>NZ_JBFLUL010000005.1:4605000-5115993 GCF_050470705.1 Chryseobacterium sp. NRRL B-14798 | reverse complement strand
AAATCAGTATAAAAGCTGCCTTTCTCAAATACCGTTTCAATAGCCTGGAAAAGAATGGAAGGCTGCATATCTTTCAGCAGATAGCCTTTAGCGCCTGCTTTCAGCATTTTAATCATATTCTTTCATCATCATCCATGGTAAGGGCAATGACTTTAATATCAGGATAATGCTCTGTAAGCCATTCTGTAGTTTCTATACCATTTTTATAAGGCATATTGACATCCATCAGGACTACAGCGGGTAATTCAGAAGCTTTTTCCACGCCTGCAATAAATTCTTCTCCGTTGGGATGATTCATAATGACCCGATATTGAGTGTTTTCTGTGATCATATTCTCCAGTGCTTTGGAGATTAAGGTATGATCATCAACGATCGCTATGGGAATTGTTTTCATAATAAATTTTTATGATAGGTTATCAAAGTTTGTGTTCCTTTATTCAGTTCTGAATGTATAGATAGTTCAGCGTGAATCAGTTTGGCTCTCAGTTCCATATTTTTTAATCCTGAGCCGTCCTGATTACTATTGATATCAAAGCCTCTTCCGTTGTCCGAGATACTGATATGTAATTTTTCACAGTCATCCTCCATGTGTATGGAAACATTTTTGGCTTTGGAATGTTTCAGAATATTATTGATACTTTCCTGGATAATTCTGAAAAGGATCAGTCCGTGTTTAGGCGAAATATCAATATCCTGCTTTTGTGTGATGAATTCTATTTTTAATAATTTCAGTTTTTTAATTCTCTTCACTTCTCTTTCAATGGATTCTGCCAGTCCGAAATGAATAATCTGTTCAGTAATCAATGTTTTAGACAGGTTTCTGATATCCTGTATACATTCTCCCAATAATTCATTGAGTTCGATGAGGTCTTCTTTTTCTGAATTCCGGAGTTTGGTAATCAGCTGGTTTTGACGTAAGCGGACCACAGATAATTTCTGCCCCAGATCATCATGCAATTCCTGCCCGATATAATTGAGAGTCTGTTCTTTCATTTCTACCTGGGAAGTCGCCAGTTCCTTTTCAAACCGAAGATCTTTTTCCTTCTGCTCAATCAGCAGGGTTGTTTTTTTCCTGATAAAAACCGCATAGATGAAGACCATTGTCAAAACAACGATGAATAAAGTAATCGTAAAGATGATGACCAGATTATTCTCTTCCATATCTGCAAAGCATTTATCTTGTTCTTTCCTGTTTGTTCCAGATTAAACCCAATATGAGTATGCCATTACTGATCAGATTCAGCATAAATAAAATAAAAAAATAAATAGTCTCTGATACAGTAGTTCTAAAAAAGAATATCGGGATGCTTCCAATAAAGAATATTAGCAAAGCAACTGATATCCAGAATGGTAAATAATTTTTGATTTCCAATACTTTATCAGAATTAAAGGTTTGGTACAGGAACAAAATGATTGAAAACAGCAACAGGAGGATATCTGCATAGAGCATATTAAAAGAAAAATGATGAAGCAGATCATCTTCTGTATAAAACATCACAACAATATTGAGGACAAAAAGAACCAGGATGATGGTCTGTATCTTTTTGAGCAGCGGAACATATAATAATTGGTAATAATACAGTAAGTACAGAAAAAATACAATCATTAAAAAACCAATTACATAGAAGATGTCCGTAGGCAGATTGGTCAGCTTGAAATAGAAATAACAGGAAATATCAATCAGGGAAAACAACAGATATCCTATGATAAAAAATAAATTCTCCTTTCCGGGTTTTCTGTATTTTATGACCATTAGAATCATCACTACAATGGAAATGGTCATCGATATCTGTTTCCCTGTTTCAATATTCCAGTTCATAATGCTGTGTTTTTTAAGGCATTGTTTCCGATAACGTTTTTGGTGGCGGGGCCAGATTGGTCATATTCATAGATTCTATTGAAGTAACGTCTGTGTTTTCTTCGGTGGTGGCTGATCTGGCCATAACCTTCTCTCTTTCTCTTTTTTGGGCAGTAGGTACTAAAAATATAGTTTGGTAACCTGCATATTCAGGTTTTGCCATTCTGTTTTTAGGATGATTCATTGGATATTTTCCCATGTAGATCCTGATTCCTGGATTTTTTAATTTTTGTTTTCTGGCATTTTCTTTTACATATTTAATATAGCCTTCCATATCTTCAAGCGAAAACCAGTACCATCTCGAATCGGGTTCACCGTTTCTGTACTTCATGAGAATTTCATGATTGGTTCTGGTGTATTCATCAAAAAGAACTCGCCCTTCACGGTAGCTGATCAGTTTCTTTTTATAACTGTTGCTTACAGGTTCTTTAGGAGGTTCGGTGCAGCTAAGCAGACAAAATGCCAGAATAAGAGCTGCACATAAGGGACTTAAAATCTTAGTAAAAAAGGAAGTTTTCATTTTTATGGTTTTAATTTTATGGAACAAAATTAGCGAACGACACAACTATAAAAAAGGGTGAAAACACTGTTTTTATCCTTTACTAAATTTACGACTTTTTGATATTCAGTTGAATATGAATTATGAGGTTTGTTCTTTTTAATTAAAAATATCCAATGGTACTCCTTCAGTAATAAAATTAAAACCATGATGAACATTCATGGTTTTGAAGGAAACGGTTTACCTTTTTATTCTCTCTTTTTCAATCTGCTTTTCACCCCATAGCCGCAGATAATCAATAAAAGGAATGAGCTCGGTGCCGTTTTCCGTTAAAGAATATTCTACCTTAGGAGGAACTTCGTGATACACTTCTCTATGGATAAGCCCGTCATCTTCCAGCTCCCGGACAGTCTGGGTAAGCATTTTAGGAGTAATATCAGAAAGGGTTTTACGAAGTTCGCCATACCGCATAACTGTCTTCAGATGAAGATACCATAAAATACGGCCTTTGTACTTTCCTCCAATCCGTTTAAAGGCATAATCAACAGGACAGGATGGCTCATTGGTAACTTTTTTTATTTTTAACATTTTTTCAATGGTTTGATAATCAGTATTAGTATATTTTTAGTATGTAGATTACCAAAAAGTACATACTTGCTGCAAAGATATGATGAGACTACATTTGCCCGATAATTAAAATCAAAAAAAATGAAAGCTGTTATTGTAAACGAAGCAGGAGGCGTTGAAAATCTTCAATTTACGGAAATAGATAAGCCTGTCATAGGAAATGATGAAGTATTGGTAAAAGTAGTATCGGTAAGCATTAATCCTGTAGATGTAAAGTCCAGAGCATATGAAAGAGTTCTGAACTGGATTTTTGAAGAAAAGAGGCCCGTTATTTTAGGATGGGATATCTCGGGAGAAGTCGTAGAAACCGGGAAAAGTGTAACTGATTTTAAACCGGGAGATGAAGTCTTCGGAATGGTCAATTTTTTTGGAAAAGGAAATGCCTATGCAGAATATGTGGCTGCCCCGGCGGCTCATCTGGCATTAAAGCCTCAAAACATTACCCATCAGCAGGCTGCCGCGGCCTCAATGGCTGCTTCAACGGCATATCAGGCCTTAGTGGATGTTGCCGGAATTAAAAAAGGAAGCAAGGTTCTGGTCCATGCCGCTTCAGGTGGTGTCGGTCATTTTGCTGTTCAGATGGCGAAGTATTTTGGGGCATATGTTATCGGCATATCATCCGGTAAAAATAAAGAATTTGTTTTGTCGCTTGGGGCTGATGAACATATTGATTATACAACGGAAAACTTTTATGAAAAGGTACAGGATGTAGATATCGTCATTGATACCCTTCAGGGAAAAGCTTTGTCGGATTCGGTAGATATTGTAAAAGAGAATGGTATTATTATAACACTTCCGACGCCTGAGATTCCTGAGGATATTGCATTGAGAGCCAGGCAGAAAAAGGTGAATATTGAGTTTATGATGGTACAGTCTAAAAAAGAAACTGCAGAAGCAATTGCGGGCTTATTGAAGCAGGAAGCATTGAAACCATTTGTTTATAAAACTTTCCCGTTTGAAGACATAGCACTGGCACACCTGGAGGTTGAGACCAGCCGCGTTGCAGGAAAAGTAATAGTAAATCTGTAAAAATAAAAACAGGACCGGAAATCTATTCCCGGTCCTGTTAAACAAGATTAAGTGTAAAATTTAGCCTTTACAGGCAAAAAGGATAATTCAAATGTGAACAGATTTTTATTGATTCTTAATCTATGTTTAAGGGAATTGATAGTAATGGTAATTTATTCTTATAGGCCATTATGGCTGTTTTGCTTCGATGGAAAAGAGATTCTACAAGATTGTATTTATAAGGAATCATGGTTAAAAGATCCGGACTGGTCAGTTTTATTTCCTCCTCAATCGCTTTGATGACTTCAATGGACTGAATCATTTTAAAGCTGTACTTAATATCATCCAGATCGTACCCGGAATTCAGGTCAATATCATGAATAACCTCAGCAAAATCTTCTAATCTTTCACTTACATTGAATACCTCAATCTCAGCGTTGAATTCATTAATAAAGTGGTAAATATCATTCATGGCAGACCAGGTCATGCTTTTGTGCGTATCATAAGCGAAAAGAATTTTTCTGATTCCTGTATATTCTATATGTGCGGGAATAATGAGTATCGGTTTTTTAATTCTGTGGATAGCTCTTGTTACACTGTTTCCCAAAAGCTTTTGTTCCAGAGTTTTTTCAGCCATTCCCATCACAATAAAATCACAATCGTGAATCTGCATACAGTTTTCAAGCTCTTCAATAAAATTGCCGGAAGCCAGATGATGCTGGGTTTCGACAGTATATAATCTTTTAAGCTCCGCCGCCTTATCCTCCATTTTTTTCTGATTTTTAAGCGTTTGAGTGTAGAAAAAATCAGCTGAAACCTGTGCATTCAGGGCATGGATGGAAACGGACTGAAGATTGAAAAGCACAATCCTGTATTTGTTTTCTTTAGCCATAGATGCTGCATAATGAGTAGCGTTTTCAGCTTCGTGGGAAAAATCTGTGCAGACAATTATTGTTTTCATTATACCGGATTTAATACCACAAAACTATGATAGACAGCTATTCCCTGATTATAAAAATACTGTGATGTTGCATAAAATGATGATGAAATGTCTTTTTCAGGTGATGAACCGTCACATTCATTTTAACTCTGCTATTTTACGTTTCAGGTATTGTTTTGGCGGTCTCGTCCAAAATAGAAGATATTCATATAAAATCTATTTCTATATTTACATTCATAAAGTCCCGGATATGAACAGGATTTCTGCCATCAGGAAAAAAATAGTACGGAATAAGAAGATTCTTTCCACCATGAAAAGAAGGCTGGTGATCTGGGCGTTAGCAGTGGTCACTTTCTGTGTTTTTTCCTACCTTATTGATCCCTTTGATCCCGTTTGGAAAGGCTACCTTGATGCTCCTTTAAAAATGATTTTGGAAGATGCCACATGGATTATCTTTTTTTCAATCATTATTTCTGAGGTAAGTATTTTTATAGACAGGACGCTCAATAAGTGGCTGCCCTGGAGAAACAGGACCGTAAAGCGATTATTCATTCAGTGTTTGCTTCAGATCGTGGGAAGTGTTTTGATTGTGATTATTATCAATGCAATTGTAGATGGTACTTCAGTAACATTACCTGAAATGGATTCCCGCAAAGAATATACACTTCTTGGACAATGGATCGCTACTAATATTGTCATATCGTTGATTATCAGCACTTTTAATACTGTTGATTATTTATTGGAAAACTGGAAAAAAACAGCAGTAGAAGCTGCCCAACACAAACTGAGGGCATCAAAACACAAGCAGGCTGCAATGGCGGCAGAACTTCAGGCACTTAAGCTTCAGATTGACCCGCATTTTATTTTCAATAACTTAAGTGTGTTGTCAGAACTCATCCTGGAAGATCAGCAATTGGGATATGACTATTCCGAGAAA
The DNA here is from genome assembly GCF_050470705.1 of Chryseobacterium sp. NRRL B-14798. Taxonomy (NCBI): domain Bacteria; kingdom Pseudomonadati; phylum Bacteroidota; class Flavobacteriia; order Flavobacteriales; family Weeksellaceae; genus Chryseobacterium; species Chryseobacterium sp. NRRL B-14798. The sequence goes on along the minus strand of NZ_JBFLUL010000005.1, from coordinate 5,110,124 downwards.
TTTGCGAGAGTATACAGATACTTATTAGTAAATTCCAAAAAAGACATTATTGCCGTAGAAGAGGAACTCAAATTTTTAGAATCCTATATCTTTTTGATTGAAAAAAGAATTGGGGAAGGCGTTATATTCAAAATAGATATTCAGGAAGAGTACAAATCCAGATTCACCCTTCCGCTGTCTTTACAGTTGCTGGTTGAAAATGCCATTAAACATAACCAGACTTCAAAGGTAAATCCTCTGGAGATTCATGTTTATACAAGCCCTGAAGGAGAATTGGTAGTTTCTAATACATTTCTGCCTTTAATCAATAAGCCGGATTCCTCAGGAGTAGGGCTTACCAATATCATTGCACGATACGAAATCTTAGGATATCCTAAACCTGTGATTGAAAAAACAGAAGATAAATTTATAGTAAAACTCCCATTGATATGAAGATTAATAAAGTTTTAATTGTTGAAGACGAAAGACCCAATGCAGACAGGTTAAAAAGACTGTTGTTGAAGTTAAGACCCCATATCGAAATTCTGTCTGTGGAAGACTCGATTACCTCAACAGTACACTGGCTGGAAAATAATGTGGTTCCCGATGTTATCCTGATGGATGTAAGACTTGCAGATGGCCTCAGCTTTGAAATATTTAACAAGCATGAAGTTAAAAGTGCCGTCATATTTACAACAGCATACGATGAATATGCTGTACAGGCATTCAAATACAATAGTGTAGATTACCTCCTGAAACCTATTGAAGAAGAAGAGCTGGATGCCGCCTTAAAGCGCTATGAAACCTTTATGGAAGCCGTCCCGGTAGTAGGAACAGCCATTGAAGGATTATTAAATTATATCCAGCCGAAAGATTACAGAAAACGTTTTCTCATTGCCCATAGAGATGGATATAAGACCGTGCTGGCAGAAGATATCCTCTATTTTTATACCGAATTGGGAATCAGCAAAGCCATGCTGAATACGGGAGTGGTAGAAAATGTTCCCCAAACCCTGGAAGAACTTGAAAAACAATTGGATCCTAAATTCTTTTTCCGTGCCAACAGACAATTTATCATTCATATCAATTCCGTAAAACAGATTTTTAATCATTTTAATGGAAAACTAAAGCTGGAGTTGAGGAAACAGCCTGATATGGAAGTGATTGTAAGCCGGGAGAAAGCTTCCGTTTTCAAATCCTGGATGGATTATTAATTCTGGAAAATACAGACAAGGCTGTCTCAAAGTCAAATAATTTGACCTATGTAATTCTGACGAAGGAAGAATCTCATCAATATCCCAATACATGAGATTCTTCACTACATTTATGAACTTCGTTTGCAGACTTTCAGTCCGTGTTCAGAATGACATTTTTGAGACATCCTCTTTTTCGTTTTACTTGTGAAATCCATATGTTTATCCTTAATGGTTTCACTCTTATTTCCCCATAAAAATCTCTTTTTTGTCATAATTACAAAGGAAAATAGCGGTTTTCTTTTCATTTTTCCTATCATACGTTTCATCTGCGATTAATGACACTTCACCCAACTTCTGAAAGAATATCACTATAAGATGAAGTTATTTTGCTCCTGTAAAATTTAAAAACCAATGTTATGAATTACAGAAAAGGATATCTGGTACTTTCACTTACAGCTGCAGCCATATTGTACTCGTGTGGTTCTGGGAGCGGCCAGGAAAATACTCAGCAGATGCAGCAGGCATTGCCTACAGATTTTATTCAGGTAAAATCCGGAGATGCAGATGTGTCTACAGGATATCCGGGAAGCATAGAAGGACAGGACAATGTGGATATCAAAGCACAGGTAACGGGATATCTGGAGGCAGTATATATCAAAGAAGGGCAGTATGTAAATAAAGGGCAGACCCTTTTCAGAATAAATCCATCTGTGTACAACGAGCAGGTCAATACCAATGAAGCAGCCTTGAAATCAGCGTTGGCGGCACAGGAAACAGCAAGACTTGAAGTAGAAAAACTGAAACCTCTTGTAGAAGGAAAAGTAGTTTCCGATATGCAGCTGAAAACCGCTCAGGCGAGTTATAAAGCGGCATCAGCACAGGTTGCACAGGCACAGTCATCATTGGGATCCTCAAAGATTAACGCCAATTTTACGTATATCAAAGCACCGGTGAGCGGATACATAGGCAGAATTCCGAACAGAGTAGGAAATCTTATCAGCCCGTCTGATCCATCACCACTAACCACGCTTTCAAGCATCAACACCGTGAATGTGTACTTCTCCATGAATGAAGCTGATTTTATTGCGCACAGCAGAGCGGCAGCATCAGGAAATACAGCAGAAAATGTAGAGCTTATCCTGGCAGACGGTTCCACTTATTCTCTTAAAGGAAAACTGGAAAATGCCAGCGGAAATTTCGACAGAAATACCGGAAGTATTCAGATGAAAGCTGTTTTCCAGAATCCGGATAAATTATTAAGAGCCGGAGGAACAGCCAGAGTGATGATTCATAATGCCCTTAATGGTGTGATTAAACTTCCGAAAACCTCTGTAAAAGATATTCAGGACAGATTCTTTGTTTATAAACTGAATGGTAAGGATAAAGTGAAAATGACACAGATTACCGTTTCAGGAAGTACATCCCAGGATTACTTTATCAAAGAAGGTGTGAAGGCAGGAGATAAGATTGCCATTAACAGAATTGATGCTCTTACAGACGGAGCACAGGTGGTGGCACACACTGTTCCTTTGAAATAGTTGTATAACCTTTCTTAGAAAATTCAAAAATGTTAAAAAAGATAATAGACCGTCCTGTACTGGCGACGGTAATATCCCTTATCATTGTTATTTTAGGGATTATAGGATTAAACCAGCTGGCGGTGACCAGATTTCCGGACATCTCTCCGCCCACGATTACCGTTTCAGGATCATATCCCGGAGGAAACAGTGAAACCGTGATCCGTTCTGTGGTAACACCGCTGGAAGAGCAGATCAATGGAGTGGAAGATATGGAATACATGAAATCCACAGCAAGTAATGATGGTACATTCTCGATATCCATTATATTCAAACAGGGAGTGAATGCTGATCAGGCAGCCGTAAACGTGCAAAACAGAGTACAGCAGGCCACCCCGATACTACCGCAGGAGGTAGTGAGAATGGGATTGACCACCTCCAAGCAGCAGAACAGTATGGTATTGATTTTCAATATTTATACGGAAGATAATAAACAATATGATGAAACTTTCCTTCAAAATTATGCGAATATCAACCTTATTCCCCAGGTTAAAAGAGTAAAAGGAGTAGGGCAGGCCATGGTTTTCGGGTTGAAAGATTATTCCATGAGAATATGGCTGAACCCTCAGAAAATGTCATCTTACGGACTTGAACCGGCAGATGTTTCCAGAGCGATCGCAGACCAAAGTTTGGAATCAGCTCCGGGAAAACTTGGGGAGGAATCTGATGCAGCCTTAGAATATGTAATCCGCTATAAAGGAAAAAAGAACAAGCCGGAACAATATGAAAATATTATTGTTAAAAATATAGGAAGTCAGATCATCAGGCTTAAAGATGTTGCCCGTGTGGAATTCGGAGCGATTTCAAATACCGGAGATAACCTTTCCAATGGAAAAAATGCGGTTACTGTAGCGATTATGCAGACTACAGGATCCAACGCCAACCAGATTGAAATTGGGGTGAACAAAGCCCTTGACCAATTATCAAAATCATTCCCTCCTGGTATCAAATATACGAAGGTAATGAGTACCAAAGAAAGATTGGATGAAGCTACAGGACAGGTAAAATCAACACTTATAGAAGCTTTTATCCTTGTATTTATCGTGGTATTTATATTCCTGCAGGATTTCAGATCTACCATTATTCCGGCAGTGGCGGTTCCGGTGGCGATTATCGGTACCTTCTTCTTCCTTCTGGTCCTGGGATTTACGATCAACGTACTGACCCTTTTTGCCCTTGTACTGGCCATCGGTATTGTGGTGGATGATGCCATTGTAGTGGTGGAAGCCGTCCACAGTAATATGGAAGGAACGGACCTTTCCGGAAGAGAGGCAACTCATAAAGCGATGAGCGAGATCACAGGAGCGGTTATCTCCATTACTTTGGTGATGTCGGCGGTATTTATCCCAATCGGATTTATGTCCGGTTCAGCAGGATTGTTTTATAAGCAGTTTGCGTATACATTGGCCATAGCCATTATTATTTCAGCGGTTAACGCACTGACATTAACTCCGGCTTTGTGTGCCGTGTTTCTGAAAAACAATCACTCGGGAGAAGGTAAAAAACCAAAAGGATTCGGGCAAAGATTTGCTGTGGCATTTAATGCAGGATTTAATAATATGACCAATCGTTATGCGAAAGGCGTTAGATTTTTAATAGGAAGAAAATGGATTGCAGGAGGATTAATCATAGCCGTTATCGGGGTTGCAGGATGGCTGATGTCAAGTACGCCAAAAAGTTTTGTACCAATGGAAGACGACGGATTCTTTATGTACACTTTAAGTATGCCTCCGGGAACAGCATTGACCAAAACGACAGAGGTTTCCAACAAAATCAATGACATCTTAAAAGGTGTAGAAGCCGTTCAGGAAAATACTTCTATTACAGGCTACAACCTGCTTAGTAACAGCGCAGGGCCTGCTTATGCTATGGGATTTGTTAAGCTGAAACCTAAAAAAGAAAGAGGTGATGTTCAGGATATTCAGGAAGTGGTAGACATGGCAAATGCAAAATTGGGAGTAATCAAAGAAGGAAGTGTAATGACCTTCAGAATGCCTCCTGTAGAAGGTTACGGAATGACGAATGATGCCGAAATTGTACTGCAGGACCGTATGGGAAGAGATCCTCAGGTTCTTAAGGCCAAAGCAGATGAGCTTATCGGTCAGTTGATGCAGGTTCCGGAAGTAGCATTTGCCTACACCATGTTCAGGGCAGATTATCCTCAGATGGAACTTGAAGTAAATGAAGATAAAGCAAAGCAGTTGGGAGTAAGCATTTCCAATCTGTTGGGAACTGTTCAGACCTATTTCTCAGGAGATCAGTCTCAGAATTTTTCAAGATTCGGGAAGTTCTATAGAGTGAATATTAAAGCAGATGGTGTTTTCAGAATGGATGAACAGGCCTTCAACGATATTTTTGTAAAAAATGAAAAAGGAGATATGGTACCGGTGAATACATTGATTACTTTGAAAAAAGTCTACGGTCCTGAATCCGTTCAGCGTTACAATCTTTACAACTCATTAAATATCAACGTATCTCCAAAACCAGGCGTAAGTAACGGAGAATTGATGGATAAACTGGAACAGACTTTAAGCAAGCTACCATCCGACTACAGCTACGAGTGGACAGGATTAAGTTTGGAAGAGAAATCAGCAGGAAATCAAACGATTGCCATTTTTGGACTGTGCTTGCTTTTCGTGTACCTGCTCTTGGCAGCTCAATATGAAAGTTATATCCTTCCTTTAGCTGTAATGCTTTCCATTCCAACAGGAATCGTAGGTGCATTTTTAGGAATAAAAGCCATCGGATTGGATAACAACATCTATGTACAGGTAGGATTGATTATGCTTATCGGGCTTCTCGCCAAAAATGCCATCCTTATTGTAGAATTTGCGATACAAAGGCGTAAGGCAGGACTTTCCATTCTGGATTCAGCACTGGAAGGGGCAAAGGCAAGGTTACGTCCTATTATCATGACATCATTAGCCTTTATTGTAGGAATGGTTCCGCTGATGATTTCTTCAGGAGGAATGGCTTCCGGAAACAAATCCATCAGTACAAGTGCTGCCATGGGAATGTTGAGCGGAGTGGTTTTAGGAGTTTTCGTCATTCCTGTACTCTACATGTTCTTTCAGTATCTGGATGAGAAGTTCTCTGCCAAAAAGAAGTACAATACGATAGAAAATCAATTGACAAATGACACTATTTAATATAAAGAATGTCCTTATTTCAGGCGCAATGGCATCATTGCTGATGTCTTGTGCCGTAGGGAAAAAATATACAAGAACAGACCTTCAGATTCCTGAAACCTACAAAGAATCTGTGCAGGTGACAGGCGATACTGTAGTGTTGCCATGGAAGACTTTTTTCAAAGATCCAAAATTGATTGGTTTAATAGATAAAGCCCTTTCAAGAAACAATGAAGTAAATGTAGCCCTGAAAAATATAGAACAGCTGGATCTGATCTACAGGCAAGCTAAGCTTAGTTTGATGCCAACACTGGATTTCACTGCAGGAGCAAACAGAAGCTGGGCTTCCAAAAATACCCTTAACGGCTCTCTGAACGAACAGTTTGTCGGTACAAAATACATGGATGATTTCAGTGCCGCACTGAGACTTTCCTGGGAAGTTGACATTTGGGGAAAAGCTAAAATGCAGAAAGAATCTGCAGCAGCAGAATATTTTGGACAAAAGGAAAATTTAAATGCCATCAAAAGCAGGATTGTCGTTCAGGTTGCGCAGGCATATTACAACCTTATCAGCCTTGATGAACAGCTGAAAATTGCTGAACAGAATATTGAACTAAGCGACAACACGCTCAAGATGATGAATCTTCAGTTTACAGCAGGACAGATCAATTCATTGGCGGTTCAGCAATCGGAAGCACAGAAGAAAACCGCTGAGCTGCTGATTCCTTTGGCAAAACAGAATATTTCGATTCAGGAAAATGCTTTGAGCATCCTTTGCGGAGAATATCCGGCGAAGATAGAAAGAGAAGGAACCCTTAAAACAATGATTCCCGAAAACAAACTGTTTGAAGGATTACCGGCACAACTGCTGAGCCGTAGACCGGATCTGAAGATGGCAGAGTTCAACGTAATTAACCTCAACTCAAAAACCGGACTGGCAAAAGCAGCCATGTATCCGAGTATCAGTTTAAGCCCGCAAATAGGAGTCAATTCCAATAAATTCAGTTCATGGTTTGATATTCCCGGATCTATTACCAAAGCGATTGCTGCTAATCTTGCTGCGCCTGTTTTTCAGAAAAAAGAATTGAAAACAGCGTATGAAACAGCTTTGATTGAACAGGAAAAAGCAGCCATCAATTTTAAACAATCTGTAATGACTGCTGTGGCAGAGGTTTCCGACGCTATGGCAAAGTCTAAAGGTTCTTCAGAAAGACTACAGCTTTTAGAACAGAGAACAGCAATTCTGGACAAGGGAATCAATGATGCGTTGAAGCTGTATAAAAGTGGTATGGCAACCTATCTGGAAGTCATCACTGCCCAGAACAATAAACTTCAGAATGATCTGGAAACCATCAATGTTACCCTTGAAAAACTAAATGCTGAGGTTGATCTTTACAGAGCACTTGGCGGAGGTGTACAGTAGAATATTTCTTAAAAAAATAATAAAGGAAGCTATATATGTAGTTTCCTTTTTGCTGTTTTGACGCATCAATACAACTCTATTATTATAACAGGTACGGAATTTGCAATGAAGAGATGAAATTTTATGTGCACAAAATCAATTGGTTATAATTTTTTTTATTCTTTTTTCTAAAAAAGGATGCAAGATTTTCAGAAAACAGGATTTATATAGATGAGTACTCGAAAATAATTAATGTTTAACGAAAATGTAATGCAATGAAAAAATTGACAGTACCCCGATTTTTTATGACAGTTTTAATGGTTTTGGCAGGATTGACCCTATTCTCATGTAATGATAATGAAGGACCGGACATTCCGCCTGTAAAAATGGAAGAATTACCAGGAAACTATAAAGGAAAAATGATTATTGTACAAGGAACTACCAAAAGAGAGGGAATAAAAGAATTCAAAGTAAAGAAAGATACGATCTCTTTTGCCGAATTTCCAATAGGTGAAATCGTAAAAACTGTAGTAAAGGATCCTGCAAAAGCTGAAACTGCCATAAAATCACTTGGAAAAGTGAACTATGATATTAAATATGCAGCAGTGATCAATACCGCAAATAATGTGATAGAGCTTACTCTTACTCCAAAAACAATGGAGCTTCAGATTCCGGTAGACGGAGTAAACAAAAAAACGGCTGTGGAATTCGTTTCTAAGCAAAAAGGATATTATGTAGGGATGGATAGAACGCTTAGATATGCGCTCACAGCAGAAAAAATTACAGTAGACGGAACAGTGGTTACTCCTTATGACGTGATCGATTATAATTTCCCGTTCTGTATAAAAAATTAATAAATAGTATCATCAATGGATTGCACTTTATTAAAAAGATGCAATCTATTTTTGCCTGACAGTTTTATAACATCCCGGTGGATACGGAGGCAGTTGCATCATATGGAAGAAAGTAAAGAACAGATTTTGGTAAAGCACCTTCTGAAAAAGGAAGAGGCTGCCTGGAAAGAGCTTTTTGGAGCTTATTCCGGAAATCTGTCCTATGTATGCTCCCGTTATCTGGCAGAAAAAGAAGATGTTCATGATGTGCTTCAAAACAGTTTTATCAAAATGTTCCGTTCGATAGAATCTTTTGAGTACAGAGGTAGTGGTTCTTTAAAAGCCTGGATGACCCGTATCACAGTCAATGAATCTTTAAAGCATATTAAACAGAAAGGTGACTTTAAATCAGCAATTGAAGTAAATGATCTTCCGGATATCCCTAATGAAGAAGACCCGGATTTTGAAGAAATCCCCCGCGATGATATTATGATGATGATCAGAGCTCTTCCTGATGGCTACCGGACTGTTTTTAACCTGTTTGTATTTGAGAAAAAAAGCCATAAAGAAATTGCCGGGCTGCTGGGAATTGCAGAGAATTCTTCTGCATCGCAGTTTCACCGGGCAAAAGGATTGCTTGTCCAGAAAATAAAAGAATTTAAAATGTCAAAAAAAGCACAATATGAATAACGAATGGCTAAATAATCTGCGAAGCAGAATGGATGACCATGAAGAGGACGTTCCGGAAGGGTTGTGGGATGACATCAGAGATGAATTATTTTCAGGAGAAGAAAATAGCAGCATTCCCGCATTTGTTCCTGAAATGCATGAAGGAGAAACGGAAAAGGCAGAAAAGATAGCTGGCAGAGGTCAAAAATCCCTGTTTTATCGTATCGGAGGAATTGCTGCTGCTATTGCATTGCTGCTTTTGCTGACAAAATTATGGCCACAGAATGATACAGAGACAATGCTGTCTCAGATACAGACAAACGTGCGGAAAGAGAAAAATTCTTTAAAACCTGTACGAGCCGAACATGCTTCAGCAGAAGAAATGACATCGGTGTCAGAAGCTCCATTAGCTGAAAATATAGTGAATACCGGAGCTTTGTTGAAAGAACAGACCCGAAAATATTTTGAAACCGTAGGGAAAAATGAGCTAAAGGATAATATTAAACTGCCAACAGTTTCAGAATTTTTTCAGCAGGAAAGTAAGATCGCTCAGAAAACATCTCCTGTTGATGATACAGCGAAAGAGCAGGTCGTAGAAAATAAAAATGATGAGATTCTTTTTAAACAGGAAAAAATAAAAGAAGTATATGCCGGAAATGCAACCCGTCATACCAAAAAATCCAGAGACAAAAAATCATGGATGCTGGGTATGCTTACAGGCAATATGGCTTCCAATTCTGCAGAACAGCAGTTTCCGGGCTATGCTTCAATCACAGGAAAAGCGATGAACGTTGAGCAGGTATGGACGACTTCCGAATATCATGATGATCCTCTGACGGCCATATTACTGGCCAATCAAAGTCAGCCGGTAGAAGCAAGAATCAGACATAAAGTGCCGGTTACATTTGGACTTTCTGTATACTATAATTTAGGGAAAAGATGGGGAATAGGAACAGGACTGAATTATACCAAGCTGTCTTCTGAACTGCATTCCGGAAGTGACAACAATTATATTAAAGGAGATCAGACGGTTCATTATCTGGGAATTCCGGTACAGGTTAATTATAATGTCATTCAAAAAGGAAGATTCACAGGATATATTACAGGCGGAGCCCTGGTAGAAAAACCGATAGCAGGAAATATTACAACAACGTATGTTGTGAATGATGAAATAAAGGAATCCTCGAAGGAACGTCTGGACCCAAAACCTTTCCAGTTTTCTGTTAATGCGGCAGCAGGCCTGCAGGTGAAGCTCATTGACAAGGTTGGAATTTATGCAGAACCGGGAATAGGATATCATTTTAAAGAAGAGAATGCTCCGAATACCATTTATAAAGAAAAGCCCCTTCATTTTAATATGAAATTCGGAATCAGAGTGCTGCTGGATTAATGCAGCCCATTTTAAAACACCAAACTTAATAATTGATATATGAAAACAAAACTAATCTTTTTAGTGGTTTTATTATTCTCCGTTTTGGATATAAAAGCACAGTGCACGCCTACAATTACCAGTGCGAGACTCGGACAAAAATATCCGGGAACGATCTTATTCTGTGATACGGAAGATGAAGTTCTTTCCACGACACAGACTTACGCAAGTTATCAGTGGTATAAACAGGAATGGACCTGGCAGACCCCGAATAACAACCCTTGGGTAGCCATTCCGGGAGCGACATCACAACAGTTAACCATTAGTGGCAATGACCAGCTGAATTATTTTAAGGTAGTTGTTTCCCAAGGCGACTGTACAGCGGAAAGTCCTACAGCATTTGCAGATGGTTTTGTATATGGTCTGCCGGCTATGATGACTACTTATACACCGGGCACCTATGAAGAAAATATGGGAACCGTGAAGGTCTGCAACGGAGCTTCTGTACAGTTTGACAATATATTTCCTTTAGTATATGGCAAACATACCTGGTTCAAATGTGTGCCAGGGAGCAATCCGCCGGTAGCAGGAGATCCTTGTATTATTGCTGGTGTAGTAGGAGACACCTACGTTGCAACCAACTCAGGGAAATACGGATTTTATGCCTGTACAGAATATTGTCCGGATCAATGTGAGATGTTAGACCCGTTTGCATTTGTTGAGGTGACTTTCGGAGATTGGGAATTCTGTAGCAATCTGGGAACAGGAGAGACAAAAATAAAAGATAATAATCTGAAAATCTACCCTAATCCTACGGCGCAGCACCTTTATATTGGGAAAGAATCGGATAAAGTCTATAAGGAAGTTATCATTATAGATATGTCCGGAAAACTTGTTCTGAAGAAAAATGATCACAGGTATAATCAGCCGATCGATGTAAGCGGTCTGGTTCCCGGGAATTATATCATTGTTTCCAGGAGCACAGACGGAACAGAATATAAAAACAGATTTATAAAAAAATAATAGGATTATAAAATCTGAAGATGCTAAAATATTGATTGTGGGAAGGAAGATTGGATGTCTGAGGAGGGATGTTCCTTGTATTGAAGAAGAACTGAAGTGATTTATTTTAATACTTTACGCTCATAGATACATTTTCATCCTTGTTAATCTAATGACGATCATAATTACCCCAAAAAGGAATTTCCTCTTTCCGGCATCCGCTTCCTGACTTACACTTAATGTTCAGTAATTCAGATGGCATAATCTTTTTCGTTAGTTTTTAATAATGGTTGAGTCGGTACAAAGAAATTTGTACCGGTTTTTTTATTATCATCATCGTGCTTCTACAAAAATATCTGAGGATCTGTTTTCTTAAAATCTTTTTTTAAATATCTGTCTGGCTAGAATACTGTTAATATAAAACCCGGATTTTCAAAATAGTATATTCATTACTTTTACTTCAAAAACACACCATGCTGATCAAAATTTATGGAAGTGCCATTCATGGAGTGGCTGCACAGACAATTACTATTGAAGTGAATGTAGATACCGGAGGGGTAGGATACCATCTTGTGGGGCTTCCTGATAATGCTATTAAAGAAAGCAGTTACAGGATTTCTGCAGCATTGAAAAATGTAGGATTTAAAATTCCCGGAAAGAAAATTACCATTAATATGGCTCCTGCAGATCTTAGAAAAGAAGGCTCTGCTTATGATCTCAGTATTGCTATTGGCATCCTAACCGCCTCAGATCAGATATTGGCAGAGAACGTTAAAGACTTTATTATTATGGGAGAACTTTCCCTGGACGGAAGTTTACAGCCGATTAAAGGTGTTTTGCCCATTGCGATACAGGCCAGGGAAGAAGGGTTTAAAGGAATCATTCTTCCAAAACAAAATGCCAGAGAAGCAGCCATTGTAAATGACCTCGATGTGTACGGAGTAGAAAATATCAGAGAGGTTATCGATTTTTTCAACGAAGGAAAAGCGCTTGAAAAAGTGACATTGGATACCCGAAAAGAATTTCATGAAAAGATCAATAATTTTCCTTTTGATTTCTCTGAAGTTAAAGGCCAGGAAACAGCCAAAAGAGCTATGGAAGTGGCAGCAGCAGGTGGACATAATATTATTCTGATCGGCCCGCCGGGAAGTGGGAAAACAATGCTGGCCAAAAGAGTTCCCAGTATTTTACCTCCTCTGACATTGAAAGAAGCGCTGGAAACAACAAAAATTCACTCTGTAGCCGGGAAAATAGGAACAGAAACATCATTGATGACTGTTCGTCCCTTCAGATCTCCACATCATACTATTTCAGATGTTGCTCTGGTAGGAGGAGGAAGTTATCCACAACCAGGAGAAATCTCTCTTGCTCATAACGGAGTTTTGTTTCTGGACGAAATGCCCGAATTTAAAAGAACGGTGCTGGAAGTCATGAGACAGCCTTTGGAAGATCGTGAAGTAACGATTTCAAGAGCCAGATTTACTGTAAACTATCCGGCAAGTTTTATGCTGGTAGCTTCTATGAACCCCAGTCCAAGCGGGTTTTTTCCCGATGATCCTAATAATACCTCATCCGTTTATGAAATGCAGCGGTATATGAACAAACTTTCAGGGCCTCTTTTAGATAGAATAGACATTCATATTGAAGTTCAGAAAGTAGAATTTGAACAGCTTTCCGAGAAAAGAAAAGGAGAGAAGAGCAAAGATATCAGAGAGCGGGTTTTGAAAGCAAGAGATATTCAGAATAAAAGATATCAAAACCTCAATATCAGCAGTAATGCTCAAATAGGACCTAAGGAAATTGAGGCCTATTGTGAACTGGATGAAACGTCTTTCGGTCTCATCAAATTAGCTATGGAAAAACTTAATCTTTCGGCAAGAGCTTATGACAGAATTCTTAAAGTTGCCAGAACAATAGCCGACCTTGAAGAATCTGAAAATATCCTGTCACATCATATTTCTGAAGCTATACAATACAGAAGTCTGGACCGTGAATTCTGGAATGGTTGATTTTATTCTATTTCGTTGATTTAAAACTAAATACTAAGTTTTATTTTCATAAGTTTAATTCTTACCTGTGAGTTTAACATAGGAATTATGTAACACATAGGTTGAAATATTATGTTAAGTTTGATTACCAAATTATTTATAATATCATATTATGGAAGTCAAATTCATAAATACTGCATAGAAAGCGTACCTCATTTATAAGGATAGAAGAAATATATTCTTACTTCTTTTTGAATAAATACATAACGTTTGAATGCAGAATGCCGATCCACTCATACAGAGGTCGGTGTATAACCTGTATCATCCAGTTTTGAGAAACGAATAAAGAAAACACATGTAGTAAATAAACGGTGGTTATTCCTCATGTCTTTACTTTTTAAATGCTTTCTATAGTTGAAACTCCACTCACAAATTTTTAAACCAATCCAAATCAAATTATTATGTCAAACACAATTCCCTCATCAGGAACCTTATCGATAGGTTCAGCGGTATTACTGTCTTCTGAAGACAGAGAAAAATTGCTCAACGGATTTAATAAAACCAGTTGGGATTATCATCATGAAGAAACCCTGGAATCTCTTTTCCGGAAACAGGTAATCCTTCATCCTGATAAGACTGCTGCGGTTTATCAGAATCAGAAGATTACGTATGGAGAGTTGGATCAGAGAAGCAATCAGGTAGCCAACTTATTACTGAGCCATGGTATCAAAGAAGGAAAATATGTTCCCATCTGGCTGGACCGCTCTTTAGAATGGATCATTGCTGTACTTGGAGTTATCAAAACAGGTGCAGCCTATGTTCCGATCGACCCTGCTTATCCTGTCAAAAGAGTAGAATATATTCTTTCCGACACCACTGCTGATCTTATCATTACCAATCAAATTCTTGGAGAACTTTTATCAGAAACCGAAAAGGTAAAAGTATTTGGTCTGAGCAATATGGAGAATCTTAATCAGTTATCATCAGAATATCCAGGAATTAATATCCATCAGAATGCCCTTGCATATACCATTTATACTTCAGGCTCGACGGGTAAACCCAAAGGTGTAATGATTAGCCATCAGGCCATACAACATCTGGTAACATGGCACAACCATCATTTTCATGTGGATCACAGTTCAAAACTGACTCTTGTGGCGGGATTGGCATTTGACATTTCTGTGTGGGAAATATGGTCGGCCCTTACTTCAGGTGCAACGGTTTTTATTGCAGACAATGAGGATAGAACAGAAGCTCAGGCGTTGGTAGATTACTACAGAAAAAATCATATTACCCATGGCTTTGTGCCTACTGTTCTGGCTCCTTCTGTAGTGGATATTACCCGCAATTATAATGACCTGAAGCTCAAATATCTCTTTACAGCAGGTGAGAAGCTAAAGCCGGTACTTACTTCAGAATTAAGCTATGAGCTGGTGGATTATTATGGTCCCACAGAATGTACCGTATACGCTACTTATAAAAAAGTGAAAGATATTAACGGGAAATATGTTTCATCTATTGGCAGACCCATTGCCAATGCAAAAGCCTATATTTTAGGTGAAAACAAGGAATTGCTGCCCGTAGGAGCTGTTGGAGAACTCTGTATTGGAGGAAATCTTTTAGCAAAAGGGTATCTTAATAATAAAGAACTTACGGATGCTAAATTTATTACCAACCCATTCAATGAAAAAGAAAAACTGTACCGTACGGGAGACCTGGCCAGATGGAAACCGGATGGTGAGATTGAATTCTTAGGAAGAATTGATAATCAGGTAAAAATCCGGGGATTCAGGGTTGAACTTGGGGAGATAGAACGTTCACTGATCCGGCAGGAAAATATTAAAGAAGCTGTGGTTATTGGTAAGGAAACGGAAGGAAGTACCAAATACCTGATTGCTTTTGTTGTATTAAAACCCCACGTGACAACAGATATTTCATCAATCCGGAATGCATTGAAAGATGAACTTCCAGGGTATATGGTTCCTGCGCAAATTATTTTTATAGATAAAATCCCGTTAACGGCAAATGGTAAAACAGATACTCAGGTATTAAAAGATCTGGCCGATAAAGAAGTAAAAGAACTGGTTTCATCTGAACCGCCAACCAACGAGACAGAAAGAATTATTACAGATGTCTGGTCGTCTGCATTGGAGCGGCCTGTTATTAATATTACAGATAATTTTTTTGATATCGGAGGAAACTCACTGCTGGTCGCAGTTGTTGCTGTAGCTTTACAAAGAAAGCTGGATGTGAAGGTGTATCTGCGGGATATCTATCAGTATCCGGTACTGCAGCAGCTGTCGGAAGTTCTTATTGAGAGATCCGGAGAAACCAGAGAAGCCGTCCCCGCGGAAGACGTGGAGCCCTATGTAGAACTTCAGAAAGATGTGTATCTCGCTCCCGGAACTGTTTTTGCCGGCGGATTTGATCCTCAGCAGATGGAAAATCCTGCCGCTATATTTTTAACGGGAGCTACAGGATTTGTAGGAATTCACCTGTTGCAGGAACTTCTGGATACTACAAATGCTGATATTTACTGTCTTGTAAGAGCTCAGGATGAGTTCTATGCGATGGAAAAGATTGACAAATGCTTTAAACAATACCATATTCCACAGAATCCGGAACAGAAATCACGGATTATTCCTGTTATCGGAGACCTGACCCTGCCATCCCTGGGATTGTCTCAGGAAACATTTACAAAGCTTGCCAGGCAAACCGATCTGATTTATCATTCCGGAAGTTCCGTCAACTTTATCGAACCGTATTCCTATATGAAAGCTCCCAATGTAGAAGGATTACGGGAAGTCATAAAACTGGCGGGAGCAGAAAAAACAAAATGTCTCGCCTTGCTGTCAACTATTTCCGTATACAGCTGGGGACACATTTTTACCGGAAAAAAGGTAGTGCTTGAATCTGATGATATTGAACAAAACCTGATGTCTGTAAGCAAAGATATCGGATACGTAAGAAGTAAATGGGTGATGGAAGCGGTTGCTGATTTAGCAGCAAAAGAAGGACTGCCATTGATTACTTACCGTCTCGGATATGCCATGTGCCATAGCGAAACAGGAGCAAGTGCATCTTACCAGTGGTGGTCCGGATTGGTGAAAAACTGTATAGAGTTCAAATCTTACCCTGCACTTACAGAGCTTAGAGAAGGTCTTATCACTGTAGATTACATGACTAAAGCCATGGCTCATATCACAAAAAATAAAGATGCGATAGGCAAAAAATTCAATCTGATTGCCCGTCCGGAAACCGATCTCACTTTAGAAGAATTCTTCGAACTTCTGAAAAAATATTATCCTTTCACACTCGAAAATCTTCCTTATAAAGAATGGAGGAAGCAGTGGGAAGATGACAGTAAGAACAGGTTGTATCCATTAACAAGTCTTTTCAGGGACAATATTCATGAAGGCTTATCCACTGTAGAACTTTACCAGAATACTTATATATGGGATTGTTCCAATGTTATTCAGTATCTGGAGGGATCAGGCATTCAGGAGCCGGTATTTGATAAAAAAATGCTGGATTCCTACTTAAAATATCTCGGAATTCCGGTTGAATAGTATTGAATCATTAAAAAAGCCCAGGCAGAATATGTTTGGGCTTTTAATTTTTATTCGGCAAATACGTCAGGTTTTGTCGCAGTGGACCAGGATATTTGTATCAGGGTAATGAAAAAATCTTATCCCATTTTTTTAATTAACTGAAAACCAAACAGGATAGATGAATAACGTTATTGTATTGTCAAAAGATTTCGCTGCCAATGAAAGTGCAGTGGTGGATATTAAATCCCGGGGATTTGTAAATCCATTGGGAGTTCTTACCTTTCAAAACAAAACAGGACAGTCTGCACAATTTCTCTGGCAGGGAGATACAATCTATAACAGAGAAAATGCTGGATATTTTAAAGAAATAAATAACGACCTGGGAGTGAAGGTAAGCCATTATGAAGGCTTTATAACCGTTACCAATGGAGGAAGGAAACAATATCTGGAAGGAGCACTGAAACAATAATAAAACGGATATACTTTTATTTTCCGAACAGCATAATAAAAAAGGTCAAACAGTATTGTCTGACCTTTTCTTATCTGAAGATTAGTTGATGGTTACTTTAATCACATTCTGTACAGCAGGAACAGGATATTGGGTTCCTACTTTGGAAATAACCATGTTTTCACTTTGTGGAGTTCCGCCAAACAGAGCCTGATGATTTCCGGCTCCCGGATATTGGTCAATGCCCGTCCCGGAATCAAATAGTGAAGTTTTTGAACTAAGGTCTCCTTTAGTATTCGCATCAATATTTTGTTCATTGGCATAGAACCAGTCATTGGAAAATCCAAACATTGTTACGTAGGCAATTTTATCGCCCGGCTCAGCATTAAAACTTGTTGTTACTTTGCTTCCCGGTGCTACAGGAGCACTTCCCGCAACATATACACCTTTCACATCAGATAGAAATTTCAGACTATTTTGAAGCTTGGTTACGTTTCCGAACTGTGCAATGTCTTTCAAACCTATTCCGCTGTCTGATTTTCCTAATTCATAAATTGGATTTTTGTTGCCGCGGTAAACCACAACCAGGGCAGGAGAAAGCCCGGTCATAATTCCTGTGTTGGCGTTCAGTTTCGTTATCATTTTACTGATATTTCCCATTTGAGCAATATCTGTAATCTCAGGATTCGATAAAGCGTTAGGAGTAAAAAACGGAGCACTGTTCAACAGCTGAGAGCCATTATAGTTGGAGACCGCCCATACACCTGGAGAAAAAGGAGTTTCGTTGGCCGTTCCGCCGGATGTATTGGTAATCGTGAGGGTAAATTCCGAACTTACATCATTGTAAGAGAGATTGAGTTTCATAAGCTGGGAAGCATTGACATTAGGAACCTGCATGACAGGCTTGTTTTCAGCTTGTCCGGTGGTATCATTTTTGGTTCCGTTATCCCATAACCGGACGCTTGAAGAAACATCTCCGGTAATAGCATTTCCATTAGCATCAAACAATTTGATACCCGGCTGTTGGGACGCAAAAAACCAGTCTTTTGAAGCTCCGTACATCGTAGCAAACATTAAAGCCTGTGCTTTTCCTGCACTGAATGTAACAGAAACCGATTGTCCGGGCATAATAACAGGAGGAGTTCCCGTTCCCTGAAAACTTCCGCTTTGCACAAAATCTTTGGGAGTTACAATGTTTTCAAAAGTAATAGTTCTTTGAAAAGCCGTATCCGTCATCATGGCATTATCCGAATCACGGCATGAAGAAAGAGTAAATGCAGCTAGAGTAGCTGCTGCTAAAACTGATGTTCTGAAAATAAACCTGTTCATAAAAGTAAATTTTTATAGTTATAATTGATATCTGTAACTATAGTCGGCTATTTTTTGTGATCCTGACAAAAAATATTTTCTTAATTCAGTTTTTTTTCAGGTATAGTTTTTAGAATGAAAAATAAAATCAATTATATTCCCTTTTTTCCGTCCAGAATCATCTGAATCATTTTTATCTTTCGGTTTTCTCTGGTTTCCGGTTTCCTGGCTTCCTCAATCCAACGGATGTATTCCTTTCTGTGGGTGTAGCTCATTGCATCAAATAAAGCTTTTGCTTCAGGATTTTCCTTAAAAACAAGGGCGATGTCATCTGCAATTTCAATCACTCTTTCCTCCTTATCTTCAATAAGGGAGACGGAAACCTCATCTCCGAAGCTTTTACCCAGTTTCTTCCTGATTTCCTGTGTCAAGCCTAAAATATGGCAATCGGATTTCATTTTGGCAAGGCTTCCACGGTATTCAACTTTATCATCAAACAGGGCTTTTATCTTTACCTGTCCTTTTTTATGAAACAAATCTTCTGTAGAAAATGGAAATTCTACAAACGCAGCATTCATTGCTCCGTTCTGTTGAATAATGGCTGTGAATTGGATAGGTTTTGCATCCATGATGAAATATTTTTTGTTTTTAATAATCAAAAATAAAAAAACCGTGAAAGTAAATTTCACGGTTTTAAAAATATATCGGTTAAGATGATTATTTTTTAGCTTTCTTAGGCATTGTTGTAGTACCTGAGTTTTTAGTTTTTGTATCCGCCGGAGTATTGGCATCTCTTACAAGCTTCAGCTCGTCAACTAATCTTCTTGCCCCCGCAAACTTATCGATTGTCCAAAGAACAAAACGAACGTCTACGTTGATGGTTTTCTGCCATTCAGGCTCGAATACGATATCACCGCTTAAAGCTTCGCTGTTTCCGTCAAAAGCGATACCGATAAGGTTCCCGTCTCCGTCAATTACCGGAGAACCAGAGTTACCTCCAGTAATATCGTTGTTAGAAAGGAAGTTTACAGGCATGTAACCTGCAGCATCAGCATACTGACCGAAATCTTTAAGGTTGTAAAGATCAATCACTCTTTGAGGAAGATCAAATTCTTCATCCCCTTTCTTGTATTTTCCAACAAGACCGGTCATATCTGTATAGTAATTATCAGTAACTCCGAAATAGTTTCTGTCACTTCTGATTGGTAATTTATCTACCGTTCCGTATGTTAATCTCATGGTAGAGTTTGCATCCGGGTAGAATTTCTTCTCAGGCATAGCTTTCATTAAACCAGCCAGGAACAGACGGTTGTTTTTTGCAAAGTTGTCATCTATTTTTACAAATCTGTCTGTGCTTATCTTTTGATCAGCAACAATTCCGTTAGCTGCTTTCCAAAGTGGGTCAGCATCAAGCTTCAATGCATCCGGATTCAATAAAAAATTCGTTGCAGAAGTTTTATTGGCGAAGATTGAAGAATACGCCAAATTAGAAACCGTTTTAGCATCCAGTCCTAAAATAGTAGCAGAAGCAACGTCCGGGTTTTTAACTCTTGCCTGGTAAAGGCTGGTCATAGCAGCAAGCATTTCTCCTTCCAAAGCTGGATTGAAGTTTTCATAAGCAGCTTTGATAGCAGCTTCTGTTTTAGCTTTCATCGCTAATCTTCCCTGCATATCCTGAGCAGCATACGCTTTAAGAGCAGATCCGACCTGAGCAGCAAGGGTAATATATTTTGCATTTCTTGTAAACTGAGTTGCATAGTTTCTTTCAACATTTCTATCAGAAACCTGCTTGTAGTATATACCAATATCTTCTAAAACGCCATTGTACTGATCATTTCCTGGCATTGCAGCCCACTTATTGTAAGTTTCCTCAATCTTTTGTTTGTCAGAAATAGTTCCGTTTTTCTCTACGGCATCGATAGTACCTTGTCTGTTTTTCCAGTAGTTAGCTACAGAAGCATATTGAGAAGCATAGTTAAGCTGAGTTGCCTTATCCTTGTCCATATACTTTTTCATAACATCCATGGCCAGTTTAGAAGCTTCAACCCATGCCGGGTAATCTTTAGTTACCATCTGCTGAATTCCGTAAGAAGTCAGGTAACGGTTTGTTCTTCCAGGATATCCTAAGATCATTGAGAAGTCACCAGGCTTAATTCCTTTAAGAGAAACCGGAAGGAAATGCTTAGGCTTCAGCGGAGTATTGCTTGGAGAATATTCCGCAGGATTTCCTGCAGCATCAGCATACACTCTGAAAACGGTAAAGTCTGCAGTGTGTCTTGGCCATTCCCAGTTATCTGTATCTCCTCCGAATTTTCCTAATGATGAAGGCGGAGCACCTACCAATCTGATATCTTTATAATCCTGGTATACGAAATAGTAGAATTCATTTCCGTTGAAGAAATCTTTTACGACTACCGTATATTTTCCGTTTTCAGAGTTTTCTGTCTGGATAGCCTTAGTTTCAGCATCGATAACAGCTTTTCTCTCTGCTCCGGTCATATTGTTGTTTAGCTTAGAATTGATTCTTTGCGTAGCATCATCCATTCTTACTAAAAATCTTACATAAAGATCCTTTGCATTGAATTCGTCTTTCTGTTTCATTGCCCAGAAACCGTTCTTCAAATAATCTTTTTCTGGTGTAGAAGCCGCAGCAACAGCACCGTAACCACAGTGGTGGTTGGTAAATATAAGTCCTTTATCAGAAACAATCTCCCCTGTACAGAAACCACCGAAACTTACGATAGCATCTTTTAAGCTTGAATTGTTCACTGAATAAATTTCTTCAGGCGTAAGATGCAGACCCTCTTTTTGCATATCAACACCGTTAAGTCTTTTGATGAGCATTAGCAGCCACATCCCCTCATCCGCCCTCATCTGAGCAAAGCCCAGTAAGAAAGTGAATAGTAGAAATAGTCTTTTCATTTTATAAAATAATTTTTGTGTCGCTAATTTACTAATTTTTACGAGATTCTGTCCCGGAATGGTATGAAAATGGGATGATAATTCACATGAAAAAGATACTATTACCACTTTTTACAGTTTTACTTTTAGGAGTTGTTTTGAACTGTTCTTCAGTACCCGCCAAAGATCCCTTTCTTCAAAGGCAATGGATGCTGGTTTCTTTTGATGGTTTTTCAAAAGACCAATTAATGGCTAATAAAGCCGAATTCAATCTGACAGCCAATAAGGTAAAGGGTAAAATTCAGGCGAGCTCTTATATGGGATGCAACCGGATGTCTTTTATGACTGAATTTAAAACAGGAGGAAATGTGAAAATCTCAAAAGGAGTGAGTACAATGAAAGCCTGTCAGGATATGAATCTTGAAATGTCTTTTCAGAAGAAAATAGAAACGATGACTCATTATTCTATTGACGGGCATTTTTTGAGTTTATCCGATGATCATGGAAATTCAATGAAATTTGTAGCTGCTGATTGGGATTAATGAAGCTCCCTTACCATACAAAAGTCCGCCTTGCAGCGGACTTCTTTGATTGAAAAATCTAGTTTGGTTATCAGCTTTTTGAGGTTATTAGCCTTTGAGAGTTATTAGTTTTTGGGAATCGTTTTTTTTATTTCTTCCAGAGTTGCTGTGTTAGGCAGCCCGGTAACATTCATTTTTGTGTTCCTAGAATTTGTAGTATTGTGATATGCCTGTCTGTTGGGAATTGTTTTTTTGAGGTCTTCGAGACTAGCTGTGTTGGGAAGAAGCTTGCCTGAATTGTCTGCAGCTGCTTTGGTTTTGGATTCCTGTTTTTTTACTTCAAGGCTTTGATCAGAAGCAAGACCTGAGTTTACGGTTTTCTTTTCATTATTTTCCTTAGCTTCCTGCATGAGTTTAGCCTGCTGTTCCTGTGCCTGTTTTACAACCAATGTTTGATCTTCCTCTGTCGTAGCGACCTTTTTATTTTCCTGTGCATAGATAATAGTGCTTAAAAATAATAATGGGATAATGTATGCTATTTTCATGACGGTTTATTTTATGTTGACTAATACTTGAATTTTTCCAATCTCTTTTTGGTCATAATCCTGAAGTGCTTTTCCGATTACCTGACCAATTTTTACTTTTTTAATATTGGCTTTCATGGCAACACCTGCTTTAGATGAAGTTACCAGGAGATCCCCTCTTTTTATTTTTCCGTTTTCAAGGCATACTTTGGTCGGAATGACACCAATGACACCCATTGGAACTTTATCAGAAATATCAGTGTCAATATGTTCTTCTGTGAGAAGTACACCAGGTTTGGTAGCATATACACCTGCCACAAGACCAGAATAAGGTGTTGATGATTTTTCAACGGTTCTGTCTGCGCTGGTTGAGATGACCAGAATATCACCGGGTTCATACTGGGCAATACTTCCGTTTACATCAAACGCTTCAGCAACGTCAGCACCGCTGTTTTGAGTTCCGCCGTTAAAAAATCCACGTCCTGCAGAATTGATTCTTGCTACATTCACTGTACCCGGATTTCCGGACTTAAATAAAGCAATAGATCCGTTGCTGTGGGTTTCAACAGTAAGTGCTGGATTGGTATTGGCCGTATTGTAATTTACAAATCTTGCAGCTCGTCCTTGTCCAAAATTAGGAACCCAGGCATAGATAGCGTTTCCTGTTCCGTCTGCAGTTGTTTCTACACCATCTCCCGTGTTGGATGCATTGGCGGTGATACCATTACCGTTACCATCTGCAATGGCAATCAAGGCAGGACCATTTCCTGCAGGATTGGATGCGTGGAAAAGGCCTGCGTATCCTCCGGTTCCGGAAGATACTCCATAAATTCCTGCTGTGCCGAAGTTGGCAAACTGTGAATTGACTTCTCCTCTTACTGCAGGAGAGGTTCCGGTCACTTTATCTACCTTGAAATTACCTGCAATACCGTTTCCAACAGTGGTAACAGTGATAACATCGCTGGTGTTTGATTCATTGAAAATATTAAATCGTCCGGCACGTCCTGTAGCAAAAGTAGGAACCCATGCATAAAGCGCATTTCCGGCACCGTCAATATTGGTTTCAACCCCATTTCCGTCTTTACCTGCATTGGCAGTAATGGCGTTACCGTTACCGTCTGTCAAAGCGATCAGTGATGCTCCGTTTCCGGCAGGATTGGAAGCGTAGAATAGTCCGGCTCGTCCTCCGGTTCCGGATGAAACACCAAAAATAGCAGCAGCACCAAAATTTCCAAAAATAGTATTGACTTCCCCTCTTACAGCAGCTCCAACACTATTGGTATTATTGAGTACAAAAGAAGCAGCATTGCCTTTGGTATTATCAGGGATGTTTCCATTTCCGTTAGATGCCACTTCAAAAGTATTAGCATCGGTATTTGTATTGTTGAAATTTTCAAATCTTCCCGCACGTCCGGTACTGTTATTTAAACCTACCTGACCGTAAACACCGATACCCGTTCCGGCTGTATTGGTAGCTACAAATCCTCTAACTCCATACCCGCCTCCGTCATTACGGCCTACGACTGCTCCGGCAATATCACTGGTGGTTCTGCCTACTACAGCTTCACCACCACCGTTGTTATCACCTACAACACCGGCGGAAGTCTGTGAGGAAGTTATTCCATGCAGCCCAAATCCGGCTCCTGTAGAACTTCTGACTCCGGCTCCGTTTCCTGAAGTGGTAACATTGATAACCGTACCGTTTCCTACACTGGATGCACTAAGGGCAACATTATTATTCGCATTATTAAAGATTGAAATACTTGCGGGAATCCCGTTATTACTGGTAGCGGTAAGACCCGTTCCTGTATTACTGTTGGCATAAACCCCGGTTCCGTTGGCGCTGGCATTACCATATACACCCAGTCCATTCGGAGTAACACCATATACTCCCCAGCCGCTTCCGGCCTGGCTTCCGTAAACCCCGACTCCAAGTCCTCCTGTACCATTGTTAATACCGCGTACAGCACTGGAAAATCCACCGGGAGAAGCACTGTTTACAATTCCTCTTACTGCAGAAATATTGGATGTGGTAGTATTATTTACTCCCTCCAGGGAAGTACCATCTCCATCGTTGATCAATGAAAACAGAGCCGAAGCATTATTAACAGTTGTGCTGTAAGGAATGGCAAAGCTTCCGCCGCCGCCTCCCGCAGATTTGGCATACATTGCATAAGGAACACTTAACAGCTGGCTGGTTCCTACTATGGTATAGCTGGTTCCTCCGGCAGGATCTGTTTCTGTTTTTAAATAATAGCTTCCTGCAGGCCAGTTGATGGTAGCGAATGTTCCTGTAAGTACAGTTCCGGTTCCTATTTCAAGACTGATAAGTCCGTTGGCATTCGTATTTCCGGTGAGTCTTTCAGAGTAGACTGCTGCTCCGGCAGGAGATCCCTGTAATATGCTTGCTTTGACAGCAATGGCCTGATTGACTAAAAGTTGTCCGGATCCGTTTCTCATGACAGCCTGGTAACTCATTTTTTCCGGAGCCTGAGAAAGTCCCATAAAGAAACCTATCAGAATCCAAAACAGTGATAATATTTTTTTCATGGCGTTTTATTTTTTAATGATTTTAAAAGTTTTGATATTTTCCCCATTTTGGATAATTCTGATAATGTACATAGCAGAAGGAAGTGAGGAGAAATTAAGCTCAGATTTTGATTGTGAAATCTCGTCTTTTTTTACCAGTTTGCCCTGAGCATCAAATAACTGATATTCTGATCCTTTAAAATTATTTGAGGTAAAATCCAAATACAAATAATCTCTGAAAGGATTTGGATAAAGCAAAATGCCGTTCAGTTCCGATGTGTTTTCATGAGTAGTAAGCGTAACAACCTCATAAGATTGTTGAACACCTTCGAGAATCTGTCCTGTTCCTTTTTCGAGGTAGGTTGTCTGGCCTACACTGTAAGAAACAAAACCATTAGCTCCTGATGCATCCAGTCCGGTTGCCAAAACTGCAGATTGTGCGTGCAGTATGGGGATGGAAAAGACAGACAGAATAATACAGTAAATAGATATTCTTTCCATGGATAACAGTTTTGGTGATTAATAGATGTGTTTTCTTGGGGAATTTGGGAAGACTAAATTACCACCTATCTCCATTGATTGGCAGGAAAATAGACCAACGGCAGAAATAATCGACCAATGGCATTGGTGAATTATTATGATGTATTTTTAAGGATTAAAAAAAGAAAGATTGTCCTTGTAAGTTCGGCCAATAGGAAGTTTTATACGATGCGGAAGTTCTATTTCGTGACAGCTTTTTCCGCGGATAAGATGACGCGGGACAGCATAGCTTCTGTGTATTCTGACAAAAGAATTAAAAAAACTTTTTTGCAGAAGATTTCCCAGCGAATTTAAAATACAATGATTTTTTTCCAGTGTGATGATTCTGGTGTAATCTTTCAGAGCTTCCAGGTAGAGAATATCTTTCATCTTAATCTGAAAAACATGACCACCCTCTTTTATTTTGATGCAGTTTTCTCCCACCATGGCATCATAGCATTCACATTTCTCTTTTACTTCAAAAAAATCAAAAAGCTTTTCCATGGAATAATGAAATCGTTCTGCGGTAAGCGGTTTGGTAATAAAATCTAAAGTATTAATCTCAAAAGCTCCGGCAGCCAGTTCGGGATGAGAGCTTACGAAAATACAGGCAGGGATCTTATGGGCCAGCTTTCTGAACTCAAGACCGTTCATACCCCTTAAATTGGTTTCGGTAATCAGGAGATCAACGGGAATATCAAGATAGGGAACTGCCTTTTCAGCAGAGTCGAAAGTGGCAACAATTTCAATGTTTTGATATTGCCTGATATAATGCTGAAGAACCAGCCTGTCCAGTTCATCATCATCAATAATCATACATTTGATATGGGTAACCATGATATTCCGGAGATTAGTTTTTGATTTAAATAATTAAAAATCAGAAATTTATTATATAAAGTTATTGATTTTTTATAAATCATTCATCAGTAAACTTAAATTTATATTAAAATATGTTATTAAGTAAAAATTGATTTTGTTTTTTTTCTGAAAAATATTAACTTGTAAAAATCATAAACATAGACAGAACTTAATGTTAGAAAAGAAAGAACATAACTATGAGAAAGCTGTCCTGGTGGGTGTTATTACCCAGAATCAGGATGAAGAAAAACTGACGGAGTATTTGGATGAACTTGAGTTTTTAGCTTTCACAGCAGGAGCAACCGTACAAAAGCGCTTTACCCAAAAATTAACTCAGCCTGATTCCAAAACCTTTATCGGTAGCGGAAAAGCCATCGAGATAAAAGAATATGTAAAAGAAAACGAGATCGGAACCGTAATTTTCGATGATGAACTCTCTCCTTCACAGCTTAAAAACCTGGAAAGGGAAATGGAGGTTAAAATCCTAGACCGTACCAATCTTATTCTTGATATTTTTGCCCAGAGAGCACAGACTTCTTATGCAAGAACTCAGGTTGAACTGGCACAATACCAGTATCTTTTACCACGACTGACAAGAATGTGGACCCACCTTGAGCGTCAGAAAGGGGGAATCGGGATGAGAGGTCCCGGGGAAACGGAGATTGAGACTGACCGTCGTATAATCCGTGACAGAATTACATTGCTGAAAGAGAAACTGAAGACGATAGACAAGCAGATGGCTACCCAGCGTAACAACCGTGGGAAAGTGGTTCGTGCTGCTTTGGTAGGATATACCAACGTAGGGAAATCTACCCTGATGAATTCCATTTCAAAATCTGAAGTTTTTGCTGAAAATAAATTATTCGCTACGCTGGATACCACGGTAAGAAAAGTGGTAATTGGAAATTTACCGTTTCTGTTGACAGACACCGTAGGGTTTATCAGAAAACTTCCTACTCAGCTGGTAGAATCTTTTAAATCTACATTGGATGAGGTTCGTGAAGCCGATCTTTTGATCCATGTGGTGGATATTTCTCACGAAAGCTTTGAAGATCATATAGAATCTGTAAATCATATCCTGATGGAAATCAACGCTCATCAGAAGCCAATGATTATGGTTTTTAATAAAATTGACGATTTCAGCTATGAGAAAAAGGATGAAGATGATCTTACGCCTTCAACCCGTAAAAATATTTCTCTTGAGGAATGGAAAAAGACGTGGATGGCAAAGTCAAAGTATCCGACAGTTTTCATCTCTGCATTAACGAAAGAAAACTTCCCGGAAATGAAGAAAATGATCTATGATGAGGTCATGAAGATTCATATTTCCAGATTTCCATACAACGATTTTCTTTTCGAATATTTCGACAACGACGAAGAAGAAAGCAACAATTAATGAAGTATCACTTTTTCCTTTTATTCATCATGTTTTCGGTTTTTGGGTTCAGCCAGAAATCAAAAATTGATTTAAAAGCTATTGAGAAAAGTCTCAGGACTTCCGATTCGCCGTACAATTACGAGAAGCTTATTTTCAAATTTAAAGGATACCCAAAGTCTCTGGATAGCATAGAAGCTCAATATCTGTATTATGGAAGAAATTTTAGAAACGATAAAATAAGTACATCAGATGATAGTTTTAAAAGTCTTGTAGAAGCCTTTAAGCAAAATAATTTTGCAGACTGTATCAAGCAGGGAAAAGATTTGTATGGTAAAGATCCTACCAACCTGGATATTCTGTTGATCCTTCTTAGGGCCTATGATTCGGTAAAAGATGGAAATAATTTTGTACACCATCTGAACCAGTTCCGCACCCTTACCGAAGGAATAAGAAGTTCCGGAGACGGAAAATCCGAGAAAACGGCCTATATCGTCAATTCGGTAGGAGATGAGTATATTCTGCTCAACATTCTGAATATTGGACAGGATTATACCAGGAGTTCAAAAGCTTCTAAAGATGCGATGTTTGATATATGGGAAAAGGACGGGAAGCAGATTTATATCAAAATACTCTATTTGGAACTCACCAATTAATCTTAAAATAAAAACACTTAGTGGAATTATATTATTCATTTTCAGCATTAATCGTATTAGCATCCATATTTGCCTATCTTAATTATAGGTTTTTAAAACTTCCGAGTACCATCGGAATTATGGTCATTGCCATTGTGGTTTCCATTTTTCTGGTCCTTTTCGGAGAAACGGTTCTTCCCAGAACTTTCGGACATCTTCATAACCTGATGAACGGAATTGATTTTACAGAAGTTCTGATGGGTGCCATGCTTAATTTTCTGCTCTTTGCAGGAGGAATTCATATTAATATTAATGACCTCAAAGAACAGTTCAGACCTGTAGTAATATTTTCCACAGTAGGGGTTGTGATTTCTACTTTTGTAGTAGGATTTGGAATGTTTTATCTGCTTCCTTATGTGGGGGTTAAACTTCCTTTTATCTACTGTCTTGTTTTCGGTGCCTTGATTTCTCCTACCGATCCGGTAGCGGTTCTGAGTGTCCTTAAGCAAGCCAATGTATCCAAATCACTGGAAACAAAAGTGGCCGGAGAGTCTCTTTTCAATGACGGTATGGCAGTTGTGGTCTTTACAGTGATTTTGCAGCTGGCGATCGGAAAAGAAGTGGATCTGAGTGTTGAAACGATAGGATTGCTTCTCCTTAAGGAAGCTGGTGGAGGTCTTTTACTCGGGGTTCTGTTAGGATGGGTTACTTCAAGATTGATGCGTGAAGTGGACGATTATATTATTTCCGTATTAGTAACGCTTTCGGTGGTAATGGGAGGTTATCTTATTGCCCGTCAGATGCATATATCAGGTCCATTGACTATGGTGGCGGCAGGATTATTTATGGGAAATTTCAACAGAAGTTTCAAAATGAAGTCTGTTACCCAGGATTATCTGATCAAATTCTGGGAATTGATTGATGAAATCCTGAATGCTGTATTATTCCTGTTTATTGGGTTTGAACTTTTGATGATTAAAGATCTCAGACATTTCATGATTCCGGGCTTAGTGGCCATTGTGGTAGTTTTGCTGGCAAGATTTATTTCGATCTGGGGACCTACAAAATTTACTTCCCTGAGAAGAAGTTTCAGTCCGCAAACGGTGAAAGTGCTTGTTTGGGGAGGAATTCGTGGCGGAGTTTCCATTGCATTGGCGATGTCTGTTCCTAAAAGTGAATACAGTGAAATTATTTTAAGTATTACCTATTGTGTTGTCGTATTCTCAATCATTGTTCAGGGTCTTACCATTGCTAAGGTGGCGAATCCTAATAAGATCGCCAAAGAAGAGGAGGAGCAGGAAAATATTACTGTAGAAGAAAACGCTTAAATTTTCATATGAGCATTGTTAAAGAAATAGAGGAAGCACTTGCTGTTTTATCCATTCCTGAAAAGGCGGAATTTTTTCCAAGATTTTTTAAAACAGGAAAAGGAGAATATGGTGAAGGCGACTTGTTTCTGGGCGTAAAAGTTCCGGATCAACGCTCTGTGGCCAAAGAATATTATTCGAAAATAAATTTAAAGGAACTCAGTACATTACTTTCTTCAACATATCATGAACATAGGCTGACAGCTCTTTTTATGCTTATTTTAATATTTGAGAAAACAAAAGATAAGGCAGTAAAAGAAGAAGTGGTCGCTTTTTATCTGGATCATCTTCCTTATGTGAACAACTGGGATCTTGTAGATTCTACCTGCTATAAAATTTTAGGCAGATATGCTTTTGAAAATCAGAAAGAAAGCCTTCTTAAGCAACTTTCGGAATCTGATGAGATGTGGCATAAAAGGATTGCTGTTGTCGGAACAATGCATTATATAAAAAAAGGATCATTTGCTCTGACCAAAGAATTTGTGACCAGAAATCTTAAACACTCCCATGACCTGATGCACAAAGCAAATGGATGGCTGCTAAGAGAAATGGGAAATAAAAATGAAGGCGAGCTAATCGGTTATCTGAACCAATATTATAAAGAAATGCCCAGAACCTGCCTTCGGTATGCTATTGAAAAACTGGATGAAGATCTTCGCCAGGATTATCTTAAAGGGCGTGTTTAAAAAATGATATACGGAAGCAATACCGTATTTTCCCCTGAAAAAGTACCGGGAAACAGCTATTTATGCCCAAAAAATCAAAGATTCTAAGGATGTAAGGCCAGAATTAAGTAATTTTGTGCTTTTAACCTGATCATGAAAAAAATATTAAAACTATTTCTTCTTCTGCTTCCCCTGCTTTTTTTAACAAGCTGCTTTGATATCCTGGATAAGGTGAACGTAAAAGCTGATGGTACAGGAGAATATACAATTATTCTTAACGCAAGTAAGAGCAAGACAAGACTGGCTTCCATCTCAAAAATGGAAACCATCAACGGAAAAAAAGTTCCTAAAAAGTCAGAAATTGAAAATAAAATCAATGAAGCAGCCAGAATTTTTAAAGGAACTCCCGGAATCAGCAATGTGAAAACCTCCATGGATTTTGATAATTACATCATCAAGCTGAGCTGTAATTTCAAGAAAATCGAAAATATCAATGCCGGTCTGGAAAAAATGAAAGCCCAGAAAATATTGGGTAAAATGGTTCCAACCCAGGTGTACAGCCAGAATCTTGAAAAAAAGACATTAATAAGGAATAAGGTCAATACTTTCAAAGCTGACTATGACAAGATGAGTAAGGCAGACAAAGAGGTTTTTACTGATGCGAAATATACTTCCATTATGCAGTTTGAAACTCCAGTGAAATCACAATCGAATACTACTTATGTGCTTTCTCCCAACAAAAAGGCTCTTAAACTGGAAGCTGATATTCTGGACCTCATCCTTCAAAAAAAGCAAATTCAAAATACCATTCTTTTTCAATAAATTTCTAAACTATAGTCATGAAATCTATCTTATTAAAAACGCAAAAAATATTTTTCATACTCTTTGGCTTTACATTGGTTTTGGGCCAAAACAGTATGAAAATCCCTTCCGACGCTGTATTTTACATGGAAGTCAACGGAAAGCAGCTTAATAACAAAATCAACTGGGATAAACTGAACCCTTTGCTGCATGAGCTCAGCAAAAAGAGTAAAGAAAAGCTTTCGTGGACAGATTATTCCAAAACAGGAATTAAATACGATGCTGTTCAATACCATTACGCAAGTTTTAATGATTCTATTAAGACCTACAATACTCATTTTATCATTGATAATAAAGAAAAGTTTCAGGAGTTCATTAATTCTGTGAAGAAAAAAGGACAGGAAGTTTCCAGCAGAAAGAACTATTCTTACGTAGATATCAATGATGATGTTTTTGTGGCTTGGAACGGGAGCCGTGCTGTTCTCAGTATGATCAGCTATACCAAACCTTATAAGGATCTTTGGGCAGAGGAAGCAGTTACAGACAGTACAGCAGTTGCGGTGGTGGACTCCGCTTACGCAGAGCCGGGAGATACAGTGTATACCGAAGAACCGGAAAAACCATTCGATTATAAAGAAGAGATTAAAAGTCTGAAAGAAGATATCAAATACCTGAAAGAAAGTATTAAAGAAAACAACAACGAGATTGCAAGAATCCAGAAAGATATCAAATACCTGGAAAAACATCATAAATATCCTGCAGAGAAAGAAAGTGCTGAGAATTCTGAAAATGGAGAGGAAATGCCTGATGCGGAATATGATGAGGAAGAAGATAAAGCCTATCAGAAAGAGCAGGACTCTATCAGGAGAGAAAATTTTAAGGTTGTTAAAAAGAACGCTGAAGATCGTTTCGACCAATATTTCAGTTCAAATTTAGAGATTGAAGTTCCTAAAGAAATGCTTTCATTCAGAGATGCCAATTCCGATGTTTTTGTGTACACAGACTATGGAAGGATTGTAAATGAAGGGATCTATGGAAAAATGACGAAGTATTATGGCTACGGACAGTTTTTCAAAAACATGTACAACTCCAATTATGTATACAATCTGTATTTTGATAAAGATAAAGTAAGACTTGTCAATAATTATCAGCACAAAAATGCTGACATTCAAAAGAATATTTCTGCCATTTATAAAGGGAAGAAAAACAAAAAACTGCTGGAGCTGATCAATGAAAAAAGTGTAGGTTACTATGCCATGAATGTGAATGGGGCAAAATGTTTCGACATGATGTACAGCCTTCTTCAGAATTCCGGGGAAAATGAATACAAAAAAGAAATGGAGCTGATCATGGAAACTATGAAGATAGTACTGGATGAAGAAGCCATTGCCAAAATTGCACCTGGAAACGGAATCTTTGTTTTGAATGAATTAAAATCCAAAACCGTAGAATACACCGATTATGAATACGATGCTGATTTCAATGAAAAAGAAGTAAAGAAAACCAAAGAAATCGCTGTTCCTAACTTCACTTTCGCTTTTGCAACAGAGAACGAAGGCTATTGGAATCGTATTTTTGATATGCTGACCACCAATAAAAAGTTTTCTGAAAGATTCTCTAAAAAAGGAAATGTGTACACCTTTAAGGAAGAAAAAAACGGCGGTTATGTTGATCAGTTATTCTTTACTGTGAAAGATGGGGTTGTGTACTTAATGAGTGCTGCAGATAATAATTTACCGGTAAACCAATCTGATATTTCCAGAAAATGGGCAAAAGACTCTGCTAAATATCCTTTATCCGGCAGATTGGATATCAAGAAACTTTTAACAGGATTAGACAAAGAATTCAAAACTCCGAAAGAAAGAAAAACATTAGAGGCGATCAAAAAAAATGTAGGAGAGTTGTATTATAAAATGGAAGTAAAAGGAGAAAGTATCCAGACTGAAATGAACTATAACATCAAAGATTCTTCGGAAAACAGCTTAATGTATTTCTTTGATATATTCGATCAGGTTTTTAAAGCTAAAGAAACAGAAAAGAAGCCTCAAATTTTATAGATGAACAAAAAAAAGATTATTGTCCCGTTATTTTTATTGCTGGCTGTTGCAGTATATTTTATAGCTTTTCACAAAGATAAAAGTCTTCAATATATTCCTGATAGCGCAGATGCAGTCGTCTTAATCGACACGAAGAAATTAACGGGACAATACCTCTTCAGTTTAGTAACCCATCCTTCAAAATGGTCCGGAAGAAAAGCAAAGAGTAAAAGCTCCGGTTCACTGAAAGATTCAGGAATCAGAATTCCGGATTTTCTACAGATATTTCATATTAAAGGCACTAAATTTACAGAATGGTACAGTGTTTTAGAGCTTAAAGATTCGCAAAAATTCATTACCTATTTAAAGAAACAAAACTTTGTAGCCAAAGGAAATAACCTTTTTCAGAAAGATCAGTTTTTCTTTATGATCAATGGGAACCATTGCATTGCAGGAACTTCTGACCTTGCTTTTGAAACCCTTCAAAAAAGACTTCTTCAGAATTCTGTACATCATGTTTGGGAGGCAGACCGCTTTATTCAAAATACAGTGGGAAGCATTTCATTCATTTCAGGGCAGAAAATCCGAAACTTTTCCATTGAGCTAAATGAGGACGAAATTGAAATCAAGAATAATTCAAATCCGGAGATTTTTAATACGATTGCTTCAAAATTTGAGAAAGGAAATCATTTTCTGGAACTTGAATTAGACAGAGAAAACATCAGGAATTTTACCCGTTTTTTCAAAAAAAGTATAGCAGATTCTTCACAGATAACATCTTTAAAGGCTGCTGCAGATCTTAGACAGATCAATGATACCATCGTCACGTATGAATATGATGATAATTTTAATGAAGTTGAAAGAAAGACGGTTCAAAAGATCACCCAGCCCAGCTATATGATCGATATTCTGAGTAATGATCCTGAGAAAACCTGGCAATATTTCCAGTCTGAAAAATGGATCAATAACGAAAATCAATTTACTGCAATTCCCTTTCAACCTAATAAAATCACGCAAAATAATAAAGGTGTTACGATAAAATCAACCCGGAATCCGATATCATTACCCGGCAGGTTAAAGCAAAACTATATTATAATCAGAAATAATGCATTGCTGTATTCATCTTTGAAAATGCTGAGTGACAGTGAAAAAAAGATCATTTCTGACATCGATTACGTATTGTATGGGAACAAGGCTCAGAATTATTGGGTAAAAATAAAAGCGAAGAAAGGAGAATTACCCTTAATTTTACGGTGGTAAGCACAGAACCCGAATAAAATTTTCTTAAATGGCTCCATCAGATATCGCATTGCTCAAAACTTTTACGCATTATTTTTTACATCTTGTTTTTCCGGTCTTTATTGCATTGATTTTTTATCGGAAAAACTGGAAAAAGGCATATTTTATTCTTCTTGCTACCATGCTGGTAGATCTTGACCATCTTTTTGCCAATCCAATTTTTGATCCTTCAAGAGGAAGCATAGGTTTTCATTTCTTACATTCTTATTATGCCATTGCGGTGTATTTTTTGCTGCTGTTCTTTAAAGGAAATATCAGGATAATAGGAATCGGGCTTCTGTTTCATATGTTCACAGATTATCAGGATTTTAACTTCTGGCCTCATTAAAATATTATTAATATTTTCTTTTAATATTGAAATTATTATAGATTTTTTGTATTTTGTAGTCACGATATGAGACTAAAAGAACTTTTACATTATACCTATATTTTTCCTATTCTGGCAGTAGGATACTACTTTTCCGGTTTGATGGGAAGTGGTGTTCTATATGATATTCTTGCCGGTATTTTATTAATCGGAAGTGTTTTGTCCGCAGTACATCATGCTGAAGTGGTAGCTCATAAAGTAGGGGAGCCTTTCGGAACCATCATTCTGGCTCTTTGTATCACCATTATTGAAGTGGCACTTATCATCTCGCTGATGGTTGCCGGCGGAGATCAGGCGATCACGCTGGCCAGAGATACCGTTTTTGCTGCTGTAATGCTTATTCTTAATGGAATTCTGGGGATATGTATTCTGGTAGGCGGCGTTAAATATCACGAGCAGTTCTTTGCAAGGACTTCAGCAACCACTTATCTGGTGAGTATTGTTTCTATTCTGGTACTTACCCTTGTTCTTCCCAATTTTACATCAAGTGTCAACGGACCATTCTATAACGAAGCACAGCTTATTTTTATATCCATTGCGTGTCTTGCCATTTACGGGGTTTTCCTGATGGTGCAGACCGTTCGCCACAGAAGCTACTTTATTGTTCCTGATGAGCATCCTGAAGAACATTATATACCTTCATTGTCAAAAACCCTTATCAGCTTTATTTTTCTGGTAATTTGTCTTGTTATTGTCGTGCTGATGGCGAAAGGGTTATCCGATACCATAGAAGCAATGGTACAAAGCCTTGGAGCTCCGAAATCTCTGGTGGGAGTCATTATTGCTGCCGTGGTTCTCCTCCCTGAAGGGGTGGCAGCGATCCGTGCGGCAAGAGCCAATCAAATCCAGTCCAGCTTAAATCTGGCATTGGGTTCTGCACTGGCAAGTATCGGTCTTACTATTCCTGCGGTTTCAGTAGTGTGCATCATGTACAATATTCCGCTTGTATTAGGATTGGACAAAAAAGACATTATTCTGCTTTCTTTATCCGTATTTATCGTAATGCTTTCATTAAGCCGGGGTAAGACAAATGTTCTTTACGGAACCGTTCTTTTGGTGAATCTGGCAGCCTATATCTTTACAGTGATTGTTCCATAAAAAGAAAAAGTACAAAATTACATATATGTTTATTTGTAAAAGAAATCCAGGAAGTTAACCTCGATATCTATATCCCGTACCCCGAATCCCGTATCACTACAACCTTCTCGCCAGCTCCATTTTGAAAGCCATCAGTTTTGCTATATTCTCTGACTTGTAAATCGCCATGTCAGCATTTTCCCCTACGAAGTTTTCCTCAATAGTGCTGCGCCAAAGTTCCAGCCATCGGTCAAAATGTTTCTGTTCCATAGCCTGTATCTCGTTAATCGGGAAGTGTACACCCATTGGATTTCCTTTATAAGTCATCTGTCCGAAAAGGATAGACTCCCAGAAAGAATACATTTTAGGAAGATGCTGATCCCAGTCTACCTTAGCGATATCATTAAAAAAGAAACCAATAGTTTCATCTTTAACAACTTTGTTGTAAAATGAATTGACAAGGTGTTCAATATCTTCTCTTGATTCAAGCTTTTTCATAGTTCAAAGTTAGTACAATTCGTATTAAAAATTTCAGTCGGGAAATTGATAAATTTCATGTAAACAGTATTTTAGAGCACAACATAAAATAATACAATGAAAAATTATGAAAGATTAAAATTTGATTAATTCTCAAAAAAAGACTTTAAAAGAATTCGTTTTTTGTAAATTTAATTATTAAACACTAAAAAATTATTAAAATGATCAAAAAAATCAATTCTATTTGTATTCTCTTACTGATGTTTTCGGTATCATGTTCAAGGGATGAAGTGAGTGCTATTAATGATGATTCGGAAAAAATAAATTATTCTGAAGTAAAAAAATCACAGATGACGGAGGCAGAGATGCTTCAGCAGGGCTGGAAAATTGTAGATGAGTTTAAATTACCAGGGAATAATAGTTTGGGTGCCAGCTATAGTTCGCCAAATGAAGAGCGTGAAATCCCTTTCAAGGCAAATCACCTGAAAGATATGGGATATGATGTCAGTTATTCCGGAGAAAGAACACGGTTGAAAAACGTTTTTGCTTATTCCGGCCAGGTTCCGGATGGAATTATATTTAATCCAGACCTTTCTGTAGATGGAGATGCCCGGAATACAGCTCCAAACCCTAATGTTTCCATTGTTTTGGGAACTCCTGAGGTAACCATAAAAACAGACGGTGCAGATCTACCGGACAATGCCTATACTACGGAGGCAATTAACAATGGCGACAGAGAAAGTGAAATTACCGTAACGTATTCTTATAAAAAAGGATATTCTACTTCCTGGAAACGTACTGTATCGGGCTCATTTGAAGTGGCAGCTTCAGTATCCGTTGATATTCCACTGGTTGCAAAAGCTTCAGCAAGCACAAAAGTTGTGGTGGGAGGAGATACAACGGAAGGTACGGAAAATTCTGAAGAAATTACCGAAACCAGTAGCTACAAGACCATTGTGCCCGCTCATTCTAAAAAAACAATTTCTGTCCTTACAAAATTGAAGGGATCATCCGTTGAATACTTTGTACCGATGAAATTAAAAGGAAGATTACAGGCGAACTTTCCTTCTCCCGTAGATGGCCATTATTATTGGGCTTTTCCTATCGAAAGCTTTCCAGATTTTCTTACCAATATACATGGAGAGTCAGGAATCGTAAAATCTGTCAGCAATGTAAGTGTTACGGTAATGGAATCACCTGCGCAAAGGATTTAAAAGTACTTTAATATACATTAAAAAAACAGCAGAAATTCTGAATGTCTGCTGTTTTTTGTGTTTTGTTATCTGGACAAAGTTCAATTAAACCACTGAGAAAGCCATCTGCCATCTGAATAGTAAAGTTTAAAAATGATTACTAAAAAGCATTGATATCTTAATGGATTCTATTCTTAACTTTGCTTTTTATATGTTGAAAGAATGAGCAGATTATTAAGGGGCTTATGGGTAGCGGACAATCATAATATAATAAAGTCAAAATGATTACAAAATGACAGGAGGATTCAGAAAAAAAATCCGTCAGAAAAATGCGGAAAACAGTGGTTTCGGAACCAATGCATCCGGAAGATTTATCAATAAAGACGGCCTCCCGAATGTTCAGAGAAGGGGAGTGAATGTTTTTAACAGGCTAAGCTGGTACCACACCATGCTGAATCTCTCCTCATTCCGTTTTATATCTTATCTGGTTATCGCTTATATTATCATTAATCTTTTGTTTGCAATGATTTATTATCTGATTGGTGTAGAGCATCTTACCGGAATTGATAAGAGTGATCCGCTCAATGAATTTATCGATGTCTTTTTCTTCAGTTCTCAGACATTTACCACCGTTGGATATGGAAGAATAGCTCCTGTAGGCTTTTTGGCAAGTCTTGTAGCCACATTTGAAGCTTTTCTGGGATTGCTTACCTTTGCTATTGCAACAGGGCTTTTCTACGGAAGATTTTCAAGACCCCGGGCATATCTTAGATTTTCTGATATAGCAGTTATTGCTCCTTTTCAGGAATCTTCAGCATTAATGTTCAGGCTTGCTCCCTATAAAAACAATGCATTGACGGATGCAGATGTAATTGTATCAGTGGCTATAGAAGTAATAGAAAACGGAATCGCCAAAAGCAATTTTTACCGGCTTACAACACAGATGAGCAAGATCAATACACTGGCGCTCAACTGGACTGTAGTGCATAAAATTGATGAAAACTCTCCGTTTTATGGCTTTTCCGAAGAGGATTTTAAAAATACGGATATTGAGCTTATTGTGCAGGTTCGCGCATTTGATGAAGTATTTTCAAACACTGTGGTTCAAAGATCTTCATATACAACGGGAGAAATTGTATATGGGGCCAAATTTGTTCCGATGTATTATCCAAATAAGGAAAACCTTTCAACAGTACTGGATCTGGATAAAATCAATGAATATAAGAAAGAAGAGCTTCCGGAATCAGTGAGAAATAAAGAATAATGGATTTAGATTTTTATAAAAAACAAGCGATACAAAAGCAGAAAGAGCACAAGAAATTTCTGGACGGATTGAAGAAAAAACCGCCCAAAAATCTCGACTATGTAGTGCAGGAAACCCACGATGAAGTTTTTGAGGAAATTGATTGCCTGCAGTGTGCCAATTGCTGCAAAACAACAGGCCCGCTTTATACTGAAAAAGATATTGAGCGAATTGCCAAACATCTCAGAATGAAGTCCGCAGACTTTGAAGCAAAGTTTTTAAGAGTGGATGAAGATAATGACAAAGTGCTGCAAAATCTTCCCTGCTTTTTTCTGAACAGTGATAATACATGCTCTATCTACGACGTAAGACCGAAAGCCTGTCGTGAATATCCTCATACAGACCGTAAGAAGATTTATCAGATCAATAACCTGATGCTGAAAAACACGGTAATCTGCCCGGCTGCATTTGAATTCGTAGAAAAGATGATGAAGAATATAGTGAAGTAACTTTGCAGGAAGAGGGAAGATGGGGCTGAGAACTCTTCTCGTTGGTTATTTCTACTCTAAAAAACTTGCAGTTTCAAGCGCTACTCTTCCAGTCAGTTCAACCGGACTCATTTTTGCAAATTCCTCTTAAATAATTATAAAGTACGTTAAATAAGCTTTTTACGCATAATTTTCTAAATGATGCTTCGTTTAAGTTAAACAATCATTTAAATATTACATTATGAAAAAGTTATTTTTAACGGCAGCGTTTACATTAGTCGGAGTAATCGCAGTATCAGCACAGTCAACACCACAAAAGCCAGCCGATACTTCTACTAATAACCCTACGACAACTCAAACCCAACAACCGAATACGCAGACTACAAATCCTGCGGATCCAAAGAATCAACAGGACAAATCACCTGCCACTACAATGGAAACTGCACCGGCAACTGATCCGTCAGTAAGTACAACACCTACTGATGCAACAAAGCCTGCAGATACTCCTAAAGAGGAAAAGAAAGACAAAAAGAAGAAAAAGTAAGCACTTTAGCAAACACTAGTCGGAATCCTGAAATCTTGTATTTCAGGATTTTTTTTGTTCAATTTCTTGTGCTCTGAACAGGATGATCTTAATGATGAGATCGAGCGGAAAACTTTCATGAATTGGAAACTGCACGGCTCCTTTAGAGAATTTATATTTTCTCTCTTTAAAATCTGTCTCAAAAGTACGGATGCCTTCAGCTCCCGGATAGAATCCTATATGCTTTTTATATCCGGCAAAATAAATCAAAGGTTTTCCTTTGTACCGGAAGGCGGGCATCTGATACCCAATATATTCTTCAATATCCGGAACCTGTAGATGTATTACTTTTCTAAGTTCTTGAAGCTTCTTCTGTACTTCTACCGGAAACAGAAGAATATATTCATCAATATTGGTAAAGGTGTTTTGCATGATATAAAAATAAAAAAAAGCACTGCATATAGCAGCGCTTTCTCCTTTCACTTTTTACTTTTTTCCCATTATCCCGGGAACAGGCTATATCAAAAAAGGTCGGGATTTTTTCCCAACCTTTGTTTTTTTGTTACACAACTCCTTGAGCCAACATTGCTTCTGCTACTTTTACGAAGCCGGCAATATTTGCACCTTTTACGTAGTTTACATAACCATCTTCGTCTTTTCCATAGTCTCTGCAAGCTTTGTGGATACCGATCATGATTTCCTTTAATCTTGCATCAACTTCTTCAGAAGTCCAGTTCAGACGGATAGAGTTCTGGGTCATTTCTAATCCTGAAGTCGCAACACCTCCAGCATTGGAAGCCTTACCAGGAGAGAATAATACTTTATTGTCTAAGAAATAGTTGATAGCATCAAGTGTAGAAGGCATGTTAGCCGCTTCAGTTACACAGATACATCCGTTTTCAACTAATTTTCTTGCATCATCTAAATCTAATTCGTTTTGAGTTGCAGAAGGGAAGGCAACATCACACTTCACATCCCAAGGACGTTTTCCAGCGTGGAATTCAGCAGATGGATATTTTTTAGCATAGTCTTCAGCTCTGTTGTTTCCTGAAGATCTAAGTTCCAATAAATAATCGATCTTTTCTCCGCTGATACCATCTTTATCGTAGATATATCCGTCAGGACCAGAGATTGTTACAACTTTAGCACCTAGTTCTGTTGCTTTTTTGATCACTCCCCACGCTACGTTTCCGAAACCTGATACCGTTACGATTTTATCTTTGAAATCTTGTCCGATCGTTTTAAGCATCTGCTCAGCGAAGTATACTACACCGTATCCTGTAGCTTCAGGACGGATTAATGAACCTCCATACGCAAGACCTTTTCCTGTAAGAACTCCGGTAAATTCGTTTCTGATTTTCTTGTATTGTCCGAATAAATATCCGATTTCTCTTGCTCCAACACCGATATCTCCTGCAGGTACGTCTGTTTCAGGACCGATGTGCTTGCATAATTCTGTCATGAAAGCCTGGCAGAAACGCATTACTTCCATATCAGATTTTCCTTGTGGATCAAAATCTGAACCTCCTTTTCCACCTCCCATTGGAAGTGTTGTCAAAGAGTTTTTGAATACCTGCTCGAAAGCTAGGAATTTAAGAACGGATAGGTTTACAGTAGGGTGGAAACGGATTCCTCCTTTGTATGGTCCAATAGCAGAGTTCATTTGAATTCTGAAACCTCTGTTAACCTGAATTTCTCCTTTGTCATCAACCCATGGAACTCTGAAAATAATAATTCTTTCAGCTTCAGCCATTCTTTCAAGCAGCTTCATTCCGGTATATTCTTTTTTAGTAGCAATGAATGGAATTACGGTTACGGCAACTTCTTTTACAGCCTGTAAAAATTCCGGTTCGTTAGGATTTTTTGCTTCAATTTTTGCAATAAACTCTTGGATTTTCTGGTCAATATTATATTGTTCCATATATTAAGGTTGAATATTATTGTCAACAAATTTAATTTTTTTTTCAAGATTCACAACACTATATTTTAACATTGTTAAAAATTAAATAATAATGTTTCGTAATATTATTAAATTAATAATTTATGTTCAAATTTTATTAAAAATGAAATGTTATGTGTGAAATAATGCAGTATTAAGAAATCGTTAAATCTTAAATTGCGATGAATTGCCTCCCGGAAAATGATTTTACTTT
Source organism: Chryseobacterium sp. NRRL B-14798 (assembly GCF_050470705.1). Classification (NCBI taxonomy): domain Bacteria; kingdom Pseudomonadati; phylum Bacteroidota; class Flavobacteriia; order Flavobacteriales; family Weeksellaceae; genus Chryseobacterium; species Chryseobacterium sp. NRRL B-14798. Next base: position 5,068,123 of record NZ_JBFLUL010000005.1, on the reverse strand, counting down.
CCCTAAAAGTTCCAATTCCAAAATTATTGGTAAGATTTTGTGGGTAGGAAGATCAATTTTCTGTGCCAGGTCATCCAAAGAAATCTGAGGCTGGTCTTTAACAGATTGATATATTAAGTTTTGATTGTCAGATAATTGGAGGATAGTCTCGCTATAAGGAAATAACTCTTCCATTTTTTCTTTGGGTTCATTTAACCCAAGGAGTCCGATAAGGTCTTTCACGGTAGAAATGGCTGTCGCTTTATTATGGAAAATCAGCTGATTACAACCCTGGCTGGAGCTGTCCGTAATTTTTCCGGGCAGGGCAAAAACATCACGGTTATAATCATTAGCAAAAGCTGCGGTGCTTACAGAGCCTCCTCCAAAACCGGTTTCCACCACAATCGTTGCCGGAGATATTCCTGCCACAATTCTGTTTCTCTGGATGAAGTTTTCCCGATCCGGTTTTCTGGATGAACTAAACTCTGTGATTAATGCACCACCTTCCAGTAAAATTTTTTCAGATAGTTTTCTGTTTTTGGCAGGATATAAATATTTAAAACCATGGGCAAGAACAGCCACCGTAGGTTTTTGATGACGAATAGACTGTTCGTGAACCTCTTTGTCAATTCCCAAAGCGAGGCCGCTCACCGTTACATATTTTGAAGATTGTGTCGCTTCGAAAAAATCGTCAAGGAATTGTTTCCCATACGCTGTCATATTCCGGGTTCCTACAATACTTACCTTAGGTTGTATATTTTCAATATTCCCTTTTTGATAAAGGATAGCCGGTGCGTCATTACATTCGTTAAGCAGGGAGGGCGTTTCTTTAAGGTGTTTCAGCCTGATTTGAATATTATTTTTTTCGCAAAAATTTAATTCATCTTCTGCAAATTCCAAATGAGATGTATTTCCAATATCTGAAACTGTTTTCTGTCCTATTCCATCAAGTTGTTTATACTCTTTTTTTGCTCTTTTCCAGACCTCCTGGGCGCTTCCGAAAGTATGGACAAGCTTATGAAAATGGATATCACCAATCTGGCTGCACTCGCGGAGGGCGATGGCATAGAAGTATTCTTCGGAATTCATGTGTGTTTTTTTTCAAATGTAATGAAATAAGTTTTATCTTTTTCTTAATTCATCCAAATGATCCCAGATGTCATCTTTTTTCTTATACGGGAGCTCCATAAAATCTTCAGGATGGTTTTCCCTGTATTCCTGCCATAATTTATCATCCTTTTCGCTGTAATAATTCGGAAACTCCCAGATAAATTTTTTCTTCTTTTCTCCCACATTTTTAAAAGCAAATGCAATGATACTGCCTACCACAGCTCCGGAAAGGTGAGCCTGCCATGAAATTTTACTCGGTTCCTGCATGTTGTAGAACAGTTCCTCCGGAAGCATTCCCCAAACCAGACTGCCATAATAAAGCACAACAAGCATTGAAATCGTAAGAAGTTTCGTATTCCATTTAAAAACGCCGCTGAAGAAAAGGAAAAAGGCAAGCACATATACCACACCGCTGGCCCCAATGGTGCAGGTGTACATATATTCACCGGTAAGAATATCAATAGGAGGAAGAAGCCACACCAATAGTCCTGTTGCCAGCCAGCCGATAATAAAGACTTTGTTGGCCACTACCGGATAAAACTGATACAGCAAAAACATAAGTGCTGCTATCGGAATAGAGTTTCCTATAATATGATCAATATTTCCATGTAAAAGGGGAGAGGTAATAATGCCAAGCAATCCCTCGGGTAAGAGGGGAATAATGGCTCCAAAACAGCTTTGAAAGAAGCCCTGCATTTGTAAAAAGTACCCGAACCACATTGCTGAAAGCATCAGCAATGGATAGATAACCGCTCTTTTGGAAATTACATTTTTGAACATGTGGATTTTACGTCAAATCAAAAGCCAATGATAAATTTCGGAAAATTTGTCGATGAATAAGTTTCTACCGGCCTGATTTTAAGACAAAAGGTATTAAATTTAACTTTTGATCTCATTATTTGACATTGATTTTATAGAAATATCTTGTTATGAGATCATTAAACTTTATAGAAATGGGTTCTTTTAAAGCTGAATTTAGCTTTTAAAAAAATTATATTAATATTTTTGCATTGAAAATTATTTAGAGTAATGAAGAAGTTTTTATTGATTCTTTCCTGTTTTATAGGAATATATGCAAGTGCACAAGAAGAATTGAAAAAAGATTCCGCAGTGGTAGACACCATAAAATACTGGTCGGTTTTAGGAAAAAATACATTAATGATTAATCAGGCTGCCTTTTCAAACTGGGTAGGAGGTGGGGCCAATAACGTGGGATGGCTTGCCGGAATGAATTATAATCTGACATATGAAAAAGATAAAGACCTTTGGGAAAATATCATTATTCTTGGATATGGGCAGAATGATACAAAAGGCCAGGGAATCAGAAAAACACAGGACGTTATCAATGTTTCTACCAATTATGGGCGAAAATTCTCGAAAAGCTGGTATTTCTCTATGGGAGCAGGATTTCAATCACAGTTTGCTGCAGGATATGAAGACGGAAATAATCCTGATGCAAAAAAGATATCCAATTTTATGGCGCCAGGCTACCTGAACGTCGGGATGGGTATCACATACAGACCCAATGATGATCTCACGGTAACATTACGTCCTACCAACGCCAGATGGACATTTGTACTGGATAAAGACCTTCAGACAGCAGGGAGCTATGGTTTAAAAAATGATGGAGATACTTCTTTATTACAATTCGGTTTTCTGGGTACAGCAATGTATAAATTGAAAATTATGGAAGATATTTATTTAACCAATACGGCTTCTGTCTTCTCGAATTACCTTGATCACCCGGACAGATTAGTTCTTGCCTATGGAGCTTTGCTGAACTTAAAGGTAAATAAATACATATCTTCCAATGTGACCGTAGATTTGCTATACGATCATAATCAGATAGAGAAAACACAGCTGAAGCAAACTCTTGGAATCGGATTTGCCTATACGCTTGCAAATGGTGTAAAACGTTCTGATCGCAAAGACAGCCAGTGGTGGATCAAAAAATAGTTTGAACACTTATATTTTAATTAAAACACTTCAGAAATGAGGTGTTTTTTTGTTTTTTTAATGCTTTAATTTTAAGTTGACTTAAGTTTGTGGGTCACAATTTTGTTTTTCAAGTGGTTTGTTTTCAGTTGATTAAAGCGTGTTTTTTAATTATGTTAAATTCATTTTAAAGTGAATTTTATGTCGGCATAAATTATTATTTATACATTTGTAATAAATCAACATTATGAAAAAACTTTTATTGATCAGTTCTATCTCTTTTGGGGCTGCAGCACTCGCTCAGGAGGCTAAGACAGAAGCTCCGGTATCAGACACAGCTAAAGCATGGTCTATTCAGGGACAAAATACATTAATGCTTAATCAGGCTGCCTTTTCAAACTGGGTAGGTGGAGGAGCCAATAACGTAGGTTGGCTTGCCGGCGTTAATTACAACCTGACCTATGAAAAAGGGAAAGATCTTTGGGAAAATATTATTATTCTGGGGTACGGACAAAATAACACACAGGGAACAGGAGTTAGAAAAACGCAGGATGTGATTAATCTTTCTACAAACTATGGTAGAGAATTTGCCAAACATTGGTATTTATCTGCAGGGGCGGGGCTTCAGACTCAGTTTGCTCCGGGTTATGAAGATGGAAATAATCCTGATGCAAAAAAGATTTCCAATTTTATGGCTCCCGGATATCTGAGTGTAGGAGCAGGGGTTACATACCGTCCCAATGATAATCTTACAGTTACTTTACGACCTGCGAATGCCAGATGGACTTTTGTTTTAGACGAAGATCTTCAGAAAGCAGGAACTTACGGTCTTAAAAACGATGGAGATTCTTCTCTTTTCCAATTCGGTTTCCTGGGAACGGCAATGTACAAACTGAAGATTATGGAGAATATAACCCTACTGAATACGGCTTCTGTATTCTCAAACTACCTTGATCATCCGGACAGGCTTGTCCTTGGATATAGCGGAGTTTTGAGCATGAAAATCAATAAATATATTTCTACCAACGTTACCCTTGACCTTTTGTATGACCATAATCAGATATGGAAGACCCAGCTGAAGCAGACATTGGGCGTAGGATTGGCTTATAATTTTGATAACGGTAAGAAACGTTCAGAAAATAAAGATAACCAAAGCTGGTTGAAAAAATAAGAGACACACAATCTGTAAATACAATAAAAAAGCACTTCATTTGAAGTGCTTTTTTATCAATATATATAAGTTTTAAAATTCTATATCAACTTCTAATTTCTCAGCCAGCAGCTTTGAAATTTTCTCTTTTAGAGGCTCTATATCAATATTCTGCATAGCATCATTCGCAAAAGCATATAAAAGTAATGCCTGTGCTTCTTTTTTCGAAATTCCTCTGGCTCTCAGATAGAATAAAGCATCTTCATTCAATTGTCCTACTGTACATCCGTGAGAACATTTTACATCGTCTGCAAAAATTTCTAACTGAGGTTTTGTATCAATACTTGCCCCTTCGCTTAGCAATACATTGTTGTTTTGCTGATAAGCATTTGTCTTCTGAGCAATTTTGTCCACAAAAACTTTTCCGTTGAACACTCCGTGGGCGTTACCATCAAAAATTCCTTTGTAGTTCTGATAACTTTCACAGTTCGGGAAGTTGTGGTGGACTGCTGTATGGTGGTCTACCAGCTGATCTTTTCCGATGATGGTGATTCCGTTCATGAATGAATTGATATTGGATCCATTATGAATAAAATCAAGGTTGTTTCTTACCAGTTTACCTCCGAAAGAGAATGTGTTTACCGTTGTTAAACTGTCTTTCTCCTGTCTTGCGAAAGTATTGTCGATAAGATAGGTTGTGTTGTTATCGTTCTGAAGTTTGTGCCAGTCAGCTTTCGCATTTGGGTATGTAAAGATCTCTGTTACAGAGTTTGTCAGTACGTAAGTGGTGTCAAAATTATGGTGGCTTTCAATCACTTCTACTTTTGCTCCTTCTTCTACGATCAAAAGGTTTCTGGTATTGTAGAATGTATTTTCTTCCTGATTCTGAGAAATATAAAAAACGTGGATTGGCTTTTCAATCACTACATTTTTAGGAACTTTAAGGAAGAAGCCATATTTGCAGTAAGCAAGGTTCAGGTTCGTAAAAGCCTGTTCTTTAGAAGCAATGGTATTGAAATATTTTTCAAAAACCTCCTTATGTTTCTCATCATTCAATGCATAATTGAATGAAAGGAACTCCACATTTTCAATAGAAACTTTAGAAAGCTCTTTGTGAAGTTTACCGTTTACAAAAACAATCCAATCAAAATTCTCTTCACCAAGATGCAGTTCATCAAACTGCTCTTTAGTGATATTGTGGTGCTCTTTCGGGAAGAAGTTGTAGCTTTTTTCCGTGATCTCCTTTAGATTGGTATATTTATATTCTTCGTCTTTTTTAGTAGGAAAACCAAAGTTTGCAAATTTTTGAAGCGCTGTTTTTCTTTCCTCATCCAGAAATCTGTGACGAAGACTCTCCAAAAATTCACTATGGTTCTCTATAATTTGTTCTTTTAATGCCATTACTGGTATGTCTGTGGTTTGCACCATTTTTTCTTTTTTTTGAACTAAAATATTGTTATTCCGAGGAATAGGAATCCAATTTTTACTTTAGAGATTCATATTTGCTGCACTTCATAAATGGTTGCCATAATTTCAAATCTCAAATAGTAAATTTCAAATTAATTTAAAAGCCAGTCGTAACCTTTTTCTTCAAGCTCCAATGCTAAAGATTTATCACCGGTTTTGATGATTTTCCCATCTGCTAACACATGAACGAAGTCAGGCTGAATATAGTTAAGCAATCTTTGATAGTGGGTAATCAGAAGAACTGCATTTCCTTCATTTTTGAAGTAGTTTACTCCATCTGCAACGATTCTTAAAGCATCGATATCCAATCCTGAATCGGTTTCATCAAGAATAGCCAATTTCGGATTAAGCATCATCATCTGGAAGATCTCGTTTCTTTTCTTTTCACCTCCGGAGAATCCTTCGTTCAATGATCTTGAAAGAAAATCTTTTTTGATTCCCAGTTTTTCAGATTTCTCACGGATTAGAGCAAGCATTTCTTTTGCCGGCATCTCTTCCAGTCCGTTTGCTTTTCTTGTTTCGTTTAAAGCGGCTTTGATAAAGTTCGTTACAGAAACTCCTGGAATTTCTACAGGATACTGGAAAGAAAGGAAAATTCCTTTGTGAGCTCTATCTTCAGGAGCATCTTCGCTGATGTCCTGTCCGTCAAAAAGGATCTCTCCACCAGTCACTTCGTAATCTTCTTTTCCTGCGATTACAGAAGAAAGGGTAGACTTACCAGCTCCGTTTGGTCCCATGATAGCGTGAACTTCGCCCGGCTTTATTTCAAGATTAATCCCTTTTAATATTTCTGCGCCATCTTCAATTTTGGCGTGAAGGTCTTTAATTTGTAACATTCTTGCTAACTTTTGCTTTATAATTGTGTGAGCTTCTCATTGTGTATTCACTTTGTCTTTAACTGAAGTATTTCCTCAGCGGACATAGAAGCTTTTTATATTTTATTTTACTAATAATCTCCTGTGAAGATTACAATTTATTTCCCGTTGATAACGGTTGATCATCTGATAAAAACTCTGAAAACCTTGCCTTTAAATCAGTTGGTTTTTATCTGAAAATCCTTTTAAAAGATTAACCTACCGAACCTTCTAGTGAAATTTCAAGTAGTTTCTGTGCTTCAATAGCAAATTCCATTGGAAGTTTATTTAAAACTTCTTTACTGAAACCATTTACAATCAGAGCAATAGCTCTTTCTGTGTCAATACCTCTCTGGTTACAGTAGAAAATCTGGTCTTCCCCGATTTTTGAAGTCGTAGCCTCGTGCTCTAACTGTGCCGTAGGATCTTTAATTTCAATATAAGGGAACGTATGAGCTCCACATTCATTACCCATCAATAAAGAGTCACACTGTGAGAAGTTTCTTGCTCCTTTTGCAGAAGGCATTACTTTTACCTGTCCTCTGTATGAGTTCTGGGATTTCCCGGCAGAAATACCTTTAGAAATGATCGTAGATTTGGTGTTTTTACCAATGTGGATCATTTTTGTTCCTGTATCTGCATATTGGTGGTTGTTGGTTACCGCAATAGAGTAGAACTCTCCGATAGAATTGTCTCCTTTTAAGATACAAGAAGGATATTTCCATGTTACAGCTGAACCTGTTTCAACCTGTGTCCAGGAGATTTTTGCATTTCTTTCGCAAAGTCCTCTCTTCGTTACAAAGTTGAATACACCTCCTTTACCTTCTTCATTACCCGGGTACCAGTTCTGTACCGTTGAATATTTAATTTCAGCATTATCTAAAGCGATAAGCTCTACAACCGCTGCGTGAAGCTGGTTTTCATCTCTTGACGGTGCTGTACATCCTTCAAGATAAGATACATAACTTCCTTCATCAGCTACAAGAAGCGTTCTTTCAAACTGTCCTGTTCCTGCCTGATTGATACGGAAATAAGTAGAAAGTTCCATCGGGCATTTTACTCCTTTAGGAATATAACAGAAACTTCCGTCAGAAAATACTGCGGAATTCAATGCTGCATAGAAGTTATCTCCTCTCGGAACTACTTTTCCAAGATATTTTCTTACCAGATCAGGGTGGTTTTTAATAGCCTCAGAGATCGAGCAGAAAATAATTCCTTTTTCTGCAAGTGTATCCTGGAAAGTGGTTTTCACAGAAACTGAGTCCATTACGATATCTACAGCAACTCCTGAAAGTCTTTTTTGCTCTTCGATATTAATCCCTAGCTTTTCGAATGTTTTCAATAGTTCAGGATCTACTTCGTCAAGGCTTGCCAGTTCAGGCTTTACTTTTGGAGCAGCATAGTAACGGATTGCCTGAAAATCCGGTTTTTCATATTTGATATTAGCCCACTCAGGCTCTACCATTTTTTGCCAGATTTTGAAAGATTCCAATCGCCATTCAGTCATCCATTCCGGCTCTTCTTTTTTAGCAGAGATCGCACGGATGATATCCTCGTTTAAACCAGTCGGGAAGTCTTCATAATCAATCTTCGTCTCCCAACCGAATTCATATTTTTTATTTTCTAGATCGACTCTTAGATCGTCTTCTGTATATTTACTCATTATTTTTTTTTAGGTTTCAGATTAGATTTCAGAAGTCAGAATAGCTCTGAGGTCTGAAATCTAGGATCTAATGTCTTTTCTCTAAAGACTAAATGATTCCCCGCATCCACATGTTCTGGATGCATTCGGGTTGTTAAAAACAAACCCTTTTCCGTTCAATCCTCCTGAATACTCAAGAGTTGTTCCTGCTAAATAAAGGATGGATTTTTTATCTATAATAATTTTAATGTTATTATCTTCAAAAATCTGATCTGTGTCTGTTTTTTCGTTGTCAAACTTTAAAACATACTCTAAACCAGAGCATCCGCCGCTTTTTACCCCTACTCTTATATAATCTTCAGCAGGGTTAAAACCATCTTCCGTCATTAACTGGATGGCTTTCTCCTTTGCATGGTCTGATACTTTTATCATTGTATTTATTTAGAATGATTTAATGATGCAAAAATACAAACTAATTTCCGCAATCTCAAATCGAAGATGTCTATTTTAATGATTATGATATTAATAGCAATTTATCAGAGGATAAATGATGTTAAAAAAAGATAAACTGAGCCGTTTTCTGTTAAGGTTTTATTCATAATTTTAACCTTGAATCGTATTTTAAATCTATAAGGAAGACATATAATCAAGCAATAAGGGAGAAAACTTGTCAAAAATAAAGTACAATAAATCTTTCTTTTAATAATGCTCAATAAATAAAAATATAAATGAAAAAAATAGGTATTATCGCATTGGCGCTCTTCATACAGAATGTTTCTGCACAAACCAACAGATTCGTATATCAGGTGACGATGAAGCCTGATGCTGAAAATAAAACAGATATCAAGACTGAAAATGCTTATCTGGATATTTCTCCGGAAAAATCTGTGTTTTATTCTGAAAACAGAATCAAAAGAGATTCTATTATGCAAAAAGCATTTCAGAGCGGAGGCGGAAGAGCAAGCATCAACAGAGATCAGATGGAAGGATTGAAAACGAATATCAGCTATTCCATTGAAAAAGATAAAACCAATCAAAAGACCTATTTTAAAGACAGAATCGGGCGTGATCTCTATTCGTATGAAGAAGACAGACCACTGAACTGGAAAATAGAGTCAGAAACGAGAAAAATAGGCGAGTATAAAGTTCAGAAAGCTGAAACTGATTTTGGTGGGAGAAAATGGACGGCATGGTTTACAACAGATCTTCCTTATCAGGATGGACCTTATAAGTTCGGAGGACTTCCGGGGTTGATTGTAAAAGTGGAAGATGATAAAGGAGATTATTCTTTTGATCTTATGAAAAACTATAAAATTGCTGAGTTTCCGGCTTTGAACCAGTTTGGAAATACTTTGAAAGTAAAAAGAACAGATTATATCAAACAGCAGCAAAAATTTAAAGCTGATCCGATGTCGTTTATGAGCCAAAGTGGCAGTGGACAAGGTGGATTTTCTAATACAATAAGAATAGGCGGAGGCGGAAGAGGCTCCGGCGGCGGAAACCAAAATCCTGCTGATATGAGAAAAAGAATGGAAGAAAGGGTGAAAGAAGAGGCTAAGAAAAATTCTAATCCGATCGAATTGCAATAAATAAAAAAGCGGTCTTGACTTAAGACCGCTTTTTTATATCATTATAATTTTTGATAAAAACTATTTTAATAGCTGGTTGAAAGTATCACCCTGTCTGATATCTCCGGTGTTGTACCCTTTCATAAACCATTCTTTACGCTGTGCAGAAGAGCCGTGGGTAAAACTTTCCTGATTCACATATCCCTGTGCTCTTTTCTGAATATTATCATCGCCAACCGCTTCGGCAGCATCTATGGCAGACTCAATATCTCCGGGTTCCAGAATATGTTTGCTGTCATTGGTTTTTTTTGCCCATACTCCGGCATAGAAATCAGCCTGTAATTCTGTCGCAACGGATACTCTGTTCATCTGCTCTTCGGAATATCTTCCGCTTCTTCTTAGCGCATCCACTTTCTGTGTAGTTCCCAAAAGGGTCTGAACATGGTGTCCTACTTCATGCGCAAGAACATAAGCTACCGTAAATTCTGTTACTTTAGCTCCGAATTTTTGCTGAAGTTCACCAAAAAAACTCATATCCATATAGACTTTCTGATCGGCCGGGCAATAGAATGGCCCCATGGCAGATTGAGCCGTACCGCATGCTGAAGATGTTGTATTTTCGAAAAGAACAATTCCTGGATCGGTATAGGTCATGCCATTTTCTGTGAAAATCTGATTCCAGGTCTGGCTATTCCATGCGTCCATCATTTTGACCATTTCTCCGATTTGTTTTTCATCGGCAGTAAGCTCTCTCTGTTCTCCGGAATTTCCTGAAGGCTGCATGCCTCCGGAATTCAAGATACCGGATGGATCACCTCCCAAAAAGAATACGATGGCTGCTATAATTAAAGTTCCGAGTCCGCCTCCTACAATCATACCGCCACTTCCGCCTCCTGAACCACGGCGGTCATCAACGTTTCCGCCTCTGTCGTCTGTCCATTTCATACTAATAAATTTATGGGTTAATTTAAATATTTTACGCCAGATTATAAGCGAAAATATTTAGATATTTATCTGTTGAGTTGTTTCGTTTTTAGCCAGTAAGAGGTAGACTGATAAGCTGATACAGCATCATCCACCAGTTTCTGATCTGGATTTTTTAATAATTTTTCGTCGTAATATAGTTTAAACTCAGGTTTCAGATCACTTTTTTCCAGTTCCAAAGAATATTGTTTTACCTTTTTTACCGGCGAAATAATGGTCAAACGTTCACCTTTGATAAATCCAAGATCCTGATAGGTTGCCACATAAGCTTTAGGCTGGAATTCCGGTTTGAACACATCCTGACCCAGGAATTTAGACTGATAGCTGAAGTTTAATAAGCCCAAAACGGTCGGCATTATATCGATCTGCGACATCAGCGCATCAAATTTCTGAGGCTGAATAAATCCTTCAGAAAATACCATAGCAGGAATTCTGTATTTATCCATCGGAAGTTCCGTTTTTCCCGCACTGGATGCACAATGGTCTGCAATGATAACAAAAACCGTATTCTTGTACCAGTCTTGTTTCTTAGCCATATCGAAGAACAACTTAAGAGAGTAGTCTGTATACTTTACACCCCCTTCACGGGATTTTGCCGTTCCCGGAATATCAATTCTTCCGTCAGGATAGGTAAATGGTCTGTGGTTGGAAACTGTCATCCAATGATTGAAAAACGGTTTTCCTGACTTAGCTTCAGCATTCATTATCTGAATAGCTTTTCTGGCCATATCTTCATCAGCAACGCCCCAAACATTGGCAAAAGTAATTTCTTCAGGTTTAAAGTTATTTCTATCTACGATACCATAGCCGTTTCCTCCGAAGAAATCCTGCATATTATCAAAATAGCTGTATCCGCCGTATAAAAATTTAACATCATATCCTTTAGACTTGAAAACACTTCCGGTTGTGAATTTATTCTTATTGTCATCTCTCTTGATGATACTTTCTCCTGCTGTAGGAGGAATACATAATGTCAAAGCTTCCAGTCCGCGTACTGTTCTGTTTCCGGTTGCATACAGATTGGTAAACATGAGTGATTTATCAGCAAGACTGTCCAGGAAAGGAGTAATTTTTTGGGTATTGCCATAATGTTCCATGAAATCTGCAGAAAGACTTTCAATGGAGATCAATACTACGTTTTTCTTCACTTCAGGCTGTTCTGCAACAACAGCTCTTGATAAAGTAGGTTGTGGATACTGGCTTAAGAAATTCTTTTCAGCCTGCTGTTGGTTAATCTGTGAATAAAACTGGAAATAATCCAGTTCATTATGGGTAAACGCCCAGTAGAACTTAGGAAGTCCGTTGGCTTCAATTTCGTCTGCGAAAACATTGTCGGATCTGATTTGTATCAAGGATGGTATTGCCAGTGCACTCAACGCACAAAGTACCATAAAACTACCCAGCAGCACCATTTTTTGTTTAAAATCTGGTAGTTCCAGAAGCTCATCTTTTGTTTTCTTATAAATAAACCATGTGATGACCAGGGTAACAATCATGATGGCAGAAAACAGCGGAATAACCGGATAGCTTTCCATGATATTCCCAATCACCTCATTGGTATAGATAAGATAATCTACAGCAATAAAATTATAACGAACTCCAAATTCATTATAGAAAAAATATTCACTTACCCCGTTGAAAATGATCAGAAGAACATATAACAGTAATGTGATGAAATATAATATATTACGGATCTTAATTCTCTGTGCAGGAAGGAACAGCATCAATCCGAAGAAAAGGGCCTTAATTCCTACGAAAACAAGGGCTATTTCCATGATGGAACCTCCATACTGCTTGAAAATATTGTTCGGCACAAGCCATATATAAAGGAAGAATAGAACCAGAGCACTCAGAATAATGTGTCCGTAAGGTTTTTTATATTTTGAATTGGAAAGAAAGAGGAAGTAAAGAGCGAGAATGGAACTGGCCAGTATGAAAACAAAAATGTCATTCACCAGACCTATCAGCAAAACTTTTACAACTTCGAAAAATCCAAAACTAGCAGTAGTAATAGGATGAAAAAAGAATACGGTTCTTATTATCAACGAAATAATAAGATAGAAAATTCCTAAATACAGGAAGGGTTTTATTTTTTTTAAAAACATGTATTGTCTGTCTTTATTAATTTTCACAAAGATAGTTTTTGTAGAGAACTTTTGACAGAAAAAAAGAAAAACATCCTTTTTATTAATAAGATTTGTGAATTATTTATAGAGCAATAAAAAAAGGACTATTAAAAAATAGCCCCATTATATTGTCGAAATACATCGTTGGTTAAGAGTGTCCGAAACCGATATTTCCTTTTTTGTCGGATAATTTCTTTTTGAAATCAATCATTCTTAGCGCAGTAACGGCTGCTTCCACCCCTTTGTTCCCAAGATCACCACCACTTCTTGCAATAGATTGTTCTTTGTTATCATCTGTTAATACACAGAAAATAGTAGGGGTGTCCGTCATGATGTTACAGTCTTTGATTCCCTGCGCTACTGCAGAGCATACATAGTCAAAATGAGGAGTTTCCCCACGGATCACACATCCGATAGAAATTACTGCGTTATATTTTCTCTCTTTGCAAAGTTGCATACTAGCATAGCTTAATTCGAAAGCTCCTGGTACAGGGAAAAGTTTGATGTTTTCAGGTTTTACCCCTTCTTTTTCAAGGATTTCCAAAGCTGCATCACGAAGATTGTAAGTTACAAAATCATTCCACTCAGAAAAAACAATGCCGATAGAAAAATCTTCGGCATTCGTTATATGAAGTGGCTTGTAATCGGAAAGATTAACTGTTGCCATTTTTTAATAATATTTAGTCATTTCGATATAAGAATCAGACATTCCGTTGTCGTAGTCCTGATATTTCTCGTCAATTGCAGAGAAGTATTTTTTAGCTTCTGCATTTTTCTTTAATCCTAAAGCAACAATACCTGCTTTTCTTGTAAAATAATACGTTGTATAAGGATCATCAGATGCTGTAGCAGCCTGATCTAATAAGGACAGAGCTTCATCATTTTTGTTAAGACCTGATTTTGCATCAGCCATTGCTCCATACTTCATTGCCATCAAAGTTTTGTTTTTGGAAGAGAATTTATCCAAAAGATCATATGCTTCCTGGAATTTTCCTTCTTTGAATTTTAACAAACCCGCATTGTAAGCAGAAAGTTTACCAATTTCAGTAGAAGAATATTCATTAGCTGTACCTATAAAACCAGGATTAGCTGCAGATTTTCCACCTAAGGCATCTTTATCTTTACCTTCCGTAAGATTTTTTTGAGCAGCAAGGAAACTTTTTACAGCTTCAGTGTTCTTTGGAGCAATCACAAATTGCTTATAAGCAAAGAATCCTAAAACTCCTAAAATCAAAGCTCCAAATACAAAACCAAGCGGCTTTGAATATTTTTCAACAAATCTTTCAGTGTTTAAAGCCTCTCTGTCAAGGTCTTTAAAGAACTCAACCGTTTCTTTACCTTCTTGCTCGTTCTGAGCACTCTTTCCCAATTTTGCCATAAGTTTTTAAAAATTGAAATGCAAATTTAATTGTTTCTGAGAGATTTACAAAATACTTTGTGAGTATTATTGACGAAATCTTGTGAATTGTTAATGGTTAATGATGAATTTATTAAAAAAAGATGCTTCGAGATGCTCAGCATGACACTTCTGATACTGCTTGTTCTAATCTCACAGTAAATTATTAGCCATTGTCATGCCGAGCGGAGCCGAAGCATTTATCTTGTTAGGATCAATCTTAATAACTTAAAATATGGTAGATCTCTGCCCCGAATTTCTTCAGTTTTTCATCTCCATTTAAGCCTTGTAAACCGATAAGGAAACTGAACTGTGAAACTATTGCGCCTTGTTTTTCTACTAATTTGGCAGCAGCTTCAGTAGTTCCTCCGGTTGCCAGAAGATCATCATGAATCAAAACTCTTTGTCCGGGTTTTATCTGCCCTTCACGGGTTTCTATAATAGCGCTTCCATATTCCAGGTCATATGTTTCTGAAATGACAGGAGGAGGAAGTTTTCCCGCTTTTCTGATTAAGATGAATGGAACTTCCAATGCCACAGCGATAGCGATTCCAAAAAGGTAACCGCGGCTTTCAATTCCGCAGACTGCATCGATTTTCCCTTTACTGAAGGCTACAAGATCTGCAATAACGTCTTCATAAAGTTTTGGATTTAAAAAGATGGGTGAAATATCCTTAAACTGTATTCCCGGAATCGGAAAATCAGGAATGTTTTCAATTGTTTCTTCTAATTTCTTGATCAGTTCTGCTGAAGCCATTTATTAATTGATTTTATAGCTGGAAATTTTCCAGTCTCCGTTTACATTTTTAAGCCCGAAAGTTACTTTTAAAGAAGTTGTCTTCCCGCTTTTATCCGTCACATCATAAGTGGCGTTTACACTTGCACTGTTGGCAGTGGTACCGTTAGTTGTAATATTTTTTACACTTACATTCTTCACCGATCCAAAACCTGAAGTAGGATTTGAGAAAGACTCATAACTTCCCCAGCTTGGATTGCTTGCCGTTTCGTATGCTGCTTTTAAATTCTGAGAACTTACATTGTTCAGAAACTTGCTTATCGTATTCTTAGGATCTGCTGTGGGCTGCTTTGGAGCTGCTGGTGTAGCAGGAGTAGCTGTTGGATCAGTCGTTGCTGCAGGTGTAGCTGCAGGATTGTTTGGATCCACCACTGCACTTGGCTGTTCTGTCAGCGCGGTTGAATCTGTTTTTGGAATGGCAGGTACTTTTAAGGCTGCAGCATTCACATCAAGTCCGATTTTTGACATTTTGAAAGTTTTTGCCGTAGTTTTTACGGAAACCGTGATGTCAATTTTATTATCTACCACTTTTGAAGCAGGGATAGATGAGAATTTTAAATTGAATCCTTTAAAGTTATTATCCTGCATCAGGTTTTTAGCTGTAGCTAGTCTTACACCATTGCTGAATACTTCAAGAGTGGCTTCAAGACCTGCACCTGTGAAAGATACCGGGTTTCCGGCTGCATCTACAAGTCTTGGAACAATCTGAATGGCCGTAGGCGCCCCGGTTCCGTCATCACCTGTAGGTCTTGTCACAAGGCTTAGTGATCCTGCTTTCACATCATTAGGATCGCTTTCTTTTGCTTTATCATCCCCGAAGATATTCATTTCTCCCAGTGATGGTGGGGCAGTACTTGCCCATTCAATTCCGTTTTTCTGAGCCACTTCATCAGCCAGAGCCATGATTTCAGGAACTTTTTTTCCGTTGATCAGTTTTCCCAGGGCTTTCAGCTCATTGATATCACCATCAGCTTCTACTCCAAATGTTTTAAGGATGTAAAGAGCTTCATTAAACTTAATCTGTTTAATGGTTGGTAAACTGGAAGTCATATCATTGATACTTGACTGCAGTGTTTTAGTATTCGTAGCATCTACATGATCTTTCTTGCATGCTGTAAAAAGCAACAGACTGAAAACAAGTAGAAAAGAAAACTTTTTCATTTTTATTTGGTTTGTTGCAAATTTAATAAAACCTTTATTAATACTAGATTTTATTTTCACTTTATGTTTTATGACTTATTTTATTTCTTTATCACAGGAGCCATAATCTTATTTTTACTTTTTGTTGGGTTGTTCTTTTAAGTCTCCTTTAAAAAAATTACTGAAGATGGTCTGCATATTCGGGAACGAAGGATTCTGCCAGTAAGACGTCTGGTAACTGCTGTTATCTTTATTGAATTTTACCTTTTCAATATCGTTGTCATTAGTGAAACTAAGTTCCGCAGGGTAGAAATTAGTGTAAAGTGCAATCTGATTGTATTCAGGTTCACTTTTATGTTTTAGTTTAACAAAAACGAGTTCGTTATATTCGAGGAAATCTTTTAGTGTTTTTTCTGATCCTTTCTCAAACGACATATTCAATATGGTTCTGATATCATAAAATCTATATCCGAAGAATGAAAATTCTTTTTCCTGAAGGGCGCCGCCTGTCACTTCAATCTGATCTTTACGATCGCCTTTCAATTCTCTGATGATATTTCTTTTGGTTTTATACTCTTCAGGATTTCCTACATTTTTAAGTTTTGGGATTTGCAGAGAGTTCCCATAATCCCATGATGAAGTTTCTTTTTTCTCGTTTTTAGAGTCTGCCAGTCTGAAAACTCTGTATTGTTCTACATTGGAGCTTTTCAGTTTTTTTGTTTTATTGTCAAAAATGTAAGTTACAATTCCATCGGCATAGCTGTTAAGCTTATTGTTTACCGTTACATAGGCGTTAAAATTTCCCTTAATGAAAATATATTTTGCCGGTTTGTTATTTTTGATAACGACAGTTTCAATTTCCTTTACCTGATCATTGATTTTTATAACGGATTGATCAAAGTCTGAGTAAGATAAGGTGGCCACCGGAAAATTATTGTAGACAAGCTGAAATTTCTCCTGGGAAGGCGAGAGGGATTGTTTGTCTATCTTACCTTCAATATCAGAATAGGCTACAATAGTTCCGTCTTTTCCAAATACAGAAACTCTTGGAAGAGGGTTGTTATTTTTTTCAGAAACAAAGGTGATGGTCTGAGCCTGAATAAAACTACATAGCAAAAGGAAGAATGTGTAAAGGCAAAGTTTTGTTTTCATAGTAAGTTTGTTGATTGATGTGCATAAAAAAAGACTGATCGTTTTAACAATCAGTCTTTTATCATTTTATTTTGTTACAAGTCCTTAGAAAGGATACTCATAAATTTCAGATTCGTGTAAGAATGGGTTTCCTGTAGGAATCAACTTCAGTTTAGATAAAGCTGAAAGTACAGTAAACATAAATAATCCGGCTACGAATAAGATTGCTCCAAGGATTAACAAGAATACTTCAGGAGTGTTCCAGTATGGTCCTACCGTTCCCGGCATTACCATGTTGAAGTAGTCTAAGATGTGTCCTAAGATTACTACTACTGCCATTGTAGTAACTACTTTGTAGTTTCTCTTGATGCTGCTGCTCACTAATACCAATAATGGTAATAAGAAGTTGATGATCAACATTGGTAAGAAAGTAGGAGAGTAGTGCTGGAATCTACCGAAGAAGTAGTTAACCTCTTCCGGAACGTTGGCATACCAGTACAACATGAACTGAGCAAACCATGTATACGTCCAAAGCATACTTGTAGCGAAAAGGAATACCCCTAAATCGTGTAAGTGGTTGTCATTGAACTGTGGTAAGAAACCATTTTTCTTAAGATAAACACTTAATAGAATGATTACAGCGATACCACTTGAAAGGCAGCTAACCATTGAATACCAGATATACATTGTAGAATACCAGTGAGGGTCAATAGACATCAACCAGTCCCAAGCCCAAGCTGCAGAAGCAAATCCGAAGAATGCAATATATCCTACTGCCCATCTGTAAAGCATTTGATACTCTACTTTAGATTTAGTTTCGTCTACTTTCTTAGACTGAGCTTTTAATTTCCAAGCGAAGAAAGAAGCACCAATCACATAGATTAAAGTTCTTACTGCGTAGAAAGGAATATTTAAGAATTTTTTCTTTTCAAATAAGATCACATCAAAATGCGGAGAATCCGGGTTTGTCAATTCAGGGTCCATCCAGTGGAATAAGTGACCATTATGAGTGATGTTTAAGATCATAAGGATTACCAGGATTGCACCACCGTAAGGGATATAAGAAGCAATAGCTTCCATTACTCTTGTAATGATGATCGGCCATCCTGCGTGGGCAGCGTGCTGAATAGAATAGAAGAATAATACGCAGCAGCTTACTCCAAAGAAAAATACAGCTACAAAATGTATTGCTGCTAAAGGCTGGTTGTGTACCTGCAATGTAGCATGCTCAAGGTGAGCCGCGTGATCCTGAGGTCCAACCATTTCACTTGAGTGTGTAGGAGCAGTATGACCTGAAGCATGAACAGCTTCCATCATTTGTTCTATTTTCTCAGTAGAAATTCCTTTGTTCAAAAAGAAACCAATACCGAAAAGAACTAAACCTACAACAAGAAGTATTATAGAAGTTGATTTTAATTTTGGTGAAAAACTATACATTTCTTTTCTTATTTTTTAGTTTCGGTAGTCGTTTCAGTTGTTGCTGGTGCCGCCGCTGTAGCTGCTGCCGGTGCTGCTGCTCCTTTTTTGAAAGCACTCATCACATACATTGCTACTCTCCATCTGTCTCCTGCGTTCAATTGTCCCGCATAAGATCCCATGGCATTTCTACCGTTTGTTAATACATAATGAACAGATCCTACAGTAAGTTCTCTGTCAGCATAGTTTGGCACTCCGGAGAATGCTCCACTTTGTACGATAGGTCCTTGTCCGTCACCTCCTGTACCGTGACATGCAGCACAAGTGTGATCAAACAATATTTTACCTCTTTCAAGATCCTTCGCTGCATTAGCTGGGTTCAAAGGAGATACTGTAAGTTTTTTAGAGGCTTCATACCCTGCGTTGTACTCGTCAACATTTTTAGGTAATAAGCTTTCTTCAAAAACTCCATCTTTATTCTGAGCAACTGATCCTTCTACCGGAGAAAGACCTGTTGCACCATTATTTTTAACAAAAGCAGGAATTTCATTTTCATGATCTGAGTAAGCATCCTGAGCTTTCATCAACGGATCATAAGCTACCGGAAAATACATGTCCGGGAAATATACCAACGGAGTGTTCTCCTTTGGTCCGCAAGAGTTAAGTAAAACTGTTGTTAAACCTAAAACCGCTGTAATTTTTAATACATTCTTTTTCATTTTAAGCGTCTTTAACAGTTATTTCTTCAACTCCAGTTTCAATAAGCAACTGTTTTACAGATTCTACATCTTCAGTTACGAATTCCATCATGAATTTATCATCAGTAGTTCTTGGGTCCGGGTTCTGAGCAGGAGCTCCTGGATACATTTTGTTTCTAACCAGGAAAGTTAAAGACATCATGTGAGCTGCACAGAATACCATTAATTCGAACATTGGAACTACGAATGCCGGCATGTTGTGCCCCCAGTCAAAAGCTGGTTTACCACCGATATTCTGAGGCCAGTCGTGATTCATCACATACCAGGTAAGAGTAGCACCGATCGTTACACCATAACAAGCATAGATGAAAGCGGCATCAGAAATTCTGGTTTTCTTTAAACCTAAAGCTTTGTCTAGTCCGTGAACCGGAAACGGAGTATAAACTTCGTTGATTGCGATTCCTTTATCGTTGAATGCTTTAACGCCGTTCATTAAATCGTCGTCGTCAGCATAAAGTCCGTATACAATTTTAGTGGTGCTCATCTCCTTCTTTTGCTTTATAAGTTTCACCTGAGATTTTCAAAATCGATTTTAATTCAGCCTGTGCAATTACAGGGAATGTTCTTGCATATAATAAGAATAATACAGAGAAGAATCCGATTGTTCCTAAGTATACACCCACATCAATGATCGTTGGCTTAAACATAGTCCATGATCCTGGTAAGTAGTCTCTTGAAAGGTTGATAACGATGATATCAAAACGCTCGAACCACATACCGATGTTGATGATCAATGCAACAATGAATGTCCAGATAATGTTCGTTCTTAGTCTCTTGAACCAGAAAGAAGCAGGAATAACAAGGTTACAGATGATCAATGACCAGAATGCCCACCAGTAAGGTCCTACAGCAGCACCCGGAGAAAGATATGTGAAATCTTCAAATCTGGATCCTGAGTACCATCCGATGAAATATTCAGTGGCATAAGCTACAGTTACCATACCACCCGTTAAGATGATTACGATGTTCATAATTTCGATATGATACATTGTAATATATTCTTCTAAGTGACATACTTTTCTTGCAACCAACAATAGGGTCTGTACCATTGCAAATCCTGAGAAGATCGCACCGGCAACGAAATAAGGAGGATAGATTGTTGAGTGCCATCCTTTAATTACCGAAGTTGCGAAGTCAAAAGATACGGTAGTGTGTACTGAGAATACAAGTGGAGTTGCCAAACCTGCAAGAACCAAAGAAAGTTCTTCGAATCTTTGCCAGTGTTTTGCTTTACCACCCCAACCGAATGCAAGGAATGTATAAATTTTCTTAGTCCAAGGAGTTTTCGCTCTATCTCTGATCATTGCAAAGTCAGGGATTAGTCCCATGAACCAGAATACAGTTGATACTGAGAAATATGTAGAGATCGCAAATACGTCCCAAAGTAGAGGAGAGTTGAAGTTCCCCCAAAGAGAACCGAATTGGTTTGGTAAAGGGAATACCCAGTATCCAACCCAAACTCTACCCATGTGGATTACAGGGAAGATTGCTGCCTGTACAACCGCAAAGATCGTCATCGCCTCTGCAGATCTGTTTACAGACATTCTCCATCTCTGTCTAAATAATAATAATACTGCTGAGATTAGGGTCCCGGCGTGACCGATACCTACCCACCATACGAAGTTGGTAATATCCCAACCCCAGTTAATAGTTCTGTTAAGCCCCCATGCTCCAATACCTGTCCCGATAGTGTAAGCGATACAGCCGAATCCATAGAGGAATAGAACTAGTGCAGCATATAATGAGATCCACCATAATTTACCTGCTCTTTCTTCGATAGGTCGTGCGATATCTTCTGTAATATCGTGATAAGTTTTGTGACCAATAATTAGAGGTTCCCTTATCGGAGCTTCGTAATGTCCTGACATTTTTTACCTATTTATTATTTAAACTTTATTTTTCTACTCTGTTTCTTACTTTAGTGTGATAGAACACGTTTGGTTTTGTTCCGATCTCCTCTAGTAAATAATATCTTCTGTTAGATGCATATTGCTCTCTGATCGAAGAATCTTTATCATTCATGTCTCCAAATGTCATTGCTCCAGTAGAACAAGCTTTAGAACAAGCAGTCTGGAATTCTCCATCCTTCACTCTTCTTCCTTCTTTCTTAGCCTCAAGAATTGTATTCTGAGTCATTTGGATACACATTGAACATTTCTCCATTACCCCTCTAGTTCTTACAACTACGTCCGGGTTAAGTACCATTCTTCCTAAATCATTGTTCATGTTGAAATCGAACTTGTCATTTAGGTTATAAGTAAACCAGTTGAAACGTCTTACTTTGTATGGACAGTTGTTTGCACAATATCTTGTACCGATACATCTGTTGTAAGCCATATGGTTTTGACCTTGCTTACCGTGTGAAGTAGCCGCTACCGGACATACAGTTTCACATGGAGCGTGGTTACAGTGCTGACACATTACTGGCTGGAAGATCACATCCGGATTATCAGCAGGGTGGTTCAATGCACCTCCTTCTTTGTTGAATGCAGTACCGTATAATTCTGGTACAGCCATTCCTTCTTTTAACCCTTCGTATACTTCTACCGTTTGTCTTGAAGAATAGTAACGGTCAATTCTTAACCAGTACATATCTCTGGACATTCTTACTTCTTCTTTACCTACTACAGGAACGTTGTTTTCTGCCTGACAAGCAATGATACATGCTCCACAACCAGTACAAGAGTTCAGGTCGATAGATAAGTTGAAGTGAGGACCATCTGTATCATCAAAAGCATCCCAAAGGTCGATTTTTCTCGCTGGAAGTGCTCCGCTGATCGTGTGGTATTCCAAAGGTTTGTTCCATCCTTTGTGCTCATCATCGAAAGCTACGTTGATGAAATCTGCCAAAGGAACTTCCTTCGCGATTTCATAACGACCCATCAATGTATTTTGAAGCTGGATACCTGCGAATTCGTGATCTTCTCCTGTTTTCTCAATTTTAACACCTGAAAGCACAAGGTTAGAACCGTCAAATAAAGGATAAGCATTTACACCGGTATCAGCAGTTGCTCCTGAGTTTTTCTTACCATAACCAAGCGCAAGACCTACAGATCCTTCAGCTTGTCCAGGTTGTACGAATACAGGAACATCTTTTATTGTTACTCCGTTTACAGTAAGGTTTACGATAGAACCATCCAGCTGCATTCTTGCATTAAGATCGTTATCAATTCCGAACTTTTCTGCGTCTTTTGGAGAAATTGTCAGATAGTTATCCCAAGACATTCTTGTGATTGGATCAGGTAACTCTTGTAACCAAGGGTTATTTGCCTGAGTACCATCTCCCATTGAAGTCTTAGTGTATAATACTAATTCTAATTCAGAAGCTTTAAAGTTTCCTAGTTCAGCAACAGCCTGAGCAGCGTTTCCACCTGCATAAGCTAAAGTAGTTGCGTTGGTAGAAGCGTTGATACCGTTATACAATGCTTTGTTGAAAGAAGTACCACCTAAAAGAGAAGCAGAGTTTGCTTTTAAATAATCGTAGTAATTGTTTGCTGCATTGTTTTTTCCGTTCTTCCAAACCAATAGAGATTCTTCAATCTGTCTTGATTTGTAGATTTTCTGGATTGTAGGCTGCATTAATGAATATACTCCTGTCTGTGGTTCGATATCTCCCCAAGACTCCAGCCAGTTGGCTACAGGAATTACAGCTTTCGCTGCTTTGTACATTTCATTTTTCTTATCTGCTACAGCAATTACGTAAGGAACTTTAGATAAAGATTTCTTGAAATCTTCTCCTTTTGGATGAGAATAAATAGGGTCTACGTTGTTGGTAACCAATACACCAACTTGTCCACCGTTTATCCATCCCAGGAATTCCTGGTATCTTGCTCCGTCAAATTCTTTAAGGAAGTTTGCTTTACCTGTGAAAGCTACTGAACCTAATTTCTGGTTGATTAAGTGTGCTAAAACCTGTGCTCCTTTAGAACCGTCAGCAAAAACAACAGCTTTGCTACCTTTTGCTTTCAATTCGTTAGCAATTTCAGTTGCAGTCTTATCAGAAGTACCGCCACCTACGATTGCGTTGTAAACTTCAACTAAAGTTTTGTTTACAGCACTTGGTTTTAATCTGTATCTTGAGTCAGCATTAGCACCGGTTAATGACATGTTAGATTCCACCTGAATGTGTCTCAACATGTTTGGTCCTGGCTTTCTAGCTGCTGCATAAGAAGTTTCTAAGCTTGAAGCGTTATAGTCTCCTAAGAAATCAGCCTGGAAAGAAACTACCAATTCAGAACCTTTAAGGTCATAAACAGGTAATGCTCTTTGTCCGAATACTTCCTGAGCTGCATCTAATCCTGCAGAGTAAGGGAAAGCATCATATGTTACTAATTCAGCTGTAGGATATTTAGCTTTGAATTCAGCGAATAACTTTTTGAAAGTTGGTGAAGCAAAAGAGTGTGATAAAACCACAATCTTTTTGCCAGACGCTTTAGCTTCTTCCAACCCTTTAATAACAAAACTGTCTACTTTATCGAAAGTTTCATCTTTACCATCCAGTTTAGGCTGCTTTACTTTATCATTATCATAAAGAGAAAGTACACTTGCCTGAGCTCTTGCGTTAGTTTTACCTAAATCGCCGCCAGCTGGGTTGGGTTCAATTTTGATAGGTCTACCTTCACGGGTTTTTACCAAAACACTAGCAAAGTCGAAACCGTCAAAATAGGTTGAAGCGTAATAATTAGGGATTCCCGGAATAATATCATGCGGTTTTACCACGTAAGGAATCGTTTTGATTACCGGAGCTTCGCAGGCAGCTAAGGTAACTGCTGCTGTAGAGAATCCTAGTAATTTAAGGAAATCTCTTCTTGAAGTACTTGATCCGTTTTTCTCAGCATCTCCAAGGAAATCTTCTACCGGAATTTCTTCCTGAAACTCTTTCTGAGCCAGCTTATTATTCAAAGCCGGATCTTTAAGTTCATGAATACTTCTGAATTGTATTTTGTTTGAAGCCATTTATACTTCTAATTTTTTAGTTATTAATAATGACATTTACCACACTCAAGACCTCCAATTGCATCTACAGTGATCTTACCTCCATCTTGTGGATATTGTTTTTTCAACTTGTCATGTAGATTTTTGAAGTACTCTTTATTATAACCGTTGTTCATATCAACTTCAGTCGTTCTGTGGCACTCGATACACCATCCCATAGTAAAGTCGTTAGCCATCTGAACAACATTCATTGTATCAATTTTACCATGACAAGCTTTACATACAACATCAATTTTGTTGTTAGGATTCTTTTTGTTGAAAGAATTGATGATCGCCTGTTCCCCAGCAATTACGTGCTGAGAGTGGTTGAAGTAAACGAAGTCTGGCATGTTGTGGATTCTTGTCCATTCAACTGGCTGTGTTTTTCCTGTGTACTGTTGTTTTGCAGGATCCCAACCTGTTGCTGCGTAGATCTTCTGGATTTCACCGTCATAGAATGCCTTGTCTTTTCCAGGCTCCATGTAGTGATCTGCGTTGTATTCAGAAATTGTTCTGTGACAGTTCATACAAACGTTCATAGAAGGAATTTCAGATACTTTTCCGTATTTAGCACTGGAGTGACATAACTGACAGTCAATTTTCTGTTCTCCGGCGTGGATTTTGTGAGAGAAGTAGATAGGCTGCTCAGGTTTGTACCCTTTGTAAACCCCGATCCACATTAGCCAGTTCCATACTCCGTAAGCAGCTAAAATAGCAAGGATTGCCAATAGACCTTTACCAATGAAGTGGAACTTCTCATACATTTCACTGAAAGAACGAACTCTTGTTTCATTAAGTCCGGCTAAATCTTCAGACTGACCCAGTTTTACCAATTGTCTTAGTTTAACCAAGATCCAAACCAGTAAACCTGCGATCGCTAAAAGTGAAATGATGACAACGTTTGTAGTAGTTTTGTCTGCAGGTGCTGCCGCAGTAGCGTCAGTTGCAGGAGTTGCTTCCGGCTTTTTCTCCTCCGGAGCAGGAGGGTTAGTTGTGAAAGCTAAAATGTCGTCAATATCCTTATCTGTAAGATTCGGAAAGACCTGCATTTCAGTCTTATTAAACTTTTCAAAAATCTCATTAGCGTATTTATCCCCAGAAGCTCTCAGAGCTTTGTTGTCTTTGATCCACTTGTGAAGCCAATCTTTGTCTACACCACCTTCTGTCTTTACTCGTTCTACAACCCCTTTTAATGGTGGCCCTACAACTTGTTTGTCCAGCGCGTGACATGCAGTACAATTCGCTTTGAAAAGTTTCTCTCCGTTTTTAGGATCGCCGTCTTGCCCGTAAAATGAAGCACTGGTTGATAGCAATAAGCCTATCGCGATCAACGTTTTTTTATAATGCTTTCTCCAACTAATCATTTAAATTATCTTATGTTAGTAAATTATTGAACATTCAATCAATTCCGCAAAAATAATATTTTTAACAGGAATTTAACGGTATATCGAAAAGGGAAAATATCATTTACGTTTAATTTGTATTGATTCTAAATAACCAGTTTGGTATAGTTTTTTAATTTGTATAAATTTGCGGAAACAAGTTTAAATGAGAAATCTAATCAAAATATTTTCGATATTATCATTATTTGGATTTTATAATATTGAAGCACAGCAAGTTGTTAAAAAGGACACCCTGTCAGGAACAGAGCTTGTAATGACAATGGATTCCAAAATAAATGCTGCTTTGGAAGGAATTGAAGGGAAATGTGCTAAAGCTGCGCCAACAAATTCTTCCAGAGATTTCAGTAATAATGATAGTGGAATTTCTACAGGAATAACTACAAAACCACCTAAGATCTTTGTGCCAAGCAGAGAACTTACCAATGCTGAAATCTGTAAGAAAAATCCTAGAATTTTAGGATTTAAAATTCAGATTACAACAGTGAAAAGTAATGAAGAAGCCAACGAGGTGAAGTCTTATTTCAGAAAAAGATTTCCCAACCTGAAAGTGGAAACAGATGCGTCTTTAAGACCCAACTATAAGATTTTGGCCGGAAGTTATTTCACAAAACAAAGTGCTGCCAGTGATCTTTCCAGAATCAGAGAATACTTTAAATCTGCAGTAGCAGTACAGTATAGAATTTTCTGTGCCGAAGCAAAATAAGAAGAATTTATTTCAACATAGAAAAACAAAAAGCTGAGAAACATTCTCAGCTTTTTTTATTGGTAATAATGTTCCATAAACCAGAAAAATTCTGTCATTCTGAAAATATTGGCGGCGAGCAGATAAGTGAATAACACTACAACCGTTAATGTTAGCAATGACATGATTTTAGGTGATGATCTGTAAGCAAAAAAGAGCCATCCTAACAGCAAAGGATATACAAAGACAAAATGTCCTCCGTAGATGTAGGAAGTATGAAGACCAAATCTCATCACACAATGGATCGCAATGTCAATGAAAAATGAAATGGCAATCACCTGAACCCATTTATTTTTGAAATTTTTACAATAACTCCAAATGATCAGGATCAACAGCAGGATTACAAAAAAGTAAGGAAACACTGATGAATAAAGATCCATGTATAGGCCCTTGAAATTAAAACCTTTCATATTATGCTTGTCTGACATAATAAATCCGGGGAAAAGAATATTACCTCCAAAAAAGAACGAAAGAATCATATCCCATGTCGGCATCGACTTTACATTGGAGAACTTTTCATATTGCTGATTTGTTTTTGAAAAGATATTCTGATATTTAAAATCAATTCTGTTCAAATAAAGAAGTACAAAACAGATCATAGAGACTGTCACTCTAAGCGCTGCATTTCCGAATTTTTTCCAGTTTCTGAAAAGTCCTTTTTCAAATAAAAGTGGGATGAAAACTTTTACAATGTTTGTAATGGTAAGCCCTCCGATAGTAATCCCAGCCAGTGATAAGGCGGTTGCAGGTATTTTTTCTTCCTTCTTTAGTTTTATTGCTGCATAGTGGTTGTATAATGAGAGTAAAAATAAAGTGTAGGTAAAATTTTCCGGAGTGAATGACAAGATGATATTAGTGGAAAAAGCTCCAAAGAATAATATGATTAAAAGGCATAACCATAAAGGAAGGGAAATGATGTTCTTTACATATTTAAATACCTGAACAATATTCAATGTGATGATGATATTGCTGAGCCATGCCAGCGTGAGTCTGAAGCTGGCATCCATTTTTCCTCCTGAAACAAATAATGAAAATTCTCTTACCCAGTTAAAAAAATAGTAGGACAGGGGATGTCTTTCAAAACTGCCTCCTGTCATAAGGATCGATTTGTTATCAAAACTGAAATAAGCATCCCATGGGATTCTATTGTCAAAAATAATTCTGTAATGCAGGGCTATATAAGATCCTAATATTCCATAACAGATCATGAAAAACAGAAATACTGCCAGTTCGGTATAGGTGGATGGGAAAACCAGTTTAAAAAAATGGATAAATTTTGTTTTGATATAAGACACGTGTCAAATTTTTTGCAAAAGTAAAATAAAAAAACCACCAAAATTGGTGGTTGTAAAAGTTTGTATAGACGTTCTTACTGTTTGATTACTTTCTCGGTTTTGGATGTTCCATCAGAGAAGTCTACTTTTAGTAAGTAAGTTCCTTTTGGAAGTGACGAAATATCTAATTTGTCAGAAGAATTGTTAAGCACGGATTTTCCGCTCGCATCAATCACTGTGGCAGATTTTATTTTTTTATCTGCTCTGATGTTGATTTCTCCTTTTGTCGGATTCGGATAGATATTAGTAATGTCTTTTACTTTGGCATTGGTTTCCTGAGTAGATAATGTGCCATTTGCCAAAACCTGTACATCATCTATTGAAAGACTATCCGCGTCATTAGCTACATAATGGAATCTGAATTTAACATTGGCTTGTCCTGCATATGAAGCTAAGCTCACGGTAATCGCGAGTGTTTCATAGTCGATAAATGATCCATAGTTTTCTTCAACCCATACCTGGTTCCATGTGGTTCCTCCGTCAGTGGACACTTCTACTTTTAGATCTCCGTTAGGAAATGGATCAACCATGTATTCATAGCCTATTTTGGCGTTAAACTTTAGGACCGGACTTGTTGTTCCTACTAAACTGAAAGAAGGACTTGTTAAGTGAGCATCCTGTGCTTGGTCAGTCCATCCGATACCTGCAGATTTTCCACCTGTGATATTAAATGTTGCTTGTCCGGTTGCATTGAAGATTATGGTAGTGAATCCCCAAGGTCTTGAAGCCACATTTGTTCCCGTTGTCCATCCTGTTGGAGGAAATGTCGTGCCCTGGAAAGTCTCTGAGAGAATCTGCGCATTTCCCAATATAGAAGAGACTAAGAAGATGAATAGTAATTTTGTTTTCATTTGGTTTACGTTTAAAGTTGACAGTAAAAGTAATAAAAAAATGAAAATAATTGCATGTTTTTTAATTTTTTATGAATAATAATCAATTATGAACTACATGAAAGTGTGGAACATCCCGCTGTATCATCATATCCCGACGGCCTTTTGACGGAGAATTCAGGGTAGATTTCCTGATATGGATTTTCAAGAGCTTTGGTAAGCTTTTCCAGCATTTCCTTTTTACCGTTGCTGATCTCTTCAATACATTCGTAAAGAAGATAATTTCTAAGAATAAATTTTGGGTTTGTTTTTTCCATCATGGCTAAACATTCTTCTCTGGAATTAGAGTTTAATTCTAATCTTGATCTATAACTTTTGATGAAATTATTAAGTTTTGTCAACTTTTTTTCGTCCAAAATAATATAAGAGACCTCTTTAAAGTGCTCTGATATATTGGTTTCTTGAGTTGTTTTTGCCAGTTGATTGAAAAACAGGGTATAATCCAGCTGAAGCTCTTGCATAAGACCTTGCCAGTTGGTGAAGAAATCCTCATCTTCTTTTCGCAGCTGATCAAATCCGAACTTTCTGCAAAGCATCTGGTCGTGGGCTTCCCAAAAATAGGTGCCAAAATTATTTAAAGTATCTTCCAAAAACTTTTCATCTTTGATTAATGGATGAAGAGCATTGGCCAGCTGCCAAAGATTCCACTGAGCGATCTGTCCCTGTTTTCCGAAAGCATATCTTCTTCCTGGAAGATCTGTAGTATTGGGAGTAAAATTCAAATCATATTCATCCATCATGGAATAGGGGCCGTAATCAATCGTTAATCCGAGAACAGACATGTTGTCTGTATTCATCACTCCGTGTACAAAGCCTACTCTGAACCATTCAACCATCAAGTCGGCAGTCCGGGTACATATATTTTCAAAGAAGTCTCTGTATTTTTTGTCGTCAGTTGATGTAATTTCCGGATAATAGTTTTCAATGGTAAAGTCGGCAAGCTCCTGAAGATTGTTGTATTCTCTTTGGGCAGACATGAGTTCAAAATGTCCGAAACGTAAGAAACTTTCAGCAGTTCTGATAACCACTGCACCTTTTTCCAGTTTTGGATTTCCGTTATACATGATGTCACGCATTACATCTTCACCTGTGAAAGCCAGGCTAAGCGCTCTGGTTGTAGGAATGCCCAGATGATACATGGCCTCACTCATCAGGTATTCACGTACAGAAGATCTTAACACAGCTCTTCCATCGGCATGTCTGGAGTAGGGTGTTGCTCCGGCTCCTTTCCATTGAATCTCGGTCTTTTTTCCTGCCTCATTGATAATTTCACCGGCAAGAATGGCTCTTCCGTCTCCAAGTTGTCCTGCCCAGTTTCCGAACTGATGTCCTGCATATGCTGTGGCATAGGTTTGAATATTGTCCGGAAGATGATTTCCAACCAGAAAATCCAGGTCTTTATCTTCATATTTTCCCAAGCCTATTTCCTCTGATAATGCTTCGTTAAAAGTTATCAGCTCAGGTTTATCAAAGCCTGCGGGTTTAATGGTGGCAAATAAAACCTTCGGGGTATTTCTCTGCATTGGGTTGTTGGAGAAATCACCCGGGAAATTTTCAATAAATGGCTGTCTGATACGTTCGATATTCATCCTTCAAAGGTATTAATTATAAAAGAAAAGACCTTTCAGATTATTGAAAGGTCTTATGTATTTCTAAAAGAGAAATTATTTATTGAAATCTACTTCATCATTGGAATGAAGGTTTTCATTGATGTTGTCCTCTTTCTTTTCTGTTGGTTTTTTAGGCGTTGGATCTGCCGGCCTTGGATTTTTGATCTCATCAATGGTTTGAAGGCTTCCTTCATCTCCATATCCTCCGCTTAATCCTTTAAGGTTTGAACATCCGTCTTTCCAGTCTGAAGGTTTTACAAACTTATCATCAGGGGTAACTCCCAGGCTCTTATCTGCCCATACTTTCTTCATGAATATAGCCCAGATTGGCAATGCCATTTTTGCACCCTGACCTTCACCTGTTCCATAAAAGTGGGTAGCTCTGTCTTCCCATCCAACCCATGCTCCGGTTGCTAATTTTGGAGTAATTCCCATAAACCATCCATCAGAGTTGTTTTGAGTTGTTCCTGTTTTGGCAGCAATTTCTACTGCTTTTGAAATTCCTCTTCTTCCCAGTTCTCCGGAAGCGGTTCCGTATTGTGCAACACCTTTCATCAGTTCAATCATGGTGTAAGCATACATTGGGTTCATTACTTCCTTAGGTTCCACGTTTACTTCCTTGATGACTCTACCGTTGGCATCTTCAATTCTCCAGATCATTTCTGGTTTGTTATAGTTACCATAGTTGGCAAAAGTACTGTAAGCACCAAGCATTTCGTAAATTGTAATGTCTGATGAACCTAAAGCAATTGTATTGTTTCTTGGAATATCTTCTGTTACTCCCAGATCTCTTGCCGTCTGGATTACAGCGTCTACTCCTGTCATTTCAATAAGTCTTGCGGCAACAGGGTTTTGAGAATGTGCCAATGCATCTTTTAAAGTTAGCATTCCGCCTCTTCCCGGTACATGCCATCCGTTATGATCGTATGTTCCGTTAGAAACAGCTGAACAAGGTGTCATTCCGAGTTTCATAATCGCAGTGGCATATACGAAAGGCTTAAATGTGGATCCTACCTGTCTCTTACCTTGCTTGATGTGATCATACTGGAAGTGCTGCCAGTCTATACCACCTACCCATGCTTTGATTTCTCCTGTTCCCGGAACCATAGACATTAAACCTGCCTGTGCAATTTGTTTATGATATCTGATAGAATCCCATGGAGACATTTCTATCTCTTCTTCTCCGTTCCATGTGAATCTTGAAGTTTTGATAGGTTTTTTGAATTCCATCATGATAGAATCATCAGGCATACCGTCTGCTTTCAACATCTTGTATCTTCCGGTTCTTTTCATAGCCTGAACCATCACATCATTGATTTGTTTGTCGTTCAGATAGTAGAAAGGTCTGTTCTTTCTTCCTCTTTGTTCCGCATCAAATCTTTTCTGAAGATCCGTTAAGTGCTCCTTAATTGCCTCTTCCGCATATTTCTGCATTTTAGAATCAAGGGTAACGTATATTTTTAAACCGTCTTTGTAAAGGTTTAGTTTTTTGCCGGTTTCTTTTTCGTGAGTTTCAAGATATTTATCAATCTCTTTTCTCAGATAAAACTTGTAATAGGCAGAATAATCATCGTTAATATTTTTGATTGGATGATAATCTAATGCAATAGGTGTTGCAACTGCTTTGTCAAACGTAGCCTGATCTATGTAGCCTGTTTTCAGCATTTGATCCAAAACAACATCTCTTCTCGCTTTTGCTCTTTCCGGATTTCTCATTGGGTTGTTTTTTACCGGATTTTCAAGCATAGCAACAAACATGGTTGCTTCGGGTAAAGTAAGTTCGGAGGTCTTCTTGTTAAAGTATATTTTGGAAGCCATTTCAATTCCGTTGGCATTGTAAAGGAAATCAAACTTATTGAAATACAATGTTACAATTTCTTCTTTGGTATATCTCTTTTCAAGACTTACAGCCACTACCCATTCTTTCAGCTTTTGAAAAACAGCCTTAATTTTATTATCTGCTCTTTTCCCTGTGAAAAGTAATTTTGCCAGCTGCTGGGTAATGGTAGATCCTCCACCTCGGCCGCCACCAAAAACTACTGCTCTGGCAACAGACTGAAGGTCAATTCCTGAATGTTCTTTGAAACGCTCATCTTCTTTAGCCTGAAGCGCATAGATAAGGAAAGGAGGAAGGTCCTTATAAACAATGGGCTGAGTTTTTTCTTTTTCGAATTTACCCAAGGTTACTCCGTCTGAAGAAATGATCTCAGAAGCAACAAAGATGTCCGGATTTTCAAGTTCTTTTACATCAGGCATTTCACCAAGGAATCCTTGGGAAACCGAAAAGAAAAGTACTGAAATTCCAAGAACTACCGCGATGAGTCCTATCCAAATAAATGAAACCCATTTTCTCCAGGAGGTATCTTTCTTTTTCTTGGGAGGCAGAGGAAATGTTTTCCCCTTATTTCCTGCATTTTTTTTGTTTTCTTCCATTTATGGTTACGGTTTAGCCGTTTCTATTTTTACCCCAATATCCTCAATTCCCGGAAGGTTGTCGTTTCTCATCGCCTGGGTAAGACCGATTTCATATTTTCCTTTTCCTGGAAACTGGTAATTTACTTTATACTGAAACAAAGTTTCTTTCGTATCACCAAACCCTGTACCAAGCCATTCTCCGTTTGGTTTAGCCAGAACATAATTTAAAGTGTCTGTTTCCTTTTTTTTGTTCTGTAGATTGGTGAAATTCACTATAAACCTTATATTGCTGTAAGGATAAGTGTTGTTATTTCTTACGACAAATATAATATTTTTAGGATTCTGCGGATCTGAAACTTCAAGATTAAATTTTTGTTCACTTTTCTTATTCCATTTGTTATCAACGGAATTCATAATGATGTCTCCTCCTGAGGAAGAGTTACAGCTAAAGAAAAGGATAAGTGACAGTAATCCTAAAATTTTATGCATTATTATCTTTTTTTGGAGGATATCTCTTTTTGAATTTTTTCTTATTTGGATTGCTCTGTGGCTTCTTATCAGCATCAGAGTTGTTCACCGCTTTTTCCACAGGTGCTTTTTGCTGTGGGTGCTGCTTTTGAGGTCTAGGCTGATTGGCAGACTGGGCATTTGGGTTTTCGGTTTTTTCAGATCTTTCCGGCCTGTCGTTTTTCTCCGGTCTGTTTCTTTTTTGTCCTTGTCCCTGACCTTGGTTTTGTGATCCCTGTTGTCCGTTATTCTGCTTATTCCTGTTTCTGTTTCCTCTGTTTTTCTTCTCAAATCGGTCCACATTATTTTCCTGGATCAGGTCAATAGTATGAGTAGAGGCTTCCGGCTGTTTCAAGTCTTCAAGAGGAAGCGTTTTTTCACCTCTTTTGTTTTTTGAAATCAGTTTTTTAACAAGATCAATATCGAAATCATACCATGCGATTGAACTATCCACGTAAGCAAACCACATTTTCTTTTTGAAAACATCAATTTTGATACAGAATGCTTTTCCTTTTTCTGTTTCCAAAGTAGTTGAAGAAGAAGGGAAGTTGCTTAACGCATCCAGATAGCTGTCAAGCTCATAGTTAAGACAACATTTAAGCTTACCGCACTGTCCTGCAAGTTTCTGAGGGTTGATGCTCAGTTGTTGATATCTTGCAACGTTGGTGTTTACAGACCTGAAATCTGTAAGCCATGTAGAACAGCAAAGCTCACGTCCGCAAGATCCGATTCCGCCCACCTTGGCTGCTTCCTGTCTGAAACCAATCTGTTTCATATCAATTTTAGTACGGAAAGCTCCGGCGTAATCTTTAATTAATTGTCTGAAATCCACTCGGTTATCAGCAGTGTAATAAAAGGTGATTTTTGAAGCATCCCCCTGATATTCCACGTCAGTAACTTTCATTTCAAGACCTAATCTTTGTGCAATTTTTCTTGCTTCAAGCTTTACGCCATCTTCTTTTTTTCTTGCTTCCTGCCATACCTCAAGGTCTTTTTGGTTGGCCTGTCTGTATATTTTGAGTGCCGATTCTTCAGAAAACTTTTTCTTTTTCATCTGAATCTTTACTAATTCTCCCGTAAGGCTTACTACGCCTACATCGTGTCCCGGACTTGATTCTACTGTAATTACGCTACCTATATGTAAAGGAATATTATTTACATTTTTATAAAACGATTTTCTGTCATTTTTAAATCTAACTTCTACAAAATCACACCTGTTCGGTGCCGGATTGTTGATGTTAGAAAGCCAGTCAAAAACACTTAATTTATAACTATTCCCGCAGGTATTTACATTTTCACAGCCATTTGCGGTTTTTTTAGGGCCGCAAGAATGTGCAGAATCGCCGGATGTTTTACATCCACAACTCATATTTTCTATTATTTATAATCTGCAAATTTATGTATTTTTATCTTTATGCGATTCTAAAATACTTAAATAAGCTGAATTCGGCATAAAACATTTTCATATTTTGACTAAGAATGATGGCTGTAGACTTAATCAGATGCTAATATTTATTCTATTTTGTTTCCTTTAACATTTATTATCTTTTTACTTTCCTGTATTGCTTTTTTAGAGCATTATTGTTTGGTTTTAAACAATCGTTTAAAACTAAACAATGAATATGACTTGGTTTATCAACTGTTTTAAATAGTTAATAATGATTATTTTGCATTTTATTTTCTTCGAGGTGTTATTTTAAACATAGTTTTCTTTTGCAATATTGTTTAAAATATTAGGAAATATTAACAGACGTATTCAAAATAATTTTATATTTGGCTTATATATATAATAATAGTCTATGAAAAAAATATTAGTATCAACTGCTTTATTGGCGGGAGTTCTATCTTATGCAGGAGGCTTCAGAGTTTCCCTGCAGGGGGTAAAACAATTGGCAATGGCGCATACTAGTGCTCATGCCGAAGACGCGAGTGTGACATTCTTTAACCCGGCGGGTATGTCATTTATCCCTTCCAAGCTGAGTGTAGTGGCAGGAGGGTTTGGTGCAAGTAATAAAGTTACTTTTCAAAACTTCAATACTTTACAAAGTGCAGAAACAGATAACCCTATAGGAACACCTATATATGCTGCAATTACTTATAGACCCATAGAGAAACTTACCGTAGGGTTCAGTTTTTCAACGCCTTTTGGAAGTACAATCAAATGGCCTGATAACTGGGAAGGTAAGGAATTGGTACAGAAAATGGAACTGAAAAGTTTCTATTTCCAGCCAATGGTCTCTGTAAAATTGGCTCCATGGGTATCTTTTGGTGCCAGCTATATCTACGCAAGAGGAAAAGTGGATTGGGACAAGGCAGTGACTCAATTTGACGGAAAGGTTAATATTAATGACGATAATGCAACCGGCCACGGATATGGATTCGGTTTCTATTTCAGACCTGACCCGAAATTAGATGTGAGTATTGCATATCGTTCAGCAATCGATATGAAAGCTAAATCAGGAACTGCTACATTCCAGTTCCCTTCTCAATCTGTTTATAATCAGCTAAAACTGAATGCTGCAGGACAAGATGGTTTCTCAGCAACGCTGCCATTGGTTGAAGAATATACCATTGGTTTGACTTATAAGATAACACCGAAGTGGCAGGTTTCTGCAGACTTTAACTATCACGGATGGGAAAGATACAGCAAACTTACATTGGATTTTGAGAATGCGCCTATCGGAAACAATCCGTCAGACCCAACGATTCTTACCAATCCTAAGAACTTCAAAAACTCCAAAACTTTCAGACTGGGAACCCAGTATGCATTCACCAATATGATCTACGGACGTTTGGGAGCTTATTATGATGAAGCACCTTATACTACGGATAACTTTATACCGGAAACTCCTTCATATGATACCTATGTGGTTACAGGTGGGGTAGGCTTCAAGCTGAAGCAGTTCGGAATTGATGTTGCCGGAGGATATGCAATGCCTCAGTACAGAAAGGTGAATAATGTTAATATAGGGCTTAACGGACAGTCAAAAGCAACTGCTTTCTACTTTGGTCTAGGTTTCTCTTATAATCCATTTTAATTTTAGAAGACTATGAAAAAAATTATAATATCGACAATGGCAGTTTCTGCACTTCTTTTTACAGTAAGCTGTAATACGGATTTCGATACGGATGTGAAAGATATCCCGGTAACAAAAGGAGACGCAGACTTTTCAAAATATATATCGTTAGGAAACTCATTAACTGCTGGTTATAGAGATGGAGCACTTTACAGCAGTGGACAGAATGAATCTTATCCAAGCATGATTGCAGCGCAAATGCAATTAGCAGGTGGAGGCGCTTTTAAACAGCCAATGATGCCTAATGACACAGGAGGGTTTACCAATTTATTTAACCCAGCAACAGGAGATTTTGCAGGTAAATATGTGTTAAGTGTGGTGAACGGAGCATTAACTCCCGGTCCAACAGCTCCAGGAGCAGCATTAGATAATGTTTCTGCTGGTGGTCCTTACCAGAATATGGGAGTTCCGGGAGCAAGAGTAGCGCATTTACTGGCTCCGGGATATGGGAATCCAGCCGGATTAATCTCTACGCCTGCTACTGCAAATCCATATTTCGTAAGGTTTGCGTCATCAACAACAACTTCAGTAGTAGAAGATGCCCTAAAACAAGACCCAACCTTCATTTCTTTATGGATAGGAAATAATGATGTTTTATTATATGCAACTTCAGGAGGAGCTGATCCGAATGTTCCGATTACGCCAGTAGATGGTGCTGTAGGGGTAGGGTTCAGTAATACCTATGCTTATTTAGTAGATAAACTATTCCCTGCCGGTACAAAAAGAAAAGGTGTTATTGCTAATATTCCTACAGTTACCAATGTCCCTTACTTTACGAGAATTCCTGCTATGCCTCTTACGGGTTTGACAGATGCTCAGGTGACTCAGCTGAATACAGGATATGCTCAGTATAACGCAGGATTGCTTCAGGCTAAAACCTTAGGAGCGATCAGCGATGCGGAATATCAGAGAAGGTTAATTAAATTTACTGCCGGAGCAGCAGTCAACGGAGCTGTAATTGTAGATAAAGATCTGTCAACTGTTCCGGGGCTTCCAAAATACAGACAAACAACAGCGAAGGATTTAATTCTTTTACCAGCTAGTAAAGTTCTTACTCCACAGGCTGGAGGAGGTACTTCCGTACCATTAGAAGATAAGCTTGTCCTTACTGAAGCTGAGACTGCAAAAGTCCTTGCTGCTACTGCAGGATATAACACAGCGATAAAAAAAGCAGCAACAGACAAAGGTCTTGCCTTTGTGGATATGGACGCTAAAATGATGGAATTGAATTCTAAATCAGGAATTATTTGGGATGGAGTAAAATATACGGCGACATTTGTAACCGGCGGAGCTTTCTCTTTAGACGGAGTTCATCTGACAGGACGCGGATATGGTATTGTTGCTAATGAATTTATTAAATCTATTAACGCCAAATACAATTCTACACTTCCACAGGTAGATCCGAACAAATATTCAGGAGTTAAATTCCCTTAATAATTGATAAAATAAAAACTTAAAAACCACAGGAGTAAATCTTGTGGTTTTTTTTTAAATTTGCAAAATCTTTTAAAAAGTAAAAATGGCCGATCAGTTAAGTTATCTATTTTGTACAAGAACCAGCAGGGACTTGGCAGAGAAAATTGCCCAGAATTATGGGAAAGAATTAGGAAAAATCAACTTTCAGGAGTTCAGTGATGGGGAATTTGAGCCTGTTTTGGACGAATCTGTAAGAGGAGGAAGAGTTTTCCTGATTGGATCTACATTCCCTCCTGCAGACAATCTTTTGGAACTTCTTCTAATGATTGATGCAGCAAAAAGAGCTTCTGCAAAGAGCATCACCGTAGTAATTCCTTACTTTGGTCTTGCCAGACAGGACAGAAAAGACAAACCAAGAGCGCCGATCGGTGCAAAATTAGTTGCCAACCTTCTTACTGCAGCAGGAGCAACAAGAATCATGACAATGGACCTTCATGCAGATCAAATCCAGGGATTCTTCGAAATTCCGGTAGATCACCTGTATGCCTCTACTATTTTCGTAGACCACATCAGGTCTTTGAATCTTGATAATCTTACCATTGCTTCTCCGGATATGGGAGGTGCGAAAAGAGCGAAAAACTATGCCGGTCACCTGGGTGCTGAAGTAGTAATTGCTTATAAGGAAAGAAAAAAAGCAAACGTTGTAGAAGAAATGTTCCTTATTGGTGATGTTACAGGTAAAAACGTAATCCTTATTGATGATATGATTGATACTGCAGGTACACTTTGCAAAGCTGCAGATATCTTGATTGAAAAAGGAGCAAAAACAGTAAGAGCTATGGCTACCCACGGAGTGCTTTCTGGTAAGGCTTACGAGAATATTGAGAACTCAAAATTGCTGGAAGTTATTGTAACTGACTCAATTCCTGTTAAAAATAATTTGTCATCTAAAATAAAAGTGCTATCTTGCGCCCCGTTATTTGCAGACGTTATGACAATGGTTCATGAACATAAATCAATTAGTAGTAAATTTGTTATTTAATTGATTTTAAATAAATTGCAAATTAAAATTAGAACAATTTTTTAAATTTTTTATAAATGAAATCTATTACAATTCAAGGTACAAAAAGAGAAAGCGTGGGCAAAAAGTCTACAAAAGCTTTACGTGATGCTGAATTAGTTCCTTGTGTTGTTTATGGAGGTGAAGCACCTTTGAACTTCTCTGCTGAAGAGAGAGCTTTCAAAGGATTAGTATACACTCCTGAAGCACACACGGTATCTATTGAGGTTGACGGAAAAACAATTCCAGCTGTTCTTCAGGATATTCAGTTCCACCCAATTACTGACAAAATTCTTCACGTTGACTTCTATCAGTTATCTGACGATAAGCCAGTGATCATGGAAGTTCCGGTAAGAATTACAGGACGTTCAAAAGGTGTTGTAGCTGGTGGTGTTTTACGTCAGTCTTTCAGAAAACTAAAAGTAAAAGCTATCCCTGCTAACCTACCTGACGAAGTAGTAGTTGATGTTACTCCATTAAGAATTGGTAACAAACTTTACATCGGTGGTATCAAAACAGAAGGATATTCTTTCATGCACCCTGACAATGCAGTAGTAGTTGCTGTTAAGATGTCTAGAAATGCAATGAAAGGAGGTGCAGCAATGCAGGATGATGATGAGGATGAAGAAGTTGCAACTGAAGAAGGTGCAGCTCCTGAAGCAGCAGCTGAAACTGCAGCAGAATAAGAATTGCTTATTTAAACAATATAAGAACCCGTCAGTTATGGCGGGTTTTTTATTTGGTAACGAGTAAGCAGGATACCTGAACAATCTGGTAGGCTGCTTTCAATTTTGTCTTTTTGCCCTTTAGTAATTTCCTCTTTTGTTTTATTGGCTTTCTTCACCTTACCCTATTGAATATTTCTATCAACAGATAGCGATCAGTACCCAACCCCATGCTTCCTTTCGGAAAAAAAGCCGTAAATTTGAAGAGTTCTAAATAAGGACGTTTTAATTTAAAAAATAAATAAATGTTTGACATTCAGGAAATAAGAAGCCAGTTTTCTATATTGGACAGAGAAGTGAACGGTAAGCCTTTGGTTTATCTGGATAATGCAGCTACATCCCAAAAACCAAATTCAGTTTTGGAAGTCTGTCACGCATATTATACAGAACTTAATGCTAATGTTCACAGAGGGATTCATACGTTGAGCCAGCTGGCAACAGAAGAAATGGAGCTTTCAAGAAGAAAGATTCAGAAATTCATTAATGCTGAACATGACTTTGAGGTGATTTTTACCAAGGGAACAACAGAAGGGTTGAACCTCATCGCTTATATTTTAACACAGAAACTGCAGAAAGATGATGAAATCATTATTTCATATCTGGAGCACCATTCCAATATTGTTCCATGGCAAATGCTGTGTGAAAGAACCGGAGCGAAACTTCGCGTAATTCCGATTGATGAGAACGGAATCCTTCAGATGGATTATTTTGATCAGTTTTTGAGTGAAAAAACGAAGGTTGTTTCTGTAAATCAGGTTTCTAATGCTTTGGGAATTGTAAATCCAATTGAGGAAATTATTGCTAAAACAAGAAAAAATACCGATGCTTATGTTGTGATAGACGGAGCTCAGTCTGCTCCGCATTTCAATATTGATGTACAGAAGATGGATTGCGATTTCTTTGTGTTTTCAGGTCATAAAATGTATGCTCCGATGGGAACAGGTATTTTATATGGAAAACAAGAA
Source organism: Chryseobacterium sp. NRRL B-14798 (assembly GCF_050470705.1). Classification (NCBI taxonomy): domain Bacteria; kingdom Pseudomonadati; phylum Bacteroidota; class Flavobacteriia; order Flavobacteriales; family Weeksellaceae; genus Chryseobacterium; species Chryseobacterium sp. NRRL B-14798. The sequence continues at coordinate 5,027,553 of NZ_JBFLUL010000005.1, read as the reverse complement.
ATATTGGAAGCTTTACCGCCGTTTCACGGAGGAGGGGAGATGATTGCGACGTGTTCTTTCGATGGTACCACTTATGCAGGTCTTCCATTCAAATATGAAGCGGGAACACCGAATGTAGGCGGGAATATTGCTTTAGGTGCTGCTGTTGATTTCATGAATAGAGTAGGTCATACCCATATTCAGAATCATGAAAATGCTTTATTGGAATATGCGCAAAGACAGCTTTTGGAAATAGATGGTATTAGAATCTATGGTGAAAAAGCGAAGAGAACCGGGGTTGTTTCTTTTAATCTGGAAGGAGTAGGAATTGCCTCTGATGTAGGAATGATTCTTGATAAAATGGGAATCGCTGTAAGAACAGGACACCACTGTACGCAGCCTATTATGAACTTCTTTAATATTGCCGGAACAGTGAGGGCAAGTTTTGCTGTTTATAATACTTTCGAAGAAATTGATGCTCTGGTGGAAGGTGTTAAAAAAGCACAGAGAATGTTGAGCTAATCAATATTGGATCTCTGATATACAATTAAAAGCAGCTGTTGAGCTGCTTTTTTTTAATCTATTGAAATACAATAGCACCGGCCTTCAATAATGACCTGATAATAGCCGATAGCACATTCCAGACAGATTTCTCCTCCTGCCATAATGCTTTTCATCTTTTCTTTGTTTAATTTTTTCATATGATGCGATTTAAAGGTTAAGTATAAAATTCTGATCTTTTCTAATAATTTCATGTAATGTATTGATTTTATATATAATTATTAATATTTTATGAAAAATATTTCGCTAATTTTATATAAACATCAAATATTTTATTATGAAAAAATTCTTTATTCTATTATTGTCGATTTGTGGTCTGTGTGATGCACAAGTTTTTTCTGAAAATTTCAACGGAAATGCTTTGCCGGCCGGGTGGATGGTAGAGAATCCGGATAATTCATTTAATTGGAATGTGGGTGTCCAGAATGGTTTCGCTGGCTTTCCCGATGGAGCAGCTTTTTTTGATGATGATGATGCAGGACCATCCGTAGTTAATACGAATGCCAGACTGATTTCTCCTGTAATTAACCTGGCCGGAGTAGTAAATCCAAAGCTCTCGTTTAATTATGCTAATATGATTGATAATCTTGATTCTACTTTAAAAGTTGAAGTTTTCAATGGAACTTCCTGGATTCAGGTTTTTACTTTTTCAGGTGACGCAGGAATATGGGACCTTGATTTTAATACTTTTACATTTGTAGTAACCAGTTATGATACTGCCGCCAATATAGATCTGACACCTTATGCTAACGCAGCTTTTAAATTAAGATTTGTTTATGATGATGCCGGAGATTATTCTTATGGTGTTGTAATAGATAATGTAAAGATTACAAGTGGCCTTCTGGCAACGTCAGAAGTTTCGTATGCAGATCATATAGATGTATATCCGAATCCGGTTAAGGGGGATTTTTATATTAAACAAAGCTCTCAGAGCAAGTTTGAAAAGATTTCTGTAATTGACCAGTCAGGAAAACTTGTGAAAACATTTAATAAAGCATCTGATTCCTATGACTTATCAGATCTGCCAAAAGGAGTCTATATTATAATGATCAGTAATCCTGATGGAAAAGTTGTTAAAAAGAAAGTGATGAAGGAATAATCATTAAAAAAATAATTCTAACAAAAAACCCTTATAGAATGCCTATAAGGGTTTTGTATATTTTCAAAAGAAATAATCTTATACATTCGGTTTCCAGTCTACTACCGCTCTGATGAATGCTTCAGCATTTTCTACAGGCACATTAGGGAGAATTCCGTGCCCTAAATTGGCGATATATCTGTCTTTTCCGAAACGGTTGATCATTTCATTCACCATCTTCTTAATCGTTTCAGGTGTTGAGTGAAGTCTTGCAGGATCAAAATTCCCCTGTAGTGTCATCGTATGGTTGGTCAGTGTTCTTGCGAATTCCGGCTTAATAGTCCAGTCTACGCCAAGAGCAGACGCTTTAGACATTGTCATGTCTTCCAGTGCGAACCAGCATCCTTTCCCAAATACGACAACGTGAGTAAGCGGGCTTAATGCTTCAACAATCTGATTGATATACTGCCATGAGAACTCCTGATAATCCGTAGGAGAAAGCATTCCTCCCCATGAATCAAAAACCTGTACTGCAGAAACTCCTTTTTCTACTTTTCTCTTTAAATAAGCAATCGTAGTATCGGTAATTTTTTGTAATAATAAATGTGCTGCTTCAGGCTGTTGGAAACAGAAAGATTTTGCAATGTCAAATGCTTTGCTTCCTTTTCCTTCCACACAGTAGCAAAGAATAGTCCATGGAGAACCGGCAAAACCGATCAATGGGATTTCGTTATCCAGCTTCTGTAAGGTAAGTTCAATAGCATCAAAAACGTAACCTAAAGTGTCATTCACATCCGGAGTTTCAATATTCTGAACCTGTTCCATCGTTCTGATGGGAGTATCCAGCCAAGGGCCAACAGATTCTTTCATTTTGAAATCAATTCCCATTGCCTGCGGAACTACCAGGATATCAGAAAACAGAATCGCGGCATCCAGAGGAAATCTGCGGATAGGCTGCAGAGTGATCTCAGCGGCAAGTTCAGGAGTCTGACATCTTGTAAAGAAATCATACTGATCTCTTAAAGCAATGAATTCCGGCAGATATCTTCCAGCCTGCCTCATCATCCAGACAGGAGGTCTTTCAACGGTTTCTCCGCGAAGTGCTTTTAAATATAGGTCGTTTTTTATCATAATCTATTGTAACTAATATTACCGGCAATATCCGGTAACAGATATTCTAAATCCTACTTCCGATTTCTTTTCTGATCAATGCAAATATTGATGTCAGAGTATTTTCTTCTGAAGTAAAAATTTCTTCCTGCGTATAATTTCTCAGCTCACCGGAAGTGGTTTCGCCAATGGAAAAAAGCTTCATGCCTTCCAGAGAATTTCGCCTTGCAAAACTACGAACTCCGCTCGGACTAAAAAATACTGCAGCATGATATTTTTCAGTTATTACAGGATGAGTTTCCTCAGTATTATAAATGGTAACTTTTTTGTACTTAATGTTTTGTAACGGAAGGTCTTTGTCCAGAACATTGATGGCAAGATTGCCACAGAAGTGCAGGAACTGCTCGTGCTGGCATTTTCCGATAATGAATCGCGAAAGAGTTTCAGCATTTTTCAGTACCTTAAATGTTCCAAAACCATGTTTCCTCAGCTCTCTTTTGGTCTTTTCACCTACACAATAGATTTTGTTATAGTTTTTTGCGGTAAAATCTTCATTGGGTTTGAATCTGTTTTTAAAAAAAGAAGCCACTCCATTGACGCTGGTAAAAATCAGAGAGTAGTTTTTCAGATCAAAAGGATTGATCATAATAGGGCTGGTCTTAATTACCTCAACACAGTCAACCAAAATATCCTCTCCTAATTCTTTGGATATAATAGATGGGTCTATATTTTTGGTAAATAAGATTTTCATGTCTGTAAAATTAAGAAAATGAAAAAGTGTGGCTAAAGGAATATAAAAATGTAAATCTGAACTATCAGATCTGGCTTTTGATTTCTGCCATTAATTCTTTTCCTCCGTTCTCAAGAACAACTTTTGCAAACTTTTCTCCAAAATTCTCATTTGGAGTATAGACAAAGTTTTCATCTACAGCAATACAGTTTTTACCGTCCAGAGAGCAAAGTGCTGCTTTGAAGCGGATCTGGTCGTCGATAATTTCTGCAAATGCTCCGATAGGTGCAGTACAGCCTCCTTCTAAAGTGCTCAGGAAGTTTCTTTCAATTTCCACACAGATCTGAGTCTGTTGGTGATTGATCTGGCGCACAATTTCATTGATCTCCGGCTTGTCAGTATGTCCGGCTACAGAGATTACGCCTTGTGATGGGGCAGAGATCATTAATGGAAGCATTTCATAATCAATTTCCATTTTCATTCTTTTGATGCCTGCCAAAGATAAGATCGTAGCATCGAAATCTCCTTCTTCCAGTTTTTGAAGTCTGGTTTGAATATTTCCCCTGATATCCGAAAACTCAGCGGTAGGATAATTTCTCAGCCAGAAAGCTCTTCTTCTCAAACTGCTGGTGGCAAGTTTAAGCTCATGGAATTCTTTATTCCTTGCAGATTCTTTTCTGATCAGAATATCCTGTGGATAATCTCTTTCCAGATAAGCGATCATCTCAATATTTTGAGGCAATTGAGTGGGAACATCTTTTAAAGAATGTACGGCAATATCAATTTCATCATTCAATAGGGCAATATCAAGATCTCTTGTGAAAACCCCGGTAATTCCTAAAGAATAAAGCGGCTGATTAAGGTTCTTATCGCCAGAAGAAACGATAGGAACAATTTCCGTTAAATAATTGTTGTTCTGAAGGTGCCTCGCAACCTCTCTAGCCTGCCAAAGTGCAAGTGCGGAATTTCTCGTTCCGATTCTAATGCTTTTCATTGAATTCGTTGTTTGGTTGTTCAACTAATATTTCGTGCATTAATTTACTAATTTCTTCGGCTTTTAAAGGATTATCGATGATATATTTTGCAAAACGGTTGGTGATTTTCTGGATCATTTTATCAGAAAGTTCCATGTCCGTGATGTTTATGTATTTATTTTTTTTGTAGAAATTATGCATTTCATTACGCTCCATGTTCTTTAGAACGGCTTTGAAATGATGAATATTAGGGGCAAGTTTTCTCTTTTTCTCCCATTCAATAAAGTCTTTCATCAGTTCCTTAATGATTTTTTCAGCTTTCGGGATTTCTCTTTCGCGCTGTTGAATCGTTTCCTGAATCTGTTTTGAAAGCTCATCCACATCAATCAGAGTTACGTTTTTATTTTCAGTAACATTCTTTTCAACGTTATGAGGAATGGAAAGGTCAATGATCAGTGTTTCTTTTCCATTAGGGAAATGAGACCGGTTGACAATAGGATGCTTGGCTCCTGTTGCCACAATAAGAATATCTGTATTTTTTAATTCCTGGTCAAAATCAGAATAATCAACGTGAGGAATATTATATTTCTGGGAAATTTTTTCGGCTTTCTCCTGAGTTCTGTTGGCAATTTTAATTTTCGGCTGGTAGACATGCTTTACCAGGTTTTCAACGGTATTCTGTCCTATTTCACCTACCCCTAAAAGAAGGATGTTTTTTTCAGTAATCCTTTTCTGGTTGTTTAAAATATAATGAACGGCCGCATAAGAAACCGAAGCAGCACCATTCGAAATGCCGGTTTCATTTTTTATTCTTTTCGAAATCTGAATCGCAGCATTGATGGCTCTTTCCAGATAAGGATTCGAATTTTGTCTTTCTTTTTTGAAACGGCTATATGCTTTTTTTATCTGCCCGATAATTTCAAAGTCTCCGATAATCTGGCTTTCAAGGCCTGCTGCAACTCTGAAAAGATGAATCAGAGCTTCCTCTTTGGTAAGAATATTTGCAAACTGAAGAAAATCGGTAAGTTGTACTCCAATCGTTTTGCAATACTCTTCCGCTACTAAAAGATAATTGGGAGAAGTGGTATAAATTTCGGTCCTGTTACAAGTGGAAACCACAAATGCATCACCCAGATCTTCCTGATGGACTCTGGAAACAAAGTTTTTGATGTTCTCATCAAAGAATGCAAACTTTCCTCTCGTTTCTACGTCGGCTTTCTCGTAGCTTATTGAAAGCACGGCAAAATTTGACGTTCGATGAATGTTGGAATACTGTAACATAAGCAGTGGCAAATTTACGATTTTTTTCATTAACCTTTCTCAGATAGTGTATATGATAATTATCGTAAAAAACTATAAAAGGGAATGCTGCAAAAGGCGAAACTGTAAAAAAGTCAAAAATGGCATGTTGTATAAAAGCTGTTACACTTTTTAAGTTTTATTGATGCCTTTTTTGTGGTACATTCTCAGGCTTTTTACCCTTTTGCTAATTCGCTTTTCAGCCCTTTTAACATCCCATGAATTTTAGTTGAAATCAAACTCTGTAAATGTCTAAACTAAAACTTAATAAAGAATTATAAATTTTAATAAAATTTTAACCAAATTAAGTTGGTGGGAAATTTCTTTACTAGTGTTAAATTTATATCTTTGTAATCTTAAAATCAGAAGAAAAATATGAGTTTATTTGATATGTTTACGCAAGAAATTGCGATAGACCTTGGAACTGCTAATACCCTAATCATCCATAATAATAAAATTGTTATTGATCAACCTTCAATTGTTGCAATTGAACGTTCATCGGGTAAGCCGATTGCCGTCGGAGAGCAGGCCAAGCATATGCAGGGTAAAACTCACGAGGATATCAAAACCATCCGTCCTTTGAAAGATGGGGTTATTGCTGATTTCCACGCTTCTGAGCACATGATCAAGGAATTCATCAAGAAAATTCCTGGAATCAAAGGTAAATTCATTCAACCGGCATTACGAATTGTAATCTGTATCCCTTCTGGTATTACTGAAGTTGAAAAAAGAGCGGTAAGAGACTCTGCTCAGAAAGTAAATGCAAAAGAAGTAAGATTGATCTACGAACCAATGGCTGCTGCAATTGGAGTTGGGATCGACGTACAGAAACCTGAAGGTAACATGATCATCGATATAGGTGGTGGTACTACGGAAATTGCTGTGGTAGCTTTAGGAGGTATTGTATGTGATAAATCTGTGAAAATTGCAGGAGACGTATTTACCAATGATATTGCTTATTACTTAAGAACTCACCATAACCTTTATATTGGGGAAAGAACAGCTGAAAGAATCAAAATTGAAGTAGGTTCTGCAGTAGAAGATCTTGATGTAGACATCGAAGATATCCCGGTACAGGGTAGAGACCTTATTACAGGTAAGCCTAAAGAAATTATGGTTGGATACAAAGAGATTGCACGTGCGTTAGACAAATCGATCATCAGAATCGAGGATGCTGTAATGGAAACATTATCTCTTACCCCTCCGGAATTGGCTGCAGATATTTATAAAACAGGTATTTATCTAGCTGGAGGAGGAGCGTTATTAAGAGGTCTTGCGGACAGAATTCACAAAAAAACCGGTCTTCCGGTATTTGTTGCTGAAGATCCGTTGAGAGCTGTAGTTCGCGGAACAGGTATTGCCCTTAAGAATATGGATAAGTTCAATTTCTTAATTAAATAATTTTAACTTTTTACGACTTTATATCTGAATGGGATTTTTGCTGAGATTATTTTCGAAGAATACTCTTTTCGTCTTCTTTATATTCCTGCAAATTATTGCTCTGGTTTTGATATTCTCAAGAAATGCCATGCAGAGATCCTGGATTGCGGGCCAGACGGCTGCGTTCAATTCCTGGGTTTCCGGATATATTGACGAAGGAGTTTCTTATCTGAAGCTAAAACAGATCAATGAAGATCTTGTGGTTCAGAATAAAGCCCTTATGACTGAGCTCTATGGAAAAGACGGGTCAAAGAATCCTGTTTTTAAAAGAGTTCATGATACCATTGGTGGAGGGCAGATCTATACTTTTGTTGATGGAGAGATTGTTTTCAACAGTATCAACAGAAGAAACAACTACTTTACAATCAACCGCGGACGCAGAGACGGTGTCTTTCCTCAAATGGGAGTAATGGCGCCGAGAGGTATTGCGGGAATTGTAATCAATTCTACAGATAGTTATGCATTGGTTCAATCCGTGTTAAGTGTTAACAAGATCAGAATTAATGCAGCACTTAAAAACTCAGGGTATTTTGGTACTTTAACATGGAATGGAGATAACTCAAGGGTAATGCACCTGGCAGATATTCCGAAATATGTAGCCCTGAAAGTAGGCGATACTGTTGTTACAGACGGTAAATCTGCTATTTTTCCTAAGGGAGTTACCATTGGTACCATTGCAGGATACTCTGTAGATAATAAAACCGGCTTCTGGGATATTTCCGTAGAGCTGAGTGAAAAAATGGGAGCGTTGAATAAAGTGTATGTAGTGAAGAATCTTAAGAAAGCAGAAGTGCAGAAGATTCAGGACACTATGCAGGCTGTAATAAAAAAGGAAAATGATTAGCAGGACTTTATTTACCGATATATTGATCATGATCTTTCTTGTTGCATTACAGATATTTGTATTGAACAGGATTACTCTTTTCGGGAAATATACTCCGGTATTATATCCTGTATTTGTCATGTTCTATCCGTTTTTCAGAAACAAATTTCAATTCCTGGCATTGAGCTTTTTAATAGGATTGTCTATTGACGGTTTTCTTTATTCGTGGGGAATCAATGCATTTGCAACAACGTTAATTGCCTATTTCAGAACGTTGATCTTCAGGACTTCCACAGATACGTCTACAGACTTTTTCTCATTTCAGTCCCTTCAATGGGCGCAGTTTTTGCTGTTTTTATTTTCAAGTATTTTCCTGCATCAGCTTTTAGTACAATATATCGAGTTCTTTAAGTTCAGCAGGTTTTTTGAAATATTATTTAATGTGTTGGTAACAAGTGTAATTTCATTTATCTTTATAGTCATCTACGCATTAATATTTAAAATCAAACAAAAAGTTTGAACACACGTTATTTAAAAATTTTTTCCATTCTCGTTATCATCGCCCTTATTTTTGTGGCGAGACTTGCCTATTTGCAGCTGTTTACAGACCGCTATGCACTGAATGCGGCCAACACCTCCATTAAAACAGAATATGTTATTCCACAGCGTGGGGTAATTTTTGACAGAAATGGTAAAATCATGGTGGGAAACCAGCCTGCTTATGAAATTTCGTTTACCCAGGCTTTGATGAAGCCTGATTTTGATACGCTGGCTTTTTGTAGTTTAATGAAAATTACAAAACAGGATTTTATCAATAAAATCAATGTTATCAAAAAAGAAAAATATTACTCAAAGCTGACGCCGATGACTTTCATTAAGGACCTCAGCAGAGAAGATATTGCCAGAGTTCAGGAAATTATTTTTAAGTATCCAGCATTTAATATTGTATCAAGACCTCAGCGTCAGTACGAAGTTTCCACATCCGGAAACCTTCTTGGTTATACCAGTGAGGTAAATGAAAGAGATATTAAAAAAGATTCACTCTACTATTTACCGGGAGATTTCATTGGAAAAACAGGGGTTGAAAAATCCTACGAAAAAGAACTTCGCGGGGTAAAAGGTGTGAAATATATCCAGAAAGATATCAAGCTTCGAAATATTGGTTCCTATAAGAACGGTTCTTTAGATAAAGATGTGATTACCGGTAAAGATATTACGTTAACCATTGATTATGATCTTCAGAGAACAGCTGAAGAAATGCTGGTCAACAAACATGGTGCAATTGTAGCGTTAGATCCTAATAATGGAGAAGTTTTAGTCGCTGCAACCGGACCGGACATTGACCCGAACCTTTTTACAGGACCTAATAAATCAAAAAACCTATATGCCCTATCAAAAGATACGCTTTATGAAAATAAACCTACTTTTGACCGTGCGTTGCAGGCAGGATATCCTCCGGGATCCACTTTCAAACTGCTGACTGCTTTAGCAGCTATGCAGATGGGTGTGATGGATGAGAAAACGATCTTCCCTTGTGGCGGCGGATTTTTCTACAAAGGAAAAAGAATTAAAGGCCATGGTGGAGCAGATCCGCTTATCCCTTCCATTCAGGTTTCGAGTAACTGTTTTTTCACCTACGCATTTATTGCCATTATCAAGAAATATCCGGGAAACCCTTCAAAAGGTGTTGATGAGTGGAAAAAAATCATGAGCAGTTTCGGAGTTGGAGAATTCTTGAATAATGACTTTGCTGTTGGGGCAAAGGGGAGAATACCTTCAGGAGATTTTTACGAGAGAAGATTTAAAGCGATCATGAAGGCAAGCGGTTCCCAGAGAACTGATTTTAAAAACTGGGATGAAATGTCTACGGGTGCCATTTATAACGGAATGGGACAGGGAGATGTTCTGGTAACTCCTATTCAGCTGGCCAATTATGTAGCGGCGATTGCTAACAGAGGATGGTATTATACTCCTCATATCGTAAAAGCAATTGATGGAAAGCCAAATCCTGACCCAAGATTTAAAGTGAAACACAAAACTCTGGTTGATCCAAAACATTTTGAGCCTGTTTTAAAAGGAATGGAAGCTGTAGTTTTAAGAGGAACTGCAAGAGGACTGAAATCCAATGATTTTACCCAACTGGCAAAAACAGGTACCGCACAGGTTCCGCAAGGAAAAGATAATTCCATCTTTGTATTGATTGCCCCTGCTGATAAACCTAAAATTGTTGTAGTAGCGGTAATGGAACATGCAGGATTTGGAGCTACATGGGCAGGACCAGCCTGTACCGTGATTGCTGAAAAATATATTACAGGTGATCTGAAAAGAGAACATCTTTACAAAAAAATGATTACCTCGAGTTTCATGCCTGAATACAAAAGGCAGTGGATTGCTGATTTGAAACGTAAAGGCTTATATATTGATCCTAAACCTGACTCAATCAGACAGAAAAGAATAAAAGATAGCCTGGAGCAGGTAAAACAGCAAAAGGCTAAGCTGCAAAAGAAAATAAACGAAGAGACTAAAAAAAATAACACGGCTAAAAAAACTGCGAAGCAATGAAATGGACAGAAGGAATAGATAAACTTGGCCTTGGGCTGTATTTCCTGCTTTGCATTTTCGCGATTGCAAATATTTACAGTGTGGACCAGAAACTGGGTGAGAAACAGTTGATCTTTTTCTGTATCTCATTATTTGTGGGGCTTATCATCTTTGTCAGCAGAAGTAAATTCTTCGAGAATATGGCAGGAATTATTTATATTGGCGGTGTGCTGCTGCTGATAGGGCTTTTTCCGTTTGGTAAAGAAATCCTTGGCCAGAAGAACTGGTATAAATTCGGAAGTTTTACCATGCAGCCCGTGGAGTTTGCCAAGATAGGAACATCTTTAATGCTGGCTAATTATGTTTCAGGACCTGATTTTAATCTTAAAAACAGAAAGTCTTTATGGACTACTTTAGCCATCGTTGGTATTCCGGCAGTAGTGGTTCTTGCTATTCCGGATGTGGGCTCCATGCTTGTATTTATTGCATTTTTCATTGCTTTATATAGAGAAGGACTGAGCGGGCTTTTATTCGGTATAGGATTTATTTTTGCCGGAGTTTTCCTGATCTCACTGGCTATTCCTCCTGTTTATGTTGTGATTGCAGTTTTAGTGATTGCCGGTGTTCTGATAGCAATGAATTATCATAGAATGTCATGGGATGTAATTTCTATCTCAGGAATTGCGGGCTCTATTCTTTTATTGTGCGGACTGGCTTTCGGGTCTCCTTATATTTTAGAAAAACTGCCTAAGCACCAGAGAGAAAGGATTGAGGTTCTTTACAAAGGGGAAAAGGCATTCAGAGATACTTCCGGATACAATCTTTTGTATTCCAAAACAGCGATCGGATCCGGCGGACTTTGGGGAAAAGGTTACCGTGAAGGGTCTGTAACCCAGGGGAAATTTGTGCCAGAGCAGCAGACAGACTATATTTTCTGCGCGGTAGGGGAAGAGTGGGGATTTATCGGAAGTGCTATTCTGGTGCTTGCTTATGTGGTATACATAGGAAGAATCTATTATCTTTCTGAACAGCAAAAATCAACTTTTAACCGTGTATTCGGATATTGCTTTGCCTCGATTCTGTTGATGCACTTTTCGATCAATCTGGGAATGGTAATGGGGCTTTTCCCGACAGTTGGGATTCCGCTTCCTTATTTCAGTTATGGAGGAAGTTCTTTACTGGCATTCTCTATGATGACTTTTATTTTCTTTAAACTTAATTACTCTGATAAGAACAGTTTGGTGTAAAAGAGGGAGTTTGGAAGCTGGATGATGGAAGTTTATCATTGTTCTGCTGATCATTCATCTTCAAAATCAACTTCATCAACAATTTGTATGAAACAATCCTATTTCTCAGACGAAGATTTCGAGAGCAAAGATTTCACGCAACTTCCTTTAGAAAAAAGTGAGTACGAAAACTGTACGTTCAGAAACTGTAATTTTGAATACGGAAACCTATCCGGTTTCAGCTTTACAGACTGTGAATTTATCGGATGCAGTCTCAGTATGGTAAAACTGATCAAAACAGCATTTCACCGGGTTGTCTTTAAAGAATGTAAAATGTTCGGACTTCAGTTTGATGACTGCAATGCGTTCGGATTATCCTTTACTTTTGATGGAAGTTCATTAAACAATTCCGTTTTTTATCAGACATCCGTTAAAAAAACTGTTTTCAAAAATTCAAAATTAATTGAGGTAGATTTCAGTGAGTGTGATCTTTCCAATGCAGTCTTCAGTAACTGCGATCTGTCGGGCGCTGTTTTTGACGGCACAAACCTGGAAAAAGCAGATTTCCGAACTTCGGTTAATTATTCGATAGATCCGGCTTTAAATAGGCTTAAAAAGGCCAGATTTTCGCTTTCTGAGATCCATGGACTGTTATATAAGCTGGATATTGAAATTGATAAGAACAGTTGATATCTTTGGTTAAGTTCTGTTTGCTTATAAATTATCAATATTAAAATAATAGGAGAGGGGTTTTAGCCCGTTTTTTTCCTTCTTGGATATTTAACCTGGCTTAGCTGGAATTTAGTCGAAATAGTGTATATAAAAAAGCCATCAGGATTCTGATGGCTTCATTATTTAAATCAATTATTTATAAAATTAAAAATTTGCGGGTGTAGGAAGAGTAGCTGCTGCTAAGTTGTTGTAAGCCTCTCCTTCTTCGTTGATCACTCTTTTTGCGAATCTGAATTTAGGTCCCCAATAAGAATCATTCAGTGAAGAAATCATTACTCCTTTTGATGTTGCTGCGTGGATGAATTTAATCTCACCATCTTCAGAAACACTTTCTACAATACCAACGTGAGAAATTCTTCTTCCATGAGAAAAGAAAATCAAATCTCCCTTCTGTAACTCTCCTTTTTCAATTCTTTCACCTTCCTGAGCCTGAGATGCTGCTACTCTAGGTAAACTAAGACCTGCTGCTGCTCCGAATACAGAAAGAACAAAAGCTGAACAATCTATACCGTTTCTGGTTGTTCCTCCATATCTGTAAGGAGTTCCAAGGTATGTTTCAGCTTCTTCAAGGATACCGTCAATGGTTTTATTATGTTTGATTGCTTTTGCAATCTCAGAATTCTTAACTGCTTTTTTAGCACTAGCGATAGATGCCGCCTTTTCTGCAAGGAATGAGTCGATAAGTTTTTGCTTATCCTGCTCCATTTTTTTGTTATCTATAGAAGCTAGTTTGGCATCTGTTTTGTATTCTTTTGTGTAAGTTGCTGGTTTTGAAACCACATAATTTGTAGCACACGATTGCAATGAAACTGTAGTAACTAAAGCAACTAAATAAAACAAAACTCTTTTCTTCATATATATTTGATTATCCGTGTTAAAAAGGAATATTTATTTTCAAAAGCATTACAAAAGTAGAGATTCCGAGCAAAAGACCCCTGATATGATAATTGTCAGGATCTTATTTTAACACATTTTAACATATAATTTACATATGTTAAAGAAAAATAAACCGCAACAGCCTGTTTTTGGTAAGTGTGCGGTTTTTTTTATTAAGATTCTTTAACAAACTTCTTCGATTTTCTTCTATATATCACGTTTTGTGATTCAAAGTCTTAATTTTCAGTGCTGTTAAAAAAACAAAAAAATTCCCCGGTTTTCCGGGGAATTTAAACTAATATGGAACTTTACAGGTGTTATTTGGTAAACAACATTTCTCTGTATTTTGTCATTGGCCAAAGCTCATCATCCACCATCATTTCCAAAGCATCAGAAGCTTCTCTGATAGGATCAAATAATGGTTTTACTTTGTTACAATAGTTTTCTGCCTGTTTTTGGCTGTCTGATATGGTTTTTGCAGCCTCTCTGGCTTTGATAAGATCTTCAACACCAAGCTTGATTTTAGAAACATTTTCAGAAATGCTTGTAATTAAACTCATTTGCTCTTTTGCCAGCGTTTTAAATTCTTTATCACCAAAGATATCTTTAAGACCTTTTACGTTTTCAATTAATCTGTTCTGATAATTTAATGCAGATGGAATGATGTGATTTCTGGCGATATCACTTAGCACTCTTGCTTCAATATCAATTACAGTAGAGTATTTCTCTAATTTAATCTCGTTTCTCGCTTCAACTTCTCTGTGGTTGAAAATTCCCATCTCTTCATAAAGGTCTAGGAATTTCTTGTCCATTTCCTGTTTTAAAGCTTCAGGAGTCGTCTTAAGGTTGTTCAATCCTCTTTTCTTAGCCTCTTTCGCCCAGTCATCAGAATATCCGTCACCTTCAAACATAATGTTTTTACACTGCTTGATGTATTCTCTCAATACATTAAAGATCGCTTCGTCTTTCTTAAGACCGGTTTCAATTAAAGCATCCACTTCTTTCTTGAAATCATTAAGCTGTTTAGCTGCAATCGTGTTCATTACGGTCATAGACTCTGCACAGTTTGCAGAAGAACCTACCGCTCTGATCTCAAATTTATTTCCTGTAAATGCAAATGGTGAAGTTCTGTTTCTGTCTGTGTTATCCAGCAGGATTTCAGGAATCTTACCAACTACATTTAATTTTAATTCTGTTTTCTCTTCCGGAGATAGTTTTCCGTTGGTTACTTTTTCAAGTTCTTCCAATACACTGAACAGCTGGCTTCCGATGAATACGGAAATAATTGCCGGCGGCGCTTCGTTGGCACCAAGCCTGTGGTCATTACTTGCAGAAGCGATACTTGCTCTTAGAAGATCTGCATATTCGTGAACCGCTTTAATGGTGTTAACAAAGAATGTCAAGAACTGTAAGTTTTTCTTTGGATTTTTTCCAGGGCTTAACAGGTTTTCACCAGTATCTGTTGCTAAAGACCAGTTGTTGTGTTTTCCGCTTCCGTTTACTCCTGCGAATGGTTTTTCGTGGAAAAGAATATGGAAGTGGTGTTTGTGTGCTACTCTTGCCATGATGTCCATCAACAAAGAGTTGTGGTCTACAGCAACGTTAACTTCTTCAAACATTGGTGCAAGCTCGAACTGGTTAGGGGCAACCTCGTTATGTCTTGTTGTTGCAGGGATACCCAATTTCATACATTCGATTTCCAGCTCTTTCATGAAGTTCATTACTCTTGTCGGAATAGAACCGAAATAATGGTCATCCAGCTGCTGTCCTTTTGCCGGAGAATGTCCTAATAATGTTTTACCTGTTAATACAAGGTCCGGACGTGATTGGTATAATGCTGAATCAACAAGGAAATATTCCTGCTCCCAACCCAAAGTAGGAGTTACCTTTGTTACATTTTTGTCAAAATACTGCATTACATTCGTTGCAGCTTCATCCACAGCGTTCAAAGCTCTTAAAAGAGGAGCTTTATAATCTAACGTTTCTCCTGTATAAGAAATGAAGATAGAAGGAATACATAATGTAGTTCCCATAATGAATGCCGGAGATGTAGGATCCCAAGCTGTATAACCTCTTGCTTCAAAAGTATTTCTGATACCTCCGTTAGGGAAAGACGATGCGTCCGGCTCCTGCTGGATAAGCATGTTTCCGCTGAATCTTTCGATGGCTCTACCTCCTTCGATTGGAGTGAAGAAAGAATCGTGCTTTTCTGCAGTAGTACCCGTCAAAGGCTGAAACCAGTGCGTATAGTGTGTTACACCTTTGCTCATTGCCCAGTCTTTCATCGCTACAGCTACCTGATCTGCAATATGTCTCTGGATTTTAGTTCCTTTTTTAATCGCATCCATGATAGAACCGAATGCTTCTTTTGTTAAATATTCTCTCATGGTTTCTTCTGAGAAAACATTTTTACAGAATAGCTCTGATAATTTCGCAGGGATCTCAACAGAGTTGTCTTTTCTGAAATCCTTAAATGGAAGGGTTTCTAATGCTTTGAATCTTAAGGTTGACATAATTGGGTTGATTTTTTACAGCGCAAATTTACAAAAAAAATGAATTGAAAACATTTTACCCCTAAAAATTTTAGGGGTGCTTTGAAAATTTATATAATCTAAACAAGTGTTTAGTGTTTTTTAAGAGGGTTGTTTTGTGATTTAAAATTTAGGATGTGAGAATTCACGCCTGTTTTATAGATGTTAATGTAAATATACTATATATTGTGCAAATTAAAATAATACGATGGGATTAAACGACTTGTTAAAAGACAGTTAAAATAAAGTGGGCAAAGATTTTGTATATTTGTGTGAAATTTATTTTATGACAAATTCTAGAGCAAGAGAAACAACAGAGGCTATTGAAAGACTATACATCTCTATGAGACACTTATTTTATAGAGGATTTTTCAAGCCGGGCGGAGTTTCAGGAGAAAGTATCAGAAGTTTGTTAAAGACCATCAATCCGGAAATTTATGGAACTATGAATATTCCAAGCAAATTGGAATTGGACGGTTTGATGTATGTACTGGACAGACTTCCGGAAGGAATTGAAGAATGTGCTTTTATTCATCTTACATCTGATGAAGGGTTTGATAAAGGAAGTTTCGAACCTATTGTTCCCAAGAAAAGAAGAAGAAACTGTTATAGAATAGACGAACACCAGATGAATATTGAGGTTCTTTTGGGCCGTTCTGAAATTTATGACATTCTTACCCACCTTACCTTCCTGTTTATAGAAGCTGATAAAATCCGTAATCTGGCATTCATCCAGGATGAAAACTGGAAACCGACACGTGCCTTCAAAATTATTGAAGAAGTAGTGAAGGGAGAAAAGAAATTCAGCAGAAAAGAAAAAGAAGTGGCACTTATTCATCTTTCTTCTTTAATAGGAAGATCTTTTGATGAAACTTTAAGAGCTTATAATACTTTTGGTGACGATCATAATCCTGACCGTCTGTTCAAAATCATTTACAACTTAGGAAAAGTAAGTCTTGATGATGCAAAAGGTAGCAGAGAAAGAGAAATTCATTTCAGTTCTATATTGAAAGAAAGAGTAGGGCACCATTATTTTGGAGAAAAATGGGCAAACAAAGTGAAGGAAGTTTTATTTGAAAACAATCTTCATATGCGTCCTTTACACATTATTTCAGCCAATATGCACTCGGTGAAAAATATGCTGTATGCCAATAATGCCCTTAAAAAGAAGCAGCACCACGAGGTAGATTATAAACTGTACGAAGAGATCTCCAATAAGAAAGAACTTCGTGATAAAGTTTTAAAATATGCTTTGGAGGAAGGGATGATTCATATTGCTGACAAGAGTGGAAGTAATATTGACGTTCAGATTATAGACCTCAGCAAAACAGATCTGAAAAATACACCATTTGCAGACATCAAGTTCTCAAGTGATGATGTAGTAATGGTTTTTGACTATGCCTTCGGAGAGCAGGCTTTCGAAGTAATGGACGAATTGCTGAGACCTTTTGAACATAAAGGAGAAGTATACATGATGCATGTAAAATCCGTTTCCATCATGGGTAAAGCAGGTATTCTTACCGGAGCGAAAGGTGATATCATGATCCCTACTTCTCATATTTTCGAAGGAACTGCAGATAACTATCCTTTTGAAAATGCCTTAAAACTGGAAGATTTTAAAGATGATGAATTAAAAGCTTTTGAAGGACCAATGATTACGGTGCTGGGAACCTCTCTCCAGAATAAAGATATCCTTTCCTATTTTATGAATACTTCATGGAAAGCTATTGGTCTTGAAATGGAAGGAGCACACTACCAGAAAGCTATTCAGGTAGCATCCAAGATCAGACACCATATTTCACCGGATTTGTTTGTCATGTATGCTTATTATGCATCGGATAATCCGTTGGAAACGGGAAGCACACTGTCTTCAGGAGGCCTGGGTCTTACAGGAGTAAAACCAACGTATCTGATCACTTTAAGAATCCTTGAAAAGATTTTAAGAAGCGGTAAGAAAGAAGCTTCGGCTAAAAAATAATTGTAATTCAATCATTATAATATCAACCTCAGATACTTTTGTATTTGAGGTTTTTTTGTAATTAGTTAAACACAAATATCACGAATTTATTTCACAAATTGCACTATTTTATTGTGTTTAAAATAGTGGTTTTCATTGGTGAAATTTGTGTTTAAATAAAAACCTATCTTTAGGAAACATAAATATATATTCATGAGTTCAGTTTCACAACTCGCCAAAAGATTCAGAGAAGTTTTGCTGGATGGTTTCTGGATCGCCAATACCAATTTTAAAGATCAGCTTTCAGAGGTGACCTGGGAACAGGCGGTAACAAAAGTAGATACTTTGAATACCATTGCGATGCTTACTTTTCACATCGATTATTATATTGCAGGTATTATCAATGTCTTTGAAGGAGGAGCTCTTGAGATTAAAGACAAATTCAGTTTTGATCTTCCTCCCATAGAATCTCAGCAACAATGGGAAGACTTGCTGAGTAAACTCTGGACGGATTCTGAAAAGTTTGCCACATTATTGGAACAGATGCCGGATTCCCAACTGGATGAGGTTTTCGTTGATGAAAAATATGGAACTTACCGAAGAAATATCGATGGAATGATTGAACACAGCTATTATCATCTGGGACAGATTACTTTAATCAAAAAAATATTAAAAACATATGAAAATAGGAGAAGCAACTTTTAAAAACTGTAAATCGGATTATTGAAAGAAAGCTCAAAAAAGAATTTAACAATTCAGATTAATATCCATCTAAAACCATAATAAACAGAATAAAACCTCGGGATAACTCCTATTTGAGGTTCTTATATAAATTACCTACCTTTAGAAAAAATAAAATTTTAAATGAGAAAATCGGCTGCAATCATTTTTGCGTTTATCATTTCACAATTTCAGGCTCAGCAAGGAGCTTATTATCAGCAGGCTGCGAAGTACAAGATGGATATTGATGTCAATGCTGAAAAATTTACCTATCAGGGAAAACAAACTTTAGAATACACCAATAATTCACCCGATGAGCTGAATGTGGTTTATTTCCACTTATACTGGAATGCTTTCAAACCTAATTCCATGATGGATCAGAGAGTGGCTTCCCAGGGAAAAAATGGGGACGGGAGACTGCAGAAAGATGGTATTTCAAGACTCGCTTCCATTCCAAAAGATCAGGAAGGAGCTCAGAATATCCACTGGATTAAGCAAAACGGGAAAGACCTTAAGTTTGAAGTTCAGGAAACCATTATGAAAGTGTATCTGGCAGAACCTATCAAACCTAATTCTACGACTACCTTTACAATGGATTGGGATGCTGTGATTCCTATGCAGATCAGAAGAAGCGGAAGAAACAACAGAGAAGGAGTAGACATGACCATGACGCAGTGGTATCCGAAAATTGCTGAATACGATTATGATGGCTGGGCCACTTTCGATTATCTGGGAAGAGAATTTCATGCACCTTTCTCCGATTTTGATGTTACCATTAAAATCAACAAAGATTATGTCGTAGGAGCAGGAGGAATTCTGGAAAATCCAACAGAAGTAAAAGGCTACGATGCCAATGCCAAAATAAAAACAGAAAAAGACAAAAAAGTGGTCTGGAAATGGACCGCAAAAAATATCCTTGATTTCGCATGGAGTGCAGACAGAGATTATTCTGTAGAAAGCTTCAATGTTCCGGAAGGCCCGAAAGTATACCTGGTGTATCAGAAAAATGATAAAACGAAAGCATGGGGTGAATCTCAGCCTTATATCACGAAATATTTCCAGATCATGAATGCTCACTTCGGGAAATATGTATATCCTACCTATGCATTTATCCAGGGAGGAGACGGCGGAATGGAATACGGGATGTGTACTATGATTTTAGGGGAAGCTAAAAGTGTTAAAGATTTGATGGGATTAATGGCTCATGAGGGAGCTCACTCATGGTATCAGCAGATGCTTGCCACTAACGAATCTGTACGTCCGTGGATGGATGAAGGCTTTACAAGCTATGCGGAAGGCTATACCATGTATCAGTTATTCCCTGAAGATCTTCCGAATCCTTTTGTTGAAAGATTGGATGCCTACAGAAACTTCGTTAAAAAAGGAATTGAAGAACCTGCCGTTTGGTTGGGAGATCATCATGATAACGGAACGTCTTACACTTATGCATCCTATGTAAAAGGTGAATTGTATCTGGTGCAGCTTGGATATATTATGGGAGAGCAGAATCTTGCCGAAACCTTAAAGCAATATTATGACCTGTGGAGTATGAAGCATCCTTCAGACAGGGATTTCCTTCACATTGCACAGAAAGTTTCAGGGATGGATCTGAAATGGTTCCATAATTACTGGATCAATACGACAAAAACTATCGATTACGGAATTAAGGATGTAAAGTATGATGCGAAATCTACCACCATTACCCTGGTTAATAATGGCCAGGTTCCGATGCCGATTGATTTTGGTGTGATGACGACCGATAAGAAAGTCGTTACCTATCAGATTCCGATGAATATGACCCATACATGGAAAGAAAAAGATATCTATGGTGAGTTTAAAACAATGCCTTACTGGCCATGGACTCAGAAAGAATATACCCTTACTATTCCTTACACAAAATCTCAATTGTCTGTCCTGGGAATCGATTTCAGCCAGAGAATTGCTGATGTGAATATGGAAAATAATTTTGTTGAAGTAAAATAATCAATAAAAAAGAGCTGTTTCATTTTGAGATAGCTCTTTTTGTTTTGACTATAGCATATTCTGCACTTTTGTTCTAATTTTGAAGTGCTATTTGCAATTTAATTTTCTCTATCTCTTTTATTGAATTAGTCATCTTAAATCCATTTTTATAATCTATAGTATGACTTTCTATAATGTAATGATAATTTCCATTCAGTTTTTCTTTTAAACTTGAGATAAGTCTTTTATCAACATCACCACCCAAGTCTGAATAATAAAATCGGATTAAATCCTTATCCCAAGGTTTTAACTTTACAGTTATTTTAATCACTTGTTTAATATTTTCAAAACTGCGGAAACATTTTATTAAATATTTATTTTCTCCGATTTTTTCAACGGTAATATTATCAATTATAAAATGACTTCCAGTAAGTTTTTGAGATGAAATGAATTGATAAATATTCTTGTCAAACTCTGTTTTGTGATGAAGTTCTATAAATTTATTATTTTCATTATCAAATATCTTTGCTGTTTTGTCTTGATATTGATACATGATATGGTTTTGATTTTCAGAGCTTATGAGGAATTGTGATTTATTGGGCTAAGACTGCTTTTTATTAGAAATTTATAATCAAATGTATAATTTGACTGTGCCTTCATACTAAAGCCAATTAGCAGAAATAAAAAATATATTATCACTTTTGAATTTCTATACATTTTTGTGTTTTTAAATTCTTATTACAAGAATAATTTTTTTTGATCAATTAACAATACACTTTTTAAAATATTTTTAAGCCCACGAATGCTGTGGATAGCAAAGTGTCTCATAGTAATTAAAATGTATCTCGTCTTGCTACAAACAGACCTTCGAGAGATTTTTGGAAACCTCATTTGGTTTCCCGCAGCTTGCAGGAACATTTCGGATATCTCCGGAAGTCTCCCCCAAGCTTGTTTTAAACCTCCCGAAGTCTCAGGAAGACTAAAACACTAGTATTTGTAACTTCCTAATGAGTTGTGCAGATTATAAACAGGTTTGTTTCGGATCCCCGAGAATTCTATGAATGATATTATTAAGTTCATTGTAATTTATGGGAGATTGGGGGTAGTTTTTATAAAAATGATTAAATTTAGTCCCTCAAACTCTAGTAGGAATTTCAATTATACATAATGAATTTCTTCTGAAAAATATGTCAATGAATTCAATCGTAATAAACGTAGGAAACAGCAATATCAGATTTGGTCTTTTCAATGGCGATAATTGTGATATTTCGTGGGTCATCAATACAAAACCTTACAGAACAGCAGATGAACTTTATGTACAGATGCTGATGCTCTATCAAACCTATAAAATTGATCCGAAAGAGATTGATAAGGTAATTATCGGATCCGTAGTACCTCAGCTTACCAAAGTAATGAGCTCAGGGATCAAAAAAATTCATGGAACAAATCCTGTGATTGTTGACAGAAATACTCCTTCCGGAGTACAAGCAAAATCTAAGCAGATGGGAACAGATATCTATGCCAACCTTGTAGCTGCACACAATCTGTACCCGAACAGAAAGAAAATTGTCATAGATTTCGGAACAGCCCTTACAGCAAGCTGTGTAGCTGAAACAGGAGAAACTTTAGGGGTAATTATTGCACCGGGAATTGTTACGTCTCTGAATTCGCTGATCAACCAGACTGCACAGCTCCCGGATATCGAACTGAAGAAACCCAAATCTGTTTTGGGACTGGATACGGTAACCTGTATGCAGAGTGGTATGGTATATGGCTTTCTTGGAATGGTAGAAGGCTTTGTCAGCCGTATCAACGAAGAAGTGAATGACGATTGTTTTGTAGTAGCAACGGGAGGTGTTTCCCATGTTTACAAACCCCTTACGGATAAGATCCATGTGATGGACAGGCTTCATACGTTGAAAGGTCTGTATTTCCTCGGAAAAGATTTATAAATTAAATGATTAAGGTTGAGGTTGGATCCAGCTGATACTTTAGTTCCTCAATCTTACAATTAATATAATGGAAAAATTTCCCGTACTACAAACCGAAAGACTGATCCTTTCACAGCTGGAAGAAAAGGATATTCCTTTTATCGTTGAACTTCTTCAGCATAGGATTTTTTCTGATCTTACTTCCAATATTCCTTATCCATACGTGGAAAATGATGCCAGATCCTGGGTGAAAATGTCAAAAGAAGCTTTTGAAAATAATACAGGGTATACGTTTGCTATCCGGAATAAAGAGGATCAGATCATAGGAGCTATCGGGCTGCATGACAGAGATGATGACAAAGCTGAACTTGGCTACTGGATAGGAATTCCTTACTGGAACAAAGGGTATGTAACCGAGGCTGCAAAAGCAATAATAGATTTTGGCTTTAATGAATTGAAGCTGAATAAAATTTTTGCTACTCATTTTCCTCACAATCCTGCTTCCGGAAGAATTATGGAGAAAGTAGGAATGGAGCAGGAGGCTGTTCTGATAAAAGAAGTGAAAAAGGACGGAGAATATTTTGATCTGGTGAGATATTGTATCTTAAAAGACTAAAGAGATTGTCTTACTATTATAAAATTGAAAGCCGGAGAATATCACTATCCTCCGGCTTTTGTTTTTAATTATCTTTTACTTTTAAAAAATTCTTTAACAATAGAAGAGCATTCCGTCTCCATGATTCCCGTAATAACTTCTGTTTTAGGGTGGAGAGAAAGATGTTTGTTGATAAAACCTCTCTGCTCATCACGCGCTCCAATAACAACCTTGGAAATCTGAGACCAGGAAAGCGCTCCTGAGCACATCACACACGGTTCCATCGTTACGTAAAGCGTACAGTCTTTCAGGTATTTCCCTCCCAGAAAGTTGGCAGCAGAGGTGATGGCCTGCATTTCTGCATGGGCAGTCACATCGTTCAGTGTTTCAGTAAGATTATGGGCCCTTGCAATAATCCGGTTGTTGGAAACCACTACACATCCGATAGGGACCTCATCTTTTTCTAAAGCGGCCTCTGCCTCCTGCAGCGCCATTTTCATATAATATTCGTCGGTAAACATTAATCTGTTATCGTTAAAGTTAAAGGAAGTTTAAAGCGGTAAATAGTAGGGTCGCCCTTCAGCATTGCCGGGGAAAATTTTTCCACCAGAGAATATAAAGCAATTTCTGCCTGTCTGTTAAAGGTAAAATTATCTCCCTGTGCATGAACATTGCTGACTGTTCCATCTTTTTCAACAATAAAATCCACATCCGTTTTTATCATCTTCTCTTTAGAATATACTCCGTCAACATACAGCAGATTGGCGACTTCCTGCCTTAAAGAATTGATACCTCCGGGATAATCCGCAATCTTTTCAGCATCTGCAAACTTTTCAGATGAGGTGAGCCTGGGATTTTTGATGGTTTGAAGGTCCTCCAGATTCCTGACTTTTAATAAAGCTCCGATCAGAGCATTGTTTTCAATGCTATCCATTTTTTTCATGAAGAAAAGGAAGTCTCCCTTTATCGCAGCTTTTTTTACCGTATTGGATTCTGCATCAAATTTCTTTTTAAACTCTTTATTCAGCATATTTCTGTGCTGGTTATAATAACTCTTTACAAGCCTGAACTCTTCTTTCTGCTGTGCGAGAAAAAAGGAAGAGATAAAGCAGCTGATGCCAATGAATAAAGTTTTCAATAAGGGTATATTTATGTAAATATAACAAAAAATATGAAATATATTCCTGATGATCAGCTTTCAAGATAACGGTTCAAAGATTCCTGTAAATGATTGCGGATCTCTTCAACTAAGGTTTTCGGTTCCAGAACGGTTACTTCTTTTCCGTAAGAAAGAATTTCCTGCATGAAATCATAAGTAGGGTGGAGGAAGAACTCAAAATAGATCTCTTCCGGCGTTTCTTTGGTTTCTTTCTGTGACTGATGAAGTGGGAAACTTCTGATGTACTCTCCCTGATGGCGGCTGCATTTCAATACAATGTTCTGCGGATTCTGTTCTGTCAGGTTCATCACTCCGAATGCATTTTTAAAGTGCTCTCTGAAGTTGTATTTGTATTTTTCCCTGAACTGATTTTTAGCCACATCAAGATAATTGATCCTGTCAAGCCCGAATGATTTTAAAACTTTGTCTTTGGTATCAATAGCAATAAGATACCATCGGTCTTTAGATTCTTTTAAAGCCAAAGGATGCACTTTTCTGGAGGTCATCAGTTTGTTCTTGTAATTGTAGTGTTCAAAACTCACAACTCTTTTATTTCTGATCGCAAAGAACAGGTCATAAAAATGTTCCACACCGGTTGGTTTGCGGCTTTCAAAAAAGATAAAATCTGAAAAGTCCGGATGAAGATTCAGGGCGTTGCTTACCTGGAAAGATTCAAGAAGTTTTTGATTGTATTCATCTACTTCCATAATCGGGCGGCTCTCGATATAATACCGGTTGTCACCCTTTTTTTTGTTGTGAATAGAGAGGTTAAAAAGATCGGAAATCTCCCGGATATCCCTCTGCAGGGTACGGATAGAGTAGCTCTTGATTCCCGCATCCTGGAATTCAAAAGAGTTTAAAAGATAGTCCTCCAGCTGTGAATAGGTAGCCGGAGAACTTTCTAATCTTTTAATAATTAAGGCATATCTTGTCAGATAAAAATCTTTCTTCATTTCTCTATTTTTTAGGGTGCAGCAACGCTGCATTCATGGTAAAGTTTTATAAGACAAATATATGCGGTTCATGCGACAAAACGTGTCGTGTTTTATTTTTTATTTATTCTATTTTTATTAGAAGGATGCCGTCAAATTACCATTTTCATCCCATTTTTTATAAGTGCCGTCGTATTCTACGTTGTTATGGGCTTTGTATTCTGTGTATTTTTTACCGTTTTTATGATAAGATCTGAACCATCCTTCCTGATAGCCATCTTTATATTCCTCTTCGCAAAAAAGCTCGCCAGTGTCATAGTATCGTAAAACAATACCTGTAAAAGGGCTGCCATTGTGATAATATATAGGAACTCCTCCGCCGTCTAAACGGTTACATGTTAACTCGCTTTCTTTTATTTTTAATGCCATGATTATTCGATTAATGTATTAAACAAATTTATTAAAATCCCATGAATCTAATTCCTGAGGTTAAATAATAACAATGGACACATGGAGGTTGTAATTTATCGGCAATTCTTAAATATCTGTTGTATCCGATAATATCATGAAAGACTGCTTCTCCCAGTTTTCCTTCAGGATCAATAGTAGTTAACAGCCTATCTAATGCTCTGATCTCTCCATGAGACCCCATTGCACCAGCCCTTAATATGTCAATTTCTTCAGCAGGAACCCCTTTCATTTTTAAACGGGCAATATGCTTTTCCAACCTTATTTTAAGAGTAGGGTGGATATTATCAATGAAGTTTTTATATACTTCACCTTTTCCTTTTCCTATTTCTGCTTTCAAAAAATTGGTTTCAGTTGAAATATACCTTATTCCATTTTTTACATAAATGAAACCACTTATCATTGTTTTTTCGAAAATAACACCAGCATCGAAAGTAGAAAGAATTTTGGCAGCATCTATATTCACCTTTTCTACGAGGCTTCTACCCCAATCCCCATATTTATTATAAGCTTCTGCTTCAGTAAGTAAATCTTTTAAATTACTTGTAGGATATATTTTACCATATGTAAGAAGTTCTTCAGCTGCTTTAATAAATTCCTTTGGGTTATTAAGGTGCTTCAACAGCTTGTTGGCCTCTTTATAAAACTCGGATTTTTGAGCTCTTGTAATTATTTCACCTTTATATACTATAGCAATCTCGTTATTAACTTCTTCTACAACCTTATTTTTTACAATTCTTTGAGTCTTGAACTGTCCTTCTATAAGGAACATGCCATATTTATTTAGCATTTTTGATTTAGCTTCGTTTACAAGACCTCTTGTTGCATCTATTAATTCCTTGTTTGTCAGGAGTACCTTAAATGTATTTTTGGTAAAGTTAGAAATTTCTCTTTCAAGCATTACTTTTACCATGCAGCTCATTACAAAATTCTTTACTTCTGCTCTGGTTTCTTCGGCTAATATCTTTCCCCCTATTTTGTATAATTGTTGTACTACGGCTGTTGTAGCTGTTGCATAACCTGCTGTTTTATAAATTTTCTCCCATATATCCAGAAATTCTTTCGTTAGGTTATCTTTGGCTAATTGAATTCCCAAATCTCCTAAGGCGATGGCTCCGTCTACAGCTACTAACATTCCCCAAAATGTAATAGAGCTGGCTCCTTCAGCAGCTAATAAACTTGTTCCAAGGGTTTCTACAGCTAATGCAATCGCCAGCATGTTTATTCCAATTCTGATTGCACTGGCCAGTCCTTCCATGTTTTTCTGATGCTGTTTATCATAGAGAAACAATGCAGGTACAAATAAGAGACTTTGAGTTTCTTCTTCTATAACAATAACAATATCAAGTGGATTTAGTTTTATTGCTCTTGTTGTAATGGTATTACTACCAATATCCATGATAACACTTCCGGTATCTATTAATTGTTCGTCTGTAATATATTTTTGTTGAACATAGTATTTGTTTTTATCCTCTTTTAGATTGGACTCTATTTTTTCCAGACTTACAAAAGATTTTTTTCCAACTGAAAAAAGATGATTAGTAAAAGTGAAATTATCTTTTGCGATATGAGAGAATGAATTAATGATACTTATAAAGGCCATTCTACAAGGAACCTCCTGGCCCATAAAAGCTATCTCATCATCCAAAGCATGATAGAGGTTAACTACAAAACTTTGGTTTTTATTGAATTGTTGCATCAAAAATGAGATTCGTTGAGGAGTGTTAAATGCAAATAATGCTTTCATTAACGCAGGACTGGCATCTCTTACAAAGCTGAAAAAACCGTTTACATCATAGCTGTAAAAAGAACAAATGTTTTTCCATAAGACTTCAGGTTTTAAGCTGGATAATGTGAAATCAGGGGCGTTTTCATATAACCAAATAAGTTGTTTAATATCTGTAGTCCTTTCAATTAATGGAATATATTTGTTGTTAATTAATTGTTGAAACCATTCAGGGGTATCTCCTTGGATCTCTTTGATTAAGTAATATATATCCGTAATGTTTTCACTGAAAAACATAATGCCAACATATTTATCATTAATGCTAAATGCATTTTCTGAAGTTGTTGACTGTACAGAATTCCGATAATGTTCTGTATTTTTATAAAAGTATGCTGCCTTACACTTAATTTGTTCTTGGTTGCTGTCAATTTGAAAAGATATTGATATTGTACTGTCAATATTATCTATTTTTCTATTGATACCACAGCTAATCGATGTTGTAATTTTCTGTTTATAAGAGTTGATATAAGAAAAAGGAATTGTCTCATTAACTTTTCTCTTTACATCAACCACACCATCTGTACCAATTACAACACTTTCATTAATTATTTTTGTTGGGGCAATAAAGTTAGTCCAGTCTAAAGGTTCTTCTGTGCCAGTCTTCAAGTATTTAACTATCTTAGAAAAATCAATTTTTTCATTTCTTTCTAATCCATAAAAATCTTCTGAATATTTACCAGTTTTTTTTGGGGGTAGCCCTAGCGGAGGAATTGCTTTTATGATTTGAGATGGAGAGGAAATATCCTGTATTTTTGGAACTTTTAATGCTTTTATTGTGCTCATCTTTTTAGTTTTTAATGTTATGAGAAATAAAATGGCGGATTAACCGCCATTTTGTTGAATAAATATTAGCCTAAAGTGCTGGTGTCTTTTTCTCCATGCTGTAACTGTGCATCTTCATCTAATCTGAAACTTGTTTCAAACTCCAGTTCTGATGGGTTTTCACAATTCTCAGGGGCATTTTCAGGGAAAATCGGTAATGGCTGATTTACCGGAAGTCCTGTAGATTTATCCTGAAGGATCGTTAGGGTAGTAGGGATTCTGGTAATCCAGTATTTACCCTGAGGCTCTCCGGTTGGCTGTCTCATTTCGTCCACGATACTCATGTACATTGGATCTCCGATTACCGGAACAGAACCGCCATTCCAGATCAATCCTGTTTCAAGGAAGAACTGAACAGCTGCTTCGAAACCTGGTTTTACGGTAACGATAATCCTTGCCATACCTGCCTGTAGGAAACTTCTGAACAATGGGTCCATACTTTCGCTGATATAGAATTCCTGCCAGCTCTTACGGTTGGCCCAATAGTAAGGATAGAAGGTGTAATCCATGATTTCCCATTCAAATGCCTGCTCCATGAACTTGGCAAGGGCTGTATATCTGTCCAGATTTTCATTCAGGTATACCTGGAAATTATCCATGGTTGTTTTCTCATCAGCACCATTGGTTGTTTCCTGACCTAATGTATAAAGGTAATCCTGTAATAAATAAGCGATACAGTTGTGCTTTAAGACATCATGTTCCATATAACGGTAGAAAGTATCCTGTCTTTCTTTAAGCTGAGCTTCTTTTTCTTTTTGCTCTGCATCCAGCCTTGCCTGATCTTCCTGGAATTTGGCATAAGCAGCTTCATAGGCTTTAATAATATCATTAAAACTGTCTGTTTTCCACTTGTTGATAAAGGCATCGCTCAGCTCACAGTTCACAACAACTTTGATGGTATAACTTCTTACGTTGTGGCCCTTCACCTGAAAAGATACATTACCTGTGATATTGAAACCAGATGACCCGTCGTCAAAATTAAGGTCTCCACCACGTTCAGAACGGCCAATCATATCTCCTTTTAAGTTAGAGAACATCACTTCAGAATAACGTGACCCTGACCATCCACCACCTCTGTTTCTGGTTGATCTGCAGGCAAAGCTTGCATTTTTTCCGGCATAATTGTCCGGGATGGTAAACTGTGTATAGTCAATTCCAAAATCATCATTTGTCTGAGGAACGCTGGAAGCAGTATGAATTACTTGTTTGGTTGCTTCCGGGAATGCCTCTAAAGTTACTCCGTATTCCTGAGCCCAATGCTGGATCTGTACAATCGTTGCAGATTTTGGATCTGCCATTAACCATGGTTCCGGTGCTTTTCTTGGATCTACAGGAGCTTTAAGTACCTGAGCTTTGGCAACAGTAAGAGCCAGACGGTGTAATCTTGAAGGTTCAGGAACCATAAATTCAAACATCGTACGCTTACCATAGTTGTAGATCTGGTTTTTCATTTTCTTGTCGATCCATCTGTAAACTCCGGTAATGTGTTTAGGCTGTGCAGCTTCAGCATTATCAGTGTTGGTTACCTTTCCTCTGTTATCATATTCATGAACATTGGTTTCCGTATATTCCTTGATGATTTTCTGAACTCTTTCTTCTGAAATTTTAGTAAGAACTCTTTCCATTGCTCTTTCTGTAATTTCCTGAGATTTCATTACGGCTTGTCTTGTACTGTCGTGCTGTGCTGAGTTATTGGCATAATCTGCTCCGATTTCAAACTTCATGGCACTGTCATTTCCATAGCTGAATCTTGTGTAGGCAGAAATACTCTGCTGCTTTTCAATTTCTTTCGCAACTTCGGTCTGCATATCCGTTCTGGAAGTTTTGGAAGTGTCTGACATCTTCTCTGTTTCCTGAGATTTGGAAGTTGTATCCGTAATTTCAGAGTACTCTCTGGAAACGGAAGACTTATGTCTCAGTTCGCTTGCCATAACGTTCTCAATATTGGAAACCTCTCCCGGAACATAAGCGTGAACACTTTGCACGACCTTCATATAATCTGCTACTCCCAATCTTTTGATCCCGAAGTTTTTACGTTTTTGGGTTGTACCTGGTTCAGGTGTACCTGGGTTTTCAACTGCTGCACGTTTTAAAGTCAGCATTCCGGTAAGATTTAAGTCTTCTTTCAGATATTGTGTGGCAATTTCTCCATAGGCCTGGCTTCCGTTATCAAAAATAATTTCTATTTTGAAACTAAAGCTGGTTCTGAATCTGTTTACCAAAGCCGCAGGTAAGGTAATTTTATTATCAACTACAGAAATATTGCTGTAATTTTCTTCGAAAGTTCCGGCAGCATCTGTTGTAGCCGTAATTTTAGCATTGGCAACGCTCCACGAAACATCTTCAACCTCAAAAGAAAAATTAACAAATCCTCTGCTGCCTGCTACTACGTAAGCACTGTGAGCATATAAGCTGTATGCCATCGGTGTTCTGGCTGTATTCTGAATAAGAGGTATTGAAGCTCCGCCGATATTGGCATACTGCTGTTCCGGAAGAGGGCTGTTTTGAAGTGCCGTCTCCATGGAAGCAGAGATATTGTTTCTTACAACAAGTAAAGCATCAGCATAGCTTTCAATCTCATCATCAAGAACAATGGTCTGAGCACCCATTCTTAAGGTGTCGTGCGAAAGGATCTGAAGGTTGTCTGTATCTTCTGCCACAGAAGTTAAGCTGGTTGTAGATTCACCGAAAAGTTCTACAAAAAGGTCGAAAGATTCCGGAGAAAGCTTTGCCTGCAAATCTTCCAAATTGATTTCATTTTTGTACGTAAATACGAAAGGAGCAACTTCATATTCTTTCAAAGTGCTGTAAAGGCGTTCTTTTTCTTCTTCGGACATGTCCGGAGTGATTTTACTGTCTACTTCTGCCAGCTTTCTGTCATACAGTTCCAAACGCTCTTTGTTTTCTGCCATATATTTGGAATACTCATCTTGATAGGCCTGATATCTGGATTTATGGAACTTTTTCTGAAGTTTTTCCAGTTCGGAATTCAGTGTGTTCAGAGATTCCTTTCTGTGGATCGCTTTGCTGGATACAAAAGAAGCTCTTGCTTCAGATTCTAATCTTTGAACCGTTCTTGCTGCCAAAGCAGGCTCGGAACCTTCAGCGTTTGCAGATGAAACTAAAGATGCCGTTTCCGTATCCTCTGAAAATAGAATGGTAGGAAGTATAATTTTTCCATCCATTGCCTTCTCCAATGGTTTTTCTCCATTAATTTTGATGATTTCCTGATCAGTAAGGTCCTGATTGCTGGCAAAGCCAAGCTGAATAGCCATTAAAATGTGGCTGATGGCTTCTTTAATATAGAAATCTCCCTGGGTAACAATCTGATAAATATAATTATTCCAAAGCTGGGAAAATATAGCAATTCCTTCTGCGTTCAGCTGTCTGTTGGTATTAATAAGGCTTTTGTAATAATCCGTAACGAACGTCCAGTCAGCGCTTTCTAATGTTTCTTTTTTAGAAAGCTTTCTTCCGATCATCAGAAGGTCTTTAAATGCTCCTTCTTCGATTTTCTTCTCGCTTTCGAATCCGGAATTGTTAAACTCACCGGCAGCCCTTTTCATAGCTGTAAATTTTAAAGTTTTGGCAGGTCTTCCAACGACTGCTGTATCAAAGACACCGGTGACTCCTTTAGGTCTGTGGATAAATCCTAAGTTTTTGTCTTTAATTTCTGTTAATTGCGGGTTTCTCAGACTTACAAATCTGAAAAGTGATTGTGATGCGTTATTGGTATTCATAGGGTTTGTTTCTTTGTAGTTAATAATTCCTTCTCCTATTAGGGATTTTCCGACAGTAAATGCTGATTTTACTGTTGATGTATTATTTGTTGACATGGTTGATTATTTTTTTGTGTATTCAAGGGTTAGGGTAAATGAATTGATAAGAGAATAATTGTAATCAGTTACATTCAGCAGCTCAATAATGGCTCTTTCTCTTTCGATTGTGATATAGGCTTTTGTTCTCCATTGGTTACCTGCAAATGCAGCTTTAAGATCATCCCATTCTGTAAACATTTCATTGGAGATAATGGTTTCAAGGTCCGGGAATTCAGGTCTCAAATCGATTTCACCTGTTCTCGGAATCTGATTCAGATACAGGGTCTTTTTATAAACAGGCTTACCGTTAATCCATTTTCCGCCTGTCAGTTCTTCTTTGGTGCTGTAGGAATGCTGTTTGTCTGCATATTGTTTCTGGATGTAATCATTTTCCTGGGCATTGTCTCCAAAATAAGTTTTAGAACTTAATCCTCTGGCATTTGATACCTGATGCTCTACCATAACAGGTTCATCTGGATAATTGCTTACCATGATTCCTTTTCCGTCAGAATGATCGGTAAAGCTCGTTAAAGAAGCTCCGGCATTACTTAAACTAAGTTTTGCACCATAAGCTCTTGCCAATACACCGTAATCTTTACTGACATCTAAATTCGATTGTATAGAATTATCTACACTGCCTGATGTGATCAAAACTCCGCTTGGAAAGAAACCTACCTGGTTTTTAATTCCGTCCTGAGTATTGATTTTATAAAGAAGAGATTCAATTTCCGGTGCTTCGGCATTCTCAAACTGAATATGACCGGAAACGGGATTGTTCACTTCTGTTCCTGTGAGAGGAATGCAGTTCTGGAAGTCGGAAAGGTTTTTATATCCCAATACATTACCGGCATTCAGGACCGCTACTTTTGTATAGGTATTATCGGCCAGTGGAGTTCTTCTTGCACTGATTACAGCATCAAAATCCAATGTTCTTGCGGCAAAATCTCCACCAATTAATGGAGTGACAAGATCGTGACGTCTTGCTACCGGATTGGATTCAATCACCAGCTTGTTAAATATTGAACCTCCTAACGGGGCATTACAGCCGATAACGACGTTGTTATCTCCCCAAACACCCATTGCATGAGTAGTAGACGCTGCATTGTATCCGATGAAAGTATTGGAACCCCATGCACCTGAAGTCGTCGCTTTTCCATGAATATACCCTGCAAAAGCACCTAAAAAAGTATTCTGGGTTCCATTAGTTAAGGAATAAGCAGCTCCAAGACCCAGCGCGGTGTTATTGGTTCCGGCAATATTTTTGTTTCCTGCCTCATCTCCGATATACGTATTTCCGTTTCCTGTTGTTGTTTCAGTTCCCGCCTGTGTTCCGAAAAAAGCATTGAAATTACCCGTGGTAAGTTTAGCTCCGCTTGAAACACCGGTTGCGGTATTCCATCTTCCTGTTGTGGTTTCATTTAAAGCATAAGAACCAAGTGCTACGTTATTTGCTCCGGTGGTTAATTTTGATAATGTATTATAACCAATTCCCAGTCCGTAAGCTCCGGTGTGATCCGTGTTCAAATTTCCAAACCAGAAGGAATACGTTGTAGGACTGAAATTGATTTCGCCTGCTCTGCCCTGGCTTGGCTGAAAAATAATAGGCTTGGTTGTTCCGTTACCTCTGTCGATGACATTTTGTAAATTATCATTCCCGCTAAAAGTGGGTTTGTCAGAAAGGTCATTATAACTGCCTGTTACAGCTACTTTTTTCAGGATAACTTTTTCCTGTCCTTCCTGTGACAATGTAACACTTCCATCTGCATTGGTGGTGGGAGTGATACTGAATTCCGAAAGATTAATCTGAAAGGCAGAGCCGTCATTCTGGGTAATGGTAATAATATTTTGAGAGGCGTCATATACTGCGTTTTGAATACTGATATCACGGGTTACCAAACTGCTTAAATCTACCGATTTACTTTGCTGGACACCATTCTCACCTGTATAAAATACCGTTAAGATATTTCCATTTAATTGCGGAGCCTGAATAGCTGTCTGCGTTTCAATTTTTTCTTTCCAAAGCTGAGCATTCTGCGGATTTATATTGGATGCATTTGCATCTGCTTTTTGTGACAGATCATAATCTAATTGAGCTGCAGGAATCTTTTCATCTTTGTGCCAGTATGAATCATGCCATTCCCAGAATTCTTCCTGTACCGGGATATCTCCGTTTTCGAAATATTTTTTTAATTCTTCTTTTGTTTTCATTTTTCTAAAAATTTTAATTGATGAGTTTTCCTCCCACGATTTCCACTGTGCTGTCAAAAGAATAAGGTAAATAGGTCGTTTCAGGGCCTAATGTTACTTTTGTAAGCTGGTTAACTCTGAAAGCATTGTTTTCAATTTTGAGTACACTGGCCGGAATTGTCACTGAGGTGAGTTGATTACTGACAAAAGCATCCGAGTGAATTTCTGTTACTCCATCGGGAATCTCAACAGATGTCAGCTTATTAGCAGAGAAGGCACCTTGTGAGATAATCGTTATTCCTTTAGGAAGACGAAGTTCTTTCAGTTGATTGGCTGTAAATGCTTGTATTCCAATATTGATAACGCTGTCCGGAATAAGTAAAGACGTTAATCTGTTATTGTAAAAAGCCCAGTTAGGGATTTCGGTTACCTTTGGAGGAATTGTAAAGGTTGTTAAGCCGCCGTTACTAAATGCGCTTTCCTGGATAGTTGTTACAGAGTCAGGGATTTCTACGTCAGTTACCTGCAGACCTGCGGTGAAATTTTTGGGAATAGTGAGTGTTCCTTCTTTTATCACAATTTTTCTTTTTGAAAAGAAGGCTAATGAAGCATTTTTATCAGCATCTATTTCAGCATAGAGTATGTTGAATGTACCATTCTCCAGACCTGCAACTTTCTGCATGTCAATTTTTTCATCTTTATGCCAGTAAGCGTCCTGCCATTCCCAAAAGTCTTCCTGTTTTGGAATATCTCCATTTTCGAAATAGAGCCTGAGTTCTTCTTTTGTTTTCATAAAACGTTGTGTGATTTGTTGGTTAATAAATTGATTATATGTCCTGTATTTTGGTATAACAGGCCTATGATTGCTATATTTTAAGACATAGTTCTGGCTGTCCAGCATTTTGTGAATGGTGAATTCAAAGGTGTTCGAGGTTGTTTAATGAGATTGCTGTGCGTATATTACAGAGATTTAAAGGTAATGTCGGACAGCGTCAGAACTTGTCGTGTTTTTTTAATTTTATTTAAAAAATATCTTCTTCAGGTATTCCTTTTTCAAAATCTTCTCTGAAGAAGTTTTCAATGTCGTTGAGATAGTTTTCATAATCCATCTCAGCATTTTCGATATCACTCCATTCTATCGTATAGAGATCTTCATCGATGAGTATATCTGTATTGTGATCTGGTGTTTCCATGTTTTGTGTGATAAGGTGTTGGTTATATTTTTTGAACATATTTCAGGCTGTTCAGCATAGGGAAATGTTGAATTCAAAGGCTTTTTAAAGTTTTTTTAGATTGTTGTTCTGTGTCTTTTTGATACTCCAAAGGTAGTGGAGCGAAACGACAAAACTTGACGTGTTTAAAAAAGATTTTTTAATTTTTAAATATAATCTTAATAACTTATATAAGGTAGTTATAAGGTAAAAAGCTTATATTTTATTTTTGATGAGTTTCTGAACAATCTGGTTCAAAGTTTCTCGGTTATCATCAATATAGCTCAGTCCGGCCTGTATCAGATTCTCAATATTGGATCTTCTTACATTATCCATGGCGGGAGAAGCATTTTTCAGTGAAGGATTCAAACGGTAATAATTTTTTTGATTTCTAAGTCCCAGTGTCTGAAACATCTGTTCCAGCTGGTAATCCACTGTTTCTGCATTGGCAGACATCAGAATGTCAACAATAGGGCTTACCCAGCCAATTTTTCCTGCTTTTTCCAGTCTTTTAAAAGAGTAAGGCCTTGCTTCGATCCCTGTTCCGATAGAAACCATTATCATATCGTTGACCGTGGGACGGTTAGCTTTCTGATGATTTTTTAAAACTTCTGCAAAAGGAATCTTTCTGGCCTCTGCATAAGCGCACAATGCGGGATTATTGGCAAACATACCGCCATCAATCAGACTGAAAATCTGGCCATACATTGATTTAATTTGAACAGGACTGAAATATGTAGGAGCCGCTGAAGTCGCTCTGCAGATATCCCTCACATAGAAATTGTCTGTGCTGAGGTTGGCTTTCCATGAGTTGAAAAGCTTTGCTCTTCTGTTTTCTATATCATAACTTGTTATCAAACATGGTTTTATTAATTCTTTTAATTCTAAATTTCCAAAGAAATCATGTAAATTTTTTTCCAGAGCTTCCTGGGAAATTTTTTCATTCAATAATCCGAATGGATTAACCAGTTTTTCCCAAAAGGAAACCTGGAAGATGTCGCCGCCCTTTTCAGCATATAATTCCAATCCTTTCTGAATAGAATATTTTGCTTTTCGGGTTTCATCAGGAGAGAGAATAATAGAAGCAATCAGACCTCCGGTGCTGCTGCCAGCTACCAGATCAAAATAATCTCCCAGCTTGGCGGAAGGCTTATCATAATACTGGAGCTGTTCTTCTATGTAACGCAGAATAATGCAGGTTACAATTCCCCTTATTCCACCTCCGTCCAAAGAAAGAATGGTTGTCTTTTTCATGTGATATTTTTAATGGTTTGTTAAAAGGACACATGCAATCTTACATCTACAGAATCTGTTTAATATTTTAAAAATTGTGGAGATTCCATACTTAGATTTCATTGCTTTTTTTGTTGTTTTCTTATAAAGCAAAGGTAGTCTGGGGAAGCGACAGAACGTGTCGTATTATATTTAATTTCAAATAAATGAGACTAAAAAATAACGTAATTCTGCTGGTCTTTTGGCATCTTCAAAAGCGTTCTCCAGCTGATTTTTACAGGTCCTTTTTTAGAGGGAATTGTCTTTTTTTCAAAGTGGGGAAGGTCTTTAAATGTTTTCCAGTTTCCGCCCCAATCCCAGCCGTGGCGGGCAAAGATTTTTACACATTCGTACCAGTCTGCAACGTTGTCATTATCCCAGTCTTTTGCCGTATCCCAGCTTGCTGTTTTTCCGTCAATCATAAGACAGATATCTACTGCAAGGCCATAGTTGTGAATGCTTTGCCCTGCCTTGGCATTGGTTACTTTTTTTCCTGAAGTAATTCTTCCGATTGCATAAAGCTTTTCCTGCTCTTCAAAAGATCTTAATCCCTGAGTGATCCGCACTTTGGCTCTTCCGGTAAGTGCTTCATCACATTCCTGTATAATTTGCTTCACTTCATCTCTTACCAACGGGTGAAGTTTCTGAATCCGTTCTAAGGTTACTTTGTCCATATTTCTTATTTTCTTGTAGAACAAAAGTATAGCGCGGATGCGACGAAACTTGACGTGTTTTATTTAAAATTCTATAAGTATTCAACCTGAGGTGAAAAACATAAAGTAAAAAGATTTAGAAGGAGATAAATTCATCCGTACACAAAAAAATAAGAAAAAATTGTTTTTAAATTTTTAAAAATCAAATAGAAGTAGTAAATATGACGGATAAAACACAATATCAATGCATACCATCCTACCTTTTTTATTGGCCATGATTATGGCTATTGTGCTGCTCAATATGTGGGCTACAAAATTAAAAATTGCTTATCCTGTTTTACTCGTTGTATTCGGACTGCTTGTTAGTTTTGTGCCAGGTCTTCCGGTGGTAAAGATCAATCCGGATCTTATCTTTTTTATCTTTTTGCCTCCTCTTTTGTTTGAGGCTGCATGGTCAATTTCCTTTAAAGAAATGAAAAGATGGTGGCGTATTATCGGAAGTTTTGCTTTTTTAGTGGTCTTTTTTACAGCGCTGGCAGTAGCGGTGACAGCGAATTATTTTATTCCCGGATTTACACTTGCTCTCGGGTTTTTGCTGGGAGGTATTGTGTCTCCACCGGATGCTGTGAGTACAGGAGCCATTATGAAATTTGTAAAAATACCATCCACTACATCTGCGATTCTGGAAGGAGAGAGTCTGTTGAATGACGCTTCCTCTCTTATTATATTCCGTTTTGCTCTGATTGCTGTAGGAACCGGACAGTTCGTATGGCAGGAAGCTTCTCTGGATTTTTTATGGATGGTAATCGGAGGCGCAGGAATCGGGTTAGTACTGGCATGGATTTTTGTACAGGCTCACAAACGGCTTCCTACAGAAGCTGCTTCTGATATTGCCCTGACCCTTATTGAACCGTATCTGATGTATTGGGTCGCAGAGCAGTTTCACTGTTCCGGAGTTTTAGCTGTAGTTTGTGGTGGGTTGTATATGTCTGGAAAACGAATGATATTTCTAAACAGTACCAGCCGTATCATGGGGTATAGCGTATGGGAAAGCTTCGTATTTATTCTGAATGGCATCGTATTCTTAATAATAGGGCTCGAGCTTCCTGAAATTGTCGGAGGGCTGCGGTCAGAAGGAATTCCTTTGAGAATTGCTATCCAATATGGAGTGTTGGTGACCGGTATTCTGATTGCCGCCAGAATCATAAGTTCTTATGCCGCCATGCTGGCTACATTGATTTTCCGGCCAAGTGTTGCTCCCCGTGCTTCTTCTGCAAGAAGACGTCTCCTGATGCCTTTGATGCTTGGATGGACAGGAATGAGAGGTGTTGTCTCACTGGCTGCTGCCCTGGCCATTCCGATTACCCTTGAAAACGGACTTCCTTTTCCCAACAGAAACCTTATCCTGTTCATTACTTTCGTGGTAATCTTGCTTACCTTACTCGTACAGGGACTTACTTTGCCTTACTTTATAAAATATGGACATGTATTTGATGATTTCACAGATGAAGAAAAAGATAAAAAGACACGGGAAGAAATAAAATATAAACTAAAGCAGCATGTCTACCATTTTCTTAAAGCCAAGCATGAAACTGAACTGAACAGCCATGCAGGATTGGAAAGAATGCTGAAACAATGGGAAGAAAAAATACAGACCAATAATACCGAATGGATGAATGAAAAGACCAAAGATATCTTTTTTGAAATGCTGGAAAGCCAGAGACAGTTTCTTTCAGAACTGAATAAAGATATTTCCGTTAATGAAGAAATTATCCGCCATCAGCTGTACCAGCTCGACCTTGAGGAAGAACGGCTGAGGATGATTTAATCTATAATTAGTTACATGGTTTGATTTTTTATAGCAAGAACCTTATTTTCTAATTCCGTAATAGTATTTCTTAGTTCTGAAAACACCTCTTGAAGATCATAATTTTCAAAATTGATGGAATCAAAATCTTGAGGAAATATACCTGATGCATACTGCCATATCTCTATAATTTCACTTAAAGGAATATCATAAGGCTCATAAAACGAATTATCAGAAACTACTGTGATTGATTTTTTCTTTTTAGTCTTCAATCTCTTGTAAGAAATACCATCATTCAAAGTCACAAAAACATAACTTTTATTCGGTTTCAGGTCATCAATATTTTCAACATATTTCCCGATAATATAAGAACCATCTTTAAAAGGAGGCATTGAATCTCCTTGCGCTGGAAAAGCTCGGTATTTTCCATTGGTTAAAAAAGGAAGTGTGATTCTTTGCAGACTTTCAATGTATTCCGGGTCACTATAACCTGATAAATATCCCATGGATGCTTTCTGCGGAACGATCTCAATACTGTTGTTTCCCAATTGATCTACAACAACGGGTAAAACAATTCGATTGTCAGGAAGCTTCAGAATATCTTCCAACGGGTACTTTCGGATATCAACTGTCAGAAGTAAATCAATGCTTATATTGAAGTACTTCGAAATCTTTATTAAAACTTCGTAAGGAGCTTCTGAACGGCCACTTTCATATTTGGAGTAGCGATCTCTGCTGATGATAAGAATATCATTGGCAAAAGCATGTTGGGATAATCCTCGCTTAACTCTCAAAAACCTTATATTATCTGCAAAAGTTGACATTGGGACAAATTGTACCAGCAAATATAATAATTTTGGGACAAATAGTCTCTAATTTTGTAACGTGAATCGTTCAATTGTACATATGGACCTTGATGCATTTTTTGTATCCTGCGAGAGACGTAATAACTCGCAGCTTCAGGGTATTCCTCTTATTATAGGAGGTGGAGACCGTGGAGTCGTGGCATCGTGTTCCTATGAAGCAAGAAAGTTTGGGGTTCGTTCAGCCATGCCAATTCGTATGGCACTGAGGCTTTGCCCTGATGCAAAAGTTATTAAAGGCGATCATGAAATGTATTCCAATTTATCACATACTGTAACCGAAATTATTCAGGAAAAAGTTCCACTGATGGAGAAAGCAAGTATTGATGAATTTTATCTGGATTTATCAGGAATGGATAAGTTTTTTGGCTGCTATCAATGGACCAAAGAAATTGCAGAGACAATTACCAAAGAAACAGGACTTCCGATCAGTTTTGCGCTGTCAACCAATAAGACCGTTTCAAAAATTGGTACCGGAGAAGCAAAGCCTGTTGGAAGGCTAGAAATCAGAGAAATGGAAGTGAAGCCATTTTTAAACCCTTTATCCATCAAAAAAATTCCAATGGTGGGTGACAAGACCTTTCAGTTATTATCAAGAATCGGAATCCGGACGATTCATACCTTATCTGAAATGCCGGTACTGGTTCTGCAGCAAATGATCGGCGTTAACGGAAAGGAACTCTGGAAAAAGGCCAATGGAATTGATGAAAATCCTGTTGTTCCTTATTCCGAAAGAAAGTCTATCTCAACCGAAAGAACTTTTACCAATGATACCATGGATATTATCGAGTTAAAACGGCTGATATCGGGAATGGCAGAGCAGCTGGCCTATCAGTTGAGACAGGAAAAATGGCTGACATCTACAGTGGTGGTAAAAATAAGATATGCCAATTTCGATACCGAGACCAGGCAATGTAAAGTATCTTATACTTCTGCAGATCACACCTTGTCAAGAGTTGCTTTAGAATTGTTCAATAAAGCATATACTAGAAGAATGAGGCTTCGTTTGGTAGGGCTGAGATTTACAGGGTTAGTACACGGAAACCATCAGATGAATCTATTTGAAGACACCGAGGAACAAATGAGTTTATATCAGACAATGGATGATATAAAAAACCGCTTCGGGTCTGATGCGGTAGGGCGTGCCTCCGGTTTTGACTTCGGGAAATAATTTTAAATCTTTCAACATGTTTATTAATTGTCATTCTTTCCACAGCCTTCGTTATGGAACATTATCCATACAGAAAGTAGCAGAACAAGCCCAGGCTTTAGGGATCAAAGAGCTGGTGCTTACTGATATCAATACCGTGACGGGAATTTATGATTTTAAAAAAACATGTGAAGACCTGGGAATAAAACCTATTCCCGGTGTTGAGGTCAGAAACGAGGGGAAACTTCTTTATGTAGGCATAGCCAGAAAATTTTCAGGAATTGGTGAGATCAACAAAATGATTACAGATCATAATTGTAATGGTAAAGAACTGACTGAAGCTGCTCCTGAATTCAAAGATGTATTTATTGTTTATCCCATGAGTAATATTCCTCCGAAATTGAAAGACAATGAATTTATAGGAGTAAGAATAGAAGAATTAAATTTTCTGATACGTCCCGAATATGAAAAACACATCGCTAAAATGGTTATTTTTCATCCTGTTACCTTTAGTTCTGATGAAGAATACGAATTGCATAAAATTCTGCGGGCTATTGACCACAATACCTTATTGTCTAAGCTGACCAAAAGAGAAGTTTGCCGCAGATCTGAGTATTTTATTTCCGAACAGGAGATTATAAAGGCATTTGAAAGATATCCCCGGATTATTGAAAATACGAGAAGTATCCTCGAACAATGTAACTTTGAATTTGATTTTGGAAAAGTAAAGAATAAGCAACACTATAAAAAATCCAAAGAGTCTGATGTAAAACTTCTCAGAAGATTAGCCTATTTAGGATTGAAAAAACGTTACGGAAAAGATCATGAGACGGCAAAAGAAAGAGTTGAAAAAGAGCTGAAAGTTATTGATGAACTGAATTTCTGCGCCCATTTTCTGATCACCTGGGATATTATCCGTTACAGCAATAGCATGGGGTTTATGCATGTTGGCAGGGGAAGCGGAGCGAATTCCATTGTAAGCTACTGCCTGGGAATTACAGACATTTGCCCTTTGGAGCTTGACCTTTATTTTGAAAGATTCCTTAATCTTAACCGCCAGGTACCACCCGATTTTGATATCGACTGGAGCTGGCAGAACAGAGATGCTATATTGGAGTATATCTTCAACAGGTATGGAAAAGACCATGTCGCCTTTTGCGGAACTAATGTTGAATTCAAATACAAATCAATTTTCAGGGAAGTTGGAAAGGTATTTGGTCTGCCCAAGGAAGAGTTGGATGATCTGGCAGGTAAATCAATGGAAGTTCATGACCGGAATTCAGTAGTGGAACAGGTGCAGAAATATGGTAAGTTATTGGAAAAGTTTCCTAATCAAAGAAGTATGCACGCCTGTGGAATCCTTATTTCGGAAGAGCCCATTACCCATTACACAGCATTAGAAATGCCCCCCAAAGGTTTTCCGATTGCCCAGTTTGATATGAACGTGGCAGAAGATATAAAAATGGAAAAACTGGATATTCTCTCACAACGTGGGCTGGGTACTATTAAAGACACCGTAGACCTTGTAAAAAAAACAAGAGGAATTGATATTAATATCTGGGATACAACGATTTCCAAAGATGAACAGAAAGCTAACGAATATTTGGCAATAGGAAGAACTATCGGATGCTTCTATATTGAATCTCCGGCCATGAGAGGACTCTTAAGAAGATTAAAATGTGATAATTACAGAATATTGGTTGCCGCGTCCTCTATTATCAGACCTGGAGTAGCACAAAGCGGTATGATGCGGGAGTATATATTCAGACATAATCATCCTGAGCAGTTTGAATATTTTCATCCCATATTTGAAGAGCACTTAAAGGAAACTTATGGCATTATGGTCTATCAGGAAGAT
Organism: Chryseobacterium sp. NRRL B-14798; assembly: GCF_050470705.1. Lineage (NCBI taxonomy): Bacteria > Pseudomonadati > Bacteroidota > Flavobacteriia > Flavobacteriales > Weeksellaceae > Chryseobacterium > Chryseobacterium sp. NRRL B-14798. The sequence continues at coordinate 4,984,502 of NZ_JBFLUL010000005.1, read as the reverse complement.
GTGCTGAAGATTGCCCAGTATTTTGGAGGGCTGTCTCTTGCAGACGGTGATATTTTACGTAGGGCAATGAGCGGAAAAGGAAGATCAATCAAAAAGCTTCAGGAGGTAAAAGCGAATTTCTTTGCATCATGTAAAACGAAAGGTCATTCGGAGCTAATGACAGCTGAAGCTTACAGACAGATTGAGTCTTTTGCCGGATATTCTTTCTGCAAAGCTCACTCCGCTTCTTATGCCGTGGAAAGTTACCAAAGTCTTTATCTGAAAGTATATTATCCGTTGGAGTTTATGGTTTCTGTGATTAACAATCAAGGTGGATTTTATCGTACCGAAGTATATATTCATGAAGCAAAAATGTCCGGAGGAAATATTCAGACTCCGTGTGTGAATACCAGTGAATATAAGACAACGCTTAAAGGAACAGATATTTACCTGGGGCTGATGCTTTTGGAAGGGCTCGAAACAAGAGTCGCACATGGTATTGTTGAAGAACGCGAAAAAAACGGAGTATACAAATCGCTGGAAGATTTTATCAGACGAATTCCCATTGGTATTGAAACAATACAGATTCTTATTTTTATTGGCGCGTTCAGATTCACAGGTAAACCTAAAAATGAACTGTTGGTGGAAGCCCGATTACTATTAGTCAATTTTAAACCGGAACAGAGAGTACTTATGCTGATTGAAGAACCTGTGCAGGAATTTAAACTTCCGCAATTAAAAAGAGAACAGTTTGAAGATGCTTTCGATGAAATCGAACTGATTGGTTTTCCGGTTTCATGCAGCCCTTTTGATTTACTGCAGACCCAATACAGAGGTTCTGTTTTTGTTAAAGATCTGCTGCAATATCATAAAAAACAGGTAAAGATGCTCGCCTATCTTATTTCAAGAAAACATGTTCCAACCAAAAAAGGGACGATGTATTTCGGAACCTGGATTGATGCAAATGGAGATTACTTTGATACAGCCCATTTTCCGGATAGCCTGAAAAATTATGACTTTCAGGGTGGCGGCTGCTATTTATTACTGGGAACAGTAGAAGTAGATTTTCATTTTCCAACTGTAACGATTCATAAGATGGCCAAAATGCCAATGATCCCAGACCCAAGATATGCTTATGATAAAGAAAAACAATATGATATCCACAGACAGATTAAGGAAGATGTGAGTATGACTTTTCGAAAACCTTATCCACAGGCACATGAGATTGGGCTGCCAAGACATAGAATAGTTAAATAGTATCTCTTATATTAACTTTAAATTTTCATTGACATTATTTTAATTCAAAAACTCTGTTTATTTCCCCCCTTATTATTTCTTATTGAATGGAAAATAAAATACCTGAAATCAATAATTTAGTACATAAACTTGAACTGGAAGACTTTTCCGGATATGAATTTGTAGATTACTGGGACGCAGATACTACAGTTTTAGGACTGAAGAAGGGAAATGTTCTTATTTATATTTCAGCATACGACTATTCTAAAACCAATGGCTATGATGTCATTATTGAGGAATCTGAAACAGGAACAATATTGAGATCGGAGTATAGGAGATCATATGATGAACTTATTAATGACATCCAATCTTTTCTGAAATAATCTTTTTCATCAAAAAACATAAATCCTTAAAATTTCTTACGAAATAAGGTTCAGTTTTATGGTAAAATAATAAAATTCCGTATTTTGATAATGTAAAATAATGTTCTATTTTGCTTATTATCAATATTTTAAGTATTTGTGTCTTAAGCGGGGCTATTGTGTGGGATGTGCTTTTACATTTATCTTTGACCAAGAAATATACTCGTTTTAAAACCACAAATTAAATGAAAAATCTAAGTATTTTGATGAAGGGAATTCTGGTTCCCTTATGTTTTACCATAAGCTATTCAAAAGCTCAAGTAGGTATTAATACTTCAAGCCCTCAAACTATTTTCCATGTGGATGGGGCAAAAGATAATCCCTCATCCGGAGCTCCATCCTCTACCCAAATTTCCAATGATTTTGTCATCACTTCTGCCGGAGAAATAGGAATCGGAACTTTAACGCCGGCCACCAGAATCGATACGCGCTCAGCCACCAATACTGATAATGCCATCGGAATAGGAGAAACCAGTCAGACAGCATCAGCTGCAGGCGGAGGTGCTGTACGGTATAATCCGCTGAATGGTGGAAAGATGCAGTATTCGGATGGTATTGTATGGCAGGATCTTATTTCTTCCCCAACAAAGGCAGTAGTGGTAGCCAACCTTCAGGCAGCGAACTTTGCCGTTAAAATTCCCTATCAGACTGCTACAGGTATTACAGGCTGGACAGAAGTTTCCGATCCGACAGGAAACTTTACTCCCGGAACAGGTATTTTTACAGCGCCCAGAACAGGAGTATATCTTGTTTCTTTTACGTATGACTTTGTAAGAATTCCTATTGTTTCAGGCTATTTTTCAGAAGCGAGATATGTTGTAAATGGAAGCAATACGGTAAAAAAATGTGTGAAATCTTACTCCAATATCTCAAAACAGGCACAGGTGGCAGGATCTTGCGTTGCAGGAGTTCAGCTCAATAAGGGAGACACGCTTCAGCCCTATATCTATCAGTCTGTCTATAATGGCAACCTGAGTCTGAGAACTGATGTTTCTTCGGCAAGCAATGAGTATGGCTTTGTAAATCTTTCTATTTTAGAACAATAACACATTGATATGATAAAAAAATTAGGACTGGCCCTGGTCATTTGCATCAGCATAGCGATGAAGGCCCAGATAGGAATCAATATGTCTTCCCCGGAAGGAGCAGTACATATTGACGGACAGAAAAATACAAATACCTCAATACTTTCCAGTTATTATGATGATGTAGTCATTACTTCTTCCGGAAATGTAGGAGTAGGAAAAAAAACTCCCAAAACAAGACTGGATCTGAGATCAGGGGAACGCCTGAATGCTATTGGAATCGGAGGAACTTCACAATCTGCATCTGCAGCAAAGGCAGGAGCGATGAGGTATAATTCCGGAACTCAGGATCTGAGCTATTCCAACGGAACAGCTTGGGTAGCACTGGCTCATAAGGCTCCCAATGATTTTGTGGATGCCGAAAATGCTTCCATACAAAGTTTCAGCAATGGAGTACAGACTGCCGTTACAGGTTGGACTAAAAAAACAGATGTGAACAGCAGTTTCAATGCCGGTACAGGAACTTTTACAGCTTCAAAAACAGGTGTATATATTGTATCCTTTACCTTTTCACTGGCTTCCGGAAGTATTGCAGACGATTCAAGATATGAAACGCTTATTCATACCAATTCTACCTCTTCCGCAACCGGTAAAGTTTTCAAATGTGTAGGAAGTTATCCCGGAAACAATACCATTGGAAACCGCGTCGCAGGAAACTGCTCAGGTATTTTCAACCTGAACCAGGGTGATAATATTACCGTAAGCCTGAATCAGAAACTGGGAAGTTCAAAAACCCTGGATACCGATTCTACGCTTACCTCTTTAAGTATTTTCGGATTATAAAAACATACATGATGAAAAAAAATTGTTTACTGATTTTAATGACGTTAAGCTTCCAGTGTGCATTTTCACAAATTGGAATCAATACTCCAAATCCGCAGGGCATTTTGCATATTGACGGACAAAAAGATAATCCTGCTTCAGGGTCTGTATTTACTCCAGCCCAGCAGAGTAATGATATCCTTGTGAACAGTGCTGGGAAAATAGGAGTTGGAACTTTGGTTCCAGCCGTAAAAGTGGATGCCAGAAATTCCGGAAACGGCGCCATTGGTTTTGGAACATCTGCCCTCACAGCCGCAGCCGCAGATGAGGGTGCCATACGGTATAATAACGGTGTGGAATATTCCAATGGAAATGAATGGCTTCCTTTGCTCACAGCACAGCCTGCCAGTAACAAAGTAATCGTTATTGCAGCCAAAACGACAAATAATGTAAAGCTGGCAACTCCTGCTGCTCCCACTATAACTGCGGGTTTACAGAACAGAGCGAGCAATTATCTTGTAGACTGGAGTAAAACTTTTGAAAGCAATTCCGGGACGAGCTTTAATGCTGCGACAGGTATTTTTACAGCTCCCAGAAATGGAATTTATGTAGCCACTTTCACTACAGATCTGGCTCCGCTGGCCATTAATTATACAACAGATCCTTTAAATCCTATTCAGATAGAAGCCATCTGGCAGCTTTATGATAATACGGCCGGACTGGCTGTCACCAATATTATCAACACCGTGAAATGTGCCAATACCATGTCCTCAAACAGCGTAGGAAATATTGATGCAGGAAGTAACTGTACCGCTTCATTCTACATGACAGCAGGGCAGAGGCTGATGCCTTACATCTGGTTTAATTTAAATAATTCAAACCTCGCTAATTTTTCGCTCAACAATACGGGCGGCTATAATAATCTTACCATAGCAGAACAGTAATCAGGAGATTTCATCAAGGGTTTTGATAAAAGCAGACGGGTGAAGTCCTGTAATCTTTTTGAACTCAAGAGAAAAAGCACTGTGGGAGGAATATCCCGTAATTTCTGCAAGGTGATTGATCTTATACTTTCTGTATTGAGGTTCATTTTTCAACTGGTTAACAATGTAATTGATCCTCAGATGATTAATGTATTGGTTGAAATTGAATTTCTTATGTTTCTTAATAACCGTTGAAAGGTATTTTGTATTGATATTCAATGTGTTGGCAAGATTGTAACGCGAAATGTTTTTGTTGTTAAACTCAAGGTTTTCTTCAAATATTTTTAATCCTTGTAATATGTTTTCCTCTACTTCCGGCGAAATTTTTATTTCTGTTGGAGTAGAGGTATTTTTTGCCTGAATATCCTCAGAAATTTCCTGTGGATCTTCCTCATAAATAACAGGAGAAATGCCTTCTCTGTAAATTCTGGCAACAACTTCTTTATGTTTTTTACGGAGACGGAGGGTATTGAAAATCACAGCTCCTAAAACAATTAACAATGCAAGGCACGCAATAATAAGCCCTTTTGAGACAGAATGGCTTTCATTGAGCTGCTGATGAAAACTCTCTTCTTTTTTAGAAAGTGTTTTGTTGACGGCCATGGCCTTGTTATAAGCAATGCTGTCTTTTAATGTAAGATTTTCAATTTTATATTTTTCGGTATTGGTATCGTCGTGAAGCTGGGCGTAGGCTTCTTCAAGATTTTTAGTAACCTCAATCTTTTTTTCATTGAATCCATACCGATCTACAATGGCCAGCGATTTCTGATAATAAAGCACCGCACTGTCCGGTTTATTCTGTTTTGAAAAAGAAAATCCGATATCATTCAGGATGTTTGCCCGAAGATAATAATTGTTTTCCCCTACCAGCGAAAGGGCTTTTACAAAATAAGGTTTAGCCTCCCTGAATTTTTTTACCTCAGATAAATTATATCCCATATTGGTATAAGCGGAAATCAACAGTTCATTTCTTCTGCTGACATTTTTAAGCTTCTGAAATTCCTGGATGGCACTTTTGGAATAATACGCTTTCTCTTTATACTGTTCCTTGTTAAGAAGGATCAAAAAAGAATTATAGATCATTCCTTTCAGCTCATGTCCTTCCTCGGTATTATTATTTTTTACTTCAGTGAGTGCATTTCGGAGGCTGGCAGAAGACTCTTTAAGCAGGCCGAGCTTTGCGTACTGAGTTCCCTGCATTCTGTATGCGAGCGCCTTTCCGATGCTGTAATCGCTTTGGGTCGCTATTGTAAGCGCCTTATCTGCAAAATCAAGACTTTTCTCAGCATCAGATCTCAGATAGCTGTTGAAAGACTTTAAATAATAAGCTTTTGCTAAAAATTCCGGGAGATTTCTTTTCCGTGCAGAATCTATAATCTTATTCAGAACAATTTCTGAGCTGTCCGGATTTTTGGACGATAGTGTACGGGCATACTTATATTGTCCCTCAAAATCAAATTCCTGAGCGAATGTAAAAATTGAAATAATCAGGAAGAAAAAGAGAATAATTTTTTTCTTCATTGTGTGTGTTTTTTATTTTTTCTGGTACTTCCAGTTGCGGCCTTTACCTTCGGCTATCCATTCCAAAGACTGTTCCAATCTTTTATTTCTGGTAGCTTCTGTTTTGGCTTCTGTAAGCCATGCAATATACTCTTTTCTGAAAGATGGTGAAGCTTTTTCAAAAATTTCTTTTGCTTTCGGCTGGGCATCCAGAGCAGATTGAAAATAATCAGGAATTTCCATTTCTATCCTGGATGGGGGTGCTTTTTTCATCGTTACGCCCATATCTGTAAGCTCCATGGCTTCTTTAATCGCTCTTTTAAGCTGAGGTTGGGATGGAAGATCTTCAAGACGGGTTATTTTTCCCAAACTGAACATTGAACTTTTTTCAGTATTTGTTTCTATTTCCTGTAAAGTTTTCATTTCCTGATGCAGCCAGAATCCCAGGCTGCAATATTGCTTGAAAGCGGTGATGGAACATAAAATCTTCCCTTTATACATGAAAGTGGGAAACTTCCATTTGATGGCTTCTTCCGCATCGGGGCAGGCTTCATGAATGATTTCACGAAGATAATTTAAGATAGGTTTTGCAAAATCGGGAGATTTTTCAATGTATTCATCAACTTTTACGCTATGTTTTTCCATACTGTTTATCAGAATAGTTCTACAATTTCATTCACAAGGAATTTTACCTGATCAGGTCTTCCTCTGTCATTCTTAGGATTGTTGGAGTAGCTTCCGGTTTTTACAATAACCATATTATGCTCCGGAACCATGATAATATACTGTCCCTGTAATCCGAGGAAATAATAATGTTTGACAGGATTGTCATGATTGATCCAAAGTCCCATTCCATAAATGTTTTCAGACTTTGCTGTAGGAGTTCTCATCTCTTCAATGAAGTCTGCATTGAGAATCTGATGATCTCCGGCTTTCCCATCATCCAGAAAAAGCTGTCCAAGTTTGGCAAAATCTCTTGCATTGGAATGAATGCAGCAATAGGCTTTTTCCATACCGTGATCATCTGTACTCCATTTGGCATTCTGTTCCATTCCCAGAGGAATCCAGAATTTTTCGGATAAATAGGTGGCCAGTGATTGATTCAATGCTTTTCGGAGTGCAAAACCAAGAAGCTGTGTCGAGCCGCTTTGATACTCAAATCTGACACCGGGTTCTTCTTTAAATCTCCGGGAAAATACAGCTTTTACAAGGCTTTTTCCATAATAGGCTTTAGCATTGGGCAGAAAAGGATTGTTGTAATCTTCATTCCAGTCCAGTCCGGCTTCCATCTCGGCCAAATTCTTAAGGGTAACCTGATTTCCAAAGGGTTTGTTTTTAAATTCGGGATAAAAATCTGAGAACTTTTCATCTAGAGTTGGAATAATTCCTTCTTCCAATGCCTTTCCAAGAAGCATCACCGTCACTGCTTTTGCCATAGAAAAAGAATTGGTTTGTGATAGCTGGTTGTAGCCATCCCAGTACTGTTCATGAAGAATTTTTCCATTCCTTATCACTACCAAAGCAGCTGTTCGGGAGTGTTTTAAGTTTTCAACTAAATGTTTAGGTAATTCTGTTTTATTGTAGTCCGAATCTTCCTCCCAGAGTTTGGGTTCTTCTGTTGCAACAGGATTGCTCGGGAAAAGATTTCCATCATCAATATGGGCGCTTGATTTTCCTTTCAGATAGGTTTTGGAAATGCCATTGAATAAATAATCATATCCCAGAAAATAAGCTGCTGCCGCACCGGCTACAGCCCCGCCTATCATATATTTTAGTATTCTCATTGTTTATGAATGGGTCTTTAACAAATTTAAAATAATTTGGTTATAAAATTTAAAATGAATCAGCAAATAAGTTATTTTTGTTCTTATTGATGAAAACTATGACCAGAAAAATTTTTGTATTGGGGTACTTCCTGTTTTCAATCCTGGGAACAGCCCAGATTTATAAACCGATAGATACTGCAGATTATATACAGAGAAAAGCATTTTTAAAGAGTTTTGAAGGGAATAATGAAGCAACTGTAAAGAGATTAAAGTCCCAATATTCAGGGAAAACAGGCTCTGAATTATCCAAAATTTATAAAGAATTCGGAACAGACTTTGAAAAGCAGGTGAAGAATAAGGATTTTATTTTTAAATCTGAATTTGAAACCAGCATACAGTCCATGATTCAACGTCTTAAAAAGAACAACCCAGCAATTCCCCAGGATCTTAAAATTCTGATTGCCAAAGACAACACTCCCAATGCCTATTGCCTTGCTGACGGAACTTTTGTCATCAATATGGGGCTTTACAGCTGGCTGAATAACGAGGAACAGATTGCTGCAGTGATTTCCCATGAGCTTGGGCATAAAATAGAGGAGCACTCCCTGAAGATTTTTTTGAAAATTATAGAACAGGATAAACAGGATAAACTGGTGGTTGAGAATATCAAATCCACTACGACAAGCAGAAGCCAGAGCCAGAACCAGAAGGCTTTCGATATTTTTAAAAACAGAGTCTACAAGAAAAGCGTGGAAAGAAGACAAAATGAAATACAGGCAGATTCTTTAGGGTATGTTATTTTTAAAAACAGTGATTTCAGGAAAACAGAATTTGTCAATGCTCTTCAGAGGTTACAGGATTTTGATACGATCTCTCCACGGGAATTAAAGGTGGAAACCTATAAAAAACTGTTTAATCTTCCCAGGCAGGCATTCAATGAGAAATGGATGAAAAAGGAAGATTTTTCCCTGTACAATTATAACTTTTATAAAGAAAAGCTGAACAAAGATTCTCTGGCATCGCATCCTGAAGTTTCCAGAAGAATAGAAGCGCTTAAAAGGACTTTTACAGAACTTAAAACTCCTGTCAGTCCGGAAAAACCTTCAGACCTTTTTTTAACATTAAGAAAAACTGCAAGGATGGAGATTTTACCCAATTATTTCCATTCGGAAGATTATGGACTGGGAATCTACGCTGCCATGCAGTTTTTGCAGGATGAAGAGGAGGAAAAATACTATAAAAGCTGGTTGGGAAGATGCTTTACCAAAATATATGAGGCGAGAAAAAATTATAATCTCAACCGGTATCTGGATAGAATAGAACCTAAAAATCAAAGTGAAAGCTACCAGCAGTTTCTGAACTTTATGTGGAATTTAAGTCTTGATGAAATAAAGAATATAGCAGACTTTTATCAGACGAATGAGACGCTGGCAAAAGCAAACTGATTTTAATTATAAATGATTGAAATATCGATAGGAATGGGCTATTGTCCTGAGCTTAGTAGAAGGGAGCCTGTTTTTGAAATAATAAAATTCCGCTGGCTTTAGCCTAAACACAAAAGAAAGAACCCTGATGTTTTGTCAGGGTTCTTATTATTTTAATAATTTAATTTTTCCAAACGGATTTTATTGAATTTCTCTTTCTCGTTATACTCCCTGAGCAGGATATAGCCTTCTTTTCCTACATATGGCGTTACTGCATAATTATCTTTTTCAGAGATCGGAATAATCTCCTGTTTGAATTTTCCGTCAATAATAGTATTGATAAACAGATTCCATCTTTTTTGTTTGGTGACTTCATCTTTTTGATAGTCACGATAGAAAAACACCACATCTTTTCCTCCGTTAAGGTACTGTGAAAAAAGATAATCGCTGTTCACCCATTTTGATTTTTCCTTTTCAAAAACCTGAACATTTTTCACTTTAAAATCCTTATCCGTGTAGATGTACACAAGATCAGTCGTCTTTGGTGCGTTATACTGACCGGCCGGCTTATACTTTTCTGATAAAATACCCACACTTCCATCATTCATAAAGTACATGTCTTTAGTCTGAAGCATGTATCCGCTTTCTACCATACCATTTTTATTGAGCTTCGGGAGAAAAGCAGAGATGTTGGGCTCATAATTAATTGTTTTCGTATCTACAGAGAAATCGGATTTGTTGAGGAGCATTCTCGCAAACCCTACTGATTCTGAGTTATCATAGTTTCTTCCCAGCAAAACTACTTTATCATCAAAGGTTTTATCATTATCAAGCTTTCTGTAATTGGAGTAGAAAGATTCAATATTGTCTATGGTATCATCAGATAATCCGGTGATGGGTTTGCTGGATTTCTCTTTTCCGGTTTTCATATCAAGAACCATGAGGCTGAATGTTTTCTGCTTGTCATTCACTTTTTTCATAATGCAGTACATATTGTTCTCATCCCTTTCCAGAACAGAAAGGGTAGTGTACAGTTTTTTGCTGCCGTCTGTGTTGTATTGATACCTCCAGATTTCCTTTTTGTTTTCATCAAACCTCATGAGGCTGTTGCTGTTTTCATACTTGCCGTAATCTTTGTATTCAACAGCAAAATAACCGCCTTCTTTCAGTTCTCCTACCGCAGAAACGTAGTTATAGCCTTTCTCTTTTTTCTCATCACGGTTTTCCTTACGTTGTTCTTTCCAGCTCTTCGGTTCGTTGATCTCTTTGAAAGTGCCGTTTTCCAGATAATCATAATATATTTTTCGGGTAATAGAGTTGGTTTTCGGATCGATTACCATAGAAACCGGAGTAAAGACTTCTTTGCTCTTCACAAGAGAATAATCCATCATGGAAGGCTTTAAAATAATCTGACCTTTAAAATCAACATATCCCAGATAAGAAGCAGCCGTGATATCTCCCTCAAACTCTTTATTGGCAACAGGGTTGAGGTTTTTATCAAGAATTACATACTCAAATTTCTTGGTCTTGTCACCGGATTTACCATAAGAATAGAGAGAAACGTAACCGTACAGATTGTCTTTATCATCGAATAGAGCATTCATCCCCACATGGTCGCCGGCAGCGAGAGTTGTCAGGTCCTGAGTTTGGGAAAAAGCAAATGTCTGGATCAGACCAAACATCATCAGCGTTATTTTTTTCATGGTTAAAATTTGAGGGATAAAAATAATAAATTAACCCATATGTTGCGAAAAATAAAAAAGCCCTGAAACCAGGGCTTTGTAACTATAATTGAGAAAGTAAATTTCTGAAGTTCGTTTTTTCATCAATGATTCTTCTCAGCTCTGAAACAGGAACTCTTTCCTGCTGCATCGTATCTCTGTCTCTGATGGTTACCGTGTGATCTGTAAGAGAATCGTGATCCACAGTGATACAGTATGGAGTACCAATGGCATCCTGTCTTCTGTAACGTTTTCCGATGGCATCTTTCTCTTCATAGAACAGGTTGAAATCATATTTCAGATCATTGAAGATCTTTTCAGCATATTCTGCTAAACCATCTCTCTTCATCAATGGAAGAATAGCTGCTTTAATGGGTGCCAATGCCGGAGGTAAAGATAAAACCGTTCTTTCTGAACCGTCTTCCAACACTTCGTCTCTTAAACAATGAGAGAATATGGAAAGGAATAATCTGTCTAAACCTACTGAAGTTTCCACTACATAAGGAACATAATTTTCGTTTCTTTCAGGATCGAAGAACTGTAACTTTCTGCCGGAATGTTTCTCATGAGCTTTTAAGTCGAAATCTGTTCTTGAGTGAATACCTTCCAGTTCTTTAAATCCGAATGGGAAGTTAAACTCAATATCAGCCGCAGCATTAGCATAGTGAGCAAGCTTTTCGTGATCGTGGAATCTGTAGTTCTCATCTCCCAAACCTAAAGCTCTGTGCCAGTTCAGACGTTTCTGCTTCCACTGTTCGTAGAATTCAAGTTCTGTTCCCGGAGCTACAAAGAACTGCATTTCCATCTGTTCGAATTCACGCATTCTGAAAATGAACTGTCTCGCAACAATCTCATTTCTGAATGCTTTACCGATCTGTGCAATACCGAAAGGAAGCTTGTGACGTGAAGTTTTCTGTACGTTTAAGAAGTTAACGAAAATACCCTGAGCCGTTTCAGGTCTCAGATAAAGATCCATAGCACTGTCAGCAGAAGCACCAAGCTTTGTCCCGAACATCAGGTTGAACTGTCTTACTTCCGTCCAGTTTTTAGAACCTGTATCAGGATCTGCAATTTCAAGCTCCTCAATTAAAGCTTTTACATCAGCAAGGTCTTCATTTTCCAGAGATTTTGCCAGTCTTGAAAGAATAGCCTCTCTTTTTGCTCTGTATTCAATAATTTTTGGATTGGTAGATACAAACTGATCTTTATCGAAAGCCTCACCGAATCTTTTAGCTGCCTTTTCGATTTCCTTATTCTCTTTATCTTCAATTTTAGCACAATAATCTTCCACCAAAACGTCTGCTCTGAAACGTTTCTTAGAATCTTTATTATCAATCAATGGATCGTTGAAAGCGTCTACGTGGCCCGATGCCTTCCAGGTTGTAGGATGCATAAGGATCGCCGAATCAATGCCGACAATATTTTCGTTAAGCTGTACCATAGCTTTCCACCAATATTGTTTGATATTATTTTTTAGTTCGGCACCGTTCTGTCCATAATCATAAACAGCGGATAAACCATCATAGATCTCACTCGATGGGAAAATAAAACCATATTCTTTAGCGTGAGAAATCACTTTCTTGAAAACATCTTCTTGCTTTGCCATAATTTTTTTACGTCTGAAATGCAAAAATAGCAATTTGGATCCAAAATCATGAGATTCAATAAAAAAAGCAGTTAATAAACAGATAAATATTGACAATTTAATTTTTCAGGAGCCGGGAACCCGCTCTCCGTTGCAATTCCTCGCTCGGCGGCTCTGCTTCGCGCCGCCGCCTCACTGCGGGATTTTCTCTCAGATCGGGGCTATTGATAAAGGAATGTCTAAACCTGTTAGGTTTACAAAGATGGCAGCATATAATATCAATCGAAAAATCTTTACTTTTGCCGGATGTTAGAAATTCTTTATCGTGACGAGCATCTTATTGCCATCAACAAACCCAGCGGATTACTGGTTCATAAATCTTTTTATGCCGGAGAAGCTGATACATATGCTATTCAGGAGTTGAAGAAACAGATCGGGCAAAAAGTGTATCCCGTACATCGGTTAGACCGGAAAACTTCGGGGGTTCTGCTTTTTACTCTGGATAAAGATACTCTTAGAATCATGAGCGAGCAGTTTGCATCACGCGATGTAGAGAAGAAATATCTGGCCATTCTTCGGGGTTGGACAAAAGAAGAAGAAACGATTGATTATGACTTGGTTAATGAAAATGAAGTTAAGCAAAATGCCGTTACAAACTATCGCCGTTTGCAGACTTCAGAAATAGATTTGCCTTTTTTAAAACACCAGACTTCGAGATATTCTTTGGTAGAAGCTATTCCTGAAACGGGAAGATTTCATCAGCTGAGAAAACATTTTAAACATATTCTCCATCCTATTTTAGGTTGCCGGAAACATGGCTGCAACAAACAAAATAAGTTGTGGCTTCAAACATTTGACATCAACAAAATGACGCTTCATGCCCATCAATTGATTTTTAATCATCCCATTTCTAACGAAAGAATCACCGTAAATGCTACTATAGATGAAGAGTTTAAAAGAGTAGGAGATATTCTGAAATTTGATCTGAGTGCATACTCTTCATGAAAACCTTAAGATTTTTAATATCCTTGTCAAGGTTTTAAACCTTGACAAGGATGGGATTTCTAAGTATCCCATTCCATTTAACAGATAACACAGATTTCTCTGTACATATTGTTTTAACGCAATGCTAGCAAAGTTATTGATAAATAGCTTTTATTTTCTTTTCGATCGTAGCGTTTAGAAAAAAATGATCTCATCAATATTTATATCTTATAGATGCTGTATATGAGATATTTCGATAAAATATCATACATCAATCTAGCATTAATTTTAAAATGAGTAATTTTGTAAAACTTTTTTTCAATGTACAAATCGCTCATTCGTCCGATCCTTTTCAAATTTGATCCTGAAGAAGTTCATCATTTTACATTTTCAATGCTTAAAAATTTTGGATTTCTTACCAAACTGTTTTTACCAAAACCTATTGAAGACAAACGTCTGGAAAGAGAAGTCTTTGGATTGAAATTTAAAAATCCTGTAGGACTGGCTGCCGGTTTCGATAAAAATGCAGTGTTATTTAACGAATTGGGAGATCTTGGTTTCGGATTTGTAGAAATAGGAACCGTTACCCCGAGAGCGCAAGCCGGAAATCCTAAGAAAAGATTGTTCCGTTTGATTGAAGATGGTGGGATCATCAACAGAATGGGATTCAATAATGATGGTCTTGAAGCAGCTATTGAAAAACTGAAATCCAATAAAGGAAAAATAATCATCGGTGGAAACATCGGGAAAAATACAGATACAAGTCCGGAAAATTATACGCAGGATTACTTAGACTGTTTTGAAGGTCTTCATCCTCATGTAGATTACTTTGTATTGAATGTGAGCTGCCCGAACGTAGGAAGCCACGCGAAACTGGAAGATGTAGACTATCTGAGAGAACTGATTACGGAAGTGAAAAAAATAAACCAGTCAAAATCTGTACAGAAACCTATATTACTGAAAATTGCACCGGATTTGAATAACAATCAGTTAGACGAAATCATTGATCTGATCGCTGAAACAAAAATAGATGGTATTGTAGTTTCCAATACATCCGTGAACAGAGAAGGCCTGAAAACCTCTCCGGAAGTTTTAGCACAGATAGGAAATGGTGGATTAAGCGGAAAGCCCATCCGTGAGAGAAGTACAAAAATGATCAAATACCTTTCCGATAAAAGCAACAGGGCATTTCCAATCATTGGAGTAGGAGGAATTCACTCTGCTAAGGATGCGATGGAGAAGCTGGATGCAGGGGCTACACTGGTTCAGTTGTATACCGGATTTATTTATGAAGGTCCGCAACTGATCAACGACATCAATCAGGAATTACTAAAAAGAGCCAGCAGATTACCGAGATAAAATAAAAGAGAGTTGATATGACTCTCTTTTTTATTTTGACTTTACAACGGATGCGTTTTTAATATTTAATGTAAGCGTATGGGGCGGAGTGCTTTCGGTTTTCCCTATTTTATAGATAATCGTTTGTTTGTCTTTGGATTTCGTTTTGGTAACGTCATATATATTTTCGCGGCAGCTCTCAGTCAGGAATTCTTCATAGTTTTTATAATTCCAGTCTTTTGTAAAGTAAAGAACACGGTAGCCTTTCTCTCCATTGCTTGCCCCGCATTGCCCGCAGGCATTAAAATTTGATATTTCCTCAAAATACAGTAAAATCCTGTTCCCATTTTCTCCTGAGGAATAGGAAATTAGCTCGTTTCCGCCTGCTTTATTGATGAAATCATAGGTATTGATTTTCTTATTATTGGGTAAATACAGATAATTGTTGAGACGGTAGATCATCATATTGCCTGTAAACAATTTTGCAGGCTGAGCTTTTCCATCCAGATAAAAATGTCCTGGAACAGGGTTGGTATTCAGGCTGCTATTTTCAAATACAATAGATTCCTTTGGGGCTAATTTCTGGGCTATTTCATCCGTCTTTTCCACTTTCTGAAGAGAAGTGATCTGCTCTTTCAAAAGCTTCGAATTCTGTTTTTGTTTCGTCCCAAAATTATACAGCGACAAATTTCCATAATAGTCATATATTCCGGTAAGCGGGATTTTCTTTTTGTATTTGTCATAATAATACCATCCATCCACATAATGCTGATACTGGTCACAATCTACTATTCCAGTATAGTTGAGTTCAATGGTAATCGGTATTCCTCCGATTTTTCCCGTAAACGTTTGGGAAGAATCCGTTACTTTCTTTAATTCAACTTTTTGACACAGGGCAAATGTGAGAAAACAAAAAAAGAAGACACTGAAAATTTTTTTCATGGCTGAGTGATCGTGGATTTTAGTTTTTTAAATGAAGAAGTGTGCGATGGTATAGATAATCAGACCGACCAGGCCTCCTACCAGCGTTCCGTTGACCCGGATAAACTGCAGGTCTTTCCCTACTTCCAGTTCCAGTTTTTCACTGAGCTCTTTTCCCTGCCAGTTCCCAACGGTAGTACTGATGAGGTTTCCGAATTGATGAGTGTTTTTCAGGATGTACTTATAAGCCGTCACACGAACCCAATGGTCAATTTTGTTCTGAAAGTTTTCATCTGTTTTTAAATTCCGGGCAAACTCATTCAGGTTTTTTGAAAGGTACTTTTTCAAAGCAGAATCCTCCTCGTGAAGTTCTTTCATCAACGTTTTTTTAATGGAAACCCAGATATCATTGGAATATTCATCCAGTTTATCATTTTTGAGAAGACCGTTTTTAATCGTTTTAAATTCTTCATCCCATTTCGGATCTTCTTTCAGATCAACGGAAAATTCATGAATCTTCTGAGTGATCAATGCTCTTACTTCATGCTGAGGATCTTCTTCTATTTCTTTGAAAAAATCAGAAAGTCCGTCGGCAATTTTATCAGCAATTTTGTTATCTACAAAAGATGGAATGAACGAATAACTGCCTTTTTTTACTCTCTCCTGGATCATTTCATCGTTTTCAATGATGTATTCTTTGATCTGTTTTGAAAGATTGGTGATGATTCTCTGGTGATCATTTTTTTCCAGTATATAACCGATTCCGTTTCCTACTACTTTATTAAGCTTGACATCATCTGTCATTTCAGAAACCTTTTTGCTGATAAACTGGCTTACCGTAGAATCATCCAGTTTATTGAGAATATCAAGAACAATATCCGAAAGGTTTTTAATCAAAATGTCCTGGCTTTTTTCCTTGGCCAGCCATTCTCCCACAAAATTGGATACTTTAAGCTTTTGGATGTAAGGGCGGATATTCTGAGGTGAAAGGAAGTTTCCCACCACGAAATTTCCAAGGTTGTCTCCCAGTCTCTGCTTACTGTTTTCAATCAGGTTGGTATGGGGAATAGGAAGCCCGAGAGGATGCCGGAATAAGGCCGTTACCGCAAACCAGTCCGCAAGCGCACCCACCATAGCGGCTTCAGCAAAGGCCCGGACATAGCCAATCCAGTGAGAGTTATCAGACTTCTGTAAAATAGTGGTAACAATGAAAATAACAGCCATCAGGATAAATAATCCGGTGGCAAATGCTTTATATTTTCTAAGTTGTTTTCTTTTTGCTTCGTCATTCATATTCTCAAATTTACTAAATTTGGTTATGAAACCATTCGTGGTTAAAGAATTAAAATTTACTATGAAATTTTTAATTTCAATAACCCTATTAATTATTCTGCAGGCATGTACGCAGAAATATGAACCTATTAAAAAAACTCCTATGGAAAATACACAAGCAAAAAGCAATCCATACTACTCCAGAACAGATACTTCAAAACTCAATGTTTCCAATGAAGAATGGAAAAAAATCCTTGCTCCGGATCTATACGCAATAGCCAGAGAAGCGGCAACAGAAAGAGCTTTTACAGGAAAATATAACGAATTTGATGAGGTAGGAGAATATTATTGTGCGGTATGTGGAAATCATCTGTTCCGTTCGACATCAAAATTTTCCAGCAGCTGCGGCTGGCCGAGTTTCTTTGAAGCTGATAAAGAAGGAGTCTATTATGTAAGAGATCAGTCGTACGGTATGGATAGAGTAGAGGTACTTTGTAAAAGATGTGATTCCCATCTGGGACATGTTTTTGATGACGGTCCGAAGCCTACAGGATTAAGATATTGTATGAATTCTATAAGTCTGGAATTTGTTCCGGATTCTCAAAAATAACCACTTTAATTCACAAAATCAGGACGTTAAAGTTTCTTAAATAGCGTTAAACTTTGTAGAGTTATAACCCCTTGGTAATTATGTTTTTATAATTTTGCCCCACTAATTTGGATTTATATAGTATTGAATGAAAGGATTTTATAGCGTATTAGGCCTTGTTTACATGGTGACGACTTCATTCTACATTTCCCCAAAAGTGGTGGCGAAAAGTGAGAATGTGAAAACAACGAAAACTGAAAAAGTAGCTGAAACGAAATCTGAGAAGAACACTGCAGCAGTGTCTTCATCAGAAGCACTGTACCAATCTATTGCATTTGAGCCGGGGCATGAACTGAATTATGATGTGTTCTCAAAAGCATTGACTGGCTATGAAAATTTAAAAAAAGCAGGATTGCTTACCCAGGACTCGCATTTATTAACTATCTGCGATTTTTCTATGTCTTCTAACACAAAAAGACTTTGGATCATTGACCTTGAAGACAAAAAAGTTCTGTTCAACTCTCTAGTAGCACACGGAAAAAATACCGGTGAAGAATTTGCGACGAATTTTTCTAACAGGGAAAGTTCGCTGCAGAGCAGCCTGGGATTTTATATCACGGATGCAACCTATCAGGGTGATAACGGATACTCTCTGAAATTATTGGGAATGGATAAGGGCTTTAATGATGCTGCATACAGAAGAGCAATTGTAATGCATGGTGCGGATTATGTAAGTGATGCATTTGCTGCGATGCACAAAAGAATCGGAAGAAGCTGGGGATGTCCTGCCGTCCCAAGAGAACTGACACAATCTATAATCAATACGATTAAAGGCAAAAACTGTCTGTTCATCTATTATCCTGATCAGAATTATCTTTCTTCCTCAGAATGGTTGAAAGCATAAATTAAAAAGCAGTCATTTTTGACTGCTTTTTAATTTTTGGAGGGAAATTCTACAGTAAATACACTTCCTTTGGATACTTCAGAATTGATAGTCAATTTTCCTTCATGTATTTCTACAATTCTTTTTACAATGGAAAGACCGATTCCGTTTCCTTTTTCGAAGCTCTTATTGGAACCGCGGTAAAAAAGATCAAAAATTTTTGAAAGATCCTTTTCTGAAATACCGATCCCATGATCAATAAAATGGATTTTAATATGTTCCTGTTGGGTTTCTATCTCGATATGACAGCTTTTATCTGCCGAATATTTACAGGCATTCTCTATTAAGTTGGAAAAAGCAACCTGCAGCAGGTAAGGGTTGCCATAAAAATCATAATTGTTTTCATCATCATCTGAGGCATTGCTCATATAATTGATCCCGATTTTGTAACTGGCATTTTTCTGCAGCAATGCAAGTTTGGCTTCTGCCAAAATCTCATCCAGACGTAGATTGGTAAAACTGATTTGTGATACATCATAGCTGGCTCTGGCAAAATCCAAAAGAGCAGAAGATAGTTCCGAAGCATCATTCGCATCCTGCAGGGCATTGTCAATAGAAAGCTTATAGTCATCCAGGGTCACGTTAAGTTCCTTGGCAAGCTCAAGCTCAGCAATTAAGGTAGAAAGAGGTGTCCGGAACTCATGGGAAATAGTGGTGACGAATTGCTTATGATTGTTGAAGGATTTTTCAAGTCTGTTGAAGGTAGAATTAAAAGTTTCCGTTAGTTCATAAATCTCATCTTTTGCTTTGGGAATATCCAGCCGTTTATTAAGGTTGTGCTCTGAAATATCACGGATCTGGAGAATGATATCCTTTAAAGGCTTAAGCGTATAATAGGAAAAAAGAAATCCTATAATAAAGATGATAACAATGGAGCTGATGTAGATGATGATAATATCTTTTTTAAACTCAGAAATATGGGCTTTTCCCGTAACATCAACTGCGCTTCCGATGATATAATATTTTTCTCCGTTGGATGGAAACTGCATGGCAATATACTGACGGTCACCCTGCTGCCAGAATATTCTGTTTTTATGGGACCGGGTAATTTTGTTCAGGTATTTTTCATTGCTTTTGAGAGGAGGAACATCTGTGAAGGTAAGCTCTTTTTTGCTGTTATAAACACTGATGTCTGCTTCATTCAGAAGTTTTTGGTTACGCTGGTGAAGTTCACGGATTTTTTCATCACTGATTCTGGCATCAAATATAAATTCTGAACGCCAGATCACTTTGTATCCCAGCCGGTCATTGAATTCATCTTCTCTGTTTTTTTCAGAAACAAAATAAAGAACGTAGGCAAACAAAAATAGGATGCCTGCCGTAAGGATGGAATAAATGAGTGCTGTTCGGGTTGCTATTTTCATAATTGTGAAGCAAAAATGAATCCTACTCCGGGTTTGGTATGAATCAGTTTATGATCAAAATTTTTATCAATCTTTTTTCGTAAATAAGCAATATAGACATCAATATAATTGGTTCCTGTGTCGAAATGATTTCCCCACACATTTTCGGCAATTTCTTCACGGGTAAGAATTCTTTCGGCATTGCTTACCAGAAATACCAGGAGTTTAAATTCTTTGGGAGTGAGTTCTATTTCCACTCCGTTTCTGAAAACCCTGTTAAATTTCTTATCAATTTTCAGGTCATAATATTCCAGATCGTTCAGATAGGCTTCTTTATTTTTAATTGATCTTCTCTGCAGAATGGCTTTGATTCTCACATAGAGCTCCCTAATCTCAAAAGGTTTCACCATATAGTCATCTGCCCCGGCGTCAAATCCTTCAATTTTTTCATCAATCGTTCCAAGAGCGGTAAGCATGATGATGGGGAGGTCAGGATATTGCTGTTTGATCAGTTTGCACAGATCAATACCACTCATTTTCGGGAGCATAATATCCGTAATGGCCAGATCAAATGTTATTTTATTCAGCAGGACAATCGCATCTTCTGCGTCTTCCGAAATATAAACCTGATATTGCTGGCTTTCCAGCCCTCTTTTCAAAAGGCTTGAAACGCGTGAATTATCTTCTACAATTAAAATTTTCATAAAGAAATACGATGAATAAGGGTGTTGGTTTTCAAGCGTTTTTTTGATTTTAAAAGCCTGACTTTCATTTATTCCCAAAGCACTGTACAAAGGTATTTTATATTTTTCTTTTATCAGAAAACATTCCCCCTTTTAATAGTTTTCTATAAGGTTTCTAATAGATTTCTAATACCTGTTGGCCTTTTAGCAATCTAATTTTGTCCCGTTGAAATCAACAAAAGATAAGAATAGAAAAATATGAAGACTACCTCTTTCAAAACAGCAATTGCGTTGTTTTCCTTATTAGGACTTATGGGGAAATTAGAAGCCCAGAAAAAAAATGATTTTAATAATCCCGGATTGACTCATTATTTCAATGAAGATCACTCAAGATATATTTCCTTTAGCGGATATGCAGAATTGTGGGCCAGATATACCCAGCTTAACCCTGGAAGCCTTGTCAATAACGAAGCAAAATCAGACCTGTCTGACCTTTCGCTTAGAAGGGTTCGTGTAAAAATGACTTATAAACCAACAGAAAAGCTGATGTTTGTATTGCAGGGTGGAACTACCAACGTGAATGTCAATGCAAAAGGAAGTAACTATTTTGACCTTTTGGATGCTTATGCTGAATACGCTTTTAATGATAAAATTGCTTTTGGGGCAGGACGTTCTACATGGCGCGGCCTTTCAAGATTTACTACAGGACCTTTGAATACGCTGTTATACGACCTGCCGGCTTATGCAACCTCCAATGCGGGAGCAACAGATTATACCGTAAGGGAATTGAGTGCCTATATTAAAGGACAGCTCGGAAGATTTGATTACCGTCTGGTAGTGGCTGATCCTTATACCATGGCAACTTCTGATCCGAAACTGAATGTAGCTTCCTTTAGTAAAAACTCCCCCGGAAAAGACTTCTCAGGATATTTCAGATATGCTTTTTTGGACAAGGAAAATATTTCCACTCCCTTTAATGCAGGAACTTATGTAGGGAAGAAGAATGTACTGAGTCTGGGAGCCGGGTTTGATTATATTCACAATGCATTATGGCATCTGGATTCCGGTAAGAATACAGTGAATGATGATATGAAAAGCTTTGCAGTAGATTTATTTTATGATGCACCACTGAATAAAGAAAAAGGAACGTCAATAAGCGCTTATGGGATGGCCATGCATAACGACTACGGACCCAATTATATCCGGTATGTAGGTACCAATAATCCTGCAACTTCTGTAGATGTTACACAAGCGAGTCTGAATGGAGCAGGAAATGCAATGCCTGTTATCGGAACCGGAAATACGTATTATGTACAACTGGGAGGAACCCTGCCTTATCTGGATAAAGAAAAGAAAAACCTGCAGCTTCAGCCTGCCGTAGGAATGCAGCTGTCAGATCTGAAAGGGCTTCATGATAATGCTGTGATCTATGATGCAGGAATATCTCTGCTGATGAACGGAATGTCTTCCCGTTTAACCTTTGACGCTCAGAACAGACCTGTTTATACCAATGACCCTTCAAACAATGCCGTAGTTTCTGACCGGAAATGGCAGTTCGTCCTTAAATACAGAATAGATTTTAATTAAAATAAATGGCAATGGAAAGAAGAAAATTTTTATTCCGCTCAGTCCAGGCTTCTGCTTTGCTGCTGATCTCAGGAAATATGTTTGCGTCTGCTTTACCCATGTTTAATCCTAAAAAAAAGAAAAAAGTGTACTTCCATTATTTGTTGTTCTGGCTTAGAAAAGACCTTTCAGAATCCGAAGTAAAAGAATTTGAAAACTTTTTTGAAGGCCTTAAAAAGCTTCCTTATCAGAAGAATCTCCGTTACGGAAAGCCGGCAGCTTCCAGCCCGAGAAGCGTTTTAGACAGCACATTTACTTATAATGCTTCTATGGAATTCGATAGTCTGGAAGAGCTTGAAGCGTATGGGAAACTTCCTGAACATCTTGCTCTGGTTCAGAAATATAAACCATTCTTTGACAGAATGCTGGTTTACGATACTGTTTATAATTAAAAATAAAAATTTAAATTTATAATGAAAAACATCATTAAGGGCTTAAGCCTTGTTTTAGTAGTAAGTACTGTAGGATTTATGAATGCACAACATAAAAAACACAACCATGTGAGCGTTACTGCGGAGAGCTCCACTGAGTTTATTCCTGCCATAAGATTAATTAATAATCCTGACGGCTCATGCTCTTTTGAGAAAGGGAAAATACCTACTCTTAAACATATGAATACCACAACATTCTGGATGAGCAATAAAACGGAGGAGTGGGAAAAAAATGCACATCCGGCTCCCAGAAGACAATATGTGATTACCATCAAGGGCAATATACGATTTAAAGTAACAGATGGTTCTACTTTTATGATTAAACCGGGAGTAGTTCTTCTTGCAGAAGACCTTAAAGGAACCGGCCACAGCTGGGATATGGTGAAAAGCAAAGAATGGGAGAGACTCTATATTCCGATTGCTGAAAATGCCGATGATTTTTTTATCCCGGATGCTCAATAGTTACAAGTCAATCTCTTTATAAGGGGTATATAATTCGTTATGTTTGAAGCAGTCAGTTTTGGCTGCTTTTTAAATTTTAAAATAAATAAAAAATCCCTGCATGGTTCTCATACAGGGATTTTCAATTATTTAATCTGATTAGCTGAATTTCTTAAATACTACAGTGGCATTATGTCCTCCGAATCCAAAGGCATTACTCAACGCAAAATTGATGTTCTTTTCTTTCGCTTCTCCGAAAACGATATTGATATCCTTAGGAATACTTTCATCAATATTGTGAAGATTAATCGTTGGAGGAATAATTCCATTCTGAATCGCTTTGATTGAAAGAATGGCTTCCACCGCTCCTGCAGCACCCAATAAGTGGCCGGTCATGGATTTTGTGGCACTGATATCAAGGTTTTTACTTCCCTTAAATGCTTTATTGATGGCTGTTAATTCAACCATATCTCCTAATGGAGTGGAAGTAGCATGAGGGTTAATATAATCAATATCTTCCATATTGGCTCCTGCTTCTTTCACTGCCAGCTGCATTGCTTTTATAGCTCCAACGCCATCAGGATGAGGTGCTGTCATGTGGTAAGCGTCTGCAGTCATGGCGGCTCCTGCTAATTCTGCATAAATTTTTGCTCCTCTGGCAACAGCATGTTCATATTCTTCAAGCACCAGGGCTCCTGCACCTTCACCCATTACAAATCCGTCTCTGTCTGCATCGTAAGGTCGGCTGGCCGTTGTAAAATCATCATTTCTTGTCGACATGGCCTTCATAATAGAGAACCCTCCGATAGAAGCCGGAGTGATAGCTGCTTCAGAACCACCGCTGATGATTACTTTGGCTTTTCCCAAACGGATATAATTGAAGGCATCCATCAATGCCGTATTTCCTGTAGCACAGGCAGAAACTGTTGTATAATTGATTCCCTGAAGACCATATTTCATAGAAATCATTCCCGAAGCCATATTGGCGATAAACTTCGGTACAAAGAAAGGATTGAAACGTGGCGTTCCATCACCTGCAGCGAAATCCATCACTTCCTTTTCAAAAGTCCACATTCCGCCCTGTCCTGTTCCCCAGATGACTCCTGTGTCGAAGGGATCCATTTTTTCAAGCTCCAGGCCTGAATCCTGAATCGCTTCCGCAGAAGCATACATGGCATATTGTGTAAACAGATCACTTCTCTTGATTTCGTTATGATTCAGATATACTTTTGGATCAAAGCCTTTTACCTCACAGGCAAAATGTACTTTAAATTTTTCCGTATCGAAATGGGTAATGAGTCCTGCTCCGCTGACTCCTTTAATACTGTTTTGCCAAAAATCTTCAACATTATTTCCCAAAGGTGTCACAGCACCTAATCCTGTAATGACAACTCTCTTCATATGTAGTTACTATTTTTTAATAGATTAGACTTTCATAAGATAAACCCTGTTTATCCCATGTTTTATTTTAATTACTTCTTTTATCAGCTAATTTTTGCACTGCAATATTATCAATTTTCTTTCTCTGCAGACGAATAATCAATCATATTATTTACTGCATAATAAAAGAATCTGCTCTTTTGAATATAGGATGAGGCTTTTATTACTTTTCCAAAATCATCGTTACTCCCTGCCCACGGGCTGCACAAATGGATATAAACCCTTTTCCACTGCCTTTTTCATGAAGTAATTTTGCCAGTGTTGCGATAATTCTTCCTCCGGTTGCAGCAAAAGGATGGGCGGCTGCAAGGCTTCCTCCTTTTACATTCAGTTTATTTCTGTCTATTTTTCCCAGCGCTTTTTCCAATCCGAACTTTTTGGCCAGCTCATCATTTTCCCAGATTTTTATGGTAGCCAGGACCTGTGCTGCAAATGCTTCATGAATTTCGTAGTAATCAAAGTCTGACAAATTCATGCCTGCTTTTTTA
The DNA here is from genome assembly GCF_050470705.1 of Chryseobacterium sp. NRRL B-14798. Lineage (NCBI taxonomy): Bacteria > Pseudomonadati > Bacteroidota > Flavobacteriia > Flavobacteriales > Weeksellaceae > Chryseobacterium > Chryseobacterium sp. NRRL B-14798. Next base: position 4,959,540 of record NZ_JBFLUL010000005.1, on the reverse strand, counting down.
AGCATTCTCTCTGCTGCAAAAACAGGAGCTAGAAGTAAATCCTGTTTATTTTCAACATATTCTATTCCTGCCAGTTCTGAAAAAGTGATATAAGCTAAGACGGGAAGGTTATTGGCTATCGCCCATTCTTCGCTGGCAAGCAAAACTGCAGAAGCACCATCTGTAAATGGAGTTGAATTTCCTGCCGTTAAGGTTCCGTTCTGCTTATCAAAAGCAGGTTTCAGCTGTGATAATTTTTCAATACTGCTGTCACGTCTCAGATTATTATCTTTATCCAGCCCAAAAGCTGGAGTGATCATATCATCAAAAAATCCCTCATCATAAGCTTTTGCCATGTTCTGATGGCTTTTTAATGCCAGTTGATCCTGTTCTTCTCTTGGTATATTGTAATATTGGGCAGTGATTTCTGTATGTTCACCCATCACAAGACCTGTTTTGGGTTCCTGCCCTTTATAAGGAATGGGCATCCAGTCTTTCAGCTTCGGGCTTAGCAGTTGTTTTATTTTTCCAAACGCTGATTTTTCTTTATTGGCTTTGAGCAGTGCTTTTCTTAACCTTGGTGAAGATTCAAAAGGAATGTTGCTCATGGCTTCCACACCGCATGCAATACCACAGTCTATCTGACCCAGGGCAATTTTATTCCCAATATAAACAGCTGCTTCAATTCCTGTATCACATGCCTGCTGAAGATCACAGGCAGGAGTAGCGGGATCCAGCGTTGTATTCATCACCGTTTCCCTGATGAGGTTGCTTTCGGAAATGTGTTTAATGACTGCGCCGCCGGCAACCTCTCCGAGTCGTTTTCCTTTTAAGTGATAACGGTCTATTAATCCGTTCAGAGAAGCAAGCAGAAGATCCTGGTTTCCCTGCTCTGAATAAGCGGTATTCATTCTGGCAAAAGGAATTCTGTTGTATCCTACAATAGCCACTTTTTTTGTTTCCATATGGTATTATTTATGATGGAAGAATATTGAGTTCATGATCAATCATTTGGGCCACCTTATCTAAGGCATGGTTGAGATAACTTTGATCACCCATTGTTTTTGAAAGCAGGATTCCGCCTTCAATAAGCATGATGAACAGAGAAGCATATTGCTCAGCATTGACTTTTTGATCAATTTCACCTTTGTTTTGGCCCTCAGCGATAGTAGTTGATATTTTTGTCATCCATTGTGTAAAAGACCTTTTCACCTGAGTTTTTAAAGCAGGAAAAGAGTCATCAGCTTCCGTAGCAGCATTCATCAGCGGACAGCCGCCGTTGGCAAAGACAAACGTCCAGTTTTTTCGGTAAAAATCTACAAATGCATGGAGTTTATCCAATGAAGTAGGAAATTCATTGCCAAAGGAGCGGCTGAGGGTTTTACTCAACACGGCGGCATTGTATTTATAAACTTCAATGGCTACTTCATCTTTGTTTTCAAAATTTCCATAAATGCTGCCTTTCGTCAGTCCGGTTGCCTGGGTAATGTCTGACAGCGAAGTGGAAATATAACCCTTGGTATTAAAAAGAGTTGCTGTTTTCTCAATGATGTGCTGTTTTGTTTTTTCTGCCTTCGACATTATAAATGTTTAAATATGATGCAAATATACAAAAATATACCACTCGGTATATTTTATTGAAAAAGAATAATTAATTTCAATGTTTTGGATTTAAGTTTTGGCTGAAGCCAACGGATTCTTTTAAATTAAAAAAACGGGCTTTAGCCCGTTTCTATTGATATTGAATGAATACTTAAATTAGTTTTCCAAAGTAGCATTCAATGTGATTTCAAAGTTGAATGCGGCGCTTACAGGGCATCCTTCTTCTGCAATTTTCGCAAACTTCTGGAATTCTTCTTCTGAGATTGCCGGCACTTTAGCGGTTAATGTCAGTTCAGATTTTGTAATCTTTCCGATGTTTGGATCCAGGGTAATAACAGAAGTTGTTTTTAATTCTTCAGGATTGTACCCTGCCTGAGATAATTCGGCATCAAGTTTCATGGTGAAACATCCTGCGTGGGCAGCTGCCAGCAATTCTTCAGGGTTGGTACCTACACCGTCTGCAAAACGGCTGTTGAAAGAATATTGAGTCTGGTTTAAAGTTGTACTCTGAGTCGTTAAATGTCCTTTTCCTTCTTTAATAGTACCGTTCCAAACGGCTGTTGCGTTACGTCTCATAATGTTTGTTTTTTTGTATTTAGTATTGTTTGATTTTGATGTTACAAAGGTATGTCTGCGATAAGGATCTTTCAATAGATAAAATGACTTAAATATTGTACTTTTTTCCCGTAGAGTAATTTTTTTTAAAATTTGCGGGAGTGCTTCCTGTTTTATTGGTGAAAAGACGGTTGAAATAAGCCGGATCTTCATATCCGAGATCATAGGCAATTTCTTTTACAGGTTTATCCGTATAGAATAGTAATCTTTTTGCTTCTAATAAAATTCTGTTAATGATAAACTGGTTGGGAGACTCCAGCTTTAAGTTTTTAAATTTATGAGTTAAAGTTTTTGGAGCAATGTGAAGAAGTTCTGCATAATCTGCGACATTATGTTTTTCTCTGAAATGAATTTCCAGGTGTCTGCTGAAATCCCGGAAAATATCAAGTTCGCTGCCAGGAATTCTGATGGTATCATTGTCTAAGTTTTGTTTCTTCCATTTGCGGGTAGCCCGTATGATGATCTGTTTTACATACGTTCTGATCATTTCCTCTGCAGAAGAATCTCTCCATTCAAGTTCATCCTGGATATTCTGGAACAAACTTTTTATAAGAATGGCTTCTGAGTTGTCAAGTTCCACAAAAGGAATTTCAAATACATTATGAAAAAGAAGCCCGTCACACGCCACTTCCTTATCATGGATCTGGATACAGTAGAAATCTCTGTTATAAAAAAGAAGGATTGATTCGTCCTGTCCTTTTTGTATGCTTAGATGCTGGTTGGTCAGAAAAAACAGAGAGGGTTTCTTTGTTCTATAATGATTAAAGTCTACCGTAAGCTCATATCCGGGAGGAATAAAAAACACCTTGATATCAGTTTTGAAATGATTTCCGTTGAAGTTTTCCAGATTTTCTTCTGAAAATACTTCCAGTCCGAGTCTTTTATAGTGGTCTTCAAAAATAAGCTGTTGCGGCATCCTTTAACTTTAGTTTAAAGATACAAAAAAGCATGATTTGATCCGTATTAAATTATCCAACCTATGATTTCTTATGTTTGATATATAAAATTGAAATAAAAATAAATTGGAAATATGTTTTTACATTGATATTATTTTATCATTTTTACAAAGATTTGTATTGTAACCTAAAAGTATTAACTTTTTTTCATAACTGCCTGTATGAGCGAATTAGAAAATATTCTGAGAGAAATAACTCCACTATCTCCTGAGGATAGTTTTCTCGTGTTTGACAGGATTAAGGCCTCCTTCGACTTTCCATATCATTACCACCCGGAAATAGAAATCAATTTTGTTTATAAGGGGAAGGGCTACAAAAGAATGGTGGGAGATCATACCGGAGAGATCGGAAATATAGAATTGGTGTTGGTAGGTCCAAATTTACCGCATTGCTGGGCTAATTACAGATGTAAGAACAGAAAGACCCACGAAATTACCATACAATTCAATCAGGATTTCTTTAATCAGTCACTGATGGAGAAAAATATCCTGAAACCTATCAATAATCTTATGAAAGATTCCATCCGGGGAATTCTTTTTTCTACAGAAACTGCCGAGAAACTAAAAGATTCGTTTCTCAATCTTTCAAAGATGAACAGCTTTGAATCTTTCATAGAAATTATGAAGATTCTGAATGAACTGGCTGTGGCAGAGGATAAAACACTTTTATCTTCGTATAGTATTGAACTTGAAACTTTCGCAGATAATGATAAAATGAAAGTGGTTCATGATTTTGTCCATAAAAATTTTGAAAACAAAATTACACTGGATAATGCAGCATCATTGGTGAATATGAGCAATGTGACGTTCAATAGGTTTATTAAAAAAAGAACAGGAAAAACCTTTATCAATTATCTTAACGAGATAAGAATCAGCTATGCTGCACGCTGGTTGATGGAAAAGAATCTGACTGTTTTTGAAATTGCTTTTGAGGCTGGCTTTAATAATATCGCCAACTTTAATAAAGTATTTAAGTCGATCAAAAAGACAACTCCAACCGAATTTAGAGAACAGTTCAAAGGAGTTAAAAAGATTGAATAATACGTTTTAAAAATTTATTTTTTCTTTTTAACATACTATTTTTTGCACTAAAATTCTGTGCAAAAATCTTCTTTTATTTTGTCAGAATATCAGAATAAATCCTCTTTTTTTTAATGTTTGGAGAGTGTTGTATTATGTTGATATATAGGGTTTTAATGTCTTTTAAAATTAATTGCTGAAAAAATAATATCGTTTTATGATAAAATAGTATTATATCAGACTGGTTACAAAATTTAGATTTGTGAATGTGAATTAAATCTTAACAAAACTTTAAATAATTTAATACATAAACGGCAAAATTTTGCTGAAAGAACAATAATTTTTTTTGTATTAAAAAATAAAGTAATGTCATTGATTCTCAATTAAATCTAACGAATCTATACCTTATGAGAAAAGCAGTTATACCCGTTCTGTTTGTTTTTTCACTCACTGCGAATGCACAGGAGAAAAAAACAGCTGATACTACGAAGACAACCAGTATTGAGGAGGTCGTGGTCACCTCTTTGGGGATAAAAAGGCAGGCCCGCTCTTTGACGTATTCCAGTCAGCAGATTGGCGGGGATGAGCTTACAGAAGTGAAAACTCCCAATCTATTAAATTCGATCAACGGAAAAGTTTCCAATGTACAGATCAACAGAACCAATGGTGTAGGTAGCTCCGTAAGGGTGGTCATGAGAGGAGATAAGTCTGTCAACAGTGCACAGCCACTGTATGTGATTGATGGTATTCCTATTATCAACGGAACAGGAAAATCAGCAGATATCGGACAGTATTCCAATATGCCGGATCCGGGGGATGTATTGAGCTCCATCAATCCTGATGATATTGAAAGCATCAACTTCCTGAAAGGAGCTTCTGCTTCTGCATTGTACGGTTCTGCCGGAGGGAATGGTGCTATTTTGATTACAACTAAAAAAGGACGTGCAGGGAAAAGCTCAATTACTTACAGTTCCAGCCTTACGGTGGACAGAGCATACAGTCTTCCAAAACTGCAGCACAGTTATCTGTCTTATGACCCTTCTGTATCGGGATCACAGCCGGGACAGTCAATAGAAAGCTGGGGCGCAAAAGGATCTTCTAAAGATTATCTTAAAGACTTCCTTCAGACAGGAACAACTTGGGTAAATAGCCTTTCTTTCCAGTCAGGAAATGAGAGATCAACAAGTTATTTCTCAATCGGAAATACCACCAACAAAGGAGTGGTTCCCATGTCTTATTTTGATCAGTATAACGTTTCTTTCAGAAATTCAAGTAAGTTTCTGGATGATAAGTTAACATTAGATGCCAACTTCATCGGTTCATTACAGGAAAGTAAGAACAGACAGACTCCCGGAGCATCTTTTTCTCCTTTGACGAGTTTGTACTGGTTGCCAAGAGGAGTAGATTTTGATCAGTATGGTCCAGATAATTACACTTATTTAAATAAAGAAAGATTTTTACCTGCTCAAAACTGGTGGGAGGTTAATCCGGATGGAAGTTTTAAAGGAAACCCACCAACACAGAACCCTTATTGGATTTTAAACCGTAATCCGGTTACTGTAAGCAATAAAAATACCTATGGAGCGCTTTCATTATCTTACCAGATCAATCCCTGGTTAACGGCAAGAGTGAGAGGAAATTATAGCTGGAATATTTCAGACAGTCAGCGTGATATTGCTGCTTTTTCAGCACCTACTTTACTGGCTGTTAAGGAAGGAATTAATGGAAGAATTCTTAAGAATACCTATGAAAACTCTTCAACATATGGGGACGTGTTGCTTATCGGTAGTCCTAAAATTAGTGAGTCTTTCTCTTTAGATTTTACGTTAGGAGGAAGTATCAATACAACAAGAAATAAAATAGGACAAATTGATAACGCATATCTGACAAACCCTAACCTTTTCACTGTGAGTAATCTTGAATGGGGTAAAAAAAGATCCCCTGGTGATGGATATCATAATATCTATACCAATATGAAGAAGCAGGTACAATCTGTATTTGCAAGTGCTACAGTAGGGTATAAAAATATGTTTTATGTGGACATGACTTTTAGAAATGACTGGGATTCCAGTCTGGCCTTAACAGGGAGAACGGGATTTGACTATGAATCTGTAGGAGCTAATGCTGTGTTATCTTCTGTTTTCAAACTTCCGGAAGTCATTAGTTTCTGGAAAGTAAGAGGATCTTATGCAACGGTAGGATTAGGGTTGCCTACCAATATTTCCAATGCTATGATTGAATATAATAAAGGATATACTGTTGGTGTAGATGCGGGAACACTTGTGTTTCCAAAGAGTTCATTCATTACTGATCCTAAGTATAAAGACCTGTTTCCGAAACCTGAATTTAATAAAACTTTTGAAGTTGGAACAGAGCTAAGGATGTTTAGTAATAAATTAAGTTTTGATATTACTTACTACAACTCCAATACGAGTAATCAATTGTTAGAAACAAAAATAGATTCTTATTTCGGAGGAATAGCTCCTGGATCATATTATATCAACGCAGGAAAAATCCGAAATACAGGTTTTGAATCTTCATTGTCATATAAGATCTTCAGTTCAGAAAAATTTGGATGGACAACTACATTAAATGCATCGGCTAACAAAAATACTATTGTTGAATTGTTTCCACCAAGTTTACCTATATCAGAAAACCAACTTTTCTCATTAACAGGAGGAGGGGAATACACCAAACTGAAATTGGGAGGATCTTTTGGTGATCTTTACGGAATCAAGTTTAAAAGAGACGATCAGGGACGTATTTTAGTGAATGAAAAAGGAATCCCATTAGCAGAAGGTACTCCTTCTTATCTGGGTAATCCGAACCCTAAGTTTATTATGGGATTCAATAACTCCTTTAATATTGGTAAGCTGGGAATCTCTTTCCTTATTGATGGTAAATTTGGAGGGAAGGTACTTTCCCTTACAGAAAAAGCAAACGATATCTATGGAGTTAGTCAGTCTACAGCTGATGCAAGAGATGCTGGAGGTGTATCTATTCCAAATGCAGTATATGCACCGGGAACACCAAATGCGGGACAGGCTTACACGGGTTTAACCAATGCAAAAGATTACTATAAAGCAGTAGGAACAACAGAAGGGTTTGGAAAAGGTATTGATGAAGCCTATCTGTACAGTGCTACAACAATACGTTTACGCCAGGCTTCCATTTCATATACTTTCGATATTCAATCTAAATATATGAGAAACGCAACCGTAAGCTTAGTAGGAACCAACTTATTTTTCTTCTACAAAAAAGCACCATTTGATCCTGAGCAGGTATCAGGAAATACACCTGGTGGAGTAGGGGTAGATTCATTCGGATTACCGGTTACCCGATCTATTGGATTATCATTAAAAGCTAACTTCTAACTTTTACAATTAAGAAAATGAAAATCAATCATATTAAAATATTGGCATTCGGAGCTGTACTGTTATTTTCTGCTTCAGGATGTACAAATGACTTTGAACAGTATAATCAGGAAAAAGCAGGAGGTCCTGAAAATTTTTACGCTGATTTCATCGCTGTTGTTGATCCCATGAAATCCATGCAGAGAGGATTACAGTCAGATTATCAGCTGTACCCTAACCTTAGTGCAGATATGTACAGTGGAATGTTCAGTACAGCAACACCATTTAATGGAGGGGTAAATAATCTTACTTATTCGATGATGGACGGATGGAATAACAGAATTATTGCCAGACAACAGGATATTTTCAATTACTCTCTTATTATTGATAATACGGCTAAGGAAATCTATAAAGGAGTAGATTTTACAGGAACATTTGCTGTAAAAAAGATTTTGAAAGTCATTACAGCCGCAAGAGTTTCAGACAGTCATGGCCCTGTAGTTTACAGCAAATATGAAAAACCCAATCCGAATGGAGTAACTGATTTTGATTCTCAACAGGAAGCCTACAACTATTTTATTGCTGATCTTACTGCAGCTATTAACGATTTGCAGAAAGTAATTGCCATGTCAGCAACACAGAATGTAGAAGATAAATCGGCATTGAAAAAAGCAGATTTAGTATATGGCGGAAATATGGCTCAATGGGCAAAATTTGCCAATTCATTAAAGCTGAGGTTAGCCATGAGAATGAGCTATGCTGATCCTGCAAAATCTAAACAATATGCAGAAGAAGCACTAGCTTCACCTGCAGGATTGATTACTGACAATGCAGATAATGCGTTGATCAGTGTAGGACAGTCAGAATTGAGTTTTATTATTTACTCATGGGGAGATTGTCTGATCGGAGCCCCTTTGATGGCATATATGAACGGATACAATGACCCAAGACTTCCGGCATATGCTATTCCTGCATCTGATCCAAGCTTACAGGGAAAATATATAGGAATACGTCAGGGCATTGATTTATTAAATGGTAAATCAACGTACGGAGGGTTCTCGCAGCCACAGGCAAAATCTGCCAGCGGAGATTATTTTTCCGGTACCGATGGTAAAATGAAATTATTCACCGCTGCAGAAACTTGGTTCCTTAGAGCTGAAGCTGCTTTGAGAGGATATGCAGGAGCAGGAGATATTCAAACTAACTATACAACCGGAGTTCAGCAGTCTTTCGGAGAATGGGGGAAAAGTGCTAATGTTGCTGCTTATCTTGCCGATAATACTTCTACTGAAGCACCTTATATTGATCCGAAAAATGCAGACAATAACGTACTTGTTGGAAACCCTCAGTTAAGTACCATTACGATTGCATGGAATAACGGCGATACCAACGAAAGAAAATTAGAAAGAATTATTACCCAAAAATGGCTATCCCTTTATCCGAATGGACCTGAAGCATGGGCTGAGCAGAGAAGAACAGGTTATCCGGTTCTTTTCAAGGTAAGAAAGAATGACAGCGGCGGAGCCATCAGTACAGAAGCAATGATAAGGAGAATTCCTTTTACTATTGATACCAAAACATCATTATATAATTACCAGCAAGCTGCTCAAATGCTGAACGGTCCTGATACCGGAGGAACAAAGCTTTGGTGGGATAAGAAATAAAAAATATTCAGAATCACTCATCAGTAAAGAGACATCTCAAGATCAGATTTATTTGATACATTCATTGAGGCGGGAGAATAGAGTAGAATCTCCAAAAAATTTATAGTTTCGTTTTTTTAGCCTGAATGTATTTTTGAGATGTTCTCTTTTATTTAGAATCTTATTTTAAATATGGGAAAAAACAACTCCGGAACCCGTCGGATTCAGCCGATTCTTTGGATTTCAACATTATATTTTGCAATGGGAGTGCCCTTTGTAACCATTAATGCGGTTTCAGGAATCATGTATAAAGATATGGGGGTTTCGGACTCGCAGATTACTTTCTGGACTGCCCTTATCATGTTCTCCTGGACATTAAAACCTCTTTGGAGCCCGTTTCTGGAGATCTATAAAACCAAAAAATTCTTCGTTGTTTTTACTCAGTTTGCGATAGGAATTCTGTTTGCATTAGTGGCCTTAAGCCTGCCAATGCATGATTTTTTCAAATACAGTATTGCCCTTTTTGCGATAGTTGCATTTTGCGGAGCTACCCATGATGTGGTAGCAGACGGAACGTATATTGGGTTTTTGACCAATAAAGAGCAGGCAAAGTATATTGGATGGCAGGGTGCTTTTTACAACCTGGCGAAGATTATCAGTAGTGGAGCACTCGTTTATTTTGCCGGGGTTTTAGAAAAGACAAAAGGCGTAACCCATGCCTGGATGATCATTATGGTGATCTATGCATTGTTGTTTTTTGTATTGGGAGTTTATCACTATTTCATTCTGCCGAAAGAAAACAAGGAAGAAAATAAAGAAGAGAAAACGGCTGGAAACGTTCGTCAGGAACTATTGGAAGTGATTACTTCTTTCTTCACCAAAAAGAAAATTCTGTGGTGTATCCTCTTCATTATACTATATCGTTTTGCAGAAGGATTTGCCATCAAAATTGCGCCTTTATTTTTTAAAGCTCCAAGAACGTCGGGAGGATTAGGGTTATCTACTTCAGATATCGGACTTATTTACGGAACATACGGTTCGGCAGCATTTATCTTAGGATCCGTACTGGCAGGATATTTTATCTCAGCCCGCGGATTGAAAAGATCTCTGATATGGCTATGCTGTGCATTCAATATTCCGTTTGTGGTGTATGCACTACTTGCACATTACCAGCCGTCAGATCTTCTTCCGGTAGGAATTGCGGTGGTAGTGGAATATTTCGGTTACGGATTTGGTTTTGTGGGGCTTATGCTCTACATGATGCAGCAGATTGCACCCGGAAAACACAAAACGGCACATTACGCATTTGCAACAGGGATTATGAATCTTGGCGTAATGATTCCCGGAATGTTCAGTGGAATGATCAGTGACTGGATCGGATACAAAATGTTCTTTATCTGGGTACTGATTGCTACCATTCCTGCATTTTTGGCCACTGTATTCGTTCCTTTCCCTTACCCTGAAAATCAGAAAGAACAACAAATCAATTCATAATAATAAAAAAATAAAAAGTAAAAAATACTTTATGACAGCTCAATCAGTAATGATCCCCTGGCAGGATCGCCCGGAAGGTTGTAATGATATCATGTGGAGGTTTTCCGAAAACCCGATCATTAACAGATACGCGATACCAACATCCAACAGTATATTCAATAGTGCCGTAATTCCCTTTGAGGACGGATTTGCCGGAGTGTTCCGTTGTGATAACAAGGCAGTACAGATGAATATTTTTGCCGGTTTCAGTAAAGACGGAATCAATTGGGATATCAATCATGACCCTATTGAAATGCAGGCAGGAAATACGGATATGATTGAATCCGATTACAAATACGATCCACGTGTAACTTTTATTGAAGACCGCTACTGGATCACCTGGTGCAACGGATACAATGGTCCTACCATCGGAATTGGGTATACTTTTGATTTTAAAGAATTTTTTCAGTGTGAAAATGCCTTTCTTCCATTCAACAGAAATGGTGTTTTGTTTCCTGAGAAAATCAATGGTAAATATGCCATGTTGAGCCGTCCGAGTGATAATGGACATACGCCTTTCGGAGATATTTATATCAGCTATAGCCCTGATATGAAATACTGGGGTGAACACCGTTGCGTGATGAAAGTAACGCCTTTCGAAGACAGTGCATGGCAGTGTACCAAAATCGGAGGAGGGCCGGTTCCTATCAAAACAGAAGAAGGATGGCTGCTTTTCTATCATGGTGTGATCAATACCTGCAGAGGATTCAGATATTCAATGGGAGCGGCTTTGCTTGATCTTGAAGATCCTACAAAAGTGTTGTACAGAACGAAGCCTTATTTATTGGCTCCGGCTGAATTGTATGAACTGACAGGAGATGTACCCAATGTGGTTTTCCCTTGTGCAGCATTGACTGAAGGAGACAAAGTAACAGTATATTACGGTGCTGCTGATACCGTAGTTGCGATTGCCTTTGGATATATCTCAGAAATCATTGATTTTATGAAAAAGAATTCAATTTAATACAGTAATATAAAGTTTAGGAAAATAGGTTAATCATCTTAATTTTTCCGTTTGCTGGGAATTTTATAATGGTTTTCCTATTTTTAAACCAACTTTTAAACAAAACAATCTCCGATACCTCTCATATCATGAAAAAAGAACTGCTTATCTGCTTTTTTACCACCCTGATTTCTGTAGCCAGTGCCCAGCAAAATAAAAACGATGTTTTATCCTGGGTAGATCCTTTCATAGGCACAGGAGGACATGGGCATACTTTTCCTGGAGCAACCACGCCATTCGGGATGATACAGCTGAGTCCGGATCAGAATACGAAAAGCGGCGACTGGGATTGGTGTTCCGGATACCATTACAGCAGCAAAACGATCATGGGATTCAGTCATAACCATTTGAGCGGAACGGGATGGGCAGACCTTGGAGATATTCTGGTAATGCCTACAGTAGGACAGGTTAAAATGGTTCCAGGATCTGAAGACAAGCCGGAAACGGGTTACCGTTCAAAATTTACCCATGATAAAGAAATTGCATCTCCGGGATATTACTCTGTAATGCTGGACAGCTATGGAATTAAAGCAGAGCTTACTGCTTCTCCAAGAGTAGGATTTCATAAATATACTTTTCCGAAGAGTAGTGAAGCTAATATCATTATTGATCCTACCAACAAAATCTTCGGAAATATCTACCATACTTTGGTGAGTGTGGAAGGTAATAATAAAATCAAAGGATACTGTTACAGCAACGGCTGGGGAGGTAAACGGTTTGCTTACTTCGTGATGGAGTTTTCCAAACCGTTTAAGTCTTACGGCGTGTATGCTGACGGAAAAATCAAAAATGATGAAAAAATTGCCCTTGCCAAAGATGCTAAAGCTTTTGTGAGATTTTCCACAGAAGATCAGGAAAGCATTGAAGTAAAAGTATCATTATCTCCGGTGAGTACAGAAAATGCACAGGAAAATTTTGATACAGAAGCAACAAATGTTGATTTTGCCAAAGCAAAAGAAGCCGCTCAAAAGACCTGGAGAGACCTGATAGGAAGATTCCTGGTGACAGGAGGTACAGAGAGCCAGAGAAAAATTTTCTACACGGGAGTTTACCATACCTTCATTGCCCCAAATTTATACATGGACGTGAATGGAGATTATGTGGCCGCTCAGGAAAACATGAATACCAAATGGTTCACCAACTACAGTACGTATTCTTACTGGGATGGATTCAGAGCAACACATCCATTATTGACTATTATGGATCAAAAACATACAAAAGAATTTGCCAATTCCCTGATCAGCAGATATACAGATCGTAAAGATCATATGCCGATCTGGGAGCTTTGTGGATATGATAACTTCTGTATGCTGGGCTATCACAGTGCTTCGGTAATCTGGGATGCCATTTCAAAAGGAGTTCCGGGTATTGATGCAGAAAAAGCATTTGCCGCGATGAAAGATGCTTCTTTAACAGATAAAATGAGCAGCAGCGATGGTGGTGGCGGTCTTAATGATTATATCAAATTAGGCTATACTCCATCAGAAAACGGAGCTTCAGTTTCTGCAACATTAGAATATTCATATGACGACTGGTGTATTCAGCAGCTTGCAGAAAAATTAGGTAAAAAAGAAGAATCGGAAGTATATAAAAAACGTTCTATGAACTTCCTGAATACCTTCAATAAAGAAAATAATCACTTCTGGCCAAGACAAAAAGACGGCAAATTCTTAGCAGATTTTACCCTTAACGATTGGAAAAAACTTCAGCCACACTGGGTTTCCGGAAATATCTGGGCCTATGACTTCTTTGTTCCACACCAGATTGATGAAATGATGAATCTGTATGGCGGGAAAAAAGGATTTGAAGAAAAACTGGATAAAACCTTTACAGAAGCACTTCATATGGAAGGTGAACAGCACGTAGATATTTCAGGATTCATCGGATCTTTAGGATTTGGGGATGAGCCAGGTCATCATGTTCCATACCTGTACAACTATGCAGGAAGTCCTTATAAGACTCAGAAAATGGTAAAATATATCCGTGACAATATGTACGCAGCAAAACCTGATGGAATCGTTAACAATGAAGACTGTGGTCAAATGTCAGCATGGTATATTTTCTCATCATTAGGATTCTATCCTGTAACACCTGGGAAACCTGTTTATGCCATCGGAGCACCACAATTCCCGAAAGCTTCTTTAAAACTGGAGAATGGAAAAACGTTCACCGTAATTGCAGACAAAATATCCGACAAGAATATCTATGTACAGAAAATGTTCCTGAACGGAAAAGAATATAAAAGCTGGGAACTGAATCACAGCGATATTATGAACGGTGGCGAATTGAGATTCGTAATGGGAAGCAAACCAGTAAAATAAGACTCATAAAAATAAACGAAACAAAGTATCAATGGAAAGGAGAAATTTTATTAAAACAAGTGCACTGGCAGGAGCCGGATTGCTGTTTACTCAAAATGTTTTTGCTAAAAATTTAGTGCTGGACGATTTTCCTGTTGTCCGTGTTCCTAAAGATAAAAGACATTTTACCAGCGAATCTGTAGAAAGTGCTATTGCCGCGTTTAAAAAGAAAGTGAAAAACAAAGAGCTGAGCTGGCTTTTTGAAAACTGCTTCCCGAATACATTGGATACTACTGTTTATTATACGGAAACCAACGGAACGCCGGATACCTATGTGATCACCGGGGATATTGATGCCATGTGGCTTCGTGACAGTTCCGCACAGGTTTTCCCTTATCTGCAGTTCTCGAAGAAAGATGAAAAACTGCACAAGCTGATCTCAGGAGTCATCCATAAACAGACTACTTTCATCCTGAAAGATCCTTATGCAAACGCTTTCTATAACGATGACCAGAAGATCAGTAAATGGAAAGAATATGACCATACCGATATGAAGCCGGGAACCCATGAAAGAAAATGGGAAATCGACTCGCTTTGCTATCCTATCCGTCTGGCCTACCACTTCTGGAAAACAACCGGAGATACAAAACCTTTCGATGCCAACTGGCTGAAAGGAATCAAACTTACCCTGCAGACTTTCACAGAACAGCAGAGAAAACACGATTTAGGACCTTATAAATTCGAGCGTACAACGGCTTGGGCAACAGACGGAGTTCCTATGGGAGGATATGGTTATCCAACGAAACCTGTAGGATTGATCAGCTCTATGTTCCGTCCAAGTGATGATGCTACCATCTACGGATTCCTGATCCCTTCCAACTTATTTGCGGTGGTAAGCTTACGCCAGGCTGCGGAAATGGTTACTCAGATTAAAAATGAAAAAACGTTGGCTCAACAATTGAACAGCCTTGCTGATGAGGTAGAAACAGCCATCAAAAAATACGGAATTTACAATCATCCTGAATTTGGAAAAATATATGCTTTTGAAGTAAATGGCTTTGGAAGCTACAACCTGATGGATGATGCGAACTGTCCAAGCTTGCTGGGACTGCCTTATCTGGATGCGGTGAAAGCTGATGACCCTGTGTATTTGAATACAAGAAAATTTGTGTGGTCAGAAAACAACCCGTTCTTCTTCAAAGGTAAGCTGGCAGAAGGAATAGGAGGTCCGCATATCGGATTGGATATGATCTGGCCAATGAGTATCATAATGAAGGCACTCACTACCAAAGACAAAAGTGAGATCAGATGGTGCATAGATACCTTACAGAAAACGCACGGAGGAACAGGCTTTATGCATGAATCCTTCCATAAAGACGACTCTAAAAAGTTCACCAGAGAATGGTTTGCATGGGCCAATACCTTATTTGGAGAATTGTTATGGAAAACCTTTAACGAAAACCCAGAGCTACTGACATAGCACACCCTTTTATATGGCTTTTTTATCATTGATTCCTTCCCGAAAAAGAAGGAATAAGGGGATTGCTATATAAAATTCAGACACCAAAACACCTTAAAAAAATTATACAATGAAAAAAAAATCCATCTTTACCGCACTGATTGCCATGATGCTTCAGTCTGGTTCTCTGATTAACGCACAACAGCTTAATCCTACCGGAATATGCTATGTGGAAGTGAATAATAACAACCTCCTGAATGCGGGAGCGTACAAACTGCAGACATCGAACAGCTACCTGTTTAATGTGGTGAATATCTTTGCGGCCAATATTAATTATGATACCAGCCGTGGAAGAGCCTATCTGTATTCGAATAATAACGTAACCAAGGTTCTTACCAATGCAGATACCTACATAAAGCCTCTTCAGCAGAAAGGGATGAAAGTCGTACTCACTATTTTAGGAAACCATCAGGGAGCGGGAATCTGTAATTTTCCTACCCGTGAAGCCGCAAAAGACTTTGCTCTGCAGCTTGCCAATACAGTGAATACCTACGGTCTTGATGGAATTGATTTTGATGATGAATATTCTGAATACGGAAATAACGGAACAGGGCAGCCTAATGACAGCTCTTTTGTAATGCTGGTTCAGGAACTCAGAGCTTTATTACCCAATAAGATTATTTCATTCTATTATTATGGTCCTGCCGCTTCAAGACTTTCCTGGAACGGAGCCAGAGTAGGAGATAATGTCAATTACAGCTGGAACGCGATGTACGGAACATTCTCTGCTCCGAATGTACCACCTCTTACCAAAGCACAAATCTCTCCTGCTGCCGTATGGATGGGAAATACTTCCAATTCTACCACCACCAGCCTGGCTACCCAAACTAAAAATGGAGGTTACGGCGTATTCATGTGGTATGATTTACATGGAACGAATGAAACGGCACAGCTTTCAGCAGGAACTCAAACCTTATACGGAGAACCTACTGTTTTAAGCGGTACTTTACAATCCTGGACACAGGGAACCAATTGTGACGCCCCTATCGGATTATACACAAGCAACCTTACAGGCACAAGCGCAAAACTAAACTGGTCAGCCGTAGGAAGCAATACCTATGATGTTGATTATAAACCAGCTTCTTCAACAACATGGACAAATGCAGTTTCAGCGACAAGCTCCACTTCTGTAACCATTTCCGGATTAACAGCCAACACCGAATATGACTGGAGAATCAGAACCAACTGCAGCGTGAAAAGTGCCTATATGTTTGCGCCAAGATTTACAAGTACTTCAGGAACAACGCCTACAGGTTCTTATGCTCTGTCTTTGGATGGAAGTACTGAATCAGGAGCGGCCGGAAGTATGAATCTAAGCGGCTCAGCATTGTCTTTTGAAGGGTGGATCAAACCGTCATCGTTCAAATCTGCGTCGCCATATATTTCTTCTATCATGGGAACAGAAGTAAGCGACGGCAATTCTGCATTCTTACGATTAGGAGATGCCAGTCTGGCGAATAATAAACTTCAGTTTGTGGTAAGTATTAATAATGTACAGCAAAAACTGGCTTCTGCAACAGCTTTGAATGCCAATACCTGGTATCATGTGGCAGCTACTTACGATGGATCCAATATGAAAATTTACATCAATGGTGTTCTGGATGCCACCAAAGCACAAACCGGAAGTGTAAATTCAACAGGAGCATTCAATGTAGGATATTTATATAATACTTCCAGAAACTTCAATGGAAAAATAGATGAGGTAAGAGTGTGGAAACGCGCATTAAGCCAGACAGAAATCAGTCAGAATATGTGTAATGTATCCGTTCCGGCAACTTCACTGGCTGCGTATTGGAAGTTTAACGAAGGAAGTGGTTCTACAGTTCAGGATACTTCCGGAAACGGAGTAACTTTAACATTGACAGGTGTTGATGCTTCCAATTGGGGAACAGATCTGCCATGTACAACAGGAAGTTCAGCATTAGCAAGAACTGCGGGGCAAAAGGCGATCAATACGGGAGAGATTAACATTAAAAATCAAATTAAATTATATCCTAATCCGGCAAGCAAATCTTCATCACTGACAGTTTCTGTTCCGGATGAATACAGCAAAGGGAAATTGACAATTTATGATTTTAATGGAAGAATTGTAGAAACAAAATTATTGAACTCAGGAGACGATCAATATGAATTGAGCAGAGTTCCGGCAGGAAACTACATTGTTCAGTTTGAATCTCATGATGGAAGCCTGAAACAATCCGAAAAACTAATTGTAAAATAACAAACCCAGTCATTGGGCTTCGGCCCAATGATTTTTTCTACTACAAAATTGATATACTATGAGAAAAAAATCCTTTTTTATTCCCTTAATGGCCCTGATGCTTCAGTCAGCTCCGGCACTCAAAGCACAGCAGCTTGATCCTTTGGGAGTCTGCTATGTGGAAGTGAACAACAACAATATGCTGAATGCAGGTTCCTATACTTTACAGAATACCAACAGACAGCTTTTTGATGTAGCGATTATTTTTGCAGCCAATATCAACTATGATGTTTCTAAAAACCGTGCTTATATCTCAAATAATAACAACGTTACCAAAGTTCTGAATGATGTCAATACCTACGTAAAACCTTTACAGCAAAAAGGAATAAAAGTATTACTGGATCTCTTAGGAAACCACCAGGGAGCTGGAATTTCCAATTTCCCTAACCGTGAAGCGGCTAAAGATTTCGCCTTACAGGTAGCTCACACTGTTTACACCTACGGTCTGGATGGAGTAGACCTTGATGATGAATACGCAGGATACGGAAATAACGGAACAGGACAGCCTAATAACAGTTCTTTTGTTATGTTATTACAAGAGCTTAAAGCGGCGATGCCAGATAAACTGATTACATTCTACTACTATGGTCCGGCTACAACAAGACAGACTTATAATGGAGATTTAGCCGGAAACTATATCAATTATACGTGGAATGCAATGTACAGTACGTACAATGCTCCGGTTGTTCCGCCTCTTGATAAATCTAAAATCTCTGCAGCGGCAACCTGGATACAAAACTCGAATCCAGGTTCAACTTCTGCCACTACACTGGCAAGCTTAGCGACCAGTACAAAGAATGATCAATACGGCGTGTTTATGTGGTACGACCTGCCGGGAACCAATGTAGCCAGTTACCTGAGTACAGGATCCAATATTCTTTATAATGAAAATACACTTTTAAGCGGTCAATTATATTCATGGTCACAGGGACAGGCTTGTGAGCCGCCATTGGGGCTTGATGTCTCCAACGTGACAGGAACTTCAGCTCAACTGAACTGGACTTCCAATGCTTCCCAGTCTTACAATATTGATTATAAACCAGCTAATTCAACGGTATGGACAAACGTTGCCAATAATTATTCAGGAAATAATATTGTCATCAACAACCTTACCCTGAATACCAATTACGACTGGAGAATACAGTCCAACTGCTCACCGACATTAACAAGTACTTATATTTTTGCACCAAGGTTTAACTCCGGAAGTGGCTGCACTACGCCATCAGGATTGACTTCCGGAAGTTTCCTTGGTAATACTACCCAACTGTCATGGGATGCAGGCAACGCCACTTCATATACCCTGCAGTATAAAACTGCTGCTGCCACAACCTGGACTGAAATCCAGAATGTTAGCACCAATTCTTATTCATTACAAAATCTTACCCCTAATACAGCCTATGTGTGGAAGGTACAGGCTTCATGTGCCGGAGGAACTACAAGTACTTATTCGGGAGAAGGATCATTCAACAGTGGTTTTGCTCCGGTTACAAGTCCGGGTGCAAGATCTCTTGCTTTCAACGGAAGCACGCATTATCTTAACGCAGGACAATTTAACCTGAGTGGAAACGCGGTGACCTTTGAAGGTTGGGTAAAAGTAAACTCATTTAAATCTGCTTTCCCTTACATCTCATCGGTAATGGGCGTTGAAGTAGGAGATAATAACTCGGCGATGCTTCGTTTCGGAGACGGAAACCTTGCGAATAATAAGCTGCAGTTTATATTAAGTTTTGGTTCGTCACAGGTGAAATTGAATACGAATACTTCATTCAACACCAATACATGGTATCATATAGCAGCTACTTATGATGGAACAGCCATGAAAATTTATGTCAATGGTAATCTTGATGCTACTTTTGCAGTAACGGGTAACTTTACGGCAAACGGAATTCTTTATCTGGGAAGAAACTATGACAATTCCCGTACACTCAACGGCTTTCTTGATGAATTCAGAGTTTGGAAAAAAGCACTGACACCACAGGAAATTTTAAGTAACAGCTGTAATGTTCCTGCCAATGCCACTGGTCTTGAAGCCAACTGGAAAATGGATGAAGGAAGTGGAATGGGAGCTTTGGATGCTACGGCCAACACTCATTTTGCAACCCTGATCAATATGACAGATGCCAACTGGAGAACAGATGTTGCCTGTGCTTCTAATCTTGCAGTGAAAGATGTTGAATCTGTGAAAGACAACAGCGCAGTTTATCCGAACCCTGTGAAACGTGGAAATGATATTCATTTTGTTATCACGGACAGCTCAGCCAATGAAGTGGCATTGTATGATGCCTCAGGAAAATTATTCAAAAAACAGAATATTAATCAAAATAATAACGCAGTGAATACGCAGGATTTAATCAGTGGTACTTATATTTACAAAATTACATCCGCAAACAGTAAAGTAATATCAACCGGTAAAATTATTGTGAAGTAAGATTCTGATAATAAAATAGTAACCGGGACTAATGAAATAGAGCCTGAAATACAAAGCAGGCAGACAGAGGTGTACTTCTGTTTGTCTGTTTTTGCAGTCACAGGAAGACTTGAATTTAAAATAAAAAAATAATGCAGAATATAGTAGGAATCGATATTGGAGGGTCGCACATCACGCTGGCTCAGGTAGATCCGGAAAAACGTGAAATCATTTCATCCACCTATGTAAGAGAACATGTAGATGCTTTCGAAAACAAAGAAGTTATTTTCAACGCTTGGGTTTCAGCCATTAATAAGGTGGCTCATGATCTGGTAAAAGAAGATCTTTTAATCGGTATTGCAATGCCCGGACCTTTCGATTATGAGAATGGAATATCTCTTATGCAGCAGGGAAAATTTATTGATATCTATCAGGTGAATATCAAAGAAGAGCTGGTAAAAAGACTAGGCATTTCTGAGAAGCAAATTCACTTTGTAAATGACGCTGCAGCCTTTATGGAAGGAGAAGTATTTGGTGGATGTGCCCAGGGATTCAACAGGATTTTTGGAGTGACTCTTGGAACAGGATTGGGAACTACTTTCTTCAATGGTGAATTGGCTACCGATGAAGACTTATGGGATTCTCCCTTCAGAGATTCTATCAGTGAAGACTATCTGGCAACGCGCTGGTTCGTGAATCACTACAAAGAACTGACCGGTGAAGAAATTTCAGGAACAAAAGACCTTCTGGATAAACCTGCGGAAATACAGAAAAGAATGTTTGATGAATATGCAGATTCTTTCTCTGAATTTATCGTGAAATATGTGGATCATTACAAACCGGAAGTTTTAGTTATAGGGGGAAATATTGCCAAAGCTTATCCTCATTTTGAGCAAAGATTTATTCAGAATTTAACAAAGAATAATATTAACTTGCAGGTTAAAATTTCGGCCATATTTGAAGATGCGGCCATTCTTGGAGCTGCCAGCTATGCATTAAAAAAGCGTATATAAATTAACAAACGAAAAGATACAATGAAGTTTATATTTTCCACTTGCTTACTGTTATTACAGGCCTGGGCTTTAGGTCAGAATGTATCTCCCGTAGACTATGTGAATCCTTTGATGGGAACCCAATCCAAACCTTCATTATCCAATGGAAATACCTATCCGGCAGTCGGACTTCCCTGGGGAATGAATATCTGGACACCCCAGACCGGTAAAATGGGGGATGGATGGGCATATACCTATGATGCAGATAAAATAAAAGGATTTAAACAAACTCACCAGCCATCTCCATGGATGAACGATTATGGCGCATTTGCCATCATGCCTGGAGTTGGAAAAGTGAAGTTTAAAGAAGATGAAAGGGCAAGCTGGTTCAGCCATAAAGCTGAGGTGACCACACCTTACTTCTATAGTGTTTATCTTGCTGACATCAATGTCACAACAGAATTTACACCTACTGAAAGAGCTTCTTATTTTAAATTTGATTTTCCAAAGACAGACAGCGCTTACGTAGTGGTTGATGCTTTGAACAAAGGATCTTATATCAAAATTTTACCAAAAGAAAGAAAAATCCTCGGATATACCACAAGATATTCTACCGGGAAATACGAAAACTTTAAAAACTACTTTGTTATTCAGTTTGATAAAGATTTTGAACTCACAAAAACCTGGAAAGATGATAAACTGGTCAATGATCAATTGGAAATTACCAGCGATCACACCGGAGCTGTAGTAGGGTTTAAACTTAAAAATAAAGAAACGGTTTATGCAAAAGTAGCCTCTTCTTTCATCAGCTTTGAACAGGCAGAACTTAATCTTAAAAGAGAAATCGGAACCAGAAACTTTGAGCAGGTAAAAACCGATGCGAAAAATATCTGGAACAAAGCATTAGGAAAAATAGAAGTAAAAGGAGGAACTGATCAACAGATGAGAACCTTTTATTCCTCTTTATACAGAACTTTATTCTTCCCGCAAAAGCTATATGAGATTGATGCTCAAAACAAAATAAAACACTGGAGTCCTTACAATGGGAAAATTGTTGACGGAAGAATGTTTGCAGGAACCGGTTTCTGGGATACTTTCCGTGCTTTATATCCTTTCCTGAATCTTGTGTACCCAAGTATCAATGTAGAAATGCAGGAAGGATTGGCCAATGCTTACAAAGAAGGAGGTTTCTTACCGGAGTGGAGCAGCCCTGGATATTCTGATATTATGATTGGAAATAATTCTGCATCCGTAGTAGCAGATGCCTATATCAAAGGACTTCGCGGATATGACACAGAAGCGCTGTGGCAGGCTGTAAAGCACGGAGCAAACAATGAAGGTCCTATAGAAGCTGTGGGCCGCGCGGGAGTAAAGTATTATAATGAATTGGGCTATGTTCCTTACGATGTAAAGATCAATGAAAATGCAGCAAGAACATTAGAATACGCTTATGATGATTTTTCAATCTATCAGTTAGGAAAAGCATTAGGAAGACCTGCTTCAGAAATTGATATTTATAAGAAAAGAGCTTATAATTACAAAAATGTATTTGATAAGGAAACAGGTTTAATGCGTGGTAAAAATAAAGATGGTAACTTCCAGAAACCTTTCAATCCTTTCAAATGGGGTGACGCGTTTACAGAAGGAAACAGCTGGCATTATACATGGTCGGTTTTCCAGGACATTGATGGTTTGGCAGAACTGATGGGTGGGAAAAAGAAATTTGAAGCCAAATTAGATGAAGTATTTTCATTGCCTCCGGTTTTTGATGACAGTTATTATGGAGGCGTGATCCACGAGATCAGAGAAATGCAGATCATGAATATGGGTCAGTATGCCCACGGAAATCAGCCTATTCAGCACATGATTTATCTGTACAACTATGCAGGTGCACCTTACAAAACTCAATATTGGACGAGACAGGTGATGAATAAATTGTATCATGCCACTCCGGACGGATATTGCGGTGATGAAGATAACGGACAAACGTCTGCATGGTATATTTTCTCAGCCCTTGGATTTTATCCGGTAACACCGGCGACAGATCAATACGTATTGGGAGCGCCATTATTTAAAGAAGCTACCATTCACCTTGAAAATGGTAAGAAAATTGAAATAAAAGCTCCTGAAAACAATGCGGAAAATTTATATGTAAAATCTTTGAATGTAAACCAACAGCTTTATTCCAAAAACTGGCTAAGCCACAAGGAATTGATGAAAGGTGCTGTGTTAGACTTTAAAATGGATAGCAAACCTAATAAAGAAAGAGGTACACAGGAAAAAGATTTCCCATATTCAATGTCAAAAGAAGAGTCAAATAAATAAATTTTAAATTAAAAATATAGCTGTATGAGTACAGAGAAAAAAGAAATATTCGATAGAGTAGAAAGCATGCTGCAAGGACAAGGTTTTAACATCGCAGCAAAAGACGATACAAGACCATGGGGAGGATTTTTTGTGATTGATGAAACACAGGCACAAGATTTTGCCAACCAGTATTTTGACGGGATTGATGTAGACAGCCTGAGAATAGGAGGAAAGCTAAGCCCGAAAATCCTTATCGTAGCTCCGGAAGCAAGATTGAGCTGGCAGTATCACCACAGAAGAGCCGAAATCTGGCAGGTTGTAGAAGGAACGGTAGGAATCAAAAGAAGCAATACCGATGAAGAAGGAGAACTGAAAGAATATGGTCCGAAAGATCAGGTGAAACTTCAGCAGGGAGAAAGACACAGATTAATTGGTCTTGCAGGCTGGGGAATTGTAGCTGAAATCTGGCAGCACACCGATGCGTCCAATCCTTCAGACGAAGATGATATCGTAAGAGTACAGGATGACTTTGGAAGATAAAATAAAAAGAATCGGCTTCAATTTTTGAAGCCGATTTTTTTTATTGGTAAGGAAGCTTGAAGCTGGAAGAAGGAAGTCTCTGTAAGTTTTCATAACTCTTGGATTTCCTTCGTTATTACTGGTGAATTTTATCTGCTAATGGCAAAAAATAAACCTTATAGGTTTCTGAAACCTATAAGGTTTTTGTGTATTTAGGTTTTATCCTCAATAAAATAAAACTTTACTCGCTTGTAGGCACTCCCAGCTTCTATCTTCTATCTTCCCTCCTTAAAACGTCATCTTATTAAGCGTTTACCAGTAGTTTATCCCACATAATAACTTTATAGGCTAATAGCACTCCCAGCATCATTCCTCCAACTTCCTGCTTTTAAAACGTCACATCCAGTCCCAAATAGAAGTTGGCCTTCATAATTGGTGCATATACCATTCCTCCGTCAAAATAGCTTCCGAAAGGATTTTTAAAATCTACAATCGCATTTTTCTGATAATAAGAAGTCAGGTTTTCTCCTCCTACATAAGCTCTGATTTTTTTATTGAAATTTCTTGAGATCTGAGCATTAAGAACTGCATATGATTCCGAATAAGTTGGGAGCTGAAATTCTGCCGGATTCGTTGAAGTATCAGGGAGTCTTTGCTTTCCGACCCAGTTTAAAGTCGTATCAAAACTCCAGAATCCGCCATTATCATTTTTATTGGTTGAATAGGCCAGATTCACAAACCCTCTGTGCTTCGCCATAAAAGGAACTTCTCTTCTTCCACCGATATAATCAGCCTGCACGTCATAATATTTATAAGCCAATCTTACTTCAAGATTTTTGACAGGCATGAAATCCCATTGGGTCTGGAACGAATTCGCAAAAGACTTTCCATCCAGATTATAAAATGTCAGCTGTTGAGGAGATTGATCCAGATCTACCAATACCTGATCCTGGAAATCTGTTCTGAAGAAGTCTGCAACAATGCTCGATTTCCTTCCGAATAACTTAAATTCCTGTTGTAAACTCGCTCCATAATTCCATGCGATTTCAGGTCTTAATCCATAAATATTTCCTCCGTTAGGCAGAATATTAATCGCTCTGTTCGATGCAAAATACTGCTGGCTTTCCGCAAAAACATTTGCAGTTCTGAATCCTCTTCCCGCAGAAAGTCTTAAAATAGTCTGAGGCGTGAAGTCATATTTAAAGTTCAATCTTGGCGTAAACTGTGTTCCTGCCAGATTATGAAAATCTACTCTGGAACCTGCTACCAAAGTATATTTTAAACCTGTTAAAGTATATTCGGCAAAAATGCCCGGTACAATTTCATTTCTTCTCATATCGTCCAGCAAATACGTTTCTTTGTATCCGTCATATAAGAAACTTGCACCAGCCTTGTACTTGTGGTTGGTGTTTCCGATGATGCTTTCAAAGATTAAATTGGAATAGTATGTATGCTGTTGTCCCGCATAATTTCTCAATCCAAAGAAGCTATCCTGTTGGTGATACACATACTGGTTCATCCAGCCGATACTCTGGTAAGGTTTTCCTTTAAAAACATATCCTGTTTTATTCCAGACCTGAAATCTTGAAATATCGATTCCAACCCCATAAAAAGGCTGTTTGTCCTGACCCAGTTTTTTATCAAAACCAATCTGTCCTGCAGTTCTTTCATCCCGGATAAAGTTAATTCCAAAGTGAGACCCGAATCCCGACTTTTCAAGGTCGTTATAATTCAATAAATACGCTGCATTGATCTGTGTCCCTTTTGGTCTGTCCAGAAAGCCGTCATCATTCATATCCGTATTCCCGAAAGTTCCGTTGCCGTGAAGAAGAAAGGTTTGCGACCATTTATCGTTGATAGGAGAAACATTGGTAATATTGATTTCCGCTCTTCCATTGAAGTCAGAAAAAAGGTTCAGTGATGTTTCAGGCGTCTTGGCATTTTTTAAAAGCTCAGTATTGATTTGTCCTGTGATACTTTCATAACCGTTTGTTACGGTACTTCCTCCTTTGGTAAGCTGAATACTTTCAATCCATCTTCCCGGGATAAAATTTAAGCCATAGGCAGAAGCCAGACCTCTGATCTCAGGTAGCTGTTCTTTTGTCAAACTCGTGTATTTCTGATCCAACCCAAGCATTTTCAACTGTTTTGTTCCCGTAACTGCATTGCTGAAAGAAACATCTACCGTTGCATTGGTTTCGAAGCTTTCAGACAGATTACAGCAAGCTGCCTTTAACAGCTCTTTTTTATCAATATTAAAAACAAGTCCGGCTTCTTTCTTACTTAAAGCTGTTGCTGCCTTAGAACCCGTTACCACAACACCATCAATACTTTTTTCGTGCTGGGAATGATCTTCTTTATCAGATGAAGTCTCATTGTCTTTACGATCTTCATGTTTTGTTTCTTCTTCGTAATGCATTTTTGGATTGGGTTCACCAAAAGTAAAATTCCTGTCATAGAGGCAGCATCCCGGAAGACTATTGTAAACAGCATCTGAAGCCTTATATTTTTCATTATCATGTCCTGCATCAGCAGTAGCCTTTAAAATCTTATCTGATGAAGTTTTTGAAGGATCAAAATGTAAAGTAACCGTTTGCTTTTCAGCATTCCATTCTGCAGTATCGGCACCGGCATCTTTGGATGCTTTTTCAATTCTGGCTTTACATGAAGCACAGTTTCCTCTTACGTAGAATTCATTTTCTTTTTTAGGGGAAATAGTAGCATCTGCATGGTGCTTATGATGGGTTTCTGTCTGGGAAGGCTGCAGATCTCTGTCGTAATGACAGCATCCCGGAAGTCCTTCATAGGTTGTATCAGAAGCTTTGAATTTCTCATTGTCATGTCCTACTTCTGCTACCTTTTTCAGAATATCATCAGAAGATACCTTATCTGTTTCTAGGGTTAGTGTTTGAAAATCAACAGAGTAAACGGCTGTTTTGGCACCCGCTTTTTTTGCTGCACTTTCAATTCTTGTTTTGCACATTTCACAGTTCCCTTTTACCTTGAACTGATTTTTTGAAAGTGTCTGAGCAGATATATATTGTGTAAATAGGAATAATGCACCAAGTATGAACCTGGAAATATATAATTTCATTTTGTTTAAAGTTTTAATTAATTAAAAAAACAGTTCATTATAAGGCATAATGAACCCATGCTATTTAATTAACCTATCTTGGGTGGTTGCCAGATTTCCTTCAAACGGTCTGAAAGATAAGGATCTGCATATTGAAACTGAGGATTCTTATTCGCTTTGTAATAAGACAGTTCCAGACGTAGATTTTTTGAAAAAGGGGTTTCAATAAAAGTATAGCAGGCAATGCATGATGAGCAGCAGTCGTCATTACATGATTTTGTGTTATCATGTTTGCTGTCTTTTTTTGAAGAATGATTTTTACAGCAGTCCATTTTCTTGGAAGATTCTGCTTTACAGCATGTTTCCTGCATTTCCTGCGCATAGAAATAGTCCTTGGGAATCAGAAAAACTCCCAGACAAAAAACTATGGCAAGTATGTGAAACAGCTTCATCTGTGCAAAAATACAAAATTTATGGTAAAGGATCACCAACTTTTAGAGAACAGCTGTGCCATGGCTCACCATGAGCGGGATTCAGTTTCGGTTTTTCTCCCATTGCGAGATTCTGTACTGCAGGTGCAGGAGCCGGACTTGGAGCTGCTTGAACTGCATTTTGCACTGCCTGTGGCGCAGGAGCTGGCTTACTGTTTAAGGGCTGTCCTACAGGAATATCGCATCGGTGTCCAGGCTGTCCATGTGGAGGATTCATTCCTGGTGCGGTTTTTATCTGTTTCCCGTTATTATCAAGGGTGATTTTTCCCGGTGATATAGCATTTGGATCAATCTGGATGGTATTGCCCCCGCTCACATTTACATTTTGTGTTGCAGGAGCAGCTGCGGAAGGTTGCCCATTCAAAGGTTGTCCTACCGGAATATCGCATCGGTGCCCCGGTTGCCCGTGTGGAGGATTCATTCCCGGAGCTGTAGCCATAGGAGCAGTAGCAGCGTTGGACTGGATGCCTGCCTGTTCCATCAGAGCGGTTTTTGAGGTGGTATTTAGAGCTACGTTGGGCTGACCAGCGTTGGCTTCTTCTTTTAAGTAAGTAGCTCTTTCATCCTTTTTACAGGATGCGGCTAAGAGTGATACGGCAATCAAACCTATAAATGTATTCTTCATATCCATGGGTATGAAACAAAATTAGCAAAACATTTTCAATTGTTTTGCTAATTTTATACTTATAATTTGATTTTTGGATTAATTTTTTACCAAAAGTCTAAATCCTTCTCCGTGAACGTTGATGATTTCCAATCCTTCGTCGTCTTTTAACAACTTACGAAGCTTGGCAATATAAACGTCCATACTTCTTGCTGTAAAATAATTTTCTTTTTTCCAGATCTTTCTTAAAGCAAGGTCTCTCGGCATGAAATCATTTCTGTGGATGCAAAGAAGTTTTAATAATTCATTTTCTTTAGGAGAAAGTTTATATTCTTTATCACCTACTTTCAGCTGTCTCAGCATAGAATCAAAGAAAATATTGCTGATCTTGAACTGCTCCTGTTCTTCATTTTCCAAGGTAGAACTTCTCTGAAGAATTGCTTTTATTTTGTATAAAAGAAGCTCAGTATCAAAAGGTTTTGTAATATAATCATCAGCACCTAACTGATATCCCTTCAGGATATCTTCTCTCATGTTTCTTGCAGTAAGGAAAATGATAGGTGTATTTTTATCAATCTTTTTTACGTCTTCCGCTAATGAAAATCCGTCTTTTTTAGGCATCATTACGTCAAATATGCAGATATCGAATTCATTTTCTGTAAATTCTTTAAGTCCCTGCTCCCCGTCAGTGGCAAGAGTCACTTCAAAATTATTGATGGTCAAATAATCTTTAAGCACCGCCCCGAAACTCTGATCGTCCTCTACTAATAATATTCTGTTGCTCATAATTTTAATAATTAAAAATTAACAATTAAGAATGAACTTCCTCACTCTATCTTCTATATTTTGATATTTGGTTTAACTTTATAATTGATGAATGATCATTGATAACTGATGTGAAAGAGATCGGTATCATTTATCG
This sequence comes from Chryseobacterium sp. NRRL B-14798, assembly GCF_050470705.1. Lineage (NCBI taxonomy): Bacteria > Pseudomonadati > Bacteroidota > Flavobacteriia > Flavobacteriales > Weeksellaceae > Chryseobacterium > Chryseobacterium sp. NRRL B-14798. The sequence continues at coordinate 4,930,443 of NZ_JBFLUL010000005.1, read as the reverse complement.
CTTATCATCTATCATTTATTTTTCTAGCTCATCGGCAGTTTTATCGTAAACGTACTTCCTTTTCCTTTATGAGAGTCTACAATAATCTGTCCCTTGTGCAGTTCTACAATTTTCTTCACGTAAGAAAGACCTAATCCCTGGCCTTTTACGTTGTGAATATTTCCGGTTTCTTCCCTGAAGAATTTTTCGAAAATTTTGGTTTTATTCTGTGTATCCATTCCCATTCCTTTATCGGAAATTTCAATCACATACCAGTGTCCTTCATTTCTTGTTTCCACATGTATTTCCGGTGCTTCAGGAGAATATTTATTGGCATTATCCAGTAAGTTGACCAGCATATTGGAGATGTGGAATTCATCTATTTTAAAATTATACTGAGTGGCCGTGAACTTCTGCGTAAGGGTTCCGTTTCTTTGCTGTACAATCAGATTGAAAGATTCTGTTGTTTTTTTGATCAGCTCTCTTACGTTGGTCTCTTTTAAAAATAATTCCACTTCATTTCGCTCAAGCTTGGACATGTTAAGTACATTTTCCACCTGTTTTTTCATCCTTAAATTCTCCTGCTTGATCAGTTCGGAATAGTATTTTACTTTATCCGGATTGGTGGCAATTTTGTCATTAGCCAATGAATCCGTTGCAACAGAAATAGTTGCCAATGGCGTCTTAAACTCGTGGGACATGTTGTTGATGAAGTCTGTTTTTACTTCAGCAAGTTTTTTCTGCCTCATCATATAATTGATGGAAATAATATAAATCCCAAGAATGGTAAGGAGAGAAAGGAATGTTCCCAAAAGCATCGGCCAGTTATTCATCGCCAGGGAATATTCTTTTTTAGGAAATACCAGGGCAAGGCTGTATAAAGTATTTTTCTTATCGGCAAAAAGAGGAAAGCTGTAGGTATTACTGTCTTTCTTTTCTTTATAAGCCTTATTCGCAATGCTTGTAAGCTTATTATTACGATCCAGAACTCCATATCCGAACTTGGCAGTGATACCTCTTATTTTCAGTTCTTTGGCAATAACGGAGTCAAGAGTTTTCGGATCTACTCTTTTAGTAATAGGAAGGTTGTTTCCATATACTTTCACAAACTCTTTCATGGAATAATCTCCCGTCTCAATCTCCTGATTGATATCTTGCGTTAAAAGTTCGCGATTGGTGGTATCTCTTTTTATTTTATAAGCAGCTTCGTCTGTATACAATGTAGTCAGCTTGATAGAATCTCCTTTTTGAGAAATAGGCAGCTGCGTTTTTTCAATAATATTTTTGGAATAAATAATCTGTCTTTGAGTCCCGGAGTCTTCTACTTGCTGAATGGTAGTTAAAGATGGCTGTTTGCTGTTCGCAAGAATATTTTTTCTGAAATCTTTATAATCCTGATTCAGGTATTTGTCAGCTTCAATCTCTTCAATACTTTTTGAAGTACTTTCCAAAACCGCATACACTTTATTTGAAAAATCCTGTTCCAGTACGCCGTAATAGCCTTTCAACCAATAAAATTGGAGCGTTACAAAGACAATCAGTGAGATCGTCATAAACACTGAAATTATTGGGATGAATTTGTTATTCATTATTTAAAATATATATGTTTTGGAAAAATGAATGTTAAAATTAATTTTTTTAAGAGTACATAAACAAAAAACGAGCCAAAAAATTGTTTTTTTTTTCTTAAAAGAGTGTTTTTTAACAATTATTTATGAATTATCTTTTACTTGTCATATGAAAAGTCCTTTCAATAAATAAAATGCTAACTTTAATAAAAATAAATATATATGGAATCTACGATCATTTTCAACAAAGATTTTGATGCATCAAGTACTTATGTTATGAAGATTTTTAAGGCTGATGTTTCAACCGTATGGAACTATTTTACACAAGCAAGATTATTGGATCAATGGTGGGGACCTAAACCGTGGAAATGTGAAACGGTAAGTCAGGATTTCAAGGAAGGAGGTATCTGGATGTACACAATGGTAGGTCCGAACGGTGAAAAAGGACCTATGTATGCTCAAACTCAATATGGAGAAATTACAGAACACAGAAGTCTTGACTGGATGAGTGCTTTCTGTGATGAAAAAGGGAATATCAATGAAGACTTCCCAAGGTCAAAATGGCTGATTGGCTTTACCGGAGTGGAGGAAGGAACTAAAGTAACCATCAATATCCATTACCATTCTCCTGAAGTGATGAAAAAGCTTATGGATATGGGATTTGAAGAAGGCTTTAAAATGGGACTGAATCAATTGGAAGAATTAATAGGTTAATGTAAAACAGTTTCCATCTGAAGATTTTGAAATGTAAAAGTAATGATAACAAAGATTTTTATACTATATAAAGAGGATGTTACAATGAACATCCTCTTTATTATTCTGTTATTGAATTACAGTTTTTCTATACTGATAAAAGTTCCGTCTGTAGGAACAATTTTATAGACATCAGCCACAGTCAGAATAGAAACTCCTCCTGAAACCTGAACTTTCAACTGATCTCCTTTGTCAAACATAGACAGAAACTCCATGGTTCCCACCCTGTTTGCTCCTGCAGTAATTAATATGGCTTCATTTAAAGCAATATCATTTCTCGCAAGCACATTTCCGTTCTTCAAAGCTCTGAAAGAAATGGTTGGCGGGCTGACATGTATCCCTGAAGTTTTTACTTTTAAACTAATCAGCACCCTGTAGAGCCCTGATTCTTTAAAAGTAAAGTTGTTGAAATTGCTATTTACGATCCCCTGCGGATTAATGATCCCAAGTTTATCCATATCCTGTGTATTGTCATAAAATCCGAACGGGACATCTTTTTCTCCACATCCGATAAGCACACAGGTTACAGAAGGGAAGTCGCTTTCTGCCATTGCAGGATTCATACTGGCGCGGGTTGTTCTTCCTCCGCTTTCATAAAAAGTGGGTTTCCACTTCTCACCATCATAGACAACCACTCTTTTGATGTCCTTTCTGTATAAGATCATTCCCTGCATGCCTGGGTCATCATTGAAGTGATCTGGCTGAATGGCATTGTAAAGAGGTAGTTCAGTTTCATAATTTACTGTCGGGATCATCATCCCTTTAGATTTTGCTGCATTATCTTCCTTATTGACTACACTGAACATTGCATTGGCACTTGAGCTTGCATTACTGCCTACTGTGACTTGAGAAAAGGATATTGATGCTATCAGTAAAAGTGTGAATATATATGTTTTCTTTATCATATTAGTTCAGTTTTTCGATATAGATATAAGTGTCTTTATCATTCATTTTAAAATTTACTCCGGTTCCGAGGTTCAAACCCGTGTCAGCCTGAATTCCGCCTCTTAGGCGGATCTGGTCACCTGCATGAAGATATTTGGTGGTAGAAAAGCTGTTCACAGAATTGGAGCTGCCTGCTGTAACCACCAATCCATAAAGTAAGAAACTGTTTTCATGAATTTTTTGCCAGCCATCTGCTAATGCATTTACATAGAGCGCCTGCAGGGATACAATTGTAGCTGCATTTCCTACAGAGAGACCGCCTGCACTGCTTGTTTTTACGGAAGGATTAATTCTGTAAAAACCATCAGAAGGAATGGTAATCTCGCCATTGCTATTTACAGTAAGCCCAAGGTTATTGATGTTATTTCTGTCAGCATCATTTAAAATGTTGAACTGTAGAGTGGGGCGTCCGGTAATTCCCAGTACATTGGCAACAGTCAGATCAGCTGCATTTGATCCCAGGATACTTAGATTTTTATAATTTTTAATACTCCTTTCGGTAACTGCCAGCCATCGGTAGCCGTCATATTTTACAACGTCTTTTATTTCTTTGTTATAAAATACCAGTCCATTATCACTAGGGTTGTTCTCATATAAATCCGGATGAGAGGCATTATAATTAGGCAATTCGGTATGATTTTCGACAACAGGAAGTATGATTCCCTTTGTCTTACTTTCTACCTGTAACTGGGCTCTTGTATGAATTTTTTCCGGGTTGTCACCCATTTTTACCTGAGCATATCCCAGGCTTCCCAGGGCTGTTAAAGTTAATATGTTGAGTGCAATTGCTTTCTTTGTCATCTTAATCACTTACTTTGGTAAATATTATTTCTCTTGGATAGAATGAGGCGATATTAGTATTTGTAGCAGCAGTTAAGGTAACAACTACAGATACTGTGGCAAGAGGAGATTGAATTCTGGAAACAATATAATCACCGGGATTCAATCGGATTCGGGTTGTTGTAAATGCCGCCGTGTTGGTATCTCCGCCAATTCCCAGGATTCCGTAATAATCAGGCGAAAAGGTGGTTAGTTTGACTTCATTAAAACTGTTGTCAGGCTGCTTAAGATAAGCTCTTAACTGATACTGCGGACCGCTGGTCAAAGAAACGGCACCTCCTGTTTTGGAGGGTACATTTAAGTAAATGTCATAAACACCTGCCTGATTAATAACGAATTTTGCATTGTCAAAACTCTGGTCTGTATAGAGTCCTCCTCCCGGAACAACCGCAGTTTCTCTTATTATACCGAGATTGTTGTAAGATTTCTGCCCGTCAACAGGCGCACTGAACCCAAGCCCCACATGTCTTCCACATCCGAGAAGAACACAAACGACACTGATTTCTTCATCAGCATTAGACAAAAACCTGGACTGCTTCATCTTGAAATCTGCAGCAGTAGGTTCATTGTTCCATTTTGCTCCGTCATAAGAGTAAAAAGTGGCATGTGTTTTTTCAAACATCATCATCCCTGTCATTTCTGGATCAGAGGCAGCTGGTGCATAGAGAGGAAGATTGTCTGGAGAAGATACTTCAGGAAGCATCATACCAAAATTTTTACCCCCATATTTCCCGTCTATCTGTAAAATAGCCTTGTTGTGAATTTCAACAGTGGGGTTTTTGGAAACCCCTACTTGTGAAAAGGCTAAATTAACAATGATCAACATCAAAGAGGTGTTAATTTTTTTCATGGTTTGATTTCTATTTAAATTTTAATCTGTTTTTTTTCAGAAGAATTTTTTCGAAATACATCGTTTTTCAATTGTTTGGTTTGTGTAGTTTTTATTCAAATTTTATCCTCCCCGACTCATTATGTGAACCGGAGTTATCATTTGCTTTGTTGTTTTTTCAGACTTATACATCTTGAAGAAATGACCATAATATCTGAGGGAAATTGGCCGCAGAAAAGGGCCAAAAGAATGTGGTCTTAGTGTGACTAAAATACAACTCTCATGTGGTACCATCCAATCAAAATGAGAAATATTATGTGAGAAACGTTCTATTTGTAAGAAAGGATTCTGATAATGACCTGGAAATGAATTGGTTTAAAATTTAAATAAGTGTTTAAATTTTTACTTAGAATTTAAATAGCCATATTGATTTTGTTTAAAAAAATAGAGGCAAGTTTTTGGCTTGTCTCTATTTCGTTAATAAAGTAATGTTATTTGGATAGGTTTTGATAATTATTACATGGAATTTTTATCAAAACTCTAAATTGATGCATTTACGGCTTAGATCAGTTCTTCTTCCTGAAAATACTGGATAATCGCCTTTTTCATAAGCAAAGTCTGCTCATTAGGTTTGAGTTCCGGAAGTTCTTCCACAGTTTCAAAGTGGGGCCATCCGTCTTCATAGTGGGTAAATTTATAATATCCAAAAGGCTCAAGCAATCTGCAGACTGCAATATGAATCAGGTTTACTTTGTCTTCTTTTGTATATTTTTGCTGGCCGCTTCCCAGCTCCTGCAACCCTATCAGAAATAAGAGGGTTTCAATGGGCGGATTCTTCTCAGTCTGAAAATTATCTTCGAAGAACTGTTCTATTTTTTTCCAATATTCGGATTCGTTCATAATATATTTAAATGATAAATGATAGTTGATCAATGATAAAGTTAGTTCTTTAGCATTTTTCTATAGGAAGAAGTTACTTTCAGTATTTCTTCAGTTTTTGTTTTTATATCTGCTATAATTTCTTTTTGAACATATTCCAGTTCCTCTAACATTTCAAGCCAAAACAAAGTTTCATCAGTTTCTTCAATCACGATAGATATTTTAGAAAACCGCTCAGCTTTTGATCTTGCTCTGCACATAGCTCTATAATTAGCAGCCATAGAAGTAGAAGACCGGAATATTTGTTTTCTGATCACAGAAAAGGCTTCATTAGGTGGAAGTTTAGAAAATTCTTTAATGATCATGATGGCTAGCTGCTTTGTTTTAAGAGCAAAAATTGTATTATAATCCGGGCTATCCATCATTTATCATTTATGAATTATTATTTATCTTTAACAGAAACGCATACTCCAGTGCATCTTCTTTCAGAGATTCAAATCTTCCGCTTGCCCCTCCGTGTCCGGAGCTCATGTCGGTTTTGAAGACTAAAATATTATTATCTGTTTTTAATTCTCTCAGTTTTGCCGTCCATTTTGCAGGTTCCCAATACTGTACCTGAGAATCATGAAATCCTGTCGTGATCAGCATGTGAGGATAATCTTTAGCCTCTACATTATCATAGGGAGAATAGTCTTTCATATAATGGTAATATTCCTCGTCATTTGGATTTCCCCACTCATCATATTCTCCGGTTGTCAACGGAATCGTATCATCCAACATTGTTGTAACAACATCTACAAAAGGTACCTGTGCCACAATTCCGTTGAATAACTGAGGTTCATAATTTACCACAGCGCCTACCAGCAATCCGCCGGCACTTCCTCCCATGGCATACATATGTTTGGATGAAGTATAATTTTCTCTGATCAGGTATTTTCCGGCATCAATAAAATCAAAAAATGTATTTTTCTTAAACAGCATCTTCCCGTCTTCATACCATTCTCTTCCCAGATATTCTCCACCACGGATGTGAGCAATAGCATAAATAAATCCTCTATCCAGCAAAGACAATCTTACATTGGAAAAGCTGGCATCAACAGTATGTCCGTAGCTTCCATATCCATATAAAAGAAGGGGAGTGTCAGGTGATTTCTTAGTGTCTTTATGATATACCAGTGAAATAGGAACTTTTGTCTTTCCATCTCTTGAATCTGCCCAGATTCTCTCCGAAATATAATTTTCAGGAGCAAACTTTCCACCCAAAACTTCCTGTTGTTTCAGAAGTTTTGTCGTCTTTTCCTTCATGTTGTACTCATATGTGGAACTAGGCTGTGTAAGAGAAGTATATCCATAGCGTAAAATTTCCGTATCAAATTCCAGATTGATCCCGATATAAGCCGTATAAGTAGGATCGGAGAAAGGTAAGTAGTAAGATTCCTGTGTTTTCTCATCAATGATTTTGATCTGAAGCAATCCTCTTTCTCTTTCCTCAAGAACCAGATAATCTTTAAAAATTTCAAAACCTTCCAGTAAAACTTCTGCACGGTGCGGAATCACGTCAACCCAGTTTTCCATACCGCAGTTATCAATCTTTGTCTTTACAATCTTGAAATTGATCGCATCATCCGCATTGGTAATGATATAAAATTCGTCTTTATAATGCTCTACTGAATATTCAAGATCATCTATTCTTGGCTGGATCACCGTCCATTCTGCAAATACATTGTCAGAAGGGATAAAACGGTGTTCATCCGAAATAGTGCTTGAGCTTGCAATGAAAATATACTCTAATGATTTTGTCTTAAATACATTGACATCAAAAGTCTCATCTTCTTCATGGAAAATCAGAACATCTTCCACTGAATCTGTTCCCAGCTGATGTCTGTATACCTGAAATGCCCGAAGACTTTTGTCTTTTCTGATGTAAAAAATATGCTGGTTATCATTCGCCCAAACAGCTTTCCCTGTGGTATTAGGGATCGTATCCGGCAAAATTTCTCCTGTCTTTAAATTTTTAAAATTAAGTGTATAAATTCTTCTTCCTACATCATCTGAAGAAAAAGAGGCCAGTTCGTTACTGGGGCTTACTGCTACACTTCCTACTTCAAAAAACTCTTTGCCGTCTGCCAGAATATTAACGTCGAGTACAATTTCCTCATCATTCTCAAGGCTTTTATACTTTCTGCAGAAGATAGGATATTCTTTGCCTTCTTCATAACGCACAATATACCAGTACTCATTAAAGAAATAAGGCAGAGACTCATCATCCTTTTTATAGCGGGCCTTCATCTCTTCGAAAAGCTCTTCCTGAAGAGCTTCCGTATCTTTCATGATGAATTCTTCGTAGGCATTTTCTTCCTCAATGTATCGGATAACTTCAGGGTTTTCCCTTTCATTCAGCCAAAAGTAATTATCAGTTCTTCTATCGCCGTGTTTTTCTAGTATTTTTTCAATTTTTTTTGCCTGTGGAGCTTTCATCCGGGGTATTTTTATTTTTTTATTGAATAGAATGTTCTTATACTTTTTTCTTCTGAAAGTAAGTAATTTAAGCAGAAATCCTTTCAATATTAATTTTTGTTCAAATTTAGGTAAAAAAAAACCATCTTTCCTTTATTGAAAAGATGGTTCATTGTATTTTTATAATTAAAGACTATTTGTGAAGTGCTTTAATATACTTTTCAAGGGCCATTGTCATAGAAGGAGTTTCCTTCGTAGGTGCCATTAAATCTACTTTTAATCCTGCTTCTTCTGCAGCTGCCAAAGTCGTGTTTCCAAAAACTCCGATCTTTGTTTCATCCTGCTTGAAGTCAGGGAAATTTTGTTGTAGCGATTTTATTCCCTGCGGACTGAAGAAAATCAGCATGTCATAATCTTTGACATTGATATCTGTAAGGTCGCTGCATACGGTACGGTACATAATTGCTCTTGTCCAGTCTACATTAGATGCATCCATGGTTTTTACAATATCCGGGCTCAAAACATCTGAAGATGGCAGCAGATATTTTTCAGTCGGGAATTTTTTGAAAAGAGGAAGCAGGTCCGAGAAGTTCTTCTCCCCAAAGCTGATTTTTCTTTTTCTGTACACGATATGCTTTTGAAGATAGTTGGCAATTGCTTCCGACTGGCAGATGTATCTCATCGTATCCGGAACGGCAAAACGCAATTCCTCTGCTAGCCTGAAGTAATGGTCAATCGCATTTTTACTGGTAAAAATAATACCGGTATACTGCGTCAGATCTATTTTCTGTGTTCTGAGCTCTTTATTGTCAACCCCTTCGACGTGGATAAATGGACGGAAATCAATCTTTATTTTTTCCTTCTTCGCTATATCCAGATATGGAGAAGACTCACTAGGCGCTGGTTGAGAAACCAATATAGACTTTATTCTCATCATTGACTTTTATTAAAAAAATAACAACTTCCAAAGCAATAATAATGGTGCGATTTGGAGGGTGCAAATATACAAAAATTTATAATACCATTTTTCAGGAAGAATCTTGTTCTTGTGAAATAAATAGAAAAAAACTTTGAAAATGAATACAAAAGCGAAGAAGCAGAAATAATATAAAAACATTTTATTTCTGTCTATCGGGAAGTAATAATGGGCTACACAAAGAATTATTAGCAAAAATGAAAGAATGAAATAAAACTTTGTGGAGGTAAAATAAAAAATAGTCCATTTTTTTCCATCCCCTATACTTTGGTAAAATAAAAAGCCTAATGTTGATTTTATTACATAAAAAAGCAGCACTGCCAGCAAAGTATAACCCAATTTATTAAGCTGATATCCCAAAAGCTGAAGATCTGCAATATATTTCGGTACTACAGGTACATACTGTGAAATTAATACAGACAGAGTAAGTGTGGTCACACAGGAGGTGATGATCCAGCTGGGAAGATTATTGCTGGCATCAAAATATTTCTGAAGCAGAAAATCTCTGAGGCTGGCATCTCTTTCTATGACGTTCATCATAAAAACGTATAAAAAAATACAACCCACAAGGATAAAGATTACCCAATCATTATTTTCAGGTATTCTTACGTGATTGATGAAGTGTTGTGATGATGGCAAAATTTAATTTTTTTATTTATTATTTAACTTCAGATAACACAGCCGGCACAGATTTTCCTGTCACCAGATCCATGAATTTGCAGTTAAAATATTTGCTCTCATCGATTTTACGTATTGTTCAGATCTGTTGAATAAAAGGATCTGTTTCATCCGCTTAATCCCCGAGAAATATTTTTGCAAAATTATAGATTATTTTGTATAAAATAAAAAGGTTAAATAAACTATCTTTGCAAACTGAAATGAAAAAACTCGTCATCATCCCGACCTATAACGAAAAGGAAAATATTGAAAATATTATTTCCGCAGTTTTTGCATTGGAAGACGACTTTCATATCTTAGTAGTAGATGATTCTTCTCCCGACGGAACAGCAGAAGTTGTGAAAGAATTGCAGAAGAAATATCCACATTATCTCCACTTGTCGGTAAGACATGTGAAAGATGGACTGGGAAAAGCTTATATTCATGGATTTAAATGGGCCATCGAAAATAAATATGATTATATTTTTGAGATGGATGCCGATTTTTCACACAATCCTAACGATCTGCCGAAACTTTTTGAAGCCTGCAGAAATGCAGATATGGCCATTGGCTCCCGTTATTCAAAAGGAGTAAATGTAGTGAACTGGCCTATGGGAAGAGTATTGCTTTCTTACTTTGCCTCAAAATATGTAAGGTTTGTACTAGGCCTTCCAATTCATGATACTACAGCAGGATTTGTCTGCTTTTCAAGAAAAGTACTGGAAGAAATAGGATTGGATAACGTAAAACTGAAAGGATACGGATTCCAGATTGAAATGAAATTCAGAGCTTTTAAAAAAGGTTTCAGAATTGTAGAAGTTCCTATTATATTTACCAACAGGATTTTAGGAGAAAGTAAAATGAACGGCGGAATTATCCATGAAGCAGTTTTTGGAGTATTGAACTTAAAATGGAAATCACTCATCAACAGATTATGAAACTGATGAAAAAGTTAATCTTTATTTTCGTTTTACTGAGCCTGTTTTCGTGTGGCGATTATATTGATAAGCCCAAAAATCTGGTCGATAAAGGTTTGATGGCAGAAATCATTGCTGATCTTGCGATCAACGATCAGGCTATCTTTATCTATCCTGACAAAAATATGGAAGCAGGGACAAGGGCTGTTTTGAAATCATATAAGGTAAAACCGGATGATTTTGTAGACAGTTTCAAATACTATGTAATTAAAGAAGAAATGGACGGGATCGCTAATGACGCACAGGAAATATTGCTGAAAAAAGATCCCAAAGCAGATAAATATGTGAAGGATAAGCTGAAACAGAATGGTGCTGTAATGCCTGTAGTAAGGTAAAATGGACACAGAAGTTTCTGCGATACAAAAAATCACTGGTAAAACAGTGTCTAAACAAGTATAGAGATGAAATTTTTTAATATAGAAAAGACCTCTGAAGGAAAAGCAAGAGCAGGGGAAATTACCACAGATCACGGGAAGATTCAAACTCCTATTTTTATGCCTGTGGGAACTGTAGCAAGTGTGAAAACAGTTCATCAGAGAGAATTAAAAGAAGACATTAAAGCTCAGATTATTCTGGGAAATACTTATCACCTTTACCTTCGTCCGGGCATGGAAACGATGCAGGATGCAGGTGGTTTGCACAAATTCATGAACTGGGATCTTCCTATCCTTACTGATTCTGGAGGTTTTCAGGTATTTTCATTGGCAAGCAACAGAAAGATGACAGAAGAAGGTGCGAGATTCAAATCTCACATCGACGGAAGTTACCACATGTTCTCTCCGGAAAGATCAATGGAAATTCAAAGACAGATCGGAGCCGATATTTTCATGGCTTTTGATGAATGTACACCTTACCCTTGCGATTATAATCAGGCAAAATCATCGATGGAGCTTACCCACCGCTGGCTGAAAAGATGTATTGACTGGACGAATGATAATCCTGAATTATACGGACATAAGCAAAGGCTTTTCCCGATTGTTCAGGGATCTACCTATTCTGATCTTAGAAAAATCTCTGCAGAAGTGATTTCCGAAGCAGGGGCAGAAGGGAACGCGATCGGAGGACTTTCGGTAGGAGAGCCTGAAGAAGAAATGTACAGAATCACTGACGAAGTGACAGATATCCTTCCAAAAGAGAAACCAAGATACCTGATGGGAGTAGGAACTCCGTGGAATATCCTTGAATCAATCGGGCTGGGAATTGATATGATGGATTGTGTGATGCCAACGAGAAATGCAAGAAATGCAATGCTTTTCACATGGCAAGGGGTAATGAACCTTAAAAATGAAAAATGGAAACGCGATTTTTCGCCTTTGGATGAATTTGGAACCAGTTTTGTAGATCGTGAATATTCAAAAGCGTATCTTCGCCACCTGTTTGTATCTAAAGAATATCTGGCAAAACAGATTGCTTCGATTCATAACCTTGCATTCTATCTTGATTTGGTAAAAGTAGCCCGAGAACATATTATTGCAGGTGATTTCTATGAATGGAAAAACGCTGTAGTACCGGTTCTTAGACAAAGACTGTAAGAGAATATGCTTAAAATTGTAGACAGATATATCATTAAAAAATACCTTGGGACTTTCAGTTTCATGTTGGTATTATTGTCTATAGTCGTATTGGTAATCGATGTTCAGCAGAAGATTCCAAGGATAGAAAATGCCAAGGCCATTGATCCGAAATTGGATCTGACCTATTTCCTTATCCATTTTTATCCTTTCTGGATCATCAATCTTGTGGTGACTTTCCTTTCCATTCTGGTATTTATATCGGTAATTTATTTTACCTCCAGGATGGCAAATAATACTGAAATTGTTGCTATTATCAGTAGTGGAGCCAGTTTCCACAGGTTTTCCAAACCTTATCTGGTTACTTCCATTTTTATTGGATTGATCGCCCTTGTGGTGTACCATATGGTGCTGCCATGGGCCAATATCAAGAAAAATGAACTGGAAGCGTATACGTATAATGCAGCCAATAAAGAAAAGATTTTAGGAACAGCACCTGCTTCTTCACAGCTGAGTAAAACGGAGTATATCTTTGTCGATTCATGGAATAAAAGAGAAAAAAGAGGGTCAAGTTTTGTCTATCAGAAATATGATAAAGACAGAAAAATGACCTATGAGCTGAAGGCAAGTGAAGTGTATTGGGATAAAGCTAAAAAACAGTTTGTTTTAAATAACTATCTGGAAAAAACAATCAATAAAGACAATACCGAAAAACTCGGTAACGGAATAGAATTAAGGAAAAATTACGGGCATTCTCCGGAAGAACTTTTCCCGAATGAGCTTTTGGGACAAAATAAAACCACTCCGGAACTTTTGAAATTTATTGAAAGGGAAAAAGAAAGAGGAAACAGCAACCTGAACTCTTACCTGAATGAACTTCACCAGAGAACTTCCATGCCTGTTTCAATTATTATTCTGACATTTCTGGCGCTTTCCCTGTCATCACAGAAGAAAAGAGGAGGATTAGGAGTCAATCTAGCCATCGGTATTTCATTGGCCTTCATTTTCGTGTTTTCATTCGAAGCCTTAAAAGTGGTTTCGGAAAATAAAAGTTTGTCTCCAGCTGTAGCCATGTGGCTGCCTAATATGGTGTTTTTGCCGCTTACCCTTTATTTGTATATCAAGAGAGCCAATCAGTAAAGTAATTTTACTTCTTTGTGATAAAAGGAATGCATTCCGTCTTCCAGTTCGATCCATAGTTCACCCTTTTCGTCTGCACGCCGGATAATGCCATTTTGTCGCGCTTTTTCAATTTCAAAGACCGATATCTGATCTTTTCTGAAAAGGTTTTTATTAAATCCATCCAGGATTTCCTGATCTGAAGGTATGTTTTTAAGCTTTTCACACAAATATTCATGAAGGTTTAAGGCAAGTTCTTCCAGGTCAAATTGCATCCCCGTCTGCGTCAGAAGTGACCCTGCATTGGATATTTCATCAAAATTTTCCTGCAGAATGTTGATTCCGGCTCCTATGATGAAATAATTATTTTGATTAATTTTTTTCTTTTCTATTAAAATTCCAACGATTTTTTTACCTTTAAGGATAATATCATTCGGCCATTTGATTTTTACCTCAGAGTCAGACAATTTGGCAAGGAAATCCCGGATCACCATTGCGGTATAATAATTGAACATAAAGTCGGAGCACAGGATGTTCTGAGTATTCACTGCCAGCGTATAAGCCAGATTTTTTCCGGCGGTCTGAGTCCAGATATTTCCATACTGACCACGGCCTTTAGTTTGATTAAAAGTATGAAGCCCTATAAAATTTGAATCTCCGTAAAGTAAAAACTTTGATATTTCGTCATTAGTAGAAGAACATTCTTTCAGGTAAAAGAGTTGGCTCATTTAAGAAAACTTTAAGAGATTAAGAGGGTAAAAGTAAGGTTAAAGTAAAGAAAAAACAATAAATTTGCAGATTATAGTATTTTTTTAATGAATAAAACAGCAGAAAAACAAGCGTTAATAGATAAAATCGTTGAAGCTATCCAGGATGTAAAAGGAGAAGACATTATGATCTTCGATCTTTCAAACATCGAAAACTCTGTAGCAGAAACGTTCGTGATATGTAGTGGAAACTCAAATACACAGGTAGCTGCATTGGCAGGAAGTGTAGAGAAGAAAGTAAGAAACGAACTGCAGGACAGACCTTGGCACGTAGAAGGTACTGAGAATGCGATGTGGGTATTGGTGGATTACGTTTCAGTGGTGGTGCATATATTCCAGAAACAGGTACGTGAGTACTACGATATAGAAGAGCTTTGGGGTGACGCAGTCATTACCAGAATTGAAAATGAATAATAAAAATTTTAAAAAGTCTAAATGAATAATAAAGGATTCAACTGGTTCTTTCCTATTGCAATCGTAGCTCTTTTGCTATTCTTTGGCTCCAACTTCCTTGGAGGTGATGCAGCAAAATCTATTGATGAAGATGGTTTCTTTAGAGAAATGCAGGCGGGCAAAGTCCAGAATATAATTATATACAAAGACATAGAGAAAGCTGATGTTTTCCTAACAAAAGAAGCAAAATCGGCAATGGTTTCCAAAGCCGGAAAAGAAAACAACCCCCTTTCTGCCTTCGAAATGGCTCCAAAAGCAGATTTTTCTGTGAAATACGGAGATCTTCAACTTTTCCTTCAGAAATTTGAACAGGTCAAAGCCAGCAATCCGGTTATTAAAACAACCAAAGATTACGGTACAGGGAAGAGCGCATTAATGGATATCTTAATCCCTGCGCTGGTTTGGATTTCAATTTTAGGATTATTCTACTTCCTTCTTTTCAGAAAGATGGGTGGAGGCGGAGGTCCTGGCGGACAAATTTTCTCTATCGGAAAATCCAAAGCGAAGCTTTTCGACGAAAAAGAAAGAATTCAGGTAACATTCAAGGATGTTGCAGGATTGGAAGGAGCAAAAGAAGAAGTTCAGGAAGTTGTGGATTTCTTGAAAAACTCTGAAAAATATACAAAACTGGGCGGTAAAATTCCTAAAGGTGTCCTTTTGGTAGGACCTCCGGGAACCGGTAAAACCTTATTGGCAAAAGCGGTTGCAGGGGAAGCTAAAGTTCCGTTTTTCTCACTTTCAGGTTCCGATTTCGTTGAAATGTTTGTGGGAGTAGGAGCTTCCAGAGTAAGAGACCTTTTTGCTCAGGCTAAAGCAAAATCTCCGGCCATTATCTTCATTGATGAGATTGATGCTATCGGACGTGCCAGAGGGAAAAATAATTTCTCCGGCGGAAACGACGAAAGAGAAAATACCTTGAACCAGCTTCTTACTGAAATGGATGGTTTCGGAACAGATACCAACGTTATCGTAATGGCAGCAACCAACAGAGCGGATATCCTTGATAAAGCTTTGATGAGAGCAGGACGTTTTGACCGTTCTATCTATGTAGACCTTCCGGAACTTCACGAAAGAAGACAGATCTTTGATGTTCACTTGAAAAAGATCAAACTTGATGATAATGTAGACAGAGAGTTTCTTGCCAAACAAACCCCTGGTTTCAGTGGGGCAGATATTGCCAACGTTTGTAACGAAGCAGCACTTATCGCAGCAAGAAATAATCATACTTCAGTAACAAAACAGGATTTCCTTGATGCTGTAGACAGAATCATCGGCGGTCTTGAAAAGAAAAATAAGGCAATCAAACCTTCTGAAAAAAGAAGAGTTGCTTACCATGAAGCAGGACACGCTACGATCTCATGGTTGGTAGAACACGCATCTCCACTTTTAAAAGTGACGATCGTTCCTAGAGGACGTTCACTGGGAGCAGCATGGTACCTTCCTGAAGAAAGACAGCTTACCACTACTGAACAGATGCTGGACGAAATGTGTGCAACATTGGGAGGTAGAGCAGCAGAGCAGGTGATCTTCAATAATATTTCTACAGGAGCACTTTCTGATCTGGAAACCGTAACAAAGAGAGCTCAGGCAATGGTTACAATCTACGGATTAAGCCCGAATATCGGTAATATTTCTTACTATGACAGCTCAGGCCAGTCTGAATACAATTTCGGAAAGCCTTATTCTGAAGAAACCGCTACAAAAATTGATGCAGAGATCAAATCAATCATCGAAAATCAATATGAGAGAGCGGTAAGAATTCTTGACGAGAATAAAGATAAGCTTGACGCTTTAGCAAGTAAATTGCTTGAAAAAGAAGTGATCTTCCGTGAAGACCTTGAAGAGATTTTCGGAAAAAGAGCATGGGATCCTGAATTGACAGAGAAACCTGTAACCAATACTATTCCTGAAAAAGATCAGCCCATTGTAGAGGAAACACCTCAGATCAAAGAGAAAGAAGAAGAAAGCGAAATACAGGCTCCCGAAAGCCCGACACAGCTTTAAGATTCTTAAAAAATAGAATTAATAAAAACCTGATAATCGCAAAATTGTCAGGTTTTTTCATATTTAAGGAGATATTTTGGACACTATTGTAATTTATTTTCTATTTTTGTATAAAGTTGACTAAAAATAGATTAAGTTGAATTTATTCAAGAGGATTGTAAGCAAACTTACCAACCAGCCTGAAGAAGAGGACAAACAGAGCCTGGAGAAACTTGGGGATTCGCTGAAAAATGCGGATCTTGACTATAAGTTTGCGCAATTATTTACGCATTCGGGAGGATTTTTTAATTATTGTGCAGATGAAGCGGAAGCTCTACAAACTTTAAATCAAATTATTAAAATAGAAGGTGTTCACAACCTTTTCTGCTGGGATAAAGAACTTCAGAACTTTTTGAACGTTGTGAAGTCTTCATATACGTCAGAATTACAGCCATCTAATGACGCCGCATTCATCACCTGTGAATATCTCATTGCCTATGACGGCAGAATCATGCTTTCGCATAATAATATCCTGCATTATCATTCTTCAAGGCTTCCTGATAAAATTATCATCATTGCCAATGTTTCTCAGATTGTAAACAACCTGAATGATGCCATGGGTAAAATAAAAAGAAACGGAAATATCAAGAACCTTACTTCCATCAGCGGAAGCCAATCGAAAATGGATAGTTCTTCCAATTCCAATACAAAACTGTTTTTATTGCTGCTTGAAGATTAAGCAACCACTTCTAAATTTTAAATTTTGGACAAAAATCTCATTCAAAGAACCGTATCAGGTATCGTTTATGTAGCAATCATTATTCTTTGTTCTACTCCGTTGGGAGCGCAGCTGCTGAACAGTATTGCACCTGGTCTTGCCAAACAGCAGTATCTGTATCACGGTTTAATGAGTCTTCTGCTGATTGTAGGAACCTGGGAATGTGTTAAAATTATGAAGTTTGGAAACGGCTATGAAAAATGGGTCGTATATCCATTGGTCATTTTTATTTTCTACATGTTTTCCAAAAGGTATTTTAATCACGATTTCTTTTTTGATTTCAGACTTAGTGAAATATTAGCACTCGCCTTGATTGGAATAGCTGTAGTAACCTTATTCAAATATCCTAACGAATTATACTTTGACAGCGGAAAACTTATTTTTACCGTTATTTATGTGGCTCTCCCGTTCAGTTTTGCATTAGGACTGCCCAAATTCTCCAGTTATAATGAAAACTTCTCTCTGGAAGTTCTTTTCCTGTTTATCCTTATCTGGAGTAGTGATACTTTTGCCTATCTGGTAGGAAAATTCTTTGGAAAACATAAAATGGCTCCTAAGATTTCGCCTAAAAAAACATGGGAAGGTTATGCCGGAGGTGTTGTTTTAACATTGGTGTTGTCTTATTTTATTGAACACTATCAGCCCGAGCTGAGAGGAAACTGGATGATCGTAGGATTTCTGGTGGCAGCCTTTGCGCCATTAGGAGACCTGGTAGAAAGTCAATTGAAGAGAAACTTCGGTGTAAAGGATAGTGGAAACATCATTCCGGGACATGGAGGAGTTTTAGACAGGCTGGATAGTTTTATTATCTGCGTTCCTGTCGTATATTTGTACTTTATTTTAGAAAAATTTATTTAATCTCATGAAATTACATAGAGAATCAAAAGGAACGATTACCGTTGCGACCATACTTTTTATCATTCTGGGCGCTTTAGCAATTTATTTCCTTGAAATATGGTCCCTGCTGATCATTATGCCTTTGCTGGTTATTTACAGTTTAGTATTCTGGTTTTTCAGAGTTCCGGACCGTAATATTCTTGACCACAGAGAAAATGTGATCGCTCCGGTGGACGGAAAAGTGGTTATGATCAAAGAAGTGGAAGAGGATGAATTTATAAAAGGTAAAGCAATCCAGGTTTCTATTTTTATGTCTCCTCTGAATGTTCACATCTGCAGATATCCGGTTTCAGGAGAAGTGATTTACAAAAAATACCACCCGGGAAAGTATCTGGTAGCATGGCATGAAAAATCTTCTACAGAGAATGAAAGAACTACCGTAGCAGTTCAGACGATGACCAATCACAAAGTAGTCTTCAGACAGATTGCGGGATATGTAGCAAGAAGAATTGTATTCTACTGTAATGAAGGAGATAAAGCCAAAGCCGGGCATGAGTTCGGATTTATTAAATTCGGTTCCAGAATGGATGTATTCCTGCCTTTGGATACTGAGATTATATGTAAGATCGGAGATATTACAAAAGGTGGTTTGGATGTGATTGCCAAACTGAAAGAAAACTAAAATTCTTATCGTAGATAAAAAACCAAAAGAGAGCTTTTAAAGTTCTCTTTTTTATTTGGGGTATGAAGGGTATATTTTGTTATTTGAGTTTAATTACGCATGAGTATTATTGCGTATCGGAAGACTAATACCTTTCCGTTGGGATTGATAATTTTGCCTGCTTAAAAACACAGGCCCATGCTTTTTTAAGTGATTCAAGGTAAATGATTGTTAATTTATTGTCAAAAATGGCATTTCATTTGATAATTTTAACATCTAATTTTAGTAAATTGTAGCTATAAAAACACCTTAATCATCTCCTTTTAATGCTGAAAAAGACTAATACATTTCGTTTTGTAGATTTCTATTTTGCATGAAAGGCTGTTAATATTGGAAAATTTATACTTTCAGGAGTACAAATGCCAACTTAAGCTTGTGAGAGCACAAAAAAACAACAAGATGATTTATAAGTTTTTCTTTAAGATGATTAACGACGAAACTGAGAAGATGGATGATGATTTTGAAAGTAGTTATCTTCATCTTATTAACCGGTATTTGCTTTTACTGTTTTTCATATTCCTGTTTTACTCCATTTTTATTATTACTTTTTTTGGGGATATGCTGATCTCCATATTTCTTACCGTTATTACCTTCTTCTGGCTGTTCCTCATGGCTATCAAAGGAAAAACGAAACGGTTCAAAAAGGTTTTAAAGCCTTTCATTATCGGTATATTTGTTTTACTCACATTTATAGTAAGCTTTTTTCATATTTATACTTACAAAAACGCAGGTGTAGAATACTTTTACTTTTGTCTTCTGTTTGCTGTTCCGTTCTTTCTGAAATACAAACAGGACTCCCTTACGATCTTTTTTATTACATTCATCATCAGTATCAATTTCATTGCATGTCTGTATTTTGATTTTGATTTCCTGCCAAAGAGCCGATTCATAGAAAAAGAAGATTTTAAAACAATCAAACTGCTGAATATTTTATTCTCCGTTGCTTCCTTTTTAATGGATATCGTATTTATTACACAGAAAGACGCATTGATTCATGGCTTAATTTCCGATAAAAAAGCCAAGGATTCCACCATCAAGGATCTGGTCAAAACGAATTCGGAATTGATGAAACACCAGATGTTGATTAACCATCTTTCAGAGGAAAATACTCAGGAAATACTGAATTTAGCGGAAAGCAATTCACCCATGTTTTTTGAGAAATTTCAGGTATTTTTTCCTCATTTTATTCCGGATATTTTACAAATAAATCCTAATCTGATCCATTCTGAGCTCTATTTCTGTGCACTGATGAAGCTGGATTTTGATACCAAAAAAATAGCACAGTGTACCAATAACAGTATCCGGGCTGTAGAAAGTAAAAAATACAGGATCCGGAAAAAACTGAATATTCCCTCAGAGATCAATATCAACAGCTTTTTGATAAAAATTTAAACAGAATTCCGATTTTTGTTACTCATACGTAATCTTGAGTAGGTTCTGATGGTGTTTTTTGATTTTCTTGTCAATATTTTTACTTAAAAACATTGTGATGAATATTAAGAACATTCATATTGGAAGCCTGATCCGATCCAAAGTGGAAGAGTATCAGATTTCAATAGAAAGAATTTCCCGGTTTTTAAACAGTACGGAAGATGAAGTGGAGAGCATGTATCATACAAAAAGTATGGATACTGATGTTCTTCTGAAATGGTGTAAACTTTTAAAATTCGATTTCTTCCGGTTTTATACCGGACATCTCATTTTATATGCTCCCCAGGCGAGAATTGATAATGTCTTTACTCAAAAGGAAAATACCATGGTTTTCAGAAAAAGCATTTATACGCAGGAGGTTAAGGATTTTATTCTTGATAAAATAAAGACAGGGAAAATGACGGCCAATGATGTGGTTGAAAGATATAAAATACCCAAGACCACTTTATATAAATGGATGAAAAAGATATAAGATGATGCCAGATTATAAGCAGATTTATACCGACATTCTTGAAGAAAAATTTCCCGAGAAATTATCAGATACCGCCATCAGGCTTAAGCTGGAAACATTACATTCAGCTTTTGATATTCTGAAATTTAATCAACTGATTTTTGGAGAAACAGAATATACTATGGAACGTAAAAACCAGAGGCTCCGTTCTTATGATAAGGAATCAATTCTGAAAATTCTCAGTTATCAGAAAAGAAATGAACTGACTAATCTTCAGGTGAGTGATCATTTTAAGATAAGCCGAAATACCATTGCGAAATGGAAAAGAATTTTAAATGATGACTGATATTGCGTTTTTTAAACCTAATGATTTTTTAAACCTAATGATTTTATTTTTTATGATAAATAAGTTGTTATGGTTCTTTTAAGTTGTTTTGCTTTTGATATTTGAATGTATGGTTGGGTTTTGTTAAAAAGCTCAACTTTTTATTTGTATTTTTTATCAGGATAAGTCATTGGCATTTGTGAGTTTTACTACGCGTGAGTAGTATTGCGTAGCAAGGAATTATTTTGTAATCGTCTGTGGTTGATAATTTTGTGGAAGTTAAATGCCCGGATTATTATTATCAAACAATTATAACTTATACAATGATGGAAACAAAATTTACAATGCCCCCAATCAAAGTCCTGCTCATAGCAATGCTCTTTGTTTTTGGAAGATCTTTTTCTCAAACCAACAATGGTGCAGTAGGGATTAATACTACTACGCCGAACTCTAATTCCGTTTTGGATGTTATTTCAGGAAATAACAACAAAGGAGTACTTATTCCAAGGTTAACAGAAGCGCAGCGAAACGCAATTGTAATCAATCAATCCAATGATGATGGCTTGACGATTTACAACACCACAGAAGACTGTTTCAATTACTGGAGTTTTGTGGATAAAGAATGGAAAAGTGTGTGCGGACAGCTAGGTAAATCTGTTTTTACCATAGACTGTTCCGCTTCCAAAGCAATGGGAAGCTATGTAAAAGGGAAAGAACTTACCAATTCCAATTACCTGAAGATTGCCGTGAATGTGACTAAACCCGGTAATTATACCATTTCCGGAACAACCACAAACGGATATAATTTTTATGGAACCGGAGTATTTCTAAACACCGGAACACAAACAATACAAATTCCGGGACAGGGAACTCCTCAGAATATTCAGACAGATAATGTTGCTCTTGAGGCCAACGGAACTGAAGTAACTTGTACCCCTGCGATTTCGATTGCTGTTCTGAGTCCTGCAGGTACCTATACCATGAGCTGTGGAACTGCAACGGTAAATGGAGTATACAAGGTGGGAACTGCTCTTACTGCTTCGAATACAATTACCTTACCTGTAAATGTTTCAACATTGGGAAGTTATACTGTTTCCACTAATACTGTTGACGGAATTTCTTTCAGCGGATCAGGCACATTTACTTCTACGGGAAATCAGAATATTACATTAAGCGGAACAGGAACTCCAACTTCTACATCGGTGAAAACAATTACCATTACTTCCGACAGCCAGGGTGGGGTATCTACAACATGTTCTGTGAATGTAGTGGTTGTCATTCCTAAAAAAACGGTTCTCCATATCGGATTAGAAACAGCTTACGGGTATAGCGCCTATACCGGTCCGTCAAGAAGTCTGATGGATTCTCCAACAAACTTTGGTACCACTGCTTCCAGTATTGTTAAGTATGAAGGTTTTACACATACTTCTTTAGGGAACTCACCTTCTTCAGCAGCTCTTCAGACGGCTCTTAATAATAAGCCGGATATTGTTGTCATTGGATACAACTATACACCTAATGCTACAGATGCAGGTTATATTGCTTCCTATCTTAATAAAAAAGGAGTTGTCATTGCGATGACAGATGATACGGGCACTGCACAGAATTTATTCAGAGGAATATTCTCTGATCCTACCATTTCAGCATCTTATGGAGGCGGTGCAGGTTCAGTGTATGCTCTTACTAATTCTGATGATCCCATCCTTAACGGACCTTTTGGAGATGTAAGAGGGAAAAACTGGGGTGAAGATGCTTCTACCACAGTAAATATTTCGGGGTTGACAAGCGGATTTGTTCCTTACAGCTATGCGCAGCCTATCAACAGCACCACTGCCAGAACAGGAATTTCAGGATTAAGAAATACCAGCCTGAACTTTATATGGTTTGGTGACGGTGGCTTTTTAAGTAATGAAAATGCTAACGGGAACCAGTATCCAAGTAATACCATTGAGCCTTTTGTTGCCCCAAGTTCAGGAGGGTATTTCCCGGTTCAGAAGTCTTCTTACGGATACGCAGGAAACGGCTATACAACAGGAGGAATGCAGGTTCAGAATTCAATCCTCTTTGCGAATATGATTGCCTGGGCAATTAAGCAGGCAGAATTCAACGGAATAAACACACAATGATAAAAGGTTTTTAAAGATGACTCCGGCACGATTATTCGTGCCGGAGTTTTTTATTTTATATGTCTTTTAACTTCCTGTACAAGGTTTAATATGAATTCTACGGGAATATCCTCCTCCGTATCAATAAGAAGGATTTTAAACTTCTTTCTGCCGTCCTGGATCAATTCAGGATAATCAAGCCGGTCACCATGATAAAAACTCAGGTAGTGCTTTTTGTATTTTTTGCTGTAATAGAAATAGCACAGCATTTTCTTTTTGTATTTGATAAACGGAAGCCCGAAACTGAATGTTTCTGTAATATTTTCCGGATCTGAAGCTAAGATCGTATCACGCAAAAATAAAAGAGTACTTCTTTCAGGCTCTTCGATTCTGTAGAAATACTCTTGTATAGGATTCATTGTAATTCAGTTATAAGATTAGTCGAAGTTTTGAAGTTCGACAAGTTTGTGATACATTCCTCTTTTTGCAATCAGGTCGTGGTGGGTTCCCTGTTCTACGATATCACCTTTTTCCATCACTACAATCCAGTCTGCTTTCTGAATGGTTGAAAGACGGTGGGCAATCACTAAAGAAGTTCTGTTTTCCATCATCTTCTCCAGTGCATCCTGTACGAATCTTTCGGATTCTGTATCCAAAGCTGAAGTTGCTTCATCAAGAATCATGATCGGTGGGTTCTTCAATACCGCTCTGGCAATAGAAACCCTTTGTTTCTGACCTCCGGAAAGTTTACCTCCGTCATCTCCGATATTGGAATCATATCCTTCAGGAAGTGTGGTGATAAATGCATCTGCATTGGCAATTTTAGCGGCTGCAATCACTTCTTCTCTGGTGGCATCAGGTTTACCCATCAGAATATTATTGTAAACGGAATCATTGAATAATACAGATTCCTGGGTTACCATTCCCAATAGCTTACGGTATTCCTGTAGTTTTAAATGTTTGATATCTGTTCCGTCAATCAGAATTTCTCCTTCCGAAACATCATAAAATCTTGCTAATAAATTGGCAATCGTTGTTTTACCACTTCCACTTTGCCCAACAAGAGCAACCGTTTTCCCTTTTGGAATAGAAAGGGAGAAGTTTTTAAGAATCGTATGATCTTTATCGTAATAAAAACCAATATTATTAAATTCGATAGAATGCTTTAATGTTGAGATAGAAACAGGATTGGGTACTTCGTCAATTTTCACATCAGCATCAAGAATAGCTAAAACTCTTTCAAGAGAAGCTTCACCCTTCTGAACATTCGAAATAGATTGAGATAAACTTTTCACAGGAGGTAAAATCTGGAAGAAAATACCCAGGAAAACCAAAAAATCTGCAGGTGAAATACTTTGTTCTACAATGATTTGTTTTCCCCCATACCAAGCAATAATTAAGAATGTTACTGAACCTAAAAATTCGCTCATCGGAGATGCTAATTCTTTTTTTCTTCCCAGACTTATAGAACTGTTAATCCATCTCTGCATAGACTGCATAAAACGGTTGTCCATTATTTTTTCTGCACTAAAAATTTTAATAACCTTTGTAGATTTCAATGTTTCGTCTACAATTGAGAAGATATTCCCCATTTCATTCTGCGCTTCGTGGGAGTCTTTTTTCAGACTTTTTCCAATTAAAGCAATCATAGTTCCCATTACCGGTAATACCAGAAGTGAGAAAAGAGTCATTTCTGTACTTAAAAAGAAAAGAGTCACCAATGTACTGATCAGCATGAAAGGTGCATTGATTAATTCAACTAAACTTCCTAAAATATTCCCTTCAACTTCACCCACATCATTGGACATACGGGACATCAGATCTCCCTTTCTGCTTTCTGTAAAAAAGGAAACAGGTAAAGCAAGAATCTTTCTGTACATTGCTCCACGAAGGTCTTTAGTAACCCCTACACGGTAATTGATCAATAAAAATGAACCTAAATATCTGAAAAGGTTTCTCAGTAAAAACATAAACGCTGTTACCACGCAAAGCCACGCCAAAACGTTAAGTGCTCCATACTGGGTTACTAAACTCTGAACATAGTAATTGGCATATTCTTTTGCGTAGGAGAAAAAATCTAAAATTTCTCCCGAATACACAGGGGGATGGCTGTATTTTTTAGCCTCAATGGTTCCGAAAAGCATTCCCAAAACAGGTAGAATAGTTCCTAAGGAAGCAATCTGAAATACAGAATACATAAGATTGAAAAACAAACTTCCGTAGATGTATTTTTGGTGAGGTCTTGCGAACTTTAGTATTTTAATATATTGGTTCATTCAATGAAAAAATTGGATAGCAAAATTACGTAAAATTAAAAGATAAGACGTTCTTAATCCTGTTTTACTTTACCGGATAAGTTTCAAAAAGTGTCTTTTTGTTACAACTCAGCACTATTAAGCATTATTTTTTTGCTTAAATAAACCTGAACTTGGCTTAAGAACAGGAAATCGTAAGGTGTTGCTGTTTAATAAAAAAAACTGCTGAAAGAGCAGTTTTTTATAATGATTTCACTTAAAATTTCACCTGATCATTGTATTTAGGAGCAAAATTTTTAGGACTCAGTTTATCCAGTGTTTTTCCCAAATTATTGATGATCTGAGTCATATTATCAAAATCGACAACGTTGATGTCATCATTTTCATGGTGATAATGAGACGCTTTGGTCATATCAACAGTAGAAAATGAATGGGCAATGATTTTCTTTTTGACAAAGCTTACATTATCTGAACGGTAAAACAGCTGCTGTTTTGCATAAGGGTCAGCATTAATTTTTAATCCGTTTACTGCATTTTGATTGAAAAGTTCATCAAGGTCAGAGAATCCGTCTCCCGTCATATATAATGCATTTTTTCCCCACTGAGATTCCGTAGCAACCATTTCGAAATTAAAAAGAGCTGTCATTTTATTATAAATATGATCCAGATTCTTATCAGTGGAAATCGCTCTTGAACCCAGCATTCCCTTCTCTTCTCCATTGAATGCCATGAACACCATAGAGAATTCCGGTTTTTTGTTTTTAAAATAATCGGCGATACCTACCAGAGTCGTGATTCCGCTGGCATCATCATCTGCTCCGTTATAAATATTGTCTCCGCTTTTATCACTGGTTCCGATATGGTCAAAATGTCCTGAGAAGCCCAGATACTGATCGGATTTTCCTTTTTTGATTCCGCAAACATTGTATACCGTCTTTCCGTCGTAGTCAAAAGGTACCAGATAAGATTTTCCGGTACAGTATTCCAGATTATTTTCTTTGAAAAGTGCAGCGATGTAATTGGCTGCATTTTCATTTTCCTGTGTTCCGATTTCACGGCCTTTCATTTCATCGGAAGCGAGAGTGGAAAGAACCGTCTTTACTCTTTCTTTGGAAATTTCCTGAGCGAAGGTGAATATGGAGAATAGTGATAAAGTAAGATACGTAAGCTTTTTCATTGTCTTTATTAAATTATATAATCTGTCGTGTTTTTAATCAAAAAGTTGCAATGAATTTACATAATTTAATTTAACAATGGATAACCAATAAAAAAAAACAGCTCCTTAAAAGAAGCTGTTCTCACTCAAAAAATCGTTGTAAGGCTATCGAAGTCTGTCTACAGATTTTACGAGCCTCTCATCTTTACGGATGTAAATGTTTGCTATCAGCAGACAGATGACCGCAATCAATGGGAAAATCGGCTCAATACCCTTCTCAGGAATTTGAATTCCTCCGGATAAGTTTAGTAACCAGTACGCCAATACACCAATCAACAAAGCGTTTATAATGATGCTGATGATATTCAGCAAAATTTGTCTTTTTCTGTTTTTGAAACTGAAAATACTTAATGCTCCGGTAATAACAAGTACGATACAGCTTATATTAAGTAAAGGAATACTGTCTGAAATGACAACATCCTGTCCTGTTATAAAAAGGAAAACCGCAGCTAAAACTGCTAATAAGGTCCATATGGTTTGTATTCTCTGTAGCATTGAATATTAAATTCTTGGCAAAAATAATATAAATTTTGCACAATTCAAAAATAAGTGTAGATTTGCATTATACAATGTACTTGAAAACAAAAGTCACCGGACTTACTTTTCTTACTCACAATTAATTACATTTTTACATTAAATATGTTTAACATAGAAACGTTAAGGTCAAAATCCGTAACGGAACTGACTAAAATCTTAAAAGATTTGGGCGTTAAAGTTGCAAGAAACAGCAATGAAAATGACAAGATCTTTGCTATTCTTGACTTTCAGGCTTCTAACCCTAAAGTCGCAAAAGATTATTTCAACGCCACCGAAACCGCCAGTATAAATACTGAAGAGGCTCCAGCAGAAAAACCTGCCAAAGCCCCGGCAAAAAAAGCTGCCCCTAAAAAAACAGCAGCCAAGCCAAAAGCAAATGCAAAAGCTCCGGTAGAACCTAAAACAGAGGAAATAGTAGAAGAAAAGGTAGCTGCTCCTGAAGAAATTAAACCGGAAGAACCCAAAGTGGAAACCGCAGCAGCCACGGTAACAGAAGAAACCGCAGCAAGCGCTCAGGCAAAAAAGAAAAGAAAAAGAGTTTCTACCAATGCAGCTAATGCAGAAGTATCTCAGGAAAGAGTTGAAACTCCAAAAAACACAGAATCCCAAGAGCCTGTTCAGGCTGAAGAAAAGCCTAACAATCCCCAACAACCACAGGCTAACAGACCTCAAAAAGGACACAACCATCCACAGAACGGTGGAAACCAACATAAAAACCAAAACCAGCAACATCAGCAGCACCAAAACCAAAATCAGAATCAAAACAGACATTCTGAAAAGGCAGAGGAGCAGAACGACCATAAAAAAGAATTTAATTTCGATGGATTGGTAAGCATTGAAGGGGTTTTGGAAATTTTACCGGATAACTACGGATTTTTACGTTCTTCAGATTTCAGCTATATCTCTTCTCCTGATGATGTGTATGTTTCTACCGCTCAGATCAGAAATTTCGGTTTGAAAACAGGAGATACAGTAAAAGGTATTGTAAGACTTCCGAAAGAAGGTGAGAAATACTTTTCATTATTAAGACCTACAGAAGTTAACGGACGTGATCTTGCATTTATCAAAGACCGTGTTGCTTTTGAATATCTTACCCCGCTTTTCCCTGAAGAAAAATTCAACCTTGCAGGAAGCGGTTCTACGGTATCCACAAGAATTGTAGATTTATTTGCACCTATCGGAAAGGGACAGAGAGCAATGATCGTTGCACAGCCTAAAACCGGTAAGACAATGTTGCTTAAAGATATTGCTAATTCTATTGCAGCCAACCACCCGGAAGTATACATGATGGTTCTTCTGATCGATGAACGTCCGGAGGAGGTTACTGACATGGAAAGAAGTGTGAATGCAGAAGTAATTGCTTCTACATTTGACGAAGCTGCTGAAAAACATGTAAAAGTAGCTAACCTTGTTCTTGCGAAGGCGCAAAGAATGGTGGAATGCGGACATGATGTAGTCATCTTGCTGGATTCTATCACCAGATTGGCAAGAGCATATAACACGGTAACCCCTGCATCTGGAAAAGTACTTTCCGGTGGGGTAGATGCCAATGCACTTCACAAGCCGAAAAGATTCTTCGGAGCTGCAAGAAAAATTGAAGGAGGAGGATCTCTGACAATTATTGCAACAGCATTGATTGATACAGGATCCAAGATGGATGAAGTAATCTTTGAAGAATTCAAAGGTACCGGTAACATGGAACTTCAGCTGGACAGAAAAATTGCCAACAGAAGAATTTATCCTGCTATTGATCTTGTAGCATCAAGTACCCGTAGAGATGATCTTCTTCTTGATGAAGTAACTTCGCAGAGAATGTGGATCCTTAGAAAGTATCTTTCTGAGATGAACCCTGTAGAAGCGATGGAATTTGTAGATAAAAACATCAAAGGAACTCTTAATAATGAAGAATTCCTGATGTCTATGAATAAATAATAAGTTAAATTGTTAATAGGCCGGGCTTCTATACTTTGAAATAAGGATGTAATAAATCCTCAAATTTATAGAAGCCTGGTTTTTTATTGATCAGATGTTCGGCAGCAAATAAAGCTCCGTTACCAAAGGCATCTCTTGAAATAGACTCGTGAATAAGCCTTACCGTCTGGAATGGAAAACCGAAAATAACCTCATGTTTTCCTACAATTCCCCCGGCTCGGATCGTATTTATCTTTTCATCTTTCAAATCCAGAACATCTGCTATACGGATAGCTGTTCCTGAAATTCCCTGTTTATCTTTAAAATGCTCTTCCACTATTTCAATATCTACAGAAGGAGCAATCTTTTTTAAGAACTGAGCGGCATAAAGCAGATAATTAATACCCAAAGTAATATTAGGTGACCAGAATACAGTGGCTTTCTGAGCCAGTTTATTCAGGAAACGCACTTCCTTATCTGAATAATGTGAAATGGCGGATATGATTCTTACTTTCTTTTGTGCGGCAGATTCTCCGTAAGTATAAATTCCATCTTGTGATGAAAAGTCGATAATGGCATCTACGGGATGCTCTTCCAGTAATTCTTCCACACTCATTTTTTTCTCTGAATAAAAATGACCGGGATCATCACTTTCCACCCCAAGAAAATCTGCGGCATCTCTAGCAGATGATCTGCTTGATTTTCTGTAGATCCATTGCAGAGAATGATCTTTGTTTTGAAGAATAACTGAGGCTACAGCTTTTCCTGCTTTTCCGAATCCAAAAAGTCCAATTTTCATAATAATAAGTATATAAGGTTAAATATTCAGCGATAGAAGTGTTTTTGTATAAAAATTTACTTCATATTGTGGAAGTTACGAAATTGAAAATAAACGATGCTTTGAATAGGATATAAGGCTTCACAATGAAGAGCTTTTTTTGATGAGATTAAAATTGATTACAATTTAATTCATTCTAAATCAATATATCAATGTTAAAGATTTATTAAAGTAATCCAGAATCCTTGATAATCCCTTAAATATTGGCTAATTTTGAATTATAACATTAAAAATAAAGATTATGTCATTTGAATTACCAAAACTAGGATATGCATACGATGCATTAGAGCCAACGATCGATGCAAGAACTATGGAAATCCACCATACAAAACACCACCAGGCATATATTGACAATTTAAATAAAGCAATTGAAGGAACTGAACTAGCAGGAAAAACTATTGAAGAAATCTGCCAGACAGGGACTGATAAACCAGCTGTAAGAAATAATGGAGGAGGTCACTTCAACCACTCTTTATTCTGGGAAATTTTAACTCCCGGAGGAAGCAAAGAGCCTGTAGGAAATGTAAAAGCTGCTATTGAAAACTATGGAGGTTTTGATAAATTCAAAACTGATTTTTCTGACGCTGCTAAAACAAGATTCGGTTCAGGATGGGCTTGGTTGGTAAAAAATGCTGACGGTTCCGTATCTGTTTCTTCTACACCCAACCAGGATAACCCGTTAATGCCTGTAGCAGACGTTAAAGGAACTCCTGTTTTAGGATTAGACGTTTGGGAGCATGCTTATTATTTAAACTACCAAAACAGAAGACCTGATTATGTTTCTGCATTCTTTGATGTAGTAAACTGGGATAAAGTAGAGGAATTATTCAATAAATAATTTTCAGCTATTATAAAAATGAAAAGGTTCAGCATTACGCTGGACCTTTTTTATTAAGGATTATTTAAAATCTATCTTATCGCATCGCTTCCGGATAATCCATTCAATCTTAGCTTATACTTCCAGTTTACATAGACAAAAACCTGGTATAATTTATATTCAAACTTGATCCCGTAATTTTCCTTGGGATCATAATCTATCCCCGATTCTATAATATTTCTGTATCTGCCGGAATTATAATAACTGTTCCATTCGTTGACCAAAAAAGTATTTTTTGTCTTGAGATAAGATTCTGAGTACTGGCTGATCGGTTTGGCAACAGCATTTATAAAATAATCAAATTGGGTATCTATAACGGTAAGGTCCCATTCTCCGTCTTCATTTTTAGAAGGCTTCATTTCATGTTGCTCTTTATCTTTCTTCGGCGTTTCCTGAGAAAAGCAGCTGAAAGGTACCAATGCAATCATTACTAATAAAATAATATTTTTCATGACACAGATATTTATATAAAAAAAGCACTCCAATAAGAGTGCCTAAATTTTTTATGGTTCTTTCTGAAGAACTACAAATGCCGGGAAGTGATCACTGTAGCCTCCTGTGAACTGGTCTCCATTCCAGGATCTGAAAGGATATCCTTTATAATTTCCTTCTTTATTAACGAGATAAGCCGGGGCAAAGATTTCTGTTTTATACACAGAATATTCTTTAGTCACCTGATCTGAAATTACATTTTTAGAAACAATAATCTGGTCAAAAAGGTTAGGAGCGTCCTGATAAGCCAGAGAAGCAACTCCTTTCTTATATAAAGGATACATCAGATTAAGATAAGGTGTTTCCTCGCTTAAGTCTTTTGGATTCGCCTGAGCTTTCAGGTGGTTTTTTAAACTTGGGCTTACAGGGTCATCATTAAAGTCACCCATTGCGAAAAGCTTCGTCGTTGGGTCTGCAGCTCTTACACTGTCCATTTGTTGTTTTAATAAGGCTGCAGCTGCATTTCTTTTAGGTAGAGAAATGGCTTCACCACCTCTTCTTGAAGGCCAGTGGTTCATGAAAAATGCTACTTTTTCATTATCTAAAAATCCTGTTACCACAAGGATATCTCTTGTATATTCTCTTCTTCCGTTGTCACCGTAAATAACCAGTTCTTTTTTTAATGAATTGGTAGGGGTGAATCTTCTTTTCTGATAGATCAGTGCTACGTCGATTCCTCGGTAATCATAAGAATTGTAGTGTATAATTCCGTAATCATATTTTTTTAAGGCAGGTTCATTCACAAGATCCTGGATTACCTGTCTGTTTTCAACCTCAATCAAGCCTACTACTGCCGGAGCTGTTTTGGTATACTGAGCTCCCATTTCAGAAATTACCTTAGCTTCGTTAGCCAGTTTTGCTTTATAAATTTTACTTCCGTAATTCTTTGGGCTTTTTGGGGTAAATTCTTCAGAACCCCCTTGTTCTCTTACTACTTTTTTACCAATTAAAGCCCCGTCACTCCATGGCCCGTCATATTTTTCGGCTTCCAGAAATTTGATTGAATCTATAGGAATACTTCTGTGGAAAGCAGGATTCTTAATATCCTTGGTTCCGTCTATATAATCTGCTGAACGAATAGTATCCCAAAGGTTTTCTACATTTAAGAAACCTACGGTTGCTACTTTTCTCAGTTTTCCTTGTTGTTGGGAGAATGCCACGATCGAAATAAACAGGGCAAACAGACTCGAAAATCTCTTCATCTCTTTGGAGTTTTATTATTCTATTAATTACAAATTTACTTTTTTTTAACTCACTGCGTTTTAAATATTTGTAAATTTAAAAGCAGTAATTCGAATCTCTCTTTTATAATGATTCTTAAAAGATTGCAATGTTAAGAAAAAAATACGTTAAAAAAGTTCTGGATTGCAAAATTTGTTTAAATTTGTGCCCCCAACTTTTAAACTGTTGAAAATTAACAATAAAAGTATTAAAAAAATAAATATACTCATGATTAAAAAATTATCATTGATCTCTTTATTTACCTTGCTGCCTGCGTCATATTATTATGCGCAGACAACAGTGTTTGCGTATCTTAAGGATGCGGAAGGCAAGCCCGTTGAGCAGGCAAGTGTAGATTTAAAAGGAGCAGGAAATGATGCAAAGGCAGACAAAATCGGATATTTCCAATTTACGGATTTGATGCCCGGACATTATCAGATTATGGTTACAAAACCCAATTTTGAAACTAAAATTTTTGAATTTGACGTAACCAGTGATGAGAAAAGAAAAGATCTTGGAGTAATTACTCTTTATTCTGCATTAAATGGTGCAGATCAGGGGTTGGCTATCATAGAAGATTCTGGGGAAAGCGATAGCGGTGGTGCACAGCAGACTGCAACTGTGGGGCTATTACAGTCATCTCAGGATGTTTTCAACAGAATGGCAAGTTTTGATTTAGGTCCCTACTGGTTCCGTCCAAGAGGAATTGACAGCAGAACAGGTGAAAATATGATCAATGGAGTTTCTATGGCCGCTGCAGATAATGGAGATGTAGACTTCAGCACCTGGGGAGGATTGAACGAAATTACCCGTTACCCGGAAATTGCAGCTAATCATGCCCCTTCAGAATATGCTTTCGGAGGAACTACCGGAGTATTTTATAAGAATACAAAAGCCAGCGAATACAGAAAAGGAAGTCAGTTGACATACTCTCTGACCAACAGAAATTACAGGAACAGACTATCTTACAGATTCTCTTCCGGAATGAACAAGAACGGATGGGCATTTACCGGAATGATTGCCAGAAGATGGGCACAGGAAGGGATCCAGGATGGTACTGCTTATGATGCATACAGTGGATATCTTGGTATTGAAAAAAAATTCAGTGATAGCCATACCATGACTTTAAATGCCATTGGATCTAAATACGCAAGAAGCTCTTCAAGTCCAAGTACTCAGGAAGTATATGATTTCAGAGGTGTTCATTACAACTCGTATTGGGGATGGCAAAACGGAGATAAAAGAAATGAAAGAGTGAAAAGAGGTTTCCAGCCGATGATTCAATTACAGGATTTCTGGAAAATTAATAAAAACTCTCAGCTATGGACATCTGTTTCTTACCAGTTTGGGAAAGAATACAGTTCAAGACTGGACTGGTACAGAGCCAACAACCCGTCTCCAACGTATTACCGTAATCTACCAAGTTATTGGTTAAACTATACAAATCCGTCTCCTGAGCAGGCTGCCAATATCGGAATCACAAGAGACTGGTGGACGAATGATGATCAGTCACACACACAGATCAACTGGGATAATCTTTATAATGCCAACCGAAACGTAGAATACAATGCGTTATTAGGGGGACGAAGAGCAGCTTATTATCTCGTTGATGATGTAAAAGACGATAAAGTATGGAATGTGTCTACGCACTATACCTATAACTTCACCGATACTTCCCGTTTTATTTTAAATTTATCTTATCAGAATTACAGATCTGAGCAGTACAGAGAAGTAAATGACCTTCTGGGTGCTGATTTTGCCCTGAATATGGATCCATTTGCATCCAACACCACTGCAGGAAGTGTTTGGGGAAAATTCAATACAAGAGAAAGCGATACTGATGTTGCCAAAAGAGAGGGGGATAAAATCGGGTACAGCTATATTTTCAGAAGACAGGAATTCAAAATAAACCCCGCTTTCAAATTCTCCACAGGAAAATTTGATGTTTTCATCTCGGGATTATTCGGTTACACGACAAACAGCAGAGAAGGATTGTTCCAACACTATCTGTATGAGTCTTCTTATGGTAAAGGTGCAGATCAGAATTTCTGGAATGCAGGCGTTAAAGGTCAGGTTACCTATAAAATCAATGGAAGAAACTTCCTGGTTTATAACGGAGCTTACTTCTCGCAGTCTCCTTTCCTGAATGATATTTACTTTAATACAAGAGTAAGTGGTGTTACCACTCCTGGTATCAAAAATGTTGTTGTTGATGCCAATGACCTGAGCTATGTAATCTCTACTCCGATTGTTAAACTTAGACTGACCGGTTATCTTGTTAACACCCAAAACGAAACAAGTGTACAACGATATTTCGCACAGGGAGTTAAACTGACAAACCTTACTGAGAGTGGTGATCAGGCTCCGGTTCAGGATGGTGCTTTCATTACGCAGGTACTGGCAGGAGCCAATAAGAGAAATATGGGGATTGAACTTGGTGCACAGGTAAAAGTGACGCCTACTTTAACGGCAAGTGGTTTATTAAGCTTAGGACAATACACTTATACTAATAATCCTACCGTTTATTTTGCATCTGATGCTGTTGGAACGTTCAGAGAGCTTGACGGGAACGGAAATATCGTATCAAGATCTTATACTAATATGGGCGAAGCAACGCTTAAAAACTACAGACAAGGCGGAACTCCTCAGGAGGCATATACTTTAGGTCTTCGTTACAGCAGCCCTAAATACTGGTGGTTAGGAGCAACATGGAACTATTTCGGGCATTCATTCTTAGATCCATCTCCGGTAACAAGAACCGCAAGATTCTATACCAATCCTAATACACCTGGAGTTCCTTATGATCAGGTAACTGATGAAGAACTTGCAAGAGTTCTTACGCCTACAAAGCTTCCTTCGGCATTCTTCTTCAATGTTAATGCAGGGAAGTCCTGGATGATAGGTAAGTATTATGTATTGCTGTCTGCATCGGTTAATAACATCCTTAATAACAGAAATTATATTACAGGAGGATTTGAGCAGACCAGAAACGTTAACTATATTGATTATGCGAATGATTACGACAGCGGAAATATGGTATTCGCTCCAAAGTATTGGTATAATCAGGGTAGATCTTATTTTGTTAATCTTCAATTCAGATTCTAAAAAACTAAAATTAAAAATCGAAAACAATGAAAAATATATATTTTAAAGCGGCGATCTTTAGTGCTATTTCAATGCTGGCATTCTCGTCTTGTGTAAAAACTGATGATTATGAGGTACCGGAAATTAAATGTACCAACAAATTTGCTGCAGCTAATCACCCGTTAACTGATCTTGCTACTATTGCAAAAGCAAAACCAACTGAAGCTGATATCATTAAAGAAGATTATATCGTTGAAGCATATGTCTCTTCAAGTGATGAATCAGGAAATATCTATAAAATGATGTTCCTTCAGGATAAGCCTGAAAATCCGACGCAAGGGATTGAAATTGACATCGATGGCGGAAATCAGTATCTTGATTATCCTACCGGATCTTTAGTAAGAATTAACCTGAAAGGATTGATCGTTCAGGGAGTTAATGGAAACATTAAAGTAGGTTCTTATGACCCTAACTATCCTATTGGAAGAATTAACCCTAATAAACTATCCAATTACATGGCAAGAGTTTGCGACGGACAAAAGCCTGTAGTAGCTGCAATGAAGCCATTAGAGTTCAACTCTATCTCTGATGCTTTGAAAAACGGTGCTCATATCAATCAGCTTGTGAAAATTAAAAATGTTCAGTTTGAAGAGCCTGAACTGACAAAAACTTTTGCGGATGAATCAGGGACAGGAGATCGTTATATTACGGATAAAAAAGCAGGTAGATTAGATCTTCGTTTCAGCAACTATGCAACGTTTGCGAAATCTCCTATCTCTCCTAAATATGAAAAAAGTGGTGATATCGTTCTTCTTCTGAGCCGTTTTACAAGCTCAAGTAACGCAACTATTTTCACAGATCAGGCTTATATCAGAACTCTTGATGATATTAACTTCCCGAATCCAAGATTCAATCCAGGTGAACCAGATGCTCCTTCTGCTTCTGCTGTAAACCTTTTCGCAGGTTCAGATTTTGAAAGCTGGACAACTTTCTTATCAAGTGTAAACAATTTCGGACTTAAGCCTTATGCTACACAAGGTCTAGGTCTGGGATACAATGGTACAAATTCACTTCAGATCAAAGGTACTCCTACAGCTAACGATTATGTATTTACATCTGTTGCTACTACAGGAATACCAGCTGTACCAAAAAGAATTACAATGTATATCAAAGGTACTGCAACAGGGAAAAGTCTTTCTTTCAACGTATATAAAGCAGGTGGAGGCTTCTATGTATTCAACTTAGGAACATTCTCTACTGGTGCTACTTTAGGAGTAGAAAGTGCTAACTCTTACAACGGTTCTATCAATACAAATGGACAGTGGAGATTAGTTGAGCTTACCCTTACAGGAATTGCAGATATTAACACTACAGCCGGAAAAGATATGTTTGCTATCAAAACCGGGAATGGTGGAGTGTATGATCTTCAGATTGATAACATCAAAATTGAGTAATTCATTAGGATAAAATATATTCTAATACACACTTTATAAAAATCGGGCAGCTTTCAAGCTGCCCGATTTTATTTTAATAGTGGATATTAAATCAATTAAGGATTTAATACTTTTATCTCTAAAAACAGAAACTATATTAAGATGGAATATTTCATTTATGCATTAAATCATACTTACACCGATGAATCCCAAACAGATACTAAATTTCTTGGATTTTCTAATAGTGTTGAAAACTTAGAAAAGTTGAAAGCCAAAGCAGTTGTTCTTCCTGGATTTAGAGATTATCCCAAATCATTTGTTGCCGATTGTTATATTCTGGATAAGATACATTGGAATGAAGGATTTCTGGAGGTCATCGGTGAAATTGGACGTGACTACATTGAAAAAGGTGACGACATAGATGCCAACTGTATTTCAATAAAAGAATTAGGCTTAAATAAGGTTTTCAGTGTCAGCCATTATTATACAATACATACTTTTCTGGATGACGAAAGATATATCGGAGTATTTTCATCTTTAAAAAAAGCAGAAAAAGCTATTGAAGAACTGAAAGACAAGCCTGGTTTTAAAGATCATCAGAATGATTTTAATATAAGTGAGTTAGACCTTGATATTCTTTTATGGTCTACGGGATTTTGAGATACTAAAAAGCAAAAACCACTGCAGTCTATCTAGATGCAGTGGTTTTTTATTTTCTTTTATTTAACCGTAATTGTTGGATCCCAGTAAAAGTAACCGTACAGAATCTGTTTGTTACTGTCATTCGGATCTAAAATATAAAGTCCAAACTGTACATAGAAATTCTCTGTTCCTGTAGCTTTTACTTTAGAATCGATACTTGCAAAAGTAATATCAGCGCTGGCAGCAGGAAGACCGTTTTGAGAATTCAAATTAGGTACCGCAGCCTGTCTTCTTTCAACAGAATTGTACATAAAGCTGTTAAAAACCTGATCACCGGACCAGTATTTAATATTATAGATGATCACAGCATCATCAGAGTTTTGATAGATTGATGTTCCTCTGAAAGAAACTATATCTCCGGCTCTTGCACTGAAGTTCAGATCAGCTGTGCCCTGTCCGGAAATAGCGTTGGCATTTGAAACGATCATATGCTGGCTGTTATGATCAATTCCTGTAGGATTATTAGGATCCTTACTTGGATTTGGATAAGTAGATCTTACATAATCTGTGTCAATAACGATCAGGACATCAATTTCCTGACTGGATGATTTTAGTTCTATATCTTCCATGATATTTAGTTTTTGTCTGGTGTTTCTTACTCGTCTGGCTTTTCAGATTCCGCCCCGTTATTTAAGTGAATCCGGCTTCACCTTCCTGGTTGTAATTACAATACAAATGTACATTGCTGAAAATGAAAATAGTAGAGTGGAAATGCTGAAATTTAGGATTAGGTATTTGTACTTAATTAATCTCTTTATGGTGATTTTTTACCAGCCCCAAAAAAATACCCTGAAAAATTTGACTTTCCAGGGTACCCATTTTATAATGGTTAAATCTAATTTTCGTTTAAAAAGAAACCTCGTTCACTTCTTTTCCTCTCTGAAAATTCATTGTTTTCTGGCTGCCTTTATAGGCAATGTTGACAATGTTGATCTGCTTAGGAAAAGCGCTTAAAAGGATCGTATTTTTAATCTTTAAAGTATTGATATCCGAAACACCTCCGGTTTCAAAATATACCCATACAGTTTCTCCGCTGACCTGACTTCCTGTGAAGGTAATCGTTTTAGGAGAGCCATTGACAAATACATCAAAATTATTGTTCACATATTTTTTTACCTCTGCTTCAAATCCTGCCGTATTAGGGTTGATTTTAATAGCGTCAGAGATATGGCTTGTATTCATTTTTGTGGTAAACTTCAATGTCTTGCTTCCATCAATATAGTCCACTTTGGTCATTGAAGAGAAAAAGTCTACATACATAAAACTCATTAACACAAAAAATGTTAAAATTCCTGATATATATAAAAGTTTTTTCATCTTAATTAATAGATTTACAATCATAGTTGTTCGTTATAAGTCACAAATAATATGCCAATTAAAAATTTACATTCACAGAATATTTGTCATAAAAAGCTTTAATATGTGCTACAGCCTCATCAGCAGTATCTACCACACGATAAAGTTCAAGATCATCTTCAGCAATCATTCCTTCTTTTAACAGAGTTGCCTTAAACCAATCCAGTAATCCTCCCCAGAATTCGCTTCCCACTAAAACGATTGGAAATTTTCCAATTTTATTGGTCTGAATCAGCGTCATCGCTTCCGTAAGCTCATCCAGGGTTCCAAATCCTCCAGGCATCACAACGAATCCCTGAGAGTATTTTACAAACATTACTTTTCTCACGAAAAAGTAATCAAAATTCATGGAATAAGATTTATTGATATAAGGATTGAAATGTTGTTCAAAAGGCAGATCAATATTAAGTCCTATAGATTTTCCTTTGGCATTAAAAGCTCCTTTATTCCCCGCTTCCATGATCCCCGGGCCGCCTCCGGTAATGATTCCGAAACCTAGCTTGGTAATCTTTTCAGCAATATCTACAGCCATTTCATAATATTTGTTCTCCGGCTTCAGTCGGGCAGAACCAAATATAGAAACACATGGGCCGATTTTAGCCAGTTTTTCATAGCCGTCTACAAACTCAGCCATGACCTTAAAGACCATCCAGCTGTCCTTGGTGATTGTTTCATCCCAGGTTTTCTGTCTGAAACTGTTATGTAGTTTTGTTTCGTTAATATCAAGTTCCGGATTTATTAAGCTTTCATCTCTGGTTTCATCAATTTCCATTGCAAAATTTATTTAAAGTGTTTTTCGGCTTCTATTACGGATGATGGTCTTCCAACGTCAATAAGAATGCTGTCATGTACAAAACCATGTATGTGCTCGGTTTGCATCAGATCCAGATATTCTTCCATAACAGAGAATTTGCCTGTTCTTTTTATTTTTTCAAAGATGACAGGATTGATACAATGAATTCCACTGAAAGCAAGGGCCTTAAAGCCTTTATTGAATTCAGCCAGCCTTTGTTCTCCGGTTTGCACATTGAGCCAGCCTCTCAAAACCATATCATCATTGAAAAGGAGTTTTCTCGAACTTTCTCTGTCCGAAACCGCTAAAGTAGCAAAATCTTTTATCTTTTTGTGGTATTCCACCAGAGCATTGATATTCAGGTCGGTGAGAATATCAGCGTTCATGATTAAAAAATCTTCTCCGTGATCAAGAAATTTTCTTGCAAATATCAAGCCGCCACCCGTTTCCAGCAGTTCGCTGGTCTCATCGGAGATTTCAATCTTGCATCCAAAATTATTGTTTTTATTCAGGAAATCAACAATTTGTTCTCCGAAATGATG
The DNA here is from genome assembly GCF_050470705.1 of Chryseobacterium sp. NRRL B-14798. Lineage (NCBI taxonomy): Bacteria > Pseudomonadati > Bacteroidota > Flavobacteriia > Flavobacteriales > Weeksellaceae > Chryseobacterium > Chryseobacterium sp. NRRL B-14798. The sequence goes on along the minus strand of NZ_JBFLUL010000005.1, from coordinate 4,889,845 downwards.
AATGTTGATAACAAAATCCTTTATTCCGAAGCTTTTAAGGTAATTAATATTTCTTTCGAGAAGCGGAACTTCATTCACTTTTGCCAAAGCTTTCGGATGGTGATCTGTAAAAGGTTTCAATCTGGTACCTTTCCCTGCTGCGAAAATTAGAGCTTTCATTTTTTATAATTGATAAATGGTAATTGATGAATGATAATACTTTGTATCATCAATAAATGAAATTAAATCATTTATCAATGATCACTTATCGTTTATTTATTCAGTTGCGGTTGTTCATCGTGTTGAAGGGTGATTTCAGTACCTTCAGGATATTTTTCTTTGATAAATTCTGCAATTTTTATGGCACAATATACCGATCTGTGCTGTCCGCCTGTGCATCCGAAATTAATCTGCAGATGTTCAAAGCCTCTTTCTAAATAATTATCAATATTGATGGAAACGAGAGATTTTACCAGTTCTAAAAACTTTGGCATTTCCGTTTTTGTTTCCAGATATTCCTGAACTCCTATGTCATTTCCGGTCTGGATTTTATATTCTTCAACTCTTCCCGGATTTAAAATTCCACGGCAGTCGAAAGCGAACCCTCCGCCATTGCCTGAATTGTCTTTAGGGATTCCTCCTTTTTTGTATGAAAAACTGTGTATCTCGATGTGTAGCATATTCTTTTTTATCTTTTTTAAACCATTAAGGCTTATTTAGTAATGTTGAAGTCGCTTTGTACTTTGATCAAATATTTTCAATCTTGTCAGTCTGAGCGGAGCCAAAGGCTTATTTATTTATTATTTCTTCAATTTTTTGCTTTGCCTTCTCTGATGTCAGTTGCTGAATTACTTTCTGCAGTTCCGGGTAGTTGTTCATCTGTTGCCATGAATCTGCAAATTGAGTAATATTCTGAATTCCTTGCTCCAGACTGGCTATGAAATGCTGTTTCCTCTGGATCAGCCCCCGGAATCCGTAGGCTCCCAAAACTTGCAGAAATCGCATCATTTGTACAGGCATCACTGCATTTCTTAACTGAACCTTTGTTTCAGGATCTTCAAACTGCTCAATATAATATTGCAGCATTTCCTGTTTAAAATCGTCCGGGAAATTAGCTTTAGCCTGAAAAAGAAAAGAGATGACATCATACGTCAACGGACCTTTCATTGCCGATTGGTAATCGATGAAAGAGACCTCATTTCTTTCATTCACCATGATATTTCTTGCCTGAAAATCGCGGATCATAATTCCTTTAGGTTCAAGATTTTCAATAAGTACAGCAATTTTTTTGAACTCTTTAAGGAGAGTCGACTTGTTGTATTCAAGCTCCAGAAAATCGGCGACAAAATTTTTAAAATAATACAAATCATGAATCACAGGAAGCTCATCATAGCTTTCATATTCAAAGGTTCTGGAAAAGTCGATTTTACCTTGCGTCTGCATCTGCAGTTGGTAAAGCTTTTCTAAGGTCTGCTTAACCAAAGATTGTACAGTGGGAGACAAGTGATCTTTTGCAATTACCTCAGAAAGAGTTTGCTGCCCCAAAAATTCCTGGATATACATCTTTCTGTCCTCTGAAACAGCAAGGATGGAAGGAGTATTAAGGCTCAGATCTGAGAATACCTGGGAATAGTAAAGAAAACTTTCATTTTCCGGGATATTTTCATTGTACGTGATAATGTATTTCTCGGTACCGGCAGCGGCCAGAAAATTGACCCTCGCGGATCCGCTTTGAGCTAATGTGACGAATTCGGAAGATTTTTTACCTAAATGGTTTTCAAAAAATCGTTTTGCGTTTTCAGAAGTCATAATATGGAACAAATATACTAAATTAACGTGAGTTGGAAATTATAGTGTAAAGAAGTGATTAAGAAGGTGGAAGAGCATGAGAATGGTAGTGTAGAATTTTGATTTTATTGAATGTTTTTATGAAAAATTTTAAGCCTTATAGGTTAAATTGGTTGTTTTTTACTTTTGGTTTTTAACTTTCTTTATTCAAATTCAGGATATTACAGGCTAATTTTTATCTTTGTAGTATGCTGAAAGACTTTAAACCTGTTTTAGGTATTTTATTGCGTTTTATTGTTATCTACCTGGTGTTGCTTTTTGCCTATCAGTTTTATCTGAATAGTGGGAAAGACTCCGGATTGGATTCTTTTTCAAGAATGATTGCCAGTCAGGTAACTTCTCTGCAGAACGCGATAGGTTATCCTACAGAACTTTATGACGATGTAAAGAACGAGCAGGTTTGGTTTTATGTTAAACAGAATTATGTGACGAGAATGGTGGAAGGGTGCAATGCCGTTTCTGTCATCATTTTATTTGTATCTTTTGTTTTTGCCTTTTATAAGGGAATGAAAACTTTTGTTTTTGTGGGAGCAGGACTAGTGTTATTATACATGATAAACCTTTTGAGAATAGTAGGGTTAAATATCGTGATGTCCGACCATAAGGAATATGGAAAGATGTTTCACGATTTTATTTTTCCTGCTATTATTTATGGAAGTGTAGTTGTCCTTTGGCTGATCTGGATTAAATTTTTTGCCTTAAAACATGAAAATTCTTAGCTGGTTTCTGGTGATCGCAGGCGTATGCGGATTGATAGGAGTAAGAGCTTTGGAAGGAACTCTTTTTTATGACCCTTTTTTAGACTACTTTCACGAAGCCAATAAACATATTGAATTCCCTGCCTTCGAATGGGGAAGACTGATTGCTGGTCATGTTTTCAGGTTTATTTTAAATCTTTTTTTTTCCTGTCTGATTATTTACGGCTTATTCAGAAATAAAGACTGGACAATACAGGGAGCAGTGATGATGATTGTCGTCTTTGTCATTACATTACCGATTTATCTGTATTGCATTCATAGTAAATTTGAAATAGGATATCTTTTTTCCTTTTATATGAGGAGATTCGTGATTCAGCCATTAATTATACTGCTGATTGTTCCGATGTTTTATTACAGAAAACAGATGATCAGTAAAGAAAGCAGGAAAAGCTAATCTGAATTTTATTCTTCCTCAATAATTGTGTGTTTATCGACACTCGTTACATTTTCCGGAGTCCATTCTACACGTTTGACGAAATCTTTTTCGCGGACAGGGCAGTCCTTGATCTGGCATACCGGGCATGAAATTGGTTTACAGTCATCCATATGAAAATTGAATTCAATCGTACGTTTAATGTTTTTGGCAAGGAGAATAATTACTTTTTCCATTTCATCATGAGCATCACGAAGGTCATAATACCACGGCAGGGTAATATGGGCATCAATATGTAAGGAGGAACCGAATTGCTGGATTTTCATATTGTGCACATCAATCCATTCTGTTTGTCTGTTTTCTTCAAGGATTTTAATCACCTGATTTAATATTTCAGGATCCTGTTCATCCATAATGCCACTCAGAGATTTTCGAACGATTTTATAGCCTACGAATATGATGTAAAGCCCAAAACTTAATGCTACTACAGAATCCAGCCAATAGATTTTGGTGAAGTAAACAATAATTAAACTGGCAACTACTCCGAGAGTTGTAATGGTATCGGACTGAAGATGCTTTCCGGATGAAATAAGAACCAGAGAATTTTCTCTTTCTCCTTTTTTAATAGAGATATATCCCAGCAGATAATTAATAACTGCTGTGGCAGCAATAATCCAGATCCCAAGATCAATTTTGCTTAGCGTTTTCCCTACAATAAGACTATGAATCCCTTCATAAATGATCATAACACCGGCAATAGCGATAAGGGCGCCCTCTATACCCGAAGTTACAAATTCTACTTTCCCATGGCCATAAGGATGGTCTTCATCTTTAGGTTTAGCCGCTAAATGAAGTGAATATAATCCCATAAATGCACTGATGACATTAACGATGCTTTCCATGGCATCAGAAAAAACAGCATCAGAATTAGTCAGTTTCCAGGCAATGATCTTTCCGATAAAAAGGATGATTCCAAATGTGGCAATAAGCTTTTGAAATCCTATTTTCTCTTTGTGGGTACTTTTCTGGGTGTTCATATAAGTGTTTGATAAAAAAAAGAATCTCAATTCTGAGACTCTTTTTTATTTTGTTAGTTTATACTAAGTTGTTTGCTACCAGGTATTCTGCAATTTGTACAGCGTTTGTTGCTGCTCCTTTCCTCAGATTGTCTGCAACGATCCAGAGGTTGAGCGTTTTAGGCTGTGACAGATCTCTTCTGATCCTTCCAACGAAAACTTCGTCTTTTCCTTCTGAATAAAGAGGCATCGGGTAGTGGTTGTTTTTCACATCATCCATTACAATGACACCAGGAGTTTCAGATAAGATTTTTCTTACTTCATCCAGTTCGAATTCATTTTCGAATTCGATGTTTACACTTTCAGAATGTCCTCCCTGAACCGGAACTCTTACAGCAGTTGCTGTTAAGTTAAAGGTATCGTCTCCTAAAATCTTCTTAGGCTCCTTCATCAGTTTGATCTCTTCTTTTGTGTAATCATCATCAGCAAATACATCACAGTGTGGTAATGCATTTTTGAAGATCTGATAAGGATATACTTTTTCAGTAGTTTCATCTCCACTTATTTCACCGTTTAACTGGTCTACAGCAGCTTTACCTGTTCCTGTTACAGACTGGTAAGTAGAAACGATTACTCTTTTTAAATCATATTTTTTGTTCAATGGCCCAAGAACCATTACCAATTGAATGGTAGAACAATTCGGATTTGCGATGATTTTATCTTCTTTTGTTAAAACATCAGCATTGATTTCAGGAACGACTAATTTTTTATCAGGATCCATTCTCCAGGCAGAAGAATTATCAATTACTGTTGTTCCTGCTTCTGCAAACAGAGGAGCGAATTCAAGCGAAGTAGATCCACCTGCAGAGAAAATAGCAATATCCGGTTTGGCAGCTATAGCGTCCTTCATGCTTACGATGGTAAATTCCTTCTGTTTATACTTCACCTTCTTGCCTACAGATCTTTCGGATGCTACCGGAATTAATTCTGTTACAGGGAAGTTTCTCTCCTCCAAAACTTTAAGCATAACTTGTCCAACCATTCCTGTTGAACCTACTACAGCTACTTTCATTGATTTAATTAAAAATTTAAGATTAAACTATTTATAAATTATAACGCATATAATTTTTTTGTCTGTTTTAAGCCCCGAAGACTCTTGTCCAAGGGAATGCAAATGCAAATAAACCTACTGCAATCAATCCCATAATTACTACTCCTAAAGAAATAGTATCATTGGATTTTACTTTTTTGTTGACAATCGTCATCAAAACTGCCGCAATAAGCATAGAGAATGGATGTTCAACATATTGGAATCTCAATGCCGCATTTTTCATTACTTCTCCCATATTTAATCCTTTGCTGAACGTGGTGATCAGCATAATGATTCCCAATAAAAACTGAACGTGGAAGAAAATCATTGTGAAAAGCGTTGTTTTCTTCAAAAATTTGTTCACTTTTCCACTGAAACCGAACATGGTAGCCAAAAGTGCAATGACAAATAATGTTACCAAAAGAATTTCAAGATACCCGAATCCTTTGTGGGCATTAAGTAAAATGTTGTAAAAATCCATAATCCTATTTTTTTGTACACAAAGATAACAAAAATCCCGGCTCAAAGCCGGGATTGATATTGAGAAAATCTAATATTGTGATATTATTAGAAATTGAATGATAATGTTGCTGCCCAGGTTCTTCCGAATCCGAAGAATACCTGGTTAGTTTGGCTGATTCCTTTGTAATTGCCTGCTGCCTGGTAAGCTGCATATTCTTTAGCAAGACCAGCAACTGTTCCACCTTTGATTTCAGCATATTCCTGTGCTGTAAGGTTGGCGTGAGTATTTGTATTTGATTCAGCGATGTATGTTGTATCGAATAAGTTATAAACATTACCTCTAATCGTGAAGTACTGTTGTTTGTTGTTTAGGTTGATTCTATATGAAAGTCCTAAATCAAACAAATTGTAGCTAGGTAATTCTAATGTACCTTTTTGAGCAGCAGCTTGAGTTCTGAAATTGAAAGCATCTAAACTAGCGTACAGATTGTTTGTATTTCTCCATGTAGCATCGAAGCTTAGGTTTCTAATAGGTTTTACTGTTACTCCTAAAGCAGCTGTCATTTGTGCTGCGTCACCAACTTTTACTTTATCTAGGTATAATGTAGCTTCGTTACTTGTGCTTCCAGGGAAGTTAAGTGGCTGGTTTGTGCTGTCTTCAAAAAGAGTAGCAGTTGCATTTCCTTTATAGTACCAGTCTCCTATAGAGAACATACCATTGATGGTTAATATTTTATTAAGATTATAGTTAGCATCTACTTCCACTCCCATGTGAACTTCATTCAGTCCATTCATTTCTACATAAGCCGTCTTACCTGCAACAAGATCTCTTAGGTTAGATCTTCTAAGATATCTGTCATCCCAAGTTGTTCTGTATAAGTTAACATTAGCGTTGAAATTTGCAGATCTGAAACCGTACCCTAATTCTACACCAAATATTTTTTCATTTGTAAGATCCGGAGAAACGATGTTCTCATTACTTCTGTATACTGCATTGAAAAACGGCTGTTTTTCATAGTATCCAACATTCCCAAAAACATTGTGTTGTTCGTTAATATTGTAATTAACTCCAGCCTTGATATTGTATCCGAACAGATTTTTGAAACCTGTTTTAGTATTCATAATTTCTCCTTTCTTTGATTTTGTAACTCCATCAACAATAAAGTTATCAATTCTTTGAAATCCTTGGTTAGATACAGACCCTTGAACGAACGCAGAGATTTTATCATTTGTATATTCGAACTGGCCAAAAGCTCCATACCAAAGTACTTCCCCATCATTGCTATAGCCAATTTGATTATTTATATTGTCAATTTTTCCGCCAAATGGATTCCAGCTAGCTTCTGGTTTGGATACTGCTGTTACTAAGTTAGGTGGAATGTTTTTGTTATTTTTATCAATATATCCGCTTGCACCTAGTAGATCAGTTACTACCTGGTAATGGTATCCATAATAGTATCTTGCATCAACACCCGCAGAGAACTTAAAGTTATCATTGATGGTGTGGTTGAAGCTTGAAATTAAACCAAACCAGTTGTGTGAATTAATAGATGCATTTCTGATAAGCACTCCTTTATCTGGTGTAGACGCTTGGTTAGCTGCAACAACATTATCAAAATTATATAATCCGGTATTCTGATCTCTAAAAGTACTTAAGCTCTTTCCATTGGCAGAACCGGTAGTGTTTGTTCCTCCTCCTCTACCAAAAGAACCATATAATACCGTGTTAAGTTTAGACTTTTCACTCAGTGTCCAGTCCCAGTTTAAGGATAATACAGGCTTATGATAATAGTTTACTCTTGCTGAATACTGTCTTCCATTCAGATAGCCCCAATCTGAGTTATATTTTCTGTCTGGAGTTCCATCATGATCAGGGTTGAATTTTATATAATCGGAAATAGCAATAGCATATGACCTTTGGTTATGCCATTGAGGTGCCCCAGTAATGGTAAATTGAAAATCATGATTACCTCCCGGTTTTTTGTATCCTAATGCAAAATAATAGTTATATCCTTCAAACTTGGTTCCGTCCGCATACATAGAACCTGCAGTTCTGGACATTAGAAATGAAGAAGACCATCCTTTTTCAGATTTTCCTGTATTGTATGCAAAAAGAGATTTTACATAGTCATTGTTACCAACTCCCAGAGAAACTATTCCACCTTGTTTTTTGTCGGCAGCTCTTGTAAGAATATTTACAGTGCCACCCACAGACGCAATTGCTAATTTGGAAGACCCAAGTCCTCTCTGTACCTGCATTGCAGAAGTTACATCAGATAGTCCTGCCCAGTTTGACCAATAAACTGATCCTCCTTCCATATCATTTACTGGCATACCGTTTACCATTACGGCAATATTGTTTTGGTTAAATCCTCTAATATTTAGTTTAGAGTCTCCAAAACCACCACCTCCTTTAGTAGCATAAACGGATGGAGTTGTGTTTAGGATCTCAGGAAACTCCTGGTTACCTAATTTTTCAACAATCTGTGCTTCTTTAATTGTTGAAACTGCTACTGGAGTCTTTCTATCCTTGGCGATATCTGCAACACCAGTTAATACAACTTGTTCAATATCATTGGACTTAATTTTTGTAGAGTCCTGAACCTGTTGAGCATAATAGACACTAGCTGTAGATAAAGTAATTACTGCAGTTAGCATCGATTTGTTGATTAATTTCATAATCGTTAGTAATAATTAGATTTAATTTTCTGCAAAATTCGCAAAATTAAATTTAACTATTATTAACTCAATGTTAATTTTTAAAAAGTCTTAATAATGTTAAAGTGTTAAAAATCAGTATTGTGGCTGAAAATTGAATTTTTGTATGAAAAAAGTCATGTTATTGAATTTTTAACAAACTGGGGGTGTTTTTGTTAAAAATTCAACGCTATTTCACTGCTTTGAGACTCAAATCTATATTCTCAGCAGAGTGGGTAAGGGCCCCTACAGAGATATAGGTAACACCTGTAGAGGCAATTTCTTTCAGCATATCGCGGGTAATTCCTCCTGATGCTTCAGATTCACAAGAACCTTTGATCATTTTTACAGCCTCCTTCATCGTTTTTACATCCATATTGTCTAACATGATTCTGTCAACTTTAGCATTGATAGCTTCCTGTACCTCTTCAAGATTTCTTGTTTCAACCTCTATTTTTAACTTTTTCTTATTCTTTTTAACGTAATCCTTTGCCATTGCTACTGCATTGGTAATGCTTCCGTTGTAATCAATATGATTGTCCTTCAGCATGATCATGTCATAAAGACCATACCTGTGATTGGTTCCGCCGCCAATAGCCACTGCCCATTTTTCACACATTCTGAAATTGGGAGTCGTTTTTCTTGTATCTAAAAGTTTAGTTTTGGTCCCTACTAACCTTGAGTCCCATTCATGAGTAAGAGTTGCAATCCCACTCATTCTCTGCATACAGTTAAGAACAAATCTCTCTGTGGAAAGGATAGATCTTGCACTTCCCGTAACGATAAGCGCTACATCTCCGAATTTACATGGAGTTCCATCTTTAATGAAAACCTCTACTTTTAAATTCTTATCAAATGTTTTAAAGATGATTTCTGCCAGCTCAACGCCTGCAAGAATACAGTCCTGTTTTACCAAAAGTTTAGCACTTTGTACAAGGTCCTGTGGTATGGTAGAAAGAGTAGAGTGGTCTCCATCCTGAATATCTTCTTCAAGAGCGTTTTTTATAAATGTCTTTAATGCTTTATCTGTTACGTATGCTGGTCTTTTCATTGTGTGATTTCTGTTAGGCTAAGTCTTTATTATAAAATGCTCCTTTATTCTCCGTCATTTCCATGGATTGGGTAATGATGAGATGGGCAACGGTTGTAAGGTTTCTTAATTCCGATAATTGGGGGGAAAGAATAGAGTAGTGGTATATTTCATCAACTGCGGCGGCAATTTCCTGGTGCTTCTGTAATGCCATATTCAGACGTCTGTTGCTTCTGACGATTCCGACCAGATCACTCATCATTTCCTGAAGTTGCTTTCTGAGATAGCTTACGATGACCATTTCGTCCATGATTTTCATTCCTTCTTCATTCCATTCCGGAACGGCTTTCAGGTCATCAAAGTTGAAACTGTTTTCATTCAGAAGTTCTACTGTTTTCATTGCGGCATTATGCCCGAAAACCAAACCTTCAAGAAGAGAGTTTGAAGCAAGCCTGTTGGCACCGTGTAGTCCTGAGTTGGTACATTCACCCACAGCAAAAAGATTTCTGATAGAGGATTGTCCGTCTCTGTCTACTTCGATACCTCCCATTAAATAGTGGCAGGCAGGTACAACAGGAATCAGCTGAGTGAAAGGATCAATTCCTTCATCTTTACATTTTTTATAAATATTAGGGAAATGTTCCAGGAATTTTTCATGGTTCATTTCCTTGCAATCCAAGCCGACAAATTCGTCTCCGGTAATTTTCATTTCAGCGTCAATGGCTCTTGCAACGATATCTCTGGAAGCTAATTCTTCACGTTCATCATATTTATGCATGAATTTTTCGCCCCTTTTGGTTCTTAATTTTGCTCCGTCTCCACGAACGGCTTCAGAAATCAAAAACAACATTCCATCCATTTTGCTGTAGAGAGCTGTTGGGTGAAACTGGTAATACTGCATATTGGAAACCTTTCCTTTGGCACGGGCAACAAAAGCAATTCCGTCCCCTGTTGCAATCGTAGGATTGGTGGTGTTTTTGTAAACATGTCCTGCACCTCCTGTGGCAGCAAGCGTTATTTTAGAAGTAATTTTTTTGATGGTTTTGGACTTCTCATCCAGAATGTAAGCACCGTAGCAGTGGATGTCTCCTTCGTTAAGTTCTTTTCCGGGAACATGGTGCTGTGTAATGATATCAATAACGTAATGATGATCCAGGATTTCGATATTCGGGCTGTTATTGGCCGTTTCCAATAAAGCTCTTTCGATTTCAAAACCTGTAATATCTTTATGATGTACGATCCTGTTTTCAGTATGGCCTCCTTCTCTTCCTAAAGCAAATTTACCGTTCTTCATGTCGAACTGTGCTCCCCATTCTACAATTTCATTGAATCTCGCGGGAGCTTCTCTTACCACCATTTCTACGACGTCACGTTTGTTTTCACCGTCGCCGGCACGCATGGTATCGTCTATATGTTTTTGGAAATTGTCATTCTGAAAATCTGTAACGACGGCGAGACCGCCTTGTGCATACTTGGTATTGCTTTCGTCTTCATCAGACTTGGTTACAATAATAATTTTGGCATCAGGGTGCTGTTCAGAAACTTTAATGGCATAGGAAAGTCCGGAAATGCCGGAACCGATTACTAATACATCCGCTTTTATCATATGCTGGCTTTAGGTACAATCGTTTAAAATATTAAATAAATTTAAACAATTTTTCGTTTGGTTTTCTTACTTTTTTCATGTGCTGGAAGTGATCTTCCTCGGAGCGGTAACCTAAAGCGAGGGTAACGGTTACTTTTTCTGTTTCAGGATTGACATTCAGAATGTCTTCTATAAGATCCTGGCGGAAACCTTCCATAGGACAGGAGTCTATATTTTCAATAGCTGCGGCATACATAAGATTGGCCAATACTATATAAGACTGTTTTTCTGCCCAGTTGAAAATTTCATCATGTGTTTTCTGGTTAATATGCTGATTAATGCTGTTTCTGAAAGAATCAAGTTTTTCCATTGGAGTATCCCTTACTTCAGAAATATGATTAAAATAGCCCCGGATATAGTTCTCTTCTATGATTTTTTTTGAGATAATAACAATAAGATGGGAACAGGTGGAAATCTGAGATGGATTATAAAAGGCGGGAATTAATTTCTGTTTCATCTCCTCGCTTTCAACAATCACAATTTTATAAGGCTGAAGTCCCAGCGAACTGGCAGACAGCTTTCCTGACTCAAGAATGTTGTGAAGGGTTTCCTGAGGAATAATCTGATGATTGAATTTTTTTACAGAATATCTTCTGCTTAAAGCTTCCAAATAATTCATAGGACAAATTTAGGAATTGAAGATGGAATAAAGTAAATTAATTCTTAAATATATTTTTTAATAAGTGTAAAAATATATCCCTTAGTATTGAATATTTTAATGTTAAAAAAATATAAAAATATCTCTGCATATTGAAAAAATTATATATTTATCTAGTCATTAAATACATAACTTATTATGCAAAAGAAAAAAATTGCAAAACTGGAAATTAAGAAAGAAGATATTCTTAATTTATCTATGGATGAGGCTCAAAAAGTAATTGGCGGAGGTGATGATACTACCACTGTGCCATACACTAAAGCTTCGGACTGTAACACAGATCAATGCTCTCGCTATTGTGAGGTAGAAACAGATCCTTGTAGTGGAGTTATTGAATATACGGATCTTTGTGGAATGACTGATAATTGTGGAACGGGAGGAGGACAAATGACACAAGAGGTTTCTCCTGAGTGTAACAGAACATAATACAAGATAATTTTAGTATAAATTAAAACTTAACCAAACATTTAGACATGCAAAAAAAGAAAATCGCAAAACTGGAAATTAAGAAAGAAGATATTCTTAATTTATCTATGGATGAAGCTCAAAAAGTAATTGGCGGGGGTGATGATACTACCACTGTTCCATACACTAAAGCTTCGGACTGTAATACAGATCAATGCTCTCGCTATTGTGGTGTAGAAACAGATCCTTGTAGTGGTGTTATAGAGTATAGTGATCTTTGTGGAATGAGTGATAACTGTGCATCAGGATGGTGTCAACTCACACAGGATGTATCTCCTGAATGTAATAGAACTTAATAACGGTATTTAAAACTACAGAACATATTAAGGATAACAGTATTGCAGTGTTATCCTTTTTTGTGTGACCAGATAAATTATATGAATATTATTTTTGAAGAGCTGGAAAAGATTAAATCAAAAACCAGTTCATATATGGATGTTGCAAATCTTAAAACAGGTCTTTTAGGTGATCTTGGTGGGTTGGGTTTGTTTTATTATTATCATAGTAAGCAATTTAATGATAATGATAGCCTAGAAAGAGGAGAAAAACTTAGTGATGAAATTATTTCTAATATTAGTGTTGCGCTTAAACGAGGTGATATCAGATATAGTAATGGAGTAGTAGGTTTTGCATGGCTTCTGAAGTTTTTTAACCAAGAAGAGTTTGTAGATTTTGAAGCAGGCGATGTATTATCAGATCTGGATGAACTTATTTTCAATTATGCTATTAATGAATTAGATAAGGGAAATTTTGATTTTCTTCATGGTGCTACTGGGGCTTTGCATTATTTCCTTACTGATGAGAAAGCTTTAAATGAATATGCAAAAGGAATTATTTCTAAATTGCATTCTATTGTGGAATATACTCCTGAAGGAAAAATGTATTGGCCTTTTTTTAGTTTAGAGGATACTCAAAAACTAAATAAATTTATCAATTTCGGGCTTGCTCATGGCCAGCCGGCTGTGGTGTCAGTTCTGTCAAAAGCATATGAGTTAAATCCTAATGATAACATACTGAAAAGATTAATTGAGGATACAACTCAAACAATCATAGATTATAAATATAAGGATAACAGAAACTCACTTTATCCATCTTCTATTCCTGCCTTAGAAAAAACAGATTTCTATTCAAAAGGATCACGCATGGGGTGGTGTTATGGTGATCTTGGTGTTGCAGCAGCCTTATGGGATGTTGGGAAGAGATTAGGGAATGCTTCGTTTCAGCAAGAAGCTTTACAATGTATGGAAAAATCAGCTCTACGGAAAGACTTGCAGGAAGGTTTTGTAAGAGATGCTGCAGTATGTCATGGTTCATCGGGGATAATGCATATTTTTAATAAGTTTAGTATTTTAACTGAAGGAAATAAGTATAAAGACTGCGTTGATTACTGGAAAAATGCTTCTCTTGAACTTTTAAATACAGATAATGATAAGTTGATTACAGGACATTGTGCTTGGAATAATCAAATAAACCATTATAATGATTTTGGTTTTTTGCAAGGATTAAGCGGAGTTGGACTTACTTTGTTGTCTCTTGTTAATCCTGATATTAAATGGGGAGAAGCCTTACTGATTTAAATTTTAAAATTATTTTGTATATGTACGAAAGTACCTTCTACGCTGCAAGGCAACCGCTTTTACCAATCAATAATTTTTTTGATTTTTATAGTATCATCAATCAGGGTAATGAACAATTTATATTGGATTATCTTGTAAAACAATTTACTGAGAACTACCAGTTGGAAGAAGGTCTATACCTTGCTTCTGATATCTTATATAACGAGGTTATAAAATATAAAACAGTACCTTCCAGATTGTCTGATAAAGAAAGAAAAAGAATGGTGCATTCTTTGACTAAATATTATATAAGGGCTTCGACCAGAGCCACACCTTTTGGGCTATTTGCAAATTTTAGGGAAGGAAACTTTAATTCCGGCGAATGTAAAAATGATTCAGCCACTGAAGTATTAGATTACTATCCTAAACTGGATATGGAAGTTCTTTTTCAGATAGGAGAATATATTTCAAAAATTAAAGGTGTTAAAAAATACTTTATTCTTTCTAATAATACAAGTCTTTATAAAACTAAAGATGATTACAGATATATAGAATATAGGTTTAGAAAAGGGATGAGAACACATCATTTGGTTTCCATAGAATCTGATGACCTTATCAATTTTATTATTAAAATTTCCAGAAAAGGAATCAAATATGAAACATTGATTAACAAAATCCTTGATCAATATGATGTAGAGCAAGAAGATATTGAGGTTTATATTGATCGCCTTATAGATTGTAAACTTTTAACAACAAATCTTGATGTTAATATTACAGGTCGTGATTATTTTGATGTATTGTTGGCATTTCTAAGAGATATTAATTCTGATACTGATGATGAAATTTTATTGCTGAAAAATATTTTACAAGAGATAAAATCCTTGTTAAGGAAAGTTAATGCCAGGCAGTCTAATATTGAATTCTATAAAAAAATATACATACTGTTAAAAGAGTTCCTGCCAAATCTCCCTGAAAAAAATCTGATACAGTTGGATGTGGTAAGTCCTATAAAAGATTATACTTTGTCATCTGATTTAAGGCATGACCTTGGCAATTTACTATCTGTTTTTTCAGCTTTTTCAAAATCCTATCCTCCCAAGCATTTTCAGCTTGAAATTTTTAAAAGAGCATTTTCAGAAAGATATGAAGATAGAAAAGTAAAACTTACGGAAGTATTAGATGAAGAAATTGGAATTGGATATAAATCCGCAGTAAGTACAAAAGATATTTATGAATCTAAAACAACGGGCAAAACAAAGTTTACTGCTTTTGCTTTAAAAAAATATCATGAATATTTAAAAAATAATTCTGAACAAATTGAAATTACTGATCGTGATATAAAAGAGAACTTTTCTGATGTTATAAATATTGAAACAGCAGAGCCGGGATTTACTTACTTGCTCAACGTATATCCGGGAAAAGAACAGCCATTATTTCATGTAACATCATATTCTCCTGCAATGACAGGCCTTTCTGGAAGGTTTTGTGGTATGCATCAGGGATTTTATGAGAAACTTCATGATTTGGTGGATATTATAGAAGCTAGAAATAATAATTATATATATGCGGAAATAGTTCATTTGCCACAAGCTAGAGTAGGAAATGTAATTGCTAGGCCCTATTTTGGAGAATATGAGATCCCATTTTTAGCCAATTCCCTGCTTTCTGAAAATCAAAAGGTTTATGTTAATGATTTATATATACAAATGATCAACAATGAACTTTATTTGTTTTCAGAAAAATTAAATAAACCTATCAAGCCAAGACTTTCTAATGCTCATAGCTATAGAAGAAATGGATTACCTATTTATCATTTTTTGTGCGATATGCAGTTTCAGAATTTTGATTCTCAACTTATTTGGGATTGGGGAATTGTGCAGGATATACAAGAGTATTTACCAAGAGTTGTCTATAAAGGGATTATTATTCAACAAGCTTATTGGATTATAAAAGGAAACAACTTTAGTAAATTAAGAAAATCTAAAGATTTTGATCAGTTTAAAAAGAATTTTGCTGAGATAAAAAGTAAATTGAATGTTACGGATATGGTTGTTTTCAAAGAGAGTGATAACATCCTTTATTTTGATTTTTCAACCGATTTAGGAATTGAATTGTTCCAAAAATATATCAATCAAAACGATAAACAGATTATTTTACATGAATGTCTATTGGAAATAACAGATGACAATTCTTTACCAAAGTACAGTAAAGAATTAGTAGTGCCTTTTATCAAGAAGGAAAGCAAAAAAAATTATCCATTAAAGATAAGAGCTTCAAGCAAAGACGCTATAACAAGAACATTTATTCCAGGCTCGGAGTGGGTTTATTTTAAAGTCTATATTGGGGATAAGTTTTCCAATAAATTTTTGGTGGCTATAGCAGACTATATTGAAAAAAAACTAGTGAAGAAAGGACTTGTTGAAAAATGGTTTTTCATAAGATATGCAGATCCTAAACGTCATCTTAGAATTCGTTTGAATGTAAAAGATCCTGCTAATATCTCTGTTGTTACAACAGGTATAAGCCAAATTTTTAATACGTATATAAAATCCGGTAAAGTGTCCGGAGTGGTTCAGGATACCTATACAAGGGAGTTGGAAAGATATAAAGGTAAAAATATAATCAACTCTGAAACATTTTTTTATCACGATTCTAAGTTTGTCTATAATTTATACAAATCTTTCAGCCCTATAAACTATAATTATCTGTTTCTGATCAGTTATTTCACAATAGAGGAGTATTTGGATACATTAGGGATGAATCATGATAAGTTAAGGTTTCTTGAGCGGAATTTCAATTATTTTGCAAAAGAATTTAATTATGAAAGCGATAAACTGTTAAGGAACTCTTTGCATGATGAACTTCGGAGAATTAAGGATATCACTATTTCAAAAGGACTTACCCCCGCTATTATTGAAGTTATTAATAACTCTGAAGTAAAAAATATTTTATTGAGCATTAAAAATGAAATCAAGGATGAATATTTTAATGTTTTAGGAAGTTATATTCATATGACAGTAAATAGATTATTCTCCGAAAAGCAGCGTTTTAACGAGTTTAGAGTTTACTTTTTTCTTTATAAAAAATATCAGTCTATTGTAGCAAGGGAAGTAAAATCAGTATCATTATACAACAATTAAATGTTCAGAAAGTATACTTTGAATAAGTTTCCTTTTTATAAGCAGCCTGACGCAAAAGACTGCGGTCCTACTTGTTTGAGGATTATTAGTAAATATTATGGTAAAAACATAAATCTGCAGCGGATAAGGGATCTTACACAAACAACAAGAATTGGAAGTAATTTATTGCATCTTGGCACTGCAGCAGAAAAAATAGGATTTAGGTCCCGAGGGGTTAAAATTAGTTTTAGGACACTTGCTGCCGGAGTGCCTCTCCCTTGTATTGTCCATTGGGATAAAAGGCATTTTGTTGTTGTATATAAGATAAAGAAGGGGAAGGATGAAATGGTATATGTATCCGATCCAAGTTATGGGCTGCTTACATTTACAAAAAGTGAGTTTTTAAAACGTTGGATAGGAAATAATGCAGATGAAAATATTCAGGAGGGAATAGCGCTGCTTCTAGAGACTGCCCCAGCTTTTTATGAAACGGATTGGGATGATAAAAAAAACAGACTTGATATTCAGTTTCTGAGTCTTTATGCATTGAAATATAAAAGATTAATACTTCAATTGGCAATAGGTTTGTTAGCAGGAAGTATGTTGTCATTAATACTTCCTTTTCTTACTCAGAGTATAGTGGATGTGGGGATACAAAATAATGATATAAATTTTATATATCTTATTCTCATTGCCCAATTTATGCTTTACCTGGGAAGAATGGGGGTAGAAATTGTAAGAAGTTGGATTTTATTGCATATTAGTTCCCGGATCAATATTTCTTTAGTGTCCGATTTCTTTATTAAGCTAATGAAGCTTCCTATTAATTATTTTGATACAAGAATGACAGGAGATCTAATGCAAAGAATTGGTGATCATTCAAGGATTCAGCAGCTGTTAACAACATCAACCCTTACAACCCTTTTTTCAGTTGTCAACTTCTTTATTTACAGTGTTATATTACTGCTCTATGATTACAGGTTATTTATTGTTTTTGCTATAGGCGCTATTTTGTATACCTCATGGGTACTTTTTTTTCTTAAGAAGCGAAAAGAACTGGATTATAAAAATTTCTCTCAACTGTCCGAAACTCAGAGTAAAGTGATTGAACTTATCAACGGCATGCAGGAAATTAAAATGAACAACGCCGAGCAAAAAAAGCGTTGGGGCTGGGAATCCACACAGGTTCAGATTTTTAAACTCAATATACAGGGACTAAAGTTGGAACAATGGCAGTCAATAGGAGGAGGATTTATTAACCAAATGAAAGATATGGTAATCAGCTTCTTATCTGCGAAATTAGTTGTAGATGGCGAAATTACCTTAGGAATGATGATGTCTATCCAATACATTATAGGACAGTTGAATGGACCTATTGGACAGGTAGTTTCGTTTGTAAAACAATTACAGGATGCAAATATTTCTCTGGAGAGATTAAATGAAATACATGAGAAAGATAATGAAGAAAGCAATACTGAACATTACTTGTATGAGGTGCCAAGAGGAGATATTGTTTTAAATAACGTCAGTTATAAATATGTTGGCGGGTATAAAAATATTTTTGAAAATTTAAACCTTATAATTCCTTATCAAAAAACTACAGCTATTGTTGGTGCAAGTGGAAGTGGGAAATCAACCCTTATTAAGTTATTGCTGAAATTTTATGAGCCTCAGGAGGGGAATATAAAAATTGATACAGCAGATTTTAGCAGAATTTCTCCGGGAATGTGGAGAGAGAATGTTGGTATTGTAATGCAAGACGGATATGTATTTAATGATACAGTGGCAGATAACATAGCAGTAGGAGATGATCATATAGATAAGAAAAGACTTGCTAATGCCGTAAATGTTGCCAATGTGAGAGAATTTATAGAAAGCTTACCTCTGGGCTATAATACTAAAATTGGAAACGAAGGAGTAGGGATAAGTGGTGGACAGAGACAAAGGTTATTTATAGCAAGGGCTGTTTATAAAGCTCCTGATTTTATTTTTTTTGATGAAGCAACAAGTTCTTTAGATGCCAATAATGAAAAAGTGATTATTGATAATTTAAATCAGTTTTTCAAAGGAAGAACAGCCGTGATTGTAGCGCACCGCCTTTCTACTGTAAAGAATGCAGATAAAATTATAGTATTAGATAAAGGGAAGGTTATTGAAGAAGGCTCACATAATGAGCTTGTCAACGCCAAAGGAGCTTATTTTGAGCTAATTAAAAACCAACTTGATTTGAATTAATCCCTATAAACCACTTCAAAATCTTTTCTTTCAATAACTAAAGTTTTAGATTGTAAATATTGATAAATAACCTCTAATTTATTAGGGGTTATTTCAGATATTGCCTTTATCCATAATTCAACAAAATCCTGATCAGGAAAATCTTTCCATTGATTGATTTCCCGGTAAGTGGTATTGGTCAATATCTTATCAGGTTTAATATCAATTATTGTTTCGTAATTAAGAATAGCTGAATAGGTAACAAGAACTGCTTTCATAAAAGATATATAGTTGTACACATATATAGGGCTTGAAACTGTAGTATTTGACAGAGATTCATGACGTACATGCAATGAGTACATTTTTAAAATAACGTCGTCTTGAGTTAATTTTTTTTGAAAAGAATTTTCCATGAAAATTTTAGCATATTGCACTAATTCTTCAACGCTTCCTTCACAATCATATAAAATCTTGCCTAAAGCAAATAATCTTGCTTCAAAACGGCTGTTTCTTGAAAAGTCAACAGACATTCTTCTCCTTACCCTGTCTGCGTTTTCTCCAAAGTATGAGATTTTTAGTCCATCAATATATTTTATTCCTTTCACAGTATGTTTCCTGTCATTGCTGAAAATAAGTCTAATGTCAATATCAGAATCTTCAGTTTGTGTATTTGTAGCATAGCTTCCTGCAAGAAGAATCCCATGTATATTTTCTGCCTTAAAATTCGAAATAATTTTTTCTTCTAAACTCTTTAAATCCATGTAAATTTTTTGATGAAATTTATTCTGCTTAAAGCTTCCAAATAATTCATACGACAAATTTAAGCATTGAATATGAATAAAGAGTCTTTAAAATGAAATATCTCCTGCCTGTTCATACAAAAAAATCACCCCGGCCGGCGGGGTGATTCTTTTGATGTTTTGGAAAGTGTAATTATTCTCTGTTTTTTACAACAATCCAGCCTGAGAATTTTATCGGAGTACTGTTTTTATTATTTTCATTCCATGAAACAGAATACCAATAGTTTCCTGTAGGAACTTTTTTACTTCCATTGGTAGTTCCTGCCCATTTGTAACCATTGGTTTTATCGGCCTGGAACATTTTGTAACCATACCTGTCGAAAATGGCTATTTCCAGGTTTTGTTTATTGGCCAAAGCTGAATAATCTATAAAATCATTCTTGCCGTCATCGTTAGGTGTAATGATATTGATAAGGTTAGGTACTGTAATATTGACTTCAACAGGAACGCAGTTATAACCGTCTCTGACATACACTTTTGCTTCTCCTCTGGTAATATTGGTAAACACATTGGAATCCTGCCAGTTGATATTATCCATAGAATACTGATAAGGAGGAGTTCCGCCATTGGCATATACTGTTACCGTGCTTCCCGAAATGTCAACCGTTGTAATAACCGGATTGTCGGAAGGGTATACTGTTACTTTCTGTGTTGCAACACAATCTCCGGTTTTAAGTTTTACCCAGTAAGTACCTACTCCTACATTTTTGATAGATTGAGTAGTAGCTCCTGTGCTCCATTCGTAGCTTTTGAAACCTGCGCCTGCATCTAAAGTAGTTGTATTTTCTATACAAATTGTCTTGTCTAGCAAAGTTCTTGAATAAACAGGAGGGATGACAGTTAGTGTAACTTTAGCAATAGAATAACATCCGTTTGAGCTGAATACTTTAATATAAACCACACCGTTAGGAGCAATGTATGCTGCCGGAGTAGATATTGCATTGGTTCCACTGATAGCGTCTGCCAGGGACGGATAATATTCTTTTGTAAGTCCACCCTGAGAAACGACAGCTCCTGTAAGATTAAAGGATGCCATAGACGGATTGGTTTCGATAAAGCAGGATTTTATTTCAACATCATTCACAACCACAATAGGGTAAATGTTCAATGTAATTTTAGCTGTGCTCACACAACCCTGAGGAGTCGTTACTTTTACATATATTGTTGCTGCTGCAGACGCATAGGCAGAAGGGTTTGTTATCTGATTCGTACCATTGTTCAAATCGTATAAAGTAGGGTAGAATTCTTTGGTAACTCCGGCAACAGTTGTTACAGCAGCCGTGTTGAGGTCAAATGTTGCTGTCCCGGCATTGTTGTTATTACATCCGGTCAGACTGGCATCGGTTGCTGCAAATGGAGTAGGATTAAGCTGGATAACACCGTCGCCATTATCGCAGAGAGTGGAAGTAGGGTCCTTGACTACCACTTTGATTGTCGTATTTCCTGAATATTGGAAATTTGAAGGATTCGCGATAGGCGTTGAGCTTCCTAATACATAATATGTGAAAATATAATTTCCGGGATTATTTACAAATTGGGAATTATAAGAAGTAAGGTCTACTGTACCATTTCCTGTAGCAGGATTTGTACATACAAAAGGCGTTATGGTATTGCTTAGGATAGGAACTTTATCCACAAATACCTTAACATTTTTAATAGAATGTCTTGCGCTGGCACCTCCGGTTGCTGCAGAGAAGCCAAAATATCCCTGTGACATTCCCACAGCACCTCCGGAAGGAGCAAAAGACTGATCTACAATAAGAACACCGTTTATTCTCACTTTGATAATCCAGTTTGTCGGGTTGGTAAGATCTGTTTCTCCATTTACCTCAACATGTCTGTAAGTGTCTCCTACAAACGGATTGGTAGCAATAAGATCCGGAGAGTGAAAAGTACTTCCCGGAGTCGTGTTGAACTCAATATTGTTCCCGGCTGTATTATTGGTACCATAAAGAATGTGAACTTTACTCATCTGGCCTTCAGTGGTATTGTTGAAGATATCAAAACCAACCATGAGCCCGGAAGCATTGGCCGGAATTCCCAGTCCTCCTCCTGATACAAATCCTGTTGGTGGATTAGCGAGATACCAGAAGGTAAAACCGTCTCCTTTTCCAAACTGAGTGGTTCCGTTTCCGTCAATTCTGAAATCGAATTCCACTTTCCACTTATCACAATAGCTCAGAGTGATAGGGGTGGATAACTTTACAGCCCCGTATCTGCTGGTCTGATCAGTTGTCAGTCTTACAAAGTCTCCGCTTACTACAGCATCAGAGACAAGATCCCAGCCCGTTGTATTTACAGGGTTTCCGGTAAGTTGATAGGTTTGCGAAAGAAACCTTCCCGGCAGGCATAATAAGATAGTCAGTAAAAAAATGAGTATATCTTTTTTCATAGTGGATGGATTATGATGTTATTGTTTTTTTGATATAAAATTGTTTTTTAAATTTAAATTACCGGTGAGAAATCAATATCTGATCCCAATCTCTGTTTGGGCAAATTCTGTTTTTTAACACCGAAACTACCCCAAATGAGGTAGTTTCTGATAGTAATTTTATTCTCTGTTTTTAACCAATACCCAGCCTGAGTATTTTGTTTCAGTATTGTCTTTATTGTTTTCGTTCCATGAAATGGTGTACCAGTAAGTTCCTGTAAGAACCTTTTTACCGGAAGCTGTGCCGTCCCAGGTGAAATTTCTCATTTTTCCGGCTTCATACAATTTATTGCCATATCGGTCGTAAACGATGAATACAAGATTCTTTTTGTAAGCCAGCGCTGAATAGTCAATAACATCATTTACATTGTCTCCGTTTGGAGTGATGGCGTTAATCAGGTTAGGAACGGTAATCTGAACTTCAACAGGGGTGCAGTTGTAAAAATCTTTTACATACACTCTTACTTCGCCTCTTGCTAAACCTGTGAATATATTGCCAGGCTGCCAGTTCACTCCATCCAGAGAAAACTGATATGGAGGTGTTCCACCTGCTGCATTTACTGTTATGGTGTTGTTGTCAATATCGATGCTGGAAATCACAGGATTTGTAGATGCTTTTACATTGACAGTCTGTGTAGTGATGCAGTTACCGGTCTTCAATTTTACCCAATAAGGACCTACTCCTACATCTTTAATCGATGAAGTTGTTGCTCCCGTGCTCCATTCATAGCCGTCAAATCCAGGTCCTGCATCCAGATCTGTTTTTTCTCCGATACAGATGGTTTTGTCTTTGAGGACAGAAGACGTTACAGGAGGTAATACAATAAGGTTTATTTTAGCAATATTAAAACAGCCGTTGGCATCCGTTACTTTAGCATACACGGCAGTAGTTGTAGATAAATACTGAAGAGGATTCATGATTTCATTGACTCCGTCCAGAGCATTCGCTATAGAGGTGTAATATTTTTTGGCAGCACCAGTACCTAAGGTTGTAACATCTGCGGCAGTCAGATTAAAAATAGCACTTGTAATATTATTTTCAATAAAACATGATCTTAAAGTAGCTTCTTTCACAGGGGTATCCGGATAGAATGCCAGTGTAATTTTAGCTGTACCTGTACATCCCTGAGGGGTTGTTACTTTTACATATACTTCTCCGGGAGCAGAGAAGTAGTTGCCGGGATTTTGAATTTCATTCGTATCTGCATTAAGATCTGCCAACGTTTTGTAGTATTTTTTAACAGCACCGGGAACACCTGTAACATTTGCTGTATTCAGGTTGAAAGTGGCTGTTCCTGCTTTGTTATTGTTACATACCGTAATCGTTTTGTCTTCCGCTTTGAAAGGAGCTAGAACCAATAAAATTTTACCATCCGGGTTATCACAAAGCAGCCCTGCATTATCTTTAATAACCACTGTAACCGTTGTGTTGGCATTGAACTGGTAATTGGCAGGATTAGCAATAGGTGTAGAACTTCCAAACGGATAATAGGTAAATGTATAATTGGAAGGGTTGCTGACAAATTGTGAGTTGAAAGTAGTCAGGTTTACAGATCCATATCCGGTTGTAGGGTTGGGGCAGAATGACTGTGTTGCTGAATCCTGTAAAATAGGAACTTTATCCGTATAAATTTTTACATTTTTAATGGAATGTCTTGATCTTGCTCCTCCTGTAGATGCTGAAAAACCAAAATATCCTACTGTCATTGCAGCAGCAGTGCCTGAAGGCGCAAAAGACTGATTACAAATTACATTACCGTCTATTGTTATTTTTATGATCCAGCTGGTAGGAGCTGCGGGATCTACCTGTGCTGTCACTTCCACATGTTTAAAAGTGGTTCCCTGAAACGGTTGTGTAGTATTCAGATCCGGTGAATGGAAAGAACTTCCGGGAACGTTAAAGAACTCAACGTTATTGGTGTCTGTTGTATTTTGAACCTGCCCGTAAGCCACGTGAACCTTGCTCATGGTAGCAGTTGTGGTATTGTTGTAAGTGTCAAGCCCTACCACAAGACCCACTGCATTTTGAGATACCCCAAGTCCGGATCCTAATACGCTGGCAACAGGAGGGTTAGCGAGATACCAGAAGGCAATTCCATCACCGTTGGAGGTTTGGTTGGAGTCCATTCTGAAATCAAATTCTACTCTCCATTTGTCGCAATATTTTAAATTGATGGGGTCATTCAGCCTGATAGAACCGGACTGGTTGTTGGTATCCGGTGTAAGCTGAATAAAATCTGTGTTTACCTGGGTGGGAGAAACCATGGTCCATCCGGTTGTTGTTACCGGGTTTCCGATAAGCTGATAAGTCTGGGCAAAGGACTTCCCGGCTATACAGAGTAAAAAAACAGATAAATACAATAATAGATTTTTATTCATTTATAATGGGACTTAGATTAATATGTAAAGATATTAAATCCCAGTTAAATAATGTGTATTTAATGTTAATTTCGCTTAAATTTTAATAATATTTTAAAAAAATACTGCTAATTATGAGATAATGGTGAATATTGTAGTGTCTATTGAATATTTACATTAATTAAATTAAAATAACGAATTGTTGTCCAAACCTTCAAAATAAGTATCGATTTCAAGATCGGGAGAACTCGCTGCTGCAACGGCTAATTTGTCGCAAAGCTCGTTTTCAAAATGCCCGGCATGACCTTTTACCCAATGCATTTTTGGGGAGTGTTTGTTATACAGCTCTACAAATTTTTTCCATAGATCTGGATTTTTTACGTTTTTCCAGCCTCTTTTGATCCATCCGGCAATCCAGTTCTGGTTGATCGCATCAGATACATATTTGCTGTCTGTGTAAACGTGGATATCGTTTTCTGTAGATTTCAGTTTTTCCAATGCTGTAATGACCGCCAGAAGTTCCATTCTGTTGTTGGTCGTTTTCCGAAAACCTTTGGAAAATGTTTTCTGGTAATTTTTTTCAGGAACACGCATGAGAATTCCATATCCGCCTTTTCCCGGATTTCCGCTGCAAGCCCCGTCGGTATAAATTTCGATTCTCAAACCTGTTTTTTAAAAATGGATGTATTGACTACAATTAAACTGATCTAAACTTTAGTCTTTCTTAAAACGGGAAATCATCATCGTCATCAAAATCATTCATTGAAGAACCGGAAAGTTTTGAGTTGTCCGGAAGATCAAATGCTGCTCCTGGCTGAATCGTTGTTTTAATCTTGTCAAAGCCGCTTGGTTCTCCAAAGTTGGAAGGATATCCTCCTCCGGCACCACCATCAAATGCAGCTTCAATGTCACCGAATTTGGCAAAATGTTTTAAGAAAGATAATCTGACATCTGCTGTAGCACCATTTCTATGTTTTGCAATGATAAGTTCGGCCTGGTTTTCAGTAGAAGTTTCCTGTCCTTCTTCATCATTATCCCAAACGGTAATTTTATAATACTCCGGTCTGAAGATGAAAGATACGATATCCGCATCCTGCTCAATTGCTCCGGATTCCCTCAGATCTGAAAGCTGAGGTCTTTTTCCGGGACGGGCTTCCACACTTCTTGAAAGCTGGGAAAGAGCAATTACCGGTACGTTAAGTTCTTTTGCAATCGCTTTTAATGAACGTGAAATCATGGAGATCTCCTGTTCACGGTTTCCAACTCCTTTTCCACCGCCACCGGCTGTCATCAGCTGAAGGTAGTCAACCATGATAAGTCTTACTCCATGCTGCATCACCAATCTTCGGCATTTTGCACGGAAGTCGAATATGGAAAGGGAAGGTGTTTCATCAATATATAAAGGAGCGTTTTCCAGTTCAGATACATTGGAAAATAGTCTCTGCCATTCTTCATCATCCAGGGTTCCTTTTCTTAGTTTCTCTGAGGAAATTCTTGTTTCAGAAGCAATCATTCTGGTGATAAGCTGTACTGAGGCCATCTCGAGAGAGAACAGAGCCATAGGAATTTTGTGGCCTACTGCAATATTTCTTGCCATGGAAAGAAGAAAGGCTGTTTTACCCATCGCCGGACGGGCGGCAATAATGATGAGGTCAGAATTCTGCCATCCTCCGGTTTCCTTATCCACATCTCTGAATCCTGAAGGAACTCCGGAAAGTCCCTGCTTATCTTTTAACGATTTAATCGTGTCAATAGCTTGTTTTACCAATGAGTTGGCAGTATCGAATCCTTTCTTGATAGTTCCGTTGGTAATCTCAAAGAAAGACTGTTCTGCCTTGTCCAGAAGTTCAAAAACATCTGTAGATTCTTTGTAGGAAGAATCAATTACGTTAGCAGAAACATTGATAAGGCTTCTTAAAATATACTTTTCAAGAATAACACGTACGTGATATTCGATATGGGCGGATGAGCTTACTCCCATGGTGAGGTCAATAATGTAATGATCACCACCTGCCTGGCTCAGCTTGTCTTCTTTTTTTAAATCCTGAATGATTGTCATTAAGTCTACCGGGTGGTTGCCTTCATACAATTTTAGAATAGTAGAAAAAATGACCTGATGTCTGGGGTCATAAAATACCTCCGGGGTAAGAAGGTCAATGGAATGGTCAAGACCTTTTTTGTCAATCAAAAAAGTTCCGATAACCAGTCTTTCAAAGTCCACTGCATTGGGAGGCATTTTTCCATCCGCAATAGACAATTCTTTTGCAAAGTTTCCGTGTGTCAGGGATGATAATGTTTCTTTCTGCGCCATGGTGCAAAGATAGTTTATTTAAAAAATAATAAAAAAATAGTATTCAACAAATTATTAGCAGTCTTTCGTAAAATGCTGTAAACAGGAGGTTGGTCTTGTTGATAAAAAAAATCACCCCGGTCTGAGGTGATTTTTTAAAAAGATGAAGTATAACTTATTCTTTATTTTTTACCAATACCCATCCTGAATATTTAGTTTCGGTATTGTTTTTATTGTTTTCATTCCAGGAGATCGTATACCAGTACGTTCCTGTTGGAATTTTCTTACCAAAGGCAGTTCCGTCCCATGTAAAGTTATTGAATTTCTTAGCTTCATGAAGTTTGTTTCCATATCTGTCATATACAATGAAGATAAGGTTTTTCTTGTAAGCTAATGCTGAATAGTCGATAACATCATTTACATTATCTCCGTTCGGAGTAATGGCGTTAATAAGATTAGGAACTGTTATTGTTACCTGGATAGGTGTACAGTTATAAGTATCTTTTACGTATACTGTATTTTCTCCTCTTGGAAGTCCTGTGAATGTATTGGAATCCTGCCAGTTAACACCGTCTACAGAATATTGGTAAGGAGGAACTCCTCCTGTAGCTGTTACAGTAATATTGTTGTTGGTAATTTCGATTCCTGATACCACCGGCTGAAGGCTTGCATGTACACGTACTTCCTGAAGTGTGAAGCATTTTCCGGTCTGAAGCTTTACCCAATAAGCACCAACACCTACATTGCTGATAGATTGTGTAGTTTCACCAGTGCTCCATTCGTAGCTTACAAATCCAGGACCTGCATCCAGGGTAGTTTTGGCTTCAGCACAGATTGTTTTATCTTTTAATACCGCTGATTTTACAGGAGGTAATACTACCAGGTCTATTTTAGCAATTGAATAACACTGTTTGTCATTATCCACTCTTGCATATACTGTTTTGCTTTCTGAAAGATAGTTTAATGCCGCTATAATAGGGTTTGTCTGTGCTTTCGCATCAGCTACTGTTGTGTAATACTTAATAATAGTTCCGGTAGGGGTTGGAACAGGTACACCAATATCTGCTTTGGAAAGATCAAATGTCGAACGCGTCACATCATTATCGATGTAACAGTTTTGGAGTACAGCATCTTTCAGTACAACTGATGGGTAGAATAATAATCTGATCGTAGTAGTTGCGATACATCCGAAAGAAGAAATTACTTTTACATAGATGGTAGATTCAGCAGAAACATAGTTGGCAGGATCTGTAATTTCATTAATATCTGCATTCATATCTGCCGCCGTTTCATAATACTTGATCGTTGCTCCGGTTCCTCCAAATACATTGGCTGTTGTTAAGTCATATTTTGCAGTACCCGCTCCGTTGTTGTTACAGGAGTATAAAGTAGCTGAATTGGCAGAGATACCTACATTGACAAACTTGAATTTTCCGGTTATGAAACATCCGTTGATAGGATTGGTCGGATTGGTGGGATCCTGATACACAATTCTGTAATAATATGTTGTAACTCCGTCTACAGTAGTTACTGTAAGAGGATTCTGTCCTGTAAGGGCGTCGTTGGTTGTTTTGTGATAAGTAACCTTGAAGTTCGTGCTGTTACCATTAATAATAGCTGCAGATAATGTTGTAAAATCAAACTGGGTAGGTAGCGCACAAACCATTACCTGATTAGGATCATTAGGAGCCGCTCCCGGAATACCCGGCGCGATAAATGGGTTAGGCGAAAGAACAGGATCGTTAAATGCTGAACTTAAGCTTGCAGTCCCTGTCCATTCTAAAGAAAAACCATTAACAGATCTACTGAAGTTGTCAATAACCAGATAATAAGTCTGGCCAACCAATACATCCATATAAGGACTCCATTTACCATTGTTCATACTCGATGTAACACCCGGAGGATTGGTAGGGAATACGGCTGGTGGAGCAAGAGTCAGATCGAGACCTGTATCTCCTGAAGTACCGCTATAGTTACATCTTATGGGCTGTATGAAAACGTGATCCGCATTCTGTAA
Organism: Chryseobacterium sp. NRRL B-14798; assembly: GCF_050470705.1. Lineage (NCBI taxonomy): Bacteria > Pseudomonadati > Bacteroidota > Flavobacteriia > Flavobacteriales > Weeksellaceae > Chryseobacterium > Chryseobacterium sp. NRRL B-14798. The sequence continues at coordinate 4,861,039 of NZ_JBFLUL010000005.1, read as the reverse complement.
CGAAGCACAGCCGTTAGCTGTTGGTCCGTAAACTGCAAAATCATAATCATCATCCTGATCGTTAGGTTTTATTGTAAATGCCAGTGTTCCTGGTGTGGATACTGTGAAAGTGTACCAAACTGTATATCTTTCATTGGTACTGAGGCATCCACCGTTTTGGTTAAGAATTTCTATTATATTCCCCGGGCCCGAAGGGGTGTATGAAATGTCAGAATTACCACAGATGGGAATTGCTGTGACACAATCTGACTGTGAAAAGGCCATTTGCGTTATCAATAAAATAAAAAGGAGTAATATTTTTTTCATTGTTAAAACTTTTTTTTGTTAAACAAACTTGAAATCAATAAATTTTTATCACTATTTGTAAAAGAAAAAGCCGCCAAAGCGGCTTTTTGTATTCTAAGGTGTTTTATTCTCTGTTTTTTACAACAATCCAACCTGAAAACTTGAAAGGAGTGTTCTTCTTGTCATTCTCGTTCCATGTTACAGAATACCAGTAGGTACCTGTTGGGATATTCTTGCCTCCAATTCGGCCATCCCATTTGTAACCATTGGATTTGTCTCCCTGGTGGATTTTTGTTCCGTATCTGTCAAAGATACTCAAAATAAGATTCTGTTTGTCTGCCATCGCAGAATAATCTACAACATCATTGATACCATCTCCGTTTGGAGTAATCATATTGATAAGATTAGGAACAACTACTGTAACTTCAATAGGCTCGCAGTCATAAGCATCCTTTACATACACTTTGTAAGTTCCTCTTGCTACATTAGAGAATGTATTGGAAGCCTGCCATAAAATTTTATCCATAGAGTACTGGTAATCCGGAGTTCCTCCAATAACATTGATCGTTAATGTAGTGTTGGAAATATCAACATTTGTTACTACCGGCTGTTCAGAAGGATATACCGTTACTTTTTGAGTGGCAACACATTCCCCTGTTTTTAATTTTACCCAGTAAACTCCTACGCCTACATCTTTGATAGACTGTGTTGTAGCTCCGGTACTCCATTCGTAGCTTTTGAATCCAGGTCCCGCATCCAAAGTGGTAGTATCTTCCATACAGATGATTTTGTCTTTCAATACACTGGATGTTACCGGGGCAATTACAGTTAAACCAATCTTTACCACTACATAACATCCTCTGGTGTCAGACACTCTTACATATACTAAACCGCTTGGTGCAATATAATTAGCATTTAAAATCTCATTGGTTCCGTCAATTGCATCTGTTAGTGAAGGAAAGTATTTTTTAGTGATACCTGCCTGTGGCGTGATAACAGCAGCATTATCAAGGTTGAATAAGGCTGTGGAAGGATTCGCTTCAATAAAGCATGATCTTAATTCTGCATCTTTTGCAATAATTTGCGGATAGAATTTAAGGGTAATTTCTGCAATATCACTACATCCGAATACAGAAGTTACTTTTACATATATTTTACCCTCTGCGGAAACAAACTGATAGATGTTGGTAATCTCATTAATTGAGTTATTCAGATCGTATAAAGTATAATAATATTTCTTGGTTGCGGTAGGGTCAGGGAAAACATCTGCAGTCGTAAGGTCATAAGTTGCCGTACCTGCATTATTATTGTTACAGCTTGTTAACGTTACGTCTGTTGCCTTGATGGTACCATCTTTAAATTTAAATTTACCGGTCTGTCTGCATTTATTAATAGGGCTGTTAGGGTTTGTCGGGTCAGTATAATTGATACTGTAGAAATAAACACCAACAGGAGTAACCGTTTGAGGACCAACAAGAGGGTTGTTGCCGGTTAAGGCATCATTTTGACTTGTATGATAGCTGATGCTGAAATTTGGATTGCCGTTAAGAATTCCTGCTGATAACGATGCAAAATCAAAAGTCGCCGGATTAGAACATATGATTACTTCTCTTGGGTCATTAGGGTTAGCCCCTGGAATTCCCGGAGGTACAAATGGGTGAGGCTGTATATTCGGATCGGTGAACGGAGACGATAAAGTAGCCGTTCCGCCCCATGATAATTTGAATCCGTTAGCTGTTTCTCTGTGGTTATTCACAATGATATAGTAAGTCTGGCCAGGCAATACATCCATGTATTTTACCCATTTGTCTCCTGTAGCGGTTTCACTAAGATCTGTAGAGGTCATGTTAAGACCTGTATTCCCACTTAGTCCGGAATAGGAACAACGTATTGGGGTACCAAGGTTTGAGCAGGATTTGTCAGGCCCATAAACACCAAAGTCATAATCATCACTCTGGTCGTTAGGGATGATTTCAAAGGTAAGGGTTCCGCCTGTAGCTATCGTAAAAGAATACCATACCGAGTACTTTTCGTCAGAAGTTAAACATCCGCCCAGATCTTCCGCAATGTCTCCGTGTCCGCCTGGTGTATATGAAATGTCAGAGTTACCGCAGACCGCCATTGCAGTACCACAATCTGACTGGGCAAATAAAATATGTGAAAATATGATTAAGAAAACAAGTAATGTTTTTTTCATGAGAATTAATTTTTAAAAACAAATATTAAAACTGTTTAATTACTAAAAATGCTCTTTTTATCTGATAATTTCGAAATCTTTCATAACAAAAAAACTGATCGTCCCAATTAGCTCAGGAGATCATGCATTTTACTTATTGTTAATTTGTTCCGATCAGTTGTTTTCCCCAGTTGGGTGAACTGGATGCAATGCCTGATGTTTCAAATTCTTTGGCTGCTTTTTGATATAGCTTTATAGCTTCAGTCTTGTTTCCCTGCTTTTCAGCAATTTCAGCTTTTAGAAAGGAAAGTCTTGGATTGTTCTTTAAAGTTGTTTCTGCCTTATTCATGAAACCTGCCACGGTTTTTAATTCCTTTTGTGGATCTGCCGCTGTTTTTATTCTGATTTTCTGAAAATGAATAAGCGCAAGAAGAAGATTTACTTCTCCATTGTTCTTTTCAGAAGCAAGGGATTGCATGGCCAGTTTTCTTGCAGTCTCATTAGGCTCTCCAAGAGGGCTGTTTGGACTGTTATTTAAAAGGAAATTCGTTTTAAGATACAATGCTGCTGCTGCATAATAATTAGCCTGCCATTTATCTGAAGTTTTAGCTTCTGAAAATCTGGAAAATAGCATATCGTAATCGTTTTCTGTTTTAGCGTTATCGAATTGTAAAACAGCTTGTTGTAAGGTTTGATCTGAAAAAAATTGAGCATTCATCAGAGAACCTGTCACGAGAAAACTCAAAATTAGTAAAAGTTTAGTCATAGGGGGATATTTTATGAAGCAAATATAAAAAATTATTAACGTTAAATTAAAGATTTTAGGATATATTTAATGAAAGTAATGTATTGGTTTTAAATGTGGTATTTTATTTTTGGGATTCAATAATGCATAGATCGCAAATATATGAGCGGTTTTAATAAATATTTGAGATTGAATTCTTTAATAATTTTTTAAAAAACAAGTATAAAACAAAAATCAGAATAGAAAACGTTCTATTCTGATTTTAAGTATTTCGGATTTTGATTTTTTTAATATCCGATTTTAAATAGGCTGGTAAACAATAAGTTAATATTGCATCTTTCTCAATTTAGGATTGGTGCTTCCTACAAGCATTGCAACTAAAACAGTCATACAGCCGCCAAATACAACAGAGCGTACTACTCCCAGTAATTTGGCCATAAGCCCGCTTTCGAACTGTCCCATTTCATTGCTGGACATAATGAAAATGGAGTTCACACTCAGAACACGTCCTCTGATATGATCAGGCGTTTTTAGCTGAACAATGGTACCGCGGATGACCACCGAAATTCCATCCAGCATTCCACTCATCACCAGAAACATAAAAGACAGCCAGTATAGTTTTGATAACCCGAATCCAATGATGCATAAACCGAATCCGGTAACAACCGCAAGAAGTATTTTCCCCTGATTTTTCCGAAGAGGAACAATAGACAAAATAGTAATAATACACATGGAGCCAATATCTGAAGCAGCGTTCAGCAAGCCGAAACCTTCAGCTCCCGAATGTAAGATATCAGTCGCAAATACAGGGATCATAGCTACAGCACCACCGAAAAGTACGGCAAACATATCAAGGCACAGCGCTCCCAGAATTTCTTTGGTTTTAAAAATATACGAAATCCCTTCACGCATACTTTCCACTACATTTACTGTTTCCTTTTTATATTCCGAATGCTGTTTGTGAAGCTGCCAGAAGAATAACGATGCAACAAATATTAATGTTAAAATAGCAACCAGGGTCCATTTTACCCCGATAAACCCAATAAGAACACCGCCAATAGCGTGGCCGCAAACAGAAGATATCAGGAAAGTTGCCTGGTTTAAGGTTACTGCATTCGGAAGGTTTTCTTTCTTTACGATTTTAGGAATCATGGAAGGAACAATAGGACCGATAAAGGCTCTTGCTATCCCTGTGAAAAAAATAACTCCATAAATATAATAGGTAATCTGATGACCTGTAAAGTGCATTTCCACATTAAAGAATGCGGGAATCAGTAGAAGTCCGATCAGAAAAATATAAGCATAATTACAAATAAGGAGCAGTCTCTTTTTTTCGTTCATGTCAATAACATGTCCGGCATACAACGCACAGCTTACAGCGGGAATTACCTCAGAAAGTCCGATAAGGCCTATTGAAAAAGGATCTTTTGTTAATTGATACACCCACCATCCTAATAAAGTGGCAAGCATTCTGAAAGCTAAAACAATAAAAAATCTCCCGGTGAGAAGATTTCTGAATTCAACATTTTGTAATGTTTGTAACGGGGTAAAGGAAATCATGAACAAAAATAGCCCTAAAAATTTATTTAGGGCCATTTATATGTCAGTTTTTGAAAGATATATTAAATAAGTCTCAAAAGATAATATCTATTTTAGTCCGCTCTTGTAGAACTTAGTACGATAGCGGCAACACCTGCTGCGCCAATGATGGTAGCCCCTGCAGCAATTCTTGCCTTTCTTCTGTCTTTTACAGCAGCCACATTGGCTTTAGGAATAATTACTTCTGTACTGTCTTTTTTACCGGCTGTACCTACCAGATTTTCACCAACAACGTTTCTGAATAAGATGGTCTGCTTTGGTGAGCCATCTCTCATCGTTACTTTATATATTTTTCCGGCTTCAAGATTAGAGTAGTTGTTTTTTGAAATATCTTCGCTGTATTTTGTAGTAGCACAAGATGTAATAACAAATAAAGATGTTAGTAAAGATGATTTCAACAGTACAGATGCTTTCATTATTTTCTTTTAGTTTTTCAAATTTATAATTTTTTTTGAATATACGTTTTTGGAATTGAAAAAATATGATTAAAATTTGTAAATTCCCAATAAATCTGCAATCTTTCTGTCATTAGCCAATCTTGGTGTCTTATTCTGGCCCCCTAATTTTCCCTGGGATTTGGCATATTCATGAAATGCTCCTTTCTTAAGTCTCGTAATCTGCAATTTCTGTAAAATATTCCCTGAAATCAAATCATCATAGTAAGTATTTCTTTTACGAAGCTGCAGATCAAGGTCATCCCTGAATGCTTCCAGGTTCTCAGGTTCTTTTTCAAATTCAATCAGCCATTCGTGACAGGGAAGTCCTTCAGCCGGATTTACCTGCGGAGCCAGATGGAATTCTGTGATCTGTGCCGGATATTTTTCAAGGGCAGCTTTCATTGCTTCCTCTACTTCAAAAGCAATCACGTGCTCTCCAAATGCAGAAGTAAAATGTTTTGTTCTTCCACTTACCAAAACCCTGTAGGGATCTTTGCTGATAAATCTTACAACATCTCCTATAGAATAGGCCCACAAACCGGAATTGGTTGTAAGAATTAATGCATAATCTTTATGAAGCTCAGTTTCTTTTAAAGTTAATCTTCTTGCTCCGGGCTTACCATATTCTTCCAAAGGAATAAATTCATAGAAAATCCCGTGATTGGTTAATAATAAAAGTCCTTCTTTGGTATAATCATCCTGGAAAGCAAAAAAACCCTCAGAAGCAGGAAAGGTCTGAACAATATCTACCTTTCCTCCCAATAATTCTTCCATTTTATCCCGATATGGCTCGTAATTAACGCCTCCGGTAACAATAAGCTGAAGATTGGGAAAAAGCTGTTTGATTTTTTTACCGTGTTTCTCTGTTAGTTTCTCAAAATACATGATCAGCCACGGCGGAATTCCGGAAATCAGAGTCATATTTTCATGTTCCGTTTCCTCAATGATTTTATCTACCTTAGACTCCCAGTCTTCCATAATATTGGTTTCCCAGCTTGGCAGACGGTTTTTCTGAAGGTAATTGGGAATGTGATGCGCTACAATACCTGATAGCCTTCCCGTTTTTATTCCGAATACTTCTTCCAGCTCCGGGCTGCCCTGGAGAAAAATCATTTTTCCATTCACGAAATCAGCATTGTTTTTTCTGCTGATATAATGAAATAAGGCGCTTTGAGCTCCGGCAATCTGAAATGGCATTCCTTCTTTGGAAATCGGAATATACTTAGAACCGGAAGTGGTTCCTGAAGTTTTGGCAAAATACTCCGGAGTTTCTGTCCATAGAATATTAGCCTGTCCTTTTTTTACCCTTTCAATATAAGGTTTCAGATCTTCATAATCAGCTACAGGAACTCTGTCCTGAAATTCTTTTACAGAATGAATATTTTCAAAATCATGTTCCCGCCCGAAAAGTGTTTTTTGAGCAGTATTCACCAGAGAAAGGAGTAAGTCTTCCTGGTTTTTCTCAGCATTTTTTTTGAAATCCTCTGCTTTTTGGACGTGTTTTTTTGCCCAGATCAGCGCTGCATTTTTCTTGAAGAAGTTTAACATGGGTCAAATTTATAAATAAGTAGAGAATCTGAAATCATTTTTATGAAGCTTCACATAAAAAAACCGATGGAACTGGTTCCACCGGCTTTTCGAAATTTGATTATGAAAATAACAACTATATGTTAATGTTATGCTTATTTGTTTGCTTTGTACCTTTTATCAGGAGTGCCGTCTTTTTTCAGGTGTTTGTTTTCTTTATATCTCTTATCCGGAGTACCGTCTTTTTTCATTTTGGCAGCCGGTTGTGCAGGCTTAGCTGCTTTTGCATCCATTGCCGGTTTTGCTGCTTTCACTTCAGCCGGTTTGTCAGCTGGTGTTGCTTTTACTGGTGGATGCGCGGGAGTACTTTTAGCGGGAGCAGTCTGCTGAGCAGTGGCAAGTCCTAATCCCAGGATCAAAGACATTGCAGATAAGAATTTTTTCATAAGAATTATTGTTTGTTTTTTGTTGAATAAAGATATACAAAAAGCAGGCTACAAAACCGGGATTTTCAAACTTAACTAAAGTTTATTACAGCTTAAAAAAAAATTAAAACACTTCATTTACAATGAAAAAGCCTGTCTCCATTTACAGAAACAGGCTTGCATAATATATAAATAGACATGGCTAGCGCGTACAATTGGCTGTCCACGTTTTGCCATCCTTAGCGTATAATATTTTTAAGTCATTATTATCAATTCTTATGTAAGAAGTTGCTGTAGAACCAACCATAACAAGAGTATGATCTCCTTCCTGATTAAACTCTATTCCGTTAAGATCCGGAATACTGTTGGAGAAAGCAAAATTATACTTGGTGCCACTGGCAATCTTTGTTACAAATACACTTCCGTTATCTGTGCTGATATTGGTGGATCCTCCGTCATTATAAGAAACTTTTCCTTTATAAGTTCCTGCGAAAAATTCATTGTTTACCGGATCATCATCTTTACTGCACGACGAAAAAGATAATGCTGTAAATACCAACAGCATCATAACTCCTAAGATTTTAATTGCTTTTTTCATAATATTATTCTTAAATGTTTGGTTATAACTTAAAAGCCAAACACTATGCCACGAAGAAAATAGTTGAATCTTTTTAACAGGTTATTAAATAAAATTGTAAAAAATTAAGAATTATAAGGGTAAGTCGTTCATTTTAAACCGTCAGTCCTTCCGTTTTTCAGAGGAAGAGAAAAAATATCCTTACCTTTGTGTATCATAAAACGGTTTCGGAAAACTCCCGAAATCGCTTTGTCGTTTATACCATCACTATTTATGCAGTTAAAATCCATCAATGAAAAGTTCCTTCCAGACCTTATGCAGAAAGAGTTTGGAAAAGAAATTTTTACCCAGTTAGAAAACAATCAGCATATTACCGTAAAGGGAAGTGCGGGATCTTCGGTTTCTATTTTTGTGGCGGAGCTATTTTTGGTCCAGAAGAAAAATATTCTTTATCTGGTAGATGATAAGGAGGATGCTTTGTATGCCAATACGGAGATGGAGGATCTTTTGGGTAAGGATAAAGTGTTATACTTTCCGGCAACCCACCTTGAACCTTACCAGGTAGAAAAAACTCAGAATGCGAATCTGGTTTTAAGAACGGAGGTCCTGAATAAAATAAATTCCGGGAGGTCTCCCAAAGTGATTGTTGCCTATGCTGGAGCTTTATCTGAAAAGGTATTGAAAAAGGAAGATTTTAAAGCAATTTCCCATCATATAAAAGTTGGGGATCAGCTTGATTTTGATTTTGTGGATGAACTGCTTAATCATTATCATTTCCAGCAGGCTGATTTCGTTTCAGAACCGGGAGAGTTTTCTGTAAGAGGAGGAATTGTAGATGTCTTTTCCTATTCACATGAAAAGCCGTACAGAATTACTTTCTTCGGTAATGAAGTGGAAAGTATTAAAACCTTTGATATCGAAACCCAGCTTTCGGTAGATAAAGTAAAAGATTTTCAGCTGGTGTCCAATATGAACTTTTCTGTGACGGGAACCAGAGTTTCTTTGCTGCAGTTATTGCCTGCGGAAAGTTTTGTAATTTCCAGAAACGGAATGGTGGGAATGCAGAAGATAAGAGCGTTCTACGAAAAGTCTCTGGAAAAATATGATAGCTTAAGTAAAGATATTGCTCACAGGACTCCGCAGGAACTTTTTATTTCTGATCAGGAGTTTTTGTTCGATTATAAAAAATTCAAAACGGTTGATTTTGGAGGAATAGTTATTGAAGGATTGAAAGAAGTAACTGAAGTAAAAATGGAGCAGCTTCCACAGCCTTCTTTTCATAAAAACTTTGAACTGCTGATTGAAGATATCGAAGAAAAGCAGAATGACGGATTTGATACCTGGATTTCCTTTTCAACAGAAAAGCAGAAAGAAAGGCTGGAGTCTATTTTTGAAGAACTTGAGCATGAACTCCCATTTAAAAGCTTTAAGTCTGAACTGCACGAAGGATTTGTCGATAATGGGCACAAACTGCTGGTTTATACGGATCATCAGATCTTTGACCGTTACCAGAGATATAAAGCGAAAAATACCTTTGCAAAATCTGAACAGCTTACCCTGAAAGACCTGATGTCTCTGAAAATCGGAGATTATATTGCCCATATCGATCATGGAATCGGGAAGTTTATGGGATTGGTGAAAGTGAACAATGACGGAAAGATTCAGGAATGTTTCAAACTGACCTATAAAAATGGAGACTTATTATATGTAAGTATTCACTCTTTACATAAGATCTCAAAATATAATGGGCCGGATGGAAAAGAGATCGTTCTGAGTAAACTGGGATCTCCGACGTGGAAATCTTTAAAACAGAAAACAAAAGCGAAGGTAAAGCAGATTGCTTTTGACCTTATTCAGTTATATGCCCATAGAAAAACGGCAAAAGGGTTTGCGTATACTCCGGATTCCTATCTGCAGAATGAGCTGGAAGCCAGCTTTATTTATGAAGATACTCCGGATCAGGAAAAGGCTACCGTAGATGTAAAGAGAGATATGGAAGCTGATACGGTAATGGACAGGCTTGTGTGCGGAGATGTAGGTTTCGGTAAAACGGAAGTTGCAATCAGGGCGGCATTTAAAGCGGCTACAGATGGAAAACAGGTTGCAGTATTAGTGCCTACAACTATTCTTGCTTTTCAGCATTACAGAAGCTTTAAAGAAAGGCTAAAAGATTTTCCGGTAAATGTTGCTTATGTCAACAGATTCAGGACAGCCAAGCAGAAATCTGAGACTTTAGAGGCTTTAAAGAACGGAAAAGTAGATATCATTATCGGAACGCATCAGTTGGTAAGCAGTTCTGTGAAATTTAAAGATCTTGGTTTATTGATTATTGATGAAGAACATAAATTCGGAGTTTCAGTAAAAGATAAATTGAAAACCTTGAAGAATAATGTTGATACCCTTACCCTTACAGCCACTCCTATTCCGAGGACTCTGCAGTTCTCATTGATGGCGGCGAGGGATTTATCCGTTATCAAAACACCGCCGCCGAATAGGCAGCCTGTGGATACACAGTTAATAGGATTCAATGAAGAAACGCTTCGTGATGCGGTTTCTTATGAGCTGCAGAGAGATGGCCAGGTATATTTTATCAATAACAGAATCGAAAACCTGAAAGATATTGCAGGGCTTATTCAAAGGCTGGTTCCGGATGCGAGAGTAATTACAGGACATGGGCAGATGGAAGGAAAACAGCTTGAAAAGAATGTTCTGGATTTTATGGAAGGGAAATATGATGTTCTAGTATCCACTACCATAGTAGAAAGTGGGGTAGATGTTCCGAATGCCAATACTATTTTTATCAATGATGCACATCGGTTTGGGATGGCGGATCTGCACCAGATGAGAGGAAGGGTAGGGCGAAGCAACAGAAAAGCATTCTGTTATCTGATCACTCCTCCTTATGACATGATGACCTCCGATGCCAGAAAACGTCTGGAAGCTATTGAACAGTTTTCAGATCTGGGAAGTGGTTTCCAGATTGCGATGAAAGATCTGGAAATCCGGGGTGCCGGTGATCTTCTGGGTGCCGAACAGAGCGGGTTCATCAATGAAATGGGGTTCGAAACTTATCAGAAGCTAATGCAGGAAGCTTTGGAAGAGCTGAAAGATGATGCTGATTTTGAAAGTCTTTTTGAAAATGAAGAAGACAGACAAAAGCTTTTCAAATCTGTAAAGGATGTCAATATTGATACTGATTTAGAGTTGATGCTACCGGATTTCTATATTTCCAATACTGAAGAAAGGCTGCTCCTGTATCAGAAAATTGCTGAAATTACCAACGAAGAAGATCTTCATCAGTTTGAACTGGAGCTGATTGACCGTTTTGGAGCTTTGCCGAAAGAAGCTGTCAATCTCTTAAAAAGTGTTTCCCTGAAATGGCTTGCTGCTGAAATTGGTTTTGAAAAGATTGTCATGAAAAACGGAGTATTTTTAGGCTACTTCCCGGGGAATCCTCAGGATAAGTTTTATCAGACAGACAGATTCAGACATATTATTAATTATCTGACCCGGAATCCTTCTGAGGCCCAGCTTAAAGAAAAGTCCGGAAAAGAAGGTAATCAGTTAATGATGAGAAAAGAAAAAGTTAAAAATGTAGATGAGGTTAATCTTTTGTTGAAAGCAATCATTGAACATGATTAAATTTTAATTCCTGGTTACTGGAAATAATATCATAAAAATTATTAGAAACGTGTAAAAAACTTAATTTTTTACACGTTTTTTTGTGATTCTTATCATGTTTTTATATTGTAATATTCCTGTTAAAGAGAATTAAGGCGGTTTTTGAGCATTTAAAATCACTTTTCAATGATTAAAAAAATTCTGTAAATCCCCGTACAGTAAGGGTTTGAGACGTTAAATGTTTTTTTGAGTTATAAAAAGTGGAGTTATGTAGAAATAATTCTACTTTTATGTGTGATTAATTCTATTCTGTAATGTGTTTATTTCTATAGGTTTATAGATGTATAACTGGAATTTTTTGGACTTCGTTGTGTACCTTTGCAGTCCTTAATTATGAAAACAATAATACATTGCTGCGTGGCTGGACTTCTTTCAATCTATGCCAACGCACAGGTGGGAATCGGTACTGCAAAACCTAAATCCGTTCTTGACGTGAACGGAAAAACCACCTTAAGAAAAGAACTTAGAGTAGGAGGTACTTCAACTCAGGCTGGAGAGGCCGGGTTAAACGGCCAGGTTTTGGTTTCTCAGGGCGAGGGTTTGCCTCCTGTGTGGAAATCTTTGAATGTTTCCTTTATGGAAGAGGGACAGTATAAGCTGATTAATTCTTATCTGTCGTCGGATCAAACGGGTATTATTTCACTTACGGACGGTGTTGCCGGTGATGGTATCTACACCAACAAAGTTGGGGATAACATTTCTGATATCACAAAAGGGAATTGGAAAAAAATAGACGGGCTTAGCAATACTTTTACCATCAAAAACGGGAGGAACAGGCTTACTTACCAGTTCCAGACCGGTATTGAGATGAAGGCTTCCACAGCTACTACAATACAAAATGTCAGATTTACCTGCGGTGTTTTCAGAAACGGAGCACTGGTAGCCGTACGCCCGGATAGAATCGCTTCCAATAATAACAGCGGAAAAGCCGGACTTCAGGATTATATCTTTACACTTAACTATACTGAGCAGAACGTTCCTGTAGGCGTTCATAATATTGATATTGCATGCAGAAAGATTGATACTTCAAGCACTGCCGCGCAATTTGCGATCGGACGTAATGTACAGTCTTCAAATGGAGCTTCCAGTGCATTTACTCTGGAATCTACCATGAAAATGGATGTTATCGAATACGTGAGCTATAAAAACAACTAATGATGAAAAAACTATTATCAACACTGCTTTTTAGCATAAGTCTTTTGGCGACAGCTCAGGTAGGAATAAAAACAGAGTCCCCAAAAGCAAAACTTGATGTAAACGGAGATGTGAATTTCAGAAATAAAATCGGGGTTTTTAATTCTGCTGATAATTCTGTTTTTCATGGAAATAATGACCAGATACTGGTTTCTCAGGGTGAAGGTTTTCCACCGATGTGGAAATCACTTCGAATTCCTGAATACGAACCTAATAAATTTTACCTGATTTATAACAACTCATTCTCGGATAATACAGGAATTACCTTTACCTCTTCCGAAAACTCTTCGGTAAGTATGACTTCGAGAGGAGGAACATTTACACAGGGAAAACAATATAGTACTCTTACCAACTTCAAGAAAATAGACGGGCTTTCACATGTAATCAGTGTATTCAGTACCCAAAGTAAAGCTTATTTTCAGTTTGAAACTGTTGTACAGGCAGATTTTGGGGCGGCAGGAAGTACAGACAACTCTATAGACTATGCTTGCGGAATTTTTGTGGATGACAAACTGGTCAACCTGAGACAGCGAAATTTGAAAGCCATTACTACGTCATATCCTTTCCTTACTCATACTCAGATCGGGATTGTAGATAATCTTTCCAAAGGAGACCATACGGTAAGTGTTGCATGTACAAGACTAGGTTCCTATGGTGCTTCAGGTACAGGAAATAAACTTACCATTGGAACTAATGTGTATAGCAATATCAACAGCTTTATTTCACAGTCTTCCCTTAAAATAGATGTGTATGAAGTTCCGGAAGTATTTAACACGATTATAAATTAAGAAGGATTATGAAAAAAATATTATTTGTTACATCTCTTTTGTTAGCAGCTGCAACAAATGCCCAGGTGGGTATTAATACTCCTAATCCGACTAATATGCTGGATGTGAACGGAGATCTTAACGTAGGAAAAGAATTAAGAACAGGAGGCACTGATTTACTGAAAGGTTCTGCCGGTACAGCTGGTGATATATTTCACAATAATGCAGATTTAGGTACAAATGACTGGAAAGCTATTAAAATTGCTGACGGGCAGGGAAGTATGTCTCTTTTTTCTATCAACACCGTTGCGGATAAAACCGGAATCAGCTTTTCTGGTGCCAGTGGTGCTACCAGCCCCTATGGTAATGGAGATCCTCTGACGGGAGGCTGGACTGTAATCCCAGGAACAGTAGATACATTTTCTGTTACCAACGGTACAAACAAAGCTACTTTTTCATTTCAGACCACTGTTCAGAAGACAGGTACAAATTCTGCAAGTTTTGCCTGTGGTGTTTTTATAAATGATGCCCTTAGAGCAGTGAGAACGGATGTGTTATTGGGGGACAGCGGTGCTTATAAGATTTTTAACCTTAATGCTACTCTTACCAATCTTACTCCCCAAAATCAGTATTCCGTTAAAGTAGCCTGTATAAAAAGGGCTATTGCAGGAACAGTACTTGGAATAGGAACAGCGGTGGATACAGCTTTTCTCAACAGTGATATGTCGCAGTCTGTTTTGACGACATCCATATTGCAGCCTTATTAATTTTCACGATCATACAATAATAGGAAATCTAAAAACGTTATGTTTTTAGATTTTTTTGTTTATTAACTCTATTTCTTGTGAATTTGTTCAGATAAAGTAAAGTGTATTATCAAAAATTGAATTATATTTGGACAAGCTAAAAAAATTCTATATGGTAAAAAACTATTTTTTTAAAATGTTTGCCGGTATTGCTTTTCTTGGGCTGCTGACAGCATGTACTACTACCTCTGATCCCACAGAATCCATCCCGAATCTGGATGACGGGCCACCTCCTAAAAAGATTTTATCGAAGGTTAGTTCGAATAATGTTTCTCAGGAAGAATATGCTACTACAGCGGTAACCGGAGATCTGCAGACTGCAGTATCTAAAGATGAGTCTTTTAGCGGAAGTGCTTATTATACAGCAACGGTAACATACACCAATAAAAATATCACTAAAGTCAAATATGTAAGTTCAGCAGCATCCAGCCTCTCTTACGAATTTAATATTGTTCCTGATGCTACAGGTAAAAAGATTTATAATGCTACTTCTACAGCCACCGGAGCAACGCCATCTGTATCTGTTGTAAGTGACTATGCATTTACCTATAGTGCGACCACCAATAAGCTTACCAAAATTCTTGAGAAGAGAAAAGAAGGTGGAATCAGTGCCTATAACAGATTTATTGACTACAGTTTTGTGTACAATGGTGATAATGTTATTCAGGTTGTTTGTTCCAAAGGTCTGCTGGATATCAACGGAAACCCGAATATGAGTACGGCCGTAATAAGCAAGTATAGTTTCCAGAACTATGATAGTCAGAAAAGCCCGTATTCTACCTTGCCATCAGTTTATTTCATCACCCGAAGTCTGATCAATCCGGCACAATTCTACAAAATATCTCCAAACAATCCCACTTCTATGTTTATAGAATTACCATCACCGGCTGCGCCTGTTAATACGGCTCAAAGCTATTCTTATGATAATCAGGGGTATGTGGTTGTTGAGAAAAATCAGAATGTAACTTTTACCTATAAAAATTTATAGTAGAAATATAGTTATTAATCTTACCAGAATATAAATAGTATTACAAATTTTAGGCAAAAAAAAATTATATTTGTCAAAAAAATAATCAATTACAAGGAAATGAAGCAAATTTTCTATTTTATTTTACTGATCGCAGGTTTCTCCTCAGTACATTCCTGCAAGGATATGCTGGATGAGGATGGAAATCCTTTGCTGGATCTTAACGAAACAGGAGGGTTAAGCGGTCCCAGAGCATTATACAGAGAAATTACAGATAAAGATACCATCGCAGAATATCGTTATAGCGGGCTTCTCGTGACTAAAGTAATCACAGACAGTGCTTCTATCACTGATATTATGTACAGTGGCGATAAAATCAGCCAGATTAATTTTAATGGTTTCCTTGATCTGGACGGAAACGGGAAACTGGATAAAGACAGTGTATCCTACACTCAATTATTCTCTTACGGAAACAACAGCAAACTTCAGACGATTTCTGAAAACCGTTCTATTTTCAGAAGACCTCCACCTGTAATACCTGGAGATCCTCCGGGACCACAGACTTTGTTGAGAAAAGAGAAAACATCTTATCAGGTTAAGTATAGCACTGCGACAGGAAAACTGGATTCAATCATTATGAGAAACGGTCCGGATGTTCCCGGGGCCCCACTTAATTTCACCGATTATTCTAAGACAGCTTATACTTACGTAGGAGATAATGTTTCTAAAGTAGTAAGACACTACGGAACAATGACAGGAGGAGCATTTGGTGCTGTTACCGGAAAATACAGCTACGAATACTACGCATATGATGAGCAGGTAAGCCCATTCACATTGTTACCGCATGTATATAAAATTTCAAGATTATTATCTACAATAATCAATGATAAAGAAAGCCTTATCTTGTCTCCGAACAACCCTAAGAGATGGTCGGTAACAGATCTTACGCCGCCAATTCCAACACCGGTTGTAAAGAGTACCAATTACGTTTATGATCCTCAGACTTACATGACAAAAGGATATGGCGTTAATTACATCTATAAACCACAATAGAAGAATTTTTTTAACAATATTCAAACTCAATCTTTCCTAAGATTGAGTTTTTTATTTTTTATACCTTAATTTTGCAAAAAATTTCTGATGAAATATTTAATTGTGGGGCTTGGTAATAAAGGCTCTGAATATGAAAATACACGACATAATATAGGATTTAAAGTAGCTGAGAAAATAGCGGAAACCCTTGAAGCATCATTCAATACCTCCAATTTTGGCTGGCTGGCAGAAGGAAAGCACAAAGGCAGAAAAGTTTTTGTTCTGAAACCGGACACCTATATGAACCTTTCCGGAAATGCAGTGAAATACTGGATGCAGAAAGAAAATATTCCTTTGGAGAATGTTCTTATTATAACTGACGATCTTGCTTTACCTTTCGGGACTTTAAGATTGAAAGGAAAAGGTTCAGATGCAGGGCATAACGGACTTAAAAATATCAATGAAGTATTGCAGACTCAAAATTATGCAAGGCTTCGCTTTGGAATCTCTGCAGATTTTGCTGCCGGAAGACAGGTAGACTATGTATTAGGAACCTGGAATGAAGAAGAAGCTGAAAAGCTTACGGAAAGAATAGAAACCTTTGCAAAGGCCGGTCTTTCTTTCGTTTTTGCCGGATTGAATAATACGATGTCTGCTTTTAACGGAAAATAATTCAGAATTGGAATCAAGAGGATCTAAATATAATAATATTTTATTTAAAAGAATGACTATCTCAAAAAAGAGGTAGTCATCTTTGATCATTTTAAGAGTGATTTATTAGCTAAATCTATACTGGATTTCCTAAAATCTTAGGTAAAATCTTCTGATTTAGAAATATCAATTTTTTCCACTTTGCTAAAATGTTTGACTCTTCAAATCATTTATAATATTATTTTGCTAAACTTGTGAATTTTTTATAAGTTTTTTCATATATAATTGAGATCGGGTTTTCCAAAAGGTTCCCCCATTATTTGAAGAGTATTTTTTGCCATTTCTCTTACTTTATTCCACTCTGAATTTGAAAAATCATCCAAATCAACATTTCTTAAACACCATTGTATTTTAATATTCAAACGTAAAATCGATGCTATTGAAGCGTTGGAAAATTTATTATTTTCGATAAGAGAAGGTAATAATAAAAAGACATTTTCAAAACTTGATGTAACATCATCTGGAACATCTGCAAAATCGGGTAAATATTTCTCCTGTTCCTCTAACGAAGATGCTAATAATTTTAAACTTTCTACTATTTTTTTATATTGATTTTTCATATTTATGGATTTAAGGGTATTCTAAAAGTTCCATTTCCTGATGATACTTTCCAATATGGCATACCATTGAAATGTCTTGGGGTACCTGGATGATATTGTATCATTCTTCCTGTAAAATCATTACCTGTCTGATTCATTTCACGAAGTACCCAACCATTTGCTCGAGTACTTCGTCTCATAACATCATTAACCCAATTCTTTGAATTACCTAAAATGCTACGTACATATCCATAGGATTTTCCATCTAAAAGATTAGGGTTAGCCATAACATCATCAACACTTTCTAAAACTGTGCCAACTTTGCGTAATGAAGTGGTTGTCTTTGATGCTCCTTCATTACTAGCATAATTTCCTTTGAATATTTTTTGTGGCCCTTCCTCATAAACTTTTACTGGTTGTTCGTTCACAATCTTTGTCGCTACATATTGATCAGTACTGACACCAATATCCCCAATTTCTATAGGGGTAGTTTTCACAGGAGTTGCTCCAACAGTGGTAGTTTTTGGTGTATTGTTTAGAGTCCATTGAGTCCTTCCTACTTCAATTGGAGCACCTTTTAAGATTGTTCCTTGTGGAGCTCCTATTTGAGCTGCCTTTGCATTTTGGAGAATTTGGCCAATACCTCCAGTGATTGCACCTGCAGCTCCTCCTATAGCAGCACCGGATAAGCCGCCCATTACCGTTCCCTCTATCACATCTTCTCCAAACATTACGGCAGTGGCAAATCCGTTAATAGCTCCTGCAACGGCTCCTCCTGAAGCTCCTGCAATAGCTCCTCCCAGAAGACCGCCCTGGATTCCATAGGCGCCTGCGGCAGCAAGGGATGCTGAACCAACAGCTGCTCCAACACCTCCAGTGAATGCCCCTACAGCAGCTCCCATCGCAATTTTTCCCCAGGTCGCTCCCCAGTTCCATTTTACTGGATTCCATGAACCATTCGCTTTTACTCCTGTTAAATAGCCGCCTATTACTGCTCCTACAACAATCCATGCAAATTCTCCATTTGGATCAGTGTAGATTAGCGGATTATTCATCACATACCCATACCTGTTATAGATCTGAGTATTGAACGGGTCCTGGATATTTTCATCTGCATTCAAAAATCTTCTTAGAAGCGGGTCGTAGAGTCTTCCGTTCATGTGGATAATCCCCACCTCCATATAATGCTCATGACCAGTATATCCTCTGTCTATCAATAATCCTCCGGAGGCATTTATCAGGACATCGATGCTGGCTTTGCCTACAGCTAATTTACTTTTTCCAATGCGAAGATGAGTGAGATTACCCCATGCATCAAAATGCCTTTGTTCAAGCATATTTCCTGCTTCATCACTAATGGCTAGGATGCTTCCGAGATAATCTTTATGCAAAAATTTAAAAGAACCACTATTCTCATCAAAGTTTTTCAAAAATACAATATTGCTTTCATATGGAGTACCCTCAATATAAATTGTATGTTTTTCTTTTCCATTGATATTGTTCTTTACAACTTCAAAACTACCTTCTTCACTATATAGTTTGGTAAACTCTCCATCAGATTCCGGATCAAAAATTCCTTTATAGGTAGCTCTTTGTCTCATACCCGTTAAACCATACTGGAAAGCCACCGTCCCTTTTTCCCCAACAATATATACCGGATCATTATTCTCATTATAAAGGACAGTCTGCACCAAATCATGATCGTAATTCATCAGCCCTTCATTATTAAGTGTCATACCGGTAGCCTGATAGATCTTGTCAGCATTTTCATACTTGATAGTTCCCACCTGGTCATTTTCCAGTATTCTGCCTTTCGCATCATAAATATTTCTATTGGTAAGAGGCTTTAATCCAGAAACAGGATCTGTCCAGTTAACCAGACGATTGTTGTCGTCGTAATCAAAATATTCTGTTTCAAAAGGGAGAAGAGATTTTCTGCTTTTGAGTTCGTTTTTAATCGCATCAAAACTGTAAGAGGCCTTATAAATATCTGGTTTTATCAGCGAGGAATGATTAACATTGGTCAAAAATCCGTAACCATCATATTCATTATTAATTTCAGCTGCTCCCAATTTAGCTTTTACCAGCAGTCCTTTTGCGTTGGCTTCTTTCAGTTCCCATAAAACTTTCCCTGAGGTTTTCTCCTTAACTTGGTAAAGCTCACCATTCCACGCATTGTAAAGATTTTCCACCGAAACTGTTGTTGTTCCAACGGATGTCTGTATTGCCTTTTCGTAGGAGCTTATTCGTCCCTTGCTGTCATAGACAACATTTTTGTGTGAAAAGTAGGCTTCAGGAGTTTCCTGGAAAGAAGAAATAGTCCTTCCCTGTGGATCATAGTTTATCGTGTACGTATATTTCTTTCCATTGGATGTTCCCTCTTTTACAGTAAGTCTTCCCTTATTGTTATAGGAAAAATTAATCGCTTTATCAGTTTCACTTCCGGTGGTGGACTTTTCATTCTGTAGGATAAGCTGCCCAAGGCTGTTGTATTGAAACCTTTTTTCACCTTTTGGACTTATTGCTCTTGACAGAGCGCCCATATACCCAAGGTACTGATATTCATATACCCCGGTAGAAGGATCTTCTACCCGTATTTTATTTCCCCAGTCATCATACATTGTGGTTACAATATGCTCCGCATATTTAGCCTGGATCTGTTGACCTGCTGCATTATAAGAAAACTGAACGGTACCGCCCTTATCGGAAGATGATAGTACATTTCCTAAAGCGTCAAGTGTCTGGGAAGTTGTTCTGCCGTAATCCAGAAGACTGGTTTCTTTTACTGTTGTGGTCAATCCCGATATAATGGTCTCTGTCTGCTTCCCGGTAAATGCTGTGGCTTTTACCTTAGCCGGGAATACCGTATCATCATATGCAAAGGTGTTCCATTGAGAGGCTCCCTGTCCGTCAAAATAAGGTTCAGATTCTTTGGTCTTTCTACCCAGGATATCGTATTGAACGTCTTTAGACACATACTGCCCCTGTGCGAAAGCTTTGGAAGATGTTTTATATTCCTGTCCCAGCTTGTTGGTAAACACTTTTACTACCTCTCCATCGGGATCATTACGGGTAATGGTTTCATTGTATTGGCTGTCTTTAGTGTACAGGTATGTTGTAGTTCCTGTTAAGCTGGAAGCCGAACTCTGGAGTTTACCCCATACATCATAGCTGTTGGTGAGGGTATTGCCGTTCGGATCTGTTTGGGTCAGGACCTGTCCAAGGCTGTTATAAGTAAACCCGGTTTCCAGTCCGAGATTATCCGTTTTTTTTATGATAAATCTTCCCGTAGGATCATACTCATCTTTCTGAGTTTTTGAATTTCCGTCTAATCCTGAAATGGTCTTTTTACCCGTGATATTCCCAAACCCGTCATAAGAAAATTCTTCTGTTACTGCCTGGGTCGCATTATTTCCCGGATAAAACTGGCTGCTTTTTAAAAGGTTATTCTCATAGGTATACGTGGTAAAGGTATTTTGTATATCACCATATGCTTCATTCTTTTCAGCCTTGTTTGTCGGTCTTCCTACATAATAATTATTTCCGGTTCCCCAGATATTATGGGTATAGTCAAACTCAGTGGTAGATACTCCGTAACCATTGTTCGTACTGATTTCAATTTTGGCTGGCAGGTAATAGTTCTCATAGGTTGTTACTTTCTGAACAAATTTTCCGGTTAAAAAATCTTTTGTTTTGACAAACTTAGGAACAATGGCAGTAACAATTTTGGACTGACTACCAGTGGGAATAGAAGTAATTACCTGACCATTCAACAGCTTATCTGCTTTGTAGTCTACAGATTCGAAGCTCAGCAGCTGGTTATTATTCTCTGAAATATCTGCAGGAAAAATATTACTTTCATTATTAGTCCTGATACTCCATTCTTTTACCGGTGCTCCATCTAAATTTGGATCTATTTGTGATCCGGACCATATTTTAGTATTTTCAAAACCATCTGCATACCAGGAAGAACGGGCTATCTGTTGGAATCCCAATAATTTTTTTCCCTGAAGGTTTCCTACAAGGCCTCTGTAACGGAAATCCTGCTTTCTGCCTTCTTCTATAAGCTGGGATACCGCATATGCCTGATCTACCCTGGTCATAGCATACTTAGGATAAATCTCTTTCTTTTCTTTCTTGTAGAAATCAGGAGTCGTAGTATTACCCGGAACTACTTCCAGATATTTTACAGATGTAGTCACCCCTCCCTGAGTAATCGAAGTCATTCTTGCCAATTCAGAAACAGGGGTAGGCCCTTTTATTTTTTTCAGGAACTGCTTCCAGTATAAAAAGACATTATAATAATTATTCCCGGACTTTATTGAATTGGTAATCGGGGTAAAGAGAGTAAGATCCAGAATATCCGGGGTACCATATACCGGGCTTTGAAATGACCAGTTGGGAGTAAAATTAGGTGTTCCGCTAACATCTGATCCATTAGCCATCTTTGCACTTACAACATAACCGAAATCCCTTGAACCAGCTGCGTTATACATATTGATCTGGTTATAGGAAAATACCTGAACAATATCAGATTTTCCGTCTTTGTTCATATCGGTAACCGAAAAGAAATATTGTCTGGCAAATTTGGCGTAATCAACTGTCACTTCTTTCTGGAATTTCCTGTAGGTGAAGAATTCCTTCTTCAGGAAAGGAACAAACCCCTTGTCTGTGCCCATATAGAATCTCCAGTCGTCAGGCTTTCCTATCACATAATCGGTAATAGGGATTGCGAAATCAAGTTTTCCGTCTCCATTGTAATCACCATATAAGACAGGGAATTCAGGATCTCTGGTTTCAAGAAGTGTTCCGGAAAATCTTATTTTCTGTATGTTTTGGCCGGCACTGTTTTTTACAAATTCAAAAACGGTATATTGCGTACCAGATACATTAATGATTTCCACTTTTCCGTCCCCATCTATATCCGTATACTTTCGTTCTTTATAATCATTTTCATTGATTCCAGCATCAAGTAGCAGACTAATTAAAGGAGTAGCCGAATTTTTAAGGTCTACAATACCTTTTACATTAAACCCTGCAGGTGCGCCATCATCAAGAAAAGCATCAGGTATACCATCGCCATTAAAATCACCTACTTCAAGAATTAAATTATCACCAGCTGAATTAAAAACAGTATTGCCAAGACTTTTATCGAATACCTTTACAAAAGCATTGTTTCTAAAAATATAGCCATAGATCCTGCCATCCTTAAACTCAACAATTCCATTCCCATTATATACCTGTCCTTCTTCGTCTAATAGTGTACTGACTACTTTAGCATTACCAGCAAAAGTTTTACCTGTGGAAACTGTAGTAAAAGTTTCGTTAAAAGCCCCCAGCTTTACTGTACCATTATTCATCAGGAAGTCCAGATAAGAATCTCCATTTAAATCTGCAACCAATTTAACATCATTAAAAGGTTCTGGCTCAGCCGTATATTCTGCATAAGAAGAATTGACCATACCCGGATAAGTGAAAGTAACCGGATTGGAAGGCTCGTTATTAGCATTATATTCGGTGATCTTCCCGACAAACTGATAATTGGTTCCATTGCCTGTATATTCTATGCTGTACCGCTTAAACTGGTTATTATTGGTAAGTACCTTTATCTCTGAAAGAATCTTATTTTGGTAAGATTTGAGGCCCTGTACATATGATTCCTCTTTTAAGTCTCTGTCATTATAGGAAAACTGTATGGTGTTCATATGAGGGGTATTCAGATCCATATTCCCACCCCAGCTTATGCTGCTTATCATGGCAGTACGGGTTCCCTGGACATAACTGTAAGTAATGTAATTTCCCTGTGAATCTTTCCATTCGCTTATATTATATTCATTGGGTATTCTGGCAACCGGATTACGGCCATACCATGCCTGAGAACCATCCTCAAAAGTTACTTCCCAATATTCCGGGCCAGACCATCCGGCTGCGGCTCCTATTGATTTAAATTTGGTGTTGGAATATTTCTCTGTTACATATTCAGCTCCGTCTTTGCCATATACACCTGATTTCAGTACCAGTCTTTTACCATTAAAACTGTAATAATCAGAGTAATCCATCTGAACTCCCTTTACCTCTCCTTCATTTTCAATGTTCTTCCCTGTTCTGCTGATAGTGGTTATTCCTGAAATACTCCATCCATATCCGGCAATACCGTTCCCTGTCTCACTGTTGTACACTAAACCTACCTGAGGTGAAACAGTTTTAATACCGGGAGGCAAGTCCAGAGGCAAAGAAAACTGTAGCTGTCCGGCTCTGTTGACTTCAATATTTCCCTTAGTATCATGAAAATACTGAGAAAAGCAGAAAATTGAAGTGAAAGATAATAACAACGCTGAAAATATCTGTATTTTCTTATGATTGTATTTTTTCATAGCCATTACCTTTTAGTGATGTTTTTACTGAAAATTCTTCCGTCTTTCAGGGTAAAGCGCAATATGTATACGCCCCAATCATAACCAGTCATATTGATTTTCAACTGCCTGTTAAGTCCTGGCATATTCTTCTGCTGAAATTTCCAGTGTACTGTACTATGTTGATATAGGGAAACTGATTCTATCAGCGTGTCCGTTTGTTCCGTCCAGTCAATGGTTAAGATGTCATTTACCGGAACCGGATATAGACGTATCTGCTTCCAGAAAGTTTTTTCATCTATCAATTGGTTTTTGGAAAGGGAAGCACTTTTAAGTTGTGTTGCAGATTTTCCTGCAATATCTTCAGGCCCCCGGTAGCGCTGGCTGCCTGCTTCGTCATATTTGAAATAGACTTCTGTTTGTTGGGCATAGGACATGCCTATCCCAGTGCATAATAATGCACTTAAATAAATTTTATTCATGGGTAATTTTTATAAGAATTAGTGTTTAGTATTTATTCCAAATGAGGAATATCCCTATTACTTTGGGATTACAGGATAAGGCTTATCCTGACAGGAAGATTTTTTTCATAGCTTGTGTTTTTAGCGTATAATACTATAATCCGGCTACAAAGCAGGATATCGCAATACAATAGTCTTTATGGGACACTAAGGCTGAAGCCCTGCACAAACAATTAGAGAGATATCCTTGATTGTTGTGCATACAAGAAATTAATTAGAGGAATATAATTTCTTTTTCTCTTGTTAATTTTTAATACACATTAATTTAAATTACTAAAAAGTAAAACTGCAGTGTTTGAGGTATGTTTTATAATAAAAATTTCAGGTTATAGTCTTTTTTTTTGAGATATAAGTTTTAGTTTTTTTAGTTTCAAAGCTATAGCTTATAATAGCTACAAATTATGTCGTATCTTTTTTCTTTAAAAAGAAACGAAACTGCAATATATAATTAATCTTCAATAATTAAAATTAAATCTCTTTGAAATGAAATATATTGCTGTTTAAGCCAATTTATTGACAAGATAGGTTTATAATTATCTTATTTTATGATGATATACGATAAAAAATAAATGCCACCGGAATTCCGGTGACATTTTCTGTAAATTATAATTGAATTTTAAAAAAATATTACTTTTTACAACCAGGTTACTGCACCTGTTTCAACGTCATAATTGGCTCCCACGATTTTAATTTTACCCTCAGTTTCAAGATTTTTAAGTGTTGAACTTTGCTTACGGATATCTTCAATCGCACTTCTTACGTTTTGCTGATTAAGCCTTTCAAGAAGCGAGCTGTTTTTTGATGAACGTTCTTCGTTTTCTTCAATGATTTCATTGATAATCGGGTTGAAATGGTTGATAAGGTGGTTTAGGTTATCCATTCCCAGTCCTTCAATTTGTGCGGCATCAAGGCCTCCTTTCAACGCCCCGCATTTGGTGTGTCCTAATACTACAATAAGCTTGGAACCGGCAACATTACAACCAAATTCCATGGATCCCAGAATGTCCTGATTCACAAAGTTACCGGCAATTCTGATACTAAAGATGTCTCCCAATCCCTGGTCGAAGATAAGTTCTGCAGAAGTACGGCTGTCTATACAGCTTAAAACTACTGCAAATGGCCACTGCCCCTCACGTGTTGCATTCACTTGTTCAAGAAGGTCTCTGTTTGCTTTAAGGTTGTTTACAAATCTCTGGTTTCCTTCTTTTAAGAATTCCAATGCTTTCTCAGGGGTAATAGTAGACTGGGTTTCGTATGTATGCGCTTTCATATTTTTTATTGTTTTCAAATTTAAAGTTAAAAAAATTAATTAATTATTGAGATTACATGGCTCTTTTGTGAGTCACAAGAATATGGGAATCCTGACTTCTTTCGTAATCTCTGTATGAAGTTTTAAAGCCTATCAGTTCTACATTGATGTCTTGTTCCTTTGCGCGGATATTGGCAAAATCCTGGATCATTTCCAGTACATCGGTGGCAATATAGGATGTACTTCTTGCATCAATGATTACTGTAGAATTGGGTTTTATATTTTTAAGAGTTTTTTTGATGGCTGCCTTATTTAAAAATGATACTTCTTCAGCAAGCTTGATATTGATTCCATCAGCGTCATCCAATCTTTCTCTGCTTAAATAATAAGCTCTTTTCATATTTCCCTGAAGAATATAGAAAACGGAGATGGCAAGACCAATTCCTACTCCTTTTAGCAGATCTGTTGCCACTACAGCTACAACGGTTGCTACAAATGGAATAAACTGGAATTTTCCTAAGTGCCAGAAATGTTTGAACGTAGCTGGCTTTGCCAGTTTATATCCTACTAAAATTAATACCGCAGCCAGTGTAGCTAATGGAATTAAATTGAGAACAACAGGAATGGAAAGAACACAGATCAATAAGAAGACTCCATGAATGATTGCCGAGATTTTTGAGGTGGCCCCTGCATTGGCATTCGCAGAACTTCTTACCACAACAGAAGTCATTGGAAGTCCGCCAATAAAAGAACTTACAAGGTTCCCGATTCCCTGGGCCTTAAGCTCAAGATTGGTATCTGTAATTCTTCTCTGTCTGTCTAACCGGTCTGAGGCTTCAATACAAAGTAACGTTTCAATAGAGGCCACAATCGCAATTGTTGCTCCTACGATCCATACTTTTGGATTAGTGAAACCATTAAAGTCCGGAGTCGTGATCAGATTTTTAAAATCATCAAAAGACTGTGGAACCGGCAGGGAAACCAAATGCTGGGTTTCGATAGCCAGAGAGCTTCCGGACATCTTAAAGAGTTGATTCAAAAGAATACTTATAATTACGGCAACCAACGCTCCCGGAAGCATTTTCATTCTTTTCAGTACATGGATTTTGTCCCATGCGATAAGGATTGCTACAGAAACCAGTGTAATAACAATGGCTCCCGGATGGATCGCTCCCAATAATTCTGTAAAATATCCGAAGTTTAAACCGTTATCAAAAATAGATTCATGGCCTTCATAATCTTTATCGAATCCTAAAGCATGCGGAATCTGTTTTAAAATAATAATGATTCCTATGGCTGCCAGCATTCCTTCAATAACATTATTAGGGAAATAGTTGGAAATACTTCCGGCTCTTACAAACCCTAAAACCAATTGAATAAGTCCTGCAATGATCCCTGCACAAAGGAAAAGTTCAAATGCGCCAAGATCTGTAATTGCTGTTAAAACGATAGCTGTCAGACCTGCAGCGGGCCCGGAAACTGAAATATTTGAATTACTGATTGTTCCTACTACCAGGCCGCCTACGATACCGGCAATAATACCGGATAATGGTGGAGCACCTGATGCTAAAGCAATTCCTAAACACAACGGAAGTGCTACTAAAAATACCACGAGTCCTGAAGGAAAATTTTCCTTGATTCCTCCTATTAATGATGTCTTTTTCATAATGTGAAGCTGTAAGGTATAGCCGGCTTATTTTTTTTAAATAAGTCAGTTATAAAAAGTTGAGAAAAAATAATTTTTAATGTACATGAGTCTCCGATATCAAAAATGATATGGAAATGGTATCAAAAAAATCTAACTATAGGAGTTACGCTTCCGGAGGGGGAGAAAATATAGTAAGTAAAGGTGAAAGATGAAAAGAATCATCAATCAGAACAAAAGACATACCCTGAACATCAGGTTCTGAAAACTTCAGATAATCGAACACATCTAAAGGTTTCGGAATGGTCTTTTCGTAAACAATGAATGAGGATGGGTGAGAATGAGGCTCTTCTTCATTGATTATTACATTCGTTCTTGCAATATCCCAGCCCGCCACCGCAGCAATGCCCGGCAGCGCTGTAAAATTCAGAAAAAACGTTAATACAATAATACTCCAGAATTTCATTTTACCTTCTTTTTAGAAAAACTATTTAGTCTTTCTGCTCATTACCCAATCTGAACCTGTAAGATTATAGATCTTTTGGATATCTTTTAAGATTTTCTCAAAATCAATCTCCAGATCAATGATTTTACCTGTTCTAAGGTCAAATACCCAGCCGTGAACAATAGGATACTCTTCTAAAATGTATCTTTCCTGTACACAGGCCATTTTGATCACATTGATGCACTGCTCCTGAACATTGAGTTCTACAAGTCTGTCATAACGTTTGCCTTCGTCCTCAATAGAATCCAGTTCTGCCTGATGAAGTCTGTACACATCACGAATGGTTCTCAGCCATGGATTCAATAATCCCAGATCCTGAGGTGTCATCGCTGCTTTTACACCGCCACAGTTGTAATGTCCGCAGACAATAATATGTTTTACTTTCAGATGTTCTACAGCGTATTGAATAACTGCTGTGGAACTCATATCTAAAGTATTAACAACATTGGCGATGTTTCTGTAAACAAAAACTTCTCCGGGTTTTGCTCCCATCAACTCTTCTGCGGTAGCCCGGCTATCTGAACAGCCGATGTACAGATAATCCGGATGCTGAGTTTTGGCAAGTTCATGGAAGAAATCCGGATTTTCAGCTACTTTGGACTCTACCCATTTTTTATTGTTTTCGAAAATAACCTCGTACGATTGTGACATAATTTTAAAATGTGTAATTATTTATTTCGTTTAAATTATTTCCAAAATCAATAGATCAAATCAATAATTATGCAAAAATATAATTTTTGTTAAATAATAAATCACTTTTAACAAAGTTTAATATTAAAATATGCTTAAAATCATATTCACTATTCCAATATTATTTGTAGTACAGCTATTGAGGAAATCCAAACGTTTAAAAAGCAGGATAAAATTACGAAGTATAATTTAAAATTTGTGATTTATGAATTAAAATATTCTTAATTCTTGAGGCAATATGAATTGTTTTTGCTGAAATAGTTAATAAAAAGACTTTGTATATGTCAAAAAATAAATAATTTAAAGCTCTGATTAATTTATCTATCTAATGTCTGATTTTGGTCTGCAGTCTTTACCATCGGCTTTTTATCTGGCAGGAGTATTCATTGCCTGTTTCTCTTCATTTCTGATTGCAGGGAAACGTAAGAAGATAATGGCTGATTATATTCTGGCAGCATGGTTTCTGATTATAGGAATACATCTTATTTTATTTTTGTTATTTTTTTCCGGCAGCTATATAAAGTTTCCTTATTTTCTGGGCTATGAAGTTATCTTTCCCTTTATTCATGGCCCAATGTTATATCTGTATGTTTTGTGTGTTACAGGAAAAGCACCGGGCAACAAGATCTGGTTTCTGCACTTTGTTCCTATTTTGATCGTCTTGGTAATGCTGTTCAAATTATTGATTTTGTCTCCATGGGACAGGCTTGCC
Source organism: Chryseobacterium sp. NRRL B-14798 (assembly GCF_050470705.1). NCBI lineage: Bacteria > Pseudomonadati > Bacteroidota > Flavobacteriia > Flavobacteriales > Weeksellaceae > Chryseobacterium > Chryseobacterium sp. NRRL B-14798. The sequence goes on along the minus strand of NZ_JBFLUL010000005.1, from coordinate 4,831,896 downwards.
ATTTATCAAAGCGGAAGCAGCCAATACAAAATGATAAGCAGTATTCTCAAATATATGATGATACTATCCGGAATAGTATATATTGCATTAAGTTTTTTTGCCGTCAGAAGGTATACAAGAGAGATTACTGACCAATTTTCAAATACAGAGAAAATTAATCTAAAATGGCTGTATTATCTTATTGCCGGATTAGCTTTGATATGGATTGCCGTGATGATCAGAAATGATATTCTTATTTTTTTCATCGTTGTTCTGTTTATCGTTGCCGCCGCATATTTTGGGATCAGCCGTGTTGGAATTCTGAACTTACCTGTAATAGAAGTCAATGTAAATGGAGTAGAGATGGATAATGAAGCGGTAAAGTATCAGAAGAATTCTCCGGGAGAGGAGGTGATCATAGCTGTTTATGAAAAGCTTGTTTATCAAATGGAGAAAGAAAGGCTTTATAAAGATCCTGAGCTGAATCTGAATCATACTGCCGAATTACTGAAAGTTCATCCTAATATACTCTCTCAGGCAATTAATTCGATTGAAAATAAAAATTTTTATGATTATATCAATCGTCAGAGGATTGAAGAATTTAAAAGGATAGCAGTACTTCCTGAAAACAGAAAATATACCATTCTTTCATTAGCATTTGAGAGTGGATTTAATTCTAAAACGTCGTTTAACCGGAATTTTAAAAAGTATATGAACTGTTCGCCCAGAGATTTTTTAAAGAGCCAAAGCATAGAGATTGAGATGTGATGATTGGTCTGATGATAAGATATATCGTTTAATCATAATGGTTTACAAATATGTTCCACCTTTCATTTTGGGACAATCGATGCTTTTATATTCCTCATTTTTACAGAAAAAAGAAATCAGGTATTATGAAAAAATTATTATTTGTAGTGATGGGTGTACTGGCTTTGCTGATCGGAGCCTATCCTCTTATTTATGCTTTCGTTGAATCTAAAAATACTTTTCTGGGTTCAAAATCTCCCGAATTACTCCACAGCATGATTTGGACAACAGCATTTTTTGCCCACATTACCTTTGGGGGACTTGCTCTTTTTATAGGCTGGCGTCAGTTTGGAAGTTCATTCCGGAATAAATACCTGAAGATTCATCGGATCATTGGTACTTTTTACGTAATTGCTGTGATGATAAGTTCTGTCTCAGCTATTTATATGGGGTTTTATGCCAATGGAGGTCTGGTTTCAGCAATTGGGTTTATATGTTTGGGATTGATCTGGTTCATAACAACTCTCGCTGCCTTGGTAGAAATCAGAAAAGGTGATATCATCAGACATCAGCAATTGATGACTTACAGTTATGCCTGTACCTTTGCTGCTGTAACGTTGAGGTTGTGGTTTCCTTTGCTGAAAAATATTACAGGAAATCCTACAGATTCCTATATTGCTGTAGCGTGGTTGTGCTGGGTTCCTAATGTATTAATTGCCTATCTTATTAACAGAAAAGTAGCTGTTGCGTAAGTTGAGCGTTGATAAGGAATTTGATCTGTTTGATTTCAAGTATTGTGTGGAACCGTCATAATAGCTCAGTTCTTTGAATTTCAATCAGATATAATCTGTTGCTAGGTTCGGGTGGCTTCCATGATGTGAAGAACTACAAATTTACTCTCTTTTCAAATGTATTCGGAATTTTTACAATAAGTACTGTGTTTACTACACCTTACGGTTGATATAATCCTTTGTTGCATCTGCTGTAGGAATTATTTTTGCAGGATTTCCAATGACAACAGAACCGGAGGGAACATCAAAATTGACATAAGAATTGGGAACAATCAATACATCATTTCCGATCGTGATATTTCCTACAATGACAGCATTGGTACCAATCCAGACTTCATCTCCAATAACCGGATATCCTTCATTTTTTCCGCGGTTTTGCTGGCCTATAGTGACTCCATGGGCGATATTGCAGTTTTTCCCGATCACTGTTTTCGGGTTGATGACAAGGCTTCCAAAATGTCCTAAATAAAAACCTTCACCAATCTGCGTTTCAGGATAAATCTGAAAACCGTATTTGATCTGGTAATGTCTTAGTACAATTCTCCAGAAAATATTCAAAAGAGGAGTTTTCTGATACTTCTGTGCTTTTCTCAGAATGTAAACAAAGTGAAGATTGGGATTGATGCATTTTTTCCAGATCTGAAACGTTGAAAGCCACTTTCCGCTTTCCCGGTAAAAGTCTTTTTGAATGATTGAATAATCTGCCATCGTCAATATTTTTATACTTCGTCAATTATTTTCTGAAGATGTTCCACAGATTTTTCCAGAACAAACGGAAGCTCTGTTTCCGAAATTCGTTTTTTATATTCTTCAGTGATATCTTTATCCGTAAGAAACTTTTTCATTCCTTCATAGATTCCTTCTTCGGAATTTGCAGTGATATTTCCAAGCTTTCCATCCTGCAGAAGATCTCTGATGCCGGAAATATCCGTAGCAGAAATAGGTTTGTTGAGGATAAGAGCTTCGGCAATAATCGTGGGGAATCCTTCATGTCTTGAGGACATAATATAGAAATCCGCCTTTTTCATATAAGGATAAGGATTACTGCTGAAGCCAAGCATTTTTGCAGTATCCTGAAGCCCCAGCTGATTAAGCTGATCCTGAATAGTATTAAAATCATACCCGTCGCCAATGATTAAAAGCTGATGCTTCAGCCCTTCGTCAATAAGTTTTTTGTGAACATTGAGTAATCTGTCGTATCCTTTCTGAGGATATACGGTTCCTACTGTTACAAAAGTGGGAAGATCATTGCTGAAAGGAAAATCATCAACTTTAATATCTGCCTTTCTTAACGTATCGTTTTTGTCAATAGGGTTGAAGATCTTAATCACAGATGCTTTTTCATCTTCATTTTTAGCCAGATTGTGCATCCCTTCCTGAAGCTTGTTGGAGATGACCAGAATTCTGTCAAACCTGAAAAATTGTCTGATCACTTCAGGAGTGTATTCTTTTAAATTGAAAATATCATTCTGTACCCAGATAATCTTTTTCGAATCTTTTTGAGGACTGGAGAGAATTTCCTGATGCATCGCATGGATAGCAGCAATCTCTACATCATATTTTTTATTCTTTAAAACAAATTTGTAAAGAAGGAAAGGGAACCAAAGAAACATTTTCTGATAAAGAACCCTGTAAGCTTTCACAGGAATATCCTGCAGCCTGTTGGTGGTGATCATTTCTCCTTTTGTCAAATAGTACAGTGTCACCCATGATGGGACCTCTTTAATGTATAACCCCGAATAGAGATTGAGCAGAAGATCAACTTCATACTTATCAGCAGGCAGATTCTTCAAAAAGTTGATTAATACTTTCTCAGCACCACCATGACGTAATGAACCTATACGAATGAGGAGTTTTTTCTTTTTCAATTTGTTTTTTTCTATTTTATGATTTTACAAGATAAATTTATTTAATTTTTCTTGCTTTCTTATACTTGTGAGGAAGATTTTCTTTGATATAGGCATCCAGCTTTTTTCTGTCTTTCTCCAGTTCACGGGGATATTCCGGGTTGTTTTTAAGAACAATGTCACCATAGTCTTCAATAGTGCACAAAAATTGAGCCGGGTTTCCAATAAAGACCGTATTGTCTGGCATAGACTGTGACAATACAGAGTTGGCACCCAAAATACAGTTGTTTCCAATTTGTACATCCTGCATAATAACAGCATTAAGACCAATAGTACAGTTATTTCCGATTTTTATTCTTCCCAGTATTCTTGCATCTTCATAGCCCGGAAGTTTTCTGAGTAGAGTAGTCGTTCCGCCATGGTTTACAAATCTTACATCTCCGGCAATGTTGACATTATCACCAATTTCAATAAGGTAAGGTTCAGTTCCGAAATACACTTTATCAGGCATATTAAAGTTTTTTCCTACTTTCATCCCTCTGTATTTAGCCACTTCAAGGCTGGCTCTATTCAAAAAAGAATGATAGAGGGAGTCTATTTTTAATAAGATTCTGAATATAAAAATCATCACAAGTGTAAATTTGTTTTCGTTACTTTTGCAAAGAAAGAGAATTTATTAATATGATGAAAATTTCAAAAATAGAATATTATCTTCCTCAGCAGGTGTTAACTAACGAGGATCTTGAAAAGCAGTTCCCTGAATGGAGCTCCGAACGTATCCAGGAGAAAGTAGGTATTTCCCAGCGCCATATTTCTTCTGACAGCGAAACCGTACTGGATATGGCTGTGCAATCTTCAGAAAAAATTTTCGAAAACTATGACAGAAACAAGGTAGATTTTATTTTGTTCTGCACTCAGAGTCCGGAGTATTTCCTTCCTACTACGGCCTGTATTTTGCAGGACAGATTGGGGCTTAGAAAAAATATCGGAGCTATAGATTTTAACCTAGGCTGTTCAGGATTTGTTTATGGATTAGCGTTTGCAAAAGGATTGATTGCTGCTGGAATTGCAAAAAGTATTCTCTTGGTTACTTCAGAAACGTACACCAAACATATTCATCCTGATGATAAAGGAAACCGAAGCATATTCGGAGATGCCTCTGCCTCTGCTATTATTGAAAAGGCCGAGGGTAACGATTATCAGTTCTGCCTGGGAACAGACGGAAGCGGTGCAGAAAATCTTATGGTGAAAAAAGGAGCTTTTAAAAAAGACTTCGAACTGAATCCGGAACACGAATTCGGCCCCGAAAATATTTATATGAATGGCCCTGAAATTTTTAATTTTACAATTGAAAATATTCCGGGACTGGTCAAGGAAACATTGGAAGTGAACGGAATGACCATGGATGATATCGATCATTTTGTTTTTCACCAGGCCAATTCTTTTATGCTGAATTATTTAAGAAAGAAAACAAAAATACCGGCAGAAAAGTTTTATATTGACATGGAAAAAACCGGGAATACTGTTTCTGCAACAATTCCTATTGCTCTTAAAAATATGATGGATAAAGGAATGCTGAAAGAAGGAGATAAGGTTTTAATGGCAGGATTTGGAGTTGGATATTCATGGGGTGCCACTATTATGGAAATTTAAAAGAACAAACATTTAAAATTATAAAATATGAAAACATCCGTTTTTTTAGAAAAACTACAGGAAGAATTGGAAGAAGATGAAACATTGACTACAGAAACGAACCTGAAATCTTTAGAAAGCTATGATTCTATCAGTTTACTTTCTGTTATTGCTTTTGTAGACGAAAATTTCAGCAAAAAAATTGATACCAAGCATTTTAAAGATATTGAAACCGTTTCAGATCTGATGAATGTTATAGGAAAAGAAAATTTTGAGGATTAATGGATGCTTTCTCATTAAAAAATAAAATTATTCTCATTACAGGGGCTTCTTCCGGAATCGGGAGAAGCTGTTCTGTAGAATGCAGCAAAAGCGGTGCTGATCTGATTCTTGTAGGAAGAAACCGGGAAGAACTGATGAAAACTGTTTCTATGCTCAATCCGGAAACAAAAGTTGAAATTATCACTGAAGATATTACCCAATCTGAAAATCTTGAAGTAATTATTGCAGATAAAGTATCAGTTTTAGGGAAAATATCAGGGTTTATTCACTGTGCTGGTATCGAAAAAACGTTACCATTAAAAAAACACAATGCTCAGCTATATCAGGACATATTTGCTGTCAATGTCATTGCAGGACTTGAAATTGCAAAAATTTTATCTTTAAAAAAATACAAAGACGAAAACTCCAGTTTTGTATTTATTTCTTCTGTGGCAGGGATGATAGGAGAGGCAGGGAAGGCCGCTTATTCTGCCAGTAAAGGCGCAGTCATTTCCGGAGCCCGTTCTTTGGCTATGGAGCTTTCAAGAAGTAATATCCGGGTCAACAGCATTAGTCCGGCAATGGTCAATACCCCGATTTTAGAGAAAATGTTTGAAAATATCGGAGAAGAAGCTTCATCAGAAATCATAAAAAAACATCCACTGGGAATAGGTGAACCTAAAGATGTAGCGAATGCCTGTATTTTTCTGTTGTCTGATGCCTCAAGATGGGTTACAGGCAGCAACCTTGTGATAGACGGAGGCTATTCTGCACAGTAACTTACTTTTTGTGTAGAGTTTCTATAATATTTTCTACGCTGTCAAATATTTTCTTGTTATCGAATTGATCTTCAATGGTTTTTAGATTGTTTCTGATATGGGCTATCAGTTCGTGGTCTGTCAGAAATGTTTTCATGGCTTCATACATTTCATCTACTTCATAACTGATGAGGTATCCTGTCTCACGGTCTTTGATCATAAGGCCTACATCACCTACTTCTGTTGCAATAATGGGCTTCTGCAGGATTAAGGCTTCAGCAATGACCAGCGGCCATGCTTCAGATTCTGAAGGAAGAATAAAATAATCCGCTTTTTTGATATAAGGATAAGGATTCATTTGGTTTCCAACCAGAATAAACGTTTTTTCGACATTATTTTTGGCTGCCTGTGCCCTGAGGTTGTTCATTTCATCACCATCACCGATGACAATAATGTTGTGATGAAACCCTTCATCCATGAGCTTTTTATGAGCGTCAATAAGCTTGTGATATCCCTTTCTTGAATGAAGTCTTCCAATAGACGCAAAAACAGGGCCTTCGGGAAAATTGTCAAGCTTTTCTTCTGCCTTATATTTAATTTCTTCAATAGGAATAGGATTAATGATAACGCTTTCAGCGGGATATTTGAGATTCGGGTAATGCTTGTGCATCATGTCTTTTATCTTATGGGAGCAGTATACCATATGGTCGAACTGCGGAAAGCTCTTTAAAATATCCGGAACCAGAGGCTGGAATTTAGGGACATTAATTTCAGAGTGAAACCATCCGATTTTTTTTGAATTCTTATTGGTTGAATTCAGAATGGCATCATAGTCTCTGTAATCCATCCCGATCTCAATGTCAAAAGTATCATTGATAAGACGGTCTGCAATGGCAGGGGTATTTTTCAGTTTTCTCAGCCTTATTCTTCTTTTAACGAGCTGAAGTTTCTGTAAAATAGAATTGTTGGAAAAATCTTCTTTTCCATCGGTAAGGTATATTTTTCTGATATGCTTCGGAAGTTCATCACGCAGTTTCCCCTGATTAAGAGTGAGACATACGGTGATATCAAATTTATCAGGGTTAAGATTATTGAGAATACTTAACATCACTTTTTCTACACCACCCATTTCCATTGAGCGGTGCCTGAAAAGAATTTTTATTTTCCTGTTTTCCGACATTATCTGAAAATTTTTTGTAAAGTAAAGAGTTTTTTATTTGTTTATAAAATTTCGTTTTTGATATTCCGGAAGCACAAAATCTCTCTGATGCTTTTTCTTGTCCTGCAAAAGATCATCCGGAAAATCAGTTCCGTAATCCTGGCGGACAGGTTTAAACAAATAATTATAGTAATTCCTGTATAAAGCTTCAATGTTATAAGAATTTCTAAGTCCTGGAAACTTCATCCGATTTAAAGAGAGTCGAAAACCAGATCCTGTTTGTTGATGACACGTGTGTTAGCAGGGATGTCTTTATAAATAGTGCATCCGGCACCAATAATACAATTATCACCTATTGTCACCCCTTTCAGTACGGTTACATTACTTCCAAGCCAGCAATTGTTTCCTATTTTTATGGGAGCTTTTGAAAATTCGGAAGGGTATATTTTTATTGCAGGGGACGTCTCATAGGCATGATTATGATCATAGAGTTTCACATTTTCACCGAATAAAGTATTGTTGCCTATTGATATATGTTCTAAACAGTTTATAGAACAGAAATTGTTCATAAAAAAGTGGTTTCCTATTTCCAGGACAGCATTTTTATTGATCAGGATACAGGTGTAATTTCTGAAGTCTGCAGCTGAGCCAATGCTTAGCTTTTTTAAATTGTTATCCAAAATAAAGCGGTTACCAACACCTAATCTGAGGTTTTCAAAAAAAACATTAGGATGTTTTTTCAGCAGAAACAGTTGTTTTTTCCTGTTTATTTTTTCAAAAAAATCATAGAACATATACTATCTTTTGATCATTTGGGTTATACAAATATACCTTTTTTATCTAATGTAAAAGCCATGTTTCTTTTATAAACATCCGTTTGCAGAAGTCATCCGGATTAAAACAAACAGAGGGTAATGCATTATACTTCCCTATAAAAGTTATCTATTGTTCTGGTTATTTTTCTAAAAAACCTGGATATTAATGTATTTTGCTTTTTAAAAATAAAATCGGGAAGTCTCGAAATCTGTTGAATATCTGTGTTATAAAGAACTTTAATTCCTCTTCTTGTAAGGGTGTTATATAATACCTGATGCCAGTTCCTGTAAAGCTTTTCTTTTTTACCTTTATTTTGAGAAACCCCCTGTGAATGGATTCTATATAAATACAGGCTTTTATTGATAAAGACAAGTTCGCCCCTTTCATAAAGTTTCAGGTAAAGATCCTGGTCTACAGAAGAGGACAGACTTTCATCAATCGTATTCCAATTGATAAATTGATCTCTTTTAAAAGTAAAAAAATGGGCGATTTCAAAATTGATATTAAAAAAAAATTTGCTTCCGTTCTTTATTCTTCCCGAGTGGGGAAACAACTTCTTGACAGTCAGATGCTCATCACATATATAAAATCTTGAATAAGTTCCTATAATATTCTGATTTGAATAGGCTTTTATGCTTTTTTCGAGGGCATCATGGGTAAGTGCATCATCAGGGTCTACAAAGCCGCATAGATCACCGGTTGCAAGTTTTATACATTTGTTCTTGGTATATCCTACCCCCCGGTTCTTTTCATTTTCATATAAAAAAAAACGCTTATCGTTGCGGATAAGTTCCCTTAAGGCATCTTTTTCCTGCTTCTCTGAGCAGTCATCTACAATAATAACTTCCCAATCGGTGTATGTCTGTTGAATAATACTTTCATAACAATCTTTGAAATAGACTGCATTATTGAAGTGGGCAACTAATATTGAAAATTTCATCTTAGGTAATTTAAATTGAGCAGATTATTCTATAGTAACTCATTTGAGTTGCTGAATTGGTATACGTTTAACGATTTTTATCAAAGAATAATTTACTTCCGGTAAGCTCAAAAGGATTTTCAGACATGTTTTAAATTTTTTTCGTTGTGTATGCTGTAAATATAGCAAAATTTTAGACTTTGAAATTAATATTAAGAAAGGTTTATCAGTCTGTCTGTACAAGGTATGCTGCCTAATTGTGACAACGTGGTAGGTTTTACAATGAAAATAAAAAAAAAACTTTATTTTTGCCTCAATAAAAACAACACAGTGATTGAAATAGGTAGAGTTCTCAAAACTTTTATAGGGTTTTTAAGACGACCCGATCTTTATCCTGAATTATGCCGGAAAATTATTAAAAATACAGTCAGTCGAGGAAATGCCTTTAAAGGGAAGGATAAAACAAACTCCTGGGCTGCAGGAAGATGCATTTCACAGGAAGATGCGGTTTCCAAGCTTTTCGGACTTGAAATCAAGGCGTTCCGTAATGAATATCAGGTGGTTTTAGACGAAGCTGCACAGAAAGAAAAAAATTGCCCTGTGAAAATGGGAGGGGCGGGAGCGCTGGAAATTATTTACTATGCCTGCGAATTTACCCATGCACAGAATGTGGTGGAGACAGGCGTTGCCTACGGATGGTCTTCATTGGCATCTCTCTTATCTCTTACAAAGAGAGGCGGCACACTTTATAGTTCAGATATGCCTTATCTGGCTCTGGATGGGGATCAGTATGTAGGATGTGTAGTTCCTGAAAACCTGAAAAGCAACTGGAAGCTCTTCCGTTTTGCTGATAGAGAATCGCTTCCTAAGATTTTTACTGAAAATGCTGTATTTGATGTTCTTCACTATGATTCCGATAAAAGTTATGACGGGAGAATGTGGGCCTATGATGAACTTTATGCGCATTTAAAAAAAGGCGGGGTTTTTATCAGTGATGATATTGGTGATAATTCTGCCTATCAGGATTTCTGTGACAAGAAGAATATAGAAACAACAGTAGTAGAATACGAGGGAAAATACATCGGAATTTTTATCAAGTAAACCGCATAAATCTGTTGTTGGAAATCATTTAATTCTGGATCATGGAAAGTTTAAATATACTTATAATATGACTGTTTAGACCGTTCTTATGAAAATACCTCAGATTACATTTACGCGGTTTATTGCGGCAATGGCAATTGTCATTGCCCATTTTAACAAAGATATGTTCCTCTACAATATAGATTACATTTCAAATGTTTTTCTGAAGGCAAATGTTGGAGTAAGTTATTTCTTTATACTTTCGGGATTTATCATGGTGGTAGCCTATCATAAGAAAGAAAGGATAGATTATTTCGATTATTACAAAAACAGGTTCGCAAGAATTTATCCGCTTTATGTATTGGGTCTTTTGCTTTATCTGGTAACAAGGTATTCCAATTTCAGCTTTTATAAACTTTTTTTATATCTGTTTGGTCTTCAGAGCTGGATTCCGGGAGAAGCAATGATCCTGAATTTTCCAGGTTGGTCTATTTCTGTAGAATTTTTATTCTATTTGATTTTTCCTGTCCTTTATAATTATTTCTATGTCAAAGGGAATAAAAGTATTTGGGTAATTACCGTCATGCTATGGATTATAACACAGATATTTTCGGGGCTGTATGTGGAATCATCTTATTATGAAGGCCCGCATACACAAAGCCATGAACTGCTTTACTATTTTCCTTTAATGCATATCAACGAATTTTTAGCAGGAAATCTGGCGGGAATATTTTTTGTGAATCATCATCAGCGTAAGAATTATGATGTACCTGTGATGATCATTTTTATCCTTATCATATTGTCACTTATTTTTATTCCTCTTTTCTTTCACAATGGCTTAATGGCTATATTGTTTATCCCTTTTATTGTTCTTATATCTAAAAATAATGGATTGATTACCAGATTGTTTTCTTTAAAACAACTTGAATATCTGGGAGAAGCGAGTTATGCCGTTTATATTACCCATATTCCTGTATTATATATACTGAGGGAAGCCATACAATGGAGCGGCCGTAACATAGGTATCGATAAGGTATTTGGGATCTATATTATTGTTTTAACCTGTACTTCGGTTTTGTTTTATCAGTTTATTGAAAAACCTTTGAGAAATTCTTTGAAAAAGATACGAATAAGATAAAAATATACTAATTTACATCAATATACCTACACACAATTATGAAATCAAAATTTACCATTCCGTATATTTTCCGGACAAGTAGAAATAAGTGTATTTCTCTAAAAACCGTCAGGCAGCTATATGAAAAAGAAATGTATATTTATTTCCGGAAGAAATCCATAGTTTCAGGAGCCTGTATCTCATAACTTTTAAAAACACATTATGTTATTCAATTCAATAGGATTTCTTATTTTTTTACCTATAGTATTCTGTTTATACTGGTTTGTTTTTAATAAGAAATATCAGAATCAAAATAAGCTTTTGCTATTGGCAAGCTTTTATTTCTATGCGTGCTGGGATTGGAGATTTTTGTTTTTACTGATGTTTTCCATTGGTTTGGATTATTTTTCAGGTATTAAGATCGAAAATAGCAGGAATAAACGTGAAGCAAAATTCTGGCTTACTTTAAGTATTGTGATCAACCTGGGATTTCTGGGCTTTTTTAAATACTATAATTTTTTTATTGAAAGTTTTGCAGACCTCCTCGGTGGTATGGGATTTAAGGTGAATATCTGGCTGCTGAATGTGATTCTGCCGGTGGGGATTTCATTTTACACTTTTCACGGGCTCTCTTATGTAATTGATGTTTATAAGAAGAGGATCCGTGCTGAACGCAGTTTTATTGACTATGCAGTTTTTGTAAGTTATTTTCCCTTACTGGTGGCAGGACCTATAGAAAGGGCAACTCATCTGCTGCCCCAGATTCAGAAAAAAAGAACATTCAGCTACGAGCAGGCCGCAGACGGGATGCGTCAGATTCTTTGGGGTTTCTTCAAAAAAATGGTGATTGCTGATAATTGTGCACCATTAGTGAACGAGATTTTTACCCATTATCAAACCGAAAGTCCTGCCAATCTTTTAATCGGAGCTGTTTTGTTTGCTTTCCAGATTTATGGAGATTTTTCAGGGTATTCAGATATTGCGTTAGGGGTTTCAAGACTGTTTGGAATAGAACTTCTCAAGAATTTTGCTTTCCCTTATTTCTCAAGGGATATTGCTGAGTTTTGGAGAAGATGGCATATTTCATTGTCTTCCTGGTTCAGGGATTATCTTTATATTCCATTAGGGGGTAGTAAAGGAGGACTGGGCATGAAAATAAGAAATACCTTTATCATTTTTCTTGTCTCCGGATTCTGGCATGGTGCCAACTGGACGTTTATAATCTGGGGCGGCCTTAATGCCTTATTCTTTATGCCACTGCTGATTATGGAGAAAAACAGAACCAATATAGAAGTTGCAGCGCAGGGAAAATGGTTTCCATCTTTTAAGGAAATCCTGCAGATACTGATTACCTTTTCTGCTACCTGTATCGCCTGGATATTTTTCAGGTCAGAATCTGTACTTCAGGCATTTGAGTATATTAAACGTATCTTCAGCCTGGAACTGTTCTCCTTTCCGGCTCAGATGCCGGTGAAAGTTTTTGCTTTGACTGCCTGTATGCTGATTATAGAATGGATTAACAGGGAACAATTCCACGGGCTTCAGATAAGAAGATTCAATCCTTGGGTACGCCGTATTCTTTACGGAATCATCATCTATATCATTCTCCGGTATGCCAATTTCGGGAATAATGAATTTATTTATTTTCAGTTTTAATATGAAAAAATTTTTATTTAAAATATCATTTTATATCATCGGAATTCTGCTCGTATTCGGAGTTTTGGGGTGGTTTGCGGATGGAAATACAGATAATAATTATATGCATTTCGCAGTAAAAAAACCACAGAATATTATTCTGGGAGATTCAAGAGGAGCTCAGTCTGTTCTTCCCCGGCTTTTAAATCAAAAACTGGGAAGAGACTTTGATAATTTTGCATTGAACGTTGTTCAGTCTCCGTACGGAGCAATCTATTATAAGGCGTTACAAAGAAAACTGGACCCTGAAACTCGAAATGGATTATTTGTTATCACCGTAGATCCATGGAACCTATCCTTAGATAAGAATGTGAAAAAAGAAGAAGACTTTCCGGAAAATCATTCTCCGTTAAAGAATATGTATTTTTATGATCTCTCCCCGAATTATGAATATCTGCTGAGAAATTACGTTCGGAGTTGGTTTAAGATTTACACGGAGAGAGAAGAAGCAGGGAGATCAAGCACCTATCTGCATAAAGATGGTTGGATGGAAGTAACGGTAAACATGCAGAAAGATTCTGTAGCGAAAAGGGAAATTGAGAAAGTAAATTTCTACAAACAATTAGCTCAGAAACAGAATATTTCCCAAGCCAGGATTAATGCCTTAGAAGATATTATCAAATTTCTTAAAAGTAAGGGAACTGTTTATCTGGTAAGAATTCCTGCTTCAGAAAAAATTGTAGCACTGGAACAGTCTTATTCACCCAATTTTAATGAAAAAATGAAAGATATCTCTAAAAAATATGGCGTTTATTTCTTTGATTTCTCTTCCAAAGCCAGGGAATATCAATATACAGATGGAAATCATATGTATAAAGAATCCGGAAAAGTATTTACCTCACAAATAGCGGATTCTATTCTGTCTAAAACAAAAAGATAAGTACAATGTCCTGAATGTAGCGCAGTAGAATCTCCCAGATCCGGATCAGAATAAGTATTTCCTGAAATTAATATTATACAAGCCGGAACGGATGCTTGGATAATCTGTGACAAGATACTTTAAAATCATATTCCACTTTTTGAGGAGGGGAGCATTGGCAATTTCAAAACTACGGTGCATTCTTTTAATATGAAGTTTCATATGGGCGGGAATCGTACTTTCGTTTTCCGACCAGTCTTTCACCTCTTTCCAAAGCAAAACTCTTGTTGTAGCAGGTTTTATTTTCTTAGAATCTACCTTTGTGATCCTGTTGTCTTCATGCACACCTCTTACTGCAACCGCTTTGTCTAAAATACCCGGATAAAGATCAAGATAATAGGATAAACGGAATAAAAATTCAGTATCCTGATGCAATCTTAAACTTGTTTTGAATAAAGGATTCATCTTGCGAAGTAAAGATTCTTTCCTGATCGTCAAAGTATCAATACTAAATAAACCAAAGCTGCCCAACATATTCATTTGTCCCGGAAATACCTCTTTAGGCTCATGAATTTTGTACACCGTAGTTAAGCGATCCTGAAAAATTCTATAATACTGTTCTTTTGCCTTTTCCGAGTAATAATGTACACCCAATGCACCATAAACGCCTTCTACTTCGGGATTTTTAAATAATTCCCTTTCAGCATCAAATCTGTTGGGAAGGTAATAGTCATCAGCATCCAGAAAGGCAATGAAATCACCGGTAGCCTTTTCTATCCCAAGATTTCTGGTAGGGCCTGCACCATGATTGCCTTTGTCGGGGTGCTGATAAAGCTGAACTCTGCTGTATTTTTCAGCGAGTTGCTGACAGACCTTCAAAGCGTTGTCAGGAGACTTGTCTTCCACTAGAATAACCTCATGAACTTCATCAAATTGAAGCGCAGATTCTACTGCTTGGGAGACATATTTTTCTGCATTATAAACGGGAATGATGACTGAGATTTTCATTTTTCAATTAGAAATTATATTGTGTTTATGCGTTATCTTCTTACCAGGAGAATTTAAGCTTTTAATTTTATTTTTAGTAATGGATTATCTTTTTTCTGCAAAATTATTTAGAAATGCGGTCACCACAAGTATTTTAAATATAAAAGGAATATTGAATATCCTTCTGCTTTGAATTTTATGAAAAATATTTCTGCAGGTTATTAAACTTCATGAGCGCATGTACGTAAAGCGGTATTGCGTTTTCAGAATATCTGGATTTTTTAGAATAGCAGCCAATAGACTCATCATTTTGGAAATTCCTTTTTTCTCCGAAAGTTCAAATGCTTTTTTCCGTAAATAAAGTTGATTTGCAGCATCTTTATCCAGGGGCACAGATCGGGACCACTCGTATAAGGAATTCCAGAAAAGGAATTGTCTGCTGTTATACTGTGGCGAGTATCGGATAATCTTAGTAATTCTGTTATCATCATGTATTCCCCTTATCGCAACAGCCTGGTCTATATTACCCGATTTCAGATAGCAGTGATAAGCCAGTTTAATGATAAAATCAGAATCCTGATGTACGCGGAGAATATTATTAAACCTTAGCTTATTCTGATCCAGGGCAGATTTTCTGACGGTTAGTCCATTCAAATGAAAGAATGTACCGAAAGTTTTCGGTGTAAGCCCGAGAAGCCCTCTGAATACTTCTTTTCCTTCTGCCGGATAGTTTACTGTTGTCAATGTATTGTCACTGAATTTAGACTGAAATTCCTTTTTCCCTTTTTCAGTGAGATATTCAACCCCTATGGCATTGAAGATCCCGTCTACCTGCGGCTCTTTAAAAAGCTCTTTCTCCGCATCAAATCTATTGGGAAGATAATAATCATCAGCATCCAGGAATGTAATGAAACTTGAGGCGGCTTTTTCAATACCCAGATTTCTTGAAGCAGCAGCACCATGGTTTCCTTTGTCAGGGTGCTGGAGCAAATGAATTCTTCTATCTTCGCCAGCTAATTCTTTGCAAATTTCCAATGAATGATCAGAAGATTTATCTTCAACTAAAATAACTTCTTTCACTTCTTCAAATTGCAGGGCTGACTGTACTGATTTTTTTAGAAAATCAGCAGCATTATATACAGGGATAATGACAGAAATATCAAGCATCAGAGAACATATTTATTATTATGGGCCCAAAGAGCAAGCTGCAATAAATTCCAGTGCTTATGGTCTTTGTTCAGAAATTTTTGGGTAGTATCAAAATCAATATAGTTAAAAACCTTTTGAGACGAATCTCTTAGAAGATCGTCGGAGAGCTTAATAAGGTTTTCTTCATTAAACCAGTTCTTAACGCTGTGTCCGAAACCTTGTTTGTGACGTTTTCTGATTGTATCTGTCCAATAATTATTCATGGATTCACGAAGGATAATTTTATCATTTTCACTGGTGATTTTCAGCTGATCAGGAAGCTGAATACAGAATTCTGCAAAATCAATATCAAGAAAAGGAGTTCTTACTTCCAATGAATTAGCCATCGCCATTCTGTCTGATTTGACCATCATATTTCCAGGGACATAATTTTCCAGATCTACTCTCATAATGTCATTCAACGAATCATGATTCGGAGTAAAGCTGTATCCCTGCTGATAATCCTGTGAACATCCCAAAAGGGCACGTTCCGATTTATTAAAAACATTTCTGACGGAATTCAGATGAAAATCCAGAATGGAGTCGTACTTTAAATTCTGTTGGGTTACGAACGAAACCGTCTTTGCTTTTTTGTAAAGGTTAAGTCCGAATCTGGCGATTAGATTTTTATAACTGAAATGATTTTTCATCATATTTTCTACCGTATAAAAATGATATCCGCCAAACAGCTCGTCTCCAACATCACCTGAAAGGGCTACAGTCAGATTTTTTCTTGCATTTTTACAGATCTCATAATGCGGAAGGTAAGAGGTATCAGCAAAAGGTTCGTCAAAGAAAGGAGAAACATGCAGTAATGATTCAGCCAGATCTTTTTTTTGCTCATGAACTTCTATATGATTGGTGTTGTATTTATCTGCAATTTCTTTGGCATATTTGAGCTCGCTGTCTTTATGGTCATAACCGAAACTGATTGTCGTCTGATGAGGTAAGAACTCATCCACAAGAGCAACTATAGATGAAGAATCCAGGCCGCCACTCAGAAAACTACCAACCTGCACATCCGCAATAAGTTGTTTTTTAACAGCATTTTTCAGAAGGTACCGAAACTCCTCCTTAGCATCGGAGAGGCTGATCACCCTATCTTTTGACGGCAGGTTGTAATACCGTGAAACAATGACCTTTCCCTCTTTCCAGATCAGCTGATGAGCGGGCGGTAAAGTATATATATTGCTATAAATGCTCTGATAGGTGCTTACATACCCATATTGGAGATAGTTGGAAATGGCTTCAGGATTTACCTTAGGATGGATCAATCCGGATGCAAGAATCGCTTTGATCTCTGAAGCAAAAATAAATTCATTATTATTTCCGATGGCATAGTAAAATGGCTTTTCACCAAAACGGTCTCTTGCACAGAACAATTGCTGTTCACGGTCATCCCAGATGGCAAAAGCAAACATTCCCGGAAGATCATGGATGAGGTTCTGCTGCTTTTTCTGATACATCGCAAGAATGACTTCCGTGTCGGAACCTCCATGGTAAGGATATTCTGCATATTGTCTCTTAATATCCTGGTATCCATAGATTTCACCATTAAGGACAATACATTCATTTTTTGTATTGGAGAACATTGGCTGCTTCCCATTTTCGGACAAGTCTATAATGGAAAGTCTGCGGTGGCCTAATATTGCATTATCATAGAATTCAAAGTCTGAAGAATCGGGTCCACGATGAATCAGAGAGTCTGTCATTTTTTTGATTTCCTCCTGATAATTTGCTGCATTATTGCTTATAATTCCTGCTATTCCGCACATATGCTTTTATTTTTCATCATTAATTTTATCATTTTGTAAAGCTAAATTACAATAAATTAAGGAAAGTTCGATCGGTTTAGATCAGCTGTCGACTCAAACTATTTGAATCGGCTATGTTCTGAATCATCTGTGTACAAGGGTCTGATAACTATGATTTTATTTTTGACGGATATTCATCAATATCAGCCATTGTAGATATTGATTATCTGGTGAAAGTATATTTTATAATTTTTAGTAGCTGGCTTATTCCCGTTCCGATATTTTTGGAAATGGAAAAGCGTTCAAAGATGGCTGCATAAAGCTTTCTGTTCCATACAGGAGAAACAAACTCCTTTTCGTAATAATATTTATTGATGAGCTGATCCAGGGTTTTTACTATCTGCTGGTCTGCTCTCTGATCATTATTAATCCTCTTAATATTTTTAAAGATATCAATAGAAGTTCGGTATTGTTTTTCTGTTTCTAATGAGCTGTAAACGCCACCGCTATGAAGCCGGTAAACTCCCACTACTTTATTAAAGCTTCTGCCTTTTCCAAATTCAAGGGCATGATAAAAATAGTAAAGATCCCTGTAATTGGGATAAATGTCAATCCACTTCTCATCAATGCAGTCTTTTCTGATCAGATAAGTAAAAGTTTGGGTAGGGCGCTGTACAAAAAAGCTGTCCTGTGTATAATCAATATATTTCTGTCCGTTGAACATGGAGTCTTTTCCATCTTCTGTCAGTTTATTTTCATCCTGATGGAACAGTAAATTTCTGGCGGTCACCATGACATATTCTGAATTGTTCTCAAGGAAATCATACTGAAACTGTAGCTTTTGCGGGTCAGTCCAGTAATCATCCCCTTCACAGTAGGCTAAGTATTTTCCTTGAGCCTGTGCGAATGCAAATCTTTGGTTTTCAACAAAACCGATATTAGTCTTATGATTAAAATATCGGATGATATCCGGATATTGCGTTGCAAATTCTGAAATAATAATGTCAGAATCATCCGGTGAATTATCATTGCAAATAATCAACTCAAACGGAAAGTCTGTTTTTTGGGATAGAACACCTTCAATAGCCTCCTTTAAATAGGGGGCGTGATTATAGGTGAGCATGATGACCGATATTTTAGGTTCCATTGCTAATAGTGAAATCTGTTAAGGAGGGATGGAATAATATCTTTCGATTTTAAATTGATCAATTCTTGAGGATTCTTTTTGAGATCCTGAAACGTGTAGGAAATAAACTGCCTGAAAAATTCAGTATCCAGCTCAAAATTCATAGGAAGATTATGTTTTTTCTGAATAATTCCGAGACCATAATCTGTGTCAATAACAAAAACCTCAAGATCGTTCGGATATTTTTTTAGCAGATAAAGGATAGATTTCCAGGTATCACCGTTCCACTCACCAGTCCATTCCGGATGTTTTTCTTTCGTAAAAAATTCTTCTGAGTTGTACGCTGTTGAGGCTGGCTCACTCACAGGAAAACAGTCATGCATGACAATAATTGATTTTTCATCCATGAAAGGGAGGATATTCAGAACATCTTTAAGTGCCTGGTGGTACGTATGCATACCATCAACCAGAGATATTTCAATACTGCCGAAATTTTTAAGAAACTCCTTTTTTTGCTCAAAAAAATCATCACTGGTCATTTCAAAATAATGCGTTTTTCTATTATTTTTAATGTCAAAGACTCTTCTTTTGAGTTTTTCCATTTTGGGTATTATGAAGTTGGGGTCTATTGCAATTTTGTTTTTACAGCTTATGGCATATAGCGATGTGCCACTTCGGGTACCAATTTCAAGATATTTTTTAAAATTAGCTTTCTGGATGATACTGTTGATAAGACGAATTCTATTCATTTTTAATGTTGGGTTTAGATTTATTCTGAATTATACTTGTTTTAAATTAAGAAATGCAGCCCCTTTATTTTTAATGATGGTTCTTGCGTTCATAATTTCATTAAACCGGGTCTTCAGATATTGATATTCTTTCAAAGTATCGGAAGCAGCAGAAAACTGCAGCTGGAGAGCTTGCTTTATCATTTTAGGAATGAAATCTCTGTTAAGTACTTTGGAATCAAACGGGAGTGCCGGATTCAGATAGCGTTGTTCCCGCTGTACTCTCAGAGCATTGATGTGGCTGGTTTTATGGAAATCCTGTTTGCCATCATGTACAACTCTGCTGGGCGGGCATACGATGATTTTTTTCCTGAAAAAAGAAATACGTTGTACGTATTCATAATCTTCGGAATAATGGAAGAAGTAAGGATTAAAGCCCCCGATTTCTTCAATGGTTGCTTTGGGAAGCAGCCAGTGAGCGGCATTCACAAAATCGATTTCATAATAATCTTTAAGACTATTGTTAAAGCTGTCTGAAAATATTCTGTTATCCGGAGTATTTCTTGCCAGGTAGCGTTCGAAAAAAATATCGAGCTTTTTCTCGCTGCCATCCATGTGTATCGGACTTAAAATCCCCAGTTGATTTTTGTCGGGGTATGCGTTGTACACATCCAATAGCTTTTGAAAACTATCCGGATAAATCCATGCATCCTGATTCATCAGGTAGAAAAAATCTGCTCCTTCTTTATACGCTTTTTCTATCCCTGCATTATTCGCTTTTCCAAAACCTAGATTTTGTGGAGATTGAATGAAGTCTACTTCAGGAAAATACTTTTTGATATATTCCTGAGTGCCGTCTGTTGATCCGTTATCTATTACAATACATTTTACAGGAACTGAAGAGGTTCTTAAGCTTGAAAAACATCTTTCTGCCCACTTCATGGCATTATAAGTAACAATGATTACGTGAATAGCCACCATCTTAAATATACTTTCGGGTTAACGTTTCAAGATAACTTTCAGGACTGATACCTGAGAAGAAGTCGTGAATTTCTTTATCAAAATCTACTCTGTAAAAGTCTCCTTCGTTCACTTCTGAATAATAAGCTTTTTGATGGGTTTCTTTTTCAATAGCACCTATAATTTCTTTTAAATCAAAATTATAGGGAAAAGAAAAATTAATAACTTTATTAGGAAGATGCAGACAGTAAGACTCTAAAAATTTAGAAATATCATCTATATCCAGCAATAGTCTCCTTGCCTTTGTATGAACTGTAAACTGGTGTGAATTTTTAATCTGATTTTTAAGAAAATTGAATAATGTATTTGGGTTTCCTCCGTTTCCTACAATATTTCCAATTCTGAGAATAAGGTAGTTTTTACACTTATTTTTGATATAATTTTCAATTTCCTTTTTATGTAAAACGTAAAGACTGTCTTGTTTTGATTGATCATGAATGCTTAGAGTAGAAAAATAAATTAATTTGTGATTGCTGTTACTCTCAATACATTTATCCAACAGAGTAAATTCTCTTTCAAACTCTGAACTTGTTGTTTCCAGAGAATTCGAAACACCAGAAGCGAAAAATAGATTTTCCTCTGAGTCTATATTTTTTAATGAATTGGCAATAAGTCCGTTTCCTATGATCATATCTTATTAAACAGTTTTAGATAAATTTTAATTCTTTGAGTTGTGTTTTTTATTGATACTTCCAGCGTATCTTATATAGCCGTAATACTTTTTTGCTATTTCCAAATGCTCATTAAAATTAAGTTTTTTGGGATAAAATTTTAATGTCAGAAATAGGTTTTTTTTATTAACAGGGTAGTATTTAAAAAAATTGTGCAAAAACCCTAGAAATATTTTCTTTTCAGCTTCGGTGTCGATTTCTTTTTGAAAATCAGATCCTATACTTTCCCTTACTTTAATATTGGCATCTAACCAAGTTTTATCCGGATTTCCACCAGAGAAATGTTGAATCAGTATATCTTTAACCACATAATTCTGTTTTTTTGTAGAAACTCTTAAACTAAAATCAAGATCATAGCCATGGAAACCTTTCAATAGATTTTCGTTGAATTTAAACTGATTAAATATTTCTTTTTTAATTCCAAGAAAAACACCGTCAACAGCAAAGACTTTATTTCTGTTTTCCTTCGTTGTTTGAATGGGAAAATACAGGGTATTCTCTTTATTTCCCTGTAAAATATTTACGAAATTATATTTCTCACTAACGGTCCAGCTTGATGGAGCAGAAGGAACGTAGGATGATCCTGCAAGCCCTATAATTCCTGTATTTTCCTGGTTTAAATGATTTATGAGTGTATTCCCCCAATTTTCATTTTTAAATAAGATGTCTTCATGGATGAAAAGCAAATAATCAAAACCAGCTTTTTCCGCGCCTTTGTTATAAGCTTCACAAATTCCCATCAATCCAGGATTGTCTATTTTAATGATTTCATAAGACACCCCAATTGTTTCTGCAATATTTTTTTCAAGTGCAGAAAAATAGTCAGGAAGGTATGATGAGATTATGATGGAGATCATCCTAAAGTAAGTTATCAATTATTGTAAAAATTTTACCTGCCAATTTCTTGTCAGAATATTCGTTTTCCAATCTCTGATAAATATTTTCACCATAACTTTCTCTTAGATTGGCATCCTGCATAAGTTTAACGGTCTCTTCAGCCATGATATCCATATCCAGATAGGGAACAAGTACTCCATGATTGTTTTCCAGAAATTCAACAGCACCACCGCTTTTTTCAAAAGCTACGATGGGTTTTTTTAGTTTTGCAGCAGTCAGCATAACTAATGGGAAAGGATCTTCACGGGACATTAAAAGAAAAACATCAAAAATATTTATATAATCATTTGGCGTTTTATTATGATCGATAAAAATGATGTCCTTTTCTACCCCTAATTTTTCAGCATCCAGTTTGGCACATCTTACAGCAGCACTTTTGGATGTTCCTCCAAGATTGATGAATTTAAAATTAAGATCAGTTTTCTGTTTTATTTTCTGAACCAAAACAGGAACCATCTCCGTACCTTTTCTTAATTCCTGAGAACTCGCAATTCCAACGATCAATTCTTCATTTTTAATATTCAATTCCTTTTTCAATAATTCTTTATCCTTCTGGAGGTTGAGAACATTGTCTACGAAAGAATGTATTGCTGTTACTTTTTGTGGGGCTGCATTGTACTTGTTGATAAGATTGTCGGCAACAGCTTGCGAACCTGCTATAATTTGGGTGATATTTGAAATGTTTTCTAAAACAAACTCTTTAGAGTAAGTACTTTCAATCCCAAAACTAAGCTCATGAATAGCAACAATTGTAGGAATGTTTTTTTTATAGAAAGGAAGCGTCCAAATCAATGATTCCATTGTGTTTCCATATACCAGATCGTATTTGTTTTCAAGAAGAGAGATGGTAATTTTATCAATTTTGTCTTGTTGAGTCTCTTTTTTTCTGAAAACAATTGATTGAACTCTTTTTAAATTTCTTTTTAAAAATGAAAAAGACTGTAAATGATAATGAGCAACAACAATATTGTTAGCTACTTTTGCAAATTCTTCATACAATTCTCCTCCTCTGATCAATAAAATATCGATCTGATAATTTTCTTTTTCTTTTTTTAATCTTTTTATTAAATCTAAAACAAGAATGGGAGCACCAGATAAAGAAGCTTCGTGCGAAATAAATAATATTTTTTTTGTACTCATTTTAGAGGGTTTGAGAAATTAAATTTTGACTATTTTTCATAATTGTGTTTTCCGGAACAGATTTGTGTATTACACAGCCGGCTCCAATAATAGAATTGTCTCCGATCGTAACCCCTTTTAATATTACAGTATTGCTTCCAATCCAGCAATTTTTACCAATTTTAATAGGAGACGTCATATATTTTTCTTTTTCTACAAAAAGTTTTTCACCTTTTTCAATAAGATGATTATGATCGTATAGCCTTACGCCTTCACCAAAAATGGTGTCATTACCAATTTCAATTTTATCTAAACAATTAATAGAACAATAATTGTTGAAAAAAACACTTTTTCCAATTCTAAGGTCAGCATTCGGAAAAACTACAATATTGCAGTATTCTCTCAGTAAAAAATTTTCACTAATTGTAATATTTCCTATTTGATTATTTTCACCTTTAAAAATATCTGCATCTTTTGGCGAAAAACTTGGATGAATATTTATATTAGGTTTGGACATGAAAATATTCCATTTTTCCTGTTTTTTTCTTTTATCATTATTCTCGACAAGAGTAATGATTTTTTGTGCGATATTATTTTTAAGCTTTGTAAACATTTTAGAAAAATTTATATTTCAGATAATATAATCTTACAGGCAGGTTATATTTCAGGCATAAATTCAGCCAACGTTCTTTCCCTTTATATTGAGAATATTGTTCAGACACTTTCCGGATTTCCTTTTTATCTTTAGATGTTATGTAGATCTTTTTGATGTCGTTATTTATTTTTGTCTTATTTTCAAGATTATGATCATATTTTAACCTTAAAAGTATTTCTTCTACAAAAACAATCCTTTCTTTTATTTTAGAAATGTTTTCACCATGCTTTCTATGATATGCAAGATTTTCAGGAATAAAATCAATAAAATAATTTTCATTAATTCTCAACCATCTGTCGTAATCTTCGATAAGAATATTTTTATCGTACGGACCTGTCTCAATTAAAACCGTTCTTTTAACCAACGTAGCAAGAGCCGGGATAAGGTTCATCTTTTTCAATGTACTTTTAAATTGATTTTCATCTTTATAAAAACTCAGATCATCAAGATAATTAATTAATGTTTTATCTTCTTGGATGATAAAGCAGCTTGAAAAAATCATTCCGAAATCATTCCCCTTTTTTTCTAAATTGGCTACGCATTTTTCAAGAAATGAAGGATGAAGGTAGTCATCGGCAGCTATAATATTTACATATTTTCCCTCAGTCATCTCAATACATTCATTAAGTGTTGCAGCGAATCCTATGTTTGTTTCATGAAAATTGGTTTTTGCAGAAATGTTGTTTTCGTTCAGCCAGTTTTTTGTGATCTCCACAGAATTGTCTGGTGAAGCATCATCAGCAATAATGAGTTCCCAGTTTTTATAAGTTTGATTTTTAATACTATTTAAACACTCAGGGATAAATTCTGAGTGTTTGTATGAAACAACAATAAAACTTACCAACGGATTCTCCATTAGAATTTGTTTAATAATTCAATAACTTTAGCTATTTCCTCTTTTTCCATTACCGGAGAAATAGGCAGGCTCAAAACTTCTTGATGAATCTTTTCACTGATCGGAAAAGATTGTGAATTCCAGTCTTTATAAGCTTCCTGTTTGTGGGGAGGAATCGGATAATGAATCAAAGTTTGGACACCGTTTTCTGTAAGGTAAGCCTGAAGTTCGTCTCTTTTTTCTGTTCTGATAAGGAAAATATGCCAAACATGCTCGTTCTCATTTTCAGGGTTTTCCGGTAGAATAATATTGGAATTTGAAATTTCGCTGATATATTGTCTTGCGATCTTTCTTCTCACCTCATTTTCTTCATCAATGTATTTTAGCTTAATATCTAAAACAGCAGCCTGAATTTCGTCTAGTCTGGAATTTAATCCTTGATAAATATTTACATATTTTTTATTTGAACCATAATTTGCCAAGGCTCTTATGGTTTTTGCCAATTCTTCATCATTAGTCGTAATTGCACCGGCATCGCCCAAAGCACCTAAATTTTTTCCGGGATAGAAACTAAAACCAGAGGCATCACCAAGATTTCCTGTTTTTTTTCCTTTCCATTCTGCTCCAATAGCCTGAGCATTATCTTCAATGATTTTTACATTATATTTTTGAGCCAATTGCTGCAATTCTTCAGAGAAAATAACTCTTCCGTAAAGATGCACAATTAAAATACCTTTTGTTTTTGGAGTGATTTTTTCTTCAATTTTTGATACGTCAATATTATAGTTGGCAATATCTGGTTCTACCAAAACGGGTACGAGTCCATTATCGGAAATGGCTAAAATAGAAGCAATATAAGTGTTGGATGGAACTAAAATTTCGTCTCCTTCTTTCATTAATCCCATTTCGATATATCCTCTAAGGATAAGACGAAGAGCGTCTAAGCCATTGGCAACACCGATTGCGTGTTTTGTTCCGATATATTGAGAAAGATTTTTCTCAAATAGATTCAGTTCATTGCCCATAAGATACCATCCGGAACGGAAAACCTGCAAGAGCTTCGCCTCAATTTCTTCTTGGTGCTGTAGATTAATTTTTTGTAGATCGAGGAACTTAATCATGAGAATAAATTTTTTATTTTTTGTTGAAAGGTTTTTCTATTACTTTATATGAATGAATACTTGCAGTGAGCATAATGAAAAACATCACTAGTCATTTTGAATTTCATAGGAATTTCCTTCCTTGTCTTTCATATTCAGATCTAAAATCTTTCCGTCTAAAGTTATAAAACCCGTTTGTCTGGCAGGATTTCCATACCAAACTGTATTTGAAGGCACATTTTTCGTAATGACACTTCCGGCACCGATCAAAGCATTTTCTCCGATTATATTCCCGGCAATAATTGTAGAGTTAGCCCCAATTGAAGCACCTTTTTTCACAAGTGTTTTACTGAATTCTAAAGGATATTGTTTTGAACGCGGAATAAGATCATTCGTAAAAGTTACATTTGGACCGATAAATACATTGTCCTCCAATGTTACTCCGTCCCAAACCTGTACGCCGGGTTTAATGGTTACATTATCACCTATTTTCACGTCATTTTCAATAAAAACATTGCAATTTATATTGCAATTTTTACCAATTTCAGCACCTTTTAAAACAACGCAGAATTGCCAAATCATGGTGTCTTCTCCTATGTTTTCACTTTGGACATCGGCTAATGGATGAATTTTATTTTTCATTCTGTATTTTTAAAAATGTATCATAATCTCTGACATAGTCTTCTTCATTATAATGATGAGATGCCAGAACCAGACAAATTGCACCTGATGAAAAATTAATTTCTGAAGCCCAAATTCCTGGTGGAATATGAAGCCCAATATCCGGGCGGTTCAGAAAAACCTGTCTTTTAAACTTTCCATCATCCAGTGAAACCTCGAAACTTCCGCTAGCTGCAATCAAAAACTGATGACATTCTTTATGAGAATGAGCACCACGGCTTTCTCCACCCGCAATGTCGTATAAATAAAATATTCTTTTAACATCAAATGGGAAGGTTGAATTGTTTTCAACCACTGTAAGATTACCCTCATCAAAACTTATTTTTCCAAGGTCTATAACACTACAATCAAATACTGAAAGCTTATTTTTCATTTGCCAGCTTTTTAAATTCTTCAAAATCTCTGATATAATCATCCTGATTATAAGTATGATCAGAAACAATAAGAGCAAGTGAATTGGTAGAGAAATTCTCTAGTTTCCGCCAAAACATTTTCGGAATATATAATCCATAATAGGATCTGTTTAAGGAAAACCGCTGCTCTTCTTTACCATTATGAATCACTACATCAAAACTTCCTGAAAGAGCAATAATATACTCCTGCTGTTCTTTAAAAGCGTGACTTCCCCTTGTTTCCCCTCCCGGAACATCATAAATCCAATACGTTCTTTTAATTTCAAAGGGTAGTTGATTGGGGTGCTCAAAAAAGGAAAGATTTCCTCTTTTGTCATAAATTTTTGGAAGTTCTATTATTTTTGGAATCATGGAGTCTGTACTTTATAATCAAAATTCGGTCTTGTAATTCCCGGATACAAATGAAGTTTGCTGCCCACTTTTACATTTTCAACCTCAAAGCCTACAATACTGTCGACTGCAAATAATACTTCGGTTTGATTTTTTCCGAAAATTAATTTAAAATAGTAATTTCCTGCATTAATTAAACCTGCCGGAATATCAAATTCTACTGTATAATCCCCAATTTCAGAGTTATTATTTTCAGTAATAAGTTTTCCTACATGGAAGATAATAAGCTCTTCATAATTTCTTAGTTCAAAAGTAGCATCCAGATTGATATTAGCACAATTATTCTGGAAAACAAGCTTTACATGAATTCCGGAATCAATATCGATGAGATCTCCATGAATAGGATTTACATAAAATTCTTTTATTCTGATGTTATTATTTCCTAGAGCTTCATTAATATTTCCATTGTAATAATAAGAACTTGCTGTTGTACTGCTTTTTTGATATTCTATAATTGTATTTAGCATATCTCCTTCATAGGCTAAAGTTCCTTGGTTTAAAAGGATTCCTTTGTTGCAAAGTTCTTTTACGGCAGTCATATTATGACTTACAAAAAGAATGGTTCTTCCTTCTCCTTTTGCTACATCGTTCATTTTTCCCAGGCATTTTTTTTGAAAATCTGCATCACCCACAGCCAATACTTCATCTACAATTAGAATTTCAGATTCCAAGTGAGCTGCTACAGCGAAGGCCAGACGAACATACATTCCCGATGAATATCTTTTTACCGGAGTGTCAATATATCTTTCTACTCCTGAAAAAGCTACGATCTCATCAAATTTTCTTGAAATTTCCTTACGGGTCATTCCAAGAATTGCTCCATTTAAAAAAACATTTTCGCGTCCTGTCATTTCAGGATGAAACCCGGTTCCTACTTCCAATAAAGATGCAATTCTTCCGTTGGTGTATATTTTACCGGTTGTAGGTTTTGTTACCTTGCTTAAAAGTTTTAACAGGGTAGATTTTCCGGCTCCGTTTCGCCCAATAATCCCTACTGCAGTTCCTTGTTCAATCTCAAAATTAATATTCCGAAGTGACCAAACGTACTCAGAAGTTCCCTTGGTTGTTCTGTCATTTACCTCACCAATTTTAAGATATGGATCTTCTTTTCCTCTTACTTTGTGCCAGAATCGGTTTAAGTCATGAGATAAGGTACCCGTTCCGACTTGTCCGAGACGGTATTGTTTTGATATATTTTCTGCTTTTAAAGCTAGCATTTTTAAATTGTTTAGGGGAAGTTAATAAATTTTTAAACTGTGTCCATGAAGGATTTTTCCACCTTATTGAAAATGAAAGTACCTGTTACCAATAAAATAAGGATGATAAATGTACTGATAGTGAGCATTATTGGAGAAAAGTCCCCAACACCAAGCCAGGCATATTTAAAACATTCGAAAATCCCTGTTAAAGGATTGTAAAATGAAATGCTTTTAAAGAATCCCGGTAACGCTGAGGTTGGATAAATAACTGGTGTTGCATACATATACAGACTCACTCCAAACCCCAACAACATACTTAAATCTTTATATTTTGTGGTTAACGCAGAAAATATCATTCCTACTCCCAATGCAAATAATGCCATTAGTAAAATTAAAAAGGGAGTTGCTAAGATCCAGATATTAGGATGAATTTGTCCTTTTGATAAATAATAACCCCAGCCGATAATAAATAGGAGAAACTGTACTCCAAAACGCATCAGGTTGGAAATTACAATGGATAAAGGAGAAACCAGTCTTGGAAAATATACTTTGCCGAAAATATTTGCATTACCAACAAAAGTTGAAGATGTTCCTAGTAAACAAGCTGAAAAATAATTCCAGAGAGTAACTCCTGCAAGGTAGAAAAGTAATGGTGGTGCTCCGTCAGTTGGAAGGTTGGCAATTCTTCCGAAAACAATTAAATAAACAATTGTCGTTAGAATTGGATTGATAAAAAACCAGATCGGGCCTAAAATAGTCTGCTTAAAGCTGGATACAAAATCTCTTTTTACAAACATATAAACAAGATCTTTGTATCTCCAGACTTCTTTTAGCTTCAAGTCAAATAACGAATGATCAGCATCAATCGTTTCTGTCCACTTTTGTTGTGGTTCATTCATCTGTGTAAGTTTTTGCAAATTTATAATAATTAATTCTTACCGTATGTATTAGTTTATAAATTTTCATAGTCCATAAAACTAAAAATCAACAACTAATATATTGATATTTGTCGGCATGAGCAAAAACTATTGGCCATAAAGCCAATAGTCTATGAATTTTATAAATTATAATTGTTATTTTCTGATAAGTTGTTTCAGGTATTCACCGTATCCGCTTTTACCATATTTGGTAGCCGTCTCAAGCAGTTTCTCCTCATCAATGAATTTGTTTCTGAATGCAATTTCTTCAATACAGCCGATTTTAAATCCTTGTCTTTTTTCAATAACACTTACAAATTCTGAGGCGTCATGAAGAGAATCAAAGGTTCCTGTATCCAGCCATGCCGTTCCTCTGTTAAGAACAGCTACTTCAAGTTTTCCATTGCTTAAATAAACATTGTTGATGTCTGTGATTTCCAGCTCACCTCTTGCAGAGGGCTTGATGTTTTTAGCAATTTCAACGACATTGTTATCATAAAAATAAAGGCCGGGAACAGCATAGTTTGACTTAGGGTTTAAAGGCTTTTCTTCAATAGAAACAGCTTTCAGGTTTTTGTCGAATTCTACTACACCATATCTTTCAGGGTCTGCTACGTGGTAAGCAAAAACAACTCCTCCCTGTGGATTGGTTTTGTTTTTCAATAAAGTTCCCATTTCGGAACCATAGAAAATATTATCTCCCAATACCAGCGCTGCGGGGTCGTTACCAATAAATTGCTCGCCCAGAATAAAAGCTTGCGCTAAACCATCTGGACTTGGCTGTACAACATATTCTATATTACAGCCGATTTGTGAGCCGTCGCCCAAAAGTTTGATGAAACCTTCCTGGTCATGTGGAGTGGTGATGATCAGAATATCCTTGATTCCTGCTAAAAGCAATGTGGAAAGCGGATAGTAAATCATAGGTTTGTCGTAAACAGGCATCAGCTGCTTGCTTACTGCAATGGTTAGAGGGTAAAGTCTTGTTCCGGAACCTCCGGCTAATATTATTCCTTTCATGTTTTGGTGCGTAAAGACGCTTATTTCTTTTGTGTTGTGAGTTGAATTTCTGTGGAAGATAAAGAGTTCCATTGCTCTGTTATCTCAAATAATATATTTAGCTGTATTGTTTGCTGTAATAATCCTGATAATTTCCGGAAGTTACATTCTCCAGCCATTCCTTATTTTCCAGATACCAGTCGATGGTTTTTGCTAATCCTTCTTCAAAGGTAACTGAAGGTTTCCAGCCTAAATCTTTATTCAGTTTTGTGGCATCAATAGCGTAACGTTTGTCGTGACCCGGTCTGTCTTTTACAAAAGTGATCAGCTTTTCTGAATAACCTTTCGGTCTTTCCAGCTTGGCATCCATTTGTTTGATCAGTTCTTTGACAAGATCAATATTCTGCCACTCGTTGAATCCTCCGATATTGTAAGTCTCACCGGTTTTTGCTTCTTTAAAGATCTGATGAATCGCCTTGGCATGGTCAATGACAAACAACCAGTCTCTGGTGTATTTTCCATCACCGTAAATAGGAAGTGGTTTCTCGTTGATAATATTCGAAATACAAAGTGGAATCAATTTTTCAGGGAAATGATTCGGACCGTAGTTGTTGGAACAGTTCGATACAATGAAAGGCATTCCATAGGTATTTCCGTAAGCTCTTACCAAATGGTCAGAGGCTGCTTTTGAAGCTGAATACGGAGATTGAGGGTCGTATGATGTGGTCTCCAGAAAGAAACCTGTTTCCCCTAAGCTTCCATATACTTCATCCGTGGAAATATGATAGAAAAGATTGTTTCTTTTTTCATCCGGGAATCTGCCGTGGGTATGATCAGGATTTAATGTCCAGAATTCTTTACAAAGGTTCAAAAGATTAGCAGTTCCGTTTACATTCGTATTGATGAATGCCATAGGATCTGTAATACTTCTGTCTACATGGCTTTCTGCTGCTAAATGTACAACAGCATCCGGGTTATATTTTTCGAAAACTTTTCTAAGCTCTTCCGGTTTTGTAATATCTGCTTTTTCGAAAACATAATTCGGTTCATTTTCAATGTCCTTTAAGTTTTCGAGATTTCCGGCGTAGGTAAGAGCATCAAGATTGATGATCGTAGTATCCGGATTGTTTTTTACAAACTCTCTTACAACATGGGAGCCGATAAATCCGGCACCTCCTGTAACGATAATATTTTTCATTGATTTATTTTGTAATGGTCTTTCTTCCTATACTTTTATAATGAAATCCGTTCTGTTCAGGGATTTCCAGCGGGTACATATTTCTGCCGTCAAAAATGACTTTGTTTTTCATTTTTCTAGCCATAAGGTCAAAATTAGGATTTTTGAATTCCGGCCATTCTGTAGCAATAAACAGTGCATCTACATCTTCGATTGCATCGTACATTCCTTTAGCATATTGTATTTTATCACCTAAAAGCTTCTTAACATTACTTTCTGCAACAGCGTCATAGGCTATGACCTCTGCTCCTTTCTCCAATAGAAGAGCGATGTTGTCTAATGATGAGGCTTCTCTGATGTCATCCGTATTGGCTTTGAAGGCAAGCCCCCACATAGCAATTTTCTTTCCTTCAATACTTCCTCCGAAATATTTTTCAATTTCAGACACTAAGATTACCTTCTGGGCTGTATTTACCTTTTCCGTAGCTTCAAGGATCTGAAAATTAAAATCTTCCTGCTTTCCGGACTTTATAAGTGCTTTTACGTCTTTAGGAAAGCAGCTTCCACCATATCCGATACCTGGGAATAAGAATCTGTGCCCGATTCTGTCATCACTACCCATTCCCAGTCTTACCTTATCTACATCTGCGCCCACTTTTTCACAATAGTTCGCAATCTCATTCATAAAGGTGATTTTTACTGCCAGAAATGAATTCGCAGCATATTTTGTAAGTTCTGAGGATTTCTCATCCATGAAAATGATGGGAATTCCGGTGTTGGTAAAAGGCTGGTATATCTTAGACATGATGTCTTTGGCTCTTTCCGAACTTGCACCTACAACTACTCTTGAAGGGTTCATTGAATCTTCAACCGCAAATCCTTCTCTTAAAAATTCGGGATTTGAAACAACATCAAAAGGGATATTTGTTTTCGCTGAGATGGTTTCTCTTACTCTGTCTGCAGTTCCTACAGGAACCGTGCTTTTATTGACAATGACTTTGTATCCGGTCATCATTTCGCCAATATTATCAGCTACCTGAAGTACATAAGACAGATCTGCAGATCCGTCTTCTCCCGGAGGAGTAGGTAATGCCAGATAAATCACTTCGCTTTTGTCTAAAGCTTCTTTAAGATTGGTAGTGAAAAATAATCTTTCAGACTGAATGTTTCTTAAAAACATTTCTTCAAGGTTCGGCTCATAGATGGGAACAATGCCGTTTTTCATACCTTCTACTTTTTTTTCATCAATATCAACACAGTATACTGAATTGCCAAGTTCTGCCAGAGTGGTTCCTGTAACCAAACCTACATAACCTGTTCCTACAATCGTTATATTCAAAATGTCTGTTTTTAAATTCTAAGACAAAAGTAATAAAAATCTTCTGACATATTCTTTTAATTTATTGTAAATGAATCTGGCGCTATTTACCTGATACTTAAGATTATTTTGCTTTTTTAGAAAAAAAGCTTATATTTGCAATGGATTTACGGAAAAAATGGGAAGGCTTCGGAAGAAAGCCTTTTTTCGTACTGTAAATCAAGATAAAAATATATGGAGTTTAGAAAAAGAATTGAAGAATTATTAAATGAATTCCTTGAGACCAGAAAAGATCTGTTTCTTATTGATCTTAAAATTTCTGCAGGGGATGATATTACAGTGATTTTGGATGGTGATAACGGAGTTTCTTTGCAGGATTGTCTTGATGCAAGCCGTGCAATTGAATTCAATATGGATCGTGAAGAGCATGACTTCAGCCTTCAGGTGATGTCTGCAGGACTGAGCGAGCCATTATCCACACCAAGACAGTTCAGTAAAAACATTGGAAGAGAGATTGAGGTGATGCTGGAGGATTCTTCTAAAATTGAAGGGGAATTGTCAAAAGTAGACGATGAGAAGATCACGCTTGTTCTACGTTACCGGAAACCGAAAGATATCGGAAAAGGAAAAGTAGATGTGGAGGAGGAGAAAGAAATTTCTTATCCTGAGATCAAAAAAGCATTAGTAGTAATTAAATTTTAAAAAGAAAAAAGAATAGATGGATAATATAGCGTTGATTGAATCCTTTGGTGATTTTAAAGACGAAAAAGGGATCAGTAAGATTGATCTTATGGCAATTATTGAAGATTCACTGAAAACTCTTTTAAGAAAGAGATTTGATTCAGATGATCATTTTGATGTGATTGTAAACCCGGATAAAGGAGATTTTCAGATATTTTTAAATAAAACAATTGTAGAGGACGAAATGTCTGAAGATGATGATTTGGAAATTGAAATTTCTGAAGCAAAGAAGATTGATCCCACCTTCGAAGTAGGTGAAGACTTTACAATGGAAATTCCTGTTGCACAGTTGGGAAGAAGAAATATTCTTACCCTTAAGCAAATCCTTGCTACAAAACTTCAGGAACACAATAATGCAATGCTGTACGAACAGTTCAGAGATAAAATTGGTGAAATTGTTGTAGGGGAAATCCACCACATCCGTCATAAGCACGTGATTCTGCTGGATGATGAAGGAAATGAATTTATTTTACCAAAAGAAAACCAGATCCCATCCGATTTCTTTAAAAAGGGTGAGAATATCAGAGCTATTGTTGAGACAGTAGATTTTAAAGGTTCTAAACCACAGATTATTATTTCCAGAACTGCACCTAAATTCCTAGAGAAGTTATTAGAGCTGGAAATTCCTGAGATCCAGGACGGAACAATTATCCTGAAAAAGGTAGTGAGAATTCCTGGTGAAAAGGCGAAGATTGCAGTAGATGCTTATGATGACAGAATTGATCCGGTAGGAGCTTGTGTTGGAGTAAAAGGATCCAGAATTCATGGCGTTGTAAGAGAGTTGAGAAATGAAAACATCGATGTTATTCAGTGGTCTAAAAACCCTGAGATCTTGGTGAAGAGAGCATTAGGAAATGTTACTATTAACAAAATTGAAATCAATGAGGAGACGAACTACGCGTTGGTGTATACTCCTGTTGAAGAAATTTCTAAAGTGATCGGAAAACAAGGTCAGAATATCAGACTGGCTTCTTGGTTGACAGGATATGAGATTGATGTATACAGAGAGTCCAGTGAGGATGATGATGTTGAATTGAAAGAATTTAACGATGATATCGAGCAGTGGATTTTGGATGAGTTTAAGAAAGTAGGACTTACGACTGCAAAATCAGTATTGGATAAAGAAACTGAAAGTCTTTTAAATATGGTTGACCTTGAAGAAGAAACTATTGAAGAGGTGAAACGTATTCTGAGAGAAGAATTTGAAGATTAAGATTTTAAATAAATTTTAATAAACAGTAAAAAAGAAATACTTTAATTTTAAAAATTAAAAACAGTAAATAATATAAATGCCAAAAATTAGATTAAACAAAGCGGTTAAGGAATTCAACATTTCGATGTCCAGATTAGTAGAGTTTTTACAGTCAAGGGGCTTCGAGGTTGAAAGCAATCCTAACGCTCAATTGGAAGAAGCGGCATATTCTGCATTGGAGGCTGAGTTTGCTAAAGACGGCGAACAAAGAAAGGCTTCCCATGAGGTGGTGATCACTAAAGTTCCGGAAGAAAAGCTGGAAATTGAAGAAAAGAAAACCCCTGAAGTGATAAGAGCTAAAGCAAATAAACCAGAAACTAGAATTTTAGGTAAAATAGATTTGGAACCTAAGAAGCCTGAAGCTGAAGAGGCTCCTGCAGCTCCTGCAGTTCCTGTGGCTCCTGTTGCGACACCGGTTGAAGAAAAGAAAGAAGAAATCGTGAAAGAAGAACAACCGGAAGTTAAAGCAGTGCCTGAAAAGCAGGAATTTAAAGTTTTGGATAAAATTGATTTGTCTCAAATAGAATCTAGAAACAGACCTGTGAAAAAAGACAAACCAAAAATGGAGGAGAAAAAAGAAGAAGTTAAACCTGTGGAACCAGTAAAAGAAACTCCAAAACCAGTGGTTGCAGAGGAGAAAAAAGTGGAAACTCCAAAAACAGAGGCTGAACCTGAATCTCAGGAACCACAGAAAATTGAGACCGTATATCAGAAGCTTGACGGTCCTAAAATCGTTGGGGAAAAGATCGACTTGACTCAGTTTGCGCCGAAGCCGGGTGCCGGAGCAAAAAAGAAAAGAAAGAGAATTGAAAAACCTGGTCAGAATAACCAACAAGGTCAGGGGAATAATCAAAACTCAGGAAATAATAACCAAGGTGGTCAGGGCCAGGGAAACCGTCAGAATAATAACGGTGGACAAGGCGGAAACCGTCAAGGTCAGGGCGGACAAGGAAACCGTCCTCAAGGTCAGGGTGGCCAGGGTGGAAACCGTTTCGGAAATAACCAGGGTGGTGGAAACCGTCAGGGTCAAGGTGGTGGCTTCAAAAAAGGAGGTCAGAACAACAGACCAGGGCAAAGAGTTATGCCAGTTGAATTAACCGATGAGCAGGTTAAAAACCAGATCAAAGAAACATTAGAAAAACTTACTAATAAAGGAGGAAAATCTAAATCTGCAAAACACAGAAAAGACAAAAGAACTTTCCGTAGAGAGCAGGATGAGCGCCAGCAGGAGCTCGAAGCACAAGACAGAACTCTTAAAGTAACAGAATTCATCACAGTAGGTGAATTGGCAAGTTTGATGAATGTTTCTCCAACTGAAGTAATCTCTGCTTGTTTCTCATTAGGGGTAATGGTTACCATGAACCAGAGACTTGAAGCGGATACCTTATTATTAGTAGCAGATGAATTCGGTTATAAAATCGAATTCTCAGATGCTGATCTTGAAGATACAGATGCTGAAGATGAAGTGGATACTGAAGAAAGCTTATTGCAGAGAGCTCCTGTAGTTACTGTAATGGGACACGTTGACCACGGTAAAACTTCATTATTGGATTACATCAGAAAAACCAACGTAATTGCTGGTGAATCAGGAGGAATTACTCAGCACATCGGTGCTTATAATGTGAAGCTGGAAAATGGTCAGAGAATTACTTTCTTAGATACACCAGGTCACGAAGCCTTTACAGCGATGAGAGCAAGAGGGGCGCAGATCACGGATATTGCAATTATCGTAATTGCTGCCGATGATGATGTAATGCCACAAACAAAAGAAGCAATTGCTCACGCACAGGCTGCAGGAGTACCAATGATTATTGCTATCAACAAAGTGGATAAGCCGAATGCAAACCCGGACAACATCCGTCAGCAGTTATCAGGATTAAATCCACCGGTTTTAGTAGAAGAATGGGGTGGGAATGTTCAGGCACAGGAGATCTCAGCTAAATTCGGTAATAATGTAGATGTATTGCTGGAAAAAGTTTTACTACAGGCTGAAATACTTGAGTTGAAAGCAAATCCTGACCGTGCAGCAAACGGAGTTGTTATTGAAGCATCTTTAGATAAAGGTAGAGGTTATGTAGCAACAATGTTGGTACAGACCGGAACTTTAAGAGTAGGTGATTATGTAGTAGCGGGTAAAAATCACGGTAAAGTAAAAGCTTTGCTTGATGAAAGAGGTAAAAATCTAAAAGAAGCAGGGCCATCAATTCCTGCAACAATTTTAGGTTTGGACGGAGCGCCTACTGCAGGTGATAAATTCCGCGTATATGCTGATGAAAGTGAAGGTAAAGCTATTGCCAATAAGAGAGAACAGCTGCAGAGGGAATTATCGATTAGAACCAAGAAGCATACAACCCTTGAGGAATTGGGTAGACGTATTGCTTTAGGAGAATTCAAAGAATTGAACATTATCCTTAAAGGAGACGTGGATGGTTCTGTAGAAGCTCTTTCTGATCAGTTACAAAGATTATCAACAGAAGAAATCAGTGTTAAGATTCTTCACTCAGGTGTTGGGCAGATCACTGAATCTGATATCAACTTAGCCGCAGCATCAGATGCGATTATCATTGGATTCAATGTAAGAGCGGGTGCCAATGCAAAAGAACTTGCCGATCGTGAGGAAATTGAGATCAGAACTTACTCTGTAATCTATAAAGCAATCGATGAAGTAAAAGAAGCGATGGAGGGAATGCTTTCTCCGGAAATTCAGGAACAGGTGATTGGTAATGTTGAAATCCGTGAGGTATTCAAGATTTCTAAAGTAGGAACAATTGCAGGTTGTATGGTTCTTACCGGAAAAGTAACAAGACAGTCTAAAGTACGTTTGCTAAGAGACGGTATTGTTAAATTCGATGGAGAACTGGAAAGTTTGAAACGTTTCAAAGATGATGTGAAGGAAGTAACAAAAGGTTACGAATGTGGTCTGAACCTTAAAGGTTATAATGATATTGAAATCGGAGATATTCTTGAAGTTTACGAAGAAGTAGCGGTTAAGAAAAAACTGAAATAATAATTTAAGATAAAGAAAGCAGGCATCTCAGATGCCTGCTTTTTTATTAATATAATAGTTATAAATAATCTAATTCTGGTTCAAAAAAGTCACAAGCTTTATTAAATCTTCATCTTTATCAAACTTTATTTTATTGGATTTAAAGAAACTGGCTAAGCTGTCTTTTTTATCTGGAAATTGGTTGATAATATCCTTTTGGTTTTTAGGCTTTTTGATAAAGCCGTTTTGTGTTTTGATGTAATATACAGGAGGTAATTTCCTGAAATTAGCTGGTCTTTCACTAGCATAAGAATTTGGCGCTGGTACAACATCTGTAAATTTAGTTTTGACTTTTTTGTACAGAGTGTTTTTTCCGTTGGCCAATTCAAAAAAATAGCCATTGAGATCATCTGATGTGTCAACTAAAACTAATACTTGCTTAGGAGACAGAACTTCAATTCTTGAAAAATCAGTGGTTTTTGGAAGAACCTGAACTTGTCCGTTTTTCTTAAATTCGATTTCATCAGTGTAGCTGTTATAACGTACGGGAAGCTGTTCATAATTAACAGCAATCTTTGCATCAGA
Organism: Chryseobacterium sp. NRRL B-14798; assembly: GCF_050470705.1. Classification (NCBI taxonomy): domain Bacteria; kingdom Pseudomonadati; phylum Bacteroidota; class Flavobacteriia; order Flavobacteriales; family Weeksellaceae; genus Chryseobacterium; species Chryseobacterium sp. NRRL B-14798. The sequence goes on along the minus strand of NZ_JBFLUL010000005.1, from coordinate 4,793,498 downwards.
AAATTCTTTACCAATATATGGTGAATCCCCTGAAATCTCATCATATTTAAATGTTTTACCTGTAGTCGAGTTGATACCGTCAAATACGGCTTGTGCTCCTGTAGCACCATTCACTGATAGTGTATTTTGTGCAAAGCTAAAACTGAAGCTAAATATGGCTATTGTTGTTAAAACTATTTTTTTCATGTTTAATTTTTTTTAAAGTTATAAATATATTACTTTTTAAAAGAAACCAGTGCTTTTTTGTCTTTTTAATCAGAGAAAGTAGTTGTGTTGAAAAAGATTGAAATTAATGATGTCGTTAATTAAAAAAAAACACCTATAAGCTTGAATATTAGTATTGTTTTAATTTAGATTCATTATAAATAATTATTTTTCTGTTGATTTTAAAGTGTTAAAAAGTAAATAATTTAAGTTTCTAATTTAAATTATAATAATTTTTTACATCTAATATTATGAATTATAATGTATGTGGTGGGCTTAGATTGATTTATCATGAATATATCTATGATTTGTGAATCTGAAAAATTTGCTAGTGTTAATATTTATTAACATATTTGCTCCTAAAATATATTAAAATTTGTTAATATGAATGTTAAATTACGTGTATTAACGGCTGGTGTTTTGTTTTTTACAGGACAGGCTGTATTTGCTCAGGAAAAAGACTCCAAGGATAAAAAAGACAAGGAGACAAAAATTGAGGAAGTAGTTGTCTTAGGATATAGTAAGACCGCTACAAAAGCAAAATCTACAACTTCTTCAGTAACTGTAGGTGCTGAAACCTTAGAAAACAGACCTAACATTTCTGTTCTGAATTCAATTCAGGGAACAGCACCAGGTATTGTGATTAACTCTGGATCTGGTTCTCCTGGTTCTGGTAAATTCAATATCTTGATTAGAGGTATGAGTTCTTTGAATGGTTCAAGAGATCCATTATACGTAGTAGATGGTGTTATCACTTCAGGTTCACAGTTCAGAAACTTAAACTCTTATGATATTGAGACATTCAGTATTCTGAAAGATGCACAAGCTACAGCAATTTACGGTAACAGAGCTGCAAACGGAGTTGTTGTAATTACAACAAAAGGAGGGAAATTTAATTCAGGACTGAAGATTTCTTATGATGCCCTGACTTCTTTCTCAATGATACCTAAGCCTGACTATAATATGTCTAGTGCTAAACAGCAGTTACAGATACAAAAAATTTACGGAGGTGGTTTTGCGGCAGATCAAGGCCTATCTCAGGAAGATATTGATAACTGGGCAATAGATACTGACTGGAGAAAGCAATTTACTCGTGTAGGTATTTCTCAGCAACATAATTTAGCGATTACAGGAGGTGGAGAAAATATAAACAACTTCTTATCTTTAGGTTATTTAGACAGTGAAGGTACTGTAAAATCTACCGATTTCAAGAGATTTACATTAAGAAACAACTTAAGTGGTAAGTCTAAAGATGGCAGATTAACTTTCGGTACAATTCTAGGTTTAGGATATTCCAAAAGAAATCAGCTAGATGATGAAGAAAATACAGGAATCAGCTCCAATGTAATCCAGAATGCATTATTTGGTAGCGTACTTTCTCCTTCTTATGTGGCTCCTAATCCATATTCTAATGGAGTAGAACTATTCAATGCTATTGGACAAAACAGTGCAGGAAACAGAGCTTGGATCCTTCAGGATAATATTAATGGAGGAGTTAGAAACAGATTTACTGAATTAAGTATTTCTGCTAATGCAAATGTAAATTATAAGATTACTGATTACCTAAGTGTAGGTAACAGAACTGGTATAGAATATAAAGAATACGAAAGAATCTTTGCAAGAGGTGCTCAGGGGTATTTATCTACAGCTGTAGCAGCGGGAGCTGGTGCTAAGTATGGAGGATCAGAAAGTTTTACAACAACTCAGGATCTGACATTTAACAGTATCACAAACATTACTTTCAATAAAACATTCGGTGACCATACTATTTCAGTTGCTGCTTACATGGATTATATTAAAGCTCATGTAAATACAAATACACAAACTCAAAATGGATTAAACCCATTACAATGGCAGTTTGGTGCTGGAACAGGATATATTCCATTTAATCCTGATACACCGAATATTTACAGACCTACTGTAGGAGCTTCAAAAGTAACTGCGGGTACTTTGGCTTACTTCGGTACTGTAGACTATGATTATAAAGATAAATATGGAGTAAGTGGAGTTATCAGAAGAGATGGATCATACCGTTTCTTACCTACTAACAGATGGGAAACTTTCTGGTCAGCAGCCGTAAGATGGAATATTGACAAAGAAGATTTCATGGCTGAGTCTGGATTCAGATTGCTTAAATTAAGAGCTTCTATTGGTACTACAGGTAACCAGAATTTAGGAGTTGCAGCTAATAACCAAAACCCTTTAGCATTACTTCCGAATAACTTCCTTGATTTATATTCAGGAATCTCTGGATATCAAAACTTATTGGGATATAATTTTGTGAATTTATCTAACCCTTATTTGAAATGGGAGCAGGTAAAACAAACAAATGTTGGGGTTGATTTCAACTATAAAGGTCTTGTAGAAGGTAGCTTTGACTACTATCAAAAAAGAACAACAAGAATGTTCAATACGTTGCAGAGATCAGCTGTAACAGGTACTTACGGTATTAGAGGGAATGACGGAATCCTTGATAACAAAGGGGTTGAAGGTCTAATCAGGGTTAATGCTATAAGAACAGAGAACACAAAACTATCTATCTTTGTTAACGGAGCTTACAACTCTAACAAAATCGTTTCTATGAGTAACGAAGATTTGTCAGGAGATGTTGTTAATGCTATTGGAGGTCCTGCTAGCCAGTATCAGCTATATCCATACGTAGGAGTAAACGCGGCAAATGGAAATATGCAATTCCTTGATATCAATGGAAATATTACAGAGAACCCACAACCTTCAGACAGAAGATTGACAGGGAAATCTCCATATGCTAAATTTACAGGAGGTTTTGGATTTAACTTCCAATACAAAGGATGGTTCCTTGATACATTATTCTCATACCAACAAGGAGGATATATTTATGACAATTTATACTCTTGGGTAATGAATCCTGATTATGCAGCTGCTAACATTAACGTATCTGCTAATTTATTAAATGCTTGGACTCCGGAAAATACTGGATCTGATGTACCTAACTTATTTGCTGATAACGCTGGTACAGATGGTTCTTCAGATAGATTCTTATATAAATCAGATTTCATAAGACTTAAGAATGTTTCTTTAGGATATTCATTTACTAAAGATCAGTTAGGAAAATTACCTGTTAAAGGTATTAAAGTGTTTGTTCAGGCTGAAAACCTATATACATGGAGCAGCTGGAAAGGATTTGACCCTGAGCCGGTTACTACGTACTCGTTAAATGTATATCCTAACCCTAAAACAGTTTCAGTTGGGTTAAATGTTGATTTTTAATAAAAAAGAATTATGAAAAGAATTATAAATACAGTTTTAATTTTAGCAACTTTATCAGCAACAGGATTTGCTTTAAATAGTTGCCAGGATGCACTAGATATTAAACAGGCGGGGGAATTGAAGCCTGAAGAAGTATTTACTAATGTATCAAATTTGAACGAAGCTTTAAATGGATCGGTATATGCTGTGTTTGATCCAATCGATGAAATATATTTTACTGCAGTTTTCACAGATGAAGTTAAGCCTGGAAGCGGTAGTGGTGGTCAGGAGTACGAACTACATAGATTTTTCCTTGATCCATCTACTCAAATTGTAGGAGGGGGATCAGTAAGTACTGGTTCAAGTGATGGAATCTGGCTTAACAATTACAAAGTAATTAACAGAGTTAACAGATTATTGGAAGGAGCTAAAAATATCACTCCTAGTTCTGGTGAAGTTGCTCAATATAACAGTATCATTGCACAGGCCAGAGCGATCAGAGCATTTTGCTATGTTCAATTGGAAACTTATTTTGCTCCTAATATGAAAGACCCTAACGGATTAGGTGTTATTCTTATAAAAGATGTTCCGGCAACTGATGCTAAATTACCAAGAGCTAAGAATCAGGATGTTTACGACCTTATTAATGCAGATTTAGATTATGCCAGAAGTATTTTAACATATTCTAATACTGCAGCTGCAAGATATACTGTTGGTAAAGGATTCGTTAACGCTCTTTCTGCTCGTTTCAATTTATATAGAGGGAATACTACATTAGCAAAGCAATATGCTCAGGATGTGATTAATAATTCTCCTATTTTGGATGCAGCAACAGGTTCTAAGTTAACTGTAGCCAATCCTATTGTAACTACTACATCACCTGCAATTGATTTAAGTACTGGTAGTACTTGGAGAAGTGAATTTTATGGAACTGCGTCTTCTTTCAACCCATACAGAAATCTATGGAATGACTCGTCAAGAGGAGAAATTATTTTCTCTTTGAACAGACTTCCTTTGGGTGCTGGTGCAACGATTGGATCTAGATGGAATACAAACCAATCTACAGTAAGTGGAGTACCAATGTGGTTCTTAGGTAGAAACTTATTCAATTTAATTTATACTCCTGCCGGACAACCTGATAAAGGAGATGTTAGAAGATATAATTACATTGATCCAACGTCAATTATACAGACAAACTACCAGAATGTTGACTCTAGAAATGATAGATTAGTTATTGATAAGTATCCTGGTAAAACAAGTACAGCAACGAGAAATGACCTTAAGGTATTCAGATTGTCAGAAATGTACTTTATTTTAGCAGAAGCAGAAGTAGCGGCAGGTAACTTAGCTTCCGCTCAAGCACTTATTCAACAGGTGAGAGTTGCAAGAAACTATTTAGGTACTGCAACAACTCCTGTGTATACTAATGCTCAATTTGCTTACGCTGATATCTTGAAAGAGCGTAGAATTGAACTTGCTTTAGAAGGACACAGATATATTGACTTAAAGAGACTTGCTGCAGTTGCAGGAGTAACAATGGATAGAAACATTAAAGATGATTTTATCACGTTACCATCTCTTAACTTACCAAATGATAGTTATAAGTATACATTACCTATACCTGTGCAAGAGACTTCTGCCAATCCAAATTGTCAGCAAAACCCTGGTTATTAATCATACAATAATCATTTGATATAGAACCCCTGCTCAAAGCAGGGGTTTTTTATGTCCTTTTATTTCTTATTTTTGCTGTACAATAATGAATAATGAAGTACATCCTTTTCATACTCTTCTCTTTAGGTTTTGTAGCCAAGGCTCAGGTCATGAATAAAGCAGAGACAAAGCCTCAGCCCAAAAAAGAAGATACCCTTGTGATAGATTCCGGGAAAAAAGATTCCCTGAAAATTTTTAAGCCCACCATTAATGATTACCAGTATCAGACTCAGTTTTCTGAAAAGAAAGTTTTTGATACCGTAATGACTTTTGATAAAACCTATATTTTTTCACAGCAAAATAATAAAGATAATTTTGGGAGAGTGCAGCCTGCCAACATTGGTGCAGGATTTAATCCTCTTGTATTTGAAGTAAATCCGGAAGAAAATCTTTCATTACTTCCTTCCAATAAATCTTACATGATCATTGGAGCCAATGATGTGAAATACTACGACGTAAAAACACCTACCGCATCATTTATTTATCATAATGCCATGCGAAACGGTGCTGCTCTGAAATCAACCTATACTCAGAACATCGGAAAAAGATTCAACTTTGCTCTTGAATATATGGGACTTCGTTCTCAGGGACTTTACAGAAACTCATTGTCAGCAAATAACAATACACTATTCTCAGGTCACTATGTTTCGAAAAGCGGAAATTATGAGCTTTTTGCCCATTATCTTCATCAGAATGTAAATAATCAGGAGAGTGGAGGTATTACCGAAGATAATCTGTTTCAAAGTGGTGACAGTAATTATAGCAACAGACAAAATGCGCAGGTAAATCTGGCCTCTTCAAGCTCACAGTTTTCTTACAGAAGATACTATCTGAGTCATCAGTTTACGCCATTCAATTCCGGGAAATTCCCTTTCAGTATAAGACATATTATTTCTCATCAGGGGAACAAATATTATTATAATCAAACTGCCTTGGAGCCTTATTGGTATAATGACCCTGCTGAACTGGTAGACGGTTTCCCGCTGACAACAAAAAAATATTCCGAAAACTTCAGCAATACGGTAAGCCTGATTTTTAATAATGAAAAATTCAAGCTGGATGCAGGGGTACGTTATCAGATGATCAAATTAGGAATAAGAGATGTTGTTGCACTGAACGGTGTTCCTTTCCCTGGCGAACTGAAAGAAAACAGAATTGGAGCTGTAGGAAATCTGCAGGTAAAACTTTGGGACAAAATTCAATTGAATTCATTCCTGGAATTTTCAAACGGAAGCCAGTTTAAAAGTTATCTGAAAACAACCAATAATCTGAAGTTTGAGCCTGTCAAAGATTATTTCGTTAATGCAAAAGTAAACTTCCAGAGTGCCTATCCTTCTTTCAATTATTTATTAAATACTTCCGTTTATAACAATTTCAATTATTATCTTGAAGATGCGAAGAACCAGTCTGTAATGGAAGTAGGAGGAAGTATCAATCTGAAATGGTTCAAAACAGAGCTTTTCGCCAATTACTTCAGAATTGATAACTATACTTATTTTGATAGTAACGGAAGTCCGAAGCAAAGTAATAATTCGGTGAATATTTCTCAGATCGGAGGAGATGCCACATTCAGCTTCAACAAATTTCACCTGAATACAAGAGTGCATTTCCAGAATACTTTAACCAATAAAGAACTGCTTCCTTTACCTGGTTTTATCGGTAGGGCCAACTTCTTTTATCAGACACAGGCCTTTAAAAAAGCAGCAGAAATTCAGGCAGGGGTTAAAGTATATTATTTCTCTAAATTCGCTTCAAGAGAATATTTCCCGGTTCTTAATGAATACATTCTGCCAAGAGCAGATTCATTTTCAATTGGAGGACAGCCTATCGCCGATGTTTATATTAATATGAAGGTGAAGAAAATGTTCTTTTTCATAGAAGGACAGCAGATAGGAATGGTGATCTCCAACAACAAAGCATATGCATTTCCACATTACCCGGTGTATGATTTCAGATTGAATATCGGAATTGTGTGGTATTTGTTCAACTAAAAACTGTACAGGTTGAAAACAATTAATAAAATATCATTTAACGATATAGAAAGTATTCCTCAGCTGGTAAAAGATTTTTTACATCAGAAAATTGAGGGTTTTGAAAATAACACATTTTCCTTAGAGCATTTCAGACAGCAGATTCATCTGAAGAAAGATTCTTTCACATCAGAGAAAAGACATATTTTGGCTGATGTATTTGAAAGTCAGCTTGCAAGTCTTACTCTTTCTTCAAAGCAGAAAGAAAATCTTGAAAGTATTAAACAGCCAAACACGTTCACTATTACAACGGGGCATCAGCTGAACCTGTTTTCCGGACCTGTTTTCTTTGTATATAAAATTCTTCAGACAATAAAGACATGCACCTATCTGAAAGAAAATTTTCCGGATTTTAATTTTGTTCCGGTATATTGGATGGCTTCGGAGGATCATGATTTTGCCGAGATCAATCATTTTAAAACTGAAAATAGCTATTACGAAACCAACGGGAAATCCGGCGGCCCGGTAGGACGAATTGAAATCAGTGATACCTATTTTATTTCTGAATTTGAAAAAGAATTCAAAGATTCTGTTTTCGGGACAGAGCTGATTTTAATGATGAAGGAAGCTTATAAAGCAGGAAACACCTTAACGGAAGCCATTAAGATTCTTGTCAACCGTCTTTTTTCAGAATTCGGACTTTTGATTCTGGATGGAGATTCTGTAGAACTCAAAAATCAGATGAAGACGATTTTTAAAGATGAGCTTCTGAACTTCAGGTTACAGAAAACTTCCAAAGACAAAGTAGATTTTCTTACTGAGAAATATGGAAAGGTTCAGGTAAACCCTCGTGAAATTAACCTTTTCTATCTTTCTGACACCAGAGACAGAATTGAATTTAATGGTCAGAAGTATATCATTGTGGATAAGACCATCCAGTTTACAGAAGAAGAGATTCTGGCTGAACTGGAAAATCATCCTGAAAAATTCAGTCCGAATGCATTAATGCGTCCGGTTTATCAGGAAAACGTACTTCCTAATCTGGCTTATATTGGTGGAAATGCAGAAATCATGTACTGGCTGGAACTGAAGGATTATTTCTCAAAAATCAATATTCCTTTTCCTATCCTGATTCCAAGAAATTCTATGCTTTTCCTGAAAGAAAAAACCTTAGGGAAAATAAAAAAGCTTGATCTTAAAATAGAAGATTTTTTTCAGAACTTCTCGGTACTTACCAATCAGAAGATTTTAAAAGATAATTCTGTTCTACGATTGCTCGAAGAAAAGGAAGGAGTATTGATCAGTAATTTTTCTGCACTGAAAGCATCTGCGGAAACTACGGAGAGATCTTTCGGTAATATGGTGAAGGCAGAAGAAGTACGACAGCTGAAATCATTTAAAAGAATGAAAAAACGCCTGCTTCATGCTGAAAAAATAAAACAGAATGAATTGCTTGAAAGACTTGAAAATCTGTTTTTAGATGTTCATCCCGCAAAAACATGGCAGGAGAGAGTATATAACTTTAGTGTATTCTTTTCAGATTATGGCTATTCGTGGCTTGAAAATTGTTTGGAAGAAATGGTGGTTCAAGATTCAAAATTAATAATTGTTGCCATTTAATTTTAAAGAAGTATTTTTGTAAATTATAATTATCGAATATGATAAAGAGGTTTTTTATTCTATCCAGTTTATGTATGGTTTTGGGAGTTTCAGCCCAGAAATCACATACGGTTGTGCAAGGTGACAATCCTTACAACATTGCCAAAAAGTATGGAATGACTGTAGATGAATTGCTGAAGCTAAACCCAAAACATAAAGATGGCAAACTGGCGATCGGAGATGTTTTAACGATAAAATCAGAAAAAGCAGCCGCTCCGGCTGTAACAAAAACAGCTCCGGCACAAAAAGTAACTTCAAATACAGGTGCTTCTTCTCTGGGTAAAATTGTTTTACTGCCAAAGCAAACCATCTATGGTATTACAAAACAATACAGAATTTCCGAAACTGATTTAAGAAAACTGAATCCTGAACTGGATTCTCACATGAAAATCGGAGACGAAATCACATTACCTCTTGCCAGCATTAAAAAATATGGTGGCGAGCAACAGGCTGTAACAGCAGAAAAACATACTGAAACTCCTGTAGAAAAAGTAACAGCAACTGCTGCTACATCTACATCTGCTACCACTGCTGCTGCAGAAGGAGAATCTTATGTGATTCAGGCGAAAGATAATTATTACAGAATTACAAAACAGTTTGGCATCAGCCAGCAGGATCTTTATGCTTTAAATCCGGGATTGGAAGAAAAAGGACTGAAACCTGGTGATACCATAACAATAAAAAGATCCAATAACAATAATACTGATACTGTTGCTGAAACTTCAAATCCAAAAGCAAAAATGGATTCAGGCAACGAAAAATCAACCGCTGCTTCCACTGTTGCTGCAGGTGATGATTATGTTACCTACACAGTTCAGCAGGGAGATACAGTATTCTCTATTGTTAATAAATTTGGTGTTTCTATTGATGAACTTATTGCTCTTAACCCGGATCTTTCACATGGTCTGAAAACCGGAATGGTTTTAAAAATCAAAAAACAGGATGCTGCATACATAAAGAAGAATGGTGATGCTTTAAGCGTTATCCTGATGCTTCCTTTCGGGTACAGCACCAATGAAACTCAGTACAGAGGAATGGCACTTGACTTTTTGACAGGAGCTAAACTCGCTATTGAAAGAAATGCAAGAGGAGGACAAAAACTGGATATTAAAGTAGTAGACTCAGGGAATGAAGCTTCGTTCAAAAACTCTTTGACACAGATTAATCCTGATAATACAGATCTTATTATCGGACCTTTCTTCAAATCCAATGTAATTGATGTTCTTGATTTCACCAAAAATCAGAAAATCCCGATTGTAGCACCATTTGCCAACTCTCCGGAACTCTATAACTACAGTAACCTTATTATTGTAGAAACCAACAATCAGACGTATGCTGATAAGATTGTAGAAGAAGTAAAAGCAGTGTATTCAGATCAGAAAATATATATAGTGGCAGATGCTAAAAAAGAAGATGCCAACTATATCAAAGCCGGACTTGAAAAAGCGGTGAAAAATCCTAATATCATTATTGTTAATTCGTCGGCAGATATTCAGCTGGACCAGAATATGATGACAGGACAGTCTGCACCGGTTATTGCCATTTTAGCAAATGATGATAATACTGCAGGAGATGTTTTTGCCAACAGAATGATTGCAATGTCTAAAGAAGTTCAGGGTATAAAAGCCTTCAGTATGTTCTATTCTCCTGTTTTCGAGAAGAAAGTGGATGAGCTGAGCCAGGCAAGTCTTGTATATCTGATGGATAGAAAGATCAATACAGACGGTAGCTTTGAGAAAGAAATTCTGGCTGCTTATAAAAGCAAATACTGCAAAACTCCACCGAAATATGCGATCGTAGGTTTTGATGTGGTAAATGATATGCTAACCAGAGAAAATAAAAAAGGAGAGATCTTTAAACAAATGAATAAAGTTCAGACTCAGCTTGCGACCAAATTTGAGTTTGTAAAATCTAAAGCTAACGGTGCTTATGTAAATACAGGTTACAGAGTAATCAGGTTAGTACCATAAATGATTTATAGCACTTAAAACGAATATTGTTAACATTATAGTTATATTTGCATAATATTTAATTCAATACATGAAAGCACTTGTATTTCCAGGGCAGGGTTCTCAGTTCGTAGGAATGGGAAAAGAATTGTATGATTCTAGAAAAGATATTAAAGATCTGATGGAATCTGCCAATGAAATTTTAGGTTTCGACATTCTTTCCATTATGTTTAACGGTACGGATGCGGATCTTAAGAAAACAGAGGTTACCCAGCCTTCAATATTTATACATTCAGTAGCAGCATTAAAAGCCGTAAATGGTCTTGGTGCTGAAATGGTAGCAGGACACTCTTTGGGAGAGTTTTCAGCTTTGGTTGCCAACGGAGTTTTATCCTTTGATGACGGTTTGAAATTAGTTTCTGAAAGAGCGAAAGCGATGCAGGAAGCTTGCGACGCCAATCCAAGTTCTATGGCTGCAATCTTAGGATTAGACGATGCCAAGGTTGAAGAAATCTGTGCACAGATCAGCGGGGTTGTTGTTCCTGCCAACTATAACTGTCCGGGACAATTGGTTATTTCAGGAGAAACTCCTGCAGTAGAAGAAGCGTGTATAAAGCTGAAAGAAGCAGGCGCTAAAAGAGCATTGCTGTTACCGGTAAACGGAGCTTTCCACTCACCATTGATGCAGCCTGCACAGGAGAGACTGGCAGCAGCTATCGAAAAGACAAAATTCAGAAAAGCAACTATTCCTGTATACCAGAATATCACGACAACAGCGGTAACCAATCCTGATGAGATCAAACAAAACCTGATCGCTCAGCTTACCGGTCCAGTAAAATGGACACAGTCTGTTCAGAATATGATTAAAGATGGTGCCTCTAACTTCGTGGAAGTAGGACCAGGAAAAACCCTTCAGGGATTGATCAAAAAAATTGACGGATCTGTAGAAGCAACTTCTGCAATCTAAATAAAAAAATATGAGCGCGATCTTTTCACCGGGCAAGCTTATGCTTACTTCAGAATATTTCGCAATCGATGGAGCTCTTGTCTTAGCGGTACCTACCAGGCTGGGACAAGAGTTTTTCTTTGAAGAAAAAGAAGATGGAAAATCTCTTATTCTTTGGGAAGCCTATCATCAGAATACATTATGGTTAAAAGCTGTCATTGATTATAAAAACTGGCAGATCTTAGAAACCAATATTCCATCAAGCGCTGAGTTTATTACCAAAACATTACAAAATGTTCAGCTGCTTTCTGACAGTAAATTCAAAACAGACCTTACTTATTATTTAAAAACAAATCTTCAGTTTCCTGCGGATTATGGGCTTGGGAGCAGTTCCACCCTGATGAATAACCTGGCGGAATGGGCTGAAATAGATCCTTTTCATCTTAACACCATCAGTTTGGGAGGCAGTGGATATGACATTGCAGTTGCAAAAGAAAAGTCCGCAGTGCTTTTCCAAAGTAAACCTGAGATAAAATATGAGAAAGTAGATTTTAATCCGTCCTTTAAAAATGAACTGATTTTTATTCATTTAAATCAGAAGCAGGATAGTAGAGAAGGAATCAATTTTTACAAATCAAAAAAGAAGTCCCCGGAATTGGTTGATGAATTTTCGGATATCACAAAGAAAATTATGTTATGCGATGAATTGGAAAATTTTTCTGCATTAATGATGATTCATGAGCGAAAAATTGCCGATTTTCTTGAAATTCTCACAGTTAGAGAAAAATTTTTCTCAGATTGCCCTTCATTTGTCAAAAGTTTAGGTGCATGGGGTGGAGATTTTGTGATGAGTGCGAAATTTGGGGACTATAAGAACTATTTTTGGGAGAAAGGTTTTACGACCGTTTTTGAATGGGATAATATAATTGGTTTATAATCAATATATTACAATCCTGTTTTTTTATTTGCCATTCTGACTTATATCAGTATATTTAAACCACCTTTAACAAATAATTAATATTATTTTTGTTGAAAGCAATAAAGAAATAGAAAATATAAGTAAAATGAAAAACACTAAAATCATCCAGGATTTAGAGAAATTAGGGATTAAAGGAAACTATGAAGTAGTGTATAATCCTTCTTATGAAGAATTATATCAGGCTGAAGTTTCTCCTGAAAATCAGGGGTTTGAGAAAGCTGAGCTTACAGAATCAGGCGCAGTATCAGTAAAAACAGGAATTTTCACAGGTCGTTCACCTAAAGACAGATATATTGTTCAGGATGATGTTACAAGAGATACAATTTTCTGGGATGGTAAAGTAAACTTACCTACAACAGCAGAAATTTTCGAGTCTTGTAAAGAACTAGTGCTGAACCAGCTTGCCGGATCTAAAAAGATTTATGTAGTAGATACATTCTGCGGAACGAATGCGGATACGAGACTTAAAGTAAGATTTATCGTTGAAGTAGCATGGCAGGCACATTTTGTTACTAATATGTTCATTCGTCCTTCTCACTATGAGCTTGAAAACTTTGGCGAGCCGGATTTCACAGTTATCAACGGATCAAAAACTACCAACCCGAACTGGGAAGCTCAGGGATTAAACTCTGAGAACTTCATCATGTTCAACCTTACTGAAAAACTACAGATCATCGGAGGTACATGGTATGGAGGTGAGATGAAGAAAGGGATGTTCGCCATGATGAACTACTATCTTCCATTAAAAGGTATGGCCTCAATGCACTGTTCTGCAAACGTAGGAGAAAAAGGGGATGTAGCTTTATTCTTTGGTCTTTCAGGAACTGGTAAAACAACTTTATCAGCAGATCCTAAAAGATACCTTATCGGTGACGATGAGCACGGATGGGATAATAACGGAGTATTCAACTATGAAGGCGGATGCTACGCTAAAGTTATCGACTTATCTGCAGAAAAAGAACCGGATATCTTTGCTGCCATCAAGAGAGATGCACTTCTTGAAAACGTTGTTGTTAACAATGGAGTAGCGGATTATACAGACGGATCTATCACTGAGAACACAAGAGTTTCTTATCCAATCTATCATATCAACAAAATTGTATTGCCTTCCAAAGCAGGTCATGCCAAAAAGATAGTTTATCTTTCAGCAGATGCATTCGGAGTACTTCCTCCGGTTTCTATCCTGAATGAAGATCAGGCTCAATACCACTTCCTTTGCGGTTATACATCAAAATTAGCAGGAACTGAAAGGGGAATTACTGAACCTCAGCCATCTTTCTCTCCAGCATTTGGTGAAGCATTCCTTACATTGCACCCAACAATGTATTCTAAAACATTAATCGGTAAAATGAAGGAGCACGGAGCTAAAGCTTATCTGGTAAACACAGGTTGGAATGGTACCGGAAAGAGAATTTCTCTAAAAGATACCAGAGCAATCATTGATGCCATCATTGACGGTTCTATTGATAATGCTCCTAAAACTCAGGTTCCGATCATGAACCTTGAAATTCCTACTGAATTGCCAAACGTTTCTACAGGTATTCTAGATCCTAGAGATACTTATGAGAACGCTTCAGAATGGGAAGAAAAAGCAAAAGATCTTGCTTCAAGATATATCAAGAACTTTGAGCAGTACTGTGATACTGAAGAAGGTAAAAAATTAGTAGCTTCAGGACCTCAATTGCAGGAACAGACTATCTAATAGTTACCAATCAACATATAAAAAGCCTCATCACTGATGAGGCTTTCTTATTAGTATTTTTTACAACTTTCAATCAATTCATTCTGTTCATCCAGTTTCAGGACTGTTGATTTGATTGATTCTTCAGTCAGATATTTTATAATCATAAAATGCTTTGAAGAAAAGTAAGACTTTCCGTCCAATATTTTATTTAAATACTTTGGAGTAGTGAAGGTCATCCAATATTTTGTTTTGTCAGAAAATTCAATGGTAACTTCTATAGCAGATTCAGTATCCTCTACTATTTCATCATCAATATGAATGGAAATAATTTCCGGTTCTTTCTCCAAGCAGAAATAAAACTTAGAATACCATCTGAGCTTACCTTCATCATTCCAGATTCTTATATTTTCAGCATTTATTTCTTCAACGATATAAGATTTTCTTTTTGTTAATTGCCCGGAATATATGCCAATACTTTTACAGTAAATCTTATCCTTTATCTTCATAAATTATTTTTCATAATCATCTGTGAAAATCTGTGAAATCCGTGGTTAAATAAAAAAGTATAAGTTATTTTAAACTTAATAAGGCCAACCGATACCCATCCATTCCAAAGCCTGATAAGACTGCATCCGTATTAGCTGCTGTTACAGATTTCTGTCTGAATTCCTCTCTTTTATAGATATTGCTGATATGAACTTCTACTTTAGGTTTTCTGATATTTTTTAAACAGTCTGCAATCGCATATGAATAGTGAGTATAAGCCCCGGGATTGATCACTACTGCATCGAAGTCATCTTCCTGAAGCCTGTTGATAAGTTCTCCCTCAATATTAGACTGATAATATTTTAATTCATGAGTCTGAAACTCGGATCTTAAATTTTCCAAATAACTTTCCATAGAAACATTTCCATAGATTTCCGGTTCTCTTGTGCCTAACAGATTGAGGTTAGGGCCGTTGATGATCAAAACTTTCATACCATAAAATTAAAAACTTTTTTTAATTAATGGCCAAAAATTTCAATGTGATGTAGATTTGTTTCAATTGAGTTTTTAATAATGATATTTGTCATATTTAAATAAATGATAAAGCTTTCAACTCCTTATTGTTATGGCTTTTATTAAAATTTTATGTTAATTATTAAAAATTTATCATGAAAAAATAATAAGTCTACTTGTTTTGTAGACTAAAAGTTTTTAGCTTTGCAACCATATTTCGATCGGCTTATAAAGAAAGATGGAGGGAACTGACCCTGTGAAGTCTTAACAACCTACCCTTGGGGCAAGGTGTTACGTTCAGCCTTTTAAGGAAAAATAAGCATTTGGTTTATCGTATTTATCGATGCCCTTTGCTGACTTTTCTGCAAAGGGTTAAATTTTAATATATGATAAATAAAATTGATTATGATTAGTAAAAATTTATTTAATTATAAAGCCTGGATACCTCCGGTTGCGGCTTTTTTTCTGGGAGTCACCAGTGTAAGTGCACAGAATTCCAGACTGAAAAAAGATAGTCTTCATGAAAAGGAGCTTGATGAAGTCGTAGTGGTAGCTTACGGAAAAGCAAAAAGAAACAGCTATACCGGTTCTGTAGCCACCATTTCCAGTGATAAAATCAATAACAGACCTGTAACCAATATTACCAAAGCATTGGAAGGGCAGGTTGCAGGGATTCAGACCACCAGTGCCTCAGGGCAGCCGGGTGCGGTTTCTACTATCAGAATCAGAGGAATCGGTTCCATCAGTGCTTCCAGTGATCCTTTATACGTAGTAGACGGAATTCCTTTTGACGGAAATATTAACTCTATCAGCCCAAGTGATATTGAATCCATCAGTGTTTTGAAAGACGCTACAGCAAGTGCCTTGTATGGTTCAAGAGGGGCAAACGGAATTATCATCATCACTACAAAATCAGGAAAAAAAGGAGAAGCCAGAGTAAATTTTAATATCAGCCAGGGATTCTCAGGAAGAGCTGTCAAAGATTATGAACAGGTAAACACGGATCAATATTTTCAATTATATTGGGAAGCATTAAGAAACGGATATCAGTCCGGTAAAGTTTCTTCTCAGCAGGCTGCTCAGATGGCAACAGATAATCTTGTTTCTACTCTTGGAATTAACCCATATGGAACTGCTTATCCAAAACCGGTGGGAACAGATGGAAAATTATTGTCAGGGGCATCACCACTCTGGAATGATGACTGGAGAGATATTCTACAGAGAGTGGCATCAAGAAACCAGATGGATCTTGATATCAGCGGAGGAAGTGAGAAAAGTAATTACTTCTTTTCCCTTGGTTATCTGGATGATAAAGGGATGGCCATTGAATCTGGTTTTAAAAGATATAATACCAGGCTTAAAATTAATTCCGAAGTTAAAAGATGGCTGAATGTTGGAGTCAACTTAAGCTATACGAACAGTATTCAGCAGGCGCCTACTTCTTCGGATTCAAAATCGAGTAATATCATCAATGCGGCAAGGTTTATTCCTTCATTCTATCCTTATTATGAAAGAAATGCAGACGGCACTTACGTTTTAGATGCCGACGGAAATCCAATTTATGATTTTGGAAAGTACAGGCCCACAAATGCACTTCAAAATCAGAATGCTGCTGCAACGTTGCCTTTAGATAAAAACGAAAATAAAGAAGATAACTTTTCAGGCAAAGGATTCATGGAATTCACTTTCTTACCGGAACTGAAATTCAAAACAAGCTTCTCTGTTGATCTGGTGAATTATAACGGACATTATTATTCAAATCCATTACTTGGGCAAGGTGCGGAAATTGGAGGTTCAGTGACGAAGACCAATACCAGAACACTTTCCTATACAACCAGCAATATTCTGACGTATGATAAAAAGTTTGGAAAGCATCATGTTAATGCATTAACAGGACATGAATTCTACAAATACGATTATCAGACGATTTCCGGAACAAGAAGTCAGTTCTCACTGCCTTATTACTATGAGCCGGATGCTGCTTCTTTATTGGGAAGTTTCAGTGGGAACAGTAATAAATTAAGCTTATTGAGTTTCCTTGGAAAAGTAGAATATGATTACAACAATACTTACTTTTTATCTGCATCAGGAAGAGCAGACAGTTCTTCAAGATTTGCGAAAGATAACAGATGGGGGAGATTCTGGTCAGTGGGAGGTTCATGGAAAATATCCAATGAAGAATTTGTAAAAAGCCTTAATGTTTTTAATCAATTAACACTGCGTGCCAGTTACGGAGGTCAGGGGAATGATAAATTACTTAGACCCAACGGACAGCCGCTTTATTATGCGTATCAGGAGTTATACAGGTTTATCAGCCTTGGTGGAGAACCGGGAACAACATTGGAGAAAACGTCTACCAATAATGTAAAATGGGAAACCAACCTTAACTTAAATGTGGGATTGGAATTCGCTATTTTGAATAACAGAGTTAAAGGAAATATTGAATACTTCAAAAGAAAAAGCCAGGATCTTCTGTTTAACATGCCGGTGGCACCATCATTGGGAATCAGTGATTACCCTGCTAATATCGGAACCATTCAGAATACAGGATTTGAATTTTCATTATTTACAACACCGGTTAAGAATGATAATTTCCAGTGGAATGTAGATGTGAACTTAAGTACTTTAAACAATAAAGTCACAAAATTACCTGGCGGTTCTCTTGTAGTAGGAACCAAGTTGTTAACGGTAGGAGGTTCTGTGTACGATTTCTTTATTCCGGAATGGGTAGGTGTAGATCCAAGCAATGGAAAGCCATTGTGGAAAACAGTTTCTACCGATGCCAGTGGAAATTCAGTGGAAGGAACGACTTCAGAATACTCAAAAGCGACAAAACTATTGCAAGGTTCTGCATTGCCTAAACTGACAGGAGGAATCAGTACAAGCATTACCTATAAGAATTTTGATTTTTCAGGATTACTGACCTTCAAAATCGGAGGGAAGATTCTGGATACCGATTATACTTCCATCATGCATAACGGAAGTGCCGGAGGACGCGCATGGAGTTCGGAAATCCTGAACAGGTGGACACCGGATAATCCATATACAGATGTTCCTGCATTGAGCACAACAACGAATAACTGGACATCAACGTCTTCAAGATTCCTGTATTCAGGTACTTATGCAAGACTTAAAAATGTAAGCTTGGGATATACACTCCCTGAAGATTATTTTGAGAAAATAGGATTGAAAAAATTCAGAATATATATTCAGGCAGAAAACCTTCTGACCTTCTATAAACATAAAGGAATGGATCCTGAGCAGGCTTTGGACGGAACCACGTATTACAGATATCCTGCCATGAGAACGATCACTTTTGGTCTTCAGGCAACGCTTTAACCTTTTAAAATTGAAACAATGAAACAATTAAAATATATATCATTTGCTCTTATCGGATTTTTGTCGTTGGCAAGCTGCGAAAGCGAGCTGGATACAGCTCCGACTGATCAGGCCAGCAGTGTAGAAGTTTTCAAAACAGCCGAAAGTGCTGAGACGGTAGTGAACGGTACCTGGGCAAAGTTTAATAATGACGGAACAACCTATGCCAATATCGGGTATTCCACTGTGTTGAGAGCCAGTGATGCTATGGGAAGTGATGTGGCAGTATTGACCAATAAGTATGGTTTCGCTTCTACCTATGCCTTTACAGAAATGGTTAACAGTACAGCAAGCCGCCCGCTGTTTATCTGGACTATGTTGTATTCCACTATCAATAATATGAATAATGTGATTACAAGAATTGATGGCACAGAAGGCAGCCAGGAGAAAAAGGATCAGGTGAAAGGCCAGGCAAAAGCCTTACGTGCTTTCTGTTACCTGAATCTGGCAAGCTTTTATCAGTTCAGCTATCTTAAAGACAAATCAGCATTGACAGCCCCGATTTATACAGAACCTTCCACAACAAGCACAGTAGGGAAGAAGAGAGCAAGCCTTGAAGAAATCTATACATTGATTAAAAGTGATCTTACCGACGCCGATAACCTATTGAAAAATTATACAAGAAATAATAAGGATAAGATCAACCGTTCTGTGGTGAACGGACTTTTAGCAAGAACTTACCTGAATACAGGAGAATGGAGCAAAGCTTCAGCATCAGCAAAAATCGCAAGGGAAGGATTTTCTCTTATGGCTCCGGAAAAATATAAGGATGGATTCAATGATATCAACAATGCAGAATGGATCTGGGGACATGCACAGACCCAGGAACAGTCTGATGAAAGTTATGCCTTCCATTATCTGGATGTATCTTCCTCAGGAAGTTATTATTACAGCTTTATGGCGGATCCTTATTTTAAAGATCTTTTTGATACCAATGACATCAGATACCAGTTATTTTCATGGGACGGACAGAAAGGTAGAGAAGGATTGCTGAGGTATGCCAAATTTAAGTTTAAGCCAACCCTTATTGCAGATATTGTGTACATGAGAGCTGCTGAAATGTACCTGATCGAAGCTGAGGCGGAAGCCAGAAACGGAAATGTTCCTCAAGCGGTAGCAGTCTTGAACCAGTTGAAATCTGCCAGAAATGCTAATATTTATTCTGGATCATTGTCACAGAATGCAGTAGTAGATGCCGTTCTGATTGAAAGAAGAAAAGAATTATTCGGCGAAGGATTCTCCCTTTCAGATATCATCAGAACGCAGGGTACAGTAGTAAGAAAACCGTTTGTAGATGCTGACGGCAAACCGATAAAAGTTCAGATCACTACACCGGACGGAACCGTGAAAACAGTAGACGGTAAAGGACATTCCGTTCTTGATTTCCCAGATAAAACTGCTTTCACCCCAAACAGTACTTATTATTTATTCAGTATTCCACAAAGGGAATTTGAGAATAACCCGAATTTATGAGATATAGTCCATAATTAGATTGATTTTTTGAGCCACTGCTTTTTGCGGTGGTTTTTGTCTTTAAGAATTTTTGTATAAGTCATTGAAAAGTATCCACTCTCCAATTAAAGATCTTGTTATTTTACGGGCAAAGTTTTTCTTTTCTCAAAAATGGAAACTAAACCTTCATTAAAAATAATCTTATTACCATCTATTTTACCGTTAGTTACTCTCCTGGTATACCATTTTGTTTTACCTTGAGAAGCAGGAATGAATTCTTCGATAAAAATCTCATTATTTTTTATTCTATATTTTCCTCCGTAATAAACAGAATTTTTTCCTCTATGCTCATCAAATTTTCCAAAATACATAAGTGATTCATTCTTGAAAAAACCATCATTATGAAAAATAATTATCCTTGGATTCTTCATTTCTCCTTCATTGTAATATCTCCCCTCAAAGACCTGAACATAATATGTGGTAGTATCAATTTTTTTTAAATCTTCTTCAGAAGGTTTTTCTTTAAATGAATATTGTACTTTATCATTTAATAAGGGTTCATCATATTTATCTTTTTCTATTTTGTATAGTTTTTGTCCACAGCTGTTTAAAAATACCATCATGCAGAGTATTGAAAAAATATATTTAATCATAATCAAAAATTTTTTATTTGTATGCTATAGTGGAAAGGTCAGGTTGTTTCACTTCATTTTTATTGAAGCGAACAAAAGGTGATCAAGAGAATATTTCATATATGCTTTTTGATGTTGAGTTATTTTTTATTTTCAATGATATGAATTTTATTTTTATCATAAAGGACTGGTATAGTATTTGTGAATAAGTTTTTCCGTAAAGAATATTGGGTAAATGCTCAATAAATAATTCATTTTACAAAAAATCTCTACCTTTGTACCATGAACCTCTTAAGATGGATACTGGCAATTTATTTCATGGCGCTATCATTGATGCCATGTGCTGATGTGTCTCATCCACAGAATTCCGGGAACAAAATAGTTTCCCTGAGTGTTAAGGAAAATCATTCAAAAGAAAAAGGAGACATCTGTTCTCCGCTGTGTGCCTGCAGCTGTTGCCAGATAACAGTTTCAGCATTTAAAATGGATCCTTTATTGGAAATTCCCGAGCAGATTCCTGCTTATTTTTCAAAGAAGATTTTATTCCACAAAAACGACTTTGCTTACCAGGTTTACGATCCTATCTGGCAGCCTCCTAAAATTTAATTTTTATTGATTTTTTAGAAAGTTATGCTTTCTAATACTTATTCGTGCTTAAAACTTTGCAATACCATTGCAGAGGTTTTCAGGATATTTTTGCTGCAGTATTTTATACTGTGTGCATTCACTTTTCAATAAAAATTAAATACAAATCGTGTTAGATAAAATCATAAAATTCAGTATCAAAAACAAGGTGATCATTGGATTGATGACCCTGGTGCTGATCATCTGGGGAACATGGAGTGCCACCAGATTACCGATAGATGCTGTACCGGATATCACCAATAACCAGGTACAGATCATTACCGTATGTCCTACGCTGGCGGGACAAGAAGTAGAACAGTTGGTTACCTTTCCCATTGAACAGAGTATTGCCAATGTTCCCGATATTCAGGAGACAAGAAGCATTTCAAGATTTGGACTTTCTGTGATTACAGTAGTGTTCAAAGAAAATGTAGATGTTTACTTTGCGAGACAGCTTATCAATGAACAGCTGAAAAACGCAGTCGAAGAAATTCCAAAAGGAGTAGGAACTCCCGAGCTGGCTCCTGTAAGTACAGGACTTGGAGAAGTATACCAGTATATTCTTCACCCTAAAAAAGGAAGCGAAAAGAAATACAATGCTAAAGAGCTCCGTACCATGCAGGACTGGATCGTTCGCAGACAGCTGAACGGAACACCGGGAGTGGCGGAGATCAACAGTTTCGGAGGGGAATTAAAACAATATGAAGTGGCTATTGATCCCAATCGGTTAAAAGCAATGGGAACAAGTATCACTGAAATATTTACAGCGCTTGAAAAAAACAATCAGAATACAGGAGGAGCTTATATTGATAAAAAACCCAACGCCTATTTCATCCGTGGAATTGGTCTGGTTACCTCTTTGGAAGACATTAAAAACATTGCGGTTAAAAATGAAACAGGAAGCGTTCCGATTTTTATAAAAGATGTTGCTGATGCTCGTTTAGGAAGTGCCGTTCGCTACGGAGCCTTGACTTATGATGGAAAGGTAGATGCTGTGGGTGGAGTAGTCATGATGCTGAAAGGGGCGAATAGTAATGAAGTGGTCAGCAACATCAAAGCAAAAATTCCGACCATTCAGAAATCTCTTCCTGATGATGTTATTATAGAACCATTTCTGGACAGAACAGACC
Organism: Chryseobacterium sp. NRRL B-14798; assembly: GCF_050470705.1. Lineage (NCBI taxonomy): Bacteria > Pseudomonadati > Bacteroidota > Flavobacteriia > Flavobacteriales > Weeksellaceae > Chryseobacterium > Chryseobacterium sp. NRRL B-14798. The sequence goes on along the minus strand of NZ_JBFLUL010000005.1, from coordinate 4,770,951 downwards.
TTGTAGACAGAGCCATCAATACCGTACAGAAAAACCTCATCGAAGGAGCACTGATCGTTATTTTCGTTCTTGTCATTTTTCTTGGAAACCTGAGAGCCGGGCTTATCGTGGCTTCGGCCATTCCGCTTTCTTTGTTATTTGCTTTAGGAATGATGAATGTTTTCGGGGTAAGCGCCAATCTGATGAGCCTTGGAGCCATAGACTTCGGGTTGATTGTAGATGGTGCCGTGATTATTGTAGAAGCAACCCTGCATCATTTAGGCGTAAGGAAATCTACCCGTGCTTTGACACAGTCTGAAATGGATGAAGAAGTATTCCTTTCTGCCTCAAAGATCAGAAGCAGTGCGGCCTTCGGAGAAATCATCATTCTTATCGTATACATTCCGATTCTTACCCTGGCAGGTGTAGAAGGAAAAATGTTTACCCCAATGGCCAAAACAGTAGGATTTGCCATTCTGGGAGCATTGATTCTATCCCTGACCTATATCCCCATGATGAGTGCTTTGTTTTTATCTAAGAAAATATCCCATAAAGAAACCTTCTCTGATAAAATGATGAACCGCCTTCAAAAGATCTATCAGCCATTATTACAAAAAGCAATCAAAGTAAAGTATATCATTGTTTCTGCAACAGCTGTAGTGTTCCTTATCTCTGCTTTTATCTTTAAAAATATGGGTGGGGAATTTATCCCGCAGCTGCAGGAGGGAGACTTTGCATTCCACTGTATTTTACCGCAGGGAAGTTCTTTGAGCCAGAGTATAGAAACCTCCATGCAGGCATCAAGGATTATCAAACAGTTTGATGAAGTGAAAATGGTAGTCGGAAAAACCGGTTCTGCTGAGGTTCCTACAGACCCGATGCCACCTGAAGCAACTGATATGATCGTGGTATTAAAGCCACAAAGCGAATGGAAAACCAAAAAATCTTATAATGAACTGGCCGATGAGATCAGTGAAAAACTGGAAACGATTCCCGGAGTATTCTTTGAGAAAAATCAACCTATCCAGATGCGTTTCAATGAGCTGATGACCGGGATCAGACAGGATGTTGCCGTAAAGATCTTCGGGGAAAACCTTGATTCTCTTGCCATATATGCAGATAAAGTTGGGAAAGTCATTCAGACTGTTGATGGGGCTACAGCTCCTCAGATTGAAAGAGTGAGCGGTCTTCCGCAGATCAATGTACAGTATGACAGAACAAGAATTGCCAATTACGGTTTGAATATCGAAGATGTCAATAATGCAGTAAGCACGGCCTTTGCCGGAAAAGCTGCCGGTCAGGTCTTTGAAAATGAGAGACGCTTTGACCTGGTAGTTCGTCTCGACAGTCTTCACAGAACCGATATTTCAGATGTGAATAATCTGATGATAACATCCGCCAGCGGTGCGCAGATTCCATTGTCACAGGTGGCTAATATAAGTTATAAACTGGGGCCTGCGCAGATCAGCCGTGAACAGGGAAAACGGAGAATTGTGATTGGGTTCAATGTAAAAGACCGTGATGTGGAAAGTGTGGTGAAAGATATTCAGGCAAAACTGGAGAAAGTGAAACTGCCTTCCGGATACTACTTTACTTACGGAGGTCAGTTTGAAAACCTGCAGGAAGCAAGCCAACGTCTGATGATCGCTGTTCCTGTATCATTGCTTCTGATTTTTATGCTTCTGTATTTTACTTTCCGTTCATTCAAGCAGGCTGCATTGATTTTCACAGCCATTCCTATGAGTGCTATTGGGGGTGTCTTTGCGCTTTTAGTAAGAGACATGCCTTTCAGTATCAGTGCCGGAATTGGATTTATTGCTCTTTTTGGAGTAGCAGTATTGAACGGAATTGTTTTGATAGGAACATTCAATCAATTAGAAAAAGAAGGCGAAACGGATATTCTGAAAAGAGTCTTTGAAGGAACGAAAACCAGATTGAGACCGGTACTGATGACGGCTACCGTAGCTTCACTAGGATTTTTGCCAATGGCTATTTCCACCGGAGCCGGAGCTGAAGTACAGAAACCTTTGGCGACAGTAGTAATTGGGGGTCTGGTAACGGCAACATTCCTTACATTATTCGTTTTACCGATGCTGTACATTATTTTTAACACAAAGATTTTGAAAAGAAAGAATAATAATACGGGAATGATTACTGCCGTTTTGGCAGTAGGATTCATAATGGTGGGACAGACTTTTAACGCACAGTCCAGACCTGTTTCTGTGGAACAGGCGGTAGAGCAGGCTGTGAATAATAACTTAACCCTGCAGTCAAAAGACTTAAGTATTAAATCTGCTGAAGCATTAAGACCAACAGCAAAAGAACTTCCGAAATTGAGCTTTGAAGCACAGCTTGGACAATACAACAGCCCAAAGTTTGACCAATCGTTTGCGATCTCACAGAGTATTCCTTTTCCAACACTTTTTAAAGCAAGAAAAGATTTAATCAATGAGAATATTAAAAGCAAGCAGATTGATAAGGAGATTACAGCCAATGAGTTGATAAAACAGGTGCGTACCTACTATTACCAGATTGAATACCTTCAGTATAACAAGGCCCAGCTGACCAGTCTGGATCAGTATTATGAGGAATTTATCAGAATTGCAACCGTAAGATTCAAAGCAGGGGATATCAAGAAAATTGAGATCAGTACTGCCGAAACCCAGAAGGGGGAAATTGATCTGCTGCTCAGACAAAATGAAGTCTTTCTGAACAATGCCTATAAGAATTTAAAAACCCTTATGAACACTTCAGAAGATATTGAAGTTCCGTTTAATAAGGACTATATTCCTTTGAAAGCAGACAATATACTCGATAGTGCGGTAGTTGCCAACAATCCTACGGTAAAAGCTTTTTATCAGGAAATGGAAATCGCCGAAAAAAATAAAAAAGTTGAAAAATCACTTGGGCTGCCAGATTTCAGTTTGGGATACATCAATCAGTCTTTGATAGGTCTGCATACCATTAACGGACAGGAGAATTTTTATAATTCAGGAAAACGCTTTCAGTCGGCAACAGTAGGAGTAGCAATACCGTTAACATTTGGAGCGACGAAAGCAAGAATTCAGGCGCTGGAATATGAAAAACAGGTCGCTGAAACCAATGCTAAAATGCAGCAGAAACAGCTTTCTGCTCAGTTGGAAAATGCCTTCAGCCAGTATCAGCAGGATTTACAGCAGTATGATTACTATACAAGCCAGGCATTGCCTAATGCTGAGAAAATCGTGAAAGCAGCACAATTAGGATATAAAACAGGGGAAATTTCCTATGTAGAATATCTTTTTGCCCTGCAGACTGCCACAAATATTCAATTAAAATACCTGGAATCTATCCAGCAGGTGAACCAATCTGTCGTTACTATTAATTCAATCATCAATAAATAACATGAAACTAAAACACAATATCATATATCTTACAGTCACGGCTTTTTCCATCATAAGCTGCGGAAAACAGGAAAAGGCAACGGAAAAGGCAGATGCTAAAACCGAACAATCGGAAAAAAGCCATGGCGAGGAGCCTCAAACCATAGCTTCTCTGACAGAAGATCAGATGAAATCTGTAGGAGTTGCTTTGGGAACTATAGAAATGAAAGAGCTTACATCCACGATAAAAGCTAACGGTTTACTGAGTGTTCCCAATAGTAATAAAGCAACCATCACTTCTCTGTATGGAGGAATCATCAAAACCATCAATATTCAGGTAGGAAGTATCGTGAAAAAAGGTCAGGTTATTGCCACCATTGCCAATCCGGAATATATCCAGCTTCAGGAAGATTATCTGACGACCAATAGCCGAATTACCTATGCAGAACAGGAATACAGAAGACAGAGAGAGCTTTTTGATAATGATGCTGGGGCGAAGAAAAATCTTCAGAGTGCCGATGCGGAACTTAAAACCTTAAGAACAAAAAGAGCATCTCTTTTGAAACAGCTTCAGATGATGGGAATAAGCCCTGGAAAAGTCAGCAATGGAAACATGAAATCCGGTTTGGTGATTACAGCACCCATCAGCGGAACAATCAGCAGTATTACAGCACAGATCGGAAGTTATGTAGATATCTCTTCTCCCGTTGCTACAGTGATTGATAACGGTTCTATCCATCTCGACCTTCAGGTTTTTGAAAAAGATCTTCCTAAAATGAGAGTAGGGCAGATTGTTCATTTTAAACTGACGAACAATCCGGAAACTGAATACGATGCAAGAATTTACAGCATAGGATCTTCTTTTGAAAACGAAAGTAAAACCATCTCTATGCATTGTGAAGTGATCGGAAACAAATCTGGTCTGATTGACGGAATGAATATCACCGGAATTGTAAGTCTTGATAAAAGCACAACCCCGGCATTATCTACAGAAGCCATTGTAGAAGCAGACGGGAAATATTACGTGTTTATTCAGACTGATAAAAAGGTGGAAGAAGAACATGAAGAAAAAGGGAAACCTCATCCGAAAACCTTAAACTTTGAGAAAATAGAAGTGGTGAAAGGAACGTCGGATATGGGCTATACAGCGATAACTCCGGTTGGAAATATTCCTGACAATGCAAAAATAGTAGTGAAAGGAGCCTTTTTCGTGAATGCAAAACTGGTGAATTCCGGAGAACACGAACATTAATGAAAGCAGCCGGAACCAGTAAAATGTCGATTTTAATCCTTAAATTAGAGCTGTTTACGGAATTTTTATTGAATAGAAACGGCAGAAAAAAAGTAAAGAGTATCTCACCGAATTTTTAATAAATGACCTGATTATGTTACTAAACAAAAAAATATCAGTCTGGTATTTCATCCGTGAAATAAAAACCCAAATTCTGTTCATCGGAATATTTGCTATTGCCATTGGTCTTCTGGACGAATTGCCATGGTTTCGCAAAATATCACTGCCCTTAAATATCCCTGCATTGCTGGGAACTGCGGTGTCATTGTTGCTGGCATTCCGGACTTCCCAATCTTATGAAAGATGGTGGGAGGCCAGAACAGTATGGGGTGCTATCGTAAATGATTCCCGGACTTTTGTGAGACTGATCATTCAGTTTATGCCTGCCGGAGATGATAAAGCAATAAAAGGTTTTGCCGAAAGACAGATCATCTGGACCTATGCCCTTGGAGAATCTCTGAGAAAGCTTCCGTTTTCTGAAAAAGTTCAGCAGTATCTGGATAAACATCAGATCAACGCTGTCAATATTCCCAATGCTATTCTGGATGAACATTCAAGACAGCTGAAAGAAATGGCAGCATCCAAAGGATTGACGGATTTCCAGCAAATGCAGCTGAATGATATCATCACAAGACTCTGCGACAGTATGGGAAAATGCGAAAGACTGAAGAATACCGTTTTTCCACGGTCTTACAGTGTTTTGGTTCATATTCTGATCTATGTTTTTGCAGCCATTCTTCCGTTTGGGCTTGATGATTCACAGCTGTTGGTAGAAATTGCAATCACTTTCCTGGTTCCGGTGACATTCATTGCTATTGAAAAAACATCCATCATTATGCAGGATCCGTTTGAAAATGGTCCTGTTGATACTCCAATGACCTCTCTGGCACAGACTATAGAAATCAATATCAGACAGATGATTGGTGAGCAGAATGTTCCCCCAAAAAAAGAAAATACATCTTATTATGAAATGTAATTAAACCATACACAATATGGAAAGTACACCAACACAAACCGTTTCTGCAGGAAGCAGACATAAAAAGAACCTCCTGATTGTTCTCTGCCTTAGCGGAACCTATCTTATCGCTGAGGTAATAGGAGGAATCATTACCAATAGTCTTGCACTATTAGCGGATGCAGCCCATATGCTGACCGACGTGGTAGGATTATTGCTGGCATTTATTGCCATTAAAATAGGAGAAAGAAAAGCAGATCCATCCAGAACATACGGTTATTATAGAACAGAAATACTGGCAGCAGTAGTGAATGCTGTGGTTTTACTAGGAATTTCAATCTATGTTTTGTTTGAAGCCTATCAGCGTTTTCAGAACCCGCCGGAAGTTCAAAGTAAATCCATGCTGATTGTATCCGGAATCGGATTGATCGTTAATATTATCGGAATGATGATTTTAAGAAAAGATTCAGAAGGCAGTCTCAATATGAAAGGTGCGTACTTTGAAGTTCTTTCAGATATGCTTACTTCAGTAGGAGTAATGATAGCCGGAGTAATTATGCTGACCACAGGCTGGTACTACGCCGACCCGTTGATATCAGCAGCAATCGGACTGCTGATCTTCCCAAGAACATGGAGACTGTTGAAAGAAGCCATTAATGTTTTGCTGGAAGGAACCCCTAAAGATGTGGATATTCATGCACTTCGCCAATCATTGGAGAGCACTCCGGGAGTGAAAGGTATCCATGATCTGCATGTCTGGTCGCTAACATCCAGTGTCAATGCGATGAGCGTACACGTTGTAAAAGAAAACGGGTATTCCCGGAATCAATTATTAAAAACATTGACAGATACAACGATGGCTAATTTTAAAATCAGTCATACCACTTTTCAGATCGAAGAAGAAGACTATGAAGAAACTGAAGCCCATCTGTAACCATTAAATGCGTACAATGAAAAAAGATATAGAACACAAACTCATTGATAAAAATACTAAACCCACCAGTATGAGGATTTTGGTATATGATTTTTTAAGCTCTCAGGAAGCGGCTTTATCCCTTTCTGAAATAGAAAATCATTTTGAAAATGCTGACAGAATCACCATCTACAGAACCTTGAAAACCTTTGAAGAAAAAGGAATTGTTCACAGCATTCAGGAAAATACAACCACAAAATACAAACTGTGCGAAGATGATTGTGATGAAAAAACACATAAAGACTGGCATCTGCATTTCTATTGTAAAATATGCAAGCAGACTACCTGCAAAGAAGATATTTCTTTCCCTGAAAATATCCAGACCAATTTCAGGATTGACGAAATAAGACTCTTTGCCAAAGGAATCTGCGAAAACTGTCTTGAAAGTTTGCAATAGCATTGCATCAGTCTCATCTTTACATTTGTATAAAAATATTCAGTTATGGAAAAATGCTGTAGTACAACCCCGGAAAAAACAGATACAAAAGGACACCAACATCATCACGCAGAAGGAGACGGACATGACCATGACGGACATGATCACTCTCATGACTCCGGAGATCAGACGGTCTTTCAGATGTTTCTGCCGGCCATTATATCCTTTATCATCTTATTATTGGGAATTGCCTTTGATAACTATATAAAACCTGCATGGTTTACAGGCTGGGTACGGTTGGTATGGTTCCTGGCTGCATATATTCCTGTAGGATTTCCGGTATTGAAAGATGCGTATAAAAGCATCATCAAAGGAGATGTGTTCTCAGAATTCTTTCTGATGGGCATTGCAACCATTGGTGCTTTTGCCATAGGAGAATATCCTGAAGGAGTAGCGGTAATGCTGTTTTATGCGGTAGGAGAAGTATTCCAGTCTATGGCGGTTACCAGAGCCAAAGGAAATATAAAAGCATTATTGGATCAGCGTCCTGACGAGGTAACGGTTATGGAAAATAATCAGCCCAAGACTATGAAGGCCAAAGAAGCTAAAATTGGAGACGTCATACAGCTGAAACCCGGTGAAAAACTGGCGCTGGATGGGGAATTGCTTTCAGATTCGGCTTCATTCAACACAGCAGCTTTAACGGGAGAAAGTAAACCCGATACCAAAAATAAAGGAGAAATAGTCCTTGCCGGAATGATCAATATGAACAGTATTGCTCTGGTAAAAGTAAATACAGCTTATGAAGACAGTAAACTGAGCAAAATCCTGGAATTAGTTCAGAATGCCACAGCCCAAAAAGCACCGACAGAATTGTTCATCAGAAAATTTGCGAAAGTATACACGCCCATCGTGGTATTTCTTGCCATTGGAATCTGTTTACTGCCCTATTTCTTCGTGAGCGATTATCAGTTCAGAGACTGGCTGTACAGAGCATTGATATTCCTTGTTATTTCCTGTCCTTGCGCCCTTGTTATTTCCATTCCATTAGGATATTTCGGAGGAATTGGTGCTGCTAGCCGAAACGGAATCTTATTCAAAGGAAGTAATTTCCTGGACAGTATTGCAGAGATTCAGAATGTAGTAATGGACAAAACCGGGACCATGACAGAAGGCGTATTCAAAGTTCAGGAAGTAAGCATAAGCCCTGAATTTAACAAAGAAGAAATCCTTCAACTGGTTAATGTTCTCGAAAGTAAAAGTACCCATCCGGTGGCAACTGCAATACACAATTATGTTGGAGAAATCAATCACAGCATTCCTTTGGAAAATGTAGAAGAGATAGCTGGTCACGGATTGAAAGCGACTATTAACGGAAAAGAACTTCTGGTTGGGAACTTTAAGCTGATGGATAAGTTCAACATCCCTTATGATCTTAACCACTCCAATATTGTATATACGGTAATTGCGGTGGCTTATGATAAAAAGTTTGCAGGCTATATCACTATTGCAGACAGCATCAAAGAAGATGCTATGGAAACCGTAGACAAGCTGCATAAAATGAATGTGAAGGCAACAATGCTGAGCGGTGATAAAAGTACCGTTGTGAAATATGTAGCAGATCAACTGGGTATCGACAATGCATTCGGGGATCTGTTGCCTGAAGACAAAGTAAACAAGGTTAAAGAAATCAAAGCCAGAAACCAGACGGTAGCTTTCGTAGGAGACGGAGTGAATGATGCGCCTGTAGTGGCTTTAAGCGATGTTGGAATTGCAATGGGAGGCTTGGGAAGTGATGCCACCATTGAAACTGCAGATGTAGTAATTCAGGATGATAAACCAAGTAAGATCCCAATGGCCATCAATATCGGAAAACAAACTAAAAAGATCGTTTGGCAGAATATTGTCCTTGCCTTTGCTGTAAAAGCTGTTGTTCTCATCCTGGGAGCCGGTGGATTGGCAACCATGTGGGAAGCTGTGTTTGCCGATGTAGGAGTAGCATTGCTGGCTATTTTAAATGCGGTGAGAATCCAAAGAATGAAATTTTAACAAGCAAATAATAAACACAACTCAATTATATTCAATAAAAGCTCTGCTGAATCTCAGTAGGGCTTTTGTTTTTAAATTTTATCGGAGATAAAATCCTTGCGCCTTAAAAAACAGTAAACATTAAAAACTTGCGTCTTTGCGTTTCCAACATCACACCATACCAAAACTTAATTTAGAAAAGATAATATTTTTTGTTGGATGAGCGCAAAGGCGCAAAGAAGATTAAAATTGTGGTGTTTTTAAGGACGCAAGAAAATCAAAGATTTTCAGCAAGATGATGTCTTAATGATTAGTCTCATTCAGAATCATTATCAGCTTTATTAAATTTTATCGGAGATAAAATCCTTGCGCCTTAAAAAACAGTAAACATTAAAAACTTGCGCCTTTGCGTTTCCAACATCACACCATACCAAAACTTAATTTAGAAAAGATAATAGATTTTTTTTGTTGGATGAGCGCAAAGGCGCAAAGAAGATTAAAATTGTGGTGTTTTTAAGGACGCAAGAAAATCAAAGATTTTCAGCAAGATGATGTCTTAATAATTAGTCTCATTCAGAATCATTATCAGCTTTATTAAATTTTATCGCAGATAAAATCCTTGCGCCTTAAAAAACAGTAAACATTAAAAACTTGCGCCTTTGCGTTTCCAACATCACACCATACCAAAACTTAATTTAGAAAAGATAATAGATTTTTTTTGTTGGATGAGCGCAAAGGCGCAAAGAAGATTAAAATTGTGGTGTTTTTAAGGACGCAAGAAAATCAAAGATTTTCAGCAAGATGATGTTTTAATGATTAGTCTCATTCAGAATCATTATTAGTCTTATTAAATTATCGCAGATAAAATCCTTGCGTCTTAAAACAGTAAGCATTTTAAAAAGAACTTGAGACTTTGCGATTTCCAACAAAACAAAGAATATAAAAAAGCTCTGCCAAAAACATCAGCAAAGCTTTTATCAACAAGATTAAATTGTATATAAAGAACTAAATTTTTATTTAGGTCTAAAGTCTTACTCAAAGTTCGGGATAAAATTATTCCGGTGACAGGCACAGTTTTGTGATTTTTATAGGTAACAGTAGATAAGCATAATGACATTCATCATAAATCTGTTATAAAACAGTTTTGAAGTAGTATATTTGTAACAGAGAACAAAATCGGTGAGGTTATTCATTTCCATATTCATCATTTTTACCGTTGCATTACGTCCTGTTTTGCCATTGGTAAATTATGCCGTGAATTATGATTATATTGTGAAAAACCTTTGTGAGAAGAGAAATGTACCACAGTCAACCTGTAAAGGAAAATGCTACGTGGAAAAAGAGCTGGCTAAAACAGAAAAACAGTCCAACAGCTCCCAAACCATAAAGATTGCTGGATTAGATGTTTTTATTTCTCACGATATCCTTTCCTTCTCCGCTCATTTGAATTCGGAATCACTTTCTGAAATTCCCGATTCAAGTTATTTTAATTCTCATTCTTCAGAATATTTTTCAAGGATTTTCCATCCTCCGTTGGTTTAATTTTTATTATAAACTATATTTTTAGTTTGTAAGATGGAACTTTATAAAGCTTTCATTAGTAAACCATTAAAGATGCATTCGATAATTCAAATGAACCATTGTAAGCAATAAGAAATACATCAGTTCTTCTTGAGAATTGTTGTGCTTTTTTCAGACTTGTATATGGTATCATAACTTTATTTAACATTATTAATTTCAATTTAACATTAAAATGAAATCTCCTATAATTTTGACTGCCTTGCTATCAGTATCATTACTGTCGTGTGCCAAGGAAACTCCTCAGGTAAAGCATGCAAGCCACATGGACTCCTCGGGGAAGAAAATAGAAAATGTACAGGTAGTGAACGAAGAAGATCCTGTCTGCCACATGAAAACTGCCGGATCTATAAAAGATACTGCTGTGTATAAAAATAAAACGTACGGTTTTTGCAGTGTCTCCTGCAAAGGTGAATTCAAAAAAAGTCCTGAAAGATATGCCCAAAAATAAAAAGACCGCAAATAAAAGTAAAGTGATCATACCCATTGCGGTATTTGCATTGCTTTTCCTGGGAATAGGTGTGGGAATGGGGTATTTTAAAAAGAACCTTTATACTGTGATGAAAGTTCCGGACTTTGAACTTACAGATCAGAACAGTAAAAAAGTTACCAATAAAGATATGCTGGGAAAAGTATATCTCGTAGAATTTTTCTTCAGCAAATGTCCTACCATATGCCCGGTGATGAATACCAATATGAAAGCGATTCAGAACCAGATTAATGATCCCAACTTTGGCATTATCTCCATCAGTATTGATCCGGAAAACGATACACCAGCAGCATTGAAAGAACATGCCCAAAGAATTGGTGCAAAATCTCCGAACTGGCACTTCCTGACCGGAGACCGTACCTATATTGGAAAACTTGCGGATCAGTTTAATATCTACGTAGGTGATAAAGAAGATGAAGGAGAAAGCCTGAACCACAGCGGAATGATTGCGCTGGTAGATCAGGAGGGGAATATCCGTTGCAGATACAACAAGGAAAATATGCCTATTCTCTATTATTCAGGACTGAATTATGGAGATCCGGAAGGTAAAACACCTATGCTGACAGGAAAATATCACCCAGATAGAGAAATTCTTATTGAGGATATTAAAAAATTATTGAAATAGGGAAGGGGGGAAGCCGGATGTCTGAAACTGGAAGTTATTCCAGACTATGAAGCTCTAGCAGTTTTTTGAGATGGCTGTAAAAGGAAATAGAAGTTGAAAAAGTTAGGCTATAACATCAATTACTTCCAGCATCGATCACCGACCTCCCACTTAAAAAGAAAACATTGTTCAACCATAAACAAAAAAATTATGAAGATTTTGAAAATAGCTGCTATAACTGCAGTTTTCGCAGCCCAATTTACAATGGCTCAGTTTTCGCAGACGCCTCTTCCTTATGCTTATAATGCTTTGGAAGGAAATATTGATGCCCAAACGATGGAAATTCATTATTCAAAACACGGTGCAGCATATGCTGCTAACTTGAATAAAGCCATTGCTGGAACTCCACAGGAAAAAGAAACTTTGTTTCAGATTCTTTCCAATGTTTCAAAATTGCCTGCTGCAGTAAGAAATAATGCAGGAGGACATTACAACCACGAATTGTTCTGGACGGTTCTTACTCCTCAGAAAAATACCCAGCCTTCAGCAAAATTAGCAAAAGCTATCACTGAAACTTTCGGAAGTATGGATGCTTTTAAGGAAAAAATGTCTAAGGCAGGTGCAGACCGTTTTGGTTCAGGATGGGCCTGGCTTTCTGTAGGGAAAGATGGAAAACTGTTTGTTTCCTCTACTCCTAATCAGGACAATCCTTTGATGGATGTTGTAGAAGAAAAAGGAACTCCGATCTTCGGCATTGATGTATGGGAGCATGCTTATTATTTAAAATATCAGAATAAAAGAGCAGATTATCTTACCGCTATCTGGAATGTTACGAACTGGAAAGAAATCAGCAGAAGATATGATGAAGCGGTAAGCAAGAAATAATCTGATGAAAATATTGTACAGCATACTTTTTACCTTCTATATGGTGCTAAGACCTTTAGTGCCCGTGGTAGAGTATGCTGTAAATTATGATTATATCGTTAAAGTTCTCTGTATCAATAAAACCAGGCCGGAGGTTCACTGTAACGGAAAATGTTACCTGAGTAAAGAGCTCGCCAAAGCCAATGATTCAGAATCTTCACCTTTTCAAAAAATAAAAAACTCAGGACAGAAAATTCTTGATACCTATATTCTTCCTGAAACTACAACGATCAACACTACTGAAAGACGTCAGTTTTTCAGTTTCAATTTCACTTACGAAACAGCCTATTCTTTTCTGTTTCTTACCCATATTTTCAAACCACCGGTTTTTTAAGTTAAACTATCACTATTCAACCAAAAAAGTCACAAAAGCTTACTCAATTAAAAATCAAAGATTTTTAAAAAGTTTAAGTGCTCTTCTGAACATAATACGTATCACTTAATAAACTTAAGTGTAAGAACTTTTGTGCCTTTTGTGGTAAAAAAACGATGCTGTTACAGCCATTCAAATTAATTCAACTTAAAAAATCAACAATGAAAATTTCTCAATTTTTATCACTATTCTTTATTGCCTTTACTGTATTCTCTTTTACAGCCTGCGGAAGCAGCAGGGATGATGACAACCCACAGGATACTACGCCTGGAAAACTTCAGATCAAATTTGAAAACGGATTTAACAATGTGGGAGATATCGTTCTAAATCAGACGGTTCAGACTTCTGCTAACGGACAGAAACATAACTTTTCTGCTTTGAAATACGTCATCAGTAATATCGCATTGATAGATGAAAACGGAAACGAATTTAAATACAACGAAAATAATCCTGACAAAGGTGCTTTTATCGTAGATCAGGCAGATGCTGTAGCCGGAATTGTTTATCTTAATCTGGATGGCGTTCCGAAAAACAATTATAAAAAAATAAGATTCGGATTGGGTGTCAGCCAGAAAGCATATCTACTGGGACAGGACGGACAGGCTGAATTCTGGACAAAAGCCAAGCAGAAGGGAATGTCCTGGTCATGGGCTGCCGGTTATGTATTTGTAAAACTGGAAGGAAAATATGGTACAGATTCTCCTTCTAAAGAATTCATGAATCACACAGGAAATATGGGAAATACTGCAGCCAACAATACACCGGATCTTTATCGCGAAATTACATTGAATCTTCCAACAACGGCCAGAGTAACAGGACAAATCCGTCCTTCTGTTCATATTCTTGCAGACCTGAACCAATTTCTGAGCGGAGATAAGGCACTGACTCTTACCACATCCAATGATATGCTGATGGGGTCCAACCAGCACCTGGTAGACGTTACCAACAATCTTACAAAAATGTTTAAAGTAGACCATGTTCACAATGATTAATTTTTTTGTTAAAACGATACTGGTTCTGCTTGTATTTGTATTGAGTTGCATTTCATGTTCTGATGAGGTGATTCAGCCATTGGAAAAAGATGAAGCCTACAATCTGGAGTTTCCTTCTTATTTTCCGGAAATGACTTTTGATACATCCATTAATCCGGTGACCAAAAATGGAGTGGAGCTGGGACGAAAATTATTCTATGAAGGCAGGCTTTCAAGAAATAATACCATTTCATGCGGTTTTTGCCATATTCAGGAAAATGCTTTTACTCATCATGGTCATACGGTGAGCCATGGGGTAGACGACAGAATCGGAATCAGGAATGCACCGCCCATCCAGAATATGGCTTTTTTGAAAAGATATATGTGGGACGGAGTGATTCACAATCTGAATGAGCAGCCCATCAGCCCGATTACTGATGTGAATGAAATGGACAGTTCCATACCGGAAGCCATTTCAAAAATAAAAGATGATCAGAAGTATAAAAAACTGTTCAGAGAAGCTTATGGAGACGAAACCATTACCGGCGAAAGAATTTTAAAAGCATTATCACAGTTTATGGCTTCTTTAATTTCTGCAGATTCAAAATATGACCGGTTCAGACAGGGAAAAGAACAGTTGACTTCAATAGAATCCCAGGGAATGACATTATTCAATCAGAAATGTGCTTCCTGTCATAGCGGAGAGCTGTTTACGGATGAGAGTTTCAGAAATACCGGAATGTATTACAATACAGAATTCAAGGATGCAGGTAGATACAGAGTGAGCCTGAATCAGGTAGATTGGATGAAATTCCGTGTTCCGAGTCTGAGAAATGTAGAATATACCGCACCTTATATGCATGACGGAAGGTTTTATACATTAGATGCGGTACTTAATTTCTATTCGGATCAGGTGGAAGATAATGTTAATCTTGATCCACAGCTTAAACAGAATGGTCACATAGGAATTGCTATGAACAGCCAGGAAAAACAATCCATCATTGCGTTCCTGAAAACATTATCGGATAAAAGTTTTATATCCAATCCAAAATTTGCAGAATAATTTATAAAAAACATGAAGAAGATTATATTGATAGTAAGTTTGATCCTGTTGAATCAGTATCAGGCAAAAACCATCAGAGACAGTGCTTATGTTGCTCCCGAAACGCTTAACAGATTCGATTTTGATGATGATTGTGATGCGTGCGGCTGTGCTGCAGGAAATGGATCTTCCGGCTTTGAGTCATTGTTGAATCCACAGTTTGTCGGAATTAAGTACTTCGCCCAGCATTACAAAGCCAAAGAGAACTTATTTGTAAAAGATCTTACCCAGGATCAGTATTTCAATACGTTGCAGCTGTGGGGGAAAATTCCATTGACTAAAAAGCTGAGTGTGTATGCGAGCCTTCCATTTCATTTTCATGAAAAGAAAACGATGCAGGGAGATATTAAAATCAACGGTATAGGAGATCTGAATCTGATGGGGATTTACCAGCTGATGAGCTCTAAAGATAATTTTCATCATCTGAGTGGAGGTTTGGGAGTGAAAATTCCACTTGGCAAGTTTGATGAAAAAGGAGCATCCGGTGTCAACCCAAGCTTTCAGCTGGGAACCGGAAGCTGGGATTATCAGGCGGCTTTGAATTATAAATTTCAGAAAAATAAAGTAGCCGTACTGGTCAATACAGATTACACCATTAAAACAGAGAACAGGAAAAATTACCGTTTTGGAAACCAATGGAACTATGCAGCAACAGGTTTTTATCAGGTTGCAGGAAATGAAAAATCTATATTCTCTGTAAAAACTGGAGTTCAGGGTGAAGTCTACGCTCAGAACAAACAGTTTGATGAGGCACTGCCGAACACTGCAGGAAGTGCTTTGTACGGAAAACTGGGATTTGAAGCCTCTTACAAAAAGCTGAGCCTGGGAAGTGAAATCATGCTTCCCATGTACACTCATCTGGCGGGAGGAGATATTGAAGCTCAATCAAGATTCAATATTTTTCTGAATATTGGAATTTAAAAAGAAACCCTTGT
The DNA here is from genome assembly GCF_050470705.1 of Chryseobacterium sp. NRRL B-14798. Lineage (NCBI taxonomy): Bacteria > Pseudomonadati > Bacteroidota > Flavobacteriia > Flavobacteriales > Weeksellaceae > Chryseobacterium > Chryseobacterium sp. NRRL B-14798. Next base: position 4,755,010 of record NZ_JBFLUL010000005.1, on the reverse strand, counting down.
TGAAATCATATTAAAGCTCCTTCGGGAGCTTTAATTGTTTATAAATCATGATTTTAGTTGGGGATTAGGAATAATTATCTATCTTTGCCGGAATTTGGTGAGCCGTAAAAAGCTCTTAAAAGGGAATCCGGTGAAAATCCGGGACAGACCCGCTGCTGTAAGCTCCACACCAAAGTTTTTGAAGAATATATCCACTGTTTTTTAATGGGAAGGATTTCAAAAATGGAGTAAGTCAGAAGACCTGCCAGACAATAATCGTTTGACGCTTTCGTGGAATAAAGCTTAGGACATCAATGATTCTGTGCAGTGACAGCTGTGCTTTGTCGTTGTATTCTTATACCCATTAGCGTCTTCATTACCCTAAATGAGCTAATGGCGGCAAAACTAACTACTTCTGCAATTCATAAAGCTGTTTTCACAATATTAGTGTTAACATCTCAACTTGTGTTTTCCCAAACTAAGAAAAAAGACAGTCTTCAGGAAGAGACCATTAAAGGAATCAATCTTTATAAAAAGAATTTTAAAGAAATCCTTCCGGCACAAACGCTGCAGGGAGAACAGCTGGAAAGACTGAACAGTCATTCCGTTGCAGATGCACTGCGGTATTTTTCAGGCGTTCAGATTAAAGACTACGGCGGATTGGGTGGTTTGAAAACCATTAATATCCGAAGTATGGGAAGCCAGCATGTAGGGGTTTTTTATGATGGAATTCAATTAGGAAATGCTCAAAACGGACTGGTAGATCTGGGAAGGTACTCTTTGGATGATCTGGAAGAAATATCGTTGTATAACGGACAGAAAAGTGAAATTTTTCAGCCAGCAAAGGACTTTGGCTCTTCGGGGTCTATCTATTTACAGCCTAAAACACCCGTATTTAAAGGAAATAGAAAAACCAATTTGGTGATAAGAGCAAAAAGTGCATCTATTGATCTCTTTAATCCTTCATTCCGGTTGGAACAGAAGATTTCAGACAAGGTTTCTGCCAGCTTCAGTGGCGAATTTATGCAGAGTGACGGAATTTACAGATTTCGGTATGCGAAGAAATACCCTGATGGGCAACAGGCCTATGATACCATTGCAAAAAGACAGGACTCAGATATCAAAGCAAAACGTTTTGAAACTTCTCTCAACGGAACTTTAAATAACGGAAGCTGGAATATCCGTGGCTACGGTTATATTTCAAACCGCGGAATGCCGGCACCCATTGTTAACGGGCGCTTTGAAGGAAGAGGAGCGAGACTTTCCGATGAGAATTATTTTGTACAGGCTAATCTGAGAAAAAAACTGTTCCCGAAATTTGAAACACAGCTTAAGGCAAAATTTGCCTACGATTATACCCATTTCATGGACACAGTTCGTTCGCAGTCTATTATTTATACCGATAACACCTATATCCAAAGGGAACTTTATCTTTCCTCTTCCAATATTTACTCAATCACTCCCAATTGGGATGTCAGCCTGAGTGGAGATTTTCAGTACAATAATCTGGACGCGAATCTGGATAACTTTTCTTATCCTACCCGCTACACTACATTGGTAGCATTGGCAACAACCTATCAGTGGAACAGATTCAAAATTATGGGAAGCCTTTTAGGAACCTTTACTTTTGAAGAAGTAAGAAAAAATAAAAGACCGGGAGATGCCAGAGAGTGGACACCTGCGGTGTTTATGAGCTATCAGCCGGAAAAAATTCCGGAGCTTACTCTAAGGGCTTTCTATAAAAGAATTTTCAGACTTCCAACCTTCAATGATTTGTATTATACCAATATCGGAAATACCTACCTGAAACCGGAATTCACCAATCAATATGATGTAGGATTTACTTATCAGAAGAATTATAACAACCGTTTCTTTAAAACATTTTATGCTAAAGTAGACGGTTACTACAATAAAGTACAGGATAAAATTGTGGCAGCTCCGAACGGAAGCATGTTCCGCTGGCTGATGATGAACCTTGGATTGGTTGAAATCATTGGTGCAGATGTGAATGTGCAGACAGAACTTCAATGGGGAAAAGTTACTCTTAGACCGTTGCTTTCCTACACTTATCAAAGTGCAAGAGACATGAGTGATCCTGAAGATACTTTTTACCGCAATCAGATCCCTTATACCCCATGGCATAGTGGATCTTTCAGTCTTATGGCGGATTATAAAGACTGGAGTTTCAATTACAGTGCAATGTACGTAGGAGAAAGATATGACGTGAATCAGGATAACATTCAATACAATTATGTGCAGCCCTGGTATACTCACGATTTGTCTGTTCAGAAAAAATTCAACTGGGCGAATCATCAGTTTAAAATAAGCCTTGAGATGAATAATATTTTCAATCAATACTATGATGTTGTCCTCAATTATCCGATGCCTGGAAGAAACTTTAAACTTATTCTAAACTTCACCCTATGAGAAAACTAAACTTTTATTTTTTATTTCTTGTATTAGCTTTTCTTACTTCATGCCGTACAGATGAAATTATTGTCCGCCAGGAAGTGGTAGAAGGGCTTCCTTCAGAAAATACAGCAATAAAAGGCTTCTATATGCTTAATGAAGGGAATATGGGGAGTAATAAATGTACCCTTGATTTTTTTGATTACACCAAAGGAACCTATTACCGGAATATCTACGCAGAAATCAATCCCAATGTCGTAAAAGAGTTGGGGGATGTAGGAAATGATATCAAAGTTTATGGAAGCAAGCTCTATATCGTAGTCAATGTTTCCAATAAAATTGAAGTGCTGGATGCTAAAACGGCTAAACGTATTACTTCTATTCCATTACAAAACTGCCGATACCTTGCTTTCAAAAACGGAAAAGCTTATGCCAGCAGCTACGCCGGACCTGTAGCGATTAACCCGAAAGCACCGAAGGGGAAAGTAGTGGAAATTGATACGGCTTCTCTTTCCATCCAGCGTGAGGTAGTGGTAGGATATCAGCCCGAAGAAATAGAAATTGTGGGAAATACCTTATTTGTTGCCAATTCCGGAGGATATAAAGCTCCCGATTATGACAATACTGTTTCGGTAATTGATCTGAATACTTTTACCGAACTCAAAAAAATAAATGTTGCCATCAATCTTCATCACATTAAAAAAGATAATTACGGTGATCTCTATGTAACCTCAAGAGGAGATTATTATAATGTTCCTTCCAGTCTTTATCTCATAGATGCAGCCACGGGAACAGTCAAGAAAGATTTTCATCTCTCCGTGAGTGAAATGACAATCGTAAATGATAAACTCTATTTCTATGGAAATGAATTCAACTACAATACCCACAGCTATAAAAAGACATTTGGAATCATTGATGTAAAAACAGAACAGATCATAGCCAACAGAATTTTTGACAAAGAATATGAAGATGCCATTAAAACCCCTTACGGCATTGCCGTAAACCCAATCACAGAAGATATCTACATGACAGATGCCAGAAATTATGTATCCATGGGATTTGTGTATTGCTTTGATAAAAACGGACACTTTAAATGGAAAACGGAAGGCGGAAATATCCCTGCCCACTTCGCTTTTTTATATAAATAACCAACCTTAAGACATGAACAGAAATACCTTTACTTATTTAAAAACCGGGCTTTTATCCTTTTTCCTTTTAGGAGCGATTGCCTGTAAACATGATGATGAAAATGAATTTACATTTAATGGACTTGATGATTCCTATACTATTGAACGTTTAAAGGTTTTGAGTATTCCTACCAATGCTTCAGGATCGGTTACATGGAGTATTAATGACTCTATTATCTCTCAGAATTCAGAACTTGAATTCATCAGTCCTACTGCAGATGCTTATCCTTTGACTTTAAAGATCAGGAATAAAGGAAACGAGCAGGTTTTTCATTCTAAAATAATTGTAACCAAGGAAAAAACACCTTATACCAGATACATTTCCAAAGTACTGGAGTTCCGTCCTGCCGTAGGGCAGTTTATGAACGAAATTCCGGAATATCTACCAGGAAATACTACCGCGAATATGCTTCAGAAAGCCAATGAATCTTTGGTGGGAGGTAATTCGACCATGATCAGCCTGGGAGGATATGGAGGATATGTAGTGTTCGGTTTTGATCATACGATTCCCAATCTGAATGGACGTGATTTTAAAGTACTGGGAAATGCATTCTTTGGAAATGATGCTGCGGATCAACGTTCAGGATCTTGCGAACCGGGAATTATTATGGTTGCCTACGACAGAAATAAAAATGGAAAGCCGGATAATGATGAATGGTACGAAATTGCAGGCAGTGAATATTTTAAAAATGCTACCGTAAAAGATTACAGCATAACTTATTTTAAGCCTGACGAAAATAAAACACCTGTAGCCGGAACTGAATTCTGGCAGACCGATGTGGAATATATCAAGTGGAGTGACAACCTCGGAAATCAGGGGTTTAAAACAAAAAATACATTTCACGTACAAAGTTACTATCCCTTATGGTTTACCGAGAGTTCTTACGGCTTTTCGGGAACAAGACTCGCCAATAATTTTTATGATCAGAACGGTGACGGATCCTATTGGGTAGGAAAATCATATGAGTTCGGATATGCAGACAATGCTCCGAATAATGATGAAGCCTCCAATATCGATATTTCCTGGGCGGTAGACAGAAGTGGGAAATACGTGAAACTTCCGGGAGTAGACTTTATGAAAATATATACGGGAGTTAATCAGGAAGCAGGATGGCTGGGAGAAGTTTCTACAGAAGTGGCAGGAGCTTACGATTTACATTTCAAATAATAATACAATCTATTTAAATTAATAAAAAATGAAAAAGTTTTATCTTTTTATGATGCTTTTTCTGTTCGCATGCGTATCGAATGCACAGATAAAAGTTCAGGGCGTACCCAGAAATGATATTTCAGGGATCAGCAAGCTTAATACCACTACCATCAGTTTTGCTGATATTCAGTATTGGGTAGGGTCGGGAACCAATCAGGCTGCTTTTGTAGTACAGTGGAACGACGGTAAAAATCCTGATGCGATGGTTTGGGGATTCAAATGGAACGGAAGTGCTACCGGAGAAGACATGCTGAAAGCTATTGCTAAAGCAGACCACAGATTATATACGTTGCTTTATCAGGGAACACAATTTGGATCAGCAGTCGGAGGGATTGGATTTGATCTGAACGGTCAGGGGACCAATGCCCTGATCAAAAGCGGAAATACCACTTATCCGTTATATCCGGTCAATGGTTTTGTGAATACAACTGCTTATGATTTCGACAGCTACACCATTGTAGATGCTGCGAACGATCACTGGCAGTCAGGTTGGACCGTGAACGGATATTGGGCGTACTGGGTAAAGAATCCGACGGATGCAGATTTCGGATATTCCAGTGTTGGAGCTTCCTCACGTGCATTGCAAAATGGTTCCTGGGATGTATGGAATTTCAATGTAGGATTTAATGAAACACCTGTTTCTTCTACCATGACTCCGGTTTCTCCATATGTAGCTTCTACAAACTATACCAACGGATATTTTATGGTGAACGAAGAATGGTTTGGTCATACCAACGGTTCTGTAAACTTCATTGATAATAACGGCCAGATCAATTACCGTGTGTACAGTAATGCCAATAATAATCAGGCTTTCGGGGCAACGACACAGTACGGAACAATTTATGGTGATAAATTTTACTTCGTATCAAAGCAGGCTGCTGATGGGGGAGATACTCAATATACTCCGGGAGGAAGATTGGTTGTAGCCAATGCACAGACCATGCAGAAAATTGCTGGTTTTAATAACATCGGAGGCGGTGATGGTAGGTCATTTGTAGGAGTAAACGAACATAAAGGTTATATCGGTACTTCTACCGGTATAGTTCTTTTTAATATTGATAATTTACAGGTTGGTAATTTAATTACCGGAACAGGTGGAAATGGGCAGATCGGAAATATGATCCGTACTTCACAATATGTTTTTGCCGTAAAACAGGGAGTAGGAATTTTAGTGATTAATCCTAATACCGATACGATAGTGAGTACTATTGCAGGAGGGTTCTACTCGGTGGTTCAGGCTAAAGACGGAAGTGTATGGGGAATTCAGGACCAGAAGCTGATCAGCATTAATCCTACCACTTTTGCAACACAGATCTACAATATCCCAACTACAAAGTATATCGGAGACTGGGGCGCATGGAATGCCGGAAGATTCACAGCAAGTAACAAAGAAAATGCTTTATATTGGATCAATTCAATAAGCAGCTGGAGCTCAGGAACACAGATTGTGAGATTTGATGTTACAACGAAAACATTTAACGAAAACTTTGCTGCAATTCCAGGACAAACAGGTCAGTTTAAACAAATTCCGTACGGAGCGGCTCTTCGTGTAAACCCTGTTACCGGAGAGTTGGTTCTGAATACCACAGAAAGCGGATATGGAGCACACTACCAGAAAAACTGGGTTCATACCTACGATATGACCGGGACCCTTATCAATACAAAAACTCTGAACGACTACTATTGGTTCCCTTCGCTGACGGTATTTACCAATAACTCAGTTCCTGTTGTAAGTAATGTTTTCCCTTCACAGGTTACTGCAGGAAACACAACGACAATTGATCTGAAATCAATAGTTTCTGATGCCGATAATATGACGGTATCTGTTGTAAAAACTGTAAAATCAAACAGCAATCCTACCACGGTCTCTGCTGTAATTAATAATAATGATGAGCTGGTTCTGACACCGCTTGTTTCAGGTATATCTGATATTGTGATCAGCTTTAACTCAAACGGTAAATTGATTGAAAAAACACTTACAGTAAACAGTACTGCTTCAACATTAGCAACTGCTGAGGTTAAGAAGCTTGAGTTTGGCATCTATCCAAATCCTGTAACAGATATTCTTACGATTAAAACGCAGGAGAAAATTCAGAATGTTTCTCTTTACGATGCTTCAGGCAGAGTAATCAATGTACAGCTGAACAATGGTCAGATTAATGTAAGTGCACTTCCAAAGGGTATTTATATTGTAAAAGCAGTAACCGATAAAGCGGTATATCAGCAGAAATTAATCAAAAACTAATACTATTGCAGATAGTAATCTTGTTATTTTAACCCCTGATCAATTTTGGTCAGGGGTTTTTATTGACCAATCAATAGGGGATGATATAAAAAACCCGGCAAGCTTTTAAAGCTTGCCGGGTTCATTCTGTTGTATATCTTCTTTATTTGATAATCACTTTTTTAGAGTATGTTTTTCCTTCTTTTGTCTGAAGTTTCATAATATATACCCCTTGTGGCTGTTTGGTATCAAAAGTATTTGATGTCAGCTTGGAACGGAATACTTCTTTCCCTGAAGTATTGGTTAAAGTAACTTCGGAACCTTCTGCAGAAACATTTTTGTCAAGAGTGAACTGCCCATCCTGGCTGTGAGCCATGAAATTGATGAAAGGATCTTTGTACTGGTAAGCATAGTATACTCTAAGCTCTCCACCGATATTCAATAATCCGGAATTCACATTTATTTTAATGCGGTCAAAAGGGATGTTCATCGTCATCTCTATTTCCCCTTTGCTTGGATCTCCGCTTCCAAGAGTGATCAGTTTTGTGGCAAGACTTGTGTAATCGTTATTGGAAACATCTCCATTAAATGTTTCAATAGATACCCCGCCCAATAGCTGTGCAGATAGAGGAGTTCCGTTTGAACCTATCGCAAGAACAAGTTTATTGGTATTGTTCGCAATATTGGTAGTTGGGAAAATCAATGTCTGTTCTGTTCTTGCAAGAAGCCCCACTGAAACCTGTAGAGTAGAATAGTCATTCTCGTTGCTCCCTACAGCATTCTGAGGATTCAATACACCACAACCCAGGCATACTCCTAGCACCTGATTGGTCTGGCTGCTTGCGTAGGTTTTTACGATCTGAGCAAAAGACATTGTGCTGGTTAAAAATAGGAATGATGCCAAAACTGCAGCTTTCATCGTGCGTTGGCTCAATAATAAATAAGTTTTCATATGTAGAAAATTTTGGATTTTAGTTTTTTTTGTAAATTTATAAATAAAATAATTATGTTGTTTATTTTATTTCATAATTATGTGATTTGTTAATAATTTATTGATATTTGCAATTAATGATTTATTATTATTTAATGGGGTGAATGCTTGTAGTTGCTTGAAAATGAATGTAAAAAATATGGCAAGCTTGAAAAAAGTATACTGCATTTATTCTGTAATCAATTAAATTATTTGATTACAATTTTTTTGGAATAGATTTTACCTTCTTTCGTTTGTACATTCATGATATAAACACCTTCCGGCTGTTTCGGCTCAAATGTATTTGAGGTCAGCTTGGAACGGAATACTTCCTTTCCTGAAGTATTGTACAGGATAACTTCGGAACCTTCTACAGGAACATTTCCACCAAGAGTAATCTGTCCGTTCTGACTGTGAGCCATGATATTCATCAATGGATCCTGGTAAGCATAATAAACTCTGAAACCACCGCCAAGGCTTAGAACACCGCCTGTTAATCCGATTCTTATCCCATCATAAGGCTTTGTAGGTTTGAATTCTATTGTACCTCTGTTTGGGGTTGCGCCCAGTTTAAGAAGGCTTACATCAATTGTTCTCCGATCATCATTGGATGTACCTCCATTCATTGTTTCAAGCGTTACTCCGCTTAACAACTGTACAGATAATGGTATGTTGTCTGTTCCGATTCCTACTACCAGCCTTGTGTCAGATCTTAGGTCAGGGAAAATCAGGGTTTGCTGAATTCCTCCCAACAGAGCTGTTCCCAATACCATTGTTGAGTAGTCATCTTCGTTATCTCCTACGGCATTAAGGGGATTATCGATATGACATCCCAGGCAGGCTACTCCGAATACTCCGGAGCTTTGTGCGTGTGCATAAATTCTGTTTTGTGCCAAGGACATTGTGCTGGTAGAAAATAAAAATAAAGCTATCAATCCGGCCTTTAAAGAGGATCGGCTTCCCGAAAATAAATTGAATTTCATGTTATATTTTTTAAAAATGAATAGTTTTATTCAAATGTAAGGATTAATGGAAGAAGTAAAAAAAAATATTTCCATAAATGGTGATATTTTTGATGAAATTTAATATGACTCCATCATTGGGAATGAAAATAATGTACAAATCTTACCAGTGAGATGTTTTTGTTTGATGTATTATTGTTTCAGTTGGATAAAGCCAGGTGCGGTTGAAAGCTTAAATCTGTTAATCTTGTTGAAAAGAAATTACCGGAATCCTGTATATAGAAATAAAAAAAGGACTTTCGAAAAAGTCCTTTTGTAGCCCGTAGGGGAATCGAACCCCTCTTACCAGAATGAAAATCTGAGGTCCTAACCGATAGACGAACGGGCCCTCTATCTTCCATTACCGAAGTAATGTGTTAGCTTTTGTTTTTATAAGTGTCAACTCTTATTGTAGCCCGTAGGGGAATCGAACCCCTCTTACCAGAATGAAAATCTGAGGTCCTAACCGATAGACGAACGGGCCGGTTAGATTTATTTTAATATAGCTTTTTCTACAGTAATCTTTATAAAACCACCGTTGTTACAGTGGTCTTATAAGATGTAAGTAGCCCGTAGGGGAATCGAACCCCTCTTACCAGAATGAAAATCTGAGGTCCTAACCGATAGACGAACGGGCCAGCTATATTGTTACGCTAATTTATTAACGTGCTTTGTTAATTTGCTTTTCAAGTTAGCTGCTTTGTTTTTGTGGATAATGTTTTTCTTAGCTAATTTATCCAATAAAGCGATAACTTTTGGCAATTGTTCTGTAGCAGCAGCTTTGTTCTCTTCATTTCTTAAAGCTTTTAAAGCTGTTCTAGCAGTCTTGTGGTAATATCTGTTACGAAGTCTTCTAGTTTCGTTTTGTCTGATTCTCTTTAGTGCTGATTTATGATTTGCCATATCGTTTAAATGTGAGTGCAAAACTATAAACTTTTTTTTAAACTACCAAATTTATTTTTAAAAATTTTAATTTTCTTCTGATAGGTACTTTCTGAGTTTATTTATTGCCTGTTCTATTTTTAAATTTTCTTGTTCTTTCTCTAATTTTTTGATCGTATTTCCCAGCATGATCAGTGCATTATTCCATTCTCCAGTGGTATTGGTGAAAGTAAGTTCATCAATTGTTACTTCAAAAGCAACCCTTTCTCCAGTCCTGTAAAGCCTGAAACTGATTTTATCATCTCTGCCTGTAATCCCGCCTTCATTGATTTGTAAATCGTAACTTTTTGGGTTAGAGTGGATTTTCTTAAAAAGCAATTTCGCTTCTTGTATTTTTAAATCCGGCATGATATAAAATTTGATGGTCTGCAGAAAACTGCAAACAATGATTTATCAATAATATTTTTCATCAGTGTTACCCTATTGGTAGAACCAACTATGGATAAATTTTTTGCAAATATAATGCTTTTGTGACATATAACATATAGGGATTGCTTTTTTCAAATAATTCTTAATACAAATATTGCTAATAGCAATATTATGAGGTGAAGTCTCAAGTAAAATAAATATAATACGTCAGGTTCTGTCGTTACCCGAATCTACATTTGGCTCATAGTAAATTCAAATGATATGATACAAAGATTAAATTACGTCTTGAGCAGAGACATTGACAGCCCTTATGGAAAAAACAGTGTGTTTTTTGAAACATTTGTTGTTCCTCCCGAAGATTTCGATAAAATCCCCGAAACTAAAGTAACAGATCGCATAAAATATACTTTCATACTATGTAAGAGTGGTGTTGAAGTGTTTGATAGGTACGAAAAAGAGGGTGTAGAAGAGAAACAATTTAAAGTTTTCTATGAAGAAGATGACCCTAAAAAAAGTAACTTTTTTGGCACAGCCTGTCGGGTAAAAATGGGAAAAGATGCCAAAAACTTCTTTAACAGAATTTATAGTAATAATCAAAATACCACATATGTAACTCCAACAGAATCAATAACTGTAAGTGGGTTTGACAATCTTGTTAGAGAGCTTGCTGATGATAAAAAGATAAACGAAACTCTTTTGAAAGGTGCAATCTATTTAGAAATTGCAGAACAAACCCAATTGAACGAAGCCTTTAAAAAGGTATTTTCTTTAAATAATCAATTGGCTGATTGGCTTAGAGGAGGTATTGAAACTGTTGAAACTTGGAAATTCACGGAAGAAAATTATGATTACGAGAAGTATTTTGTATTACCGATGTACAGTACTTATCAAAATAAAGTAGGTACAAGCGGATTTCAAAAACAAGAAGCAAAATATAAGCCCATCATTCCTGTTCCTATTTCTGCCAGAGAATACAAAACTATGCAGAATGCTTCTGAAATAGCAAGTGAAGGATTTAACAAGCTCAAAGACTTTGTAGATTATTTTGATGAAATTTCCCTGGCAATAGTTTCAACTGTTGTTAAAGCAACCCCAACAATAGCGGACGATATTTTCTTTGCTGTAGTCTTCTATTTAAAGAATTTCATAGAAGATAATATCCCTGAAAGCATTAAAAATATATATAATAAACTCAAATCATTCTTTAAGGATGTCTTAGATGTCATTTCTGGGATTGGAGCGTTTATAGGAGAAAAAATCAATCAGGAAGTAGCAAAAATTAATGCTTTTTTATGTGGATTACTTAACGGTCTTATCTCATTGGCTCAAACAGTAATTATGTTATTAGCTATGATTACTGACAATCTTCCATTTTTAAATATGGAGAAATTAAGCCCTGTAGAGCTTACAAAACATCAAGAAAAGTTAGAGTTTATTGAAGATTTTGTAGATTTATTTGCTGAAAACTCAAAAGAGTTTCTTAGTGGAATTAAAAATATTTTTAGCAATGGTAAAATTTGGAAAGAAATTTCACAATTCACTGACATGCTAAAAAAGAAATTTTCAGAACTTAATGACTACTTTTGGGCATACTTTGTAGGTGCTATTGCTTTTGAGCTTATTTTGGATGCTATCATCACCTATTTTACAGGAGGCGCATCTCTTGCTGGAAAAATCTCTGAGAAGATAGCACAGGCAGCAGGTAAAATTGGTAGAGTATCTCAAAAATCAGCAAAATTAGGAAAAGCGATAAATTTTTCTAAAAACATAGATAAGAAAATTGGTAATTCATTGGCAGATCTGTGGAAATGGTTAAAAAAGGAATTTTTAGAGTTAATAGAAGCCATAAAAAGTGGGAATTTAGCTCATTATTTGAAGAAAAAATTTTATGAATTAACAGATGATGTGGAAGGTTTGCGTAAATTGGCTTTTGGAAGATGGCTCAGTAAATTTGACAAAGGTTTTTTCAATCATTTAGATGGAGAATTTAATACAAGTTTGCTTGAGCGTATACAACCCTCTGGGTTTAAATATCTTGATGAGTTTTTGGTTTCACAAGGTGGGCACAGAGGTTCAGCTATTCTTGACGGAATTATTGATGTAGAGAAAGTAATAGAACCTGAAGGAATTTATTCTATGGCACAATTAGCAGATGATGTTCCTTTTAAGGCTAAAATCAGTATAAAATACAAAGATGGCTATTTAGTGAAAAATGCAGAATCTTCTATGTTCCCTAAAAATTGGGATCTTAAAAGAATACAAGAGGAAATAGCGTATGTATATGAAAATACGGTAGCTAAAGGGCTTAATAAAAAAATAAAAGCACCTACTGACTTATTTGATAAGTACGAGGGTTCAACTTCAGTAGGATTTAAAATTAGAATAGAAGTTGACAATACGGGTAAAATCATGAATGCTTATCCAATTATTTAAAAATAAAAGAAAATGAAATATAAATTTTACATTGAAGTAATAGAAGATATAGTTACTTTTGGAATAATGCCTGAAGAAGAAAAATATAATGTTTTGTTTAGGTTCGGAGATTCGGGTTGGACTCCACAAAAAATTCAAAAATTAATTGAAGGTGTGGAACACAGCAAAAATAAAGAACCTGACGAATCCTATGACTGGCAAAACGAGGATATTTTCTTCCGAAGTAATAAATATGGGGTTTTCTTCGTAGACCTCATGAAACAGAGGGCAGGTGAAAAATCTAAAAAGCAGGATTTAGATTTAGAACATGATGTTTTTATTAAGTTTTTACAAGACTTTAAAAAATTTGTAGAGGAAAATAGTTGATAAATTTGAGTAATAACAAGAAATTTTTAGTTTACTCTTAACATAAAGAGATTGTCTTAATCAAAGGCAGTCTCTTTTTGGTTTCCAAAATTTATAAATCTTGAAGTTTTCAAGTTGTAAATAACAAAAGTTAAAGAAAGTAAAGGAAAATTTTAGCGAACAAAAAAGATTTTCGAAATTCGCCTTGTACAAAGCGTGTATGAGCGTTCTTTTAAAATTCGTGGAGATTCCGTTGAATTTTGGAATAAAAAAATCCCTGAACCTTATATTGGTCAGGGATTGATTGATGTAGTTTTGTAGCCTATAGGGGAATCGAACCCCTGTTGCAAGAATGAAAATCTTGAGTCCTGACCACTAGACGAATAGGCCAAATTTTGAGGTTGCAAAAGTAGGAATTAACTTTTAAACTTCAAAATTATTTTTTTTGATTTATCTGTAGACCTTTTGTATCACCGTATTTTTGATACCTTTAGCTTCAAGTTCCTTCTGAAGTTTTACAGCATCTTCCAATGTGTATACTTTTCCATACGTGTAGTAGAATACACCGTTGTCCTTATTTCGTTCCACATCTTTTAAATTTTGTAGGATATAAGAATTTCCGTTCAGTTTATCACCTGCATACACTTCAATCGTATAATACCCCATATTGATTCTCTGGTTAGGCATAAATCCAACAGCAAACGCATTTCTGAAGCCGGCATCCTTCGCTGTTTTAAGGTTAATATCTTTTACCGATGCCATATTGGTGACAGCATAGTAATACTTGTACTGTCCGTTTTCTTTAAGCGTAAGAATATAGTTCAGGCCTTTCAGGGCAGGATCATTTTCATTGTATTTCGTAGGAGAACTCATTAATAGAATTCTGAAATCATTTTTCAAAGGAACCTCTGCAGGTTTTTCCGGTTCTGGCTTTCTTGTTGCAATAGAACCACCGGATTTTCTGTCAATCGCCTTTTTATAATCAATTATGGCATTGTAGATACTTTCTGCAATTTCAGTCTGCCCTTTATCTGAAGCGATGTAGTGACTTTCTTCAGGGTGATTGATGAACCCGGTTTCTATCAGTACAGATGGCATGGCATTCATACGGAGAACGTGAAGGTTTTTCTGAAATACACCTCTTGAAGATCTTTTATCTTTATTCACAAAGTTATCTTCTACCAATCCTCCCAAAAGAAGACTTGATTCCAGATATTTACTTTGCTGAAGTTTCAGGGCAATTAATGATTCCGGTGAGTCCGGATTATAAGAACCAAAGATCTGCTTATCTTTTTCATCCAGGAAAATTACGTCATTTTCTCTTTTGGCTACTTCCAGGTTTTCATTATTCTGGTTGGGTCCCTGCACATATGTTTCTGTTCCATATGCTGTAGGTCTCTGGGATGAGTTACAGTGAATGGATATAAAAAGGTCTGCTTTGCTTCTGTTGGCCAGATTGGTTCTGTCAGACAGAGACGGATACTCGTCTATTTTACGGGTATAAATTACCTTAAAATCTCTGTTTTTTTCTAACATGGCACCTACTTTTAATGTAATGGCAAGTGTAATGTCTTTTTCTGCGATTCTTCCGATGTCGGAATAGGTCCTGTTGGCTCCATGATCACTTCCTCCGTGTCCAGCATCCAGAACGATAGTAAACTTCTTCTGGGAGAAAATAAAGTTGCTGATAAGGATAAGGAGAAATGATAAAATTATTTTAAAATTTTGTTTGTGCATCTTACAGTTATAAAAATTATATTAATTTTGGGCCTTAATTATATAGTATAAAATTGGCCAAAACCGTCTTCAAAAATATATTACAAATTTTAATTATCCTAATTTTTAACAATTTTTTAGCACAGAAAACTCCTGAAAAATTGCCTAAAAATGCGGTTAATGATACTATTTCCAAAAAGGATACCATAGTTGTAAAAAAAGAAACCCTCAATGATGTTCTCCGTACAAAAGCGGATGATCAGAGAAGAGACGTTCCGAAAAAAATGACATTCCTGAACAAAAATGCTCAGGTAAAGTATCAGGATATGCAGATTGATGCAGATTATATCTCTATTGATGATAATAAAAATCTGATCTATGCAAGAGGAAAACAAGACTCTTTGGGCAAGATTGTGGAGCCTGTAATCACTACGCAGGCCGGAAAAAAATACGAAACCAACGAATTCAGCTATAATACAAAAACAAAACAGGCCATTGCCTTCAATGCAAGAACAGAAGAAAGTGAAGGGGTAATTATAGCACAGAAAACCAAAAAATATAATGATTCCGTATTTGCAATGAGAAAAGCAGATTATACAACGGATGATTATTTTATCAAGAAAAAAGATACGGCAGCGGATTATTTTATGAGAGCTTATAATATTAAGCTGATTAAAACCAAAACAAAATCCCAAATCGTGACAGGTCCTATTCAGATGTTTATCGAACAGGTTCCTACACCGCTTTATCTTCCATTCGCTATTTTACCATTCTCAGATAAAAGAGCTGCGGGTATTCTGATTCCAAGTTTCGGGGAAAGAGAAGATGTAGGTTTCTTCCTGAACGGAATTGGATATTATCAACCGATCGGAGAACACTTTGACCTTAAGGTTTTAGCAGATATTTATACAAAAGGAAGCTGGAATCTACGCCCACAAGTGAATTACCAGAAGAAATACCGTTACTCCGGAAACTTTACGGCCGATATCGGTACAATGGTGAGAGGAATCAAAGGTCTGGACGATTATACTAAAAACAGTACCTACAGAATCAACTGGACACACTCGCAGGATTCCAAAGCCAATCCTTTCCTTACATTCAGTGCTTCTGTTGATATTGTAAGTACCAAGTTTTATAACAACCCGCTTAACAACAATTACATTTTCAACCAGAATGTATTGAATACTCAGCAAAACTCTACGGTAACCCTTACCAAAAGATTCCTGAAACTGCCGATGACGATTACAGGAACTGCTTCATATTCCCAGAACTTTGCGACAGGATTGGCAGACCTTCGTCTTCCGCAGATGAACGTGGCCATCAACCAGTTTTATTTATTTAAATCAAGAACAGGAATCAGACAGGGATTGCTTGAAAATATTACAGTGAATACCGGTTTCAACCTTACCAATTTCGTGAATACTCAGGAAAATGAGTTGTTTAAAAAAGAAATGTGGGATAAAATGCAGACCGGCCTTAAAAATAATATCGCATTGGCTACCAATACAACTTTGGCGAAATATTTTACTTTCAGTTTAAGTGCGAATATTGACAATGCCCTGACAACAAAAACACTGAACAGGTATTATGATCCGGTAAAGAATGTAACTGTTGATGAAATCAATAAAAACTTTACAGGATACTCTACTTTCTCTACTTCTGCCAGTCTTCAGACCACACTTTTCGGGATGATGAAATTCAAAAAAGGATCTGCTGTGGAAGCCGTAAGACATATGATGACCCCGAGTGTAAGCTTTACTTATTCCCCGGATTTTTCAAGTCCTAATTTCGGATATTACAGAAACTATTATAATGCAAACGGAGCGTTGACGCCATATTCTATTTTTGAAAAAGGAATTATCGGAAGCCCGTCAAGCGGTATGCAGGGAGCTTTGGGTTTTAATATCGGTAACAATATCGAGATGAAAGTAAAATCTAAGAGTGATTCTACAGGGGTGAAGAAAATCAAAATTTTTGAATCTTTAAACCTTGCAGGAAGCTACAACTTTGCCGCTAAAGATCACCCTTGGTCTGTGTTCTCCATCAACGGACAGTCTTCATTTTTCAATAATAAGTTAACGGTAAATACCAGTCTTGCACTGGAACCTTATAAAATTGAGTTTTTACCGGGACAGGATACCGGAATAAGAACAGAGCAGTTCGGACACTTCAGTGTACAGGGATTCAATGTTCAGTTATCATATCCTTTAAGCAGCGAGATCTTTGGAGAAAAAACAGATTATGCCAAAAAATATTCCTCGAAGGGAGAAATCCGAAATGAAAATTATTATTTTGATGATGATCATTATGCTCACTTTGATCAGGCCTGGACTTTAAATGTCAGCGCCAATTACGCTTATTCCAAAGGATTAAGCAGATTTGGTAATAAAATTGCATCCATTGGATTGGATGGTAGCATCAAACTGACTCCATACTGGAATATCAACGGAAGTACCCATTATGATATGGTGACCAAAGAATTGGCATATACAAGAATTGGTTTTTCAAGAGATCAGCGAAGCTTTACGATCAATTTCAACTGGGTTCCTTTCGGACAATATAAAGTGTATGACTTCTTTATCGGTATCAAAGCCAATATTTTAAGTGATGCCTTGAAGTACAAAGACAGAAGCTTTACCCAGCCTAATGCACCTTTCTAATATCAGATTGGCATTTGAAAATATAAATTTTATATTTGCAGGCAGAATAAATTCTAATGAAATCACTGTTGGCAGAATTCAAAGACCAACGAATATTGCAGATAGTGATTGCTTATGACCCTTAGAAAAAAATTAAATATCCGCATATGAAACAAATAATCAACACAGTTAATGCACCTGCAGCGATCGGGCCTTATTCACAAGCTAATATGGCCAACGGAGTTTTGTATATCTCCGGACAGATTCCTGTAGATCCTGCAACTGGTAAATTGGTAGAAGGTATTGAAAAGGAAACGCACCAGGTAATGAAAAACCTTGAAGCGATTCTTACTGAAGCCGGCATGACTTTCAAAAACGTTGTAAAAGCTACCATCTTCCTTAAAAGTATGGATGATTTTGCTGTAATGAATGATATCTATGCATCTTACTTAGATTCAGAAAGCTATCCAGCTCGTGAAACAGTACAGGTTTCATGTTTGCCTAAAAATGTGGATATCGAAATTTCTATGATTGCACATCAGGATTAATGAATTTTATAAGAAATACAGTTGCGGTTCTGATAGGTCTTGGTATTGCAGGGCTTATTATTACTCTTGGTATAAGGGCTTTTCCGCAATGGGTAACTTTTGAGGCTTTTGCTCCGTTTGAGCACTGGCAAAGGTTTCTTTTCAGTATGAAAGATGATAAGGCGTTTTTCGGCTTCCTTTTATTTATTTCCGGATTAGGAACTACTATTGGGGGAGTGGCAACCGCTATCATTGTTAAATATGCTAAAGTAGCCTATGCTATTCTGATTGGCTTTATTATGCTTTTTATTGCCATGTTGGATGTTATTATTTTTCCCTATCATCCTACGTTTTATAAGATCTCCATTTTCCTTACGTTCTTTCCGTTTTCCTGGATTGGAGGGAAGATTGTAGAAGTGATCTATGAAAGAAATAAAAAGAAAAGTATCGCTGACAAAATGAATAAGTCTAAATAAATAATAAAAAAAACGCTGCAGATTCTGCAGCGTTTTTTGTTGAAAAGAGTTAGTAGATTTCCGTATTAAACATATTTCAAAAAATAAAGAGGATAATCCAGCTCAAAGGTTTCATGGAAAATGGTAAATCCATTTTGTTGGTAGAAGGTTCTGTTTTCTAATGTTGTTGTTTCAACATATATGAGTTCGTTCTCATATTTACTCATAGATTCTTTTAAAAGTCTTGTTCCAATTCCTTTGCCCTGTTCACCAGGAACTACAGCTATTAACCATAAATGAACAAATTTTTCTTCCGGATGAAATTTTACTAAGAGTTTTTCTCGTTGTAAAACTTTAAAGATATTTTCAATTCCAATACAATTGAACAGCAATTTTATTTCAAGCCAGATTTTTTTTAAACTGATTTGGGATTTTTCTAAGTATAAAATGCATGCTTTGTGATCGTTGCTGAGAAATATGCTTCCATTTAGCAGTGATAAATCAAATTGAAATTCCATTAATGCTCTCAATCTCTTATATCTGTTGCCAGAATTCTTTATGACAAAATTGATAGAATTAGGAATAAGAACATTTATGAAAGACTGGCATAAAATAGTAACGACTTTTTCTCTATCCTCATAGGTAGCTTTTTTCATGCATTTTTGTTTTTTCAAATATATAAAAAATAGAAGTGTGTTAATCAGTGTTTTATATGGCTTGTGTTAGTTTCTGCATTGAGCTTAGTTAACTTTTTTTCAAAAAAAACCATTCTTAAGCAAGAATGGTTAACTTTTTAATGTGAAATCAAAAAAATTCAATTAAGGCATTTTGAATCCTTTCGTATAAATTCTTCCGTAATCATCTACGAATTTTACCTGTACATTCCCCTGATATTTCTCAAGGATTTTTTCTACATCTTTTTGTGAATTGACAGGTTTGCCGTTTACCTCGATGATGATATAGTTATCTACAATTCCGATTTTAGCCATTTCACTGCCCTCAGAAACGTTTTTAGCTACTACACCACTGTTCAGTCCATATTCTGTTTTGAAACGTTCCGTAAGAGGGTCAAATTCAGATCCGATTTTTTCTGTTACGCTAAGATCGGCTTTCGTTCTGGTTGAAGTTCCTCCTTTCTGGTCTCTAAGTGTTACCGAAGTAGTTCCTTCTTTACCATTTCTTGAGTAGGTTACCTGAACTTTGTCACCAGGACGCTTGCTTCCGATAGACATGGAAAGATCAGCAAAGTCTGTAATATCGTAGTTGTCTACTTTGGTGATAACGTCTCCTTTTTTCAATCCTGCATCTTCAGCACCACTGTTTTCACCAAATCCTGTAATATAGATTCCTGATCCTACTTTTAGATTTGTTTTAAACTGCTTGTTGTAAGATGCTACTAACTGATCATTTGAAAGATCTAAAGACTGAACTCCAAGGAATCCTCTCTGTACAATTCCGAATTTCTTGATATCCTCAACAATTTTTCTCGCCAGGTTAGAAGGAACGGCAAATCCGTATCCCTGGTAATATCCTGTGGTAGACTGAATCGCAGAATTGATCCCGATCAGTTCTCCATTGGTATTTACCAAAGCACCTCCTGAGTTACCCGGGTTAATAGCAGCATCCGTCTGGATGAAGCTTTCAATAGGATTAGCAGCTTTTCCCTGGCTTCCCAGGATTCCGATACCTCTTCCTTTAGCAGAAACAATACCTGCTGTTACCGTAGAGTTTAATCCTAATGGATTTCCTACTGCAAGAACCCATTGTCCTACATCAATATTGTCAGAATTCGCAAAATTCAGATAAGGAAGCCCTTTTTCTTCAATCTTTAATAAAGAGATATCTGTATTAGGGTCTGTTCCTACCAATGTTGCGATATATGATTTCTTGTTGCTTAGTACGACTTCCAGCTTATTAGCACCTGCTACCACGTGGTTGTTGGAAATGATATAACCGTCCGGAGAGATGATTACCCCTGAACCCATTCCCGATGGCATATTATCAGGAACCTGCTGCTTTTGTCTCTGCTGGCCTCTTCCCCCGAAAGGATCTCCGAAGAAAAAGTCAAACAAATCCTGCTCTGAAGCTCTGCTTGATGTTCTGCTTTGATAATTTTTAATAGTTACTACAGCGGGAACGGTTGTTTTAGCCGCCTTTACAAAATCATCACCTACTGCTCCCGTATTCATTCCTGCGAATGAAGTATTGGGTGCTGCTGTTGTGAAATAAGATTGATCTCCATTGTTGGAGCCGTGTCCGAAATATTGTAAAGCTCCAACGGTAGTAGCTCCGGAAAGGACTCCAACTACTGCAAATGGTAATAGTTTTTTTAAAGTACTCTTCATTGTATATCTTTCTTGTTTATTAATTAATTTTCTTTTTATGTTTTTGAGTAAACAAATTTAATGTTAAATAAGTAAGCAATTAGTATGCTATGTTTCAATTTTAACTAAAATTTAACGGCTATTATATGATTTTGTGCCTTATGTCATAATTGTTAATGCCACAGTTAACAAAACTTAAAAAAAAATTAAAGAAAATATGGCAGACTTATCATACATAGTGATCTGATTTTCATTGCTGGCAGGTTACTGATTATTGTTCGTGATTGGTGTTATAAATATACTTAATTCTAAAATGATTATCTTTGCAAAAATTTTTATTCTCACTTAAAACGTTTATAGCATGCAACTGTATAACACCTTAAGCGCAGAAGAAAGAGCTCAACTTATTGATGAAGCCGGTAAAGACCGTCTTACCTTGTCTTTCTATGCGTATGCCAAAATCGAAGACCCCAAAAAATTTCGCGACGAATTATTTATAGCCTGGAATGCATTGGACGCACTTGGCCGTATTTATGTTGCTACAGAAGGAATTAATGCTCAGATGAGTGTTCCTGCAGATCAGTTTGAGGCTTTTCGTGATACGCTCGAAGTTTATGACTTCATGAAAGGAATCCGTTTGAATGTAGCGGTAGACCAAGACAATTACTCATTTTTAAAATTAACCATAAAAGTCAGAAACAAAATTGTTGCTGACGGTTTGAATGACGAAACTTTTGATGTGACCAATAAAGGAATTCACTTAAAAGCTCAGGAATTCAATAATATGCTGGAAGATCCCAATACCATTGTTGTAGATTTCAGAAATCACTACGAAAGTGAAGTAGGGCATTTTGAAGGTGCCATTACTCCGGATGTGGAAAATTTCAGAGAAAGTTTACCCATCATCAATGAACAGCTACAGGATTTTAAAGAAGATAAAAACCTGTTGATGTACTGTACCGGAGGAATCCGTTGTGAAAAAGCCAGTGCTTACTTCAAACACCAAGGTTTCAAAAATGTTTATCAATTGGAAGGAGGTATCATTGAATATACACGGCAGATCAAAGAAGAAGGAATAAAAAGTAAATTCATTGGTAAAAACTTTGTATTTGACCACCGACTGGGGGAGAGAATTACAGATGATATTATTGCACAATGCCACCAGTGTGGAAAACCTTGTGATAATCATACCAATTGTGCCAATGATGCCTGTCATTTGTTGTTTATCCAATGCGACGACTGTAAAGCTGCGATGGAAAACTGCTGTTCTACGGAATGTCTGGAGACCATTCATTTGCCGTGGGATGAACAGGTGAAACTGAGAAAGGGATTACAGGTTGGAAATAAAGTATTCAGAAAAGGAAAATCAGATGCACTGAAATTTAAAAACTCAGGAGATTTAACTGATAAGCCTTTGGCAAAAGCAGAGACAAAAAATATCCGTCAAAAGATTGCTGTTAAAAAAGAATTGATTGGAAAGGCAGAACATTACTACTCAAAATCAAAGATTGCACAGTTTTTAATTGAACATAAGGATTTATCAGTGGGTGATAAAGTATTGATCTCAGGTCCTACAACGGGAGAGCAGGAAGTTACCATTACTGAAATCTATGCTAACGGAGGGCCTTGTGAAACGGCAAACATTGGAGATCAGATTACTTTTGCACTGCCATTCAGAGTTCGTTTGTCTGATAAATTGTACAGAATTGTGCAAAATGCATAATTTATAGCTGTCAATACAATTATTTCTGTTTTAACAACTTAATAATTCCAGACTTGAAATGACAAAAAGCGGAAAAATAGAACTGATGTCTCCTGCAGGAGATTTCATATCACTTCAGGCGGCTATAGATAACGGTGCAGACTCTGTCTATTTTGGAGTTGAGCAGCTCAACATGCGTGCAAGAGCAACAATGAACTTCACCATTGATGACCTGCAGGAAATCGCCAGAAGATGTGCTGAAAAAGGAGTAAGAACGTATCTGACCCTTAACACCATCATCTATGATCATGATCTTTCTATCGTCAGAACACTTTTAGATAAAGCGAAGGAAGCCGGTCTTACAGCAGTGATTGCAATGGACCAGGCTGTAATTTCTTATGCAAGGCAAATTGGTATGGAGGTGCATATTTCCACCCAGATTAATATAACCAATATTGAAACCGTAAAATTCTATGCTCTTTTTGCTGATACCATGGTGATGAGCCGTGAATTAAGTATCAGCCAGATCAAAAAAATCTGTACTCAGATTGAAAAGGATCAGGTAAAAGGACCTTCTGGTCATCTTGTTGAAGTGGAGATTTTCGGACATGGTGCCTTATGTATGGCAGTATCCGGGAAATGCTATCTAAGTCTGCATTCCCATAATTCTTCAGCAAACAGAGGGGCCTGCAAACAGAACTGCCGGAAAAAATATACTGTGATTGATCAGGAGTCAGGTTTTGAAATTGAACTTGATAACGAATATATGATGTCTCCCAAAGACCTTTGTACGATTGGTTTCCTGAATCAGATTGTGGATGCCGGCGTGAAAGTCTTAAAGATAGAAGGAAGAGGAAGGGCTCCGGAATATGTAGCAACAGTTACAAAATGTTATAGAGAAGCAATTGACAGTATTGCGGAAGGAACGTTTTCTCAGGAAAAAGTGGATGAATGGATGAAACTTCTGGAGACCGTATACAACAGAGGCTTCTGGAGTGGATATTATCTTGGTCAGGAGCTGGGTGAGTGGTCTTCAAACTCCGGTTCCAGTGCAACACAAAAGAAGGTTTATATTGGAAAAGGAAGGCATTTCTATCCGAAATCCAATATCGCAGAATTTGTGGTTGAAGCCTATGATATTTCTGTAGGAGACAGTGTCCTTATACAGGGACCTACTACAGGATCACAGGAAATGGTCATCGAAAGTATGATCGTTGATGCGAAGACAGGGGCAGACAAGGCAACAAAGTCTGATGTGATTACTTTCCCTACGAAGTTCCGTGTACGGCCAAGTGACAAATTATATAAAATTGTTAAAGCGTAATGGTCATTGCTACACTTCAGAGAGATAAATGTATTGGTTGTAATTACTGTGTCGAATTTGCTCCGGAATATTTTAGAATGTCTAAAAAAGATGGTAAATCGGTATTGCTTAAGACGATTGATAAAAAAGGCTTCTACACGTTAAAAACACCAGACCACGAAGCGTTTGAATATTTGGAGAGAGCAGCCAACGCCTGTCCTGTGAAAATTATTTCTGTAAGAATCACTTAATCATTATGCTGAAAGCTGAGCTTAGAAAAAAATATACCCAAAAAAGGAAAGCCTTGTCTGCTGATGAGGCTTTTCTGTTATCTAAAAAGATTTTTGAGAATTTCATTCAACATTTTAAGCCAAAAGAATCAGAAAAAGTACACGTTTTTATCCCGATTCCGGCAAGGAAAGAAATTGATACCCAAATCTTCATTCAGTATTTTTTAGCACAGAATATCCGGGTGTATGTGCCTAAAATTGTTGGAGATAGGCTTATTAATATTGAGATCTCTGAAGATACTGCTTTTGAAACCAACAGTTGGGGGATTTCAGAACCTGTTTCCAATGAAGATTCTGGCGAAAAATACTTTCATTATGTGATTACGCCTTTGTTGTATTGTGACAAAAAAGGGAATAGAGTAGGCTATGGTAAAGGATTTTATGACAGATTGTTTCAAAGTATTTCTGAGGAGACAAAAAAAATCGGAGTCAATTATTTTGCCCCCGATGAATATGTGGATGATGTCTGGGAAAATGATATTCCTCTTGACTATTTGGTTACTCCTACCGAAGTGCTGTCTTTTTGAAGCGGTTTGGAATAAAAATCTAAAAAGTAGAATTTAAACTCTTTTTTAAGCTTTGATGTAGACAATAAGATGTATTGTGCATTCTTTTCAAAGCTTCCCAGAGACTTGTTTTTACTGTCAAAATATTCCACATTAAACCTGGCATAGTCTAGTGTATCTTTTTTATAAAAATCTTTATATACATTCAGATTGCTGACTTTCGCTGTTTTTACTTTCATGCTGTCCAGTTCCTTCAGCAATCTTTTAAATGTCAGTGAATCCGGTTTGTGAAAATAGCTTTCCATCTGGGAATAAATGACAGTATCTATTTCCGTATTTCTGTTTCCGCTGAGATATAGAGTAGACAGATCAAGAAGTTCCTGAACTTTCTGTTTGGTGATGGAATTAATCGCCTGCATGCTATCCATCTGTACGGCAGGATAGCTTTTTTCGTTGGTGCTGTTTCGTAGCTTATCGAGGTCGCTTACCTCTGAGGTTTTATTATTACAGGCAATAAATAATGTCAGAAGCACGGTGAAAATTAAAAAATTACTTATTCTTTTCATCTGTGGTAGCAATTTTAAATTTGATGGATACAATTTTACCTTTGGTATCCTTTTTCATTTCTATTACATTCAGGTTTTTCAGAGAGGTTGTTGGAGTCGTTACCAGCGTGATATACTTCTGCTTATCCAGCCTTTCAATGCCATAAGTATCATTATCATATACCTGATAAATTACTGCATTGTTGCTGATCAGGTTTTCAAGCTGATTTCTTTTTTGCTTGATAAGAGCAACCTGCTCATCCGGATTTCCTCCTTTGATGTCTTTTATAGAGAAATAATAAACCGCCATCTTATAATCATCCGGCTTTAATTCGATCTTTTCTTCTTCAGGAGCATTTTCAAGGTTCCTGTTCACTTCCAGAGGCTCATAGAAAGGAGCGCTGATTCGCATTTTTAGATTTTTATCCTTGGTAGAATAATAAAAACACTCTCCCGGCTTTATTTTATACATCAGCGGAGACTCATTTTCCTTCACCACCATTATTTCTAAAGTATTGATCACAGAAACTCCTCTGTCCTTATCAATGAAACAATATTTATAAGTTTTTGAAAAAAGTACATCTTTAAAACCTAAAAGACCGGTAATCGTAATCAAAACTGAAGTAACAAGTGCCCAGGCATTCTTTTTGAAGAAATTTTTCTTAGGCGGAACATCTGAAATTTCTATCTCATTTGTTATTGTTTTGTTTTGTGTAATTTGTTGGTTTTCAGTATTCGATTTTTGTAAATCAGTATTTTCTGGGGTCCTGATTTCAACTTTTTTAGGTTGAAGTTCAATTTTTGGAAGTTCAGGAGCTTCAGAAACTGTTTTTTCAAGTTCTTCGAGATCTTCGTCTTCAAAATTTTCATTTTCCTGAAGTAATTCACCCGCAAAAAGATGCTGTTTCTTGAAATCGTACCATGAGTTGTAACCCGCATAAATGCTCAATAAATTGAGCATGTCTATTCTTGGTAGTTTAGTAACCGGTGAAGTTTTAAAATAAGTGTAAAATGACTTTTCACTGATGTTTCCTTTCGCTTTTTTTCGAAGGTCTTCCTGAAAATATATAATATCTATACCCTTCCACTTGGATATGTCATCCTGCGAAGGGGTATATTCTTTTAAGTATTGACCCTGAACATCCTTTTTTAGCTGTTCAAAGTGTAATAGATCTAAATCTGTCAATTTTTCAAAAAATAATTAAATTGTTGATTATCAGCTATGTTTTTTTGTAAAACTATTTTACAAAGGTATTACAATTATTTTTCATAGACAAATTTTCTAACTGCTCTACCTTTGTCTTGTTCAAATAACAGAACAGAAGAAAATTTTATAAAACAATATTAACAAAATTAAATTTAATTTATTATGAAAAAGTCATTATTCGTAGCTGCTATCGCTGCAATCTCTCTAGTTGCTTGTAAAAAAACTGAAGCTACTGCTACTGAAGGTACAACTGATTCTGCTGCTGCTACTGTAGCTGATTCTGCTGCTGTAGTTTCTGATTCAGCTGCTAAAGTTGTTGATTCTGCTGCAACTACTGCTGTAGAAGCTACTAAAGATGCTGCTGCTGCTACTACTGCTGCTGGTGCTGAAGTTGCTAAAGATGCTGCTAAAGGTGCTGCTGACGCTGCTAAAGGAGCTGCTGATGCTGCTAAAGGAGCTGCTGATGCTGCTAAAGATGCTGCTAAGAAATAATTCTAGCATACGCTTAACAATAAAAGAACCGTTTCACCCAGTGAAACGGTTTTTTTATGCTTAGTCATTGCGAGCTAAAGGCGAAGCAATCTCTTTCATATCAAAATAAGATCTGGAATAGCTTATCCCTTCTTTTGTTTCAGAGATTCATAGCAGGTAATAGCTACCGCATTGCTCAGGTTCAAAGAATCAATACTTCCTGCCATCGGAATTAAAGTGTTTTTTCCTTTTCCGATCCAGAAGTCACTTAACCCGGAATGTTCCGTCCCGAATAATACGGCAGAACGCTGTCTGAAATCTCTTTGATAAAGGTCTTCAGCACTTTCGTCCATCAGCGTAGTGTAGATATTAAAACTGTTTTTCTGCAGGAATTCCAATGTTTCCGTATTTTCAGCCTGATAGACTTCCATTCCGAACAGGCATCCTACACTGGATCTGATCACATTAGGGTTGTAGAAATCGGTTTTCCCGTCAGCAACAATCAAGGCATCAATACCAAATGCCTCACAGCTTCTTAAAATAGCACCAAGATTTCCTGGCTTTTCTACACCTTCAACAATAATTACCGTAGAATCTTTTTTAGGAACAAATGATGAAAGTGAATTTTCTTTGGTATGGTAAATGCCGATAATTCCTTCGGAACTTCCTCTGTAAGCGATTTTTTCATATACCTTCTCACTTACATAATGGATTTTTCCATCGGGAAGAGTTCCTTTAAAGATATTTTCAGAGATAAAGAACTCCAGCGGCTCAAAATCATACTGCATGGCTCTTTCATTTTCCTGCTGGCCTTCTACTACAAAAACTTTTGATTTTTTACGAAACCTGTTGTCAGTAAGAAGCTTAGTGACATTTTTTATTTTATCGTTTTGAAAACTTTCTATCAACATGCTGCAAAATTATGTAAAATTTATGATTGAACTTCTCTGGTTTTAATAAAAAGGTTTTTCCACGATATTTCAAATGGACTGTATTTTTCCATTTTAAAAATGAGAATGGTTATAAAGGTATGATGATTAGCTTTCCTGAGATTTAACTTTCTGATGGTTCAATAAGATTACTATTGTCAATAAGACTTTGTGGCAGCTCTTTTTTATTTTTAATTCCTAATGATTTCAATTTCTGAGTCTGGATCACCAGGTTGTCATTTCCGGTATGAAGCTGTTTGTAAGCATCATTGAATACATTTTTCGCCTGATCCAGATTTCGTCCTACTTTTTCCAGATTTTCTACAAAACCTACAAATTTGTCGTACAGTCTGGCACCGCGTTCCGCAATTTCAATAGAGTTTCTGTTCTGATATTCACGTTTCCAAAGATCGGCAATCAGTTTTAGGGAAGTAATCAGGTTACTTGGATTCAGTAGCAGAATTCTTCTTTCATAGGCATAGTTCCAAAGATTCTGGTCTGCCTGCATTGCCGCAATATAAGCCGGTTCACTCGGAATAAACATCATCACGAAATCCAGTGATTTTCCATAGTCATCGTATGCTTTTTGACTGAGTTGATTAATATGATTCTTGATAGATCCGAGGTGCTGGCTCAGTTTTATGGCGTAAACATCAGCATCAGTTTCGTCAACCAATTCTGTGAAAGCAGTCAGAGATACTTTAGAATCAATGATGACATTTCTTTCATCCGGGTATTTTACAACAGCATCAGGACGCATTTTCTTTCCGGAGAATTCAGAAAATAAAGCTTTATTGTCTTCATCGCGCAATTCAAGTTCGAGAAAATATTCTCTTCCTTTTACCAATCCTGATTTTTCAAGAATACTTTCCAGAATCATCTCGCCCCAGTTTCCCTGAGTTTTGCTTTCTCCTTTCAGGGCACGGGTTAATTTTTTGGCATCTTCGGAAATCTGCTGGTTCAGTTCTGCCAGTTCTTTCACCTTTTCTGCAAGGGAGAAACGTTCTTTATTTTCCTTTTCGTAAGCTTCGTTGACTCTATTTTTTAAATCCGCGATTTTCTCCTGAAAAGGTTCAAGGATATTTTTTAAGTTATTTTGATTTAAGGTAGTAAACTTTTCAGTTTTTTCTTCTAAAATTTTATTGGCAAGATTTTCAAACTGAAGTTTAGAATCTTCCTGAATTTTAACAATTTCTTCTTTCTGGGTGTCAAGAGATTGTTGAAGACCTTCATTTTTGGCAGAAAGTTCAGAGTTTTTAGCATAAAGAGTCTGTTTTTCAAGAATGTGAGTTTCTATCTGAGAAGTCTGCCTCTGATTGATTTGTTTTAACTCCTGAAACTGAAGATTTAAGGATGAATATTCGGCAGAGATTTTAGAAAATTCATTTTTAAGGTCATCCAATAGATCCTGCTGCAGCATATTGGCTTCTTTCTCTTTACTGATGATTTGATTAAGCTCCTGAATTTTCTGGTTTGAATTTTCAAGATCAGATTGGGTTTTAATGGATAAAGTGTTCAGTGCATCATAAGAACTTCTTGAAACCATTGACGATTTTAGTACAAAGTATAGTATAACAGCGCCCAGTACACCACCGGCAATCAATCCAATAATTAAATATATCATCTCCATCTTCCAAAATTATGAAAAAAGGTCGGAAGCTGGAAGCGGGATGTTGGAAGTTCCTTTTGGACAAATAAGAACTGATTTTTTTTACAATTAAATTCAATGTTTTTTAAAGGGAAGTAATATGGAAACAATCGCTTTATAAAATTCCATTACCTCTCGCTTCCGGCCCCCAGCTTTCTTTCTGAATTAGAATACCTATATTTATGGGAAATTTCAGAGACTTATGAATATTTTGCTGGTAGAAGATGATCAAAGAATCAGTAATTTCCTGATAAAAGGCCTTTCCGAGGCTGGCTATAATACAACCCTGGCAGATTCCGGGGAAAATGCACGTGAGCTTCTTCATACCTATGATTTTGATATTATTTTAATGGATATTATGCTTCCCGGACTGGATGGCATGCAGTTGACACAAATTATCAGATTTAAAGGAAACTATACTCCGATTTTGGTTTTAAGTGCCCTGAACAGTCCTGATGATAAAATCAAAATGCTCGATATGGGTGCTGATGATTATTTATCCAAACCCTTCCATTTTGAAGAATTGATTTCAAGGATTAAAGCTTTAACCAGAAGAAATAAAATGAGCTACCAAAAGGAGGATCAATATTTATCATGCGGAAATATTGTGATTGATACTGATCTTCATAAAGTAACTCAGAATGATAAGGAAATAGAATTTTCCCCTACGGAATACAAACTGTTTACTTTTCTGATGGAGAATAAAAATAAAGTGTTGAGCAGAACCCAGATTTTACATAAGGTATGGGGAATTGATTTCGATAATACAACGAATGTAGTGGATGTTTATATTTCCTATGTCCGTAATAAGATTGATGAGACAGAACAGAAAATTATTCATACAGTAAAAGGAACCGGATATTTGATCAAAGACTGAAGATGACGCTAAGAAGTAGATTTACCCTTATTTCAAGCCTCTCATTTGGCATCGTTTCTATCATCACATCTGCGGTGATATTTTTTGCCTATTATGACAGTACCAAGATTTTCTATTTTGAAAAGCTCAGAAATACGGCTCTTATCTCTGCTATTTATTATCTTGAAAAGGATGAACTCCCGAAAGACCGACATGCCCAGATTAAAAAAGAATACAACCATCTGATTCAGAATAACAGGGTAGCGGTTTATAATCAGAATAATGAAGTTACCTTTGGACATAACCTTAACGATAAGAATATAAAGCTTTCCCATTTGCAGGCTGTCCGAAAAAACAAAGGAATACAGTTTATGTCTGATAATCAATTCTACTACGGAATTTTTTATCCTGATAACCAAGGTGACTTTGTGGTTTTTGTGAAGTCTTCCAACGATTCTTTCCAGTCGCAGATCCTGAGATTGGCTATTATCATGCTTTCGGTGCTGGTAATTGGACTGCTTGCCATCTATTTCCTGAGCAGATATCTTTCCAAGGTAGTTTATAAACCTATTTCCAATGTGGTGGAACGTATCAATAAAGTGGAATATGATAACATTTCTACGGCAATTATTACTTCCGCGAATACCAATGATGAAATTGAAGATCTCATTAAATCTTATAATAAACTACTGGGCAGAATTTCCGAAAATGTGCTCTTACAGCAGAACTTTATCAATTATGTTTCTCATGAATTTAAAACTCCTTTAGCAGCAATTTCTGGAAACCTGGAAGTATTTGCTCAAAAAGACCGTACACCGGAGGAATATAGTGAAGTAGCCAAAGAGTCATTGGAAAATGTATATGAGATTGAAAATATTCTCAACAATCTTTTGCTGATGTCCGGAATGACCAAACTGGAATCATCTCACAAACTCATGAGAGTGGATGAGCTGATCTGGAAGATTTATGCAAAACTGGAACCCAAAGCAAAAGAAAACCATTCATCTATCAAAATACAGCTTCAGGTAACAAAACCTGCTTTACTGGAATTCCCTGGAAACGAAACACTTCTCTACCTGGCGTTATATAATATTGTAGAAAATGCCATCAAATATTCCTATGACAAACCTATAGTGATCACATTATCTGAAATGAACAGTCAGTTGTACATTGAGGTCAGAGATGAAGGAAGAGGAATTCCTGCTGATGATCTTGTGAAAATATCAGAGACTTTCTATAGAGGAAAAAATGTAGATGCTGTAAAAGGCAGCGGAATTGGTTTATCGCTTTCAAAAAGTATTTTTGATCATCATCATATTATCATGAAAATTGATTCTACGGTCAATGTGGGAACTAATGTTCTCCTGGAATTTCCTACCCATTCATAATCGTGTTATTTGTGAAAAGATTTGTGTTTTTCGTGTTTTAAAAAAGTTCTAATCAAACTCTAATGTTGAACTAACCGAATTTTAATTTTCTTTACAATTCCCTCTAATATTAGACAAATAGCTTTGTGGTCTTAAATAAGAGACCCTTGAAGAAGCTATTTTTTACACTATTTTATATTCCCTGTTTCAGTTTCTTTTCTGCACAGATTTCAGACACCATGAAAATCAGCAGAAAGGAGGCTGAAACTATTTTTCTGGCTAAAAACCTTGACCTTATTGCACAGAAGCTTGAAATTTCACAAGCCGAGGCAAGAGCTGTTCAGGCTAAATACTGGCCTAATCCTACATTGAGTATCAGTGAGGTTAATTTATGGAGAACCTATGACATCGAAGAACAGCCTGCGCTTATCAGAAACTGGGGAAAAAGCACCCAGATTTCGGCAGAGATCGAACAGGTGATTCAGACGGCAGGGAAGAGAAGAAAAAATATTGAACTTCAGAAAATAGAAGTGGAGGGAGAGAAGTATGAACTGCAGGAAGTTTTACGTGAACTTAAAAAGACCCTCAGGAATACGATTACTGAAATTCTTTATAATCAGGAACAGCAAAAGATCTATCAGGGACAGATTGCTTCCATTGAGAAATTAACAAAATCCTATAATAATCAATTAAACCTCGGGAATATCAGTAAAGCTGAATATGTCCGCTTAAAAGCACAGGAAATTGAATTCAAAAAGAAACTGGTTTCATTGAAGCAGGAAATCGAAGACCAGCAGGTAGAACTGAAAGCTTTATTAATGCTGCCTTCTCAAACGTATCTGGAGATTTCAGATTCATTTGTTATGCCCGAAAAACAACTATCAGAACTGGAAGTTACTCAATGGATGGAAAAAGCAAAAGAAAACCGTCCCGATATCATGATCTCCAAAAATAAAGAGAAACACGCTGCCAAAAATCTGGAAATTCAAAATGCCATGAAAACACCTGATGTTGCAGTTTCTATAGGATATGACCGCGGAGGAAATATCATGAAAGATTTTATAGGACTGGGGGTTTCTATGGATCTCCCCATTTTTGACCGTAACAAAGGGAATATTCAGGAAGCTAAGCTTGAGATTGAAAAAAGCAAACTGGAGACCCGCAAAAACATGATGAAATCTGATAACGAAATTGTATCTGTTTTCAGAAACTATATCAGAACACAACAGGTCTCACAAGAAATTGATGAAAATTATGAATCTACGCTGGATGGTCTGTTGGTGAGCCATGAGAAAAACTTCAGACTAAGAAATATCAGCATGCTTGAATATATGGATTTCCTGGATACCTATATCGGAAATAAAATGATCATCCTGGACACTAAAAAAGAATTGAATCAATACTACGAAAACCTGCAGTATGTTGTAGGACAAGATTTATAAGATATGAACAAGAATATGAACCCATACATTGCTGCGGCTTACCTGTCTGCCCTCGTCATTTTTACAGGCTGTGCCGAAAAAGTAGAAAATAAAGAAACCGAAAAAGCCTATTGCATCAGCAAAGAACTTAAACAAGAGATTAAACTGGCCAAAGCAGAAATGCTTCCTATACAAGAAAGTATCACCCTTACCGGGGAAGTGGAAAGTAATTCTGATAAGACAGTTCCTTTTGTAAGTCTTGTAGACGGAGTGGTAATAGATACTTATTTCTCTCTTGGTGATTATGTGAAAAAAGGACAAACGCTGGCTAGTGTAAAAAGTACAGCCGTTAACGAAATGCAGGATGATACCCAGACCCTACAGGCGCAGTTGGCTGTTGCGAAAAGAAAACTTTCTTCTGTAGAAGCCATGTATAAAGATGATATTGCCTCCCAGAAAGATTTGCAGGAAGCAAGATCAGAAGTAGCCATATTACAATCCAATATTTCCAAAACACAGAAAAATATGCAGCTGTATTCCGCAGGAGGAAGCACGATTCAGATAAAAGCACCTGCGGACGGATATGTTATCTCGAAGAATATTTCAAAAGGAATGCCTGTTACTGCCGGAGGAGATCAGCTCTTTACGATTTCCAATCTGGATAAGGTATGGGTAATGGCCAATGTGTATGCCACCAATATGAGACACGTTTATGTGGATCAGCCGGTAGTGGTCAAAACGCTTGCTTATCCTGATGATAGTTTTTCGGGGAAGATTAATACTATTTCCCAGGTTTTCAATGAAAATGAAAGAGTACTCAAAGCCAAAATCATTATGGATAATAACGGAATGAAGCTGAGACCAGGAATGTCTGCAGATGTAGTATTGCCAGTAAATTCACAAAATAAAAGCGCATTGGCTATTCCTGCGAAAGCCTTAATCTTTGATAATAACCAAAGCTATGTAGTGGTTTACAAAAAAGACTGTGAACTGGAGATAAGACCCGTAACAGAAATTGCTTCCAACAGTCAGTATATTTATGTAGAAGGCAATTTAAAACCAGGTGAAAATGTCATTGCTTCCAACGGGCTGCTGATTTATGAAAACCTGAAAAACCAATTAAATAATTCCACGAAGTAATGCGAAAATTTGTACAGAATATAGTTTCCTTCTCTTTAAAAAACTCACTGATTGTTCTTTTGGGAACTTTTCTATTGCTGGCCGGAGGAATCTATTCCTATCTGCATACACCCATTGAAGCATTTCCGGATGTTACCAATACAAGGGTAAGGGTTATTACCCAGTGGCCGGGAAGAAGTGCTGAAGAAATAGAGAAATTCGTCACATTACCCATTTCAAAGGAAATGAATGCCATTCCGAACAAAACTTCGGTACGTTCTATTTCCTTATTCGGATTGTCTGTGGTGACGGTTATTTTTGATGATCATGTCAATGATTTTTATGCCCAGCAATATGCTTCCAATAAACTCGGAAATGTAGAACTTCCTGTCGGAGCAGAATACAGCATTGAGCCTCCTTCGGGAGCTACCGGTGAAATTTACAGATATATTATCAAGAGTAAACTTCCCATCAAAGAAGTAACAGCCATTCAGGATTGGGTGGTAGAAAGAGAGTTGCTGGCTGTTCCCGGTGTTGCGGATGTGGTAAGCTTTGGTGGAGAAGAAAAAACATATGAAATAAAAATTAATCCTACGGAATTACACAATTACGACCTTTCCCCCCTGGATGTGTATGAAGCAGTTTCTAGAAGTAATATCAATGTAGGAGGAGATGTAGTAGCAAAAGGTGATCAGGCTTATGTAGTGCGGGGGATCGGTCTTTTGGAGAAGAAAGAAGATATTGAGAATATTCAGATCGAGGTAAAAGGTTCTACACCTATTCTGGTGAAACATGTAGCTGAAGTAAAAGTTTCAGCAAAACCAAGATTGGGACAGGTAGGATACAACAAAGAAAATGATGTGGTAGAAGGAATTGTGATTATGCTTCGGGGTGAAAATCCAAGCGAAGTCATTGCAAGGCTGAAAGACAGAATAGAAGAACTGAATGGAGGAGAATTGCCGGGAGATGTCCAGATTGTTCCGATCATCGACCGTACGGAGCTTGTGAATACTACAGTGCATACGGTTTCTAAAAATCTTATTGAAGGAGTCATTCTGGTTTCCATCATTGTATTTATTTTCCTTTACAACTGGAGAACAACTTTCATCGTGGCATCAGTAATTCCTTTGGCTTTTCTGTTCGCTATTATTATGCTTAAAATTCAGGGATTGCCGGCCAATCTTATTTCCATGGGGGCGCTGGATTTCGGATTGCTTCTGGAAGGAACGCTGGTTATCGTGGAACATGTCTTTGTCGCCCTCGAACTTAAAGCGAAAAAGATAGGACTGCGCAGATTCAATAAAATTTCAAAACTCGGAATCATCAAGAAAAGTGCGGGAAGCGTAGCGAGCTATATTTTCTTCGCATTATTGATTCTTATTGTTGCTTTGATGCCGATCTTCTCTTTCCAGAAAGTAGAAGGTAAGATGTTCTCTCCATTAGCATTTACACTTGGGTATGCACTATTAGGATCATTGATCTTAAGTTTAACGTATGTTCCGGCAATGTGTAAGCTGTTATTGACTAAAAATATCGAAGAAAAAGAAAACTTTATTTCAAGATTCTTCAAAGTCAATATCTATAGAATCTACGAGTTCAGTGACCGCCACAAAAAAGGATTCATTGTTGGTTTCGTTGCTTTGCTTGCCGTGTGTGGATGGAGATTTTCCAATTATGGATCCGAGTTTTTACCCAAACTGAACGAAGGCGCAATTTATGTAAGAGCAACCCTTCCCAACAGTGTCAATCTGGATGAATCTGTAAGACTGACTAAAGAAATGAAGGAAATTCTCATGAAGTATGATGAAGTAAAATTTGTCATGACCCAGACAGGCCGTCCCAATGACGGAACCGATCCCACCGGGTTCTTTAATATCGAATTTAATATTCAGCTGAAACCGGAAAATGAATGGAAGAAAAAAATATCCAAAGAAGAACTTCTTGAAGAAATGAGAGTCTCCTTTGAGAGATTTCCAGGTATCAATTTTGGATTCAGCCAGCCGATACAGGATAACGTGGAAGAATATGTGGCAGGAGTAAAAGCTCCGCTGGTTATTAAAATTTTCGGAAATGATTTATTTGAGCTGGAAAATTACGCCAATAAAGTAGCTAATTCCATCAGAACCGTTCCGGGAATATCGGACGTGAATGTTTTCAAAAATATCGGACTTCCGGAGCTGAGAATACAGCTTCACGATTCCAAAATGGCAAAATATGGAGTCTCCACAGCAGATGCACAGGCCGTCATCGAAATGACCATTGGAGGTCAGGCAGCCACCAAATTTTACGAAGAAGAAAGAATGTTTGACGTAATGCTCAGGTTTGAAAAAGATTACAGAGATACGCCTGAAAAGATGGGAAATATTCTCATCCCGACTCAGGACAATAAAAAAGTTCCGCTGAAAGAAATTGCAACCATTGATTATCATACGGGGCCATCATTTATTTACCGTGAAGGAAACAGCAGATATATCGGAGTTGGATTTAATATTGAAGGACGCGATCTGGGAAGTACCATCAAGGAAGCCAAAGCGAAAGTAGATCAAGAAGTGAAGCTTCCGAAAAAGCATAAAATGACATGGGCCGGAGAATTTGAAAGTAAAGAAAGAGCCGCAAAACAGCTGGCTATGGTAGTACCGATTTCTTTAGTTCTTATTCTGATGCTGTTGTACTTCAATTTCGGAAATATAAAAGATACGCTGATTTCATCCATTACACTCGCTTTTGCATTCATCGGAGGTTTTTTATCCCTTTGGTTTACGGGAACCATCTTTGGAATTTCAGCGGGAATCGGGTTTATCATCCTGTTTGGAGTGGCTACCATAGACGGTATCGTACTCATTGGAGTGATGAAAGAAAATCTGCAAAACAGAATGTCACTCAAAGAATCCATAGCTCAGGGAGTGAAAAGCAGAATCCGCCCGGTGGTGATGATTGCCCTGATGGGTTCTATGGGACTTCTTCCGGCAGCCATGTCGAATGGAATGGGATCGGAAATTCAGAAACCTTTAGCCATTATGATTGTAGGAGGATTAATTATCTGTATGCTGCTTTCATTTACAGTGTTACCAATTATTTTCCATTATGCCTATCGCAAAAAGTATAAGGAAGCCATATAGTTTCTTTCATTTTGTTCATTATGAGGCCGGGATCCGTGAGGAAGATCCCGGCCTTTTTTTACGAATTTTTTGTAGCTTCTAAAATCTCAATATTTTTTACCACATCACTGCTCTCACATTTTTTTAGTTCTTTTAAAAGAGCAGGAGTGAGGATCTTCGGGTTCAGAATTTGGGTGGCAACTTTTGCAGCGGCGTAATCTACAATACCGATCACCGATTCCCTTAAGAAATTAGGAGTATTGGAGGCAATGACTGCCGTTGCCCAGGAAGTGTCTCTTGCTTTGGATATGGCAAAATCAAGGACAGCATTATCCTTTCCGTTGGAGAGTTGGTCAACAAGATCTACAGGATAACAGATTTTGTTCAGCGAATTCTGTACATTCTGATTAATGGATGCAATGACATTATTAATGTTCTCAAAATCTTTTTTCAAAGGGTTTATTTTCCGGTAAGGCATAATAGAAGCGGCAGAAACACCAAGGTCCAGGTTAATGTGAGCATTCATACCAAGAAATATATGCTGTAATATTAAAAGATTCCTGTTTTTAGCAGCTTCAAAAGCGATGTACCATGAGTTGGTGCATCTTTCATTTTTACTGTAGCTTTCCCATGCCTGAAGATATCTTTGTGCAAAAGCAATATCAAGCAATGTCATTCTGGGATTATCTTCAAATTTTTTCTGCTGAATTCCTTTCAGAACCTGTGCGGTCATAATTCTGTAGGTACAGGCAAAATATCCTGCCGGACTTTTGTTTTTTTTACACCAGATAATAATTTCATCCAGTTTTTTAAGAACTTCGTCAATGGTTTTCATGATGGTTTTTTGTTATTTAAAGATACTAAAAAAGAGGCGTCTCAAAATTGTCATTCTGAACGAAATGTAATGTAGTGAAGAATCTCATGTAGTTGTTTATCAGTCAGATTCTTCCTTCGTCAGAAATCGAAGATTCGACGTAGTCAATGACAAAAGCCAATTGTTTGACTTTTGAGACAGCCTCTTTATGTATTGTTATTCTGATTATGGGGTGATGATAACCGGATCAGTGATGATAATCGGATCTGGAAAAGGTTCAAGAATCAGTGGCTTGCACATGGCAGCCGGTTGGCAGGTTCCTCCCATGCATATAAAATTGGTCATGGTAGTAGTGCCGTCAGGACATCTGATCATGCCTTCACCAGGGCATCCTCCGGGACATTCTGCCGGATATAGGGTTCCGCCGAATACATCTTTCAGCTCTGTTCTCGAAAGTTTTGTAATGTTTAATTTTTTCATGAGTTTTTTAATTATGGTGTTGATTGATGGTTAACTTGTTGGTAATTAGTTTAATAATACTAATTGTCAATAAGCTAAAATAGTTAAATTAATTCATCGAAACAAAGTGTATTAATTAAAATTTTTAATTTATTTACATATAATTGTTTGAAATGTAATGAATTAAAAAATAAATTGTATATTTATTTCCAGGTAAAGAGAAATAATAAAGAGGAATCCGAAAATCTTCAAGAGTAGGAAATCAAATTAAACTAAATTAATCATGAAAAATTTAAAAAGCTTAAACAGAAAAGAGTTAAAGACTGTTTTAGGAGGTGCAGCATTAGCCTGTGAAGCACCTGTAGATGGGGGATGTCCGGCAGGGTACACATTCTGCAGCAACCCTTATTGCTGCTATCCACCAAGAAAACCATTTATCTGTTTCGATTAAGAAAAAATCCCTCAACTGAGGGATTTCTTATTTATTAAGGATTTTCTTTTGCAATTTCATCATGATGTTTAAGATACAAAGGCAGCGCTGCAGAGCCATACCAAGGAAAAATTTCATAGCTGAATACACCGGCCTGAACTGCAGGATCTGTTTTTACCCATTGTTCAGCTTCTTCTTTAGATTTGGTATTGAAAATAAACATGCCACGGTAGTTTTCTTTATTCTTTTCAAGGAAAGGTCCGGCAACAACAATTTTGCCTTCATTGGCAAGTTTACCGATATTAGACATATGCCCTTTCATGAGTTCGCCCATTTTGGCTTTGTCTTCAATTTTAGTAGTGCCAGATGTCAGCATAACAATCGTATAAGGTTTCATCCCATATTTATCAGCACCTAAAGAAGTAGCCAGTTCCTGATTATATTTAGGTTTTTCTGCTTTCTTTTCCTGAGCAAAAGAAAATGCTGAAAGAAAGAGACCTGCAAGTAGTAATGTTCCTGATTTCATCTTGTTTTTATTTTGATAAATATAATAAATCCTTATAGATTTCTGAAAACTGAATTTCAAATGTCGCTATGAAACAAAAAAACCTCGATGAGTTCGAGGTTTATATCTAATTATTCTGATGAGGTTACTAGTCTTTAATTCTTAAAAATTCTTTCGCCAGTTCGATCATCTTTGGATCTCCGGTATATTTACCATGCTCGTCGGAAAGTTTTACTGTAGGAATCCATTCTTTATTGGGAGCCTGTACGCCAATAAGTTTCATTACGATATTCATGGGCTTCAATCCCACATCATTGGTAAGGTTGGTGCCGATTCCGAATGAGATACCAATTTTTCCTCTGCAATAATTGGTAATTTCCTCCACTTTTTCAAGATTTAATGCATCTGAAAAAATAATATATTTAAACATAGGATTGATCCCATTTCTTTGATAGTGGGCAATGGTTTTATCTGCAAATTCCAGAGCGTCTCCACTGTCATGACGAACGCCATCGAAAAGCTTTGCAAATTTTTTGTCGAACTGCTGGAAAAATACATCTGTAGTATAAGTATCAGACAAAGCTACTCCAAGATCACCCCTGTACACATCTACCCAGTGTTCCAGCGCCAACTCATTGGCCATCTTGAATCCATATTCGGCAGCATGGAACATAAACCATTCATGAGCATGCGTTCCGATAGGTTTTACACCATATTTCATTGCAAAATGTACGTTTGAACTTCCGATAAAAGTAGACTCTTTTTTCTGGGTTAAAGCTTCCATCACCAGATTTTGTACCTTATAAGAGTGTCTTCTTCTCGTTCCAAATTCTGCAAACGTTACCCCAAGTCTGCCCAATGAATCTGCTTTTTCTATCGTTTTGCTCATGACCACTTCATTGGAATCTCTTTCCATGTGGTTCATTTCATAATGCAGTTCACTGATCAATGCCAGCAGTGGAACTTCCCAAAGAATCGTTCTGTACCAAAGCCCTTCCACAATGACGGAGAGGTCTCCTCCTTCCTGGTGGATTTTTACTTCAGACGGATCATAATGATAACCTTCCAAAAAATCAAGATAGGGCAGATCTATATAAGGACATGTTCTCGCCATGAACTTTTTTTCATCTTTTGTAAGTTTAAGTTCAGCCATTTTATTGACAGCTTCTCTTAAAGCAGCGTCAAACCCTTCCGGAAAGTGGTGTTTTCCCCTGTTGATAAATTCGTATTTTACGATAGAACTCGGGAATAGCTTTACCACAGCATTCTGCATGGTTATTTTATAGAAATCATTATCAAGGATAGAGTTTAATCTGACGTCGCTCATAATATGTGTAATTTTAACGCAAATATAAAAATAAAAAATAAAATCGCCTAAATGTAAGGCGATTTTTTTGAAATATTTCCATGCTTATGGATGGAGTTATTTTCCAAGATAAGAATTGTACATCCAAACTTCTTTCTCCTGCTCGGTGATATAGTCGCTCATCTGCGAATTTGTACCTTCGTCTCCTGCTTTATCTGTAATGTCTAAAAGTTCTCTCTGCAGGTCAATTACTACTTTGAATGAACTTAGAATCTGTTCCACACTTTTGGTACCGTCCGTTACTTCTTTACTTTCTTTAATGGTTGCTACCTTTAAGTAATCTGAATAATTATGTGCAGGAGTAGCTCCTAACGTAAGGATTCTTTCTGCAATCTCATCAATCTTTAAGACCAGGCTATTGTACAATTCCTCAAACTTTGGGTGAAGGGTGAAGAACTGATCACCTTTAATATTCCAGTGAGAACCTCTTGTGTTCTGGTAGAATACTGAATAGTTAGCTAATAGTACATTTAATTTTTCTGAGATGTTTTTACAGTCGGCTTCTTTAAGACCGATAATACTTGCGTTTTTCATATGTATATATTTATTTTTAAAATGTGATACAAGCACCACTTCCATTCAGTAGAATATGAAGCTTTTTAATGATGACTGCTGTGTTTATCATTGTATATCCCAAATTTACGAAATATCGTGCCGAACTCGTTGGATTATTCATAGATCATAACTATAAGAAAGTTTTTAAATATAGTTTGGATATATCGGGTATGTGATTATGATTTACAGATCTGATTTAGAATTATAAATTCATAATTATTTAATACCCATTTTTTAAGCTTGGAAAAAAGTTTCTTTTCTATCTCTTTTCCTTATGTATATTATACTTCTTTGAATGTTATATCGAAACGTCTTCTATTTTCGATGTAAGTATTTGATTTTAATTTTTATATAAGTGTTTGCAGATTAAAAAAATATTACTATTTTTGCACCCTAAAATAAAAAGCAATTAAATGCCTACTATTCAACAATTAGTAAGAAAAGGAAGAGCCACGCTTGCCAAGAAGAGCAAATCGGCTGCCCTTGATTCTTGTCCACAAAGACGTGGTGTATGTACGAGAGTATATACAACTACACCGAAGAAACCTAACTCTGCACTTAGAAAAGTAGCAAGGGTAAGACTTTCTAACGGTAAAGAAGTTAATGCCTATATCCCGGGCGAAGGACACAATCTTCAAGAGCACTCGATAGTATTGGTTAGAGGCGGAAGGGTGAAAGACCTACCGGGAGTACGTTACCACATCGTAAGAGGTGCATTAGACACAGCTGGTGTAAATGGAAGAACACAGAGAAGATCTAAGTACGGAGCTAAGAGACCTAAACCAGGACAAGCAGCTGCTGCTCCTGCAAAAGGAAAGAAAAAATAATCATTAAATAAGGTACAAAAGCAATGAGAAAGACAAAAGCGAAAAAAAGACCGTTGTTACCAGATCCGAAATTTAATGATCAATTGGTAACGAGATTCGTAAACAACTTAATGCTTGACGGTAAGAAGTCAATCGCATTCAAAATTTTCTATGATGCATTAGATATCGTAGAAACTAAAAAAGGAGATAACGAAAAAACTGCACTTGAAATCTGGAAAGATGCACTTACAAATGTAATGCCTCACGTAGAAGTACGTTCTAGAAGAGTAGGTGGAGCTAACTTCCAGATCCCTATGCCAATCAGAGCTGACAGAAAAATTTCTATGGCAATGAAATGGTTAATCAAGTATTCTAAAGCTAGAAATGATAAGTCTATGGCTTTGAAATTAGCTAACGAAGTTGTAGCTGCTTCAAGAGAAGAAGGTGCTGCTTTCAAAAAGAAATCTGATACTCACAAAATGGCGGAAGCTAACAAGGCTTTCTCACACTTCAAATTCT
Source organism: Chryseobacterium sp. NRRL B-14798 (assembly GCF_050470705.1). NCBI lineage: Bacteria > Pseudomonadati > Bacteroidota > Flavobacteriia > Flavobacteriales > Weeksellaceae > Chryseobacterium > Chryseobacterium sp. NRRL B-14798. Next base: position 4,712,364 of record NZ_JBFLUL010000005.1, on the reverse strand, counting down.
AATCTGAAATGGGAAGAGATCTTAAATTTACAAGAAATATTGGTATCGCTGCTCACATTGATGCAGGTAAGACTACCACTACAGAAAGGATTCTATTCTATACAGGGGTAAACCACAAAATTGGAGAGGTTCACGATGGTGCTTCTACAATGGACTGGATGGAGCAGGAAGCAGAAAGAGGTATTACTATTACTTCTGCAGCTACCACTTGTTCTTGGAACTTTCCAACAGATCAAGGAAAAGCTTTACCAGAAACTAAACCTTACCACTTCAACATCATCGATACACCGGGACACGTTGACTTCACAGTAGAGGTAAACAGATCTTTAAGAGTATTGGATGGATTGGTATTCTTATTCTCTGCAGTAGATGGAGTAGAGCCTCAGTCTGAAACAAACTGGAGACTTGCAGACAACTACAAAGTTGCAAGAATGGGATTCGTAAACAAAATGGACAGACAAGGTGCTGACTTCCTTAACGTGGTAAACCAGGTTAAAGAAATGTTAGGATCTAACGCAGTTCCAATCGTTTTACCAATCGGTGCTGAAGAAGATTTCAAAGGAGTTGTTGACTTAATTAAAAACAGAGCGATCATCTGGGATGAAGCAGGACAAGGAGCTACTTTCGAAGTAGTGCCAATTCCTGAAGATATGAAAGATGAAGTTCTTGAATATAGAGAGAAACTGGTAGAAGCTGTTTCTGAATATGACGAAACTTTGATGGAGAAATTCTTCGAAGATCCGGATTCAATTACAGAAGAAGAAATCAATGCTGCATTGAGAGCTGCTACTATTGATTTATCTATTATCCCAATGACTTGTGGTTCTTCATTCAAGAATAAAGGAGTACAGTTTATGTTGGATGCAGTATGTAAATACTTGCCTTCTCCATTGGATAAAGATGATATCAAAGGTACTGATCCGAGAACAGACGCTGAAATCACAAGAAAACCATCTGTAGATGAGCCTTTCGCAGCTTTAGCATTTAAGATTGCTACTGACCCGTTCGTGGGAAGATTAGCATTCTTCAGAGCTTACTCTGGAAGACTGGATGCTGGTTCTTATATCTTGAACTCCCGTTCAGGAGATAAAGAAAGAATCTCAAGAATCTATCAGATGCACGCTAACAAACAAAACCCGGTAGAATATATTGAAGCTGGTGATATTGGTGCAGCGGTAGGATTCAAATCTATCAAAACTGGTGATACGATGTGTGATGAGAAAAACCCAATCGTTCTTGAATCGATGGTTTTCCCTGATCCGGTAATCGGTATCGCTGTTGAGCCTAAAACTAAAGCTGACCAGGATAAAATGGGTAACGCTCTAGCTAAATTGGCTGAAGAAGATCCAACGTTTACTGTAAGAACTGACGAAGCTTCTGGACAAACGATCATCTCTGGTATGGGTGAGCTTCACTTAGATATCATTGTAGACCGTATGAAGAGAGAGTTCAAGGTTGAAGTAAACCAGGGACAACCTCAGGTAGAGTACAAAGAAAACTTAACAAAAGTTGCCAGCCACAGAGAAGTTTACAAAAAGCAATCTGGAGGTAAAGGTAAATTTGCTGACATTGTATTTGAACTAGGACCTGCAGACGAAGGTAAAGTTGGTTTAGAATTCATCAATGAGATCAAAGGTGGTAACGTTCCTAGAGAATTCGTTCCTGCAATTGAAAAAGGATTTAAAGCTGCAATGAAGAACGGTCCTTTGGCTGGTTTCGAAGTTGAAGGTATTAAAGTTACTCTTAAAGATGGATCTTTCCACGCAGTGGATTCTGACGCTCTTTCTTTCGAAATGGCTGCTAAGCTAGGATTTAAAGAAGCTGGTAAAGCTGCTAAACCAGTAATTATGGAGCCTATTATGAAACTGGAAGTTGTAACTCCGGAAGAATATATGGGTAACATCATTGGTGACCTTAACAAGAGAAGAGGTACTATCAGTGGCCAGGAAGAGAAAAACGGAGCTGTTGTAATCAAAGGTTCTGTTCCACTTTCTGAAATGTTTGGATATGTAACAACTCTAAGAACACTTTCATCAGGAAGAGCTACTTCTTCTATGGAATTAGAGAAATACGCACCAACTCCACAAAACGTTGCTGAAGAAATCATAGCTAAAGCAAAAGGTTAATTTTTAAATTAAAGAAATGTCACAAAGAATCAGAATAAAACTAAAATCTTACGATTACAACTTGGTAGACAAGTCTGCTGAGAAAATCGTAAAAACGGTAAAGGCTACTGGTGCTGTTGTAAACGGTCCTATTCCATTACCAACGAATAAGAGAATCTTCACAGTGTTGAGATCTCCGCACGTAAACAAGAAAGCAAGAGAGCAGTTCCAACTTTCAGCTCACAAGAGACTAATGGATATCTACTCTTCTTCTTCTAAGACTGTTGATGCTCTAATGAAATTAGAACTTCCTTCAGGTGTAGACGTTGAAATTAAAGTGTGATAAATGCATACTTTGCAATGATTATACAATCCGTTCCTTTTCAGGGGCGGATTTTTTTTATCTATATGCTATTTTTATATAACTGCATCAATAGCAAAAAAGCAGATTTGTAATGCATCAAATCTGCTTTTTTTTGAATTGTACTTTCTGTAATCATAAAAAAACTTTAAAGGATTTGTCTTAATAATGAATCAGATCTGTTTAATGATTATAATGAGTCTCCTGATGGGATTAATGATCTGATATTAGCAGGACTTTTCGTGGTGACATATGTCACACTTTTTTATTTATTTAGAATTAATAAAAATAATAATTTTGCAAAAAATTATCAGATGAATAAAGTAGTATCCTTTTCTCTGCTATTATTGGGTGGGGTTCTGGCCAATGCGCAGAAAGTAAATGATTCAGTTAAACACAAAAAAATTGAAGAAGTAGAACTATTTGGTGAGAAAAAGAAACAGCCGCAAGGGCTGGACGCAATTACCAGATTGCCATTGAAGACCAGAGATCAGATTCAGAGTATTTCTGTAATTTCCCATAAAGCCATTGAAGAATTAGGAGCGCTTACAGTTACTGATGTTGCCAAAAACGTTCCCGGGGTAACCTTATTTTCGAGCTATGGCGGAGGAAATGAGAGTATGTCTATCAGAGGATATCGAGGAGTTCCTGTACTGAAAAACGGGGTTCAGCTGGATTCAGATTTCCGTACTGCAGGGATGATTACAGATATGCAGGGAGTAGAAAGCATTCAGGTCATCAAAGGATCTGCAGCTATCGGCCAAGGGATCGGAAATGGTTTAGGATCTGCAGGAGGAGTAATTAATGTGGTAACAAAAAGACCGCAGTTTATTGATCAGACTAATGTAGGATTCCGTTATGGAAGCTGGGATTTTTACAGACCTACCGTAGATTTCCAGAGAGTTCTGGATTCTCACGGAAAAGTAGCTGTGAGATTCAATGGAGCATACCAAAATAATAATTCATTCAGAAGCCACGTACAGGGTGAAAGAATTTATGTGAATCCATCTGTTGCTTTCCGCCCGGATGATAAAACAATAATCAATGTGGAAATGGATTATCTTCATGATAAAAGGACACCGGACAGAGGAACAATCAATCTTGCTCCGGGAACTGTTGAAGCATTATATCATATGCCGAAAGGGAAGTTTTTAGGATATGCATCTGATTATTCAAAAACAGAGACATTCAACTTTGCGACTACCATCGTACGTAACCTTACAGACAAATTAAAAGTGAGAGCTGCTTTCGTTAATTCCGTAAGCAATACAGATTCTGAAGCTTCATCAGTATCATTACCGGCTGGTGAAACCAACTATAATATCAGACAGCGTACCATTGGAAAATCACAGGGAGAAGATATCAACAAAGTATTACAGTTAGACTTCATTGGAGAGCAGATAAAGACAGGATTTATCAATCATACTTTCCAGGTTGGTTTTGACTGGAGAGAAACAGAAACTTCATCCACAACTTACGGAGCTTATAAAAATTCAATTGCACCCGGAAATTTAATTACTGCGCGTGATACAAAAATTGATAATATAACGTATGCCGCCAATCCGCTTGATATTTTCGACGTAGTGAACGGAAGTATTCCCAATCAGCTTCCGGTAAATGTCATCTATAAAAATCTGGGAAGATCAAACGCTGTTTTAACTCCAAGTATCGGAGCAATGGCCCAGGACGTAATGACTATCGGGAAATATGTAAAAGCTCATTTGGGACTTCGTTACAGCAGACTGAACGGATCCACCAATGAGTCTGTAGATACATGGAATCCTAATTTTGGATTGATCGTTTCTCCACTTCCGAATGTTAATGTGTTTGGATCATATACTACAACAACCTCTTTACGATCTTCTAATAACCTCCTTTTAGAGGGTGGAAGAGTAGGCCCGTCGATGACCAAACAATGGGAAGCAGGTATTAAATCAGACTGGTTTAATGAGCGTTTAAGGTTTAACGTAACAGTATTTGACATTAAAACAGATCACCTTTCGTTCACTATTCTTGACGAAAATTATAACCCTGTTGTGATCGACAAACAGACGATGTATGGTCTTGCAGGAAATCTTCGAAGAAAAGGAGTTGAAGTAGAATTGATCGGAAGAATTCTTCCCAACCTTCAGGTGATGTCGGGGTGGGCATATCTGGATGCTCAATATCAGGACAGCCCTGCTTATATGAACGGATCAGCACCAATGAATGCCCCTAAACATACTGCAAACGGATGGCTGAATTATAAATTCAATGAAGGTACTTTATCAGGACTTGATGTAGGGGCAGGAATTTATTACGTAGGAAAAAGACCGGTTGACGAATGGACTCAGAAAACATTTACAGCAGGACACCTGAACAGTGTGAGGCCCGGTGACAAACCTTTCGATATGCCGGAATATACAACAGTAGATGCTCAGGTCGGTTATTCTCTGAAAAATGGAATGGGAATAAGAGTATTCTTCAATAATATTTTTGACAGTGTAGGATACAGTTCCTATTTCAGAGGTGGATATATCGATCAGATCCAGCCAAGAAACTTTGCTGTACAGGTAAACTATAAATTCTAACACAAAAAAAATATTATGAAAATTACCAGAATAGTATTTTTAGTAATCATTGCCATTGCCGGTTTAACCTCATGTTCCGAAGAGCATCTGTCTGAAGAGGAACTGAAAACGGCAAGAGAAAATATAGAAAGACATTACACAAATCCCAGAAGTATATATTCATGGGGTAATATTTCTCCCTGGAAAGATCATTGGAACAATACCTCTTATCCAAAAACTTTTTCACCTGGACAGGTCGGAAAGAGTATGATAGCAGAAGAAAAACAAAATCTTGAAAAGCATTTCTCAGGAAAAATCAAATAATTTAGTTTCAATCATTCATATCAATTTTAATTCAAAGAACATTAAGACAGAACTTTTGTCTTAATGTTTTTTAGTATTTATTATTCCGGATTCCTGTTAATTTTATACATTTAATCAATCTATAAAATGACGGTTATGGGAAAAAAAAGCTATAGTTTTTTTGAAAAATTTTCAAACTGGGCTGTAAAATTTACAGGAAGTCCATATGCTTTTATAGGAGCTTTTGTTATCGTAGTGCTATGGGCGGTAACCGGACCTTTCTTTGATTATTCCGAAACCTGGCAGCTGGTGATCAATACCGGAACTACAATCATTACCTTTCTGATGGTATTTTTGATTCAGAAAGCGCAGAATAAAGACTCCAAAGCGATACAGATTAAACTGAATGAACTTATAGCTGCTCATGAAAAAGCAAGTAATCGTATTGTGGATATTGAAGATCTTACAGAAGAAGAACTTGATCAGCTTCATGTTTATTATGAAAGACTAGGACATCTGGCCAAAAAAGAGACGGATATTCATACTTCCCATTCTATTGATGCCGCGGAAAGAAACCATGACTATAAATATGAGTTCTTCAAAAGAAAACATGAAGAATGGCTGCAGAAAAAAGATCATAAAAATATTGATTGAAAATTTTTCTTAATATTTTAAATACTGTGTTTTTTTTACATTGTATTACAGATATTATGGAGGTTTTGGTAGCTGTTTTTGAATTTTCATCTGGTTTCTAGTGTTTTTTTTAATAAATATATACATTTATTGAAAAAAACATATGAAAACAAAATTATTTTGTTTGTCGGTATTCCTGTTGGCAATATCTGCAAATGCCCAATGGAACAGAGGGCTGCCTCAACAAAAAATAATAAAAAAGAGTGATCATTCTGTTTACTACCAGCTTGATATTGATCAGATAAGGACACAGCTGCTAAGAGCTTCTAAAATAGGCGAAGGTTCTCCCGTCACTATTAATATTCCTACTCTTAATGGAAAAATCGAGAGATTTTCAGTCAACAGCTTTCCGGTAATGGATGAAGCCCTGGCTAACAAATACCAGCTGGGTTCCTACGTTGGGCTCGGAGTGGACGACCCAACCAAATACATCAGGTTCAGTGTCGCCCCCAATGATTTTCAGTCCATGATCATTGGTGCCGACGGTCAATATGAGTTTATAGAACCGGCAACATCTGATAAGTCCTTTTATTCCGTACATGGAAAAACTAATAAAAACGGGCATGCATTTACATGTTCTACAAAGGAAGATAAGGAATCTGTTGCCAATCTTCAAAAGCTGAAAAATGCAGGTGTTACTGCAAGATCTAATAATAAAACTTTCCACACCTTAAGGCTGGCTATGTCAGTGACAGGTGAATACACTACCTATTTCGGAGGAGTTTCTGGTGCACTTACCCAGATTAATGCCACTTTATCAAGGGTAAATGGGGTATTTGAAAAGGAATTTAATGTACATGTCAATGCAATCGATGCCCCTGGCCTGATCTTTACCAATTCTGCTAATGATCCCTACAGTATAGCTGATAATAAGTGTAAATGGAATTACGAACTAATGAATACATTGCATGGAGGAGCTTATGGTGTTACAGATGATGATTTTGATATAGGACACTTGTTCGGAGCTTCTGGAGGAGGCGGAAATGCAGGCTGTATTGGCTGTATAGGAAGTAATGATACTTCTACAACGATTGATCCTGATTGTGATGATATACCTTCTCCCGATAATTATAAAGGGAGTGGATATACTTCTCCTGCGGACGGTATACCACAGGGAGATAACTTCGACATAGATTATGTAGCGCATGAAATGGGACATCAATTGGGAGATAATCATACCTATAGTTTTAATGAAGGAACAGGCGTTTGTGTGGAACCAGGATCGGGATCTACCATTATGGGCTATGCCGGAATTACAGGGACCAATACAGATGTTCAGCAACATTCTGATGCCTATTTTCATAGCGTAAGTATTGACCAGGTGCAGGCTAATCTTGCTGCAGTAACTGCTGATGTGGAAACACCTATCACCAATAATCCACCGGTTGTAACCGCAATGAATACAACTTATACCATTCCTAAATCTACAGCATTTGTATTGACAGCATCAGCAACAGATCCGGACGGAGATGCCTTGACTTATTGCTGGGAACAAGTGAATTCATGTTTATTAGCCGATGGCATTGGTAAATCAGGAGGTACAGGTGATGGAGCGTTAGCTATTGGTAACACATCATCTGGAGCTAATTTCAGATCCTGGACACCTACCTCCAGTCCTACCAGGTATTTTCCTAAGCTGGCAACCGTATTGGGAGGTGCAGTAAAAAATACAGCAGATTTTGAAGCGGCAAGTACTGTCGCAAGAACTACAGATTTCCGGGTAACCGTAAGAGATAATAAGCCGGGTGGACAGGCTCAGACTGCTTATGCTACTCAGACTGTAGTTGTAGGATCTGCAGCCGCGTTTACTGTAAATACAACATCATTAACACCCAATGCCAATTCTGCAATTGCATGGACGGTTTCCGGAACAACTGCTGCTCCATATAACGTAGTTAACGTAAAAATTGATTATACAGCAGATGGCGGAGCAACCTGGAATGACCTTGCTGCATCAGTTCCCAATAACGGATCAGCGAATGTTTTTATCCCGGCATCTTTAGCTGGAAAAACGATTCACCTGAGAGTCTCTGCTATTGGAAATGTTTTCTATGCTGTGAAGCAGGCTACCGTATCCGGTTTATTGGCAGTTTCTGAAGCTGGAAATGCGAAACCTGTGAAGATTTATCCAAACCCTGCAGAAGATGTATTGAACGTCACAAATGTTTCTTCAAGCGCTTCTTATGAAATTTTCAGTGCTCCGGGGCAGATCATTGCCAGAGGAACTATAGGCGACGGCAAAATTAATCTAAAAACTCTTGTGAAAGGAATCTACTTTATTACCATCAATAATAAAGAAGAAAAGAGTACAACTAAGTTTGTTAAAAAATAATCAGGTCATCCATCAAAATAAAAAACCTCTGATCATTCAGAGGTTTTTTTATGGTTTGTCTTATCTCATAAAATAGTTGAAATAACTACAGCTTCCCATCAGATTTCGGGTAGTTTCAGTGTCAGAATACTGAGCCTTCAGCTGAGCAAAATAAGTTCTGTACTTCTGGTTTTTAAGATTGTCCATTTCTTTTTGTCTGGCATCTTCTTTTTCAGACCATTTCGGATCAGAATAATCAAAATCCTTAGGTGCCTTGGCTTCATATTGGTAATACTTACCTTGTTCAGCACTTGCCATCTGGAATAAGATTCTTGCTTTTTCCTCTTTGTTATTGGAAAGCTTAAGTGCTTTTTGATAATAATTGATTGACAGGTCAAAATTATCAGGTTCAATATAAGACGTATCAAGGAAGTTTTTATAATAATACTTGTGTGGATTTTTTCTGTCCGTATTCCAGAAATCGTATTTCCCGCCATTACTATTGTCGATATCCATAACAAACAATTCGCGGTAGTATCCTAAAATAGAAGTATTGTACAATAAGTTTCCGATAAGCTGATTGGCTTTTGCTGCTTTTTCATCCGTACCGTTTCCGATCTTTTTCAGTTGAATCAAAGCATCTGCCAGCTCAAGTTTATTCATACTTGTTTTGATGAAAGGGAAATCCGCGTAATTTTCTGCTTTCATACTTTCGGTATCAGGGCTTCCGAAACTTTCCCACACATTATGTCCGAATACAAGATCTGAAATATTTTTAAATCCATTATATTCTGAAGGAGCATATTGTTTTGGAGTGATGGTTTGCCCATTCTTTTCTGTCCATTCATAATTTTGTCTTGGAATACCCGCAAAGCTTTTTGCTTTTTCATAATAGGCCTTTGCTTTTTCAAAATCGGCAAGTCTCATGGCTCTGTCTCCATAAATAGTATTAAAGAAGGCATCAATATTACCTACGCTGTCCATGTTTTTGGCGATGATCTGCTGCTCAAACTGGGTTTTATCAGGCTTTCTGTAAAATTCTTCCACACTTTTTACCAGGCTGGAGTTCGGATTATACTGCAGATCCGAAAGTTTATTGTTCATCAGGAATGATTTTCCGTCCTCACCCTGAAGGAAGTAACGGTTCGCAATAACATCCTTAAGGAAATCTGCCGTTGAAGGTACTTCACTATAATAATCGAAATTATCTGTAGTGGCTGTATCTTTCTCTACCTTTTTTTCTACAAAGTATTCTGCATACTCTTTCATCAGATGGTCTTCATAGTCTGCATCAATTTTAGGCTGGGAAACAATATCGTTCAGAACTTTCATTCTTTTGATCTCTTCCAGATATTCCGGATTGGTCGTTTTGATGTCATTCAGAATTTCAGAACTTTCTTTATAGTCTTTCTTTAAAAACTTAAGATAAGCGTCTGCAATCTGCCAGTACTCATCCTTAGACTTTTCCTTTGTTTTATCGGTGAATTTTTCCAGACTGTCAAGGAAATCCTGTGTTTTTTCATCGTAGTAATAACCGGTTCTGTTATAGAAAGGAATTCTGTCCGGATTGCTGAACAGCTCATCATCACTTTGGTCAGCTTTAACGTTATTACCTGTTTTATCAGATTTGGAACCACCGAAAAGATTTTTGAAGAACCTTACAATTTTCTGCCAGAAAGAAAGCTTTTCTTCTTTCACCTCAGTTTTGGTTGAATTTGCAGATGTCTCTTTTGAGGTGTTATCCGTTGAATTTTCTTTCGTAGTTGCTTTTTGAGCGTCTGAAGTGTAGTAATAGGTAGGCAAATAGCTTCTTTCAAGCTCGTTGATACTTCTGGCAGCCATTACCTTCAGAATTTCAGAATCAGGATCAATTTCATACATCTTTTCCATCATCGGAATAGGATTGTTGAAATCTTCATAACCCAGAAGGAAGTAAGCCATATTCTTTTCTTCATTCGTGTTGGCTCTTTTCATGATATTACTGAAAGAGGCAGTGTCTGAAAGTTTCATCGAAACAAAAGCAGATTCCTTACGGTCTTTGCTGTTCATGAATACCTGAAAAAAGTTCCAGTTGGCATCACTGTTCATTTCCAGTCCTCTTTGAGCTCCTGCCAACTGGTCCAGAGACATGAAGTAGACCGTTCCTTTTAATTTGATAGGCTCTACATACGTTTTGAAAGCCTGTAGGGCAGAATCGTAATTTCTTGTATAATGATTAAGACGTACCAGCTGATATCCGTAACGCTGCTTGATTTCAGGATTTCTCGCTGCGTTGTACAAAGAGGTTAAAGCAGCGATGGTTTTATGATAATCAAGAGCAGTAGCATTTTTTCTGTTGGCATCCCTGTCGTAATAGAATGAGTTTTCACTTTCTATATAATTGATGCTCATATAAGGCTCAAGATACTTGGCTTCAATCAAATAATCAATACCTTCCTTATATTTCTGGTAAAATCCGGTGCCTAGCTTTTGTAAAAGAGGGTTGGTTGGATTTCCGTTCTTTAAAGCATTCAGGTCGTTCATACTGATCTTATACACCAGATTCTGGGTTTCAGAATAGCTCAGCTGATTGTTGAAAAACTTTTTCCATGTTTCCACATTGTCATCAGGAATCAATGCAGAATTATATCCTCCATAAAATCTGCTGGAGTAATTATGCAGGAAAGGAAGATAAGCCTTGTCTTTGATGATAGTTTGCGTAAAAAGGTTGAAGTAATCATAATCAGGATCCGACCACGCACAGGCGTCAGATTGTGTATAGAAAAGTGATACAACCGCAAGTGAAAGAATATACTTTTTCATAGGGTGTGCAGTGTTTTTTTAGTTTAATATTGTATGATGGCAGTGTTCTGGCAGGTGTCTCTCTCCAGGAGTTTAAAATTTCCGGTCTGACACAAATTTACTATCTAATTGATAATAAATGATATTAAAATGTGGGATTTTTTTCTGTAAAAACCCAATAACGTCATTAAGCTGTTCTTCAGATATTTCCTCTGCCTTTATTTTGAAACCTTTATTCAAATAACTTCCGAAGTAAAATCCGTCTTTCATGACTTCAACTTCGTGATCTGAAATCTTTTTGAAATCGGAGTTTTCCAGATCTCTTTTCGATAAGGCATTAATAAGTCTGTGTTTTCCTAAATGATTGGTAACAATTCCCCATGAATAAATGGGAAGTGCTACTTCAATATTTTTGATCGGATAATCTTCTATTTTCGAAAGATAACTTTTCAGAATATTCACATCCAGAATAGAATTTTTATCAGAGTTTTCAAGAGGTGATGAAGTAGAGTAGCACATCAGATATACTTTTCCTACGGGAGGAATTCCGGTCTGCTTTTTATCTTTCACCTGATGAAGGCGAAGGGTACAGGTAATTTCTTTTCCGGAAATTCTTTTGAGTTCTTTCAGAAATTTGAAATAATCATTTCGTGTACCGGCGGTCCAGTCACAGTCGATCTGGATTTCGTTACTGCTGTTAAAATGATATTCTTTCGCTTTCTTTTGAACTAAGACATGAATGCTTTCTGCCAGAAATCTGATCTCTTCTGCAGAAATGCCCAGCAAGGTCTGATTGGTAATGAAAACCGTAGGAACAATCTGTTTGTCTGTCTGAAAACTTGGGTCTTTGGTGATTACTGCAATAGGTTGAAATTTCCCATTCACCTTATCTACATCAAAAAATCTGGTGTACAAATAAGGAATCGTAGCTTTATCCAGCGCTTTCTTTTCTGCATTATCAAGCTTCAGTTTGGTTTTCCAGTAATAAAACGTGTAAGGATGATTCTCTTTCCTGCTGCATGATGCAATAAGGAAAAGAAGAAATAGAAATAAAATTTTTAAATGTTTCATTGGTGTAAATCACCCTTCAAAATTAAAGATATTTTGGCAGAATATAAACCGTAAAATCCCGGTGATTGAATAAATGAAAGCCAATGATATGAAGGTGAGGCGTTACAAATGTATAAAGTTTTTGCTCACGGAAAATTACAGTGGTACCTTTTTACAATTACGGGGTGGTTTCCCAACAACAAGAAAACCACCCCTGATGGAGTGGCTTTCTCTCTATATTATAGTACTACTTAAAAAATTCGCTTTCGCAGGTACAGGTTTCTTTTTTGATGCTGTCAGAAGATGAGCAGCAGCCTTCAAGGTTTTTAACATTTCCCTTTTCATCGGTAAGGTAGATTTTATCTTTATCAAATTTCAGGAAAAACGTTTCCTCATATTTTTTAAAGACCACTTTCATGACCTTATTAGGAGCATATTTCCCTGCATTGATTTCTTCCGTGGTTTCTTCTCCGCTAGCCTGATTGATCTGGACATACCCAAAATATACATCACCATTATTTTTCACATCCAGATAATAATGAGGAGTACCGGTGCCGCTATATCCTTTCAGGATGTCAAAAGCTCTGTATCCGATAAAAGGAAGCTCTGTCTGCTGTGCCCACGTAAAAACACTGATACACAGAATCATTACACTGAAAAACTTTTTCATAGATATTTTTTTCAAATGTAAAAATTTTTATGCAAAAACATTCACCGTAAAAACACGGTTGTTTAAATGATACGTTGTGTAAAATCTCTTTCACTGAAAGCAGGTATGAATTTTGATTTGATAGGTAGCTTTTTATAACAATAAAACCACTCCTGAAAAGAAGTGGCTTTCTATAATTGAATTAAAATCACATTAAAAAACTGTTGCCGCAAGCTGAATCCTTGCAAACTTATTCGATGGATTCCACATCGCCATCATGGTTACAGGAAGACTGTAATGATCAGTAATCTTAACTACCTTTCCGGCCTTTAGGCCTACATTTACGATGTCAAAGCTGTTTTTACCATTGCCATATAGAAACGTTTTATCATTGAGCGCGAATCCTGCTCCTACAAATGCATCCAGATTGACTTTCTGTCCCTTAATAACAGGATAGCTTGCCTGTACATAAGTGGAATATCTGTTCTTTTTGTAACTTCCATCAGCTTCCAGAATTACTTCTCCTGCATTGGCTCCTCCATACAGCATGATATCAGCCTCAATATTGATCGGGAATGATGGCCCGAAAGTATAGTTGGTCCTTAAATCAATAATATGGGCAGTTCTTCTCTGTGAATAGCTGAAAATATCGTCCGCAGCCACTGCAGTATTGATGTTTCGGGAATTGTAAAGGTCCCATAGCCCAATATAAAAACTTCCGTCAGAATATTGAATATAATAATTGATCTCTTTATAATGGGTGTTGTCTTTATCATCCGCCAGTGCAGATGCTCCCCAGATTCCTACCTTCCATTTTTTCTCTGCATCCAGGGCATACGACAGGTTTCCCATTACAACAGGCTTATCAGTAATAATAAGGCCTCTCCATAAATGATTGTTCTGAATGTTGGCCGTAAAATCAAGTCTTCCTTCTTTGGATTCCGTGGCTTCAGCACTTTCCTGTGAAAATAGCTTTCCTGTCCCTAAAACAAGAAGGAAAATCCCTTTTAAGATTTTTTTCATCATGTGTTTTATTTTAAAAATCCATATAATACTGCTGCGATAATCGCTCCGGTAACCGGACCTACTACAGGAATCCACGCATAGCCCCAGTCACTGCTTCCTTTTACAGGTAAGATGGCATGCATAATTCTTGGTGCAAGATCTCGTGCCGGGTTAATGGCATAGCCTGTAGTTCCTCCCAGAGATAAGCCTATTGCCCACACTACAAACGTAACAGGAATGGCTCCAATAGAACCCAATCCTACTTTAGCGGTTGGGTCTGCCTGTAAAGAAATACTTGGATCTGCAAAGTAGAAGACACAGAAGACCAGTACAAACGTTCCTATGATCTCACTGATAAGATTGGAAGATGTTTTTCTGATAGCCGGGCCTGTACTGAAACATGCCAGTTTTGCTCCTTCATCTTCCGTAATCGCAAAATGGTCTTTATGAAACAGCCATACCAGAAATGCACCCAGCATTCCTCCAATCATTTGCGCTGCAATATAAGAGGGAACCAGGTCCCATGCAAACTTTCCTGCAGTCGCAAGACCAATGGTTACAGCCGGATTCAGATGGGCCCCACTTATTGGCCCAGCAACGGTTACTCCCACAAATACGGCCAGTGCCCATGCGGTAGTAATAACAATCCATCCGGAATTATTTCCTTTCGTATCTTTTAAGACAACATTGGCTACAACACCGTTGCCTAACAATATAAGAAGCATCGTTCCGATAACTTCTGCAATAAATGGGGTCATATAAGTTTTTTTGATGAGTGAGTTAATCTTCTATCCAGCTTTGAGCGCTTTTTACTGCTTTCTTCCAGAAGTGGGTCATTTTATCCACTTGTTCTCTGTTTAATTGAGGATGGAAGTCTTTGTCTACAATCCATTGTTCCTGGATTTCGTCAATACTTTTCCAGTATCCTACTGCAAGCCCTGCAAGGTAGGCTGCACCAAGGGCGGTAGTTTCCAATGTTTTTGGTCTTGTTATTTTAAATCCGAATAAGTCAGACTGGATCTGCATCAGAAGATCACTTGCAGAAGCACCACCGTCTACTCTTAATTCAAGACTTGCTCTCCCTGAATCTGCTTCCATTGCTTTCACAATATCATAAACCTGAAATGCAATTCCTTCCAATGTTGCTCTTGCAATGTGTGCATCAGTAGTTCCACGGGTAATTCCTACAATCGTTCCGCGGGCATACTGATCCCAGTAAGGTGCGCCAAGACCTGTCAGTGCAGGTACGAAGTAAACACCACCATTATCTGGTACGGAAGCTGCCAGTTTGTTTACTTCTTCAGAAGAACGTATAAGCTTAAGACCATCTCTTAGCCATTGAATAGCAGCGCCTCCTACGAATACACTTCCTTCCAAAGCGTAGTTGACTTCTCCATTGATTTTCCAGGCTACTGTTGTAAGAAGGTTGTTCTTAGAAGAAACTGCTTCCGTTCCTGTGTTCATTAATAAGAAACATCCTGTTCCGTAGGTGTTTTTTACCATTCCCGGAGTGGTGCACATCTGTCCGAATAAAGCTGCCTGCTGATCGCCGGCAATACCTGCGATTGGAATTTTGGTAGAGAAAAGGGTAGTTGCTGTTTCTCCATATATTTCACTGCTTTGCTTGACTTCAGGGAGAATGTTTTTAGGAATATTGAACAGTTCTAATAAATCATTGTCCCATTCTAAAGTATGAATATTCAGAAGCATTGTTCTGCTGGCATTG
Source organism: Chryseobacterium sp. NRRL B-14798 (assembly GCF_050470705.1). Lineage (NCBI taxonomy): Bacteria > Pseudomonadati > Bacteroidota > Flavobacteriia > Flavobacteriales > Weeksellaceae > Chryseobacterium > Chryseobacterium sp. NRRL B-14798. The sequence continues at coordinate 4,696,831 of NZ_JBFLUL010000005.1, read as the reverse complement.
GAAACATCTGTGATGAACATTTTTCCGCGGGTAAGTTTCCACACAAGCCATGTGTCAACAGTTCCAAAACATAATTTTCCTTCTTCGGCTTTCTGTCTTGCTCCTTCTACATGATCAAGGATCCACTTTAATTTGGTTGCTGAAAAGTAAGCATCCAGAACCAGTCCTGTTTTTTCTTTGATGGTTTCTGCATGTCCCTGTTCTTTCAGCTCGTCGCAGTATTTTGAAGTTCTCCTGTCTTGCCATACAATGGCATTGTAGATGGGCTCACCGGTTTCCTTATCCCAAACAATTGTAGTTTCACGCTGGTTGGTAATTCCGATAGCGGCCACCTCCAATCCGGAAATTCCTGCCTTTGCAATAACTTCAGCTGCTACAGAGATCTGTGAAGACCAGATTTCGTTTGGATTGTGTTCTACCCAACCCGGAGTAGGAAATATTTGTCTGAAATCTTTTTGAGATACATATTCTATTTCTCCACTGTGATTGAAGAGAATCGCTCTGGAGGAAGTTGTTCCCTGGTCTAGAGCGAGAATTAGTTTTTCATTCATGTATATAATGCTAATTTAGGTTGATTACTTTAGGTGAATAAGGAGTCAATAAATATCCTCTTGCCAGTTCAATGAATTCATTTTCCTGCTGCTGCGCCCATTCTTCAGAGTATCCTTTTTCTTCAGCAAGGATTCTTGCTACGTTATGAGCGCTGTCTATCGCTGCTCTGGCATCCAGGAAAAGCAGACGTACTCTTCTTGCCAGGATATCTTCAATGGTTTCTGCCATTTCAGCTCTTACGGCCCATACCACTTCTGCTACGGTGAAGGGATGATCAGGATGGATTTTTTGAGCATAGCGCGGATTACTTTCCTGTAATTTTTTGATTGCCGGAATATCAGATCCGTACACATACAGATGATTGGTTCTGTCTACCTGTTCTGGTTTTACATTTCCGTGGATGGAAAGATGTTCTGTTTTAGATGGGCTATTTCCCAATCTGTGAACTTTCATGGCTTCGTTTACAGTATCTTCTGCCATTTTACGGTAAGTAGTCCATTTTCCTCCGATAATAGAAACTAATCCGGTTTCTGAAGTAATAACTTTATGGCTACGGGAAACTTCTTTGGTGCTTTTGCTTCCATCTTTAGGGGCGGCAAGCGGACGAAGACCTGCGAAAACTGATTTCACATCTTCACGGGTTGGTTTTTTAGCCAGATATTGTCTTGCTGTATTTAAAACAAAGCTGATTTCTTCTTCCAGTGCACGAGGCTCAAAGCTTTCATCCTTTAAAAGAGTATCGGTGGTTCCCACCAAGGCTCTGTCGTGCCACGGCACAACAAATAAAACCCTGCCGTCTGATGTTTTTGGAATCATGATGGCATCATCGCTTTTCAGGAAAGATTTATCCAGTACCAGGTGAATTCCCTGGCTTGGTACCACCAATTTACCATGCTTAGGGTTGTTCATATTAAGAATGTCATTCGTAAATACACCAGTGGCATTGATGACTACTTTACCATGGATCTGATATTGCTGTTTAGAAAACTGGTCTTCAGCAACTACGCCTACTACTTTATCAGAAGCATCTTTCAAAAGGTTGATTACTTTCACATAGTTAACAGCACTTCCTCCTTTTTCAATAATCGTCTGGGTAAGATTAATGGCAAGTCTGGCGTCGTCAAACTGTCCATCCTGGTAAACAACACCACTCATTAAGTGATTTTGTTCAATAGTAGGAAGCTTTTCAACGGTTTTCGCTTTGCTGATGTATTTCGTTTTACCCAAACTTAGTTTTCCCGCAAGGAAATCATAAACAGATAAACCTATCTTATAGTAGATTCCTCCCCACCAGGTATAGTTAGGAATAATAAAAGACTGATTTTTTACAATATGTGCTGCGTTCTTTGCTAAGAGTCCTCTTTCTTTTAATGCTTCTTTTACCAATCCGACATCTCCCTGAGCGAGATATCTAACTCCGCCGTGTACCAATTTGGTACTTCTGCTGGATGTTGCTTTTGCGAAGTCATGAGATTCAAGCAATAAAGTTTTGAATCCCCTGCTTACCGCATCTAATGCTGAACCTAAACCACTGGCTCCTCCTCCTATGACAATAAAGTCCCATTCTTTTACATTGGTTAACTTACTGAGTTCTTCGTTTCGTTTCATAAATGTTTCGTTTATGTTTCGTTTTCAAATATATAAATTAAAAATGAAAGCAAAAAGAAAATAAATGAAATTTTAAAATATCGGAAAAAATCGGTAATTTTGATGAAACGAATAAAATGGAAAAGCTATTACCAAGGCAGGATGAAATACTTAAAGAGCTGGATGAGAAAGGGCATGTACTTGTTCAGGATCTGTGTGAAAAGCTCAATGTTTCTTCAGTTACGATCCGAAAGGATCTGAATTATCTCGAAAGCCTGGGGCTTCTTTTCAGAAATCATGGAGGAGCAAGTAAGCAGGTAAGATATGCTTATGAAAAAAATGTGGGTGAAAAAGAAAATATCAATGTGGAAGCGAAGCAGGTTATTGCCAAAGCTGCATTATCATTGATTCACGAAAACGACTGTATTATATTGGCATCCGGGACAACCATGCATTATCTTGCCAGAATGCTTGTGAATTTCAATTCGCTTACTGTTTTAACGTCCTCACTAAGGGTGGCTATTGAGCTTTGTAACAATCCTAATATTAATGTGATCCAACTGGGAGGGGAGGTGAGGAAAAGTTCAACTTCAATCGTAGGATCCATTTCGGAAGGAATTCTCAAACAGTTTTCCTGTAATAAACTTTTTCTGGGGGTAGACGGTATTGATCTTGAATTTGGAATCAGTACCTCCAATGCGGCGGAGGCACATCTTAATCAGGTAATGATTGAGTGTGCGGATAAGACAGTCGTTTTGGCAGATTCGTCCAAACTGAATAAGAAGGGGTTTGGTAAAATTGCCTCATTGGACGAAGTGGATTATCTGATCACAGATAATGGTATCGGTGAAGAAGACCGGTCTGCGTTGGAAGAGAGAGGGGTTACGGTTATTGTAAAATAGGCTGTATTCAGCTTAATTAAATAGTTAAAAAGAGAGACCATCTGACTTCAGGCGGTCTCTATTTTAAAATAGAAATCATTTGACTTGTACTTTCCAGAAAAATCTCTTTTTGTTTTTTCTTTCCGCTCCAAGCAGAGTGTAGAACTTAATGGCTCTTGTATTAAAATCCGGGGTTTGCCATTGAATCATCGAGCAGCCTTCTTCTTTTGAGTGGATTTTTATTAATTCCATTATTTGTTTTCCTGTTCCGTTTCCCCTTGCATTCTCTTTTAGGAATAAGCAGTCAACATACATATAGTAACCTGCGTCCCAGGTGGAGAACTGTTTGAAAAATGTTGCATATCCTGTTATTTCAGTATCAGATTCTGCAACCAGACATTTTATATGGGAATCCGGATCAAGGAGGTGTTTAGCGAGCTGTTCCTTTTTGTTTTCTTCCTTAAAAAAGTTTCTTTCATAGTGCGCATGGGCTTTACATAATTCAATAATGGAACTTATGTCTTTTTCTTCGGCGAATCTTATTTTCATATCTTTATGTTGATGGATTAGCAGGCGCATACAAAAGCGGAACCATTGGTAGGATCTGTTCCTTCTGTGGCATAGCCATCAAATTTCCACCATTCCATTCCTCCTATTAATTCCATCACCTTAAATCCTAATTGGGTCATTTTTAAAGCTCCTTTTGTGGAAGCATTACAGCCTATCCCGTCGCAGTAGCAGACATATATTTTTGACTTATCAAGGTGCCGGGTGCTTTCTTCTGTCATTTCCTGATGGGGCAGATTAATTGCAGATGGGATGTGTTCTTTGCTATAGCCATGTGGTCTTCTGGTATCTACTGCAATGTAATCTGTGCTGTTTTGAAATCCATCATATAAATCTGAAGGATCCATTTCATACATTAATTTTTTCTGGTAGAATTCAATTTGTTCTTGCATAATGTTAAATTGTTTGTAGTGCAAAGCTATGATCGGGTTTATTCTTTTCCTAAGATTGAAATTGAATGTTCTGCAGTGTTAAATGAAATATTTTCAGATAGTGTTTTTTGTTATATGATTAACTTTGCGCTATGGAAATCAAGTTTTTAAAACTTATTAAAACAATTGCGGAGGAAGGGAGTATTGCAGGTTCTTCTGAAAAACTTTTTTTGACACAGTCAGCATTAAGCCATCAGCTTAAAGATCTGGAAATCCAGCTCGGGTTTAAAGTGTTTTACAGGGCAAGGAACAAATGGGAGCTTACTGAGGAGGGAAGTGTGCTTTACAAAACTGCATGTACGGTAATAGATAGTATAGGGAATGGCCTGAATGAGATTCAACAGATAAGAGCCGGAGCGGCGGGTACCATAAAAATCAGTACAGAATGTTACTCATTTTATCAGGGACTACCGTTATTTATTCAGAAAATGAAAGTATTATATCCTGAGATTGAAGTGGATCTGGTATTGGAAGCAACTCATAAGCCTGTGGAAAAAATCATATCCAATGAAATTGATATTGCAGTGGTCACTTCAAAACCTGCCGGTAATAATGAATTGATCTGCATTGAGATTTTTGAGGATGAAGTTTTTGCAGTAATTCATAAAGAAAACCTTTTAAATGATACTGAATATCTTAGTGCTGAGGATTTTCGGGATGCTCATTTAATCATTCATTCTTTTCCTTTAGAAACCGTTTCTGTTTACGATCGGTTCCTTAATCCTAGCGGAATGATGCCTGTGAAGATTTCAGCAGTTCCGTTAACAGAAGTTACTTTGGAAATGGTGCAGGCCAATATGGGGATTACCTGTATGCCGAAATGGGCATTGCATTCATTCAGGCTGTCTGATGAGCTGAAATTTAAAAAAATCGGAAGTAAAGGTTTGAGAAGAAAACATTATCTGGTGGTAAGAAAATCGGATGCCGGAAAAAAATATATTAATGACTTTCTTTTGAACTTCAAAGAATATTTTCAAAATTTTGGATAGTTTTTTTTCTGAAACTGCTAAATGATTAAAAATCAAAATATTTTAGTCGAAATATTTGTCAGTTACAAAATTATTCATAAATTTGCACACTCATTTTAGGGGCGTAGTATGCCTATGTCAAAAGTAGAAATTACTTCAGACTTCCGAAAAATGGGGATAAATAAAGGATAAATTTTATTATAATATAAACAATGTCAGGTATTATTGGTAAAAAAATCGGTATGACATCTTTGTTTAACGAAGAAGGAAAAAACATTCCTTGTACAGTTATCCAAGCTGGTCCATGCTCGGTTTTACAGGTCAGAACCTTAGAAAAAGACGGTTATAAAGCTGTTCAGTTAGGTTTCGATGACAAGAGTGAGAAGAACGTTGGTAAAGCGTTAGCTGGTCATTTTAAAAAGGCTGGTTCTGCTCCTAAAGCTAAATTAGTAGAATTCTACAGAGAATTCGTTGATGAAGTAAAAGTAGGAGAAGAAGTAAAAGTTGATTTATTCGCTGAAGGTGAATATGTTGACGTAACAGGAACTTCAAAAGGTAAAGGCTTCCAGGGTGTTGTTAAGAGACACGGATTTGGAGGTGTAATGCAGGCAACTCATGGTCAGCACAACAGACTTAGAGCTCCAGGTTCTATCGGTGCTGGTTCAGACCCTTCAAGAGTATTCAAAGGGATGAGAATGGCTGGAAGAATGGGAGGTAAGCAGGTAACTGTTCAAAACCTTCAAGTGTTAAAAGTTGATCAAGAACAAAATCTTTTAGTAGTAAAAGGTGCTGTTCCGGGAGCTAAAAATTCTTATGTAATTATCAGAAAATGGAACTAGTAGTATTAAATACATCAGGAAAAGAGACCGGAAGAAAAGTAACTCTAGACGAAACAGTATTCGGAATTGAGCCAAATCAGCACGCGGTTTACTTAGAAGTTAAACAGTATCTTGCTGCTCAAAGACAAGGTACTCATAAAGCAAAAGAAAGAAGCGAAATTACTGCTTCTACTAAAAAGCTTAAGAAGCAAAAAGGATCAGGATCTGCTAGATACGGTGATATCAAATCTCCAGTATTCAGAGGTGGAGGTAGAGTATTCGGACCAAAACCAAGAGACTACAGATTCAAATTGAACAAAGCTCTTAAGAGATTGGCTAAGAAATCTGTTTTATCTCAAAAAATGAGAGACAACAGCATTAAAGTTTTAGAAGATGTGAGCTTTGACGCTCCTAAGACTAAAGATTTCATCAATGTATTAAATGCATTGGAACTTAACGGTAAAAAATCTTTATTCGTTCTTCCTGAAGCTAACAAGAATGTGTATTTATCTTCAAGAAACTTACCTAAAACTAAAGTAATGAACTTCAACGAGATCAGTTCTTACGATTTAGTAAACGCTGGTGAGATCATTTTCTTCGAAGGTGCAGTTGAAAAATTCCAGGAAAATTTAAAGAAATAAATCATGTCAGTTATTATTAAACCAGTTATTTCAGAAAAGGCTAATTACCTTACAGATTTAAGAGGTTCTTATTCTTTCTTAGTGAATCCTAAGGCGAATAAAATCGAGATCAAAAAAGCTGTTGAAGCGGCTTACGGTGTAAAAGTAGCAGACGTTAACACAATGATTTATGCTCCGAAGGTTTCTTCAAAATACACTAAAAAAGGTCTTCAAGTAGGAAAGACAAATAAATTGAAAAAAGCGGTAATCAAACTTGCTGAAGGTGAGGTTATCGATATTTTTGCTGTAAATTAATTATTAATTATAAATAATAGTAATGTCTGTTAGAAAATTAAAACCTATCACCCCGGGACAGAGATTCAGAATTGTAAACAATTTTGAGGAAATTACTACCAACAAACCAGAGAAATCTCTAACAGTTGGTATTAAAAAGTCAGGTGGACGTAACCAAACAGGTAAAATGACCATGCGTTACACCGGAGGTGGACACAAAAAGAAATACAGAATTATTGACTTCAAAAGAAACAAAGCAAACGTTGAAGCTACTGTAAAATCTGTAGAATACGATCCAAACAGAACTGCATTTATCGCTTTATTAGAGTACGCAGACGGAGAGAAGAGATATATCATCGCTCCAAACGGTATCAAAGTTGATCAGAAAGTAGTATCAGGAGAAAGCGTTGAACCAAACGTAGGTAACGCAATGAAATTGAAAAATATTCCATTGGGTACTGTAATCTCTTGTGTTGAAATGAAGCCTGGACAAGGTGCAATTTTAGCAAGAAGTGCTGGTTCTTCAGCTCAATTAACTTCAAGAGATGGTAAATATGCAATCATCAAGTTACCTTCAGGAGAATCAAGAATGATCCTTACTGAATGTATGGCAATGATTGGTTCTGTTTCCAACTCAGATCACCAATTAACTGTATCAGGTAAGGCTGGTAGAAGCAGATGGTTAGGTAGAAGACCAAGAACAAGAGCGGTTGTAATGAACCCAGTAGATCACCCAATGGGTGGTGGTGAAGGACGTTCTTCAGGAGGTCACCCAAGATCTAGAAACGGTAAACCGGCTAAAGGTTACAAAACTAGAAAGAAAAACAAAGTGTCTAACCGTTACATCGTATCTAAAAGAAAATAATTATGGCAAGATCACTTAAAAAAGGACCGTTCATTCATCATACTTTAGATAAGAAGGTTCAGGCAAATATAGAGTCTGGTAAGAAGACAGTTATCAAAACTTGGTCTAGAGCATCTATGATCTCTCCGGACTTCGTAGGACAAACTATTGCTGTACACAACGGGAAATCTTTTATCCCTGTTTACGTTACAGAAAACATGGTTGGTCACAAGTTAGGCGAATTTTCTCCAACAAGATCTTTCAGAGGTCATGGTGGTAACAAAAACAAAGGAAGCAGATAATCATGGGATCAAGAAAACAAGATAGTTCAATCGCAAGAAAAGAAGCTAACAAAGACGTTGTAAAAGCTTCATTAAATAATTGCCCGTCTTCTCCAAGAAAAATGAGATTAGTTGCTGATATCATTAGAGGAGAGCAGGTAGACAAAGCACTTTATATCCTAAAATATTCTAAGAAGGATGCTTCTAACAAGTTAGAGAAATTACTTCTTTCTGCTATGGCTAACTGGCAAGTGAAAAACGAAGGTGCTGACATCGAGGAAGCAAACCTTATCGTTAAAGAAATATTTGTGGATAGTGCAAGACAATTGAAGAGACTAAGACCAGCTCCACAAGGTAGAGGGTATAGAATCAGAAAAAGATCTAACCACGTTACATTAATCTTAGGTAACAAAGAAAATTAATCAAGGTATGGGACAGAAGACAAATCCAATTGGTAACAGATTAGGTATCATCAGAGGATGGGATTCTAACTGGTTTGGTGGAAACGATTATGGAGACAGAATCGCTGAAGACTACAAAATCAGAAGATACCTTGAAGCTAGATTATCTAAAGGTGGTATTTCAAAAATTTATATTGAAAGAACTTTAAAATTAGTTACAGTAACTATTACTACTGCTAGACCGGGACTTATCATCGGTAAAGGAGGTCAGGAAGTTGATAAATTGAAAGAAGAGTTGAAGAAATTGACTGGTAAGGATATTCAAATCAACATTTTCGAAATCAAAAGACCTGAATTAGATGCTGTACTAGTTGCTGATAGTATTTCTAAGCAAATTGAAAACAGAATTTCTTACAGAAGAGCTGTTAAAATGGCAATGGCAAGTACTATGAGAATGGGTGCTGAAGGTATCAAAGTTCAAATCTCTGGTAGATTAAACGGAGCTGAAATGGCAAGATCAGAATCTTTCAAAGAAGGAAGAATTCCATTGTCAACTTTCAGAGCTGATATTGATTACCACTGGGCAGAAGCTCACACTACTTACGGTAGACTAGGGGTAAAAGTTTGGATCATGAAGGGTGAAGTTTACGGTAAAAGAGAACTTTCTCCACTAGTGGGACAACAGAAAAAAGGAGGTCAGTCAGACAGAGGAAACAGAGGAGGAGACAGAGACAACAGAAGACCTAGAAAAAACAACAACAATAACAATAATAATTAAAATTTTAGATTAGAAATTTTGAATTTTAAATTACCGTTACTTTTTTAAAATAAAAAAAATCTAAAATCTAAAATCTAAAATCTAAAATTTAGAAATTATGTTACAACCAAAAAGAACCAAATTCCGTAGAGTTCATAAGATGAAGATGAAGGGGAATGCCCAGAGAGGTAGTCAACTTGCTTACGGAACTTTTGGGATCAAAGCAACGGAAGGAGCTTGGATCACTGCAAGACAGATTGAAGCGGCTCGTATCGCTGCGACAAGATATATGAAGAGAGAAGGTCAACTATGGATCAAAATCTTCCCAGATAAGCCAATTACTAAGAAACCAGCGGAAGTACGTATGGGTAAAGGTAAGGGTGCTGTTGAATATTGGGTAGCTGTAGTAAAACCAGGTAAAATTATGTTCGAAGTTGGAGGTGTACCTTACGATATCGCTAAGGAAGCTTTAAGACTTGCTGCACAAAAATTACCAGTAGTTACTAAATTCATCGTTGCTAACGATTTTGTTAAACCTCTATAATCTTTGAATACAATGAAAAATGCTGATATTAAAAATTTAAGCGCGGGTGATATTCAAGCTCAATTAACTGAAGCAAAAGCTCAATATTCTAAATTGAAATTGGCTCATGCAATCAGCCCAATTGAAAACCCGATTCAAATCAGAGATTTGAGAAAAACAATCGCAAGACTAAACACTGAGTTAACTAACAAACAATAATTTCATTTTACAATGGATAGAAATTTAAGAAAAGAAAGAATCGGAGTGGTTTCCAGCAATAAAATGGAAAAAACTATTGTTGTTAGTGAAACTACAAGAGTAAAGCACCCGATGTACGGTAAATTCGTTTTGAAAACGAAAAAATATACTGCACACGACGAGAACAACGAATGCACAGAAGGTGATACAGTTTTGATCCAGGAAACTAGACCTTTGAGCAAGAGCAAGAGATGGAGATTAGTAAGAATCATTGAAAAAGCTAAGTAATAATGTTACAAACAGAATCAAGATTAAAAGTTGCTGATAACACAGGTGCTAAAGAAGTACTAGTGATCAGAGTTCTGGGAGGAACCAGAAGAAGATATGCTTCAGTTGGTGATAAAATCGTTGTTACGATCAAGGATTCTACGCCATCTGGAAACGCTAAAAAAGGTCAGGTATCTAAAGCTGTAGTAGTAAGAACTAAAAAAGCAGTAAGAAGAAAAGATGGTTCATACATCAAATTCGACGACAATGCTTGTGTATTACTAAACGCAGCGGGAGAAATGAGAGGAACGCGTGTTTTCGGACCAGTTGCTCGTGAGTTGAGAGACAAAGAATATATGAAAATCATTTCATTAGCTCCTGAAGTACTTTAATTTTAAAAATTTTTAAAAGAAATGTCAAAGTTAAAAATAAAAAGAGGAGATAACGTAATCATTACTACTGGTAAGAAAGATATCAAAGGTAAGACAGGTGAAGTTATTGAAGTGATCAAGAAAGAAGGTAGAGACCCAAGAGTAATCGTTGCAGGACTTAACATCGTTAAAAAACACGTTAAGCCTTCAGCTTCTAATCCTCAAGGAGGAATTACTGAGAAGGAAGCTTCTATTCATATCTCAAACGTAGCTTTAGTTGGTAAAGACGGAAAAGCTATCAAAATCGGTTATAAAATCGAAGGAGATAAGAAAGTAAGAATTAACAAAAAAACGGGTGAAACTTTATAATTTGAATTAACATGGAATATATAGCAAGACCCAAAAAAGCATATAAAGAGACAATTGTTCCTGCAATGATGGAAGAATTCGGGTATAAGTCAGTAATGCAAGTACCTAAATTAGAGAAAATCGTTGTATCACAAGGTTTAGGTGATGCTACTGCAGACAAAAAAATCATTGATTATGCTGTAGAAGAGCTTACAAATATCACAGGTCAAAAGGCTGTTGGTACAATCTCTAAGAAAGACGAAGCTGCTTTCAAATTGAGAAAAGGTATGCCTGTAGGTGCAAAAGTTACTTTAAGAGGAAACCAGATGTATGAATTCTTAGACAGACTTACTGCTTCTGCTTTACCACGTATCAGAGATTTCTCTGGTATCAAAGCTGATGGTTTCGATGGTAGAGGTAACTACAACTTAGGTATTACTGAGCAGATTATCTTCCCTGAAATCGTAATTGACAAAGTGAAAAAAATCCAGGGGATGGACATCACTTTCGTTACTACTGCGAAAACAGATAAAGAAGCTAAAGCATTATTAACTCACTTCGGTTTACCATTTAAAAAGAACTAAGAAATGGCTAAAGAATCAATGAAAGCGCGTGAGCGCAAAAGAGAAGCACTAGTTGCTAAATACGCTGCTAAAAGACAAGCTCTTAAAGAAGCTGGTGATTACGAAGGACTTCAAAAATTGCCTAAAAATGCTTCTCCTGTAAGATTACACAACAGATGTAAACTAACAGGTAGACCAAGAGGATATATGAGAACGTTCGGTATTTCCAGAGTAACTTTCAGAGAAATGGCAAACAACGGTCTTATCCCAGGTGTAAGAAAAGCTAGTTGGTAATTATTACTAATTAAAAATCGGGACAATTAAGTTGTTTAGATACTAAAGATAAAAATATCAGACCGAAGATTTCTGAAGTCTGATATTTTACTCTTCAAGTCTTTGCAAAACTGATTGTTCTTTAACCAATAATTTATAAAAGAAAAATGGTAACAGATCCAATTTCAGATTTCCTAACAAGAGTAAGGAACGCACAAAGCGCAGGCCACAAAGTGGTGGAAATTCCTGCATCGAAAATCAAAAAGGAGATTACTAAGATCTTATTTGATCAAGGGTATATCTTAAACTACAAGTTTGAAGATAACGCTGTTCAAGGAGTGATCAAAATCGCTTTAAAGTATGATAAGCAAACTAACAAACCGGCTATCAAGTCTATTCAAAGAGCTTCTAGACCAGGTTTGAGACAGTACAAAGGTTCAGCTGAGCTTCCAAGAGTACTAAACGGTTTGGGTATTTCTATCATCTCTACTTCTAAAGGAGTAATGACTGACAAGAAAGCTAGAGAAGAGAAAGTAGGCGGTGAAGTAATCTGCTATGTTTATTAATTTTTAATCAGAGGAAAATGTCAAGAATTGGTAAAGCAATTATAACAATTCCAGCAGGAGTTACAATCACTGAAAACAACGGTGTAGTAACTGTAAAAGGAGCTAAAGGAGAACTTTCTCAGGAGCTTACTGCAGGAATTACTATAGAACAAAAAGATGGTGAACTTAACGTAAACAGACCATCTGATTCTAAACAACACAAAGCGCTTCACGGTTTATACAGAGCGTTAATCAACAACATGATTGTTGGTGTAAGTGCAGGTTTCGAAAAGAAACTTGAACTAGTAGGGGTAGGATATAGAGCTTCACACGCAGGTCAAAAACTTGAGTTGGCTTTAGGATTCTCTCACGGTATCGTATTAGAACTTCCAAGTGAAGTAAAAGTGGATACATTGACTGAAAAAGGTAAAAACCCAATTATTACTTTAACGTCTCACGACAACCAACTTCTAGGAATGGTAGCTGCAAAGATCCGTTCTTTCAGAAAGCCTGAGCCATACAAAGGAAAAGGTGTAAGATTCGTAGGAGAAATTGTTAGACGTAAAGCTGGTAAATCTGCTTAATAAATTATAAGTATTATGGCATTAAGTAAATTAGAAAAAAGAATAAGAATCAAAAGAAGAGTAAGAGGGAAAATCTCTGGATCTTCTGAATTGCCAAGATTATCTGTATACAAAAGTAATAAGGAAATTTACGCTCAGTTAATCGACGATAAAAATGGTAAAACTTTAGTTTCAGCTTCTTCAAGAGAGAAAGGTGTAGACGCTAAAGGGACTAAGACTGAAGTTTCTGCTGCTGTTGGTAAAGCTATCGCTGCTAAAGCTATCGCTGCAGGAATCGAAAGTATTGTATTTGACAGAAACGGATTCGTATACCACGGTAGAGTAAAAGCTCTTGCTGATGGTGCAAGAGAAGGAGGACTTAAATTCTAATCATTAAATTTCGGAAAATATGTTAGGACTAGATAATATAGAAAGAGTAAAACCGGGAGGATTAGAATTAAAAGATCGTCTCGTAGCTGTTAACAGAGTAACAAAAGTAACAAAAGGAGGTAGAGCTTTCGGATTTTCTGCTATTGTTGTAGTAGGTAACGAAGAAGGTGTTATCGGTTTCGGTTTAGGAAAATCTAAAGAGGTTGCTTCTGCAATTGCTAAAGCAGTTGAAGACGCTAAGAAAAACCTTGTGAAAGTTCCTGTAATGAACCATACTATCCCTCACCAAACTACTGCTAGATACGGTGGTGCAGATATCTTCCTAAGACCTGCTTCTCACGGTACAGGATTGATCGCCGGAGGTGCGGTAAGAGCGGTATTGGAATCTGCTGGTATTCACGATATCCTTTCAAAATCTAAAGGATCTTCTAACCCTCACAACGTAGTGAAAGCTACTTTCAAAGCGTTATTAGACATCAGAAGACCTGAGGAGATCGCTAGAATGAGAGGAATTTCTCTAAGTAAAGTGTTTAACGGTTAATAATTAAAACAATGGCAACAATTAAAGTAAAGCAAGTAAGAAGCGCTATTGGTAGAACAAAAACCCAAAAGAGAACGCTTGAAGCATTAGGATTAAAAAAACTTCACCAAGTTGTAGAACACGAAGCTACTCCTTCTATCTTAGGAATGATCGCTGCAGTAAGCCACTTACTTGAAGTTCAAAAATAATTTTATAAAAGAGAAATTAAAATGAATTTAAATAACATAAAACCTGCTGCAGGATCTACTTTCAACTCAAAGAGAATTGGTAGAGGTCAAGGTAGTGGAAAAGGAGGTACTTCAACAAAAGGACACAAAGGTCAGAAAGCTAGAGCTGGTTATTCTCAAAAAATCGGTTTCGAAGGTGGACAGATGCCTTTACAAAGAAGATTACCTAAATTCGGATTCAAAAACGTAAACAGAAAAGAGTTTAGAGGAGTTAACCTTGATACTATCCAGACTTTAATCGAGAACAAATCCATCACCGGAGATATCACGAAAGAAGTTTTAGTAGCAAACGGGATAATTTCTAAAAACGAATTAGTGAAAATTATGGGTAGAGGAGAATTGAAATCTGCGGTTTCAATCTCTGCTGACAAATTCACTAAATCTGCTGAAGAGCTTATTGCTAAAGCAGGTGGAAAAGCAATTACCTTATAATACTTACTAATGAAAGAATTTATACAAACACTTAAAAATATTTGGAGTCTTAAAGAACTTAGAGATAAAATTCTCTTCACTTTAGGGATTATCCTTGTGTATAGATTCGCATCTTATATCTCGCTTCCTGCAATTAACCTTGCAGAGGTGGGAGATCTCTTAGAGCATTATAAAAATCAAGGCGGTAACAAGCAAGGAGCAGGTCTCCTTGGCTTGCTTTCGTCGTTTACGGGGGGAGCTTTCAGCCACGCTTCCGTAATGGCGTTGGGAATCATGCCTTATATTTCTGCTTCTATTATTGTTCAGTTGATGGGGATGGCTATTCCTTATCTTCAGAAGCTTCAGAAAGATGGAGAGTCAGGTAGAAATACATTGAACCAAATTACAAGATGGTTAACAATTGGAGTTTGTCTGGTACAGGCACCTTCTTACTTAACTTCTATTACTCAATTATTCTTACCATATGCTCAGTTCCAGTCTGCATACTATGTAGAGCCAAATTCAATCATGTTCTGGTTGCCAAGTATTGTTATTTTGGTTGCCGGTTCAGTATTCGCAATGTGGCTGGGTGAAAAGATTACCGATAAAGGAATCGGAAATGGTATCTCTATCCTTATTATGGTGGGGATCCTTTCAAGATTACCTGAGGCATTCGTACAGGAGATGGCCGTGCAGAACGGAAAAGGAGGAATGGGATCTATCATGATCCTTATTGAAGTATTATTCTGGATGTTGGTAGTTCTTTTAGCAGTAATCTTATCAGTAGCTGTTAGAAAAATTCCAATTCAGTATGTAAGCAGAGCTCAAGCAAGAGGAGGTGTAAACAGAAATCTTATGCAGGGAGCAAGACAATGGATTCCATTGAAAGTAAATGCTGCTGGTGTAATGCCGATTATCTTTGCCCAGGCATTGATGTTCGTACCAGGATTATTAACAAAATTCGATGAGTCTAACACTTTTCTTGCAGGTTTCAAGAATGTTTTTAGCTGGCAGTACAACGTATTGTTTGCGCTATTAATTATTATCTTCTCATTTTTCTATACTGCGATTACAATTCCGGTAAACCAGATGGCTGATGACTTGAAGAGAAATGGAGGTTTAGTACCGAAAGTAAGACCCGGTAAAGAGACCGCTGATTATTTAGATGATATTTTATCAAAAATTACCTTGCCAGGTGCAATTTTTTTATCTATCTTTGCAGTCCTTCCAGCAATTGTGCATGGAAGCTTTGTTCAGACAGATGCGTTTGCCCTATTTTTCGGGGGAACATCATTATTAATTATGGTGGGTGTAATTTTAGATACAGTTCAACAGATTAATACTTATCTGCTGAACCATCATTATGATGGCTTAATGCAGTCTAAATTATCAAGAACGACTGGATATTAATTTATGGCAAAACAAAAACATATTGAACAAGATGGCGTGATCGTGGAAGCACTTTCTAACGCCATGTTCCGTGTAGAGCTGGAAAATGGGCATATCCTTATTGCTCATATCTCCGGCAAAATGAGAATGCATTATATTAAACTTTTACCTGGAGATAAGGTAAAACTAGAAATGTCTCCCTATGATTTAACAAAAGGGAGGATCACATTTAGATATTAAAACAATGAGCCAAATGGAATACGCATTCCATTTGGCAATTTGTAAAAAATAAATACTATCAAAATGAAAGTAAGAGCATCAATTAAAAAAAGAAGCGCTGATTGCAAAATCGTACGCAGAAAAGGTGTACTATTCGTAATCAACAAGAAGAACCCAAAATTTAAACAAAGACAAGGTTAACATTAAATTATGGCGAGAATTGCAGGTATTGATTTACCAAAAAACAAAAGAGGTGTTATCGGTTTAACTTACATCTATGGAGTAGGAAGAAGTACTTCTTCTGAAATCCTTAAAGCTGCCGGTATCAGCGAAGACAAGAAAGTCAACGAATGGAATGACGATGAATTGGCTGCAATCAGAACATATATCTCTGAAAACGTAAAAGTAGAAGGAGAATTGAGATCTGAAGTGCAATTGAACATCAAGAGATTGATGGACATAGGATGCCAACGAGGAATACGTCACAGACTTGGATTACCTTTAAGAGGCCAGAGAACGAAAAACAACTCTAGAACACGTAAAGGGAAGAGAAAAACTGTTGCTAACAAGAAAAAAGCTAGTAAATAATCGTTAGGAATTATGGCAAAACAAACTAAAGTAGTTAAGAAAAGAAAAGTAAAAGTTGAAGCTATTGGTGAAGCTCATATTCAGGCTTCTTTCAATAACATCATCATTTCTTTAACAAATAAAAACGGAGAGGTTATCTCTTGGGCTTCTGCCGGTAAAATGGGTTTCAGAGGTTCTAAAAAGAATACTCCATTTGCTGCTCAGATGGCAGCTGAAAATTGCTCTGCTGTAGCTCACGAAGCTGGTTTAAGAAGAGTAAAGGTGTTTGTGAAAGGTCCAGGTGCAGGTAGAGAATCTGCTATCAGATCTATCCACAATTCAGGAATTGAAGTTAGCGAAATCATTGATGTGACTCCTATGCCACACAATGGATGTAGACCACCAAAAAGAAGAAGAGTTTAATTTTTAGAATTTACCCATTATGGCAAGATATATTGGACCTAAAACTAAGATTGCTAGAAAGTTTGGTGCTGCAATCTACGGAGATGATAAAAACTTCGAAAAAAGAAAGAACCAACCGCCAGGACAACACGGTCCTAACAAAAGAAGAGGTGCTAAAAAATCAGAATATGCAATTCAGTTAGCTGAAAAACAAAAAGCTAAATATACTTACGGTATTTTAGAAAGACAGTTTGCTAACCTATTTGACAAAGCACACAGAAGTAAAGGTGTAACAGGGGAAGTTCTATTACAACTTTGTGAATCAAGATTGGATAACGTAGTATACAGATTAGGTTTTGCTAAAACAAGATCTGGAGCTAGACAATTGGTTTCTCACAGACACATCACTGTGAACGGAGAAATTCTTAATATCCCTTCTTACTTGGTAAAAGCTGGTGATGTAATCGCTGTAAGAGAAAAGTCTAAGTCTCTTGAAGTTGTTACCAATGCATTGGCTTCTAAGTCAAACTATGAGTGGTTACAATTCAACGATGAGAAGAAAGAAGGAACTTTCGTTTCTGCTCCTGAAAGAATCCAGATTCCGGAGGACATTAAGGAAAACCTTATCGTCGAACTTTACTCTAAATAATTTTTTAATCAAATTTTTGCTCAACCCAATAATATGGCAATTTTACAATTCATAAAACCCGATAAAGTAATTTTACTTAACTCTGATGAATTTAAAGGTCAATTTGAATTCAGACCTTTAGAACCAGGTTTCGGGCTTACAATCGGTAATGCTTTGAGAAGAGTGTTGCTTTCTTCTCTGGAAGGATACGCTATTTCATCTATCAAAATAGAAGGTGTAGAGCACGAATTTTCAACTATTCCAGGAGTAATCGAAGACGTTACCGAAATTATTCTTAACCTTAAGCAGGTAAGATTAAAAGCTGCAGCAGAAGGCCAGGCTAACGAGCAGGTTGTTGCTAAAGTTTCAGGTCAAACGGTTATTACTGCTGGTGATTTAGGAAAGTCTATCAATGGATTTGAGGTTCTGAACCCGGATTTAGTGATCTGCAACCTAAACAGTGATGTAACTTTCGAAATTACTTTCAATATTGAAAAAGGTAGAGGGTATGTTCCTTCTGAACAAAATAAATCAAACAATGCTCCTGTAGGAACTATTGCTATTGACTCTATTTTCACGCCGATCAAGAAAGTACAATACAGCATTGAAAATTATCGTGTAGAGCAAAAAACAGACTACGAAAAACTTGTATTAGATATAGAAACTGACGGGTCTATCAGCCCTCAGAATGCTTTAACTGAAGCTTCTAAGATATTAATTTATCACTTCATGCTATTCTCCGATGAGAGAATTACGCTTGAAACTGAAGCTGTAAAAGCATCTATCCAGTACGATGAAGAAACTCTTCACACAAGACAACTTCTTAAGTCTAAATTAGCAGATATGGATCTTTCTGTAAGAGCCCTTAACTGTCTTAAAGCGGCTGAAGTAGAAACTCTTGGAGAACTGGTTTCTTACAGTAAGTCTGATTTGATGAAATTCAGAAATTTTGGTAAAAAATCTTTGACAGAACTAGAAGAATTAGTGCATTCAAAAGGTCTTAACTTCGGTTTCGACGTTGCAAAATATAAGTTAGACGCTGATAAATAATTAATAATGAGACACGGTAAAAAATTCAATCACTTAGGAAGAACAGCTTCTCACAGAAGTGCTTTACTTTCTAATATGGCTTGTTCTCTAATTGAGCATAAAAGAATCAACACTACTGTAGCTAAAGCTAAAGCTTTAAGAGTATATGTTGAGCCTCTATTAACAAAAGCAAAAGAAGATACTACACACAATAGAAGAGTAGTATTCTCTTACCTTCAAAATAAATTTGCGGTTGCTGAATTATTCAGAACTGTAGCTCCTAAAATCGCTGAAAGAAACGGTGGTTATACAAGAATCATCAAGACAGGATTCAGACCAGGTGATGCTGCTGACACTGCTCTTATCGAATTAGTTGATTTCAACGAGCTTTACAACCCTAATGCTGAAGAGAAAAAAGCTACAAGAAGAAGCAGAAGATCAACAACTGCTAAAAAAGCTGAAGCAGTAGTTGCTGATGCTCCTGCAGTTGAAGAGAAAGTAGAAGAAGCTAAAGCTGATACTACTGAGGAAAAAACTGAAGAATAATATTCATTCAGATATATAAAAAAACCATCCGGAATCCGGATGGTTTTTTTATGTAATACTTATCAAATAAAATGTCCCTCAATATGGAAGGACAATTTTTTATTTTAAATCTTTGTTCTTTTCAGCTCAATAATATTGTTACCCTGTTCAAGGTGAAGGCTGTCTCCTTTTACCCTTGCAGTCATATCATCTTTTTTGTAAATCGTTTCATCTCCTTTGGTTTCCGATTTAGGCAAGGTAAACGTTTTCTTGTTGCTGGTAATAGCTACCGTACTTTCTTTAGGATCGTTTTTAAATACTACTTTCACCAGTGTTCCGTCAGTAGCTTTATACACAAAATCTGTTTTTTCTGTTTTTTGACCGTTGATGTTTACAGTAGAAGAACTTTGTGTTAATGAATCTATCTTTCCGTTGTTGTCTGTAACTACAGTTTCTGAACTGTCTGTTTTGATAACGCTTTTGTTTCCGCTTTCACTTTTTTTACAGCTGACTACTGCCAGTGCCAATACAGCACCTAGTGCTAAAAGACTTTTTTTCATGATTATATTATTTGATATTCAATTGATTTTTATATTTTAAATTTTACAAAAATCATGCCTTACAATATGAGAAATTTTAAACGTTATTTAAGCATTATTCTTTTATTTTTCTCCTTAAATACTGTGTTTTCACAGAAAGGAAATTTTGAAATTAAAGATGGACATTTCTTCCTGAACGGAAAATCATTTACCGTGTATTCAGGAGAAATGCATTATCCCAGAGTTCCGTCGGAGTATTGGAAGCATCGTCTGGAGATGATGAAAGCAATGGGACTGAATACCGTTACGACCTACGTTTTTTGGAATTATCATGAAGAAGCCCCGGGAAAATGGAATTTTTCAGGTGAAAAAGATTTGCAGAAGTTCATCAAAACGGCACAGGAAGTTGGCTTATACGTTATCATTCGTCCGGGGCCTTATGTTTGTGCAGAGTGGGAATTCGGAGGATATCCGTGGTGGCTGCAGAAAAATAAAGACCTTGAAATAAGAAGAGACAACAAAGCCTTCTTAGAGGAATGCCGTAAATATATCAGTCAGCTGGCAAAGCAGATCGTACCTCTGCAGATTAATAATGGCGGCCCGGTTATTATGGTACAGGCAGAGAATGAATTTGGATCTTACGTTGCCCAAAGAAAAGATATTCCGTTGGAAGAACACAGGAAATACAGTCATAAGATTAAGGACATGCTGTTGAAAAGCGGAATCTTGGTACCTTTATTTACCTCAGACGGCAGTTCACTTTTTAAAGGAGGATCTATTGAAGGTGCTTTACCTACCGCAAACGGAGAAGGTGATATTGCTGTTTTAAAGAAAAGCATCAATGAGTATAATGGAGGAAAAGGTCCGTATATGGTTGCAGAATATTATCCCGGATGGCTTGATCACTGGGCAGAGCCATTCGTTAAGGTCTCCACAGAAGATGTGGTGAAACAAACAAAGCTTTATATAGAAAATGATATTTCTTTTAATTATTATATGATTCATGGCGGAACCAACTTTGGATTTACCAGTGGTGCCAATTACGATAAGGACCATGATATCCAGCCGGATCTTACGAGCTATGATTATGATGCTCCCATTAGTGAAGCAGGATGGGCAACCCCTAAATATAATGCGTTGAGAGAAATTTTTCAATCCCTCAATAAAAGTAAACTTCCGGATGTTCCAAAACCAGTAAAAGTTATCACCATTCCCCGGATAAAATTTTCAAAAGTAAATTCTCTGTTTGATCTTACCGATCATCAGAAACCTGTTATTAATGACCAGCCATTAACGTTTGAAGATCTGAACATCGGAAACGGATATGTTCTTTACAGAAGAAAGTTTGACAAAGGCCATAAAGGGATATTGGAAATAAAAGGACTCCGTGATTATGCGAATATTTACATCAATGGCCAATGGAAAGGTGAATTGAACAGAGTATATAAAAAGTATGATCTTGCTATTGAAATAAAATCCGGAGACCGGCTGGAAATTCTTGTTGAAAATATGGGAAGAATCAATTACGGAGCAGAGATTGTTCATAATTTAAAAGGAATTATCAGCCCCGTAAAAATTAATGGCGCTGAAGTTTCCGGGAACTGGGAAATGCTTCCTCTTCCTTTTGATACTTTTCCAAAACATCACTTTAAAAATAAAGAAATTGCAGATCATTCACCTGTTATTCAGGAGGCAGAATTTGTGCTTGAAGAAACCGGTGATACTTTTCTTGATATGAGAAATTTTGGAAAAGGTATTGTTTTTATTAACGGAAAAAATGCAGGAAGATACTGGAGTACTGCAGGTCCTCAGCAAACACTTTACATTCCCGGAGTATGGCTGAAGAAAGGCAAAAACAGGATTCAGATCTTTGAACAGATTAAGTCCCACCATACAATAAGCAGTATTGATTATCCTATCTTTGATCAGATTGTGAATAATAATTGATTTTAAAAACGGATTTGTAATTTTTTATTTTGATTTATTATGAAATATTTATAATAATATTGTTTTTGAAGTGAAAAATTGATTAAATTTAATACAGCTAAAACACTAAGCCATAACTTCAAACTCAAATAGTAATATTACACAAAGGTGTAATTGATTTCAAATTGTTTTCTGTTGAAATTTGCTTCAAACAAACAAAGTCATGAGCATTTCCATAGCCATAGTAGAAGACGAAAAAAACTACAACAATGCGTTGAAGAAGGTCATCAATTATCAGAAGGATATGAAAGTGGTTGCCCAGTTCTTTGATGGCAATGATGCCATAACGAACCTGCCAGATATCTCTCCTGATGTTGTGATGATGGATATCCAGTTACAGGATATGCTCGGAATCGAAATCATAGAAAAACTGCGAAAAGAAATTCCCGGTACCCAATTTATTATGTGTACCAGCTTTGATGATGATGAAAAGATCTTTAATTCTTTAAAGGCCGGCGCTATGGGATATCTTGTAAAAGGTGAAAGTATGGATAAGATTCTTTCTTCAATACGGGACGTATATCAGGGAGGTGCTCCTATGAGTTTTTCTATTGCCAGAAGAGTATTGAATCATTTCGAAAAAAAGCTTCCGGAAATAAAAGGCTTTGATGAACTTACGGAACGCGAAAAAGAAATTCTAGAACTTCTTTCACAGGGGCTTCTTTACAAAGAGATTGCGGATAAAAAATTCATCAGTATTGACACCGTCAAGAAGCACGTAGGAAATATTTACAGAAAACTCCACGTCAATAACAAAGTGGAGGCAGTCAATAAATTTAACCAATCAAAAAACTAAGAAATTATGGAAAATTCAAATGCAACAAGTCAGGTAGTCCTTGATGACAATTTAGCTTACAGAGAAGGCCCTATCGGTAATAAACTTGAACAGCTGGTTGAAGATGTGTCGGAAATGAGGCCCATTAGCCACATTCTGGCAGAAAGTTTTATTGACAGTGCTAAAAAGGGCGTTTTGCCTTTTATGCAAAATCGGGAGGTGAATTTTAATCTTGGAGGTATTTATGCTGTAAAACATTCTCTCCTGAAAGATATTTGTGAGATTATGAAAGATATTAAGGCGACCTATTTAACATTTACTTTCGTACAGATATATCCCCAGGATTCCAGATTACGACTTACACCTTATTCTGAAAACAAAATGATGTATATGGTGGCCTCTTTGCAAACAGAAGGGAAAAATACCATTGATGAACATAATTATCTTATCATCAATGCCAATCAGGATCTTTCACTTAAGGATCTGAAAATCTCCGATGAGAATGTAAAAACACTTAATGATTTTTATCTTAAGAACGGACATCAGGTATTGACTAATTACTTAGGAAGAAATAATACATTTTATATCAGTTATCATATCGTTGATCTGATAGATACCCTGTCAAAAGATGATAGTGAGACATTTATCATCAACCTATGCGAGATCAGTGATGTGAAGAAAGTCGTTTTTGAAAATAATCTTGGCGATAAATTTCGCGAAGACCAATATAAAAGACATTTTGAAACCCATGAAAAACAAATGACACTGGTTTTTAGTACAGACGAGGGATATTACGATATGGGTTCATTATATCCGTAAAATGGTAATCCAGATAATATACATCGCAGTACTCCTGGCGGCTACTGTGAAGTCCATAGTTTTAGCTGGGAAGAAAGGTCTTTCCAGCCAAAACTATTTTGCGATATTTTTGTTTCTCACGCTTTGTCTGGAACTGTATGGGCATTATAAAATATGGAATAAAGAATTTGATTTTGCTTATCTGTTTAATTACTACAGCATTTTTTTGATTATATTTTTTAACATTTACTATGCTAAAATCTTCCCTCGGAAACTCAGGGTATTTTTCCGCTGCGTTCTGATTGCCATACTTGCCTATATTATTCTGTTTATAAAGTTTTATAGTGAAAACTATGAAAATACACTGGGAATATTAGTGTGCTTTTATTTCATCATCAATGTGCTGGTTTGGTTTTTTATAAGACTGAAAAATTTTGACGAAATAAAAATTCTGGACGATCCGCATTTCTGGGTTTCCTGTGGCTTGCTTTTTTGGAGTATTTTCTTTATTTTCAGATCCATACCCATGTTTTTTCTTCGGGATAATGATCCGGGGCTTCTGCAAATTCTGAAAGTGATGCAGTATTGTGTAAATATCATTATGTATGGAATGTTCTATATTGCTTTAAGGAAATTTGAAAATAAAAACACAATATGAAGCAACTGCCGGATACAATAAGATTGGCTTATATTATTGCTGTTATTTTATTAATAACTTTTGTCATCTTTATTGTTTTAATAGTTGTTCTGTATAACAAAAGACAGCTTTTTTTTATTCAGCAGCAGCAGCTTAAAGAATCTGAACACCAAAACCAGCTCCTTCAGAAAGAACTCGAAAAACAAAAGGTGCTGGAAGAGGAGCGGGAACGTATCTCCCACGATATGCATGATGATCTTGGAGCCGGAATTTCTGCATTGAAGCTCCAGGCAGAATTTCTGAAACAGAAAGCGGAAGATGATGATCTGTTAAACGACATCGATGAGCTTCTGAAAACCTCCGAAGAAATGAATATTTCCATGAGAGAAATGCTGTGGAGTCTGAACTCAGGAAATGACACATTGGGGAGCTTTATCGATTATGCTGTCCTTTATACCGGAAACTTTTTGAAGAAAACAAAAATAATCGTGTATTCAGAATATGAAAATATCATAGCAGAAACACCGATTTCCACCGAAATGAGACGTAATCTTTTTCTTTGTCTGAAAGAAGCCGTTAATAACGTTTACAAACACAGCCGTGCCCACAGCCTGAAGCTTTCATTTTCGCAGGAAGAAAATAACTTTTCTATGAAAATCTCTGATAACGGAAAGGGAATTTCCGACGGCCATAAAGAAGGGAATGGTCTTAGAAATATGAAACGAAGAATGAGCGAATTATCTGGCGATTGTATAATCATTTCCGGAAATCCCGGAACCTGTCTGGTCTTCAAAACCAAATTATAAATTACCCTTTTGTGTAATTGACTGGTCCGTTTTTTAGAGAGAAATTTGATACATAAAATCAAAGGCCATGAAAACTCTTATTAACGACAGTATCGAAGATCTGGAAGCTGCTTTAAAAAACAGCAGTGATCTTCAGGAAAAGTTCAGAATAAATCCTGTAGAGGCTATAAAAAATGTAGAAATAAGAAATCCTAAGGATACAGACTACTGGATTTACAGGATTATTGTCCTGATGCTCGGGCTGGCAGTTATCGCAATCATTGCAGGGCTTATACTCATTGCTTACTGGAATGACGGCTCCTCCAAAGATAATCAGCTGGTTACTATATTTGCAACGATTTCATCAGGAGCAATAGGTGCCCTGGCCGGTCTTTTATCTCCCACGCCCAGAAAATAATAATAACTCCTATACCGTATCATAAAGCTCACTTTTCAAGGTGAGTTTTGTTATGATCTTCCATTTTTTAATTCCTGATCCATTCCCTCAAAAATGGGGAATTATCATAATATAAATTAACTAAAATTTAACTTGGATTTATTTCAAAAAAATGCTGTGAAATACCCTTGAAAGTTAAATTTTGATTAAATTTGTCTAAACTAAAAAAAATAAAAAATGAGTGCAATTTCTTACATAGAAGCAAGACAGATTTTAGATTCCAGAGGAAATCCTACCATTGAAGTAGATGTATTTACAGAAAGCGGGGCAATGGGCCGTGCAGCTGTACCTTCAGGAGCATCTACAGGAGAACACGAGGCGGTAGAATTACGTGACGGTGGTTCAGAATATCTGGGAAAAGGAGTTCTGAAAGCTGTTGAAAATGTAAAAGAAGTAATTGCAGAGAATTTAGTAGGACAGCCGGTTTTTGAACAAAACTATATCGATCAGATTATGATTGATCTTGATGGAACGCCTAACAAAGGAAATCTTGGTGCCAATGCTATTCTTGGTGTTTCTCTGGCAGTAGCAAGAGCTGCTGCTGCAGAATTGGGAATGCCTCTTTATAAATATGTAGGTGGAGTGAACGCCAACACACTTCCTGTTCCAATGATGAATGTAATCAACGGTGGATCTCACTCAGATGCTCCTATCGCATTCCAGGAATTCATGATTATGCCGGTAAAAGCTGATTCTTTCTCTCATGCATTGAGAAAAGGAACTGAAATTTTCCACAACCTAAAATCTATTCTTCATTCAAGAGGTTTATCTACTGCGGTAGGTGATGAAGGTGGTTTTGCACCAACTTTCAAAGGAACTGAAGATGCTTTGGATACTTTACTTCAAGCTATTGAAAAAGCAGGTTATAAGCCAGGTGACGATATTATGTTGGCACT
Organism: Chryseobacterium sp. NRRL B-14798; assembly: GCF_050470705.1. Taxonomy (NCBI): domain Bacteria; kingdom Pseudomonadati; phylum Bacteroidota; class Flavobacteriia; order Flavobacteriales; family Weeksellaceae; genus Chryseobacterium; species Chryseobacterium sp. NRRL B-14798. The sequence continues at coordinate 4,670,978 of NZ_JBFLUL010000005.1, read as the reverse complement.
TGACTGTGCGGCTTCGGAATTCTACAAAGATGGAATCTATGATTACAGAAAATTCCAGACTCCGGATGCAGCCCAGTTTTCAAGCAGCGAGCAGGTTTCTTATTTAGCGGAACTGGCTGCAAAATATCCAATCATTTCTATTGAAGATGGTATGCAGGAAAACGACTGGGAAGGTTGGAAAATGTTAACAGATAAAATTGGTGACAGAGTACAGCTGGTAGGAGATGATTTATTTGTAACCAACGTAGAAAGATTATCCAGAGGAGTAAAAGAAAATATTGCGAACTCTATCCTTGTAAAAGTAAACCAGATCGGTTCTCTTTCTGAAACAATGGCTGCTGTACAAATGGCTCAGAATAACAAATTCACTTCAGTGATGTCTCACAGATCAGGAGAAACTGAAGACTCTACAATTGCTGATTTAGCAGTAGCAATGAACTGTGGACAGATCAAAACCGGTTCAGCTTCAAGATCAGACAGAATGGCAAAATACAACCAGTTATTAAGAATTGAAGAAGCTTTAGGCGAAACTGCGATTTTCCCGGGATTAGAAGCTTTTAAAATCAAAAGATAATTAATCGAATTTATAAATAACGGCAAGCGAAATTTTTAGTTTGCCGTATTTTATGGAAAGTGGTATATTTAAAAAAAATAAATAAATAATGTCAGACAACAAAGTAATATTGAATTACGACGGTAATTCATATGAATATCCAATCGTGGATAGTACTATCGGAGACAGAGGGATTGATATTTCAAAATTAAGAGACCAGACAGGTTTAATCACTCTGGATTTAGGTTACAAAAATACAGGAGCTACTATTAGCGACATCACTTACTTAGACGGAGATAAAGGAGAATTATTCTACAGAGGTTATCCAATCGAGCAAATTGCTGAAAAATCTAACTTCACTGAAGTAATGTATCTTTTATTACATGGAGAATTACCAACTCAGGATCAGTTTACTTCATTCGACAACAATATTAAAAAATATAACTTCATCGCAGACGAAATGAAAAAAATCATTGATGTTTTTCCTCGTTCTGCTCACCCTATGGGAGTTTTATCTTCTTTAACGTCTGCTTTAACAGCTTTCAACCCGAAAGCCGTTAACGTAAACTCTAAAGAAGAAATGGATCACGCTGCTGAGCTTATGATCGCTAAGTTCTCTCACCTTTGTGCATGGACTTACAGAAAAACTCAGGGCTTACCATTAAACCACGGTGATAACAACCTGAACTATGTAGAGAACTTCTACAAAATGGCATTCAGATTACCAAACGCTGATTTCGAAATCGATCCGGTAGTTGTAAATGCTTTAGATAAATTATTAATCCTTCACGCAGACCACGAACAAAACTGTTCTACTTCTACAGTAAGAATGGTAGGTTCTGCCCACACAGGTCTTTTCGCTTCTATCTCTGCCGGAGTATCTGCCCTTTGGGGGCCGCTTCACGGTGGTGCTAACCAGGCTGTAATCGAAATGCTTGAACTTATCGAGAAAGACGGTGGTGACGTATCTAAATATGTTGCTAAAGCTAAAGATAAGAATGATAACTTCCGTTTAATGGGATTCGGACACAGAGTGTACAAAAACTTCGACCCAAGAGCGAAAATCATCAAGAAAGCTGCTGACGATATCCTTAAAGCATTAGGTATCCAGGATAAAGCTCTTGACATTGCAATGCAGCTGGAAAGAGTAGCGCTGGAAGACGAATACTTCGTAGAAAGAAAACTATATCCAAACGTAGACTTCTACTCAGGTATCATCTACAGAGCGTTAGGAATCCCTACAGAAATGTTCACCGTAATGTTTGCATTAGGAAGACTTCCGGGATGGATTTCTCAGTGGAAAGAAATGAGACTGAAAGGAGACCCGATCGGAAGACCAAGACAGGTTTACCAAGGTGCTCAGCAAAGAAACTACATCGATATTGCAAGCAGATAATATTTGCTTATACTATAAAAAAATCCCAAAGCATGCTTTGGGATTTTTTATTTATATCAATTAGCTCAATAAGAAAGCCTGCTTTTTTAAGCAGGCTTTCTTTGTTTATTAAGGACACTGGCATCTGTCGCAAGTCCAGATATAACAGTTTCCTGCATCATCCCATTCACAGCATCTTCTGCCTGTTGAGATTGGAGCGCCTCCCATTACGGATTTTTGTTGATCTCTTCCTAACTTTTGTGCATTTTTCAGCACCGGATTGTTCTTGTTCATGACTTTGATTTTTGGTGTTAATAGTTCAATTTTAAGGTTTATAATTTCGCGAAAATTATATCACTAATATAGGAAATTAAATAATATGATTATCTATTTTTTTGTTCTTATGTAGATGGAAAATAGTAAGTTGTAGATGTTTTTGGAACTATTCACTACAGTTGGCTCATATACAAGGAAATTTTGTTGAAGTGTGTTGATTTTGGGAACCAAATTTAATGCATAAAATAATCCAAAAGTTTTACAGGTAGAGACCTTTACTTATATTTGTAGTATTGCATAAATCTTTATGAGACTAAACATTAAAAACGAAACGGGCAGGCTGAAGTCAGTAGTTCTGGGCCAGCCTAATTCATTGGGGCCGGTTCCCACACTAGAGGAAAGTTATGACGCAAAGTCATATTACTCAATCGAACACAACATTTATCCTAAAGAAGAGGATATTATCAATGAAATGAACGCTTTTGAAGCGGTTTTAAAAAAGTATGGCGTTGAAGTACTGCGTCCCAGCATCATCAAAGATTACAATCAGGTTTTTTCAAGAGATGTAGCCTTTGTAATTGATGATAAAATGATCATTTCCAATGTGATTGCAGACAGAGCAGACGAGCAGGAAGCCTATAAAAGTGTTTTTGAAAAAGTAGCATGGAGAAAGATCATCAATCTTCCCGAAACTGCACATATCGAAGGAGGTGATGTGATCGTATGGAATGATTTCCTTTTCATCGGAACCTGCTTCAGTGAAGATTACAGAAACTATAAGACGGCAAGAACCAATGAATATGCCATTGAAATCTTAAAAGAATATTTTCCGAAGAAAAGAATTATTGATCTGGAACTGAAGAAAAATGATAAAGTTCCTTTTGAAGGTATTCTGCATCTGGATTGTACATTTAATCCGGTAGGTGAAGACAAATGTATTATTTATAAAAACGGATTTGTAGATGAAAGCGACTACCGTTTAATCATTGATATTTTTGGAGAAGAAAACTGTTTCCATATCAATGATGAAGAAATGTTTGAAATGTTCCCGAATATTTTCTCCATTTCTCCTGATGTTGTCGTTTCGGACAAAGCATTCACTAGAATGAATGACCACCTGAGAAACGAGTGGGGAATGACTGTTGAAGAAATTCCTTACAGAGAAATCTCTAAAATGGGAGGCTTGCTGAGATGCTCTACAATGCCGCTTGTGAGAGAGTAATTGAGTTGGAGAGTTTTAGGGTTTGAGAGTGATAGCATTGATTGGTTTGGATATTTTTTTAACTTTAAATAAATAGTAATGTATGTCAACGATCAGATTTCATCAGGACTTAAAAGTGTATCAAAAATCATTTGAAACAGCTCAACTGATTTATGAACTCTCAAAATCTTTTCCAAAAGAAGAACTTTAATCACTTACAGATCAGATAAGAAGATCATCAAGATCTGTAACGGCAAATATTAGTGAGGCTTGGGGCAAAAGAAAATATGAAAAATCCTTCATCGCTAAGCTTACAGACTCAGAGGGTGAAGCAAGAGAAACCCAAACATGGCTTCAGTTTGCTTTTGCCTGCCATTATATGAATGACGAGCAATATAATAATTTGCACAACAAGTATAACCAAATAATAGGGATGTTAGTTAACATGATGAGCCAGTCAGAAAAGTGGTGTTCATTTTCTTCGGTGAATAAAGAAGATAATAATTTGTAAAACGCTGTTCAGACACTCAAACTCTCATACACTAACACCCTCAAACTTAGAAAAAATGCAAACAACAGATACAGTATTAATGATAGAACCGATTGCATTCGGTTACAACGCTGAAACAGCGAAAAATAATTATTTCCAGGTAGAACAGACAGGCTCTGATATCCAGTCAAAAGCGTTGGCAGAATTCAACACCTTTGTCGGAAAGCTGAGAGAAAAAGGAATTAATGTGATCACTATAAAAGATACGTTGGATCCCCACACTCCGGATTCTATTTTCCCGAATAACTGGGTAAGTTTCCATAAAGACGGAAAAGTGGTTTTGTACCCGATGTTCGCTTCCAACAGAAGAGTGGAAAGAAGAGAAGATATTATCGAAAGTATCAAAGATCAAGGGTTTGAAGTGGCTGAAATTGATGACTGGTCTTTCTCTGAAACCCAGGGACACTTTCTGGAAGGAACAGGAAGTATGATTTTTGATCACGATAACAAAATTGCTTACGGTTCTGTTTCTTTGAGGCTGGATGAAAAACTGTTCAGAGAATTCTGTACAAAATACGGATTTACTCCCGTTGTATTCCATTCTTTCCAGACTGTAGGCACAGAAAGGCTTCCAATCTATCACACCAATGTAATGATGTGTGTAGCCGATAAATTTGTCGTAATCTGCCTTGACTGTATTGATGATGAACTTGAAAGAGGAAAAGTAGTGGAAGCTATTAAAGGATCCGGAAAAGAAATCATTGAAATTTCTGAAGAACAGATGCAGCAGTTTGCCGGAAATATGCTTCAGGTTCAGAATAAAGAAGGCAAAAAATTCCTGGTCATGAGCCAGACTGCTTACCAGTCTTTAACTCCGGAACAGGTAGCTGCTATTGAAAAATACTGCGAAATTATCTATTCAGACCTGAATACCATTGAAGTAAATGGTGGAGGAAGCGCAAGATGTATGCTTGCTGAGGTTTTTCTTCCAAAAAAATAATATATTTACAAAAAAAATTAATTGAAACCATTATCAAGTAAAGGTTTACATATTCTTCTGACTTTGGAAACAGAGTCAGAAGATTTGTTATTAGACAGCAAAGGTTTTCTGGCGTTTACAGAAGGAATTCTGGAAACCAAAGAGGTGGAAATTGTAGGCGTTACCAATCATATTTTTGAGAATGACAGCTTTACTTCCGCCGTGATCCTTAAAGAGTCTCACCTTTGTATCCACACGTGGCCGGAATTTAAACAGCTTACTTTCGATGTTTTCCTTTGTAATTATACCCAGGACAATACCACAAAAGTAGAGCAGATTGCAGATGAAGTGGTTCAGTATTTTAAAGCTAATACCATTCAAAAACACAAAATTTACAGATAAAAATGCACTATGTCTGCCCAGCATGCGAATCCGAAAATACATTAGATCTCACCTTTCCTGTTGAAGAATACGTTTGTATGACCTGCTCCCATCTCATTGATGTAGCCTGGAACAAAAAAATTAAACATCTGAAAGTCCCAACGGAAAATGTTGTATTGGATGTCGGACAAAAAGGAAAAATTGACGGTACGGAATATACAGTTGTTGCGATTACTGTTAAAAAATACGGAAACAGTATTTTCTGGCGGGAATATTCCTTAAAAGACAGCAAAGGAAATGATGCTTTCTTGAGTGAGAGCGATGGACATTGGGTATTCCTGATCTCTATACATCCTGATGATTTTAAAGGTAAAGATTCAAAATTACCAACCTATCTCGGGCGAACCTACCGATGGTACGAAAATACTCCATGCACTATTGATGCGGCTGCCGGTTTTTATGATGAACACCTGGATTTCACCATTGCTACCTACAAAGAGTATGTCAACGGAACCCGTATGATCTCTCAGGAGAAGACCAGCAGAAAAAGCCAGTATTTCTATGGAGTTCACATTTCAAAATATGAAGTTAAGAAAGCTTTTAAAATAGCTAATCTGCCCAATTATACAGGAATAGGGATTGTTCAGCCCTATTATTTCGATATCAGACAAGCCTTGAACATCTTTTGTGTGGCTGCATTAATGATTTGCCTGCTCCAGATGTATGTCTACACTTCAAGAACGAACGAAACCGTTTTTGCAGAGACCATCAATTTTGCAGATGTAAAAGACAAAGAAATGGTCAGCAAAAGTTTTACCCTTTCAGGAGGTTCTGCACCATTAAAAGTGAATGCATTTTCAGGTGTTGATAATTCCTGGGCTAATGTTCAGTTGAGTCTTGTGAATGAAAAGACTAACGAAATTGTCTATACCTCAAAAGATATCGAACAATATCATGGGTACGAAGATGGAGAAAGCTGGTCAGAAGGAAGTCAGTCTGAAGAATTTAACCTTTGTGGAGTAAGCTCGGGACAATATCACTTTCTTATTTCAGCAGAAAAGGAAGGATCTTTATTACCTGCATTTTCCGGTCTTCAGTCACCGGATTCAAGGATATTAATCTCCAGGGATAAATCAGGAACAGTAGAGGTAACCGATATCTATAAAGGGCAACCTATCACTTTCATAGACGGAAAGACTTTAGAAAAAGATACAACAGAATTAGGTAAACTGGTGAAAGCTTCCTTTGGAACTTCAAAAATAGATTCTCTTATCAATACAGAAGGGTTAAGACTCACTACAGATCCTATTTCAAACAATACCTATATACAGCTCAAAGCGACCTGGCTTCCTGTTTCATTCTGGAACTTCGGATTCATTTTATTCATAATGATTGCGCTCTTTGTCGCCATGTGGATAGGAAAACATTTCTTTAATGTGAATAAATGGAAGAATAGTTCAAACACCCCTTATCCTGCAAATGATAACTAATATTACCAATTACATAAGACAAAACTGGATACTCTGCTTGATCGGAGGGTTTTTCATGACCTGGTTTGTATACCTTACCTATCAGGGAAATCAGGTCTGCGACTGTGCCAAAACAGAAACATACCGCGACGGAACTACAAGAAGTCATTCCAGAGTAGGATTCTACAGATACTATCACAAATAAAAATATAAAAACTATGGACAACATCAATTTCTTACCCATACTAAACTCGGTTCTTTACTCATTTTTAGGAATCGCTATTCTGCTGGTGTGCTATTTCGTTATTGAAAAGCTTACCCCGGAAAAAACATGGCATGAGATCGCTCAGAATAAAAATATAGCACTGGCTATTGTTTTCGGAGCATTTATCATCGGAATTTCAATGATTATAAGCGCGGCAATTCATGGATAAGAAGAGGATTCCTCTTGAGCTGCTTTTATTGTTTTCAGTATTCGTCATTGCTACATGTGGATTGATTTATGAGCTGGTGGCCGGAGCCCTGGCGAGCTATCTTTTAGGAGACTCTGTAAAGCAGTTTTCTTTCATTATCGGAGTGTATCTCTTTTCAATGGGAGTAGGTTCCTATCTTGCGAAATTCATCAAAGGAAATCTTATTGATAAATTCATTGAGATCGAAATCCTGGTGGGAATCGTAGGGGGAATCAGCTCTGTAGTGCTGTTTATTTTATTTAATACACTCGCACACTTTGAAAGCGTTTTATATCTTTTCGTCTTTTTCACGGGATGTCTCGTCGGAGTAGAAATTCCGCTTTTGATGAACATTTTGAAAGACAGAGTTCAGTTTAAAGATTTAGTTTCAAACGTCTTTGCGTTCGATTATATCGGAGCTTTATTGGCATCGATTCTTTTTCCATTGGTTTTGATTCCGAAATTAGGAATTGTAAAGACACCTTTGTTTTTTGGATTGATCAATATCTCTATTGCGATATTCCTGTGCTATTATCTTACAAAGGAATTATCAAAACCCTTATCCCTGAAAATAAAATCTATCGCGGCATTTGCCTTCTTGCTGGGACTTTTCTTTTTTTCAGATACGATTCTGTCTTATTCTGAAGAAAAACTATATGGCGAAAATGTGGTTTATACTAAAAGTTCACCCTATCAAAGAATCGTTTTAACGAGGAATACGCACGAGTTTCGTTTATATTTAAATAATAACCTACAGTTTTCTTCCACGGATGAATACCGTTATCATGAAGCTTTGGTACATCCTGCTATGTCGATGGCGAAAAACATTGATAATGTCCTGATTTTGGGAGGAGGTGACGGCTTCGCAGCCAGAGAAGTATTGAAATACAAAGACGTTAAAAAAGTAACCCTGGTGGATCTTGATGGTGAAATGACTCAGTTTTTCAAGACCAATGAAACCATGCGCAGGCTGAACCAGAATTCTTTTTCCAATCCAAAAGTAGAAATCATCAATAAAGACGCTTACATATGGGTAAAAGACAGTAAAAAGAAATTTGACGTTATCATCATAGACTTTCCTGATCCGTCCAATTATAGCTTAGGAAAACTCTATTCCCTGCATTTTTATAAAGAACTGGAGAAGCTGACAACGCTTGATACGAAAATTGTGGTTCAGACCACATCTCCATATTTTGCTCCGAAATCTTTCTGGTGTATTGAGAAAACAATCAATCAGATTTTTCCTTTCACAGCAGCGTATCATACCTATGTTCCGTCTTTTGGAGAATGGGGATTTTCGATGGCTTCATTTGAGCCCGTCAACAACAGAGTTTACAGAAAGCTTCCCGGCTTAAAATACTATGATTATAACTTTTCACAGATGTCTTATTTTAATAAAGATATGAAAGTGAAAGATGTAGAAGTTAACCGTCTGGACAACCAGATACTAGTCCGTTATTTCGATGAAGAGTGGGGGAAAGTACAGTAGAAAAGATTTTCTTACAACTATATTTTTAGGTAGCCTTATGCTTCCTTTTTTGCAGTATTGCGGAAAGAAAGTAAAAGCTTTGCTGTTAAAGATCACAGGGACCAATCATGTTCTCGGGCATAGATTATGGGCAAAAGATTTTCCACAGTTTTCTGAAGTTATCCACACTAAGTATCTTATTGTCGGGGGAGGAATTTCCGGACTTTCAGCGTGTAGATTTTTCAGTAAGCATCATAAAAATGATTATCTTCTTCTGGAAATGGAAAACCATCTTGGCGGCAATTCTTCCAACGGACAGAATTCATTTTCAAAATTTCCTTTAGGGGCTCATTATTTACCGTTACCGAACAAAGAGAATACAGAAATCATCGACTTCTTGAAAGAATGTGAAATCTGCTTAGGAACAGAAGAAAACGGAGAACCCATCCTTGATGAATACCAAATGACTTTTCCACAACAGGAAAGACTGTTTTATAAAAATGCCTGGCAGAACGATATTGTTCCGCAAAGAGGAATTTCAGCAGAAACCCAGCAAGAGCTTGCCCGCTTTTTTAAGCTGATGGATGAATTTCGTACAAAGAAAGACACGGAAGGAAAATATTGGTTTGCCATTCCGGTACATGATTCCAGTAGAGAAGATGAGGTTGTAAAGCTTGAAAAAATCATTTTTAAAGACTGGCTCAAAGAAAATAACTTCTATTCGGAAGAACTTCTCTGGCTGCTGGATTATTCCTGCAGAGACGATTTCGGATTAGGAATAGACTACGTTTCAGCATGGGCAGGCATCCATTACTTTGCCGGAAGAAAAAACAACTGGAGCACGAAATATAAAGATCAGGTATTCACATGGCCAGAAGGAAATGCAAGACTGGCAAACCATTTTTCAAAATATACAGAGGGAAAACATTGGCCGGGAAATCTGGTTTTTGATATAAAAATCAATGATAAAGTTGAGGTCTTAAGTTTTGATAATACCCAAAAGAAAACGAAGAAGATCATTGCAGATAAAGTATTGTTTGCAACCCCACAATTTGTGAATGAAAGAATTTTTAATCAAAAAAGAGCATCATCATTTCATTATGTTCCGTGGCTTTTAACCACCATTACCCTGAAGAATGAATTCGGAGGAGATGAAGAGCTGGCCTGGGATAATGTGATCTACGGTTCTTCGGGATTAGGTTATATCTTCGACCAGCACCAGAATCTGAACCAGGTTATAGGCGAAAAAGTGATTACTCACTATAAAAGTTTTTCAACCGGAGACTGCAAGAAAGCAAGGAAAAAGCTCTACACCATGAAAGATGCAGAACTGAAAGATTTAGTTTTAAACGATCTGAAGAAAGCACATCCGTTGATAGAAGATTTCATTCTGGAAATGCAGTTCCATAAAATCGGACATGCGATGATCGCTCCGGTTCCCAACCAGATTTTTGGAGAAGAAACCCAAAAAGCAAAAAAAACGATAGAAGATAAAATTTTCTTTGCCCATTCCGATCTTTCCGGAATATCTATTTTTGAAGAAGCTTTCTATCAGGGAATCCGGACTGCAGAACAAATGATGTAAAATACTACAATGAAACAACCGTGGGTACATAACGCAAAAACAGACTGGTGGTTTATTTTATCACCACCTTTTGTTGTATTGTTGATTATATTTCTTTTTCAGAAACAAATTCAGGGGCTGGAAAATTACTATTCCTTTTATACCTGGCTTTTTCTGATTGTTTTTGTGGATGTGGCTCATGTATATTCTACGCTGTTCAAAACGTATTTCGTAAAGGGAGAAATACAGAAAAATAAACTGCTGTATCTGGGGATTCCTGTTCTGAGCTGGATACTGGGAATAATCCTGTTTCAGTTTGGAAGTCTGACCTTCTGGTCGGTCCTGGCATTGATTGCCGTTTTTCATTTTATACGGCAGCAATACGGATTTATGAGAATCTATGCGCGCTTTGAACCGAATAACTGGAGCAAAAAAATAGATGAGGTGGCTGTGTATTCCGCAACGATTTATCCGATGCTGTACTGGTTTAAAACGCCCCGTGCCTTCACCTGGTTTGTCAACAATGAGTTTGACTGGCTTCAAAATCTTCCGGATTATGTTCCTATAATTACCGTTATCTATTTTGCCATTCTGATAATTTGGATTATTAAAACTGTTGTTGAAGCTTTTAAGACAAAAAAAATTAACATTCCGAAAACAGCACTGATCACCGGAACTTTTCTTTCCTGGTATTTCGGGATTGTTTACTTCAATAATGATCTTCTGTTTACTTTTCTGAATGTGGTTTCTCATGGAATTCCCTATATCGCATTGATCTATATCCGGGAAATAAAGCAAAAAGAAAATCATCAGCTGAACCGGATGCAGATTTTTAAATCCTTTTCAGGAATATTCCTATTTGTCGGAGTCATTTTATTGTTTGCCTTTCTCGAAGAATTTTTGTGGGAAACGCTTGTCTGGAATGAGCACTTTTCCCTGAATGTGGTGATCTCAGAAAATCTCTTTCAGTTTCTGGTTCCTTTACTGGTTGTTCCGCAGCTCACTCATTATCTTCTGGACGGCTTTATTTGGAGAAAACCCAAAAAAGTTAGTTAACTTTGTCCGGAACGTTTAAAATCTGAAAATGAGACAATATTTTTTATCATTAACAATTTTTATTGGAATTATTGTTGGAGCCCAGCAGAAAACATTCTGCAATCCTATCAATATCGACTACGGATATACCCCTTTTGAAGCCTTTTCCAAACAGGGAAAGCACCGCGCTACAGCAGATCCGGTAATTGTCAATTTTAAAAATAAACTTTTCCTTTTTTCTACCAATCAGGAAGGATACTGGTACAGTGATGATATGCTGGATTGGAAGTTTGTAAAAAGGAAATTCCTCAGAGATAACAAATACATCCATGATCTTAATGCCCCGGCAGTCTGGGCAATGAAAGATACTTTGTATGTGTATGGCTCTACCTGGGAACAGGATTTCCCGATCTGGAAAAGTACTAATCCCACCAAAGACGACTGGAAAATTGCTGTGGATACACTGAAGGTAGGAGCGTGGGATCCTGCATTCCATTATGATGAAGATAAGAATAAATTATATCTGTACTGGGGTTCAAGCAATGAATGGCCATTGCTGGGAACAGAAGTGAAAGTAAAAAACCTTCAGTCCGAAGGTTTCGTAAAACCGATTATTAAGCTAAAGCCTGAAGACCACGGTTGGGAAAGGTTTGGGGAATATAATGATAATGTTTTTCTGCAGCCTTTTGTAGAAGGAGCGTGGATGACGAAGCATAACGGGAAATATTATATGCAGTATGGTGCTCCGGCAACAGAATTCAGCGGCTATTCCGATGGAGTGTATGTAAGTAAAAATCCTCTGGAAGGCTTCGAATATCAGCAGCATAATCCGTTCTCTTATAAACCGGGCGGTTTTGCAAGAGGTGCAGGGCACGGAGCGACATTTGAAGACAATTACAAAAACTGGTGGCATGTTTCGACCATCTTTATTTCAACTAAAAATAATTTTGAAAGAAGACTGGGAATCTGGCCGGCAGGATTTGATAAAGATGATGTGATGTACTGTAACACGGCTTATGGCGATTATCCGACTTATCTTCCCCAATATGCACAGGGAAAAGATTTTTCAAAAGGTCTTTTTGCCGGATGGATGCTGTTGAACTATAATAAACCGGTGCAGGTTTCATCTACTTTGGGTGGATATCAGCCCAACTATGCGGTAGATGAAGATATCAAAACGTATTGGAGTGCTAAGACAGGAAATTCCGGGGAATGGTTCGAGACGGATCTGGGTGAAGTTTCGACAATTAATGCCATTCAGATCAATTATGCGGATCAGGATGCAGAATTTATGGGAAAAACGTTGGGGAAAATGCATCAATATAAAATCTATGGCTCCAATGACGGGAAAAAATGGAATGTGATTGTGGATAAAAGCAAAAACACAAAAGACGTACCTCACGACTATGTAGAACTTGAACAGCCTGCAAAAGCCCGTTTCCTTAAAATGGAAAACCTTAAAATGCCAACAGGAAAATTTGCATTAAGCGGCTTCAGAGTATTCGGAAAAGGAGCAGGAAAGCAGCCTGCTAAAGTGGAAGGGTTTGTTCCTCTGAGAGCTGATCCAAAGAAGTATGGTGAAAGAAGAAGTATCTGGATGAAGTGGCAGCAGAATCCTGAAGCGGATGGCTATGTAATTTATTTTGGAAAAACTCCCGATAAATTGTATGGAAGCATTATGGTGTACGGAAAGAATGAGTATTTCTTTACCGGAGCAGACCGAACGGATGCCTATTATTTCCAGATTGAAGCTTTTAATGCCAATGGCGTCTCGGAAAGAACAGCTGTTGCAAAATCTGAATAAATCAATTTAAAAATAAAATATAACACGTTTTGAGGATTCAGGACGTGTTATTTTTTGTTTGCTTTCTTAAGAAATGTTTCTATTTTATTGATAAAGAATTCGTCATTTGGATGTTTATCCCAATCCAGGTGCCCACCATTAAATTGATAAGATTCACGGATAACATGGTTGGCTGTCAAAGCTGAATCCAGTCTTTTTTCTTGTGTAAACGGAATTACGCGGTCCGAATTTCCATAGTAAGATAAAGTAGGAGGGGAATCGCTTTTTATCCATTTCACAGGACTGGCAAAACCTATCTTTGATGTTCCGGTTTGAATTATTTCAGGATCCACAAGTCTGCTTTCCACAAAAGAATACTCCTGATAATTTTTGAAACCCGGATCAGAGAGGTCTGCCGGGCCAACAATGTTAATTACAGCTTTTACTTTTTTATCCGCATCAAACTTGTAGGCATACAACATCGATAAATGGCCTCCGGCGCTGTTGCCTAATAAAATCACATTGGGATGGTAGCCTAGTTTATTTTTTAATAATTCAATTACCTTTTTAATATCATTAGTTTGATTTGGAAGTCCAAAGCTCGTAGCTGAAGCAAGTCTGTAGTTCATATTAACGAAAATATGATCAGGAAATTTCTGCATCATAGAGAGTGTGAAAAAGGTGAGTTGTGATTTATCTCCAGCCCTCCAGCCTCCACCATGAATCATAATAAAAACATCCTTTTCTTTATTCGTTCGTGCAGATGGAATATAAAGATCCATAACCTGCTCTGGATTGTTTCCATAGTGAATATTTTCCTCCTTATCAAAGTGGATATCTTTACCAAGCTTTATCTTTTTTTCTTTGCAAGCTGTCCATAGAAAAAGGAGGCTGAGGGATATCAAAATAATTTTTATATCTTTTTTCATAATGATTAAATATAAAAAATCCGCTGAAAAGAATCAGCGGATACCGTAAGAATAATTAAATATGAAGAAAGATAATTCTCTATCTTGTTCTGCTTTTGATGGCATCTGATGCCCCTTCGATGTCTCTTACCTTTTTCACTTTCTGGTTTCCGAAATTGTAGGTAAGGCTTACGATTAAACTTCTGTTGTAACGGTTTTGGTGGATATAATTATAATTTCCGTTGTCTTGAAAGTCTTCAATTTTAACAATATTGGTATTCAGTACATCATTTACATTCACTGCAAAAGTCCAGTCGTTCCACATTTTTTTAAGACTGAGATCCAGACTCATTAAGTTTTTCAGTGAACCAAGCTCAATCTGCTGTTTGTCAACAAAGAAATAATTAAGTCCGAAGAACCATGTTTTCTTTTTATCAAGACGGATGGTATTATTGGTCTGGATCAGAAGACTGGTAGAATTGGTTTTATTGGTGTAGGTAATAAAGTTTCCATTAGGCCCTTTTTGATCTTTGAAGCGATCCCCGGTTGTAGGATCAGTATCAAGACTTCCATTGTTGATATTATGCTGCACTCCAATATTGAAATTGGTTGTCCAGTACTGTTTGAAAAACGACTTCTGAATACCTACCATGGCCGACATTTCCTGCTTATTTCCAAAGTTGGTTCTGATGTATCTCAATGCAGGATTATCACCAATTTTACCATCCGGTGATACCGGGTATCCCTGAAGCGGAACCTGTGTAATGACGTCCTGAATGTAAGAATGGTTTAAAATCAGGAAATACGAATTTCTGTACATATAGGTAAGTTCCTGATTGTAGTTGGAAGAGGCCTTTACAAACGGATCGTTCTGAGTATAGTTATCATCGGTCAGAATATTTTTTACCGGATTAAGTTCCCAGAAACTTGGCCTTCTCATTCTGCTTGAAAAGGAATAGGAAATATTGTTTTTATCATTAATCGCATAATTCAGGCTGAGATAGGGAAGAAGGTTTTTGTAATTTCTCTCAATTCTTCTAAGGGCTTCTGTGGGAGCGTTGTCAGACGTACCAAGACTGTTGGTGATCTCGTATCTGGCACCTACTTTTCCTGAAAGTTTGTCGGAAATTTTTTTCTCAACAGTAAGATACATTCCGTAGATGTTTTCATCATAGATAAAATGGTTGGGTCTTGAATCCGGAGCTGTTACGGGATTAAATGAATAAGTGATGTTTTTAGAATCGTTATCTGTTTTAGTCTTGTTATAATTTCCACCGACGGAAACGGTAAGATCATTTTTAAACTTTTGATTATAATCCACCATTCCGGAGAAATTATTAATGATCTGCGGAAGGTCCTGAATAACTTGTTTTGTTCTTGCTCCTACATTTCGGTTGATATCTGAGGTAAAGGTTTGGTTATCCGTAAACTGGAACCTTCTGTAGTTGAGGTATGCTGCATTTACATTCAGTTTGCTACCCAGAGAATCCGTTTTTAATTCATAGTTTAAATTCACAGAATTGTTATAAGATCGTGTATTCTCTCTGTTTTTAGACCATGTATATTCCGTATTCGTTTTTTTTATGGTATTGAATAAATCTACCGTTGAATTATAACTTTTATTGGCCCATGTATTCCATGATAAGGCAAGGTTGCTTTTGTCGTTCAGCTGGTAATCAATATTCAGATAACCTCCTATGTTTTTATTCGGATCGTCAATATCCCCGGTAGACTCGTTGGAAGTTGTTGAGGTTCCGTTTCTCAGGGTATAGGTTTGTGCTTCGATATTTTCACCGTCGCTAAGACTGGCACTTACTCCCAGTTTATCTTTTCTGTAATTGGCTGAGAAACTTGCCTGGCTTCCGTTATACTTATTGGTTGTGTTAGACATTCTCATGTTTCCGTTGAGACCGTCACTCATTTTTTTCTTTAAAATGATATTGATGATTCCATCAGAAGATTCTACCTGATACTCGCTGCCGGGAACAGTAATCACTTCAATTTTCTGGATATTTTCAGCCGGAGTATTTTTCAGAAACTGAGCCAGTGACTCAGAATCCATATTGCTTTTTCTTCCGTTGATATAGATCAGAGCATTGTTTTTTCCTGCTATTTTTAATGTTTTATCATCTGTAGAAGATAATAAAGGAGTTTGTTTTAAAAGGTCAAAAGTGGTGTTTCCTTTGGCAACAGGTGATGCTGCCACATCGTATACAAAACGGTCACTTTGCTTTTTGAAAACCTGCTTTGTGATGGTAACACCTTCTATGTTTTTTGTTTTTGCCGTATCAGATTTCTTCTCTTGTGCAAATGCACAGGTACCGAATACAATTGCCATTGACAAAATTATACGTTTCATGTTGTTTTTATTTAAGAGTGGATTTAGTGAAATAAGTGGTTATAGATTAGGTTCTTGATTTTACAGCATCATTAGCCGATTTCATTTCCCTTGCTTTTTTCAGTTTCTGATTTCCGAAATTATAAGTAACCCCTAGGCTCATAAACCTTGGATAATTGAAGTTGGTGATATTGTTAAATTTTCCATCGGGCTGTACGCCTCTAATGCTGTAGAAACTTTGATTAAATAAGTCACTCACTTCCGCTACAATAGTCCAGTCTCCTGCAATTTTTTTCAGACTGAAATCGAAGCTTTGTCTTGCTCGGATCATACCTCCTTCCATGGCAGTCTGGCTGGCAAAGAAGTAATTCACTCCCAGGAACCAGTCTTTTTTAGAAGACAGTCTGATCACATTATTGATGGTTGCAGACATATTATAGTTTTTAACATCAATGATATAAGGATCCACTACTTCAGTTTCTCCCGGAACCGGCATGGAAGTAGGATCTTCAAATACTCCGCCTTTGTAGGTAACATATCCCAGATTGACAGAATAATTGGTTGTCCAGATGTCTTTGAACCAGGACTTGTTCATTCCAAGAGTAAGAGCAATTTCCCTGTTTTTACCATAATTGGTTCTGATATATCTTAAGAATCTGGTAGTTTCCATAATTGGATTTCCTTTGATATCCTTGATGATTTTCCCGTCAGCATCTTTTTTAGGAGCTGTTACCGTTCCCTGCAATGGAATCAGGTCTGAAGCTGCTGCATCTTCCACCATATTAAAACTAAGATTGGCATAGAATGCATTTTTGTACATATAATTTAACTCCTGATTATAATATTTGGAAGCCAGTATAAATGGATTGTTCTGTGTATAATTGGTAGGAGTAAAATAAGTTCTTGAAGGATTCAGTTCCCAGAATCTCGGTCTTCTGATTCTGCTGGAGAAAGTATAGCTCAGATTATGATTGGTATTGATGGCGTAGTTTAAATTCAGATAAGGCAGAAGGTTGTTGTAATTTCTTTCAAAACCTGTTTTATCTACAATATCCCCGGTGCTTCTGGTCATTTCGTAGCGGGCACCAATCTTTCCGGATATTTTCTCAGTCAGTTTTCTTTCATAGTTCAGGTAAATTCCAAGAATATTTTCTTTATAAATGAAGTGATTGGTTTGGTTGGGATCTATGATAAATTCCCCCTTTATTAGTTTATCCTGTTTGGTATCGTTATCTGTATTGGTGTGATTGTAGCTGATCCCCATTAACCATGTTGCGCCTTTCGCTGTCTTTTTCAGATAATCAATATTGGCTGCATAGTTGTTGATAATTTGGGGTACCGCCTGATGCAATGCAGAATATTTGTTAATCGTATCATTCGTTAGAGGAAAACTCTCATTGAAGCTTACTTTATCTCTGTTGAACCACAGGTAAGAAACATTTGATGTAAGTTTACTTCCCAGAGAATCTGTTTTCATCTCATAATTTAAATTGAAAGAATGATTTCTGGTCTGTGCATCCTCGTTATTCACTGTTCTGTTGTTTAAGACTCCGTTTTGCCAGTTGGTAATATCCAGTACAGAATTGAAACTTTTATTGTATCTCATGTTGTAGGAAAATCCAAGACTGTGTTTTTTATTAATTTCATAATCAACATTAAAACCGCCTCCAAAATTTTTGTTAGGATCATCATTAAACCCAAAAGACTCATTTCTGAAAGTAGGATCACCGTTGGACAGCGTATATCTTTGTCTGTCTGTCCAGCTTCCCGTTCTGAAATTGGAATTACCAGACCATTTACCTTGTCTGAAATTAAAAGAAGCTCCTGCATTAGGGTTATTGTAATAAGCCTGCTCGTTCTGCATTTTCAGCGTTCCGTTGTAGCCGTTGTTTTTGCTTTTTTTCATCACAATATTGATTACCCCTTCTTTAGATTCAACCTGGAATTCACTGCCGGGAACTGTAATCACTTCAATTTTCTGGATATCCTCAGAGGGAGTAGACTTCAGCATTTCAATCAACGCCTCGGAATCCATATTGGTTTTTTTGTTGTTGATGTAAATGATTGCATCATTTTTTCCCAAAATCTTCAGCGTCTTTCCGTCAATGCTGGAAATCATCGGTGTTTGTTTCAAAAGAGTAAAGGTGTTGGTCCCTTTAGCTATAGATGAAGAAGCTACATCGTATACCAAACGGTCACCTTGTTTTTTGAAAACCTGCTTCTTGAGATTCACTGCATCAATAGCATTTACTTTCAAACTGTCTTTTTTCTGCTGGGCAGTGATAAGTCCACCGAAAAATAGTGCTGCAATAAGAATTTGAGTCTTCATGATTATTCTTTTTTAATTAATAGCTTGTATGGTTTGTTATTTAACATTACAAAGATATATAATAAATTTAGTATTATGCAATACAAAGTACTTAAAAATATTTTTTAATTATCGCAATTGATTGATTGTCAGTTGATAAAAATTTAGTTTAAAATATTGATTGCTTGATCTTTCTGTATAATAAGACAAATAAATGATGCTAAATGTTACATCAATGAAAGAAATTATGAAAGATTTTTTTAAAAAAATGGATAATTAATACCTGGAATTTATCCCCATGGTCCAGGAATTATGCTCCACACAAAGGTATCTGTGAAGCTGGGCTGTAATATCCGTAAAATAAAAAAGGACCGAAAAGGTCCTTTCATAATATTGTTTATTCTCTGTCGAATCGGGCCAGTTTTTTATCTACCCAAACCGTTGCAAAGGGGAAGAATGCCGATAATAAGGCAAAAACAAAATCTTCATCATCCCAATTATAAATTTTTCTGGCAGGAAGGCAGAGTAGAAGGTAAAGAGTAAAAAATAAACCATGTAAACTACCAATAACACTGATGAAGATGATAGAATATACATTTTCATCATACCGGATCCAGATCATCGCAACACCATACAATAAAAGACATGAAATGGCCTCTGCAAGACAAATCTGCTTAAACCATCTGATGATTTTTTCCTGAGAATATTTTGAGAATATTTTTTCGATGAAGTCCATGAATAATTATTTATAATAGATAAAAAAGGATGTTTTGCTTTTTACTGGATATCCTCTGTATTTTACAGGCTCAAATTTAGTGTATTTTATAAACTTTTTGATCTCTTTTTCAAAATAAGGAATGTATTTCAAATTGTGATCATTATAAATCTCATGACTAAATTGATTCTTCAAAACCTTTCCATTTTGATCTAATGTGAGCGTAACCACAGTACTTGAACGGTATTTTTGAAAAGACGGATTGTAATTTTCATAGCCTTCCGGATAACTAAAATTACGGAAGAAATCTTTATTTAACTGATCATTATCATCACTATACCTGAGATAGCCTCCTTTATAGGTCCATTCACAATGCTCATCATTATCAAAGACTGTATCTGGGTGTTTTTTTACATATAGGGCTACAGATTCTTTAACGAGACCATCCATAAAATCTTTACCAAATTTTTTTTCAGTCAATTTATTCATTACAGAATAATAACAGGCACCGGAATACCCGCCTATATCACTACCCATCCATTCTCCGCCCCAAATGATATTATGCTTTTTTAAAATTGTTTTGAGCTCTTCTCCGGGTAAAAACTTATCACCATCGGGAGCTGCAATATTGATAAAATATTTGTTTTGAATTTCCGAAGCTTTTACAGCCCTGATTGAATCTTCGCTGCAATGCTTTTTATTATAGCTTTTTCTTTCAGCAATAGCAATTTTCTGTAATTCTTTAAGAGAGTCACTTTTTAAAGTTGTTGATTCCTGGGCATATAAACAACATTGCAAAAAAACAGAGAATAAAAATAAATATAGCTTCATTGTTTAATGATAAAAACTACTACCATCCAAATACTCAAAAACTTCTGGTGGCAGCATAGGTCTTACATTTTTACCATCCCTTATCATATTACGGATTTCCGTAGCTGAAAGCTCTATTATGGGTGCTTTTACCAGAGAGATATTTTCATGCTGTAAATATTCCGGATCTTTTTTCTCACCTTCAAATACTCTCGGGTAAACAATAATATGATGATTTTTGATCAGGATATCAGCATTTTTCCATTTGTGAAGGCTTTTCAGATTATCTTCTCCCATGATCAGACTGAAAGAATAATCAGGGTATTTCTCATGCAGATACGTTAAGGTATCAATAGTATAACTTGGTTTCGGAAGAGAAAACTCAACATTGGAAGCTCTCATATTGGGGTAATTCTTTACTGCCAGTTGTACCATATCAAGTCTGTTATGGTCATTCAGTAAAGACTTTTTGTCCTTAAATGGGTTTTGCGGGCTTACCACAAACCAAAGCTCATCCATATCAGAATTTTCCAGAATATAATTGGCCAGAATAAGATGCCCGATATGAATAGGATTAAATGATCCGAAAAATAAACCGATTTTTTTCATTTGTTCAGGTAGCAGGTAGAAGATTATAAATAATAGTAATTAATCCCTGAATTTTACATCCTTGATATTAAGATAATGAGTGACATTGCCTTTCCAGTGATTCTCTTCCAGGGTAAAAGCAAGATCAAAATTTTTATTTTTAAAATCTTCAGCAAACTGTCCGAGTTTGAATCCGACACATTCAATATTTCGTCCCGTAGATTCCTGCTTGATATAAAACTTCAGGTGATTATTATCTTTTCCCATGGTTTTTACATATCCGGAAAGCTTCTGATTGGTTAATGTAAAAATAGGTTTCATATTATGAGGCCCGAATGGCGCCAGTTTTCTGTGGAAATTGATAAACTCTCTGTTGATTTCGTCAATTCTTATTTCCGTATCAATCGTAATAGAAGGTTCCTTTTGGTGCTCCTGGATTTTTTCAGAAACAATTCTTTCAAATTTTTCCTTGAAGGCATCAAACTTATCTTTTTCCATCGAAAGTCCGGCGGCAGCATGATGGCCTCCGAATTTAAGGAAATACTCAGAACACATATCAAGAG
Source organism: Chryseobacterium sp. NRRL B-14798 (assembly GCF_050470705.1). Classification (NCBI taxonomy): domain Bacteria; kingdom Pseudomonadati; phylum Bacteroidota; class Flavobacteriia; order Flavobacteriales; family Weeksellaceae; genus Chryseobacterium; species Chryseobacterium sp. NRRL B-14798. The sequence continues at coordinate 4,649,722 of NZ_JBFLUL010000005.1, read as the reverse complement.
CTTCATGTACATCGAAATCAGAAACAGACCTTGCGGAAGCTACCATTTCTCCGTTATTGCCATCGGTAAAAACAAGTGTGGGTTTATAATAGGTTTCAATAAGCCTTGAGGCTACAATACCAATCACTCCTTTATTCCATTCAGGATGATAAACGATAGTAGTATGCTTGGTTTCCTGCTGGGATTCTATAATCTGATTCAGAGCGGAAAGGGTGGAATTCATATCCAGTTCACGCCTTTCATCGTTGAGGTTCATGATATCATTCACAATCTGGTTGGCATGTTTCAGATTGTCAGAAACCATAAGTTCCACGGCTGCTTTACCATGAGAAATTCTTCCGGCAGCATTAATTTTGGGAGCTATTTCAAAAACGATATTGGAAATTTCGAAATGAGAAAGTTTGTCCTCAGGAATCAATAACCTTAAACCAAGATTTCTGGTTTTCCTCAGGGTTTTTAATCCCATTTTAGCCAAAACTCTGTTTTCACCTGTCATCGAAACAATATCTGCTGCAATAGAAATGGCGAGAAGATCAGTCAGTTCAAATAGTTCTGCTTCCGGTAATTTATAAATCGTATTCAGTCCCTGGCAAAGCTTAAAGCCAACCCCGCATCCTGAAAGTTCCTTGAAAGGATAGCGGCAGTCGCTTCTTTTAGGATCAAGCACCGCTGCAGCATTAGGAATCTCTTCACCTGGAAGGTGGTGGTCGCAGATAATAAAGTCTATCCCAAGATTGCTGGCATAGTTGATCATATCCAGAGCTTTAATTCCACAGTCCAGAGCAATGATTAATGAAAAACCATTTTCTTTGGCGAAATCAATTCCTTCCGTGGAAATTCCATATCCTTCAGAATTTCTGTCCGGGATATAATAATCTAAATATTTTTTCTCAACAATTTTGCTGAGATACAGGTACATTAAAGCAACCGCTGTGGTTCCGTCCACATCATAGTCACCATATACCAATATTTTTTCACCGTTTTCAATGGCGGTAGCAATACGCTCTACAGCTTTTTGCATATCTGCCATTAAAAAAGGGTTGTGGATATCGTTAAGGTTCGGTTTGAAGAATTCTCTGGCCTTTTGATAATTGTCAATTCCCCTAAGAACGAGGATTTTAGATTCAAAAGTACCAAAACCAAGTGACGAACTTAGTCTGTCCACAACTTCCTCATCGGGTTCAGGCTTGTAAATCCATTTTTGACTCATTTCACAAAAATAAGGAAAAAAAATAGCATTCAGGGAAGAACTGAAACGAAGTTTTGACTTAATAATTGTTAAAAAAAGGCTATCTTCGTGCTCCAAAATTTTAAATGACTATGAAAAAAATTACTCTATGCTTTCTGTTACTGGGAACAGCATGTTCGATCAACGCACAGAAAATTAATCTTGGCAAAGCAGCCGGAATGGTTTCAAATGGTGCAAAAGCCTTAACATTTACCAACGAAGATGCTATTAAATTATCCAAAGAATCAGTAGAGTGGATGGATAAAAATAATCCTGTAGCAGGACCGAAAGATCCTTACACTGTGAGACTGAACAGGCTGTTTGGAAAACACAAATCTCAGGATGGTCTGAACCTTAATTATAAAGTTTATAAAGTAAAAGATATCAACGCGTTTGCCTGTGCAGACGGAAGTGTACGTGTATTCTCTTCCTTAATGGATATTATGACTGATAATGAACTGCTTGCCGTAATCGGACATGAGATCGGGCACGTAAAGAATCAGGATACCAAAGATGCTATGAAATCGGCTTATCTGAAGGCGGCTGCATTAGATGCTGCTTCCTCAGCTTCGTCAGATGTAGCTTCACTAAATGAAAGTCAGATAGGGAAGATGGCGAATGCATTTTTAGATGCTTCGCACAGCAAAAAGCAGGAATCTGAAGCAGATACTTATTCATATGATTTCATGAAGGCCAATAAGTATGATGTGGTAGGAGCATATACAGCTTTTAAAAAGTTAGCCTTACTTTCACAGGGAAGTACACAGACTAATTTTGAAAAGATGTTCAATTCTCACCCCGATAGCAACAAGAGAGCTGAATCTATCAAAAAGAAAGCAGAGAAAGAAGGCTTATGGAAAGATCCGGGAACGGTTACTTTACCTGCTGCAAAATTGACGAAATAAATATTATTTATTGTTTAAACGAAAACACCTCAAAGCACTGCTTTGAGGTGTTTTTATATAGATTTTAATGTTGTTCAGATTAAGAATACATTTTCTCTCTTAATTCTTTTACTTTTTTATCCGCAAGATACTCGTCGTAAGTCATTTCTCTGTCGATAATTCCGGAAGGAGTCAATTCGATGATTCTGTTACAGACTGTTGAAAGCATTTCGTGGTCATGAGATGCCAGTAAAAGATTTCCTTTGAAGTTGGATAAAGAGTTGTTCAAGGTTGTGATACTCTCCAGGTCTAAGTGGTTGGTAGGTTCGTCCAATAAAAGAACGTTCGCTTTTTGAAGCATCATTCTACTGAACATACATCTCATTTTTTCACCCCCTGAAAGTACTTTACAGGATTTCAAAGCTTCATCTCCTGAGAACAGCATTCTTCCTAAGAATCCTCTTACGAATTCTTCATGACGCTCTTCGTCATTTTTTGTAAACTGTCTCAACCAGTCAACTAAACTAAGGTCTTCCTGGAAGAAGTTGGTGTTGTCCAAAGGCATGTGAGACTGGTTGGTTGTTACTCCCCATGCAACCGTTCCTTTATCTGCTTCTACATTTCCGGCAAGAATTTCGAAGAATTCTGTAATAGCTAAAGAGTTTTTGGAAAGGACAGCTACTTTATCTCCTTTTTTAAGATTTAAATCAACATTAGAGAATAATAATTCTCCGTCTTTTGTTTTCTCAAGACCTTTTACATCAAGGATCTGATCTCCTGCTTCTCTTTCCATTTCGAAAATAATAGCAGGATATCTTCTTGAAGAAGGCTTAATATCATCAATATTTAATTTGTCGATCATTTTCTTTCTTGCAGTAGCCTGTTTTGCTTTCGCAACGTTGGAACTGAATCTCGCAATGAAGTCCTGAAGCTCTTTTTTCTTCTCTTCAGCTTTCTTGTTGGCCTGAGCTCTTTGTCTTGTTGCCAATTGAGAAGCCTGGTACCAGAAAGAGTAATTACCCGTGTATAGGTTAAGCTTAGAATAATCAAGGTCACCGATGTGTGTACAAACCGTATCAAGGAAGTGACGGTCGTGAGATACAACGATTACCGTGTTTTCATAATCAGCAAGGAAGTCTTCAAGCCATGAGATGGTATCGATATCAAGGTCGTTGGTAGGCTCATCCAGAATCAATACGTCAGGATTTCCGAAAAGTGCCTGAGCCAAAAGAACTTTTACCTTGTCTTTGTTCTCAAGTTCACTCATCAGCTGCCAGTGCATATCATCCGTAATTCCTACGTTAGAAAGCATAGTCTGAGCATCAGATTCTGCAGTCCAGCCACCCATTTCGTCATAAATTACACCTAGTTCACCGGCTTTAATACCGTCTTCGTCAGAGAAATCTTCTTTTGCGTATAACGCATCCATTTCCTCTTTTATCTCAAATAATTTCTTATTACCTCTTAAAACAGCTTCAAGAACTGTAAACTGATCATAAGCAAAGTGATCCTGTTCCAAAACTGACATTCTTTTCCCTGGCTCCAGAGATACATGTCCTGTTGTAGGATCCTGCTTTCCTGTTAGTATTTTCAGGAATGTAGACTTTCCCGCACCGTTTGCTCCGATGATTCCGTAGCAGTTTCCTTTGGTAAACATAATATTTACCTCGTCAAAAAGAATTCTTTTCCCGAATTGTAAAGATAAGTTAGATACTGTTAACATATAGTTTTGTAAATTTGGCGCAAAAATACGAAAAGAATTTGGGTATTTTGTAATAATATAATAGTCAAGTTTTTAAATGTACGGTATTTTTTATATATTTCATTAACGAAATTTTAAAATGATGAAGATTGAGAAAACAGTTAACATATTAAACAAAAGAGCCCGTTTTGAATATGAAATTCTTGAAGAATATGAAGCCGGAATGGTTTTAACGGGTACCGAAATAAAATCTTTACGTTCATCCAAAGCATCTATCACAGAATCGTTCTGTCAGTTTATTGATGGGGAATTGTACATCATCAACATGATGATTGATGAGTACAAATTGGGAACTTTTTACAATCACAAAACAAAAAGGGAACGGAAATTGCTCTTGCACAAAAAAGAATTACAAAAACTTGAAAAAAAGTTAAAGGATGCTGGGAACACCATAATACCTTTAAAATTATATATCACTGATAGAGGGAAAGCAAAGGTGCTCATAGCGCTTGGTAGAGGGAAAAAACTTTTCGATAAAAGAGAGGCGATAAAAGATAGAGAAAATAAACGGAACCTCGACAGAATATTAAAGAAAAGTTAAAAATCATTTGAAAAACTTTGTATATAAAGAAAAATTATATTTATTTTGCATTATCAATTATTTAATCATTTAATTCTATGAAAAATCTAAAATTAGGAATTTCAGCATTGGCGCTTACTGTTGCCTCTACTGTTTTCGCACAGACTACCAACAATCCGTGGTTAATCGGAGTTGGTGCTCATGCTGAAAACCACGTAGCAGCAAGAAGTAACTTCAGTAATACGTTCTCTGCTAACAATTTGACAAAAAGTATGTTCAATGTGAACAACTTTTCTATTACACCTCCACTATCTAAGTTAACAGTTGCTAGAAACGTTGGTAAAGGTTTAGTAATTGACTGGCAAACTTCTGTTGGAAATGTTGAAAACAAAAGATTCAACATGGGGAAAGAATTTTTCCTAATGACAGGTCTTGGTTTCCAGGCTCACGCTGCAGGTCTTTTATGGAACGAAGAATCTTGGTTTGATCCATATTTAAGAGTTGGTGCTAACTACTTAAGACATGACTATACAGCTCTTACTTTCCCTAGAACATCTGTTGATGATAACGGTAACCCAATCGAAACTGTAACTAACGGTAAGGATGGTAACGAAAACGGTAAAGCTAACCACTTTACTGTAGCTACAGGTGCTGGTGCTAACTTCTGGGTAACTAAGAACTTCGGTCTTGGTGTTCAGGGAGATTATGTATCAACTCCAGGTGACAAATCTACTGTTGCTAACTTCTGGCAAGCTTCTGCTTCCATCTTATTCAGATTCGGAAACAGAGACAGAGATAAGGATGGTATCCTAGATAAAGATGATCTTTGTCCAGATACTCCAGGTTTACCAGAATTCCAAGGATGTCCTGATACTGACGGTGACGGAGTTCCAGATAAAGACGATCAATGTCCAGAAGTGGCTGGTCCAGTTGAAAACAACGGATGCCCTTGGCCAGATACTGACGGTGATGGTGTAATCGACAAAGATGACGCTTGTCCTACAGTAGCAGGTCCTGCTGAAAACAACGGTTGTCCTTGGCCAGATACAGACGGTGACGGTATCTTAGATAAAGATGATGCTTGTCCTACTGTTCCAGGTCTTCCAGAATACAACGGATGTCCTAAACCAAAAGAAGTAACAGCTACTGATGTTGAGAAAAACCTTAAGAGTGTATACTTCGATTTCAACAAAGCTACAATCAAGCCTGAATCTAAAGGAGCTTTAGATACTGCTGCTGAAATCATTAAGAAAGACGGAGGTAGATTCCTATTAGTTGGTGAAACTGACAAAAAAGGAAGCGATGCTTACAACTTGAAATTATCTAAAGAAAGAGCTGCTTCTGTAGTTGCTGCTTTAGATGCAAGAGGTGTAGATATCAACGCATTAAAATCAGTTGGTATTGGTGAGCAAAATGCTAAAGTTGCAGAATCTGCTTCTGATGCTGAAAGACAAGCTGATAGAAAAGTAACTGTTAGATACATTGGTGATGACAGTGAGTGGAACAAATATCAGAAATCTGATGTTGTAGCTCCAGCGAAAAAAGCTACTAAAAAAGCTCCAGCTAAGAAAAAAGCTGCTGCTAAAAAGAAAAAATAATTAATTTTTCTAAATAATGAATACCTCCAATTTGATTGGAGGTATTTTTTTTTTGTGGACTTTTGAGTAATTTTGTTGGAAATTTAAAAATTAAAATGGGAAGAGCATTTGAATATAGAAAAGCTTCTAAAATGGCCAGATGGGACAAGATGGCCAAGACATTCTCTAAAATAGGAAAAGATATCGCACTGGCTGTAAAAGCTGGAGGAACAGATCCTGAATCTAATCCTGCCTTGAGAAGATGTATCCAAAACGCAAAAGGGGCTAACATGCCTAAGGATAATGTTGAAAGAGCAATTAAAAAGGCAAGCGGTGCAGATGCAGAAAACTATGAAGAGATCACTTATGAAGGTTACGGACAAGGTGGTGTTGCTTTTTTTGTAGAATGTACTACAAACAATACTACAAGAACGGTAGCCAATGTACGAGCTATCTTCAATAAGTTTGATGGTAACCTTGGTAAGAACGGGGAATTGGCATTTATCTTCGACAGAAAAGGTATTTTCACTATAGATTTGGCTCAGATCAAAATGGATTGGGATGATTTTGAAATGGAAATGATTGACGGAGGAGCAGAAGATGTAGAAAAAGATGAAGAAGAAGTAATGATTACCACTGCTTTTGAAGATTTCGGTTCTTTATCTCACAAATTGGATGCGCTTGGAATTGAAGCAAAAAGTGCAGAACTTCAAAGAATTCCAAATAATACGAAAGAAGTGAACGCAGAACAGTTCAAAGCGAATATGAAAATGCTTGAGCGTTTCGAAGAAGATGATGACGTGCAAAACGTTTACCACAACATGGAAATCACAGAAGAGCTGATGAACTCTCTATAAAAAATAATATAGCATTCATATACAGTTAATTTTCAATTAGTTTCTTTGTGCAAAACTATGAAAAGAAACGTTGAATTAGTTGTTATATCGGATGTTCATTTGGGAACTTATGGATGTAAGGCTAAAGAATTGCTAAGATATCTCAATTCGATCCAGCCTAAAACTTTAGTTTTAAACGGTGATATTATCGATATCTGGCAGTTTAAAAAGTCTTACTTCCCTAAACCTCATTTGAAGGTAATCAGAAAGATACTTTCACTGGCTACCAAAAACACAGATGTCTATTACATTACAGGCAATCATGATGAAATGTTCCGTAAGTTCACAGATTTTGAACTGGGAAAACTTAAAGTCTGTAACAAGATCTGTCTGAATATCGATCAGAAAAAAACCTGGATTTTTCACGGGGATGTTTTCGATGCATCCGTCCAGCATTCCAAATGGATCGCCAAACTTGGCGGAAAAGGTTATGATCTTCTTATTATCATCAATAATGTTGTAAATTGGTTCCTGGAAAAAATGGGTAAAGAGAAATACTCATTTTCCAAAAAGATCAAAAACAATGTGAAAAAAGCGGTAAAATATATCGGGGATTTTGAATTGACAGCTTCAGAGCTGGCCATTGATAACCAATATGATTATGTGGTATGCGGGCATATTCACCAGCCACAGATCCGCGAGGTTGTTAATAAAAAAGGATCCTGTACTTACCTGAATTCCGGTGACTGGATAGAAAATCTTTCTGCTTTGGAATATCATGATAAACAATGGAAGATTTTTTATTATGATGAACATAAACATTTACTGAAAGATGATGAAGCAGAAGAAATCCCGGAGATGGATAATTCTGATCTTTTAAAAATTGTAACTAATTTTTCTTAAATGAAGATTCTGTATGCATTCCAGGGTACCGGAAACGGGCATATTGCCAGAGCACAGGAAATTATTCCTCTTCTCAAAAAGCATGCATCTGTGGATACCTTAATCAGTGGTCATCAATCGCAATTGAAGGCTGATTTTGACATTAACTTTCAATACAGAGGCATTTCCCTTCTTTATAATAAAACAGGAGGTCTATCTTACCGAAAAACATTTACCGAAAATAAATTCTTTGAAGCCGCTAAAACAATCAGAGAACTAGAGCTGTCACAGTATGATTTAATTATTAATGATTATGAACCTCTGACAGGCTGGGCTTCCAAATTGAAAAAGTTTCCGTTGATAGAACTCAGCCATCAGGCTTCTATGAGTTTTCCTGAAACACCCAAACCAAAGGAAAAAGATTTTCTGGGAGAAATGATTTTAAAATATTACGTTCCCAGCCAAAGAAAAATCGGGTTTCATTTTGAAAATTACCATCCACAGATCAAAAAACCTGTCATCAGGAGAAAGATCAGAAACCTTAATCCTTACAAACAGGGATATTATCTGGTCTATCTTCCCAGTTTTGCAGATGAAAATATCATTAAGGTTTTAAGAAAAATCCCTGTGGAGTGGAAAGTTTTTTCAAAATACAGCAAAGTACAGGTGAAAATAAAAAATGTAGAAGTATTTCCCATTGATGAAAGCCAGTACCTGAAATATTTTGAAGGCTGTGACGGAATTTTATGCAATGCAGGTTTTGAAACCCCGGCAGAAGCACTATTTATGGATAAGAAACTATTTGTGATTCCTATCCACAATCAATATGAGCAGGAATGCAATGCATGTGCTCTGGATAAAATGGGAATTCCCAATTCCAAGGTGTTAAATCTTCAGGAAATAATGGAATGGGTAGCATCAGATCATCATCTCAAAGTAGATTATCCGGATGATATTGAAGATATCCTGGTAAACGAGGTTTTAATTCTTTAAAAAGATATCGGCCACATCACTCATTCTCATCATCACAGACCTTGCATACGAACAGTGCGGGTATACTTTCCAATTGTTTTCTCTGGCAAATTTAATGGCTTCTTCCACAAGGAATTTTCCCATTCCTCTTCCTTCAAATTCCGGGTGTACCAAAACAAAAGAGATAATCAGTTTATGATCTTCAGGGAAAATGGTATAGGTAAGCCTTCCGACTTCTTTTATTTCGTTATTTAAAGTGATAACTCCGCCGTTCCCGGATTTATTGTTTTCAAATTTCATGATTCTTGACTTTAGTTTAAAGATACAAAAATTGAACCGAGCTTTGCATAAGCAATAAGTGTTGCTGTCAATCTCGCTCAACACTTTTCAAATTGACCATTCACTTGCGAAGAAAAATTAACCATTGCCTACCTAATTATCTTTCCCCGTATAATAATTATAATCTTTGATAATTACACCGATGAACTGTCTTTCCGTCATTTTAGTGGGATCTATTTCCAGTTTCAGAATACTTTTAATTTTATCGGATAGTTTACTGATGATCTGGCGATCATCTGCTTTCAATGCTTTGGTATAATTGTCTTTGATAATTCTCATATCATTATCACTCAAAGCAATCACCTGAGGGAAAGAGGGAATATAATTTTCATGGATATTCTCCAGTATTGTATGAGAAATATTAATGCTATTTTTTAGGGAGATCACAGCTGTTCCGGAAGCGATATCACCCAAACGCTGATTATTTTTAGAAACAATCATAGAAATAAGTCCTACTACTCCGGCAAATGAAACATCTACAATTCTGAAAATCCACCGGATCATATAATCTGCTAAACTGGCCTGGTAACCGTCAATTTTCACCACTTTTATTTTCATGAGTTTTTTACCGGGAGTCTGGCCTTCCATCAAACTTTCCAATACAAGAGGATAAATATAAACAGGAAAGGTAAGGACAAGATATACCGCACGTATCGACCAGCCATCAAGACCATTCAGAAGATATCCCAAATCAAGAATATTGAAGAACAGATACAGGATAGCAACTACATAAGCAATCCTGATCAGAAGATCAATAATGAAGGCAAGCATCCTTTCTCCTATACCTGCAATAGTAAAACTAATATTTACATTTTGTGAGGTATTTATCGCAATTTGAGACATATTTTTTATTATTTTAGCCTTAATAATTATGAGAGAAGTTTATTTCATTAAACAAAATAAAGAAAAATGGTTGGGAATCGAACAGGTTATTCAAGGGAAAATTAAAAAAAATCCTGATGACCTGTCTTCATTGTATATAAACCTGATCAATGACCTTTCTTTTGCCCAGACTTATTATCCCAAAAGTAATACTACCGTTTATCTGAACCATTTATCTGCCCAGATTTTTCAGAAGATTTATAAAACAAAAAGGGTAGAGGAGAACAGGCTGATTTACTTTTTCAAAACTGAAGTTCCGTTGCTGATGTATCAATACCGGAGATATCTGATGTATGCCTTTCTCTTTTTCATTTTGTTTACATCAATAGGAGTGCTTTCTGCCATTTATGATAAAGGCTTTGTGAATATTATACTAGGGGAAGGGTATGTGAATGAAACGATCGAAAATATTAAAAATAATAATGCCGTAGGCGTTTATCAGAGCGGAAGCACTTGGGGAAGCACCATCGGAATTATCTTTAATAATATTCAGGTTGGAGCAAAATTATATATTTACGGAATTGCCGGGGGAGTGGGAACATTGTTTGCACTGCTTTCCAACAGTGTGATGCTGGGAGCTTTTCAATATTTCTTCTATGATTACGGAGCATTGAAAGACAGTGCAAGAGGAATATGGCTTCACGGGGTTTTTGAAATTTTTGCGATGGTAGTAGAAGCGATGTGTGGATTGATTCTGGGCGCGTCTATTTTATTTCCAAGAACATTTTCAAGATTTAACTCGTTTAAAAAAGGATTTAAAGATTCATTTAAAATATTTTTAAGTACTGTCCCTTTCACTATTTGTGCAGGGATTATAGAAGGATATGTCACCAGACATGCATTGAAGATGCCTTTAATTTTAAACCTTATCATCATTTTTGGCTCACTTGCAATTATTGGATACTACTATTTTGTATATCCGTCTGTTGTTTACAAAAAAACTAATAAACACATCAATGATACAATTTTATAAAAAAAGAGATTTTGGAACTTTTATCAGTGACAGTTTCAATTTTTTCAAATTATACGGAAAGAATTATTTCAAAAACTATATTCTGATCAATGGCTTGCTTTTGATCTTAATGGTTACTGTTGTTATTTTCGGCTATAAGGAGCTGTTTTCACAGATATTCGGATCTAATCTTGGAGGTGAAACCTATTATTTTGAACAGTATTTTTCAGAAAATTCCGGAATGCTGATCACAGTAGGATTACTGACTTTCCTGCTTTTCATGGTCCTGATGATTGTCAATTATCTGTATCCTGTTTTTTATTTAAAAAGAATTGCACAGGGAGCAGAAAAAATAAAGACTGATGAAATTCTCGGTGACTTTAAAAACAATGCCGGAAGAATTGGAAAACTATGTCTGGGAATGATCTTTATCGTTACTCCGGCAATCTTATTTGTAGTAGGTTTTTCTTATATTCTGGTTCTTATCATTATCGGTTTCTTCCTTATCCTGCTTCTTTATCCTACGATATTTAATTTTACTACATTTCTGATGTATGATTATTTTAATTCGGACCGAGGGTTCTGGGAAAGCTTGAGCTATGCTTTGCGTTCTCAGTTTTCTTATCCCAATGGAAGTGAAAAATCACCCTTCTGGAAATATTGGGGAGCTGCATTTGTGATGTTTATTATCATGTACATTATAACGTCTATCTTTACGTTTATTCCGATGATGTTTTTTTACGGATCACTGCTTACCTCTACACCGGACGGAAATTTTGAACAGAATCCTTTTACCGGAACTGCCGGAATCATTTTTTTTGTATTCTATGGAGTTTCTATGTTACTTTCATTTTTTCTTTCCAACCTTATGTATGTGAATGCGGGATTAATGTATTATGACAGCAGAACAGATCTTCACCAGAAAGTTGAATTGGCCGAAATAGACACGATTGGAATCAATGAATAAAACTCTTTTTTTCATACTGCTTTTCTTTTCTCCCGGGCTGGTTCATGCTCAGGATAACCCTCCTGCTTCTGATGATCTGGTAGATTCATTGTACACTACCGGGCATTACAGAAATATGCTGCGTGCAGATTCTGTACTGATGAAATATCCGGTATCGGAGAATGAAGTGTACCCGAAAACGTTTAAAGAGAATATTCCGTCAAGATATAAAGGAAATGAGTTTGATTATTCCGTTTCAAAGCCGAGAGAATCTTTCTTTCAAAAACTGATGCGGAAGATCAATCAGATCATACAGGGGATCTTTGGAGATACAGCACTCACTAAGTCGGCAGAACTTACTACGGTTCTTATCAGACTGTTTGCCATTATTCTTGTAGGATTTCTGCTTTATTTCATCATCAGATATATCATGGGAAAAGATGGGAATTTTATTTTTGGTAAAAAGAATAAAAAGCTGGATCTTAATGTGCAGGAACTTCATGAGAATATCCATGAAATTAATTTTCCTGATAGTATCGCGAAATTTGAACACGCAGGAGATTATCGTTCCGCAGTTCGGTATCAATTCCTGTTTGTTCTTAAAAAACTGAGTGATAAAAAACTGATCACCTGGAATCCGGAAAAAACTAATAAAGATTATACTGCAGAGTTAAAAGCTGCCCACCTGAAGAATGACTTTTCTGATCTGTCCTATATTTTTGATTATGTCTGGTATGGAGAATTCAGTATTGATGAAGAGAGCTACCGGAAATTTAAAAATCAATATCAGGCCTTTAAACCATAACAATAATAACCATGAATAAAACTTTCAAAACATATGCTGTAATTTTCGTCATTGTGATGATTGTTCTGGCATTGCTTGAAGTTAACAAAAAAGAAACAACAGACTGGCGGAAGAATTTTGATATCAACGAAAAATCTCCGTTCGGGTTGTTTGTTTTCAATAAAGAAGCCAACAATCTTTTTAAAAATAAGCTGAAGAAGATTGAGCAGGTTCCTTACGAATATTACAGCCAGCATAAAAAACAGGCTCACAATATTGTCATCATTGAAAATAATCTTGACAGAGAGTCCTGGCATAAAATTCTGACTCAGATATCTGAAGGCTCAGATGCATTTCTGATGGTAACCCGTATGCCTAAAGAAATTTCAGACAGTATCGGATACTATGATTCAGAGATCTCCTTTGAAGAAGAAAATGTTTTGAAGCTTACCGACAAAAAATTTCAGAATGATTTTATTAAGCTGGATAAATTTCCGTCGGGCAGAGGATTCTCATTCATAAAACCGGGAGTGGAAGTACTGGGGAAAACCGTTGAGAAGAAGAATACAGATCAGGCCAATTTTATTAAAGTAAAGTTTGGTAAAGGATATATCTATGCTCATACAGAACCTCTTTTCCTTACGAATTATTATCTTCTAAAACCCGGAAATGTAAAATATGCTCAGGACGTATTTTCATATCTTCAGGATAGGGAAACCCTTTGGTTTGTCTCAAACAAAAGCTATGAATCACGCTTTTTCATGAGATTTATATTGTCAAATCCGGCTTTAAAATATGCATGGTGGGTATTTTTAGGAGGGCTTATTCTTTTTATCTTCTTTAATGCAAAAAGGAAACAGAGGATAGTCCCAGTAACAGAACCATTGAGAAATACTTCCCTGGATTTTGTGAAAAGCATTGGAAATCTGTATCTTCAGGAAGGCGATTTCCATGATATGATGGCCAAGAAAGCTCAATATTTCCTAAACAAGGTAAGAATGGATCTGTTGATAGATACCCCGCATCTAGATGAAGAATTTGCAAAAAAATTACATCTGAAAACTGGTAAACCCGTAGAAATGATTGGCGAAGCAATAGCGCTTATCAAAAAAGCCCAGGATCCTTACGCCAGTGTAATGAAAGAAGACCTTACAAGGATCAATAAGCTCCTTGATGAAATACTTAAATAATATAACAATAGAAATAACCTAACAATGTAGATTTGCTCAATGCTGTCACCATTCAAAGAGATACATTGTTAGAATGATAAATAAAAATTTTATTATGGAAAACCTGGATAACCCCAACATAGAAACCCCAAGCTCTATTAATTTTAATAAGCAGGAAGAGCAGTTTCAGTCGAGAATTGATATGATTGAACTTCGTGCAAGTTTGGAAAAAGTAAAATCTGAGATCGGAAAAGTGATCGTAGGGCAGGAGAAAATGATTGAACATCTTTTGGCAGCTTTGCTTTCAAACGGACATGTTTTGATTGAAGGTGTTCCGGGAGTGGCAAAAACAATCACTGCAAAACTATTAGCCAAAACCATTGACGTAGGTTTCAGCAGAATTCAGTTTACACCGGATCTTATGCCTTCCGATATTTTGGGAACATCCGTTTTCAATGTTAAAAACTCAGAATTTGAATTTAAAAAAGGACCTATCTTCTCCAATTTCATCCTGATTGATGAAATCAACAGATCGCCTGCCAAAACGCAGTCTGCATTATTTGAAGTTATGGAAGAAAGACAGATCACGATGGACGGTACCCGTTATACCCTTGAGGAACCTTTCCTGGTGATCGCTACACAAAACCCTATTGAACATGAAGGAACGTACAGACTTCCGGAAGCGCAGCTGGACCGTTTTTTATTCAAAATCAATGTAGGATATCCTAACCTTGAGCAGGAAATTGCGATCATTAAAAACCAGCACGAAAGCAAAAAAGAAGATAAAACAGAAGGAATCAACCGCGTGATCACAGCTGAACAATTGAAAAACTACCAGCATCTGGTAAAAGAAATCATTGTGGAAAGCCAGCTGATGGAATACATTGCCAAGATTATCATCAATACAAGAGAAAATCAATTCTTATATCTGGGAGCTTCACCACGAGCTTCATTGGCACTTCTTACGGCATCAAAGTCATTTGCCGCTTTAAGAGGTAGAGACTTTGTGACTCCTGAAGATATTAAAGAAGCAAGCTACGCCGTATTAAGACACAGAGTCATCGTATCTCCGGAAAGAGAAATGGAAGGTCTTACCGCAGATGAAATTATCCGTCAGATTTTAGAAGGAATAGAAATACCGAGATAGAACAATAGGTAGTAGATGGTAGGTAGCCGGTAGCAGTTGATTGTGAGTGAATGTTTAAATATTTACAAAATTATTATGTATGGCAAATTTTAAAGAACTTTTAGTCTGGCAGAGATCTATTGATTTTGTTACTGAAATCTACAGAACTACAGAAGCTTTTCCTAAGGATGAGATTTATGGCTTGACATCACAAATCAGAAGGGCTGCTGTTTCTATACCCTCCAATATTGCAGAGGGAAACTCCAGGAGAAGCAAACCTGATTACTCGCAATTTTTAAAAATATCAAGAGGCAGTTGTGCGGAAGTAGAAACACAATTAATTATTTCAAAAAATCTCAAATTTTTAAATGAAAATGAGCATTTAAAATTAAATGAAAAGATTATAGAAATATCCAAAATGTTGAACGGACTCATTAACTCATTACAATAATACAACTGTAAGACCTATGGTGCGTTCACATAATCCTCAAAACCTGTAACCTGCAACCTATAATCTGCAACCTGCCACCTAACCAATGAAAAACTTATACATCAATACACGTTTCTTTTTTACACTCATCGGAGTGGGGATTCTGTATGTCCTTGCATTTTTCTTTCCGGTGCTGATGTGGGTAGCCCATATCGCACTCCTGATTTGTTTTTTGGCAGCAATGGTAGATTTTCTGTTGCTTTTCAACCAAAAGAATGCATTGCAGGTTCAAAGAATTCTGCCGGAAAAACTGTCTAACGGAGATGAGAATTTTGTAAAAATTGACATCAAGAATAATTACAACTTTACCATAGCCACTAAAATTATTGATGAAATCCCGTTTCAGTTTCAGAAAAGAGATTTTCTGATCAAAAAACAGATCACTTCCGGAGCAAATACATTTTTTCAATACACATTAGAGCCTAAAGAAAGGGGAGAATATCATTTCGGAGGATTGAATGTGTACGCATCATCACCAATAGGACTGATTTCAAAAAGATTTATTTTCCAGAAAGATGCTATGCTTCCTGCCTATCCCTCTTTTATTCATCTAAGAAAATATGAACTGATGGCTATTCAGAGTGAATTTTTATTAGGCGGAATCAAGAAAGTCAGAAAGCTGGGACATACCATGGAATTTGAGCAGATCAAAGAATATGTACCCGGAGATGATATCAGAACGATCAACTGGAAAGCAACTTCGAAAACAAATCGTTTAATGGTTAATCAGTTTCAGGATGAGAAATCACAGCGTATTTTTATGCTGATTGATAAAGGACGAACCATGAAAATGCCTTTCAACGAATTAAGCTTGCTGGATTATTCCATCAATGCAACCATGGCGCTGTCTCATATTATTTTGAGAAAAGGAGACAGAGCGGGAATGATGACTTTTTCCAAGAAAGCTGAAAATAAAATTGCTGCCGATAATAAATCCGGACAGTTGAAGAAAATCTCTGAAGCTCTTTATAATATCAAAACAGATTTCTTCGAAAGTGATTTCAACCGTTTGTATCAGGATGTAAAATATTCCATCAACCAAAGAAGTTTAATTCTGCTTTTTACCAATTTTGAGACGTTAGACGGACTAAACCGGCAGCTGAAATATCTTAGGGGAATTGCTAAGAACCATTTGTTGGTAGTAGTATTCTTTAAAAATTCTGAACTGCAGACGCTGATCAACAAAAATCCTGAAAGTATGCAGGAAATTTATGACGAGATCATTGCTGAAAAATTTGAGTTTGAAAAGAAACTGATCATCCAGGAACTCCGTAAATACGGAATTTATACTGTTTATACACTTCCTGAAAATTTGAATATCGATGTTATCAATAAATATCTGGAGATAAAAGCGAGAGGAATTTTATAACTTTGTAGAAGCAATAAGCAATAAGCAATAAGCAATAAGCAATAAGCAATGAAAATTACACTTAACAGAATAAACGACGATTTTTTATTTGAATGTACCAATGCTCAGGGAAATTCTATTCTTTTGGATAATACTTCCCAGCCGGGAGCTAAAGGAGTTTCTCCAATGGAAAGTGTACTGATGGCTGTGGCAGGCTGCAGCGGAATTGATGTAGTTTCTATTTTAAAGAAGCAGCGTCAGGAGATCAGAAGCTTTCAGGCAGAGGTAGAAGGAGAAAGAGTACAGGTAGAAGATGCAAAACCATTTAAATCGATTAACGTAAAATTCCTTCTGGAAGGAGAAATTGATCCTAAAAAAGCATTAAAGGCTGCAGAACTTTCTTTTGAAAAATACTGCTCTGTATCAAAAACGTTAGAACCGAATGTAGAAATCGGATACGAAGTCTATGTGAACGGAGAAAAAATTTAATCTCTTATATAAAATAACAAAAGCCGGATGTTTCATCCGGCTTTTATTATTACTCATTACCAATTACTCATTGCTTATTAAAAGGTGAGTCTTGGCTTTATCAGTTTCGCTACAGTAGCAGTCCATCCTGTTTGATGGGAAGCACCCACACCACGGCCGTTATCACCATGGAAATATTCAAAGAACGTAATATAATCTCTGAAGTGTTCATCATAATTGAACTTGGGATTGCCTCCGTTGAACGCCCTTTGGCCATGTTCATCCTTTAAAAATATTGAGCAGAGTCTTTTGCTGATATTCTGGGCTACTTCATCCAGGTTTCTTTTATCACCGCTTCCCGTTGGGAATTCTACTTTCAGACTGTTTCCATAATAATAATGGAAGCGCTGCAGGCTTTCAACAATCAGGAAATTGATAGGAAACCAGATGGGGCCGCGCCAGTTGCTATTTCCGCCAAACATTCTGCTGTCACTTTCTGCAGGCGTATAGTATACCATATTTTCAGACCCATGTACAGAGAATACAAACGGATTTTCTTCGTATACCTTAGACATAGCACGTATTCCGTAAGAACTCAGGAACTCATTTTCATCAAGCATTCTGGTCAGAACTTTTGTCAGTCTGTTTTTACGAAGTATGCTCATAAGGTGTTTTCGTCCGTGTCCTTCCTCGTCCCAATGGGAAACGAGTTTGGTAAGCTCCGGTTTATTTTTTAAGATCCACTCCATTCGGGTCCTGAAATTCGGCATCTTTTCCAGTAAGCGATGGTCTACAATTTCAACAGCAAACATAGGAATCAAACCAACAATACTTCTTAACCTCAAAGAAACACTGTCTCCGTTTCCAAGCTGCAATACATCATAGAAAAATCCGTCTTCTTCATTCCAAAGCCCTTTTGTGCCTTCACCAAGATTTTCCATAGCCTCAGCGATATAAAGATAATGTTCAAAAAACTTGATGGCCATATCTTCATATACCTGATAATACTGGGCAAGCTCCATTGCAATACGCATCATATTCAATGCATACATGGCCATCCAGCTGGTTCCGTCTGCCTGTTCAAGATGCTGTCCGTCCTTTAGTTCCATATTCCGGTCAAAAGCTCCGATATTATCAAGACCAAGAAACCCTCCACCAAAGATATTTTTTCCGTTTTTATCCTTTCGGTTCACCCACCAGGTGAAATTAAGAAGCAGTTTCTGGAAAACTTTCTCTAAAAATAATAAATCCGGTTTTCCGTTATTTTTTTCATCAATTTTAAAAACACGGAAACAAGACCATGCGTGTACCGGCGGATTCACATCACTCATATTCCACTCATAGGCAGGAAGCTGTCCATTGGGATGCATGTACCATTCCTTAGTAAGAAGTAAAAGCTGTCCCTTGGCAAATTCCGCATCAATGATGGAAAAAGGAACACAATGAAACGCCAGATCCCATGTGGCATACCATGGATATTCCCATTTATCGGGCATAGAAATAATATCCTTATTATGGAGATGATTCCATTCCGTATTTCTTACATATTCATTGAAATTTCTTGGCGCTTCAAAATTAGGATCACCTTTCAGCCATTTTCCGATATTATAATGATAAAACTGTTTGTTCCAGAGAAGCCCGGCAAAAGCCTGTCTCTGTACATTTCTCTCATCTTCGTTAACGGTATCACTCTGAATTTCCTGATAAAACTCTTCAGCTTCAGTCTGCCGGGTATTGAAAATTTCATCAAAGTTTTCAAAAGGCTCATCGGCTTCATCCGGGCACAATCTGAATTCAAAAACCTTTGATTCTCCGGCTCCGATAAGCTCATCGATCAGGAAAGAAGCTTTTGTCCCTTTCTTTGCGGGATTAATCGTATTTGCCTGGTGGGTAATAAAATGATTGATGCCATCTTTGAAATATGTATTTTCACCTGCAGGAGCTCCGTAAAGCTTAGAAGTATTGGTTTCATTATCACAAAATACGCTTTGTGCATTGGTATTTCGGGAATAAAGTTTTTTAATGGAGATACTGTCGTGTCCAATATTGATACTTCCGTCATGAGAAGCATTAAGCTCTGCCTTATAGGTGTTGTATCCCCATTTCCAGTTGTTTCTGAACCATACAGTAGGCGCTACCAGAATAGGTGCTTCATGCTGACTTCGGTTACAGACCGTTACTCTGGCAAGAATATCATTGTGATCGGCCTTGCAATATTCAATGAAAATATCAAAATATTCATCATTATCGAAAATTCCAGTATCGAAAATTTCATATTCCGGTTCCTTTTTACTGCGTCTTCCGTTTTCTGCAACAAGTTCATCGTAAGGAAATTCATTGATGGGATATTTATAAACCATTTTCATATAACTATGAGTAGGTGTATTATCCAGATAATAAAAGATTTCTTTGATGTCTTCCCCATGATTACCCTGAGGATTGCTCAAACCAAAGAATCGTTCCTTTACCATTTTGTCTTTCTTGTTCCAGAACGAAAAAGCAAAACATAAAAGCTGCTTTACATCAGAAATTCCGGCAATACCTTCTTCACCCCAACGGTAGGCATAGCTTTCTGCATTATTATGGTTGGTAAAATTCCAGGCATTCCCGTTCGGGCTATAATCTTCGCGTACATTTCCCCACTGCCGGTTGCTTACATAAGGTCCCCAGTTTTTCCATTTGGTATCTTGTAATCTATCTTTTTCGGCGGTCATATCTCATCACTTTTCCATACGAAGTTAGTTTTTTTGAGAAGTAATTCCAATTTTTTTCATCTGAATAATTATTAATATACTCTTGGAATACTTGTATTTAAGGGCTTTTTTAAATATTAAAATAATTTTTTTTTGAAATTAAAAGAAAAGAACTACCTTTGCACCATTCGTTCATTCAAATATTGAAAATGTTATCAAGAAAGGTTGAGGGATTAGACCCTATGAAACCTTAGCAACCCTTTGCGCAAGTAAAGAAGGTGCTACGTTCTACCAAAATAATTTTGGACAGATAACTTACTGAAGTTCTTTTCAGCCATTTCCTGTGGCATTTTCAATTGTATTAAAATTTAATAGAATTGAAAACAGAACTAAACTATATTAATCTTACGTATCAAACTCATTCCCAAAAGGAATACCATATCTCATTAAGCTATCAGCTTTTTGGGAAAGATCTGTTTACAGCCCCTGTTGTCTTAATCAATCATGCTCTCACCGGAAATTCAAACGTATCCGGAGAAAAAGGCTGGTGGAAACAGCTGGTGGGAAAAAATCAGATTGTTGATACCGATCAATATACCGTTCTGTGCTTCAATATACCAGGAAACGGATACGACGATTTTTTAATTGAAGATTATGAAGACTTTACTCCTTCAGATATCGCTGCGATATTTCTGAAAGGACTTGAAGTTTTACAGATCAAAAATTTATATGCCATTATAGGAGGCTCTCTGGGAGGAGGTATTGCCTGGGAAATGCTTGCCCAGCAGCCGGATCTTGCTGAGATTTTTATTCCTATTGCCTGCGATTACAGAACACACGACTGGCTTCATGCACAGTGTCTGGTTCAGAAATTTTTATTAAATGATAAGGAAGAACCATTACAGAAAGCAAGAATTCATGCCATGTTGTGCTACAGAACACCGCAGTCGCTCAATGACAGATTTCAAAACCAATATAATCAGGACAAACAACGCCTGGAATCAGAAGACTGGCTGGTTTATCATGGTAATGCACTAAACGAAAGATTTAGTTTAAAAGCTTACAAATTGATGAATCATCTCTTGATGAATATAAATGCTGCTGATACAGCACTGGAGAACATACAGGCACGAATGCACATGATCTCCGTAGATACAGATTTATTTTTCCCGGCTTCTGAAATCCGAATGTGTTTTGAAAACTTAAAAGAGAAAAATAAAGATGTTTCTTATCACGAGATCCAATCTATACACGGGCATGATGCCTTCCTAATGGAATATCAACAATTAAATAATATCATTAAAAACATTTTATAGAAGTAATGAAAAATGCTAACGAAATAAAATTTTTGAAGAACAGATCAATCGTTAAATTTGAAGGAGAAGATTTCCTGGGAGAAATCGGGATTGACGGACGAATTTTTAAAGCGCTTACTTTGGCGCGTATCAGTGTAGGAGTAATCTCTCAGCAGGCCGTAGAAAACGGAATTTCTATCCTGGTTCATGAAAATGATGCAGAGAAGGCAGTGGCTTGTCTTATCGATGAATTTGAAGCAGAAAGAAAGTCAGGAAAAGTTTCCCAGATCTATAGTATCAATAATGTTTCTGTCATTGGTTTTGTAGCAGAAGATTTTAATAAAGTCTTTGCTGAGCTGGCAAGAAATAATGTTTTTCCATTGCTTTTGAACCAGGTAGCAGGAGAAAACAGAGTCAATATCGTAGTGACGTCTTCACAGGATGAAAAAACAAGAAACATCATAGAATCTGAAATTTTCAAAAAACCGAAAACCGTTCATCTGGCCATTATTGGCCATGGAAATGTAGGAAAAACCTTGATAGAACAGGTACTTGAATCTGCAGAAGAAATTAAAAAACGTAAAAAAATAGACCTTAAAGTAGTTGCAGTAGCCAACTCAAAGAAAATTGCCTTCAACAAAAAAGGATTTGATGCCAATTGGGGGGATGAGGTTTTAACAGCAGAAAGACCGTCAAACGTGGAAGAACTGATTAATTTCTCTAACGAAAATCAACTGGAGAATCTGATTGTTGTGGATAACACCGCAAGCAAAGATTTTGTAAAAAACTATCACGCCCTGGCAGAAAACGGGTTTGATCTGGTGTCTTCCAACAAGATCTTCAATACCCTTCCAATTGAAGAATACAGAAAACTAAGATATACGTTGAGTAAAAACAACAGACGTTATCTGTATGAAACCAATGTGGGAGCAGGATTACCGTTAATTGATACCATCAAGTTATTACACCTTTCAGGAGAAAATATCACAAGAATTAAAGGCGTATTCTCAGGAACATTGAGTTATGTGTTCAATAATTTTTCTTTGAGGGACGATAAATTCTCAACCATTATCAACGAAGCTTTGGAGAAAGGATATACAGAACCGGATCCGAGAGAAGACTTATCAGGAAACGATGTAGCAAGAAAATTATTGATCCTTGCAAGAGAATTAGACTTAATCAACGAGTTCGGAGATATCAATATTCAAAACCTGGTTCCGGAAAGCTTACTGGAGGTTTCAAAATCAGAATTCCTTTCAAGACTGGAAGAACTGGACGAAGAATATCAGAAAATAAAAGAAAACCAGGAGCCCGGACATGTATTGAGATATGTGGGAGATCTACACGGAGATTTACAGAAAGATAAAGGTGAACTGGATGTAAAACTGGTTTCTGTTCCTGCAACTTCAGCATTGGGACAACTGAAAGGTTCAGACTCCATCTTTGAAATCTACACAGAAAGCTATGGAGAAAATCCAATCGTGATTATGGGAGCCGGAGCTGGTGCAAAGGTAACCGCAAGAGGAGTATTCGGAGATATTTTAAGAGTAAGTGAAACAAAATAATATTTAATATAACAATCTAATAATGTATCAGTTTACCAATAATTTGTGTCGTTATTCTGAGCAAAGCGAAGATTTTAATTGGTACATTGTTAGACTGCTATATTGGTAAATTAATTAAAACTATATGGAAAATTTTGAAACATCAGCAATAAGAACCCAGACGGAAAGAACCCAGTTTGACGAACATTCTACACCATTATATCTTACCTCCAGTTTTATATTTCAGGATGCGGAGGATATGAGAGCAAGCTTTGCAGAAGAAAAACCAAAAAACTTATACAGCCGTTTTTCCAATCCTAATGTAACAGAATTTACAGATAAGATTGCTAAAATGGAAGGTGCAGAAGCGGGATATGCCTTTGCGACAGGAATGGCCGCCATCTATTCTACATTTGCGGCGTTATTGAATGCTGGTGATCATATCGTAAGCTGCCAGTCGGTGTTCGGGTCGACACACACTTTGTTTACCAAATATTTCCCGAAATGGAATATTGAAACTTCTTATTTCAAAGCAGAAGATGCAGCGAATGTGGAGCAATACATCAAACCTAATACAAAGATCTTATACCTTGAAACTCCTACCAATCCGGCTATCGAAATTCTGGATCTGGAGTTTTTCGGACAAATTGCAAAAAAGCATAACCTTATTTTTATTGTAGATAACTGTTTTGCAACACCTTATCTTCAGCAGCCTATCAAATATGGTGCAGATATTGTTGTACACTCAGCAACGAAACTGATTGACGGACAGGGAAGAGTTTTAGGAGGAATAGCAGTAGGAAAAGAAGACCTGATCAGAGAAATTTATCTTTTCGCAAGAAATACAGGGCCTGCATTGTCTCCTTTCAACGCCTGGGTATTATCAAAAAGTTTGGAAACATTGGCTATCCGTGTAGAAAAGCATTGTGAGAATGCCTTGAAAGTAGCGGAGTTTTTAGAAAGTCATCCAAATGTTGAATTGGTAAAATATCCATTCCTGAAATCCCATCCTGGTTATGAGGTAGCCAAAAAACAGATGAAACTCGGAGGAAATATTGTGGCCTTTGAAATAAAAGGGGGAATAGAAGGAGGAAGAAACTTTTTAGATAAGATACAAATGTGTTCATTGTCTGCCAACTTAGGTGATACAAGAACGATCGTTACGCATCCGGCTTCTACAACGCATTCCAAATTATCAGACGACGAAAGAAATGAAGTAGGAATTACTGCAGGACTGGTACGTTGTTCAGTAGGATTGGAAAATGTGGATGATATCATTGCAGATTTAAAACAAGCTTTGGATTAATTCAAACAGCTGCAGGCTTTACCTAAAATCGATAAAATGAAAAATTCAGAACAATTATATAAAGCTTTATCCGAAAGAATTTTAATTCTTGACGGAGCGATGGGTACCATGCTTCAGAGATACAAATTCGAAGAAGAAGATTACCGTGGAGAGCGTTTCAAAGACTGGGAACATCCGGTAAAAGGAAACAATGACCTGCTTTCTCTGACACAGCCTCAGGCGATTGAAGAAGTTCATAAGAAATATCTGGAAGCCGGAGCTGATATTATTGAAACCAATACATTTTCAGGAACTACCATTGCGATGGCAGATTACCACATGGAAGATCTGGTATACGACCTGAACTATGAGTCAGCAAAAATTGCCAGAAAAGCCTGTGATGAGTATACTGCGAAAAATCCAGACAAACCGAGATTTGTAGCAGGATCTATCGGACCTACAAACAGAACAGCAAGTTTAAGTCCTGATGTGAATGATCCGGGATACAGAGCCATCACTTTTGAAGAATTGAGAGTAGCTTACAAACAACAGTGTGAAGCTTTGTTGGATGGGGGTTCAGACATCCTTCTGGTAGAAACCATCTTTGATACTTTGAATGCAAAAGCTGCTTTATTCGCTATTGATGAACTGCAGGACGAAAGAGGAATTGAGATCCCGATCATGGTTTCAGGGACCATTACCGATGCCTCCGGAAGAACTTTGAGCGGACAGACCGCAGAAGCTTTTCTGATCTCAGTTTCCCACCTGAATTTATTAAGTGTAGGTTTCAACTGTGCATTGGGTGCAGATCAGCTGACTCCTTATCTTGAAACACTGGCTCATAATTCAGAATTCTATGTTTCAGCATATCCGAATGCCGGTTTACCAAATGCTTTCGGAAAATATGACGAAACTCCTGAGGACATGGCAAGACAGATTAAAGAATATGTAGAGAAAGGATTAATCAATATTATTGGAGGATGCTGCGGAACTACCCCTGAGCATATCAGGGCGATTGCAGATCTGGTGAAAGATTATCCGCCTAGAAAATTGAAAGAATTTGTCTGATTTGATAGATTTTTTTAATTAAAATCAAGAATGAAGGCTCGGTTATAAATATTATCTTTAAATAAACCACAAAATTTAATGTAATGGAAAAGCCGATTTACTTAAAAGATTCAGAAGATGTTAAGCTTTTTAATGAGTTGAGGAAGAAAGTAAACCAAAGGGTGGAAGGGATTTCTGAAAACAGGGACATCTATATTCAGATTAAAGCAGTTATTCTGCCGATGATCTATCTGGGATTATATGTTCTGGCTCTTTTGAATGCTGAAAAACACTGGATCTATATTCTGAGTTTTGTTTTAATGGGAATCTCTCTGGTTTTAATTTATTTAAACTTAATCCACGAAGCGGCCCATAATAACATTTATAAGAGTAAAAGACTCAATGGGCTGATTCTTCACATTTTTGATTTTATAGGTGCCAACTCCTATATCTGGAAAAAAAGACATATCGCAAGCCATCACGCCTATCCTAATGTAGATGGATGGGACACGGATATCGAACAGAGCGGACTGCTTTTAATCGTACCGTGGATCAAAGCGAAAGGTATACAGAAGTATCAGGATAAGTTTTTCTTTTTAGTATATCCGTTGTATTTGTTCAACTGGATGTTTATAAGAGACTTCAGAGACTTCTTTGATAAAGAAAGAGTGATTTTAAAAACCCAGGGAAAAATTCCCACCATTGAAAAAGTAAAAATGATAAGCTATAAGCTGTTCTATTTCTTTTATCAGATTGTGGTTCCTGTGGTGTTCTTTAAAGTATCAATAGGATTGGCTTTAGGAGCGTGGTTTTTACAGGTAATTTCAGCAAGTATTTTTGCATTGTTTGTGTTACTGCCTTTGCATCCGCTTCCTGATAATGCCTTTCCAAAATTAAATAAAGAGAATGGTCTGCCGTTTAGCTGGCTTCGTCACCAGCTGGAAGTAACCAATGATCTCAAAGAAAATAACTGGTTGGTAAGAAATGTGTTGGGAAATTTCAATTTTCACGTTGCTCACCATCTGTTTCCCAATTACAGTTATATGTATTATAATGAAATTACAGAGGAGATTGAGGAGTTTGCTAAAGAACATGGTTTAGCATACAAAAGATTTCCGCTGATTACGGCTTTAAGTAAGCATAGGGATTTATTGAAGCAGAATGCCAATAATGCCTACTATATTTTAGAAGAATAAAATGAAGTATTTAAGATTATCAGGCCTCGAGCCTCTTATCATAACCCCGGAAAGTAATTTCATCAACGTTGGTGAAAGAACAAATGTTGCCGGATCCAAAAAGTTTTTAAGACTGATTAAAGAGGAGAAATTCTCAGAAGCCTTAGATATTGCCCGCCATCAGGTAGAAGGAGGTGCCCAGATTCTGGATGTTAACTTTGATGATGGTTTGATCGATGGAAAAGCATCGATGATCAAATTCCTGAACTTAATTGCCTCAGAACCGGATATTGCAAGAATCCCGATTATGGTAGATTCTTCCAAATGGGAGATCCTTGAAGCAGGTCTTCAGGTAGCTCAGGGAAAATGTGTTGTGAATTCCATTAGCTTAAAAGAAGGCGAGGAAGAATTTATCAAACACGCCAAGGCCATCAAAAGGTACGGTGCAGCTGTCATTGTAATGGCATTTGATGAGGTAGGGCAGGCTGACAATCTTGAACGAAGAATTGAAATTTCAAAACGTTCCTATGATATTTTGGTAAACCAGATTGGTTTCCCTGCAGAAGATATCATTTTCGACTTAAATATCTTTCCGGTGGCAACTGGAATGGATGAGCACAGAAGAAATGCCATCGACTTTATTGAAGCTACACGCTGGGTAAGACAAAATCTTCCTTATGCATCCGTGAGTGGAGGCGTGAGCAATGTTTCCTTCTCCTTCCGTGGAAATGATACCGTAAGAGAAGCCATGCATTCTGTTTTCCTTTATCACGCGATTCAGGCAGGAATGAACATCGGTATTGTAAATCCGGCTATGCTGGAGGTTTATGATGAAATCAATAAAGAATTGCTGGAGCTGGTAGAAGATGTCATCCTGGATAAAAGAGAAGATGCTACCGAAAGGCTTTTAGATTACTCTGAGAAACATAAATCGGTAAAAAAAGAAAAGACTGAAGACTTAGAGTGGAGAAATAATCCTCTACAGGAAAGGATTACCCATGCTTTGGTAAAAGGAATCGACCGTTTTATTGAAGAAGATGTAGAAGAAGCAAGGCTATTGGCCGAAAGACCGCTTCACGTCATCGAAGTGAATTTAATGACCGGAATGGGAGTCGTAGGAGATTTATTCGGAAGCGGTAAAATGTTCCTTCCACAGGTTGTAAAATCCGCAAGGGTAATGAAAAAGGCAGTAGCTTATTTACAGCCTTTCATTGAAGCAGAAAAAGACGGAACAAAACCTGCTAACGGAAAAATATTAATGGCAACCGTAAAAGGAGATGTTCATGATATCGGCAAAAACATTGTGAGTGTTGTTTTAGGTTGTAACAACTATGAAATTGTTGACCTTGGAGTAATGGTTCCTGCCGAAAAGATTATTCAGACTGCCATTGAAGAAAAAGTAGATGTTATTGGGCTAAGCGGACTGATTACCCCTAGTTTGGATGAAATGGTGTACATCGCTTCAGAATTGGAAAGACAAAATTTGGATTTCCCTCTATTAATCGGCGGTGCTACAACGTCAAAGGCACATACTGCTGTGAAAATCGATTTGAAATATAAAAATGCTGTCGTTCATGTGAATGATGCTTCAAGAGCGGTAAACGTTGTAAGCTCATTGCTGGGTGACAGAAATAAAGAATATGTTTCGGATTTAAAGAATGATTACTCTGAATTCAGAGAGAAGTTCCTGAACAGACAGGTGGATAAAGATTATGTTTCAATCAAAGAAGCAAGGGAAAATCACTTTAAAATTGACTGGGAAAATGAAGAAATTTTCACACCGAATAATCTCGGAATAAAAGTAATTGAAAATCAGGATCTGAGAGAGCTTCTTCCTTTCATCGACTGGTCTCCGTTTTTCAGAAGCTGGGATCTTCACGGAAAATACCCGAATATTCTGGAAGATGAGGTGGTAGGAGCTCAGGCAAAAGAACTGTTCAAAGATGCTCAGGTCATTTTGAATAGAATTCTGGATGAGAAACTTTTAACCGCAAAAGCCATCTTCGGAATCTTTAAGGCCAATTCCAATGAATCCGATGATATTTTAATTTTTGATGAAAATAATAATGAGCAGGCAAAGTTTTTAACCTTAAGACAGCAGGCTCAGAGATCAAAAGGAAAAGACTATCTCGCACTCAGTGATTTTATCGCCCCTCAAAGTTCAGGAAAAACCGATTATGTAGGAGCTTTCTGTGTAACCACCGGATTTGGTACCGATGAACTGTCCACGGAATACGAAAAAGCCAATGATGATTATAATTCCATCATGGTAAAAGCTCTTGCAGACCGTTTTGCAGAAGCTTATGCAGAATTTTTGCACAAAAAAGTAAGAACAGAATATTGGGGATATGCCAATCAGGAAAACTTAAGCAATGAAGAATTGATTGCCGAAAAATATAAAGGAATCCGTCCCGCCCCAGGTTATCCGGCTTGCCCGGACCATCTGGAAAAGAAAACCATCTGGGACCTTTTAAAAGTAGAAGAGAATACTGGGGTTTTCCTTACAGAAAGCCTTGCCATGTTCCCTACAGCATCTGTTTCCGGATATTATTTCGGAAGCCCGCATGCCAAATATTTCGGATTAGGAAAAATAACAGAAGACCAGCTTGAAGATTATGCAGCAAGAAGAGGTTGTAGCATCCAGGAAGCGAAAAAATGGTTGTCACCCAATTTAGCAGATTAACATTGACATGAAGATAACAGAACACATTAAAAACGCAAATGGAAAAACTTTATTCTCCTTAGAAGTTGTTCCGCCACAAAAGGGAATAGGTATTGAAGACCTTTATACCAATATAGATCCGTTGATGGAGTTCAAACCTCCTTTCATTGATGTGACCACATCCAGAGAAGAATACATTTATCTGGACAAAGGAAATGGTTTGATGGAGCGTCGTATTACAAGAATGCGCCCCGGAACACTGGGGATTTGTGCTGCCATCCAGCATAAATACAATGTTGATACAGTACCACATCTTCTTTGCGGAGGTTTTACAAAAGAAGAAACAGAATATCTGCTGGTAGACTGTATGTATCTTGGGATAGATAATGTAATGGCCTTAAGAGGGGACGCCATGAAAGGACATCAGTATTTTGAACCTACTCAGGGAGGACACGCTAGTGCAATGGATCTTGTCAACCAGATTAATGATCTGGGAAGGGGAAAATATCTTCATAACGAAGAACAGGTTTGTGATGAACTGAACAAATTCTGCATCGGTGTTGCTGGATATCCCGAAAAACATATGGAAGCGCCCTCCATGAATTATGATCTGAAGTGGCTGAAGCAAAAAGTAGATGCCGGAGCAGATTATATCGTTACCCAGATGTTTTTTGACAATAAAAAGTATATTGAATTCGTTCAGAAAGCAAGAGAAATGGGAATAATGGTTCCAATTATTCCGGGAATCAAACCTATTGCCACTAAGAAGCACTTGAAAATCCTGCCACAGGTATTCAAAATAGATCTTCCTGAAGAACTGATCAATGAGGTGGAAAATGCAAAGAATAATGAAGCGGTAAAACAGATCGGAATAGAATGGTCTATTGCTCAGTGTAAAGAACTTTTGGACTTTGGAGTTCCTGTTCTCCACTTTTACTCAATGGGAAAAAGTGATAACATCAAAAAAGTAGCCGGTGAGCTATTCTAATAAAAGTACCAAAATGAAGGAACCCCTGTAAATTTCACAGGGGTTTATTTTTTTATTGATTTAAGAACTTAACCAGTTTGATGAGGTCTTCTTCTTTGTTGATTTTAATATTATTAGATTTTACAAAGTTTTCAATCTCATCCTTTTTTGCAGGGAAGGCCTCTGTGATATCTTTTATTTTCTTCGGTTTTTTAATATATCCTGATTCTGTTTTGATATAGTAAACAGGGTCTAATGTTTTAAAAAAAGCCGCTTTATCAGTTGCATATGAATTGGCTGCAGGGATGGCATCTTGAAATTTAACCTTTATTTTTTTGAAAAGCGGAATTTTACCATTAACTAATTCAAAAAAATAACCACTCAGATCATCATCAGTTTTTAATAATACCATTGTGCTTTTTGGCGATGAAATTTCAATTTTGGAAAACTGTTCTTCTTTAGGCAGGACCAAAGGTTTACCTTCTTTCTGAAATTCTACTTCATCCTTGTAGCTATTGTATCTTACAGGTACTTTTTCAAAGTTTTCACCTACTTTAGCAAGATGAAACTCTGAATTGTAATAAGGAGAACCTGCTATTTCATCATACTTTAATGCTCTCCCATAGTTTTCTGATCGTACTCCGAATACTGCGTGATCTCCTCCGAGGCTGTTTACAGATATTGTACTTGAGTAGCCGGATGAGTAGTTATCAGGAGTAAAATCCTGTGCAAATACAATGCATGAAGTAACCAGTAAGGCGCATATAATTACTTTTCTCATTTTGTTAGTTTTATTAAAGTTTTCAAAAGTTATTTTCAAAAATACGATTATTATTCTTAAAATGATGAAATTTTGTTAAAGTATTTAGCTATAGTATTGTGTGTGTCTCAAACTCCTTACTCCTGTCAAACAAATACCGGTAAGTAGCAAGCTTGCGCGTTACTGTGGTATCAAGAGTTTCTGCAATCTTAATCATTTTAGGGTTAAAATCACCAATCCATTGAAGCTCCGTAATGGTAAAATCCGTATGTTTTCTTAAATGTTGAGTTCCTTCCCAGATCATATATCCGTCTATGCCTTTCTTCTGCCATTCGGGGACAACACCAAAAACAAGCCCCACCATTTTTTCATTCTTTTTAAAACGTTTTAAAAACAAAAATTTAAGCTTTTGAAAAATCCCGAATTTCCCGTTCAGGTATTTAAACCACTGGTTGAGATCAGGAATATTGATCCACATCGCAATCGGTTTTTCGTTTTCGTAGACAAACCAGGAGATATGTTCATTAATGATAGGTTTCATGGTGTTGAACATCTTCAGAACTTTTGCTTCTTCAAGATGCTTTCCTTCTCCATGAGATGCCCATGCTTTATTATAAATCTCTGTAAAATCCTTTGCAAACTTCGGCAGATTATTCTTTTTCATAGGTTGTGCTGAGATCGCAGGGTTTCTTCTGTTCTTTTCATGCGCAATGGTAAAGATCCTCGACACTTCCGCAAAAACAGGTCTGGTAAAACATAGCTGCTCAAAATAAATCTGAAAACCATAATTTTCAAAAAGATCTTTGTAATAAGGGAAATTGTAGTTCATTCCAAATAAAGGCTCGATAAAACCTTCAATTAAAAGCCCCCAGAATTTATCCCGTTCCCCAAAATTGATAGGTCCGTCCATTGCTTCAATCCCTTTTATTTGAAGCCAGTTTTTACAATGGTCAAAAATAAAATTGGCAGTTTCCTGATCATTAATACAGTCGAAAAATCCAATTCCTCCCGTAGGCTGCTTCTGTTCATAACAGCCGTTCACAAAAACAGCTACTTTCCCAACGGTGTTACCATTTCTTTTAAACAGAAACCTTTTACATTCTCCGTTTTTGAAGAATTTATTCTTGGCAGGATCAAAAATCTCCTCAATATGTTTATCTAAAGGGCGGATATAATTTTTGTCGTGTTCATAAAGACGGGCCGGGAATTCCAGAAATTCCCTTTTATGGAGTTGGTTTTGTACTTCTTCGACAATAATCATAGGCTTTTTAATCTGAGCTGGTTATAAAAGATAATGTTTTTCACCCTAATTGAATATAGATGAACAGATATTATCCGTATTTTTGCTGCAAATTAAATAAAAATGGTTGATTTTACTGATAACGACGATGATATTTTCACTGGAAAAGAACATACGCCTATAAGGGAAGATGCTTTTGATAAATCGCCACAGGAAAAAATTGAAAAAATTACTGAGCTTTTTGGTGAGATTATGGAAACGTTGGGATTGGATATGACAGATGACTCTCTGAAGGATTCTCCAAGACGTGTTGCCAAAATGTATGTGAACGAGATTTTCGGAGGACTTCTTCCTGAAAATAAACCAGGAATCTCCACTTTCTCCAACAAATACAAATACCGCCAGATGCTGGTGGAAAAGGATATCACGGTATACTCTTTTTGCGAGCACCACTTTTTACCCATCATAGGGAGAGCCCATGTTGCTTATATTTCCAATGGCGAAGTAATTGGTCTTTCAAAAATTAACAGAATTGTTGATTATTACGCGAAAAGACCACAGGTTCAGGAAAGGCTTACCATGCAGATTGTAGACGCATTGAAAGAAGCTTTGGGAACGAAAGATGTAGCCTGCATTATTGATGCAAAACACCTTTGTGTCAACTGCAGAGGAATAAAAGATACAGCAAGCTCCACAATTACTGCGGAACTCAGTGGTATTTTCAGAACAAACCCTATCACAAGACAGGAATTCTTACATTACGTAGGAAGTCATGCAAAGCTTGATTAATAAACAATGAACTACCAGATCCTTAAAAATATTATTGATGCAGAGCTCCAGAGATTCCAGACAATTTCTGAAGACGAATGGAATTACAAAAATGCACCGGAAAAATGGTCCAAAAAAGAAATTATTGGCCATCTTTGTGACAGTGCTTTAACAAATATCCGTAGATTTGTTGTAACCCAATACAAAGAGAACGAGAATATCGTTTATGATCAGAACTTTTGGGTGAAAGCTCAGAACTATCAGAATGTTCCTGTTTCAGATCTTATTGATCTGTGGAAATCCTTGAACTATCAGATTGTTCATATTGTAGAAAATATCCCGGATGAAGCATTACAAAGAACCTGTGATACTAGCAAAACAGAACCGCAGGTTTATACGTTGGAGTTTATTATCAATGATTATGTAGATCATCTGCATCATCATTTAAAAGCGATTTAATTATGATAAAATTTAAAAAAGTTTCAGATAAGATTTTTATCACGACAATTATTTGTTGTGACAAAAGTATTTTTTAACTCAATTTTGAATCTTTAAAATCATTAAATCTTTAACTTAAAAATAAATGCAATTAAAATTATATAACTCCCTTACAGCGGAAAAAGAAATATTCAAACCTATCTTGGAAGGAAATGTCGGAATGTATGTCTGCGGACCTACCGTGTACAGCAATGTACATTTGGGAAATGTAAGAACTTTCCTTTCTTTCGATTTTATCTACCGTACCCTGATGCATTTGGGATACAAAGTAAGGTATGTGAGAAATATTACCGACGCAGGACACCTTACCGATGATGGAAATGTAGATAACGACAGATTCGTAAAACAAACCAGACTTGAAAAGCTGGAGCCTATGGAAATTGTACAGAAATACACCGTAGACTTTCACAAAGTCCTGGATATGTTCAACTTACTCCCTCCAAACATCGAACCTACTGCTACAGGACATATTGTAGAGCAGATCGAGTTAACTCAAAAACTAATTGAAAGAGGATTTGCTTACGAAAGCAACGGTTCAGTGTATTTTGATGTTTTGGAGTACAATAAAAGAGGGCTGAATTATGGTGAGCTTTCAAAACGTAACATAGAAGAGCTTTTCGCCAATACCAGAGACCTTGACGGACAGGGTGAAAAGAAAAACCCTCAGGATTTTGCATTGTGGAAAAAAGCCTCTCCGGCTCACATCATGAGATGGAATTCCCCTTGGGGAGAAGGTTTCCCGGGATGGCACCTTGAATGTACTGCAATGAGTACAAAATATCTGGGTGAAACATTCGATATCCATGGAGGAGGAATGGACCTAAAATTCCCTCACCACGAATGTGAAATTGCACAAGGGAAAGCCTGCAACGATGCTGCACCGGTAAATTACTGGATGCACGCCAATATGCTGACGATGAATTCTCAGCGTATGAGCAAATCTACAGGAAACTATATTCTGCCAATGCAGCTGGTGACAGGAGATAACGACTTCTTTGAAAAACCGTTCCACCCTTCAATTGTACGCTTCTGCTTCCTGCAGGCGCACTACCGAAGCGTTCTGGATATTTCAAACGATGCCATGATAGCAAGCGAAAAAGGATTTATCAGATTAATGGAAGCTGTGAAAGTATTGGCTTCTATTACCCCTGATGATTCAAAACAATCCGGTTTTAGCCTGAAAGAATGGAAAAATAAAGCCTATGAAGCATTAACAGATGATTTTAATTCGCCAATCCTGATTGCCCACCTGTTTGAAGCGGTGAAATATATCTTTGCGCTGAAAGATGGTAAAGAAACAATTACAACAGAAGATCTTGAAGACTTAAAGTCAACACTGAATGCTTTCATCTTCGACGTTCTGGGATTACAGACCGTAGAAGAAAATAACAATGAAAAACTTGATCAGACCTTAAAAGTTTTGATCGAATTGAGAAACCAGGCAAGAAAATCCAAAAACTTCGAACTTTCAGACCAGATCAGAGATAAACTGCTTGCAGAAGGTATCGAATTAAAAGACGGAAGAGACGGAACATCATACGTTCTGAACTAGAAATATAACTTCGTTTTATCCCCATTCCGTAGGAGTCCCACATATTTAGGATTCTTACGGAATGTTTTTTTATCCTTTCTAGAGAATATGTCCGTATTTCAGATTATGTCTCTTTGTCCTTCACTTTCCCACTCTCAAACTCTATTACTCTCCAACGCTCCAACTCTCCAATTTTATAAGGAGCTATTTCCTGCTATCCATTCATACTCCTCGCGCCAGCGCACTCCCACGCTCAGTCCCACCCACTCCCCAACCCATGCTGTGGGGTAACCATTCCTATCAGGGCTAGGGAAGGAGGGTAGGATATAAGTAATAAGTAATAATTTGGCCCAATGAAAACAAGTTCATATATAAAATATCCATCATGATCCGTGTCAATCTGTGTCATCCGCGGTAAAAAATAAAAACCATTCAATAGGAACGAGCTTTCGCCTAACTTATCCCTTTATTATATATAGTATATTACAATCATCCCGAAACCACTCATCCTTGCACTTCGCTCCCCGTATCCCGCATCTCGAATCTCGAATCCCTCCCTTCTCACGCTCTCTCACCCTCAAACCCTCCCACACTCCAACTCCTTCCTTCCATTCCAAACAAATGTTTAAAATTTTTCTCCCTGCCTTCCAGTCCTTTAGGAATAAATATCACTGTAATGTAAAATTTATGTTAAATAAACTTGTTTTGCGTTGTAGGAAGTTACTATCTTTGCCCCACTGAAAACGAGAGTAGAACAGTAGCGCAGAAGAGCCTTTAGCTAGGCAGAAACGATATTACTTCAAAAAAGAGACGGACGAAAAAAAACTTTAAAATTTTTTATAAAAAAAGTTGCCGGTTTAAAAAGAGTTTGTATCTTTGCAGTCCCAATTAGAGGGAGCGCAGGAGTATAGAGATTGAGGTTTTGAGAAGGGTTAAGGTTACTTAAAAAACTTTAAAATTTTCTTCAAAAACATTTGGTCATTAAAAAATAAAGTTTTACTTTTGCACTCGCAAATACGGAGCGACACTGACAGAGAGATTGCTTCGTTGAAAAGCGGAAGATATAAAGATCATTGACATACAATATAACAACCAAGTAAGGAAAAACTAAAGCGTTAAAAACTTTGAGTGAGTCAGACAAACATACAATGGAGAGTTTGATCCTGGCTCAGGATGAACGCTAGCGGGAGGCCTAACACATGCAAGCCGAGCGGTAGAGATCTTTCGGGATCTTGAGAGCGGCGTACGGGTGCGGAACACGTGTGCAACCTGCCTTTATCTGGGGGATAGCCTTTCGAAAGGAAGATTAATACCCCATAATATACTGAATGGCATCATTCGGTATTGAAAACTCCGGTGGATAGAGATGGGCACGCGCAAGATTAGATAGTTGGTGAGGTAACGGCTCACCAAGTCTGCGATCTTTAGGGGGCCTGAGAGGGTGATCCCCCACACTGGTACTGAGACACGGACCAGACTCCTACGGGAGGCAGCAGTGAGGAATATTGGACAATGGGTGAGAGCCTGATCCAGCCATCCCGCGTGAAGGACGACGGCCCTATGGGTTGTAAACTTCTTTTGTATAGGGATAAACCTACCCTCGTGAGGGTAGCTGAAGGTACTATACGAATAAGCACCGGCTAACTCCGTGCCAGCAGCCGCGGTAATACGGAGGGTGCAAGCGTTATCCGGATTTATTGGGTTTAAAGGGTCCGTAGGCGGATCTGTAAGTCAGTGGTGAAATCTCACAGCTTAACTGTGAAACTGCCATTGATACTGCAGGTCTTGAGTGTTGTTGAAGTAGCTGGAATAAGTAGTGTAGCGGTGAAATGCATAGATATTACTTAGAACACCAATTGCGAAGGCAGGTTACTAAGCAACAACTGACGCTGATGGACGAAAGCGTGGGGAGCGAACAGGATTAGATACCCTGGTAGTCCACGCCGTAAACGATGCTAACTCGTTTTTGGAATGTAAGTTTCAGAGACTAAGCGAAAGTGATAAGTTAGCCACCTGGGGAGTACGAACGCAAGTTTGAAACTCAAAGGAATTGACGGGGGCCCGCACAAGCGGTGGATTATGTGGTTTAATTCGATGATACGCGAGGAACCTTACCAAGGCTTAAATGGGAAATGACAGGTTTAGAAATAGACTTTTCTTCGGACATTTTTCAAGGTGCTGCATGGTTGTCGTCAGCTCGTGCCGTGAGGTGTTAGGTTAAGTCCTGCAACGAGCGCAACCCCTGTCACTAGTTGCCATCATTAAGTTGGGGACTCTAGTGAGACTGCCTACGCAAGTAGAGAGGAAGGTGGGGATGACGTCAAATCATCACGGCCCTTACGCCTTGGGCCACACACGTAATACAATGGCCGGTACAGAGGGCAGCTACACTGCGAAGTGATGCAAATCTCGAAAGCCGGTCTCAGTTCGGATTGGAGTCTGCAACTCGACTCTATGAAGCTGGAATCGCTAGTAATCGCGCATCAGCCATGGCGCGGTGAATACGTTCCCGGGCCTTGTACACACCGCCCGTCAAGCCATGGAAGTCTGGGGTACCTGAAGTCGGTGACCGTAACAGGAGCTGCCTAGGGTAAAACAGGTAACTAGGGCTAAGTCGTAACAAGGTAGCCGTACCGGAAGGTGCGGCTGGAACATCTCATTTTAGAGCGTCTTAGGACGTTAAACAAAATTAGTATCGTAAGATACATCATACTTACTTAAAGCATAGCTTTAGTTTTTTGTTTGGTTGATTTATATTAAAAATACAAAACCCACTAGAAATTAGTAAAGGGATTGAGAGAGGCAAAGAAGATAAAAGCAGAGAGAGAAAGACGAAGAAATTAGTCTATTATCTATCAGTCTATCATCTTTTACGTCTAAAAGACAGTCTCGTAGCTCAGCTGGTTAGAGCGCTACACTGATAATGTAGAGGTCGGCAGTTCGAGCCTGCCCGAGACTACTAATTAAAGCGGTAAGCATTAAGCTGGAAGCAGTAGGCGATACGCCTAAAGCTTATAGCGTAAGGCCTGCAGCACCTAGAGGGGGAATTAGCTCAGCTGGCTAGAGCGCCTGCCTTGCACGCAGGAGGTCAAGGGTTCGACTCCCTTATTCTCCACCATCATAGATGGTTTAGTTTTAAAAAAGCAAATAGAGCCAAAAACAATATTTGCGAATTAAATCAGAAATAGATTTAAGATCATTGACATTAACGGTAAAGACATCACAAAGAGAAAACCGAGCGCATAAAGCGCTTGAGTAACCAATAGGAAAGAAATCGTTAAGGGCGTATGGCGGATGCCTAGGCTTTCAGAGGCGACGAAGGACGTGGTAAGCTGCGAAAAGCTGCGGGGATTGGCACACACGAATTGATCCGCAGATATCCGAATGGGGCAACCCGGCATATTGAAGATATGTCACCTCGCAAGAGGAGCAAACCCGGAGAACTGAAACATCTAAGTACCCGGAGGAAAAGAAATCGAAGAGATTCCGTAAGTAGTGGCGAGCGAAAGCGGATTAGCCCAAAAGTCTTTATATATTTAGAAGAATGTTCTGGAAAGAACAGCCATAGACGGTGATAGCCCGGTATTCGAAAGGTATATAGAGATGATAAATGAGTAGGGCGGGACACGTGAAATCCTGTCTGAATATGGGGGGACCATCCTCCAAGGCTAAATACTCCTGAAAGACCGATAGTGAACAAGTACTGTGAAGGAAAGGTGAAAAGCACTTCGAATAGAAGGGTGAAATAGAACCTGAAACCGTACGCCTACAAGCGGTCGGAGCAGCGTAATGCTGTGACGGCGTGCCTTTTGCATAATGAGCCTACGAGTTAATTTTACTAGCGAGGTTAAGGTATTAAGTACCGGAGCCGGAGCGAAAGCGAGTCTGAATAGGGCGCATAGTTAGTAGGATTAGACGCGAAACCTTGTGATCTACCCATGGGCAGGTTGAAGCTCTGGTAACACAGAGTGGAGGACCGAACCGGTTGACGTTGAAAAGTCTTCGGATGACCTGTGGGTAGGGGTGAAAGGCCAATCAAACTGGGAGATAGCTCGTACTCTCCGAAATGCATTTAGGTGCAGCGTCGTATATAAGTTTATTAGAGGTAGAGCTACTGATTGGATGCGGGGGTTTCATCGCCTACCAATTCCTGACAAACTCCGAATGCTAATAAATGTTCTACGGCAGTGAGGGCATGGGTGCTAAGGTCCATGTCCGAGAGGGAAAGAACCCAGACCAACAGCTAAGGTCCCCAAATATATGTTAAGTTGAAACAACGCGGTTGGACTGCATTGACAGCTAGGATGTTGGCTTGGAAGCAGCCATTCATTTAAAGAGTGCGTAACAGCTCACTAGTCGAGCGGTCCGGCATGGATAATAATCGGGCATAAACATATTACCGAAGCTATGGATTTATATTTTAGATATATCTGGTAGGAGAGCATTCTATTTGCGCCGAAGCAGTACTGTGAGGTATTGTGGAGCGGATAGAAAAGAAAATGTAGGCATAAGTAACGATAAAGCAGGCGAGAAACCTGCTCACCGAAAGACCAAGGCTTCCTCAGCCATGCTAATCAGCTGAGGGTTAGTCGGGACCTAACGCGAACCCGAAAGGGGTAGTGGATGGACAATGGGTTAATATTCCCATACTTGCTCACAATAAAAGGGGACGGTTGGATGTAGCTGCTGGAGACTGACGGAATAGTCAAGGCCTAGCCTTCGGGCGAAGCTGCTGTAGTGTAATCTGATCCAAGAAAAGCCGAAGTGAAGCAACCCGTACCAAAACCGACACAGGTGGTCGAGGAGAGAATCCTAAGGTGCTCGAGTGAGTCGTGGCTAAGGAACTAGGCAAAATAGTCTCGTAACTTCGGAAGAAGAGACGCCATCAGCAATGGTGGCCGCAGTGAAGAGGCCCAGGCGACTGTTTATCAAAAACACAGGACTCTGCTAAATCGAAAGATGCTGTATAGGGTCTGACACCTGCCCGGTGCTGGAAGGTTAAGGAAGGTGCTTAGCGTAAGCGAAGGCATTAACTGAAGCCCCAGTAAACGGCGGCCGTAACTATAACGGTCCTAAGGTAGCGAAATTCCTTGTCGGGTAAGTTCCGACCTGCACGAATGGTGTAACGATCTGGGCACTGTCTCAGCCACGAGCTCGGTGAAATTGTAGTATCGGTGAAGATGCCGATTACCCGCAATGGGACGAAAAGACCCTGTGAACCTTTACTATAACTTCGTATTGACTTTGAGTAAGTAATGTGTAGGATAGG
Source organism: Chryseobacterium sp. NRRL B-14798 (assembly GCF_050470705.1). Classification (NCBI taxonomy): domain Bacteria; kingdom Pseudomonadati; phylum Bacteroidota; class Flavobacteriia; order Flavobacteriales; family Weeksellaceae; genus Chryseobacterium; species Chryseobacterium sp. NRRL B-14798. The sequence continues at coordinate 4,609,823 of NZ_JBFLUL010000005.1, read as the reverse complement.
TGGGAGGCTTTGAAGCAGGCACGCTAGTGTTTGTGGAGCCGACGTTGAAATACCACCCTTTACTTACTTGGAGCCTAACTTCTTTCAGAAGGACATTGCGTGGTGGGTAGTTTGACTGGGGTGGTCGCCTCCAAAAGAGTAACGGAGGCTTTCAAAGGTACCCTCAGCACGCTTGGTAACCGTGCGTAGAGTGTAATGGCATAAGGGTGCTTGACTGTGAGACCAACAAGTCGATCAGGTGCGAAAGCAGGACATAGTGATCCGGTGGTTCCGTATGGAAGGGCCATCGCTCATAGGATAAAAGGTACTCCGGGGATAACAGGCTAGTCTCCCCCAAGAGCTCACATCGACGGGGAGGTTCGGCACCTCGATGTCGGCTCGTCACATCCTGGGGCTGGAGAAGGTCCCAAGGGTTGGGCTGTTCGCCCATTAAAGTGGCACGCGAGCTGGGTTCAGAACGTCGTGAGACAGTTCGGTCTCTATCTATTGCGGGCGTTAGATGTTTGAGAGGGCTTGATTCTAGTACGAGAGGACCGAATTGAACAAACCTCTGGTGTATCAGTTGTACCGCCAGGTGCACCGCTGAGTAGCTACGTTTGGAAGAGATAAGCACTGAAAGCATATAAGTGCGAAACTCGCCTCAAGATGAGACATCTTTTAAGGGTCGTTGTAGATGACGACGTTGATAGGCTATAGGTGTAAAGACAGTAATGTCATAGCCAAGTAGTACTAATTACCCGTAGATTTATAGCCTATGGTTGCTATATGAAATTATAATATAATAAATGACAAGTTCTTTATGCGCAGCGAAGGTTTTGTCTTTGTGAAAGTTTTTATCGCTTAAAACGCAATAAGCTTAAGGCTTCAGGCCTAATGCTTAAAGCTATATACCTTCTTTAGGGTGGTTTTAGCGGTGGGGCTCACCTGTTCCCATTCCGAACACAGAAGTTAAGCCCACCAGCGCCGATGGTACTGCTAACGCGGGAGAGTAGGCCGCCGCCAGTTTTTATTTTATTTTTAAAAAATCCTTTATCATTGTGATAAAGGATTTTTTTGTTTTATACCCAAGCTAAGCTTATAAGCAATAAGCAATGAATAATAATTGATAAACGATACATCAATCAACTATCATTGATCAACTATCACTTATCACCTATCATTGATCACTTATGCTGGACAGCATACACTCCAATTGTCACTCCGTAGGAGTCTCAACAAAGTATCATCAAACAATTTTACAGTATCAAACCGTCTGAGTTAAAAAAATCATTAAGACTCTAATAAAGGAGGCTGGATTCCTGCGGAATGACACAGTAGGAAAGAAGCAGGCCAAATAAAAAGAAAGACGCCAGTTGAACCATAGCACAATTGGAAAGGGATGTATGACACTATTGAAAGATCATTACCCCGGTTCAGCCTAAAACTATTCCTCCTTACTGTTGATTTATTCTTTGCTTTCACTACTATCGTTTATCTTAACCGATATTGTTACCCTACAGAGAGTCAAAAGATCTATTTACCACAAAATAGATTGAAATTGTCAAATCACTTAAGTATTAAAATCTTTATACTTCATCCTATTCTTGATGATGCGTTTACAGTCTATATTTTTGTGGTTATCAATAACCTATTTTTCTTAAATAGTTAAAGGGATTAATATTATTTTTCCTAGCTATTTGTCTTTACTTTCAGTTTTGTATAGTTTGTTGGTTAATAATTAAATATATCCCAAATTATTACTAGTGCAATAAGTTGAATTTAATGTTTATACAAAGTACTTAAGTTTATAAACAATAATGTGGATAAGTTAAATTTTAATATAAGTGTTTGTATAATAATAATATATGAGCATATTTTTCCACATTGTATATTTTTATATTCAATAAACTTGTTTTGCGTTGTAGGAAGTTACTATCTTTGCCCCACTGAAAACGAGAGTAGAACAGTAGCGCAGAAGCGCCTTTAGATAGGCAGGAACGATATTACTTCAAAAAAGAAACAGACAAAAAAAACTTTAAAACTTTTTGTAAAAAAAGTTGCCGGTTTAAAAAGAGTTTGTATCTTTGCAGTCCCAATTAGAGGGAGCGCAGGAGTATAGAGATTGAGGTTTTGAGAAGGGTTAAGGTTACTTAAAAAACTTTAAAATTTTCTTCAAAAACATTTGGTCATTAAAAAATAAAGTTTTACTTTTGCACTCGCAAATACGGAGCGACACTGACAGAGAGATTGCTTCGTTGAAAAGCGGAAGATATAAAGATCATTGACATACAATATAACAACCAAGTAAGGAAAAACTAAAGCGTTAAAAACTTTGAGTGAGTCAGACAAACATACAATGGAGAGTTTGATCCTGGCTCAGGATGAACGCTAGCGGGAGGCCTAACACATGCAAGCCGAGCGGTAGAGATCTTTCGGGATCTTGAGAGCGGCGTACGGGTGCGGAACACGTGTGCAACCTGCCTTTATCTGGGGGATAGCCTTTCGAAAGGAAGATTAATACCCCATAATATACTGAATGGCATCATTCGGTATTGAAAACTCCGGTGGATAGAGATGGGCACGCGCAAGATTAGATAGTTGGTGAGGTAACGGCTCACCAAGTCTGCGATCTTTAGGGGGCCTGAGAGGGTGATCCCCCACACTGGTACTGAGACACGGACCAGACTCCTACGGGAGGCAGCAGTGAGGAATATTGGACAATGGGTGAGAGCCTGATCCAGCCATCCCGCGTGAAGGACGACGGCCCTATGGGTTGTAAACTTCTTTTGTATAGGGATAAACCTACCCTCGTGAGGGTAGCTGAAGGTACTATACGAATAAGCACCGGCTAACTCCGTGCCAGCAGCCGCGGTAATACGGAGGGTGCAAGCGTTATCCGGATTTATTGGGTTTAAAGGGTCCGTAGGCGGATCTGTAAGTCAGTGGTGAAATCTCACAGCTTAACTGTGAAACTGCCATTGATACTGCAGGTCTTGAGTGTTGTTGAAGTAGCTGGAATAAGTAGTGTAGCGGTGAAATGCATAGATATTACTTAGAACACCAATTGCGAAGGCAGGTTACTAAGCAACAACTGACGCTGATGGACGAAAGCGTGGGGAGCGAACAGGATTAGATACCCTGGTAGTCCACGCCGTAAACGATGCTAACTCGTTTTTGGAATGTAAGTTTCAGAGACTAAGCGAAAGTGATAAGTTAGCCACCTGGGGAGTACGAACGCAAGTTTGAAACTCAAAGGAATTGACGGGGGCCCGCACAAGCGGTGGATTATGTGGTTTAATTCGATGATACGCGAGGAACCTTACCAAGGCTTAAATGGGAAATGACAGGTTTAGAAATAGACTTTTCTTCGGACATTTTTCAAGGTGCTGCATGGTTGTCGTCAGCTCGTGCCGTGAGGTGTTAGGTTAAGTCCTGCAACGAGCGCAACCCCTGTCACTAGTTGCCATCATTAAGTTGGGGACTCTAGTGAGACTGCCTACGCAAGTAGAGAGGAAGGTGGGGATGACGTCAAATCATCACGGCCCTTACGCCTTGGGCCACACACGTAATACAATGGCCGGTACAGAGGGCAGCTACACTGCGAAGTGATGCAAATCTCGAAAGCCGGTCTCAGTTCGGATTGGAGTCTGCAACTCGACTCTATGAAGCTGGAATCGCTAGTAATCGCGCATCAGCCATGGCGCGGTGAATACGTTCCCGGGCCTTGTACACACCGCCCGTCAAGCCATGGAAGTCTGGGGTACCTGAAGTCGGTGACCGTAACAGGAGCTGCCTAGGGTAAAACAGGTAACTAGGGCTAAGTCGTAACAAGGTAGCCGTACCGGAAGGTGCGGCTGGAACATCTCATTTTAGAGCGTCTTAAAGACGTTAAACAAAATCAGTATCGTAAGATACAAAATACTTACTTAAAGCATAGCTTTAGTTTTTTGTTTGGTTGATTTATATTAAAAATACAAAACCCACTAGAAATTAGTAAAGGGATTGAGAGAGGCAAAGAAGATAAAAGCAGAGAGAGAAAGACGAAGAAATTAGTCTGTTATCTATCAGTCTATCATCTTTTACGTCTAAAAGACAGTCTCGTAGCTCAGCTGGTTAGAGCGCTACACTGATAATGTAGAGGTCGGCAGTTCGAGCCTGCCCGAGACTACTAATTAAAGCGGTAAGCATTAAGCTGGAAGCAGTAGGCGATACGCCTAAAGCTTATAGCGTAAAGCCTGCAGCACCTAGAGGGGGAATTAGCTCAGCTGGCTAGAGCGCCTGCCTTGCACGCAGGAGGTCAAGGGTTCGACTCCCTTATTCTCCACCATCATAGATGGTTTAGTTTTAAAAAAGCAAATAGAGCCAAAAACAATATTTGCGAATTAAATCAGAAATAGATTTAAGATCATTGACATTAACGGTAAAGACATCACAAAGAGAAAACCGAGCGCATAAAGCGCTTGAGTAACCAATAGGAAAGAAATCGTTAAGGGCGTATGGCGGATGCCTAGGCTTTCAGAGGCGACGAAGGACGTGGTAAGCTGCGAAAAGCTGCGGGGATTGGCACACACGAATTGATCCGCAGATATCCGAATGGGGCAACCCGGCATATTGAAGATATGTCACCTCGTAAGAGGAGCAAACCCGGAGAACTGAAACATCTAAGTACCCGGAGGAAAAGAAATCGAAGAGATTCCGTAAGTAGTGGCGAGCGAAAGCGGATTAGCCCAAAAGTCTTTTTATGTTTAGAGGAATGTTCTGGAAAGAACAATCATAGAAGGTGATAATCCTGTACTCGAAAGGCATATTAAGATGATAAATGAGTAGGGCGGGACACGTGAAAT
>NZ_JBFLUL010000005.1:552500-4602500 GCF_050470705.1 Chryseobacterium sp. NRRL B-14798 | reverse complement strand
GCCTAATGCTTAAAGCTATATACCTTCTTTAGGGTGGTTTTAGCGGTGGGGCTCACCTGTTCCCATTCCGAACACAGAAGTTAAGCCCACCAGCGCCGATGGTACTGCTAACGCGGGAGAGTAGGCCGCCGCCAGTTTTTATTTTATTTTTAAAAAATCCTTTATCATTGTGATAAAGGATTTTTTTGTTTTATACCCAAGCTAAGCTTATAAGCAATAAGCAATGAATAATAATTGATAAACGATACATCAATCAACTATCATTGATCAACTATCACTTATCACCTATCATTGATCACTTATGCTGGACAGCATACACTCCAATTGTCACTCCGTAGGAGTCTCAACAAAGTATCATCAAACAATTTTACAGTATCAAACCGTCTGAGTTAAAAAAATCATAAAGACTCTAATAAAGGAGGCTGGATTCCTGCGGAATGACACAGTAGGAAAGAAGCAGACCAAATAAAAAGAAAGACGCCATTGCAACCAATAACTCCATTGAAAGGTAACCATGGAATCGGTATCCCGGACTTCGTTACATCATTTTATAATTTATCATTGATGATTCATTCACCATCCTAGCCCCGATAGGAATGGTTACCCCGCAGCTTGGGTTGGAGGGTGAATGGGTTAAAGTGTGGGAAGACCCTTCGGCTTCGCTCAGGGTGACAGCGATGGCGCGAGGAGTATGAATGGATAGCGGGAAACAGCTCCTGAAATTTTTGATATCTGTATATGCTGATCAACAGAAATAAATGAGTTGCCAAACGTCTTTAGTATAGTTATAGTTTTTAACTTGTGACCAACTTTATTCAATTACCAGAGATTTTTGTTTTTGTAATTTAAAATTGTGTAACTTAGTAAGGTAAAAACAGTTACGAATCTAAAAATATATACTATGAAAAAACATTTATTCCCTCTATTTTTACTGTTGTTAGGCGTAAATGCACAAGCGCAACAGGATTTCTTTGCGATTACAGGAAAAGATACTCAGAGTATTACTTTCAATGATTTCCGGGCAATTGATGCAACTAATGGAACTTCAGGAGAGAAATTTTTTACTAGTGATTCTTCAGCAAAAGTGTTTTCACAAACGAAAAAAGGCATTGTAGCAGAGGACAGGAATTCTTATCATCATTCTCAATCTGTAACATTAGCAGCTCTTGGCTATGATTCTTCGAACAATAATCTGGTATACATGCCTATGTTTTCTTCGAATATCTATGTTTTGAATCCGAAGACAAAGGAAATCACATTAGTGGAAAATAAGGTGGCAAGAGTATCATCATGTGATATTAATTCTCATATTACCAGAATGGCAACCGGATATAACGGTAACATCTATGCTGTCAATAATGCGGGGACACAGTTTTTGGAAATCAGCAAAAAAGCAGGAGAATACACTGTGACTGATCTTGGAATTATTAAAGATGACCCTTCTAACGGAAGAAATTCTTTTACGGCTATGGAAACTGGTTTTGGCGGTGATATGATTGCTGACGCAGATAATAACTTCTATATTTTTGCTGCTTCAGGAAATGTTTTCAAAATTCTGACTAAAGATTTAAAAGCGCAATTTATAGGTAAAATTGCTGGCATTCCTGATAATTATTCCGTAAATGGTTCTGCTGTAAATGCTCAGGGGAAAGTGGTAATAGCAAGTGCAAAGGGAGGTGCTTTATACGAGGTAGATCTGACAACTTTGCAGGCTAAACAGCTTCCGGGAGAACAGGGACTTCATATCTACGATTTGGCAAGTAAATATTTTGCTAATGATAAATCTTCACCAGTAAATACTCTGGCTGCTAATCTTGATATTTATCCGACAAGAGTTGATGAACACTATATCAACGTTCATGTTAATAATAATTTAAAAGGTGCCGTTAAACTGAACATTTTTGATATGGCAGGTAAAAATGTAATGACTCAGAGTTTATCGGTGAAAAATGGCTCAATGGACGAAAAAGTATACCTTAAAGGATTGGTAACCGGAGCGTATATTGTAAATATTGCTGATGAATCAGGAAAAGTTATATTCAATAAAAAGATTTTAGTTACAAGATAATAGAGTGCTATAAATTAGCCTATAAAGACCTTTTCAAATTATTTTGAGAAGGTTTTTTAATGATTATTTGATATCCAATAAGTTTTATTTTTCGATATTAAAATGTACTTTTATAAAAAAATATAGATGAAACTATACTTTAATGTAGGATATATTGTAAATGCTGGAGAAAATTTGCAGCTGGTATTTGGTGAAGACGAGAATACCGTACATGTCCATACTATGTTTTATGCGGAGAATGGTTTATGGAAATGCGAAGTAGATTATTTTTCAAAGCTCATTTCTTATCATTACCGGGTAGTGAATGAAAAGGGAAATGTATTAAGAGAAGAATTTGTGGGGCATCATTTGAGTTTTCCACATAATTATAAGGAGTTTATCATTTTTGATGAATGGAATAACAAAAACTTTCCTGAGAATTATTTAAATAATAAAATCCTTTACAATAAACTGCACGATTTTATTCCCGAAAAAGTTACGGTTTTAAAAAAGCATACCCATCTCTTTAGAATAGAAGCTCCTATTTATAATCCGGATTGGAGGATTGTTCTTTTCGGAAGTACAGCATCACTGGGAAACTGGAGCTATGACAAAGTTGTTCATCTTAATCAGACAGATTTTGGAATGTGGGAAACTTCTGTTGAAATTCCGGAGAATGAATTTATCCAGTTTAAATATTGTATTTATGATACGAAAGAAAACAGGGTTATAGATGTAGAAACGGGAGAAAACCGATTTACAGTTGCCAATCCGCTGAGTGATGTGCTGCAGGTAGTTTCCAATCATTATTTTAGGTTTAAGGGATATCAGATGTATCATGATGCCGGTGTCGCAATTCCTGTATTCTCATTGAGAAGTGAGGATGGATTCGGAGTAGGGGAATTTACAGACATTAAAAAACTGGCAGACTGGACGAAAGAAACCGGTCTTGGAATTATTCAGATTCTTCCGATCAATGATACAACAGCCAATTATTCATGGACAGATTCTTATCCATATGCAGCAGTATCTGTTTATGCGCTGCATCCGCAGTATATCTCTTTAGAAAACCTTGATTATTCTTTACCGAAAGAACTAGTTGATGAGTATCTGTCTGAAAAAGAGAAATTAAACTCTTTGGATCTGATCGATTATGAAAAGATGATTGAAGGCAAATGGAAATATCTTACAGCCGTTTTCAACAAAGAAAAAGACAAAATTTACAAGGACAGAAATTTCAAGAAATTCATCAAGGATAATGAATACTGGCTTGTTCCTTATTCTGCATTCTGTGTTTTGAGAGACAAATATAAAACACCTAATTTCAACGAGTGGAAAACTCACAAAAAATATATTGCAGGAAAGATTTCACAGTTCTTTACAACGAAGAATAAAGACTATGATATCTCAATGCTTCATGCCTGGGTACAGTATCAGTTACATGTACAGCTGAAAGATGCTGTTGATTATACCCATAACCTGGGAGTTTCGTTGAAGGGAGATCTTCCCATTGGTATTTACAGATATTCTGTAGAAGCCTGGACAGAACCGGAATTATTCGGAATGGATTTTCAGGCTGGTGCACCACCTGACCAGTTTACTGAGTTGGGACAGAACTGGGAGTTCCCGACTTATAATTGGGAAGCTATGAAAGCAGACGATTATAAATGGTGGAAAAACAGGTTCAAAGCACTGGAACAGTATTTTGATGCCATGAGAATCGATCATATTTTGGGATTCTTCAGAATATGGAGGATGCCGGTTTCTGCTGTACAAGGAATTTTAGGATACTTTTACCCGGCTGTTCCTATTGTTTTGGATGAATTCAAGGCCTGGCAGATTCCGTTTAATTTTGACAGGTATTGTAAGCCTTTTATCAACAATAAGATCTTATGGGATTATTTTGGAGAAGAAAGCGCAAAAGCTATTGAGTTGATGAACCGTAATGAAGATGGTACCTATGCTTTTAAAGAAGAATTTAATACCCAGAGAAAACTCGTTGACTTCTTTAAGAAAAAATCATACGGACCTATTGAAGAGAAATTGATTTCCCTTTCTGCCAATGTTTTGTTTTTACCGGAAGAAAGAAATGGGAAGACGGTTTACCATCCCAGATTTAATGTTTACAATACGGAGTCTTATCAATACCTTCCCGAATCGGAACAGAAAAGTATATATGACCTTTACCACGACTACTTCTTCAGAAGACAGGACCGCTTGTGGTTTGAAAAGGCCATGGAGAAACTTCCTGTTATCCTGAATGCTACCAAAATGCTGATCTGCGGTGAAGACCTGGGAATGGTTCCTGCCTGCGTACCTGTTGTAATGGACGAATTGGCCATTATAGCATTGAAAGTACAAAGAATGCCGTCTGAAAATATTCCTTTCTATAATCCTAAGAATGCAAACTATATGAATGTAGTGACAGCTTCTTCCCATGACAGTTCAACATTGAGACAATGGTGGAAAGAAGATCCTGTATTGACACAGAAATATTACAATCAACAGCTGATACAATACGGAAAGGCACCTGAAGATCTCAATCCTCACCTAGCTGAAATCATTATGAAGCAGCATCTGTATAATGAGGCTATGCTTGCTATTTTCCCGATGCAGGAGTTTCTGGCAACAGATGCTGAGCTTACCAATAAGAAAATGGACAACGAAAGAATCAACAATCCGGCAGTTTTTCCACATTATTGGCGCTACAGAATGCATATAAAACTTGAAGATCTGAAAGAGAAAACCTCTTTCAACAAAAAAATTGCACATTGGGTAAAAGATAGTGGAAGGGCGTAAATTTTACACCTGATTATCAGATAGTTAAAAATATTTTAAAAGAAGTTTAATCTTATGATTTAACTTCTTTTTTTTATTTGTATCAAAAAGATAGAATTAAGATATTCTGCTATATATTAACCAATTAACGACTATAGAGATGAAAAAAATATTTTTGGGATTAGCTTTTGGGTTGGGCGTTTTGACGTCTGCTCAGCAATATCCGAATAATGGTTGGGATGATGACGGTTATTATCAGAATGATGGAGGTTATTACAGTGACCAAGATGATAGAAATTATTTCCCTGATGATTATTATTACAATTATCCTCAGGATTATTATCCAAGTAATTATTACCAAAGCTATTATAACGACTACAGAGGAAGTATTATCAATATCGACTGGAACGGATTTTTCGTACAGAACAGATTAAGCAGATGGCAGGTAGACCAGATTATGAGATTGAATAATCTGTTTGTAAGTTTCACAGCATGGAATAATTTCTACAGATATAATCCGGACAGATGGTATTATGACAGGTTTTATGCATTGGAAAGAATTTTAGGACCAAGAGTATTTGTGGTTTTCCAGAATAACTATTACAGAGGTTCCAGCCCAATCGTATATTTCCAGAATTACAGAAGAACATATTACGTACCGAGATATACGGTAATGCCTAGATATAGAAATATTAATATCAACGTTTACAGGGTAGACCGATCAAGATTCCGTAGAATGGATAATCCTACTTTTGATATTATCAGAAGAGGCAGCAGACCGGATAACGGTTTCAGAAACACGGGAAACAATGGAAATTCAGGAGGCTTCCGAGGTAATAACGGAAATAACAATAATTCCGGTTTCAGAAATGATAATAACGGTGGTTTCAGAAACAGTAACGGAGGCGGCTTCCGGGGAAATTCTGATAATGGAGGAAACAGAGGAAATAATGATAACGGAGGCTTCAGAAATAATAATGGTGGCGGATTTAGAGGGAATAGTGAAGTAAGAAGAGAAGCTCCTAAAAGAGAAAACAATAGCGGATTCAGAGGAAACAATGGAGGAGGCTTCAGACAAAGATCTGAAAGTTCTGCACCTAGACAAGAAAACCGAGGTAATAACGGTGGTGGTTTTAGAGGCAGTTTAGTAAAGAATTAATTTTCATATATTATATTTAAGTGGTGTGAAGGGCAGGTTTTTATAATCTGTCCTTTTTTTTGTTGTTTTTTTTAATTTGTTTTTGTTAAAATTTAACATTATTTATGAATTTGTTAATTTAACTTGTGTTTTAATTCATTATCAAAAAGGTATAATAACAAAATAACAATTAATTAAATTTTAAAAAGATGAAAAAATTAGTTTTAGCAATAGCATTTATCGGAATGGGAAGTTTTGCAATGGCACAACAAACTACAACCCCGCAGGGCAAACAGGCAAGAGCTGCTGAAATGAAGCAGAGAATGGAGCAAAAACAACAGGAACATTTAGACCAGATGCAAAAAGACCTTAATCTTAATGCTTCTCAGGTAGCTCAGATAAAGGTACTTCAGGATAAAAGAAAAGAGGAAATGAAGGCAGAGTTTGACAAGCATAAGGCAGACAGACAAACTAAAATGCAGGAAATGCACGCCAAAAGAGCACAAATGGATGCTGATATGAAAAAAATCCTTACTCCTGATCAATATGATAAATGGCAGGCTGACAGAAAAGCTAAAGCAGAGAAAATGAAGATGGCTATGAAAGAAAGAAGAATGATGAAAAAGCCGATGAATACAGGAACTGCTGAAGTAAAATAACAGTTTGTAATTTTAGTTTTTTAATGTTTTAAGGGTGGATGTTTTTCCATCCTTTTTGTATTAATTTTCTTTAAAACTTTTGATTTCGGGCTTTTATTCCCTATTTTTGACTATAAATTTAATACGTATGGTTAGCGAAAAAATTGCAAAATTAATTAACGAACAAATTGCCCACGAACAATACGCCGCTCAATATTATCTTTCAATGTCTGCATGGTTTTCAGGAAAAGATCTTGATGGAATTGCCAACTATTTCAGAGTACAGAGCAAAGAAGAATTGATGCATGCAGATAAAATGTTTGATTATTTGAATGATGTAGGAGGAGAAATTATCATTGGAGAAATTCCAAAACCTCCACATGAGTTCGAAAACGCCACAGATATTTTTGAGAAAGCATTAGCGCATGAGAAAGTCGTAACTAAAAGTATTTTCAATATTGTAAAAAATGCAAACGAAGAGGGAGATTTCGCAACAACATCATTCCTGCAGTGGTTTATCAACGAACAGGTGGAAGAAGAAGCTAGTGCTTCTCAATACGTAACAAAAATCAAAATGGTATGCGATAATCCATCTGCATTATACCTTTTTGATCAGGAATTGTCACAGAGAGTATTTACTCCTGATACAACTGCTTAAGATTGAAAATTTTTCAAAATATAAACCCGTTATCCTTTAAGAATAGCGGTTTTTTTTGTTATGATAAAAGAATTATTTCCTATACGGCCGCCTTTGGATTCTCACAGCAGAAATAAAAACCACCGCTCCCAATACAAAACTTAGAAATAAAGAGTTGGCAATATTTTCAGCGGGCCCAAAATGGTGGTCATCCGGGGTAACGGGCGGGTCTAAGCAATCAACAATATTGTAAGTGACCACTGTCGTAAATAACATGATAATCAAGCTTATAAAAAAGGAGTTCAAGTATATTCTCATGGTTGGTTAGTTGTAAAACAAAATATAATCAAAGACTGTATGATTGTATTCGTCTTAGAATAAAAATACTAAAACCTTTTTATATTTGAACAATTTTTGTGAAAAATTGTTACAGTAATGTTTTGTAAATCTTCAGATTACAGATAAATGATCTGAGTTTTGAGTACTTTTTTGCCCAGACGTTCAAGAATGTTTTTATATCCTTCTACCTGCGCTTCATCTTTCGCTTTGGGTTCACCGGTTTTGAAATCTACAATTATATAACCTTCTTTACCCTTTAAAATACGGTCTGGCCTGAAAATATGGCTTTCTCCTCTTTCAGAGATCATGATATCTTTTTCGTTGATTACTTCCCATTTTTCATCAAAAAATTCTGCATACGTTCTGACAATTTCCTGTAATGTAATCTGAATTTCATTTTTTTCCTCCAGTGTAATCTGTCCTTCCAAAGCATAACCATCCAATACCTTCGCTATATCCTTTTCCGTATTGATCTTCGATAAAAGTTCATGCACAAAAAGCCCGATTCTTACCTTTTCATTTCGTACCTGATAATTTTTAGACGGCGTAGCTATTTTGATGGATGTACTTTTTTCATTAACATTCTTCAGGTTCTGGATATTCTGGGTTTTAAAAGAAGAGCTTTTATCTTTAGAATATTTCTTCAGCATTTCAGGATTCACCGGGTAAACATCAAACTCGTCAGCCTGTTCAGGATTTTTTGTCTGAAGGAATTCCAGAAGCTCAAGATTATTAGAGGTCTTATTTGCCTTTTGCAGATAGAAAAACAGCTGTTCAACAGGTCTGGTGGTAGCCACGTATTGCAGACATAATCTGTCGATCAGGTTTTTATAAGAATTCTTTGTGTTGAAAAACAGAATTTCATCATCATAAGCTTCCAGGTTTTTACTAAACTGATTGATGTTGACCGATTTTAAAGCTTCATTCTCGTTTGTGTCAAACCAGTTGGTAAATTCACTGTCCCGGTTTTTGTTTATCATTGGGATAAAAACAATCGGGAACTCCAGTCCTTTAGACTTGTGGATTGTCATAATCTGGACAGCGTCGATATTTTCCGAAGCCTGAATGGTGTATGAAGAAGCTTCTTCATCCCAGTATTTCAGAAACTCTTTGGTGCTGGCACCTGCGTTCTGCGTAAAGTTGAAAAGCATTTCCAGGAAATTCAGTAAAAAGTCAGTCTCCTTGTTTTCAACAGAAAATTCGTTGATATAATATTCGATAAAATTATAAAGATTGAATCTCGGAAAGTTGTCCTGTTTAAGCTGCAGCGAATATTTTTGCTGGATAAACTGCAGAATTTCTTCATGCCCTTCAATATCCAGAATCTCTTTCATACCCAATGTGAAATCCGGCATATGAATTTTTCCCAACATATTCAGATGGTACATCATCATGATCAGACAATGTTTATTCTTAGGATTGAGCTCCCAGCGAAGAAATTCAATAACAGCTTTTAACGTATTGGAAAGTTCCAGTGTAAGGCCTTTATCAGAAATTGTTTTAATATTGGTTTCTTCTCCTTTGTAGCTGACTTTTAAAGCTCCCAGTTTCTGAGAATAACTGAAAATATCAAAATTTCCACGGCAAAGGATGGTGATGTCAGAAAACTTGAAACCATTATCCAGACATTCCTGGATATCTTTCCGCATCCTTTCTGAAGTATCATTGTAAAATTCTTCATTCGTAAGATTTTCGATCAGATTTACCTTTACGCGTCCATCCATTTGGGATTTTGGATTTTGCTCAGCATCTGCCCCGAAAATATTCTGATGTTCTTCCAGCAATCCTTCAGAATGAAAACGGTACAGTTCATTGTTGAATTGTACAATGTTTCTGGCACTTCTCCAGTTATCCTTTAATACCAGAAGATCAGCTTCTTTAGGTGAAAATTCTTTTTTGTTGATGATATCCAGCATTAGTTTGCTTTCCCCACCACGAAACCTGTAAATACTTTGCTTGGGATCGCCCACCAATGTAAATGACGTGTATTCTGTAGAAACACTGTGATCTCTCAGCGGAACAAAATTCTGCCACTGTAGTTCTGACGTATCCTGAAACTCATCAAAGAAATAATGCTGAAACTGTGAACCTACTTTTTCATAAATAAAAGCAGAAGGTTCATTTCTAAGATTTTCATTGATCAGAATATTAAATTTAGAAAGAAGAACAAGATCATTTTCTTCTTCAATTTTCTGAAGCTCATCCTGAATATCTTTGTTTACCTTTAAAGGAAGAAGAGCAGACAAAACTTTCTCTTTCTTTTGAGTTTCAATATACAGAATGATAAGTTTCATTCGGTTGTCGAGAAGCTGATCCAGGATTTCGAAAATTTCAGATTCTTTATGTTTCGATTTTGAAGACGCTCCCTTTCTATAATTATTGATAACAGATTCTTCCTGCGTAGTAGGGAAAGGAAAACCAGCTCTTTTCTGTTGATAAAAATCAATAACCTTTGTAAAGAATCCTCCGATTCCATTTTTACCCTGAGCAAAATCTTCAATATCAATATTTCTTGATCTGAATAATTCAATAGAGCTCGCAGCCAGCGCTGCGGACTGTTTTTTATTGAGAACAATCTCTTTACGAAGCGTATTCTTGATATTCTCATAACTGGCATCGTCAAAGCTTTTATTGCTTTTCAGATGCTCGTAGTGAATATCCTTTACAAATTCCTTAGCCGAATCATAAAGATTTTTATTAAGATTGATCCTTTCATTGTTTTCAAGGCTGTAGTCTACATAATCCATGAAAGAATTGGAAATAGTCTCATTCTCACCAATCTGATCCAGCATCTTATCAACGGCTTCTATCAGAAACGGTTCAGCTTCAATTTCAAGGTTAAAATTTTTAGCCAGTCCCAATTCATAGGAAAAACTTCTTACCAGCCTTGAGTTAAAACGGTCAATCGTTCCGATATTCAGTGTGGAATAATTGTGGAGAACATAGTCCAGCATTTTTTTTGAACGCTGATGAAGGTCATCAATGGTAATTTGCAGACCCTGTTCTTCAAATGCTTTCTGGATGTTTTTCAGATCCGTATTCTCTGCATAATCTTTAGCTGAAAAATTTCCCAGCCACGATAAAATTCTTTCCTTCATCTCATTCGCTGCTTTATTGGTGAAAGTAAGCGCGAGAATATTCCTGATCGACTGCTGTTGATTAGGATAACGGAGACAGATCATCAGAAGCCTTTGTACCAGGGCATAGGTTTTCCCGGATCCGGCAGAAGCATTGATGACTGTGTAAGAATTTTGCATTGTTAAAAGAGAATTGAGACTGCAAGTTAGCTAAAATTTAAAAGAAACTTTAACAATTTAATTACGCTATTTAACAGTTTACAAGGCAAAAATCAAAAAGAAATATTAAAACGCGTTAACTGTGGTTAAACTTATGGGATACATTAAAAATAATTTTAGCTTTGCTTTATAAAAAATAGCCCGTGAAACTTAAACTATTCTTTTTCTTATCCTTTATTTTTTTTATCCATACCCATGCCCAAAGTTATATATTTGGTAAAATTATTTCCGAAAACGGTATTGAAATGCAGGATGTGAATGTTGTCAATATCAGAACTGATGAGATTGTAGTTTCCAACAGGGATGGTCATTTTATGATTTCGGGGAGGCAGGGAGATGAGCTTCGTTTTATAAAGGCTGGTTATGAACGTATCACCAAAATAGTTTCCCAGGAAAACACACAATCTCCGATGAATATAAGTATGGTTCGCCAGACTATTCAGATTCCTGAAGTGGAAGTGAAACAGGGGCTAACCGGAAACCTTAAAATTGATTCAAAACTTTATAATAAACCTCAAAAGGTTGAAAAACTGCTCAAAGAAATGGATCGGTATATTGCTCAGAAATCAGATCCCAGAATACTGGCCGCAAAACCCGGGGAATTTGTACAGCCGAAAGGCCAGGGATTTTCTATTGGGAAAGTGAAAGATAAATGGGATGATGTAGATTTAATGAATTACATCAGAGTAAGCCTTGGTGATGATTATTTTACCAATCTTAAAATTGAGAAACCTCTGATAGAACATTTTATCTATTATGTTTTTGCAGGCGGTTTTGAAAGGAAAAAAATCCTGAAATACGGATTCTGCAGTGATGCGGATCTGAACAGGTTTCAGCGTTTTGTCCTGACAAGAATCTCATCTTATCGTGCTCCGCAAACTCAAAGATAATATGGATATAAAATATATCAGAAGAGTTTTATTATTAGTACTTTTTTGTACCGCTTCAGTATTGTGGGGACAGCAAAAAATATCAGGAAAGGTAATAACAGGCGATGACCTTGATTTAGCTCCTGTACTCGTTGTTAATATCACAGGGAACAGAAGTGTATTAAGTGATATGTCCGGAAAATTTGAAATCGAAGCTAAAGAAAATGATGAGATCAGATTTGTAAAAGAAGGATATTACCGAGTTGATAAAAAATTGACCAAAGAAGAGATCGATGCTCCGTTCAACATAATTCTGAAGAAGATAGAAATTCAGATTCCTGAGGTCAGGATTAAGTACAGACCTACCGGAAATCTGGCAAAAGATAATCAGCATTATAATGAATCCAGAAAACTTCAGGCTTTAAAATCAGATATGGACGATTATATGAGAAGTCCGCTGAATCAGCCTGTACCCAATAACACTACATCCAAAACTTTTACCGGTCATGATTTCAATGCAGGGCAGGTCAATTTGTTTGGCGTATTTAATGCTGTAAAGAAATTGGCCCAGCCTAAGGTCACCAAAGCCAATTACAATGAAACCCGGGATTTCCTCAGGAGGGTTAAGCATGAAGTAAATCTGGGGTTCCTTAAAAAGTACGGAATGGATGAAGAACAAATTGATGCATTTCTTCTGTATGCAGATAAAACCCGTTCATTGGCGAAAAGATACCGTAAAGATTTTAGTATCGCTGTCATTGAATATGAACTTAAAATTGCCTTCGGGGAATACAGTAAGACAAACAAATTAGAAGGAATTAAAGAATAATATATAAAAATCAGAAGTTGGGTTATTTTACTGAAAATATTGAAACATCCGGACAGAGAAAGTTTTTTCTTTTCCTGATGCTTCTGTGCAGTACTTTTATTTTTTCTCAGCAGAAAGTGACAGGGCGAATCGTAGATGACAATGGAGAGAATTTAAGTAAAGTAATTGTTATCAATATGTCTACTGATAAAAAAGTATATTCTGATTCTGAAGGTATATTTTCTATTGATGCCAATCCTAATGATGAATTAAGATTTGTAAAAGAAGATTTCAGAAGAGTTTCCAGAAAAGTTCTTACCAATGATATCAATTTGCCACTCTTTATTACTCTTTATCAGATTCCGAAGGATGTAGGAGAGGTCAAAATTGTGAAAAAACTCACCGGAGATCTGGAAACAGATTCCCGGATTGTTGCTAAAGTAGATAAAGGAGAGCAGGTGAGAGATGCCGTCGGTCTTCCGCAGCCGGTCGGAAAAATGAGAGAAAAACCGGCAGAAGTAAAAAGTGTACTTTTACCTATACTTTTGGGAAACCTGAATGTTCAGGGCGTATATGATCTGATAAGCGGGAAAGCCAGAAGACAGAAAAGACAATACAGATATGACGATCTTCAGGAACATATCGTCTGGGTTCGGGATAGAATAGAGGATGAATATTTTATCAAAGCCGGAATTCCTGGTGACAGAATTTCAGAATTTATTCAATTTTCATTTTTAGCAAAACCTCAGGTACGAACCTATGTAAAAGCAAGAAATCTTTCGGGGGTTATGCTGAGGCTGGAAGAGACAGTTCCGCTTTTTCTGGAGAGAGTAAACCAGGATCAAAAGTAATTTAAATGTTAATAAATTCTTAAAATATTGGAATAGAAATTGATACAGTATAATGTAACAATCCAAATTCACACATTTTATGAATAAAAACATTTTTGCAGTAGCTATTGCAGCATTAGGTTTTGTAGTGGGTCTCGGTTTTTTGGGAAATGCTATTAAAAACAGGAATAAATCTGAAAATACCATTTCCGTGACAGGATTAGGAACCAAACAGTTTATATCAGATCTGATCACCTGGTCCGGAAGCTTTTCCAAAAATAATGTGGATCTCAAATCTGCCTACGATGAACTGGCAACAGACAGAAAAGTAATTAATGACTATTTGCTTTCAAAAGGGATACAACAGAAAGAGATCGTATTTTCTTCCGTAGATATTCAGAAACAGTTCAGAAGCTATAATGATTCAAACGGAAACTATGTACAAGGGGAATTCTCCGGTTATAATCTCACCCAAAAAGTTTCTATTGAAAGTAAAGAAGTGGGAAAAATAGAAAACCTCTCCAGAAATATTACCGAAATTATCAACCGTGGCATTGAATTCACTTCTTCTTCACCAGCGTATTTCTACACCAAGCTGGCTACAGTAAAACAGGAAATGATTGCCAGTGCTACAAAAGATGCTAAAGAACGTGCTGAAAAAATTGCAGAAAATTCTGGAAGCAGTCTTGGAAATCTGAAGAAAGCAACAATGGGAGTGATTCAGATTACGGCACCCAACTCCAATGAAGATTATTCTTATGGCGGAACTTTCAATACTTCATCCAAAGAAAAAGAAGCCAGTATTACCATCAAACTGGAGTATGAAGTAAATTAATAGAAAAAGTTGTCTGATAAACTTTATAAAGCCACAAAAGTCACAAAAGGACTCATTTTAAAACACTTTTGTACAGTTATGTGAGTTTAAATTTATACCTCATAAAAGCTCACATAAGATTGAAATCAAAGATTTTCACAAAACTTAGGTGAACTCATTATGCATAAAGTTTTGCTCTAAAAACTTAAGTGTTTAAAACTTTTGTGCCTTTTGTGGTCAAGAAATAGAAAATAAAAACGCCGGAAGACTATTCCGGCGTTTTATATTTTAAGCATAAATAATGTTATGAATTTCTTTTTTGGCTTCCTCTATATTTTCAGGAGTATAATTGGCCAGCAGCCATAAGTTTAAAGATTTTTTACCTTCGCCATAGCTCGGCTGAACATGAGTGGTGTCAATCAGACTGAAATTATTTCTCTGATAAAAAGAATACCGTCTTGAAGCATCTTCGCTCAATTCTGCAGGTTCAATTTCCAGAATAATACTTGGATAATTTTCTGATAAATGATTCATAATATGAGATCCCAGTTTTTTACTTCTGAATGCTTCAAAAACTTCAAAATGCTCTACAAAAACAAAAGAACTCAGCTTCCAAAGGATGAGGTAGCCAATAGCTTCCGATTCGTGGATAACAGACATGAATTCCACATAAGGATTTGTAAATAAACTTTCAAACTGATCTTTATCTCTTTGTTCGTCTACAGGAAAAGTGGTAGTATAAGAAGTATAGATTTCCTGAACTCTAGGATCTTCTGCGGAAGTAATCGGTAAAAATTCCATAATTTATAAATCAAAGACACTCGGTCTTCTGGTGATGAAAATATCTTTAATCCAAAGGGTGAATGCCAGTCCCAGATAGATCAGAAAGAAAAATCCAGCTGTAGCGAAAGTAGAATAGATGAAGAAAACTCTCAATTTAGAAACAGGAATTCCCAGCTTGGCTCCCATTCTGGTCAGTACACCAAACCATTCTCTTTCCATTTTATGACGAATATTACTCAGCATTTCCAGATTGTTATTTAAAAGTTTGAATCTATCAATCAAAGTTAAGGAATTTTTTTGACAAAGATTTTGATCGACAAAACTGCCCGGATAAGGTTATTCTTTTAAAAGTTTATAGCCGATGGTGCAGGCTAAACAGTTTTTCGGTTCACAATAGGTTTTATAATGATAAATAAGGCTTTGACTTTCCAACGCATTGGTGACCTTTAATCCATGTTTTTTCCAGCTCGTAATGATGGTGTTTTTCTCTCCGGAAACTGTCTTGTAAAGCGCAATAATTTCATCTGCAATGTCTTCCTTATGATATCTGTGATAAGCATATTGTAAAGGAAGTATGGAATTCAGAATGAGAAGATCAACAAAATCTTGGCTCAGTGTTTTAGGCTGTACTTTGGAAATACTCCCGAAATTAAAATGAAAATCCCAATATTCAGAAGCTTTTACGGAGCTGAAAATAGTGTACAGCTGTTCTGCACTTCTTGCTTCCATGATTTTTGAAAATAAATTCTGCTGCCTGTACAGGCCAGCCAATTGTGACAACCGGATTGTTGGAAAATTAGGTGGTCTCAGTCTTAAAAACTTAGGATGAAATTTTAAATCAGAAATGGAAAATTTTGCCTTAATAAAATCGAATTCTTTTTTCCATATTTTCATCTGCCCGTCCTGTGGTTTGTCAAGCCATCCTGAAATTCCGAATAATAAGGCTTCAAGCTGAAGAGGATTCTGACGTATTTTATTGATAATACTGTAATCTATACTTTCCGCAATCTGCCGGAAAATAGAAGCATTTACTTTTAAACCGAATGAGTAGGCAAAACTGTGAAATAAAACGGCTTCAAAATTATTTTTATATTGATGTAAGCTCTGTTCAAGCTCTGAAGATTTCTCATCCAGTTTTTTCAGGATGCTTTCTTCATGAAAATTGACGGGTAATTTTTTCGGATCAAAAATTTTTTCACAGGCAATAAATTCCTCTCCATCAACCAGTTTTTCATATTTCGAGATGATATTTTCATCAATGTAACTATGCAATTCCAATGTTGGAACTTGCTTTACTGTAAGTTCACGAATTTCTATGTCGTGCTGGAATACCACATGAATAATAATATTCCGGTAATTGGGATCCTGGGAATGATTGTGGAAAATCCAGTCTGAAGAGCGTACATGCAGTTCTATATTTCCTGCGAGAAGTAAGCCGTTGATTTTGATTTGAGCATTAAGAAAATCAGGGCCTGCATTTTTGTTCCATTTTCCAAAATGGATGATCTCAACGGAATTTCCTTCAATATCCTTGAAGTCAAAATTTTTGAAAACCTTATAGTTCCAAAGATATTGAAGTAGTTTTTCCGTCATAAGTGTGACGTAAATATAATAGAAATATTATACTTTCGTCAGCTCCTTATTAAAATTTTCTATGGTTGTTCTATACATTTTCTCATAGATAGGAAGAATGTTTTTCAAATCGAATTTTATTGCCTGATCTTTCGCATTTTGCTTCATTTTGGCTAAAAGTTCATCATTGCTCAACAATTTGATGGTATAGTTGCTCATAGCTTCTACATTTCCGATTTCAGCCAGATATCCGGTTTCCCCCTGAATATTCACCTCAGGAATTCCTCCTGCATTGGAACTGATAACCGGAGTATACGCAGCCATAGCTTCCAAAGCTGCAAGACCGAAACTTTCCTGCTCGGAAGGCAGGAGAAATACATCTGAAAGTTGTAAGATTTTATACAAATCATTTACCTTTCCTAAAAGGCGGATTTTGGAAATAAGCTCAGGATTTTCTTCAAGGAACTGATTTACTTTTTCCATATCAGGGCCTTCACCAATGATAATCAGCTTGGATTTCACTTTTCTTTCCACATTCTTAAAGATCTGCAGTACTTCGTCTACACGTTTTACAGGACGAAGGTTGGACACGTGGATCAGGATTTTTTCATCCGGATTGGCAAACTGGGTTCTCTGGCACTCAGAACAGTCATCAAATTCGGAATTATCAATAAAATTGGTAATCACCTGAATTTCTTTTTTGATATTGAAAAACTGAAGGGTATCTTTTTTCAGACTTTCAGAAACTGAAGTAATAGCATCAGACTGATTGATCGAAAATTCTACTGCGTGTTTATAACTTGGGTGCTGCCCTACAAGGGTAATATCTGTACCGTGTAATGTAGTGACCAACGGAATATCATTATTGTCTTCCTTGAGCATTTGTTTTGCCGTAAAAGCGGCATATGCGTAAGGAATGGCATAATGTGCGTGAAGAAGATCCAGTTTGTAAAGATTAACAACCCTATAAATCATAGAGCTTAACGCAATATCATAAGGCTGATACTGGAAAAGCGGATACGTCTGAACATTGACCCTGTGAAAGAAAATATTCGGGTTGGTGATATCTAATCTTGCAGGAAGTGCAGAACTGATGAAATGTACTTCATAGCCTTTGTTGGCCAAAGACATTCCTAATTCTGTTGCTACAATTCCGCTTCCTCCATAGGTGGGATAGCAAAGTATGCCTATTTTCATTAGATTATTATTGTTTTAATTTTGTATTATTTGGTTTTTGTTGAGGTTGCCATAGGAAGTTCTATACCCATTCCCGGTTTTAACTTGTCGTTAACCAGTACAGGAAGTTTTCCCCAGATTTTTGTTTTTCCGGTTAAAGCATCAGCTGCAGCATTCATCGAATCATCATTGTTTTCATAAGAAACAAGAACGGTTGAAACTTTTGAAATATCAATATCCTTTAAGGCATAAGCACTTCCGAAAACATTCAATATAACATTTTGATTTTTGGTAAGATCAGAAAGTACTTTTTTAGAGTCTGCTGAGATTTTATATGGCTTATAAGCTGTTGAATTATCCTTATGGAAACCTACGATAACTGTAGAACCAGCTGGAATTGTATTAATTTCTCCTGCTTTTTTAATGATAACATTGTTACCCAATCTGTTGGCAAAAGTCTGATAAGGAGCTTCTTCAAGAGGAACATAATAAGTCTGTTTTCCTGTAAGAGGCAGTAATTTCTTTTCATCCTTTAGTAAAGTCAATGCATTGGAGTAAAGATTCTGTACCAATTGGATATGAGAATCATTATTTAAATCCTTATTGATATTTTCAGGGTTTTTAGGTGTATATTGTGTAAGACCGAGGAAATATTTGGTTAAAAGGATTTTTTTCACACTTTCCTCTACTCTGGATTGTGAAATTTCTCCTTTATCAATAGCTTTCTGGATCAGTTTTTTGCCTTCAGAAACACCTTGTGAGAAAAGCATAATGTCATTTCCCGCTTTAAAGGCCATGGCATCCAGTTCGCCCGGTTGGTATTTATTAGCTACAGCGGCCATGTTTAATGCATCTGTAATGATTAAACCTTTATAACCCAGTTTATCTTTCAGTACTCCTGTAATAATGTTTTTAGAAACAGAGGCCGGAATTCCTTTTTCTGATTCTAAGCTTGGAACATATAAGTGAGCAACCATTACACCGCCAATTCCTTTATTCATCAGGGCTTTAAAAGGTGCAAGTTCCACAGCGTCAAGTCTGTCAATACCATGAGGAACTACCGGAAGATCAAGGTGAGAGTCTGTACTGGTATCTCCGTGTCCCGGGAAGTGTTTTATAGCCGCTAAAATATTATTATCCTGAAGACCGTTGGAGTAGGATAGGGCTGATGTTATGACATTATTCACTTCAGAGCCGAAACTTCTGTTGCCGATAATCGGGTTATCAGGGTTGGTGTTAACATCTACTACAGGTGCAAAATCCCAGTTGATACCCATTCTTTTGCAATCCTCTGCAATTTTTGCGGCCATCTGATACACCAGATTTTTATCCTGGATAGCGCCTAATGTCATGGCCCATGGAAATTTGTGAGCGGTAGCAATTCTCTGGTAGATTCCCCATTCAGCATCCATACCAATCATCAAAGGAACTTTAGACTTTTGCTGAAATTCATTAACAAGATTGATTTCTCTTACGGCATCATCCTGCATTAAGATCAGACCGCCTATTTTATCATTCGTAACGATATTTCTTACCTGGCTGATATACTCTTCCCCTCTGTTGGTATACAATGCCACAATAAAAAGCTGTCCTAGTTTTTCATCCTGAGAAAGATTTTTATATGTTTTATCAACCCATTGCTGTGCTTTTTTTACATCTTCCTTGGAAGCATTTTTTGGCTGATACTGAGCTTTCACTTTAGGGCTTATCAATGCGGCAATAAAGAGTGAAGTATACAATAATTTCTTCATGACTTTTTTGAATAAGAACAAAAATACAATTAAAAAAGTGAGGAAAACAAAGTTTTTGAGATTTTTGGTATATGATTTGAATACGCAATATAAATAATAACTAAACTTTACTAAAAATGAAAAAAATACTTCTTTTCTTATTCCTGGGGGCTGTAGGTTTTACTGCTTATAGCTGTGATAATAGTGATGATGTTGTGGTACAAGGTCAGGATAATGATACGTATTCAACAGCATATGATATTATTCCGAAATTTAATAAACAAGATAGCTATACATATCATTTTGATGATGCATTTAAAAGTCCATTACTTGAATCTGATGTAGTTCTGATTTATTTACAGACAGGTCTTACCAATAATAATTCTCCAATCTGGAAATTACTTACCTATACAGAATATCCTAATAATGGTGCTGATAAAGTTGAATACTCATACGATTTCAGTAAGTTTGATATAGGAATTGATGTGAGATCAACTACTGGAGTTAACCTTGATAATAATCCAGTATACTACACGAACAAAAAATTCAGAGTTGTCATTGTTCCTGCAAAAACAGGTACATCTAAGAGTGAAGCAGCTGCTGCAGTTGATTATTCAGACTACAATAGCGTAATTAAGTATTACAATATTGATGAGTCTAAAATCAAGACTAGATAATTTAGAAATATCTTTTCAGTTTTTTATAATTAAAAAAGTCCCGGGAGAACATCTTCCGGGGCTTTTGATTTTTTTATAATAATTGGGTTAGCAACCTCCTCTAAAACCACATGGTAGATCTGGGTCTGGCGTAGTAACTCTAGGTGGTACTACATGAGTTGGATCAAATGGTTTTTTTATTATTTTTACATTTCTAATGTCAATTGTATATGCACTCTCAGGAACATGATTGGCAGGCCTTTCACCTGATTGTTCGGGTAAATAATATATGATAAGGCTATTCTTAGGTGCTGTTGTAGAAAAATAAAAAGTGTAGGTTTTGTCCTCACGATTCCATTCGGTTGTTTTTTCCGTCTTTTGTGTTTTATAGTAGTTAGCAGCAACAACTTTTCGTCCAACATTCGGCCTCTCAGCGCAGGGATCATTTCCAGGTATTTGTGGTGAGTCTGATAATTCCAAGGCTAAAGTTGGAACTGCTTCACTTTTATCAATATTAAATAAGTCGTCATCTAATCTGTTTTCTCGATTGTTATTTTTAGTAACATATATGTAATCTGATATGTTAGAAGTTATAATAATTTCATATGTTTTATTCTCTTCAAAATATTGTTCTATCGAAATTGCATTTGAAATTGGGTCGTCTACTATGGTTGCATCTCCTCTTGTTGAAATAACTGTTTTACTGCGATTTTCTGCTTTTAGCATAACACCATGCCAATACAAATAGCCTGAGTAGTTAGGAACTCGACGTGGCTTTCCATAGCCCCTAACTAAATATCCATTTTGTTCTATTGGATTTGGTCCATAACATTTTGTTGAAGTAAAATAACTCCCTTGTGGACTTATTAAATCTGTAAAAGAGCATCCCCCATTTTCGTTTATGACACCAGTAGTAAAAGATAAATCCATTATAACTGATTCGGTAGCATTCTTAGCTAACATATTTTTAGATATCAATGAAAGCTCAGTAGTATTTTTAGGAAGTGAGTTTTCATCTTGAGAATAAAGTATATCATTGCTATTTGCACAGCCAATGAAAAAAAGTGAAGAAATGATAAATAGTGTTTTTTTCATAAAATTATAATTTCATCGCAAAGATAAAACTTTATAAAAAATACACTAATTGGTGAAATGTTATAGAAATAGAATGTTCTATTAATTTCAGTAATTAAAAAGCTCCAAAAAAATATATTTCTTGGAGCTTTTTATTATATCTTTTGGAAAATTAATTATCATTGTCATCCAGAAGATGT
This sequence comes from Chryseobacterium sp. NRRL B-14798, assembly GCF_050470705.1. Taxonomy (NCBI): domain Bacteria; kingdom Pseudomonadati; phylum Bacteroidota; class Flavobacteriia; order Flavobacteriales; family Weeksellaceae; genus Chryseobacterium; species Chryseobacterium sp. NRRL B-14798. The sequence goes on along the minus strand of NZ_JBFLUL010000005.1, from coordinate 4,581,115 downwards.
CCAAAGAAATCTTTTTTTGTCTGCAGGTATCCTTTGCTTATTTCATTGGCAGGAATCTGTAATGGGACTCTTGAATTAAGGTGAATATTGCTGTCAACAACATATTTTACCTTTTCAGGATTATTGGTGAGAAGGTTGATATCTTTTACATCCAATAGATTCAGGATTTCAATGGCTACGCCAAAGTTTCTGTCATCTGCAGGAAGTCCCAGTTCAAGATTAGCCTGTACAGTGTCCAGACCTTTTTCCTGCAGGGAGTATGCCTTCAGTTTATTGATGATCCCGATGTTTCTTCCTTCCTGGCGAAGGTAGATGATAATCCCACCGTTTTCATGGATATATTTCATTGCAGCATCCAATTGTTGGCCGCATTCACATTTTTTTGAATGGAAAACTTCTCCAGTAATACATTCTGAATGGAAACGAACATTGACCGGTTTTGAAAAATCTGTATTTTCAGCAACGATGGCCATATGCGGCATCCAGTCGTTTTCGTTTTCGGAGAAAGCGATCATTCGGAAAGTGCCGTGCTCTGTGGGAACATTGGCTTCCGCCTGAATTTTAATCATTGATAGTTCAATTAGTTTTTAACTTCCTGGCAAAGTATCTTCAATAACAGAAATATTGGTTTTTAAACGTACCAGATATCTGTTAAGAACTTCATCGTCGTCTCTGTCAAGATTCTGCCTTAGCTTTTGAATTTTTTTGTATGATTTTTCGAAGCTTTTAAGGGCTCTGCTTTTTCCGGCAGAATTGCTGGCATCAATAGCATATAAATAATTCTGCAGACTGTATTTCAAACTGGTAATCTCATCATTTAATCCGTTGTTTTTAAACTTAGGAAAAGTGGAGATCATATTTGAAATTTCAGAAGCATTGACATTCTGTTTGATATTGATATTAAAATTCTTCTTAGAGCTTCTGTCTGAATCAGACCCTTTAGCATCACTGTAAAAATTATTTGACAACGGAGAAAGATTAAGCTTCTCCGATGCGCAGGAAGATGTTAATATGATAAGTACTCCAAAGAAAAATAGTCGTTTCATTTTTGTTGCCCTTTTTGATAAAGGATTGGGTTAAGACTTTCATCGTTGTACATTTTCATTTGTTTGTACACTTTCATCTTAACGTTACCGTTCTCAATATCAGCAAGCAACTGATCTATAGAAGTTGATAGGTCTTCTTTCTGAGTAAGCAGAACGTCCAGTTTAGCCTGGCAGTTATTTCTGTGTTCCTCAGAAGCGGATTCTCTATTAGCTTCTAACGACATATGATAAACCTTTAATGCAAGAATTGATAGCCTGTCTACTGCCCAAGCGGGAGTTTCTGTATTTATTTTTGCTTCAGGTTTAGGAGTTATATTTTCAAACTTATTAAGAAACCAGCCATCAATATACTCTACCAAATCAGTTCTTTTTTGATTGGAAGCGTCTATTGTTCTCTTCAGTTGAAGAGCTTCAGCCGGATCAATATTTTCATCTCTAATTATATCTTCCAAATGCCATTGAACGGTATCAATCCAGTTCTTTGCATACAAAATCCGTTCCAAACTATCTTTTTCGAACGGGTTATTAATTAGAGTGTTAACGTCATCAGACACGTGATAGTCTTCAATAGCTTGATTGAAGACTTTCCATGCAGTCTCAGTAAATTTCATTAATTCTAAGGAATTTTAGTTGCTGGAAGAATTGTTATTGTTGGAAGCCGATTTGTTTTCAGAACCTGGTTTGTCTTCTTCTTTTACTGCATCTTTAAATTCCTTGATTCCTGAACCAACTCCTCTCATTAATTCAGGGATTTTCTTTCCTCCGAAAAGTAATACCAAAAGTATTGCTACGATAAGGATGTGCTGCCAAGATAAGGCAAGTATTGTTAGTGTATTCATCTCTTAAAATTTTTGCAAAGTTACACTTTTTTTAATATGAAATCCAACCTAATGGATCAACTGGTGTACTTCCGTTCCATACTTGGAAATCAAGCGTATAAGCACCATCAAAATCCTGAGCTATCGTACCTACCGGAGTTCCTGATGAAACCTGTTGCCCTTTGGAAACACTTACATTTCCTAAGTTGGAATAAATGGTAAAATAACTTCCGTGTTTGATGATAACAGTCTTGGTTCCGTCATTATTAGCCAGTACCGAAGATACTGATCCCGGGAACACCGATTTTGCACGTGCACCTGAAGGAACAGAAATTTTGATCCCGTTGTTTTCTTCAGTAATATTTTTGAAAACCGGGTGCGGCTGTCTTCCGAAACGGTGAGTGATTTGTCCGGCTCTGTCTGCAGGATAGCCTAATCTACCTCTGTTATCTGCAAAACTGCTTCCTGTAGCGGTGGAAACTCCGTAGCTTGTCATGGCTTTGGTCTCTGCTGCCCTTTTCTCTTCTTCTTTTCTTTTTGTAAGCGCTGCTTCTGCTGCTCTTGCGGCAGCTAATTTATCTGCAGCTTCTTTAGCTCTTGCATTGGCTTCGTCTGAAGCTTTTTTAGCAGCTACTCTTCTGGCTTCATCTCTTGCGTTAGCTTCGGCTCTCGCGGCATCTTCATTACGCTTCCTTTCTTCTTCAGCTCTTTTTGCAGCAAGTTCCGCAGCTCTCTTGGCTTCTGCTTCTGCAAGTCTTCTTTCTCTTTCAAGGGCTTCTGCTCTTGCTTTCGCTTCCGCTTCGATTCTTGCTTTTTCTCTTTCAGCAGCCAGTTTTGCCAAACGTATTTTTTCTGCTTCTGCCTTTCTTCTGGCTTCTTCTTCAGCTTTTGCAATTCTGATCTCTTCTGCAATAATAGCTCTGATTTGTCCTTCCAATGCTTTAGACTGAACTTGTTTTTGCTTAAGTTCAGCAGTCAGCTTGGATTCGTTTTTCTTGAATTCAGCTACCAACTGTTCTTTTTGAGCTCTTTCAGCATTGATGGTTGCCAGGTCTTTCTGCTGGTTAATCAAAAGGGATTCTTTCGCTTTTACAGAATTTTGCTTTTGGGCAATGGTCTTTTTGATGAGATTGGCAGCATCTGTGATTTCAGCTGCTTTTTTATCCTGATAGTCTGAGTATTGTTTCAGATACTGAACTCTTCGTATGGCTTCTCCTAAATTTTTAGCAGAAAGAATAAAAGTTACTTTGTTCTGTACTCCTTTGTTTTTATAAGCATTCACCAAAACTTCAGCATAGTTTTTTCTTAAAACTGCCAGTTCTTTATTCTGACGGTTGATTTCCAGCTGACGTAAATAAATATCATCCTCAATGAATCTTTTTTCTTTCTGCGTATTATTGTAAACCTTTTCTCTTAACACCAGTTTTTGGTTGACACTGGAAAGGTAGGCTACGGAAAGTTTAGATTCACTTCTGGTTTTGGCTAAATCGGTATTTATTTGTGCAATTTGTTTTTTAAGTTCGGCATTCTGCTTCTGCAGCTGTTCTTTGGTCTGCTGTCCCTGGTGCAGTCCGAACATCAAAACACCTATTAAAAAGCTAAATTTTCTAATCATTTAATCTCAATTTTCTTATAACTGGATGGTACAGAATAAGGTGTTTCCATCCTCGAAAAGTCAAATTTCGTGTTTTCCAGTAAAATTTGACTAGATTTTGAGCCTTTTATAATTATTTTAACATTTTTCGGAAGGCGTATTCCTTCGTATTCATTCCAGTCACTGTAAGAAACATCGAGTTCGTCTGATGAAAGAATATCTTTTAAATTCACGGCTAACAAATCGTAATTGGTGTCGTATTGGAGGGCCACTTTGTACTCCCTGTTTTTTTCATCCGTAACGATTTTCTGGTTCGTATTGGAGACCATTTTAAATCCCTGGGCATTTTGAGTAAGATCAAACTGTCTGTCGTTGATTTTTACAAAAGTTCTCCCCAGTAGGATCTTTTCCAATGATTTATAATCAATGAAATTAACGTTCAGAAGATTGTTAAGGTAGTCAAAATCGGAATCTATATAGGTTTTATTGATTTTATCCTGGCCTTTTATTCCTTCCGGAGTGGCAATACCGCGGGCAGCATTGATGAACAAAGCTCTCAGATTCATCCACACCTTTTTATCATTTTCAATATAGATGGTTGCGTCCAGTGTAGGAACATAGCTTCCTGTTTCTACTCTTACTTTGCTGTCTATTTTGATTTGTTCAAATTTGGGTGGGATCAATACATGTTCATAAAACGTGAGTTTGTCTCTCACCGGTTCATTAACATCTTTTGGATTTCCATTATCTATATTTTTTGTACCATTAATGCTATCCCGTGTATGATCAGTATCACTTTGGGCAGTATTACGGGTCTTACAGGATGATAAGGCAAGAAGCAATAAAAGAAATGGGATCCAGTTTTTCATGTATTTATCTTTTAATTAAAAAATACGTTGCAATATTAACGCCAAACCACACAAAACATTTTGTGTGGCCTGATGATATGATGTTTAAGTTAAATATTTCCTATCCTTATTTAGATAAAAAATCTAACACGGAATAATCACCTAAAGATATTTCTCTGGCAACCCCAAAATACTGTGCGGAATTACCGATCATAGAATTTGAAAGGTTCCCGTGATTAATTCTTGTGTTTTCCTGAATCAGGGAGTTTTCAATGTTAGAATTCACAACAGTTGTGTTGTTTCCTAAAGAAACGCCAGGTCCTACTTTTGAATTGGAGATTTTTACATTTTCTCCAATAAAGCAAGGCTGAATAATCAAAGAATTTTCAATCACAGCGGAAGCAGGATAGTGAGTCATTGCTTCTCTTTCATATTCAAGGATTTTGCTGTTGGTCTCTACTGTAGCATTTTTGTTACCGCAATCCATCCAGTCGTTTACTTTTCCAAGGGTAAACTTGGCACCTTTAGCTCTGAGGTTTTCAAGAGCGGTTGTTAATTGGTATTCGCCGCCGTTTTTAATATCATTATCCATGATATAATTGATTTCTTCCATGAGCTTTTCAGCACTGTTGAAATAATAGATACCAATGATAGCAAGATCTGAAACGTAAGTCGTTGGTTTTTCAACAAAGTCGGTAATAAAACCGTAATTATCCAGTTTTACGACTCCGAACGCTGATGGATCTTCAACACTTTTCACCCAGATTACACCGTCAGAATTTTTGTCCAACTGGAAATCTGCACGGAAAAGAGTATCTGCAAAGGCAATAACGATATCTCCCTGCATAGATTGTTCCGCACATTTGATGGCGTGAGCAGTTCCAAGAGGATCGTTCTGATAATATATACTTCCTTTTGCTCCCAGCTTTTCAGCAATCTGAATAAGGGATCTTTCGATCTCAGGGCCAAAATCTCCGATGATAAAAGCTACCTCTTCAATGTTTTCTCCTGCAACTTTAGCAATATCTTCCACTAATCTCTGTACGATAGGTTTTCCTGCAATAGGAATAAGAGGTTTTGGAACTGTCAGTGTATGTGGACGTAATCTGGAACCACGTCCAGCCATAGGGACAATAATTTTCATAAATTATATGTATAAAAGATGTTTTATTAGTTGTTTTTGATATTTAGGTTAAAGATAATAATTAAAACCTTTAAGAGATTATGATTTATATCTTTTTAAATAATTGTTTAAATTAACAACAGGTTTGTTTACAAGCAAAATAAAGACCAAAGTTTAAGATCTTTTTATGATTTTGGATACTATTGCTTTTTCTTTGAATACTATCAAAGCCAGGAATAAGATAAGGAATAGATTACCTACCAGATAATTAGTTCTGAAATAATAGAAAGAAACCAATGAACAAACAATGGTAAATCCCAGATAAATCATTATTTTACCTATATTATAATGAATAGGATACTGCCTTTGTCCCCATACATAGGAAATGATCATCATAGACATGAATGTAATCAGTGCTGCTATGGCACTTGCCCAATATCCATATTGAGGAATGAACAGGAAGTTGATAAGAATGGTGATGCAAGCTCCTATAACAGAAATATATAAGCCAACCCTTGTCTGGTCTGATAACTTATACCATATAGAAAGATTAAGGTAGATTCCCAGAAACAGAGCTCCAAGCATGATAAATGGAATGATTTCAATTCCCTCATAGTAGAGGGGGTTTCTTAAATATTTTTCAGAAATCCATTGAAGATTTACCATAAGTCCCATATAAATGATGCAGCTGCATACCACAAAAATATCCATCAGTACGGCATAGGTCTTGTGAGAATCCTTGTTCTTGAAACTTGAAAAAAAGTAAGGTTCAATACCCAATTGATAGGCCTGTCTGAACACAGTAATAAAGGTAGCAATCTTGTAAACTGCTCCATATACTCCAATCTGATGACGGGCTTCTTCTTCAGGAAGGAGGTATTTTAAGAATTGTCGGTCTAATGTCTGATTTACAATACCAGCCAGTCCTGCAATCATTACCGGCCAGGAATAGTTCATAATTCTTTTCCACAGTCCGAAATCGAATTTGGATATACTGAAGCTGAAGAATTCTTTTCCTACAATCAAAAGGGTGATAATACTTTGGATGAGATTGGCAACGAAAACATATCCGACTCCGAAGTCAGGATTATATTTTAACCCAAGTACTCCCTCAGGATGTTTAGGAAGCCATCTGATGAAGAATAAAACCAGTAAAAAGTAAACCAGGGAGCCGGCTACCTTGGAAAGCATATATTTGAAGGGTTTTCCTTGTAACCTCAATATAGCAGATGGGATGGTGGAAAATGCATCCAATGAGAGAATAAATAAGAATATGATTAGAAAATTGACCTGATCAGGAGTTTCAAAAGCTTCAGCAAGCTGAAATCTGAATACATATCCCAGAATAAGGTAAATTAACCCCATACTGATGATACTCATTGAGCAGGTTGAAATCAATGTTTTTTTGTCAATGTTATCCTCTTGTGCAAATCGGAAGAAAGAAGTTTCCATCCCATGTGTAAGCAATACCGTAATTACACCTGCAATGGAATACCAGTCTACAAACGGTGACGAAGCAGCTGGTCCGAAAGCCTTTGTAACGATGGGTGCAATGATAAATGGAAAAATACGGACTAGTACGGAGCTAAGTCCATATACCGCTGTCTGTCCTAATAGTTTCTTATACAAAGTCGAATTTTTTTTTTGCAAATGTAAAACTTTAAGCATTCGTTTTGCGATTTTGGGGTGAATTAAAACTTAAAATCTTAATTTTACGGCGAAATAAATTGAAATGAAAGTTCTTATAAAAAATGTAAATATCGTCAACGAAGGAAAAGTCTTTGAAAGCGATATCCTGATAGAAAATGATTTAATCTCTAAAATAGCTGCCGGCATTTCTGAAGACGCGGATCAGATTATTGATGGTTCAGGTAAATATCTTCTTCCCGGGGTAATAGATGATCAGGTGCATTTCCGTGAGCCTGGACTTACTCATAAAGGCGATATTGAGAGCGAGTCAAGAGCAGCCATTGCCGGAGGGATCACCAGTTTTATTGATCAGCCGAATACTGTTCCAAACGCTGTTACCCAGGAGCTATTGGCAGACAAGTATGAGATTGCTTCCCAAAAAGCATATGCCAACTATGGTTTTATGATGGGAGGAACGAATGATAATCTGGAGGAAGTTTTGAAAACGAACCCTAGAAATGTTCCGGGAATCAAGTTATTTTTAGGATCATCTACAGGAAATATGCTGGTTGATAATCCTGAAACTCTGGAAAACATTTTCAGTAATACCAAAATGCTGATTGCTGTGCACTGTGAAGATGAAGCTACCATCAGAGCCAATACTCAGAAATATATGGATGAATATGGAGATGATATTCCTGTAAAATTCCACCACCTGATCAGAAGTGAAGAGGCATGTTATAAATCTTCATCCAAGGCGATAGAGCTTGCGAAAAAAACAGGGGCGAGACTTCACGTTTTCCACCTTTCAACAGCAAAGGAAATGGAACTTTTCCGAAATGATATTCCTCTAAAAGACAAAAAAATCACTGCTGAGGTATGTGTTCATCATCTTACATTTACCAATGAGGATTATGAAACAAGAGGAGGCCTCATCAAATGGAATCCTGCTGTAAAAACCCAAAAAGATAAAGATGCCCTTTGGGAAGCATTACTGGACGACAGAATAGATGTGATTGCTACAGACCACGCTCCGCATACGGCAGAAGAGAAGAATAATGTATATACAAAATGTCCGTCTGGTGCACCTTTGGTACAGCATTCATTGATTGTAATGCTTGAAAACTATAAAAACGGTAAAATATCCCTTGAGAAAATCGTTGAAAAGATGGCTCATAATCCTGCGATTCTTTTCAAAGTTGAAAAAAGAGGTTTTGTAAGAGAAGGATATAAAGCAGATCTTGTTTTGGTAGATTTAAATCAGGATTGGACGGTTTCCAAAGACAATCTACTCTACAAGTGTGGCTGGAGCCCACTGGAAGGGATGAATTTTCACTCTAAGGTTACCCATACTTTTGTCAATGGTCATTTGGTGTATAACAATGGTACAATTGCAGAAGAGAAATTTGGAGAGAGACTACTTTTTGAACCTAGAGATTAATCTGAGATTATTATAATTCAATAGGAGCGGGCTTTAGCCCGCTCACTTTATATTTAACCTTCCATTGGCTTCAGCCAAAACTAAGCTGGAAGATTATTAAAGATTGGCGAATGATTAGCTAGACACTCTTTTAAGTTTCAAGATATTTTAAATTTATGTAGCTTCGCGCAAAAAATAATTAATACCTATGTACAAACTCTTTTTATTGTTATTTCTATCAATTTCTTTGCAATTTAGTTCACAAATAAATACAGGGTTACTTTCAAATTCGTCATGGACAAGTGTAAAATCCAGCATGTTAGATGGAAGCAGGGATTTATTTCAAAAACCATCCAGTTTTTTACTATGGAAAATTAATGGGAATAACCTTTGTGAATATATTGATCCTTGGTATTTGGAGAGGAAAAGTTGTGTGAATGTTAAGATCGAAAAAAATGTAATAAGGATAGCTGATAAGCCAATTTATGAAATTGAAAAGTTGACATCCGATTCATTAATTGTTATAGAAAAACCAGAAGGTGTTACTTTTCCTGATAAAATAAGAAAGAGATGGTTTGTAAAAACCTCTGAGGTTTTGAAAGATTTTACGGATAAAGCAACTGGCGATTCGATTGTAATTACTTCCCGAAACGCAATGCCATCATTAAAAAGAGGAATAAATTTTGAACTTCTTGAAAGTTATTCTAAAAAGAAATATACTCTGAATTTTGAGACAGTAGGAGAAATCAGAATTTTTCCTAAAAAACAAAAAGTTGAAGTAACAGTGGACTCTAAAAAGCAGACTAAAGATAATCAGACAGCTATTGAATTTTTCAAAACAGCGCTGGAAAAAGATTATAAAGTATGGGATCTGACAGGTTTTGAGAGCTTTGAAAAAATTATTATTCCGTACTACCTCAACGTTAAATTAGAAGATGGTGATGCCGGTAGTATTGCTTTTTTTGGCAAAGTTTCTTTTGAAAAAGATGAAAAAACTGTAGTGAGAATAAAAGATAAGTTTGTGTCTGTAGAAAATTTTAATAAGGGTTTAAAAGCCATTAACAGTCAAAAATTTGATAACGCAGTTTACTTCTTCAATAAGGCTCATGAAGACGATAATACAAATACAGAAGCATTGTACAACATTGCTTCAATTGCAACAGCACAAAACAAAACAGATGTTGCTTGCACAGCATTAAAAAGATTGAAGGATCTGGAGCAAACAGAAGGAACTAAATTATACAACGAAAAATGTTCAGGAAAATAATCAATAGGAGCGGGCTTTAGCCCGCTCACTTTATATTTAACCTTCCATTGGCTTTAGAGCCAAAACTTATTTAATTAAAAGACTGTGAATGTTCAAATTCCAGCTCATTCGCCTTTTTACTTTTTCGCCTTATTTCCCATATAAAATGTCAACTTCCCACTGTTCATGATCTCAGAATGCTTCAATGTAAAGTTTTTGATCTCTTTTCCATTCAAAAGAACTTTCTGAACATACACATTTTCCGGACTTTGGTTGATCGCTTCAATTTCAAAAGTTTTTCCGTTTTCCAGATTCAGTACAGCATGATCAATCGCCGGGCTTCCGATAGAATAGTTTTCTGATCCAGGAGCTACAGGATAGAAACCTAATGAGCTCAGAATATACCATGCACTCATTTGTCCGGCATCATCATTTCCGCCCAGTCCGTCCGGTGTTGCTTTATACTGCATTTCCAGAATACGGCGGATCTGTGCCTGTGCTTTCCACGGCTGTCCTGCCCAGTTATAAAAATACGCAACATGGTGAGCCGGTTCATTTCCGTGAACATATCCACCAATAATTCCTTCACGGGTAATATCTTCAGTGTCTGCAAAGAATTCATCAGGTAAATGCATGGTGAACAGCTCATCCAGTTTGGATGCAAATTTTTTCTTTCCGCCCATCATCGTGATCAGTTCATCGGGATTTTGCGGGACAAAGAAACTGTAGTTCCATGAATTCCCTTCAATAAAGCCCTGCCCATGGGTACTTAATACATCAAAATCTTTCTTAAAACTTCCATCTGCCAGACGTGGGCGCATAAAACCGATAGTTTTGTCAAAATTATTTTTCCAGTTTTCAGACCGTCTAATAAACTGATTGTAAATATCTGTTTTGTTTAAATGCTTTGCCAGTTGAGCAATCGCCCAGTCATCATAGGCATATTCTAATGTATTGGAAACTGATGTTCCATTTTTCTCAGCCGGAATATATCCAAGATCAATATACTGTCCTATACCTTCGTAATCTCTTTTGTTTGCTGTTTCTATACATGCTTTTAAGGCTTCTTCAGGATCACCTGTATAATTTCCTTTAATAATAGCATCAGCAACAACACTTACACTGTGATAACCGCTCATACACCAGTTGTCATTGGCATAATGAGACCAGATCGGCAGCATTTTCATTGAGAATTGATTGTAATGAGCCATCATAGATTTTACCATGTCACCATTCCGTTTAGGCTGAATGATATTAAAGAAAGGATGAAGCGTGCGGTAAGTATCCCACAGAGAGAAGGTTGTATAATGGGTAAAGCCATCTGCTTTATGAACATTCTGATCCAGTCCTTTATATTCTCCATTGACGTCCATATAAGTGGTGGGATTGATAAAGGTGTGGTACATTGCTGTATAGAAGTTAGTCTTTTCCGTATCAGAACCTTTGATGACAATTTTATTTAATTCCTTGTTCCAGTTGTCCTGGGCTATAGCTTTAACCTGATCAAAAGTCATATTCCCGGTTTCTTTTTCCAGATTTTCCAGAGCATTGGTCTGGCTTACCGGAGAAATGGCCAATTTTACTTCAATCGCTTCATTTTCATTGGTATCAAAATCAAAATACATTTTCAGGTTCTTTCCTGCAATCTCCGGAAAGTTTTTATTTTGGTCGAATTTTCTCCAGAATCCTTTGTAAACCTGTTTTTCATCATAGTTTTGCTGACCGTAAGATTTAAAAGGTTTTGAAAACTTCATGGCGAAATAAACCGTTCTGGTTCTTGCCCAGCCGTTGGTCTGCCGATAACCTGTGATGGTATTTCCGTTTTCTACACGAACGTATGTCCATACATTTTTTCCGTCATAATTGTAAATGCCGGCCATCAGATCCAGAATAATGTGAGTCTGGTCAGATTTTGGGAAAGTATAACGGTGAATTCCCACTCTTGGAGTTGCTGTCAGCTCTGCCAGAATATTGTGGTCATCCAGTTTTACTTTATAATATCCGGCTTCTGCAGTTTCGTTCTGGTGTGAAAATCTGCTTCTGTAACCGCTTTCAGGATTAGCTGCTGTTCCAGGGTTTAATTGAAGTTTTCCCACGGTAGGCATTACCAGAAAATCTCCGAGATCAGAGTGTCCTGTACCGCTGAAATGGGTAGAGCTGAATCCCACTATGGTTTTATCTTCATAACGGTAGCCGGCGCAGTATTTATATACCTCACCGTTGTATTTTCCGTTAAGTTCATAGGAAATGGTATCTGTTTCTGGGCTTAGCTGTACGGCACCAAAAGGAACGGTGGCTCCCGGATACGTATGTCCCATCTTTTCAGTTCCGATCAGAGGATTGACATATTGTATTAATTTTTCAAATTTTTGGGCATGAAAGTTTGCACTTAAAAATGCTAGAGAAAGAAAAACAATAGACTTGCGATTTTTCATTAATGACAATTTTTCAAAGTTTAAAATTAATTAAAATCATCATTTTCTGTTGTGTTTTAAATTAGTTAAGGGCTATTTACTCTTTTTCAGAAAAACGGAAACCTATTCCATGAAGGTTTTCTATTAAAATGTTCTGTTCTGCAGCCAGTACCTTCCTCAGCCGGGAAATAAAAACATCGAGGCTTCGTCCCATAAAATAATCATCATCACCCCAGATGGCCTTTAGAATTTCCTGCCTTTTAACCACCAGATTTTTATGGCGGATAAAATATAAAAGAAGATCAGATTCTCTTTGGGTAAGGGTAATATTGTTTTCCGCACCTTTCAGGGTGTAATTTTTTGGATCAAAATCATATTTGCCCACTTTATATTGTAGAGGGGAAGTATCCGATTTCTTAGTGCGTTTCAGAAAAACTTCAATTTTCAACATCAGTTCTTCAATACTGAACGGTTTTACCAGATAATCATCAGCTCCAATTTTAAGCCCTTTAATTCTATCTTCTTTTAAAGCTTTTGCAGAGATAAAAATAATCGGAACCTCAGCATTTTTACTGCGGATTCGCTGTGCCACCTCAAATCCGTTCATGCCAGGCATCATAATATCCAGAAGGCAGATATCAAAATCCTGGCTGTTAAATGCTTCCAACGCAGATTCTCCATCAGAATAACAGCTGATATCATAATAACTTTCCAGACTGTCTTCTACCAGAAAAGCTATTGTTTTATCATCTTCGGCATATAAAATTTTAGATTTCTCCATACTTACACATGATTAATTTGAAAACGGAAAGAAGAGCGTTGTAGTAATTCCTTTGTCTTCATTATTCTCTACAGAAATTTTCCAATGATGCTGCTGAACTACTTTTTTTACATAAAATAATCCCAGTCCGAAACCATTTACTTCTTCACTTCTTTTGGTATGTACCCGATAAAACTTTTCAAAAATATGAGGAATATTTTTAGCAGGAATTCCCATTCCGTTGTCTTTAAACTTTAAATATAAGCCTTTTGAATCTTTATAAGCTGAAATTTTAATCACAGGCTTTGTTTCACAATACTTGATGGAATTATCCAGCAGGTTGTAAATGATATTCGTAAAGTGAAATTCATCTGCCATTACCGAAGTACTGTTTTCAATATCGATTTCGATGCTGAGATCTTTATTTTTGTGCTGTATATTATCTGCAATCTCTTGAATAAAAGGTTGTAACAGGATTTTTTGAGGTTTTAATGATAGTCCGGCTGCATCGTTCTTCGCAATATTCAATATTTTCTCAATGTGGCTATTGAGCTTGTGGCTTTGATTGATGATAATGGATGTATAGGTCTGCAGTTTGGAATTATCCTGTACCAGTTCCTGTTTATTAAGCGCTTCTGATGCTAACAGGATGGAGGATAAAGGTGTTTTAAACTCATGAGTCATATTATTGATAAAATCACGCTGCAGCTCCGAGAACTTCTTCTGCTGAATGATCGTATAAATAGAATATACATACACCAAAAGGATGATGATAAGGGCAAATGTAAGGAGATACCAGAATCTTAATGAACTGATCAGGTAAGTGGTTTTATCAGGAAATCGTATGGAAAAATAGTAGATCAGATTTTTATGCTTCGGAAAATTAATGATCTTATTGCCTGGGCTTTCCTGATGGGTCGTCATATACTTTCCATATACCATTTTATCGCTGTGGCAATTGTATAATGCATACACGTAATCTGTATTGATCTGAAAGCGGGTAAATTCTGTCTTCAGATAATATTCAAGCACAACAGGGTGAAATTCATTGTTGATATTAACCACATAATAGTCATTGGCAATATTCTGTACAGGATTTTCGGTGTAGGATGTCTTTCCTCCTGAGAGTTTTTCTGCGACTTCCATTAAGGCAATATTGACCTTTTGGTTAAACTTTTTATCTTCAAGATTATAAGCCTGTATCGTCCACATCAATTGTGCTATTAAAATTCCGATAATAGCGACGAATCCCAGCGTGATAATAATATTGAGTCTTTTTATTTTCATTTCCTGAAACAATATTATCCAAAAATATCTATTTATCTTTTACTATTAACAACTCATTAACAAATGTTAGACAGCGGTTAACAAGCCATAATCATTGTCTGCTTTACATTTGTCATATAGAAGAACATAGTCAGTTTCAAATATTAAAATATATACTCATGAAAAAATTAAAAATTACAGCTCTTTTAGCCGTGTTGGCGTTCTCTCCGTTTTATGCGAATGTATTGACAACAGATGCTCCATCTATCGTAAAAATGGTTGCTGATGCTATTAAATGGAAATCAGAATCTATCGATGTAGGAAATATTCCTCAGGGTAAACCAAAATTGATCAGATTTGAATTTACAAACACAAGTTCAAAACCAATCATTATTCAGAATGTAGCTCCTTCATGCGGATGTACAACTGCTGATTACACAAAAACTCCTATCCAGCCAGGAAAAAAAGGATTTGTGGAAGCCAGCTATAACGCAGCAACAGTAGGGCCATTTATGAAGACAGTAAATGTTACTACCAGCGACAGCAAAACTCCTAAAACACTTTCTTTCAAAGGAGTGGTAGCTTCTTAATATATCGTTTTAACAAATAGAAATAGCCTGGTAATTGTTATCAGGCTATTTTCTTTTTTGAATAGTTTATTTATAAAGGCGCCTAATCTTTATGAAACCGCAAAAGGCACAAAAGCTTTCATTTTGTCCGCTTAAGTAAGTTTAAAATAATGCCGGAGAAAAGTTCAAATAAGATGAAAATCTTTGATGTACTTATTTACATAGAGCTTGGCTCTAAAAACTTAAGGATTTAAAACTTTTATGTCTTTTGGGGTTAAAAATCATGAATGTAAAAGTTGAGAGAGCTTCTATGTGAAGAATAATTATTTGTAGCATTATTTATCAACCTATTTTACAGGATTGCATTTCAATATTTATTATTTTTAAGAAAAAATATTTTATGAGTCTATATACACAACCTATGCTGCGCGAAGGTGCACTAAAAGATAAAGTAGCGATTGTTACAGGAGGCGGGAGCGGTCTTGGAAAAGCGATGACTAAATACTTTCTTGAACTGGGCGCCAAAGTAGTGATCACTTCCAGAAACCTGGAAAAATTACAGGGAACAGCTAAGGATCTGGAAGAGGAAACAGGAGGCAAGGTGCTTTGTGTAGCTTGTGATGTAAGAAACTGGGATGAGGTGGAAGCCATGAAAGAAGCAACTCTGAAAGAATTCGGAAAGATTGATATTTTGTTGAATAATGCAGCCGGAAACTTCATTTCTCCCACAGAAAAACTGACTCACTCTGCTTTTGACTCCATTCTCGATATTGTTTTAAAAGGAACGAAAAACTGTACCCTTTCCGTAGGAAAACACTGGATAGATTCTAAAACTCCCGGAACAGTACTGAATATCGTAACCACTTACGCATGGACAGGTTCAGCCTATGTTGTACCGTCTGCCTGTGCAAAAGCAGGAGTGCTGGCGATGACCAGATCATTAGCGGTTGAATGGGCAAAATACGGAATCCGTTTCAATGCTATTGCACCAGGACCTTTCCCTACGAAAGGAGCTTGGGACAGACTTCTTCCCGGGGATCTGCAGGAGAAATTTGATATGAAGAAAAAAGTTCCGTTGAGAAGAGTGGGAGAACATCAGGAGCTTGCCAACCTTGCGGCTTATCTGGTTTCCGATTATTCAGCGTATATGAATGGGGAAGTGGTAACTATTGATGGTGGAGAATGGCTTCAGGGAGCCGGAGAATTCAATATGCTTGAAGCAATTCCTAAAGAAATGTGGGATGCTTTGGAAGCAATGATTAAAGCCAAAAAATCGAATTAAATTAAACTTATATTAAAAAAACTCCCGGATGTGTAACAAATCCGGGAGTTTTTTTTACCTATACACTAAATAATACTTTTTCAAATGAATTTTAAACTTCCAACCCTTGTTTCGACGCTTGCAGTTGTCCTCTTTTCAGGATCTGCATATGCACAGCAAACTCCGAAATACGATTATGTAGAAGCATTTAAGCCGTTCTTTTATCCGCAGACAGGCACAGCTACCCGTTCTGCAAGCGGACAGCCGGGACATGCTTACTGGCAGAATTCAGCAGATTATCATTTGAACGTCAGCCTGAATGAAGATAAAAAAGAAATTACCGGTACAGCCCAGATTACCTATACCAACAACAGTCCTGACAAATTAGGTTTTCTCTGGCTGCAGCTGGATCAGAATCTGTTTGCAAAAGATTCCAGAGGAAATGGAGTAGTTCCGCTCTCCGGGAGCAGAAACGGAGCTCATGGTGAAGAATTTAACGGTGGATATACCATTAAATCAGTCAAACTGGATGGTAAGAAAGATGTAAAATACACCGTTACCGATACAAGAATGCAGATTGATCTTCCCAAAGAGCTGAAAGCCAATGGAGGTGTGGCAAAGATAGAAATAGAATATTCTTTTATTTCTCCTGAGTATGGTTCAGATAGAATGGGAGTTCAGGATACTAAAAACGGTAAGATATTTACCATCGCACAGTGGTATCCGAGAATGTGCGTGTATGATGATGTGATGGGATGGAATACGCTTCCTTACCTTGGAGCTTCAGAGTTTTATTTAGAATATGGAAATATTACAGCCAATATTACTGTTCCTGCCAGTCATTATGTCGTAGCATCCGGAGAACTTCTGAATGAGAAAGAAGTGTACAGCAAAGAAGAAATCAACAGATGGGATGAGGCAAGAAACAGTGATAAAACGGTAATGATCCGCCCTGAGTCTGAAATCGGTAAAAATAAAACTTCAGGAACAAAGACCTGGAAATTTAAAATTAATCAGACAAGAGATTTTGCATGGGCATCATCTGCAGGATTTATTTTAGATGCAGCAAAAATCAATTTACCCAGTGGAAAGAAATCTTTAGCTATTTCTGCTTATCCAGTAGAAAGTGCTGGTGAAAAAGCATGGGGAAGATCTACAGAATATACGAAAGCGGCCATAGAACATTATTCAAAAAAATGGTATGAATACACCTATCCGGCTGCCACCAATGTAGCAGGAAACGAAGGTGGAATGGAATATCCGGGAATTGTTTTCTGTCATATGGATTCCAAAGGGGAAGATCTTTGGGGCGTTACCGACCACGAGTTCGGACACAACTGGTTCCCTATGATCGTAGGATCTAATGAAAGATTATTTGCATGGATGGATGAAGGATTTAATACTTTTATCAACGGACTTTCCACCGAAGCTTTTAATAAAGGAGAATATTACCGTAAACCGAATCTGGCAAGATCAGGAATGTATTTGCTGACTGACAGTCTGGAGCCTGTAATGGTAGGTCCTGATAATATGAAAGAAAGAAGTATCGGAGCGTTGGCTTACTATAAACCGGGAACAGGATTAGATGTTTTAAGAGAAGCAATTCTCGGACCTGAAAAGTTTGACAAAGCATTCAGAACCTATATAGATCGCTGGGCATTCAAACATCCGACACCATGGGATTTCTTCCACACAATGGAAAATGTTTCCGGAGAAGAACTGAACTGGTTCTGGAGAGGATGGTTCTTTAATAAATGGAAAATTGATCAGGCTGTTAAAAACGTACAATATGTCAACGGAGACTTTAAAAACGGCGTTCAGATTACGGTTGAAAATATTGGCCAGCTGCCAATGCCAACAACTGTACAAATCAGATTCAAAGACGGAACAACACAGATGGTAAAAATTCCTGTTGAAGTTTGGAAAAGAAATACTGAATGGACATTCAAGGTAGAATCCAGCAAGGAAATTGATGAGGTGAAACTGGATCCGAATTCTGTTGTTCCGGATGTCAATCTGGAAAATAACAGCAAAAAGCCGGCATAGAAAAGGTGAATTTATTTAATTGGCGACTATATACAATTTTACGCCATTGTCATTCTGACGAAGGAAGAATCTCACATAAAACCTGGATTCTTCATTTCACTGTCTAAGCGTAAGCATATCCATGCAGCTTCATCAGCAACTTGTTGCTTTCTCAGCTTACTTAAAAATAATAATAGTTAATATGATCTTTGCGTCTATAAAATAAATATTTGCTATATATTACAAAAGCCTGAGCTTACCACCGTAAGTTCAGGCTTTTTATTTTTTAGGGTGTTTTTCCTGAACAAGTAGAGGGGTTCTCCTGAAATGTTTTGAAGGCCGGTGATCTAATTTTGTCCCACAATATTAATCAAAAACAAAAAACATGGAAACATTAAAATCGGTGCTTGAAGCAAGCCACGCCAAAAAAACAAAAAATGAGTTAATCGACCTTTTATCGGGAGTAGAAAAAATATTGACTCCGGCAGTCTATGAAAAAGTGTCAGGAATTGAAACTTCAGAACTGAGTTCATTGACGAATAAGGAATTGTTAGCCATTGTAGACGAGTTCAAAAAGAATTATGATGAAAAGTGGGAAAAATCTTTTTCCGGTGCCTCTTCTGAGATCATGAAACTGATTGCCGGTAGAATGGCTGCCGATGAAGAGATCTTCAGAACTTCAGATGCTGCCAATGCAGATTTTGCAGCAGAATTGGGAAGCATCGACTTTGCAACGATTATTGGCGGACCTTTGGATGCTTGTGTAAAAGCACAGTCCAATGCCTCAATTGCCACCGTTAATTTCATCAACGAAGTCGGGTTCGAACTTACAGATCCGGCCAATGCTGCCAGTCCTAAAAAACTGAGAATGGCAGAATTCAAATACAAAAAAAATATTCCGAACCCGGATTTTAAAGAAGATGAGCCGGTAAGTGCCACCAACCCTAAAATGATTCCGAACGACGTGGAAATTTCAGTGCCTTTTATTGCTTTGCTGAATGTTCCGAGCTTCAGAATTGAGACCTGTGAAGTAGACTTTAATGTGAAACTTAATTCTACATACACAAAAGACGTAAGTGATGAATTCGGGATCAATGCCGGAGTATCCGGTGGATGGGGACCTGTGAAATTCAAAGTGGATGTATCCTATAAGAGAACTTCCAGTACAGGAATCAAAGTGGAAAAAGAATATTCTCTTGGGGTAAAAGTGCGTGCAACCAATGACGAAATGCCTGCAGGGCTTGAAAAAGTGCTTGGACTTCTTTCACAGTAAAAGATTTTACGAAAGATGATAAAACTATCAGATTACCTGGATTATCTCAACAACGAGATAATTCAGGCTCGTAAAAAAGCAGATGAGAATGCGGTTCTTATTGCCAAAGAATATGCCCGCCATGAATATCTTAAGTATTTCAAGGTTCCGCGCTATGCTCTGCCTAGTGTAAAGATGGACATTCCGATTAAAATTACGGATATCGATTCAGATCCCAAATATAATTTTAAACTGAATGAAGATCAGTTTGTGACAGAAATAAATGAAAGAATCCGTCTGGTGAATAGGGAGAAGAAATTTAATATTCCCGAAATCAGCAAAAGACAGCTTCAGACTGAAGAATTCAGAACCCTGTTCAGCAAGCTGGAAAAGAATGATCAGAAATTCGGGAAACTTCCTGCCAATGAAGTGCTCAAGCTGGATCTCAGAAATAAAATGCAGCTTTTAAATTCAGGGATCTTCAGACCGCAGGAAGGAACAGAAGAAGAAACCGATGAACTGAAAGAAATTTTTTCAAAAGTTCTGCTGAATAAATATACGCTGGTGAATGCAAAGCTGAACAGCATTTACATAGATCCCAATACAAGTGCGGCAGAAGATAAAGACAAATTATTCATCAACCTGCATGTGGAAATGGAGGAGGAAGGAATCAGAATTGTGTCTTACAAAGATAAAGACGGCAACGAAATAGAACAGATAACTTTTGAGTAATGCAGGAACTTATTCACTTTACGGTACAGAAAATCAAAGAACTGCTGGAACAGTTCAATGAAGTTCAGGCTTTATACCTGTCAAAATCATTTGACTTTGATGCCCGGTTCGATGCGTTTCTCAACGAGGTTCTGGAGTATTTCCGTACCAAAGGAAACACCAGTCATGAATCTGAAGTGCTGAAGGTAATGAATATGATTTCTACCGTTAAAAGAGGCTTTAATCCTATTAAAATGGAAAAAATAATGACGGGAAGAAGAGAAATGCTTGCAGGATTCTCATTTAACGGAATGGAAAGTATTTATGATATTCTGATGGAAATATATGCCAGGGAAAATAAAAAACTTGATGAGGCGGAAGAACTTATTTCAGGAATCATTGTCTCATTATATCAAAATGGTATTCTGGATGATGAAAAGCTGAAGGACATGAATTCCGTGCCTAAAATTGAACGTTTCTGGACTTCACTGGCTGAACAGAATACAGCGATATCAGGAATTAATAAAAAGCTCAGACTGACCATTATTCCGGAGGATATTTTTCTTATTCTCGAAAAGATATTTCTGAAGTTAATTTAAAAAAGATCATTATGGAAACCGGAAGATATATTGTTCTGCTACAGAACCAGCAGAAAAATGCACTCAAAAAAATTGAGAAAGAGCTGGAAGTGAGTATCACCTCTTCAGAATTTCTATCGAAAGAAAATCGTTCCTATGAAATCATTGATCAGGACAATGGTGTACTTTACAAAAATCTTGGTGTTCTGGTGGTGGAAAATATGGATGAAGACCAATTGAAAAGTGCTGTGAAAGATGAATCCAATTCTATTGTATACTACGAAAAAGAAAGGGAATTTTTTCCTGCAGATGAATTGCAATTGATTAATGAGCTTAAAAAGCAGTCGGCCGGGCTTGCAGAAAAAATCTCAGAACTTGAAAAATATATTACCAGCAAACCTTTACCTCAAAAATCATTCATTGAAATGGAATGGGGATTAAAAGCGATCGGACTGGAAAATGCCAGCTATACAGGAAAAGGTATTGATGTATGCATTCTTGATACCGGACTTGAAATTTCCCATCCGGATTTTTCCGCCGAAGTGATTGAAGGGAAATCTTTCATAGATGGTGAGGACTGGAACAGAGATCCAAACGGACATGGTACCCACTGTGCAGGAGTGGCTGCAGGAAATACAAGAAGTGATAACGGAAGACGTTACGGAATAGCTAAGGATTGCAACCTGAAAATAGCAAAAGTACTCGCAGATAATGGAAGAGGAACTACCAGCAGTGTCATTGATGCGATAGACTGGGCCATTTCGAAGAAATTCAGAATATTGTCTCTTTCACTAGCTTCTCCTGTGAAGTTTGATGATCAGCCGTCTGTTCTTTTTGAAACCATTGGAGAAAGAGCACTGGAAAATAACTGCCTTATTATCGCAGCAGCAGGAAATGATAGCAACAGACCACAGATTCCACAACCTGTTTCAATGCCGGCCAATTCAAAATCGATCATGGCTGTTGGAGCTATTGACGGACAAATGAAGATCGCCAGATTTTCAAACGCAGGTCTTAATCCATCTACAGGCGGAAACATCAATGTCTGTGCTCCCGGAGTAGATATTATCAGTTCCTATCCTAAAAATGCGAAGAACAAAAATAACCTGTACTATACAATGAGTGGTACCAGTATGGCCGCACCGCATGTTTCAGGGCTTGCAGCGTTGTATATGGAACAGTTTCCCGATAAATCGGCAAAAGAGATCTGGGAACTGATTGAAAACAAAGCAAGACCTGTTGAAGGGATAAAATACAGAGATATTGGAAATGGTTTAATACAGGTATGCCTATGATCACTTATCTCGCAGTTTTAAAGAAAGATATAAATTTTAAAAGGCTTGAAGCTCTTCTCAAAACTAAAGGCATAAAACTGGCCTCACACTATAAAACCCTGGGAATTGTAAAACTTGAAAGTCAGCTGCCGGTTTCAGTGTCTGAATTTCAGGAATATTTTATATCTGTAGAAGAAGAAAAAGATAATTTAACAATATAATCACATCAATAAAGCTTTTCTGTCGCAGAGAAGTTTTATTTTTGTCTCTTAATGATAAAATAACATATGAATTTCAGATTTTCAATGGTGTTTCTGATGTTTTTTGCATTGGGATTTTCACAGGACCTTACCGTAATGAGTTTTAATATCAGACTGAATGTAGAGTCGGATAAAGACAATGCCTGGCCAAAAAGAAAGCAGGATGTTGCCGATTTACTGACGTATTATCATCCTGATTATTTCGGAGTACAGGAAGCGCTTCCGGAACAGATGAAAGATATTAAATCAGGATTAAAAAACTATGATTATATAGGAGTAGGAAGAGATGACGGCAAAGAGAAAGGAGAGTTTTCTGCCATCTTTTATGACACAAACAGACTTGAAGCAGTAAAATCAGGAACATTCTGGTTATCTGAAACTCCGGAAAAACCGTCAAAAGGCTGGGATGCTGCACTGAACAGAATCTGTACTTACGCCATATTTAAAGATAAAAAATCGAAGAAAAAATTCCTGGCAATGAATCTTCATTTTGATCATGTAGGAAATGTGGCAAGAGTAAAATCTTCGGAACTGATTCTGAAAAAAATCAAAGAACTGAATCCAAAAAACCTTCCGGTAACGCTGAGCGGAGATTTTAACCTGACAGATGATTCAGAACCGATTAAAATTCTTTCCCAGAATATGAAAGATACTTTCTATCATTCAGAGACGAAGCATTACGGCCCTGTAGGAACTTTCACCGCTTTTGATGTCAATACAGTCCCGAAAGACCGAATCGATTATATTTTTACACAAGGCTTTAAGATCAGATCTCACAGACATATCAATGACAGAAGAGAAAATCTTTTGTATCCGTCAGACCATTTTCCGGTGATCGTGAATCTTTCCCTATAAAAATCAATTGGTTGGAAAATCAATTTCAAATCCAATTCCTCTCAGGGATTGGATTTTTATTTGGGGATCATGGATGAAATATTTACGAAGCCTGCTGATAAACACATCAAGACTTCTTCCGGTAAAATAATCATTGGTTTCCCAGAGATTATCAAGAATATTATCTCTGGTGATGATCGTCCGGTTGTGTTTCAGAAGGTACAGCAGTAATTCCTGTTCCCGTATGGTCAATCGGGTATTCCCGTCAGGATGTGACAACAGAAGTTTGGTAGTATCCAGTGAAAACTCTCCTATTTTTATTTGGCTTTCCGTAACGGCGGGAAGTGTTCTTTTCAGAATATTTTTAATTCGTAAAACAAGTTCTTCAGGGTCGCAAGGCTTGGAAATATAATCGTCGGCACCTATTTTCAATCCGGTCAATCGGTCTATTTTTTGATTTTTAGCCGTTAAAAATAATAAAGGGAAATTACTTCTTTCCTTAATGATCATTTTCGCCAGAGAAAAGCCATCAATATTGGGCATCATCACATCCAGAATTCCTATCTGAAAGGGAAAATCAGCCTGAAACAATGGTACGATATCTTCCGGATTCTGAAACCAGCTGACTTCAAAATCTTCCAGTTCAAGATATTGTTTAAGAATCATTCCGAAATCCGGATCGTCTTCTGCCAGAAGGATTTTAGTTTTCATAAGGAATTGATATTTTAAAAGTACTGCCTGTATGAAGCTGACTGGAAACCTCTGTTTTACCACCATAACTGGTAATAATTTTTTTTACGAAATAAAGTCCCAGTCCCAGTCCTTTGCTATTGTGAATATTGTTATTCTGTATTCTGTAGAATTTTTCAAAAATAGTATTCAGTTCTTTAGCCTCCATGCCCTGACCGTTGTCGGCAACTTCAATTTCCAATTGTTGAGAATTGTTGCGGATATGTATTGTAATAACCGATGCTCCATATTTCACACTGTTTTCACAAAGGTTTTTAATGACTGTTTCCATCAGGTTTTTATCAAAAGGAAGTTTTTGTGAAACGGTGTTTTCGAGGTTAAAATCACAATTTGGGTAAGTAACGGAAAGATCATGAATAAAAAAGTTCCAGTTCTCAGGTTGTATAGCAGTCATTTCATCCGGAATTTCATCCTTATGAAGTTGAAGCATCAGACTTTCGAGCCTGGAAATCTGTCTGTCTATAAGAGGCAGCGTATCGGGATTCCATTCCTTTTTTAATGCTTTGGAAGCTATTTTTAAAGTGGCAATAGGCGTTTTAAATTCATGCGAAATGTTATCCACAATGCTGTGGAGAACTTCCACCTGCTTCTGCTGCTGAATAAGATTTCTGATCGTGAAAATATAAAGCAGAAGAACTCCCGAAAGAAGAATAATACAGCATATAATCAATAAAGTAAGCTCCTTGAAAACGATACTTTTTATATTTCTGATCTCAAAATCGGTCTGGGTTTTAACAAGAAAAGTATTCTTTTTTTCAATATGCCCCTTATCCGAATCATTTCTTTTGGTACTGGAGGTTTCCCAGCTTCCGATACTCGCAATACGCGGCTTTTTGATCTTGTCTTTTGTCTCAAAAATAACAATAGGTTCGGTAATTACTTTTGAACTGTCCGGAAGATGTACAATAGAAAGATATCTTATTCTGGCCGAAATTTCGTAACCGTCTTTCTGATAACGGCTGTCAATATAATGAATCAGTCTTTCTCTGGCAGATTTCCTGTTTTCTATGAAATAGCGGAGAAAATCTTTTTTGCTGATCTCCTTATTATGATACTGTATGATGATTTCCTGAAGAGAGTCATCATTCCTTTCTTTTACTTCCTGTATATCTTCAAGATCGTCTGTGTAATTGGTAAGCCCGTCATTCACGGATCTGTAGATGTCTCTCTCTTTTACCTGATAGGTTTTATACATAAAATAAACCTGAATTCCCAGTAAAAGCAGGAACAGAGCGGCAAAAACCGAAATCAGAATTTTACTTTTGGCTATCATTAAAACAAAGATAAAACTTTAGCCATGTTCCGGGAATGATTATTTTATTATTAACCTTCCGTTAACCATAGTTTTGAATCTTCAAAAACAGTTTCATTTCTTTATCAGAAGCTGGTAATTTTATGACAGAAAAGATATTAACCCATCATTAACCTTCTATTAACCGTTTTTTTTCCAGTCAATATAGAATTTTGTACCCATAGAACAGAACAATTGTTTTTGTTTGAACGGATAAAAAAATAACCATGTATAAAATTCTTTTTCTTCTGTGTTTTCCAGCTTTGATTCTTGCCCAGCAACAAAAAACTGAAGGTACAGTGATGAACACCGAAAATGAAAAACTTTCTTTCGTAAAGGTAGAAGTATATAACGCTCAGAATGCATTGATCAAAGAATTAAAAACGGATGAACACGGGAAGTTTGTACTCCAGGGTATAGAAAAACAGGATGTAAAGCTGATAGTTAAAAATCAGGGATATTCTTTATTTGAGAAAAAATTGGATTTAAAAGAGCCTGAACCTCTGAATATCGTTCTTAAAAAAGAATCTCAGGAAATAGAAGGAATAGTCATGACGAAACGTAAGCCTTTGGTGAAAAGAAAGGTAGACCGTCTGGAATTTAATGTGGAAAACAGTAATATTTCTTCGCTCAATGCCTGGGAAATCCTGAAAAATACACCAGGTGTTACTATCAGCAACAGTGTATTGAGTGTAAAGGGAAGTACCGGAATTCTGGTGACGATTAATGATAAAAAAGTAATGCTGACAGGGGATGAGCTTAAAAACCTTCTGGAGAATACACAGGGAGATGAAGTGAAATCTGTGGAAGTGATTACCAATCCACCTGCAAAATATGAAGCCTCAGGAAGCGCAGTACTGAATATCGTTCTGAAAAAGAATAAAATTGAAGGTTACCGTGGCATTCTCTCATCCAAATATGTACAGACACAATATGCGAAAGGCGTTTTCGGTCTTTCCCAATATTATAAAAAAGATAAACTTTCCATTATGGGGAGCTATTATAAAGGGCTGGGAACGTACTACCGGGAAGGAACAGATTATGTAAACTATCCGGAAAGCCAAACCCGATGGGTAAGTACAATGAACAGGAAGGATAAAAACAATAACCAGAATACCCTGAATTTTAATGTGGAATATGAACTGGACAGCCTGACCAATCTTAGCCTCAACTACTCAGGGTATTTTTCTCCAAAATCCTTCGGAACCTACAATGTTCCTACGCTGATCTTTAACCAGCAGGATAGGGTAGAATCTGATTATACTACCATCAATGATCATCGCTCACGTTCCATCAATAACTCTGTAAGTTTTCAGATAGACAGGAAAATCAATAAGAAAAGCAGCCTTTCCTGGATCAATTATTTTACCGGAAATAATGCCGATAAATATCAGAATGTAATCACCTATCTGAATTTTGCAGGGCAACCTCCCAAAGAAGATAATTTCCTTACCCGGAATAAAGCAGATGTTCAGCTATATTCTACCCAATTCGATTACCAATGGAAAGGGGATAAACTGGAACTAGAATCGGGGATTAAGTATAGTTTTGTAAAAACCAGCAGTCAACTTGATTTCTCTGATAACGAGAACGGAACACTACAATACAGACCGGAAAAAAGCAGTATTTTTGATTATAAAGAACACAATTTTGCCTTGTATTCTTCATTAACCTACAATATCGGGAAGTGGAATTTCAAGGGAGGTCTTCGTGCGGAAATGACAGATCTTGAAGGTGTGGTTTCAGAACCTTATGAACTGAATAAAAGTAATTATTGGAAATTCTTTCCCACTTTTTATGCACAGTACACGACAGAAAATAAACAGGAATTCGGGTTCTCCTATGGGAAAAGAATCAGCAGACCATCCTATTCATGGCTGAATCCTGCAAAATCTTACTACAATCTGTTTTCCTATTATCAGGGAGATCCCAAATTAAAAGCAACGATTACCCACAATCTCAATCTTACTTATTCATGGAAAGACTGGAATCTGGATTTGTACTATAGAAAAGAAATTTATCCGTCCATGGAAATTTCCTATCAGGAACCAAGTACTAACAGTTTGATCTATTATTTTACCAATATTGAGAAAGGAGAGGCTTTCGGATTAAGCTTTTATAAAAATTTCCAGGTGAAACCATGGTGGAATATCATCCTTTCTGAAAACCTTGAACACAATGAAAATTATTTCACAGGAGTTGATGGAATGCTGTATAAAAATAAAGTCTGGAACTGGGTTTCAAACATTTCAACAAGCTTTACGCTCGATAAAAACAGCGACTGGAAAATGGAAATGGGACACCGCTACTATTCTCCCGGCATACAGGGAACATTCAGGATATCTTCTCTATGGTCGGCTTATTTTGTAATGAACAGGAAATTCTTTAGTAAAAAACTGGAAGCCAGCCTTATTTTTAGCGATATTTTCAGATCCACAGAACAGAAGGTCAGTACAAAATATGCAAATCAGGATAATTATTTTCTTGATTATACCGATACTCAGGGAGTAACATTTTCATTGAAATTCAACTTTGGAAATCAATCAGTTAAAAATGCCAAAACAATTAAAAAAACAGCCGAACAAGATAGATTGTAGAATATTTTAATATAAAAGTTAATCACGGTAAAATATTATTGTGAAAGAATGGTCGTCTGATGGCACATTTTCGTTATTTTTGATGCCTATCTTTAAAGAGATCGCTATGAAGAAAATTTTTTCCGGAATGCTGATCGCAGTTTCTTTACTGCAGCTGTCAGCTCAGGAATTGTATATGCCGAGGAATATCAAAAAAGCGTATGAAAGAGGTACACGTGATATCTCCGGAGCACCAGGGAAAAACTACTGGCAGAATAAAGGAGTGTATAATGTAGAGGTGAAAATAGATGCTGCTACAAAAGTGGTTTCCGGAAAAGAAACCATTATTTATACCAACAACAGTCCGGATAACCTGAATGAACTGGCTATACGATTTGTGAATAACCTTCACAAACCACAGTCGCCAAGATCAGGATTTGTATCCAAAGATTTCCTTTCATCCGGGCTGAAAATTAAATCTTTTACAGTAAACAATGTAAAATATGAGATCAACAGTGATGACTGGAGTACTGTTGAAAAAGTAAAATTAAAATCAGCCCTGAAATCCAAATCAAAAGCTGAGGTTAAAATAGAGTGGGAATATCCATTGTCGGTTCAGAGTGGAAGAGAAGGACAGATTGATCCTGAAACATTCTATGTGGCATATTCTTTTCCAAGGATTTCCGTGTATGATGATTACAACGGATGGGATATGCTTCAACACTCAGACAGACAGGAGTTTTATAATGATTTCAATGATTACAGTTTTGCCATCACAGCACCGAAAAATTATGTAGTCTGGGCAACCGGTGATTTTCTGAATCCGGAAGCTGTGCTTCAGCCTCAATATTTAAAAAGATATAAAGCTTCCCTGAAAAGTGATAAGCTGATGCATATTGCCACAGAACAGGAAATGAAGTCCGGTAAAGTAACCAAACAGAATAAATGGAATGTCTGGAAATTTAAAGCCAGCCATATTACAGATTTCTGTTTTGCCATGAGTAACCATTATGTATGGGATGCCGCCAGCGTTCAGTTAAAAACAAAAAGAGCCAGCGTTCAGGCAGGATATAAAAACGGAGCTAAAGATTTTGAACATTATGTAGACTGGATGCGTTACAACCTGGATTGGTTCTCGAAAAACTGGCCAGGCGTAGAATATCCTTATAACGTAATGACGGCTATCCAGGGATACGCAGATATGGAATATCCTATGATGATTAATGATACCAGTATTCCTGATGATCTTAATGATGCAAGGCTTACGGCAGATCATGAAATTGCCCATACCTACTTCCCTTTTTATATGGGAATCAATGAGACCAGATATGCATTTATGGATGAAGGCTGGGCAACCACGCTGGAATATCTTATAGGGATTGATGAAAACGGAGAAGCTGCTGCCAGGGAATTTTATAAAAACTTCCGCGTTAAAAAATGGATCAATGATCCTTCTGCAGAGCAGGATCAACCGATAATTACCATGAGTACGCAGGTAAGCGGTGCCGGATATGGAAACAACTCCTATGTAAAATCTTCATTGTCTTATCTGGCGCTGAAAGATTATCTGGGAGATGAACTCTTCAAAAAAGCATTACACCATTATATGGACAACTGGAACGGGAAGCATCCTGTGCCATGGGATTATTTCAATTCTATGAATACGGGATCAGGAAAAAATCTGAACTGGTTCTTCCATAATTGGTTTTATACCAATAATTATATAGATTTAAAAGTAACAGGAGCATCCCAGATGAATGACATGCTTACCATCAACGTAGCGAATGTAGGAGGTTTTGCCATTCCGTTTGATGCCATTCTGTCTTATGATGATGGAACGACAGAAAAAATCCATTTTTCACCTTCAGTATGGGAAAAAGACCAGAAACTGACCGATCTAGTCATTCCTATTAAGAAGAAGATAAAATCGGTACAGCTGGACGGAGATATCTTTATGGATTATACTCCGGATGACAACCGTAAAAACTTATAAAAGTAAAGCCTTCAGATTCTGGAGGCTTTCTTGCTTTAAAAATAGGCTGTCAATCGTAAACCTAGCGTGATATAATTGATTTTTTCTTTAGCAATCAGGTTGTTCAGTTCCTGATCCAGTTCAGCACTTTCCTTAATTTCATCGCTGAAGTAATAACGAATGGTGGAGTTGATCTGATTGTAATCCGTATAGAAAGTAAGACCTAATCCCGGATTAAACTTATAAGTCATAGAAGCACCTGTATTCCATCGGAAAGCTGGTTTTGGTTTATATCTGGCTATTTGGAGCTCATGGTTGGGAGCATCGATGTCCTCTCCCTTTACAAATACTTTTCCAGTGGCAGTAGCGGCATATCCTCCGGTAATTTTTAAAGTAAGCTGCCATTTATCTGATATTTCATGGGAAAAATAAGGCCCAATACCTGCAGAAAGGAATCCCATAGATTGTGTTTTGATTTCATGATCACCAAAATCCTGCCCGTCATCTAATGTTATTCTTTGAGATTTAATAGGGAAGCTGCTGAAAGATACATCGGCACCCACACCCCATTTTTTTGAAAAGAAATAAGCGCCTTCCAGTCCGCCCTCAAAACCGACTTGTTTTTTATCATCCAGTTCAGATTCCCTCAGGAAGTTAGTGGTACCAAACGCGGTTCCCATTTTTAAAGAAAGAAAGGATGGATAGTCGTTACCCTGTATTCTGGATAAGATGCTTAAATTATCACCCTTGTTTTTATAAATTTTGTCAATAAAAAAATACCCCAGTTCTGTTGATATAATTCCGATACCTGCACCGGCGAGAATATCCGGAACCCAGTGTCTGTTATTTAAATTTCGTCCAAGTCCCGTAAGGGTAGCAGAACCATATCCGGCAATACTGTAGGCCGGATTCACCAAACCATATTCTTTGTGTAGAAATGTGGCATTGGTAAAAGCCATTGCGGCATGCCCTGATGGGAAAGAGTTGTTTTTGGATCCATCGGGACGTTCCACTTTTGCTGTATATTTAATAGAGTTGACTAAAATAGCCATGATGGCTAAGCTGGTGCCGTAGGATAAAGTAGCCCGTCCTATATTGTTACGCCCTTTTACACCTGCCAGTTTTAATCCGTAGACTGCAGCAGCAGGAGCGTACTGCAGATAATCATCATATTTTACTTTGAAGTTGGGAAGGTACCGGTTTCTTACCTCGCGAATATTCTCTTTTTCTCCCCATGTTGCTGCGGCTGCCGTAAAAAGTAGAGCTGGAGCCACCGATTTTTTCACCCATTCTTTTTGGAAAAAAGGAGTTTTCTCCTGAATTGTATACCCTGAATTGATAAGTGCCAGATCTTCCTTGAGATTTCGGGATGGGATAGTATCCTGTGCTTTAATACAGGATAATTGCAATAGTATTCCTGATGCTAATGCTATTTTTTTCATCGTAGTGGTGTTGAATTTAAATTGCGTAAAAGTATTAAAAAAATCTATCCCAAAAATTGAGATAGACTATTTTAATATTTTTATAATATTTCTAAGCAATCCGGCTGATTATCTTAATCCTGCTCTTGGTCCCGATGCTGATACTACAGCCTGCATTCTGGTTTTTTGGTTGGCAGAGAACATAAACATAGATTTGTCATCTACATAATCCATATAATTCATAAACATCTGAGAACGGCTTACACCTCCACAAATTCTGTTTAGAGGGTAGGTGGGATTTCCATAATTAGGGCCGGGAGATGTAGGAGTATCATTAGAGTAATCTGTCTGGCAGCCTGTGTCTGATGATCCCCAAAGGTGTGGAAGGTTCAGGTAATGTCCTACTTCATGGGTTACTGTTCTTCCTAAATTAAACGGAGCTGAAGCACCTGTTTTTCCTATATACTGATAGCCTATTACAAGACCGTCATACCATTGTCCTGCATGTTCAGGATAATAAGCGTAGCCCAGTGTTCCAGGTTGATTGTTTTCGTCAAGAATTGAATTTACAACCCAGATATTCAGGTTTTTATTGACATCAGTTGCATCAATTCCTCCGGTGCTGGCTTTTTTCATTTGTTCAAGATCAGATCTCCAGCCTGTTTTTGAACTCTGTTTACGGTTGGTTGCAACTAATTTGAAACGGATTTTTACATCACCTGCTGCTGCAGGCTGAAATGCAGAAGGAATTTTCGTAACATCAGAATTGGTGCCTCCGTAATCGGCATTAAGAACAGCAATCTGTTCTGCAATTCTTGTGTCAGAAACATTTTGAGTAGAAGTGTTATAGATGACATTAAAAACTACCGGGATCTCAACAGTTCCGTCTGCAAGAACTTTTCCCACTTTAAGGTTTTCTGCAAATTTTTCAGTACCGGATTCAATATCCGCTATTTTCTTTTGTAGCGCTGGATTTTTCAAAAGCATTGCTTGTCTGATTTCTTCTGAAGGGCAGCTTCTTTTAAGAGCACTTGGAACAGAATTTTCCTGATCCGCAGGTGTTTCATTTTGAGTGGTTAAACTGTCGGTGTTACATGCCGACATAAAGCCCAGGACCAGGGCTCCCATTAAGAATTTTTTCATATCGTTATAATATAATTTGGTTGAGGGTGTGAAATTATATTATTTGTGATTAATATGCAAATTATTCATTGAAAAAGGTAGAGGAATTTTAAATTGTATAGCATTTGCTTGAATTAAATGCAAATAAAATGATATTTAATTGAATTTTAGTTAAAATTAATTGTTTTATTTATATTTAATAATCAATCGGATTTTGTGTGTGAATAATTTCATGTTTTTATTGTTTTTTATAGGATATTTTATACAAACGGAGTGTTGCTGAAACTGAAAAGGGATTTAATTTCAGGAGATAGATAGAATAAAAAAATCTATCTCAATTTGAGATAGATCCTAAGTTTGTCAATATTTAAATTTTAATATACTCTCAATCCGGATCTTGCACCAGAAGAAGCTACTACAGACTGCATTCTTGTTTTTTGTCCTGCAGAGAACATAAACATTGCTGCATCATCTACATAATCCATGTAATTCATAAACATTACAGATCTCTGTACACCGCTGCAAGTATTATATAGCGGGTATGAAGGTTTTCCGTAATTTGCTGTAGTTTGTGTAGGAGTGTCACTTACCTGGTCATTTCCACAATTAGCATCTCCCCAGATGTGTCTTAAGTTTAAGTAGTGGCCTACTTCATGTGTTGCTGTTCTTCCCAGGTTGAAAGGTGAAGAAGCTCCTGTCTTTCCAAAATATGGAGCAGCAATTACAACACCGTCATTCCATAGACCTGCAGATTCAGGGAATGTTGCATACCCAAGAATGGTACGTCCCTGGCTGGTCATTTTACCTACAACCCATAAATTTAAATAATTGGTAGGATTAGTAGCATCAATTCCTCCTTTAGATGCTTTTTTCATATCATCATTGGTAGCCCATCCGGTTTTTGTGGTAGATTTTCTAACAGTATTTACCAGTCTGAATTTTACTTTTGTGTCACCGGAACTTACAGCCTGGAATTCAGTCGGAATTTTGCTGGCATCAGTGTTAGTACCGGAATAGTCAGCATTTAATACTGCAATTTGTTCAGCAATTCTTGCATCAGAAACGTTTTCAGCTGTAGTTCTGTATATAACATTCACTACAACCGGGATTTCTACAGTACCATCAGCTAAAACTTTTCCAAATTTTACATCATTGGCGAACTTTTCTGTATTGGTTTCTAATGCTGCAAATCTTTGTTGGAGTTCAGGACTTCTTTTCAATGCTTCCTGTCTGATTTCCTCAGACGCACAGCCCCTTTGAGCAAAACCTGCAGTTGCTACTGCTTCGTCAGTTGTGTTTTCATTTTGATTAGTAACGCTGTCAGTGTTACATGCAGACATTACAGTGAGCATAAAAGCTCCAAATAATAGTTTTTTCATATCAAAATCATTTAGGTTGAGGATGTGAAATTATATTATTTGAAATTAATATGCAAATAATTTGTAATTTAATTGGTATATTGTTAATAATTAGTCTTTTTGTTTAATTAAATCCTATCGTTATCTCGAATGTATTGAATTTTAATCAATTTAGATAAAACTACTGGTTCGTTTTTAGTTTTTGATTATTTTGTGTGTATACTTTTCGTTTATATTTATTTTTTAAAAGAATTTTTTCACTATAAAGACTTAATTAGCAAAACCATTTTTAATGGCAAAAACGGCTAGACCTACGCGGGTTTTAAGATCCAGTTTTTCACATAGCTGATCACGGTAGCTTTCTACTGTTCTCGGACTGCAGCACATTCTGTCGGCAATTTCCTTATAACTGAGTTCGGTTACAGTGTATTTCAGAAACTCTTTTTCTCTGTCTGAAATTTTTATCGCCATTTCAGATTCAGTCTCTTTGTTCAGGTTGGAGAATATAATTTTGGAAGCCCAGTCCGGATAAAAGAAGCCATCACTATTGAGTCGGGTAAGTGCGGTTTCCAGATCTCTTGGATGGGTGTTTTTCAGCAGATAACCTTTTGCTCCGCTTTTAATCATCTTAATTACGCTGTTGTCATCTCCCTGCATACTGAGAGCCATAATTTTAATATCGGGATGGTTTTTTGTAAGCCAGACTGCCGTTTCAAAACCGTCCATAATAGGCATACTGATATCTAAAAGAATAATATCAGGAATGGCATTGCCTTCTTCAAATTTTTGGATAAGATCTTTCCCGTTCTCGCTTACATAGATGACTTCAAATTCACTGAAGTTACCTATAATTCCTTCCAGGGCTTTTGCAATAAGTATATGGTCGTCAACAATTACGATAGATTTTTTCATGACTGCTTTTTTAAGATAATATTGATTTGGGTTCCTGCATTTTCCCGGCTTTCCATACGAAAACTAGCTCCTATGATTTCCGCTCTGTTTTTCATATTGGTAAGGCCTATTCCGTTGGATTTGATCTGTGAAGTATCGAACCCGATTCCATCATCACGAATATCAAGTTCCCAAAGGATGTCTTCAGACGTATTCAGGCTGATAAAAATATTTTTACAGCGGGAATGTTTTATACTGTTCTGAATAAACTCCTGGGTAATCCTAAGAAGAACATTTTTATGAACAAAGCCCAAGTCCAGTTGTTTAAAATTATGCTCAAAATTTACATGGCACTTTTTAAAGGAATTGGTATTGTCTACTTCTTCCTGTATCAAAGTTACAATTTCCTTCTGGTTGATATTGTCGTCTGTAAGTGTTTTTGACAAGCTTCTGAGATCCTGCAAAGATTGGTTGATGATTTGTGAAACCTGATCAATTCTTTCACTTGCTTCGGATACTTTATTTTCATAAAGCATCTGTTGTACATAGAGGCTTACCAGGGTAAGTTTCTGACCAATATTGTCATGCAGTTCTCTTCCGATCTGCTGCATGGTGGCCTGCTGAATTTCCAGTTGGGTAGAAAGGAGCTCTCTCTGATGAAGTTCATTTTTTCTTTCAATTTCATTCAAATACTCTTTTTTTCGTTGCCTGTAATTCCGGATATAGATAAATACGGCAATTACAAACATCAAAAAAAAGATATTGAATGAGATGATAGTTATTAAGAGCTCTGTTTTCCCCATATAAATGAACTTGCAAATAAAATATACATAACCGCTCCTGAAACCTGAAAATATATAAAATAAATATCCCAGATATCTATATATTTCCACAGAAGAGAGTTGAACGTCATAAATGGCATATTAGCAATATAAAAAAGTGTTACTCCCAAATTAATATAAAACATTTTGTTTTTGCTGAAATTAAGAATATCAGACGAATTAACCTGTTTATAATACTCCATAATAACCAGAGCCATTAAGAGTAGACACCCTATATTATAATTGAATGAAAAGATGACTTTCTTTTCCGGAAAAAAGAGTGCCCTGAGAATATATGTTAAAAGATATGCTCCCGTTAAGATATAGAATAGTTTTGTTTTCTTTAAAGACTCTTTTGCGTACAGCCAATAAAAAAATATAAACTGCAGTGGAATCACAAAGTAGTTGTGAAAATTTATCCTGTCTATTTTAAGCGGTTTTTCTCCCCATTTTACAGCTGACTCACACAGGAAAATAAGAATCAGATAAATTGCCAGATATTTCCAATGTTGTTTTTTTACACGATTATAATAAATCAGGGAGATTATAGCAGCAAAGGCTTCTCCCCAATACATAAATGATGAAAAAATTTTTTGAATCTCAGTCATACTGTATTTAAGACTATGAATAGTAATTAATAAGATGTACCCATCGGAGGTGATGGCGGAATAAGTGTTCCACTATTTTCTCCAAGACCGGTATCACTATCTTCTCCCATACCTTTGTTTGCTAATACTAAAGATTTTCCTTCAGCACTCTGAAAAGGATTGAAATCATAATCAATAAGCTCTCCGGTTTCATTGGCTTTTTTTAATGTTGGGACCATCACCAGCGTGTGTCTTCCTGCATATTCTGTCGGAACAGGATGTGAATCCATGATAGACCAGTTTTCCTGTTTCGGATAAGTAGCATAATAAAATCTGATCCCTAAGTCTTCTGAAGACGCAGCTGGGTTCACTTTGGCAGCTTCTTCTTCGATCTTTGCAATAAAACTTTTTAGTTTAGGAAGATCAAACCAGATGGAATGAGCATCTTGTATTCCTAAGGCGGTATTAATAGCAGTGAGATGATTTTGACGGTAATTGTCAATCAGAGCCTGGATAAGACTGTTTGACATAATTCCAGGTTCCAGTGGATTGTTTGATTCTGTATTCATAGCTTAGTGGTTTGCGGATAAAACTTAATTAATATGCAAATTTCGGAAAAATAATGGTAGAAAATGTATCTGTTAATAGGGAATTACACTGTTATTTTTACCGTGATTTTACGGATTGTATATTTTATAAAGAATAAGTTGGAATTTGGAGAAAATCTTTCAATCTGAATTCTTTGAAAGGCATACGGGGGCAAAACACAAAAGGTCGCCTTTCACAAGCGACCTTTTATATTGTTTTTTTAATTTTTTACAGAACTCTTAATCCTGCGCGAGGGCCGGATGCTGAAATGGTAGCCTGCATTCTGCTGTTTTGTTGTTGTGTAAACATAAACAATGTTGTTTCGTCAGAATAATCCATGTAATTCATAAACATTACAGAGCGTGAAA
The DNA here is from genome assembly GCF_050470705.1 of Chryseobacterium sp. NRRL B-14798. NCBI lineage: Bacteria > Pseudomonadati > Bacteroidota > Flavobacteriia > Flavobacteriales > Weeksellaceae > Chryseobacterium > Chryseobacterium sp. NRRL B-14798. The sequence goes on along the minus strand of NZ_JBFLUL010000005.1, from coordinate 4,544,442 downwards.
CTCCTCCGCAGGTTTCGTATCTCGGATAAGTTGGTACACCGGAGTGTTTTGTAATCTGTTGAGGTGTATCATCTACGAAATCGTTACCACAGTTGGCGTCTCCCCAGATATGTCTTAGATTTAAGTAATGTCCAACCTCGTGTACTGTTACTCTTCCCTGATTATGAGTGGCATCAGGACCACCTTCACCCACATAATCGTCCATCATAACAACACCGTCGTTCCAAAGTCCTGCATCTTCCGGGAAAGTAGCATATCCTAAGACATATCCGGACTGATACGGCATATAATCAACTACCCAGATATTCAGATACTGGTTAGGATCCGTAGAGTCCATTCCTCCTGTAGATGCTTTTTTCATTTTATCATCCGGTGCCCATCTGGAAGTCTTTGTCGACTTTCTGTTAATGCCCGCCAATCTGAATTTAATTTTGGTATCTCCTGCATTTACCGGTTGAAATTCTGCGGGAATCTTGGAAATATCAGAATGTGTAGATGCGAAGGCTTTATTAAGTACATCTATTTGGGAATTTATCCTGGCATCTGATACGTTATTTGATGCTTTTGTGTAAAGGACATTGAAGATGACCGGTATTTCTACGCTTCCGTCAGGCAAAACTTTACCCATTTTTTTCTGCTCGATATAGTTTGCGGTCTGGCTTTCTATCTGAAGCATTCGCTGCATAGCTGCAGGATCTTCAGCAAGGTGTTTTTTTCTGAGAATATCAGAGCCGCAGAAGGCCTCTTTGCCGGCTGTGATATTGGTTTCTTCCACGTTTGTGTTCCCTGGAGTAATGTTTTCTGTTTCATTATTATTACATGAAACCAGGAGTGTGATTAAGACTCCGAAAATTGTTTTTTTCATAAAATCTCGTTTTTTAGTAAAACGAATATAGGTGAAATTTTAATATGATATATTTAATTAATCAGTTATTATTTTATGTTAAATTTAATTTATTTTTATTTTGTATGAAATATTTACATTATTAATATTGTTTTTTAATAAATATGCTACAGATTAGATTTTTTAATAGGGATATTTTTTCTAAAAATTTGAAATTAAATGTAAATTATTATTTATTGAAAATAAATTGCTTAAAAAGATGTTGGTATAAAAAATAAGTGCTGCAGATTATTCTACAGCACTTACTTACAAAAATAATGTATATGAAAAAAACTATTTTATTATTCAGTAGGTCGGAAAACCAAACCTGTTTCTACAAAGTAATCCAGCGTAATTCTATCTCCATCATTTACATTTCCTGCAAGAATCTCTTTAGAAAGTTTGTTTAAAACTTCCTGCTGAATTACTCTCTTCAGTGGTCTTGCTCCGAAGGCAGGATCATATCCTTTGTCCATCAGATAATCTACTGCGTCCTGAGTGAAAGTCATAATAATGTTTCGTTTAGATAACATTTCATTAAACCCTCTCAGCTGATACTGAACAATTTTTCCGATTTCTTTTTTTCTTAAAGGCTGGAAGAGTACAATTTCATCAATTCTGTTCAGGAATTCCGGACGGAGCGTTTGTTTCAGCAGATCGAATACTTCGTCTTTTGTTTTATCCACAATTTCATCCTGATTTTCCTCCGTAAGATTCTCAAAATTCTCCTGAATCAGATGTGATCCTAAATTCGAGGTCATGATGATGATGGAATTCTTGAAATTCACTACACGGCCTTTATTATCCGTCAGACGTCCGTCATCCAAAACCTGAAGTAATGTATTGAAGACATCAGGATGTGCTTTTTCAATCTCGTCTAAAAGCACTACGGAGTAAGGTCTTCTTCTAACCGCTTCAGTCAATTGTCCGCCTTCATCATATCCCACATATCCAGGAGGCGCTCCTACTAATCTGGAAACACTGTGACGTTCCTGATATTCACTCATATCAATTCTGGTCATATTGTTCTCATCATCAAATAAGAACTCTGCCAGTGCTTTTGCCAGCTCCGTTTTACCGACTCCGGTAGTTCCAAGGAATAAGAAAGATCCGATAGGCTTTTTATCATCGCTCAATCCGGCTCTGTTTCTTCTGATCGCATCTGCAACCGCCTGAATCGCTTCATCCTGTCCCACAACTCTATGATGCAGTTCGGCCTCAAGATTCAATAACTTATCTCTTTCTGATTGCAGCAATTTAGTTACAGGAATACCTGTCCATTTAGCAATCACTTCAGAGATGTTTTCAGCAGTCACTTCTTCTTTGATCAGTTCATTCTGATGATTCTGCATTTCGAGTTCAACCTTGGCAAGCTCTTCTTCCTTTTCACGAAGTTTTCCGTATTGGATCTCCGCTACTTTAGCATAATCTCCTGTTCTTGAAGCTCTTTCAGCTTCTAATTTCAGAGACTCAATATCTTTTTTGATCTGGGTAAGATCTTCACTTTTCTGTTTTTCTTTCAGCCATTTGGCATTGATCTCATTTCTCTGTTCGGATATTTTTGCAATATCTTCCTTAAGGTGATCAATCTTGGTCTGGTTGCCTTCTCTTGAAATAGCAGCAAGCTCAATTTCCATCTGCATGAGTTTTCTGTCCAGAACGTCCAGTTCTTCCGGTTTGGAATTGATTTCCATTCTCAGCTTTGCAGAAGCTTCGTCAATAAGGTCAATGGCTTTATCCGGTAAAAAACGGTCTGAAATATATCTTTGAGACATTTCCACAGCGGCAATAATTGCCTCATCTTTGATTCTTACTTTGTGGTGAGCTTCGTATTTATCTTTAATACCACGAAGGATAGAAATTGCAGATTCAGTATCCGGTTCTTCCACCATTACCTTCTGGAAACGTCTTTCCAACGCTTTATCTTTTTCAAAATACTTTTGGTATTCGTTCAATGTAGTGGCACCAATGGCTCTTAATTCTCCCCTTGCTAAAGCAGGTTTCAGAATGTTGGCTGCATCCATTGCTCCTTCACCACCTCCGGCTCCTACCAAAGTGTGGATCTCATCAATGAAAAGAATAATCTGTCCATCAGACTTGATTACCTCATTCACTACAGATTTCAGTCGCTCTTCAAATTCACCTTTGTATTTTGCCCCGGCGATCAAAGCTCCCATGTCTAATGAATAGAGAGTTTTATCCATCAGGTTTTCAGGGACGTCGCCACTGATAATTCTGTGGGCAATTCCTTCAGCAATTGCGGTTTTACCTACTCCCGGTTCCCCGATAAGGATAGGGTTGTTTTTTGTTCTTCTGGAAAGAATTTGCAAAACTCTCCTGATTTCTTCATCACGTCCGATGACAGGGTCCAGCTTACCTTCTGCTGCTAATTCATTAAAGTTTTTAGCATATTTATTTAAAGACTGATACGTTTCTTCTGAACTTGCAGAAGTAGCTTTACTTCCTTTTCTTAATTCTTTAATTGCGCCTTCCAGCAGATTTTTGGTTACACCCATATCTTTCAGCATTTTGGAAACTTCAGAAGAGGTGTCCAAAAGAGATAGCCATAAGTGTTCAATCGTTACATATTCGTCACCCATCTTCTTAGCGATATTTGGTGCGTCCAGCAATACTTTGTTGGCAGATTGTGAAAGATAAATATTTCCTCCCTGAACTTTAGGAAGCTTTTCTAAATTTTCACGGTTGCGCTCTCTTACTAATGCTGCATCTGCTTCAGATTTTTTTAATAAGAAAGGCGAAATATTTTCATCTACCTGAAAAATTCCTTCAAGAAGATGTTGAGGTTCAATACTTTGGTTGCCAAACTCCATCGCAACCTGTTGTGCTGCCTGGATGGCTTCCTGTGATTTTACAGTATATTGGTTTAAGTTCATATTTTATATATTTTTGGTAATGATTCGTTTTAAGTTTAGTTTTTAAAAAACATCAAGAAACCAAATTCTAAGGCTCAGTTTCTTAATGCCATCAATTATTTAATCATTTATTCGATGACTGTATCGCAAAAACTGTTCAATTATTAAATTTACAAAAAAAATGGACAAATTTTCCGGATATTATATTTTTAACGGAAATTTAACTTGACAAATTTTCCGGTTTCGTGATTATCTCTTTACAATTGATGAACAAATCGTCATAGCAGATAAATAACTCAACGATTAAACTGAAGATGAAGACTTTTTTCTTTTTATGATCAAAAAAACGACAGTTTAAATCAGAATAATTACTTTTGCATTTTACCAGATGGAACTCAAAGAAAAACAGAGAAAAATACTCAACGTAGCAGTAGAACTTTTCAAAGAGAAAGGGTATATGGGAAGCTCAGTACGAGACCTGGCTACAAAACTTAATATCAAAGCTGCATCACTGTATGCACATATCCGTTCAAAGGAAGAAATTCTGGAATGGATTTGCTTTGGCATTGCTCAGGAGTTTTTCGATGAACTTCAGGAAGTAAAAAATACCAATATCGCTCCCAGAGAAAAACTGAATCTCTTATTAGATAAACACTTATCTGTTGTTCTTAAAAATCGTGATGTTACCCATATCTATTCCAATGAATGGAAACATCTTGAGGAAAGGCTTCCCGAATTTGTAGAATTAAGGAAAAACTACCAGCAGGAAGTAGAACAACTGATTTCTGAGATCTACAAAGCAGAAAACTGGGAACTGAAATCACCATCATTTACCACCAGATTTATCCTTCATACTTTAAATAATTCCTATTTCTGGTTCAAAAGAAGCAGCGATTCTACGGATGAAATTACCGAGGAAATTAGAGAGAAAATTCTTTTCGGCCTGCTTGGAAACCAGAAGAAATAAGCACGCCGTTTGTCATTGACTACATCAAATCTTCGATTTCTGACGAAGGAAGAATCTCATAGTTATGTTATTTAATTATGTATTTAATAAGAGATTCTTCGCTACACTTCGTTCCGCTCAGAATGACATTGGACATAATTTTAAGCACTTTTCTTATTTAGAACCATTCAAAATATGACAAAAGTCATAAAAATTTTGCCAGCTTCCGAAATCTTTTTAAATTTACACCTAACAAATGTTAGTTAGTTTTATGGATTTTTCAGTTGAATATCTGGAGCTGGGTCAGTTGAGACAGCTTCAATCCGACCGGTTGATTAGCCTGATCAGCTATTTGGGAGAGAAGTCGGAATTTTATAAAAAGAAATTTGATGAACTTCAAATATCCCCTCAGGATATAAGGTCGATTGAGGATATCACTAAACTTCCTATTACTTACAAGCAGGATTTAAGAGATAACTATCCGTTCGGATTATTTACGGTTCCTAAAAATGAGCTTCAGCGGATTCACTGCTCAAGCGGAACGACAGGAAAACCGACTGTGGTAGGATATACAAAAGAAGATGTAGAGCTTTTCAGTGAAGTGGTGGCAAGATCACTGAATGCTGCTGGTGCTAAACCGGGAATGCAGTTACATAATGCTTATGGTTATGGGATTTTTACAGGAGGATTAGGTCTTCATTACGGAGCCGAAATGCTGGGAATGAGTGTTCTTCCCATTTCAGGGGGAATGACGGCAAGACAGGTAGATCTTATTGTAGATTTTAAACCGGAAGTGATCTGCTGTTCTCCTTCATATGCTTTAACGATTGCAGATGAATTTGCAAAAAGAGGAATATCAGCAGATGAAATCAGTCTTAAATACGCTGTGCTGGGTTCAGAGCCATGGACGGAGATTATCAGAGGACACATTGAAGAAAGATTAGGCGTTCATGCAACCAATATCTATGGATTAAGCGAAATTATCGGTCCCGGAGTTTCCATGGAGGATTTCGAAGAGAAGGGAGGAGCTTATATCTGGGAAGATCATTTTTATCCCGAGATTTTGGATCCTGTTACCAAACAGCCGGTTCCTTTTGGAGAAGAAGGGGTTTTAGTGATTACTACTTTAACTAAAAAAGCAATGCCGCTTTTACGTTACTGGACGAATGACATTACAAGTCTTTACTACGATGAAAATGCCAAAAGAACAATGGTGAAAATGAAACCTATCGTAGGAAGAGCAGATGATATGCTGATCGTAAGAGGAGTAAACGTATACCCAAGCCAGATTGAAGATGCTTTTTCTTATGTAAAAGGAGTGGTTCCCAATTACTATTTAACACCTGTAGAGAAAGAACACATGTGTATTGCTTTGGATATTGATGTTGAAATAGATGATGAATTGGTAAAATCTCAAAAAATAGAATCAAATACCAATGATTATTTTAATTTTGTCGGCAACTTTGGGAAAAACATAGAAAACGAAATAAAAAAGAGAGTAGGAATCACTACGAAAGTAAAAGTTCATGCTCAGGACAGCCTGCCAAAGTGCGAAGGTGGAAAAATTAATAGAATACTAAAAAAATAATGAATTCATTTTATAAACTTAAAACAGTTAAAGTTCAGAAAGATACTTCCGAAGCAGTGAATGTGGCGGTAGAAATTCCTGAAGAACTGAAAGATAAGTTCAGGTTCAAGCAGGGACAATATCTGAATTTCCGAATGATGATCAACGGAAATGAAGAAAGACGTTCTTACTCTATCTGTAATGCTCCAAGTGAAAAAGGCAACACGCTGGAAGTATTGGTGAAATTGCTGGAAGGCGGAAAGGTGTCAGGGTATTTCAATGAACATCTTCACATGGATGAAGTGCTGGAAGTAATGCCTCCGATGGGTGGTTTCAATACTTCATATCACCCAAGCAATGTAAAAACTTACGTTGGCCTGGCTGCAGGAAGCGGAATTACGCCTGTATTATCCAATATTAAAGAAAGTCTTTATCAGGAACCTAACAGTAATGCTTATCTGTTTTACAGCAACAGAAGCATGAATCATGTTTTAAGAAAAGCAGAGATTGATAAACTTGTAGAGCACTTCAACGGAAGACTTAAAGTGATTTACCTCGTAAGCCGTGAGAAACACGAGGACCCTATTTTTGAAGGAAGAATTTCGTCAGAAAAATTAGAGCAGCTGTTTGAAAGATATACAGATATTGATGTAAAAGAAGCTACTTATTTTATTTGCGGCCCTTCAGAAATGATTAAAGGGATTGCGGACTATCTGAAAAAAGATAAAAAAGTACCTGCTATCCAGGTATTATTTGAATATTTCACCGCTCCGGATGAAGAAAATACGGAGGAAATGAGTGATGAATTCAAAGCCATTGCCAATATTGAAAGTATGGTAACGGTAATCATTGATGACGATGAATATTCGTTCCACCTTAATTCTAAAAAAGAGAGTATCTTAGATAAAGCATTGAAAGACAATCTTCCTGTACCTTTTGCATGTAAAGGAGGTGTTTGTTGTACGTGTAAAGCACAAGTTCTGGAAGGAGAAGTTTTCATGGAGAAAAACTATGCGCTTACCGAAGAAGAAGTAGCCAGAGGCTATGTTCTTACCTGCCAATGTCACCCGACAACGAATGTGGTGATGCTTAATTATGATGTTTAAAAATTAATGTAACAATATAACAATGTATCAATATAACAATCATTGGTACATTGCTAGACTAATACATTGTTAAATTGAAAAAATTATGGACTTAGAAAAATTTGTTCAATACGTTCACGAAGAAAATAAAGTAGAACCAAAAGATGTAATGCCTGATGATTACAGAAAGCTACTGGTTCGTCAGATTTCACAGCACGCGCATTCTGAAATTGTAGGAATGTTGCCGGAAGCCAACTGGATCTCCAGAGCGCCTTCATTGAGAAGAAAAATGGCTCTTTTAGCCAAAGTTCAGGATGAGGCAGGCCACGGCTTATATCTTTATTCTGCTACCGAAACGTTAGGAGACGGAAGCATCAGAGCAGACAGAGATGCTACTTATGATGATATGCTGGAAGGAAAAGCAAAATATTCAAGTATTTTCAACTATCCTACCCTAAGCTGGGCTGATATCGGTGCCATCGGTTGGTTAGTAGACGGTGCGGCTATTATGAACCAGGTAATGCTGATGGGGAATTCTTACGGTCCTTATTCAAGAGCGATGGTGAAAATCTGTAAGGAAGAATCTTTCCACCAAAGACAAGGGTATGAAATTCTTATGGCATTGTGCCGTGGAACAAAACAACAGAAAGAAATGGCTCAGGCTTCATTAAACCGTTTCTGGTGGCCGGCTCTGATGATGTTCGGACCTAATGATGACAGCTCACCCAACTCTAAAATCTCTATGAACTACAGAGTAAAAAGAGAAAGTAATGACAGTCTTCGTCAGAGATTTATCGATGTTACCGTTTCTCAGGCTGAATTCTTAGGATTAACCATTCCTGATAAAGATCTGAAATGGAATGAGGAAAGACAGCATTACGATTTCGGAGAACTTCCCTGGGATGAATTCATGGAAATCTTAAAAGGAAACGGTCCTTGCAACAAAAAGCGTATCGAAACGAAGAGAAAAGCTCAAAGAGAGAATGCTTGGGTAAAAGAAGCTGCGGCGGCTTTTGCAGAAAAACAACAAAAAGAAGTAATATAATAATGTAACAATATACCAATGTAGAAATGTAACAATCATTGTCATGCTGAGCTTGTTGAAGCATTTCATTGTTAAACTGGTACATTGATACATTGTTAAATTAATTTGATTATGGCAAATTTAGATATGTGGGAAGTGTTTATTCAGACTAAACCGGGATTATCTCACAAACACGTTGGAATTGTACAGGCACCAACAGCAGAAATGGCTTTGCAGAACGCAAGAGACGTTTATACAAGAAGAAAAGAAGGAACCTCTGTTTGGGTTGTTCCAAGTAAATATATTGTGACTTCGGAAGGAGTAGATAAAGAAGCATTCTTTGATCCGGCTGATGATAAACTATACCGTCATCCAACTTTCTACGAGATTCCTAACGACGTAAAAAATATGTAAAAATGCTAATGGCTATTAGCTGCTTGCAATTTGCTAAAAGCTACATGCCAAAAGCCAAAAGCTAAAATAATGAACCCATTATATAATTATTTATTAAAACTTGCAGACGACAGTTTCATTATGGGACAGCGTCTGTCTGAATGGTGCGGTGAAGGTCCTTACTTAGAGGAAGATATTGCATTGACAAATATTGCGTTGGATGAACTAGGTCAGGCGAATAACTTTTACGTTTACGCTTCGAGAATGATTGATAACGGTAAAAGTGAAGATGATATCGCATTTTTAAGATATGAGCATGAATATGTGAATGCCCATTGGGTAGAACTTCCTAATGAAGATTATGCACAGACTATTCTTAAAGTATACGTATTATCTGTCTATCAGAAACTGATGTATGAGGCTTTATCAAACTCTGCTAATGAAGAATTGGCTGCCATTGCTCAAAAATCACTGAAAGAAGTAAGATATCACTATACACACGCTGCATCCTGGATGAAAATCTTTGCTCAGGGAACAGAAGAAAGTAAGTCCCGTCTGGTAAAAGCTATAGAAAATATCTGGGAATATACGAAAGGTCTTTTTGCTAAAACAGAAGGTGAAGATGATCTTGTTGCCTTGAATATTGCTCCCAATTCAGATGCGCTTTACGAAGAATTTCTTGCGATTACCAAGAAAGATTTTGCAGATTTTGGTTTAGAATATCCGGAAAATCATTTCATGCAGCCCAAATCAAGAACAGGATATCATACAGAGTATTTCGGATATATCCTTTGTGAGCTTCAGTATATGCAGAGAGCGTATCCTGGCTGTACGTGGTAGTAAATTATGAAGAAGTTGCTTCTTGGGATATTGGCTTTTTTTCTTGCAGCCTATGTGATACTATGTGTTGGAATCTATTTCTATCAGGAGAAAATTATTTTTTATCCTGAAAAGTTACCCGAAAATTACAAGTTTACATTTGATGGTGATTTTGAAGAAGTACCCATTAAAATGCAGGATGGAAAGCATTTGAGTTCTGTTTTATTCAAAGCTCAAAATCCAAAAGGAGTCATCTTTTATCTTCATGGAAACGGAGGATCAATAAAAAGCTGGGGAGTAGTAGTTCAGCTGTATCAAAGTCTGAATTATGATACTTTGATACTTGATTACCGGGGTTACGGAAAAAGTGAAGATAAAATTAATAATAAAAATCAGATCTTTTCGGATGTTGAAAGTGCCTACAAAGAGCTTTTGAAAAGATATCCGGAAAACAGAATTATTATTTTGGGATATTCTGTAGGAACAGGATTAGCTGCAAAATTAGCATCCATGCATAATGCAGGATTATTGATTTTACAGGCACCATATTACAGTATGGAAGATGAAATGAATCAGAAATTTTCATTCCTTCCGAAGTTTTTGCTGAAATATAATTTTGAGACTTGTGAATATTTAAAAACCGTTAAGTCACCAGTCGTTATTTTTCACGGTGATAAAGATGAGGTTATTAACTATAAAGCCTCTTTAAAACTTAAAAATAACTTTAAAAAAGGTGATCGTCTGATTGTATTAAAAGATCAGTATCACAACGGCATAACAGATAATTTAGATTATCAGAAAGCAATGAAAATAATCCTTGATTCTGATAAAAAATAAAATATGAATCAGCTTTTAGATTTATTAAAAACCATTCCCGATCCGGAAATTCCGGTAATCAATATTGTGGAATTGGGTATTGTAAGAGAAGCGAAAATTACCAGCGAGAACTCTTGTGAAGTAACGATTACGCCAACTTATTCTGCTTGTCCAGCTATGTTTACCATTGAGGAGGATATTATCAAAATGATGAAAGAAAACGGATGGGATGCAAAAGTAGTCACCAAGATGTTTCCGATCTGGACAACAGACTGGATTACTGATGAAGCGAGAGAAAAGCTCCGTGTTTACGGAATCACTCCTCCCGAAAAAGGAGCAGACGAACACCACATCGGAAAACCGAAAAAATGTCCGCGCTGTGGTTCCGAGCATACCAAACAGATCAGCAGATTCGGGTCTACTTTGTGTAAGGCCTCGTATCAATGCTTAGACTGCCTGGAGCCATTTGATTATTTTAAATGTCATTGATGAATAATCAACCCATACACAACAAATTTTACGGCTATGCAAAGCATAACGAAGGAATTGTTATAATGTTAAATTATTAGACCGTTACATTGATTTATATTGTTAAATTAGTGCGTTGTTAAATAATAAATTAATAAAAACTATGTATACACAACTTGATATTGAAACGCATTTTGACGGAAAGCTGAAAATCGCATATCTTAATCAACCGGAAACGATGAACGCCCTTACAAAACCGGCTTTATCAGATCTTAGAGACTTTGTTAAAGAGTGCAGCGAAGACGAAACGGTAAGATGTGTTGCCATTTCCGGAAGAGGAAGAGCATTCTGCTCAGGTCAGAATCTGGACGAAGCTTTTGTAGTAGGCAAAGAACACCATGATCATGACATCATCAGAAAAATTGTGGTAGACTATTACAATCCATTAGTAATGGAAGTTACCCGTTGCAAAAAACCGGTTATTGCTTTAGTAAACGGTCCTGCAGTAGGAGCTGGAGCAATGTTGGCGTTAATCTCTGACTTCGTTCTAGCGAATGAGAAAGCATATTTTGCTCAGGCATTTTCAAATATCGGTTTGATTCCTGATACAGGAGGAACGTACTTCTTACCGAAACTTCTAGGTAGACAATTAGCCAATTATTTAGCATTTACAGGTAAAAAATTATCTGCAGAAGAATCTAAAGCGCATGGCCTTGTAGCAGAAGTGTTCACTGAAGAAGAATTTGTTCCGAAATCTATGGAAATTCTTGAAAGAATGGCAAACATGCCGACAGCAGCCATCAAGCTTACGAAAAAAGCATTTGCCAATTCTTATAACAACACATTGAAAGAACAGCTTGAACTGGAAGGTGATCTTCAGCAGGAAGCTGCAGAAACAGAAGACTTCATTGAAGGAGTAAATGCCTTTTTACAGAAAAGAAAACCTAATTATAAAGGAAAATAAGAACTAATATAACAATGTACCAATGTAGCAGTTTATCAATGAGATGCTTCGACAAGCTCAGCATGACAATGATTGTTACATTGTTACATTGATACACTGTTACATTATGAAATATGTAGGAATTATCGGTGCCGGAACCATGGGAATCGGCATTGCACAAGTAGCCGCAACGAACGGATGCAAAGTATGGGTTTATGATGCCAACGCAAAACAAGTAGAAACGGCAACGGTAGGTTTGGAAAAAACCTTGACCAAATTGGTTGATAAACAAAAAATTTCGGCAGAGAAAATGACTGAAATTTTAGCTAATATTTCCATTGCTACAGAACTGAAGGATTTCAAAGACTGTGAGCTGATTATAGAAGCCATTATCGAAAACAAAGAGATCAAAACCAAAGTGTTTACAGAACTTGAAAACTATGTTTCTGAAAGCTGTATTCTCAGTTCCAATACCTCATCTATTTCTATCACCTCTCTTGGTGCAGAACTCAAAAAACCGGAGCGTTTCATCGGAATTCACTTTTTTAATCCGGCTCCATTGATGCCTTTAGTGGAAGTTATTCCATCCTTATTAACAGAAAAAACATTAGCAGAAAAAATTTACAACCTCATGAAAGAATGGGGGAAAACTCCTGTTATTGCCAAAGATATTCCCGGGTTTATCGTCAACAGAATTGCCAGACCTTACTATGGGGAAGCCCTTAGGATTGTTGAAGAAAACATTGCAACACCTGAACAGGTTGATGAAGCCATGAAAACGCTGGGGAATTTCAAAATGGGACCTTTCGAACTGATGGATCTTATCGGAGTTGATGTGAATTTTGCGGTAACAACTACTGTGTACAAAGATTATTTCTACGATCCGAAATACAAGCCGTCTTTATTACAGCAAAGAATGTCTGAAGCCAAACTTCACGGCAGAAAAACAGGAAAAGGTTTTTACGATTACAGCGAAGGAGCAGAAAAACCTGTAGCTCGGAAAGACGAAGCTTTATATCAACAGATCTTTTTAAGAATCATTTCAATGCTGATCAATGAAGCTGTTGAAGCCAAAAGATTAGGCGTTGCCAATGACGAAGATATCGAGCTGGCCATGCAGAAAGGCGTCAACTATCCGAAAGGTTTATTAAGCTGGGGTAAAGAAATCGGATATGCAAAAATCTCCGAAACCCTTCAGAATCTTTACGAAGAATATCAGGAAGAAAGATACAGACAAAGTCCCTTGCTTCGTAAATTATAAAATATACCAATGTATCAGTTTATTAATGGAACAATCATTTTATAAACATTGCTAAACTTATAGATTGTTAAATTGCTACATTTAAAAAAATAATGAATATAGATGAATTCAGGGCTGAACTGGAGACCAGACTTTTAATTGAGAAACAGTATTTAACTCAGGAAGCTTCCTCCGTTGATGAGCAGGAAAGACTTGAGCTTTTAGGAAAATTTAATGAGAAATATAAAGAGCTGATCAAAAGACTGGCCAATGAAAACGGGATTGATTTGAATGATTCATATCCCTCTGAAAATTCATCAGATTCAGAAAGTCTTTCATATGAGCAAGTCATTCTGGGCAAAACAATGAGTGTTTACGACAGATTATCCGATGAGCTGTATGAAGAAATAACAAACATATAATTAATAGAAATGAATCCAAGACAAGTTGCAGATTATATGTTCAATCAGGATTATTTTTCCCAGTGGATGAATATTAAAATGATTGAAGTAAAAGAAAATTACTGTTTAATAGAAATGCCAATCAAGAAGGATATGCTGAACGGACTTAAAACAGTTCATGGCGGAGTTACCTTTGCGTTTGCAGACTCTGCGCTGGCATTTTCTTCCAACAATAAAGGAGATGCCGCAGTAGCATTGAACTGTATCATCAATTTTACCAAAGCAGGAAAGGAAGGTGATGTTTTCAGAGCAGAAAGTGTCTTGGTAAATGATACAAGAAAAACCGCTGTTTATGACATTCAGATTACCAATCAAAACAAAGAACTGATTGCAAAATTTGTAGGAACAGTTTACAAAATAGGGAAAAAAGTAACAGAATTATAATAAGCAGTAAGCTTGAAGCAATAGGCAGTAAGCTTTTTTGAAGCTGATAGAGCCTATTGCATATAGCTTAAAGCCTAAAGCAAATAAAAATGAACAACGTATACATCATAGACTATGTCAGAACTCCCATTTCAAAACTGCAGGGAGGATTATCAGAAGTAAGAGCCGATGACCTGGCTGCTATTGTTATTAAAGAAGTAGTAGCAAGAAACCCTGAAGTTCCTGTTGAGGAAATTGAGGATGTTATTTTCGGATGTGCCAATCAGGCGGGTGAGGATAACAGAAACGTTGCCAGAATGGGGCTTTTATTAGCTGGTCTTCCTTACAAAATTGGAGGAGAGACTGTTAACAGATTGTGTGCTTCAGGGATGTCTGCGGTAGCCAATGCATTCCGTTCTATTGCTGCAGGAGAAGGAGAAATCTATATTGCAGGAGGAGTAGAGCATATGACGCGTTCTCCTTATGTGATGTCAAAGCCAAGCGCTGCTTTTGGGAGAGACAGCCAGATGTTTGATACTACTTTCGGTTGGCGTTTCATCAATCCTAAAATGAAAGAACTGTATGGAGTTGACGGAATGGGGGAAACTGCAGAAAACTTAGCAGATATCCACAAGATCAACAGGGAAGATCAGGATAAATTTGCCCTTTGGTCTCAGCAGAAAGCGACAAAAGCTCAGGAAAGCGGAAGACTGGCAGAAGAAATTGTAAAAGTTGAAATTCCTCAGAGAAAAGGTGATCCGATCGTTTTCGAAAAAGATGAATTTATTAAACCAACTTCATCGATGGAAGGGTTGGCCAAACTTCGTCCCGCTTTCAGAAAAGAAGGAACGGTAACTGCCGGAAACGCCTCAGGAATGAATGACGGAGCCGCTGCTTTGATTTTAGCAAGTGAAGAAGCCGTTAAAAAATATGGGTTGAAACCCAAAGCAAAAATTCTGGGATCTTCCGTGGCAGGTGTTGAACCAAGAATTATGGGAATCGGACCGGTAGAAGCCACTCAAAAGCTATTGAAAAGATTAAACCTTTCCCTGGAAGATATGGATATCATCGAATTAAACGAAGCATTTGCAGCACAGGCACTGGCTGTAACCCGAAGCTTAGGTTTAAAAGATGATGATTCAAGAATAAACCCGAACGGAGGTGCTATTGCCATCGGCCACCCACTTGGGGTTTCCGGGGCAAGAATCGTAGGTTCTGCAGCAATGGAGCTTCAGAAGCAGGATAAAAAGTATGCATTGTGTACCCTTTGTATCGGTGTCGGACAAGGATATGCAATGGTCATTGAAAAAGTATAATTAATTTGAAAGTGAGCTAATTTGAGAATGTTGAAAGACATTATTAATTTTCAGATTATCTCATTCTCAGATTTTCAAATTAAAAAAATGAACATCTACTCATACCACGGGATTCGTCCCATTATAAAGCCCTCCGCCTACATTCATTCGCAGGCAGTCATTATCGGGAATGTTGAAATAGGTGAGGAAGTATATATCGGTCCCAATGCGGTCATTCGCGGTGATTGGGGTAAAATTATTATTAAAGACGGAGCCAATGTACAGGAAAACTGTACCCTTCACGTTTTCCCGAATATAGAAACGATCCTGGAAGAATCTGCACATATCGGACATGGCGCGATTATTCATTCAGGACACATCGGCAAAAACTGCCTGATCGGAATGAATTCCGTTGTAATGGACAAAGCTTATATTGGTGATGAAAGTATTGTAGGAGCATTGGCTTTTGTACCAGCTAATTTCAGATGTGAACCAAGAAAACTGGTGGTAGGAAGCCCTGCAAAAGTGATCCGTGATGTTTCTGATGAAATGATTCACTGGAAAACAGAAGGAACAAAATTATATCAGGAGCTGGCAAGGGAAGGAAAAGAAGCTATTCTTCCTTGTGAGCCTTTTACAGAATATGTTCAGCAGATTCCGACTAAAGTTGTGGATTACAGTATCTGGGATGATATAAAATAGGATGAATTTAATTGCTGATAATCAAACCTAACGGGTTTTTAAAACCCGTTAGGTTTAAATTAATACCAGATTTAAAATGATTAATACAGAAAATTTTGAATTTGAAGGTACCTATCACATTTTCTCTCATGTAAATGGGACTGAAGTTATTTTTCGTGAACCCTCAAATTATCAATTTTTTCTGGAAAAGATAGAAAAGTATATTCTTCCGGTTGCTGATATTTATGCCTACTGTCTGTTACCTAATCATTTTCATTTGTTATTAAGATTTAAGAATTTTGATGATGTGAATAGTGAAAATGAGCATCAGTTTTTAATGAAGAATTTTGGTAATTTATTGAATGCTTATGCTAAAGCTTACAACAAAAAATATAATAGAAAAGGAGCTCTTTTTCTGAATGCGGTAAAAAGAAAGAAAATATCAGATGAGAAATATTTATTGAAAGTTCTCCATTACATCCATAATAATCCGGTTAATCACGGATTTGTAAATAAAATTGACCAATGGAAGCATTCTTCGTATAATTCATATTTAAATCCTGAAAAAGGAAGTAAATTGAATAGAGAAGAAATCATGCCGTATTTTGATTCGGTAGAGGTTTTTAAAAATTATCATCAATCTACTGTTGAATATGACTTTTTAAATTTTGAATAATGGCTAATAATCAAACCTAACGGGTTTCAAAAACCCGTTGGGTTTAACAAAAATAAATATGATTAAAAAAATTGCACTTGCATGCAGCATAATGTTTGCGGTGGCGTGTACGTTATCAGCACAGACTGTTGCTACAAAACCGCTTACCATCGGAGAAGTGAGGACCATTAAGTCCAAAACATTAAATGAAGACAGAACGCTGAATATTTATCTTCCGCAGGGATATGACAAAACAAAATCATATCCGGTAATTTATCTTTTGGATGGAAGTATCAATGAAGATTTTATTCATGTGACAGGATTAGTACAATTCTTTAATCAGATGTATTCCATGCCGGAAACCATTGTGGTGGGAGTTGCTAATGTAGACAGAAAAAGAGATTTTACATTTCACACGGATTTGAAAGACTTACAAAAAGACTATCCTACAACAGGACATTCAGATAAGTTTATTGCATTCGTTGAAAAAGAACTAAAGCCTTACGTGGAAAGTCAGTTTAAAACTACAGATAAATACCTTTTCGGTCAGTCTTTGGGAGGGCTTCTGGCAACGGAAATCCTTTTGAAAAATCCGGAAATGTTTGATAACTATTTTATCATCAGTCCAAGCTTATGGTGGGATGATGAAAGCCTTTTAAAACAGGCTCTACAACTGCTTTCAAAATCTACGGATACTAAAAAGTTTGTCTATGTTTCTGTAGGGAAAGGAGAACATCCGGTGATGGTAAAAGATGCTGAAGCTTTCTATGATGTTTTAAAAAAAGCAGGAAAGAAAAACTGGACATTGGAATATAAAATGATGGAAACAGACAATCACGCAACCATTCTTCACAGAAGTTTATATGAAGGATTGGTGAAAATGTTTCCTTATCAGGAACCGAAATAAAAATAAATGTAACAATATACCAATGTAAAAATGTAACAATAAATCCACAGCAAACAATTATTGGTAAACTGTTA
This sequence comes from Chryseobacterium sp. NRRL B-14798, assembly GCF_050470705.1. Classification (NCBI taxonomy): domain Bacteria; kingdom Pseudomonadati; phylum Bacteroidota; class Flavobacteriia; order Flavobacteriales; family Weeksellaceae; genus Chryseobacterium; species Chryseobacterium sp. NRRL B-14798. The sequence continues at coordinate 4,526,949 of NZ_JBFLUL010000005.1, read as the reverse complement.
CACTTCTACATTGATAAATTAAATATTTTATGGAAAAGTTAAAAAACTATATCTACGGACAATGGGTAGAAGGTACCGGAAACGGAATTCCTTTGTACAATGCCGTTACAGGAGAACAGGTAGCTGTTTCCGATACAGAAGGACTTAATTTTGAACAGGCTCTGGACTACGGAAGAACCGTAGGATATAAAAACCTTTCTTCAATGACTTTCTACGATCGTGGAGAAATGTTGAAAAAAGTAGCACTTTACCTGTTAGAAAGAAAGAAAAAATATTATGATTTATCATACAAAACAGGAGCTACCCACATAGATTCGTGGGTGGACATCGAAGGAGGTTTCGGAACTTTCTTTACCTATTCCGGGTTGGCAAAAAGAATGCTTCCCAATACTTCATTTTGGGTAGATGGCGATACTCAGAAGATTTCTGCCAACGGAACTTTCTTGGGAACCCATATCTTAACGCCAAGTGAAGGGGTTTCTGTACAGATTAACGCTTATAACTTTCCGGTGTGGGGAATGTTGGAAAAATTATCCACTTCCTTGCTGGCGGGTGTTCCTTCTATTGTAAAACCGTCTCCTTTCGGATCTTACCTTACCAATGCGGTATTTCAGGATATGATTGAAAGTGGAGTATTGCCTGAAGGAGCTGTTCAGTTAGTTTGTGGAGAGCCGGGAAATATTCTTGATTATGTTCAGGATGGAGACTCTGTTTTATTTACAGGTTCTGCTCACACGGGAAGAAAATTGAAATCACTTCCTTCTATTGCAGGAAATGCCGTTCGTTTCAATATGGAAGCCGATTCGTTGAATTGTTCTATCCTTGGACTAGAGGCCAAACCGGGAACTCCGGAATTCGATCTATTCATCAAAGAAGTCCGCAACGAAATGACCACGAAGGCAGGACAGAAATGTACAGCGATCAGAAGAATTATTGTTCCTGAACATTTAATCGGTGATGTTCAGAATGCTTTGTCTAAAGCTTTAGATCAGACAAAAATCGGAAACCCATTAAGCAGAGAAACCAAAATGGGATCTTTGGTGGGAAGGCAGCAGTATGAAGAAGTTTTAAGAAAAGTAAATCTATTAAAATCAGAAACAGAACTTGTCTATGACGGAAAACACGAGCTGGTAGATGCCAATTATGAAAATGGGGCATTTATGAGTCCGAAACTATTCCTGAACGACAAACCTTTTGAAAAAAATATCTCTCATGATGTAGAAGCTTTCGGACCGGTATCTACATTGATGCCGTATAAAGATGCTGAAGAAGCAGCTGCACTGGCAAAAAGAGGAAAAGGAAGTCTGGTAGGATCTATCGTTTCTCATGACGAAAACTTTATCGCCGAAACTTCGTGGAAAATGGCCTCTCAGCACGGAAGAATCTTTGTATTGAACAGAGATAACGCTAAAGAAAGCACAGGTCATGGTTCTCCACTTCCGACACTGATGCACGGAGGTCCTGGTAGAGCGGGAGGTGGTGAAGAAATGGGTGGACTTAGCGGTCTTCATTTCTTCTTACAGAAAACAGCTATTCAGGGATCACCGGATGTATTAAAAGCAATCACTAAGATTTATCAGCAGGGAGCAGAGAAAAAATTCTCAGACAAACATCCTTTCCAGAAATATTTTGAGGAAGTAGAAGTAGGAGACTCTTTAGAAACAGCAGGAAGAACAGTTACTGATGCAGACATCGTTAACTTCTCCAATGTTTCATGGGATCATTTTTATGCCCATACAGATGCTACAAGTTTAACAGGTACTATTTTCGATAAAACTGTTGCTCACGGATATTTCATTCTTTCAGCAGCAGCGGGATTATTCGTTTCAGGTAAAAAAGGGCCTGTTATTGCCAATTACGGATTAGAAGAATGTAGTTTCTTCAAGCCTGTATATGCCGGAGATACGATCACTGTTTATCTGACAGCAAAAGAGAAAATCAACAGAGGAGTAAAAGGAAGAAATATTCCTTCAGGTGTTGTAAAATGGCTGGTTGAAGTTGTAAACCAAAGAGATGAGGTAGTTTGCGTGGCAACAATTTTAACACTGGTAGCAAAACAATCTCCTTTCATTGATCTGAATTTGAAAAATGTTCAGAAAATATTGAATGGATTAACGGAAAGTACTCCTGCGCTTTGGGGAAAAATGTCTCCGCAGCAGATGGTTGAGCATTTGGAACAGGCTGTATTGGTAAGTTTTGGAGAACCCGAAGCAGAAAAATGTTTCACTCCTGAAGAAAATCTTGAAAAATGGCAGGATTCTCTTTACAATCACAGAGCAATGCCAAAAGAATTCACAGCTCCCTTCCTTCCTCAGGATGGTTCACTTCCGGAACCCAAACATAAAAATCTGGAAGCAGCAAAACTGTCATTCATGGATAACCTGAAGAAATTTGTGATCTACTACAAGGACAACCCGCAGGCAGAGCACATGAATTACGTTTTCGGAAAACTGAATAAAGAAATGTGGGAACTGATGCACAAAAAGCATTTTACACACCACTTCCAACAATTTGGATTGATTTAATTCAAAATAAAATATAAATTTAGAGTCCCTTCCGGTTTAAACCGAAAGGGACTTTTTAATAACTCCTGCCAAGTTTTGAAACCTTAACATAAGTAATAAAATCAGAAAATTTTTAATCATGAAATCATTAGAAACCTTTTTTAACATTGTCTTTTGGGCTTTTTCAATTTTATTTCTTTTTTCCTGTTCGGGAAATCTAAAACAAGATAAAGACGGCTATTATTCTGAAGAAAAATTTGTTGACAGTCTGAATGTGGGAAGAAAAGGTAAAACTAAAGTAGAGTTTGAAAAATTTAGACATATTAAGAATGGTGATGTATTTGTAACCTTGAATGTTTATGATCTAAAAGATATTTGGGTAGAAAGTAAAGGATCTATGTTTCATACCTGGGAATTAAAAAATACTTTTAAATTTATCAAAGATGGAGTAACGGGTTTAGATGTTCAAATTGGTGATTTTAATAATGATGGCTTTAATGATGTGACGTATCAAAGTGGAATCGCAGGAAGAGGGGGAAATATCGTAATGACTTTATTCGTGTATGAACCGGAAAATAAAAATTTTATCCACATCAAAAATTCAGATAATTATCCAAACCTGAGTTTTAATTCAAAACTAAAGTGTATCAATTCTGTAATTTTAACAGGCTCTATCACAACAGTATTTCTAAAAATTAAAAAAGATTCTCTGGATGAATTTGCACGGGTAGATGTTTCTGATAAAATAGTGGTGGAAGAAAAAGATTCTACAGGCAAGTTTAAGGTTATTGAAGAAAAAGTATTCACAGGAAATGATAAGGATCTTTATAAGGTTTTTAGAAATTATAAGCCTTTAGAATATTAGTCTTATATAAATTGAAATATTCATTATTTCAGTTAGTTATGGTTTTTTGTTTGAAAAATTACTAACTTTAATAGGCGAAATCCGAAAAGCATACAGAGTAGGAGAGAACACCAAAACAAACCACTATGAAAAACTTAAAAAAACTTTCAAGACATGAGTTGAGATCTCTTAAAGGAGCCGGGCCAAACTGGTCTTGTACGCTTAACCCTTGTCCTCCCGGAACATGTTGTCTTCCCGGAAGATGGCCTGATATTGCAAGAGCATGTTATATCTGTGCGGATTCTTAGACTTTTTTAACTTAAAACAATACACAAAGCTGCTACTCCTCGTGATTGGCAGTTTTTTATATTTTTTTCTTAAACTTAAAATATCCGTACATTAAAATGGGTAACGCGAATATCTGAAACAAAAAAACAAGCAATGAAGGGATTCCTTCCAGATGATTTGCATTAGCTTTTATAAGGAGCTGCTTGCCAAGCGGTCCGTTCGAGAATATCAGAATATTAAACAAATTCCAGCCCAGATGAAGACCTATAGGAAGGTACAAAGATTTTGTCTTAGCAAAGGACACTGCGAGCATCCACCCAAAAATAGACGTCATTACAAAAATAATTACCATCTGAAAAGGATTTCCGAATGCACTATAAGAAAACCAGTCGTAGACTCCGAAGCAGACAGCAGATAAAATGCAGGCTTTTGTTGTTCCCCATTTTTCAATAGCAAGATATAGCAAAGCCCCTCTGAAAAGTAATTCTTCAAACAAAACAGACTTTACAATCCACCATAAGCTCATCAATGCTGCAGAAAATGATATTGGCTTATTCAGTATCCAGCTGTTATTGATAAAGGCTGTTGTCAAGATTTGATAAACGCTGCATACTACAGCTGCCAAAAGAAAACCTATGCTCAGGTTAATCAATCTTGCCTGGCTGGGTTTAAATCCTAAAACAGAAAGGTCCTTTTTTGCGATGAACCTCAGGAGAAGCCACGAAATGATAAGCTCAATAATAATTCCAATCATAGGTTAGAAGTTTTAATTGAATAAGTGTTATCTTATTGAAAACGAATATAATAAAAAAACGGATGCGAAAAGTTTCTTTAAAATATTTATCGTTCAAGACTTTAAACCTTGACAGGATGATGATAAAAGGTTTGAGCAACAGGATAATTTTGTTACTTTACAATAAAAATGATTTCATGGATAAAACTTTTGCGGATCATGTGATAGATTTCAACAAAAACCTTAGTTTCACAGGAAATCTTCCTGATGATTTTCAAGTCCTGAATCCTTATCTGGATAATCCTGAGACGTTGAAGGTGATGGAAGAGTTTTATCATAAATTCTACGATGATTCAGCTAAGAGGAAATTCATCATCGGAATCAATCCCAGCCGCCATGGCGCGGGAGTAACTGGAGTTCCGTTTACCGATACAAAAAGACTGGAAAATGTCTGCGGAATCAAAATGAAATCTGCCCGTACCCATGAAGTTTCTTCCGTTTTCATGTATGATATGATTGAAGACTATGGTGGTACTGATCTTTTCTATAAAGATATTTATATCAATTCTCCATTTCCGCTGGCTATTGTAAGAAAAACAAAAAACGGCTGGCTCAATGCCAACTATTATGATGATAAAGAACTCTTCAATTCAGTCAAAGACTTTATGATCGAATCTTTGAAGAAGCATATCAGCCTTAATCTGGATACCTCAGAAGTTTTTGTTCTGGGTAAAAAGAATGCCGAATTCATTTCACAATTAAACAAAGAAACCCAACTCTTTGAGACGATGACCGTTCTGGAGCATCCAAGATATATCCAGCAGTACAAATCAAAAGAAAAACAGCTTTATATAGACAAGTACATTTTAGCTTTGAGAAAATGACAAAATCCCTTCGTTAAAAGGGATTTGTCATTCATGAATTAGAATCTTTGTGGGATATGGAACTTGTAAAATTTCATGATATTAGTTTTTAATGACTTTGGTAGATTCTGTTGCTGTTTTAATAATATAAACTCCTTTTGGAAGCTCTGAAATATTAACCTCATTATTTCCTTTTTGAGTTTGAATAGTTTTCAGCAATTTACCATCCAGGTTGTAGATCTTAGCTTCACTTGCTTTTTCTGTTGTAATAGAAAGAGGTCCGTTGGTTGGATTAGGATAAACAGTCAGGTCTTTTGTTGTGCTTTTAGTTTCCGATGTCCCCAGTACCAGATTACTGTCTTTCACCCAGGTGAAAGCATCCAAACCTACATATCGGAAAGCTCCGTTCGCGGTGATTTGTAACTCATCAATCACAATATTTGAGTAATTCTGACCATTTAAGTTGGTAAGATCAATCAAAGTATATCCATTCGTGCTACCTAAGCTTGTTGCAAATCCGGTTGTTTTTGTTTGGGTAAATTTTGTTACGCCACTTAGTTTTCCGGTTACAGTTAGTGTTCCCGCAACATTAAGATCCAGGTTCAATGCAGAAAGAAACATCCAGAATCTGTTTACTTTAAACAAATTAGATGTGGTTTTGATGCTGAATGATGGCGGAGATTGAGTATTGTTAGAATTATCAATGTATCTGTTATCATTTGCTGTTCCACTCCAGCCGGTTCCCGGGAAATTCCCCTGAATATCAAAAACACTTACATGTGAAATGATATTAAAGATGACTCCATTATCGGTGAAGCTGGTACTTCCGTGCGATTCCGTTTCAAATTGTTCTGTACTGGTCTGCCCGAATGAAAAAATTGAAATGAGCAGACTACAGATTGCTAAAAAAGTAGTGCTTTTCATGATGTTTTGTTTTAAATGTTAGGTTATGGTGTGGATATTAATCCCTTGGCGGATAAATACCTTCAACACAAATGATATAATTTAAGCCTAGGTAAGGAGGCATATTATTCAGCGGTAAGCCTTGTCCTGTATAAGAAATACTTAACGGATTGATAGTTGTATCAGGGTTGGCATCATTCACGAAACTCGGTACTGCATTGAAATCTCTTCCCACTTGCGTTCCTGAAATGGCAATTGTTGAGGTAGCTGTAGGAGTAGATGAATTGGCATTCTTATTCGCTACTTTAAGCTGAAATCCGGCTCCTATACTTGGGAGGTTCGATGATAAAAGAGTATTTTGTGTTGTACCGGATACGATTCCCAAAGGATAACTTTCGCCGGAGTTTACATTCCCTGCTCCCAAAGCCATACGTCCTTTTAAGTTAGGCAGGGCAAAAGTAGTGATACCGTCTCCACCGTACGTTGTTCCTAAAATAGAAAATAAAGCAGAATTTCTTGAGATGCTTATTAAACTTCCATCACAAAACATCCAGCCTCTAGGTGCGAAATTTCCTGCAAATAATTTTACGATTCCAATGTACTCGTCCATGATAATATGTTTTTAGTTTTTTAGATTTCTTACTCTTTTTACAGGCTTTTCAGATTCCGCCTTTTGGTTATTAATTCTTAGTTCAAAGGAACAATTAATAAAAGGCAGGTACTAGAGTAGAAAATACCAAATTAAAAACTCCGTATTTCTACGTAATAATGTCTTGAATTTTGCGGATTCGGAAAAGAAAATTTATACTTTAAGTTTCTCTGAACGAGCTGTATTTCGTATTTTTGTAAGAATCCAATAAAAATAAAAATGAGCGAATTTGTAGCATCAGAAATTAAAAATAATATTGCCGAAATCAGTTTCGGAACACCTAAAAGTAATTCTCTTCCAGGAGCAATTTTGGAAAAACTGGCAGAAACTATCCTTGAAGAAGGGGCAAAAGAAGAAGTGAAAGCTATTTTAGTGAAAAGTGCCGGTGAGAAGGCTTTCTGTGCAGGAGCAAGTTTTGACGAGCTCTTAGCCATTGAGGAACTTGAAGCTTCCACACAATTTTTCGGAGGTTTTGCCAAAGTTTTAAATGCAATGAGAAACTGTGGGAAAATTGTTGTGGTAAGAGTACAGGGAAAAACTACCGGCGGAGGAGTAGGGATTGCCTGCGGGGCAGATTATTGTTTTGCTACTAAAGACTCAGCTCTTGCACTTACAGAAATCAATCTTGGAATAGGCCCTTTTGTAATTGGCCCTTATGTTGAAAGAAAAATAGGTAAGTCACAATTCTCCGCTATGGCCATTGATGCAGACTTCAGATCTGCTGAATGGGCTGAACAGCATAATATTTATCATTCGGTTTCAGATACTATTGAAGAAATGGATGAAAAGCTGGAGAAATTTTTGCAGACTTTAGCATCCAGAAGCAGTGATGCTTTAGCATTAATTAAAAAAGTTTCATGGGAAGGAACAGATCATTTCAATGAATTGATGCCGGCAAGAATTCACATGAGTGCAAGTCTTATTCTTGAAGATTCTGCAAAGAAAAATATTGAGTCTATTAAAGAAAGGTTAAGGGCTAAATAAGGTATAAAAATAAAGGATTTTAATCCAAAAGCTATCCGTAGAAATTTTTGTTTTTACGGATTTTTTGTGCATTATTATATGTCAGGATACAAGTTTTAGCTTTTCCGCTGCTTATAAAACAATTAATATATCGTTATGAGAATTATTTCCAGAATTTTAAAAAAAACTTGGAAGATTGAAAATAAATCATAACTTTGTAATTCAAAGTTCTTTTTATGGATTCAAAAAACTATCACGAAGACTTATCGCATATCCGTTCTATGATGGAGCGGTCCTCCAGATTTATTTCGCTAAGTGGTTTATCAGGAGTTGTTGCGGGTTTAACGGCTATTATCGGTGCTGTATATGTGTACTGCGTTTTTCAGAGGGAAGGAATCAGTTATTTTGATGGGGACAGAAATATTCTGGGACCTGCCTTGGTTAAAGAGCTTGTCCTGATTGGTATTGTTATTCTGGTAATTGCAATCCTCAGCGGTTATCTTTTTACAGCTCATAAAAGTAAAAAGAAAGGTTTGAAGATCTGGGATGCTACAACAAAGAGACTTTTGGTTACCTTTGCAGTGCCTTTGGCAGCAGGTGGTGTCTTTTGCCTTGCGCTTCTTTATCATCATCTTTTTGTTTTCATTGCTCCGGCTACGCTTATTTTTTATGGATTGGCTCTGGTAGCCGCAGAACGATATACATTAACGGATGTAAAGTATTTAGGATATCTTGAGATTATTTTGGGACTTATTTCTTTGTTCTTTTTAGGATGGGGATTGCTGTTCTGGGCCATTGGTTTTGGTGTTCTGCATATTGTGTATGGATTGATCATGCATAAGAAGTATAAATAATGAATGAGATGTGGTTTTGCTATTGAGTAGTGAAAATCGGAATAATAATCAAGCATATTGCATTTTAGCAGTGTTTCAGAATAAAGATAAAGTAAAATGATCAAAATAAATCAGCTCAATAAAGAATTCGAAAGCCGTGTAAGACTGGGGATAATGTCCGTTCTTATGGTTAACGACTGGGTTGATTTTTCTGAAATGAAAAGCCTGCTCGAAATTACAGACGGAAATCTTGCCAGCCACAGCAATGCGCTGGAAAAAGCAGGCTATATCGAAGTAAAGAAAGAATTTGTCGGGAAGAAACCTAAAACGTCTTATCGTGTTACACAGAGCGGAAGGCAGGCGTTTAATGAGCATTTAGATGCACTGGAAAAATTATTGGGGCGATAGTCCTATATTTTTTTGAAAATTAACTTTGAATTACAAAGTACTTTATATGTTTAAATTAAATAAAATGATGACACAGAAACAAAAAACAATCGCCATTTATGCCCTTCCATTGGCTTTACTCAGTATTCCCTTGGTTGGCAATCTGTTTTCTAAGGAAGTGAACTGGTCAGGAGCAGATTTTCTTATTGCGGGAGCTTTGCTTTTTACAACCGCTTTTCTGATCAATATGGTTAGAAATAAAATCAAAAAGCAAAGTCAGAGAATGATGATCTGCATTCTCATATTGCTGGCTCTGGTACTTATCTGGGGCGAATTAGCAGTAGGAATCTTCGGAAGCCCGTTTGCGGGAAGCTGATCAGCCTTCTTTATTTAAACCTTGAAATAATGGAAGATCAAAAAATTATATACTTCGGAAGATTCATATTCGGATTATTCTTTTTAGCCGGAAATATCTGTCTTTTCGGATACATTCTAACAAAAGAATATTGGTTTGCAGACTCAGGATTTTTACTGATTACTTATGGAACTGTATTCAATGTTATTGTCCTATCAGTTTTGTTGATATATGCTGCTGCAGACCGGTCTGCAAGTAAAGCCTGTTTACAGTCGGCGGGGTTAATTCTGATCAATATACCCATAGCTATACTTTATACCATAATAGGATGCAATCTTGTTATTTTTAATTAATTCACTATGAAAAAAATACGTGTTCAGTTTCTGCTTTTTGTATACGATAAAACTCAAAAATTATACAGAAAATATTTCAAAAAGAAAAAAAGACAGTGGCAGTTCAATGAAAAACAACTGCTGGAGTTTCAGGAAGATTCTTTAGGCCGAAAACTGGGAGAATTTTACAGAAAACACGGTTTTTCGATGATCCCCAAAATGGAAAATCATGATGTACACCATCTGATTACCGGTTGTGGAACGAGCTTCGAAGATGAAATTGCCATGCAGTATCTGCTCCTTGGAAACGGTAAACTCAATGCACATCTGTTGGCTGCAATCGTATTGGGAACAATTATACTGCCTGAGTATGCGAAAATTTATATCAAAGCGTATAAAAAGGGACAAAATATGAGAGCCTTTCATTACTGGGATTTTGAAGAGCTGCTATGGCAGAATTATGAGCATGTGAAAGATTTTATTCAACAGAAAGAAACGATAGTTCTTCATTAAAATTAAAAATAATGGAAAAAATAAAATTCAGCCCACTAGGGGAGAAGACATTTTTAATCTCCTTTTTGCTGGGTACCTCTTTGCTGCTTTTATTTTGGATCACAAGAGCTGAATTTCTGATCATATTTGGGTTTTATTACGTTGTGATTGCTGCTGTAACGAACCTGTTGATCACTTTATATGAGTTGATGGAATTCCTGAGTGATATTTCCGAAAAGAAAAGAAACGGAAACTCTGTCCTTCTATTGCTGCTCAATATCCCTGTTACTTTTCTATACCTCACCCTATTCTTTAATTTTTGCTAATCTCTATCTCTGTAAATTAAATCTTTCAATTCTTTCAATCTTTTAAATAATTAACCTCATGAAAACACATCATTATATATTTCTTACAGCCATTCTCTTTGTCATCGTTTTTTATGATCAGGAGCTGGGGCTTAATCTTGGAATTCTTGGAATTGTCTACGCATTATTAACACTTTTCAGAACACCTGCAAAAAATAAAACAGGAATACTATATGGCCTTTTTGCAACAAGTATTCTATCCAGCATTGCATTTGCCTGGTTTGGAGATTTTACATCCTTTATTGCAGTGGTGAGCTCGTTGCTTTTGCTGGGATATAAATCAAAGAACAGAAGGCTGAAGATTCTCTTTTTAATACCGGTTTTTATTGTGAATAGCTGTACTTCCTTCTGTCGTTTTTTTAGCTTTGATGAGTGGCTGCCTAAGAAAAATTTTTCAGGATTTTGGCAAAAGACATTGGCTTTCTTTTTGATTCCGCTGGTGCTGGTTTCTGTTTTCTTTGGAATATATTCTGCAGGAAGCGACCATTTTGCAGCCCTTTTCACAGATTATGAGCTGGATATTAATCTATGGCAGGTATTCTGTCTCTCTGTGCTGGGATTCTTTATTGCCTTTAATTACTGGAATTATGCAGTGGAAAAGTTGATCTATAAAAACAATCATGTTCTGGATAACGAGTTCCGCAAAGAATCCCGGATTCCCGAAGCTACTTATTCCTTTCTTGATCTTGATGCAGAAAGAATAAGCGGAATTATTTCTTTTGTCTTGCTGAATGTTTTATTGGTATTCTTTATTATTACCTATAATTATGAACAGTTTTATGAAGCTGTAAAAACACCTGTTCAGCTTTCAGAAGAAACCCATGAGAGAGTAAACGCCGTTATTATGTCTATTGTCATGGCAATTCTTGTGATTATGTTTTATTTTAAATCAGGATTTAATTTTGATCCGAAAGCAGGTTCACTGAAAGTATTAGCCAAAATATGGATTTTCCTTAATGCTGTTCTTGTTATTTCCGCAGCCCTTAAAAATTATGAGTATATTGTTTATTATGCATTTACCTATAAAAGACTAGGTGTATTTGCTTTCCTGCTTTTATCACTGATCGGCCTTGTTCTGACTTATGTTAAAATTCAAAAGCAAAAAAGAAATATTTTCCTTGTTAATACAATGATCTGGTATTTTTATGGAACTGTCCTTGTGTGCAGTTACTTCAACTGGGGTGGTTTTATTACTTCCCAGAATATGAAACGAAAGGATTTTGCGGTCAACTATCATGTAACGTCTATCAACTTTAGTGAAAAAGCACTTCTGAAATATGCGGATGAAAAAAATGATGAGAAACTTAAAAAGACCTTGCAGGATAAGGTGAAAAACGAAACATCCAAAAACTTTCTTTCAAAGATTTTATATTATCAGACTATAAAATAAAAGATCATGAAAAACTTTGTAGAACCCTCAAAATTTAAAATTAATGTATTGTTGATAATGATGACCATATTCTGTTTCAGTCTTTCTGCTTTTAGATACTATATCAGTGATACAAAAGTGTTTTTGTTTCTCAACTGGAACCTCTTTCTGGCGTGGATTCCTTTATTATTAAGTTCTTTTGTTCTTGCTTTTAATATCAGAAGTAAAATCTCGCTGGTCTTTATTATTATAATCTGGATTTTGTTCTTTCCCAATTCTCCCTACATCCTGACAGATCTTTTTCATCTCAGAGCAAGAAATTCAATCCCGGTCTGGTATGATCTCATTGTGATTCTTTCTTATGCATGGACCGGCCTGATCTGCGGATTTATTAGCCTTAATGATATTGAAAAAAAACTTTCTTATTACGGGAAAAAAAAATAGTATCAATGGAATTATTGTATTTTTTCTTTTCATGAGCAGCTTTGGAGTTTATCTTGGCCGTTTTCTGAGATGGAACAGCTGGGATGTACTTAATAATCCTTTCGGCCTGTTCTCTGATATTGTAGTGAGATTTATTTATCCGATGGAATATACCAAAACATGGGGTGTTACTCTTTTGATGGGAATTATGCTCAACTTTATGTACTTTACATTTAAATGGTCGGGCATCAGTGAAGAAAAAGAATTGCGGCCGGGAAGCAAATCATTAAACGGATTGGAACAGTTTTAGCATTTAAATGAGCTCAGCATAATTAATGTTGATCCATTCTTAAAATAATTATTATGAAAAAAAGCTTATTGTTAATTCCTTTGATTATTGTTGCCTGTAAAAAAGATCCAGCTGTGACAAACGTTCCGGAGAAGGATTCTACAGTGGTAACAGAAATGCCGGATTCTGTGGTAAAAACAGATTCTGCAGCATTAAGAAAGAAAGACTCCATTATTAACAATGCTCCGGCCACTAAGGAAGTTCTGCGAAAAGGGGTGATGAGAAATGAAAAAGACGGACAGATCATAAGAACCGCGGATGCTAATCAGCTGCCTTTTACCATTGGAGAAGAATTTACAAAAGATGATCAGGATTTTATTTTAAAACTGACCCACTACGACCGCCCGAACATCAAAGCAAAAATTTCTACCAAAGAAAAGGACTTCAATATCCGGTTCAATCAGATCAGACTTCCAAACGGAAATTATGATGGGCCTTTCGGAAGAGAAATCACCTATGATACTCCCGGAAAAGGTGAAGTATGGCTGATTATCGGGAAAAGTAACATGGCTTCCGGAAATACAAAAGGAAGTTTTACGGTAACTGTAGAATAAAATTCAATCAATTTGGTACAATTTCTGCAAACTAACCTTTAAGTTTAAAATTTAAAAATTATGAAAAATATAGTTCTAACAGCAATGGCCGCTTCAGCTGTACTCGTAAGTTGCGGAACCGTACAGTCGCTGGTTCAGAATACATTTCCATACACAACGAATGTTTTGGTGTCTACGGGAGTTCCTGCAGATAAAGAAGTTTCTTCCACTGCAACAGCTACCAATGTACAGACCTGGTTCGGAGGAAATAACAATGCAAAAATTAAAGACGTAAGAATTTCAGATGCGAAAATCTCTGTAGCTTCTCCTTCAGGAGGAAATCTGGGTGCTTTCAAAACTGTAAAAATATACGTTTCATCCAACGGAACGGGAGAAAGACTCATCGCTTCGCGTTCCAATATTTCCACCAATTCTTCCAGCTTAAATCTTGATCTTAATGATACCGGATTTCTGGATGAAATTGTAAAAAGTTCTGGTTTAACAGTAAGAACAGTGTACGAGCTGAAAAATCAGACCTCTTCAGATATGAACATCAAAGTGGCACTGAATTTCAGCAGTGTTCCTGCGCAATAAGTGCAAAAAAAATTACTATTTAAAAACCCTCTTGCAGTATTCTGGAAGAGGGTTTAATGTGAAGTAAAATGTATATAAAAATCTTTATTTTTTAGAGCTTTGTCAGTTTTTCAACAACTCTTCTCTGGCCTTCATTAATATTAATAATATACTGACCTGTCGGTAATTGGGAAATATCAATTTTCTCATTTGGTACAACTGAATTTTTGATAACCGTACGACCCTGAAGGTTAATAATCTCTACATCCAGTTTTTTATTTTCATTGCTTTGAATAGCGATAGAACTGCTGGACGGGTTAGGATAGATCTTAACTTCCAATGCCGGTAAAGCTGTAACAGGTGTTGCCAATTTACTTTCCAGCTGAAGAATCGCATTCTTCACATTGGGAAGAGGTCCGATCTTTTGGCCGGTCACAGTTCCTCCCTGAGGAATCCCCGTTGAAATTAAAAGGTTTTTCATCGCTGAAGGGGTTAAGTACTGACCTGTAGTCTGACGATAGTAAGACTGGATCAAAATAGCCGCAGAAGATACCACCGGCGTAGCAGAACTGGTGCCGCTGAAATAATTATAGGTTCTGTTGTTATCATTGTCATATTTCGCATAAGACCCATAACCTGCTGCCATCACACTGCTTCCCCAGCCCTGTACATCCACTCTGTTTCCATAAGTACTGAAACTTAATTTTGAATGGGTAGTATTGGGAGATCCTGCTCCTACAATGATAGCTCCGCTGTTTCCTCTCGCAAGATACGTAGCATAAAAAGGGTCATCCAGGTTCTGATTCCCGTTACCTGCCGCTGCGATAATAATGATTCCTGAATCAGTAGCAGCTTTTGTAAGATCCCAGATTACTTTATCATATTCTGCAGGACAATATTGCCCGTCTTTTCCGCCAGTCTGCATTTCATACAAAATAATATCTCCGGCCTGAGAAGCGTTGATGGATCTGCTCACGGCAGAAGCTCTGTTATAACCTACTGTCGTCCATTCCATATAGCCTTTTATCTCAGAAGTATTGTAGGCTGCTCCCGTAAGCCCAATATTATCTTTTACAGAACCTAAAATACTTACTACTGCCGTTCCGTGATCACGGTAATTATTATTGGCCAGTCCGGCATTTGGAGAATATCCCGGTTCCAGTTGTATGGAGTTTTGATTAGACAGCATCTCGTGAGTTTTATAGAACCCATATTCTACATCCCGCACACGGATATTCTGGCCTGTGATTCCTCGGGACCATGCATATTTGGCGTTGATTCCCGGATTATCATTCAGGTAGGTCTGCAGGCTTTCCAGATCAGGAGTTGCCACAAAAGCATTTACCAAAGGTGGTTCGATAGGCTCGCCACTCATTACAGATACATATTCTATCTCAGGAAACCTCTCCAGAGTATGGATGATTTTTTCTGAGGTTTCTTTATTTTGAATAGGAATATCAGCCTTATAAATTCTTTTCAGTTTTTCCACAGATTCCGTGGAATTTCCGATGGCCTTGCTGTTTCTGGCCATTTCATCAAGTTTGCTGTCTGTGAAGTCCAGATCATACTTGAATGCGATGTGATTTTCTCTTGAAAATCTTTCCAGATCAGCGTTTCTGCTGAAGGCTGTTTTTTCTGAATTGATGCCTTTTGAAAAGCATACATAAATAATTGAATTTTGTTCAGTAGCCATTTTGGGCTGACTGTCCTGCCCGAATGACAGAGTAGAACAGAACGCAAACAATGCGAAAAGATTGATTTTTGTTTTCATACAATTTTGTTAAATGGTTGTGAATCAGTTTTGATTTGCGTCAAAAATAATAATAAATTGAAAACAAATCACATTTTTGTGAATTTAATTTTAAAATTTTTACTCTTTTCTTTTGTATAAAGGATTTTTTTTTTTTTTTGAGTTATAACCTCACAGGTTTTCAAAACCAGTGAGGGTTAAGAGCGCATATTTTATACGTACTCATCAAAAAAATACGCTTCATAAATTGAAGCGTATCGGATGTATTTTACATATTTGTCTTTTTCTGCTTAGCTTTTGGTAATAGAATCCATTACAATGGTTACAGGCCCGTCATTGACCAGAGAAACCTTCATGTCAGCTCCAAAAATTCCGCTTTCTGTTTTTAATCCCGATTTGGCTATTTCCTCCTTAAAATACTCAAAAAGCGGTATAGCTTTATCCGGTTTTGCGGCCTTTATGAAAGAAGGTCTGTTGCCTTTTTTATAATCTGCAATTAATGTAAACTGGCTGATGCAAAGAATTTCTCCTGAAATATCTTTCACAGAAAGATTAAGCTTGTCATCTTCATCACCAAAGATTCTAAGATTTAAAACCTTCTGTACAAGCCAGTCTGCATCAGCTTTTTCATCATTTTCATCGATACCTGTCAGCAGCATAAGCCCTTTTCCGATTTCACCCACAATTTTTCCGTCCACTTTTACACTGGCTTCGGAGACTCTTTGTATAACGATCTTCATTTTGTATTTTTAATAATAAACATTTAAGGTTTTACTTGCAGCATCGTAACTGTAAGGATAGGTCTTAGGTGGCAGAGAAGTTTTTGCACCCGATTCCGGTTGTCCCGTACTTAAGATCCATCTGGTATTATCCTCAGGACATACGATGGCAATATTATCTTTTACCTCAAGAGTAGTATTGTTATCAGGACATATGTGCGGTGCATTTCTGTCATACACTTTAAATCCGTTGGCTGTACGGACAATAATCAATCCTCTGGTTCCTGACTGTTGCTCGTTCACATAAATCCAGCCGTTGATATTGTTTAAAGCATAATAAGCAGGCAGGTTTAAATTAAGTGATACATTGATAGGAACATTGGGAAAGCAGGTTACCGTATCTTCTCTGCTTCCACATGAGTTTATGGTTAAATTGCTGAAAATCAATAAACTGAAAATGGATAAGATTGAAAAAGTTTTTTTCATTTCAATTTAAATTTTTATATATTTGTAAAAATTAAACGATTACAACACGAAAACATTGTCCGGCAAATGTCGGATTATTTTTTTATACTAAAACTAAATTTTGAAAATTATGGCAAGCTATGTAACTAAGGAGGGCCTAGAGAAAATGAAAGCTGAGCTGGAACAGTTGGAAACTGTGGAGAGACCAAAAATTACTCAGCAGATCGCAGAAGCAAGAGATAAAGGAGATTTATCGGAAAATGCAGAATATGATGCGGCTAAAGAGGCTCAGGGGATGCTTGAAATGAGAATTTCCAAGCTGAAAGATGTTATTTCTACTTCTAAAATTATAGACGAAAGCCAATTAGATACTTCAAAAGTTTCAATCTTAACAACAGTGAAACTTAAAAATAATGCTACCAAGCAGGAGCAGGTATTTACATTGGTACCGGATAATGAAAGCGACCTGAAGACAGGGAAGATTTCTGTGAATACACCTATCGCAAAAGGTCTGTTAGGAAAAGCTATTGGTGAAACTGCTGAAATTATTTTACCCAACGGAAACAAACTGTCTTTCGAAGTATTAGACATTTCTTTATAGTCTGATATCCCTTTCTATTTCTAAACTTCTAAATATCTAACCCAAACTTCTGATAAAATGAGCACTATATTCACGAAAATCATTAATGGCGAAATTCCCTCTTATAAGATTGCAGAAAATGAAAACTTTATTGCATTCTTAGACGCAATGCCTTTGGTGAAGGGACATACTTTAGTTGTACCTAAAAAAGAAGTGGATCTGATTTTTGATCTTGAAAGTGAAGAATACAAAAACCTTTGGGGATTTGCCCAAGAGGTAGCCAAGAAGATCAAAACTGCAGTTCCATGTGTGAGAGTAGGAGTAGCAGTGGTGGGACTTGAAGTTCCTCATGCGCACATCCATCTGATTCCTTTAAATAAGATGGAAGATATGAATTTCAGAAATGAAAGATTAAAATTAACGAACGAAGAATATACAGAGATTCAACACTCAATTATGAATTCTTAACAACCAGAAAATCGTAAAAAAGTAATTTTTTACGATTTTCTTTAACATATACATATATATTATATCATATGAACTCAAACCAATGTTCTTTCTGCGGCAGAAAAAGAAATGAAGTACAGATGCTGATTTCCGGGCAGAATGGTTTTATTTGTGAAAATTGTATAGAGCAGGCACATGCGATCGTAAAAGATGGTGCATCCAAAACAGGATATTCACCTGCAGACAGCATGGATGAGCTTAAAAAACCAAAAGAGATCAAAGAATTCCTTGATCAGTATGTAATTGGACAGGATCAGGCAAAAAAGCAGCTTTCAATCGCTGTATATAATCATTATAAAAGATTACTTCACGCCCAGGACGAAAACAGGGAGGTGGAGCTTGAAAAATCAAACATTATCATGATAGGGGAAACCGGAACAGGTAAAACCCTTTTGGCGAAAACGATTGCCAGAGAGCTTAATGTTCCTTTCTGTATCGTAGATGCTACTATTTTAACAGAAGCCGGATATGTAGGAGAAGATGTTGAAAGTATCCTTTCAAGACTTCTTATGGTGGCAGATTATGATGTGGAAAAAGCTGAAAAAGGAATCGTTTTCATTGATGAGATTGATAAAATTGCCAGAAAATCAGACAACCCAAGTATTACAAGAGACGTTTCCGGAGAAGGAGTACAGCAGGGATTGCTGAAACTGCTGGAAGGAAGTATTGTGAATGTTCCGCCACAGGGAGGAAGAAAGCACCCGGATCAGAAATATATTCAGGTAAATACCCAAAACATCTTATTTATTGCAGGAGGAGCTTTTGACGGAATCAAAGAAATCATCGAAAGAAGAATGAACAAGCAGGCCATCGGGTTCAGCTCTGAAAAAATCAATAAAACTGACGAAGACGAATATATATTAACAAATATTAATGCAATTGATCTTCGTACTTTCGGATTAATTCCGGAACTTTTAGGAAGATTTCCAATCATCACTTACCTTGATAAACTCACCAAAGAGACTCTGGTAAGAATCATGAAGGAACCTAAAAACTCTATTGTGAATCAATTTGTGGAACTTTTTAAAATGGATGGCACAAATTTGGTTATTACAGACGGAGCCATTGAAAAAATCGTAGAAGAAACTATTGAAAAAGGACTAGGTGCAAGAGGTCTTAGAGGGACCACCGAAAAAGTTCTAGAAGACTACATGTTTTCAATAGGAGAGGAGAAAGATATCATCTTAAATGAAGATAATGTTTTGATTAATAGATAAAAAATTTTTTTTTTAAGAAAAATAATAATACCTTTGCGGGTGAAGATTGTATTAACACACAAATAATTTATACAATGAGAAAAAGTTTATTTGCTATAGGTCTTTTAGCAATTAGTTATTCTGTTCAGGCGCAGATACTATGTCATGTTGACACTAATGCTAATATGTATGTGAGCGAAGGCACCCTAGTTTATAGCGGTGGAGGTGTACAAACAAAGGGTAATGGCCTTTTGGACGTGCATGGAAATATTATGGTTGTAGGATCTGGTACAGATGCTTTTAAGACAATTAATGCTGCCGGAACAGGTGATAAAACTGATGGTGGAAATATCATCTTAAGACTGAATACCCCTGCTTCTTTTGCTACTTCCACGTATGGCCAGCTGTACATCGATGGGCTATCCCAGTCCAACATTACGGGTATTGTAACCAAAGAGTACAGAACTACAAGTAATGGTAGTGGTAATTATTTCCAACAAGTTGCTTTGCCTTTCTATGGTAAAGCTTTAAGCTCATTATCTACTGAAGTTGGTAAGACTTTCAATACGGGGAGATACAGCAATCCAATTCTTAAGTGGGACAACGCTAATGCAGTTTCTGCACATTTTACAAATTTAGCAACTACAACTACTGATGGTCCGGGATATTATATGCTGAAAGTTACCAATAATGATTGGAATCCAAGCACACCTGCAACCGGAACAGTATTCAATATTAACGGAAAGCCATATGCTCCGTTAGCTGGAACTGTAACATTGCAGAATGGAGGAAAATCTAATTTGGGACCTTCTAATGTCGTATTCGGAGCTGGTGGTAATGCTGTGAATTCTTACAACGAAAAGTACAACACTTATTTAGATGACAGTTTTGAGTTTACTACAAGCGCATGGGCTGGAACATTTGGACAAAACTGGTATCAGTTTGGTAACCCATTCCTTACCAATTTAGATTTATCTAATATCGGATATACTGAAAGTGTTACCGGATCAGACGGAAATGCTGTAAAAAATATCTGGGGTATTGAATATAACCCGGGTACTGTTGTTACACTTCCGGGAGGTTCTACTTATGCTACAGGTGCTCAGGTGGTTACTTTTGTTACTACAGGTGATGGTGTTGCTCCAGCTGTTGGAGATGTTGATAATGTAGTAATGAAACCTATGCAGTCATTTAAAATAAAGTTAAGAGACAATACAGCTCAGACTTTAGATTTTAATACACTGAGAAGATTCAAATCAACAGCAAGAGCAGCAGGTACCCCTAACGGTGTAAATGCAGCCAGAATGGCTGGTAAAGGTACAAACAGTACAGTGAAACAGCTTGGGGTAATCGGTCTTGATGCTAATGGTAAAGAGATTTCCAGAACATATTATGTGGTTTCTCCATCATTTACAACAGGACACCAGGTTTCTACAGCTACAACAGTTCAGGCTTCAGCAGGTACCAGAATCATTGGTACTTACGAAGAAGCGCTGAATGGTGGGTATGATAACAATTATACTAATTATTGGTTATATATTAACGAAGCTAATGAGAGTAACTTCCAAGGTAAAAATGTTAAGTTAGTTAACTATAAACTTGATCAGGTTAAATCTTATAAGTTCGAGATCAGAGAAAATGCAGAACTTATTCCTGCTGGGACACACCAGTTATCTTCAGGAATTGGTTTCTATTATAAAGCGGAAAATGGAAATTTAGTACAGGCTAAACAAGGAGATGTTGTAGCGGTAACAAATGAAGAAGCTAACTTGTATTATGGTGAGCCAAGTAATATTACTTTGGCTGTAGATAAAACAGCTCCTAGTGTTTCAAGAACACTTGTTGTTTACGATCCATCAGTTACAAATTACATTGTTAGATTTGATCCAAAATGGAAAAAAGCGGACATTCAAGTTTATGATATGAGCGGTAAACTGGTAATCTCTAAAAAAGCGGTTGAAACATCCCGAGATTTTGTAATCGAGCTTGATGGCTCAGTTAAAAATTCATATGTTGTAAAAATCGTTTCTGATAAGGGAGAAACTGTTAATACTAAAATCTTAAAATAAACCACATGAAAACTATTAATAAACTAGTTCTGGCGTTTTTCCTGTTTGCTGTATCTTTAGCAAATGCCGCTCCACCACAACCAGCAATCCCGGGAGGAGGAGGAAACGGAGGAAATGGTACCGGGTCACCTGCCTCACCAATTGATATGTATGTATATGTACTTGGTATCGTAGCAATTGGATTTATTGTTTACTTTACAAAAAAGTACAAGAGCGTAAAAGCATAAAATTTTATTAAAATAATATTAAACTCTCTGATTAGTCAGGGAGTTTTTTTATTTTTACTATATGAAAAAAATTTATATGCTATCTGCAGTTTTAACTGCATTTGCTCTGCAGGCTCAATTTACTGTTACAATTCAGACTCCGGCAGATTTTAAAGATCAGGACGCTATTTTATATACATTAAACGGATCGAAAGATATTATTGTTACTAAAGAACAGAGTAAGAATAGTACGTGGACTTTTAAATATCCGGGCCATTATATGGGGATGATGAAAGTCTATTTCCCTGGCTCCAATAATACCGTAAGCTTTATTTCTGAAAATAAAAATGTCAACTTTAAACTGGATATTCAGAATAATAAAGTGAAGGATGTTATCTATCTGGATGAAGCCAATAATCTGATGAGTAAACAACAGGAGGGTTCACAAAAGAAAGAGCTTATTTTACCGGCTTTAGCACAGATTAAAGAATATTATAAAGATAATACAGACTTTGGGAAAGCACTGAAAACAGAAATTGACAGGCTTTCCGGCACATCAAGCTCTATTGATGCAGCGCAACACCCGTTTATTGCTTATTACAATACGAATTACAGCAAGTTTCTTTCCAACTCTCCTGATTCCGTGAAAAAAGTAGATCAGGAAGAAATAATCAACTTTCTGGACAAATCCGGTGATATGCTTGAAAGCTCATCATTATTAAGACCTTTGTTGGTGGCTTATCTGAATTCAGGAGGGAATACAAACGTTACGGCTTCTGTTGATAAGGTATTGGATCGTTTAAAGGTAGAAACTCCAAGAGGGCAGACTGTATTGTCAGAATTGATTGATATTTTTGATGTCTATCAGATGGATGAATATAAGAGTAAATATCTGTCTCTTGCCAAAAATCTTAAGTGTACCATTAACGATAGACTTGCTTCTACGTTGAAATCGAATGCGAACATAGAAATGGGTGCTGTTTTTCCTAATTATAAGTTCCAGTCACCTGTTAATACCACTGCAAAATCATTACACGATATTAAAGCAGATAAAAAGGTTGTTGTGTTCTGGTCATCCACATGCTCACACTGTGAAAGTGAACTTCCAAAACTTTTGGAAAAATACAATGATCTGAAATCAAAAAATATCCAGATTGTAGGGCTGTCTTTGGATGTGGATAAGAATTCATATACCAAAAAAATCGCTGCATTTCCCTGGGTGAATGATTCAGAATTGAGAGGATGGAACAGCAGTTACACAGATTTGTATAATATTCATGCAACTCCGACGTATTTTATTTTGGATGCTAACAATAAGATAATCAGCAAACCAGATCATGTTGGAGATGTTTTAGAATATTTTAAGGTAAAATAATTTTGGAGGTAAAGAAATAT
The DNA here is from genome assembly GCF_050470705.1 of Chryseobacterium sp. NRRL B-14798. Lineage (NCBI taxonomy): Bacteria > Pseudomonadati > Bacteroidota > Flavobacteriia > Flavobacteriales > Weeksellaceae > Chryseobacterium > Chryseobacterium sp. NRRL B-14798. Next base: position 4,504,304 of record NZ_JBFLUL010000005.1, on the reverse strand, counting down.
TTTCTATATTTGCACCACCAAAACGGCGAGGTAGCTCAGTTGGTTAGAGCGCAGGATTCATAACCCTGAGGTCACGGGTTCAATTCCCGTCTTCGCTACAATAAACCGCAATCATTACATCAATGATTGCGGTTTTTACTTTAAATAATCCCGATATGATCCCGATTATCATTCTTTTATTTAGAAATCCCATTTTTGAGATTCAAAAATATAGTCTTTTTCTTTATATCCTTGTGTTGTACTTTGAGAGTTTTTTATTTTATCATATTCCTTCATAAAATATTCATCTGGAATTAATATCTCCTTATATAAATTATGAATCATTCTAAAATCTGATAGAAATTTATTTTCTATTTCCCATTCAGGAGCAAATGCTAAATAATTATAAAATAGCATTGCTTGTTCGTAGTTTGAAAGTTGAGCTCTTAATATTCTTAAATACTTTCTTTTTTCTATATATGTTAGGAAGTCATTTTCTATTGCTACATATTTAACAGTATGATATAAATGTCTATAATAGTGTCCGAGTTTGTTTTCATGTCCTTCAAATAAAGTGTAATTTGATCTAATCTCAATATCAAGAAATTTAGTCCCAGCCGGATTATCATTTAAGAAATTCCTTTCAAAATCACCTTTATTATCTATTATACTAATTTTATAATCGCTTTCATGCATGGAACTTACCCCATTAAAAAATGCACTATAGGGAATTGAAAAATTGAAAAATTGTAATCTATTTCCTAAGAAATTCATATAAATCTTATATGCAAAATTTAATTCATTAGAAAAATATAAAAAAACATCTCTTCCTTTAATTGTCTTAATCTGTCTGTGCTTTTCAGTTATAGGTGATCTTGATGCTAACAAATTTCTTGAATTTTGTTTTTCAGTATTATATATTTTATTTTCAGTATAAACATATAAGTCTATTTCAATCTCATTTACATTTTCTTTATGTAATCTTAACATTTCGTAAAACTGAGCTTCAAATTGATTGAAACGATTGTCTTCTTTTTGTATTTCTAACTGCTTTTGAAAAGTTTCTTTTTGGTTTTGTAATTCTGTTTGAAAATTATTAATTTGTATTTCATTTGCCTTTAACTGCATGTAAAATGCAAGACCTGTAACAATAACACCAGCAAGAGCAATAAAAGGGTTTGCTATTCCTCCTATAGTATCTCCAATGGCACCAGTATCTGTATTAAATTCAATGAAACTTTTGAGTTGCGTTAATACTAAAGGAGCAATAAAGGAAAGTAATATTAAAACTATTGCCAGAAAAACTAGATTTTTTATCCATCCCCTCCAAATAGGTTGTTGTTTGTTATTTTCGTCCATAATTAATTTTAAGATTTTATTTCATCTTCTAAATCGTAAAGTAAACTTTTTACGATTTAAAACCATACTTTCTTTCTCTTTTTCTAAATGCCTCTTCACCTCCCTCAACAATATCTGCTATATGTTCTCTTATTCCCATGCTTTTCAACAAATTTTTTTCGCTTTTATCATATTGTCTGGTTTCTTCAATTGCTCCATTTATATAATCAAAAGTATAAATGCTTGAGGTTTCTTTATCGTTTTGACCTTTTTGATGTGCAATGATAATATTTTCGGCATCGGCATTTACAACTACATTTGCATTATGAGTAACTAATATAATTTGTCTTTCTAATTTCTTTTTTCTTAGATATTCTACCAAGTCTTTTGTAATAGAACGGTTATCCAAATTGTCTTCCGGCTGATCTATAAGTATAGGGGCATTTGAATTGCTTAAACCAATTATGAGCATTAAAATAACGAAACTTGCTTTTCCTGTAGACATCTTATCCATTTTGTCTCCATCATATAAGGTTTCCCAATAATCTACAAAATAATCATCTAATAAAACTTTTATTGCATTTGCTGGATTTTTTCTATTTTCAGAATTAAGGACAAAATCTTGTGTTTCTGTTATCGAGGAAAATAATGCTTTTATTTGGTTTAAATGAGCATTATTATCAAATAATATCAAATCTTCTCTTTCCTTAAAAAGGGTATAATTATTTTCGGGAAAACTTCTTAAATCACTAATTCCCCTTATTCTTTTATTGAACTTAGATGCATTAAATTTTGCAGACCCTTCAATTATTAATTTGTCTTCTTCTGCCAATGACGCTCTATCTTTTAGGATCTCAACAATTCTAGGATATTCATTAAAATTATCTGTATAAAGTTTAAATAATTTTTCTTTTTCCTTTTGAAGCTCTTGCTTATTTAAAATAATTTCATCTTTTAATTTTTGTATTTTTTGTAAGGTGATCTTGTCATCACTAACAGTTTTCTCAATTTTGGAAGTTTCCTCCCTAATTTGTTCATTTTTTTGATAAACTTCTAAGTCTTTATTTATGCTATTCCTTCTTTCAAAATAACTATTATAAATGGTTTTAAATAGATTATCATTGACAAATTGTTTTTCTTCAATTTTTAACAGATCCTTAAAAGAATTAAGTTCATCAAATTTTTCCGCTATGAAATCAAATTTTGAGTTAAATAGCGTTTTTATTTCTTCTCTATTAATAGATTTTTCTATTAATTCTTTTCTACTCTTTAATTCTTGTAAAGCATTAATAACCTCCGTATTAAAACCTGTTATTCTTTTGTAGTCTTCATTAGTTTGTGTGATTTCAGAATTAATTGTTTCTAATTGATTTTTTTTTGCATTATAATCTTTAATTTGCTCTTCCGTTAATCCTAACCCTTTTTTTAATTCTTCAATCCTCCTAGAATTAGATTCAATACTTTTTTTTAGTGCTTCTTCATTTCCAAGTTCTTTGAGTTCCTTTTCTTTCTCACTGATATAATCTTTTATCTTAAAATAGTTGTCAATAATATCATTGCGTAATTTATCATTAGACCGAACGTTGTGCAAAAATTCATCATATTTTTCATTATGTTCAGGTGATTCTAGTAATAGGCCTCTGACATATTTTAATAATTCATTTCCTTTTTTATTTTCATTAGGTTCTGCCAGTTTTGAAAGATAGTTTTGAGGTATATATTTTATGTTTGTAATAATTGAGTTTTCTCCGTCATATAACCTTTTAGTTGCACCAGATGAAGTAATAACTTCAAAATCAAAATCTTTATCTTTTTCTCTAAAATTATACTTTTCCTCACCATTTATACTGGTTATTTTGGAAACTTCATCATTTGTTTCTAAGGTTTTTGCAATATTATAGAGCAAAATAGATTTTCCAGAAGATTTTCCACCGATGATGACGTTTAGATTTTTGTTTAAATGAATTGTTTCAGAATTAAAGAGATTATCATTTGAAATGTATTTTACAGAATCAATTATTAATTTATCTTCTTTAAAATCAGGTTTATGATTTTGTATTTTCACTCTGTCTTGAGGTTCATAAATAATATGCTTTAAACCTTCAAATGTTGGTTCTGCTTTTATCCAAAGATTTTGTTTAATAACGTAGTTTTTGATATCATGATTATCGGAACAGATAATCATTGGAAGTCTTCGCTTTATTGCAGGGAAAACAATAGTATTATAATCATTTTGATCGTTTTCTTGTCCTAATTCATAGATGTCAATATAGCCTGAAACTAATTCTATTTTTTGAGCCATTTTGTAAGGCAATGAATTAGTTATATTTTCAACAGTATTTGTTTTGCTTCCTGCATGGACAGAAACTAAGCCACCTAAACTATGAATTAGGTTGCAAGTTTCTTTAAAATCACAGTAAATATTATTATCTCCTCCTTTATCTTGAATATCTTTTGCAGTAATTCCACAGCTTGATTGAATTTTAATCCAGAGATCATTAACATCAGATTTTTCAGAAAAAATTCCGATATAATGAATAGATTCACTTCCTCCTAATTCTGCTCTAAATTCTATTCCTGGTAAAATAGTAACTTTTCCAGTTCCTAATCGTTGGAGTTCTTTAATTCTATGTACATCAATATAATGATGATCTGTAATTGCAATCACTTCAATATTATTTGAAATTAATATGTCAATGATTTCTTGATTAGAGATACCTTTGTTTTTGTAATCATAAGATGATGGTGTATGAAAATGTAAATCCCATTTTCTCCATTCTGACCCGCTTTTTCTCATTTTAAAAGTTTAATATTGTTATTAATTTTAAATTGTTATTTCTTATTTAAAAATATGATTATTGCGAATAAATATATTATGGTTAACCGTAAAACAATTTAGGTCTCTCAAATTTAATTATTTACGACTTGATTTACGTTTATAATTCAATTACAATTAGATTATATTATGGCAGATGAAATTACTGTAATTTTCAAAAATTGGCTATCGAAAAAATCAAATAGATTAACTCTTTAAATTTTACTGCTTTTTTAATATATCAATTTTTTATTCTTTAAAATTATATTATTGTGTTCCCTGTATTTCCATTCTTGCGGTCTTTTTTCAAGGATTGGGTAAAGTTTTAATTATTCAGATAACTTCCGTAATAGCCTGTTTAAAAAAAGAAAGGAAATTGTATTCGGATACCAGCAAGTATCAGGTGCTGTAATTTTAATAATAAATAATAAAAACCCCGTTTTACAATTTGTAAAACGGGGTTAGTTTTTAATAAAAGGTTTATCAAACCTGATATCCGAGCAGCTTTCTGATCTGATAGAAGAATCTTTCAATCAGTCGCAGATCCTGTGTGACAATCTCTGCACTGCCTCTAAGCTCTTTATCGAATGTAAGTGTCTTGTTGTAGCTCGTTTTTAATCCTTTTGGCAAGATCACATCTACATAGTAGTTTCCTTTATCATCAGGAATCAGGGAGATGTTCTGTACTTTTCCTTCGATGATACCGTATTCCTGGAATCTGTAGTTATCCAGTTTAATCAGAACTTTTTCACCCGGAGTTATTTTTCCTGAGTTTGTTGTAGGTACGGACATTCTGCCCACCAACTGCTCTTTATTTTTAGGAAGAATAGAAAGGATGGGTTCACCTACTTTTACGAATTGATTCTCGCCAAAAAACTGCTGAAAACTGGCAACGCCGTCTGTGGATGAGATCACCAGATAGTTCAGCTCCCACTGTTTCAAAGATTTTCGCAGCTGTTCAAGAAGCTGCAGGGTTTGTGACGAGTAGGTAATTCTGTCTTTTTCTGTGTTAATGGCAGTTCCGCTTTTGGTTTTATTCAGGTTGGAGATCCCTTCATCCATTTGTGATATGGAAATTTTAATATTCTCAAGATTTTGCTGAGCCTGAAGATATTTGATTTTTTCGTTTTCAAGTTCCATAGCAGAGATAACACCTTGATTAAATAGTTCCTGAGATCTGTTGAAATTTTTCTTAGTCAGATCATACTTTATAGACTCCAGATTTTTCTGCTGTTTTAACGTGGCAATTCTTACTTTATATTCTGAAATACTCTGATTGGCCGCCAGATTTTCGGGAGCGTATGGCTGTAATCTTGTAAAAAGGGCTTCGTCCTGAAATGCTTTTGCAAAACTGTTGTACTCACCCTGTAATTCACCGAGCTTGAATCTTGAAGCCTGGGCAATAGGGAAGGAGTATAATTGATCGGGGGTGATGGAGTCTACCAGTTTTTTAAGCTCTAAAATATCCTTATAGTTGGCTGCAGACTGCATCACCATCAGGACATCATTCTTTTTAACTTCCTGGTGGTCTTTTATGAATATTTTTTCAATTTTAGAGCTGGTTCGTGCTTCTATTTTCTCCGGAGGATTCTGAGAAGTCACAATAATAGGAGCCGGCACAAATTCCGGATATTTTATAATGTAGCTCATTAAGAGAATCAACAGCAGAATAATAAATATTACCGTATTTCCCCAGCGGATCATCCAATGAGGCGGTTGGGTAAGAATATCCTGTACGCTTTCTGAGCGGAGTTCAATATTGTCTAAAACGTCTTCTTTCATTGTTATGTAGTAAAATTTCCCCCAATATTTCAGGGGGAATATAATTTAAATAATTGGGCAGTTCCCGTCATACCATGATGGTGGCGATGTGTCTGCATCCGGCGGGCATTCAAAATGCTTTATGCTGCATGGTACCCAGCTGCCTAGACACCAGGATCCACAGCAGTTGTTGTCCGGAATAATAACACCTCCGCTGACAAATGTCAAATCTTTTCTCGAAAGTTTTTTAAGATTTTTCATGATTACTATTAGTTTTATTTTTCCTACTCTGTAAGCTTTTCGGATTCCGCTATAGGGTGGCTTTATCTTGGTTAATTTCCTAATTCAAGCTGGTTTCTTACCAATCTGTAATATTCTCCTCTTAAGTCTACCAGCTCAGCATGGCTTCCTTCTTCTACCACTCTTCCCTGATCCAGTACAATGATTTTGTCCGCATGTCTTACTGTGGAAAGTCTATGGGCAATCACCACTGCTGTTTTGCCTTTGAAGAACTGCTCAAGGTTTTCCATGATCACTTTTTCATTATTGGCATCCAGTGCAGAGGTAGCTTCATCAAACAAAATATATTCAGGAGCTTTATAAACAGCTCTTGCAATGAAAAGTCTCTGTTTCTGGCCACCACTTACTCCAACACCCTCATTTCCGATTTTAGTGTTATAGCTTAATGGAAGACTTTCAATAAAATCTTTGATATTGGCTATTTCTACAGCACGTCTCAGCTTTTGTTTATCTATATGATCTTCACCAACAGCAATATTGTTGGCAATGGTGTCATTGAATACATATCCTTCCTGCATGACAACACCACAATGATCCCTCCAGTATCTTGGAGAAATATTTTTCATATTGGTATTTCCGATTCTGATTTCACCCTGATCAGGATCATAAAACTTCATCAGCAGTTTCAATAAAGTTGTCTTTCCACTTCCGCTGGCCCCTACAATTGCTGTCGTTTGCTGATAAGGTATTGTAAGGCTGAGATTTTCAAAAACCGGAACATCGGAACCAATATACCTGAACGACATATCTTTGATTTCAATATCTTGTTTCGGAACATCGGTAACGTATTGCTCATTCTTATCTTCTTCATCATCTTTATCGTGGATTTCTCCTAATCTTTCAAGAGAGATTTTAGCATCCTGTGTCTGCTTGATAAAGTCGATAAGCTGAAGAAGCGGGCTGTTCAGCTGTCCGATGATATACTGAACAGAAAGCATCATCCCCAAAGTAAGGTTTCCGCTTAAAACAAGTTTGGCAGAAAGAAAACTCACCAGAATATCTTTCATCTGATTGATAAAATTACCTCCCACAGACTGCCATTGTTCTAAGGATAGAGATTTTATCCTGATTTTAAATAGTTTTACCTGAAGAAATTCCCAGTCCCATCGTTTTTGTTTTTCAGCATTATGCATTTTGATTTCCTGCATTCCGTTGATAAGTTCGATGACTTTACTCTGCTCCTGAGATACCTGAGAGAATCTCTTGTAATCAAGTTCTTTTCTTTTTTTCAGGAAGAAACTGATCCATCCGATATATAATACTGCTCCAACAAGATAAACAAGGAAAAGCCTGTAATCATAAAACAGTAAGACAATACTGAAAATGATAAGGTTCACCAGTGAGAATAATGTATTTAATGAAGAACTTGTAAGGAGCTGTTCAATTCTGTGATGGTCATTAATTCTCTGCATGATATCTCCTGTCATCCTGGTATCAAAGAAACTTATCGGAAGTTTCATCAATTTAATAAAGAAATCGGAGATGATCGAAATGTTAATTCTTGCTGAAAGGTGGAGAAGAATCCAGCTTCTTATGGTTTCAATTCCCATTCTTCCCAGAAATAACATAATCTGTGCAAGCAAAACTACATAGATAAAATTAATATCCTGGTTCTGGATCCCAACGTCTACAATACTTTGGGTAAGAAACGGAAATATAAGGGAAAGTAAACTTCCTCCTAAAAGTCCGATCGCAAGCTGTATAACAAGTGTTTTGTACTTTAGAAGATATTTGGAAAGGAATGTAAAACTTGCCTTACTTTCTTCTGCATCAAATTCTGTTTGAAAGAATGCAGGAGTAGTTTCAAGGATCAGGACAATTCCCTCTTCTGTATTTTCGTTGGCATTTTCTCCGATCCAGGACTTGATAAATTCTTCTCTGGTATAAGTGATCAGTCCATAGCTGGGATCTGAAATATATACCTTGTTATTTTTGTCAATTTTGTATACAACAACAAAATGATTTTTATTCCAGTGTGCCACACATGGGAAAGGAACTTCTTCTGTGAGGGTATTGAAATCGATCTGGACTCCCATTGACCGGAATCCCAGATTTTCTGCGGCATCACTCAGCCCAAGAAGGCTGCTTCCTTCACGGGTGGTTTCGGAAAGGTTACGGATCTGCTGCAGGGATATACTTTTACCATAATACTTACTTACGATCCTGAGACATGTAGGACCGCAGTCTTTGGTATCTGGCTGCTTATAAAAAGGAAACTTTTTTTTCAAAACTACTACTCATTATAAAATGCCGCCAAATTATGGCGACATTTTTGCTTTAATTCAATTATAATTCAATGAAATGGTAAACTGGAAATAGTCCCATTGATCACCGTTTTTCTACTCTTTTACATCTTTTCAGATGGTTATTTTGTTTTTCCTAAGATAGTGAAATTTTTAAATGAAGAAGATTTATTTGCTAAATCTCATCATCCTCGATTAATTCATCAATAAAGAAGGTGATATCTTCGCGATCATACTTATCCGGGAACTGATATCCGTTGATGATAAAGATTGGCGTAAAGCTTAATCCTGCATTACTGTTTTCCTTAGACATCTCTATCAGCGGATCCAGATTTTCTGAATTTACTTTTCCTCCGGAAAGTGCATTGATTTTGCCTTCATCCTTGGTTTCAAACCATTCTTCAACAGCGTGTAAAAACTCTTTTTCAGGTTTGTTATGATAAATATGAGTTAAATCTGAAATAAGCTGTGTATATTTTTCTGGAGCTCTGTCCGGGCTGTAATTGAATCTCATCTGCAATGAAATATCATCAGGGTATTTCTCCAAAAGTCCTTCCACCAATTTATGCGCATCTTTACAGAAACCACAGTATGGGTTGGAAACGATAGAAATACGAAGCTTGGCATCCCTTTTTCCAACAGCAAAAGTTTCAGTATCCTGAAATTCTATTTTTGGATTTTGTTCCATCTGATTTTTGAAAAGCTCATAGTTTCTTTTGAATCTGAGATTTTTTGCATTCGATTTTTGCAGCGTTTCTTTTTGCTCAAGAAGAGTATTGAAATAAATAACTGCCGAAAATACAAGAGCCCATAGAATGACAGTCAATAAAAGAGTTCCCACACTGAAAGACAGGTTCTCAAAAAATAAACTGCTTACTACGATCTGGCCTACAAGAATTGAAATGATCAAAAGACATACTCTGCAGAATGTTTTTTCTACAAATGCCTGAATGTACAGAGAGTACCCGATTGCAAGTACAGAAACGAATGTAAATCCTTTTACAATATAAGCTGTAGCTGGTAAGAACAGACCTAATACAGCGAGTCCTGTAAAATAAATCAGAGAAAAATCTGCAAATTTTAAACCCAGAATACTGGTTTTATCCTGTTTTATAATTTTATCACAGGAGTTGGCTGTCTGGCTTGCTGCTGCACCTCCGCCTCCGCATATACTTCCGATAACCGTAGAGGTGTTTCCGAATTTCTGGTTGAAAATTTCCAGAGAAATATAAACTCCTGCTAACGAAAGAAGGTTGAATATAGCTTCATAGATGCTTTGGCTTATCAAAGAATAAGCAAGAACGGCAGCAAAAATAATATAAAGAACCGGCTTGAAATTGAATGTCAGTTTGCTTTCTGCATTTTCTGTTTTTTCAAACAATAATACAAAGTCCGTCGATTTATTATAAAGCTCCTCTTTACCGAAAGTTTTTGCTTTTTCCGAATATACTGAATAATTGCTTCCTGACTTTTTTACAAGAGAGAATGAATTCTCAACAATGGCAATAAATTCCTCTGGAAGTTCGTCCCAATATTCTTTGTCAAGTTCATAAGCGTCATTTTTTACCCCCATAAAGTTGAGTGTGTCACTGAATGCCAGTGCAGATGGGTAATTGGGATGAGAGTTGAACTGGAAAATAAATTCCTGTTTATCTAGTTTTAGATGGTTGATTAGTTTGTCAAAAATCATATTAATATTTTTATCTAAAATACACAGATGTTTTAAATATACAAAAAAAAATCTCCTTTATTAGTGAGATATAAACGGATGTTGATAAATTTTATTTGATCTTCAGTATTTTATTTCTTGAATCCGGATACGAAAGCAGTTCTTGGAATATGCCTTTTGTATTATTCTTTGAGTAATTGATGTTTTAATATTTTAAGCGGGATTATTTTAAGAAGGAAAGATCCATTTCCCACAGGCAGGTATTCTAAAGTTTTCATGGTTAAGCGTACATTAAATGTTGCCTGTGGGAAGTAAAAGGATCTATTAGAAAAAGTATTTCGTGTTTTTACCTGAGACAAAGATGCATTCATAACTCTGGGAATGCAAGAAAGGGATGTCGGAATTGATAAATTTTGGATAATCTATTATCCGTTCCTGTAGGATTGCGTTGATGGAATGAATTAAGAAAATAGAAAAGTGTACCATTATGCCTTTACAGGAATATAACACAAGGTCCTTTACTATTTCGATTGATTTTTATGGAAATGTAATACTTGATAATCTTTGTGGACTTTAATTCAAGCTGGGATTATTTGTCAACATATCTGATGCTAAAGAGCTTGGGAGATCATATGGTATAATGGCAGTTATGTGGAAATCCCTATTTTGAGACAATAAACGGAATCGATATAAAAATGAATGGATTTTTATCTGAGAATATCCTGGATTATGAAGTTCAGATTTTTGGAAATATCATATAAAATACTGAGGATAACTCCAACTTTAAAACATAGGAAATAAAGCTGAGAAATAATATTTTTTATTTAAACAAATGTTTTATTTTGTTATTATTTTATAGCTTGTAGTGGGTTTTACCCTTGTTTTGTTTATTAAATTTCGATATTCTATGTAATTTGTAACAAACAGAAATGAACTCAAAAAAACTTAAAAAATCATAAAGTTTTCATAAAGTTTTAAAAAAGGATAGAAATGTTTTTGTATTTATAAAATATGTCGTACTTTTACATCGCCTTGAATGAGGGAACAAGTCAAGGTAATAAATTTTTTTTCATCATTTGTGTTTTTAGAATCGTATCGCCTGATACGATTCTTTTTTTATGTTTTCTCATAGCTTAAGAGAAGATCAATAAAGTAAGAATAGGTAACAGAGCCTTCCTGCTGATTGCTTTTCAGGAACAGGTTGTTAGTAAATCCAAAGAATTCATCAAGCCATCCCTGATGTTGAAAAATAAAACTTTTTTCATAAGCACGGTCTCTTTTCATGGCGGGAGAATACTGGTGAAGAATATTCTTTACAAATTCAGGATCTTTCTCCACAATAAATCTTAAAAGACTTTTTAAAGTGAAAAATTCAGTACTGTATCTCAACTCAGGATTACCGGAATGAATGCCTATTAAGTACCCTATAAAATTAGCTTCCTGCTCTCTGGCAAATCCAAGCTGATGTGAACTTTCGTGCGCTGTGGTGAAAGGGATTAATGTATGAGGCAGCTCAGTATTATACTGGGCTTCAGCTGTAAAAGGATTATAATAGCCTAAAATTCCTGTAAAGCTCATTACATTTTTGAATAAACTAGGCTTGATGTCCAGTATCTCTGGAGCTTTTTTATCGGAAATATAAGAAGGCAGCTTTGTCTGCTGATTCAGGATTTCCCTTTGAATAGATGTAAGGTTTGTGATTATAAATACTCCGTTGCTGTCCTCCTGTGTATACTGTCGTGTTGCCTTACACTTTTCAAGATAAACAAGAGCCAGTTTTTTTGCTTTTTCTATATCCGGTTCATTCTGGCTGGAAAGTTTTTTAATAATAGGAACCTGAAAATACAGCATTCCCCAAAAGATCTGATAAATAAAATAAAAGATATTCATGACGATAAGAATTTTTCTCATCGAATCACTTCTTTGCTGCTTTTTGAATAAGGTGATGAAACAGTATAAAAGAAAAGCTCCCAGCACAATATAGATCAAATCCCCGACAGAAAATGGAACCCAGCTGAACAGCACCTGATGAAGCTCTTTCTGAAATTCAAAAAAGCGTTCAAAAAAAGAAATCATTATTTTGGATTTTGAAAATCCATAAAACAAAAGAAATTGGGCAAGTAATACACCTGCCCAAAATCTTTTTTTCTTATATATATTTGTTGTTATATTAATGACCACTGCCTTTAGATATTTTATCAAGATCAATGCCCTGGGCTTTCAGAATCCCACTTACACGGATCGCATAGAATGCAAGATAAGCAAAACAAATAACCCCTACGATATAACTGAAATGAATATTGGTAATATCTGCAACATATCCCTGTATAACGCTTACAATACCTCCTCCCATAATCATCATGATAAGGTATCCTGAACCCAGGTTAGTGTGTTTTCCAAGCCCGTTGATAGCCAGTGCAAAGATACACGGCCATAGCGTAGAGCAGAAAAGACCTACACTGGTAAATGCATATACAGATACCATTCCTGTAGTGAACATCCCTATAAGTAGAGCGGTGATCCCTGCCAGAGAGAAGATCAGAAGCATTCTTGCCGGGTTTCCTTTGCTTAAAATATCACAGATAATCATTGCGATAATGATAAATCCATATACATAGAACGGAGAAAGATCATGATCGGCAATAGCGTTTACCAATAAAAATACACCGAATGCAAGATAAGGAGCTAAGAATCTTAAGATCTTTTTGAATCCTGCATTGACATCAAATGCTTCTACAGCACCTGTCCAACGGCCAATCATTAATGATGCCCAGTATAAAGAGATATAAGGTGCTACCTCTTTCGTTTCAAATCCCAAGCTTTTTTCCATATAAGCCGGAAGGTTACTGGCTGTGGAAACTTCTACCCCTACATAAACAAAAATAGCGATCATTCCCATCACCAGCTGAGGATACTGGAATGCTGACTTTCTATGTTCTCCCGGAGTTGCATCATCGGTGTCCTCAGTGTTTGTTGGAGTTACTGCAGGAAGAGAAGAGAATTTAAGCATTAAAGCTACCAGAGCAAAAGCTGCTCCTAATATCAGATAAGGTGTTTTTACACTTTCTATACTTGCTTCCGTGTTGGCAGCACTTGCAGATCCAAAAATAGCAAATGCAACGATAAGTGGTCCAATAGTAGTTCCTAAGTTATTAATCCCTCCTGCCATTGTTAGCCTCTGAGATCCCGTTTCCGTAGGACCTACTTCAATAGCAAGCGGATTAGCAACAATCTGCTGAAGAGAGAATCCTAAACCTACAATAAATAACCCTGAGATCATTAAAGGGAAAGAATGCATATTGGCAGCCGGGTAGAACAATAAGGTTCCCAATGCGGAAATCAGAAGCCCCACAATAAGACCATTCTTATATCCGATTTTATTGATCAAATCCTGTTTAAGGCTCTTTGATACAAGCATATAAATTAAAGAACCTACAGTATATGCTACATAAAAGCATATCTGTACAAGCATACTTTCAGTTTGGGATAGATTGAAGGCTTTTTGAAAAACAGGGATCAGAATATCATTACTGGCTGCTACAAATCCCCAAAAGAAGAATACAGTAACCAACGGAATGAATTGGGCCCAATTGGTTTGTTTAGAATAATTTGACATATTTATTATAGATTTCACAAACAAATATAACTATTTCCTTTCAACGGAATACCTGATTAAGGTTTTTTTTATTGTCTCATAAGCCTCTGCTTTTGAGTCTTTTGGAGAATCTGAAGGCTCAATGATGCCATTGTAATATACCTTTACCCTTCCGGGAAAGCCTTTTGAGTTTTCAAAAGGGAACATTTCTTTAAGTCCCACAAAGGTATAAACAGCGATAGGAGAATGATGTTTTGAAGACAGTATAAATGCACCGTCCTTAAAATCATCCAGGATAATAGAAGTGTCGTCCGGCACACCGCCTTCAGGAAAAATCGCGATACTGTTGCCTTCTTCCATCTTCTCTGCACATCTTCGGTAAACATCTGCACGGCTTTTTGCACTCGCTCTGTCTACCATTACACATATCCTTTTATATATAGTTCCGAAAATAGGAATCTTAACCAGTTCTTTTTTTCCTACAAAACAGATCGGATGATCAGGAAACAGAATACATGCAAGCATGATATCCATAATAGACGTATGATTGGAGATAAAGACATAAGGGATATTTTTATCTTTTTCCTGTTCCGAAAGTTTAATCAGGTCATATCTGAAACCCATTCCGTAGAACATACCGAAACACCATAGCCTGACCAGTTTATAGCCGTATTTATAATGCTTTTTATTAAAGGATAAAATGTAAACCGGGATCCCAATAATAACTGTCAGAAAAAATGCCAACAGCAGCAGCCAGAATCTCCAGAGATAATTTAAAATTTTTGTCACAGCCTAACCGTTAAAAATTACTTTCTTTTTTATCGAATAATTCAGAATGGAAACCAGCAATATTGCTGCAATTTTACTGATCATTTCCGGGCTCAAGGTATAAAAAAATAAATTGATATTATCTTTAAATACGAAACTGTAAAATACCTGGAAAAAACCTAAGCTGAGTAATGTTGAAAAAAAAGATACTACCATAAAATAAGCAAATTCTTTTCTCTTCGAATGTTTTCCCCTTTCAAATACAAACCAGATGCTCAGAAAATAATTGGTAATAATCCCGCAGCTCGTGGAAAAAATGTTGCTTAAAGGATAGTGTACTCCGTAGAAATTGGTTTCCTTTACAAAGAAGTGCGGAAGATAGGTGCTGAAAATCTTAAAGCTTCCTATTTCTACAATGGCACTCAGTCCTCCTGCAATGATGAAGAACAAAACCTGTTTCTGGCGTAAGAGTATTTCTTTCATTTAATAAGTATAAAACTAAACATCTTTGTACATATCGGACAGTCTGCCAGGTTGATTTATCTCTCACAATATAAACACCTTAGAGAATTTCTTCTGTTTATAACGGTTTTTAAATCCCAGCAGTTATACCGCTTGACAATATGAATATGCAAATTTATAACTATATGTTAAACACTGAAAAAAGTTGTTAAAATATTTTTTTTAATAAAAATTATTTCTAATTTTAATATTCAGAATGATGTAATAAAGACCTGATAATAAATTCATTTTCAACTCCTTGTGTTGATGGTTTTTTCTATCTTGTAGTGCACGGTTAAGAGCATATACTCCAACTTTTTTATGACCCAATTATTAATAATATTTGTATGAAACGTCAAAACAAATACAGAAAATTCCAGCTTCAACAGAAAAATATTGAGGCTCTTGAGAAAGAAAATTCCCGCTTCAAAAGAGTGTATTCAGAGTATGAAAATATGTCAAACGAATTGTGGAATCTTGAAAACTCCACTGGCGATCCGGTGCCTGATGATTTTATCAATGCAATGGAATTACAGACTTCCTATCTTGAAGATGAAATAGAAGATTGGCTTTTACAATTCAACGAAAAAAAAACACAAATCAAACATTAATGATTTTAGACAGCTTCCAGGTTGTTTTTAAATGCTAATTGAAGATAAATTCATAATTTAGCACCCTTAAATTAAAATCTAAAATATGGTTGCTATTGTAGATAGTGGTTCTACTAAAACGGATTGGGTAATTCTTGATGACTTTAAAAAAGTTTTTCTGAAAACAGAAACCATCGGTTTCAATCCAAATTTTATCAACAGAGAACTTATCGCTCCTGAAATACAGAAAAATAGCAATCTGATATCGGTTAAAAATTCAATTACCAAAGTCTTTTTTTATGGTTCCGGATGCGGAGTGAAAAAAAACTGCGAAACCATAGAAGAAGAGCTGACAAAAGTTTTTGGAAAAGCAGAGATTATTGTGAAGGAAGATCTGATGGCTGCAGCCTATGCAGCATACAGTGGAAAACCTGCTATCGTGTGCATTCTCGGCACAGGATCTAATTCCTGTTTTTTTGACGGTGAAAATGTGAAGATAGAATTGCCTTCGCTGGGATTCCTGATCGGGGATGAAGGAAGCGGCAGTGCTATCGGAAAGCAGCTGGTACGCAGATATTTTATGAAAAAACTGCCTGCGGATCTTCATAAAGAATTTGAAGCAGATTATCAGCTTACCGTAGAAGATGCATTGAAAAACATGTATCACACGCCGAGACCCAATGCATATCTGGCGAATTTTACCAAATTTGTAATCGAAAGAAAAGATCATCCTTATTTCAAAGATATGGTTTTTGAAGAAATGAAAAGTTTCTTTGAATACCAGGTTCTTCCTTATGAGGAGGCGCATGAGGCCGAGATCAATTTTATTGGCTCCATCGCTTATTATTATGAAAATATACTACGTTCTGTAGCTGCAGAACTTAATTTAAATGTGGGACATGTTGTGCAGAAACCAATTGAAAGCTTAGTAGATTACCACATTAAATATATACTTTAACAAAAAACAAAATTTTATGTCAAGTAACAACAATCGTGACGAAAAGAACTTTAGCCAGGCAGCGCTAGATTATCATAAAGCAGAACCCAAAGGAAAAATTGAAGTTATCCCGTCAAAGCCACACTCTTCCCAAAGAGATTTATCATTGGCTTACTCTCCGGGAGTAGCGGTTCCTTGTATGGAAATTCATGATAAGCCGGAAACTGTATATGATTATACGGGAAAAGGAAACCTGGTAGCAGTCATTTCTAACGGTACTGCCGTACTTGGACTGGGAGACATCGGTGCTGAGGCTTCAAAACCGGTAATGGAAGGGAAGGGACTATTATTCAAGATCTTTGCAGATATCAACGTTTTTGATATTGAGATCGATGAAAAAGATCCGGATAAATTTATTGAAATCGTAAAAGGAATTGCTCCTACTTTCGGAGGAATCAATCTTGAAGATATTAAAGCTCCTGAAGCTTTTTATATAGAACAAAGACTGAAAGAGGAGTTGAATATTCCTTTGATGCACGATGACCAGCACGGAACAGCTATTATCTCAGCTGCTGCATTGATCAACTCTCTGCAAATTGCCAATAAAGATATTGATAAAGTAAAAATGGTGGTGAACGGAGCTGGTGCTGCAGCGATTGCATGTACCAAGCTTTATATTTCTTTAGGACTGAAAAAAGAAAATGTCCTGATGTGTGACAGTAAAGGCGTAATCAATCATAAAAGAGAAAACCTTACTCCTGAAAAATTAGATTTCATCGCTCAGACAGATATCGAAACATTAGAAGATGCTGTAAAAGGATCTGATGTTTTTGTAGGATTGTCAAAAGGAAACGTAATGACTCCTGAGATGTTGCAGAGCATGAATGAAAATCCTATTGTATTTGCTCTTGCCAACCCTGATCCGGAAATTGCTTATGATCTTGCACTGGAGACCCGTAAAGATGTGATCATGGCTACAGGTAGAAGTGATTATCCTAACCAGGTCAACAACGTATTGGGATTCCCTTATATCTTCCGTGGAGCATTGGATGTACAGGCTACAGGAATTAATGAAGCCATGAAACTCGCTGCGGTACACGCTATTGCTGATCTTGCAAAAGAACCGGTGCCGGAAGCTGTAATTTTAGCATACAATGTTCAGAACCTTCAGTTTGGAAGAGAATACTTTATTCCAAAACCATTTGATAACAGACTGATCACAAAAGTATCAAGCGCTGTAGCAAAAGCAGCTATTGAAAGTGGTGTTGCCAGAAAAACCATTACGGATTTTGACGAATACGAGCACCAGCTTTTAGACAGAATGGGTAGAGATGAAAGATTGGTAAGAATGATGCAGAGCCGTGCGAAATCCAATCCGAAAAGAATTACCCTTGGAAATGCTGAAGAATACAATGTATTGAAAGCTGCTCAGATTCTTTATGAAGAAGGAATTGCTTCCCCAAGCCTTTTAGGAGATAAAAAATACATCAAGGAGCAGATGGAGCGTTACGGAATTACTCTGGATGTTCCGATCATTGATCCAAGTGATGACGATCAGAAAGAAAACAGAAAAAAATACAGAGAAACTCTTTGGAAACTTCGTCAGAGAAAAGGAATGAACGAGTACAAAGCGAAGAGATATGTACGCCAGAGAGACTATTTCGGACCTTTGATGCTGAAACATGGTGATACAGACGGACTTATCGTAGGATTCTCTAAAAACTATACTTCTGTTTTACGTCCTGTTTTAGAAGTTATTGAAAAAGATAAAGGAGTAGATAAAGTGGCGGCCATGATGATGATCTTGTCTGAAAAGAAACCTATTTTCTTCGCAGATACCTCTATCAACCAAAACCCTACAGCAGAAGATCTTGTGAATATTGCTAAAATGGCTGAATTTACAGTAAAATCTTTTGCGATTGAACCAAGAATTGCAATGCTTGGATTTGAAAACTTTGCTGCGATTTCTGAAACTTCCAAGAAAGTAGCAAAAGCAGTAGGAATCCTTCATGAAAAATATCCGAAAATGGTTGTGGATGGTGAAATTCAACCTGATTTTGCAATGAACGCAGACCACCTGAGCGATTATCCATTCTCAAAATTAGGAACTACTCCTGCCAACACATTCATTTTCCCGAATCTGGAAAGTGCAAACCTTTCTTACAAAATTCTGAGAGGTATGAAAGTAGCACAGGTTATCGGACCTATCTTAATGGGATTAAAGCAGCCGGTACACGTACTTCAGATGCGTTCAAGCGTTGATGAGATCGTAAACCTTGCTACCATTGCTGTTCTTGATGCTCAAAGAAGAGAGAAGAAATAATACAGAACAGATGGCATCACTCGAAATAAATAATCCATCTTTCTTATTTCAAAATTGACACTTTAAACCGTGTACAGATAGTAAAAAGGCTCCATATTTTGGAGTCTTTTGTTTTTCTGTTAATTCCTTGAATTCTTATTTAAAATTTAAGTTAAAAATCATTCGTACATCAAATGAAAACATTAATTAGTTTAAATTGCTATATTTGGGAGTTTTAAAAATTAATAATGATATTTTCTTTACAAGGCACTGTTCAAGAACTTACGCCTACTTACGCTGTCATCAATGTTCAAGGAGTTGGTTACTACGTGGGAATCAGTCTGATGACCTCACAGACGCTGGTTTTGAATCAGCAGACCTTTTTATTTATTCAGCAGATCATTCGTGAAGATGCTCATCTTCTCTTTGGATTTAACACACGTTCAGAAAAAGAAATGTTCAATCTGTTAATAAGCGTTAATGGAGTAGGAGCTGTTTCAGCATTGATTCTGTTGTCAACATTGAGCCTTGATGAGATTGCTTCGGCGATACTTTCCGGAAACAGTGCATTGATCCAAAAAGCAAAAGGAATTGGTGCAAAAACTGCCGAAAGGATTATCGTGGATCTTAAAGATAAAGTACAGAAATACAGCGATCCAAACGCGAACATTTCTGTGATGGTGGATAATAAAATTAAGGAAGAATCGTTATCTGCATTAGAAGTTTTAGGCATTCCTAAACGAACAAGCGAGAAGATTGCGGATAAAATTATCAAACAAAATCCAAACATCTCGGTAGAAGAATTGGTTAAACAAATATTAAAAAACATTTAACATTTGGTGGCGAATATTAAGCATCTTAACATATTTTTGTTCCTGTCGTTCCTGTGTATGTCTGTGAGTGCTTTTGGGCAGGCCCAGAAAGATACAGCGATCATAAGAAAACAATATGAAGTGGCCGACCCTACGAGGTATGAAGCCTATTACGACATAAAAACCGGGATGTACTATGTATATCCAAAAATCGGAAATACCATTACAGGTCCTCCTACAGCCATGTCTCCGGAAGAGTATAAAGAATATATGCTTGCCAGCCAGACAAAAGCCTATTACAAGGAGAAATCCGATAAATATAATCTTCTCTTCAGAAGAGACAGATCTGATGCCAGAAAGAAGGGGCTTATTCCTTCATTACAGATCAACAACAAGCTTTTTGAAACCATTTTCGGTGGTAATAAAATTGAAATCATCCCTTCAGGATACGCATCCCTGGACTTTGCAGGACTTTACCAGAAAATAGATAACCCAATGATCCTGCCTCAGAACAGGACCAGTTTTACCTTTGATATCGATCAGAGAATTCAGTTGGGATTATTGGGGAAAGTAGGGGAAAACCTTCAGTTAAAGGCCAATTATGATACCCAGAGTGGTTTTGCTTTTGAAAACAGGATGAATCTTGTATGGCAGGCAAAAGGAAGCTGGAAAGATCTTCAGAGTAAAGGTCTTGGAAATGTAGATAAACCCAACGAAGGAGGAGAGGATAAAATCATCAAAAGAGTTGAATTTGGTAACGTAAACATGCCGCTATCAACCAGCCTTATCCGTGGTTCACAATCGCTGTTCGGGGTGAAAACAGAATTCCAGTTAGGAAAAACATTTGGAACAGTAGTTCTTTCCCAGCAGCAGGGTGAAGCCCGTAATATTGTAGTACAGGGTGGTGGTGTGATGAACAATTTTAAAGTCAATGCCATTGACTACGAAGAAAACCAGCACTTCTTTATAGGACATTATTTCCTGAACAAATATGATGATGCCTTACTTAATTATCCGCAGATCAACTCAACCATCAACATTACCAGAATGGAAGTCTGGGTATTGGATCAGGGGAACAGTAATCTGGCATATCAGAAAAGTATTATCGGGATCAGAGACTTGGGAGAAGGTCCTGGAGGAGTTACGCTGCCGGATAACTCGCTGAACGGATTGTATGATGAAGTATCACAAGTAGCTGGAACAAGAGAAGCTGGGAAAAATTACAATGCTCTTTTTCAGGGGCATGTCTTCCCGGGAACACCTACTCCCTACAATAACGGAGAAGAATTTGTTCTTGCTACAAAAGCGAGAAAGCTGAATGCTAACGAATTTATCTACCAGCCACAGCTGGGATATATTTCATTAAACCAAAAATTGAATGACCAGCAGCTTTTAGCCGTTTCGTACTCTTATACTGTTAATGGAAGTAATAAAGTATACAAAGTAGGGGAATTTTCTGAAGAAAGCCCTGTGCTGATCACCAAGGTATTGAGAGTAAATAACAAGGTGAACACTCAATCTCCGATGTGGGATCTGATGATGAAGAATATCTATTCTATTGATGCGGGACAGGTATCTCCGGATGGCTTTATCCTTAACGTATATTACAGAGATCCAAAAACAGGAGGTAAAGTAAACTATCTTCCAGATACTCCTGTAAAAGATCAGAATTTACTGAAGTTATTTAACTGGGACCGTCTTAATATGAATGGAGATATCCAGAACAATAAAGATGGAAGTAAAGGAGACGGTATTTTCGACTTTGTGAATGGGATTACCATCAGACCGGAAACAGGAAGAGTCATCTTTACCAAAGTACAGCCTTTCGGTAAATTTCTGGAAGCAAAATTAGGAACAAGTGATCCTCAATATATATTTAAGGATCTTTATACCAAACAAAAACAAGAAGCTTCCCAGAGTAACCTTACACAAAGGTATACCATGGAAGGGCGTTACAAAGGTGTTCAGGGACAAGGTATTTCTTTAGGAGCTGTAAACGTTCCTCAGGGATCAGTAAAAGTGGCAGCAAACGGAGTACAGCTTACGGAAGGCGTAGACTATACAGTAGATTATATGCTGGGTACGGTTACGATCATCAATGAAAATGTAAAACAGTCCGGACAGGCCATCAATATTTCACTGGAAAATCAGTTGACATTTAATACCCAAAGGAAAAGATTCTTAGGATTAAACTTAGAAAGAAGATTCAGTGAAAACTTTATCTTGGGAGGAACAGTAATCAATTACTCAGAATCTCCATTGACTCAGAAAGTAAACTTCGGGCAGGAAGCGGTAAACAATACCATGGCAGGGATCAACCTGATGTACAACAATCAGGCCCCTTATCTTACAAGATTTGCCAATAAACTTCCGATGGTAAAAACTGAAGCTCCATCCAACTTAAACTTTAAGATGGAAGCAGCTTACTTATTACCTGGATTGAATAAAGGAACAAATAATCAATCTTATATTGACGATTTTGAACAAACAACCTCTAAAATATCATTAAAAGAGCCGGCAGCATGGAGTTTAGCTTCAAAACCGGAAAAAAATAAATTACCGCCATTTAACACAGTGCCTGGCAATGATGATCTAACAAGCGGATATGGAAGAGGATTATTAACATGGTATAACATCGACCCTAGATTCTGGGGAGTTGGAGGGAAAGCACCTGCAGGAATTACACCGCAGTCTGTATCTAATCACGCTTCCAGAAGAGTACAATATTCGGAGATTTATAATAACAGAGATTTCGTAGCAGGAGAACAAACCTTTACGAATACTTTTGATATCTCTTATTTTCCGAAAGAAAAAGGACCGTATAACGTAAATCCAGTAACAGAACAGGCACAGAGCAGATGGGCAGGGATTATGAGATCAATCAGTGTTCCGAACTTTATTACTTCAAACATTGAGTATGTTGAATTCTGGATGATGGATCCTTACGCAGATGGTAAAACGCTGGGTACTGATCCAAAACTTTTACTTCACTTAGGAAACGTTTCAGAAGATGTATTGAAAGATGGAAAAATGCAGTATGAAAACGGACTGCCAACGCCAGGTACACCATCTTCTACAACGAATTCAAATTGGGGAGTACAGCCAAAACAGCCGCCAATCTTATATGCATTCTCTACAGAAGGAGAGGATAGGAAAGTACAGGATGCCGGATATGATGGTCTTACCTCGGACCAGGAAGCCATGAGATTCGGAAATACGTTTGTAAATCCGGTAACCAATATTGCAGACCCTGCAGTAGATGACTTCGTATTCTATCTTTCGGATAAATTTACAGGAAGTCAGGCAGCTTCAGTAGTGGAACGATACAAATATTTCAGAAACCCTGAAGGAAACTCAGAAGCAAACTCTCTTAACGTAGCTTCACAAACTCCGGATGTTGAAGATATCAATAAAGATTACAACCTGGATCAGACTGAAAACTATAACCAATATGTTATAAAGCTTGATCAGCCAAGTTTGTCACTTGGAACGAATAATATTGTAGATGTAAAAACAGTAAAAGCAACATTCCAGAACGGACAGAGTTCAGATGTTAAATGGTACCTGTTCAGAATTCCTGTAGCGAATTATGATCCAGCTGAAGGGACAGCAGAGCCATCTGTATTGAATAATGTAAGGTTTGCAAGATTGATGCTGGCAGGATTTGACCAGACCTCTACTCTGAGATTCGGAACAATGGATCTTGTAAGATCAGACTGGAGAAAATATACCAGTAAAATTGCCAGTGTAAATGTTCCAAATTCCGACGAAGGAACGGGAACTGTGACAGATCCTAATTTTGAAATAGGAAGTGTAAATATTGAAGAAAATGCATTGAACCAACCTCCCTATGTATTGCCTCCGGGAATTGACAGACAGGTATTGAGTGGAAATGCAGGAGCTCAGAGACAGAATGAAGCTTCACTTTACATGAAAGTGAAAGATCTTAAAACTGAGGCAAGAGGTGTATTCAAAAATACGACGTTGGATATGAGAAGATACAAAAAGCTGAAGCTGTTTGTACACGCTCACGATCCATTGAACAGAGTGATTGGATTGGATGAAAATACCAAATTCTTTATCCGTTTCGGAAGTGATGCTACTGATAACTATTATGAGTATGAATCATCTTTAAGAATGACTCCTACAACAGCAACAGCTCCTATGGAGATATGGCCAATGGAAAATGAAGTTGATTTCGATGTTCAGAACTTTGTAGATGCTAAAATCAGAAGAGATAAATCAGGTGTTGCCATTACGAATAGAACCGTTGACACAGGATATCAGGAACCTTATAAAAATATTTATATTAAAGGTAGACCTAGTTTAGGAAATATTACCACCATTATGATTGGGGTAAGAAATGCAGATCCAAGAACAAACTCTACCATAACAAGAGTTCTGTGGGTAAACGAAATCCGTCTTTCTGAAATTGAGAATGATGGTGGATATGCAGGAAATGCCAGCTTAAACTTCAATATGGGAGATCTGGCAACAGTGAATGCCAATGCCTCTTATACCTCAGTTGGTTTCGGAAATATCGATTCAAAACCTGCAGAAAGGACACAGTCTACTCAATCTGCATTCAGCATCAATACGGCGATCAATGTAGATAAATTCCTTCCGGAAAAAACTGGGGTGAAAATTCCTTTAAACTATTCTTACTCGCAGACTATTGAAGATCCAAAGTACAATCCTCTGGATACCGACGTAGAATTCAATAAGGCACCGAACAAAGAGCAATTGAAAAAAGTAGCGAGAACCTATACTCAACAGAGAAGTATAGGAGTCGTTAACATGCATAAAGAAAGAGTAAATCCAAATAAAAAGCCTAAGTTTTATGATATTGAAAACGTATCAGTAACTGCTGTTTATAACGATGACTATTTCAGAGATATCTATACCAAGAGAAATTACAGACAGTATCTGAGAGGGTATATTGATTATAACTACACTTTTAAACCGTGGGTACTTAAGCCTTTCAACAAAATGATCAGTGATACGGCGAAATCGACAAAGTATCTGAGATGGGTAAAAGAATTCAATATTAATCCAATTCCTACAAGAATCTCTTTCAGAACTGAAATCGACAGAAACTACAACGAGCTTGAGTTCAGAAATGTGGAAGCAATCCTTAATGGTGATATGAACAGTAATTTCGATGCCATCAGAAACAGAAACTTCTTCTTTGGATGGCAGTATGGATTAGGATTCAACTTTACAAAATCATTAAAACTGGAAATCAATTCCGCAACCAGAACATTAAATGACAATCTGGATGTAAATTCGATGGACAGCAAATCGATTTTCGGAAATATATTCAGAGCAGGAAGGCCGGTATTGTATAATCACAGAGCACAGTTAAACTATAAGCTACCATTCCAATATTTGCCTTATCTGGATTTCATTGATGCAGAAGTAGGATACGGATTTACCTATAACTGGGCGGCGAGGTCTACGTCATTGCTTGGATTTACTGATCCTAATACAAATCAGACCGCAAGTTTAGGATCCGTTGGACAAAATACCAATGTGATTCAGGCAACAGCTTCTGCGGATCTTCCGAAGTTCTTTGGACAGTTTAACTATTTCAAAAATATTAATGCCAAACTTCAAAAACGCAGACAGGAGATGGACTCTCTGAATAATGTGTATGCGAAACAATGGGAGAAAAACAGATACCGATATAAAAAATATAAATTTAAGAATAAGCTTACTCCACTTCAAAGTGCTGCATTCTTCTTAACTTCCTTTAAACAGTTAAACGTAAGTTACAACGAAACGAATGGAACAGTACTTCCGGGATTAATATCAGCACCAAACTGGTATGGATACGGACAGACATTGGGAGGTCCGACACTGGGATTCCTTTTAGGTTCACAGGCAGATATCAGAAGAACAGTAATGGAAAACGGATGGGTGAGTAATTCAAATTATATGACAGATCCGTATGTAAGAATGTCGACCAAAGAATTGAGAGCAGACTTACAGGTGATGCCTATGAATGACCTGAGAGTCGATCTTAATGTGTTGCATACCTTCAACAGCAACTTCTCGCATACAGGATTTAACTATACCAATGGTGGGGTTCCTGATACGGATTTTACATTTGCCAGCGAAATGATAACGTATTCCAATACTACGTCGCTTCTCAGCACGTCATTTAAAGATGGGCAGGCAGTTTACCAGGCGATCAGAGAAAATGCAAGAGCGCTTTCTCAACAATTGGGAGGTCCCGGGGCAGTATTGGATAATAACGGATTTGCAAAGCATTACAGCATTGGAAATGCCTATGTATTAATCCCAGCCTTTAGAGCAGCGATGGAAGGAAAATCTGTGTCACCTATGGGTAACCCTAAAAAAGCAGGATTCCCATTGCCAAACTGGAGAATTACCTATTCTGGATTAAAAAATATCCCGATCATCAGCGGGCAGTTCACAAAGTTCGATATCTTACATGCCTATACTGCTACGTATACAGCAACAGGTATTCAAAGCAATGTAGATTATCATGGTAATCCAGATGGATATTATCAAACAGTGGATGATGCCGGTAATGTGAAAAAAAATGATGGAGATAAGATTAACCCATATACATTCGCACAGGTGGGATATGTAGAATCTTTCTCACCACTTATCGGAGTAGATGTTACCATGAGAAACAATATGCAGTTCGGAATACAGTACAACAGAACCAGAATGATGGTACTGGGATTGGTTAACCAGACTCTTACCGAAGATGCGAATACAGAATATGTAGTAAGACTGGGGTATATTGTCAGAAACTTCAGATTAGGAACAGCCAATATCAGAGGAAGAGGAACAAGAGGAAAAGGAAGTGATCTTAACATCAGAGGAGACATTTCATTAAGAGACAGTAAAACATCTATTATGAATATTCTGTTAAATGATGCCCAGGTTACAGGAGGACAGAGACTCATGAACATTAAACTTTCCGCAGATTACAATGTTTCCGAGAATCTGAATCTGAGAGTGTTCTACGAACAGATGACCTCAAAATATAAGATCTCCACAGCATTCCCGCTGTCTACGGTCAGAGCAGGTATCTCAGCCACATTTACATTCGGAGATTCCGGAGGTGGATTCTAAAAATAATACAAACGTAAAAGTCCTTCAGTTTTGAAGGACTTTTTTTATATCCAATATTTGAAGCTACTATATTTTTGAATACATTTGTACAAAATAAAAATTTAAAAATGAACACACCATCAGAATTAAAGTACACGAAAGATCACGAATGGATCAAGATCGAAGGTAACGTTGCTACAATCGGTATTACAGACTTCGCACAGGGAGAACTTGGAGATATCGTTTACGTTGATGTAGATACTGTAGATGATGATCTTAATGGAGGAGACGTTTTCGGAAGTGTAGAAGCAGTAAAAACTGTTTCAGACCTGTTCTTACCTATTTCAGGAAAAGTTATCGAGTTTAATTCAGAATTAGAAGATCAGCCTGAACTGTTAAATACAGATCCTTATGGAGACGGATGGATCATCAAATTGGAAATTGCTGATGGAGCAGATCAGTCAGAGTTACTTTCTGCAGATGATTACAAAGCGATCATTGGATAAGATTTCAAAAATATTTAGTAAGATACTGCCCATTTATTGGGCATTTCTTACTTATATGCTTCTCAAGCCGGGAGAAGAAAACCATGAATATTGGTTCATGTTCAGCGGTATCGACAAGGTTTTGCATGTAAGCATATTCGCAGCACTGGGTTTCTCTTTCATTGCTGCTTTTCCCAAAATAAAATTCTCATACTTTGTCCAGATCATCCTTATTTATGCTTTCCTTACAGAAATCCTGCAGGAAGAAATGGGACTGGGAAGATCGATGGAAACTTTAGATATCGTAGCAGATACCATTGGATGCTTATTAGGATATTATACCTATAAGTTATTAATCAAGCGTTTCTTTTAACACGCCTTTCAAATCATCACGATTTTATATCCATTTTTTATTCTCTCTTCACCAGTACATTTAAGCTTTTTCATCCTCCAACTTTCCAACTCTCGAACTTTTTTCAGGAGCTATTTCCTGCTATCCATTCATACTCCTCGCGCCGAGGCTTTCCCACGCTGTCACCCTGAGCGAAGCCGAAGGGTCCCCCCACCAAAAAACCACCCACCCTCCGAAGCAAGCTGCGGTGTAACCATTACTATCAGGGCTAGGGTAGGAGTCGTTAATGATAAGTGGTGAATGATGAATGATGAGGTTCGGGTTATTGTGTTGCGAGTTTCGGGTTTTTAGGTAGAAAAGGAATATTGGTTTTAATTTTCATATTGCTGATTTCTATGGAAACTGGTTATTGAGTATCAATCTCTATTCCCCTTGTGTTATTCCTCAGGAATCCCAACTTCTTTACGAGAGTCTTAAAAGAAGCAAAATGCCAATATAATGTCTAAGGCCTTTTAGCCGTTAGTATTAGCCATGTCATACTGAGCTGAACCGAAGCATTGTAATTAATTACGGGTGTAGGAGCTAAACCTTATTACTCTATATAATATATAAATATACTCTTTAGCATTTCCATCCTTCCCATTCTATTATAATATAAATGTATACAATAAAGCAGGCCCCTCTTATCTGTGTAAATCTGCGAGATCTGTGGGCAATGATCATCCCCATACATAAAAAACAACAATCTCCCTTCATTATATAATATATAATCTTCCATCAATAGGAGCGGACTATAATCGTGAGCTTAATCGAAGA
This sequence comes from Chryseobacterium sp. NRRL B-14798, assembly GCF_050470705.1. Lineage (NCBI taxonomy): Bacteria > Pseudomonadati > Bacteroidota > Flavobacteriia > Flavobacteriales > Weeksellaceae > Chryseobacterium > Chryseobacterium sp. NRRL B-14798. The sequence goes on along the minus strand of NZ_JBFLUL010000005.1, from coordinate 4,475,952 downwards.
AAGCTTATAGTCTGGTCTCTACTATATAATATATACCCTATTTAATCCTTCCACACCTCAAACCCTCGCATCCCGCACCCCGAATTATACCTCTCTCCCCCTCAAACACTCCCACGCTCCCACGCTCTCCCCCCCCCGATTCTCCAAACAAATGTTTAAAATTTTTCCCCCTGCTACCCAGTCCTTTAGGAACAAATATCACCGTAATGTAAAATTTATGTTAAATAAACTTGTTTTGCGTTGTGGGAAGTTCCTATCTTTGCCCCACTGAAAACGAGAGTAGAACAGTAGCGCAGAAGCGCCTTTAGATAGGCAGAGACAATATTACTTCAAAAAAGAGACGGACGAAAAAAACTTTAAAATTTTTTGTAAAAAAAGTTGCCGGTTTAAAAAGAGTTTGTATCTTTGCAGTCCCAATTAGAGGGAGCGCAGGAGTATAGAGATTGAGGTTTTGAGAAGGGTTAAGGTTACTTAAAAAACTTTAAAATTTTCTTCAAAAACATTTGGTCATTAAAAAATAAAGTTTTACTTTTGCACTCGCAAATACGGAGCGACACTGACAGAGAGATTGCTTCGTTGAAAAGCGGAAGATATAAAGATCATTGACATACAATATAACAACCAAGTAAGGAAAAACTAAAGCGTTAAAAACTTTGAGTGAGTCAGACAAACATACAATGGAGAGTTTGATCCTGGCTCAGGATGAACGCTAGCGGGAGGCCTAACACATGCAAGCCGAGCGGTAGAGATCTTTCGGGATCTTGAGAGCGGCGTACGGGTGCGGAACACGTGTGCAACCTGCCTTTATCTGGGGGATAGCCTTTCGAAAGGAAGATTAATACCCCATAATATACTGAATGGCATCATTCGGTATTGAAAACTCCGGTGGATAGAGATGGGCACGCGCAAGATTAGATAGTTGGTGAGGTAACGGCTCACCAAGTCTGCGATCTTTAGGGGGCCTGAGAGGGTGATCCCCCACACTGGTACTGAGACACGGACCAGACTCCTACGGGAGGCAGCAGTGAGGAATATTGGACAATGGGTGAGAGCCTGATCCAGCCATCCCGCGTGAAGGACGACGGCCCTATGGGTTGTAAACTTCTTTTGTATAGGGATAAACCTACCCTCGTGAGGGTAGCTGAAGGTACTATACGAATAAGCACCGGCTAACTCCGTGCCAGCAGCCGCGGTAATACGGAGGGTGCAAGCGTTATCCGGATTTATTGGGTTTAAAGGGTCCGTAGGCGGATCTGTAAGTCAGTGGTGAAATCTCACAGCTTAACTGTGAAACTGCCATTGATACTGCAGGTCTTGAGTGTTGTTGAAGTAGCTGGAATAAGTAGTGTAGCGGTGAAATGCATAGATATTACTTAGAACACCAATTGCGAAGGCAGGTTACTAAGCAACAACTGACGCTGATGGACGAAAGCGTGGGGAGCGAACAGGATTAGATACCCTGGTAGTCCACGCCGTAAACGATGCTAACTCGTTTTTGGAATGTAAGTTTCAGAGACTAAGCGAAAGTGATAAGTTAGCCACCTGGGGAGTACGAACGCAAGTTTGAAACTCAAAGGAATTGACGGGGGCCCGCACAAGCGGTGGATTATGTGGTTTAATTCGATGATACGCGAGGAACCTTACCAAGGCTTAAATGGGAAATGACAGGTTTAGAAATAGACTTTTCTTCGGACATTTTTCAAGGTGCTGCATGGTTGTCGTCAGCTCGTGCCGTGAGGTGTTAGGTTAAGTCCTGCAACGAGCGCAACCCCTGTCACTAGTTGCCATCATTAAGTTGGGGACTCTAGTGAGACTGCCTACGCAAGTAGAGAGGAAGGTGGGGATGACGTCAAATCATCACGGCCCTTACGCCTTGGGCCACACACGTAATACAATGGCCGGTACAGAGGGCAGCTACACTGCGAAGTGATGCAAATCTCGAAAGCCGGTCTCAGTTCGGATTGGAGTCTGCAACTCGACTCTATGAAGCTGGAATCGCTAGTAATCGCGCATCAGCCATGGCGCGGTGAATACGTTCCCGGGCCTTGTACACACCGCCCGTCAAGCCATGGAAGTCTGGGGTACCTGAAGTCGGTGACCGTAACAGGAGCTGCCTAGGGTAAAACAGGTAACTAGGGCTAAGTCGTAACAAGGTAGCCGTACCGGAAGGTGCGGCTGGAACATCTCATTTTAGAGCGTCTTAGGACGTTAAACAAAATTAGTATCGTAAGATACATCATACTTACTTAAAGCATAGCTTTAGTTTTTTGTTTGGTTGATTTATATTAAAAATACAAAACCCACTAGAAATTAGTAAAGGGATTGAGAGAGGCAAAGAAGATAAAAGCAGAGAGAGAAAGACGAAGAAATTAGTCTATTATCTATCAGTCTATCATCTTTTACGTCTAAAAGACAGTCTCGTAGCTCAGCTGGTTAGAGCGCTACACTGATAATGTAGAGGTCGGCAGTTCGAGCCTGCCCGAGACTACTAATTAAAGCGGTAAGCATTAAGCTGGAAGCAGTAGGCGATACGCCTAAAGCTTATAGCGTAAGGCCTGCAGCACCTAGAGGGGGAATTAGCTCAGCTGGCTAGAGCGCCTGCCTTGCACGCAGGAGGTCAAGGGTTCGACTCCCTTATTCTCCACCATCATAGATGGTTTAGTTTTAAAAAAGCAAATAGAGCCAAAAACAATATTTGCGAATTAAATCAGAAATAGATTTAAGATCATTGACATTAACGGTAAAGACATCACAAAGAGAAAACCGAGCGCATAAAGCGCTTGAGTAACCAATAGGAAAGAAATCGTTAAGGGCGTATGGCGGATGCCTAGGCTTTCAGAGGCGACGAAGGACGTGGTAAGCTGCGAAAAGCTGCGGGGATTGGCACACACGAATTGATCCGCAGATATCCGAATGGGGCAACCCGGCATATTGAAGATATGTCACCTCGCAAGAGGAGCAAACCCGGAGAACTGAAACATCTAAGTACCCGGAGGAAAAGAAATCGAAGAGATTCCGTAAGTAGTGGCGAGCGAAAGCGGATTAGCCCAAAAGTCTTTATATATTTAGAAGAATGTTCTGGAAAGAACAGCCATAGACGGTGATAGCCCGGTATTCGAAAGGTATATAGAGATGATAAATGAGTAGGGCGGGACACGTGAAATCCTGTCTGAATATGGGGGGACCATCCTCCAAGGCTAAATACTCCTGAAAGACCGATAGTGAACAAGTACTGTGAAGGAAAGGTGAAAAGCACTTCGAATAGAAGGGTGAAATAGAACCTGAAACCGTACGCCTACAAGCGGTCGGAGCAGCGTAATGCTGTGACGGCGTGCCTTTTGCATAATGAGCCTACGAGTTAATTTTACTAGCGAGGTTAAGGTATTAAGTACCGGAGCCGGAGCGAAAGCGAGTCTGAATAGGGCGCATAGTTAGTAGGATTAGACGCGAAACCTTGTGATCTACCCATGGGCAGGTTGAAGCTCTGGTAACACAGAGTGGAGGACCGAACCGGTTGACGTTGAAAAGTCTTCGGATGACCTGTGGGTAGGGGTGAAAGGCCAATCAAACTGGGAGATAGCTCGTACTCTCCGAAATGCATTTAGGTGCAGCGTCGTATATAAGTTTATTAGAGGTAGAGCTACTGATTGGATGCGGGGGTTTCATCGCCTACCAATTCCTGACAAACTCCGAATGCTAATAAATGTTCTACGGCAGTGAGGGCATGGGTGCTAAGGTCCATGTCCGAGAGGGAAAGAACCCAGACCAACAGCTAAGGTCCCCAAATATATGTTAAGTTGAAACAACGCGGTTGGACTGCATTGACAGCTAGGATGTTGGCTTGGAAGCAGCCATTCATTTAAAGAGTGCGTAACAGCTCACTAGTCGAGCGGTCCGGCATGGATAATAATCGGGCATAAACATATTACCGAAGCTATGGATTTATATTTTAGATATATCTGGTAGGAGAGCATTCTATTTGCGCCGAAGCAGTACTGTGAGGTATTGTGGAGCGGATAGAAAAGAAAATGTAGGCATAAGTAACGATAAAGCAGGCGAGAAACCTGCTCACCGAAAGACCAAGGCTTCCTCAGCCATGCTAATCAGCTGAGGGTTAGTCGGGACCTAACGCGAACCCGAAAGGGGTAGTGGATGGACAATGGGTTAATATTCCCATACTTGCTCACAATAAAAGGGGACGGTTGGATGTAGCTGCTGGAGACTGACGGAATAGTCAAGGCCTAGCCTTCGGGCGAAGCTGCTGTAGTGTAATCTGATCCAAGAAAAGCCGAAGTGAAGCAACCCGTACCAAAACCGACACAGGTGGTCGAGGAGAGAATCCTAAGGTGCTCGAGTGAGTCGTGGCTAAGGAACTAGGCAAAATAGTCTCGTAACTTCGGAAGAAGAGACGCCATCAGCAATGGTGGCCGCAGTGAAGAGGCCCAGGCGACTGTTTATCAAAAACACAGGACTCTGCTAAATCGAAAGATGCTGTATAGGGTCTGACACCTGCCCGGTGCTGGAAGGTTAAGGAAGGTGCTTAGCGTAAGCGAAGGCATTAACTGAAGCCCCAGTAAACGGCGGCCGTAACTATAACGGTCCTAAGGTAGCGAAATTCCTTGTCGGGTAAGTTCCGACCTGCACGAATGGTGTAACGATCTGGGCACTGTCTCAGCCACGAGCTCGGTGAAATTGTAGTATCGGTGAAGATGCCGATTACCCGCAATGGGACGAAAAGACCCTGTGAACCTTTACTATAACTTCGTATTGACTTTGAGTAAGTAATGTGTAGGATAGGTGGGAGGCTTTGAAGCAGGCACGCTAGTGTTTGTGGAGCCGACGTTGAAATACCACCCTTTACTTACTTGGAGCCTAACTTCTTTCAGAAGGACATTGCGTGGTGGGTAGTTTGACTGGGGTGGTCGCCTCCAAAAGAGTAACGGAGGCTTTCAAAGGTACCCTCAGCACGCTTGGTAACCGTGCGTAGAGTGTAATGGCATAAGGGTGCTTGACTGTGAGACCAACAAGTCGATCAGGTGCGAAAGCAGGACATAGTGATCCGGTGGTTCCGTATGGAAGGGCCATCGCTCATAGGATAAAAGGTACTCCGGGGATAACAGGCTAGTCTCCCCCAAGAGCTCACATCGACGGGGAGGTTCGGCACCTCGATGTCGGCTCGTCACATCCTGGGGCTGGAGAAGGTCCCAAGGGTTGGGCTGTTCGCCCATTAAAGTGGCACGCGAGCTGGGTTCAGAACGTCGTGAGACAGTTCGGTCTCTATCTATTGCGGGCGTTAGATGTTTGAGAGGGCTTGATTCTAGTACGAGAGGACCGAATTGAACAAACCTCTGGTGTATCAGTTGTACCGCCAGGTGCACCGCTGAGTAGCTACGTTTGGAAGAGATAAGCACTGAAAGCATATAAGTGCGAAACTCGCCTCAAGATGAGACATCTTTTAAGGGTCGTTGTAGATGACGACGTTGATAGGCTATAGGTGTAAAGACAGTAATGTCATAGCCAAGTAGTACTAATTACCCGTAGATTTATAGCCTATGGTTGCTATATGAAATTATAATATAATAAATGACAAGTTCTTTATGCGCAGCGAAGGTTTTGTCTTTGTGAAAGTTTTTATCGCTTAAAACGCAATAAGCTTAAGGCTTCAGGCCTAATGCTTAAAGCTATATACCTTCTTTAGGGTGGTTTTAGCGGTGGGGCTCACCTGTTCCCATTCCGAACACAGAAGTTAAGCCCACCAGCGCCGATGGTACTGCTAACGCGGGAGAGTAGGCCGCCGCCAGTTTTTATTTTATTTTTAAAAAATCCTTTATCATTGTGATAAAGGATTTTTTTGTTTTATACCCAAGCTAAGCTTATAAGCAATAAGCAATGAATAATAATTGATAAACGATACATCAATCAACTATCATTGATCAACTATCACTTATCACCTATCATTGATCACTTATGCTGGACAGCATACACTCCAATTGTCACTCCGTAGGAGTCTCAACAAAGTATCATCAAACAATTTTACAGTATCAAACCGTCTGAGTTAAAAAAATCATAAAGACTCTAATAAAGGAGGCTGGATTCCTGCGGAATGACACAGTAGGAAAGAAGCAGACCAAATAAAAAGAAAGACGCCATTGCAACCAATAACTCCATTGAAAGATAACCACGGAATCGGTATCCCGGACTTCGTTACATCATTTATAATTTATCATTGATGATTCATTCACCATCCTAGCCCCGATAGGAATGGTTACCCCGCAGCTGGGTTGGAGGGTGAATGGGTTGGAGTGTGGGACCCTTCGGCTTCGCTCAGGGTGACAACGCTGGGAGCGCAGGCGCGAGGAGTATGAATGGATAGCGGGAAACAGCTCCTGAAATCATCTTTCACTTATTTTGTTAATCTCCATAATTCAAATTATCATCCTCTAAGGATCCAAGAGCCTAAAATAATGAAGATTGCAAAGTATGGCGCTTAGACCCTAAGGATGACTTAAAGGCTGTAAAGATTCTAATGCTAATAGATAATTTATTATCTGTTTAAATGGCCTTTCGATTAATTAAATAGCTATGGAGATGTTGCACTTTTCTGTATTAAACAATAAAAGTAAATAACATTGATGTAATTTATTTCTTATCCCACCAAATTCGACCTTTTATATCGCTTTCACTGGCTCCAAATTCAGGATCCTGCTTCATTTGGTCCAGTGCTTCCTTTTGATTTTGATAATTTAGATTGTCTTTTGAAGGAGTGGGAAGAACAATTCTTCTTGGCATTATTAACAGAACTCCGGACTCACTGAATGGATTTTCCAGCTTAAGCGCAGTCGATACATTAGGCAATCCTGTTCTTTTAATCAATGCCCATACTTCATTGGGTTGCTTGAAATAGTTTAAATATTCCTGAATGATAATCTGTTCCAGGGCTAGTGATGGATCAAATTTGATTTGAGGCTGCTTTAGATAAGCTAAAATATCGGTATTATAGGCTGTTTTATAATCATCTACCAATGCTTCTTTGGCAATATAATTATAGGTTTCAATAGATGCTGTGATTCCTTGTTCATAAAGATCTTTTACATTACCAGGAATAAGATTTCTTGCAGCCAGTTCTGCTTTCAACAGAGAATAATCAGCATAGGTAAGAATTGGGAATATAGCATTTCCTGTCCCAATAATACCTTTTGAAATATTTTCCGGCCTCCATATTCTATATTGCAATCTTGAAATGGTATCATAATTCACTCCGTTTAATAATCTTTTTGCTGAAGTATAATAACGACTCATATCCGCTGAAACCATGTTGGGGCTGACAAAGCCACCAACATAACGCTGGCTTTCCGTAGCTTTTTTCATTTTACCGGCTGCTACCAGCTTATCTATATTTTCCTGGGAATAATCATTTTCCTGGAAAAATATCGATATTCTGGGATCTTTGCTTTCATTCATAAAGTCAACCATAGGTTTTGCAGCAGACATGCCTACAGGATTAAAATTACCATGCTCCGTAAGCCTTTTAGTCCGTAACATGAAGCTCTCTGCCGTACCGTTAATTTCATCCCTTGATAAAACCTGTACAGCAATGGCAGTCAGTTTGGCAGGATTTCTTTTCATGAGTCTTGACGCAATTTTTAATCTGAGTGAATTAGCTACCCGTTTCCATTTGCTTATATCACCCTTAAAGAATAAGTCTTTATCTCCCGGATCTACCTGTACAGATTGATCAGCACTTTGAATTGCAGTATATACATCGTTTAACTGCTTGTCAAAAACATCATACAATTGTTCCTGTGTTTCATATTTAGGAGTTTGTGTTCCCCCGTAGCGGGCCTGGAATGCTTCTGTATAAGCTATACTTCCATTCACATCTGTTACATACCATGCATAATAAACTTTTAAAATCGTGGCAATACTTTTAATGTTCACGTATTTTTTTTGATCTTCAGCCGGCATATGATCAATTTTGTATATAATGTCTGTAAGTAAAGCACCATGATCTCCATAAAAGATATCTTTTCTTTGATTCATATTGGAGCCGTCAGCCATAAACTGAGGAGAATTGCCTGTGCTGGGAACCAACGTCTGAGTCCAGGGCATAATTCTGCGGTAGTAATCATAGTAGTATTCAAAGCTGCCATCAAATCCTTTCATAATTGCCAAAGGCAAAAGTTCTTCAGGTGTAGCTTTTATTTTATCTACCGGATTGGTGTTAATCTCAGCAAAATCACTGGTACAAGATACAAACAGAGAAAACGATAGCGTAAGTATAAGTATTTTTTTCATTTTTGATAATTTTTAGAATAAGAAATAACTAGAATGAGAAATCCAGATTAAATCCTATATACCTCGACATAGGTGCACCTCCATATTCAGCAAAGCTACCTGCGCTGTTGGAATATTTTCCTTCAGGATTTATTCCATCTGGTAATTTATTGTAGATATAGAATAAGTTTCTACCGATAAGGGAGAGGTTGAGAGTATTGACTCCAAGAGATTTGATGATTTCTGGTTTAAAGGAATAGGTCAGGCGTGCTTCACGTAGGGAGACCCATGTATTTTCAAACACAGCCTGCTCCCGGATACCATTTCCCCATGAGGCTAATCTGTTGTAGTAGGAAGATGTTTTTACGGGATTGATCCACCCTTTTTCATAAGCTTCCTGATAAGTCATACCGCTTACATCTCTGGTGACTCCTTGTTTATCCTTTATGATGGAATTCTGGCCAAATACTCCATCGGGAATTACCCCGTATTGAGTGTTGCCCTGCGAATCAATATATTTGATTCCACCTCTTTCTTCATCCCTGTACCTTAATGTGGATGAAAGGTTGCCAAACTGAACACCATAATTGTATGTGGCAGAAAGAATATCACCCCCTACTCTTGCATCAATCAGTAGACTTAAAGATAAATTTTTATACCTGAAAGTATTTCTGAAACTGGCTAAAAAATCAGGAGTTAACTTTCCTACCGTAGTATATCCCTGGTTTTGGTAAGAATCTGATCTCAGGTAAGAGCCATCAGCTTTCAGCACTTTCATTCCGTTTCTGGGATCATCAATTTTATTACCATTCGCATCCAATGCCTGATATCTTGCATAGGCATATTTGGTCTGTATCAAACCGTATTGCTGGCCAGGTATTGCTATACTTTTTACGTCAGTGCCCATGGCCCAGTTCAGGACATATTCCGTAACTCCTGGATAGAGCTCAATAAGTTTATCCCTGTTTTGAGAAAATGTAACTGTGGTATTCCATTTGAAGTTAGGTAGTTTCACCGGAATTGCGTTGACAATTACCTCTATGCCTTGATTTTGCAGATTTCCGGCATTAATCTGCTGCTGACTGAGTCCTGATTCTTGTGGCAAAGGAAGTGTTAACAGCTGATTGGTAGTATTGGTCTTATAAAAAGAAACATCAAAATCCAGCCGGTTATTGAAAAAGGCCATATTTAATCCAAATTCTATGGATCTGCTCAATTCATTTTTTAAATTTAAATTCGCAAGAGAATTACTATTGAAACCCACTAACGGAATGCGCACGCCATCAGGGGAATTATAAGCAGAAGGGTCGGGTCTGTAATAGAGACCGGAACTTGTGTTGTATGGCGAAGTATCTCTTCCCACCCATGCCAGACTTCCTCTCAGACTTCCGGAATTGATCCATTTTGGAAGTTTAAAAGAATTAGAAAATATCCAGTTTCCAACAAATGAAGGATAAAAATAGCTTATACTTCCATGTCCATCAGGGTATGCCAATGTGGAAGACCAGTCGTTTCGACCTGTAATGTCAATGAATAGCTGATCTTTCCAGGCGAAATTAGCAAAAGCATACAGTCCCTGAATTCTTTTCGGCGACTGATTACCATCGGTATAATAGACCTCGCTTCCTGCCGGATCTATTGAGTTCTGGATCTGGAAAACGCCAGGAGAATTAAGCCCTCCATTAGTCCATTGCCTTGTGGCTTTGTATTTGGATCTGAAGTCTTCTCCACCAACAGATGCATTAAGAGTAATATTTTCCGACAATTTGAAGTTGGCATTCAATAAAAATTTTGTAGTATATTGTTCTTTTCTACCTTCCAAAATACTATAGCCACCGCCATTAAATCCGGGGTTTTCTCCAAGTATTTTAAATTCATTCAGGAAATCATAATTATTGAAGTTGCCTGATATCATTAAGTTTAACCAGTCTGTTAGCTGGGATCTGAGCTCAAGCCTGCCTATATAATTGTTTTCTTTCTGGGTTCTTGTGTTCTGGAAAATGTTAAAATAAGTAGACGTCATACCATAAGGATCCGCACTGTCTTGTTTCCTTCCCCCATTTACAGGATCCAGATAATTGTTTTTCCAATAAACAGCATCAAAACTTCTTGGAGTGCCATATATAAAACTGAAGAGAGGACTTTCATTTCCTCCCTGAGGTACGGGGTTCTGCCCGAAAGACCGGTTATAGTTGAAACTTGCATCTACCTGCAAATATTTACTAAACTGATGGGTTACACGGATAAAATAAGCGTTTTTTATAAACTTATTACGGGGAAGAATACCTTCAGCTTCCTGATTGGTATAACTCAACAGAATAGTAGATTTATCATTTCCTCCGGAGAGTTCGAATGAATTTTTACGATCAAATCCTACCTGATAAATATCCTTATAATTATCCGGCTGAGGATTCCATAGAATTGTTCTTCCATCAATATCCTGTACAGGTTTTCCGTCAAATTTTGGCCCGTAGCTGTAAAAAAAATTGTTGGGATCTATAAAACGGTTTCCATTAGTATCCGTTGAAAAGTTGGATCCAAAACCGGCACCAAATTCATTCTGAAACCTGGGGCTGCTATAGACGTGCTGTGTAGTAAGAGAAGAATTTATCCTGACACCTAATCCATTCGTACCTTTTCCTTTCTTGGTTGTAATGACAATAACCCCGTTAGCAGCCCGTGAACCATAAAGTGCAGATGCTGCAGCACCTCTTAATATGGAAACGGACTCAAAAACATCTGAGTTAAGGTTTTTCATTTCATTACCGAAATCGTAACCGGAACCCCAGGAATCCGCACCGGTTACTCCATTGTCAATAATTACTCCATCAACTACTATCAGCGGCTGGTTATTGTTGCCTAATGATGTATTTCCACGGATCTGGATCCTTGCACTGGACTGCGGGCCTCCGGATCCTGCCGTTATTTCTACCCCCGGCAGTTTTCCCTGAAGAGCCTCCATAGGGTTAACGACCCCAGCCTGAGTAATGTCTTTGGTCTCAACCTTGGTAATGGCATAGCCTAGTTTTCTCTGATCTCTTTTTATCCCAAGTGCAGTAACAACAACTTCATCAATTTGTTTATTCTTTATAGAATCCTTCTTTGACTTTTGACCACTTAGGTGGTTTGTACTCAATAGAAAACAAAAAACACCAACAGCCAAGGGAAGTCTTGTACTTAATTGTTTCATTTTGTTCATCATTTGCTTATTACTGCAATATTAAAAAAAAATATGGCACGAATGTTATAAATTGAAATATAAAGTGTTGGTTATCAGTATTTAATGTTTTGTGTTTTATTGTTTAATGTTGATTTTAATGTATAATATTCTGTAATTGATAATATTGAAAATATAAGAAATGATTATATATTACTTATCTGTGAATTTTATTTTTTTTTGCTTTTTTTATATGATATAAGCTTTTTGCCTGTTAAATAAAGGATTTTAAAGTGTTTTTATTGTCAATTTCTAGAATGGGTATAAAAAATCCCTTATCAATGCGATAAGGGATTAATTTATTGAAAAGTATAACAATAATATCAGACCTGTATTACTCCAAGATTGAACTTCTCCGTGATAGGAGAGTGGTTTGCAGCTTCAATCCCCATAGAAATCCATTTTCTGGTATCAGCAGGATTGATGATGGCATCTGTCCATAATCTTGCTGCTGCATAGGTAGATTCAGTTTGTTTCTGATATTTCTTTGAGATGGTATCCAGAATTTCGTTATGCTCTTCTTCTGAGATATTTTTTCCTTGTTTCTTTAAGGTAGACTCCTGAATCTGAGCGAGTACTTTTGCTGCCTGTGCGCCACCCATTACCGCTAAATCTGCCCAAGGCCATGCAACAATTAATCTGGGATCATAAGCTTTTCCACACATCGCATAATTTCCTGCTCCATAAGAATTTCCTGTTATAATAGTGAATTTAGGAACTACGGAATTGGAAACCGCATTTACCATTTTAGCACCATCTTTAATAATCCCGCCATGTTCTGATTTTGAACCCACCATGAATCCGGTGACATCCTGTAAGAAAATTAATGGTATTTTTCTCTGATTACAATTGGCAATAAATCGGGTTGCTTTATCTGCAGAATCAGAGTAGATCACTCCTCCGAACTGCATTTCTCCTTTACCGCTTTTAACCAGCTTTCTCTGATTGGCAACAATCCCTACGGACCAGCCGTCAACTCTTGCTGTTGCACAGATAATACTTTTACCATAGTCTGGTTTATATTCTTCGTATTCTGAGTTATCCACAATACATTTGATAATTTCGTAGGTATCGTATTGCTCAGCTCTTGAGACCGGCATAATTCCGAAAATATTCTCAGGATTTTCTTTTGGTGGGAAGCTTTCTATTCTGTCAAAGCCCGCTTTTTCAGTAGTTCCGACAGATTTCATGATGTTTTTGATTCTGTTCAGAGCATCTTTATCATCTTTAGCTTTATAATCCGTTACTCCTGAAATAGAGCAGTGAGTGGTTGCTCCACCCAATGTTTCATTATCAATACTTTCTCCGATAGCTGCTTTTACCAGATAACTTCCTGCAAGGAAAATAGAGCCTGTTTTATCCACAATCATAGCTTCATCACTCATGATGGGTAAGTAAGCTCCTCCAGCTACACAACTCCCCATAACGGCAGAGATCTGGATGATTCCCATAGAACTCATTTTAGCATTATTTCTGAAAATTCGTCCAAAATGTTCCTTATCCGGGAAGATCTCATCCTGCATAGGAAGATAAACACCTGCAGAATCTACTAAATAAATGATGGGAAGCTTGTTTTCCATAGCAATTTCCTGTGCTCTCAGGTTTTTCTTTCCTGTGATAGGAAACCATGCACCAGCTTTTACAGATGCATCATTAGCGACAATAATACACTGTCTTCCGGAAACGTAGCCAATAACAACTACAACACCTCCGCTAGGGCATCCTCCATGCTCCTGATACATTTCATATCCTGCAAATGCTCCAATTTCTATGGAATCTGAATCTTTATCGAGGAGATAATCTATTCTTTCTCTTGCTGTCATTTTTCCTTCATCACGAAGCTTTTGAAGCCTTTTCTCACCACCTCCTTTTTTAATCTCAGTGAGTAAGCGATTTATTTCAGATAATTTTAATCTGTTCTGATCCTCTCGTTTATTGAATTCGATGTCCATAAAATTTTCAATTTTTTACGCTTAAAGATACTATTTTTATGAGGAATATAAATTGGAAGTAAAACAGATGTTTAATTATTTGGTTTCTAGTAAATTGTGAAATTTTTAACTAAAAAATATTTTTAAATAATTTATATTTTTTCTAACTTTACACTAGAGTAACAGAGGTGATATTCTCTGCAAAATACTCTAAGTTCCTAGTTTATTTTTTTAATAGTTTATTATTTGAAGGCCCTGAAAGTTTAACAAATTTTCAGGGTTTTTTTATATCTATATGGGTTTGCCAGTAATACTTTCTATATGATATTTAAGAGACCATGTTGTTGATTTCAATCCTGACTTGATATCATATTGGTTTTGATTTTTACTAAATTATTAGAAAACGTCCTGAATTAAGAGTAAAAACTATTAAAAACTTTATTTATCATCTTTTTATTAATATAAATTTATGTTTTTTTGTAAGATTTATAAAAGCGTATTTGTAAATTTGCACGTTAAAATCAAAAGGGGATAGGTTATGCATAAATTGGCGCTTTTCAGGTTACATTTAATAGTTTTTTTATGGGGATTCACCGCAATTTTAGGAAAACTGATTCAGGCCAATGCTCAGATTCTTGTGTTTTACAGAATGTTGTTTGCCTCAATCTTTTTGTATGTATTTATCAGATTCTTTAAAAAGGAAAGCATTAAGGTGTCCAGGAAAATATTCTTTCAGCTGGCTGCTATAGGCTTTGCAATGGCACTTCACTGGTATTGTTTCTTTTATTCTATTAAAGTTTCCAATGTTTCAATTGCCTTAAGCTGCCTTTCCTTATCAACACTTTTTGCTTCGATTCTGGAACCCATTATTTTCAAAAGGAAAATTGATATATCTGAAGTAGTAATGGGAACTGTTATTGTGGCCTGTATATTATTGATTTTTAAAACAGAATTTCATTTTAAAGAAGGTATTATTTATGGAATTTTGTGTGCTATATTCGGGACTGTTTTTTCTGTTTTTAATGGTAAAATGTTTGGGAAAACAAGTTCGGGAAACATTATTTTTTATGAAATCTTCTGTGGTTGGTTCATTTTAATGATATTTTATCTGCTTTCGGGACAAATTTTTCAGATGAATGAAATAAACTACAGGGATTTGGCGTTAATATGCTTGTTAGCCAGTGTTTTCACTGCTTTTCCCATGCTGGAATCTGTGAATTTAATGAAATATATATCACCTTTTACTTTAATTTTAACAGTTAATTTAGAACCTGTCTACGGAATTATACTAGCTTTTTTTATCTTTGGAGAATCAGAACATATGAGCCCTATATTTTATGTCGCTTCAGGTGTTATGATACTGGCAATCATTGCAAACGGATTAATAAAAGCCAGAAAAACTAAAAACTTAAACTAAGCATCAAATTTATATGATGAAAAAATATTTTTTACTTGCATTTTCACTGTTGTTTGGGCTTTCTCAATCTCAGATTATCAGAAAATATTCCAATGAATTTTTAAATATCGGAGCCGGAGCAAGAGGCCTTGCAATGGGAGGAGCGGTAATTACCAACCAGGATGATGTATATTCTCCTATGTGGAATCCCGCAGGTTTGATGTCCATTGAAAGAGACTGGCAGGGAGCAGCAATGCATGCAGAATACTTTGAGTCTATTGCGAAATATGACTATCTGGCTTATGCAAAAGTACTTGAGGAAGGTGTTTTTGGGGTTTCCGTAGTAAGACTGGGAGTAGATAATATTTTAAATACAACCCAGATGATCGATTCTGAAGGGAATATTGATTATGATAAAATCACAAAGTTCTCTCAATCCGATTATGCTGCAATTCTTTCTTATGCTTTCAGACCAGGAGGAAATCCGAAATTAGATGTCGGGATCAATGCTAAGATTGTATATAGAAATGTGGGTAAATTTGCTAATGGTTATGGTTTTGGTTTCGATGTTGGGGCGATTTATAAAGCAGATAACGGATGGAAGTTCGGGGGGATGGTAAGAGATATTACAACTACTGTCAACTTCTGGACGGTCAATCAGAAAGAACTTTCTACTGTTGTAAACGGGGAAGAATTTAACCCTGCTCCCAAAGATAAACTGGAACTTACAATGCCTAAACTGAATGTAGGGGCCAGCAAATTATTTGAAATCAACAGCAGCGTATATGTATTGCCGGAAGCAGGTATAAATGTGGATTTTGCTAAAACAGCATCCTTAATTTCTACAGACTTTGCCAGTATCAGTCCTTACGCAGGAGCTGAGCTGGGATACCAGAAAATGATTTTTGTGAGATTGGGGATCAACAGATTCCAGTCAATTACAGATATAGAAGATCTTAAAAGAAAAGTTTCTTTCCAGCCAAGTGCAGGTCTTGGAATAAGATACAGAGGGCTTACACTGGATTATGCCATTACAAATTCAGGGATTGGCGGATCTAATTTTTATTCCAATTTCTTCTCCTTAAAACTGGATATGGGAGCATTTAGAAACGATTAAAATTATAAAAATGAAAAAGTTATTAATGCTGATGCTGGTAATAAGCTCAACAATGGCTTTTACGCAGAAGGTTTCAGATTATAAATATGTAGTAATTCCGGAAAAATTTAAAACCTTTAAAAACAGCAGTTTTGGATTGGAAGCTTATCTGGCTAAAGGGCTACAGGGAAAAAAGTATGAAATTTTAACTGAGGCAATGGACAAATGGCCATCTGAGGCTAGAAATAATTCCTGTAATGTAATTAATGCTGAAGTGCTGAATGATAAGAGCTTATTTACAAATAAAGTGATTTTGCAGTTCAAAGACTGCAATAAAAAGGTCATTTTAGAATCCAAAGGGCGCTCAGATATAAAGGAATTTGAAGAAGGGTTTCCTGATGCTTTAAAGCAGGCTCTGACACATGTTCCACTTTCCAGCCCGGTAGAAATGAAGCCTGCTAAAATATCAGATGCTGCTGAAAACGTACAGAATACAGTTTCTGAAACCGTTGTATCTGCAGGAACTCCGGAAGCAAATAATTACTCGAACGGGAAACTTGATCTTCAGAAAATACAGATTGATTCTAATCAGTTTATCTTGGCAAAATCCGGAAGTTCCGTACCATTTGCTGTTTTCAAAACGACTTCTAAGAGTGCTGTTTTCCTTGTAAAAATGGCTGATGGAAATACTACCATCGGATATTTTGAAAACGGGAATATTGTAATAGATATTCCACAGACTGACGGAAGATTCTCCAAAGAAGTCTTTACAGCAAAATAATTTACATCAATAATAAGAAAAATATCATCCTTAATTCATAACTTTTTAGAATTAAGGATTTATTTTAACTACATAGATATGAAAAAAGTTTACATTTCTATATTGGCAATACTGTCAGTATTTTCGAGTGCACAAAGTGTATTTAATACCCAGTTAAACGAAATTAATTTTGGGGCTTCCAGTGATCCTGATAATTTTATAAAATTCAATAATCATATTCTTTTCACAGCCACCAAGTCTACAGAGGAAGGAAGGGAACTGTGGAGTTTTGATCCGGGTACTCAAAAATCAATTCTGCTGAAGAATGTTTTTCCGGGGTACAGCATTGGGATGACTGGAGATCCGTCTTTTATGAGGCTCAATAATAAAATTTACTTTATTGCTGTACAAAGCAATAGTTCGTCCAATAATCAGCTTTGGGTCACAGACGGAACCACGGTAGGAACATCCAAGGTAAAAGATCTGAATTTTGAGTTTTCGGTGGCTGCAACTGCTGCGGTCGGAAATAATATCTTTTTCTACCACCACAATGAACTTTGGTCTTACAATACCGTTACAGATAGTCTGCAGCTATTAAAAACATTTCAATATTCCGGTGATGTAAAAATGTATACCTTGAACAATACTTTGTTCCTGGCAGCAGATGATGGCACACATGGAAAAGAGATATGGAAATCAGATGGAACCGTTGCCGGAACATCTTTATTAAAGGATATCGTTCCCAATGCAGGTGGAAGTATTAATGGCGATTTTAAAGCACTGATTTTTAAAAATAAACTATACTTCGTGGTTAATCTTGGAACAGGAACAGCGGGATATGAATTATATTCATCAGATGGAACAGAAGCGGGAACAGTATCCATAAAATCTGTAGGTTATCCGCAGCTGGAAGGAGCTGCCGCTGATAATTATTTTGTTTTTACAGGCTTTGATGCAGCAAATGGCTATGAACCATGGGTTTCTGATGGGACAACGGCAGGAACTTATCTGTTGAAAAATCTAATGCCTGGAGCTACAAGTTCTATGGCAATGAAAAAATTTGTAAAATATAATAACAAAATATTCTTTGAAAGTAGTGCCAACGGTGTTAACTCTGTGTATGGTAATTATATCTGGGAAACAGATGGTACAGAAGCCGGAACTGTTCTCTTCAATACGCACGCAGGAGCTTTGATTTATGGGAACAGCTCAGATAATAATCATTTGATTCTTACGATGGCTAATTATGGAAACAGATATTGGATAGTGAATGGAAATTCTTCACAGAGTTTTGAGATTACAGGCCTTGGAATGCCAAATAATAATAGTTTTGTAGACCTGAATTCTAAAATTTATCTTACCGGAAATACCCCCAAATATGGCACTGAACTATTTTCACTAAATCCGGTGACCCATCAGACTACAATAGCTTCGGACATCAGTAGATTTGAAAGTTCTTTGCCTCATGCATTTCAGGTACTGAATGATGATCTTATTTTCATTGCGACAGACAGACAGTATAACAGCCAGATTTATAAGAGAAATAAAAATACACAGCAGATTGAGAGAATATCCAGCTTTGGAGGAAATTCGTTTATAGGTATGGGCAGTGACTTTAATGACAATTTCATTAAAGTAGGAAACTATCTTTACACTCCAGAAGCAGCTTACAGAACAGATGGTACAGAAGCCAATACTTTGTCAATATCATCCCCGAATATTACCAGCAGGGTACCGTATACCAGCTTGAACGATAATACATTACTTTTTGCCGGATACAATAATGTGGTAGGAACTGAACTTTGGAAGATTGATAATACATCCAATACTGTTAGTATGGTCAAAGATATTTCCCAGGATAATATGGGAAGTCTTTATTCCGTAGATTCAAAAACTGCAATACTGAATGGTTTTGCTTATTTTGTGGCAAAAGATAATGGAAAACTTGGGATCTGGAAAACAGATGCTACTGAAGCCAATACCCAAAAGGTAATACAGTTTTCCTATCAGGATGGGACAAATGGAGATATTAAGGTACTGAATGCTTTTAATAATAAATTATTCTTTACAAAACAACAGGAAAATACTCCTGCGAATTACAGCTCCGGGCAAAACGAGCTTTGGATTTCAAACGGCGATCAGGCATCTGCTACATTACTGAAATCTTACGCTGCTCCTTATGGCTCTTCAAGTATTGCGAGAGAAACAATAATATTTAATAATAAGCTTTTTTATGTCACTTCAGGTTATCCTTCTCCAGCGCTGCATTCTACAGATGGAACAGTGGCAGGGACAGAACAGATACTAGCGGGAAACTTTTTTGGTGATGTAAAATTTAAAAAATGTGGAAATCAGTTATTTTTTACCAATAACAATAGTACACAGTTGTGGAAAACAGATGGAACAGCGAATGGCACATCTGATTTATCCCAAAATTTTTCTTCAGTGAAAGATATGACGTGTGCCAACAATTATCTTTACTTTCTTAATGGGGATTCCCAAAAGGTATGGAAAAGTGACGGTGTTTCAACCTCTCCGATGGATATTTTTGTGACAAACGATGATAATCAGCTGTTGGTTAATGAAAATATTCAGAAAATGGGAACAGATGGTGAGAAATTATTTCTGACCATTAATACCAAAGAACATGGAAGTGAATTGTATGTAGTGACTGATCCACTGCCTGTTTATCTGGCAACCCATGAAATATCAGGCGCAGAAAGTAAAAAAGGAAATTCAGATCTGCAGATTTATCCTAATCCTGTTTCAGAATATTTTTCAATAAGACTGAACGAAAATTCTAAAATAGAAATCGTGAAAATTTTTGATGCCTCCGGAAAACTTGTGAAGAATATTATCTACAATAATAAAAATATTGATGTAGCAGAACTTCCATCAGGAATATATTTTATTAAGTTAAAAACAAATAAAGGGGAATATATGGGTAAGATTATAAAAAAATAATACATGTAAAAGGCTCTTAAAAAGAGCCTTTTATAATATATATGTTGATGTGTTTTTCATTCTTTTAGCATTTTACAAGAGTCTTATAGATATAAAAGCAATTGGATGTCAAATGAAATGTGATTAGATTTATAAAAAGAGAAGAATTTTCATAGCATTATTGTCATTAGTTGATATTACTAATTTATGGAAAAAATATAAATAATACTAATATTTAATAAAATATTTATTTGTTTGTGTTTTTTATTGATAAATTTCCTTTTTGTACTGGGGATTGTTGGTTTTTGTCTCTTATTGAGTAAATGAAAAAAGTATATGAGTTTTTGCATTAAAACTTCATTTTGTTTGTGACAAATTAGCTGCTGTACTGCATTAGTTTATCAATTAGCATTAAAAAATTCCCAAATCACTTTCGCTTTACTTTTCCCCAGAATTTCTTCAAGAGTTTCAAAATTGGCTTCTTTGATTCGTTTTACAGACTTCAGTTTAGACAAAAGCAATTCGATTGTTTTTTCTCCAACTCCAGGAATTTCTTCAAGTTCAGATTTTATCGTAGAGTTTTTTCTTCTCGTTCTGTGATGTTTTACCCCAAACCGGTGGGCTTCATCACGAACACGCTGAAGGATTTTCAACGTTTCAGATTTTTTATCGAGATATAAAGGAATAGGATCTTCCGGGAAAAATATTTCTTCCAGTCTCTTGGCGATCCCTACAATGGTAATTTTTCCATAAAGTCCTAATAACCTCAGGCTTTTAACAGCAGAAGAAAGTTGTCCTTTTCCACCATCAATCAGAATTAATTGAGGAAGGCTTTCTCCTTCATCAAGCATTCTTTTGTAACGGCGGTAGATGACCTCTTCCATCGTTGCAAAGTCGTTTGGCCCTTCTACCGTTTTAGGATGAAAAATTCGGTAATCTGCTTTACTCGGTTTTCCATCTTTGAAAACAACACATGCAGACACAGGATTCGTTCCCTGAATGTTGGAGTTATCAAAACCTTCAATATGTCTTGGTTCTACAGGCATTCTCAGTAGTTTCTGCATTTCGGCCATAATTCTGTTAGTATGCCTTTCAGGATCTACAATCTGAACCTGCTTCAGCTTTTCAAGACGGTATTCTTTAGCATTCTTTTCAGAAAGCTCTACAATTCTTTTTTTATCTCCTACCTTGGGAACAATCAGTTTTACATTTGGGATTTCTACAGACAAATGAAACGGTAAAAGAACTTCCTTAGAATCTGAAGAAAACTTCTGACGGATCTCAATCAAAGCTTCTTCCATAATATCTTCATCCGTTTCCTCAAGAATCTTTTTAATCTCGGTGGTAAAACTCTGGATGATATTTCCGTTTCTGATTTTAAAGAAATTGACATAAGCAGCGGTCTCATCACTGGTCATTCCGAAAACATCTACATCATCAATATTCGGATTTACAACGGTGTTTTTAGCCTGATAATCCTCAAGAATATCCAGTCTTTCCTTAATGATCTGAGCTTCTTCAAATTTAAGATTGGAAGCCAGCTTCATCATCTGATTCACTAGATAATCCTTTGCCTTACGGAAATCCCCTTTGATAATTCCGCGGATAGCATCTATTTTTTCGTCATAATCTTCCTTGCTTTCAAGATCTTCACAGGGCCCTTCACAGTTTTTGATATGGTATTCCAGGCAGACTTTATATTTGCCTTCCGCAATTTTGGATGGGGAAAGATTCAGATTGCAGGTTCTAAGCTTATAAATATGTTTTATAGTATCCAGCAATATCTTTGCAGGGCGCACTTTGGCATACGGACCGTAATATTCGGATCCATCTTTAATCATATTTCTGGTCAGAAAAATTCTTGGAAAATCTTCATTTTTGATGCAGATCCATGGATAAGTCTTGTCATCCTTCAACATAACATTATAAAACGGCTGGTACTCTTTAATCAGATTATTTTCCAATAAAAGTGCATCATACTCGCTGTTTACAATTGTCGTTTCCAATCGCTGGATTTTGCTGACCATTATTTTGATCCTGTATCCTGAAAGGTTTTTATTGAAATAGGATAGTACCCTCTTTTTCAGATTTTTAGCTTTTCCCACATACAAAAGCTGTTCGTTTTTATCATAATAACGATAAACGCCGGGTTCAGATGGTAAGGTTTTGAGCTGTAATTCTAAAGAAGGATTCATATAACAAAATTAAGGAAACTTTCCCTATTTAAAAAAAGAAAAACCTGCAGATAATTCTACAGGTTCCGGTATTTTGATAGTGTATCCTATCCGTGGTTCATTTCGGTATACTGATAGATGAGAAAGCTTAAATAATTCCATTCTACAGAATTTTTTGGATATTTTTTCATGAATTCAGGACTGTCACCAAACAAAAAGTCATAGTTGTCTTCAAAATCATCTTTGTGAAGCCACATTACTTTATTGCCTTTCTTTATATAATAAGATTTAATAACACCTCCGCCAAATGCAGGGGCACCGGCAAACCCGGTACTCACTGTTTCTGAAGCAAACGGATCATGATAAACCGTAATAAGCTCATTAAATTCAGGATTGATCACCTGCATTAAAAAAGCTCTGGGCTCTTTCTTGTTTTTTAAAGAAACAATCTGGTTTTCGTAAGGAATGGCATCGTCGGTAACAGATTTGCTATATTTTTTTGTGCTGTAATTTCTCATGTTTGAAATAAACTTTGCCGCTTTCATCGACTTTTCAGTCTCTGTAGCATATAAATACATTTCAGCAATATCGGTTGCCTCAAATTTTATTGGCTTTCTGGTATCAACATCCTCAATGGTGATGGAAAGAATCTGTCCCCTCTGTTTTTCCCAGGATTTACTGTAACCCTGATGTTCTGTATTATCTTTTAAAATAATGGTGGAAACTTTTTTATCTGTTGCAGTATTGAAACCTTCGTTAAACAGATAGCGGTTCATTTCTTTTCTTTCTTCTTTTGAATATTTTACTTTCTGGGCGAAAGCAGCTGTGCTTGCTACACATAAAGCAAGGAGTAGAGTTTTCAGTCTCATGTGTTATTGTTTTTAATTTTCGGGGCTAAATGTAGTAAATTAATTCGCTTGTTTTATAAAAATATAGAAGATTGAAATTTAGCTTTTCCAATTATTGTTAAATGCGTAATTTTAAGGAAATTTTTTAGAAATGATATACGGGGTAGATGTTTTTACTTTCCATGATGTTCTGGAAATATGTAAAAAACCAAATAAAGCGAAGCTGAACAAAGCTGCAAAAGAACAAATTTTAAAATCTCAGAAAAACGTACAGAAAATAGTAGAGTCAGACAGATGCGTATATGGAATCAATACAGGATTCGGACCATTATGTGATACTAAAATTTCAGCGGATGAAACCGCTCAGTTACAATATAACCTGATCATTTCTCATGCGGTAGGTGTAGGAAAACCGATTGATAAAGAACTTTCCAAGATCATGATGATTGCTAAAGTACATGCTCTTTCTAAAGGATTTTCGGGAGTTTCCCTGGAGGTTATTGAAAGAATGATTCTCATGCTTGAGAAAGATATCATTCCTGTGGTTCCTGAACAGGGATCTGTAGGAGCTTCCGGAGACCTTGCTCCATTAGCGCATCTCGTATTGCCTTTACTTGGCTTAGGACAGGTTTGGGAAGGAGATATGGTTTCCGATACCATGGAAGTGTTGAAAAAGCATGACCTTGAACCACTGGCTTTAGGTCCGAAAGAAGGATTAGGGCTGATCAACGGAACACAGTTTATCCTTGCCCATGCCATCAAAGGACTTGAAAAATTTGAATACTTACTGGATCTGGCGGATATGACGGCAGCTATGAGTATTGAAGCGTACAGAGGTTCTGCAAGCCCTTTCAAAAAAGAACTTCATGAGATCAGACCGTTTGAAGGCAGTAAAAAAGTAGCGGCAAGAATGCTTAAGTTCTTAAAGGGATCAGAAAACTTGAAAGCTCACGAAGACTGTGAAAGAGTGCAGGATCCTTATTCCATGCGATGTGTACCACAGGTTCACGGAGCCAGCAGAAATGCTTTTGAGCATCTTAGAGGAATGGCAGAAACAGAATTGAATTCCGTTACGGATAATCCGATCGTATTAAGTGCTGAAGAATCTATTTCAGGTGGAAACTTCCATGGACAGCTGATGGCATTACCTTTAGATTATGCTACATTAGCAGCTGCAGAGCTAGGGAATATTTCAGACAGAAGAAGCTACTTATTATTAGAAGGAAAATATGGACTTCCAAGATTATTAACGGAAAGCTCAGGATTGAATTCCGGATTTATGATCCCTCAGTACACTTCAGCAGCCTTGGTTACAGAAAATAAAACATTATGCTTCCCGGCGTCGGCAGATTCTATTCCAACAAGTTTAGGACAGGAAGACCATGTTTCTATGGGAAGTATTTCAGGAAGAAAATTCAATCAGGTTCTGGGAAATCTTGTGAATATTCTGTCTGTTGAGCTGATGTTTGCCGCTCAGGGACTTGAATTCAGGAGACCTGCGAAATGCTCTAAAGTAATTGAAGAAAACTTTGCAATTCTTCGTTCTAAAGTTGCCAAGCTTGAAGATGACAGACTGATCGGTAAAGATATGCTGGCCATTGCAGAATTGATTAACGAACGAAAATTTGTTGTCAACTAATACAAAATACTTGAAAGCTTCCGGAAGGGAGCTTTTTGTTTTCACAAATCTTTAAATCCTTCAATTTTTAAATCGTTAAATCAACTAGATGAATATACTCAGAACAGATTCTGCCAATACAGATTTTCAAACTCTTGTAAAATCCCTTGACGCTACTTTATCCGAACATAATGGAGAAAATGATGACTTCTTTGCTCAGTTCAATACAATAGATACTATCAAAAACTGTATCGTAGCCTATATAGATGATATTCCAGCAGCCTGCGGAGCATTCAAACCATTTTCAGAAGATACCATAGAAATAAAAAGAATGTTTACCCATCCTGATTTCAGAAAAAAAGGATTAGGTTCCGCTATTGTGAAAGAACTTCAAAGCTGGGCAACAGAATTGAACTTTACAAAAGCTGTATTGGAAACTTCCAGGGACCTTAAGAGTGCCATCTCGGTGTATGAAAAAAGTGGTTTTTACAAAATACCTAATTATGGTCAATACGTTGGAATAGAGCAAAGTGTGTGCTACGAGAAAGTATTGTAATTTAATATTCATGTAATGCTAAATTCATTTTTTTTCAATTTTTAATTCCCGTTAAAGTGTTATATTGTGGTCTCAACCAAAATTATAACATATGAAAAAAACTGTATTCCTACTGGCAATATTTTTTGCCTTAAACTCGTGCACCAGAGAAGATCTTCAGAACGAAAATGTAAAAACCGAAATGTCCCAGAAAGATCCGTTGACTGCAAAACAAATCAACGAAAGGATCAATCAGGCGATTAAAACGGACGGTACTTTCAATTGGAAGAATGAATCCGATCATTTCGTATGGAGTGCTATTTTCCGCGGAAATAAAATGGTATCGATCGGTTTTGGAACTTCTAAAGATGATTTCGATAGAAGTAAATCTCCAAACAGCAATGATATCGAAAAAGAAGTTCTTTCTGTGATCAAAAAGTATGAAGGAAAAGACGAAAGAAATTTCCTTCTTCTTTCAGATCAGTATCTTAATCAGATGGATGTTGTCATTGAAAATGAGGAAACTGTTTCCGCACTTCGCCAAATGAAGAACATCCGATATGTAGAACCGGCAGATTATCATTATTTTGAATTTGAAGCTCAATATAATGCAGCTGCAAAATCTTCAGGAAGCGGTTCGTCAGGGTGTGGATTTTCATCATCTACATTAAGTACTGCAGACTATACCTCAACAACGCCAGGTGCAAAAATACCGTGGGCTTTTACTAAACACAGCATTCCTGAAGCCTGGGGCTATAGTACCGGAGCAGGCGTAACCATCGGGCTTATTGATACAGGTGTTTCTCCTGAACAGACTTTATTGGGTGGAAGTTTTAATAATGGAGCTTCTTCAGGAAGAACAATCAGCAAATACGGAGTGTATAATTCAGATGGATCAGGAGATCAGTGCGGGCATGGAACAAAAATGGCTTCTGTAATAGCAGCTCCGAGAAATAATGCAGGATTACCTGTAGGAGTAGCTTATAATGCCAATCTGATCGCTTACAGAGCCGCAGAAAATGTTGTTCTTGAAACATCCAGTGAGCAAACTGCTGTAAAAACGGCTTTCACTGAATTGGGTAACAATACCAATGTAAAAATCATTTCTATGTCGATGGGACACATCTTTTCCGTTGGAAAAATTGAAGACGGTGTTAAATATGCTTATTCTAAAGGAAAACTGATTTTCTGCGCCGGAGGTACCTCAACCAGCTTTACCAGCTTTGTCGGAGTAATTTTCCCTGCATCCATGCCGGAAACTCAGGCTATAACGGGAGTGAAAGAAAATACTTCCAATCAGAAATGTGATGTGTGCCACTCGGGAAGTCAGATTGATTTTACCTTCCAGATGGAGAGATCTTCAGGAAATACCGTTCCTGTATTGAGCTATTACAATGGTCAGGCAGATTATGTGGGTGGTTCTTCAGTGGCTACAGCAGCTACAGCGGGAATTGCGGCACTCGTTTGGGCTAAAAATCCATCATGGACAAGAGACCAGGTTCTTACTAAAATGAGACAGGCTTCAACCTACTATCCAAATGTTAATTCAAGCTATGGCTATGGAAATATCAATGTTTTAAAAGCTGTACAATAAAATAATAACCCTATAAAAAAAAGGAAATATCTCAGCTGAGGTATTTCCTTTTTGTTTTAATATAGAGAAGGCTATCCAATCCTTACACTTGTCATACTCAATGAACCCCCGATAAGCTCATCATTGAATAAAGTAAGCTCTTCAGCCTGATCTTTCAATCCTAAAGTATATAATAGAGGGAGATAATGATCAGGAGTAGGAACAGCATATTGTAAGAACGTACCCTGTTTCTGGTAATCTATGATATTCTGAAAATTGCCATCCAGAAGCCAGTTGTTGGTTTTTTCACGGGCTTCCACTGCCCAGTCCCAGCCGGCTCCTACTGTATTGATGTTTTTCCAGTCAATAAGACGAAGATTATGAACAATATTTCCACTTCCGATGATCAGGATACCTTTTTCACGAAGTTTGTTCAGTCTTTTTGCCAGATCATAATGATACTGAGGAGGTTTTGTATAATCAATACTCAGCTGGATCACCGGAATATCTGCATCAGGATACATATGTTTGATCACAGACCATGCCCCATGATCAAGTCCCCAGCTATGATCTTCTTCCACATCTACAGGAAGAAGTAACTCTGCAGTTTCTCTTGCCAGTTCGGGATTTCCCGGTGCAGGGTACTGCACATCAAAAAGGGCTTTGGGAAAACCGTAAAAATCATGAATGGTTTTCGGCATATCCATAGCCGTTACAAAAGTTCCGTCCGTATACCAGTGGGCAGAAATACAAAGAATTGCATTGGGCTTTGGAATTTCTGAGGCTGCTTTCCGGAAACCCTGTACAAATTGATTCTCTTCAATGGCATTCATTGGTGAACCATGTCCAAGAAATAAAACAGGCATTCTCTGTGTACTTTTAAAACCGTCGCTAATGTTTTGAAGATCGTTGAGGTTCATAAATATTGAAGATTATAAAAAATAAAAGGTTCAAGGCTTTTAGAAAAATCCCTGAACCTTTTAAAATATATGTTATTAACTATGCTTGCTTTACAAACTGTAATTCACCAGCTACTTTTACATCATCACTTACCATTACACCTCCTGCTTCAAGAGCAGCATTCCAGTTTAATCCAAAGTCTTTTCTGCTGATTTTTCCTTCAAAAGAGAAACCTGCTTTTGTATTTCCCCATGGGTCTACGTTGATTCCTCCGAAGTCTACATCAAGTGTTACAGGTTTTGTAATTCCGTTGATGGTAAGATTACCTACAACAGTATTGTTTAATGCCTGAGATTCAAATGTGATCGTAGGGTGAACTTCAGCATTGAAGAACTCCGCCGACTTTAAGTGGTTGTCTCTGTCCGTATTGTTGGTGAATACAGAATCCGTCTGAATCGTAGCAGTAGTTTTAGCATTTGCAAAAAACTCATCTTCAGAGTCAATTTCAGCAGTGAAAGTTCTGAAGCTTCCTTTTACGTTAGAGATCATCATGTGTTTTACTTTGAAAGTAATTTCACTATGCGTAGGGTCTAAAATCCATTTTGTTGCCATTGTATTTCGTATTTTTTGTTTGTTATTAATAATGCAAATTTAGGACAGCGTACCTATACAAGTCATTGATATAGGATAAGAAATGAGTTTTTTTGTCAATTGTCAATTTTGCTTCGCAAGTGAATGGTGAATTTCTTTCAACATCCAATTGACAAGCGCAGCGGATTGACTATTCACGATTGACTTATTTAACATCAATCGTCAATTTTGCTTCGAAAGTGAATGGTGAATTGATTCCAGCATCCAATTGACAAGCGCAGCGGATTGACAGTTCATGATTGACTTATTCTAATCTCCTTTAAAAATTCTACTCTTAAGTTAAGGAATATTTCCATTGAATACATGAATTCCATTTTATGAATGTTTTAATTTAACATTTCTTAACGAATGGTTTTTATTTCTTATTTTTGAAGGATTCAATTTTATACAATGAAATTACATAAATTTTCTTTATTGATGCTGGTTTTAGGCAGTTCGGTATTTGCCCAGACCCAGAAGTTTACCATGGCGGAGGCTGTAAATGGAATGAGGACCAACCTTGCTGTGAAAAATATTTCCCAATTTTCATGGTCTGCAGACGGAAAATCATACATTCAGGCAGTAAAAGGCGGTTATCTGATTACAGATTTGAAAACCAACAAACAGGATACCCTGATCTCCTTGAGTCAGCTGAACAGAAATCTTTCCAATGATAAGCTTAAAGCTGTTCCTCCTATTAAATTTACAGGGAATTCCAATGGATATTTTACGACAGAGGGCAAAATGTCTTGGATTGAAAAATCCGGAAACGATTGGAAAATAAAAAGCACAGCTGCTATTGATCAGAATGCTGCCAATGTTAAAATGTTTGGTGACGGCCATACTTTTGCCTTCACAGCAAAGAATAATTTATTTGTCAACAGGAACGGAAAGACCATTGCTGTAACCAACGAGACCAATGAAAATATCATTAGCGGACAGGCCGTTCACAGAAATGAATTCGGAATTGATACCGGAATTTTTCCTGCCCCGAATTCTGAGAGTGTAGCTTTCTATAAAATGGATCAGAGCATGGTAGCAGATTACCCGATCATCGATTGGTCTGTAACACCTGCTGTCAATCACAACATCAAATACCCGATGGCTGGCCAGACTTCTCATCAGGTAACATTAGGGGTGTTCAATATTAAAACACAATCTACTACTTTCTTAAGAATTGAAGGGGAAAAAGATCAGTATCTGACAGCGGTTACATGGAGCCCGGACTCAAAATATATTTTTGTAGGAGTTTTGAACAGAGCTCAGAATCATATGAAAATGAATCAGTATGACTCTGTTACAGGAGAATTGGTAAAAACATTATTTGAAGAAACAGACAGCAAATATGTAGAGCCGCAGCACCCGCTTACTTTCTTCCCGAATTCTAATGCAGACTTTATCTGGCAGAGCCAGAGAACTGGATACAACCACTTGTTCCACTACAGCCTTGAAAAAGGACTGATATCCCAAATCACAAAAGGGGATTGGCTGGTAACAGATATTTTAGGATTCAATGAAAAGAAAAAGGAGATCTACTTCACCTCAACAAAAGAGACTCCTTTGGAAAGACATTTATACAGAATCAACTGGACCAACTTCAAAATGCAAAAGCTTGATAATGCAGAAGGAATGCACATCGGAACTTTGAGCGGCGATGGGAATTATCTGTATGATGCTTACAGCAATGCGAATTCACCGAGAGTTGCCAACATTATCAATACAGCTAATTTAAAAACTACGAATATCCTTACTTCTGAAAATCCATTAAAAAATTATCAGAGACCGGAAATTAAAAACGTAGTGTTAAAGACTGATGACGGAACTCCTTTGTATGGAAAAATTATTCTTCCAACCAATTTTGATCCGAACAAAAAATATCCGACTATTGTTTATCTGTACAACGGACCACACTTACAGCTGATCACGAACAGCTTTCCGGCCTCAGGAAACCTTTGGTATGAATATATGGCTCAGAACGGATACATTATTTTTACAATGGACGGAAGAGGTTCTTCTAACCGTGGAATGAAGTTTGAGCAGGCTGTATTCAGAAACTTGGGAACTACAGAAATGAACGACCAGATGAAAGGTGTAGAGTACTTAAAATCTCTTCCTTATGTAGACGGAGATAAAATGGGAATTCATGGATGGAGCTTCGGAGGATTTATGACAACAAGTTTTATGCTTCGTAAGCCGGATGTATTCAAAGTGGGTGTAGCAGGAGGACCTGTAATCGACTGGAGCATGTACGAGATCATGTACGGAGAAAGATATATGGATACTCCGCAGGAAAATCCACAAGGTTATGCGGTTGCAAATCTATTGGATAAAGTTCAGAACCTGAAAGGAAAATTACTGATGATTCACGGTGCACAGGATGATGTAGTCGTATGGCAGCATTCTATTAAATTCATCAAATCTGCTGTTGATAACGGAGTTCAGCTGGACTACTTTACTTATCCGGGACATCCGCATAATGTGATCGGGAAAGACAGAGTTCACCTGATGCAGAAAATTACAGATTATTTTGATTTGTATCTGAAGAAATAATAATACAATCCAGTCGGAAAGGCTGGATTTTTTGTTTTTGCTACACAAGTATTATGTTTTTTGGAAAACGCAAGGGCGCAAGATTATTAAATAGGTTATGTTGTAAGACGCAAGGATTTTATCTGCGATAAAATTTTATGATTTGTAATTTTATTTCACGCTGATTTTGCAGATTAAGCAGATGCAATGGAAATCTGCGTAATCTGCTTGATTTGGGATAAAATTTAATCTAAATATCATTCTGCCTTTGCTGAAAATCTTCGATTTTCTTGCGCCTTAAAAAATCATAAAAATAAAAATTCCTTGCGCCTTTGCGTTTTCCAACAAAAGAATCATCAGTATTCAACAGCCCTTCCGATCTTAACAAACATCAATGTTTTTGATTTTCCATAGTGGTAACTTTGTATCACTAAAATCAACAATATGGAATTAGGAATAGGAATGTTCGGTGATCTGGCTTTTGACCAGTCAACCGGGAAATATAGAGATGCAGGAATTAAGATCCGTGAAATACTGGATCAGGTAAAATTGATGGATGAGGTAGGAATTGATGTTTTTGCTATGGGAGAACATCACCGTCCGGATTATGCTGTTTCCTCTCCGGAGATTGTTTTGGCAGCAGCAGCAAGCATTACAAAAAATATAAAACTGGCCAGTGGCGTTACTGTTTTGAGTTCTTCGGAGCCGGTAAAAGTGTATGAGGATTTTTCAACGCTGGATTTAATTTCAGACGGAAGAGCAGAGATCTTTGTCGGACGTGGAAGTTTCATCGAGTCATTTCCTTTGTATGGCTATTCACTGAATGATTATGAACAGCTATTT
This sequence comes from Chryseobacterium sp. NRRL B-14798, assembly GCF_050470705.1. Taxonomy (NCBI): domain Bacteria; kingdom Pseudomonadati; phylum Bacteroidota; class Flavobacteriia; order Flavobacteriales; family Weeksellaceae; genus Chryseobacterium; species Chryseobacterium sp. NRRL B-14798. Next base: position 4,444,685 of record NZ_JBFLUL010000005.1, on the reverse strand, counting down.
GATGAAAAACTGGAATTATTACTGAAAATCAATTCTGAAGAAAATGTAAGCTGGTCAGGAAAACTTCGTGCACCGATGCAGAATCAGACGGTATACCCAAGAGCAAAAAATGACGGAAAACTTTCCATCTGGAGAGCCGTTGGGGGAACGCCGCAGTCTGTTTTGAGTGCAGCACAATTGGGAATGCCATTAGTGGTAGCTATTATTGGAGGAATGCCAATCCAGTTTAGAAATCTGATCGAGTTTTATAAGCAGGAATACCAAAAAGCGGGACATGATGTTTCAAAAATGCAGATCGCAATTCACTCCCATACTTTTGTGAGTGATGATCAGAAAGTAGTGGATGGATATTTCCATAATTATAAATCACAGATGGACAGAATTGGAGTTTCAAGAGGTTGGGCTCCTTATACAAAAGCACAATATGAAGGTGGAAGAAGTAAAGATGGTGCATTATTTATCGGAAGTCCGGCGGAAGTAGCAGACAAGATTGCTTATATGAAAGAAATTTTCGGAATTACAAGATTTATCGGCCACATGGATGTAGGAGATCCTGCTCATGATGTGATGATGAAATCGATAGAATTGTTTGGAAATGAAGTGAAGCCTGTTATAAAAGGACTGTAACAGGAAAGTTTGTGAGGTGTGAAAGCCACGAAAGATCTGTTTCTTTTGTGGCTTTTGTTGTTTTAAATATAGTATTAAACAATCTCAATCAGACTTCCTCTTTCTTCGTCTTTAATAATATTGAGTGCTGTAGGAATTTTCTCTTTCAGTTCTTCCACGTGCGAAATAATTCCTACAATCCTGTTTTCTTTCATCAGATTGGTGAGCGTTTCAAAAACGATATTCACAGATTCCGTATCCTGAGTTCCAAAACCTTCATCAATAAAGAAGAAATTTTTATCGGCCTGCGCATTGGCCTGAACACTTTCTGCAAGAGCCAGAGCCAGACTTAAAGATACCTGAAATGCCTGGCCTCCGGAAAGTGTTTTGACACTTCTGCTTTTTCCTTCGTTGAGGTAATCAATAATTTCAAAATCGTTATTCTCATTCAGCTGGAGGCTCAGCTGATTTCTGGTCATCCGGTGAAAACGCACATTAGCATGATCACAAAGCTGTCTCAGATAAATAGATGAAACATATTGTACAAAACCCGCACCTTTAAAAAGATTCATCATGATTTTTAAATTTTCTGAGCGTTTTTGAAGTTGTGCAAGTTCTTTCAGAAGTTCCTCTTTTTTTACAAATTCCTTTTCCAGACGATCTATTTCAGCAGTTTTTGTGACTACAGAATCACTAATCTGCTTTTGTTCGGTTTGTGCTTCGGTGAACTGCTGTTCAGCGATAGAAAACTGTTCGTTATTGAACGAAAGGCCTTTCAGTTTTAACTCCAGCTCTCCGATGAATTTCTTTAAAGCTTCAAATTCAACTTTGAAAAGCTGAACTTTAGTCCTCACCAGCTCAACATTAATTTCCTGAAGTAAAATATTCTCAACTTCTTTAAATTCTGTGAAATTTTGATCAGCCAATGCTTTGACAACTGCTTCTTCATTCCCTGAAATTTCCTTCTCCAGCTCTGTAATCTGCTTTTCAGATTGGCTCACAATAGCCTTTTGCTCTGCCAGTTTCGGAGAAAGAATTTTTTCCTGTTCTACAGTTTTCAGGTAATTCTCTTCAATCTCTTTATTAGAATAAGCAAGCTTTTGATATGATTCTTCAATTTCTTTTATTTCCTTTTGAGCATACAGATCCCATTCGAGAATTTTAAGACCGGAACGGCTGATATTAATTTGCTCCTGCTTCGAAACTTCTTCCAGACGGAAAGCTTCAAGAGCACTCTTATATTTTTCCAGTGTTTTGGATTCTCTGTCAAAATTTTCCCTTGCTAAAGCGATATTCCGTTCCGTTTCTTCAATCTTTTTCTCCAGCGTAAACGAGTCTGAGCGTTTTTTCTCAAATTCCTCTTCCTGGTTGGAAGCAAATTGTTTCCAGGTGAAATTCAGCAGATGATTTTCAATATCCTTCTGAATCTGCAGCAGTATTTTTTGTTCCGAAAAAAGCTGTTCCTCAAAGATCTTTTTACGGTCCAGAATCTTGTCAATTTCAGCCTCCTGCTTTTGAAGTCCTGTTGCTTCCTGTTCAAGCGATGCTATTTTCTCCTGAATTTCCTGCAGTTCAGTATTTACATCATGAAATTCCACAATATGCGGATGTTCTTTAGAACCACAGAGCGGGCAGTTTTCTCCGTCATGAAGTTCACTGGCAAAACGGGAAAGTTCTTTTTGTATTTTGAGATGATCCAGTTTCTGGGAAAGTTCCTTTTTTTGAGCCTCTAAGGTTTCTTTTCTGATTCTGAAATCTTCTTTATAATTTTCGGTATAAGCAAAAGGCTTTAATTCTTCTGTAATTTCTCCGATCTGCTTTTGATGTTTCCCGATCTTTTCAGCTTGTTCCTGAAGCGATTTTTTTAAATTCTTTTGCTGAATAAACCAGTTGCCCACTTCAGAAAGCAGGGCAGAATCCAGTTTTTGTTCTTTTAAGGTTTTAATCTGTGCGGAAAGCTCATCAATAGTCTTTTGAATTTTCTCTTTATGAAGATTTACTTCTTTTACTTTTTCAGAACCTTTCCGGGTTCTTTCGTTCAGGATCTTGATTTCTTCAGAAAATTTCAGGATCTGAATAATAAGGTTCAGATCATTTTCCTGAATTCTGGATTGCTCTAATGCCTTAAACTGTGGTTCAAGAGTCATGAGCTGCTCTTTTACAGTATTAAAAGCCCTTTCAGTTTCCTGCCAGTCTTTGATTTGCTGCTCCTTTTCGTTTCGTTTTGAAGCAATTTCTTTTGAGAGTTTATTTTTCTCAATAATCAAAGGGTTGAAAATTCTGAAAATCCTGTCGTATAATTCTGCCTGCATTTCCAGAGCATCCATCTGAGGCTTTTCTTCTGAGAGTTTACTGAATTTTTCTTTGTTTTGCTGTAAACTGTCAAAGTCACTTTTCAGGTTTTTTAGCTGTTGATAGGTCTGGGAAACCTTTTCCAGTTTTTCATTGGATTCGGAGAGCTTTTTTTGTTCCTCTGCAAGCTGCTCTTTTTGAATCCGGATCTTCTCTTCATTGATTTCTTCGAAACCTTTTAACTGTCCTTCCAGCTGATCCAGTTCAGATCTGTTTTTTACATTGAGTACAGAAACATTGTTCTGGAGGTCAAATTTCTGAAGGTTAAAAATTTCCTTCATCATGTTCGTTCTTTCTGCAGCGCCCAATTCAAGGAATTCTTTGAACTGTCCCTGCGGAATAATGATGGTTCTTTTGAAGTTGGAATAGCTTAACCCAATAATAGCTTCTGCATTCGAGTGATCCAAAGGAATCCATTTGCCATTGATGTTTTCATAAAATGTAACCGCGTTAGGCTTTACTTCTTCAAATTTCTTTGAATTTCGCTTAAAATCACGGGAAGCACGGAAAAGTTTATTCTCATAATTGATAAAATCAAATTCAATATAAGAACTGTTTGATTTTAAATTCATCATGTTATAAGCCCTTTTATCGCGCATATTCAGACGTTCCGTTTCACCATATAAAGCAAACGAAATGGCCTCAAGAACTGATGATTTTCCGGAACCTACAGCCCCGAAAATCCCAAACAGCCCCGCCTCAGTGAGATTTCTGAAATCAATGGTCTGGCGTTCCCGGTACGAGTAAAGTCCTTCGATAGTTAATTGAACAGGGATCATGGCTTATGCATTTAAAATTTCGTTAAACAAATTCATCAGTTCTTCATTGGCTTCCTGCCCGCCGTTTTTGGATTTAAAATAATCCTTGAATAAAATATCAATATCCTGACTTAAATTGATCTCCTGGTTTTGATTTTCTGCCAATTCCAGATTTTTTATTTTGGGGATAAGGTGTACAATTCCGTTGTGAGACTGGTAGATTAATCTTCTTTCGTCTGCCGTTAAAAAAGTCTCACTTTCCAGTGTAAGTTCAATAAATGTATTGGGATTTTCACCCAGCCACTGAACAGCATCATCAATGGCGGTAAATGTTTTTCGGACTAAAGCTCTCGCGCTCTTCAAGAGTTTCTTCTCGTAGGAAACTGTTTTTCCAGGTTCTGCGTCAATAATAGAAACATACTTCGTTTGTCCGGCTTCACTGAAACTGTAGCACAGAGGAGAGGATGAATAAATCACAGGCTTTTCCTTCGTTCCGATATTCTGAAAACCATGAAGGTGGCCCAATGCCGTATATTGAATCTGCTCAGGAATACTGTCCGAAAAAATCAGATCTGCATTTCCTATCTTAATTGGTTTTTCTCCTTCCGGTTCCTCGAGAATTGCCGCACCTCTTTTATTCATGTATAAATGAGCTGTCAGAAGGTTCACTCCGGAATCATCACAAAACTGATCAGCAAGGTTTTTCCAGGTCTGGGAAAGCACTTTGTTGATTTCTTCCTCTTTATTTTCTCCAAAGTATTCCTTTAACCGGACCTCATTCGCAAAAGGAGTATGAAGAATTCTTACAGGAAAATCTATTCTATCAATTTTCAGCTCGATAAAACCTTCTTTCGAGTTGGTAATGTTGAAATATTCTGTACCGAAAGGCACAATCTCCGCTTTGGGATGGCCGATTAAAATAATTCCGCATTCTCTTGCCAAAGGATCAGGAGCATTGATTAAGCTGGGAGAATCATGATTACCGGAAATAGCAATTACAGGACGTTTTCCGTTCAGGGATAAACGTTTTAATGTTTTATAAAAAAGTTCAGCAGCCTCAACACCTGGATTAAAATTATCGAAAAGATCACCGGCAATGAGAACTAAATCAACATTTTGCTCATCGGCCATCTTAACAATTTCATTCATAACCAAAACCTGTTCTTCAAGTCTTGAAAAACGGTCGAGGCGCTTACCCAAATGCCAGTCGGCAGTGTGGAGGATTTTCATAATGTAAATTTGAGAATTAAAAAGAATATATGCAGCGTAATTTTCAAGTTGTTTCGCAGAGAATTATTTTGATGTTATTACAATGTAAAGATAGAGAATACTTCATTTTAAAAATTAAGGTTTCCCTTACTTCGGATCAAGACAATTATAGCTTATTGTCAGCTTCTCTTGCTTTGAAATCTTCCCGGATTTGTTTTAACCTTGCTTTTCTTTCAGCTTCTGCATTTTGTATTTTACGTTTTTTCTGATCAATTTTCTTTTTATTTTTCTTCCTGTTCGCTTCGTTGTTTTTGCTCATATTTTTTTATGGGTAAGAAATAGCTTCTTCAAAAATAAGAAACAAAAAGGGAAGAAGAGGTGTAGATTTCCATATAAACTTATAATCAATTAATTTTGCAAAAAAAAGATGGAACAGCAGTCCAAAGATCCTTTACACGGAAAAAGACTTGATGCTATCCTGGAAGAACTGGTAGAATATTATCAAGGTTTCGAAAGGCTAGGTGAACAGATCAATATTAAATGTTTTACAGATAACCCTAGCATAAGTTCTTCGCTGAAATTTCTACGGAAAACACTCTGGGCCAGAACAAAAGTGGAGAGCCTGTATCTCTTTATGCTAAGACAAAAAAAGAGAGACGAAAGTAGAAAAAAATAAAGGCTGTAAAAAGAAAATCTCCATTTCTTTATGCCTTTCATAGCTTCCTTCTTCCAACCTCCAGCCTCCAGGCTCATTGAATCATTTCAAAAAGAGTATATTTGTATGATTAATCGTGAGACGAAATCACGAAAAAAAGAAAAAATATGACAATCGAAAACAATCACGTTGTAGCTGTAAAGTATATACTTCATACGATCGAACCAGATGGAAGTAAGATTCTTGTAGAAGAGACAACAACAGAAAATCCACTTACATTTTTGTATGGTGTGGGAATGATGATTCCAAAATTTGAACAGAATATCTTAGGTTTAAAAGCTGGCGACAAAGCGGCTTTTGTGATTCAGCCTGAAGAAGCTTACGGTGAAAGACAGCCGGATGCCATTGCACAGTTACCAGTGGAAATGTTTAAAGAATCAGGACTTCCGCCTGTAGGAGCTATTCTTCCTTTATCAGACAATCAGGGGAATAATTTCCAGGCTTTTGTAGTAGAAATTACTCCGGAAGTTGTAGTAGCAGATCTTAACCACCCGATGGCTGGGAAAGTATTAGATTTCGACGTGGAAGTTTTAAGCACTCGTCCGGCAACTGAAGAAGAGCTGGCACATGGTCATGCTCACGGAATTGACGGAAACGAAGCTCACTAAAAATATAAATGCCCGATTTTTTCGGACATGTTTCAGATAAGAAAATGAGCCACAGATAATCCTGTGGCTCATTTTTATTGATAATAGGTATTGGTTGCTTGGCATTCCCCTCCGGTGGAGGGGCGGCGAAAATTCAAAGAATTTTTAACGGGGTGGTTCTATACGCAAAGCATAACTCTATACTTACTAATCCAAAAATTCCCCGGAAACATAATACCAGCGTTCGTGCATCTTCTGAAAAACAGAAAACTCATGATGAACTTGCGGATGCCCGTCCTGATCGGTATAATAAGCCTTAAATTCCACATGATTTAAAGCCGGAGTTCTGATGATTTCCAGTTTCGTCCATTGGTTGATTTCTCCCCATTCCTGCAGATCTTTTTTATTGTGGTATTTTCTTTTTCCCGGAAGAGTAGTTTCCATCAGGTATTCACCATTTGGAATGGCAAAAGCAGAGAACCTTGAACGCATCAGAGCTTCAGCCGTAGGAGCATGTTTTTCTCCCATATGATAAGGCTTGCAGCATTCTTCGTATGATTTTCCTGAACAGCATGGACAGTCCATATATTGTATTTTAAATTTTAAATGCAAAAATAATGAATCTCGTTAGAAAGGAGTTCTGCCTATTTGAATTTTATAATGGAATTAATATGTTGAATTGTTATATATTCAATAGAAACGGGCTTTAGCCCGTTCAAATAAATAAACAAAAATCCACCGGCTTTAGCCGAAACATAGAAAATTTATTTATCACAGATAGGTATAAAAAAGAAGCACTCTGATTAAAGAATGCTTCCCTTGATTTATTTAATAAACCCTCTGTTTCTCAATAAAGGTTTGATATCCGGATCATGTCCCGTAAAGTCTCTGAATGCCTGATTCAGGTCTACAGAATTTCCTACGGACAGAATATACTTTCTGAAACGGTCACCGTTTTCTCTGGTTAATCCTCCGTTTTTACTGATCCATTCCCATGCATCATTATCCAAAGTTTCAGACCATAAATAAGCATAGTATCCTGCAGAATATCCACCTCCCCAGATGTGTGCAAAATAAGGCGTGTGATATCTTGGCGGAACTGTGGCCAGATTAAATCCATGGCTGGCTAAAGACTGCTTTTCAAAATCTAAAACAGGAATAAACTGATTTTCATTGCTTACTGTATGCCAATCCATATCGAGTTCAGCAGCAGAAACCAACTCAGTAGTCATATACCCCTGGTTGAAAGTAGATGCCTTTTTGATCTTATCTACCAAAGCCTGTGGAATAGGTTGTTTTGTTTCATAATGTACAGCATAATTCTTCAGAACAACAGGATCTAAAGCCCAGTGCTCATTAATCTGGGATGGGAATTCCACAAAGTCTCTCGGTACATTCGTTCCTGAAAGTGAAGGATATTTTTGGCTGGCAAACATTCCGTGAATAGAGTGGCCAAATTCATGGAAGATGGTTGAAACATCATCATAGCTGATTAAGGAAGGTTTTCCCGGAGCAGGTTTCTGATAATTGTAGCAGTTCACGATTACAGGTTTTGTTCCCAGTAAATAAGACTGCTCAACAAAATTACTCATCCATGCACCACCGTTTTTAGAATCCCTTGTATAGAAATCCAGATAGTAAATGGCAATAGATTTTCCATCATGATCGAAAACTTCATATGTTACTACGTCCGGATGATAAACCGGAAGATCTGTTCTCTTTTTGAATGTAAGTCCGTAGAATTTTTCAGCAGCAAAGAAAACTCCTTTTTCAAGAACGGTTGTAATTTCAAAATAAGGTTTAATTTCACTTTCATCAAGGTCAAACTTAGCTTTTCTTACCTGTTCAGCATAGAAATTCCAGTCCCAGGGTTCTACTTTGAAACCTCCTTTCTGCTGATCAATAAGATCCTGAATATCTTTTGCTTCACGTCTTGCTGTTTCCACTGCAGGAGTAGCAATCTGGTTCATAAGTTTTGTTGCTGCTTCAGGGGTTTTTGCCATTTGATCCTGAAGTTTCCATTCTGCAAAGTTTTTCTTGCCTAAAATCTGTGCTTTCTTCAATCTTAGTTTAGCAAGCTGCTCGATGGTTGATCTCGTATCGTTGGCATCTCCTTTCTCAGCTCTTGTCCATGAAGCTTTAAATAGCTTTTCTCTGGTAGCCCTGTTTTTTAAATTTTGTAAAAGAGGCTGCTGTGTTGTATTTTGTAAAGTCAGAAGATATTTTCCGGGTTGTCCTGCTGTTTTGGCATCAGCTGCTGCCGCTGCAATTTCATCAGCAGAAAGTCCATCCAGTTCTTTGGCGTCTGAGAAGAAAACTCCACCTTGCTTTCTTGCTTCCAGTAATTTGTTGGCATATTGTGTAGAAAGAGAAGCCAGTTCCTGATTGAGCTGCTTTAATTTTTCTTTATCCGCTGCAGAAAGGTTAGCTCCTGCAATTTCAAAATTCTGCTTATAATATTGTACCAGTCTTTTGCTTTCGGAATCAAGACCGTCTTCTTTAATGGATTGAATTCTTTTATAAAGATTTTCATTCAGGTACAGTTTATCGGAATGTGCAGCAAAAATAGGGGCATATTCTTCATCCAAAGCCTGTAAAGTAGGGTTTGTATTTGCACTGGTAAGATTTGAAAACACAATTTGTGCTCTTCTCAGTACTTCACCACTTTTTTCCAATGCAACGATGGTATTTTCAAAAGTAGGGGCAGCCGGATTGTTGGCAATTTTTATAATTTCAGCTTCATGTTGCTTTAAACCATAGTTAAAAGCAGGTTTGAAGTGTTCGTTTTTGATTTTGTCAAACTCCGGAGCTTCGTACTGAAGCTTGCTCTTCTTCATAAAAGGATTGGAAGCTAAAGAGGGGTCAGGTGCAGGTAGCTCCTGTTGAATATCGGTCTGTTTCATTGTAGTACAAGATTGATTGAACGCCAAGGCAGAAATTAATAATACCGATGAAATATTCTTCATAATATAGTTGTTATTAAAGCATAAAGATATTAAAAACTTGTATCATAGAACATATTTCGGCGTATGTATTTCTTTAAGCTCTCTGTGGTATTTACAGTATTTTCAAATGTAATGTAATATTTTTTATAAATTAGTTGTTATTTAAATAAAGAAATCAATAAAAAAATTAACAAAAGAAATAAGCATGAAAACAAGTACTTTATTTATTTTTTCAGCCTTAGTGGCTTTAGCCTCATGTAATGATAAACATGAGAACAGAAACAGAGACCGGGAAGGAGACAAAAGTAATTGGGTAGAGAAAGTAGTGAGCAAAGAAAGCGGCCCGATACAGCATAAGGAATTTAACGGTGATTTTGATGAAATTCAGGTTTCACAGGCCATTGAAGCAGAAATTATAAAATCTGAAACTGAGAAAGTTGAAATCTCAGCCCCTCAAAGTATCATTGATGAAATTCTGGTAGAAAATGATGGCGGGAAACTGCATATTCATTATAAGCCGGGGATCAGAGTGATGAATATCAGCAAAGTGACAGCGAAGATTTATGCCAAAGACTTTAAAAAACTCCTTGCCGATTCAGCAGCAAGAATTATTGTAAAAGATAAATTTACCCAGGAGAAAACAGATATCGAAGCATCAAGTGCTGGAAGTATTTCCGGAGACCTTGAAGCTAATGATATGGATATCAATGTAAGCAGTAGCAGTAGTTTCGATGGTAAAATATGGGCTGTAAACCTTGATATTGAATCTTCATCAGGATCAACTCTTGATCTCTCCGGTAAAGCAAAAAAAGTAGACGTGAGTGCTTCTTCAGGGAGCAGCGTTTCTGCTAAAGGAGTTATCGCTGATGATGTAGAGGCAGATGCTTCCAGTGGAGCAAGTATACATATAAGTGCTGTTTCCAGTGTAAATGCCGGGGCATCATCTGGTGGAAGTGTGGATATCTCGAAAAAAGGAGAGCTTAAGAGCGTGATAAAAGACGAAAGCAGCGGTGGAAGCGTAAACATCCAATAAATTAATCCTGGGTTTCTTCCTCATCTTCTTCATCTGCGGATGAGGAACCTTCCCAGTTTTTATTTTCAAAATTAAGATTATCATAAGCTAATAATTCCTCCTCTCGCTGGAGGATTTCTTTTGTGGTAAACAGGGTAATGTCTTCATCATTTTCCTTCATTTTTGCCAGCTTCCGGATTGACGCTTTATCAATAGCCATAAATCTTTGTCCGAGACGTCTTGCTGCGTATTTTCTCATTCCCGTTTCATGAAGTACATCCACAGCCATATCCACAGCCGTTCCTAATGTTTCACGGTAAATGTGATTGACTCCGCTGTTCAGATAATCATAAGCATCAATCCTGTTTTTTGCCCTTACAAAAATTTTCACATTGGGATAATGTTCACGGACAAGTTCTGCAATAAACTTATTATCATCCGGATCATCCAGACATAAAACGAGAATTTCAGCATCTTCAATTCCTGCCGCTCTTAAAATAGGAATTCTCGTTGCGTCACCGTAATAGACTTTAAAACCATAGCTTCTGAGAAGCTTCACACGGTCAGAATCCCGGTCCAAAACGGTAGCTGATATTTTATTGGCTTTTAAAAGACGTCCTACGGTACTTCCAAAATGCCCGAAACCTACAATAATAATTTTCTTTTGAGCAACATCGCTGTCGAGAATATTATAATCATGTTCTTCCTCGGGAATTTCTTTAATGAATTTCGGAGTGATAAATTTATCATTGATGATGAGAAGAATAGGAGTGATACACATGGTAATTGCCGTAACAGCCATCATCTGTGCATTCATCTCCGGCCCTAAAAGATAAAGATCCGATGCATAATTAAGCAGTACAAATGCAAATTCTCCTACCTGAGAAAGGGCAAATGCATAAAAAAGACTTTGGGGAGTATCTATCCTGAAGAATTTTCCAATGGTGTATAAAACCACGAATTTTACAGCCAGCACGGCAAAAACAGTACTGAAGATAAATAAGGGATCTTGCTGGATAATATTAAAATTAATGGTAGACCCTACACTCACAAAGAAAACAGCTAAAAGCAAGCCTTTGAACGGATCAATCTGTGCTTCCAGCTCATGACGGAATTCACTGTTGGCAAGCATTACTCCTGCCAGGAAAGCACCTAAAGCAGGTGAAAGGCCGATCACCACCATCAGCTCCGAAACCCCAATAACCAGAAATAATGAAGAAGCAGTCAATAGCTCTGACATTCCCGATTTTGAAACATAGCGCAGAAAAGGAACAAATACATATCGCCCCAATAAAATAAGCAATGCTACTCCGAAAATAACCGTCCCGGCCTGAAGCCATTCCGGGAGTTTCTGGATCAGAATCTGAATTTCATTGTCATGATGCTTGGCTTTATAATTGGCCAGAATAGGCAATATGGCCAGAATAGGAATTACCGAAATATCCTGAAACAGCAGGGTAGAAAATGAAGCTTCTCCAGCGGTAGTCTTGAGGTTGTTTTTTTCTTGTAAAGTCTGCAGAACAATAGCTGTAGAAGATAGGGCAAAACACATGGCAATAGCAATGGCTTTGTCTACTCTCCAGCCTACGCTTGTGAATACCAGGAAAAGCAGCAGAATGGTAAGAGCCATCTGTGACAGTCCCAATCCCATTATCTTCTTTCGCATTTCCCAGAACTTCCGTGGCTCCAGTTCCAAACCTACCAAAAATAAAAGCATGATCACGCCAAACTCGCTGGCATGCATAATATCGTTAACATTGTTTCCTGTAAGTTTAAGGACATAAGGGCCTATGATAATTCCTCCTAAAATATAACCGATGACAGAACTCAGCCCTAATTTCCTGGCCAATGGAACCATGATAATGGCTACACCCAGGAAAATTAATGTGTTCATCGCTAAGCTGGATTCCATATGCTATTGATTGAGTAGTTCTGTAAATTCTTTTTTGTGTAAAATAATTTCTTTTTTAGAGAGCTTATTGGCTTCGTATACAATTTTGATATGTTTGATATCCGCTTTAAAAACTTTTAATGAAACAATAAGCCCGCTGATGAGTTCATCTATGGTATATTGATAAGTTCCGGTTTTGCTGAAAGATCTTTCTTTTCCGCCGGTGGTTACCAGAATATAGACTTCTTTTCCTTCGAGTGGATTATGTTCGCCCTCTTTCAGCCAGTCTCTGTCGAAAACTTCATCAATCCATAATCTGAGAAGAGGAGGCATTCCGAACCATATCAGGGGAAACTGGAAGATAAAACGTTCATAGTTTTTAAGGCGTTTCCTTTCCCGGAAAGCTGCGATATGAAAGTCAGGATATTCTTCGTAAAGATCTCTCAGGGTATAATGCTGGTGGCGAACGTAGAAATTGATGAGCTCTACATTCGAATTGGAGTGCTCCAGATAAGGGTGTGCAAATACTACCAGCGTCTTCTTCATAATCCTGTTTTCCGTAAATATAGTGAAAAAATATTGAATAAAAGGTGGTTTTTATGATGTTTTATTAACTTTTTAACAGCTAAATATCAATTTAACATTAATAAAAGTTAATAAATCAGTATTATTTTGGTTTTTAAATAAAAAAAATCAGATCGTGATGATCTGATTCTATATCATTTTTGAATATTTCTTGATTACCATCCACCGGATGCACCGCCTCCTCCGAAACTTCCACCGCCGCCGAAGCCTCCGAATCCGCCTCCGCCACCTGAACTTCCACCGCCAAAGCCACCTCCTCCGAAGCTGCCAGGGAATGGGAAGAAACCGCCAGGATAATTTCTGCGTCCTCTTCTGGTGATGATCACATCATCATCGTCGTCATTATTTCCGCCACGTCCACCACCTCTGTTTCCAAAAAGGATAGCAATGATGATGAAAATAATAAAAGCAATGATAAGAACTTTAAAGGCACTTCCATTACCGGAAGGAGCCGTTGTAGCTACAGGTTTGAATTTTCCCTCAACAGCCTCCATAATCGCTGAGGTTCCACCATTGATCCCTTCATACCAAAGTCCTTTTTTGAAATTTGGGGTGACGATGTAATCTAAGATCTGTCCAGCTACTGAAGCGGTAAGGTATTGCTCTACGGCACGCCCCTGTTGGATAGACATCGTTCTGTCTTCTGTTGCGATAAGGAAAACCACTCCGTTGTCTACTCCTTTTTTTCCGATTTTCCATTTTTCACCAAACATGGTGGCCAGAAAATTTACATCTTCTCCTTTGGTAGAACGGATGATGACAACTTCAATTTCCGTTGAGGTAGAATCTGCAAACTTGATCAGTTTATGATTAAGTGCATCTTTTTCCTGTTGGGAAAGTAATCCGGCTTCATCAAAAACAGGATAAAGCACTGCTGGCTTTTCAGGAATGGTATATTGTGCTGATACAAAAGTGTAAAAGCAGAGCAGTAAAAATGAAAATACTATTTTAAGAGAACGTAATTTCATTTGGAAGTTGGTTTGGGTTTTCTCCTTCTACAGGAAAATGTTTTTTGAGTTCAAGTCCTGTTTCCAGGATGGCACTTTTCAGAGCCTGATAATAATTTCCTTTGGCAAATTCTGCGGTGATATAATCGTGAAGATGATCCCAGTAAGACTGTTTTACTTTTTCATGAATGCCGGTATCTCCAATGATGGTAAGATATTTCTGTTCAAAATTGACATGGAAGAGTACTGCATTTCTGTCTGCTGTTTTATCCATAGCCAGTTTTTTGAAAACTTCAAATGCAGTCTTGGCATCGCGGTTTTCCGTATTGGAATCAATATGCACTCTGATCTCTCCCGTAGAATGATCTTCCGCAGACTGAATCGCTTCCACAAGGGAAGCGATCTGTTGATTTGTTAGGAAATTACCCATTATTATTTGAATACTTCAGGAGCTTTTTGAGCGCCTGCGTCAGCTTTGAAATAAGGTTTTTCTTTGAAGTTGGTGAAATTCGCCAGAATATTATTCGGGAAAGTCTTGATGGAAGTATTATAATCCTTTGCAGCATCATTATAGTAAACCGTTTCAGTTCTGATACTATTTTCAATAGCAGTGTATTCTCTCTGGAAGTTGATATACTGCTGGTCTGCTTTCAGGTTAGGATAAGATTCCACCACGGCCATCAATCTGCTTAATGCACCCGATAATTCTCCTTGTGCTGCCTGGAATTTAGCCAGATCAGCTTCGGTCATATTCGTAGGATCAATATTGATAGAAGTCGCTTTGGAACGGGCTTCCACAACTTGAGTTAAAGTTTCCTGCTCAAATTTTGAATACGATTTTACGGTTCTTTCCAGGTTAGGAATAAGGTTGGCTCTTTTCTGATAAACAGTCTCTACATTAGACCATTTTGCATTTACTGTCTGTTCTTTGTTGACAAAACTGTTATATCCGCTTTTTCCCCAGAAGAATAGAATTGCAACAATAATAAGAAGGGCAATACCAATGGTTCCTGCGCCCAGACATCCTTTATTTTTCATAGTTTATTTTTTTAAATTTTTTGTGCTAACCAAATATACAAATTATGTGCTAATTTTGTAAAAAATTATTTGAATGACAACAATAGTGGTGGCAATGGGAGAGAAAAATGAAATTGGTTTTGAAAACCAGTTGCTTTGGCATCTTCCAAAAGATTTGAAACATTTTAAAGAGATTACTTCAGGGCATCCGGTTATTATGGGAAGAAAGACTTATGAAAGTATTGGAAAAGCTCTTCCGAACCGTACCAACATTGTTGTGTCAAGAAAGAAAGATTGGTTTGAGGAAGGAATTCTTATTGTAGGAAGCATCAAAGAAGCATTGAAATTTGCCAGGAAGATTGATGAAGAAGTTTTTGTTATTGGTGGCGGAAATATCTATGAGCAGACTATGGATGTAGTGGACAAACTTGAAGTTACTTTGGTGAAAGCAGATCTTCAGGCTGATACATTCTTTCCGGAAATAGATCCGAAAACCTGGAAAATGACCAACGAAATCTGCCATGAGAAAGATGAAAAGAACGGTTATGATTTCTGTTTCCAGACGTTTGAAAAAATAAAAAGCGAAGCGTAGAGCCAATAGTCAATTTTTGCTTTGTAAAGTGAAACGTGAATTTCTCACAGGTATAAAAATTAACAGGCACAGCGAATTGACCATTCACCATTGACTTTTTGAACTTTAAGCCTTAAATTTATTATCTTTGCACTTCTAAAATTTAATAATGAATAAATACATAAAAATTGCAGTAGCAGCACTTCTTATCCTGTTAGGACTTTATATGATGATTTTCACAAGAAATCTGGGATGGGGTATTGTTGTTTTTCTTTTGGCTGCATTTCCGATCTTGCTATTCTTTAAAAATGAATATATCCTTTTGGCATTCTGGCAATTAAGAAAGCAGAATATGGAGAAAGCCGGAGAATGGTTATCAAAAATTACAGACTATAAAACACAGCTTCATAAGACTCAATACGGATATTTCCACTATTTATCAGGGTTGACACAAGCTCAGGATCACCCTGCAAAAGTAGAACCTTTCATGAAGAAAGCTTTGGAATATGGTTTGAATATGAAACACGACAGAGCAATGGCTACTTTGAATCTGGCGGCAGCCGCTATTTCCAAAGGAAGAAAACAGGAAGGGCAGAAGCTGTTGGAAGAAGCAAAGAGATTAGACAGTGCTGGAATGATGACCGATCAGATCAAAATGATGAAAGAACAGTTGAAAATGCCAACCATGCAGAAGCATATGCATAACCCGAATATGAGAAACAGAGGAAAATTCTTCTAGTCATCCTAACATATACTATAAAAGTCCTGAATTTTTCAGGACTTTTTGTTTTTTATAGTGGAGATAAAAAGTGTCTTTTTAAATTACATTTCCGAATTATTATGATCATAGCCGTAAAATTTAGGCATCTGCCAGTGGTATTTTACAGCAAGTGTCCGTATGGCAACAATAAGGAGAATGGTGAGAATTTGTACAAAAGTATAGGAAAGTACAGAATATTTGGTCATCAACAGAAATACAGCTCCTCCCACAATACATGCTGTAGCATAAATTTCCTTTCTGAAAATCAAAGGAATCCTGTTGAGCAATATATCCCGGATGATACCGCCAAAACAGCCGGTTATGGTTCCTAATGCAATACAGATCATGGGGTGAATTCCTGCATTTAAACCTTTTTGTACACCAATTATGGTAAATAATCCGAGCCCGAAGCTGTCGAAGATAAATAAAGTGACTTTAAAGTTTTTCTCAAGAGATTTGAAGATCATTGAAAAAATACTGGTCACCAGAATCAGGGTACACATCAGAATATCATGCATCCAGAAAACAGGGATATCAAGCAGCAGGTCTCTTACAGTTCCTCCTCCTACAGAAGTTACAAATGCAATAATAAGCACCCCGAACGGATCCAGCCGTTTCTGCATTGCTGCAAAACTTCCGGACATGGAAAAGGCAATGGTCCCAAGGACTTCTATTGCAAAATTGAACTGTTCGTGCATATATAATTATAAATGATTGTTGATAAATGATAATTGATGAATGATTTCTGCTTAAGCAAATTCTTGGCCATTATATCAATTATCATTTATCGCTCATCAATTATATTTTTTTATCGCTCTACTCTCACGGATTCAGGAACCAGCAGTTCGTATTCCCCTCCATGGTTAAGGATCTCTCTTACAATACTGCTGCTGATGAATGATTTTCCGGAAGAAGTCAGTAAAAATACCGTTTCCAGTTTTTTATGGGCTAAAGTTCTGTTGGTATGGGCAATTGCTTTTTCAAACTCGAAATCAGCCGGATTCCTCAGTCCTCTGATGATGTATTGTGCGTTTTTTTCAAAACAGTAATCAACGGTAAGTCCTTCAAAATAATCTACTTCCACATTGGGAAATTCTGCTACAGAATTCTGGATAAATTCCATTCTTTTTTCAAGAGGGAACATATATTTTTTCTGAGAATTTTGCCCTATAGCAATGATTAATTTATCAAATAGCGGTGCCGCTCTTTCTATAATGTCGTAATGTCCTAGTGTAATAGGGTCAAAAGACCCTGGGAAAACAGCAATTTTCATGTTGTACGAGTTATGATTTTGAGTAGTGAATTATTTGTTAAAAGTGTATTCAATCTCTAACTTCTAACCTCTAATTTCTAACTTCTATTTATTTATTAAGTGCTTTTTCAACTTCATTTCCACACAGATCCATGATGGAAATTCCATAATGCCTTGCCTGTTGAGGAAGAATACTTGCAGGAGAGAATCCTGGGTTGGTATTCATTTCAAGCATATAAGGAATTCCGTTCATCAGAATGTATTCACTTCTGGAAAAACCACTCATTCCTAATGAATTATAAGCTCTTTTAGCGATTTCTTCCACTCTTTTTGTGGTTTCCTCGTCAATTCTTGCCGGTGTAATTTCTTCAGAAGCACCTTCATATTTTGCCTCATAATCAAAAAACTCATTGGTAGGAACAATTTCTGTGATTCCCAAAACAATGGTTTCTCCTTTAAAATCAATAACGCCTACGGAAACTTCCATTCCATCTAAGAAACTTTCGATCAGGATTTCGTCATCTTCCTTGAATGCAATTTCAGTGGCAGCAATAAGTTCTGATTTTTCTTTTACTTTTGAAATTCCCAGAGAAGAACCGGACTGGTTAGGTTTTACAAATAGTGGGAGATTCAATTCTGCTACAATTTCATCCACATTGATGTCTTCCCCTTTTCTTAAATAAATACTTTTAGCAGAAGGAATTCCGTATTTTGATAATACGGCAAGAGTGTCTTTTTTATTGAAAGTAAGAGCACTCTGATAAAAATCGCAGCCTGTATATTTTTGTCCAATAGCATCCCAATATGCCTGAAGAACTCCGTTTTCTCCCGGAGTTCCGTGGATGATATTGAAACAAACATCAAATTTTAAGTTTTCACCATTATCTAAAGTCACAGAAAAATCTCCTCTGTTGATGGCATATTTTGTGTCATTTTCCCCTAAAAAATACCATTCATCTTTAAGGACTACTACCTTATATACATCATAGAGATTTCTGTCCAGAGAATCATAAATCAATTGTCCGCTTTTTAAGGAAACAACATATTCATCGGAATAGCCTCCCATTACTACGGCAACACTTTTTTTATTCATAACCATATAGTATCAATTAAGGCAAATTTAATCATTTTATGCAATGCAATATGGGAAATCGGCAAATTTTAAAATCAAAAATGAATTGTGTTAAATAAAAAGTCCATTCTAAAATTATTAGCTATATTTGCGGTTATAATTAAAGTATTTTTAAGTATGCTTAAATCACTTTTCAATTGGAAAGTTTTACTGAATTTAGTAGTAGCCATCGGTGTTTTCGTGGGGCTTGTATGGCTTACATTTCGCTGGTTGGAGTACCATACTAATCACGGTCAGGAAATTCCTGTTCCCAATGTTGTAAATAAATCAGTGCATGATGCCGTTAAAATATTAGATGATACGGGGCTGGAATATGAAGTAGACAGTGCCAATTATGATCCTAAATACAGACCATTCCAGGTATTGCAGGTATATCCTGCGCCAGGTTCCCGTGTAAAAGACGGAAGAACGGTAACGCTAAAAGTAAATCCGAGAACATGGGCTCCTATTGCGGTGCCGAATGTGATCAATAAATATTCAGGACTGGCATTCCAGAGATTGGATCAGGTAGGCCTTAAAATCGGAGATACGATTTATGAGCCTAGTATTCAGAAAGATGCTCTTTTAAGAATATTATATAAAGGAAATGCGGTAAATCCGGGTACCCGTTTACCAAGATTCTCTACTATTGATGTGGTAGTAGGATCCGGGCCGATGAGAAATATCTCGATTCCTAATGTTGTAGGACTTACAGTAAAAGAAGCAAGAGCTGTCATTACCAAAAGTATGTTTGAAGTAGGATTGGTAGAGCATGAAGATGGAGGTAAAGATGAGTCTGATATTATCTATTATCAGGATCCTGCTTCCGGTGATGTTCGTGATCAGGGAATGCAGATCGATCTTTGGGCAAGTAAGAGGACTCCTGCCGAATTAAGAGCTAAAGTAGAGCAGCTGAATTCTATCTATCGTATGAAAGTAGATACTTCACTTCCTCCGGTACGATATGAAGAAGTACATAGTGAGCCAAGTTATGAAGCTCCGGTAGTACCAGCTCCTAGAAGAGAAACTCCAAAACCTGAAGTACCGAAAACTGAGACTCCAAAACCTCAGACTACCACTTCTAAACCTGCAGCCCAAAGTACAGAGAAGCCTAAAACTTCCACCACTACCTCTGCAGCAGGAAGTACAGCCAAGCCGGCTGCAACAACCACTCAGCAGCCTTCACAAAAGCCGAAAGCTAAGAAGGTTGTCGTAGAATAAAATCAGATTAATATCAAAAATACAGGCTTCAACTGCAAAATGTTGAGGCCTTTTGTGTAAAAAATATAAAACAATGTCAGAAGATAACGAAGATTTTTTAGATGAAGAATTATTAGATTCCAACAGTATCGAAAACATCGATATTGATGAGGAAAATAAAGGTTTATATGAACATCTTAATATCACTGTTGACAGTAAACAGGAACCATTAAGAATTGATAAGTTCCTTTTAATATACAGACAGAATTCTTCAAGGAATAAAATTTCACAGACCTGCAGAGCCGGAAATGTTATCGTGAACGGAACTGCGGTGAAACAGAATTACCGGGTGAAACCGGGAGATCAGATTTCAGTTTTGCTTACGCACCCTCCAAGAGAGAATGTCATAATTCCACAGGATATTCCGGTGAATATTGTTTATGAAGATGATGATCTTGTAGTAGTAGATAAAGAAGCAGGAATGGTAGTACACCCCGGATTCGGAAACTGGGACGGAACATTGGTGAATGCGCTTGCTTTCCATTTTGAAAAGAACGGTGAGAAATCCGATCTTGACAGAGTAGGGCTTGTACACAGGATTGATAAAGATACATCAGGACTGTTGGTGATTGCCAAGAATGAATATGCATTGAGCTTCCTTGCCAAACAGTTCTTTAACAGAACTACAAAGAGACTGTACTGGGCTTTTGTGTGGGGAAATATGCAGGATGATGAGGGGACCATCAGAGGCCACATCGGAAGACATCCTAAAAACAGAATGCAGATGTCCGTTTATGAAGACGGCAGCCAGGGGAAACACGCTGTGACCCATTATAAAGTCCTTGAGAGATTCAAATATATGACCTGGGTAGAATGTAAGCTGGAAACGGGGAGGACCCATCAGATCAGAGCGCATTTCAGACATATTGGCCATACTTTGTTTAATGATGAAAGATATGAGGGACATACACCTTTGAGAGGGGTAAATCTTCCCAAATACAAGCAATTTATTAAAAATGTTTTTGAAATTTTGCCAAGACATGCCCTTCATGCCCATACCCTTGGATTTATACACCCAACAACAAAGAAGGAATTATATTTTGAGAGCCCAATGCCCAAAGATATGGCGGATGCTGTAAAAAAATGGAGAAATTATTTGGAAAACTAAAAATATATTGAGATTTTTTTTATATTTGTTGAATTGAAATCAAGATTTGTTATGAGAAAACTATATGCTATCGTATGTTTAGCTCTTTTGTCAAATGCATACAAAGCACAAGAATCACTACCATACTATCAGCAATATCTTTTGGATGGTGAGTTCCTGTTCAACCCAGCTCAATACGGAAAAACAGATTACGTACAGCTCAACGCCAATTATCAACAACAATTTTCAAAATTTAGTAATTCTCCGAATGTGCAGTCAATCGGGATCAATGCGAATATCTTTGATAGAGTAGGTGCTGGTATTTCCGTATTCAGAGACAGTAACGGACCGATCTCTGCGGGTGGTATCACGGCTGGTGCTTCATATTTTATTCCGCTAAGTAGTGAAGGAGACAGAAAAGACCAGTTCTCTTTCGGTACAAGTGTTAACTTCTATAACATGAATTTTGATTATTCAAAAATCAATACTGAAGAAGGAGGAGACCCATTATTGAGAGGTGAAGAAAGTAACATCTTCATGGTGTATGCCAACTTCGGTTTGGCCGCTACCTACAGAGGATTATTCGGGGGTGTTTCCGTAAATGATATCGCATTAAGTAATGATGCCTCTATCGTAAACAACTACGAGCCTTCTCCAATTAAATTCTTCTTAAATTTAGGATACAACTGGAACATTGCTGATAATATTACCATTGCACCGTCAGCATTGATCAACCTTAACACAAATTCAACAAGAATGATCGACTGGAACCTGATGGCGACATTCTCTAACGATATCAACGCATTCTCTTTCGGGGTAAGCTACAGAACGGTTCAGAACAGATTTGACAATCAGGACCTGAGTATCTCTCCAATTGTAAAGGTAAGATTCAACAAATTCATGATCGGAGCTACTTATAACCTTGGATTATCTGATATCCAGAGCTATGGAGGAAACAGCTTCATGATCGGTCTTGGATATAACTTCGACAACTTTATTAATGCTAGAGGATTTAGATACTAATTAATTTAATTTAAATAAATTTGAGCTCTGAAATTTTTCAGAGCTTTTTTTATGATATATATTCACATTCCGTTCTGTAAACAAAAATGCAGTTACTGCAACTTTCACTTTTCAACATCCCTGAATTTCAAGGATCAAATGCTTCGTGCCATGAAAACTGAAATACTGCTGAGAAAAGATGAATTGCAGAACAAAAACCTGAAATCCCTGTATTTCGGAGGAGGAACTCCTTCTATTCTTTCTGTGGATGAAATTAATTCTTTAATAGACGAAGTATTACGGTATTTCAGTTTTGAAAAAGATATAGAAGTTACCTTGGAAGCCAATCCCGATGATTTAGATAAAAATTTTTTAAAACAGCTTGCCGGAACACCTGTAAACAGATTGTCCATTGGCACACAAAGCTTTTTTGAAGAAGATCTGAAACTGATGAACAGGGCTCACAGTGCTTCAGAAGCAGAAAGCTCCATCAAACGGGCTCAGGATTCCGGTTTTGAAAACCTGAGTATTGACCTGATCTATGGTTCGCCCACATCCAATCTTGAAATCTGGAAAGAAAATCTGAATAAAACCATCGCTCTGGAAGTTCCCCATATTTCATCTTATGCATTAACTGTTGAGCCTAAGACAGCTTTAGAAAACTGGATCTCCAAAGGGAAAGTAAAAAGTCCCCGGGAAGAAGAGCAAAACAGGGAATTCTATTATCTATCCGACTTTTTAAAAGATCATGGTTTTGAACATTATGAAGTTTCCAATTTTGCCAAACCTGGTTTTTACTCACGACACAATTCTGCTTACTGGAAATACAATGAATATCTTGGAATAGGACCGTCAGCACATTCCTATAACGGATTTGATGTCCGAAGCTGGAATGTCGCCAATAATCAGCAGTACATCAAAAAACTGAATGATAAACTTCTTGCCAAAGAAGAAGAAATTCTTTCCCAGGAAGATCAGTTTAATGAAATGATTATGATAGGCTTACGAACCATCTGGGGTGTAGATCTGGAAAGTTTAAAAAATAAATTTTCAGAGAGATTGTTAGAACATTTTCATAGAGAAATCAAAGCTAAAATGGAGGAAGGTATTTTAATCATTGAGAATGAACATTTAAAAATTCCTGAAAAACATTGGTTTATGGCAGACGGAATTGCTTCGGATTTGTTTATTGTATAATGTTTGTATGTATACAGCATGCCATAAAATTCACTATTTTTGTATAAAATTTCAACTCATTTGAAAACAAAAAAACAAGATTATTCACATCTTTCACCCAACCAGCCTATCGGAATTTTCGACAGCGGAGTAGGAGGTCTTACCGTTGCCAAAGAAATCAAGAGACTTCTTCCTAACGAAGATCTGATCTATTTTGGAGATACAAAGCACCTTCCTTATGGAGAAAAATCCAAAGATGCGATTATTGAATATTCTACAAAGATCACCAATTTCCTGCTTGAGCAGAACTGTAAAGCGATTGTAATTGCCTGTAATACGGCAACGGCAAATGCTTTGAATGAAGTGATGCAGTCCGTTGCAGGAAGAGTTCCTGTCATAGACGTTATTAATCCTGTGGCTGAAAAAGTATCATATGAAATCCATAATAATGTAGGCGTAATTGCTACCAAAGCAACCGTAAATTCAGGGCTCTACAAAAAGAGTATCCGAAAGCATAATAAATGGATCAAAGTAGACGAACTGGCAACACCATTATTGGTTCCTGCTATTGAAGAAGGGTTTAAAAACCATCCCATCACCCATGCTATTATTTATAATTATTTAAGTAATAATAAATTAAAAAATATTGAAACTCTGATTCTTGGCTGTACGCATTATCCTCTTTTAATTGATGAGATTAAACAGTATTATGGAAACAGAGTCCGTGTTATTGACTCTCCGAATATTGTAGCCAATCATCTGAAGATCATTCTTGATAAGTATAATCTTTTACATGATCATAACTCAAAGCCTAATTATCATTTCTATCTTTCGGATATTACCAAGAATTTTGAGAAAATTTCAAAGAAGTTCTTCGGAAAATCCATTGACTTAGAATTGAAAGTATTATAAATAAAAAGTCTGCCTCATATTGAAGCAGACTTTTTTATTAGGCCTTTGTGAAAGAGATTGTGAAATTTGTGTTTATGTTACGCCTCTATAATTACTTTTTCAGCATTCAGCCTTTTCTTCGGATTGAATTTCGGCTGATTAGCATCTGCTTCATCTCTCTGTCCGATGGCTACGGCAAATAAGGTTTCATATTTTTCATTATTCAGAACAGCATCATAACCCTCCGGTTCAATTCCTTCCATTGGAGTAGAATCTATTCCCATTGCTGCGCATGCAGACAAAAGAACTCCTAATGATAAATATACCTGATGACCAAGCCATGATTTTATTGCTTCTTCTCCCTTAGGTTTTACCATCGTTCGGTAATAATTAACAGAACCTTCAGGAAGGTTTTCTTCAATTTGCTTTTCAAAGTTTTCTATATTTCTGATCACTTGAAAAACAATTACATGACTACTATCCAGTACTTTTTCTTTATTAAAATAAGACTTGTCACCCAATTCCTTTTTCAGTTGCGGATCATTAACGAAAATAAAATTCCATGGCTGGCTGTTAATGGAGGAAGGACTTAAGTTTAAAATCTCCTGAAGCATTGCAATTTGTTCTTCACTGATTTTTCCCTGTGGATTATACTTTTTTACAGTATACCTGTTTTTCATTTGGTCTAAAAAGTTCATAATTTTATACTATCATTTTTATAGTTACAAAATTAATTTAAGTTTCCTAACTTTGCAATAACGGTAAAAAATGATAGTATAAAAATGTATACAATAGATAATAAATCCTATCCCTGCTGTACCAGCGTTACGATGAAATTTATCGGAGGGAAATGGAAAGCAGTAATTTTACATCACCTTATTGGCGGTGCTAAGCGCTATAACGAGATAAGAAAGTCTATTCCTACCATTACGGAAAGAACATTGAGTTTGCAGCTAAAGCAATTGGAGGAAGATGGAATTGTTGACAGAAAAGTTTTTACAGAAAAACCTCCTTTAGTGGTAGAATATGAATTAACGGACTTTGGAAAGACGCTTTTACCTGTTTTGGAAGCCATAACAAAATGGGGTGAAGAGTCTCCGGTTATCTCCAAAAAAATAATCAGGAATTAAAGTTCCTGATTATCTTCTTTATTGGGTTCAAAAAAACTGAAACTTACGTTTCCGTATTTTCGGGTATCTATTAAATTGGGATGGTCAAGTTTCATACGACTTTGGTGCTCTACAATAAGAACTCCGTTTTCCTTAAGGTATTTATTGTTTAAAACAAGAGAAATCAGCTCGTGGTATTTTTTCTCTTCCATTTCAAAAGGAGCATCAGAAAAAACAATCTCAAAAGATTTTTTATTTCTGAATTTTTTTAGCCAGTCGAAAACATCTCCTCGCTGTACATTGATCTGAAGTGCCATGTCAAGCTCAGATGCAGTGGTGTTTATAAAGGCGGTATGCTTCGGATTCAATTCTACAGACGTTACATTTTGACATCCTCTGGAAGCAAATTCAAAGGTGATAGAGCCAATTCCTGCAAAAAGATCAAGTACGGAAATCGACTGCATATCGTATTTATTTTCCAGAATGCTGAATAAAGCCTCTTTCGCAAAATCGGTGGTAGGTCTTACTTCAAAGTTTTTAGGAGCGGCAATTTTTTTGGCTTTCCATTTGCCTGATATGATTCTGAACATATTGTTGTTAGGGTTTAGGTAGTAGATTATAGGAGGCAGGTGAATGTGTTTTAATTGCTGTTACCTGCAGCCTGTAACCTAATTAAGTATAAAATTTTTGTTGGGAATATTGTCAAAAACAATTTTCAGGTTTTTAACAAATTTCTGAAGTTCGGAAATAAACGTTTCATTTTCCGTAGTTTCTCCATAAGCATAAAAACTGGTTTCATTGATTCCGAAACCTATCTTGCTCAATGTAAACATAATGAAGTAAAGGAAATCTACTTCAGAATTGACATCCAGGTTATTATAAAGAATAATTTTCTTATTATCGATCGCAAAAAATTCACACTGGTTATGGTACAGATTAATATGAATTTCCTTACTGGTTTTATTATTGATCGAACTTAGAAACTTTTCCCCGGAGAAATTAAAATGAACCGGTAATGCCAGCTCTTTTATTTTCTTATAATAGTTTTTCGGGAAAGTATAATAAAACTGAATATTGAATTTTTTGTTGATCGAAAGCATCAGCTCTTCTTTTTCTCTGTCAGTCGGAGCGTTGAAAGCAATCAGATCAAATCCTGCCTCATGCTCAGAGAAGCCTTCCGGCATCAGGGTAAAATGATTCAATGCTGAAATCACATGGATCTCGTCGTAGCGCTGCTTAATAAGAACTTCGTCCAGCTTTTGGTCAATAAGATTGGCTGGTGTCTCTTCAGTAACGAAATAAGACTTTTCCTCCAGAATGTTTTTGTTTTTAACAATCTGGCAGATCAATCCGTCTTTGGTAAAAAGTAAATTAAGTACGTTCATATTTCAATTCCTGCAAATTTAGTGAAATTCTACCATTACCGCACCCGATTGATGGTGAAGTATTTCCTTATTATAAAAATCAATATTAACCTGGCTTTCCAATACATCCCGAACCATCCTCTGTAAAGTACCGTCACCAATACCGTGAACAATTTCCAGTCTCTTCAGGTTGTTTTTTCTGCAAAACTCAATCACTTCAATCAGTTTTTCCTTTTGTATAAACAATCTTTCAAAGCTGTCATAGTCATTGGGATTCTTTACCAAATTATGAAAATGCAGGTCTAAAACCAAATGATTTTTCTGATGTTTCTTGGAAATGATTTTTTTAGGTTCTGCTTTTCTTACAACTCTTATATTTTCATACAGATCAGCATCTTTCGGAACCAGTTTTTCTTTGGGATATTGATGGGTAAAGCCATATTCATCTTTAAAAACGACAATATTAACCTTCACGGAAGTAATTACCCCGCTTAAATCCTCGTCTACTACCGAAACCTTATCACCGATCTTCATAATTTTTTAAAGGTTTGTATGAACCAATATTTGTGCAAAGGTAGAAAGTAAAATGGATGAACACAAACTCCTTTACCTTTAAACCCTCAAACTCTCAAACCCTTTCGCCTGTCATACTCTCGGTCCCAGTTCAATCACTTCAAGATCTCTGATTTCTTCACCATCCACCACAAAGCGCATCATTGTTCTCACTTTATGCCAGCCCTGTTTACCACAGGCTCCGGGATTCAGATGGAGGAGATTGTTTTTCTCATCATACATCGCTTTCAAAATATGAGAATGACCGGAAATAAATAATTTCGGAGCCTTTTCTGCCATTTCTTTTTTAGTAAGTGGTGTATATTTTCCCGGATACCCTCCGATGTGAATCATCAGAACTTCCAGCTTTTCACAAAAGAAACGGTTTACCTCTGGAAATTCAGCCTGGATTTTGGTATTATCAATGTTTCCGTAAACGCCCTTCAGAGGTTTTATTTTTTCCAGCTGTTCAATGACATCCAGACTTCCGAAATCTCCGCAATGCCATACTTCGTCAGCCTGAGAAGCATATTCCAGGATACGGTCATCAATATAAGAATGGGAATCGGAAAGAAGAAGAATTTTTGTCATGTACTGCCATTTTTAAGAGTGCAAATATAAAGAAGCTTTTATCAATTTATAGGAGATCCTAATCGGTAATATTTCTTGTTTTCCTGATGGAATCCAGTTTCTTTTCTATATCCGCACTGAAAACCTTTTTCAGTTTCAGTTGATTCTCCGTAAGCTTTGAAATAACAAAAGTGCCGGTCATATTAGTATTAGAAGGAAAAACTAACGTTACTGTAGAGTCTGAAGCTTTTTTCCAGCTTCCGATGTAACGGTCCGGCTTTTCATTTTTTTTGGTAACAGGCTCTTCCAGCGTATCATATCTTAAGGTTGATTTAATCAGATTTCCTGTAATTTTTCCGTTTTTCTGAAATCTGATTCCTTCTCTTCTCGATTCAAAACCATCCTGTTTTTCATAAGTATAAATATAAGTATCCATTTTACTGAGATTCCAGGTTTGCAAAAGCAAAGGATTGGCAGTTCTGTCCTGGGCTTTGATACCGCTGACTGTGAAAAGAAAGAAAATACAGATACAAATAGGCTTTTTCATGAATACAACTGATTTATTGTAAAGTTTTAACAACGCTAAAATTAGCATCTCTTAATATTTAGTAAATTTGGGAAAATTAAAATAAACAATGAAACAGAAACTTTCTTTTTTCATTTTTCTTTTAACCGTAGGATTAGCCAATGCGCAGGTTGAAGAAAAAAAACTGGACGAACTGATCCAAAATACCCTGAAAACCTTTGATGTACCGGGAATGTCGGTAGGCATTGTGAAAGATGGCAAAATGATCTATTCCAAAGGGTTTGGGGTACGTTCTCTTACAACAAAGCAGCCAATGGATGACAATACGCTGGTAGGGATTGCTTCCAACTCAAAAGGCTTTACCTGTACAGCATTAGCCATCTTAGCAGATGAAGGAAAACTGAACTGGGATGATAAAGTTTCAAAATATATTCCTGAGTTTCAAATGTATGATCCTTATGTTTCTCAAAATATAACGATCAAGGATCTTGTTACCCACAGAGCCGGATTAGGACTTGGACAGGGAGATCTTATGTTTTTTCCGGAAGGAGGAAATTTAACCGTTAATGATATTGTGCATAATGTGAGGTATCTGAAACCGGAAAATCCTTTCAGAACAAAACTGGATTATAACAATATCATGTTTATTGTAGCCGGAGAAGTTATCCACAGAATTTCCGGATTAAGCTGGGCGGAATTTATTGAACAGCGAATTATGAAACCTGTAGGAATGACTTCAAGTTTCGGAAGCTACAGCAGAGCAAAGGCTGTTGCCAATAAAATTGATGCACATGCTCCGGTAGACGGAAAAGCAATTGCTGTTCCCCACGACTGGAACGAAACGGGCAATGCTGCAGGCGGAATTATGAGTAACATTAAAGACATGACCACGTGGGCGGAATGTCTCCTAAATAATTTCACCACAAAAGATGGTAAAAAACTGGTTTCGGATAAGAATGTTCAACAACTTTGGAGCCTTCAGATTCCGGATAGGGTGGCTGCGAAAAATCCTTATGATACAAGTTTCTATGGATACGGTTTAGGATGGTTTCTGAGTGATGTGAAAGGACATAAACAGGTACAACATACCGGTGGATTGATCGGAACGGTAACACAGTTTACATTAATTCCGGATATGAAACTGGGAATTGTAGTATTAACAAATCAGCAGTCGGGAGCTGCTTTCAACACAATTACCAATACCGTGAAAGATTCTTATCTTGGGGTAGCAGACAGAAACTGGCTGAAAACCTATAGTGAAAGAATGTCTAAAATGGAAGCCGAATTCAGCAAACAAAAGAAAGATGCTTTTGCAAAATCTGAAGCCTTCAAAAAAGAAAAATCTCTACAGCCAAAAGCAGAACAGTTTACAGGAACTTACAATGATGTATGGTTTGGTGATGTAGAAATTACACAACAGGGAAATACCTACAGAATTTCGTGCAAAAACTCTCCAAGATTAAAAGGAGAGCTGCTTCCTTATTCCAATAATTCTTTCATTATCAAATGGGACGACAGAAGCTATGATGCGGATGCCTATATTATTTTCAGCTATGATGAAAACGGAAAAGCAGAATCTGCAAAATTGAAGGCGATTTCTGATGTAACAGATTTCAGTTTTGATTTTGATGATCTGGATTTGAAGAAGAAATAAAATAGAGATAATAAAATATTCTATAGAGAACGGGCCTGGGTCCGTTCTTTTTTTGTTTGTTAACCACGAATGCAACTAATTTATTCACAGATAGCACTCATTTTAATGATTATTGAAAATGAGAACTGAAATGATTCGATAGGAAAGGGCTATCATCCTGAGCATAAGCTGAAAGGTTACGAACACCAGTTCAAGAAGGAAGCCCGTTTTTCATGTTTACAACGATAGTGGCTTTAGCCGAAAGACCACCCCGTCAAAAATTCTTTGAATTTTCGCCACCCCTCCGGTGGAGGGGAATAGGCAGTCGGTAATAGGAATGCTGGTTTATTGTACAAGATTCAGATCCTGATTTGCTAACGTAAGTTCTGTGTTAAGATGTTGCTTTTCAAAGAAATTTTTCAGCTCAAGAAGTCTTTTTTTGTTGTCATAATGGATACTTGAATTGAGTTTTCTCTGGCAGAGTGAGCATGCTCTGGCAAGATGATAATCCGTTTCCGTTAATGAATTGGTTCCGTTCATCACACAATTGGCATTCAGGCAATGGCTGATTCCAAACATATGCCCGATCTCGTGCGAACTGATTTTTATTAATCTTAAAAGACTTTTATTAAAATTAGAATCTGTTAATTGTCCGTCTGCAAATCGGTATATAGAGGTTACTCCTACACCATCCTCATATGAAGCCAGTCCGAATACGTAATTCCATTCCGGTAATGGAAAAAGGTCTTTCTCCGTAATACCCATTAATACAATAGCATCTTTAGGTTTTCTTTTGATCAGAATACTGTCCAGTACATATCCTGCAAGAACCTGTTCATGTCCTTCCTTTGAAATTCTTTTAACTTTTTCAGGGAAAATAGTATTGGGCAAAACAGGAAGAACCTTTGTTTCCAGCTGAAAATAGATTTTTAAATAGTGTTGGGTAAGTGCTATTTCTTTTTTCTGAAGTTCATCAAACTTCCCGATGGGCTGAAGATAAATGGTGTTCTTTCCAGGTGCAGGTTTTATCTTTTTTAATTTCTGAAAATCTGCAAATGTCTGGAAATGTTCCTCATGATTATACCGCCAGCTTCCGGGTTTTGGAGAAGAGGAAAGTTTTATATCATTCAGTGCAATAGATTCATAGTAGGTTTTCTTCTGTTTCTGACATGAGAAAAGAAGGATCAATATTGAGACATAAAAAAGTAAAGAAGTAAAGTTATATTTTCCCGGGCTCATAAAAGAATAGCAGTTTCTTTTTGGCACCGTCGAACTCTGACCAGGAATCACAGTCTACCTCAAAACCCGCCACTCCGCAGGTGGGAAAATGGAAAATATCCTCAGAAATAGAATTGGCAAAATTGGAAATTCCATTATTGTGAGAGAAGAATGCAACCGAATTCAGGTTGTCATCCAGATCATAAATTACAGATTCAAAGCTTCTTTCAGAAGGATTATACAATTTTTCATCAGTAGCACAGTTCAGTTGATAGGCCTGATTGAAAATTTTACAGGTATTCAGTGCACGTACCGCAGGGCTGGACACAAAATGATCAATAGAAATATTATTGCTTTTCAGGAATCTGGACATGTGCATAGCATCCTCCAAACCTTTGTCTGCCAAAGGTCTGTCAAAGTCCTCCGTTTCCTCCGGCCAGTCGCTTTTCGCATGTCTTACGAGGATGAGTTTCTTCATATAATTGTTTTTTGGAAGATTAAAATTATAAAAAAAATAATGGAATAAAACATGATTTATATAAAAAAACTGCGTTATGAATAAAATCAGTAAATTTTACTAAATTTGCAGACTTATGGGACAAATCCTTGCAATAGACTACGGAAAGGCTCGTTGTGGTATCGCTGCAACCGATGATATGCAGATTATAGCCAGTGGACTGGAGACTGTAGAGAACCGTTTTTTAATGGAATTTTTGAAAAAATATTTCAGTGAAAATAAGGTAGATGAAGTAGTGATTGGACTTCCCATAGATTTGAAAGGAAATGTTTCGGAAGTGGAAACCGATATTTTAAAATTTATAGAAGAGTTTAAAAAAGAATTTTCGGATATTGCAGTTCACCGTTTCGATGAAAGATTTACATCCAAAATGGCTTCTTTTTTTATTTCCCAAAGTGGAAAAAACAAGAAAAAGAGGCAGGAAAAAGGATTAATAGATAAAGTAAGCGCAACAATTATATTGCAAAATTTTTTAGAACAAAGATTAAGATGATATTACCGATAAGAGCTTTTGGGGATCCTGTTTTGAGAAAAGTAGGAAAAGATATAGACAAAGACTATCCCGAATTACAGGAACTGATAGATAACATGTTCGAAACCATGTACAGCGCAAATGGCATAGGTCTTGCAGCGCCACAGATTGGTTTGGACATCCGTCTGTTTGTAATAGATGTGACGCCTCTTGCAGAAGATGAGGATTATGAAGATATTAAAGATGAGTTGGCAGAGTTCAAAAAAGTATTTATCAACGCTCAGATTCTTGAAGAATCAGGTGAAGAATGGAAGTTCAATGAGGGCTGCCTTTCTATTCCGGATGTAAGAGAAGATGTGAAAAGAAAAGGAACAATCGTTATTGAATATTATGACGAAAATTTTGTGAAACATACAGAAACTTTTTCCGATATTAGAGCCCGCGTAATTCAGCATGAATATGACCACATTGAAGGGATTTTATTTACCGACCACCTGAGTGCTCTGAAGAAGAAACTGGTAAAAGGTAAGCTGACGAAAATCTCTCAGGGTGACGTAAACATCGGTTACAAAATGAGATTTCCAAAATAATTAAACAAGGATTAAAAAGAAATAATAAAAAGCAAAAAGCTAGTGCTGATTGCAGAATTTACAAAAAATAAAATTATGCTGTTAGAAAAAATAATTTCAATTTCTGGAAAACCAGGACTTTTCAAATTAGTTTCTCAATTAAGAAACGGATTCATCATTGAAGATGTTACCTCAAAGAAAAAAGTAAGCATTGGAAACTCAAGCCAGGTAAGTTTATTGGACAATATCGCCATGTTTACATTTGAGAAAGAAGTTCCTTTGTTTGAAGTATTTGAAAATATTGCTAAAAACAACGATTATAAGGAAACAATCTCTCACAAATCTTCTGATGCAGATCTGAAAGATTTTATGCTGGCTTCTCTTCCAAACTATGACACAGAAAGAGTATATTCTTCTGATATCAAGAAATTGGCTCAGTGGTACAACATCCTTCAAAAAGCAGGATATATTACTCCTGAGAGCTTTGTAAAAGCAGAACCTGAAACTTTAGACGGAGAACCTGCTGAAGAAGTAAGCATTGAAAAAGAAGCTAAAAAAGCTCCAAAAGCAGAGAAACCTGCTGCTCCGAAAGTTAAAGCGACTTCAGCAGCAAAATCAGCTCCAAAGAGCACCCACAGAAAACAAGGATAATTCATTTGAATTAAAATATAAAACCTTGTCTGGAAATTCCGGACAAGGTTTTTTGTTTTCTGGCAGTAAATAATTGGGGGGTAATATTCCAAACCTAACAGGTTTTTGAAACCTGTTAGGTTTACATATCAAATCTATCCTAAATTCTGCACTCCGCAACTTTTACTTCCAACGTTTGTAATGATGCCCGAATAACCCTTACATTTGTATAAGATTGAATTTCCCATTATTTATGAATACGAAACAAGAGAAACTGGAGGCCTTCGGAAGATTACTGGATATTATGGATGATTTGCGTGAAAAATGTCCATGGGATCAGAAACAGACGTTAGAATCCCTTCGTCATCTTACCCTTGAAGAGACGTATGAACTTTCAGATGCTATTTTGCAAAATGATTTACAGGAAATAAAGAAAGAGCTGGGCGATGTCCTGCTTCACCTTGTTTTTTATGCTAAAATAGGTTCTGAAAAAGGAAGTTTTGACATTGCAGATGTTATCAATTCCCTGAATGAAAAGTTGATCTTCCGTCATCCTCATATCTATGGAGATACTGAAGTGAAGGATGAAGAAGAAGTGAAGCAGAACTGGGAGAAATTAAAGTTAAAAGAAGGTAATAAGTCTATTTTAGGCGGAGTTCCTAAAAGTCTGCCAAGTTTGGTAAAAGCGTATAGAATTCAGGATAAGGTAAAAGGGATAGGTTTTGAATTTCATGATGCAGAAGACGCATGGAAAAAAGTAGATGAGGAGATTCAGGAGTTCCATGCTGAAACAGATTTGGATAAGAAAGAACAGGAGCTGGGTGATGTTTTCTTCTCTCTGATCAACTATGCCAGAACTTCAGGAATCAATCCGGATTCTGCATTGGAAAGAACCAATCTAAAATTTATTTCAAGATTTCAGAAAATGGAAGGTCTTGCTGAAGAACAGGATCTGAAACTGGCAGATCTGTCACTGGAAGAAATGGATGTTCTCTGGGAAAAAGCAAAAAAACTTTCATAGTTCCCGATTGGAACAATTAATGCTTCTTATATTCAGTTAAAAAAATAAAAAATAAATATGTTACGTTTTCTTATTTTACCTGCTTTGCTTTTATTGAGCTGCAATCCAAAAGCTCAGAATTCCCCTACTAAGGAGGATGAACTGAAAGTCCAGTTTACCTTACCTAAAAAGTTGAAGGAAGTTTCCGGAATTACTTTGTCAAAAGATAAGAAAACCATCTGGGCGATAGAAGACAAAGGAAATAAAAATGCAATATATGGTCTGAGTGATAAAGGTGACATGCTGGCAAAAATACCGGTGGAAAATGCTGAAAACACCGACTGGGAAGACATTATATCCGATTCTCAGGGAAATATTTATATCGGAGATTTTGGTAATAATGATAATAACCGACAGGATCTGGCGATCTTAAAAACAGATTTGAAAGACAGCAAACAAATTGTTACCAAAGTTGTTCAGACTACAAAATTTCATTATCAGGGGCAGACAGAATTTCCTCCGAAAAAGTCGAACCTGTTGTACGACTGTGAAGGTTTTGTTGAAATGGACGGGAATTTTTACTTATTCACCAAAAACAGAAGCAAAGGTTTTGATGGAACCTTTCTTATATTCCAGATACCTAACAAAGAGGGGGATTTTGAAGCTAAGCTAATAGGAAAATTAAAGCTTGATGGAGGATATAATGATGCAGCTATTACCTCTGCCAGTATCAACAGTACAAAAGATAAAATTGTCTTGCTTACCCATAAAAATGTTCACGTTCTTACCGGATTTACTGCTAACGATTTTAATTCTGCTAAAATTCAAAAAATTCCTTTGAACCATAATTCCCAGAAGGAAGCTATTGTATTCTTTGATGATAAAACATTAATGATCGCAGATGAGAAAGGGAAAGATGAAGGAGGAAATGTGTACAGTTTTTCATTATAAGCCTTATCTTTACAGCCGATTAAATAACTATGAAAAAAATATTGTATATCCTGTTGGTACTTGGTTTTTCCTCTTGCAGTAGTACTAATGATGAATCTATAACTGTAAATGAAAATCAAACTGAAGATTTACAACCTGATAAAGGATACATTTTTGAGATGGATCAGCGCACAACACTACGCAGTCCGGAAAAATATTATCAGTTTTTCTATGAAAACGGACGTTTACAGAAAATGCGCGGAAGGAACTATTTTGTAACAGCAAATACCCAAGTTTTTTATCCTGATATAGTTACTCAGTTAACTTATACAAACAATAAGATACAGGTAGATTATTTTGAATCGGAAACGACTTCCGGGTATAGAACAACTTCTTATCTGACGGAAAATAACAGACCTGTTAAGGCTGAAAAGTATTATAAGAATGGAAGTTTTGCCGAACTGGAGATGACAAGGACCTATACGTATGGATCCAATACAATAAGTGTATATACTAAGCGTGGTTATCAGGAGTTTTTTACAACATATTATTTTGATGGAAATAGTAACCTTTCTAAAAGTGAAACATTAGAAAAGGATACTGGTAAGGATAAACAGTTCACAACTACTGTATATTCAGATTTTGACAATGCTAAAAATCCATTTAAAAAATTATTTTTGATTAATGATGATTTTTATGAAAAGAGTTTATCAAAAAATAATTTTAGAGCTAAGGAATCAGTGACTGAATATGCTGATTATCCTGATACCGGTATACCTCCGCAGCCGGAAATATCCAAATCAAAATGGACTTATAATTATGATCAGAATGGCCAGGTATTATTATACTTTCCGTTTCCATAACACACCAAGTAAAACCCTACAGAGAAATCTGAAGGGTTTTTAAAATAAATGAATGTTATGGAAGTAATTGATGTTCTATTGTTTACTGAGTAAGATAGGAGATACTGATATTACCTTTTGATAATCTAAAATCCTGGGTATATTTACATCTTAGCCTGAAAGTTTCTCCGGCAGCAAAAGGCTGTATGCCCGCAAGCTGATGATATACTTGTGTTGTCCTCTCTCCATGTCCTGTTGATACTGCTGAAACTAAGTTTTGGGTATCAGCCTCTCTCTGTAGTTGTGACGTTGCAGTTCCTGCTGTCTGATTAGTTCCGTTGAGGTTTAAATCATATGTAAAATAGGTTGCTACATTGTAGAAACCTGCTTTCTTGACAGTAAATATCCCGGTGTTTGCATCGTAGGCAATAAAATTATTATCTATTTTGTTAACGATATTATAAATAAAATTTTGAGCAAAGTTTTCAAAGGTTCCGGTTAAATGGCTTCCTGCATAGCTTCCTGTATTTGGTGATATATCGTCCTTATTGGCTACAAAGACTACTTTTAAAAAATTCTGAGATTCTATAGTTCGCCAGGTAGGAGCTGTTCCTGCACCATTTGAACTTAAAAATTCGCCTTCTCTACCTGCGGTACCCTGTATATTTTCAGAGCCTCCTACGTTCAATTCTTTTACCAGCTGCAGTGAGCCGTTGACATGCAATGTTCTCTGGGGAGTTGGTGTTAATATCCCAACTTGTGCATTGGCTAAAAATGACATGACTAAAAACAATGTCAGTAATAAATTTTTTTTCATTGGATTGAGTATTTGTTGTTGGTAGTGCTAAATATTTGTGTTTTCAATTTTAAGGCAGCAGATAAGAAATGCTGATATTTCCTGATGCTAATCTGAAGTTCTGGGTATAAACACATCTGAGAGAAAAGGTTTCTCCGGAATTAAGAAACTTGATACCTGTCAGTTGATGATATATACTTTCTGTTCTTTCTCCATGTCCTGTCGACATTGCTGAAATATAATCACTCGTATCTGAACTTCTCTCAAGTCTGGATATTGCCGTTCCTGCTGTCTGATTGGTTCCGTTTAAACTCAGGTTATATGATAAATAAGTTGAAATGTTATAATATCCGGCTCTGCTAACAGTAAATATCCCTGTATTGGCATCATACGATACATAATTATTATCTATTTTATTGACGATATTATAGATATAGTTCCTGGATGGTGCTTCATAGTTTGTTGCGCTGCTGCTTCCTGTATAACTACCGGTACCAGGTGAGATATTTGTTTTTTGCCCCGTAAAAACAATCTTTAAAAAACTTTGGGATTCTATCGTTCGCCAGGTTGGTGATGTACCGGCTCCATTAGAACTTAAAAACTCTCCCTCCTTTCCTGCAGTACCCTGTACATTTTCAGAACCTCCTACATTTAATTCTTTTACCAGTTGTAACGAACCGTTGACATGCAGTGTTCTCTGTGGAGTAGATGTCAAGATCCCGATCTGTGCATTGGCAGAAAATGCTGTGATTAGAAACAATGTAAGAAATAATCTTTTGATCATCGGATGTATATTTTGTGATTATAGAGAACAAAATTATTTTTTTTTTATAATCCGTGATTTGCAAAGAAGTGAATAGAATTGAGTGATAGGATGATTTACATGTATCAAAAAGGCTTGAAATAATTATGCAACTTAATTATTTTTTTTAAATATCACTATTTTGTGATTTTTATATTTTTTTGTAGATATTTATCTACCCAATTTGCAATTATAAACAGATTGGTATCTATTCCTTTTTTTAATCAATGTTAAAAGCATCAAATTATATTACCTAGAAACTCTTATACATTTAATGTATCCGTATGAAGTTTTCAGGAGAATAAGAAATGTAAATAGTACCTATATAAATGAAAAATATGGCTTTTCAATAAAAGCCATATTTGTTTTATCGGTAAAAAATATGAGTCAAAATTTGAATGATTAAATTTTATTAAAACTGATTTGAGGCTATAAAGCTCATCATTAACTATTTCATGTGTAAAACTTAAAATTTCATTCCTACTCCGGCAGAAATCCTTCCACCATCTGAACCATAGAAATAATTTAATCTTGCAGACATCATTTCTACAATACTCAGCCATACTCCAGCTCCGGCAGACTGATGCCATTTTCTGGAATTTTCATGGTCATTCCATACACGGCCGATATCATATCCGATAAGAATACCCATGTTGGCAGGAGCAATATTATTTCTTACCCTTCCAAAATCCCATCGGATTTCTGAGTTATTGGTAAAATAGGATCTTCCTGAGAATCTTTCGTTTCTGAAGGCTCTCATTCCATTATTACCTCCGATAGCCGCAGCCTGATAAAATTCAAAATTATTGTTATTGATCCACATTACATTGCTGGAATTGGCGAATACAAATTTTCCTTTTTTATCAATCCTGTGGTCAATGGCCAGTTTTCCTTTTACCGTTACGAAATTCTTATTGAAATCAGAAAGAGTTGCTTTCCAGTCTGCATTCAGCATAAATTCCAGTCCCAGAGTAGGGAAGGCCGTATTATCAGCATTTTTATAACCAAAAGTATAATTGGCTCCAACAAACTGCTGGCTGTTGAATACTCCAGGTCTCACATCCGGAGACTGGTTGATGAAACGGCCGGCTTTTCTTTGTACTTTATTATCTTCAAAAGTCAATTGAAACTGGTGGCTGAGATTCATCCAGCTCTTTTGAGAGATGGATGGAGCAAAGTTGAACTTGGAAATTCTGGCTCTGTTATATTCTCTTTCTGTTTCTTCCTTATCATACTCACTTTCATTGGAAAGTCCAAAGAAGTTTTGAGAGAACCTTGGAGTCGTATAAAATGCATCAAGGTTAATATCCCAGCCTGAGATGGCTTTTTTAAATACTCCTTTGTAGGTAAGGCTAAATCCTGCTGTAGCTGTATAAAAATTAGCTTTTAAACTGTGCCTCTGAGTAAATGGGTCGCGGATAAAATTATTTACTGTGTAATTGGCCAGGACGCCTACGATCACACCGTCATCCGGGTTGTAATCCAGGTTTGGATATCCTGCAACGGAATTATATTTAGGATGCTTATAATTATAGCTGTTAATGTCATAATCATCTGTAATATTCTTGGTTGCATTACCGGCATTATAGGTGTTTTTCTGAGATTTAAAATCATAAATCTTCACTTTTCTTCCATCAGCAACGTTATAGGTATCATGATTATATCCACCAATCAGCCGGATCGTCATTTTAGGATTTCCGCTTCCGGTTACTACATAGGTATCATCATCTTCCAGTCCGTAAATCCATAATTCCTTTGTTTTTGAATCATGATAGGTTTTTTCAAAAACAAGTTCATTCTGATCTTTATTCTTACCCAGCTTATATTGCTGCACAAGGACGGAATGTCCGTTTTTGGTGATGACAAACTTATCAGGATTTACCGTTCCTGCCAAAGGAACTTTTTTCTGCAGTACATCATAATACTGAGCGGCATAGCTCTGTAGTTTTGTCTTTCTTATTTTCAGTTTTCTCTGAATTTCATCGATGGTTTCATCCTGCACTTCTTTCGGAAGATTGTGGAAAGCTTCATCAATATCCGCATCAGTCAGATGCTCCTGAATATATTTTGCCTGGGTTTCCCATTCATTCTGGTCTGCCCCTTTTAAGAACACAAGATCCATCGGATAAGGTTCCATAGCGAGCCATTTTACACTGCTGATATCTTCTGTAAAGGTTTTCATGTGACGAATGGCAGGAACATTCATAATGATTCTGAAGGCTGCACCATCATATTTACTGAATGCCTGATCCCTGTCTTTAGGAATAGGTTTATAGATTACTTTATCACCCGCTTCATATTCTGCCCATTTCCACTGGTCCGAATGTCTGTCCCAGTCACCAATAAGCATATCAAACAACCTTGCTCTGATATAAGATTCTCTGTCAACAGAATATTTATCGCTTTTGTTAAGATTTTTTAGTACATCATCTGTAGAAACGATATCTTTTGCATGATCCAGATAAGCCAATGTTTTAGGATCTGAAGAAAAACGCTCTTCAATCATGTACATTTCGTCCCCGTAGTTTTCATTATACCTTCCCAAAGCTTGCTGCTTAGGAATGTAATACAGCTTTGGATTACTATGGAAAATACCCAGCTTTTCCGACATGTTTCCAATCGTAAAAGGGGTAAACGGATGATTGGTTGTGTAAAAATCCAGCAGGAATTTCTCAGGAAATGTATCTGCAAGTTCTTCTCCTAATGTACTTTTCTGAAAAGCCATATTGTTAAGAAAGCGGATCGCACTTTTTTTCACACCGCGCATTACAAACTCCTGTCCATCTGCAGACTTCAGTCGTAAACTGTTGGATTGATTTCCTCCACCTTCCCTGAAAGGAATATACCCTCCGTTCAATTCCGAAAGATTGGCGGTTGGTGCTTCAATAGGAATTCCGTAGTATCTTCTGTAATGATCGCCCCAAAGCCAGCGGTAAAACTTTCTTTTTTCAGTTAGCTGTACCGGGTAAATGGTGGAAGAAAATGTGGCAGGAAAAGAATTAGGGAAATTATTGACGAATACATCCGGTTTGGAAATCACGGAAATATGAGTGAGCTTTTGAAGTTGGGCATCTTTGGTTGAAAAATACTCAACATCTGTACTTTCATCTTTTCTGAAATTTAAAACCGCAAAACCACTTCCTCCGTAGGAAAAGTCTGTTTTTTCTACAATGGTAGACGGGTCTGTTTTAGAGCCTGCGCCACTAATAATCTGTCTTAAATTTCCATCTTCGTGATATTGCAGATTATGATCATGACCGGATACGAAAATAATGTTTTCCTTATCCTGAACAATACTTTTCAGTCGGTTGGCCAGATCTGCATAATGTTGATTATTGATATCTTCGGGGCTGGCTCCTGAGGAACTCCTTAATATATTGATGACACTGGCCACTATAGGTACAGGAATTTTACTCTTTAAAGGAAAAAGATGAGATCTTGCAGAATTAAAACCTGCATGTGTTCCGCTGCTGATGATAGGATGGTGTAAAGCAACAATTATTTTTTTGCCCTGATTTTTAATGATCAGGTCTTTAAACTCGGTGAAAAAATCTTCACGGGTTTTGATGTTACAGTTTTTGTTGATTCCAGGATAATTATCCCAGTTTGCTATCACCCATTTTGTATCAATGGCAATAAGCTTTATATCTTTAGAAACATTGATATCATCAATAGGGCAGCCATTTTTCGGAAGGAAAGCTTTTTTATCATCAAGATATTTTTTAACCAGTCCTTCCTGGGTATTCAATCCTTCCAGTCCATTGTACCAGTCATGATTCCCGGGAATTACTAATGTTTTTCCCTTGAAATTTTTGGTGATAGCTAGCTGATTTTCCAGTTTTTGTTTTGCCAGGGCATAATCTTTATCTGTTTCTTTGGGCATACCATTAGGGTAGATATTATCGCCCAAAAAGATCAGCATAGAATTGCTGTCGGCAGAATCCAGCTTACTTTTCAGTAAATTCAGTGTTTTTTGTGCCTGAGGTTCATCTGCATTTCCTGCATCTCCAATCAGAAAAAGTTTAAAATCACTTTCAGATTTTATTTCGGAATCTTTTACTTCAAATAAGTTTTTGCCCTTTTGTACGTTATATGTAGCACAGGAATAAAGAGCTCCTGCGGACATTACCGTTCGAAGAACAATAGAAGTATTTTTTAGATGAGTTTTAAAGGATAAATTCATAAATTTACATTAACAAAATTTCAGGGATGAGCATTTTACAAAAAGCTAAAAATTATGTTGAAATCTTATTCAAAGATAAGTTATCTTCAGTATATTTTTATCATAATTTTATCCATACTGCCTATACCGTTAATAAGGCTGAGGAAATCATGAAAAATACCCCTGTTTCTGAAGAGGATCAGGAAAAGGTTCTTGTTGCATTATGGTTTCATGATACAGGGTATATAGAATGTGCCCTGAACCATGAAGAAAGAAGTGTGGAGGTGATGAAAGCCTTTTTACATCAGGAAAATTATCCTGAAAACTATAT
Organism: Chryseobacterium sp. NRRL B-14798; assembly: GCF_050470705.1. NCBI lineage: Bacteria > Pseudomonadati > Bacteroidota > Flavobacteriia > Flavobacteriales > Weeksellaceae > Chryseobacterium > Chryseobacterium sp. NRRL B-14798. The sequence goes on along the minus strand of NZ_JBFLUL010000005.1, from coordinate 4,402,928 downwards.
TGCAGATGTTGAAAAACTGATTCTGGCTACGAAAATTCATTACGAACCCCAGAATTTACTGGAAAAAATTGTAAAAGATGCTGACTTCAGCCATTTTGCAGGTCATGATTATAGTGATATTTCTGATGCTTTGAGAAAAGAATGGGAACTAACGAATGTAAGATGTTTTTCCAATGAAGAATGGAATGCCGGAAATCTGGATATGTTAAAAAATAAGCATACTTTTTATACGGATTATGCTAAAGAAAACTGGGAACCCCTGAAAAAGAAAAATATTAAAAAAATCGAAAAGAAGCTGGAAAAAGAAGAAGAGAAAAAAGAAAACAAAAAGGAGGCTTCGGAAGGTAAAAAAGAAAAAGAAAAATCGGACAGAAGTGTAGATACCTTATTCAGGGTGACACTGAACAATCATACGAGACTAAGTGACATTGCAGACAGCAAAGCCAATATTCTTTTATCGGTAAATGCCATTATTATTTCAGTGTGTCTTTCCGTGCTTGTGCCGAAGCTGGATGCTCCTAAAAATTCACATCTGATTCTTCCAAGTTTCATACTATTGCTGTCAAGTGTACTGACGATCATATTTGCGATTCTGTCTACAAAACCGAATGTAACCAAATCAACATTTACTTCTCAGGATATTGCCAACAGAAAAGTAAACCTGCTGTTCTTTGGAAACTTTCAGCAGATGTTGTTTGATGACTATAACAACGCCATGAAAGACCTTATTAAAGACAGGGATTATATTTATGACTCAATGGTGAAGGATCTGTATTATCTCGGGAAAGTTCTTAACAGGAAGTACAAACTTTTATCCATTACCTACAAGATTTTTATGGCTGGAATTATTATTTCCGTTTTATCTTTCGGGGTGGCTTTTCTTAGTCTTTAATTAATAAACATCCACACAAATGATCGTCAGACAGCGTACGAATTGGCTGAAAATGTTATTTATATGGAGAGGATCCGTATTGAAGAAAATTGTTATTCAGCTTACCATTATCACGCTGTTTTCATTGGCTATCTATTTTTTCAAAGGAAAAATTTTTGATTATAAAGTACATCTCAATCCTACTATTTTTACATTAATAGGACTGGCTCTTGCCATTTTTATGGGATTCTGTAATTCTGCAAGCTATGACCGTTTCTGGGAAGGCCGGAAACTCTGGGGATTACTGGTCATTGAAACCAGATCCCTTACAAGACAGATCCTATCGCTGGTAAACGATTCTTCGCCTGAAGCTAAAGAGGAAAAAGAGAAAATCATCAAGCTGATCTCTGCATTTGCATGGTCACTGAACTTTCAGCTGAGAGATAAATCTGGTACAGAACATCTTGAGAGACTGCTTTCATCAGAACAATTGGAAAAAGTAAAGAACAAAAAACTCATTCCCAACAGTATTCTTGGTTTTATTGCAGACTGGCTTAGCGAACAGAATAAAAAAGGAAACATTGATACCATTGTTATGACTTCCATGGATCATCAGCTGAACCAGTTTTCTAATATTTCCGGCGGATGTGAGAGGATTTACAATACACCATTACCCTTTGCTTACAGTGTTTTGCTGCATCGTACTGTTTATTTATATTGTTTCTGGCTTCCTTTCGGACTGGTAGATTCTTTGGGATGGATGATGCCTTTGATCGTTCTGCTGATCAGCTATACCTTTATTGCTCTTGATGCTATTATTCAGGAGATTGGAGAGCCTTTTGGTGAAGAGGAAAATGATCTTGCTTTAAACAGCATCTGCCGTACTATTGAGTTTTCAATTTTTGAACAGGCAGGAATTCCTCAGGGCGAACTGAAGAAGCCGGATACTTATTTTGTGGATTAAAGAAGCATCATTTTATTCCTGTGGAAGTGTAAAGGAAACCCTTAACGCCAGCAATCCCGTGATTCCTTGCAGATCTTCTACTCTTAAAAATTCTACGTCATGCTGCAAAACCCCTTTTTTCTGGAGTTTGGAAATATAATCTAAATATTCCTTCTGATTTTCCATTCCGAAATAGACAATGGTGATTTTTCCGGGAGCGGTGATACGTTCGGAAGAATCTTTCACATGGGCCTTATCCAGACGCTTTTTAATAATCTCGTAATAGGAATTATAGGCTCCGTCTACATCAAAACGTTTTTCATCCATTCTGAAACGGATGTCTATTTTTTCATTATAGACGAAAATCAGTGAAGCAATATCAAGTGGTAACGGAAGATATTTTTTGAACGACTGAAATTCAAGTTCCATTTTACAGATGGTTTTCAGCTGCCAGTATCTCAGTTTGTGGACTACTTTTGAGGTATAATGCAGCTCGGGAGCGATGGTAGAACCAATATACAGATTATGTTCCACACCGTCAGATTTAAACCTTTCATAATAATGTGGAAAAATTTCCTGTGCTTTTACCTGGCTTTCATCCAGCATATCTGCCAGTTTCCGGTTAACAAGCGTGATAGAATCATCAAGGTTTTTTCTGTGATGATAAAACAGATCCGTAGAAGTAAAGATGTGGGAGAAATAGTCTTTGATCTTTGCCTTTATTTCCCTGGACGTTTTAATTTCCAGTTTTCCCTGTAAAAAAGGATGAATTTCTTCTCTTAACAATCTCTGAAAACGCTGTTCCGTATCCGCTTTGATCTCATTGTTGATCTCATTCTCAAAAACATCCAGTGCCAGTATAAATTTTTCGGAATCCGAGTTGGTGAGTGTCAGAATTTCATTCAGCCATTCAATCTGCTGGTTGAGATCCTGCAGCATCAGATTAAAACGCTTTTCAGAAGAAGAACGGATATCCGAAACCCCAAACAACGGGGTAAGATTTTTGAATGCAATCTGTTTTAAAGTATATATCTTTTTTCCGAGTGACGCCGTAAAATATTTCTCAGCTTCATTTCTGAACTTCCAGACCACACTGTCGTGGATGGTTGTATACTCACGCTGAATAATGGCTTCTATCTGATAGTTTTTCTCAAAGTAAAACCTGTTCAGAGAGAAGAGAACCATATCAGTGAAAAACTCCAGTTTTTTAAGTTTTAAGCCATTGAAACTTCCGGCAATCGGAGAGGTGAATTCCATGATCGCAAGGAGTTCTCCATCTTTCATGATAGGAATTACCATGAAACTGTTGACATTATTGTCTTTTAAAATACTGAAGGAAGGAAGCAGCTTGACATTCTCTTCCAGGTTGTTTACATTGGAAACAACTACAGGCTTTGAATTATGATTTAAATTATTGAAGGTACTCTTACGGGTTTCTTCATCAAATGCATTGATCCAGAAATCAAGGATGTGATTTGTGAGAAGACTTTCGTAAATCGGAAGTTTATCAAGTTTCTGTTCCTTTTTGTTGAACGTCATCAACCCGAAGTTGAGTTCCGGAACATCAAAATAGGATTTGAAAATTTCAGTCAGATTTTCATTGGGATTCATATTTTCCGGATCAATTTCAATCATGCTTGATTTCAGATCGGAAAGGGCCACTTCAGAGGTACAGTCTACCAGTGAAATGATGGTAAATCCTTTCAGTATCCACGATTGTGAAGGGAAATACTTTTTCCAGAGTTTAAAATCATCAAGATTTTCCAAAAGCATATCCAGAATATCATCAGATGGAATTTTGGCATCTTCTGTAGGAGTAATTTCCGTAAAATCTGAATTGACCGTAATTTTATAATGCTTCATGATTCCCTGTTTGTTGGGAATATCATAATAAAACGGAAGTGTACTTTTAATATCTTTTTTGAAGTAGCTCTGAAGAATCAGACAGCAGCAAAATACATAGAATTCGTTATCTGAAATATTCCTGAGTTCTATTTCGAAATCTTTTCCTGCATCTTTCAGAATATCTTTAAACCTTTCGGTATAGTTAAAGGTAATGTTGGAGAGCGGAATACTTGCCGCTTTTATTTCGTTTCTGGTGAGGCCTGTCGGGAAAAGGTCTGCAAGAAGCAGCCTGATGAGGTCATCGTATTTTTCAAGAAGGGCTGTATCCTGAAAGCCTTCTCTAAGGTCTTTAAAATTTCGGGTGCTCTCTAGTAATGACTCTGCATAATTGACCCTGTATTCCAGTCTGTCATTATATCGGATATGTTCCAGAACATCCAAATATTTTTTGAATGATATATAAACCTGAAAGGGAGAGTCTTTTTTATAGAGATTAGCCAAGAGCTGAAAAATTTAAAGTAAAGTTATGAAAAAAGCAGAATATTGATCGTGTGGAATTTTTATTTTATTGTATATAATTTGCAGGTGCTTTGGGAAACTCTGCAAGGTATTTTATAATTCCTTATTGTTTTTTATATAGACAGATTATAGATTTATTGATAAATAAAAATTAAAGTTTTTGGGATGAGATGTTCTTTATTTGAAGGATAATAAAAAAGCACAACCGACGAGTTGTGCTTTTTATATCTTAAAATTCAGATTTTACAATCCGAACATTCTTGCAAATAGATCCGGGAAAACTCCAAGGATGATGATCAGGGCAATAACAATTACTGCAATGATATTGTATGTAAGAGTTACTTTTTCTGATGATTTGAATGTTGATTCTTTAAAGAAGAACATCGCGATAATCAGTCTTAAATAGTAAGCAATGGATAGGGCAGAACCTAATACAGCTACCAATACTAAGAAAGCTGCACCGTTCATAGCCTGGGAGAATAAAGCAAATTTCCCCATGAAACCAGCTGTTAACGGAACTCCTGCCATTGAAAGCATAGAGATCGTTGCGGCTGTTGCCAATAAAGGTTCTGTCTTCGCCAATCCTTTGAAGGCTCCGAAAGAAGTTTCTCTTTTTAATTTCTCTACCCAGATCAGGCACATGAAAACTCCTACTGTAGATAAAGAATAAGCAAACAGATAGAAGGCAAGGTTATAAGTAGAAAGGCTTGTCATTCCGAAGAATACCAATCCGATATATCCTGCGTGAGATACTGAAGAGTATGCCAGCATTCTTTTTGCATTCGTCTGAGCAAGACCCATAACGTTTGCCAAAAGTAATGTAATGATTAAGAATACCCCTAAAACATTAATCCATTCGTGAGTAACCCCAGCGAAGCCAAGCGTCATCAATCTGAACAGCGCAAAGAATCCTGAGATCTTTACTACACTCGCCATGAAAGCTGTGATCAATGAAGGAGAACCTGCATATACGTCAGGGCTCCACATATGGAAAGGGGCCAATGCTACTTTAAATGCTAATGCACAAAGAATCAGTAATACTCCTAAGATGAACATTACATTCCCTGAATTGGCTACCCCGAAATCGTGGATTTTGTACAGATCAAAACTTCCTGCACTTCCATAGATGAACGCAATCCCGAACAGTAAGAAACCTGTTGCGAATGCACCCATAAGGAAATATTTAATAGAAGCTTCGTTGGATCTTAAATCCGTTTTGTTAGCTCCAGCCATTACATATAATGGAATAGAAAGGATCTCAACTCCTAAGAACATCGTCACCAGATTCTGGTATCCGAAAAGGATGATCCCTCCACATAATGCGAATAGCATCAATGCATATAATTCTGACTGGTGGCTTCTGTGGTTGCTGAAAGCAAAACCGCCCAGGAAGAATAACAATAATGTTGTTACGATTGATATTTTAGTGAATAATGCGGTATTGTCACTGTACTCATACATATGCTTGTAATGGTCGAAAAACGAACATTCCGGCATAAAACTTACGTACAATGCGATGATTAATCCCAAAATCCCAATGTATCTTGCGAATTTTCCTTGTTCAAAAACTCCTGAAAATAACGCAATAACTGCCGTTAGGAAAACAATAATTAAAACACTCATTTCTTAAAATATCAAATTAACTTACCATTGATTGGTAGATAAACTTCACCGAACTACTCACCATGTCGATTACCGGTTGTGGGAAAATACCTAGTAAAATCACAAAAACCGCTAAACTTGCCAATACAGAAAATTCTACGCCTGATAAATCTTTTGCTGTACTTAAAACGGCTTCATCTCCTTCTCCAAACATTGCTTTTCCGTAGAATCTCAATAAATACACCGCACAAAGAATTACCGTAAGACCAGCAATTACTGCTGCTGTTCCGTTAAAATCATAAACAGATTTCAACAAAATAAATTCCCCGATGAATCCATTGGTTAATGGAACTCCCATTGAACCTAATATAATGATCAGGAATAACACCGCAAACTTAGGTGCTACTTTAGCTAAACCACCCATTTGTCTGATGTCTCTTGATTTAAATCTCTTATATAAAATATCACAGCAGTAGAATAATCCCACTACGTTGATACCGTGAGCAAATGTCTGTACCAAAGCTCCTTCAGCACCTTCTACATTGAAAGTTCCTCTTAAAGTAACTACTGCTGAAGCGAAGATCCCTGCTACCATCAATCCTACGTGAGAGAAGGAAGAGTATGCAATGATTCTCTTCATATCCGTCTGGATAATAGCGATCAAAGCTCCGTGAACAATACCCACGATGGCAAGAATAATTACGATCTGTCCGGAAATTCCGGCAATTGGTAGCGGAGTGATTGGAAGTAAATAACGCATTACACCATATACTGCCATCTTCAGCATGATCCCTGATAATAACATGGATCCCTGAGTAGGAGAGTAGGTATAGGTGTCAGGCTGCCATGTATGGAAAGGGAATACCGGTAATTTCACTGCAAAAGCAAAGAAAATAAACCAGAATACCACAGTCTGCTGTACTTCGTTAAGCTGTGCATTATATAGATCTGTTAAAGCGAATGATGCAGAGTGGTTGTACACATAGATCAATCCGGCTAACATAAATAATGATCCCACGAATGTATATACGAAGAATTTCGTAGTGAATTCAAACCTTTTATTCTCTTGTCCCCAAAGTCCGGCAATGAACCAAATTGGAATCAAAGTTACCTCCCAGAAAATGTAGAATAACAATCCGTCTAAAGAAGTGAATACCCCTACAAGACCAAACTGCATCAATAGAATCAGTCCGTAGAATGTATTTCTATAGTTTACATTTTCGTTGAAAGATGATAAAATAATGATTGGAGCCAGAATATTGGTCAGTAATAAAAGAAGCATGCTCATTCCATCGATACCGAAGTGAAGAGAGCTCTTCATAAATTGTGACCATGGATAATTGATCTCATGCTGCAATACGCTGTCTACTGTCGGAGTAAAATCAAAATCCGAAAGTACGTAAAACGTAAGGAGCATTTGTACCAATGCAATTCCAAGCGCCAAATATTTGCTGGAATTATTCTTCCAGGCAAAAACTAATCCCGAACCTACTAGAGGTAATAGTAATAATGTTAATAACAAACAAGACATTATTATTGTAATAAAAAGTTAACAATTAATATAATTCCCACCGCTAAAGACATGATAAGGATATATGTCTCTACATTTCCGTTCTGTACACGCTTCATAGCTTTTCCGCTGTCTTCAGCACCATCACCTACAAAGTTTACAAAACGGTCTAAGATACCCTTATCAAACATTTTTCCTCCGCGTCCTAATCCTTCAACAGTTTTTACAATCAATGCGTTGTAAAGTTCGTCAACGTATAATTTCTTAGCAGAAAGCTTTTCCCATCCGGTATAGTTTTCCTCTGCAACAGCCATCTTTTTCTTACTTACATAAGTATTTCTAACGATGAACCATACAGTGAAGAACATCAAGACCGTAGCTGCTAATAAGATCATTTCAGTATTGAAAGGTACTCCTGAAAGAGTAGCTTCCATCTGGCTGTAGCTTTGTTCCGTAAGAACCGGCTTTAACCATTCCATCAGTTTGGCATAGTGGCCGTGACCGATAAAGTGTGGCAGGTTGATAAAACCTCCGATTACAGAAAGAATAGCCAATACGATCAATGGTAATGTCATATTTGACGGACTTTCGTGTAAGTGGTGCTTCTGTTCTTCAGTACCTCTGAATTCTCCGTGGAATGTCAGGTAGTATAGTCTGAACATATACGTTGCAGTCATTGCCGCTAAAACAAATAAGATTACCCAGTAAACAGGGTTTTTAGCGAAAGCTGCTACTAAAATTTCGTCTTTAGAGATCATCCCCGATAATAAAGGGAAACCTGAGATAGCTAATGTTCCGATAAGGAATGTAGCATGCGTAAGAGGAATATATTTTTTAAGACCTCCCATGAAACGCATATCCTGTTCGTTGCTCATCGCGTGGATTACAGAACCTGCACCTAAGAATAATAACGCTTTAAAGAATGCGTGTGTCATTACGTGGAACATTGCTGTTGTATAGGCACCAAGACCTAAAGCGATGAACATAAATCCAAGCTGTGAAACTGTAGAATAAGCCAACACTTTTTTGATATCGTTTTGACGTAGTGCATAAAACCCTGCCAAAGCAGCAGTTAAGAATCCGATGAATAAAATTCCTCCCTGTACAGTTGGTGCTAAAGTAAATAAGAAATTGGATCTTACTACTAAATAGATACCTGCTGTTACCATCGTTGCCGCGTGGATCAACGCTGATACAGGAGTTGGTCCCGCCATCGCATCCGGTAACCATGTATATAATGGAACCTGAGCCGATTTACCGGTAGCACCGATGAATAAACTCGCTGTGATAAAGATAATCACTGTTCCGTCTAATTCAAATTTTGAAGCGTTTTCTGCTACAGAAAGATAATCTACAGCATTGGTTTGAGAAGCAATCATGAAGATACCGATCAATAACGCAAGGTCACCAATTCTGTTCATGATGAAAGCTTTTCTTGCTGCTTTACCGTATTCTTCGTTGGTATACCAGAATCCGATCAACAGGTAAGAACAAAGACCTACACCTTCCCATCCGATAAACAGGATAAGGTAGTTGCTTCCCATTACTAAAAGTAACATCGAGAAGATGAAAAGATTCAGGTAAGTAAAAAACTTGTAGAATCCTTTATCATGACTCATATATCCGATAGAGTATAAGTGGATCAGTGAACCGATACCCGTGATGATCATTACCATCATTAAAGAAAGCTGATCAATCTGGAATCCAAAATTGATCTGAACTCCGTTTACTCTAAACCATTCAAAAGCTTTTACAATGACAGGCTGGCTTTCAGAATTGAAATTCATGAAAAGGCTTACTGCAATACAGAAAGATCCGAAAACTACAGCAGTAGCCAGAGATCCTACCAATATTTTTGGAAGATTTTTTCCGAACAGCCCGTTAATAAGAAACCCTAAAAGTGGTAAAAGTACTATTGCATATACTAGATTCTCCATTCTTATCCTCTTAATTTATTAAATATACTCACATCTACAGAACGGGTGTTTCTATATAGCATAGCAATAATTGCCAGACCTACTGCTACTTCAGCCGCTGCTACCACCATAATGAAGAAAACTAAAAGTTGTCCGTCGCCGTTGCCTTTATACGCTGAAAAAGCTGCCAATAAAAGGTTTACAGAATTCAGCATAAGCTCTACACAGCCCAGAATCACAATAGCATTTTTTCTAAGCAATACTCCCATTACTCCCAGACAGAATAATACTGATGAAAGAATGATGAAGTAGTCCAAAGGGATGCTTTGTATAAATGTATTTACTTCTCCCATAATTTTATAAATCTTTTTTACCGATTAATACCGCGCCTACAATACCTGCCAGAATTAGGATGGAAGCAAGCTCAAACGGTAAAACATATTCATTAAACAAAAGTCTACCCAGATTTTTGGTAAGACCAACTCCTCTGTCTACATTTTCAACAACAATGTGGTGGTCCTGAATTCCTCTGAATACCCCTAAAACTCCAATTAATAAAAGACATGCAGTAAAAACTCCAACAAATTTTAAAGTATTGTTCTTCTTACTTTCGTCTTGTTTATTAAGGTTAAGCATCATTAAGATGTAAAGGAAAAGTACCATGATGGCACCTGCGTAAACAATAATCTGGATGATTGCCAGGAACTGTGCATTGAGAAGAATGTACATTCCGGCAATTGAAAACATCGTAACAATTAATGACAAAATAGCATATAGAGGATTTCTTGCAAATACAAAATAAACTGCACTTGCCACAGCTAAAAACGCCACCAAGAAAAATAAAAACTGATCCATTATTTTACCGCATTTTTTTGTTTCTCGGATTGTCTTGTGGTGATATCAATCCTTTCATTTATTTTTTCAACTAATTTATCTTTTCCGTAAATGAAAGAACCTCTGTTGGTTTCTACGTCTACCAACCTGTCGGTAAGATAGATGGCAGATTTAGGACAAGCTTCTTCACACATACCACAGAAAATACATCTTAGCATATTGATTTCATATACTGAAGCGTATTTCTCTTCTCTGTAAAGATGTTTTTCCTCTTTAGTTCTTTCAGCAGCAGTCATTGTAATGGCTTCTGCAGGACAAGCTACCGCACAAAGTCCGCAAGCTGTACATCTTTCTCTGCCTTCTTCGTCTCTTTTCAAAACGTGCTGGCCTCTCCAGATGGTGGTTCTTGGCTTCTGTACTTCCGGATACGAATATACTGCGGGAGCACCCTTTATCACGGTTCTTACAGCATGCTTAAATGTAATCCCCATCCCTGTAAAGATGGCAGGAAGGTAGATTTTTTCAGCAAGGGTCATTTCTTTATTGGAAACAACTTTTGATCTGTTTGTAAGTTTCATTTAATTATAGATATTAGATGTTAGACACCAGATTTTAGACTAATCTTGTCTGTTATCTTAATTTTTAATATTCAATATTTACACAAACCTAACAAGTTTCAAAAACCTGTTAGGTTTAGATAATTTAATTTCCAAACGCTAAAATTACAGCACCTGTAATTAATAGGTTTACTAATGCCATCGGGATTAATGTTTTCCATCCTAAGTGCATTAACTGGTCATATCTGAATCTTGGAAGTGTCCATCTGATCCACATGAAAATCAGAATTCCAATTACTGTTTTTGTAAGGAATGCTACGATACTCAAAATTCCTGCAGTGTTTTCACCCCAGTTCTGAGTTACCCATTCAATCCCCGGATAGTTATAACCTCCGAAGAAAAGAACTACCATGAATGCATTGGAAATAAACATGTTCACGTATTCTCCGAACATATATAATCCCAACTTCATGGAAGAGTATTCTGTAGAGTATCCTGTTACTAATTCAGATTCACACTCAGGTAAATCGAACGGGTGTCTGTTGGTTTCTGCCAAAGCAGCTACAAAGAAAACAAGGAATGCAATCGGCTGGTAGAAAATGTTCCAGTTCAATCCTGAAACCCATGGAATAACTCCCCATAATTTTCCGGTAGTCTGGCTTTCAGTGATTTCTTTTAAATCCAAACTTCCAGACATCATAATGATAGAAAGAAGCGCTAATCCCATTGCCAATTCATAAGAAATCATCTGAGAAGAAGCACGGATAGCACCTAGTAATGAATATTTGTTGTTTGAAGCCCAACCTCCGATCATAATTCCGTAAACCCCGATGGAAGCCATACCGATGATGAAAAGTACACCAACATCGATGTTTGCTACCTGAAGATCAAAAGAAGTACCTGCAATATTTAAACTTTTACCCCAAGGAATAACAGCTCCTGTAATCAATGAAATAAACATTACCAGCGCTGGTCCTAATACGAAAAGGAATTTTTCTGCATTGGCAGGCGTAAAGTCTTCTTTGAAGAAAAACTTTCCACCGTCAGCAAGAGGCTGCAGCAATCCGAAAGGTCCGGCTCTGTTGGGACCAATTCTATCCTGCATAATAGAGGCAACTTTTCTTTCTGCCCAGGTAGAGTAGGCTGCAATCGTAAGTGACAGCAGAAAAAGTGCTAGTACAAGTATAAGTTTAAATGTAAGTAAATCCATTTTTATTTAGATATTAAGATGTCAGATGCTAGATGTCAGATTTAATTTGCTGTCTGAAGTCTGGTATCTGAAATCTGATGTCTTATTAATTATTTTTCGTCTTTTTCACTGATTTCTTTAGCCATCGGATTGTCTAAAACTCTTAGTTCGTCTTTTGGCTTTTCGTAGTGGTTCAATGAAATTACAGAATGTCTGTCGATATGTCTAGGACCTTCGATATTCCAGTCTGATAAAGATTTTCTTTCGAAACGGCATGTATCGCAGATGAATTCTTCCACTTCTCCCCACTGGTCTTTTCTGGCAGTAACTCTTACAATTTCGTCACCTTTCATCCATACTACAGCTTTTCCTGAACACTTATCACATTTACAAGAAGCGTTCATTGGTTTTGTAAACCAAACTCTGCTGGCAAAACGGGCTGTTCTGTCTGTTAATGCTCCTACAGGACAAACATCGATAACGTTTCCGATGAAGTCATTGTCTAAAGCTTTATTTAAATACGTTGAAATTTCAGCGTGATCTCCTCTGAAAAGGATACCGTGTTCTCTTGTTTCTGTAAGCTGGTTGGCTGTCAGTACACATCTTGCGCAAAGAATACAACGGTTCATATTTAATTTGATGTTCGGTCCAAGATCATCAGCTTCGTAAGTATTTCTTTCGAATTCTGTTCTTGTATTTTCAACACCATGCTCATATCCTAAGTCCTGAAGATGACATTCTCCTGCCTGGTCACAGATAGGGCAGTCCAGCGGGTGGTTTACCAATAGGAATTCGGTAACGGCTTTTCTTCCTTCCTGAGCTTTCTCAGAAGTAAGATTTTTTACTTCCATACCGTCCATTACATTAGTTCTGCAGCTTGCTACTAATTTTGGCATAGGACGAGGATCTGCTTCAGATCCTTTAGAAACTTCTACCAGACAAGTTCTACATCTCCCTCCACTGGTTTCCAACTTGCTGTAGTAGCACATTGCAGGAGGCACAGATTTACCACCAATTTGTCTTGCAGCTTCCAGAATAGAAGTACCAGGCAAAACTTCGGTAGTCTGTCCGTCTATAGTTATTTTGAATTTTTTAACTTCTTCGCTCATATGATATGCTTTAAGCTTTATGCGTTAAGCAATAGGCTTTGTTATTTATATTTCTTTGTATTAAATGTATATCCAATTCCTCCAAGAACCTGTCCGAAAACAAAATCCTGACGTGCTTTGTCCGGTTTGTTATTTAATGTAGTTTTAATATCCCACATATTGATATAACCGGCTTTTCCTTCTAATCTCAGCATCCAGTTTTTCCAGAATACAAGGTTAAGACTGGATCTGATATCGGTTCCCATACCTGCAACGTGGAAACGGTCACTTCTTTCGTTACCAAAAAGTTTTACATTACTTTTCGGAAACATAAATCCGATTCCGGCTCCATAAGACCATACTAAATCTATATTTTTCTTATGAACAAGATTTTTGTATTTCTCTAGACCTAAGTTTTCATAATTAAGCCCGTCTGTATGTTCGAAAGTAAGGAACTTCTCATCTGCAAGATTAACCTGCCCGTTCTGAACCATTGCTGCATACTCAGGATCTGAAATATGACCTTTGAAACCTACAGTCTGGTTCTGATCCATTACATATTTCATGTGGTCTATCCCAAGTACCAATGCTAAATTGTCTTTAATAAAATATCCTATTCTGAAATTATACTGTGTTACAGTAAACCAGCTCGGATCAAAATAGACAATTCCAAATTTTGTAGGTCTGTCCTGTGCCTTTACATTATTCAGCTGAAAATCGTATCCATTTCCGGTAAAGTGGATGTCAGAATTGCTGTAAGCGGCTCTGTTCCAACCGTAAAATACGAAAACCTGACCTTTTTTGCTTAATGGTAAAGGCTTTTCTTTTCTCTCAGCTTTAATCTGCTCTTTCTCACTTACTAAATATGATAAATCCTCTTCAACGGATCTGTTATAATTTGCAGTATCAGTTTTTTTATTCTGTGCAAATACAAAATTCGACATCATTAAGCCGACCACCAATAATTTTTTCATCTTTTACTTATGCGTTCTTTTCAACAGCCGGGATAGGGTCAGCATAATGTGCCAATCCATAATTTTGTGTCTGAGACAACTCTGGGTTTTTCACGTGCCACTCAAATTCATCTCTGAAGTGACGGATCGCTGCTGCAACCGGCCAAGCTGCTGCATCACCCAACGGACAAATCGTATTTCCTTCGATTTTTCTCTGGATATCCCAAAGCAGATCGATATCTTCCATTTTTCCTTCTCCTTTCTCGATTTTCTTTAAAATCTTGTACATCCATCCCGTTCCTTCACGGCAAGGTGTACATTGTCCGCAGCTTTCGTGATTGTAGAATCTCGCCAATGTCATGGTGTGTTCTACAATACACTGGTCTTCATCCAAAACGATGAAACCTCCTGAACCCATCATGGTTCCGGTAGCAAAACCACCATCTGCCAATGATTCATAATTCATATATCTTGGCTCTCCGTTCACGGTTCTTAGCAATAGATTTGCTGGAACAATCGGAACAGAACTTCCTCCAGGAATACAAGCCTTTAATTTTTTACCATCCTTAATACCACCGCAATATTCATCAGAATAAATGAATTCCTCTACGGTGATCGTCATATCGATTTCGTATACACCCGGTTTGTTGATGTTCCCACAAGCAGAAATCAATTTCGTACCTGTAGATCTTCCCACTCCGATTTTAGCATACTCAGCACCTGTAATATCAATGATCGGAACTACTGCCGCAATGGATTCAACGTTGTTTACCACTGTTGGTCTTTCCCAAAGACCTTTTACAGCCGGGAATGGTGGTTTTAATCTCGGGTTACCTCTTTTTCCTTCAAGGGACTCAAGCAATGCCGTTTCTTCACCGCAGATGTATGCTCCACCACCTCTCTGTACATAGATTTCAAGATCGAAACCGGTTCCTAAAATATTTTTACCTAAAAATCCTGCTGCTTTAGCTTCTTCAATAGCTTCTTCAAGGATATCCGGAATCCACGAATATTCTCCACGGATGTAGATATAAGAAGTATTGGATCCTAAACAGTAAGAAGAAATTAGCATTCCCTCAATCAATAAATGAGGAAGGAACTCCATCAGATATCTGTCCTTGAATGTTCCAGGTTCAGATTCATCCGCATTCACAACAAGGTGTCTTGGAACACCTTCAGGTTTGGCCAGAAAGCTCCATTTCATTCCTGTTGGGAATCCAGCTCCACCACGACCTCTCAGTCCTGAAGCTTTTACTTCTTCAAGAATTTCGTCCGGAGTCATCTTCAAGGCTTTTTCAGCTGCTGTATAACCTCCCTGTTTACGGTAAGTCTCAAAGTAGCGGATACCTTCTATATGTGCGTCTTTAAGTAAAAGTTTTTTACTCATTGTTTATTATGCTTTTCGCTATTGGCCATTGGCTTCTAGCTTTTTATAATTATTAAAGAAAATAACTGAATAATTTAAAATCTAAAATGTAGAATTTAAAATTTCTATTAGTCTAAAGCAACTTGTCCCTGTCTGCAAAGATCAAGGATTTCATCTACTTTTTCTATCGTTAAATTTTCATGAAAGAATTTCCCTAGCTGCATCATGGGTGCGTATCCGCATGCTCCAAGACATTCAGCTGGTTTTAAAGTAAACATACCATCTTCAGTAGTTTCTCCATCCTTAATGTTCAGTTTGGTTCTGATATGATCCAGAATTTTTTCGCTTCCACAAACCATACAAGGTCCTGTTCTGCAAACTTCCAGTACATATTTACCTACCGGCTTCATATTGAACATCGTATAGAAAGTAGCCACTTCATATACTTCGATCGGTTGGATACTTAATAGTCCGGCAACATAATCCATCACAGGAACATCTAACCATCCTCCGAATTCTTTCTGTGCCAAGTGAAGTACAGGAAGAAGAGCAGATTTTTGTCTTCCTTCAGGATATCTTGCGATAATTTTGTGTACCTGTGCTAAACTTTCCGGTTTAAAAGCTATTGTTTCGCTCATTTTTTATCTAAGATTTCAGATGCCAGATTTCAGACATCAGATTTTAAATTTATATATAAAGCGAAGAGTCTAACATCTGAAATCTGATGTCTGACATCTTCTTTTTATGCGTCTAATTCTCCCGCAATAATATTCATACTACACATCGTTACAATGGCATCTGAAATTACAGAACCTGTAATCATTTCAGGGTATGCCTGATAGTAGATGAAGCATGGTCTTCTGAAGTGAAGTCTGTAAGGACTTCTTCCTCCGTCACTCACAAGATAGAAACCTAATTCTCCGTTTCCACCTTCTACAGCATGATAAACTTCTCCTTTCGGTACATCGGTTTCTCCCATTACGATTTTGAAATGGTAGATCAATGCTTCCATTTTCTGGTATACATCTGCCTTTTCAGGAAGATAGAAATCAGGGACATCCGCATGGAATGGCCCCTCCGGAAGATTTTCGTATGCTTGTTTGATAATTTTGATTGATTCCCAGACTTCCTGTTGACGAACCATGAAACGGTCGTAAGTATCTCCTGAAGTTCCTACCGGAATAATGAAGTCGAAATCCTGATATGAAGAATAAGGCTGCGCAACTCGTACATCGTAATCTACCCCTGCTGCACGTAAGTTAGGACCTGTGAAACCGTAGCTTAAAGCTCTTTCGGCAGAAATAGCTCCTGTACCGATGGTTCTGTCCATGAAAATTCTGTTTCTTTCTAATAAAGTACAGAATTCTTTGAATCTTGGTGGGAAAGTTTTTAAGAAATCCTTGATCAGCTCATGGAATTTAGGAGTGAAATCTCTTTCAAAACCTCCGATTCTTCCCATATTGGTTGTCATTCTGGCTCCGCAGATTTGCTCATACATATCATAAATACGTTCTCTTTCGATGAACATATAAGTAAGACCTGTAATAGCTCCTGAGTCCATTCCGGTTACCCCGTTACAGATCAGGTGGTCACCGATTCTGGCAAGCTCCATCAGGATAACGCGCATATAGTCTACGCGTTTTGGAACTTCTACGCCAATCAGTTTTTCTACTGTCATGTGCCAGCCTAAGTTATTGATGGGTGCAGAACAGTAATTCATACGGTCCGTAAGGGTAGTGATCTGAGAATAGTTTCTTCTTTCAGAAATTTTCTCAAATGCTCTGTGGATATATCCTACGGTTTGCTCTGCGTGAAGGATTCTTTCTCCGTCCATCGTTAAGATATTCTGGAAAATCCCGTGCGTAGCAGGGTGGGTAGGTCCCAGATTCAGGGTGTATAATTGTCCGTCAATCTGTTCCTTACTTTCGTACTGGTTTAGTATATTAGATAATGAGTTATCTTTCATAATTTAAATGCTTTAGGCTATAGGCTCTAGGCTTTAAGCTTATTGCTTGCTGCTTACTGCTTATTGCATTATTTTTTATCTTCCGAACATGCTATCGTTCTTGTCGGTTCTTGTACCGTCTTCAAGGCGATATTCCTTCAACATTGGGTGGTATCCAAGATCTTCCATATTTAAAATAGGTCTGAGATCCGGGTGTCCTTTAAATTTAATCCCATAGAAATCATACGTTTCTCTTTCCATCCAGTTAGCTCCTGCAAATAGCTCTACAAGAGAGTCTACTTCAATATTTTCTCTGGACATAAAGATTTTCAGACGTAATCTGAAATTGGCCATCATATTGTGCAAATGGTATACAACACCAATTTCCTTTTCAGGGAATTCAGGATAATGAATACCACAGATATCCGTAAGGAAATTAAATTCCAGTGATGAATCTTTCAGATAGTGAATGATTTTCTTAATATCTTCTTTCTTCACTTCAATAGTCAACATTCCATAAGGTTCTGAGCTTGAAATGACAGATTCCGGAAATTCTCTTGTGATTGCTTCTAATACAAATTCGTTTGTCATTTCCGTTTAGTTGCTTATGTTGTAAGAATCTAATAATTTCTGATATTCAGGCATGTCTCTTCTTCTGATGCTTTCGCTTTCTGCAAGAGCCTGTACCTGCATTACACCTTCAATGATCTGTTCAGGTCTTGGAGGACATCCGGGAACGTAAACGTCTACCGGAATAATCTTGTCAATTCCCTGAAGTACAGAATACGTATCAAAAATACCACCGCTGGAAGCACAAGCTCCAACTGCTACCACCCATTTCGGCTCAGCCATCTGAGTGTACACTTCTTTCAGGACAGGTCCTAATTTCTTTGATATAGTTCCGCAAACCATCAGCATATCTGCCTGTCTTGGAGAGAAAGAGTTTCTTTCCATACCAAATCTTGAAGCATCATATGTCGGGTTCAGGGTAGCCATAAACTCGATACCACAACAAGAGGTTGCAAAGGGTAACGGCCAAAGTGAAAACTTTCTTGCCATCCCGATTACACTGCTCAGTTTTGTTGCGAAAAACCCTTCTCCTTCATAGCCTTCGGGAGCAGGTGCATCTGTTCTTATTACTGGTTTTTTATCTGACATTTTCTTTTGTTGATATTTAAAGATTAAAACTTTTATAAATTTAATCATCTCTGTTTTTAAATGATTAAATTATTCAATCTTTTAATGTTAAAATTTATTTATCCCAATCCAGTGCGCCTCGTTTCCAGACATAGAAAAACGCTACGAAGAAGATCGCAACGAATGTAAGCACGGCAAGGAAACCTTCCATACCGAATTCTCTGAAGTTTACAGCGTAAGGATAAAAGAATACGATTTCAATATCGAATAGTACGAACAATACCGCAGTCAGGAAGTACTTGATAGAAAACGGTGTTCTGGCGTTTCCTTCTACAGGAACCCCACATTCCCAGCTTTGGTTTTTTACAGAGTTTCCTTTTTTCTGCTGTGGACCTAAGAAATGTGCTCCAAGCAAAGAAACCGCTACAAATCCTACTGCTACACCAGCCTGGATAAGGATTGGAATATAACTTTCAGGTAAATTCATTTTTGCATTATTATCTCAATTTGCAAATTTAGCGAATAAACAAGAAAGCATGAAATTTATCAGCTTAAAAGTCGGATGAAAATGAGCTAAACCGGTAATTTAGAATCAATAAAAATTAGCTTTTTGTGATTATTTTTTTGTGGTGTTTTTCCCCTTTTTTTGTAGTAACTCTGGAAAAATTGCATCCCATCATGTATATCGTGGATATTTTGAATTTATTTATTGAGGAATAAAAACAAGTGATTAAATGACCTATTGGGCTATGGTTATGGCTTATTTTTTCATTTTTTTCAAAAGAGTATAGGCCATAAAGGAAATATATCCAAAAAGAATACTGGCAAAAAGAATATTGATTACCGTATTGGTTTTGTCATCGGGCGACTGAAAAAAAATGTTATAACCGATAAATCCGGCAATTAAAATGGCAAATATGATAAGCTGTGGTTTCATAAAATTCAAAGTTTAGGTGATAAATTTACATCGTACAAAATACGGTATCAATTATTTGATTTCCATTGAATACGTTCTTCTTCTTTTATGATTTACCGGATTGTAATCCTGCCACAACAGCTGAATACTTTTGTTTTCTTCGAGTTCCGGGTTAGTTTCAAGGTACTTTACTCCTTTTTTTCTGAAAATATCCCAGATTTCTTTAAAAATAATAGAAGTGACTCCTCTTCTCTGATAATCCGGATGAATTCCGATCAGGTAGAAGTTCGCTCTGTCATTTTTCTTTCCTGCCTGTAAGAAATGCCACCAGCCGAATGGAAGCAGTTTTCCTCCGGATTTTTGCAGCGCTTTGGAATAAGAAGGCATTGTAATGGCGAATGAGATCAGATTGTTGTTTTCATCAGCGATACATACAATAAAATCTTTATCGATGAGTTTGAAATATTTCTCTTTGTAGGTTTTACGCTGCTCGTCCGAAATAGGGGTGTACGTGGAAAGGTGTTTATAAGTTTCATCCAAAAGATCAAACATAGGGTCCACATACTGAATAATCTCTTCTTTCGTTTTGAATTTTAAAACTCTCAGTTTGTACTTTTCAGAAATAAGCTGATTGAACTTGTGGATTTTTTCAGGCAAGGTTTCAGGGAAAATGATTTCAAACTCCACCCATTCTTTTTCTTTGATTAACCCCAGGTTTTCAAGATGCTGAGGATAATAAGCATGGTTGTAAATTCCAATCATGGTTGCAAGCTGGTCGAAACCTTTTACCAGCATTCCAGCTTTATCAAGATTGGTGAAGCCCATAGGCCCTTCAATTTTGTCAATACTTTTTTCTTTAGCGTAATCAACTGCTTTTTGAATTAATGCCTTTGAAACTTCAGCATCATCAATAAAATCGATCCATCCGAAACGAACTTTTTTAATTCCTAATTCTCTCTCTTCCTTATGATTGATCAGAACGGCAATTCTTCCTACAATCCTGTCATTCTTATAGGCAAGATACTGTTTTGCCTCAGAATATTGAAGCGCAGGATTTTCATCAGCATTCCAGATGTTGATTTCGTCATTGATAAAAGACGGAACATAGTAGGGATTGTTTTTATACAAATCCATCGGAAACTTTACGAATTGCTTGAGCTGACCCGCTGTTTTTACTTCAATAATTGAAACTGTAGACATGTTTTTTGAGAGGAATTAAAGGACAAATATAAATAATAATATCGTATACTTTGGCACAGTTTTTATATGATTATGGGTAAAATTAAACACAAAATTTATATAAAATGGTGGGTTATTATATCATTATTGGTATTTCAATGTTGGTGAGCTGGTGGGTTTCGTCCAGATTGAAATCGAAATTTGAATATTATTCCAATGTACACCTTCGAAATGGCCTTTCAGGCAAAGAAGTAGCGGAAAAGATGTTGAGAGATAACGGGATAAATGATGTTCAGGTAATATCAGTACCCGGGCAGTTGACGGACCACTATAATCCGGCAGATAAAACAGTGAACCTTTCGGAAGGAGTTTATATGCAGAGAAATGCAGCGGCAGCGGCAGTAGCAGCTCACGAGTGCGGACATGCAGTGCAGCATGCGGTAGGATATTCTATGCTGAATTTACGTTCAAAACTGGTTCCGATTGTAAATATTAGTTCTAATCTGATGCAGTTTGTTCTTATTGCGGGTATCGCAGTAATGGCGGCATCAAGAACAATTGAAAACCCAAATGGAAATACGACTGTTCTTGCCATCGGAGTAGCAATGTTTGCGATGACCACTCTTTTTGCTTTTGTAACGCTTCCTGTAGAATACGATGCGAGTAACAGGGCAATGAAGTGGCTTAAAGACACGGGAACTGTAACTGCAGAAGAATTTGTTGGAGTACAGGATAGTTTGAAATGGGCAGCAAGAACTTACGTGGTGGCAGCCTTAGGCTCTCTGGCACAGCTTCTTTACTGGGCATCTTTGCTTCTTGGAGGAAGAAGGGATTAATCATTAAATTCAAATGAAACATATTGCATCTCGGAAAGCTTTTCTGAGATGCTTTCTTTTTGTGCCAGTTTCAGTGAAGCGGTAAGAATACAGTTTTCATTCGCATCGAAGTTCAAAACTTTAGCATCAAATTTTGAAAGCAAGGTGAAAATCGTATTCTGCTGATTGAAGTTGAACCTGATCTCTACTTCTGTTTCCAGTTCTCTGGTAATGATGCTGGCTTCTTCCAATGTGATCTTTGCCGATTCTTTATAGGTTTTTACCAATCCTGAAACCCCTAATTTGGTTCCCCCGTAATAACGGACAACAATGACAAGCACATTCGTGATTTCATTAGCCAGAAGCTGGTTGTAAATTGGCAAACCTGCACTTCCGGAAGGCTCACCATCATCATTGGCACGGTAATTTTCACCATTTAATCCCATTCTGAAGGCATAGCAGTGATGAGTAGCTTTCGGATGTTCTTCTCTGATCTTTTCCAGCGCACTCTTTAATTCTTTTTCATTGGTTACCGGGAAAGCAAATCCGATGAATTTGCTCCCTTTTTCTTTTAAAAGAGTATTTTCTATGGGTTTTTCTATGGTTTTATATTCAAACGTCATTGGAGGTTCCTGCTTTGTTGATGCAAAAATATTAAATGCTTTACGATTCTGCACCATGATCATAAATTAAGCCGTCAGTTTAGACGGCTTTTCTTTTATTTTTGTTTGAAAAATGAGATCGTATTATCTCTGAAGTTTTCAACTTTAGTAGGTGTATAATTGAATTCAGGGGCTTTTGTACCATTTTCAAGGATAAGATTTTCATTTTTTATCACTATTGCTTCATCCCAGAGACCTGCATTAATAAATTCCTGCAGCGTAAAACGGCCGCCCTCGATAATAACTGACTGTATCTGTTCTTTATACAATACCTCCGTGAGTTCAGCCAGAAAATCAGCCTTGTTGATTTTAATGAATTGAATATGTCCTTCAATAGCTTCTTTCACAGAATTTAAAACCAATGTTCTTGCTTCATTGTTATAAATATTGAAGCTGGCAGGAACTTTTAGATCAAAATCAATTAAAATCCGGACAGGGTTTACTCCTTCTGCATTTCTTACGGTAAGACTAGGATTATCATTTAATGCGGTTTGAGTTCCTACTAAAATGGCATGCTCGTCTGCTCTTAACTGATGAACAAACTGGTTTACTAATGTATTGGAAACGGCTGTCGGTGTAAAATCCTTATCCAAAAAGCCATCACCGGATTCAGCCCATTTTAAAATGATATAGGGTCTTTTCTTTTCGTGGTAGGTGAAAAATCTTTTGTTCAGTTCAATGCATTCTTTTTCAAGAATTCCTGATACGGCTTCAATTCCAGCATCCTGAATGATTTTTTTTCCCTTGCCGTTCACTTTGTCATGAGAATCCATAGCACCAATCACCACTTTTTTAAAGCCCAGTTCTTTAATCTTTAAAGCACAAGGTGGTGTTTTGCCATAGTGTGCGCAGGGTTCCAGTGATACATAAATGGTAGATTCCGGGATCAGATCTTTATTTTTAACGGAATTGATGGCATTGATTTCTGCGTGGTTTTCTCCTGCTTTGTGATGGTATCCTTCGCCAATGATCTCTCCATTGTGTACTATGACACTGCCCACAAGAGGGTTGGGGTAAGTGTTGCCAAGAGCTTTTTGAGCCAGCTCGATACATCTTTTAATATAAAGTTCGTCGTTGTTCATGTTTTATAAAAAGAAAAAGCGAAGACAAATTGCTTTGCTCCGCCTTTATTCATTTTGTTATGTTTTATTCTCCACTGATAATGCTGTGGAGATTTTGTTTTAATGTTTCAAGATGAGCTTTTTTCTCATCAATCGTATTGTAAGTATCTTTTAACAGAGGGTTTTCTCTCGAAGGTTTGTTGAAGAAAGAAAGGTTGTTTTCCAGTTTAACGATTTCTGCCTCAAGGTCAGAGATTTGATTTTTGATCTTTCTTGCTTTGTCGGTAAGCTGATTTTCCGATAAACCTTCTTCTTTCAGCTCAAGCTCGTTGATTTTATTTATTTTCAGTTTCTCTCTTAATGTTTTGTTGAATTCAGAGTTGATTGAAATTTTGTCTCTCGGAACTTTTCCGATGTTATTCCATGAAGTTTTGATCTGCTCAATTCTTTCGATGCTTCCTTCTTCATTGGAAACTTCTTTCAGTTCATCAAGAAGGGCTTTTTTGTTTTTATAGTTTTCCTTCCAGTTGTCGGTAGAAGTATTGCTCTTCTCTCTGTAATTGTTGAAGAATGCATTACAGGCGTCACGGAATTCATCCCATATCTTATTGGTCATGCTCTTTGGAACGTGGCCGATTTTTTTCCAGTCTTCCTGAAGTTTTTTGAATAACGGAACAGCAATATCCCATTCCTCATTATTCATATTGTCCTGTGCGGTCTGGATCAGTTTTAATTTTTCTTCAAGATTCGCCTGTTGAGAACCTTTCAACGATTTGTAGTAATTATTTTTCGTTGTATTAAAGCCTCTTAGTGTCGTTTTGAAATCATTCCAGTTTTGGTTGGAAAGTTTTCTTGGAACACTTCCTGTTTTTAAGAATTCAGAACGCAGATCTTCCACTCTTTTGATGGCATTCTGCCAGTAGTTGTGGTTTGGCGTTTCCGAAGGTTCAGACAGTTTCTTGATCTCAGCGATGATCTCATTCTTCTTTTCAAGGTTTACAGCCTGTTCTTTTTCAATAGATGCGGAAAGTTCAGACTTCCTTTCGTGAATTTTGTTGGAAATTTCTTTGAATTCCTCCCATGTTTTTTCACGGAACTCTTCAGCAACAGGCTCTGCTTCTTCTTTCCAGAGTTTATGAAGATATTGAAGCTCGTTTAACGCTTTCTGAATTACAGGCTCATTTTCAAGCTCTTTGGCACGGGCAATGATATGTTCTCTCTTTTCCAGGTTGTGGCTGTATTCCTGTTCCAGAAATTCTTTATTCAGATCCAGCATCTGATAAAACTGATTCAGATGGTGGAAATAATTATTATTAAGAATTTTGAATTCAGACTTGGCAACCTGTCCGGCTTTTGACCAGTCTTCTTTAATCTCGCGAATAGATTTGAAAAGATTGATTCCCGGTTCAGAACTTGTGTATAGATTTTTAAGTCGTTCGATAATACTTTGGCGGTGGTCCAGATTCTTCTTTTGTTCTTCTTCCTGTCCTTTCTGGAAGTCATCATGTTTTTCCTTGAAGATATTAACCAATGCAGAATATTTTGCCTGAGATGGATGTTCATAGCTGAAATTTTCAGCAGGATTTCCGGCTTCTACATATTCATGCTTTTTATCTTCCACTTCATCATGGATATAATGACTTGCTTTTTCCTTCAGCTGATTGAATCTTTTGAAATTCTCACCGGCGTTGGGAGTGTTGATGATTTTTTCCATTTCCTTTAAAGCATCGGCAAGGGAAATTTCTTCTTCATGTTCATCCAGATGTTCTGTATCATCGTCATGGTGGTTTGCATCATGAGAAACCGTGTTTTCTGATGTGTCCTGAGATACTTCGTTAGGATTTTTCTTTTCTTCGTTTTCAGAAAGATTGTTTTCTGTAGTCATAGCAAATCTTTTATGTGAGTGGCATTAATATCCTTTAAATATAGCTGTAAGGCCAATTAAAGTACTAATTTATGTTATTTTTTTTGAAAATTCCAAATTTCCCAGGCTTTTTCTGCTTGCTGTTCAAGCATATAATAGCCATTCACAGTTTTTGCTCCTTTTTCAGAGGCATTGATAATGAATTGGGTGTAATTGGGATTGTAAATCAGGTCGATAACCAGATGATCTGAAGAAAGCCCGTCAAAAGGAAAATTAAGACAGTCTTTCACATTGGGAAAAGTACCTACCGGCGTACACTGAATGATAATTTTATGTTCAGCAACAGTTTCCTGATCAAGATTTTCAAAATTGATTTCCGTACTTCTGGAAATGGTGACTGAAGGAATACTGTGTTTGTCCAATGCATATTTTACAGCTTTTGCAGCTCCTCCGTTTCCTAAAATCAAAGCTTTATCCTGTGAAGGTTTTCTGTGCAAAAGAAGCGTCTTTTCAAAACCGAATGCATCTGTATTATAGCCGGTTTTCTTACCATCCTGAATAAGAACGCAGTTTACGGCACCTATTTTCTCCGCTTCATCACTTAATTCATCCAGATAATCTATTATTTTTTCTTTGTAAGGAATCGTTACATTGAAACCTAAAAGGTCCGGAGAAGCAAAAAGGTTTTCTACTTCATTAATTTCGTTCAGATCAAAAATATCGTAGGAGAAGTTCTTCAGCATGAGCTTTTGGAACTTGTTTTCGAAGAATTTTTTAGAAAAAGAATAGGAAATGTTTCGTCCTATCAATCCTAATTTTTTATTGGAATCCATCTATCAAAAGTAAAAAAAAGACCGGATAAATCCAGTCTTTTAATTTGAAATATTTTTTAATAATTAATCTACGATAAATTTAGTAGAGAAATTATCTGTTTTCAGAATGTAAGTTCCTTTAAGCAAACCTTTAAGGCTGATCCTATTTGAATGTCTGAAAGGGTTGGCGATCGTTTCAATTAATTTTCCGGAAAGATCATAGATATCAGCTTTTGAAATTTTGCTAAGGTTTTCTCCTTTTACAAATAATTCATTATTTCTTACCGGGTTAGGGTAGATAGTGAAGTCTGATTTGTCCTTTTGGTTTTCAGCAGTAGCCAAAGTAGTTCCGAAACATGTCCAGCTTAGGTCATCCAGAGCCACTCTGTTGGTAAGAGAAGAATTTGTCAGTTTAATGACAGCATTTCCGCTTACATTTATATTATTAATGGTAGTTGTAGTAACAACATTACTGTAAGGAATAGTTCCTACATTGACGTCGTTTACAAGAACATTGAAGTATCCTGCGCTTCCGGAGAATTTCAATTGAGTTGTTAATGTTAAACTCTGAACTCCACCTGAGAAAGTTGAACTTGTTAAAGTTCCATTTTTTATGGTAATAGCTTTATTATTGATGGTCTGGTCAACTCTTGCGTCTGTAGCAGTCCATGAAATTCCATTGTTGGTCCAGTTTACTGTCATGTATGTATTTACAGGGCCGGTGATCATTTCAAAATTTTCAGTTCCGCAGCTTCCTCCTCCGGCAGGTGTATCAAGAGTAGTTTCTGTAGCGGTTGTGCTTTGTGGAGAAGAGTTTGAGAAAGCATCTTTAGCAATGATATAGAATGTATATTGAGTAAGCGGAGATAATCCTGAAACAATAGTAGATGTAGTTGTCCCTGAAACAGTAGCTTTTAATGTTCCGTTGGCGTAAATCTGGTAAGAAGTTACTCCCACGTTATCTGTTGCAGCTGTCCAGCTTAAAGCAATAGAGTTTGAAGTTGGATTGCTGGCAACAAGGTTGGTTGCTGCTGTAGGAGCCTGGCTGTCAATAACCGGAGCTCCCCAGATCTGGGTAACATATTCAGGGTGATCAATGAAAGGGTTTCTGTTTCCCTGGTAAGTATAAGAAGCATTGTTTCTGGCAATTTCTTCCGGCGATACCGGATCCATTGCATTCCACGCTAAATACTGATTAAGTGCCCAGGGCTGTAATCCCGGAAATGCTGTGTTGCCAAGCATATCACCGGAAGTGAAGTTAGGAAGTTTATCCTCATATCTTGTTACAAAATAAAGAATCATTCTTGCGATGTCTCCTTTGAAAGCATCAATGGGTTCAAATACGGTACCTGCATATCCTGCTGATACAGAATTTCCTAATTTTGATCCGTTTTTCGAAGTAAAAGAAGGGGTTCCTACAATTCCGAAAGGATAGTTGGATCTCATTCCGTTTACTTTTCCGTCTGTAGCACGAATAAAATGAATGTCAGCGACCATTGGGGAAGCATTGTTGAACAAACTTTGAGGAACAACGTGCTCTCTGTTGTAGCAGTCACCTTCATTAGAATATCCGGCAGATCCGCACTGACTGGTTCCCAGGGTGAAATTATACTGATCCGGTCCATTGGGGTTTTCAGAATAAATATCCAGAATTGTTCCGTCATTTTCATAAAAATAATCACGGTCAGTAGTAGCATAGCCAGTCCATAAACCTCCATAGCCATTGTCTATATGTCCGTTGCTGATAATAGTTTTCAGAGCTGTTTTCAGAGCTGCACCTGTTAAGGTTGGCGATTGGTTATAATATCCAGCCGGAGCCTGTGCCAAAGCGCTCATAAATGCAACGCTTAAAAGAAAAAAAGATAAAATTTGTTTCATTTTTTAAAATTGGGGCGTAAAGGTACGAAAAAATGAAACCCAAGTATATTAATTGTGTGTAATATATAAACTTAAAATATTAGTTTTTAGTAATATATTCTTTGCTGATTTTTGAAAAGAACCAAGAAATAGTGATTCCAAATAAGGAAGCCGTAAGGGCTACAATAAGATAGTTCTTTCCTACAATTTTTACCGGGAATGGCAGAACCTCATTGGCTCTGAAGAATTCTGTGTAAAGCTGGAAATAGCAAAGTGCTGTTCCAAAAATTAATCCGGTAATTACTCCGGAAATAACAATCAGGAGTCCGGTGTAGAAATAGGTCATTCTTAAATGGCTTAAAGGAAAGCCGAGTGATATCAATGATTTTGCCTGCTCTTTTTTATCAAGCTGAAGGATGATAATGGCTCCGGCAAGATTAAAGGTGGTAATAAAGATAACCAACGCAAAGATCAGGTAAATAAAAAGCTTTTCAGTGTTGATCATTTTCCAGAAAGCAGCATTCTCTTCTTCCTTGGTTTTGATCTCAATATTTTTTCCCAGTGAAGAAAGCAGACTTTGTTTTACTGCATCTGCATTTTCCGGATTTTTCAATTTAATAACAATCTGGTAAGCCGAATTTTTAGGAAGACTAAGTAATTCTTCCGTAAGCTCAATTGGAGAAACGATATAATTGTCCAGCTGATCTTTTCCGGGGAAAACACCCGTTACCAGAATATCTCTTTTATTATAGATGTCTTCTTCTTTGGTAATAATCCCTGTTCCCGGTTTGGGCATGAAGACTGTTGCATAATGATTGGAAGAATCTACAGGAATTGAAAGTCTGTTATCCAGACTGTTCTCCATCAATACCTCATTGGAGTATCTGAAACTTGGATAGGTTCCGTAGAATACCTCTTTATTGATAGGATTTACCTTTACATAGGCAGAATCTACACCCCTTAAATAGGCAATGTCACCCTTTCCATTGAAGCTGATGTAAACTTTTTCTTCAATAACACGGGAGAAACTGCTGATTTCTTTGTTGCTGATGAGAGTTTTTGTGACATTATCCAGATTTTTAATTGTTTTTCCGGAAGTGCTTTTTAAAGTAAGATCAGCATGAAGATTGGAAATGAGGTCTTTATTCAGGTCTTCAAGTCCTGAAAATACCGAAATAATGACGAACATTGCAGCCACAGCAACCGTCATGGCACCTACGGCCAGCCACGTAATGAACGTAACGGCAGTACTTCCTTTTTTAGCCAAAAGGTATCTGGATGCTATGTAAAATGCAATATTCTTCAAGATCTATAAAACAGGATTGTCGCCTTCGCCTCTTAATTCTCTTTCCAGTCTTTCAACATCATCAAGAGCGGTATCCAGGTAAAAGTTAAGTTGTGGAATAATACGCACCTGCTTTGCCATTTTCTGGCCAATGAAATTTCTGTATTGAGGTTTGTTTTCTTCAATTTCCTTCATCACAGCGGTACGGAATTCCTGTGGAAAAATGCTTAAATAAATTTTGGCAATTCCTAAGTCGGCAGTTACTTTTACATCTGAAACAGATACCAATATGCTCTGTTTGCTTTCTGCAGCCTGTTTGCGGAAAAGCTCCGCGAAGTCTTCCTGAATGATCTGTGCTACTTTTCTTTGTCTGTTACTTTCCATAATTTCTGCAAATTTAGTACTTTTGTTTGAATTGATACTTTGAAATTCAACTGTAGTATCAAATTTACGATTTAATTATATTGATTACTATTTATGAAGCTAGAACATATTGGTATTGCCGTAAAATCTTTAGGCGTTTCTGATGAACTTTTTGCAAAACTATTAGGAAAAGAATCCTATAAAAAAGAAACGGTGGAAAGAGAAGGTGTGGTGACTTCTTTTTACGAAACAGGAGAAAGTAAAATTGAACTTCTGGAAGCCAGTAATCCTGAAAGTCCGATCTCTAAATTTATTGATAAAAAGGGAGAAGGCATCCATCATCTCGCATTTGGGGTTGAAAATATTCTTGAGGAAGTAAAAAGGTTAAAAAAAGAAGGATTTCAGTTTATCTCCGAAGAACCGAAAGAAGGTGCTGATAACAAATTAGTTGTATTCCTTCATCCGAAGTCTACCAACGGCGTGCTGGTAGAACTTTGCCAAGAAAAGCAATAAAAAATTTTGTAGTGAAAGAAATTTTACTATTTTTGCAAACACAAAATTTAACCAAGTTTTGAGGTCCTATAGCTCAGTTGGTTAGAGCACCTGACTCATAATCAGGTGGTCCCTGGTTCGAGCCCAGGTGGGACCACAGAAAAACAACCGCTTACGTTACCGTGAGCGGTTTTTTATTAAATATTCATTTAAGAATCAAAACTGGTAGTTTATACCTGTCAAACTGGCTTATAATAGTAAGTAAACGATTATTATCTAACGGGGTTGCCCAGCTTGTTAATCTGTTTTGAAGTCCCAAACTATTTTTATCTAAGGAAATTTCGCTTTCAAAAACTAATGTATTGTTTGAATATATATACATCATACTCTGTATTGTTGAAACATCTGAATTGTTATATCTGAAGTCACAATTAAGAAGATCATGTATCAGAGCTGTATTGTCAGACTTTAAAACTTTCCATTTGGGGATTGTTGGACTTAAATTTTTTCGGTCTTCCGGAGTCAAAGTAATATATACAACCATATTTTGAGAACTCTTTAGTTCCGGAATATCTTTTAATTTAAATATTTGATCAGGTTTAAAGTTAATGGGTTTAGGATCTTCTATAGTTGCCGGTGATAGTATTAGTGGGGTATAAATAAAGTATCCCAGAATTAAAAGTAATAGCGAAAGAATAATTTTTTTAGTCATGTAGTTTACCATAATTACCAGTCTTGTGAATATAATAAAAAAACAGAATATTTTTTCTTAGTTATTGAAGAGGATTGCGTAAACTATATTTATACAATAAAAACAGGCAGCTGAGAAAATAGATCCGAGAACAAGTTTACTAGTAGAAAGGTAATTTAGCAGAACATCTATTTTCCTGCTAGTAGAGAAATTAGGCTGATTTACTTCTCTAATACATTTTCATATTTGAGTATACTTATAGAGTGAAAGGTATACTTTTCGGCATACCCTTATTAAGAAAAATATGTAAGATATTACATATCAATAATCTGGTTCGAGCCCAGGTGGGACCACAGAAAATCAACCGCTTACATCATGTAAGCGGTTTTTTATTTTTCATAAATTCAAATTTATTTTTTCAGAGAATGGGTTCTGTTTGTTTTATAAAGACGGAATAAGTGATCATAAACCACCATCTCAAATAATCTTTGATGGGAAATAAACAATCGGTTAATATGCATATGAAAAATACTTTTGAAGAAATCTTTTGGTTTTATTTTTAATACATTGTCATTTTCTAATTTTGAAAGTTCTTCAGGCTTTAATGCAATTTCAGTGATATTACTTTTTATTAAATTTCTGATTTCTTCATATTCCTCAGAGGTAATAAATTCAAAGTAATGAGGATAAAACTCATTATACTTTTTCTTTAACTGATTATTTAAGTTCTTATCTGCATTGAATTCTGATTTGAAAGCATTTTCAGAACGCTTCGCAAACTCTATTTTCTTTTCAGGAGGTAGGTTGAATGCTGATAAAATTTGATCTATATAAAATAAAGAAGTAATGATCTTTTCTTCATCACTGTATTCCAGAAAGTTTAAAATCAATTGACTGCTTTTAAAAAAGAAGTCTTCCGCGTATTCTATCGTGTTTTCACCGTAACGTTCAAGTTCTCTTGAGTAGGTATCCATAATGATAGAAGCGACTTCTCCCGATTCCAGATAGTCCTTAAATAAGGAATTGATCATGCCCAGGATAATACTATAGGCAGTTATATTTTTAAGGTTTAATCTTATTCTCAGGTGGGGTTTAGGATCGTTATATCGTATAAAAAACCACTGATCAATAAGGTTTTGAATTTGTAATTGCTCAACTAATGGTTCTATAACTTCCTGTAAAATAGTATCTGAAGTTTTGATCCCGGTGTAAACTTTGAAATAAAGCCATTCACTTCCCGGATGAAATTTTCTGGTTATCATCTTATTTATAGATCTTTATAAAGAGAGAAAACGAATTGATGAATATAATCTGACTGATCATTATACAGGAACTCCTCAATAAAAATTAGTTTCTCATTTTTTACGGATAATAAAAACATTTGAATTAAATCGTAATTTTTCAGATTGACCGTCAGTGTATTATCTCCTTTTACCCACTGTATCCATTGTGGAATTTGTTTTAATTTTCTCCACTCTTCAATATTTTGAAACAGAAGATCTCTTTTACCAGATTGAAGAATAGAATCAAAATAATGAATTTGTTCAGGATCAATTTTCCACTGTGCTTTAGACAGAATTATATTTTGATATTCAACTCTTGGAAGGAAGTCATAAATTTGGGATAATCCCCCCCAGTTAAATGATAAGTAAGGTTTTACATTCTGATTATTATAATCGCATAAAAAATGGTAGACAGGTAAAGAGTTCTTTAAATAATTATGGGCATTCGTAAGATGAGGAATAATTTCTTTATTGTGCTTCTTTGACCTTAGGAATAACTGGTTATTCTTTATGGACAGGTATAAGTCTTCCACAAAAATTTGATTGTCTCTTTCTAATGCAGAGCCCGCCAGATAAGGAATTTCATATTCTCTTATAGAAGGTCTTCTGATCACATTTCCAATTCTGGATTCGGGTAAGTGTACAATTTCTGCTAAAATTTTGTCCGGATTAAGTTCCTGTTCTTTTTCAGCAATGGCTTTCACCAAATCTTTTATAGATGATTTTTCTGAACAGAATCTGCCCAATAATTTTCCGGCATTTCCACCGGCAGATTTTAAAAATAATTTTTCCTGCTGATTTTCTGAAATGATTTCGGTCATAACGGACAGTGTATCTGGTAGTTGATTCCACTGTTCCTCAAAACCATTAAAATCTTCATCAGTTAAATGTATTACATGATCTTTATTCCAATAAGCTTTTTGTAATTTACGATTGAGAATAATTTGTACTGGATTAAGATTTACCTGAATTTCTTTTTTCTGATTAGAATAGGGCAGGATTAAATCTTCAATATAAGGATGAACTCCTTTGGCCGGAATATCTTGTAAATAGCCAATTCCTATTTCCGGATCTAAAGCATAAGATAATGGAACTTCTTCATTATCAAATCTTTCATAAAAGGCTTTTTTGAATTTTTCTAAAGTAGATTCTTTGTAAGGAATAGCAATTTTATTCAGAAAAGAGATTCCTTTCTTCAGTTCTTTTTTCCATTGATAGGATAAATTTGTTTCATCTTCAAAATAAAGATCTGTCTGAAAAAGATATTTCTTTTCATATTGTACATTCAGCTTTTTGATGAGTTCCTCAATTTCAGAATATGCTTCTGCCGTATTTCCAAAATGTAAATCAAGTTCACTGATCTTGTTTTTAATAGCCACCAAAATATCTTTTTCCTGATGCCTGCCAATTTTGTTTAGCATATAAATTAATCGTTCCAGAAAATCTCCTCCCGAAACTGTTGGATTAATTTCACTTATTAAAACCTGATTTCCGATAAGCTCATCAATAAATTCCCGGGCTTCTTCAAAGGATATATCTTCATGAACAAGAGAGGTGGCAAGCTGGTCAATTGTTTTACCCGTTTCTGAAAACTGTAGTATAAGTTCTAACTCTTTGGAAATGGGAGCGGAAGAAATGATGTAATCTCTTTTTCCTCCTGTATTTTCATAT
This sequence comes from Chryseobacterium sp. NRRL B-14798, assembly GCF_050470705.1. Classification (NCBI taxonomy): domain Bacteria; kingdom Pseudomonadati; phylum Bacteroidota; class Flavobacteriia; order Flavobacteriales; family Weeksellaceae; genus Chryseobacterium; species Chryseobacterium sp. NRRL B-14798. Next base: position 4,369,702 of record NZ_JBFLUL010000005.1, on the reverse strand, counting down.
TCTACAAAGCGAATTTTATTTCCAACCTTGTGAATACTGTTGTTAGGAAAAAAAGAGATACTATTTTTAATGGACGGAATTAAAAGAAGCTGCTCTGATAGCGCTACTAAAAAATGCATATCCAGCTTTGTATCTCTTACTTTTGTAGGCTCTGAGAATATCGGAAATAGAGTCTCTTTTTCAAATTTTCCTATACTAACTCCTGAAAATAAACCAAATGGGGTACAGCGGGTACTTGAGCGGTTATAATATTTTAATAATGAAATCTTTGTTTTTTCATTTGGCAAATTAGACGTTGTATGTTCACGATCCATCAATTTCTCTATCTCATCATATAAGGAAAGAGAAGCTAAATAAATAGCTTCTCTAAAAATTGTATGGTTGCAATATTTTTCTAAAGATCCCTTGGCGAAGTTTTCACCAGAGAAATTATCCTGAAATTCTTTGTATGAAAAAATAGGTGATCTGACAACAAATGTATCAAAAAACTGAAATGGAAAACGTGGCATTAATTAAGTGAAATAGGGATTTCTATAAAGCTGTTATTGTAAAATTTTATTTCCATAGGAACTGCAGCATCCTTGATGGTTTCTTCGCTTACATCTTTTCCTGTTCCATAATTTATCTGCATAAGTGGATTTTTTATAGCTCCTAATACTAAAACCAGTTTACTTCCTTTTTCCATTTTTTTACTTACAAATTCATTGTTGGTAACAGTTATACTTGTTTCTTTGTTCTCACGCAGCAATTTTCTTTTCTCTGAGCTTTTAGCATAGCTTGCTCTTCCATAATAGGTGGATAACAGAAAATATTTACCTTCTTTGGTCTTTTCATAAAGTTTCATATATACATCAACATCCTTTTTATTAACAGATAATTTCAGATTACCCACAAAATTTCCTGTAAATTCCACCGGTTTTTCAAATGGCTCTGATGAAAATACAACGGCGTCTGGACTGTAAATTTTACTATCCAGCACGTTATCTTTTTGCTTAAAAAGCTCATCTGCATTGGTACGATCTTTTAAATCTACCGTAAGCGGTGTGAAGTCTTTATCTCTATCTTTTGCTGAAGAAAGCTGATGTTGGCTTGTGATATAGAATTTTAATTTATTTTTATCAAAATTATCAATGCTTGAGGTACTTCTCCATTCATTGGTTCCCATTACCTGATAATTAATTTTATCTTTTAAGAAAGCTGGTTTTAATTTACCCTTCAGAATATAATCAAACCATTCCATTGTTATATTTGCGATATCCATATTGGCTTCAGAATCAATAGTATATCCTTTTAGTTTATTTTTGATATAACCCTGAGCTCCCGAATGATCATAGGGCCCGATAATCAAATAATGATTAGCGTTTTTGTTGTATTTATAGTGATTTCTGAAATAGTATAACGCTCCCAGCTGATCAGAATCATAATATCCCGTAATGGTTAAAACCGGGATGTTGATATTAGAATATTCCTTTTTGTAAGGAATCATTTTCTGCCAATAGCTGTCGAATGACGGATGCTTTAACCAGCGCTGAAATATGATATTTTTTTTACCGGCAATAGAATCTAACTTTTTAAATGCCTCACCACCTTCATACCATTTTTTAAAAACAGAATTCCAATGATCCTCATCTTTGAATCCCGCATCAAGCATTTTATTATTGGTAACATAGTTAATCCAACGAAGAGAATAGGAGGCAAAGATGTTATTATTCATGGGGAAATCTACTACGCCAATTCCTACAGAGGCCTGTGGAATAATAGTTTTTAGAGCCGGATGAACATTTTTAGCTGCTGCCCATTGGCTGAATCCCAGATAACTGCCTCCGATCATTCCTACTTTGCCATTGCTCCAGGGCTGTTTTGTAATCCAGTCAATGACCTTATTAATATCTTCCTGCTCATGCTCAAAAGGTTCTATGGCAGCGTTACTCGTATATTTTCCTCTGGGATATATGTAAACAGAATGATAACCATAGCTTGCCTGTACTTTTTGATCATTCGCATCTTCTGCATCAGGATAGATGGAATTGACCAGGATGGTAGATTCCGGACTAGCTATTTTTTTATTTAAAACAACCCTTATACTAATTTCATTATTGATTAATAAACTGTCTTTTACCTCAAAGTTCCTGGAGTCGAGTTCTTTTAAATAATTTTTAGCAATATCAAATGTAGGTCCTGTTATATATGAGTTATAACTTCTGCATAGTTGTAAAGCTTTTTTCAGATCTACGCTGTCTTTGTTCTCAAAATCATTTTTAAGAGTAGCCAGAATTTCCTTTTTTGTTTTCTCGGTATCACCATTGAAATAGCGGGGAAGTATGATCTGTGTTTTTATAGGCAGACTTTCATATTTTTTGAGAAATTCTTCTTTATATTTTTCCTGAAAATTTTTGTGCGAATTTTTATTTTTTTGAGCATTTATGTAAATTTCATACTGTGTTCCCATGGCGTAAGAAATAATGGGATTACTTTTTCTGTAAACACTGCGTACTGAATCTAGCTGACTTAAAGCAGTATCATAGTTTTGTGCTGCCATACTTACTCTGAAAAGATTATCATACTTTACCGCCTTGTCTTTTTCTTTATAATTCTTTTGTATTTCAGAATTTAAATAAGAAATTAAAGGCTGCAGTTTTTCAATATTGTATTCATTAAAATGTTTAATACTTATTTTCTGAGAAAAAGAAATATTGAATGTAATGAAAAAAGATAGGGCTAACAGGTACTTCATAAAAATAAAAAATCAGTAATTTTTCTCAAAATTACTGATAAAATGTTAAAATTGTCATTAATTTTTTACTGTCACATCTAGAGTATCTAATGTTTTGTCTAAGACCGTATCATTACCACCATTCAAAAGCATTTGATCACCTCCTCCGGAGCTAATCCCTCCTTTTATTTTAGACATTTGAACTTTGTTTAGGGATAATCTTTTTTCTGTTTTTTTAATTTTTTTCACTGCTGAAGTAATTTTAAGATTTTTAAATAAATTGAAGTACAAAGGAAATTCTATTCCTGTAAATAAAGAATTTATATATACCGAAATTGATAAATTTCGGTGAGATTTACATGTAAAATATTAATTTTTAGCAGTTTATAATTTTGTTTTAATTGAGTGCTTTTATATAATAAGAAGGAAGTGTTCCTGTTATTTTTTTGAAGGCATTCGTGAAAGACTCAGCATTGTTGTAGCCAATATCATCAGCAATAGCAGCAATGGTATGCTTTCTTATTTTTTCGTTAGATTTTAATTCTTCAACAATATAGTTGATCCTAAGCTCGTTCAGATATTGGGAAAAGTTTTTACCCTTTAATTCATTGACTAGCTTTGAGAGATAATCTCTGTTTGTATCAAATTCTTTTGACAGAGAATCTAAAGTAATATTTTTATTGAGAAAACTATTAGTCTTTTCAAACTGTTCTATTTTATCAATGAGTATTTTAAATTTTGGATTAGAAGAAAGGTCACTTTTCGTAGCTTTTTCCTTTCTTTCAATGATAATGGAAGGATCATTTGTAATGGGAGTTTCATTCTTTTGCTCTTTTTCCAGCACAGGGGTGCTCAAAGGTTTTTCTGATAATACTTTTGCCTGCTTTTCGTATTCTTTTATTTTCTTCCTGTTTTTCCTGATTACAAATATGAAAGCTAAAGTAATCATAAGCAAACACGCTATCAGCCAGGCATTCTGATGGTTCAGTCTTTCAATTACACTTACCTTTTCTTTCATAAGCAAAGGGGTGTCATATTTTTTCAGAATTTCTTTTGAAAGATTTTTTCGGTTCACAGCTATTATACTGTCACTATACATCAGGTTGTCAATGTATTTTAGTTGTTTTTTTAAATCGCCTTTCTTTTTATAAAAGTCTATCAGAATTTCATATCCCTCTCTTTTTATAGGTTCAAAACTGTTGAAAGTAAAAGAAATTGAATCTGCCTTTTTAAAAAATTCTATAGCTTCGTTTTCACTGCGGGTTGCATATTTTATTTTTCCCAGATAGTAATATAAAACTCCTAGATTACTATAATCTTTATTTGTTATCAATCCTTTTTGTACTTCCAGCAGGATTTTATAAGACAGCGAATAATCTTTTACATAAAAGAGGCTAATCCCTTTTATCATAAGCAGATAGCTGTAATAAGAATAATTATTGTATTTCTTACATTCTGTAAGCCCCAGATCTGCAAATTCAATACCTTTTTTATAGTCCTTACATTTGGTATAAATATTAGCTAAAGAAAAAATAGAAGCAATATAGTTTTTAGCATCTACATTGTTGTCTTTTATTTTATCTTTTTCATACTTATAGTATTTCAAAAAGAGAGGAAGTGCTTCCTGATATTCTTCTGTGGCTGTTTTTAGGATAGCAATGAGCTTGTTTATATAAAAAAACTGTTCTTTATTTTCAGCTTTGTTGTGATTAATAGCTATAGTATATTCATCTAAAGCCTCTTTGTATTTCCCTTCATTGTTGAATAAAATACCCTTTAATATATAAGATTTTGCCGGGTAATCGTAGTTATTAACGTTTTTTGAGGCAGAGATGAGTGAATCTGCAAAGGGATGCCCGTTTTCATTCTTCAGATTTTTTACCCGTGCTATATTATAATATCCATCAAACAGGATGTCCCTATTATTTTCTTTCTTTCCTTTTAATAGAATGTAATTGGCTAGAAGCTCAGCTTTATCGTTGTCAACCTGGAATACTTTATTGTAAGCATCATTAATATACTTATAACTTTTATTCTTTAACGAGTCTGGAATGTTTAGTCCCTTTATGCTTTGAGAAAAGAAAAAAACAGGGAAAACAGTTAAAATAATTAAATGAAACTTCTTCATATTTCTAAATACACTGCAAATTTATGAATTATCATCGGATTTTTATCATGGAAGTATAAGAGGTTGTTTATCAGTTGTGTATTGATCTCTTTGAATCGTGAATTTGTAAATTTTTGGAAAAAGATATACCGATATTGATCAATCTCGGATTACTAATCTTGTAAACCTTAGGTATAATCATGATGTTTGCATCAGAAATATTGAAAGTAAATGAGGAAAATAGTAATATGTGTAAGTGTTTTGCTTCCGTTGTTGGGTTTCTCTCAAGAGAAGAAAGATTCCATTAAAACAGTTATAGAAAAACAAATTGCAGAAATAAAAGTGAATGGTAAAAAACCTTTTTTTGAACAAAAGGATGACCGTTTTGTTTTTAATGTTGAAAATAGCGATTTGGTTGTAGGAAATCACATATCCGAAGTTCTCTCTCAAACACCATTATTAAAATTAGATGATAATAAAATAACTCTTCTGGGAACGAACGCCTCTGTTTACATCAATGACAGAAAATCAGTTCTTAAAGGCAAAGATTTAATACAATATCTTAATGCTATGCCGGCTTCTAATCTGGTAAAGATAGAGCTGGTTACCAATCCTTCCTCAAAATATGATCTGGAGGATGCAATGATTATTAATCTGAAGCTGAAGAAACTGGAAACAGATGGACTGAAAGGAAGTTTTACCATTACAGATAAACAAAACAGAAAAAACAGCCAGCAGGCGAATATTGCTTTAAATTATCATAAAAACAGATTTTCAAATAATACCATGTTGTTTTTTGAAAATAATAATGACCTGCAAAGAAACAGTATTGATAATTATAGCTCAAAATTCAGCAGAAATCAGATTATAGGAAGTACGCTGATTAAAGAAACCAACTTTGGAGGAAATACAGGTTTTGATTACGAGCTTAATGAAAGAAGCAGCATAGGAGGTATTCTGGAATATTACCACAAAACACCTGAATCTTCACTTGAAAACAGGAATATATACTATGATACTACAGGAGGAATTTTTGAAAACAGAACGGTAAATACACAAAATGATAAGCTGAACCTTTTCGGAGGAAATGTTTATTACAGCTTTAATGATGATAAAAAATCCAAGCGATTGGATATCAACTTTGATTATTACACCCATCACAGAGATAATACGACGGAGTTTTTCAATTTGACGAACCCGTATTCAAACTTAATATATAATGATTATCAGAAAGACAATTACACCGTAAGGGTAGATTATTCTAAAACTTTCGAGAAACTGAAAATAAGTCTTGAAGCAGGAGGAAAGCTTAATTGGCTTTCTACAGATAATCCTTATACCTATTATAATGCAGACGGTACATTGAATACCCTGTTTTCTAATAATTTTACTTATCATGAAAATATAAACGCGTTATATACTAATATTAAGAAAAAAATCTTTTCTGTGCTGGACGTCAACTTAGGGGTGCGTTATGAAAACACAAATATCAACGCAAAACAAAACACAGTTAGCGAGAACTTTTCCAGAAGTTACAACAATATTGTACCCAGCATCAACCTTTCTTATATGATCAATAAGAACAACAGAGTTTCTCTGGGATACAGAACTGCATTATGGAGACCTTATGTAGATGATTTAAACCCATTTATTTATAAAAATAATGAAACCTGGTGGGAAACAGGAAATCCTGACCTTAATGTGGCAAAGATGTATTTATTCAATGCGAGCTACAGTATAAAAAGAACCTGGGTGTTTGTAAGTAATTTCGGAATTGTAAAAAATCCTATTCTTCCTTATACAGAGGTTGTAGATAATGTTTCCATTACAAGACCCAAAAACTTTGAAGGTAATGTAAAGCGTCTTTATGTGGGATTGAACTATAACAAACCATTGTTTGAAAACAAATGGATGTTCAATCTGTCTACAGGAATGTATTATATCAATAATGCAGATATCTATGATGTTCATCCTAGTTCTTGGTATAATAATTCTTCCGTTACAATTAGTGGAAATAATCTTTGGAATAAAGGCTGGAACATAAGCTATAACTTTGGTTACACCTCTCCATATACATTAGTTAATAAGAAAAACGGTTATTTTATCAATAATCAGCTTGAGGTTTCAAAGAGTTATAAAGATTTTAAGTTCAAGCTTTCTGTAAAAGATCTGTTGAATCTTTCAAACTCCCGTAATACACTATATAATAATGACGGATATATTGAAACTCTTTCGCAATCAAATTTAAGATCCATATCACTCAGCATATCCAAAACATTCGGAAACAACAAAGTAAAAAAGGTGAATACCGGAGATATAGACAAGGGGAGAACTCAAAATGAAAACCCCCGACTATAATCCTTCAACTTTTACTAAAAACTAATAACCATGAAAAACAAAAAACTTGTGGAGTTATCCAAAAAGATAACCCTCGGTAAGATCAAAAAATTAGAAAAACAAGAAGTTTTAACAATCTACGCAGGAAAGAATATTACTGGAGATTGCTATGGACATCCTGATTGTAATACATACTGTGGTCCGTTTATCTGCTCGACGAATGATTGTTGGAGCTTTTCATAAAAATTTTTACTGAACCTTCTCTGAAGCCAGAACTTTTCAGCAAACTATTAACCATGAAAACTTATTGTGATGAAAAACAAAAAGCTGTTTGAATTGTCTAAAAAAATTACTGAGAACAAAATCCCAGGAATGAAAAGAGAATCAGTTGAAGTTATTAAGGGAGGAATACAAAAAGAGATTATATCAGACTGTGCATGTTTCGGTGCAAATGCATGTTGGGGTTATGGAACCAGCCCATGTGCATCAAACAGTTGTTGGGCTTATTTTGACCAATAATTCGCCCACATAGGCTTGATTAATTTTTATAGAGTTAAGATTCGTAATAAACATAAAAAACTTACTTCTATGAAAAACAAAAAGCTTAAGATGATTTCTCAGAAAATCACAAATGTCAAAATGAAAAAACTGCAAAAAGAGGGCCTTGTATTTATTACCGGTGGCTTACTCGCTTACCATTGTAGCCAATGTACCTGTAGTTGGTGCAGGCCGGATCTGCACGTAGATCCTAATTGCTGGAGCTTTTCATAAAGAAATTTGTATTCTGTATAGTCCTGTGTGGAATTAAAACTGTTCAGGAGAATTATTAACCATGAAAATTTATTGTCATGAAAAACAAAAAATTGTTTGAATTGTCTAAAAAAATTACTGAAAACAAGCTACAGGGAATGAGCGAAAATTCAGTAAAGACAATCAAAGGAGGTAGACTTCCTTTGGAATTAGCAGCAGACTGTACAAGTCAGAACAGCTGCTGGGGATTCGGAGGTACAGCTACTTGCAGTGGTAACAGCTGCTGGAGTTATAACTAATAGAACTCTGATTCCACAAATTTATGTTCTGCAGGGTCTTGTGTGGAATTAAAACTTTACAAGAGAAAAAATTAACCTAAGATTTATTGTGATGAAAAACAAAAAATTGTTTGAACTGTCTAAAAAAATCACTGAAAATAAGCTACAGGGAATGAGCGAAAGTTCAGTAAAGACAATCAAAGGAGGTAAGTTACCTTTAGAACTAGCGGCAACGTGCACAAGTCAGAATGACTGCTGGGGATTCGGAGGTACACAAACTTGCAGTGGTAACGAATGTTGGAGTTACAACTAAAGTAAAAAGTAGAGTAGCATTCGTGCTACTCTATTTAATATTAAAATAAAATAATTATGAAATACAAATTATCAAGATATATCCATACCATAGAAAACGAAGAAATTTTAGATGATCATGTCATTCTTTTTTCTACCCGTTCCGGAACATCCATTGAAGTGAAAAAAGGGTTATACGAAAAAATATGTAATCTTGAAACCACTCAGATTCCCGAAGAAATTTTTATCAACCTGATAAAAAATGAATTTTATGTACCTGAGTTTGAAGATGAGTTAAGAGAAATCCTTTCAGATAACATCATGTCTGTAGATCATCAGGATCTGAAAACACTTTCTTATGTGATTCAGCCTTCAGGAAACTGCCAGCTGGGATGTCACTATTGCGGCCAGTTGCATACTAACAAAAGTATGTCAAAAGAAGTTTTAGATCTTACCTATGACAGAATCATTACTAAAATGGAAAGTCTGTCAAACGATCTGGAGCATTTGAGTATTACATGGTATGGAGGAGAGCCGTTAACAGGTCTTTCGGCTATCTCTAATTTATCCACCCGTTTAATCAGCCTTTGTGAAGAGAAAAATTTAAAATATTCTTCAAGAATTATTACAAATGCTTTAAGCCTTAAATATTCTCTTTTTGAAAAACTGGTAAAAAATTACAGGGTTACAGAATATCAGATCACAATTGACGGAACTCAGGAATTCCATGATAAGAGAAGATATCTGAAAAATGGTTCTAACAGTTTTGATATTATCATTAAAAATATCAAAGAAATTGTTAATTCCGAATTATATCAAAAAGAAGCAAGTTTCAATATCAGATGTAATGTGGATAAAGAGAACAGCTACAATGTGATAGATTTTATTGATTATCTGGAAGCAGAAGGAATCCTTCAGCACGTAAGTTTCTATCTTGCTCCCATCCACGACTGGGGTGATAACAAAGCTACTATTAAAGGCGTGTCAAAAGAAGAATTTGCTGAGCTTGAAATAGAAGTTTATATGAAGCTTCTGCAATCAAAAGCAAAATTTAAAACACAGATTATTCCTGAAAGAGTTACTAAACCTTGTATGGTAGTAAGCCAGACCTCAGAAGTATTTGACGCTTTTGGAAATGTCTCTACATGTTGGGAAATCCCGTACACTCCAAAATATGATAACTCTGAGTTTTATGCCGGAAACATTGTGAAAGATAAAGATGTAGACAGCAAAAATGTTGTCATGAGAAACTGGTTTAATGAAATACCGGACAATAACTCATGGTGCAAAAGCTGTAAATTCCTTCCTCTGTGTGGCGGAGCATGTCCGAAAAACTGGTATGATAATATCCCGGCGTGTCCTTCCTTCAAATTTAATATTGACGACAGAATTCTTCTTCAGAGATATATTAATGAACAAGCTGTGCTTTCTTAATAGATGATGTATGGAAACAATAATTTTAGACAAAATAAAAACAGTAGAATTCAGGGAATATGAGGTGAAAAAACCAAGACATATTTTCGAAAATCTGATTGAAGAATTTAGAAAAGATATTCCGGAAGATATCCAGGCAGGATTGTTTTACTATATGAACCTGTCTGAAAAATCACTTTCTGCTTTTCGTACAGGGAATACTACCTTAGGAAATTACCTTTATTCAAAAATGCAAAGTATGAATACCTATTTCATAGAGCCTATTCATCAGGGGATGATAAGCTTAGACTATGCTTTGCTTGCGTATAAAAATTACGTGGAAAATGATTTTGTACTGGCAGAGGAAAATATTGACAGGGCTATTGAAAGTGCCTTAGTTCAGAGTAACACGTTTCCTTATTTTGCCATAATTATTGGAGAACAATCACTTAATAAAATCAGAATTTTTGCACGTACTCAAAATGAAGAGCGGTATAAGACAGAAGTCATGAAGATATTGGCTTTTTTCATGTTTAGCCAACATGAAAACGAGAGCTGCAAAAATCTGGCTGAAGATCTTCCCCTTATTGATAAGCAGGGGATGATAAAACATATTATAAACAACTCTTATATCGCCATTCTTAAATCTTCGCAGGATGAGAAAAAAACAAGACTGATATTTCAGCAGATCTTTAATGCTCTGCTAAAGCAAAATGAATTTTCAGGCGATCAGGAAAATTTACTGATAACCATGCGCTGTATAGACAAAATTGAAGATGAAGATTTTTTAGATTATCTGAACGAGAATTTTTCTCATATCAAAAGTTCTCCGCAAAAATTAGTGAAAATTATAATAGAAAATTATTTAGATAAAATATCCAATAACCAGCAATTAGTAAATGATGAAGAATTTACTAAAAAGCTAAAAACACTAGGCATAACAATTTAACTTATTATTGTGTTCAACAAATTTCCCTTTTATTCCCAAATAGAACAGATGGATTGCGGTCCGGTTTGCCTTAAGATTATTCTAAAATATTACGGTAAAGATTGTGACCTGGTATATCTGAGAAACCTTACTGAAGTTACCCGCTCCGGGGTTACTCTGGCAGATATTAATGATGCCGGTAAAAAGCTGTATTTTCATACAACTCCCTTTAAGGTTCCTTTGTCTACACTGAACGAGGATGTTCATTTACCCTGCATTTTACATTGGGAGCAGGAGCATTTTGTTGTACTCTATAAAATCAAAAATAATTTTTATTATATCTCAGACCCCAAATATGGCAGACTAAAGCTTAAAAAAGAACAGTTTGTAAAGCTTTGGATTTCGTCCGCAGATAACGAAGGGATTGGATTACAATTAATCCCGAAAGAAGAGTTTGTTGAGTTTAAACCTCCTTTTGAACGGCAGGATTTAAAAATTTTCAAAAGCTATATTCGTTCAGTTTTAGAAAAACAAAATTTCAAAATTGGACTGCTGATTTTTTTAATTACAATAAGTTCTGTTATTTCCTACATCTTTCCTCAGCTGATTCAGAAGATGTTTGACGAAGGAATGAAGTCGAAAGAAGGAAAAGTGATCATTGGAATTTTTGGATTTCAGATGCTTTTGTATGGAGGGCAGATACTCATCAATATCCTTCAGAATTTTGTAGGAGTACACTTTAGCTCACAGGTAAGCATTAAAATGCTGAATGACTTGCTGCAGAAAACAGTCAGACTTCCCGTCTCTTTTTTTGAAAACAGATTATATACAGACCTATTACAGAAAATAGAAGAACAGTCAAAAATAGAACAGTTATTAACCAGACAATTGTTATCGAATATTTTATCAGTTTTTTTACTGATTGTACTTATAATAAGGCTTTTAATATATAACCGGTATATAGCATTAGGATTTCTGGGAATTGCCGTTTTTTCCACTGTATGGATTTACTTGTTTCATAATAAAAGAAGGATTATAGATTATTATGCCTTTAAATTAAATTCAGAAAGCAAAAATCATCTTGTTGAGATGATTACCGGGATGGTTTCCGTTAAAATTAGTAATGCTCATATTTCAAGGATATCAAAGTGGGAAGAGCTGCAGAAAAAAATATATAAGACCAAAGTAAAAAGTCTTATTCTGGATATTTATCAAACCAATGTTACCAGCATTATTAAACAGTTATTTATATTTTCAACTACCTTTTTTTGCGTGTATTGGGTATCACTTGGGAAAATGACGGTTGGTGAGATGCTGAGTATAGGATATATTATAGGTATTGCTTCCGCACCCATAGAAAATCTGGTCGCGTTTTTCCGCTCATTTCAGGATTCAAGTTTAGTGTATAAAAGAGTTCAGGAAATTCTACAGCAAACCGATGAAAACCTTAATTTAAAAGAGGGAAATCAGGCTCTGCTGAGTAAGGATATTAGTTTAAATAATGTATGGTTCAAATATCCGGGGGGACATCAGCCCTATGTTTTAAAAAATATCAATTTTAAAATTCCTAACGGGAAAGTTCTTGCCATTGTTGGAGAAAGTGGAAGTGGGAAAACCACATTATCCAAACTTCTTCTGGGATTTTATCCTTCTTCAGAAGGAGATCTGAACATCGGGCAGGAAGAGCTGTTTCAGATCAATCATGATTGGTGGAGAAGCAATTGTGGAGTTGTTCTTCAGGACTCATACATATTCAGCGGAACCATAAGGGAAAATATTGCCATGCAGGAAGACGCAGATGAAAAATTATTGATCAGTGCCTGTAAATTAGCCAATATATACGAAATGATTCAAAGTCTTCCTTTAGGATTTGATACCAAAATAGGAGCCGCAGGAGATGATTTAAGCGGAGGACAGAAACAACGTATTCTTATTGCAAGGGCTGTATATAAAAATCCGGATTTTATTTTCTTTGATGAAGCTACTTCTGCACTGGATGCAGAAAATGAAAAAATTATACATGATAATTTACAGGAATTTTTTAAGGGAAGAACTGTTGTTATCATTGCACACCGTTTATCCACAGTAAAAAGTGCAGACAATATTATTGTTTTGAAAAAGGGCGAAGTTGTAGAGCAGGGTAACCACCAGGAATTAGTATCCAAAAAAGGAGAATATTTTAATTTGGTCAGAAACCAGCTGGAATTAGGAGAATAAAAGAAGACCTTAAATAATATATTTGATGAAAACAAGCTTCTTCTATGGAACTTGTTAAAAAAGGAAGCCGGAAAGGTTTCCTTTTGTGTTTGCCCATTACAGCAATATGTGTCATGATTTAATTTCTTATGCATAACATTAAACATTTGTTTAAAAAATCATAAAATATATTTAAAACACAGTTAACAGCCGTCTTCTCCGGATACCGTTGCTTTGCAAAAAAAGTAATGATGGAAAACAACAATCCACTCAACAGAAGAAGGTTTCTTAAAAATTCACTATTGGCTGCCGGAGGAATTTTCTTAGCTCCTTTAATTGAAAGCTGCAGCGACGATTTTACTGAAAATGGAAATGCCCCCGATAATCTCCAAAACGGAGGTTTTGAATCCGGGGTAGCAAGTTTTGATCCCAGCGCAACAGGAATTATTATCTGGACCCGGTATTCAAAAGGAACAGATGCAGAGATTACATGGGAAATCAGTAAAAACAGCAATTTTTCAGAAGTAGTAAGAAGAGGTCAGGCAAATGCTGCACTGGTAAATGATTTTACTATAGCGGTAGATGTACAGAATATCTCTTCCAATACAAAATATTATTACAGATTCTATAACAATACAACTAAGGAAGTCAGCGTAACAGGAGAAACCCTTACTTTACCTTCAAAATCTGATGCTGTAAGTGAAGTAAAAATGGCTGTCGTATCTTGTTCCAACTTTCCTGCAGGACTTTTCAATGTGTATGGTGCGATTGCAAAATCTGAAGCAGATGTTGTCGTACACCTTGGAGACTATATTTATGAATATGCTCCTGGACAATATGGAACAAACCCCTACACCAATCAGCTGGGAAGAGCGCATCAGCCGGCAAAGGAAATCCTTACCCTCAATGATTACAGGGAACGATACAGGCAGTACAGAGGAGATAAAAATCTTCAGCTTCTTCACCAGAAAAAGCCTTTCATCTGTGTCTGGGATGATCATGAGTTTGCCAATGATACCTATAAAACAGGAGCAGAAAACCATCAGCCGAACGAAGGAGATTTTCAGGCAAGAAAAATGGCTGCATTTCAGGCATACAGCGAATATATTCCTCTTAAAACAGGGAAAGATATGAGAATTTACAGAAGTTTCAGCTTCGGGAATATCGTTTCCCTTTACATGATGGATACAAGGGTGATTGCAAGGGATAAACAAATGGAATATTCGGATTATCTTGATAATACAGGAAGTTTTAATCAGACACAGTTTAAAACAGATTTCTTAAGCACCAGCAGAAAACTGATCGGAAACGAGCAGATGTCATGGCTGAATGCCCAGATCAATGGTGATACAGCCAAATGGAAAGTGCTTGGACAACAGATTTTAATGACGAAAATGATGGTTCCTGCAGAGCTTTTGATGCTGCTGAATCAGATTCTTGCGGAAATTAAACAGTATGGAAGTGCACAGCCGGCTACTATGCAGGTGTTTCAGAATACCATCACTCAGTTGATTATTCTTAAAACAAGACATCAACAACAGGATCCTACATTGACACCGCAGGAAATTGCAAGAATCACAACGACTTTACCATACAATCTGGATGCATGGGATGGATATTTCATGGAAAGAGAACAGCTTTACTCTGTTCTTGCAGGAAAAAATGTAGTGGTACTGGCCGGAGATACCCACAATGCATGGTTAGGAAAGCTTACCGATGCACAGGGTAAATTTATCGGGACAGAGCTTGCCTGCAGTTCCGTTTCTTCTCCCGGTCTTGAAGGATATCTGGGAATCACTTCGGATCCTGCAAAAGCAATAGAACTGGCTCAGGCATTTTCATTATTGATTGATGACCTGGAATATGCCAATCTTTATAAAAGAGGATATCTGCATGTGAAATTTACCACCGGAAGTTCTACTGCAGAGTGGAGGTTTGTAGACAATGTGATTTCCGATACCTACAATACCACTACAGAAAAGACCTATACGATTTCATAGTTTCAATAATCATATCTTATTTTCAATTTGGTAAAAAGAGTCATGGTGCTGCTGTGGCTCTTTTGTATTATTTACTTTTTTCGTATATTAAACAGATGCAAGAGGATTCAAGAAAAGATTTTTTGCCATTAACATCTGAAACATGGTGCTTCATGACCTGGATAACCAGGACTTTTGGAGTGCTTTTATTGTTGACGGCATTTCTGCTGGTATTGGGATTACCCGTTGTGGTGAGTGATAAACTGTTCATATTTATTATTGTGGCAATATTATACTATCCGGCTCTTGCTTTTGGTTTATACCGTTTCTTCAGGTATCAGAAGAGAATCAGAAAAAGAGTAGTCCGAAAGATACAGGTTGATGATAAAGGAATTCATTACGAAAGAGCCGATGGAACAATAGATCAAATTCTTTATCATGATCTGGAAAAATATAACCTTCCGGATGTATATGATGTAAGTATCAGCCCACGAAACAAGATTTATGTATTGAATGTAAAGCACAATGGTTCGGCAGCAGATGTAGATTTTGACGGAACTGATGCCGGTTACAGCTACTATATCGGAAATTTAAAAGCTCTACGAAGAAGATATATCCAGGGAATTGTACATTTTCGGCCGGATTTGCGCATAGATCCTTTGGTATATGACGTCTATTATATCAACCCCAGTGATTTTACTTTCGATAAAAAAAAGTATTGGACAGAATTTGCGCAGACTTTTGCTGCAATGATAATAGGTTGCGCAGTATTAGGAATGTTTGTGCTTGGACTGGTTAAATGGATTTTTTAAGAATAGGTTTCATTAAATCATAAAGAATTAAAATTTCCACATCCTTTATTTTCACATCTCAGAATCTTATGCTTATATTTATTTTATAGTAAAGTTTCACACCCCAATAAGATAAAGAGCATTTCTTTAGAAACCGGGCTGGATTTAAAATAAAATAAATGAAAAGTTTAAAAAAGCAGTTGGGACAGTTTCCCGATGAAAAAAGAAAAGAATATTTCAGTACACTGCCCAATTATCTTAACGGCCGGTTTCAGAATATATTGACAACCCCGGCACTGTTAGAAGGAGAGAGTATGACGAAATTACTCCTTCAAAGCCTGTGCAAAATAGAAAACACATCACCCAAAACAGCGCTCCCTTTTGTAGAGACTGATCTTAAAAATCTTCAACCGGATGAAAATGTGCTGATATGGTTTGGACATAGTTCCTATTTCATACAAGTTGATGGAAAGACATTCTTAATAGATCCTGTTTTCAGTGGAAATGCTTCTCCCATGCCGGGTTCAATAAAAGCTTTTCAGGGATCCGATTATTACAAACCGGAACATATGCCTGAGATTGACTTCCTTCTTATTTCGCATGATCATTGGGATCATCTGGATTATAAAACCGTTCAGCAATTAAAGGATAAAGTAGGAAAAGTCATTTGCGGACTGGGAACCGGACAGCATTTTGAATATTGGGGCTGGACATTTGATACAATCATTGAAAAGAACTGGTGGGAAAGTATAGACATTGCAGAAGGCTTCAGACTCACGCTTACTCCGGCAAGACACTTTTCAGGAAGATTACTGAACCGTAATATCTCGCTCTGGACCTCCTTCGTTTTAAAAACGCCTTCCAAAAATCTGTTTTTAGGAGGAGACAGCGGTTATGGAAATCATTTTACAGAAATCGGAGAGAAATTCGGGCCATTTGATCTGGCAGTAATGGAAAATGGGCAGTATAACGAAAAGTGGCCTTATATCCATACATTGCCGGACCAGCTGATGAAAGAAATAAAAGAATTAAAAGCCCAAAACTTTATCCCGGTACACAATTCCAAATTCAAGCTTGCACAGCATATCTGGTACGAACCTTTAGAGCTGGCTTCAAAACATGCTGAAGAAAACAATATCCCGGTTACCCTTCCGATGATCGGGGAAAAAGTAAATCTGGATCAGCTGGGAAAAGTAAACTGGAAAAAATGGTGGGAAGAATACAAATGATAAGTTACTAACGGAACATTCCTTTAATTAAAACATATAAAAACCTGCCCGTTACTGAGCAGGTTCTTCCTTATTATAAAAAAAATAATCATTACAAAGGTTCCTTATGGTTGACCTTTGTATGGATAATATCGTAAAATACAGCTGGGTTAGCCGCATCTGGGGTAATTCTGTAAGTAAATGTTGTTTCGTTCAAAAGCAGAATATCCACAACACGCGTAAAAGTTGGAGTCGTAAGCGTTCTCTTCTTTCCATCAGGAGAAATAGACCATGTTCCTTCAGATCGCAGTATATCATTTAAACCGAAAATTTTAAAAGTTCCGTTAGCTTTGAAGTAAGAATATCCTACATATCCGGCTACACTGGCATCAGTAAGAGCAACATTATTTCCGCTTTTATCTCTGGCACCTGTTGTTTCCCATGGAGTAGAAGCTAAAGTAAGCTGCCCGTTCGTTGGCTCAGCGTGAGAAGTTTTCGTATGGATAATATCATAATACACAGACGGATCACTGGAATTAGGACGGATTCTGTAGGTGAATTCATTTCTGTTCAACACAAGAATTTCAACATCACGGGTGAAAATAGTGGTTCCATCCGGGTTTAATGCAGCAATAGTTCTTGTTTTACCCTGAGCATCTACAGACCATGTTCCCATAGATCTCAATACATCTGTAAGGTTGTAGATCGCAAACTTTCCGTCTGCCTTGAAATAAGCAAACCCTACATATCCGGCTACACTGGCATCAGTAAGGGCAACATTATTTCCGTTTTTATCTTTAGCTCCGGTAGTTTCCCACGGCGTAGAAGACAGTACTTGTGAGGGAGTCTGCTGTTCAATAATGATTTCATTATCATCGCTTGAGCATGAAACGAAAGACGCTGATAACAGCACCGCTGCAGACAGATAACATAATTTTTTCAGTGTATTCATAAAGGTATTTTTTAAGTCTTTGCAAACTTATTCCTAATAAATATCACGGCGTTGTATAAAATATCTCTTTTGTTGTAGAAAATATAACAGATCCCAATTCAGAATGAGAAAAATGATATCATTGACAAATTTAACAATCAAAGGTGTGAAATTCCCATCCTTTGGAGGGGTGTCAAAAATTCAAAGAATTTTTGACGGGGTGGTTTCTAACATCCACCAAAAACTTTATTTTTGAACATGAATAACAGAAACCGTGGAAAAAATACCGGCGATGATACTTTATTCGGTTCAGAGAAACAGATCAGTAAGCTGAAACTGGCCGTTGAAGACATGCAGTACCTGCTGAGCAGAGATTACCCGGAAAAAGCGGCTTCGGATCTCGTCGGTAACAGGTACCGTCTGAAAACCCGTCAGATACAAGCTTTGAGAGGAATGTCGGCATCTGATGCACAGCTTCACAACAGACAGTTGAAGCATGTTGATATTTCAGATTTAAAAGAGAAAACAATATATCTTGATGGTTTCAATGTTATTATTTTATTGGAAAGTCTGCTTTCTGAAGCTTATGTTTTTGAAGGATTGGATGGCTGTATCCGTGACCTTTCAGGCGTGCATGGAACTTATAAAAGAGTTAATCAAACCTTAAGAGCAGTTGAATTGATTGCTTCTTTTTACAGGAAAAATCATATTCAGAAACTTGTATGGATTTTTGATCAACCGGTTTCCAACAGTGGAAGAATCAAGCAACTTGTTCTTGAATATGCCGGGCAGAATCAACTCAACTGGGAAGCTGATCTTCAGTTTAATCCTGATAAATTTCTGGCGGAAAGTTCAGCCATCGTTATTTCCTCAGATGCCTGGATTCTCGATCACTGCAAAGAATGGTTCAATCTTATCGGTTATTTGATCAGTGAAGAAAATCTTTCTGTTAATCTTATCAAAACAAAGTAAGTATGACTATATTTGAACCTTATATTCCACTGTTTTCAGAAGTATGGAAAAGTAAATACAAAGCTCTTTTAGCAGAAGAACACCTGGAAACTCTGGAGGAAAATATTCATGGATTTAAGCAGAATACTTTAGAATGGCAGCTGCCTTATTTTAATGAAGAAATAATCATTGACAGGCAGGAAAGCTTTGGAAAATTTATTGCTATTCTTGAAAGTAATGGTTCAGATGAGGTAAAAGCCGCATCGATGGAAGCTATTCCTTTTGAACATTGGCTGAATGTTTTAGGACAAAGATTAACCTCTGCAAGCATCCGCGATGAAAATGGTATTCCACCGTTGAAAAACATGCTGATTAATGCCTGTCTGGAACCTTTCAATAACGAAATTACCATTGCACAAAGAGCCTGGGAAAAACACATTGGAAGAATGGATGACGATTTCTGGGGCGAAATAAAAGGAAACAATCAACAGAAACAGGAGAAGGTCATGGCAAAAATCCGTGAAATTCTTGACAATAAAACCTGGTGGAATGTTTTTTTTCATTACAAACATGAGCTGGTCTTTGAAGTCCGGGAAAAAGAAGGCCACGGAATCCGCTGGAGCCACGGCGGAACAAAGCTGATCGGCTTTCTTGAAAAATTTATCAACGAATAAATACAACAGGTATCTGTGTCATCTGCGAAATCTGTGGGAAGTAAAGTCTTTCAGACGATTAAGAAGCATATATCTATCCTTTATCTTTTTCTATTCTTTTTACTGCGTAAAAACACTGCGCAGCAGATCTCTATTTTTGCAAAATAAATCACTCGGATCAAAAAAATCAACCGGGTATAAAAAAGTAAAAACAAATGAATATGTACATTGATATTGGCATTAATCTGACCAATAAACAGTTCTATAATGAACACGAAGAAATTATCAACCGTGCCTTGGATCACGGAGTTGAGCATATGATTCTCACCGGAACCAGCGTAAGAGGAAGTAAAGAATCTTCTGAAATTGCCGAAGAATATCCCGAAATTTTATTTTCAACAGCCGGAATTCATCCCCATGATGCCAAATCTTTTAATGGACAAAGTATTGATGAGCTCAGAAAACTATTAAAGCAGGATCATGTGGTTTCAGTAGGCGAATGCGGGCTGGATTTTGACCGTGATTTCTCTCCGAGAACGATCCAGGAAAAATGTTATAAAGCACAGCTGGAGCTTGCGATAGAAGTTAATAAACCACTTTTCCTTCATGAAAGAGCTGCATTTAAAAAGTTTAATGACATCACGGATGAATACCTTACCCGATTACCCGAAGCCGTTGTACATTGCTTTACCGGAACATTGGAGGAAGCAAAAACATATCTGGATAAAGGATTTTATTTAGGATTTACCGGAGCCATAAGTGATGACAAAAGATTTAAACATCTGGAAGACGTCATAAAATATGTACCTCTTGATAGAATGATGATTGAAACCGATGCTCCCTTTATGCTTCCGAAAAATATGCCCGGAATGCAGAACAGAAGAAATGAACCTTCGTTTTTACCTTATGTAGCACAAACGATTGCCCACCTGAAGAAGATCAGCATTTCCGAAGTCGCAGACGAGATCACAGAAACGGCCAGAAATTTTTTCAGACTATAAAAAAGAGCTCTACTGATGAAGTAAAGCTCTTTTCTTATAATGTATTGGCTCTTATAAACTCTTTATCGCCGATTCCAAAGCCAGCTCCATCATTGGATTCAAAGCTGTTTCTCTTTCATCAGCAGAGATTTTTTCGTGGGTAGGAATAATATCCGTTACCGTAAGAATAGTCGCAGCATTTTTTCCTAAGTACTGAGCATTGGCAAACAAACCGAAAGCTTCCATTTCTACTGCAGGGCAGTTATATTTGGTAGCAATTTCAGGAGTAGCAGGATCTTTTCTGTAGAAAATATCACTACTGTGGATATTGATGGCTTTAGCATTCAATGATAAATCTTTAGCCGTTTCGTTGATGGTATTAAAGATATTCCCCTGGTGAGAAAGGATTTCATCTTCAATTCCCCATGCATATTTGGCGTACGTACTTTCGCTGGCAGCTTTGTCAATATTTAAAATATCAAAAAGTTGAAGATCTGTATTGTAAGCACCACAAGTCCCGATTCTAATGATCGTGTCTACTTCATACTCTGTGAACAGTTCAAAAGAATAGATTCCGATACTTGGAAAACCCATTCCACTTGCTCCTACAGTGATTTCCTTCCCTTTATAAAGACCTGTATAATAAAAAATTCCTCTGGTTTTGCTTACCAGTTTAGCATTTTCTAAATAATTTTCAGCAATATACTGTGCACGAAGCGGATCCCCCGGCTGCAATACTACTTTGGCAATTTCTCCTTTTTTTGCACTGATGTGAATACTCATAATGTTATTTTGAATGGGACAAAGATAATAACTTTTAGTTTGTTTCAGCCATTACGAAAATGGAAACAATGAAGCCTTCTCTCATTTACAGACAGTATAAGATCTTATCAATAAATGCTTTAAATAAGATTTTAATTAAAGTCTTTTGTATAATTCAAAATGTCACCTGGTAAATACAGAACAATAAAAGAATAATGTGGAGCGGGTATCGTTAAAGGCCAGCGGCTACTTTTGCAACAGTCAAACCGTAAAAATTGAAACTATGACAATTGAACATATCGCTGTTTGGGTGAAAGATCTGGAAATATCCAGAGCGTTTTATCAGAAATATTTCGGAGCCGTTTCCAATGAAAAGTATCACAATCCTGTTAAAAATTTTCAATCCTATTTTTTAAGTTTTGAGAACGGCTGTCGCCTTGAAATTATGACCAGACCGGATATCAGAGAAACTGAAAACTCTTACGAATCTCAACAGTATGGGATTATCCATCTTGCATTTTCTGTTGGTAGCAAAGATAAAGTAGACGAGCTTACAGAAATGCTGAGAAAAGACGGATACACCGTTGCCGGAGAACCACGTACCACTGGAGACGGATATTACGAAAGCGTGATCCTTGATCCGGAAAATAATATCATTGAAATTGTATCACAGTAAGTCATTGCGAGGAGCTTTAGCGCCGAAGCAATCTTTAGTAGTAATGAATACGTAATTTCAAACCTTATAGGTTTTTAAAACCTATAAGGTTTAGATTGTAAGATTTTCTTGCACCTTAAAAACGGCATAATGCTTATAACCTTTGCATCTTTGCGTTTTCCAACACTTTAATTCCATATTTAACAAGAATCTTCCTCACAAAAGTTTTATTCTCACCGAAATAATTTTATTTTTGTTAGATCATGGAAACCAAGTCACCGTTTTTAGACACGATCTTTTTGCTTCGTAAGGAAGAATGTATTACTCTTTTTTCAAGCTTACAGCAAATCTCCCCTCAGGAAGAGGCGGAAGCAGGAGATTATTTTGAAACAGAATTCGAAAAAGAAAGACTTGAATTTTTATCAGACCGTTTAATCTGTAACAAACAGACAGCCGTATGGGCCGCCAAGGTTCTCTATTACAGCGCACAGCTTTATCTCATCAGAGAAAATACAGAAAAGGATATTGAAAATCTTATTCCCGGATTCAAAGGAACACGGGATATTCCTTCTATCTTATCCGCAGATATGTCACTCAGATTTTTGCCACAGGTAATGACTGCTTTACATACTGTGGATCCCGAAGATGCTTTAATCCCTATGCTGAAAAATATTCTGACACAGTTTCACTATTCCGGAATAGGATATGATCTTGATCTGAAAAACGTAAATTGGCCTGAAGAACTGAAAGACAGTACCTACAGAAAGCTCTATCTGGAAAGAATTGTTGAAAAAAAAGATGATAAACTGGCAGAAATTCCGTTTATCAATAAACAACTGATTGCCGAATTTGGAATGCACAAAGACACATTCTGGCGAGAACTAAAAACTATAACCGAAGATAATAATGAAAACGTATGAGAAAGTATTTGAATTTTTAGCGGACCCCACCAAAGAAACGTTCCTGAAATGCCGTGAGTTAGTAATCAATGATCCTGAATATGATCCCTATTCGGAAGATATTGAAAACATGCAGGATCTACTCAATGAAGGAAAGTTTGAAGAGGTTATACAATATGTAAACGTCAATATTTTGCTGAGTCCGAGAGCCCATATTTATAAATATTTTGCGTACAAAGAACTGGGCGAAGATAAAGGACGAAGTATTGAAATGACAATAGCACAGCTTATTTTTGAATGCCTTGAAAAAACAGGAGATGGAACCAGGGATTCACCCTATATTATTACAAGAATTTCCGATGAAAGAGATCTGATCAGACATCATTTCAATAAACAGGATGTTTCACAAAGTCTGGTCAGGGATGGAAATAAGATCATGGATGCACTTACTCTTGATGATGGATCTCAATTGTACTTTGATATCAAAGATCCTTATCAGAGAATGGCCTTTTCATTCAGCAAAAGAAATGAACAGGCAGAAAGCAAAGAAGAACAGAAACCCCAAAAGAAAAAATGGTGGAAATTTTAATTTTTTAAGTCAATGAACCAGAATATAAATCAGCTTAATACAGTTCTAAACTACGTAAAAGAAACTTTTGTAGGCAAAAATGATGTCGTAGATCTGTTGGGGATCTGCCTTTTAGCAAGAGAAAATGCCTTTTTATACGGTCCTCCGGGTACTGCAAAATCAGCCATTGTCAGAACCCTGGCAAAAACCGTGAAAGACGGGAAAAACTTTGAATATTTATTAACCCGTTTTACAGAACCCAACGAGATTTTCGGACCTTTTGATATCAGAAAACTGAAAGAAGGGGAACTTCTTACCAATACGGAAGGAATGATGCCCGAGGCTTCCATGGTTTTCCTGGATGAGATCTTCAATGCCAATTCTGCTATTCTGAACTCCCTTTTGATGGCACTCAATGAGAAGATTTTTAAAAGAGGAAAAGAAACAAAGCACTTACCTGCACTGATGTTTGTGGGAGCAAGTAACGTTCTTCCGGAAGATGAAGCATTGAATGCATTATTTGACCGTTTTCTGGTAAGAATCAGTGTAGACTATGTGAATCCTGAACTTTTGCAGCAAGTTCTTCTGGCAGGGAGAAAGCTGGAAAATGAAGAAGAAACGGAAATTCCGGAAATTCATGCTGATGAGATCAGACAACTTCAGAAGCTGTGCAAAACAATAGATCTGAAACCCATCTATGAAGTCTATCTGAATACCATTATGAACCTTAGAAATACAGGTATTGCCATTTCCGACCGTAGAGCGGTGAAACTTCAGAATCTGATTGCTGCAAGTGCACTGATCTGCGGAAGAAAAGAAGCTGTACTTTCCGATCTATGGGTTTTGAAACATATCTGGGATACAGAAGAACAGATTGAAATTCTGGAAGGAATTATCAACAGAACGATTGAGAAAGATAATCATCCGGATTCTCATCCTCAGGCTATGCAGAACAAAACTCCCAACCCTGAAGAAGTCATGAAAGACGTAAAAATTCTGGTGGAGAAATGGGATGGCGGAATGCTGAGCTTTGAAGAGCAAAATGTGATTAAAGATAAATTGAGATATCTGCAGACCCGTTGCGACTGGATCAGAAATCCGGAACAGAAACAATATATTCAGCAGGAAATTGAAAGCTTATGGCAGAAGATTCTTCAAAGCGTTTAAAAGAATTCCGGGCAGAAATTCCCCGGGCAGATGAAGATTTTCTGGGCTCGATCAGAGACTGGAAAAATATTCAGATGGCCATCGATGACGATACGGTCTGGCTGAAAGGCTTTACCGAGGAACAGACGGCAGCTCCGGAAATACAACAATTGCCGGACTTTATTCTGTATGAACTTCGTGATGGGCTTTTATTCAGAAAAGATGCTTTGGTTCCAAGCAAAAAAATGCGGACAGCTTTGCTCTGGATTCCGATAGACAAAGCATTGCAGCTTAGTTTTCCACCTTCAAACCAAAACTATTTTGGGATTTATGAACAGGTTCGGATACAACTAAAAGAAAGCAATGAAGAACATCCGGTTATCGCTTTGCTGAGCAACATCGCCGATATTAAAGACAGTATCGCTGCGTTACCGAAGTTTAAGCTTGAAAAAATAAAATGGACCGTTATGGGGGATAAAGCCCTGTTTATAGGAACTCCATTATTGAGCTTTCCCGGAAAGACCTACTGGACAAAGGACAGACATTTATTACCTGCAGGTCTGGATTTTGAATTTAAAAATTTGAGTATGCTGTTACAGCAGAAATATAATGAAGAACAGGAAGGATGGCTGCTGTGGGACGAAAATGGAAATGATCTCTTCATACAGGATACAGATTTCCGTCCGCTGTCCCTAAGCTCATTCCGCCTTACTGAAAAATCAAGAGAATGGAATTAAAGGCTTATTTCCAGTCCTATGAAAATTATTTTTGGGAATGGAAAACTGATGAAGATGTTCCCGGTGATTCCGGTTATCATGAAAACAATCTCCTCTCCATTCCCGGAGTAGGAGCCATAGCTTACAGGCCTTATCTAATGGAGATACTGAAAGAGCTTCAGCCGCAGGGATGGCCTGCGTTCGGGGCATTGCTTATGGTTTTGTATGCGATGCAGGATGGATATACGGACTTTGCAGGCCCGTTAAGACGTACAGCTGAGTTTTATAGCGGAGAAGATTTTGAGTTCAACGCGGAAAAGCAAATTGAATTCCTTGAAAAAATAAAATCACTTCCCAAAGTTTATAAGCAGAAACAGAACAGAATTGTATTGCTCCAGACTTTGTTCAGCAATAGCCATAACAGGGTGGCCTCTCTTCATGCGGATATTTATTTAAAGATCTATTATAAACGACCGCAGGAACTAGAGATCAGTGCAGAAAAACAAGACGAAGGTTCAATAGCTTTAAACAAAGATCTGAGTGCTTTGAATCTGAATGAAAAATTTCCTACAGTACAGTCTATCATTGATGCCATGAAAGGACTGGTTGATGAGCCGGAACTGGATGATGAGGTAGTAGAAGAAGAAACAACAGCAGATACGGATAAAGACTTTATCAAAGAATTAACTGATGAGCCAAAGACCTTTCAGATAGGAAGCCTGATCAAAAGAATATGGAGCGGGCTGAAAATTCCCATGCGCCATCTTTCTCCCGGTGAACAGCCTATCGGAGGAATTTCTGACATGACCAACAAAGGTGATTTCCACCGGATGCTTCTTTCCGAATTTGCCAACGAAGATGATGTCTTTATGAATCGTGTTGCGAATAACGAGGCATTGTATATGCAAAGAGAAATTCCGCCTGAAGAAAATATTTTTGAAAGAATTATCCTTATTGACACTTCTCTCAGAAACTGGGGAACTCCAAAAGTATTAGCTTATGCCTCGGCAATAGCGGTTGTCAAACACCCAAAAGCCCATTCTGAATGTAAAATCTTCGCTTTAGGACAGGCTGCTACTCCCATTGCGCTGAACAAAGTGGAAGAAGTAGTGGAAAATCTTAATCAGGTAAGTGCTGTTCTGGAAGTTTCAGAAGCACTGGAGAAGTTTTTTAATGAAAATCACTCAGAAAAGGATATTGAAGTTTTTTTCATTACCCATCAGGATAACATGGCTGATGAGAAGATTCAGCGGGTTGTACATCAGAACAGGGACCTGCTGAAGTTTTTGGTAACGACAGCCTCAGATGGTGAAATCAATTTTTACAAACATCACAAAGGAGCAAGAAAGCATATCCAGAAAATAAAACTTCCATTGCAGGAACTGTGGGCCAATCCACCGCAGCAAAAACAATCCGTTCAAAACTTTAACGGAAAGAAAACAGATCTTCCGCAAAACTATCCGATCTTGTTCCCGACACCCGTTAATAAAATTGCTAAGTTTCTATATGACGGAGAGTTTTTCATTCTGAGTTCAAAAAAACAATTGCTGAAGACTTATCTTTCCGATAACTATTATGACAGACATTCCTATGATTATTATAAAACCCATCATGGCTGTGAAGTGTTGTTTGATAAAATTTCCATAAAACCCAAAGGACAGTTTGCCTTGTCAAAAAACAGGCAGCAGCACTTTATTTTATGTCAGTATCAGTCTGATCAGAAACTGATTTCAAAGTTAAATCTTAATACAGGAGAGTATTCCGACCAAAACCTTACAGGAATGAATATTCCGGAATATTTTCAGCTGATTTATTTCGGACGGAATTTTTATCTCCATCATCCTGATAATGTTACCCATTACAAAATTAATATTGATGGAAATATTTCCGTAGAACCTATTACCGGAAAGGAGAAAGAATTTGAAAAAAATAATATAAAAGCCGAAGCCGAAGTCGCCAAGCTTAAAGGAAGCGGATTGAAGATCATCAATAATTTCAATAAAATCGGAATTAATCAGCATGAAAATCTGGTCGTTTCCGGAAATGAATTATACAGTGCTTCTGAAAATACACTGAACTTTTCCAAAAATAAATATGACATCAGAATCTTTGCAGAGCAGAATAAAAATAAATTTACATTTCCTGATGGAAGCGAAATTATTACCGATTCACGGGGAATGCTGACTTTCCGAAGCAGTAACAAGAGTATTGAAGAATTCTTCATTCCTTCTACATTGGGAGGATTTCTCTCGCTGGCTACCTATACAGAATTTGGAGGATCAGAATATTATCTTCCGGAACATGCCCTGTTGAAAGTAAGAACAATGGATGATATGTGTGACAGGTTTTTAAAACCGTTTATAGAACAGATTGTGGATTATGGAGCTTAGAATAAAACCTTTCCCGAAAAACAGCTATCCTAAAAAAGGACTTTTGATCAGAGGCTCTTCGCCTGTGGTGTGGCTTCAGGAAATGGAAACGCTGGGAATTCATTTAAATCAGGTACAGTCTTTTGCGATTCCGGCTGATCGTCCCAATGTGCTGTATGGGTGTTTTCTTGTTTTTAAAGATCATGCTCCACAGGAAATAGGCAGAAACGCGTACTTTCAAAGTGTGGACGACAGACTTTTCCTCCCGGAAAATACCATCTTTTATCCTAAAATAAACACCGAAGACTGGGCTCAGCTTGATTCCCGTTTTCTGATTATGCATCCTGAATTCGGACTGGTAAAACTGTCTGAAGAAATTGATTGGCTTTCTCTGATTCAACAACCGGAAATGATCAAAGAAACCATTAGAAAACCATTGAATGGTGTTTCAATTCCTCAAAAAATAGAAAGCTATACGGTTGAAGTGGATGATGAACAGGTTATGGAAACATTACAGCCCAAACAAACCGAAGAAGAATGGATGAACAATCTGCCGTTTGACCTTAAAAAAGTAATGGCAGGGAACAAAAAAGAAATAGAAAAATATTTACAGTATATTGAAAAGTATCCCGAACGCGCAGTAGAACTAGGCGTTTCTCTTGATGTTATGGGAACTTCCCGGGGAGATGGTTTTGCTAAATTTACATGGCTGGAAGTATTATTTGGTCGGGGCGCCAATGGAAAAAATGAAAGTGCAGGAACAAAAAATTTCCGCAGGGTATTCTGGGCACTCATTATTGCAGCGATCGTGTTAAGGGTTGCCTTGCCCTCTGATAAAAGTGATTCAGTACAGGAAGAAACAGGTCCTTCATCAGGAACTATTGAAAACAATGCGGTAAGAGCTCCTTCAGATATGATCGCTTTCCAGTCCGGAACCTCTGAGATTGATCTGAAGATAGATTCTATGTATCATCGGGAGAGAAAAGGATTATCCCAGGAACTTATTCACGCCGGAATCATAGAATCCAAAACAAAAAAAGACAAGGAGAATTATAAAAAAGCTGGCGGCAGAGAGGTCGGCGAAATAGGAAAGGATATTGAAAAGCTTGTCAATAAAGAAAAACAGAGCAGAGATTCTCTTAAAATCATTTACACCAAAAAAATTACAAAACACTTAGAACAGAAAACAGAAAACCTGAAACGTAAAATTTCAGATTCTTTAAAGCAATACACCAAAGGAAAGCCTGTGAATGGTGATGTTGTAAAATATCTTCTGAAAAAGAGAAAGGCGTTAATGGCTGATTCATTAGGGAAACTTTACGGGACGTTAGATATGATGGATCCGTCTTCGGCGTCCATTGACAAAGCTAAAGTAAAGGCAATAGGTACGGAAGGTACACCATTGGAAAAAAAGGCTCCTGTCTCGGACATCCTGTATATGGTGATTCTGATGATTGCGGGAGTAGGATTGTATTCTTTCCTGTTTAAAAATAAATCTTTGAATGTGGGTGGTGATAATGTCCCTGTCTGGGTGAAGGTTATTTTAATTGCTATCCTTTTAGCCATGCTTGTGTACTTATTTTATCCGCTGGTCAAGATGTTTGGATACAACTGGTTTGTGTGGGTTCTGGTAATTTGTGTGCTGTTGCTCCTTTATCGTCTTTTCAGGGAAGATAAAACCATTTTAAAATCCGATGATTATGAATAGACAGAAATTTATAGACAAATTCATGGCAGCATTCGTGCTGCTGGCGATGTTTAAGGTTGTCGGAATTGTTGCCCAGTTATTCCATGAAAGCTTCTGGAGTGTGATGGGTACATTAGCCATTTTCCTGGTGGTTGCTTTCATCATTCTTCTGGTGATCACTTCTTTAAAAGATAAAGAGCAGAACAACAGAAATTCCGCAGGAAGAAAAGGAAGCAGAAGCGGCAGTTTCTATCTGGAAAATTCACTTTTCGACAGGATTCGCAGTAAATATGAGGAGCTTGCCGAAAAATACATTGCCGAAAAAGATTACAAAAAGGCAGCAAGAGTCTATATGAACCTGCTGCAGGATAATTACAGAGGTGCAAAAACACTTGAAAATGGAGGGCTTTATAATGAAGCAGCGGTAGTATATCTTAAAAAACTGAATAATAAATCCGATGCTGCGGTTTGCTATGAAAAAGCAAAACAGCATAAAAAAGCTATTGAGCTTTATAAAGAAATGGAGCAGAAAGAAAAAGTGGGCGATCTTTACAAAGAAATAAATGATCTTAAAAATGCCCATTATTATTATCAGATCGTTGCAGATGATTATACAGGAAATAGTCAGATGGTGAAAGCTTCTTTGGTATACCGTAAGAAAATGGAAAAGCCGGAGGAAGCGCAGAAAATATTGTTGAAGGGATGGGAAGAGGATAAAGATGCCTTCAACTGTCTGAATAACTATTTTACCAATATTTTTGATGTTAAAAAGCTGGAATCAGAAATAAAAGATTTGTATGAGAAGACTCCGGATTATAAAAAAATCACTTACCTGGAAGCCATGAAGTATGAATTCAAAAAAGATCCGGAATTACAGGCCGCAATCAGAAATATAGCCTATGAAATCATCGCGGAAAAAGTAGATACCCGCTCAGAAATTGTCAATGAACTGAAATATTTTAATCCCGGTGATGACGTGATTCTAAAGGACATTTCGAGATTCAAAACAGCAAGAAATAAAATGTTCAGGAATTAAATTTTAAAGATTCAGGAATTTAAAAATTAAAGAAAATTCAGCTTTATCAAATCAATTTTTAATTGATTCCTTTACATCCCTTTGCTTATCTAAAACTTTCCCGAAATTGTGAATATTATAAAATAATATCAAAAAAGATTTATCTTTGCACCAGAAAATTATGACAATACAAAGAGCACATATCAATGCAGAACTATGCGAAAGTCCTTCTAACAAAGGATTATTCGGATATGATGAGGTGATATGGAATGAGGCGAAATGTGCTGACTTTGGAAATTATTTACTGTAAACTTGTAAAAAATTAATCAAAATACAACAGAAACGCCTCGGAAAACCGAGGCGTTTTTTGTTTTTTAGGTCAGAAATTATTTAGAATGAAAAAAAATAACCATAAACATGAAAAATTTTTAATTAACAATGAAACTTTAATACGATAAAATAGAGTGATAAGCAACCCGGTGAGAGACAGTCATTTAGGTAATTAAGATATCTGCAAAATATTGCGGACAGAAATTCTCTATGCTAAAAATAGTGCATAACAAATTGATTATCAGTATTTTAATTTGAAAATTTATTTGCGGATTCCAAAAATTCATATTTACTTTGCAACCGAAAATTGAAAGCAACAGGTTTTCAGGATTCAGTTAAAAATAATTTAGAAACAAACAAAAATAAAATGAAACAGTTACACAACATATTCAATCAATATTCAAGACTATTCGGACAGAAGCCGACAGGTGTTGCATGTATTCTTGAAAGTGAAATTGTGGATAAAAGGTGCTTATATACGTGGGTCAGCTAATGATCTCTTACGTTTAAATATATGAAGCGCCTCCCGAAAAGAGGCGCTTTTTTTATGGTTTCTTTAGCTTATTTGGTAAAGCGCCGGTCTGTGGAACCGGAGAACAGGGTTCGATTCCCGGAGATACCCAAAGGAGAAAATCTCATGGCTCAATTGGATAGAGCGTCGGTTTACGGGACCGAAGGTTGAAGGTTCGAATCCTTCTGAGATTACAAAGAATGTGAATTCTAAAATTGACAAGCGAAGCGAATTGCTTATTGACTATTCACGACTTTAAAACAATCTCATAGCTCAATCGGTTAGAGCACCGGTCTTTTAAACCGGGGGTTGAAAGTTCAAATCTTTCTGGGATTACAAAAAACGGTTCCGTAGCTCAACTGGACAGAGCATGGGTTTTCTAAACCCAGGGTTAGAGGTTCGAGTCCTCTCGGAATCACAAAAGGTTCATGGAAAATTTCCTATCCGGCTGTCTCCCGGAAAAGAAACAGAAGTGAACCCCAAAGCTGGAAAGATAACGGTGGTTGTTTACCCGTCTTGGACGCGGGAGGTCGCAAGTTCGAATCTTGCTTTCCAGACAATTTGTTCCATTAGCATAGTGGCAAGTGCATCCGGCTTTCTACCGGACGACAAGGGTTCGATCCCCTTATGGAATACAAATGATTTCGTAGCTCAAGTGGTTAGAGTGTCGGTCTGATACACCGGAGGTTGAAGGTTCGAGTCCTTCCGGAATTACAGTAACTAATTGTTAATTGTTTCAGGAGAAAAAGTAAAAGTTTGTCGAGAGCAGAAGATCTTTACGCCAAACACGAAAAATACAGACAGGCTTTTCTTCTCTCCGGATGAATTAAAAGTTAAAGAATATCATTTATAAATTTTTAGGTAAAATAAAGTTTGTCAGGCGCAGAAGTTCTTTATCAAATAAATGAAGACAGACTTTATTTTTTAATCTGATGGTTCGCCGAAGTAGAAGAGTCGGGGCGGTCTGCAAAACCGTTGTGTCAACTGAGTGGGTTTGAATCCCATAGCCATCTCAATGTAAAAATTATAGGAGATATAAAGAATCATTTATCAATGATCTTTTATCATCTATAACAAAGAATATCCTTTATTAATAAAAGAAAAAGGCTGTCGAGCGCAGAAGATCTTTAACCAAACATTCAATATAAAGACAGACCTTTTCTTTTCAAAAAGGAAAAATGAGGAATTACTTATGAATTACTAATTGCTCATAAAACAGGGAAGTACGCCGAAGTTGGAGAGTCGGGGCAGACTGTAAATCTGTTGCTTCATTGCTGAGTAGGTTCGAATCCTACTACTTCCACCAACCACAGATAATGTAATGGCAGCATGCAGGAAATGTACTCTTGTTGTCCAGGTTCGATTCCTGGTTTGTGGATTAACGCTCTATTCGTCTAACGGTGAGGACGCCTGCCTTTCGAGCAGAAAACAAGGGTTCGATTCCCTTATAGAGTACTGGATGTGAATAACTGGTCAATATTGAATTGATTTAATACCATGAAAGTTCAGATTGTTTTTAAAAATTGGCCAGTTATCATTCACACAAAAAAGAAGAAAAGAGAAAAAAGGACTGTCGAGCGCAGAAGATCTTTAGTCAATAAAAACAGACAGCCTTTTACTTTTTTAAACAAAATACATTAGGAAATGAGAAAGGTTTGTCGAGAGCAGAAGATCTTTACAAATACTAGCAGGCATAATTTATAAACAGACAGAGCTTTCTCAAACCTAGACATAATATGAGTAATAAGTAATGAGCAATGAGTAATAATGAAAATAGAAAGTATTACCAATTACTCATTACTCATAAAAATAACGCCTCTCTATTCCAATTGGCAGAGAAAACGGCTTTAAACCCCGTAAAGTCCCAGTTCGAATCTGGGGAGAGGTACAGGATATGAATAATAAGTAATGAGCAATGAGTAATAATAAAAATAGAAAATATTACTCATTACTTATAAAAACCTGCGGGAATGGTGGAATGGCAGACACTCTTGATTTAGGATCAAGCTTTTGAGGGTTCGAATCCCTCTTCCCGTACAAAAACATAAATGATAAGAGATTAATGATCAATGATTGCTGAGCACTTCATCAATTATCAATCAACATTTATCAATTATAAAATTGATTCATAGTGTAATGGCAGCACACGAGATTTTGATTCTTGGAGTTTAGGTTCGAGTCCTAATGAATCAACAATTTACTCTGATGGTGTAATGATAGCATCTCAGTCTCCAAAACTGATGGTATCGGTTCAAGTCCGGTTCGGAGTGCAAAGTGAATAGTTAATAGTGAATTTTGCTTTGCAAATGAATTTAAAAATATTGACAGTGAAAACTAATTGACGATTCACAATTCACAAATTAATTTAAAACAAAATTTAAAACATGTAGAAAAAATGGAAACGCAACAACAAACATGGCAGAATATGAGTGGAAAAATTTTCCAGCACTCTATCACACAGCTGGTAGAAGAAGCCATCATTCGCGAACAGGCCAACGGACACCGTTTGAAAGTATGTGTGGGATCAGACTCTCATGTATACGGAGATGCCATCAACTATGCTACGGCAGTAGTGTTTATTCGTGAGGGAAAAGGAGCGTTTACCTTTATCAGAAAAGAAAGAGAAATACAGAGTATCAGTATCAAGGAGCGAATGCTGAATGAAGTCAACAAATCCGTTGAAATTGCATACGCGATCTGTTCTGTGCTGGATGCTTATGGTGTGGAAATGGAGGTACACGCAGACATTAATACAGACCCGGATTTTAAATCCAATGTAGCATTAAAAGATGCTATGGGATATATTCTGGGAATGGGATATGTGTTTAAAGCAAAGCCTTACGCTTTCGCAAGTTCCAATTGTGCTGATATGATGGTGTAAGAAAGATGGAAGAGGGATGTTGGGAGCTGGAAGTTTAAAGAATTTATAAAAATTAACAATGGAAAAAACAAAAAGATTATTATTTCTGGATGATATAAGATATCCGATCGAGGCTTATCATTATACCCAACAGGATATTTTCCTCAGAAGCGACTGGCACATTGTTCGGAATTACGAACAGTTTGTCAACAGGATCTTGGAAAAAGGACTCCCGGAAATGATATCTTTTGACCATGATCTTGCAGACGAACACTATTTGAAACAGAATTCTCAGGAATTTGTTGAGAAAACAGGATACGACTGCGCCAAATGGCTGGTAGAATATTGTATGGATCATTATCTGGATCTTCCGAAATTCTATTGCCACTCCATGAATCCGGTAGGAAAGGAAAATATCCTAAACCTGCTGCAAAACTTTAAAGAATTGTAATGGACATTTTTAGATTTATTGAAGATATAAAAGCACATCTGAAGCTCACATTTGATAATGTAGACGGATGGTTTCAAAAAGATAAAAAAACGTTGAATCATCAGCCTTCAAACGGAGGCTGGACGATTCAGCAGATTTTAGAGCACATTTATCTTACGAATTTTTATCTGCTCATCCTTATCGAAAAAGGGTCCAAAAAAGCAATGAAGAATTCTTTAGAACTTGATCTGGAATCTGAAATAAAAAACTACAGTTTCAATAAAGAAAATTTCGACAAAGTAGGTGAATATGGTGCTTTTGAATGGATAAGACCAGAACATATGGAGCCGAAAGGAGAATTAAGCTTAGATGAAATCCGAAGCTTAATAGGCCAACAATTTCTTCAATGCTTACACTATCTTGAGGTAATGAAAAATGGCGAAGGCGTTTTGTATAAAACTACAATGACAGTGAATGACCTGGGGAAAATTAATGTATATGAATATATTTATTTTCTTTCACTCCATGCCCAAAGACACATTACCCAGATGGAAAAAAACGAATCAGAAACGATTAAAAACTAAAACAAAATGATTTTCAAAACATATAACGCTATAGAAAATGCTTACCAGGCCCGCGTGATCGAACAGATCAGAATGCAGGGTTTTGGGGATGAGATTTTCATCGTACAGGAAAAAGTTCACGGCGCTAATTTCTCTTTCTTTACCGACGGAAAGGAAATTAAAATCGCGAAGAGAACTGCTTTCATCGAAAAAGATGAAAAATTTTTCAATGCCCATCAGGTTTTGGAACGCTACAGAAATAATGTGATAGAAGTGTTTCAGAAAGTAAAAACCATCCACCCGGATGTTGAAACTGTAGTGATCTACGGTGAATTGTTCGGTGGTGGTTACCAGCATAAAGAAGTAGAATCCGTAAAAGATGCTGTGAAAGTACAGAAAGGTATTGAATATGCACCTTACAACGAATTTTACGCTTTCGATATTAAACTGAATGGAGTTACCTATTTGGATACAGAATTAGTCAATCAAATTTTTGAAGACACAGGATTTTTCTATGCAAAAATTTTGTTTCAAGGAAGTCTTGAGGAAGCTTTGAAATTCCCCAATGTTTTCAATTCATACATTCCGGCATGGCTTGGGCTACCTGAATTAGAGAACAATAGGTGTGAAGGAACCATTGTAAAAACTTTGAGGACCAAATACTTTGGAAACGGTGCAAGAATCATTCTGAAAAATAAGAATGAAAAATGGGCCGAAAAAGCGAAAATGGTTAAAAAACAAGCGAAAACTGTTCAGAAACAGGTTCATTTCAGTGAAAAAGCTCAGGAGATCTGGGAGGAAATCCAACAATATGCTACTGCCAACAGATTGAATAATGTGGTGAGCAAAATCGGTGAATTCGAACCTAAAATGATAGGTAAAGTGATTGGCCTTTTTGCGCAGGATATTTTAGAAGACTTTGATAAAGACTTCCCGGCAGCTTTTATGGCTATTGAAAAAGAAGAGCAGAAAAGAATCAACAAAAAGTTGAATTCTTTAGTCATTGATTTTATAAAAGAAGAGTTGATGACTCTCAAAGTATAGTTTCGGTAATTTTTTACCGAAACTTTTTTATGTATAATAAGATCATAGAACAATGTGACTGGCTCGGGATAACCAATCCTTTTTCAGAAAACTACATGAATGTGATGCATGAATTTAAAAGACATTTCAACCTGCACAAACAGATAGGCCTTAAAAGAGCTTTAAGTTATTTGAATATGGATTTTGAAGGCACCCATCACAGCGGAGCAGACGATGCTTATAATACAGCCAGAATTTTAAGTAAGATTCTGTAAATGATAAATAGGCTGGAAGACTGATGCTGGAGGCTGGAAGTAAATAAGACACTGTTCAAATTTCCCTCTTCCCGAATCCCTCTTCCAATCTTTAACAATTAAATTTTAAACAAGTGAAAACGACAGAAAATATATTAATAGTAGACCTTGAAGCAACGTGTTGGGATAACCGGCCGCCAAGAGGTCAGGAAAGTGAGATCATCGAAATAGGGGTATGCATCATGAATGCAAAAACGGGTAAGATCTCTAAAAATGAAGGAATTTTAATAAAACCCCTGTATTCAAAAGTAAGTCCGTTCTGTACGGAGTTGACTACTATTACCCAAAATATGCTGGATCATGAAGGCATTATGCTGGATGATGCTTTCGATATCCTGAGGGCAGAATATGATTCCGAAGAACTGACATGGGCAAGCTATGGAAACTATGATCTGAATATGCTTCAAAACCAGGCAAGAAGATTCTACACAGATTATCCCATGAGTGATGACCATATCAATGTGAAGACATTATTTGGTGAAATTCATCCTACGATCAGGAAAAGTGTCGGAATGAACAGAGCTTTGGGCGAATTAGGTATGACTTTAGAAGGTACCCACCACAGAGGTGTAGACGATGCCAAAAACATTGCAAAGATTCTGCATTGGTGCCTGAAGAATTATTAAATACTGAAATAGAAACAGATATTTAAAAATGAAGACTGCCTCAAAATGATGAGGCAGTCTTTTTTTATTTTGTTAAATCAAAGATTCTTGCAATGATGAAGACATAAAGCTCCCTCGGAATAGAATGTCCCATTCCTTCAATAAGGAGCCATTCGGCACTGGGAATAGAATCCGCAATATCTTTTCCGCAATCAGGATGAAAGATCAGATCCTCTGTTCCATGAATGATTAAAGCCGGAGCAGTTATTTTCTTCAGCACTTCAGGATTATATTGAAAGGAACCCATTGCTAAAAGCTGCCGGATAATTCCGTTTTTGGTTCTGGAACGTATAAGTTCCTCTTCAAGCAAAGCTTTTTCCTGATTCGAATCAAAAGCATATCCCGAACCCGATATTTTCTTTGCAAAATGGATCTTTTCTCTCAGATACTCTTCTTTCTGAAGAACAGGATCAGCAGACACCTGTTTCATCATAGCCATCACTTCCGGATCAGGCTTGGGAAGGGAAGGATTTAAGGATGTTGACATGATGATGGTTAATGATAAAACTCTTTCAGGATAATAGGAACCTAAAAGCTGTGCAATAATTCCTCCCATGGAACGTCCTGCAATATGAGCTTTTTCAATATTTAAATGATTAAGAAGACCGATAACATCATCCGCCATATTCATTAAAGAATAAGGAATCCCTTCTTTACTGAGCATCGCAAAAATCTCTTCAATGCTTTTATCAGAAGGTATTTCCCTTTTTGTATTAAAAACAGAACTCCCCGAATCTCTGTTATCAAACCGGATAACCCTGAATCCTTTTTCAACCAAAAGATCACAGAATGTATGATCCCAACGGATCATCTGACTTCCCAATCCGGAAATTAATACAATGGTATCAGGATTTTTCTCACCCAATACCTCATAGCATAATTCCACCTCATTCATTTTGACTGTTTTCATTTAATCCCTTTGTGTATTTAATACTATTTCTTCCAATGGTAAAAGCCTTGAATCCTCTACTGCAGCCATTCTGTGACCCATTATTTTCATATAAGCTTCATTTTTTTCGAAACCGAAAAAATCATTAACACTTTTTTGTTTGATTAAGAGGCACAGATCCCAATATTCACTTTCAGGACCTATCAGAAACTGATCTCCTTTTCCAATAAACAAAATTTCTCCGCCGCTTTCCTTTAAATAAGGTTCGGTTTCCCTGATATAGGTAAGATAGGCATCCAAACCGCTTGATTTTTCATTGGGCTTCAGATCCGGATAGTCTGAATAATCTGCTTCTTTTTTTAATCTGATCAGATTGAGGTTAATAATGGCTCCTTCTATATTTTTAGTAAACAGATGTTTACCTGCCTCAAAAGTTGGAGATAGATATTTTTTTGACATCACTTTAATATAATCCTGTAGTGAGTCCGGAAATATAAGACTGTTCAGCCTTTTGAACCTCTTTTCGGTAGTTGATAAATTCATTGTTCTGATCCGGAACAACAACTGCAAACTCAAAGGTAAAAGAATCACTTCCCGATTCTGTCCATTCCTTCTGTAACTGAGGATTTGTAAACATGCCTCCGTTTAGCAGAAATTTCATCTTATTCACCAGCGCTTCCAGATGTAAAGAAGCCTGAACATATTGTTTACCATTTAATTTGTTGGTAACAGCAAGAACTCCCATTGTTGTTGTATGGTCTTTTGCTTTTTCTCTTAGTTGTTTTTTTAATGCATTTTTCATCTTTTCATTATTGGATATTTCCTCCCAAATCAAATAAAAGCTCATTGACCATGCGTAGAGATTTACCTTTTTTGGAAGAAAGAATTTCTTTAGTAATATTTTCTGCGCTTAGCTTAGCTTCTTCAAATATCTTTTTACCATTAGGAGTGATGACCACATAACTTACGCGGGCATCTCTTTCGTTGCTTTCTCTGGATACCAGTCCGATTTTTTCCAATGGATTCAATAACCGGGTGACTCCCGATGCCGTAAGACCTATTCTTTCAGCAAGATCTATTCTCCTCATTCTGCTCTCAGAGGAAGAATAGAGCACATAAAGAATAACAAAGTCATTGAATCCCAGACCATGAACACTCAGAGAGTCAAATTTTCTGGCAATTACGGACTGTAGTTTATTGATGTTTATTAAAAGTAATAATTCTGTGCTTATCATTGAAAAGTGTTTGAGTTGTCAAGTATTTTGTTTTGCAAATATATAAAATTTATTGAATGGCTATCCTCTATTTATTATTTTAAATAAAATTAACGTATCGGTACGGTAAGATAATTTTGTTGTAAGCCATCATCAATACTAAAAATAAGACACCAAATGTTGTGTAAATATCACAATATAGAGCTTTTAGCTATTTTTTTTAATTTTATATCTTTAAACAGGGAATTATTTTTATTTTACTGAGAGCGTTATCAACTATTGTTTTATTAACTTAATATTTGTTAAAAAAATCACTTTTATGGGATAATTTACTGTCTGTCAGTCATTTTTTTTTATTTTAGCCAATGAGAATAAATGGATGTTTAGTAATGAAAGTTTTAAGGTAAAATATTTAAACTGTTATTGGCTGCAAAGCAGGTCATGAGTACAAAGAAAAATCCGGATAGACAAGATATCATTTGATTTTGCCATCGGATTCTTTAAAAGTTACATCCCTGAAAACATTTTTTATTAAATAATTTATTCAATTTTTTTGTCCGGATCTTTAAGATGATGGACTGATGACAATTTTATATAGGACTTCCTGTTTTAAAGACTTTGTTTTCACAGGAAAAAAATGCTGTTATAAAATGCTGTGTATTAATGTTGTAGTGAAGGATTTGAAAAAGTTTTAAATGTTGAAATGAAGATGAATTTACTTTTCATGGAGAGGCCTTATTTATTTCTGTCTCCGGGGCTGTTTAATAAATATGAAACTTCATGTATTACGGCTTTTGAGACCCTTTTTAACAAATGGTCTTCAAACAATTTTAAAAAATATAAAGGAAAACTGCTGACCTCCATTCTTTCAGCAGCTGGGAAAACGGTTTTTAATAACAAAAAGTACGGGCTCTATCATGAACTGTTAAAGTATAATGGGTTTGAACCAGAGAAAGCTCTTATCAAACTGCCTGAAGAATGGAATAAAACGAATAACCTGAAACAAATTTATACATCAAATTAAAGCCCATGAAAGAAAGACTTTATGAGATCCTTAATGAGGAAAAAGTACATGAGATTATTCCCTTTCTAAAAGAGCTTAGCATTGAAGAAAGGAAAACACTGATACCCTCTATCAAGAAAATGGACCGTGAGATCAGTAAAATTGTAATGACTAAAAACTCCTACCACACGGCAGGATCTGTGAACCAGCATTCCATTATAGATATAGCTTCTTTTGTATGTATGGACAAAAAGAATTTTGGTAAAAATTACTGGAGCCTTTTCCGCAATGCAGAACAGACCGAGCAGATATTGGAATGGGGATGCCCGGACTGGTTTTCAGACTTTATCAATGAATCGGTTGAAGCAGAATTTACAGCCTTCAATTATAAAGATATTTTAGGATGGTCAGAGAAAGGATATGTACAGCCCAAACCTGAATTATTGGGACATCACCTGAGTAATTATCCAGCTGATCTTGACCGTTATCCTGAAACACTGAATACACATTTCTGGTATTTATGTGAATTTCCTTCCAAATCTTTACCCTTCCGTAAAGAATGGTTTCCCATTGTTCAAAAGCTCATTGCTGAGAAGAAAATTGAAAGGAAAAGATTCCTGAAAGAATGCCTTCTGGCTTCCAACAGAAACTTTAATAAAAATGTCACGGGCTGGTTTATGGATGCTTTTACATCATTAAAACCAACAGAAGAAGAATTATCTGATCTGCAGGATGAACTGCTTGCAGGCCTTGTTTCTTCACAGTCAAAAGCCGTGAATACGATATTATCCCACCTGAAAAAAATTGTTGGGGCTGCTGAATTTAAAAATGAAGAATTTTCGCATTACCTTCCGAATTTGCTGAGTTCAGAAGTAAAAACAGTGGTGGTTTCCAGCCTGGGACTTACTGAAAAAATATTTCAGAGAAAGAAGGTAGATCCGGATATGCTCGGAGTGGCTTTAAGTACAGCGTTTGTTAGTAAAGATGATGGCATACAGTCAAAAGCAGCAAAGATCATTCTTAAATACATACCGGCTTCAGAAAATATGATTGAGGCACTTTCTCACTATTCAGATAATATATTGACGAATGTACGTCCGCTTTTAGTAAAATATATTGAAGAAAAACAGCCGGAACTGGAAGCTATAGCTTCGGAAAAACGATTGCTGGCTACAGATGAAAATGCAGTGCAGGTACTTCAGAATTTTGAGGATCTGATGTTCTATCTGCCTTTGGCAATGGACGATCCGTATAGCTATCATTGTGATATTGCTTTGACGGGATTTATCAGGTTTGCAGGAGATGTGGATGAAGATTCTGTGAAACTAATGGAACCTGTATTTTTAAAGGCCTGTAAAACTATTGCAAAATGGGAAGTTCCTTATCTGAATGTTTTGCTGTGCAATGCTATTATCAATTATGGGCTGGCATTAATGGAAAAATATCCGGTTCAGTTAAAGAATCTGGAAAAAATATATCAGAAAACAAGGGAGGAAGAAATAACAAGAGAGTCTTATTCCAATTATCAGAAGAAACTGGGCCCGATAGAAGATGTTGGAGCAGATTGTCCTGCAAGACAGGCTTTTAAAGAGATCGCTGTATATGCTGTTGAAAAAATAAAATCCGGGGATAAACTGCCTTTGTTATTTCCTATCACCCACGCGCCATGCTGGATTTCCCCTGTGACTCTCGTTGAGAGATTAGAGAATTATCAGAATAGTAATACAGAGCCTCATCATCTGGATATTCAGCTGGCCCTGCAGCGCTGTGCTTTGGATGATACTTCAGAAGCTGTTGCAGAAACAGAGAAAAGACTAAAGGGTGAATATAGAGAATTGTTGCTTTTCTTCTTTGGTAAAAATGAAAAACCGGAAGGCAAGTTTATACATCCTTCATGGTGGATGACAGCCGGAATTACACGTTCACCTGACACTGTTTTTGAAGAATTCAGAAGTTTCGGATATGAAAATATTCCTGTGGAATTCTTTTCAGGGGCTTACCAATGGAAGACCATTGACAATAAGAAAAACTCATACTATCCGGTAGAGCTGAATATTACGATTCCAAAATATCATCTCGAAAAAAGAAAAGAACCTTTGTTCCTGGAATATTTTGTAGCAGAGCAGAAAGAGCTTAATGAAATTCCTGCACTGATGCTGTGTTTTCCCAATACGCCTGCCAATGCCCTGGCGAAAGTAATCAAGTACTGTCTTTTTTATTCAGGAATTGCAGAAGTTTTTGAAAGAAACCTTGTTTTGAATACTGCCAATACGCTGTATCAGATCAAGAAACCTCTGGATGAAATTGGTTATCTGTTTCTTGGGACTATTTTCCTGGATGGTGATAAAACCATCCGAGGAACTGCCGCTGAAATCTGGCTTGAACATGTTTCCTGTCAGATGATGGATAACGCAAGGCTGGGAAGAGTGATTGGTCTGCACGAAAAACTGGAGTGGGCACCGGTGAAAAGATTCACAGATCTTATGCAGCATCACATGCTGAATGTAAGCAAAAATCATAATACTGCTCTCGAAGAATTGATTACCAATATTGTACTTCAAATGGAAGAACCGGTTACCAATCTGAAAAGAATTCTGGAAATTTACCATGAAGTATTGGCATTGAATCATTCATTGGTTCCTAAAGAAGTACTTGAAAAATTAAACCACTGGAAAGAAAACTCTAGCCTTAAAAAAATCTGTAATCTACTCCTGAAAAAATAGATCATGGAAGATACGTTTATTTACAACTATTCAGGTGCATCCTCTTTAGTTAGGACAGGTGCGCTTGAAGAGCTGTTCCTCGCCAAATACAATGAGGTATATAAAAATACTGATGCTCCCTGTTTCTTTTGGGGAAATGTAGGGCAGCCCTTTATTTTGGCCCGATGTCTGATCACCCTTTCCAACATTGTGAAATCCAGTTTTAATCTGTCGCCGCTTCAGATGGCACATCTTAAAGATCCTATAGTGACAGCAGGAAATGGAAGAGTACGATTTGAAGGGTTTTCTCATTGTGCAGGAGTGTATGCCAGAGTAGATGTACTGCCTGATGGATTGGATGGTGAGTTTCTTGAAAGCGGAACAACAAATGTGGATTTCAATCAGCCTATGATAAATGCTTTGGGAAGTATCCGTCCGAATGAAGAAATTATGCTTTCTGTAGGGCAAAAAGAAGTAGGATTATACAAGGGGGAAAGCAAAATAATAGAAAGGAAAGTACCATTGCCTGCTAAATGGATCAAAGGACTGGGAACTGTTCAGGTGTATTTATCAGAATCCGAAAAGCGTCATACATTCAATAAGATTCAGACACAGCAATTGTTCAGAGGAATGCCCAAAGGAGTGGTGAAATCAGATTATTATTTAATTGTGAGAGGAAATAAACCAGTTTTTTCTCCGGTAAAATCTGCAGATTCTGTTTGTATAGGAGGACTTCACAGACTACGCCTATTAGAACCTCTTCTTCCTTATATTGATGGTTTGCAGGTTTTTGCACATGCTAATATGCAGTCTACAACATGGCAACTCAATATGGGAAATATCCGGTTAAGTTTTTCTTTATCGAGAGAATGCTGGAGAGGTTTTTCAGGTGAAGGTGCGGTGTTGGATAGCCTGATTTCAGATGTTCCTGATGAGTGGATTGATGCGCTGGATAAATATGCCTATGCCAATCAGTCTTTTAATCCTGGCAGACTTACCTTGGAAGAGAACATCCGTTTTGACAATGTTAAAAATAGTACAGGCAGGCTTGCTGCAATGGGATTGCTTGGTTATGATCTTAATGACAGAGAATTTTTCTATCGTAGACTTCCATTTAAATTAAGCCGGATTATCGGGCTTAATCCCCGCATAAAAAATGCGGAAAAATTGATTGAAGACGGAAAAGTAGAAATCTTGAATAATAATAAAGAAAGAACAGAAGCCAGAGTAAGAGGAACCGGTGTACATCATACAGTAATCATTCAGGAAGAAAAAGAAC
The DNA here is from genome assembly GCF_050470705.1 of Chryseobacterium sp. NRRL B-14798. Taxonomy (NCBI): domain Bacteria; kingdom Pseudomonadati; phylum Bacteroidota; class Flavobacteriia; order Flavobacteriales; family Weeksellaceae; genus Chryseobacterium; species Chryseobacterium sp. NRRL B-14798. The sequence goes on along the minus strand of NZ_JBFLUL010000005.1, from coordinate 4,325,596 downwards.
GCTGTACCTGTGAGTGGTTCAGTAAATATCAGGGGGAAAGAGGTCCCTGTAAACATGTATTGGCAGTGAAAAAACTGGTTAATGTTTAAATACTGCTGATGCTCATCTTATCATTTTGTTGAGCAGCACAAAGGCGCAACATCTTGCGCCACTGTGTTGTAGTAGTGTCTTATTAATTACCAGTCTGCTTCATCCATTCCTCATAGCTCAGTACTCCCAGTTCCGGTCTGCCTTCACCCTCCAGAATAGAAATAAATTCAAGCTGATTTCCATCTGGATCATTAAAGTAAATTGCCAATGCAGGCATCCATGCAAATACCATAGGCTCTACAGTTCCGTTTTTTAGAAAATTGTAAGGTTTTAAATCCTTTTTTTCAAGAAATTCTACAGAATAATTCAAAATATCTTCTTTACTGCTGGAAAAAGCAAAATGTCTGGTCTGAAGATTCTCCTTTTGCTCCCAAAGCCCCAGCATAAATTGTTTTCCTTCTCCCGCCCATAGAAAAGCAATAGGTCTGGTTTCATCTTTGTGAGCCAGTTTTAATCCTAATACTTCCGTGTAAAACTGTATTGCATTTTCCAGATTGCTCACCTGAACATGAGTCTCATATATTCCTTTAATCATAGCTTAATTTTAATAATAACAAAGCTAGAAAACTCTCATCTGAAAACGCTCTATGCGCGATTTCTTTCATGGAAATGAATGATAGAAGGATTTTATAATGATGAATTATAAATGATAAATGATGAATTCAATTATATCGCCACAGCATCTGTGTTAATCTGTGGTTAAAATAAATTCAATATAGCATTATTCTATAGAGGTGGTCTTTAGCCCTCCTTTCAAATACAGCACCTTTCATTCGGCTTCAGCCAAAACTTAAAATCCGCGTAATCCTTCATAATCTGTAAGAATCATTAAAAAAACTAAAAAAAATAAAGAAAAATTTCCTACGCAAAAAGGTTGCGCAATACTGTTTTTACTTTGCATCAGAAATCAGAGAGGAAGTATCAATCCTTCCCATGTTTAACAAGAAAAACAGTAACCATGAAATTTAATTTTTTAAAAAAAGAAAATAAAGTAGTACAGAACTACGAAGGTGCAAAAGCATATGCCATGACACCCGCTGAAGAATTGTATAGTGCTGTTGTTACAACAGGACTATCAGATGCCAATTATGAAAAAGGAAATGATAGATTGGCAAGAATCCAATCTCTGATCAAAAAAAATGATCCTGAATTTGTGGCAAAGCTAGCCGTATATGCAAGAAAAGATATGTACCTGAGATCTATCCCATTGGTTTTGACAACTGAATTGGCAAAGCAGACTTCAGGTACAGACCTTGTAAGCAAAACAGTAGATGGAGTCATTCAGAGAGCAGATGAAATTACAGAATTGCTGGCTTACTATCAGTTTGCCAATAAAAGAACAGATACCAAGAAACTGAATAAACTGTCCAAACAGATTCAGAAAGGTCTGGTAAAATCATTCAATAAGTTTGACGAATACCAGTTCGCAAAATATAACAGAAAAGCAGAAGTAACCCTGAAAGATGCATTATTTCTGGTTCACCCGAAAGCTAAAGATGAAAATCAGCAGGCAGTTTTCAACAAAATTGCTAACAATACACTGCAAACTCCTTATACGTGGGAAGTGGAGCTTTCAGTTTTGGGTCAGACAAAATTTGCAAATGATGCAGAAAGAAAACTGGCTTTCAAAAATAAATGGGAAGAATTAATTTTCAGCAACAAACTGGGCTATATGGCAACCATGAGAAACCTGAGGAATATTCTGGAAGCTAATGTATCGTCTGATGCGATGAACAAAGTGTGCAGATACCTTTCCGATGAAAGAGCTGTAACCAATTCAAAACAGCTCCCATTCCGATTCCTGGCGGCTTACAGAGAATTAAAAAACTTTGATTCTCCTTATCTGTCCTCCGTAGTGGAAGCTCTGGAAAGTGCTGTTTTGGTAAGTGCCAGAAACATCAAAGGTTTTGGTTTTGAGACATCAGTGGTGATCGCTGCCGACGTGTCAGGTTCTATGCAGAAAGCAGTTTCCAGCAAAAGTAAAATTTTGCTGTATGATATCGGTTTGCTGATGTCTATGATCCTCCAGTCACAGTGTAAAAACGTGGTAACGGGTATCTTCGGTGACCGTTGGCTAAGAGTTCCAATGCCGAAAAATGGTATTTTAAGGAATGTAGATGCCTTCTACAAACGTGAAGGTGAAGTAGGATATTCCACCAACGGTTATCTGGTGATGGAAGACCTTATCAAAAGAAAAGAGCAGGTGGATAAAGTAATGCTTTTCACTGATACCCAGATGTGGGATAGCACAGGAAACAGAAACTCTTTCGAAGACGTGTGGAAAAAGTACAAAGCCATCGCGCCTCATGCAAAGCTGTATATTTTTGACCTTGCAGGTTATGGTACACAGCCGCTTGATATCAGGAAGGATGATGTACATCTTATTGCTGGTTGGTCAGACAAAATTTTCGATGTACTGAACGCGTTGGAAGACAAAAAGTCTGCAGTAAAAATGATTCAGAAAGTAGTGCTGTAACAGGCACTGCTTTTAAAAATAAAACCTATGGAAATGCGACATAGGAAACGGAGGCGTTAAGAAAATAAGCTATGCGAACGTTAAGAAAATTCTATTGTTTGAAGCGCGACACAGAAATTGAAACGAAGAAGTTACATTACATTCGCGCAAGTTTTAGAATTTTTAGAGCGTGTAGGTTATTTTTAGCCGTAGTTTCAGGTCTTGAATTTTTGGTTCTTTTGCTTCAAGGCAAAACGAACAAATAGGTAAATAAAAATTATACTACGTAAATAGAATGCGCAATAAGAATATAATTTTGTAGAAAGAAAACTAATAACTATAAATAATTAAAATCAAGTGTCGTCTTAGAATCATACTTCGAGATTGAGTAAACATTGGGTCGCAGGTTCGAATCCTGCCTTCTCCCTCGAAAAGGAGAGGTAGCTCAGCAGGTAGAGCAAATGCACGGAAGATTCTGAAAAATATTACCTTGATTTGTAAAAGAGTGCCGTAGAAAAGACCTACTTCGGTTTAATTTGGTTCGACTCCAGAAGATCATGAAAGTGATCTTGTACAAGTCTTTTCGAATCTTGCCTCTTTTTTATTTTAAAAACAAACAAGTGCCGTAGAAAAATGTTACTTCGCTCATCACGACGGGGTCACGGGTTCGAATCCCGTCTCTTCCACAATAAAAAACACAGTCTAAATAGGAAGAGTAGCTCAGCTGGTTAGAGCACGACTGCATTATTCACCTGTTGCCTTGTTTTTTAAATATATAAGAAGCCGGAAGTGGGACGTTGAAAGATATCTTTGTATATAATTTTCTATAAAGTCAGATGATTTTTTCAGACTTTACCCCTTTCTTCTGCCCACTTCCAGCTTCTTTATATTACTATTTTGAAGTGTCGTTAGGAAAAAATTCATCGTAACACAACTATGGGAGGAATAGCGAAGCCGATCACTCCGGCAAGGTTATCCGGTTCGACTCCGGCAAACGACAGCCCGGTTTTTTCCTTATTATTACCTTTAAAAAATGCCGGTAGATTATGTACCGGCACTTTTCATTGTATCTTCAAGCTCTTTTTCAAACATTCCTTTCCATTTTGAAAGAGTAGTCCGGCTTATTTTATATTTCCTTGACATATAGCTTGTTGAGTGGCCATGTTTTTTCTGATACTGAAGCAGTTTTAACATCGTCTGCCTGTCATAGGTTTTCAGTTTCTGATTTTCTCTGGACTGCTTGAACAGCTTTTCATTGAACTTAAGTACATCATCACTGGTGTGAAGCTTTTCAAGAAGTTCTTTGATTTTCGGATCTTTCAGCTTTTCAGGATATTCCATCTTTAGCATATCCTGATAAATTCTTTTGTAATTTGGGCGCATGTTTTATCTGTTTATCCGTTTGCATTATCACTCTTCTGAAGCCATCTGTGGAGAGTGCTTTTCGGAATAGAATATTCTTTAATGACTTCACTTTGGGTCATTTCACCGGAAAGAATTCTTTTCATTATAAAATCTTTAATTTCTTGTGTATAAATATTTTTCCTGAAATAAGGTGTTTTTTCGGACTTCTGCTGGTTTTTGTTAACTGCCGACGGAGGTGCGTATAAAATCAAATGCGAGCTGTAAAGTCTGAAAAAATCATATTCCAGCAATTTGCTCCATCTTAAAAGAAGATCCGTATCCATTGATCTGCTGTCATACATCATTTCGACAGCCTCTTCATCTTTGCTTAAAAATTTACATATCCTCTCTACTGTAATTTCATTTTCATCAACTCTTTCCTTAATAAATTTCCCAATATGGATTTCTTTATATAACATTTTTACTAAATATTGTTCTTTTGTTTAAACTTATATATAAAAAAACGAGAATAGGTGATATATATTATCTTACTTGGCAGGGAATAATTCACAAAAATTTGAAATTGATAAAGAATAGAAATTATGATTAAGAATATTAAAATAGCTTTCATAAGACGATGAATCTTATAAAATAGATTTGAATTTTGCCAAATATCTTAAAAACAGGTGGGTAGGGATCACCTTAATGTACTTGGATTATATTCTTTATTTTCAATGGTCTTCTCTTCTTCTCTTTCAAACTTCTTTTCCTGCCATTTGTGTGAAATAATATATAACCTATTAAGGTTTTATACAATTCTATGAGTTAAAGCTGCGATAGATTGATAAACAGCTTTTTACTCGTTGAATTTTTAATTAGTACCAAATAATTGCTTATTCGCTTTCAAATGTAGACAAAAATAAGAAGTAAAAACAATCATAAATATAAAAATTATACCTTATGTGTTTATTTTAATTAAAATTAACATATTATAAGAACTGATGTGTGAATTATTCAAATTAACAGATGGGTTCATGAAAAAATGATAAAAAGAAAAAATTGTATACCATCCTGACAGTCCATACCTTTGTCAATGAATGAAAAATACTATTAGCTTATTCGATTTTTCGAAAAAAATCAATTATAAAAATGAACTGCTGGCTGGCTTTACAGTAGCGATGACAATGATTCCCGAATCTCTTTCATTTGCTATTCTGGCCGGTCTTTCTCCGCTTATCGGTCTTTATGCAGCTTTTATGATGGGACTTGTAACAGCTGTTTTGGGAGGTCGTCCGGGAATGGTTTCTGGAGGAGCAGGAGCAACGATTGTTGTGTTGATTGCTCTTATTCAATCCCATGGGATTGAATATCTTTTTGCCACTGTAGCACTTGCCGGAATCCTTCAGATGATGGTAGGTATTTTTAAACTGGGTAAATTTGTAAGACTGATTCCGCAACCCGTTATGTACGGATTTCTGAACGGATTGGCTATTATTATTTTCATGGCACAGGTTGAACAGTTCAAAATCACAGACAGTAATGGCGGAGTAAGTTGGCTGCAGGGAATGCCTTTATACATTATGGCTGGCTTAACTGCCCTGACCATTGCCATAGTTTATTTTTTTCCAAAAATAACAAAAGTGGTTCCTGCCTCTCTGGTAGCTATTATCATCTTATTTGCAGTGGTTCTCGGATTTAATATTCCAACAAAAACGGTTGCAGATATTGCTCATATCAGTGGAAATCTTCCGGATTTTCATATTCCGAAAGTCCCTTTTTCTCTGGAAACTTTACAGATTATTTTTCCATATGCTTTAATTATGGCCGGAGTAGGTCTTATTGAATCTCTTCTGACATTATCGATGGTAGATGAAATCACGAATACCAAGGGAAGTGCCAATAAAGAGTCTGTCGCTCAGGGATTGGCTAATATTACCAACGGCTTTTTTGGTGGAATGGGTGGATGTGCAATGGTAGCACAGACATTGGTAAATCTTAATGCAGGCTCCAGAGCAAGACTATCAGGGATTGTAGCATCACTGCTTATTTTGATAATTATTCTGGTTGGTGCACCTGTCATAGAGAAAATTCCCATGGCTGCTTTAGTCGGAGTGATGATGATGGTTGCTATCAGCACTTTCCAGTGGGTATCGATCAGGATTGTGAATAAAATGCCGAAATCGGACATTTTTGTAGGCGTTACTGTAGCGCTGATTACTGTTATTTTACACAATCTTGCTTTAGCAGTATTGGTTGGAGTGATCATTTCAGCATTGGTTTTTGCCTGGGATAATGCTAAAAGAATCAGAGCGAGAAAACATGTGGATGAAAACGGTGTGAAATACTATGAAATATATGGGCCTTTGTTTTTCGGTTCAGTAACAGCATTTACGGATAAATTCGATCCTGTGAATGACCCGGATCAGGTGGTTATTGATTTTAAAGAAAGCCGTATTGTAGATATGAGTGCCATAGATGCTTTGGACAAATTGTCCAAACGTTATAAGCAGCAGAATAAAACGGTATATCTGCGCCATCTCAGCGAAGATTGCAGAAAAATATTAAGAAATGCAGAAGCAGTAGTGGAAGTTAATATCCAGGAAGATCCTACCTATAAGGTGATGCCGGAAAAATAGGAAAGGAGTCAATGAATGAATTTTGCTTCGCAAGTGAATGGTGAATTTTTATAGTAAAAAAAATTGACAAGCGCAGCGAATTGACAATTGACCATTCACAAATAAGACAAGGACTGTAAGAAAAAAATCTACAGTCCTCCCTTGTTTAGGTTATTAATGTATTGGCGATAAAATCAGGCACTAAAGCATAGTGTGATAATTTCATGCTGATGGAAGCTCTTCCGCTTGTCAGTGTTCTCAGATCCGAAATGTATCCGAACGTTGAAGCTAACGGAACTTCCGCTGCAAAAATCTTTCTTCCGGATTTTTCATCAATAGAAGTGATCATTCCTCTTCTTCTGTTGATATCTGCTGTGACAGCACCCGTGTATTCTTCAATACTTTGAATTTCTATCTGCATGACAGGCTCCATCAGCTTAGGGCTACATCCTTTTGCTGCAGTTTTGAATCCTTCTCTTGCTGCAATCTCAAAATCGAATGCTGCAGAATCCTGAGCGTGGAAGGAACCGTCAAGAAGAGTGATCTTCATGTTTTCCAGAGGATATCCGTTCAAAGGTCCATACTCCATAGCTTCTCTGAATCCTTTTTCAACAGAAGGAATAAATTCAGTCGGAATAACTCCACCTTTGATCATATTGATAAATTCCAATCCATTGTCATTTCCCGGGCCAATCTCAAACGTGATATCAGCGAACTGGCCGCTTCCTCCGTTTTGTTTGGAAAGTTTTTCTCGGTGAACTTTGGTTTCCGTTAAAATCTCACGATAAGAAACTTTAGGTTTCCCCTGATTGATTTCAATACCATGATTCAGACGGATTTTTTCCAATGTAACCTCCAAATGAAGTTCTCCCAAGCCGCTTAATAAAGTTTCTCCGGTCTGCGGGTCTCTTTCAACCACCAAAGAAGGATCTTCTTCCTGTATTTTGGCCAATACCAAACCGAAAGACTTCTCATCACCATTGGTTTTCGGCTCGATAGCAACTCTGATCACAGGAGTTGGAATGGTAATGGCTTCCAGTAATATCGGCTTTTCAAGAGAAGATAGAGAATCACCGGTCTTGGCATCTTTTATTCCTGTCAAAGCAACAATATCTCCTGCTTTAGCTTCATCCATTGATAATGTTTTATCAGACTGCATCTGTAAAATTCTCGAAATCCTGAAGCTTTCACCCGTTCTTACATTCAGTATCGTATCTCCGGATTTGATTTTTCCGGAATAGACACGAAGCATAGCCAGTCTTCCCATATGTTTATCAATTATCACTTTGAAAACAAGTCCTGAAAAAGCAGCTTCCTCATTTCTTTCCAGTGTTACCGTTTCTTCCGTTTGAGGATCTCTTCCCTGGAGGTCAGCAAGCTGATCCGGTGCCGGAAGATACGTTACGACAGCATCAAGAAGAGGCTGGATTCCCTTATTTTTAAAGGCTGAACCACATAAAACAGGAACAGCTGATCCGGATCTGCAGACTCTTTGTATAGCTTCTGAAATCATTTCAACAGTGGCAATCTGTTCAGTATCCATAAAAACTTCAAAGAACATCTCATCATTCTCTGCCAGAGTTTCCATTAATTTAACTCTGTATTCATGGGCTTCTGTCATAGAAGCAGCAGGAATTTTCTTTTCCATAATGGTTTCTCCATTTTCATCTGTCCAGTATAAGGCTTTCATTTTGATAAGATCAATAACGCCTTCAAAATCGTTTTCAGCTCCAATCGGAATCTGAATGGCCAATGGAACAGAATTCAGCTTTGCTTTTATTTCATTAAGAACAGCAAAGAAGTCTGCACCCATTCTGTCCATTTTATTGATGAAACAGATTTTGGATGTGCCGTGTTTTTCAGCCTGGAACCAAACGTTTTCAGTCTGTGGCTGAACTCCTGATGAAGCACAGAAAACTGCGACAACGCTGTCAAGAACTCTTAGAGAACGTTCCACCTCCACTGCGAAATCAATGTGTCCAGGCGTATCAATAATGTTGATGTTATAAACTTTATCGTCTTTTTTCCATTGGGTAGAAACTGCAGCGGATGAAATGGTAATTCCTCTGTTTCTTTCCTGGATGTCTTTATCCATGGTGGTATTTCCATCATCTACATTACCGATTTTATGAATAACTCCTGTGTGATACAAAAGCCTTTCTGATAACGTTGTTTTTCCTGCATCTACGTGTGCTATAATCCCTATATTTCGTGTGTTATATTTCATTTTGTTTGATTTTAATTGTTGATTTTTAGATCTGTGTTTGGAAAAGGTTCTGAAAAAAATAAGCACAAAATACACTCCGGTCTTATAAAGGCGGCAAAACATTTTTCGTATTTCGTATCAAAGGAAAATTTTCAGAGATCTTAACAAACAACAGAAGTTGTTTGAATTGTTAAGTCTGAAATCAGGGCAGCAAAAAAGACCTATCCGAATAGACAGGTCTTCAATATATTTTTGGGTATAAAAGATCTATAGAACTATTCAGATAAATATTCAGTGCTGCCAAAGAACACAGCTCTGACAGGATTGCTTAACGTTATAATATTTATCATTTTTGTTGACATTGTTGATTTTTAATCGGTTGCGAAATTATAATTTTTTTTTGATTTCCAAAGAATTTTTGAAAATATTTTTTTTAAACGCTTCATCAATCATCTTCTGTGAACCTTTCAAAACCTTGGATTTTCATAAAAATATCTTAAAACAGATCTTGAACGTAATGCTTTTATGATAAATATTTTATCTTTGGGAAGAATAGTATCGTGAACACTTTTTGATGATTAAAAAATTTTAAATCTTTTTCAAGAAGCTAAATAAAAACTTTTAACTTAAAACCTATTGAAAACAGATATCGACATCCATAACCACAGTCATTTTTCCTTTGACCTGTGGCTCACTTTAATCAAATCTCATCCTGAATTTAAAGCAAAAAGAGTTGAGCTGTTCTCCTCATTTTTTAACGTAGATAAGCCTATAGAACAGGTTGCGAAAACCGTAAAGTATTATGATGATCTTTGCAATACCATTAATGAAGTAACAGGTGGTAATATCGATACTTTTGAGATCTATCTGATGATTCTCGGTTCGCTGGATGTGGATGTAAAACAATTGAATAAAGAAAATCTCAATGAGTTTTACAACAAGAGTGAAGAATTGTTTCTGGAATACAAGCCGGTGGTGATTTTTGAAAATATTCACGATTTTTTTGAGGATATTAAAAATCAGGGAAAGACCATAAATATTCTAAGCAACACTGGATTTATCAAAGGAAAAACAATGAGGAAATTCCTGATTCATGAAAACCTGGATCAGTACATAGATTTCCATATCTATTCTGATGAAATCAACTGTTCCAAACCGAATCCGCTTATTTTTCAGGAAGTGAAGAATAAGATTAAAGATCAGAATTTGGCTATGAATCAGATCCTGCATATCGGAGATAATCCGGTGGCAGATTATCAGGGAGCAAAGAACTTTGGCTTCAGTGCCCATTTACTTAAACACTAAAATAAACATGAATAAAAGATACAGCTTACACCACATTCATTCGGCAGATGAGTTTACGTTCTCACCTGCGGAATACAGTTATTTCAAGTATGGCGATAAGTCGTATGCTGAAAAATTTGCAAGAGAATTATTCGACGGATTTATTTCCGCAAATGAAGAGCTTTTAAATACAGATAAAGAGATTGTAGTGCTTCCAAGCCCCTATATGGCGATTCCTACTGCATCCAACTTTTTATGTTTTTACTTTAAAAAACACCTGGATTTTTATCTGTTTCAAAAAGGAAAAAAGTCAAGTATTCTGTCGAAAATCAATCGTAATCATACCTATATCACAGATTACGGGAATCTCAATTTTGAAGACCGCAAAAATCTGATCGCCAATGACACTTATTATATCGATAAGGACTTTTTGAGAGGAAAACTTTGTATTTTTATAGACGATATAAAAATCACGGGAAGTCATGAATATACTGTCAACAGAATTCTGAATGAATATAACGTGGAGGCTGACTTTATGTTCCTGTATTATGCAGAACTGATGAATTTTGACCTTGACCCGAAAATTGAAAACTTTTTCAACTACTATGCTGTAAAAAATGTAAATCATGTTGCAGAAGTGATGAATAAAGAAAGTTTTCAGTTCAATACAAGGATTGTCAAATATATTTTAGGCCTAGATTCAAGTAATTTTGATTATCTTACGTCTCAAGTAAAAAAGGAACAGATGGACCTGCTTTTGGAGCTGGCGATCAGTAACAATTATCATTTAATAAAAGAATACGAAAATAACATCAATACTTTAACACAAACGGAATTATATTATGGCTATTAACTTACAAAAAGGACAAAGAGAAAACATCAACGCACCTAAATTTACTGTAGGTTTAGGATGGGATATCAATAATACTTCTACAGGAACCGCTTTTGACCTTGATGCGTCCTTGTTTTTGCTTGGGGACGACAAAAAATTAGTTTCAGATAATCACTTTATTTTCTATAACAATCTTGAGTCTCCGGACAAATCTGTAATCCACACGGGTGATAACCTTACAGGAGAAGGATCGGGTGACGATGAGCAGATCAAAATTGATCTTACTAAAATTGACAGTGCTATTAAAGAAATTACTGTAGTCGTAACAATTCACGAGGCTGATTCAAGAAAGCAAAACTTTGGACAGGTAAGAAATTCTTTCATCAGAATTTTTAATTCAGATACGAATGAAGAGATCTTAAAATACGAATTAGACGAAGATTTCTCAATCGAAACGGCTGTAGAATTCGGAAGAATCTACAACAGAAACGGAGAATGGAAATTTGAGGCTGTAGGTGCAGGACAGAGAGACGGCCTTGAGAAATTTGTATCAATTTATCAAAAGTAATCATGGACAATCAGGAAAATCAACCCATAGATCCGCTGGGATCAATAGAACCCCTTAAAACTTTTGAGCCGACTCCAATGGCTCCTCCTACTCCGGCTCAGCCCGCTCAGAATGCGGCGCCGGCTGTTCTTGTGGATAGAGAGGGAAATGTAAATCTGACACAGCTGCAGTCAGAAGAACGTCAGAAATATGAAGTTCTTGCGAACTCTATTGACGAGACCAACCCTGGTTCAATCGTTAATTTCGGGGCAGAGCTTCAGAAAACATTAACCAACCAGAGTGACAGCTTCTTAGGAAATGTAAGAAGATCAAACTCAGGAGAAGTTGGTGGGCTTATCAACGACCTTTTGGTAGAGCTTAACTATGTAGATGTTGAAGAACTTAACGGAAATAAAGTGAAAAGCTTCCTGAGCAAATTGCCATTCATGAAAAAGGTAATGACTCAGGTGGAAAATCTTTTTGCAAAATACGATAAGATCATCAATAATATCGAGCAGATTTCTTATAAAGTAAATGCGGGAATTATCACCTCTACAAAAGATAACGCTGTACTTCAGACTATTTTTGAAAGCAATGTGAATTCTATCAAGCAGATTGAAGAGCTTGTCATTGCAGGTAATATCAGAATGGAAAGAGCGGCAGGCGAGCTTGCTCAGATGGAAGCGAATCCGCAGATTTATCAGGATTATCAGATTGCAGATAAAAGAGATTTCATTGCGAGGCTAGACAGGAGAATGGCTGATCTTAAAGTGGTGCGTGTGATTATGATGCAGTCACTTCCTCAGATCAGACTCGTACAGAACAACAACGTTTCTATTGCTGAAAAGGCACAGACGATTCTTACCACTACACTTCCGGTTTGGAAAAACCAGCTTTCCCTTGCGGTAGCGATGTACAGACAGCAGCAGAATATTGAAATCCAGCAAAAAGTATCTTCTACTACAGAAGAGATTTTAAGAAAGAATGCGGAACGCCTTGGCCAGAATTCAGTAAATGTTGCCAGAGCCAACGAGCAGACTATCGTATCGGTGGAAACATTGAGAGAAACAACATCAATGCTGATCAATACATTGAATGAAGTGAAACAAATCCAGAAACAGGGAGCTGACAACAGAAGAAAACTGGATCAGGATCTTCAGACATTGGAGCACGAACTAAAAGCAAATGTCAGAGGTTAATTTATAGGATACCAAGGTGGGGGATGATGCAGCAACCATATTGTCGCAAAGCAAAAGAAGATTAACAAAGCTTAAGCTTCTCGCTAATTTTTTTGAACATATTGACATCATATCAATTTACATCAAAACTGATATTATCCACAATCTGTTCCAGGAAAATACGGCTTTAGATTATAATAAACTGGAACTTTTCCACCTGCAGTATACCGACAACCTTATAGAACTTCTGACTAAAATTAAAAAGCAGAAGGAAAATGACATGCTGGCGGTCATCAATGAAATTAACATCAACAGTAAATATATTTCAGGTTTTGAAGAAAGAAGGGTAGATAGTTTTGAGACTGACAGAAAAATGTACAGCGGTGTCTTTTCCCAGCACTTAAAAACAGTGTATAAAGACCTGACGGAAGATCGTTTTACGGCCAATTGGGACAATGTACTGTACTTTCATAAAAAATATGCCCAGGAATTTTACAGATCGGAGGCAGATGAAACACTGCTGAAAACTGATTCTTTTCCTTCCTATCAGTATAAAGAATATTCCATTGAAAGGAAACTGTTGGGAAGGCTTAATATACAGGGATTTAAAGTCCGTTTCGTATGTGGTTACCTTATCGGAACCCACGATTATGAACTTTTTAGAATCTTTCAGTCTGATGATTATTTTATTTTCAGTGTAGACGAAAAGAAATTGTATCTTTTCGACAAAGAACTGGATAAGCTGGATATTTCCGAGAATCAGTCTAATCAGAGCTCCATTATTGATCAGCTGAGAAGTAAAAATGAGCAGCTGGAACATAGTATGAACGAAAGAAAGCGTACTTTGCCAGCTGAAGTGGAAGGCGTTCTGAAAGATTATATTAAAAACCTGGAAAATATGGATATTATGAGTAAAATCTTTGACTTCGACGAAGAAACGAATATTCTGCGGGCAATGCTTAATTTGAATTTGAATAATAACTAGAACGAAATTTGAAAAGCAAAGAAGATTTCCTTTTTTGCAAAAAAGTAAATAACAACTAAACATAGAAAGATGGCTATCAACTTACAAAAAGGTCAGAGAATTAACCTTAAAAAAGAAAATGGAGCTGAGCTTTCCCAGGCTTGTGTAGGAATCAACTGGGGAGCAATCGAAAAGAAAGGATTTTTCGGAACAAAGAAAGAAGCAGTAGACTTAGACGGAAGCTGTATTTTATATGATTCAAACAAAAACGTTACAGAAGTAATCTATTTCGGAAATCTTAAATCAAGAAACGGATCTGTAAGACACAGCGGAGACGACCTTACCGGTGACGTAAATGGCGATGACGGATTGGATAACGAAGTAATCACGGTAGACTTCAGCCAATTGGAACCAAATGTGGAGCATGTGGCAATGGTTTTGAACAGCTACAGAGGCCAGGATTTCGGCACTATTCCTTTTGCTTCTATCCGTATTTATGAAGGATCACCTACCAATGTAAGAGAGGTTTTTGCAAAATATGATATTGCGAATGACGCATCTTTCAGCGGACATGTTGCCATGGTAATGGGTGTTTTCTATAAGAGAAACGGAGAATGGAAATTCAATGCGATCGGAGATCCTACAGCGGATAAAAAGTTGGAGCAGACAATCCAGACGGTACAGATGAATTATCTATAATCAATTGACAATCAAAATATAAATAAAATAGCAATATTTGTACTCTGTGCATCTATTGCTTTTATCATATAATAACATAACTCAAGTGGAACATCAAAGTATTTTAGAACTGCACCCTGGTCTGGTGTGGGGATTTGCAGTAACAGTCGTTATCATGCTGCTCCTGGACTTAGGGGTATTTAATAAAAAAAGTCATGAAGTCTCTTCCAAAGAAGCTACCATCTGGTCTATTGTATGGATCTCGCTTTCTATGGTTTTTTCAGGAGTGGTCTATTGGGTATTCAATACCGATGGAAGTCCTGAAAGCCACGCTTTGGCAATAGAGAAATTTACCCAGTATCAAGCAGCCTATTGGATTGAAAAGGCATTGTCTGTGGATAACTTATTTGTATTTATCCTCGTTTTCGGATTCTTTAAAGTTCCGAAATACCTTCATCACAAAGTCCTTTTCTGGGGGATTATCGGAGCGCTGATCTTCAGAGCCATATTCATCTTTGCAGGGGTAGGATTAATCAATCTGACGTATCTTCCTGAAATGAAAATATTCGGTGAGGCAGTGAAAATCAACGTAGTCATGACCTTATTCGGATTATTCCTTGTGTATGCAGGGATCAAATCATGGGGTGACGGTGATGATGGTGACGATGAAGATTACAGTAATACAGCAGGAGCAAAACTGATCAAGAGTTTCTGGAAAGTTTCAGATAACTACGATGGAGATAAGTTCTTCACCATCCAAAACGGAATTAAAATGGCAACTCCTCTTTTAGTAGTAGTGGGTGTTATTGAATTTACGGACGTTCTTTTCGCTGTAGACTCCATCCCGGCGATCTTTGCAATCTCAAATGACCCGTTTATCCTTTATACATCAAATATCTTTGCTATTTTAGGATTAAGATCATTATATTTCCTGTTAGCGAACTTTATTCATATGTTCAGCAAACTTCCATATGGATTGGCGATTATCCTGTCCTTCATTGGAGTTAAGATGCTTATTGCGCCATGGATCCATATTCCGTCTCCGGTTTCATTAGGAATCGTAGGAGGTGTATTGGTGATCTCTGTTCTTTTATCCGTTATCTTCCCTGAAAAAGAAGAAGAGAAGAAAGAAGAACTGGAAGAGTAATCCTATTTAAAATATACTATCAAGCCTCTGGAATCTATTTCTGGAGGCTTTTTCTATTCATATTCTTAGTTGGACAACGCAAAGGCGCAAAGAAGATAAAAATTATGCTGCTTTTAAGACACAAGAAAATCGAAGATTTTCAGCAAGATTACTGCGCAATTACCGGTTTCATTCAAAGCCTTTCTTAGCATTATTAAGTTTTATCGGAGATAAAATCTTTGCGCCTTAAATATGTTAAATCTATAAAAATTTAGCGCCTTTGCGCTTTCCAAAATTCTCAAAAAAAAATTAAAAATAAAAACAGACAGACTGGTCTGTATGTAATTTTTTTTCATACATTTGTTCCAGAAAAGAAAAGCATATGAAATCTCCAAGAGAAAGAATAGTAGAAATAACCTTCGAATTGTTTGCAAAACAAGGGTATAATTCTACCGGAATCAATCAGATTATTTCCGAAGCTGAAGTTGCCAAGGCAAGCTTTTATCAGCATTTTAAATCCAAAGAAGATCTGTGTGTAGAATTTCTGAAGGTAAGACATGAATATTGGTTTGGTGAGCTCAATCACTTTATAGCAAAAGAAAAAAGCTTAAAATCCAAGATCATCAATGCTTTCGATTTCCTCGTGTATATGAACGAAAAGGAAAATTTCAGAGGTTGCAGCTTTCTGAATATTCTGTCGGAGATCCCCATGGATAATACTAAAATACTGAGCGTCATTCAGTCTCATAAAGCAGATCTGAGAAATTTTTTTTTAGAATTGCTCGATGATAATGAATTTTCGGATCATGTCTACATGCTTTTTGAAAGCAGTATCATAGAAAGCCAGCTTTTCAAATCCAATGAACTCATTGAAAAATCAAAAAAAATAGTGACCAATTTAATACAATAAGTTATGGAACAGAAACATCCGCTTCCGCCTTTCACTCTTGAAACGGCCCTGGAAAAAATTCAACTCGCAGAAGATGCCTGGAACAGTCAGGATCCTGAAAAGGTTTCCAAAGCATATACCATCGATAGCGAATGGAGAAACAGAGATACCTTTGTGAATGGGAGAGAAGAGATTGTAGTATTTCTGCAGAAAAAATGGGAAAAAGAGCTTCATTATAAGCTTAAAAAGGAATATTGGGCACACACCGACAATCGTATTGCCGTTCGTTTTGAATATGAATATCAGACTCAGGAAGGAAAATGGTTCAGGGCTTATGGGAATGAAAACTGGGAGTTCGATGAGAACGGGCTCATGGCAAAAAGATATGCCAGTATCAATGATCTGGCGATCAAAGTAGAAGATAGAAAGTTCAGATAAAATAATAAGAAATTATCTCAAATTCAAATATTTGGTTTTTGTCATTGACTACGTCGAATCTTTGTTTTCTGATGAAGGAAGAATCTTAAAGATAAACAATGATATGAGATTCTTCACCGATGGTACTGCTAACGAGGGAGAGTAGGTCGCCGTCAGTTTTTATTTTATTTTATTTTTTTTGTTTTATACCTATACCAACACAGCCCAATACATGAGCATAAGTAATAAGTAATTCACCATTATCATTCATCATTGATCACTTATTATTAACTTAACACTCCAATTGTCACTCCGTAGGAGTCTCAACAAAGTATTAGCACATAACTGAAGTATTACTTCACTTTTTAAATCTTTAAAACTCTAATCAATGTGGCTGGATTTCTACAGAATGACACAGTAGGAAAGAAGCAGCACAAATGAATGAGAAAGACGCCGTTGAAACTCTAAGCTTTAAACTTTAATAAAAGAGGCTGGATTTCTGAACTGCGTTCGCAGACTTTCAGTCTGTGTTCAGAATGACACTCCCAAGAAATACTCTTTTTTAGATAAAATCTTTATAGCTGCACTCAAAAATTCATCATTTAAAACTCATAATTCATCATTAATCTAGCTGTTTTTCCCATGCAGCAGTTTGTTAATCTTCCTTCGCGTCTGCAAAGAAATTTTATAGGCTTCATCACGCAGCTTTTGTATTTTTCCTACAGGCTGAAAAAATATTTTACTCTCAAAAGGATTGAATGAAAGAAGTTCAGTGTTGCAGTTACGGGAATCCAGCAAAGAATCTTTGTCGATTTTTACTTCGCCGATTTTAATAAAAGGAGAGTTTTTCCACTCCACATTCAGTTTGTTGACAGGCTGGTCTTTCAGGTCATAACATATCTGTATCAGGACATCTGCAGTAAAGTTGTGTGTCTGCAGATAGTTTTTTAAAGAATCCTTGACCTTTTGTTTTTTTCCAATGTTCTTATCCACAGATTGAGGAGACAGTTTTATTTTGATGATATGATCTCCAAGCCGGTAAGCTCCTATAGAATGATAGTCGAAGGAAAGAATAAAATCATTTCTTTTACGAAGAAGTTGAATCATATTACGAACCATATCAGCTGTTAGCAGGGAAGGAGTCATTTTAATCATCTGAAGCAGCAGGGTAAACAAACTGCTCCATTTTTTGGTGTAAAATCTGTTGACCGCCGTAAACAGTTTCAAAAAAATTGAAACAGAATTTATAGGAAACAGGGGAAAATTCACCAATGGATAATTGGCAAGAAGCCCACCGTTTTCATCCTTGATCTGCACTGCAAAGCCGTAGGCAGGAATATCCTTTCTTGTATTCTTAATTTTCAGCTGCGCATTGGAAAACCTTATAGTCAGGTCAAATTTTTCCTTATCAAAAAAAGGCTGCAGTGATTCCGGGATATCCGGTTCTATCAGGAATGTCCCTTTTGCTGCCGCATACGTTTTGGCATGGGCATTCCTTGTAGCATAGTTGACATCGCTGATGGAAGAGGATTGTTCAACAAAATCTGCTATTGTTTTTTTATTGATTTCCAGAAGCTTTTTTTCCTCTTCATTCAGCTCATCAAACTTCTTATTATATTTTAGTGGATTTGGCATTTAGTTTTTAAAATCCAATTATAACGCCAAGTTTCGAAATCTGTGTTAAATAAGTATTACAAATATTTGAATTTTGTGGAAAAGCTCTTTGAAAATCAAAAATGTAAGACTATATGATTAATGAATATTGAAAAATAATCTTTTTAACTTGTTGATTATTAGTGTTTATTTATTTTTAATGAGAATGAATTAAAGTCACTTTGTTTGAGAGGAAAATTCTTCAGGCTTTTAAACTTCGCTTATCGTGCTCCCATCTTCCAAACCCAAAAAGCCTTATCTTTGTAAAAAATTATAATATGGGAGTAGCAGATATGTTATTTAAACGTAAAAAAGAATTAGCAGAAAAAAACCTGAAAGACGGTAAAGAATATATGGAAGAGTATGGTAAAAGAGAAAGCGTTGTGCAGTTACCAAGCGGCTTACAGTATGAAATCATTACAGAAGGCGACGGCCCGAAACCAGGACCCAAATCTACTGTAAAATGCCACTACCACGGAACTACTATTTCCGGGAAAGTATTCGACAGTTCTGTAAAAAGAGGTACACCTGCATCTTTCCCTTTGAACAGAGTGATTTCAGGATGGACGGAAGCACTTCAGTTAATGCCTGTTGGCAGCAAATGGAGATTAATCATTCCTCCACACTTAGCGTATGGCGATCAGGAAATCAGCAAAGAAATCGGGCCTAACAGTACGCTTGTTTTTGAAGTTGAACTGCTGGATATTAAATAATCCTTCTTAAAAATAGATTAAAAATTTACCTGATTTCAGGTAAATTTTTTTATTTGTATTATATTCGTATAGGAGAATTGGGAAAATGGAGAAATTTATTTTGCAATATACCTGATAACACAAAAAATCACTGAATGAAAAAACTTTTTTACCTATTGATTGTTTTCGGGCTTCTTACTTCCTGTGTTTCCAGGAAGAATCAGGCTATTCAGCAGAATATTCTCACCCTGAAAGACAGCTACTGTAAAGCGCCGTTCAAATATAACTACAGCAACAAACTTCCGTCTTATAATTCAGATTCTATATTGGCAGCCAATAAAGAATTAAAAGAAGTATTTTCTGATCAGAGTATTCTTATCTTAAACGCACTGGATAATCTGGATGAAGTTCATCAGATTATTGATCTTAAAAAAGATTCATCCCTTGCTTCCCAGGTTAAAGTTTTACAGTTGAAGACAAAAATAAACAGCAAAATAACGATTGCTCTTACGGAACTGGATGCAGTAGCTGCAGAGTTCGACTGTGAAGGAGAAAGAGTAGCCCAGATTGGAAATTATGTGGATAACTTAAATTCATCAAGAAATAATAAGCTTATTTTATATTCAATTGTTGCAGGAGCAGCAGCTTCAATAGCAGGAGGAATTGTACATGATCAAGGCTGGAGTAATGCCATCGATATAGGCGGAGGGGTTCTGGGAGCAGGTTTTGGACTGGCAACCCTTAATCCAAAAGGGAAAAAGGTAGAGTTTATTCACCAGAGAAACCTTTTGAGAGATATCTGGAAAGAAAAATTAGAGTCTCCGAATTTTCCCCCTTTTATCTGGTATATGTACACAGAGAAAAAGTTTTCCAATAAAGAAGAGCATTCCATTATAGGGAATATGAAACAGAGGTGGCTGCATTACCAGTTTGATGATAGTAAGGAAGCGGCGGATAAATCTGTGATTTTCAGTGATGGCGGGTTTTACAGGGCTGATGATCTTCATAACCGCGCTGCTATGCTGAATCAGATGCAGTCGGCAACCCGTACCATTAATCAGAATATCAATTATCTGTTACTGGATCTGGATAAACTGATCCTTTAAGAAAAATTTAACTGTAATAAATTTTGTTACATTTAAAAAATGTGTATCTTTGCCCTGTAATTACAATGAACAATACAAGATTTGCTACGGCAGTACATATTATGACATTATTGGCGAAAAGTCCTCAGGAGTGGCTTACTTCTGACTGGATGGCCGGTAGTATCAATGTGAATCCGGTGATTATCCGAAAGGAGATCAGCGTATTGAGAGAAGCAGGCCTTATTATCAGCAGACAGGGAAAAGAAGGAGGAAGCCAGCTTGCAAAGAATGCTGAAACGATCACTATTTCCGAGATCTATAAAGCAGTAAAAAATACAGAAGTATTAGGTAAAAAAAATCAGAATCCCAATCCGGCATGCAGTGTTGGAAAAGAGATCAACAATCATTTAAATACATTATTTGAAGAAACAGATCAATTGGTGGTAAACTTTTTAGGAGACAAGTCATTACAGGAATTCACTGACCAGTTTGAATAAAAATTTTTTGGCCTTAAATGTAACAAAATTTATTACAATTTAATTAAAAATAAAACATTATGAAAAAAGTAGCAGTAATCGGTGCAACAGGATTTGTAGGAGCACACGTAGTATCAGAATTAGCAGACAGAGGATATGCGGTGGAAGCATTGGTAAGAGATGCATCAAAAGTGAAAACACAGGAAAATGTAACTGCAAAAAGTGTTGATGTAAACAATGTAAACGAACTGGCTGAGGCATTGAAAGGAAGCGATGCCGTAATCAGTACATTCAATGCAGGATGGACCAACCCTAACCTTTACAACGATTTTTTAAACGGTTCCGAGAACATTGAAAAAGCTGTAGAACAGTCGGGAGTAAAAAGACTGATTGTAGTAGGTGGAGCAGGAAGCCTTTACACACCGGATAACGTACAGATTGTAGACACTCCTGATTTCCCGGAAGCTTACAAACCAGGGGCAACAGCGGCAAGAGATTATTTAAACAAGATCAGAGAGAATAATATGTTGGATTGGACATTCTTCAGCCCTGCTATCGAAATGAATCAGGCTAATGTAGGAGAAAGAACAGGAAAATACAGAACATCACTGGAAACTCCGGTATTTGATGAAAACGGAAGAAGCCGTCTTTCTGTAGAAGATGTAGCGGTAGTGCTGGTAGACGAACTAGAGCAGAACAATCACATCCGTGAACGTTTCACAGCAGCTTACTAATCGATAAAAGAACAGAAATGATACAAAAAAAATTATGGTCGTTAGTGGCACTGTTGGGATTCATCAGCATATTTGCAGGGAATCTCAAAGTGAAAGTTTATAATCCGGGAACCAAAGCTATTTTTCCTATTACGTCTACCATTATTTATGGAGATAAAGATGCCATATTGATAGATGCTCAGTTTCAGAAACAATATGCAGAACAGCTGGTAAAAGAAATAAAAGCAACAGGAAAGAACCTGAAAACCGTTTTTATTTCTCACAGCGATCCTGATTTCTATTTTGGATTGGATGTGATTAAAAAAGCTTTTCCTAATGCAAAAATTATCTCAACGGCACAAACTGCT
This sequence comes from Chryseobacterium sp. NRRL B-14798, assembly GCF_050470705.1. Taxonomy (NCBI): domain Bacteria; kingdom Pseudomonadati; phylum Bacteroidota; class Flavobacteriia; order Flavobacteriales; family Weeksellaceae; genus Chryseobacterium; species Chryseobacterium sp. NRRL B-14798. The sequence goes on along the minus strand of NZ_JBFLUL010000005.1, from coordinate 4,303,984 downwards.
TATCTTATATCAGCTTCAAAAGATGATAAAATGGGAGTGTGGAAACCACAGTTGAAGGCAGATGCACCATCGGAAATTATAATTCCTGAAGCAGTTACTTCAATTCCTGATCTTGAAGGAAATAAAATTGAAATCAGACAAAACCCGGAAGATACGGCACACAGTTTTCTGTGGATTCCTTCCATTAAAACCATTGCGGGCGGGATTTCGGTTTCTGTAGGCTCACATCTCTGGATGGCGGACACTCAGAATGTAAAAGCCATTGATCAATGGATCGGGCAGATCGATGCTATGAAAGGTTTGAAGCCGGAAAAAGTTATTCCTTCTCATTTTGCAGAATTGTCTACATCACCACAGTCTCTTGATTTTGTAAAAGGCTATCTGGAAAATTACAAGCAGGCAGTAACAGAGAACAAAACTACATCTGCCATTGTAGATTTCATGGTAAAAAAATACCCTGATCTGCCAGGAAAAGAAGAACTTGAAATGGGAGTAAAGGTTTATCTTAAAGAAATGGACTGGGATCTTAAATCACCCTATCCGGCAATCGGACAAAAAGTGGAAGTGGATTTTGGAGAAATAAAATTCATTCTTGATTTTAAAGATAATAAAACCATGACATTCACAGGAACAGCCGGGAGTTCAAAAAACAGTACAGATACTGTAGAATATACTGCAGTAGAAGTAGCAAAAAATGTTTTTATGGTCTACTGGCATGAGCCGCACCTTGGTTTCAATGTAACCCATATTCAGGATTATAATAAAAATATTGTGTATTCAAATATTGCAGGTCCAGACGGTACATTCACCCATCCGAAAGGAACGCTTAAAATCTTAAAGTAGAAAAACAGCTGCATTGGCAGCTGTTTTTTATATCATAAGAATTAACAATGAAAATATCCTTAAGCTTCATTAAATCAGCTTGCTGATTCCAACTTTGCCTCCCTAGAATCAAAAGAAAGCAAATTAAAAACCTTGCGTTAAAATAACCTCTCACAGATTTTTCAGATTATGCAGATCGATGATCATGAGAATTATATTCGTGATATTGGTGAAATTATTAGTGCCCTTCGTGTTTAAAAAGAATCCCTTCATGAATTCTCCGCCTTTTGAAACTAAAAAAAAACTGCCTCTCACGAGACAGTTTTCTTTTTATAGATTCATAAACAATTTCGGGTTAATCGGAGTATTGTTTTTGTGTACTTCATAATGAAGATGAGGTCCTGTAGAACGTCCGGAGTTTCCGGATTTCGCAATGACCTGGCCTACTTTTACTTTATCGTTCACCTTAGCAACAAGTTCAGATAAATGTCCGTATAGTGTGGCCAGTCCGTTTCCATGAGAAACAATTACACAGTTTCCATAGCCTCCTTTTTGTCCGGAGAAAATGACTGTTCCTGCAGCGGCGGCTCTTACATCAGAACCATAGGCCACAGCAATATCCAGTCCTTTATGAAACTGCATCTGATCAGCTTCAGCAGGTGGATTGTTTTTTTCAGCAATGGCAGTTTTTGCAGCATTACCCGCAACAGTTTTCGTTGTAGAAGGAGCTGGAGCAGCAGCTACAGGAGCTGCTTTTGGGGTAACCATTACTTTTACTTCTCTTTTATTTCCATAGCTGTCAGTAAGCTCTACAATTTTCTCAACGGGTTCGGCTTTTACTTCTGGTTTTGCTGCCGCAACGGCAGCTGGCTTTGTCTCTGTCGCTGCACCAGATTTTACCGAAGCAAAAACAGTTTTGAACGGGATAGGATTTTTTCTTATCCCGAAATTGGACGAAATATAGCCGTCAGTAGGCATTCCTAAAGGGACCTGCATCAGTTTTTTCTGAAGATCCATCAGATACTGGCTGTATCGGTTAGCCTGCTTGGAAAGATAAATAGAATTTGAAATACTGTCCTGGTTGAGCATCATCAGCTTTTCGTTGGTAATGTCTTTGGACTTCAGGAAAGAGTTGAGCTGGGCAACAGTCTGATCTACAAGAGTAAGATCAGTTTTCATTTTTAGATAATCTACACTGTCTTTTTCAGTATTTATTTTTACAAGGTTCACTTCGTAGGTTTTGTCATCTCTTTCAGAAAAGAGCTTGGCAATGAAGACACCCTGTGCAAAAACTACTAGTAAAAGTCCTCCCAGGAGAATGTTTACGTTCTTCTTGCTGCTTAGAAATTTTTTCATATTTCTTCTCTTAGTCAATTTAAAACGGTTTTGAAGCTGCAAATTTAAATAAAAATAAGTTTTGTGAGTTATTTTTATTTAAAATTCAGTTTTTTCTGTATTTAACGGCTAATTAACTATTTAATTGTGTTGAAGTGTTAATTTTTTCAGAAAATGGCTTTTATCATAGTTTCAAAGCCCGCGTTACGTCTTTGTTTTAATATCTTTGCAGTTCACATTCCAATTATGGCTAAAAAGAAAATTATTTCAGAATCTTCGAATCCAAAAAAGAATAAAAAGGATATTTCTGTAGGAGTTGTAGGAAGCGGAAGTTTTGCAACCGCTATCGTAAAAATGCTTGTTGAAAACTGCAAAGTTGTACACTGGTGCGTAAGAAATGAATTTGTAAAAGGGGCTATTGAGCTTCGTGGGCATAACCCGACTTATCTTACCGCTGCCCATTTTAATCTTAAAAGTTTAAAACTGACAACAGATATTAACGAACTGGTATCTGCCTGTGATGTTATTGTGCTGGCAACACCGTCTATTTACCTGTCCGATACTCTGGATAAGATGACATGTGATTATTCAGATAAAATCTTTATCTCTGCGATTAAAGGAATTATCCCAAAAGTAAATGATGTGGTGGCGCATTATCTTCGTGATGAATTTAAAATTGGTTTCAGAAACCAGGCGGTTATTGCAGGACCTTGTCATGCCGAAGAGGTAGCCATGGAAAGACTTTCTTATCTTACGATTGCAGCAGTAGAAGATGAAACTGCTGAAAAACTTGAAGGAATATTCAGTTCAGATTTTATCAAAGTGCATACAAGCAAAGATATTTTAGGAAATGAATACAGTGCAATCCTTAAGAACATTTTTGCCATAGGAGCAGGAATTGCCAGTGGATTAGGATATGGAGATAACTTTACGGCAGTATTTGTTTCCAACGCAATCCGTGAAATGGAAACTTTCCTGGAAGCGATTTATGAAGCACCAAGAGATGTCAATGAAAGTGCCTATCTGGGTGATCTTTTGGTAACTGCCTATTCACTTTTCTCAAGAAACAGAAACCTTGGAAACCTGATCGGAAAAGGATATACCGTGAAGTCTGCCATTCAGTCCATGAACATGGTAGCAGAAGGATATTACGCAGCAGATTCCATTTATAAGACAGCGAAACAGAAAAACCTTAAACTCCCGATTATTGATACGGTATATGCTATTTTGTATGAAGGTAAAAATGCTGAAAAGCAGTTTAAAAAACTGACCGCAAAATTGAATTAAAATGGAGCTGGAATAAAAGCTCGTTAAACATACATAGAAAAACTTAGGCACTAAATGCTTAAGTTTTTTTATTGATTTATCCTGGCAGCGGCCCGTACTGCTTTTTATATTATCAATCATTTCAATGGTACTTTATTGAAATTTTCCATGGTTTTTTGTTGTGTACTCAAGAAGTCTTTTGAACAAAAAAATAACGGATTAAATCGTGCAGATTTTTAAAACTTTTCCCGAAATTTGAAGTAAAATTTTAAAATTATGTCACAATCGCTTACAAGCAGAACACCGAAACCTAAATACGACGTTGTACTGATAGGCGGCGGAATCATGAGCGCCACTTTAGCAACGCTGCTTCATGAATTTGATCCAAATCTTGAAATCGCTATCTTCGAAAGACTCGGAAGATTTGCCAAAGAAAGTACAGCTGCATGGAACAACGCCGGAACAGGCCACTCCGCTTTTTGTGAGCTAAACTATACCCCTGAAAAACCGGACGGATCTATTGATATTACCAAAGCCGAAAGCATTGCAGAGCAGTTTGAAATTTCAAAACAATTCTGGTCCTATCTGATTACCAAAGGATATATCCGTGAGCCTAAAGAATTTATCAATTCCTGTGCTCATATGAGCCTTGTATTCGGAGAAAAAGATGCTGAATACCTTAAAAAACGCCACGATAAAATGGCAGAGTCTGTTCTTTTTTCAGGAATGGAATTTTCTACAGATCATGAAAAACTGAAAGAATGGATTCCTCTGGTGATGAGTAAACGAAATCAGTCTGAAGTAATGGCTGCAACGAAGATGGATATGGGAACAGATGTAAACTTCGGAACATTGACGAGAAAAATGGGAAGACATCTTCTGGAAGATTCCAATGTTGAGGTTTTCTTATACCACGAAGTAAAAGATATCAGCCCTAGAGAAAACGGTACATGGGAAATGAAAGTGAAAGACAGAATCCATAGCCACAAACAGGAAGTGGTAGCAGATTTTGTATTTATCGGTGCGGGAGGATACGCGCTTCCGCTACTGGACAGCTCAGATATTAAAGAAAGTGAAGGATACGGAGGCTTCCCGGTTTCAGGGCAGTGGCTGGTAAGTCATAATCAGGAACTGGTGGAAAAGCACCATGCTAAAGTATATACTCAGGCTACGGTGGATGCTCCGCCAATGTCTGTTCCACACCTTGATCTTAGAATCATCGATGGGAAAAAAGCGCTTCTTTTCGGACCTTTTGCAGGATTCTCAACCAAATTTCTAAGAGAAGGAAGTTATCTTGACCTTCCTGAAAGTGTAAATACGAAGAATTTAAGGTCACTTTTTGGAGCATGGTGGCATAATATTCCGCTTACAAAATATCTGATTCAGCAGGTTGCCATGACAAAGTCTCAGAGAATGCAGCATTTGAGAGAATTTATCAAAGATGCTAAAGAAGAAGACTGGGAACTGAAAGTAGCAGGACAGAGAGTTCAGATCATCAAAAAAGATGAAAAAGAAGGTGGTAAACTGGAATTCGGAACTGAGGTGGTCGTAAACAAGAGCGGAACGATTGCTTCTCTGCTGGGAGCTTCACCGGGTGCATCCACAGCAGTATATGCCATGCTGAATGTGCTGGAAAAATGCTTCCCTGAAAAACTGCATGGAGAATGGAAAGGAAAGCTGCTTGAAATGGTTCCTTCCTATGGTCAAAAACTGGCTGATAACCCTGAACTGACCCAGGAAGTAAGAAATTACACCAAAGAAAAATTAGAATTAGAATATTAACATCCATAATGAGCAATAAGTAATCCTATTATTTATTGCTCATTACTTATTACTTATAAAAAGGTGGAAGAAGTAATTGTAAAACCAGTCATTGCCAAGGAAATCCTTGAATCTCTTCAAGCGAAAACAGAAGAGGAGAGGCAGGTTATTGTACACTGTTGCTTTCCGGCATCTCCATTCTTAGGAAACCTGATCAGAATCTGGCATTCAACCTATCTTTTTGACAATCAGTCTGAGCATAGAAGCAAAATGATTCATGCGGAAAACATTTCAATTTCCCCATACTGGACACCGGTTCCCTTTATGAAAGACTTTTGGTTTACCCTGATCTTTTCCGGGCTGCCAAAAGACTGCAAAAGTTTTGATCTGAAAGAAGTTATTCCTGAGGAAGGAGGTTTTTTTGTAGAATCAATTAAAAGAAACTCTTCTGATGTGTATCGCGTCAAAATATCAGAGTCTTATTAATTATGAATATGAAAGTAAGGGAAGAAAAGCTGGAACGGATTATTCAATGGGCTGAAAACAATGCTGATATCCGGGCTGTTCTCCTGACCAGCTCATTGGTAAACCCTTATGCTCCGGTAGATGATTTCAGTGATCTTGATATAGAGCTTGTTTTTGAAAACAGAACATCTTATGAATCGGGAAATGAATGGATCAGACTCTTTGGTGAGCCTATTTCCATGATTGAAGAAGATGATTATAAAGAACTCCTTAATTGGAGTTCTTTTCATTTCTACGGTTTTCCGTAAACTGATTACTTATAGAATATTTATTTATCCTTAAGAGGTCGGTTTCCTGTACCTGCTTTGATATATCTTTATCAAAGCATTTTATCTTATTTTTAGTACATTTTCGTTGTACACAAAAACAAATTACATTATATTTGAAGCTAATGAGTAAATTGAACTTATGTTAATTGGATATGCAAGAGTAAGCAAGTTTGAACAGAATCTCGATTTACAAACTGACGCCTTAAAGAGTTTTGGAATTGAAAAAATTTTTATCGACAAGGTTAGCGGTGTTAAATCAGAAAAGCCGCAGCTTAACGATTTATTAAATTTCGTACGTAAAGGTGATACCTTAACCGTATGGAGATTAGATAGGATCGGAAGGACTACAGTTGGGTTAATACAGTTTGTGACAGAGCTGCACGAAAAAGGAATACATTTTAAATCTATTTCTGAAAACATTGATACAAGTTCAGCGAGTGGAAAATTAATTTTCCAGATTTTCTGTGTTTTAGCAGAGCATGAAAGAAATGTTTTGATTGAGAGAACAAATGCTGGATTGAAGGCTGCGAGGGCAAGAGGTAAAAACGGAGGAAGACCAAAGGGTATGACCGAAAAATATAAAAAAATCGCACCGTTAGTAAAGAGCTCTTATGAAAGTAAGAATGTTCCAATTGAGGAAATTATGAAAGCATTTAATATCGGAAGTAAAGCAACATTTTATAAAATAATAAAATCATAAAATAATTGCTATAATTCCCAATAAGAAATTTACTTCATTCACATCTATTTTTAATTTTATGCATAAAGAAAATTTATTTCAATTGATTAGTAAAGGAGATGTTGTGCTCTGGGTTGGTGCAGGTTCATCTTTATATGCAGGTTTACCTTCTGGTAATAAGCTTTCGGAGTTTTTATTTGATGGACTATCAATCAAGGAAAAGGAATATATTAATAAAAATTTATTGCTGCCCGACCTAGCTGAAGAAATTTATAGAATCAAAGGAAATAATAGAAACTATATCATTCAGAAACTAAAAGAAAAAATTCTATTAAATAACTTTCTTTCTACTTCCGCGCATGAGAATATTGCTAAAATTCCACACTTTAGAGATATTATAACAACAAATTATGATCAGTTATTTGAACTAGTATATCGTTCTAAACTAAATTTAATATACTCGGATCACCAAATTCCATATATAGATAATTCAAAAGTTACTTTATATAAAATTCATGGAGATTTATCGGTTCCGGATTCTGTAATAATTACAAAATCGGATTATGATAATTATTTTGGAAATAAAAAAGAAGAGGAAGTTTTATGGACAATGATAAAAGAAAAAATTGCAACAAAGAGTATTTTATTTATTGGATATAACCTTGAAGACTCTAATGTTTCTGTTATATTTGATAACATTACTAAAAAGCTCGGAGCCAATCGTAAAGAAAGCTTTTTTGTCTCACCAAATGTTCCACCACAAAAACTGTATCATTTAAGTGATAAAAAAATTCACTATATAGATTCAAAAGGAGAAGATCTTATAATTGAGCTTATTCAATATTTAAAAGATAATATAAAGAAGGATTATGAAAATAAAATGGTTTCAACAGAAATTTATGCTGAATTTCTCAGAAATTTTAATTTGAAATCTGATATAGAAATTAATGAGTTAACAAATACCATAAAAAATTTTAGTGGTTTAAATGGAGATACTGAAACAATAGCAGAATTTGTAATAGATTCAACTTATCCAGAGATAGATAAGGTGATAGATGCTTCTGAAGGTGAATTCATTGACGAACTGGTGATTGATAAATCTGCATTTAAAAATTTAGATTTAAGAATGGAAGGAATTAAAATAGCCGATCTAAGTGATATCGCTACTTTAACGATCTCTCCTATACCAATATTTGATAAAGACGTAGATGTTTCTTTTGAAAATGGATATGAGCTTAATGATATAAGTGTTAAAGTGACAAGAGGCGGCAGCAGAACTAAAGTGCTCATTGAATTTCAAAAGAATGAATTTGAACTTATAATAACTATCAAAGAAAATAATTTTATTTTACACGTAGATTATAGAAATTCTACATTAATAAATAACGTCTCTAGACAACTTCAATTTTATAATGCTATGAATTTGTTAGCGACAGGAAATACGATAAATGCATTCTCTGAAGGTAAATTAGTATTTACTTCAGTGGAAAAATTTGATAGGCGAATTTTAGATGGTTTTAAAGGTCTTTATGATTATAACTTGTTTTATTTAAAGTATTTTGAGAAATTAAAAGAAATAGAAAAAGAATATAATATTAGATTCTCAAACATTGATATAAATGAAGTATCAGATAAAAATGATATAATTCTAAACAGAATAATATCCAAGATTAGAAAAGAGCCAATAGAAGAGTTTTTTAAGGGTATTTCATTTAATATACCCCTCACAGAAAGGAATAAGAAATTGTTTGCAGATATTGAAAATCCAACTATAAAGTTTGCTGCAAATATGAAAAAATTTACTCTACATAATCAAGAATTTCAATTAGGAGAACATGATATACATATTGTAGAACCAAGAATATTAAATTATGAGAATGTTCTCAAAGGAATTGATGAAGAAATAAGAATAGAAAGTAACAAAGAGAAGATATTAATTAAATTCAAGGATTAAAAATTATGTATAAGTTGAATAATTAATCTCAACAAACGACCCAACTAAGGCTCCGGAGGAGATTTACAAACCACTTGGTTTGACTAGAGCAACGTTTTATCTTTATGCTAAAATTCTTGATAATCATACGAATGAAGAAATTAAGAAGATGTCAAATAATAAATAAGTAAAACTGTTGATATTAATATCAACAGTTTTTTATTTTTTTCAATATGAATGCTTTTTAGCAGCCTTCAAAGATATCTACAATAATCTAATTAGCTTAATTTATAGTATCTAAGGAAATTTATCAATCATAATAATAGCTGGAGACTATTTATTACTCTCGCCTTGTAAGCAATTTTTTCATAAAAATAGATTTTAAATTAATTAATAAAAAATTGTAATACGTAAAATGATATCCAGGATTTTTATCATTTTAACAAGCAAGCAAATATATAAGGACCTAACGTCAAAACTTGTCATCTTATAATTATTTTTAATTAAAATTTACACATCAAATTATTTAATTATTTTTGATTATAATAGTATAATTATTTTTCCTCATAGACTGACCTTTTTTTAATAATAAAAAAAATATGATTAATTACGAAACTTGTAGATCCAATCTGGAAAAAATAAAATCTGATTTTGATATTTTAGAAAATTCAAAAATAAATGAAGCAAACACTAGATTTAAATTTATAGATAGTTTATTGACTGATTGTTTAAACTGGGAAAAGTCAGATATTTCTTGTGAAGATAGTTATGAGGGAGAATATACAGATTATATTCTTAGTCTATTCCGATCTGTGGCTGTAGTGGAAGCAAAAAGATCGGGTAATTATTTTGAACTTCCAACTGGAAAACAAAGTCTTTTTCAACCTTTAAAGAGTGTTTACAAGGATAACATAAACATTAAAAAAGCAATTGATCAAATTATGGGATATTGTCATAATCGCTCAATACAAATTGGTGTTTTATGCAATGGTTGGCAATTTATTGCATTTATCGCAAATCGAAATGACTCTATCCCACCATTAGAAGGAAATGCACTAATTGTACCTTCTTTAGAGGTCTTTTTAGCAGAATTCAAAACTATTTGGAATTGCTTATCAAAAACAGGATTCGAAAGTGAGCAACTTCAAAAAAAACTTCTAGGAAAATCTGAAATTGAATTGCCTTCTAAATTATCTTCTACTATTTATCAATATCCAGGTATTAAAAACAGAAATCCTTTTCAAATTGAGCTTGAAATTATAAGTGATCTTGTTTTAGAAGATGTTATTAAAGAAAAAGATATAGAAAAAGAATTTTTAATCTCTTGTTACTGCAAAAGTGGTGCTCTATCAAATTATTCTCTTGTCAGTAAAGAAATACTATCTACCCGCTACAATTATCTTTTTGAAGATGGTGACAGAAAAGCAAGCTTACAACAAATAGCCACTAAAAAAGGAATATCCGGAGAGCTAGTCGAATTGTTTGCTAACAGCTTAAGTAAAAGGCCAGTCCTTCTGGTTGGTGATGTTGGTGTTGGTAAATCAACTTTTATTGATTATCTCAGGCTTGTAGAAGCGCCAAAAGTTTTTGCAAAAGCTATAAGCTTTAAGATAGATTTAGGGTCTAGAGCAATTGTAGCTCTTGATATGAAAAAGGCAATTATCGGACTAATTAAAGAACAGCTATTAAATATTTACAATATTGATATAGAAGAGGATGATTTTGTTCGTCACTGCTATTTCCAAGATTTACAAAAGTTTAAATCAAATATTAGAGTTAAAAGGCTATATGAAATTAATAATGATAAGGCTCTTGAAAAAGAAATTGAGTATTTGACTGAAAAAGTTGAGGATGAAGTTGAACATCTTAAAGCTTCATTGGGTTATATCTGTAAAAATCAATCTAAACAAATTATAATTTTTATTGACAATTGTGATCAAAGATCAGATCAAGATCAAGAATCTGCTTTCTTAATTTCACAAGAATTCGCTTCTGATTGGCCAATGATAGTGTTCATTTCAATTCGTCCAGAAACATTTCATAGAACAAAAAAAGAATCAGGTGCTTTATCAGGTTATCATACAAAAGCTTTTACAATACCACCACCAAGAATAGACGATGTCATTAAAAAAAGATTAGAGTTTGCACAAAAAATAACAAGTGGAGAAATTGCTTTAAGCAGATTAAACAACAATACAAGCTTTTCTAAACTTCATTCATTAATAGATGTATTCCTTTATTCAATTGATGTTAATCAAAACTTATTAACCTTTATTAATAATGTTTCAAACGAAAACATACGAAAGGCTATAGAATTAGTCAAGAAATTCTTCGGAAGTGGTCATGTTGATATGGAAAAAATTATAGATATTTATGAAAGAGAGGGTCGATATAATATTCCTCTTCATGAATTATTAAGATCTGTAATTTATGGAGATAATATCCACTTCTCACCCACTAGCTCAGATATAATTAATGTTTTTGATATTAGATATCCAAAGGCAAATGAACATTTTATTATATTAATTCTTCTTGGATTATTAGATGACTATTCAAAAAATAGTAGAAACCATGGTTTTGTCACAGTTGAAGAAGTATTTAGCTATTTGCAGGGGGTTGGATATACAGCTAATCAAATTGATTCAGTACTGAATTTCTCTTATAATAGGAAATTATTTGAAACTAGTCAAAAAGGTGATCAGCTCGATGTTCAAAATTCGCTTCTTCAGATTAGAGTAACTAATTCAGGCATTTATCATCTTAGATTTTTAATTCATTCATTCACATATATAGACTCAATTATAGTCGATACGCCAATACTTGAGGAATCATATAAAAGGGAAATATTAAACGAAATAAGCATTGAGAAAAGGTTAGATAGAGCGATCGTTTTTAAGACTTATCTTGATAACCAATGGAAAACTGCAAATATTATATCAACTTATTTTAGTTGGGAAACATATTCTTCAGAGCTGAATGAAGATATTGAAAGAATAAAAGCGAAGTTAATCAAAAGAGAATAGATTATAAGCTCTATACGCTTTATTGGAACGTTGTAGCATACATTAGCCAAAAAATAGAAGTTAGTGAGTGGGGACAGTCCGTTGTAAAAGAGATATCGGAATTTATTATTAAGACGGAGCCTGAAATAAGAGGTTTTTCAGATAAGAACTTGTGGAGGATGAAACAGTTCTATGAAACTTATAAAGATTCTCCAAAACTCTCACCGACGGTGAGAGAAATAAGCTGGAGTCATAATATGGTTATCTTTTCTCGATGTAAAACACCGGAAGAACAAGAATTTTATCTCAAAATAACTAAACAAGAGGGCTACAGTAAGAGAGAATTAGAACGACAGATTTATGCGAGTTTGTTTGAAAGAACTATGGTCGGTCAATCAACACTCTCACCAGCGTTGAGAGAAATGGATTCGGAACTTGTAAATACTTTCAAAGATACTTATGTTTTTGATTTCTTAAACTTGCCGGATATACATTCTGAAAACGATTACAGAAAGGTTTAATCAAACAAATGAAAGATTTCATCCTCGAATTAGGTAGAGATTTTTTATTTGTTGGGGAAGAATATAAAGTTCAGGTTGTTTCATCAGACTTTTATATTGATTTGCTTTTTTAGCATCGAGGATTACAGTGTTTAGTAGCTTTCGAACTCAAGGCAGATAAATTTAAACCAGAACATTTGGGACAGCTTAATTTTTATCTTGAAGCGCTTGATAGAGATGTGAAAAAGATAAATGAGAATCCAAGCATTGGAATTCTGCTGTGTAAGGACAAAGATAATGAGGTTGTAGAATATGCTTTGAGCAGAAGCCTTTCTCCTACAATGGTTTCACAATATAAAACCCAGCTCCCGGATAAAAAATTACTTCAGCAAAAATTACATGAGTTATTTGGGCATTAACAAACATTCTGTAAAGTATATTTTATATATTAAATCACGATGTTTTATGAATTGAAAAATTCAAAAGTCTCAAAAAACGATAAACTTCCTTATTTACTAATTTTATAAATGAGACATTATTTAAACAGCTCGGAAATTTTTGAAATCATTTTTTCCAATATTTTTCTCTTATTGCGTTACCAAACCACAGATTGAGTATAGACTTTATCATAACATAGGATTCAAATTAATTTCAGTAAAAGTATTTTCATAATGTATAGTTTTATTCATAAATTTATAAATAAAACTATACATTATGAAAACATTAAAACCTTTCAAATTAGCATTAATTTGTGCTTGTATTTTGATACATCATTCATGTCAAAATGCATCTGTTGTAAATAAAAGTGAAAACATTGTAAATTCAATTAATTTAGATCATATTAAAGATAAAATTAATCTAATTGCAATTAATGAAAACATTTTAAGAGATACGATTACAGTTGTCAATTTACAACCTAATAACATAGGCATTGATGTAAATCTAAGAGCGGAAATATTCAAACTTTTTGATCCTGAAAATCATCCTTGCAAATTGCCTTCAAAAATTACAAAAAAATTAAAAGATTTAAAAGATGGAGGAAATCCATGGGCTCCAGAATTTGTATTGTCACATATTGCACAAATGCCAATAACTGCCATTTATATTCCTAGAGAAAGTATTTCAAATATTCTTCACAGAGTAACAATAAAAAAATCAAATGTAGCCAATAATTTTTCTTGGTTAGTAATTAGTTCTCCTACATACAATGAATTAAATGTAGAAGATTACATTCTTTCAGGTTATAATTCCTTTTTCTATTCTCTTGACTGTTCAGGATATTTAAACGCAGCAATTGGAGCATCTGGTGCAACTCCAGGTGCTGATATTAAAGTTGCAGCAGAATCTGCCTTAATTACTCAGAATTCAATGTTTGTGGGAGGTGGTGTAGTAATTTCACCTTTGCTTGCTGCATATTATGGAAATCTAGTTACAATGGATAAAAGCCTAAGAATTAATATCCTTACTGCATTAATGGCAATTCCAAATATTGCTGACGATGACATCATTGAGATGGATTTAAGTTTCGATGCTGTTTGGTCATCGAAAACAGGATCATCAAGTTTTAATGGGAAAGCAGATCTTAAAGCAAATGTAGGTGCAAACATTGGTCTTGCTCAAATTTCATCTTCTGCAGGAGGTGGAGGGGCTGTTGCTAGGAAAAGTACATTTTCAAATTTTAACACTTACATTACTAAAGAAGCTCCTGTAAGAAGTCCTCAACCGATTACTGTTTTGCAAATAAGAAAAGTTCTCCGTGATCTAAATCAAAAGTAATAAAAAATCTCAAAATACGATTATATAGCTATTCTAGATTTATTAAATTGCTGAATGTTTGGTGTGTTCTATAAATTAATAAAACCTGAAGAATGATCTTTGAGGTTAGCTAAATTAGAGACAGTAAATTTTGTAATTTTGGTAAATGATAGAAAATAAACCAGAATTTAATCAAGAGCTTTACAGTTCCATTGCAAAAATTATTGTTGATGCCAAAGACCAGGTTTATAGAAACAGTAATACTATATTGCTGAAAATGTATTGGGAAATTGGACAGCTTATTATTGAGGATGAACAAAATGGTGAACTTCGTGCGAAGTATGGAAAATCAGTCTTGAAGAATCTTGCTAATCATCTATCAGTGGAATTTGGGAAGGGATTTAATGAAAGGAATCTTAATAACATGCGGGCTTTTTTCATCGCATTTCCAATTTGGAACGCAGTGCGTACCGAATTGAGCTGGACTCACTACCGAATTATTAGTAGAATTGAAAATACTGAACACAGAATACAGTATATACAACATTCTATTGAAGGAAACTGGAATACCAGGACACTTCAAAGAAACATTGACAGCCAGTATTTAGGTAGATTATTAAAATTTCCGGAAGCAGAAAACAAAGAAATATCCAATTATATTAAAGACCCCTACATATTTGAATTCTTAGGACTTCCTTCAGATATATCACAAACTGAAACTCAAATAGAATCAGCTTTAATTACGCACCTTCAGCAATTTTTAATGGAGTTAGGGAAAGGGTTTGCGTTTGTTGCCAGACAGCAGCATATCGTTACTGATACTTCAGATTTCTATATAGATCTGGTATTTTACAACTACTACCTTAAATGCTTTGTGCTTGTAGATCTTAAAACTCATAAGCTGACTCACGAAGCCATTGGGCAAATGGATATGTATGTAAGAATGTATAATGATCTTAAAAAAGGAGTTGATGACAATCCCACAATAGGAATTATTTTATGTACCGAAAAAGATGAAACGGTAGTGAAATACTCCGTAATGTCAGAAAATGAGAAACTATTCGCAAGTAAATACAGAACATATCTTCCTGACGAAAAAGAACTGAAAAATTTGATAGAGGCAGACCGAGTGAAATTTGAACTGGACAATCAAAAACAATAAAAATACTCAACATAAATAACCTCTTAAAATCTCAAATAACGATAGATTCTATGAAAATACCACACAAATTGAAATTTATTTTATTTTTTTTACTACTATCAACATCTATTTTTTCACAAAAGTTTAGCTTTATTTATGAGGCTAAATATAGAACAAGTAAGGAAAAACCTGAAAATATTAATACTGAAAATATGATTTTGGATTTGGAGAATAATACTTCTATTTTTAGAGATTCCATGTCCAGAAATGCTGATTCCCTGAAGTTCATTAATAAAAATGGAGGCTATATAATGGGGGTTGAAAATCAATTTTATATTAAAAAAGATATCCTTAATAAAAAAATAGAGAAAATTATTACTTACTTAAAGGCAAATTATGTTCTACCGATTGATGAACAGCTAAATTGGAAAATCATACCGGAACAAAAAACTATTGGAAAATATAGATCGCAAAAAGCAGAAGTTAGTTATGGTGGTAGAAACTGGATTGCTTGGTTTACGACGGAATTGCCTTTTAATGATGGCCCCTATATTTTCAATGGATTACCTGGTTTAATCATTTCCATTGAAGATACAGAACATGATTACTCATTCAATTTAATACAGGTAAAAAAAGGCAGCAATAGGTTTGATGTAAGGACAAAAACAATTAAAATCGACTGGACACAATATGAGCAGCTAGGAAAATCATATTATAATGACCCCTGGAATACCAAAACCGCCAAAAAAGTTATATTTACAGATCCTCAGGGAAATGAAAAAGATATGAATGAAATGATCAGAGAAGCGCAAAAATCCATTCTTGAAGAAAATAATCCTTTAGAGTTGAATCACAAAATCAATTATAAATAATATGTGAGTACATTAATGAAAAGCATACTATGATAAAGGAGTTGAAAAAATATTAATTTACGATTAAATGACAAGCATTCTCTACACTTCAAAAAATGAAATAAATTATTCTTTTTTATATAGTTTTCAACAAGTATATTCAGAAGACCATGATGTTAATATATTAATTTTTGAAATTTGGGAGAAAGGGAAAGAAGAGCATGACAAGTTTAGTTTTATCCTCCGAGAAATGGAAAATGGCAATGATTTGAAAGTCGTTGATTTGTTTCCAGATTCAAAAAAATATTATTTAGGAAAAGGAATTTCAAGAGCGATGATTTTACATTGTAAAAATTTATTTATGAAACGTATTATTTCTGAAGGAGGAAATAATAACTGGGAAGAAGCTCGGATCAAAGTTTGGGAACGTATGAAATCTAACGGAGAAGTTGCTTATTGCGAATCAAAAGATTTTTACTTTACATTATAATAAAATGAACTATTAAAATAATCTCATAAACCATAGCTTTACTTATAATTTTAAATTCATGAAAAAATATATCATACTCTTTTTACTGCTTCCTCTATGGGTTTTTTCTCAGAAAAAGATGTCAAAGGAAGAGAAAGAGGTACAGAAGTTTCAGAAAGAACTCAATGCAGAATATCTTAACCCAAAGGAAACTCCATTAAGAGGTGATAATTTTAAAAATTTTAAAGGACATCCTTTCTTCCCTTTTGATGCTAAATACAGAGTTACTGCACAATTTGTAAAATCAGAAGATACAAAACCCTTTGACCTTCCTACGTCTTCAGGGAAAACCAAATCGTATCAGGAATATGGAAAAGCAACCTTTACATTAGATGGCAAGCCGTATACTGTAACGTTATACCAAAGCCTGGATCTGATCAAACAGGAAAAATACAAAGACTATCTTTTCCTTCCGTTCCGTGATGCAACCAATGAAAAAGAAACGTATGGAGGAGGGAAATATATGGATCTTAAAATCCCGAAAGGAAATACCATTGTGCTTGATTTTAATCAATCTTACCATCCGTTCTGTGCTTATAATGCTTATGATTACAACTGCCCGATTGTTCCGGAGGAAAATAAGCTTCCCGTGGAAATCCGTACAGGGGTAATGTATGAAGATATTTACCATCACTAATACTATGATACATTTAGAATTCTTTAAACCAGAAGATCTTTCCGGGGTCAGCTATGCTTTGGATGAAAATCAGATGAGATTTACAGCGACTGCTCAACAGGCTTTGCAAAGCATCAGTGAGCGGGATGATAACGATGCATTTCCCGTGACTATATTTTACAACGATCTGCCTGCAGGCTTTTTTGTCCTTGATTTCGGGAAAGATAAACTGGAAATTACTGATAATGAAAACTCAACGTTGTTACGATCTTTATCTGTGAATCCCGGGATGCAGGGCAAAGGAATTGGAAAAGCGGCGATGCTTGAAGTGGGGCATTTTGTCAGAAACCACTTTAAAACCTGCGATGAAATTGTATTGGCCGTCAATCAGAAAAACGATTCTGCTTACCATATTTACCTTATGGCAGGATATATTTACGACGGTAAGACCAGAATCGGAAGAAGCGGGCCTCAATATCTGATGTACAAAAAACTTTAATAAAATTTTAAAATCATAATTTTTTATCTGCTGATATCTTTCCATAACTTTGAGTAACATCAAATTACAAAACATGGAAATATCACTTCAAAACCAGGTGGCTGTAGTCACAGGAGCTTCCAGTGGAATCGGTTCAGGAATTGCAAAATCATTGGCCGCAGCAGGAGCAACAGTCATTGTCAACCATTCCTCATACAGATCTACAGATGAAGCCAAAGCTGTTTTAAAGGAAATAACGGAGGCCGGAGGGAAAGGAATGACCTACCAATGTGATGTTTCCAAAGAAGATCAGGTCATTAGAATGTTTCAGGATGTCATTGCTGAGTACCAGACTGTAGATATTCTGATCAATAATGCAGGGATTCAGAAAGACGCGAAATTTACTGAAATGACTCTTGACCAATGGAATGCGGTCATAGGAGTTAATCTGACGGGACAATTTCTATGCGCCAAAGAAGCCATTAAAGAATTTCTGCGAAGAGGAATCGACACTTCCCGCTCTGTTGCATGTGGGAAAATTATTCATATCAGTTCAGTCCATGAAATTATTCCGTGGGCGGGTCATGCTAATTACGCTTCCAGTAAAGGGGCAATCAGAATGTTGATGCAAACGCTTGCTCAGGAATATGGTGCGGACAAAATCCGTGTCAATTCCATTTGTCCGGGAGCGATTCAGACGCCGATTAACTTGAATGCATGGGATACTCCGGAAGCCCTTAATTCTCTTCTCAGCCTTATTCCTTATAACAGAATCGGACAACCGCAGGATATCGGAAATTTAGCTGTATTTCTTGCTAGTGATCTTGCAGATTATATTACCGGAACAAGCATTTTCGTGGATGGTGGAATGACTACGTTTGAGAGTTTTTCTACCGGAGGATAAAGGAATTCGAAGTTCAAAGTTTAATGTTCAAGGTTTAAAGTTTTGAAGTTGTTCTTAGAGTTTGAAACGGAATTAAAATATTACTCATTACTTAGTATTCATTACTCATAATTATTGCTTATGACGGAAAAACAGAGAATTTCAGATGTTTCATGGAAAAAATGGGGGCCCTATGTCAGTAACCGTGAATGGGGGCTCGTTCGTGAAGACTACAGTGAAGACGGAGATGCCTGGAATTACACAGGCCACGATATCGCAGAAGCCAAAACATACCGTTGGGGTGAAGAAGGGATATGCGGAATCTGTGACGACCGTCAGAAACTTGTATTCTCTGTAGGTTTCTGGAATAAAAAGGACAAAATGGTGAAAGAGCGGTTCTTTGGACTCACAAACGGACAAGGGAATCATGGTGAAGATGTAAAGGAATATTTCTATTATCTTGATTCTACTCCTACACATTCTTATATGAAGATGCTGTATAAGTACCCTCAGAATGCATTTCCTTATGAGCAGCTTGTAAAAATAAATGCTGAAAGAGGAAAAGAGGATCCGGAATATGAGCTGATTGATACAGGAATTTTTGATCAGAATGACTATTTTGATATTTTTATAGAATATGCAAAGGAAAGTCAGAATGATATTCTAGTAAGATTAACAATTATCAATAAATCTGAAAAAGAAGCATCTCTGGTCATTTTGCCGACAGTTTGGTTCAGAAATACCTGGAAATGGGGATATGATGATTATAAACCCCAATTGTCTGCGGAAGATGCTGACCATATTAAAGTCAATCATCAGGATATTGAGATTAAAAATGTGTATGCAAAAAAGTCCTTAAAGACCTTGTTTTGTAATAATGAAACCAATAATGAAAAGCTTTATCAATGTTCTAATGATTCAAAATACTGTAAAGATGGAATAAATAATTTTGTGATGACGGGAAGTTCCCAGTCTGTAAATCCACAAAATGCAGGAACCAAAGCTTCTTTCTTTATTGATGAAGATTTTAAAGCGGGAGAATCAAAAATATTTGAATTCATGCTTTCAGATAAAGATATAAGAGAACCTTTTAAAGATTTCGATATTCTTTTTAAACAAAGACAAAAAGAAGCAGACGAGTTTTATGCAGAAATCCAGAAAGGAATTGCTTCGGAAGATGAAAAACTGGTTCAGAGACAGGCTTTTGCAGGAATGCTTTGGAATAAAATGTTTTACCATTACAATGTAGAAAAATGGCTGAAAGGTGATCCTTCCGAAATGCCTCCGCCAAAATCCCGGGAAACGATAAGAAACTACGACTGGAAACATCTGAACAATGAGCATATCATTTCAATGCCTGATAAATGGGAATATCCATGGTATGCAACGTGGGATCTTGCATTTCACACCATCAGCTTTTCACTGATAGATCCGGATTTTGCCAAACATCAGTTAAAGCTTTTCCTGTTTGAATGGTATATGCATCCCAACGGACAGCTTCCTGCCTACGAATGGAACCTGAGTGATGTGAATCCTCCTGTACATGCCTGGGCGGTTTTCAGGGTATTTAAAATTGATGAATATTTAAAAGACAAACCGGACCTGGAATTTCTGGAAAGTGCTTTCCAAAAACTGCTCATGAATTTTACCTGGTGGGTTAACAAAAAAGACCTTAACGGTAATAATATCTTTGAAGGAGGATTCCTGGGGCTTGATAATATCGGTGTTTTTGACAGGAATTCTGTTTTACCCAACGGAGAACAGCTGGAACAGTCGGACGGAACGAGCTGGATGGCTATGTTTGCCCTCAATATGATGAGAATTGCCCTGGAACTGGCCCTTTACAATAAGGTGTATGAGGAGATGGCGATGAAATTCTTTGAACATTTCCTGTCGATTGCCCATTCATTGGATAATATGGGGGATGAGAATTTCAGTCTTTGGGATGAGCAGGATGAATTTTTCTATGATGCAATTACTTCCAGTGACGGAACTCATATGTATTTGAAATTAAGAACCATCGTTGGGTTGATCCCGATGTTTGCTGTTGAGGTTATTGATGATGAAATGATTGAAAACCTTCCCAATTTCAAAAAAAGAATGAAATGGGTACTGGATAATAAACCTGAACTGGCTTCTCTGGTTTCAAGATGGGAAGTGAAAGGACAGGATTCAAAACATCTTTTATCTCTGCTTCGGGGACATCGTCTGAAAAGGCTGTTAAACCGGATGTTGAATCCGGATGAGTTTCTAAGTGATTACGGAGTAAGAGCTTTATCCAAAGAGTATGAAAGAAATCCTTATACTTTAACTCTGAATGAAACGGATTTTACTGTTAAATATACCCCTGCTGAAAGTGACAGCGGCTTGTTTGGTGGAAACAGCAACTGGCGCGGCCCCGTATGGTTTCCGATCAATTTTCTTATTATTGACAGTCTTCAGCGTTTTTTCTTCTATTACAGTCCGGATTTTTTGGTAGAATATCCTACGGGCAGCGGTAATTATTCAGACCTTGATCAGATTGCAGATGCCTTAAATAAGAGGCTCGCGAAAATATTTTTAAAGGATGAAAATGGTAAACGCCCGGTTCATGGACAGTATGAAAGATTTCAGACCGATCTGGATTTTAAAGATTATATCCTTTTCTATGAATATTTCCATGGAGACAACGGCCGTGGAGTAGGAGCTTCCCATCAGACAGGCTGGACGGGACTTATTGCTAAGATTCTTCAGCCCAGATTTTCCAAAAAAGAAATGGCAGAATCCGAAACTGAAATGCCGGATAATGCAGAAAAACAATAAGTTGGTTTATTCAAATATCTGCTGTATAATTTCAAGTGAGGCCGGAGTTTTGAAGTCCGTGATATGATAATGATAGTACACCAAAAGACTGTCAAGGAAATCTTTTCTCAAAGAAGAACGGATTTTTGTGGCATAAAAATCTTCTGCACAAAGAGCTTCTTTCCATATCATTGAAATCTCTTCATTAAAAAGCTGATGACTTATTCCCGGAGAAAAAGTGCCGGTTTCCGGATCTAAGAAATTACCTTCACTCAATAATGGAGCTACACCCTGAATTTTTAAAAAAGCCAGTAAAAACAGAAGATGTGCCTGATAATTTCTATTGTTCAGCTCAGTGATAAGATGATCAATACCGGAATAGACGGGAATATTTTTATTCTCATGCTTAAGAATATGACTCAGAAAATCCGAGATAAAGAAAATGACAGTATTGACCTTTATATCTGTATAAATGTCATTGTTTTTTACCAATTCAAATTTTGAAACAGTCGGGATTCCGTTGCCCCGTGCTGGATTAATGGAAAAATTGAGATGGCTCAGCGGCTGAAGCAGGGCTTTCTTTTTGTTCTTTTTGGAATAAATTCCTTTCAGAAAATAGCTTTGAAAACCCTCTTCTTCTGTAAAACAATGCAATACCACATCATTTTCCCCGTATTTGATAAATGAAAGTAAAAAACCGTTTTGTGAATTCATTAATTAACCACTCCTATTTTGGCGGTAGCTTTATCAGATCCGTCTTCGTTCGTCATCAGGACAAAATAAATCCCTGAAGCTACTCTTGTTCCTTTCTGATTATTGAGATCCCATTCATAATAACCTCCACGTGCAACGGCAGAGTGTACTACATTTCCTGCAGCATCCACGATTCTTATATTGGTTTTTTCTGCAAGACCTTTTATCGTTACTTTTCCTTTAAAGTTTGAATAAACAACAGGATTAGGATATACTACAACATCACCGAAATTGGATGTTACATCAGCAACATCGCCCTGATAGGTTACAATACCATTATACGTTACAAAATACACCTTGCCTGTTTTTTTATCAATTTTGATATCAGTAACACTATTGGTAGGAAGAGGTGAATTTTCCTTTGTAAAATGTTTTATGGTTCTCTGACCGTCTGAAGACAGATAGTAAACACCGCCGCCGTCAACGGATACCCATTTATAATCACCTCCATCTACTGCAATCTGAAGAATTGCTGATTCTCTGAAAAGCTCTTCACCCAAACCATTCTGCTCTATCACTATAGGTTCTACTTTAGGCTGGGCACTTTTTATTTCTGATGCTGAGTTTGACATGATCCTCAGACCTCCGTCCGTACCAATCCATGCATCACCAGCCTTATCAAAGGCTACAGATAAAATTCCTCCTGAACTGTTAAATCCATTAGATGTTCCCAGAATATAATCTGAATCATCGGAAAGGTTAAGAGCATTTTTATAATCATATACCCAGAAGTTATTGGATCTTGGCAGCGGAGTCCACAACATATTTTCGTGGAAAACCGGTTTTTGAGTACCATCACTGGCCAGAACTATTTTCTTAATAACAAAATCATCTGCTGCTTTATCGTAAATTCCTATAGATGGATTCCCATCATTGAAACCAAAAGATACAAAAAGATTACTCTGAGAGTCTGTGGCAAAACCTACAGGGCGTCTGTAATAAGGCTGTGCTCCAAGATTATAATACTTTACCAGTTCAAAATCCTTGCTGGTAGCATTGTACTTCATTTTGTAGACCCCATTATCAAACATCGTATAATTGGTGAAAAATACTTCATTATTACTAAAAGGACTTAATGTAGCATCCAGTACATTGATAGACTGTGGGTTATTAACAAAAAAAGAAGGATACACCCATTCTGTACCAGTAAAATAGTAAAATCCAGGTTTTTTAGGATTACTAACCGGTTCGTTATAGTTATTCGCTCTTGCTCCGGTAGAAACCAGAAGTTGGTTATTATCAAAAAGATTGATATTATAAGCAAAATTGAAGTAAGGTCCGGAAGGTTTAAAAGTATTGTTACTTTCATCCTTAATTCCCGATAATACCGTTCCTCCTAAAATCTTTCCGCCAGCTGTTAATGCAGTATTGCATTCTTCACCAAGACTTACCGCATTTTGTGATACTCCATTGATTCCATAAGTATATACTCTGTTATCTGTAACGACAATGCTATTGGAGGTAATAACAACATCCCTGATTTTTTCAAAAGTAGTAGGAAGTTGTGTCGGGGTACCGTTATTATAAATATAAGCTGCTGTAGCCGTTGAGAAAACCAGTTCTGATTCTGAATCTATATGTTTGAAAGCTCCGGGAGCTTCCGTTGTCCATGTAGAAAATACAGGAAATGTAGTATTCATTTGATGGCTTTTCAAACCTGTATCCGTTACAGAATATACTTTATTCCCAAATATGGTGGCTTCATTACTTGCCTGATAAATCCCACCGGTCAGGAAAAATGCAGAATCACCAAATTCTTTATTCTGAAGGTTAAAGATGGAAACTCCATACCCAACAGAAATGACAGCCTGATCTCCGGTTATGGAAATGTGGTTGATCTTTTTGTCCCCATTATATCCTGTAGCAATGGGAATATCAACAATATATTTGATCTCCTGAGGCGTAATAACATCCATAGAACCGTTTTCATAACCGATAAGTCCTGTTTTAGTCTGTGGATTATAATCAAAAGCTGTGATTCCGATATTATGCAGCCCGTTGGCTTTAGATAACTTCGTAATTTCTCCGGTTGATATTGTATAATAGAATATTCCGTTTTGGGTGGCTGCAATGATTTTTCCATTGTCTTCTTTCATGGCTAAGACATTATTATAGGAAAACAGATCTGCCCATTTTTTTGATGAAATAACCTGTGCTTTTGTCAGCTGCAGGGATGCTAAAATACCAAGAGAAATTAGAGAAAGTTTTTTCATATTATGCGGTTATGCTGCTATCTATCACCTGATTGTTCCAGGAAATATGCTGTACGTTTTTGTTTGTATCAAAATAAAAATCTATCCTACCTAAAAGAAGACCAGCCCATCCCACCTGATTGACAAGAACATTTTTGCCTTGTCTGTTGGTAAAGGATTGTGGTTCCGGTAAGAATGTATGAGTATGGCCTCCTAAGATAATATCAATATTTTCTGTATTGGCCGCTAAAATTTTATCACTTATTTTATCCGGTTCGTCTCTGTAGTCGTATCCGATGTGCGAAAGACAAATCACCAGATCACATTTCTGATCTTTTTTCAGAAAATTTGAATAATGCTGTGCTACATCAATCGGGTTGGAATAAACAGTTTCCCCGTACTGTTTTTTACCTACAAGACCATCCAGCTGGATTCCCACCCCGAAAATCCCTACTTTGATTCCATTTTTGTTGAATATCTGATAAGGAGAGGTTTTCCCGTCAAGAATGGTATTTTTAAAGTCATAGTTGGAACAGATAAATGGAAACTTCGCATTTGGAAGCACCTTTAAAAATCCATCAAGTCCATTGTCGAAATCATGATTTCCCATGGTAGAGGCGTCATATTTCATCATAGACATTAATTTGAATTCCAGCTCACCTCCAAAGAAATTAAAATAAGGTGTTCCCTGAAAAATATCCCCTGAATCAAGAAGAAGAACATTGCTTTCCTGGTTTCTGATCTGTTGGATTAAGCTTGCCCTTCTTGCAAAACCTCCCTGATTGGGATTTTTGGTATAGCTCGCGTCAAAAGGCTCTATTCTGCTATGTTGGTCATTGGTATGAAGAATAGTCAGTTTATTTGCAGATTTTAAATTAAGAATTTTTAATTCCTCCGCCATCATCATATTGGGAGCTAAAGCCATTGCTAAAGATCCGCCTCCTATTGCTTTTAAAAAACTTTTTCTATCCATTATTACTTCCCGATAAAATTTAAACGAACATCCGAATTAACCACCACTTCAGGTGATTTTTTAAAATAATCGATAAACATATCTCTCATTTTAATCCCTGTTGCAATGGTTTCTCCTTTAGCAAAGAATTTCATATTGTCTCCGCCCAGGGCAAGATAGTCTGAAGTGGCAATATAATAATCTTTAGCCGGATCTACTGTGTTGCCGTTGATTAAGGCTTTGGTTACCTGTCCGTTTTTTGTTTCAATGTATAAATGAGAAACAGGATTGTTGACCTGCGTTTTTGCATAATACTCAAAAAGACCCTGTAAATCTGCTCCCTTCATTTTCACAATCACTACTTCATTTTCGAAAGGCATTACCTCAAATACATTTTTAAGTAAAATATCTCCTTTTCCGATAGTGGTACGGATCCCTCCGATATTGATCAGTGCAGCATCTACATTTTGCTTAAGATGAGTTTTGATCCACTCATTACCTCCTTCAAACGTATAGTCAGCTAAAAGATTACCCAGATTGCTGTTATCGCCCTGTTTGGTAAGATCCACATTGGTATGTGAAATCTTCTGGTTCATTTCTTGATCCAGTTTCTGCTTATAAGGTTCGATCAATTTTACAAACTCCTCATCATTCTTTAGCTCATTATTAATAGAAATATTTTTCTGGGTCTTTACATTCACAAGCTGCGGCACAGAAGCCGTTTTGCATGCAGTAAGCGACACCAGAGCAATTCCTAATAACAAGAATTTATTTTTCATAATCTCTTTTAGTATATGCAAATATAACTATATGTATAATAAAACATTATTATTTATTACAAATTCTTACCGTAAATGATTAAATTTGGCAAAAATAATTCTAACAGATGAGCATTTTAAAAGGAGTAGGTGTTGCATTGGTAACGCCCTTTAATGAAGATTTATCCGTAGACTTCGACAGTTTAACAAAACTTGTGGAGTACAATATCGAAAACGGAACCAATTATTTGGTAGTATTGGGAACAACGGCAGAAGCCGCAACGCTTTCTGCAGAGGAGAAGAAACAGGTAATTGAGCATATCATTAAGGTGAATAATAAACGTCTTCCATTGGTTTTGGGAATTGGCGGCAACAATACTCTTGAAGTCAAGAAACAGATTGAAGAAGCTGATCTTTCTGCATTTGAAGCAGTACTTTCAGTATCTCCATATTATAATAAACCGAACCAGGAAGGGCTTTATCAGCATTATAAGGCATTAGCTTCCACAGGAAAAAATATTATCATTTATAATGTTCCGTCAAGAACAGGGCAAAATGTAGAAGCTGATACTACACTTCGTCTTGCAAAGGAATTCCCGAATTTGTTTTTGATTAAAGAAGCTTCTCCTAACATTCTTCAGTATTTTGATATTCTGAGAAAGAAACCTGAAGGATTTTCTTTAGTTTCAGGAGATGATGAATATACATTACCTGTAACATTAGCCGGTGGAGATGGTGTAATTTCCGTAATCGGACAGGCGTATCCTAAAGAATTTTCAACAATGGTACAGCTGGCTTTCGAAGGTAAAGTAAAGGAAGCTTATGAAATTCACAACAAACTGGTAGATATTACCCGCCTGATTTTTGCTGAAGGTAATCCTTGTGGTATTAAGGTAATATTGGCTGAAAAAGGAATCATCAAAAATTATCTTAGACTTCCTTTGGTAAAAGCTTCTGAAGGTCTTCATGCAAAAATTAAAGCTGAAATGGCTAAGATTTAATAATGATCTGACAAAATGAATTTTAATCATGTTAAAACTCATCAATATCATTGAACAATATAAAGAGTGAAAAGTTTAGGCTTTTCACTTTTTTTAATCATCATAATATAACCAATCATGAAATTACAACAGGCAACAGCTGCAGACATCCCGTTGATTCAGGATCTTGCAAGACGATCATGGGAAAATGCCTATGCAGACATTCTTTCCAAAGAACAAATGGAGTTTATGCTCTCAGAAATGTATTCTGAAAATGAAATTTTACATCATTTCCAAAATCCGAATTATCATTATTATCTTATTCAGGATGAAAATAATAATACTTGTGAAGGCTTTATCGGATATGAGCACAACTATGAAGAGGAAACCACAAAGTTACACAGGATTTATCTGGTTCCTGAGAGTAAAGGAAAAGGATTTGGGAAAGGAGCACTTCAGTTTCTGAATGAGAAAGTTTCTGAAAACGGAAACAACAGAATTATCCTGAATGTCAATAAATACAATTCAGCCAGAAACTTCTACGAATCCCAGGGATATAGAGTGTATGACGAAGGTGTCTTTGATATTGGTAACGGTTTTGTGATGGATGATTTTCTTATGGAATATCTAATTCACAGATAAATGACTTAAAATTTTGTAACTTTATCCTGTAATTCTATAACAAGTGATTTCTTTTTTTGATTCATCTTTGCTTCAGAACCAAATCACTTATACAATACATTCATATGCTTGGTTTTGAGCTGAAAAGCTTTTTATCAGTATATTTTTTTCATCCTTAGTGTTTAAATTCCTGTATTCTAAAATACAGGAGTTTTTTCGTATTTATAGTAAAATATTAAAAATATATACCTATTTCACATTTACTTGAAATAAATTATTATATTTACTCCATAAATTGGCTTATATATACTAGGATGAAAATGTATGTTAAATTTGATTTCAATGCTCTTTGTAAAAAGGTATTGGACGAGAAACTTAAAGAACACGGGCTGAAGTACAGGTTACTGAACTTCGGTGAGGTGGAATTCTATGAGCCCCTTACTCAGGAACAGCACAATCTTTTTAAGAAAAATCTTGAAGATTATGGTATCGAGATCATAGAAAGCCAAAAAAACGCGTTGGTACAGAAAATCAAAGATGCTATTGTAGAGCTTGTCTTTTCTGATGAAATTATACCTGTAAAAGCATCTATCTATATTTCTGAAAAACTTAATCACAGCTATGGATACCTTTCCAATCTGTTTTCAGAAGTTGCTTTTACCTCTATTGAGAATTTTATTATTCTGCAGAAGATAGAGCATGCGAAGGCTCTTATCATAAGAAACAAACAAAGCCTTACAGAAATTGCCCATAAGCTGAACTATTCCAGTGTGGCGCATTTAAGTACCCAATTTAAAAATACAACAGGAATTACTCCATCCCAGTTTCAAAAAATTATTGGCAGGCGAAGAAGAGTACAAAGCACGGTAATAAACCCTAAAATGCAGTATGAATAAAGAATTTCTGAACGTAATAGTAGCAGATAACGATGAAAACATCTTGATTTTTTTTAAAAAAATTCTGAAAGAGTTGAAAATCTCTATAAAAGTTCAATGTTTCAGTAACGGGAACAGCCTGATGGAATACCTGAATAATGATGATGCCGTAGTTCCGGAACTTGTTTTTATAAATTATATGATTCCCGGAAAAGAGAGCATGGAATGTCTGGAAGATATCAGTTCGAATGCAAAATTCAACAACATGGTGACAGCCATTTTTTCTGATCCGATTCCGGAAAATGAAGTAGAAGAAATTTTTGTGAAAGGTGCTCACATTTTTATGAAAAAACCGGACTGTTTTGATAAACTCAGAAAGGTTCTTACAGAAGTTATTACCATCAACTGGCAGTATCACACGTCGGGTTTGAATAAAGATAATTTAATCCTGAAAGTATGATGAATAAAGGATTTATTAATTTAATGTTAATAATTTAAAAATCGTATTTATTGCATACTATTCACAAATAGGTGAAAATTTTATAACTAATCATTAAAATAATATAAAAGGCATCTGAATTAATATACGGACATTTGTAAAAGTAAACTCAGACACAAATTTATTATATAGTACAAGATACAGATGAATGAGAAGTAATTGTTTCTAAAAATAAAAAAATTATATAAATCACGATGTTAGTTAAACAAAATGAATTATACTAATTTTCCAATTTTAAAGCACAGAAGATCTTTAAACAAAACGGTACAATCATGAAAACTCAATAAGTAGTTGGAGGTATTTTTATTCGTTTCATTCCCTCATCTCCATCGAAACACAGTTAGTTTTTATAATAAGCAAGTTGGAAAAAATAATTCATTTTGTTTTTTTATAATTTATTTTAATAGTAATGGTTTTAGCTCATTATTATATTGTTATATAAATATTTTCACACCACATCACAAAATATTAAACCTGAACTATTAAAATAAATTTTTTTGGACATACCAAAAAGTAATTTCTTCTAAATAACAGTTTTATAAGGGGGCCGCAGGAAGTTTTTTTCTGCGGTTTTTTTATGATATTTTACTCCACTTATTTTTTCCTTTGTAGTATCTGATATAATAATTTTTGATGATCAGATTGTCAGGTCTTGAAAGCATAGGATCAGCTTCCAGTATTCTTTCTACCGTATTTTTTGTTGTTTTGATGATCGCCGAGTCATTAATAAGATCCAGTCTTTTAAAATCTACCACACCACTTTGCTGGGTTCCCAGTATATCTCCGGGCCCGCGAAGCTGCATATCTACCTCAGAAATTTTAAAACCATCATTGGTTTCAGTCATTGTTTTAATACGTGTTCGGCTTTCTTTTGATAATTTATCGGAAGTCATCAGGATACAGTAACTTTGTTCAGCACCTCTTCCTACACGTCCTCTGAGCTGGTGAAGCTGTGATAGTCCGAACCTTTCAGAACTTTCAATCACCATTACCGAAGCATTCGGAACATTTACCCCAACTTCAATTACTGTGGTTGCAACCATTATTTCAGCTTTTCCTGAAGCAAAATAAGCCATGGCAGCATCTTTTTCATCCGGTTTCATTTTCCCGTGAAGCATAGTGACATTATATTCTGAAAAATAATCCATCACATGCTCCAAACCTTCCATAAGGTTTTTATAATCCAGCGTTTCTGATTCTTCGATGAGAGGATATACGAAATAAACCTGTCTTCCTTTTTTTATTTCATCTTTACAAAAGTTATATACATACAGTCTGTCTTTTTCCCGGCGGTGGGCTGTAATAATAGGCTTTCTTCCCACAGGCATTTCATCAATTACCGAAACATCCAGATCAGAATAAAAACTCATGGCCAGAGTTCTTGGAATTGGTGTGGCGGTCATCACCAGAATATGAGGCGGAATCTTATTTTTAGCCCAGAGTTTAGCCCTTTGAGCAACTCCGAATCTATGCTGCTCATCAATAATGGCTAATCCCAGATTTTTAAATTTAACTTTATCTTCTAAAACGGCATGAGTTCCTACCAAAATAGAAAGTGTACCACTTTCCAGTTCTTCATGGATAATTCTTCTTTCTGCTGCTTTGGTAGAACCTGTGAGGAGGCGGATATTGATTCCTGTTTTTTCCAACAGCTCTTTGATACCATTGTAATGCTGCTGGGCAAGAATCTCCGTTGGAGCCATCAGGCAGCTCTGAAACCCATTGTCCATTGCGATAAGCATGGTAAGAAGGGCAACCATTGTTTTTCCTGATCCTACATCTCCCTGTAAAAGCCTGTTCATCTGAATCGGCCTTTTCATATCCATACGAATTTCCTTTAAAACTCTTTTTTGTGCATTGGTAAGCTCAAAAGGAAGATGGTTTTCATAAAAATCATTGAAGTGATCTCCAATAATAGGGAAAGGATTACCGTGGGATTGTGTTTTATGATGAAGCTTCTTTAAACCGTATCCTAACTGAAAGAAAAATGATTCTTCAAATTTCAGTCTGTAATCTGCTTTATCAAAATGCTCCTGATCTTTTGGAAAATGTACATTCAGAAAAGCATGCTGCCTGGACATGAATTTAAAGGTTTTCATCAGATATTCCGGAAAATTTTCTTCAATAAGACTCGGAATCTCTCTGCAGATATTTCTTAAAACATTCTGGAAAAATCGTTGGTTTAATCCTCTTTTGGTTAGTTTTTCAGAACTTGGATAAATAGGTTTAAGGCGGGTGTCACCCTCTTTTTTTTCTTCCGCTTCAATTTCCGGATGCGGCATGGAAAACTGGCGGTTGAAAACATTAATCTTTCCGAAGATATAAACTTCCCTGTTGATGGGAAGCTGTTCTTTCAACCACTTGGAATATTGAAACCAAACCAGATCTATACTACCTGTTTCATCATTGAACTTTGCAGATAATCGCTTGGTTTTACCGGTCTGAATTTCCTGTACCTGAGTAATTCTACCCTTCAGCTGTATTTCCTGACTGGTCTCTTCTCTAAGCTGAGAAACAGTATAGATTTTACTTTTGTCCAGATAACGGATAGGGTAGAAATTCAACATATCTTCCACAGTAGATAAGCCCAACACACTTTTGATGAGTTTGGCTCTTTCCGGACCTATTCCTTTTACATATTCTATGGAGGTTTCGAGATTCATTGTCAGGTTTCAGGATACTGTTTTTCGAACTTTTTGATTCTTATTTCGGATAATAAAAATAAAGGTCCGAATTTCGGTAAAATAAAAAAGACTTCCAAAAAAATTGGAAGTCTCTATAATGAATTTTTTAGCATTGAAACAGAAAATCGGTGTTTCAAAGTTCTGAATTAATTTTTGATTTTAGATTTGAATTTTTTCTGGTAATCCTCCCATTGTTCTCTGGTCTTAATCTTTTTAAACAGATCTTTGGAAATCAGTTCCAGATAAGGTTCCAGTTCTTTGGCAGACAATTCTCCCTGAAGAATGGTGATGGGATCGCCATGCTCATCCAGAAATACTGTACTTGGAACGGCTCCTACATTCATATACTGGGTAAACTCATGCAGAGAATTTTTTCCCTTTCTATGTTCAGTATTTGGATTGGAAAATGTTCTTCCGAAAATTTCAATGCTCTTTTTTTCTTCTGCATTAAACTTTACAGGATAATAATTCTCATTTAATATCTGAGCCAGTACAGGGTGGCCGTACGTTTTTTTATCCATGATTTTGCATGGACCACACCAGTCTGCGTAGAAATCAATTAATATTTTTTTGGGACTTTCCTTTTGGGCTTTTAAAGCTTCTTCAATGGTCATCCACTTTACTTGTGCAAAACTAAAATTTAATAAAAATAAGAGTGTTATGCTTAAAATTTTCTTCATATTGTGATATTTGGATAAAAATAAGCATGATTACTTATTTTTTATTTTACATCTTGCATTAATTTTTTCACGTACGGAGATATCAAAATTAATACCACTCCGGCAATTACCGCATATAATCCTAATTGTTTATATCCATCGGTATAAGTGATCAATGTATCATAGTTGGTAGAACCTTCTTTGGCTGTGGCAAGACTGGCCCCAATAATTCCTGCAACATACTGCCCATACGCTGATGCAAGAAACCACATTCCCATCATCATTCCCTGAAGATTCTTGGTAGAAAGCTTGGTCATGATGGATAAACCGATAGGAGAAAGGCATAATTCCCCAAGGGTAATGATAAGCAATGCCAGTGTGAAGAAGTTCAGTGAAGTGATTCCCTGAAGGTCTGCGAAGAGGCGCGTTGCAAATAAAACATAATATCCTAATCCTAAGAAAATAAATCCTAATCCGAATTTGATAATCGTGTTGGGTTCAATTTTTCTTTTGTTCAGCCAGATCCATAGAAGTCCGATCAATGGGGCAAGAAAAATAATGAAGAAAGCTCCTCCTGAGTTATTCACTCCATTTGGGTCTAATCCAAAAAGATCTTTATTCAGGTTTTTAGCTGCGAAAATGCTCAAAGAACCTCCGCTTTGCTCATAGATTCCCCAGAATATGATTGAAAATATAATGAAAACCAAAGCTGCCCAAAGTTTTTTACGTTCAGATGCCGTTACTTTAGACATTTCATAGAACAGATAGATTAAAGTTAAAGGTCCGATGGTCCACATAAAATAATCTGTATACTCAGTCTTGGCTACCATGGTCATGATGATGGGTACAAAAACCAATGACAAAACATATACTCCGTATTCTTTCCATTTTGGAATTGGAGCTGCTTTTACCTCTGCTAAAGGGTGTCCCGGCTGTAAACCGATAGTTCCTAGTGTTCTCTGTGTAAATACAAAATTAATTAAGCTTACAACCATTACTATTGCAGCAAGACCAAAAGCAATATGCCACCTCATTTCTTCTGCAATAATGTTGCTTAAGAATTCTCCTTTACCAATGGCAATACATAAATAACCGCCTAGCAATGCTCCGAGATTAATTCCTGCATAAAAAAGTGAGAATCCGGCATCTGCTCTTGAATCATTAGGTTTGTAAAGCTGTCCTACCATAGATGAAATATTAGGTTTGAAGAAACCTGTTCCTACGACAGTGAAAGCTATTCCTAAGAAAAAGAATTTATGGGGATCGGTAGCCAGGATTAAACTTCCTACGATCATTAGCAGCCCGCCCCAGAACAGGGATTTTCGGAATCCTAAAATTTTATCAGCAAAAAGACCTCCCACAAAGGTAAAGGCATATACAAAGGCCTGAGTGGCACCGTATTGAAGGTTGGCTTCTTTTTCATGGAAATTAAGCTGTGAGATCATGAAGAAGACCAGCATTCCACGCATTCCGTAGAAACAGAAACGTTCCCACATTTCAGAGAAAAACAGGCTCCAGATTTGTCTGGGATATTTTCCTTTGAAATTTTGTATTTCATCTAAAGTTAAGCTCATAATGATATATGATTAAGTTCTAATTAAGGGTTTTTATTTTCCTGATCCAGTTCAAAACGGATTCTGTCCTGGTCAATAATTTGTTTTAATTCTTCTTCTTTTGGGAGGTACAGCAGGTATTTGCTGGCAAATAAATTGTTTTTATCATTCAAAACGGAGTATTTTACAATGGTCTCATCTTTTTCTGAACATAATAAAATTCCGATGGTCGGATTATCACCTTCACCGCGTTTCAGATCATCATACATTCTTACATACATATCAATCTGTCCGATATCCTGATGAGAGAGTTCGCCGGTTTTCAAGTCAATGATGACAAAGCATTTTAAAATGTAATTATAGAAGACAAGGTCGATATAAAAATCCGATGTATCTGTTGAAATATGTTGTTGTCTGGCTACAAAAGCGAATCCTTTCCCAAATTCAAGCAAAAACTTTTGAATATGGTCAATAATGGCTGTTTCAATTTCTTTTTCAGAAAATTGTTCATCAGCTTTTAGACCGAGAAACTCAAAAATATAAGGATCTTTTAAAACACTGTGAATAGTTTCCGGAGAAGATTTTTTATGTTCTAAAACGCGTTCATAAGCAAGGGAATTGATTTGTCTTTTAAGATCTCTGTAATTCCAGTTATTTTGAACGGATTCATTGATATAGTAATTCATTTTATCAGCATTGTCAAGCCTTATCAGTAATCTGTAATGGGTCCAGCTCAATTCGTGACGCAATGCGTCACATATTGGAAATGCATGATAAAAAGAGCGCATGTTTCTTAAGTTACTTTCATCAAATCCTTTTCCAAATTCTAAGGTAAGTTTCTGAGAAAGTTTTTTCAGCGTATATTTTCCGTATTCTGCGCGTTCTTTTCCTTGTTGTTCATCTTCAACAATCAATTTTCCAATCTGCCAGTAAGTGAGCAGTAGAGTAGAATTCGCTATACGAAACACTTTTTCGCGCGACTGCCTAATGATTTCCTTTACGGATTGGAATAAAGAATCTTCGGAAATTTCCATCATACGAAAATAAAAAAAACCTCTGACTTGGCAGAGGTTTTATGATATTTTGTTGATACAATTAGTTTACACCATGCATCATTTTCTTTAAGATAGGTGAAATTAATCCTAAAATTACAGCAGCAATCCCACAAAGTACTACGAATACCATGAAGAATTCAAATAAGTTATGGATTTCGAATCCTACAAAAGTAGGGTTGTGTAATGGTAACTGAGCTTTATCAAAAGCAGCTACCTGATCCGCTGTCAGGGTTACTTTTTTATCCAAAACATCCTGTAGATTAACACCCATTTCTTCAGCTTTCTTGAATTTATCACCTGTTGCAGGGATAAGTGCTCCCAATGAACCGGCTAATGCATAACCGGCAGCGTTAGAAATAAAGAAAACACCATATAGTAATGAAGCAAATCTTTTCGGAGCCAGCTTACCAACCAATGATAAACCAATTGGAGAAAGACAAAGCTCACCACATGTCTGGATGAAGTATAGTAGCATTAACCATTTGATGGCTAATAAACCTGAGTTTCCAAGATCTTTTACATTGTGTGCAATGATGAAATAAGAAAGAGCGATCAAAGCTAATCCCATTGCCTGTTTGAACGGAGATACCGGTTCTTTTCCTTTAGCTCTTAATTTATCCCAGATTAAACTGAAAGGAACTGCCAGAATAACAACGAAGATTCCGTTGAAGATCTGAACCATTGAAGGCGGCATATTCCATCCTAAAATGTTTCTGTCTGTTTGGTTATCTGCAATAAATGTTAATGAAGATCCTGCCTGTTCGAACGCAGCCCAGAAGAAAATAATAAAGAATGATACGATATAAATTACCCAGATTCTCTGTCTTTCAACTTTATTTTCAGCAGAAGACATAATTAAGAAGGCAAGAGAAATACCAGCTGAATAGATGAATGGATAAATGATTCCTTTAATCAATTGCCCCATTTCTACAGAATTGAATCCAAACTCACCTACAAGAAGATATCTGAAAAGGAAGAATAAAACTACAAATATTCCACCAGTGATTCCTAAAGCCTGGCCAGAGAATTTAGCAGTCTGCGTTTCTCCTTCTTCAAAGTCAGCACTTGTATTGTTTTTCGGTAATCCTCCGATAGGTCTTCCTTCCGGAGTTACTACATATTTGTTTTTAAGGATAAAGAATGTTACCGTTCCGATTACCATGGCAATAGAAGCTGCCAGGAATCCCCATTTGAAAGCGAAGATATCTCTTACTCCTGTTGCTGCATCTTTTACGTCTCCTACGTATGGACAGATGAACTGACCAAGGAAAGCCCCGATGTTGATCCCCATGTAGAAAATAGTGAAGGCAGAATCCAGTTTAGACTTTTCCTGTTTTGGATAAAGGCTTCCCACCATTGAAGAAATATTCGGTTTGAAGAATCCGTTACCAAAAATGATCACGAATAATGCCAGCCACATGATAAGTTTGGCACTACCAATATCCGCTGAAAAAGTTGAGGCACTGATGAATAATAAGAACTGGCCAATAGCCATTAACGATCCACCAATGATGATCGCATATCTGTTTCCGATATATTTATCAGCAATAAATCCTCCCAAAAGAGGTGTTAAATAACATAAAGCTAGAAATCCACCATAGATGATCGCTGCATCAGCTTCTTTTATCAATAAGGAATTTACCATGAAGAGCGTCAAAAGAGCTCTCATTCCATAAAAGTTGAAACGCTCCCACATTTCTGTTCCGAAAAGAACCCATAATCCTTTAGGATGCCTGGAATTCTTATTCTCTACAAATTCATCCGGTTTCGGACTCAATGCTTCAATATTATCCATTTCTATTGTTAATTTTTGTTAAGACTGACAAATATAGTTTATTTTGGGTTTTTGGCAAGGTTTTAATTTTATTTTTAAATAAAAAAGCTGCGGGACTATTCCGCAGCTTAGTTATCTTTATCATATTGAGCATTTTAATGCCCTTTTTCTGTCATAATCTTATTCAGCCTTTTTAACATAGAAAGACCTAAAAGTGTAGCAAATATTAACAAAGCGAAATTAACAAGGAAATAATTCGTTTTGTTTTCATAATTGTACCATGTACTTGCCAGGATTCCTGAAAGCTTATTTCCCACAGAGTTGGCCAGGAAAAATCCTCCCATCATCAATGCTGTAATCCTTGCAGGAGAAAGTTTGGAAACAAAAGAAAGCCCCATTGGAGACAGGCACAGCTCACCGATAGTAATGACTCCGTAGCTGGCAACCAGCCATAGAGGAGATACTTTTACAGCGCCATTGTCTCCGGCCATTACGGCTAACACCATGACAAGGCAGGAAAGTCCTGAAATAAATAAACCTAAAACGATCTTGGTAGGCGTTAATGGTTCTTTTCCTTTTCTTCTCAACAATGCCCAGAATCCTACAATAACCGGAGTTAGCGCAATAACCCAGAACGGATTGATAGACTGAAACAGTTCTGTATTGTACAGATAAACTTTGTTTTCAGGGTTTTTCTCAAGAGTCGCACGCTGCTCTGGGGATATGTTTTTAAAGTATACATCTTTTCCCATTTCTTTTTTAGTCTCCCCATTATCATCTTTCTGAGAACGGAACTGATTATCATAGACAGGAGTTTCTTTGTCTTCATAGCTCTTCCCATCTACCATATAGATACCTTCCAATGGCTTTTCAAGAGAAGCAGGAACACTTCTGTCCGTGTAATAATTAGCCCATCTTGTCAATGCTGTACCGTTTTGTTTGAAAACCGCCCAGAAGAACATACTGATCAGGAATACAGAAAGTAATGCTCCGATAGAGGCTTTTTCATCAGGTTTAGCCTTAAAGTAGAGGGATGCATAGAAATAAATAACAGGTACACACGCAAAAATAAAGGCATCCGTACTGTCACTTCCAAAAATATTATCAGGGATAAACCAACCTATTGCTCCGGCAACGATAGCAGGAACAAATACTTTGATCAGAATCTCTGAAAGTTTTGTATCACCTTCCTGTACAGGTTTCATCTGTGCAGCATGAATGTAATGCTTTCTTCCGATGGTAAAAATAACCATTCCGATAAGCATTCCTACACCCGCAGTGATAAAAGCTTCACCCCAACCGAATTTATTACGCATGAAAGCGGCAATAATATTACAGATAAATGCCCCGATATTGATTCCCATATAGAAAATATTATACCCAGAGTCTTTATTAGCTTTATAAGGTTCTTCTGAATAAAGGTTTCCTAATAATGTGGAAATAGTAGGCTTAAAGAAACCGTTTCCAATAATAATTAATGCCAGAGAGGTATAAAACAGGGGTAAATCTTTAAAAACTCCCATACCTATATATCCTGCAGCCATTAAAAAACCTCCAAGATAAATAGATTTGATATATCCTAACACTCTGTCTGCCAGGAATCCTCCAATAAAGGGAGTCAGATAAGTTAAAGCAATATAAGTTCCGAAAATGTCATCAGCAGTTTTATCCGGAAGTCCAAGTCCGCCTTTCATGCCCGTAGGCTCAATAACATATAGAACAAAGATTCCAAGAATCAGGTAATACCCGAAACGCTCCCACATTTCTGTAAAGAATAGATAGGGCAGCCCTTTAGGATGTTTAGTCTTCATATAATCAATTTTCAAATTTCCCAAAAATAGCTTTTTAATTTTAATTGATAAAATAAATAATAGCTGCGTAAATGATTAATGAAATAAATAAGAAAAATGAATGTGCAGACAGGTTTTCTTTATTTAAAAACTTGTACATATTTCACAAATTAAAATACAATGAATAAACATAAAATATGCATATGTATTTCCTTTGTGAGTGATATTTGTTTTCTATTTTCGCCTATGTCAATAGTGACACGTAATTAAAAAAACATTTATTATGAAAAAGATCAATTTAAAAAAGATGAAAGGAAGTTTATCCCGAAATGAGTTGAAAACCATTAAAGGGGGATTAAGAGAGGAAGATCCTATTTCGGATGCAGGATGTGCATGTACCAATGCAGCATGTGCAAATACTCATAATGGGAATGGTGATTCGTATTGCAACGGTACTTTTTGTTGTGGGTAATTAAAGTAAATCTTTTAAAATGGCAACAGGAAACTGTTGCTATTTTTTTTAAATACAAAAAGTTATAGTAAAATGACACGCAAAAGCTATACTGCTGTTATCAATTACCTGGATGATAATAAAATACATATTGATAAGGATGAGTTTGAACTTCAATTGGAAGGGCATCCCAATTTTCCAAGCCTTCTGGCATTTTCTGATGCTTTACATTTTTTCAATATTGAAAATTACAGTTACAGAATTGATAATGATGAAAAAGATATTTTACCTGAGGATTTTCTGGCTTTAGTAAAAGGAGAATTGGCAGTGGTGAATAATATAGGTGATAAAATAACAGTCAATGGTTCTCAAACGGAAGATTTTTTTTCAGAATGGGAAAATATAATACTTATTATAGAAAAGCCTGAGGAGCAGTTCAATACAAAATCAAAACTAGATTATACATACATTAACTGGGGAATTGTAACGCTGCTGTTTCTGTTCCTTTTCGTTTATGATGATTCCAATCTGGTTTTGAAACTGATCTTTGCGGCTACAGGACTTATCGGATTCATATTTGCCCGTGAAGCCTACAAAAAAACGCATGGGAAAGGAACATTCATACCGGTTGGAGTATGTAAAAGCAATTATCTGAATACGGATTGTGACCTGGTTTTTAATTCGAAAAAATGGAAGATTTTTAATAAAATAGATTTATCTGAGATTTCACTGCTGTTTTTTACCAGTCAGATCGTGTGTTTTATTTTATTGAGTCTGATAAAAAATATTGAATTCTTTTTTGAGATCTATCAATATGGATTATTTGCATTCATACCCGTTGCTTTCTTATCCTTATTCTATCAGGTATTTGTTGTTAAAAAGTATTGTCCTGTCTGCATGGTAATCATAACCTCAGTATGTATTCAGCTGGTGGCTGCCAATCTTATCTCATTTACCAGTAAAAAACCGGACATAACTGTTGTTCTGTTTCTAATAGGAAGTTTAGGTTCGCTCATTGTTTTGATGAATTTTAGGATAAAAAATAAGAAGGGACAGAAAGATGAAAATACCCTAAAAAGAAATCTGAAATTCAGGAGAAACTATCAGTTTTTCAAAAATAATTTGTCTTTACAGAAAAAAGTTGAGAATAAAGATTTTTCGAACGCTTTTGTGTTTGGAAATGAAAAAGCAGATCAAACTTTAACCTTTATTACCAATCCTTTTTGTAAACATTGCAAAGAATTTTATCCTGTTTTTCTAAAGCTGGTAAAAAAGTATTCTAATGATTTGAGAATCAATATTTTCTTTGATATAGATCTTAGCAGGGATGATCTTGATAATAGAACGGTTCATGTCAACCTTACCAATATTTATATCAATAGTGAAAATAAAATAGAATTTCTGGAAGCGTTGAGCAGCTGGTATGATGTTCAGGGCTATAATGAAGACAAAAGTGGCTGGTATCATAAGTATTCTAAATATTTTGGAAGTTCAGAGAATGCACTTGCATTATTAAAAGGACATGAAGAATGGGTAAGCAGCAATGGGGTGTATTTTACACCCAATATCTTTATCAATGACACGGAATACCCGGTTCAGTATGAAAGAGCAGATCTGGAATTCTTTATCCCGGAATTATTATCCGAAAATTAAATTGTTATGAAAAGCTTATTATTTATATTGCTTGGAACTGTAATGTTTTTTTCCCAGAACAACAGGTTCATCTATGAGGTGAAATACAAGAAAGATTCAACCTCAAAAGATATTACCAGGGAAAATTATTATCTGGATATCACAAAAGAGGATATAGCGTATTACAACAGACTGAATTATATTAATGATTCAGTATTTACTGCTACCGGGCACTATGGATTTAAAGGTAATAGATTGAC
Organism: Chryseobacterium sp. NRRL B-14798; assembly: GCF_050470705.1. Taxonomy (NCBI): domain Bacteria; kingdom Pseudomonadati; phylum Bacteroidota; class Flavobacteriia; order Flavobacteriales; family Weeksellaceae; genus Chryseobacterium; species Chryseobacterium sp. NRRL B-14798. The sequence goes on along the minus strand of NZ_JBFLUL010000005.1, from coordinate 4,263,370 downwards.
TTCTTTTTTAATAAAAAAGAAGGATGATAATATATACCAAAACTATGAATATATTGGAGATGTGAATTTTTATAGACTGTCTGAAGAAACGAAGCAACATTGGAATATTACAGACAGTATAAAGATTTCCAGTAATTTCCAACTTCAAAAAGCTACTACACAGTTCGGAGGAAGAAACTGGATCGCATGGTTTACTAAAGATATCCCAATGCCCTACGGACCTTATAAGTTTAACGGATTACCGGGATTGATTATGGAATTGTATGATACAAAAAAGAATTATTATTTTAATGTAATTAAGAGTGAAAAGATTCCGGATGAATATCAACGTAATTCATTAAATGCCTCTATATCCAGAGCAATTCCCGTTACTCAGAAAGATTTAAATAAACTAAGGCTGGACCTCTATTCCAATCCCTTTAAATATGTCTTGAATGGAAATCTGACCATGCGCGAAGGACAAAAATTGCAGCTTGATGATGGTACAATTCTCTCCAAAGAACAGCTGAAACCCGCAGAAGCCAACGAAAGAAAAAAGTTAAAAGCCTTTAATAATCCTATAGAACTGGATAAAGCGGTGAAATACCCTAAATAATAAAAATCCCTTTCAGAATTTCTGAAAGGGATTTTTTATGAGTTATAATTGAATATTATAGATTATTCAGGATGAAATCCGTCATTTTCTGGTATAACTGAGGTCTTGTTTGTCCACCGTAAATTCCGTGGTTTTTGTCCGGATAAGCCATGAAATCAAACTGTTTTTTGTTTTGAATCAAAGCTTCAGAGAACTCCATAGAATTCTGGAAGTGAACGTTATCATCAGCCGTTCCGTGAATCAGAAGGAATTTTCCCTTCAACAGATTAGCATATTCCGTAGGAGAATTTTTATCATATCCATCCGGGTTTTCCTGAGGTGTTCTCATAAATCTTTCTGTGTATACAGAGTCGTAATATCTCCAGTTGGTTACCGGTGCTACAGCAATTCCTACTTTGAAGACATCAGCTCCTTTCGTCATGGCTAAACTGGTCATATAACCACCGAAGCTCCATCCGAACATTCCGATTCTGCTTTTATCAATATAAGATTGGCTTCCGAACCACTTGGCTGCTGTGATCTGATCTTCAATCTCATATTTTCCTAAATTCATATAAGTTACTTTCTTATATTTTGCTCCTTTATAGCCTGTTCCACGGCCGTCTACACAAGCAACAATATATCCTTTTTGTACAAGATGATTGAACCAAATAGCATTTCCGTTATCCCATGAGTTGGCTACCTGCTGAGATCCCGGGCCTGAATACTGGAACATAAACAGCGGATATTTTTTATTAGGATCGAAATTTTTAGGCTTCATAATCCAGGCATTCATCTGATCACCTACAGCGTTTGGAATCGTAATGAATTCTTTTTCAACAAAATTATCAGCTTTTAGTTTCTGTAACTGGTCATTGTTGTTCTGAAGCTCTTTTACTGCTTTTCCATTACCGTCTTTTAAAACATAGGTATAAGGTTTAGCTGCTGTAGAAGATGTTTCAATGAAATAATTATAGTTTTTACTGAAGTTTGCGGAGTTGTTTCCTTCTGCATTAGAGATCAGCTGGGTCTTTCCGTTTTCAATATTGACTTTGGAAATGACTTTATTGATACTTCCTTTTTCAGTAGTCTGAACATAAATTTCTTTGGACTTTGGATTAAACCCATAATAATCGGTTACCTCCCAGTTTCCTTTTGTGATCTGTTTTTTCAACTTACCATCTTTGTCATACCAGTACAGGTGACGGTTCCCGTCTCTCTCAGAAGCCCAAAGGAAGGAATCATCTTCAAGGAATTCAAGAGTAGGGCTGTCTGTATCTACCCATTTTTCATCTGTTTCTGTAAATAACTTCTGAACTGCTCCGGTTTTTGTGTTCACTTTTAAAATATCAGAAGCATTTTGTATCCTTTCAGAAGTGATCAGAACCATTTCATCCGGCTTTGCAGTCTGAAATACATTCGGGATGTAATAATTTTTGAAAGAACCCAGGTTCAGCTGCATTGTTTTCCCGTTATCAAGACGGTATAGCTGTGCTGAAACTACGGAGTTTTTCTCACCTGCTTTTGGATATTTATAACGCATTTCTGTAGGATAAAGCGTTTTCCCATAGATAGGAATATAGATTTCCGGAACCTGGCTTTCATCAGACTTCACAAATACGATGGCATCAGAATTTTTTGTCCATTCATATTGTTTTGCATGCCCGAATTCTTCCTCATATACCCAGTCTGCCAAACCATTCAGGATTGAATTCTTTTTACCATCCGTTGTAATCTGTGTGATTTTTCCTGAATTAAGGTCCTGATAAAAAAGATTATTGTCAGAAATAAAGGCCACTTTCGTAGCATCCGGTGAAAACGCAGGCTCCTGAACAGGTTTCCCTTCATTCAGGCTGATTACTTTCCCGGATTTTAAATCTTTTACATCAAATTTCCCCAGAAAAGAATGTCTGTAAATAGGCTGGCTTTCAACCTGTAAAAGAATTTTAGATTCATCATCAGAAAAAATATAGCTTTCAAATTTTCCATCTACAAGATTCCCTTCTTTTTGTGAAGTTTTGTAAGAATATTTTGCAATTCCTGACGGTTCAATGACCAGATAATTTTCTCCGTTTTTCATTGAAGTGATTCCTGCGATCCCTTTTCCACGGTAATATCCTGAGTATATTTTATCTAAAGTGATTTCCTGTGCCGACACATTTTGGAATACCGCCGCAACAGTAAGAGTTAAGAGTAATTTTTTCATTTCTAATAGTAATGGATTTCAAAGATAATAATTTTATTAAATGTATAAAAAAGCTTTTTTGGCAAAAAAATTGAATATCATACCTTATAATCAAATCAAATAATAATTATGGAAACGAATGCATACAACCAGAAACTGAACCGTTATGTATTAAACGATCAGATTGTTTATACAGGTTTTTCCAGTTTTAAAGACGCTGAAGAATGTGCTCATAAAAAAGGAGGAACATTAGTGGAAGTAGTTTTTAGAGACGGAAATGATAATCCCGAAATTACTGATGAGGCGGGGTTGATAGAGAAAAAAATTCATTACTATGTGTATGCAGGCGATGAGTATAAATTTATCCATTCCTCAGATCCGGGATTTAGAAAATATGCAGATGAGCTGCAGAAAATAAAAGCAAAACTGCAACAATCTCCACCGGATGAAAGATATTTAGCCAATTTTGAGATTGAAAATGCGGAAGACCCGATTATTGTGATCAAAAACGATCATTTTGAATCGGTAACATCGAGAGAGCGTTCAAAATATTTGAAACATGCCTGTGTTTATGAATTAGGGGTATCCCTGCCAAAATCTTAAAAAAAAAATCTGATCATGAGCAAGACTAAATATTCAGAAAAAGCTCAGGACAAAGTAGGAAAGGTAATGCACGAATTCAAGGAAGGAAAATTAAAGTCTTCTTCCGGAAAGAAAGTGACAAGCAGAAAACAAGCCGTAGCCATCGGTATTTCTGAAGCGCGGGAAAAAGGTATGAAAGTACCATCAAAAAAGAAAAATATGTAATTCATCATCCGGAAAGCTCAACTTTCCGGATTTTTTTTATCTAATTCGAAATTTCGAGATGAAGTGAGATAAATGGAGTACATGGAAAATCAGCTGATTTGTTTTCCTAAACTATAATTTTTTCTATGTTTTGATCATTTTGTGATTTATAAAACGCTGTAAATGTGAATCTTGTGTTATTGATGTATATGTGATGTAGTTTACTTTGCAAGAGTTTATTCTTTTTTGTTGCAAATTCGCATCACATCCATAACTCATTATATCTTATTTCAATACAAAACACAAATGATGAAAAAGAATTCTTAATGTTTTGTGGATGTTAAAGTTTTTCTTTTTTCAATATTTAATCAATAACAGCCTTGGGGATTTTTTCTTTACTATTACGGTGCAACTCACATTCTTACAAGGCTGGTTTTTAAAACTAATTGATATGTTCAGAGTTTCAACTTTAAAATCAGTTTATATTCTTCTATTGATTTTATCATTTAATATAATTGCAGGACAATCACAAAAAAAGTCTAAGCCCAATGTAATTTTTATTGTCGTTGATGACCTGAGGCCGGAACTGGGGATTTATGGTAATTCCATCATTAAAACACCCAATATTGATAATCTGGCAAGAAGAGGTACAACTTTTACAAACGCATATTGCCAGGTAGCTGTTTGTGCTCCTTCCAGAGCCAGTGCTTTAACAGGTTTGCGGCCGGATTCCACCAAAGTGTGGGTGCTGGGAGAAGAATTTCGTAAAATACATCCTGATGTGGTAACGATTCCACAGCAGTTCGAAAAATTCAATTATCATACAGTATCCATCGGAAAGATTTTTCATAATCACATGCCTGATTCTATCTCTTTCCGCGAGCCGGATCTTCGCCCTGAAGGATATGCCGTTAAAAATATGAGAGACAGAGATCCCGAATCTTTTTATTTCAGTGGTGAACTTAAAGCTGAGCTTGCTGCCAAAAGATTGGAAAGATTAGCCAAAGATCCTAAAAGATATGGGAATGGCTGGGCATACGGACGTTCTGTAGAAGTTGCAGACTGTCCTGATGATTCGCTGTATGACGGAGCTCAGACATCACTTGCTATTCAGACCATCAACCGTATTAAAAATAAAAAGAAACCCTTCTTCATGGCACTGGGGTATTTCAGGCCGCATTTACCTTTTGTAGCTCCCAAAAAGTACTGGGATCTTTATGACCCTATGGAAATACCAATGGCAGATAACAGCTTTATTCCGTTTAATGCACCAAGCATGGCCATGTATAACCAAAGGGAGATGACTGCTTGTTATGATCTTGAATATGTAAAACATCCTGCCTACTTCAGAATGCCGGAAAAAGAAGCCAGAATTCTGAAACATGGGTATTATGCTTCTGTAAGCTATGTTGATGCCTGTATTGGACGACTCGTAGATGAGCTTGAAAAACAAAAATTAATAGATAATACTATTATTGTTTTATGGGGAGACCATGGCTGGAAACTGGGGGAGCATAACGCCTGGGGAAAGCAGACTAATTATGTAAATGATACCCGTGTTCCTCTTATTGTATATGCACCTGGAATGAAAAATCCGGGAAGTAAGAGCAATGAACTGGTAGAGATGGTAGATCTTTATCCAACCCTTTGTGATCTTGCAGGAATAGAAACTCCTGCTTATCTGCAAGGAACGAGCTTTAAAAAACTTCTGAATGAAAACAGCGTGGAATGGAAAGGAGCCGTATTCAGCCAGTTTCTGCGTCCGGCAGGAGAAGGGATAGACCTTAACAAAAAAAATTATATGGGATATTCAATGATGACCAAAAGCTATCATCTGATAGAGTGGTACTACTGGGATAAAGTAACCCAAAAGCCGGGAGAACTTGTGGCACAGGAACTTTATAATCTTACCTCAGATCCGAAAGAAAATTTCAATATTGCAGTGTATCCCGAAAATAAAGACATCCTTGACAAGCTTTCTGAACAACGTAAAAAAGGATGGAAGGAAGTGAGAAATAAGCTGATAACAAATAAGTCTTATCAATAAAAGAAAATTATACCTCATGAAGAATTTCAACTTTTTAAAAATAGTATTCATTATATTGATTTGTAATTGCATAGCGGTGAGAGGTGTAAGCTTTAATAAAGATAATCCCAAACCTAAAAAAAGTGTAAGATCCGCTATCAAGCAAACAAGACCCAATATCCTGTTTATTCCTATTGATGATTTAAGACCTGAAATAGGCTGCTATGGAAACACTGTTATAAAAACTCCTAATATGGACAAACTTGCAGCAAGAGGAGTTGTTTTTAATAGAGCCTATTGCCAGCAGGCTGTATGCAACCCCTCACGGGCAAGCCTCCTTACAGGTTTGAGACCAGATTCTGTTCGTGTATGGGATCTTCAGACAGATTTCAGGAAAAACCTGCCGGATGTAATCACTCTTCCGCAGGTATTCAAGAATAACGGGTATTATACGGTAGGAATCGGAAAAACCTTTCATAATACTTTACCTGATGATAAGTCCTGGAATGAAGAACTTCATGTAAATGGATACCCTTTTGATCCGGACGCAGTATATCAGCTGGAGAAAAACAAACTGATTCAGAAAGAAAAGGAGCTTGCCCTTGAGAAAATAGGAAAAGGAAAACCGGATGCTTATGGATTTATCTATACAAAGGCTAATTCTGTTGAAATGGCAGACGTTGATGATGATGCCTATTATGATGGAGCGCAAACAACCATGGCCATTCAAAAGCTGAAAGAATTAAAAGGAAAAGATAAGCCTTTCTTTTTTTCAGTAGGTTATTACCGTCCGCATTTACCATTTAACGCTCCTAAAAAATACTGGGACTTGTATAACAGAAACGACATACCTCTTGCGAAAAATCAATTCATACCTGAAAATGCTCCGGAATTTGCCGTACATGGTGATGCTGAACTGAGAGGGTATACGGACAGATCAGACCTGCCTTTACCATCGGAAAAGCCATATGATCTGGAAAAGCAAAAGGAAATTATCCATGCCTACTATGCCTCTGTCTCTTATACAGATGCTCAGATAGGCAGATTGTTAAAAGCTCTGGATGAATTAGGTTTGAGTGAAAATACCATTATTGTATTGTGGGGAGATCATGGCTGGAAACTGGGAGAGCATAACAGCTGGTGCAAACAGAGCAACTATGAGATTGATACCAGAGTACCGCTTATTATCAGTGGGGCAGGAGTGAAAGCAAAAGGAAAATCCAGCAATGCACTTACAGAGTTTGTTGATATTTATCCTACTTTATGTGATATGAGCGGAATAAAAATTCCAGATTATCTTCAGGGAACGAGTATGAAACCTCTGCTTTCGGATTCTGACCGTAAATGGAAAACAGCAGCCTACAGTCAGTTTTTATTGGGAAGATACGGGGTAAAAGCCAAAGAGGGACAAAATGTAGAAAGAATGGGATATGCCATCCGTACCGACAGGTATCGATATGTAGAATGGTTCGAATGGAATAAAGAGACTGAAAAGCCCGGAGCTTATCTGGCCCGAGAGCTTTATGATCATAAAAATGATCCTGACGAAAATATAAATATTGCTGAAGAAGTTCCTTCTAAAAAAATAGTCAATCAGCTTTCACTTCAGTTGAAAAAAGGATGGAGATACAGTAAACCGAAATCATAAAAAACTGTAAATATTCAGATAAAGATGATGTTTTCCATAAAAATGATAATTTGTACAGGAGTATTAAGTTTGGTATGTTCCTGTAATAAAAATAAAGCCGTAGAACCTGTGGGAAATAAACCCGGGCATACCTGCATGACTATTCCGAAGAGATTAGGGACAACAGATTCTTCTCATATCAGTTTTAATGGAAAAACTTCTCTGGAAGCAATGGTGCTAATCCCCGCAGGAGAGTTTGATATGGGAGGTGATAATAGTCAGGCTGATCCAGACGAATACCCTAAACATAGAGTGAAGGTTTCTCCGTTTTATATGGATATAACAGAAGTGACGAATGCCCAGTTCTGTAAATTTGTAAATGCTACAGGCTATATCACAACAGCAGAACGTAAACCAGATTGGAACGAATTAAAAAAAAATCTGCCTAAGGGTACTCCAAAACCTCCGGATAGTTTGTTGGTAGCTGCTTCATTGGTGTTTAAACCAACAACCAAGCCTGTGAATCTGAATGATTTCAGCCAATGGTGGAAATGGGTAAAAGGTGCGAGCTGGAAACATCCCCAGGGGCCGGCAAGCAATATTGAAGGGAAAGACAATTATCCCGTAGTACATATAAGCTGGGATGATGCACAGGCATATTGTAAATGGTCCGGTAAACGTTTGCCCACAGAAGCAGAATGGGAATTTGCAGCACGGGGCGGATTAAAAAATAATATCTATCCGTGGGGCAATGAACCCATCAATGAAGGAATTCCTAAAGCAAACAGCTGGGAAGGGGAATTTCCCTATTTTAATGAAAAGAAAGACGGCTATATTACCCTTGCTCCTGTACAATCATTTAAAGCCAACGGATATGGCCTGTATGATATGGCTGGAAATGTTTGGGAATGGTGCAGCGATTTATATAATTATGATTACTATAAAAAACTGGAAGGCAGACTGGTTCTGAATCCTCAGGGTGCCGACAGGTCGTATGACCCTCAGGAGCCGTATAGTGTTAAACGCAGCCTGCGTGGAGGAAGCTTTTTATGCAATGATAGCTATTGTAGCGGATACAGAGTAGCCCGCCGTATGAAAAGCAGCCCTGATACAAGTCTTGAACATACCGGATTCAGGTGTGTTCAAGACATTACTCATTAATTCTATTTTTGATTATTATAGAGGATCCGGTAGTATTCATCCGCCATCCTGTCGCTGTTGAAATGATCTTTCACATCATTCATGGCATTATGCTGAATTTTTCTCCATTCATCAGGACGATCATAATACGTGGGAAGAATTTCGTTTTCAAGGATTTCATATAATGTATTTAAATCATAATTATCCTGTTCATAAATGCTCATATTCTGATAATCTGCTTTAGGAACAACGAAAGAATTTTCTCCGTGTTTGGCAAATTCCGGGATCCAGCCGTCATCTGTAGATAAATTGACAGATCCGTTCATGGCAGCCGTCATACCTGAAGTTCCTGAAGCTTCCCTTGGAACTCTTGGGTTATTAAGCCATACATCAGAACCTTGTTTTAAAGACTTACTTAAAGAAAGCTCATACCCTGTAAGAACAGCCATATTCTTATGGTTTTTACTTTCTTCAACCAGAGTATTGAATGTAGAAATTGCAGAATAGTCCATTGGGTAAGGTTTCCCCGCCCAGATAATCTGTACCGGATATTTTGGATTGTTCAGAAGTCTGTAGAATCTCTCCTTATCGTGCAAAAGAAGTTCTGCTCTTTTGTAGCCGGCAAATCTTCTTGCCCAGACCATGGTAAAGACATTAGGGTTAAATAAATTTCCTGTCTGATCTGCAACAATGCTGAACAGTTTTTTCTTCAGATATTTCTTACGGAAATCAAAAACAGTTGTGTCGTTTTCATCTTTTGCATTGTATAAAGGTTTATCAGACCAATATTTAAATTCCTGAGCATTAGTAATAGAAGTGATTTCACAGATTCCCGGATATTTATTCCACATGGCTCTGGAAACAACCCCATGAAGCTGGGAAACTCCATTAGCCATTCTTGCCATTCTTAATGCACATAGAGAATGATTGAAACGGTCATCATCAGATCCTTCAATCTTTTTCACTTCTTCCATGCTGTATCCCGAAAAATAGGACATATCATAACATAATCTGAAGCTGTGCTTTTCATTACCTGCTTCCTCAGGAGTATGAGTGGTGAAAACCAGTTTTTCTTTAACTTTATTCAGATCTCCGTTATATTTTCTCAGGAGATAAAAAGCTGCCGGAAGCCCATGGGCTTCGTTAAGATGGTAAACTTCTCTCTCAATGTTCATTTCATCCAATAGCTTGGCTCCTCCTTTTCCCAATAAAATATATTGAGCAAGTTTTGTAGATTCATTCGCATCATACAGCTTGTGACAGATTGTTTTTGAAACGTGATCATTTTCCGGAACATCTGTAGAAAGGAAAAACATGGGTGCCGTATTGAAGATTTCAGGATCAAGATACCATACTTTTACCCAAACCGGAGCACTGTGGATTTCGATTTGAAATTTTATTCCTGTGTCCTCAAGAAAACTGTACATTTTTCTCGTCCATACAGGTTGTAAAGTCTGATCGTGGTTTCTTGCCTGGTCATAATAACCAAATTTCCATAGGATACCGATTCCAATAAGATCCTGCTTAAGGTTATAGGCACTTCTCATATGAGAGCCTGCCAGAAAGCCAAGTCCTCCCGAATATATTTTAAGTACCTGCTCAAGAGCAAATTCCATTGAGAAATAAACGGCTTTTTTTGAATATTGAGGATTAATCGTGTAAGGTATTCTGAAATTCCTGAAATCCATAAATGTGGGTTTGTGTTTAAAAAGGCAAAGGTATTAATTATGAAAATAAACTTTACATTAATTAATCGATAAATTAATTAAAAACTAAGTGTTGAATTGTTTTTTTGCTTATCTTTAAGAGTGTAAATTTTTGATTATCAAAAACTTTTAATGATGAAAGCCAATGGCTGCATGTGTTCTTTAATTAAATAAAAAAATCACACATGAAAAAGACATTTTCTGATGAAGATCTGATCAAGAATCTGAGTTTATATTACCTGAACAGGCATTTGAAAAAAAAGCCCATAGAGAAGTATCACCGTACCATAGACGAATCTCCGCTGCACGACCGTGAAAAATACAGAAAGAAATCCGAGATTCTTCTTCTCAACTCTTTTATGCATCATTTTCCCGAAGTGAAATTTGAAAACCTTACCTGCGAGAGTCCGGACTTTATCGCCAAACTGAACGACAAAAAAATCGGAATAGAACTGACCGAAGTAATCAACCATCTGGAAATGAAAAAAGTGGAAAGCACTTTAAACAAGATGTTCCGTCAGGCAGAAATATTATTAGAACAGGAAGACACTACGAAATATCGTGGTGTTTATTTTTTAGAATTCCACCCGGCAACCAAATTTGATAATCTGGAAATACAACAGGAAAACGTTATCAGTATTTATAAAAGCATTAAAAAAAATAAGGCTGTAGGCTGTGTAAAAAGTCTGAGAAAATCTTTCCATCGCAGAAATGTATTCATAACCCATGAGTACAGCATGAATCTGTTTGATGAACTGTGCTCCGAAAAGATTCTGGAACTTATTGAAAAGAAGAACGAAAAATTCCCTTATTATGATACGTCAGTAGATGAATGCTGGCTGGTGATTGTTTCCGATATGAATTCTATTGCCTCAAGATATACCTTCATTCAGGATAAGGAACATCTGAAAGAAGTAAAAAGTCCTTTCCATAAAATATTTCACCTGGAAAATCTTTGTGGAAATATTACAAGTATAAAATAAATAGGATGTGTATTTGATTATTTGCTGTATAATTTGATATAATGTGGATTATTTTAAATTATTCTATGTTTTAATTTGTAATAGTGTAAAATTGTTTAGATTTTATTGTTTTTAATTAAAATAAGGTTATATTTGATGTGCGTTGATTATCAATGCAATGTGTAACTGATATAACCATAAAAACATTAAATCTATGAGGAAACTTTTACTTTTCATACTTCTTTGTCTCTCTCATACTTTCTATGCCCAGGCTGACTGTGCTACTGCACTTTCCGTTTGCGGAAATTCAAATATCACGTATAGTCCTACCGGATATGGTAACATAAAGGAACTGGTCAATTCCGGAAGCTGTATAGATTTTACGGGAGAACACAACTCAATCTGGTATAAAATTACAATCGCTACAGGAGGTACACTTACCTTCGACCTTGTCCCGAATAATCCGGATGCCGATTATGACTGGGCGATTTTTGGTCCTAATGTAACCTGTGGAAGTTTAGGATCACCAATCCGTTGTAATGCTGCAACAGTTATCGGACCAGGTCCTGCTACAGGATTGAATATGACAAGCACACTTTTAAGCGCTGCAGGAGGCTCTCTGACTCCTTATTGCAGATATCTTGATGTTTTACCAGGGCAAACCTATTACTTGTTTATTGACAACTGGGTGAGCAGTACCAGTTCCACTACAGCACCGTTTTCTTTAACGTGGGGAGGAACTGCAACACTGGCTTCACCATTTACCGATCCGGCTATTCAGACCCAGCCATTTAATCCTCCCGGAATTCCGGCTGCCAATCCTGCTGACCCAAGAGAAGTTGTCATATGTTCTGCAACAGCTTTATTTGATTTTTCTACATTATCCTCAGGAATTCTTAATGGAAATCAAAACTTTGGGGTAAGTTATCATCTGAGCCAGAATGATGCCTTAACGGGGAATAACCCTATTACAGTTCCTATTACAGTCAATACAACAACGGTCTATTATTACAGTATCAATTATACCGATCCGGCCAATGCATCTAATCCGCTCAACAAATGTAAGCAGGTTGGAACATTTAAATTTAAAAATGGTTCTATCACAGCAACAAACGCAACTTTGACCCAGTGTAACAATAATAATGCAGGGACAGCTTTATTTGATTTAACCACAGCAGATGTTATTGCAAACCCTAATGTTACTAAGAAATATTATCCTACAATGGCGGATCTCAATGCCGGAACCAATGAGATTACCAACCCAATGGCATTTGTCTCTGCAGAAGGAGTTATTTACGTAAAGGTAATATCAGAATTTGGCTGTACTGCAGTGGCACAGATTACGTTGAAATTTTATCCCGTTGTAGTCGTAAATGAAACGACTTTGAGATCATGCTTCATCGAATCCAGTCCAGCCACCGCTTCTTTCAATCTTGTCAATGCTTCAGTAACTGGTCAAACTAATCCGACAAAAAAATATTATCCTTCATTGACAGATGCTGTTAACCAGACCAATGAAATCCTGAATCCCAATAACTACATTGCACCTAATGGCTTTGTGTATATAAGAGTTTCTAATGCTCAGGGTTGTTATAATGTGGCTAAAGTTACTTTAATCGTTATTCCGCCTGTATATTCTGATAAGCTCAAAGATGTGACAATTTGTGCAGAAGACCAGACTACGCTGGATGCAGGACCCGGATTTAAAAGCTACGAGTGGAGTACAGGAGCTACTACGCAAAGCATTAAAGCAGGAATAGGAGTATATTGGGTAAAACTTAAAACAGGAGAATGTGTGACGACACAAACGGTAAAAGTGCTTCCTTCCGAGCAGCCGGTTGTTTCCGGGATTGATATTTCGAACAATACAATCACAGTATCCGTAATAGGTGGAACTCCGGCTTATAAATATTCAATAGATAATATCATCTGGCAGGATTCCAATGTTTTCAATAACCTTTCCAGAGGAGATCATAAAGTATATGTAAAAGATGCCTATGATTGTGATCCGATAGAAATTGGAATCGTTGTACCTAATTTGATTAATGTGATAACCCCTAATGCAGATGGAATAAATGATGTGATCGACTATTCAGCCCTTGCCAACAAACAAAATCTGATCATGAATGTTTTCGATCGTTATGGAAATAAAATTTTCCAGGCAGACCGATCCAACGGCTACAAATGGGATGGAACCCAGGGTGGAAGAAGAGTACCTACAGGGACATACTGGTATTCTATCACATGGAATGAAAATGATAAAAAGAATACGGCCATTAAATATACAGGCTGGGTTCTGGTGAAAAACAGAGAATAATAATAAAACAGATAGAAAAAACCACTTCAATTGAGGTGGTTTTTAGTTTTAAAAATTATTAAATTAGGAAATAAAATAGAAAGAATGAAAGACCTGTTTGTAAAACGTTTTGAATACTATAAATCTCTTGGTGATAAAACCTTTGAACAGTTAACAGATGACCAGATGTTCTGGCAGTATAATGAAGAAAGTAATTCTATTGCTGTGATTGTGAAACATCTTGCAGGAAATATGCTTTCACGATGGACTAATTTCCTTACCGAAGATGGTGAGAAATCCTGGCGTAACCGTGACGGAGAATTTGTCAATACATTTACTACTAAACAACAGGTTCTTGATTTTTGGGAACAGGGTTGGGAATGCTTTTTTGATGCTCTTGATAAAATAAACGAGGAGAATCTCTATTCCACAACGTACATCAGAGGAGAAGCACATCCTGTTATTGATGCCGTTCTTCGTCAATTGGCTCACTATCCTTACCACATCGGACAGATTGTTTATATTGCTAAAATGATAAAAAATGAAGACTGGAGTACACTTTCAATTGCCAGAAACCGATCTCAGGAATTTAATACAGAAATGAAAACCAAATTTTCAGGTCAGGATACAGCTTCCAATTCGTCGCCCGTCTGCTTTCAAAACAGCCCCGAAGTAAGAGATGAATATAAACAATAGATTGAATCAATCTTGAGTTCTTATTAAAATTACTATCTTTGCACCCATAAAATTCAGGAGTAACAAATGTCTACTTTTCACAGAACTGCCGCGTTTCATACACTGGGCTGCAAATTAAACTTTGCAGAAACATCTACTATTGCCCGTCAATTAACAGATGCAGGTTATGATAAGGTAAGCTTTGATGAAAAAGCGAATGTGTATGTTATCAATACATGTTCCGTGACAGAAAATGCTGACCGTGAATGTAAACTTCACGTGAAAAGAGCAATGAAAGCCAATCCGGAAGGACTGGTCGTTATTGTAGGATGCTATGCACAGCTAAAACCTGAAGAAATTTCACAGATTGAAGGAGTGGACCTGGTTTTAGGAGCAAAAGAAAAATTCAATATTCTGAGCTACCTTGATGATTTGGAGAAATCTGAGAATGAAGGCGTAGTGCATTCATGTGAAATTGAAGAAACCGATTTCTTTATCGGAAGTTATTCTATTGGGGACAGAACCAGAGCTTTCCTGAAAGTACAAGACGGCTGTGATTATAAATGTACCTACTGTACCATTCCGTTAGCAAGAGGAATTTCACGTTCTGATACCATCGAAAATGTTCTTAGAAATGCCACGGAGATCGCTGCGAAAGATATCAAAGAAATTGTTCTTACAGGGGTGAATATCGGTGATTATGGTAAAGGAGAATTTGGAAATAAAAAACACGAGCATACTTTCCTTGATCTTATTTCAGAACTGGATAAGGTAGAAGGAATAGAAAGAATCCGTATCTCTTCTATTGAACCCAATCTTTTGAAAGATGAAAGTATTGAACTGGTTTCTAAAAGCAAAAGCTTTGTTCCGCATTTTCACATCCCGTTACAATCCGGAAGCGATGATCTTTTGAAAAGGATGAAACGTCGTTACCTGACCAAACTGTATAATGACAGAGTGAACAAGATCCGCGAGGTAATGCCTGATGCGGCTATCGGAGTAGATGTTATTGTAGGATTCCCGGGAGAAACAGAAGAAAGATTTATGGAAACCTATAATTTCCTTAATGAACTTCCTATCACTTACCTTCACGTATTTACCTATTCTGAAAGAGAAAATACGGAAGCTGCAGCTATGGACGGAGTAGTTCCCGTAGCGGAAAGAAAAAAACGTAATAAAATGCTGAGAATTCTTTCTGAAAAGAAGAAAATGGCATTTTATCAGACCCAATTGGGAAAAACGCTGCCTGTTCTTTGGGAGCACGAAAATAAAGACGGGAAAATGTTTGGCTTCACAGAAAACTATGTGAGAGTCCAGAAAGACTTTGATCCTGCATCCGTAAATCAAATCGAATTTCTGAATTTAGAAAAAATCCTGTCAGATGGCACGGTTTCTGTGCAATCTTCTTACCAAAATTTTTTAGCAAAAGCGTAGGCTCTTTGCTAAAATTCTACTAAATTTATTTTTAAACTTTTAAATACTACATTCATGAGAGATAAGTTTTTATCTTGGGGAATTGTATTAGTAGCTGCTACATGGATTATAGCAATACTGATCAGAGCGCATTATTGGATACCTACGCTGTTATCCGCAATTTATGCATTGGGTGTTTACAATGCTTACCAATCGAAACATGCTATTTTGAGGAACTTTCCTGTATTGGGATACTTCAGGTATTTTTTCGAAAGTATTTCACCCGAAATGCAGCAATACTTCATTGAAAGGGAAACAGATGGGAAGCCATTTCCAAGAAACCAGCGTTCTGCAGTATACAGACGTGCAAAAAATTTAAGTGATACGGTAGCTTTTGGTACGCAGCTGGAAGTAAATCACAGAAAGTATGAAGGGATTAAGCATTCTATTTATGCAAAATCACCATCAGAAGAACTTCCGAGAGTATGGGTTGGAGGAGAACAGTGTACACAGCCTTATCATGCTTCTTTATTTAACATCTCAGCAATGAGTTTCGGGGCCTTGAGTGACAGAGCACAGATTTCACTGAACAGAGGCGCAAAAAAAGGAAACTTCTATCATAATACAGGGGAAGGAGGGATTTCACCTTATCACCTGGAAGGAGGAGATCTTTGCTGGCAGATCGGAACTGGATATTTCGGATGTCGCGACGGCGAGGGAAAATTCAACCCTGAATTATTTACAAAATATTCCACCCTTCCTAATGTGAAAATGATTGAAATCAAATTATCACAGGGAGCAAAACCAGGACACGGAGGAGTGCTTCCGGGAGTAAAAAATACACCGGAAATTGCAGCGATTCGTCATGTCACACCGGGAATGACTGTTATTTCACCACCCTCACACAGCGCTTTTTCTGATGCTGCCGGATTGCTGAGGTTTGTACAGCAGTTAAGAGAACTTTCAGGAGGAAAGCCGATTGGTTTTAAACTTTGTATCGGTGATACCAAAGAATTTGAAGATATCTGTGTGCAGATGAATGTATTGAAAATTTATCCTGATTTCATTACCATAGATGGTGCAGAAGGAGGAACAGGAGCTGCACCACCGGAGTTTTCAGATGGAGTAGGGATGCCATTGGAACCTGCTTTGATCTTTGTGAACAGAACGCTTAATAACTATAACCTGAGAAGTAAATTAAGAGTGATCGCCAGCGGTAAAGTTCTTACCAGTCTTGACATTCTGAGAGCCATTGCTATGGGAGCAGATATGTGTAACAATGCCAGAGGATTTATGTTCTCTTTAGGATGCATCCAGGCCTTGAGATGTAACTCCAACAATTGTCCTACAGGAGTTGCTACACAGGATAAAATGCTTATTAAAGGATTGGATGTAACAGATAAGGCAGAAAGAGTATATCACTTCCATAAAAATACACTTCACACCTGCAATGAACTCATTGCCGCTGCAGGAAGAAGTTCTTATGAGGAAGTAGACGCCACCATGTTTATGAGAGGAGATGAGTTTGACCACCTTGCAGATCTTTATTTCCCGGATATTTTAGGAAATGTAAAACAGAAAGCAAGATCGTAATCAACATTACATATAACAAAAACACCGCCATTAAGACGGTGTTTTTTATTGTATGAATATTTTTTATTGTTGTTGTTCTGTTGTCTGTTTATCACTATCAGGTCTGTCCTCTCTTCCATAAATCTGAAAGTTGAATACAAAAGTTCTGTTTCTGTAAGACATGTTTAGATATGGATAATGAGGGTTTCTTGCAAAAGCAGCTCTGGAAGGAACAATGATTACTCCCTGTAGGTTGTAAGGTGCCTCACTGGAAAGATTATTGTATGCTTTGAACTTCTGTAAAGCTTCTCTGAACCCAGGGATTTGATAATATTTTGCTTTTTTTGCAGCATCAGTTGTACCAGCTTCCAGTATTGATTTTTTTACATAATAATACGTAGGATCAATAACAGGAACACCTGTTCCATCAATAGTATTTAAAAAAGCGGTTTTTGATGTAAATGAAGTGTTTCCGTCAGAATTAACTGCCAGGTAAGAGTATGCTCTTCCCATGATTTTAATAATATCAGTATCTCCAATGGTTTTTGCAGAGGCAGCGGGTGGCTGAGCTCCGTCTCTCATAATGTAGATAGTTCCCGAAGGTAGTGTTATGGGACTCAGTTCAGACAGCTTCTTTTCAGTATCATCCGCAGTATCTGTAGAACTGAAAGCTTTTATATTACCCTGTGCATCCAAATAATTCTCATCCATGAACTTCTTAATGGCCTGATCATCATACGTGTTTTGCGTAGCAACATCTTCCGGCTCTACATAGGTTGATACATCATCATCTTTCTTACAAGCAGAAAAACACAAAGATCCTGCAAGGATATATAAAAATATTTTTTTCATTTCAAAAAACTTTAATTACTTTACAAATAATATAACGGCAAAAGTATAAAAAAATATGAGAATAGATAAATTTTTATGGAGCATTCGTTTTTATAAGACGAGAAGTATTGCAGCAGAGGAGATTAAAAAGAACAGAGTTTCTATAGGAACGTCTGCCGTAAAGTCGTCTAAAGAAGTAAAAGAAGGAGATACGATCAAAATCCGTAAGAATCAGATTGATTATAAAATAAAGGTAATTCAGATTCCTAAAAGCAGAATTGGAGCAAAGCTGGTGCCTCTTCACATTCAGGACGTCACAGATAAAGAGCAATACGAATTACTGAAACTTCGTAAAATGTCACAGGACTATTACAGAAACAAAGGAGAGGGAAGACCTACCAAAAAAGACAGAAGAGAAATGGATGAATATGTAGGCAACGATATCGACTCCGATTTTACAGACTGGGATGATTTCTTCGGAGAGACTGGCGGTGAAGGTGAGGATGAAGATTAATATAAAAAGTAAAAAAGCTCTAGAGATAGAGCTTTTCTACTATTTCGTTAACGATGTCTTCCGGTTCTCTGGAATCTGTCCCGACAGTGAATTGTGCTTTGCTGTAAAACTGATTTCTTTCAAATAAATGTTTGGCAATAAATTCCGGCAGGTCTTCATCTGATATATTGGCAATCAGTGGCCTTTTTTCTTTCTGCTTTGAAAGTCTTTCCACCAGTGTTCCCACTCCGGTTCTTAAAAAAACGCTCTTGGAGTTGTGATTAATGATCTCCATATTATTATAATACACCGGGGTTCCTCCGCCAAGACTTAAAACTACATTTTCTTCAGAAGCCAATATCTCTTCAAGTGCCTCCCTTTCCAGTTTTCTAAAGTAAATCTCTCCCTTTTTCTCGAAAATTTCAGGGATGGTTAATTTATTTCTTCTGGAAATCTCTTTATCGAGGTCAATTAATTTAAAATCGATTTTTTCGCTTAATATTTTGGAAATGTGCGATTTGCCACTTCCCATGTATCCGATCAATGAAATTACCATGAATTTTTTTTAAACAAATTTGCGAAAAAGTTTTGAGATAAAGAAAAAAGTCATATCTTTGCACCACTTAAAACAAGGGACATTACTTAAATGAAAACTTGTTGCACAAGTGGCCGACTCGGTAGCTCAGCTGGTAGAGCAATACACTTTTAATGTATGGGTCCTGGGTTCGAATCCCAGCCGGGTCACTAGCAATAATAATTACTTAATTTGTGATTTTATTGCCTGCGTGGTGAAATTGGTAGACACGCCATCTTGAGGGGGTGGTTTCCTAAGGATGTGCTGGTTCGAGTCCAGTCGCAGGCACTGCAAAGAAAATTTTATAATTAATATTGAAATTTATTTCATTTTAATTGTGGCCGACTCGGTAGCTCAGCTGGTAGAGCAATACACTTTTAATGTATGGGTCCTGGGTTCGAATCCCAGCCGGGTCACAAGTTTACTGAAAAGTAAATTTTTTTCATATTAATATTTTGTGATTTGGTGTTTCAAAGGCTTCCTTCAGGAGGCCTTTGATTTTTGTATGCATCAAGGTTGTAAAATAATGTTTGCCTTACTTTATTCAATAAAAAAATCCCCGACCTAAGTCAGGGATCTGGTATTTAAATCTGGAAAGATTAATCCAGATGCATATTGTCAATTAATCTTACACCATCTACTACCACTACAATAAATGCTCTGAAACTTCTGTCTTTATAGAAAAAATCAGTCTCCTGTAATGTTTTTTCATCAGCAATCAGGAAATATTCCAGTTTCATTCCCTGCTGGTCATCAAAAATATCAGCTACTCTTTCCTTGATTTCCGGAATCGTAACAGTTCTGAACCAGTCGTTTACTTTTTTTAAAGTCTCATAAATTACTTTAGAAGCTTCTCTCCGGTCTTCATGAAGCCTTTGATTTCTTGAGCTTAGCGCCAGTCCGTTTTCTGCCCTGTAAATAGGAACTCCGGTTATTTTAACAGGAAGATGCTTTTTCTCTACCATTTTTTTAATAATAGCAAGCTGCTGGAAATCTTTTTCACCAAAATAAGCATTATCAGGCTTTACCTGTCTGAAAAGTTCTTCCACAACAGTTCCTACGCCGTCAAAATGGCCTGGTCTTGATTTACCTTCCATCTCATTTTCCAGTCCGTCAAAATCATATCGCTGGCTTTCGGCTTTCTCAGGATAAATATCTGCTACCTCCGGAATATAAACTGCATCTACAAGACCAGAATTCTGAAGAATCAATATATCTCTGTTGACATCTCTTGGATATTTTTCCAGATCTTCAGGATTGTTAAATTGAGTTGGATTTACAAAAATCGAAGAAATAACAAGATCATTTTCCTTTCTTGCCTCTTCATACAGAGAAAGATGGCCTTTGTGCAGGGCACCCATGGTAGGGGCAAAGCCAATTCTTTTTCCCATTTCTTTCTGTCTTTCAATGAAATCCTGAAGGACTTTTCTGTTTTTTAGAACTTCCATAGTTTATTTTAATACTATTTCAAAAATACTAAAAATATCGCATAATAATATGTGGTTTTAATAATTTGAAAAGGGAATTTTCGTAAAAAAATGTTAATTAAAATAATGTTGGATGTTTTTTTGTAATTTTGCACATTAAAGCATTTTTACAAAAATTAGATAGAAAGTTTATGCCGAATCAAAAAATACTGTACATTACTACAGAGATGTATCCATATCAGGAAGATACAAATATGGCTGCAGTGGTAAACAAAATGGCACTTAAGATGCACCAAGAAGGCAATGATGTAAGAGTTTTTATGCCAAGATTTGGACAAATAAGTGAGAGAAAATTCCAGCTTCATGAAGTAATCCGTCTTTCAGGGATGAATATTATTATCAATGATCTGGATCAGCCTCTGATCATTAAAGTAGCGTCTCTTCCGGGGGAAAGACTTCAGGTTTACTTTATTGACAATGAAGAATACTTCAAAAGAAAACAATATTATTTCGACGATGAAGGAAACCCTTTTGAAGACAACGACGAAAGAGCTATTTTCTTTGCCAGAGGAGTTATTGAAACCATTAAGAAACTAAACTGGGTGCCGGATGTTATCCATTTAAATGGATGGATGTCTTCTTTTGTTCCAATTTATCTTAAAACGTACTACGAATCAGATACTTATTTCAAAGACGCGAAAATTATACTTTCTCTTTACAATGAGAAAGATGCCGACCTGGATAAAAGGATTGACGATAAACTGCAGTTTGATAATATTTCAGGATTAAAAGCGTTAGATAACCCAACGATTAAAAGTTTTGTTATCGAAAGTATGAACTATGTAGATGCCGTTGTGAAAGGTGACGAGTTTCTGGATGAAGATCTGGATAAAGCTTTCAATGAAACTGCTACCCAAAAATCAGAGTATCTGGACATAGATTCAATAAATCAACTTTATTAAAAAACACATTTTTAATGACTCATAATCTTAAAAGGACCTTCGCCATACTTTTGATGGCGTTTTTCGGAAGTACATTCCTTCATAACTGTGAACCGGATCCGGATTCTCTTGGTGAGCAGTTGTTTAATGATGATGCAGCACAAGGTAATGAAATTGCATATCCCGTTATCGCATACAATTATAGTAACAACGATTCAATCAGAAGTGATGCTGCCAGACTGATCAGTGCGGTGAGCGAATCTGGTTCGGCTTCCTATGTAGGTGTTCTTGGAGCATTTACTGAAAACCAGTTTGGAATGCAGAAAGCTTCTTATGTTACTCAGCTGAGAATGCCGGTAGATAATTATGATTTTAACGGAGCGAATCCAAAAGTAGATTCTGTAGTTCTTGTAGTGAGACCACCTGCAAATACTGCTGCGAATACCTACTTCTTTGAAGGCGATTCATTAAAAACAAAAACATTTGAGAAAACTGATTTCCCGGTAGATGGAGTTGCTACAGCGGTTTCCATTGAAAAGAAAATGTACCCTGTTCGTAAATACGGTAAAACAGCAGGTTCAAAATCAATGAAAATCAATGTACATGAAGTAACCACGTTCATAGATGCAAATGATGACAGTTTCAAACGTTCCAATAAAACAATAAGTACTGGTGAACTGTTAGGATCAGGAGTATTTGACGGTACTATCAGTTCTACATCTATCACTAAAAAATCTGACAACTCAGTTGTATTTACCGGAAACTTAGGATTCAGAATGAAGTTGAGTAATACAGACTTTTTCCAGACTCATATTCTTGATAAAAAAGGAAAACCTGAGCTTCAGGATGCTTCCAACTTCATCAGATATTTTAAAGGAATAAAAATTTCTGTAGATGAAACGGATAAATATCTTTACCAGTTCTCTCCTAATGATTTGCAGCTTATCATGTATTATAAATATGATAAAACAGAGAACGGAACAACAACAAGACCGCAGACAACCCTTAATTTCAACTTAGGAGGTTCTAATGCGCATCTCGGGCTGTATGAATACAGCAGATCCGGATCATCTGTTGCGGCTGCATTGGCTGCAAGTAACCCTAGTGAAGGAGATGAAAGACTTTTTGTTCAGGGAATGGGAGGACCATCTGTGGTAGTTAAGATTAAAGATGAGACGATTGCAAAGCTTAAGGATATTTTTGTTAAAGATAAAGCAGGTATTGTAAGTGCTAAAATCAGAATCTATCTTGATGCTGCAACGTGGAAAAATACAGGTTCTACTGAAGACCGCAGATTTTCACTTTTAACCAATACATTAGATGCTGGTGGTAAAATTGACTACAAAAAACTGGCGTTTACTTCAGATCTTACCAACGGGCTTGGATTATATTATTTTAAAGATAAACCTGAACCAGGTTATTATGATTTTGTCGTAACAAAAACAGTTAAGGATCTTGTAGAAGGGAAGAAAGAAACAGTAGATGGAGTTGAACAGCTGGTTGTTAATAAACCTTTAATAATCAGTGCAGGAACATTTGCTGCCAATGCTACAGGAACCCTTTTAGGAGTTCGTAATACAACAAGAGCATTTGATATGAACAGAATTATTCTTACAGGAGTAGATAAAACCAATACGAATCCGAAGAGAATCCAGTTATTGGTGACTTACGGAACGAAAAAATAGAACAACAAACAACACTATACAAAATAAAATATGTGCGGAATAGTAGGATATACAGGATTTCAAGACGCTTATGAAATTGTAATTAATGGTCTTAGAAGATTGGAATATAGAGGGTATGACAGTGCCGGAATTGTTTTAGAAGGTTCAGATAACAAGCTGGAAGTAGAAAAAACAAAAGGTAAAGTGGAGGATTTGGTGAATATTTCCAAAGAGCTAAAAGGAAAGTCTAAAATTGGAATGGGACACACCCGTTGGGCAACCCATGGAGTTCCAAGTGACAGAAACTCCCATCCGCACTTGTCAAACAACGGTAAAATTGCAATTGTACACAATGGTATTATTGAAAACTATGATACTATTAAAACAATGCTTACTGAAAAAGGATTCACTTTCAAATCAGAGACAGATACTGAAGTATTGGTAAACCTTATCCAGTATTTTATGGATCTTAATCCTGAAATTGATTTCCCTACAGCAGTGAGATATGCATTGAATGAAGTATATGGAGCATATGCCATCACTGTACTTCATGAAGATTATCCAGGGGTATTGGTCGTAGGAAGATTAGGTTCTCCTCTTGCAATCGGAATCGGTGATAAAGAATATTTTATCGCTTCTGATGCTTCTCCATTCGTGGAATTTACAAAAGAAGCTATTTATCTTGAAGAAGGACATATGGCAACGATCTCTCTTGAAAACGGAGTAGATATCAGAACCATCAATGAAAACTCTAAAATTGAGCCTGAAATTCAGGAGCTTAAATTAAGTCTTGAACAGATTGAAAAAGGGGGTTACGAGCATTTCATGCTTAAAGAAATCTTCGAGCAGCCTAAATCTGTACACGATACAATGAGAGGTAGACTTCTTGTAGATGAAGGAGTTATTAAAATGGCTGGAATCTGGGATCATGTTGAGAAATTCAAAAATGCCAACAGGATTATTATCATTGCCTGCGGTACTTCATGGCATGCAGGTCTTATCGGAGAATATCTGATTGAAGAATATGCAAGAATCCCTGTTGAAGTAGAATATGCGTCAGAGTTCAGATACAGAAACCCGATTATTACTGATAAAGATGTGGTAATTGCTATTTCTCAGTCCGGAGAAACGGCTGATACAATGGCTGCTTTAAAATTAGCAAAAGAAAAAGGTGCATTTATATATGGTATATGTAATGTTGTAGATTCTTCTATAGCAAGAATTACAGATGCAGGTTCGTATACCCATGCTGGCCCGGAAATCGGGGTTGCTTCTACCAAAGCATTTACAGCACAGCTTACCATTCTTACTTTAATTGCCTTTAAATTAGGAAAACACAACGGAAACTTAGGAAACGCAGAATTTATGAGCTTAATTGCTGAGCTTGATGCTATTCCTAAGAAAATTGAAGATGTGCTCAATACCACTCATGAGCTTACGCAGAATATTGCAAAAGATTTTGTGAAAGCTACCAATTTCCTTTACCTGGGAAGAGGATACAATTATCCTGCAGCCCTGGAAGGAGCATTAAAATTAAAAGAAATTTCTTATATCCATGCAGAAGGATACCCGGCTGCAGAAATGAAGCACGGTCCGATTGCCCTGATCGACGAAAACATGCCGATTGTAATTATAGCACCTAGAAAAGGTCACTATGATAAAATTGTAAGTAACGTTCAGGAAATTAAAGCGAGAAAAGGAAAAATTATCGCTGTAGTGAATAAAGGAGACCGTCAGGTGAGCGAAATGGCAGATTATGTTATCGAAATCCCTGAAACTTCAGAATGTTTCTCTCCAATCGTTGCTTCCGTACCTCTTCAACTGCTTGCTTATTATATTGCAGTATATAGAGGAGCCAACGTAGATCAACCGAGAAACCTTGCAAAATCTGTTACCGTGGAATAAAAAGTTGTTGTAAATAAAATAAATTTAGATTTCTTCCGTTATTTCAAAAAAAATCTTAAAAGTTTCTTAAAAAAATTATATATTTACGGCTTAATTATAAAAATTAACATGAAAAGGATATTTCTTTTATTATTGTCTGCGTCGGTAGCATCGGTATCTTGTTCAGGTGGTGGCAGCTCTTCTGTAGGGAAGCCAGGAACAAAAGGAGAATTGATACCAAGAGAAAAAACTAAATCATTTGTTGCGGAAAGACCATACGGAATGGTCGCAATTCCTGCAGGTTCGTTTGTTGCTGGTTTAGCAGACCAGGATCCGACGAATACACCTGAAAAAGCATCATTGAAGACAGTTACTGTTTCTTCTTTCTTCATGGATGAAGCAGAAACTACCAATGCGGAGTACAGAGTATTTATCAATTATGTAAGAGACTCTATCGCAAGAACTTTACTAGCTGAAGCTGCCGGAGAAGGTGGTGACGAAGGTGGACGTAAAGGAGCAAGCATAGGAGATTACGCATACCTTGCTAAAAAAGAAGAAAATTTAACACCTTATCAAGAATATATGGAAGGCCAGGGCGGCCGTGAAGACGGAAGCTATGATGCCAGCAAAAGATTAGATTGGAAAATCCCTTTACACTGGAGCACATCAAAATATCCGGATGTAGAATACGCAGAAGTTTTAGAATCTATGTATCTGCCTTCTTCTTCAAGAATTGGAAACGAAAGAATTTTAGATGTAAGTAAGCTGAAATATACTTACCGTTGGGGAGATATGGACGCTGCTGTTGCAGATAACGAAAGAGGAGCTAACTACCTGAAAAGTGAAAGTATCGCGATCTATCCTGATACTACAGTTTGGGTAAAAGATTTCCACTTTGCTTACAATGAGCCATTGTTTGAACAGTATTTCTGGCACAAGGCTTATAAAGACTATCCTGTTGTCGGGGTTACCTGGGATCAGGCAAGGGCTTATTGTAACTTCAGATCTAAATTGAAATCAGATTACAACGAAAGTTTAAAAAGAAAAAAACAAAAACCATTAGTATTCCGTCTTCCAACAGAAACTGAATGGGAATATGCTGCCAGAGGTGGTATGCAAAATGCTACTTACCCTTGGGGTGGTCCATATTTAATGGATGACAGAGGTTGCTACCTTGCCAACTTCAAGCCTAAGAGAGGTAACTACATGGAAGACGAGAAAAAAGGTACTTATACATATACAGCTCCAGTTAAGAAATTTAAGAAAAATGGGTTTGGGTTATTTGATATGGCTGGAAACGTTTCTGAATGGACATTATCTTCTTTTAACAACTCTTCAGCTGGATTCACTTCTACATTAAATCCTTCTACTAAGGATAAAAAGGATACGAAGAAATCCGTAAGAGGTGGATCTTGGAAAGATATAGGATATGCACTGATGACAGGTGCGAGAGATTGGGAAAGAAAAGATTCCGCAAGAAGCTATATCGGATTCAGAACTGTACAGGACATTCCTGAAGCAGCCGTTAAACCAAGAAGAGTTAACAGATAACTAATCAGACAATTTTCAATAACAATTTTATTTAACATTAAAAAAACTAACTCAATATGTTTAAGACTAAAGATGCTTGGATGAATTTCTTTTATTCATTCGGTGCTGCAATTGTAATTCTTGGAGCTTGGCTTAAAATTACTCACATTACCTTAGGACCTATTAATGGTAACATCGCGCTTACTGTAGGACTTATTACTGAGGCTATTATCTTTATCATCTTTGCATTTGACCCTCCAAAAACTGAAGAGTCTTATGCCTGGGAAAATGTTTATCCTGAGTTATTAGATAAACATGCGAATCCAAATCCTTTACATTCTAATGTAACAACTAAAAATACAAGCGCTCAATTTGCTGAATTGGAAAACTCTCTTTCCAGCAAATTGGATAAAATGCTTGAAGATGCCAGATTAGACGTTCAATTATTTGAAAGATTAAGAACAGGAATTGATAAATTCTCAAACTCTGTTGATCAGATTAATCAGACTGTTGACGTATCTGCTTCTACTCATAAATATAACGACCAGTTGAATAAAGCAGCTCAGCATATGGAAAGTATGAATGCACTTTATGCAATGCAGCTTGAAAGCGGTAAGAGACAATCTGAATTTGCTAACAAGTATGTTGCTGATATGCAGAAATCTGCAGAGCAATCTGAGAAATTCAACCAAGAGCTACAAGGTTTAACATCTAATCTTAATAACTTAAATAGAGTTTATGGTGGTATGCTAACTGCTATGAAGTCTTAATTCCTAACCATTTCTAAATTAACTACTTAATCAAAAAACAAAGAAAAGAGAATGGCACAAGGAAAACAGACCCCTCGTCAGAAGATGATCAACCTGATGTATTTGGTGTTCATCGCGATGATGGCCCTAAATATTGATGCAGAAATCATCAGATCATACTATGACTCTACCAGAGCATTAAATGAAACCAGAACTTTAACAGAAAGAAAGAACGAGAAGATCTTTGAGAGAACGTTGGAAGCTAAAGCTCAGCAAGTTCCTGATACTTACGCACAGCCTTGGGCTCAGTACAAAGTATTGAAAACCAAAATTGATGCGTTGGTGAAATCTGCTCAGGATGTTAAAGATCTATTGAAAAAACAATCTGAGTTTCACGATAAGGATCCTAAAACAGGAAAAGATATTGATGTAAGTGAAAACTTTGCTGCATTGAACAACAACGAAGCTACTACTGAATATTTCTTTAAGGAAGGAGATGAAAATACTCCATCAAAGAATGCACTGGATCTGAAAGCTAAAATTGATGATGTAAGAAACTACATCAATGCTACTTTCGGAAGCAATGCCCAGTTACAGGATTTAGTAGCAAGAGCCAATAAGTCTCTTATTGCGGAGTATCCTAAAGGAACATCTCCCAATGAAAAGACCTGGTTTCAGAATAAATTTTACCATCAGCCGCTAATCGCTGCGATATCTAATTTGGAAATTATCCAAAATGATGCCAGAAACGTTCAGTCTGATGCATTGGCACTATTACTTCAGGAAAAAGTAGATGCAAATATCAAATTCTCAAGCTATGAGCCTATTGTTTCAGGTCCGGTAGATATCCAGGCAGGAAAACAGGCTGAAGTAAAAGTAATGCTGGGAACTTATTCTAACAGTAACAAGATCAGCATCTCTGGAGTAAGCAGAGTAGAAAACGGTAAAGGTGTTATGCAAATTTCAGGTTCTGGAATTGGCGAACATAAATTAGGAGGTACGATTACATTAACAGATGCTTCAGGGAAACCTCAGTCTTTCCCTTGGACACATACTTATAATGTAATTGCAGGACCAAGAGAAGTAAAACTTGAAAAAGGATTATTACTTTCTGCCGATAAGATGAATGTAATGTATAGAGGACTTGAGAACCCTGTTTCAGGATCAATCTTAGGTGCTGACAATTCTAAACTTTCATTATCTGCAGCAGGAGCTACTGTGAAGAGTACAGGTCAGGGTAAATGGAATGTTACTCCTACAACAGGAAATGTAGTGAAGTTAACATTATCAGGAACAGATCCATATGGTAAAACAGTTTCTCAGGTATTTGAATATAGAATTAAGAATATCCCTAGACCACAAGGTCAGATCAGAGGTAAAGCTGTAAACTTTATGCCGGTAGGTTCTATTCCTAACCAGATTGTTTCTGCTACTTTACCAGACTTTGACTTCCCTGTTTCATTCACTGTTAATAGCTTTATTATTAAGCTTCCAGGAAAAGCAGGTACTCTGATTCAAGGTAGCTCACTATCAGGAGCAGAAGGTATGCTTAGAAACCTTAGACCTGGTGATGTAGTTCAGATTTATGATATTCAGGCTACGGCTACAGGATTGGGTAACCAGAGACTTAAGGAAATTTCACCTGTAATTATTAATGTTCAATAAGGTTAATTTGTAAAATCATATTATGAAAAAATATATTAGCACCCTTTTAGTTTTAGTTTCGGGATTCGCTTTTTCCCAGACTATTCTGAATGCTGCTTCTCCTGAGGAATTCAGACAAATGAGAGCTGAATCAATGAGAAAAGCAGGGGATACTGTTATCAGCAATAAAGTAAAGCCTCTTGAATATGGTTTCGTTGATGACAAGGATATTTACAAAAGTATGTTTGTTTGGGAAATCATTGATATGAATGATAAGATCAACCAGCCGTTTTATTATGACAATCCGGATGGTCTTCTTTCCAGCTCTACAAGATCATTATATCAATTATTACTTGATGGAGCCCTTAAAGGTGACATCAAAGAAGTTTATGATGACGAAAACTTCGTTACCAGACTTTCACCGGAAGCCATTCAGAAAAGATTGGAAAGTGTAAGACTTGACGAAGAAGCTATCGATATCCTTAACTCTGGAAGAACACTTACAGAAGACGAGAAGAAAAGATTAACAGATATCATCAGAACAACTACTGATAAAGTAAAAGTTCTTAAAGTGATGGGTATGTGGTTTATCGATAAAAGAGATGGTCAGATGAAATACAGACCGCTTGGTATCGCAGCTATGGGTCCGGATCCGACATCTGTTGGAAGAATTGGTCCTGATGGTCAACCTTTAGCTGGTGCTGATGAACTGATCGATTTGTTCTGGATTTACTATCCAAGTGCTCGTGATATTTTAGCAAACAACTATGTTTTCAATAGAAAAAATTCTTCTGCTGACTTATCTTTCGATGATGTCATCAATGCAAGAAGGTTCTCTTCTATTATCTACAAATCTTCAAGCGGTTTAGGAGATGGTACTATCAAAGACTATATTCCTAGAAATGCTGAAGAGCAGCTGGAAGAAAGCGACAGAATCAAAGCACAGATTCTTGACATGGAAAATGATATGTGGAATTACTAAATTTCACTTGATATTTATAGAAAACCTGAGTATTTTTACTCAGGTTTTTTTATGATAAAATCGCCCTTTGTTTATACCGAACAATAACCAATGACACAGGCGATCACATATGACCTTTAAACAAATGAAATTTCTCATATGAAGCATGTAGATTATATTATTGTAGGAGACGGATATGCAGGGCTTTTTCTGGCCCATCAGCTAATTAAAAATGATAAATCTTTCGTCATTTTTACTGAAGGACGAAAAAGTGCTTCCCAGGTCTCAGCAGGAATTATCAATCCTGTGGTCCTGAAGAAGTTTACCACATTCTGGAAAGCGCAGGAACAAATAGATTTTCTTAAAGACAGTCTTAAAGAAATAGAATCATATACAGGGGAAAATTATCTGATCAATGCTCCTATTCACAGAATTTTTCATGATGAGAATGAACAGAATTTATGGCTGAAAAAATCCGCAAATGAAGAATTGTCGAATTTTCTTGATCAGAATTTTGATCGTTTAGAGGTAGTAAAAAACGACTTTCTTACAGGAAAGGTGAATCAATCTGCTAGATTGAATGTTAATGGATTTTTTAGCGGTTTATTCGATTATTTTGAAAAAAATGATCAATTGGTAAAGGAAAAATTTGATTATTCAAAATTAAATCCATCTGAATCCACTTATAAAGATTATACCTTCAAAAATATTATTTTCTGTGAAGGAATGGGTGTGAAAGACAATCCCTATTTTTCAGAGATCACCGTGAATCCTAACAAAGGCCACCACATCAGGGTGAAACTTTCCCAGCCAATTCCTGAAAACATAACCATTAAGAAAAAACACTTTTTATTTCCAACCGGAAACGGACTGTATTTTTACGGAGGCACTTATGACAGAGAGCAGCTTCACCATCACATTGATGAATCAGCAGTTGACCAATTGGTGAAGGGACTTTCAGAATTTTATCCTTATGATTTTGAAGTGGAAGAAGTACATTTTGGATTCCGCCCCACAGTAAAAGACAGAAGACCCATCATTGGAAGACATGAAACATTCGGTAATCTTTACGTTTTTAACGGGCTTGGTGCCCGTGGTATCCTCAACGGCTGCTATTTTGCAAGAGATTTATTCCGTTTTATTGAACAGGATATTCCATTGCATGAAGAAGTTTCATTGAAAAGATTTCAATAGTGTATCTTAGTGTTAATTTCCAAACTGAAAATCTATGGATGAAAATATATTAGGTATCGTTGCCGGCGTTCTTACTTCTATTTCGATGATTCCACAGCTTGTCAAAGTAATCAGAGAAAAAAATGTGGAAGATATTTCCTTACTTATGCTCCTGGTTCTTATTTCAGGACTCTCTTTATGGGTGTGGTATGGCTTTGAAAAAGACGAGCTTCCCATTATTTTGTCCAATGCATTTGCTGTTCTGGTCAATATCAGTCTTCTGATATGCTATATGATGTACAATAAAAAAAAATAAAAAAATACGCCTCATCATAATGAAGCGTTTTTTTTTATGTAAGTGAAATTTAATTATTGAAGAACAAATTTAGCTAAAGGGGCCATTCTTGCTTTGTTTAAAGTAAGGGTATTTCCGTTTACAGAGTAATTATCTGCTGCCAGGATTGCTTTCGTAAATTGATTTTCAATATCAAGATCTTCACAAGCCATCATGGTAGACATTCCCTGATTGAACTTAATTCTCATTACCTCAGGTTTGATCTCAAATGTTCCTCCCAAGCCATTACATCCGGCATGTCCCTGATATCTCATTCCATCCATTTCAAGTTTGAAATAAGGATTGTTTTTAGGATTCTTCAGTTCAATCGGTTTCCCGTTAAGCTCTGTAAGTTTCCACGTTTTTCCTGTAATATCAGTTGTCGCTTTTTGAGCATTTTGTGTTTTACACGAAACAACTAAAAATGTTGCGATAACAAGTGCCGAAAAATAATAATATAAACTTTTCATAATGTTTATTTTTTTAATTAGAATTGCTAATCCCTATGCTAATACGATGCCATTTTTGCAGGACCAGACTCTTTTTTTGCCTGTTTAAGATGAAACAGAACCATATCTACATTCTTTTTCAGGAAAGTGATATTGCCTTTAATATCAGAATATTGATACTCTTCATTAGAGGCTGTATATTCAGGTAAGGCATCACTTTTTTTAAGGTCAAAAGTTTTACCGTTTAAATGTATTGTTGCTGTATTTTTGGTATTGTTGATGGTCACTTCTATTTTTTCTCCATAACTGTCAACATACACATTTTTTGAAATGTCATCTGTATTTTCTGGGGCAGCAGCGGTAATGGTTTCAGCTTCTTTTCCGGGATGCTTACACGCTGTTAGGGAAATAAGGGTCAATCCGAAAAGGATTGGTACTAATAAATTTTTCATAGTGATAAGTGATTTTAAAGTGTTTCATGAATTATGATATTAATGCTATATAAATTTACAAATATTTTTAATAAATATGTGTTAATTTTTCATAAACTAACAGATAATTAAAATATTAGCTCATTTAACTCACAGTTTTTTGAAACAGAATTCACGAAACAGAAAGTAATAATTATTGTGGAAAATTTAGGATAAACCTTGTTAATTCAGGATTTTTAAAAGGATTTTTTTCCAGAAGGATAAAGTAGTTTTTCTTCATTTTTCATTTGTTGTGTAAATTTTTGGCAAAAATAACTCAAAAAGAAGAGAAGAACAATAAGTTAATGTTAATAATCTGAAATTATGATGAAGTTTAGTTTTGGATAAGGGAGGGGGCAGAATAGAATACCGGGACACTTGGAAATGTTCAAAAAAGCAACAGCATTAAAATTAAAATTTCCTTAAATCCAAAAAAGTGGCTTAATATTTGAAAATTTAAATGGGCACAGATGAAAGATTAGGATTGCTTGAATTATGCTTAAATAAAGGAAATGTTAAATACTTTTCATTCTTTTATTTTCAGGTATTTTAAAGGAGAGTTAAATTTTGTTAATCTGCTATGATAGTATCATAATCTGGGTGTACATTTGCAACTTCAAAATGAGAAACTTTATAGTATACTTTTTAACCGGTCTTTTTCTGCTCTTTGTAGTGGAAAGCAGACTCAACGTTAAAACGCTTCGAAATGACTATTCCGGTCATGTTTCTCATCATATGCCCAAAAGAGCCAACCGCCTGAATCAGACTTTTGAAAAGCTCTCTATTCAGCAAATGGCAGACAATGTAGACAATTCCACTTTAGAACTTACCGAAAACGATTTCCAGCTGTCTGATGTATGGCAGGCTATTGTTGTTTTTGCCGGAGTTTTCAGTCTTGTTTATATTTTTGGATTGAAAAGTTGTAAGCGGTCAAAACCGGATATTCATGGTTTTGTTCTTGGCCTATCTACCAAAAGATTCATTCTTATCCGTTCCATTAGAATTTAAGAATTCCCCGTTTTTATTGATTTTCTGCCTGATTCCAGGTAGAAATACTTTACGCTGTGTATGCCGGTAATCATCACATCGTACCGCTTTTATTACCGTTTTATTCTATCAAAACATTAACGATTTATATAAACTCTAGAATTATGATAAAGAGAGTTGTTTCGGGAATTGCGCTGAGTGTCCTTCTGTTGGCAGTTGGCTGCAATAAGAAAAAAGAAGAAAAAGAAGAAGTTACCGTATATCCGGTGACATCTCCTGTGGTAATGGATACCGTAATCAATAAAGAATATGTAGCCCAGATTCAATCTGTAAAAAACATTGAAGTGAGAGCTCAGGAAAAAGGTTTCCTGGAAAAAATCTTTGTAGATGAAGGCCAGTACGTACAGGCCGGACAAACATTGTTCCGGATCATGCCTAAATTGTATCAGGCAGAATTATTAAAAGCAAAAGCAGAAGTGGAACAGGCTTCCATTGAGCTGAAAAACGCAAGTACATTAGCAGGAAACAATATCGTTTCTAAAAATGAAAGAGCAATGGCAAAAGCCAAGCTGGATGCTGCCAATGCAGAAATGAAGCTAGCTCAGATCCATCTTTCCTTTACTGACATCAAAGCACCGTTTTCCGGTATTATCAACAGAATTCCTTTGAAGCTGGGAAGTCTTGTAGATGAAGGTGATCTGCTGACCTCATTGTCAGACAATACAAGTATCTATACGTATTTTAATGTCTCCGAACCTGAATATCTGAGCTATCAGACTCATGCTGCAGACCGTGGAAGCAATCAGGTTTCTCTGATTACGGCAAACGGAGAAATGTATACACAAAAAGGAGAAATTCAAACCATTGAAGGAGAATTTGATAATGAAACAGGAAATATTGCTTTCCGAGCGAAATTCCCTAATCCTGATAAACTTCTGAGAAACGGAGAAACCGGGAAAGTACAGATGTCAATGCCGGTTCATAATGCATTGATCATTCCGCAGAAAGCAACCTATGAGATTCAGGATCAGAAATATGTATTTGTGATTGATAAAAATGGAGTAGCTAAATCCAGAAATATCAAAGTAGCCTATGAACTTCCGGACTTGTATGTAGTGGCATCAGGAATTTCAAAAGGAGATCAGATTCTTTTGGAAGGAGTTCAGAAAGTAAAGGATGATCAGAAAGTGAAAACAAAATTCCAGGATCCTAAGAAAGTTCTTCAATCATTGAAACTAAAAGCAGAGTAGTGGTCTCTAAAACGAAACAGTATGTTTAAGAAATTCATTCGCAGACCAGTTCTGTCCATAGTAATCTCATTGATTATTGTATTTATGGGAATATTGTCATTGGTAAAACTTCCGGTGACACAGTTTCCCTCCATTTCTCCGCCTAAAGTAAATATCACCGCAGAATATCCCGGAGCCAACAACGAACTGTTGATTAAATCCGTAGTAATCCCCTTAGAAAGAGGATTAAATGGAGTTCCCGGTATGAAATACATGACTTCAGATGCCGGAAATGACGGGGAAGCTTCCATTCAGATTGTATTTGATCTGGGTACGGATCCCAATGTAGCTGCAGTAAACGTGCAGAACCGTGTATCTTCAGTAGTCAATAAACTTCCGCCTCTGGTAGTACGTGAAGGAGTAAAGATCACGCGTGAAGAACCCAACATGTTGATGTATATTAACCTGTACAGTGATGATCCTAAAGCTGACCAGAAATTCCTTTTCAACTATGCAGATATCAATGTAATGTCTGAATTGAGAAGGGTTAGCGGTGTAGGTTTTGCAGATATCCTGGGAACCCGTGAATATGCCATGCGTATATGGCTTAAACCGGATAGATTAACCGCCTATAACATCTCAGCAGATGAAGTAATGGAATCTCTGAATGAGCAGAGTTTGGAAGCTTCCCCTGGGAAAACAGGTGAAAGCTCCGGAAAACGTTCACAGTCTTTCGAATATGTATTAAAATATCCCGGACGTTTTAATAACGAAAAAGATTATGGAAACACTATTTTAAAAGCCAAACCGAACGGAGAATCTGTAAGGTTAAAAGATGTAGCGGATATAGAATTCGGAAGTTCAATGTATGATATTTATTCTACACTGAACGGAAAACCTTCCGCAGCGATCACCGTAAAACAATCCTACGGATCCAATGCAAGTGACGTTATCAAAAATGTAAAAGCATTGATGAAGGATCTTGAAAAAAATAACTTCCCGAAAGGAATGCATTACGATATCAGTTATGACGTATCAAGATTCCTGGATGCCTCCATGGAAAAAGTTATCCACACATTGTTTGAGGCCTTTATTCTGGTTGCTATCGTAGTATTCCTGTTCCTTGGAGACTGGCGCTCAACATTGATTCCGGCATTAGCTGTTCCGGTTTCATTGGTGGGAACATTTGCTGTCATGTCCGCTTTTGGAATTACCCTGAATATGATTTCTCTATTTGCCCTGGTAATGGCCATCGGGGTTGTGGTAGATGACGCGATCGTAGTTATTGAAGCTGTTCACGCCAAGATGGAAGAAAAACATCTTTCCCCATTAAAGGCTACCGAAGAAGCAATGCATGAGATCAGTGGAGCAATTATCGCAATTACACTTGTAATGGCATCGGTATTCATTCCGATTGCATTTATGTCCGGTCCGGTTGGGGTATTCTACCGCCAGTTCTCTATTACAATGGCTTCATCCATTATCTTATCTGGGGTTGTGGCACTTACTTTGACACCGGCTTTATGTGCTTTAATTTTAAGAAATAATCATGGAAAAGCTAAAAAGAAAACTCCAATTACTATTTTCCTTGATAAATTCAACAACCTGTTTACAAAAGGAGCCGGAAGATATGAGAAGCTTCTGAATAAAACAGTGACAAAAAAGACAATAACACTACCATTGTTATTGGCATTTTGTGCCTGCACATTCTTCCTAAGCAATTCTTTACCTTCAGGATTTATTCCGGCTGAGGATCAGGGGATGATCTATGCCATTATTCAGACGCCTCCGGGTTCTACATTGGAAAGGACCAATCAGATCGCCAGAGAGCTTTTGAGAGAATCTGAAGATATTGATGGAGTACAATCCGTTTCTTCTCTTGCAGGATATGAGATTTTGACTGAAGGTACCGGATCCAATTCAGGAACCTGTCTGATCAACCTTAAAAGCTGGGAAGAACGTAAAGAATCAGCTGCAGAAATTATTGAAAAGCTTGAGGAAAAAGCCAAAAATATTCCGGGAGCCAATATTGAATTCTTCCAACCGCCTTCCGTTCCGGGATATGGAGCTGCAGGAGGTTTCGAGCTTCGTCTGCTGGATAAAGCAGGAAGTGGAGATTATCATAAAATGGAACAGGTAAGTAATGACTTTGTGAAGGAGCTTAAAAAACGCCCGGAACTTGGTTCGGCATTTACATTCTATTCTGCGAGTTTCCCGCAATATATGCTTAGGATAGACAATGATCTTGCAGAGCAAAAAGGAGTAACCATTGAAAAAGCAATGGATAATCTATCTACATTGATTGGTTCCAACTATGAAACGAGTTTCATCCGCTTTGACAGGCCGTATAAGGTCATTGTTCAGGCTGGCCCTCAATATCGTGCACTCCCAACCGACCTGTTGAAGCTGTATGTTAAAAATGATAAAGACCAGATGGTTCCCTACTCAGATTTTATGAGGCTTGAAAAAGTATACGGACTATCGGAGATTACAAGACACAATATGTATAACTCTGCAGAAGTAAGTGGAACGCCTGCTCCCGGATACAGTAGTGGCCAGGCAATCAAAGCGATTCAGGAAGTTGCAGATAAAACACTTCCAAGAGGTTTTGGTATCGACTGGGCGGGTATCTCTAAAGACGAAGTAAGCCGTGGTAATGAAGCCATATTTATCTTCCTGGTTTGTTTAGGATTTGTTTATCTCATTCTTTCTGCACAGTATGAAAGTTTCATCCTTCCGCTTCCGGTTATTTTATCTCTGCCTACAGGTATTTTTGGAGCCTTTTTATGCTTAAAACTCTTAGGACTGGAGAATAACATTTATGCACAGGTGGCGATGGTCATGCTGATCGGACTTTTGGGTAAAAATGCAGTGTTGATCGTTGAATTTGCCGTACAGAAGAAAGCCGAAGAAGGAATCCCAGTGGCAAAAGCTGCTATTGAAGGTGCTGCCATCCGTTTCCGTCCGATTTTGATGACTTCATTTGCCTTCATTGCCGGATTAATTCCATTGGTGATTGCAACGGGGCCGGGAGCAATTGGTAACAGAACCATTGGTACAGCAGCAGCAGGAGGAATGCTAATCGGAACCATTTTCGGATTGATGATTATCCCCGGATTGTATTATATCTTCGGAACCATTGCTGATAAGTCACGATTGGCAAGATATGAAGAAGAGAATCCTTTAACAGAACAAACTGAACCTTATGAACATGATGGAAAATTCGAAGACTAAAAATATAATCACAGCCATTACCTTATCACTTGTACTTGCAAGTTGTAAGGCGCCGATGGCGACTGTTATAAAAGATGAGGTAAAAGAAAATATTCCTCAGAACTTTAATCAGGAAGAGCAGCAGGATGCCAACAATAACAGCGGAACCACACCCTGGAGACAGTTCTTTACGGATCCAAACCTGGTAACTCTTATTGAAACGGCTTTAAAAAATAATCAGGAGCTGCTGATTACTCTTCAGGAGATTGAGATTGCTAAAAGTGGTGTGTTAGCTAAAAAAGGAAGATTAACCCCAACGGTGTCTGCAGGAGTAGGAGCAGGACTGAAAAAATCCGGACGCTATACCAGCGAAGGAGCAGGTGATGCTACCACAGAAATTGAACCGGGAAAGGAAATGCCAGATCCGCTTGGAAATTTTGAAGCAGGATTAAATGCCAGCTGGGAGATTGACATCTGGAAAAAGCTCAGAACGGAAAAAGAATCTGCCGTAGCCCATTATCTTTCTACAGTAGAAGGGAAAAACTTTGTTTTATCTAATCTTATTGAAGAAGTTGCCGATAATTATTATGAATTGCTGGCACTTGATAATCAATTGGACATTATACAACAGTATATTAAACTTCAGCAAAAAGCGCTGGAAATTTCCAAAATTCAGAAAGAAGCTGCTGCTGCAACGGAGCTTGCCGTGAAGAAATTTGAAGCAGAACTGGCGAAATCCAAAGCTGCAGAATATACCATCCGTCAGCAGATTACTGAAAAAGAAAATGAAATCAATGCTTTGCTGGGAAGATATCCACAACCGATCGTGAGAACAAAGGAAAACTTTATGTCTACCATTCCTCCGACAGTCTATACCGGAATTCCATCTCAGTTATTAGCCAACCGTCCTGATATCAAACAGGCCGAGCTGGAATTGAAAGCTTCAAAACTGGATGTAGAAGCAGCAAGAAAAGAATTTTATCCTTCTCTGGAAATTTCGGCAACATTAGGCCTGGAGGCTTTCAAACCTTCATACCTTGTTAAAATGCCGGAATCAATAGCTTACAATCTTGTAGGTGAACTGGCAGGACCATTAATTAACAAAAGTGCGATAAAGGCTAATTTTCAGACAGCAGATGCCAAACAGGTTCAGGCGTTGTACGAATACGATAAAACTATTCTGAATGCTTATCTGGATGTTGCCAATCTGATGTCAAAGGTTAAAAACATAGATCAGTATTATCAACTGAAATCTCAGGAAACGAAAGCCCTGGATCAGTCTATAGATATTGCCAACCAGCTATTCCGAAATTCAAGAGCAGATTATCTTGAGGTTCTTTTAAACCAAAGAGATGCTTTGGATGCTAAAATGGAACTTATTGAGGCAAAACAGAAACAGCTCAGCACAGTAGTTGACATCTATAAAAGTTTAGGTGGAGGCTGGAAATAAAACATCATAATTCTATCAATAAACAGTTAATGTTTTTTGGAAGGGTCAATTCTTTTGAGTTGGCCCTTTTTTTAAGAGGACAGGTTTTGTCGTTGCGGCCGCGCCAGTTGGAGGATCGTGTTAAATGGAAACAGGTCATCTCAGAACGTTTTAATTTCCTAACTTTGTAGTTCTCAATAACAATCAAAACAAAACTATGTCAATCACCAACGAAGATCAGATGCTGGGAATGCAAAAAGTAAGTGAAGCTGTTGCCTATACATT
This sequence comes from Chryseobacterium sp. NRRL B-14798, assembly GCF_050470705.1. Classification (NCBI taxonomy): domain Bacteria; kingdom Pseudomonadati; phylum Bacteroidota; class Flavobacteriia; order Flavobacteriales; family Weeksellaceae; genus Chryseobacterium; species Chryseobacterium sp. NRRL B-14798. The sequence continues at coordinate 4,224,141 of NZ_JBFLUL010000005.1, read as the reverse complement.
GAAGAAAATGATGGATTATGCTGAACCCGGCATGACCACAAAAGATCTGGACGAATATGGAGCCCAAATACTGGAAGGTTTCGGAGCAAAATCAGCACCTTATCTGACGTATGGATTTCCAGGCTGGACGTGTATCAGCGTGGATGATGAATTCTGCCATGGGATTCCAACAGATCAAAGGATTTTGAAAGAAGGCGATCTGATCAATATTGATGTTTCAGCAGAACTGGACGGATATTGGGCAGATAATGGAGGTTCTTTTGTGATCGGAAAAGATATTCACGGACATCAGAAACTGGTGGAAGCTTCCAAGGATATCCTGAGAAAAGCTATCGACAATATCAAAGGTGGTGTCAAAATAGCAGACATAGGGCATTTAATGGAAACAGAAGCGAAGAAAAGAGGTCTTAAAGTTATTAAGAATCTTGCAGGCCATGGAGTAGGGAGAAGCTTACACGAACAGCCTGATGAACTGCTGAACTACAGAAACCGGTTTGATTCCAGACGTTTTAAGAAAAACTCTGTGGTGGCTATTGAAACATTTATCTCCACCGATTCCAATATTGCTGTAGAATTAAAAGACGGATGGACTATGGTAGGTAATAAAGGCGGTTACATGGCCCAGCATGAGCATACCATTGTAATTACTGATGGAAAACCTATCATTTTAACCGAAATGAACGAAATCCTGGATTAAAAGAAACCGCAACGGTGTGAAAACGATTGCCTTAAATATATCAGTAATAAAAAACTTTGTGTCCTTGCGTTAAAGAAAAAACACAAAGTACTAGAAAGACTCAAAGCTTCATCGAATCAACTTGTTGATTACTGCTTAGCTCTCTTATATTCAGTTTTAGGAATATAAAACTTTACGTTTACTATAAAAACGATCCGTCATCTTATACCCAAAAGAATCTGTTGTAAATGTTCCATTGATGAAAAAACCAGGCTTTAAATTGTTGGGCATAAAATACTTTGTTATATTTATAGAATAAAATCACCTCACAAACTATTCACTATGAAAAAATTTCTTTTAATCCTTTTGGGAATCGTTGTCATTCTGGCTGCTGTCGTATTAATCAAAACCTACACCTATCCATTTAAAAAAAATAATATCGGGGCAGGCGAGGGCTGGAAACCGGTAAAAAATGATTCTGCAGTCATGAGACTTTCAGGAGGAATAAAAGTACCCACCGTTTCTACAGGGAGTTTGGGTGAATTCGACTATGCTCCGTTTGATCAGTTTAAAACCTATCTGAAAACATCCTATCCATTGGTCTATCAAAATACGGAAAATGTTGAGGTGAACCAATATGGACTGGTGTTCAGGCTTAAAGGAAGCAATCCTGCTCTGGAACCCATTTTATTTCTTTCCCATATGGACGTAGTTCCTCCCGGAGATGCTGATATAAAGAATAATGATCCAAATGTATTCCGTCCGGATGATAAACCTTTAGAACCCGTTTCAAAAGTCGCAGAAGATTGGGAATTTGCCCCCTTTTCAGGAGCTGTTGCCAACGGAAGGATCTACGGAAGAGGTGCCATAGATATGAAGGGAATGCTTTTTTCCTTGATGGAATCCATGAATTCTATGATTAAAAACAAACAGATTCCACAGCGTGATATTTATCTGGCTTTCGGTTTTGATGAAGAAGTAGGCGGAAAGAAAGGAGCGATTCAGATTGCCGATTATTTTAAGAAAAAGGGATTGAAATTCGATGCTGTTTATGACGAAGGAGGATTGATTATGAGAAAAGGAAATGTAGCCGGAATTGATACAGACGTTGCCGTAGTAGGATGTGCTGAAAAAGGTTTTCTTTCTGCAAAAATCAAAGTAAAAGGGCTGGGCGGACATTCTTCTATGCCTCCTATGGAAAGCGCAATCGGAAAAGCTGCTGTTATCATGCAGCGTCTGGAAGATCACCAGATGAAACCTGTTATTACCCCTTTAATCCAAGAATTTTTTACGAATATCGGAGGTGAAATGCCTTTTGCCACAAGAATGGCACTGGCGAATCAATGGCTTTTAAAACCGGTACTGATTTCCCAGCTTACCAAAAATAATACAACCAATGCTTTGGTGAGAACCACAACAGCTTTAACGATGATGAAAGGAAGTGATGGAACTAACGTCCTTTCTCCAGAAGTGGAATTTGTGGTTAATTTCAGATTACTTCCCGGAAATTCGGTGAAAGATGTAAGAGATCATATTGCTAAATCGACTGAAGGTTTTGATGTTGAGGTAGAAGAAATTGATAATACAAGGGAAGCCTCCGCTATTTCCCCAACCAATACAAGAGCTTTTAAAATGATAGAAGCCGGTGTGAAAGAAATTCATCCCGGAGCCATTGTTACGCCTTATCTTACTATGGCTGGAACCGATGCCGGTAAATATGAAATTGTAAGCAAAAACGTCTACAGGTTCATGCCGATTAAGATCAACAGTGCCGAGCAGCAGAGTATTCACAGTACCAATGAATATCTTAGTATTGAAAACTATCTGAAAATGATCCACTACTTTGAGTACATCATGAAGAATTATGATAAATAAGTGTCAATGGTGAATGGCCAATTCGCTGCGCTTGTGAATTTTATAAGCTCGTATATAATTAAACGTGGTGTTCGCAAAGTTTTTATGATGTTTACTTTTTTTCGACCGCAGAGGCGTTTCATTCAGCAATGTACACACTAAGGTCTTTGGCTGAACGGAGTGCCCTTTGCGAACTGATAAATTCTGTATATTAATAAACCTTGGGAATTTTAGCTTTAATTATGATTGACGATTGACTTTGTGAAGCAAAAATTGACCATTGACAAAAATCTTTTTCACAAAAAATATATTGCGTCAAGTTTTTGATACACTTACATAGATTTTAACACAAAGTCCGCTACGATATTTTATTATAAAAAACGATCGCGAAGGCGTTTCACTCAGCAATGTACACACTAATGTCTTGGCTGAACGGAGTGCCTTTGTGAACTGATAAATTCTGTATATTAATAGACCTTGCGAACTTTAGCTTTAATTATGATTGACGATTGACTTTGCGAAGCAAAAATTGACCATTGACAAAAATCTTTTTACAAAAAAATATATTACGTCAAGTTTTGTCGCATTACGGCTATAGCTTTGTCATATCAAAATTACAGAGCTATGGAATTGCCATTTTACTTAAACTTTAACGACTTTGAAAGTAATTATTACGATAACCTTGAAAAATGGTTTGAAGAATATCATAATACCAGCGAAACAGATTACCTGAAAGCGCTTGCAGAGCTTTATCGCCCCTATGTGTATTATAACTTTGCAGATGACATGCTAAAGCCCGATGCTTCCATTGAAGTGAAAGACTGCTTTTTTCCTTATCATGAAAAAATCGGAATCTCTTTCTGTATTGATTGTGATAGTGAAACTTCTCCATCCAATGGAATGAATCAGGTATTTGAATTTAAAAATATCTCCATGATGGAGTATGCCCAGCATATTCTGGATAAGATCAATAAGTTTTGTTCAAAAAATGCTCATGCTCTTGATGGCAGTAAAAATATTCAGGACTATATTAATAATTACAGTATTATTACTTCAATGGAAGGAGTAGGGTATTGTATCAGCTACAACCGTCATCAGAAAGCCATTCCATTTTTAAAAGCTTATCTTCCCTATTATGGACAGACCGTTAATATGGCAGTATACAGGGATTTTCTTTTTTCTGTTGTTCAAATTGCAGAGTTTATAGACCAGAAATTAAAAACTGTGCATGCTTTTAAACAGACTATTTATGCACGCTCAAGAGCGGAAGCCAAATTCAATGTGCAGTTGAGCCGTCAGTTTCTGACTTTGTGCAACTAAATTTTACACCAAACATTCATACTTAATTATATTGCGGAAAACTTATGTTTTCAACCAAAAATCCCGGTCAGTAATGATCGGGATTTTGTATTGCAATTGTATGAATACTTGCTTATGTGTATTACTTGTTTTTTTTATAAGGAATATTCCATACCAGGTCGGCTGCCAGATAATGAACGCCACCATGATGAATACTTCTGCTGTCTCTGATCAGATCGTCCATATATCCTATGTCTACAGTAAAAGGAGAGTTCGGAATTGTAAACATATAGTACGCCGCAATACGCATTTCACGATATCCAAACGAATTCCATTCAGAATCCGGCTCATTGAGATGGCTTATAGAAAACAGGGCTTCTGCACTCAAGGCCAGTTTCTGATTGTTTTTTGGAGATAAATTATAGATGAGCTGATTCTTGATCCGTGTTCTCAACTGAAAATCCTCTTCGACTTTATGAAAGTCTGCATCGAAAAACTTCCTGAATTCCTGGCGTATGGTACTTTTAAGTTTCCATTTCCTGCCGAGATCAAAAGTATAGGCATATCTTCCGTAAATTCTGAATTCCTGTTCCGTACTTTCTTTATCATAAGGAGCTGTACTTTCATACTGTGGCTGACGCCGATAACTTAATGCATAACTATATTGCTGGTGTGGCGCAAATGAATGATAAACTTCATGATTTAAAACAATGATCGCCTGCTTCGAAAACAGATTATGATCATCCGGACTGCTTTTTCTCCCGATGGCTACGTAGCTCAAAGCCTGTTTTTTACCCAAAGAGTCGAGTTGTCGCTTCACTCCGAAGGCTCCCCAGAATGCATTGTTGGCATCTCCCAGTCCAGGTGGACTGATCTGCGCTTTGATCGATGTTCCTATACATCCCAATAAAAATAATCCTGCAAAAAATTTCTTCATGCTCAATAGTATGGATAACTGTTTTACTGTTAATCTTAAATAGCTGCGAAACCATGAGACGGATAAGAATACTGTTGATACGCAGAGAGAATACTTTATAATAGCAAAATTAGAGGCTTTGTTCATAGAATGTTTATTCAAAATCTTTTAATACTGTTTAAAAACAAGACAAAGTAAAGGCCTGATTTAGGATAGAATTAGGAATAAGATTCTAATGGAAAACTTAATGTTGTAATAATATTTTAATTGTGGATAAAATGTGAGTAACTTGTTAGTAGTTTGTGGAAAAGCACTATGTATTTATTGGTTTACTGTGTAATTATTTGATTTTGTATGGTATATAAAGTAAATTGCCACAATATAAATACTGTGGCAATTTGGTTTATGGACTGGTTTATTTACTATTAATTCTGTCTTACTCCGCACATAGCATCCCATGTTGTCCAGAAATGGGCATTAATAGCTCCGATAGGAGGATTTGTACTGTCTGCAACAATTCCTACCATAGAAGCACAGTTGGAATTACAGCCTATTTCATTATGACTTCCAGCCTGAGGTGGAATCTGGCGCCATGTACCTGTTGAACCGCTTAATAATTCTACTTTAATTTCGAAGATTCCCGAAAGATTGGGCGTTTGAATCTGTTTGGTAGGATTTTCACTTGAGATGAAGTCGCTCCAGTCTCCTTGTGAAAAAGTTACACGCCATGTAGAAATCATTTTAGAGGTATCGTTTTGTGGGGAAAGATACACCCAGAATTGTGCTCCGTTTCCAAGTACTAACTGACCTGAAGAATTTGCATTTACACTTGTTGATGTCATTTTGGTTTGGTTTTTAGTTTGTTAGATTGTGTATCAAAGTAACGAAGAACAAGGCACCTGCAGTAGCGTATAAATGACCAATTATTAAACTGAGTATAAATACTTATAGGAACGAATGTAAAATAATCAAGAATCTTGATCATAAAAAAGCCTGTACTATTTAATAGCACAGGCTTTACTTTCTTGCAGAAAGGAAGGGATTCGAACCCTCGATACAGTTACCCGTATACTACCTTTCCAGGGTAGCTCCTTCAACCACTCGGACACCTTTCTTTTTGAGATTGCAAAAATAGTGTATTTTCTGGAATATCCAAATTATTCTTACAAATTAATCTGTAATTTCTCCACAAAGACTTCTGGTGAAGTTATCGGCAAAGCTTCCGGAGTAACTTGGATTATCAATTAAGTGCATGGCTTTGGTAATCGCTGTTTCCGCTGTCATGTCTCTTCCGCTGATCGCTCCGATTCTGGAGAAAATATTACTGTTTTCATACTTTCCGAATGAGATGCCTCCTGAAATACATTGACTTACCACTACAATTTCAGTCCCGTTATCCCGGATTTCCTGAAGTGTTTCCTGCGTTTTGGCGCTGCTGAAAATGGTTCCCGAGCCAAACACCTGAAGAATAAGAACCTTCATTTTAGGAATTTCCCTGAAGTGGCTCAGATGCATTCCCGGAAAAATCCTCCAAAATAAAATATCTTCGGAAATATGTTCATCCACATGAAATTCTACTGTCGGGTCACAGCGGAAAAGGTTATCTTTAATAATATTCAGATGAACTCCGGACTGTCCTAGAATAGGGTAATTCGGGCTTGCGTAAGCATCAAAATATTCTGCGGAATATTTCAACGTTCTGTTTCCTCTTAATAATTTGTACTCAAAATAAATGGCAACCTCCTGAATGACTGCTTCGTCATTTTCATAAAGGCTGGCATAATAAAGGCTGGTCAGAAGATTTTCCTTGGCATCCGTCCTCAGGTCTCCAATCGGAAGCTGGGAGCCGGTCATGATGACAGGCTTTCTTAATCCCTTCAGCATGAAACTTAATGCTGATGCCGTATAAGACATGGTATCCGTTCCGTGAAGAATCAGGAAGCCATCGTAGTCGTTATAATTTTTGTGAATATAATTAGCGATCACTCTCCATTCTTCAGGTCCCATATCCGAAGAGTCCAGCGGTTTGGCGAAAGGATGTACAAAGACTTCGCATTCCATAAGCCTCATTTCAGGCATCTTTTCGAATATATTTCCAAAATCAAAGGCACGGAGACTTCCGGTTTCATAATCTTTTTCCATTCCGATGGTTCCACCGGTATAGATGAGCAGGACTTTTCGCTTCATGTACTAATTTATTAAGAATTGGCCCCCGATTAGGGTTCATAGGTCAAAATTACGTTAATTTGCAAAGATTTGAAAATGAATGAAACGCTTATCATGAAATTTTATAAAAATAAAATGAAAATGACTGATGTTTCATAAGGCTATTGAAAAAATAACTAAATGCGGATGAAAGATTTAGCGCAAACCTTTGAATATTTAAAACAGTTTTTAACCGAAGAAAGGCTCGAGAAAATTGAACATTTTTCTCAGGAAAGTTCAGACTTTGTCCTTCCGGTGGTGGAAGATATCTATCAGTTTAGAAATGCAGCAGCCATTGTACGTTCTGTGGAAGCCTGTGGTTTCCATAAAGTAGTGGCTTTGCAGGAAGAATACAGTTTTGAACCCAATCTTCGTGTAACAAAAGGAGCTGATACCTGGGTTGAGGTAGAAAAACTTCCCCGAAATATGGAATCTTTCCAGAATATTAAAGACCGCGGATATAAAATAGTGGTTGTTTCGCTGGAAAAGAACGCTAAAATGTTACCTGAATATGAAATAACAGAACCCATTGCTTTGGTTTTTGGAACTGAAATGGAGGGCGTTTCCCAGGAGATTTTAGATTTTGCCGATGAAACACTGGCCATCCCAATGTATGGCTTTACAAGAAGCTTCAATGTTTCTGTAGCGGCTTCCATTTGTATGTACGAACTGAAACAAAAGCTGATAAAGTCTGGGATTGATTATAAACTGAATGAAGAAAAACTTTTAAGGATGCAAATCCTTTGGGCTGTCAATTCAATCAGAAGCGGACAGCAGATTTTTGAAAAATATCTGAGAGAAAATAATATTGACTGGAAATAGTAATCTGAAATAAAAATGAGAAGGTTTTGTGCCTTCTCGTTTTGTATTTATATCATATTGTAATAATTCCATGCGGCCACAAAAACTCCCGCCGTTTCCGTTCTCAGTCTTTGACTTCCTAGAGAAACCGCTCTTACTTTGTTTTCTGCCAGAAATGCAATCTCCTTTTCAGAAAAATCACCTTCGGGGCCTATTAAAAAAGTAAGCTGCTTCAGCTGAGGAATATTTTTAAGATCAATTCTTTGCAGATTCTGATGGCAATGCGCTACAAAGGTATGCTCCGGATCAATATTTTTCAGAAAATCCGTCAGTTTTACAGCATCATTGATAACCGGAAAATGAAATCTCAGGCTCTGCTTGGATGCTGCAACAGCCTGTTTCCTGATTTTATCGATGTTGATGTTTTTACGCTCCGTTTTTTCAGTGATAATAATGCTTATTTCTGAAATCCCCATTTCCACCGCTTTTTCCACAAAAAATTCAATTCTGTCAATATTCTTGGTGGGAGCAATCGCAATATGAAGTTGAGGATTGAATTCCGGCAGATTTTCTTTGATCTCAGAAACTTCAATCCCCGCTTTCTTGCCTTCTATAATCAGTTTTCCGGAAGCCAGTTTTCCCTTTCCATCCGTCACGTGAATCGTTTCACCATCTCTCATGCGAAGAACTTTTACAATATGCTGCTGTTCTTCGTCGTTGATTATAACTTTATTTCTGTTGATGTCTCCGTAGAATAGTTTCATATATCCTGGTTTATAAATGCTACTCCTGTTTTGATGGTTGTATATATATCTGTATCACATTCCCGGTAAGAACACATGTATATTTCTTCTATCCATACATTATTAATGAAAATCAGATTTAAATATTCCTGTTTTCTCAAATTATTTTTGATGGATAAATAATCTCCTTCTTTTGGAATATAGGGAAAACTAAAAAGATGTTCAGAATTAATTAATTTTAAAACTTCTTCTTTGATATCCTGAATATATCCAGTCTCAGAACTTTCTCCGTTAAACTCTGAAAAAGTTTCTGAGCCCTCATGTCTTCCTGTGATAGTTTCCAATACCCAGTAATATTTTGAGTTCTTTTTAGAATGTGTTCCCAGTACTTTTTCTTCTAAGAGTATTTTCATAAATCGTATTTTGCCGTTGCGGAAGTTCTCAGATCGGTAAATTCTCCACGTTCAAACTTCAGTTTTGCTACCATGGCAATCATGGCTGCATTATCTGTAGTATATTCGAATTTTGGAATATAAATACTCCATCCCAGTCTTTCTTTATTGTCTTCCATTGCCTTTCTAAGTGCAGAATTGGCAGATACACCTCCTGCAATAGCGACCTGATTTACCTTGAGATCTTTGGCTGCTTTTTCAAGTTTATTCATCAGAATTTCAATAATTGATTTTTGTACGGAAGCACAAAGGTCATTAAGATTTTCCTTAATGAAATCCGGATTTTTTCTGACTTCTTTCTGAATGAAATACAGCACGGAAGTTTTAATACCGCTGAAAGAATAATCGTAGTTTTCCAGTTTCGGTTTGTTGAATGTAAAAGCATCGGGATTTCCTTCCTTAGCCAATCTGTCGATGATGGGGCCTGCAGGGTAATCAAGGTCAAAAATCTTTCCGATTTTATCAAAAGCTTCTCCTGCTGCATCATCAATGGTTTTGCCGATGATTTCCATATCAAAATAGTCTTTTACCAATACAATCATGGTATGTCCGCCGCTTACGGTAAGGCATAAAAAAGGAAAGGTAGGCGGCACAGGATTTGCATCCTCGATGAAATGGGCCAGAATGTGGGCTTGAAGGTGATTTACTTCAATCAAAGGTACATTCAGGCTCATCGCCAAAGACTTAGCAAATGATGTTCCTACAAGAAGAGATCCTAAAAGTCCCGGTCCGCGAGTAAATCCTATAGCAGAGATAGCATTTTGTTGTATATTTGCTTTAGAAAAAGATTTTTCAACAACGGGGATAATATTTTGCTGATGGGCTCGTGAAGCCAATTCAGGGACAACGCCGCCATATTCTTTGTGGATGGCCTGGTTCGCGGCAATGTTTGAAAGAATAGAATTTCCCTTGATGATAGCTGCTGAGGTGTCGTCACAGGACGATTCAATACCTAAAATTATAGAGTCGCTCATAATAATGGCAAAGTTAGAGAATAATAACGAGAATGAGAATAAAAAATCAGTAGCTGAAAACCTAGGGGATCAGGTACAGAAAACTGTTGAAAATGTAGAGGGAAAAGTAAGGGAAACAGTAAAAGAAGCCTCTGAGCTTGCTTCGGATGCGATACATCATCCTGTAGAAACAGCTGAAGAATTTGGGAAACAGGCTGTAAAGGATGTTACCAGCTATACCTGGTGGGCAAAACTGCTCCTGATTCTCTTTTGGCTGGGTATTTTCCTTGTAGGTGGAGTCCTTATTGCCATCAACCTTCCGGTAACAAAAAGATGGGCTGCTGATCAGGCTCTGAAGCTTGTTAATAACGATTTTAAATCTGATTTTTCTACAGAAAGTGTAGATGTAAATTACTTCGGTGATGTAACAATTAAAGGCTTAAAAGTAAAAGATTATAAAGGTTTTGATTTTATTACAGCCCGTGAGTTTCGCGCAGATTCAGACTGGATATCTCTGGCAGTAAATGCCATCTCAGGAAGCAGCAATTCTCTAAGTTTTAACTCTCTGGCTCTTGTGAATGCCGATGTAAAGGTGATTACTTATAAAGGAGACAGTATATCCAATTTTGTAAGGTTTGTAGAACTCTTTGACAATGGTAAGAAAAGAGATCCCAAGAAACCTCCTTTTCAACTGAATTCCAGAATTCAGATTATTGATTCTAAGGTTTCCATCGTTAATGAAAATTCTCCCGGAGAACAGGGAAAATGGCTTACCGCAACAAAATTCAATTTAAAAGCACCGAACGTAAAAGTCAACGGACCGAATGTTTCGGCGTTGATTAATAATATGTCATTTGTAACTTCAAGGTGGGGAAAATCTCACTTTGTGGATACCTTTTCAACAGAACTTTCTCTAACGAAGCAGTTTTTGTCGTTAAAAGACCTTACCCTGAATACGGATCATACCTTACTTCAGGGAGATATCAAATTTAATCTTCACGACGGATCCTGGGCAGATTTTGCAGACAAAGTACGCTGGGATATGAATATTAAACAGGGAAGCCAGCTAAGCGGATATGATATCAGTTATTTTGTAACCAACTGGGATAATATCAAACCCTTCAATCTTTCCGGGGTAATGACAGGGCCATTGAATAAATTCCACCTGGAGAACTTTCTGATCAGAAATCCTGACGTCAATATTGCTACCAAAACGATGAAGGTTGACAATCTGCTGAAAGGAAATTTTGCTATTGAAACAAAAGATCTTTCAACAGATTTTACGTACAAGGATTTAAAAGCCATGATGCCTTCATTCATCTCCAAAAAGATGAAGAACTTTGCAGATGATTTCGGAAAACTGAAATATAACGGAACCGCAAAAGTGAATCCTGAGCAAATTTATGTGGATAATGGTAATTTAATGACAGGAATCGGGCAGGCGAAAATTTCGAAACTTACTCTGACAGGCTACAGCACTGCAATGCCAAAATATTCCGGTTATCTTGATGTAAAAGATCTCAATACCTCAGTCATCACTAAGAATAAATCGGTAGGCTTAATTTCCGGTAAATTTGATCTTAACGGACAAAGTTTTGACGTCAATACCATGCGTCTGACTACGAAATCTCAGATTGCCAGTATTGAAATTATGGATAAAACGATCAATAATCTGTATCTGGATGGTTTATTGGATCATAAAAAATATAACGGACTCATCACTGTTAATGATGAGCAGGCTAAAGCTACAGTCAAAGGATTGATTGATTTCAGTACTTCGAGGATCGCTATGGACGTTAATGCAGACGTCACTTACCTGAACATGAATTACTTTACCAACAAGCCCGGCACTCAGGTGGTAAGTGGCCAGGTAGAAGGGAAAATGGCCATGTCTTCTATCAACGATCTTACTTTAGATGTGAATGCCAATAACCTTCACTTTGCTTCAGCTACTCAAAAATATAATATTCCGAATGCCAGGTTAAAAACGTTTGTTGAAGCAGGAGGTCGTGTCATTGATGTAGATGCTCCGGGAGCTGCCACAGGTAAAATCTCAGGAAAATACAATCTTGCAGATCTTGCAGGAATGGTAGAAAATGGAGTAGGGAAAATATTAGTGGGACCACCGCCAAGAAAATTATACCGTGGACAGAATTTTGCGTTGAAGTTTGATGTCCAGCAGGGCCTTGTTAATTATTTCTTACCTGAATTGAGATTACCACAGGGGGCTCTTGTTGAAGGAGAATATGATGGGAATTCCAACAACCTGATCCTGAATCTTGATGCGGCATCTTTAAAATATATAATGACCAAGGAAGAGGAGATTACAGATGCTGACCAGGCGCTGGCATCTTCAAATTCTGATTATAAAATTAATGACCGAAAAAATCTCAGCAGAGACAGTGCAATGGTGGATAGTGTTAAAGTGAGAATTAACACAGGTGACCTTAACCAGCAATTGTATGCTAAGATCAACAGGGTCATTTATAATAAAAATGTAATTAAAGATTTTGAGCTTAAAGGGAATAATGAAAATGGAAATACACTTCATTTAGCAACCGTGTTCAAGCATGGAAGTCCTGATGATGAGCTTAATGAAAAGCTTAAGGAATACGCCATCAACGTAGACCAGTCTACTGATGCAGCAGGTGATTATGTATTCAGGTTTGAACCTACCGAGGTAAAATTCAATGAAGTTACCTGGGCTATAGATACAAGTCCTGAGCTGAATCACTCTATTACCTACAGAAAGAAAATCGGAGATTTTGATATCAGGAATCTGAGGGTATATTCCGATAAAAGTGCTTTGTTTATTAAAGAAGCCCAGTTTAAGTCTGCGAAAGACTTTTATGTAGATGCAGATATCAACGATTTTGCGGTAGAAAAGCTGCTGGAAATGCAGTCCGGAGGAAATACTATGGATATTAAAGGTCTTGCCAACGGAAGCGTTAAGATCAAAATGGATAAAAGTACACTTCAGCCGCTGGTAGATCTTAACATTGATGATATTAAGATGAATGGTGATGATATGGGGGATATCTCTATTTCTGCCACCAATGGATTCTCGCTGAATGTGTATGATATTGATGTGAAAGTTCACTCTGCCGGCGTACTTGGAAACAACAGCCTTAACCTTACAGGAACGGTTAATAATAATACTTCTTCTCCGATTATTGATCTTACTGCGGAAATGCGTGATTTTGACCTGGCATTTACGCAGCAGTTTGTGCAGACTATTTTCGGAAACCTTCGCGGAAAGGCAACAGGGGATCTTAAAATCAATGGAAAGCTTAACAATCTTGATTATAGCGGAGATATTGCATTAAAAGATTTTGGATTAAAACTATTGTTTACCGGGGTAGATTATTCATTTGATGATACTGTGATTCAGCTTTCCAAAGGACTTGCTATCCTCAATAATATTGAAGTACACGACGGAAGAACCAATTCCAAAGGGAATATCTCCGGAGCGATTCAGTTTGAAACCCTTTCTTCCATGGGGGTATCTCTTGTAATGAGAGCAGACAACCTGTTGATGCTGAATACCACGCAAAAAGATTTTGACCTTTTCTGGGGAAGAGTTTACGGACAGGGAGATCTGTACGTGGACGGACCTGTATCAGGATTAAGTATAACCACTCCTAATATGAAGGCGCTTAACGGAAGTACCTTTACCTTTAATTCCAGCTCAACGTCCAATGTAGAAGAATTTAAAATGCTGAGGTTCCTGAAAGAAGGAAAAGATGGTCTGATTACACTTGAAGAAAAGAAGAAAACAGGAGCCAATATGAATATTGACTTCAATCTGGCGGTAGATAAAGGAACCACCGTAAATGTACTGGTAGGAGACGATGTGGGAAATATTACGGTAAAAGGATCAGCTGATCCGTTGAGGTTCCATATGAACAGACAGGGGAATATTGCGATGAGCGGTACCTATAAAGTAGATAACGGAACATTTGTCTCTAAGGCCATTCTTAATAAAACATTCCAGATCGAAAGAAACAGCAGTATAAGGTGGGATGGTGATGCGATGAAACCAATGCTGGATATTAATGCCAACTACATCAGAATGGTTTCCAATGCGGGAGAATATCTTAGTATGGGGAAACTGCAGCCTATCAGTATTCTGCTGCAGGCCCATATCACCCAGTCGTTGGTAGACCCCCAGATTGATCTTAATGTGACGGCAATGGATGTATCCAGCCAGGTAAGAGAAACACTAGCTGCGAAAATGAGCCAGGAAGGAGAGAAGGTTCTCCAGTTCGGATCTGTATTGTTATTGAGTACCTTTAACGTATCCAACACTGGTGGGTTCGATGTAAATGTAGGAAATGTAGCGGAATCCTCAGGATATAATATACTTCTGAAGCAGTTGGGATCCGTTCTTAATACGATGAGTAACGAATTTCAGATTGACCTTAATTATGTGAAAGGAGATCAGAACTCAAATTATGGAGACAGAGCCAATGCGGGAGTAAGTGTAGCCCTCTCCCCGAGAGTCAATATCAAGACTGGTTTGGGTATTCCGTTATCAAAAACGGATGGTGCACAAAACAATTACCTTTCCACGGAAGGATCTGTAGAATATGATCTGTCTAAAAAGAATGATGGCTCATTGGTGATACGTGCGTATTCCAAGCCTACAAACATCGGTATGGTGAGTACAAACGGTTCTGCTAATCAAGCTTATGGCGGAGGGGTAGTGTGGAGTAAAAGCTTCAATTCTTTGTTTAAAAAGAAGAAAAAAGACAAAAAAACTTCAGACGCAAAAGGTGAAATAAAAACAGATTCTATAAAATCGAATGGTAAATAATTAGAATATTTTAATGATTTTTATCATCTGTGTTAATTATTGTTAATATTTGATATATATTTTTTAGTTAAATTATTTTTCGTAAATTTGCAAAAAATACATAGATTTTTTAAAGAAATTGTAATTTAACTAATATGAACTATCAACTGGACGAAATAGACAAGAAGATTCTTGATTTCTTAGTAGAAAACACAAGAATGCCTTTTACTGAAATTGCAAAGCAGATGGATGTTTCTGCTGGAACAATTCACGTAAGAGTGAAAAAGATGGAAGATGCAGGTATTATTTTGGGATCATCTCTTAACATCGATTATGGTAAGCTGGATTATCACTTTACAGCTTTCATAGGTATCCTTTTGACAAAATCAAACCGTACTCAGGAAGTATTGAAAGAATTGTCAACTATTCCTAACGTAATCGAGGCTAGCGTTATTTCAGGAAAATATAATATTTTCTGTAAAGTAAGAGCTAAAAATACTGATGATGCCAAAAGAATTATTTACCAGATCGACGACATTCAGGATGTAATGAGAACTGAAAGTATGATCTCTATGGAGGAATTCTTAAGTGACAAAAACAGACTGATCAACGCAATCTCTGTGTAAGTCAAATTTTAAACGAATAATTATAAAAGAACTTATGAAATCTCTCATAAGTTCTTTATTTTTGTAGGTATGGAAGAATACAGCTATTTTGACGAAGACCCAAAGAAAGGATGGGGATTTATTTTGGCGTTTGCAGCCTTGATGTTGTTTACTATTATGGGACTTGGTATCGATGTGGATGAATATCTGCAGCATGAATACCTTCAGATTCCGAGGTGGTACTTCTATGTGATTTTTTCTATTGATATACTGATGATGATAGGGCTTGTGCTGATGTTCTTCTACAAAAAGGCAGGAATCTTTATGTTTCCGGCTTTACTGGTGCTGCATTTCTTTATGCACAATTACTATCTGTCTACATTTTTGTATACGGATGTAACCAATCTTTTTCTGTTTACAGGATTCGGAATGCTTGCTATTATCCCAAAATGGAAGTTTTTTAAATAAAATGTAATCAATACGATAAGATAACAAACCGCTTTTAAATTAGATTTAAAAGCGGTTTTCAATTAACAGGGATTATGAAAAAAATTATCTGAGTACCAGGGAATTAAAAATTTCTTGTTTTAAAGGGTTTTTTGACCAGTCATCCCAAACGCCTGTATAAGGATTATAGCCGCATTTCAGAGGTTTTGATATACTAAGGCCCTCTTTGTTTTTTAACGTGTTTTCAGTATATGCCCTGCAGTCTGTGCAGACATAACGGAACTCACAATCTTTACATGTTTCAATTTGGTCTTTAGTAAGATCCCAGTATTTTCTAAAATCAGGTTGATTGATGGCTTCTTCAAGGCTTTGTTTTTGGATGTTTCCAAAGCTTTCATTCATCAGTGGACAGTTTTTAATATTACCTTTTCTATCAATGCCTATCTTTTTATGCAGGCAGGAATTGTGGTTCACTGCTTCTATAACTTTAGTAATATTCGTGTTGAAGTATTTCAGTTCTACTTTTCCACAGGTAGATATTTTCAGATCGTCTTTCAGAAAATTCAGTGAGAATCTATATTCATCTTTGGCTTTGAAAGGAGGTTCCGGACAATTGTAAAAAATGAGACTGTATATTCTGACTGTATTTTTTTGAAGAGCCTGTATAAAAGAGAGGTTGACTTTCTGGTGAAACGGTGAGAAAATTTCTATTCCTGATAACACTGAGGTTTTAAAAATTTCATCAATTTCTATACAATCTTTTAAGGGTAAAGGTTTCAAGCTGTAAATAACCAAATGCTTAATCCCAAGATTTTCTATTGACGGAAATATCTTCTTTATGATCACGATATCTTCCATTTCGATAAAGAGATTGGTGATAGCGCTGGGCTCATGATGTTCAAAAGAGAGAGGAGGAAAATTTCTGTCCCAATCATTCTCTGTAATAAATCCATATTCTTTTTCCAGCAGAAGATTGATATAGTTCTGAACAATTTCTTTGGATTCTTCATCATAACTTGTCATTGTATCTTCAACGGATTTGTTTTTCAGCTCTTCTATAATTTCATACAACTCCAACGGATACAGTTCTGATATATTTCTCTGTAGATCTGAAATGAGAATTCTGGTGGCTCCTTTGGTGATAAGGATGTTGGCAAATAGGCTGAAATAGTTCATAATAATCTCGTCAGAAATTTATAAGGATTAAGTTTTGCGTAAGAATCAGTATAGTATTTTTCGCATGGAATGGTGATGCTAAAATGTTTTTTCTCACGAATTTTGTTTTTTACAACGTCAATATATTTAAAGGTGAGGGGAAGTTTATGTTTTTCTTTGTTAGTAAAATCTCTTTTCATAAATAATCAGCTATTTCTTTTTCCAATAAATAATTACATATTACTGATATTCCCAAAAACTGGCCTACTGGATTGACTTCTAAAAAATAGTATTTACCATCATTTTTGATGAAATCAAGAGAACCGGAATTAAGATCTAATGACTGCATTAACAGATGTATTTTTTGCTCAATATTTTTCGGAAGATTATAAGGTACTTTTCTATTGGGTTTTTCATCATTGTATTTCCTAAAGTCAATTTTAGTTTGGTTATCATTTTGCGAAAAGATGGCTGTAGACCAAACTTTACCATTTAGATAAAAGCTTCTGATCTCGAAGTTTTTTTCGATTTTTTCCTGAAAAAAAGTGATTAAAAAATTTTTATTTTCATTTTCTTGAACAACTGTTGTATACATCATCCCACTGGAATCCTTGAGTATGCTTTCCATTCTTGGGTTGCCACCAATGGTTTTGATGATTGTTTTATTTAAAGTAACATGATCTGTGTTGTCAGCCAGAAAATAAGACGGAACATCTAATCCAGCCTTTTGGGCCTCTTCAAGCACAAGAAGTTTATTGATATCACAATTGCTTTGTTTATTAATATGTTTTTTTGACTCTAAAACCTTTATTACATAATCTTCCAGCCAGTGTTGATATTCATTCATATGGAGGTTAATCGCTTCATTTTTATAGTACAGGCGGTTAAACTTCAGTCTACCTCTTCTATACCATACACTGCTAATTTCATCAATAAAAAAACAATTTCTCGGGCTTTCTAGATAAATCCGTTTTTCTTGGATTTTAATATCAAAAATTTCATCTTCATGCACCCGGATAAAGCTTTTATCCAATTTTTGTAGCCATTTAATGACTTCTGTAGTGGTTATCTCGTTATTTTGAGAAATGATCAGTATCAATTTTTCTTTTTTATTTTTTTGAAAAAATCTTTTGTAATCAACTGAGCATGCTTTAAGCTTGGCAGCCCTATGTTTTTGCGATTACGATTGACGGTTGCGGAGTCTTTTATATTTTCATATCCTTGATAAACGCCATAAGTATAAGGTACTTTATGGTGTAAATTATTTCTATCTACCATAGCTGCGTAGTCTCTTGGGGGACATTCACCAGATTTTACATACTCTAATAGCTTTATTTTCAAATATGGATAATACTCTTCATAATCTGCCATGTGTAGTAATATAGGTCCTGATGGCATAAAGAAATCACCATTTGATAAACCAATTTTTTGCAGACTTGGGAAACCATAATTCTCAAACATCCACCTCAGAAGTTCAGCATTCTTTTTATCATTTTTATTGATATCTGCATAATTTGAATCAATACGGCTGTCTTGATCACGTTTAAACGCGACTGTAAAAGAATCTACAAGTTTTTGATTAAGTCCTCTTTTCCATTCCTCAACTTTCAATTCCATTTCCTGCCTGCCAATACCATATTTTTGATAGAGCTGTATGAAGCTGGAGTCTTGCTTTTTATATTTCCAATTATGTGCAACTAACGGAATAAGCTTGTAAAGACTTTTTTTCCCTCCGAAATTTTTGTGATGTTGATCTGCAAGCTTTATGTAATTTTCATATTCCTCCCTCCGTTCCTGGTTTTTGGGAGGATATTGGCTGAATATTTTTTTGTACTGCTTAATTGTAAATATTGTATCCTTTTGTAAACGAAATATACTGTCGATTTCATTGATTCTATTATAATAGGTTATATAGTTCAAATTTCTGCTCTTGCAAGCTATGAGAGTGAAAATTATAGCTATTAAACCATATGAAGCATAGTTCCAAATATCCTTTTTCATAAATTCTCTAACGAATATGGTGTGATGATAAAAGAGATAGAGGGATAACCCTCTATCTGTGATAATACTAATTAAGGCTGGTATCTATTTTTAAAGTACTGATAAGAGTCCCATCTTTCCATGTTTCTTTATCATAACATGTAGAACCACAATCTGTTTCTACATATTTATAACCATCTCCACCTAAAATAGATTTTAGATCCTTTCTTTGTAATTTCTTGTTTTCTGTAGAAGAGAAGCCACTCTTCATTCCATTTAATTTTTTCATGTGTGTAATTTTTAATTGTTTTTATATAAATCATTTGTGTCAAATTAACCCTTGACTTTGGGTGAATAATTCTTCCTATTTATTATACACTGTACACTTGTATTGTCAATCTGAAGAATACATTTTGTCAACGTTGATGGGATAAAACTATAAATATTTAGATCACTTTATAGGGATAAAATGTGTAAATGATTTGTATTTTGCTTTGTGTACAAATGCAAATTTTACTCTGAATAGGAGCTGGGCTTTGGTGAAATATTTGAAATTCGAAAAAGTATAAATTACATACCGGCTATAAAAAGAAAGCTAATGACTTTAACAATAGTTTGTACGGTAATATTTTCTATTGTACAATACCGGAAAATAAGGGATGTAAGCCTGGAAATAAGATGTTGAATAATTTGTTTTGGGTACTATTTGTATGCTTCTTGTGATTTGTTTTATTTAAAATCAACTTTTTTAGCACCAAAAACCACGTAAGTATCCCCTCAGTTTTTATAAAAAAACCTCTGATTTTAAAACTTTGGATATTAACAAATGAATTTTAAGTATAAAAAAGCTCTTCAATTTTAAGACGAAAAGCTTTCAATTGAGTATAAAAATAAAATATATATAGTTACTCAGAAAATACCCCCTGGAAAAAAGATTCTAAAGCGGTATCCTGATCCAGACCGAACTTCTTTTTCAGACGGTATTTGGTCATTCTTACACTTTTGGGTTCTACATTGAGGAGGTTGGCAATTTGTTTGGTGTCCATTCCCAGATAGAGGTAAGCACAGTATTTCAAATCCAGAGCAGTAAGCTTTTGTTTAGCTTTTTCATTGATATTTTTGAAGAAATCAGGATGCAGTTCCTGAATGGTGAATCTGATTTTTTCAAAATCATTGTCAACCCGATTTTCTCCTTTTACCACCTGATGAATATTAATATCCGTATCGGAAAGCTGGGTCTGAAGCTGCTGCAGAACCTCATTCTTATGCTGAATATGAAGCTGGCTCGCCAGTACCTCACTTTGAAGTTTTTGCTGCTGAAGGGTAAGTAGTTCCTGTTCTGCCCTTAATCGGGCCTGCTCTTCCTCCTGAAGTTTGACCTGCATTTCTGCTTCATGCTTTTCTGTATCAAGCTTATTTTCCCTTTCTATAGAATACCGCAGTTTAAAATGATAAGAACGGAACATAAAGAAGGCTCCAATCAATCCTATGATTCCCAGTATAATATAAAGAAGTTTTTCCTTTTTCAGACTGGCCGTTTTTTCGGTGAGAGATCTGAGTTCAGATTCTTTTTTCTGCGATTGATACTGAGCTTCCAACCTTTTTGCAGTTTCAGCCTGGCCTTCATCAAAGAGAAGATTGCTGTATTCTGTTACTTTTGTCTCGTACTCATAAGCTTTCCGGTAATTTTTCTGTTTTGCATAAAGCTCTGCAAGATTTTTTACCACATTGATCATCACGTGATAATAAACCGGCTGCTGGGTAAGCAGAATCTGTTCAGCTTTCAGAAGATACTGCTCTGATAAAGCATCATTCTGATCCCGTGATGCAAGATTGCTCAAAACACCAAGTGCACCTGCCTGCATACTCTGATTAAGAGTCGTATGCTGGGTAAGGGTCAGGATTTCGTGGGCGTTATTCTGAATTTCCTCACGGATTTCGGGAGTCATAACCGGATAGCTCAGATAATAGTTTGTAAGATTCAGTAAGGCCATTGCATGTACATGGGCTGAGACATGACCGGGAAATTGATGGTACAGGCCAACAGCTTTCTTACACATCTCAATGACGGGTTTCAGATCTTTTGAGTTCCCGCTTTTCTCATATTGAAAGGAGTAGCAGACAGCCAGCGCCGAATAAGTAGAGCTGAGTAAATTTTTGTTTCCCGCCTTTTCAGCAAGCTCTATGGATTTCTTGGCATATCTGGTGGCATTGTCAGCATCGTTCCATTCTGTATAGATTCCGTAGAGAAGATAATTGAGCTTTGCGTTCAATAAGATTTCAGAAGGTTGTTTTTCAACGGTGGGAAGAACTTTCTGAACAAGTTTGATGGTACTTTCAAGTTCGCCAAGTGCATTTCTGTAGTAGATATTCAGATAGGTGGCATATAGTTCAGCCGTTTTGTTATGACTCTTTTGAACAATTGCATTCGCAGCATCCAGAATAGGAGGAATCTTATCATATTCAGACTGATTAAGCTTAATGACTCCTTTTTGACTGAGAGCTTTTACTTCTTCAGCATAATCATTTTCTTTTTTAGCAAGATCAAGTTGCTGCTGAACATATTTTTCAGCAGTAGAATATTGATCGCTGACTCTGTAATATTCGGTAAGTTCATTGTAAATTCTGAATCTTTCTGCAGTAGAAATATGATCTTCATTTAATTGGTTCTTAAGACCATCAATAAATGCATTCTGTGCGGGATATAATGGGCAGATAAAAAGTATACAGTATAAAAGTAAGTACTTTAATTTCATAAGGTGAAAGTACAAAAATTGTAGACACCTGTCAATTTCCTGTCTGAAAAAGTAGAACTATGTATTGTTTGTAATTTGTTGAATATTAGATTTTTAATTGTTTTTGTAGACATTTTGTAGTCATCCGTAATCTGCATTGAAGATGTTTTGTAGTTGCATAAAAGAAGACTGGGATCTTTTTCTTCTGCAATTTTGGACCGGAAAAAATCAAAGAATATTAATTAAAAATTTTACAGCTATGGACAACAAAACCTTATCAATTGTTTCTTACATTACGCTTTTCGGATGGCTGATATCCTTCTTTATCGGAAAAGAAAAGTCGGACAGCCTTTTAAAATACCATCTGAAACAATCATTGGGATTAATTCTTTTTTCTATTTTTTTATCTATCATTCTCAATATTGTATTGATGGTTACTAAAATCGGAATTCTGGGAATATTAGGTTTGATCCCTTTGGTGTTAATGATTATCGGGATTATTAATGCAGCCAACAATGTTGAAAAACCTTTACCGTTGATCGGAAAAATGTTTGAAGATAAGTTTTCTTTCATTAGATAATATCTGATGATTAACAGGTACAAAAGACCATTTTGACGATAATAAAATCAGAACGCTAAAAAAATGATAAAATAGAATAGCTATAATCACGAAACTGGCTGATCTTATAAAGAATATAATGCGCTGATTTGACAGGATAAAGGTAATTTTAACGCCCATTTTAAAAAAGAAAAGAAGTATGGATTTTGAAATTTTGAAACAGCAAATTGAAGACGCTGCAAGGAAAGCTTTTT
This sequence comes from Chryseobacterium sp. NRRL B-14798, assembly GCF_050470705.1. Lineage (NCBI taxonomy): Bacteria > Pseudomonadati > Bacteroidota > Flavobacteriia > Flavobacteriales > Weeksellaceae > Chryseobacterium > Chryseobacterium sp. NRRL B-14798. Next base: position 4,201,712 of record NZ_JBFLUL010000005.1, on the reverse strand, counting down.
TAGAAGTGTATGAAAAGCATGGAGCAGAAGGTATTTACAGTTTTGCTTTGTACAGCGATGAGGGAGCAATGACGGTTTGCCCTGCTGCCAATACATTGAAAGCAATGGAGAATACAGATGACGAAGATGCTCTTTATTATAAATATGAACCGGCAGAATGGACCTACGAAATGGAAGGAGCCGATAAAGAATTTGATGAGATCTGTACCCAATTGAGAGCAGAGCTTACTAAACATGACGACGATGGTCATTGGTTTGAAGGTTTTCAGACGAAGTTGTATTCCACCTGTATTGAAGTGCTGGAGAAACTTAAAAATGAAAACTTTTTCACAAAGATCACAGGCAAAGATATTTTCCTGATTTTCACGGTCTCAGACTATGAGTTTGAGAAGGAAGAGCTAAAAGATCTTATCGTCAGACTTAACGATAATAAATACAAAAGTGAATATCTGAACTGGATGGCTGCCTGGGGCAATTAAAAATATGACGCATAAAAAAACACTTTAAATATATACATATGAAGCCCGATAAAATAATTGTCTCAGAAGCCTCTTATACATTGCAATCTCTTAAGCATTAGACTCAACCACCAACCAAAATATAAAGAACAATTACATTCATTATGAACAACTACCAATTTTATAAACAGGAAGGAAACCAATATATTTTTAAAAATCAGCCGGTATTTGTATCCGTGCTTTGTATTATTTTCCTGATTGTAGCAGCATTACTCTTTAATAGCCTAAGAACTTTCAGTTATGTTATTATTGCTACAGTAGTACTTATTATGATCAATTTCTTTACCAAGAAATTCATTATTGATATGGACCGTAAAACAGTTACGGGAAAACACTCCATTTTTGTTCCGGTAAAGACCTATCCCATAGAAAATTTCAGAAATTTTCATGTTTTGGCTACAAAATACATGGGTTTTATCACCACAAATGTAATGTTGTCTATGTATTTTGAAGTAGATGGAAAAGAAAAGCAACTTACCATAGGCCAGGCACTTACTCAGAAAGGAATTCAGAAAATGGTCAATGAGACGGAAGATATAATGAACCTTAATAGTCCTGAGAATGGATATCAGAGACCGTTATAGATTTGAAGAAAACGGAAGTGAAATAAGCTTTATGCCGAATTACAGTTTCCTACGCACTCTGGTATGGTGGCTGGGACTGGGAGTGATTGCACTTCCTGTTATTGTGTATTATTTTATGGATAAGATGTCTGGCGACCAGTTTAAAATAGCAATGGGCTTATGGGCTGTTTATATGATTTATTTCCTGTTTGACCTTCTTTTCATAATTCCTGTGAAATATATTTTTGATAAATCAGAAAAGTGTATTTACAGAAAACTGTTACTTTCCAAAAAGCTGATGAACTTTGATGAAATGACCTATTTTATTAATGATGAAAGAGGTGGGTATTACTATTCCATCGGGAAGAAAAGAAATCAGTTTGTGAAAAACTACAGAATCAGCAATTACTTTTCCGGATCTAAAGCTTCCGAAAGAAGAGAAGATGAATACATCAAAGAAATTTTATCTCCCGTTCTCATCGCTGTTGGAATTCCTTTGAATCAACCGGAACAATAATAATCAGGGTAAAAACTAATACAATGAAGAATGGGTGTATAACCATTCACCTCCTCCGGAAGGGTGGCAAAAATTCAAAGAATTTTTTACGGGGTGGTTGATACATCACAAAAAACAGATTTTCACAAATCTGCCAGCAAAAAACTCCGGCGGTTTCGAAGAAACCGCCGGAGTTTGTCTATATAATACCTTATTTTAAGCTAAAATTCTCTTTACAGCTTCTTTTACTGCAGCCGCGTCAATTTGATACTTTTTCATCAATTCTGCTGGTGTTGCAGACTCTCCGAAAGTATCGTTTACCGCCACAAATTCCTGTTTTGTAGGTCTTCTTCTTGCAAGCATACCTGCAACAGATTCTCCTAAACCGCCAAGATAGTTGTGCTCTTCAGCGGTTACAATTTTACCTGTTTTTTCTACAGATTTTAAAATGATCTCTTCATCAAGAGGCTTGATCGTGTGAATGTTGATCACCTCACAAGAAATACCTTCTTTCTCAAGTTCATCAGCCGCTACAAGAGATTCCCATACAAGATGTCCTGTTGCAACAATCGTTACATCAGTACCTTCCTGAAGCATGATTCCTTTTCCGATTTCGAAAGGCATATCTTCAGGGATGAATACAGGAACCACAGGTCTTCCGAATCTTAAATATACAGGACCTTCAAAATCTGCAATCGCCAGAGTAGCAGCTTTAGTCTGGTTGTAATCACAAGTGTTGATCACGGTCATTCCGGGAAGCATTTTCATCATACCGATATCTTCAAGAACCTGGTGAGTAGCCCCATCTTCTCCTAAAGTAAGACCTGCGTGAGATGCACAGATTTTTACATTTTTGTCAGAATAAGCAATAGACTGACGGATCTGATCATATACTCTTGAAGTAGAGAAGTTCGCGAAAGTTCCTGTAAAAGGAATTTTTCCTGTAATACTAAGACCTGCAGCAATTCCCATCATGTTCGCTTCTGCAATACCGATCTGAAAGAATCTTTCAGGAGCCTTTTCAATGAATTTCTCCATCTTCAAAGAACCGATAAGGTCTGCACAAAGTGCTACTACATTAGGATTTTTGTCCGCTAATTCTGCTAATCCTGCTCCGAATCCTGAACGAGTGTCCTTTTTTTCTGTATATGTATATTTCATTTTTTACTAAAGTTTTTGATCATTGATAAATGATGAGTGATTAATCATATTATAAAGTTCCAGGAGTATCATTTATCAATAATAATTTATCATTTATAATTAATAATCAACCGGAGCTTCCAGGTACAATTGCTTGAATGCCGTGTCTAACTGCTCATCATTAGGAGCTTTACCATGCCACGCATGAGATCCCATCATGTAATCAACTCCGTATCCCATTTCTGTATGAAGAAGGATGGCTACAGGTTTTCCTTTTCCGGTTTCTGTTTTTGCTTTCTCAAGAATTGCAATGACCGCTTCAAGATCATTACCGTTTTTTTCTTCCAAAACAGTCCATCCGAATGCTTCTAGTTTTGCATGAAGATTTCCTAAGCTTAATACATCATCGGTATCTCCGTCAATCTGGCGTCCGTTGTAATCAATAGTAGAAATGATGTTATCTACTTTTTTAGCAGAAGCATACATCAATGCCTCCCAGATCTGACCTTCCTGAAGCTCACCATCTCCGTGAAGAGAGTAAACAAGAGACTGATCACCATCTAATTTTTTACCCTGAGCTACTCCAAGTGCAACAGAAAGCCCTTGTCCAAGAGAACCTGAAGCGATTCTGACTCCCGGAAGTCCTTCATGTGTAGTTGGGTGTCCCTGTAATCTTGAATCTAATTTTCTGAAAGTGCTCAGTTCTTCAACAGGGAAGAAACCAAATCTTGCTAAAGTAGAATAGAATACCGGAGAAATATGTCCGTTTGATAGATAAAAATGATCTTCATTTTTGCCTTCCATTGTGAAAGGAAGCTTATAGTTCATCACTTTACCATAAAGGGCTGTAAAGAATTCTGTACAACCTAAGCTTCCACCCGGGTGTCCTGAATTAACAGCGTGAACCATTCTTAAAATGTCTCTTCTGATCTGCGTAGTAAGAGTCTTTAACTCCTCAATACTTTTACTCATTATATCTGATTTATTTGTATGCGAATTTACAATTTTTTACCGGCTTACGGAAATGCAAAAGCCTGGAGATAAAACTCGGATTTTTGTATGATTTTAATATTTTTCTGCTTTTAACAACCTTCATTAAGGTAAACGGAGATTTCGGTGACTATATTATTAACAAATTTAAAGCTTAACAGCGTTCCTGCCTGGCTGTCTTCAAGATTAAAATAACCGGTGTCTTTAATCGGTTTGCCATTAGAGTCCCAATCCGGGCGTACACTAAAGTTGGGGTAATTTCTGTAGGCATTGATCAGGTCGTCGCGGGTGCTTCCAACTCCGATTCCGCTTTTGGTTTTAAACTTTTTACTAGTTGTTGTCATATAGGTAATTGAAGGAACACTTGGATTGGCCTCATTAATGTAATTATCAAAAAGATCAATCTGTATAGTTTCTCCATTATACTTTACCATGTTTTTTTTCTCTCCACCCGTGTTAACCAGCTTTGTTCCTGCAATTTTTTCGGCTTCAGCCTTCGGCATAAAGACTTTAAACGGCCCGATTCTTAATGTTGATAGTTCAAAATTGTCCTGAGCGCTCATAAAGCTGAATGTTAATAGGAAAGCGAAAAATGAGATAATTTTTTTCATGGTTTTTAGGTTTGTATTTTTTATTTTGATTAATTTTTAATTCTGTTTATTTTATACATTTCAAAGATATTAAAATCGTAAAAGTATCTGTGTAAATAAAAGAAAAAATTATAATTAATTTTTTTTAGCTTAATGCCTTTATACAGGCGAATTTTTACATTTTCTATAGGTTTGTATTTAAATTTTTACTTTTTGTATGTAATAATCTGATTAATTTAATTAATTTTATAATTCCAGATTATTTGAATTATTATTCCTTGGTTAATTATCTTTTAGCTTTGGCCTTATTATTTGAATGAATAAAAATTACAAACCATTATATATGAAAATTAAACAATTATTTTATCTGGGGATATTTATAATATCCGTTTCCTCCGGGAAAGCACAGGATTTTTTTACAGTAATTAGTGAAAGATCCATTAAAGCAGACCCTAAAAACAGAACAGTACAACCGGAAAAGGCACTAACGTACACACTGGATGTAGCCGGAATGAAAAGTTATTTTAATTCCGTTCCGGAGTTAAAAGACAGCGATCGTAAAGACAATGCTCCTATTATTGTTCTGCCAATGCCTGACGGCACCAAAGCAAAATTCAGAATCTGGAAATCTTCAGTGATGGCTCCCGGGTTAGCCAGCCAGTTTCCTCAGATTGTTACTTTTACAGGACAGGGAATTGACGACAAGTACGCCACCATAAAACTGGATTTTACAGAGCTGGGATTCCATGCACAGATAAAATCTATAGTAGCCGGAGATTCTTATATTGACCCCTATGCAAAACAGGATATCAGCAATTATATCATTTATAAAAAAAGTGATTTGATTGATAAAAACCCAAGGTCTTGTGGAGTAAAGGATGAGGACGACTCTCCCCTGGGAAAAAAAAACGCTCAAAAGACCGTAGCACCAAGCGTAGGAAATCAGATTAGAGTTTTCAGACTTGCGGTGGCTTGTACAGGAGAATATGCTGTAGCAGCAACAGGTACCGCCACACCTACTGTAGCACAGACACTTTCAGCCATAGTAACCTCCGTAAACAGGGTGAATGGAGTCTACGAACAGGAAGTTGCTTCAAGATTGGTACTGGTGGATAATGAAGCCAATGTGGTCTTTACAAATGCCGCTACAGATCCGTTTAACGGAAATAACAATGCCAGCACGTTAATTAATGAGAGCCAGACTCAGATTGATTTATTGATAGGAAATGCAAATTATGATATCGGACACACCTTCAGTACGGGTGGCGGAGGATTAGCCGGATTGGGAGTAATCTGTAATGCAACCAATAAAGGAAGAGGGATCACGGGCTCGCCTAATCCTGTTGGAGATCCTTATGATATTGATTATGTAGCCCATGAAGTAGGGCATCAGTTTGGTGGGCCGCATACATTTAATGCCATTACAGGGAGTTGTAATGGTAACCGTAGTGCATCTAATGCTGTAGAACCTGGAAGTGGAATTACCATAATGGCTTACGCCGGAATTTGTGGAAGTACCAATAACCTGGCTCCTAACAGTATTCCGACTTTCCATACCAAATCATATCAGTCTATCACAACAAAAGTTCAGTCAACAACATGTCAGGTTACGCTTCCTGTTAATAATTTTGCTCCAACAGTAAACGCCGGAGGTGATTATACCATCCCGAAGAGTACACCATTCAGATTGGAAGGTTCTGCGACAGATATTGATAATAATCCGCTTACGTACAGCTGGGAGCAGAATGATGTAGGCCCGGCAGGCGACTGGAATGCTCCTACAGGAAATGCACCCCTGTTCAGATCATACGTACCTGTAACCGTTCCTTACAGATATTTCCCAAAACTTACAGATGTAATCAATGGTACGGTTTCCAAAGGAGAAGTTAGACCATCTTATGCAAGAACGATGGAGTTCAGACTGACCGTAAGAGATAATAATGCGGGTTGCGCCGGAGTAGCCAATGATGATGCTGTTATTACCGTTGATGGAAATTCCGGACCTTTCAATGTAACTGCACCTGCTACAGCGGTAAGCTGGGCTGGTAATTCCACTCAGACGGTAACATGGGATGTCGCCAATACAACGGCATTTCCTGTGAATGCTGCTACTGTCAATATTTATCTTTCAACAGACGGCGGTCTTACCTATCCTACACTGATTCTGGCTTCTACTCCGAATGATGGTTCTGAAGCTGTTACTATTCCTAACGTAAATACAACACAGGCAAGAATTATGGTGGCTGCAGAAACGAACGTATTTTACAACATTAACCCTGTCAACTTCACCATTACTCAGACATTGGGTGTGAACGAGACTGCTGCCAATAAAGATGTATTTGTTGTATATCCTAATCCAAGTAAAGGATTATTGAATGTGAAGTTTACCAATTCAAATGAAGTATATGATATTACCGTATACGACGTAAGCGGAAAATTAGTGTTCACTCAGGCAAATAACAAATTGAATTATGATAAAACAGGTACTTTTGACTTGTCTCACCTTGTCCAGGGAGACTATATGATCAAAGTTAAATCTAAGAACTTAGAGAAAACAATTAAGTGGATTAAAGAATAATCTATTTCATTGATTCCAATAAAAAGAAAAAGGCTGTCTTCATTGAAAACAGCCTTTTTTATGTTTTTATAAGTGTTAAACGACTCTTAAGTGCTGCTTGTTTTTTACCAGCCACAGACCAATGAAGGTCAGCAATCCGTTAAGAACAATCAGTTCTACACCGATTCTGTAATCTGTATACGTGGTAACAGCAAGATTGATTAAATAGGTAAGGACAGGGGCAAAAATAGTTACCGCAAGAATTGAATATTTTCTTGAAATCTGGAACCTGGTGAAAATTCCAAAGGCGAAAAGTCCTAAAAGCGGTCCATAGGTATATCCTGCAATTTCCATGATCAGGTACACAATGGATTTATCATTTAATGCCTTGAAAACGATGATCAGAATAAAGAAAACGACAGTGAAAGTTAAATGCACTTTCATACGAAGACGTTTCTTCTCTTTTTCAGTTTTGGTTTTATCCTCATTAAGGTTTAATAAATCTACACAATATGAGCTTGTTACAGCTGTTAAAGCACCGTCTGCAGAAGGAAATAAGGCTGAAATTAATCCGATGATGAAAATAACGGAAATAGCCATAGGAAAATATCCCTGAAGCGATAAAGCCGGGAAAAGATCGTCTCCCATTACATTTTTAATGTTTCCTGAAGGGTCTTTAAATCCGAAAATATTCGTTACCGTTTCACCGTTTATAGTCCCATATTCCGCTCCATGCTGCAGCGCAAAAAGGTATAGCAACCCTCCCAGGAATAAGAATGCAAGGTTCACGATAAGAAGTGTTCCGGCGAAGGTCAGCATATTTTTCTTTGAATTCTTAAGATTGTCTACAGAAATATTCTTCTGCATCATTTCCTGATCCAGCCCTGTCATGGCAATGGTAATGAAAATTCCTCCCAGAATGGTTTTCAGGAAAAAGGTTTTGGAATTAGGATCAAAATTGATGAAATGCGTATAGTTCTTCTGTTCCAGAATCGTATAAGCTTCACCGAATGATAAATTCAGGTTGGATAAAATATAAACAATACATGCTACAAGGCTGATGATCATAAATGAAGTCTGCAGGGTATCTGTAATAACAATCGTTTTTACACCGCCTTCAAAAGTGTACAGAAGTACCATCAGCAGAAGTACAAGGGAAGTTACCCAAAACGGAACTCCCAATCCTTCAAGTAAAAATATCTGTAAAACATTTACTACCAGGTATAATCTTGCGGTAGCTCCAATTGCTCTTGAAATAATAAAAAAGATAGAACCGATTTTATGCGCCTCCACATTGAATCTTTTCCCCAGATACGTATAAATAGAGGTTAGATTCATCTTGTAATAAAGCGGTAAAAGTATCGCTGCTACAATAAAATATCCGATGAAGAAACCGATCACCATCATATAGTACTCAAAACCTCCGTAAATATATTCGGAGCCGGTCATTTTTCCGACGGTTCCCGGAACTGAAATAAAAGTAACCCCGCTTAAGCTGGTTCCTATCATTCCGAATGCTACGAGCCACCATTTACTCTTTTTGTTACCGATAAAAAAAGACTGGTTGTCAGAATTCCGGCTGGTGAAATAAGAAATCACCAAAAGACCGATAAAATAGACGAAAACAAATAACAAAAGGATAGTTCCTGGATTCATTCTTGATTTTTAAATTTTAGCAAATATATAAAAAAGATCAGTCGTGAATCATGAATTTAAAAACCTGTTCATTTCCTGGCAGATTACAATTGTTAATTTACTTTCAGCCAATGTTTTTCATTAAAAATAAAAACCCTTCCAGAGACTGTCCGGAAGGGTTGTATCGTAAGGGTAATACAGTGACTAATTCACTAAAACATCCTGAAGTTCCTCACTTTTCTGGAAACTTGCCTTAGCGAAAGGGCAGAGGGGAATAATCTTCTTGTCATTTTTTCTGGCAAAATCTACGGCTGCCAGAAGCATTTCCTTGCCTACGCCTTTTCCGTTGTAAGCTTCTTCCACCTCGGTGTGGTCTATAATAAATCTTTCTTCTCCGGCCCAGGTATACGTCATCATTCCTGCGCGTCTTCCATCTATGAAAGCTTCAAAACTTCCGTGTTTTTCGTCGTTGTTTTGTTTTACTTCGATCATATTATGAGAATTTAGTTAGTATTTCTATGTCGTTGGTTAATATTTTGTGAACAGGGCATGCGTCTGCAATAGTGTGCAGCCTTTTACGCTGCTCATCATCCAGAATACCTTCAAAGCTGATATCTCTTTTGAAAACAGCTCTTTTTGTTAATGGGAAATTTTCAAGCTCTACTTCTACATTGATGTTTTCCACATCCCATTCTTTTCTTTCAATATACATTCTCAATGTAGCTGCGGTACAGCTTGCCAATGACGTAGCCAAAATTTCCAGCGGATTGAAACCCTTGTTCTGTCCGCCTTTATCAATCGGTTCATCCGTAATGATTGTGTTTTCGCCGGCTGTTACTTCTGTATAATATTTTGTTTTTCCTAAACTTGCCTTTACTGTTACCGCCATTATTTTGCTGTATTGAATTTATAACTTAATGCACCTGATGGGCATAGGTCGATCTGATTTTTTAGTTCTTCGGGACTTGCGTTTTCTGCTTTTATCCAAGGTCTTTCTTTAGGATCGTAGACTTTGGGGAGTGTTTTTACACATATGGCAGAATGGATACATTTTTTAGGCTGCCAGATGACAGTAATGTTTCCGTTAGGATATTCGTGTGTTTCCATATCAATTTTCTTTTAATGTTTTTTCGATTCTTCTGTCCGGAATCAGCCATATAAGAGCCACGATATAATAAAAACCTATGGCAATATAAGGATAAAAAAATGAAGTAGCGATTCCAAGGACATAAAATACAATTGAGATATACTCTTTATATTTCGAGTGGATGGCTTCTTTCAGTTTTGAATCTTCTCCTTCACAGCGGATAATCACATGCTCCAGAATAGTGTAGGCAATGGCCGACATAATGAGCCCTATACCATAGACTGCAACGGGGTTTTTTGCAAAATTTGTCGTCCCGATCCATTCCGTAGCAATTGGCATCAGAGAAAGCCAGAACAGAAGGTGAAGGTTGGCCCAAAGAATGCTGCCATTTACTTTCTTTACTGTCTGGAACAAATGATGATGATTGTTCCAGTAGATTCCTACATAAATAAAACTGAAAATATAAGCCAGAAACTTAGGAAGAAGAGGTTTGACACTGGCCCAGCTATTTCCTTCAGGTACTTTCAGTTCAAGTACCATAATGGTGATAATAATAGCAAGAACACCATCACTAAATGCCTCCAGTCTTCCTTTGTTCATTTACTTTATCTGATTTTTAAAGTTTTGTATTTTACCTTTCAGATCATTCAGCATATCAGGATTGATGACCCCGCTTTCAAGATCAAAATTTTCATAGAATTTTGGCAATGAAAAAGTATCCTTAATGTCTGCTGCAAACTGTGGGAAAAATGTTTTTGCCGTATTCATCACATTTCCGCCGCCATAGCCTCCGGGAGAGGTGCTCATCAGAAGCATTGGTTTATTCTGAAATACTTTTACGTTAATTCTTGAAGCCCAGTCAAAAACATTTTTAAAAGCTGCACTGTAAGAACGGTTGTGCTCAGCAAGCGAGCAGATGATTACATCACATTCCTCAATCGCTTTTAAAAACTTGTGGGCTTCATCCGGAAAACCTTTCTTTTCAAGGTCTACAGAGAAAACAGGCATCGTAAAATCGTTGAGGTCAATCAGATTGATTTCCTCATCCTGAAAATCTTTCAGAACAAATTTTACCAGTTCCCTGTTGATAGACGTGGAAGATGTACTTCCGGCAAATGCTAATATTTTCATAGTTAATAATCTGAACTGAAGTTATTTTCTGTTTAGAATAGCCTTAGGAAGCGGCACATATTCGTTTTCGTCACCAGGAACCAGAGGAAATGCTTCGTGATTCTGATCATTCCAGTTTACCTTTGCCTGATCAATTAATTCCTTGTCAGAGTTAACGAAATTCCAGAATATAAAACGCTCTTCATCGAATGGCTCACCACCAAAAAGATAAACCGTTCCGTTTTCGCTCATTTCAAATTCGCAAAGCTTGGTATCTTTGGCAATCATCAGCTGTTTGGAACCATAAGAGTTTCCATCGGTGGTTACGGTTCCATCCAGAACATACATGGCTGCTTCTCCATAAAGATCTTTTCCAATGCTGATTTTTCTTGCTTCTTTTGTTTTAATTTCAAGGAAAAATAATTTGCTGTGTACCGGAACTGCAGATGTTCTTCCGAATGCTTCACCGGCAATTAATTTATACTGAATACCATCTTCTTCCCAGACCGGAATTTCATCCGCTTCAATATGATGAAAAGTAGGCTCAGACTGCTCAAGATGCTTTGGAAGACCCACCCAGATCTGAAATCCGTGAAGCCTTTTATCACTGTGTCTTAAATATTCAGGCGTTCTTTCTGAATGTACCACTCCTTTTCCGGCAGTCATCCAGTTGACGGCACCCGGTTTTATTTCTATAGCACTTCCAATGCTGTCTCTGTGAAAGATAGACCCTTCCAACAGGTAAGTTAAGGTAGATAATCCGATATGCGGATGTGGCGGAACATCAAGATTCTGATAATCTTTTAATTCTGAAGGCCCCATGTGGTCGATAAAAACAAAAGGTCCAACGGCTCTTTTCTCACGGAAAGGAAGAAGTCTTCCTACCAGGAAATTTCCGATATCTGCTGCTTTTTCTTCAATAATAAGTCCAATATTTGACATAATGATGTGATACTTTTTAAAATGTTATTTAAATAAATTGATGAGTTCTGATGAAGGTTTAAAGTTTGTCGTAGCCTTCAAATCTCTCATCCACGATACGTTTCCATTCAGGGTGTTTCTTAATAAAGGCGAAAACATAAGGACAGAAGGGAAGAAGTTTTTTTCCGCTTTCCTCAATAAAATTCAAAGTTTTTTCTACTACCGCAGCTGCTGCGCCGGTTCCTGCCAGTTCCGGTTCTGCCTCTGTATGTATCAAAGAAATCTGGTGCATGGTTTCACGGTAATCGATGAATGCATAATGTCCGTTGAATTCTATTTCAAATCTTTTTTCGGCTTTTACAAGAGGTATATTTTCAAATTCTGGTTTCATAATATTTGTACTAAGGGTGCTGCATTTCCTATAAATGCAGGAAATTGCTTGTTAAGACAATTAAACCTTATAGGTTCATAAAACCTATAAGGTTTGCCATTATATAAAGTTAATAAAAAAGGAATAATCAAAGATTAAGATAAATTTAAATCTTTTAATCTTCCAGGTATCCGAATTTTCCGGTATTAAAATCCTCAAAAGCCTGCATAATTTCTTCTCTGGAATTCATCACAAAAGGACCATGAGGGTAAATAGGTTCATTGATAGGCTCACCACTGATGATTAAAACAACAGCATCTTCCTTTGCTTCGATGGTAAATGTTTCGCCTTCATTTTTAAACAATACAAAATGATCGGATTTAACATTCTCTTCTCCATTAATAATAATACTTCCCTCAATCACCAAAGCCGCGGTATTGAAATGAGCAGGGAAACTAAATTCTGCTTTTCCTCCTGCTTTAAGTTTTGCGTTCATCATGTGAACCGGAGTGAAAGTGCTTGCAGGTCCTTTATGACCATCATAGTCTCCGGCAATTACTTCAATAAAACCATTATCACCGAGATCAACTCTTTCCATTTTGGAGTTTTCAATAGCCTGGTATTTTGGGCAGCTCATTTTATCTTTTGCCGGAAGATTCACCCAAAGCTGAACCATCTGAAAAATTCCTCCTTCTTTTGCCCATTCTGTTTCATGATATTCCTTGTGAAGAACTCCTTTGGCTGCAGTCATCCACTGAACATCACCTTCTCCGATCACACCGCCGCCGCCAGCGCTGTCATGGTGTTCTACTTTTCCGCTATACGCTATCGTTACTGTTTCAAAACCTCTGTGCGGATGTACTCCTACACCTCTTGGTCTGTCTGAACCATTGAAATGAAATTTTGAATTATAATCAAGCATAATGAACGGATCCATTCTTTTCATATCCAATCCAGGAACTCCCGGAATGAAATTGTGAACCCTGAACCCATCGCCTACAAAGTGCGCAGGTTTTGGAGATACTACGATTTCTATTTTTTTAGTTGCCATCACATTGTTGATTTATGTAAACAAAATTACCATTGTTATATGCGAAAAGCATTGATCTGTGTTAAGTTCGTGGAAAAGGATGAAGCTGCGATCAGATCTGTTTAATCTTCCTTGGACTTCATATTCTTTCCATCCGAAATATGGAGTCTTCTGAACACCAATCCTGATAGAATTGTTAATATTCCTACCGTGAGAAAGGTTAACCGGAAGGCATTATGGATTTCACCATTAATAAGATCTGTATTTTCAAATAACTTTAAAACAATCAGTCCGAAGGCAATTCCGAAGCCTATCGCCAGCTGTTGATTGACTGAGAGTAAAGAGTTTCCGCTGCTGGTCTGAAAGTTACGAAGATCGGCAATAGAAATAGTATTCATGGAAGTGAACTGTATAGAGTTGAAAAAACCTAATATTGCGATGATCGGAACAAACCAGTACAAAGATGTGTGTATATCAGGTATGGCAAGCAGGCATATCAGCGTTCCGATGATGAATGTATTAATCATCAAAGTCTGGCGGTAGCCATATTTATCTAAAATTTTAATAACATATGATTTTCCGAAGATAGCCGTCAAAGCCATAGGAGCAATGATCCAGCCCGAAGTGACTGCAGACTGTTTATAGGCAATCTGAATCATTAGCGGAAGTAATAACGGAACGGAGCTGATTCCCAATCTGGTCGCCAGATTGCCCACAATACCCACACGGAAAGTTCTTACCTGAAACAGATTTAATGGGAAAATAGGATTTCCGCCTCTTTTTGCATGTTTATAATAATAGTACAGGAACAAAAATCCCATGATAAATACCAATAAGACAGGTGTGATATTCTGAATGTCTCCGAAAAGTTCCAGTGAAACAGAAAGCAGGAGAGAGGCTGCGGCAAAAATCAGGAAACCCTTTAAATCAAAATCAACATCATCGGATTTATAATTGGGCATGAATTTTAATCCTAAAAGAATTCCCAGAACTCCAATCGGAATATTGATCAGGAATATCCAGTGCCATGAAAGATAATCTACCATATAACCTCCGACCAATGGTCCCAATACAGGTCCGATAAGAGCAGGAATGATGGCAAAGTTCATGGCTTTGAGCAGTTCGTTTTTATCAAATGTTTTAATGAGTGCCAGTTTTCCGACAGGAGTCATCAGGCTTCCTCCAACTCCCTGAACGACCCTTGAAATAACAAGATGGGTGAGGTTTTGAGACAAAGAACAAAATAGCGAGCCCAGACTGAATAATACCAGAGAAAATATAAATATTTTTTTTGTTCCAAACCGGTCGGCAAGAAATCCGCTGGCGGGCATAAAAACAGCAAGGGTTAGAACATAACTGATGATAGCGTTCTGCATATTGAGCGGAGACTCATTCAGATCTTTTGCAATAGCAGGCAGGGAAGTATTCAGAATCGTGGAATCCAGCATTTGCATGAAAATAGCAGTGGCCAGAATTAAGGGAAGTATTTTTTTTACGGAGGTCTGTTGTGTATTTGCTTCTGTCATTTTGTACCGGCTGGGTTATAAAAAATCCCCAGACTTATTTGATTTGAAGAACCGCTTACTCTAAGCGTTTTGATTCTTAGATAAAGAAATCCATATAAAATTAAAAAAGTCCTGTGAAATTTCACAGGACTTTTTGATTTATTTTCTAGGCTTTTCTACTCCTTTCCATTCATCACCGGCTTTTCTGTACTGGCTTAAAGTGAAAGTTTTGAAATCCTTTGTTTTGTATTCGATGTTATCGGTATTCTGTTCAAAAGGCATGATATAATAATATTCGATATCCGTTTTGTCAGACTTGTTCCCTTTTTTTACAGTAGGAACATATTTTGAGAATTTATAGCTTGGAAGATATTGTCTTAATCTGGTATAAAAAGCTTTGTCTTCTTTTTCGCTAGGAATGATATCTACAATATTAAGATCATCTTTTTTCTTGTCAATCCAGAGATAATAGGTTTTTTCTTCTCCTATATTTCTGTTGAACGAGTTGAAAGCAAATAATTCCTTTGGTACAAGCTCTTTGATTTTTTCCGGATCAACCTTAGTATAATATTGCCCTTTTGAAGGATCTACATACGTTTCAAGATTGTACATTAATACAGAATTGTTTTCAAATTTTTTATTTTTAAAATATTGATTTAATGATAATTCTGCAGTTGCTCTCAGTTCTTTGCCTCTTGCATCCAGTTTTTTGGTCGGATTCTGAGGGTTTACGTATTTTACAAATTCATATAAAACGACAGGTTTTATATCTTTAAGGTGAGGATAAGTTTTCAGTTGCTCTGCTTTTACCAGCCAGTAGAATTGTTGATAGTAGTCATCCTTATCCTGGTCTTTCACACTCTTATAAGCCAAAGCAAGCTTCTTTGAATTCAGATATTTGCCATATTTCCCTTGTCCAAAAGCAAAACTAATCGCTAATAAGGCAAATAAAACAGTAAGGTTTCTTCTCATTTTTTTATAATTGATATTTTCGTTTTCCAAATATAATTATTTATTAGATATTATTTTGGATTGTGAGTTAAATTATGCCATATTGTTATTGTTAATTCAAGAAAAAATCCTGTATTGCTACAGGATTGATAAATTATAACAGAAGGAGTTATACGTTTGAATGTGAAAAATATACATGTCATTAGTGAATTTTGCTTTGCAAGTGAATAATAAACCTGTAATCCCGTAACCCGAATCCCGCAACAAATTGACAAGCGAAGCGAATTGACGATTGACTATTCATCATCCCTTCCTAATATGAAGTTTCATGTACCTTCACCGCTCTTCCACTTGGATCATTCATTTTTTTGAACGCTTCATCCCATTCCAGAGCAATAGGAGTGGAGCATGCAACAGAAGGAACTGATGGAACGGTAGCAGCTGCAGTTTCACTCGGGAAATGTTCTTCAAAAATAGTTCTGTATCGGTATTCTTCTTTGTTCTGAGGTGTGTTTAGCGGGAATCTGAATCTTGCATTCGCCATCATTTCGTCTGTTACTTCTCTTTCAGCTACCTCTTTTAAGGTATCTATCCATGAATATCCCACACCATCCGAGAACTGTTCTTTCTGTCTCCAGACAATAGAATCTGGAAGAAGGTCTTCAAAAGCTTTTCTCAATACCCATTTTTCAATTTTTCCTTCAGCAGTACTGATCATTTTATCCTGAGGGTTAATCGTCATTGCAATATCCATGAATTCTTTGTCAAGGAAAGGAACTCTTCCTTCAATTCCCCAGCTCATCAACGCTTTGTTGGCTCTTAAACAGTCATAAAGGTGAAGTTTGCCCAGTTTTCTCACTGTTTCATCGTGGAATTCTTTTGCATCAGGCGCCTTATGGAAATACAAATAGCCGCCGAACAATTCATCAGAACCTTCTCCTGAAAGAACCATTTTAATCCCCATAGATTTGATCACTCTTGCTAAAAGGTACATTGGGGTGGATGCTCTGATGGTGGTAACATCATAGGTTTCAAGGTGGTAAATAACGTCACGTACAGCGTCCAGTCCTTCCTGTACGGTAAAGTTAACCTCATGGTGTACAGATCCGATGTGTTCTGCAGCTTTCTGAGCTGCTGCCAGATCGGGAGAACCAACCAATCCTACGGCGAAACTGTGAAGTCTCGGATACCACGCTTCCTGTGTATCGCCGCTTTCAATTCTCTGGCGGGCAAATTTTGCAGTAATAGCGGAAATGACCGATGAATCTAAACCTCCCGAAAGAAGTACTCCATAAGGAACATCACTCATCAGTTGTCTGTGAACGGCATCTTCTAGACCTTTTCTCAGTTTTGAAATATCAGTTTCATTGTCTTTTACATGATCAAAGCTGTCCCAGTCTCTTGTGTACCATTGCTGAAGCTCAGCGCCATCTTTGCTGTAAACGAAATGACCGGGCAGGAATGTTTCTATTTTTTTACATACCCCTTCAAGAGCTTTTAATTCTGAAGCGACATAATAGTTTCCGTTTTTGTCCCAACCCTGATAAAGCGGGCAGATTCCCATATGATCGCGGGCAATAAGATAAACATCATTTTCAGTATCATATAAAGCGAAGGCAAAAATTCCGTTGAGTTTCTCTACGAAATCTTTTCCATATTTTCTGTATAGTGCAAGGATCACCTCACAGTCCGACTGAGTCTGAAACTCATAATCAGGAAATTCTACTTTTAATTCTCTATGGTTGTAGATTTCACCGTTTACGGCTAATACTACTTTTCCGTCTTTCGTAAATAAAGGTTGTTTCCCAGAAGTTGGATCTACAATGGCAAGTCTTTCATGAGAAAAAATGACTTTCTCATCCTGGAAAACTCCACTCCAATCCGGTCCTCTGTGACGGATTTTTTTTGACATTTCCAATACCTGAGGTCTTAATACTTCAGTTTTTTGCTTGGCGTCAAATAAACATACAATTCCACACATAATTTTTTATTATTTATGAGACAAAAGTAGAAGTGATGTTTATAAATAACAATTAAAAATGTTTAAATGAGAAAATTTTTAATCAATTTATGTTTTGAAGTTAAAAATTTTAACTATTTATTTGAATTATGATGTTTTTGATTAATTTTTTTCGTCGCGACTAAAATTGCATAATCTCCATACGAAATAAAAATAACATATTTATTAATCTATGGTAAGTAATTATATGAATTTTACCCCTTACTTTGTGGCTCGAAATAATTTTTTTTCATCATTTGTGTTTTTACCTTCTTGCAATTCTCATGCAAGAAGGTTTTGTTTTTATTGAGCCCCCAGTAATACTCCGGAAACATTCCATGAACTGAAGCTTGTTCCTTCCGTAGGACCTTGTGGAATTTTTACCTGAATCGTATGCTTTCCTGCTTTCAGATCTCC
The DNA here is from genome assembly GCF_050470705.1 of Chryseobacterium sp. NRRL B-14798. NCBI lineage: Bacteria > Pseudomonadati > Bacteroidota > Flavobacteriia > Flavobacteriales > Weeksellaceae > Chryseobacterium > Chryseobacterium sp. NRRL B-14798. The sequence goes on along the minus strand of NZ_JBFLUL010000005.1, from coordinate 4,183,833 downwards.
AAGAGGAATGAAATCAGGATTGGTAACCGTTCCCGGGCACCAGTTTGATCTGCTGAGGTCTGATGACGAAAGACCATCCTGGAAATTTCCGGAGGCTGGATTGTATAAACGATACGAGCCACAATCTGTTCTCCATGGGATAAATGAAAATACAGGATTTCCATCCATCAATATAGAATTGGCTTTTGGAACAAATTCATCACCATTTTCCCAACCGCCATGTCCTGTTGTGGTATATCTTAGCTGAGCGTTTTTCAGATCTTTATCCAAAGTGAAATCAACGAGTAGACCTTTGTCCTGACTGAACATAGTAGAATAGTCCTGTCCGGCCATTTCCATAATGTTTAAAGTGTTGAATAACGGGATGGCTACATTATTTTTATTAACGTTTTGATCGCTTTTATGAATCGTAATATCAAGACTTACTTTGTGTCCTCCTTTATCATAATTTCCAATAAAAGTTCCTATCCAAAGCTCTTTTCCGGATAGAGCAGGCTTCAATTCTGTAATATCCTGCCGGTAAGGGCTGATGGTCTGCCAGTCTTTTCCCTTAAGCTGAATATGATTAAATTTCTGAATGCCAAAAGCGGTAAAGAACCGCATCATTTCCATGGCAGGGCTGTAACTGTCGGTAGCCGTTACCCCGTAATATTGTTTTCCATTTCCGTTTTCGTAAAGAGGAAGTGTTTTTGCCCCCTTTTCCAGGCCGTCAAAAAAAGACTTTTCTTTATCCTGCGGAATGAAAAATACAGTTCCGGTTCTGTCATAGGCATCACCATTTGATTGCTGTTTTAGTTCTGCAAAAATAGTCTCTCCTTCTGTAATAGCAGGAAATTTTACTTTTTTTAGGATAATAGTTCCCTTGGCGTATCTTTTTATTTGGCCGTCAGATTTTGAGGCATCAGAGAAATTGATGATTTCGTTTTCAAAAACATTCAGCGTGGTAAATCTGCTTTTCCACAGGAGATCTTTATATCCCAGCTGATCGGTTATTTGTATGTTTCCTTTCAATATGTTTTCAATCCCTGTGTTCTTTATTTTTTTGATTGAAGCGGCAGTCGTTAAAGAGTTCTTATTTCTTTCCACTTCCAGAACTAATCCTAAATTCTGCCCCAATACAGATGGGCCGCCTTTTAGTTTCAGATCATTCGTATACCAGACTTCAATGGTATTTGAATTGATTTTCGTAAAGGCTTTTTTACAGTTGTACCCTAAGATCTTTTTCGTTTCATTAGTCAGTTCAAAATCCTGTTTTCCTACAGATTCAGCATCTGAGGTTGAGATGATTGAGCCGGGTTTTAAAAAGGCATAAGAAACTATAGTATTGGATGGCTTTTCCACCTTAGTGATTTCATAAGGATAGCTGCTTTTTTGTTCTTTGATCGTGCTGTTAAGAATGAAGTTTTCTTTTTCATTGACCCAGATAATTGTAGAAGGCTGATCTGTTAATGCTTTTCCGTTATAAGAACTGGAGTACTGAATTTCATAGGTCTGTGCAGAAAACAGACAATATAAAAAAACAGCCAGAAAATTGAAGACAAGTCTTGTATGCATAAATAAATGAGTTTACTGCAAAGTTACTCTTAACTTCTCACAGCGTCAAACCGGTTTAATCTATACAGTTAGTAGAAAACGTACTGTAAATGTTACAAAAAATGTTACATTTTTTTTTGAAAGATTTAAATAAAAAAAACTACTCCGGAAAATAGAGTAGTTTAGTGTATTGTTGTTGGATTTAAATTAAGAAATTCTCTCAATCAAAGCCATATAGAATCCGTCATACCCTTCGCTAGGCATTACTTTTTCATCTTTAATCATCTTGAATCCAGGATTGTTTTTGATGAACTCATCTACCTGAAGATTGTTTTCAGATGGAAGGATAGAACAGGTAGCGTATACCATTTTTCCTCCTTTTTTAAGCATTTTAGAATAGTCCTGAAGAATTTGTTGTTGTTCCTTTTTAATTCTGTCAATAAAGTCCTGATCAATTTTCCACTTGCTGTCCGGGTTTCTTTTCAAAACACCAAGACCTGAACATGGTGCATCAATCAGAAGTCTGTCAGCCTTTTCATGAAGTCGTTTGATCACCTTGTTATCGGAAATCATACGGGTTTCAATGTTGTGTGCTCCGGCTCTTTTGGCACGACGCTTCAGTTCTGCAAGCTTCCATTCAAAGATGTCTAATGCTACGATCTGACCTTTGTTTTTCATTAATGCGGCTAAGTGCAATGTTTTTCCTCCTGCACCTGCACATGCGTCTACTACTCTTTGTCCTTCTTTTACATCAAGAAAATACCCGATTTTCTGAGAAGAAGCATCCTGAACTTCAAATAATCCTTCTTTGAAAGCGGTAGTAAGGAAAACATTTTTCTTTTCTTCCAGCTGAACAGCATCAGGATAACCTTTAACAGGATAAGAAACAACACCCTCATCTGAAAGATCAGAGATAAGTTCTTTAGTGGTTGTTCTTAAAGAGTTTGCTCGTAAAACCGTAGGAGCCTGCTCGTTTAAGGCAATCATTTCTCTTTCCCAGCTGGCACCAAGTTCTTTTTCAAGAGTTTCAGCCAGCCATTCAGGAATAGAGTGTTCTATTGCTTTTGTAGGAACAGTATTCTTTTTAAGTTTGGTAAGAATATCGGCGATTTTGATTCCGTCAAATTCTTCGAATTTTTTATAATTGGTTTTACTCCAGAGTAAATACGCAATAATCAGTTTGTAGATATTGTTGGGTTTTACACCTTCACCCATATAGTATTCAAGGCGTTTCTTCCAACGGATAATATTGTAAAAAATTTCAGAAACAACAGCTCTGTCCTGGCTTCCCCATTTTCTGTTTGCTTTCAAAAGTCTTTCAATAACTTTATCGGCATATTTGTTTTTCTCAAAAAATGTCTCCTGTAAGGCATCGTGAATTCCGATTGCCAAGTTTCTGTGAATAAGTTCCATAAATTTGCTTCGCTGTTTGAATCTGCAAAAATACGACTTTTAATTGAGAGTTTGGAATTTGGGGTGGGAGAGTTGATGAAGGGTTGTTAATTGTGAATGATCAATTCGCTTCGCTTGTGAATTTTCGGTTTCCGGTTGAGAGGTTTGAGTAATTATATATTGTACAGATCAGTTTTCTAATGGAAGGTTGCGCATTCACGATTCACTTTGCAAAGCAAAAACTGACTATTGACAATCTGAGATTCAGTAGTGAATGGCCTGTATGTTTATTAATTTTTTACATGGTAGAAATAAATTTTAATGCTGAATTGTAAAGATTTTCCGATTATTTATATTTTTTATTTGTTGACGATAGCCTTTTCTCTAAGACAGATAAACCTGTGTTTTTTGCTTAATGAAAAATATTTGCTGACAAAATATACACTGTTTATTACTATACTTTATTTTCTTTGCAGCAAGTTTATTTAATTTGTGTTAATTCACCTATATGTGTAAAATTAACAGGAGCTTATGATCTACTATACTGAGCTTTATCTATTGACTTCAACCTCTAAAAAGTTCTACCTTTGCAAAAAATAAAAATATGAGTGACACAGTAATTTGTCCAAAATGCAGCTCTGAGTTTACATACCCGAGCGATAATATGATGGTATGTTCCCAGTGTTTCTACGAATGGGATCCGGCAGAAGCCGCTGCTGAAGCCGCAAATGAAGGAAAAATCCTGGATTCCAACGGAAATGAACTTCAGGATGGTGATTCTGTAGTGGTAATAAAAGATTTACCTGTAAAGGGAGCACCAAAACCGGTAAAAGCCGGAACTAAAGTGAAAAATATCCGTTTGAGACCGGGAAGTGATCACAATATTGACTGTAAAATTGATGGTTTCGGAGCAATGGCTCTTAAGTCAGAATTTGTAAAGAAAGCATAAGAAAACTTTGTTTTTCTATGCCCTGAAAATAAAGAAAAGGAAAAAATTGGACAGTGTAATCTTTCAACAGACTTAATTGCAAGATTGCTAATGTCCGTCTGGAAGGCAGAAAGAGAATTAACCAAAAATTTCCTTATACTTTAGAAATACAAATGTAAGAAAAAGTTTCATATACAGATTCTTATGTTTGTATTTTTTTATTGATAAGTGTAAGTAAATGTATGAGTTATGCAGCGAATATTGAAAGTTAAAACGGGCTCATAGAGAATGGAGTGTTTCTCTTTTTCTGTTAAGTCTTTTCGCTTAAATAAACGAAACATTTATGGTTCCTGAAATTTTCTCATCCGTATACACAATGAGTTCCTTTCCTTTTGTCTTTAATTTATTCCAATAATAATTTCCTGCAAATCTGCTTTCAAAAACTTCGGCTTCGAGACCAGTTTCTGTAATTCTGATTTCTTTGGGATAATAAGAGAATTTGGTAAGCTGGAAATCTTCAGCTTCTGCTTCACTGAAAATATTCACTTCCCCAAATAGCTTAGCAACATAAGAGTTGTAAGGATTTCTGTAGGTTTCTTCCGGGCTGTCATTCTGAATCAGTCTTCCATCCTGCAGAATAACAATCTGGTCCAGCCATGGCATGATATCCTGAAGTTCATGAGTGGAAATAATCAGAGAAACGCCATGTTGTTTTACATATCTGAAAAGTCTTTCCCTCAGTTCAATTTTTCTCGGAAAATCAAGATTACTGAAGGGTTCATCTAAAATAAGAAGCTTGGGAAGTACAGACAATGCTCTGGCAATAGCCACTCTTTGCTGTTGTCCGCCGCTTAAGTATTTTGGAAGTACATTCGCAAATTCCTGAAGCCCTACCACCTCAAGAAGCTCCGTTACAGTTTCTTTTTTTTGTTTTAAATTGATATTAGAAATAAATTTTCCTACGTTTTCAGCCACTGTAGCGTAGGGCATAAGATCAAAATTCTGCGCTACGAATTTCATTTCCGGTTCTCCTGGAACAAGATTTCCTTTCGGTCCCAAAAGCTTTGTTCCGTTAAAAATAATCTCTCCGCTTTCCCAATCCAAAAGACCATAAATCAGGTTGAGAAGAGTAGATTTTCCACATCCGCTTTCACCGGCCAGCGCTATAATTCTGTTTTCTTCAAACCTTAGATTAAGGTTCTGAAACAGGGGATTTTCTTTGTTATGAGAGAAAAATAAATTGTTTATTTCTAATAGCATATTACAAATGTAAGGTTTTTATGAAAACATAATTTTTTTTATTATATTAGCGGAACTAATAAAAATAAATCAAAAATGAGAAAAAAACTGTTTTCGTTAGCTATTCCTGCATTATTTATTGCTGCTGTAGTGGTTTCTTGTAAAAAAGACAAACCACTTACGAGTGAAAGTAATGAGGTGACGACTACTAAAGAAGGTAGCCAGTTCACTCTGGATACGCTAAACAGTAAGGTTGAATGGAAGGGATATAAAGTATTTAAATCTGAGAATACAAGCCATTTTGGAACCATCAGGTTTGAAAGCGGAGATGTGACGGTGAAAGACGGAAAACTGGAAAGCGGAAAATTCGTTGCTGATATGAACTCTTTAACTTCTGTGGACCTGAAAGACAGCCCGGAAGATTTAGGAAAATTAAATGGCCACCTGAAAAGTGGTGATTTCTTTGAAGTTGAAAAATTCCCGACAGCTTCTTATGAAATTACAAAGGTAACTCCTGCTGCAGAAGGTGATTATAATACTCTTTTGGATGGTAATTTAACCATTAAAGGAATTACAAAACCTGTTCAGTTTAAAGCTAATGTTTCTGTGAAAGATGGAGAAGTAAGTGTAGCTACTGAGCCAAAAGATATCAAGAGAGAAGAGTTTGGAGTAAAGTTTCAGGCTCCTGCTGAAAACGGCGTGATTAAAGACGAAGTAACTCTTCAGATCAGCGTTAAAGCTTTAGAAAAGAAATAATTTTTTTATTTAAGTGAAATAAGTGATTGAAGTCTGCCTCCCGAAAAAGAGGCAGATTTTTTTTTGACGGACTTATTATTCAACTTAAAATCGTATTTTTGCAAAACATTTTGAAAGGGTAAAACAATGATAGAAAAGATAGAAGAATTACTGGTCGAAGTAAATGGCTTCAATGCTACCTCTAAGGAAGAGATCGAAAACTTCCGAATCAAATACAATGGTAAAAAAGGGGTTCTAAATGATTTTTTTGAAAAATTTAAAGAAGTTCCTAACGATCAAAAGAAAGAATTCGGACAGAAGATCAACACTTTGAAGCAGGCAGTTGCTGTAAAACTGGAGGATTTGAAAAATGCTTCCGCATCTTCTGTTGTGGTTGAAAAAGAAGATCTTACAAGACCTGCTTTTCCATTGGAATTGGGTTCAAGACATCCGATCAACCTGGTAAAAAACAGAATTATTGAAATCTTCAAATCTATCGGTTTTGCAGTAGCAGACGGACCAGAGATTGAAGATGACTGGCATAACTTTACCGCGCTTAACCTTCCGGAATATCACCCGGCAAGAGATATGCAGGATACATTCTTCATTGAGCAGAATCCTGATATTCTTTTAAGAACGCATACTTCTTCCGTACAAACACGTTATATGGAAGAAAACCAGCCGCCTATCAGAATTTTATCTCCGGGAAGAGTATTTAGAAATGAAGCAATTTCTTCACGTTCTCACTGTATTTTCCATCAGATTGAAGGACTATATATTGATGAGAATGTAAGCTTTGCAGACCTGAAGCAAACCATTCAGTTCTTTACCACTGAGCTTTTCGGAAAATCTAAAATCAGAATGAGACCTTCTTTCTTCCCTTTCACAGAGCCAAGTGCTGAAATTGATGTGTATTGGGGATTAAACTCAGAAACAGATTACAGAATCACAAAAGGTACAGGATGGCTGGAAATTATGGGATGCGGAATGGTAGACCCTGCCGTACTGAAAAATGTGAATATCGATGCTGAGAAATATTCAGGATATGCATTCGGAATGGGTATTGAAAGAATCACGATGCTTCTTTACCAGATGAGTGACATCAGAATGTTCTTCGAAAATGATATCAGAACACTTGAACAATTCAAAACGCTATAAAAAATCAAACCTCCGGAGCTCCGGAGGTTTTTTGTTTTTAATTACTGACCTAAGAAACAAAACGTAATTAAAAACTGATCTTATTGAAAAATTTACACGTGTCTGTTTCTTATGCCCATACTTCGGTTCGGAACCGCCAGGTACCTCAAATGAAGTATTGACATGCTGCAGCTCTTTGTCTGCCTCTATTATAAAGACAATCTGTAGCAGGAATATATTACATTGAAAATAAAAAAGCCTGTCTCAAAAGTGTCATTCTGAACGAAATGGAATGGAGTGAAGAATCTCAGGTTATTAATTATCGATGAGATTCTTCCTTCGTCAGAAATCGAAGATTCGACGTAGTCAATGACAAAAATCAAATTATTTGACTTTTGAGACAGGTTTTATCTTTACAACTGTGGATTGTTATTTACTAAACTTTAAAGGATACTTCACATTTTTATAATCATCAATACTGGCTTTCAGTGATCCTACTGCAAGCTCAGCCTTCAACAGCATAGGAATGTGGTTGGAATCATTGGAAACCCACATGGTTACGCCTTCTTTTTCCTTAAACACTCTTCCGCTTTTTACAGACGGAATAATTTTTAAACAGTTAATAGTTCCAAATTTGGTTTTTAAATTTTCTGTTCCTGTTACTTTCAGCTGAAAAGGAAACATTTCATCATCAATCCATACATTCATATTAATAACAGTTCCCACTTTCAGTTCATCCGGGCTTTTACTTCTTAAATAATAAAAGCAGGAAAGCATATCCTGAACACCTTTTACTGATTTCAGAACTTTAGAACCATTGGCTGGTGTCTTTTTATCTGTTAAAATTAAAGTGTTGTTATCGTGATTAAAAACGGTTTCAAAATGCTGGCGGTAACTTCCTTCACGTACATTTCTAACATAAAAGCTTGGTAATCCCGTCTGTGTATTGATGAAACTTTCATATAAATCTTCTACTTTGAAGAATGCTTTTACAGCACCTGTTGTCTGCCCGGTTCCTTTTACATAGAGATGAGGTATACCTTTGTAAGTGGTTTGTTTGGTAGTAAGATTGGCAGTTCCTGCATTAAGGAAACCATAGTGAATTCTAAGAGTAATGGATTCGCCATCCGCGATATTATCAATCTGGGCCGAGCCTAAAAAGAATATAAATACAGCAAAAAGGTTCAAAAGTTTATTCATAACAAGACTTTTACAAAAATATTGCCAAATTTAAAATCTTAAAAGATAGATATTTGACAAATCTCAGGTTTTTATTTAGAATCAATTAAATATGCTTCGCATTAAAATTAGTAAATTTGCAGTTACATGTATAATTAAATTATCTTAAAGATTATGATAACCACTGATATATTGATCATAGGTGCGGGACCTACAGGACTTTTTGCAGTTTTTGAAGCTGGTTTATTAAAAATGAAGTGCCATATTATTGATGCGCTTCCACAGCCGGGAGGGCAATTGGCTGAACTTTATCCTAAAAAACCTATTTTCGATATCCCTGGTTATCCTTCAGTGAATGCCGGAGAATTGGTGGATAATCTGATGGAGCAGATCAAGCAGTTCCAGCCTGGATTTACTTTAGGGGAGACAGCTGTTTCTTATACAAAAATAGACGATGAATGGTTTGAGGTAATTACCAACAAAGGAACCGTTCACAGATGTAAAGCGATTGCCATCGCAGGAGGTTTAGGAACTTTTGAGCCAAGAAAACCTACGTTTGAAAATATTGCTGATTATGAAGAAAAAGGCCTTGAATATTTCGTTAAAGAACCTGAACACTTCAGAAATAAAAAAGTGGTGATTGCTGGTGGAGGTGACTCTGCGTTAGACTGGAGTATCTTCCTTTCTAACGTTGCCAGTGAAGTAACATTGATCCACAGAAGAAACGAGTTCAGGGGAGCTTTGGATTCTGTAGAGAAAGTTCAGGATCTGAAAAACCAGGGGAAAATCAAATTAATTACGCCTGCAGAAGTTATCGGTATTAAAGGTGACGGAAAAGTAGAAGCAATCACTGTAGAAGTAGAAGGACAGGAAGCTTACGATATTGAAACAGATTATTTCATTCCTTTATTCGGATTAACACCAAAATTGGGTGAGATCGGAAACTGGGGACTGAATATCGAGAAAAATGCAATCGTTGTAAACAATGCTCTTGATTATCAAACTAACATTGATGGTATCTATGCTATTGGAGATATCAATACATACCCTGGAAAACTGAAGTTGATCCTTTGTGGTTTCCACGAAGCTACTTTAATGTGTCAGAGTGTGTACAACAGACTAAATCCTGGTAAAAAATTCGTATTAAAATATACAACGGTAAGTGGTGTAGACGGATTTGACGGAAGCCGTAAAGAAGCTGAGAAGGCAGTTGTGAAAAAAATTGACTAATTTTGCAGAATTATGTCAGACGTTAATATTAAAATCACCGACAGAGAAGGGGTAACCCATGATGTCGTAGCGCCTACGGATATGTCCATGAATTTAATGGAAATTATCCGTTCCTATGAATTGGCAGAAGAAGGTACTATTGGGGTATGCGGAGGAATGGCGATGTGCGCTTCATGCCAGGTATATGTAATCAATGATCCGGGTCTGGAACCAATGGGAGATGAAGAAGATGCCATGCTGGCTGAAGCTTTCCACGTGAAAGACAACAGCAGATTAGGATGTCAGTTACATATTGCCGATGCTATGGAAGGGCTCGAAGTGGAAATTGCTCCTTATCCTTAGAAAATATTTTTTAATCTTAATAAGAAACCCGTCCGGATTTTTCGGACGGGTTTTGTTTTTATATTTATTTCTGAGAACATATATACTCGTGTCTGATTAGAGTGTCTTCTTTAATGATTTCTAAGTAACTTTCACCTTCATTCTTTATAAAGTAATCTCCCGGTTCTATTTCATCTTTATAGGAAATCCACCATTGGCCGTTGTCATAACATTCACAAGGCTGATTGCTTTCAGAAATAGTTCCCTTTAATTTAAGAGATTTTATACCTTCAATACTTTCAACTCTCATTTTACATTTTTGCTTCTTGACTCTTTCCATCGCAGTCTTACAATCTTCCATAAAATAAGAGGAAAGAGCAGGAACAATAACGAATATAGTTACAAATGCTGTGGCAACTCCAAGCATTTCTTTATTAACGTTGTAGTTATTCATATGAAAGACTATAAAACTTAAATTTCCTCCTTAGAAATCCATTTCCCAACTGTAGGCGCCTGATAATTTCTCATCTTTTCCAGCAGGCCATCAATGGTATCGCTGATCAGCAGCATATCTCTGTTTACCTGCTTTAAAAATCCTTTATCGACCATGGTTTGAACCAGATTGATCAGATCATCATAAAATCCGTCAATATTCAAAATTCCTATCGGTTTTTTGTGAAGCCCCAGCTGTGCCCAGGTGATCATCTCAAAAAACTCTTCCAATGTACCATAGCCGCCGGGAAGAACGATAACTCCATCACAAAGTTCATTCATTTTGGTTTTTCTTTCGTGCATAGTCTCCACGATGATAAGTTCTGTCAGGTTCTTGTGGGCAATTTCTTTAGATTGTAAAAAGTGGGGAAGGACTCCAATAACCTTGCCTCCTTCGGTCAATGCTCCGTCTGCTATAGTTCCCATCAAACCAACATCAGCACCGCCATATATAAGCTGTATGCCTTGTTGAGCTAAAGTTTGTCCCAATAAAAATGCCTGTTCTTTGTAAATGTCTTGCGAACCAAAGCTTGAGCCGCAGAATATGGTGATACTTTTCATTGTATATGATTTGTTTTTTTATTCTATTGTTGGGATGCTTCGACAAGCTCAGCATGACGCTGCTAAAAATTATCTCTAAAAAAGCAGTTAGTATTAGAGATACCATGCTGAGCCTGTCGAAGCACTTTTATAATTAAATAAATATATTCAGACTAAAACTAAAAATATCCAAAATCATAAGACTTTGGATATTAATATAATTATTTTAATGTTCTATTTCTGAGGGATATTTGCTAAAATATCTTTCAGGAAGCTCCAGAATTTCTGAGTTGAAGGAATATTCGCTCTTTCATCAGGAGAGTGTGCGCCTCTGATAGTAGGTCCGAAGCTTACCATTTCCATTTCAGGATAGTTGGCACCGATGATACCACATTCAAGACCTGCGTGGCATGCTACTACATGAGGTTTTTCAGTGAACTTTTCAATATAAAGTTTCTCCATCAGCTGTACAATCTCTGAACCAGGTTTTGGCTTCCATCCAGGATATGAACCGCTGAATTCAACATTCATTCCAGCAAGCTCTGCTACCGATTTCAATTGTTCTGCCACTGAATATTTGGAAGAATCTACAGAAGATCTCGTAAGGTTTAAGATCTTAAGTTCTCCACCTTTCAGTTCTACTCTTGCTACATTGTTGGACGCTTCTACAAGATCTTTTACGTCCGGGCTCATTCTGTAAACTCCGTTGTGAAGAGCCTTTAAAGTAAGGATCACTTTTCTGGAATCTGCTTCTGAAATAGCTTTGTCGGAAGACGTAGAGTTTTCAATATTGATCTGGATTCCCGGTTCTACAGCAGCAAATTCTTCTAAGATCTCTTTTTTAAGAACCGTTACATTTTCAATAAACTCCTGAGCATTTCTCACTGAGATTATAGCAACTCCTTCTCTTGGAATAGCGTTTCTCAAACCTCCGCTGTCGATAGAAACCAGTTCAATATTTTGGTTGTCCAATCCGCTGTAAAGAAGTCTTCCCAGAATGATATTGGCATTTCCGAAACCTTTATGGATATCCATTCCGGAGTGTCCTCCCTGAAGACCTTTTACTTCAAGTCTTACAATTTGTCCTTTTGAAGCTTCTGCAGCATAGGTTTGAGTGATTGTCACGTCTACACCTCCTGCACAGCCGATATCAATTTCATCATCCTCTTCCGTATCAAGATTCAATAGGATTTGTCCTGTCAATTGTCCTGGTTTTAATCCTAAAGCACCTGTCATTCCGGTCTCTTCATCAATCGTGAAAAGAGCTTCCAATGCAGGGTGTGGAATATCTGAACTCTCAAGGATAGACATGATGGTTGCTACTCCTAAACCATTATCAGCGCCCAAAGTAGTTCCTTTAGCCTTAACCCAGTCACCATCAATTTCCATTTTGATTCCTTCCGTTTCAAAATCGAAATTCACATCATTGTTTTTCTGGCAAACCATATCAAGGTGCGATTGAAGCACGATCGATTTACGGTTTTCCATTCCTGCCGTGGCCGGTTTCTTAATAATAACGTTTCCTACTTCATCTACCGTAGTTTCCAGTCCTAAATTTTCACCAAATCCTTTGATAAAAGCTATTACTTTTTCCTCCTTTTTTGAAGGTCTTGGAACAGCATTTAATCTGGAGAAATTTTTCCATATAATCTGCGGTTCTATATTAGATAATTCCATTGAAATTTATTTTTCTCAAATTTACGAAATAAAAAATGCTTCCGTGAGATACAGAAGCATTTTTGTAGGATTTAGCTTTATTAACATCCGCATTCTCCATAGATCGGAGTGGTAAATGTAGTTCCGTCCGGTTTCTCTATAGTCAGAGTTCCTTCAAACAGCAAAGCTTCTTCGCCCTTTATTTTTTTACCTTTTACAGAAATTTTATAATCATCATTTTCTATTTCCTTGGTCAGCAATTCATCTACTTCCATGTCACTTGATGAAATGAGGTTCATCGCCAGTCTTTTACCGTCAAGCATCATGTATGCTGTTTTTCCGGCATCATCCGCATAGATATATCTTTCATTTTCAAAATCAGATTTGCTGGCTGCAAAATAGCAGGAACATTCTTTGATTTCTTTTGGAAACGGAATGGTTCCCACCAGAATATTTCCTGAAGAAGGTCCGATAGAAGCAGTATCTTTAGTGATATGTAAAGAATCAGCAGGAGCAGAACCTGACACAGTTTCTTTTTGCTTTTTACAGGCTACCAGTAGAAATGCGGAAAATACAATGATTACATATTTCATGTCTTTGTGGTTTTATTATTTGTTTATCCTCTTGCTCTTTCAAGAAGTGTCATCATCAATAAAGAAAGGATTACCAGGCTTTCTTCCTCATCATCAATATCGATCAGTCTGTCCAGCTGAAATCTTCTTCCGAAGAATGAAGGCATTTTTTTTAGCTTAAAATAAGCCTTTCCATCAATCCCTGTCACAGTATAGGACGGATTAAGGAAATATCCTGTAAACATCCCGATGATAGGAAGTTCTCCTACAAAGCTGTCCCAGAATCTTACCCATGCACTATCTTCCTGAATTTTAAACTTAGGCTGATCATGTGCATCCAGGATATCATAACTTGCTTTCCACAGAGAACGCATTCCTTTTCTTGCCAGCCTGCCGAAGTTTTTGTTGTCGATGAGGTCGTTCAAAGAATAAGAAGCGTTGAAATCAATCCATTGGTTAGCTTTAATTCTGAAAAGTTCCTTAGACTTGCTTTCATCATTAAAAACAATAACATCTTCTTTTAACTTGAACATTTTCTGACGGACATATGCCACATAATTTCCGTTTTTGTCAGTAATGTTGAAGTCACTTGCTAAAGTAGTGATTTTGAATTTGAAATCCAGAGGATAATTAAGATTGTTAAGTACCATATCAGTTTATTTTTTTCATATTTAATTTAAGCCGCAAATATAAAGGTTTTTTTAGTGTCCTCAGATACACGGGAAATATAAAATATCATAATGGGACATTAACCTCATGGTCAATAGTCAATTTTTGCTGCGCAAAGCCAATAGTCAATAATCACTTTATACAAATTCACAAACGAAGCGAATCGACGATTCATTATTCACTATCAATTATCAACTTTAATCCTTATTTTTGTACTTATGGATTACCCTAGTAAAGTATTGGCAAAGGCAGTAGATGAAATTTCCGGGCTGCCTGGAATTGGCAGGAAAACGGCTTTGAGATTAGCATTACATTTGCTGAAGCAGCCCAATTCCAGAGCTGTAAGCCTTGGCAACTCCCTGATTAATCTTGTTAATGAAATAAAGTACTGCAAAGAATGTCATAATTTTTCGGATTTTGACATCTGTGAAATATGCAGCAATGAAAAGAGAAATGGTGAACTGATTTGTATTGTTGAAGATGTACGGGATGTGATTGCTATAGAAAATACAGGAAAATACACCGGGAAATATCTGATTCTTGGCGGGAAAATTTCTCCCATGGAAGGAGTAGGGCCAGGCCAGCTGAATATTCCAAGCATAGAAAAGAAACTGAATGACGGACAGGTAAAGGAATTTATTTTTGCTCTGAGTGCTACGATGGAAGGAGATACCACTGCCTATTATATTTACAAGAAATTTAAAAATTTCAATGTGAATTTTTCCAGCATTGCAAGAGGAATTTCTGTGGGAGATGAACTGGAATATGCAGATGAAATTTCTTTAGGAAGATCTATTATCAACAGACTGCCTTACAACGAAAAGGATTAATATGAAGTTGTCCGTTATTATTGTTAATTATAATGTTACCCAATTGCTCAGAAGCTGCCTACTGTCGCTCCGGAAGTATGTACAGGATATAGATTATGAGGTGATTGTCATTGATAATGCTTCTGCGGATAGCTCATGGCGAGATCTTATTTCTGAATTTCCCAACGTACATTTTATATCTTCTGCAACAAATGGCGGGTTTTCAAAAGCAAATAACCAGGCTGTCCGGAAGGCAAAAGGAGAATATATTTTGCTTTTGAATCCTGATACTGAATTTGAAGGGTTTTATATGAAAGAACTGCTGGATTTTGCAGATGCACAGCCTTCATTCGGATGTCTGGGAGTAAGAATGCATGATGCCGGAGGAAATTTTCTTCCTGAAAGCAAGCGATCGGTTCCGGATATGTTCAATTCATTTGAAAAGCTGTTTACCAATTTTAAAAAGAACAACTCGAAATCCTATTACAGAAACGATATAGAAGAAAATGCTATTGCTGAAGTGGAAGTAATCACCGGAGCATTTTTATTGGCTAAAAAAGACGTTTACGAGAGAATAGGAGGATTGGATGAAGCTTATTTTATGTATGGAGAAGATATTGATCTTTGTTATACCTTTTTAAGAAACGGATATCAAAACTTCTATTACGGGAAAGTTTCAATTCTTCATCACAAAGGGGAAAGTACCATTAAAGATGAAGTATACCTCAACAGATTTTACGGAGCCATGCAGATCTTTATTGATAAATATTATAAAGAATCGAAGCCTGTACAGTATTCATTTTTAAAGGCAGGATTAAAGCTTCGGCATCAGATTGAAAAGATCAGGTTAAAATAAAAAAGCAACTCAATCTGAGTTGCTTTTGTTGTATGTAAGATGATATTCTTCTTATTTTGCCGGTGCAGGAGTCTGTGCCGGAGTAGTTGTGGAAGAAGCAGGAGCTGACTGTTTTGCCGGAGCTTCTTTCTTAGCAGGCTGTTGTGTAGGAAGTGCCTGAGAAGGCTTACCTGTAATAACAACGCTTAAAAGGATAAGAACGATGATAGTTCCGCCCAGAGTCCATGTTGCTTTTTCCATGAAATCATTGGTTCTCTGTACCCCGAACTGTGCAGATGATGCACCTCCGAATGTACTGGAAAGGCCTCCTCCTTTTGGATTTTGTGCCATAACAATAATTACCAATAAGACACTGGCAATCATAATAAGAACCATCAATAGTGTAAATATAGTATCCATTAATTCTGATATCTTTTTGAATGGGCAAATTTAATCTTTTTTTACTGAATTACAAAAAAAGATATCGCCAAATGTTGATAAAAATAAAAACGGCAACATTTGTTGCCGTTTTTTCTATAAAAATAGGATGTTATTATTTAAAATCAGCATCTGTAGCCTTATTGATCTCATAAGACTTTACAGTCATGGTCATATCCATTCCCATCTGGCTTACAGAGATCGTGAAAGGCATTTTTACGCCTTCTACATCTTTGTAATTAGAGTAGGTTGTCGGAATGGTCATTTCCTGACCTTTAGCTTTTATTTTTTTAGTCTCTCCGGTTTTTAATCCCGTTGCCACACTGTAGTAATAGGTTGTATTTCCACCTTTAATAGCATAAGAATCTTCCCCGCCAATTTTCTCAATTCCTCCTAATTTATAATCGGGAGATTTTGCAAATCCCAATTCTTCGAAAATCTCAGGATTTTTTTGTTTTTCGGCAATTTCCTCCGGTGTGATGTCAACCTTTTGTCCCATTTGCATAGAATAGCCGGTTTTCCCGTCGAATACCTGCTTCTGAACAACCTGTCCCATTGCCGTTACCGTGGTAAGCTCTTTTCCGCCCTGTGCTTTAACGATTTTAAAATCGATGTTTTGTCCTTGCATAGACATTGAGGCGTTGGTTGTATAAGAAGTGATTTTCGCCAGATTAGCTTTTCCTCCGATAGCATTGATGTATTTGTCAACAACAGATGCAACGGTTACATTGGCATCCACTTTTTGTACAGTTGGTTTTGCAACGGGGTTGGCTTCTTTATCGAAATATTTTACAGGATAACCCAGTTTTTCCAATCCTTCAGAAATATCAGATGCCTTACCAGCGATGAAAATTCTGCTCTGGTTGGGCAAAATTGTAGCTTTTACAGCATTGGAAACATCTGCTGCAGTTACCTTATCAATAGATTTTAAGTAATTGGTATAAAAATCAGCAGGTAAATCCTGAACCTTCAGGTTTAAAGCAAATCTTGCGATATTGGCAGGTTGTTCCAGGGCAAGAATGAAAGCTCCTTTTAATTTAGCTTTAGCGTTCGCTAATTCTTCTGGTTTTATGGTAGAAATCGCATTAAGTTCATTCATGAATTCCTTAACGGCTTTGTCTGTAACCTCATTTCTTACACTTGCACTCGCAGAGAATTGTGGAGAATACTTGCTGGCCACCATTTCTGAGTAAGCCCCATAGGTAAATCCGTTTTTCTCACGAAGGTTCATGAAAAGTCTGGCTTCACCGCCACCACCAAGGATGTAATTGGCGATTGTAGCAGGGAAGTAGTTGGCGTCTTTCATTTTCAGGGTGTTCAGGTTGTTTAAAGAAACAACAGACTGTACAGCCGAAGGAACGTCTACTACATTGATCTCCGTTTTGGCAACGTTAGAAGCAGGTTCCAATGGTGTAATAGGAGTGTTTGCTTTTTTCCAGCCACTGAAAGCTTTTTCGATCAAAGGTTTTACCTGGTCAAACTTTACGTCTCCTACAATTACTAAATAAGCATTATCCGGAGCGTAGTATTTTTTATAAACATTTTGTACGTCAGCAAGCTGGATTTTGTTGATAGATTCAACCGTTTCAAACTCACCTCTTGAAGTATTTTTTCCATACATCAAAGCGTTGGATACTCTTTCAGCAATAGAAGAAGCATTTTTTTCGTCAGCTTTTAATCCTTCAATCGTTCTCTCCTTAGAGTTTTGAATTTCTTCAGCAGAGAATTTAGGATTAATGATGGCATCAGCCATTAAACCTAAAACTTCAGGGAAATATTTTGAAAGCGAATTGGCAGAAGCACCTCCCGAAGAGAAATTAAGGTTTGCTCCAAGATAATCCACTTTTTTGTTGAAGTCATCTTTGCTGATATTGGTAGTTCCGTTTTCGAACTGCTCAGCCATAATTTCGCTTACTCCGGTTACTGCTCCTTCGTTGTATGGAGGTCTGTCCATAGAAAGGCTGGCACTTACTCTTGGTAATTTGTTGTTCTCAACCACCATTACCGTAAGGCCGTTGCTTAGCTGGAAAGTTTTTGGCTTCGCAATGTTAATCGCAGGAGTAGGTCCTGGTTTTGGCATTGCATTAAGATCTATTTTTTGTGCTGAAACCATTCCTGTAAAGAAAAATGCTGCAGCTATATATGTTAATTGCTTTTTCATTTGTAAAAATTTAATTTTTAATAATCATAAGGTAACCTGAAAGTTGAACATGATTACTTTTTCTCAGGTACGTAATTGATGATTATTCTTTGGTTGGAATTAAGATACTTTTTAGCAGCATTTTGAAGATCCTGTCTTGTGATAGATCTGTAAATGTCGATTTCTTTGTTGATCAGATTCGTATCACCCATCAATACGTGGTTGGTTGCCAATGAAGCGGCAATTCCCTGAATGCTTGAATTGGCATTTACAAACTGGTTTTCGTACTGGTTTTGAAGTTTTTGATAATCCTCTTCAGAAATTAAAGTAGTCTGAAGCTTTTTGATTTCAGCATCAATGTCAGTCTGTAAAGCCTGTTTTGTAGTTTGTCCCATTGGAATTGCGAAGAAGGCAAAAATACTGTAATCTTCAAGTCCCTGGTTGAAAGCAGCCACCTGAAGTGCTTTTTTGTCCTGGTCTACTAATTTTTTATATAAAACCGAAGATTTACCGCTGCTTAAATAAGAAGAAAGCATATCTAAAACATAAGCATCTTTCTCTTTGTTAGCCGGAGTTCTATATGCGAACACATAAGCCGGAAGCTGGATGTTGGGATCTGTAGCAGTTACTTCTTTTTCCTGAGTGATAGGTGTTTCTTTCGGGAAATCTTTTGGATAAAGGGTTCCTTTTGGAATGCCTCCATAGTAGGTTTCGATCCATTTTTTTGTCTGCTCGGGTTTGATATCTCCTGCAACCACTAAAGTAGCATTATTCGGAACGTAATATTTTTTATAAAACGCCTGGAATTCCTCTAGTTTAGCAGAGTTTAAATCTTCCATTGAACCGATTGTCGGCCAGTTGTATGGGTGGTTTGTGAATAAATTTTTCTGAATAGTCGTGAAAAGATTCCCATAAGGCTGGTTATCCATTCTTAATCTTTTCTCTTCTTTTACAACCTCTCTCTGGGTATCTACACCAATTTGGTTGATAACAGCGTGACGCATTCTTTCTGCCTCCATCCAAAGACCAAGCTGTTCATTGTTGGAAGGGAATGTTTCATAGTAATACGTTCTGTCATTGGTCGTGTTGGCGTTGTTCTGCCCTCCGTTTGAAGAAACGATTTTAAACCAGTCTCCTCTCTTGATGTTAGGAGTTCCTTCGAATAAAAGGTGTTCAAAGAAGTGAGCAAAACCTGTTCTGCCTTTTACTTCATCTTTTGCACCTACATGATACATTACACCTGTCGTTACCACCGGTGCCGAATTATCCTGATGAAGAATTACATGCAGACCATTGGGAAGGTCATACTCTTCGAATTTGATTTGCTGTGCATTCAGCATGAGCCCGAAGAAAGCTACGGCAGCAGCAGAAAGAAGTCGCTTTTTCATAAAATTTAGAAATTGTTTACCAATTAGTATGAAAAGTGAATTAAATGTTACAGAATGTATAAAATAGATAGGTAAATGTGAGTAGTGAATGGTGAATTCGCTTCGCTTATCAATGAGGTTACGTGATTCGGGTTGCGGGATTTGAGATTAAGAATAACCATTTACGATTTACTTGCGAAGCAAAATTGACCATTGACAAATGCTATCAATACAGTCTTAATGCTTCATATCCCTAACTTCTCTATGAAAGTTTGAATTCTCCTCTGAATACCTTAATTTTGTGTTCCCAAATTTTTTTGCTGTATGGACTATTTGAAAGGACTCAACGAATCACAATATGAAGCCGTTACCTCTTTACAGGGACCTCTGATGGTGCTTGCCGGAGCTGGTTCCGGTAAAACGCGTGTATTGACTATGCGTATTGCCCATTTAATACACAATGGAATAGACCCTTTCAATATTCTGGCGCTTACCTTTACCAATAAAGCGGCACGTGAGATGAAAGAACGTATTGCGAAGGTAGTAGGAGACAGCAATGCAAGAAGCCTTTGGATGGGAACCTTTCACTCGGTTTTTGCAAGAATTCTGAGAATTGAAGCCCATTATCTCGGATATCCTTCCAATTTTACCATCTATGATCAGCAGGATGCCCTGAATGTGATTAAAAAAGTACTGAAGGATATGAATATTGATGCCGATCTTTATAAACCTAAAAAAGTTCAGGCAAGAATCTCGACTTATAAAAATAACCTGATTACGGTAAAAGCTTATTTCAACAATCCGGAACTCATGGAAGCGGATGAAAAAGCGAATATGAAATTCATCGGGCAGATTTATCAGAAATATGTAGACCAGTGTTTCAGAAACGGATCTATGGATTTTGATGATCTTTTGTTGAAAACCAATGAACTTTTGACCCGCTTTCCGGAAGTATTGGCCAAATATCAGGACAGGTTCAGATATATTATGGTAGATGAGTACCAGGATACCAACCATTCTCAGTATCTTATTGTAAAAGCTCTGGCTTCGAAATTTGAAAATATCTGTGTGGTAGGAGACGATGCGCAGTCTATCTACTCTTTCCGTGGAGCGAATATCTACAATATCTTAAACTTTAAAAAAGATTATCCGGATGCTATAACGGTATCTCTGGAGCAGAATTACCGTTCCACCCAGAATATTGTAAATGCGGCTAATGTTGTTATTGCTAAAAACCTTCAGCAGTTTAAGAAAAATGTTTTCAGTGATAATGAAGAAGGAGACAAGATCAAAATATACCGTTCCCTTTCCGATGCTGATGAAGCGAATTTTGTGGCAGGAAATATCTGGGAACTTCGTAACCGCGACCAGAGAAAATACAGTGATTTTGCCATCTTATACAGAACCAATTCTCAGACGCGTGCTTTTGAAGATGCGCTGAGACGTAAAAATATTCCGTACAAAGTGTATGGAGGTCTTTCTTTCTACCAAAGAAAAGAAGTAAAGGACCTTATTGGATACCTTCGTCTTCTGATCAATGAAAATGATTCTGAAGCATTGATGAGGATTATCAATTATCCTGCAAGAGGAATTGGAGAAACTACTCAGAATAAGCTGATCGTTTTTGCAGATGCTCATAATATTGCAGTTTCAAAAGTGTTGGAGAACCTTCCTATGTATGCACCGCAGTTAGGCCTGAACAACGGAGTTTTAAACAAACTGAACGATTTCTGGTCCATGATCAAAGCTTTTCAGGTATTACTGAAAACAGAAACAGCTTACAGCGTGGCTATGGAAGTGGCAAAGCGAAGCGGTTTAATCAAGTTTTTAAAAGATGATCAGACTCCGGAAGGAATTTCCAGAGTAGAAAACGTTCAGGAATTGATGAACTCCATGCAGGGTTTCATTGAAGAACAGATGCAGCTTGAGGACGGAGATCCTAGTCTTTCCAACTTCCTTGAAAATATTGCCCTTTCTGCAGATACCCAGGATAAAGATCTGGAAGATGACATGGTTTCTTTAATGACGATTCACCTTTCAAAAGGGCTGGAGTTCCCGGTGGTTCACCTGGTAGGACTTGAAGAAAACCTTTTCCCTAGCTTTATGAGCTCTGCAACCAGAGAAGACCTGGAAGAGGAGAGAAGATTATTCTATGTGGCATTGACAAGAGCGGAAAAACAAGCCTTCTTTTCTTATGCGGTTTCCCGTTTTCAATGGGGAAAAATTACAGATGCTGAACCTTCAAGATTCTTAAGCGAAATTGATGATGAATATATTGAATTCCTTAATCCGGCTTTGGAAAAAAGGTTTATCAATAATTCAGGAGTGAAATCCAATATCTTTGATGAGCATCCATCTGAAATGAGATCTTTCAAAAAGGTTGAGAAAAAGACCATCGACAGAGGAGATACTTCCAAACCTGCTCCTGAAGTCAGAAAACTGAAACCGGTAAGTACGGCTAAAATTATCAATCCAAGCGGAGCTTCTTCTCAGGATATTGAAGTGGGTGATAAAGTGAGACACGATCGTTTCGGAATTGGAGAAGTGACTTTCCTGGATGGAACAGATCCTCAGAATATCAAAGCAAAAGTAGTTTTCATGCATGAAGGAGAAAAAAATCTGATCCTGAAATATGCTAAACTGACTAAGATTTAAATTTAAAAATAAAGATGCAAAGAAACGGATTCAATTTTTGGATCCGTTTTTATTTTTAAATACAAAGTTCGCAATGTGATTATCTGGATCTGCTATTTTTTTTTTTCGCAAGGGCGTTTCACTTAGCAGAGATGATTTTTTATTGCTGAACGGAGGTGCCGTTGCGATCGTAAAAATAATCACTAAGTAAGAATTTCTTAGCGCACATAGCGTTTTTTCAAAATTTATTTTACTGTTAACCTTCTATAAAACAATGTTTTTTTATTGAAATGTTCTTAAATTATCATAACTTTAAATAAGGGATAGAAAGAAACGATAACTATTTTTTATAAAAACAAAGTCTATCTGTTTTGTAGACTAATAAATAAATTTTACATTTGCACCCTGTAAAAACATAAATGTTATCAAAATTCTAAACTATGAAAAATAAGAAAACTATTCTTTCGGCCTCTGTTTTATTTTTCCTCGGTGTATTTACTTATGGACAGGAAAAAGACAGCATAAAAGCAAATAAAGACACCATAAAAACCAATAATGTAGAAGAAGTAGTCGTACTGGGTTCCAGAGCCGGGGCGAGATCCAAAACAGATAGTCCGGTTCCTGTAGATGTATTTAATGTTAAAGAATCTTCAGTTATACTCCCGCAAACCAATATCGGGCAGATTCTGAATGCGGTTGCTCCTTCATTTACTTCTACCATTCAAACGAATTCAGATGGAACAGATCACCTGGATCCTGCACAGCTGAGAGGCTTGGGGCCAGACCAGGTTTTGGTTTTGGTGAATGGAAAAAGAAGACATACTTCAGCATTGGTGAACGTCAACGGAACACCTGGAAGAGGTACCGTAGGAACCGATTTGAATGCCATTCCATCTTTCGCTTTGAACAGGATTGAAGTATTAAGAGACGGAGCTGCCGCACAATACGGATCTGATGCCATTGCCGGTGTTATCAACCTTGACCTGAAAAGAGATACAGGAAAACTGGCAGGACAGATAAGCTATGGAGGAAACCTTACGCCAACGGCTAATGATCATACCGGAGATTTTGACGGTCAGAATATTCAGCTGGATTTGAACTATGGAAATAAAATCGGAACCAAAGGAGGGTTCTTTAATATTACCTGGTCTTCACAATTCAGAAATCCTACCTACCGCGCCGGTACTGAAAGTGGAAAAATCTACAATGCTTATAATGCGATAGAACAACGTGCCTTGAATGACGGAGTCAATCTTTCTTCTCTTTTTACCAATATAAATAATACTCCCAATTCACAGCAGATTATTGATTATGTACATCAGTATGCTCAGGGAGTGAACTATTTTAGTGCAACTCAGCTCTCTGACATACAAAATGCAAATACATTTAAAGACATTACGGATGCTTCAGGAAATGTTCTTCAGAAAGGACTTTGGTCTTTATTGAGTGCCGATGTGACAGATCAGGAACTGGCTTACAGAGGACAGGTCAGAAAGGATTTTAATATGCAGGTAGGACAGTCTAAACTTAACAATCACCAGCTTTTTGTGAATGCTGAAATTCCTGTAAGTGATAACTGGAAAGTATATACTTTTGGAGGATACAGTTTAAGACATGGAACTTCCGGAGGATTTTACAGAAGACCGAGAGAAAGCAGAACGTTTACGGGATTGTATCCTAACGGTTATCTTCCACAGATCGGAACAGATATTCAGGATATCTCATTGGCAGCGGGAATCAAAGGAAAATGGGAAGGCTGGAATATTGATTTCAGTAATACGTACGGACAGAATTCATTTACCTATAATATTCAGAATACAGGAAATACCTCTTTGCGTTTTGCTTCACCAAGGGAGTTTAATGCAGGTGGTTTAAGATTTTCTCAAAATACGATCAATTTAGATTTTTCTAAGAAATATGATGTATGGGAAGGAATTAATGTAGCCTTTGGAGGTGAGCACCGTTATGAGAATTTTAAAATTACCCAAGGAGAAGAAGCTTCCTATCAGACATATGACCAGTTTGGAAATATCTGGAACGGAGATCCAAGCCAGAGAGCCACAGACTTTTTTGGACAACCCTTGCCGGGAGGTTCTCAGGTATTCAACGGATTCAGGCCTGGAAATGCAGTCGATAAAAACAGACAGTCGGTAGCAGCGTATGCAGATGTTGAATTCAACTTTACCAATTGGTTATTGGTAGATGCAGCGGCGAGATATGAAAACTATTCGGATTTTGGATCTACATTCAATTATAAACTGGCTTCAAGAATCAAAGTAGCTCCTAATTTCAATGTAAGATTTGCGGGATCTACAGGATTCAGAGCACCATCTATCCACCAGATCTATTATAATGTAACCTCTACGTTGTTCACCAATAATCAACTGTTGGAAGTAGGAACTTTCAGTAATGATTCTCAGCTGGCAGGACTGCTGGGTATGCCAAAACTGAAGCAGGAAACTTCCAAATCAGCAAGTGTAGGATTTACTTACAGAATTCCTTCGGCCGGGCTTAGCTTTACCGCGGACGGATATTTTACGAGAATTGATAACCGTATCATTCTTACTGATCAGTTTTTAAGAAAAGATGTACCTTCAGATGCACAAAAAGAATATGATAAATTAAATGTGAATGGTGCCCAGTTCTTCACAAATGCTATCGATACAGAAACAAAAGGTTTAGATGTGGTAATTTCACATAATGCAAGGTTTTCAGGATTTAAACTGGACAATAACTTTGCGATTAATCTGAACCAAACCAAACAGGTAGGAGAAATTCATTCGGCCGGGCTGCTGCAGTCTCCTTCGCTTGAAAAGATTTATTTTTCTGAAAAATCAAGAGTATATCTTGAAGAGGCTGTGCCTAGAGTAAAAGCGAGTCTTTCTCACACCCTTTCATGGAAGAATGCAAGTTTATATCTCAGAAATACCTATTTCGGAAAAGTAACAGGTGCTGATATTATTGATGTAAACGGAGACGGAATCATTGATTTTAACGAACATCAGCAGATCGGAGATAAGATCATTACGGATTTATCTGCTGCTTATCAGTTTACTAAAAATGTAGGACTGACTTTAGGAGTAAACAATTTGTTTGATATCTATCCAACGAAAAACCTTACCGCTTCTACCAATAATGACCAATTCATCTATTCAAGATCTACTTCACAGTTTGGGCAGAATGGAAGATATGTTTTTGCAAGATTGAATTTCAATTTTTAAATAAAACAAAAGATAATGCTTAAAAAAACAGTTCAGAAATCCTGAACTGTTTTTTCTGTATAAAATTTGAATTTTATCTTTCTACCAGTTCTTTCACTGGTTCACCATAATGGTCAATTTCAGTTGTTTTGATTTGAAGCAGCTGATACCACTTTCTGAAAGCTCCTGCAAATACAATAAGCATCAGAACCATGGCTGTCACCGCTAAAGCAGCCAGCAAATACTGCCCTTTAGGAATGTAAATGGCGGTCACCTGAATATAACCCGCCCAGAAGGTAATTCCAGCCATGAATACACCCGGAATAGCCGAGCATAAAGCATATTTTCCCCTGTTCATTCTGATCAGCATCGTTGTACAGACAATAAGCCCGCAGGCTGCCAGCAATTGGTTACTGATTCCGAATAACGGCCAGATACTGTTTACATTTCCTGTATATACCAGATATCCCCAGGCAAAAGTGAAAAGAAGACTGCTGATAATGATTCCCGGAATCCAGTTTTTATCATTAAACTTTGGAACTACGGACCCCAGCATTTCCTGTAAGAAGAAGCGTCCGACTCTTGTTCCTGCATCAATGGCAGTAAGAATAAATACTGCTTCAAACATAATGGCAAAATTATACCAATAAGCCGTCAACTGATCCATATACGGGATTTTATTAAAGATATGGGCCATTCCCACAGCCAGAGATACTGCACCTCCGGTTCTGCCATACAGATCAATACCTATTTTCTGGGAGTAATAATCAATATCTACCCCGTGCAGGGAAGGATGCGCCGCAAGAAATGAATCATAGGCTTCTTTGGGTGTGTTGATCGCAAAATAATCACCCGGCATCAGCGTACATGCAGCAATAAGTGCCATCAATGCCACGAAGCCTTCTACCAGCATGGCTCCGTAACCAACAAAAAGAATTTCTCTTTCTTTATTCAGCATTTTTGGAGTGGTTCCCGTAGCAATCACCGCATGGAACCCGGAAATCGCTCCGCAGGCAATTACAATGAAAATAAAAGGAAGCACCGGACCACCAATAATAGGGCCGCCACCATTCACAAATGCTGTGATAGCCGGCATCTGTATCGTTGGATGGATAACGATTACCCCTATAGCCAGCATGATAATCGTTCCTATTTTTAAATAAGTCGATAGATAATCCCTGGGAACCAAAAGAAGCCATACGGGTAATACCGAAGCAATAAATCCATACAGAGGAATCGCTATAGAGATGGTTTTAATATCCCATGAAAATAAATTATTCATTGTAGGATTCTGCATAAGGCTGTGCCCTCCGATAATTCCTGCAACCAAAAGAATACCTCCCAAAATACTTGCAAACAGGACACTATTCTTTTTATAACGCATAATCAGCCCCATAATGATAGCAATAGGCATGGTAATCACAACGGTGAAAAGAGACCATGAAGCTTCGTGCATCGCGTTGATGCAAGCTAAAGATAGACCTGCCAGTGTAAGAATCAAAATGAAGAGGATCGCAAAACCTGCTACCGTACCCGTTGCTTTCCCGATTTCTTTGGAAGCAATCGTGGCTAGACTTTGCCCTTTATGTCTCACTGAAGCAAAAAGAACAATCATATCATGAACCCCACCTCCCAGTACGCATCCTATCAATATCCATAAAGCTCCCGGAAGATATCCGAACTGTGCAGCAAGAACAGGTCCTACCAAAGGCCCGGCAGCAGCAATAGCTGCAAAATGATGCCCGAAAAGTACATTTTTATTGGTAGCCACATAATCTTTACCATCTGCAAATTCTACAGCAGGTGTTGTATTCCCGTCATTAAGCCGGAGAACTTTATTGGCAATGAAAATACCGTAAAAACGGTAAGCTATCGCAAAAAGAAGAACAGATACAAAGATGAGCGTAAGTGCATTGATATTGTTTAAAGATTCCATACTGCTTATTTTTGTTGATAAAAAATTAAACTATTGGTGTTTTTGTTGTTAATAATTTAAACAATAGCCAAGGTAATTAATTCTCAATGAAAAAGTAATAATATGTATATCAATCTAGCAAATTTGTATTTGTTCTTTATGTTATTAATTTGATTTATAGGATTTTGTGTTGTGCTCTGATAGATAAATATATATCTTATTTCTTTTGTGAAAGAACAAAATCTACCATCTTATCTGTAAGTTGGTCCAGATAAGCTTTATCAGTAGTGCCAAAGCCATGCACTCCGCCATCAACGACGATCAGGGAGTTCTGTATTTTGGCTCTGTTTAATTTTCGGTGGAGCTTTTTAGACTGGCTTAAAGGAACAATTTTATCATTATTCCCCTGGACAATTAAAGTTGGAACTCCTCCGGAAACAAAATAGACAGGGGAAATCGTTTTAAGATAGTCAATAGCGCTGTCCTGATCTTTTCTGATATTATATCCGGAAATTCCTTTGACAAGATTTTCCTGTAAACCGACAATTTTTTTAGACATTAATCCTATAATTCCCACCGGAATTGTTCCTAATCTTGTATGGAAAAGTTTGTTGAGGTCTGCAGGGCCATAATGATCAATCACATAATTCACTTTAGCCGAATAAGAGGAAAGTTCAGGATTACCCAGATAAGTATTGTCTGGTGTATAGGCTGCCATCAGAGAAAGATGGGCTCCGGCTGAAGCCCCGAAAAGTCCGATATTGTTGGTGTCAAGGTTATATTTTTCAGCATTTTTTCTTACCCATCTTATGGCATCTTTGGTATCTTCCAACGGCAGAGGAAAATGAATGCTGTCACTTAAAAGCGTATAATTGATACTGATCACCGCATACTGTTTGTCTATTAGTTTTTTTACAGTTGTTTCAAGATAATTATCTGCATTTACCACTTTGTCACCTTCTACCCATCCGCCTCCATGAACGTAGATCAATACCGGAAGTTTTTCAGTGGTGGCATTCTTGGGTGTATAGAGATCAAGAGCGAGAGGTTTGCCCTTTCTGTTTGTTTTGTACACGATATCTTCGGAAACTGTTGCAATTTCAGGAAGTAATGTACTTTTTACAGCAGAAGGTTTGTTTGGTCTTAATGGTAGGTCTTGTGAAAAAAATAAATTTGTAAAGCTTAAAAATAAAATAAAAAACAGGTTTGTGAAAAACCTGTATGTTGATATGTTGTTGATGTGTAATTTCATAATAAATTTTTAAGGAGTGTTATTTTACTAACTCCTCAAAAAGCTTACCAAAAGTGGCATTCAGATCCTTTGATTTTCCCGGATGAGGTCTTGAGGTCTGGACTACAGAACTTCTTACCGCTGTCAGCCATCGGAAACGTTCCGGAATATCAAGAAAAGCAATAGGACCGCCATCTTTCTCACCGTTAGCAATTTTTTGAAAGCTTTCAAGATTGTGGATGATATCATTGTAATCCAGTTTGCTATGCATCAGTTTGAATTTGTCCGGACACAAATAGAATTCCACTCTGATGAATTTTTCCTTTTTGGAAAACATCACCAGCCCGATATTGAAAAATTCTTCTCTTTCAACTTTAGGTACCAGGCGTATTACCGCATATTCATATATTTTATCCTCTTGCATTTTTCGCTTCGTTTACAAAGATTTGAGAATTTTCTAATCTGGTTTTCATAAACTGAAAATAGATCTCACGGATTTCTTCCGGTGTTTCGTCGGCATCATTCCAGTGCAGCCAGTCTCCAGGAATCATATTCACAATGTCTCTGAAAAGAGTATCATTCAAAACTTCATGAGCAAATTTATCCGCTTCGTCAAGCATTTTGGCCTTAGGAAGAAGCACATGATCTTTCACATATTTGAAAGGCGTTTTAGCCGCTGCATCAAAATTCTGCCAGGAGTGGTGGAAGTAGAACGAAGCACCATTATCAATGATCCAAAGTTCTTTATGCCACATCAGCATATTCGTATTTTTAAAAGTACGGTCGATGTTGGTAATAAATGCATCCAGCCATACAATTTTAGAAGCGAGAAGCGGGTCAATACTTACTCCCGGGTCATACGTAATAGAACCGGAAAGATAATGCAGCCCAAGATTCAGTCCTTCGGAAAACTTAAGAAGATCCTGTATTTCCTCATCGGCTTCCGTTCTTCCGAAATCGGCGTCAAGATTAACGAAAACAAGTTCAGGAATTTTAAGTCCCAAAGCTTCGGTAATTTTCCCGCCCAAAAGTTCGGAGATCAGCATTTTTACCCCATGGCCTGCACCACGGAATTTTAAAACATATTTAAAATCATCATCAGCTTCTGCCAGAGCCGGAAGAGATCCTCCTTCTCTCAGGGGCAGAATGTAACGCATCACGGTTACAGTTCTTAAATTCTGCATGCAGCAAAAATAAGCTTATTTTTTAATAATTTTTTTAGTGAATTCCTTTTCACCTGTTTTATATTTCAGGAAGTAAATTCCACTGGCTAAATGCTGAAGTGAAATACTGCAGCCGTCCTCTGTCTTATTCAAATGATAGGGAATGATTTTTCCAGATGCTTCTGTCAGTGAAACGACTTCAAATTGTTTTTTAGAAATAATGTTAATAAGGTTTTGAACCGGATTTGGATAGATTTGAATTCCGTTTTCTATAGTTGTTTCCGCAGTATTTAATGTATTTATAACCACCAGTTTTGTTTTGGTAGTTGTTGCTCCGCAGGCATCGGTTGTCAGTTTAACATTATAATTTCCTACTGCAGTATAGGTATGCGTCGGATTTTCCAAAGTAGATGTTGTACCATCACCAAAATCCCATAAATAAGAAGCTGCATTCTGTGTTGTATTAGTAAACTGAACGGTTCCTGCTCCGGTAAGCTGATAAGTGAATCTGCTGTGAACATCATTGTTGGTTACATACCATTGACCAGGCTGGTTATAGACCTCTGTTTTCACAATTTCTTTGATCAACTGAGCCTGTGCCGGAGTAAGACTTCCATTAAAAGGAATCTGGGTCGGATCTTTTTTGAAAATAATGGTATAAAATGTATACGCAGCCGCCATAGAACCAATGTAGCTCGGGTGCGATTCGTCCTGATCATACAATTCAATGGCCGGGTTTTGTTCTCTGATTGTTCTCCAGACTTTACCTACAGGAGAGACAATGCCTTCATTGTTCATAGCCATTTCCATGTATCGGTTATAAATTTGCGTGTCCATTCCCTGATAGGTACAGACAGCCGGAAGCCCGGGACAGTTCGTAGCATCTCCGTTTTTACGGCCCCAGGTCATATAGAAAATAACATTTCCACAAGGATTGGCTGTTTTAATTAAATTGGAAAGCTGAAGCGCATAAGGATACACCTGGTTTTGTACCTGCGAATCAGGAAACGAAGGAAGCTGGCTCTGTTCCTGCAATACCACGTAATCCCAGTTTCCCTGATTAATGTCTGTAGTGACATTCGGATTGTTGGCATGATCCTGCAGGGTAGCACCTCCCGGAGTCTGGCTGTGATGCTCGAATACATCACCATTAGATGCAGCAATGCTTTGAATAAGGCCAGGTAAATTGTTAACATAAGTATAACTGTTTCCAATAAAGAATACCCTTTTGGTCGTCTGGCTCAGGATGAAAGAAAATGTGATTAAAGATAAAAAAAGTAGAGTTTTTTTCATAAATTTCAGTTTGAATTCATCCTATAAATATAAATAATATTAAGTAAAACCCATTTGTTTTATGAATTTGATTATAGAAAAGAATATATACTTAGAAAATAAAGAAACAAAAGGTTTTCTTGCTGATGCTTTTTATAAAGACAGTCAAAAAAAACTTCCCCTGATCATATTTGTTCACGGATATAAAGGGTATAAAGATTGGGGAGCCTGGAACCTGATGGCTGAAAAGTTTGCGGAAGCAGGCTTTTTCTTTGTCAAGTTTAATTTTTCACATAACGGGACAACAACCGATGATCCGCTCAACTTCGGAGATCTTGAAGCTTTTGGAAATAATAATTATTCTAAAGAACTTTCCGATCTTGGAGTAGTAATTGATCATTTCAGTAAAGATCCTCATGTTGATGATGAAAAGATTGTACTGATCGGACACAGCAGGGGAGGAGGAATATCCATTATCAAAACTTTTGAAGATGAAAGAATCAATGGATTGATAACGTTGGCCAGTGTTGACACATTAGATCGTTTTCCAAAAGGAGAAGCCTTTGAGAACTGGAAGAATAATGGAGTGTATTATGCGCTGAACGGCCGTACAAAACAGGAAATGCCTCATTATTATCAGTTTTATGAAGACTATGAAAAGGATATTCACCGTTTTGATGTAGAACGAGCTACAGAAATGGCTAAGGCTCATATGCTGATTATTCATGGAACAGAAGATGAAGCGGTAGAAGTAAAACAGGCTGAACATCTTCATATTCTCCACCCCAATTCTGAATTGTTTCTTATTGAAAATGCCAACCATACTTTCGGGGCAAAAGAACCATGGGAAGAAAATGATCTACCAAAAGATCTCCATACTGTAACTGAAAAATGCATTGATTTTATCAATGAAAAATTGAAATAAAACGTTTAAAACTACGTTATTATATGGTAACCACCATAAAAATATATTTATGAAAAAAATTATTGCAGGCGCATTTGCGCTTTCATTATGTGTTGTTTCATGTAAAAAAGAAACAAAAACAGAATCTTCTGTAAGCAGTGATACTTTGGCAACGGTAATGCCTAAGGATTCCGCAACAACTCCAAAAACAGATTCAGCAGCAACTGCAGCTCCTTCTGCTCCTGCTCCGGATAATGTTATTACCAAAAACGTTGGGAAATATCCTCATGATATTAAATTCTTTGAAGATAAAGGTATTTCAGAAAGACTTAAAAAACTTACTGGTGCTCAGTATGATGAGATGGTAAAGAATTTCAATGTGGAAAGTCCTGTTGTATCAGAAAATGGAATCTACAAACTGACAGGATGTAAACAGCACGATTGTCCGGGATACGCGACAAGCATTTATTACGATGCTAAAAATGATAATCTGAATGTTTCCATAGATAAAAACGGCAAGATAACAGAATTTGCTGAAAAAGGGAAAATTACGGTCTCAGAATCACTGAAAGCAAAATAAGAAAGTAAACAAGAAGCTGGAAGATAATAGTATTCAGTATCTATTGAAATCAAAATGGAACTATTTTCCAAAGGGTATTAATTTGGACAAAAATCTATTCATAAGACTTTATATACTTCCAGCTTCTTACTTCCAGCATAAAAAAATAAGCCTGAAATTTCAGGCTTATTTTTTTATTTAATAGTGAGCAAAACCCACGCTTCTTCCACTTTGCTTTCCAGAAGTAATTTCTGTGCGTCGAGATGAATATTTTCACCAGCATGAAAGTCACCTTCAGGCAATACTTCCGTATTGGCAAGCATTCCAAGGTCATTTCCTGTAAATACTTTACTATATTTGATAGAATCCGGCAGCAGATCAAAACCGATTCCTTTTGTTACCAAAGGTTTAGGTACTTCAAAAAGACTGTTTTCATTGCTTCTGGAATACCAGTTGCTGCCTAAACGGGCTACCATATCCAGTTTTTTCTGATCCAGATTTCCGGCTTCATTCAGATATTCTTCCCTGATATGAATTTTCTGAACTTCACAGATCACCAGATTTCCTGCACCGCCCTGATCACCCAATGATTTTACTTCTAAAACTTTGCATTCAAAGTTAACAGGGCATTCTTCAATCAGCTTAGGTTGTACAAGATCTGCCTCTTTCATGGTAAGACCGGATTTGATAAACTCATTCACTCCGGTTTCATATTCTGTAGAGGCTAAAGAGATCTGTTGTACAATCGGAAAGTTTACTGTTCCGATGACTACTTCCGGTACTTCAAGAACATTTTCCAGCGTATGCTTGGTGGTATTATCACGAACTCTTCTCGATGGTGAAAAAATCAAAATCGGAGGAACCGTACTGAACATATTAAAAAAACTGAAAGGAGATAAGTTATTATTACCGTCTTTATCTACAGTAGATGCCAGTGCAATCGGTCGTGGTGAAACGGCGGTCTGCATAATGGTCTGTAGTTGTACGGAGGTTATCTCGGAGGGGATTACTGTTTTCATATTCTATTTAACCACAAAAGGCACAAAAGTTTTAAGTAAAATACTTTTAATCATTAAAGTTTAAAAAAGCATATCGTAATATTGATTTACAAAGGTTTCTTGCCCTTCGTGATATAGGTTTTTTACATTAAAATTGACTAAAATGCCTTTGGGTTTCTTCATTAAGTTAATATAGTTAAGAAGTTGAGCTCTATGAATATCATTAAGCTTCGCAACTGACTTTAATTCTACCACAATTAGGTCTTCAATTAAAAAGTCACAAAAGAAATCACAGTTAATTTCTTTTCCTTTGTAATGTACAGGAACTTTCAATTCAGATTTAAAATTAATATTTCTTAATCTAAATTCTTCTTCCAGACATTTATGATATACGCTTTCCAATAAACCAGGCCCTAAAATTTTGTGAACTTCTATACAAGCACCATTTATTTTATAGGTAAGATCTGTTAAAAATGATTGCGTAATCATAAATTCTTTTGTGACTATTGTGGTAAAAAAAAGTTAAAGTGCTGGAATGATTTTACCTGAAACTTCACCGAAACCTACTCTCACACCGTCTTTTTCAGCCCAGGCCTTCATGGTAACCGTATCATTATCTTCAATGAATTTTCTTTCTTCTCCGTTGCTTAATGACAAAGGATTTTGTCCTCTCCATGTAAGTTCAAGCATAGAACCGAAAGATTTCGGGTCACTTCCGGAAATGGTTCCACTGGCGTACATATCACCAACTTCTACGTTGCAACCGTTTACGGTGTGGTGTGCCAGTTGCTGGGTCATATTCCAGTACATGTGTTTGTAGTTGCTTTCACAGATCAGATTTTGATCTCCGTTTTCAGGTTGGATATATACTTCAAGGTTGATATCGTAATTTTTATCACCTTCAAATTTTAAATAGTCTAAAACCTCAGGATCCTGCACCGGGGAAGCGGTTCTGAACGGCTCCAAAGCTTCAAGGGTAACTACCCATGGAGAAATGGATGAACCGAAGTTTTTCGCAAGGAAAGGCCCTAACGGAACATATTCCCAGGATTGGATATCTCTTGCAGACCAGTCGTTGAAAACGACCATTCCAAAGATGGCATCTTCAGCGTCTTTAGTAGAAATACTTTCTCCCATCTCTGTATTTTTATTGATGATGAAAGCCATTTCCAGTTCGAAATCCAGTTGTTTAGATGGTCCGAAAAACGGTTTATCTGCATCGGCAGGCTTTGTCTGACCTTTCGGACGGTTGATCTCCGTTCCGGAAACTACAATAGAGGATGCTCTTCCGTGGTAACCTACCGGTAAGTGTTTCCAGTTGGGTAATAATGCGTTTGCAGGATCACGGAACATTTTTCCAACATTGGTAGCATGTTCGATGCTGCTATAGAAGTCTGTATAATTCGGGATGTGAACAGGCATCATCATTTTTACTTTATCCAGGTCATAGAAAGCCTCTTCAATAGTTTTCTGATCTTTTGATAAAGTGGATCCTTCCTGTAATAAGGTTTGGATTTTAATACGAACAGCATTGGTAACAGGTTTACCCAGCTCGATAAATTCGTTGATGGTATACGCTTCAAAAACATTGTCGTCTAATCCTTCAATATCTTCAAAATACCCAAGATCGTACAATGTAGCAAGGTCAATGACCTGATCTCCGATTCTTGTACAGCATCCGATATATTCTTTGTTAAAAACTGCGACTCCGAAAGGAATATTGTGTATAGAAAAATCCGAATTTGAGGAATAGTCTACAAATGATTTCATAAGTTTAGATTTTAGTTAGATTCAATATCATCCGGAGAATTCCCCGGAACATTTATTTGGCCTTTTTTGAGTAAGATGCTTCATCTATCCATCTGTCTCTGGTATTGACATCGATGAGGTATAAAATATTGTCCTGTTGTGTCAGCAGTAAAGTCTTCGTGACAGGCATTGGGATTTTTTTGTTTTCAAGCATGTCTGCCCGTAAAGAAATAATATTTTTTTTCCTGATGATATCACCGGTGAAAACATTGGAACTGCTTTCTCCTGTTGCTTTATCATCGAAAACTTCTACATACGTGGCATTATTCCCTTTGATGATAATAAAGTCCCGTTCCGTATGATCGGCTTCATCTTTGATGAAAACAAACTTTTTGTTATCAATATTTACATTTTCAAGATGCTGATTGATGCCTTTTCTTTGTTCAAGTCGGTTAAGGATTTCATTCAAAGTTCCATATTGGGCTTTAAGCCCTAAGGTTCCCAGAAGGAAAATCCCGATAAAAAGTTTTCTCATATACTGTGTTTTATAAAAAAGTTTTGCCAGAATACAGTATTCTGACAAAACTTATATTTTATTGTAAAATTAAAGATTACCTCTTCTTTCCTGTTCTCTTTCTAATGCTTCGAATAACGCCTTGAAATTTCCGGCACCAAAACTTTGTGCACCGTGTCTTTCAATAATTTCGAAGAATAGAGTAGGGCGGTCTTCTACAGGCTTCGTAAAGATCTGTAATAAATACCCTTCTTCATCATGATCAATAAGTATACCTAACTCCTGAAGTTTTTTAAGATCTTCATCAATATGACCTACTCTTTCAGGAACCATGTCGTAATAAGCTTCCGGTGGAGCAGAAAGGAATTCAACACCACGCTTCTTCAATTCAGTTACGGTATGGATAATATCTTTCGTCGCTACAGCAATGTGCTGTACCCCTTCTCCTTCATAGAAATCAAGATATTCTTCTACCTGAGATTTCTTTTTACCTTCTGCAGGTTCGTTGATCGGGAATTTTGCATATCCGTTTCCGTTTGACATTACTTTAGACATCAGTGCAGAATATTCTGTGTTGATCTGCTTATCATCAAAAGAAAGGATGTTAACAAATCCCATTACTTTTTCATACCACTCTACGGTCGGGATCATTCTGTTCCAGTCAACATTTCCTACACAGTGGTCTACGTATAATAAACCTGCTTCTTCAGGCTTATAATCACTTTCCCACTTTTCGTAACCAGGCATGAAAGCTCCGTTATAATTTTTTCTTTCCACAAACATGTGAACGGTTTCTCCATAGGTGTAGATACCGGACATTCTTACCTCACCCTGCTCATCAGTTAACGTTACAGGCTCTAAATAAGGTTTTCCTCCTCTTTTAGTTGTTTCTTCGAAAGCTGCATAAGCGTCATCTACCCAAAGTGCCAAAATTTTTACTCCGTCACCATGTTTTTTTACGTGCTCACTGATAGGAGAGTCAGATTTAAGTCCTGTTGTTAATACCAATCTGATTTTTCCTTGTTGAAGCACATAAGATGCACGGTCTCTTACTCCTGTTTCAGGACCCGCATAAGCTACAGACTGAAAACCGAAAGCGGTTTTGTAATAATGGGCAGCCTGTTTTGCATTTCCTACATAAAACTCAATATAATCTGTACCATTAATTGGTAAGAAATTTTCTGCTTGAGCTATTTTCTCGGCAAATGTAAGTGTTGACATATTTTCTCTTTTACTTTTATTTTATTGGTATGCAAATTACAAAATTCTTAGACATTGCGAAAATATTCCCCCGGATTCATTGAATATATTTAACATAACGTTAAAGAAGAGTTTACTTAAGTATATTTAAGTTTCATAAGTTTAAAATCGTCTGCCTACATTTGTTATACAAAAAGACAAGTGAAAAAAAAATATTTCGAAACATGAAAGCCGTAGATTTCTCTGCGGCTTTTTATTTTAGATTGTTTCAATTTTTCGGTTGAGCATTCCTGCGTCGGGATTATAATTATCCCATATCTTCCAGGTATCATTTATTTTTCGGATAAAATAGATCTGGGTACTGAGTTGATTCACGAAATGTTCTTCGCCGGTTTCTCCCACTTTGAACAGAAGATTCCAGAATTCCTGAGACTCCAGTATTTTTTTGTCCGGTTCGTCTGTGACAACGTGAATATCAAATACTTCATAATTGGATCTGTTGTTTTTTGTAACCAGGTGAAAATCTTTATCACACAACTCTTTACTAAACTGTGAAGCTCTTTCCAGAAAAGGAGAGTTGTCAAATACCAGACCTTTTAAAAG
Source organism: Chryseobacterium sp. NRRL B-14798 (assembly GCF_050470705.1). NCBI lineage: Bacteria > Pseudomonadati > Bacteroidota > Flavobacteriia > Flavobacteriales > Weeksellaceae > Chryseobacterium > Chryseobacterium sp. NRRL B-14798. The sequence goes on along the minus strand of NZ_JBFLUL010000005.1, from coordinate 4,146,679 downwards.
TTCGGTATTGTGAGTCGGAAACAGCTTATAAAATTCAAAAACGGCAGCACAGTAATCATATACCATCTGTGTAAGATAGGATTGGTCATCTGTTCCCTCATCATTCTCTTTTCTGTACCTTACCGTAAGGATGTAATCATTAAGATCTTTATATCCTAAAAAGATACAGATTTTATCCAGTGTTTTTAAAAATCTGAGATCACTGTGGGTTTTATCCTGATAATCGTTTTCAAAAAATCGTTGAAGGGTAACATGGGAAATGGTATTTCCGATTTCAAATTTTTTTCCTCCCTTCAGTTCTTCAGCCTCAGAGAGTTCATCTTTGATGATTTCGGAAAGAATAATATAGTGGCTTCTCTTCCATTCATTCACATTCCCCAAAACAGAATTCCTTACCTTGGAATGTTTTACAATTTCGTCTCGTATCGAATTATATATAGTTTTCAATTTCCTTGTTTTTGAATGAATTTTATCAAATATACTGCCAAAAAATTAATATTTTCATATGATTCTATGATGTTAAATTCAAAATTTGTTTTAATTTTTATAGCAAAAAAAGTTTTGAAAACTTTATGGTTTGATTATCAATGTTTAAATCTTTCAAAAGCAGCTCTTTCCAGCATTTCTCTGTCATCCGGATGGGCAATGCTGATAAGTTCCTGTGCTCTCTGGCGAAGGTTTTTTCCGTACAGATAAGCTGTTCCGTATTCAGTTACTACATAATGAATATGCCCTCTTGTAGTAACTACACCAGCACCCTGCTTAAGAAAGGGAACAATTCTGGAAACTCCTTTTTTTGTTCTTGCGGTAATGGCTATGATAGGTTTCCCGTCGTCACTTAAAGCAGCACCGCGCATAAAATCCATTTGTCCTCCGATTCCACTGTACTGGAGCGTTCCGATAGAGTCGGCACATACCTGTCCTGTGAGGTCTATTTCAATGGCAGAATTGATGGCAACCATCTTTTTGTTTCTCATGATATTGATAGGAAAATTAACCTCGCTTACATCCCTGAAAGCAAAAACGGTGTTATCATCCACATAATCATAGAGTTTCCGGGTTCCGAAACAGAAACTTGTGATGGTTTTGTTATCGTTGTAGCCTTTGTATTTATTATTGATCACATCATTCTGAATCAGATCGATAACACCGTCGCTCAGCATTTCTGTGTGAATTCCCAGATCTTTGTGATTGGTAAGGCATTTCAGAACTGCATCAGGAATGGTTCCGATACCCATCTGAAGGGTCGATCTGTCTTCAATAAGCTCCGCAACATTTTTTCCTACCAGCATTTCTTCGGGGCCTACTTTGGAACCGTAATCTACTGTTGGGAGTTCCTCTTCATGCCATACCAGCTTGTGAATTCTGCTGATGTGGATCATCCCGTCTCCATGGGTTCTTGGCATTCTTGGGTTAACGATGGCTACAATGATTTTTGCCGTATCTACAGCAGCTCTCGCAATATCGACTGAAGTTCCCAACGTACAAAAACCGTGTTGATCTGGTGGAGAAACGGTGACGATCGCCACATCCAGTGGCAGGATGTTTTTTCTGAATAAAATAGGAATTTCACTTAAGAAAACGGGAACAAAGTCTCCGCGGTCAGAATTCACAGCATCACGCACAGGCGTTGAAACAAATAAAGAATTGATGAAAAAGCTGTCTTTGTATTGTGGTTTTGCAATTTCCACATTTCCCTGTTGGGTAATGGAAACCATTTCCACATTTTGCAGCCGGCCGGACTGTCTTGCCAACTCGTCAATCAGATAATTCGGGGTACACGCACTGCCATGAAAGAACACACGGTTTCCGCTTTTTATTGTATATATTGCTTCTTCTGCGCTGATGTAATTATTCATATTTTGTCTTTTTTAAAAGGGTGCTCAACGTATTTTAAATCTCATAAAAATACCGCTCTTCTTTCAAAGATAATCTTTATAATTTTATGTTCATATAAATTTTTTAAGGATATTGAACAGATTTTTGTCATATGAATAAACCAATTTTGATTTAAAATAACAAGGACCAAATGCATTGGCATTCAGTCCTTTTTGTTTTATTTGATCTTTGATGAAAATCTTAATTAGCGGCTTCTACAGCTGTTTTCTGTTTCATACTTCCGGTTTCTGCAAATCGTAAATGCCAGCTGAAGGCTTCCTGTAATAAATGAGGAGTATGACCTCCTTTTTCGCAGGCTCTGTCGAAATAAGATTGTAATTCTTCTTTATAATCCGGGTGAACACAGTTGTCAATGATTTTCTGTGCCCTTTCTCTTGGAGCTAAACCTCTTAAATCAGCCAATCCGACATCTGTTACCAGAATATCAACATCATGTTCCGTATGGTCGGTATGAGAAACCATTGGAAGGACGTGAGAAATATTGTTGCCTTTTGAAGCAGCCTGAGTTACGAAAATACTTAAATAAGCATTTCTCGCGAAGTCTCCGGAACCTCCGATTCCGTTCATGATTTTGGTTCCTCCGATATGAGTGGAGTTTACATTTCCATAGATATCAAATTCAATGGCGGTATTGATGGCAATCACTCCCAATCTTCGGATCAGTCCCGGTGTATTGGAAATATTCTGAGGTCTTAAAACGAATTTGTCTTTATATTTTGAAAGATTTCCTAATACTCTTTCGTAGCATTCCTGAGAAACGGTAATGGAAGATGCTGAGGCAAAGCTTAGCTTACCGGAATCGATCAGATCGAAGGTACTGTCCTGAAGTACTTCGGAAAACATTGTCAGATCATAAAAATTACTGTCTTTGAAACCTGTCAGAACAGCGTTGGCTACTTTACCAATACCTGCCTGAAGAGGAAGTAGTCTGTCGGTAAGTCGTCCCAAAAGAACTTCATTTTCAAAGAAAGCAAGAAGATGTTTGGCAATAGCTGTAGTTTTTTCGTCCGGTTCTGCAATATCAGCCGGGCTGTCTTTACGGTTGGTAAATACGATAGCTTCAATTTTTTCAGGATCTACAGGAATGCTTTTTCTCCCGATTTTGTTCCATGGCGCTACGATAGGAATAACATTTCTGTAAGGATAATCTTCGGCCTGGTAGATATCATGGATTCCATAAACTTCTTCAGGAACTTCGGTATTGATTTCAATAATCACTTTTTTAGCCAAAGCAGCAAATGTCACAGAATTTCCTACAGATGTAGTAGGAACAATACTTCCGTCTCTTTCAATATAGGCTGCTTCAATAATAGCTACGTCAATACTCTGAAGATTTTTGGTGTGGAGGAGTTCGGCACTTTCACTTAAATGCTGGTCGATGAATAGAATTTCGCCATTGTTAATTTTATTTCTTAAAACAGGATCTACCTGGAAAGGCATCCTTTTCTTCAGAACATTGGCTTCAGCCAGCTTTCCATCGGTACCGTGGCCTAGTGAAGCTCCCGTCATTAAAGTGACTTTAAGGTCTTCGGTTTTTCCTCTTTCTGCCAGTGCCGGCAAAATGGCTTTGCTGTCACCTGCTTTCGTAAAGCCGCTGGACCCGATGGTCATACCGTCTTTAATGATTTTTACTGCGTTTTCAGCGGTAGTTACTTTTTCGCGTAGACTTTCTAATCTGATTCTTTCTAACATGTAATATTGATTTTGTTTTAAACCACCATTACTTAGGATGCGTCATGAAAAATAATGATGGCCAATATGGTAACCATACCTCACAAATTTACAAAAAAAGACGCTTTAAATAAAGGATTTAAAGCGTCTTTTGTATGTATTCAGTAATACTTTTTGATATGAACTTAATAGACTTTTTTAATATTAAAATAAATCTATTTGAATTTTTAACCACAAAAGTCACAAAAGCTTGGTTAAATACTTTTGTTTAATGAAAAAGCCAGTATTAATAATGCATAAAGTTCACATTAGAGGAAAATCTTTGATTTTCAAAACTTTTGTGTTCTTTATAATTAATAAAGATTCACCTATAAACTTTTAGCGTTTATATCTTTTGTGACTTTTGTGGTTGATAGTAAAGTTTAAAACTGTTTTAATTCTTTGTAGACTATTCTAACCATGAAGTTTTATAAGAAGGATCTTCCACTTTTAAAGCTTCTTCTGTAATTTTCAAAGGGCGGAAAGGGTCTACCATTACGGCATATTCTTCTGTGAATTTTTTTCCGATACTTCTTTCCATAGCACCTGGATGAGGTCCGTGTACAATTCCTCCCGGGTGAAGGGTGAAGTCCATCAAATCAATATGATTACGGCTCATGAAGTCTCCTTCCGTATAGAATAATACCTCATCAGAGTCAATATTGGAGTGGTTGTAAGGTGCCGGAATCGCCTGTGGGTGATAATCATACATTCTTGCACAGAATGAGCAGACTACAAAATTGTGTCCCTCAAAATTCTGGTGAACAGGTGGTGGTTGGTGAATTCTTCCGGTAATCGGTTCGAAGTTTTTAATGTTGAATTTATAAGGATAAAAATATCCGTCCCAGCCTACTACATCAAACGGGTGAGTCGCGTAGATGAAATCGGTAATCTGGTTTTCTTTTTTTACTTTAATTAAGAATTCTCCCTTTTCATCGATGGGTTCTCTGTAGGTAGGAGCAATTATATCTCTTTCGCAGAATGGAGAATGTTCCAAAAGCTGCCCGAATTCGTTTCTGTATCTTTTCGGAGTGTAAATAGGAGAGTGGCTTTCCAATACGAAAAACACAATGTCATCAGACTTTAGTTCTACCTGATAGATAGTTCCTCGCGGAATAATAAGATAATCTCCGGTTACGAATTCAAGATCACCTACAAATGTTTTTAAGATTCCGTTTCCTTGGTGAACATATAAAAGTTCATCACATTCTGCATTTTTGTAGAAGTAATCCATCGATTTTCTTGGCTTGGCCAGTCCCATTTTCAGGTCATTATTCATCAAAAGGATCTTTCGGCTGTCCATAAAATCATCTTCAGGAGTGACGTTCATTCCTTTAAACATTCTCGGAGCCACATTTTTTTCCACAGCAATTTTGGGAGTAACATCTTTCGGCTCACCGATAGATTTGATCTGTGTAGGGCGGTGGATATGATATAACAGAGAAGAAATACCATGGAAGCCTTCTGTACCGAAAAGCTGCTCATAGTAAAATTTATCTTCAGGAGACTTAAAGATCGTGTGTCTTTTTGGTGGGATATTTCCCGATTGATGATATCTCATTTTACTTTCATATGTAGTTTCTCAAATTTAATCATTTTTCATGAATTCAATCCATCTATATTTTTTTGAAGAAGTTTTGTGTTTGAAAAATAATTGTTAGATTTGTCTAACAATTTTAATTTCATGAAGCGAATATTATTTTCTATTACTTTTTTATCTACCTATTGCTTTGCGCAGGAGACGGACAGTTTGAGTTTACAGCAGTCTAAAAGTCAGGATTCTGCAAAAGTTATGAAGAGGGAATTCAAGACAAGTAACATTGAAGATGTTGTAGTTACCGGAACCATAAAACCGATGAGCAGGTCGAAAAGTCCTGTGGCAGTGGAGATCTACAGTCAGAAATTTTTCCAGAAAAATCCTACTCCCAGTATTTTTGAGGCCATTGCCATGGTGAATGGAGTAAAACCTCAGCTGAACTGTTCTGTGTGCAATACGGGAGATATTCACATCAACGGACTGGAAGGGCCTTATACCATGATCCTGATTGACGGAATGCCGATTGTAAGTTCACTTTCCACCGTATATGGATTAAGCGGAATCCCCAATAGTCTGGTAGATCGAATTGAAGTTGTAAAAGGTCCTGCGTCTTCTATCTATGGCTCTGAAGCGATGGGAGGTGTGATCAATATTATTACCAAAAATGCTTTGACTGCTCCTAAGCTGAGTGTAGATCTGATGACATCGAGCTGGTTTGAAAATAATGTGGACCTTTCCACTAAATTCAATGTAGGAAAGAATGCAGCTTCATTATTAAGTTTGAACTATTTCAGTTTTCAGGAAAGAATAGATCAGAATAAAGATAATTTCACCGATGCTACTTTACAAAGCAGAATTTCGGTTTTCAATAAGTGGAATTTTAAAAGAAAGGAAAACAGACAGGCAAGTTTTGCCATGAGATATCTGTATGAAGACCGTTTTGGTGGTGAAATGCAGTGGAATAAATCTTTCCGTGGCAGTGATGAGGTGTACGGAGAAAGTATCTATACCAACAGGGCAGAGATTTTTGGTTTGTATGAATGGCCCATGAAAGAACATATTGTGACCCAGTTTTCCTATAATTACCATGATCAGAATTCATTTTATGGCTCCAATCCGTTCAATGCTACACAAAAGGTGGCTTTCGTGCAGACCTATTGGGACAGGAGTTTCGGAAAACATGATATCACTGCGGGACTTACTTTTAAAAGAACTTTTTACGATGATAATACTCCCGGAACATTAGCTGCGGATGGTATCACTAATGCACCGATGAAATCTCCTATCTGGGGAGCATTTATCCAGGATCAGTGGGAAATCAATGATAAAAACACTTTACTGCTTGGATACAGATATGATTATGATAAAGTGCATCATTCCGTACATTCACCGAGGTTTGCATGGAAATTTAATCCTAATCCATATCACACTTTACGTTTTAACTTTGGAACAGGCTTCCGAGTGGTGAATTTGTTTACGGAAGATCATGCTGCTTTGACAGGTTCAAGGGAAGTGGTGGTAAAATCTGACCTGAAGCCCGAAAGATCCATCAACGGAAACCTGAATTATATCTGGAAAATTCCTGTAGGCAGTCGAATGGTGAATCTTGATGCTTCTGCATTTTATACCTATTTCAGCAATAAAATTGTAGGGGATTTTGATTCCGATCCTAATAAAATTATTTATGATAATCTTCACGGGTACGGAATTTCAAGAGGAGCTTCTCTGAATGTGGATTTCACATTTCAATTTCCTCTGAGTGTCAATCTGGGAGTCACTTATCTGGATGTTTATCAGAAATTTGATGACAAAAACCAGAAAACACAGCAGCTTCATGCTCCAAAATGGAGTGGTACTTATAATCTGACGTATAAGTTTGCGAATAATCTAACTATTGATTTTACAGGACAGTTCTACGGACCCATGAGGCTTCCAGTTCTGGTAAACGACTACCGCCCTGAATATTCGCCCTTTTATTCTCTGGCCAATATTCAGTTGTCCAAGAGTTTCAAATCCGGATTTGAAGTGTATTGCGGGATGAAAAATTTATTCAATTTCAGACCTAAAGATCCTTTGATGAGACCATTTGACCCGTTTGATAAATATGTTGATGATCCTATAAACAACCCTAATCATTATACTTTTGATACGGCATACGGTTATGCCCCGATGCAGGGAATCAGAGGTTTCTTAGGAGTAAAATATACTTTAAAGTGAAAAAAATAGCTTTATTTTTAATGTTAGTGCCCTGTTTTTATCTGTCTCAGATGAAGACAGGCACTTTTTCTGATCTTGAGGTTCAGCAGAAAGAAAATCCTAAACCGGTTGTGATCCATCTATATACAGATTGGTGTGCGGTCTGTAAGATTGAGTCTTTCCGTATGAATAAAGATCAGGAGTTGGTGAATATGGTCAATGATCACTTTTATTTTATCAACTTTGAGGCAGAGAAAACGAAGGAGACCATTCATTTTCAGAACCAGGATTTTGAATATCTGCAGAATGGAAATTCGGGAATTCATGAGCTGGCGCTGGCATTGTCTAAAAATAAAAATCAGCCTGTTTATCCTTTGTGGATATTCCTGGATAAGCATCAGAATCTGGTGTATTATCAGGAAGGGCAGATGACGACTGAAAAAATGAAGCAGAAACTGTTGGAGATTTCTGCTTTGTAAATTGGGAGTTTTTATTGGAAAGCGCAGGGGCGCAAAGTATTTTCTATTATTATGCTGTAAGGCGCAAGGATTTTATCTGCGATAAAATTGTCTAATTCTAATACTATATGCATTAATCCTTGCTGAAAATCTTTGATTTTCTTGCGCCTTAAAAACAATACATTATTTATTTATCCTTGCGTCTTTGCGTTTTTCCAACAAATTAAATTTCTGCATCAATCAAAACAGCTAGCTGAATGCAAGGTTCATTAGACCGGTTGCTCCAAGCATGATTTGTTCCTCTTTGAATGACGATGTCGCCTGGCTTCAGAAGCGTTTCTTCTTCTTCCAAGATAAGGTAAAGTTCGCCGGAAAGAATAATGATATAATCCAGTGTTGGGGTTTGATGCATCATCGGATGAGGTTCGTTCTTTTTCCATTCTATACCTAAATCTTTATCAGGAGGAACTACTACATATCGGAAGTAAGTACCATTTTTAGGAGTTTGTGGAAATCCGGTATTGGGAATTTGGGTTTCAAAGTCCAGGCTGGCCGGCATTGTATGGGTATTCCATACATCTGAAATGATGAGCCCCGGGAAGTGTTCCACAGCGTTTTCTACTTGTTGATCTTCAGTAATAACGGATTTTCCGTCTTTTATTCCTGTTACGATTCGTCTTGGTATTTTATTCATAGATTAATGTTTCATAATAAGTTTATGACCTTGAGTCTGATTATTTTTTAGAATAGAATGTGCCTGTAGAACTGTATCCAAAGAAAGATTTCCAACGGTTCTATATTGTGGAGGGAGAATCATTCCGTTTTCAATAAGTGTTTTGATGGTAAGCAAACTGTTTTTATAATACTCGTATTTTTTTACCATTCCATACATATAATTGGAGATATTCATAATCATAGTTCCTTTGTTGAAAAGGGTTTCATGAGCATCTCTAGTGACCAAGGCTGTCACATCCACATACGTTCCGTTGATTTTTAAAACTTCTGCGGTGATTTCAGACATATAGTTTCCCACCAGATCAATTCCATATTCGAAAGGTTGATCATTATTGGCTTTTAGAATATTACTGATAAGATTTTCTTCTTTATAGTTGATGATCTGATGATTTTTCAATCCCAGATTGAGAAGGATCTGTCTGTTTTCTTCACTGCCCACTGTGGTTGTGATCTGTCGGATATTATGTGCTAATAAAAGTTTGATCAGAAATGAACCGACTCCTCCGGTTGCTCCTGTTACCAAAACTGTATTTTCGGGGTTTAATTTCAGACGATTAAAAATTTGTAAAGAAGTAAGCCCTGCTGAAGGAATGGCAGCCGCCTGTTCAAAAGAAATATTTTTTGGTTTAAAGGAAACAATGGCTTCAGGAACTGCAATATATTCAGCGTAAGTGCCGTTGCTTCCCATGGAACCGCTGCCACAATAGACTTCATCTCCAATATTGAATTCTTTAACTCCTGAACCTTTATCCACTACAATTCCGGATAGTTCTCTTCCTAATATCGGGGAACTGATCAGTTTCCGTTCCAATTCATTTTCCAGCATCTGATAATCGATGGGGTTGAAACCACTTGCTTTAATCTGAATTAAAACTTCATTGCCTTTGGGTTTTGGCTGTTCTGCAAATCCGTCTTCCAACTTTCCGTTTTTATTTAAAATAACTGTTTTCATACTTTAAAATTTGATACACAAATGTAAAGCGGGAATAGTTTATATTTGCTACTAGTTAACCAATGGTAACTAGTTACCTTCATGAAACTATTATGGCAAAAATCATTGAAAACGGCATTGAAAGAGAGGCCAGCTGCACAGAGGAATTGTTCGCGATGCGCGACAGTCTGGACGTTTTGGGAGGAAAATGGAAACTGATGATTTTACGGTATCTGACGAACAGACCGGATCAGATGATTCATTTTAAAAAGTTGGAACGCAGTATAGAAGGTATCTCTGCGAAAATGTTAAGCAAAGAATTAAAAGAACTGGAAACGAATCTCCTGATCACCAGAACCATTCAGGATACAAAGCCGATTACGGTAACGTATGCGGTGACCGAATACGGGAAATCTGTATTTCCGGTCACAGAAACATTGGTGAATTGGGGGATCCTTCATCGTGAGAAAATCAAAGAATCAATGGGATCGTTATGAGATATTGAAAAACGCAAAGACGCAACAATTTTCTTTTAAATATGCCTTAAGGCGCAAGGATTTTATCTTTGATAAAATTTAATTCTGTTGAATTTTAACTGAAACAAACTTGCTGAAAATCTCCCATTGAGCGAAGTCGAAATGTTCTTGCGCCTTAAAGCAGTATGTTATTAAATTTCTTTGCGTCTTTGCGATTACTAATAATATGGCTTCATAGAGAAAAAATCAACTAATCTATGTCGATAAAAAATCCTCAGCCCATGTTGAGTTGAGGATTTTTAAATAATACCAAACTGTTTATTAATTTTTATCTAGCCAGGACTGTACCAGTTCCGGGTGATCTTTCACCCATTCTTTGGCGGTGGCTTCTTTATTTTTACTCTGTTCCATTTTCATTAAAAGATCAGACATATTTTCATCATCAAAATGGAGTTTTGAAAAGAATTTGGCCAGCTCAGGATGATCTTTTGCAAAGCTTTTTCTGGAGTAAGTTTTAATCTGTTCTGCTTCACCAAATATCTTTTTGGGATCGTCAAGAAACTTAAGCTTCATTTTTCCAAACATCCAGTGAGGCTGCCATCCGGTTACCACAATCCATTCTTTACGTTGAATAGCATTCTGTAATTCGGTGATCATGGCAATCGTAGAGGAATTGATCTGTTGGTAATCCAGTTTATAGTCAACAATAGCTTTATCCGTTCCGGTGGTTAGCCCGGCTCCTTTTTCAATCCCAATAATTCTGTGATTGAACTGTTTTTTATATTGATTGAGCTCCTCAATGGAGTTAACAGGAACGTAATCAGGAACCACCAGTCCTATACGTCCATTGTCGTAATTGGTTCCCAGACGAACTAATTCCGGAAATTTAGCCAGTTTTTTAGCATGAGTATAAGGAAGCCAGACTCCCATGAAAAGGTCTGTATCTTCATTATTCATCGAAGCCAGGATCATATCCGTAGAAGCTTTTTGAATAATAACGTGGTATCCCTGCTCGTCCAGAATGGCTTTTGCAACATGCGTCATCGCAACATCTTCTGCCCAGCCATCTACCATTCCTATGGTAATGTATTTTGAGTTTTTTATGTTTTCACACGAACTTAATGCTGTAAATAGTAACATTAAAACGGGCAAAAACAGATATTTAAATTGTTTCATCTTATTGCTTTTTCTTTACAAATCCCTGGGTAATACGGTCGAGGATAATGGCCAATATCACTACGGATAAACCACTTTCAAATCCTAATCCGATATCCAGATTATTAATTCCCTCCAGTACTTTCTCTCCTAAACCGCCTGCAGCAATCATTCCTGCAATAACGACCATGGATAATGATAACAAGATTGTCTGATTGATTCCCGTTAAAATCGTTTTCATCGCTAAAGGAAGCTCTACTTTGAACAGGATCTGACGGTTGGTGGCTCCAAAAGCTCTGGCAGCTTCCACAATATCTTTGGGAACGGCTTCAATTCCCAATGTCGTTAATCGAACTGCTGGCGGCATGGCGAAAATGATGGTTGCAAAAGCACCCGGTACTTTACCGATACTGAAAAACAGTACAGCCGGGATCAGGTAGACAAAAGCGGGCATGGTCTGCATCAGATCCAGTAAAGGACGAATGATTTTGTCGGCTATTTTGCTTTTAGCTGCTAAAATTCCCAAAGGAATAGAAAGAATAAGAGCGGTAATGGTGGATACAAAGATAAGTGCCAGCGTTTCCATGGTTTCTTTCCATAGACCCATTAAAAATATTAAACTTAATCCGGTAGCCGTTACTACAGCAATGCCTTTTCCGGCTTTCCATAGTGCCAGCAGGGTAAAAAAGAGAATGATTACATAAAAAGGAGTGTTTGTTAAAACCCATTCAATCCCCATAATAGAGGAATTTCCCAGATGCTTTATGACATCAAATACAGGTTTTCCGTTTTCTGTGAGCCAATTGATTGCAGTTTCTACATATTGACCTATATCTATAGTTTTATTCATCTTATTGGTTGTTTGCGATTTCTTTTAATTCAATAATCTCTTCTTCGTTAAATTTGGTCGCTTCTATGACCAGTGATAACTGAGTGACAAGACCTAAAAATTTATTGTCTTCATCAATTACAGCGATGGATGATTTATTTTCAGAGATCAGCGGCAGCATTTCTTCTACAGTTACTTCAGGATAAACCGAAGGAACATTGCTGTTGATAATAGATTCTACCGTAGGTTCTTTCTTTCTGGCAATGCGAACCACATCATTAAGGGTTACAAAACCCAGAAATTTATTTTGAAAATCTACCACCGGCAAGTTTTCTAATCCCGTGGCTCTCATTTTTCTTAAAGCTCCCTCAGGACCGTCTTTTCTGAAACGTACAACTGTCGCTTTGTCAAACATTAAAGATCTTGCGGTAATAATGGTTTTACGGTCTACTTTTTCTACGAACGCTTTTACATAATCGCTTGCCGGATTGGTCAGAATATCTTCAGCTGTTCCTATCTGTTCTATGACACCATCTTTCATGATGACGATACGGTCTCCGATTTTAATGGCTTCATCCAGATCGTGGGTAATAAAGACAATGGTTTTTTGTAAGGTATTCTGCAGTTCAAGCATCTGATCCTGCATTTCAGATTTTATCAGCGGATCCAATGCAGAGAATGCTTCATCCATAAGCAAAACTTCTGGATCGTTTGCCAACGCTCTTGCCAATCCTACTCTCTGCTGCATTCCTCCGGAAAGTTGGGAAGGATACTGATTTTCAAAACCGGTTAATCCAACGATATCCAGCGCTTTCTGTGCTTTTTTATCGCGTGAAGCTTTGTCTTCTCCTCTTATTTCTAATCCGAAACCAGCATTGTCAAGAATTGTATGATGAGGAAGTAATCCAAATTTCTGGAAAACCATACTCATTTCCGTTCTTCTTACTTCCAGCAGCTCTTTATTGTTTTTTCCGGTGATATCATCGTCATTGATGAATACTTTTCCTGATGTGGGCTCATTCAGTCTGTTCAGACAACGCAGTAAAGTAGATTTTCCACTTCCTGAAAGTCCCATGATCACAAAGAATTCTCCTTCATAGATTTCAAAACTGGCTTTGTTGATTCCTATGGTACAGCCTGTTTTTTCAAGAATTTCCTTTTTGGAAAAACCTTTGTCCAGAAGTTCCTGTGCCTTTTCTTTGTTTTTACCAAAGATGATCGTCAGGTCTTCCACTTTAAGTTTTACTTTTCGAGTGTTTTCATTTTTTTCCATATTCAGAATTTTTCAATTAATAATTTGATATAAAAAATTGTACACCAATTCATTATATACATTTAGCTTTCGTTGTTCTGTTGTTGGTAATAGGATAAAATAATTTGCCAAGCCTTTGGTGATAAAAGCTTTAAACAAAAAAATAATAGCATAAAGACCTGCTGGCCTTATGTTTATTTTAAATATTTCAATAGATTATACTCTAGAAAAAGAGTGTATTATGTAAAAAGAAACTGATCTTTTACATAGATTCTACAATTAAATTACTGATGATGTAATTACAGATATGTATACTGAACAACTTGAATGGCTACATTTCATCAAAATGCTTGCCAGCATCAAAAAACTGTCTATCAATTTTTTATGACGGTGCAAATTTACGAATTTTATATTAAATGGATTTTTACCTATGTAAATTGTTGATTTTCAATATAGTTTTAAAGAGGTGGTTTCATGATGAATTTTCTCTTATCATTAAAGGTAAGAGAGATGGATATGGTAATTATTTTAAAAGATAACCTGTAAGATTATTTCAATAAAATGGCAATAATAGCAAGAATGGCAGGTAATGCCTGAACGAAAAATATTTTTTTAGTGGCAGAAAGGGCTCCGTAGATTCCGGCCACAGCTACACATCCTAAAAAGAATAATGCCACATTGGTCTGCCATTGCGGATCTTTAATCAGGAATGACCAGATCAGTCCGGCAGCCAGGAAACCATTGTAAAGTCCCTGGTTGGCAGCAAGTCCTTTCGTTGGTTTAAACATTTCTGCAGGCAGAGCTGCTTTAAAAACTTCTTTTCCTTTGGTTTCCCATGCGAACATTTCCATCCAAAGAATATAAAGGTGTTCCAGTGCAACGACAGCGATCAGAATTTTAGCAACGATTTCCATGATTCAATATTTTTCTCATTGTAAAACTAAAAAAATAAAGTTAAGTTTGAGTATTAAATCTTACAATGGATTCATTCAAATCACATTTAAACAAATTTATTACGGTAACTGACGAAGAATATACTTCTATTGTATCATTTTTTGAGGTAATGGATGTTAAAAAGAAGCAAAATCTGGTGCTGGAAGGTGAAGTATGCCGAACCATGTATTTTGTAGTGAAAGGATGTCTGAGAAAGTTTTTTATCAATGAAAAAGGAGTAGAGCAGACGACGGAATTTGCCATTGAAAACTGGTGGATTACAGATACATTTTCTTACGAAAGGCAGATACAAACTAACTTTTCTATACAGGCGGTAGAACCTTCTTCCGTTTTGGTGATTGATCTGGAGCGCCAGGAAGAATTATTACAAAAGCATCCTATTATGGAAAGGTATTTCCGCATGATCTATCAGCGGGCATATGCTGCTGCGGAACGCAGAATCCGTTATTTATATGAGATGTCCAGAGAAGAACTTTATATGCATTTCAGTACATTGTATCCGTGGTTTATTCAAAGGATTCCTCAATATCTGATTGCCTCATTTTTGAATCTTACTCCGGAATATCTGAGTGAAATCAGAGCAAAATTACGATCTTAAACCAGTTTAAGTTTTTTACGGATCAGAAGACGGAAATTTGTCATGTGATTAAAAGTTAATGCAATGACAGATCAAAAATATCAATTTCCGCAACTTTTTTTAAGACTGGCTCTCGCCGTTACGATGCTTTCTGCAGTAGCAGACAGGTTCGGATTATGGAGCAAAGAAAATTCTTCATGGGGAAACATGGAGCGTTTTAAAGAATACACAAGACAGCTTACCTTTTTTCTTCCGGAAGCTTTGAGTACGGTTTCAGCGTATACCGCAACCTTTTTAGAAATTCTTTTTCCTTTGATGCTTATTTTTGGATTTAAAACAAAGTTTGCAGCCTATGGAAGCAGTGCACTGCTACTCGTTTTTGCCATCTCTATGACCATTGCATCAGGTTCCAAAGCCCCACTAAACTATTCTGTATGGGTGGGAAGTGCAGCCGCTCTTTTACTGGCGGTACAGCAGCATTATTCTTTAAGTATAGATCAATTAACCAAAAAATAATACATATTATGAGCGCAAGATTAAATATTGCAACAGTAGATTCAGCAGCTTACAAAGCAATGATGGGATTAGAAGCATACTTACAGACCACTTCTTTAACCCATATTCAGAAGGAATTAATTAAAATCAGGGCTTCACAGATCAATAAATGTGCGTTCTGCCTTGATATGCACACCAAAGATGCCATCAAATACGGTGAAAATCCTCAAAGAATCTTTATTCTGAACGGATGGACAGAAGCGAAAGAATTTTTCACTGAAGAAGAGCAGGTACTTTTGGCAATGACAGAGGAAATTACACTGATCAGTCAAAACGGATTATCAGAAGAAACTTTCCAGAAGGCTAAAAAATTCTTTGATGATCACCAGATCGCTCAGATTATTATGGCGATTATTACCATCAATGCCTGGAACAGAATTGCAGTGAGCACGCATATTCCAATTGCAAAATAACGGAGTCAGGAAGTTGAGTGATGGAAGAAAGATGGAAGTTGATGAAGACTGCGTAATTACGGATGTTTACTTTTTATAAAAACGGCCTTTCAAATTTTTGAAAGGCCGTTTTAATGTAAAATTCAAATTGACAATGTAACACAGTTTGGGTATTAATTCTAAAAATAAATTCTAAGGTTAATTTTATTTTTTTAAACAGAACTACATTGTCTCTTCGTTTCTCGGATATAAAAGTTGTTTGAATTTTACCAAACCACAAAAGTCACAAAAGGGTTCATTTTAAAACACTTGAGTTCACTTAAGTAAGTTTGAAATGATACTGCAGAAAAGTTCACACAAGATGAAAATCAGAGATTTTCACAAAACTAAGGTGTACTTATTACGTATGAGGCTTGGTTCTGAAAAAACTTTTGTGCCTTTTGTGGTTAAAATAATAAATATAAAATTTTAAACAACCTACTGTAAGCATTTAAATTAATAAATCGCCACAGGATTTACATTCACCTGAGTAGAACCTACATACAAAGGCTGTCCCAGCACAAATAGAAATTCCCAGACTTTTTGTTTTACCAAAGGACGGCTGTCTATCAGCTCCAGGTTATAAATTCCTTTTTTAGCCAGCATAAACTGATTGATGGGAAATTCTTCCTTACTTTTTGGGTTAGGATAGACTTCAGAAGCCCAGGTGTCGCCACCAAAAGCTACGATTCCCTGGTCGGCAAGCCATTTTGCGGCATCCATTCCTATTCCGGGTTCTGTTTCCAGAAATTGCTGGTTGTTTTTACCGATCAATTCAAGCCATCCGGTGTTGAAAAGAACGATATCACCTTTTCGCAGAGTAAGTCCTTGTTTCTTTAAAACGGATTTAATGTCTTCAACCGTAAATTCTGTTCCTCCCGGCACAATTGATTTTCCATAATGAGCAGTCATATCAAGCACTACACCTCGGGTAACGAAAGGAGGTACTTTTTCAACACCCAGTTTTTTTACGCCTTCTACGGTTACGAAATCTGTTGCCTTGTTCCCGTTATAGTAAGTGTTGTCAATACCAATGTGTCCGATACCGTTCAGTTGTGTTCCAACTCCGGTCCATCCGTTTACTAATTCATCATTGAAGGTGAATTTATTAGGACCTATGCTTTTTCCGCCCTGTTCTCCGGGTTGGATATTGTATAAATTAAAACTTCTGTGTCTGAAAGCAGGCAGGTTTTTATCAATAGGAACGGCAAGTGCTAACGTTTTACCTTGTTTTACCAGTCCTAGTGCTTGTTTTACAACTTCCGGTGTTAACAGATTGGCTGCTCCAATCTCATCTTTCGTACCGTAAGCCGAAGGATACCATGATTTATCTTCAGGATTGACGAGTGTCTGAGCTTTTAAATTAATGCTGTTGATAGTCAATAGTGTAGCTAACCCGAACATTCTGATCAGATTATTTTTCATTTTTAAAAAGATTTGGGGGTTAAAAGAGGGAAGCAGAAGCTGGGAGAGGGAAGTTCTATTAGTGTATTGATAATTAGGTGGTTTCTATGCACTTTTCTGCATGTAACAAAGAGATTCCTCCTTCGTCGGAATGACAGTTGAAGTTCAATCGTAAACCAATCTATTGGTTATCCGACATCAATAACTTCCATCTTCCTGCCCCTTCTTCCAGCTTTGTATTATATTTCGCTTAAAGCTGAATTGATGAAGTTCAATTCTTCCTGTGAAAGGTCGATAGACATTGCCTTTGCGTTTTCGATGGCTTGGTGTGCATTTCTTGCTCCTGCCAATACAACTGTAATAGCTGGTTGTAACGTAGTCCATCTTAATACCAGTTGAGAAAGGCTGGCTCCTTTTTCCTGTGCAATAGGCTCAATTTTTTCTAAGAAAGTTTTTACCTTATTCAGATCAAACTGAGAGAAATATCCGTTTCTGTGGTCGTTATCTTTCAATTGGGTTTCCTTGAAATATTTACCGGTTAAAAGACCTCTTTCCATCGGGCTGTACACGATAATTCCAGAATTGTTTTCCAGAGAATACGGAACAAGATCATTTTCGATTGCACGGTTTAGCATACTGTAAGAAACCTGGTTGCTGGCAAGGTTTAAAGTCCTGTTAGCTTCTTCCATCTGAGCCACGCTGTAGTTGCTTACTCCAGCAGCACGGATTTTTCCCTGCTGGATCAATAGTTCCATTGCTTCCATAGTTTCAGAGATAGGCGTTGTGCTGTCCGGCCAGTGAAGCTGTAAAAGGTCAATATAATCTGTACCTAATCTTTTTAAACTCTCTTCAACTTCTTTGATGATGTTTTCTTTTGAAGCCAGCTTATAAACCGGAAGTGTTTTTCCTTCATCTTCTGCATCAAAGAAAAATTCTCCTTTTCCGTTGTTGCTTCCGTCCCATACCAATCCAAATTTTGTTAAAAGCTGAATTTTTGAACGGTCTTTTCCTTTGATAGCTTCACCGATCATTTCTTCACTCAGTCCGAAACCATAGAATGGAGCCGTGTCGATAGAAGTTACACCATGATCTAATGATGCGTGAATAGAATTGATAGAATCCTGTTTTTCATTACCGCCCCACATATTTCCACCAATAGCAAAAGCACCGTGTGTGATAGTTGATAATTCTAAATCTGTGTTTCCTAATTTTCTATATTCCATTTTTGTTTGTTTAAAAATTGTTGTTGTGTTAAACCACCCCGTCAAAAATTCTTTGAATTTTCGCCACCCCTCCGGAGGAGGGGAATTCTCGCTGTTTCAATAGTGACACTTCTAAGAACTTTTCGGATTTAAAAAGAACTTAAGTGTTCTTCTCTGTATTCTGAATAGCATCTTTTTTTACTTAAGTGACTGAAAACTGTTGTGACTTTTGTGGTTAAAAATTGTTTGTTACTTATTTAATTCCTTTACGATAGCTTCTCCAACGCTTTTTGCTGACTGTGGATTCTGTCCTGTGATCACTCTCTGATCGGTTACCACATGATTCTGCCAAAGCCCAGATTTTTCAAATTTTGCTCCTCTTTCTTTCAGTTTATCTTCCAGTAAGAATGGAACAACGTTTGTTAATTTTACTTCAGATTCCTCTTCATTGGTAAAAGCATTGATTTTTTTACCGTCTACAAGATATTTCCCGTTATTCAGTTTGATATTCACCAAACCTGCGGGACCATGACATACTCCGGCAACAATACCTCCGTTTTCATAAATTTTGGAAGCGATATCTGAAAGTTCCTTATTGTCTGCAAAATCCCACATTGCTCCGTGTCCTCCTGCATAAAAGATGGTTGAATATTCTTTAGGATCGACCTGTGACGGAGTCATTGAGTGATCAATTTTGTTTTTATATTCCTTGTTCTCCCAGAATTCTTTGTTGACAGGATCTTTCAAATCGAAGCCGTCTACCGGAGGAGTTCCGCCTTTCGGACTTACAAAGTCTATTTCATATCCTGCCTTGTGAAGAACTTCCCACGGATGAGAAACTTCACCCAGATAATATCCTGTATCTTCACCTGTACTGCCTTTTTTGTCATGACTGGTTACGACGAATAATATTTTCTTTTTCATATTCTTTGATTTTTTGGTTTTTGCCTGTACGAATCCTATCGTAAAGACCGCAAGCATTAAAAACACTAATTTTTTCATTGTTAAATAAGATTGGTGGTATAAATCTGTGGTTTTTCCTGAAGTTTCTCCTCAACCAAAGCTCCGAAAGCCTGGATATAAGGCTGCTGATTGTGCTGATCCAGTCCTTCTTTACTTTTCCAGATTTCGTAGAAAACAAATTCATTTTTGTCTTCAATTCCCTGGTGAAGGCTGTAAAGCTCGCAAGCTTCTTCTTTTCTTGTTTCTTTTACCATATTCTGAAGAACTTCCAGTACTTCTGCCTGATGTTCTTCCTTGGATTTTATAATGGCTGTAAGATGAATTTTCATAATTAAATAAAATTTTCAATAGAGTTATAGATAGGTTTCCAATCCAGTTCTGCTTTAGCTTTATCTGAACTGCATCTGCTGTTGGATGCAAAACCGAAATAACCTCCTGCAGGACCAAATTTGTCAACCGCATCCTGTATGCTTAATGATTTAGCTGATTGTAAGTTATATTTTTTACTGATCTTTTCTGCAATGTTTTTCAGAGAAGATGAACCGTTTTCTGCATAATAGATAGAGCCTCCTTTTGCTTTTTCCAATGCGAGTACATACAGATCTGCGAGATCTTCAATATGTAAGTTGGACCAGATATTTTCACCTTCACCAAAATAAACTCCATGCCCTTTCTCCTTAGAAAAGTTGATAAGAGCCGGAATCTGAATGCTGTCTTTTTTAATTCCTAAACCTTCTCCGTAAACCATGGTAGGAACAATAACAATACTTCGTATGCCTTTGCTGGCAGATTGCAGGACGTAATTGTTGATCAATACTCTTGATGCCATTTCCAGTCTTGGCTGCAAAGGGAAATCTTCTCTGAATATAAAGTCACTTTTTTTACCATTCTCTTTTCCACCAAAAATGGCAGAGCCTGAAGTGAATATAAAGGTTTTCTGACTTCCTTCCAGAGCTTTGATAAAGTTATCTGCTGCATACGCATCATCTGCTGAATCTGCATTATGGATCACAGCATCAATATCAGAAACCGCTGTTCTGATGAGGTCTTCCTCATGAATATTTCCCACAATGGTTTTGATTCCTAATGATTCCAGTTCCTGCACATGGGTTTCATTACGAACTAGTCCTGTCACTTCATAATTCCTGTCGAGGAGTTTTTTTGCGATAGTTCCGCCTATATAGCCGGTAATACCTGTGATCAGTATTTTTTTCATGATACCAGTTCAGATCTTAATTCTTTTTCAAAAACATTTCTCACATGTTCTTTGTAAAGCTTCATATCGCGTTCTATATTGGCGTTTTTCTCCACATCGTGGAAGTGGAAGCTTTCCATTTTTTCCATTGAAACAAAGGCATTCATTCTGTGGAATCCAAATAAAGGACCTTCGTCCACGCTTTTTTCATTAAAGAATTCTCCGGGAAGTGTGAAAGCAGTTGCAGGAGCATTCCAGCTTGTTGTTAACATATATTTTCTCCCGCCAAGCATTCCTCCTGTACCATAGTTGATTTCAGGACTCTCAGCCTTTCTTCCGTCGCTCATATAAATTCCTTTTGCATGACCTGCCGTGAAGACTTCGTCAATATATTTTTTCAATCCGTTCGGAAGCTGGAACCACCAGATAGGAGTGTGGTAAATGATGTAATCTGCCCAGACAAACTTCTGCACTTCTTCATGTTTGTCATAATTTTCACTTACATTCGTTATCTTTACTTCTACATTTTCAAATTCTTTAAGAACGGCTAATGTATTGTCTGCGATAGTCTGATTATATTTTCCTCCGGAATGTCCGAAATTCTGTCCTCCGTTGATGATTAGTACTTTTTTCATTTTTTTATGATTGTTTAAATTTTACTCTGCAAAGTTAGATCAGATTATTGTATAATAAAAATAATATAAATTATAGGGAATTATTATTTAAATTATAGTTTGGAGGTAAGGTTATATATGTGAATGGTCAATGGTCAATACGCTTCGCTTGTGAATTTTTTACGAGTTTTGGGGTACGTGGTCCTGGATTAAGTGCAGCCGATTTGTTTGTATATACAGGTATTTCTAATCAGCAGTTAATCATTCACTATTGACTTTGCGAAGCAAAAATTGACGATTGACAATTTCCCCTTTCATGGTAAAATATCATATAATCCCTGAACCGGAATTATTTTCCGACAGGTAAATTTGCCTAACAAATTGAAGGACAATGATACAGATAGCTGTTTTTAGTGATGTGCATGGAAATCTTCCTGCACTGGAAGTGGTATTAAAGGATATTGAGCAGAGGGGAATAAGCCAAAAATTCTGCCTGGGAGATCTGGTAGATTTTGCGCCCTGGGGAAATGAAGTAATAGAAAAAATAAGAAGTCTGAACATTCCATGTCTGATGGGAAATCATGATGAAAGAATTGCTTTTGATATTCCTGTTGTTCCTTTGCCTAAGCATTCAGAAGAAGAGACGAATGCCAGATTCATTGCGATAGATCATTCTAAAAAACATATTACAGAACCGAATAAAAAATTTCTTTCCGGGCTGCCTTTTCACTTAAAGTTAAATTACAAAACAGGTAAAAAGCACTGGAACATCCAGCTGGTTCATTCCAGTCTTGAAAGCAATGATACTTATTTGTATGAATCAGAAAATGATGAGGTTTTTACATCTATGCTGGAATGGGCAAAAGCCGATCTGATCGTAATGGGACATACCCATTTATCATTTAAAAAACAGTTCGGAAATAATACATGGGCCGTTAATTGCGGTTCTGTAGGCCGCTCCAAAGAAGAAAACAGACTGGCTTCTTATCTGGTACTGACTTTGGATGAAGAAAAAATCACCCCTGAAATTGTACAGTTATCTTATCCGATTGATGAAACTGTCCGACAGATACATGAAAGCGGGATTCCGGATTATTATGCTTCGTTTCTTAAGAATGAAAATGTATTAATATTATAATTATTTTGTAACTTTGCATTATAATATTAATAATTAAGTCATGGTTAATTTAGAATGGTATCGTACTTTTAAGGCGATCTATAAAACCGGGACATTGACGGGTGCTGCTGATGCTTTATTCATATCACAGCCGGGAGTAAGCCTCCACTTAAGTTCACTGGAAGCTTATGTGGGTTACAAGCTGTTTGACAGGACCGGTAGAAAAATGATTCCGACAGAGCGTGGTAAAGTATTGTTTAATGCAGTTGCTGAACCGCTCACTAAGCTGGAAGATGTAGAAAAGAATTTTCAGAAATCTACAGAGAAACATACACCTACCATCAGTGTAGGGATGTGTTTTGAGACTTTTCAGACTACTCTGGAGCAATATGTTTCTTCATTACCTTTTAATCTGATCATCAGTTTTGGAGAATATCCTGAAATGCTGGATCAATTGGATAAAGGAATTCTCGATCTTATCATTACTCCTAAAAAAGGGTCTTCACCCAATATCGAGCATGAAGCCTTCTCTTCGGAACAAATTATTCTGGTCGGAGGGAAAGATGTAGATAAAGCAGCTTTCAATAAAGTGCTGAAAACAAAAGATGCAGAGCAGATTGAAGAGTGGCTGAAGAATGAAAAATGGTATGGAACCACCGGAGATATGGAACACCTTTTCCAGTTCTGGACCTTAAATTTTGGTCATAAACCGAATTTCCGCCCCAATTATATCGTTCCCAACCTGAATTCAATTATCCGCTGTCTGAAGGGAGGAACAGGATTAGCTGTTGTACCTGATTTTCTTTGCAGGAATGATATCGAAAGCGGTGAAGTACAGCTGATCTGGGAAGGAAAAAAGAAACTGGAAAACACACTGTATTTCGGATGTCGTAAGAAAACCAATTACCAGGCTGAAATAGAACACATTAAAGGTTTATTCCGCCAGGTGATGGCTTAAGACAACCATATCGCGCATCTGTAAACCGTTTTCATAGATTGGATCAGGATAATTTTTAATAAAAAAGTCTTTCAGAATTCCACTTCTGATGAATCCGTTTTTCTCATAAAATCTGATCTGTTGGAATCCCGTATCCGAGGTTCCGACAGTCAGTATTTTATAGTGGTTTTCTTTGGCAATTTCTTTAGCCTTGTTCATCAGGATACTTCCGATTCCTTTGCTACGGTAGCTTTCAATGACGGCAACATTTTTAATTTCCAGTTCAGTATCACTTTTTCTGTACAATGCCATCACTGCAATGTTTTCAGTACCGTTATGCAAAAGATAAATATCGGAATTGAAAATATATTGATTAATCGCTTCCTTGGTTTCATCCGCCAATAACAGGAGATGATAGGGAATTTCCGAATCGAAATTTAATTGATGAAAAGTGAAATCTTCCATTACAGACTCATATGAATAAGTGGATAATCTTTTCCTGAACCATCTTTTTCAGATCTTCCGACTTTTTTGAAACCCATTTTTTCATAAAAACCGATAGCCTGAGGGTTTTGTTCATTGACATCTACTTTGGTCAGTCCGGTTTTTTCTTTCATAAACTGATAAAGTGTTTTACCATAGCCTTTTCCACGTGTATCGTTGTGGATGAAAAGCATTTCCAGGTTGCCTTCTGCTACGGAAGCAAATCCTTTAGTTTCATGATCTTCAGTAATTAAATACACTTCCAGATTAGGAAGATAGTCTCTTGGAATGACTTCTTTAAAATAATTGAAATCTTCCTCAGCAAGA
Source organism: Chryseobacterium sp. NRRL B-14798 (assembly GCF_050470705.1). Taxonomy (NCBI): domain Bacteria; kingdom Pseudomonadati; phylum Bacteroidota; class Flavobacteriia; order Flavobacteriales; family Weeksellaceae; genus Chryseobacterium; species Chryseobacterium sp. NRRL B-14798. The sequence continues at coordinate 4,122,742 of NZ_JBFLUL010000005.1, read as the reverse complement.
AAATCGTGTGTTGCTTTTACTGCTGATTCCCATATTTCCATAATTCTCGGATAATCCTCTGCTGTAGCCAATCTGATATGTTGTGACATGATTTTTAAATTTTGAGCAAAAATAGGGAAAATAGAGGTGAGATGCCAGGAGAAGGGTGAATTTTGAGGCTGGAAGCTGGAAGTTAGAAGTTAGAAGTTAGAAGTTAGAAGTGAACATAGTAGGTTTTATCGACTACAGACATTCCCCTTCTCTGAAGAGGTGGATTTTTGTGAAGCAAAAAGACGGGTAGTTTATACATCATCTTAAACCTTATGAATAAGAATTTTTTAACAGAAACAGTAAAAATGGTAGGCAGAATTTTCAATTTTTTATTGCAAATTTGTTTATCACTTTATATTAATCATTAAAATAAAGATTTATGCAAAAGAAAACCTATACAGGACAACCTGTGGTAACATTAAATAACGGTGTGGATATTCCGGCCTTAGGATTTGGAGTATGGCAGATGGAAGATCTGAAAGAATGTGAAAATGCAGTAATCAAAGCTATTCAGACAGGATATAGAATGATCGATACCGCTGCTATTTATCAGAATGAAACTGCAGTAGGTACAGCCGTAAAAAATAGTGGTGTAAACAGAGACGAACTGTTTATCACCTCCAAAGTATGGGTTCAGGATCATGGATACGAAAAGGCGAAAAGCGCTTTTCAGAGAACATTGGACAGATTACAGATGGATTATCTTGATATGTATCTTATCCACTGGCCGTATGGAGATTTTCTGGGAACATGGAAAGCTTTGGAAGAGCTTTATCAGGAGGGGAAGATCAAAGCAATTGGAGTATGTAATTTTACCGTCGAAAAACTTGAAGAATTAAAAGCAAATTCAACTGTTTTACCGGTTATCAATCAGATTGAGCTGCATCCTGTATTTCAGCAGAAAGAACTGCAGGTGTATGACAGAGAAAATAATATCATAACACAGCCATGGAGCCCGCTGGGAAATGGTAACGCTAATCTTTTAAGCAATCCTGAACTGAAAGCCATTGCCGAAAAATATGGTAAAACCGTAGCTCAGGTAATCTTGAGATGGCACCTTCAGGAAGGTTTCGTTGTGATTCCAAAATCTGTGACACCATCAAGAATTGAAGAAAACTTTAACGTATTTGATTTTGAGCTGACAGAAGATGAAATGAATGTTGTCCGTTCTTTAGATACTGGAAAAAGATTGTTCTTTGATCCTAAAGATCCTGAATGGGAACAAAAAATGCTAAATTCTGTAGCAGATATTTAATAAAAATAAAGAATCAAAATATTCCCGCAGTTTTCACTAGTTCAGATTACGATCTGTGACATTCGTGTGATCTGTGGGAATTGTATTTTCATTCAGGGTGAGGAATATCATATCCTGTTGAAAATGAGGTGCTCTTATTTTTTGTACCTTTTAATTAAAATAATTTTTTATGTTCTGGCCCGATACAATCAGTAAAAAACTAGGAATACAATATCCTCTCATTCAGGCTCCGATGTTTGGGGTAAGTACTGTACAAATGGCTGTTGCCGCTGCAAAAGCAGGCTGTCTGGGATCACTGGCACTGGCTGATCTTTCGGCAGATCATTCTGTGGAATTGATCAGGGAAACAAAAGAACTGACTGATAAGCCGTTTGCTGCCAATATATTTGTCCATCACATTCCTGAAGTGACGGACGATTTAAAAGAAAAATATAGCAAAACCAAGCAGTTTATTGAAGAGCTGGCCAGAGAAAATAATATAGAAGTAAATCTTCCCGACATCGAAGAAATCAGTGTCAACAGCTATCATGAACAGGTTGATGCCATTATTGAAGAAGGATGTAAAATTGTAAGCTTTACATTCGGAAATCTTGATGATAAAAGTATTCAGAAATTACATGAAAACGGAGTGACTCTTATTGGTACCTGTACTTCTGTGAAGGAAGCTTTGTTGCTTGAAAAATCCGGTATTGATATTATTTGTGTGCAGGGAATAGAAGCTGGTGGCCACAGAGGTAGTTTTGAATCTGAAAATATTCCTCAGATCGGAGGATTATCTTTATTGTCACAGATCTACGATCAGGTAAATGTTCCTTTGATCTATGCGGGAGGAATTTATGGAGCAAAAACATTACAAGCCGTTAAAGACTTAGGTGCCCAGGGTTTTCAGGTGGGTAATCTTTTGCTGGCTTCTCAGGAAAGCGCTTTATTGCCTTTTGAAAAAGAAAGATTGAAAAGGGTAAGAGAAGAAGAAATTGTTCTCACGAAGAGCTTTTCCGGGCGGTATGCAAGAGGAGTGAAAAACAAATTTATAGAAACGGTTGAAAATTCAGAATATATTTTACCATATCCTTATCAGAACAAACTGACCAATGCCTTACGAAAAGCAGCTAAAGCTCTGCAAAATCCAGAGTTTGCAGGAATCTGGGTGGGACAGTCTATTCACCAGTACAGCGAACAGTCTACAGAGGAAATTTTAAAGAAACTGATCAAAGAATGTGAAATGTAGATCCATATGTTTTCCATTTGCTGGTAATTTTCTATTTTCGTGAAATATAAAAACTAAAACCAGCCAATATATCCATGAAATATTCAGAAGGAATTCAGAGATCACTTCCATTCGGATATCTTTTTCTCGTCATAATGGGAATACTAAAAGAAAGTGTATTCTACTATCAGATCAATATCAATATTCTCAAGTATTCAACAATCATGGACATTCTGATAAGTCCGATTGCTACTTTAACAGCTCATCCTATTATATTGATTGCCCTGATTGGGGTTGTTGTATTTTCATTTGCTTTTCCCTCTTTTTTATCGAAACAAGCTAATAAAAATAAACGTTGGGCATTACAAATGGCATCTCTTAAAGAACATGAAAACATGAGTAAAGAAGCTATTGAGAATCATTTTACCAATATGTTTGTGAGATTTCTTGCCATGATGTTATTGTCTTTCTTTGTAGGAATAGGATGGGGGGAAGGTCTTGGGCTCACCAGGAAGATCAAGGAGAATAAGCTTAAATATGACTATAAATTAAACTATGGAGATGAAAGCTTTGATCAGGTACATCTGATAGGATCCAACAGTATGTATTATATTTATCTTGCTAAAGGAAATAAAACGATAAAAATAGCTCCGATAGGTTCCATAAAAAGTATCGAACTGACCAATAACAAAAAATTGAATGATAATTAGTATACGTAATAAAAAAGCTTCAGATTGAATTTCTGAAGCTTTTTATTTATTTTGTTAAGTCTAATCCACCAAAATTTCCGGAACTCATCATGAGATAAACACCATCTGTTTTATCCAATGTATTCCAGTAGGCGTGTAGATCTTCAGCATTCGTGAAAACCTTTAGCTTTTCATTCTTGAATTTTTCTTTGATAAATTCAGGAGAGATAGGTTCCATTCTCTTGATCTTCAAGGCATCTTCAGAATAGAAAACTACAGCTTCCTCCAGACCGTCCATTGCATGATCATATTGCTCAAGGAAAGCCGGATTCAGACTGGAATAGGTATGAAGCTCCAGGAATCCGTATTTCTTATTATTTTTAAATTGCTCTGCAAAGGCTTTTACCGCAGCCTTTACCTTACTTGGTGCATGGGCAAAATCTTTGTAAAGGATTCCCTTATCTTCTCTTTCCACTTTTTCCAGACGCTTGGAAGCTCCTTTGAAACTCATGATTGCCTCATAGAAATCCTCATCCATAATACCCAATTGCTGGCAGATATGTCTTGCACCTTCAAGGTTCAGCAGGTTGTGTGCTCCAAAAACAGAAAGCGGAACATCTCCCATTTCAGTTTTTAAATATACTTTACCATTATTGATTTCGTATTCAGGAGTTTTGTAAGGGATTTTTCTGAAATAATTTTCTGCATTTTCCACTACTTTCACTACTTCCGGATCTTCTTCATTATACACAAGAACTCCGCCTGCCGTAATGCTTGCTACAAACTTTCTGAACTGATCAATATAATCATCAAATGTTTTGAATACATTGATATGATCCCATGCGATGCCGCTCATTAAAGCGATATTCGGCTGATACAGTAAAAACTTAGAACGTAGATCAATAGGAGAGGAAAGGTATTCATCACCTTCCAGTACCATGAAATCATTATCCTGAGTCAGTTTTACCATACAGTCAAAACCTTCAAGCTGTGCACCTACCATGAAGTCCACATCTTTCTGATGGAAATTCAAAACGTGAAGAATCATTGAAGTAATGGTTGTTTTACCATGTGATCCTGCAATAACAACTCTTGTCTTGTTTTTAGACTGTTCGTACAGGAATTCAGGGTAAGAATATATTTTCAGGCCCAGTTCTTTTGCTCTTGCCAGTTCAGGATTATCCTGGTGGGCATGCATCCCGAGAATAACAGCATCAATATCCGGAGTAATCTTTTCCGGGAACCAGCCCATTTCCTGAGGCAGAATTCCTTTCTTTTCCAAACGGGTCTTTGAAGGCTCAAAAATAGCGTCATCAGAACCTGTAACCTGATATCCTTTGTCTTTTAATGCGATGGCGAGATTATGCATGGCGCTTCCGCCAATGGCAATGAAGTGGGTTTTCAATTGTATTTACTGTTTTTTAACATTAATATTAATGATCTGCTGGAAAGCTTCAAGAATATTGTTCCAATTGGTCTGATAATTCGGAATGATCATACTCGCATCCGATTTACTGCCTTCATTGGGACCTTTCTTGACATTGATGGACGTTGAAATATTGTCGTACAATTTTTTACGGTCTTCCTGTATTCTTCTGAAATTATTCTGAGAAAGAACCTGATCCAGTTTCTTTAAATCTTCATCTGAAATTTTAAAATCCTGTTTATATTTTTTTCCCTGGCCTTCAAAAGAGTAGTGTACATTATTCCCTTTGATCAGAAGATTTTCATAGACAGGAGCAAAGCCTCCGCTTTTCGAATAACTGATATCAAAATCCGAATATACTTTCTGGCTGTTGCATGAAACTAATACTATGATTGCGAATAATACTCCAAGTATTTTTTTCATAATTTTTCTATTTACTTTAATTATTTGAATCCTTTTGTTCTAATTTTTTAGCTTTAAGTTCTTCATCATAACTGTGTAATAGATTGAAATCTTCTGTCTGCTCAATGGCAGTCATAATTTTCAATAAAATTTCCGGTGCTTTTTCATTATCATAATCAATATCCAAAGGAGCTTTGAATTCCATCGTAGGTTTTACACCGGTTACCTTTACGCGGAGTCCTTTTTTATCAAAAGCTCTTCTGAATCCGTTTATTTTGATTGGAATTACAATAGGACGCTGATTTTTTACCAGTTTGGCAGTTCCTCTTCGTCCCTGTGCAAAAGCCGATGTAGTTCCTTGAGGGAAAGTAGCTACCCAGCCATTGTCCAATGCTTTCATAATATTATCTACCTCGCTCATGTCCACCATTCTGTTTACATTTTTCCCTTCAGATCTCCATGTTCTTTTTACCGTTACAGCTCCTGCAATTTTGAAAATTTTGGGAAGAATACCTTTGTTCATGGTTTCCTCTGCTGCCACATAGTAAAAATCGATCTTCGGATTCAAAAGATAGATCGGGTTTTTTATTGTATTGAGATATCCGTTGTTCACAGCACAGAAGGCATGGTACATGGCCGCCACATCTGCAAAATAGGTCTGATGGTTGGATACAAACAGTACGTTAGAGTCCGGAAGATCCACAAGGTGTTCTGTACCGGTTATTTTTAACTTATTAAAGCCATTGAATCTTCTGTAAGATACAATTCCTAAAATAAAAATAATAAACCTTTTCAAAAAATAAGGAGTTCCGAATGCATCGGTGAAAATATTTTTCTTCGCCATCTCTCAATTAAACACGGTAGTGCAAAGTTACATTTTTTTCAGCAACTGACTGAATTCACTTAATATCATCGCTGTAGCTCCCCAGATAATGTATCCGTTGAAATTAATCACGGGCACTTCATGTCCGCCCGCACTTGGCAAAGCCATGATTTCCGGGGTGTCCGACAGGTTTAAAAAGGAAGTGATCGGAAATTCTATGGTTTCCACAGCTTCCGTCTGTTGAAGAACGAAAGCAGGATTCTTTATTGTATAAGAAATATAGGGATAGACATAAAAATTGCTTGGTGGAATATAAATCGGAGACATTTCCCTGATGATTCTTACATAATGTTTATCTATTCCGATTTCTTCGGAGGTTTCCCGAACTGCCGTTTCAGCAAAATCCCTGTCCATTTCCTCACGCTTTCCTCCGGGCAGAGATATCTGTCCGCTGTGTCTGTCGTGTTCATTAATTGTCCTTTGGATCAATGGAAAATACCACTCGTTGTCTTTCAGATATAAAACAATATTAACCGCCGCAAATTTGGGATTCTTTGACAATACTTCATCATATGTAAAAACGGGGCGGTAGGGAGGTGAAAATACTCCATGGGCGTGCTCACCGGGAAGTTCCACGCTTTTTATTTTTCTCAATAAATCTTTTCCAAAATTTTCCATAGCTCAAATTTAGCAATATATCTCGAAGAAATAAATGCCTTAACATTAATTAACCTGTGAAATATCAGGATTTAAAGCTTTAAACCCTTAATCTGACAGGGTAATTATTTAACTGAAATAACAGGGAGATGTTGTACCGGAAAATTGACGGAATTGGCAATGAAACAATATTCGTTGGCTTTATGATGAAGCTGTTCTGCTTTTTCTTTCATGGATTCTGCTGCAACAGTTACCTTAGGATGCAAAGTTACTTCTGTGAAGTGGCCGCTGCCACCAGCTGTCTCTGCCATGATGCCCGTTGCTTCATCAGTGTAATCTGTAACAATAATGCCTGCTTCAGAACAGAAATGAAGATACCAAAGCATGTGACAGGAGGAAAGTGAAGATAAAAACATTTCTTCAGGATTATATTTCGTCCGGTCGCCACGGAATGCCGGATCAGATGATCCTTCAATTACAACTTTATTCTCTGCTGAAATAGTATGGCTTCTCCCGTAATCTCTGTAACCGCTGGTTCCTGTTCCCTGGTTTCCCGTCCACTGGATGTTCATTTTGTAATGGTGGTTTTTCATATTTTAAAGATAAAAGATAAAAGATAAAAGATAAAAGATAAAAGATCTTGCTGTTAAAATTCAATAGGGGTGGGCTTTAGCCCGCCTACATAAACAAAAAACATCTATTGGCTTTAGCCGAAACTTATAGCAAGAAAGGTAATAAAAAAACCTCCAGAAAACTGAAGGTTTTAAATTTTTTAATTAGAGAATTCTATCAATTCTTCTTTTTTGGCATTGTAGATTTTGTATTCTAAATATTTAAAAGAATCCCTTGGAACAATGGTTACCCACTTTTTGTATTTGATAAACCATTTCATCTGGATACTTTTAATGCCTTTTGTAAGGTAGGCTTCCACAAATGGGTGTACGTGCAGGTAGATTTTTCCTTTTTCTTTCTGCAGGATATTTCTTAAGGTTTCACCCATTCTTTCTACGATAACAATAGGAGCTACAATTTCTCCGTCTTTGTTCGGGTTTTCTTCTTTGGTGTCGATCTGTTTTTCCGGACGGTTTCTCTGTCTGGTGATCTGGATCAGACCAAATTTACTTGGAGGAAGGATTTTGTGGCGTGCTTTGTCGCGCTTCATTTCCTCTTTAAGATGCTCGTAAAGATCTCTTCTGTGATCAGAATTCGGCATATCTATGAAATCGATAACGATGATCCCTCCCATATCGCGGAGGCGAAGTTGTCTTGCGATTTCTGTAGCAGCCATTTTGTTCACTTTCAGTGCATGCTCTTTGTTGACAGCTGCTCCGGTTGTAATATTGTTTCCGGAGTTGACGTCCACTACGTGAAGTGCTTCTGTGTGCTCAATAACAAGATAGGCTCCTTTGGAACTCGGAATGTTGACGTGTTTTCCGAAGCTCTGTTTAAGCTGTTTTTCAACATTGTAATATTCCAGAAGTGGAATATGGGAATCATAAAACTGGACAATATTTTTCTTTTCAGGGGCAATTACTTCAATGTAATTTTTCATTTCGTTCACCATTTGCTCATCATCGCAAATGATATTGACGAAGTCCTGATTAAAATTGTCTCTTAAAATAGCTGAAGCTTTGTCTTCTTCGCTTAAAACTTTAGACGGAACTTTATTTCTCTGGATGTTTTTGAAAGTACTTTCCCATTTCTGAACCAGCTGGTTCATGTCATTATGCAGGTCGGCTACTTTTTTTCCTTCTGCCACTGTTCTGATGATCACTCCGAATCCTTCAGGCTTAATACTGTCGATAAGGGTTCTCAGTCTTTCTTTTTCCTCAGAGCTTCTGATTTTTTTGGAAATAGAAACTTTATTGTCAAAAGGAATTAAAACCAGGAAACGTCCTGTTAATGAAATCTGGGTAGAAATTCTTGGACCTTTGGTAGAAATAGGTTCTTTGGTAATTTGTAACAGAACAAGATCGTCCTTGGCAATTACTTTGTCTACCGTTCCGTTTTTGTCTATTTCGGGTTGTATCTCGAAATTTTTTAAGCTCGAAGTGCTTTGTTTTTTAGAAATAGTATCTTTTAAAAACTTTCTGTACGTAAGATACTGAGGTCCCAGATCCTGATAATGCAGAAATGCATCTTTGTCATATCCGATATTGACGAATGCTGCATTCAGGTTTGGGGCAAGTTTTTTTACTTTTCCTATAAACAGATCTCCAACTATAAAATCGCTTTTGTCTTCTTGCTCATGAAGTTCACATAGTCTTCCGTCTTCCAGCAGCGCAATCTTTGTAAGATCATCTTCATGCGAAACTATTAGTTCTTTCTTCATTTTTTAATAAGATAAAATTGTTAAGATTATAGGAAGTGGATGTTTTTTATCGATTAATTCATCTATTAAATATAAGGATTTTGAATGAAAACCATTATATTTTTATTAAAATAATATTTGAAACCCTCCGTTTTCCGCGGAATCTTATAGTTGCAAACAAAAATATAGTTAGTGAACTTTAAAAATTTAAATCCACCAACTATATTATTATATTGTAAATCTCGAGAAAAAGAGATTATTTTTTCTTATGTCTGTTTGCTCTTCTTCTTTTCTTTCTTTTGTGAGTCGCAACCTTGTGTCTTTTTCTTTTCTTTCCGCTTGGCATAATTTTAATTTTTTAGTAACTAGTTAATATTCAGTTAATGTTCTTATTTTACTGCAACTTTAGTTTTTACTTTCTCAACAAAAGATTTTGAAGGTTTGAAAGCAGGAATGTTATGAGCAGGAATCTCAATTGCAGTGTTTTTAGAAATATTTCTTCCTGTTTTAGCAGCTCTTGTTTTAATGATAAAAGATCCAAAACCTCTTAGATAAACGTTATCCCCATTATACATAGAAGTTCTGATCTCCTGCATAAAAGCTTCTACAACTTTCTGTGTTTCATTCTTTTCTGTTCCCAACTTATTTGAGATGGTGTTTACCAATTCTGCCTTTGTCATTTCCTTATTTTAATTTTAAATTTTAGGTGTGCAAATTTAGTTAAAAAAATTGAATACTAGCAAATTAGTGGCAAAATATTTTTATTCAAAGAGTTGGACTTTTTATGTATACACTATATTAAGGCAGGATGGTGATAATTTAACAATAAAATAATGTAACCGGATAAAGGTACAAAAAATTGATGAACAAAATTTAATAAATGCTGGTTATAACAGGTCTGGCAGCACTTTATGGTCTTTAGCATACTATTTTTGAGATCCGTTATCTGCCCTTGACCATCCGTCCGGAATTGAATTTTTCAATTGAAATCAGATTTTTTTATAAACTGGAATTATAATATCCGTTTTCTACGCAGAAGCGGATAAGATGAAGTTTGGTTTTCAATCCCAGCTTTTCAGTAAGTCTGTTGATATAGGTATCGATTGTTCTGGTACTGAGATTGAGCTTTTCTGCAATTTCTTTATTGCTGAATCCTTCATAGCAGAACCTCATGAGCTGTATTTCAGATGGGGAAAGTTCTTCCTGTCCTTTTTTCTGCCTGTCCATATATTCCTGTACGGCAAGCGGCTGCTGTTCCCATTCTTTGGAATAAGCCTGATAGTCGAAGTCGTCAGACGCAATACTTCCTTTAATAATATCCTTTATAATGGTGCTTTTTTTCTGACAGTAATAGATATTGGGAATCTTTGAAAGGATTTCCGCCATATCTTCCTGATAAGTGCCGGAATACGTAATAATAGGGGTTTCAGTATTGTTTTTTCTGATATACTTAATAGCTTCAATTCCACTTAATACCGGCATAAAGAGTTCAATAATGAACACATCTTCCTGTCTTCTGTAGATTCTGTTTACCAGCTCATGCCCATTGTTACAATCATTCAGAAGCATATAGAAAGGATTTTCCATAAGTGTTTTGATCATTATTTTTTTAAAATAAAAATCACTGTCAGCAATGGAAAAACGTACGGTATTAGATAATATTTTACTCATTCTTAATATCGATTTGGCGAATGATATTTAAAATTCAGAGGTCTAATTTATGAAAAACTTATCAAAGTGAAAATTAATATTAATTTAATCAGGGTTTTCACGAAACAGGGTTGGGGAAATTACGTATTGTGCATAAAATTTTTTTTTTATATTTTCACAGGCCAAACAAATCGCAAATTATGTCTTCTAACAGGGAAAAAAAATTAAACAAATCTGACGTCAGAACGGGCATTTGGAAGTTTATTCTGTCATTTGTCGTTTTGTCGGTTGTATCTTTTGCTTGCTTATTTCTCTTTTTTAAGAGTTATGATATACAGCGGGAAGGAATCAGCCGTGAAGCTGAAGCGTATAAAGAACTGATGCTTCGAAGTGACGTGCTTAAGGATCACATTGATGATATTTACGACAAAATGAACCAGCTTAGCATCAATAAGGTGGAGAATGAGGTATTTCTGAGAACCAGTATTATGGATAATGTGAGAGATGCCAAAAATATTATGGGTAAAGACAGTGTGCAGAGCTTTAAACATTATGCCGTACTGATGAAGCAGATTGTACCGATGATGACTTTAAAAGCAAAGATCATCGAAGTAGAGTATCAGAAAAAGACCGTTTTACGGGATCTTGATGAATGCATGGGCAAGATTAAAGTAACCAACAACGAACTTCGGAAAGACCCTACGAGAAATTTTACAGGAAGTAGAAGGAGAAGATAAAAAGAAAAGATATGCAAGGACAAATCACATTATCGAAAAAAGAAAGGCATTATCAGTTTTTTTATTTAATACTGATGCTGGTGACTGCCATGTTATTTTTAGGAGTGATCTTTCTGAAAGGATTTGAATCCCCTTTTTCTGATGAAGATGTAAGAGGTATTCAGAATCTTGAGCAGAAAGCCGAATTTGAACAACATCAGAAAGTTGTTCTTCCTATCATGGACAGTACCTATACCATGATCACCAAACTTACCGACGACGGACCCCAGCCTTTTATCGAAAATAATATCCAGCTGGGCGTTAACGACCTTAACAGCTATTTCAACAGTACAGACGTTGTGGATATCCGTAAAGATGCCTATCCGCAGATCGCGAAATTCTATAAAATGTATTTTGATGACAAAAAAGTCATTTCAACAACTTCTGAAGACATTAAAATTTTCCAGAAACAGGTGGATGAATGCAGAATCGGATTTAAAGATAAGCAGAATAAGCTTTATCAGCGCGAGCAGGATCTGAAAGCAAGAATGCAGTAAGCAAATAAATACTAGGAACATACATAAAACACATCACAATTACTAACTATGAATTATTTTCAAAAGAACAAGAAAAACATTATTATCGGTGTTATTGCAACTTTGCTGATCGCAGCATTGGTTGCTCTGTGGCTGCAGAAAAAGGTAATACATTCAGCAGATGATATTGTTGGGGTGGTTTATCCGTCTTCACTGGCGGTAGGAGACACGCTTTTATTCGAAGATAAAACCCAGTTTGCCAAAACCAAAAGATGGAATTTCGGAGATGGGACAACTTCAGATAAAAACAGTGGTATTCACTTCTATAATAAACCGGGATATTATCAGGTGATTTTGATCGTCGACAACAAGTACACGAAATCTTTCCCTGTAATGGTAAGCGCAAGAAGCGTTCAGAAACCAAAAGATACTGCAACGGCAAAAACAACTATCGAAGCCGTAAGTCAGGCAATGCAAAATGAAAATGTGACCTTCCGTGCTATTTCTGATGCAAAACAGTTTGCATGGAAATTCGGTGAGTCCGGAAATACAGATGCTAAGGACAAATTTACCATCTATTCCTATAAAAAACCTGGAGAGTATCTGGTGACTCTTTACACAGAACAAAGCCAGGATCCTATTTATCACCGTATTAAAATTCTTCCTGCTTATGATGCTCTTGCTGAAGATGAAGTTTCAGTGGAAGACTCTTATGCCAAAGTAGATAATGATTTTAAATATCACCTGCAGCAGATTGCCAACGGAAACAGTTTCAATATGCACTACAATTACCTGCTGAAAACCTATCTGTGTAACAATGAAAATACAGTGGTAAAAGTAAATGACAGCAAAGTGAATAACTTCTACATGTATTGTGCAGGCCTTCAGTTTGACAAGAATACAGTGATTCAGACGGTAAAAGTAAACCTGGACGACACACAGAACTGTGTAACTAAAGTAGATATTAATCAAAGCAAATAATTTCATCCGGTCTTACGGATGTACCAATCATAAAAAGATTAAATAGGATGAAAAATAAATTTCCTCTAGCAGCATATTATATAGGGTTAACAGTATTATTGACGAGTTGTCAGGTAAAACTGCCGTCAAAGAAAACCCCGGAGCCTTCACAGTATGGGCAGGTGGATGCATCCCCTGTCGTTAACGGATATCCGAAAAAGTCAGTGCCATGGATCGTTATTTCAGACCGGTCAAGAAATACGGCTTATCTGGATAAAGATGATGAGAAGTCTTACAAAGAAGTAAAATTCCTTGAACCTTTAATGGTTTTAAAACATAGAGACGGAATGGTAAAAGTAGCGGAATATGTTCCGGATGCTTTAATGAAGAAAGTTTCGTCAAAATCGATCAAAACATATGGCTGGATTCAGGAGTCTGATCTCCTTCTCTGGAATAACGCTTTAAAAAGTGAAAAGACAGGTTATCCTGTAAGAGTGGCAGTAGTACCTAATAACAGCGAAGTCATCAGAAATGCTGAAAGATACTATAAAAACGACTCTATTATGGTGTTCAACTCACCAAGCCTTATTGAAACAGCCAATGTAAAAATTCCTAACGGACAAATTGTATATGTGTACAAAATGGCCGAAAATAATAAACGTTTTCTGGTAGGTAAAAAACCATCTGTTGATATGGACAGTATCAATAAAGGACTTTACGGCTGGGTAAGCTCCAATGTAATCTCCACCTGGGGAGAACGTTCCGCTATCAGACTTAAAAATACAACAGGAATTACCGATACAACGCTGGGAATTCATGAAGGGCATCCGGGTGGATCAGCATCAGATGCGTCCAACAAAACAGCTATTCTTCTTACCGATGTCAATAAAAGAACACAGCTGGAAAATATCTTCCCGGTAAATCTTCCTTTAGAAGAGGCTCCAACACCTGATACCAAGACAAAATATTTCACCAATATTTTAGATTACAGTAAGAATTTCGTATCCAATGTACTGGGTGAACCGATTTATTTCGACCGTTACAGAGAGATCACGGAAAAAGATAAAAACATTAATATTGTTTTTGCATTAGATGTAAGTGCCGGTAATGCGCCTTATGCACCTATTGTAAAATCATTGTTACAGGATCTTCAGCTTAGGTTTGAAAAGCCTTCCTATTTTAGCAATGTTAAATATGGAGCGGTTTTATACAAGAACAATCCTTGCGGAGATAATGTTTCTGTATCCAGCTTAAGCACAGATTACAGTAAGATTTCATCATTTATTGATCAGAAAACGAATGAAATGAACTGTGCCAGCAATAGCGGTTATCAGCCGGTAGGAGAGGCTCTTACGGCAGCAGGAAACCTTCTTTCAAACGTTCCTGATGAAACCAATATCGTTGTTACTGTAGGAACTTCTGCCAACCAAAGCGGAAATATGTACAGTGTAATCAGTTCTCTTACCCAGGCTCAGGCAAGACTGATCATGTTCCAGACCAGTGCAAGATCATCAGATACCTACAATGATTTTGTATTGATGGCGGAAAATGTGGTTACCAATACAGCCAAAAATATTGCTGAACTTAAAAAACAAAAGATCATCAACCAAAATGATGTGCTTACCAAGAATAATTTCAGCCTTGTGGAAGGAGATACAGGATTCTTCTCTTTAGCTTACCCTAAACAGAGTATGTCTCAGGGATTCGTTATTTTCCCTAAGAAAGGAGACATTACGACTCCGGGATTCCTGAAAAAATCTGTTGACAGCCTTATTGCACAGGTTACTCTGGATAATCAGACTATTGATAAATCTCTTAATGAATACTTCCATTCATCCGTAGGAGCAGGTAGAACAGATGTGGATTTAAAATATAAATATCTGTATCCAGGACTTACCAATCCGGTTTCTGCAGGAATTGCCGCACAGCTGATCAACTATGGAAGCCCATTCCTTGTAAAAGGATATATTCCAAAAGATCTGAAAGATTTTACTCCGGCAATAGAAAAGGGAATCCTTATTTCTGAATCGGAATATGATAACTTAAAAGCTTTCTACACGGAAGTATACAGAAATACTCAGGCAGATCGTGCAGATTTTAATCAGGGAAGAGCTATTAAAGAGTATGTTAAATTACTGAAGAAGTACAATCCTACGATAAAATTCTTAGATAAAGGAGCACTTTATGAGCTGCCAATGTCTTATGCGATCGGAATGAGTACCGGATTTGATCTTTCTGAAGAAGAATTGATGGCTAAATATAAGCTGAAAGGTTGGAAAAAATCAAAAGTAGTTCCTAGTGAAACAGTAAGAAATTATTTCCAGCACTATAAAAATTTAGCAGACAGAATGCTTGCCAACAGAAACAACCCGGCTGTAAAAATTCAGCAGAACGGACAGACTTTCTACTGGCTTAATGAGTACTTTACTCCATCCAGAATTCCAACAGAACAACCGGAATACACAAAGCATTAAAAACATTTTTTATGATATCAAAAGCAGGAGTATATACTTCTGCTTTTTTTGTAGTATAAAGACAGATCAACAAACCTTAAATCTTAAATTTTTAAACTTTGAACCCTCATTATTTCTCTTTGATGTGTAAAATTATTTTTTATCTAAAAAAAGAGAAATAATTTAAAACGCTGTATTTATGGTTGTTATCGTAAGGTTGATAAATCCATTGTCGTAGAATTACGACAATAAATCGTAGAACTACTACAAAATCTCAGATTTATAGGGAAAAGTTTTTTTTAGCGGAAAAGAGCCTCTATATTTGCTAACACAATCACCGAATCACAAAATATTACTAACGATTAAATTTACTAATCATGGCCGAAAGAAATTCAAGAGGAATCTTAAAATTCAATAATGGAGAAGGGCAAAAGCTGTTAAAAATGAATTACAGCGTTTCCAGATCTACAGATGTTTCAGGACGTGTAGCATCAGATCCTTCCAACGCATTAATCAAGGTTACAGTAGAAGCTACTGAAAAATCAGATATCCTTGAAAGCTTGCTGAACGGTAAATATAAGCCGACTGTAGGAGAGATTACTTTTAACAAATCTCACGAAGAAGGAACATTGATTACACTGAAATGGCAGAACGGATATGTAATCCAGCATCAGGTAGATTTCGACGCCATCGACAGCAACAGTATGCTGATCAGCTTCGTAATCAGTGCTGAAACAATAGACTATGGTACTTCTCAATACGCCGGGCTATGGCCATCCAGCTAAATACTGACACACATTATCAACATTCATAAGAAGAAAGACTGTCCCTATTTAAGACGGTCTTTTTTTGCCTGAAAGAAAAATTATAACCTGAGAATTTTATTTTATAACGTGTTTATATAATGTCTGTTATATAAAATATTGTTATCTTTAATACTAAACACAAACACAAAGCATATGAAAACCGAATCAAAGACCAAAGGATCTTCTTTCCGTCCATCTCAGAATGCGGACGGGATATCCGCGAATCATCACGCAGGGATCAACCGGCTGGTCAAATTATCACTGGTTGTAGAAGGTAAAATTATTAAGTACTATAAGCATTTCACTCTTAAACAGAAAGCGGGTCACCATCACGAATTCAACCTTATTCTCGCTCACGATGCATTGGGAGACCGGCAGAGCCATACCCTTGAGGAAGCCAATAAATTTCTGGGAAAACGTCTTACAGCTGTTATTTCCTACAAAGATATTGAGAAAAGTCCGGAAAGGAATTTTGTTGGGGTTATTACCAAAGTAGGATTCAGTCAGGAAAAAATGAGTCTGGGAAATATTGTGCTTTCCGGATACAGCCCGACGATCCTGCTGGACGGTGCTCCGCATATCCAGAGCTTTGGCGGCAGCCAGCCCGTTAATATGGGAATCATAGCCAAAGAAGTAATACAGCAGGGAATAGATAAAGAACGGTTTGATATAAGAGTCGATACCAATGATTATTCCCAGATCATTTACAGCAGCCAGTATAACGAAACCCATTATAATTATCTGTCGAGAATGGCAGAAGCTTATGGAGAACAATTTTACTATGATGGCGAAGTTTTGCATTTTGGAAAGCTTCCTCCACAAAATAAACCTATAAAATTATTATATGGGAGCAATGCGGATCATATCAGGGTAGAACTAAAAGCGGTTCATACAAAACCTCAGTATTATGGCTATAACAGCAGTAAACATGAAAAACTGACTTCCGGGGAAACTCCGGTTGACCATTTAAGTGATCTGGCCCGTACAGCATATAGCCATAACAATAAAATATATAAAACTCCGGCACTGCAGGTTGCACCTATTAAAGCAACAACACACCTGGATGTGGAGCATTCTCAAAGAAGCGCGTCAGGAAGTGAAGCGGTTAATGTATTTTCGGTTTCCGGATCTACAACCGTTCCTTTTTTGCATCCCGGATGTATTGCTGATATTCATATGAGAAAACCGGACAGCAGTGAAACATCTTATTTTACGAAGGTTATGGTGACAGAAGCCGTTCATGAAATTGATACGATCGGACATTACACAGGAACTTTCGAATCCATTGCAGCAGACACGGGTTTTCTGCCCAAACCGGAATTTACGGTACCGGCTGCTCAGCCACAGATTGCAACGGTAATTTCCAATACTGATCCGGAAGGACAGGGAAGAGTTCAGGTAAGATTCGACTGGCAGATGAATGATACCACTCACTTTGTAAGAGTAATGAGCCCCGATGCAGGAGGAACCGATCAGATCACTCAAAATCGTGGTTATGTAGCTATTCCCGAGGTAGGCGATCAGGTGATGGTTAATTTCGTACACAGTCATCCGGACAGACCATTTGTAATGGGAGGAATGTTTCATGGCGGAGTAGGCCTTGGTGGAGGAGCTGAAAACCGTGTGAAATCTATTCAGACAAGAAGCGGCCACAGAATCGTTTTCACAGAAGATGAAAGTATCATTATTACAGACAAAAGCGGCAATGAGATCCATCTGGATACGACGGGCAGTAATATCAATATCACGGCACCGGAAACCATGACCCTGAACTGTAAGAATATGAATATTAATGTAGGAGAGAATATGACGACGACGGTGGGAATGAATAAGTCTGATAGTATCGGATTAAATAATACTGAGACTGTAGGCGCTATGAAACTTACTTCGGTTATAGGAAATGTAAGTACATTCATTACGGGTAAACTTACTGAAATTATTGAAGGAGATGTATACAGCGAAACAAAGAAGGAAAGAAATGAAATTTCTGAAAAAGAAATTAACATTACCTCCAATGCTTCCATCAATAAACACGCCCAGCAAGAAGTACAAAACAACAGCGGAGAAAGATCTAAAGCCTATTAATTATGAGCAGAACGAGAATTGTAAAAGGCACCTACAACAAAATCTCTCATGAAAATCATAATATGTATTCTCAGGAGAGTATTATTTCACGTGCCATGAAATGGATTTCTGAAAAGGGTAATGATAAAGGAGTGAGTCATAATACGCCACAATCTCCTCCATTAGCTCCTCAGCCCATTCAACTTATTGTTCAGTTCAGACCTAATAAGGGATGGAAAGGAGAATTTGGGTTTGATTGGATGAGAATAGGTGATACCAGTCTTTTTAATGATCAAAAGTTTAGTGATATTATAGCTTATCAGTATGAGGATGCTAAATTTACTACGAAAGTAAAAGATGGTAATAAATATAAGGGATATTTTAAGATTGATGAAACAATGTTTAATAACCTTAAAAAAGAATATAATCCTTTCTCTATTTTATGGAAAACGAAAAAAGATAAAAATACTGGAAAAGATATTCCGGAAGAATATTTTATACCATGGTTGTCCATTATAAAAGATAAAGAAGTTAAGATCACTTTTTTTGCAGAAATTCAACAGGAGGCTGATTATTTGGAATTTACAAAGTCTGATTATTTTACTTTTACTCCAAATAAAATAGAGATAAAAGGGAAAAAGAAAATATCTTTGAATGATTATGAAGTGACAATCAAATGCATAAAGGAGTTTACAAGTAACCAAACTATAGAGTTAAAAGCTTTTAAAACTGAAGATGGGAAAACCATTGAGGCTATTGTAGGAAAACTAAATGTCTGGGCAAATGATAATACTAAACAAAAGAAAAAAGATGTTGTATTTGTGGAAATAAAAACTCCCGCTATATCTTCAAAAAAAGAAGAAAAGCCCTCAATAAATGATGAGAAAAATAGGATTAATCAGTATCTCGAGCAAGCATATATCAAGTTATCTAATGACTCTGATATTGTTGAATTAGATTTAACGACAGACAAAAATTTTGTTGATTTTGTAACCAATGGAGAAGTAGATTCTGATAAAAAGAGCAGTGGAAAAGAATTGCAGGATTATTTGAAAGTTCAATTGGAAAAAGTCTATCCCAAGAAATATACTAAGCATTTCAAAGCTTTTTATTTTGCAGAACATGGTTACAATGCAGGAGGAGGACATGTCTCTGGCTATTCAAATTATGGAGCGGATTATGTAGTGGTATTTAAAAGCAAAAATGATCAGACTGCAGCCCATGAGTTTCTTCATTCTATGAATTTAGCCCATACATTTTCCAATAAAGAAGCGTCTTCTCATGCGTTATATACTTATGAATATAAAAAGACAGATAATTTACTGGACTATTCGCATCATGGAGGAAATGATAATAAGCGATGTTCATTATATTACTGGCAATGGAAAAAAGCCAATTCATCTATAAAATAGATAGTTATGAATAAAATAATAATGTTAATGTGGTTGAGTATATTTATACAATGCCAGTCTCAAAAAATAGATAAGTATATGATACCAATTGTTGACAATAAGTATGAAAAATTTGATATTGAAAATTTTCAAAAAAATTCTGTAAGAGGAACCTTGATTTTAAAGTCTAATAATGCTACTGTCTTAGAGGATAAACAATCATATGGATTTATAAAACAGGTATACAAGAAAGATGATATTTTTTGTCATACCGTCCTATATTACCCGACTGGGAAAATTAAGGAAAAAGGAATTACGTTCAATAATGGTACTGAAATAGGCATATGGTTTTACTATGATGAATCTGGTAAACTTGTGAAGAAGGAAAACACGGATGAAGGTTACGATTTTAAACCTGAAAATGTTATTTCATACTGCGAAAAAAATAAAATTAATCTCCCAAAAGGCTATCATGATTCAGGTTATCAGACAAGAGTACTAAAACGAGATTTGGAAGGCAAAAAAGTATGGCGGATTTCTCATCAAATTGCTGGCGACAAAATAGAAGAAGTCATTCTGGATGGTAAAACAGGAAAAGAGCTTCAAAAGAATACAGTACCTTTTTATAACCCATAATTGCTAATACTTTTATGAACAGATTACTAGAGCATTTAATTTAGCAAGAAGCCTTGATGAAAAAAGAACGGCTGGTATGGTAAGATATTTAAAAGTTAACAATATGAATTGCTATAAAAATGGAAAACTTATTAAATCAACACATCAAGGGATTTTCAACAACCATCGTTAAGGTTTTCTTACAATTATTATTAATAACTACTGTAGCTTGTACAAAAATGAATGAACAAACATTTAAAGTATTTGGAAAAGAAGATATATTGAAGAATACTAAAATTAATATCATAAAGATAGATGATAGAGGAGCAAAAACTGAAAATACATTATTGTTTTTAGGAAAAGAATATGACATAAATGCAGAAACGGAAGCAGGTGCTACCTATGAACTTTATGTTTCTTATAAAGATTCATTAGTTAATATATTGAAATTTGAAAATGTAATGAGAAATGCAAATGATCATATTAATCATATTTATTTGAATGAAGAAAATAATAGTATAAATGTTATTTATATCGGAAGAGAATCAGATGTGGTTAAGCATCATGGATTTATGAAAACATTGATGCCAAAAAACGATTTTTATAAAGCTAATAATATTTCAGATGATAAAACGATAGAAAAGTATAACCAGCTTTTTTTTGATGAAGTTAAGTAGCTTTTAAATTATGAAATTAAAAGTTTTTTTTTACTGTTATACTTTTATTTTTCCCAATGTAAAAAAACAATAACCTATAAAAAATATTGTGAATAAAATAATAATATTAGTTGGGTTGGGTCTTTTTACTCAATTTCAATCTCAGGAATTACAAAAGACAATGATCCCTAAAATTAGTAACAAATTTGAAAAGTTTGATATAGATAAATTTAGTAAATCAACAAAAAAAGAAACTGATGTTGTAAGAGAGTTTCTGCCCAATGGAAACTATATTGAAATGAGTATGGCAAACTCTGGTAAATATTATACCGAATCATATAAAGATTCCTATTTTATGATATCTAAATCTTATTACACCAGTGGAAATATAAAAGATAAAGGTATCATGTTTAATGTTCCTTGGGGAGCTCCTTTTCAAAAAGGAATTTGGTATGGTTTTGATGAAAATGGAAAGCTGATTAAAGAGATTGATTATGATAAGCCTTACAAATATACATTTGAAGATATTTTAAAATTCTGTGAAAAAGAAGCTATTCCCATTACAAAAGGTCCGGTATTACAAAGTACAGGTTTTCATACTATAATTTCAAGAAGAATAGAAAATGAAAAACCTATTTGGGAAATAGAATGGTTAAAGAAGTCGAATCGTGTTGAAAATATAATTTTGGATGGTATTTCCGGTAAAGTAATTTCAAGAAGAGAGTCAGAATTTATAAACAATTGATTTTTTAGTTATGAACTAACAGTGGGAATTACATTTTGAATGTCATTAACATATACACTGTATTATTGAAAAACAATCAATGTACAAAAAGAATATTATGAATAAAATAATAATATTAGCTGGGTTAGTTTTTTTTACTCAATTTCAATCGCAGGAATTACAAAAGACAATGATTCCAAAAATTACTAATGAATTTGAAAAGATTACTATACAGAATTCTAAGAAAAAGATGATGACAGATGTATTGAAACTCCATAGGAAAGAAAAGAAATCTTTTCTGCTTCTAAAGCTGTATACAGAATAAGTATTTATCATGGAGATTCTTTTTATAAATTAGGTAGTTATGAAAAAATTAATTTACATGGCATTAATATGTAGTTTATTTTCATTGTTAGGATGCAAAAGTAAAGAGCAAAAATTTTTGGATAATCATAAAGTAATTCTTTATGAGACTAAGGAAGCAGAAGATTTTATTAATACTGCAAACATAAAACCTGACGAAGCAAAACAGATTCAAGCAGCTTTTGCTATAAAAAATAATAAGAAACCTGAATCTTATAGCTTCTTTATAATAGACAATAATTATGTTTTTACCTCTTATTTTCATCCGAAAGTTCCAGAAGCTTCAACAAGTGGAATATGGGTTGATAGTAAAACGGGGATTGCAAAATATATGGAAACTGGAATATGGTTAAGAGCTTACAAACCTTATCTTGAAAATGGTGAATCCTATCATTTTCAATAAAAACTTAACCATACTATTCAAGTAGGGGGGTAATTTGCCATAAAAATGGACCTTCAAAATCAGTCTTAAAACAAAAAACACCGTTGTTACTTCTCTAATTGAAGAATTAACTATCTTTATATCGTTTAGAATAAAATAATTAATTTTAGCATCACAAAAAGAACGATTTTTTATGTCTTGGTAAAATGAATGAAAAATAAAGATCAAAATCATCAAATCTGCATAATAAACAGAACGCAAATATATTAATATAAGAAAATTATAAATGGGAGTACTAGTAACCAACGAAACAGTAAAGCAACTATTTCATATTGCTCAGTCGATAGCGAAGGAAAACTATAATGGAACTTATGGAGGCCCGCATATCCTGCAGGCTTTAATGCATAAAGATATCGGCCTTAATGAATTCCTGAAAAGTATAGATAAAGATCCGGGTTATTTCTATGAATGGGCAGATGTTCGTATCGAAGAATATCCGAAAACCAGCCATCTTCCCGATGAAGTAGGACAGGATGAAGCGGTAGATACCCTTATTGAAGAAGCTGATGATATCCGTTTAAAGCTTGGACTGGATGAGATTACTCCTATCTGTATTCTGACAGCCATTGTAAAACCACAGGTTGTATTTTCTCTTCAACAGTTAAAATCACTTCCGTTGAGAGAACATGAGATCTTCAATCTGTACAGAAAAGATACTCCGTTTACTGTTTCAGAAGAAGGAGATTTTTCATCATTATTTTCAAATGGTTCAGCAGATTATTCAGACTCTTCCTTTCCTTCCATTAAAAGCTATTGTGTAGACAGAACGGCGCAGGCGAGAAAAGGAGAAATCGAAAATATCATCGGCAGGGACAAAGAACTCAGAATGCTGGTGGAAATCCTTTGCCGAAGAAGCAAACCGAATGTGATCATCATCGGGGAGCCGGGAGTAGGAAAAACAGCTTTGGTAGAAGGTTTTGCTACAGAAATTATTAAAGGAAATGTTCCTGAAATGCTTAAAAACGGTACCCTTTTAGAACTGGACACCGGAGCATTACTGGCGGGAACTTCTTATAAAGGTGAAATTGAAGACCGCCTGAAAAAAGTAATCAATGAATGTAAGAAAATTGAAAAAGCCATTCTCTTTATTGATGAAATCCACACCCTTTTAGACCCGAAAGGAAGTATTGGAAATGTTGCTAATCTCCTTAAGCCTGAACTTGCGAGAGGTGAAATTACCGTAATCGGAGCTACAACGCAGGAAGAATACAGAAAAATTATAGAGCCGGAACAGGCTTTCAACCGTCGTTTTGAAGTGTTAACCGTTCTTGAACCGGATGAGAAGACCTGTGTCAAAATGATTGATGTCCTATTGGAAGGCTACAAAAAACACCATGGTATTGAAGTGGAAAAAACTGCCCTTCCCGAATGTGTACGTCTGGCAAAAAGATATGCCAAAGGTAAAAAATTACCGGATGCCGCTATTGACTTATTAGACAGAACAATGGCAGCCATCAAAATGCTTGATGAACTTTCCGAAAAAGAACTTGAAAGCTGGAAAGAAAGTTATGATGCGATTTTAACAGAAGAATATGCCGACAGCAAAGATAAAGCGGATGAACTGATCTGGACTTACAACCTGCTGAGAGACAAAATAAGTCCGATTCTCTGGGGATCACTGAGTGAGCAGCCGTCCATCGACAACTCTATGCCCGTAGATCAGATCCAGAAGATTATTGAAGATACTTACGCAGAACTTTTACAGCATGCCGCCAAAAAAAGAGAAAAAGTAGACAGACTGGAGCTTGCTGCTGTAATGGCCGCCAAAACCAATATTCCGATCGGAAAAATCCAGGCTCAGGAAAAAGAAAAACTCCTGAATATGGAATCTCTTCTGTTGAACAGAGTCGTAGGACAGGACCATGCATTGAAAATCCTTTCCGACGCTATTGTTGAAAACCGAAGCGGATTGAATAAACCGGGACAGCCTATCGGATCCTTCTTCCTTCTGGGACCTACCGGAACCGGTAAAACAGAACTGGCGAAATCAATGGCAGAATTACTGTTCAATGACGAGAAAGCCATGGTACGCTTTGATATGTCAGAATTTAAAGAAGAGCATTCCGCAGCTTTGCTATACGGAGCGCCTCCGGGATACGTAGGATACGAAGAGGGTGGTATGCTGGTAAACAAAATCAGACAACAGCCTTATACCGTTGTGTTATTTGACGAGATTGAAAAAGCTCACCATTCCGTTTTTGATGTATTCCTTCAGATTATGGATGAAGGAAAAGTTCATGATAAATTAGGTAAGGAAGGAGATTTCAGCAATGCACTGATCCTGTTTACCTCTAATATCGGAAGTGAAGAAATTGTAAAACAGTTCGAAGAAGGAAAAATTCCGGAATCATCTTCACTGATGCAGATTATGTCAAACTCCGGACGATTCAGACCTGAGTTTCTGGCAAGAATTACAGAAATCATTCCTTTTGCACCGATCACGGAATCCATTGCAGAAAGAATCTTTAACATTCAGCTGAAGTCACTTCATACTTCATTAACAAGATTGGGAATTGCTTTAAAAATTACTGATGAAGCGGTTAAAAATCTTGCATTAGGAGGATTCAGCAGCAAATATGGAGCAAGACAGATCTCTGGAGTCATCCGTGCACAGCTTGCAAGACCGATCTCTAAAATGATTGTGAGAGAAGAAGTAAAATCCGGCCAGACTATTCATGTAGACTGGAATAAAGACGAAGAAAAACTAAGCTGGAAAGTAGATTAAGTATAAAGCAAAGGGTATTTGCAGCCAGCTTTTACCCTTTTGCTTATAAATAAAATTAAAATGAAAACAATTGTCAGAAATATCTTTACAGGTTTTCTATTATTAGGATCCGTGATTATGATCAACGGACAGTTTCTTGCTGCTTCCGACACCTCGGAAAGCAGTGTGAAGAAGTATAAGGGTATTATTAATGCCAATAAAGATCTTGTAGAATTTATTGAACAGTTACTCCTTCAGAAAGGTCTTCCCAAACATTTGAGAAACCTGGCCCTGATTGAATCCCATTTTGACAGAAATATTACCTCAGGAGCCGGAGCAGTAGGGATCTGGCAGTTTATGACAGCACATGCCAACCAATACGGACTTACCGAGCAGGGACGTACCGATATTTATAAAAGTACCAAAACAGCTGCTATTTCACTGAGTAATCTTTATAAAAAGTACAATAACTGGGTGACAGTAGTCGCTGCTTACAACTGCGGAGAAGGGAATATTGCCAAAGCGATGGAAGCTGCAGGTTCTACCCAATACCATGAATTTTATAAATACCTTCCGGGGGAAACCATTAATCATGTAAAGAAATATCTTAATGCATGCTATGCCACAGGAGAACTTCAGAGTGTACTGAATAATTATAACTCTGCAAGAATCAACAAGATTTTCTTCCAGGGAGACAGGAAAGAGACTGCTGCAGCGCTTTCGGAAACAGAGATTAATGCAGGTTTCAACCTGAACATTGTCGCCGCTGAACTGAATGTAGAAGTGGATAAAATTCTTGCCTGGAATCCCGGAATTATGGAAGAGCTTCAGAAAAAAGGAGAAAGCCCCTTCTATCTTCCGATGGATCTGATGCCGGACTTTCTGCTAAGGAAAAATAAAATATTGGTTCGCTCCCTAAAAGAAGGAGGAAAAATTCAGCAGTAAAATATATCAACGATATAAAAAAGCAATCAGCCAAACTGATTGCTTTTTTTATGGTACAATCTGTTAAAAACAGACCGATTTTTTACTAATAAAATCTTAATATTTCTCAATGATGTGGAAAATTATTGATTTTTTATACTTCTTTTTAATGAGTTAAATCCTTTGTTAATAGGGTTTGTGGTAGGTTTTTTAAATCCAATGTCGTAGAATTACGACAAGAAATCGTAGAATTACTACAAATTTTCAGATTTCCATTCAAATGCTTTGTTTAGCGGAAAAGAGCCTCTATATTTGCTAACACAATCACCGAATCACAAAATATTAACGATTAAAATTTACAATCATGGCCGAAAGAAATTCAAGAGGAATCTTAAAATTCAACAACGGAGAAGGACAAAAGCTGTTAAAAATGAACTACAGCGTATCAAGATCTACAGACGTTTCAGGACGTGTAGCATCAGATCCTTCCAACGCTTTGATCAAAGTTACAGTAGAAGCTACTGAAAAATCAGACATCCTTGAAAGCTTACTGAACGGTAAATACAAGCCAACCGTAGGAGAAATTACTTTCAACAAATCTCACGAAGAAGGAACACTGATCACTTTGAAATGGGAGAACGGATACGTAATCCAGCACGAAGTAGACTTCGATGCTATCGACAGCAACAGTATGCTGATCAGCTTCGTAGTAAGCGCTGAAACCATTGATTACGGTACTTCCCAGTACGCAGGACTATGGCCTTCAGCAGGTAAATAAGCCTATTCATCATCTTAGTAAAAATAAAATTGGTACAGAACAGCCCTTGTAAAAGTTTGCTGTTCTGTTTTCTGCTTTACAATAAGTTTCAGATAAATAATCCTTACAGAAACCAATATCTGGAATTTACAAAGCCTGTAATGATACCTACAGCATCAATTCAACATTTATTAACTTAAAAACACGTAACACTATGTTTCAAGATGATAAAATTAGAGTAAAGAATTCTCAGCAATCTACCAGCCAGAATACAGAGACGATCAAAAAAACTGCGCAGGAAAATGCGGTTACGAAAGCAGATGAAAAGGTAAACGAGGCAGGGAATAAAATAAAAAAGACAGCAGAAACTGCACAGCATTTAAATTCAGCACAGGAAACAGGAAAGTTTCTGAATCAAACGCTGGTTTCTAACGACCCTTCCGTTGTTGAGACAAAAGTATGGGCCAAACAGCCTACTTCAAAAATACATAATGCAGAAGCAATTTCTCAGAGCTATATAGCAGGAATCAACCGGGTTATCAAGCTTGATGTAATCATAGAAGGTGAGATCATTAATCATTTCAAGCATTTTAAGCTGGTACAGAGTGCTACCAGACACCATGAGTTCAGTCTGATACTGGCTCATGATACTTTAGGTAAACCGGAAAATCACAATCTGGAAGAAGCTCAGAAGTTTTTAGGAAAGAGAATCACAGTTGTTTTCAAATATAAAGATATTGAGAAAGGAGCCGAACGTAATTTTGTAGGAGTGGTTACAGAAGTAGGCTTCAGCCAGGAAAAAGGAAGCCTTGGAAATATTATGATCAAAGGCTACAGTCCAACTGTACTTCTGGATGCTGCCCCTCATATTCAAAGCTTTGGAGGGAACCAGCCTGTAAGTCTGAACAGTATTGCTGATCAGGTAATTAAAGAAGGATTGGGACAGCATAAATTTGATTTCAGAGTAGATGCCCAGCATGGAAATATATCGTACAGCTCACAGTATGAAGAAACCCATTATAATTATCTCGCAAGAATGGCAGAAGCTTATGGAGAGCAATTTTATTATGATGGAGAAGTTCTGCACTTTGGAAAGCTGCCGCCTCAGGAGAAACCTGTCAGGCTTACTTATGGAAGCAGTGTAAGTGATATTGCCATCAAAATGAAGGCCCAGCATGTAAGTCCTACTTTTTATGGCTACAACAGCAGCAAAAATGAAAAGCTGACGGCTGGCAGTTCAAAAATTAACCATACATCAGATATTGCAAGACGTGCTTACGAAATATCAGAAAAAACTTTTACCACTCCTTCTTTGAGAGTGGCGCCTATTAAAGCATCTTCCTTTATGGATATTAATGCTTCCCAGAAGGGAACCGCAGGAAGCAAGGCTGCAGAAGTTTTCGTTACTTCGGGAACTACAACAGTTCCTTTCTTATATCCGGGATGTATCGCAGATATCGAAATGCGTAAAACAGAGAGTAATGAAACCTCTTATTTTACAAAACTGATGATTATTGAAGTTTCTCACGAAGTGGATGCCAGAGGCTATTATGATGGCAAATTTGAAGCAATTGCAGCAGATACAGGATTTATTCCTCGTCCCGAATTTCAGATGCCCAAAGCAGAAGCCCAGTTTGGAAAAGTGATTTCAAATACAGATCCTTTAAATCAGGGAAGAGTACGTGTGCAGTTCGATTGGCAAAGCGGACCTGATACTACTGAATTTGTCCGCGTAATGACCCCGGATGCAGGAAGCAGTGATAAAGTAAATAAGAACAGAGGATTTATGGCTGTTCCGGAAGTGGGAGACCAGGTTATTGTCAATTTTGTACATCAGCACCCGGACCGTCCGTTTGTGATGGGAGGAATGTTCCATGGGGGAATAGGTGGCGGTGGCGGAGCCGGTAACAATATCAAAAGCCTGAGCAGCAGAAGTGGAAATAAATTAGAATTAAATGATGGTGAAGGCTCTGTATTTCTGACGGATCAGGGCGGGGCCAACATGAAGTTTGACGGGGCTGGAAATGCCCAGACGAATGCCAATAACAATAAAACGGTTAACGTAGGAAATAATAATACGGTAAATGCCGGCAGTACAAATTCTATTAATGTCGGAGGAAAAGAAGGCGGGGCAGCCAATTCAGTCCTGACAATGGACGCAGCCGGAAATATTGCTCTGGAAGGAAAAACAAAAATTGAATTAAGAGTTGGTGAAAACAGTATCACAATCACTAAAGAAGGGATTACTATATCTGCAAAAGAAGGAATGCTGGATTTGAATTCATTAAAAAATGCATTACTGGTAACACAGGATAACCTGAGTATTCACAGTAAAGCAGTCACTTCAATGAATGCTACAGGAGATATATTTATTACCGGAAGTAATGTTGATATCAACTGATGCCGCGAATATATTCTAAAACGTATTAAAACATGACTTTGGAACCGAATAAAGTTGAAAAAAATGACCAGCTGGCAGGATTCAAATATGCCTGGTACAAAAAAAGAGAATATAATATCAATATAAAATCCTATCTTACTTTAGGGACAGGAAAAGCCAACCAGACGGAAATAGAAGAAGACTGGGTAGTAATACCGGGAGAATATAATCATATTACCATACAGTCTTCTACCCAGCGATATATTCAGGCAGACGGGCAGATGCAGCCATTTTATGAAATTCTTGAAAAAATAAATAAAGCGACTGAGGTTGTTGAATTATCTTTAAATACGGATAAAAGTATCCACGAAGTAACCAATAAAGGTGAAATTGTAAGCAGGTGGGAAGAGATAAAGAAGGATCTGCATTTTTTTGAGCTGGTAAAAGAAAGTTATAAGGTATTTATTCAGATCTATGATAAAGAATTTAACAATATAGATCGTAATATCAGACAAAACTTTTTGTATCAGATCATGTTTTATCCTTTACCGGCATTCAGCGGGGGAAGTTTTACAGATGAAATTCCTGTAAGAACAGCTTTGTCAACCCTTTTTCCGGGAGAAGAACTTGATTATAGTTCCTCGTATAAAATTTTAAAAAACAAAGAAGGAGGCTTCACTGTGAAACTGGATGGAAAAAGTAAAGGAAATCAGTCCCGCTTTGAAAGTATTTATAAAGATAAATATCAGAGAACGCTCGGAAATGCTCTGGAATATAAGTATGCCATCGAGGGAGAGTATATTTATAATGAAGATTCTGTACTATCAGAGGTCATATTTCATGTGAAAGAAGAACTGAATGAAAAGATGATCTATGTGTGCAGGTACCATATAAGGTTAAGTGAAAAATAACAATTAATACGATCACTATGAGTCAATTATATATCGCACAGGATACTCCGCTTACTTGTAGTAAAGGCCGAAGACTTATAGGAATTGGAGTCAGTTCCCAGTCTTCCGTAAAATTGAAAAAAGGAGCTAAGCTGATGGCCACGGAAAAGGACCGTTTTAAAGACAATTTTATCTGTCCTGAAATGATGATGGCAGGAGCATTAGCAGGGGTAGCAGTAGCGGCAGCTTTCTCCGGTGGGCTTTTTGTTTTAGCGGCAGCCGCCTGGGCAGGAAGTGCCCTCATAGATGACTGCCTCAATATCTGTTCATTTCTATGCAAGGGAAGCGACTGGCAAAATACCCATCCAAAAGTAAAAATTGAAAATAAAAAACCTCTGTTGCAAAATTCCAGTCTACACTGTTTCATAGGAGGTAAAATCACCTTTCATTTACCTGTTGCCCAGCTGCAGGAAGCCTCTATTGCCAGTAGAATGGCCCAGGATTCTTACGAGGATAATAACGGGAAGAATACCAGTATTGATGGGTACACACGAATCAATACAGATGATCAGGCTGAGCTGGACAAGCTGTTCGGTCCGGGCGTGTTAACCAGCAAAGATTTCAATACCAATAAAGATAACGGCTTCTTTTCCTCTTTGTATTATAATAAAGAAACAGGAGATTATTTTGTGGCATTCAGAGGTTCAGAACCTAAAGGAATGCAGTTTTATCATGACTGGTTCATCGAAGATGGAGGACAGGCTCTTGGTTTTGCAACGCCTCAGATAGAAAAAACGAGAATGCTTGCGGAAAAAATGGATAATGCGACCGGAGGAAAAGTGAAATTTACCGGACACTCATTAGGAGGAGGAAACAGTGCCATGGCTTCCTATTACACAGGACTTCCGGGATATACATTCAATGCAAGAGGAGTACATGGTAATACACTCGATTATCTCGATAAAAAAGGAGCCGTAAAATCAACTTCCGGAATTATCAATTACAGTACAAGTAATGATATTCTTAACGGGCTGCAAAATAACAGGGAAGGTCTGCTCTCTACATTGGCTTTATCCAGAATTCCGGGGCTCAACAAAATTGCAATTTTCGGAGGTCTTACAGGAGGTGTTCCGAGAGCGCTGGGAGAACAGAATGAAATCTTCGGGTACATTGAGGATAATGAAGGGCTTGGCCTAAAAACCATTGGAAGCGGACATAGCGCATACAACGATGCGTTTCAGGCGATGCTGGCCACTATAAATACTGATGTTGTAGCTAATAATATATAATATGAAACCATTTATTTTAATAATACTTTCTATCATGACACTTTTTTCCTGTTCAGATTTTAATCTTAGGTCGCGTAAAAACGAAAATAGAAATCAATATCCTCCTTCAAGAATGTTTACAGGAGACGGTTTATCAGCTGCCCAGAAAATGTTTGATGGAGATCTGAAAGGCATGGAAGAAATTATTAAGGAAAAAAATATTGATATCAATAAATTACAGGAGAACACAGGGTATACCTTACTGATGTATGCTTCTATTATTGAAGATTTGAAAGCTATGGAAAAGCTTTTAGAGCTGGGAGCTGATCCCAATATTATAATACCTCATGAAGGTTTTGAGTCTCCTCTGAATCATGCTGTAGCACTTAATAATTACGAAATGCTGCAATTACTTTTCAAATATAAAGCCAGTCCTAACCCAGCTGTAGGGAATTCCCCGTTATCTGATGCAATGACCCTTGGAGGTGAGGAAAGTACCGAAAAGAAAATGATTGATTACTTACTTCAGAATGGCGCTGACATCAATAATGTTTCTTATAACGGAAGCAACATTATGGAAAGTGCAGCCAGGGATGATCTGGATATGGCAGAATACTTTCTGTCCAAAGGAGGATTGCCTAAAATAAAAGGAACAGACCTTTGCCCAATGGCAGATTATATTCAGTATAAGGAAAAGCAGAAAAGTGACCGTAATCTGCCAGACTCTCCTTATTATCAAAAATTATTGGGAATTAAAAAACAGCTGGTTGATCAATATAATGTAGCGTTCCCGTATAACAAAGACACAATAGAAGAAGCAAAACTTAGAATAAGACAGTATGAATCTTTAAGTTCTAAAGACAAGCTATCAGTGAATTTCAAAAAAAATTACGGAGAAAATCTTTATCATGAAGATTTAAACAGGGTTAAAGGAAAATGACAGTGTTTATGATCCGATTATTCCGGACGATTTTTTGTCTTTGACGTATGAAATATTTTAATTTTCAAAGTTTTTCTGTTTTTTATGTAACGTGTTTATAACTAGCGTGTTAGTTTGGTATTTAAATCCATTGTCGTAGAATTACGACAATAAATCGTAGAATTACGACACTTTTTCAGTTTTATATTCAAAATTTTTTTTAAGCCGTAAAGAGCTTCTATATTTGCTAACACAATCACTGAATAACAATATTAACGATTAAAATTTACAATCATGGCCGAAAGAAATTCAAGAGGAATCTTAAAATTCAACAACGGAGAAGGACAGAAGCTGTTAAAAATGAACTACAGCGTATCAAGATCTACAGACGTTTCAGGACGTGTAGCATCAGATCCTTCTAATGCATTAATCAAGGTGACAGTAGAAGCTACTGAAAAATCAGACATCCTTGAAAGCTTACTGAACGGTAAATACAAGCCGACAGTAGGAGAAATTACTTTCAACAAATCTCACGAAGAAGGAACACTGATCACTTTGAAATGGGAGAACGGATACGTAATCCAGCACGAAGTAGATTTCGATGCTATTGACAGCAACAGTATGCTGATCAGCTTCGTGGTAAGTGCTGAAACCATCGACTACGGTACTTCCCAGTACGCAGGACTATGGCCTTCAGCAGGTAAATAAGCCTATTCATCATCTTAGTAAAAATAAAATTGGTACAGAACAGCGGACAAGAGACGCTGTTCTGTTTTTTATTTAACAGGATCAGAATTTTTAAAATCATATCAAAGTAATATATCTCTTGAAGGTGTAATAATAAATTTCTGTTTATGCCCTTAATATATTTGTTATAAGGTATTTATATTCTGTTTTTAAATCTAATGTCGTAGAATTACGACAATAAA
This sequence comes from Chryseobacterium sp. NRRL B-14798, assembly GCF_050470705.1. Classification (NCBI taxonomy): domain Bacteria; kingdom Pseudomonadati; phylum Bacteroidota; class Flavobacteriia; order Flavobacteriales; family Weeksellaceae; genus Chryseobacterium; species Chryseobacterium sp. NRRL B-14798. Next base: position 4,089,795 of record NZ_JBFLUL010000005.1, on the reverse strand, counting down.
TCGTAGAACTACGACATCAAATCGTACAATTACGACACTTTTTCAGATTTCCTTTCAATTGCTTTTTTTTCAAAACCAGGGGCTTTATCTTTGTTATATAATTATTGAATTACAATTTATTACTAACGATTAAAATTTACAATCATGGCAGAAAGAAATTCAAGAGGAATCTTAAAATTCAACAACGGTGAAGGGCAGAAACTGTTAAAAATGAACTACAGTGTATCAAGATCTACAGACGTTTCAGGACGTGTAGCATCAGATCCTTCCAATGCATTAATCAAGGTGACAGTAGAAGCTACTGAAAAGTCAGACATCCTTGAAAGCTTACTAAACGGTAAATACAAGCCGACAGTAGGAGAGATCACTTTCAACAAATCTCACGAAGAAGGAACACTGATCACTTTGAAATGGGAGAACGGATACGTAATCCAGCACGAAGTAGATTTCGATGCAGTAGACAGCAACAGTATGCTGATCAGCTTCGTAGTAAGTGCTGAAACCATTGATTACGGTACTTCTCAGTACGCAGGACTATGGCCTTCTTCAGGTAAATAATCCCATAAACTTAAATAAAAAAAGGAACAGTGTACCTTCGGGTATGCTGTTTTGTTTTTTTAACCCCATCCCGAACCTCGCATCCCGATACCCCGAAACCCTTCCTCAAACTATCAACTTTTACTCCTATTTTCTTATATTTGTTCATTATTCAAAATATGGACGCAACACAAGATAAAAGGCTGTTTCTCATCGATGCTTATGCGATGATTTTCAGAGGATATTACGCATTAATCAGGAATCCGAGACTCACCAGCAAAGGTCTGGATACTTCTGCCATCTTCGGTTTTACCAATTCTCTCATCGAATTGATCAGAAGAGAAAAACCAACACACCTGGCAGTAGTTTTTGATGTTGGACAGGCCAGTGTAAGAACTGATGATTTCTCAGAATATAAAGCCAACAGAAGCGAAACTCCCGAAGCAATCAAAATTGCGATTCCATATATCCACAAAATTCTGGAAGCAATGCATATCCCGATTCTTGGGGTAGAAGGATATGAAGCCGATGATGTCATTGGGACTATTGCATGCAAAGCCGAAAAAGAAGGATACACCACCTTCATGGTGACACCGGATAAAGATTTTGCACAGCTGGTTACGGATAAAATTAAAATTTATAAGCCAGGTTTAAAAGGCGGTGACATTGAAATTTTAGGAGTAGAAGAAGTAAAGGCAAAATATGAGATTGATGATCCTAAGCAGGTGATTGATTTCCTTGCCATGATGGGAGATGCAGTAGATAATATTCCTGGATTGGAAGGAGTAGGAGAGAAAACTGCTATGAAATTCCTGAAAGAATTCGGCAGCATTGAAAATTTATTAGCCAATACGGATAAACTGAAAGGAAAACTGAAAGAAAAAGTAGAAGCTTCCGCAGAACGTGGTATTATGTCTAAAAAATTAGCCACTATCATCTGTGATGCTCCTGTAGAATTCCATCAGGAACAATACGACCTGGAAACTCCGGATTTTGAAAAAGTAAAAGAGGTCTTTGACGAAATAGAATTCAGAAGACTATACGAAAACCTTTACAGGGCTTTCGCTCCTGCAGCTGTAGAAACAGTGGTTGTAAGTGAAGTAGAAGTAAAACAGACTCCGGCCGGAACCGAAGTAAAAGGACAGGTTATGCAGCTTGATCTTTTTGCCAATTTTGAGGAACTGGATCAGGCAACTTCTACAAAGTCTACGATTGAGAATAATGATCATCTGTATCAGTTTATCAATAACCCGAAAGCACAGAAAAAACTGGTTGACAATCTGCTGCAGCAGAAAGTGGTATGTTTCGATACGGAAACGACATCATTAAACGAGCTTGAAGCAGAACTGGTAGGAATGAGCTTCTCTTATAAAAAAGGACTTGCTTACTATATTCCGTTCTCTGAAAACAAGGAAGAAGTGTTGCAGACCCTGGAGATTTTCAGACCGTTTTTCGAAAAAGAAGACCTGCTGAAAGTAGCGCACAACCTTAAATTTGATTACAAAGTTTTAAAACAATACGACATCACCGTGAAAGGCGCCATGTTTGATACCATGATTGCCCACTACCTCCTGAACCCGGACGGAAGACACGGGATGGATTATCTCTCAGAAGTATATCTGAACTATAAACCGGTATCCATTGAAACCATTATCGGAAAAAAAGGGAAAAAACAGGGGAATTTCAGAGATGCTGATCTGAGAACACAAACAGATTATGCAGCAGAAGATGCAGATGTAACTTTCCAGTTGTATGAGCTATTCGCACCACAGCTGAAAAAGGAGAACCTGGAAGAGCTTTTCTTTAACATTGAAATGCCTCTGATGGAAGTACTTGCAAAAATGGAACTTTCAGGGATTTCTTTGGATGAAAAATGGTTGGCACAGGAAAGTGTTGACCTTGAGAATGATCTGAAACAGCTTGAAACAAAGATTTTTGAACTTTCAGGAGAAGAATTCAATATGAATTCACCGAAGCAGCTGGGAGAGATTCTGTTTGAAAAATTACAGCTCGATCCAAAAGCGAAGAAAACAAAAACAGGGCAATATGCAACATCAGAAGATGTGCTTCAAAAATTAAGTTCAAAACATGAAATTATCAAGCATATCCTGGAATACAGAACCTATCAGAAATTAAAATCAACTTATGTGGATGCATTGCCTTCACAGATTGAGAAAAAAGATAACAGAGTACATACCAACTTCTCACAGACTACAGCTGCTACAGGCCGTTTGGCGAGTGTAAACCCTAACCTGCAGAATATTCCGATCCGAACGGTGAGAGGGCAGCAGATCCGTGGAGCATTTGTTTCCGGAGAAGGAAAGAAGATTATTTCTGCCGATTATTCACAGATTGAACTTCGTTTGATTGCTGAGATTTCCGGAGAGGATAATATGATCAAAGCTTTTCAGGATGGAGAAGATATCCACGCTTCTACCGCCGCAAAACTCTTTAAAATTCCTTTGGCTGAGGTATCCAAAACTCAGAGAAGTCAGGCTAAAACCGTAAACTTTGGAATTATCTATGGACAAGGAGCTTTTGCTTTGGCAGAACAAACCGGATTATCCCGTACAGAAGCCAAACAGATGATCGAAGCTTACTTTGAAACCTATCCGAAACTGAAGGAGTACATGGCTGAGCAGGTGAACAAAGCACGCCAGGTAGGATATGTTGAAACTATTTTAGGAAGAAAACGTCATTTGAAAGATATTAATTCCAATAATTTTGTGGTAAGAGGTCATGCGGAAAGAAATGCTGTAAACGCACCAGTTCAGGGAAGTGCAGCAGATGTTGTAAAGCTTGCCATGATTAAAATAGACAGAGAACTTGAAGAGCAACAGCTTAAAACAAAGATGCTGCTTCAGGTACATGACGAATTGGTGTTCGAATCTCCGGTAGATGAGATTGATACAGCCTCAAAACTAATCAAAACTGAAATGGAAAGTGCCTTAAAAACACAGGTTCCGCTATTGGTAGAAATTGGAGTAGGAGATAACTGGTTAGAAGCACATTAATCAATACTGTAAATCATACTTTAAATAAAAAACTTCCGTCTTGTAGGCGGAAGTTTTATTTTGTTAGAACTGGACAGCTTACTCTTGTTCTACAGAATTGTAAACATTGGTGACAACATCATCAGGAGAAACATTTTCAAATAAAAATCTTTCTTTTTTTACCTGTACTTTTTTAGTTTCTGATGGCATTTCTTGTTCCATGGTATTTACCGTTTCCAGTATTACTTTACCTTTCATAGGCTCATAATAGAGGGCAGAGTGGGAACCCGCACCCATATTATACGTTTCAATATAGGTAAGAATCAGGTTGTCATTCACATATTTGAATTTACTGAACTGATTACCATAAGGTCCGATATCATAGAGATTGATATTCAATGTTCCTTTTTCAATACTGATGTCTTCAGGATCGTGTATTTTATAGCCAGATTCATTGTATTCATCGGGAAGAACGGTTTCAGAACTTTTAAATAACCGGTATGTTTTGTCAGGATTCTTTAGAAGGACTATCATGGTTCTCTGTGCTAAAGTGTCGTCTTTTTTTCTAAGAATCAATGCTTTATCAGGAAGTCCGTCCTGGTTGAGATCACCTTCGGTTTCGTATTGAATTTCATATTGACTGGATACAAAATCTGAGACTTGTTTTCCTGCTGTCAACTGCTCCTTCTGAACTGGTGCCATATCCTTTTTTATAATGCCCGAAGAGTTTTTCGGAGTCTGTGTTTTGGTTTTGTTACATGAATAAGCAATTAAAGAAGCAAAAAGTAAAGTAGAAAAGATTTTTTTCAATGGTTTGTTTTTTAAGATACAAATCTAGCTTTTATTTCCTGATAATGTAAAATTATGACACATAAACATCCCAGTACGGTAACAGGAAGAAAGGAAAGTGAAACTGTATATTGGATTTCTGAATTGAAGTCGTAAGTACTCCAGGAAGATTCCCTGTCTACAAATAGGGTGTAGTTCCAAAATAACCAGACAAAGATCAGGAACAGGAATTCGACTGAAGCCTTGAAGACAATCTTTTTAACAAAGAAAAGCAGAGAAAAGACAATTGATAAGAACCCACCGGCTATAAGGGATATATACACCGCATCTTCAAAAAATGAACAGTCTATACAGCCGCTTGAAACACGTTCTGAAAGGGTTCCCATTGACCAGTAAAATTGTAAGAATGTAACCACTGAAATAAAGATGGTAATAATGAGCCACCTCTTCAGAAAAGAGTAGAACTGATTAAGTTTGAATTCTTTCATGATGTTCAAATATCTGGATTATTTTATCATTCTTATCATGGCTAAATCATCTGTAGGTTTTACTCCGTATTGATGTTCCAACTGCTTTAGTTTCCTGTTAAGCATTTCTTCAGTTTCGCTATTCTGACGGTCTATCATTAAATATTCAGCAAAATTGATCATTTCTTCAGAATTCGTTTTTTTAATTTTTGAAAAGCTCAAAATACCATCAGTAGCAATGGAAACATCATCCAGACAATCAAAAAATAATTTCTGAGACTGACGGGGATACCATTCTTCAAAGTCTTCATAAAGATGATAAGCTAAATAATCCGGTCTATTATTACGGTCAAATTCTGTGATATTTCCATTGATACAGACAACTCCGTCACCAATGGTTAGGATGAATCCTTCGTCCTTTGTGATGTCGTAAACCAGGATTATAAGACTAGATAACAACTCTTTTTCGTCCAGCATCAGATGATTTTTTACAAATTTGAGTTCATTGAATAAACCTTTTATGATTTTTTTGAGCTCTTCTTCCAGACTCTGCTGGCTGCCTTTTTCATATAAAGCCTTGTAACCGTTTTCAATAATGATTTTACGTAAAATCTTTCCAGTAAGTGTTGACGCAAAATGACTGTCCATAGCTGTAGAGCATCCATCCATCACAGCACACAAAATCTTATCAGAACTGATTTTTTTGATGAGAAGATCATCTTCACAATGATTAATATGATAATCTCCGATTTGTAGAGTAGAATATAAATTCATTACATGCTAAAATAGATTTATTTTTTTAATGTAACCTTATTTCATCCTCATTATAGGTATAAAAATAGCAACAAGTGATCACACGTCTCATGAAATCACTTGTTGCCGGTGTTGAGAAAGCAGTTTTGCTTTGGTTATTAAATATCGTATTCTATTTCTCCCACATAATGCAGTGAAAAATCATCATTTTCTACAGAAACCGGATTAGGAATCACAAATCTTGTCGCAAAAATAATAGCATTTACGGGCGTATCCAGACTGAGTTCGTTTAATTTGTTTTCCAGAACCGGAAGCCATTGGTCAGCATAAGAATACTCTGCAAACTTATCATAAAGACTAAGGCTTTCATCCTCAAAACCATATTCTATAAAATCATCATCAAACCATTTGATGCTCTGTGATTCTGCAAACCTGGAAACATACTGATCATCAGTTTCTTCCTCTATATAGTAGTTTTCATCCTCTTCTATGAAGCTATAAAAATCTTCTTCATTCTTGAAATATCCTAACCAGAAGTGTGAAATTTCTTTATCCATAATTGTATATAAGTATTATTTTTTTTGATTTTTTTTAAGTGACATTTTCCCGTGTTGATGAATATCCCTTTTATACAAGAAAATTTCCGCAATTAAAATGTAACATTACAAAAGTTTTTCGTGAAACAAATTTTTGGGGCAGCAACGCAAAATCTCCTCAGCAAAGATAGTTCCTTAATAGGATTTATTGTAAATTTATTCTCTGTTTAAATTATAAAAGATGGATTTTCTTCAGGACCATTATATTATTAAAAATGAATTGCTGCTGATCCTTATTTCAGTTATTCTAGGACTGTTTATTGGTGCTGAACGTGAATACCGTAATAAGTCGGCCGGTCTCAGGACCTTTATTCTCGTTTGCTTCGGTGCCTGCCTTTTTACGATACTTTCTATAAAAATAGGTGTGGAAAATCCGGATCGTCTTGCCGCCAATATTATTACAGGAATCGGATTTCTGGGCGCAGGAGTCATTTTCAAAGGCGATAATAAAATTGAAGGGATTACCACAGCAACCACTATCTGGGCAACTGCTTCTATTGGAATGGCTGTAGGTTCCGGCTATGTTTATATTGCATTGTTGGGGACAACGTTGGTATTACTTATTTTAAGTGCCCTGACTTATCTCCAGAATTTTATTGATAATTATAATAAAGTAAGGGAATACAAAATTGCCGTAACAGACTCGCAGGATATTAAATATTGTGAAAATATATTTAAAGAAAATCATTTAAGATATCAGATGCTCAAACAGCAATATTCCCAGGAAAGCTTTACCGTTATATGGAGGCTTACCGGAAAAAATAGCCATCATGAGGAAGTCATCAGCAGTCTGGTGGATGATCCGAAAATTAAAGCGTATCAGTTTTAGACCGTAAAAGAGCAAAAAAATAAAGGCCGGAGCCTTTATTTTTATTTTTTCTTGAATACATAAAGATCTTTGTTAGGGCCATCGATCTCTTTTCCTTCCATATCCAGTTGGATCAACATATTCTCACCCACTTTATATTTATATTGGGCTGTTTTCCCTTTTAAAGTAATCATGCTTCCTGTAGCATCCCATTCAAAAGTGCCTTTATCCTGATTTTTTGAATTCCTCTCAAGATATTCCTCCGTGATACTGAATGTTTTATCATCATTCAATGTTAAAGAAGTCTTGATTCCCGGACAGTCTGCACAAGGAACTGTTGCTTCATAAGTTCCGGCCCAGTCCAGAGCATTTTCAGACGTATCACCAGCAGCTGTAGGAGTAGCTTTAGTGATGCTGTCTGCAGCAACAGGTTGTACAGCCGTAGCAGAATCTGTAGTCGCTGTTGTTTCAGTGGTTTCTTTTTTAGAACATGAAGCAAGGAACAGAGCTGATGCCATTCCCAACATGAGCATTTTACTTTTCATCATAATAATTAATTTAAGGATGTTTTTAATAATAAAGTTACTTCCAATCAACAAAAATTGAGCCAGAAGAACATTGAACAGCAGATTGAGCAATGGTGAATAGTCAATTCGCTCCGCTTGTCAATTTTTAATGAATTTACTTACTGTTTGATTATAAAAATTCACTATTCACTTGTGAAGCAAGATTCACTATTGACCATCACTATTTTCCAAAAACGAACTCTTAGTAACTTTTCCACCCGTTTTATAAAGCCTGTTCCTATTTTTCTTTGTAAATTGGGGCAAAATTTTGATTATGACAAAAAAGATACTTTTATCTGTATTTCTTTTGCCAGCTGCAATGGCATTTGCGCAACAATATGGAGGAATGTGGATTCCTACAGAGCTGAATGAAAAGGAAATGAAGGATTTAGGAATGAAGATTTCTGCAAAAGATATTTTCAATCCTCAGAAACCAAGCATTAAAGATGCGGTTGTACAGTTTAACGGCGGATGTACTGCAGAAATTATTTCGCCTAAAGGATTGCTTTTAACGAACCATCACTGTGGTTTTGGGCAGATTCAGGCACACTCTACCGTTCAGAATGATCTTCTTTCAAACGGATTTTGGGCAAAAAATACAGAAGGTGAACTTCCTAATCCGGGAGTAAAAGTAGATTTTATTGTAGATATAAAAGAAGTTACTGATCCTATTTTAGAAGGTACGGACAATCTTACAGAACCTGAACTTACTAAAAAGATCAACAACAATATTGAGGTGTATAAAAACTCTCAGAAAATTGAATCTTACCAGTCGATCATGGTAAAACCAATGTATTATGGAAACAAATACTATGCTTATACCATCGAAACGTATAAAGATATCCGTCTTGTAGGAGCTCCTCCTCAAAGCATCGGTAAATTCGGAAGCGACACAGACAACTGGGTTTGGCCGAGACACACCGGAGATTTCTCGATGTTCAGAATTTATGCAGACAAGAACAACAAACCTGCAGAATATTCAAAAGACAATGTACCATACGTTCCAAAGCACTATTTACCGGTTTCTATCAAAGATAAAAACGAGAACGATTTTACTTTTGTTTTCGGATTCCCGGGAAGAACTACAGAATACCTTCCTGCAATCGCTGTAGAGAAGATCATGAAAGATATTGACCCTGCAAGAATTGCGGTACGTGATGTGGCTCTGAAAACGTTGGACGAAAAAATGCGTGTTGACAATGAAACCCGTATCAAATATGCTTCAAAATATGCTTCAGTAGCCAACTACTGGAAAAAATGGATCGGTGAAGTAGAAGGATTGAAAAAATCCAATGCTGTAGAAAAGAAAGTAATGTATGAAGGTTCTTTGGTCGCTAAAAATCCTGAGATCAAGACTACTTTGGATCAGCTGAATAAACTGTACAACGATCAGGCTCCTTATGCATTAAACAACGCTTACTATACAGAAGTAATCAAAAATGCGGAGACTTTGAAATTAGCTGGTGATTATTATGATTTCGTTGCGTCTGTAGAAGCAGGAAGAATGGATGAAAAAGAACTATCAAAGCTGAAAACGAAATTAACTTCTTTCTATAAAGATTACAGTGCTGAGCTTGATGCAAAAGTAACTGCAAAACTATTGGCTTTGTACGTTAATAAAACAGCACCACAGTTTTTACCGGCAGGATTCAGCAAATATAAAGATGAGAACGCTAATATTCCTGTTGTAGAAGATATGTCTAAAAACTCTGTCATTACAGGAAGAACTGCTGTAAACGGAGGAACTTTAACTGCTGATATTGATAAAGCATTTTCTAATCAGGATAAACTGATCAGAACTTTAAAGAAAGACCCTATTTATCAATTATATGTTTCGATGAAAGAAACCTATATGAAAACTGCAGATCCGCAATACACTTCAATGCAGGCAAAAATTGATGCTTTGCAGAAAAAATTCATGGCGCAGCAGATGAAGACGGATAAAGACAGAAAATTCTTCCCGGATGCCAACTCAACGCTTCGTGTAACTTACGGTAAAGTGAAAGGTTCCACTCCTAGAGATGCCGTTTCTTACGGATACCAGACTCACCTTGCAGGAGTAATGGAAAAGTATGTTCCCGGAGATTACGAATTTGATGTTCCAAAGAAACTGATTGATCTTTACAACAAAAAAGATTTCGGAATCTATAAAGATAAAACAGGTGATGTTCCTGTAGGATTCACTGCTACCAACCATACAACCGGAGGAAACTCAGGAAGCCCGGCTCTTGATGCTAACGGAAACCTTGTCGGATTGAATTTCGACAGACAGTGGGAAGGAACAATGAGTGATATCAACTATGATCCGCGTTTCAGCAGAAACATCATGGTAGATACAAAATATATCCTTTTCATCATTGATAAGTTCGCAGACTCAAGATGGCTTGTTGATGAAATGAAGATCATAAAATAATTTTAAAAGTTATACCTTTAAGAATCTATTTGAATTTAATTTTGAATAGATTCTTTTTTATTTACAATAGGATGAAAGAAAGGATCATCAATGTTTTGGCAGCTTTTGAAACTGGGAATATCGGAAAATCATTTCCGCTGGATTACTGTCTGCCTCTTTATCACAGTGTTTCCGACGAAGAACTTCCTCATTTAAAACATGTGATCCGTTATAAGACTACTCAGCAATTTGAAGACGATCTGGATCACATGGCCAGTAATTTTCAGTTTGTGAACTGGCAGGAGTTTAAGGATTATAGGGCCGGAAGCTTTAAACCTTCAAAAAAAATTGCCCTTTTAACTTTTGATGATGGTTTCAGAGAGTTTTACGATATTGCGGCTCCCATTTTGGAACGAAAAGGAATATATGCCTGTAATTTTATCAATCCGGCTTTCATAGACAATAAAGAGATGATGTTCAGATGCAAAGCGAGCCTTCTTGCCGATGCTGCTGAAAAAATAAAAACCATAGATCCCGAAATTTATTTTATCCTGTCGCTGAAAAATTTGGATAGAAGGGTTTTACAAAAGAAAATTTTATCCATAAATTATCAGGAAAAAGAAATTCTGGATCAGCTTGGTGAAAAACTTGAGGTAGATTTTAAAGCCTATTCAAAACAATATCAACCTTACTTAAATACAGAAGAATTACAGGAACTGACCCGTAAAGGTTTTGGAATTTCTTCGCACAGCTGGGATCATCCCAAATATGGCGATTTGTCTTTGAAAGAACAAATGACAACAACCGACAGAACTTTTGCCTATTTAAAAGAAAATGGCTTTTTGTACGAAAGTTTTGCATTCCCTTTTACCGATTTTGAAGTAAAGAAAGATTTTTTTGATGAACTTTATAAAAATGAAGAGATCTACTGCAGCTTTGGGTGTGCCGGTATAAAACTGGACAGTGTGAAGAGAAACTTTCAAAGAATTCCAATGGAAATGGGAGAGAGCGGAGCACAGATATTGAAAAAAGAAACAGCTTACTTCAGATTGAAAAGCCTGATGAATAAAAATACGATTGTGAGAAAATGATAACGCTGAAAACATTCAATAGAAAAGAACTGGAAGATTTTATATCCTCCGGAGCTTTCCGGCAGTATGATTTCCTTCCGGTTACTAGACACCGTGCGCTGTCTCATATTCAGAATCCAAAAGCATCAGATCATGATACACTTCTCATTCTTGCTTTTTATGAAGAAAAACTGATCGGTTATGTGGGATGTTTTCCGGATTGTTTTATCATTGATGGAAAAGAAATCCGCTATGCCTGGCTCAGTACCCTGTATGTAAACCCGGAATACAGAAAAAAAAGACCGGCGAAAGCATTGCTGAAAAAAGTTTTTGAAGAATACGAAGGCCGGATTGCCATTACAGAATTTACCAAAGAAGCAGAAGCACTCTACAATATTATGGGTGTTTTTGAATATGTCTTTCCCAAAGATGGCAAACGCTACTACTTCAGAACCGATGCCACCAAAATGATTCCTGAAAAGAAACCGGGAACACAACCGTTAAAACCTCTTTTTCAAATTCTGGATGCTGCCGCCAATGGAGTGATCTCAATAAAGAACCTGGCCGCACCAAAACCAGATTTTAAATATGAAGTTCTGGATCACATCGACAAAGAAAGTGCAGATTTTATGAACAGGTTTCCCGGGATGCGCAATGCAGACGAAATCAATTCTTTTATAGAAAATCCCTGGGTTTTGGAAGGCAAAAAAGATGAAAAATACCTGTTTTCAAGTTTTGCCGACAGCTTTAAATATTTCTGGATCAAAATTTTAAATAAAAATAACAAGATTACATCCTGTTTTCTGCTGCAGCTCCGTGATGGCTATCTTAAAATACCTTACCTTTTTACGGACGGTAATTTCGATGAGGTTATCCGGTTTTTACAGTATTTCATCGTGAGTCATAAAGTAAAAGGCTTTACTTCTTATCAAACCGTACTAAACAGGGAAATACAACAGTCAAAAGTATTTTCCCCTATCTATGAACGTGATTTTAAAAGGGAGTACCTGTTTCATAAAAATCTTTTGGAATTGCTTCCCGGTCATTTTAACCCAAACTATCAGGATGGTGACGGAGATTGCATGATGACGTAATAGAATGATGAATGATGAATGATGAATGATGAAGGATGAGCTACACGTGATCAATTATCATTCATTACTTATAAAAAAACAAACCGCCCGATAGAATGATCAGGCGGTTTGTTTTTTAATGTCCAAAAATATCTTTCAGACTTACTTCTTTAAATATCCCCATTTTGTTGACAGCTTCCATATCAAGATTCTCTTTTTTGCCGATAATAGCGGTGTTAAAATGTATTGATTTGACTTCTGTCTGATAAAAATGCTTGATATCCTCAAATGCCAAGTGCTGGATCTGTTCATAAATATCTTTTCTGAAATCATGATAGATATTTAATTTCTGCAGTCTTAAGGTATTGAAGAATATATTGTTTCGGGTAACCCTTGTTGAAGCAATCTGTTTCAAAGCTGCATTTCTGGCATTCTCAAACTGAATAGGAACTTCCGGAAGCTCGTTCATCAGTTCATTCAGGGTATCTACAGCGATCATAAGCTTGTCAGGCTGGGTTCCGATATAGGTCGTTACATAATCGGGATGGTTCAGTTCCGAGTTCGCGGCATAAGAAACATAAGCAGAGTAGGCAAGACTTTTACTTTCCCGCATCTCCTGGAAAACAATGGAAGATAACCCTCTTCCAAAATATTCATTGAAAACATTGATTTTTCCAAAATGAAGCGGGTTCACCTTGTTTCCTTTACCAATCTTGCTCATTTCCATCTGAACCATATCATAGTTGATGAAATACACGTTTCCTCCGGTTGCCGGTTCCGGATACAGTTTGGCAGCTGGTATCTGAAGGCTTTCAGGTTCTATGTATTCACCAATGTATTTTGTAAAGGTTTCAAAATTTTTACCATAGAAAAATACCTGATAAGGATATTGGAAAAGCTTTTTCATTCTGTCTGTAAAAACTTCAGCACTGCTGTTTTCAAGCTCTTCCTTAGAAATAACATCCGTAAAACGTGAGTTGCTACCCAGCTTTGTATAATTGTTCAGGGCTGTTATAATCCGGTTTTTATCTTTCTTCATGGCCTGACGGTTTTCCAGTACTGTTCCCACAAACTGATTATAGATTTCCTGATCAGGCTGTACATCTCGCATCCAATGCTGCAGAAGGGCAATTCCTTTTTCTATATTCTCTTCCAGTCCGCTCAGCGAGATGGTCAGCTGATTGTTCGTTGTTTTAAAATCATTGCTGATTCCGATTTTGAAAAATTCCTTTTTTAAATCCTCCGGCGAAAGGGTATCAGTTCCCAAATACTGAAGAAGCTGAGTTGAAACCCCTAAATCTCTGTCATGATCACTTCCAAAAGAGAAAATGAAATGTACCTGAGCAATATCGTTGTATTTATTCTTTACGAAACTTAATTTCTTTCCGTTAAGCTGATCTGTAACGATTTCTTTTTGATAATCAATAAATTCAGGCTTGATATCCTCAGTTTTATCCGCTAAAATCTCTTTCAGAAACTCTGACTGCGTATCACGGTTGATCTTAACAGGAGTGATACCTGGATTCTCAACTCTGATCAGTTTGTCGTTTACCCCTTTTTCTTTATTCACAACCACATAGTTTTCCTTGAAAAACTCATTGGCAAAATTCACTACGTCATCTTTGGTGAAAGAGGCATACTCATCCATTTCATTCAGTTCCTCTTCCCAGGTTCTTCCTTTTATATAAGAATCGTAAAGATTGGTGGCAAGGCCTTCGGCGGTTTCAAGACCTTTCATTCTCTGAAGTTTGAAATCATTGATGATGGCTGGCAGCATCCAGTCCGGAAAATCTCCTTTCTTGATCAGCTCAATTTCATCCAATACCATATTCTTTGCTTCCTCCAGAGTCTGTGTTTCCTTAGGAACCGCAACAATGGAGAAATATCCATACTGTCTTAGTCCTACAGAAAAGGCTTGAGCCCAAAGCATCTTCTGCGTCTGGTTAATGTGTAAATCCAATAATCCGGCTTCTCCTCTGTTGCTGAGAATATTGGCAACTATATCAGCCAGCATTGCTTCTCTTGTTCCATAGCTATCTGTTCTCCATGCAAGCTGAGTACGTGGAGTAGTAGGGCTTTTTACTGTTCTGGCTACAACTTCTGTAATAGGCTGTTCAGTAATGGGTGTTTTTGCAGGAAGCTCTTTATAAGGTAAAGTCCCAAAATACTGATCAATTAATTGGATCGTTTCATCGAAATCAAGATCCCCAACCAATACCATAGCATAATTATTGGGAACATAATATTCATCAAAATACTTGTGAATAGCCTTCATCGATGGATTTTTCAGGTGTTCCGGTTTTCCCAGCGTGGTTTGCTGCCCGTTGGGATGAGTCGGGAAAAGAGCATCCATAAGTTCATAACTCACAAGTCTTGTGTCATTGTCCTGCGCCCTGTTGAACTCCTCATACACCGATTCCAGCTCAGTATGGAAAAGGCGAAGTACAATTTCAGAGAACCTTTCCTTCTCTATTTTCAGCCATTTTTCAAGTTCGTTATTCGGAATATTGTTTTTGTAAACCGTTTCATCAAACCAGGTATGCGCATTGGTACCACTGGCTCCCAGAGAAGAAATCGCTTTATCATATTCATTGGCAATGGCATATTGGCTGGCTTCCTGGGAAACTTCATCGATCTTCTTGTAGATTTCCCTTTTCTTTTCAGGATTCTGTTCCGCTTTATGTTCTTCATATAAAGCCGAGATCTGATCAAGAAGTTCTTTTTCCTTTTCCCAGTTCTGAGTTCCGATTTTTGAAGTCCCTTTAAACATCATATGCTCAAGATAATGAGCCAGCCCCGTATTATCAGCCGGGTCATTATTACTTCCTGTTCTTACCGGAATGAAGGTCTGTATTCTCGGAGCATCAAAATTCTGAGCAAGAAAAACCTTTAATCCATTGTTCAAAGTATAGATTCTGACGTTATTTTCGTCATGGGCTACCGTAATATATTCGTATTGGTTTTTATCTGTATGTACCGTTTCCTTATATTTTCTGTCTGTCATATAAAACTCATTTCATTCCTTAGAAACCGGAATGGACTACAAATGTAAGGATTCAAAAAAAATGTTGATCCTTTTTTATCATTATTACATCTATTACTGCGGTTGAAAAAGTGAATTATAAGCAAGAATCAGCTATGCAGAAAGAAATAAGTTTTTTAATTCTTCATTCCAAACCCTCAAACTTTTCCACTCTCAAACCCTCCAACCCTCCAACTCTCGAACTTTATTAGGAGCTATTTCCTGCTATCCATTCATACTCCTCGCGCCCGCGCATTCCAGCGCTCTCACCCTGAGCGAAGCCGAAGGCCCCCACACCTAAAACCCACCCACCCTCTAACCCAAGCTGCGGGGTAACCATTACTATCAGGGCTAGGGTAGGAGTCGTTAATGATGAATGATGAATGATGAATGATGGTTTTGGGGTAAGAGGGTACAGGGGCTGAGGTTATTGTGTCGCGGGTTTCGGATTGCCGGGTAGAGCAGTAACATTAGTATTGCGTTTTCAATATTTCTGATTTCTATGAAAGGTGGTTAGTGAGTCTAAATCTCTATCTCATTGTGTCATTCCGCAGGAATCCAAGCTTCTTTACGAGAGTCTGAAAGGAAGTGAAATGCCAGTATAATGTCTAAGGCCTTTTAACAGTTAGTATTAGGCATGTCATCCTAAGCTGAGCCGAAACATTTTAATTAATTACAGGTATAGGAGTTAAATCTTATTGCTCTATATTATATATAAATATACTCTTTAGTCTTCGTCGAAGAAAGTCAGCTCTCTTATATAATTTGGTCTCTATATAATATATACCTTATTTGATCATAGTTACCCCAAATCCTCGCATCCCGCACCCCGAATCATCCCTCTCTCCCCCTAAACACTCAAACACTCAAACTCTCCCACACTCCCACGCTCTCACCCCGATCTTCCAAACAAATGTTTAAAATTTTTCCCCCTGCTACCCAGTCCTTTAGGAACAAATATCACCGTAATGTAAAATTTATGTTCAATAAACTTGTTTTGCGTTGTAGGAAGTTACTATCTTTGCCCCACTGAAAACGAGAGTAGAACAGTAGCGCAGAAGCGCCTTTAGATAGGCAGGAACGATATTACTTCAAAAAAGAAACAGACGAAAAAAACTTTAAAACTTTTTGTAAAAAAAGTTGCCGGTTAAAAAAGAGTTTGTATCTTTGCAGTCCCAATTAGAGGGAGCGCAGGAGTATAGAGATTGAGGTTTTGAGAAGAATTAAGGTTACTTAAAAAACTTTAAAATTTTCTTCAAAAACATTTGGTCATTAAAAAATAAAGTTTTACTTTTGCACTCGCAAATACGGAGCGACACTGACAGAGAGATTGCTTCGTTGAAAAGCGAAAGATATAAAGATCATTGACATACAATATAACAACCAAGTAAGGAAAAACTAAAGCGTTAAAAACTTTGAGTGAGTCAGACAAACATACAATGGAGAGTTTGATCCTGGCTCAGGATGAACGCTAGCGGGAGGCCTAACACATGCAAGCCGAGCGGTAGAGATCTTTCGGGATCTTGAGAGCGGCGTACGGGTGCGGAACACGTGTGCAACCTGCCTTTATCTGGGGGATAGCCTTTCGAAAGGAAGATTAATACCCCATAATATACTGAATGGCATCATTCGGTATTGAAAACTCCGGTGGATAGAGATGGGCACGCGCAAGATTAGATAGTTGGTGAGGTAACGGCTCACCAAGTCTGCGATCTTTAGGGGGCCTGAGAGGGTGATCCCCCACACTGGTACTGAGACACGGACCAGACTCCTACGGGAGGCAGCAGTGAGGAATATTGGACAATGGGTGAGAGCCTGATCCAGCCATCCCGCGTGAAGGACGACGGCCCTATGGGTTGTAAACTTCTTTTGTATAGGGATAAACCTACCCTCGTGAGGGTAGCTGAAGGTACTATACGAATAAGCACCGGCTAACTCCGTGCCAGCAGCCGCGGTAATACGGAGGGTGCAAGCGTTATCCGGATTTATTGGGTTTAAAGGGTCCGTAGGCGGATCTGTAAGTCAGTGGTGAAATCTCACAGCTTAACTGTGAAACTGCCATTGATACTGCAGGTCTTGAGTGTTGTTGAAGTAGCTGGAATAAGTAGTGTAGCGGTGAAATGCATAGATATTACTTAGAACACCAATTGCGAAGGCAGGTTACTAAGCAACAACTGACGCTGATGGACGAAAGCGTGGGGAGCGAACAGGATTAGATACCCTGGTAGTCCACGCCGTAAACGATGCTAACTCGTTTTTGGAATGTAAGTTTCAGAGACTAAGCGAAAGTGATAAGTTAGCCACCTGGGGAGTACGAACGCAAGTTTGAAACTCAAAGGAATTGACGGGGGCCCGCACAAGCGGTGGATTATGTGGTTTAATTCGATGATACGCGAGGAACCTTACCAAGGCTTAAATGGGAAATGACAGGTTTAGAAATAGACTTTTCTTCGGACATTTTTCAAGGTGCTGCATGGTTGTCGTCAGCTCGTGCCGTGAGGTGTTAGGTTAAGTCCTGCAACGAGCGCAACCCCTGTCACTAGTTGCCATCATTAAGTTGGGGACTCTAGTGAGACTGCCTACGCAAGTAGAGAGGAAGGTGGGGATGACGTCAAATCATCACGGCCCTTACGCCTTGGGCCACACACGTAATACAATGGCCGGTACAGAGGGCAGCTACACTGCGAAGTGATGCAAATCTCGAAAGCCGGTCTCAGTTCGGATTGGAGTCTGCAACTCGACTCTATGAAGCTGGAATCGCTAGTAATCGCGCATCAGCCATGGCGCGGTGAATACGTTCCCGGGCCTTGTACACACCGCCCGTCAAGCCATGGAAGTCTGGGGTACCTGAAGTCGGTGACCGTAACAGGAGCTGCCTAGGGTAAAACAGGTAACTAGGGCTAAGTCGTAACAAGGTAGCCGTACCGGAAGGTGCGGCTGGAACATCTCATTTTAGAGCGTCTTAGGACGTTAAACAAAATCAGTATCGTAAGATACAAAATACTTACTTAAAGCATAGCTTTAGTTTTTTGTTTGGTTGATTTATATTAAAAATACAAAACCCACTAGAAATTAGTAAAGGGATTGAGAGAGGCAAAGAAGATAAAAGCAGAGAGAGAAAGACGAAGAAATTAGTCTATTATCTATCAGTCTATCATCTTTTACGTCTAAAAGACAGTCTCGTAGCTCAGCTGGTTAGAGCGCTACACTGATAATGTAGAGGTCGGCAGTTCGAGCCTGCCCGAGACTACTAATTAAAGCGGTAAGCATTAAGCTGGAAGCAGTAGGCGATACGCCTAAAGCTTATAGCGTAAGGCCTGCAGCACCTAGAGGGGGAATTAGCTCAGCTGGCTAGAGCGCCTGCCTTGCACGCAGGAGGTCAAGGGTTCGACTCCCTTATTCTCCACAGTTTTGGAGGTTTAGTTTAAAAGTTACGATTGGAGCCAACAACAACAATTGTTTACTAAACCAAAAGAAAGACATTAAGATCATTGACATTAACGGTAAAGACATCACAAAGAGAAAACCGAGCGCATAAAGCGCTTGAGTAACCAATAGGAAAGAAATCGTTAAGGGCGTATGGCGGATGCCTAGGCTTTCAGAGGCGACGAAGGACGTGGTAAGCTGCGAAAAGCTGCGGGGATTGGCACACACGAATTGATCCGCAGATATCCGAATGGGGCAACCCGGCATATTGAAGATATGTCACCTCGCAAGAGGAGCAAACCCGGAGAACTGAAACATCTAAGTACCCGGAGGAAAAGAAATCGAAGAGATTCCGTAAGTAGTGGCGAGCGAAAGCGGATTAGCCCAAAAGTCTTTTTATGTTTAGAGGAATGTTCTGGAAAGAACAATCATAGAAGGTGATAATCCTGTACTCGAAAGGCATATTAAGATGATAAATGAGTAGGGCGGGACACGTGAAATCCTGTCTGAATATGGGGGGACCATCCTCCAAGGCTAAATACTCCTGAAAGACCGATAGTGAACAAGTACTGTGAAGGAAAGGTGAAAAGCACTTCGAATAGAAGGGTGAAATAGAACCTGAAACCGTACGCCTACAAGCGGTCGGAGCAGCGTAATGCTGTGACGGCGTGCCTTTTGCATAATGAGCCTACGAGTTAATTTTACTAGCGAGGTTAAGGTATTAAGTACCGGAGCCGGAGCGAAAGCGAGTCTGAATAGGGCGCATAGTTAGTAGGATTAGACGCGAAACCTTGTGATCTACCCATGGGCAGGTTGAAGCTCTGGTAACACAGAGTGGAGGACCGAACCGGTTGACGTTGAAAAGTCTTCGGATGACCTGTGGGTAGGGGTGAAAGGCCAATCAAACTGGGAGATAGCTCGTACTCTCCGAAATGCATTTAGGTGCAGCGTCGTATATAAGTTTATTAGAGGTAGAGCTACTGATTGGATGCGGGGGTTTCATCGCCTACCAATTCCTGACAAACTCCGAATGCTAATAAATGTTCTACGGCAGTGAGGGCATGGGTGCTAAGGTCCATGTCCGAGAGGGAAAGAACCCAGACCAACAGCTAAGGTCCCCAAATATATGTTAAGTTGAAACAACGCGGTTGGACTGCATTGACAGCTAGGATGTTGGCTTGGAAGCAGCCATTCATTTAAAGAGTGCGTAACAGCTCACTAGTCGAGCGGTCCGGCATGGATAATAATCGGGCATAAACATATTACCGAAGCTATGGATTTATATTTTAGATATATCTGGTAGGAGAGCATTCTATTTGCGCCGAAGCAGTACTGTGAGGTATTGTGGAGCGGATAGAAAAGAAAATGTAGGCATAAGTAACGATAAAGCAGGCGAGAAACCTGCTCACCGAAAGACCAAGGCTTCCTCAGCCATGCTAATCAGCTGAGGGTTAGTCGGGACCTAACGCGAACCCGAAAGGGGTAGTGGATGGACAATGGGTTAATATTCCCATACTTGCTCACAATAAAAGGGGACGGTTGGATGTAGCTGCTGGAGACTGACGGAATAGTCAAGGCCTAGCCTTCGGGCGAAGCTGCTGTAGTGTAATCTGATCCAAGAAAAGCCGAAGTGAAGCAACCCGTACCAAAACCGACACAGGTGGTCGAGGAGAGAATCCTAAGGTGCTCGAGTGAGTCGTGGCTAAGGAACTAGGCAAAATAGTCTCGTAACTTCGGAAGAAGAGACGCCATCAGCAATGGTGGCCGCAGTGAAGAGGCCCAGGCGACTGTTTATCAAAAACACAGGACTCTGCTAAATCGAAAGATGCTGTATAGGGTCTGACACCTGCCCGGTGCTGGAAGGTTAAGGAAGGTGCTTAGCGTAAGCGAAGGCATTAACTGAAGCCCCAGTAAACGGCGGCCGTAACTATAACGGTCCTAAGGTAGCGAAATTCCTTGTCGGGTAAGTTCCGACCTGCACGAATGGTGTAACGATCTGGGCACTGTCTCAGCCACGAGCTCGGTGAAATTGTAGTATCGGTGAAGATGCCGATTACCCGCAATGGGACGAAAAGACCCTGTGAACCTTTACTATAACTTCGTATTGACTTTGAGTAAGTAATGTGTAGGATAGGTGGGAGGCTTTGAAGCAGGCACGCTAGTGTTTGTGGAGCCGACGTTGAAATACCACCCTTTACTTACTTGGAGCCTAACTTCTTTCAGAAGGACATTGCGTGGTGGGTAGTTTGACTGGGGTGGTCGCCTCCAAAAGAGTAACGGAGGCTTTCAAAGGTACCCTCAGCACGCTTGGTAACCGTGCGTAGAGTGTAATGGCATAAGGGTGCTTGACTGTGAGACCAACAAGTCGATCAGGTGCGAAAGCAGGACATAGTGATCCGGTGGTTCCGTATGGAAGGGCCATCGCTCATAGGATAAAAGGTACTCCGGGGATAACAGGCTAGTCTCCCCCAAGAGCTCACATCGACGGGGAGGTTCGGCACCTCGATGTCGGCTCGTCACATCCTGGGGCTGGAGAAGGTCCCAAGGGTTGGGCTGTTCGCCCATTAAAGTGGCACGCGAGCTGGGTTCAGAACGTCGTGAGACAGTTCGGTCTCTATCTATTGCGGGCGTTAGATGTTTGAGAGGGCTTGATTCTAGTACGAGAGGACCGAATTGAACAAACCTCTGGTGTATCAGTTGTACCGCCAGGTGCACCGCTGAGTAGCTACGTTTGGAAGAGATAAGCACTGAAAGCATATAAGTGCGAAACTCGCCTCAAGATGAGACATCTTTTAAGGGTCGTTGTAGATGACGACGTTGATAGGCTATAGGTGTAAAGACAGTAATGTCATAGCCAAGTAGTACTAATTACCCGTAGATTTATAGCCTATGGTTGCTATATGAAATTATAATATAATAAATGACAAGTTCTTTATGCGCAGCGAAGGTTTTGTCTTTGTGAAAGTTTTTATCGCTTAAAACGCAATAAGCTTAAGGCTTCAGGCCTAATGCTTAAAGCTATATACCTTCTTTAGGGTGGTTTTAGCGGTGGGGCTCACCTGTTCCCATTCCGAACACAGAAGTTAAGCCCACCAGCGCCGATGGTACTGCTAACGCGGGAGAGTAGGCCGCCGCCAGTTTTTATTTTATTTTTAAAAAATCCTTTATCATTGTGATAAAGGATTTTTTTGTTTTATACCCAAGCTAAGCTTATAAGCAATAAGCAATGAATAATAATTGATAAACGATACATCAATCAACTATGATTGATCAACTATCACCTATCATTTATTACTTATGCTGACAGCATACACTCCAATTGTCACTCCGTAGGAGTCTCAACAAAGTATTAGCACATAACTCAAGTATTACTTTTACCTTTTAAATCCTTTTAAGACTCTAATAAAGGAGGCTGGATTCCTGCGGAATGACACAGTAGGAAAGAAGCAGGCCAAATAAAAAGAAAGACGCCATTGCAACCAATAACTCCATTGGAAAAGATAACCACGGAATCGGTATCCCGAACTTCGTTACATCATTTTATAATTTATCATTGATGATTCATTCATCATCCTAGCCCCGATAGGAATGGTTACCCCGCAGCTGGGTTGGAGGGTGAATGGGTTGGAGTGTGGGACCCTGCGGCTTTGCTCAGGGCGGGAGCGCAGGCGCGAGGAGTATGAATGGATAGCGGGAAACAGCTCCTGAAATCTCAAGTGGTGTTCAGTAAACTATTTCCTTCTATTACCCCGTTTTCCTCGAATAAATTCAATAAGTTTGTACCAGTTTTCCAAAAATAATTACAATGTCAGGAAATATTCTGATCATCGATGATGAGATCAAACTCCTTAAATTACTAGGAATGATCCTTTCCCAAGAGAATTTTAATGTAAAAGAAGCTTCTACGGCGCGTTCGGCAATGACGATGCTGGAGCAATATGAATTTGATGTTGTTCTGAGCGATGTTCGTCTGCCTGATGCTTTTGGGGTAGAGCTGGTAAAGGCTATCAAAACTAAATATCCACAGCTTGAAATTATCCTGATGACGGCATTCGGTAATATTACGGATGCTGTACAGGCTATGAAGAATGGTGCTTATGATTATCTGGTGAAAGGAGATGATAATGAGAAAATAATCCCATTGGTGTATAAGGCTCTTGATAAGGTAAAAGACAATAAATCGAGGGTTGTTCAACAGGCTGTGACGAAAGGGTTTAATCAGATAATAGGTAAATCACCACTTATTTTGCAGGCTAAGAAACTGGCTGAAAAAGTAGCTTTAACGGATGCTGCTGTTCTTCTTACAGGGGAAACCGGAACGGGTAAGGAAGTTTTTGCGAGTGCCATTCACGAAGGAAGTGACAGGAAGAAAAACAGTTTTGTAGCGATTAATTGTTCAGCATTCAGTAAAGAAATTCTGGAAAGCGAGCTTTTTGGTCATAAACAAGGTGCTTTTACTGGAGCTTTGAAAGATAAGAAAGGATTGATTGAAGAAGCTAACGGAGGAACTCTGTTTTTGGATGAAATCGGTGAGATGCCAATAGAACTTCAGGCAAAACTGCTCAGAGTTTTAGAAACCAGGGAATTTATCAAAATGGGTGAAACCAAAGTTTCTAAATCTGACTTCAGGTTAATTGCTGCTACCAACAGAGACCTGATAGATGAAATAAAGCAGGGAAATTTCAGAGAAGACCTTTATTTCAGGCTGAATGTCTTTGAGATCATGCTTCCGCCATTAAGAGAACGAAAAGAAGACCTGAAAGCTATTGCCAAGCATTTTATAGATATTTTTTCTCATAAACTTCATCTGACAGGAGTTCAGGTAAATCCTGATTACTATAAAGTACTGGAACGAAACGACTGGAAAGGAAATATCCGTGAACTGAGAAATGCCGTGGAACGCAGCTTGATTTTGATGGATAACAATATCCTTGACGCAGAAAGTCTTCCCCATTATTCGGAAAAAGCTGTTCCTGAAAGTGATTCTTTAAGTATCAGATCACTGGAAAAAATTCACATACAGAAGGTTCTACAGTATACAAAAGGTAACAAGGCAGAAGCTGCCCGTTTACTGGAAATCGGTATTGCCACATTGTACCGTAAACTTGAAGAATACGGATTAAAATAAACCTTTTATCATTTTAATAAAGAGCCTATC
This sequence comes from Chryseobacterium sp. NRRL B-14798, assembly GCF_050470705.1. Classification (NCBI taxonomy): domain Bacteria; kingdom Pseudomonadati; phylum Bacteroidota; class Flavobacteriia; order Flavobacteriales; family Weeksellaceae; genus Chryseobacterium; species Chryseobacterium sp. NRRL B-14798. Next base: position 4,066,145 of record NZ_JBFLUL010000005.1, on the reverse strand, counting down.
ATTTTGATAGGCTTTTCTGTTTTTATATAGTTTAGTATTTAGTTTTAATATATTGTTATTCAATTGTTTGGGTGTTTGTTTTTCAGAATGGACTTTCTTTTGGCATATAGTCTTCGAATAAAATATTTAAAAATGACAATTTCAAGAAAAACGTTTAAAAAACGGGAGCACTCTACTTTTAGTCTGCTGATTGTATCGTACGCATTGTTGACCCTTTTAACCCTAATGATTAAAATATGATGCTCATAAGTTTAATTCTGCTTTTTGCAGTATTGTTTTGGCTTTTGTATAAATCAGTTGAATTTTTTGATAGAATATAAATTATGTGGAGTTTATTTTTCCTCTCAATACTTGCCTTTGTGTATATCTGTTATGTTTTAATGAAACCTGAAAAATTTTAATTAGTCATGAATACAGAGATTTTAGGCATTATAGCAATGTTTGCTATCACATTAGTTATCGGAATATTTTTAGGGAAATATATAGCTAATGTCTACGGATACAAAAAGACTTTTCTGGATCCGGTTTTTGAACCCATTGAAAAGTTAATTTATAAAGTTTCGGGAATTAATCCTACCCGCCAGATGAACTGGAAACAGAATATGTATGCCATGCTGGCGATCAATCTGGTTTGGTTCATCATAGGTTTCATTCTTTTGCTGAATCAGGCATGGCTTCCTTTGAACCCTGATGGGAATCCAAATATGTCACCCGATCTGGCTTTTAATACTACCATTTCATTCTTAGTGAACTGTAATTTACAGCATTATTCAGGAGAAACAGGAGTGAGCTATCTGAGCCAGCTTTATCTGATGTTTTTACAGTTTGTCACTGCAGCAACGGGAATGGCGGCAATGGCTGTCCTTTTCAAGGCTTTTAAAGAAAAAACAAGTACCGAACTTGGGAACTTCTACGATTATTTCACCAAATCAATGGTCAGGATCCTGGTTCCGATAAGTGTAATTGTGGCTTTAGTACTTTCTATTAACGGAAGTCCGATGACATTCGAAGGAAAAGATCACATTATAACACTGGAAGGTCAGAAAGCTGATGTTTCCAGAGGGCCTGTATCTGCATTTGTTGCGATCAAACATTTGGGAACTAACGGAGGTGGATTTTTCGGAGCCAACTCTGCGCACCCGCTTGAAAATCCCAATTATATGACCAATATGACAGAGATGATCGCTCAGATGATCATTCCGTTTGCATTGGTATTTGCACTGGGTTTTTATCTGAATAAAAGAAAACTTTCATGGGTGATTTTTACGGTAATGACGGTCGGTTTTCTGGCACTTACCATTCCGAATATTGTGAATGAAACAGGAGGAAATCCTTTGATCACAAAAATGGGAACAGATAACAGCCTGGGAGCTATGGAAGGTAAAGAAATCCGTTTCGGAAGTGCAGCGTCCGGCTACTGGAGTATTGCAACCACAGTTATTTCAACAGGATCTGTGAACTCAATGCATGACAGTACAATGCCGCTTTCGGGAATGAATGAATTGCTTGCGATGATGATCAACTGCTTCTACGGAGGTTGTGGAGTCGGAATTCTGAACTATTTTATCTTTATCATTCTGGCCGTGTTTATCAGTGGTCTGATGGTTGGACGAACTCCGGAATTTATGGGTAAAAAGATTGAAGCAAAGGAAATGAAAATTGCTATGATCGTCGCTTTATTCCATCCTTTCCTGATTCTTGCAGGAACCGCTTTAACGGCTTATCTACCGGAATTTGGAGCAAAAACATTGAATAATCCCGGCTTCCATGGTTTCAGTGAAATGCTGTATGAGTTTACTTCTTCCGCAGCGAATAACGGATCCGGATTTGAAGGGCTTGGAGATAATACACCCTGGTGGAATATCTCAACGGGAATTGTTCTGTTACTCTCAAGATTTATCCCGATCATAGGACCGGTAGCCATTGCAGGTCTGTTGGCACAGAAGAAATATATCCCTGAAAGTTCAGGAACACTGAAAACAGATACGGCAACTTTCGGATTCATGACTCTGGCAGTGATTTTACTGATTGCAGCGTTGTCTTTCTTCCCTGCATTGACTTTAGGCCCTATTGCAGAGCAGATTCAATATTTCTCAAAATAAATTTGAACATTAAAAATTAAAATCAATATTCAACCATTAAGGAAGCTGAAAAGTGTAAGGAAACTAGTCTGACACTTACGAAACGTTCACTTAATATTATCCATATCTATCCTTATTATCCGGCAGACCTTGATGGTTACTATTGATTTACAATGATATAAATTCTTTCAAAAAAATGAAAAATCAGTCACAAACATTGTTTCAAAGAGATTTGGTCAACGAAGCGATAAAACAGTCCTTCGTAAAGCTGAATCCGAAAATTATGTTTAAAAATCCGGTAATGTTCCTGGTAGAAATCGGAACCATCGTCATGTTTATCGTAAGCATGTTCAGCCTTACCGGTGATAAAACCCAGGGAAGCTTTTCCTACAACTTTTTAGTATTTATAATTTTATTTTTCACCGTTTTGTTTGCCAATTTTGCAGAAGCTATTGCGGAGGCAAGGGGAAAAGCGCAGGCTGATACCCTTAGAAAAACAAGGGAAGAAACTCCGGCCAAACTGGTACTTGATAACAAGCCGGGATTTCAGGTAGAAACAAGGCTGAAGATGTCTGCTGAAATGACCTTAGGTGATATTTTCCTTTGTGAAGCCGGAGATCAGATTCCGATGGATGGTGAGATTATTGAAGGTCTTGCTACCATTGATGAGTCTGCTATTACCGGAGAAAGTGCACCTGTCATCCGTGAAGCGGGTGGAGACAAAAGTTCTGTAACAGGAGGAACGAAAGTATTGTCAGACAGAATTAAAGTAAGAGTAACCACAAAACCCGGAGAATCCTTCTTAGATAAAATGATTGCTCTTGTAGAAGGAGCGTCAAGACAGAAAACACCCAACGAAATCGCATTAACCATACTTTTAGCAGGATTCACGCTTACATTTATTATTGTTACCCTCACTTTAAAACCTTTTGCAGATTATGCGCAGACTCCGATTACCATAGCGGCATTTATATCTCTTTTCGTTTGTCTTATTCCGACAACCATCGGAGGTCTGCTTTCTGCAATCGGGATAGCGGGGATGGACAGAGCGCTGAGAGCGAATGTGATTACTAAAAGTGGAAAAGCAGTGGAAACAGCAGGAGATATTGATGTATTGCTTTTGGATAAAACCGGAACAATTACCATCGGAAACAGAAAAGCAACTCAATTTCACCCCGCCAATGGAATTCAGCTTGAAGAATTTATTAAAGCTTCTGCATTAAGTTCCGTAGCGGATGAAACACCGGAAGGGAAATCTATTATTGAACTAAGTGCTTTAAAACCTGAAGATTTATTAGTTGCTAATCCCACTTATATTGATTTTACCGCAGAAACAAGAACTTCAGGAATTGATTTTGAAGAAACAAGAATCCGTAAAGGAGCTTACGATACAATAAAAAAACTGACTGAAAAAGCCGGGAATATCTTCCCGCAGGAAACCCAGGATGCGGTAACTAAAATTTCTGAAAACGGAGGAACTCCTTTAGTAGTAGCCGTTAATGAAAAAGTTTGGGGCGTGATCGAACTTCAGGATATCATCAAAACCGGAATTCAGGAACGTTTCCAGAGACTGAGAAAAATGGGAGTGAAAACGGTAATGGTAACAGGAGATAATCCTCTGACTGCAAAATTCATTGCTGAAAAAGCAGGGGTAGACGACTTTATTGCCGAAGCTAAACCTGAAGACAAAATGAATTACATCAAAAAGGAACAGCAGGAAGGTAAGCTGGTAGCGATGATGGGAGACGGAACCAATGATGCTCCGGCACTAGCCCAGGCAGATGTAGGTGTTGCGATGAACAGCGGAACGCAGGCTGCTAAAGAAGCCGGCAACATGGTAGACCTGGATAATGACCCTACAAAGCTGATCGAAATTGTAGAAATCGGTAAACAGCTATTGATGACCAGAGGAACGTTGACCACTTTCAGTATTGCAAACGACGTAGCAAAGTATTTTGCCATTATTCCGGCACTCTTTATCACTTTTATTCCTTCTCTTCAGAAGCTGAACATTATGAATCTTCACAGTCCTGAAACAGCCATATTATCAGCAGTAATTTTCAATGCGGTGATTATTCCGTTCCTGATTCCGCTGGCGTTGAAAGGAGTTGCTTACAAGCCCATCGGTGCAAGTGCATTATTAAGAAGAAACCTTTTGATCTATGGGTTAGGCGGAGTAATCGTTCCGTTCATCGGAATCAAAATCATTGATCTGGTAATCAGTTTATTCTATTAAAATTAAAAAAATGAAAAATCATATTGTTTCAGCATTCAGATTAACTCTTGTCATGTTGCTAGTTACTGGTATTTATCTGGCAGTGGTTTATGGAGGTTCTAAAATACTTCCTAACAAAGGAAACGGAGAAATTGTTTACAATAAAGGGCAGAAGTTTTATGCCAATATCGGGCAGGAATTTAAGTCTGAAAAATATTTCCACGGTCGTCCATCCTCTGTCGATTATAACGCAGCGGGAAGTGGAGGAAGCAACAAAGGTCCAAGCAATAAAGAATATCTGGAAATTGTACAGAAAAGAATTGATACTTTAAAAATGGACAATCCTGAAATGGGTAATGCTAAAGTTCCTGTAGAAATGGTAACCGCCAGCGGAAGCGGACTGGATCCGGATATTTCTCAAGAAGGGGCTTTATACCAGGCAAAAAGAATTGCAAAAGTGAGAAGTATTTCAGAGGAACAGATCAAAAGCTTAATTAATAATCAGACTGAAAAGCCTTTCTTAGGACTTTTCGGACCGTCAAAAGTAAATGTTCTGAAGCTTAATATTGCTTTAGATCAATTAAAATAATTCAAATCATACAATGATAAAAAGAAGAATTGAAGCCATTAAGATGATTGAAGGAGCTACACAAAAAAATCTACGATTTTAAAATATTTCTCATTTATAATTCGCTGGTAAATCCTTATCTTTTCTTAATAGCTAAATTCTTCTTATACTCTTAAATAATATAAAAATAACGTGAAAAAATATTTAGTTATAGGAGCCGTATTGGGAATGTTTTTCTCAAAAGCCCAATCATCAGATTCATTAAAAACAAGTAATAAAGTGACCTTTTCCGCTTATGCAGAACTTTTTTATACGTATGATTTTAATGAGCCTGGTAATCATATTCGTCAAAACTTTTTGTATTCCTATAATAGGCACAATGAAATGAACCTTAACCTGGGATTGGTTAAAGCCAATTACCAGAGTGAAAATATCCGTGCCAACGTTGCTTTAATGGCAGGAACTTATGCTCAGGATAATATGGCTGCCGAACAAAATGCACTACGTTATGTAAACGAAGCCAATGTAGGAATCAGAATATCAAAAAATAAAAACTTATGGATTGATGCAGGGATCATGCCTTCCCATATCGGTTGGGAAAGTGCCATAGGAAAAGACAATGTTAATCTGACAAGAAGTCTGGCTGCTGAAAACTCACCTTATTTCGAAACTGGAGCCAAAATTTCTTATACCTCAGATAATGGGAAATGGTTTTTAAGCGGACTGGTATTGAACGGATGGCAACGTATTGCCAAACCTGAGGGAAACCAGAGTATTTCTTTTGGTCACCAGGTAACCTATAAACCAACTGATAAAATTACTTTGAACAGCAGCTCATTCATAGGAAATGATAAAGCAAAAGAAGATAAAAGAATGCGTTACTTCCATGATTTGTACGGAAGCTTTCAACTGACAGATCAGTTTTCGGCTATATTGGGATTTGATATTGGCGCTGAGCAGAAATCAAAAGGAAGCGAGCAGTATAATATCTGGTATAGCCCGAATGTTCAGATGAAATATCAATTGGACAGCAAATGGGCATTAGCGGGAAGACTGGAATATTATAATGATAAAAACGGCGTGATTATCAGTACAGAAACTCCCAATGGATTTCAGACCTTCGGATATTCTCTCAATGTAGATTATGCTGTTTTCAAAAATGTAGTTTTCCGCACAGAAGCGAGAGGTTTTACTTCAAAAGACGCCATTTTTGCTAAAAATGATGAATTTAAAAAAGGAAATTTCTTTATAACGTCAAGCTTAGCAGTCTGGTTTTAAAATCGGTTTAGCCACAGAAAATAGTGCTTAAAGTAAAATTAAAAAGAATAAAATCAATGTCATCAGCAAAAGATTTTTTAGAACTGATTCAAAAATCCCGTAAAGGAAAATTCAAAATTTATATAGGGATGAGTGCAGGTGTAGGAAAGACCTTCCGTATGCTCCAGGAAGCGCATTCCCTTTTGCGAAATGGCATTGATGTAAAGATTGGCTATATTGAAACGCATGGCCGTGAAGAAACTGAAGCTCTTGTAGAAGGAATTCCTCAAATTGAAAGGAAATCAGTTTTTTATAAAGGAAAAAACCTTGAGGAGATGGATCTTCAGGCCATTATCAATGAACATCCTGAAGTCGTGTTAGTAGACGAGCTGGCCCATACCAACGTAGAAGGTTCCAAAAATAAAAAAAGATGGCAGGATGTACTGGAAATTCTTGATAACGGAATCAACGTCATCAGTGCTATGAATATCCAGCATATCGAAAGCCTGAATGAAGAGGTAAAGAAAATTACCGGGGTAGAAGTAACAGAGCGGGTTCCGGATAAAATACTGGCGCTAGCAGATGAAGTAGTCAATATTGACCTTACGGCTGATGAGCTGCTGACCCGTTTAAAAGAGGGAAAAATCTATAAAAAAGAAAAAATTCAGACGGCGCTTAGTAATTTCTTCCAGAGCGGACATATTCTGCAGCTTCGTGAATTGGCTTTAAAAGAAGTGGCCACCCACGTGGAGAGAAAGGTGGAAACAGAGATCAAAACCGAAAATTTTAAGCCCATAAAATTCCTGGCCTGTATCAGCAGTAATGAGAAGATTGCTAAAACAATTATCCGTAAAACCGCCAGATTAGCCAGCTACTATAACAGTCCATGGACTGTTTTGTACGTTCAGAAGCCCTCTGAAAATCCGGAAAAAATTGCATTGGATAAACAACGGTATTTAATTAATAATTTTAATTTAGCACAGGAATTAGGTGCCAAAGTAGTCCGCATCAAAGAAAGCAGTGTCCACAACGGGATTCTGGAATATGTGATTGCTCATAACATCACGACGGTCTGTATTGGAAAACCTCACGCCAGTTTCTGGCAGCGAATGTTGGGATACAGCTGGATCTATACCCTTATGAACAGGCTGAATGAAAGACAGATAGATATTATTATTTTATCTTAAAAGTAATGAAACTTAAAACGAAACTTACCTTAGGCGTGGGCCTTTTATTTCTACTGATCGTTCTGCTTTCAGTGATAGGTTCTGTATACATCAATAAATTAAAATCTGATACTGAAAAGATCCTTACGGCCAATTATAACAGTCTGGAGTTTTCCAAAAATATGCTTTTGGCGTTGGATAATATTAGTACAGACAGTACCGTTGCCATAGCAGATTTTCGAAAAAATAATAAGCTTCAGGAAAAGAACCTTACAGAATTTGGAGAAAAAGAAGCCACTCAGAATCTGAATCTGCATTTCAACAGCTACCTTAAAGCTCCCGATATCAATAAAGAAAAGCTTATCCGTGAAGATCTTTCGAAGATCATGTCTTTGAATATGAAAGGGATAGAACGAAAAAGTGACATTGCGATTATAACAGCAGAAAATGCTACTTTTTGGATCGTAAGTTTAGGTACTGTATGCTTTCTGATTGCTTTTATCCTGCTTTTCAATTTGCCGCAAACCATTGCAGAGCCTATCAATCAATTGACCTTCAGTATCAAACAGATTGCCGATAAAAACTATAGCGAGAGGGTTCATTTTAAAGGAAGTGAAGAATTCAACAGTCTGGCAGACTCCTTCAACAGTATGGCGGAAAAGCTTCAGGAATACGAAAGCAGCACGCTTTCCAAGCAGCTGATGGATAAAAAACGGATCGAAACGTTGGTCAATAATATGCATGATGCGGTAATTGGTCTGGATGAGAATCATTTTATCTACATGATCAATGATGAAGCTTTAAAGATCACCAATCTCCATAAAGAAGATATTATTGGAAAAACAGCTCATGAAGTAGCCATCAATAATGATCTGATGCGTGAACTGCTGAAAAATATCAACCATCCGGTAAAAGATCCGATTAAGATTGTCCGTGATAACAAGGAAAACTATTTTGAACAGGATATTATTCCCATCAATATTGTAAAAACAGGAGAAAAGGAGAAAAAAAATATAGGAAAGGTAATATTGTTGAGAAATATTACCCCTTTTAAAGAGCTTGATTTTGCCAAAACCAATTTCATTGCAACCATTTCCCATGAACTGAAAACTCCGATTTCAGCTATCAAAATGGGTGTTCAGCTTCTTGGAAACCAAAAGTTCGGAGAACTGAATGAGCAACAGCAGGAATTATTGAAAAGCATCAATGAAGACGGACAGCGATTATTGGATATCACTGGAGAATTGCTTAATCTGTCGCAGGTTGAATCCGGAAATATCAGACTGACTATTGGGAAATGTTCTCCGAAAGAAATTGTACAGACTGCTGTAAAGAATGTTGAAAAACTGGCGGAGCAGAAAAATATCTACATCAGCACAGAATATCTTCTGGAAGACAGTGATGCGGTGACCGCAGATTTTGATAAAACCGTCTGGGTAATGAATAATTTCCTGACCAATGCGGTGAAGCACTCTTTTCAGGATGAAAATATTAAGATCGTGGTAGAAAAACTCAATGCATTTATTCAGTTCAGTATTATTGATACCGGAAGCGGAATTGATGAACAATACCACCGCCAGATCTTTGACCGCTATTTCCAGGTTCCCGGAGAACATCAGAACGGGACGGGGCTGGGCTTAGCAATCTCCAAGAATTTCATTGAAAAACAACATGGAGAAATAGGAGTGAAGAGTTCTCTGAATAATGGAAGTACGTTTTATTTCAGACTGCCGGTTTCATAAGGATTATTTTATATTTGCGATAAAAATAGAAATGAGAAAAACGTTAGGACTCCTATTATTCTCAGTTGTACTGAGTATTCAGATCTCTGCTCAGACCTTTACAGTAGAACAGCTTAAAGGATTCAATAAACTGACAATGGAGGAGTTTAAAAAGGAAATGAAACAGCTTCAGTTCAAATTTTATGACAGAACAGAAGGCTTAGGTTTCCTTTTAACCGAATACGAAGCTCCAGACTATAGCTCGAAAATCGGAAAGTTTGAATACAAAGAAGAAAAATATGAAGATCGGATTGAGTTTGAGTTTAATGACAAAAAAGACTATGAGCAGTATCTTAAACTGATATTGACTGCCGGGTATAAAGAAACCGAGAAAGGAAAGATTATCACCAAAGAGCCTTACACAGATTACTACAGGAATAAGGAACATATCAGGCTGATCTTGCCTAATGCAGGAGAGAGTACTCCGTATACTATTATTGTTTTTAAGTAAAGCATCGAGTATGTTTCAAAAATATAAAAAAACCATTGAAAAAAAATCAATGGTTTTTTTGAAAATATTTTTAAATTTTACTGCTTTTCAATCAGATCCAGAAACTGCTGCTCATCCAGAATCGTAATTGTTCCGATATCCTGAGCTTTTTTCAGCTTGCTTCCTGCTTTTTCACCTACTACAAGATAATTGAGGTTTTTTGAAACCGCAGAAATATTTTTCCCGCCATGCTTTTCTACCATTTCCTCAGCAGATTCTCTGGTGAATAATGACAATTTTCCGGTGAACAGGAAAGTTTTTCCTTCCAGAACATTGGATAGAACCTCATTGGTACTTTCTCCTTTTTCAAGCTGTACTCCGTAAGATTTCAATCGTTCGATCATCAATACGTTTTCAGAATTCTGGAAGAAATCGACAATGCTTACTGCAATTTTAGCTCCGATGTCTTCTACCTGGCAAAGCTCTTCTACCGTAGCATTTTTCAGTTCTTCAATCGTCGGGAAGTTTTTTACCAGTTTCTTGGCAACTGTTTCCCCCACGTGTTTGATCCCGATTCCGTATAAAACTTTTTCAAAAGGAATCTCTTTGGATTTTTCAATTCCTGTGATGATATTCTGGGCAGATTTTTCAGCCATTCTTTCCAACGGAAGGAGCTGTTCTTTTGTTAAAGTATAGAAGTCAGCAGGATTTTCAATCAGTCTTTCTCTGTACAGCTGTTCAATAGTTTCACTTCCAAGATTATCAATATTCAAAGCTTTTCTGGAAACATAATGAATCATTCTTCCTACAACCTGTGGAGGGCAGTGAAGCTCGTTCGGGCAGAAATGGATGGCCTGATCTTCAATTTTTACCAGCTCGGTACCACATTCAGGACAATGTTTGATATATTCAATTTCTCTGCTTTCTTCCGTTCTTTTATCTGTGTTTACCCCTACGATTTTAGGAATAATTTCACCTCCTTTTTCTACGTACACGAAATCATGTTCATGAAGATCCAGCTTTTTGATGATATCTTCATTGTGCAGAGAAGCTCTTTTCACAATGGTTCCGGCCAATAAAACTGGTTTAAGGTTGGCAACAGGAGTAATAGCACCCGTTCTTCCCACCTGATAAGAGACACTCTGAAGTTCTGTCTCTACTTTTTCTGCTTTAAATTTATAAGCCATAGCCCAACGCGGAGATTTGGCCGTATAGCCAAGCTGTCTTTGTTGTTGTAATGAGTTGACTTTTAAAACAATACCATCAATTTCAAATGGCAGATTATGACGTTCTGTGTCCCAGAACGTGATAAACTCCTGTACCTCAGCCATTGTTTTACATAATTTGGCCTGCTGGGAGGTTTTGAAGCCCCAGCTCTGAGCTTTCTGAAGCAGTTCCCAATGGGTTTCCGCAGGAACTTCATCAGAAATAAACTGATACAATACAGAAGAAAGTCCGCGTTTTCTTACCTCAGCGCTGTCCTGCATTTTCAAACTTCCGCTGGCCGTATTTCTTGGATTCATGAAGGGATCAAGGCCTTCTTCCTCACGCAGTCTATTGATTTTGTCAAAGTTTTTTCTGGTCAGATAAATTTCACCACGCATAAAAAAATGAGCAGGGAAATCACCTTTTAAAGTCAGAGGAATATCTGAAATGGTACGTACATTCGGGGTAATCTCATCACCCTGGAAACCGTCACCACGGGTAACTGCCTGTGACAATTTTCCGTTTTCATAAAGGATAGAAATGGATGCACCGTCATACTTCAGCTCAGCAACAAACTCTACAGGATCTTCAATGGTTTTGATGATTCGTTTCTCCCAGTCTTCCAGATCATCAAAATCATAGGAATTGTCCAGGGAATACATTCTGAATTTATGCTGAATTGTGGGGAAAACTTTGGTAACACCACCACCCACACGTACAGTGGGAGAATTTTCATCATAAAACTCTGGGTACCTGGCTTCCAGATCCTGTAGCTCCTCCAGAAGCATGTCAAATTCATAATCTGTAATGGTAGGGGTATCCAGTTGGTAGTAGTTTTCGTTATGCTGGTGAAGCTCTTTGCGGAGCTGTTCTATCTTTTGTTGAATGTTTTCAGACATTGCTTTTCTATCTTTTGAGCAAAAATAACTAAAGTAATTGCATTTAAAAAATAACAGAATAAAATAGTACAGGAAAATTAAAAATGCTTAATATGTCTTAACCTACTGGTTTTACAGAAAATAAAACACGTGTTTAAAGTAATTTAACATAAAGTTCTGATTTAATTAAAAGAATGTTAAAACTTTCTTAAACACCCCGCTCTTAAAGTCAAAATACCTTTGCACATCTGATTGAAAGAAACCTCATAATGATCTATCATCGTGAAAATCAAAGAGGTTTCCGGGCTAACATCAAAAAATTAATAATATAGATCTTCGGAAGAAATGAAAAAAGTAAAGATTGTACTGGGATTATTGTTTTTAGGGCTTGGGACAATGGCTTATGCACAGACCACGCAGGCTTCTATTGTAGGGAAAGTTACCGGACCGGGAAGTACGGCTCAGGAAAAAGTGAAAGTAACGATCGTGAATGAGTCTACAGGATTCAGAACGGAAACGGAAACCAACTCAAAAGGGGAATATATTTTTAAAGAAATTCCTCTTGGAGGGCCTTATACGGTCATTGTGAATGATGATAAAAAAGAAGGCTATAATGTCAACTTTGGAGATCAGGTGACCGTGAATATGGATCTGGGGAACGAAAAGACTATTGAGGAAGTAAAAATTACAGGAAACCTTAAAAACAAGATCGGAAACCTGGGAGCAGCTACCGCAATTTCTGCGAAAAACATCAGCATGCTTCCGGTGAACGGACGAAACTTCACCAATCTTACGGAACTGTCTCCGTTAAGCGGAAAAGGAGGAAACCTTTCCGGTCAGCTTGGATCTTCCACCAACTTTACGATTGATGGGATGACCGCAAAAAATCCTACTTCTGCAGGATCAACAACGAGCCGAAGCGGTGCACCATTCTCCATCTCCATTGAAGCAGTACGTGAATTCAAAATCACTACCAACCAATATGATGTTACATTGGGAAGAAGTGGAGGAGGAACAGTAAGTGCTGTTACCAAATCAGGAACCAATAAGTTTTCCGGAAGTGCCTGGGAATATTTAAGAACAAACTGGCTTTCCAGCCCTTATGATATCAGAGGAAACAAAAGAAATAATGATTTCTCCACTTCTCAGTTCGGATTTTCATTAGGCGGTCCGATCATTAAAAATAAACTGCACTTCTTCGTAGCATGGGATCATCAGTTGGATTCAAGACCTTTAGTGATTGCTGATATCAAATCTCCGGATGATGAGAAGAGATTCAACACAACTACGCAGACGCTTAATCAGTTCCTGGATATTGCAAGAGCTAAATATGGAGTAGGAAGCAGCCCACAATTCGGAACTTTTGATAAAGTGAGAAACTCTGATGCCGGTTTCTTACGTCTAGACTGGCAGATTAATGAAAAGCATTTATTAACGCTTAGAAATAACTTTACTTACGATCTTAACAAAAACGGATTAGGTGATAATACCAATATCAATTTTTTTGAGTCGTACGGAAATGACAAAAATCTTGATAACAGTTTATTATTGACCTTAAGATCAAATCTGAGACCTAACTTAACCAACGAATTAAAGGCGCAGTATCTTTATACTTTCCAGGACAGTTACCAGAACAATCAATTAGGAAAACCTGTACCAAGAGCTATTGTTGAAGGAGTTTCTTCAAGTGCGGGATCTACGAATATTCAGATCGGCGGACACCGCTTTGCTCAGGAAAGCTTCAGAAATAATGTGTTCCAGATCGTAGATAACCTATACTATAATACAGATAAGGTAAAATATACGTTTGGGGCTGACCTTATGTATACAACAGCAAAATCGGTATACGGAAGTGAGGTGAACGGAAGATTCCATTTCCAGGGAATGAGCAATTTTGAGACCATGACACCTTACCGATTCTATAGAGAAGTTCCTTTGGTGGCCGATCCGTCTGTCAGATCAAATATCTGGAACATTGGTCTCTATGGGCAATTCCAGACCAAAGTAGCTAAAGGACTTGATTTAATGGCTGGTTTGAGATTAGATTACAGTGGTTACCCGAAAGCAGAATTCAACCAGAAACTGTTTGATGAAATGGGAATCAGAACCGATAATCAGATCAAATCATTTGTGATCCAGCCAAGATTCCAGTTTGACTGGAACATCAATGAAGGAAATAAAGACTTCCTGAAGTTCGGTGCCGGAATTTTCTCTTCCGACATCAACAATTATATGATCATCAATAACCTTGTATTTGATGGAAAACATCTGGCTACTGTGGATGTAACGGGTAAAGATGTTCCGTTCCCGGATTTCAACAGCTATAGAGATGATTACAATACGGTTCCGTCCCTTTCTCAGAAGCAGATTCCAACGATCAACTACACCGGTAAGGATGCAAAGATCCCGATCGTTTATAAAGCCAATATTTCTTATACCCACTTCTTCAATGAAAGGTTCAGAGCAGGAATTGCAGGATATATGGCTTTAGGTAGAAACAATTACTATTATTACGACAGAAACATGGTGGCCAATCCTTTCTTTACACTGGCTAACGAAGGCGGAAGAGGAGTATTTATCCCTACAGGAGCTATTACCAATAATGCTAATAACAGTGTAAGTTTCGAGTGGAAACAGGGAAGAATCAATAATAATTTCGGAAGAGTACTGGAATTGGTGAGCGATGGTAAAGTAAACCAGTTCTCATTCGTAATCGATACAAGTTACCGCTACTGGAAAGATGGAGAAATCACCGCAAGTTATACATGGTCTGATATTAAAGACAATACTTCTTACAACGGAAACGTAGCCAACTCTGCAACATTGTCTACGATGATTCAGAGTGATCCTAGAGATTTGAGAATGACCTATTCTGACAACCAGTTCAGAAACAAAGTCGTGATCTACGGAAACTCTCCTACCATTGCCGGCTTCACATTGGGAATCAGGTATTCAGGAATTGGAGGAACCCGTTTCTCTGCAACAACGGGAGGAAATATCAACGGAGACTTCGTAGATTCCAACGACCTTGCATTTATCTTCCCGAATCTTACCCAGTCTATTTTGGATGATCCACAGGTAGGACAGGCTCTGAAAGATTATATCACTGAATACAACGGAAAAATTGCAGAACGTAATGGTGGTAAAAATGGTTTCTACGGAGTCTGGGACGTTCGTGTAGCGAAAAAAATTAAATTCGATAAAGTGGGAGCTTTCGAACTTTCCGTAGATATTTTCAACGTAGCCAACCTTCTGAACAAAGAATGGGGGGTAAACAAATCATACGGAAATACTTCTCTGTATAAAGTGACGAAGTTTAATAAAGATACGATGCAGTACGAATACACCAAAAACGTAAGTGGAGGCGGTTTGGTTCCTCTGACAGGAAACCCTTACCAGATCCAGATCGGTGCGAAATACAGTTTCTAACTTTTACCTTTCTTAACCACTGAAGACATAAAAGAAATTGAGCCGGCTATGGTAAATCTCACTTAGCTTTAATCAGTAAATCTTTTATGTCTTTTGGGTTTTATTTTGTAATAACTACCTTTATCAGGAAGTTTCACGACTTTATTTTAATAATTTAAAATTATATTATGAAAAATTTTATCTTAGGGTTAGCAGTTTTAAGTACAGTTATGATGAAAGCACAAACCCAGATTATTGCCCATAGAGGATATTTCCAGGCTCAGCCTCCAACAACAGAGAATTCAATTCAATCATTGGAAAATGCCCAGAAATTAAAAATATATGGGTCGGAATTTGATGTAAGAATGACAAAAGATGGTGTATTGGTGATTAATCATGATGAACACCATGGTAAAATGGAAATTTCAGAAACTCCTTTCAAAGAGCTGGAAGCCTTGAAATTATCCAACGGAGAAAAATTCCCGACCTTAAAAGATTATTTGAAGCAGGGAAAAAAAGACAAATCTCTGAAGCTGATCGTTGAGATCAAGCCAGCGAAAACTCCGGAAATAGAAAATGAAATCACAGAGAAAACGATCAAAATGATTAAAGATATGAAGCTGGAATCTCAAAGTGAATTTATTTCTTTCAGTCTTAATATCTGCAAAGAGATCAAAAAACTGGCTCCGTCTTTTAAAGTTCAGTATCTGAACGGTGAACTGTCTCCTGAGCAGATCAAACAAGAAGGATTGGATGGAATGGATTATCACTACAGTGTTTTCCAGAAAAACCCAACATGGATTGCTGATGCAAAAGCATTAGGGTTAATTACCAATTCATGGACCGTAAATGACGTTGCTGTTTACGAAGAATTGAAAAAACAGGGAATCGGATTCGTAACAACCAATATTCCTGATCAGTTGAAGAATAAATAGATTTAACATCTTCAGAAATATAGCAACTGAAGGACCTCCTCCGGAGGAGTGTCAAAAATCAAAGAATTTTTGACGGGGTGGTCAAACAAAATTTTTTAACCATCTCCACAAATAACCAAAAATTTATACAGTCTGCCCCTTATAAGGAAGCAGGCTGTTTTTTTTAGGAGCTGAGAACTTCTTTTTGATAATGAATGAAGAAACAGGTGATTGAATTTTTATTTTAATATTCTGTAATTCAGTGGTTTGATTGTTTTGTTTGGTATTATCTCAATGCAAGACAATAAAGATACATAAATGCATCTTTACCACCGTATTAAAAATACTTAATTGCTTAAGTGTTTGTTTATTAGTTGTTTAAATAGTCTTGTTAAGACTTGATTAATATATGGTTTAATAAATTTTTAAGAAACGTTAAAGTTATGTTAAGATCATCCTGGTAATGTCGTTCTAATTTTGCGCAAACAAAAAGGAAATGCGTAAAGAGACACAAAAACTGCTGGTTTTGTCGCTGTTAGGATTGGTCAGCGTCAATCTGGCAGCTCAGCAGAAAGCTAAAAAGGACACCATTAAAGGAATTGATGAAGTAGTTGTAACTGCTTTGGGAATCAAGAGGCACGACAGAGCTTTAGGGTATGTTGCCGAAAAAGTAGATGCCAAAACATTTGAAGAAACCCAGAACAACAACTGGGCGCAATCCATGGAAGGGAAGGTGGCAGGCCTTAAAATCCAGACCGCAGGAGCAGGACCGTTGGGAACTTCCAGAATTACTTTGAGAGGGGAAAAATCCATTATGATGGATCACAACTATGCTCTTATTGTAGTGGATGGAGTGCCATTAGGGAATTCTACCACAGGTTCCGGTACAGCAGCCTATGGAGCAGGTTCCGGCGGCGATGTTCCCATCGATCTTGGAAATGGATTGAACAGCATCAATCCGGATGATATTGAATCCGTAACGGTATTGAAAGGAGCTTCTGCAGCCGCATTATACGGATCACGCGCTGCCAATGGAGCCTTAATGATCACTACAAAATCCGGCAAAACTAAAAACGGAAAACTGAGAGTCACTTTTAACTCTTCCTCAAGCTTTGATTCCGTATTGAAATGGCCGGACTGGCAATACGAATACGGGCAGGGAACACTGGCCACCAATACAGCAGGAAACTTTTACTATTCTTATGGCCTTTCTCCTGATGGACCAAGTACCGGAGGAACCAGTAGTGCTTTTGGTCCTAAATTCGCCGGACAATATTATTTCCAATACGATCCTAACGTAATGGGGCAGAGCAAGGAAAGACAATTGTGGAGACCTTATGAAAATAATATTAAAGGTTTCTGGAGAACAGGTTCTACTTACTCGAACAGTATCTCGGTAGAAAGCTCCAACGAGAAAACCAGCTTCAGATCTTCACTTACTTACCTTAATAACGAGTGGATGATGCCGAATACAGGTTTTGACAGGTTCAATTTTGCCTTATCTTTTGCCCATCAGCTTACCCAAAAATTAAAAATATCAACAAAATTTGCTTATAACACTACTACCAGTGACAACCTTCCTGCGACGGGATACAACAATCAGTCGATTTCCTATTTCATGATCTTCCAGAATCCCAATGTGGATCTGGAGTGGTATAAACCGATCTGGAAGCCGGGGCAGGAGCAGGTTGATCAGATCCATCCGTTCAGTTCTTATATAGACAATCCTTACATGATTGCTTACGAAATGCTGAATGGAGTCAGAAAGAAGACGATTACAGGAAATATTACGGCAGATTATCAGTTTAATAAAAATTTTAGTATAATGCTGAGGTCAGGGATTGAAATCCTGAATGAAAAAAGAACGACCAAAAGACCATGGAGTTCTGCCAATTACCTGAAAGGTTTCTATAGAGAGCAGTTTATCAAAAACCAGGAATATAATAACGATCTTTTATTTTCTTATAAAGCAGACTGGAATAAATTCAGTATTTCAGCGTCAGCAGGGGGAAGCATCCGTTATAATGAATACCTGCTTAATGATTATCAGGCCATCGGACTGAAAACAGCAGGAGAATACAGCCTTACCAACGCACTTTCTATTCCGGTTAAATATCCGGCACCCAGAGATAAACATGTAGACAGTGTTTACGGTTTGCTTACCCTGGGATATGACAATAAAATATTTGTGGACGTTACCGGAAGAAACGACTGGAGCTCTACGCTTCCGAAGCAAAACAGATCTTTCTTCTATCCTTCGGTGAGTACGAGTTTTATTTTATCAGATATTTTTAATCTGAAAAGCAATAATCTGAACTTATGGAAACTGAGAGCTTCATGGGCAAAAGTAGGGATTGACAGTGATCCTTATCTTTTGGACAATTATTATACAGCAAGCAACATTACAGGAAGTGTAGTAGCACCTACCACTTTTAATAATCCTACCCTTAAACCTGAGAAAAATACCAATATAGAAGCCGGTATGGATTTCAGCCTTTTCAAAAACAGATTGAACCTGAATCTTACTGCCTATCAGAATTTCAGTGAAAACCAGATCATCCCTGTATCGTTACCCACCGAAGCTGGATATTCCAAAAGGATCATTAATGCGGGAAAAATCCGAAACAGAGGTTTGGAACTTTCTGCCGATATCTTAGCTGTAAAAGGCAAAGATTTCTCATGGAAAGTAGGTGGAAACTGGTCTACCAACGAAAACAGGGTAATGACCCTTCCTGAAGGCTTTGATGGCATTGTTTCCAACGTAGGAGATGTAGTATTCTATAAAATGGAAGTAGGAGGTTCGCTGGGAGATATGTATGGATTTAAATTATTAAGAAACCCGGAAGGAAAAGTAATTTACGGAGACAACGGGCTTCCTGCGAGACCCGCAGATATTGAAAAAGTTGGAAATGCATTCCCTAAATGGAGGGCCGGTCTTCAGAATGATTTCAAAATCAAAAACTTTACGATCAGTTTCTCATTTGACGGTCAGTATGGTGGTATTGCATATTCTCAGTCACATCATAAAATGTCTGAACAGGGTAAGCTGAAATCGACACTTCCGGGAAGAGACAACCCTGGCGGAATGATTGTAGGAGACGGAGTAGTTCAGAACCCTGATGGCTCCTTCAGTCCCAACACAAAAGGAGTACTGGTATCTTCTTATTACGGAGATTATTACAGGAGAGCCAATGTGGAGACCAACAGCTTCAGTACAGATTTTATTAAACTCAGAGATGCAAGAATTGCTTATTCCTTCCCGAAAGAAACCATAAAATCTATAGGTCTGGATGATCTTACCATTGCCATTTTCGGAAAGAACTTATGGATGTGGACCAAGTTCCCGATGTTTGACCCTGAAGTGGCTACACTGGACAATGCAACCATCACTCCGGGAGTGGAAATGGGACAGCTTCCGACAGCAAGAACAGTTGGTTTTCAGTTAAATCTTAAATTCTAAAATTTTAAAAATGAAAAAAATAATCATACATCTGACATTGGCAGTTTCTGTTTTCATGCTTCAATCCTGTGACAGAACCTTTGATGAAATGAATACAGATACCAGTAAAGTTAAAGACCCTTCAGTTGGCAGCCTTCTCGCTCCGATACAGTATGAAATGGGAAGTTATGGCTATAACAGGGCAGATGATTTTACATTTGATATCATGCAGATCGCTTTAGACTTTCCCAACGAAGGAAATTCCTACAGCAGATATTATATGGATGAAAAAAGTGGTAACGGATACTGGAATACTTCTTACAGATGGCTTAAGCAGGTAAGCGATCTTAGAAAATATGCAACAAAAGAACAGAATAATAATTATCTGGCGATTTCAATGGTCCTGAACGCATGGATTGCCTCCAATCTTACTGATGCTTTTGGGGATATCCCTTTATCTGAAGCATTAAGAGTTGAAGAAAATATTTTAAAACCAAAATATGATAAGCAGAAAGATGTTTATATCCAGCTGTTAAATGACCTGAAAACAGCCAACTCGTTATTCAATACCAATCAGGCATTAACGGAAACAGATCTGTTTTATAACGCCAATACAAATAGTCAGACCGGAATTTTAGGATGGAAAAAATTCTGTAACTCTCTGTCATTAAGATTACTGACCAGAATTCTAAGCCGGAACGGAGAAGTGAATGTGTATGAAAGAATTCAGGAAATTATCAATAATCCGGCACAATACCCAATTTTCCAGAATAACACAGACAGCGCAGTGCTGCCACTTTCCGGAATATCTCCTTATTTACCGCCGATCGCCCGTCCACAGGATTTTACAGCGTACAGGGCAGCAGGTGAATTCTTTGTTAATGCCATGAAAGATAATAATGATCCAAGACTGAGCATGTTTTTCACTAAGGCTAAAGCAACGTCAGGAGAAGATCTTGGTTATAAAGGAGCTCCATCAGGATATGCGTTGGGAACATCTTTCAACTATCAGCCTTCCAACCTGAACCAGAACCTGGCGAAAGCACCTTTAAAGATTTTAATCATGACCTATTCTGAAGTACAGTTTATTCTGGCAGAATTGGTTAATAAAGGAATTATTGCAGGAAATCAGCAGACCTATTACGAAACCGGGGTGAAATCTATAATCGAACAATGGGGAGCAACAGTTCCTGCCAATTACTTCAGTAATCCTAAAGTGGCGTATGACGGTTCTCTGGAAAAAATTATGCTTCAGAAATACATTTCCCTGTTTTTTGTTGATCATCAGCAATGGTATGAGTACAGACGTACGAAACTTCCGGCACTTCCAAATAACGGCGGACTTCAGAACGGCGGACAGATGCCTGTGAGATTCATGTATCCTACCGCTACAAAAGTAATGAATGCGGATAACTATAATGCAGCCGTACAATCAATGGGAGGAGACAATATCAATGTGAAAATGTGGTGGAATAAATAATTGTGATTTAAAGATTAAAATAATTTAAAAATTAAAAAAATGAGTATCAATATAAAATACATCATGCCTTGTATGCTGGTTTCAGCAATGGCTTTCTCACAAGCTTCTGTGTCTGGATATGTATATGAAGACAGTAACAAAAACCAAAAGAAAGAAAACCGCGAAAAAGGAATTGAAGGAGTAGCCGTTTCTAATGGTGTTCAGGTAGTTCTTACGGATAAAAACGGTAGATACAGTCTTCCGGTTCAGGAAGATCAGAGTATTTTTGTCATCAAACCTTCAGGGTATCAGACAGCTTTAAATACAAACAATCTTCCACAGTTTTATTATCATCATAAACCCAATGGATCCCCTGCAGATTTTAAATACAAAGGAGTTGCTCCCACAGGAGACCTTCCCAAAGAACTGAACTTCCCGCTTTATAAGCAAAACGAAAACAAAAATTTTGACATCCTTGTTTTCGGTGATCCTCAGCCTTACACAGAAAAAGAACTGGATTACTTCAAAAGAGGAATCGTAAACGAAGTGAAAAATACCAAGAAAAATGCAGTACTGGGAATCAGTCTGGGAGATTTGGTAGGTGATAATCTAAGCCTTCAGAAACCTTATGCAGACGTTATGAAAGAAGTTGGACTGCCTTGGTATAATGTGATGGGAAATCATGATATGAATTATGATGCAAAAGAAGACAAGCTTTCCGATGAAACATTTGAATCGAACTTTGGTCCGGCCAATTACGCTTTCAACTATGGTAATATACACTTCATCATTCTGGATGATATTCTTTATCCGGACCCGAGAGACGGTAAAGGATATTGGGGTGGATTCCGCGAAGATCAGCTTCAGTTTATTGAAAACGATCTGAAACTGGTTGATAAGAATAAACTGATTGTCATTTCTTTCCATATTCCATTGGAACATAATAATGAAGACAACTTCAGAAATGCGGACCGTCAGAAGTTATTTGATTTCTTAAATCCTTTCCAGAATGTATTGCTTTTGTCAGCACATACCCATATCCAGCAACAGATTTTCTATGGCAAAAAAGCAGGCTGGAACGGAATAAAAGAATTACACGAATATAATGTTGGAACTACCTGCGGCGACTGGTATTCAGGAACACCAGATGATGCCGGACTTCCTACCTCAACCATGAGAGACGGAACCGCGAAAGGATATTCTTTCATCAGCTTTACAGACAATCAGTATAAAGTGAAATACAGAACTGCCGGAAAACCGGAAGATTATCAGATCAAATTATATGTTCCGAAAGTAATTCCTTCCTCAAGAACTTCTGCCAAAGTACTGGCCAATTTCTTCATGGGAAGCAAAAAAGACAAGGTAGAATACAGAATAGACGGTGGAAAATGGGAAGAAATGACATATGATGAAACCATCGACCCGAATTTTGCTCTTTCTGTTTTCAAATGGGATTCTACAGAGAAAATTCTTCCGGGAAGAAGACCTTCCAATCCTGAAATGTCAAAACATATCTGGGAAGCGGATTTTCCTAAGAAATTAGCATTAGGAAAACACAAAGTTGAGGTGAAAGCTGTAGACATGTATGGAAATGAATTCTCAGCTTCAGAAGAATTTGAAGTTCAGAACGCCATCCAGATTCCTTAAGCTTTTTATTTTTTTTACTATACCTTTTTTAGATTTGAAACCGGTTCTTATGAGCCGGTTTTAATTTTTATCGAGTTTTACGATAAACAATTAAAAAACTATTAAATCCATGTTTTCGCTGTTTCGTAAAAATGTTCTTTCGTAACTTTGTATCAAGAAAAGTATTATTACTATGAATATAAACGGAAAAAATGCCATCATAACAGGTGGTGGAAGAGGATTAGGAAAAGCTGTTGCACTTGCTTTGGCTAATGAAGGAGTAAACGTTGCCATTACAGGAAGAAACGAGGAAAACCTTAAAATGACGGTTGAAGAAATCAAAAAATCAGGAGTACATTCAGCATATGCCGTATTTTCTGTAGACAATGAAATTCAGGTAAAAGCTGGAATAGAATCTTTAGCAGAGCAGTTGGGAGGAATTGATATTCTGATCAATAATGCGGGAATCGGAGACTTTGGATCGATCGAAGAAATGCCATCCGAAACATGGGAGCAGGTGATTAAAACCAATCTTTTCGGGGTGTATTATGCAGCTAAGGCAGCTTATCCATTTATGAAAGCTAAAGGAGAAGGTGATATCGTGAACGTAGCTTCTACTGCAGGGCTGAAAGGGGGACCGAATATGTCTGCATACGCCGCTTCAAAAGCAGCCGTAGTATCTCTTTCTCAATCCATGATGGCAGAATGGAGAAAACAAAATATCCGTGTCATCACCTTGACTCCAAGTACAATTGCTTCAGATATGAGCATCCAGGGCGGTCTTACAGACGGAAATCCTGACAAAGTATTACAACCGGAAGATTTCGCAGAATGGGTAAGAGATATTCTCAAAATGAACAGAAGAGCGCTGATCGCTAACGGTTCTATTTTCTCTACGAATCCTTAAGAGATTTAAAAATTTAAAGTTCAGAGTTTAATGTTTAAAGTCTAAAGCTGTTAACAAGAATTCTTCTCATGAACAATAAAATTCAATAGGAGCGGGCTTTAGCCCGCTTTATTTTTTATGTTTCTATTTAAATTTTAGCCAAAACTTAGAATCTTTCGCATTTCAAAAAATCTACATAGCCTTTAGGATAGAAAAAATACGTTTTGGCTGAAGCCAATGGAAATTTGTCATGATTTTGAAGACGGGCTAAAACCCGCCTCTATTGAAAATACGATGCAATCATCTGTGTCATCCGTATAATTTGTGGGAGAAAAAATTCACAAATAAACTTTTTTACCACATCCACAATTTAAAAAACATAAAACTCCCCGGTTTCAGCCAAAAATGACTCCATCATTTTTTTAACAGTAATAACATTAGTATTTTTGCAGAAATTATTCACATGCAAAATTATTTAGAATTCAATTTCAAAATTTCTCCATTACAACCCTGGAATGAGATATTAATGGCAGAGCTTATAGAAATAGGCTTTGACAGCTTTACAGAAGAAATTGACGGAATTTTAGGATATATCCAGACAGATTTGTTTCACGAAGATCAGTTGAAAGGACTTCCGATCTTTGAAAACGAAAACGTAAAAATCGAATATTCTTTCGAAGAAATGCCGAACATCAACTGGAACGAAGAATGGGAAAAGAATTTTTCTCCAATTAATATAGATGATAAAGTATTGATCAGAGCAGAGTTCCACGAATCTGTACCGGGAATGCATGAAATTATCATTCAGCCTAAAATGTCTTTCGGAACGGGGCATCACCCTACAACCCATTTGATGATCCAGCAAATGATGGATATTGATTTCAAGGGTAAAAAAGTATTGGATATGGGATGCGGAACTTCCGTATTAGCCATTTATGCAAAACAGCAGGGCGCCGGAGATACCAAAGCTATCGATATTGATGAATGGTCAGTAGAAAACTCAAAAGAAAATGCAGTAAGAAATAATGTAGAACTGGATATTGAACAGGGAACTGCAGAAAACTTAGGGAAAGAAAATTATGATATCATTTTAGCCAATATCAACAGGAATATCCTGATTTCAGATATCCCAACCTATGTTTCTGTATTGAATGACGGTGGAAAATTATTACTTTCAGGCCTTTGCTTCTTTGATGTAGATGATATTCTGGAAGTATGTAAAGAGAGCGGACTAGGGCTTAAAAAGAAGTTGCAGCGTGAAGAATGGGTAAGTCTTCTGCTTGAAAAATAACACACAAAAAAACAAAATACGAATATGAAAGCTTTATGGACAGCTTTACTTTTACTGATGCTGCAGTTTTTTA
Source organism: Chryseobacterium sp. NRRL B-14798 (assembly GCF_050470705.1). Taxonomy (NCBI): domain Bacteria; kingdom Pseudomonadati; phylum Bacteroidota; class Flavobacteriia; order Flavobacteriales; family Weeksellaceae; genus Chryseobacterium; species Chryseobacterium sp. NRRL B-14798. Next base: position 4,041,467 of record NZ_JBFLUL010000005.1, on the reverse strand, counting down.
CAGCTCAGGAAAATGAAGTATATGCAGATGGTATCTTTGGTTTCGAAGAAAATAAAACGCAGAAGATCTTTACAGATTGGACCCGGGTGAGATTAGATCCCACAGTAAATGCCCAGATTGTAGATTCACTTCAGACCAATCAGCAGATAATGATTCTGAAAAAAGAAGAAGGCGTTCTGAAATTGGGAGAAAGAGCTGCCAACTGGTATAAAATATCATATCAGAAAGGTGAAAATACAGTGGAAGGATATATTTGGGGGGGTAATCTTTGTGTAGGATACCGCAATAAAAACGGGTACGATTTCCTTTTTGGGCTTTCCAAAACAATTGACAGGAAGAACAAAGAATTCAATGAGACTGAAAAGCAGAATATTGCCGGAATAAAAGTATTGGAAGGAAGTATGCTCCTTGATGAGGTGTATTTTGATACAGGAAAAGGAGAAGAACTGAGTTCAGCATCTTTTAATATTGAAAGCAGCCACAAGCTTCAAAATGTAGAATTTACTCTTAAAGCTTCAGTTTCCGGAGAAGCCTGTGGAATTGCCGGCTATGATCAGTACGTTCTTTTTAAGGATAAAAAACTTATTACTCTTCCGCAATTAATGAATGTAGGGGATGCCGGTGTTTTTTATCACAGTGAAGAATATATTTTTCCAAATGATAAAGGAGGAATTCCCAATGCATTTATCTTAAAAGTGGAAGATATGGAAGTAGATGAGAAAGAGAAAGAGAAGAAAAAACATTCTTCCAAAACTTACCTTTGGAATGGAAATACATACAGACTGAAATAAAATCAGAATGTAATTAAAATCCCTCAATTACGGTTGAGGGATTTTTAGTATAATGTCATGATGAAACCCGTTTGCAGATAACCACCATCATATTTATTAATTAGTAAAAACAGCTGTTTGTGTTCCTCTAAAATTATTCGGTTTCAGATATTGATTTGATAGATTGATAGAGATCACTTTCTGCATCAAGGTATAATTTTTTGCGTAAACGGTATTTTTTTGTTTGTACAGATCTATGCTCCATTGAAGAATATTGTGCAATTTCTTTTGAAGAGAATCCTAACCATATCATAGCACAGAAAGATAAATCGGAATGAGAAAGACGAGGATTGATTTTTAAAAGCTGCTGGCAGACTTCAGGATAAGTCTTCTGAAATAATGATAAAAAACCAACACTGTTTTTCTTTGCCAGCTGGATGATCTGCTCATGATTTTCACTGAGCTTTCTTTTTAGAATTTTTGTTTCTTCTTCCTGCTGAAGAATGATTTGTTTGCTTTCTACAAGCTTTTTTTTCTTTCTTTTAATCTGCTGATAAAAATAAAGAGACAATACAGTAATGATTACAAATGAAATCCCTCCATACCATAAAACTGCTTGATTTTTAGCTTTCATTTTTTCTTCCTCATCTTCTTTAGTTATTTTATTGAAAGATAATGTGATAGCACTGCTTAGGTTATTGTATATACTATCATTTAGTGAGGCTGCTTTATTTAAATATTCAACTTCTTTGTCAGTTTTTTTTAGCGCCTTGTACACCGAGGCAAGCAATCTGTAATCATTTAAAACCAGCTGAGGTCTGTCTACTTCTTTTGCCAGTTTAACAGATTGGCTGAAAGCATTAATAGCCTCGTTATTTTTTTTCTGTACCTGCATAAAAATGCCATAATCATATAAGGCTACTGCTGTTTGGTACTTATTATGCTTAAACCTTTGGGTTTCTAACAGGTCAAAGGCTTTTTTAAAATAAGAGTTGGCTGAATCTAAATTCCACTTGTATATTGTATAATGCCTTGCTATATGGGCTATATCTAAAGGATTGGGATCAATTTTCATAGCTTTATGGAGATAGATAAGTGATGAGTCCAGCTGTTGGGTTCCGCTGAAATAAACCGCCCGGGTTGAATAGACATACCGTAAGAAAAAACGGCAGTCCTGATTATCTTTTTTTAATCTTAAAGCATATTTCATGGCTTTTAAATTATAATCTAAAGCCATTTTGGGTAGATTCATTCTGTTATAGACTTGTGAATACTCCTGATTGATTTTACCGGTAAGAAAGCCATCATTAATCTTTTTCGATTTCTTTTCCGCATAGCTCAGATATTCCAGAGCCTTTTTAAATTCTCCCGTCAACCATAGACGATTCGCAATATTGGCATAACCCCATGCTTCTCCCTTAGGATATTTATTCTTAATGGCGGATTTTATAATTTTTTGATTCCAGATGATAAGATCTTTGTTAGATAATTTTGTCCTGAGTTCTTCATTGGTTTTTATAAGTAAAGTATCTATTTGGTGTATAGTATAGCGTTGTGGAAATAGTTTAGAACAACAAAATGTAAAAATCAGGCAATAGATTATCCTGTTAAAGTTTTTCAATGTGTTCATGGCTATAGAATTAAAGATAATACAGGAATGAGATGGATACATGATAAAATAAATTCATTAAGATATAATCTATATAATCTGCAGTGTATTGATTCTTGTCATTCAGCATAATGCCATTTAAAAAAACGGGTGGGACTATTAATCCCACCTGTAGGCATCATAAAGGTTTTTTGATCTATTTGTGCTTTAGAATCAGTAATTTGTCTGCAATTTCAAAAAAAAAAAACAAACAAGAAGAATAATTGAATACATCATAAATACATCATTTTGTTTTTGTGCTATATGTAGAGTTGTTTATTATGTTGTATGCATGATGTATGTTAATAGTTTGTAAGCACTGTAGATAGGCTTTGTTATGGTGTGGTTGTTGTGTTTGCTTTTGCGCAAAGACGTTAACAAGAAATAAAAAATAATTTATTAATAAGAGTAAGTCATTCTTTACCTGTGTTTTTTACTAAGAATTAATACTGCAAATCCTACTTTTAAAATAAATATAAAATAGATTTACTGATGAAAAATGAACAATAAATCAAATAATACATCAGAATCATATGGGCTTATACGGTTACAATGAGATATCTTATATAAGCTATACATTGATTTTTTCAACAGGAAGGATAAGTTATCCGGTTAATAAACTTTTATTTTCAATAAATAATGATGAATCCGGATGTCCCATTTCTTTTTTTTCGTTTGAGTAATTGTAGGTATTAAAACAAAGAGACTCACTGTTTCCGAAAGTCTTATATGAGCGCGAAAGGATTCGAAGTTTTGCCGTCCCGATTACAAATCGGGATGCTCTATTCAGTAATTATTGTTTGAGGGAATAAAAACAAAAAAGACTCACTGTTTCCAGTAAGTCTTTATGTGAGCGCGAAAGGATTCGAACCTTTGACCGTCTGCTTAGAAGGCAGATGCTCTATCCAGCTGAGCTACGCACCCTAAATTTTTTTAAGTCGGGGCGGCAGGATTCGAACCTGCGACCTCCTGGTCCCAAACCAGGCGCGATGACCGGACTACGCTACGCCCCGAAGGTGTCATCAGTAACGAATTTTACTTCGTTTTTGCGGTTGCAAAGGTACAATACTTTTTGGAATAAAAAAATAAAATAAGGAATAATTTTTAATTAATTTTTCATGAGTGCTTCTTGATTAATTGTACATATTTAAAAATCATAGTCTTATACTGTTTTTATAATCCCATGCTAAAACGGTTTATTTTACCCAAATCTGAGGAGAAACAAAAAGACTCACTGTTTCCAATAAGTCTTTATGTGAGCGCGAAAGGATTCGAACTTTTGCCGTCCCGATTGAAATCGGGATGCTCTATTTAGTAATTATTGTTTGAGGGAATAAAAACAAAAAAGACTCACTGTTTCCAGTAAGTCTTTATGTGAGCGCGAAAGGATTCGAACCTTTGACCGTCTGCTTAGAAGGCAGATGCTCTATCCAGCTGAGCTACGCACCCTAATTTTTTAAGTCGGGGCGGCAGGATTCGAACCTGCGACCTCCTGGTCCCAAACCAGGCGCGATGACCGGACTACGCTACGCCCCGAGAGTGTTATTAATAACGAATTTACATCGTTTTTAGGGCTGCAAATTTGCAATACTTTTTGGAATAAAAAAAATAAAATGAAGAATATTTTTTAATTAATTTTCCTGAATTCTTTTTTATTACCTTTACCGGGTTAATAACCATAGACTTATCTTGTTTTAAAAAGTTTAAAAATTTTTCTTTTTTCCTCTTTAAATTTGAAAGCATTGTTCATGTTTTTTGTTTTAATAATAAATTTCTCACTAATCATTCTACCAAATAAAAGGATTATAGTTTTTTCTTCTTAATAAAAATTGTTTTTAAAAAAACTTGTGGTATCTATTTCTTTTATAAATTTGTAAAAAAAAACTAATACAATTGTAATCTTATGAATAAATTAATCACTTCTATCTCTTTATACTATTATATTCTGGATTTTTAAGATAGTTTATCTTTTTCGATTAATTTTTAAACTAAACTTCAGTCGGCTGCTGCTGACTATTGGTAAAAAAAACTAATATGCATAACCTTTTTTATTCTAAGGCATTCACGATAATTTGTTTATCGTGCACTGTCTCTGCTTATTCTCAACTGGTTGGATCTAATGTTCAACTATGGGAAAAAGCCAATCCAACACTTCTCGAAGTAACGAAGTACAAAGATGGAAATTTACTCAATTTTCATTGTGGTATCAAGGATAAGCTCTTCAAAAAATATATTAAATACAGTAAAAATAAGAGTTATACTCTTACAGCTGTCCATCGATCGAAGGAAGATGAATTGATATGGGAAAATACTGAAAAGAAGATTTTTCTAGAAAATAACAACTTTAAAACCGATGGGAAAGAAAACGTTGAAATTAGAAAAAAGCCGAGTATTTTTTCGTTTGTAGCAATTGCTGATTTGAACCGTGAGAAATCTGATAGTTTGAAAATTAAATTTGAAGATCAGAACCTTTATGAGATGATATTTTTGTCAAGAAAAGCAAAATCTGCGGATCTTAATAAAATTCACTCTTATCTTTCTATTAAATATGGAATTTCACTGGAAAAAGGAAAATATTACAGCAGTAATGGAAAGATTATCTGGGATCCGGAAAAGCATAAAGAATTTAAATATAGACCTACCGGATTAGGAAGAGACGATGGTAATGAATTGTATCAAAAACAGTCGTCCAACCAGGCAGATTTATTTTTAACAATTGGTAAAAACGCTATCGAGAGAACGAATGTTGAAAATCATGCAGTTTTTGATAATAACCAGTTTGTAATCTGGTCTGATGATAATAAAGAATTATCGTTGAAAAATGACGGGGATTTTGATATCCTTCAGAAAAACTGGGAAATAAACTTTATAGGAAATAAGGTTCCCACAAAAGATTATACAATAAGGATTTTGAAAGAAACAGTAAATCCGGACTCTTTACCTATTGCTTACTGGATGTTTTTGAAAAAAACTGATGGCAGTATTCAAAAAATTCAGGGTACCGAAGCTGAAAAGTATATTGTTTTTAATAAAGTTGATTTTCTGAATGAATTTGATAGTGGTGATACTGCTCACTTTACTTTTGCAATTAGTCCTCTGAAAAATCCTAAAACAGAAAGTTCAGGTCAAAATCAAAATTCAGGCTCCCGATTACCTGTAAGCAGCGGTGACTTATCATTGAATCTGACCAAAATTAATCTCTATCCCAACCCTGTTAAAAAAGGACAGATATTTACCGTTACTTTTCCTTCTATGGAAGGACTTGGAATTTCCATTTATGATGGAGCGGGAAGACTTGTAAAGCTTGATAATATAGACCGGAAATCAACTCATTATACAGGGCAGTTGGACGTTCAGAGTGCTTATATTATCAATCTTATCCAAGACAAAAAAATTATAAAAACGTTCAAATTAATCGTTGATTAAAACTATATCATGAAAATAAATGTGGATCAATTTCCTGTTACCAGGAAATCACTTCTGTTAGTGGGTTTCTTTGGCTGTATGTTTGTTTTTGCAAGCTTTACCAGAGATGACAGACAGAAGGTACGGGAATTCAAAAAAGATCTCCTCAGTAAATGGACTCATAAAACAGTAGATTTGCCTGATCAAAATGTAAAAGACAATTCTCAACTATTATCACCATCAGAGAAGTTTTCCCGGAAGAATCTTCTGAAAGGAAGATCTTCCGTATTTGCTGATGCAGAAAATGGAAAAGAGGAATTTTCTGAATTAACAACTGATGCTAAAAGTAGTATCAATAATTTTTATCCCTCAATAGAAAAAGAAGGAACAATCGGAACTTTCACTGACCAGGAGGAAGATGAAGTTTCTGATAACTTTTTCACGATAGATATTCCTGCTGTGAAGGAGAATACGGTAGTTTATCTGGAATATGACTTATTTGGTCTGGCTTCTCATGAGTCTGTATCCAGGTCTATCAATCATAATATTGCTATAGGAGGAGGAATTATTGTTCCAAGTGCAAAATGGAGCCATCAAAAAGAAGCGCTTAATTCAGGACTTATTAAAACAGGTTCCAATTCTGTATTATTTACTTCACCTTCTGCAGGCGTAAAATATAAAGTTAAAAATTTGCGTCTGGTCTTTGAGAAAGATGAAAAATCAGATACCGTTCCCATAATTAGTTCTATGCTTTCTGATGATCAGCTATATGTAAAAGGGAATTCAGGAACATTGGCAGATGTGATAGTAAATAACGAAACTGTTACTGTAAAGAAAGGAGAGTTTGAAAAAGTAATCAGACTTTCGGAAAAAGATAAAACGGACGGTTTATTCTCTGTTACGGCAGAAGGAATATCCAATACCTTTAAAATTCCGGCTTCAACAAAAGCCTTTAAAGTAGTTGATCATTACTATGCAAAACCAAAAGGTGTTGAAATTTCAAAAGATAAAGAATTCAGTATAGGCTATGAAAATATGAATGTTTCTATAGAAAAAGGAACATCAGAATCGGCTTACATTGAAGTTCTGAAATTAAGAGAAAAAGATATTCCTGCGGTATCTCAGGGGCTTAAAAATGTAACATTGAATAATGCCGCTTACAGATTTTCAGTAGTGTCCGGGAATCTGCAGAAAAAAGCTAAGATTACTATTCCTTACGATACCAAAAGGTTGGGATTGTTTTCTCCAAAAGATATTAAAATCTTTCACTTTGATTATACCAAGAAACAATGGGTAGCAGACAAATCAGTTGTTGATGAGAAAAATAAAACGGTAATGGTAGAAGGAGATGGAGATCATGATTATATCAACGGAATTATTTCCGCTCCGGAATCTCCCCAAACGACGGCTTTTTCACCAACTAGTATCAGTGGATTGAAAGCAGCTGATCCAATGGCAGGTATGCAACTTATGAATGCACCTACAGCAAATCAGAAAGGTGATGCCAATATGAATTATCCTATCAAGGTTCCTGCTGGTTTGGGAGGATTACAGCCTTCTTTAGCTATAGGCTACAACAGTGGTGCGGGTAACGGATGGATGGGTGAAGGATGGGATCTTCAGGGATTATCTGCGATTACAGTAGATACCAGATGGGGAACGCCCATGTTTGGTAGTCAGGAAACTGAACTATATACCTTGGATGGGGAAATGCTTGTTTATCCTGGGGGCTACCTGCCTCACAGACATAATAATGTAAGTGAAACATCTACGAATATTACAACTACAAGGCAATCGAGAAATGCAACAGGAAAAAAACAGTTTTATCTTAGAAAGAATCATGATTTTACTCTTATAGAAAGAGAGGGGAACAGTCCTGCAGAGTATTCATGGACGGTGACCTCTACAAACGGAACCAAAAGCTATTATGGTGGGAGCAGCAATTCTATTGTGAAAAATGATGCAGGTCAGATTGTTCACTGGGGGTTGAGAATGATAGAAGATGCCCATGGCAATAAAATGATTTTTACTTATCAGAATAATACATTAGATCTAGGAACAAATAACAATATAACCGGAGGAGTTTATTTTCATATTCAAAAAATAACTTATGGAAAAAATCAGGATTATAGTGTTAATTTTATTGCTGAAACCGGGATTAGCAGAAAAGATATCAGTATCAATGCTAAACAGGGGGTAAAGAGGGTAGAACCGTATCTTTTAAGATCAATTGATATAAAACATAAGACAGAAAAAATACGAACATATGGTGTGGAATACGAAGATGGACAATTTAATAAAACAAGGTTAAAAAGATTATACAGTCAGGTATACAACATTAAACTTGTTAATCCGCTTCCTATTATTGATGACTATTCTTTTGAATACTATAACCAGGTAGAAAATAATCAGATATTTGGACCTGACACCCAGGTACAGGTACAGAATTCTGAAAATGTCTATAATGGACTGATCGAAAACATCCTAAAACCCTCCAAAATCAATGGAAATATTTCCTCTGAAAATGGATTGAACTTCAGACCGGCTGCTGGGTTGAATTTCTTTTATTCTTCCAATGACGCATATGGACACCTGATGTTTGGATTTCCTTTTGGATATTCTACTGCTGAAGCAAAAAATGCACAGCAACTTATTGATTTTAATGGTGATGGTATTCAGGATATGATCTACAGAACTTCTTCTGAACTGAAATTCAGTCAGGGAAAACTGGACCAATATGGAAATTTATCTTTTTTACCAGCTAAGCCCTTATTGAATTATAATAATAACTTTACTTATACTGAGACCAAGACCAACAATTCAGGATGGGATATGGGAGCAGTTGTATACAGCAAATCCCAGATTAAATCTACATCCAGAGGGACCACATCTACCTATCTGATTGATGCTAACTCTGACGGATTGGTTGATATTGTCAATAATGGGCAGGTATGGTTTAATAAATATAATAAGATATCACAACAGCCTGAAATGACCAAACATTCTGAATTTACAGAAAATATGGTAGTGAAGGACAAGCCAATTGCAACTCCGGTCTTACCACCGGACGATCCTATTGTTACTCCAGATATTCCGGCAGTACCAATTACTGATGTTGTAAAAGTATGGATAGCTTCACAGGATGGTTATATCACGATTAAAGATAATATATCCGTACCTTCTTATACTGGAGATCCGAATGATTTACCCATAAAAATGTATTATTCGGTGGAAGCCCCTTATATGTCTTCGGGTGCTTCTGTTAATACAAGAGTTTATCTTACGGAACTGAATCCCGGGGGCCTTGCGAAAAATATCTCGATCTCGAAGTATAATGATTATTATACAGAAATGAATACTATTTCCCCAGGATATAATACAGTATCCAATCAGGTAGGAGCTGCTAATAGTTCCAACAGGATTTTTGTAAAAAGTGGTGAAAAAGTATACATAAGATTGCATAAAAGCCAGAGTAAAAATTTAGAGGTAAATTCTAATCCGGAAGTTATTTATGTTGATCCATCAACCGGATCCCCTTTGTCAAGTAAGTTTGTATTTCAGGATCAGTTTAAGCTGAATAACGGAAATTATGGAAGTAACTTCCTTACCAATAATTTATTATCATCAGTGTATCTGGATGGTACGGGGACAGCAAATATTACAGTTGAAAGTGTTAATTTCACCAATACTACAGATAGCTTTACCTTTAAAGTGATTGCAGAAAATGCGAATACTGGTACAGTTACAGTGCTTCATTCTTCTGAATATGTCCAGTCCTATGATTCATTCAATACTGAAACTTTTACAGGTACTTTGAATGTAAATTCAAGCGAGCCGGTTTACTTGAAGTTTATTGTTGAATCTGATTCTTATACATCATTCTTCAATAGTAACTGGAAGGATAAAATTAAAGTAAATTATAATGCTGTTTCAAATAATAATACCTCAGTCAATGTAGAACTGTATCCTGTTGTCCAGTATCCTTCATATGCCGTAACACAATTAAGAGGAAAAATAGACATTAGAAATACACAGGACAATCCTAACATCGTTAGTGGGAAAAGAGCTTATGGAGTTCAGATAGACAAAGGTGTTACAAACTTTTCTACTCTTTCAACCGGATCGTTTTATTACGTAATCAAAACCGGATCTACAGTTATGGGAAAAAGAAAAGTAACTGTAGCTGCTAACGGAGCTAACTCCGTGATTAAAGAAGAGGATATGATTGGTGCATTTGATGTTCCAGGAATAAGTCCTATCAATTTTTATAAGGGAGATTTGACGATACCTGAATTTGGTCAACCTCATCTTGTAAATATTCAGATATACTGTAAAACAGACGGTGATTATGCTTTATTTAATAAATACTCTCAATACTTCCAAGGGAAACCATTCAAAATTTACGGAAGTGGTGAGCTGATTACCTCTGTACCGCCAACTTCGGTAAATACAGCAATGTATAACCCGAAAACTGCTGTCTATAATAACTGGGGACAATTTTTATACAGTCCGGGAATCATAGAAGGTTACACCTATGGAAAACCAATTGAAGCAGAAACTCTGACTCCGGGTAATGTAGCTCAAAATACTTATCCACAATGTATTCAGCAGCCTCCTTTAACTGCAGAGGAGTTGGCTAAGTGTATTGATAACTTACCTAATGCGAATCCTAACACAGGAAATAATACAATTTCCCAATTTGTTTCTCCAATGAAACCATATAGTTCACTGGTAAATACAGGAGGTACGAGTTACACCGTTAAAAGTATTTGGGTGGGAGCCGGAGAGAATCAGTTTGCTTCTGCAAGTTCTTTCAAGGATGATGAAACTGTCAATTATTTCAATAATCCTATACCTAATACACCATCGGTAACACCTACTACTCTGGTAACAGGAGTACTTTCATTGGATACCACAATGAAGGCTATCAGTAGAAAACAGAGCAGCTACACCCGTAATACGACGAATACATTAAGTGTATCATCAGGGAATATAAGTGGATCTGCAGCTGAATCTGAAACTGTACCTTGGGGGAAGGGAAGTATTGAAACTCAGACATTCTCAGATATTAATGGTGATGGTTATCCCGATATGGTTTATCCGGAGTCTATTCAAATGACGAACTCTGTCGGAAGTTTAGAGGATATAAGCCTGGTTTCCTCGGGAGGATTCCCTACTGATTCTAATACTTATCAGAAGATGAATTCTCTGGGATTCTCTTACAACCTTTTTTCGGCCACTGGAAGAATTAGTGTAAATGGTCTTTTAGGAACTACTTCAAAAGGAGATTCTTCAATGCCTTGGTCAGGATCGGGATCTGCTAGTGCAGGAGTTACAAAGTATTTTAACTCATTTGATTCAGGGAGAAATTTTTGGATGGATATCAATGGTGATGGACTTCCTGACAGAGTAGTAGATGGAGGCGATCTGAATATGGGTGTGATGCTCAATCTAGGAAAAAAGCTGTTAGCGCGCAAGCCTGTTGAAAATATGCTTACTTACCGATCTCACCCAATAGGAAGTGAAAACATTTCTATAGGTGGAGGTTTGGGATCTTCTGCTAATATGGGAGCATTAAGCAGCTTTGGCTTCGGTATCAGTGCCAGCCTGGGAGGTTCTGCTTCTAAAGGAACAGCTGATGTGGTATATGAAGACATTAACGGAGATGGGTTAATTGATATTCTTGAGGTAAAAAACTGTGATGGCTTAGCAGGATGTGTTAAATCAACCAGTGTTCGTTATAATTTAGGACATAAATTTGATGATGCAATTCCGTTGCTTAAAACAGTAGGAAATGTGGATTTCACCGAAGAAAGTGGCTCATATAATGGCTATTTCTCTTTCGGAGGACACTTTATGGTAAATATAGGACCTATACCGATTATTCCTCCTGTTCCGATTCTGAATCTTTTCATAAAAGTAGGTGCAGGGGCCACTGCCAATCTGGGTATCAATGTTTCTGATACTCAAAAGGCTTTCAGAGATATGAACGGTGATGGATTTGTAGACCTTGTCGTAGATAAAAACAATGGATTTATAGTTAATTACTCCCTGATTGGGAAAACCAATAAACTGAAATCTGTTACTCAAAACATTACCAAAGGAAAGTATACTGTAGACTACCAGTTTACACAGCCGAACTATGGGGATCCGCATGCAAAGCTGGTGGTTAAAGATGTTAAAATATTAAACCCGGATGTCTTTAGTACAGACTATACGCTTTCCAATACAGAGAAAGATATTGTGACCCGATATAATTTTGAAAATTCCAGATATGACAGAAGAGAAAGAGATAATTTTGGTTTCGGAAAAGTAATACGTGAAGAAATAAATATCGATGGAAATCCTTACCGTAAAACAGAGGATACGTATTACAACACAAGTTATTTCTTAAATGGATTAATTAAAGAAAGTAAAATCCTTTCGGGAAATGATGCGTTAATTTCCAAAGTAATCTATAATTATCGTTTATATAAATTTAAAGATAATACAACCAAAATAGACCCTAATTACTTAGCGGAAAGTTTTGATACCGGAGGAACAGAAGGTAGAAAAATGGCTACCGTTCTGTTGAATACAAAGATCAATACGAGATATGAAAATGGTGGGCAAATAGAAACTACGGAAAAAATGGAGTATGATTATAATACCGGATTGGTTTCAAATTATACTTATACCAGCCCTACCAATTCCTATAAATCTGTGATCACTTATTGGACAGGACTGAATAAAAATATGATCGCAGTACCAAAAGAGATCAATGTATATGACGGAACGGGATCTACTCTTTTGAGAAAGAGAAAAACCCAGGATGTAAACGTTAATACAGGAGATATCGGAAAATACATCGTATCTGATGGTTCTCAGGATATCATAACAGATTATACTTATGAACCTTCCGGTAATGTTAAAACCGTAACTTATCCGCCTGATGAATCACAAAATAGATATTCTATATCCTACGAATATGATGCTGAAACTGGTAAGTATGTAATAAGGACAACAGATGCTTTTGGATATATTTCCTTTGGTCAGTATAATCTTTATTTGGATGTATTAACAAAAAGCACAGATATTACAGGAAATGTAATACAATATGGATATGATGACTATGGAAGACCAATATCCATCATTGAGCCTTATAGTCCTGCAAATGTTTCTACGATAACTCATTCCTATTATTTTGATCATTATGGTATGCCAAGTTCGGATCAGAATATTAAAATATTCCGTGCCAGAACCTCTCATTATGATGCAGACCATCCGAATAATCTTATCAATACGGATTCCTATTCAGATTTCATGGGTAGAGTAATACAGGTGAAGAAAGATATTGATATTAATGGCATAGAACGCAGATCCGTTTCAGGAAGACCAATATTTGATGTATTCGGAAGACAGCTATATCAATATCAGCCTCAGGAAGGTGACATTCAGGATAATAATCTGAATCTGAATCTCAGTCAGTTTATGTTGTCCAATACGTACGACCACTCTGATAGGATTACGAATATTAAATATGAAGACGGTGTTGAAAAATCAATTGGCTACGAAATAGAGGGGAATCTGTTTAAAAGTATTGAAGAATTGGATGTGACCAGGACAGAAACTTTCACCAATTCAGAAGGACAGGTTGTAGAGAAAATAAATTACCTGAGTAGCAACCCGCTGTCTACAAAATTTGAATACAATACAATAGGTGAACTGCTTAACGTAACTGATCCGCAAGGTATAAAGACAACTTATAAGTATAACCTTGCCGGAAGAAGAACAGAAATGGTACATCCTGATAAAGGACTTACTACTTATGTATATGATGCTGCGGGACATCTTACCTGGTTTGGAACCCCAAATTTGGCAAATGATCCCACTATACAAACCCATCAGATTCATTATAAATATGATAAGAACAGACTGACAGATATTATACTTCCTGATCTTCCGAGCGGAGTTACTAATCCTAATAACGTTCATTATGATTATATGCCTGCCAATTCAGGAAATAATTCCGGAAGGATTACAACGAAAACAGATGGCACAGGATATACTACTTACAATTATGGTAAGCTGGGTGAAGTAATATCGGAAACCCGCAGAATATTCGGTTACAATATTCCGACTATGGAATTCAAAACGGATTATGTCTACGACAGCTGGAACCGTCTTAAAAAACTGACATATCCGGATGGAGAGCAGCTTACTTACAATTATGACCTGGGAGGAAATCTTAAAACGGTAAGCAACGGAAGTTATAATTATATTCAGAATATCAAATATGACCTTTATGAGCAGAGAACAGCAGCCAACTATGGAAATGGAACAAGAACAAATTATTCATATATTGCTACCAACAGAAGGTTAAATCACTTTGGATTATGGAGCAATTCCGATGCGTTCTTATCCAACAGCTATGAGTATGATAAGAGAGGAAATATTATCCGTCTTGCCAATGACGTAGGAGTAACTCCGAACCAGATGGGAGGAACGTATGCTTTCAAATACGGATATGATACCTTAAACAGATTGATTGGTACGGAAAGTGATATGGGGCTTAATGATAAAGGAGGAACTCCTACAACACCCAATACTTCTCCATATGCGCAAAGTAATTCACATTTTGAGCTTAGAAAGGTAACATATAACGAAAGTGGAGGAATTGTATTGAAGGAGCAGGTGCATCAGATCGACCAGCAGCCGAACCCATTGAATACGTATTCTAATAACTACAAGTATATTCCGGAAACTCATAAAGTGAAGACAATTATTGACGGTAATATCAGTGGTACGCAGCAACTTTTCGAATATGATGATAATGGGAATACCATTAAACATGTTGATGAATTTGGTGCCAAGCAGATGTTCTGGGATGAACAGGACCGTTTGAAAGCATTCTATAGTGACGACTCCGGAGTATACCAGTATTATGCATACGACGACAAAGGAGAAAGAACGATAAAATACAACCTTCATGGAAGCTCTCAGCTGTATCAGAACGGTGAGTTGGTAGATCCGGGTAGCTTAAGCTTAACTGATTACACTTTGTATCCTAATCCATATGTAACGGTATCCTTAAACGGACAGTATACCAAACATTATTTTGAAGGATCAACCCGATTTGCCAGCAGGGTGATGGATGGAGGCAATATTTTTATTCCATTAAATCTCAGAACATCTGATCAGGGAACCACAATGAGAGAACCTGACCCTTCTGTTGACTTCAAAACATACCTTGAAAAAGCAGGAGTAGGTGATATTTCCTTGGCAGAGCTGAATACTTTAAACGGACCAACAAGCCAGTTAGGATTGTACTATTTGCATAATGACCATTTAGGAACGGCAACATTTGTTACCAATTCCAGTGCTCAGAGTACGCAGTTTTTCTTAAATTTACCATTCGGGGAAACAATGCTGGAGCAGCAAACAGGAGTATATGATAACCCATATAAGTTCAATGCAAAAGAGCTTGACAGAGAAACAGGGCTGTATTATTATGGAGCAAGATATTATAACCCGAGAGCAAGTATTTGGTATGGCGTGGATCCATTAGCGATTTACAATCCAGTAATGGAGATTCAGTTTTATGGTGATGGAGAGCATAATGGGGGAATATTTTATTGGGGTAATCTGAATCCTTATATCTATACCTATCAGAATCCGATTAAGTATGTTGATCCTAATGGGAAGCAGGTAGATATTGTTAAAAAGTATGAGGGAAGAGCTCATAATTTTAAATCTTTTGAAACAAATAGTTTTAGGATTAATCCAAATACACAAACTTGGTATTTTGATCATACTGCTAATACTAGAAATAAGACGGCTAAATTTATTGGAGGAATATTTGGGATTCAAGCAGATCCACAAAATACTGTAATGGCAGGACCTGTTCTTGATTTGGTAAAAAATACAAGTTCTGTAAAACAAGCCCAAGTTGAATTAGCAAAATTATTAGGTAAAGATGGAAAAATTGAGAATGGAGAAACCCAAGGTTACTTTTATGATATTGGAAAGATTGGAGGTCAAGAATTTTGGAAAATAGCTATGAATTCTTTAGGAGACTTTATTTCGGGTAAATTTTATGAGGATAATACTTTCTTTAAAGAAAAGAATGTATTAGGAAGCTTTTGGTCAACAGCAAGAGTAAGTGATGATGGGAAAAATGTCATTATGAGTGTCTTTGACACTAAAACATTAGGATCAGCAACAGATGGCTTATTAAAAAGGGATAAGAGTAGCAGTAGCAGCAAGTTTCATTTATATATGTGGACCGTACCAACAAAAGACTTTTTTATTCAATCCTATAAAAATTCAAAAATTAAATAATTGTAAAATGAAATTTAAAATATTTATAGTTATATCAATATTATTAGTAGGAGTTTTTTTCGTAAAAGTTTTTCTTTCAGACTTCTTTATAAGCAAAAATGAAGTTCATATTATGGATAAATATTATGTATTAGAAATTAATGGAGAATATAATTTAATGCATAAAGAGGAACATGGTTATAGTTTAACAATCCCGAGTGTTTTAAATGTATATATAAAGTCAGGTGAAATTATTGCTACATCAACTTTAGAAGGAAATAAATTTATAAACAATAATTATAAAAATCAATATTCAGCATATAAAGGCGTTTATTATTATCACGTAAAGAGATACAAGATACAAGAGATTAATAAGGAACAGTTTTTCAAGCAAAAAAAAATGTATAGTTCTGTATGGCAATTAAAATAAATTATAACATATAACATATAACATATAACATATAACATATAACATATAACATATAACATATAACATTTAAAAATTAAGATTACTTAAAATTTCCCGCTCAGCAAAGTCTCCCGACTTTGAGGCAAAAAAATCAAATAACTCAATTCAATAGTAAAAAACCTCGCAAAACGCGAGGTTTTTTAATTAAAAAGCTCCACTAATCCCTATATTTGCCTTATGAAACGATTAATGCTGCTGTACCTACTTTTCCCTGTATTTCTATTCTCACAGACTACCGGAAAAGTGATTAAAATTTCAGACGGAGATACCATTACTTTACTGTTAAAAGGCAACCAGCAAAAAAAACTGAGGTTGGCTGAAGTCGATTGTCCGGAAAGTGGGCAGGCGTTCGGTAAAAATGCGAAACAGTTTACTTCTGCTCAGGTTTTTGGGAAAACGGTAAGCTTTGTTGAAACGACTAAGGACCGTTATGGAAGATCCATTGCGAAAGTGTATTATGACGATGGGAAATACCTTTCCAAAGAGCTTATCAAAGCAGGAATGGGATGGTGGTATTTTTCCTATTCCAAAGATGCCTCTTTGGGAAAACTGCAGGAAGCTGCACAACAGAAGAAAATAGGCCTTTGGCAGGATATCAATGCGGTTGCTCCCTGGGACTACCGTAAAATGAAACGTGAGCTTAGGAATACTAAGAAAATCGAAGCGGCTAAGAACGGAGCAAAAATAAAAGGAGTTGCATAAATATTCTAAAGGATAGAAGAAAAAACAAAAACTGTCTCAAAAAAAATGAGACAGTTTCTTTAAACAAAAAGTATTACAATCCTGATTGGATAATTGTATTTGATCTAATTCCTGTTTTTTACCAGAATCCATCCGGTGTAGGAAACCATTTTCTGGGTATCCGGATCCGTCCACTTTATTTCATACCAATAGGTGCCGCTGTTTACCGGAGTACCTCCGATAGTGCCATCCCATTTGAAATTATTGTTTTTATCCGAAGAATGGATAAGCTGTCCGTACCGGTTGAATATACCAAACTTTAAATCTCTCAGAAATGCAAGCTCCGTATAATCCAGTGTGTCATTGATACCATCACTGTTGGGAGTAATGGCATTGATAAGATTTGGAACCAGAATCTGTACTTCTACAGGGTGGCAGTTGCTGGAGTCTTTCACATAAAAAATATTTTTACCTCTTGGAAGGCCTGTAAAAACATTAGAATCCTGCCATATCATTCCATCCCTTGAATATTGGTAAGGAGGTGTACCGCCTTCTACAGTAAGTGTAACCGTATTTCCTGTAGTTTCCACTTTTTTGATTTTTGGAACAGGAACAGACATCACCTTTACAAATTGCTTTGTTTCACATCCGTTGGAAGTCAGGATCACCCAATAATTACCTATGGAAGCTGTGATATAGGGAGTCGTTGCTCCTGTGCTCCATAAGTAAGAGGTATAGCCTGGCCCTGCATCTAATGTAACCCGGGCGTCCGGGCATATGTACTGGTCTGTCAAAAGCGGTGAAGGTTTAGGTGGTGTTACTGTTAAAGTGACCTGAGCAAAATCAAAACAGCCGTTAGCATTGATTACTTTTACAAATACTATGGTATTGGGAGAAGTATAAGCATTCGGAGTTGTTATTTCATTGGTCCCGTTGATTGCATCATTCAATGTCGGATAATACTTTTTTGTCACAGGATTGGTCGTAGTGACAAGTGCTGTTGCCAGGTTAAATATTCCTGTATTAGGACTGGCCGGAATAAAACAACCCGAGAGTGCAGCATTCTGCACATTTGGTTTGGGATAAAACTGAAGTGTGATTTTTGCAGTAGCTGTACAGCCTTCTACCGTTGTCACTTTTACAAAAACCGTAGCAGGGACAGCTGATGAATAAGCATTGGCTGGAATAATTTCATTGGTACCGGCATTTAAATCGGCCACTGTAGGATAATATTTCCTGACAGCATTAGCCGGTCCTCCCACAGCAGCAGTCGTGAGATCGAAAATACCTGTTCCGTTACTCTCACAGCTCTTTACCGTAGTATCTGTTAAAATCAAAGGCTGAACGGTTACATTGACTTTTACCTGTTCACAATCTGTAAAATCGGGATCATTTCCACAGAACTTATAAGTAAAAGTATCAGTGGTAGTGCCTGTATTGGCCGTGTAAGTAAGGACTCCCGTTGCAGGATTTACGGTTAAAGTTCCGTTTGCAGGAGGGGTTATGATCTGTACAGTACCCGGTACCGGAATCTGTGTAGAATTTGAGAAGGCAGGAGTGATGGTAGCAGGAGTACCGGCACTGCAGACATTCATCGGTTTTACTGTATGAACAAGGCAGGTAAATACTTTGTAAGGATAGGTTGTAAGAGGTGCACAGGTGTTTTTCGTAATCGATACGGTATAGTTTCCTGCTTGTGCAGGAGTGTAGGTATTGCTGTTGGCTCCCGGAATAGGTGTTCCGTTGAGGTTCCACTGATAATGATCAAAGCCGCTTTCTACTTCTAATACAATTCCCGGAACACATTCTCCGGAAGATTTGCTAATCACCGGAATAGAATTGAATCCTGCAAAATATCCTCCATACCCCAGATTTCCGCTGCCTCCAATAATGCCGGCTGTAACCGCTTTGGTGGAAGTTACCGTAATATTTCCGGATATGTTTGGAATAGAGTAAGAAACCCAGTCTGAAGTTCCGGTTACCGGAAAAGGTCCCTGTGCCGCTGCAGGTGTTACCCCGTTTACAGCCACTCCGGCACCTGCCTGCGTCAGGATATTGAGCTTTACAGAAAGTGGCGGGTTGAATGTCGTATAGTAGGGCATTTCTCCAATTTTTCCAATTTCATCAATAACAGTGGGAAGAAAACAGTTCAAAGGAGGAATGTAATTAAAACCTTCTGTGGCATCATTATCTGCAATGCCTGAAAGGAGCTGATAAACATACACATTTTTTGATGCTTTGATATACATATTGAGATGGGATGGCCCGTTAACGATATAATTCATTGCACTGACACGGTAATATTGTCCTTCGTTCAGAGTAGCAACCGGAGTAGGGTTGTTGTTCAGTCTGATTTCCGTATTATTTTCAGTAGCAACAATGATGGCGCCTTCGATTTCTGGAAGAAGGTTGCCCATTCCTTTAATAAGAACAAACTCCTGACCAAGGCGTTCTACAGGAACAGACTGATCCATCACAATGTCTTCACCGTTATAAGGAGGAGCCAGCCCAAACTGACCGTGGTAATTTCCGTTGGTTACTGATATCGGTTTCGTAGATTCTATTTTAGCTCCGATAAAACCATCTTTATTTCCGGGTTTATTGGCATAGCCTGCAAAAATATAAGACTGTCCTTTATTCAGAGTAATTGTAATACTGGGATGGGTAAGCCCGTTGAAATTATTATAAAACCAGGTAGTCATGGCATATCCGGAAACTTTAACCTGGGTATTGTCCTCTGTTGCCAGAATACCACAAGTGAAGTTCTGACTGATCTGATTGTTCATCAATGGTGAATACACTGCATAAAACTTCGTTCCGATTCCAGCTTTTCCCTTTGATGTTAAGATTTCCCCGTGATTGATTTCCGAAAATCTGTAGGTAGCAAAGAAAGGTAAATCACCGTGAAGATAGAGGCCTCTTGTTTTTACACTCATGGCATCCGTTGTATTCTGGCCTGTCATCAGATTCCAGGGTATATCAAAGGTCTGTGGATTTCCTTTGCTGATAGTAACCGTTCCAATAACGGTGTTATTATTGTAAATGGTAACGGGAAAAGGAGTTATATTATCTGTGGAAAGATAAAGTGTCTGTTTCGGCGACCCGTTGGAAGAACTTACAACCATGGGAGCAAACCAGTGGTCTGTATCCCGCTGTGCATAAGCAATTGAAGATAAGAATAGCAGTATAAAAATAAATATGATCCTTTTCATAAATTGTAGGGAAGATTAAATTAAATTGAACTTGACGGTGGCTGTAAGCCTATGAATTAATCTTTATTTTTCAACAAGATCCATCCGGTGTATTTAATGCTGGTATCCTGCAGAGCTGGTTCTTTCCAGGTGATGACGTACCAGTAAGTTCCGGTAAACAGTTTTTTATTACTGAACATACCGTCCCATGTGTAATTGTTAAAGCGTGTCCCGGTAAAAACATTGTTTCCGTATCTGTCGTACACCATAAAAGACAGGTCTTTTTTATAAGCAAAATCTGCATACGAAATTGTATCATTAATATTATCACCATTAGGCGTAATAGCGCTGATCAGATTAATAACTGTTAATTCTACTTTTAAAGGGTCACAGTTATAAGAATCTTTTACATAAAATTTGTTCTGTCCGTTCGGGAGGTTAATGAAAATATTAGAGCTTTGCCAGCTGACACCATCAAGAGAGTATAGATAAGGAGGCTGTCCGCCGGTTACGGTAAGAGTAGCTTTATTGTTTTCAATATCAATATTTTTGATAACAGGTTTGGGAGCGGCCTTTATCGTAATATTCTGTTTGGTAAAGCAATGATCATGTTCCAGGATCACCCAGTAATTTCCCACTCCTGCATTGGAGATTGATGAGGTAGTAGCGCCTGTGCTCCATTCATATGACTGATATCCCGTTCCTGCATCCAGTGTAGTTGTAGAATTAAAACAGATAAACTGATCTTTAAGCAGAGGAGAAGGATGAGGCAGGGTAACGGTAAGAGTTACTGTTGCAATAGTATAACAACCTGTAGCATTAATTACTTTAATGTATACCGTTCCGCCGGAGGAAATGTAAACACTGGGATTCAGGATAGCATTGATACCTGCTCCAGCATCCTGGAGTGTTTTATAATATTCTTTTGTAATACCTGTTTCGCTGGTAACAGATGCCTGGGTGAGATCAAAGCTTCCTTTATCCGGAGCGGAAGCAATATAACATGACGTTAAAGATATATTCCGAACCTGCGGGGAAGGACTAAACAGGAGACTGATCTTTGCCTGGGCAGAACACCCTTCAAGCGTTGTTACTTTTACATAAATGTCTTTAGGAACAGATGATACATAAGCATTGGCTGGAATAATTTCATTAGTACCGGCAGCCAGATCTGCGGCGGTGGGATAATATTTCTTACTACTTCCCGATGGTCCTCCCACATTGGCAGAAGTGAGATCAAAAATTCCTGTTCCGTTATTATTGCAGGCCTTGATTGTAGTATTGACAACATTCACTGATTGTACGGTAATGTTTACCTTTACTTCTTCACAATCGGTAAATTCGGGAACGTTACCACAGAATTTATAAGTGAATGTATCGGCTGCAGCCCCTGTATTAGCTGTATAAGTAAGCAGTCCTGTTGTAGGGTTTACATGGAGTGTACCATTGGCTGGCGGAGTGATGATCTGTACAGTACCCGGAACCGGAGTTTGGGAAGAATTAGTAAAAGCTGGGGTTATAGTCAAAGGGGTGCCTGTCGAGCATACTGTCAGCGCTTTTGTTGTCTGTACCAGACAGGAAAATGCTTTATAAACAGGAGTTGTCGCAGGCGGACAGCTTCCTCCCACTGATACAGTCACTGTATAATTTCCCGGCTGGGTAGGAGTGTAAGTATTGCTGTTTGCTCCCGGAATAGCTGCTCCATTAAAATTCCACTGATAGGAAGAATAACTGTCATCTACCTCCAGGGTCATACCAGGAATACAGGTTCCGTTTTTCCTTGCAATAACAGGGATAGAAGAAAATCCGGCAAAATAACCACCGTAGCCTACATTTCCTTCACCGGCAGCAATTCCTGCTGTAACTGCTTGGGTAGACTGAACGGTAACATTACCTGTAATATTAGAGACAGAATAAGATACCCAATTTGCATTTCCGGTGACTGGAAACGGACCCTGTGCAGAGGTTAATGGTGTTCCGTTAACTGTTACCGTTGCCCCGGACCCGGTTATAATATTAAGCTTAACGGCAGGCGTAATAGTTGTGTAGTAAGGTAATATATTGATCATCCCTATTTCATCAATTTTCTTAGGAAGAAAACAGCTGAGAGGGGGTATATAATTGGCTCCAATAGTAATCTCAACAAATGAAGTTGAAGTTCCGGCCATAAGCTGGTAAACATAAACTCTTTTAGTTGTCCGGATCCGCATATTGTAATGTCCGCTGCTGTTCTGATTACTATAAGAAGAAGAGTTGATGTGGTAGAATTGCCCCTCATCAAGGGTGGCTATAGGATTTACATCATCATTAAGATAGACCTGTGTATTATTTTCTGTTGCCGTTACGATAGCTCCTTCTACATTGGAGGCAATCGGAGCCATTCCTTTAACGAGAACAAACTCATCTCCCAAGCGTTCAACAGGAATTGATTGATCCATTAAAATATCACCGCCATTGTTAGAATTAGTAATCTGGCCATTGAAGTTTCCGTTTGTGACACTTATGGGTTTATTAGACTCAATTTTAGCTCCAATAAAACCGCTTTGGTTTCCTGCCTGGTTTCCTGTTCCTTCTATAATATACGACTGCCCTTTTTGTAAGGTAAAAGTCATTGAAGGCGTGTTGGTACCAGTAGTCCCATTGGAGAATTGAACGGAAGCTCCATAATTAGATACTGTTACCATTGTATTGTCTTCAGTAGCAAGTACTCCACAGGTGAAATTGTTATTGGAAGAAGCTGTAGCAATAGGCCCATAAGCAACATAAAATTTGTTTCCAATACCAGCTTTTCCTTTGGACGTAAGGATTTCTCCATGATTTTTTGTGGAAAACCTGAAAGTACAGAAAAAAGGTTTGTCTCCTTTGAGATAAAGACCTCGTCCGGTTACTTTAAAAGCCTCCGATTGTAATCCTGTAATCATATGATCCACAGGAATGTCAAAAGATTGAGGATTACCTTTACTGATAGTTACAGTTCCTATGACGGTATTATTGTTATAGATTGTAACAGGAAAAGGAGTCATGGAATCTGTAGATAAAAATAAAGCCTGCTTATTGGAATCATTAAGTCTGGACATCATAGGGGCAAACCAATGTTCAGTATCTCTTTGGGAAAAAAGAGTATTGGTGGCAGACAGAAAAAGAGATACCGTAAGCAACAGCCTTCTGATCAGTATGAACCATTGCTTTATTATAGTAAAATCCGGAGTATAAACAAAGTAAAAGCCTTTCATTGAATAAGTTTATGGGGGATAAAAAACTGCCATAAAAGCGACAGATCAATTTCAGCCGCTTTTAATGGCAGAGACAACATTTATTTCTTTATAACTTTTACGGTATGAGAAGTACCGTCTTTCATTTCCATTCTTGCTACATATACTCCTGATGCCAGATCCTTTAATGAAATGATATTTTCAAAATTTCTGATCTCAGTGATAAATTGCCCGGAAGTACTGTAGATTCTGACTGATTTTAGATTTTTGCTTTCAGTAAACGTAATCACATCAGTAAAAGGATTAGGATAGATGCCGGTTTTTGTTTGGGTTGTATTCTCATGTACATTCATAGTCTGGGTAGGAGCCCATGAAATATTATCCCAGTAATATTGTGCATTCCCTGAAAGAGCATATGTATTGCGGATGGCCAGCCTTGCTCCTGCAGGAACGGTATTGGGAATCGTAACAGTGTAGTCACTGCTTCCTGTAGCTGGAGTATAGGATGTATTTGTGATATCCAGCTGCTGGATCAGAGTGAAACTGGCAGCATCCGCAGGATTGGTCATATATCCGACTTCTAATTTTCCCGTATTAACACTGCAATAAGCATTGAATTTTAAAGAATGGGTTCCGGCATTGATGTTGGTGAACACGGGTAATATGGCAATTGATATATCTCCTGCAGAAATACTGCGCTGTAATATATGTCTCGTTCCGGAAAAAGCTCCGTTTCCATTAATGTTTACGCCAGCAATTCCTGTTACAATTCTTCCCCAGCATGGAGCATTGGTTAACAGTCCTGTAGCATAGGAGTCAAAATTCTCGGATAAACCAGCCACAGTTGCGCAGAGAGTCAGGATAGAAGCAATATTACTCCATGCACTCTGATCGGAGGTGCTGCATCTTGATCTCACCCAGACATAATATGTTGTTGCAGAGTTTAATCCCTGGATAGTATAAGGATTTGCTGTTACCCCTGTTATACTAGGCGCAGTAGATGAGGTTGGAGCAATGTTGTTTGTACTGTAGTAGATATCATATCCCATTGCTGGTGCAGGAGATGGTGCTGTCCATGTAATATTCGCTGTTGCACTGGTTGCATTGGATAATACAATATTTGTCGGAGTGAAACACGTTGGTTTAGGCTCCCAGTATACATTATCCCAGTAAATACTCACAGAAGGAACTCCTCCGTGTCTTATGGCAAGTCTTGCATTGGCAGGAACGGTATTGGGCACTACAACACTGTATTCATAACCGTCATAAACCGTATTGCTGATATTCACAGATTGAATATTCACAAAAGAAGAAGCATCAGTATCACTGGTAACATAGCCAATATCTAATACTCCGGCTGTACTGCTTACTTTGGCTTTAAATCTCAACCAATGGGTTCCAGCGTTTACATTACTGAACATTGGAAGTACGGCGATGGTTGTGTTGGCTGCACCATTAGCGCTTTGATACATCGCTTTACTGTTATTCACACCACTACCGGAAGCAATAGTCTGATATCCTGTTCCCAAAATAATTCTATCCCAGCAGTCAGCGTTATTAGGCCCGCTTGCAGCATTTTCGAAATCTTCAAACATTGAAGTTTTAGCATCGCACTTGGTTTTAAATATCCCCCTTAAAGACCATGCACTTTTAGATGTACCGCAAACTGATCTCACATAAAAATAGTAAGTCGTAAAAGGCAAAAGTCCGCTGATTGGTGCTGAGACTGTATTACTGGTTCCCGATATCGGAGTAGAGGCATCCGGAATAGTAGTGGAAGAAGTATAATAATATTCATAGCTTCCTGGTGCTGTAGTTGGGGCAGTCCAGGAAATAATTGCAGAATTGTTGGTAATACCGGAAGAAGTAAGAGTTGTTGGAACAAAACAGGCCGGAGAAGCATCTATCTTCAAACTGAAATCTACAAAATTACCATAATTGTTAGGTCCGCACGGATTTACCGGATTGGGAAATGAAGTTCCGCTCTGTACCCTGATTCTATATATTCCCGATGCCTGAGAAGGCGGAATAAAAAACTGATCATCAACAACCGAATAACTTGATGGGCCTAGTGGATTCTCATAAAAATCATCAAAATCCCCGTCATTATTCCAGTCGATCCAGATATAGGATTTTACTCCTGATCCGGCAAAATCCAGATGAACGTTCACTGTTCCTCCAGGATAGGAAGTTACGATCTGACTGGAAGAATTATCTGCATAAGCCTGATATGCGGTGGCTGTATAATATAAACCTCCCTGATCAGAAAAAACAGCATTTTTTAAGTAATTGTTCTGGCCTGAAGCTCCGGCAGTAGGAACACAGTAAGTCTGTGCATTCAGTTGATAAACTGAGAGGAAGAAAATCATCCATAATAAGTAGTG
Source organism: Chryseobacterium sp. NRRL B-14798 (assembly GCF_050470705.1). Taxonomy (NCBI): domain Bacteria; kingdom Pseudomonadati; phylum Bacteroidota; class Flavobacteriia; order Flavobacteriales; family Weeksellaceae; genus Chryseobacterium; species Chryseobacterium sp. NRRL B-14798. The sequence continues at coordinate 4,015,408 of NZ_JBFLUL010000005.1, read as the reverse complement.
TTTTCTCATTTTATTTTTATTTTTTTTAAGATTAGATACCGCCTTTATTGTCTGCGTTTTATTTCTTTTCTATATCAATGAATACAGATGATTGATTGATGTCTTAAAAATCATATATTAGATGATAGTGATATTCTCTTTAATTTCTTTTAATAATAATGGCTAATAGGTGTGATGGTTACATTGAAATTTGAGAATAAGTCTAATATTTTGAATCGACTTAAAGGTTTGAACAATATTAGCGTTATATTTGCCCCTCATCAAGGAATGTGCTTGCATAATTCACTGAATTTACAAGAATTTTAAAATTAAAATATTGTAAATCAGGCAAATGTGGTTTTGTGGTTTAAAAGGAGTAATGATAGAAATATCAGTTAAGAACAGTGGGAAAATGATCCTCATGGTAAGAAAAATGCTGAAAAGTAATATGGTAATATTGTTTTTCATTTTGTGGTGCCCGGTTTTTATAAATGGGCAGCTGGCTCCGGATTTCAGTATTTTAACCGATAAAGCATTTCAGAAATTATATCAGAATCCTGAAGAGTGTATCAGCTATTCACAAAGTCTTCTGATCAGTGATAAAAATATAGAACATAAAGTCATTCTCCGGAATATTATTTCCCAGGCTTATGCCTTACAGGGAAACTATGTGCAATCAGTAAGTATTTCCAATCAGAAGGAAGAAGATGATAAAAGAGGGAATCTTTCACAATTCATCCAATTGTTTGATGATTATAATCTGGCAGATCAGTATCAGAATTTAGGATTGTATGGGCAGTCAAAAAAAATCATTGCAGGTATTTTAAAAGATCCGGATCTGTTAAAAAGCCAGAATCCAAAAGAACGTATGGTTCTCGCCAAGTTATTTCAGCTTCAGGCTATCAATGCAGGGATGGTAAGAGACTATGAGTCTGCTGTACTGAATATGGATAAGAGTGATTCTTATCTCACTGGTACAAATGGAGAAAACAGAATTATCAGATGGGAAAATAGTATTTTCAGGTCTACTTTTCTCTTACGTCAGAACAAACTGGAAGAATCAAAAAAATTGTTTGATAGTGTCATTGCGGATATTGAAAAGCATGGAAATAATGCCTTTATCTGTGCGTTTGCTTATGAAAGTCTTTCCCGATACTATTTTATGAAAGGAGACTATAATACAGCCATCCAAAAGTTGGAAAAAGGATTCTCTGAAATCGAAAATCTTCCTTATAACGATCTGAAAATTATTTTTTACGAATTGTTTGCCCGCAACTATCTGGCTCTTAATAATGATGAAAAATATTACTACTACAATAAATTATATACAGATCTGAAAGCAAAGCTGGATTCCAACAAAAAAGAAGGGATTCAGTATGTTGTAAAGCTGCTTGAAACGTACCATAATAAAAATCTTGAATTTCAGAAACAAAATAAGATAAACCAGCTTCGGATAGCAGGAAGTATTATTTTAGTTCTTATCCTGATAATGACTGCTTATTTTCTGATTGAATCCGCAAGAGCCAAAGATCTTAAGAAGCAGCTTGTTTTTTTTGAAAAACTGAAATTCAAAGAAGAAATAACAGGAGGAGTAGCTGAAAGACCAATCGAAATTTTAAAAGAAAATAAAGCCCAGGAAAAAGATCTCTCTAAAATTTCAAAAGAAAAAGAAGAAGAAATTCTGCAGAAGCTCAAAGACTGGGAAAAATCTGACAGTTACCTGAACAAGAACATGTCGCTGGCGATCTTATCTGCTCAGACAGGGATAAATACCAAATATTTGTCGGAAGTGATCAATAATAACAAAGGAAAAAATTTTAACGGTTATATTAATGAGCTTAGAATTGATCACATTGCCCGTCTTCTGAAAACAGATCCTGCCTATCTGAATTATAAAGTAAGCTATCTGGCGGAATACGCAGGGTTTTCATCGCACGGAGCATTTACAAATGTGTTTAAATCGATCACGGGAATGTCTCCCAATACCTACATTCAGGAAATTATAAAAAATAAAAGCTGATGAAATTCTTTATCCATATCATTTTGCTAAGTGTTTTGCTTTTCCAGACAGCTCTTTCAGGACAGAAAATTTCTGATGATTCCCTGATGAAGCTTGCCAACCGTGAGATTTATAACAATCCTGATTATGCCATTAATATTGGGAAAAAGCTGCTTCAAAAGGAAAATGGGCTTGAGAAATCCATTAAAATTTATCTGATTTTGTCCACAGCGGGAATTGCCAAAAGAAACTTTGATGAATCTCTGCAATATATTCTAAAAGCAAGAGAATTGCTTCAGAAAACGAATGATCCTAAAATTCACACCAGTTTTTTGATTGCGGCTGCTGTGCAGTATCAGCAGATGGAACTCTTCAGCAAAAGTCTTGAAACACTGGATGAAGCTGATGAATATCTCACAAAACTTCCGGAAGATTCTTATCTGAGACATTTTGAAACGGCGAGAAGTTATGCATTAAGAGGAATGATTTATAAAAGTCAGTCGAATCCGGAAATAGCTCTTCAGGAATTTTTAATTGCCATCAGAAATTTCGAAAAAGTAAAAGAGCAGGAGAAAACATATTTTAACCAAAGTATCATTTATTACAATATAGGGAACTGTTATCTCAATCTGAACCAGCCCGACAATGCCGGAACAGCTTTTATGAAATCTATGAATCTGGCAAGGTTAATCAAAGCAAAAAGCCTGGAGGCATTTGCTTTAAAGGGCCTTGCGGAGATGAATAAACAAAAACATCAGAATCAGGAAGCTCTTACACTGCTGATAAAAGCTGAAGAACTGGGTAGGGAAGCGGGAGACCTGACTCTTAATGAAGGAATTTATATGGAAATGGCGGATAATTATCTGGCAATGGGAAACCCGGACCTTTATCAGGTGTACAGCAAGAAATATTTTGAAACAAAATTCAAAAGAGAGCAGAGTGAATTAAGCTCTATCAATCACGCTATTGATGTTCATAATATGGAGACTCTGAAAAAAAGTGAAAAGCTAGCCTCCCGATATGATTATTTTATGGCTGGGATGATGATTATTGGATTTTTTATACTAAGTATCTTTTCCTATTTTGTTATGAAAATCAGAAAGCAGAATAGGAAATATCAGGATGAAATTAAACAGCTTATCAGGGATTAAACAGAGATTATCCGGCTTTTATAATTTTTGGTTAAGCTTGTTCTTATTGAATTTTTTCAATCTTCTAAAAATACTATGGTTATTTATGTGGTGGTAAATCCTTTGAATCTTTTTCACCTTTCCTGTAAAGGCTCTGAGGAATGTCCAATATAGAATTTATCCAAAGATTTAGAATGAAGTATATAACAATAGCTCATAGAACTAATATAAACAAAAAGTTCAAGATTTTCGATGAAAATAAATCGTGGATATCAATTTGTATGAAGGTAATAAAAACAAAAAACCTCACAATAAAAATTGTGAGGTTTTTTGTGAGCGCGAAAGGATTCGAACCTTTGACCGTCTGCTTAGAAGGCAGATGCTCTATCCAGCTGAGCTACGCACCCTTAGAAGTTGATTCCCGCTTAGTAATAAGCACATTAAAAAGTCGGGGCGGCAGGATTCGAACCTGCGACCTCCTGGTCCCAAACCAGGCGCGATGACCGGACTACGCTACGCCCCGAATATATAGAAGAGCGGAGGGTAAGGGATTCGAACCCTTGCGACACTTTCGCGTCGACAGTTTAGCAAACTGCTCCGTTAACCACTCCGGCAACCCTCCTTTTTGTTTATTTTTTAATGATCGTTGTTCCGTTATTGCGAGTGCAAATATAGAACAGATTTCTTTATTTACCAAATAAAATTCAAGAAAATTTTGTGTATTTTTGAACTAATAAATCATCCAAAAACCAAACTGATGCGTAAAACATTATATATCATCGGATTAAGCACATTTGTTTTTTCATGTACTTCTCAGCAAAATGTGAAAAAAAATACTTACAAACCGAAAACCCCAATAACACAGGCGAAACCAACGATTCAGACAAAACCTCCGGTTGCTCCAAAACCCAAAGTTATATCTGATCATGGAGTAGAATTTTTTACGACCAATATAGCAGATCCAACAAAAAATGATAATACGGCAAGTTACGGTTCTATTGTATCTGCCAAACCGGGCGGGTATAAAGTGGTAAAAACTTATTTTCCTGCAGTGGGGCAGAATTTCAGACAGCGTTATCTGATATTGCATTATACCGCTCTTGCAGATGATAAATCAATCAGTGTTCTTACCCAACAGTCGGTAAGTGCCCATTATCTGGTAAATAATACAGGAGATAACGAGATCTATCAATTGGTAGATGAAAATAAAAGAGCATACCATGCAGGGATAAGTGCATGGAGAAATGACAAAAATCTTAATGATAATTCTATCGGTATTGAAATTGTAAATACAGGATATACTACAGATAGTACGGGTAAAAGAACTTTTGCCCCTTTTAGTGATGAGCAGGTGAAAAAAGTGGCTGCTCTGGTTAAAGATATTGTAACAAGATATCAGATCCAGCCAACAAACGTATTGGGGCATTCAGATATTGCTCCTACAAGAAAACAGGATCCGGGACCGATGTTCCCATGGAAAAAGCTCTATGACGAATATCAGGTTGGAATGTGGTATGATGAAGCTGCTAAACAGACTTATCTTGAACCTGCACAAGCCGACCTGGCAGCAAGATATAATGAGTCCAGCTTTATTTTCCTTATTCAGACTTCATTGCAGAAATTCGGATATGCAATTGATCCTAGCGGACAATGGGATGATGCTACCAAGAAAACAATTGAGGCATTCCAGTACCACTTCCGTCCACAGAATTATGACGGAATCATGGATGCTGAAACATGGGCAATACTCCAGGCTTTAAATCAAAAATATCCAGTAAAATAATTCAAATTAAAACGCATCGGTTAGATGCGTTTTTGCTATCTTTAAACGATCAAAAACAGTAAAATATCTGTAATGGAAAATTTCAGAAAAGAAAGTGATCTATTAGGCGAACTGAATGTGCCTTTAGATGCTTATTATGGGGTTCAGACGCAAAGAGCTATCAACAATTTTAAAATCTCAGGACAGCTTTTGTCTTCGTATCCGGATTTCATAAAAGGGTTGGCTTTTGTTAAAAAAGCAGCCGCAAAAACCAATTATGAATTAGGACTTCTGGACGAAAACCTGTATTTTAAAATAGCAGAAGCGTGTGATGAAATTGTAGAAGGGAAATATCATGAGCAGTTTCCGGTAGATATGATTCAGGGGGGAGCAGGAACTTCCATCAACATGAATGCGAATGAAGTGATCGCGAACATCGTATTGGAAAAATTAGGGAAAAATAAAGGAGAATACGAATTCTGTTCGCCTAATGATCATATCAACCTTTCTCAGTCTACCAATGACGCTTATCCTACAGCTATCAAAATGGGATTGCTTCAGATGAACATTGGGCTGGTAGAAAAATTAGAAAGAATTATCACTGCTTTCCGTGCAAAAGGACAGGAATTTCAGGATGTAATCAAAATGGGACGTACACAACTTCAGGATGCAGTCCCAATGACTTTAGGACAGGAATTTGAAGCGTATGCAGCCACTTTGGAAGAGGACATCTCCAAACTGAATAACAATGCCAGTCTTTTTGTAGAAGTAAATATGGGAGCTACTGCCATCGGAACAGGAATAAATGCTCCTGTAGGCTATGCAGCCCTTTGTGCTAAAAACTTAGCTCAGATAACAGGATTTCCGATTGTTTTAGCACCAGACCTTGTGGAAGCTACCCCTGATACGGGATCTTATGTGATCTACTCATCAGCAATGAAACGCCTTGCTGTGAAACTGTCAAAGATTTGTAACGATTTAAGATTACTTTCATCAGGTCCAAGAGCAGGCCTTTTTGAAATTAATCTTCCGCCAATGCAGCCGGGTTCTTCTATTATGCCGGGGAAAGTAAATCCTGTAATTCCGGAAGTGGTTAACCAAGTATGTTTCAAAGTAATCGGAAACGATCTTACAGTCACTTTTGCAGCAGAAGCAGGACAGTTACAATTGAATGTAATGGAACCGGTACTTTCTCATGCCATCATGGAAAATATCAACTTCCTTTGCAATGCTTTGGATACACTTCGCGACAAGTGTGTGGTTGGAATTACGGCCAATAAGGAAGTCTGCCTGAATATGGTGAAACACAGCATCGGAATTGTAACGGCATTGAATCCTTACATCGGGTATAAACAGTCTACACAGATTGCAAAAGAAGCTTTGGAAACCGGGAAAAGCGTTTACAATCTTGTTCTGGAAAAAGGAATTCTCTCTCAGGAAAAGCTGGACGAAATTCTTGATCCGAAGAACATGCTGAAACCGCATAACAAATAAATTCATCAACGATAAATGATCAATGGTAATTGATGCCCTCAAAAGCTTCTCATCATTGATCATTTATTATTCATCATTTATACTATAATTCGTGAGGTTTTTAATCATAATTCCTGCCCATAACGAAGAAAACAACCTTCCATTTACTCTTGATTCTTTACAACAGCAAAGCAGCAAAGATTTTAAAGTAGTGGTAGTGAATGACGGTTCTACAGACAGAACAGCTGAGGTGATCAGAAAATATACGGAAGCTGATTCCCGTTTTGAAACGGTCAACCTTCAGAAATCTGAACATCAGCCGGGATCAAAAGTGGTTCACGCTTTCAAAAACGGACTTCAGACCCAGGCTATGGATGAATTTGATATTATCTGTAAATTTGATGCCGATATCATTCTTCCGGAAAATTATCTGTCAGTAGTAGAAACAGCTTTTGCCACGCATCCGGAATTTGGATTGGTAGGAGGCCTTTTGTACATTGAAAAAGACGGAAACTGGGTATATGAGGGAAATTCCAATAAACATCATGTAAGAGGTCCTATGAAGGCCTACCGTAAAGAATGTTTTATTCAGATGGGCGGCATAAGGGAAACACTGGGTTGGGATAATATTGATTCCATTTTACTGGATAATCTTGGATGGAAAGAAGTTGTTCTTCCGGAGCTGCATGTAAAGTTGATTAAAGTAAAAGGAGCCGATTACACGATACGCCCTGCGGATTATTACGGAAAATATTTTTATTTCTTAGGGCTGAACAGGTTTCTGGCATACATCGCCTCCTCAAAAGAAGCTGTGAAAAGTAAGTCTGCTTCATTTTTCTTCGATATTATCAGGTCTTATGAAAGCTGCAGATCAAAAAAATTAGAATTGAAAATTACAAAAGAAGAACAAAAAGCCGTTAATGATCAGCGTCTGAAAATGTTGAAAAAGAAATGGCTGAAGATGTAAAAGATAAATTATTTTATACATTGTAAATGTGCATCAATAGAAACAGGCTTTAGCCCGTTTAATTAAAAAAAAAAAAATCCATTGGCTTTAGCCAAACTTAAGATATAACTCCCGTTAACCCGTGAAAAAAATAGCGTACATAGAAATAGACACTCATGCAGAAATTGCTCAGGCTTTCATGGATATTATGGAAGGTTCTGAGGATTTTGCCGTAGACTATTATTTTTCAAAAAGGATAAAAGATCAGATCAGCCATCATAACGAATCTGTTTTCTTATCAGACAGTTCCATGATTCTGGATCAGTTAAAAGGGAAAGGATATGACCTTGTGGTAATAGGAACTGTTCATCGTTATTTTAATACATTTTTTGCAGTAACAAAAAAGTACAATACAGCAGTTATTACCCATAATCTTAATTTCATAAAATCTTCAAAGCTGGACCTGATAAAAAGCGTTTTCAAAGGAGATGTTATTTTCAGGTTAAAATTGTGGCTGAAAGAAGGGTTGCTGTACAAGACCAAAGTGTATCAGACATCCCGGTCTCTTTTTGTACTGGATGAAGCATTGATTTCGGATCAATATCAGTATCTGCCGCTGTTTTATACCAGAGATTTTGACAGGACAAAAAATGAAAATCTTATGGTCGTAATTCCAGGCGGTGTTTCGCAAAAGAGAAGAGATTACGCCTATATTTTTAAAACTATTCAGAATCTCCATACAGACAGGATTTACCAGTTTGTTTTCCTTGGAAAAGCAGGCGGACACGAGTTAAAACAACTTGAAAATCTGTCCGGAAAATTACCCGAAAACATTAAAATTACCTATTTTTCAGAAAGGGTGTCCCCCGGGGATTTTGAAAAATGGATGCAGAAAGCAGACGTTTTGTGGTGTCCGATTCAGCAGGATACAGAATTCTTCAGCATGAAAGAAACCTATGGACTGACTAAAATGACAGGAAACCTGGGCGATGCCATAGCCTATGGGAAACTGGCTGTTTTTCCAGGAAATTATCCCTCAAAATTAGACTTTATTATTGCTGAAAAAGAAAATGTTCTTGAACAATTAAGCACTGTTTCGGAAACTCTATTTGATTTTTATAAAACATACAGCAGAAAAGAAGTTCAGAAGAGACTGGAACAATTTTTAACATCTTTGATCTAAAAAAGTCTGGATTATTCTCTTATTTTATCTTAAATACACTCTTGATAAACCTCATATTCAGATAATCTTCAACCGGGAAAATCTTGGTGAAGTAATTTCCGATATAGATCAGTACCAGAACAACTGCAGGTTTGTAAACAAGATTAAGCAGGTTGCTGTTGAAATTAGGAAGAACAATGGCTACTGTAATGGCTAAAGTACAGATAATAGACACGAAAATCATTTCAATACTTAAAGGCGAAACTTTAAATACAATATAATTGAAAACAATCTTCACCACATTGTAAATCGTAAGTGAAATAGCTGTAGATAAAGCAATTCCGATCAGTTTAAGTGGTGTGTTTTTAATAAAATAATAATTCAGTCCGATCGTTAATCCGGCCAGTAAAAGCATGACCAGAATATTGAATCTGTAATATTTTGAGAGTGAAATAATATTTCCATTGAATCCCGTTGCAAGGTCGATCAATACAGCAGAGCCCCAGATCCATACTACCGGCTCGTACTCTCTGAGCATGGTTCCGTTCTTTGGCATAAACTGCGTCAGATATGGAAATCCAACCATAATGCACGAGAACAACACAGCACCAAGGAAATAAAGTGTTAAAGAAGTTTTCTTATGGAACCTGTCCAGTTCTACCATATCTCCGTCTGCCAGATTTTTACTGATAATCGGAGCCGAAATATTGAATAGTCCCAGTTGGGGGATAGAGATCAGAGAAATCAAAGCATAGAGAACGGAATATATCCCGTTTTCTTCCATTCCCATAAATTCTCCAATCATAAAACTGTTGATCGCCAGATAATTTCCAAACGTTCCCAGAAATCCAAAGAAACTGTAGTTCAGGAATTCCTTCCAGAAATTATTTTTTTTGAAATAATCTGTGCTGATGTCGAACTTTATTTTTTCCAGCTTATTGGTATAATAAATATACCCGAACAGCATGAGCGCAAATATTCCGAAGAAAAAAGCCAGTGCAATATTCTGAGACAAAGAAAAATAGAAGAAAAGACAGAAAGCCCCCAGATTTGCTATTTTAGGGAAAAGATTGTCAAAGATATTCGAGACGACAATTCTTTTATAATTTGAAGTGTATTTATTGAAAATAGCACAAAGTGACAAAATTAAAATTAAGGGTAAAATAATTTTTTTAATTTTCCATGCTTCTGAATGTACAAATTTCGGATAAAAATAGGGGAGGATAAAAAATACAGTAACAAAAATGAGAAAATTGATCAGGACAGTCACAAGAGATAGTGAAAGCATATTCTGGTTTTTTCCTTCTTTCTGTAAAGCGTTAAAAAATTTTACATTCGCATAAGAAATACCAAAAACAACAAAAGGAACGAGCATTTCAGCGGTTTGCATACTGTAGCGCAGCTTTCCGTAAAATTCAAAATCATTCGGAAATATGAATATTGCGGAAACGGTGCCCAGCAAAAAACCAATATAACCGATAATGGAATATTTGAAGCCTTGTCTCGCTACTACACTCATAAAGTTGTTTTAAATGTTTTTAGGTATAAAAATAATATTGTTGATGTACTGAGTTTTATTTTTTTCGTCGTTTGTATTTTGTGTAATAATATCTTCTGTAAGATCCTCCAGCGTAAAACTGTTTCTGTTCAGATATTTGGCGTCATATCCCCAGCTCATCACTTCGGATATCTCATTCCAGATAGGCGTTTCATGGTGTCTTTGTTCCATCTCAACCATAAGGGTTGGTTTGAACTGTCTGATAGTTTCTCTCGCACCGGAAAGGGTCTTTATTTCATTTCCTTCAACGTCTATTTTGATAAAATCAAGTCTGTTGAAATGTTCAAGTGCTGCCCATTCATCCAGCTTGATCACTTTTACTTTCTCTGTATAACTTTTCTCTTCTCCCTTTTCTTTGTAAGCCGTGTTTAAAGTACCGCGGGAAGCAACCGTTTTTCCGTTTATAATGGGTACTTTGAACTCAGCAATTCTGTTTTCGTCAGAAAGAGCAAGAGGAAAGATATGCATGCCCGGAAACAGTCTTTTCAATCGTGTGCAAAGCTTTTTGTTAGGCTCAAAACCATAAATATGGTCATGATTTAACGTTTTTTCCAACTGATAAAGGAAAGTTCCTACATTCGCACCAATATCAAGGATTACAGCATTTTTAGAAAGGTATTCTTTGATCCATACCAGTTCCGGTTCTACATTACGTTCCGAAAAGTTGTTTTTATTAAGATTATTTAAAGTTTTAAAATATCTTTTTTTGTAAAAATTCGGGCTTATGTATTGTAGTTTCTCTGCAATTTTTTGGTATAAAGACATTGTTGGCTTTTTGGCGAACAGCAAAGATACATAAAAATGTAAAACTTTTCTTAAAAAATGTTAATTGTAATAGCTTGATTTTCAGTACTAAATTTTAAAATTTATTTTTGTAACCCATTGAATTTTAAGATATTCTCAATTTGTCACAGAGACATCTTTATCTTTGCAACACATGTTTTGAATATCATGGCCTTTTAAGAAGACGTGCAGTCTTCTGTTGAATCTGCGATTTGTGATCAGAAATTAAAGATATTAAAGTAAAGGAGTATTCAGAAAATCATTGAAAGGTTTCATCAGCTTGAAAACGCTGCTCATATTTTTCACTGCATTTTTGTCCAGTACTTCCACATCTTTCAGAGAGTATATCACAATAAAGTTTTTAAGCTTGAGGTATTCTGCCATAGGGTCTTCCTTTTCAAAGCCTTGTGGGACTTTCTTCAGTTTATCTTCCTGATCAAGCTCCGGAAAATGTTTTTTAAAATCTTTATTATTGAGAATTTTCAGGAAATCATCTCCATACAAAGAAATTTCCTTACGGACTTCTTTCAGGACAGAAGATTCAGGCATATAGATTCCTCCGGCTAAAAAGGATTTTCCGGGTTCAAGGTGAAGATAATAACCTCCTTTCTGATTTCCTTTTCCCATTCCCAGAGAAGCTCCGAAATTGGTTTTATAAGGTGACTTATCTTTTGAAAAACGGGTATCCCTGTAAATTCTGAACAGGGCTTTTTTACTGTCTATTCTGGCAAGTTCTTCATCAAAACCGGACATCTCTCTGGTAAGCTCATCCAGAAAGGAAACCACGTTTTGCTGCGATTCTGTGTATAAGTTTTTATTTTCATTAAACCACTCGCGGTTATTGTTTTTATTTAACTTTTTTAAAAAATCAAATGTTTTGGAAGAAATACTTGAAGACATATTGTAATAGGTGTTTTTTTGTTATTAAGTGAGATTCAAAATCTATTCTCAATCCTGGATTTCGTACCCAGAATCCCGAATCAAAGTCTCGGATATCGGATCTCGCAACCCGAACCCCGAATCCCACAGCTCAAATGTACAAAAACTATTAATGAAGGGACAATGTTTAATAGCGATAAATAAGAATATGAAAAACAAAAATTTGCATTTTATGGCTTTATTTTTGAAAATTCATAAATAACACGGAAAAAATTAATCCAATTTAATAAAAAAAAATAATGTTTAACAACTTTTTAAATCTAGGCTTCTTTTTTTAGATTTAATTTTCCAAAAATCAAAGAAATATTACAGGATTGTGAATTTAAGTTTGCATATTTAAAAATTTATTCAAAAACAAATCAAATATTTATTGTATCTTTGCAAAAATTTTAAAATAGTTAATGAATTTATTTACGGAAACCAATTTAAGTCCTGATATCCTTAAGGCAATTGGCGAACTGGGTTACGAAAGCCCAACAGAAATCCAAAAACAGACTATCCCTTTTATTCTTTCAGATATTCGCGACTTGATCGCACTTGCGCAGACAGGGACAGGCAAAACAGCAGCGTTTTCGCTTCCGATTTTGGATATGATTGACGATACGAGTCGCAAAATCCAATTATTGGTGCTTTGTCCGACACGGGAATTATGTCTTCAGATTTCGAAGGACATAAAGAATTACTCTAAGTATATGAAAGACATCAAGACAACTGCGGTTTATGGTGGAAGTAGTATTGTAGAGCAGATGAGATCTTTGAAGGATAAGCCACAGATTATCGTGGGAACTCCGGGAAGAGTAATTGATCTTATCAACAGAAAAGCATTAGATTTTTCTGCGATCCATTGGTTAGTATTAGACGAAGCTGATGAAATGCTTTCTATGGGATTCAAGGACGAATTGGAAACCATTCTAAGCGAAACCCCGGAAACGAAACAAACTTTCTTATTCTCTGCAACGATGAATAAAGAGGTGGAAAGAATTTCCAAAAATTATCTTACAAAACCACATCGTATTTCAGTAGGTTCTATCAACGAAGTGAAGAAGAACATTACTCACGAATACTATGTTGTAGGGTACCGTCAGAAAAAAGAAGCATTGAAGAGACTTATCGATGCAAATCCAAACCAGTATTCCATTATCTTCTGCAGAACGAGAATGGAAACTCAGGAGGTTGCTGATTTCTTAATGCAGAACGGATATGCCGCTGATGCTCTTCACGGTGATCTTTCTCAGGCGCAGAGAGATACGGTAATGAAGAAATTCAGATTGAAAAACATTGATATTCTTGTGGCTACAGACGTTGCCGCAAGAGGACTGGATGTAAACTCTCTTACTCACGTTATTCACTTCTCTTTACCGGATGACCCTGAAGTATTCGTTCACAGAAGCGGAAGAACAGGTAGAGCTGGAAAAGACGGTATTTCTATGGCTCTAATCAAGCCAGAAGAAAGCAGAAAACTGAAACAGATCAAATCTGCAACTAAAATTGAAATCCACGAAAGATTTATCCCTACAGGTGATGATATTATCAAAGCTCAGGTAGGAGGTGTATTTGAAAAATTATTGACAGAGCACGAAGATCTTTTCGAATTTGATGATAGCTTAATCCCGGATCTGAGCAACTTCACAAAAGAAGAACTGGTGCACCAGCTGCTACAGTTCCAGTTGAAAGATCTTGCTTTATACTACAAAGACAAGCACGACCTTGCTGAGCAGAAATTAAGCAGCAGGGATGACGATTACTCAAGAAGAGACCGTGGACGTGACAGAGACAGAGATAGAGGCAGGGACAGAGATCGCGGACGTGACAGAGACAGAGATCGTGGCGGAAAACCAAGAAGAAGAGATGAAAACATGGTAAGATTCTTCTTCAACCTTGGTAAAAAAGACCATTTGAAGAAGCTTGATGTTTTAGATATTATCAACAAAGCTACTGCTGGCGGAAAAAGCAAGAAAAGAGCGGAAATCGGTGATATCGAAATCTTAGAGAAATTCTCTTTCTTCGAAGTTGAAAAATCGTTCAAAGACAATGTATTGAGCAATATTCAATCGATGAAGTTCAAAGGAAAAGATATGAGAGCTGAAGTAGCCAACTAATCCTTCCTATACCATATAAAACCGGCATTCATGCCGGTTTTTTTATTTGATAATCAGTAGTTAAGCGAATGTTAACAAAACTTAATGTTATATAGTTTCACGTACAATCCTTTTTTAAGAAATTTGCACACGAATTATAAATACTAAAAAATGGGAATTGGTAATATTTTCCACGCTTTTCAACCAAAAGATAAAATCTTCTTTGTACTTTTCGAAAAAGTAACTGAAAATCTAGTTGCAATGTCAGAAGAATTCAACACAGGAATCAAGGATTTCGATCTTAATGACGATTCAATGTTGAAGAAAATGAGCGACTTCGAACACAAGAACGATGAACTTACTCACGAAATTTTCGTAGAATTAGGGAAAAACTTCATTACACCTTTTGACCGTGAGGATATCCACACATTGGCAACAGGGCTTGATGATATCGCTGATTATATCTACGCATCCACAAAATATATTTTCCTTTACAAATCACCTGAGATGAAGGCGTATTCAGACTTCTCTTTATTGATCCACAAAGCATGTCTTGAAATTCAGAATGCAATGAAAAACCTTAAAGGGTTCAAAAACATGGAGCAGGTGAAAGAAGCTTGTATTAAGGTGAACTCTATTGAGAATATTGCTGACGATTTGCTTTCCAACTCAATGGTAGAATTATTTGAAACCAATGATGCCATCAACATTATTAAAGTTTCATCTGTATTAAACTACCTTGAAATTGTAACAGACAAAGCAGAAGATGTTGCCAATACCATTGAGAACATCATGATTAAATACGCCTAATACATAGCAAAAAATGGAATTTCCGATTTTACTTGTAGTTATTATTGCGCTGGCCCTGATCTTCGATTATATCAATGGTTTCCATGATGCAGCCAACTCAATTGCAACTATAGTTTCTACAAAAGTTTTAACTCCATTCCAGGCTGTACTTTGGGCGGCGCTTTGGAACTTCGCAGCATTCTTTATAGCTGCTTATATTATTGGAGAATTCAAAATTGGTAATACAATTGCCAAAACAGTTAACGAGAATTTTATCACCCTTGAAGTTATATTTTCCGGTCTTGTGGCAGCTATTGCCTGGAACCTGCTTACATGGTGGTTCGGAATCCCTTCATCATCATCACATACGCTGATCGGAGGATTCCTAGGAGCAGCTCTTATGCATGCTTTCATGATGGATTATCACGATGTGGCTGCAGCCCAGCCGGATCTTGGAATGTGGGGTACTGTGAAAGAAGCTTTAAATCAGGTAACACACCAGAGTGTGGTGAAATTTGATAAAGTAATTCCTATCTTCCTGTTCATTTTCATGGCTCCGATTATAGGGATGATTATTTCAATTATCATTACCCTGATCATTGTACATCTTTATAAAAGGTCAAACCCGCACAAAGCAGACCAGTCTTTCAAAAGATTGCAGCTGGCTTCATCCGCTTTATTCAGCTTGGGACATGGTTTGAATGATGCACAGAAAGTAATGGGGATCATTGGTGCAGCGGTAATTTACTATCACGTTAATATGCTTCAGGATGTTCAGTATCTGAATATTCCTTCTGCAGAACGTTTTGATTATTTTGCGCAGCATTATATCTGGGTTCCTTTAGTTTCGTTCCTTGCCATCGGTTTAGGTACAATGAGCGGTGGTTGGAAGATCATCAAAACAATGGGTACCAAGATTACCAAAGTAACTTCATTAGAAGGAGTAAGTGCAGAAACTGCAGGTGCTATTACTTTATTCATCACAGACCACTTTGGTATTCCTGTATCTACAACCCATACGATTACAGGTTCTATCATCGGGGTAGGATTAACAAAAAGAATTTCAGCGGTAAGATGGGGAATCACTGTAAGCTTACTTTGGGCCTGGGTTCTTACCATTCCAATCTCTGCAATTGTTGCAGGAATTACCTATCTTGTGGTAACCTTCGTTTTCTAAAAAAACAAATCATATAATTATACAAACTTTGTCCTTTTGGGCAAAGTTTTTTGTTTTATAAAGCCTTGAAAAATCGTATTTTTGTTCAAATTATAAGATTTTATGGAATTTTTAGACAGATACCAGCAGATTGTTGCAGATGCCATCACTAAATATACTTTTAAAGATAAACCTTCGGAGCTCTACGAGCCGATGAATTATATTATTTCCCATGGCGGAAAACGTCTTCGTCCCATTATGGTGCTGATGGCATGTGAGATGTTCGGTGGAGATCTTAAACAGGCCATCAAGCCAGCGTTGGCTATCGAGTTTTTCCATAACTTCACCCTGATCCATGATGATATTATGGACGAAGCTCCTTTGAGAAGAAACAAGCCTACCATTCATACTTTACATGGTCTTAACGTAGGAATTCTTTCCGGAGACGGACTGATGCTGAAAGCGTACAAGTTCTTTGAAGATCTTGAACCTGAAATCTTCAAAGCTTGTATCAGAATATTTACCCACACAGGGCTTTTACTTTGCGAAGGACAGCAGTATGATATCAACTTTGAAACCCAGAAAGACGTTACTTTTGATGATTATATCAGAATGATTACCTACAAAACCGGTGTGTTGAGTGCTTCTTCATTTGAAATCGGAGCTTTGATTGCAAAAGCAGATTTTAAAGATGCGAAAGCTATTTTCAATTTCGGAAAACATATCGGAATTGCCTTCCAGATTATGGATGATTATCTTGATGTATTTGGAGATCAGGCACAGTTTGGGAAAAAACACGCCGGAGATATTTATGAAAATAAAAAAACAGTTCTGTATCTGTTAGCAAGAGAACACGCTACAGACGAAGAAAGAAAAGAACTGGACTACTGGTATTCTAAGAAGACTGAAAACGTTGATAAAGTGTACGGAGTTGAAAAGATTTTCAGAAGAACAAAAGTGGATGAAAAAGCATTACGACTGATTGAAAAACATAATGAAATCGGACAAAGCTACCTTCAGAAAATAGATGTTCCGGAAGAAAAGAAAAAACCTTTTATCGAACTGGCCAATTATTTGTTGAGAAGAGAAAGCTAATACAGGTAGCAGAGGGTAGGTCGCAGGTAGCAGCAATTTACCTGCAGCCTGTTTTCTGCAACCTAATCCGTATACAATGAAATTCAGAACCGAAGTTGATATTCCCGCATCAGAAAAGAAGATTGAGATTGAAGATAAAATATTCTCAATAGGATCATGTTTTGCCTCTGAAATGACAGATCTATTGCAGGACGGACAACTTCAGACCCTTAATAATCCTTTCGGGACGATTTTTAATCCTTATTCCATCAATCATGCCATCAACAGATTACATGATTCTGCATTTTATGAAGAAGAGGAACTGATTACTTACAATGAAGAATATATCTCTCTGGATCATCATACCAGTTTTGATACCCGTTATATTCATCAGACCTTAGATAAGATTAATGGAGCTATTGAAGCGGGAAATGCCTTTCTTCAGGAAGCCGACTGGATCATCATTACTTATGGATCATCATTTATTTATGAGTTTCTGCCCAAAAATAAACTGGTAGCCAACTGTCATAAAATTCCGCAAAAGTTTTTTGAGAAAAGACTGCTGTCCCATCAGGAGCTTACCAGTTCAATTTACCAGACTATTCTGGACCTTAAAGACATTTGTAAAGAAGGAGTCCAAATCCTGTTTACCGTTTCTCCCGTAAGACATACCAAGGATGGAATGGTAGAAAATCAATTAAGCAAATCGAAACTGATTACAGCTATTCATGAATCAATTTCAATGTTTGAAGACTGTCATTATCTGCCTGTCTATGAGGTTTTGATGGATGATCTCCGGGATTACCGTTTTTACAAAGAAGATATGATCCATCCCAGCGCTCAGGCGGTTAATTATATTTTTGAGAAATTCGGAAGGTCGTATTTTTCAGAAGAAACCCAGAATTTTATCAAAGAAAATTTTAAGATTATCAAAGCTCTTGAACATAAGACCAGCGATAAGAAAGATCCCAAGTTTATAGAATTCAGAGAAAAACTGGATCAAAGAATTGAAGCACAGCGTAAAAAAGTAAAACATAAAATATTTTAAATGCCTGATTTTACCAGAATTGATTATCTGAAGGATGGAAATGAAAGACAGAAAAGAGCTTATGAAATTCTTACAAAGTATCGTGTCTTTGAGAAACTGAAAGATTATTCTCCGATTCTGGCAGGAACTGTTCCTATAGAAATTGATATCAAAGGAAGTGATCTGGATCTTATTTTTGAGGTGGATTTAAAATTTGAGCAAGACTTTCTGGATGATTTACTATTTTGTCAGCTCATTCCTCAAGACGCAGAAGTGGAATATCCTATCGTAAACGGTGAAAAATGCATTACATTAAATTTTATGCTTGATGGTTTCCCCATCGAGATTTTCGGACAGAATAAACCTACAATAGAGCAAAACGCTTATCTTCATATGGTTGCCGAATACAAAATATTACAGGAAAAAGGAGAAGAATTTAAACAGAAAATAATAGAACTTAAAAAACAGGGAATAAAAACAGAACCCGCTTTCGGATTATTGCTGGGACTTGAAAACCCTTATGAAGATCTATTGAAATTTTAAATAAAATGATTGATACACATACACATCTATACGCAGAAGAATTTGATGAAGACAGAAAAGAAGCTATTCAGAGAGCTTTAGATAAAGGAATTACAGAATTCTACCTTCCGGCTATTGACTCAGGGTCTCATGAGAAAATGCTGCAGCTGGAAACAGAATATCCGGGGCAGATTTTTTCTATGATGGGATTACATCCTTGTTATGTAAAACAGGAATCCTGGGAAAAAGAACTTGAAATCGTAAAAAATTATCTTGATCAAAGACATTTTCCTGCGATAGGAGAGATCGGAATAGATCTGTACTGGGATAAAACAACACTCGATATCCAGGTGAAAGCTTTCGAACAGCAGATCGACTGGGCCATAGAAAAAGACCTTCCGATTGTGATTCATACAAGAGAAAGTTTTGATGAAACATTTGAGGTGCTGGAAAGAAAAAGACATCCTAAATTAAGAGGGATTTTCCATTGTTTTTCAGGGAATCTTGAACAGGCACAACATGCCATTGATCTTAATTTTATCTTAGGAATCGGTGGAGTAGTCACTTTTAAAAATGGAAAAATAGATCAGTTTCTGAACGAAGTTCCATTGGATAAAATTGTTCTGGAAACAGATTCTCCTTATCTCGCACCGGTTCCTCACAGAGGTAAAAGAAATGAAAGTTCTTATCTTGATCTGGTAGCCGGAAAACTGGTGAATATTTATGGAAAAGACTTTACAGAGATAGACCGTATCACAACAGAGAATGCAAAAAATCTTTTTAAGTAAAGCGGCTGGAAGCTGGAAGACAGAAGCTGGAGGTTACTGTTAGTCTTATAATTTCTGGCAGTTATTGTTATAACCTCAATAACTTCCCTCTTCCAGCTCCCAGCTTCCAGACTCTATTAAAACCTGCAATTCTTATCCCGAATTCAGCCAAGTTAAGCAATATAAGCTTTAATAATAAGATAAATAAACCCCTTTTCAACACTGAAAAGGGGTTTGTTTTTTATTTTTTTCTTGTGAAATTCTTATTCTTAGGCTTTTTAAAACCTAGAGAAGCTCCCGCAGAAGGCTTTTTACGGTTATTATTAGACCTTGAATTATTACTGTTTTCTGTTTTGGGCTTTCCGCCGCCGGCAGGAACAGGTTTGTTATTCGAATCCCTCTTCTGTGCCACCAGATCATCTGTATGGAACGGATGATCCTTGATCACAGGAATTTTTTTGCCGATCAGCTTTTCTGTATTCTTTAAATTCAGAAGATCAAGTCCGTCTACAAAAGAAATAGAGGTTCCTTCAGCTCCGGCTCTTCCTGTTCTTCCGATTCTGTGTACATAGGTTTCAGAAACATCAGACAGTTCAAAATTGATTACGAACTTCAATTCATCAATATCAATTCCTCTGGCTGCAATATCTGTCGCCACAAGAACCCTTGTTTTTCCGGATTTGAAATTGTTCAACGCATTTTGTCGTGCATTCTGAGATTTGTTACCGTGAATCGCTTCTGCAGAGATATTATCTTTCTGAAGTTTTCTTGAAATCTTATCCGCGCCATGCTTCGTTCTGGCAAAAACCAGTACAGAATCTGAAATATCATTTTGAAGAATGTGAGAAAGCAAATTCAGTTTGTTATCTTTTTCTACAAAATATACAGATTGTTTGATGGTATCTGCTGTAGAAGAAACCGGAGTTACCTCCACTTTCACAGGATTATTCAGGATAGAATTAGCCAGTTTCTGAATTTCAGCCGGCATTGTTGCCGAAAAGAATAAAGTCTGTCTCTTCTGAGGTAAAAGTTTAATAACTCTTTTTACATCATGTACAAATCCCATATCCAGCATTCTGTCTGCTTCATCAAGAACAAAAATTTCAAGGTTTTTCAGGCTGATGATTCCCTGAGCAATAAAGTCCAGAAGTCTTCCTGGTGTTGCTACCAGAATATCAACCCCTTTTCTCAAAGCAGCTTCCTGATTTCCTTGTTTTACGCCTCCGAAAATAACAAGTTGTTTTAGCGGAAGATATTTACCGTAAGCATTAATGTTTTCCTCAATCTGAATGGCCAGTTCTCTGGTGGGGGTAAGGATTAAGGCTTTTATATGTTTATTGGGAATTTTATTTTTGGATAAATTCTGTAGGATAGGGATGGAAAAAGCGGCTGTTTTTCCTGTTCCTGTCTGCGCACAACCTAAAAAGTCTCTGCCTTCTAAAATATCAGGAATAGATCTTTCCTGGATAGGAGTCGGAGTCGTGTATCCCTGCTCCTGGATTGCTTTTGCAATAGGTTCTATTAAGTTTAAGTCTGTAAAATTCAAATGAATTATTTTAAAATTTAAATAAAAATTCCTTCAGTCTGAAAGAATTACATTCTGCAAAGGTAGTCTAAATATTTTTAAGTATCTTTTTCCACTTTTTTATACTTATTGCCTATTGAAAAACAGAAATGGCCGCCCGAATGTGAGCCGCCATTTTTTTCTGTTAGATATCTGCAGTTTATTTAAATCTATATCCTACGCCAGCCTGAAGAAATCCCATTTTAATGGGAACTGCATTGCTTTTATTCATTTCTATAAAATTGAAATTGTATCTGGCGTCAACAAAAAACTTTTGATTAATCTTATATTCTGCACCCAGAAAAGGAAATAAATTCAAGGTTTTTAAAGATTCGTAATTGTGCGTTTCAGCCTCATCAAAAACAGTATTCATTTTTACTTTGGATGATATATTAAATCCTAAGTTCATCCCTACAGAAGCAGAAAGCTCCGGAACAATATAATATTTTACTGAAATGGGAACCTGTATCTGGTTGAATTTATAATTAAAGTTCATGTTACCCATGTTTACCACTTCGTTGCCTACCAGCTCATACCAGGGATAAGCGTCTTTACCACCCAGTTGTGTATATAATACTTCAGCCTGCAAGCCAAATTTAGAGGACAAAGGTTGCTCGGCCAGGATTCCGGCGTAGAAATAAGATTTTGAATCGAGTTGTGTGTTAAAGAATTTCATGCTGGATAAGGTATATCCTCCTTTTACTCCAAAGCTCATGGATTCGGAAGTTGTTTGTGCATTACTTATTGTTGATAAAACAAATGCCAGAGCGAAAAAAATGTTCTTCTTCATGTTTTTTTTGAATGGTTAATAGTTCTGTAAAATAATAATTCCTCCCAAAAGAAGGAATTATTGCGGTAAAGATAGTTTAAATATTTTTATAAGACTTATTTCACTTTAGTCCATTCCTGGTTTTTTCTCAGATTCTCAAAAAACTGGTACACTTCTGAGAGTTTCTCGCTTCCGCGTTTTCCATAATCTTCTACATTTTTTGAAGTTCCGTCAGCAAATTTGATTCTTAAATAGGAAGTTGGAAGATCGGTAATATTGTGTTCACCGTATTTATCATTCAAACCTTTTACATTTAATCCGTCCAGTAAAGTGATTAATTTATTGTAATCCTCTTCTTTAATGGTTCCCTTAAAAGTTCCTTCACGCGGCTTGGAAAACTCATCTTTCGAAGGTTTATCATTAAAATTAAAATGTTCTGCTTCAAAAACCGCAGTTCTGTCCGGATTGATCGTCATTTTAAAAACAGGACAGAATCCAAAACATGGAGTAGCCTCATATTCAATGGCAGCATATTTTGAATTTACTTTTTGAGAAGTTGTACAGGATGTTAAAAATACAAATGCACAAATGGCTAGCAAATATTTCATAGTTTTTTTAAATTTCAGAGGATCTCCCAATAATTGTTCCAAAAGAGAAAATTTCTTTTGTTTTTATGTTAAATCAGTTTAAATTTTTATTGAACAATTAAGATTCAATGAAAATGTTAAGAACAAAGCTTTGCTCCATACTTAAAAAACAGCATGATTGATCTTAATCTACTTTATTTCTTACATCCATTCTTAATGGTTTAAAATATTTTCGGGGAACATAGGGTTAATTTTATAAAAAACAGCCTTAGGAAAACCTGAGGCTGTTTTTTTATAATGCAGTTTTACTATAAAAAGCACAACTGATAAATCAATTTTTCTATCCGTGCAATTGTTTCCAGATAGCATCCTTAAGTTCCATAAGGCCTTCTCCGGTAACACCTGAAAAGAATAAAGGCTGCTTGTTCTCCGGGAACTCTGCTGCAATTTCCTTTTTCAGTTCATCATCCAGAAGGTCAGATTTTGAAATGGAAACAATGAAGTCTTTATCCAGAAGTTCAGGATTGTACTCCTTCAGTTCATTTTCAAGTATCTTAAACTCGTTGAAATGATCTTCGGAATCAGCTGGAATTAAGAATAAAAGGATGGAATTTCTTTCGATATGTCTCAGGAATCTGTGTCCTAAACCTTTTCCTTCTGCTGCTCCTTCAATAATTCCCGGAATATCAGCCATTACAAATGATTTGTAATTTCTGTAATCTACAATTCCAAGGTTAGGAGTCAGTGTCGTAAAGGCATAATTGGCAATTTTTGGTTTTGCCGCAGAAACAGATGCTAAAAGTGTAGATTTTCCGGCATTCGGAAACCCAACCAGACCTACATCTGCCAAAATTTTAAGCTCGAAAACGATATACCCTTCTTCTCCCGGAAGACCTGGCTGTGCATATCTTGGGGTCTGATTCGTAGAAGACTTGAAGTGTTCGTTTCCTAACCCTCCTTTACCACCATGCATCAGGATGATTTCCTGTCCGTCTTCTAAAATTTCACCGATAATTTCGCCTTCTTCATTTTTGGCAATAGTTCCCACCGGAACCTCAATATAAACATCAGCTCCGTAGGCACCGGTAAGCTGGTTTTTTCCTCCGTTTTCACCACGTTCTGCTTTTACGTGACGGGTGTATCGGAGTGGAAGCAAAGTCCATTCATTGGCATTTCCTTTCATGATGATATGACCTCCACGACCTCCGTCGCCTCCGTCAGGACCACCTTTAGGAATATACTTTTCACGGCGAAGGTGGGCAGAACCAGCACCTCCGTGTCCACTTTTACAATGGATTTTTACGTAATCTACAAAGTTAGACATATAGTTTGTGTTGCGGGCTTCAGGCTACAGGACAAAATTTCTTATCCCTGCCATATCCCGATTATTTAATTTTCTCTACCTCAGCGAAAAGTTTTTGGGAAATCTCATCAATTTCTCCAACACCATTTACCTCTACATATTTTCCCTGCTTCTTATAAAGCTCGGCAACTTCTGCTGTTTTGGTATAATATTCTTTAATTCTGTTTTCGATGATCTCTACATTGCTGTCGTCTGATCTTCCGCTGGTTTCACCTCTTTTCAGAAGTCTTTCCACCAAAATTTTGTCCTCTACCACCAATGAAAGACAGATATCAATCTCGTCATTCAGTACTTCTTTAACGATTGTTTCCAAAGCTTCTGTCTGTGCAGTTGTTCTTGGATATCCGTCAAAAATAAAACCGTTGGTATCAGTTGGTTTTTTGATCTCATCGATCAGCATATCTGTTGTTACCTGATCCGGAACCAATTCTCCCTTATCGATGTATGATTTAGCCAGTTTTCCAAGTTCAGTGTCATTTTTCATGTTGTATCTGAAAAGATCACCTGTTGAAACCTGTTTTAAATTGAATTTTTCGATCAGATTCTGAGCTTGTGTTCCTTTTCCACTTCCTGGAGGGCCGAACAGAACAATGTTTATCATAATGTTGATTCGCTTTAGGCAATTGGCATTTTGCTTCTGGCTTTAGGCTTTTGGCGGTTTGCTCTTTGCTTTCAGCTTTTTTAAGTTATTATTAAATTTATTTCTTTATATAATTTTAAGCTAAAAGCTATCAGCTAATAGCCAACAGCGTTTAATGGTTGATTTGTCCGTCTTCCAGCTGATATAAATTCGGAAGGTTTCTACCCAATTCGTCATAATCCAGTCCATATCCAAGCACAAACTTGTTAGGAATTTCCTTTCCGATATAATCCAGTTTGAAATCTTTCTTGTAAATCTCCGGTTTCAGTAGGAAACTAGCCAGTTTTACAGATTTAGGACGTTGTGTTTC
Organism: Chryseobacterium sp. NRRL B-14798; assembly: GCF_050470705.1. NCBI lineage: Bacteria > Pseudomonadati > Bacteroidota > Flavobacteriia > Flavobacteriales > Weeksellaceae > Chryseobacterium > Chryseobacterium sp. NRRL B-14798. Next base: position 3,991,031 of record NZ_JBFLUL010000005.1, on the reverse strand, counting down.
TTTGAAATATTTGAAAAGACTTTCAACGGTATTTCCTGTATCTACAATATCTTCAACAAGAATAATATGACGGTCTCTTACATCTTTGGTAAGCTCCATTTTCTGATAAACGATCCCTGTAGACTCAGTTCCTACATAAGAACTCATTTGAATGAAGGCAATTTCGCATTCTCCCGGGTAATATTTTAAAAGATCTGAGAAGAACATCACCACCCCATTTAAAACCCCTATGAAAACAGGAACTTCGTCCTTGTAATCTTCATAAATTCTTAACGCTGTCTCTTTTACAATTTCCTGAATTTCGGCATCCTTTAAATAAGGAACGAAAGTTTTGTCGTGAACTTTAATGCTTTCCATAAAATTTTTAGTAGTTGGCAAAGTTACGGATTTTTGATTAAAATACTTTCCTGTTTTTGTCAGTTCGAAAGTTAAAAGGTATTGCAACAACAAAATTGAATATTACAGCGAAGTATGTTTAAATAGTAAGAATGATAAGATTTTTAATTAGATAGAATGATATAGCCTTAAAAAAAGGATTTTGAAAGGGATTAAAAGCAGGTGTTTGAAATAAGGAAGAAAAGGATAATGATAAATGTCCTGATTATTGATAAAAACAAATATTCAGAAAAATGAGTATCTTTGTTCTTTCAAAACCCAAAAAAACAGACATGTAGGATATCATTTCTTTCAGACTCAATAAAACGGTAACAACAATGTTGCTGGTGTTCAACCTTTATTAAGAAAGAAATCATGATTTTACTGCAAAATATATCCTTTGGGTTTCCGGGAGGAAATCTTCTATTTAATCATATCAATTTAACAATACAGTATCATACCAAATCTGCTCTGGTAGGGAGTAATGGAGTGGGAAAATCAACCCTGCTGAAAATAATCGCAGGAGAAATACAGCCTCTAAACGGCAATACCAATATCCAGGGTAATATCTTTTATGTACCGCAGATGTTTGGAAATTTAAATGATCTTACCATTGCAGAATGCCTGAGGATAGATCAGAAACTCCATGCTCTTCAAAAAATTACCAATGGTGAGGTGGACGAAATATATTTTGAAACGCTCAATGACGACTGGGATATTGAAGAAAGATGCCAGAATGCTTTGGAGCATTGGGGTCTCGAAAATTTTGAATTAACTCAAAAACTGGAAGACCTGAGCGGAGGACAGAAGACTAAAGTTTTTCTTGCTGGAATTCAGATCAACCAACCTGATATTATCTTATTGGATGAACCGACCAATCACCTGGACAGGGAAGGAAGAAAACTCTTGTATGATCTTATTGACAAAACAGATGCAACAGTGGTTATCGTAAGCCACGACCGTACTTTGCTCAATCTTGTGGATACCATATTTGAGTTAAGTAATCAGGGAATTGCAACTTATGGTGGAAACTATGACTTTTATGCCGAACAGAAAGAAGTGGAGGAGGAAGCATTGCAAAATGATATCCATTCCAAAGAGCGGGCTTTAAAAAAAGCAAAAGAAAAAGAACGGGAAACCCTGGAAAGAAAACAAAAGCTGGATGCACGAGGTAAAGGCAAGCAGGAAAAATCCGGAGTAGCAAGGATTATGATGAATACCCTTCGGAATAATGCGGAAAAAAACAGTTCAAAACTTAAAAGTGTACACGCAGAGAAAATTAGTGGTATTTCCGGTGACTTAAGAGATCTGCGTTCCTCCTTAAAGAATTCTGATCAGATGAAAGTTAATTTTAATGATTCCAATCTACATTCAGGAAAGATCCTTGTTACCGTTGAAGATATTAATTTCACTTACGGAAAAGAAAAACTCTGGAAAGAAAACATCAGTATGGAGGTGCGAAGCGGAGACCGAATATCAGTGAAAGGCTCAAACGGTTCCGGAAAAACTACCCTGATAAAGCTTCTGTTGGAAAATATTAAACCTTCGGAAGGAAAAATAAATAAGACAGAATTCAACAGTATCTATATTGACCAGGAATATTCCCTTATTAATAATGATTCAACGCTTTACGATTTTGTACAGACTTTCAATGACAATGCCATGCAGGAATCCGAAGTGAAAACATTACTGTCCAGATTTTTATTTTGGAAAGATACCTGGGATAAAAAATGTGGAATGCTAAGTGGTGGAGAGCGTTTACGGTTGCTTCTTTGTGGGCTTTCCATCAGTAATAAAGCACCCGATATGATTATCCTTGATGAACCTACGAATAATTTAGATCTCCAGAATGTGGAAATTCTCACCAATTCTATAAAAGATTATCATGGAACTCTACTGGTGATTTCCCATGATGAAGTTTTTCTTCAGGAGATTGGAATTGAAAGAGAATTGATGCTGGGGTAATTATTATATTTCTTGCAAATCAGACAAAATTCTTTAGATATTCAATAGGGGTGGGCTTTAGCCCGCCTTCAACATCAAAACAACTCCATCGGCTTTAGATTCTGTGTTAACTTCCAAATATTTTTTATACATTTATATTTATAAAAGCGACCTTGAGTTAGCTTGCGTAGGGTGAACGTCTTTGATTTTTACCCTACTTTCTTCAAAATCTATCTGGTAAAAAGTTTTATTTTTAAATAAAATATACATCAGTTCCAAGAGTTTTCTTTGTACAGCAACCAATCCCTTCATTTTAATTCCTGTTTTTTCTGTAATTCTTTGAAACAAATCCTGATGGTTTTTATTCATTTTGACGGCTGTCATGGCAGGAAAATGTAATGTTTTTCGAATATTTTTATTTCCTTTCTTACTAATTCTTGGCTTACCTTTTATTGATGTTCCGGACTGTTTCTCGCGGATATCTAATCCTGCATAACTTACCAGTTGTTTTTTATTTCTGATTAGCTCAAAACCATTGGTTTCAGCTAAAACAGCAATTGCCGTTGATTTTCCAATACCCGGAATACTGCTCAACAGATTAACTCCCCTGGTAGCCTCAGGACTTTTCTTTACCTGTGCAAGCATATCCTCATTAATTTCTTTCTCCTGTTTTTTCAATAGCGAAATACGCTCGGTCAGCCGTTTTATGGTTCTTGAATTCGGAAGAGCTTGAGTCTTTTCAGCATGCAGCTGATTCATACACCTTACCCTTTCCTGAATAACCTGGTTTTTCTCGCGGCTTAGCTGCTGAAGTTCTTTATACACAAGGTTTGCGGGTTGCCATAATTCTAGTTTTCTGCTTAAACCAAACTGTGTAATAGCTATGGAACAGCTTTTATCGGTAATGGTTTTGATATCCAGAGTCCTGATGAAATTACTGATCTTATTAGGCAGCACAATGACTGTTTTTTCTTCCTTTGCATAAAGAAAATGAGCAAATCTTTCATGATACACCCCTGTAGCCTCCATGACAAAAATAACCTCTATATTAAGTGTCTTTTTGCTGTACACCCATTTAAGAAGTGATTCAAAGCCTTTTTCGCTGTTGCTAAAAACTTTATAATCTTTGATTTCTGTACTTAGATCTTCCATTAATTTGCCAAAACTTGCCACCAGTTCATCTTTGGCTACATCTATTCCTACAACCTGTTTTAATGCACTCATATTTTTATCTTTAAATAAAAGCAAGTCTTCCTTCGTTTTGTCTCCTGATTATTATCCAAGATATCTTTTTCGATTCTTTAAATTCTGTTCAAACTCTAAAAGGAATAAAGAAGTGAGGACATTTCTAAAGCACAATATACTTCCTGAGTTATTTAGCCAAAACTGTTCTCTCACCCCTTTTGCTTTGTATGTAAATTTATTCTTTTGCAAACATAGGAGCCGAAACTTATACAGAAATTCCAGATCAATGCTATCTGGAATTTTTATTTTGTTCTTATTATTTTAAGATCCAGTTATGGATTTCCTTCAAAACCTGTTCTCTTATGGATTCGTTCAAAATCTCATGACGCATTTCCGGATACATCTTTACGTCTACATTTTCAAAACCATCAGTTTTTAAGTTGTCGACCGTATGCATGACTCCTTTTCCAAAGTCACCAATCGGGTCATTCTGTCCGCTTACAAATAAAAAAGGAAATGATTTAGAAATAGGTGCAGCCCAGTTTCTTGCAGTCGCCTTTTTATAAACGGTAAATAAAGTATAAAAAGCATTATGGGTGAACGGAATTCCACAAAGTTCATCCTGTTCAAAAGCCTTTCTGTTTTCAGGATTAATACTGAGCCAGCTGGTATCACCGAAGTCTTTATCTTTTTTAAAATGCTTGTTATTGACACTTGTAAAAACAGAATTTAAAAACGTACGATGACGGGGAGCAATAGCCGTAGCCAATGATAAATACGCTCTTAATACATCAATTCCCGGTAAAGGTCCGCCGGTTCCTGTAATGATAGCCCCGGAAAATTTACTGCTTGCTTTTTGAAGAAGACATCGTGTAATAAAAGATCCCATAGAATGTCCCAGAATAAAATGGGGGACATCCGGATATTGTTCTGCAAGATGATCTGCCATCATTTCCGCGTCGGCTATAAGTCTTTCATCCGGTTTTTCAAGCTGGAAGAAACCAATATCCTTTTTTTCTTTTACCGATTTTCCGTGTCCCAGATGATCATACGTCAATACAGCAATCCCATGAGCCGCGAAATATTCTGCAATCTCTGCATATCTTCCGCTGTGTTCCTGCATTCCGTGAACAATAAGTAGCGTGGCTTTCACAGAAGCTGCATACGGATAAAATAAAGTGTAAAAGAGTTGGGTTTGATCGTTTGTGGTTGCAGGTAGATAACCTGATTTTTGGAGTGGATTCATGTTTGGGATTGTCTTTTGGTGTTTTGGAGGAGGATTAAAGATATTTCTTTGCAGACTTTAAACCTAACAGGTTTTTAAAACCTGTTAGGTTTCATTATAGTAGCTACTTAGCCTCTGATAATGTCCAATCAAGGTAAATGTCTTTATTAATGATATCCACAAGAAGATCTTCCAAGTTCTCGCAAAAATTTCTTTTTAATATTAGTGGAGATTTTAGTAGGGTTTCTTTTAATTCTTCTTGAGTGTAATAATGTGCGTTTGGATGATCACTGTTGTATTGATTAGCTTTCCAGATTTTATGCTTTAATAAAACATTTACTATGTTTTCAAGGATTATGTCTTCCAATCCACATGCTTCATCTTCTACTTTATTAATTATTAAATCATATTTCCCATCCCAAATATCATAATCTTTGTAGTAAACTCTTATTAGTCTTTCCTTATTCAATTGATTAATTATATGAATAAGGCCACGTTTTTCTCCGGTTGCGCTTCCGTAGGAAATTATTTTTTTACTTCTTTTTAAAACGAATAAAGGACCTTGTCCGACAAATTGGTGTTCAAATTTTAATGTTTCAAAAAACTTTTTAGATTGATAATGGAAACAAAATGTGTCATCAGTTTCACTTATATCGTCTTCGAATATTTGAACAATATCGCCAAATTCTTTTAAAAGATATTCTTTGGCTATTTTCAAATATTCATCTTTTGTGTTTTCTTGCATGTTATTTTATGTGTTTGTGAAGATTGTTTAAGTTTTTTACGATTGAAATTTTTTTAACTTGAGTTTTCACTTTTTTTGAGTTAACTGATTAATTTATTTTTTTATATAAATTTAGCTTAATTAAGATATTGTTCTTGTGACAATATCTAATATTTTAACAAGAAATTTCTTATCTATTAGTAAGTTCTTCAATTTTATTTGAGTGTACGAAAGTTCCTTGGAATTTTCCTTTATTAATAGTACATCATTTTTACCCCAAAAATTCTTTTTATCCCATCATATATATTCTGAAGTTTCTTTTACGTTTTGTAATATTATTGAACAGCTAACGACAGAAAATATTGTTTCAAATATTCCATACCAAAATTGTTGTTTTTGCTTGAAAATCGTTAGAATTATACCCCATAATAAAAATTATACTTGTAGATAGCCATATTCCTTTCGAGGTATGTATAACTAATACGTAAGTTTTTTAATTGATCATAGTCAATATATTTCTTACTTATGTTATTAAATAAAAAAGAAAAGAATATTATTATGAAAATGGGTTTTAGTTTTGATAAGAGAATCTCATATGCATTAATTACATTATTTAATTTGGCATAAAAGTCTTCACCATTTTTTGATTCCATGATAATTTTAAAATAAATCAAATATAAAAATTATTCCGTTCAACCTCATGATTTTCACCCCACCCCAAAATAAAATTCCTCTCAAATTTGCTCACCCAATTTTTTAAAAGTAATTTTGCACGAATCTAAAAACAAAAGTAAAATATGTCAACTTATGTAGTTGTAGGTCTTCAGTACGGAGATGAAGGCAAAGGAAAAATCACGGATGTTTTATCAGCAAAATCGGATTATGTAGTACGTTTCCAGGGTGGAGACAACGCTGGTCACACGGTTTATGTGGGTGATGAGAAATTCGTTCTACACCTTCTTCCTTCAGGAGTTCTTCAATGCAAAGGGAAATGTATCATTGCGAACGGAGTAGTGGTAAACCCTAAGTCTTTCATTAAAGAAGTTGGTCAGATCGAGAGCAAAGGCTTGAGAACAGATCATATCTTTATCAGCAGAAGAGCGCATGTCATCATGCCTTACCACATCCTTTTGGATACTTATCGTGAAGAGGAACACGGAGGAACTCAGATCGGAACTACCAAAAAAGGAATCGGACCTTGTTATGAAGATAAAATTGCAAGAGTCGGGATCAGAATGGTAGACCTTTTAAATCCTGAGATTTTAAGAGATAAAATTGAGAAAAACTTAAAAGTTAAGAACTCTCTTTTTGAAAAATATTACGGAAAACCAACGTTAGACGTTGAAGAAATCTACAACGAATATTTAGCAATCGGAAAGCAGCTTCAGGACAGAATTGTTGATACTGAATTAGAGCTTAACGAGGCGATCAGAGACGGTAAAAACGTTTTATTCGAAGGGGCACAGGCGTTAATGCTTGACATTGACTTTGGAACGTATCCATACGTAACTTCATCTTCTCCATCTACAGGAGGTGTTTGTTCAGGAGCTGGTGTTCCGCCAACTTCACTTCAGAACCTTATTGGAGTAGCAAAAGCTTACTGTACAAGAGTAGGAAACGGACCTTTCCCTTCTGAATTGGATAACGAACTGGGTGAGAAAATCAGACAGATCGGTGGTGAATTCGGAGCAACTACAGGTAGACCAAGAAGAACAGGTTGGTTAGACCTTGTTTCCTTAAAGCATGCTTGTATGATCAACGGAATCAACAACCTTGTGATCACTAAGCTTGACGTTCTTACAGGAATTGAGAACCTGAAAGTAGTAACACATTACAAAACTGAAGACGGAAAAATCATCGATTATTTCACTTCGTCAACAGAAAAGCTATACGACTACGAGCCAATTTACCAGGATTTACCAGGCTGGAGCGAAGATATTACCAAAGCAAGAAGCTATGATGAACTTCCTGATACTGCGCAAAAATACATCGAGTTTATTGAGAAATACTTAGGAATCAACGTATACTTAGTTTCTGTAGGTCCTGAAAGAAGTCAGAACATCATCAGAAAAGAATTATTCTAATATTTCTTAGAACCATACAATAAAAAGAGATCATCATTGATGGTCTCTTTTTTTTTAAACCTTGATGTGGGTAAGAGGTCATTAAGTTTATTCCTCATTTACTTGAGAAGAAATAACTCCTTTTTCTTCTATAAACTTTTTACTTGTAAATATTAAAATTTAAACATTATCATAAAATTTTCTAATATTATGTTGTTTTGATAAAATTTTGGCAGATGTTTTGATATTGAAACAGTACTTATCGATAAGAATAATAAAACTAATAATCAAAATTTTTAACAGTTTAAATAGTAGTAGTGATGAAACAACATAACCAAAACCAGGAATTTCGGTTCAACGAAGTCCTGTTCGAGCACCGCAATAAAGACTATGGTGCCTATGTATTAAGAAATGAATCAGATAGAATATTAACCAAAGCACTCTTTATCGGAGCAAGTTTAATGGCAGCAGTATCCATTACACCATTTGTGATCTCTGCGTTACAAGGACCAAGTATTACTGAAAAGATTATTGCTTGTGATTTTGGACCGTTTGATGTGAAGAATGTAGATACACCGGAAGTAGTACCTCCTGTAGAAACTATAAAACCTGTAGCTCCATCTAATACCAAGACATTTGACAGTACAGTGCCTACACCATTAAGTACAGCTCAGGATGATGGGAAAAAAGAAGCCATTCCTGATGATGCTGTAGCCGGTTTTAAAGACAATTTTAATGGAGATCCTGTAGCTCCGAATACACCTAATGTTCCAACAGTAACAGTAGGAACAGGACCTGTAATAACGACAGCTCCAACAGTGATTTCTGCTCCGGTGGACAAAAATAAAATTGCAGAATCCGGAGAACTTGGTGTAGAAGCCAATTTTGCAGGAGGAATAGACTCCTTCAGAAATAAAGTAATGAACAGCTTCGACAGTTCAGGATTTGAATCCGAAGATGTTGTAAAGACGACAGTTACCTTTATTGTAGAAATGGACGGAACCATCTCAGGGGTAAAAGCTAACGGAACCAACGCCGATTTTAACAATGAGGCAATGAGAACTATTAAATCAATTTCCAACAAAGGAAAATGGATCCCGGCCAAAAACAAAAAAGGAGAATTCGTAAGAAGTTATTTCAAATTTCCAATCTCTATGAAATTTGATAATTAATACGGAAAAGTAAATTTCAAATAGTTATCCACAAAGAATTTTTTTTGTGGATAATTTTTTTTATCGTTAAATTGCTTATTAACAATATTTTAACTCAATTTTGATTTTCTCCACTCACCGAGAGCAAAGAAAAAAGTGTATTTTTGAAACTTAAAGTTCTAATAATGGCAAAAATCATAGGTATTGCTAATCAAAAAGGAGGTGTTGGTAAAACTACCACCGCTGTAAATTTGGCAGCAGCATTAGGAGTATTGGAAAAAAGAATATTAATCATTGATGCTGACCCTCAGGCGAATGCAACATCCGGTTTGGGTGTTGAGGATGTTCAGTATTCTACCTATAATCTTCTGGAGCATAGTGCAGATACAAGAGTCTGTATCAAAAGAACGGCAACTCCTAACCTGGACATTATTCCGTCCCATATCGATCTGGTAGCAGCGGAAATTGAATTGGTAGACAAGGAAGACCGTGAGTATATGCTGAAAAAAGCATTGGCAAGTGTAAGGGATGATTATGATTATATTATCATCGACTGTGCACCGAGTTTAGGTCTTATTACTGTAAATGCTCTTACAGCAGCAGATTCTGTAATTATTCCGATCCAGTGTGAGTATTTTGCATTAGAAGGACTTGGGAAATTGTTGAATACCGTTAAAAATGTTCAGAAAATTCACAATAAAGATCTTGGAATTGAAGGTCTTCTTTTAACCATGTACGACAGCAGATTGAGACTATCCAATCAGGTTGTGGAAGAAGTAAATCTGCACTTCCCTGAAATGGTGTTTGAAACCATTATCAGCAGAAACGTAAGATTGAGTGAAGCGCCAAGTTTCGGGGAAAGTATCCTGAACTATGATGCGGAAAGTAAAGGAGCTGTTCAGTATATTCAGTTGGCTGAAGAAGTTCTTTTGAAGAATGAAAACTTAATAAAGAATTAAATTAATAATAAATGGGCAATAAGTGAATGCTGGTCATCACTTCTCAAACATCATTTATCAATTATATCTATGAAGGACAAAAAAAGAGCTATGGGACGCGGCCTGGGCGCCATTTTAAGTGCAGAATCCAAAGCAACGATCAATTCCGCTACTGATGAAGGAGCAGATAAGTTTGTGGGAAATATTGTGGAAGTTGCGCTTGAAGATATCTATCCGAACCCAACGCAGCCGAGAACTTATTTTGATGAAAAAGCATTAAACGAACTTGCACAGTCTATTAAAAACTTAGGCGTAATCCAGCCGGTTACCTTGAGAAAAGACGGGGAGAAGTTTGAAATCATTTCCGGGGAAAGACGTTATAGGGCAACTAAAATTGCCGGATTAACGACTATTCCTGCCTATATCCGTTTAGTCAATGACCAGGAGCTTCTTGAAATGGCTCTTGTTGAAAATATCCAGAGAGAAGACCTTGATGCTATTGAAATTGCATTAACTTATCACAGGCTTTTGGAGGAAATAGGTCTTACTCAGGAAAACCTGAGCCAGAGAATAGGAAAGGACAGAAGTACAATTACCAATTCTATCAGACTGTTAAGATTAAATCCGGATATTCAGAATGCTATCAGAAGCGGTGAGATTTCTGCAGGACACGGAAGAGCGATTATCAGTCTTGAAAGTGAAGAAGATCAGCAGGTTTTATTTGATCTTATTATCAAAGAAAAATTAAACGTTCGTCAGGCTGAACAGGCTGCTGCTGCATTGAAGAACCCGAAGTCTCCTGCTGCCAAAAAAGCAAAAGTGGAGCTTTCCAATAACTATAAAAAAGCCCAGAAGACCATTGCTGATATCTTGGACGTGAAAGTAGAGATCAAAGCTTCTGGAAATGGTAAAAAAGGTAAAATTGTTCTGGACTTCAAAAATGAAGAAGAGCTGGAATATATTTTATCCCATATTAAATAAATGAAGAAAATATTTTTCACATTTTTCTTGTGTATCGCTGCACTGGCTTACTCACAAGTAAAACCTATCGATACCGTTCGGATGCAGACTCCTCCGAAAGAAGAAACCCGTGTCGTAAAGCCTGGTAAGACCGAAGCCAAAATCATTGAAGATCTTGAAAAAGCAAACGGTCCCACAGCAAAAACCTTAAAGCTTAATCCTACCAGAGCAGGATTGTACTCTGCAGTTTTACCTGGATTAGGACAGTTTTATAACAAAAAATACTGGAAAATTCCTATTGTCTGGGGAGCGGTAGGTGCCGGAGTTGGTATCGCTGTATGGAATGATAACCAATACAAAAAATACCGTGAATATTATGTGGCTAAGCTGAACGGAACTCCCAATGAGTTTGTGGACAGCCATCCGTGGCTGGACAAAAGAGCGTTGGGTAATGCACAGGACAGAGCCAAGAGGCAAAGGGATTATGCCATTGCCATTACAGGTTTGATTTATATTCTGAATATTGTAGATGCTGTAGTAGACGCTCATCTTTATGAAAGCCGTCATGATCCGGATCTGGTTTTTAAACCATCGGTTATCCAGGACCAGTATGGCTACAGCGCACCAAAAACTGGTTTCAGTTTAAGTTACAGATTTTAAAATACAACATATCTGCAGAAGGTCTGAAGATTGAGTGCAGCATTAAAAATAAATAAGATTATATGAAAATAGCATTAGTTGGTTACGGTAAAATGGGTAAGATCATTGATGAGATCGCACAGAAGAGAGGTCATGAAGTAGTTGCCCGTCTGAAAGAAACCCCGACTGCTGAGAATCTTAATAATCCGGATGTTGTGATTGAATTTTCACTGCCGGAAGTAGCTTTTGAAAACATCAAAGCTTGCCTTGAAAATAAAATTCCCGTGATCTGCGGAACAACAGGATGGCTTGATCAAAAAGCTGAAATTGAAAAACTGGCAGTAGATAATGGAACTGCTTTCTTATATGGTTCTAACTTTAGTTTAGGCGTGAATTTATTCTTTGCTCTGAACGAAAAGTTGGCAGACCTGATGAAAAACGTAGATGAATACTCTTGCCAGCTGGAAGAAATTCATCACATCCATAAAAAAGATGCTCCAAGTGGGACTGCAATTTCTATCGCTGAGGGAATCATTCAGAACAATCCGAAATTCGATGCCTGGAAACTGGAAGAAACAGAAGGGAAGCAGCTTGGAATTTTTGCGGTACGTGAAGACGAAGTTCCGGGAACACACAGCGTGTATTACAGAAGTGAAGTGGACGAAATCGAGATCAAGCATACCGCTTTCAACAGAAACGGTTTTGCACTGGGAGCGGTAGTAGCTGCTGAGTGGATTAAAGATAAAAAAGGAAACTTCGCAATGAAAGACGTTTTGGGGCTTTAATTTGTAACAAATTCTGTAAATTGCAGACCAATAAGCAGAAAATGATGAATAGTGAATTGTAAACAGCGGACTGCTTTTATCATTTATTACTCATCATTTTTATTATTTATATCTTAAGAATAGGCACAAAAATTTATGAATTATTTTTTAACTTATACAGTATATGTCCTCATACTATCCGTACTGATGGGGATTTCATCTTGGAAACTGTTCAAAAAAATGGGCTATAGCCCTTTATTTGCTTTTATCCCTTTCTACAACTATTTCATTATTCTCAAAGAAACAAAACATCCGAAATGGTGGGCAATCATGTCTTATCTTCCGATAGTAGGACCCATTATGATGTCGGTTTTCCACCTTTATTTAGTGAAAAAGTTTGGGAAAACACTTTTCAAAGATCAGATTCTTACCGTGATTCTGCCGTTTATTTATATGGCGGTAATCAACTATTCTAAAGATGTAGAGTTAGAAGATGAAAATGCAAACGACCTGTTTCTTACAGAAGAAGAGAAAAACGATAAAAAGAAAGATACATTCATTGGTTCCATTACCTTTGCGGTAGTTTTTGCCACTATTATCCATGTTTTTGTAACACAGCCTTTCGGGATTCCTACAGGATCTATGGAAAGAACATTATTGGTAGGTGACTTCCTTTTTGTAAACAAATGGAGCTACGGATACAGAATGCCAATGCGTCCTGTGGCGATTCCTTTCCTTCAGGGAACTATTATGGATACAGGACAGAAAGGAAACCCGAAAGATGATCCAAAATCTTACGTAGATGCAGTGAAACTTCCTTACACAAGAATCTTACAATTCAACAAACCACAGAAAAATGATGTGGTAGTTTTCAACTATCCTCAGGATTCCGTCCATACTGCTATTGACAGAAAAGATCCTTACGTAAAAAGATGTGTAGCTACAGCAGGTGATACTTTTGAAATGAGAGCCGGAAGACTTTTCGTAAATGGGAAGCCGGAAGTAGTTTTAGGAGATCAGGAAGTACAGCACAGATATATTGTAACGACGGATGCGCAATTGGATATTCCTACTTTATACAAAGCGTACGGATTTTTACCGGTTCAGGAAGTACAGCAGGATAACGGAGGTTTCCTTTATGGATTCCAGGGTTTAACGGATAAAACTGCCAAAGAAATTAAAGAGCTTCCTCACGTTATTGATATGAAGGAAGAGATTTCGCCAAAAGGAGAAGCTGCGGTATATTACAGAGACGAAGCTAAAACTAAAATTGATACGACACAATCTATTTTCCCTATCAACAAACCTTGGAATCAGGATTGGTACGGCCCGGTTAGAATTCCTAAAAAAGGAGATGTGGTGGCAATCAATCAGGAAACACTCCCAATGTATCAGTGGATCATTTCTGAATACGAGCACAACAGCTTAGAGAAAAAGAATGGAAAGATCTTCATTAATGGTAAAGAAGCGAATCAATATACCATTCAGCAGGATTATTATATGATGATCGGGGACAATAGGGATGCATCATTGGATGCAAGATTCTTTGGTTTCGTTCCGGAAGAAAATATTGTTGGAAAACCAATGTTTACATGGATGAGCGTACAGGGAGTATTTCCGGATGCGAGCTCAACGTATCAGGCCCCTAAGAAAATCCGTTGGGAAAGAATGTTCAAAGCAACCAATACGGGAGAATCCAATAAAACTTCTTACTGGTGGATTGCAGCAATGATCCTGATCTTGTTCTTCGGATGGGATTATTTCATGAAATTATTCAGAAAGAAAAAAACTGAAGACAATTAATAAAAAAAAATTAAACGTAAAATAGAATGAAGTATTTGGAAAAATACTTCATTTTTGCATTATGAATATGAAGAATGTATTATTACCGGCATTTTATATGCCACCAATCTCATGGTTTTCAGTGTTTTTAAATCCTGAAAATGAAATTGTATTTGAACAGTTTGAAAACTTTCCGAAGCAGACGTATAGAAACAGAGCCAATATTTATGGTGCCAACGGAAAATTATCATTAATAATTCCTATCAATCATAACGGGAAAAGAGAATTCAAAGATGTTGAAATTTCTTACCGCGAAGACTGGAGAACGCTTCATTGGAAATCCATTAAGACCGCATATCAAAGCTCTCCTTATTTTGAGTATTATGAAGATAAGTTCAGGAAAATATTTGACCTTAAAGAAAAATTCCTGCTGGATTTTAACCTTAAAGGGATAGAAGTCATCCAACAGATACTTAAAACAGAAAAGGCATACTCTTTGAATAAAGAATATATCAAAAATCCGGAGAGTATCAGTTTCAGGGAAAAGTTTTCGGCAAAACTTCCTTCAGAATTTCAGATGGAAGAATATTACCAGACATTCTCTGATAAATTCGGATTTTTGGAAGACCTGTCGGTTCTTGATCTTATTTGTAATAAAGGCCCGGAATCATTGGTATATATAAAAAATATAAAACAACAATATTAGTACAATCACTGTTGGTAAAGTATAAAACAGATGATGACGGTGATTGGCATATCGCTTTAAAAATTAAATATCAACATATGAAAAAGGTATTATTAGCTGCAGTTTTTTTTGCAGGTTTTAGTTTCTCTTTTGCACAGGAATCTAAAGCTAAAAGTATTGATCCAAACGAAGACAAAGATCTTATGACATGGTATCACAAAGATTTTGCAACTTCAAAAGTATATGGTGTAAATACAGCAAATGCTTATAAATACCTGGAATCTAAAGGTCTGAAGCCTAAAACCGTCGTGGTGGGTGTATTAGACAGTGGAGTACAGGTAGATCATCCAGGATTGGTAAAAAACCTATGGTCGAATCCAAACGAGGTTCCCGGTAACGGTAAAGATGATGATGGAAACGGGTATATTGATGACGTACACGGATGGAACTTTATAGGAGGTAAAAACGGTGATATCGATATCGATAATATGGAGGTGACAAGAGTAGTTGCCAAATATAAACCTGTCTTCGAAGGAGATGATTCCACAAAAAATAAAGCCAACCAGGCTAAGATGAAGGAAGAGTTTGAGATGTACATGAAAGCCAAAGATATGTTCAATAAAAAGAGTATCGAGGCAAAACAAAACTTTCAGACTTATTCTATGCTGAACGAGCTGATTCCTAATATGGTAAAACTGCTGGCAGGTAAGCCTGTAACCGCTGAAACTATTGCAGCGATCAAAGCTCCGACAGATCAGAGAGATGCCATTGCAATGGAATTTTTAGGCCAGATTTCACAAAGCCCGGAATTCAAAGGAAAATCAGCCGCTGAATTTGAAAAAAAGATGAAAGAGGAAATGAAAGAAGCCATCGATCATTTTGCTCCTGCAGCAAAACAATATGACCTTTCATATGATCCGAGAAAAGAAATTGTAGGGGATAACTATGATGACTATTCTGAAAAAATCTATGGAAATAATCATTATGAAGGACCTGATGCAGAACATGGAACTCACGTGGCAGGTATTATTGCCGGACTTCCGCAAGGAAAAGAAGTTCAGTACGGAGTGGCTTCCAAAGTGGCTAAAATTATGTCTGTAAGAACAGTTCCTAATGGTGATGAAAGAGATAAAGATGTTGCCAATGCGATCAGATATGCTGTAGATAATGGTGCGAAAGTTTTAAATATGAGCTTTGGAAAACCTGTTTCTCCAGGTAAAAATGTGGTTTGGGATGCTTTCAAATATGCTGAAGATAAAGGCGTTCTTTTAGTGAAGGCTGCAGGTAACGAAAATGAAGATGTCGCAGAACATCTTGCATATCCTACCAACTTTAAAAATGTTACCGATGAGAAACCATTTGTAAGCAATGTTCTTGTGGTAGGGGCAAGTACCAATAAAAATAATGCGCTGAGAGCAGATTTTTCCAATTACAATAAAAAGATGGTGAACGTTTTTGCTCCGGGAGAAGAAATCTATTCTACCGTTCCTAAAAACGAATATAAATACCTTCAGGGCACCTCTATGGCTTCCCCTGTTGTAGCCGGAGGAGCAGCTGTTTTACTGGCTTACATGCCGGATCTGAAACCTTATCAGATTATCGAAGCCCTTGTGAAAAGCAGCAACCCGAGTACAGCCGATGGTTTTGGTGACCAATCTCAGGCAGGTGGAGTTATCGACCTGAAAAAAGCTGCAGAATATGCTTATACCAACTTTTATAAAGGAAAAACTACAGGCACAACCAAGCCTTCGAAATCCGTAAAAAAGGCTGTTAAAAAATAATTTATCTCCCTGTGTTTAAGGAGAAACCATAAAGAGTCCGAATTTTTTCGGACTTTTTATTTTTTATTTTAAATTTTGGCACGGTTTTTTGTAACTTTATAGTAACAAAATAATAAACAACAAAATGAAAAAGTTACTACTTGCAGGGATGTTGGGAACATCACTTTTTGCAGTTTCGTGTTCCTCTGTTAACAAAGCAGCTACATCTCAAAATCAAAGAGCCGATTTCCTGAAAATGAAAGGAGACTGGCAGATTGTAAGCATAGATTATGATAAAGGTTATAAAATTAAGCCTTTTGATGAAGGTGCAGACGCACAGTGCTTCGTAGGAAGCCACTGGAGATTGATTCCCAATAACTGGACAGGAGCGTATACTTTAAACGGTGGTGGAGATTGCCCGGCAATTACACAGCCAATCAAATTTGAAGTAAAAGGCGGTAATACGTTTATGTTTAAAAAAATTGCTTCAGGTACAAAAGCTAAACAAAATACAGCAGGTTATAGTCTTACAATGATCAATCAGACTACAGATCAGTTTTCACTTGAGCAAGATGTTCCTTTTGAAGGAGGTAATGTAAAAGTAGTTTACAACTTCCAGAGAACCGGAATGAAATAATTTATCAACATAAAAGATTAAAAAAAATGAAATTTACAAAAACATACGTAGGAGCCCTTTTCTTGTCATCAGCATTATTATTGACGAGCTGTGAAGCGGTTCAGAATTCAAATCACCAACAAAGAGGTACAGCCGTAGGAGCAGCTTCCGGAGCAGTACTTGGAGGTATCCTTGGGAATAATGTAGGTAAAGGAGGAAACGGAGCTATCGGAGCAGTATTGGGAGGTATTATCGGTGGTGTTGCTGGTAACGTTATCGGTAACAAAATGGATAAGCAGGCAAAAGATATTAAAGAAACTTTACCAGGTGCTCAGGTAGAAAGAGTAGGAGATGGTATTAAGGTAACTATGAATGAAAGTATTGTTAACTTTGCTTTCGACTCTTCAAACCTTACTTCTGTTGCACAGACCAACCTTGATAAATTAGCTGAAGTACTGGCTAATAATCCGGATACAAACATCAACATCTATGGTCACACAGACAGCAAAGGTGCAGATGCTTACAACCTTAAACTTTCTCAAAGAAGAGCAGATGCTGTGAAAGCCTATTTATCAGGAAAAGGAATTGCATCAAACAGAATGTTTACAAAAGGTGAAGGTGAAGCAATGCCAGTAGCTAGCAACGATACTGAAGAAGGAAGAGCTAAAAACAGAAGAGTAGAGTTTGCTATTACTGCCAATGAAAAAATGATTAACGATGCCAAACAAGGGCAATAGTTAATTTAATATATAAATATTTTCGTAAAAGACCGCCCCGGCGGTTTTTTTTGTATTTTTATGCTAGAAATTTTGAATTTATTATTTTTGTATTTGAAATAACATAAATGAAGAAATATTTAAAACTGCTCCGTGTGGAGCAATGGGTGAAAAACTTTTTTGTATTTGTCCCTCTTTTCTTTTCAGGTAATATTACCAATATAGATCTGCTTCTCAAAAGCATTTTTGCATTTGTCATATTTTCACTTGCAGCAAGTGTGGTCTATATCCTGAATGATTATAATGATATTGAAGCAGATAGAAAACACCCTGAGAAAAGAAGAAGACCTTTGGCGAGTGGAGCTATTTCAAAATCAAAAGCTATAGGAATTCTCATAGGTCTTATCATTGCAGATATAGGTCTTGTATTTTTTACACAACTTTATTTCCATGAACTACTTTGGAAGTTCGCAATCATCATAGGGTTTTATGTGGTGATGAATCTTGCCTATACTTTCAGGCTTAAACATGTTCCTATTATTGATATTTTTATTATTGCCATAGGATTTGTATTACGTGTACTGGCTGGAGGTTATATTACCGGAATCAGTATTTCACAATGGGCAATCCTGCTGACCTTTGTATTGGCTTTGGTGCTGGCAATAGGAAAAAGAAGAGGCGAGCTTATCAATGCCCAGGTTTCTGGAAAAACGAGAAAAGCACTGGATGGATATAACGTTCAGTTTGCAGATATTGCTTTATCCATTTCTATCACACTGGCTATTGTCTGCTACCTGATGTTTACGCTCTCTCCGGAAGTTCAGGAAAGATTTCATGAAAGAGTTTTTTATACCGTGATTTTCGTTGTATTTGCATTGTTAAGATATCTTCAGCAGACCCTTGTTTACAACAGAACGGAATCTCCAACAAAAATCGTGTACAGAGACCGTTATATACAGGCTACTTTATTGCTTTGGGTCGTTGCATTTTTAATTCAAATTTATTTTAAGAAATGAAGCCGAATTTCATACAGAAAGTTACCAACTGGGGAAATTTCCCAATAGTAGAGAAGGAAATGAGATCTGAGGACAGTTTCAGAAAAATAAAAGAATTTGTACTCAATCACAACGAAGTCATAGCGAGAGGAAATGGGAGATGTTATGGAGATGCTTCATTGGGAGAAGCTATATTTTCAACAAAAAAATTAAATAAGTTCATCAATTTTGACCGTCTGAACGGGATCATAGAATGTGAATCCGGAGTGCTGCTTTCAGATGTACTGGAAATAGCGGTTCCGCAGGGATATTTTCTATACGTTACTCCCGGGACAAAATTTGTATCGGTAGGAGGTGCTATAGCATCCGATGTTCATGGAAAAAATCATCATGCAGAAGGATGTTTTTCAGAATATGTGCTTGAATTCAAGCTCATGAATGAGAAAGGGGAGATCATTACCTGTTCCAGGGAGGAAAATACAGAAAAGTTCTGGGCTACCATTGGTGGAATGGGACTTACCGGTATTATTCTCACAGCAAAATTTAAACTTAAAAAT
The DNA here is from genome assembly GCF_050470705.1 of Chryseobacterium sp. NRRL B-14798. Taxonomy (NCBI): domain Bacteria; kingdom Pseudomonadati; phylum Bacteroidota; class Flavobacteriia; order Flavobacteriales; family Weeksellaceae; genus Chryseobacterium; species Chryseobacterium sp. NRRL B-14798. The sequence goes on along the minus strand of NZ_JBFLUL010000005.1, from coordinate 3,971,952 downwards.
ATAGAGTCCGCATACATTCGTCAGGAAAGTATCAAAGCAGACAATCTGGATGAGATCTTTAAGCTGTTCGATGAAAGTGAAAACTGGACCTACACGGTGGCCTGGATTGATTGTCTTCAGAAAGGAAAAAATATCGGAAGAAGTATTCTCATGAGAGGAGAACATGCTTTTCAGCATGAACTTCCCCAGAGTTTTTCCAAAACACCATTGAGATTGAAGAAGAAATTTTCTCCTACAGTTCCTTTTTATTTTCCGGGATTTGTACTGAATGCCCTTACCGTAAAAATTTTCAATTGGTTATACTATAAAAAGCAGTCTAAAAAAGAAGTGAAAAACTTTATCGATTATGAAACGTTTTTCTATCCTTTGGATGCGATCACAGATTGGAATAAGATCTATGGGAAGTCCGGTTTTATACAGTATCAGATGGTCATTCCTAAAGAAACTGGAAAAGAAGGAATGAAAAGAATCCTTGAAACGATCGCCAAAAGCGGAAACGGATCATTCTTAGCAGTTTTAAAACTTTTTGGAAAAAATAATCCTCAGGCTTACAACTCATTCCCTGTGGAAGGGTATACATTGGCGCTGGATTTTAAAGTCAATTCAAAACTGAAAAAACTGGTAGATCAGTTGGATGCTATTGTTCAGGAGTTTGGAGGAAGAATTTATCTTACCAAAGACAGCATGAGCAGATCATCGCTTACCAACTACCTGAAAAATATTCAAAATCCTAAATTTGTGTCTTTACAGCACAAAAGAATCATAAATAACAATTCGTAATGATAGTTCTGGGAAGTACATCTGAAGTAGCACAGGCTTTTGTGGAAAAAGCACTTCAGGAAGGAGAAAAGTTTGAAAAAATCTATCTTTTTACCTCAAATAAAGAAACTACAGAGCGTTTTGCAAGACATCTTGATGTAAAGTTTCTGCAGCAGGCGGAAGTTATTGAGCTGGATCTGACAAAAGAAATTGATTACAATAGATTTGATAATATCAATTCAAATGTATTATTTTGTGCCGTAGGATATTTGGGTGAAGGAACAGAAGAAGGATTATATGATAACAGAAATACAGAACGTATCATTGATATCAATTATTCAAAACTGGTTCCTTTAATGAATTATTTTGCCCAAAAGTTTGAAAGCAGAAGATCCGGCACGATTATCGGGCTTTCATCAGTGGCAGGAGACCGGGGAAGACAGAGTAACTTTATCTATGGAAGTGCAAAAGCAGCTTTTACGGCTTATCTGAGCGGTTTGAGAAATTATCTTTTTGATAAAAAAGTGCACGTTCTTACGATAAAACCAGGGTTTATGGCAACCAAAATGACAGAAGGCCTGCCTTTAAATCCGAAACTGACAGCAACGCCAAAACAGGCAGCTTCCTGTATTTATAAAGCCTTCAAAAAGGGTAGGAATGTGGCATATGTTTTGCCGGTTTGGAGTATTATTATGATGATTATCAGGAATATTCCTGAGTTTATATTCAAAAAATTAAAGCTTTAAAAAATGAAAAAATTGTATTGTTTTGATTTTGACGGAACCATTACGTATAAAGATACCATGTTTATGTATCTTAAATTTTACGATTCAACAAAATACCGTATACAATTTTTGAGACACGTACCTCTTTTTATCCTGTTGAAGCTAAAACTGGCTGAAACGGAAAAAGTGAAAAAAAGCTTTATCGGTTCTATTTTAAGAGGACAGACCCAGGAGAAAATTGAACAGAAGTCTAAACAGTTTTTTGAACAGCACTACCCTAAAATAGTAAGGGAGAATGCATTGGATTTTATAAAAAATATCGATAGGAATAATACACAGAGTTTATTAGTAACCGCTTCATTGGACATCTGGGTAAAACCATTCGCCGAAGAACTGAAAATGGAGCTTGTTTCTACGCGGGCAGAGTTTAAAAACGGTATTTTCACCGGAAACTTTGTAGGAAAAAATTGTAACGGAAAGGAAAAATTGATAAGAATCAAAGAGGAAATTAACGATTCCAAGTACGATAAAATTATTGCATTTGGTGATACTTCCGGAGATCGGCCAATGTTGAAATGGGCAAATGAGGGACATTACCAATTTTTTCACTAATTTTGGGAGATAAAATTGTAAAAAATGAAAAGCCTGATCATTGCATGTGCAGTACTCTTTATGGGCTGTGCCAGCACTTCATCTCAGAAGTCTTCTGTTATGCAGCAAAGTACGGAGCTCCTCGTTTCTGAAAATCAGGGAGGAACCGATGCTCCCGGCTTTAAGATCATTGAAGACGAAAAGGATTTTCGTAATATTATCAGCGGAAGTTTTGGTATTTCAGAACCGGGAAAAGAATCTTATATTAAATATCCACAATTTCCGAAAAATAAAAAAGTTGTTGTATACAATTTGGGAACCTTCAGATCTGGAAGTCACAAAATTGAAGAAATTAAAAATATATCTGTGAAAAATAAGATTCTGTATGTAGAAGTTCCTGCCGGAGAGCCTTCCGGTGGAATGGAAATTCAGGTAATTTCAAACCCGTGGTTTATTTTTACTGTTCCCGCAGATTATCAGTTTAACTCCGTAGAATTAAAATATTCAAAATAACAATGGATAAAGTATATTTAGATAATGCCGCAACCACTCCGCTTGCAGAAGAAGTTATAGATGCAATGGTGGGCACAATGAAGATGAATTTCGGAAACCCCTCTTCAACGCACAGCTTTGGCCAGGAAGCAAAAATCCTTATTGAAAATGTAAGAAGACAGGTTGCAGACTATCTTCATGTAACTCCTGCTGAAATCATTTTCACTTCCTGTGGTACGGAATCAAATAATATGATCATCAAGTCCTCGGTAGAACACCTTGGGGTAGAAAGAATCATCAGTTCTCCTCTGGAACATAAATGCGTTTCTGAAAGTATTCTGGATATGAAAAACAGAAAAGGAGTAGAGGTAAACTACATCCGTCCGAATGAAAAAGGAGATATTGATCTTGCTAAATTAGAAGAACTTTTAAAAGCTTCAGATAAAAAAACACTGGTAAGCTTAATGCATGCCAACAACGAAATCGGAAATATCATTAACCTTAAACAGGTTGCCCAGCTTTGCAAACAGTATCAGACACTTTTCCACTCAGATACCGTGCAGACAATGGCTCATATGAACCTTGACTTCTCTGATATCCCTGTGGACTTTGCATCGTGTAGTGCCCACAAGTTTCATGGTCCGAAAGGAGCTGGATTTGCATTTATCAGAAAAGCAACAGGTTTAAAAGGAATTATTACCGGAGGACCTCAGGAAAGAAGCCTTAGAGCGGGAACTGAAAATGTTTGTGGTATCGTAGGATTAGGAAAAGCATTAGAACTTTCTCTGAATCATATGGAGGAATACACCCGTCATATGCAGGATATCAAGGATTATGCAATTGAAAGACTTTCTGCCGAAATTGAAGGAATTAAATTCAATGGAAGAAGTGCAGAAAAGGAAAATAGCCTTTATACAGTTTTAAGCGCATTACTGCCTTATAAAAATCCATTGATAGGACTTCAGCTGGATATGAAAGGAATTGCAATTTCTCAGGGAAGTGCATGTTCATCAGGAGCATCAAAGCCTTCAATGGTGATGATGATGGTGCTTTCTGAGGATGAAATGGATCACTGTACCCCATTACGTATCTCTTTCAGCCATATGACGACTAAAGCGGAGATTGACACACTGGTCAACGCATTAAAGGAAATCTCAAGCGATTACACTATAGAAAAAACTAATGTTGAGCATAGATAGTCTTGTGCTTTAAAAATCGTAATTTTGAATATCCAAAAGGATTAAAAGAAAATAATATTAATTAAAATAAAAGAAACAAAAATGGCTTTAGAAATTACAGACAGCTCATTTCAGGATACGGTTTTAAAATCAGATAAACCGGTATTAGTAGACTTCTGGGCAGTATGGTGCGGACCTTGCAGAACTTTAGGACCAATCATCGAAGAAGTAGCATCAGATTTTGAAGGTAAAGCAGTAGTAGGGAAAGTAGATGTAGACAACAACCAGGAGATTTCTATGCAGTACGGTATCAGAAATATTCCTACAGTTCTTATTTTTAAAAATGGAGAAGTAGTAGACAAATTAGTAGGTGTAGCTCCAAAAGAGGTAATCGCTGAAAAATTAAGCGCTCACTTATAAAAAAAATAAGTTTGATAATGAACGCCTTCCAGTATTGGGAGGCATTTTTTTTAAAATAATTTGCAGGTAACAAAAAAAGTTGTAATTTTGCAACCACGAAAAAGAAACGACGTTCTTTAAAATAATGATCCGGTAGTTCAGCTGGTTAGAATGCCGCCCTGTCACGGCGGAGGTCGCGGGTTCGAGTCCCGTCCGGATCGCAGAAGTTTTCTCAATTTACTTTAAAAAAATTGATCCGGTAGTTCAGCTGGTTAGAATGCCGCCCTGTCACGGCGGAGGTCGCGGGTTCGAGTCCCGTCCGGATCGCGGAAGTTTTCTCAATTTACTTTAAAAAAATTGATCCGGTAGTTCAGCTGGTTAGAATGCCGCCCTGTCACGGCGGAGGTCGCGGGTTCGAGTCCCGTCCGGATCGCGGAAGTTTTCTCAATTTACTTTAAAAAAATTGATCCGGTAGTTCAGCTGGTTAGAATGCCGCCCTGTCACGGCGGAGGTCGCGGGTTCGAGTCCCGTCCGGATCGCAAAAAAGTCTTCTAGAAATAGAAGACTTTTTTATTTTCCATTTGTAAGCGGAATGATATAAGGAGAGTCGATAGCCTGAATAAGATGTAAGTTCAGAACAGTTTTCACTTATTTACACCATCCCTGTGAAATCTTCAGTTTTTATGAATCAAGTGCAAAAGTTTTAAAATAGCGTTGTATAATTGATTCTTTATCAGGATGCTTTCTACGGTTGCATAAACAAATATTTTTATATGAAAGGCTAAAGAATTCACACCGGAGAAAGTATATTCTTAAGTTTTTTCCAAAGCAGCTTTGATTTCAATGACAAGGGATCATAATTATAAAATCCGGAATATTGCTATTCCGGATTCTGTAATCTTTTATCAAATATATTATTTACGGTTACTGTCTATAAAGCTCTTTTAAACAATTGAATGGTCATAGTTCCACGGCCCCAATTGTAATTCGGCTGGTTTCCTCCATCCCACATATTATAAACAAGCATACATGTTCCTGCTCCACTCCCTTCTGCATATCCCGCTAGCTTATAGGTTACAGTCATATCAGAAGAGGTGTTATTGGTGATGTCTTCTGAAAAATTACCATTTATAGTTCCCATTCTTGCAGCCGAAGTTAGTCCTTTTAAGGATACTTTTCTGGAGCCTTCCTGCTGTTCTACACCATTTTTGTAAAATGTAACCCCGATGTAAGATACCCTGTCCGGATTTGCACAATTGGTGTCATGAGTACCGGCAGGAATAGAATAGTTCAAAATGACTCTGCCAACAGTATTGGGAGGGATGGTAATCGTTCTGCTGAAATTAACTAGATCTATATTTGCGTAGCTTATAATAGGGTAGTTGTAATCGTAATGTACCGAACCTCCTGCCTTATTGACAAGTATATCATCTAAACTGAATTTGTCAGGAGGAAACATAGCTTCCAAAGGAACTTTTTTTGCTGTTCCGTCACTTTTCAATACTATAATTCTTTCTGTAGAGGCTACACCTGTTTCATCCGGGACACCTCTGAATCTTACATTTCCGTCTACATCAAGCTTTTGGGTAGGAGACATGGCATAATTGATATCAGAACGTCCTATTCCCATATTCCCGTTCTCATTGATTACGGCAGCTGGCCGGTCACTGGTAGAGAATGTAAGGGATGAAGAATTGGTTGTTCCATTTCCCCAATAATTGGCTTTTATCCCTGCTAATGGAAAATCAGCTCCTGAAATCTTTCCATTAAAGGATAATTTTCCAAGCTCCGTTCCGGTAGATAAGTTACTGTTTCCGGTTCTTTCTAACGCAATCAAAGGAGAATTGCTTACAGATTCTACTTTCATCTGATGACTTCCCGTTGTAGAATTTTCTTTTATATGCAATCCGCTGTCCGGTGATGAAGTACCGATTCCCACCGTACCATCGTCTTTAATCACAAAATCAGTATTGGCAACCCTTCCTGTACCGGAAGAAGTATTTCCTAATTTTACCATTGTATTAACAGGATCGTCAATAAAAGCATCCGGCGTAAGGTCTCCGGCAGCTATATTTCCTGCATTCAACTTTTGCCACTTATTCAGACTGCCGTCAAAATAATAATATCCGGAGTTTTTAATATCAACAGTCTGGCCTGCCGGGGCTGTATCAGCGGCTGTAACATACACCATTGCTCCTGTCTGGCTGGCTGTATAGGTCTTTGCTCTAAGCTGGGTTCCTGTAATTCTTGGTGCAATAATGCCGTCCAGTACATTGGTAGAAGTGGGCTTTCCTGTTACATCTAAACTGGCCTGAGGAGTTGTAGTATTAATTCCCACCTGGGAGAATATTTGTAAAGAAATTAAAATACTACCTAATAATAAAACATTTTTTTTCATCCTTTTTAAATCATCTTAATTGTGCTGCAAATCTAGAAGATTAAAAAAATGAAAAAGAATAACAGGGTACATCATTTATACTACATTTGTTATTTTGCTTTATTTTCAGCGGGACATTTTTTTGGATAGATTATGTGATGTAATTTAAGGCATTGATAATGAATGAAATAAAAAAATACTATTTTCCTGATTTTTGTATTATTTTCCATATCAAATTTCGACAAAAAATTACAATCACTTTTATGATTTGTTTTTGAATTTATTTTCTGGATTATATCGATATAAATCTTATGTTTTAAATAAAAATTAATATGTGTAATTAAAAATATTAATTATAATTATTATCTTCGCTTGATAATAGAAACCACTGGTTGTTGAATTAATAGAAAATCTACATTCAGGTTTGTTTGTGTATGGGGAATTTTTTTAAAATCAGGGAGTTAAGATGTGTGATTGGGTGGTCGTTTTTTATTATTGATATTTCTTTCATATTTTTTTTAGCTTTAATTTCATATTTACTTTTAAAAAACCTGGAGGTACAAATTAATTTGATTGGGCATCAAAATGAAAAAATAATTTTGATGATAAAGATTGTTATCCTGCTTATAACAGAAAATGAAATTATAAGACATTTTGTTTCTTTTGACTTTTTTAAAACTGCATGGTTTTCTACCAGTGCATTGATAGTATTTTCTGGATTATATTTTATATCCGGATTTGTTTTCGGTGCTCCCGTTCATTTGTCCTCTATTCTGTTTTTATTTTTCTTTGTTTTTACAATATTTAAAATGGTAACTACATTTCTTAATAATAAATGTGTCAGAAAAATTCCTCATGATATAAACATTATGATTCAGGATTAAATTGAAGAAATTGAGTTGATGAATTGTAAAAAGGAAATGTCATTAAAAATTTACAAGCAATGTAGAATATCTGAAAATGAAGCATATAATTAAAATTAAAGAATTAAATAAATAAAAAAGTTGATATTAAAATAATAATTTCATCATTTTGTTTTTAAACGGAATGAAAATTGCTAGAGAAAGAAGTGATTTTAGCATGAGAATTTAAAGCACGCTTTAAAATATTTAAATAGTATAGTCGTTTTATTACAATACATATTTAAATATAGTTGAAATCAGTTCGATAAACCTAAATAATAACACAAGTAGATAAGAATAATAACATATGAATAAAACTATTATTGCATATATAGTACTGTTATCGGTTACTTTATTATCATGCAGACCGAAGCAGAATATGGTATATATGTCAAAGCATAATATGGAAGAAGAGGTTGCAAAAGCCAAGTTTCAGGGCCTGCATATTCAGGAAGGAGATGCTCTCCTGATTCTTGTATCTGCACTTGACGAAATAGCAGTGAAGCCTTTTAACCTTAATACCGCAAATAAGGTAGGGGGCGACGCTAGCAGGGGAATTAACCAATATGTAGAACCAAGTCAATATCTTGTCAATGAAGAAGGTTATATTTCTTTTCCGGTTTTAGGAAATGTGTACGTTAAAGGAATGACACAGGTACAGCTAAAACAGGAGCTTGAATCGCGTCTTAAGAGATATCTGACAGATCCATTGGTGACCATTACCCTTAAAAATTTTAATGTAAGCGTTTTAGGAGAGGTAAAGGAACCGGGGCAGAAAGAAAGTGTTTCTCAAAAAATCAATATTTTTCAGGCGCTTGGGCTTGCAGGTGATATGACGGATTTCGGAGACCGTACCAATGTTAAGCTTATCCGTGCCGATGATAGCGGAACAGATCAGATTGTTAATATCGATCTTACAAGATCTGATATAGTCAGTTCGCCCTATTATTATATGAAGCAGAATGACATATTATATGTGCAGCCGGACAAAAATAAACAGGTTCAGGCTAACTCGAATCCGAACAGAGCCCTTACATTCCAGATTATTGGTGCTTTACTGACAGCTGGTACACTTATTATTGCTTTAACTCGTAAATAAATATGCAGCAGATAGAATTTCAGGAAAGTGAAGAATCTTTGAATTTAAGAAAGATCATTGGGAAATATTTAGTCAAATGGCCTTGGTTTATAGCATCTGTCCTATTATTTGTTACTGTGGCCTTTATATATCTAAGATACGCTGTACCTCAGTATCAATCAACTACTACATTAAAATTTGATAAAAAACAGTCTGATTTAACAGGTGCATTAATTGATCTTGATAACTTGGGGCTTGGTATAGGAAATGCAGATGAGCTAAAGAGTGAAGTGGCTGTAGTAAACTCAAGACCCATCTTGATGAAGGTTGTTGAAAATCTAAATCTTAATATACAATATTATAATTCGGGTGAGATAAGGGATTCTGAATTATTTACCCGGGTACCCATTGTTGCAGAAATTATTTCTTATAAAAATGTCAAGAAATTTGTTTCTTCCGAATATGAAGTAAAAGAAGTAAATGGAAATGAATTTGTTCTGGAGGATAAGGAAAACAAAAAAGTAAAGGGAACTTTTGGTAAAAACCTGACACTTGATTTTGGAACTGTAGTTCTTCAAAAAGTTCCGGGCCTTACCTTTAAAGATAAGTATAAAATTGTTTTCTGGAATCCAATAGAGAAGGTAAAATCTTTAGAAAAGAAAATCCAGGTGGATCTTCCGGATCAGAAAGCGATGCTTATGGACATCAGCATCGTGGGAACTGTTCCCGAAAAATCAGAAGCCATCCTTAATGAAGTAACCAAACAATATAATCTGGATGGGCTAAGAGATAAAAACTTACAGGCTCAAAATACACAGGAGTTTATCGATAAACGATTAGAAGTTATTTCACGGGATCTTTCCGGAGTTGAGAATCAGAAAGAAGACTTCCAGAACCGTAACAAAATCGTAGACTTAGAGGCTCAGGCTCAATTGGCGCTTCAAAATACAAACGAGAACACAAAGCAGCTTCTTCAGCAGCAAACACAGCTGGATCTTCTTAATTCCCTTCAAAATGAAGCTTCAAAAGGAGATAATCAGCTTATGCCTTCAAATTTAGGACTTAACCCTTCTTTGGAACAGGCAATTTCACAATACAATACGCTGGTTATCACCAGAAATAAAACTTTGAAGCAGGCTACCAATGAAAACCCTGCAGTGATAGAAATGAATAAAGAAATTTCTTCACTAAAAGAAATCGTAAGAGATAACATCCGTCAGCAGAAAGCAACAATCCAGGCATCTATTGCGCAGGTAAACAGCCAGATTTCTGCCAGCACAGGAATGATTGAAAAAGTTCCGGGACAGTCGAAAATCTACAGAGGTATCGAGCGTCAACAGAACCTTAAAGAGCAGCTTTTCCTTTTCCTTTTACAAAAAAGGGAAGAAAATGCGATCAATCTATCTGTTAATGTTCCGAAAGCTAAAATTGTAAATCCTGCTTATACTGATGATGTTCCTGTTTCACCTAAGAAAAATATCATTCTTCTGGCTGCAGTTCTATTAGGATTGATGCTGCCGTTGGGAGTGTTCTATCTTTTCTTCATGTGGGATGATAAAATCTACAACCGTACAGATATTTCAGAAAATTCGTCACTTGGAGTGCTTGCAGATATTCCTTCTCTTAAAGATAATCAGAATCACCTTGTACAGAAAAACGATTTCTCAGAGCTGGCTGAAGCATTCAGAATATTGGTTTCCAATCTTAAATTTCTACTTCCTAAGAAAGATTCCGCGAAAGTCATACTGGTAACTTCTTCTGTGAAAGGAGAAGGAAAAACGCTGGTTTCTGTAAATCTTGCTCTGACATTGGGAAGCAAAAACGGAAGATCATTACTCATTGGTTCGGACGTCAGAAATCCGCAGATCCAGAGATATGATGATGAACGTATTAAGAATGCCGGTCTTACGGAATATTTATATGATGAAACTACAGATGTAGAAGACCTTATACATACTTCCGATACCAATCCTGAATGTGATGTAATCTATGCGGGATCTATTCCTCCAAATCCTCAGGAGCTTCTTTCCAACGGCCGTTATCAGAAGCTTATCAGTGAGATGTCGTCCCGTTACGAATATATTGTGATTGATTCTGCTCCGCTGATGCTTGTTTCAGATACATTGAGTATTTCTGATACAGCCGACGCTTCATTATACGTGGTAAGATCGGGAGTGTCAAGAAAAATATTAATTGATTTTGCCAATAAACTGGTTAAAGAATCAAAAATATCAAACGTTTCTTTCGTGATCAATGATGTTTCTAAAAATGTTGGTGGTTACGGCTACGGCTACAACTATGGCTATGGTTATGGATATACAGCTGATAAGAAGAAAAACTGGTGGCAAAAGCTTTTTAATAAATAAATCAAATTATCTTCAAAATAAACATTAAAATAAAGTAAGAACATCACATTTAATATGAATATACAGAATAAAATTGGGGTAATCGGATTGGGGTATGTAGGATTACCACTGGCCCGTTTATTTGCAACAAAATATGCCGTAGTAGGTTTTGATATCAACCAGGCCAGAATTGCAGAACTGAATAGCGGAAAAGATTCCACTTTGGAAGTAGAAGATGAAGTACTGCAGCCGGTTTTAGTGAAAGATAATCCGTTTTCAAACTCATCAAAAGGATTGCTTTGCTCATCTGATCTGGAAGATATTAAAGAGGCTAACATCTATATCGTAACTGTTCCGACACCGGTAGACAGACATAATCGTCCGGATCTGACGCCTTTATATAAAGCGTCTGAAACAGTAGGAAAAGTATTGAAAAAAGGGGATATTGTTATTTATGAATCTACTGTTTATCCCGGTGTTACAGAAGAAGAATGTATCCCTGTGCTGGAAAGAGTTTCAGGATTGAAGTTTAACGAGGATTTTTTTGCAGGATATTCTCCTGAAAGAATCAACCCGGGAGATAAAGAACGTACCGTAGAGAAGATTTTAAAGGTAACTTCGGGTTCTACACCGGAAATTGGTAAAAAAGTTGACGAATTATATAAATCTGTAATTGCAGCAGGTACCCACTTGGCACCTACCATCAAAGTAGCTGAAGCATCAAAAGTTATTGAAAATTCACAACGTGATATCAATATTGCTTTTGTGAATGAGCTTGCCAAAATATTTAATCTCCTGGATATTGATACACACGCAGTTCTGGAGGCAGCGGGAACGAAATGGAATTTCCTGAAATTCAAGCCCGGATTGGTAGGAGGACACTGTATTGGAGTAGATCCTTTCTATCTTGCCCAAAAAGCGCAGGATGTAGGATATTATTCTGAGCTTATCCTTACGGCAAGAAGACTGAATGATTCCATGGGGCAGTTTGTAGCTTCCGAGGTGGTAAAAACAATGATTAAGAAAAGAATCAACATTACGGATGCCAAAGTACTGAATCTTGGAATCACTTTTAAAGAAAACTGTCCGGATGTAAGAAATACGAAAGCTGCAGATGTTATCAATGCGCTGGAAGACTATTCTGTAGAAGTTACAACGTATGATCCGTGGGCAAATCCAGAAGAAGTAATGCACGAATATGGTATACAATCTACCAATTCTCTTGAAGATGTGAAAGGACAGTTTGATGCAATTGTTCTCACAGTTTCTCATGATGAATTCCTGAATATTGATCTTTCCCGATATCTGAAGGAAGGAGGAGTTTTATATGATGTTAAAGGAATTTTAGAGAAATACGATAATCGTTTATAAAAAATAGAAGAATGAAAATAGCAGTCGTAGGAACAGGGTATGTAGGTTTGTCTAATGCCGTCTTATTGGCCCAACATAATGAAGTTGTAGCTTTAGATATTGTTCAGGAAAGAGTAGAATTGCTTAATTCTAAAAAATCTCCTATTGAAGATGAAGAGATCAGTACGTTTCTAAGTACTAAACCCCTTAATTTCAAAGCCACTTTAGATAAAAAGGAAGCTTACGATAAGGCTGAATATATTATTGTTGCCACTCCAACAGATTATGATCCCACTACCAATTATTTCGATACAAGCAGTGTTGAGAATGTAATTAAGGAAATTGCAGAGTATAATTCTGAGGCTGTAATTATTATTAAATCTACAGTTCCGGTGGGATATACTGTAGAGTTAAAAAGCAGAATGCATTTAGATAATGTAGTGTTTTCTCCGGAATTTTTGAGAGAAGGCAAAGCTTTATATGATAATTTATATCCTTCGAGAATTATTGTCGGGGAGCAGAGCGAGCGGGCAAGGATTTTTGCAGAATTACTGAAAGAAGGTGCGGTAAAAAAGGATATTCCGGTTTTGTTTACTAATCCTACCGAAGCAGAAGCCATTAAATTGTTTTCAAATACCTATCTGGCATTGAGGGTAGCTTATTTTAACGAATTAGACAGCTACGCACAGATCCATGAACTGGATACCCGCCAGATTGTAGAAGGTGTTGGGCTTGACCCAAGAATTGGTTCACATTATAATAATCCGTCTTTTGGATACGGAGGATACTGCCTGCCTAAAGATACCAAACAGCTTTTGGCAAATTATAACGCTGTTCCCAATAATATTATCCAGGCAATTGTAGATGCCAACAGGACCCGTAAGGACTTTATAGCAGATTCTGTGCTTGCCAAAAAACCAAAAAAGGTAGGTGTTTACCGTCTGATCATGAAAGCAGGCTCCGACAATTTCAGAGCATCTGCCATACAGGGAGTAATGAAAAGGATTAAAGCTAAGGGAGTAGAAGTGGAAGTGTTTGAGCCGGCCCTTAATGAAGAGTCTTTTTTCGGTTCCAGAGTAGTAAAAGATTTAGAACTTTTCAAGAAAGAATGCGATGTAATTATTTCTAACCGCAATGCACCGGAGCTTGCTGATGTACAGGAAAAAGTGTACACAAGGGATCTATTTGGTAATGATTAAAAGTAAATAAATTGTCCAGTACAAAAAAGATCGCAAAAAATACAATATTACTCTACATAAGGATGATCATCAATATGGGGATCTCCTTATATACTTCAAGAATTATTTTACAGAAGTTAGGAGTAGATGACTTTGGAATATATAATTTAGTGGCGGGGGTAGTTGTATTATTTTCTTTTTTAAATAATGCAATGACAAGTGCTACTCAACGATTTTTAAATATTGAATTAGCTTCAAAAATCAAAGAAAAAGTTAATAGAGTTTTTTGTATGAGTCTAAATATTCATATAATTATCTCAATTATCGTATTGGTTTTGTCGGAGACTATTGGATTGTGGTTTTTAAATTACAAATTAAATATTCCAGTTAACCGGCTTAATGCAGCGAATTTTGTATTTCAATTTTCTATAATTACAACAATAATTAATATCATTAGAATACCCTTCAATGCTACCATACTCGCGAATGAAAGGATGTCTTTCTATGCCTATCTGGGTATAGTAGAGACTATATTAAAACTAGCTATTGTATTTTTATTATCTCTTTTTGTTGAATATGATCAGCTAATAGTGTATTCATTTTTATTATTACTGGTCAATCTTATAATTAATGTAATCTATAAAATTTATTGCTATAGGAACTTTAAGGAAGAAACTGCTTACCATTATTTTTCTGACAAAAAACTATTCAGAGAATTATTATCTTTTTCTGGTTGGAGCTTATTCGGACAAGTGGCTGTTTTAAGTTCAACACAGGGATTGAATATGATTATGAATATATTCATCGGTGTAACTGTAAATGCTGCCTTAGGTATTGCGAATCAGGTAAATAGTGTTTTATATAGTTTTGTTTCCAATATGCAGGTAGCATTCAATCCACAAATTACTCAAAGTTATGCTTCGAATGATTTGGAAACGCATAAAAGATTAGTATTAAATACTTCGAAATATTCAGTATTTCTATTTTTAGTTTTATCAATACCGATTTTATTACATACCGAATTCATTTTAAAATTATGGCTGGGTGTCAACTTACCTCAATATCTTGTAAGCTTCACTCAGATCGTTATTATAGGCTCTATTATCAATGCCATAGTTGGACCATTTTGGATGTCTGCTAATGCCATTGGAAATATCAGAAATTATCAATTAGGTGTTTCATTGATATTATTATTAAATCTTCCGCTGGCATATATATTCTTAAAATTAGGTTTTTCTCCTGTATATATTATGAGCTTAAATGTTATTTTAAATTTATGCACCTTCATATTTCGTTTTCTTTATGTTAATCATAAATTGAAATATGATTGGTCAGATGTACTACTTTATTTAAAACAGACCTTCCTGGTTATTTTCTCTTGTTTTATTCTGGTATGGGTCATAAAAAAATTAGATTTCAACAGCTACTTTTTTGCAATATCTTCAACCATTGGTGCTGAGATTATTTTGTTGGTATTAATTATTCTTATTGGTATTAAGCGGGAAGAGTATCAACAGTTTAAGAAAACAATCATAAAAAAAATAAAGAAATAAATATGGATTTATTTAACAAAATAAAAAATAAAGCAAATTCAATTATCAATAATATACAGAATAATGCCAGAGTAGATAAAATTGCTGATGAAATTTCTAATTGCAGTTCAGAGCGGTTATTTTTATTTCAGACTCCTACTCATACTAATATTGGAGATCACGCTATTGCCGAGGGGCAGCTAAAATTTTTTCAGGAAAACTTACCCGGGTATCATATTTTTGAGATCAATCAGTCTCAGATGAAGTATTTTATAGAAAAGTACAGAAATACTATTAAGCCTGATGATTTGATATTTGTTCATGGAGGTGGCAATTTCGGGAATGAATACATGAGGGAAGAAAATTTAAGGAGAATGGTAATTCAAAACTTTCCTGAAAATAAAATTATACTGTTTCCACAAACGATCTATTATTCAAATGATCAGATTGGTGAATCTGAATTAAAAAGAACACAAGATATTTTTGGAAAACATAAAAATTTGATTTTGACAGCCAGGGAGGAAAAATCATTTGAATTAATGCAAAAATATTTTCCAAAAAACAAAGTCATTCTGACTCCTGATATTGTTCTTTACACTGAATATAGTTTTGAAAATGAGCGGGAATATGCATTGGAAGTAATCAGAAATGATCAGGAATCAATATTAACAGCAGATGATAAAGATAAAATTACCCAAATCTTAAAAGAAAGATTTGCCAAAATAATTAATTCTGATATGCATTGTGAAAAAATAACAGATTTAGATATAAAATCTGTTAGAAAGAAAATATTGACTAATAAGCTGTTACAATTTTCTAAGGCAAAGATAGTGGTCACTGACAGACTACATGGAATGGTTCTTTGCATCATTACAGGAACACCATGCGTGGTTTTTTCGAATTATAATCAGAAAGTTATAGGAACTTACAACTGGATTAAGTATTTAAAATATATCAAGTTTGTTAAAAATGTAGAGGAAGCAAACACAGCAATAGATGAGTTATTGAGTAATGATAACTATGAAAAATATAATCCTCAGGAGATAAGGAAGTTTTACCTACCATTAATAGAGAATGTAAATGAATGATGTTTTTTTATCAATTATCGTCCCAATATATAATGTTGAGAATTATATAGAAAAATGTATTGCCAGTATAATACAAAATACTTCTGCTAATTTTGAACTGATCCTGGTAATTGATGGATCTCCGGATAATAGTATCAGTATTTGTAAAAAATATAAAGAAGCGGATAAAAGAATTGTCATCCTGGAAAAAGAAAACGGGGGGCTTTCTGATGCCAGAAATGCCGGATATAAAATAGCCAAAGGTGAATATATCTGGTTTGTTGATGGAGATGATTATATTGAAAGTGAGAGTATTGATATCTTTTTTGAAAAAATCAATAAAGAGACCGATATTTTCTTATTTAATTATCAGGAAATTTATGAAAATAAAATTGTCAAATTTGAAAAATTTGAAAATGAAGAAAAGATCAGTGGCCACGATTTGCTGTTAAAATACAATAACTATGGTGTTCAGGCATGGACACAGATCTATTCAAAAAAGTTCTTGGATCAACATAGGATCATATTTGAAAAAGGAGCTATCTATGAGGATGTGTTATTTAATACACAAGTCTATAGTAAAAATCCTGATCTGCAAGTTATTGACAATATCTTCGTAAACTATGTACAAAGGGGAGAGTCAATCATGAAAAAAAAGCAGACTATAAAAAATGTAGAATCAGTTTTAAAAATTTTAGAATTATATAATAAGAAAGATATAATAGATTTCTTTCCTGAAAAATTCATCATAAACAGACATCACTATTATTTTAGTTTGCTGTTCATTTTTTTACATAAAAGCAATATGAAAAAAAATGAAATTATGGATCTTTTAAATAGTATCAGTAAAAAAGACTTTTTTGTTTTTACAAGAGAGTATGATTCTTTTATTGTGAAATATATCAAAAGAAAACTATTTCCTTCCAAATCGGTTTTTATTTATAAAAATTGGAATTTTATTTTCCTTCTGATAAGATTGGATAATTTGATTAATAGATGAATTACCTAAAGAAAAATATAACCCCAATATTAATCATTTCACAAATATTTGGTTTATACGGTGGTATGTTACAGGCACCGAGAATTCTTGCTATCCTATTTTTACCCTTATTAATAAGGGATTTAAATAAAAAACTGATAAAAGGAAAAGAGGTTTTATTGTTTTTCTTTTCTTTTATCATGTATTGCGTATTGTCAATGTTATTTTTAACATTTAATAATGACCAATCCTTAAAAGAGTTTGCCTATGCATTAATAAATTTTATCATTTTCATTGAAATACTGAATTTTAGCAAGTATTTAAGTTTAAATAAACTGATCAATGGCTGGGTTATATTTGTATTACTAAGTATTCCGATAGCAATTATAGAAATTAATTTCAATTTGCACTTTTCCAATTCTAAATTTGGAGATGATACGGTATTAGGAGGTGTGGGAACTATCAGAAAATATGCCGCTATTACTTTTGGAAATTATAATTTGTATAATCACCTTTTGGCAATTTCATTCCCTTTTATTTTAGCCAAACTTAAGTTTATTTCAAGCAAGTTTTTTAAAATACTTTATATCCTTTTTATTTTAGCAATCGTTTGGGTTGTACTGACTAATGCAAGCCGCGGAACGATGCTGTGCTTATTAATATCTACAATTATATATATTATTTTTTATTCCAGTAAGTCAATAAGCAAAACCATTATTTATACATTCATTTCGATAATAGTATCTTTTGCAGGTTATATATATGTAATGAATAATGCATCATTTTCTTATTTAAAGACAAGAATTGAACAAAAAGGTCTGGAAGACAATTCCAGAAAGGAAATGATTAATGTTGGTATCGATATGTTTATAAACTCAAAATTTCTGGGTGTCGGAGCTGGTAATTTTTCTGAAACGGCCAGTAAAATGACGAAAAATCCTATCTTGGTACCCCATAATTTATTTATAGAATTACTTTCTCAATATGGAATTGTTGTCTTCTTTACATTTCTTTTATTGTTATATAAAATTTTTAACCCGAAAAAAAATTTTAAAAAGCGTGAAATTCCAAACTATATTTTGTTAGGATCATTACTTGTAATGCCATTGGCGTTTACAATTAATAGTGTTTATTTAAATAATCCTTACATGTGGATTTGGCTAGCAAGTCTTTATTGTATATCATCATTTTATAAAACGATAGCTAAAAATGTTAATTGATTATATAGATAGAAAATATTCATCGTTAAGAAAACTTACTAAAGTTCAGTCTTTAGCGAGATTTTCTATTAGAAAGTTTTCAAATTTTGTCTTTCCGATATATCTTAAAAACACTAAAAAAGAAATAGTACTACCCGAACAATCGTCGGAAAATATTATTGTATCATTGACAACATTCCCGGGAAGGATATCCAAATTATGGATGGTTATAGAATGTATGTTACGTCAAAGTCAGCTTCCAAATAAAATTGTATTGTATTTGGCAAAAGATCAGTTTCCGAATGAATTAAAAGATATACCGGATAATTTGATGGGGTACTATAAAAAGAATCAACTGGAAATAAAATTTGTAGACGAAGATATCAGGTCTCATAAAAAATATTACTACGCCTTTAAAGAATATCAAAATGACGTTATCATAACAATAGATGATGATATCTTTTATCCATCAAATATCATTAAAGATTTAATGGATTTACATGAAAAATTTCCTGATACAATCTGTTGTCACAGAGCACATAAAATTGTGAGAAATGATGATGATACAATAAGCAGATATTCTAAGTGGAAAAAGGTTTTTGGAAATTTTGGACCGACATTTGATCTATTTCACACAAGTGGGGGAGGAACTTTGTATAAGACTAATTTTTTTAGTGAAGAAGTTTTAAACAAAGAGGCTTTTGTCAGCTTATGTTTTATGGCGGATGATGTCTGGCTGAATATGATGGCTCAGTTGAATAAGACAAAGACTGTGAAATCCAATTATTTTTCAAACCTGATTCCCATTGAAAATAAAAATTCAATTTTTAAACTAAGCCAGGAAAACGTTGCCGATGGAGGTAATGATAAGCAGTTACAGAATCTGATTCAAAATTATAATATTAATAATTATGAAATATTTAAGTGATTTTATAAAGATTAGTGCGGTACTACTGTTTAGCTTTTCGTATGCTCAGCAAAACAGAGTAAGCAGGTATAATGCAGATATGCAGGCATCCAAAAGCTATGGTTTGCAAAAAATGGAATTGTCGTCGGTAAGTAAAAATACTTACGATTTCATGGCATTAGGATATTTTATCAATGCCAATAACAATATGTATCTTAAAACAAAAGATAAGAAATATATTGATACTAATATTTCTGTCATAAAACCAATCCTGATTGACACCAATTCAAAGACATCTTACCAAAAAAATGGCTGGGTGATGAATGTGGGAAAAGGTAATCAGAATGCAAAAGTGAACGGACAGGAGCATTTAATTTCAGAAGGATATTTTTTCAGATACATTGGCGAATTTTTGGATATTTTAGCTAAGAATAAACTGTATACAAATTATCAGCCGGCGATAGAAAGTGGTTTAAAATACTCTTTCGATAAATGGAAAGCCAGAAGTTTTAGCCAGTATGGAGATTATTCTTTATTGTTTCATCAGAGGCTTCATACCGGAGCAAACTGGGCAGTTGTTGCACTATATCTGATGAAATATGACGAATCTAATAAAAACTCATATTCCGTGTTTGTAAATCAGTTTGATCAGCAGCTGAAAAAAGCACTGATCTTAAACAAAAGCACAGGTAGCGTTTTGTATTATACATGGAACAGTACGTATCCGGATGCTTTTTGTAAGGCTTTACAGAAAATTAAGAATTATAAGCCCGTTATACAGGATGTATCACATGGAAATCATGTCGTATTATATTTAATAAAGGCAAAAGAATTGGGAAATGCCAATTGGACCGACTTTAATTTCAGTTACCTCTGCAATACCCTGAAGCTTAAGATTCTTAAAGGAGACAGTATTGCTGATAATGTAGACGGTACTACAAATCCAAGTGTACAAAATACAGGATGGAAAATATCGGATGGCTGGATGAAACTTATCTATTTTGATACAAGTTTATATCCTTTGGTCGAGAAAAACCTTACAAATTATAGTAATAAAATTAACAATTCCTCTTTAGAGCTGCAGTTTAATTCAATTTATCCATAATGATACTTCACATTACAAACGATTACTCAGGATCCACAGTTTATAAAAATTTAGTGAGGGAGCTGGATAGTAACGGGGTGGAGCAGATTGTATACAATCCATTTCGGGAGGCTTCCAGAATAGGAAAAAATAAAATAAATTTTAAAAATAACCGCTCTCAGATTATCTACAGCCATATTTTATCAAAATATGCAGATCGGGTTTTGTATAAGAGAAAAATTAAAAAAATTGTACGGGACATTGAAGCAAAAATAGATCTCAAGACTGTCAAATTTATTCATGCTCACACATGGTACAGCGATGGCGGAGCGGCCTATGAACTTCATAAAAAATATAATATTCCCTACATAGTAGCAGTGCGTAATACTGATCTTAATGTGTTTTTGAAATATTTTCTGCACGAAAGAGGCTACGGAAAAAAAATTCTTCAGAATGCGAATAAGATCATAACCATTTCGGCAGTCTATAAAAAAAGAATGCTTGAAGATTCAAGACTGTCTCATATCCTGGAGAATGTACAGCAAAAACTCACAGTGGTCCCAAATGGTGTAGATCCTTACTGGATCGAATCAAAGGTGATGAAAAGGAATGTTGTTAAGAATGAAAAAAGCATTCAGTTGCTTTATATAGGGAAATTTAATAAGGGAAAAAATGTCTTTAACCTTATTAATGCTGTTAAGAATTATAATCACAAGGTTCAGAATAAGATAAAATTAACACTGATTGGAGGAGGAGGAAATGACGAGAAAAGAATCCTTGATTCTATTAAAAACGACCCTTCCTTTGAGTTTGTAGGAAAAGTTGAGAGTCTGCCTGTTTTAAAATCCTACTACGAACGAAGTGATTTCTTTACAATGCCTTCCAAAGCAGAAACCTTTGGCCTGGTGTATATAGAAGCCCTTCTGCAGGGTTTACCGGTGATGTACACACAAAATGAAGGGATCGACGGTTTTTATGATGATTCTATTGGGGAAAAAGTGGAAGACATTTCTGTTTCTGCGATCGAACGGGCGCTTGAACGTTTAATCCAAAAACAAGATCATTATAGTTTTGATATGGAGCAATTGTTAGAAAATCATGACTGGAAGAGAATAGCTGAAGTATACCAACAATTATATACAGAAAAAAAATAATGAACATATTATACATCCACCAATATTTCGTAACTCCTCAGGAACCCGGAGGAACAAGATCGTATTGGCTAGCACAAGAACTTATTAAAAACGGGCATAAAGTTACTATGCTCACCTCATCATCGAAATTTTCAGAGGATATTAAAGTGGTAAACATTGATGGTATTGAAGTCGTTTATATAAAAGAAGACTATGACCAGAATATGAGTGTTTCCAGAAGATTAAAGGCTTTCCTGAAATTTATGTACAAATCATCTGTAGTAGGATGGAAACAGAAAGATATTGATTTGGTGATTGCTACATCTACTCCTCTTACAATAGGTATTCCGGCACTTATATTAAAGTGGTTTAAAAAGAAACCTTTTGTTTTTGAAGTAAGGGATCTCTGGCCTGAGGTGCCTATACAAATGGGAGCCATAAAAAACAGCTGGACAATTAAAACAACTCGTCTGCTGGAAAAAACGATTTATAAAAACGCTTCCCGTGTTATTGCACTTTCTCCCGGTATGCAGGATGGAGTCGTAAAATATATTCCAAAAGAAAAAACATCAATGATTCCTAATATGGCTAAAATGGACGAATTCTGGCCTAGGGGAAAAAACGATCAACTGATGGAAAAGCTTGGTTTAAAAAAAGATTCCTTCAAAATAGTTCATTTTGGGTCTCTGGGATTGGCAAATGGAGCTCATTCAATTATTGAATCTGCCAAGTTATTAAAAGATAGAGAAGATATAGAATTTTTGTTTGTAGGAGGTGGTTCTACCGAACAGGATTTGGTAGATGAAGTAGAGAAAAACAACCTTAAAAATGTGAAGTTTCTCGGAAAGTTCCCTATGACAGACGTATCTGAGATTGTTAATTTTTCCGATGTTTCTATGATTTCCTTTCTGGATATTCCGATTTTGTATACCAACTCTCCCAACAAACTTTTCGATTCATTGTCTGCAGGAAAACCGATTATTGTAAACTCCGCCGGATGGACGAAAGATATAGCTGAAAAATACCATTGCGGATATTATGTAAACCCCAACCGTCCGGAAGAACTTGTAGAAAAAGTACTCTATTTGAAGGACAATCCTGAGGTGGTAAATAGCATGGGACAAAATTCAAGAAAATTGGCTGAAACAGTTTATGACAAGTCCATTCTTTGTAAAAAATTTGTTGAAGTTATCGAACAAACAGAATAAGCCCGGTAGTTAAATAGTACAGGGAATTTATCATCTTAGAATTTAAAGTAACAGGAATGTTGATTTTGTGTGTGTTTATAATCTATTTTCTTAAATTTTCTAAGTGAAATTTAAAATAAAGGTGTCTAATAGCAGTTATATCTTTAATTTTTATATTTGAAAATGTGTATTTTACAGATTGCTTTGAAAGAAAAGAAATAGGTTTCTTTGGAAAAGTTAAAAAAAGCTATATATTTGCACCAGTTAAAAGCAAATGCTACTTTAATTGATCCGGTAGTTCAGCTGGTTAGAATGCCGCCCTGTCACGGCGGAGGTCGCGGGTTCGAGTCCCGTCCGGATCGCAAAAAAAGTCTTCTAGAAATAGAAGGCTTTTTTATTTCCCCCCCCCTTCCATTTACTATTCAATTTCATTCCTGTAAAAGTGATAATTTATCATTGACAGAATTCTCGTCTGGAAATTCGGGAATAGAAAAGTAAATAAAGTTCAGTTTTACATACTGTTGCTGATTGCTTTTTTATGTATTGTGAGATTTATACTGAATTTTTTAATGTAAACTGATCTTGGTGTAAAACTATTTTCAAAAAGAACTGGAAAGGAGAATAATGTTTATGTGAGACTCCCGGAATCCCTGTCTGGAATTCTAACCTTATAAAAATGAACTAACTATAACTCCTCATTTGCAATCCTTAAACCTCCGTTTTTTTACGGTATTTTTAAGAATATCTTTTATGATTCAAATTTAGGTCTGATATTTGTACTGGGTAGCCAAACTAAATGGCCGATTTATTTATGAAAAACATATCTGTGAAAAAATCCTTTCTTTATGTCTGTTTATGCGCTTTTTTCTTGATTTCCTGTAAAAAGGAAATAGAAAAGATAAGTGATACTTTTAAAGATACTGTTGCTTCTTCGGAAGCTTCGGAGGTAGAAAAGGATTCCATAAAGAAAGATTCTGTTCCTGTAGTGAAAAAAGAATCTGTTCCGCCTGTTATGCAGGAGAATGGTTTCTATAATGCCTTTGTTCTTCCGAAGGATAAAAAAATGCGTGATTCTGTGTATGCAGAATTCAGCAAGAAATACAGTGTAGAAGAGAGAACTGCTATTTTAGCTTTAAACAGGCTGGACTCTAAAAGTAAATGGAATGCCGATACTTTGGTTGTTCCTGCAAAAATAGATACAACATTGATGGCATATTCACCGTTTCCAATGCAGCTGGATGTATTAAGCGGAGTGAAAAAGTTTGTCATATTCTCATATCCTATACAGGCTTTTGCTGTATATTCCAATGGAAGTCTTGTAAAATGGGGCCCGACAAGTATGGGTAAAAAAGCAGCCCAGACCACAAGAGGGCTTACTTTTGCCAACTGGAAAAAGAAACTTGCCATTTCTACGGTAAGTACTGAATGGAAACTTCCTTATAACTTTAATATTCACAATATCGGAGGAATTGGATGGCATGAATATACCCTTCCGGGATATCCTGCTTCCCACTCATGTCTCCGATTGCTGAGGAAAGATGCCCAATGGCTGTATTCTTATGCAGATACCTGGATTCTGAATCCCGGCGGTGCTACAACAAAAGCCAAAGGAACAGCGGTAATGGTATTCGGAGATTACAAATGGGGAGGAAGAAAACCATGGAGAAATCTTTTGGACGATCCTAATGCCAACAATATTTCCGTTGAAGAATTGACGAAGCTTTTAGAGCCGGACGTTCCAAAAATGCTTAAAGAACAAAGCAACAGAGAAAAAGTGGTGGATTCTATCAAAGCAGCAAAAGCAGCATCTGCACCTGTTCAGAATGAAAAGCCTGCAGAACCTTTATCTAATTGATTTTCTTTTCAAATTGCAAAGTAGATTCTTCAGCAAATTTTCTAAGTTTGATCATTTCCTCCTTACCTTTATGCTGCCCGAATCTTGCAGCAATATACGTAAGAAGAATAAACAATAACATGACAAAAGAAGCGCTCAGTGCCCATGGGTATTCGGCGCTTTTTATCTGTTTCTCCACGTAATACATCGTGAAGAATGTCATCCACAGAATAGAAAAAGAAAAGTAAAGAAACATAAAAAACGTCCACACTGCGGAGCTAGGGCCAAATACTCCGCGTATTGCCGTATGCTCATCTTCCATTTCTACCCTTAAGGCAAGGCAGGGCTTCCAGTAATTATCATATTCTGTTTTTACCCAAATGGTAGCAACCTCCTTATTAATATTTCCTGAAAATTCATCTTTATGCTCTTCCATATATTTTTTAAGATTTTCAGCATACTCTTCTTTGGTAAGATGAGTAAACATTTTAAATCTGGGTCTGGTTCTTATTCTGTCTAAGGTGCTTTCTTCAGTATTCATATTTTATTCTTGATAAGGAATTGGGTCTTCAAGCATGAAGCGGAATGTAAGTTCTTCGTTTTTCCTTTGAATGATCATGGTAATATTTCTGCCCTCGCTGGACTTCATAAGTTCCATGATCTTTTCGAGAGTCATGTCTGCAGTTCGTTCTCCGTTAATGCTCAGAACTTTGTCATCTTTTTTAAGGCCTGCTTCATAGGCTGGAGAGTCTTTTCTTACTCCTGCAATGGAGAATATAGGTTTCAGACTGAATTTATACCGAAAAGCTTCTTTATAAACTTCATTTACTACTTTAGCTGATTTTTGAGTTTCAATATTTATTCTATCCTGCTGCCATTCCAATCCGTCTTGTCTGAAATCCAGTCCGCTCATATTAAAATGAAAAGGATCGTCAAAGTTTCTGTTCTTCTTAAGATATAACTTTTGATTGGGATAATCAAAAACTACAGTAAATCTACGCATAATTTCACTTCCTATGGAACCTTTTCTGTTTTCTACCAAATTAACATGCTGGATAGAAAATTCATCCGGCATAGCAGTAAGTGGCTTTTCAAATTTAAAATTTCCGAGGTAAAAATTATGAATTCTGCTTCTTTTGCCATAGATATCTCCGTTGAAACCGCGGCCAAGGAAATCATCAATATTGGGTCTGTTGTAAACGAAATTTTTAATAAGAGCAGGGAAGAGCCAGATAGCATCACTGTTTCCAAGGTCAATCAGTAATTTTGAATCTTTCTTTTCATTGGTCATTTCTACATCGGCATGCAAATAAGGCTTATTCTTTTCAATGGTAATGGGAAACTCTTCAAACCGTCTGATTTTCTTTTCCAGGAGGGCAATATTTTCATAAACGGTTATTTTCTTTGATGTATAATCTATATAAATAGGATGGTCTTTAAAAAAATGATAGCCAATCACTCCATTTACAGGAATTCCTACATGAGGCGAAATATTAAACTCTTCATCAATAATAATGTAAAGAGACATAGAGGTATTGACAATAGCATCTCCTATTTTGCCAATATTGCGTTCCGATTTCAGGCCGTCAATACTTAAACTTCCTCCAAGACCTGAAAACTTTACTTTTTCTATATTGCTTAGCTTTACTTCCTTATTTTCCAGACTAAAAAGTATGGTTTCCGAAACTCCGGTATCCAGCAGGAAGGTAAGATCAGCACCATTAACATTGATAGGGATAAAGATAAGATTGTTGATAAACCGAAAAGGAATAACCGCTTTTTTAGTATTAATTAGTTCAAAAGTGTTCTGGGCACTTACAAAAATGCTAAGCAATAATCCCAGTAAAAACAATCTAAATTTCATTTACTGAATTTACTGAATTTATCTATATGATAATAAAAAAACATTCCAAAAGCTGGAATGTTTATATAAACTACAATAATGTAGGTTTTTTTGTTGAATTTATTTCAAAACAGTCTTTGTTTATTTTGAAAAAAAGTCCATCAAATCCATATAATTTTTCTGATTGACGCCATGTCCGCTCATATACTCTCTGAACGTAAAGTAACAGCTGAGATCATAAAGCAGATCTGCGGCTTTTCTTCCCCACTCAAGCGGTATCACAGCATCATCCGTACCATGAGAAATGAAGAAACGAAGTCCTTCCAGTTTCTTTTTATCTTTTACAATACCGTCCAGAATTTTTTCTTCAGGATAGCTGCTCATACAGGCAACACGATTGAAAAGCTCAGGATGTTTTAAAGCCAGAGCGTAGCACAGTATTCCTCCCTGGCTGAAGCCGCAAAGGTGAGCTTTGCTTTCCGTAAGTCCATAGTGGTTAATAATCTTCAACATACTTTCCAGAACTGCATGTAAAGATTCATTGGCCTGAGGGACATCGATAAAATTTTCGGGATCATTAAAATTGATATCATACCATGAGTATCCTTCAAACTGAGTATCACGGGGAGCCCTGAAACTTACAATGATCCAGTCATTGGGAAGCGTTTCTCTAAAACTGAAAAGATCCTGCTCATTGCTGCCATAGCCATGAAGCATAAAAAGAATGGGAGTTTGGGAAGTAATATGTTCCGGCTCTCTTACTAAGTAATCTAAATTCATACAGCAAAGATAATTAAATACCTGCAGAATCTTAACTTTATTATTCATACAATGAACTTCTGCTGCACGATGATGTATGTGTAATGATTAATTATCTGTGGTGTATTTTTGAATTTTTCGTGATTTTTTTATTTTTATTGATTTGATATTATTTGGAAATCTTTATTGGAAAATTTTCATAAAAGTTATTTTTATATTAATAAAAAACTTATATTTGAAACATTAAAAAATCTATTTGGAGAAATGAAGCAATTTTACAATTCAAAAAGTTTACTTAGACTTTCTTTTTTATTCGTTTTATTATTTTCTGTAATCACCATTGTCAATTCTTGTAAAAAAGATGACGATGAAGAGTTTCAGGATCATGTGGTTCAATTCGAAGTGAAGACAACTTCCGGAGGAGAAATAATAAGTGTTGTAACACAGGTAGGTACAACGCAGAACACCATATACAATACTCCACAGTCTCCTGTAACTTCGCCATGGACAAGTGGTGAATTCTTTGTGAATTCCAGCCAGGCACAACTGAATCTTGATGCCAACGCATCAATGCCGGATGATAACTCTGAATTAACAATCAATCTTTACATTGATGGAGAAGTAGTAAGAACTGTTAAGAAAAAAGGTAAAGGTGTATTAGTTGCTTCTATTGATTACAGCTTCTTAGAACCGTAAATTATTTTAAACAT
Source organism: Chryseobacterium sp. NRRL B-14798 (assembly GCF_050470705.1). Taxonomy (NCBI): domain Bacteria; kingdom Pseudomonadati; phylum Bacteroidota; class Flavobacteriia; order Flavobacteriales; family Weeksellaceae; genus Chryseobacterium; species Chryseobacterium sp. NRRL B-14798. The sequence continues at coordinate 3,944,344 of NZ_JBFLUL010000005.1, read as the reverse complement.
TATATAAAAGAAACCGCTTTCAAAGCGGTTTTTTTTCATTCTTCAATCAAACCCTGCTGTACAGCCAGACTGATCAATTCTGTTGAATTCTTTGCATGAAATTTCTGCAGCAGATTCTTGCGGTGGGTGTCTACGGTAAGAGGACTTAAGAAAAGTTCTTCAGCAATTACATTGCTTGTTTTCCCCTGTGCTACCATCTGTAGAATTTGTTTCTCCCTTTTAGTGAGCCTCGGAACAGGGAGGATATTTTGAGAAGGAAGGCTGATTATCTGCTTGGTCTCATTGCAGAAAACAATATCTCCGGAAAGCGCCCCTCTTATAGATACTACAAGATCATCAATGGACGTATTTTTAAGAAGATAGCCGCTTGCTCCGTTTTGTATAGACTGCATAATAATACTTCTTTCCGAACGGTTGCTGAACATAATGACAGAGGTATTGGGTGATATTTTTTTTATTTCTCTGCAGAGATCTGTACCGTTGGAATCAGGGAGCGAAATGTCCAGAAGAACAATATCTACCATTTCTGACCGGATAAAACCCAGTGTTTCCTCACCGGATGCAAAACTTCCCGCTACATTAAATAAAGGCTGGCTTTTCAGCATCATTTTTAATCCTTCAATGACAATAGGATGATCATCTACAATGACAATATTTATTTTTTCATTCTCCATTGATATTGAGTTCTATATTAATTGCTGTTCCCTGGTGGTCAGAATTGATTTCCATTTTTCCTTTCAGGTAGTTGACTCTGTTTTTCAGATTGCGAAGTCCCATACTTTTGGTGGTATTTTCTATATTTTTATCAAATCCTTTTCCGTTATCTTCAATCGTAATGAGAAAATTTTCGCCGGACTGTGAACATTGAAGTAGAATACTGCTGGCTTTGGCATGTTTTACAGCATTGGCCAGTAACTCCTGTACAATCCTGTAAATATTAAGCTGGATATTTAAAGGTAAAGCTTTATCAATATCAATAGCCTGAAAGTCAATTTCGAGATTTTTTCTGCTGTAAAATTCACACAAATCACAGATGGCAGTTTCCAAACCAAAATTAAGCAATGATTCAGGCATTAAATTTCTGGCCACATGGCGGAGTTCACTTACAGAACTGTCCAGCTGTCCGAGAATTTTATAAAACTCCTGATCTTTTTCAGGGTTTAAATGACTGGAAGACCAGGTAGAAAAATTGATTTTCACACCCGCAAGCATTCCTCCAAGGCCATCATGAAGATCCCTTGCGATACGTTCTCTTTCCCTTTCTTCACCATCAAGAATAGCTTTGGTTAACGATAATTCTTCCTTTTGCTTAATATCATTGATTCTCTGTTCATTTATTTTTTTGTTTTTTCTGAAAATAATAAACAGGAAGATCAGAAGACTTAACGCCAACAATAAAACAAGACCCATTCCCCACAAATAAGAGTTTTTCTTATTAACTTCCAGATCTTTTTGGTTTTTCTCAGCATTTAAAGTTGCTATTTTTCTTTCTTTTTCAGCGGTATTGAATTTAGTTTCGAGTTTGTTGATTTCAAGCTTTACATTTTCTGTATTCAAACTATCGTTGAGTTTGGAATATCTTTGTTCCCACAGGAGCGCTTCTTTAGTATCTCCCAATTCTTCATTAAGCAAGGAAAGCTGCTTATAAAAAGTTTTTCTGTTATTAAGATCAATAGCCAGGGATTTTTCCGTTAAAACATCTTCCAGGGTAGCCTTAGCTTCCTTATATCTTTTAAGTTTCTTTAAAATGTCAAACTTATTGAAATAAAACATTTGAGCCAGGAGATTCTGATTGTACTTTCTGGTATAAAAAATCCCTTTTTCTATTACAGGAAGAGCTTCCTCATTTTTCTGCCGGGTAATATACAACAGGGTTTTGCTGTAATAATAAAAAGCATTGGATGAAGATTCAGGATATTCCCTGATAAGCTTTTCGGCTTTATTCAAATACTTTTCAGCCTGATCCCCATTAGCCTGATAACAGAAATTGTTGGCAGAATTGAGATAGGTAAAAAATAGCTCAGCAGAATTCGGATATTGTTTTTCAAGAATTTCCAGGGCTTTGTTATTATAACCTTCAGCTTTTTTAAACTGGGCATTATAAGTAAGAATAACGGCAAGCTGAGTATACAGGAATCCCAGGTTTCTGCTGTTCTTATATTTTTCAACCAACGGAATACTCTTTTCAAGCATGATTTTAACCAAAGGAATATAGCCCTCTTTATCCTTTTGCGAAACTCCGTAGCTGTACCAGGCAAGAGCCTGAAGAAAATCGGATTCTTCATTTTTAAATTTTGATAGAGACTGAATAGCCTGCTGATAAGAAACAGCAGCTTTCTTCTTATTCCTGTCCAGATTATACTGTCCTTCGTAATAATAATATTTGGCTGAAATAAAAGGATGGCTTTGCGCCAGTATTTTTCCGTTGGAAAGATATTTTTTACTCAAAACAGAATCATTGTTCCTGTAATAATTAGATAAAAGGAAAAAGGCCGTTGCTTTTGAAGTATCAGGATGATTTCCTCTTGTAATGCTTTGTAAGCTGTCTATATAAGATTTCTCATTAAGCGGAATGATTTGCTGGGATTGTAATGCCAAAGACAAAAACAGGCTTAACAGGACAAGTAATCTCTTCATTATGGATCAATTCTGTAAAATATTTTTTTAAACGCTCAATTTAATTAAAAATTTTAGCATAAAAAATACCGGAATTTAGGTAGAAAAAATTACTGGTTTTTCAGGATTGATAGACGTAGGTGATGCTCATAGCTTTGCAGATATCAAATCATGGATCATAGAATATTCAATATAGTAACTAAAATTTAAACAAAAGATTATGAAAAAAATGAGTATGAATAAGCTGTTAAGAGGCGCATTCGTTGCAGTAATAGCAGCAATGCTTATTGGATTTACAGTGTCATGCAGTAACGATGATGACGACAACAATGTGAATGGAGCAGGGAAAAGTCATAAAGTGGTCTTTAAAGCAATCGCTTCTTCAGGCAGTAATATTGAAGTAGCGGTGTACGGAATTGACGGTAACCCTACCACTGCAACAAGTCTTAGCGGAACAACATGGAGCAGCCCTGAGGTAACATCAGAACCGGGAGCATACAATGCCACCGTTGGAGTAAACGCTGTCGGACCGGATGCTTCTGCAACTTTGAAAGTTCAGATCTGGGTAGACGGAGAACTGAAGAAAGAAGGAACTTCCAGTGGACAATATTTGTCGGCTACTACAAGCTATACATTTTAATATTAAATTTATTTAGGAAATGAAATCGGCGCTGAGATGAATCCCAGCGCCGATTTTTATATAGTGTTTCAGATTAGCTTACTTTGACAATAAAGTAGCTTTTCTTACCTTTTTGAAGCAATAAAAATTTACCATCAATAAGATCTGTTTCATTGGCTGTAAAAGTATCATTTACTTTTTGCTTGTTGACAGAAATTGAATTTCCTTTAATCTCTCTTTGTGCCTCACTTTTAGATTTCAAGAACCCTGATTTTTCAGAAAGAAGATCAACAATATTCACTCCCAGAACATCAGCTTTTGCAATTTCTTTCTGAGGAACACCATCAAAAACTTCCAGGAAAGTTTCCTCATCAAGGCTTACAAGATCTTCAGCAGTAGAACGGCCAAAAAGAATTTCAGAAGCTTTCAATGCTTTTTCATACTCTTCTCTTCCATGTACCCAAACGGTAACTTCTTCCGCAAGTTTCTTCTGAAGCTTTCTTTCGTGTGGGGCTGTTTTATGTTCTTCAATTAAAGCTTCAATTTCTTCTTTTCCTAAGAAAGTATAGAATTTAATAAATCTTTCAGCATCCTCATCCGTAGCATTCAGCCAGAACTGGTAGAACTTGTAAGGAGAAGTTTTCTTTTTATCCAGCCAGTAATTTTCCCCGCTTTCAGACTTTCCGAATTTGGAACCGTCTGCTTTCGTAATTAAAGGAACTGTTAAAGCAAAAGCTTCACCCTGAGCTTTTCTACGGATCAATTCTGTTCCTGTAGTGATGTTTCCCCACTGGTCAGAACCTCCCATTTGAAGCTTCACATTATTGTTTTGGTATAAATGAAGGAAATCATATCCCTGGATTAACTGGTACGTGAATTCTGTAAAGCTCATTCCGTCTGCACCGGATTCTCCTGAGAATCTTTTTTTTACGGAATCTTTTGCCATCATATAGTTGACCGTGATATTCTTTCCGACATTTTTAGCAAAATCAAGGAAAGAAATATTCTTCATCCAGTCGTAGTTGTTTACCAGCTCAGCTTTGTTAGGCTCATTTCCTTCAAAATTAAGGAACTTTGAAAGCTGTTTCTTTAAACAGTCTACATAATGTAAAAGAGTTTCCTCATCCAGAAGATTTCTTTCAGCAGATTTCCCGGATGGATCTCCGATCATTCCAGTAGCACCTCCTACCAGAGCAATAGGTTTGTGGCCATGCAGCTGGAAGTGAGCCAGGATTTTTATCTGGATAAGACTTCCGATATGTAAAGAATCGGCGGTAGGATCAAAACCAATATATGCAGTAGTTACCTCTTTATTCAGTTGTTCATCGGTTCCTGGCATCATATCGGCAAACAGACCACGCCATTTCAGTTCTTCTATAAAGGAATTCATTGATTTTTAACTTTAAAATTTTAAGATGCAAAGATAGTAAATTCCGAAGTATTAAGGGTAAAGCCTTTTTACCATTTTACCTTTCCTATACTTTGTTTTTCAGCCCAAATAATCTATATTTGTTATTAATGAACGACGAACAGCTATTCCTGCTCATCCAGAAGGCCAAGGATAAAGACCAGAAGGCCCAGACTAAACTCATCAATGTTTTTTGGGTGGATGTCTTCTCCTTTGTTATGAAGAAAGTGAGAGATGAAAATGATGCCGATGAAATTACTGTCAATGTTTTTTCAAAAGTACTGTCAAAACTGGATATGTTCGATCCTCATTTTCAGTTTAAAACCTGGGTGCTTACCATTGCCCAGAATACCGTGATTGATTTCTGGAGAAAGAAAAACCGCGACAACGAAGACGCTGTTGAAAATCTTGATGAGGTCAAAAACCAATACGCAAAATCACCGGAAGAACTGCTTATCTCCGAAGAGGAACAGAAGAAAATCATCAAAACCATAGAATCCCTGGATGCCAATTATCAGGACATTATCAGATTGAGATTTTTTGAAGAAAAAAGTATCAAAGAAATTGCTGATGAATTGGGAATTTCAGTCGCCAATACCAAAGTAAGGGTCATGCGGGCCAAAAAAGTCCTGGCAGAACTCCTGAAAAATAATGAGTTTGATGATCATTAAATTCAATAATATTATTCAATAGAAACGGACTTGTCATTCTGAACGAAATGAAATGGAGTGAAGAATCTCATAAATTTGTTCATCAATAAAATTCTTCCTTCGCCAGAACAACAAGATTTACAATTGGCTTCAGCCCAAACTTACATCCCACGACTTTTATTTAGAAATAAACCTCTTCTTTTGTTTTTGGAAGAATTATTTTCTGCTGCTTTTCCTGATTCCTGTTTTGCAAATTAATTTTCAGCCCTTTTTTAATATAAGTTTCCTTTAAGGATTTACCATATTCAGCTGTATTTTCTACTTCTTTGGAATAGTTCAGCTGTCCTGTTGAAAGGTTAAAATCTATATCTTTCCAGTAATCTCCCGGCCTTCCCGAAGTAGAGGAGGTTCCTATCAGTTCAAAATGTCCGTTCTGAAATCTGTATTGGTCTGTAACATCCCATTTCCAGCTGCTTCCGCCGTTTTGAGAAATAATCAGAATTCCTTTTTCTATTTTCGTTTCTCTGTAAGGGTCACCCATCATACCTCCGCCGTTGCTTTCCATAACAGCATTTCTGGATTTTTCAAGGATTGTCCATGCACCGCCAACCTTTTTCAGGATCTGGATTTCACGGATGTTTCCCATATCAGTAGTGTCCTTTGTGTTGTAGATAATTACTTTTTCAGGAATTTTATCACTATCAAGATCTCCGTCTACAGTCTCAATAACCGTGGAACCTGCAGGCTGAAATTGTTTTTGGGCAAGAGAAAATGTTCCGCATATCGCGGATAAAAGGAAGAATATTTTTTTCATAAGAATATTTTGGAGCCATAAATATACAAATGAATTTCGGATGATCAGTTTCATCAATATTTCCGGTTGATGGTTTCCATTAAAAAATCCTTAACTTTGAACTTCAATTTTAGAAATGGAAAATTCAGTTCAAGACACTACCGTTCAAAAACCAAAATGGATCCGCGTAAAACTTCCTACCGGAAAGAATTACAGAGAGCTGAGAACTTTGGTTGATAAATATAAATTAAACACCATTTGCCAAAGCGGAAGCTGCCCGAACATGGGAGAATGTTGGGGTGAAGGTACAGCTACTTTCATGATTTTAGGAAATATCTGTACGAGAAGCTGTGGATTCTGTGGTGTAAAAACAGGAAAACCACTTGACGTAAACTGGGATGAGCCTGAAAAAGTAGCAAGATCCATCAAGTTAATGAAGATCAAACATGCCGTGCTTACTTCTGTAGACCGCGATGATCTGAAAGATATGGGATCTATTCTTTGGGGAGAAACAGTGAATGCCGTAAGAAGAATTTCTCCGGGAACCACAATGGAAACATTGATTCCTGACTTTCAGGGTATCACAAAACACCTTGACAGATTAGTAGAAGTAGCTCCTGAAGTAATCTCTCATAATATGGAAACGGTAAAACGTCTGACCAGAGAAGTAAGAATCCAGGCAAAATATGAAAGAAGCCTTGAAGTATTAAGATATCTGAAAGAAGCCGGACAAAGAAGAACCAAAACAGGAGTAATGCTTGGATTGGGAGAAACTAAAGATGAGGTTTTCCAGACCATCGAAGATATCAGAAATGCCAATGTAGATGTCATCACCCTTGGACAATATCTTCAGCCGACTAAAAAACATCTTCCGGTAAAGAAATTTATCACGCCTGAAGAATTTGATGAGTTCGGGGATTTCGCCAGAAGCTTAGGGTTCAGACACGTTGAAAGTTCTCCTCTTGTAAGAAGTTCTTACCACGCAGAAAAACATATTCACTAAAAATACAGACCGTTCAGCAATGAGCGGTTTTTTGTTTTTTAGGTAGCAGGGATCAGGTAGCAGATTATAGGTGATAGGTTGCAGATATTAGTGGTTACTAATGAAGGTGGCAATCGTTACAATAACGGCTGCAATCATTCCCATCCTTTGGAGGGGTGGCAAAAATTCAAAGAATTTTTGACGGGGTGGTTGATACAACACTCACAAAAGTATCCATAGCAGCGGACTTTAGTCCGCAATCACAAAAATTACTTAACAAGTCGTATCCTTCTTAATCACTCCAATCTTCCCATTAATTTCAATCGGTCTGAAATGTTTCTTCTTAAACTCGGAAGGTGTTTCTCCCGTATGCTGCTTAAACAATTTATTAAAATAAGAAAGACTTTCAAAACCTACCTGAAAACAAACTTCCGTTACAGACTGATCTTTCAGCAGAAATATTTTAGCCTGATTGATCCTGTAATTGTTAACAAAATCAGTAAAAGTCATATTCGTCTGCTTTTTAAAATACCGGCAGAAAGCAGGAGTACTCAAGCTGACAACCTGGGCCACTTCATTGACATTGGGTTTCCGGTCATAATTTTCGTGGATATAATCGTAGATGGTTCCCATTCTGATTTTATCATTCAAAAACCATTTGATCCGGGTATCTTCCTTATTCAGTTCTTTCACTTCGGCGGAATGGGCCAGGATTTGCAGAATTTCAATCAGCCCAACCAATGATTCAAAAGAGTTTTTATCTTTAATAGCCTGTAGTTTTTCAACAACTGTAATTTTGGTTTCTCCGGAAAATGAAAGTCCGAGATAGGACCGTTCCAAAAGGTTCTTAATATTCTCAAATTCCGGAACAGGAAGAATAATGTCCTGAAGGAAGCTTTCCCGCATCTGTAATACAAGCTGCCTGCATTCGGTCTGAATACCATAGTCAAAATTAAGATGAGGAACGTTGGAACCAATCAGTAAAAGATCACTGTCTGTAAAGCCGGAAATGTTTTTACCAACGTGGCGGATTCCGTTCACAGCTTCTACATATACCAGTTCAATTTCCGGATGATAATGCCAGAAAAAACAGTTTTTCAGAGAAGGAGAAAATAGCTTGAAGGATTTCCCTTTTTCAAACTCAATAATTTCTTTCTGGATCTTCATTTTGTTCTTATTTGATTGTTTCTGAATTTAAAATTAATTAAAAAGGTTAATATGGAGCAAATTTTTATCATTCAAGTAGGAGTGAAATTCAAACTTTCTTGCGATTTTTGCACTTTCAAAATAAAGATACTCAGGTGATCCTTTAACTTGAAGGAAATTAATTCAGAAAAAGATTTAGAGACAATGAAGATTGACAAAAGAATAATACCACTGGCAATTGGTGGTTTAGGGATAGGAACTACGGAATTTACCGTCATGGGACTGCTGCCGGATATTGCCAAAACATTACAGATTACGATTCCGCAAGCCGGACATTTGATTTCAGCATATGCCATGGGCGTGGTTATCGGAGCTCCAATCCTGATTGGATATTCTGTAAAATTCCCTCCGAAAAAAGTCCTGATGGCTTTTATGATCCTTTTTACATTATTTAATGCGCTTTCGGCTATTGCACCGGGATACAACAGTATGCTGGTTATCCGCTTTATGTCCGGACTTCCGCATGGAGCCTTCTTCGGTGTAGGAACAGTAGTGGCTTCAAGAATGGCAGGAAAAGGAAAAGAAGCATTTTATATATCGATGATGTTTACAGGGCTTACGGTTGCCAATCTCGCAATGGTGCCTCTGGTCACCTATATCGGGCATACCTTCCATTGGAGACTGTACTTTGCGATTGTAGCAGTGATTGGTCTTTTTGCCATTTTATTTTTAAAAATGTGGCTTCCCAATCTGGAATCCAACCAGAATACCCATTTCATGGAAGAACTGAAATTCCTTAAAAATAAACAGTCGTGGCTGGTATTGGCTATTACAGCCATTGGATTTGGAGGATTGTTCACATGGCTGAGCTATATTACTCCTTTAATGACTGTTGTTGCCGGGATCAAAAGCAGCCAGATGGCTTATGTAATGGTACTTGCCGGAGCCGGAATGGTAGTAGGAAATCTTGTGGGAGGAGTTGTTTCGGATAAATTAGGTCCTGAAAAAACCTGTGTACTCCTGATCTTCCTGATGATGATTTCTCTCGGAGGTGTTTTCTTCCTTGCAGAATATAAAAATATTGCTTTGGTACTGACGTTCATGTGTGGCGCTCTATCCATGTCTATCGCATCACCCATCAATATTATGATGATGAAAGCTGCCCCGAAAAGTGAAATGATGGCCGCAGCTTTTATGCAGGCCGGTTTCAATATTGCCAATGCAATGGGAGCTTTCCTTGGAGGAATTCCTTTGGAATATGGTTATTCATTCAACTATCCATCGTTGGTGGGAGTGGGGATGACCTTTATCGGACTGGTTATAAGTGTAAGATATATGTACCTGTATGGTTCAAAAACTGAGAAAGAAGAGATGGCTGCAGAATGCGTATCATGTGATAAATAAAAAGAAGTCACAGTTAAAAATAACATCGCCTGTTTCAGTAAGAAACAGGCGATTTTTTATCAAATAAATGTTATGCCTCTACCTCATCTCCGTTTTTACACCAGTAGAGGGCATTGTATAAATTTTCTTTTGGGAAAGATTTGAACTCTCCCGGCATCAGAACACTGAAAACACTGGTAAAATTCCGTATCCCTTCTTTATCCGTAACAATGGCTGAGCGGTTCCAGTTGGTAAGATTTTTCAGTCCCAACAATAAATCTTCAAGCCATGCACCCATGGTAAAATTATCCAGATCGGTATCCAAATACAATAAATAATTCAGCTCACCGAACTGCTCTACCTTCTCTTTTACACGCGGAATTACCAGTTTTTCAAAATCCTCTTTCGTTACTTCACCCGTCGCATTGAATGCCGCAACATTCTCCGGGGCTTCTGGAATAATTGTTATCATAATAAATATTTTATGGTGGTTCAGTTTAAAAGAATAACAATAATTACACCATAATTTAGTAGAAAATTGTTAAAAAAGGTATAAATGTTGTTAGTTTCAGTGTAAAATATTAATATGAATCTCAAATCAAATGAACCTTTCTGGCTTATAAAAAACGGATTGTTAGCATCTTATCCATCGTTAAAATCAAATGAAGAATGTGATGTTCTCGTTATAGGAGGTGGGATTACGGGAAGCCTGATTGCTCATCAGATGATAAAAGACGGGTACAAAACCATCCTGATTGATAAACGCGAACTTTGCAACGGAAGTACTTCCGCCACCACTTCAATGTTACAGTACGAAATAGATATTCCTCTGTATGAGCTGATAGATCAGATAGGAAAAAAAGGTGCGGTCTTAAGCTATAAGGCCTGTAGCGATGCTATTGATACCCTGGAAAAAATCACAAAAACCATAAGATCCAAAGCAGGTTTCAAACGCAAAAAATCATTGTATTATGTCTCTAAAAAGAAAGATCTGGAATGGCTGACAAAAGAATATGAGGCGAGAAAGGCTGCGGGATTTGAAGTAAAGTGGCTGTCTGCAGGTCGTGTTCTGAAACAGTTCGGATTTGAAAATACCTATGGCGGAATCTTATCAAAACAAGGTGCAAGCATTGATGCTTTTCAATTCGCTCATGAGCTTTTCATGCATAATGCAAAGAAAGGATTGAAAGTATTTGATAAAACTGAAATGGTAAAAGTGGAGGAGCGTAAAGGATTTAATCTGGTTACCACGGACAGCGGATTTCAGATCAAAGCAAAAAAGATGATTTACTGTATAGGATATGAAAGCAAAAACCTGATCAAAGAAAACTTTGTCAACCTGAAAAGTACTTATGCGGCCGTCTCTGAAATTGATAAAGACAAGTTCAAAAACATCAGCAGCACATTAGTATGGAATACCGATACTCCTTATCTCTATATGCGGACTACTGATGACGGAAGGCTTTTAATAGGAGGCGAAGATGAGGATTTTTATAATGCAGAAAAGCGTGATGCTATTTTAGATCAAAAAGAACAAAAGATCATCAAAACATTAAAGAAAATAAAACCCGATTATCATTTCTATACAGACTTTGTCTGGGCTGGAACTTTTGGGGAAACAAAAGACGGTTTACCCTATATCAGCGAGCATAAAAAATTTAAAAATTCTTATTTTGTGTTGGGTTTCGGAGGAAACGGCATTACTTTTTCAGTCGCGGGAATGGAAATGACTTCTTTGTTTATGAAAGGCAAAAAGCATCCGTTATCAAGATATTTTAAGTTTGGAAGATGATCTTACCACAAAAGTCACAAAGATTTTGAATCTTCTACATATTTTAAGCTTCAGGTTTGCGAATGCCAGGTGTAAAAAGGTTACTTAGATTCCTACGGAATGATATACTGACTGCATAAATCATTATTTCAATTGTGTCATTCCGTAAGAATCTAAGCTAAATTATTGTAAGATAAAGAGCACTTATCATAATGGTGCCGAATAGCATAAAAGCGGGCCTTAACCCGCTTTAACTACAAACTATACCCGTTCTTTTTCGCAAGTTCAAGAATTGAGCTCTCAATGGCTTTTCCCAAATCATCAGAATCATCATTTCCTCTTTTTTTCATTTCGGAATCAATATAAGCCTTGCGTTTTCTGGAAAGTTCTTCTATTTCCTTTTGAATTGTATCACGTGCTGCTGATTTGACAGCAATCGCTTTTTGAATTTCTTCCTTACTTTTTCCTTTCAACTCTGCAGGAAGTTCACTTTCTTTTACTGTCGCAATAAATCCGGCATCTTTTTCAGCTTTATCTACCAGATCCCAGTGATCATTTTTGTAAGCGTTCTTTTTGGATTTGGCAACTGCTCTTTCCACCAGGTTGGATGCCGATTGGGCTTCTGCATTTTTATCCTGTGTGATCTGTTTAAGCCTGTATTCTGAGCCATGATTTCCGTAGTAGATATAAGTATCATTTAACCTGGCATTGCATTCAGAAATTCTTTTGTCGTAAGGTGTTTCAATATACATCACTCTTCTGTCGCTGTCGATATTGAAATATTTTCCTCCTCCAAGGGATGCTCCGTTTTGCCAGAATGTCTGGATTCCCTCTTCGCGGCTTCCACAGAAAATGGTGTTGGTGTAAATATTTTTAGCTTTTGCTTTTGAAACAACCTCTTTATAATTTATTTTTCCCTGATCAAATGCTTCGTTACCGGCAATATAAATCAGTTTCATACTTTTTTCATTCCCATCCCAATTGAGGTTGGCAGAGGCATCACGGATCACTGCACCGCAATATTCACTGCCTCCATTGGTTCTTAAGGTAAATAATTTTTCAGAGACAAGATCCAGATCCTGAGTGAGAGGAGTTACCTGGCGGATGTAATTTTCATCACGGATTCCGTCGTTGCCATATTCATAAAGGGCAATTTCGATCTCGGGAGCCATTCCGTTGTACTTAAGAGTGGTAAGTGTATTCACAATATTCCACAGTCTGGATTTTGCCTGATCAATCAATCCGTCCATACTATTGGAAGTATCCAGGAGAAGAGCAACCTGAATTTTATTGTCTTTTACCGTTGAGGTTACTGGAATTAATGTTGTTTTTTGTAACGGTAAATGATTGTCAGTATTACTATTTGCAGAGCGGTTTTCCTGCATGTTTCCGGAGCTTAACAAAGCTGTACCGGCTGCAAGTGCTAAGATTTTTAACGTTGTCATATTGTTGTTTTTATTGGTTATTTGTTGTAATCGGAAATTTTTAAATCCTATTATTTTAAATTCCTGAAGTAAAATTATCTTTATTTAAGGCTGGAAATCGGGAAACTTGGTGAACGGAAGGTTTCACTTGGTGGATAATAAAAACGGAAGGATCTGATTATATGTGATCGTAATAATCTAATGTGTCATTTCAATACTGTCAGGCTGAGCGGAGTCGAAGCCTTTACCATTCGAAAAACTTTAATAGATCGACAGGTATTTTTCTTCAGTCAAAAACGCAATAACCCAATAGTAAAAAACAAAAAAACTGCCCAAAAGGCAGCTTTCTCAAATCTGTTATTTTAAAGGATTTCGTATTTTGTTTTAATGCTGTATTTCAGCTTGATGTTTTCAATATTATCAAAAGAAAAATCTACCGGAGCATCAGCCATTTCCAGCTGGATATTGCTTGCTCTTCCTTTGTAGGCTGCCGGCATAATCATATCGCTGGTGTAATCTTCTATCTCTACAATTTCAAGGGCATTTCCTGTCTTTTTACCCATACTTTCCAGTAAGTAGTCTGCTTTCTCTTTGGCTGCTTTCAAAGCGTTGATCTTCACTGCTTTTCTGAAATCTGCAATTTTGGTATTCTTTACCTCCGCAATATTCAGGCTGCTTACCCACTTTTGATTCAGGTCTTCAAAGATTTTGCTGAGGTTTGATTTTGTACCGGCTTTAAAGTGATAATTTTTGGAAAACTTAGCGGTTTTAGAGTAAATATTCTGATACATGGATTTGAATTTGATATCCTCATTCTTTACCCCTGCATTTTTCAAAATATCAAATAATTTCTTTTCATTATCTGCCAGATCGTTTTTATTATCAGCTTTTATCCCGATACTGAAGATAATTTCATCCGGTTCTACTTCCATTTCTGCCACTCCTGTTACTTCAATTGCATTTTTCTTTACTTCCTGAGCGTTTACAAAACTTCCAAGAGTTAAAATTCCGATTAATAAAAAATGTTTCAATTTCATAATTTCCTGTTTTTAAATTTTTAATTCTGATGTAAAATTACACAGATCAGTAACCGGAATCCTGGAGACTTGGTGAAATGGAACTTTCACTTGGTGAATAGTTTTTGAGCAGACTATATATATGTATATCTTTGTTTTATGAAAATGCTTAAATTCTTTACTCTATTCTTATTGGTGCTTTCGGGAAATACAATCTTTTCCCAAACCACTACTAACAGCAGTGCTGCTGTGGAAGAAGTGCAGGTAGAAACAAAGAAGTTGAAAAGAGCAATGGACACCAAAAATGAGCCTGCCCAAGCAGATTCTTACTATAATATCGGTGAAACATTTTTCAATAGCGGAAACTTTCCCAAAAGTGAAGAGTATTATACAAAAGCGAAAAAACTGTATGAAAAGCTCAATGATAAGCCCAATATCGAGAAAGCAACCCGAAGATTAGCCCAGTCACAGGAGAAACAGAATAAAATAACTCCTGCTATCAGCAATTACAGCATGGCTGCACAGGTAAGTTACAGCGAAAAAAGTAAAGCTGTGAATTCTAATGATGCGGCAAGACTTTCTTCTCCTACACCCGAACTGAAAGCAGAAGCGATTCAGAATAATATCAATCTGACTAAAAAGGAAAATGATCAGGGAGACCTTGCAGAAAGCTACAGCCAGCTGGCAGATGTTAACCTGAAACAGAAAGATGTTTCCAGTGCTGAAGAAAACCTGAATACAGCCTATAAAATTTCTAAAAAAGAAGCTCCTCAACAGGCTCTTGCCATCAATCAGAAGCTGGCAGACCTGTATGTTGAAAACAAAAACTTCGAAAAAGCTATTGAAGCCAAGAAGAAAGTTTTGAAAGAAGACTTTGTAAAAGAAAACTCGCAGGAAAAAGTCAATCAGATTCAGGAACTGGCAGATATCTATATTAAAAAAAATGATCCTGAGGAAGCCGTAGATCTTTTAAAAAATGCCTACGGAATTGCGCTGGACAAAGGTCATACACTGGAAGCACAGAAAAGTGTAAAAAAGCTGGACAGCCTTTATGCGATCTCAGGAAATATTGATGCCTCCGTTCAGTTATACAGAGACTTTTTGGGAAAACTTCCCAATCTCGTTTCCAAAGACAGAAGCCTGGTTGATAATAAAATTCTGGAAGATACAGAACAGAGAATTTCACAGCTGGAAAAAGAAAAAGAGTTGAAAGATGAACTGATCAGAAAGAAAAACGTCTTTAATTACAGTCTGATCGGAGCGTTGATTGTACTCACCGGACTTATTATTTTCATTTTCAGAATGCTGAAAAAAGTTCAGATTAAAAATAAGAAAATAGCTCTTCAGTCGCTGCGAAGAGAGATGAATCCTCATTTTATTTTTAACAGTTTAAATAGTGTCAACCATTTTATAGCCACCAATAATGAGCTTGAAGCGAATCAGTATCTTACAAAATTTTCGAAGCTGATGCGCGGTGTAATGGAAAATTCCACCGAAGATTTTATTCCTTTTCAGCAGGAGCTTGACCTTTTGCAAAATTATCTGGCGCTTGAAAAGACCCGTTTTGCAGATAAATTCGATTACGAAATTGAAGTAGATGAAAATCTGAATATGCAAAACCTTCAGGTTCCGGGAATGCTGATACAGCCATTTCTGGAAAATGCTGTCTGGCACGGACTCCGTTACAGAACCGAAAAAGGATTTTTAACATTAAGCTTCGAAAAAAGTGAATCGCATCTTAAAATCCTTATTGAAGACAACGGAATAGGTATTGAGGAAAGTAAAAAGCAAAAAACAGAACATCAAAAAACAAGAGAGGGCAGGGGAATGAAAAATACACTGGAAAGAATTCAGCTCCTGAACGATCTGTATAAAAAAGACATCACCTGCTCTATAAAGGATAAAGAAAATAACAGTGGAGTTTTGGTGACTATCCGGATGAATCTTGCTTAGCAGGATTAAGGCGGACTGTAAGTTTTGGACCAATTGTACGATTGGTTAAATATCACTAATTTGCATCTGCAATCTGTTATCTGCCACCTAAAATCTGTTCAAATGAAAATAAAAGCTGTCATTGTTGACGATGAACTTATAGCAAGAGAAGTTTTACGAAGCTATCTTACCAAATACTGTCCGCAGGTGGAAATTCTGGGTGAAGCTGAAAATATCAAAGAAGCAGTTCCGTTAATTGCTGAAAAGCAGCCTCAACTGGTCTTTCTGGATGTAGAAATGCCTTTCGGAAATGCTTTTGATGTGCTGGAAGCTACCAAAGATTTCTCCTATGAAACCATTTTCATTACTGCATTTTCACAATATTCTTTACAGGCTTTAAATAAATCAGCAAGCTATTATATTTTAAAACCTATCGATATTCAGGAACTGATTCTGGCAGTGAATAAAGTGGCGGAAAGCCTTGAGAAAAAAGAAGAGCTCAACCGGAATAAGATCCTTCTTGAGAATCTGAAATTAAAACCTGAGAAACAGCAGCTGATTTTGCCAACTTTACAGGGATTTGACGTTGTAAAAACAGAAGATATTGTAAGACTTCAGGCGGATGGAAATTTTACTCAGGTATACCTTACCGATGGTTCAAAGAAGATGGTGTGCCGGTTTCTGAAACACTTTGATGATCTTCTGGAAAACCCGTTTGTCAGGGTTCACAGGTCTCATATCATTAATACAGGTTTTGTAAAATCCTATCATAAAAGCGGAACCGTGATGCTGGCGGATGATACGGAAATAGAGGTTTCAGGAAGCTTTAAAGATAATTTCCTGAAAGTATTTTCATAGAATTTATGGGTCCTTAACAGACCAAAGGCATTATTTTTGACGTTCTATCATAACCACCAAAATATTCCTGTCATGAAAACCATTCATAAAATTATACTTCCCGTTTCATTGGGAGCACTGGGGCTTATTATTTTCAATTCCTGTTCTGTAAGAATTCCCAGAGGAGCATCTGCGGTAAAGAATTTTAATCTTAAAAAATATCTGGGCAAGTGGTATGAGGTCGCCCGTTTCGATTACAGGTTCGAGAAAAACATGGACAATGTTACTGCAGAGTATACAGAGAATCCGGATGGTACCATTCAGGTAAGAAATAAAGGTTATGATTACACTAAAAAAGTATGGAATGAATCTATCGGGGAAGCAAAATTTGTAAAAGATCCTGCAGAAGCCCGTTTGAAAGTTTCATTTTTTAAACCGATCTGGGCCGGTTACAACGTCATAGATATTGATGAAGACTATCAATATGCTCTTGTGGCAGGAAGCAGTTTAAAATATCTGTGGATCCTTTCCCGTACCACCAGCATTCCGGAAAGTATCCGTCAGCGTTTCCTCCAGAAAGCAAAAAAAATCGGCTATAATACCGATGAGCTGATCTGGGTAAGACATAATCAGTAAAGAATAATCCAAATCGCAAAATAGTGGAAGGGCAAAAATGCAGATAAGTATATTATGTACAATTTTGCCCTTTTATGTTTTAGCTGTTAATATATTCTTTCCATTCTTCAAAACGGTGATCTATCACCTGTTTCATCAGATCATAATTTTCATAGGTATCCTCAATGTGATAGAAAGTTTCATATTCATAGTCATTTTCTTCTGCTTTAGCATCAAAAATATTCACGTAATCATCAGCGAATGAGCTGTATCTGTTTCCAAAATCGGTATCATCAGCATAATAATCCTTTGCAAAAAGATTTCCCAGTTCATTCAGGTCATATTCTGAGAATTTTCCGTCGCAGGAATCCATAATGAATTCAGCACCGGTTATTTCTCTTCGCTTTACTTTTTCTATTTCCTCTTCACCATCTTCCTTCAGTTCATCAGAGATCAGATCGTTATGGATACACCAGTTCAGGAACATTCCTGTGTGGGTAGCCCCGTTTTTCTGAGGAAGGCCTTCCGGAAAATCACCGCCATAATGCCATGAAGCATCATCATATTTAGACATAATTTGTATTGTAGTTTTAGATAATTTCTTCAAAAATAGAAAAAATCAATTTATATTGCCGCTGCCACAGAATTTTCCGTCATTTGCATAGAATTTTTTTCAACAAAAAAACATATGGAAAAAGCTGTTCTGATTACTATCGGTGATGAAATCCTTTCCGGAAATACGGTAGATACCAATTCTAATTTTATTGCGACTGAACTTAAAAATATAGGAATAAAAGTCATTCAGATTCTTACGATCTCAGACGAAATTGAAACCATTAAAAATGCATTGAAAACCGCTTTTGAAACCGGCGATTTAGTCATTACAACAGGAGGCCTCGGGCCAACCCGTGATGATAAAACCAAAAAAGCACTGGCTGAATATTTCGATGATGAAATTGCTTTGGATGAGGTGACATTCAATCATTTGAAAGGCTATATGGAACGACGTGGAAGAGCAGATATTCTCGAAAGAAACCGCGAACAGGCATTTGTCCCTACCAAATCCATCGTTTTTCAGAACCATTACGGAACGGCACCCTGTATGATGATGGAACAGGACGGAAAATTGTGCTACAGCCTTCCGGGGGTTCCTTATGAGGTGAAACCGCTTATTAAAGATCAGATTATTCCTTATTTACAGCAAAGATTCAGTCTGCATTATATCCATACCCGGATTGTTTCTGTGGTCGGAATTCCTGAAAGTATCCTTGCGGACAAAATTGAAGACTGGGAACTGGCACTTCCGGAAAATATTGCACTGTCTTATCTTCCGGTGGGAACCCGTGTAAAGCTTCGTCTGACAGCTTCCGGTGATAACGAAGAGCAGTTGAAGCAAATAACAGAAGAAGAAATCCAGAAATTGCTTCCTTTGGTAGAAGGCCATGTCATTGCAGTATCTGAGGATAAAATTGAAAATATTCTGGCAGAAATGCTTACCGAAAGAAACATGACGATCTCCACAGCAGAGAGTTGTACAGGAGGTGAACTGGCAAAAATGATTACTTCAGTTTCCGGCAGCTCGAAATATTTCCTGGGTGGAGTGGTTGCCTATGCCACAGAGAAAAAGATTAAAATTTTAAATGTTTCTGAAAAGACCGTAGAACAGTTTACCGTGGTGAGCGAACAGGTGGCACAGGAAATGGCAAAAGGCTGTCAGGAATTGTTTGAAACTCATATTTCCCTTTCTACAACCGGTGTTGCGGGTCCGGGGAAAGGAGAAGACGGTAAGGATGTTGGAACAGTTTACTATACGATCAGAATCAATGATCAGGAAGTAACCTCAAAATTATACATGCCGCATCTGGAAAGGGTAGATTTTATGAATTTCGTTTCCCAGAAGGTGATTCAGGATTTGGTTAGCCTTCTTATAAACAGTTAGATAGAGGATTGTTTTTTTAATTTTTTTTTAATTAATTTTTATACAGTTTTTCACGCTTTTTGAAAGCCATTCAATAAATTTCAAAATCGTGGAAAATTCCAAACAGATTTTTCAGACCAGCAGCAAAAAACGCTGGAAAAGTGTGCAATGGGGAAGCCGTGTCTTTATTTTTATAGGAGTACTGCTTCTTCTTGCTTTAGGTCTGATGATGACTCTGGACAAAAGTCCTAAAATTCCTTTTAAAGAAGATTATAAAGCAGTAATTACAGCCAATAAACCTTACCTTCAGGAGAATAAAATTTCTAAAGAATATAAAGGTTTCAGAAGCTTTATTTCTGAAAAAACAATTCACACCAATCTCGACAAGATTGAGAAAGCAAGAGCAGAAAGATATAAAAATCAGAACAGAAACTGGGCTCAGTTTCCGGGAGGAATCCGTTCTGCATTTTATGTAGCCTGGGATCCTCAGTCTCTGATGTCTCTGAAAAGAAATATCAGACACGTGAATCTTGTTTTCCCCGAATGGTTTTTCCTTGATCCTAAAACCGGAGATCTGAAAACCAATGTAGATCCGGAAGGCTATAAAGTGATCAAAAGAACAGGTGTGGCTGCCATGCCGATGCTGAGTAATAACTTTGACAGAGAATTCCGCTCGGAAGGACTGATAAAAGTTCTTAACGATCCTCAGAAAAGAACTCATCTGATCCAAAAAATCACTCAGCAATGTAAAAAATACCACTTCAAAGGAATTAATATTGACTTTGAAGATATGAACCTGAATTCTGATGAAAATCTGATTGCTTTTATGAAAGAGCTTTCAGAGACTTTCAGAAAAAACCAGTTACTGGTTACCATGGATATCATGACGGACAATGATGATTACAATATTCCAGGACTGAATCCTTATGTAGATTATTTTGTGCTGATGGCTTATGATGAATACTCTGCAGGAAGCGATGCCGGTCCGGTGTCTTCTCAGAAATGGATCGAACAGCAGACAGGAAAAATTGTAAAACAAACTTCCCCGCAAAAAATAATTCTGGGCCTTGGAGCTTATGGCTATGACTGGAGCTCTAATCCGGATGACAATACTTCTGTTACTTATATGCAGGCAATTACGAAAGCCAGTGCCAGTAAAGCGGTTATAGATTTTAATGACAATACGTTTAATTTAAATTATTCTTATACGGATTCCAAAAATCTTACCCACACTGTATTTTTCAATGATGCGGCTTCTATCTTCAATACAATGCGTTTCTCTTCAGAATATCCTTTGGCAGGAACTGCACTCTGGAGACTGGGAAGTGAAGACAGCAGAGTATGGAACTTCTATGATAAAGATCTTACGTTTGCAGGGCTATCCAAACTGAACTTAAAAACATTGGAAAATGTAAAAGGGCAGACCATGGTGGATTACATTGGAGACGGGGAAGTGCTGGATGTCCTGAATACGCCTCATGACGGAAAAATTGCATTGGAAGTTGATCCGAAAGAGAAAATTATCACAGACGAAAACTATGTTACCTATCCAAGTTCTTATGAAGTGAAGAAATATGGCAGTGCTCCTCAGAAAGAACTCGTGCTTACCTTTGATGATGGTCCGGATGAAATCTATACACCGCAGGTTTTGGATGTATTGTCAAGATATCATGTTCCGGCCGCTTTCTTTTTGGTAGGCTTAAATGCAGAAAAAAACCTTCCGCTTGTGAAAAGAATTTATAGAGAAGGACATGAAATAGGAAATCACACCTTTACCCATGAAAATGTTGCAAAAGTAAGTCCGGAAAGAGCTTTGCTTGAAATGAAACTTACCCGTTTGCTTATAGAGTGTGTGACGGGACACAGTACAATCCTGTTCAGAGCACCATACAACGCAGACTCTGAACCTACCACTTCGGAAGAGATTATTCCGGTAGCTTTGGCCAGACAGCAGAATTATCTTGATATTGGAGAAAATATAGATCCTGAAGACTGGCAGCCGGGAATAAAAGCAGATGAAATTGTAAAAAGGGTATTAGCCGGAATCAAACAGGAGAGAGGGAATATCATTCTTCTTCACGATGCAGGAGGAGATACCAGAGAAGAAACGGTAAAAGCTTTAAAGATTCTGATTCCGACCCTTCAGAAACAGGGTTATCATTTTACGAACCTGACCAATATCTTACACAAAAGCAGAAGTGAACTGATGCCTGAAGTACCTAAAACGAAGTCATATTACATCATGCAGCTGAACCTTGTTTTGGCTACCATTATCTATGGAGTAAGTCATTTTCTCGTGGCATTATTTACTATTTTCATTGTATTAGGATTGATCAGATTATTGCTGATGGCATACTGGGCTTTTAAAGAAAGAAACAAAGAAAGAAAGCTGGGCGAGCTTCCGGTTCTGAAATCTTATCCGAAAGTTTCCATCATAGTTCCTGCTTATAATGAAGAAGTGAATATTGTGTCTTCCCTGCATAACTTATTGAAACAGACGTATCCTAACTTTGACATCATTATGGTAGATGACGGAAGTAAAGATTCTACTTATGAAAAAGCAAAAGCTGCATTTCCTGATCATCTGAAGCTGAAAATTTTCACCAAAAGAAACGGTGGAAAAGCAACTGCTTTAAATTTCGGAATATCACAGACCGATGCCGAATATGTAGTATGTATTGATGCAGATACCAAACTGCAGCAGGATGCCGTAAAATATCTGATTGCAAGGTTTTTAAATTCAAGCCCTGAAGAAAAAATAGCAGCTGTTGCAGGAAATGTGAAAGTCGGAAACAGAGTCAACTGGCTTACCAAATGGCAGGCTATAGAATATACAACGAGTCAGAACTTCGACAGACTGGCGTATGCTCACATAAATGGCATTACTGTAATTCCGGGTGCTATCGGGGCATTTAAAAGAGCTGTGGTTATTGAAACGGGAGGCTATTCATCCGATACCCTGGCGGAAGATTGTGATATTACCGTAAAAATTTTAAAAGCCGGATATACGGTGGCTAACGAGAACAGAGCAATTGCCGTCACAGAAGCTCCGGAAACCGCCAATCAGTTTTTAAAACAACGTTTCCGATGGACCTACGGAATCATGCAGATGTTCTGGAAACAGAGACAGACTTTCCTTAACCCCAGATATAAAGGATTGGGACTTTGGGCGATGCCGAATATTTTATTATTCCAATACATCATACCATTTTTCTCGCCGATGGCAGATGTGATTATGTTCTTTGGAATTCTTTCCGGAAACGGAGACAAAATATTTATCTATTATCTGATCTTCCTTTTGGTAGATGCTTCCCTGGCTTTAGTGGCATTCATCATGCAGCGGGAAAAATTAACCAATCTGCTGTATATCATTCCACAGAGATTCGGGTATAGATGGCTGATGTATATTGTATTATTTAAAAGTTTAAGAAAAGCACTGAAAGGCGAAATGCAGTCCTGGGGAGTTCTGAAAAGAACCGGAAATGTAAAAGAGATAGCAACTTCATGATAACTAATAAAGGCAGGAAGGAAGAATGAGGCTGGAAGTTCCGGATTTTCATCACAGCTTCCTGCTCCCAACTTCCACTTAAGAAGCTTTCATGTTATTTATTTAAATTTGTTTTCATATTCAAGTAACAAATTCAAAATAAATCATACATATTCTATAAATTGTTATCATAATGAAAAAAATAACGCTTTCTTTGTTTTTAATAGCAGGGATCTGTACTCAGACGACTATGAGCGCACAAGCAAAAGCTGCTAAAGTAGCAGTGAATAACACAGATAAAGGCTTAGACCTTAGCCTGATGGACACTTCTGTACGTCCTCAGGATGACTTTTACAACTATGTGAGTGGAACATGGATGAAAACAGCCAAAATTCCATCTGACAAACCAACATGGGGAAGCTTCAACAAACTGGCGGAGGATACGGATAACAATTCCATGACCATCCTGAATTCTCTTCTGAAAGATAAATTTGCTGACGGAAGTGAAGGGAAAAAGATCCAGGATCTGTATGCTACATACATGAACATGGAGAAAAGAAATGCAGACGGAATTAAACCAATCCAGGAAAATCTGAATAAGATTGATGCTATTAAAAATATGGCTGATCTTCAGAACTACCTTACTTCTGTAACGAAAGAAGGAGAGAACATTCTTTACGGATGGGGAGTGGATGCAGATCTTAAAGATTCTAAAATGAACGCCGTTTATTTAGGAAATGCCACTTTAGGTTTAGGAAGAGACTACTATCAGAAAGTAAACGAAAAAAATACAGAAGCTATTGCTGAATATCAGAAATATGTAGCTTCAATGCTAAAAGAATTAGGATATAAAAATGCTGATGAGGCTGCAAAAGGTATTGTAAACTTTGAAAAAAGTGTTGCAAATACCTATCTGACAAATGAACAGAGCCGTGACAATACACTTCAGTACAATCCTAAAACAATGGCTGAACTTTCAGCATTGGTGAAAGGAGTAGACATCCCTGGTTACCTTAAAAAAGTAGGAGTAAATACGGATAAGGTCATTATCAGCGAATTAGGATTCTATAAGAATTTTGATAAATTGATCAATGCTCAGGACCTTCCTGTGATCAAAGATTATCTTAAATTCCATATGATCCACGGAAGTGCTTCTTACTTAAGCGAAAACTTAGGAAATATGAAGTTTGCTTTCTATGGCAAATACCTTAGAGGCCAGCAGGAACAGAGAGCTCTTAACAAGAGAGGGTTTGAATTGATCAACGGTACTTTGGGAGAAGCTTTCGGAAAACTATATGTTGAGAAATATTTCCCTGCTGAAGCAAAAGCTCAGATGGTAGAACTGATTGACTATTTAAAGAAGAGTTTCGCAGTTCATATCAATAACTTAGCATGGATGTCTTCTACCACTAAGGAAAAAGCAATGCAGAAGCTGAACAAGTTCACTGTAAAAGTTGCTTATCCGGATAAATGGAAAGACTATTCAAAATTAAATATCGTTTCTGAAGCTAAGGGAGGAAACCTATATCAGAACCTTCAGAACATTACCGAATGGCAATACAATAAAGATTTAGCTAAAATTGGCAAGCCGGTGGATAAAACAGAATGGGGAATGACTCCACAGACTGTAAATGCATATTATAACCCGGTAAATAACGAGATTGTATTCCCTGCTGCCATCCTTCAGCCGCCATTCTTTAACCCTAAAGCTGATGCTGCTGTAAACTTCGGAGGTATCGGTGCAGTTATCGGTCACGAAATGAGCCACGGATTTGATGATTCAGGTGCACAGTTCGATGCAGATGGTAACTTAGTAGACTGGTGGACTCCGGAAGATAAAGCCAACTTCGAAAAAGCAACCAAAGCTCTTGCTTCTCAGTATGACAAATACGAGCCTGTAAAAGGAACTTTTGTAAACGGTACTTTCACAAACGGTGAAAATATCGCTGACTTAGGAGGTGTAAACATCGCTTATGATGCTCTTCAGATGTATTTAAAAGACAAAGGAAACCCAGGGAAAATCAGCGGATTTACTCAGGATCAGAGATTCTTCCTAAGCTGGGCAACCGTTTGGAGAACATTATCAAGTGAGAAATATATGGTGAATCAGGTGAAAACTGACCCGCATTCTCCTGGATACTTCAGAAGCTTCGGTCCGCTAATCAACGTTGACGCTTTCTATAAAGCATTTGATGTGAAAAAAGGAGACAAATTATACAAAGCTCCGGAAGACAGAATCAAAATCTGGTAAAAATAACAACCGCTCAGCAATGGGCGGTTTTGTTTTTTTAGGTAGCAGGTGATAGATGGTAGGTAGCAGGTAGCAGATGGTAGGTAGCAGGTTTTAGGGATTAGGGAAAATAGGTGATAAATAATAAGTAATAAGTAATCGAAGGGACAATCGTTACAATAACGGCTCCCATCATTCCCCTCCCACGGAGGGGTGGCAAAAATTCAAAGAATTTTTGACGGGGTGGTTCTATACCTAATAACATTAAACATTAAACATTGAATTTTTCGCTTTTCACCATATATTAATTATCATTCACTACATATCATTAAAGTTTGTATATTTGATAAGTTTGTGTAAAATCAAAAATTATCTTTAATGAAAAAGCTAAATATTGGAATACTTGCCCTTTCAGGTATTGTATTTCTTAATTCGTGTGGTACAGCTAAGACTGCAGGGACAGACAATAAAACTGAAGCTACGGCAAAAGTAGCCGAACCGGTAAAAGAAGAAGCAAAAGAAGAGGGAATTAATTTATCGTATATGGATACAAGTGTCCGTCCACAGGATGACTTTTTTAGCTATGTGAACGGAAACTGGGTGAAAACGACTCAGATTCCTGCCGATAAAGCAAACTGGGGATCTTTCAATGCTTTGAGAGAAAATGTAGATGATGCTTCATTAGATATTTTGAACAAAATTCTTACAGAATCATATCCTGCAGGATCAGAAGGGCAGAAAATCCAGAATCTTTACGCTTCTTTTATGGATACAAATAAGAGAAACGCTGAAGGTCTGGCACCTATCAAAGCTGATCTTGCCAAAGTAGATGCTATTAAAACCCTTGGAGATCTTCAGAAATACCTTTTGGAAGCTACAAGATTAGGAGATAATTCTTTCTACGGATGGAGAGTAGGTGCTGATATGAAGAATTCCAAGATGAATGCGGTGTATCTTGGTGGTCCGGATCTTGGTTTGGGGAGAGACTATTACCAGAAAGTAAATGATGCCAATACTAAAACACTGGCTGAATATCAGACTTATGTTGGAAAATTATTCGGAGTTTTAGGATATAAAAATACAACTCAGGCTGCACAGAATGTCGTAGACTTTGAAAAACAGCTTGCTAATTACTTGCTGACACTTGAGCAGAACAGAGATGCCAACTTAAGATACAACCCTAAAAATGTATCTGAATTATCGGGTCTTGTGAAAAACGTTGATCTTGCCAAATACCTTAAAGATGCAGGCGTAAACACAGACAGAGTGATCATTGGCGAACTGAAATACTACCAGAATATGGATCAGTTCATTACCCAGAAAAATCTCCCTTTACTGAAAGATTATCTGAAATACCATATCATCAACGGAAATGCAAGCAACCTGGATGACAATTTAGAGCAGATCAGATTTGATTTCTATGCGAAATATTTACAGGGGCAAAAAGAACAACGTCCGATGAACAAGAGAGGGCTTACCCTTGTCAATGGTGTTCTTGGTGAAGCTTTCGGAAAACTGTATGTTGACAAATACTTCACTCCTGAAGCGAAAAAGCAGATGGAAACGTATATTGATTATCTTTTAAAATCATTCAAAACACATATTGCCAATATAGACTGGATGTCTCCGGAAACCAAAGTAAAAGCTCAGGAAAAATTATCCAAGTTTACCGTAAAAATTGCTTATCCGGATAAATGGAAAGATTATACACAGTTGAAAGTAGAATCTCCAAAAGAAGGAGCTACGCTTTATTCAAACCTTCAGAATGTAGCAGCATGGCAATATCAGAGAAGCTTGGATAAAGTAGGTAAACCGGTTGACAAAACAGAATGGGGAATGTCTCCACAAACTGTAAATGCTTACTACAGCGGATCAAACAACGAAATTGTATTCCCGGCAGCTATTCTTCAGCCTCCTTTCTACAATCCTAAAGCGGATGCTGCAGTGAACTTCGGAGGAATCGGAGCCGTTATCGGTCACGAAATTTCTCACGGATTTGACGACAGCGGTTCCCGTTTCGATGGAGATGGTAACCTGAATAACTGGTGGACGGATGCAGACCGTAAAAACTTTGATGCAAAAGTAGGTCAGTTAGCTGCTCAGTACAGTGCTTATGAACCAGTAAAAGGAAGCTTCGTGAACGGTAAATTTACAAGTGGTGAAAACATTGGTGACTTAGGTGGAGTAGCAGTGGCTTACGATGCCCTTCAGATGTATTTAAAAGATAAAGGAAACCCTGGAAAGATCAGCGGATTCACTCAGGATCAGAGATTTTTCATGAGCTGGGCAACGGTTTGGAGAACGAAAGCTACCGATCAGTATATGATCAACCAGGTGAAAACCGATCCTCACTCTCCGGGAATGTTCAGGGCATTTGGTCCGTTGGTCAATCAGGACTCATTCATCAAAGCATTTGATATCAAACCGGGAGACAAAATGTATAAAGCTCCTCAGGACAGAATAAAAATCTGGTAATTTTACCTTAAATTGTTAGACAAGAAAGAATCCGCCTCACTTGAGGCGGATTCTCTTTTTAATATTCTTTCTTATAGTTCCGGAGCACAAACTTTATTCCGGTTTCCATAATATCTCCCATGGTTTTACAATACTTGAAATTGACATCGTAGGTGAGTTTTTGTAAGGCTGTCCTTAGTTCTATGACATTGGCTTCCGGCGCAATATTATCTTTTTTCATAATAGAAATGAGCTCATAAAACCTGTTTTGGCTGCTCGTAACTCTTTTTACGATCTGCGAACGCACTTCCTTACGGTACTGTTCTATAGAACTTGGCTTTAGTTTTTCCAGAACCATATTCACCATCTGATTGTTTTCTTTAAAATACTGGGGAAGGTATACTTTCAGATTTCCCTCGTAAGTCTGCTGATCAAAATCGATGGGGCGGATTCTGTAAATCACCTGGTCGAAATCATGGATGGGAATCACCACATAATTATAAGAACGCATGTCCCCAAGAAGCCCGATAAGGCAGCGTTCATTGAATTTCACAAATTCCTTGGAGATCTGTGCTTTTTCCAGTTCTGTACAGTTGGGCAGATGTTTCTGAATAAAGACATCCCCGGGAATTCCTAGGATATGCTCTTCAATCAGAGTGTTTTTATACACCAGAAAGTTAATCCGGTTGGGAGAAAGCAGGTCTTCAAGTTCCAGCCCGAATATCCGGGAAGCATCAGCCTGTTTAATATAAAAATAGGTATAATTATCATTCAGTACATTTCTCACCCGGATCCGGAAGGGTTTTGAATTTCCGAAAGTACAAAAATCGATGGTATCCACTGTCAGATAAGGTAGCGTAGCGGTATCTCCATCAGAATGAAGGAGGGTGTAAATTTTATTTAAATTAGCTTCTATTTCTTTAAACTCATATTCAGAATACAATACTCCAAGCCATAAGGTATCTTTTCCTTCCTTATCCAGAATACTCACACTATCATTAAATCTCAAAAGATCTTCATACAGAAACTTAATTTTGGTGGTTCTGTTGTACTTTTCCAAATATTGCTGTAATGCTTCTGAAACTGGAAATATCGGTTTTCTGAATGCTATTTTTACATCTTTCATGACACTGTTCACTTTGTTTAAATATAAAGAATAATTTTTTGTAAAATCTTAGCAATTCTTATTTTAACATTTATCAGACATGTTTTTAAAAGAGTAAAGCGGACAAAAATTTTATTTTATTTTTCTTGGAAGACTTTATTTATTTTTTCATAGCTTAGTGATATCGTAATACGGTGATTTTATGTTGAATAAATGCAGAAGAATTTAGATGATCCAAGAAAAATCTTAGTAAAATTTTGTATGTTACAGTTTTTTTTTAAATTTAAACATTGGATTGGTAATTTATTTGATTCATCGGTAAATTACTCGAGGACAGATCCAAACCAAAATAGTAAATCTCAAAATAACAATAATATGGCAATGTTTAATTATGGTGTTGGCGGAAACGAGGTAAAAGTAGACGCTAATGAAGCTATTCAGGAAATACAGGAAAATAAATCACTGATAGTAAGCCAGCTTACAACAGAAGAGTCTTATACCCCTGAAATCGTAACAGGATTAAAAACAGTGGAAGACGTTTTCAGACATTTCCAGCCTTCAGTATCGGTACAGCACGAAACAGAAGATGGTGGAGTGGTAGAAGAAGAATTCCGTTTTCAAAACCTTGGAGACTTTACCCCTAAAAGCCTTACTCAGAAGTCAGATTATCTGCAGCAATTGAGCATGGAACAGGAGCAGTACAATAAAATAGTACGTCAGCTGAAAACAAACAAAATTCTGCGCAATATGCTGGAGAACGATCAGACAAGAGCGGCGTTCATAGAGGTATTGAAAGAAGTGGCACAAGAACTTGAAAAATAATTAAAGACTTACATTAAATCATGGATAGCAAATTACAGGCACAAGAAAGCCAGCAGCAGGGTCAGCAGCAACACGCAGGGCAGCCGAAGGGTAACCCGCTTGCAGAGCTCAATAAAATGGGAGGATTTGGCTTTGTTGAATCCGTTGTAGACGGTATTGCCAATATGAACCCCACAAGAAAGGCAAGAAAAGAAATCTTCCTGAACGATAGCAATAAAGCAGAAGAAAGAAAAGAACTTCTTCAGAAGATCAACCTTTGGGTAAACCTTTTAGAAGGTAGCGAATCTGCTGATAAAATGGCTGATACGTGCAAAAGTAAAGCACAACAGGCCGACGAGAATTTAAAGAAAAACTTAAAAAATACACTGGATGCTGTTCGTATGCTGGAAACCAACTACAGAACAGTAGCTCAATTCTATAAAAATACGGAATTGGATAAAGTGGATAACGTAAGTATCGTCAATGCAAGCCTTGAGCAGGTTTCCGATCTGGATAATCCTTTGTTCATTGATGCTATTTCAGAAGAATTCAAAAATTATTATGATCGTCTTGACCTTAGAGATAACTACTCAATCCTTGCCATACCTGGATATTTAGGATCAAACAAGGTCATCGAGAAGTGGGCAAAAATCTGTAACGAAAACAAAGTAATGATGGTTACAGACTTCGCCAACCTTGATAAGCCGGATGATGTAGTAGACTTATTCCACTCTGCCAACCTTACAGGAGGTGAGCTTCACAGAAGTAACGTTATTATGACGTGTAACTGGCTGGTAGGACGTGGTAAAGCTGAAGAAGTGGGGGAAGAAGAAAACGTAGAACTTCCACCTTCCACTTCATTAGCAGGAAAAATCCATAAAACACTGATGTCTCAGGTAGCAGCAGGTAAAAAACATGGTAATATCAACGAAGTAGACGCTGTAAAATTCGAGCTTAAGAAAAGTGAAATTTCTCAGCTGGAAAAAATGGGTCTTGTACCAATGGTTAACGAATACGGAAAAATTATGGCTTTCTCAGCGAAGACCTTATTTACAGGAGACAATATCGGTCTTCAGACGTATTCCGTAGTTCGTGTATTCGACTATGTAACCAAAGTATTACTTGATTTCCTTAACAGAAGAGCTTTCGAAAACTGGAATGCTAAAAACGAAGACGATTTAAGAAGACAGATTGTAACGTTCCTTGACAATATCAAAGGACCGGACAAGCTGATCGAGAAATTCAAAATTGTTCGTTTCGAGCAGGATAGAGTAAACAAAGACAGAGTATGGCTGGATATCCGTATGACCCCTTATTTCCCTACAAAAAGTTTCGTTATTAAATTGGACGGACACAAAGGAGATGATGGTAACGAATGGGATGCAGAATATACTCAGGAGTAACATAAACATACTTTACATAACAAAAACCGATGCAATATTACATCGGTTTTTTTTCAACCAACACCTATGAAATTGAATATGAATAAGAAACTTATCATTGGTTTACCTATGTTATCAATGGTGCTTTTGATAAGTTGTGAAAAAAAATACCAAAGTCCGGGCACTTACGAAAATGATCTTTTCGCACAGGAACGTCAGGAAGGAAAAGCATACATCATGAATGAAGATGAATGTTTTGATGGAAGTGAACTCGTACTTGCAAGTTCAGAGGTAAAACTTTCAGACAGTTCAAAAGGCCGCGGAAAATCATTCTATCTCTATAAAGTAAAATCCGGAAAAGTATTGAAAACAGTAAGAGATTCTATGGTAGATATGCCAATGCTGTTTTTATCTCAATACAAATTAAAGATCAAAAATACAGATTCTATGTATGTGTATCTGAAGAAGCTTGAAGGGTATCGTTTTATAGCCAAAGACAGAAACCTTAAGTATCAGTGGTTAAAAGCGGCTCCGGTATATTCTGTTGAGAAGAATTAACTTTAAATTCAGGTTTTTTATATCACTATATCATGATTTTTTTTACTTTTGTTTTTGAACAAACACAAAAACAAAATGAAAAAGAATGTAACTCTGTATGAGGATATAATCCTTCATCCTCTCCTACAATTTAATCTGAAAAGTAGTACCTGTCCCAATAACTTCCGACTGAAAGCTATTTAAATTCTATCAGCGATGACAGGAAATATTGCCGGGGATCAGAATCCTCGGGTTGGAACAACATGTTCCTACGAAATAAAGCCTTCAGTACTTTCATTTGTACTGAATGGGGACTTTGAATGGTATCTTTATAAGAAACAGAAAAACGGAAGCTGGAAAGACATCACCGGAAAGCCCAAGACCGGTGAAAAAGTGACATACAACTTTGGAGAAATAGCGCTGGGAGTAGAATTTCAAATGAAGGTGTATGAAATTAAAAAAGGGATTTTACCCGGCCTTCCTGTTACCAGGGAACTGGCTGGCAGCCTTATAATAGTTCCTATCAGCAACAAGGTTCCGAAGATTGATAAAGTAGTCCTCTTTAACAGAGGAACAAAAGATTTCAATACGGCCAGCTACCGTGATACTCTTATTGCGCAGGCTCACTGCATCGCAATGTTTAATAAAGAAATTGAATTTCACCTTTGGGAAGATGACGCTCCTGGAAAAGGGCACGATGCCGGTATTAACAAAAACAACCGTCACATCCGCAGCTATAAGGCTCGCGTCAATGAAAAAGGAATTGCGGAAGTATCTATTCATTTAATGTCTGATGAAAAAATTCTTCGTCAGATGGCTAATCAGTTTCTGATGAAAGGTGACAGAAATGAAGGCGCGAATCATGAATATTATGTTACAGCCACTTATTCAGGGCAAATTCAGGGAGCCAGCCAGGTGAATGTAGATGTAGTCAACCCTGATTATAAGGGACAACCTCAACCCAAACCTAAGCCGCAGCCTGAGAAACACACACCAAAATTTCCTGTCGGACCAGAAGGTGGTCCCAAACAGCCGGATCCTAAAGGTAATATTATAGAAGCGGTTTTCATTGATGATACAGGAAAAGAGCTTTCCAAAGTAGCTGTAGGAGATAAAGTTAGGGTCAGAATTCACTCCAAAAATATGGTGGGAAAACACATCCAATATGTCATCTGGAAATATGATTCCACATCCACTCATGAAGTTTATAGAAGTGCAATGATTAAAATTCCTGCCGATGTATATGATACCTCAGGATTTATCATTACAAAAGTGAGTTCTGAAAAAGGAATAGGCTTTCCTATCGGCAATCTGAATTCCTATACACAAAACTATTTTATAGAAATTATCTCCAAAGATCTTTCTGCAGAATCTCAGAAATTTGGGGTAAATTCGGATGGACTGATGGAAATGGAGAAGGTGAAGAGTGCGGTGGTGGTGCAGAAGACTCAAGCTCCTAAACCTGAAACCGGAAAATGTCCGAATTGTGACAAAGATGTTACTTTAGATCAAATGAAAAAAATATTCCCTGACTGTCAAGATGAAACTAAACTTAAATCAGTCATGGAAGCATATAATAAATATATGTCAAAATTTCAGATGAATACATGTTGGAATAAGGCTCATTTTTTTGCACAAACCAGAATAGAAGCTGGAACATCTTTACATATTAAAGATGAAGGCTTAAATTATTCTGTTAAGAGATTAATTGAAGGTGACAGATATAAAGGCAAAAATTGGGTTAAGGGAGACCCAATAAAAAAAATAGGAGGCTACTATCTTGACGGGGAATTTAAAAGTCGGCCTTTCTCATATTTTGACATTCATAAAGAAGATGCTAATAAATATGGTCGAAAAGATTTAAACAAAGCGAATGATAATGGTATACAAAAAGCTAATCAGGAGATGATAGCAAATTTAGTATATGATGATAAGAACCGTCCAGTTAAAGCCAAATTAGGAAATACAAAAGATGGAGATGGTTGGAGATACCGAGGAAGAGGATTCATTCAACTAACAGGTAGAAATAATTATACAGCAGCTAGTAAATACACTGAAAAATATGCTAATATTGAAATTATATCTGATGAAGGAGCTAATAAAGTAGGCACTAATGCAGAAGTTGCAATGCTAGCTTGTATGGGATACTGGGTTGCAGATGAAAGAACAATTCAGAAAAAAGCTAATGGAGAAAAAAATGTAAATTTAATTTCAAAATTAATTGGAACAGATGTAGATTGGAAGGGAAAGAAAAAATCATTCGATGAAATAACATCTATTTTATTTAAAGTAAACGAATGCATATATGGAAAGAAAGATAATGATACAGAAAAAGGAGATAAAAATCAATATGACATTAATGTAGATACTTTTGAAGTTAAAAAAATAACCACAAAATCCGATAGTATGGATTATGAATATAACATTTATCAATCAGGGCAGAAAATCAAAACTTATAATATCAAAAAAAACAGTAACAATCTTTTACCTTTTCCCGAAACAGGACCTAATTGGGGAAGGTTTGGAACAAGAGATAAAGGTGGAGATAACTGGGTAAATGAAAAAGTCTGTGCTGCATTATTAGGTTTCTTTTACTCTTTACCATTAAATAAGTATTCAAAAGCACTATATTTTAATGATATTTCGGCTTACGATGGCAGAAATATTGGACATGCGGGACACAACATAGCAGGAAATGATGTTGATATAAGATATCCAGGAAGTACAAATGGCGCACAAACACTTTGGAAGGATGCTATGAAAACATATAAAAATGAAGAAGCATTCATAAAAGATTTAGAAAATATATTAGATGTAGCTGTCAAATGGAAATTTATAAAAAACTACGCATATAAAAAGGGAATAAAGAACACAACTGGCAAAGCTACCGGTGTTCATCAAGATCATTTTCATATCGGATATAGATAATTAGTAATAATAAAAAATGAAAAAATTTGTAATCATTTTCTTTTCAGCAACAAGTCTTATTTGCTGTCAAAATAAAGAGAAAAATACAACAGTTGAAAATATAAATAATGATATAGATTTTATAAAAAAACATATGAGGCTTCAAGAAAAAATTGAGCTTTCTGAAAATGACACAAATACATCAAATCAGTATAAGCTAATAGATAAAGATTTAGAATTAGGTGGAGAGTTAACCTTACAAGGATTGAAAGAAAATGGTTATAAAGTACCTGAAAACAGCTTTTTTTCAAAGCAAATTAAGGATATTTTTGAAACACAGGAAGATTGTTCATGTACCTCAGTAAAGCAGCATCAAAATTTCACTACTTATTTTGTCAATTCGTCACAGGAACAAAATATTAAACAAACAGAATTTGATTACACTTATGATCATATATATGTTTATCCCAATCTTAAAATTTTAACAGATCTGCCTCTTTTAAATGATATTGTGGAGTTAAAAAACAATAATTTGAAAGTAAATTTAAATCAAACTATTATTGCTAGAAACAAATATTTATTTAACAACAGTAAAGGAGACTTGGCTTGGTTATTAGCTAATGACAAGGATTTTTTAAAAATATTACTTGTAAATTTTGGCTTTGATAAAGAGGATAAAATAAATGAAGTAATTCTAAATGATCTATTTCAAGAATATTCCAAAGAAACGCCAGAATCCTCTCAAAAAATAGGAAATATTTTATTTGTAAAAAATTGTGAAGGAAAACTAAGTATTAGAAAAAACTTACTTAAGTATATAGAAAAAAACACAACTAAAAATAATGATAAATATGTCTCTGCATTATCAAATTATGTGATTGGTATACTTTATAATGACAGTATAAAATCTCTATTTTCACCTGATGAAAAGGCTGAAATTGTAGCAAATATATCCAATATAGAAATCCCTGCATTCAACAACTATAAAGGTTTAAATACGGATTCTTGGAACTCGCAAGCTACTACATTGTTCTACCTTCAAAATAAAAGCACAATGAATCACCCTGAAGTACTAGATATTTTAAAAAAACACAACTATTTTGGTTATCCATATTTAAAAAAATATATTGAAAGCGGTGGCCTAGAAAACGAGAGTACAACTTCACCCCAAGATGATGATTATCAATAAATCCTAATAAATATCAACTAGTTCATAAACTATATATCCTGATGAGAACTTTTTAATTATTTATCTTTTTTTCATACGCAAATAGTAGGAATAGATAAGAGTAAAAAAGTTATACAATAACGGATTCACAAAAAAACTCCTTCAACATCAAAAACAGGAAAAATAAAATAAACCTATCTTTGCAGCATAGAAACAATGTTCAGGATGAAGAGAAAATCATCTCTTCAATGATTTAAAATAAGATTGGTTTTTGGAAAAAAATAGAACAGGTTCAGAATTCCTTCATATAGGAAACAGGCTTTTGGAGTGGTACAGAAATAATGCAAGAGATCTGCCTTTCAGACAGACAAAAGATCCGTACAAAATCTGGATCTGTGAAATTGTATTTCAGCAGACGAGAATCAATCAGGGATTGAATCATTATAATAATTTCATTAAACGATTTCCCGATGTAAAAACATTGGCAGAAGCTGAAGAAAACGAAGTTTTACTCTATTGGAAAGGATTGGGATATTATTCAAGAGCCATCAATATTCATAAAGCGGCCCGGCAGATCATGAACGATTATCAGGGTGTCTTTCCTCACGAATATGAAGAAATTTTAAAACTGAAAGGAGTAGGGAAATATACTGCAGCAGCTGTTTCAAGCATCTGCTTCGGGGGAAGAATGCCTGCCGTTGACGGAAATTTCTACCGTGTTCTGAGCCGTCTTTTTGCCGATGATTTTGATATTTCAAATTCAAGAGCGTTTACCTATTTTTCTGAACTGGCCGCCCTTGTAATGCCGGAAAATGTAGGAGACTTTAATCAGGCTATGATGGATATCGGCTCGGAAATCTGTAAACCCAAAAATCCGTTGTGCGGAGAATGCCCTGTAAATGAAGATTGTCTGGCATTTTCCATGCAAAAAATTTCAGATTATCCTGTAAAAACAAAAAAAGTAAAAGCAGAAGATCTTGCTTTGACCTATTATTTTGTTCATAAAAAAGGACAGTTTCTGATCCGTCAGAGAGCAGATGACTTCATATGGAAGAAATTATTTGAATTTCCCACAGCTATTCCTTCCGATATGGAACCCTTCATTACAGGTTCAAAAACAGTTACCCATAAACTGACTCATAAGAATTTAAGCATTGAAATTTGGAATGTCGAGGTTACTTCAGAAAAACAATGGAATGATTTTATCGCTGAAAATCAATACCTGATTACAGACCTTGAAGACTCTCATGAAAAATCCTTTCCGAAGCCTTTGGAAATTTACATTCAAAACGCACTGAAAGACTGAAATTTGTCTTCTGAAATCTGAAATCTAATTTGTACTTTTGCAAAATGATTAAAAAAGTCATTTTTATTTTTGTATCGCTGCTTTTAATTTCATGTGGAAAAGACCCTTCACCAAAACCTTATGGAGAACTGCGTCTTGAATATCCCGCACCGAAATACCAGAAGTTTGAAAACGATTGCGCCTATACCTTTGAGTATTCGGACTTTGCTTCCATAACGCCAGCCAAAAAACCTTGCTGGTTTTATCTGAACTATCCGAAAATGAAAGCTAAGCTTTTCGTTACTTATTATCCGATACAAAACGACTTTGCTGACCATATCAAGGAAGCTGAAAAAATGGTGTATGAACATACCATCAAAGCCAGTTCTATAGATACAAAATCCTTCGAATACCCTGAAAAGAAAGTATACGGGAACTTCTATGAACTGAAAGGGCAGAGCGCTTCCAATCTGCAATTCTACATTACAGACAGTACGAAACACTTCGTAACTGCTTACTTATACTTTAACACGAGGCCAAAACCGGACTCTCTTGCTCCCGCAGTAAATTATATCAAAAATGATATGAAACATCTGCTGGACACTTTTGAATGGAAAAAATAATTACTTTTAATATACATTGAAAAATATATGAAACTTTTAGTTGTAGGAAGTGTTGCATTTGATGCAATTGAAACACCATTTGGTAAAACGGACAAAATTTTAGGAGGTGCAGCCACTTATATCGGGATCACTTCATCAATTTTAGGCGTTAAATCCGGAATTGTTTCTGTAGTAGGAGGAGACTTTCCACAGGAACATCTGGATATGTTCACAGACAGAGATGTAAACATTGAAGGAATTGAAATCGTGAAAGAAGGAAAAACATTCTTCTGGTCCGGAAAATACCACAACGATCTGAATACAAGAGATACTTTGGCTACAGAAGTAAATGTGTTGGAGAACTTTGATCCGAAAATCCCGGATTCAATGCAGGATGCCGAAATTTTACTACTTGGAAACCTACACCCTGGAGTTCAGTTATCTGTACTTGAAAAAATGAACAACCGTCCTAAGCTGGTTATCCTTGATACCATGAATTTCTGGATGGATTCTGCATGGGATATCTTAATGGATATGATTGCAAAAACAGATGTTATTACCATCAATGATGAAGAGGCAAGACAGCTTTCAGGAGAATATTCTTTAGTGAAAGCAGCTAAAAAGATCCACACTATGGGTCCTGAATATGTGATCATTAAAAAAGGAGAGCACGGAGCTTTACTTTTCCATGACAATAAAGTATTTGCTATCCCGGCACTTCCTTTAGAAGATGTTTTCGATCCTACAGGAGCCGGAGATACTTTCGCCGGAGGTTTCGCGGCATATCTTGCTAAAAAAGGAAAAATTGATTTCGAAACGATGAAGTCTGCTCTTATCGTAGGATCTGCAATGGCTTCATTCACCGTAGAGAAATTCGGAACAGAAAGGATAGAGGAAGTAAACGAAGCTGATATGTTCAGCAGATTGAGACAATTCAAAGAATTGACAACATTTGATGTTGAACTGCAATAAATAAGTCTTTTTAAGAAATATTTATAATAAAAAATTGAAGGAAATTCGTTAAGAATTCTAAATTTGCAACTTGTTAAAATAGTAAAATGACAAATAAACTAAAAATAACTTTTCTTCTTGGGATTTTCATCATGATATTCTCTTCAAATATGATGAATGCTCAGCTAAAACAAGGAGATCTGGTGGATGGCATTGCAGCTGTTATCGGGGATGAGATTGTATTGGAATCTGATGTAATCGAGCAGATGAATTATGGTAAACAGCAGGGAGCTGCCAACACAGACAAATGTGAGTTCCTGGAAAATCTTATCAGCAATAAACTTCTTGTATACGAAGCAAAAAAAGATACGTTAATTGAAAACCGTTCTGCAGCAATCAAAGAACAGGCTAATGCAAAATACCGTCAGATGCTTTCCCAGTTTCCGGATGAAAAAACAATGCTTGCAGCCTATAAGTTCAGAAATGCGTATGAACTGAAAAATGCTATTGAAAAAATAGATACAGACCAGTATTACGGACAGGCGAAGTACCAGAGAGTTACTGATAAAGCAGACGTAACTCCAAATGAGGTAACTGATTTTTACAATATGTATAAAACACAGCTGCCACAGGTAAAAGATGAAGTTACTTTAGCTCAGATTATGATCTACCCGTCACTTACAGAAGCTCATAAACAAGACCTTATCAACAGACTAAAAAAAATCAAACAGGATATTATCGGAGGGGAAACTTTCGAAAGCCAGGCAAGAATTTATTCTGAAGATGAAGGGTCAGCTGCCAACGGAGGATTATATAAAAATATCAATAAAGGGCAGATGGTGAAGCCATTCGAAGCTGCTGCATTGAACCTTCAGGAAAATGAAATCTCAGATCCTGTTGAATCTGAATTCGGATTTCACATTATTCAGTTGGTGAAAAGATCCGGTAAAGTATATGATGCAAGACACATCTTGTTGAAAGCTGTTCCTACTGATGATGAGATCAAAACTGCAAAAGCAAAATTAGACAGTATCAGAGGTCTTATTATCGATGGTAAAATAACATTCAAAGATGCGGCTTTTAAATTCTCAGATGATAAAAGAACAAAATTCAACGCCGGGATCATTCCTGGAGCCGATGGTTCTGATAAAATTGAAAGAGAAAGTATCCCCGGAACAATCAGCTACGAATTGGCAGGTTTAAATAAAGGTGATATTACTACTGCTTTTGAAGATGAAGAGAACAAGAGAAAACAAATCAAGATCATCAAAGTGGAAGATGTGATTCCTTCTCACCAGATTACTCTGGAGACAGACTTCAGCAGAATCAAGCAGATGGCACTGAATAAAAAGAAAAGTGAAATGGTTGAAAAGTTTGTCAACTCCAAGTTACCGACAACCTTTATTTCAATTGACGGACGTTACGACAGCTGTAACTTTAAGTCTAACTGGAAGAAACAATCCTTAACAAAATAAAATCAAAACCTTCAGAATTTCTGAAGGTTTTTTTTATCATCAAACTTTATAAATACTAAAATCCATGATAGAAAATATTGACAGATATTTCCCGGAAAACCATTGTTTTTAGTATTTTTACGCATGAGCAATTTTATAGATTTTAACGCTGCAAAAAAACTTCATGACATGGAGGGAACACACAATAGAATTTCACACCTTTTTACTATTAAATATCCGATTATCCAGGCTGGTATGATCTGGCATTCAGGATGGAGACTTGCTTCTGCGGTTTCCAACTGTGGAGGATTGGGAATAATAGGAGCAGGAAGTATGTATCCTGATATCCTGAGAGAAAACATCCGGAAATGTAAACTCGCAACAGATAAGCCATTCGGGGTAAATGTACCGATGTTATATCCTAATATTGAGGAAATTATTCAGATCATCCTTGAAGAAGGAGTGAAAATTGTATTTACGTCAGCCGGTAACCCGAAAACCTATACGGAAACCCTTCAGAAAGAAGGAATAAAAGTAGCTCACGTCGTTTCTTCCACCAAATTCGCTGTAAAATGTGAAGATGCCGGAGTAGATGCCATTGTTGCAGAAGGTTTCGAAGCAGGAGGCCACAACGGAAGAGATGAAACCACCACATTCTGTCTTATTCCGAATGTAAAGAAACATATTTCTAAACCGTTAATCGCTGCCGGGGGAATTGCTTTAGGTTCACAAATTAAGGCTGCAATGATTCTTGGTGCGGACGGTGTACAGATCGGTTCCCGTTTTGCTGCTACCCACGAAGCTAGTGCCCATGAAAACTGGAAAAAGAAAATTACAGAACTCCAGGAAGGAGATACACACCTTACGTTGAAAGAACTGGCTCCTGTAAGAATGGTTAAAAATAAATTCTTCAATGAGCTGGAAAATATTTATGTGAACGGAAGAGATAAAGACGCTTTAATTGCCTCTTTAGGAAGAGCCAGAGCAAAAAAAGGAATGTTTGAAGGAGATATGGAAGAGGGAGAACTTGAAATAGGTCAGGTTTCTGCTTTAATTGATGAAATTCTTCCGGTGGAAACTGTTTTCAGTCATCTTTTAAAAGAATTTGAAGAAACGAAAATGCCGGTTTTTTAATATGATCTTATTCGATGGAAGGAAGGATAATTGATGTAAAGGGACAAAAATTATATATCGAACACAATAATCAGCTTCGGGACAGGCCTACGATTGTTTTTCTGCATGATTCATTAGGATCTGTGCAGCTTTGGAGAGATTTTCCGGCTAAATTATCCGGAGCGACACAATGCAATACCCTTGCTTATGACCGGTTAGGATATGGAAAATCATTCCCCATGCCTACTCATGAAAGACCTGTACATTATAT
Source organism: Chryseobacterium sp. NRRL B-14798 (assembly GCF_050470705.1). Lineage (NCBI taxonomy): Bacteria > Pseudomonadati > Bacteroidota > Flavobacteriia > Flavobacteriales > Weeksellaceae > Chryseobacterium > Chryseobacterium sp. NRRL B-14798. The sequence continues at coordinate 3,903,487 of NZ_JBFLUL010000005.1, read as the reverse complement.
GGAACTGGAAGCAGATCTGTTGAATGATGTACTGATTGAAATGAATATTGATAACGTTGTCCTGTTCGGGCACAGTGATGGTGGGACGATAGCCTTGATCACCGCTGCAAAATATCCCGAAAGAATAAAAGCCGTTATCTGTGAAGCTGGTCATATTTTTGTAGAAGAAACAACTTTAAAAGGTGTTTACGACGCCTGGGAAGCTTACAAAACGACCAATCTTCCGGAACGTTTACAGAAATATCATGGTGATAAAGTAGAAATGCTTTTCAGAGCCTGGACAGAAACCTGGACACGGGATGATTACAGAACCTGGAATATAGAGTATTTCCTGAAAGATATTACAGCTCCGTTGTTATTTATTCAGGGAGAGGCTGATGAATACGGAACACTGGATCAGGTAGAAAAAACAGTGGCTCAGGTCAGTGGAAGGTCGGAAAAATATATCATTCCCGGTACAGGCCATACACCGCATAAAGAAGTGCCTGAGCTTGTATTGGAGAAAGCGGCCGGATTTATCAGCAATTATTTCTAATATACAATATCAGACAAGGCACCTGTTAACGGGTGTATTTGTTTTGTTAAATAAAAAGATTGATCTATTTTTATTTCAATAACTGAAGTTCGGCAGCAATATTTTCTTTTGCCCGGGCTTCATATTTTTCCTTAAAATATTCTGTTTTAAAAATACTTTCAAGCTCAAGGAAATGTTTGAGCACTTTTTTTCTTCCCGGTTTATACAGGAAATCAGGGTAAATAGAATACTCTTTTCTGATATTCTGAGTGTATTCCAGATACGTTTTAAAATCTTTGCCCAATACAGAAAGATCAGCATCCAGCAGATAATTGGTGTCTTCATCATCACAACGTTGATGTGATTTTGTTGCCAGAATCTGCGCAGAAATGAGTGAAATTCTGTCTTTGTTCAAATGAAGTTCTCCAAGCCTTTTTTCTGCTTTGGAAGCACTTTTCTCCTCATTAGACTTAGAAGAAGCATCGTAGATAACGTCATGGTAAAACACGGAGAAAGAAATGGCTGTAAAATCTGAAATCTCGCTTTTCACAGCTTCAAGTTCACTGAACATATTTTCAAGATGAAGAAGATTGTGGTGGTGTCTGCCTTTTTCAGAATATCTGGTTTCAAGTTCGTTCCACAGGCTGTCGATCAGCTGTTTGTTTTCGGTGAAAGAAGAACAAAGCGTTTCAAAATAGTTTTTCAGATTCATAGAAATAAGATATAAAAAAAAGGAACTTTTAAAAAGTTCCCTGATTTGCTTCCAGAACAGCCTTCAGCTCAGCCCAGCCTCCGCCGTTGTAACCGTCCTTTAATCCTTGAGCGTTAAGATAATCCAATGCTTTTCCGCTTCTGTTTCCACTTCTGCAGAATAAGATAACAGGCTTTTCAATAGATAGGATCTCATCCTGTCTGTCTTCTACTTCACCTAAAGGAATATTCTTAGCACCATCTATATTACCGTCCATTTCAAGCTCCATTGGCTCACGAACGTCGATTAATTCATAGTTTCCTGATTGTATTACTTCTATTAAAGACATAGTTGTTGATTTAAACATTAAATTAGAAACGAAATTACGTATTTTTTTTTTGAAAAAAATCCTAATTAAAACATAATTTTTTCAGAAAAGAACCATCAGTGGGATATGCTTTGACAGAAATCTGAAGATTGATAAAATAATCTTAATTTTGCAGTGTGAAATTAATGAATGCAGACGCTGAAAAATATTCCCAACTCATAAAATCCAGGGCAAAAAGTTTTGGATTCCAGAGTTGTGGCATTTCCAAAGCTGATTTTCTGGAGGAAGAAGCTCCTCATCTTGAAAAATGGCTGAAGAATAATTATAACGGCGAAATGAAGTATATGGAAAATCATTTCGACAAAAGACTTGATCCGAGACTTTTGGTAGAAGGTTCAAAATCTGTGATTTCACTTTCTTACAATTACTTTCCTGAAGAAAAAATTTCAACGCTGGAGAACTTTAAAATCTCAAAATATGCTTATGCAGAAGACTATCATGAAGTAATCAAAGAAATACTCCGTGAAATGGTTGCAGAGCTGCAGAAAGAAATAGGGGAATTTGGATTTCGTGTCTTTGTAGATTCTGCGCCGGTTTTGGAAAGAGCCTGGGCCAAAAAATCAGGAATAGGCTGGGTAGGGAAAAATGCCAACCTCATTACCAAACAGAGCGGTTCTTTTTATTTTCTGGCCGAAATCATCTGCGATCTGGAGCTGATTCCTGACCACGCCACTACAGATCATTGCGGAAGCTGCAGAAAATGTATCGATGCATGTCCCACAGATGCCATTGTTTCTGAAAAGATTATAGATGGAAGCCGATGCATTTCTTATGCAACCATAGAACTCAAAAATGAAATTCCGGATTATTTTAAAGATAAAATGGAAGACTGGATGTTTGGCTGCGATATCTGCCAGGATGTCTGCCCCTGGAACAGATTCTCTGCACCCAATAAACAGAGCCGTTTCCAGCCCAATGAAGCCTTGAAAAACTTTAAAAAAGGAGAGTGGAAAGAACTTACCCAGGAAATTTTCTCGGAAATCTTCAGAAAATCTCCCGTAAAACGAACCAAGTTTGCTGGTCTCAAGAGAAATATTGAGTTTTTACAGAAGACTTCCGACTGATTTTTCTTTGAACTTTCGGTGACAATTCCTCTTTTGGAATTTTTTGAAGTTCCAAACCCAAGCTGATAATTGACCATTCCTTAAATTTTTCGCTTTAAGGAGGTGAAGATTTATATCAATAAGTTTCTTAAAAAGCCTTTCCTATAAAGAAAAATTGATTTTCAGGAGATCAAAATCTCACCGAAAATCAACGTCTTTTCTGTATTCTTTTAGGAGCAGTTTTTACTCTTATTTTAAATCTTTTTTGGGATTTAGTATTTTTACGCATATTTATGAATATTTCGTAACTAAATATAGCCATTTTTTCGATTAAAACAAATACTTTTACTAAAAATTAAAGATTAAATTTTGTTAAAAAACATGACTGTGAAAACGATATTAATGTATATCCTGAAAGTGCTAGGAATTATTTTAGGAATTGTGATTATTTATGTCATCCTTGGGCTGCTGATTCCCTATATTCCCGTTTCAGCAAAAGATGACGGACAGAAGAAAGAAATCCCAATCTATATTTATACCAACGGAGTGCATACCGATGTCGTAATGCCTGTAAAAAATGACCTTCAGGACTGGAGCCGGAAAATTCCTTTTGCCAATACCAGATCAAAAAAGACAGATTATCAGTATATAGGAATAGGATGGGGAGACAAAGGGTTTTATCTTGATACTCCCACATGGGCAGATCTGAAATTTTCAACAGCCATAAAAGCTGCATTCTGGCTAAGTGATTCCGCAATGCACTGTACCTATTATAATACGATGAAAGAAGGCGACGACTGTAAAATGATTATGATCAGCAGAAATCAATATCAGAATCTGGTAAAATTTGTAGAAGATAAATTTGACAGAGACCAGAACGGAAACTTCATGTTGATTCCAACAGATGCCGTATACGGTGATAATGATGCCTTTTACGATGCAAAAGGAACGTACAGCTTTCTTTATACCTGCAATACCTGGAGCAATAACGCTTTAAAAGCTGCAGGACAAAAAGCCGCACTCTGGACACCTTCAGATTTCGGAATTTTTCAACACTATAAATAATACATGAAGAGGATTTATCTGTTGTTCATTATCATCTTTTGGATGGGTTCATGTTCCCAGGAAAGGAAAAGCAATACAATAATAACCAATAGACCTCTGGCGGCAGAAAAGAAGCCTGAAGCCGATCTTTCGAAAATAAAAAGTAAAGCGGAAGAAGCATTGGAATTCTGTAATTCAAAGAACCTCAGCAAAGACTTCTGCATTCTTATTGATATGAGCCTTCATTCCGGTGTTAACCGTTTTTTTATCTGGGATTTTAAAAATAATAAAATATCAAAGAAATATCTGGTAGGACATGGCTGCGGTTCCAATTCATGGAGTAAAGATGATTCTAAAGCCAATCCGGGTTTCAGCAATGAGGATGGAAGTCACCTTTCATCTTTAGGAAAGTATAAATTGGAAGGAAGAGGCTACAGCGACTGGGGAATCAATATAAAATACCTCATGCACGGCCTCGAAGAAACCAACAGTAATGCTTTAAAAAGATTTATTGTCTTTCATTCATGGGATATGATGAGCGATAATGAAGTTTTCCCAAACGGATCTCCCGAAGGATGGGGATGCCCGACTGTTTCCAACAACGCGATGAAGGAAATTGATCCGATGATTCAGAAATCGGGAAAACCTGTACTGATGTGGATCTATAATTAAATCTTTACCTTTGTTTCATAACAATCGTGTTAACTGATTCCACCTTATGAAACATACCCTTTTCCGCGAACAACAGCTCAATTGTGATATAGAAACGGCATGGAAATTCTTTTCCTCAGCCAACAATCTTTCAGAAATCACTCCGAAAGACATGGGCTTCATTGTATTGACTGAAATGGAAAACGATGAAATCTACGAAGGAATGCTCATCGATTATTATGTTTCTCCATTATTCGGTATCAAAATGAAGTGGCGGACGGAGATCACCCACGTAGATTTTCAGAAAAGTTTCATTGATTTTCAGAAAAAAGGTCCGTACAAACTATGGAACCACTATCATGAATTTATTTCCAATGAAGAAGGCGTATTGATGAAGGATACTATAGACTATGAACTTCCCATGGGATTTTTAGGAGAAATTGTCCACGATCTTTTCGTGAAAAAGAAACTGGAACATATCTTTGATTACCGTTTTAGAATACTGAGCAAATTGTTCTAAATACTCAATAGAAATGGGCTTTAGCCCGCTTGGATAAAAAAAGCAAAATTTAGAGTCAAAACTTAAAAGAGTCAATAATCAGATATATTACATTGCTTATTTTATTCTGAATTGCAGAGGTATATTCTCTGCGGAATGGCAGACTGCATGAATAAACTTCGCGGTCAATTGTCATTCCTCAGGAATTCAAATACGAATGAGTAGAATTATTCACTAATTGTTTAAGTTTTTTTAACAATTCCATGGCCGGATTTTCCAGGAGAAATGCCTATTTTTGCACAACTATCGTTTTTACTGAAAAACTAAAGTATTCTGATTGACATGGCAGGTCTGAGGTCATTTTTCTTATTCTATATCATACTGGTTTTTTCCCTTTTCAATTCGAATTGGGCGGAAAAATCATTGAGAAATATCCCTCATGTTCCTCCTGTAACCAATATTCATGTTCTGGATGTTTACGAGGAAGCAGATATGAACACGCATGCGCTGCCTGCTGCTTCAAAAATTGTAAAACATTCAGTTAAAAAAAATGATTCTGCCATTGCAGACTTTTCAGGAATATTAAAAGTTATTCCAAAAATTTCCCTTCCTGAGATTGCGGTTTCCACGATTTGCGGCGTTAAATCCTTTCTCCATCTCCTCCAGCTGTATTAGGTTTTAAGTTTCTGAATGCCAAATCATTTTAACGGAAATCTTATAACTTAAACATTTAAAAATGTATTTTAAAACTGTAATAATTTGCATTCTTGCAACATTATTCGCTGTGTCATGCAGTAAAGACAAGAAAAAAAACAATCAAAAAGATAAAGAAGTTCCCGTACTGGAAATCAAGGAAAAAGATACATTGGTGAGCAACCAGTTTGTCACCGATATCCAGGCTAAAAAAAATGTTGAAATGCGTTCCAGAATCGGAGGTATTATCCAGCATATTTATGTCAACGAGGGACAGTTTGTTCAGCAGGGACAGGCTTTATTCAAAATCAATGATGCTGAGCTGCAAATGGAACTTCTGAAAGCCAATGCAGCATTAAAACAGACTGAAGCAGATGTCCGCATCGCAGAAGTAGAGCTGAAGCAGATTCAGAGCCTTCATGCTAAGAAATTTGTAGCCAATAACGAGTTGGAAATGGTAAAGGCAAAACTGTCTTCTGCCAAAGCAAAACATGCCTTTGCCGATGCAGAAAAGAGAACGGTTCTTCAGAAAATAAGTTTTACAAGAATTACAGCACCTTTTGATGGAGTGATTGACGTGATTCCTCATAAAGACGGAAGTTTAGTGGAAAACGGAACATTATTAACCACACTTTCACAACTGAACGAAGTGTATGCTTATTTCTCCATTCCTGAAAACTTATACTTTGAACTTTTAGCTAACGATAAAATCGGAAATCATCAAAAAATTGAATTGACGTTGCCTAATGGAGTCAATTACCAGTTCAACGGAGCTTTGAAAACAGCCGAAGGGGAAATCGACAGAACTACAGGTTCTATCCGCTATAAAGTGCTTTTCCCGAATCCGGACCGTTTGATCAAACATGGTACTTCCGGAAAGCTTATCATTTCCGAACAGCAGGATAATGCGATCCTTATTCCACAAAAATCGACCTTCTCCATTCAGGATAAGACCTATGTTTTTGTAGTAGATAAACAGAATAAAGTGAAAATGACCAATATTAAGATCGGAACTACCCTGAGAGATTCTTATATGGTGGAAAGTGGTCTTAAAAAAGGAGATTTAATCATTTATGAAGGAACTCAGTCTTTAAAAGATGGAGATATCATCAAAATCAAAAAGAAGTATTAACCTTTCATAATCTTTAAATCAATCGACTATGGTAGAAATGTTTATAAGACGGAAGGTTCTTTCGTTGGTTATTTCCATATTATTTGTATTGCTGGGAATTATGGCGTTATTGAAAATGCCAATCACCCAGTTTCCCGATATTGTACCGCCTTCAGTAACCGTTACAGCAAAATATACAGGAGCGAACGCCGAAGTGTCTGCCAATGCGGTAGCCCTTCCTCTGGAGCGTGCCATCAACGGGGTGCCGGGGATGACATATATGTCTACGGTGACTTCCAATGACGGGCTTACCCTTATTCAGGTGTTCTTTGAAGTAGGAACAGATCCTGATGTGGCTGCAGTAAACGTTCAAAACAGAGTAACGACTATTCTTGATGAACTTCCTGAAGAAGTAATCAGAGCCGGGGTAACTACTGAAAAAGAGGTGAACAGTATGCTGATGTACCTTAATATCACCAGTACAGATCCGAGCCAGGATGAACAGTTCATTTATAACTTTACAGATATCAACGTCCTTCAGGAGCTGAAACGTATTGATGGAGTAGGCCGTGCTGAGATTATGGGTCAGAAAGAATATTCGATGAGAGTATGGCTGGATCCTCAGAAAATGGCAGCGTACAATATTTCTGCAGATGAGGTAATCACTTCCCTGCAAAAACAGAATATTTCCGCTGCACCTGGAAAAGTAGGGGAAACCTCTGGTAAAACCTCAAGCCAGCTTCAGTATGTTATAAAATACAAAGGAAAGTTTTTTGAGCCTAAACAATATGAAGAAGTTCCCATCAGATCTGATGTGGACGGAACCATTTTAAAGCTTAAAGATATTGCTAAAGTGGAGTTTGGAGCCATGAACTACGGAATGGTTTCCAAAACAGACGGAAGACCTTCTGCATCCATTATGATGAAGCAGCGCCCGGGTTCCAACGCATCTGAAGTGATTGAAAGTGTAAAGGCAAAAATGGAAGAATTAAAAGTCACTTCTTTTCCGCCGGGAATGGAATATAACATGGCTTATGATGTTTCCCGATTTCTTGATGCTTCCATCAGTGCAGTGTTAACAACCCTTATTGAAGCCTTTATTCTGGTAGGAATTGTAGTATTTATTTTCCTTCAGGACTGGCGTTCAACATTAATTCCTGTACTGGCTGTTCCGGTAGCATTGGTAGGAACTTTTGCATTTATGAATATGCTGGATTTTTCTGTCAACCTTTTAACCCTTTTTGCGTTGGTTCTGGCCATCGGAATTGTCGTCGATAATGCCATTGTCGTCGTTGAAGCCGTCCACGTGAAAATGGAAGAAGGAATGAATGCGATGGATGCCACCATCAGTGCTACCAAAGAAATTGCAGGAGCGGTAGTAGCGATTACGATCGTAATGTCTGCCGTATTTATTCCCGTGGCATTCCTGGATGGTCCTGTAGGAGTATTTTACCGTCAGTTTTCATTAACGCTGGCCATCAGTATCGTGATTTCTGGGGTGAATGCATTGACACTTACTCCGGCACTTTGTGCTATTATTTTAAAACCTCATGACCACAATAAGAAGAAAACGATCATCGACAGGGCTTTCCAGAGCTTCAATACCGGTTTTGAAAGACTGACGAATGGTTATGTAGGTATTTTATCAAAATTTGCCACAAGAACTACGGTAACTTTCGGGCTGTTATTTCTATTTGTAGGACTTACTTTTGTGACCAGCAAATTCCTGCCAACCGGATTTATCCCAATGGAAGACCAGGGAATGGTGTACGTAAGTGTTACCACTCCGCAGGGCGCAACGGTAGAAAGAACTGAAAAGGTGTTGGATGAAGTGACGGTTATTGCCAAGAAGATCAAAGGAGTGGAAAACGTGACCACACTTGCAGGGTACAGTATCGTAACTGAAATTGCAGGTTCTTCTTACGGAATGGCGATGATCAACCTGAAAGACTGGAAAGAAAGAAGTATTTCAGTAAATGATCTCATTGCAGAACTCTCTGATAAAACAAAAGGTATTGCAGATGCCCAGATAGAAATCTTTGCACCGCCAACCGTTCCCGGATTCGGGAATACCAGTGGTTTTGAGTTGCGTTTGCTGGACAGAACCGGAGGAACGATTGAAAATACAGATAAAATCACCAAGGATTTTGTTAAAAAACTTAATGAAGCGCCCGAACTGCAGAACAGTTTTACCAGTTTTGATGCTACTTTCCCGCAGTACATGATCAATGTGGATTATGATATGGCAGCAAAGAAAGGAGTTTCGGTAGACAATGCGATGTCTACGCTGCAGACGATGCTGGGATCTTACTATGCTACGAACTTTATCCGTTTCAGCCAGATGTATAAAGTGATGGTGCAGGCAAGTCCGGAACACAGAGATACACCTGAAAGTATTCTGAATTTATATTTAAAAAATGATAAAGGCGAAATGGTTCCTTTTTCCACTTTCATTACTATCGAAAGAGTATACGGTCCTGAAGTGCTTACAAGGTACAACATGTATATGTCGGCCATGATCAATGGAGAACCCGCAGACGGTTACAGCTCCGGGGATGCTATTGCTGCTGTGGAACGTGTAGCCAAAGAATCTTTGCCAAGAGGATTCGATATTGAATGGTCAGGAATGACAAGAGAAGAAATCCTATCAGGAAACCAGACCGTTTATATCTTCGCGATCTGTCTTTTATTCGTGTATCTTTTATTAGCGGCACAGTATGAAAGTTTCCTTCTTCCAATGCCTGTATTATTAAGCCTTCCGACAGGAATTTTCGGTTCCTATATCGCTTTGGTAATAATGGGCCTTGATAATAATATTTACGCCCAGGTGGCATTGGTCATGCTGATCGGACTTCTGGCCAAAAATGCCATTCTGATTGTAGAATTTGCCGTGGCAAGAAATAAGCAGGGATTTGATATCATTCCTGCAGCTATTGAAGGGGCAAGGCAGCGTCTGAGACCGATTCTGATGACCTCTTTTGCATTCGTAGCAGGACTTATTCCTTTGTGTATTGCATCAGGAGCCGGAGCCATCGGTAACCGTTCCATTGGTACGGCAGCAGCAGGAGGAATGCTGATTGGAACCATCTTCGGACTGGTGGTGATTCCGGGACTGTATATATTCTTTGCAAAACTTGAAAATAAGAAGAAAAATGAAAAGATTAAATCATAGAAATATATTGTACGGAATAGCATCACTGAGCCTTGTTTCGTGTGCTGTTCCCAAAGTAACGGAGCTGAAAAAGGCTCAGCAATTACCAGAAGAGATTATTAAAGCAGATCAAAATAAAAACCCTGATGAGTTCCGGCAGATCAACCTGAAAGCTTACTTTACGGATCCGCAGCTGCTTGAGCTTTTTGATAAAGTAGTTCAGGCAAATCCGGACTTCCAGATTGCCCGGCAAAGAGTGGAAATTGCCAACAGCTTCCTTCAGAGATCAAAGATGGATCTGCTGCCATCCCTTGAAGTGGGAGCAGAGGTTTCTGGTAATCATTATGGAAAATATACAATGGAAGGTGTGGGAAACTATGATACCAATCTTTCGCCTAATATTACGGAAGACCAGAAAATCAACAGGGATTTTACTCCTAACTATTGGCTGGGAGCAAGAAGCAGCTGGGAAATTGATGCCTGGGGAAAGCTGAAAAATAAGAAGATTGCTGCGCAGAAGAAATATCTCGCTTCAACGGAAGGATTGAGATTATTGCAGGTAGAGCTTTTCACAGATATTGCGAATCTCTATTATCAGCTGATTGCTTTAGATAACCGTCTTGCGATTTATCAGAAAAACTATAAACTTCAGCAAAGAGCCTTTGAAATTGTTCTGGCCCAGCGTGAAGTGGGAAAAGCTACGGAATTGGCAGTACAGCAGTTTAAAGCCCAGAATAACAACTGGCTGGCAGAGATTGAACATATCAAAGTGGAAATCGTTACAGTAGAGCAGGCGATTACAACATTAACGGGAAGCTATGGCGGAGAGGTGAAGCGCGGTAAAATACTGATGCCTACCAATATGGAAGTATTAAATAAAACCATTAATGTAGAAAATGTGATCCATTCCAGACCGGATGTAGCTGCCAATTATTATGTTTTAGAAGCTTCTCAGGCTGATGCAAAGGCTGCAAGAGCTGCTTTTTATCCCAAGATTGATCTGGGGGCCGGTTTCGGACTGAATTCTTTTTCCGTTGAAACCCTGTTTAAACCAAGTTCACTGGCTGGACAGTTGTTGGGAGGATTAATGGTTCCTGTTTTCAATAAAGGGCAGCTGAAATATGAATTTAAGGTAGCGAGCAAAGAGCAGGAAATTGCCTTTTTAAACTATCAGAAAAGTATCACAACAGCTTTTAATGAACTGCAGTCGATTTTGAAACAGACCAAGATCTATGAACGTGTTCTGAAACTGAAATCAGAAGAAGTAGGCTTTCTAGACCGTGGTGTTGAGGTTTCCAATGATCTGTACCTTACCGGATACGCCAACTATTTTGAACTGATCAATTCACAGAAGAGCAAATTAACTGCTGAACTGGATTTACTACAGTTCCAGCATCAGAATACCAGAAATAACGTCCTGCTGTTTAAAGCACTGGGAGGGAAACTGAATTAATTTTTACTTTTTTTACGATGAAGGAAGCTGTCTTTTCAGGCAGCTTCTTTTATAATGTAATCAAAGGTTACGGATTCCCGTAATGATCATTGAAATAATTCCGGCATATTGCGTTACAATCTAACTTTTTATAAGTTAACTTTTTTTATATGTCCCTAAAAAAAGAGACTGTCCTAACGGGCAGTCTCTTTGTGTATGGTTTAAAATGAATCTGTTGTCAGAACAAAATCACTTTTAGTACATATTATTTAACAAGCTGAATTTCAACAGCAGAAAATCCTTTAGGAGATTTCTCTTTTTCGAAAGATACTTTGTTTCCTTTTTTCACCGGCTCTGCACAGTTGTTATTGTGGAAGAAGATGTTTTCTTTGGAATTATCTTCCGTAATGAAACCATATCCTTTTTCGCTCAGGAAAGTAACAATTCCTGTTTTTCTTGGATCTTCTTCAATAATAGGTGCTGCACCCAACTGAATATCATCAAGATTTACTTCCTGTCTTTGTTCAGGGGGAGTAGATGTTAATCTTCCGAATTCATCCACGTACATGAATACATCCTCCATGTCCTTCCCTTTGTTGTTGTTCGTTTTACGTTCTTCGCGTCTTAGCGCCTTTTCTTTTTGCTTTTGAATTTTTTTCTTGAAATTTTCCTTTTTAGAAAAAGAATCTGCCATAAATTATTTTTAGTATTTAGTTTCTATAAATTAATTGGTTCAATCTGGTCTGTATCAGACCTATAAAGCCTGCCGATGTTTCCTGTCTTGGATATTTCCAATCATACAGAGCTTTAAAATTCCGACAAGTATTGTTCTTTAATAGAAGAATAAAAGTTAAAAAGATGGCTGCTCAAAAGGCAAAGACTGAATAAAAAATATTCGGGTCGTTACAGAAAACAAAGTAATGACTTGGTTTATTAATATGCAAATATACAACAATAAAATGAATAATCAGGTTTTAAATGATTGATTATCAGAAATGGTTTTAATTAATGCTTGTGTTCTGTGTGAAGCAGTACATAAAATTGTAATAATACTATAAAAAAATCCTCAGAAGTCTGAGGATTATAAAAAAATATATTAAAAATGAAGTGGTGGTGCGTGATACGGGAGGAAGGTATCAAATGTTATGCCTAAAATGGAGGCTGGTTTGGGAATTATATAGGAGTGTTTAACTGAAATGACGTGTTCCAAAGTGTATCTGGTTGGTAAATAGCATTCTATTAAAAACTATTGTTTACATAAAATAATAAACATTTTTTATTCGGTTTAAATGAATAAATAAAAATTCCCGAAAATTTCACCATGTTGAGGCCATTTTTATTATTGACCTTTGTTTTATTAACATTTAAATATAAAAACATGTCAACACAAAATGTACAGGGAAAAGTGGTTTTAATTGCCGGAGGAGGTAAAAACTTAGGAGGATTATTAAGCAGAGATTTTGCCTCAAAAGGAGCAAAGCTGGCTATCCACTACAACAGCGAAAGCTCAAGAGCTGAAAGTGAAAAAACATTGGCTGAGGTACAGGCATTAGGAGCGGAAGCATTCTTATTTCAGGGAGACCTTACCAAAGTAGACAATATCACGAAGTTTTTCGATGAAACTATTTCCCGTTTCGGAGGAGTGGATATTGCCATCAATACTGTTGGGATGGTATTGAAAAAGCCATTTTCTGAAACGACGGAAGCTGAATATGACACCATGTTCAATGTAAACTCGAAATCTGCGTATTTCTTTTTACAGGAAGCGGGTAAAAAACTAAACGATCACGGAAAAATCTGTACGATTGTTACTTCATTGCTGGCAGCGTACACCGGATTGTATTCCACGTATGCAGGAGCAAAAGCACCGGTAGAGCATTTTACAAGAGCGGCTTCCAAAGAATTTGGGGCAAGAGGTATCTCTGTAACGGCAGTAGCACCTGGTCCGATGGATACTCCTTTCTTCTACGGACAGGAAACTGACGATGCTGTCGCTTATCATAAGTCTGCATCCGCATTGGGAGGGCTTACCGATATTAAGGATATTGCTCCGCTGGTGGAATTCCTGGTAACAGAAGGCTGGTGGATTACGGGGCAGACCATATTTGCCAACGGCGGATATACAACAAGATAGTATTTGTAAATCCATTAAAAAAAGAACTCACTGAAAACAACTTTCAGTGAGTTCTTTTATGGTAAAAGAATAAGGAAATTAAGTGGTTTTAACCTTTCCTTTCTCCAGTATACTTTTGATCATAAAGAATAATCCGAGAAGAACAAACGGAATACTCAGAAGCTGTCCCATATTTAAGCTCATTCCATGTTCGAATTCTACCTGATCCACCTTGATAAATTCAATCAGGATTCTCATAATAAAGATCAGCAGAATGCTTATTCCGAAATAAAACCCTTTTCCGATTTTAAAGATATTCTTCCTGTAGATAAAATAAACAGAGAGGAAAATGATAAAATAAGAGATGGCCTCGTAAAGCTGGGCCGGATGTCTCGGAAGATCATCAACCTGACGGAAGATAAAAGCCCATGGAACATCAGTAGGAATTCCTATAATTTCAGAATTCATGAGATTGGCCAGCCTGATGAAAGTACCACCCAGCGGAAGTACAATCGCTATGGCGTCCAGAACGGTCATGAATGGGATAGAATATTTTCTTGCATAAATGAGAAGCATAATCACCAGACCAATACCGCCGCCATGGCTGGCAAGACCGGCAAATCCGGTGAAATGATAAACCCCATCCGGTCCTTTTTGAATAGGTAAAAATATTTCAAGCGGATGTTGTGAATAATAATCAAAATCGTAAAAAAAGCAGTGCCCCAGTCTTGCACCCACCAGAATTCCGATCAGGGCGTAGGAGAATAAAGCCTCATGGGCTTGTGAACTAAGGCCTTCTTTTTTATAAATTCTTTTTAAAATATTAAGTGATAAAACAAGTCCCGTAAGAAATAATAATCCGTAATATTTTATGGGAAGTCCTAAGATATTGACGATTTCGGGATTAATATCCCAGTTGATATATAATAAATTCATTGCTGCAAAGATAAGAAAATAGGATTTTCTGAACAGAATGATGCTGTTTTGTAATGTTATGTTTTGATTTATAGTGTATTAATGCTGTATTGGGGAGCCTTCCCTGTAAGAATGAATATAATTTAAAATGATTCTTGACGAAATATTGGGTAACTTTAGCCTGCCACCAAAAAGAAAATTTATGCATCATCAGCTTGAAAAACATTATGTAAACAGGGTAGGCTGGCTTAGGGCAGCTGTATTGGGAGCAAATGACGGATTATTATCCACCACAAGTATTGTCATTGGAGTTGCGGCGGCAGAACCGGAACGTCATATCATTATCCTTGCTGCATTAGCAGGTATGATTGCCGGGGCAATGTCTATGGCTGCCGGTGAATATGTTTCTGTAAGTTCCCAGGAAGATACAGAAAGAGCAGATTTGCTACGCGAGAAGCGGGAACTTGAAGAGATGCCGGAAATAGAGCTTAGAGAACTGGCCAAAGTGTATGAAAAAAGAGGCTGTACCCAGGAAACGGCAATGCAGGTAGCTATTGAACTTACAGAACACGATGCGCTTGGAGCACATGCCCGTGACGAACTGGGAATTAATGAAATAACACAGGCCAAGCCATTGCTGGCAGCAATGGCTTCATTCGGTTCATTTGCTGTGGGAGCTTTACTGCCTTTTACCGTTTCTCTTTTGGCGCCACTCAAACAAATGGTGTATTTCCAATATGGTTTTTCAATCATCTTTTTAATGCTTTTGGGGGCAATTTCTGCCAGAGCCGGAGGTTCCAGCATTAAGATAGCGGTATTAAGAATCTGTTTCTGGGGAACCGTTGCGATGGGAATTACAGCATTGGTAGGGCATATTTTCGGGGTTAATGTTGCATAAATGCCGGATAAAATGATTTTTGTTGTGAGATTAATAAAAATCCGTATATTTGCCCAGCAAAAAAAGAAAATGATTTTATCTAACCTTAAAAAAGCAAAGAAACAGAACTTACGTCGAACGTCGTGAGTCATTTTCCTTTGGTTAGAAACTAAAATATATCAGGAGCTTGTCATCACGACAAGCTCTTTTTTTTGGAAAATATTTAACAATTTATATCTATTATGAAAGTATTAAAATTTGGAGGAACTTCAGTAGGAAGTCCGGAGAGAATCGAACAGTTATTACCGATCATCAGATCTCAGGTAGCAGATAAACACCTTGTTGTTTTATCAGCTGTTTCCGGAACTACAAACGATTTGGTAAAATTATCAGAGCTGTATGAGAACAAAGATATTGAAGCCGCTTACCAACATATTGATGTACTGTACGACAAATACAAAAAATTTGTCAATGAGCTATTTAAAACTGAAGAAGGTATTTCAGAAGCATTACTATTCATTGATAAAATATTTGATCTGTTTTATCAGTTTAAAAATAAAAACTTTAACTCCAGTGCGGAGCGTGTTATTCTGGCACAGGGAGAAATTATTTCAACAACGCTTTTCCATTTACATTTAAAAGAAATTGAAATTCCGTCAGTATTATTGTCAGCGCTTGATTTCATGCTGATTGATGAAGATAAAGAACCGGATATTGATTATATCAGAGAACATGCAGAACGTAAAATTTCAGAATATCCTGAGGAAACCTTATTTATTACCCAGGGATATATATGCAGAAATGCTGAAGGTGAAATTGACAATTTACAAAGAGGAGGTTCAGATTATACAGCCTCTTTATTAGGAGCGGCACTGCAGGTTGAAGAAATCCAGATCTGGACAGATATTGACGGATTCCATAATAATGATCCGAGATATGTTCAAAATACAAAATCTATTGCCAGACTTAGTTTTGACGAAGCTGCCGAATTATCCTATTTTGGAGCTAAAATTCTTCATCCGCAAAGTGTTTTTCCGGCAAGAAAATATAATGTTCCCGTAAGATTGCTGGATACGATGAATTTAAGTGCGTCCGGAACTTTGATCTCCGGAGAAACTACCAATCAAAATCAGATTGTGGCTATAGCAGCAAAGGATAATATTACGGCAATCCGTATTCAGTCTTCCCGGATGTTGATGGCTTACGGATTTTTAAGAAAGGTTTTCGAAGTTTTCGAACGCTACAAAACCCCTATTGATATGATTACTACTTCTGAAGTAGCTGTTTCACTTACCATAGACCAAACCGATTATCTTTCTGAAATTGTGAAAGAACTGGAATCTTTCTCAGCCGTTGAGATTGATAACGAACAGTCTATCGTTTGTATCGTAGGTGATTTCAGAAAAAACAACAACGGGTATGCCACTATTGTTTCCGAGGCGGTAAAACATATTCCGATCAGAATGATTTCCTACGGAGGAAGTGAAAATAATATTTCGCTGCTTGTTTCATCTGCGTATAAGATAGAAGCCTTGAGATCCCTTCATAACAGATTGTTTTAAGAATTAAATAATTAATATTCAGATAATTGAAATAACCCAAACGACATCCCATGGTTATTTCATGTGAACGTTTTATAAACAATAAATCCCAGACTACAGGCTGGGATTTATTATGAAATGAAGTCACCATGACATGAAAGACATAAACCGTAACGGAGAATAAGATTGGGCTTAGAATCATCTGCAAAGGGATATTTTTGTATATTTAATTATATACTATTAAAAATATTAACTAATCCTTACAGATAACCTAAAGAGCGAATAGTATAAGCCATGCAGTACAAAAAAGCAAAACCTTGTAAAGAATTAGAACCTTTTATCCATTTCTATTGGGAATTGAAAGAAAATCTCATAGAAAGACAATGGGAAAGGGTTTTCCCGGATGGCTGCGCAGGTATACTCATCAATTTGGGAGATCAATGTGTAACGGATAATGGCTTATTCACCATGGAACATGGAAAGACTTATGTAGTGGGTGCCATGAATACTTTTAAAGATAGTTGTATTGATAGCGAAACCCATTTAGCAGGTGTGTGTCTGAAACCTGCCACTTTTTCAAATTTTTACAGCTATGCCTCACAAAATGAATTGACAAATGCCACTGTTGAATTTGATAAAGTCCATTCCTTTAGTGTTGAGAAAACATCTGACAACCCTTTCTATTATTTTAACCAGTTCTTTTCCAATAGATTAAAAAACAAAAACATCCGGCTGCAGGAAGTGCTTAATCATATACATTCAGTAAACGGAAAGATAAGTATTAACGAGCTGGCCAAAATACATTGTACGACTGTAAGGCAGCTGGAACGGAATTTTAAAAAGCTAATCGGATTATCACCCAGGGAATATTCAAATATTATCCGGTTTCAGTATGCTATGAGTTTGATTAAAGATTCAGATCAAAACCGGAGCTTATTGGAAATTGCGTTTGAATGCGGCTATTATGATCATTCGCATCTTACCAATGAAATCAAACGAAATACGGGACTTGCACCTTCATTGCTTTAATTTGTCGCATTTTTACAAAGTGCAGATCGTTGTGTAGAAATAAATTTGCTGCTATATTAAAACTAAAATCAATGCGAAAACTATCACTTTTTATTGCTATGAGCTTAGATGGCTATATAGCCCAGCCCAATGACGACCTGAGCTTTCTGAAAATCGTTGAAAAAGAAGGTGAGGATTACGGCTATGCGGACTTTACTGCCGGAATTGACACTGTAATTGTAGGTAGGAAAACCTATGATTATGTAATGAAAGAAATTGGCCCGTCTCATTATGACAACGGCCAGCGGGATGTTTACGTAATCACAGGAACAACAAGGCCGAAAGAGGGCAGAACGACTTTCTATACAGGAGATATAACAGAATTGGTTAACCATTTAAAATCCAGGGAAGGAAAAAATATATATTGTGATGGTGGTGCTGAAATAATCAATGAATTATTGAAGCATGATCTGATAGACGAATTTATTATTTCTGTGATTCCTGTCTTATTAGGCGGCGGAACAAAGCTTTTTAAAGATGGCCGCCCCGAGCAGGCACTTGAATATATTACTGCAAAAACATTTGAAACCGGATTGATACAGCTGCATTATAATAGAAAAAAGTAATAGTTTTCCGATAAAACTGCGATAAGTAAAATGGGTATGGTTTTTAAAAATTTAATATATATTTAAGTATCTAAATTTTTCCTATGCTTAAAAACTTTGAATTTTATCTGTTCCTGGTTTTCTTAATTACCATGCTGATCATGCTGGCTAATAAGATTAAAGTAGCATATCCGGTTTTGCTGGTATTGGCCGGACTTGTCATCAGTTTTATTCCCGGAGTGCCGCCTGTTAAAATAGAGCCTGAATTACTATTTATCATTTTTTTACCTCCTTTGCTATACGAAGCTGCGTGGTCAACCTCATGGAAAGAACTTTGGAGATGGCGCAGGATTATTTTCAGCTTTGCTTTTGTTGTGGTTTTCTTTACTGCATTGTCTGTAGCAGCTTTTGCCAATTATTTTATTCCCGGGTTTTCTCTGGCTCTTGGTTTTTTATTGGGCGGGATTGTTTCTCCACCTGATGCGGTGAGTGCCGGAGTAATTCTGAAATTTGTAAAGGTTCCGAAAAGGCTTTCTTCCATTCTGGAAGGGGAAAGTTTGCTGAATGATGCTTCTTCTCTGATTATTTTCAGGTTTGCTATGATTGCTGCTGCAACCGGACAGTTTGTCTGGCATGAAGCAGCCGGAAGTTTTGTATGGATGTGCTTCGGAGGTGTGGGGATCGGACTTGTAATAGCGTACGTCTTTCTGAAAATCCATAAAATGTTACCTACCGATTCAAATATAGATATTCTGCTGACTTTTATTGCTCCGTTTTCTATGTATCTGGCTGCAGAACAACTGCATGCATCAGGAGTCCTGGCAGTGGTAACCGGAGGGCTGTTTCTTTCCTATCGGAGCCATGATTTTCTCAGCAGTGCGTCCCGGATACGTACGGTAACAGTTTGGGAAAGCCTTTGCTTTCTGTTAAACGGGATTGTTTTTATGCTTATCGGGTTAGATTTACCGGAAATTGTTTCAGGTTTAGGTAACACAGATATTTATACTGCGATAGGTTATGGAATTGCAGTCACTATAGTCTTGATTATTGTCAGGATTTTAGCAGGATATGGAGCATTGGTTACTACCTTAATTATGAGAAATTTTATTACCGTTGCGGATCCACAGTCACCAGGCTGGCAAACTCCCCTGATTATTGGGTGGACCGGCATGCGGGGAGTAGTTTCCCTGGCGGCAGCACTTTCCATTCCTATGACTTTAGATGATGGATCTCCGTTTCCACAAAGAAATATGATCCTATTTATTACATTTATTGTGATTCTGGTAACGCTGCTTTTGCAAGGACTTACGCTTCCTTTTCTACTTAAAAAATTTCCGCCGGTAGACCGCGATTTCGTAAGAAGTGCAAAAGAAATCGATTACGACATTCAGAACAGTCTGGCAAAAGTAGCGCTTGATAAAATCCGGAGCGATTATGCTGATAAAATAGACAGTTTTCCCGCATTGAAAGATCAGTTACAGAAATATGAAAACCAGTTGAGCAGTTCTGAAATTATTTTAAATTACGAAGAATACAGACATATTTATATTGACATTCTCGACACCCAAAGAAGCTGGCTTATCCATAAAAACCGTGAGGAACTGTTACTGGATGAAAATATCATCAGAAAACATCTGAGACTATTGGACTTGCAGGAGGAAAGATTGAATATGAAAGGCTGATAGTATTCAGTCACAATTAATTCTGATTATTAAGAGTCCGTTTTCATGAGTTGGTAACGGACTCTTTTTTATAATTTTTATTGAGTCTCCTTTCACAGACATAGTTCAGATAAATGATCCTCACACTACATTGTTTTTCTTAATCAGTTATTTTTAGAGACTGAATTTTTCTGCCGGCAATTTCAAAATAATCAGATTATACTGAAAATAAAGGTTAGATAATTCAAAAGTAGGTAAAAGCTTCTTATAACGGGGGTGCATTTTTGTGAGGTGGAATCGTTGTTAACATTAAGCTTTAGATCGGATATGTAGAATTTTTTTTCTTTTTTATATTTTTTCTCTTTTGATTTTCAACCTGTTATTATGATGATGTATTTTTGATGTACTTGTGATTTTGAACTGAAGACTGGTTTGGACATACTTTTGACCGGAATTATTTAAAATCCGATTTTTATGAAAAAAAAATTTTTATTATTAGCTATCCTATTTGCTTTTATAAAAGCATATTCACAAACTGGTATTAATACCTCTTCTCCTAGTGCAGCGCTTGATGTTGTCAGCAAAGGTAATTCTAGTGCAACCAAAGCCCTTGAGGTTAATGACAATACAAATAAAGAATTAATGCGAGTGGAAGATGACGGTGGAGTACGGCTTGAAAAATACAAAAATATTGGAGTATTAGGCACGGATTCCAACGGCTTTTTGACAGATGCAAGCAACCTGAATATACCTGCTATTTCTACGATAGGTTTAGCTAATACATCTGCTAATCAGGCAGCAAATACTGATTATACAGTTGCTTTTACGATCAATAAAAATAATGTAGCCAATATGACCTATAATAATGGTTCTTTTACCATAAATAAAGCAGGATATTATAATTTTTCAGTGTTTGTAAAATATGATACCTCCATGAACAACCCCTCAGGGGGGAGTGCTACCACATCGATTTTTAAAAACGGTTCTTCATTTTCAGTTAATGTTTCGGGACATATGGATGGAACGCAATATATAGGACATAACCTGGCAGGAACTCAGTTTTTTAATGTTGGAGATGTTGTTACAGTTACAGCAAGTTATACCAGGGTTTTTAGAATAACTCAGGGATCAGTTACTATTGTGTATTATGGTATCTAATGCAATATTTCAATGAGTATAATTTTTAAATCAAAAACCTCTGAAAATCAAATGATTTCAGAGGTTTTTTGTACACATAAACGAAGAGATATCGAAACATTTAGTGGAAGATTTAGAAAGAATTGTAGAATTAAATAATCCTTTAATGTGACCAAGACGAGCGTATCTTCAAACACTTTTATTGATGATTTGGTTCGACTGAGCCAAATTAAACAAGTATTACAAAAATCATAATGTCCCTGATTTATAACTCGGCGACGTTCAAGAGGGATTTTCAAAGTCAATTCGCTAAGCTCTTAATAATGGCTGTTAAAAAAGGCTGGAAGTAATACGGAATATAACCGAAAGAAGTTTAAAATAGAATAGAAAGTAGATTTGTGCTTTAGCTAACGTTGAAAAGCCTTGTTTTATTACACATTGAATATTTGTATGTATCTGTAAAAATCAAAAATATTTCAGTAAAAGTTTAAAGCCTGTAACTCACTTAATTTTTAAATTTGTATTTTACAATTGATAATCATTTGAAGAAAAGGTACAATATAAAAGAGTTTCTTGAATATACCAATATCAGCGGTTTTAAGAACAATCACATCCATTTGGTTGAATATCATAAGCAAAAGGAGATGCGTAGAAAATCGGCTCCTATTGAGCTTGACTTCTATTTTTTGGCAATCAAGTTAAACTTTGATAAAGACAAGAATTTTGGTCAGACAATATTCGACCAGGCGGATGCCTTTGTCTATCTCGACCAACCCGGAGATTTTTTGCAATGGGATATAGAGCATCAAATTTCAGGGTATCATATTTTGATTGATGCTGGACTATTCAGGAAGATTGCCAAAGAATACAGTTTTACTTATTACGGCAATCACGAAGGACTTTTTATCACGAAAGAAGAAGAGAAAACCATTACCGACCTTTTTCGAAAGGCACTTAAAGAGTTTGAGGGCAATGAGAATTTTTCAAAAGATATTGTAATTTCTTATGCTTCGCTTATTCTTTCCTATATCCAAAAATTTTACAGCAGGCAGTTTGATACACGAGAGGAATTATACAATACTACTGTATCTGATTTTTACAAAAATCTCGAAGCATATTATGACAATGAACAGAATGCCCTGAAAATGCCCTCAGTTTCCTACTTTTCAGATATAGCTAATCTGTCTTCTAACTATTTTGGCGACCTCATTAAGCACTACACAGGTCGCTCGCCACAGGAACATATACATCAGCTGCTCATACAGATTGCGAAGAACAAATTACGGACAACCTCATTAAGCATCAGTGAGATAGCTTTTAGTTTAGGGTTTGAATATCCTTCCTATTTCGCTACGTTTTTCAAAAAGGAAACAGGTATTTCTCCAAGTGTTTTCCGAAATCAGTAAATAGTTAAAGTCTTCCCGTAATTACTTTAAGGATGGAGCTTCTAAGTCAGAATATCTTTGTACTGTTCAATAACTTATTAAAGATAAATTCTAATGAAAGCAGTAAAATTCAAAAACAGAAATTGGGATGTAGCAGGTATCCTGCAATTCCCTAAAGACTTTGATGAAACTAAAAAATATCCGGCGATTGTTTGTGCGCATCCTATCAGCAGTTGTAAAGAGCAGACAGCCGGAAACATTTATGGAAAAGCATTGGCAGAAGCAGGTTTTATTACGCTGGCTTTTGATGCCTCTAACCAGGGAGAAAGCGGTGGCGAAGTAAGGTTCTTAGAAGACCCCGCTATCCGTGTAGAAGATTTTCGTTGTGCTACAGACTTTCTGACTACATTGGATTATGTAGATGAAGAAAAAATAGGTGTTTTGGGAGTTTGTGGCGGAGGCGGATATGCTGTTAATGCTGCAATGACGGAAAGACGCTTTAAAGCCGTAGTAACGGTTGTGGGTGCAAACTATGGGCGCTTGCTTCGTGAAGGAGATTTTACAGCTGATGCAGCTATCAAAACCCTGGAGGGAATTGCAAGGCAACGCACCGCTCAGGCAAGAGGAGCTGAACCTGCTATTACAGTCTACAGACCAAATTCACAGGAAGACAGAATAGCCGCAGGAATGAACGATGTTGACATCATTGAAGCTGTAGACTACTATCAGACACCAAGAGGACAGCATCCGAACTCTCCCAATCATTTACGTGTGGATAGTTTGGACAAAGCAATGGCTTTTGATGCTTTCCATTTAGCTGACTTATTGCTTACACAGCCACTTCATATAGTGATTGGTGATAAAGTAGGCGCTTTTGGCTCATACAGGGATGGTTTTGAGCTGTTTAAAAAGTCGGCATCAAAGCAAAAGAGCATTCAGGTTGTTCAGGGAGCAAGCCATTATGATTTATATGATGGAGAAGAAGCTACGAAAAGAGCATTGGAAGAGATAGTTCCGTTTTTTAATAAATATCTTGCTTAGTACCCGGCATTTTTCGTCGTTCTTAGAAATTTTAGAGGCCGTCTCACAACTCGTGAAAACGGTCTTTTTTATGAAATTTTTCTGTATCTCTATCAGGAAGGGTTTTCGTTTAAACGATTCTTAACCCACATCATCTAGTTGCGATACACTTACTTCTTATTTATTTTTGTATAAATCATACAATTTAAAGGAATAGAAATCTGCTTTCTCTCTAAATTTTGATGTTCGGATCCTGCTAGGTCATCGAATCCTAAATTTTCAAATCTCTATGGTTTGTAATTTTAATTAATTAATTTTCAGTTATTATATGTTTTATCGTAGAATCATGAGTTCTTTGAAATCAGCACTTTTGTAATGAAAGTCTTAATCTGCTGAAAGCTAACTATTAATTACTGTTGGAATAATAACTGTTTATTTGGCTGTTTCGTTCTTGAACCATAAACGAAGAGATCTCGAAAAATTTGGTGGGAATTTAGAAAAGATAATAGAATTAGATAATCCTCTATTTGATATTGACAAGCTTATTCAGGTGTTTAAAAGTAGGTGGTGTTTTTGCTCTACCTGTTGTGAGGTAAATTGACAGAGGGCGCTGCATTGATGTGTTTTCTCAAATATTTTATGTATTGTTTGGTTACCAATTATAAAATAGTAGTAATATATAGACTAATAAAATATTTTGCGATTGATAACCAAGAGTATTCCTAGATTTTGCAGTTTTTTAATTGTTCTTATAACAGTTTCCACTCTTAATCCTGTTAGTGATGCAATTTGCTGTCTGGTGAGAAATACTTGAAAAGAATCAGTCGGAGGTTTTGATTTTTTTAAGTAATTGAATAGATTCATTATTTTTTCGGACGGGCTTTCTGATGCAAATCCTTTCATCAGGTAGGTATAATGCATATTTTCTGCGGTATATTTGTATAAATCTAACAGTATTTTGGGATTATCTTTTAGCATTAAATCAAAGCCCAATTTTTCCAATTTGATTATCCTAGAATTCTCCATTGCAATGGCACTTACAGAATATGGATGTTTTAAGAACAGGAAAAGTGCTCCTAGACAATCACCTTGAATAGAAATGTTGTGAATAAATTCACGACCCGCTTTTTTCTCACTGACAATCTTCACAGTTCCTGTTGAAATTTGAAAATAAGAGATTACGTCATCATTTTCTTTAAATACATATTTTCCCTTTGTAAAATTTACAATTTTAGCTCCACAGTTCATCAAAAGCTCCTCTTTGATCAGCATCAATTTTTATTTTAATTATTCATATGAAAATATTTTGTGTACAGTTCCTAATTTATTTACAAGTGTACAAAGCTTTCTTATGACCATTTGTCGTCGTGATCATTTCTCTTAAGTTCTCTTTCAACTTCATTAATTTCAGGTAAAGGAAGAAGATAAGTGTCATTAATATATTTTAGAATATTTTTATTTGTTTTATCATCTATTTTTCTAATGAAAAGGTTATTGGAGGATTTCAGAGTTTCGATGAAGTTGTCAGCATATTGGTCTTTACTAAAAAAAGTTTTTTCAATGACTGCTCTTTTATCATCATTCACAATAATATCACTAAAGGCTGTATTGAGGAGTACTGTCTGGAAAAATGATTCAGCCGGTAAAAGAGTGTGCAGGTAATAATCTTCAAAATCCATTACCCTTTTATTATTGGTTAAAAATACACAGGTTTCTCTTGTAAGGATAAACCACTTCCCACCAATTATAAGGTATAACTTCCTTCATAAATTCTCTTTTATAAATAAATGAAGATATTTTATGGGTCAGCTCTGTAAAATGATTCTGTATTCTTTGAAGTGTATCAGGCCTGTAAAATTTCTGGTCATAATAAAAAGATAGTTTCTTCCGCTATTAAATAGATAAATTTCTTTCATCTTGCTTCAACTTTTCAATGAAATAGGATGGCGTTACGCCGTGTTCGTTTTTAAAAGCAGCGACAAAAACCTTGTGCGTGACAAATCCGCTTTCTTCAATGAGGTGGCTTATTTTGTATTCTCTGTATTTGGGATTATTGTAAAGCTTATCAACAATATAATTGATTCGCAATCCGTTAATGTAATTTGAAAAATTTTTACCTCGTTCAATCTTGATAATTTCAGAAAGGTATTTGGTATTGGTATTGAGATTATTAGCAAGCCATGTTAAACTGGCTTCTTTTTTTAGATATTTCTCAGATGCCTCAAACTTTTCCAACTTCTGGAGCAATGATTTTGCGGTATCGTTAGGAATGCCTGTGGAACCTTTATTTTCTTTGTTTCTTATGATTTCTGAAGATTTTATGGGTGAATTTTCTTTCTTACTGCTTATTGTAGAAATCATCTGTTCGTATTTCTTGTGAAGATT
The DNA here is from genome assembly GCF_050470705.1 of Chryseobacterium sp. NRRL B-14798. Lineage (NCBI taxonomy): Bacteria > Pseudomonadati > Bacteroidota > Flavobacteriia > Flavobacteriales > Weeksellaceae > Chryseobacterium > Chryseobacterium sp. NRRL B-14798. The sequence continues at coordinate 3,877,623 of NZ_JBFLUL010000005.1, read as the reverse complement.
CTTATTTTTTCTTCTCCAGAGCAGACTTATAATGATGGTAGCAATAATTATAAGAATGCCCATAATGGTTAGCAAATTCTTTGAAGCGGCCTTCTGCTCATTTACTTCATGTGCTACCAAGTTTTTCATGGTAACATCTGCATTATTTTTTGTAACAGTATTTAAGCTATCTTTAAGATAGTTATATTTATCCATATAAAATTTTGATTTCTCTTTGTCACCTATACTTATGTAAGAGTCTGTAAGAAATTCAAAAGATTCCATTCTACTGTACGGACTACGAAATTTTTTTTCCAGTTCTAAAGCATGTAGCGCATAATGAATAGATTTTTGATAGTCTTGTTTTTCTGAATACAACCAGCTTGCCTGATTCAGCATTATTATTTTATTCTTAGGAGGTATATTGTATTTTTCATTCTTATGAATTTTTAAACCTTCTAAAAGGTATTTTTCTGCTAATGCTATATTCTCTTTGGTATCTTCCTTGGATAGATACGATATACCAATAGCCATACTACCAAAAGCAATCTGGTCGTATTTTAAGTCATTGGATATATTACCGTTATTGTCACTTATTTGTTTTGCCGCATCAAGGCTCTTTTTTCGAAAATACAGTATTGAATCTGCAAATTTACTCTCGAATTGTCCATTCTCATAATAGGCAGTGATATTATCATAGCATAGCGAAAGATAATATAGTCTCTTATCTTTATTTTTAATAGTTTGTATAAATTTAATAGCTGTTCTAAAATCCTTAATACTGGCATCGTTCAGACCCAAATAGCCCAATGCAAGTGCATTTCTACGATATATATTAGAGATGTAGCCATAAGGGTCTTCTTTACCGTGGGCAACTTTCTTTAGTTCACTGCCTAATTTAATCAATTCTCTATTTCGATCCTGTACTGTATATAGTAACATTATAAGACTGCCACTCTGTAAAATCCCCTGGTCATATTTTAATTTGTCGGAGGCACTTTTTAAGTGGAATAACTGTTCTTCTTGTTGTTTTGGGTCACCTGCATGTTCATTAATTTCTTTTGTAATTTCTTTTAATTTTATGTCGATAGCTTCAATCTGTGACGTAGTACCATATTGTTTGTTCTGGCCAAGCACAAAATAAAAGGAGAAAAATAGAATAAAAAGATAGAATGTTTTTTTCATTGATTGAATAGTTTATTTATTTGGTAAGAAGTCTTTGTGTAGTGTATCAAGCTTTCACTTGCAAAGTTATTAGATAAATTCAGAATTATATCTCAATTACTGGATGTGCATGTTAGAAATTTTATTCGACGGTATGTGAATTGTTTATTTATATAAGATATTGATAATCATATATGATTTATTGTAAAATAAAAATAATAACTCTGAAGTTGTTAGACTAATTCCGAAATCGCCAAGTATAAGCTTTGTGAGAGAGGTGGGTTCATCTTAATATTGTCATGAATTTATTTATTCATAAATGTGGTTTGTGATTGCATAATCTTTTATTTACTGTGATTAAAATATTCCGCATTAAGATAAAATATTTGGAGGGTTAATCGGTGCAGATTAATATGATGAATTATATTTTAGCAACTAATCAATATCCAAAGCTTGAAAGAACTAATGATCATAAAAAAAATAATAATATCCTCTTACTTAGGGAGAAGATATTATCTATTTATTTTATCTTTTATTTTTTCACTTTTATCGTTTGCAAAAGCATCTGAAATTTCAGATCATAATTCTGGTAATATATATATATATGGTGATGTTAAATTTATAGTTTCCGAGGGTACCATATTACATGGTAATGCTGTTATTGCACCTGCCAAAAAAATGCAGAAGACCTTAAGAAAGTTATCGTCTCAGTCTGTAAAAACAAAATCAACCGAGAAGAAAATAAGAAAGATGGAAAACCTTTCTTATTATGATATAGCTAAAATTATTCCTTTGGACAGTGCAGAAGATTTCAATCCCGGATCTTCAGGAATTAAAAAGTTTTCTGTTATAACTCGGTATGATTTGAAATTATATGCTGTTATTATTAATAGTATTTTTATACTTATTCTTTACTTTTTTTCCCTTGTAGGTATTCGTTCATATAAATGCAGGGTAATTCCGGTATTAGATATGGGCCACAATTTCCAGCGTCCACCACCGATTTTATAGATCACCACAACTCTCTTTTATCATCTGTTTTATACTGTCAATAAACTACAAAATAAACTTAAAACTCAATTTAATTGTAATAGAGAAAAAATATTTTATATACAAATTTAAAATTTTCTATTATCAAAAGAATTAAGTATTTAATGTTAAAGTTGCAGGGTTCCCCTAAGCTTGTTAGCAACTTAGATGATTTCACCAAGAATGCTTAGAGTAGTAATCTTTCCATAAGCAGATTTAGAATATCAAATATATAAAAAGAAAAACTAGACAAATGACAATTTTATACAAAATCAAGGATTATCTCCACGATAATTTCCTTACAATAGACAACACAAATGATTTCATAGCTCATACAGTGAGAGGACGATCCCTGAATATGATACAGATATGCGATACTGCTTTTAACCGCAAAGAGGGCAAGGTTACAGCCGCTACTATCGAGCTGTTCTAAAGAAGTGGCATATTAGCTATGTAAGGGAGGTTCTGTAAATACCGGCTATTTCATTGCAGGTACACAGAACCTTGGAGTATCCATCCAACAGCCTTTGTAAACCTTCAATGATAACATATCATCTTGTTCCTCTTAATCAAAGAGAAAAATTTAGATGCGAAATCTCCAGTATTGAAATCAATATCCTGGACATGGCAGAAGTTTCCAACATATGAAGGCTATCAATTGTCAAAACAGCTTAATGTTGAGATTCAAATGTTACAGTGTTGGGCTAAATAATATGAAGCAATTGTCATCCTGCACATGAAGTGTAACGAAACAGTTGGACGATTTTTTTATAACAGATCTCTTTTCCATTGGAATTACGATAGTGGAGCCGAAAAGTTTATTAGTAGAAAAACCATATAAAAAAATATGAAATGATACAAAATATGAAAATGATGATAAAACAAGCAAAAACGATTCTAAAAGCAAAAACATGAAAAAACAAAACCTCTTTTTATTCCTATTGCTCTTTCTGGGTAATATGATACTGTACGCACAGTGTATCGTGAACGCAGGAGGGAACACCACAATATGTGGCACATCCTACACCTTGCAGGGCTCGTCTGGCAGTGCAGGAACCCCAACCTGGACACTTGTCTCCAAGCCGTCCGGAGCACCAGATCCCATAATTAGTAATGTGAATTCCTTAACCCCCAATGTTACAGGAATAACATCCCCTGGAAATTATGTATTTCAAGTAGAACAAGATTGTGGTATTTCTGGCTCGGCTACTTCTCAGGTGATCATTACGGCACCGGGAGACTCCTCAACATTTACAGCAGGACCGGATATTACAAATGTTAATGCAACCACAGGTACCGTTACACTGAATGGTGTTGTACCTGCCGGATATACCGCATCATGGAGTGCCTATAATATTTACAGATGGGAGCGAAGCAGTGTAAAAACTAGCCAAAACTCACAGTTTAGCTCGACAACATCGGCAACAACAACATTCAGTCTTATTAATAAAGCCAATCACGATATTGATCCGGCCTATGTAGTGACACTAAGAATAACCTCTACTAACAATCCAAACTGTTGGTACGAGGATTCTGCTATAGTGCGTTTTATCCCGAATCCGCAGATATTGCCGACTGTGTCTACCTCACGATGTATTTCGGGTACAGGAAATCATTACGTTGCGCTTCAAAGTACATCCCCTAAATTTTCTAAGGGATATCCTACCTCCCCAGGTTCATCAGGGAACTTTGGTACAACTATTACCATGAATGTGATCAGCCAACCATCAGGTGGAAATATTTCCTATTCGAATATTTATGATGATAATATATATTTTACTGGTGCAAATGTTGTGGGAGTCTACAAGTTCACTTTGACTGTAGCTAATGCCAGCGGAACCTACACAACACCGGAAATCACGTATACTTTCACTGGAACAACTCCTAATCCGGTAAATTTTCTGGTACCTTCAAGACCGGAGCAAATGATGATTTATGATAGTGGTAATTCAGGTGGGGAGGTACATTGCGGGTATGCAGGGCAGTCTACCCCCATTACATTTTATTATACTGTCAATTCTGCAGATAACCCTACAACAATCAATACAAGTGCAGCTTCATCAGGCATTACTCCTCCAGGAGGTGCACCTGTTGTAACAAACGGAGGAGCAGGTACCGCAACGAGATCGGCTACTATAACACCGCCCTCGGGAGGATGGCGTGTAGGAACGTATAAGTTTTCCATCACAAGAGAAAATGCTGGGGCATGTTCTGCTACACAAACTTATTACATTCATATTTCGGATGGAAGCCGTCCGGATGTAACCGTACCGACTACTACGGTATGTTACCCGGGGAGTGGTGTAGTGACAGCAACAATTCCCTTACCTGCAGTTTATAAAGGAGTAGTAAACACAAGCTATTTCCAAGATTTTAATGGACGTTACAGATTAACATTGGTTTCAAAACCTGCTGGTGCAGCAGATCCAGTATTTGAACCTTATAACAATACATTATTTACCAATACTTCGACTACAATTTCCAACTTGAATACGCAGGGTGAATATGTATTTAAAATAAAAGCAGATACTTATAATCCAAGTGTCGGAGCGTTTTTAGATAAAGAATATGTCTGTTCCGGAACTTCCTTAGAAAGTAATTTTTCGGTGTTCGTATCAGCACAGGTTGGGGCTAATGCAGGATCTACTCAAACATTGATAGGGACATCCCAAACAACTTTCAATGCCAATAATCCAGGGGCAGCTACCGGTTTATGGACGCTGTTATCTAAGCCTGTGGGAGCAACCGATCCGGTAATTGCAACACCATCAGCCTACAATACCAACGTGACAGGATTTAATACGCCGGGGACCTATACCTTCAGATGGACAGTGACAACAGGGAGTACATGTTCTACTACAAGTGATTTGACAATAAACGTCATAAATGCTGCAGCAGGAGGTGTTTCCGGGGCTGATTTCTGGGTGAAATCAGATGATGCGGGAACTATTGCCACAGCGTGGAAAGATCATTCTATAAATGCAAATGATATTCCTGCAGTAGGAACATGGACACTTTCTGCAGCAGATAGAAGTCATAATTTTAATCCGTACACCACAGGATATTCTGCTTCAAAATTCTTCTATAATTCTACTTCAGTAATGAATTCTACCAATGGAGAGCTGGCCAACACCAATACATCTATTTTCTCTGCGGTAAGACCTACAACAAACGGAACAGGACGTATTACAGGGATTGATGATGATGTAGCATATGCGTCAGAACCAGGAGTTTCTATTGCAAACGGAGCTCCAAGACAGTATGAATATTATAATATCATTACATCAACAGATTTTCCAACCACATTCAATATCGGTATTTCAAATATCTTCTCTGCAATAGCTAATAACTCTGTTGCGAACGGAGGAACTTCAGCTTCCCTTGGAGGAGAAAAAATATTGGGTTTAAATGGTTCTTATCAAACAACTCCATTTGCAGGTACCAATAAATTCCAGATTTATGGACGTAACTTAAGAATAGGCCATGCAGGCTGGGATGCTCCGGGTGCATTCCCTGGAGATATTATGGAAGTTGTTTGGTACAAGCGTACATTAACAGCGAATGAACAGTCAAGAGTAAACTCATACCTTGCGGTGAAGAATGGTGTTACTTTAAATGAAAATTATCTTTCTACCGCCAGCGCTGTAGTTTGGGACAGAACCATTAATACTGGCTATAACAACAACATCTTTGGTATTGCAAGAGATAATATTACGTTACTGCATCAGAAACAGTCTGGTAGTGTAAACAATGGACAGAAGCTAGTAATTTCCACTACCGGGTTCGCAGACAGCAATGCTGCAAACAGCACAGATTTACTAAATGATCTTCAATTCTTAATGACAGGAGATAACGGTTTGAAGCAAAGTCTTGCAGTACCTTTGAATTATACCGCAGGTTCAAACGGATCAACCAACTATCGTTTTGAATCGATCTGGAAAGTTCAAAATTCAGGAAGTATAGGAACTGTTACTGTGGCATGGCCAAAAGGTGTGAAAAACTTGTATTTAGTGCAGTCTTCCGACGCAGCTTTTGATCCAACAGATACATTTACCCCAATGACTACAGAAGTTACTGTAAATGGTGTGGTATATAATACCGTAAATGTAACATTAGCAAACGGACAATTCTTTACCTTCGCAGGTTTCGGAAACGCTCCGGGTGGTGTAGCAACCGGCTTGTCTTACTGGTATAGAGCCGATAAAAACGCAACCAATACAGGAGCTGCAACAGATGTAACAGGATTGACGGATATGTGGAACGGAACTACCGTTGCACAGTTGGGAACCAACGCGTTACCAAAGTATGTACTGGGAACGTCCAACTATTTCAACTTTAATCCTGGAATTAATTTTACAGTAAATACCCAATCATTAGGTAATATTTCTGTACAAACTTTAACTTCTCTTAATTATGACATCTTTACGCTTACAAAAGAAGGCATGATTGGTACAAGATTCTTCAATATAGGTAGAAATAATACAACATTCGGCGGTGATAACTGGGATTCCCCTGCTTTCGAACCGGGAGGAGCTATAGTTAGAAGAACCAACACTGGTGCTGGACCTACTTATTGGGCTAACCCAGGGAATCCTTTTGAGGTGGGAATACCAAGTATCGTCTATACAACTTTTACAGATGTTAATCTTAAGAAAGGAGTTAATGGAAGCACACTGCTTGGTCCGGGTACCAACCATAGTGCTATCGGAGCGGTAACTGGAGGGCATATATTTGGCCGAAATGCAGGTACCCTGACAGGAGGTGACGATGCAGGTTTTGTAGGGCACATCGGAGAAACTATCGTGTATGGCGCAGGCACATTATCGAATGTAGAACGCAGAAGAGTAGATTCTTACCTTGCCATTAAATATGGAATTACATTAGAGCAAGTGGCTACAGACCACTATCTGGACACAGACGGTAATATAGTATGGAATGGAGCTTCTAATACTGCTTATAATAGCAATATCTTCGGAGTATCAAGAGATGATATTGAAGCTTTTGAGCAGAAAGTATCAAAAAGTGTAAATACAGGAACGATACTTACCGTTGCCACTGTAAACGATTTCGTCAATCCAAATCAGGATGCAACTCGTACAGGATTTACCAACGATAAAACATATTTCTTATTAGGAGATAATAATGTGACGGTAACACCTCTTGTTGATATTACTATTGGAGGAAACACTTGGAAAAGAATTCAGAGAACATGGCTGTCTCAGCGTAAAAATACTCCGGGTGCGCTGTATTTTGAGGCAGATCTATCGATGTATGGAGCTAATTTTTCCTTAGGAAGTACGGTTTGGATGCTTGTTGCAGACGATGCCGCATTTACAACCAATGTACAAAATGTTGCAGGAACATATACAAATGGGAAATGGGTATTTAGCAATAATTTCAATGCAGATAATACGCAGAGATATATTACTTTCGCAGGTGTTGCGCCAAGCTATTGCGTTACCGGTGACTGTAATCCAAATACCTTTTTAAATACCTCAGACCCTAACACCATAGAGTACGACAATATGGTAAGCACTTTCCACAGTACCTTGATGCGCGACGCATCTACCGGTGCGCTAATGGTGTGGGGTGAAAGAATGGCAAACAATGGTACAGGTCACGTATTGTCACCTATGGAGGTCAATAGTACCAACTACCCGGCATTGACCGGTGATATCCTTAAGTTTGCCGGAGGAAGCAATAGTCAAAATATTGAGCAACAAGTCGTTTTAACCACAGACGGGCTATTTGCCTGGGGTGGTGAAGCTCATTTGATTCATACAGATCTTACCAGCAGTACTGCCTTTCAAAAGATAGGTGTAGGAACCTATGGAGTCAATGGCGGTGCGCCAAAAGCAGACGGTTTGCCTGACGGCGTAGCTCCCCAAGACGTCAAAATGTTGTTTGGTGCTTACCAGACCTTGGCATTAACCACCTGTTCTGGTGAAGCATGGGTACTGGCGCAAGATGTCAATAAATACAGCGATGGAGCAGCAAGTTCCGCTGCAAACGATAAGCTATGGCATCGGGTACATACCGATGCAACTACACCGCTCAACAACGTAGTAGCTATACGTGGAAGTGGTAGAGGCTTACTGATGGCGTTAACCGCCACCGGCGAGGTATATACCTGGGGAACCAACACAAGGTTGGGGAATGGTACTGCTGCTGCAAACAGAGCATTTGCCACACCAATGACGATACCGGCAGGCGTAACCCCAAAAATGATAGGGGCATCCGTAAACACTTATTATATATTGGGTACCAACGGCAATCTCTATAGTACGGGAGAAGGAACCTTCAGACAGTTGGGTAACTTTAGTACGGCAAATAGCAACACCTGGGTACAGGTACAAAAATCGTCGACAGCGGGTGATTACCTTACCAATGTGGTCTGGATTAGTCCAAATGAACATGATTTTACTTTAGCTGCCATCAATGTACTCACGGCAGACGGTAGGCTATGGGCTTGGGGAAATAATGGTTCTCAAATGCTTGGAGGAACAGGTACTAGTATAAATCCAACCGAGATGCCGGGCAGTATTCCTTCTGCTAATCCGTATAACATAGGGAAATTGAATTGGACAGACAAAGTGATTGCCGTAGAAACCGGTGGGCATACTTCAATGATTGTAAAAGAGAATAACCCAAAATACGGCTATGTAGGGCATAGGGTTAATGGAAGTATGGGAGATGGTACAAGCACAGATGCTGCGGAGGATGAATATAACTTTGCTGACACCCCAGAGATCGATCTTTGTGGAGCGCCAACGCAAGGGGCTTGCTCCGGTCCTGATTCTGACGGAGATGGTATTCCGGATATGTGTGATATGGATGATGATAATGATGGTATTTTGGATGTTTTTGAATGCAGTGATTTAGACCCAAGTATTGATTTTAGTATTGCTAACGGTAATACGGTTACGTTCAATGCTCCGGCAGCAGATCTAGGTTTTATATTTGATATTTACTCGTTAGACAATTCGTTCAATTTAAATATCAATGGAGTAAATTTGGCAACCAACGAGATAGACTTCCAATCTAGTCATGCTACCCGCAATATCAGATTTGCAGATGGATCACAGTATGGTACTGGAGGTATTCCTGAAATTTGGTCAATGACAGGAAATAGTACAACACCAATTGTCAGAATTATTATCGGTCCTAACGGTTCTATTTCAATGCTGGGCAGTAAATCCACAGGTGGAAATCTATATCCACTAGAGCTTTTTAACGGTACAACATTTAATACAGTAGTTTGGAATAACAATTCAAGTAATACGGTAATTGCTTCGCAACAGGTTGTTGGAGCAACTAATATGACCGGACATGGAACAGGATTTAAAAAAGGATTCTGCGACCCTGATGGAGACGGTATTTCTAACGAATTGGATTTGGACTCTGATAATGATGGATGTTTAGACGCAATAGAAGGCAGCGCTAATTTTGTAGCGGCTAATTTGATAACAGCCGGTGGAACCGTTACAGTTGGTATAGGTTCAGCTGCATTAAATCAAAATTTATGTGGAGACGGTTCTTGCGTTGACGCAAATGGTATCCCAATCACCGCAGGAGCAGGGCAAGGCATTGGAAGTTCACAGAATTTAGCTATTAACGGCTGTCAAACTGGATGCTATAAGCCAGGAATTACAACAGGTACTCCATTAGATACCAGGGTAGGAATTACTTCTCTTAACAGAGCCGGAGCGACAGACATTGACAATTGGCCTATGACACGTAAAGGTGGATGGTTAGCATTAGAGTCAAAAACCAAAGGATTTGTGCCAAACCGCGTAGCTTTCAGTGGAGGTAATCCTGTAGGTATTGCACCTGCCAACTTTGTAGAAGGAATGATGGTATATGATACGACCAATAAGTGCATGAAGATGTACACCCTTAAAGATGGTGATACTTCTATGGCCTGGCATTGTATCACTACACAGACTTGTCCTGATTAATTAAATGATTTAACAAACCTAACAGGTTTTCAAAAACCTGTTAGGTTTTTAAAAAGACAAAAGTATCAACCTAATCTTCCAGTAGAAATGGTTTGCTTAAGAATTGTAGAGAAAAGGAGTTAACCTTTTCATAAGTACCAAAAATACTGTTCGTATTAATAATTAGTAAAAATATTCAAAAAATGAAATCAACAATTATCACAACATTAATATTATCATTAGCTTGTTTACCAGCTAAGTCACAAGTGGCAATAGGTAAGCAATCGGTAACTAATATATCGGTTTCACTGGAATTTGCCAGTACAGAGAACAGAGGGCTTATTCTTCCTTACATTACAGACAAAAGTAGTATTACAGAAGAGGGAAGTGTCATTTATGATACAACTGACCATAAAGTAAAATATCTAAAAGATAGTGGAATGTGGGTCAATCTTAGCGAAGACGATGGAACAGTATCTACGATAGGTACAGCAGATCTGTCAGTACAAGGATCTGATAAGGTAGAAAAACCTACGGCTAAAACTGCTATCGGAACAAATGGAGCAATGGATACCACAAGCGGAATCCTGGTTTTAACAGATGTAGATAAAGCAATGATTCTTCCAAATGTTGCAAGTCCACATTTAAATATCATCAATCCTGCATCAGGCATGCTGGTGTATGATACCACAAAAAAACAGCTTGCTGTTTACAATGGCAAAGTATGGTCTTTCTGGAAACCATAAAGTACTTACTTTAAAATATAAATTGATCCTTGTAAAGTTTCAAAACATAACAGGTTGGTATAAAATCATTAATCAATTGCAATGTAGCTTGTTTCTTTATTCAGAAAGCTGATAAAAAGATTGGGGAAAGAGGTAAATATGTACGATTGCAACATCAAATGCTACAGGAACTCTAATGAGATGACTTTGTAATGACAAATGGGAGGATTTGAGAATGGATTTACAAGGACTTGGAGGGATTATGAACTTACAAGTTGTAAAACAATGCCCAACTATAGCGGAAAGTTATTAAACTTTTGAGCATACTTCAATAAAAATAATAACACAAATTAAATATATATAATGGATTTTAAGAACATCCATATTGGTCAATTAATAGAAAAAACAGTTGCAGAAAGCAGGATAGAAATGTCCCGTATTTCTAACTTTTTGAAATGTAGTGATGAAGATGTCAGGAAAATGTACCAATCAGAAAACTTACCCACTAATATCTTATTACGATGGAGCAAACTTTTGGAATATGATTTTTTTCGATTATATTCCCAGCATTTGATTTTATATGCTCCTGGAGTGAGAGAGGAAGGAAAAGCAACCAATAAAAAATATTCGCTTCCGAAGTTTCGAAAAAGCTTGTATACAAAGGAAATCATTGATTTTATAGTGGAACAGATTGAGTCTGAAAAAATGACAAGAGACCAGGTGATACTGAAATATAGGATACCTAAAACTACATTATACAAATGGATCACCAAATACAAAGTTAAAATGTAAGAGGATGATTTCCTCCATAAATGTAAAGAAAAGGTAAGTTTTATCCTGATATAATAATAAACTAAATTCTTCCTAGAAAATAGGAGAGATCTATATCTCTCAAAATGGTAAGACATGAAAATAGTTTTACCAATAAAAATTGATTTTGATTGAGTTATTGATAAAGCTTATATAACGAGGTTTAAAGAATGATACATAACAGAATAATCTTGTTCAAGAAAATACTTTTGTGAAAATTGTTAAAAGTAAGATTCTCATCAACAGGAACCCATTAGAATGCAGGAAACTGTTGGGTATCATGGTAAATCTTCGCAAATAATAATAAAGAATTTTTTATGAAAATAGATTCATAATTATTATCCATGTAAAAATTCTTTTAATAAAAAGTTGGCTAATGATATTGATAAAAGTACAATCATTAAAGCTCAATTAATTTCTAAAATTAGAATTATAAAAATTAGGTAGAAATTTAGCTATATATAAATTAACCCTAAATAAATAACCCACATGACAAAAAAAAAATATTCAAATAGTAATCCTGATTATAAAGCTATTTATACAGATATTTTATACCTGAAATTTCCAGATAAATTGCACAAATGTTTACCCTTGTTGAATAAAGTATACTTGTCAGCCATAGATATTCTTAAGCTAAACAAAAAAATTTTTGGACCATCAGAAGAAGAATCAATAAAGATAAACAAGAGATTTCATTCATACAATAAATCTGATATTTTACAAATATTAGACTATCAGAAACAGAATAAATTAAATAATAAACAACTCGCCAACCATTATCAACTGAGTAGAAATACTGTTACTAAATGGAAAAAAATGTTTTTGTAAGAGGGATTCGAAACAACTCTTTAAAAACATTGTCAATAGATTGGAATCTGATCTGTTAATTCAGACTTATGGCACATACTTGTGGAATAAGATTTCAACCATCATAAAGAACTCAGGTTGCTCAAGCGCAAGTTTTACCTCATGGATATGAGTGTGGTTCCGCAGCAATAATGGAGCTATCAAATTGCATACTGTATTGGACTATGATGGTTGCCGGCTGGTATTTGATGACTACCGATGGCAAGGCGTATGAAATTGAAAAAGCCAACAGTTTTTCTTTTCCCAAGCTAAGTATTATGGTTTCCGTCCTATATTGTCTTAGATTGAGCAAGCAATTATTCTTCTAAAACTATATTGGAATTACTATATTTAATATCGAAAAATTACAATAAGCAAAAATAGAAAGAAATACTGGAACCTTTTCCACAGTACAGTTTACTCTAGATGAGAGAGCGGGATTTAAAAATGGTGATGCAGCATGAGATTTTAAAAAAGATCGCTCACAAACAACTTACGAGTATTAATAAAAAAGCGTATCCCATTTTCCAGAGTAAAGCCGACCAAGTTTTAGAGGATATAGATGCTTATGTTGATGAATCTGAAACAATACCTGATGTTATATTCTTAGATCTACCGGGAACTGTGAATACCGCTGGTATTTTAAAAACTTTGACGAAAGTCCATTATATTTTTTCTGCCATTACTGTGGATCGTTTTGTGCTGGAAAGTACGTTAAGTTTCACCCATGTTCTGACCAATGTATTAATGAAAGAAACTCAAACGGGAATTTGGGCTGTACATCTATTCTGGAATCAGGTGGATGGAAGAGAACGGACGTTGCTCTACAAAAACTACAGTAAAGTGATTTCAGATTTAGGGCTGCCACTTATGGAAACAAGTATTACAGACAATAAAAGATTTAGGAAAGAAGGAGAGTTGACATCAAAAACGGTTTTCAGATCAACATTGTTTTTTGTCTTGTTATTGCTAACGTCATCATAAAGTACTATAAATAGGTTGCAATAACACAATAGTTGCTATTAGTGAAAATTATTAACCCTTCTTTATGGGAGGGGTTTGAATATAGAATCTTAAAATGATACATACTTGTCAAAACTTTTATCTTCCATCTGTTTTCAATTGTAAGTTCATAGCATTACAGCTTGTTGTAAAAATGAAATTGTAGTGAAGATTAAATGAGTGGGGGATTTAGAAATGGTTTGAACATAAGATTTATGATATAATTACATACTTTCATAATTTTAATTATGGATGGCTTAAAATTTGTATCGATGTATTACCAATTTTAACTGAGATATTCGTATACAAACTATCATGAAATAATAAAATATGATTATCGATGAAAATCTTTTGCTCGAAAACGGAGCGGTTTATGAGAACTATTCTGCAAAGGAAATTATCTATCTATTGGGAGATTGTCCCCATTATTATTTCCAAATTGTAAGAGGAATAGTGGAACTGAATAATTACCATGAGGATGGAAAGGAATTTACTCAAAATATCCTCTCGGATGGGCAAAGTTTTGGTGAATCACTGCTTTTTAGTGATAACAAATATCCAACAAATGCTATTTCTAGAATAGAATGTACTATATTAAAGTTACGAAAGTCAGACTTTTTAAAGATGTTAGAGGAAAGGAAAGATCTAATGTTTTCCCTTTTTGCTTATCTTTGCGATCGGCTTTCTATAAATATATCATGCCTTTTAATAACTCATCCATTGACCCTATGTCAAAAATAAAGTCCTTGATGGATTATTACAAGGAGAGTTCACTGAGTAAAAACAATATTCATATGAAGTACCGCTAACCCGGCAGCAAATTGCGAATTTGACAGGTTTACGTGTTGAAACGGTCATTAGAACTGTAAAAAAAATGGAGAAGAAAGATATAATTAAGATTAATGGTGGTCATATTATGTACTAAATCGCATAAATTACGTTACCTAAATAAGCCTTCTGCTAATTGAAGGCTTATTGATTATACCCAACCGCTATTTTAGATAAGTATTTCTATACTTTTAACACGGGCTTTATTGTTTCGATTATAAAATAGATAGACTTGTAACTTTTTATCATCGGTGGTCTCTATAGTTAAAATGTACATTCTTCCATTAGCGAATATCTTCACAACTTAAAATCTTGATCGTAATCTTACGACTAATATATTTTTTTGTCTGGAAAAAGCTTCACTATATAATGTAAACTGCATGATAATATTATCTAACTCGCAAAGAGAATATGGATCTTGTATTTATTGCAATTTTCTTATTGTGTTTTATTTTTTGAAGAATTAATTAAAATAAATATTTTTTAAGATCTTGATTCTCATAACGATTCAGAAAGTATAATAATATGATTTTAAACATCTGATTTCTCTGCTAGTACATATTATGAATTTATTGTAAAATAAATCCTTATAATGTAGCTCTTAAGTAATAAAAGAGAATTCCATAATTCTTGACACTTTTATATAATAAAGCCTTGCAATGTTTATTATGCTATTACTTTAATAAGATATGCATTTTCTCAAATATTTTTAAATGTTGTTTTTACTAATCATGAAGGTTAATAAGTTTCATTTTTACCAAGTAATTTTTATTACCGGGAAATATGATAATATATATTAATAAAATATTTTACTATTGATAACCAGGAGTATTCCTAGATTTTGCAGTTTTTTAATTGTTCTTATAACAGTTTCCACTCTTAATCCTGTTAGTGATGCAATTTGCTGTCTGGTGAGAAATACTTGAAAAGAATCAGTCGGAGGTTTTGATTTTTTTAAGTAATTGAATAGATTCATTATTTTTTCGGACGGGCTTTCTGATGCAAATCCTTTCATCAGGTAGGTATAATGCATATTTTCTGCGGTATATTTGTATAAATCTAACAGTATTTTGGGATTATCTTTTAGCATTAAATCAAAGCCCAATTTTTCCAATTTGATTATCCTAGAATTCTCCATTGCAATGGCACTTACAGAATATGGATGTTTTAAGAACAGGAAAAGTGCTCCTAGACAATCACCTTGAATAGAAATGTTGTGAATAAATTCACGACCCGCTTTTTTCTCACTGACAATCTTCACAGTTCCTGTTGAAATTTGAAAATAAGAGAGTACGTCATCATTTTCTTTAAATACATATTTTCCCTTTGTAAAATTTACAATTTTAGCTCCATAGTTCATCAAAAGCTCCTCTTTTATCAGCATTAATTTTTATTTTAATTATTCATATGAAAATATTTTGTGTACAGTCTCTAATTTATTTACAAGTGTACAAAGTTTTCTTATGACCATTTGTCGTCGTGATCATTTCTCTTAAGTTCTCTTTCAACTTCATTAATTTCAGGTAAAGGAAGAAGATAAGTGTCATTAATATATTTTAGAATATTTTTATTTGTTTTATCATCTATTTTTCTAATGAAAAGGTTATTGGAGGATTTCAGAGTTTCGATGAAGTTGTCAGCATATTGGTCTTTACTAAAAAAAGTTTTTTCAATGACTGCTCTTTTATCATCATTCACAATAATATCACTAAAGGCTGTATTGAGGAGTACTGTCTGGAAAAATGATTCAGCTGGTAAAAGAGTGTGAAGGTAATAATCTTCAAAATCCATTACCCTTTTATTATTGGTTAAAAATACACAGGTTTCTCTTGTAAGGATAAGCCATTTCCCACCAATATAAGGTATAACTTCCTTCATAAATTCTCTTTTATAAATAAATGAAGATATTTTATGGGTCAGCTCTGTAAAATGATTTTGTATCCTTTGCAGTGTATCAGGCCTGTAAAATTTCTGGTCGTAATAAAAAAGATAATTTCTTCCGTTATTAACGGTAAGGAATTGACGGATAATATTTTGTGACTTGAGTGGGAAGTCTTCACCACTCAGGTTGATAAAATAATCCCAGTCATGACTTACATTCAAAAGATATTCCATCGCATTAAGTTCAGCCTGGATCATACTAAATCCTCCAGACACAATATTCATGCTTTCCAGAATATACACATTGGGGAAGTGTATTAAATATAATTGTATTTCTTCTGTAAATTCCGCTTTTGCTTTCCGGTCGATATGAATAAGGTAAAACTGATCCCTTGTATAAATTTTCTGAAACATCTCTTTAAATGCATCAGGTTTATGATGGATCATAATAAAGTAAGCAATTGTTACCTGCGGAGTTGAATGCAGATCGGTAGTTTGGGAATGGGGATGAGTTATGGGAAATGAAGTTTGCATGGGAGTAAAATTTAAAATCATCCGCAAAGGCAAACAATTCAGTTTATGTGCGTAAGGTACGAATATATTTTTGATAATCAGTTAATTAAATTTACTTTTGCCTAATTGTTTTGTTGTATATTTGCACTGCATTTATAAAACAGGTTTCTGCCTTTGCCATTCTGTAATAGTTTAAACTCACCATTTTTTCTTTCAGTTTTTGCTTTTTCAGCCACCCAATTATCAATCGGGTTTCGAATGTGAAAACACTCCACAAGTCTTTTCATCCTAGAAGGATACGTTATTGCAGGCTCATGAATACTACACAGGTATTTATCGGAAGTTAAGCAAGTAAAATGATGAAAAGAAAAGAATTTCTTTGTTCATCATTATGATACACCAATTCAAATTCTGAAAAGGGAATTTGCTTACAAAATATCGGGAAGACCGAACATTATGATGAGTTTCAAAAATTTAAATTTAATCAATCCTATTATCCGTGCTGTAACAGAAGCAGGGTATTCTAAGCCAACTGAAATACAGTATACTGCGATACCTCATATTCTTGCAGGAAAAGATATTATAGGATGTGCCCAGACAGGTACAGGAAAAACGGCAGCATTTGCAATGCCTATTCTTCAGCTGTTAAAAAAATATACCCCTGATCATAAAGAGATCAGAACATTAATACTTACACCGACCCGCGAATTGGCAATACAGATTGAAGAGAATTTTGCTGTGTACAGCAAATATTTACCTTTATCACAGCTTTCTATTTATGGAGGAGTTTCAGCAGGTGGTCAGCTTGCGGCTCTTAGGAAAAGAGTAGATATTCTGGTGGCTACACCCGGCAGATTACTGGATTTGGTTAATCAAAGACATATTGATCTTTCTAAAATAGAAATATTTGTTTTGGATGAAGCAGACAGAATGCTTGACATGGGGTTTATCAATGATGTCAAAAAAGTTTTAAAGCTGATTCCCCAGAAAAGGCAGACCTTATTTTTTTCGGCCACAATGCCTTCAGGTATAAGAAAATTTGCGGAAACAATTCTGAATAATCCGGTAAAGGTTACTGTAACTCCGGTATCTTCAACCGCACAAACGGTGAAACAATCCGTTTATTTTGTGGAAAAAAGAGATAAGACGGGTTTGTTGATTGATTTATTGCAAAATGAAAATATGAGGCGTTCACTGGTTTTTACCCGTACTAAGCATATTGCCAATAAGCTGGTACAGCAATTGGAAGGAGTAGGGATTTTTGCTGCAGCGATTCATGGGAACAAATCTCAGACCGCAAGACAGAATGCACTTGATGATTTTAAAAGCAGTAAGATTAAAGTATTGATAGCTACAGATATTGCCGCCAGAGGAATTGATATTGATGATCTTCCTCATGTAGTAAACTATGAGCTTCCCAATATTCCGGAAACATATGTCCACAGGATCGGAAGAACCGGAAGGGCAGGAACGGAAGGTACTGCTATTTCATTTTGCGATACCGATGAGCGCTTAGATCTTAAAAATATTCAAAAACTGATAGGATTCACAATGCCGGTCAGATCATTTTATAAATAAAATCTGTAGAGTTTACAGAAAACAATAAATAATTTTTTAATAATAATTACAATGCAACAAGGCACAGTAAAATTTTTCAATGAAGCAAAAGGCTTCGGATTTATTTCTCCTACAGACGGGAGTAAAGATATATTTGTACATTCTTCAGGATTAGACTCAAGATCAATCCGTGAAAATGATAAAGTCGTTTTCGATGTACAAAAGAGTGATAAAGGTTTAAATGCGGTTAATGTAAAACTGGTATAATTAAGCTTTAATATCATCTGTTTGAAATAAATATTATTTTCAATTTCAGTATTATATTTTTATATTTTTTTACAATTCAAAGTCCAGTAATCTTTGGAATTTGAGTATATTGTTTGAAAGAACATTGGTGTAAGTTAAATTACTTTTTATTTTCCATTATGTTCATTTACCTCTCACATAACGTGAGAGGTTTTTCAAGGAAGAATTTCAATCAGTCTAAATAAAAAAGACAGACAAACATGATTATCATTAACAATTTTAGAGAGTATAAGGCTTTTGAAGGACAAATGGTTGGGTTTTCTGACTGGCACACCATAGATCAGAAGCAGATCAACAGGTTTGCAGAAGCAACCTTAGATGACCAGTGGATCCATATTAATGAGGAAAAGGCAAAAAAAGAAGGGCCTTTTAAATCAACTATTGCTCATGGCTATTTGCTGTTATCACTGATCCCTTATCTCTGGAAACAAATTGCTGAGGTGAGAAATGTAAAAATGGAAATCAATTATGGAATTGAGAATCTTAAATTTGGCCAGGCTGTTCCTGTAAATAGCGATGTGAAACTACAGGCCACTGTGAAATCGGTGACAGATCTCAGAGGAACTATAAAAGTAGTGGTGGAAGCTAAGCTTCTTATAAGAAATCATTCGAAACCTGCCTATACAGGGGATGTTATTTTTCTTTATCATTTTTATAATAAGAAGTCAAATTAAAAAGATTAAAATACGGGGAGTTCCCCAATATCTTACTGTTTGGATTATGATTCTAACATTTGATTAAATAACTTTTTCATATAAAATCATAGTGATCCAGTCTTATCACAAAATAATGTTCAATTGTTTTTTGAGCTTTTTTGCACATTGATAAAAGATCATTTCCTGATGTATTGTCAAAACTAAAGTCATCATGGGTTTTTACGACATATTCGGTTACTATTTCAATATTCATTAAATCAATTTCCGTTACATCGGTTTTCAACCTATGCTCTTCTTTGAAGAAAGGAATTTTACGGAAAATAGAATCGTTAAACCGAAAGAGATGTATTGTTTTCATTTCAAAAATATTTAATAAGATAAAAAATTTAGGTGGAGGTTCATTAAGAAAACTTATCTTTCATTTTTCTGCTGATCTCTCTTTTGGATAAGGTACGTTCTGATGGTAATGGGCACATACCACCTGAAAGGATGTATAATATGCTGTTCCAAAAATTATTTTTTCTATAGAACCCATGACTGTAGTTAGTTAATACTTTTAAGTATTCATGTTCATATTCCTTTGCTTCCTGTAATGTGTAATTTTTTGGAATATTTTTAATAATATCCATAGCAGTTTGGTTGAAGATTTTAGGCGAATATTTTTCTATAAAGTTCAATTCAATCCTGCACATCCCGATAAGTGGAATGAGTAAAGAAAAAATTTCATCGTAAAAGTTACAAATATTTACTTTCCATGATGATCTTTCTTCTTCCGGTAAAATCTGAGTAGTCAATAGAATGAGTTTTTTATGGGTTACTTCCATTTCATCTGTATAGACTTCGTTTTGCTGCCAGAATATAGATGCATTGATTTTATTTTTTTTAGTAATATTTTCCAGTATATATTCAAACTGGATTCTAATATTCTGTATGTTCCCGCTCAGGTCTTCTAAAACAGACTGCCACAGGTTATGCTGGCTTAAACTACAGTATGTGCTAAATACCAATCTTGATTTGTTGATAAGCTGCTGTAATTCTTTTAACATTCTTAGAATCTCTTTAGCATCTCTTTCTAAGGTTATGTTTGTATTTCGTAGATAGAACAGCGAGGTAAACTGGGAATAATAGGATCTTCTTGAAATATTTTTTTTATTTCTGAGCCCTAATTTACTCTTTGGATGCTTAGTTAACTTTTTCATCAGAATTTTATTGTAAATCATTTTTCATGATAGCCCTTTTTTCAAAGGCCTTTTGCTGTATTATAAGGGAAATAAGATACTGTCTTAGATCTCTGATTGTTATATTTTTCTCTGTAAAAGAAAAAAATAGTGGTGTTTCGTCTAAAAGCTCATAGAGTTCAGGAAATTCTTTTTGAATTTCAACTGTTTTTTTTAATATCTTTTTTGTTAAAATAGATATGGTATTCAGATTATTCATAGCCGCTTTTTATTATTGTTAATATCATCTTAAAGCGCTTATTTCCTTTTATAGAATGAGATTTATGGGCAGGAACGATAATGCATTCACCTTCTTCCATAAAGTAAGAAGCTCCGTCTATAATGATTTCAGCTTTACCTTCAATGATCTGTGCAACAGTATCGAAAGGAGAAATCTTTTCAGGTAACCCTTCTTTGTCATCAAAAGATAAAACACTGATACTGCCGGTCAGTTTTTCAAGTATATTTTTACTGACTACAGAATTTGGAATGTAATCTACAATCAGGCTGGTAATATATACTTTTGATTTTTCAAGTTCCCTATGATTCATCGCAGTGGGTTTAAACATAAAATGTGCAGATGGTATTGTAAATAAAAGGGATAGAACTGTCTAATATTCCATCCCTTTTTCCAGTTAAAACTTTTGACAAATATGTCTTTTCATTGGCTTTAACTGTCCTTGAAAACAATTTATGAAAGATTGATTTCTTTGATAATATTGAGAACTTCTTCACGGTTTTTTCTTAATCTGTTTCCGATCCTCTCCAACATTTCCCTTTCTTTCCCTTCTTCAAGCTTCAGATCGTGGTCCGTTAATGTTGAAAATTTTTCTTTCAGTTGTTTTGACTGCTCGATCCAGGCTCCAGGAGTTTTGAAAAATTTGTCGCCTTTGTTTTGGTTTGTGTCCATAAGTTGGATTTTAGTGTAACTTCATTGCTACCATACAAAGATGGGTGTTTAATAGTCTATTGTATTACAGATTGTTTCTTTAATATTGCACATATCACACTTTTACAAAATTCCAGCTTATTTTTTAAGAATATGTAAGACGGTTGTTGAAAAAGGAGGATGTTATTATGTTAATACTTCCGGGAATAAAGAATAGATAAAAAAATATTGTAGTAGCTGTTACTAATTTAATCCCCAGCTCTAAGTGGAGATTGTTTATTTATTGTTACCAACTGAATATTGAGCATATTTGCTGCTTTCAATTTCATTTATACATGTTGATTTATCATAACCACCTTGATTTGTTGCGATGCTATGATAATATGCTGCAACAACTTTTGTAAATTTATAAAATGAGGCTGTTTAAATAAGAAACAGCCTTTTATTTTAGTTCTATCAGACGACTAATTTTTTACAACTTTTTCTTTTACATCTTTTCCGTCAACAGTAATTGCCTCAATAAAATAAACACCTGAACTAATTGTTGATATGTTAATTTTATCAGTATTAAGGTTTTTTAAATCTTCAACTAGGATGCCACCTGCACTATAAATTCTAATATTTTTCATTTCTTTGGAAAAGTATAAGTATTCTGATACAGGGTTAGGAAAATACCCTTATACTTAAAGATGGTATAGGAGTGTCTTTTATTCCCAGTACTGAACAATGACCTAAATTATTTATAAATGTTCCATTTCCTAATTATCCCTGTCATTGAATCCCCAGGTGCATAATGAATTAATTTGTTTTGTAATCACATTCAATATTTTTCCAATCACCTGAATTTTGACCCAATCATTGTTACGCATGCCCATAAAGTGCCGTTAGTTTTTAAGGTAAGATTATGATATATTGTTGTAGAAGTTTCCTTTCAATCATTCTCAAATCCTATTTGATGTGGGTTGAGGAGTCTATATAATTTCCTACGCCAAGTTGCCCTAATACATTGCTGCCCAAGACTATAAAGTTCCATTATTTTTTAAAG
Source organism: Chryseobacterium sp. NRRL B-14798 (assembly GCF_050470705.1). NCBI lineage: Bacteria > Pseudomonadati > Bacteroidota > Flavobacteriia > Flavobacteriales > Weeksellaceae > Chryseobacterium > Chryseobacterium sp. NRRL B-14798. The sequence continues at coordinate 3,855,239 of NZ_JBFLUL010000005.1, read as the reverse complement.
CAAAAGTATGACACTGCCCATTGAAACTAACTTATAATCTGTATCTTAGAGCTTTTGAAATTTATATTTCAACAAACATTTTTTTTAATCCTAATGCCTGGGAGTTTTTTTGTATAATAAAAACCCTCCTTGTTTAGGGGAGAGTCAAATGTACTATAGACTGTACAGATTTATGAGTTGTAAATGTATGTTTAATTAAATTGCATACGCACGAAACAAATTATACAATGTTAATTATTATTGTCGTATATGTAAAATTAATAAAATATACCACAATAATGATAATTTCATCAGATAGTGATTAATTTGGTATGCTGGTTGATGCGATAAAAAAAAAGTTTTATTTAACACACATCATTATAATTTATTATTCATTTTTACACTTTTTTAACCTCCCGATGCCCTGGGGAGGTTTTTGCATACTACACATGCCACATTTTTGATTACTTGTATTAAATGTCCGGTTTGCCGGAATTAACCGAATACTTACTCTATATTGAATATAAGGTTTTAGGAAGTTTTTATTTATTTCCCTTCTGGATTTTCTATTGGAAAAGGTAGGATATATTAACTTTTCAGATAACCCTTCTTTGTCATCAAAAGATAAAACACTGATATTGCCGGTCAGTTTTTCCAGTATATTTTTACTCACTACAGAATTTGGAATGTAATCTACAATCTGGCTTGTAATATATACTTTCGATTTTTCAAGTTCTCTATGATTCATCACTGTGGGTTTAAACATAAAAAGAGTAGATGGTATTGTAAATAAAAGGGATAGAACTGTCTAATATTCCATCCCTTTTTCCAGTGAAAGCGTTTGATAAATATATCTTTTCATTGGCTTTAATTGTCCTTGAAAACAATTTATGAAAGATTGATTTCTTTGATAATATTGAGAACTTCTTCACGGTTTTTTCTTAATCTGTTTCCGATTCTTTCCAGCATTTCCCTTTCTTTCCCTTCTTCAAGCTTCAGATCGTGGTCCGTTAATGTTGAAAATTTTTCTTTCAGTTGTTTTGACTGCTCGATCCAGGCTCCAGGAGTTTTGAAAAATTTGTCGCCTTTGTTTTGGTTTGTGTCCATAAGGTGGATTTTAGTGTAACTTCATTGCTACCATACAAAGATGGGTGTTTAATAATCTATTGTATTACAGATTGTTTCTTTTATGTTGTACATATCACACTTTTACAAAATTCCAGCTTCTTTTTAAGAATATGTAAGACGGTTGATCATAAAAACAGTTGCTTTGATGACTATTTATGAAGTAATGGAGATTTTTGAGCCTTAGGACATGATTACAAACCTAAAATACTACTATATAATTCCAAATAAGTGATTAATTAATCGTATCTTGCTGAATAACTACATTGAACTGATGATCCGGACTTTAAGTTCCGACCTATTCACTTTTTTCATTATTTGATATTTCCAGTATAACCTCTTTAGTCTGCTTCAAATCATTTATAGAAACTGTTTTGAAAAAGGGAATATCAATCTTGTGATTTTCTCCAAAGGACAATTCAATTGTAAAAAATATTATTGTTTTTATGTATATAAAAAAATATTTATGGATGTGGACGTTTTTGGTTCCTATTCTGGCGTGGTTATCTTATGTTGGCAATTTTGTTTTTTCATCAGGGTATTACTCTGTGATTCTTGCTTTATTTTTGATGGGAAGTGTTTTGGCAGCGGTGTATCATTCCGAAGTTATTGCCCATCGTTTGGGAGAGCCATTTGGAACTTTGCTTCTGGCATTTGCCATTACGGTCATAGAAGTAGGACTTATTATTTCTATTATGATGGGAGCAAAAGGCTTAGAAACCATTACCCTTGCCAGAGATACGGTTTTTGCTGCAGTAATGATAATCCTTACCGGAATCATTGGAAGCTGTATTGTGATAGGTTCGTTAAGATATAGGGAACAAAGCTTTACACTACAGGGGGTAAGTACGGCACTCATTACGCTTACCTCTGTGATTATTTTTGTGCTCATTCTCCCTAATTATACGGTAAGTCATCTCGGAGGTGAATATACCTCCTTTCAATTGCTTTTTATTGCCTTAATTTCTTTAGGGCTTTATCTTGGATTTACTATGATCCAAACGTTTAGACATCAAAGCTTTTTCATTTCTCCAGAGAACAAACTATCCAAAAATCAGCCTGTTCAAAGTAATCATGAAATGATTTCGCGAAAACAATTGTATATCAGTTGTATATTGTTACTATTATCCCTGGGAATTGTCGTTTTGCTGGCAAAGCTTCTTTCAAAGGATGTTGAGCATATAGTGGTTTCCGCGGGTGCCCCCAAATCTCTTGTAGGTATCATTATTGCTGGTATTGTTCTTCTTCCTGAAGGGTTGGCTGCATTCAGGGCTGCAAAAAGTGATCAGATCCAAACCTCATTAAATCTGGCTTTTGGTTCTGCTTTGGCCAGTATCGGACTCAGTATTCCTGCTATAGCCATCATATCAGTAATAACCGGTATAAGAATGACATTAGGAATAGATATTAAATCAACAATACTTTTAGGACTTTCCCTTTTTATTATTACTGTTTCACTGGCAACAGGCAGAACCAATATCATGCAGGGGATTGTACTGATTGCTATATTTTTAATTTATCTTTTTATTACAATTGTACCATAAACCTATTTAAGTGATACATTATATAGCTTGATATGTACAGAAACAGCATCTTTAGTTTATATGATATGGTGGTTATATAGAATATATTTCATCAAACTCAATCCACAAAAAACTTTTGAAGACTCAGGGAAATAATTTTTCCTTACCAAACAAACCGTTCTTTTAATTAACCACCGTCGGAAATCAAGTTAGAAAAAAAGTACTCAGAAAATAATAAAAAGATTTTGCAATAAAAATTATTTATCGATATGACCAGTAAAAAATATTACTTCCAAGATAAAAGTCAGAATATTATATCAGAAGATCAGTTAATTGGAAAAAAGATGGATGAGATAGAATGTTTTCTTGCTGATTATCAATTACAAAAACTACATACAATAGAGCGTGTTTATATCCTGAAAAAAACATTTTTCGGAATATTTAAAATAAGACTTTATTTATATCTTAGTGAAGATACAGTATATAATTATACTATTCAATAAACATAAACATTGTTATACTTTTATTATTCTTCCCATTATAGCTTTATATTAAAACTCACATTTCTTTGGGATACCGATACTTGTTTTATTTTGCTTTGATGGTCTTTGAAAGCTATAATGTTATATTTTGTTGTTTCCTGTACGGCAGAGCCCCTTTGTAATTGTTAAATCATCTATTTCATTATAAGATTTTTATGTCTTGTACTAAGCTTTTTAATAAGAGTTCGGCAGTTTTGGATATCTTTCTGGAATTTTCAAACTAACGGTTACTTTCTACTCGATAACTTTTTTATTACAACTGGATTCTTGGATAATAATAAATTGGCTGATTTCTTTTGGCTACCTGTGGTTTTTCATAATTATTGCTAATTGTGCACCTTAGTTAGTAATTATGATTTCCTATATGAAAGTCTTATTAGCCTCCCTAATGGCCCTATAGTAGATTATATAACAAAAACCCTCCTTTTTAGGGGAGAGTCAATTGTACTAATGAGAATGTACAACTATTATGAACAGTAAATGTAGGTGTTAATCAATTACATTTATATGTTGCAAGTCATACGATTCTATTTATTTTTGTCGTATATGTAGTACAATTAATACCGTTATTTTAACTCTTCTTAGGGAGGTTTTTTATGAATAACTTTTTAATATGTCATTTCTGTGGATAAATGACCAACATCAGTGTTTGATCAGAAGTTTGACTGTTGGTTGGAATTACCAGTAAACTAATACTTTGCAGGCTATTGTCATGAATGCTATACTTATTTTCATTACAATGGATTACAACATTAATTATGCTATTACTTTTTAAAACAAAGCCTTGCCATGAGGTAGCTTACCGTGGATTCTGCTCCCTGATTAAGATTAACATTTTTCTCTTCAAGCCCATCATAACATCCACCTGTTGCAGGGTTATAAATAATCTGATGCAAATGATTCTTTCCTAAAAACCAACTAAAAGCATTCCTCATCATCTGCAAATATTTTTCATCATTAAAAACCTTGTAGAATGTAGATAAGGTTAGTATGGTATAAGCAACGTCAATAGGCTGTTCACCACCAATTGGTTCAGGACTATTAATCGTTTCTTTCTGCAGCCATCCTTTGTTAGATATTACTTTAATGCCTCCCTTACTAAATGTTTTAGAAAGCAAAAACTTGAATGATTCATTGGCAACCTGTTTATACATTTCGTCCTGGGTTGTAATCCACGCACACAATAAAGCTTCAGGGAGTACGCTGTTTCCGTAAGTAAGATAGCTTTCAAACCAATGCCAGTCTTTATGTTTCTCATGCTGATACATTTTTACCAGTCTGTTAGCCAGCTTTTTCAATAATGGAATATTGTTTTCAGAGTTTTGATAATGCAATCCCTTTATAATAAAAGCCATTGCACGGGTAGAATGAATTTTATCAATAGACGGAAGACATTTTTCAATGATGGACTCTGCTTCATCAGAAAACAGTCGTGGTAAGATTGCTTTTGTAGAAAGAAGGTATCCCAATGCCCAGATTGCCCTGCCATTGGAGTCTTCAAGGTTGGTTTCGTAGTTTTGTTGCGCAAATTCCTTGTCTTTATTTACATAGTTTAGAAAACTACCATCTGTTTGTTGACAAAACTTTATTACATTCAGGTAGGTTGAGATTAAGTCAAGATCAGATTCATCTCTGCTTACTTCATAATGTCTGCAGACTACAATCAAAGCACGGGCATTATCGTCCAAAGTATACCCGGAATTGATATCAGGTTTGTTGATTTTAGAAAATTGGATCATTCCAAAATCCGTTGTCATATTTTTGATATGGCTAAGATTGATAATCGGGAATGTATAGTGTAATGTCATTTTGTCTTTGTTGTATTGTTGAAATAATAAGGCGTGTGAAATAGAAGAATTCTCCCAGGCTGTGGGAGCCATTTTTTCCAGACTATTTGATCGTAATTTTTCCTGAGCAGTTTCATTTTTCAATAATGTATTCACGGCAGCAGTAAGCTGTTCCGGAGCTTCAAAATCAATAATGATTCCCAGGTCTTCATTTAAGACTTCCAAAGCATGAGGAATAGGGGTGGAAACAATAGGGCATCCACAGCTGATGGCATAGGAAAAAGTACCGCTTACTGCCTGATTTCTGTCTTTTGAAGTGAAAAGATAGATATTGGTAAGCTGAAGATAATCTAGCAACTCATTCAAAGGTAGATATTGGTTGATAAAGTACGTATGTTTTTCCAGATGAAGCCTCTTAATAGTATCCTGTAAAAAATCACGGTACTTCTCTCCTTCATATTTAATGATTCCGGGATGGGTCTTTCCGATAATCAGGAACATTACATCCGGATTTTGGGAAACGATTTCAGGCAGAGCTTCTAAAGTGGTTTCAATATTTTTCCCAGCACCCAGTAAACCAAATGTTGAAAGTACCTTTTTATCTTTAAGTCCGTATTTTGTTTTCAGTGAAATTTTATCGATAAATGGCAGCAAATGGGTACCGTGGGGTATCACTTTAATTTTATCAGATGAAATATCATAATCATTGGTAAGGATATCCGCAGAAATACCGGTCATGACAATAATAGATTTTACGAAACTGCTGATTTCTTTTACCTTTTCTTTTAATTTGGGATCAGGTTTCGGAAGAACCGTGTGAAAAGTAATGATGAGGTCTTTCTGTAAATTTTGAAGGAAAAGGAGTAATCCGTCTTGGGTTTCGTTGAAAAATCCAAATTCATGCTGGAGCATAACCAGTTGAATCCTGTCATTTTTGTTGATTTTATCAGCCAGCTCCAAGTAAGATATGGCATCGGATGTATTTAAGCGATATGCTGGATCTGCTTCATATTGATAATGCTCATCCTCAGTTTCCATCGGGCAGGTAATGATGCTAAATGATTCTCTGAATTTTAACTTAAGGGATTGTATCAAATCCTGACAATAGGTTGCAATACCGCACACCTTAGGAGGAAAAGTACTTATAAAGATAATTTCAGGTTTATGATAAAATGTGTTTTTATTACTTTGTACAGATCGTCTTTTTGTCTTTTCCTCCACGTCTGATTTTATATTTTTATTCATGATGATATCTGTTTTAAAGTCTGACATCCTGTATTGAATAGTCAGTTATGGTGTATACCGTAGTAATTCTTTCAATAATTCTGAAATACTTAAAGAAGCAACAGCAATTCTTTGATCTGCTGCTCCATAGTAAACATGGAGTGTATCTCCTTCTACGATGGCTCCGGTAGGGAAGCAGACATTGTTTACTTCTCCCTTCTGTTCCCATTCTTCTTCTGGTTTGAAAAGAGGGTAAGGAAGCCTTGAAATTTCCTTTTCGGGATTATTAAGATCCAGTAAGGCAGCACATGCGCTGTAAACATACCCTTCAATGGTATCATGTACCCCATGGTATATCAAAAGCCATCCATGCTTGGTTTCTATAGGGGGACATCCTCCGCCAATATAGCTTACTTCATGCTCATATTGAGGAGCTAATACAATATGTTCTTTAAAATGAAGGAAGTAATCTTTCCAGAAATCAGGATTCAGATCTTCAATGCTTTCTATACCTGCAATTTGGATATCAGGTCTTATGCGATGAAGAAAATAAAGCTTACCGTTAATTCTTCTTGGGAAAAATATGACATTTTTGTCCCAAAGAAAGATCTCTTTATCTTTTTTATGAGCAGACGGGAGTTTGTTGAAACGTTTGTATTTTTCTCCTATTTCACCTTGGGACTCCGATAAAAATCTAAACTTGTTATATGGAATTTTGGGAACAATTATCCCCTGTTTTTGCCATGAAGTAAGATCCTCTGATACGGCAAGTGTTCCCAATGCGTTAACCCCATCATAACTTGTATAGGTAATATAAAATAAATGATCGATTTTTACGATTCTTGGATCTTCAACCCCATGTTTTTCATATTCAAACTCGGGAATGATCACCGGACTGCTCAATCTTGTTTCTATGGTCTTATAATCTGATAATATGCAGTATCCGATACTGGAGAAATTATTCCTGGCAAGAGCCCTGTAGAATAAGTGTATTTTTCCGCTATCCTGAATGACAGCAGGGTTTAAAACACCCTCACTCTCAAAGTCTAAAGTTGTTTTTCTAAGTATAATTCCGTCTCGTTTTACAGATACCAATCAGTTTACGTTATTTCGGGCTTCTTGTTCCCTTTCTCTTCGTTTACTCATTTTATCCTCCCGTTTCTCTTTTGCGGATTTTGCGGGTGGAGTCTTATCTGATTTCTTTTTTCCGTCTTTTTCTTTTGACATTGTGAAAATATTTTTTTGTTACCTGTAAATTTCAATCATTAAAAAAGGAAAGCTTTGCAATTGTCTTTTAATTTGTTGTATAAATCATAGATATTTCCAATTTAATAGACTAACTTTGGGTAAATGGCTGTTAATGAAATAATTGACGGGTAAATCGTAAGGGATATGAAGTTGTATATAAAATATATGGTAAGTTTGCGCTGCAAAATGGTTGTCCATCAGGAATTGGAAAAACTGGGCATTAAAAATGCTGTCGTCGATTTGGGAACAGTAGAATTGTTGGATGATATTAGCTCAGAACAAAGACAAATTCTGAAAGAAAATTTACTTAAAACAGGGCTTGAGGTATTAGATGATAAAAAAAGCATCCTGATAGAAAAAATAAAAAATGTAGTCATAGAAATGATTCATTATTCAGATGAACTTCCAAAAGAAAATTTCTCAGATTATGTAAGTGAAAAATTAGGATATGATTATACTTATCTGGCAAATACCTTTTCTGAAGTGAAAGGAATGACGCTTCAGCATTTTATCATCATTAATAAAGTAGAAAAGGTAAAAGAATTATTGTTGTATGATGAGCTCAATCTTACGGAAATCTCCTATAAACTTAATTACAGCAGTGTGGCCCATTTGTCTAACCAGTTTAAAAAGATCACAGGGCTTTCTCCTTCATTTTATAAGCAGCTGAAACAAAGACGCCTTGGCAATCTGGAAGACTTATAAAAGGTGGGATATATGTAAGATTATTCCAGATATATATAGTGTAGTCTATACTGAAACGGCCATCTTTGTAGTATAATAATCAGGAATTTATCAGATCCATTAAAGTTTATAGTACGATAAATAGTACAATTTTACAAAGGAAAGTATAGCGAGCAGTTGAAAGTATATATGGTACAAAATGCTGGTCTCCGGTATTAGAAAACATTGTAATAGTAAAAAAACTAGGGAAACGAATATACACCATGATAAAATTAATAGACTTAGGGATTCTCAACTTTAATAATGAGCTTATTAAAATCTCTATAAAATAGGTAAATCTATTTTCAGAAGGTTTTAATTAATTAAGGATAGGAACCTCTGGTTTCTGTCCTTTTTAATCCTATTGATATATAATACATTTCATCAACTGAATCCAAAAAAAATCTATTTGAACATTCATGAGTAACCACCATGTTTATATATAAAACAGACTTTCTTATTATCACCTTAACACTAACAGTCATGAAAACAATACATCTTTTTCAATTTAAGAATTCCATTTCCCGAAAACCTCCCTTTTTTAAGGAAGAATGCAGATTAGATAATTTAAATGATTTAATGGCTTATGATCTTATGAACACTGAAAAAGTGACTGAGTTCATTATTGAGGTTCATGACGATTTTATTTTTGAGGATATGACCAGGGAAGATCTTTTGTCAATGTGCGTAAATGCCAAGGAAATGATTGAGCATTATTTTGTAACGACCATGAATGACTATGACGTTATCTGAGCATTGATTTCAGCAGTGTAAAAAGCTTTTTAGATTAACATTAAATTTTAGATGCAATGAAATTTCAGCAAAATTTACTTGATTATATCAGTATTTCACTTATTACAATGAATGAAACAGTATCTGTAGCAGAAAGTGTCACTTCGGGATTGATACAGCTGGCTTTTTCCCAGATGCCTAATGCGAAACTGTTTTACAAAGGAGGAATAACGACTTTTACAGTACCTGAAAAAGTTAACTTTTTAGATATCAACAGTATTGAAGTTGAGGAAAACGGCTTTGAGACCCAAAAAATGGCTGATACAATGGCTGTAAAGGTCGCTGAATCATTTGGGACAGATTGGGGAATTGCATCTACGGGATATGCTACATCTGTAAGAAATTCAGGCTTTAAAGTGTATTCATTTTGCTCATTCAGCTATAAAGGGGAGATTGTTCTTTCGAAACGTATAGAACTTCATGAGAAGACTCATGCATTAGATTCGCAGTTATATTATACTGAATTCATTTTAGGGTGTTATAAAAGTGCGCTTAACCAAATATTAATTTAAAAGTATATCATGTGATTCAACAAAAATGCCTGATATTTGGGTGTACCTAAAATCTTGAGTAGTTAATTCTATATTTTTACTCGCTGCAAAACGGATAAAGTCAAGAATTATTTTTTCATTGTCTTTCAATGCCTTTTCTGCTTCTTTTTCCAGTTGCTTAATATAATTTTCTCTAAAATCAGACATTTCACTCATAATCGGTAGTCCTTACTATTAAATGCTTTGTAAGTTACGATGCTTTTGGTTAAGATTTCATCATTCAATATTCTTTTTTCATTACTACGAAAAACTAGTGATTTTATATGATTTCTCTTGTTCAATTTTACATCACCAATAATCATAAAAATCACCGTTATGAATATCGAAAGAACAGAGTTTATAGCCTGGATGGAGAGAATCATGGAAAGATTTGATCTTCTGAAAGAGCAAATGCTTAAGAACCAATCCAGATTTATAGAAGTAGACGGGGAGCAGCTTCTGGATAACCAGGATGTTTTACAGCTTTTAAAAATAAGTTCCCGATCATTACAAAGGTATAGAACTGATAAAAAACTGCCTTACTATACCATCAGCGGAAAGCTGTACTATAAGCTTTCTGATGTCCATCAATTGATCAGAGAATGTTTAAATTCTTGATAGTAACAAGACATCCACAGCCAAATCATTCATCACCATTCCAATCTTTTAGAGCATCATAATTGAGCTTATACCTTGGTTCCATTAAATGAAATACAATGGAAAATGAATTGATAAACCATCAGGAACCTAATGAACTCAAACCAGCAACAGAAACACTCCTTGTCCTAAACATTCAAACCAACCAGGTTGAGATGGTCAAAGGTGTAGATAAAGAAGGTAATCTTCAAAAGGTTCCTCCACAAGAAAAAAAGGATAACGACCCGCTAATTAGGGTAGATAAACACGGTGATATTTTCTCCAACTTCTTTTCCAACTTTTACCGGCAGCTTAAAAATCCTACGCATTTCAACTTTTTCAAAGTTTCAGAATATGATGCCGTCAATACCGCTAACGATCTTCAAAAATATGTTGATCAGGCATCCCCTGAAGAAAAAGAAAAGCTAAAAGACTACGAAGTTTTACCTCAACATAACAACAATCCAAAAAATCAAAATACAATGGACAACAACACAGACAATCAGGAGTACCGTTTTCAGCCTGAACAAATCGACTGGAAAACGATGGAGAAATTCGGACTTAATCAGGAGAAGCTTGAAAAAATGAATGCGATGGATGCATTACTCAGGGGATTTAAAACCAATACATTAATTCCGATCACTATTAATCTGGGAACGGCAGTAAGCAAAATGGATGTTCGATTATCTCTTCAGACAGGAGATACAGGACAGGTTGCCGTTCATCTGCATGGAATCCGAAAGGAGCCCAGTCTCAATAATAAATTTCTGGGTCATCAGTTCACGGATGAAGACAAGAAGAATCTTAAGGAAACCGGGAATATGGGCAGGGTAGTAGATCTGGTCAATCCTAAGACGGATGAAATTATTCCATCTGTCATCAGCCGTGACCGACTCACCAATGAACTCGTAGCTTATCGAGCGGAGTACATGAAAATCCCTGATGAAATCAAAGGAATTAGGCTTGATGAACATCAGAAACAAACCCTATTGGAGGGAGGACCATTGTATCTTGAAGGGATGACTTCCAAAAAAGGTGAACTTTTCAATGCAACCGTACAGTTCAATGCGGATAAGCGGTATGTGGAATTTCTGTTCAATAATAATCAGAATCAACAACAAAGTCAATATCATCATAACCAACAGCAAGCTCAACCTACGGCTCAAGAAGTACCCAAAGTATTCAGAGGAAAAGAACTGGATGATTCACAGTATGAAAAGTTCAAAGCCGGGCAAACCGTTTACATTGACGGTCTTACCGATGCTAAGGGCAAAGCCTATCAAGGCTATATTACCTTCAACAAAGAAACTTCCAAAACCGATTTCTCCTTCAATCACTCTAATAAGCTCAAAGAAGAGGCAAAACCTACAGAAGATCATAAGACCCAAACTGCGGTTAACACCCAAGGTAAAACGAATGAAGCTACTAAAAATGTGAAGGAGCCTTTAGAATCAAAACAGCAGCAGCCTGCCAGTCAACAGCAGGAAGACCAGCAAAAAAAGGTTAGAAAACCAAGAGGACCCAAACTATAATAAACATCTAAATCCATCATATGAAAGCAATCATCGCAGAAAAACCGAGTGTCGCAAGAGAAATCGCACAATTATTAGGAGCCCATGAAAAGAAAGATGGTTATCTATCCGGTAACGGATACTGTGTCACTTGGGCATTGGGACATTTGATATCGCTAGGAATGCCGGAAGATTATGGTATAAGAGGCTTTAACAGAGCCTCTTTGCCTATCTTTCCCAACCCTTTTATCCTGACTCCCAAAAAACTAAAGAAAACAAAAGGCTATGAGCCTGATCCTTCCGCTTTAAAACAACTCAACACCATACAACAAGTTATCAACCAATGCAGCAGTATCATTGTCGCAACAGATGCAGGAAGGGAAGGAGAGCTGATCTTCCGCTATATCTATCACTACATACAGTGCAATAAACCTTTCGAAAGGCTCTGGATCAGCTCCCTTACGGAAAAAGCAATACAGGACGGTTTTAAAAACCTTCAGCCAGGCGATGCCTTTGACGGTTTGTATCAAGCAGCTAAAGCCAGAAGTGAAGCAGACTGGCTGGTAGGAATCAATGCTACCCAGGCATTAACCATCGCAGGAAACCAAGATGTTTATTCATTAGGCAGAGTGCAAACCCCAACCCTTGCTTTAATCTGTCAACGGTTTCTTCGGCATCAAAACTTCACCAAGCAAAAATACTTTCAAATCCAGCTCAGTCACAGAAAAGAATATACAGATTTTAACAGTCTTTCGTTATTAAATTGGGAAGAAAAAAAGCAGGCAGAACAAATCCAAAAGTCTATAGAGCGAGAGGGTAGAGCTGTTGTAGAAGATGTATCTGTTAAAACAGTACAGGAGCAATCTCCCTTGCTTTTCGATCTTACTGAACTCCAGAAAGAAGCCAACAGGAAACTGGGGCTTTCTGCTGATGAGGTTTTACAAACAGCCCAAAGCCTCTATGAGAAACAGTTCATCACTTACCCCAGAACCGGCAGCAAGTATATTCCTGAAGATGTATGGAGTGATATTCCTGAGCTGGTCAGAATACTGAATCAGACCGAACCCTTCAAAGCAGCCATAACCCATCTAAAATTTGGAAACTTCAACAAGCGGATCGTGAATGATCTAAAAGTTACCGACCATCACGGATTACTCATAACCACCAAAACACCTTCCGCACTTAGCGCTACGGAAAAAGCCATTTATGATATGATTGCTTACCGTTTATTAGAATCCTTGTCCCATGCCTGTACCAAACAAGTCAGCCATATCATCATCAAAGTACATCATTATGAATTCCAGATCAAAGGCTCTACAATCCTAGAGAAAGGCTGGCGAGCCATCAAAGGAATTCTATCTGACAATGAAAATTCCAATAATAAAAATGAAGTCCTTACTGAACTTCCGGAATTCAAAACAGGTGATGAACTGAAGATTTCAAAAACCGAATTACTTGAAAAAACAACCCAGCCTCCCAAACTTTACACAGAGGCTGACCTCTTATCAGCGATGGAAAATGCAGGCAGATCTATTGAAAATAAAGAAGAACAGAAAGCGCTATCCAATATCGGCATCGGAACCCCAACGGATGATTTCTCGAATTTTTTTAAAGAAGATTTATTGCGAATAGAAAGTATATATGAATATTTTGATTCTAGAGATAAGGATTTCAAAATTTATATAAATGTCCCGTCCTGAAATAAGTTGACAGTTAATCAAATTATTATGAAAAATCAAGAATTAAAAAGTGAAAAATGAACACAAAGAGACTACAGCATTGGCTTTATATTAAAGGTAGTTTCTCAGGTAGAAAACGACAGTTATACCTATAAAAAGGCCCAAAGGAGTATGGTATAGACAAATTTTTCCCCAAAGATACGCTCCAATTATTCCGTTTACTTTTGTTTTTTGAAAAATATTCATAGTTGCCGGAAAGGGCATAATAATTTGGAAATAGAATTAGAAAATAACTAAATTTTTAAATTACGCAGGCACAAGAAAATTTAGCTCCGCCTTACTCGGAGCATAAATAAATATGAAGACTGTTCTTATCCTTTTTGATAATTGGGATAGATCATTTCATTTAAACTTAATCCAAAGCTGGTAGACTTTGTAGAGCAAAGAGATTAAAAAAACGATATTTAAGAATGAAATCTTCAAATGTCGGTCTTGTGACCAATACGAGTGTATCTTCAAACACTTATAGATGATTTAGGTCGTTTGAGCCATATTAATCAAGGATTGCAAAGCTCACTTAGGCCGGATAATTTTCATATACTTTAAATTACTTGCAAAATAATTTTAAGTATTAAAAATGATGGAAAGGTAAGTTTTCAGAAATTGACATGTTTGGTCCTTAATTAGCTTCAATAGTCTTCTAGCCACCGCTGAGGTTTTACAAAAAATGTAGAAGAATATTTAAAAGAATCTTTGTATTATAATTTGAATATTTGTCTGAAAATATGTTCAATTATTTCTTTAAACAAGAGATAAGGGACTGGTTGCTGTAACCATAGCGTCAATCATTCTTACTGTTGTATAATCAACGATGTCATTTAAAAGAACCTTTGAAGTGAGGTCTTACTATATTTGAACTTATACTCAACAGTAATGTTTACATAAGATTTACATTTACCAACAAAGACGTGCGAAAAATGAAAACAAATATACAAGAGGTAAGTTTGCTATCGTTGTTATTCACTAAGCTCTTAATCATTATATTAAACTTATTTCTCGTTGTAGTGATAATATTATGAGGGGTAATTTTTGTTGATTTATCACTTTGTATTTAATTTAGAGCAGCAACACACTACGTAATTATTGGTTAGTTAGATTTTACAAAAAAAACTTTAAAGAAATTTTGTGAACGATATATCTCATAAAAAACATGCTACATTGTAATAACTAAGATTCAGTCAAATTTCATGGAATAGCGCTTATATCTCGGAAAATATATTAGAAAAACTGTTGTTTTTTACAATCTGTAATATGGATCGTGCAAAACTCGTAAAAAGTTTTCCTACATAAACTGTTTACTGATAAGAGCTGTAGAGTACAAGTTTTTGATTTGAAGCAGACATATGCATTTTTTAAAATTAAATTATGATTTTAAAGGAATAAAAGTGCAAACTTCATGCTTTGGTATTATAGTTATTCTAGCGGTATTTTAATGATAATGCAAGGATTTCTTGTGGGTAGAAATCTTTAATGAGATAGAGACCTAAATGATCGTGTATAAGGGATTGCTGATGAACCGAATAGCTATAGGTTAGTATCGCAAATCAAATAAAAAATAAGTTTTAAGAGCTTGATGGATTCAATCGTTTTTGTTATAACAATCACTTTATACTTTGGATTATATAAATTTTTAAAATAAGGTTATGAAAAAGAGATTATCTAAAATTTTTTGTCTTGTTTTTTTTTTTTTCTGTTGATACAGTAGTAACAGGGCAAAATATGCTGAACGTAAGTTTGGATACTGGGTACACATATAGTGTATTGAATTCGAATGTTTCAAATCTTGTGGATTCAAAATACGACGGACGATATGGTTTTGGACTGAATTTGTCAGGGGAATATATAATCTGGAAATCACTTTTTGTGTCTGGAGGATTATTTTTTAGGCAAAAGAATTATAAGTTTAAAAGAACAGGAAGCCGTACAGGATGGTATACGTAGTATAACAATAATTTTTTAATCTTTCCTTTAATGGTTGGCGCTTATATCCTGAATGATCCACATAAAACTCAAGGAGTATGGTTAAGTGTTGCAGGAGGAATGTATACGGATTATTGGCTAGGAATGAAAAGAAAAGGGAGGTATCCTGTTTTTGGTGAACTGCAGGAAGATACAACTTTCAATTATACGCAAATTTCTGATATATATGATTTTAAGAAAAATGAAAACGAGATCAATCGTTGGGGATACGGTTTAGCGGGCTTAGTACAAGTAGGATATTCTTTTAAAAAGTTCGACGTTTACGGTTCTTACAATTATCACTATGGACTTTCGGATATTGATAAAACCAATGCCGATAAAAACCGTAAATCCACACTCCGCTCTTATATGATTTCTATAGGTACATCTTATAAGTTTAAATAACAATATTTCTATAATTTAAAAGCATATAAAAATGAAAAAGAATATTATTTATTTAGGTCTGGTGCTGATATCTATATCAACACATCTATGCTCTTGTATGCAGGATTATGATTCTTCTATCAAGGAGCCAACAAGATATACTGTCAATGATATAAAATCCTATGCCGATATTTTTAAAGTTTTTTGGACGATAATGGATCAACGTTATAATTACTTTTATGAACAGAAAAGAAAAGATGAACTAGACTGGAATGCTGTTTACAAAGAATACTATCCAAAATTTGCTGCTTTAAAATCTTACAATGTTGCGGGAGTAAACGACACCCAAATACAGACTGATACTGAGAAAGCAGCAGAATATTTTGGAGAAATAATAAATCCTATTATTGATAGACACTTTTATGTAGAGATATCAATGCCCTATTCAACTTCTCGCTATAATGTGACTTATACATTTTCAGGAGGAATGAATGATGCTAGGCCTAATATTTAT
Source organism: Chryseobacterium sp. NRRL B-14798 (assembly GCF_050470705.1). Taxonomy (NCBI): domain Bacteria; kingdom Pseudomonadati; phylum Bacteroidota; class Flavobacteriia; order Flavobacteriales; family Weeksellaceae; genus Chryseobacterium; species Chryseobacterium sp. NRRL B-14798. Next base: position 3,839,023 of record NZ_JBFLUL010000005.1, on the reverse strand, counting down.
TCTTTCGAGGCAAAATACGGATATAAGAAAGATAAATTAAATGACATGGAATCCTATTTTTATGAGGGTTCTTATCGGAAAATGACATATCTTATAGGACGTTTAAAATCTAACCCGGACATTTACTATTTCTCCTATGATAATTTTTCTTTAGCACACTTTCTTAAAATTTCCATCGAAGACAAATACTTAAGTCCAGCCCCTGGTAATAAATTAGTTCTTACTCCCGCTGAAATTGAAAACAGTGTTCAACTTAATACAATCAATGATATAAACAAAAGGAATGAAGTTAAAAACTTTACTATAAACATCTTAAATGAATGGAATTCATTCTTCAGTTCAAATGAAGTGAAAACTTTTAACACCCACATCGGTACATTCAAAACTACTGAAAAATTATCAGATTCTTTTTTAGCTCTGACCCAGCATTTATTAGATAGATCACAGAATCTAATTAAATATAATGAAAATTCAACATATCAACCTGTTTTAAATAATGAAACGGTGGATTATATTACATGGTTCAAAAATAAAATGAATATCCATGTAAAATCTGGATATAACCTGGATCTGTTTCAGATAGTGGCGAACAAAATACTGACAAATTCACCTTTTTATAAAAAATTTCTAAATCCTTTACATAAGGGAGAGATTAAAAAACTTATACTTGATTTAAGAGGTAATGGTGGAGGTAGTGTTTTGGATGCCCGTTTTTTAATTGACCGTTTTATTACTAAAAGTACTATTGCGTATTACCAAAGAACAAAAGAAGGTAATGGACGATTTAATTATACACCTTGGGTGCCTGTCCAGGTAAAACCACATCAGTTTGGAATTCCCAGCAATATTCCAATTGTTATTCTAACTGATAGAGGCAGTGGTAGCATGTCGGAATTATCAACACTAATGCTCAAAAGTCAGGGATCACAAGTAATCTCAATAGGAGACTACAGCACAGGAGCTACCGCAGGATTGGGAGGTGACGATGATTTTAATGGAGGTATACGGGATGTGGTTGCTGGAGGGATTCTCAATTTTAATATGCCATTAATGGCTGTTAAAAATCTTGATAACAATGTTATTGAGGGGATTGGAATAAAACCTGATATTTATGTGACACCACCATCAGATACTGAACTAGAACAAATGACCAATAGCCCTAAAACATTTTTAGACAGGGTAATGGACGAAGCTGTTACGTATCTTTCATTAAAGTAATCTTTTACAATCGAAAGGAATCAGGAATATAAACTTTAATGGAAATAAAAATCACAAAAGTTATTAAATGAAAAATTTTAATGATTGCGAATACACCGAAATTTTATGAGTCGCTCTCTTGTATTCTCAATTGAAATTGAATTATTTTAGCCCTACAAAAAAATTAAACAAGGCTATCAGTTTTAATGCCACAGAAAAACAATCAACATTTATTTTTGATGAATTTAAAATCTCATGACATCAATATATTATCATTCGGATGGTGGAAATGATATTGTTAGGCTTGTAAAGAACACGTTAGGAACAACACTAATTTCAAAATTACTTATACAAGTCTTCACAAAAAACTAACATTGCATTACAATACAGATCACCTTAAATGGAACAAGCAGCTTCACTTTTGAAACCGCTTGTTTTAATATCCGAAAGCTTCAACTTTTCTACCATAAACGTTCAATTTTATCATTAATAAATAATAGATGCTTTTTTTTTGCAGAATTCATGTTATATATGCCCATCTAACACGAATGTAATTTAACTAATTTAAAATCAGCATTTTAAATGTTTTCTTTTACAATCGTGATAATATTGTGAGGGCAGTATTTTGGTATTTTTATCACTTTCCACCTTACTTTGTCCAAAGAAAAGAAGGCCTCCGGTTCAATTTCTTATCACATCCCCACTTATACAAATTTAATTTTAAAAAGTACAATAAGAAATTAATTTATATAAAAAATACCTTATAAAAAATACCACATTTATCAGGCTCAGGAATATTGTCAATTTTTTAACAAATAAGTTTTCAGAATGAATTTTAAAAATATACATATAGGTTCTTTAATCAGTCAGCATGTTGCGGACTGTGATATGTATATATTGAGAATATGCAATTTTTTTAGTTGTAAGGAGGAAGATATTATGGAGATGTACAGGAAAACAGATCTGGATACTCATTTGCTTTTGAAATGGAGCAAGTTATTAGAGTATGATTTTTTCAGGCTTTATACTCAGCATCTCATCCTGTATTCACCGGCTTCAACTGTGAAGCACAAAGAATCATTAGGGAAGGTTTCACTTCCAAAATTCAGAAAGAATATCTATACAAAGGAAATCATAGATTTTATATTACAACAGATTGATTCCGGGGAAATGACCAAAAGCCAAACGATAGAGAAGTATAAGATTCCGAGGGGCACTTTGTATCAATGGATAAAGAAATATGGAAAATAAGCCTTAAGGATCTGATTGTGTAACCAAAAATTAGAATATGATAACTGATACAATGCAACAGCCGGACTACAAGCAGATTTATATGGATATTCTCCATAAGAAATTTATAGAAAAAAAGGAAGAACTTGAAATATTATTGGAAAAAGAAAGATTTTCAGCAATAGAAATCATCGAGATTAATACCAAAATATTTGGAAAAACCAGTGAAACGAATAATGGAAGACACAGGTCTTATAGTAAGTCTGCCATATTTAAGATTTTGGACTACCAGAAAGAGCATCAACTGAATAATTCTCAATTGGCAAATCACTTTAAACTAAGCCGTAATACCATCGCCAAATGGAAAAAACTGTTCTTTTAGGCCCTGTACCTTATCTTTTACGAAGTTATAAAACTTCTTTATATACTTAAAATGTAATTAATTTAAACACTCAACAATGAAAAAACAAACTTTACTATGGATGGCAGGATTTATTTTTCCTGTCACACTTTACGGTCAGGTGGGAATTAACACTACTTCTCCATTGGCGACCCTTGATGTGGTGGCCAAACATTCAGACGGGAGTACACCTGAAGGGATTCTTGTTCCCAGGCTTACCGGCGATGCGCTTTTTGCGGCCTCGGGTACGTCTCAATATGGTGCCGGCCAGGAAGGTGCTATTGTATACATTACGGAAGCTGTTTCAAGTGGTAACGATACCGGACAGACCGCTAACGTCAATGCTCCGGGACATTATTACTTTGATTCAGGGGAGAATGTATGGAAAAAGTTAGGGGAATCCAGTACTATTTATACATCCAACGGAACCCTTACCAGTCCCCGTGTGATGGATATGAATGAAGGTACTATGGGATTTGTAAATGGAAGAATGAGTGTGGGAGCCAATACCTCAAACCCGTCTTCTATTTTGGAGTTACAAAGTATTACCAAGGGATTTTTGCCACCCAGAATGACCAGGGCGCAGATGTACTCTATTCCTGATCCCTCTTTAGGACTGGTCGTGTACTGTACAGACTGCTATGCCAATGACCAGGGGTGTCTAATGATCAATGATTCTACGGACGGCTCTACCCCGAAATGGGGTTCTATGTGCTCATCGAATGTTTCTGCTCCTGTGATTATGTCCTTAGACTGTTCTTCAGCTGCTACTTCGGGCAGTGTGTATTCCGGGGCTCCGGCAAGTGGAGTGAGTACTGCAATTCCTTACACAGGCGGTAATGGAGGAGCCTACCAATCTGTTAATTTTGTATCTACCGGAGTCACGGGCCTTGTGGCTAGCCTTCCCGGAGGAGTCCTTACCACAGCTAACGGTGTCCTTCAGTTCCATATCTCAGGTACACCAAGTGGTTCCGGTACGGCTGTATTTGCTGTGAGTGTAGCAGGTCAGTCCTGCAGCTTCAGTATTCCTGTAACGGCATCTACTGCTACGGTGAGTTCATTAAGTTGCGGATCTGCGGTATTTTCACCCTCTCAAATTACACAGTGGACTTCCTATACAGGAACATTAACAATACCATATACTGGTGGCAATGGCGGAGCGTACCCGGAGTATTCCTTTACTCAAGACGGACTTACCTTTACCCGTCCTGCTGGTACATTGGCCAATGGCAGCGGTACTATTGTGTATAATGTTTCAGGAGAGCCTACTACATACGGTACAAAGAACATTTCTATATCTTTTGGTGGATCAAACTGTACAGTAACGAAATCTGTCGCTATGTCTAAGACTGTTCTCATGCCCGGTAATCCAAAGGCCTGGTACAGGTATAACCTTGGGGCTACAGATGAGAGCCTGGATCCAGATATTCCTGTTAAGGAGATTCATGGGAACTACTATCAGTGGGGCAGAAAGGCTGTTGTAGCTACTGCCAGCTCAACATCAGGTGCCATTTCAGGTTGGAATCCCGCCTATGCAGGCAATAATGCATGGAGTGATAGTTCCAAGACCGTAAATGACCCTTGCCCTACAGGTTTCAGGGTTCCTACGAGAACACAATTTCAGAACCTGATAAACAACACTACTGCAAGCAACATCGGTACATGGAGTACTACTACAGATGCTACTAACTTTGGAGCTGCCAAAAAGTTTACAGGTAACGGAAAGACCTTAACCTTTCCTGCTGCTGGCTTCCGTAGCCATACCGGTGGCAATTTGGGCAGCCGTGGTAGCACCGGGCGCTATTGGAGCAGTACTCAGAATACAAGCGACTCCGCTTACAGCCTGAACTTCTATAGCAGCAGCGTGAGTGTCGCCAGCAGCGTTCGTGCAGGCGGATATAGTGTTCGTTGTATCACAGAATAAATTCTATTAATTGTATTCATTTGTCTATTTCCGGCGGCCCAGCCGCCGGGTTTTAAAATTTATTATTAACAATTATGAAAATATCAGATTTTAAGGCAGGGGAGTTATGATGCGGTTCGGATATATAAGCAGGGCCTTTTTTGGACAGCTTATGAGCAGAGTGCCTATTATATATGGAAGCAGAAAGGCTATAAGCTTAAATGCAGCTTTGTAAAAAACGTCAATCAGTTTGTTGTGAGCCTTGGTTTTCCGGAATCTGCTTTACAAATGGGGCAGAACGAAAACGGATGGTACCCGGAGCAACAAAACGAAAACTATAGGAAGTGCGGCTTAAAGTTCCCATTAAGTCATACCGATTTTATCCTGTGGAAACAGGATATGGAAAACACAAAGAAAATAAATGATTCTAAAGACGAAATGTTTGAAAAAATTAAAAATTATCCCTTAACCCAAAAAACGCCATTGGATGTATTCTTATTTTTTAATGATTTACAGGGTAAGCTTAAAAAGCTAATTATTGAAGATGGCATTGTATGATCAGCTTCCTGTTTATAAAGTAAGCTATGATCTTCTATTGCAGCTTTATCAGATCTATGGAAGAATGCACAGGGATTACAAATTTACTTTAGGAGAGAAAATAAAGAATGAGAGTACAGAGCTTATTATTAATATTTATACAGCCAATACCCGTGAAGCCAAAACAGAGACTTTGGAAAAGGCCAGAAAAAATATTGAAGTGATTCGTCTACTATTGCATATCTATAAAGACCTAAAACAAATTTCTATACAAGATTTTATAGCGGTGCCACAAAAGGTAGAAAGCTGTAGCAAGCAGATCAATGCATGGTACGCTCAGCAGATGAAGACAAATCCGCCATTATAAAGTATCTGCTTAAGGTCAGAGTCCTGAAAGTAAAGTCTTTCCGGAGCGTACCTGCCAGGTTCAGCAGAGCACCTGAAAAGATTTCCTTTATTAGGAGCAGATCTTTACAGGTAGATAAAAAAGATTCTGCTTTATATGTTCCTGCTGCTGGCAACCGTAACAACACCAATGGCAGTTTGAACAGCCGTGGTAACAACGGTAACTATTGGAGCAGTACCCAGAATACAAGCACTAACGCTTACAACCTGAACTTCAATAGCAGCAGCGTGAATGTCAACAACAACAATCGTACAAACGGATTTAGTGTTCGTTGTATCACAGCACCTGGCAGCAGATATTTTTTAAGAATTACAATCTGTATTTTAAATAAAATAAAAAATCATCTATCTGATTTTATATAATGGAAACAGAATTATCTGAATTAAAATATAATTTATTTGCTGCATACTATGAAGCACGGAGGAATAAGAGAAACACTTACGATCAGCTTAGGTTTGAGATCTGCTATGAGAAAGAACTTTTTCAGTTATATGAGGAGATCAAAAACGGTACTTATACTATAGGAAAAAGTATCGCTTTTATCATAGATAAGCCAGTGAAGAGGGAAATTTTTGCTGCAAATTTCAGAGATCGTATCGTCCACCATCTTATGTTTAATTATTTAAATCCTATTATAGAGCCTCTATTCATAGAGGATAGTTACAGTTGCCGTAAAGGAAAAGGAACGTCTTTCGGAATAAGGAGGGCATATGATCAGCTGAAAATGATAACCTCCAGTTTTACAAAGGATGCTTATATACTTAAACTTGATATAAAAAGTTACTTTATGAGTATCAATAAAAACAGGCTTATGAAAAAACTTAGAGATATAATAAGTGAAAATACCTTCAAAAAAAGTAGGTATATGGCTTCCGGAGGTAATGTTCATAGGGATATTGATTATGATTCCTGGTTTGGAATATTGGAAAAGGTTGTATATCACGATCCCACAACAAAGTGTACTATTAAAGGAAAAGTATCCCATTGGGAAAAGCTTCCGGATTCAAAAAGTATTTTTAAATCAGCACCTGATTGTGGATTACCTATCGGTAATCTTACCTCCCAGTTATTTAGTAATGTATATCTCAACGATTTTGATCATTATATGAAGGATGCACTAAAAATAGAGCACTATGGAAGATACGTAGATGACTTCTATATTTTTCACACATCAAAGAAAGAGATTACAAAAATTTTTAGAAGATGCAGAAGCTTTCTTTTAAATGAAGGATTGGAACTTCACCCTAGAAAGATTTATTTACAGCATTATACCAAAGGGTTTCAATTTCTGGGAGTTTTTATTAAACCTCACAAAATCTATATAAGAAAAAGAACAGCAAAAAAGTTTAAAAGTCTTATAAGGTTTTATAAAAAATCAATTGTTGATAAAGGTGAACCTAATATGGAACAAATCAGGAATCTGAGATCTGTGGTCAATTCTTATCTGGGATTTCTAAAACATTATAATACTTATAATTTGCGCTATAAATCTATATTTGCCAGGCCAGCCTGTATTTTTTTTCAGTACGGATATTTCTCTTCAAACCTGAGCAAGATGATAATTCATAAACCCTTTTTTGACAAATACCCTATATAATTTTATAAAATAATAAAATACACATCTATGTACAGAGTTTTTATCTTTATTCTGATTTTCACTTTGGGATTATTATCCCGATGTTTTGGGCAGAATATCCGGATGGAGTTTCCTCATTTCGCTGGAAAAACGTATGAGTTTATCATCTTTCAGGGTAGTAGTGCCAAAAAGGTTCTGGAAGGAAAGATCCCTGAGGACGGAAGATTTGTTCTATCAGTCCCTAAAGAGTATGTCCCCTATACAGGCATGTGCCGCTGGCTGATCACCGGGACAGAGGAAGGCGGAGGGCTGGATATGGTCATTCCCGGTAAAGATTTTTCGGTAAGATGCTTATCAGAAAAACCTGATAACAGTAATATCGTATACACAGGAAGTACCGAGACCGTTAGATTAAATGCACTGCATGTAACTCAGGAGCAGATCTTTGCCCGCCATGATGCTATGTTTCAGGCTACCAAAGCCTTTTCCCAGACAGACAGAAATTATCCTATTTTTATGAAGGAATATCAGAAGCAGCTGGAGACATATGAGCATTTCCAAACCACACTGAAGGGGGAATCTTCCTATGCTGCTAAGTTCCTGAAAATTGTCAATATCACATTAGGTATCGGACCAAAAATTGAAAACTCAGAAGAAAAACGTGCGCAGGATATATCCAAATATATTACTGAGGAATTGAATTGGGGGGATCTTTACACCTCTGGCCACTGGACTGCTGTGATTTCCTCGTGGGTAGATATCAATACCCAGGTCTTTAAAGATAAAAATCTTTTTGCCTCTGATTTTGCAATGATCAGCAAGAAACTTAATGACAAAAAGCAATATATAGATTTTGCTAACCGTGTAGCCCATATTTTATCCGAGCAGGGAAAAGATGATTTTATCAGTATTATTGCCCCGATGGTAATAGCTTCAGGCAAAATAGAAAAATATGAAGGCGCTTTAGCTGTTTACAATAAAGGAATTGTTGGATCTTTTGCTCCTGATCTGGTGTTGGACAGGGAGATTAATGGAAAAAAAGAAAAGCTTATATTCAAAAGCAACGAATTATCAGGTGAAAATGATCAAAAAACGCTGCTGGTTTTTTATAACTCTGAGTGTGGTCCCTGTGACAGCTTGCTGCAGGAGCTCTCACAGAGCTTCCCAAGGATAAATTCTAAGGGAATAAGAATTATTTGTATATCATCAGATACGAATGAAACCCAGTTCCGGAATAAAGCAAAAACTTTTCCCTGGAAAGATGCCTATTGTGATCTTGAAGGAATTAAAGGTGAGAACTTCAGGAATTTTGGAGTTATAGGCACCCCTTCACTGGTCCTTATTGATACTGACGGTAAAATTCTGGCTAGGGGAACCTATTTACGGGAAATAGAAGTCTCTCTATAATTAATTTTGCCATTTTCAAAAACCTGATGAAAAATGATACAGGCGACATGTTTACTGATGTCATTATGAATAGATCTAAAATGTGTATAGATATAACTTATACTAATTTCAGTTATTTGACTCCATATCATCTATGTAAATTATGTTAAAATTTTATTATAAAAATACTTTTCCAAATCGATGTTCTGTACATACAAAAGCTTGGTTTGAACCTTTTTTACTTGGAAAAGGATAGATAAGACGATAATCTTAATAAAAAGAAGTAATAATACTGCTGTTGAATCTTTGAAAGCGAAAATCAAAATTTTGGCGGCATGTGTTGAAGATAGAAGATTTCTGTTCGCATTGCCTCAAGATTTTAGTCTTTACCAATAATAAACTTATTGACTTAAAATAATTAAACCATTTGAAAATCAGAATGTTTTTGATTTTCGGGAGAAAGTTTGCAAAACTATATTCATTGATAAGGCTTGTTCTTTCTATCTAGATAGCAATGCATTTCTTCTTTTTTAAGTTCGGGGAATTTTAGATAGCATAATTGGACCGAAAGTAAATTTCGTAACGGATAGTGGTGACTACCTTTTCATACCCGTAAAAACAGATGATCTCATCAATCTCCCGTTGACCCCCACGTTCTGCAATTCGGGCAATAATAGTCTTACAGGCTTTCATAAAGTCCATTGCATCAATGTCAAAATCCAGAAAAAACACAGTCTAGATTTGGAATTTTATTTATTTTTGCCCTTGATTCCATAGTATAAATATACGATTTTCAGCTTTACATTATGGATTTCAACGTCTAAATTCATTGATTTTGTAAGCTGATTCTTGCCTTTCTCAGAATTTTAGCATTGGATCAGTGACCGCTTTTTTAATCTCTCACTGTAATGTATCCATATCAAATTTCTTTCCTTTCAGTATATCGTATGAAGCCATCACAGGGTTGCCGTAGTATTTTGTTTCGATAAGATTCCAGATAAATCTTAAGCGGATTGTGTTCCAATAGAAAATGCATATCGATGAAATCTTGTATCCGTGTACCATTTTGAAAAATAGCATGAAGTTTCATTGCTCCTTTATCCTCTAATGATACTAATTTTACGCTTTCCTTTGTCTTAAAAGCTTTTGTAATGGATATTGATGAGCTGGAATATCGACCTTGACCTCACTTTATAGCAAGCAGAATTGTATTGCTAAATATATTCCTTACCATCACCGCAGGACGTTTAACTGTCAAATGTTTTAGCAGGGGTTGCTCATCAAACCCTTTAGTGGAGAAAATGTCTATATCGATGCTTAATCTATGACTGGTTTGAAGGCTGAAAGAAATCCTCCTACGAGATTAAAATATTTTATTAATTCATCTTTCATCAACCTTTGGAGAAGTTACCACATTTCATTACTGACAGTTTCTTTATGAAGCATAATTCCTTAAAATACATTTTTTTTAAGTGCAAAGTTTCTTACAGTTTACCACCCAGAACGGAGGATTTCTTCTGGCCGTAACCTCCTATTCAGGGAAGGAGTTGATAAGAAAGAAGATTCCAAAGTATGATCAGATATCTGGTTAATAAGACTTAATGAATCCGGTGATGAATTGTGGCAGAAAACGTCAGGAACTTTCTAAGATGAAGAAGCCCGATCAATTATAGGTTTAGAATTCTTTGTTGCAATGTCCAGAACTCATCCAAAGGCCATTGCTCCAAAGACGTCACGATTGGATAAAATGTAGAATCCTTCAAAATTGACCCTCTTAATCCTGCGAAAGTGCTCAGTTGATTCCTTAGCAAATTGATCAGGATATTCCTGTTCAAATTGACCACCAAAAATTCAGAAAATGTGTCTTGAATAAACTTAGCCAAAAAACACCAATGGCTAACAAAAGAATAGACTTGTTGAACATCAAACAGTTATTACGCTTATACAGCCAGGGAGTAAGTAAATTAGAGATAATCAGACAACTGGCATCTCACGCAATATAGCCAAAAAGTATATCAACCTGTTGCATGAACACCAGCTTAGATATGATGAGCTAATAGAGCTGAGTGATGAAGATTTAGATAATTTATTCGGGATTCTGCCAACAGATATAAGGGATAAGGACAGTATCAAAAAACAACTTGAATCGCTGTTTCCTTACATATCCAAAGAACTAAAATATTTTGGATTACCCGTTATCTGCTATGAGAAGAATACATAGATAAATATCCTTGTGGTTACCAATGTTCCCGTTTTTGTCATCATTACAGGGAATGGTGTAAAAAGGTAAACACTGCCATGGATATTGAACATAAGGCAGGAGATAAACTGCTTGTGGATCATACTGGAAAAAAGCTTCACATTATAAAGAAACAGGAGAAAAACGGGAAGTTGATATCTTCGTATCTACTTGGCGCAAGTGGTATGACCGTCGTAAAAGCTACAAGGACCCAGAGGAAAAAAGATTTCCTTGAAAGCCTTACCAAAGCCCTGCATTATTATGGAGGAGTTCCCGCAGCGATTGTTACCGATAACCTCCGTACAGCCGTAAAAAAGAGCTACAAGTACGAACCTGTCATCACTCTGATTCCCTTCTGGATTTTGCTTCCCACTATAGCACCACAATACTTTAGTTGAGAATGTGGTACGTTTATTTATAACCGCATTTTTGCTCCATTGCGTAAAGATCATTATTTTAGCCTGGAAGCATTGAACAAAGCTATAGAAAACTTTCTGGGAGATATAATGAAGCTCCTATGAAAAGAAAGAAGTAGTTCAGGGCTGGCGTTTTCCGTGAGGTTGAAAAACATTCATTATTCCCACTACCAATTATGGTGTACTAGCTCAAGCATCCTGTACGTGCTGCTGTTCATAAGACCAGCCATGTATATTTAAGCAAAGACAAACATTATTACAGCGCACCATTCAGTTATATTGGTAAAAGTAAATATATTTTTTAGTAAAAACACAGTCGAGATTACTATGACCAGCGCAGAATAGCATTCCATAACAGAGTCCTGATCAAATATCAGTATACGACTGTCAAAGAGCATATGCCTTCATCTTATAAGTTTATGACTGAATGGAATCTCCTCCGGTTTATTTATTGGGGAGGTCTGTTGGATAATATTGTGAACAGTACATCATCAAAATCCTGGTAAAGAAACAGTATCCTGAGCAGTCTTATAAAATCTGCCGGGGAATCCTTTCATTATCAAAAAAGATTGGCAGCGTAAGACTTGACAATGCCTGTAAAAGAGCATTGAGATATGAAAAATACAGCCTTGCCATGATTAAAAGCATCTTGAAAAAGGACTAGATAATCTCAACGATGACGATGCGTTTTTTGAAGAAAAGAAACTGCCTAAACACAAAAACATAAGGGGCGGAAAATACTATCAGTAATACCTACAATCATTAACAATTAAATCATTAATACAAAACCTATGAATCAGGTAACATTAGAAAAAATGAAACATTCAAAGCTCTTCTGAATGCAGGGTTGAGCGATTAATCATTTCTGCACGATTTGAGTGCAGGGCATTTATGGAAGAGATTACAGCATCTTCTTTCAGGAATATTGATAAGAATACCATTGGAAGGTTATCTTCCTGCGATTTTATCTCTCAGAAACAGATATTCTTATTACAGGATAACAGAAGTTGGTAAAAGTTTTATAGCAACTGCCATAGGCTACAAAGCCTTTACAATGGGATATACTGTCATGTACTTCAGCATCAATAAACTCTTCTCAAAGGTTAAGATGATTAAGGCAGACGGATTTTATCTTAAAGAGATTGACAGTATAGAAAAGTAGTATCTTATTATCCTTGATGATTTTTGGATTGCAATCCCTCTGTAATCTCAAAAGGCAGGATTTTATGTAGAACATTGAAGACAGGCACGGAAAACGCTCCACTATTATTGCTTCACAACTTCCCATAAGTGCATGAATGAAGTAATTACGGAGCAAACAATAGCCGATGCAATCCTTGACAGAATGGTACATGATTCTCTGAGAACAGACCCTACAGGAAAGTCGATGAGAAGGAAAAAGCTGATCAGAAAATCAGCTTAGAGTAAAGATTTATTTTATATTTTTAAACTATCTTTTAGACATCTTTTTTGACTTCATTCTTAGTGGTTAATTTAATCAGGAATTAGGTGTCAATATCACTTGAATTTACAGAAACAACTGCTGCGAGCAATATGAGAATAATGATAATAAATTTTGTACATATCTATTTTTTGTTTAATGAGACGGGTGTTGTTAAAATAATTGAAAGTGTTTAAATGAAATTTAAATTTCTATAAAAACAAGTCCCTAACTAAAAATAGTAAGGGACATTGTCTTAATAAAAAGGAAATGAAATTCGTACTCTATTAAATTTTCATTTTTTTACAAGGGCTTTTTGCTTCTCCTTGAGTGTAAAGAGTTACTGTGCTTATAACTCTTCACTTTAAGAATATAGATTATTTGAGGGAATAATCGTTTATTTTTCAAACATTTCGTCTTTAGAATCATTTATTTTCTTTGTGTTTTCCATATCCTGTTTCCACAGGATAAAATCAGTATGACTTAATGGGAACTTTAAGCCGTACTTCGTGTAGTTTTCGTTTTGTTGCTCCGGGTACCATCCGTTTTCGTTCTGCCCCATTTGTAAAGCAGATTCCGGAAAACCAAGGCTCACAACAAACTGATTGACGTTTTTTACAAAGCTGCATTTAAGCTTATAGCCTTTCTGCTTCCATATATAATAGGCACTCTGCTCATAAGCTGTCCAAAAAAGGCCCTGCTTATATATCCGAACCGCATCATAACTCCCCTGCCTTAAAATCTGATATTTTCATAATTGTTAATAATAAATTTTAAAACCCGGCGGCTGGGCCGCCGGAAATAGACAAATGAATACAATTAATAGAATTTATTCTGTGATACAACGAACACTATATCCGCCTGCACGAACGCTGCTGGCGACACTCACGCTGCTGCTATAGAAGTTCAGGCTGTAAGCGGAGTCGCTTGTATTCTGAGTACTGCTCCAATAGCGCCCGGTGCTACCACGGCTGCCCAAATTGCCACCGGTATGGCTACGGAAGCCAGCAGCAGGAAAGGTTAAGGTCTTTCCGTTACCTGTAAACTTTTTGGCAGCTCCAAAGTTAGTAGCATCTGTAGTAGTACTCCATGTACCGATGTTGCTTGCAGTAGTGTTGTTTATCAGGTTCTGAAATTGTGTTCTCGTAGGAACCCTGAAACCTGTAGGGCAAGGGTCATTTACGGTCTTGGAACTATCACTCCATGCATTATTGCCTGCATAGGCGGGATTCCAACCTGAAATGGCACCTGATGTTGAGCTGGCAGTAGCTACAACAGCCTTTCTGCCCCACTGATAGTAGTTCCCATGAATCTCCTTAACAGGAATATCTGGATCCAGGCTCTCATCTGTAGCCCCAAGGTTATACCTGTACCAGGCCTTTGGATTACCGGGCATGAGAACAGTCTTAGACATAGCGACAGATTTCGTTACTGTACAGTTTGATCCACCAAAAGATATAGAAATGTTCTTTGTACCGTATGTAGTAGGCTCTCCTGAAACATTATACACAATAGTACCGCTGCCATTGGCCAATGTACCAGCAGGACGGGTAAAGGTAAGTCCGTCTTGAGTAAAGGAATACTCCGGGTACGCTCCGCCATTGCCACCAGTATATGGTATTGTTAATGTTCCTGTATAGGAAGTCCACTGTGTAATTTGAGAGGGTGAAAATACCGCAGATCCGCAACTTAATGAACTCACCGTAGCAGTAGATGCCGTTACAGGAATACTGAAGCTGCAGGACTGACCTGCTACACTCACAGCAAATACAGCCGTACCGGAACCACTTGGTGTACCTGAGATATGGAACTGAAGGACACCGTTAGCTGTGGTAAGGACTCCTCCGGGAAGGCTAGCCACAAGGCCCGTGACTCCGGTAGATACAAAATTAACAGATTGGTAGGCTCCTCCATTACCGCCTGTGTAAGGAATTGCAGTACTCACTCCACTTGCCGGAGCCCCGGAATACACACTGCCCGAAGTAGCAGCTGAAGAACAGTCTAAGGACATAATCACAGGAGCAGAAACATTCGATGAGCACATAGAACCCCATTTCGGGGTAGAGCCGTCCGTAGAATCATTGATCATTAGACACCCCTGGTCATTGGCATAGCAGTCTGTACAGTACACGACCAGTCCTAAAGAGGGATCAGGAATAGAGTACATCTGCGCCCTGGTCATTCTGGGTGGCAAAAATCCCTTGGTAATACTTTGTAACTCCAAAATAGAAGACGGGTTTGAGGTATTGGCTCCCACACTCATTCTTCCATTTACAAATCCCATAGTACCTTCATTCATATCCATCACACGGGGACTGGTAAGGGTTCCGTTGGATGTATAAATAGTACTGGATTCCCCTAACTTTTTCCATACATTCTCCCCTGAATCAAAGTAATAATGTCCCGGAGCATTGACGTTAGCGGTCTGTCCGGTATCGTTACCACTTGAAACAGCTTCCGTAATGTATACAATAGCACCTTCCTGGCCGGCACCATATTGAGACGTACCCGAGGCCGCAAAAAGCGCATCGCCGGTAAGCCTGGGAACAAGAATCCCTTCAGGTGTACTCCCGTCTGAATGTTTGGCCACCACATCAAGGGTCGCCAATGGAGAAGTAGTGTTAATTCCCACCTGACCGTAAAGTGTGACAGGAAAAATAAATCCTGCCATCCATAGTAAAGTTTGTTTTTTCATTGTTGAGTGTTTAAATTAATTACATTTTAAGTATATAAAGAAGTTTTATAACTTCGTAAAAGATAAGGTACAGGGCCTAAAAGAACAGTTTTTTCCATTTGGCGATGGTATTACGGCTTAGTTTAAAGTGATTTGCCAATTGAGAATTATTCAGTTGATGCTCTTTCTGGTAGTCCAAAATCTTAAATATGGCAGACTTACTATAAGACCTGTGTCTTCCATTATTCGTTTCACTGGTTTTTCCAAATATTTTGGTATTAATCTCGATGATTTCTATTGCTGAAAATCTTTCTTTTTCCAATAATATTTCAAGTTCTTCCTTTTTTTCTATAAATTTCTTATGGAGAATATCCATATAAATCTGCTTGTAGTCCGGCTGTTGCATTGTATCAGTTATCATATTCTAATTTTTGGTTACACAATCAGATCCTTAAGGCTTATTTTCCATATTTCTTTATCCATTGATACAAAGTGCCCCTCGGAATCTTATACTTCTCTATCGTTTGGCTTTTGGTCATTTCCCCGGAATCAATCTGTTGTAATATAAAATCTATGATTTCCTTTGTATAGATATTCTTTCTGAATTTTGGAAGTGAAACCTTCCCTAATGATTCTTTGTGCTTCACAGTTGAAGCCGGTGAATACAGGATGAGATGCTGAGTATAAAGCCTGAAAAAATCATACTCTAATAACTTGCTCCACTTCAAAAGCAAATGAGTATCCAGATCTGTTTTCCTGTACATCTCCATAATATCTTCCTCCTTACAACTAAAAAAATTGCATATTCTCAATATATCCATATCACAGTCCGCAACATGCTGACTGATTAAAGAACCTATATGTATATTTTTAAAATTCATTCTGAAAACTTATTTGTTAAAAAATTGACAATATTCCTGAGCCTGATAAATGTGGTATTTTTTATAAGGTATTTTTTATATAAATTAATTTCTTATTGTACTTTTTAAAATTAAATTTGTATAAGTGGGATGTGATAAGAAATTGAACCGGAGGCCTTCTTTTCTTTGGACAAAGTAAGGTGGAAAGTGATAAAAATACCAAAATACTGCCCTCACAATATTATCACGATTGTAAAAGAAAACATTTAAAATGCTAATTTTTAATAACTTGAAAACTAGAAATACATGAGAAGGTATCATGGGACGATAATAGAATTACTGTATAAAAAATTATCTTTGCTTATATTTTTTATATTATTCAATATTTTATGCAGCCAACAAAAAGAAATTATTAAAGTTGACAGTTTACTAACTATAAGTGGTCAAAATCTTGGCAGAAACAATTTGAAAGCGTTGGAGTATGCTAAACAGGCCAGTTTGATAGCTGAACAAACTAATAACTCACAAAGAAAGGCTAAAAGTTACACAAGTGTGGCAAGAATATTATCAGATATGGCCAAAGCCGATCAAAGCTTTGAATATCTTGATAAGGCTGCTAATGAGAAATATACTTCGACTGATATAATGCTTGAAGTGTATATAAGGGAAATAAGATGTTTAAATTATACTGGTCTAGGCCTAATGCAGAATGTACGTGACGAATATCTAAAAATTTTGCAACTCCTGGAAAAGTATGATGACAACGAAGCTAAGACCATGAAATATAGAGCTTACGGCAATATAGCATCATATTATTATGAAACTAAAAAATATTCTGATGCTATCAGATATATCGATTTAGCAGAAAGAATAACAAAAAAGATTGATACTTCAGTATACCTTATTAATGAACGGGCAGGTGTCTTTGCAGTAAAGGGCTATGTTTATTTAGATACAAAAAAAATAGATTCTGCTTATAAGTATTTTAATAAATCATATAATATCCTGGCTAAATATAATACAACAAAATACACACAATTTATGGCTTTTGCTGATTATTATTTTGAGCAAAGAAAATATAAATCTGCACTGGAAAATTATATGAAAACCTTATCGGATATGGAAGAACATCATATGGAAGATAATGAGTGCAAAATTAAAGCCTATAAAAAAATATCTGAATGTTTTGGTTTTCTAAAAGACGAACATAACAAGCAAACTTTTTTAAATAAATATTATAAGGCAACGGAACAAACTTTTAATGATAATTCTGCTTATATGCAGGCAGCTGTTAATAATATCCTACACGAAACGAAAATCACAAAATTTAAAGATGAGAAAAAACACGGTCAACATCTCTACCTAATTGTTTCTCTATGCTTAATCGTGCTTTCGGTATTAACATACTTCTATCTTAATAAAGTTAAAACCAGAAACAAAATCATAGATTACAAGGAAAAAGAACTTGAAGCAAAAAAATCAATTATTTTAGAAAAGGAAAGTGAAGCTTTATTGCTTAGAAAGCAGCTTAATGAAAGTTTTGAAGAACTAGTAACTCTGGCTAAAACCAACAATTCGGAATTTTTAGCACGGTTCCAAGATGTATATCCTGAATTTACAGGAAAGCTTTTAAACATTAACCCCAGCCTTGCCACCAGTGAATTGCAGTTCTGCGCTTTATTGACTTTTAATTTTACTTCTAAGGAAATTGCACAGTTTACTTACATAACACCAAGAACTGTTGAAAATAAAAAAACAAGAATTCGTAAAAGACTTAACATTCCTTTGGATAAAAACATCAGTATTTGGCTAAGAGAACTACTGGATTAGAATATTTTCGGTAATAGCTGAAACATTGTCCAATTTAATATGATGATATACTTTGTAAAAAGTTTGGTATATTAAAGTGTAATAAACATTGTATTGCTTCCAATATTCAATTACTCTAAGTTCCATAAGTCTAAAAATGGTGTTTACTTGACAGCTTCAACGGCTTCATTGGTTGGCTAAGTGCAAGCAAATATGAATTATTTGCAGGCTGTTATTTTGCATTAATTGACGAATTGTGTGCTAATATTAATAAGGCTTCAAATAAGGTTTGCGACCGTTGTAAATTTGAAAGCTCAAGAATATCAGGAAATGATAATACAGGAGTAATTTGAACAAGTATTTCCCCTTTAAACAGAGGTACGGACTTTATAATAATGGACGGATGGTCTGAGGGTATCCAGAGGCTATTTTTTTAATCTTAATAGCTCTACAGTCCGTTCTACAATCTCAATCAAATGATTCATCGAGAAGGAAATAGTAGTATTACAGGGGGGACTGCAATAATAAATAATGGCTGTACACTTCTTATTAATGGAACTACAGCAATTACAGATACTAACTAATGGAGGTTTCACTTTTGTTGATGCATTTTCTTCTATCGGACTTCACAATGAAACTAATGAAGGGGAGTATTAAAGACTTCAACATATGTTTAAAAGTTTTTACTTACAAAATATAAAAAACATCACCGTTATCGCATGGTGATGTTTTTTACATTCTTTGTATGATTTCGTATCGGTCTGTCTCTTAATTTTGTTGTTGGTATTTCAAAATATTTATACATTAAAATTGAAAGAATCATTACAAAAATTAAGTATATACTAAAAGTTACACCTGTGTTTAAGGTTGGGGCGTTCTTTAAAAAATCAATATTATCTATAATCCAAATTTGTACTACTGAATAATTTACTAGATACATACTATAAGATGTTAAACTAACATAAGTAACAGGTATTAATATTATTTTTGGTGCTGTTTTTATTGAATCTAAAAGTGGGATCATAAACATAGTAGATATAGATAACAGAGAAAAGTTGAAAACTGAATCATAAAAGACATCTGATCCAAACGTTATAAAGTAATATTGAATTATGGATAAAAATATTCCTAAAATAAAAAAGTCCTTCCTATATTTTCTAAAAAAGTTGGTGTAGTAAAACTTAATATATGCTGCTAAAACACCATACATTAAACTATCAAGCCTTGTGATAACTTGTTTTCTGTAGTATGAATCCCAAACATTAATGTCTGTTACAATTATATTAAATAAAAGCCTGTATGCCCTGTAAGATGTAGTAACTGTAATAATTGATAAAATGGTAATTAAAACAGCTTTCATTGTACTTAATTTAAAAATATTAGTTAAGCAAAAAACCATTATTGGTGAAATAAGATAAAACCATTCTTCAACGCTTAAACTCCATGCTTCCGGGAAAAAATATGGATGAGGTGTTTTAAAATTTTGTATAAAGAAAAAGTATTTTATAATATTATAATTAAAAACGAAACTATCATTAAAGAGAATATTTAAAACTAATAGAAGTAGTAGTACTAAAAAATAGGCTGGAATAGTTCTAAACCAACGTCTTTTCCAAAAGTCTAATAATTTATTAAAAGTAAATGATCCTTCATTTAATATTTTAATTAAAATTCCACCGACTAAGAACCCGCTAAGAACAAAAAATATGGTCACACCATCAAAGATAAAATATGATAAGATACCAATGGTGCTTTTTGGTAGGTAAATTAGTCCATGCCCTAAAACAACAGAGATGATTGCAACGAATCTAAGAACATCTAAACCAAAAACCCTACTTTCATCAAAGTGAATCTTAAATAGATTTTTCAATTTCATAATTTTGTATTACCGAATGTGTTAACTTCCTCCCAGATATATAAATAAATTTACATTGATGTGCTCAGGATCGATAGAAAAAGAAACCCCAGAACCACCTGTAGAAGCAGAAGCTTCATGAAAATGATTCCAATTATTATCAGTAAAATCCAAACTATATCTTTTATCCTGAAAACGTTTATTCTCTCCAGAGTTGTTGCCTAGTGGAGGTTTATCCTTACGAGGACGCCCTTCAGCTCCATCTCCTCCATTTCCAATATAAAAGTCAGTAATTTTATGAGTATGTTCCCCAGACGTACCTATTATATTACTACTTACTGTATACTTTGGCATATTAGCAATTTTCAATGTTACAGAATTACTACCCCCCGTACTTCCATTAGGCTTCAATGCATATTTAACATATCTACCTCTGGCATCCCACAGTTGTTTTGCCGAAGAACCTAATAATTTTACAGCATTAGCCCTTGCAATGTCAGATTGGATACCCATTATATCTCTCCCATTAAGCAGATACCATCCTGCATGATCTTGCTGCTGCATCCCGTATTTTAAATCACCGATCTTTCTTGATTTTTTGATTTCTGTTTTACCAATATTTCCATGTTGGTCTGCAACTATAAAACTGGACTGTAAACCAGTCAAAGTATTAACTTCTCTTATTCTCATATTCCCATTTACATCTAATGTTTTGGTTGGCAAATCAGTGTTAATTCCGATTTGACCATAAGTCAGGTGAGACATAAAACATATTAATATGGCAAGCTTATTAAATAAATTCATTGTTTTGCTGTTTAATTATTTTCCTAAATAAATAAAAGTATTGACTGTTACATGTTGGGGAATTATAGAAACAGGTCTACCCTCTCCACCTGCATTAGTAATTTCAAATTTATGGCTGTGTTTTCCTGACGGACCTGTAGCTGTAACAGCTTGTTTATGAGCTTGCCTTCTGTTGGTTCCGCTATTAGTTACACCGACATTAACTAATGTCCCATTAAAATTTTCATTGAGCATTTC
This sequence comes from Chryseobacterium sp. NRRL B-14798, assembly GCF_050470705.1. NCBI lineage: Bacteria > Pseudomonadati > Bacteroidota > Flavobacteriia > Flavobacteriales > Weeksellaceae > Chryseobacterium > Chryseobacterium sp. NRRL B-14798. The sequence continues at coordinate 3,818,053 of NZ_JBFLUL010000005.1, read as the reverse complement.
AGAATATTTGTCCAATACACTATGCTTATGAGCAACCGTTGCTGGAGTAGTTGAGCCAGTAAAATCGTGATTTTTAGGTAAATTACGTATTGTTAAAACCACATTATTATCACCATCGATACTTCCCGGTTTACCAGTTTCTAAAATTTTAATAAATCTGTTTGATGCTTTAGGAATTGATTTAGAAAATCCCAAACTCTCTGCATGAATGACGGCACTTTTAGGTAGAAATTTGAAGTCTCTTCCGTCTAACAAGTACCAGCCTTCGTGGTCCTCCTTTTGAAAACTTCTTTTTACATCTCCTACAGTGTGATCTGCTAATTCATCAAGGATATCTTTTTTTCCAATATTCCCTTCATTATCAGCAACCAGAATGTTATCATTATTTTTTACCACTTCTATATTTCTTACTCTCAGCTGCCCATTTATGTCCAACATTTTTGTGGGAGTACTGGTATTTATTCCAATCTGAGAATATAATGTGGACATATGTAAAAGATAAAAACATATGCTCAATAAAAACGTCTTTGTTTTCATAATTATCATATTATTTTCCTAGATAAACAAAAGTTCTAAAACTTATATATTTAGGTTCAAGAGGGAAGGATTCACCTCTTCCATTACTGTTTAGTGTTACATTAGAATGACTGTGAGAACCGCTTAATGTTGAAACTATTTCTTCTCTGAGTGTTCCATATAAACCTCCTCTATTTGCGAGATTTATTGCTTTGCCACCTGTTGGGGGGGCATGATTAATCTTTTGCTGGAAATTATGAGTATGGCTTCCTTCTATACTTGTTGTTCCACTCATGGGAAACTTTGGTAGGTTCTCCTTTTTCAAGGTTTGTGACAAATTTCCACTTACTATTCCAACAGAAGTATGATCACCTGAGTTTTTACTTATTTTATTTCTAAAATCGGGAAGCGAAGTAAATCCTAGAGATTTTGCATTTGTTTTGGCTATTTCTGGCAGAACATCTTTTGATCTTCCATCTAGTAAATACCAGCCATCATGATCAATTTCCTGTATGCCATCTTTTATATCTCCTATAACATTATTCTCAATATTAGAAGAACCTACCCTAAGCAAGTACCCCTGATCGTCCACATAAAGTAAGTCGGTAGTTTCTGATTTTACTGGTAAATCCCGAATCCTGAGTTCGCCACCTACATCGAGCATTGCCGTTGGTTGTGTTACTTTTATTCCAATCTGTGAAAACATATTTCCTGATTGCAAAACTGAAATTAAAATAATAGTTTGAAATAAACTGTTACTCCAAAAAAAATTCTTTTTCATCACTAAAGTATTTATGTATAAAATTATCTATTCTATATTCTATGTGTTTTATCTAAATCAGCTAAATTATCTAGTACATTTTAGCGCCTTTAATGGAAAGGAAATCTATAAATTCCATACAGGTAATTATATTCACGAAGGCACTAGGTAAATTTTGACTTATCATTTGTATTTCTTTGCAAAACAATTAATAAATAGATAGATATTCAAAATAAGCAACTCACAATATTATCATCATCTCAAAAAGAGTGAAATTAATAAAGTGTTAGATGTTGATAATGAGATATTTAATGATCTTATCTGTTATTTTGATAAGAGCAATTGTTTTGATAATATATAAGATTTGATGAATCATTTATTTAGTAGCTATGCTTAAATGTTGTTTTTCAGCTGTTCTCTTAACCAAATATTAATATTTTCATCCGGAGGTATGTGCAATCTTTTACGGATCCTAGTTTTTTTATTTTCAACTGTTCTGTGTGTTATATAGGTAAACTGAGCAATTTCCTTGGCAGTAAAATTGAAAGTAAGCAAGGCACAAAATCGTAGTTCACTGGTAGCGAGGTTAGGATTAATTTTTAATAGCCTTTCTGTAAAAGCAGGATATACATCCTGGAACCGGGCTAAAAATTCTGAATTGTTGGTCTTGGCGAGACGTAACAACTCTTCAAAGCTTTCATTAAGCCGTGTCCGAAGTAATACAGTCTCACTATCTTTTTCCTCAATAATGAACCTCTTTGTTTCAAGGTGGCTCTCTTTATCAACTATAATTCTGTTTCTATTTCTAATTGTTTTTAGATACAAATAAATTGAGGGTGAAAAAACTATTAAACATATGGATGCCATAATATATAGCTTTTGATCGTTTTTTTTGGGGGGGCTGCTCAAGTAAAATGTGTTTATTTTCATCCGTTTTTAGTAATTATTTTCTAAATAAATAAAAGTATTAGTCTCAATATTGGAATAGTTAAAGTTATGTTCCCATCATTAATATTTGTTATATAGACATAAGTCAATCTATAGAGCAATTGATAATTATCAGCTAAAGAATAATTGGTAAGCATCTATTTATCATTGTTTTAAATTACTCTTGAAGAACGTGAATGGCCCTGTTATGAATTTATTTTTAACCTCCGTTTCAAGACTCCAACTCAATTCAAAATACCTGAACTTCTCATATAGTTAATCAAATGAAGAATCGGTAAATTAGATTATGATGTTTTTAATAAGATAATAGAACAGAAAGAACTTTAACATTTACCTTTCTTAGTTGTATTTATCGTAGTTTTAGAATTAGCTTAATTATATTTATTGGGTGTCATTCATTCAAAGTGATATATAAAAATATGAGATCAAATAATTATATTTCCAGAAATTCCTGATGAGAAATTACAGTTGGACTTTAAGGTTATCCATCAGTGTATTATTGTACTAAACTGATTTTTCTATCGCGTATTTTGATAGTTCCGTTTTTAAGCAGAAGTCTATCAGTCTTTTGAGCTTATGTTTGGGCGCTAATTTTAAAATTTATGACTTTCAGTTCTTTGATGCAAAATAAACAATAAGGAGCTGAATATACCAAAATAACAACCTCACAATATTATCATCACGATGAAAAAAACAGATATAAGCTTATGTTGGTATGCGGAATTGTTTCCGATTTCTAACAGATCGAAAAAATCTTATTAAACAGTAATAAATAAATTATCCTGTAATCTTCCCTTAAAACCGAAGCATTTAAAAATGTAGTTTTTAAATTTGGAAGATAATGAAAAACAGTACATTTTCAGAAGTTCAGATCATTAAGATTTTATCTGAGCAAAATCAAGGAAGAATGGTGAACGAGATTTGCCGGGAGCACGGCATCAGCCAACCCACATTTTATAAGTGGAAGAGCAAATATGGCGGTTTGGATGTTCAGCAACTCTCGCAGATGAAAGAACTTGAAAAGGAACTTTCTCGATACAAAAAAATTGTAGCGGAACTTACCTTGGAAAATGCGGTGAAGAAAGATGTGATCGCAAAAAAGCTTTAACACCTTCCGAGAAGCGGGATCCTGTTGTTTATTCCGTATCACAGCACTGAGTAAGCACTCGAATTTGTTTAAACTTTTCATCATAAACAGATCGGTATTTTATTCCAAAAACAAGAAAAACAATGAAGATAATAAGATCCGGGAAGAGCTGGTGTTGCTCGCAGAACAGCATCAGACCTCGGGATTCTGGACGATGCACCACCGTTTGAGAAATTTGGGTTCGGATGGGACCACAAGCATGTTTACAGTATTTACAAATCAATGAAACTGAATGGGACGCAAACGAAAGAAACGGCTTCCGGCAAGGGTTAAGGAGCCTTCGCTTCGACCTATTTATCCCAATGTAAAGTGGCTTTTATGTATGATACTTTGGAGAATGGTAGAAGCGTTTGAAGCCTTAATGTTATTGATGGTTTTAACAGGTAAATTTTGAATATACTATTGATATCTGTTTGACGTCAACAAGAGTAGTTTTGCAACTGAAACAACTGATCGACTGACGTGGGAAACCGGAAAAAATAAGAGTGGATGATGGTCTGGAGTCTATTGCTCAAAAACTAAAAGACTGGTATAATAAAAATGAGATTGCTCTTTATTATATTCAGTCTGGAAAACCCACGCAAAAGTCTCTGGTAGAAGGATTCAACAGGATTTTTCGTACAGAATTTTTAGATGTTTATCTTTTTGAGAACATCAGGCAGATGAGAAATTATTCAGAAATCTGAATGTGGATGTATAATAAATGAGCGCCCTTACAAGTCATTTAACTACCTCACGCCAAGGGATTTTGTTGAAATATGGAAAACTTGCCCAAACTAAGGCAACCAGTTTTGCGCATTCCAACAAAATTTTAACAACAACAAGGAATTATTAACCAGAAACTCTATTTTTGAGTGTGCATAAAGTGAGTAAATACATAGCTAGATAAGACACCATGAAGCAAGTGAAAAAATAAAACCAAATAAAGTAGGTATATTGTACCTCCCAAATAATGTAGACTGTCTTAATAAACTATAGATATCTGATTGGAAGTAATAATAACTAAATTAAAAATAAGTGCAATGTTTTTGTTGGATATAATAGGGCTATTGATTCCAAATCCATTGATTAAAATCTGTGTCAGCAGGTAATTTTAGTTTCTTACGAAGTCTGTATTTTTTGGATTCTACTGTACGAATTGACATGTTTCCGTATTGCGCTATTTCTTTGTTGGAGAATTTTAATTTTACATATGCAATAAACTTCATATCATTGAGTGTAAGTTCAGAATAATTGAATGTTAAAGTATTATAAAATTCTGGATAATATTCTCTGAATTTAAGTATAAAAACAGGGTCTCCGTTAATAGCATGCTCAACAATTTCATTAACTGATAGATTTGATTTTTTTTCAACAATAACTACTATTTTATTTGCTTCACCAGTTATTGTTCTCTTTCTACTTCCTTGTCTTATAAAGTTAATAATTAAAACAACAGTTATGCTTGCCGAAATAACAGATATGATGATATAAGTATATTGGGTTGTAGTTTTCTTCTCTTTCTCAATATGTTTGCTTGCCAGTATTTCAATCGGGATAGCTAAGGCTTTCCTTTGAGTATTATAGAGACTGTCAGTCAAGTTCGAGTATTTTTGAAGGTATTCATTTTGCTTATGAACGTTGTGAAGTTCTTTATATGTTTCAGCTAGGAGCTTGTAGGTAGTTTGGTCCCTTTTTTTTAGTCCAGCTCTTTTAGAAATTTTCAACGAACTAAACAGACTTGCTAGGGCTTTACTGTACTCTTTTTTAGCTAAATATAGTTTTCCATATCCACGAAGTACATTCGATTTGCCTTCAGAAGAAGCTGCTTGGCGTAAAGTTTCCGCTTTTTTTAAGTAGTACTTTGCTGAATCTAATTGATTAAGTGCTATATGTTTATCTGCAATTTCTACAAATAGCATGGGTGTAGGAGATTTCATGCATAAACGTTCCATTATGCAGGCAGAATCTTTCATGTCTAGTTTTTCAAAACTTGATCTTTTCCATTCGTAAATATAATATAATTGCTTGTTTTTTAACTTTTCATTCTTAATTTCTCGAGAGTACTTTATTGCTTCATCGAAACTGGATAACCCCTTTTCATAAAGGCCAAGTGCATAATAGTTCCGTCCATAGACAATATGTAATCTAGTGAGTATTTCTTTGTTTTTTATATTGTTGTGTTTGCTTACGTATTCTAATATCTCGAAACTTTCCTTATTTTTCATAAGGCCGCATAAAGTTGCGGCTATACCTATGTACCCTTTTGCTGCGCCTTCTTGGTAACCTATTTTTTGTGACTCTTTAATCAGTTTTTTTTCCAATAATATCTTTCCTTCCAGGTTACCGATATCATATAATTTTTTAACCTCGTATTTTTGCAGACTGTCAATTTTCTGGATGGTATATTTTTGTGCTCCTAACAGAATATGTGTAAAAAGTAATAATATTGAAATTACTTTATAATGCTTAAAATTTATATAATAATTGGTTATGATCATTGATTAGTTTTTTTTTAGGTATTTCTAAATTAGCCAAAAAAAAAATATAATAATTGTGCTGTGGTATTATTTTAGTGGTATTATGCTAAATATATTTAATTATGTTTTAAATATGTGTATTCTTAATTATCAGATCAACTCGTGGCTATAATTTTTCTGGCCTTTGGCTTACTTTTAAAAATTTTTTCATAGGTTTTGCTGCAACAATATTTAATTAAGGTAGATTACAATCTATTATGTTGCCAAATATAATGCTGCCCATATCTCAAAAATGGCTCTTTTCGGAGCTGCGGGTCCAACCTGGACAAAACGTGCCGATTTTAATTACGGACTTTGGACAAAAGAAGATGTTAATGGGCTGATCAACCCTAACAACACCAACCGTCTGGAATTATTCGCTAAATTCGGTAAGATATTTCCTGCCAATGAGAATAGCGTATCTGCTGGACATGGAGCGTGGTCGGGTAATCTTCAGGCACAGGCTTCACCTTATGCCATGGCTGAAGGATTAAAAATATTGAGAGATAATGATCTTCGTGACGATTTGAAAAAAATTGCAGTTCCCTACCTTGATCCTTCCCGGAAAACAGGATAAAATCTTGTTCTTATGATCCTGCTGAACAAATGCTTGCCCCTACTTAAAAATTCAACTTTGCTTCCCTTGGAAAAAAGTGGTCATGCACTGTTTATCGAAGAGCTGGATAAATTTAATATCGAATTATTAAACTTCATCAAAAAATAATATAACATAATTAGAATATGAGGTTAGTTTGGAACCTAACCTCATGTTTATTAAATACTTTTTTATCAATAAGACCATTTTACTCCTATCTATATTTTTAATGACTTCGTGCGGGCTAAAAAAACATTATAATTGCAAACCATTCTAATCTACCTAAAGCAATAGGACCTTATAGCCATTCAACACGATATGGGAATCTTATTTTTATATCGGGGCAAATATGGCTTGAAGCAAATAACAACATCCTAAAACAAGGAATTGAAGAGCAGACAGTTCAGATTTTTGAAAACTTAAAGGCTGTCCTTGAAAACAATCATTCTGATTTAAAGCATGTAACCAAGTCAACCATTTATGTAACAGATATAAACAGTTTGAAAAAGTCAACAGGATCTACGACCGATATTTTGGTAGCAATTTTCCGGCAAAGAGTACCGTTCAGGTGATCGCACTTCCTAAAAATGCCAGTATAGAAATTGAATGCATAGCTGTAAGGAAATAAATGAACAAAATAATAAGATACTTAACTAATAATTGTAAGGTTTTATAAATTAATGACTTGTGATATACTTGTCATGCTTTGCGTAGTATAGTTATTCTATGGACTATTTCAAAAGATATTAGTAGCTTTCTTTTAATGATATTCTTGTTTGTATTATCATTTAATATTCAAAATAGTGATCAGAAGCCTCATCCAATATCTATCATCAATATATTGTAATGAATAATCGATACAAAAATTTTTGTGAAACCAATAAATTATGCTACATCCAGAATCTGATTTTAGGAAATAGAAGCTAATTTTCAATTATTAATTTCAGCGATATATAACCATTGGTTTCGCAGAAGTGAAATCTTATCAATCCTTATATAACGGTTAATTCGAAATGTTAAATTTACCGGACATTAGATATTTATAGTCTATACCGGTTATTAACTTTTATTTCAAATTAATTTTTTTCTTGGCAACACAATTTCATATTCCAAGGGATATGGCTCACGTGATGTCTTGCTTACATCCTCTCTAAGACTCTGTTCTATCTCTTTAGATTTTTCTTCATCCATAGAATACCTAGGATCCGCAATTAGAGGCATCTTTGACATTCTTGTAATGGTCACCGTTGGAAAATGATAATCCACTTCAACAGTTCCTAATAAAAGATAGATTCCGCCTTCCTTAAAGGGAAACTTTTTCAGGCTGTCCGGAAAATGTGCTGTATCAAAATATTGACCTTCGGCATCAATCCAGGTTCCAAAGTACATATCATCTCTATTACCATATTTGTTTTTAATAGGAACGTGTTTTCTTGAGATGAGATAGGCCAGCATTCTGACCTGTTTCTTATGATATTTTAAAAGATCGTTAACCATTACATCACCTCTGTGTTTGGTTTTCAAGAGATCAAAAATCGAATAGGACACAGGAAAGCCTAATATTTCAATTTCGTCGAATGCGTCTTCAAAAGGGTTTCTTTCTATGATAGGTAACTGGTAATCTTTCTGAGACTCTTCAAATAAAGAGATGATTTTCGTTTTATATTGATTTTTAGACAACAGGAATCTTGCTTCGATCAGTAATTCGTGTTTTTGTTTTCCGGTAAATCGGAAAGCCCCGACAAAAATCAGAATCTGTAAAGTCTCAATTCCGATGTTGACTCTTTTGACAAAATCCTCCAATGATTTGTAATCACCGTTTTCTTTACGTTCTTTTGGAATAAGCAATTTAACAGTAGCTTCTAATTTCTCAATATGCATCAACCCTAAATAAACATGAGTTTCATATACGGTAGTTTGAAATTCACTGAGGTTAACACAAGGATTATGTATAGAAGCACCAGCCATCCTGGCTTCATGAACATAGACTTCTGTTCTGTAAAAGCCTCCGCCATTATTGATGGCAGAGACCATAAACTCAACAGGGTAGTATGCTTTTAAGTAAAGACTCTGATAGCTTTCCATCGCATAGGAAGCTGAATGGGCTTTACAGAAAGAATACCCCGCGAAAGATTCGATCTGTCGATAGACCTCCTGAGAGAGCTGCTCAGGATGTCCTTTTTTCTTACAGGATTCAAAAAAATCATCTTTTAATTTTTGCAAAGCTGATAATGATCTTCCTTTTCCGCTCATCGCCCTACGCAGAACATCACCATTCTCTGCGGATACCCCGCCATAATGAAGAGCAATTTTGATCACATCTTCCTGATAGACCATAATGCCGTAGGTTTCACCCAGTTCCTTTTCAAAGACTTCATGAAAATATTCAAACTGACCAGGATGGTTATGACGGAATATATATTCCCGCATCATTCCGCTTTGTGCGACACCGGGACGGATAATTGATGAAGCAGCAACCAATACTTTGTAGTTGTCGCATTTCAGCCGTCGCAATAATCCGCGCATCGCAGGTGATTCGATATAAAAACAACCTATGGTTTTTCCTCTACTCAAAAGCTCATTGCATTTTGCTTCATTTTTTGAAATCGTTGTATCTTCAATGTCTATGGGAATCCCTCTTTTTTCTTCTATAAGATTAACAGCATCTTTAATGGTCCCTAAACCTCTTTGGGATAAAATGTCAAATTTTTCCAGACCTATTTCTTCAGCAGTATGCATATCGAACTGCACAATTGGGAACTCTTTGGGCGGAAATTCCAGGGCTGAATAATTGGTAATCGGTTCCTCAGAGATCAGAATCCCACAGGAGTGCATACTTCTTTGATTAGGAAAACCAATCATCATCTGTTCATATTTATAAATCTCCTGAACAACAGCATTCTGATCATGCTGTTCTTTTGGTTTTTTAGACAGCTGATCCAGTTCATCTTTAGGCAGTCCGAATACTTTTCCCAGCTCCCTGAACCTTGATTTTCTTTTAAATTCAACGTTGGTTCCGCAAAAAGCCACATGGTCTTTGCCATATTTACCAAAAATATATTCCAAAATAGCATCGCGGTTCTTCCAGCTCCAGTCGATATCAAAATCGGGAGGTGTTTTCCTGTTGAGGTTCAAAAAGCGTTCAAAGTAAAGATCCAGTTCCAAAGGACAGATATCAGAAATACCTAAACAATAGGCGATGATACTGTTGGCCCCGCTTCCTCGGCCCACATGCATAAATCCCATTCGGTTACTGTACTGGATAATGTCCCAGGTAATTAAAAAATAACCACAAAAATTGAGTTGATCAATGACTGTGAGTTCTTTTTTGACCCTTTCAACAGCCTGCCTGTTTCGATCAGGATATTTTCTGGCCAATCCTTCATAAGCCAGCTTTGACAGTAATTCAAAATCACTTTCCTTGCTCTCGGTAAAATGCTTTTTATTTTTCGGAGTTTTAAAATCAAAATCGAAGCTGCATACATCAACAATGAATTTGGTGTTTTCAATGATCTCGGGGTAATTTGTAAATTGATTCAAAAGCTTTTTTTTATCGATAAAAGATTCATTGTTTTTGCAATAATCCGTCTCAGCCAGTTTTGTAAAGAGTATGTTGCCATCGATTGCACGCAACACTTTATGAAGTTCATATTCTTCATCCGTCTTAAAAGTTACCGGATTATGGATAACCATTTTATGAATTAAAGATTTAAGTTCTGGTTTGACTAACAAATTCAATTCATCTTGCCTGATGCCTATAAATTCGTGTTCCAATAATACTTCAGGAATATTTTCTAAAGAATAGATAACAAAACAATTTTCCAATTGAGGGTTTGTTTTTGGAATGTCTATGCCTTCACAATTATAATCAGTCAAAAGCCGGTTGACCTCTGCTATCCCTTTAGGATTCTTCGCCAAGCAGATATAATGCTGTTCATTTTCAACCCTAATGTCAACACCTACAATCGGCTTAATACCTCTATCTTGGCACAATTTATAAAATTGGTAGATTCCGGTTACTGTGTTAATATCCGTTATTGCCAAAACTTTTAGCTGATATTCCACAGCCAGTTCGACCAGATCTTCAACAGAAATAGTCCCATAACGAAGGCTATGATAGGTATGACAATTCAGAAACATCTTGTACTTATTTTAATAAACCTGAGGCTCTTCCTACACTTGAAGTTCCAAACCTGTTCTTGATTTTATCCATTGTCTGGTACAGTGATATCAACTCTTCCGTATCTTCAAAGAGATCCATTTGATGGCATCCGTGAACCAGTCCGGTAAACTTTACTCCAACTAACCTGATTCTCATACGTCTGGTATATACTTTTTTAAAAAGTTCCAAAACATACCTGAGCAGGGTATGGTCAGCTGAGGTGTAAGGAATCCTGCATTGTTTGGTTTCCGTATCAAAATTGGCATAGCGGAGTTTTACCACCACTACTGATACCAGCCATTTCTCTGCGCGGAGCTGATAACAGAGCTTTTCAACCATTCCTGAGAGTATACTTTGAATACCTTGAATATCGATGCTATCCTGGGCAAAAGTATCTTCTGTAGAAATAGATTTTCTTTCCGAATAAGGAACCACAGGATTTTCGTCAATTCCGTGCGCTTTTTTCCAGAGTTCATTTCCGTTTTTACCAATCAACTGCTGAAGCACATCAACAGGCATTTCAGAAAGTGTTTGTATCGTTCTGATCCCCAGTCTTGAGAGCAGCTGAAAGGTTACATCTCCGACCATAGGAATCTTCTTTACCGAAAGCGGGTTTAAAAACGGCTGTATGTCAGACTTTTTCACTTCCAATCTTCCGATTGGCTTTGATTCTCCGGTTCCGATTTTGGATACGGTCTTATTGGTGGATAAAGCAAAACTTATCGGTAAACCTGTATTTTTCTGCACGCTTTCTGCTATTTCATGCGTCCATTTGTAACATCCGAAAAACTGATCCATTCCGGAAAGATCCAAATAAAATTCATCAATACTTGCCTTTTCAAGAACAGGAACTTTTTCCTGAATAATTTCCGTTACCATATGGGACATATTGGAATACATTTCCATATCTCCCTTAATGACTTTAGCTTCGGGACAAAGCCGTAAAGCCATTTTAATCGGCATGGCACTTCTTACTCCGAAAAAACGGGTCTCATAAGAGCAGGACGCCACTACACCACGGTCTCCACCTCCGATGATCACAGGCTTATTCTCGAGTTCAGAGTTTTTCAGCCTTTCACAGGAAACAAAGAACGTATCCAGATCCATATGTACAATTGCTCTTTCCATGTTACAAAATTAGTTACGTTTTGAAACAAATTTTGTACTTTTGTTGTCTAAAATTGTAACAATGTCAAAATTCTCTGATAACATCGTGTTTTTGAGAGGAAAGAAAAATATGACTCAGCAAGAACTGGCAGATCTATTAATTCTTACCCGATCCAGATATGTCGCCTATGAATACGGCAGAACAGAACCTCCTATTGAAATATTGCTTAGAATTTCAAAATTCTATAACATCAGCATCGATCTATTGTTGACTGTAGATGTCAGAAAATTTTCCATCGATGAACTCATGGAGCTTCCTGAGAACAGGATCATTCTGCCTATAAAGGTTGATCCAGATGGAAACAATCAGATTGAGATTATCCCCCAAAAAGCTTCTATGGGCTACCTGAATGGCTATGGAGATCCGGAATACATAGAAGGTCTGGAGACCATATCATTACCTTTTTTAAAAGGGGGTAAGTTCAGGGCATTTCCAGCTGACGGAGATTCAATGCCCCCCTATAAAAACGGAACCTATATTGTAGGAAAATATGTTGAAAATCTTTCGGACTTGAAAACGGACAGAACGTATGTTTTTATTACCACCAATGATGGTATCAGTTACAAAAGATTTCAGTTTCATGAAGCAGATGGTATATGGGTAAAGGCTGACAATCAATTTTATGAGCCTTATAAAATTCCATTAGCTGAAATTAAAGAAATCTGGGAATTTGCCTGTAGTATTAACACCAAAGAATATGAGCCTGATGAATTTGCAGAACACCATATTCAAAACTTTATCACGGAAATTAAAACCGATATCAAACAGATCAAAGAAAAAATGGGAGATAAGAATTGAATTTATTTTGAGTACACGGCATAATCAAAAAACTTCCCCGAAGGGAAGCTCAAAAAACACAAATGATGAAAAAAATCCCATAATGTGGGATACTGCTAATATAAATATTTTTAATTTAAAGTTAAATAATCCCGTTAAGTTTACCTTATGCTCAGGAAAGAAGCTGATGTGCTTAAAAATAAAATTTAATAGTCTACTACACTTAAACATGATGTTTAGAAATCATTTTTTTCCATTTTGTAACTGTATTTCGGCTTAATCCAAAATGGTATGCCAATTGGCTGTTACTATATTTGTATTTCTTCTGATAATCAAGAATCTTTTGAATTGAAACGAGATCATAAGAACGAAGTCTCTGATTAAATTTTTCTATTTCTTTATCCTTCTTCTCAAAAATTATATTGTTGAGTTCTATAATATCTATTTGGGATAAATCAGCTTTATTAAGCAGGGAAATACATTTTTCCTTTTTTTCCGGAAACTTAGTCTTGATTATATCAGTATAAATCTGTTTATAATTTGGAGTAGTTTTTTTTGAAATCATAATTTGGATTTTATTTTTCATTACTGGATTTATATTTATTAATCCATTTAAATAAAGTTGTTTTGGGAATTCTATACCTTTCAATTACGTGATTTCTTGTTATTTCTCCAGCCTCTATCTGCTCAATAATAAAATCTATTATTTCTTTGGTATAAATATTTTTCCGGAATTTTGGAAGGGAAGATTTTGTTGTTAATGTTTTTACTTTCCCTTTAGATGAGGGAGAATACAGAATCAAATGCTGGGAGTATATTCTAAAAAAATCATATTCCAAAAGCTTGCTCCACTTCAAAAGGATTTCGCAGTCCAAACTTTGGGCTTCGTACATTTTTTCAATTTCTCCTACCGAAAATTTGAAAAAGTTACAGATACGAGATATATCTATCTCATTTTCTATAACTTTTTCTTTAATCATTTTCCCTATGTATATCTTTTTAAAATTCATTATTTACAGTTATTTATTAACTAATAAAACATGCCTGACATCAACATTTCAATTAATTTTAATTGTGAGCATATCTAAATTTTCCCGTTTCTATCAAATAAATCTATCCTATGCTCTCATTTTACCTTTCATTCTAATTAAAATATGTTTGATTGAAACGATTTCATTAATCCACACTCTATTTCCAGGGCTAATGCAAATAATGAATGAATTTTAGGTCTGTTTACATATTATTTATGATTAATTTGTGTTTTTAAGATTCCAAAGGAAAATTGTAATGATTAAGATTATTTTAAAAATGTTTTCTTACAGTTATACTGGAAACAGTGGCTGTAGACAATGTACTTGAGTTATCTGCTCTCATTCTGTATTGGACCTGAATTTGGTCCCCGGCGGTTAAGTTACCCATCCAATACAATGGCATATCTCCTTGTGCACCTCCTGCCCCTGTTCCATAATATGAAATAGCCAATACTGTAGAGGTTGTACTGTTAAAAATCCGGGCCCCAAATGCCTTAGAGTTACCATTAGTACTTGATAATCGTAAAGAGACATCTCCAAAAAATGAGTACAGGCCCGTTGCTGGCACTGTAAATGTTCCACCACTATGAATATTTCCTATGTCCACACTTTCTGTTGTAAAATTCATTGTAGTCCAGGCTGAATAGTTAGGCATTGTATAGGTTGCAGCGACCACTGCCGGTTTTCCGGCAAATAAAACCTTGGTCAGATTATTATTGTTTATTTCTGTATGAACATCGGCGGTCTCTCCAATGCTTTCCCATTGGGTACCTGTCCAAATATAAAATGTATCCTGGAATACATTATTGGGAGAGGTACCACTGTTCAAAAGATTATATACCAAAGTGCCTTGTTCCGGCGAGTTTGTTGAGGATGTTACAGAAATTGTAGTGATATCATCAGTTCCCAGTAATTGGACTCTTGGAATTAGTAATCCTTTATTGGTACTATATACATCCAGTATTGTACTGGTATCAGGATTGTTTAATCCTATGCCTACCTGAGACTTTATCGATATGCTGCAAGAAATAAACAGCAGGTATAATATATAGATAATTTGTTTTTTCATAATTACTGATATTTATAAATGTTGATTGTTCCGGATTCAATTCTATAGTTATTGGCGGTATAGATATATTTAAAAGTCATAAGATCATTTAAAATTAAGTTCTGGGTGCTGATTATGGTAGTGTACATCCTGTTGTTGATTAAGTTATCCCTTCCAAATGCACTGACAAGTGAAGTAGTCCCTTTTAATATATCATGAGTAGTAGTTCCTCCATTATTTCCTATATTTGACATTTCGGTAATAAACTCAAGCATATATATTCCTGTAGAAGAGATTTTATACTGGCTTGTGCTACTGTTCCATCCGGCATACTTATCGACAAGAATTTCCGAAGGAGTAAGGGTAAGAGTGGTGAAAGCACCTCCTCCAGCTGATCCTATAGGGACAGTGGCTTTTTGACCAACAGCAGCACTGAATATTAACAAAGGAATATTTGCAGCCGCAATAATATCATCAGTTGATGCTGTATTTGCCTGATGGTGATATTTATTATCACTTCCCCAATAGGTTATTCCTTTGATGATATCGCTGGCAGTGTTTGAATTTGTATTATAAAACATTACCCCTGTTGCCGGAGAGGCAATAGGGCTTGCTGCATCAGCATTATCTGTCACGGATAAGCTTGGAACCCTTAGGGCTTTATTATTTGAATCGAGTTTTAAAATGGCTGATTGTGAAACATTGGCTGATCCTATCACCATCTGGGCATTATTCATAATGGCCATTAATCCCAGAAATAAGATGAGAAGTTTTGATTTCATAAGATTGATTTAATTATTTGATATTTTGGAAATGGAAACATTAGGGTTGGTAATCTGATATGCGGCATTAGAAGACTGTACGCTGAATGTTATGAGGTCATTGGCTACCAGTTTTACACTGCAGGTACTTGATACACCTCCGAATTGATATCGTTTATCTGTTCCGTAGCTGCATATATTGACTCCGTTTTTTTGTACATAAACCATTGCCCCTCCATTCGTGTCTCCGGAGACATTTCTTAGATCCACATTAAAGGAAATTACATAGCCACCAGCACTTTGAATTCTGTATCCAGTATAAGCAGGGCCTCCTTGTGCCCCTGCTGGAGAATTCTTGTATAAAGTATTAAAGGTGAGATTTGTGATTGTGCCGGCAGCAATACTACCTGAAGCAGCTATATTACTTGCCGCAAAAACAGGGGTTATAAATGGAATTTTTGCAACTTCAGTTTTTACCTCCTGTTTCGACCACATTTTTTCCCATACCGTTCCATTATAGGCATAAAGACCTTTGGTAACAGAAGTATTCCCTGTTCCGGCTGCAGCTGTGTTGTAAACAATAAATCCTGTTTTAGGATTGGCAACTGTTGTTATGTCTAGAGTAGAAGTGAGTGCAACGAGTGGAAGTTGAATCCCTTTATTGGCAGCAGTTATATCCAGAGCAGCGGATGGGTCCGGGTTTGTAGTCCCAATGCCAACTCCTCCTTGCTGTGCGCTAATACTGAGGCTATTAATAGCCAAGATTAAAATAAGTTTTTTTTTCATAATCCTATTTTTATAAAAGATTGATTTTGTTACATAATGTGCCATTCACATATAAAAATTAAGCCCCTTTCTTTCTCATCACCTGTGTAGTGTAATAGTGGCATATTTGAGGGAAACCAGAAGGGGCTTAAATATTATAATTAAATCACTTTTTTTGGGAAATTTTATAAATTGTATGTTATTAATATGTTTTCATTATTTCTAAAAAATTGGCGGGCAAAAGCTGTAGAGCAACGCGCCCGCCACAGTAAAAACTTATAAATAATATTTATTAAGTGAATGAAGCGTGTTGGTAAGTGTGTATGTATTTAGCTAATACTGTCCCAAATAAGCTTATAGTTTTTTTTCATCCAAATAAGATTTGGAATGGAGACATTCATTTCAGTTTGAGAAGACTCTATCGGGCAGAGTCGGGGATTTAATAATAAAAATTTTTCCATTTTTTTAGGTTGTTGTGTTAATTTCATGTGTGTTTACATAAAGTAGTCCTGTTTAGACTTTTTTTTATGATATATATCTGCATATTAGTTTATTAATAAATGAACAATTGTTGTAATTGAATTATGTTGGTTGTTTGTGATAATGTATAATTTTTAACAAAAAACATTCTTAATCCAGTTAAAATATTAATACGCAAAAAGTTAATTTTGTTTGCCTAGTAAAATATTTATTATATATTTGTAAGTGAAAGGTAGTCTAAACAGGACTACCTTTTGATTTATATTAGCTGGAAATTAACCTAATATTTCTAGTAATGACTTTTAAATTTTTCATTTCTGATCGTGGATTGGCAAAAGAATCTATTCATTTAAAAATTGAAAATCAATCGGGTCAGCCGCTCTTCAATTTCAAAACTCCGCTGAGAATCTGCCAGGAAGATTGGGACAGTAAAAAACAACGTCCCAATAATATTTACCTGAAGTGCTATAAAAAAATTAATACTAAGCTGGATGCTCTGAAAATACGGTTAGCAGAGTGTATTGAAGAAGATCAGTCTAAGGGAAAACTTTCTTCACAAAGATATCTGTTCAAAGAAATAAAAAATCTCTGCAGTAAAGAGAAAGAGGATTATCCAAAAGATTCACTGCTTTGTTTTATCAATATGTATATTTCCTCAAAACAAGAATACATTTGCCAGTCAACTTATAAAAGATATAAAGTATTTTTTAACTTTATTGAGAGGTTTGAAGGTTTTACAGCTAAGAGACTGTACGTAAATAGTATGGATGGAGATTTTATCAGAAGATTTATTTCTTTTGGAAAGGAAGAGGCTTACAGTGAGAACACTATATACAGAACTATTCATTTTATTAAAACAATTCTAAACTTCGCTGAAAGAAAGGGTATAAGAACTGCTGTCAGGGAATTGGATATAAGACGGGAGAGGCAAAACAGAATCGTCATAAATCTTACTGAAAAGGAAGTGATGAAAATAGAAAAGGTTAAAGTCCCAAGGGAGCTGCAGGCTGCCAAAGAGTGGCTTCTTATAAGTTGCTATACCGGTCAGAGAGTCTCAGATTTTATGAAATTTAATTCAGATCAAATGAAGAAAGTGAATGACCGGGTGTGTATTTCTTTCATCCAGCAAAAAACAAAAAAAGAGATCCTGCTGCCCATACATCCAGTTGTTTTAGAAATTATTAAACGGTATAAAAATAATTTCCCCCCAAAACTTTCCGCTACGAAATACAATAACCATATTAAACAAATTGGCCGGATTGCTCAGCTCAATGAGTCTGTAAATGCGGTAAAACGTGTAGGGCACAGGGTAAAAAAATTAATAGTTGAAAAATGGGAAGCACTCACCAGTCATATTGGGCGGAGAAGTTTTGCAACCAACTTTTATGGGAAAATTCCCACTCCTTTACTAATGCAGGCAACCGGACATACTACAGAGCAGATGTTTATGAAATATATTAATCCTGTTGATGAAAGCCATACTATCAGTTTGGGTAACTATTTTGACAAAACATATAAGGAAAGTTATTTTGGAGGCATGGCCGCCAGTTAACTCAATAATTGGAGGAAGCAATCTTCTTTAATTTAATATTTACAGCAATCTAATCAACGTTTTACTTGCAGACGGTTTAACATGTCTTATTGATTACTGATTTTTCAATATTATCATTTCTGGTTCACAGGTGTATATAAATTGAGAAGAATAAAACTATAACCCCACATGAAGTTTCATGCTGGGGACTGACAGGCTATCTTATTTTTTTAACCACTCTTAAGCCTTTTTCAAAACCTTCTTTTTCTTATCTATTCACGAGGCTTTCATTGTCATATAATTAGATTCTGGTAATAAATTTTAACATTAAAAAAACAAAATCTTTTCGTTACTACGAAAAACTAGTGATTTTATATGATTTCTGTTGTTCAATTTTATATCACCAGCAATCATAAAAATCACAGTTATGAATATTGAAAGAACAGAATTTATAGCCTGGATGGAGAAAATCATGGAAAGATTTGATCTACTGAAAGAGCAAATGATTAAGAACCAATCCAGATTTATAGAAGTAGACGGAGAGCAGCTTCTGGATAACCAGGATGTTTTACAGCTTTTAAAGATAAGTTCACGATCATTACAGAGGTATAGGACTGATAAAAAGCTGCCTTATTATACCATCAGCGGAAAGCTGTACTATAAGCTTTCGGATGTCCATCAATTGATCAGAGAATGTTTGAACTCTTGATAGTAACAAGACATCCACAGCCAAACCATTCATCACCATTCCAATCTTCAGGATTTTCTTAATTGAGCCCATACCTTGGTTCCATTAAATGAAATACAATGGAAAATGAATTGATAACCCCTCAGGAACCTAGTGAACTCAAACCGGCAACAGATACACTCCTTGTTCTGAACATTCATACCAATCAGATTGAGATGGTTAAAGGAATTGATAAAGAAGGTAATCTTCAAAAAGTTCCTCCACAAGAAAAAAGGATAATGAGCCGCTGATCAGAGTAGATAAGCACGGCGATCTATTCTCTAACTTCTTTTCCAATTTTTATCGGCAGCTTAAAAATCCCACGCATTTCAACTTTTTCAAAGTTTCGGAATATGATGCTGTTAATACTGCTAAGGATCTTCAAAAATATGTTGATCAGGCATCACCTGAAGAAAAAGAAAAGCTGAAGGACTACGAAGTTTTACCTCAACATAACAACAATCCCAAAAATAAAAATACAATGGACAACAACACAGACAATCAGGAATATCGTTTTCAGCCTGAGCAAATCGACTGGAAAACGATGGAAAAGTTCGGACTTAATCAGGAGAAGCTTGAAAAAATGAATGCGATGGATTCATTACTCAGAGGTTTTAAAACCAATACGTTAATCCCCATCACCATTAATCTGGGAACGGCAGTGAGCAAAATGGATGTTCGATTATCTCTTCAAACAGGAGATACAGGACAGGTTGCCGTTCACCTGCATGGAATCCGAAAAGAGCCCAACCTCAATAATACATTCTTAGGTCATCAGTTCACGGATGAAGACAAGAAGAATCTTAAGGAAACCGGGAATATGGGTCGGGTAGTAGATCTTGTCAATCTTAAAACTGATGAAATCATTCCATCAGTGATCAGCCGTGACCGTTTAACCAATGAATTGGTAGCCTATAGAGCGGAGTACATGAAAATCCCTGATGAAATTAAAGGCATAAAACTCGATGAACATCAGAAACAAACCCTGCTGGAAGGAAGACCGCTTTATCTTGAAGGTATGACCTCTAAAAAAGGAGAACCTTTCGATGCCACCGTACAATTCAATGCGGATAAGCGGTATGTAGAATTTCTATTCAATACTAAACCGTCTCAGCTGCAAAGTCAACAACAGTCCCAGGAGCAAAAGACATCCAACCAGCAACCTCAGCATACGGATAAAGAAGCACCAAAGGTTTTCAGGGGAAAGGAGCTGGACGATTCACAGTATGAAAAATTCAAAGCCGGACAAACCATTTACATTGACGGACTTACCGATGCTAAAGGTAAAGCCTATCAGGGCTATATTACCTTTAACAAGGAAACTTCAAAAACCGACTTTTCATTCACTCATCCTAATAAGCTCAAAGAAGAGGCAAAACCTACAGTAGATCATAAAACTCAAACTGCGGTTAACACCCAAGGTAAAACCAATGAAGCTACTAAAAATCTGAAGGAGCCTTTAGAATCAAAACAGCAGCAGCCCGCCAATAAACAGCAGGAGGATCAACAAAAAAAGGTTAGAAAACCAAGAGGACAAAAACTATAATAAACATCTAAATCCATCATATGAAAGCAATCATCGCAGAAAAACCCAGCGTCGCAAGAGAAATTGCCCAATTGTTAGGAGCCCATGAAAAAAAAGATGGCTATCTGTCCGGTAATGGATACTGTGTCACCTGGGCATTAGGACATCTGATCGCGTTAGGAATGCCGGAAGATTATGGTATAAGAGGCTTTAACAGAGCCTCTTTGCCTATCTTTCCCAACCCTTTTATTCTAACTCCTAAAAAGCTAAAGAGAACAAAAGGCTATGAGTCTGATCCTTCCGCTTTAAAACAACTCAACACCATACAACAAGTCATCAGTCAATGCAGCAGTATTATTGTTGCCACCGATGCAGGAAGGGAAGGAGAGCTGATCTTCCGTTATATCTATCACTACCTACAATGCAACAAACCTTTTGAAAGACTCTGGATCAGTTCCCTGACAGAAAAAGCAATACAGGACGGTTTTAAAAACCTTCAGCCAGGCGATGCCTTTGAAGGTTTATATCAAGCAGCTAAAGCCAGAAGTGAAGCGGACTGGCTGGTAGGCATCAATGCCACCCAGGCATTAACCATCGCAGGAAACCAAGATGTATATTCTTTAGGCAGGGTGCAGACGCCAACCCTTGCTTTGATCTGTCAACGGTTTCTTCAGCATCAAAACTTCACCAAGCAAAAATACTTTCAGATCCAGCTCAGCCATAGAAAAGAATATACAGATTTCACCAGTGTTTCACTATTACAATGGGAAGAGAAAAAGCAGGCAGAACAAATCCAAAAATCCATAGAGCGGGAGGGAAGAGCTGTTGTAGAAGATGTATCCATTACAAAAGTACAGGAACAATCTCCATTACTTTTCGACCTCACAGAATTACAGAAAGAAGCCAACAGAAAACTGGGGCTTTCTGCTGATGAGGTTTTACAAACAGCCCAAAGCCTCTATGAGAAACAGTTCATCACTTACCCCAGAACCGGCAGTAAGTATATTCCTGAAGACTTATGGACTGATATACCTGAGCTGGTCAGAATACTGAATCAGACCGAACCCTTCAAAGCCGCCATAACCCATTTAAAATTCGGAAACTTCAACAAGAGGATTGTGAATGATCTAAAAGTTACCGATCATCACGGATTACTCATAACCACTAAAATACCTTCTGCACTTTGCACTACGGAAAAAGCCATTTACGAGATGATTGCTTACCGATTATTGGAATCCCTATCCCACACCTGTACAAAGCAAGTCACCCAAATCCAGATAAAAGTCCATCATTATGAATTCCAGATCAAAGGCTCTACAATCCTAGAGAAAGGCTGGCGAGCCATCAAAGGAATTCTCACTGACAATGAAAATTCCGATAATAAAAATGAAGTCCTTACTGAACTTCCGGAATTCAAAACCGGAGATGAGCTCAAAATATCAAAAACAGAATTATTAGAAAAAGTAACGCAACCTCCCAAGCTTTATACAGAGGCCGACCTTTTATCGGCGATGGAAAATGCAGGCCGATCTATTGAAAATAAAGAAGAACAGAAAGCACTATCCAATATCGGCATCGGAACCCCGGCTACCAGAGCTTCCATTATTGAAACCCTGCTCAGCAGAAACTATATCATCAGAAAAGGCAAAATACTGCATCCGACCGATAAAGGTTTACAAGTTTACAACCTTGTCAAAGACAAAAAAATAGCCAATGTCCAAATGACCGCAGAATGGGAAATGGCACTGGATAAAATTGAAAAGGGGGAAATAGACAAAGCCCAATTTATGAACGAGATCCAACATTATACAAATGAAATCACCAATGAACTCTTATCTCTTCATATTCCTCAGGAAAACATACCACAATTAAAATGTCCAAAATGCCAAAAGCATCATCTTATCATTAAAGAGAAAATCGTCAAATGTCCAGATGAGCAGTGCAACTGGATTTTATTCAGAATGATATGCGGAATACAAATCAGTAGTAAAGATCTTACGTTACTATTAACTCAAAACAAAACATCACTCATCAAAAACATGAAAAGCAAAAACGGTAAAAAGTTTGATGCTTACCTATTACTGAAGGATGATTTCAGTACATCATTTGAATTTATAAACAAGAATTAATTTAAAGAAAATAATAATGTAAAGAAGCAGCCAATAAGCTGCTTCTACATTTTACATTTTATCCAAGTCTAATCCCCTTTTTCGTGCTCGTGAGGTTTTAGCTTTGGATGCTTAGGTTGATTGGGAGGGGTTACCCTTCTTCTTCTGTCAGGTTCTCCATCTGGTTTTTTAGGCTTGGGGCCTGGCTTGATTGCTTCGATTGTATTCATAGTACAATAAAGATTAATTAATAATTATTTTGATATCAAAACAGATTAATACCAGATCAAAAGTAAATTTTTGGTCACCATTTTCATTACGGAAAGCCGTAACCGCTGGTTTCTGAAAAGATGGATAACGTATTTTTAGACAATCAATTTTGATTGCAATTACCTCCTTCTAGGAGCGCTTCTTGTATGTGGTCTAACATAAGTTCCATCTTTTCGCGTATAACCTTTAACATGTACTGATCCGCCTGAATTTGATTGAGAACTGTAACTAGAGGATGATCTTACTGATGGAGAAGAATACGATGAGGTTTTAGAATAGTCACTATAAGCTGTGTAGCTGGGCTTATAGGCCCACCCGTAATAATTTCCCCATTTAAGTTTGCTGTAATTTTTCTTACCAGCTTTTGAAGACAAGAAAACTTCCGTATCTTTAGGAATAGTGGTAACTGATTTGCTGCTGTCACTGCTGTAGTAAAGAGGCGTGTCTTCCTGTAGTCTAACAGTGTAATAGTTGGTACATGAAATAACGGAGAGAAGTAATACAAGATAAAGTAATGATTTTTTCATTGTAGTTAATTTTATATCTGCAAATCTAAATTAACTTTAAAGGAACTAATTACGGTTTTCCGTAGTCTTCTGAATCTTACAATTTTAGTTTTGTTAAAGCCGAAATTAACCTCTCTTTCTCCCCACTTCCCGTCGTCGAAAACCTTACCAACGGAATTCCATACTTCTCCAAAATCTCATTCTTCATATGATCTCTTTCAGCTTGTCGGCTTTCCGTTTTATGATATTCATAACCATCAACTTCAATAGCCAATACAGAATTTTTCCCCAACTTGTTATAAATCAGAAAATCAAGATGTGTGGCATGATGTCTAGCATATTTTTCTTCTTCAGTATTTAATTTGGAAAAATCTAACAGTAAATTTCTCAATGGATGGTGTAGAATGACGCCATACTTTGAAAATTGATCGTCGGACAAAACTTCCTTAATTAACGCATACATTAGATTCTCACTGTCGAAAACAGATTTCTTTTTTTGATCTGATAAAAGGGCTCTTCTTTTTTCTTCATATCCTTTGTACAGGTAATCAAAAATAGAATGTACTTCACTATTGATCGTGCTAAAATTATTGTAATCAATATAACGGATCAGATCTGAGATGTTGGTGTCGTTGTCACTTTCATTTCCGTTCACCAATAAAATCAGTTGATCTTTGGCTCTGGAAATGGCTACATTCAGTCGGTTCGGGTTGTCGGTGAATTCAGAGATTTCATTATCTACTGTAGAAAGAATGATCACATCATTTTCTCTTCCCTGAAATTTATCTACCGTGTCGGCTTTGACATCTGTTCCCTGAAATGTTCTTTGCAGTGCGATGGTCTGATTACGGTATGGGGTTACAATTCCGAGATTCATGCCTTCCAGCTTTTGCTGTGGAATGATTTCCTGAACAATCACATCAATCTGCCGCTGATTCTCTCTCTGCCGGGCATGGTTGCCTTTAGTTGTTTTATATACTAATAAAGGTTCTCTTTCCGTCTGTCCCTCCGAAAGTATGATTAACTGATCATTATAAAACTTACGGTTACAAAAATCAATGATTTTAGGATGACAGCGATAATGTTCCTTTAACAATGTTTTCGGTACTTCTGGAAATACTTCTATTATAGAAGAAAGGAGACTATGATTGGAATACCGATAAGATTCCGGAATATCATAGTTCTTAAAGATCTGATCCGTATTTTCTGCTGTTGCAGAATCCACTACATTGGGAAGCTGTTTTAAATCTCCTACAATGACAGCCTGCTTCGCGCAGGATAATGCGAGTACACCCGTTGCAAGATCCACCTGTGAAGATTCATCAACAATTACATAGTCGTAGACTACGTTTTCAGCAAGACTTCTTCTTAATGAGTAGGTAGTACTCATAATGACAGGATAATCTTTAATAAATTCTTCTGATTTAAAACGAAGATCCCATTCCGTATATTCTGAACGTTTTTCTCCTTTATATTTTTGGTAGAGTTTGTTTTTAAAGAGCTGCATAGATCCCTCAGTATATTCTTTCATTTTATCATGGAAGGAAAAATGCTGCAAGGTATTTTGCAGTTCTTGTTTTCTGAGCTCAAGCTCTGAAATTTTCACCCCATAGTATTTTGACTGAACAATCCTGATCATTTCTTCATACGATAAGCTATAAAAAATCTTATCTCTTACCCCATACAGAAAAGGAAATATCAATTTGCGCCACCAGTAAAATCTCTTCCCTGTTTTCTCATAGTCTTCCAACGTAACCCATAATGAAAGCAGCTGATCTGAACTGACATTCTTTTTAAAACGGATTTCAGTTGCCAAAGTGACATCATCTGTAAAATGCTGATGTTCTGTTTTGATCTTATCTATTTCGAGTGTAAGTAAAGCCAGTTCATTCTTTAGTTCCAACTTTTCAGCAAGCTCAGCAAAAAGAAGGGGAGTAGACTGAATAAGGGATTGTTCCTGTTCTTGCTCTAATCTAAAATCTGACAGATCAGGGATTTCAGTCTGAGCATCGATAAATTCTTTTTTATTTTGACTGCTTCCCAATAATGCTGCTATAAAATAAATTCCATTGCTCTCCAGTTTCTCAAAAACATTTTTTGTTGCCGAATTATTGCTTGAAACAACAGCCACACTCTGATTATTCATTACCGCATTGGCAATAATATTAAGAATAGTCTGTGTCTTTCCTGTTCCGGGAGGACCTTCAATAACACTTAACGGATTTGAAAACGCATGGTCAACTCCCGTTTTCTGACTCAGATTAAAACCAAAAGGAAAGATTTCAATAGGAGAGGCGTGATAATTCTTTTCGGGTTCTTTCCCATTAAGATAATTGTAAAGAATTGAAGTCTCAGGAATAAAACGAATACTCCCATAGCTATTGGCAAGAATGTTATTGCCTTCCTCTGTCTTCAAACCAACACTTTCTGCAATCGCCTTTAGATAAGAAAAAATATTTCCTGCTCTCTCACTCTGAATAGCAGATCTCAACATCTTAATTCTATGTTGGGGATAAGAATAGGCTTTCCCACTGTTCTTATACACCACGACACACTTATTACCCTCAAAATAATAAGAATCTATCTCATCAGTTCTGTTCTTATCATCAATATATATCGCTTGTTCTTTTAGTTTATGTATGGTAGATTTTTGCATAATAGCGGATTAAATTCCTGATATTAATTCTTTAAGTTTCTGCATATTGGGGTCTTTCTCTATAGGGTTTATATCGTTAAATGAGTTCTTAGAAAGGGTTTCGTTCAATATTTTTACCTTTTGGAGCATTGGTACAACGTATTTTAGAAAATGGTTAAAATGTTCAGAAACATCTGAATACTTTGTTGCAAGTTTATAACCAGGTTTACCAGAATGGCTTACAATAAATAGTCCTTCATATCTTAGGTCTCTGATTAATATTCTGACTCTTTCACTTTTGATATTAGGAAAAAAATTATTGAGATAAATAAGCAGTTCAGTTGTTGAGACTAAACGATTAGGATTTAGTTCTGACTGGAATCGTAGGTATTCTAGTAGTCTAGCTTTTTCTTTAGTTTTTTGAACATTGGTTGATTCTAAGAATTTCTGAATTAACTGATAGTTCATTCTCATGATTTGCCTGTCAAGTTCGGGTTTGCCCTCTATTTCTTTTGTTATATAGCTTTCGAAAGGAAAATATGAAATTGAAGTTCTTGCATGCAAGAGATTGAACAATTCAATATATTGGTGATCAAAATGACTTGTACAAAAGACCTTGCCCAAGCATCCTGAAATAAAATCTGCAATTTGTATGAGTTTTTCATCTTTATCATCAAAAATTTCAAAGCTTCTGTCCTGATTAAATAAATCACGGTTAATGCTTTTTTCCCTAACATAATCTTGCAGTTCCTGTTTAAATTCTTCTCCTACTTTATCAGCATTGATAGAATAGCTTTCATAGATTTTGTTATATTTTTCTACAAATAATGACTGGAAATATTTATAAAAAGTTCTTTTGATTTTTAAACCTTCCCCGAAAAGTTTTGATTTATCGACTACCATGATATCAATAACGAAGTCCAATCTTTCAACAAATTCAATTAGAATATCTTTTCTCTTTTTAAAGTTTTTGTTTTTGATATTACTGGATTTAAGATTTTCTCCAAGTCTATATTTTATACAGATATCTTTCAATACTTTTCTTGCTTTTTCAATATCTGTATCTTTTATAATTACCGAGGTGTAAATAAAATGAGAAAAAGTTCCTTCTTTGGAAAGGTCAAGGTGTGCATTTCCAAATTCGTCGATAAAAATTTTGGCTGGAATCATCAGTTAAATTAAGTTTATAATCTGTCTGATAGTAAAGTTACGGAATACTATTTTGAAAAAAGATAGTTATTTTAATTCTACAGTCCTCTAATAATGTATTCACAAAAATCTTAATGTTTCGAATTTTTTGAAAAGTTACCTTTTAATTCGAACAACTGTCCAAATTAAAGAGTGATAAAGATTTTAAAATTTTATTTTCCTGTTGTTTCTTAGGTGGTTAATTTCATTGTGTTTCCAGGTGTTTTCTTGTTATCACGTTGATGTTGATCATCTTCTCTGGTTGATTTTGCAATTCTTTTTTAGACCTCTCTTAAGTACCATAGTACTAATGTCTTAAATTGTTATGTGTCATAGAATTAGTAAATTTTACCAAGTAAAACTGTAAATACAGTTAGTTTAATTCTATAAATATTGGTATTTTTAACAAAACTATTAACTATGTATATTTCTGGATTATCCATTAGAAATTTCCGTAATTTTAAATCAGCACATTTTAAATTTACTGAAGGAATAAATACAATAATAGGAGAAAATGGGTCAGGCAAAACCAATCTCTTTTATGCACTTCGAATACTTATTGATGATTCATTGCCAAGATATATTAATTTTAATTCAAACGATTTCAACCGGGGAATTGGCAATTGGGCGGGACATTGGATCGTTATAACGGTTTTTTTTGAAGGATTAGATGCAAGTGAAGAAGCACAAGCTTTGGCTGTACAATCAAGCGGATGTATGGATACTCCTTCTAAAGGTAGTTATTCGGTATATTTCCGACCTAAATATCAATTTAGAAAAGAGTTGTATGACTATTCGATTTTAGCTGAAAAAGATTCAGAAGGACTAGAGCTACTCTTAGATAAAATTACCATAGCCGATTATGAAGTAGTTTATTTAAGTCGTGGTTCTGGTGATTTTAGTGATGATGTAACCTACGAAAAATACGTTGGGAATTTTGATAAAATTAAGTTCCCAGATCCTGACGAAAAAGAAGAACTAGTCATAGGAACTTACTTACCACGTGAAATCAGTATCCATAATGAAGTCTCATGTACATTTATAAAGGCTCTAAGGGATGTTGAAGCTGATTTACGTTCTTATAGTAATAACCCACTAATTAATTTATTGAAAGGGAAAGAAAAAACAGTTGAAATTACTAAGCAGGACGAAATTATAACTAGTATCGACAATCTTAATGAAAAAATTAGTTCACTTGATGAGGTAATAGAAATTAAGAATGGCATTGATAAAAGTATAAAGAATGCTGTAGGGACAACATATGCTCCAAGCATTGATATTAAATCAGAGCTTCCAAATAAAATGGAAAAACTTTTCCAATCATTAAAGCTGTGGGTGGGTGATCCTGAAGATGATTATAAAGGTAGGGTTTGGGAACTTAGTTTAGGTGGAGCTAATTTAATATATTTGTCATTAAAGCTATTAGAATATGAAAGGGTCAAGACAGATCGAATAGCGAATTTTCTACTGATTGAAGAGCCGGAAGCACATATTCATACTCATATACAAAAAACTCTTTTTAATAACTTAAGCAAAAGTAATACTCAAATAATAATTTCTACTCATTCCACTCATATATCCTCAGCAAGTAAAATAAGTAGTGTAAATGTTATTTGTAGAGGAAAAAATGAAGCTTTGGTTTTTCAACCTTCTAATAATTTGTTACCTAATCAAATAAGAAGATTAGAACGATATCTAGACGCGGTTCGTAGTAATCTATTATTTGCAAAAGGAGTTATACTTGTAGAAGGTGATGCTGAACAAATATTAATACCAGCAATGTTTGAAGTTGTTTTTGGTCTTTCTTTAGACGAGATTGGAGTAAGTCTCATTAATATTGGCAGTACAGGTTTTGAAAATGTAGCAAATATTTTTCATGAAGAACGTATAAAGAAATATTGTGCAATATTAACAGATCAAGACATTTCTGTTGTAAAACTTCCCGATTCTCCAGAAAATGATACGCCAAATCAGAAACATTTCAGAGCATCACAAAAAAGTGGAGAAGAACGTAGAGTAATAATTACAGAGCTTTGTAAAGATAATGAGTATCTGGAAGCATTTTACGCAACTCATACTTTTGAAGTAGACTTACTCATGAATGAAAACAGTCCGGAATTTGTATCAGCACTTGATAAGATCTATCGTAAAGAATCAAATATAAAGTTGATAACTAAAAGATTAGAAAATCCTAATATTCAAGTTGCAGGATTGGAAGTTCTAAGATTAGCTAAAAAGTATGGTAAAGGCTGGTTCGCATTACTTATCACCGACGAGCTTTTATATAATACATATATTCCAAATTATATTTTAAAAGCCATTGCCTTCGCATCGCCACATATCAATTTGTCGTCGAAAGTTAAATCAATTATGTATCGTATTGAAAAGATAAAAAATGACAAATATTGTAAAACATACTATAATGCAGCTAAAAAGTTTGAAACTAAAGATAAAACAGATTTAGAAATTTTAGAGGCTTTTATAAAAACATTTCCTCAAGATCAACTAACCAAATTTCTTTCTTACTTATGATACTTGACAAATTAAATGATGAGCAGAAAGTTGCAGTTACGCAAAGTGGTAATGTTTTACTTACGGCTTGCCCAGGAAGTGGTAAGACAAGAGTGATCATTCATAAATTGGCTTATGAATTGGATCAGCTTGCAAATACAAGTAAGAAAAAAATTGCTGCAGTAACATTTACTGTTAGGGCTTCTGAAGAAATTTTTAAGCGGCTCAATGCTATGGGGATTAATAGTGATAAGATATGGTCAGGTACTCTTCATTCTTTTTGTTTAGAATGGATTTTAAGGCCTTATTCTTGTTATCTTCCTGAGTTGCAAAACGGATTTTCAATAGCAGACGAATCTTATTGTGATGAACTAATAAGCAGTTTAAAAGTCAAATATAAATTGAAGCCAATAGATCCTGTAAATATGCGTTTTGATAGAAATGGTAATTTCTTAGAAACAAAAATAATCCAGAAAAGGCTTTTAGAAGATTATCACTCAATTTTAAAAAGAAAAAAATTAATAGACTTTGAATTGATTTTATTTTACTCTTATAAAATCCTTCAGGATCTGCCAAGAATCCCACAGATATTATCTAAATTATTCAAAATTATTTGTATTGATGAATATCAGGACACTCAAGATTTACTATACGCTATCATCTCAACAATTGTTAGAGCAGGAAATGGTGAAACATCTGCTTTCTTTGTAGGAGATACTGATCAGGCTATTTACTCTTCGTTAGGAGGGGTAGCAAAAAATATCGAACAAATAAAAGAAGAGTTAAATGACCTTCCAATAGAACCTTTAACCTTAAAAGGAAATTACAGATCTAGTCAACGAATAATTGATTTCTACAGGCAGTTTCAAACGCAGTCTATAGATATAAAAGCGGTGGGAATTAATGCAAAAACAAAAGGTCTAATAACTCTTAATAATACTATTGATAAGGCAGGAATTGTTGAAGAGATATCCAAATTAATTCTGTTAAGTTTGGACAAGGGAATACCTGAGGACGAGATCTGTGTATTGGTACCTCAATGGTGGTTAATCACCTCAATTTCGAAAAAACTTAGGGCAGTACTACCGAATGTCAATTTTGATGCCTCGGGGCTAGCTCCAATGGCACGGAATCGGGAAAATATTTGGTTTAAACTCTCAAGATTATTTTTAACTCAGCCTAGCCCGAAACTATATTCTTTAAGATATAGATGGGCAGCAGAACTAATAGATAATTTCAGAATTCATACTTTTAGTGATTTAACTGAGGAATATAGAAATGAAAGAAGTTTTTTAAGACTCATAAACTCAATTAAATCAAATGAAATTGAAGGGATCGATTACCTAAAAGATTGTTTTGATCAATTTCTCAACATAGTAGGTATTGACTATAAAAAAAATCCAACATTGGTTGAAAGTTGGGAACTTTTCTTTACCAATATAAAAAAAAGATTAAATGATCCCGAGTATGTAATCCCTAGTGATATTCAGTCCTTCAAAAGTTTTTACAGAGAAATGACAGGTGTGGTAATAAATACATGCGTAGGAATTAAAGGTGAAGAATTTGAAACAGTTATTGCCTACGGTTTACTGAACGGTTACATTCCGCATTGGAACGAGATTTTTTCGGGAAATGCAAACGAGGCTTCAAAAAAATTATTATATGTTATTTGTTCCAGAGCAAAGACAAACTTGCATTTGATCAGTGAGACAGGGCGAACAACCAAGCGAGGAGATGCCTTGACTATAACCTCAGAATTAGAAGCTGTAAATTTTAAGTATGACAATGTTTAGTTATGATTTTCTCTTATTTTTATTCTTAAACTCTTTTTGTAGATGATCAATTTCTAATTCTATTTTTTTCAATTCTGTGATGTCCAATTTTGTAAATAGAAATAGAATATTGATGTCTAAAAAGTTGCACAGTTTCACAATATTTTCAATTGTTGGATTAGTTAATCCTCTTTCAATTCTACCTACATGATCTTTAGAGATATTTAATTCCAATCCTAATTGGAATTGTGATAATTCTTTTCTTAGTCTATAGACTTGAATTAATTTACCAATTTGAAACTTCAAATTCTCTACTTGCCATTTATACATGTAGTAAATTTTGATCTTTTAATTTTTTCTCATGAAGATATATATGTCGTCTATTGTTTTTTTATTATATTTGTAAAATAGGTTACAGATAATGTAACTTTGCGATACTTCAAAGAATAATAGAAGCTATTGCTTAGAATCTCGATTCGAAAACTGGTAATTTTTAACATGCGAGACGATAAGTATTAAGCTCACGACCTAGGCGTGGGCTCTCTTATCTGCATGTAAGGTATACCAGTACCCCGAATCGGATAATGTAGAGTACTCACGCCGTTTTTTTTCAATGCTGTTCGCTTTATTGCTACATAAAAAATCTAAGCCCGCTTCCTAAAAATAGTATCAGACACGATACAATAGGTATGTACAACCTATTGCGGCTTTAAAAGCTTACACGGGAACACAGATTTCATTCATATTAAATTCTTTCCGGTGCCTTGCGGTCACTGCTATAGAACCTCACCAGTCCTTTTTCATACTAAAGGGCATCAGGAAAGTCTTTATCTAAAAAATGAATCAAAAAACTACTCAACTTAAAATCAGAAGAAAGAAAAAAGCCCCTTCCCATAGTGTTTGGCGACCAACGGGAAAGAGCGTAGTTCAGTAATTAATCTTTAAAAATTAAAAACCTTTACAAATCTATGAAAAATTCCTATTACCATATAGGAGGCATTTTCTTTGGGCTCATGTTTACAGCCGTAAGCATTACAACAAAAGCCCAGACACGCACCATTTCCGGTACCGTAACTTCATCAGGCAAGCCCCTTTCAGGAGTCGTAATCTCCCAAGAGGGCAGTGATCAGGTAACCATGACCGGTAACAACGGAACCTACACCTTACAGGTTTCAGCAGAAAATACCATCCTATTGTTCAGACACCCTGATTATATAGAAGAAAAATTTAAACTCACTAATCAGACTGTCGTTAATATCAGCTTAGAACAAAAAGTAAAGGGAATCGAAGAAGTTATTCTCAACGCCGGCTACTACAAGGTTAAAGACAAAGAAAGAACCGGTAGCATCGCCAAAGTTTCAGCAAAAGATATAGAAAATCAGCCTGTCTCCAATGTCCTGTCAGCAGCACAGGGAAGAATGGGAGGAGTCAGTATCACCCAGAATTCAGGAACTCCCGGAGGTGGATTTGATATTCAGATCAGAGGCAGAAACAGCCTTCGGACCCGAAGCAATTCCGTAATTGATGGCAATCAGCCGCTCTATATTATTGATGGTGTTCCGGTAGGTACGGGAATGAGTTCCTCCTATGCAGGAAGTATCCTTCCCAATGCAGATATCAATCCGTTAAACAGTATAAATCCTAACGATATTGAAAGTTTCGAGATCCTGAAAGATGCGGACGCTACCGCCATCTATGGTTCAAGAGGTGCTAATGGAGTAGTGCTGGTGACCACCAAAAAAGGGAAAAAGGGAAAGGTAAAACTGACCCTGAACTCTTCCTATGGTCTGAGCCACGCCATTTCAAACCTCAAAATGATGAATACTGCTCAGTATCTTGATATGAGAAAGCAGGCATTTGCCAACAGCAATATCTCTGTCTATCCTGCTAACGCCTACGACATCAACGGAACATGGGATCCCAACCGTTATACCGATTGGAGAAAGGAACTGATTGGTCATTATGCGGCTTTGTCAAATACCCAGCTTTCACTCAGTGGGGGAAGTGAAAATACTAATTTCCTGCTCAGTCTCGGTCATAATGAACAAACCACGGTGTTTGGCAGGGATTTCAGGTACAGAACCAATACCGTTTCAGGAAATATCAGCCACAGGTCTGCTGATCGAAAATTCAGTTTCAACTCATCCAATATTTTTACCGCAACAGACAATAATCTGATTACCTCTGATGCAACAAGACAGTCCTATATACTGGCTCCTAATGCACCCGCTCTTTATGATGCGGAAGGTAACCTTAACTGGGAAAACAATACGTTTACGAATCCCGCAGCTGCCTTTGAGAATTCCTATTCCAATAACAATCTGCAATTCCTTAACAATATCAGTATGGAGTATGAAGTTTTTGAAAACTTTAAGCTCAAACTCAATGGAGGTTTAACCTATCAGACTTTTGAAGAATGGTCACTTCGTCCAAGTACGGCGTATAGCCCTTCTGCTGGGGCAACACCTCTCAATTCCATGTCTTCAAAATCCAACCAGAACAGACTGTCTATGGTGATAGAACCCCAGATAAGCTGGATGTACAGAGCAGGTAAACATAAATTTGATATCCTGGTGGGAGGTACCTATCAGAGAGATGTTTCAGATCGAGGTGAAATTCAGGGATCTGGTTTTGAGAGTAATGCCTTTATCTATAATATAGGTGCTGCAATCAATAAAGTCGTCCTTGACCAGATCAGTACAGAATACCGATACGGTGCTTTTTTCGGCAGAATCAACTATCAGTACGATAAAAAATATATCCTTAATCTTACAGGAAGAAGAGACGGCAGCAGCCGATTCGGTCCCAATAATAAATACGCCATGTTCGGTGCTGTTGGGGCAGCATGGTTGTTTTCAGAAGAAGAATTTATGAAGAACATCTCATGGCTCAGTTTTGGAAAGCTGAGAGGGAGTTATGGTTCATCGGGAAGTGATAATATCGGGGATTACCAATACCTTGATACCTTTGCTACGGCTAACCTCATTTATAACGGCAGCACCGGACTGGCTCCAACAAAACTCTACAATCCTGATTTCAGTTGGGAAAGAACCATCAAAACAGAAGCTGCTCTTGAACTAGGTTTGTTCAACAACAGACTTAACCTAATTGCTGCGTATTACCGAAACCGTTCAGGAAATCAACTGGTAGGCTATCAGCTTTCCTCAGTAACGGGATTCAGCAGTGTGCTGGCCAATCTGGATGCTGTTATTCAGAATAAAGGATTTGAATTTGAGGCCAGCGGAGAAATTATCAATAAGAAAAATTTTTCATGGAAAAGTTCTTTCAATATCACCATTCCCCGAAACAAGCTGATTTCCTTTCCGGGACTTGAAGGTTCATCCTATGCCAATACTTATGTGATCGGACAGCCTGTGAACATTGTTAAACTCTACCAGCTTCAGGGGGTAAATCCCACTACCTTGGTGTATGATTTTACCGATTTCAATGGCGATGGAAAGATCGCATCACCGGATGACAGGCAGGTGATCAGAAATCTTGGACAGCAGTTTTACGGAGGGCTAAGCAATGAATTACGCTACCGAAACTGGAACTTTTCATTTTTGTTGCAGTTTGTAAAGCAGCAGAGCCGGAACTATAACTCAGCAATGTCTTCTCCGGGGATTATGGCGAATCTCCCGGTAGAGGCATTGAATGTATGGTCGCCTTCGAATCCCAATGGCCTTTATATGCCGTACCGCTCTACGTCAAATTCTTCCCACAGCCTTTTTCAAAATAGTGATGCCAGTGTTTCTGATGCTTCATTTATAAGGCTTAAGAATGTACAGCTTACCTATAATCTCTCTTTGGACTCAGGTCTTTTCAGGGAAGTAAAACTTTATTTTCAGGGGCAGAACCTCTGGACGTGGACGAAGTTTTTTGGAATTGATCCCGAGATGACCTCTTTTGGATTCCTGCCTCCTTTGAAAACGTATTCATTGGGCATTCAGCTTACGCTGTAATGCTTAATGGCAACCAAAGACCGTCATATTATTTAACCCAATACAAAAACAATGAAATCAATATTCAATAGTATAATAATGGCAGTGCTCATCTATCTGATGAGTACCGCTATATCGTGTGAAAAAATGCTGGAAGTGGAATTGCCTGACAATCAGATGTTGTCAGAAACCGTCTTCAGTGATACTCAGACTGCCAACGCCATATTATCTGGATTGTATGCCGGATTGTGGGAATCATCACCTGTTACAGGTGATCAAAGCGGAAGGCTTTTGGGTCTTTATACGGATGACCTGACCTACTATGCAGTCAATGCCACTAATGGGCTGCCTGAATTATCCAATAATACACAGATTGATTCCAATCAGTTTGTCAGTTCGTTCTGGAATGCTGCGTATCAGAAAATATATGTCAGCAATTCCATACTCGAAGGGCTGGAAGGAGCAGATCATATTCCGGCAGTTGATAAAGCAAGGATAAAAGGGGAGACCCTGGTTATCCGATCTTTGCTCTTTTTCTATGTCCAGCAGGTTTATGGAGATATTCCTTTTCCTGTGACCACCAATTATATGATCAATCAGAGTATTTCAAAAACATCTTCTGCGGAAGTACTGATGAGAATTGAATCTGATGTGAAGGAAGCTATTGAACTGCTTTCTGATACATACCAAAATAATGAACGCATCTATATTAATAAAAAAGCAGCCCAGCTTATTCTGGGCAAAGTTCAGATGCAGCAGCTGAAATGGAGTGAGGCAGAAGCCACCTTGAAAACAGTTGTTCAGAGTCCGTTGTATCAGTTTCAAAATGATATCACCAAGGTCTTTCTTAAAAACGGCAGCCATATTATCTGGCAGCTCAAGCCTAAGAACAATGGGGATGCGGTAAAGGAAGCGACGATTTACTATTTTTTCAATGCTGCTCCAACCTCTATGGCACTTTCCACATCTCTGGTCAGCTCGTTTCACAATGGAGATCTTAGAAAGCAATATTGGATGGGAACTGTTACAGTTGGGAGCAACACCTGGTACAGAGCGGAAAAATACAAAGCAAGGTCTTCCAACTCCACAGAAAACTCCATTGTCTTCAGACTGGAAGAGGCCTATTTACTGTTGGCAGAGGCTCTGGCTCAACAAAATAAAATGTCAGAGGCCCTACCGTTTATTAACCCGATCAAACAAAGGGCAGGACAGACATTGCTTGGCAGTTCTGTTACACAACAGCAGCTTCTTGAGGAAATCCTTAATGAAAACAGAAAAGAATTTTTTACAGAAATGGGACATCGATTTCTCGATTTGAAAAGAGCAGGAAAGCTTAATGAATTGCAGCAGACTAAACCCAACTGGAAAGATCAACATAAAGTATGGCCTCTTCCGCAACAGGAACTGCTGCTCAATCCCCATCTGAATCCTC
This sequence comes from Chryseobacterium sp. NRRL B-14798, assembly GCF_050470705.1. Classification (NCBI taxonomy): domain Bacteria; kingdom Pseudomonadati; phylum Bacteroidota; class Flavobacteriia; order Flavobacteriales; family Weeksellaceae; genus Chryseobacterium; species Chryseobacterium sp. NRRL B-14798. The sequence continues at coordinate 3,781,251 of NZ_JBFLUL010000005.1, read as the reverse complement.
AAAATTTAGGTTACTAATGAGAGTGTATTGTTTAATTATTCTGCTGTTTTCTCCGCATTGCTTTAATGCACAGAGGTCGATTAAGGAATTGGACCAGTGGATGTCGCGTTTCTCCACGATGATAGGTCAGATGAAGGTATCTGAAGATCAGCGATTCGTTTTGCTCACTAAAATGTATGCAAATAATTCTGATTCAGTTCTTGTGTTTGACCGCCAATCAGCAGTCATTCCATCCGATACCATTTTAAAAAAGAGCAACATCAGTTTTCTGAACAATTATACGGTCTTTGCTTCAGGACCGGGCAGGGCTGAATTAATTGAGCTGAAGTCCAAAAAAAGAGAAATTTATGATAGTGTACAGCGATGCAATGTCAATGAAACCCTGAAGCAATATGTCATATTGGGTACTGATAAAAACCTGAAAATCTATAATGCCAAAGGAAAAGTGCTTCACCATGAGGTGGCAACATTGAACTATACTATTACGCAGCAGGGACAGGTTTATATTCTTGCTGAAAGTGGAGGATTTCATCAAATATTGAAATGGAATGGAAAAACTATGAAATTGCTTTATTCCACTGCAACTAACATTGTTGCGATGGATATTTTAGAATCAGAGAGATTTATTGTTGTAAAAGAAAAAATAGGTCCTAATGGAAAGATCAGGATAAGATTGTTGAGAGTATCAGACGGGCAGCTGTTTCATAACAACCGGATCAGTCTAGGAGATGCCCAAAACATGAAATTAACTGAAGCAGGTCCTTCTGAAACTTTTTTGATTGATATTTCCGTTAGGAACCTCCCCGAGAAAACTGGAAAACTTGAAATATGGTATGGAGGAGACAAATATCTGCGCAATAAGGACCAGGGGCTGATTGAGCATCAGTATATGGTATGGAATGTTAAAAATAATCAAGTTCATTCTATCCCTCCTAAATCAATGCAGGTTTATGTAGCGACAGACCATCCACGTTATTTTTGGACGTATAATGCCAGGGAGGACAATGATTACCGTGGATTTAGAAGCCTGAATGTATATCGATATGACCTTTTAGAAAACAAATCTGAACTTGTTTTTGAGAATGCTTCAGAAATGGTCATAGGAAAGGACAGTCGTTACACCATCGGATTTCTGATGTATAAGAATCAATGGATGGTCTACGATCATCTGTTAAAGCAGACAAAAATGATCGATTATAATGGAACATTAAGCTATCCTATCTTTATGCCTGATGGCAGTTTGCTCTTTACGGCAGGAGACCGACTGATCAATTATCACCTGGAAACAGGTGTGTTAAAAACAGTACTCAAACAAGAGAACAGCAAAATCAGCTTTCATGAATACAGTGGAAAAATGATTCATCAGATGGAATCTTTTAAGATAACACAACGAACTATTGAAATGTCACAGCCGTTGATGCTGCATATCAGGAGAGAAAATCATAATGAGTCCGGATATTATTCTTTTTATAAAGGTAAGCTCAAAGAAATAATGCCGTACAGCAGCAACAGGATTAAAATGTTCTCGCAAAAGGACAAGCATGATTTAATGTATTCGATCGAAGAAAACTACAACATGTCTCCACGGTTGTACAGCAAAAGCAAGTCATCAGGTCAAAAGAAGGTACTTTATACAACCAACCTTCATGATAAAGAAGCGATAGACTTGCAGCAGAATGTTATTTCATACACCAACAGTGAAGGTAAGGACCTGAAAGGAGTTCTATATTATCCCATTAAATTCGACAAGACAAAAAAATATCCTTTGGTGGTACAGGTATACAGTATTCAGCATGATGAATTCAACAAATACCTGTATCCCGCCTGGGGACCCAGTGGATTCAATATTCGACTGCTTCTTGAGAACGGTTATATGGTTTTTCAACCGGACATTGTTTCAGATAGAAGGGGGCCGGGAATTTCGGCGCTTGATTGTGTTCATTCTGGATTAGATGCGATTCGGGAAAATGAAAATATTGATTTCAGACGCATGGGTTTGACAGGACACTCATTTGGTGGTTATGAGACCAACTTTATCGCTACCCATTCAGAAAGGTTCGCAGCCTATGTCTCGGGGGCAGGTCTTAGTGATATTATGAATACTTACTTTTCATTTAATGAACTGTTTAAAATAGCAGACTATTCAAGATTTGAAACAGGGCAGTTTTCAATGGGAGTTTCTTTTTCAGAGGATAAGGACCTGTATTATAAAAATAATCCCATCAATTTTATTGAGAAAGTCAACGCACCTGTATTGCTTTGGGCAGGTAAGAAAGACACGAATATTCCGCCAACGCAAACCATGAGCTTCTATATGGGATTATTAAGAAACAGAAAAAAGGTGGTGGCACTGATGTATGCAGATCAGGAACACACCTTCAAGAAAAGTTCCGAAGACATCAGGGATCTTAATACTAAAATCTTAGAATGGTGGGACTATCACCTGAAAAGGCGGAAAGATATAGGATGGATCGATAAAGAAATGAAAAGGGACACAGAATAGCGTCCCTCATTTAATTAATACTTTATACAATGCACTAAGGAATTTTATAAAGTGGCGTTCCACACATCGTGCCTGAACCGATTCTATGCAGTTCAACGCTGGTATCCAATGCCCATTCACAGACATCACCGGAAACGATATTGCTGCATTCCTGATCAGCATCCTCACATTTGAACTGACCACCACCTAAGCTAACAATTCTGTAAGCCGGCTCTAAAGCTCGTGTACTCTTCTTTGCCAACATGGTGGCAAAAGCTGACCCTGTTCCCAGTGCTACCAGGATGACAGGAAAAAGAATTTTTTTCATAATAAAAAAATATTTGATTTGCTGCCTACTCTGAAACACGGTTTTCGGCTTCCCCGTTTTTAAAATGTTTTTTCAGGGACTGGGTAAGTTTATATTGTACCAGCTGATTTCCAATAATTGCGTACAAATGCTCATCGGTAATTCTAAAATCTGACATGGTATTATTTTTAATATTGTCGATGTACATACTGCCAATATATTCCTGAGATTCGGTATTATAGATGTCAATAACTTTGCTTTCCTTCCATCTGTTTAAAGATTCATGTCTCCCTCTTAATTGAGCAGGGTTAAATAACAGACCTCTGTATACGATCGCATGCCCGTTAACTTTTAGTGCAGGTTTAGACATTTTAGATTTTCCATTGGACAGCGATGTTACTTTAATCTGTGCGATTTTAGTCGTATCAATAGTTCTCCATCTGTGAATAAGCTGCATTGAATGGTTCATGACAAGAAACTGGTTTCTGTAACTGTAGATATAGCTGACAGTTGGTCTTATAGGATCAGATGAAAGATAGCCGTCGGAATCAAAAAAACCATCCAACTGCTTTTCAAGTAAATCAGGATGCAGTGTCACCTGATTTTTACCATTGTGATTGATTAAAATAGTTCCCAACGTTAAATTTCTGGTTTGAGATGAGAGGGTGCGAATGGCAATTTTATTACTGTCAATAATTTCAAGCTGGCTAAAAAATGCATCGTTAAAACTGATTATTTTGCTTTTTACATCACCTAATTTGCCTTTTAATATGATGGGTACATTTCCATCATAGATATAATAATGGTGATCTTTAACTTTAATCTCTATTTTTTTAAATGGATATTTGCTGAGTTCCAGATCAATCTTTGTATTTACAGCTTTCTTTAAAAGTGAATCAACTGCTAATAAATTTTGAGGGAGGCTTCGGTTAGCTAAGTAAAGCTCTTCATTTTTAGCACCAGCAAAATAAAATGAATGGTTCTCAAGATTCATACTTTTTACTTTTAAAATAGGATGCATCAGAAACCTTCTTGTAAAATTGTTTTCCTGTTTTATAATGTATTCTGACTTAAAAAACAAAACAATGACAAGAATACAACTCAAAATATTGGAAATTCCTAAGATCAATGCCGTTTTACGGTGAGTGTTATGATTTGCTCTTCCGATGATAAGAACAGATAGACATCCTATAACTACACAAAGAATATTAAAAATCAGATGTTCAGTCCATCCCATTTTTTCCAGGATCCCTCCACATGAGCAAGGGACAAAGTCACTGAAATTTAGAATGAGAAATATATAGATCGTAAATGCTGACATTAATGCAGTTGATAAGTATAATCCGATTAATCTCCTGCTTGGAAAAGTTAATAACAGTACAATAATTAATTCTACAATAATAACAGCATAAGAAATACCCCCTGCATAAGCACTTAGTAAAGGTGACTGAGCAATCTGTACTTGAAAGTTTTCAAAATCAAGCAATTTGCTCACACTTGCATAAACAAACAACAGAATAAAAAAGCAGGAAACAGTTTTGATAAAGATAGTTTGTACGTTTTTCATGGTATGTCATTATTGGGTTTAACAGACCTGAACCAATCTCCATTTAATCTTCCATCCGCAATATTCAGGCATCGGTTCACCCTTAAAGAGGGTCACAGTTGTTTTGAAATTCCCCATACTTTCCCAGATGCCACTCTTTGGACATGGTAAGCCTGTAACAACTGATATGGAGGTATGAGGAATCATGTTTTTTTGTTTTTAATCCTGAGTAAGCCGCCAATTATCACCGTCTCTGACAGGAGGATCTTTTGTTCCAGGATCTTCAATGACTTCTATGGATTTAGCAGAATCCTGTTTCATTACTAAGCCATTTATTGTGGGCTCTGATTTTTCAATATATTCACTATTTGAAATCATATCTTCATCTCGATGGGTGCAGTTTTGTAGACAAACTGCTGCGATGATTATGCTAAAAAAAGGGATAAACTTTTTCATTTTGATAATTTTAATTGGGTTATCCCGGCCGGATTATATTAGAATTCTGATGTCAAAATTATCCGGCTTATGAGCTAAAAAAAACTGTTATATGGCTCTATTTTTAAATTGTTACGTCTCAATTTTAAAATTAATACATGAGAATATCAGAATGTAAGTGGCTGTATTTGCATGTTTTACATGGTTTTTGCCTTTCCGTTATTTAATTCATTAATATTTGATTTATTTAAAACATAAATGTTTATTTTTGAGATGGTGAGGTTCTAAATATCAGTCTATGAAAAAGTTTTATTGCTTTCTCATCTTATTTCCTGTTTTTTCACAATTTTTATTTTCACAAAAGAAAGAGGAAAAAACTTTCAGTGAAATTAGAAAGCCTTATGAAAAAATGGCAATAGATGACATTCATGCAATGCCTTATGTAAAACTGTACATTGAGAAAGCAAAAAAAGAAAATAATTTTTCAAAGCTGATTCAAGGGTATAGAGATGCAAGACAGTTTGACTATAAAAACAAGATGAAGTATGCTGACAGTGCGCTTACTGTCAGTTTGCAGCATGGAAGCCAAGATGACATCAGTAAAGAATATTTAAGCAAGGGAATCATCTATTATTTTTATCAAAAAAAATTTAAGCTGGCTTTAAATGAATATATTAAAGCCTATACGCATTCAAAAGGCTCAAAAGATGAGTACCATAGGTATAAAGTCATTTATCATTTAGGAATTGTAAAAAGTCATTTGGGCTATTATGATGACGCCATGAAGCATTTTCTTGAATGTACTTCGTTTTACAGGTCAAAGCTTAATGAAAACCATCATGAAAATGAACAGTTTAACTATGAGAAGGCGTATCTCAACTGCTTACATCAATTGACTGTCCTCAACAGATATCTGCATCATTTTGCCAAGAGTGATAGTTTAAGCAATTTAGGTTATCGGCTAACTGCCAATAATAGTGATTTTGTACTTGAAAAAAGCTATTTCCTAAAATGCATCGGAATTTCCAGATTTCATCATAAAGATTATGTTGGTGCTCAGGATCACTTGCAAAAATCTTTACCCAATATTCTAAAGAGAAATGATTTCGCCTGGGCTTCTGTAGTATATTATTACCTGGGTAAAACATATGAAGCACAGGATAATGTAAATAGGGCTGTAGGATGTTATAACAAAATAGATTCTATTTTCAATAAACATGATTTTATACTTCCAGAGGTCTATAAGAGTTATCACTATCTTATCGATCATTATAAAGATAAAGACCTCGAAAAGCAACTGTACTATACCAATCAGCTTTTAAAAGCTGACAGTTTAATCAGTAAAGATTTTCCCTATTTATCCTTGAAACTTCATAAAGATTTTGACCGACGTACACTGATGGATGCAAAAGAAGAAATCGAGAGATCCAGTACTAAAAAAATAGTATTGGCTCAGATACTTATTGCTTCAGGAAGTGTAGTTCTTGGTTTTTTTGTTGTCCGGTATCGAAGAGATCAAAAGATAAAAAAACAATATCAGCTTCTTCAAAAGAGAATTGCTGAAGGAAAATATAATATGAATGATATTTTAAGAGAAGAAATGATAGAGCTGCCTGTAAGAAAGACTTCTCTTACCCCGGAAATGGCTTTAGAAATAAAAGAAAAGCTTCAGAAGTTTGAGCAGGAGCAACATTTCAAAAAGAAAGGGATTACACAGAAAAGTATTGCTTTAAAGCTGGGAACCAATTCCCACTATCTTTCGGTTTATATCAATGAACAAAAAGGGATGAATTTTAATAAATACATGGCTGAACTGAGAATTAATTATATCACTAACCTGCTTAATACCAACAGTAAATATTTAAATTATACTATCGAGGCGCTGGCTGATGAATGCGGTATAGCGGCACGCCAGAACTTTTCAAATCTGTTCTTTGATATCAATGGGATCAGACCTACTGATTATATAAAGAATCGGAAAAAAGAACTGGGTATTAGTTGATTAAGTCGTGCTTTAGGTAATTTTTGTAAATTCCTTAAAAAAGGACATGGTAACAAAAACTATTTTTAAAAGAGCTTCGAAGTTATTGGAGGATCTGGACCTAAAGATTAACGAAGTCAATGCTGACGGAAATGATCTGATCAAAATTTCAGAAAAGGCATTACTTATTATTGATGAGTCGATAAGGAAATTAAAACTTTTGGTTTCCAACCATCATTTTGATCATATTGCTGAAGAAGTATTCTTTTTTAAAAAACTGAAACCGCAGTTTATTGCAAAATTTATTTATTATTCAGCAGTACTGGATATTGAATCTCATAAGCCGGCTGCCGGAAATAAGACCTTAAAAAAATATTATGAAGCAGAACAGGAAAAATTGAAAGGCTTTTATTTAGAGCATTCTGAATTTTACAGTTACTATAAACGGGAAGCAACCTATCTTGATCATAAAATATTTGTTCGCAATTCCTACGACCTAAAAATGAAGCTATCATCCGGATTTTATAATTATGATCCGAGTTTTACAACTTCCCACGATCATATGATCGCCAGATTTATTTCTAATGAGCAATTCGATCAGTATTTAAAAAAGCAAATTGAAAATTCGAATAATAACTTTACGGCAAAAGTATTTTCTCCTTTGAGCTGGTCGGGGTCAAAGGTTGGTCTTATAGAACTTATTTATGCGCTTTACCAGATGCGTTGCTTTAACGGTGGTAATATAGAGTTAAGCGAAGTGATAAAATTTACAGAAAAGTCATTGGATTGCGATTTAGGTAACTTTCATAAAACCATCTTTGAAATCCGTAACCGAAAACAGGGACCAACCAAATTCCTTCAATTGGTGAGTGACAATTTGAATCAATATTTTATGAACAGCGATGCTGAATAACATACATACATACATACATACATACATACATACATACAAATGGAAACCTCAAATCGTATGGTATTTGAGGTTTCATTCTTTAATCCGATTTCAATAAATGTTGCAAATCAGGATCATTTTTTATTCGAGCCATTTCATCTTTGATGATATTGAGAATATCTGACTTAATTTCTCTGTAATTATCCTGAATCTGTCTGGTCATAGAATCATTCCCGTCTTGATCAATAAAGGATCGGATTGGTGGTATCTGCTGATAGCTTTTCGTTTCTTGACAAAGCTTAACATTGTCTACAACAATCTCGGAATGAAAAATCTTCTGCTGAGTCCTTTCATCAAAGTTATCAGATACAGCACCGACAAAAAATCCCTGGGTCAGGGTAGAGATCTTCGAAGCAGGTATCAAACTATCCAATTGGGTAGAAATAGAGGTCGAAGTATCATTCCTATTGATGGATATACTCTGTCTTTTTTGCAGTATTTTTCCAAAACGTTCAGATAAGGTTTTTGCTGTTTCCCCAACTACCTGACCGCTGAAAATATTGCCGACCGTATTCTGAATGACTTTACTTTCCTTATCTCCATAGTCTCTTGTCAACTGAGAAAAATCCTGGAATCCGAGACATACGGAAACTTTATTACTTCTGGCAGTAGCAATTAAATTATCCAGTCCTCTGAAATAAATGGTAGGCAACTCATCAATAATCACCGAACTCTTCAACTGTCCTTTTTTATTAATTAACTTAACAATTCTCGAATTGTACAACCCAAGAGCAGCAGAATAAATATTCTGACGATCAGGATTATTTCCAACACACAGAATTTTAGGCTCATTGGGGTTATTGATATCCAAAGAAAAATCGTCTCCGGTCATTACCCAATACAATTGTGGCGAGATCATTCTTGACAAAGGAATCTTTGCGGAAGCGATTTGCCCCTGCAATTGATCCTGGGCGCCCCCTTGCCATGCATCCATAAAAGGAGATAGGTAGTTCTCTAATTCAGAATAAGAAGTTAATATCGTAAAGACCTCTTCATATTTTTTGTTAAGCAGTTCAATAGCGTGTGGAAAAGTGCAGTATTTACCGTTCTTATATATCTTAAGAAACCATATGATGGCAGCTAGCAGTATGATAGGGCTCTCAACAAAGAAATCGCCCTGTTTTTGTATCCAGCTTCTGTTCAGATTCAGCATAATAGTGTAAGCCGCTTCATATGCATCCGATATATCTGTCATAAAATTAGGATTTAAGGGGTTACACCGATGGCTTTTTCTTGGGTCGTCAAAGTTGATGATATAGAATTTCGGCTTTACGGTATAAGCATCAGAATGATTGAGAAGATGGTTGTACGCAATAGTAGACAAATCATCGAATTTAAAATCATAGATATACATGGAAAATCCTTTTTCAATATGTTGTCTTATATAGTTGTTGACAACAGCATAGGATTTTCCTGAGCCTGGAGTGCCTAAGACAATGGTGGCACGAAAAGGATTTACGACATTAATCCATCCCTGATGCCACTTCCCTTGATAATAGAATTGTGTAGGAAGGTTGACAGAGTATTCATTATAGCGTAATTGGGTTTCCTGCTGAAAGCTTTCATTCTCATTGTTAAAAACATCGGTCATTAAGTCTGTTTTGAGTAAACGGCTTATCCAGACTCCTGCCTGCATCAGGAAAATGTATCCGGATCCAGTAGATAGAATATAAAGTACAGAAGTGAAACTGCTGGAAGATTGTAAGAGGATTGTGTTTAAAAAGAATAAGACAAAACCAATAGAAAAAACAATACTAATTTTTTTCCAGGTGATCTTTTCATTTTTTACGCCTTTGGTACCAAGACAACTCAAACCCAACAAAACAATTGCGAGCAACTTAGAATAAATAGGTTGAGAAAAAAGGCCTGCGGTCTTATTAAAATTATAAAGAATCTTATTGATAAGTTCCAGTGTCCATTGTTGCTGTGCAAAAAATCCGTAACAAAACCAATACAGATGCATTAGTATTAGAATAATGCTTACCGCTCGCATAAATGCCATGATTTTGGCAAGCCCTCTTAAATCGTCTTCACCCTGCATATAGCATTTTAGAAGCATAAATACAGGATTACATATTCTCAACTATAAATGCGTCGTTTCAAGCATTAGTTGGCTGACTTTGGCTCTTAGGACATAGGACAGCATCTTGCAAAAAAGAAGATTATTTTTTTCTTCTTTTTCTTTGTTGCTTTTTCATTTGTGATTCAAAAATTTGTTCCTCCTGATCCTCATTAGTATCTGAAGATAATAAACCGCTAAAAAATCCGTCAAAAACTCCGCTTATGCTATTCGTAAGAAATTGTTGTGTGCATATTTCCTGAGATAAATTAAAGTGATCATTATGATTGTATTTTGTTTCAGGCTTTGTTTCTACCTCATTCCATAGTTTGTTGAATGCGTTGGCTGAAAGCTCTTTACTCAACTGTGAACCATTCCAAACAGATTTGGAGTTATGATCTATAAATGTGATTCCGTAGATCCTTCCATCATCATTCTTTCGTATGACTGTAGCGATTCCCTGTTCCAAAAGTTGAGTCTTAAAAGAAGCTTCCGATTTACTTGTGCTAAGAGCGGTTTCTATAGTTCTTTTAAGAATGAGTTTTGAAGGATTATTTTTCATTTTTGAATTCTCAATGAGGACCTGAATATTTTCCAACCCTGCCTGTTTGCCAAAAAGGGATGATTTAAAAGGGGAACTTATTTTTTTTCCATTTTTATCTGTAGCAAAATAGACCATTCCTTTTCTCATTTTTCCATGCAGTTCTCCGCTAACTTCTTCACAGGAAATATTAAATTGAGAGAGTAAAGCGTTATATGCACCTATACTTTGAAAGCTGTAGGTTTGAGGCATGTGTCGTAGTATCGAGGATAATTGTATTTTGATATTCCCCTTAGTATAATCTACAGGTTTGAAAATAAAGTTTTGATTTGAATTTCTATTTTCACCAGCAACTTTCAAATTATATTGTTTTTCCAATTTTCTGCAGGTTTCCATTGATCGGGAATGATCATAGCGATCTGATATTTTCTTTCCATTGATCTGGACACAGGTGGTCACAATATGAATGTGCGTTCTGTCAATATCAGTATGTTTAAAAACAACATACGGTTGATTTCCATAACCCATTTCCTGCATATATTGCTGGGCCATTTCCCGATAATCTTTGTCATTAACCTTATCTTCAGGATCAGGATTAAGTGAGATATGTCTTACCGGTTTTTCAGTTTTGTTATTGGCAATCAAATAGGGTTCAAAGTACTGATGAAAAAATTTAACCGAATAAGGTCGATCCCACAAATCAGGAATCTTATTAGTGAATAAAACCGTTCCTTTTTCGTTGTCCACCTTCTGTTGATTGTAGGTAATAGCACCCCATAGGTTTTCACCTTTTCCAATTTTAGCGATCATTTTTCAGAATTTTTTTGAATATGGTTTTGTTCAAATTCTTTGGTGAGTTCTATAATCTGCTTACCAATTAAAGCTAGTTCTCTGGTATGATTTTCCAGTTTAAAGAGATAGAAAGACGCTTTTTTCTCCGTGAAGTTTCGGTATAAAATTTTTACAATCTGATTATAATTGTTTCCAATCGACTGGAATTGGTAGAAGAATTTGGTCAATTGGGTATGATAATCTATTGTTGAAATATCAACTTTTACAATTTTTAATTCTTTCTGAAATAAAATTGTTGTAATAAATTTCGCTTTGTTACTCATTCCGGAAGCCTCATATAAATTTAAAAACTTTATATTTTTCTCATCCGTAAGTCTAAATACATGCCTGTTTTTACTTGGATTAAGTTTGGGCTTACGTCCGCCTTTGCTTTTTTTATTTACGTCCATCGCATTTAATTTAATATTAGTAAAATCACGACTTTGGAGTGGTTTTTAAAGCCCCAGCCAGGGCAAGTTGTTTTGAGGCACGAAAAAAGTTATGAGGCACTCAAAACATAACTTGCTCCTTTCGGGTGAAAGGAAATTTCAGTAATAAAGTAGATGTAATACTGATCGCATTCATAAAGTTCAATTTCCCAAGACCTCCTTAGTCTTCTGAAACAAAGTAAACCACAATCATTTGTAGTGACAGTATTAGATAGAAAGCCAAAGAAAGTCACTTAAAGCCAAAAACGACCATTAAGAATATTTCGAAGAAGAAATCGTATTCATTTGTATCAGATTGAGGGCGTGATTTCCTGACTGCAGATCTGATAGAAATCCTGAATAGTGGAAATCCAGCATGCCAGCCTTCCGGAATTCCAGCCGTTAAGATAGTCTCTGTGAAAGATAGTCTTCAGGAAAGCAATTTTTCAGGATTGCAGGATAAATGGCATTCAGCCATAACTGATTGAAGTCAATACAGCTTTAGGGAATTCCGTCCAGTAGCACTGAAAGCAGTATAGGGAACCTGATATATGTATTGCCCAGTGGCTGTCAATCAGTCTTTCTTCCCAATTATTTATAACCAAAATCAAGCAAAATGAAAACAAAGAACCAACCCACAATTATTGCATTTTCCACTCAAAAAGGAGGGGTAGGAAAAAGTACATTTACCACACTTATGGCAAGTCTCCTTCATTACCGGATGGGGTATCAGGTCGCTGTATTTGACTGTGACTTTCCTCAGTACAGTTTACTCCAGATGAGAGAGCGGGATTTAAAAATGGTGATGCAGAATGAGATTTTAAAAAAGATCGCTCACAAACAATTTACGAGTATTAATAAAAAAGCGTATCCCATTTTCCAGAGTAAAGTCGATCAGGTTTTAGAGGATATAGATGCTTATGTTGAAGGATCTGAAACAATTCCTGATGTTATATTTTTAGATCTACCGGGAACTGTGAATACCGCCGGTATTTTAAAAACTTTGACGAAAGTCCATTATATTTTTTCTCCTATTACTGCGGATCGTGTAGTGCTGGAAAGTACGTTAAGTTTCACCGATGTTCTAACCAATGTGTTGATGAAAGAAACTCAAACTGGAATCCGGGCTGTAAATCTTTTCTGGAATCAGGTGGATGGAAGAGAACGGACGTTGCTCTACAAAAACTACAGTAAAGTGATTTCAGATTTAGGACTGCCACTTATGGAAACAAGTATTACAGACAGTAAAAGATTTCGGAAAGAGGGAGAGTCGACATCAAAAACGGTTTTCAGATCGACTTTACTGCCTGCAGATCCTAAATTGTTAGCTCAGTGCAGGCTGGATCAATTTGTAGAAGAATTTTTAGGAATTGTAAAACTATAAGAGTATGGAATATGAAAAAAATAACAATGATGATAGGGGGATCGATGAACAATATCTGATGTCCATTATGGCAGGAAGTCCTAAGAAGGAAGTTATTTCAAAAACTGATGATCCTCCAAAGGAGAAGGGTGAAGCAAAAAATAAGTTGAAGAATAAAAAAACATCAGATTTAAGTTATGTTGAGCAGTTTCTTACTCATCATACAATGACTAAGCGGGGTGATAAAAGTATCTATATCCGTCCTGAATATCACGAGCGCCTCTCGCGTATTATTCAAATCATTGCCGATGACCAGATTTCTCTGTATGCTTATCTGGATAATATACTGGCGTATCATTTCGAAATGTTTGAAAAGGAAATTACTGATGATTTCAATAAAAAATACCGTCCCATTTTTTAATATCATTTTATGGAAAAAATAATCATTACAGGTTTATTAATCGCTATCATTCTAATTCTTCTCGACAGAAGATTCCCAGTCAATGTCCGTGCGAAAGATAGGGGTAATACTAAGAAAAGTTCTCCACCGATAATGGGAGATATTAAGCAAACAAAAAGAAAAGGTTGGCCAGTTAAAGCCACTGAAAGCCACCTTGAATTTACTTCATTAGCAGAAGATAATTTTGAATCAGAAACCAGAGACGGGAAAGCTGAGGATGTAACCGAGAATAAAAACCTTGATGATATTCTAATCAAGGATAATTGGGGGCAGGAGGAAGAGGATTGGAAGTATCAGGGCTCTAATATCGAAAGCGGGTTTGCTACAGGGGTTACCTTTCAGGAATTGAGTACTGCGGGTCAGCTGTTACAGCGGAAAATGCTGGAACCTGATTTAGAACAGCAAGCAGTTGCTATAATTCAAAAAATTCATGGGACCGAGCTTTTTGATCTTTTGGAGAATTCGTTGGGGGAGGCTTCGAAGCGTATTTCAAATTTGTTAAGTCAGAGCATTTCGAATGATGTTCAAGGCATATCTTCCAGTTACAAAGATGGTGTTGAAGGTTTCGATATTGGGGAGTTTGTTTAGGCAAATTCCCCTTTTGTTATTAATAAATTTCAACTAAGATCTGTTATCAAACAATTCATGCAGTTTTTTCTGCAGAACCTTTTTGTCGGGAAGCTGCGTTTTGTATTCAGAAACCATTGTCGGAGAAAGACTTCTACTCAGCGCATATTCTACTACTTCGCTGTCTTTGTCTTTACAAAGCAGTACGCCGATGCTTGGATTTTCGTTCTGACGTTTAACATCCCTGTCCAGCGCTTCCAGATAAAAGTTAAGCTGACCCAGATGTTCGGGTTTGAATTTATCTGCTTTCAGTTCGAAAGCGACAAGGCATTGCAGCCCCCTGTGGAAGAATAAAAGATCGATATAAAAATCAGAATTGCCGACCTGTACTTTGTACTCTTCGCTGATAAAAAGAAAATCCCGTCCTAACTCCAGGATAAAATTTTTCATCTGCTCAATTAAACCTTTTTGGAGATCATTTTCATTGAATGTTTCAGGCAGATTTAAAAAGTCAAATACATAGCTGTCTTTAAATGTATTGACTATATCAGCGTTAGTTTCTCTCAACACTGTTGAGAGTTTTGAATTTCCAATCATCGTTCTTTCAAAAAGGCTGCTGGATATCTGTCTCTCTAACTCCCGGAAGCTATAATTTTCCTGTTTGGTCAACTTGATATAAAATTCCCTTTCCTCGATTGATTTACATCTGGAGAATATGGACAGATTATGAGACCAGCTGATTTCTCTCAACAGTGTTGAGATTTTTGGAAATTCCTTGTAAGTCTCATAAAACTGCTTCATTCTCCAAAGATTCTTATCCGAAAAACCTTTTAGTTCAGGTTCATGAGTCTGGATAAACTGAGAAAGTTCTTTAACCACAGATTGTCCCCATTCACTCAGCTCAACCTTTTTGCTGATATACTCACCAATATTCCAGTATAGATCGATGAGTTCCTCATTGACTTTTCTTATCGCATTGTTACGAGACTGTTTGATGAGCTCAATAATATCTGTGAACCTTTTATCCATGATTTCTCTTTTTTGAAATTCCTTACAAATTTACAATTAATTGTACAGGAATTCTGACTGGCGCACGGTTCTTTAACAGCCAAAAGATTCCATCCAATGCCATTCCTGTTACTGAGTATCTAGACTCGGACATCTTTGTCTTCAAGCCCGTAAAGTGCGGGTTTCATAATCAAAAATCTGTTCATTATGAAAAAACAAAGAAAAAAATTGCTGTATGCTGTTTTAACATTCGTAACAATTAATTTGGTATTCGGCCAAGGCAATGGTTCAGCCGGAATCAACGAAGCTACACAGATGGTCACCTCTTATTTTGAGCCGGCTACCCAATTAATTTACGCCATAGGTGCAGTAGTAGGACTCATTGGAGGAGTCAAGGTTTACAACAAATTCAGCAGTGGTGATCCTGACACCAGTAAAACGGCTGCCAGCTGGTTCGGAGCATGTATCTTCTTAATTGTTGCCGCAACCATTCTTCGTTCATTCTTCCTTTAAATGACAATTATGAATAACTATCATATCAATAAAGGAATAGGAAGGACGGTAGAGTTCAAGGGACTTAAAGCGCAATACCTCTTTATCTTCAGTGGAGGACTCTTAGGAATATTGATCTGTATCATGGTTATGTATATGGCAGGCGTCAATACCTATCTGTGTTTAATTCTCGGAGGAATCAGCAGTGGACTTCTTACCGGGCAGACTTTCGCACTGAATAGGAAATACGGGGAACATGGTCTGATGAAAATGGGTGCTCAAAAAAAGCATCCAAAATACATCATCAGTCGAAAGAGTATTTATCGGTATTTGAGAAACAATCGTAAAAGAACAGACGTATGAGAAATTCTTCCAAAGCAGCAACCTTCGAAAGTAAATTTCCACTACTTGCGATTGAAAATGACTGTATCATTTCAAAGGATGCTGATGTTACGGTTTGCTTTAAGGTCAGACTCCCCGAACTTTTTACTGTCGCTTCCGCTGAGTATGAAGCCATGCATTCCGTTTGGTTCAAAGCCATTAAAACACTCCCGGATTTTACTGTGGTTCATAAGCAGGATTGGTTTATTAAAGAGAACTATAATCCTGAGCTTTCAAGAGAAGATCAGAGTTTTCTTTCCAAATCATTTGAAAGACATTTCAATGAGAGACCTTTTTTAAATCATTACTGCTATCTCTTTATAACGAAAACCAATAAGGAAAGAATGCGGATGCAGAGCAACTTTTCATCACTCTGTAAAGGAAAACTGATTCCAAAAGAGATCAAGGACAAAGAAGTCATGAATCGATTTCTTGAAGCGGTCGATCAGCTGGAGCGGATTATGAATGACAGTAGTTATATCCATCTGGAAAGGATGACAGAAGATGAGATAGCAGGAACTTCCGAGAGGTCAGGACTACTGGAACAGTATCTGACTCTATCCCGTGAAACCCATCCGTCATTGCAGGACATCAAATTAGGCTCGGAAGAAATGCGGATTGGTAATAACCGGATTAGTATGCACACCTTATCGGATACTGAGGATTTACCAGGCACAGTCTCATCACATAATCGGTATGAGAAGTTAAGCACAGATCGCAGCGACTGCCTTCTGTCATTTGCTTCTCCGGTGGGACTTCTGCTCAATTGCAATCACATTTATAACCAATATCTGTTCATCGACAACAGTGATGAGAACCTTCGTCAGTTTGAAAAATCTGCCAGGAATATGCACTCTTTAGCAAGATACAGCAGAGCCAATCAGATCAATAAGGAATGGATAGAAAAGTATCTGAATGAAGCACATTCTTTCGGGTTACAATCTATCCGCGCTCATTTTAATGTAATGTCATGGTCTGACAATCCTGCTGAACTCAAGCAGTTAAAGAATGATACGGGAAGTGCTCTAGCCTTGATGGAATGTAAACCTCGTCACAATACTACTGATACAGCAACATTATATTGGGCTGGAATTCCCGGTAATGCAGGCGATTTTCCTAGTGAAGAGAGCTTTTACACATTTATTGAACCTGCTTTGTGTTTTTTCACAGAGGAAACCAACTATCAGGATTCTCCATCCCCATTTGGGATCAAAATGGCTGACCGCCTGACTGGAAAACCCATTCATTTGGATATTTCGGATTTGCCGATGAAGCAGGGAATTATAACAAACCGAAATAAATTTATTCTTGGTCCTTCAGGAAGTGGGAAATCTTTCTTCACCAATCATATGGTACGGCAATATTATGAGCAGGGCGCTCATGTGCTATTGGTTGATACCGGAAATTCCTATCAGGGATTATGTGAACTCATTAAAGGTAAAACCAAAGGAGAGGATGGCGTGTATTTCACCTATACAGAAGACAATCCTATTGCTTTCAATCCATTCTATACCGATGACGGTGTCTTTGACATTGAAAAAAGGGAGAGTATAAAAACCTTAATTCTGACACTTTGGAAGAGAGACGATGAACCACCGACCCGTTCAGAGGAAGTGGCTCTGTCCAATGCAGTCAGCGGATATATCGAAAGGATTAAAATTAATGATCAGCATCCTTCTTTCAATGGATTCTATGAATACGTCAAAGATGACTATCAGAAAGTACTGGAGCAAAAGAAAGTCAGGGAAAAAGACTTTGATGTTGCCAACTTTCTCAATGTACTGGAACCTTACTATAGAGGAGGAGAGTACGACTATCTGCTCAATTCAGAGAAGCAGCTGGACTTGTTATCCAAGCGTTTTATTGTCTTTGAAATCGATGCTATTAAAGATCATAAAATTCTGTTCCCTATTGTAACTATTATCATAATGGAGGTCTTCATCAATAAGATGCGAAGACTCAAAGGAGTCAGAAAACTCATTCTCATCGAAGAAGCCTGGAAAGCCATTGCCAAGGAGGGGATGGCTGAGTATATCAAGTACCTGTTCAAGACCGTCAGGAAATTCTTCGGAGAAGCCATTGTAGTAACTCAGGAAGTCGATGATATCATTCAGTCACCGATTGTGAAAGAAAGTATCATTAATAATTCGGATTGTAAGATTCTTCTTGACCAAAGGAAGTATATGAACAAGTTCGATGATATTCAAGCGATGCTGGGATTGACTGATAAAGAAAAGTCCCAGGTGCTGTCGATCAATATGAATAACGATCCGCGAAGATTGTATAAAGAAGTCTGGATTGGACTGGGTGGAACGCACTCTGCAGTCTATGCGACTGAAGTTTCTACCGAAGAATATCTGGCTTATACCACTGAAGAAACGGAAAAGATGGAGGTGATGAACCTTGCATCAGAACTTGACGGCAATGTAGAACAGGCCATCAAGAGGATTTCTCTTAAGAGAATCAAATCGAATATAAAAGACAATTAAATCATTTAAAAATTTTCAACAATGAAAAATTTAATCATTAAAACCTTAATGGTAGCATTTTTTGCTGCCGTAACCTATACAAAAGCACAATTTGTAGTGACCGATCCTGCAAACCTGGCATCTGGAATTTTAAACTCTGCCAATGAAATTGTACAAACTTCTTCAACGGTATCTAACGTTGTTAAGAACTTCAATGAAGTTAAGAAAGTATATGAACAGGGTAAAGAGTACTATGACCAGCTGAAAGCCATCAACAATCTCGTTAAGGATGCCAGAAAAGTACAGCAGACCGTTCTTTTGGTAGGCGATGTTTCCGAGATGTATGTGAATAATTTCGGTAAAATGCTGAGTGACCCCAACTTTAATGCTCAGGAACTGGCTTCCATTGCCAATGGTTATTCTGCACTGCTGACGGAGAGCACGGAACTGTTAAAAGAACTAAAGGAGATTATTACTTCCAACGGGCTTTCTTTGAATGATAAAGAAAGGATGGATGTTGTGGACAGAGTTTATAAGGAAGTTAAAGCGTATCATAATTTAGTTAGATACTACACCAATAAGAATATTTCGGTCAGCTATCTGAGAGCAAAAAAACAGAACAATACCCAAAGGGTGTTAAATCTTTACGGAACCTCCAATCAAAAATACTGGTAAGATGGAACCACGCAACTTACACGAAGTCCTGCGTTCCGTTTATGAGGAAATGATGCCGATGTGCGCCGATATGGCTGCTGTGGCAAAAGGAGTCGCAGGATTAGGTGCTTTATTCTATGTAGCACTAAAAGTCTGGCAGTCCTTGAGCCGTGCCGAACCTATAGATTTGTTTCCCATGCTGAGACCTTTTGCCATAGGCATCTGCATTATGTTTTTTACCACATTGGTTTTAGGAAGTCTTAATGGGGTAATGAGTCCGATTGTTCAGGGGAGCCATTCAATGCTGGAAAATCAAGTGTTGGATATGAATGAACTGCAGCGGAAAAAGGATCTTTTGGAGCGTGAGGCGATGCTCAGGAATCCGGAGATGGCTTACCTTATTTCAAATGAAGAATTTGATAAAAAGCTGGAAGAGCTTGGATGGTCACCATCGGATTTGGTCACGATGTCCGGAATGTATATAGAAAGGCAAATGTTTGCCATCAAGAAAGATATCAGGGATGGTTTTCGTGAGTTTTTAGAAATTCTGTTTCAATCAGCAGCCTTAGTTATTGATACCATCAGAACCTTCTTTCTGATTGTCCTTTCAATATTAGGACCTATCGCATTTGCCATTTCTGTATGGGATGGTTTTCAGACGACATTGAGCCAATGGCTGACAAGATACATCAGCGTTTACCTATGGCTTCCTGTTGCTGATATATTCAGTGCTATTCTTGCCAAAATACAGACTTTGATTTTAGAACGGGATATCGAGATGCTCGCAGATCCCACTTTCATTCCTGATACCTCCAATACGGTATACATTATCTATATGGTAATCGGCATTATCGGTTATTTTACTGTACCGACGGTAACAGGCTGGGTGATTCAGGCTGGAGGCGCCGGCAATTTCATGCGTAATGTAAACCAAACTGCTACGAAATCAGGTAATGTTGCGGGAGCAGCAGTAGGTTCTGCCACAGGAAATATTTCAGGAAGATTATTAAAATAAAAATACAGTTCTATGGAATTTAAAACATTAAGAAATATTGAGAGCAGCTTCAAGCAGATACGTTTGTTTACATTCGTTTTTGCGGTGTTGTGTTTTGGAGTCGTAGGGGTAGTTGTCTTTAAATCCTATCAATTTGCCGAGAAGCAGCGTCAGAAGATCTACGTGCTGGACAACGGCAAATCATTAATGGTCGCGCTATCTCAGGATATGTCGATCAACAGACCTGTAGAAGCAAGAGAGCATGTGAGACGATTTCACGAATTATTCTTCACCATAGCACCTGATAAGAATGCTATTGAAAATAATGTCAAAAGGGCTTTCAATTTAGCTGATCAATCCGCATTCAATTACTATAAAGACCTTCAGGAAAAAGGTTACTATAACAGAATAATTTCCGGTAATATCCAGCAGAGAATTGAGGTAGACAGTGTCGTTGCCAATTTTGACACTTACCCTTATGATGTTAAAACATACGCAAGACAGTTTATAATCAGGTCCAGCAATCTTACCATCAGAAGTTTAGTCACTAATTGTTCACTGGTTAATTCTGTAAGGTCTGACAGCAATCCTCAGGGATTTATCATTGAAAAATTCAACGTGCTTGAAAATAGAGATGTCGAAACTGTTGAACGCTAATAAGACCGATATGAAAAAACTAAGAGATACACTCGAAAATTATGTTGTAAAGATTGATACACACTGGAAATCTCTTCCGGTAGAGCGACAAAAATTCCTGACTAAGGTTTTCTTTAGTGGTTATGTTTTGATAACCGTCATCGTCATTGTCAATATCTGTATTTCTACAGGTCAAAGAAGTAATGCCATTTCTATCAATCATATTGACGGCATTTCTAAGAAACCTATCGAAAAAGGATCGACGCATAATGAAATAGTAAACTCATCCACTAAAAAATAGAATATGAAAGATTCAGAGAAAATTAGAGTGACAGAAAATGATCTCTCCCAAAATTCTAACGGAGTGAATGATCATCCCAAGGCTCAATGGGAAAGATTAAAGAAACCTTTCATCTACTTTTTGATGGCTGCTGTATGTGCATCTTGCTTTTATCTCATCTTTAAGCCCAAAACCGATCATACCATTATTGAAGAGGCTGGCTTTAATGCAGCTATTCCACAGGCAAAAGACGGTCAATTGCAGTCTGATAAGCAAAAGGCTTATGAGCAGCAGTTATTAGAGCAAAAGAATGAAGAAAAGCGAAATTCAATAACAACTTTATCAGATTACTGGAATGACCAGAACGGTGCAAACTATAATAGCAACCCACCTTCTTCAACATCCACTAAAAGTGTATTTCAGCAATCCGATCAGAATGCTCTGAACAGTTATCGAAATGCACAGCAGACCTTAAGCTCTTTCTATAATCGGGATGATCAGGAGGTCAATAACTTAAGGAAAGAAATTTCAAGGCTAAAGAATGAGTCAATGCAAAATCATGCTGTTCCTGCGGGTTTGGGAATCAACGACCAGTTAGAGCTCATGGAAAAATCGTATCAAATGGCTGCTAAGTATCTTCCAATGACGCCAAAGCAGGAAAAACCAGCAGAAAAAGCAGAGGTCGAAAGGTCAACGGAAAAGAAGGTTAAACTGACTTCAGCAATACCGGTACGTTCCAATGTTGTTTCCTCATTATACAGAGACCAGTCGGATAGTGCTTTTATCGCAGGTTTGAATCATAATAGATTTTATGGCAGTCAAAATAATTCAGAAAACTCAGTTCAGACAAAAAACGCAATAAAAGGAGTGGTCTATGAAACTAAGACTTTGGCAAACGAAAGTACTTTATCTATAAGGCTTTCAGAAGCGATGAAAGTCGGACGAGCTGAAATTCCAACTGGAAGTTTACTGATTGCAGTAAGCAAATTTCAGGGTGGGCGACTTCAGTTAAAAATATCTTCCATTCAATCTGAAGGTAATATCTATCCTGTAGAAATCAATGTTTATGACAATGACGGTCAGATGGGATTGTATGTTCCTTATTCAGTGGAGCAGAATGCGGTAAGCGATATTGTAGCTAATATGAGCCAGACTTCCGGTACCAATATTATGATGACCCAATCTGCAGGACAACAGATTGCAGCTGATCTGAGCAGGGGAGTAGTACAGGGACTGTCTGGTTATTTTCAAAAAAGAGTCAGACAATTGAAAGTAACTGTAAAAGCTGGTCATCAAGTTTTACTCTTACCCAAAAATAACTAATCAAAAAATTAAAAATGAATACACAAAAGAGTCATTATATACTCATTATGCTATTACTTCTATTAATAAGCAAAGCATTTGGACAGGATTCTGTGGCTACCTATTATTCCTTGGAAGAGGGAAAATTAGAGCCTTTCAGGATACAGGTTACCTATAATAAAACCAGTCATCTGATATTTCCTACATCGATACGATATGTTGACCTGGGAAGTGATCTCTTGGTTGCCAATAAGGCAGAGCCTATAGGAAACGTGCTTAGGATTAAGTCAGCTGTCAGGGATTTTGAAGAGGAAACTAATTTTTCGGTCATTACTGAAGATGGAAAATTTTACAGTTTTGATGCATCTTACAGTTCTTATCCCGATATATTAAGCTATGATTTAATAAAACTTCAAAGGGGTATTGAAAGGCAATATGCTACTGATGTATTATTTGAAGATCTTAAAGGAAGCTCAACTTCTCTCACCTGGCTCATTATGGAAAATCTTTACAGGAAAAGCAACAGAACTATTAAGCATATAGTTTCGAAAAGTTATGGAATTGAGTTTTCGGTCAGGGCACTGCACATTAATGACAGTAAATTTTATTTCACATTGCAGGTTAAGAATCAAAGTAATGTGGGGTATGCTATTGAGCTGGTCAATTTTAAAATTGTCGATAAAAAGAACTTAAAGAGAACGGTCGTTCAGGATAAGATTTTAGAGAAGGTTCGCACCTATTTCACGGAAAGTATAGTAGCTGATCATTCAGTAAGTAAAGGGATTTATATGCTTGATCAGTTTACGCTCTTAAAAGATCAGCTTTTGGAGATTGAAATTCTGGAAAAGAATGGGGGAAGGCATCTAAAAGTACAGCTTGAAAACGAAGATCTGGTTCATGCAAGATTGATACATAGTTTAACCATTAAAACGGAGTAAGATGCACAAAATATTTTTAACAGTCGTCTTCATGATGATAATGAGTAGCAAAATATTTGCTCAACAGATGATTCCTAAGCAAATTGGTATTGAATTTACTTATTCGGTATTTCCAAAATCTCCTGCAAAGCAAAATTATATGTTAAGTACGGGGTTTGTTTCTTACTCGAAGAATGGTAATTATTTTTTTGGACTGGCAGAATATGGTAGAAAATATTATAAATACACAGGCTGCGATATCCCTATAGATAGTTTCCTGCTGAGTGGTGGGTACAGTTTTTATGTTTGGGGAGACTTTATGCGAAATGTCAATTTTAATCTGGGAATTGGAGGTCTTGTTGGTTATGAGCAGATTAATAGAGGTGATGAATTGTTGTATGATGGATCAAAGCTTAACTCTACAGGTAATTTTATTTATGGGACGAACGGTAAGCTGTCTATTGAAAGCTATCTGACTGAGCATTTAGTTTTCCTGGTCAACGGGCAACTTCGCTTTTTGAAAAATAGTCAAATGGCTCAAGTGAGTTCATTATTCGGTGTTGGAATAAGATATAACTTCTAAAATAGTGTAAAATGAAAAATAAAATTAATACAGTTAAAATACAATTCAAGTGTTTCTTGCTACTATTTGTAATCGGACTATTTATACAATCATGTGAGAAAGATGATTTGGAAATTCAGCAGAACTATCCTTTTAAGGTTTCGGTTATGCCGGTTCCCAAGGATATCGCTAAAGACGAGTATGTGGAGATTCGTATCAAAATTCTTCCTGAAGGTAATTTTGCTGACACCAAATATTATCTTCGATATTTTCAGTTTGAGGGAACAGGAAAGCTACAGTATTATAACACTCAACCCTATTTTCCCAATGATATTTATCCTCTGTATGAGAAAGAGTTCAGATTGTATTATACTTCAACCTCTGAAGTTTCACAATCATTTACGGTATGGCTTTCAGACAGTTTTGGAAATGAAAATAAAATTGAGTTTCAATTCAACAACAAGAAACTAGACGGATAAATATAATTTCTTTAGCTTGCAAATTAGGTGTCTTAATATATTTCTACACCAAATAAAACCCTCCAAAATGAGGAGGGTTAGATAATTTGTACTGAAGGCAGTACGACTATTATGGTGTAGCAAATATATGCACTATATTTATAAGTACTTTATGATTTAAAGCATGAGGAGAGTATAAGTCGAAGCTCTTATGAAAAAGAACTTTTGTAGATATATTGATTTTTAGACTGTTTGTCCAACCTATTGTAATCCTATCACAATTATTAATAAGGAGGAGCATTGTTGATATTTGCGGAAAGATGGTTGGTCCCCTAAAGGACAAGCATCTTTCCGCGACGCTATAAGAATCCAGAGCCGTTTCCTGCTCTGGATTCTTATTTTTCAGAAATTTAAGTTTCTTATAAAATACCTTCATCGGAGAAAGAGAAGGAGTCTATTGAAGTTATTATACAATGATCAAGCAGTTTAATATTTAATAATTGTCCAGCCTCCTTTATTTTTTGTGTAATGTTTATGTCTTCACGAGAAGGCGTCAGGTTGCCGGAAGGATGGTTATGGGCTATAATAATTGATACGGCATTACATAATAAGGCCCCCTGCATGATAATTCTGATGTCAACAAGAGAAGAGGTAATTCCAGATTCTGATATTTTTTGTATTCCTAAGACCTTGTTAGCCTGGCTCATATACATTGAGTAAAATGACTCTCTGTAGTCGATCTGATCTGCATCAAAATGTTCCCGGAAAATATCTGTAGCATCTTGGGAGTTCAGTACCTTTTTTTCAGTATTTCCTTTTCTTGTGTAGATCAATTTGATCTCATTTACGATATTATATTTCATTGTTATTGCTCCGAGTACGGCAGAGCCTTTTGTTTCCCGTACTTAAGTTAAAACAGCATTTATTTAAAACATCTTTGAACTGTTAGGTGTCTTTTTAGATCAAAAGCCTTTTCAATCCCTTCTCTGTCCTATTTCTTAAAAGCCTTTCAGGCTTCGCTGAATATTTTTCAAAAGAAAAACCGGAAAAAAGAAAGCAGATATGAAGTGTTGACAATGAAAAAAAACAAAAGGAAACGGAATAATTGGAGGGTACCTTTAGGGAGGAAACCGTTTATGCCGTAGTCTTTTGGTTGGATTAGCATGACGGCTGGCAACAATACCTTAGCTGCCTTTTTACCGGTTTATTATGGAAAATGTTTCTTGTAATAACAGTCAATAACCTGTTTTTGTATATGAAATGAATGTTTAAATTAACAATGTTGATTTTATTTGTATTTTAGTTGAATCTAAGAATGATGAATTTCTTTGCATCAATTTTCTCTTGTTGCACCTAAAAAATAAATTTAAACGTAATCACATCTTTTATAAATAAAAATTTTTTCCGCCTGATGGTTGATGTTAAGTGTTTCGTTTGATTTTACATGTTTCAAGCGTTAAACATTTATATTTAAAAGCCAAATACATCGCATAAGTGTCTGCGTTTAATTTCAGAACAGTTGTCCAATACTTTTATTAAAAATGTATTGATATGGAGAAGAAAGTTGAAATTAGTAACATTACCATAGAGGAGATTATCAAGATTTTTAAAGAAGAGGAGGGAATTGAATTAAGCATTGAGGAGGCGAAAGATATTTTAAGCTTTCTGACGATGCTCTTAAAAATTACCATTAAGAGTTTTTTAGAACAATAATATTTTCTAAGATTTATATATGAAAAAAGCCGATTTATATATCCGTGTGTCAACTGATGAGCAGGCAGATAAGGGATACTCGCAAAGAGATCAGGAGGAACGATTAAAACGTTATTGTGAAAACAGTAACATTAAAGTAGGTCAAATCATTTATGAAGATTACTCAGCCAAGACTTTTATCAGGCCAGAGTGGATTAAATTACTGGATACGCTAAAGAAAAAAAGCTCAAAAACGAATCTGCTGCTTTTTACAAAATGGGATCGCTTCAGCAGGAACGCTGGCGATGCGTATCAAATGATTAACATACTTAGGAAAATTAACGTTGAACCGCAGGCCATTGAGCAACCTTTAGATCTTTCAATTCCTGAAAATAAAATGATGCTGGCTATATATCTTGCTGCACCGGAAGTTGAAAACGACAGGCGCGCTCTGAATACTTATTATGGAATGCGCCGTGCTAAAAAAGAAGGCAGATTAATGGGAAGGGCACCTTATGGCTACGCTAACAGAATAACGGAGAACGGGAAAAAGTATGTAATTCCGAAGGAACCGGAAGCTTCCAATATGAAATGGGCATTTAATGAAATGTCCAAAGGCGTTTATTCAGCGAGCCAAATCATGGATATGATGAACAGAAAAGAAGGAAAGTCAGTTAAGATAAGTGCCTTTCTTGCAAGTTTACGCAATACCGCATATTGCGGGAAAATTTACGTGGAGCAATTCAATGAAGAGGAGGCTCATTTTGTTAAAAGTATTCATGAACCTTTGATCAGTGAAGAACTATTCGAAAAAGTTCAATGTATAATGGATGGAAATGTGAATCCAGCCAGACCTAATGTAAAAGTACTGTCTGACGATAATTTGCCATTAAGAGGTTTTCTTGTATGTCCGGAATGTGGTCATTTGATTACAGGCAGTGCCTCTACGGGACGTTCTGGAAATAAATATTATTACTATCATTGCCAGTCCCCGTGTTCATACCGTTACAAATCTGAGATTATTAATTCTAAATTTTTAGAAATATTGCAGTCATTGGAAATGCGCGCATCTATAAAAAATTATTTGAAAAAAGTGTTGATGCAAAATTTTGAAAAATTAATCAATAATCCCCAAAGAGAAAGGAAAGCAATTCTATTAGAAATAGATCGTTTAAACAGTAAATTGAAACAGGCAAGAAATAAACTGATGGAGGAAGTAATTGATGATGAAGATTATCTTGAAATTAAGACCGACTGTAAAGGACAAATTGAAAAGCTCGAAGTTAAATTAACTAAAGGAAAAGATAATAAGAAAATAGATTTTCAAAAACTACTAGACCAAGCATTATCGAACCTAGTAGACCTTGCGAAAGTCTATACTGATGGGGATATCGAGGTAAAACGTAAAATAATAGGTTCGATATTTCCTGAAAAATTGCAATTTTCAGAAAATCATTATCGAACCACCCGACCCAATGTTTTGCTCTCTTATATATACCAGATAAACAATGAGTTAGATATGAAAAAAAACCGGAAAGAAAGTGAATTATCACCTCTTTCCGGTCTTGTACCCAGGACCGGGATCGAACCGGTACTCCTAAGAACTGGTGTTTGAGACCAGCGCGTCTACCAATTCCGCCACCTGGGCCTGATGTTGATTTCAAACGTGATGTTTGTTTCAAATTGGTGTGCAAATATAGGAACTTTTTTCAATGTTCAAAAGCTTTTTGAAGAATTTTTTTAAAAATTAAGTTCCAAACCATCGTAGGCAAGGTGTATTCCGGCCGGAAGCTCCTTATCTTCAATATCATGCAGTCCAAGATGATGGCTGATGTGGGTTAAAAATAATTTTTTAGGTTTTAGTTCTTCAAATAATTTAATCACATCCGGAAGGATAAAATGGGCAGGATGGGGATCAAATTTTCTAATACAGTTTAAGATCAGAACATCCAGATCTTTCAATTTTTCCTTCTCCGTTTCAGAAATAAACCCGGCATCCGTAATATAGGCAAGCTTTTTAAACTTATATCCGAAAACGGTAATTTTATAGTGAATCACCTCCACAGGAGTGATTTCTGTGTCCAATACCTCAAAAGGCTTATTTTCTATTTCGTGTAGCTCAAAAGCGGGTGCGCCGGGATATCTTACATCCGCAAAAGCATAAGGAAATCTGTTTTTTATCTCATGAGCCACCCTTGAATAGCAGTACAACGGAACATCTTTTCCACTTTTAAATATCAGGGGCCGCATATCATCCAGCCCGATCACGTGGTCATTATGTTCATGGGTAATCAGAGCAATGTCTACAGTATGTTCATGGTTGGTAAGCATTTGCTGCCTGAAATCCGGTCCGCAGTCGATCAGTATTTTTTTATTTTCGTCTGTGGTAACCATCACGGAAGAACGTAAACGTTTGTCTTTGGGATTTTCTGAAGTACACACTTCACATGTACAGCCTATAACGGGTACACCTTGAGAAGTACCGGTTCCTAAAAATTTCAACTTCATTTTGTTTTGAGGTTGGTTTAATTTTGGTAAATTTACAAAAAATTTCATGTCCTAATGTATCAGAAACTAACTCCTAAACAAAAAGCATTAACAATTAATCTAGATCCTACTATTTATGGTACTTTCGCAGAAATTGGAGCAGGGCAGGAGACTGTTCGCCACTTTTTTAGAGCAGGGGGAGCTTCCGGTACGATTGCTAAGGCAATGTCTGCTTATGACAAAGATTTTAGTGATGCCATCTACGGAAAAGAAGTAAAAAACAGGTACGTTACCCAGAACAGGCTTCGCAAAATGCTTCGATATGAAGTAGCTTTGATTGAAGAGAGAATTTCAAGAGATAATAATCCGGATAGAAAATTCTTTTCTTATGCCAATACGGTAACAACCATCAATTTTGACAAAACTGTAAAAGGCCACGGCTGGGTGGGAATCCGTTTTCAGACTAAAGAAAATGAAGATTACAATGAGATTGTTATCCACGTAAAATTCAAAGAAAATGATGCTACTCTTCAGCAGGAAACTTTAGGAAACCTGGGCGTAAACCTTATTTTTGGAGCCTTTCATTATTTCGACAATCCAAGAACTTTAGTAGAGTCTCTTTACGATGATATTGCTAAAGATAATCTGGAAATTGATATGATCGACTTCAGCGGACCTGCTTTTGCCTATGTTGATAACAGACTGATGTCCCTTCAATTGGTAAAAAATGGAATGACCGATGCGGTAATCTTCAATTCTCAGGGGAGTAATATGCTTCCGGCAGATGTATTGTACAAGAAAAATATTTTCGCGGTAAGAGGAAGTTTCAGACCGGTAACGAAAGTGAACATTGACATGCTTAAAAACGGGATGGATATGTTCTTCAAAGATGCTACCTGTACTCATGAAGAAACAGAAGTTCTTATTGAAATCACCATTTCCAATCTGAGAGCAGACGGAGATATCGACGAAAGGGATTTCCTGGACAGAGTAGATATTCTTGGAAAACTAGGTTACACCGTTATTATTTCAAACTTCTCCGAATATTACAGATTGATTGATTACTTCGCATCGTATACAAGTGGAGACATCGGAGTAGCTATGGGAGTAAATAATATGCTGATGGTATTCGACGAGAAATATTATAAAAACCTTTCAGGAGGAATTCTTGAAGCATTCGGTAAGTTTTTCAGAAATGGAATGAGAGTATATCTGTATCCTTACAAAGATCCGGAAACTCATCAGCTGTTGGATTCTTCCAACCTGAAAGTAGAAGAAAACCTGAAAGAACTATACAAATACTTCAAACACAACAACCGTATCGTAGATATTACCAATTATAATCCTGAGTTTTTGGAAATTTATTCCAGAGAGATATTAAGAAAAATCGCATGTTGTGTGAAAGGCTGGGAAACTCAGGTACCGGAAGGCGTAGCAGAAATGATTAAAGAGCGTGGAATGTTCGGATATAAAGAAGAGCTTTCCCTAAAACAATTCTCTTAAAATATATATACAATGTCAGAATTAAAGAAAAGACTTTCCTCAATTCTTGAAAGTCCTAAGCATAATACAGAAGAAAAACTTGAAAAAGTATGCCACCTGTTGGATCAGGAGATTCCTTACTTCAACTGGACAGGGTTCTATTTCAAAAACGGAGATAAGGATGAATTGATTTTAGGTCCTTATGTAGGAGCACCTACCGACCATACCATTATTCCTTACGGTAAAGGAATCTGCGGTCAGGTTGCCGTTTCCAATGAAACATTTGTTGTTCCTGATGTGCATGAGGAAAGCAATTATTTGAGTTGCTCCATTGATACGAAAGCAGAAATTGTAGTTCCTATTTTTAAGGATGGAAAAAATATTGGTCAGATCGATATTGATTCTCATACAATCGATCCTTTCACGCAGGAAGACCGCGAATTATTAGAATGGCTTTGTAATGAAGTTTCTAAGATTTTATAATTAGAAACTGACTATAAATATAAACTCCGGCTCATCTGCCGGAGTTTTTTATGGATTGTTGGTGGTGATCACAAACATAATTAAAGGCTCATCTCCCGTGTTTTCAATAGAATGATAGCCTATAGAACTGATCGCTGTAATATCGCCTTTCTGCAGCACTTTCCTGCGTATTGGTCCATCTGTTCCGGTTCTTTCACGATATTCTCCGGTTCCGTGCACCACAACGTACAGCTCCTGTTCATTTCTCAGATTGTGAGTATGAAATCCGGATTCATCCCCTTTATTCAATAAAACCATATAGGCAGCCAGACGATTGTTGGCTAATTCTTTCTGATCGAACATTTGTATCATATACACAGTTCCGTTTCCTCCATACATGTTTTCACGTTTTTCCAGTCGTGTAATGGTTCTTTCCTCTTTTTCAAACGCCATTACATACAAGTGAATATATTTTGAAACTTCCTGTATTACGTGATCAAATTCTGCTCCTTCAGATAATAAAACTGTACCGGACATATAAAGTTCAATGTTTAAAGTTTAAAGTTTTGGGTTTAAAGTTGACGGTGAAAAATTAGCTTTGCTGCATGAGGTGAATCTCGGCCAGCAATTCTTTAAAATAATTCTCACATTTGGCAATATGGGTTCCATACCAGGAAAATGCCTCTCCATCTACAATCATAATCTTTTTATCCGGATAGAAAACCTGCAGTTCTTCAATATGTTTTTCTTTAAACGGAAAAGGTTCAGATGAAAGCATAATGACATCGGCTTCTGCCAGATCTTCAGTAGTGATCTGGGGATAACGGGTTTTATCTTTAAAAATATTTTCAAAACCAATTTCAGATAAAATCCTGTGGATGAAAGTGTCAGAACCAATGGTCATATAAGGATTTTTCCAGATAAGATAAGCTGCTTTTACAGGAGATTCCAGTTTTGCCTGATTCAGAACATCATAAATTTTAAGATTGAAAAGCTGTGCTCTGTCTTCCTTTCCAAAAAGTTTTCCGAGGTTTTTAAGCAGGTAATAATTATCCTCAATGGTATCAATATTGGTGACCATTACCTTGTGCTCATCCATCAGGGCTTCCACCTGATCTTTTACATTCTCTTCCTTATTGGCAATAATAAGATCCGGCTGTAATGCTTTAATTTTTTCAATATTAATATTCTTAGTTCCACCGATTATGGGTACATTTTTTATTTTATCCTTAGGATGGATACAGAATTTTGTTCTTCCTACCACTTCATTTTCGGTCAGTCCAAGGTCAAATAAAGCCTCAGTAATAGAAGGTACAAGTGAAACGATTTTCATATTGGCATGTTAGATGATGCCTAAAATTACAAAAGTTTTCCGGTTAAGAAAAGTCCGGCTACGGTAAAATAGATAATAAGTCCTGTAACATCCACCAGCGTTGCTACAAATGGAGCAGAAGAAGTGGCGGGGTCAAGATTTAATTTTTTTAAGACAAACGGGATCATAGAACCTGATAATGTTCCCCACAAAACAATAGCAATCAGGGAGACTGAAACACTCAATCCTACATATACCCAATACTGGCCGTAATCAAACAAGCCAATTTGCTGCCAGAGCATGATTCGTATAAACCCAATAATTCCCAAGATGGCTCCAAGACATAATCCGGAGATAATTTCCTTTTTCATGACATACCACCAATCCTTCAGATTGATTTCCTGAAGAGCCATAGCACGGATAATCAGGGTGGCTGCCTGGGATCCTGAGTTTCCTCCACTGGAAATAATCAGTGGTACAAATAGAGCAAGAACAACGGCTTTTTCTATTTCCTTGTCAAAATATCCCATTGCAGAGGCAGTCAGCATTTCCGAAACAAACAGAATGATCAGCCAGGTGGCTCTTTTCTTGATCATCTCAGTCCATGAAGTCTGGGTGTAGGGAAGATCCAATGCTTCCAATCCCCCAAATTTCTGGATATCTTCCGTATTCTGCTGTTCAATCTGATCGAGGATGTCATCAATAGTCACAATTCCTACCAGAACACCTGCTTCTGTAATAATAGGAAGAGCACCACGGTCATACTTTTCGAAGTAGGTTACGGCATCCTCTTTGGAAGTTGTCGTTGTAATGGCTACAAAATGGTTGTCTGTGATATCAGAAACCAGAGTGTCTTCCTCTTCCAGCAGTAAAGTTCCGATGGCAAGGTCATCAATCAGGCGGTTTCTTTCGTCTACCACATACAGGTAGTTCATGGTTTCCACTCTTTTTCCTACCTTTTTGATCTGCTGAAGACATCTTTTTACCGTCCATTCCTTACGGATCTGGATATAATAAGGGGTCATCAGACGGGCAATCGAATCCGAATTGTAGCCAAGAAGCTTTAAGGCAATCCTTCTTTCCTGCGGATTAAGATGGTTGATGGAATACTTGATCAGCTCATCCGGGAAATCCTCGAAAAGAGCCGTTCTGTCATCCGGAGTCATGGCATTCAGAATTTCAGAAACTTCATCGCTTCCGATACTTCTGATGGTTTCTTCCTGGAAATCAGGATCAAGGTGTGAAAATACTTCTGCTTTGTATTCTTTCGGAACCTTCAGAAACGCGAGCAGCCTCTCATCAGCAGGAAGTTCGCTGAGAGTTTCGGCAATATCGGCAGGGTTGAAGATAAGTTCGTCTCTAGAATTCAAAACGTGAAATTTTTTGGATATGCAAAAATAATTCAAATTTTTAAGACTGAGCAATAAACTGGCAAAATTAAGGATTAATTAAAGTTTATGGCTTCAGTATAAGAGCAAAAAAAACACCCGCCGAAGCGGATGTGCAAAAATTAAATTTTAAATTCCAATATTCTTTACATTGGTTCGCATTCTGAGGTGGGAATGTAGATGCAGACAGCATTTGTACAGCATTGGTATGGTCCGCAATCTGAATTGTCACCACACTTTTTTATTCCGCTGCCTTTAATATTTTTTTGCTCCAGCCTGTTCAGCCTCTTAAGATTTGAATTCTTCATGGTGATCAAATATAGTTAAGATTAAGGCTCTATCGGACAGTCATGATCAAGACATTCTCCATTGCAGCAATATCCCACAGAACATGGTCTTGTTATACTGCATCTGAACGGTCCTATGCCGCCATTAATTTGTTTCGCAGCCTCTCTGCTGAGTTTTTTTAGATTTTTCATAGCGTTATAGTTTAGATTTAATGTAAGACTAAAATAGTAAATATTTCTATATTATTCATTTGCAGGTGAAAATATTTTAGTATGAATCAAAAATTTATTGATATCTTAAATAAAAACACCTGCGAATGCAGGAGTCTGTAATGATCATATTTACTCCAGAGGACATGGATCGATAACACAGGTGTTGTGACAACATGACCCGCCCGGACATTCATAATGTTCTGTACATCTTTTGAAAGGTCCGCTGCCTTTAATTTCCTTTTGCACTTGTCTGCTGAGTTTTTTTAGATTTTTCATGAGATTTGATTTTTAAATGATTTAGTTTTATCTTTTATTCAATACAGATGAAGGGGGAACAGATTCCGAAACAGCACCATCCGACAGTACAAGGATTGGTTTCGCTACATCTTTCCATAGACCCTCCACTAATTTGTTTTGCTTTTTCTCTGCTGAGTTTCTTTAGATTTTTCATAAGATTTTGGTTTTAATGTTGGTCTAAAATAGTAAAAAATATTTAATAAATCCTTATTTGGTGAAAACATTTAATTGTTAATCAGTTGTTTATAGTGTATTTTAAATAAAAAGCACCTGTCCGTAAGAGATAACAAGTGCTTTATTTATGTGAAAATATTTATAATGCAGAGCAGGGAAAATACAAATGAAAATATAAGGATGAATAATAAGCGATAAATAATAAATGATAAACATGTCCGGTAAGCCCAAGAATCTTCCTGACAAAATTCACCATTGACTTGCGAAGCAAAAATTGACCATTGATGATATAAGGCTGTATATTTCAACCTTAAACCAGGAACTTTAAACATTGAACCTTAAAGTTCCGCTTCCGTCGGCTTAAGCTTTCTCAGTTTTTTGATGATTCCTTTTATGGCACCTTCAGTACCTATTTTGACAGAATTGGTTGTGGATCCCAGAAGGCGCATGTTTTTCCGGTAGGTATCGTGATCGCTTTCGGTGACAAGATTGCCGTCAGCACCAAAAAGTTTCATACTCACCACCACCTGATTGGAGAAAACATACTTTCCAAATCCAACTTTGAAATACCTCACTTTGGAAACAATGGCAAAATCTGCATCATTGTTGAGACAGTAATCTACAATAGTCTGTTTATCAATGCTGTCATAGGGAACCTGAACTTCTGCACGGAGCATTTTATTTTTTCTGCCGCTGAAATTGTCGGTTACGGCATCGAAGAAAGCGTTATTGGTAGGGTCTTTTATTTCGTCAATATCAGGCTCTACCTCAGGGTTGAAGTAAAGAACTTTTTTTATTTTATCATCGGTATTTTTCTGGGCTTTTACCGTTGTAAATCCGATGAATAAAAAAGTAGTAACCGCTGTAAAGAATATAATTTTTTTCATTTGTAATTCGAATGCAAAATTACTGCCTTTTCGTTGGATGGCATACAAATTATTAAGAAATTTTTAACATTTTTTTCTATCAAATTTGATATATGAAATCAATAATGTTTGCAGAATCAAAAAATAGTCGTAATTTTGCACCCGTTACATAATAATCATTAAACAATATTGGAATGTACTTAACAACAGACAAAAAGCAGGAAATTTTCGCAAAACACGGGAAATCTGCACAAGACACAGGAAGTGCTGAAGGACAAATCGCTCTTTTCACTTTCAGAATCAATCACTTATCTCAGCACCTAAAGGCTAACCGTCACGATTTCAACACAGAGAGATCTCTAGTGAAATTGGTAGGTAAGAGAAAAAGTTTATTAGATTACCTTAAAAACAAAGATATCGCAAGATATAGAGCAATTATTGCTGAACTAGGTTTAAGAAAATAATCTATAAAGATTTTCAAAATAAAAAGCAACTTCGAAAGAGGTTGCTTTTTTGTTTTTACGCAACAGGGGATTTTTAACCACAAAAGCCACAAAAGTTTTTTTAGAAAATACGAAATGGTTGTGAAGAACACTTAAATTTCTTAAAGTCTTAGAATTTCATGTGATGATAAAAGAGTATTTAGATTCCTACGGAATGGCAAACTGTATGGATAGACCAATACGCCAATTGTGTCATTCCGTAGGAATCCAGCCGTATTAAACCAACAAGAAAAGCCTCAACTAAAACTCCAATCCTGACCAACGTCACAACTAAAGACATTATAATTCCCCTCCCTCGGAGGGGTGGCGAAAATTCAAAGAATTTTTGACGGGGTGGCTTTAACATCACTATTCAGCCTTCTTCCCAATCTTCCCCAAATGCGTATTCTGAAAACTATCAGGATACTTTAAACCGTAACCCAATATCCTGTCAAATGCAGAGTGAGAAAACAAAATAGCTCCGATCATTTGTAAATAGGGCAGAGACAAGGCTGTTCCGGCAAAATAAACGATAATGGCTACTCCTAAATGATGGAAGAGATTATAACAAAAAGCGCCCGCTTTATTATTAACCGTATATCCCAGCATAGAAATATCGGGTGCAAGGAAAAGTCCGGCAAACCACCTCCACGAATATTCCGTTTGTGCAAAAGCATATATACCTAAGAGTAGAAATGCGGCATATTCAAGCTTTAACTGTATTTTCATAATGATTGTGTTAGTTTATACGATAAGTTCTTTTTTCTCATGAAAAGTTACATTTTAAAATCTGAATAAAGAAAGCGGAATACCTTTGAGATATTCCGCCTTATACATTTTGATTTGAATTTGATTTTAATGCCCGGACTTTGTTTCGGTACTTTCTACATGACCCAGATATTTGGTACAGTACGCTCCGAATATCAGAATTACCAGATAACAGAATACAGGAATAATAAATGAATGCTGTACTCCAAACTGATCGGCAAGATATCCCTGGAATATCGGAACAATAGCGCCTCCCAGAATAGCCATTACCACTAATGAAGATCCCTGGCTGGTATATTTACCCAGTCCTGAAATAGCCAGTGTGTAAATATTTGAGAACATAATAGAATTGAAAATTCCGATTCCTAAAATACTGTACATCGCCAGCTCACCATGATTTACCATTGCAGAAATCAACAAGGCAACATTGATTGCTGCAAAAATGGATAATGTTCTTGCCGGAGCTGCTTTACCCACGAAAAAAGCAATGAAATTAAGGATGATAAACACAATGAAAAAGCTGATCTGACTGAAAGTAAGATTGACAATGCTGAAAATCACAAGGAAAACTGCTGCCGCTGCTCCCAGCATATATAGAGCCTTTTTGCTTTGGCTTATGGATTGATTTAAAGAGATGGCTCCCAGAAAACGTCCGATCATTGCTCCTCCCCAATATAAGGAAAGGTAATTTTTACTGATGATCTCATTAAAGCCCATAATCTGCGGCTGCTCCAGGAAACTAATGATGAAACTTCCTACGGCAACTTCTCCGCCTACATAGCAGAACATGGCAAATACTCCAAATTTCAGGTGACTGAATTCAAGGGCTCCCCAGCCTTTTACGATTTCTTCTTCACCCATCTGGAAGGAAGGAAGCTTCACTCTGGAAATCAATAGAGCAACCAGTAAAAGGATTCCTGCAAAAATAAGATAAGGAATTCTCGTTGCTACTGCGCTGAAGGAACCGTCCGGAGAAGAGAAGAATTCAAAAATAAGGTGACCTCCAAGTACCGGGGCAATCGTTGTTCCGAATGCATTGAATGCCTGCGTCATATTCAGACGGCTGGAAGCAGATTCTTCACTTCCTAATAGCGAAACATAGGCATTGGCAGTAATCTGAAGTACCGTAAAGCCCAACCCTAAAATAAACAAAGCACCCAAAAACAATGGATAATATGAGAACGTAGCTGCCGGATAAAACAGAACGCAGCCGAATGCGGCCAGAAAAATTCCGAACAGGATTCCCTTTTTATACCCTAATTTGTTGATGGGATCTCCTTTCGTGATGGAAATCATAAAATAAATCAGCGATCCGATAAAGTAAGCCCCGAAAAAACAGAACTGTACCAGCATGGATTCGAAAAAGGTAAGATTGAATAGTTGCTTCAGATAGGGAATCAGGATGTCATTCATACAGGTGATGAATCCCCACATAAAAAACAGCAGGGTAATGGTAATCAACGGAACCGTATAATTCCTGCTTTGAGATTGTACTTCTTTATTAATCATAAACATTTATTTATCTGGATAAGGATAGTTCCTTAACTTTTTTAGCCTACAGCATTGTAATTGGTGAAGTAGGGCAAATATAGGGATCAGCCTATTGGTTTGCAATATTTTTACTAATTTTTAGAATGAAACAGATACTTTTTTCAGATGAATGTATTATTTTCATTTTTTGAGACAATAATACAAAAACGACCGGATTTTTCAATACATTATCCTCAAAAAAACACTTTTTTATTTTCATAAATGGTATATAAGTTCAGATTAGTGATGTAAATTTTCATACTTTCATCAATTGATAGCCAATTTTTTGTATTTTAAACGCCTATTAAAGCAATCGAAAAATTTAATATATCATTATTATATAGTACCTTTGCAAACGAAAATTTAAAGAGTTTAAATATTAATCATACTCAATACGGAGTATAAAGAAGCAAATTTATGAGTATACCTCAAGCGTTTACAGAAACGATTACCCTTGCAGACGGCAGGGAAATCACTATTGAAACGGGAAAGCTGGCTAAGCAGGCTGACGGATCTGTAGTGGTGAAATGTGGCGGAACTATGCTTTTAGCAACAGTTGTAGCCAATAAAGAAGCCAATCCTGGTGTAGACTTTTTACCATTAACGGTAGATTACAGAGAAAAATTCTACGCAGGTGGAAGAATTCCTGGAAATTTCTTCCGTAGAGAAGCAAAACCATCTGATGATGAAGTGCTTACAATGAGATTGGTGGACAGAGTATTACGTCCTCTTTTCCCTGAAGATTTCCACGCGGAAGTACAGGTAATGATTTCATTGATTTCTTACGATAAAGAAGTAATGCCTGAAGCATTGGCAGGTCTGGCAGCTTCTGCAGCTATTGCGATTACAGATATCCCTTTCAACGGGCCAATGTCTGAAGCAAGAGTAGTAAGAATTGACGGACAATTGTCTGTGAATCCAAGCTATGAAAATTTATTAAAATCAGATATCGACATTATGGTGGGAGCTACTAAAGACTCCATCGTAATGGTAGAAGGAGAAATGAAGGAGATCTCTGAGCAGGAAATGCTTGAAGCCATCAACTTCGCTCACGCTGAGATCAGAAAACAGATTGAAGCTCAGGAGAGATTAGCTGAAAAAGTAGGAAAATCTTTCCCTAAAAGAGAATACAGCCACGAAGATCACGACGAGGAAATTCGTGAAAAAGTATGGAAAGAGTGCTACAACAAAGTATATGAAGTAGCGAAGACTCCATCTAATAAAGAAGAAAGAGGAGAAAAATTCAAAGCGGTTCTTGAAGAGTTTTTAGCACAATATGCTGAAAATGAAGAAGAACTGGCAAGAGTAACTCCTTTCGTTAAAGTATATTACCATGATGTAGAGAAAGAAGCAATGCGTCAGATGATCCTTGAAGACAATATCCGTCTTGATGGTCGTGATCCTCAGACAATCCGTCCAATCTGGTCAGAAATTGATTACCTTCCGGGAGCTCACGGTTCTGCGATCTTTACAAGAGGAGAAACTCAGTCTCTGACTGCGGTGACTCTGGGTTCTGTAAAAGATGCGAACATGATCGACAGCGTAATCACGCAGCACGACGAAAGATTCTTCTTACACTATAACTTCCCTCCATTCTCTACAGGTGAAGCAAGACCTTTAAGAGGTACTTCAAGAAGAGAAGTAGGACACGGAAACTTAGCTCAAAGAGCATTAACAGCAGTAATTCCGCAAGAAAATCCATATACAATCAGAATTGTTTCCGATATCTTAGAATCTAACGGTTCTTCTTCAATGGCAACAGTTTGTGCAGGTACATTAGCATTGATGGATGCAGGGGTTCAGATCACAAAACCTGTTTCAGGGATTGCAATGGGTCTGATCACCGATACAAAATCAGGTAAATTTACCGTACTTTCTGATATCTTGGGAGATGAAGATCACCTTGGAGATATGGACTTCAAAGTAACAGGTACTGCAGACGGTATCACAGCTTGTCAGATGGATATCAAAATCCAGGGACTTTCTATGGATATCATGGAGAAAGCTTTGATGCAGGCTAAAGACGGAAGATTACACATCCTTAATAAAATCACGGAAACGATTTCCCAGCCAAGAGCAGATGTGAAGCCTCATGCTCCGAAAATGGTGGTTATGGAGATTCCAAAAGATTTCATTGGAGCTGTAATCGGGCCTGGTGGAAAAATTATTCAACAGTTACAGAAAGATACAGATACGGTTATTGCTATCGAAGAGATGGGAGAAATCGGACGTATCGAAATTGCAGGAACAGACAGAGAAAAAATCAATGCTGCTATTGCTAAGATCAATGAAATTACTTTCGTACCGGTTGTTGGTGAAGTTTACAAAGGTAAAGTAGTGAAAGTAATGGACTTTGGTGCATTCGTAGCGATTGCTAAAGGAACAGAAGGACTTCTTCACATTTCTGAAATTGAGTGGGCTCGTCTGGACAAAGTTCCTTATGCAGAAGGTGATGAGGTAGAAGTGAAGTTCATGGGTTATGATGACCGTAAGAAAATGAAACTTTCCCGTAAAGTTCTTTTACCAAGACCTCCAAGACCGGAAGGACAAGGTAGACCTGAAGGGCAGAAAAGACCAGAAGGACAAAGAAGACCGGAAGGACAGAAACCACAAGGTGAAAAGCCACAAAGCGAAAAACCCGTGGAAAACCAAACTCCATCTAACGAAGCTTAATAAGATTCATTCTTAAACATAAAAAATCCCTCAATTTGAGGGATTTTTGCTTTTTATACCATAAGTTATAAGTTGGAAAACGCAAAGGCGCAAAGTAATTTTAATTTAATATTGATTAGGGCGCAAGAAAATCGAAGATTTTCAGCAAGCATATTGTTTTATTTTTTGCATTTGCTTTGCCTGCCCAATCGTGAGAGACTAAAATACAGGTACAGTTATTCGGTGCTCAATTTTATCGAAGATAAAATCTTTGCGTCTTAAATACAGTATTTTATTTCTCCTTCTTCGCGTCTTTGCGTTTTCCAACTTCTTACAATTAATTTCCCACTCTCTGCTTCAGATCCTCAGCACCGCCTGTTTTTCTGGGCTGTCCGTTTTTGGAAGAACCAAAATTGTAAGTATAGGAGAGGGTCGCGACACGGGTATCTCTTTTCACCGCGAAGTTTTCTAAATAATCATTATACACCGTTTGCCCTTTGATATTGCTGGTAAAGAAGACATCAGTGAAGGAAAGCTTCAGAACACTGTTATTTTTAAACTTCTTCTGTGCTCCAACGTTGAGGTACCAGTTCGGGCTCACATTCAGATAAGCATAAATTTCTCTGGCTTTGTAATTTCCTGTAAGTTCAGCAGTGAAACCATTTCCCAGCTTAAAGGAATTAATACTGTTGATGCTGAATGTAAAATTCCCTTTATTATTGATCTGGGTTCCGGAGACATTTCCTGTGTAGGAGCCATAATAGAAATTGGCACTGTTATTCATATCCCACCATTGGGTCACCTTTACCGGAGCGATCAGGTTTAATCCGAAATAAGAAGCCGAATTCAGGTTTTCAATCGTCTGTACGGTTACAATCTGCCCGTTTTCTATGACAGGTTTTAAGATATCTGTGATATTATCAGAATTCCTGCTGTAGCTTAAAGTGACAAAGTATTTATTACTCAGACTGTAGGTTAATTCATAATTCATCGTGATTTGAGGGTTCAGATCAGGATTTCCGGCTTTCATTGTGGTAGGATCAAGATAGAATTTGAAAGGATTCAGCTGGTTGTAGCTTGGTCTTGTAATTCTTCTGCTGAGATTGATTTCAAGGTTGCTTTTATCCGTCAGATCATAACTCAGAACAGCGCTTGGAAACAGTTGGGTATAATTTCTTTTATTGATTTGATGGGTGGTAATCTGAGTTCCTTTTACATTGGTGTTTTCAACTCTTAAACCTGCTGTAGCTTTAAATTTTTCCCATTTTTTGGACAAATTTCCATACACTGCATTGATGTTTTCCTCATAAATAAAATGATTGGTTTTTCCAAGATCCGGAACAGGAACCCCTGAACTGGCGTTGAAGAATTTCAGGTCATTATCTGTCTTTACAAAACTGGTTTTTACTCCGCTTTCCAGCTTCCAGTCGTTGCTGAAGTTTTTTGTAAGATCAGATTTTAAAGAGTAGATATTCAGTTTTCCGTCCATATCACCTTTGATAATGTCGAGGTTGTCTGTACCGCTGGAAATATCATGCGTTCTTGTATCAAAGCTCTGCAAAGATGAGTTGGCGTAATTGATATAGTCAAAATCGGTAGAAATATCAGAACCCAGCGAATCAATCGTATATTTATGATTAAGGTTGAATGAAACATTGGTCCAGCGGTCATTCGATCTGTTAACTGTTGTAAAAGTACTTTCAGGAAGGTAGCTGCTGCCCAGTGTGACGTTGGAATTGTCTCCGTTGATGTTGAATTTGTTGGAAACAAGTCCCACAGAAAATCCAAGCACATTCTTGTCGTTCAGATAATAATCCATTCCCGCTTTGGCCACATGACTGTTGAATTTGAATTTCAGATAATTATCCTGCACATACGCTTTCTTAAAGGTATTGGCTTCATAGAAATTTCTGTCGAGAACCAATCCGTTGTAAGCTTCCCTGTACGCAAAGCTGTAATTTCCGAAAATATTGATGTTTTTATTCCTGTGGTTAATGCTGAAACTGTTGTTGTTTTTCACATATTTACCCGATCCCAGAGAGCTTGAAATAGTTCCGTTAGTTCCTTTTCTCTGTTCCTTTTTAAGTTTAATATTGATAATGGCGGATCCGGCAGCGTCATATTTTGAAGAAGGATTGGTGATGAACTCTATCTTTTCAATGGTGGAAGAGGGAATTCCCTTCAGGTAATTGGCAAGGTCAGTTCCGGTCATGGGAGTATTTTTACCATCGATCTGGATCAGAAGGTTTCCTTTTCCGCGAAGACTGATATTGTCGTTATTGTCAATATTCACTCCCGGAGCCTTTTCGAGGACTTCAAAAGCGGAATTTCCGGTACTTGCAATACTGTTTTCGACGTTCATGATCATTTTTCCATCCTGTCTTTCAATGAGAGGCTTGGTTTTGGTGATTGTTACTCCTTCAATCGATTTTACATTCAGGTCAATAGGATTGAGGGTCTTATTTTCGGTTAGTGAAATGTTTTCCGAGTGATAAACCTCAGTACCGTTTTTATTAATTTTTACCTGATAAGTTCCTTCTTTTAAATCATTAAAGTTGAACTTACCGCTGTTATCAGCAATTTCTGTTTTGATCAATTTCTGATCGGCGTCAAAGAGATTGATCTCTATCTGCTCTGCTTTGTCGGATTTTATGTTTCCTGACAAAGTCAAACTCTGCATTGCCTGCTGGGCAGAGATCCTGCTGCTGAACAGCATCAGCATACAGACAATAATAAGTGAGAATATTCTGGTCATAGCGTTTTACTTTTTAGGGTTGAGACAGTTTTCTGAAATTTTCAGTAAAGCTGAATACATCACTTCCAGTTCTTCATTGCTGATGCCCTTTAAAGCAGTTTTACGGTTCTTTTCTACGATATTCTGAACCTCTTTAATTACTTTTACCCCGGAATCTGTCACTTCCAGCTGGGTTTTTCTTCGGTCTTCAGGATGAACTTTTCTGATAATGTATTCGGATTTTACCATTAAATCAATCATTCTCGTGACAGAAGCATTGTCCTTAAAAACCAGATCACCAATTTCATTCTGGGTAATTCCCGGGTTTTCCAGAATTGCTTTGATGATAAGCCATTGATCAATAGTGATCGTGTAACCATGCGCTTTCAGCTGGCGTTGAGCATAGTTTCTGTAAGATCTGATCGCTTTGTCTATGTTGTAGAATATGATTGAATTTAATTTTTCCATATTTTCAGATTTAAAATGATGTATCAATTATTGATATATCAATTAATTAGTAAATCATCATTTTACTTTGTTACAATTCCTGAAAAATATTTTCAAAAAAAATTAAAAGCTGTTACCGGATTCTTTGGATTTTGCCTTTACAGGAGCAGTTTTTGACCCTGAAGTAAACCTTATATTTTCTGTGGTTTTAAATAATCTGTCGATTTGTTTTCTGGTGGAAATATCCGGAGCAACGTTGTAAAACTCATTGATCAGATCCAATGAACCAGGTTTCTTTGGATATTGATTGTTGTTGAGGAAATTTTTCAAAGCCAGGTTCACTTTATTTTCACCGATTAAGTTACTCAGCTGTACCATTGCGGCAGCTCCTTTGGAATATGAAATATGAGGAACATCTCCGGTCGCTTTATAAATCGGAACATTTTCAGACAGTCCTTTTTCATTGTCATAGATCTGCTGATGTACGGTGATTCTTTCCATCATTTTTTCTTTGTCATGCATTTTTTTGTAAAGCATCATCTCAGTATACATGGCGAGGGTTTCAGTAAGCATCACAGAACCTTCTCTGTCATCAGGGTCGATCTGGCTGCTGCCCCACCAGAGATGGGAAAGTTCATGACCTGCCAGCTCATTGATGACATCCTGTTTCTTATCCGCCAGAATATTGGCGTGGAAAACCATATCCTCAGGCATAAAAACAGCAGAAGGATAGGCTGTAGCGGCAAAACCTCTGGTAAAAGAAGAAATCTCCGCAAAATTGATGGTTTTAAAAGGGTAAGTCCCGAAATTCTGCAGACAGTAATCTAAAGTAAGCTTTGCGTTTTCAAGAAGGTGATTCACATTCTCAAAGTGTTTCTGATGATAAAAGATATTGATGGAAATTCCTTTATAGTTCACGCTTTTGATCTTATACTCAGCAGATGAAACGGCAAACCGGAAAGGAATCTGATCTGCTTTATACTTAAAATAGTTGCGCCCGGCCTGTGACCATTTTCTGACAAGATCTCCTGTTCCTATGGCTGTTTGTTTCTTTTCGGTGGAAATCATCA
This sequence comes from Chryseobacterium sp. NRRL B-14798, assembly GCF_050470705.1. Lineage (NCBI taxonomy): Bacteria > Pseudomonadati > Bacteroidota > Flavobacteriia > Flavobacteriales > Weeksellaceae > Chryseobacterium > Chryseobacterium sp. NRRL B-14798. The sequence continues at coordinate 3,736,804 of NZ_JBFLUL010000005.1, read as the reverse complement.
TCGTAAGATTGATAAAATCCCTTTTTGAAACTTCAGGAGCTTCAGGTTTTTTCAGTTCACCAAGTTTTCCAAGCTTGAATTGGCTTCTTTGTTTCTTATCCTGAATTTCATTATCCTTCTGATATCCAATTGTTGGATAATATCTGCTGATTCTCATAAAAGATCCGTTTTCAATAATGGCATTGAAAGACTGGTGTCCATTGACCGCAAACCATTGATAAGATAATGTAAAATCAAGAGAAGCTGTTTTACCAGGCCGGAGAGGCTTTTGTAATGAAACTTCTGTAACATGCTTATTAATTTTTGAGATTTCAGTACCACACTTTATCATAGCAGATTCCAGTTTTAAATCCTCATTAAAATTGATCAGAATCTTATTGATAGGTTGATTGGTTTGATTTTTAAGGATATATTTTCCAACAATCTGATAAGCATTGTTGGAAGGATATAGTTTAATTTCTGTAGCAATATCGGTGATATCCGGCTGTAGAAGTTTTTCATACTTTCGATAGTTTTTTTCATATGCTGCTGATCTTAGAATAGCCTGATCTTCATTTTTTGGAATATATCCTTTCATAAACAATACCCCGGCAAAGATTCCTGAGATGAGCAGAATGATACTGAAGCCAGATGCAAGTACAGGAACTTTTTTAATTTTTATAATGCTGTTGAGCATCCATAAAATACTGATAATCCCCGTTCCGAATAAAAGTCTTTGTAGAAAAGCTTTTTCATAAATTCCATAGCCGTTAAACTCACTGTAAGTCCCTTTAAAATCTGAGAATATTCTGAAAAGAGGGTAGGGTATCAATTTCCCCGAAAGCGGACCTGATACTATAAAAACGGCAAGGATGGAAACTCCAAGGGCTATGAATTTGTTGGGAATTCTGTCATTTATCAAAAGAATCAATCCGGAAAACAGCATCAATGGAAAAGTATTGAAAATAAAAACACCGAGATAAGCATTCCAATCAATATGAAAATACTGATAAGCCGCCTGAAAAATAATGCCCTGAATAATTACAATTCCGGTGAAGAAAAACAGCAGAAAACTGATGGAAATGAAATGGCCGATTAATCTGTTTTTTGATAAATAGATACTGTTTTCAATCAGAGAAAATCCTGAAGAAGAACTCCTCCAGTAGACATCATTTAAAAAATAAGCGGAAATAAGAAGTCCAAGCAGATGAAAATTTTCCGAAATGGTTGTTGCCATAAGTCCGGAACCTGCATATTTCTGCGGAAGGCGGATGCCTTTTTCAATTTCGGCATACATTTCCATTCCCATACAAAATAACAACAGTATGGAAACGGCAGGAACAGCAGCACTTTTAAACAGATAAGTAAGGTCTGTTTTTGCAAAAGACAAGACAGATCGAAATGAGTTCTTCCAACCAAAGTCTGGCTTCACTGTGGAATAATCTGCTTTATTGGTTTCAGAAAATGTAAGAGTATTTCCTAATGTTTTTACTTTCTTTCCTGAGGTATTGGAGAAAGAAAATAATCTATACGAAAGCAGAAGAATTCCAACAGATATAAAAGAGAATAAAATTCTGTTAAACAAAAGATAACCAGAGAAAGGTACCAGTTGAATATTTTTCTGAGGAGCTGTGAGATCACGGGCTTCCATAAAATAAGCGGATAATCCAAAAGGATCTATTAAAGCCGAAAACTGTTGCGTTTCCAGTGACTGGGGAAGACTTCCCGCCATAAAGGGTGAATTGGAAAACAACAGGATAATCATGTAAGAAACATACAGAAGCAGTCCGCCTACTACAATCAGCAGTTTTTTCCTGACAATAAATGCAATGAGAAAAAGGAAACTGCAGACAAATAAACTGTTGATAAAACCGAATATGAATAAAGGGTATAGATAATGGACAATGTTAAAACCTTCCTGCATTTCACTTCCCGTCCGCATTATCTGACCTATGATAAATCCTGTCATTAAGAAAGAAAAACTTAAAAACGTCTGTAAAAAATAAGCATAGAATTTCCCTTTCAGGTAAGTGAGTTTTGACAATGGGAATGAAAACAGAATACTGTCAAATTTTGAATCCTGGTCTTTAAAAAGCAGCTGCAATGCATAAACCGTAGCGAAAAAAATCACGGTAAGGCTCAGCATTCCGGTCATAAAACCAATGGTGTAGGGAGAGTTTAAATAAATCCCTTCTCCTACTGAAAGATTGAACTGATTACCAGAAAAGATGCCCATTCCTATTAAAAGTAAGGCCACAAGATAGGTGAGCCAGTGCTGGGAAGAGCGTCCGGCTTCAAATAAAAATATCGTATTCATGATTAAGGTTTTTGGGTGAGTGTATGGAAGTAAACGTGCTCCAGCAAAGGTGTTACAGGGCTGAAATCTTTCGGAGATTCTTCAGAAAATACAGTGATGTGGAGTTCTCTTTCCAGAAGCTGTCTGCTGATGATTTCATAGCTGGAATGATAGCTTTCCAGTTCATTTTTGTCAATGGGTTTTGACCAGATTCTATTGTCCAGCTCTGCAATCAATTTTCCCGGGTTTCCTTTTCGGAGGATTTGCCCATGATTCATCACTGCCATTTCTGAGCAAAGGTTTCTGACATCTTCAACGAGATGCGTAGACAGAATAACGATAACATCCTGGCTGATATCATTGAGCAAGCTGTTGAAACGATTGCGTTCTTCAGGATCCAATCCTGCTGTTGGTTCATCTACAATAATGATTCTCGGCTCTCCCAGTAATGCCTGGGCAACACCGAATCGCTGTTTCATTCCCCCAGAAAAGGTATGAACTTCTTTTTTAGCAAAATCAGAAAGGTTGACTTTTTCCAGCAAGCTCAGAATTTGTTTTTTACGTTTGCTTTTTTCGGTAATCCCTTTCAGTACGGCAATATGTTCCAATAGATCGTACGCGGAAACTTTCGGGTATACTCCGAAATCCTGAGGCAGAAATCCAAGATTTTGTTTAACATAATCAGGATTTTTGATGATGTCCACTTTATTGAAAAGTATCGTTCCGGAGGTTGGTTTCTGAAGTCCGACAATAGTTTTCATCAAAGAAGATTTTCCGGCTCCGTTGGGACCAAGAAGCCCGAACATACCGTTTTTGATGTCGAGTGAAATGTCTTTAATAGCCTGAAATCCATTTTTATAGGTAAGGCTAAGGTTGTTGATGGTTAATGTGTTCATAACGTTGTGTTTGGGGAATAGAAGGACAGGCGGCCTTTTGGCAGCTGGTTTAGAAGTTAATGGCTGGAAGCTAGAGGCAGGAGGCTAGAAGCTAGAGGTTAGAAGTTAGAAGTTAGAAGTTAGAAGTTAGAAGTTAGAAGTTAGAAGTTAGAAGTTAGAAGTGAACTCTTATACTCACCACTCTCAAACCCTCTTACTCTCAAACCCTCAAACCCCGCAACTCGCATCCCGCAACTCGTTTACTCTTTAAATTCAAGAATATCTCCCGGCTGGCATTCCAGGATTTTACAGATGGCTTCAAGGGTATCGAAGCGGACACCTTTGGCTTTACCGGTTTTCAGGATAGAAAGGTTCACGGGCGTGATACCCAGTTTTTCTGCCAATTCTTTACTCTGCATTTTTCGTTTGGCAAGCATCACATCTAAGTTGACTATAATTGGCATTTTAAATAAATAGGTCTTGTTCGTTTTGCAAATGTAGTCCTTGCTTAAAGATATTCGCAAGAAACAGACAGAAAATTCCAAGCATAAAGTGAATAAACACCAGTCCCCATATGATACTTTCTACTTCCACAAAGAAACTCGCGATAATAACCAGAGGAAGCGGAATGAAAATATTGTACAGGTAAAATCTCTTAAGCTGAATGATATTTTCCTGAGTAAACAGTTTTTGTTGGAAAAACACTTTGAAAACCCCGGCAGATAACCAGAAAAAGATTCCATAAGTGATAAGCACCAACATAAAGGAAAATATCATATAAGGATAATTGTTTTCGATATTCAGAAACGGTTGTTCTGTAAACGGATAATTGATGTGAAGGAACTGGCCTTCTTTATAAGGCGTGACCGCAAATCCGCTCATCAGACAGAATAAGGAATACCCAAAAGTGACTAAATATCCGGCCGAAAGTAAGGCGCAGATATAGAATAAAATTCTTGCAATAATTTTGGTCTGGTTCATGGTATGAATTGTAATTACTATTGCAAATGTATAATTAATTATCGTAAAACAATAATTAATTTAAATAAAATTTTAATTTTTAAATTTTGAATTAATCAATAATGCTAAAAAAATAAGGTGTTAATCACAGTTTTTTATTAATTTTAATAAGAGAAAAGTTGATCAACTTATCCTTTAAGTAATACTCAAGAAATGATTATAAGGTTTTCTTATTGATACCCTTCGACAGGCTCAGGGTGACAACTGGAATACCAACGACAATTTTTAAGCACTGTCAGGCTGAGCCTGTTGAAGCCATTATTATTAAAAAGGATATATCAAAAAAAAAAGAAATCATGGCTTACAGTATTGAACTTGCAGACCGTGTACGTGAACGGCTTTCAATGGAAAATAATATAGAGGTCGAGGAAAAGAAAATGTTCAGCGGACTGTCTTTTCTGGTGAACGGAAAGATGTGCATCAACATCAGTCATGATAATCTGATGTGCCGTTACAATCCCGAACTGGAAGATGAGGTTTCGGAAAAGAAAGGCTTTCTCCCAATGATTATGAAAGGAAAACAGTTAAATGGCTATTGCTATGTAGAACCCATAGGTTTCCAAAAAGCAGATGATTTTGAGTATTGGATTAAAATATGTTTGGATTATAATCCCGTTGCAAAGGCGTCTAAGAAGTGAGTTTTCGGGTTTGAGTGTTTGAGAGTGGGAGTGATGGAATTCACCAATCCCACTATTCATCACTCATCATTTATCATTTATCGTTTATCATTCATGATTATACAGTTTTTCTCTGATCTGAATTAATATTTTTGTGGTTTTCTCCAGGTCCGGAGAGTCGGGAAGAGTGGTGGTAGAATAATGACTTTCTATGGATTCTATCAGGTTTTCTGCCTTTTCCATGACATTTTCATACGATTGGTTTCCTCCTTTGATATCTAACAGTTCATCACGGTTATTTACACGAATTGTCAGTGACCCGGTTTTAAAAATCTGTTCGCAGGACTGAAGCAGCCGGATGGTGTGCATCATATTCTTGCTGTCGTAATTCTGTCCGTGAGTCTGATTGACATTATAGCGGTCTTCATTACGCTCAGCCACCCATTTCCAGTATTCCCTGTAATCTTTGCAATACACAGAATACGCATCCAGATTACAAAACAGGTAAGCAACCGGTTTTTCCTCTTTAGGAACAGAGGATACAGAAACCTGATTCGCTTCTTCATTCTGAATAACTCCTTTATATCCCAATGTTCCCGATTCATCATAAAATAAAGCGAACATTCCTTTTGTATGATCAATGTTTATCAATCCGCATTTTTCCTGTGAGAGACCATCCTCATCCAGCCATTTTTTCAATGGGACAGAACCTTGTCCATCCAAAATAAAGCAAAAATCCAGGATTGATTTTCTTTCTTTATCAATCGGATTTACAATCTTTTTATTGAGACCTTTTGCCTTTTTAATCTGGGAAACAGCATACCCTGCAAAAGTGTCTTTGCACAGCTTTGAAAGAAAATCTTCTGTTTTCAATAAATCCATCAACGGATGCTTGTACAGAATACAATCCTCAGGACTGGCCAGAATTTCCAGAATATTAGGATTGTTTTTCTGAAGCAGTTCTACAAATCTTCCGATTTCATAATACGTAAGATCATTTGTCTCATTGGAAATCTGCGGAATATAATTAAGCCCAAAGAAATCTTCCCTCGGCAGATAATACACCCCACGGATATCCGTATCAGAATTCTCCGTCGCCAGCCCGAAAGCTCTGCTTCCGGAAATGGCTTCGAAGAGGAGGAGATTTTTATTTTTTAGGTCTTGGATGGTCATTTTAGTTAATTACAGTTTTTTAGATTAATTTGTTTGATTCTAGCTTTTTAATTAAAAAACTACGTTCTTTTTCTGAAATACTATCAAAAATGATCGTGTAGCCTCCAGGGTATAATCTGGCGTGGACAAGATTCGAAATATTTTTCCAAAGAGAATGATAACGGTCCGAACATTCAGTAATGAAATCATAATCTGCAAGACCTTTTGAAATTAAACTGATATTCTTAGTATAATATCCTATGGCTGGAAGGTGTTTGTAATCTTGATACTCCTCAAAAAAAGCTTGTTGCTCTATAAAAGTTTCAAAAAATTCAAAATAAAAGATATAATCATTGCTGATATTATCTTTTATGGCAATTCTTCCATCTTCCGAAATACAAAGTCCATTGCAAATAGGGAACAGAACTTGCTCTTCACATAGAAAAGTCTTGATTGTCTTATGTTCTTTTACATTAGCAGGATTGAAAATGTGTATGATATTATCATTTATGATAAGACCAGAATACATTTCTTGAAACCTAAGGATCTCAGAGTAATTTTTGATGGAATACAAGGATAAGTAATTTTCTATCTCCTTTTTATCAATATAAAACTCCTCTTTTCGTTCTTTTCTTTTTAAAAAATTAAGAGCTCTTTCAGATAGTTGTTTCATAAGCTATTATAATTGTAATATCTCCCTAAAAATCCTCTCCATCTCACCTTTATCCGCTTTTCCCCCAGATAAACTTTTCGCTTTTTCTTCATTTTCAGCGACTGTTTTCTCCAGAAAATCAAACAGTTCCCAATCGTTCGGATGGTAGTAAGATTCTCCTTTGGTTGCTTTTAAGGTGATAAGATCTTCTATTTTTCTTTTGGTGGCTTCATCCGTTAAAACAAGCAGGTCATTGAACAGTACAGGAGGAACCGTTCCTTTTTCTATGATCCATTTTCCTGTTAATGTGGTTCGTAAACAATAAAAATAACTTTTTAATTTTACTTCATCATGTCTGCAGGCTTCCAGATATTTCTTGCTCATGCTCAGATAATGATAGGAAACTGCTATCGGAGAAAAGCAGGCATCAGCCAAAGGTTTAAAGAGTTCTACAAACCCTTCATCCGCTTTATACACGATAGGAGAATAAAACCAGCTCAGCAAAGCCGCATTCGACTTCAGTAAGAGATGAAACGTCTTTCGCAGGTCCCAGCCGGAACCATCCAGATCATCTTCTGTCATAAATTCTATCGTTTCATCCTTATCCCAGGGAGAAAGATACCAGTCTTTTTCATGACGGTATATAAAACGTATATCAAAATCACTGTCAGGAGACGCAAAACCCCAGGCTCTGCTCCCTGATTCTACAGCAAGAAGGACTTCCACGCCCCGTGCTGCTTCTATTTCTTTTATTTTTTTAAGTATTTTCGGTGTCATTGGTATTGATTGATGGTGCAAAGTAAAGGGTGAAGTGCGCAATGTACTCGCGTAGCTTTTTTAGGTTTCGAGGTGCGGGTTTCGTGGGGGTGGGTTTTAGGGTTTGAGTGTGGGAGAGTTTGAGAGTTGCAGGGTTCGGTTTGTGAGTAAGTGAATATTGCGGGCTAAAATTTTTTGACTTTTGAAAATTGGGCGTTAAAAAAATAAATTGTGTGAACGTTAAGAAAATTCTCCTGTCTGAGTGCGACGAATATATTGATACAAAAAAGTAATAATGAATTCGCACGAGTTTAGAATTTTTAGAGAACACATTTTATTTTAGCTCAATTTTCAAGGTCTTGACCTTTTGTTTCTTTTGTGTCAAGACAAAAGAAAAGACTCATTGAATTTTACTAATATTGCACTTTTCCATTTAACGTAACTATAAACATCCATGTTATCATCAGAATTACAGCATAAAATTGATTTTAAAACAAAACCATTAGGGGCATTAGGACATCTTGAACATATTGCCCACAAAATCGGAATGGTTCAGAAAACCACTTCTCCGCAGTTACTCAACCCTCATATGGTGGTTTTTGCGGCCGATCATGGGATTGCTGCTGCAGGCGTAAGTGCTTATCCACAGGAGGTCACCTATCAGATGGTGATGAACTTCCTTGGCGGAGGTGCTGCCATTAATGTTTTTTGCAGACAGAATGGTATCAACATTAAAATTGTAGATGCAGGAGTGAACTTTGATTTCCCGGAAGAACTGAATCTCATTGATAAAAAAGTAAGAAAATCCAGCCGTAATATTCTGGAAGAACCTGCCATGACTCCTGAAGAATACCATCAGGCGCTTAAAAATGGAAAGTCTGTGGTGAATGATATTGCTAAAAAAGGCTGCAATATCATTGGCTTTGGAGAAATGGGAATCGGGAATACTTCCGCCTCTTCTTTAATGATGAGCAAGCTCTTTGACATTCCGATTATCCATTGTATCGGACGTGGAACGGGACTGAATGATCATCAGTTAGACAATAAGGTCAGTATTTTAACACAAGCCATAGAAAAATATCCTTCTGAAATGTCTGAGGATGAGATTGCCCAGACCTTTGGCGGATTGGAAATAGCCCAGATGATTGGAGCCATAGAAGAAGCTTATCATCACAATATGCTGATCATGGTGGATGGTTTTATCGCAACAGTTGCGGTAGCCACGGTCTGGAAAAAGAATCCTGAAGTATTGAATAACTGTATCTTCTGCCATGTAAGCAATGAAAATGCCCATCCTCAGCTGTTGGGACTGATGAGAGAGCAGGCTATTCTCAATCTGAATCTGCGTCTCGGAGAGGGAACAGGCTGTGCATTGGCTTATCCGATTATTCAAAGTGCCGTTAATTTTCTGAATGAAATGTCAAGTTTCGAAGATGCAGATGTATCAAATAAAAACTAAATGAAAGCTATAAAAAATGAACTGATTTACTTTGCAACGGCACTCATGTTTTTCACTAGAATTCCGGTTCCGTTTACCATTCCGTACTCCAGCGAGATTATGAATAAATCTCAGAAATATTTTGCCTGGGTAGGTTTGATTGTAGGGCTCATCAACGCTTTGGTTCTTTATCTTTCTACACTGCTTTTTAATCTTGAAATCGGGATTGTTGTAATGATGATTTCCAATGTTTTGCTGACCGGAGCTTTTCATGAAGATGGCTTCACAGACATGTGCGACAGTTTCGGAGGCGGATATGGAAAGGAAAAAATCCTGACGATTATGAAAGACAGCCGGGTAGGAGCATATGGAACGATAGGGATCATTTTGCTTTTTGCTTTAAAATTTTATAGTATTCAAACCTTAGGAATGAGTAATCCGGTGGGCGTTTTACTCATTGTTATTTTAGGGCATACGGTAAGCCGTTTTATTGCAGGAACGATGATCTATACCCACGAGTATGTTACCGATATTGATGTAAGCAAATCAAAGCCTTTAGCCAATAAACCATTGGATGGAATGGCTTTGCTGGTAAGTTTCATCAGTGTTTTAGCCACTTTTGCCCTGTTTCCGGACTGGCGTTTGATTTTTGCTTTTGCGCTCGCTTATTTAGGAAAAATATATATGGGTTGGTATTTTAAAAAACATATCGGAGGGTATACAGGTGATTGTCTGGGATCGGTACAGCAGGTTTGTGAAGTTTTATTTTATTTAGGAACAATCATCGTATGGAAATTCATCTGATCCGTCATACTGCTGTGGACAATCCTGAAAACCTGTGTTATGGTTTTGCTGAAATACCTTTACGGAAAGAGTGTATCGAAGATTTTAAATTGTTGGATATTGACGGTCATTATGATGTAATTGTTTCAAGTCCTTCTGAGCGATGCCGTCTTTTGGCTGATTATTTTAAATTTGAATACCAAACAGATGAAAGACTTCGCGAAATGAATTTCGGGAACTGGGAATTAAAAAAATGGACGGATATTCCAGAAGAAGAAATCAATCCGTGGTACAAAGATTTTGTTAGTGTAAAAGCATCAAACGGTGAAAGTCTTCTGGAAATGCAAAACCGCGTTCTCAGCTTCTGGAATGAATTCATTCAAAGAAAAGATCTGGAAAAAGCACTTATAATTACGCATGCCGGAGTTATTCGTCTGATCCTTCAGGTGGTGCTTCAGTTTCCACTGGAGAATATGTTTACTATTCAGATTGATTATGGAAGGAAAGTGATCATTCATGTGAATGAAGAAGTTTTTTCTGTGAAAAAGGTGAATGTATAATTACAGTTTTTATTCAATAGGAACGGACTTTAGTCCGTTTGGTAAAGATTAGTTTGTAGGCCGAATTCCTGTAAAAAACATACACAGAAATAGTACAATCCCGACCATTCTCCCAACTGAAGACGTGAAAATTCCCCTCCCTCGGAGAGGTGGCGAAAATTCAAAGAATTTTTGACGGGGGTGGTTCTCAACGTTTACCTAACCAAACCGCCACGAAAAAACGCCACCCGATATCATCAGATGACGCCATATAATTTATTTAAAAATTCTGATAAAACTATCTTTTTCCAGGTTTTCCAGTGAGAAATCAAAATCAGCTTCCGCTTTTTCTGTGGTAATCTCACCGCCAAGCTCTTTGATAAGCTCATTGAAAGACATCGCTTCATACCATTGCTGGTATAATGCATTTGTTGCCATTGCAGAAATCTGGCTATTTCCTGAAACATGCGAATGTCCGGCTCCGAAATTCAACAGTACGAAACATTGCTTTTCATTCTTCGCTACAAGCATTCCCAGAACCATTTGCTTCTGAACAGAATTACATCTGGCTTCAGCAAAGAGTTGATTAGGATTCATCATATAATCGTAGGAAATATCATCTCCTTTTCCGATCACAATTTTATATCCACAGTTGGCATCTCCGCTGAAAACGTTGTTCATGACAAGTGTTGGCTCACACAGACCTTTATTGGCATAAAGATATTCAACAGCGCCATTAGGAGCAGAAGTCATATCTCCGGAGTACATCAATTGTCCGTTACCATGGTTATAAGCGGCATTCCAACCTATTTTTCCTGCGATGTTCAATCCTGAAAGATCAAGGTCATTGGCACCCCATTGGTCTTCCCAATAAATACCTACAGCCAGTCTATCCGCATAAAAACGGGTTCCGGTAGGAATATTTCCAACAAACATTTTTTCAGAAGTTGGCAATGCAAATTCTATATTCTCAGGGAAATAGAATTTCTTTCCGGATAGGTTTTCATACTTCAGTTTTAAAAAGTCCAGAATGAAATCATAATTGAACTGATTCACGTAAGTTTCCTTACCTTTTTTAGTCCATGATTTTCCGTTTCGGATTCTGTAAACAAAGGTATCCTGACCGTACATTCTGGAGTAACATGCTGACAATGCTTTGAATAATGCAAACGGTGTCGCATTTTCCAGCCAGTGCCAATCGCTGTTTTCCAGTAATGTATTGGTAGCATCGTTCAGTGGGTTTGAAACCAATGGTTTATGATGAACCTTAGATAACTTTGATATTTTATTGATCGCTTTGGGTGCTCTGTTTTTATAAGCCAGAAATAACGGTTTAAATCTGTTGAAGATTTCCGCCATTTTTTCCATTCCAAAGCTTTCAAACAGATATGTCGGATTGAAATTACTCTGCTTGATTAAATTAATCAAATCATCATTTTTGATTAAAAGCGTAGTGCTCGTCGTTTTATAAATGACATAACGCAAGAATTCAACAGGATTTTCAGGGTAAATATCATAAAGATCAGCTATTTTTATAATGGCTTCTTTATTCCTGATGTTTTCTTTTCCTGTAAAATCATATTCCAGCTCCGTATGTAAAATAGAAAGCAAATCATCAATGGTTTCTTCTTTTAAAGCAATTCCTGATCTTAAAAGAGCAAGACATTTTTCCTGCATTTCTTCCACAGAATAGGCTTTGATTACTTTAAAAACCAGCTTCATATCAGGAACATTCAATATTTCATTGGGAATATAGATTTCGCTTTGGAAATCGCTTCCAGAGGTTGAAATATAATGAGTGATCTGTTCAAAAAATAAATCAATTCTGGAAGTGTTCTTTATTTTCTCCCAGGATTTATGAAAGGTTTTATTCAAATCATTACCATTCAGTTTTTCCTTTGCATAAAAAGAGATGATCTCATTTTTTGCCCATAAAGCATCTGGTTCAATAATAAAACCATCATTGGAAACAAATGGTTTTTCGTCAGATTTTCTGGCCAGTACAGCATTGAATAATTGTAGTGTTTTCATTGTTTTAAGTTTAAAAAATAAGTGAGGAGTAGATTCATTAAAAGTGAAAGGTATAGGAACTCCTTTTACCTATAGTTTATAAAAAGCGGGGAGTATTTTCCAAAAAATATAGGAACTCCGTTTGCCTTGTAATTTGTAAAAAGGCGGAAAGTAAATCTGGAAATATAGGAACTTTCTTTGCCTTGAATTTTTTAGTGCTTTGAAATTTGGTTTATTGTTTTTATTCAACCTAACGGGTTTCTAAAACCCGTTAGGTTTGAACATACTATTAAAATTATGCTTTTCTGAATTTCTTTTTTTTCTTCCACGGAGCATTCTTCTGAACATCTCCGGCCATAATACATCCGTAAGGCATCACTTCATCCAGAACTTCACAAAGTCCGTATTCTTCTATCTGTGCTCTTACATTCTTCGCACTTTTATAAGCGCTTGGAAGTTCAGAAATATCAATCTCATTAGAGTAGAAACGGATATCCAATCCTGCTGTTTCCTCATTGAAGATTTCCTCAGTGGTTTTATGAGCCAATGATCTTTTATGCTGGCTTCTGCTGAAATTTCTTCCTGCTCCGTGCGGTGCAAAACCTAAGTTTCTTTCATTCGTTTTTCCCTGAACAATCAATACTGGTTCGGCCATATTCAAGGGAATTAGTCTTGGTCCTGTAATATCAGGCATGAACTTATCATCCAGCGGAGTAGCTCCTTTCGCGTGATAGAACAGATCTCCATCTTTGAAAACGAAGTTATGTTCGTTCCAATATCTGTTTTCCTTCTCCATTTCCAGCTTATTCAGCACGGCATCATGAAGGGAAGTATGGTTTTCTTTGGTCCATTGTCTTATTAATTGAAGTGCTTCCCAATACGATTTACCTTCATCTGTATCATAAGGAATCCATGCATTTTCTCTTAAAGTTTCAGGAGAGATTTCCTGTCTGAAACGGTTGGCAACCTTCATTCCTTTATCATATAAAGCAGCACCCGGAGCTCTTGATCCGTGATGGGTTACCATCATGGTATTTCCAGTATTTTTGGAAATTCCGACAAAAAGGAAGTGGTTTCCGTCTCCCTGAGTTCCCATATGAGAACGGGCAATGCTGATCAGTTTTTCATCCTGTAAGAATTCATTTTCTCTGAAAGCATCCATCAGTTCCTGAGACATCGGCATCTGTTCCCCTCTTGCTCTTCCTCCGTATCCGAAATGAGTGACAGAATGTGCTGCATCCAAAACCTCTTTAGGATTTGTTTTTCCAAAATCCGTCAGCATCACAGAACAACAGATATCCGCACTATGGAATCCCGGGTGAATAGCATTTTTTGCCACGACCACACCTCCAACGGGAATCTGACCTTCAGGACCTGTAGGGCAGGCGTCCGGCATTAAAGCTCCGCCAATCAGAGTGGGAGTTTTCATCAGAACTTTCATGGTTTTGATTACTTTTTCCACATTATCACTCTCACTTTCGTGCTCAGCACGTATATTGATTATAAAATCTTTAGCTGTTTCATGAAGCGGAATAAGATCTGGCTGTTTGAACTGTACCAGATATTCTGCGATCTGATGTTCATCCAACTTATTCTCGTTGATATAGGTAATGGCATCTTTAAACCATTTTGCCGGTCTATATCCTAATTCGATTAAATGATTTCCATTAAATTCCATTTTGTTTCATTTTGATGATGCAAAGTAATATCATTATTGCGCAATAGTTTTGCGTAGATAAAGAAATTTTAATTATTTTTACAAAAATTAATTAAAAAGACGAAAAAGCCCAGTGGCAGACTCGTAAAAATAGTATAAAATTAAAAAAACAAGGCTCATGGTATTATTAGAACAATTAAAACATTTCCCGGAAACGATTCAGTTTAATGATGTGATCGCTCATATTGATGAACATTACGAATTTACTCCTACTGTCTTTCAAAACGGAGATACAACCAATCAGGCCGGACAGAACAATGGTTCGTGCAAGGTTTTCAGCTTTGCAAGTATTCAGGATCTGACGAAAGAACAAACCCTTTGGCTTTTTGGTGAGTTCTACAGAGAAGATGTTTTGAAAAATCCTGAAGGAACTGACCACCAAAATATCCGAAACTTTATGAAATTCGGCTGGGAAGGGATTACTTTTGACGAAAATGCTTTGAGAGAGAAATAATTTTCAGGAAAAGAGCAGAAATAAAAGCAGATTGCTATTAAAAAAACACCAATCATTAAACACTAAGGTATGTCATCCAATAAAAATGCTCTGATCCGGTATAAAACATTAGATAAATGTCTTAAAAACAAATACAGAAAGTATACGCTAGAGGATCTTATTGATGAATGTTCAGAAGCATTGTTTGAATTTGAGGGAAAAGAATCTTATGTAAGTAAGAGGACTGTTCAGCTTGATCTTCAGAATATGCGGAGTGAAAAATTCGGATATGAAGCCCCTATTGAAGTTTACGAAAGAAAATACTATCGTTACAGTGATCCGGAATACAGTATTCATAATATTTCTGTGAATGAAAGTGATCTGAAGGCGATGAATAATGCGGTTCAGATTTTAAAACAGTTCAAGGATTTTTCCATGTTCAAGGAGATGAATGGGGTTATTCAGAAACTGGAAGATTCTATTCATGCCACCAGCCAGAAATCTATTATTCATCTGGATAAAAATGAACAGTTAAAAGGGTTGGAACATATTGATATTCTGTACGAAAGTATTGCTAATAAAAAAGTGTTGAAGATCCTTTACAAAAGTTTTACGGCAAGGGAATCCAATATCTTTACAGTACATCCGCAGCTGTTGAAAGAGTTCAACAACCGTTGGTTTCTGATCTGTCTTTACAAACAAAAAATGTACAATCTGGCACTGGACAGAATGGAAAGTATCGAAACAGATGATAGTCTTGCCTATATTGACAAGGATCTGGATGGAGATGAATATTTTAAAGATATTGTAGGGGTAACTGTTGCAGAGTTAATGGATCCCAGAAATGTGGTCTTTTGGGTGGATTCTGGAAATGCTCCCTATGTGAAAACAAAACCACTGCATAAAAGTCAGGAGATCCTAAAGGAAGACCGTGACGGCACGCTGTTTAAAATATGTGTGCAGATCAATTTTGAGCTGGAAAGACTCTTGCTTGGGTTCGGAGACTCTCTGATTGTACATAAGCCCAAAAAACTACGGTTGAAAATGGAGGAAAAGTTCAGGGCAGGCAGTAAAAATTATCAGAATCTGATTGTTCCTGAGGAAAACTAAATTAATTTAAATGTACCATTCACAGGGCTTTGTTGAAGATAATTTATTTTCATAATTTATCTTGGCTTGGAAATTGTAGTATTAACTTAACAATACCAAATTAATTATGAAATCAAGAATATTTAAAGCATTAATTGCAATTATAGCACCGCTGGCGATAGAGTATATCGTAAAAAAAATATCTGAGAAGATAGATAAAAAACAAGAAGAGAAAGAGAACGAAAAAAAGCAGATTACGGCTTAAACGTAAAAGTAGTTTAAATTTGAAATTATTGAAAAGAGACTGTCATAACAAGGTACAGTCTCTTTTTTGTTGTTAATGGATCTTTTTAATGAGTGCTGAAAACCACCCCGTCAAAAATTTTTTGAATTTTCGCTACCCGTCCGATGAAGTGGAATTCTCGCGTTTTCAGCTGAGGTAAGGGGCAGGATTGTGCTTTTGGGAAAAGAAGGCTGGATTCCTACGGAATGACAAGCTGTGTGGATAGATCACCATTCCAATTGTGTCATTCC
This sequence comes from Chryseobacterium sp. NRRL B-14798, assembly GCF_050470705.1. Classification (NCBI taxonomy): domain Bacteria; kingdom Pseudomonadati; phylum Bacteroidota; class Flavobacteriia; order Flavobacteriales; family Weeksellaceae; genus Chryseobacterium; species Chryseobacterium sp. NRRL B-14798. The sequence continues at coordinate 3,720,914 of NZ_JBFLUL010000005.1, read as the reverse complement.
GTAGGAATCTCGGTTTCCCTACACAAAGTCATAGATCCCGTCTTTCCATCCCAATACTTTGGAAGAGTCTGCTTTAAGCCAGTTTTTCAGGATTGTTGCATATACTTTTCTGAAATCTTCCTTGTAAATAAGATCGCCATCATTCAGATTCTGCAGATCAGGAAGTGCATTTAACAGTCCTTTTTTCTTAAGGTTTCCGCTGATAAAAAACATCTGGTTAGCGGTCCCGTGATCGGTTCCGTTGCTGGCATTCTGTGCCACACGACGGCCAAACTCTGAAAATGTCATTAACAGGATATTTTTAAAAAGACCATTACTTTTCATATCAGCAACAAACGATTTTACCGCTTCATTAATATCATTGAATAACTTTTTCTGCCGGTCATTCTGGTTGACGTGCGTATCGAAACTTCCGATCGAAAGATAGTATACCCGGGTATTAATGTCAGATTTTATTAAAGAAGCTACCGTTTTGAAGTCTTTTCCCAGCTGAGAACTGGGATAGATTTGCTCTGTCTTTCTGGCTTTGCTCTTCTCAAAAATATAATCAGCATTATTAATGGTAGAACCCAAAGTCTGATAAAGGTAAGATACCGTTTCATCGTCGTGATGGTGGTCATAAAGAGATTTGAAATATTTCTCCTGGCTGGTCTGATACAGTCTTTTGGGATCTTTAAAGGCAAAAGCTTTGTTATTTTCACCTTTTAGGGCCAGACTAAGCATATCATCTACTTCCAGTGCCTGCGTAGGATGATCACAGCGATAACATTCTTCGTCCAGAAAACGTCCCAGCCAGCCTGTTTCCAGAAACTGATCACTTCTGCTTGCCGACTGCCAGATATCCATGCTTCGGAAATGCGACTTATCCGGGTTGGGATAGCCTACATTATTCATCACAGAAAGCTCTCCGTTATCAAAAAGTTCTTTGAAATAGGAGAGAGAAGGATTAATCCCTGCTTCATCCGTAAGTGGTATTGAATCCTGTATGGCCAATGTTTTTCTTTCCCTGAAATAAATATCATTTTTTGCCGGAATGATTGTATTCAAACCATCATTTCCACCCGTAAACTGAAGAACGACCAGAATGTTCTGACTGGGATTCAAAGCTTCATCCAGCGTCATCGCTTTTAAGAAATTAGGCATCAGCATAGAAGCTGTAGCCAGGGAACTTATTTTGAGGAATTCTCTTCTTTTGATTAGCATAATTTTGTTTTTGGGGGTTAAGGTGGCAGGTGGCAGATGACAGGTTGCAGGTTGTAAATTATAGGGCTGGACCGCATTTTATTTTTATAGCAGTAAAAAATAAATAAGGGAGGAGCCAAGTTCTACTGGGACAGCTATTACCTGCTACCTGCAACCTAAAACCTCCTACCTAACATAACTGGTATTCCGGAGTAGACATCAGGTTGATGACATTCATTTTGATACTCTTGTCAGAAAAATTCCTTACAGAATTCATATCCAGAGTTTGAGTATTCTGCAAAAGATAATCTTCACAATTTTTACTGGCGAAAATCTTTTCAATACGCTCCCAGTCGATGGTGATATTGGGATTTTTAAAACTTTTGTTTAAAGCTGTTTCCCGGGATTTCATTCCCATATCGATATCATCATCCTGGCGGGGACTGTATTCCAAAGGGCGGAGTCCGGACCAGATCTGCGGAATCTGAAGCCTTAGCATCAGAGTAGAACTGTCGATCCATGCCTTTCCATTCGGCCATCCCGCTACATTGGGCGGATAAAGCAGCATTTGCCCCAGTAATTTCTGATACACGATGAGGTTTTCAGGATTCTGAATATGCATAGGAAGGATTCGCATCATACCGGCCATCAGTTCTATAGGTGATTTTATCCTGTTTCCGATATTCTTCTGATCATAAAACCATGTGCTTGAAAATATCTCAGTCATCAGCTTTTTAACGTCATATCCTGAATTGTAGAAGTTTGTACCGAGTGTATTGACGATATCCTGATCCACTTTTTCATTCACAAAAAACTTATAGATCTTTGTGGTAATAAATTGTGCAGTTGTTTTTTGTTCCAGAATCATATGAAGCACATCGCTACCGTCAAAGTTGCTTGTTTTTCCTAAAAAAGTTTTGCTACCTTCATCATGGAGATTTTTTCTTTCTTTAAAATTCCCTTCTTTATCATAACTCCATCCTGTAAAAGCTCTGGCACCTTCTCTTACATCTTTTTCAGTGTAACTTCCTCTTCCCATGGTAAACAGTTCCATAACTTCGCGGGCAAAATTCTCATTAGGATGGTCTTTTTTATTCTGTTGGTTATTCAGAAAATTCAACATGGCAGGCGACTGGCTTACTTCAAAAAGCAGATCTCTGAAATTGCCCAGTGCATTTTTTCTTATCGTATTTAAAAGCTGTTTGTTGAACCTTGGATTTTGTACTCTTGATGCAAAATGCCCATGCCAGAAAAAGGCCATCTTTTCCCTCATCTGCTCCTTGTTGTTAACGATAGCGTTCAGGAAGTTCAGATTAAGTTCATTATTTTGTTCCCTGTTGATCCGCTGCATTTCTTTTTTCTTTTCCGCAGGAGCTGTACTGTTCATATAATCTGCTGCCGAAACCGGATCAGGAGTATCATAGGTGATCTCGCTGAAACTTTCTTCTTTAAATAATTCATTCATCAGCGTTTTAATGTTTTTATTTTTCAAACCATCAATTTGATGAATACCAACACCAAAACCTGCCCGCCAGAGAAGATGCTTGTTTTTTACTAATGAATCTGCCATCATGGAGAATTTATTTTTTGATGTAATTCTAAGAAGAAGGTTAAAACTCATAACGGGTTAAGGATTGTTAATATTGTTTTTAGGCTGAAAACTGGGAGTTATGGTGTACAGGACGGAGAAATTTCTCTTTACTTTAATTATAACAGACGTGAGTTTCATAAAAGAGGATATTACTTCCAGCTTCCATCTTCTTGCTTGGTTTCTTGTTGCTATAATTCACTTTTCGAGGTCCGTTTTTGATAAATTTTGTTAAACAAATATTTAATTTTTGTTAAAATTAAAGTATTGATATTCATTATTTTATAAATTTTATTAATGTTAAAATCAAATAGAAACCTTTGCTTGGCATGATTTTTACATCCTCTTGTTTAGTAAAATTAAAAAATTAGAGTTATGAAAATGTTTAAACAAGCAATAGTACTGGCTGGTATTTTAACAGCAGGTATGGCAAGCGCCCAAAGTGCTCAAATGAACAATATGATCAAGGTAGGTGCAAATGTTGGTTTAGCAGTTCCCGCAGATAACCTTTCTGCAGCAGTAGGAGTGGATGTAGCTTACCAGAATCTGATTACACCGGGATTTGGGCTGGGTATCGCATCAGGATATACTCATTATTTTGGAAAAGACAACAACGGATATAAAAACAATGATGTAGGAGTAGTTCCTGTAGCAGCTTTAATCAGAATTTATCCAAAACAAACCGGTTTTTATTTCGGAACTGATTTAGGATACGGATTTTTGGTTGGAGATAAAGCTGTAGCATCCAATACCAATGTTGAAAGAGCAGGCGGAGGTTTCTATCTTAAACCGGAGATCGGATACCACAACAGAGACTGGAACTTCTTCGTACAATACCAAAAGGTTTTTGTAGGTACTAAAGGAGATTTGCCAGGTCAGGACTATAATGTGGGGAATATCGGTGTAGGATTCGGTTATAATATTCCATTAGGAAAGTAGTTAGATTTAATATATAAACAATTATTAACCAAAACCTTTTCATGAAAGTGAAAAGGTTTTTTTGTTCTGTGCAGGATTTACAAAAACAATTATTATATTTGGTAAAATTTGAGGTTATGATTCTGAATCCAAAATTTCCACTTTATTTACCAGGAGTAGAGAACAGTAATAATGATAGTGTTTCTATCATTGGAGCAAGTCTTCGTGAAGATATAACAATCTTAGGCTATTTTGTTTCCGGGAACGGAGGTCTTGAGATAAAAGTAGAAAATACATATGCAACCAAAGAATATGCTTCCTTTTCAGATATTTTAAAGAAGTTTATTCAGGATAACCAGCTTGAGAATGTAAAACGTCTGGGAATGGCTGTGCCAGGTCCTGTATTGGACGGGAAAAGCAGTCCAGCAAGATTAGGTTGGCATTTAGATATTGCCGAATATACCCGCGATTTCGGGTTTGAAAGAGTAGATATGCTGAATGACCTGGAGGCTTCTGCTTATGGAATGGCTCTTCTTGAAGATAATCATCTTGAAGCGATCTATACAAGCGGACATCTAGAAAAAGGAAATGTAGCAGTTCTGGCTCCCGGAAACGGATTAGGAGAAGCCGGATATTTCTTTGACGGAAAATACCTGAGACCTTTCGCAACAGAGGGAGGGCACTCAGAATTTTCACCAAGAACCAACGTAGAAGTTGAATTTTACCAGTTCTTAAATAATATCTATGGTATTGTAAGCTGGGAAAATGTATTATCCAAGTCAGGACTATTCAATATTTACAGATTCCTGAGAGATGTGAAAAGACATCCGGAACCGGAATGGTTAGGAGAACGTCTTGCGCAGGGGAATTTTGTAGAAGAACTTTATAAAGCTGCTGTTGAGGAAAATGTACTGATCTGCAGAATCGCTTTGGATACCTTCCTTGAGTTCCTGGCTAGAGAGGCCAATAACTTAACATTAAAGTTAAAAGCTACCGGAGGATTACTGATTGCCGGCGATATTCCACAGATGATCGCAGAATATATCGACAAGGGGAAATTCTATGAGAAATTCAAGATCAGTGATAAAATGGAGGAAATGCTTAAAAACATTCCAATCTATCTGGTCAAGCAAAACCACACTGCATTAAATGGTATAGCACTTTATACGGCTTACTATCAGGTATAAAACAAAGCTCCGAAGAAATTCGGAGTTTTTTTATGGGATGATATTATTCATGAAAATTATAAATTTTATTGATATACATCAATGAAATCTATTGAATAAGATACCTACCTTTGTATTGTTAAATAAGTAAACAACTCTATTCAATGAAAAAAATATTTTTATTAGCAGTTTTAGCCGGAGGTTTAGCTTTCGGACAGTCAAAAAAGGTAGTAGCATCTGATGTACACTGGTGGGGATACAAAGTAGCAAAATCTGAGGCCAGTTCTCACGACGGTACTGTAAAAGTGAAATCCGGAGATATGGTAATGAAAGGAAACCAATTGGTAGGCGGAAGCTTCGTATTGGATATGACTTCTATTACTTCTACTGACCTTACAGGAGAATACCAGCAGAAATTAAACGGACATCTTAAGAATGGTGACTTCTTTGAAGTTGAAAAATTCCCAACAGCAACTTTCAAAATTACAGGAGTAAAGAAAAACAATGATAAAATCTACAATTCTCTTGTAACAGGAAACCTTACTGTAAAAGGAAAAACCAGCCCAATCTCTTTCCCTGCGAAGATTTCTTACAGCAAAGGAGTAGTAAGTTTAGTATCCAACAAATTCTCTTTCGACAGACAGAAGTTTGATGTAGCTTACAAGTCTACGATGCAGGACGTTTTTGTGAAAGATGATATTGATATGCTTGTAAAGGTAACTGCTCAATAAATTAATCAAAAAAAGATTATTAAAAGTGTAGAAGTTCTACACTTTTTTTTATTTTTGTTGAATTGTAAATAAAAAAGAATGAAAAGATTACTATTGTTTGCTATGGTGTGCGCAAGCATGTCATTTGTTTCTGCCCAGAAGAAATTTGATAAAGTGTCAAAAGTGACTTCATCAGAGATCAGATGGTGGGGGTATAAAGTGGTAAAAACTGAAGAAACTTCCCACTCAGGAACAGTAAAGCTGAAAAGTGGAAAATTTAACTTTGACCATACGGTCCTGGTAGATGGAGAGTTTATTATCGATATGAGAAGTATGATGGCGGGAGATGTTTCTGATGAAGATCAGATCAAGCTTACTAATGATCTGAAAAGCTCAAACTTCTTTGAAGTAAAAAAATTCCCTATTGCAAAATTCCATTTGACTAAAATTATTCCTTTGGCAAACAGTGAATACAATTCTACAGTGTACGGTGACCTTACCCTTAAAGGAGTAAGAAAAACAATTTCTTTCCCAGCGAATGTTTACGTTACCCAGTTCACAACTTCTATTGAATCTGCGAAGTTCTCCCTGAACAGAAGAGACTTTAAAGTATTCTATCAGTCTTCATTGAAAGATTATTTCATTAAGAACGAAATGGATATTCAGTTTAAAGTTTCCACAGAAATGCTGGATAATGAGAATAGAGTACCGAAAAAGAAAAAGTAAAATATATTCTATTGATACAGAAGAGCAGTTCGTGAGGACTGTTTTTTTTATTTTCCTTATATAAAGATCTGATCCCGCACTTCTCTTGTTTCTGTATTTTTTATAAATTAGTGGTATGAAAATTTATATCGTAAGCGGTCTGGGAGCAGACTTTAAAGTCCTTGAAAGAATAGAGTTTCCCAAACACTGTGAATTGATTTTTATAGACTGGCTTATTCCCGAAAAAAATGAGCCTTTCGATGCTTATGTCAAAAGAATGGCAGAGAAAGTGGATGATTCAGAACCATTCTGCCTGTTGGGGTATTCTTTCGGAGGAATCATTGTTCAGGAGATTAATCAATTGAAACCTGCAGAAAAGGTGGTAATCCTTGGAAGTATAAAATCCGATAAGGAAAAATCCAGATTCATCAGGACAGGCGAGGTTACAAAAATTCCAAGAATACTTCCTGTAGGTTTATTCAACGATAAAGCAGCCAACGTATATGCTGTGATCCGAAAGCTTTTTGATCCTAAAAATCCGAAACTCCTTCAATATTTTAAAGTAAGAGATCCTTATTACCTCAAATGGTCCGTAGAAAAAGTTTCCGAATGGAAATTTGAAGAGAATCCCAATGTCATTCAGATATTAGGTGATAAAGACATTGTTTTTCCCATCCGCTATTCAAATCCGAATTATGTGGTGAAAGGAGGAACACATCTTTTTCCGGCCACTAAATCCAAAGAAGTTTCCAAAATACTGTCAGAGATTTTTTCTGAAAAAATTGAAAAAGTTCCAGATTGAATATTTTTTTAGGGGTGTTTGGTTTAAAAGTGTAGTTTTTATAGAATTTATATTTAAATTTGATAGGGTTAAATATAAATTTTATGAAAGTAGGATTAAAATGGATCGTTTCATTCTCTGTTATCACAATCGTTGCCATTGGTGGTTTATTCTGGAATCCGGCTGCCGATATTCCTGATACAAGGGAATTCTTAAGTGAAGATAAAATTGTCGGCGCTGATGTTGCCTGGATTCTGGCCGCGGCAGGACTTGTTTTGCTCATGACGCCAGGGCTTTCCTTTTTTTACGGAGGAATGGTCGGAAGAAAAAATGTAATTTCTACCATGCTGCAGAGTTTTATTGCCTTAGGCGTTATCTCCATGGTGTGGGTAGTCGTAGGCTTTTCTTTATCTTTCGGTGAATCTATCGGAATTACAATTGCCGGAAAACATTACGGGATCATTGGAAATCCACTCAGTTATCCCTTTTTTAGCGGGGTAGGAAATCTACCTCATAAACTGATGGCTCCCACGATTCCTTTTATTCTTTTTGCCTTGTTTCAGATGAAATTTGCCGTTATTACTCCGGCTATTATTACCGGATCTTTTGCAGAAAGGGTTCGTTTTATATCTTATTTATTGTTCATTGTTCTTTTCAGTATATTTATTTATACGCCGCTTTGTCATATGGTGTGGCATCCTGAGGGGCTTTTAAACAAATATTTCGGGGTAAAAGACTTTGCAGGAGGAACTGTTGTGCATATGAGTGCTGGCTTTGCAGCCCTTGCCGGAGCTTTGGTGGTAGGAAACAGGAAGAATCCTCATCATGAGCCGTCCAATATTCCGTATGTGCTTCTGGGAACAGGAATGCTGTGGTTCGGATGGTTCGGATTTAATGCCGGATCTGCTTTGAGTGCTTCTGCATCTGCGGCTACCGCTTTTGGAACAACTACCATTGCTTCTGCTTCGGCGATGATGACCTGGATCTTTTTTGACAGAATCAATGGGAGAAGTGTATCGGCTTTAGGAGCCTGTATTGGAGCTGTAGTAGGATTGGTGGCAATAACTCCCGGATGTGGTTTTGTAAGCATTCAGGAAAGCCTTTTTATCGGATTTATCACAGCAATCGTGTCCAATCTGATGGTGAACTGGAAGGTTTTAAAGAAAGTAGATGATACCCTCGATGTTTTTGCCTGCCATGGAGTAGGAGGGATTATGGGAATGATTCTTACCGCCATTTTTGCTCATGGTGAAAAAGCAAGTCTGCTTCATGGTGGAATTGATGTTTTTCTTCATCATATGGCAGCCCTTGTTTTGGTTTCTGTTTTTACTTTTTTAGGTTCATTAATTTTATATAAACTTACAGATTCCATGATCACCTTAAGAGTTTCTGAAGAGTCTGAAAATAAAGGGCTTGATCTTTCGCAGCATGAAGAATGCCTGCAATAGCTTTTATATTGTGATGATATGTTGATATCATTAAAAATTTGAATGTATATTTCAGGATTTATCATGTATCTTTGTTTCTGAGGAAAATGACGAATCATTTATGGAATCAATATCGGTTTTTGAAATTATTAAAGTAGGAATAGGTCCGTCCAGTTCACACACGATGGGACCCTGGAACGCAGCAGCAGCATTTATCAGGATTATAAAAAGAGAAAGATCAATAGAAGAAGTTAAAGAGGTTTTTCTTGAATTCTTTGGCTCACTCGCAAAAACGGGAATCGGGCACGGAACTGATATTGCGGGAATGCTTGGGTTGAATGGAGAGGATTTTAAAACGATCAATACTTCAAAAATTGATGAAAAGATAGATTATATCAAGAGTACTCAAACCATTAACCTTGGTGGTGAAAAGGTAATTCCGTTTATCTACGGACATCATTTGATTTTAAACATGAAAAAGAGCCTTGATTTTCATCCGAACGGAATGATCTTCAGAGCTGTTTTCGAAGACGGAACAGAACTTGTGCAGGATTTTTATTCTGTAGGAGGCGGTTTCATTGCCAGCCAGGAAAAAAACTCTATTCAGAAGCAGTGTGTACGTACACTGTATCCGTGTCATAAAGCTTCAGATATTGCAAAATACTGTGAAAAGCTGGGATTTGATAAAATGTCAGATTTGATTTTCATGAATGAAGAAAGTTGGAGAACCAAGGATGAAACTAGGCAGGAAGCACTTTATATCTGGCAGCAGATCAAAGAATGTATCTACAAAGGTGTCAATAAGGAGGGAGTTCTTCCTGGCGGACTGAATGTTTCCAGAAGAGCTGCAGGGATCAACAGAAAGCTGCTCGGAGATAAAATCTATAAAAACAAAGACGAATGGTTCCAGCAGGTAGTAGACGCTGAAGAGAACTTTACAAATATCAACAAATGGATTGCCTGCTTTGCACTGGCTGTGAATGAAGAGAATGCAAGCTTCGGAAGAATTATTACCGCACCTACCAATGGCGCAAGTGGAGTTATTCCGGCGGTATTGATGTACTCTCAGGCATTTACCCCATTTACGAGTGAGGAGGATATTATAAGATTCTTGCTTGTAGCCGGAGAAATCGGGACCTTATTCAAGAAAAATGCAACCATTTCTGCAGCGATGGGTGGATGCCAGGCGGAAATCGGAGTATCTTCTGCAATGGCAGCAGCCGGACTTACAGAAATCTTAGGAGGAAGTGTAGGGCAGGTATTGATGGCAGCAGAAATTGCCATGGAACATCACCTTGGATTAACCTGTGATCCAATTAAAGGACTGGTACAGATTCCATGTATTGAAAGGAATACAATGGGTGCGATGAAAGCGATTACGGCAGCCAATATTGCACTGGAAAGTGATCCCACCAAAGCAAAAGTAACATTGGATGAAGTGATTCTGACCATGTGGGAAACCGCTCAGTCGATGAGCGACCGTTTTAAAGAAACTTCGGAGGGTGGACTGGCCATTGCAGTCAACGTTCCGGAATGTTAATAGAAATCATTTTATTTCAAAATATAAAACCCTTAGCCACTATGACTAAGGGTTTCTTAATAAAATAAAAGTAAAAACCGTCGGGCTTTTAGTATCGTATAAGGATTCTTATCTTAAAATTCCTCTGATTCTGTTGGCGTTGGAAATCAATTCTTCCAGATATTCATAGTTTTCTTTTTCCAGAGCGGATTTGAATTTTCTGAGCTGAGTAATATGTTCGTTCAGCACATCAAGCACATTTTCTTTGTTTTGCTTAAAGATAGGAACCCACATTTCCGGATGCGACTTGGCAAGACGTACGGTACTTGAAAAACCGGAACTGGCAAGCTGGAAAATCGTTTCTTCTTCACGTTCTTTTTCCAATACGGTATTGGCAAGGGCGTAAGATGTAATATGGGAGATATGGGAAATATAAGCGGTATGAACATCATGATCTTCTGCATTCATATAAATCATGTGCATATCGAGAGTATTGACTACTTTTTCAACGGTTGCCAGAGCATCGTCGGCCGATTCTTCTTTGTTGCAGATGACACCAGCTTTTCCCGAGAAACTTTCAGCAATAGCGGATTTCGGACCGTTGTTTTCCGTTCCCCACATCGGGTGGAACGCTACAAATCTTGACCGTTTCGGGTGGTTTTTTACCGCATGTACAATGCCTGCTTTGGTAGAGCCTGCATCCATTACCGTCTGCTGGTCAGACACAAGATCCAGAACAGAAGGCAATAGTTTTCGTGCAGCATCTACAGGAATAGCAAGAATAATCAGATCCGAATTTTTAATTCCATGTTCAAGATCTACTCCCGCATCAATGATTTTAAGTTCCAATGCGTCACTGATATGCTGTGTATTGTTATCGATTCCGTAGATGAAGCTGGCCAGGTTTTTCTCTCTTAATTTCAAAGCCATCGAACCTCCGATTAATCCTACTCCAATAATACTTATTTTCATCTTTTTACATTTTTTAAAATAAAAAAACCTCGTCCCTAGGACGAGGTTTTAAATTATATTCATAAGAATCCCTATCCCAGAGCTGAGGTAAAAATTCTATAATAATATGTTCCGTTGTTAAAAATCACAGAGCAAAGGTATAAATATTTTTTAAATGAAACGAAATTTTCTTTTCTAAATCGTATAGGGATTAATAGTTTGTGTAAGCTTCATATTTTAGCAAGTTGTTTTTTGGGGCAATCTGAGAGGGATATTATTCAGATTTTATCCTGCTTTTATGAACATATCCCTTTTTACCTTCTTTAGAAACTACTAACCACCAATCTCCGTTTTGGTCTAAAACTTCTACTTGTTCACCTGTGTTGATCTTTTGTAGGATTTGGGAAGAAGAGTTTTTCTCCTTTCTTAAGTTGGTAAAACCATCACTATCCTGAATGTAAAAGGCTGTTTTATTTTGACTTTTCTCTACTCTACATTTTTTTGCTCGTACATTTTCTTCAGGAATGGGTATTATTTTATCAGTCCATCCGGATTTCTGGATATCAATATTTTGGGGAACATCGCAAATATATTTTACTGCATCCTGTGAAATATCTGACATTGTTTTATAGATAATATTTTTAAGAAGCCAAGTGTTATTATTTAGGATAATATGATATTCTTTTTCATAATATCCGCGGTCAGGGAAAGATGTTTTTATAGTGAACCCTTTATTTCCCGATATTGGAAGGATATCATTGATAACATTACCTCCATCCTCAGAGAAGTTTTTTGTTTCCAGTGCTAATGTATATTTACCTTGCTTATCCCCCAAAAAGATAAATAAATTTTCTCCTTGATAAGGTTTGTTACTTACAATTTTGTCAGAGATTCCATCCTTGTTGACATCAAAGGTTTTTATGAAATAATCTTCATTATCGATGTAGGTTTCGAATGAGCTTCTTTTAGTTTCAGCTGATGGCTGTCGGAGTTTTACAATACCTTTGTTTTTATGTTGGGAAGAGCAGGTGAAACCGAGTGTTAAAGCAATAAACAGGAATATATTTTTCATTAAATTTACTTTGAAGGTTTTAAAATCAGTAGGCTTAATTTCTTTATTTATTCAATACTATAAACTCTATTTATATTGGGTTTTCCGTCTGGGTTAATATTAGTTTTTTTTCAGCAATTACAGAATAAGTTTTTCATCATTTGCTTTCAGAATTATTCTAATTAGTTTTTTTTATTGAAAATTCCTTTATCATTTAAATAGTACAATTCTGTTAATTTTTTAGTGCTATTTTTTTCGGAATAAATAGAAACTTCATAGTTTTCATTGATAGAAAATACCTTAACTTCTTCGCCATCTCCATTGCTATTACTTATTTCCAAACCATCTATTAATTTACCATTTTGTGTTGTAATTAGATACATTAATTCACTATCTCCACTAATATTGCTTATGATATATAAGTCATAGTTACCGTTCGATGGAAGTTTGGCCATAGCATCTATACCTAACTGATATTTTTGTTTGCCTCTAATTGTATTTTAGTCCCAATATCTTTATAATCAAATGGTAGCAGTTGTTTTGATACTGAGTTTTTCTGAGTGTTTTCTATCTTACTTTCTCTTTGCAATATACATTCATCAGGACTATAAAATAGTCCTTGTGGAGACTTAATAACTTTCCATTTTAAAGTACCGTCATTATTAATGATAATTTCTGCTTTTCCCTTATCATTTTGACTACTGAAAAAACTATAAAAATCAACAATAATTTTTCCTCTATTTACAGTTCCTTTAACATTATATTCTATGTCATTTTCACAATCTATTTTCCCACCACTATTTGCAATTGCACAATATTGAGCTTTTATATTACTATCAGTTTGAATTATATTTAATGTAAACATTTCTTCAGGGACAGTTGAATTTTGATCCTTTTTAACATATTTCCATTTCCCTGATATATCAATAAAATTTTTATCAGATACTTTTATTATTGAATCTTTTAAATTTATTTTATCACCATTAATGGCTTTCGAATTATTCTCTTTACAGCTTAAAAAGAAAGATATAAGAGGTAATAAAGTTAAAAAGGGTTTCATCATTTAGTTTTATTTATTCTTTTTCTAATTCCTGCCAATCTTTATTTATAAATCTCTTACTTTTTATAAAATATTTTTTATTCTCATTTTTTAAGTAAAAGTCATCGATATCATCTTGATCACATTTTCCTTTTGCATGTAAAATATTATCCTCGTTAATTAAACGATATTCTCCTTCACACCAATAATCTTCCACATTTTTTGCTCCAATACTTAAAATTGCTTTTTGGTTCGATTCGACCGTTATTGAATAAAGAATATTTGTTTCATTATTATCAAATTGACTGATGGCTTTGGTTGAAATTTTATAAGAGCCTTTCCAATCATTATTGCTAGTTGTAAATTCTGTATTTTTAATACTTTGATTGTCAGTTGTATTGCTGTCAATATTTTTTGTTTCAGTTTCTTTTTTTACTGTTTTCTCTTCTAGCTTCTTTGAACATGAGAGAAATATAATTAATAATAGAATTGAAAAGGTTTTTATCATTGTGTTTTATTTATAAGTTTTTTATTCAATTTCATTTCCATATAATGAAAGTTTATTGAAAAAATCACTGTTCAAATTCTCTATATATATGTTTTGAAGTTCTGGAGCCAAACCTGATGATTCTTCTTTTTTGCCATCAAATGATAACGTAGAATAAAACTTACCTGTACTAAAATTAAATGATTTTGAATAATTCTTTTGAGCTTTTGTATAACTTAGATCATGCCCAATAACTTGTATTTTTTTGTTTTTAGGATCAAATCTAAACTTCATTTTTTCAATTACATTTTTTTTCTCGCCGGAAATATTAGGCTTTGTAACTTGGTCTGCATAATCTACTCTAATAGTAATAATTTTATTATTAATAATAGGATCACTTAAATAATAATCTGCTTCAGTATTGTTATATAGAATACTATTGTTTAAAATGGGAATTTCAACCGTTTTGTTTAATGAAGATAAGTCGATTGATAGAATAAAACTAGATCGCTCCGTATTTTGTTTTGCCTTAATTACAGCTTTATCTTTAATATTATCATCATCAAAGTATGGTGTTTCATATTGTGATTCAATGGTGTTAATAGCCTTCACATTATTCTCTTTACAGCTTGAAAAGAAAGATATGAGAGGTAATAAAGTTAAAACGGGTTTCATCATTTGCTAGTTATATTTAGATGATATAACGGATTTATTTTATAAGATCAATTATTTTATTATTAATCATTTTATTATAATCTCCTTCAAAAAGTCCATTTTTATACTTTTTGTAATATTCTATTTTTGACATTGAAAATTCAAAGTAGGATTTATCTTCTTTCTCATAATATTTTCCATCTAAATAATTAGGATAATTTTTGTAATCATTATCATTTTTAATAATGTACTTACTTGGTATTTCAACAAGAATACTATCTCCTGTTTCATAGATTTTTAATATATCCGAATAATTAATATTAGATTCTTCATAATCTGGTTTCCAATACAATATCCTTTGTCCCAACGGGTATAAAACTTTATTTTTATACAGATATAATTTCCATCCAAAATGATTTTCACCATTTATAGGAAAGAAGATGATATAGTTTTTAGAGGTATTTGAAAAATACACAATAGGAGAAGAGGTTTCCAGATCTTCATTATTGATTTTTCTAATTATAGCCTTCTCTATGTCATCAAAAACAAAAGTTATAAGTTCATATCTGTTTTGATCACTTCCTTCAATAAGAGTATTGGATACATTGAAGTTTTTACAGTTTAATGTATAATTTGTTGATTCTGTACTTTCTTCGTCACAATTGATTTTAGTTAATTGAAGTAGTTTTTTAGTGTTATCTGACTTGCTTGAAACTTCAGATGTTGATGTTTCTCTTGGCTTGTCTGAACATGCAACAAGTATAAGTACAAATAGCATTAAAAAGGGTTTCATCATTTAATTAAGTATTTTATCCTGCTTTTATGAACATATCCCTTTTTACCTTCTTTAGAAACCACTAACCACCAATCTCCGTTTTGGTCTAAAACTTCAACTTGTTCTCCGGTTTTAATCTTTTGAAGAATTTGTGCTGTTGTATTTTTATCTTTTCTTAAATTAGTAAAACCATCTGGATCTACTATTGTTGAATATTTTTTTTCTTGATTATCTTCCTGAAGAAGACTATAATCTTTTGAGTATTTTTCAAGGGAAGTATAACCATAATAATTATTTTTTTGAAAAGATTTCTTTAGTTCTGGGTGAGAAATATAGACATTATTTAATAATAAGTATGATTTATCAGATTGGATATCAACATTTTCCTTACCTGTAAAGCCAAGTTGTAAAAGATAAGCAATAGCCTTTTCTATTGAAGAATGCTCAATACCATTTGTTTTTACAATATTATCTTTATTATCAGTAAGATAAGTTGTTAATGCATAGAGAAAAGAATCTTTGGATTTTAAACTTTCTAATAGTTTTTCTCTAATTTTAAATGAATTCGTATTGTTATTATAAAATACAAATGATAGCTTGGAACTTTGTTCAATATCATCCCAGTTTTCAATATTTTTAACCGCAGAGTTAAAAAGGGCTTCATTTTTTTCATAATTAAATAAGACTACTAAATCAGTTGCAAGATCAGGATTTTTAGTTGCTACACTTAAAATCGATGTTAAATCATTCTGATAAATAATTTTATTCAGAGTTAATAATTCCTCAAAATAAGGATATTTTTGATTATTATTTATGTTTGCTCTAACATTATCTAAATCAGGTAGAATATCATTGCCTATTTTAATATACTTTCCTTCTTTTGATATTTGGTAATTGGTAGCTTCATTGAAAATTAAAATATTATTATATCCATCTTGAAGTTTATCAGGTCTAACTCCAAGTAAATCCATATTTATTTTATCAAAATTTTCCTTAGTATTTTTGAATTTTTGATTGATAAAGTAACTTTCAATTATCTCAGTTTCTTTTTTATCCATTGTATTTTCTTTTTCTTGTGAATGACAGGAATTAATTGTTAGTATTGACACAATTAGTAATACTGTTTTTCTAATTTTATTATTGTGGATCATATTTTTTATTTTTTCTAATTACTGTATCTTTTGGATCTGGTACAGTACCATAATTTGTAAACATTGCTTTTAAATCAGTAGTTTCTTCTACGTATATATATATGGTTTTACCCTTTTTAGCTTGCTCAGTATATATCTTTTGAATGATAGGCATGTCTTTATTATAAACCCTTAAGCAACCATGTGTTACCATAAGAGGGCCATTATCTGTTAATCCCTTTTTTCCATCACCGATTGTATGTCCACAGTGCAATAAGATTCCTGAGCGATTAGAAGCATTTAGCGCATCTCCTGCTTTTGGACTTAAACGAATTGTTCCATGATTTCCAAAGGAAACACCTGAATTAGGATAAGGCTGACCATTGGCATTAGGTTCATTCAACTCTTGTTTTGTTTTCCACAATCCATTAGGAACGTTTCCATATCCACCATTAGTATATCTATCTTCTCCACCAGTTCCTAAACCTAAAACATAGCATTTATGTAGTATACCAGTATTGTCGAAGAAGACAAGAAGCCCTTCTTTTTTTCTATCACTTGGTACTATTACATCAATGTAAATCGTTGTGTCATCAGCTGTATATTTTGAATCATATGTTGCATACTTTCCTTTTTGTTTTTTAGGTTCATCTCCTTTACCAAATTTACAGGAATCAATTTTGAAAACTAATGATGTAATGTTAGTAAATGCTTTTTGTTTTTCGTCGTAATTTGTAGATTTTTTATTTGCAATTGTTTTATCGGCATTTTTTCCTACTAAAGGGCATATCTTGCCTTTTACATCTTTTGTAGTATTAGCCAATATATTGATACTTTTCCATTTGAAAAAAATCATTCCACTTGATACTGCTAAATCTATACTTTGTCCAATTGCATCAGGATTTTTAATAACGTCAACATTGTTATATTTTAAAGTATAAGGATTACAGTACTTATAAAATCCTTTTCCTGTAACCTGTATTAAACCTCTACCTCTATAATTCCAACCATCATTTGGCTCTGTGTTTTCTAGCTCTTTAGCCTTGGCTGCTGGAGGAGAATATGCATAATTTGCAATTTTTATCTGTGTTTCTCTTGGAACATCAACTGCTTTAGGATCTCTTCTATCTCTTATTGCTCGTCCCCAAAGTTTTGCTTTTTCTCTACCTTCTTTAGTTTTAAATGCACCAAATGTAGCAATTAAAGATTCCCAGTAATAATTGAAACCTTCTCCTTCTTTCAATGATAGCGCATCTCCTGATTCTATTTTAGCCTGTGCGAAAAAATGAGCCTTGTTCCAACAGGTATTCATTCCCAAATCCTTCATATATTTGGTATACGTGTCTGCTACAATTTTCCTGTTAGCATCCGAAGCATTAGGGAAGATGGTTTTTAAGTCATCTGCTGTCACGGGTTTATCACAATTCGGACATTTTCCATTTTCTGGTTTTGGTTTTTGTGTATTCTGCACCCCCGCAGCACTCTTCACCTTCTCAACCTGCATCAGGCCTTCCGGATTTACCCCAAATTTCTGAGATTCTGCAGAAAGGTCCTTGGAGATAATTTCGATGAAATAATTTTGTGTACTGGAGTCCGGATCGCCGATAGGGGAGTCTATTCCTTTTCCGAAAATATCTTTGGTAATGACAAATCCTGAAGTATCACATACATCGGCAGGAATTTTAATATTTCCGCTTCTGTAAACTTCATCATTGGAAGTGGTATCATATTCCCAGACTACATATTGGATGTGTTTTCCCACCATATTTTTGGAGTGGATTCTTACCCTAACTTTATTTCCTACAGCAACTTTGGAAAGTTCATTTCCTTTATCATCTATGAAAACAGCTTCTATAATATTACCTTTAGGATCCGGCTGTTTGGGACCACCTCCTTGTCCGGCCGGGAATTTTGGCGTGTGTTTCTCAGGTTGCGGCTTGGGTTTTGGCTGATTTTGAGGCTGCCCTTTATAATCAGGGTTGGCTACATCTACATTCACCTGGCTGGCTCCCTGAATTTGCCCTGAATAAGTGGCTGTAACATAATATTCATGATTCGCGCCTTCATTCCTGTCACCTTTCATCAGAAACTGATTGGCCATCTGACGAAGGATTTTTTCATCAGACATCAGAGGTATTGACACTTCCGCAATCCCTTTTTCATTGACGCGAGCCTTATAGCTGCGGGTGTGACGGTTGTTTTTGTTAATACTGGCATCGTGCCCTTTTCCAGGAGCGTCATCTTCCCAAAGATGAAACTCAATCTCTTTATTAAACATTGCAATACAATGAGCCTGCGCAATAAGAGTATCACGGTAGCTGGCTTTATTGACGTCTTTTGCTCCTCTGTTGAAGAGTACTACTTTATCAATCTTCGGAACTTTGTTGCTTGTTGGTATTAATACACAGCTTCCAGCCAGTTCTCTGGTAGAGGGAAGACCAGGTAAAATACCTTTTTTAGTTTCATAGACTTTCATTTGAAACTCTATTCCCAGTGCTATTTCCCCAAAATTGTACGTTACCTTTTCACCAGTCTTGGGCTTTCCGGTGATGTCTTTCCAGCTTCCGTTCTTTTGTTTCTTAAAAAGATACCATTCATAATCACCTTTAAGACCAAATGAAAGGCCTGAAGGTTTTATCTCGTAGGTATAGGTTGTTCCTACCAGAGGATTCTGATTCCCGATAATAGTTCCTGTCATGGCTTAGCTGTAATAAAGTTGGTCTGTATCTTTTGTATCTTCCTTGAATTCATCAAAATCCACAACGGGATTATAAACCTGCTGTTCCTGCGTACTTGCTTTGGCAACCTGGCTTTTACCGACTTCGCTTTGCTGTCCGTGTTTAAGGATGGTTATTTTCCCTCCCGTACTGCACATGAGTTCTGAGATTTCCGTAAGACAGCTTTTTCCCATCACTTTTACTTTTTCATACGTCTTCTGCCACTTTCCGGCTGGAGCATAAGCACACGGAAGATATCCTCCCGAAGTTGGCTTGAGCTTGCATTGTCCAAACGGCTGTGCCGCAGGATCGAGCTGAAGATCATCCTCTGTTACGGCCAGATAATCAGCGTTTCCTTCTTCATCATTCCAGTAGTGTTTCTGATGGCTGGTCACTTTAAATTTTGGAAATTTAAATCCCTGATTACATTGCACGGTTCCTTTCTGCACAATGAAATATTTTCCTTCATGAGGACTGGAACCACTGTCTTCTTTTTGATCCTCCTTTTCTTGTTTATCACTTTGTTGTTCCGTTTTTCCGGATGGCTGCTCTTCATTTTGTGGGGTTTCTTCCGTTGAATTTCCTTCATCAGAACCTACATTTTCTGTAGATTCCTCCTGGGAAGATGCAGCTATATTTTGAGGTTCTGTTTCCTCAGCCATGAGCTGTGGATCTTCCGGAATCAAAATCGTTTTTCCCGGAACAGGTTCCTGCATGACATCTTCCGGCGGACAGTGGAGATTATGGTAAGTTTTTAAAATACCTTCATTTTTCAGCTTAAACTGCCGGGCCAGAGAACTGAAAGTATCGCCTTTTTGTGTGACATAATTTTTCATATTATCCTTGTGTTATATTGATGTGATGTTGGTGTATCAATACCTCTTCATGACTGAGTAAAACCGAGGCTTTAGCATGAAGAAGATTCTTATTTTTAGTGTGAGTGGTGTATTCTAATACAATATTTCCTGAAGCAGGTCTTGCAGCCGGTTTTTTGAGCCTGATCCCGCGCATGATCTCCTGTGAGGTACATAATTCAGTGATTTTTCCGCTTAAAATAGTTAAAACAGAGTCCTCTTCTTTATTTTTATGTTCAGGTTTAATTTCACAGGCTACCGGAAATGAATTCTGTACAAAATAAAAAGATTCTGTCCACTTTATTTTTCTCCTGAACCAGTCTGTTTGGGGAAACAGAGTCTGAAACAGCAGTGTACTCTGAAATTGTTGTAATAAAAACACTTCATTGCTGATGTTCCTTTCAAAAGAATCCATATAATTTCGAGCGACTTCACCTACATAAAACTCTTCAAGATCTTTACGCTGTCTGGTAAAAGTGTCCGTGATTTTTTTATGATCTGCCAATCCTTTTATCCTGCCTTGTTCATTAAGAATAAATTCAAGCGGCATAATACTTTTCATGCAGGCTATCGAAAGGCCGCTTACCTTATCATCCGGTTCATTTCCTCCGGATTTAAAGTCTCTCTGACTGTAGCTAAGGATATACAGACCTGTGTTTTGGTCTTTTCGGAGATTTACATCAATGGTATAATCGATGTTAACCGAAGATTCGAAAGACGTTTCAAAAGTCTCATTAATACTATAAGTTTGGGCCCAAAAGGAATCAGAGAACTGGCCGGGAAGATTGTTATTCAATTCATTTTCCTTTTGCGATTCTGTTTTAAAATGAGTAGGGACAAAAATATTTTTAACGTCATTAAGGTTTTCAAACCAGACTTTATCCATTTTCGGGCAATGAGAATTATGAAACAGCTTAAGCTCCTCACTGGTCATACCCAGCCGGGAAGCGATGGAGGTAAGCGTGTCTCCGTTTCGTACCTTATATTGTAAGAAATCAATTTCCATCCAATGTGAATTATCAGATAAAGCTATTAAAAAACTCTGTTGGAAATGAATTTTTGGGGTTAAATTTTAAAAATTGTAGTAGAATTACGACATAAAACTGATGGTGTGAAGAAACCACTTCGTCAAAAATTCTTTGAATTTTCACCACCTCTCCGGAGGATGGGAATTTTTACGTCTTCAGTTGGCATGGTGGCCAGATTTGTGACTTCTGATGTTTTTTAATGCAAGCCTGATTTCTACGGAATGGCAAACTGATGGTAAGACAAGTATTCCAATTGTATCATTCTGTAGGAATCTAAGCTGTTATAAAGTTTTTCAAAGCTAAAACAGTTATTTGTAACTTTTGTGGTTTCATTATATGCAGTACAACCAAAAGTTATTATTAATTTTAAAGCTATAAAAAAGAAAATATGAAGAATAGATTCTTGCATGGAGTTTTCATAATATTGATCAGTTTGAGTTTTGCATATGCTCAGAAGTCCGGAGATCAGTCGCCTGTTTTTTTCACTATCCAAGCACAGGATACTGTAAAGATGGGAGAAGCATACAATGAGAAAGATACAACAGGAAACAAGAGTTTAAAAAATAGGATAAAACCTATTCAGGCAAATTTTAAAAGAATCAATTCCGTGACAAAATGGACTGCTGTCAAAAAGAAAGATATTGAAGGAGAATCTGCAGAAGGCGGGGAGGCCACATTTTATTACACAGATGAAGGTCTGCAAAAGGTAATTGCGAAACATTATGGAGAAATCGGGCAGAAGCTGACAGAATATTATCTTCTTAACGGACAGCTTTCTTTTGTTTTCGAGAAAGATTATAAATATAACCGACCGCTTTTCTATGACACTAAAGCAATGAAAGAAAATAATGACACGGAAGCCTTTGATTTCAATAAGTCCGAGGTTATCACAACAAGGAATTATTTTGAAAACGGAAATATCATTATGATCACCAATACTACAGGACGCGGATTTAGTATCGGTGCGGATTATCCCGCTGAGCAGGAGGAAAAAATCAAAGAGGATTTTAAAAGGCTTCTGAAGCTTGTAAACTATAGCAGCGTTATGATTTATCAGCCTTGATGATATTGAGTCTTTCCTCAACTTCATTGATTCTTTTAAGCCAATAGTTAATTCCTTCCTGATTGGTCACTGTTTCTTTGAAAGCATTACGGTTGACGGCCCATAGGTGTGAGCTGTTTTTCTGATAGTCCAGTTCGCGTTCTTTTTTATTTTCAGGCTCTATGCGGTATCTCCAGAATACCAGAGATTTCATGTATTCTGAACGAACTTTTTCCAGATAATCAATAATGGCCTTACGGTCCTGGGGAATATATCCGGGACCAGAGCATCCACATGAATGAAAAGTGATTCCAACCATATACAAATCCCGGATATGAGCCCATTGCTTATCATCATTTTTGGGCGGGGATTTAAAGTCAAGTCCCATATTGGCCATCAGATTCCCACATTCCGGACACTTGGCTTCCACAGAGGTCTGAGCATCCCGGTGCACATCTTTCAGGTGGCGGCGTTTGAATGTTTTCTGGCAGTTGAAACAGGCATAATGACCTTTGTAAACCATCATGGCATATCGGCACATAGTGTTCTCTTATTCTTTGGTTATAAGTTATTTTTATTTGTTATTCCTCCTCATTAAAATTGATTCCCATAAAGCTGGCGGCGCTTCTCGGGTCGTAAACCGACCACACATCTCCCCAGGGAAATCTGAAGGTGCAGCCGGGATAAGGTTTTTTCTTTTTTTGGGTGGGTGATATTCCAAGGACTTTGGTCAGGAAAGTATTATTCCGGCGGAAAATATTCATTTCTTTTTCCTCTGTCCATTCATTCCAGTCTTTGGCATCACTGTTTTCCCATGTATTCATATGGATGATGTCCAGCTGATCTTTAAAAAAGCACAGACTGAAAGATACCTGATATCCCTTTATTTCTACAGGCTTAAAATAATACCAAAAATATCCGGTTTTTACATCCCACAGATCATGATACTTTTCTTTATAAAAATCAGACTGTTTCAGCTGATCAAGACTCATTCCTTTATAAAGTGTGGTAGCAAAGGCTTCCAGTTCTATAACTCCATTTTCACTGTTAATCAGCATGTCCCAAAAAATTAAAGCCATAAATATACCCGTTTTTTCTTTACAGACAACGAATAATATTTACAGCTTCAATAGAAATAGAAATATCGGTGTGTGTTATTGTGTTATGGATTTGATATTATTAATGTTGATGGGATATCAGACAGCCATAGACTTTTTGTATCGATCAGGTTTTTCCAGCTTTTACTGCTGATGAGCATCAGGTCATGAGAATTCAGGAATTCTTTCTCAATCTTCTTCTCATTGTACAGCGTAATGTGATTAGGGGCTACCTGTTCAATACTTCTGATCAGTTCTTTTACTTCAATATTATTTCGGATCTGTCCTGCCGCATCCAGAATGATAACCTGGGAATTATTGTTATTAATCAGCCTTTTCGCATATTCAAGAAGGTAAAAATCACTCAGATTGAAGATCGGAACAAATACTTTGTCGGCTGCTTTAAAATCTTTTTCCACCAAAATTCCTACAGGAATATTGGTTTTGTCGAGAATCTGAAGGGTAAAATCGTCAAAAGGAGAATTGTTGAATATATTTCCTTTGCCTTTTACCGTGTTCAATAGTTTTTCAGGATTAATAATTTTGGTGGTAAAGCCTAATAATCTTCCCAATAAACTACCTTCATACATAGATTTCCCAAGCATGATCAGCAGAAGATCATAATGGCCTTTGTTGGTAATGCTGGTAAGATCACTTTCGATATCAGTAGACGCTTTGAAGAGGGTAGTGACTTCCAGATTCAGATCGTGAGAGGTTTCAATGACATTCTGAAACTGTGACTCCTCATACTCGTTGATGTCATAGGCATGCATTTCATCTACCGGAGCAATATTCATCGCAGTGATGCTTTTATTGCCGTTCATTTTATGAGTGAAATTGTGTGCAAGTTTCAACAAAGTACTTCCGGATTCCGGTTTATCAAATGAGAGAAGAACGCGGTATTTGGAATCATTATCCTGAACAGACTCGTCCTGATTCTTTTTAGATTTAAAAATAAAATTAATAAAATCCAGCGCAGGCCCAGTCATGAAAGTGGTGAAGAGAGCCATGATTACAAGCATTGCAAAAATTTCAGGGCTTAAAACGCCAAGGTCATATCCAATGTTGAGTACAATAAGCTCCATAAGGCCTCTTGTGTTCATCAGAGCTCCTATCGTCAGACTTTCTTTCCAGTTAATACCTACAAATCGTGCCGTCAACGCACTTCCGGCAAACTTTCCGAGAACCGCAGTCAGAATAATAAATCCGGCGGTCATCCACAGATGGCTGTCGTTAAGCAGGCCGATCTGGGTACGGAGTCCTGTGAATACAAAGAATAATGGCAGCAGAAGTACTAATGCCACATCCTCTACCTTATCAATAAAAAGGGTACGGAACTTTGTATTTTCCGGCATAATAGCTCCCGCCATAAAAGCTCCAAATAAAGCGTGAATACCGATTACTTCAGTAGCATATGCAGATAAGATCAATGTCAGAAAGAAAATAGCCACCATGGGTTTGCTGATCGTATTTTTTCCGGCCTGAAGGTCTCCGACTCTTTTCAGGAAGGGTCTTACAATTTTAATCATTAAAAATACATAAGCAACAGCCATGATAATCACATAGATAGAGCTTGCAAAAGAACCTGCTTTTACAATAGCAATTACGGCAGCAAGAATACACCATGCTGTAATATCATCGGCAGCAGCACAGGTAATAACAATTGTTCCCAGTTTGGTTTTCTGGAGGTTTCTTTCCTGTACGATTCTCGCCAGTACCGGAAATGCTGTGATACTCATCGAAATGGCTATAAATAAAGCAAAAGAGGTAAACTGGATACCATCCGGAGCAAATTCCTGATACACAAAATAAGAAAGGCCTATTCCCAGAGCAAAAGGAATAATAATACTTGCATGGCTGATGACAACCGCATCATGAGCTTTTTTCCTTAATACACTCAGATCCAGCTCCATTCCAACAATATACATGAACAGGATAAGACCTATCTGGCTCAGAAACTGAAGGTTGCCTAATGATTCTTTTGGGAAAAGAAAGGCGGAAAACTCAGGGAAGTACATTCCCACAAGTGAAGGACCGAGTACAATCCCTGCAATCATTTCTCCGATAACCGTAGGCTGTTTTATTTTCATACAAATCCATCCGAAAAGCCTTGCTGTCATAATAATAGTGACAATTTGCGCCAATAATAGCGCAAGCGGATGGTGAAGATTGGTTTTGAATGATTCCAGGAAATTATCCCAGGTAGAGCCGCTGCTGGTATTGGCAACGATATTTTCTTTTACTTCCAGCGTCTGCCCTTCAATGATGAAATAATACATCAGAGCGGAAAAGACTGCGATGGTGGTAATGTAGAAAATTAAATTTTTGTATTTCCCCAAATTCATGATTCCAATATTTTATGCAAAGTTGAAAAGAATATAGTTATGTTAAATACTCTTTTTTTTAAAATGTAATGAATGTTCTAAAAAATGTAATAAAATCTATTTGAACGAATAACCCATTCCAAATCCTATTTTCCAGTTCCCATTCAGATCTGCTGTCTTAGCGTTATAGTAGGCAGGAATCTGGAAGGCTATTTTTTTATAGACCACAGTAAGACCTGCTCCCAGTGTAGGCATAATAGGACTGTTTTTGGTTCCGGAAGAATGGTCTTCTTTAATTCTCAGAGAAGGAAGCATTCCAACAATGAATTTTACGCTTTTATGGGTAAGACTTACATTTGGACCTGTAAAGTTGAGATAAGCACCATGATCTACATATCCGCCTATTGCTATTCCGTCAAAAAAAGAGATCTTCAGTTTTGAAGAGGCTTCCTGGGAAAAACACAAGCCGGATAGGAGAAGTCCTGCAGCATAGAAAAAGTTTTTCATTATAAAATCAATTAATTCCATACAAAATTAAAGGGATTCAATACTGAAAAAGGGGAGTTGTAATAAAGGACTTATATTCTGTAATGAAACCGGAAAGATTTGAAAAGATCTATTTTCCGAAGAGCTCCATCAATGAATTTTTATAAGCATCTCCGATCTGAAGTTTCAGAAAAGAGTGATCTTCCGCAGGAATGGTGGTAATAATTTCGTTGGTTGAAAATACCTTAATGGAAGACAATGCGATAATTTCTTTTTTGTTGACCTGAGCAAAATCTTTTGATGGCAGCATTTCCAGAAGGTTTTTGAAATTCAGGTTTTTTAAGACGATGGTAGTGCCGTCGCTGAGGATGATATCTTTGTCTCTGCTGTCTATTTCAGAGGTTTTGATGTAAGAAATCTGCTCTGTGAATATAACGGTTTTTCCAATATTGGTATTCCACTCGATAAAAGTTTTTTTAGGAGCATTTTCTACCAGTTCTTTAGCTTTTTCGAAAGCTTGAATCAGTCTTTCTTTTTTGATGGGTTTTCTTACATAATCCACCACATTCAAATCGAAAGCTTCAGCAGCATATTCTTTGTAAGCTGTTGTAAAGATGATTTTTTTAGAACCTGAAATAATCTCAGCCACCTGAAGACCTGTCATTCCGGGCATTTCAATATCCAGAATGCACAGATTACAGTCGAGGTTGTCTATTTCATTCAGAAAAATTTTAGGATCATTGAATGCTTTTACCACCTCTACATTCTCAATCTGCTCACATAGAAGTTTTAAATAACTGATGGCCAGTAATTCATCATCCAGAATAACGCATTTTATCATAGAATTCTCCTAAATTGATTTTTAATTCCGCCGTAAAGATTCCGTTTTTTGAACTTCTTTCCAGCTGATAATGGGTACTGTAGATCATTTTAAGCCTTTGATCAAAAGACTGGCTTCCGAAACCGCTTTTCTCCTTCTCCAGAATATTTTTCAGAGAAGCTTTATTGCTGACTTTCATAGTGAAAATTCCATCTTCAAGCTCCATATAAATAGAAATAAAAGAATCCTGAGCAAGAAAATCTGTATGTTTGAAGGCATTTTCAATAAGATCCACAGAGATAAGCGGAGCAAATACCTTTTCTTCATACAAAGCATCAGATTTATTGATCCTGGATTTAATTCTGAAGTCAAAAAGTGGATTGATCTTGATTTTATTAATTTCAATAAGGCTTAAAGCAAAATTAAGCTCTTCTTTCGGGCTTACATACTTATTGTTGCTTTCGTATAAAATATAATCCAGCACATTGGCCAGCTTATCCAGTGACATATACGTCTGATATGCATGAGACTGCACCGAATTCAGAATATTTTTAAACAAATGCGGATTCAGCTTTGTGCCGATATGTTCCAGACGGACTTCATTCAGGTGCTGCTCAATAAGTTTGTTGGTTTCCGATAATTTGGTATTTCTCTGTTTCAGCTTCTGATTCTGGCTGTAGAGATAAATGCTTATTGTCAGAAACAGAAAAATGGCAAAAACTCCGATGAATATCAGATAATCATGAATCATGTAGTAATTGCCGTCCATAGCTTGTTTTTGAAAACTATTTAAGTTTCTTAAGACCGTTCACTGTCACGGTTTCTTCACACTTTTCAAAAGTGATCTCATAAGACGGATTTTTTTCAGGATAGGTTAAAAGATAGTCCGGACATGGTTTCTTTTGTGCATGGCTGCGGTCAAAATCTACCTTTCCGTTGGTAATGATGCTGTCTTTTATAAATTTCTCATCAATCTTGTAGGTTGCCATTGCATTTTTAGCTTCTTCAGAATATTTGAATTCTTTGGAAAGACTTTCAGCAATCACACGGCTGTTCGGTAAATATCCGCTGCAGCTTGCTCCCTTTTTGTTTAAAATAAAAAATACGATCAAAAGCCCCGGAACGAAGCCTATTGCATAAAATTTCAGTTTCTTCATTAGAAAATTAAAAGATTGATATCGTGGTACGTAAGTCCGAAACGATCGCAGATGATCTTCTTGGTATGTCTTCCTTTGTACATATATAAGCTCTGCTTCATTTCATTTTTGCGGATCAGCATGTTTTCAAAGCCGCCCTCTTCGTCATAATTTAAAATATAGGAAAGGAAGAAATTCGAGATGGCCTTGGTGGTGGTTCTCGGCATTCTTGAGGTAAGATTCGGAAGTCCGCAGTGGATGACACCGTGTTTGATGACATAAGGATCTTCCATGGTGGTAAGCTCTGAAGTTTCGATCACTTTACCGTTGTCTATGGTAATATCGATGATGACACTGCCTTTTTTCATTTTCATCACCATATCTTCAGTAACGATAGGGGTCATGTTCAATCTTGGAAGTGCTCCGATTACTACATCGGCACGTCTTAAACTTTTGCTGAGCTCTTTAGGATCAATAATAGAAGTCGGTACGCGGCTGTCAACAATCGTGTGAAGCCTTCTAAGCTTGGATAAAGAATTATCGAAAACTTTTACACTTGCTCCTAAACCAATGGCTGCTTTTGTAGCAAACTCACCTACAATTCCGGCTCCAAGGATAACAACTTCTGCGGGTCTTACTCCTGTAATTCCTCCCAGCATTAACCCGTTTGATAAGGCTAATAATTCGGAGGCATATAAGATTGAAACGGTTCCTGCAATTTCCCCGACTAATCTTACCAAAGCCAGCTGCTTGTATTCATCAACGATAAATTCAAAAGCGATGGCGTTTATTTTTTTCTCTGCAAGCTTTAAGAAATACTCCTTGTCTCTAAGATTAATTTGAAGTGCCGAAACCAGATACGTATTAGGCTTCATGTACTCAATTTCATCTTCTGTAGGAGGGTTCACCTTCAGGATAAGATCCTGCCCGAAAGCTTCTTTTGGATCATTGGTGATCTTCGCTCCAGATTCGGAATACTGTAAATCTGTAAAAAATGAACCTTGTCCGGCCCCTGATTCAATAATGATCTCATGGCCGTGCTCTACCAACACCTGTACGGCGTCAGGAGTAATACAGGTTCTCCTTTCGTTGAGACAGGTTTCTTTAGGAATTCCAATACTGAACTGTTTCCCTTTCTTTATAACCTCCAATTTTTCCTCTTTCGGCATTAATTCTTCTTCTGTGAAAGGAGTAAAAATATTTGTACTCATCCTTAAATTAAATTATGTCTTACAGATTGTTTTTTTACACTCAATTAATGAGCAAAGATACATAATATTTAATCGAATGAAATCTCTCTGTTTTCACCCGTATTTACAATGCTCATTGTATGGTAGTTAAGACCGTAAAGGTCCTCTTCATAGACTTCCGGCCATTCGATGATGCATAAAAAAGAGTTGTCCAGATATTCTTCAATTCCGATATCATAGACTTCTTCAATGTTTTTTAAGCGGTAAAGATCAAAATGAAATACTTTCCCTTTTTCGGTATTGTATTCATTGACAATAGAGTAAGTGGGAGAGTTTACTTCGTCATTACTGCCCATGTTTTTAAGCAGAAATTGAGTGAATGTGGTTTTACCTGCTCCCAGGTTTCCCTTTAATAAAAGAATATTATGTTGTAATTGAGGAATGATGGTGTCAACAACTTCCTGCCAGTCTTCGATTGTATTGATAGTGAACTGCATATAGTAGCAAATTTATTTTGCAAAAATAATGATAAAACTTACTAAATATAATGCACTTGTATTATATAATTGTAAGGTTTTTTTTTATGTGTATTTTTGTACTATGATTTCCAAACAGACCATTGATAAGATATTCTCCACGATCCGCGTTGAAGAGATTGTGGGCGAATATGTGCAGTTGAAAAGAGCAGGGTCTAATTACAAGGGGCTCAGTCCTTTTCATGATGAAAAAACACCCAGTTTTGTAGTTTCTGCCAGTAAGCAGATCTGGAAGGATTTCTCTACAGGAAAAGGAGGAACAGCCATTTCTTTCCTGATGGAAATTGAGAACTTTACGTATCCTGAAGCACTCCGCCATGCTGCAAAAAAATACGGAATTGAAATTGAAGAAGACCAGCGGGAAATTTCTGAAGAAGCAAAAAATGCCCAGACAGAAAAAGATCTGCTGTATAAAATCCATGAGGTTGCCAATACTTATTTTCAGGAGATCCTTTGGGATGATCAGGAGGGCAGAAGCATAGGACTTTCTTATTTCAAAGAAAGGGAGTTGAGGGATGATATCATTAAGAAATTCCAGCTGGGATATTCTCCGGAGAAAAAGAATGCTTTCACGGCTTATGCGCTTGAAAAAGGTTATAATAAAGAAATTCTTGAGAAATCCGGACTTTCTATTTTTCCTGAAAATACTCCTGCAGGCGTAGACCGTTTTAGAGAAAGGGTTATTTTCCCTATTCACAGTTTTTCTGGCAGGGTTTTAGGCTTTGGAGCAAGGATTCTGAAGAATAATGTCAAAACTGCAAAATATCTCAATTCCCCGGAAACGGAGATCTACCATAAATCCAATGTTCTTTATGGATTAAACCAGAGCAAGCAGGCGATTTCAAGAAAGAATGCCTGTCTTTTGGTGGAAGGGTATATGGACGTGATTTCCCTTCATATGTCCGGAATTGAAAATGTAGTGGCAAGTTCCGGAACGTCTTTGACGACAGAACAAATCAAACTTATTAAGAGGCTTACGGAAAACGTAACGATTCTTTTTGACGGTGATAATGCCGGTATCAAAGCCAGTTTCCGAAGTATTGATATGTTGCTGACTGAGGGAATGAATATCCGTGTCTTGCTTTTCCCTGATGGAGATGACCCGGATTCCTTTGCCAGAAAACATCCGCAGGAATACGTTGAAAAGTACATCGAAAATGAAGCGATGGATTTCATCGATTTCAAGGCGGAAATTCTCCTGAGAGATATCGGAAATGATCCGATTAAAAAGGCTGAAGCAATCAGAGATATTGTAAAATCTGTCTCTTTCGTACAAAATGCCCTGAAAAGAGAGGTTTATCTGAAAGAGGTTTCCAATAAATTCGGGCTTTCCGAACAGAGTCTTTTCAATGAGCTGGATGTTCAGAAGCAGATCACCCAGAATCAGACGCATCATGTTCAGCAGCAGCAGAAGGAAAAAGCAGCAGCTCCGAAAATGGAGATTGTTCCTTTGGATAAGGAAAAAGAAGATCCTTTTCTGTATGATGTATTATTCATGGAGAATAAACTGGTAGATCATATGCTGATGTTCGGAGATATTGTTCTCAAAAGGAAGAATGAAAATAATGAGGAATATCAGATTACCGTTATTGAAGAAATTCTTCATCATTTTGAAGAAGAGCAGTATACATTTTTAGTCAAAGAAAATGAGATTATTATCAATCAGGTGAGAGAAGGAATTCAAAAGGATGAACTCAGAAGTGGAAACTTTTTTGTATCTTTTATGGACGAAGAGATTACCACAAAGGTTGTAGATGCTTTAATCCCGCTGGATGAACTTGAAAACTGGGCTTCAAGAAATATTTATCCTCCCAACTATGGTGATAAAGTGGCAGATCAGATCCAGGGAGATGTTCTGTTACATAAGTACCGGTATATTGATTATCTGATCAAGGAAACAGCCAAAGAGCTTGATCAGTACAGCAATACGGATGAGGTAAAATATTATGAGCTGATCAAAAAAATCACGCTTTTAAAGCAGGCTTCCATACGGTTGAGCAATATCATAGAATATTCACCAATCAAAGGGATTTATGTAGATAGGAAGAGATAAACAAGAGTCAGATTTTTGGATATTCTGTGACAAAAAGTCCTATAAAATTTTAGGAATAAATATTGTAATTTAAACTTCGAGAATATTTAAAAAATAATACATAATAGAAATATGGACATTAAAAAGGAATTCAGAGACTTCTCTGTAAAACATTTAGGAAACAACGGTTTGGTTACCGATCAGTATATGGGAATGTATGGCCCAACGAATCTTACTCCGTACATCATGGAAGAAAGAAGATTGAACGTTGCTCAGATGGACGTTTTCTCCCGTCTGATGATGGACAGAATTATCTTCCTGGGAACAGGTATTGATGATCAGGTAGCAAACATCGTTACGGCTCAGCTTTTATTCCTGGAAAGTGCTGACCCTTCAAAAGATATTCAGATCTACATCAACTCTCCTGGTGGTAGTGTATATGCGGGTCTGGGTATTTATGACACCATGCAGATCATCAAGCCGGATGTAGCGACAATCTGTACAGGTATGGCTGCTTCAATGGGAGCTGTATTACTGGTTGCCGGAGAAAAAGGAAAACGTTCTGCGCTTAAGCATTCAAGAGTAATGATCCACCAGCCTTCAGGAGGTGCTCAGGGAGTTGCTTCTGATATGGAGATCAACTTAAGAGAAATGTTGAAACTGAAGCAGGAGCTTTATGAAATCATCGGTCATCACTCAGGACAAACGTATGAGTGGGTAGAAAAATCTTCTGACAGAGATTACTGGATGACTTCTGAAGAAGCTAAAGGTTACGGAATGGTAGATGAGGTTTTACAAAGATCTACTGAGAAAAAATAATTGATGATATAATCATGAGAACCGCACCCAATCTGGTGCGGTTTTTTTGTTGGATGATATTTTAAATTTCACTATTTAGATTCTGCAGAATGACACAATTGGAATGGAGGTTTATCCATACAGCTTATCATTCCGAAGAAATCCGGCCGCAATAATCCCGAAAAAAATACTTCACAAGAAATCTACAATGCTGGCCAAATTCCAACTGAAGACGTAAAAATTCCCATCCTCCGGAGGGGTGGCAAAAATTCAAAGAATTTTTGACGGGGTGGTTGTAAATAGCACATTCATCAGTATTGTTAAAAAACAATTATCATTATATTTAAGATCAGTTTACAATCGATTTATACTTTCGCAGCCATAAAAGTGAATATGAAAAAATTACTATGGTCTGCAGTCGTGCTGGCAGTATGGGCTTCATGTAAAAGTGATGATGATACAGCCATAATTAATCAGGATATTAATTATTCCAAACTGCCTCAGGAGTTTCCCTTTACAAAACTGGCTACTATAAACGGAGTGGATGTTATCAACGGAGGTTTTGGTTCCGGTGCTGCCGCTCATCCAACAAGAAAAGGGGAGTTCTATGTCATTACAGACAGAGGTCCCAATACGGACTTCCAGAATGGAAAAAAGTTTCTTGCTCCTAATTTCACTCCAACTATTATGCATTTTAAAATCAATGCCGACGGAAATGTAGAGGTCATCAAATATATTAAACTTAAAAATCCTTCCGGGCAGCCTGTTACAGGTCTTCCAAACCCTTCAGGAATGGGAAGTACAGGTGAGATCGCGTATGATGCTTCCGGAAATGTCTTAGGTACTGATCAGTATGGTCTTGACAGCGAAAGTATTGTTGCTGCCGCTGACGGTACATTCTGGGTTTCCGATGAATACGGACCGCATATCGTCCATTACAGTGCAGATGGAATGGAGATGGAAAGAATAAGCCCGATCGGAGTAAATACAGGACCAAGAAAGTTACCTGCTGTTTTAGCGAAAAGAAGAGCCAACAGAGGAATGGAGGGGCTTTGTATGAGCCCGGACGGAAGAACGCTGATAGGAACCATGCAGTCGATGATGTATGTTCCCAGTAAGGCATTGGCTACCAATAAAACTTTAACGAGAATTGTCACATTTGATACTGTTACAGGGCAGACTAAACAGTTTCTATATAAGCAGGATGGAGGTGCTACTGATTCGGTTTGTGATATTACAGCAATAAGTAACAGTGAATTCCTGGTGATTGAAAGAGATGGAAATTTCGGTTCCCAGGGCGGAATCAAAAAAGTATACAGAATCAATCTGAGCAATGCAACAGATGTAAACGGAGCCGATATCAGCGCTGTTGACGGAATGAAAATCAATGGAAAAGCTTTAGAACAATGTTCATGGGACGAAATTACCAATGCCGGGATAAAAGCTGTTACAAAAACATTAGCCGTAGATCTGGTAGCAAAACTGGGTTATGAACATGATAAATTCGAGGGAATTGTTTATCTGGGAAATAATAAACTGGCTGTTTTCAATGATGATGACTTTGGAGTGGTAGATGATGGAAACGGAAATCCAAAAGCCAAAATTTTACCTAAAACGGGTAAAGTAGACAAGGGAACAATGTATGTAGTCGATATTCAATAATTAGATTTTTTTAACGGAAAACGGCGGAATCGAAGATTCCGCCGTTTTTATTTTTATCTAAATGAAATTTTAGTTAAAAGCTTCAATGATTTTAGAGAAGTCTTCCAGTTTCAAAGCCGCTCCTCCGATAAGACCTCCGTCAATATCCGGCTGAGAGAAGATTTCTTTTGCATTGTCTGGTTTTACAGAACCTCCGTAAAGAATAGAAACTTCGTCAGCAACTTCCTGTCCGTATTTTGAAGCAATAATATTTCTGATGTGAGCATGGATTTCCTGAGCCTGCTCCGGACTTGCTGTTTCTCCTGTTCCGATAGCCCAAACCGGTTCGTAAGCAATCACCACTTTTTTGATTTCTTCAGCAGAAAGCGTGAAAAGAGCTACTTCAGTCTGGTTTTTTACGACTTCAAGGTGTTGCCCTGCTTTTCTCTGTTCAAGTGTTTCTCCATTACAGTAAACAGGAATAAGACCTTTATCAAGAGCCAGTTTGATCTTTCTGTTACAGTGAGAATCTGTTTCTCCGTGATATTGCCTTCTTTCAGAATGCCCGATTAATGAACCGGTAGCATCGATAGATTCCAGCATATCTGCAGAAATTTCACCAGTATAAGCGCCGCTTTCATGCTCGCTCATATCCTGAGAAAATACACCGATCTCATCCTTTTCAAAAATATCTTTCGCCATCATCAAATACAATGCTGGCGGAGCAATCCAAACTTCACAGTTGGTAGCGTTATTGTTTTTATAGCTTAGTAACTGAATCATTAATTGTTGTGCATCAATTACATTTTTGTTCATTTTCCAGTTTCCTGCAACTATTTTTCTTCTCATAAGATTTAGATATAGATTTATTTTATTTTTTCGTAATGGTTTATAATCCCCAAAGGTTTTTCAGTAGAACATAGAAGGTGTGCTCTTCCTCAGTTACTTTATTGTCTGCTTTGATCAAAGATTTTGCAAACTGAACAAATTTCACACGTTCATCCTCTGTAGAATCATCATGGAAACATCTTGCATGGAACTCAAAATGATCTTTCCATTCCTCAGGCTGTAAAAGGGCCAATGTATCCAATTCATTGTCAAGGTTCATTCTGAAAGGAAATTCATCCGCCAGGTATTGCTGTACCAGCATTCCTTCCTCAGGGGCAAACTCTCCGTCCACAGAAGAAAGAATCATTAATAAATGATAGCCGGCGATTGATTTATTTGATTTTTGCATGAGCTTTTATATGTTTAAGTTTAGTGTTTAAATTTGATAATTGATAATTGATAATTGATAATTGATAATTGATAATTGATCAACGATTGGCTCTCGTCAAAAAGATCATTTATCGTTCATCATTCATCATTTATAATTAATTAACGTAGTCCTTTGCAGGTTGTTTATCTACAATTTTTCCATTTTCAAGGATCAGGACAAACGGATTGCTTCTTGCTATTGTTTTGATGGCAGTTCCGTCCATTAGTACATTTTTGATAGTTTTAAAAGTATTCGGTTCTGTAGAAATTCCGTAGATAAGAGCACCTTTCTGTGTATTTACTTTCGTTTCCACTTTCTGAAGCAGGTCTGCAGGAACATCTTTTGGATGATAGGAGAAAACAAGAACGGCTTTTGGTGCGTTGATGATTTCCTGGGTAACTTCCATTCCTGTAGGATCTTCAATCTTGAATTTTACAATTTCAGATTTATATCCTTCTTTGATCAGGACAGATTCATTTTTCCCATCTTCAATTTTCCATGGAGAGCCTTCTGCCCAGTATTCTGTTTTTTTGATATAATCATCCTGATTTACTTTTACAACAGCTCCTGTTTTCTGATTTTTCAATGTGTAGAAAGTTTTATATTCGGAAGGATTTTTATCAATTTTTGCTTTTTCAGCTTTAATGTCTGTTCCTATTTTATAATCACGGAAATCTATGATCGGTTCATGCATAATTCCTTGAGCCATAACATAAATCATTCCTAAAGAAAATACTGTTAAAAGGATATATTTAAATGTGTTGGAAGACTCTTTCGGAGTAACTCCATATTCATCTTTTTTACGGAAATCTTTTCTGTAAAGGATGAATAAAATAATCAATCCTACCAGCAGCACAACGTCTTTTAAGAAGCTCTGCCAAGGAGTGAATTTGATAGCATCTCCAAAACATCCACAATCTGTTACAACATTGAAATACGCTGAGTAAAAAGTAAGAAATCCGAAGAAAATACAAAGTGCAATTAATATGGATAAGGTAAATTTAAGCTTTAATTTAAGCAGCAGCATAAATCCTAAGAAAAGCTCCAGTACCACTACAATAATGGAAAATAACAGGGCAAACTTTTCTAAAAATGGCATGTTGAAAACCGGAGGTGCGAAATATTCTTCCATTTTGAAAGAAAAACCTACCAGATCCACGGCTTTTACAAAGCCTGAAAGGATAAAAATAACAGCAATAATAAAGCGTAATAAACCTTTGAGCATATTAAATATTTTTGGGTTCGAATTGATTTTCTTTTTCTGAGAATTTGATCAGGCAGAAGACTGCATAATTCAGCATATCGAAATAGTTGGCATCAAGCCCTTCCGAAACAATGGTTTTTCCCTGATTGTCCTCAATCTGTTTAGTTCTTAATACTTTCTGATAAATAAGATCTGTGATTGAAGAAATTCTCATATCCCTCCATGCCTCACCATAATCATGATTTTTTCTTTCCATCAAAGCTTTTGCTTCATTGGCATACTTATCATAAAGACCTAAAATTTCTTCTTTATTTTCATTGAAATCATTGGAAAGGCCTTTCTCCAGCTGAATAAGTCCAATGATAGAATAGTTCACAATGGCGATAAATTCATCTTCTTCACTCTCATCCACCATTTTTTTATCAGTCATCTGCAGCGTACGGATCCTGTTGACTTTAATATAAATCTGATCCGTAATGGAGCTTGGTCTTAAAACCCTCCATGCCGCACCATAATCCTGCAATTTTTTGCCGAAAAGATCACGGCACTGACTGATAACTTTCTCAAACTGTACTGATGTTTTTAACATAAATCTTCTTAATCTTCCAAATATACGAATTCGGTTTTAGATTTTTCAATTTGATAAGCTGAGTTTGTGGGTCTGAAGGGTTGAGGGGGGAGAGTTTTAGAGTTTCGGGATTCGAGTTGTTGGGTTTGAGAGTTTGAGGGGTTTTTAGGGTTAGAGAGTATTTGAGGAAAGAGTTTCAATATCCGATTGATCTAGTTTTGAGGTTTAAAAGGGCTCATTTAGCTTCTAACTTTCAACCGTTAATTTCTAACTTCTAGCTTCTAATTTCTCATTTAAAACTCATAAATCACTAATTTTGCACTACAAAAATCATTCATCAAAAATCATTCATCATTTATAATCTACCCTCATCAATAATAATCTCATGCTCTCCAACCCTAAAACTCTCTCACACTCAAACCCTCCAAATCATTCAATCAACTGCAACGGTAGACTGGTACAACTGGACACCCCGAAAATCATGGGAATCCTCAATATGACCCCGGATTCCTTCTCTGATGGCGGAAAATTCAATAATGAAAAATCAGCGTTGAAACACGCTGAAAAACTTTTGAAGGACGGAGCTGAAATACTGGATATCGGACCACAGTCTACACGTCCCAATGCAGAATTTTTAAGTGCTGAAGAAGAGATCAGCAGAATCGGAAATACCATCTCTCAGATTAAAAAAGAGTTTCCGGAAACGCTGATTTCCCTGGATACTTTTTACGCAGAAACTGTAAAATTCGGATTTAATGAAGGAATTGATCTGATTAATGATATTTCTGGAGGTCAGTATGATACAGAAATGTTTGATACAGCTGCTGAAACGAGGTTGCCTTACATTCTGATGCATGTAAATCCTTCTTATGAAACCATGCATGATAAAATAAAATTTGAAGATATTACGCTGGAAGTGAACCAGTATTTTGCTAAAAAAACAAAAGAACTTTTAGAAAAAGGAGTGAATGATATCATTCTTGATCCCGGTTTTGGTTTCGGGAAAACAGTGGAAGACCAGATGAAAATGATCCATGAAGTTGAATATCTCGGATTCGGAAAATTTCCTTTGCTGATAGGGATTTCCAGAAAGTCATTTATCTACAGGCCTTTGGGAAAATCACCGCTGGATATTAATGAGGAAACACAGAAACTGCACATGAAAGTATTGGAACAGGGAGCAAAAATTTTGAGGGTTCACGATGTGGCTGAAGCAAAGGAAACACTGAACCATTTTTTACGAAAAAAATAAAAAGTGCAAAAAAAACTTGTGAGTAATTAAAAAGTTTATACATTTGCAATATGAATTTTACGAATCAGAAAAATATTATTGTCATTTCTATTATTGCTGTTGTCATTAACAACAGTAAGGAAACGGCATTTTAAATAGATTTTAATTTAAATTATATATAAAACCGTTTCAACTATGAAACGGTTTTTTTGTTTTTAATTTTTTATAGTATAAAAGTATGTACCATTTATTAACAGTAATTATTATCGTCATTATTATTCCCTTACGGCTGTGAGAAGGAAGGTGTATGACTGTACATATATTGAGCCCTCTCACAGCGTGAGAGGGCTTTTTTTATTTCCATTTGTTAATTTTTTAAACTTCTATAACATGTATTACAACGACGACACGACCATCTACTTTGACGGAAAATTTATGAAAGCGAAAGATGCGGGAACTGATCTTTACAGCCAATCACTTCACTATGGTTACTCTGTCTTTGAAGGCATTAAATCCTACAGCACAGACCACGGAACCCGGATTTTCAAAGCAAAAGAGCATTATGAAAGACTAAAAAGATCAGCTGAATTAATGCATATGCCCTTCGATTATTCCGTAAATCAGCTTACAGAACTTACCTATGAACTTCTGGATCGTAATGGATTTACAGATGCTTATATCCGTCCGTTGGTTACGTGTTCGCCCAATATGTCACTTTCAAAAGGACAAAAATCTTATCTGTCTCTTCTCGCATGGGAATGGAACAACGGCTATCTGGCAGATAAAATGAAAATTATGACTTCCCCTTTTCAACGTCCTAATCCTAAGGCATTCAAGGTGGAAGCCAAAGTAGGAGGGCATTATGTAAACTCCATATTAGCCTGTCAGGATGCCAGAGATAAAGGATATGATGAAGCGCTGGTTCTGGATGAAAACGGAAATGTTGCCGAAAGCTCAGGTGCCAATGTTTTCTATGAAAAAGACGGGTTTTTATATACTCCGGCCAAAGGAAGTATTCTTCCGGGCATTACAAGACAAACCGTTATGGAAATTTGTAATGAGCTAGCTATCCCTGTAAAGGAAACTTTTTTCAAACCTGAAGAAATGAGAGGTGCAGATGCAGGCTTTTTCTGTGGTACGGCAGCAGAAATTGTTGCCCTGGATTCACTTGATGATGTTCCATTTTCCAAAAATTGGGAAAATACGGCGAGCAGGAGAGTACAACAGGCATATTTGAAATTGGTAAGAGTTCTGTCATTGTAAATTTTAAGAGTATAAACATTTGATTATCAAATAAATAAATTCGTTTTTTAAACAATTGAATATTGTAGTTTTTGGAAAAAACGAAAATGAAAAGAATATTACAAAATGTAGTTTTGGATCAAAATTTAGTAAAGAACTCTATTTGAAGAAAGGGAAAAGAATAGAAAATGTAGGAAAAGTATGTTAAATAAATATTCAAAAACATTCACGCAAAATAGCGAACAACCCGCAGCCAAAGCCATGTTGTACGGGATAGGATTTACAGAAGAAGATATGCATAAGGCTCAGGTCGGAATTGCCAGTATGGGCTATGACGGGAACACTTGTAATATGCATTTGAATGATCTGGCTCAGGTCGTAAAAAAAGGAACATGGAATCATGGATTAGCCGGATTGATTTTTAACACCATCGGAGTAAGTGACGGAATGAGTAATGGAACAGATGGAATGCGCTATTCTCTGGTAAGCCGTGATGTAATTGCAGACAGCATCGAAGCCATCTGTGGAGCACAATATTACGACGGATTAATCGCATTGCCGGGATGCGACAAAAATATGCCGGGAACCATCATTGCGATGGGAAGGCTGAACAGACCATCCATCATGGTGTACGGAGGAACGATTGCTCCAGGTTGCTATAAAGGTGAACAGCTTAATATTGTTTCTGCTTTTGAAGCATTGGGGAAAAAGATTGCAGGAGAAATTACGGAAGAAGATTTTGATGGGGTTGTGAAAAATTCCTGCCCCGGAGCTGGTGCATGTGGTGGAATGTATACAGCCAATACAATGGCTTCCGCGATAGAGGCTTTAGGAATGAGTCTTCCGTATTCTTCTTCCAATCCAGCTTTAAGCAAAGAAAAACAGGAAGAATGTCTTGAAGCAGGAAAATACCTGAAAATATTATTGGAAAAAGATATTAAACCTTCGGATATCATGACCCGCAAAGCTTTTGAAAATGCGCTGCGCATGATTGTTATTCTTGGAGGAAGTACCAATGCCGTTCTGCATTTTATAGCTATGGCAAAAAGTGTGGGAGTACCACTTACTCAGGATGATTTCCAGAAGATGAGTGATAAAACTCCGGTGCTGGCAGATTTAAAGCCAAGCGGGAAATACCTGATGCAGGATCTGTATGAGCACGGAGGAATACCATCAGTAATGAAATACCTTTTAAATCAGGGATTATTACATGGGGATTGTTTAACGGTAACCGGAAAAACAGTTGCAGAGAATTTAGAAAATGTTCCCGATCTGGATTTTACGACTCAAAAAATTATTAAACCATTATCAGAACCTGTAAAAGAAACAGGGCACCTGAGAATATTATACGGAAATCTTGCTGAAAAAGGAAGTGTAGCAAAGATTACAGGTAAAGAAGGAGAACGTTTCGTAGGAAAAGCGCGTGTATTTGATGGCGAAAAAAATCTGATCAGAGGAATTCAGGATGGAACCGTCCGGCATGGCGATGTGATTGTCATCCGTCATGAAGGTCCGAAAGGTGCTCCCGGAATGCCTGAAATGCTGAAACCCACGAGCGCGCTGATCGGGGCAGGCCTGGGAAGCAGTGTAGCCTTGATTACAGATGGAAGATTCAGCGGAGGAACTCATGGTTTTGTAGTAGGACACATCACTCCCGAAGCGCACGAAGGAGGTTTGATAGCCTTTGTAAACGATAATGACCTGATTGAAATTGATGCTGTCAACAATACTATACAGCTCAAAGTTTCAGAAGAAGAAATAGAAAGAAGGAAAAAAGGATGGCAAAAACCAGCTCTTAAAGTACAGAAAGGATTGCTTTATAAATATGCTTTAACCGTATCATCAGCGGCAGAAGGCTGTGTAACAGACGAAATCACTCAATAAAAAATATGGAAAACCCGAATTTATCAACAGAAATACAACTGAGCGGAAGCCGGATCATTCTTGAAGCCTTTCTTCAGGAAGGAGTGAAAACCGTTTTCGGATATCCGGGAGGTGCTATTATCCCTATTTATGATGCCCTTTACGATTATAAAGAAAACCTGAAACATATCCTTGTACGTCACGAGCAGGCAGCAGTGCATGCGGCACAAGGTCTTGCAAGAGTCTCAGGAGAAGTTGGTGTTGTATTGGCTACCAGCGGCCCGGGAGCAACTAATCTCGTTACGGGACTGGCTGATGCTTTACTCGATAATACTCCCTTGGTATGTATTACGGGACAGGTTTTTGAACACCTTCTCGGAACTGATGCCTTTCAGGAAATAGACGTTATGAACATCACAAGCCCGGTTACCAAGTGGAATTATCAGGTGACGGATGCTCACGAGCTTCCCGAAGTATTGGCAAAAGCATTTTACATTGCAAAGTCAGGCCGTCCCGGTCCCGTAGTGATTGATGTGACTAAAAATGCCCAGCTGCAGTCTGTTGCTTATAAAGGCTATTCACCATGCCACACATTACGCAGCTATAAACCGGATCCCGATCCATGTATGGAAAATATCGTAAAAGCTGCAGCGTTGATCAATAATGCCGAAAAGCCATTTGTTATTGCAGGACAGGGGATTATGCTCGGAAAAGCTGAAAAGGAGTTCTTACAGTTTGCCGAAAAATCAGGAATTCCGGTAGCATGGACGGTTCTGGGAATGAGTGCTATTCCAACTCATCATCCACAAGCGGTAGGAATGGTAGGAATGCACGGAAACTATGGCCCGAATATATTAACCAACGAATGTGATGTTCTGGTTGCTGTAGGAATGCGGTTCGATGACCGTGTGACCGGAAGATTGGATCAGTATGCAAAACAGGCAAAGATTGTTCATCTGGATATTGATAACGCAGAGATCAATAAAAATGTAAAAGCAGATGTTCCTGTTCTTGGAAACTGCAAACATACGCTTCCTCTTCTTACAGAAAAGATTGTAAAAAGAGAACATCATCACTGGCATAAAAGATTTAAAAAATGTCATGAAATTGAAAGCATTAATCTGATTCATAGGGAACTTTACCCTGAAGAAGGTGAGATTACAATGGGAGAAGTGATCCGCCAGTTGAATGAGATCACAGATGGAGAGGCAATTATTGTAACAGATGTAGGACAGCATCAGATGGCGACATGCCGATACTCTCAGTTCAAACATTCCCGAACCAATGTCACAAGCGGTGGGCTGGGAACCATGGGATTCTGTCTTCCCGCTGCAATAGGAGCATCTTATGCAGAAACAAACCGTCCTGTTATTGCTGTGATGGGAGACGGAGGAGCTCAGATGAATATTCAGGAACTGGGAACCATAATGCAGTATCATCCCGAAGTTAAAATATTAATACTGAATAACTGCTATCTGGGAATGGTAAGGCAGTGGCAGGAATTGTTTCACGAAGAAAGATATTCCTCCGTAGATATCCAGAGCCCCGATTTCGTTCAGGTGGCAAAAGGATACAATATTCCCGGAAAAAAGGTATCCGAGAGAAAAGATCTGAAAGCAGGACTCCAAGAAATGCTTAACCATGAAGGATCTTTCCTCCTTGAAGTAATGACAGGAAAAGAACACAATGTATTTCCGATGATCCCTCAGGGAAAAAGTGTTTCGGAAATTGTATTAAACAATAAATAAAATTTAAAAATAAAAAAAGATGAAAACAGATCATAAAGAATATACCATTACAGCGTATACAGAAGATTATTTAGGATTGATCAGCCGCATCAATGCTATTTTTTCGAGAAGAAGAATTTCTATGGTGACCTTTAATGTTGGTCCTTCAGAAATGGAAAAAGTAAAAAAGTTTGTTATTGTTATCAGAGAAACAGAAGATTCTGTTCAGAAGATCAGCAGACAAATGGAAAAGCAGGTAGACGTTCTGGAAGTACATTATCACAGAAATCCATACCTGACAGCAGTAGAATATGCAAGCTAAAAGCAAAAATTAAACATCACAATCAATAATAAATAAAATCAAAAAAAATGGCAAAATTGAATTTTGGAGGAGTAGAGGAGAACGTAGTAACAAGAGAAGAATTTCCGTTGGAAAAAGCTCAGGAAGCATTAAAAGATGAAGTTGTAGCAGTAATTGGATATGGAGTACAGGGGCCCGGGCAGGCTTTGAACCAGAAAGATAACGGAATTAATGTGATTGTAGGGCAGAGAAAAAACTCCAAATCTTGGGATAAAGCAATAGCAGACGGATTTGTACCGGGAGAAACATTATTTGAAATTGAAGAAGCATTGGAAAAAGGAACCATTATCTGCTATCTTCTGAGTGATGCTGCACAGATTGAATACTGGCCGAAAGTAAAACAGCATCTTACTCCAGGGAAAGCGTTGTATTTTTCTCATGGTTTCGGAATCACATTCAGCGAGCGTACTGGAATTGTTCCTCCAGCCGATGTAGATGTATTTCTGGTAGCTCCTAAAGGTTCAGGAACTTCATTGAGAAGAATGTTTCTGCAGGACAGAGGTTTAAACAGCAGTTTTGCCGTTTATCAGGATGCTACAGGAAAAGCCAGAGAAAGAGTAACAGCATTGGGAATTGCGATAGGAAGCGGATATCTTTTTGAAACCGACTTTAAAAAAGAAGTTTACAGTGATCTAGCCGGAGAACGCGGAACGCTGATGGGAGCCGTACAGGGAATATTTGCCGCTCAGTATGATGTATTGAGAAAAAATGGACACAGCCCTTCTGAAGCCTTTAATGAAACCGTAGAAGAATTG
Organism: Chryseobacterium sp. NRRL B-14798; assembly: GCF_050470705.1. NCBI lineage: Bacteria > Pseudomonadati > Bacteroidota > Flavobacteriia > Flavobacteriales > Weeksellaceae > Chryseobacterium > Chryseobacterium sp. NRRL B-14798. The sequence goes on along the minus strand of NZ_JBFLUL010000005.1, from coordinate 3,676,921 downwards.
ACTCAGTCATTAATGCCTTTGGTAGCAGAAAACGGAATGGACTGGATGTATGCCAACTGCAGTACAACCGCTCAGAGAGGAGCTTTGGACTGGTGGAAACGTTTCAGAGATGCTACTTCACCTTTGTTTGAAGAGCTGTATGACAATGTAGCCAAAGGAAATGAAGCTCAACGTTCCATAGACAGCAACAGCAAACCGGATTACCGTGAAAAACTGGAAGCTGAACTTAGTGAGTTAAGAGAAAGCGAAATGTGGAAGGCCGGGAAAACAGTACGAAGCCTGAGACCAGAAAATAATTAATAAGTAAACGGATGATGAAAGAGGGAGTAAGTTCCTCCGTTTTAGAGAATGTCTATAAAGCGGAGGAACGATTAAAAAATGTAGTGGTAAAAACACCTTTGGCTGTCAATAACAATCTGTCAGCTATTTATGAGTCGAATATTTATTTTAAAAGAGAAGATCTTCAAAGGGTAAGATCCTATAAAATAAGAGGTGCCTATAACAAGATGGCCACCATGTCTGAGGAAGAACTTTCAAAAGGTGTTGTGTGTGCCAGTGCCGGAAACCATGCGCAGGGAGTTGCATTTGCATGCCAGACCATGAAGGTGAAAGGAACGATTTTTATGCCTTTGCCAACTCCCGGGCAAAAGCTTGAACAGGTGAAAATGTTCGGTGGAGAATACATCGATGTTATTTTATTTGGAGACACATTCGATGAATCTAAAGATGCTGCGATGAGGTTTTGTAAAGACCATAACAGCGTATTTATCCATCCTTTTGATGATCCAGCGATTATTGAAGGACAGGCAACAACAGCACTGGAGATTCTGGAACAGACAGAAGGTGTGGTTGATTATCTTTTTGTACCGATCGGCGGCGGCGGACTGGCAGCAGGAGTCTGTACTGTATTTCAGCATCTGTCTCCGCAAACAAAGATTATCGGTGTAGAACCCTCCGCAGCAGCAAGCATGAAAAAAGCCCTTGAAAAGGGAAAACCTGTTCTTCTTGAAAAGATCAGCCGTTTTGTAGACGGAGCAGCCGTACAGCAAGTGGGAGATCTTACTTTTGAACGTTGTAAAGATGTACTATATGATATGGCTATAGTAGATGAAGGACTTGTCTGTGAAACCATATTGTCACTGTACAACAAAGATGCTATCGTGGTAGAACCAGCGGGAGCACTTTCAGTAGCAGTATTGGAAAAATATAGAGAAGAAATAAAAGGTAAAAACGTAGTATGTATTATCAGCGGGAGCAATAATGACATTACCCGGATGGAAGAAATCAAGGAAAAAGCATTGCTTCATGCAGGATTAAAACACTATTTCCTTGTCAGATTTCCACAGCGTCCCGGAGCATTGAAAACCTTTGTAATGGATGTACTGGGACCTGATGATGACATCACTTATTTTGAATATACCCAGAAAAATTCAAAAGAAAAGGGAATCGCAGTAGTAGGAATTGCTTTAAAACAAAACAAAGATTTCACTCCTTTAATTGATAAAATGAAACAATATGATTTCTTTGTCAACTATCTGAACAATGATCCTTCACTGATGAATTTGCTTATTTAAAATTATATTCAATATTAAATTATTTCGTACACAAATCAGATTCTAAAAACACAATGATGAAAAAAGCTTCACAATTTTAGTGAAGCTTTTATGTTTCTGTCAATTTCAAACGACATAAGAAAGTGAAGCGTTAAGAAAATGAATTCTGTGAACGTTAAGAAAACTCTGGTGTCTGAGTGCGGGACAAAATATGATTCTCAATATAGATCGTTTCGCACGAGTTTAGAGTTTTTAGAGAACAGATTTCATTTTTAGCTGAAGTTTCTAAGTCTTGAATTTTTGTTTCTTTTGTTTCAAGACAAAAGAAATATAATTCTTTTTATAAATTATCTTTCAAGCGAAAAATTCGAAATTACTTTCGGACGTTCAGCTTCATTAGCTACTTTCCAGGATGTTCTGTACATCCATTCTGTCATTTTATACAGCTTTTTGTAATTGATATTTTCTGATTCATCCTGCGGAGTATGATACTGATCGTGCAGTACACTTGTGAAGAATATTGCAGGAATTCCCATCTTAGCATACGGAAGATGATCACTTCTGAAATAGAAATACTCAGCATGGCTTGGAGAATCCCAATCTTTAAGGTATTTGAACTTTGTACTTTCATTGTTGGCATCTTCGGCCATTTTTACCAGCTCTTCAGAATTTTTGTGAGGAGCATTTCCTCCTAATAAAGCAGCTTCATTATTGTCATTTCTCCCGATCATGTCACCATTCAGTACGGCTACAATTTTTTCTTTCGGAACAACAGGATGGGCTGCATGCCATCTTGAACCCAGTAATCCTCTTTCTTCAGCGCCATGGAAAACAAAAAGGATGCTTCTTTTTCCCGGCTGTTTTTTGTAAGCTCTGGCCATTGCTAACATGGCAACACAAGTACTGGCGTTATCATCAGCACCGTTGTAGATCGTGTCATTCTTTACAGGATGTCTGATCCCGTCATGATCCTGGTGTCCGCTTAACAGAACATATTCATTTTTAAGAACAGGATCTGTACCATCAATTTTTCCGATAATATTTACTGAAGGGTATTTGTAAGTTTCAGTGATCAGGTTCAGAGAAGCTTTAGGATTGTTTTTTACCCAGCTGGCATTTTCTCTTTTGATCCACACAACAGGAATATTATTGGTGATTTTTTCTCTTAATCCTTCTACGCCATAGCTTCCTCTTGTCATTTGAGGCAGTACTTCTACCCAGCTTTGCTCGGAGATATCATCGGTGATGAAGATAATGGCTTTGGCTCCCAGTTCAGAAGCTTTCTTGTAATATTTATTTCTTACAAATCCGGGATATCTTCTTACAAAAAGAGTCATATCCTTAGAAATATTTTTGTCGGATGCGTTTACTGCAAGAACTTTCCCTTTGATATTCAATTTCACAAGCTCTTCAGGTTCTGCGTTTCCGGCATATACAACTTCAGCGTCTACAGAAGCATTTACAGGTTCTGCAACCAGAAAATCCTTCCATAATTTTAAACTGTTATCTCCGATTTTCAGGGTGCTTTGCGGGATCACCTGATGTCTGTACATATCAAAGAACTGGAAAAATGTTCCATTATCTCCGGCAGGTTTCATTCCGGCTTCCTTCGCTTTGTCAGCCAGCCACATAGAGACTTTCAATTCATCCAGTGTTCCGGCTTCGCGTCCCCAGAACTGGTCTGCAGCAAGCTGATACATATCGGTGCGGAGATCAGATTCTTTGATAGCAGAAACAAGAGGCTTCTTATAATTCTGAGCATTTCCAAAGGCAAATAAAAAAAGCCCAAGGAGAGAAAAAACATAATTTCTATTCATAAGAACTCTTAATTGAAGTTAGCCAATTTCTCTGAAAACTGTTTTGAAAACTCTTTTCTGTCTTCTTCCAGTTTTTCCTGTGTAGAAGGTAGAATATAATTAAAAAGGATCTTGTCTTCATGGTCTAAAAAGATAATTTCCTTTTCATTTCCATCGATCATCTGTGAGAAAATTTCCCACATCGGAGTGTCTTTTAATTTTAATAATTCAAAAAACTGTTCTGCTTTGATTTCGATTTTCTGCATGTTCTTTTTTATATAGTATCGTTGAATATTTCTGAATTCTCATCCAAAAATAAAGATTTTGTATTGGAAAGAGTATTAAAACTCAAGAAACTTCAGCTTAAATTGGATGGCGAAGTTTTCTTTGAAATGTGGCGTTGCATAATAACCCACTCTGTAGAATACCCCAAGATTAAAATAGCTGGAAAGGAAATTATTCCATTCCACACCGACTTCCTGATACAGGTGATCCAGTTTTCTGAATTTAAACTGGTGGTATTCCGGATGTTTCATATCTCCGATAGTTCCTCTTAAGACAAAGTCAAAGCTGGAAACATTGTGTCCGAAACTTTTCAGATACCATGGAAGTTTATGCGTAAAGTAGTATGCAACAAATCTGTCATTATAGTATTTCCCACCTTCCAGTGTTGCAAACCCAAGATAAGAAGTAAGGTTAAAATTAAAATCTTTGCCCGGAGACGCCAGTCCGTTCATCGTAAAGTTTTTCCAGATAGGTGCCCCACCAAGAACAAGACCTCCATATAATCGGAACCCTGTAGTTCCGATCGGTGTTTTGAAATTATGAACAAACAAACCATCAAAACGGGAATAATTAAAATCCCCCTGCAGTATTTTGTAACTCTGCTCATAATTAAAATACAGTTCAGGATATTTCTGATCAATCAGAGATTTTCCCTGAGGGGTCATAATATTGGTAGAATTCGGAGAATATTTCAGGGTGAAAAGGGTATTGAAGTTTCTGTAAGATGTTCCCCGGTCTCTGAACTGATAATCGAATTCAGCTTCTTCTGTATTTCTTCTTACAGCAAGAGCAACGGTAAGTCCGTTGGTGACATCGTTCAGGTAAGATAATGACATTCCTTTAAAGTGGAAATACCGGTCATTATTCAGATTATTCCCGAAGTTCATCATTCTCATCTTGAAATTCCACATTTTTCGGTTGAATTCTCCGGATGCTGTCACATCATCATACACTTCAAATCTGAAAAAGGAATTCTTTTCCAGTGTGGTTTTCATATCAAGCCCCATTCCGTACTTCCATTTTCGGTCTTTCACACCATATGCAAAATAGTAGTCCGGTGAAAAATAAGGGTTGAAATTTTCATTCAGCTTGGCTTTTAAACCTAATCTGAAACCTTCATAGGAGTTATAATTGACAATTTCATCCACAGCAAAATCTACAGAACCGACTCTGATCTGTCCGTTCAGTAAACCTGATAAAATCTGTGCTTTGCTGTCGATTTTATATTTTTTACCTAAACTGTCGATGGTTTTATAGGTATTTTGTTCCCTTTCGGTAAGGGGATCTGTCCTGTAGCGGTCCAGAGATTGGCCGTCAATATTTTTTACCGAGAAAGTATAGCCTTTAAAATCCTTTGGATCTTCTTCAATAGGAGATTCGAAATCAAAATACTTTGAGGTAAGGAAAGCATAGGTCCCGAAGCTTTTTTTGTCTTTCTTATCATCGGCATGCACTTTGTCATCCATGGCCATTTTACCCATTTTAAGCTTGGCTTTTTCATGGGCAAGGAACCATTTATTATTGTAGAATACCCAGGTACTGGTAATAATTCCTTCGTTTTTATTTTTACTGAAATTCTCAATTTTTTTGATTCCGTACGTTTCGGTATCTACATAAATAGCACCGTTATACTTTCGTTTTCTGTCCGGCTTTTTGTAATTTACCTCACGGAAGCGGATCACAAAGTTTTTCCTTCCGTCAAGGGTAACGGTATCTGAAAGAAAGAATCTGTACAGCCCTCTGTTTTCGGGTTTTATCTGTTCGGGAACAACATCCCTGTTACTTTGCTGGAGCGCAATCATTTCGTAAATAGGCTGCTTCAGACCGGAGATTCTGTTGTCCAGAATATTGATCTTTTCACCATACTTTTTGGAGTACAAAAACTCCTGAGCCCTTTCCCAAAGGAAGAGTTTACTTTTTGAAAATATTTTTCTTGCGTTGATATTATTCAGCGAGTCTTTTTCCCTTTTTTTCTTGAAAATATTTAAATCATTAAAATACTGATTAAACTGCGAAAGACTGTCCTCATCAATATCAAGAGAGATTTTTTCGTAGGATTTGTAAGAATAGGAACCTAAACTTTTGGGTGAGTTTTCTTTGAATAATTTATTGACTTTTTTAAGAATTTCCAGAGCCCTGGGATCACTTTTGTCTTCAATAACAACCGCTTCAATATTGGTTGTCTGTGATGTTTTTTTAAGCAGGGAAACTTCCATGCTGCTTTCTACGGTAAGGGTTTCTTTCTGATAAGATTCAGCATCTATATCAATGTTTTTGCATCCGGTTTTAAACTCCAGAATACCCTGTTCATTGGTGTATCCGATAACTGTATTGTCACAGGATACCTTTGCTTTATAGACAGGCTTTTGACTGGCGTCATCCACAACCTTAATTTTTGATTGTGAATACCCCAAAAAGCAGATCAGAAAAAATAGTAACAGTAAACCCCTTTTCATGTAAAAAAACTACGTCAAAAATAATGATATTTATTCTTGTAGAAAAGTTTTTAACAGAGTATAACATTGATTTAATCTAATGTTTTCATGGAAGTTCCAAAGGTAAAATCAAACAAAGAAATGAGCCGCATAGCCTTTCTGTATTTTAAAGGAATTTTCAAATAAAAAAACTCCTTAGCAATTAAGATTCAGGAGTTTTGTGGTTTTTCGTTGTTTTGTGTTTTAGAATCGTCTTTTATTGATCATTGAGCGCTTTCATAAACTCAATAATATCATCAACTTCTTGATCGGTAAGCTGTAACGGTGCGTCGGAAAGTGTCTGATTTTCCAGTTTAAATCCAAAAGCTTTTCCACCACCTTTGTTGTAAAAATTCATCACTTCTTTCAGGGTTTTATATCCTCCGTTGTGCATATAAGGAGCTGTTTTGCTAATATTTCTAAGTGTTGGCGTTTTAAAGGAATGCTGCAGGGAAGGAACTGTTTCATGGAATTTTCCCCGTCCCGGATCCGTGTCAAATGCTTTATTTTCTCCGTTCACTGCTGCTCCCAGGACTTCCTGTTCTGTTTTTTTGAAATTCGGAGGAACCGTTCCATTGAATAAGGGAAGGAAATGACAGATGGCACATTGGGCTTTTCCCACAAAAAGATTGAAACCGCGCTTTTGATTGTCTGTCATCGCTGATTTATTTCCTCTCATATATTCATCAAAATCTGAATTGAATTTTGCGAGCGAACGAATATAGCTCGCCAATACATTCTGAAGCTGCCAGACCTCTGTTTTTTGGGAGTGATAAATTTTTTTGAATGCGGCCTGATAATTTTTATCCTGATTGATTTTGGCAAGAATGATATTCAGGTCACCGTGCATTTCTTCTTTATTGGAGATCACATCTGAGCTTTGTCCTTCCAGATCATCCTTTCTCATATCCCAAAACTGGCCATGCTGATAGCCTGCATAGTTGAGTGAAGGTGTATTTCTCGCCAGTTCTGAATTTTCAAGGGACATTGCTCTGGCTAGACCGTCTGTAAATGCTTTATCTGGAATATGGCATGTTGCACAGCTTCGGTTATTGCTGTTGGATAATATTTTATCATTAAAAAGTTGATGTCCAAGAGCTGCCTTTTCTTCAGAGTAGGCGTATTCTTTTCCGGGAGTGAAAGCATTAGGATTAAAAGCATTTTTACTAAAGAATGTAGCTGCATTTTTGTTTAAAGCAGTGGTTACCTCAACATCAGGAATGTTCTCCTGCTTTTTAAAATCAAGCATCAAAGTTGTGATTCTATTCAGATGATCCGGAATGAAATTGACATAATCAAATGTGTTTTTGTCGGCGTTTTTCTTCAGTACATTAATGGCTGAACTGATCTCTGCCACAAGACTTTTTAATGCTTTATTTTTCGAACGGTGAGTAGAGATTTGTTCCAAAGTTTCTTTAATTCCTTGCAGAGAAGATGGCATTTCCTGTAAAAATGTTCCCGAAACCGGAGTGTCAAAACCTGAAATTCCCAGACTGGAAATTCTGAAAGTCTCCTGTCTAAGTGCATCAAAAACCTGGTCTTTACTGATGGTAATGACCTGAAAGTTGGTATCAATGGTATTACTTTTATTGATGAGCTTATTAAGCATCCGGATTACTTCTTCTTTATTCGCTTTTTCGTAAGGGTAGAACATCTCTTCCAGCACCTGTAAGCCTTCAGGTTCTATTTCAGTATGTTCATCCATTTCTATTTCGGGAAGGGCAGGGCCGTTGATAAACCTTGCAGAGTGGGGAAGGAAGTATTCTACAGCCCATTCCATTTTTTTGTATGTTTTTCGGATATCCTGGAATTTCTCCTGAAGAAGTTTTTCATCAGCATCTTTAGCAACAAGAGCCTTCAGTTCATTGATCTGTTTTTCAAAATCAGCATTGGTTTTGATGATCCTGTTTTTTACAGAACCAAGATCTTCGTATATGGGCTGCTGCTTATCATTTTTGCAATGGTAAAGCGTAAAAAGTGCTGCTGCACAGTATAAGAAAAGGAGTATCGGGTATTTTGAAAGTTTACTCATAAGTATGAAAAAGTATCAACAGAGGTTTTCTATTGATACTTTAATTGAATTTGATATGAAGGAATTAAAACTATTTTTCTACGTTTCTGATGATAACAATCTGTCCGCCTTCTTTGTTGGCGTTGATTCCGGAACCGTCAGGATTTTTGAATTTATCCAGCTGCCATGTATGAGAATGGATATTCACAGAGAAGGTATTAGGGATTCCGATGATGTCTGAAATATCAACCATTGCCCCGAACTCCCATGAACCGTACTTCTGCAGATCTCCGGATTGGTTGTATGCTGTCTGCCATGCAGAGTCACCTCTGTTGTGCCTCATATTCAGCCACGGTTTGTATTGTTTGGTGGCAATATTCAGCTGCCAGATATAAGAATCGTGATTGGCATTTTTGTAATAAGAATCTCCGTCTTCCTGGATGTATACAAAGTTTTCAGTTACACATAAGTTGTCAGGATTGATCAGATTATTTCCCGGATTAGAATCTCCTTCAGCCACCACTTCCAGTTTTCCTGTCAGCATATTATTGGCGTTCAGAACAAGCTTGTAGACTCTTCCCCACATGGTTAATCCGGCTTTTGGATTAACACCGTCAGAAGATTCTCCGGTTGCAGTAAAGTAGATTTCTCTTCCTTTTCCAGCTCCTTTTCTGTAATCTACATCTTCCACTCTTGAAAAACGGATCGCATTATTGTCAATATTTTTCTGGTTGATTTGAGCGCCGGTAAGGTTTTTAGCGTTAGGAATTTCTACGAACTCTACGTCGTAGCTGCTTCCTTTCGTCATATCCGTTTCAGTATAGTTGCTGTTGGTTCTTTTTAAAGAATACAACTTACCGTTATCAAGATCTCCCTGTGTATCTGCTACATACATAATCAACTGTCCTGCAGACTGGTGAGAAGAAGAATAAGACTGGTCTTCACCAATGATGATATAGGTTTTTCCGTTAGAAACATCTTTAGGAAGCGGAACTGCATTTTCCATAGAAGCCTTTCCTAATGCCGGTTTTACCCTTGATTTATCAGTTGCCTGAGACACTGGTGCCAAAGGGTTTAAAGCATGTACCATACTTTCTTCACCTGATTCTCCGGCGGTAAGGAATGCACTGAAACCATGAATTTCCGGGGTTGCCAATGTAGCGGAGCATAATCTTGTCATTCCTCCGGTTCCGTTTAAGATATATTCTCCTTTTACAGGCTTAAAAGTTTTGTCTAAGTAGACTCTTGATACCGATTGCTTGATCTCATGGTTGGTAATCATCAGGTAACCGTCAGAGTTTGGATCTTTCATAAGTCCCATTCCGTCCGGCTGTCCTCCGAAAACGAAATCCGGTGAACCCGGAAGCACATCGGAACTGGAAATAAGGGTGGTTATATTTAAATTTTCAAAACCTTTCATTCCATATACGAAAGCGGGTTCTTTAGAAAAGTTTTCAAGTTTGATTTTATCATTGACAGGAGCGTCCGAGTTACCGTTGTCATCATTGCAGCCTTGAAATACAAGAGAAGCAAAGACCAGCGCTCCAATAGTTTTGTTAATTTTCATAATTACATTTTTTGAATTTCGATTATGGCAAAACTAAAGGTCTTGTATTAACTGAGTTTTAAAAAGATAAAACAAATAGTTTAAGATTAAGTAATGGTTTGTTAAGATAAGATCAATAATTAGAACGGGTATAAATAAAAAAGACTGTGATGAAATCTTAGGAATAAAGAATAGTATGGTATAGCGCAGAGTACGCAAAAGCTTTTTCATCTGCAAGAAGTAAGAATACTACACACGCTTCGTCAGAATCAATGAAGTTGATTCCCTTCATTGCTCCCTTCAATACGAAGTGCTATACGAAAAACTTTGCGTTAAGAATATAATGGTAAAACAACTCCGGCTGTCTCAAAATTGAGACAGCCGGAGTAAAAATTATAATAGAGGTTTCTATTTTAAATATTCAAAGCTTTTTGGTAAGCGTTTTCTAACCCTTCAAGGTTTTTACCACCAGCAGTAGCGAAACCTGGGTTTCCACCACCACCACCTTGGATTTCTTTAGCAAGGTCTTTTACGATAGCTCCAGCCTGGTAATCCGCAGCCAGATCATCAGAAACTCCAACGGTAATCATTGGTTTTCCGTCTGCATCAGAAAGAATAATCGTTACCGAAGACGGGATTTCTCTCTTCAGTTGGAAAACGATGTCTTTTACAGAACCTGCATCCAGAGAAGTTTTCTTTACTAAAAGCTGTTTATTGCCTTTCTGCTCATATGAATTCTTCCATTCTCCGATTTCTCCTTTTGCTTTTTCCTTTTTAAGAGCATCTACTTCAGCCTTCAATGAAGTATTTTCTTCGATCAGTTTTTCGATTGATCTTACCACATCTTTAGACTTTAATAACTGAGAAAGTTCAGTGATCTGTTTTTCAAGATTGTTGAAATACTCTTCAGATTTGTCTCCCGAAATAGCCTCAATCCTTCTGATTCCCGCAGCAGCAGAGCCTTCGGAAGTGATTTTAAAGTGCCCGATTTCGCTGGTATTTTTTACGTGAGTTCCTCCGCAAAGTTCTTTTGAACTTCCAAACTGGATCATTCTCACACTGTCACCATATTTTTCACCAAATAAAGCCATTGCTCCTTTATCCAGAGCTTCCTGAATCGGAATATTTCTGAATTCCTGTAAAGCAATACTTTCTTTGATCTTTTTATTTACTTTTTGTTCAATAAGTGCTAATTCTTCTTCTGTCATTTTGTTGAAATGAGAGAAGTCGAAACGAAGATAATCAGGACCAACATAAGAACCTTTCTGTTCTACGTGAGTTCCTAACACCTCTCTTAAAGCCTCGTGCAGAAGGTGAGTTACAGAGTGGTTGGCCTGAGAATTTTTTCTTTCGGAAGCGTTTACTTTAGCATAGAAAACAGCACCGGCATCTTTTGGAAGACCATTGATCAACGAAATAATCAATCCGTTTTCCTTCTTAGTCTCCAATACTTCAAAGCTTTCAACCGCATTTTCAAGAACACCTTTGTCTCCAACCTGTCCACCTCCTTCAGGATAGAAAGGAGAGCTGCTTAATACCACCTGGTAAAATTCTCCGTCTTTATTTTCTACCTTTCTGTATCTTGTAATATAGGTTTCGGATTCAATCTGATCATATCCTACAAAGTTTTCATCTCTTTCCTCCAAAGTGACCCAGTCGTAAACTTTCTGGGCAGAATCAGCTTTTGAACGAAGCTTTTGTTTCTCCATTTCAGCTTTGAAACCAGCTTCATCAATTGTTAATCCTTTTTCCTCAGCAATAATTCTTGTTAAGTCATCAGGGAAACCATAAGTATCATACAGTTCAAAAACTTCTTCACTTGGTAATACCTTCTGATTATTGGCAATAGTCTGCTGGATCAGTTTTTCTACTCTGATCAGACCGTTTTCAATAGTTTTTAAGAAAGAATCTTCTTCACTTTTGATCACTTCAGCAACAAGTTTTCCCTGTTTTTCGATTTCCGGGAAGAAAGTTCCCATCTGCTCCTGCAGTACAGCTACCAGTTTGTAAAGGAAAGGCTCTTTCATATCCAGGAATCGGTAAGAATAAGAAATTCCTCTTCTTAAAATTCTTCGGATAACATACCCCGCACCTCCGTTGGAAGGTAATTGTCCGTCTGCAATAGCAAAGGAAACTGCTCTGATGTGGTCTACCACAACACGGATCGCAATATCCTTTTCGTCTTGTAAAATTCCGGTATATTTTTTACCTGAAAGTTCCTCAACTTTAGCAATAAGCGGAGTGAAAACATCCGTATCATAGTTGGAAGACTTCCCTTGAAGCGCCATACAAAGACGCTCAAAGCCCATTCCCGTATCTACGTGCTGAGCAGGAAGCTTCTCTAAAGATTTATCTGCCTTTCTGTTGAATTCCATGAAAACCAGATTCCATACTTCCACAACCTGCGGGTGGTCCTGATTCACAAGGGAAATTCCCCCAACTGCTGCTTTTTCTTCAGGAGTTCTCAGGTCAATATGGATTTCAGAACACGGTCCGCATGGTCCGCTTTCACCCATTTCCCAGAAGTTATCTTTTTTATTCCCGTTGATGATTCTGTCCTCTGAAATGTGAGATTTCCAGAAGTCATAAGCATCCTGGTCTCTGTCCAGATTTTCTGAAGCATCCCCTTCAAAAATCGTTACGTATAAATTTTCTTTTGGAATTCCGTATACTTCAGTCAGTAATTCCCAGGCAAAAGCAATAGCCTCTTTTTTGAAGTAATCCCCGAAAGACCAGTTTCCTAACATCTCAAACATAGTGTGATGGTAAGTATCTCTACCTACATCATCCAGGTCATTGTGTTTCCCTGAAACTCTCAGACACTTCTGTGTATCCGCAATTCTAGGGGCGGTAGGGGTTTTGTAGCCAAGGAAAAAATCCTTGAACTGCGTCATTCCGGAGTTGGAAAACATAAGGGTAGGGTCGTCTTTCAGCACAATAGGAGCTGAAGGAACGATTAAATGCTCCTTACTTTTAAAATAATCTAAAAATTTTTGACGTATCTCTTGTGATGTCATAGTATTGCTTTTGCTTTTTTAAATATCAAATTTTTGATAAGATGCAAATTTAAGATTTTTAAGCGATTTGTAATAATTTTATGCTATGTTTTGAATGATGACGAGTTTGGATATTGGATGGGTGGTAAACCTTACAGGTTTTTAAAACCTGTAAGGTTTGAGATGGCAAGTTTGTAATGACTGTAATCAATAATAATCGATCTCATTTTGCAATTTTCCATTTAACTTCCTACCTTCGTTGCGATCTGAAAAAAGACAAAAAATCCTTCCAATGACAAAAGATGAAGAGCTGAAAAGCTGGATAGAACAGTATTCAGGGCCGCTTTTGAAGCGGGCACTGTATGTACTTTCGAATAAAGAAGATGCACAGGATGTGGTTCAGGAAGTTTTTCTTGCAGCTTATTCTGCTTATGATTCTTTTGAAGGGAAAAGTAATGCGCTTACGTGGCTGATGGCTATTCTGAATAGAAAAGTTGCAGATTTTTACCGGAAAAAATACAAATCGGAACCCAATATCCGACTTGATCATTTTTTTGATGAAACCGGATCATGGAAAAATAATGATGTTTTAAATGACTGGAATGTTTCTGGCGATGGAGATGAGCTTTTAGACAGTACAGAATTTAATAAAACATTGGAAGAATGTATTGAAGAATTGCCCTCCAAATGGAAGATTCTGTTGAAAATGTATTATATCGAAGAAAAAAAAGCACCGGAAGTCAGTCAGGAATTGAATGTTTCCACGACTAATCTATGGAAGATTTTGCAGAGAAGCCGCATGCAGCTCAGAGAATGTCTGGAGTTTAACTGGTTTTCAAAATCATAAGAAATCATGATACGAAGAATACTACATATATTATTTTTACCGTGCAGTGAAGCTACTTTACTGATGGAAAAAAGGAATGCCCAATCTATTTCTGCCAGAGAAAACAGGATGCTCAGTATGCACCTGATAATCTGTAAATGGTGCAGGATGTACAATGAAAAGCTGGCTCTTCTGGATAAAGCTTTTAAAAAGACTTTTTCTGAAAAAGAAACTGAAATTAATGATTCTGAAATTCAGGACTTTAAAAATAAAATGATCGATAAATTAAAATTCTAGGATAATTTCTGTCAGGATTTTAAAATAGCACCGACTATACTTTTGAAAACAATAAAGTATTCATTTAAAATCTTAAAAATATGGTCGGAACAGTACAGGAATCTAAAAAACAATCAGCCCGAATCGGGTATTATATTTCGCTTTTCGGAGCAGCACTTATTTTACTGTGGATTGGTATCTTCAAATTCACTCCCACAGAAGCAGCTGCAATAAAACCTTTGGTGGAAAACCATTTCTTAACTTTTTTCGTATATAAGATTATGAGTGCTCAGGCAGTGTCAAATCTTATCGGAGCGATAGAAATTATCATTGCATTACTCCTGATATTTAGTGCGAAATTTGCTGTACTCAAAAAGTATGCAGGTGTAGGAATGATCGTAACTTTTCTGGTAACATTAAGTTATTTATTGACAACACCGGGAATGTGGAAAATAGTGGACGGAGTGCCTGTGACGGATTTCTTTATTCTGAAAGACCTTATGTTTTTAGGATTTGGAGTAATGATCATTCAAAATAATAAGTAATGAATAAAAAAGTAAAAATGAAGAATATATTAATTGCACTCGGAATCATTCTGGGTATAGCAGTATTTGCTGCGGAATCAGGGCTTTTCAGAAAAGCGAAGTCCAATGTAGTGGAAATAAAAAAAGAAAATGAGGAAATTATGGATAACAAGAACGTTAAAGAGATTTATTTTGCAGGTGGATGTTTCTGGGGAACAGAACATTTTTTTCAACAGATTCGTGGCGTGGTAGGAACAGAAGTTGGTTATGCCAACGGTAATACCAAAAATCCTACTTATGAAGAAGTCGTAAGCCATACAACAGGTTTCGCAGAAACCGTAAAAGTAAAATATGATCCTGAACAGGTAGATCTGAAACTATTGATTGATCTGTATTTTAAAACCATTGATCCTACAAGCAAGGATCAGCAGGGAAATGACAGAGGAAACCAGTACAGAACAGGAATTTATTTCACTGATAAAACAGATGAAGCGGTGGTAAAAGCGGAAGTTCAGAAGCTGGCAAAGAATTATCATAAACCAGTAGTCGTAGAAACTATTCCATTGAAAAATTTCTACAGGGCTGAAGACTATCATCAGGATTATCTGGATAAAAATCCAGGCGGTTACTGTCATATTGAACCGGGACTTTTTGAAATGGCCAAAAAAGCCAACCCGCTTCCAAAACCGGCTTACCAAAAGCAGGATAAAAAAGTTTTAAAAGAAAAACTGACAGCAGAACAATATAATGTTACCCAGGAAAACGGTACAGAAAGACCTTTCCAGAATGAGTACTGGAATGAAACCCGTGAAGGAATTTATGTAGATATTACAACAGGGGAACCTTTGTTTGTCTCTACCGATAAATTTGAATCCGGATGCGGATGGCCAAGTTTCTCAAAACCGATTACCAAAGGTTTGATTGATGAAAAGCTGGACCGTTCCCATGGTATGGATAGAGTAGAAGTAAGAAGTAAAACGGGCGATGCTCACCTGGGACACGTTTTCACAGACGGGCCGAAGGATAAAGGAGGACTTCGTTACTGTATCAACAGTGCTTCACTGAAATTTATTCCGAAAGCTGAAATGGAAAGCAAAGGATACGG
This sequence comes from Chryseobacterium sp. NRRL B-14798, assembly GCF_050470705.1. Classification (NCBI taxonomy): domain Bacteria; kingdom Pseudomonadati; phylum Bacteroidota; class Flavobacteriia; order Flavobacteriales; family Weeksellaceae; genus Chryseobacterium; species Chryseobacterium sp. NRRL B-14798. The sequence goes on along the minus strand of NZ_JBFLUL010000005.1, from coordinate 3,661,529 downwards.
AAAATATCTTCCGTTGTTAGATAAAAAATAATATGAAAGGAAGGCTGCCTAAAAAATATCATTCTGAACGAAATGAAATGAAGTGAAGAATCTCATAGGTCTACTGATTAATGAGATTCTTCCTTCGTCAGAATGACAAAAGCCAAATTATTGTGCTATCTGGCAGCCTTTTATTTTGAATTCATAGTATGATTAAAATCTACCAATCTCTTTTTCTCAGAATCCAGTACGAACCGAAGATGAAAACAGCACACCATACCAGACAGGCAATAAGACTTTCCGTAGGGTAGTGGAACTCATATTTTAAGCCCATCATTTTAGCCATATTTAATCTCATCATCGGGTTAGGAATCAGGCTTGACATGCTTTCCAGCGGTAAAAGGTGCGAGATAAAAAAATCATTCTGAAGAACCTCATTTCTTTGCGGTCCCTGCATTCCCTTTACTTTTGAATACGTTTCAAGAGCGGTTAAAATTCCTTCGCCAATCCAGAAAACGAAAAGGGCAAGAAAAACAAAAACAGATTTTCTCAGTAAAATGGAAAGGAACATTAAGAAGCAAAAGAACGTAAATAGCTTCACAAAATAATTTCCAATAAAGAACATTTCAGCAAAAGCCTTGGTAGAGTCCGTTGTATTCGAATATTGATATCCCAGAAACAAAGTAATTCCCAATACAATAGCTGTTGAAACAATAGTGAAAATGCTTATCGTCAGCAATTTTGAAGTGATGAATTCCTTTCTGCTCAGTCCGTCAATCGTGTTTTGCTTGAACATTCTGTTGCTGAACTCCTGTGAAATAGAGAAAACAATGATCAGTCCAAGGAAAATTTTCAATAAAGCAACAATCCATGTGGTGAAATTCCAGATTTCCGGGAAATTATAAATTCCCTGTTCTTTTAAATTAATCGTTCCTCCAAAAACATCAAAGTCAACCAATCCAATGAAAAGTAAAGCAATAAGAATGGCGAAATAAAGTATCGTGAAAACTCTGAAAGGTTTATAGTTCAGGTTTTTGTAATATTCAAGTTTTAATAATTTGATCATGATTAATTGGTGTTTTTTACAAGTTCAAGGAATTGAGATTCAAGAGACAGTTTTTTCTTTGTTAAATGAGAAAGATAGATTCCTTTTTCAGCCAGTTTCTGATTCATTGCCGAAGCTGAAATAGAAGCGTCATCACGGATCTGAGCTTTGATAAGATCACCTTCCTGATTGATGGACGAGAACCACTGAAGTTCGTTCAACGCATTTAAAAGTAATGTGTTATTATCAGCTTTCAGCTCAAAATATCCGTTGTTGGAAGTCATTTCATCCACTCTTCCGCAGTAAATGGAATTTCCTTCCTTCAAGACAATGACATGGCTGCAGATTTTTTCAATTTCATCCAGAAGATGGCTTGCAATGATAATGGTGATTCCCTGTTTGGCAATATCACTGATGATTTCTCTGATCTGAATGATTCCTTCAGGATCCAGTCCGTTGGTCGGTTCATCCAAAATTAATACTTCCGGATTGTTCAGCATGGCAGAAGCAATAGCCAGACGCTGTTTCATTCCTAAAGAGAAAGTTTTGAAAGTATCTTTTCTTCTTTCATACAGATTAACCGTTTTCAGAACTTCGTCAATCCTTGAGTAGGGTGTTTGCTTAATTTCAGCGACAATCTTAAGATTGGTTTCTGCACTTAGATAAGGATAAAAGTTAGGCTGTTCAATAATCGCTCCGATCTTTTTTAAGGTGTCAGGATCAGTTCCTTTCTTGCCAAACCAGAACCAGTCTCCGCTCGTAGGGTTGATGGTCGAAAGCAGCATCCCGAAAGTAGTGGATTTTCCGCTTCCGTTCGGCCCCAAAAGGCCATAAACATTTCCTCTTTCGACATCAAAAGAAATATTGTTCACCACAACTCTTTTGAATTTTTTTGTCAAATTTTTTACTGATAAAATCTTTTCCATGTAATTTGTTTTACATAGTAGTAGTCTATATAAATTAGAGAATGTTACAGAATTATCATAAATCAATATTAATTTATGGACAAATACATTAAATTTGATAGAATTAATCAACAGTTATGAAGCTAATTGAACTGGCAGAAGAATTAAAGGTATCTGCAGAAGCCATAAAACAGTTTATCCAGGATTTTGATCTTGAACTGGTAGATTGTATCAGTACCAATTTTGAGGTAAAAAAAGATTTTGAAAAATTTGCCCGCGAAAATGTAGATTTTTTAAGACTTTATGAAAAAGATCTTGATAAAAATAAGACCCTGGAGCAGATTGCAGAAGTGATCAAGCAGCCAAAAGACAAGGTTGAAAAGGTGATCAAAGACAATAATCTCAATATCTTCGATAATGGTTTTTACAAATCCTCCATATCGAGTTATGGAATTGATAACAAACTTGGAGGGAATTATCAGTTTGTCTACGATTATTTTGGGCATAAAACCAGCCTTCAGCAAAGAGATTTTATCGGATACAGAGACCTGTTTTTTTATACATCCACTGTTCTGGAACCCTTCCTGAATCCACAGCAGATCAAAGACTGGGGAATCAACAAACCTGCAGGGATTATTCTTTACGGACCTCCGGGAAGCGGTAAGATATTCTGGGCCAATAAAATAGCTGAAATTATCGGGTATCAGTTTAAAGAAGTCAAAAAACATTATTTGGGAACTTCGCTGATTGATGGAAATGAGATCAATTTCAGTGATTTCCTTGTGAGTATGATGAAGGAAAACAAAATGCTTCTTTTTATGGATGATTTTGATGAAATTATGATGCAGAGAAGGGCGGAAACAGACATTGCTTCCTGCAATCTTGAGGCTCAGGAACTGATTCTTCACTACATCGGAAAGTTTGAAAAAGAAGGTGTTTTAATGGTAGGTTCAGCTAATTCTGTGGCTGAAATTGATGAGGAAATTCTGGCACCCGGAAGATTTGATGTGCTGATTCCTATTTTTCCTCCCAATGCTTCTGAGCGCTCGGAAATCATTCTTTATGCCATGACCAGAGGATTGGAAGAAGATTCTTTACTCTATAAAATACTTAAAAATAACAAGGCTGATAAAGTTCCATTCTGGCATGAAATCTCTTCAAAGATGAAAGCATTCAGCAATACCATGCTGATAGACTTTACCCAAAGTTTAAAGAAAAGAATCAAAAACCTGTATCAAAGGACCAGAAATGAAAAGCTGAAAATTGATCAGAAAATTTTAGACAGCGCATTAAGGGATGCAGGATCAAAACTTACTGAAGAATATCTTGATCAGGTAGCACGATTTCTTGCAGATGCCATTATCAATAATTTTGATGACTTTCAGTTCAGAATTCAGGCATTGAAAAATGAACTGGAAACCTACAGAGTTGTCGAGGAGCCGCAAAGAGCAATCGGATTTCAGCATAATGAAGGAGATAAAGGATAAACTGTTTAAAGTTCAAGGTTTAAAGTTTAAGGTTTTATAAAAATTACTCATTACCTAATTACTCATTATTTATGAACAGTATTTGGGAATTGGATACATTCTACAGAAAAAGAGACATCATCATTATTGGTGCGGGGTTTTCCGGGCTTTGGACAGCCATATCCACAAAGGAGAAGTATCCTGAAAAATCTGTTCTTATTATTGAACGGAGCGCAATCCCATTAGGCGCGTCCACAAGAAATGCCGGGTTTGCCTGCTTTGGAAGCCTTACCGAAGTGATTGCCGATTCTGAGAAGATGGGCTGGGAAAAAACACTGGAGCTTGTTACAATGAGATTTGATGGACTTCAGAAAATCCAGCAGTATTTCAAGAATAGTGAAATTGATTTTGAATTGAATGGAGGTTATGAAATTGTAAACAATGAAGAGTCTTTAACCCAGATTGATGCTGTAAATAAAAAACTGAAAACAATAACCGGACTGGCTCAGACTTATACTTTGAATCAAAATAAAATACAGGAATTCGGACTTGGAAAATCTGAATTCCTGATTGAAAATCCCTGTGAAGGAAGTCTGCATTCAGGAAAATTATTACAAAAGCTTTTAGAAAAGTGTCATGAACTTAAAATCGAATTTTTATTCGGAACAGAAGTTCAGCATATTGAAGAAACGGACAACGTTGAGGTTCATGTTTCAACAGATCTTTCTGTGACAGCAGATCAGCTCATCTATTGCACCAATGCATTCACTTCAAAGTTTCTGAAAGAAGAAACTATAGTTCCTGCCCGCGGACAGGTTCTTCTGACAGAACCAATAGACGGTTTAAAACTTAAAGGTACTTTTCATTACGATGAAGGCTACTATTATTTCAGAAATATAGGAAACAGAATATTACTAGGTGGCGGAAGAAATCAGGATTTTAAGACAGAAGAAACCACAGCTTTTGAAACCACGGAATTTCTGCAGAATCATTTAGAAAACTTTTTAAAAGAAGTCATACTTCCTCATAAAGATTTTAAAATTTTCCTTCGCTGGTCAGGAATAATGGCTATGGGTGAAGAAAAATCGCCCATTGTAAAACAGTTTTCAGAAAGACAGTTTTGTGCGGTAAGACTTTCAGGAATGGGGGTTGCCCTGGCTCCGAAGATAGGTGAAATGGTGGCAGAAATGATATAATTGCAAACGTTGAGAAATATGAAATACTTACCCTTTGAACGTATTACTTACAAAACAAATTTGTCTGAAAAGGAAGTATTAACAAGACTTTCTGGTTTTGTAGAACCTAAAAAATTTGGTTTGGGAAAAAATTATATAAAGGAATATGAAGGATCTGTGGATAATAATAGCTTTGAAATAAGCAGAGTGATACAATACAGAAACTCATTTCTTCCTCAGATCAACGGTAAAATTCAAAATGAAAATAATGGAACACAAATACAGGTGACCATGTCATTAAATGCTTTTGTCTTTTTTTTCTTAATAGTCTGGTGCTCATTTGCCCTGATTTTCTTCATAGGTGTCTCTATAAAAGCTATAAGGGAAAAAGAAATATCAGTAGAACTTTTTCTTCCTCTGGGTATGCTCTTGTTTGTCTACGCTTTAACTATGGCAGGGTTCAAATCGGAAAGTAAACAAGCAAAAGAATACCTTAGAAGAAGCTTTGACGCTGAAATTGTTAAGGAATAGTTCTCCTAAATCAGATCCTGAACCTCTATTAAATTTCCAAAAAAATCAAGTACTCGAAAAACTCGAATCCTAAACCTCTCCACTCTAAAAGAATTCCTTATTTTTGCAAAAAAGAAACATTCGTGATTAACAACGACCAGATAAAAGAAGTTCAATCCAGAATTGAAGACTTACACAGATACCTTCAGATTGAAAAAAAGAAGATTGAAATTGCCAATGATGATGAAAAAACTGCAGCACCGGAATTTTGGGACAATCCCAAAACAGCTGAAGGTTTTTTAAAGCAGCTTCGTTCCAAGAAAAAATGGGTAGAAAGCTATGATGAAATTCAGACACAGTTTGAAGATCTGCAGGTTTTGGCTGATTTTGCTAAAGAAGATCCGGATTCTGAAAAAGAACTGGATGAAACATTCCCGCAATTGGTGGAGAAAATTGAAGACCTGGAATTCAAAAATATGCTTTCCAACGAAGGTGATGAACTTTCTGCAGTCCTTCAGATTACAGCAGGGGCAGGGGGAACAGAAAGTTGTGACTGGGCAGCTATGCTGATGAGAATGTATACCATGTGGGCAGAAAAACAAGGCTATAAGATCCGTGAACTGAATTTTCAGGAAGGAGATGTGGCCGGAGTGAAGACTGTTACCCTTGAAATTGAAGGTGAATTTGCTTTCGGATATTTACGAGGCGAAAACGGAGTACACCGTTTGGTAAGAATTTCTCCTTTTGACAGTAATGCAAAACGCCATACCAGTTTTGTTTCGGTATATGTTTATCCTTTGGTGGATGATACCATTGAAATTAACATCAATCCTGCCGATATCAGCTTTGAAACGATGAGAGCTTCCGGAGCAGGAGGACAGAACGTAAACAAGGTGGAAACGGCTGTACGTCTTCGCCACGCTCCTACAGGAATTATTATTGAAAACTCAGAATCCCGTTCTCAGCTTCAGAATAAAGAAAAGGCAATGCAGCTCCTTCGTTCAAGACTCTACGAAATGGAATTGGAAGAGCGTATGAAAGCCAGAAACGAGATTGAAGCCAACAAGATGAAGATCGAGTGGGGAAGCCAGATCAGAAACTACGTCATGCATCCTTACAAATTGGTAAAAGATGTACGTTCAGGTCATGAAACGTCAGATGTGGATGCGGTAATGAATGGTAATATCACTCCTTTCCTGAAAGCATTCTTAATGGCCGATGGAACCGCAGTTTCCGATGATGATCTCGACTTATAAAAATCATGTTTGAATTTTAGTTAAAATCTTATAATTAATTTTTGTTTCAGACATTTTAGGCTTACTTTTGTTGTTCATCGATATTTATGGAAGATTTCAATAGCTGGAAGGATTTATTAAACCCGGAGTTTTATATAAAAATGGGAGGGTTTTGGCTGATTTTGTTTATTGTTTTTGCTGAAACGGGTCTTTTTGTAGGATTTTTTCTACCTGGGGATTCTCTACTTTTCGTTTCGGGAATTTATGCCGTTGAAATCATCAAAGAGACTTTTGGCTCTACAGGGAGCGATTTTTTAGATACCACTTTATTGGCTTCAGGAGTAGCTCTTGCCGCTATTATTGGAAATGAAGTAGGATATTACTTCGGAAGGAAAGCAGGACCAGCTTTGTATAAAAGACCGGATTCAATGCTATTTAAGAAAAAATACCTTTACCAGGCACACGATTTCTTTGAAAAACACGGAGCTTTAGCCGTTATTATGGCAAGATTCTTACCGGTTGTAAGAACTTTTACGCCTATTGTAGCAGGTATTGTAAAGATGGATAAAAAAGAGTTTTTAAGAGATAATATTATCGGTGCTGTATTATGGTCTTTCATTCTGATCTTTGCAGGACATTATCTTGACAAGCTTTTTATGGAGCAGTTTGGCATCAACCTGAAAGAGAAACTGGAATACATCATTATTGTAATCGTATTGGTAACAACACTTCCGGTAATTATCAAATTTGTTTTCGGGAAAAAAGAAGATCTTTCCAAATATGAAGACCAGGACTTTGAATAGATAAAGAATTCAATCAAAAATATAGAGCCGTCTCAATCATGAGATGGCTTTTTTATTGCTTATCAATAAATTTTTTAAACGCAAAGATTAATTTGCATTGAGTATTATTTTGAGAGAGCAAAGGTAGGAATCAATGAAATTGATTCTTTCTAAGCGTATGGATATATATTCGTAAGCTTCATCAGTGACAAAGTCATGACTTCTTTGCTTTCTTACAATGATGTGCTGTAATTATTATCCTTTGCGTTTAATAATCAGAAAAATTCTGTTAGACATCTTTACTTTTTAATCCATTCCAGAATATTAGGATAGATAATGCTGTCTCTTTTTCTCTTACTGAAAAATCTGGGTGCATGCCCGGCTCCTTTCATAAAGATGAATTTATGCGGAATATTCATTTGGGTAAGCGCTGAATCCATGGCGATTCCCTGATGCTGGTTGACCAGTACATCATTGTTTCCCTGAAACAACAATGTAGGAACATTGGTAATATTAGCAATAGGACTGGCTTCTTTGAAGGCTTCAGACATATTTTTCCGGTCAAACTTAGTTCCTACTACTTTTTGAAAAGTAGGAGAAGTATATTTTGAATAAAACGATTTAAGATATTCTGAGCTGTAAAAATCTGTTGGGCCGCTTAAAGAGATGATTTTTTTGATCTGTTCAGGATGCTGATATCCGTAAAGTAAGGCGAGATGTCCGCCGGCACTTTCTCCCAAAAGAATGTAATTATTGGGCTGAAGCTCTGCTTTTTCCGCCAGGGAATTGAATTTTTCAATGGCAAGGGCAATATCTTCAAGCTGTTGTTTGTAAGTGATTTTTTCCTTTGGAGAAACCAGCCTGTAATTCATATTGATGCTTGGAATCCTGTTTTCAAAAAGCATCTTCTGAACCTGGATCATATGCTCTTTTTTTCCCAAAGTCCAGGCGCCGCCATGAACGATAAGTACTACAGGAGTATCTTCAGCATAGTTTTTGGGAAGAAAGACATCCATTTTCTGTCTTTTATGCTCACCATATTTCAGATTGTAAATCTTCTGCTGGCCTCCGGGACCTACCCAAACCCTGAATTTCGTATTACAGGACTGCAGCACGAAGCCAACACATCCCATAGCGAAAAAATGATACCGGAGAATGAGCTTTTTCATAAAGTAAAAATAAAAAAATATTATTACAATTCATTATGCAGGCCCTTGGCATAATTGTAAACAGACCGGTTGTATCTTGGCAGATGGCGGGAAAGTGCCTTTAAAGTTAATGATAATGCTTCCTCATATTTCCCGGCCGAAGAAAGAGACAGCGCTAAAAAGGAATCTACTGCATCATTTAGCTCATCAGAATAATGGGCTTTTTCTTCCCTTAAAATATGAATGCTTTCCTCTGTTTTTCCATTATTTCTTAAGGTACTTGCCAGCTGGATTCTTGCTCTTCTTCTTCGTAGGCCGGTTAATCCGTGATCTAATGCCGATCTGTACAATGGTTCTGCTTCCTTTTCATGTCCGGTGGAATCAAAAGCGCAGGCTCTTTCAAAATCGGCAATAGCCTGGGAATTGTTATCTGTAAGTAACTCTACATGATTTTTAATGTGCTGAATAAATGCTTCATTGCTTATCGTTCCCAGTTGTAGCCATAAACTTTGTAATTGGTCTTCCCAGTTTTTATCCATTGAATAGGTTTTAAACAAAGATATAAAATATTGAAAGTGAAGGACTGCTTAATGATTCTCATAATTTTGAAAATTATTGTCATATTATGAATCCAAAAACGGAATTAAATAATTATTTTTGCTGGACTTAACAAAGATTAAAAAATTATTAAAATATGGCATCAGGCTTTTTTGCTATTTTGGATGATATTGCTGCATTGATGGATGATGTAGCAGTTACCAGTAAGATTGCTACACAAAAGACAGCAGGAATTTTAGGGGACGACCTGGCTGTAAATGCAGAAAAAGCCACCGGCTTTCTTTCCTCCAGAGAACTTCCGGTTCTGTGGGCTATTACCAAAGGATCATTTATCAATAAACTGATCATTCTTCCTATTGCCTTTCTTCTCAACTGGCTGTACAAACCGGCTATTGAAATGATTCTTATTTTAGGGGGAATATATCTTGCCTTTGAAGGAGTAGAGAAAATTATAGAATTCCTGTTCCACCGTTCCAAAAAAGGGCACGAAGTCATCGAAGAAAGTGACGAAGAAGAAAACTCTGAAGTTTCTGAAAAAGCAAAAATAAACTCAGCGATCAGAACAGATTTTATCCTTTCTATTGAAATTGTAATTATTGCATTGGGAACGGTTATCCAGCAGGAACATCCGCTTCTTACACAGATTTTAACGGTAACTTTTGTGTCATTTATTGCAACAGTAGGAGTATATGGAATTGTTGCATTGATCGTAAGAATGGATGATGCAGGTTTCAGTTTGATTAAAAAGAGTCATGACAAAGGATTCTTCTCCAAGCTTGGTCATTTATTGGTAAAGGCTTTACCAGTTATCATCAAACTTTTAGGAGTTGTAGGAACGATTGCTTTGATTCTGGTTTCAGGAGGAATTTTTGCTCATAATATTCATTATTTACATGAGCTGCTTCCAACGTGGCCTTCTATGCTGAAAGAGTTTACTTTCGGTCTTGTAGGGGGAATTGCTGCAGTATTGGTTTTCACTTTAGGAAAAGGAATCTATTCTCTGGCGACAAAAAAATAAAACAGAATTAAAATTAAATAATCAAAAAGTCCTGTATTCAAGAGAGTACAGGACTTTTTTTAGGTTCATTCAATATCTTTTAGTTAAATGAATTAAAGTTGATGGGCCTCAATTAATACTCGAGATTAATCATAAGGTTTTCTTATTGATAACCCTTCGACAGGCTCAGGTTGATAACCCAAATATCAATCAAAATTTTAAACATTGTCAGGCTGAGCCTGTCGAAGCCATTGCCACTAAAAGGAATATCAAAAAGTTGAAACAACGTAGGTTGATTTCCTATAAGCATAGGTTTATTGATAAAGCTTTTTCAGTAACAAAATAGTCACTGTTTGCTCTTTTCATTGCCACAAAAGCGGAGCCTTCTTCAAAGCAAAAAAGAGACTTTTTACAAGTCTCTTTTTTATATTAATTGAATAAATCTTTTACTTTATCAAAAAAAGTTTTTTCCTTTCCGGATGGTTCTGCAACCATTTCTCCGCTGGACATCTGCTTTTCAAAGAATTCCTTCTGCTCTTTGGTAAGCTTTTGCGGTGTCCATACATTGATGTGGATGAACATGTCTCCTTTACCATAGCTGTCGATGCTCGGAAGTCCTTTTCCAGCCAATCTTAAGATTTTTCCGGACTGAGTTCCCGGATCAACGGTAATTTTCACTTTTCCGCCAACGGTAGGAATTTCTTTCTTGGTTCCTAAAGCAGCTTCAGCAAATGAAACATATAATTCCTGGTGAAGATTATCACCTTCTCTTTTGATCGTTTGATCTACTTCCTCTTCAATAATCACCAATAAGTCTCCCGGAACACCTCCAAATGGGGCATCATTTCCTTTTCCTCTTACATTAAGCTGGATACCGTCTCTTGCACCTGCCGGAATGTTGATGGTAATTTCTTCTTCATCTTTAATGAGACCCTGTGCATTCGCCCCTGCAGGAATTTTGTCAGCAACTTTTCCAATTCCCTGACATGTACCGCAGGTAGTTTGAGTCTGCATCTGACCGAACATGGTATTCATTACTTTTAACTGAACACCGGAACCGTTACAGGTAGGACATGTTTTTGAAGTGGCACCTTCTGCCATCTTCATTTTCTTTACTTTGATGGTTTTCTGAGTACCGTTTACCATTTCCTCAAGGTTCAGCTTGATCCTGATTCTTAAATTAGAACCTTTCACCTGCTGACGGCCTCCACCGCCACCGCCGAATCCACCGAAACCGCCACCGAAAATATCTCCAAACTGACTGAAAATATCCTCCATATTCATTCCGCCTCCGAAGCCTCCGCCTCCGAAACCACCATTTCCACCCATTCCGGCATGTCCGAACTGGTCGTATCTGGCACGTTTCTGATCATCGCTCAGAACTTCATAAGCCTCAGCAGCTTCTTTAAATTTTTCTTCAGCCTCTTTATCTCCCGGATTTTTATCCGGGTGGAATTTGATGGCCATTTTACGGTATGCTTTTTTTATTTCGTCGGCTGATGCAGATTTGCTGATCTCAAGAACCTCGTAATAATCTCTTTTTGACATGACAATTTTATAATTGATTGTTGATAAATGATAAAAGATATTCTAAAGCTAATAAGTGAAACATTCAATTATCACTCATCATTTATCATTTATGAATTTTAATTTCCTGTTACTACTTTTGCAAAACGGATTACTTTATCATTTAAAGTGTACCCTGTTTCAATAACGTCTACGATTTTTCCTTTCAAATCTTCCGATGGAGCTGGGATCTGGGTAATCGCTTCATGGAAATCAACATTAAAGCTGTCACCAGCCTTTACTTCCATTGTTTGTAAGCCTTTTTCGGTAAGTTTATTCTTGAATTTCTGATAGATAAGCTCTACACCCTGAAGATCAGCCGGATTTCCGTTTTTAGCGATTTCTTTTAAAGCCCTTTCAAAATCATCCAAAACTCCTAACATTGAAACCATCATTTCCTGGTTGGCATACTGGAAGAATTCCATCTTCTCCTTGCTTGTTCTTTTTTTATAATTTTCGAATTCAGCATACAGTCTGATGTAACGGTCTTTCTCTTCTGCCAAAAGTTCCTCTGGAGAAGGGGCAGCTGTCACATTGTCCTGTGATGTTGCGTCATTCTGAACATTGTTTTCTTCCTGATTATTGATGCTTTCTTCGTTAATATCCTGGTTTTCCATAATTCAATATTTATTTACTGATTGTTTGACAAAGAGTCTGCCAAATCTAAAATCTGGACATTAAGGCAGAAAAAGAAGTAATGGTGAATCGTGAATACATCAATGCGCTTCGCGTGTGAATTTGTTGTAGGGTAAGATTAATAATTGACTTTGCGCAGCAAAAATTGACCATTGACTATTCACTAAAGAATATCCAATGGTCAATTTTAAAACTATAGTTATATTTTCTATTCTCCCGTAAACGTCTGATATAACAGATAAAGGTTTAAAACAATAATAATAATGGAAATAATCCATACACAGACTTTCAGGAATGGTTTATTGACAAATTCTCCCATTTTAGCTTTGTCATTGGTAAACATCACCAATGGAACAACTGCAAAACTAAGCTGCATGGAAAGAATTACCTGGCTTAAAACCAATAATTCAGTTGTTCCCTGTTCTCCGTAAAGAATGGCAACAATAAGTGCCGGAATTACAGCAATAAGTCTGGTGATCAATCGTCTCAGCCATGGTTTTAATCTGATATTCAGGAAGCCTTCCATGACGATCTGTCCGGCAAGAGTTCCAGTTAATGTTGAATTTTGTCCGGATGCTAATAAAGCAATGGCAAATGCAATACTGGCCATAGAAGCTCCCAGAATAGGGGTTAACATTTTATAGGCATCATGAATATCCGCCACATGCTCGTTTCCTGTAGTATGGAATGTAGCGGCTGCCAGAATAAGGATTGCAGCATTGATGAAAAAAGCCAGCATTAATGAAACTGTACTGTCTATGGTGGCAAACTTTATGGCTTCTTTTTTTCCTTCAGTATTGCGGGGATAATCTCTGGTTTGCACAATACTGCTGTGCAGATACAGATTATGCGGCATTACCGTAGCTCCTAAGATCCCGATCGCTATATAAAGCATGGCAGGATTCTGAATGATTTCCTTTTGTGGAATCAAACCTCCCAGAATCTCATTGAAAGCAGGTTTTGAAATAACGATTTCATATACGAAACACGCCAGAATAATGAAAATAAGTCCTCCTACAATACTTTCGATCCATCGGAAGCCTTTTGCCTGAAGTAAAAGGATGATTAATACATCTACTGTCGTAATGACAATTCCCCAGGTGAGCGGGATATGAAATAGCAAATTTAATGCAATAGCAGAACCGATGACCTCGGCAAGATCACAGGCGGCAATGGCGATTTCGCAGAACACCCAGAGAATAAAATTAGTGGTAGGACTGAAGTGGTCTCTGCAGGCCTGGGCAAGATCTCTTTCTGCAACTACCCCCAGTTTAACAGATAAATGCTGCAAAACCATGGCAAAAATATTTGAAATAAGAATCACTGAAAGGAGGGTATATCCAAACTGAGCTCCTCCTGCAATATCGGTTGCCCAGTTTCCCGGATCCATATAACCTACGGCAATCATCAGTCCTGGTCCTGCAAATGCAAGATACTTTCTCCAGAAAGTTGCATTTTTAGGGACTTTGATTGATGAGTAAACCTCTGACAGGGAATGGTTTGTTTTATCTTTTCGCCAGGCGCTCTTTATATTGAAGTTCATAAATGTTAGAAATGACTAACAAATTTAATTAAATAAATGTAAACAGAAAAATCATCGCATAAAAAAATCCCGGAAATTTGCTTTCCGGGATCTAATTTTTATTGAATCTAAAGATTATTTAGCAAATCTTACAGCCATTTTTCTGTCTGCAGCTCTTTCAGCATCAGAAGCTGTAGCATCAACTTTAGCAAATTTACTTCCATAACCCTCAGCTTCTAAAACCTGAGCACCAACTCCTGCTTTTACTAAAGCAGCCTTGATATATTCAGCTCTGGCCTTTGATAGTTTTACATTGTTGGCTTCGTTTCCGGTTTTATCCGTATAACCCCCGATTTTGATTTTTGCATCTGGGAAAGCCTTAAGGATCGCCACTAAGTTATCCAATTGTCCTTGTGAACCTGCCTCAAGTTCAGTAGCACTTCCCATTTTGAAATTTACGTGATCGAAATCGTACCACTTATCTTTCAATGCTGCATCATCAGCTGCATTTTTGTAGTTTCCGGATTTCAGGAATGTAATCATCTGATCTTCCATTCCTCCTTTATAACCTTTTAACATCACTCCGTTAAGATCAATGTCTTCATCTGTTTTAGCTGTTGCCGGAGCAGGTGTTGCTGTTCCCGTTGTAGCAGCAGTATCTGTTGCTGTATTGGTTGCTGCTGAGTCAGATGTTGTGGTAGTAGTGGTAGTCGTCTGCTTTTTCTCACACTGTTTCCATAAGAAATAAGCAGCAGCGATCAATAATAAAAGCGGAAGCAACCATTTCCAGATTGAACCTCCGCCTTGATTATTGTTGTTATTATTTTCAAATCGTTCTCTTACTTCTCTGGCTCCTTCTGAAACATTTTCTCTTGCTGTAGCAACACTTTCAGCGATGTTATCTTTAGCAGTAGATGTTACTGAAGAGACTGTTTCTTTAGCCTGTCCAAACCAATTCTCTGCTCCTAATCCAAAGGATGCTAAAGAAAGACCTGCCGGCAATAAAGAAGAAACAATGCCTTTCTGATCATGCAGTAGGCTGGAAATACCTGAAGCACCCAGATTATTGTCTGCTGCATATTTTCCAATAGTGCCTACTGTAGCTCCAGTCACCAGGTTTAACAAAGAACCCGCAGAGGTATTGCTGACACCTGAAAAACTGGCAATAGAATTAACTAATGCACCTACTTTATCTCCAAAAATGGAAGATAATAAGTTTGAAATAACAGGACTGCTCGACGAACCTCCTAATAAATTTCCTAAAATTCCACTTGAAGAGGCTTGTGTAATTGCATCTACAACGCCAGGCTTATCTGCATTATTGGCTAATCCACCTACTACAGCAGGTAATAATCCGCCAATTGCTTTAGAAATACCAGATTCACTTTCTCCAAACTGCGATGCAGCCTGTGAAACCAATGCGGGACCTAATTGTCCTTTAATTAAATCAATGACATTTAAAGACATAATAATAAATTTTTTTGATTAATGTTGAGATAAATTTAAACAAAAATCCGTCCAAATGTCACTTTTTTTTGAATATTTCTTTAAAAATTAATGATTTTTTTCTAAATCATTAAAATTTTTAATAAGCTTTTGCAAATAATACACGTCTCTTAGATGGTTTTCCTGAAATCAAAGAAATTCCTTCTTCTACGTCATTATCCAAAGGAATACATCTGATGGTTGCCTTCGTTTCATCTTTGATCTGTTCCTCTTCTTCAGCTGTCCCATCCCAATGTGCATAGATGAATCCACCTTTTTCTTCCAGAACTTTTTTGAATTCTTCATAAGTATCCACTTTCGTGATATTATTTTTTCTGAATTCAAATGCTTTGTTATAAATGTCCTGCTGAATCGTTTTCAACAGATCTTCGATATAAGAATCAAGTCCTTCAATAGAACGAACTTCTTTAGTCAGGTTATCTCTTCTTGCGATTTCCACAGATTTATTTTCAAGGTCTCTAGGTCCCATAGCAATTCTTACAGGAACTCCTTTCAATTCATATTCTGCAAATTTCCATCCTGGCTTGTTCTGGGTGTCATTATCAAACTTCACAGAAATTCCTTTTGCTCTCAGTTTAGCCTGAATATCCAAAGCCACTTCACTGATCTGCTCCAGCTGCTCTTCTCCTTTAAAGATAGGAACAATCACGACCTGGATTGGAGCAAGGGTAGGAGGCAGTACCAATCCGAAATCATCAGAGTGGGTCATGATTAATGCTCCCATCAGACGGGTAGAAGTTCCCCATGAGGTAGCCCATGCATGTTCAATTTTTCCTTCTTTGTTGGTGAATTTTACATCAAATGCTTTTGCGAAATTCTGTCCTAAGAAGTGAGAGGTTCCAGCCTGTAAAGCTTTTCCGTCCTGCATCAATGCTTCAATACAATAAGTTTCATCGGCTCCTGCAAATCTTTCAGAAGGTGTTTTCAACCCCTGAATAACTGGAATAGCCATAAAGTTTTCTGCAAAATCAGCATATACTTTATTCATTTTCTCTGCTTCTTCCACAGCTTCATCTTTTGTAGCGTGAGCGGTGTGCCCTTCCTGCCATAAGAACTCTGCGGTTCTTAAGAAAAGACGTGTTCTCATTTCCCAACGAACAACATTCGCCCATTGGTTGATTAATATCGGCAGGTCTCTGTAAGACTGAATCCAGTTTTTATAGGTATTCCAGATAATTGCTTCTGAAGTAGGACGGACAATAAGTTCTTCTTCCAGTTTTGCATCCGGATCTACAATCAGTTTGGATGGGTTGTCCGGATCGGTTTTTAACCTGTAGTGGGTAACAACAGCACATTCTTTTGCAAAACCTTCTGCATTTTTTTCCTCAGCCTCAAACAAACTCTTGGGCACAAAAAGCGGGAAGTATGCGTTAACGTGACCTGTTTCTTTGAACTTTTTATCCATTTCATCACGCATTTTTTCCCAGATCGCATAGCCATACGGTTTGATCACCATACATCCACGCACGCCTGAGTTTTCAGCTAAATCAGCTTTTACAACCAGCTCATTATACCATTTGCTGTAATCTTCGCTTCTTGAGGTTAATTTTGCCATTATTTTTTTTAATTTTTTTAACTTTTGTACATTATTGTTATCTAAAAATAAAAATCTATTTTTGATAGATTTTTTTACCAGTATTTTGGTACATTTTTGGTACAGATTGCAAATATAATTTAAATTAAAAATTTTTACGTTATCATGAAAAGAAATATACATAAAAATTTGCTTGGTCTGCTAAGATCCAAAGGGATATTGGCTGTATCGGGCGGATTATTACTTGTGTCTTGTGGTGCTCAGATGGGAGGGTATAGCGAGACAGACGGGGTGTATTACGACCCCAATAAGGATACGCTACCTGAAGGAGTTATCATCAATGATAGCGGAAACAGAGTAGGAGAATATTATGACTACTATCAGGATTCCAATGTAATTCAGAATGCACAGACGAATTCCAGAGAGCAGCAAAACAGATATAATGACTGGAGCAGTACCAACACCAATTGGAATTCTAATGCTACAGATTCAGATTGGGGACTTTATGCAGGTTCACAAACGAACTACTATGACAACTCATGGGGATGGGGATCTCCGTGGGGATGGTATGGTGGTTACAGCCCATATTGGGGCTGGGGCTGGAACCGCGGCTGGGGCTGGGGTGCAAGTATGTCCTGGGGTTGGGGCGGATCATTCGGCTGGGGCTGGGGAGGCTCTTTCGGATGGGGAAGTCCATACTGGGGATACGGCTATGGCGGATACTATGATCCATTCTGGGGCGGATACTACGGTAACCCATATTGGGGATACGGTGGAGGTTACTGGGGTGGTGGCTACTACAACAGACCTGTTTACAGAAGAAGTGGTGTCAGCGGAGGCGGATTCCAGAATACAGGGGTAGCCAACGCAGTTTACAGAACGAATACCAACAATTCAGGTTTCAGAAATACGAATGGTGGTTTCAGAAATACCAATAACAATGGTGGTTTCAGAGACACTAATTCCAACGGAGGTTTCAGAAACAGTAACAGTAATGGCGGATTCAGAAATGGTAACTCAGGAGGTTTCAGAAATACACAGTCTAACGGTGGATTCCGTAATTCTGCACCACAAACAAGACCCAATTACAATTATCAGCAGTCACAGCCAAGATACAACAACAATAACGGAGGTTTCAGATCTAACGACTCAGGAGGTTTCAGATCCAGTGGTGGCTTCAACTCAGGAGGAGGAGGCTTCAGAGGCGGTTCTTCAGGAGGCGGCGGAATGAGATCCGGCGGCGGAGGCAGAGGTGGCTTCAGATAATTTTCAAATTAATAAACTATTTAAAAATAATGTTAAAAAAATCTTTAGTATTAATGAGTATTTCTGCTGCATTTTATGCACAGGCTCAGGATGTTTCTGTCATAAGAAATACGGTAGAGGTTTATTCAAGTACTCCTATGGTGGGATCAGCTAAGTTTAATGCAATGGCTGGAGCTAATGGTGCACTGGGAGGTGATGCAAATTCTTTGCTTACCAACCCTGCAGGTTTAGGAGTCGCTATTTCAGGAGAGGTTTCAGGAACTTTATCTATTTTAGGAAATAAAAACACGAGTTCGCTGGCGGGATCTTCAATAGACTACAGCAAAACCAAAGGAGATCTGGGTAATGCCGGAGGGATTATTGCTTTTCCTTTGATGACAGAAACCGGCTGGAAATTCATTAATATTGGTATTAATTTTTCTAACCAGACGCTGGATAATGTAATCCAGACGCCGGGTAATAATAATATCGTTTATGCTTTTGATAAGGATGATATTACCAAAGACGCGGCATTGGCAGGACATATGTATGAAAGATACGGTAACCTGTCAAAGATGAGTTTTGGGGTAGGTGCCAACTATAATCATAATTTATATTTAGGAGCAGGTTTCAATTTTTTCAATGCTTCATTGGATCAGTATGATAGTTTGTTTTACCGAAATCTGACCAATAATTCCACAGAAGGATTCAGTAAGCAGGATACTCCTTATTCAGAAAGATCATCAGGTTTTTCTGCTTCATTAGGGGTAATCGGTAAGCTAAGTCCAAATTTCAGATTGGGAGCATCTCTTGAAACGCCTACATTCTGGACAATAGACAGAAATTATTATTTCTATAACGATCCTGTGTATGGAGATGATATGGGAGCTGAAAACAGAAAGTTCACTTCACCGCTTAAAGCAACAGTGAGTGCTGCTTTTGTAGCGAGTAAAAATTTCTCATTGAACGTAGATTATACCCTTGGACTTACAAAACCTGATTATAAGGTATATGGAGGTGCGGAAAGAGCTTTGAATGACTTCTTCAAAGAAAATTACAAGAATCTTTCTGAAGTAAGAGTGGGAGCGGAGTACAGAGTACAGCAGTTCAGATTGAGAGGAGGTTACGCCTACCAGTCAACTCCTTTTGATGCCCTTACGATCAGCAGATTTAATGATGCAGGTACTGTAGGAGATCAATCGTACAGCAATATGATGCTAAGTGACAGAAATACCCTTTCTTTTGGTATCGGGTATGACTTCAAATCATTCTATGTAGATGCATCTTATCAGAATATCTCATCTAAGTATACTAATCCTTTCATGAGAGGATATATGGATGGAAATTCTGATTCATCTTATTATTCTGCTAATAACATCTTTGAAAGTGATGCGTATGCGGCAAGTGAGGTGAAAAACAACAGGAATAATTTCTTCCTTACAGTAGGATGGAAATTCTAAGTTAGAATATCAGAATATATAAAGAGAGGCTGCCCATATTTAGGACAGCCTCTTTTTTTGTTGGTTTTGAATATCCGATTTTTGAAAGGTTTTAATTTCCGTATTATTCTTAATCCGGATTCTGCACCAGATTTGGCTGGATCTGGATCTGCTGTTCCGGAATATATTCTACCACTCTGTTATGGGTATAAGGTACTGTATAAAAAGCATTGCTTCCACTTAAATGAGTTCCGGGATATTGTCTGTCGAGATCCAGTTTGTTTCTGAAGACATCGTATCTTCTATGTCCTTCAAAAGCCATTTCCAACCTTCTCTCCTGTAGAACAATGTCCAGAATAGTCTGCCCTGCAGGGACTGAATTATATACAGGTATTCCTGCTCTTGTTCTGATAATGCTTATGTCTGCGAGTGCTGAGGCAGTATTTCCTTTTTTTGCATAGGCTTCAGCTCTGTTCAGGTATAGTTCTGCCAGTCGTACAATAACCGGCGACCATAACTGAGGAACCCCTTCCTGTAATGAACATTTTAAAACATAAAATTTAGGATATCCGTTTCTTTTATCCATATCATTATCAAGGTAGACGTAAGTTTTCCCGCCGTTTGCGTTAACAAAATAATAGTTTGTTTTATTGGGGGCTGCTTCAGATAGTACCTGATAATTGATATTATTCATGGTAAAATAAGTATTTCCATTCTGCTGGAAGGTATTTTGGAACTGATAACTGTAGGTGGCGGCACCGGAAGAGCTGGTTCCTTTTTGTACCCAATAGGCTGCAGGAATTGCTGGATTCTTATATTTTGGAGAAATAAACTTCAGCCTTACATCCTGGGGATTCTGATTGATGAGATCCAGGTAAGTGGAAGATGCATACATTTCACCCCAGCCTACATTCTGTATGGTAGCATACATGGAGCCTATGGTAGATGAGCCATCACTATAGTCTCCATCTTTATTATATTTAAATGCAAAAATGGTTTCTGTATTGTTTTCAGGAGTCTTGGTAGCATAGGCAGGCAATTCTGCTTTGGACAGAAGCGTATATTTTCCGGAATTGATGACTTTATCTGCATATTCTATCGCTTTATCATTATTTTCCATGTACAAGTAGACTCTGGAAAGTAAAGCCTGCGCTGCTTCTTTGGATGCATATATATTGTTTTTATCCAGGGTCATCAGTTTTTCTGCTTTCATAAGATCGCTTACCACCTGATTGTATACTTCTCCTACAGTGGCTCTGGCGGGCAAATCGTTGACATCGTCAGATAGTTTTAAGGGGACTCCGGGATTACCTGTTCCCTGATTATACGGTCTTCCAAAAACGTTGACCATAGAAAAGTATACATAAGCTCTCAGGAAATAATTTTCGCCGATCAGCTGATCTGTTTCTGTGTCTTTTCCTTCAGCAATCTTTGAGATCAATCTGTTGCAACCGATGATAGCTTTATATCCTGAGTTCCAGATGATATTGGTTCGGTAGTTGTTTTTAATGCTTTTATAATTATAATAATAAAAGAATGAATCGCTGGTCGTTCCGCTGATATCAACATTATCGCCGCCATATTCACTGATTCTGTACAGGTTGTTGTAAAACCCCCCACCTTCGGCATCCCCTTTAAGCAATGCGTAATTTCCTAGCGTTATGGTTTTTAGTCCTGTTGCATCTGCCAGGACCACATCAGACTCCTTTGAATCATACGGTGAACGGTCTATATTACATGCCGTTAATGACAGTATGAGAATGGGAATAAGTATTTTTTTCATAATTATTTTTTTAAAAAGAAAAGTTTAAGCCTAATGAAAATCTTCTTGGAATAGGGTAGATAGCTCCGGCATTGCCAGAATAGACACTTTGGTTGTCTGCATTACCAACTTCTGGGTCTACCCCGGAAAATTTGGTGATAGTAAATAAATTTTCACCCATAATATAAATATTCGCTGATTTTATTTTCATCTTTTCTGTTAGAGATGTTGGTAAATTATATCCTATTCTCAAGGATCTTAATTTGACAAAGCTGACATCCTCAAGATAACGTGACGAGGGCTTATTGGTTAATGAATTATTGTTGTATACAGCAGCCGGATGGGTTGCGATATCTCCCGGCTTTTCCCATCTTGTCCATCCGTTTTCTAAAACCATCTGGTTGTAATAAGGATAGGCGCCGTCTGAATCATATAATTCCCTGTACCTATTATAGACTTGCCCACCCTGTGAGAAATAAAGATTTGCAGCAAGATAGAAATTTTTGATATTGAGATTAGTGCTTACAGAACCGTAATAATCCGGCGTGGCTGTTCCTACTACCTGTACGGTAGCCAGGTTATACTTTGAAGTTGCACTTCTGCTTCCGTCCGGGTTGATTACTTCCCATTGTCCTTCGCCATTGTCCGGATTTACTCCCAGCCACTTTCTCATATAGAAAGAGTTAACGTCATATCCCGGTATGGCTACATGGTAATTACCTAATACCTGTGTGCCGTTATTTCGGGTCGAAAGTACACTGTTTTTATAAGTACTGATATTGAATCCCAGATCCCAGCTGATATCTTTTGAGCGGATAATAGAATAATTTACATTGAATTCCCAGCCTTTGTTTTTGACATCACCAATATTCAGGTACTGTCTGTCAACCCCTGTTAGTGATGGCAGAGAAACAAGCATCAGCAAGTTTTTCGTTTTATTGTTAAAATAATCAATATTTAAAGTCAGCCTGTTGTTAAATGCCCTGATATCTGAACCGATATTATTCTGATAGATGGACTCCCATGTTAATTCCGGATTCCCTAGCTGATACCATGTTGCTCCTATTTGTCCGTTATATTTTTGTGTCAACGCATATAAGTCCTGCCATCCATAATTAGGACTGGGTGTATTTCCCACAAGACCCCTGCTCGCCCGTAATTTCCATTCATTAACAGGTTTTATCTTGAAAAAGTTTTCTTTATGAATATTCCATCCTGCACTGTATGCATAGAATAAGCCGTTTCTTTTGTTGGCGCCGAATGCAGAAGATGATTCGCTCCTTAGCGATCCTTGAATACTATATTTTTTATTAAACACATATTCAACGTTAAACAGAAAAGCATTATAAGCTCTGTCTGATTTGGTTCCCGATGGTTTTTCACCTGTTGTGGCACCTGTGTTGAAAATATCTGTATCAGGTACTATCCCATAAACACCTGCTTTTGAGGCTTTGTAGAATCTGTCGGTATATTCATACGCAGCTAATGCATTGATATTATGATTTCCGAAATCTTTATCAAACCTCAGCATCTGGTTGAAAAATTTGCTGATATCTTTTTGATAGTTTTCTGTCAGTTCACCTTTATTACTTGTTCCGCTGATCGATCTGGGATCAGTATAGTACATATCATCGTAGTTTTTATAGGTAATATTGTTGGTACTGATGAATTTGAGATAATCGGTAAGTCGGATTTCAGCATCTATATTTCCGATAAGATCCAACTGATTGCTTTTACCATAGTTCCATTGAAGGTCATACAGATAATTGCTTTTATCCCTTCCATACCAATCTGTGTAATCCTCATCCACCCGGATCAGATTTCCATTGGCATCTCTGGGGTTGTCCCATGGCATATTAAGGTACATCTGATAAAGCGAAGCCTGAGTATCTTTTCCGGTAGTATATGATAAGCTGATTTTGGGTTTCAGTATCAGCCACGGTTTTATGGTCTGCTCATGATTGATTCTGAATGAGAATCTGTTGTATTCATCTCCTTTTATTGTCCCGGTTTCATTATAATAATTTCCTGAAATATAGGTTTTGGAGCTTGATGATCCTCCCTTGAAATCAATAGTGTAATTTTGTACAATTCCTGTTTGTGTACCACCCTTCAGCCAGTTGTAGCCATCATTTCTAAGTGCTTCAGGGATTTCAGGGGCTCCTTTTAATGAAGTGAAATAATCATACAGCTGTGTTCCGTTCATCAGTTTGAAACGCCCGTTGTTAAACACATTAAAAGAATTATTAAGAGATGCACTTAATGTTCCTTTTCCTGAATTTCCTGATTTGGTAAATACCTGTACAATACCATTGGCAGCTCTGGAACCATACAAGGCTGTAGAAGCAGCATCTTTCAGGATGTTGATACTTTCAATCTGGTTGGGATCCAGATTGGGAGTATAGGGCATTACTACACCATCCACCACCCAAAGGGCAGAACTGGGACCATTGATAGTGGAAGTACCCCTGATTTTTACAGTGGCTACTGAGCCAGCAGAACCTCCACCTGGCAAAATCTGAACACCGGCAGCTTTTCCCTGCAGAAGACCGGATACGCTTGGAGTATTGGAATCCTGAAGTTTTTTGTCGGAAATAACAGAGACAGCGGCTGTAAGACTGGATTTTTTCTGTGCTTTGTAGCCAATAATTACAATGTCATCAATTTTTTTTTCTTCTAAAGAATCTGTTTTCTTTGTGGTCTGGGCTGCCATAAAACCCGTCATTAAGAAAAAACAGACTGATGTTGTTAAGTTTTTTTGTTTTTTCATACAATTTTTTAGATGATGGTAATGTGGCTAATGTACGAAAAACAATGTATTGTTGTTAATATTTTGTTAAAAAATGTTAAACAATATGTTTTATTGTGTTTTTAAATGTAAATATTTAATTTTTATTTATTTTTTAATGTAAAATATTTTTAAAAAAACAAATTTTAACTTATTTGTCTAAAATGCTATAAGTAAAAATCCACGGGGCATATCGTGGAAAATATATATTATTAATACAACCTAAAATGAAAAAGCTCCGGATTCCGGAGCTTTTTATGTTTAATGAGAATGAGCAGGGGGGTGTTGATGGAAAACATGCATCATCAATGCGAGTGAAACTCCTAAAACAACCAGCCCGATTTTTACCCAATCGATATTGTGATTTTTATTGCTTTCAAAAATGATCACCGATGAGATATGAAGGAAAATTCCTCCTACGATAGCCAGGAAATAAGGCTGAAGGTCAGGATTGAAATAATTTCCTAATAACATTCCCATTGGAGAAGCCAATGCAAATAAAGCTACAATGAGAATAGAAGGATAAGATGAGGAACTTTTTGATTCTCCTTTTCTGTTAAATAAAAATGCACCCAGAATAAATGAAATAGGAAGATTGTGAAATACAATTCCCCAAAGGTAAGGCGACATTTCGTGCTGCTCGTTAGCCAAAGGAATTCCTTCAATAAAAGCATGAATGAATAATCCTACCATTAAAGCAACAGGAAGAATATTGTGTTCGCTATGATGATGGAAGTGCCCGTGTTCAAAACCTTTGGTAAGAGCTTCCAGGATCATCTGGAGAAGAACTCCTGCAATTACAAATATCCCAAGGCTGCTGCTTCCTGCAGAGGTATACACCTGAGGAAAGACTTCGTTGAGACAGATTGTAATCAAAAAACCGGCACTCAGTATCAATAGATTTTTGGCCAGCTTCTCTTTTTTACCAAAGTGTTTTCCAAGGAATACTCCTGTTACGACACTTAAAATCAGTAAAAGTACTGTTGTCATTATTTTTTCTTAAATAAATTGATGCAACGCGGGGAATTTTCTTTCTTAAATTCATTCAGCTGATAATCTCCCCAGATTTTTATTCTTTCAAACCCACATTCAGAAGCATAGGCATGAATGGCTTCCAAAGTATGGAGCTTTACTTTTTCAAAGAAATGAAACGGCTTACCGTCAGCCTCAAAACGGATGTCTTTGATGACATGTCTTCCTTCGATTTTCTTTAGGATTCTGAACTCAATATTTCCTCTCGTGATCGTTGTTTCAGGAACCAAAGTACTTCTTACAAATTCCTCATTCAGGTAGTCCAATACAAAATATCCTCCTGGTTTTAAAGCATTGTAAACGGATTGAAATACTTTCTTATCGTCATTTTCATTGTCAAAATACCCAAAACTGGTAAACAGATTGAATACAGCATCCATAGGATCTGCATCAATAGGGTTTCTCATATCATGAACTTCAAAAAGCAGTGTCTGATTTTCATAT
Source organism: Chryseobacterium sp. NRRL B-14798 (assembly GCF_050470705.1). Taxonomy (NCBI): domain Bacteria; kingdom Pseudomonadati; phylum Bacteroidota; class Flavobacteriia; order Flavobacteriales; family Weeksellaceae; genus Chryseobacterium; species Chryseobacterium sp. NRRL B-14798. Next base: position 3,636,255 of record NZ_JBFLUL010000005.1, on the reverse strand, counting down.
TGTTTGTCAGATTCAATACTTTGTCTTGAAAGGTCCAGTCCCAAAACATCATACCCTAATTTGTTAAGGAAAACAGAGTGTCTTCCCTTTCCGCAGGCAAGATCTATGATTTTCGACTGAGGCGGAAGCTGAAGATCCGCTGTGAGCTTTGTAATGAAGTTTTCAGCTTCAGTATAGTCTCTGTTGCTATAAAGCAAATGATAATAAGGGGTATCAAACCAAGATTCAAACCATTCCATAATGCAAAAATAACTAAATTTGTGCGGTTAAAAGCAAAGTATTTTACAACATTAAGAGATTGAAAAATTCAATTGGATAAGAAATTGGGTGGTTAATCTTTTAGTTTTTAAAGCTTTAAATCTTTTAATACATACTTATGGATACAGAAAATATTAAAATACAGATAAAGACATTCTTCGGATTGGAGCAGATTCTGGCGGAAGAAATCAAAAAATTGGGCGGAAGAAATGTTGAAATTAAAAACAGAGCGGTAAATTGTGAAGGAGATCTGGGTTTTCTTTACAAAATCAATTATTCTGCAAGAACGGCATTGAAAATATTGGTGCCCATTCATGAGTTCAAGGCTTTTAATCAGCATCAGTTCTATGACAGGTTATTCAAATTTGAATGGGATAATTTCATGGATGTTGATCAGTCTTTCTTTATTGATGCTACGGTCAATTCTGAAACGTTCAAACATTCTCAGTTTGTGACTTTGAAAATGAAGGATGCCATCGTGGATTATTTCCAGGAAAAATTCAAAAGACGCCCGAATGTGGAAACGAGAAATCCGGATATCAAATTCCATCTTCACATAGACAGAGAATTGGTAATGATTTCTATGGATTCTTCAGGAGATCCTTTGTTTAAAAGAGGATATAGAAGAGAGCAGGGAGAAGCGCCTATCAATGAAGTATTGGCAAGCGGAATGCTTCAGCTGGCAGGCTGGGACGGAAAAGGTAATTTCCTTGATCCGATGTGCGGTTCAGGAACATTATTGATTGAAGCAGCAATGATTGCAATGGATCTTCCGGCTCAGATTTTCAGAAAAAGGTTCGGATTCCAGAACTGGAATAACTATGATGCAGACCTGTTTGCAAAAATTAAAGAATTCAGAATTAACAGAATCAGACAGTTTGATGGAAAAATTGTTGGATATGACATCGATGCAAGAATGCTGAATGCGGCAAGAATGAACGTGGAAGCAGCGGAAATGGAAGATGTTATTGAGATTAAAAAACAAAACTTCTTTGATTCTAAAAAAGATCTGTTCCCTTTATTAATGGTATTCAATCCGCCATACGATGAGAGAATTTCCATTAATGACGATGATTTCTACAAGAAAATAGGAGATACCTTTAAAACCCATTATCCGAATACCTTAGCATGGCTGATCTCTTCAGACCTTGAAGCGGTGAAGAAAATCGGTTTACGTCCTTCAAGAAAGATCAAACTTTTCAACGGAAAACTGGAAACAAGATTTTTACAGTATGAAATGTATGAAGGAACGAAAAAGGTACATAAACTGGAAGAAAATAAATAGCAAGAAAAAGTGCTGGGACATTTTTTTGATCTATTAGATACTCTATTTAGTGTGTCCGGACTGTTTCAGAGCGGTTCGGGATCATCACATTTAAGTTCTGAAAGAAAGAGCCTGAATTATGATGATAAACTTCAAAAGAAAGAATTTAAGAAATCAAAATACTTCACAGAGATAGTAAGTGCAGTTGCTTTGTTGTTGGCAGCATTTTCTTTTTTTATTGTTTTTAAAGATCCTTTACCTGTACAAAACTATACACCAACCCTAGTGGTGGCTTCTTTAATAGGAGCCGGGATTTCATTTTTAGTATTTTTTGTGTTGCACGTTTTAAAGCTTTATTACTTTAAAACATTGTTCAAATTACTATTCTTCAGCTGTTCAGTAATAATTTTCATTATTTCTGCAATATTATATGTCTACTTTAAGTCAGGATGGTTCATATAACAAAACAAAAACAGGTTTTAAAGTAAAAGGATAGAGGCTGTAGAACAATGGAAAGTCGGAAAAAATATATGAAGAAACGAAAAAAATACATAAATTAGAAGATCATAATTCATAAACTCGGAGATTGAAATGTCCTGGAATTTTTTAGATATATTTGATGTGGTTCTTGATTTATTTGGTCTGCTTGGTTCCGGATCAAAATCATCACCTTCAAAACCTGAAAGAAAAGCTTTAAATCATCATGTGATATCTCAAAAGAAGCAGTTAAAAGATACAGATATTCCAAAGAAAAATTAACTTGTCATACATTATAAGTTTAATTGAAATAATAAAAGGTTGTACAGATTAGTACAACCTATTTTATTTATCGTGTCATTGATGGCGCAAAGCCATACTGTTTTTTAAAGGCATGTGAAAAATGGGAAAGGTCTTCAAAACCTACTTCCAGAAAAACATCGGAAGGTTTTTTATTCTTTTCTGATAAATGATAATAGGCAAGTTCAAGACGTTTTTGAGTAAGCCATCGCTGCGGAGTTGTTTGAAAAATCTTTCTGAAATCCCGGTTGAAAGTAGATAAACTCCTTCCTGTCAGATATCCGAACCTTTCCAATGGCATATTGAACATATAATTTTTTTCCATAAAACTGATCAGATCTACTTTTCCCGGCTCATCAAAATCGGCGAGTATATAATCTATCTCCGGATCAATTTCCCTTACAATACTGATGGCTTCAGTGATTTTTAAATGGGCAATATTCTCAGGAAGCGGATCTTCCATTTCAAAATAAGGTATGAGCGATGCAAGACAGCTGCTCAGAAGCGGATGACTGCTGAAGCGATGAATACTGGCTTTGTGATTTCCGGTCTTCCTCTGCTCATCAACAGAACTGTAAAAATTCTTCAGGCGTTCTGTGGTAAGATGCATGACTACCGCTTTATGCGGAAGCCCGTCTTTGGGATAATTGATAATCGTGGCAAGATGGTTTCTTGGAATCAGGAAAATATCTCCAGCTTTGAAAACATAGGTTTTATCTGCTTGAATAATTTTCGTTTCTCCTGATATGAACCAAACCAGCATATGGTATTCAAAAACTGTTTCCGTTTTGAAGAGCTTGTCATCATAACTGGAAAGCTTGATATCCGGGGTGAGGTATTGTATCTGGAAATCCATTGTCAAAAGTTTTTCATTACAAATGTATTTAAAAAACAGTTATTGGGTATCGAACTCAAATCCCAGCATCTCTTCACTTAATTTCCATAAACGGGCAGCATTGTTTTTGTCGATGGAATAAGGTTGTACTCCACGAATAGTAGCCGGTTCATCAAATCTGTGCTCAATTTGCCCTCTGTCTACCTCTGCAATATCACAGTTTTCACAATACACTCCGCCAATTCCGTTAAGTTGAGGCGTCACAGCACACCAGACTGTAGTAGCAGCCCCTTGTGGAATTGTTTTTAATCGTGCTTCAACTTCAGGTTTTATATTTCCGTTTTCGTCATGCGTTCCAAGCTGTTTAAAAAGCTCAACAGGTTCTTCTCTGCCCAGATCAGTACCATATACAGAACCGGGATGGAGAGAATAAGCTCTGATATCGAATTCTTTTCCTTTTTCATCTAGTTCTACGGCAAACAGATTACAAGCTGTTTTGGATTGTCCGTATCCGGAAAGGGTATCGTAATTTCTTTCCTCAAAGTTGGGGTCTTCAAAATTAAAAGGAGCCATCTGATGTCCATACGAAGAAACACTGATAACCCTTGCTCCATTTGCTTTTTTCAGAGCCGGCCATAATTTTGAGGTGAGATGGAACTGTCCAAGATAATTGGTCGCCAGCTGAGATTCAAAACCCCTGCTGTCTCTGCGGAGTGGTACCCACATAATCCCGGCATTATTAATAAGAAGATCCAGTTTTCTGCGTGATGAGACGAATCTTTCTGCAAAGGCATCAATGGATGCCGGATCCATCAGATCCATTTTTTCAAGTTTGATATTTTCAATTCCTGTAAGGTTTTTTCCTGCCTTTTCAATATCTCTTGCAGGAATAATGACATAGGCTCCGGCCGAAGTAAGTACTTTTGTAGTTTCAAGTCCGATTCCTGCGTAGCCACCGGTAATGATCACTGTTTTTCCAGTAAGATCAATTCCCTGAATAACTTCCTGTGCTGTTGAATAAGCGTTAAAGCCTGACTGAATGGGTTGCTGTAATGTGCTGATAATTGGTTCCATTTTTTTGTTGGTTTAAATTTCTATAGCAAAATTAGGAGGGATTCCGGATGTTTATTTTGTTTAGAATGCCAAATTACTTGGTTCAGAATTTCATTGATAAAATATGTACAGAGAGAAGAATACAATGTAACATCGTTAATTTATCTGAATAAGCTGTTAAACTGTTTGTAGGTTGTTCTGCGAATAAGTAATTTTGAAAAATTTTCAATTTGAAGCCTACTATTTCTATTGTCGTTGCCATTTACAACCGGAAAGACGAACTTTTTGAGTTGCTGACTTCTCTTACTCAACAGACAGATAAGGAGTTTGAGATCATTATCGTGGATGACGGTTCTCTGATCGATCTGAAACCTACTATCAAAAACTTTGAACAGGGATTGGATATTAAATATTTCAGAAAAGATAACTCAGGACCGGGACTGACAAGAAATTACGGTGCGGCAAGAGCCGCTAACGAATGGCTGGTATTTGTAGACAGTGATGTCATTGTTGAAAAAGATTATATTGAGCATATTAAAAACGATATCCTGACCATTCCTTGTGATGCGTTTGGCGGGGCTGATAAAGCGCATAAAGGATTTAATCTGATGCAGAAAGCTATTTCTTATTCCATGACGTCTGTATTTACAACCGGAGGAATAAGGGGAAGTAAGAAAGCGGTTTCAAAATTTCAGCCCAGAAGTTTTAATATGGGAGTGAAAAAAGAAGTCTTTAAAAAAGTAGGCGGATTTTCCGAAATGAGAATTGGTGAAGATCCGGATCTTTCCATGACCCTATGGGAAAATGGTTTTACTACTGCTTTTTTTGATGATATCGCTGTATATCACAAACGTAGGGTCGATTTTGGAAAATTCTCCAAACAGGTCTATCAGTTTGGCTGTGCAAGACCGATTCTTAACCAGAGACACCCGAATTATGTAAAAATTTCCTTTGCTTTTCCTACTTTATTTATGCTGGGATATGTGATGGGCTTTCTGGAGTATTTTATTATGGGAAGAGGAATCATCCTTGCCTTTTATGGATTGTATACCTTTCTGGTGTTGTTTCACGCTTTATTGCTGACAAAAAATATCAGTATTGCCGGAATGGCAGTTATTTCCACGTATATTCAGATGTTTTCTTACGGATACGGATTTTTAAAGTCCTGGATTTTGCTGAATGTTTTCAGAATGAAGCCCGAGGATGCTTTTCCGCATCATTATTATAAGAAATACCGGGGATAATTATCTGTAAAGGAAATTCAATAGGAATGGGCTTTAGCCCATTCATCAAAATAAATAAAATCTTCCAATGGCTTTAGCCTAAACCTGTAAAAGACTACACATAACATTTGTTAATCAATATCAAAACAGGTAGATTGATAAATAAAAAAGGCTGTTTCTCACAAATGAAACAGCCTTTTTACAATAAATTTAGGAAATGGAAATGTTTTCATGGTGGTTAAGAACTCCAACTTTCAGCATACATTCCTTCATTTTTTGGTAAGTTCTTTTGATATCGTGGTCAAGACCGATGGAGAACCTGATCAGTCCGTCTGAAATTCCTATAGATGCTCTTTCTTCTTCAGGGATTTCAGATGAGGTAGATTTTCCTGAGCATGAGAATAAGGTCTTATAGAACCCTAAGCTCACAGCAAGATACCCCAGGTTCTCTGTCTGCATCAGTTCCATCAGTTCGTTTGCTTTTTCTGTTGTTCCGGCATCCAGAGTCAGTAACCCTCCGTATCCGTATTCTTCATGAATCATACTTTTCATTAATTCATGGTTTTTGTGGGATGGTAAGCCCGGATAAGATACTTTTAAGCCATCTTTTTCAAATCTTTCAGCCAGATACATGGCATTGTGGCTGTGCTGTTTGATTCTGATGTGTAATGTTCTCAGATTTTTTAAGATACTTGAAGATCGTAAGCTGTCCATGGTTGGGCCAAGAAGCATACATGCTCCGGAATTGACATTTTTGGTATCATCAATGAATGCCTGACTAGCACAATATACTCCTCCTACCGTATCACTGCTTCCGTTGATGAACTTTGTCAGGCTGTGAATCACGACATCAGCCCCGAATAATGTCGGAGAAATTGAAAGAGGGGAGAAGGTATTATCTACAATCAGTTTCAGGTTGTATTTCTTACAGATTTCGGAAAGCTTTCTAAGATCTGCTACTTCAAGTAGCGGGTTGCTCACACTCTCACAATAAATAACTTTAGTATTGGGAGTGATTGCTTTTTCTATAGATTCAAAATTATTGATGTCAACAAAAGTGGTCGCTACATTGAATTGAGGGAAGAAATTTTTTAGAAAAGCATAGGTTCCCCCGTAGATAGTCCGGCTTGAAATAATATGGTCTCCACTTTTGCACACCTGCATCAAAACAGAAGTTATTGCTCCCATTCCGGATGCTGTAACGTTGGCAGATTCTGTGTTCTCCATCTTGGCAAGAGCCTGGGCCAGATAAAGATTCATCGGTGATGAATGTCTGGAGTACAGATAGCATCCTTCCGCATTGCCTTCGAAAGTATCAAACATTGTCTTTGCAGAAAGGAAGGTATAGGTGGAGCTGTCAGAGATAGAAGGATTCACTCCCCCGAATTCACCAAAATACTGAAGATCCTGGATCTCATTGGCTGCGTTAAAGTTTTCCATAAATATTGTTTTTATTTTATGGTTCTAATTTGCATTAAATTGTTAATTATTACAACATAAATTTGAATTTATAGAATATAAAACTGTAAAATATTGTTTATTTAGAAAAAATATTTAGTATCTTCGATAGTATTAAATTTTTACCAAAAAATTATCTATGGAACTTGACGAAACTGATAAGAAACTTTTGTCTTTTTTACAGGAAGACTGTAAACAAACCACCAAAGAACTGTCCGCTAAGCTTGGATTATCCGTTACAGCAATTTATGAGCGTGTAAAAAAGCTTGAAAATGCAGGGGTTATTTCAAAATATGTAGCCTTGCTGGACAAGGGTAAAGTTAAGAAAAATTTTATCGTTTTGTGTCATGTGAAACTAAGCCAGCATAAAAAAGAATTTGTTCTTCAGTTTGAAAAAGAGGTAATGGACCTTCAGGAAGTTACGGAATGTTTCCATGTAAGCGGAGATTATGATTATATCCTTAAAATAGGAGTGAAAGATATTGAAGATTACCGCAGTTTTATGCTGACGAAACTAACAACACTTCAGCACATCGCAAGTACGCACAGCTCATTTATGATTTCCGAAGTTAAAAATACGACGGCGATTGTATTGTAAGCTTATCGCAGGTTTTTTGATTTAAACTGTGTGGAAGATCAATGTTTATAAATATCTTCTTTGGTCATATTGTCGATAAAATAGTGAAGTCTTTTAATCTCGCTTCTGCCTCTGTTTTTGTCATTCAGAAAGCAGGTCGTCACGATAACCATTTTTAAATCAGGAATGATGCAGATAAGCTGTCCGCCATATCCGGTAGCTACGAAAGCCTGATGTCCGTTGGTTTTTCTACGCCACCAGTAATAGCCGTAACCGTCGGCATTCGGCATGACATCCCAGGCATCCAGTTTTACCTGTTCAGAAGTAGATTCCTGAATCCATTTTGAAGAGACGATCTGTTTGCCGCTAAATTTTCCGTTGTTCAGGATCATTGTACCAAACTTCAGCATGTCTTCAGGTTTCATAAACATTTCCGAACCTGCAATATTCCTGTTCATGGAGTCTGTATCCCATCGTGGAGTATTCATTTTTAACGGCCTGAAAAGATTTTCTGTAGCGAACTGTTTCAGATTAGTCTTTACGATTTTAGCTAATGCCGCACCGAAAAGATGGGTTTCACCACTATTATAATTGAAGACTGTCCCAGGATATTCTTCAAAAGGAAGATCCAGTACAAACTTTACAGGATCACCGGAAAATGACATGGCTGTTGAAATTTTTGAATTTTCAACCCAGTCAAAACCACCCTGCATGGTCAATAGATTTTTTAACGTTAATGTATTTCTGATGGAATCATGAGCTACTTTTCCTTCAATATTGGAAATGTTTTTGAAACTGCTTCTCGATATATTGTATTCCGGAAGAATTTTTAAAACCGGAGTATTGAGGTTGGGAAGTATGTTTTTATCCTGTGCGATACCTGCCAGCACAGAAACGATACTTTTGGTAACAGATTTTATACTGAAAATAGTCTCTTTATTGGCACCATGGAAATACTGCTCATAAATTACCTTATTATTTTGTGAAACAATGAAAGATCCCAAAGAAGAAATGCTGTCATTAATTTCTTTGGTAAATCCGTCCGTAAACTCTTTGGGTAACTCTTTGTTGAAAGCTGCCTGTGATTTCACTTTAGGGGAGAATAAGGCAAGACATAACATTGCGATAGCCTGCAGGAGTTGATTGGATTTCATTGTTTACAAAAGGAAGGATAAAATTATTAGTTGATGGAAAAAGTAAAAGCTAAATCAATTCGGATGAATCAATATAGCTTATGCTTTCAATGCTTCTAAATTATGAAAAACAATGAACTTTTTGAATACTTTTTAGAGAATATTTTAAAGTTTACAATGATTTTGATATAAAGTTTAGGTCTTCAAGATAACTAAGAAATTATACCAACACTCCATTTTTAGAAGAAATAGGATCCGGAAGGTCTGTTTCTCCGCTCATCTGAAGAAGGTCTATTTCAATCGTTCTGCAGATTGAAAGCATCGGAACATCAAACATTAATCCAGCAAAAGGATTTTCAGAATAATCTCCTACCAGTTCCATGATGATATAAATCCATCCAATGATGATACAGAAAGGAATAGAAGTCCATATTCCCCAATCTCCCAATTTGGCAAACTCGTTCACTAATCCCAGTGGAAGAAGCATGATGAACAGTATATTAAAAACAAAAGCTGTACTGGCAAACTGTCTTGGAGAAGGAAACTTTTTGATTCTCTCTGCCTGTCCCTGGAAATTGTAGAATTCATTCAGACTGTTTTGAAGCTGAGTCTGATTGAAATCTGTAATGGCATTCATATTTTTCAGCTCGTTGATGTCTTTTGCCTGCTGGGCTATCAGATAGGTAGCAAAATTTTTATAATCGTTTTTAAGATCATATTCTTCTTCTGACAGATATTTGTGCAGGAAAATAGGAGCTCTTCCGTAGTCAGGAAAACCGGCTTTTATTAACCTGTTTCTTCTCAGGTTGATATTCCCGAATTTATTATTTTCTGTACTGATATGCTCCCATTCTGTAGGAATCAAAAGCTGTTCCCGGAAAGTATATAACCATGCTATATGACGGTAAACGATTCTTCTTTTACGGTCTTCAAGATCAAAAACACCAATTTCTTCGTTTTTAGTATCGAAGGCATACACCATAGAGGCAAATGAACGGCTGGAATTCACAATTCCACCCCAGATTTTTCTGGCTTCCCAAAGTCTGTCATAAGCCTGATTGTTTTTAAAACCTACAAGGAATGCTTCTGCTGTACCAATCAAAGCTACAGGAACCCATGGAATCGTCATCCACTGCCAATTGAAAAAATAGAACAGGACAGCGATCAGCGTACACCAGATTGAAATCAGTATAAGATGAAAACCTGATAAATTGAGAACCTGCTTATAATTGACGTATTTAGTAGTGATCATAAAGAAGTATGGAATTTTTGGTGCATATCAACAAAATAGATACCAAAATGAGACATCTGTTCTGTTGATTAAAATTAATAAAAAAAACCTCTGATTTTTCAGAGGTTTCAATTATTTAATATTTCAGCATTTCTTCGATTTTACTGCTGAGCTTTTCAGCATTTGGAAGCATTTCTTTTTCCAGAACAAGGTTGATAGGAACAGCAGGAACATCCAGTGATCCCATTGTTTCTACAGGTGCGTCAAGATACCTGAAGCAATTTTTCGAAATACGGTGTGCAAAAGCTTCTGCAAAAGAATTATTAAGCTGTTCTTCTGTCAGAACGATGCATTTTCCATGCGCTTTCACTCTTTCGAAAACAAGTTCTTCATCAAGAGGGATCAATGTTCTTAAGTCGATCACTTCAACTCTTCCGCTGAATTTCTTAGCTGCTTCTTTAGCCCAATAAACTCCCATTCCATAAGTAACTACCAATAAAGTTCTGCCTTTTTCGGTTTCATCCTTATCTGCTTCAATAATTACTTTACCTTTTCCAAATGGAAGAACATAATCTTCAGCAGGCTCTATTGTTTTGGCATCTTCAGTTCCCGGAACTTTACTCCAGTACAATCCTTTGTGCTCCAGCATCACTACCGGGTTCGGATCATAATAAGCTGCTTTTAGCAAACCTTTAAAATCTGCAGCATTACTTGGGTATGCTATTTTGATTCCTTTGATATTGGCTAAGATACTTTCCACACTTCCACTATGGTAAGGACCGCCGCCGCCATAGGCTCCGATAGGAACACGGATGATATTGCTTACCGGGAATTTTCCACCGCTTAAATAACTTGATTTTGAAATTTCCGTAATCAACTGGTTGATTCCCGGATAAATATAATCTGCAAACTGAACCTCAACAATTGGCTTCAGTCCAACAGCACTCATTCCGGCAGTAGATCCTATGATATAAGCTTCCTGAATGGCCGTATTGAATACTCTTTTGCTTCCGAATTTTTTTCCTAAAGTAACCGTTTCACGGAAAACTCCACCGATTCTTTCACCTACATCCTGTCCGTAAAGAAGTGCTTCAGGGTGTTTCCACATCAGTTCCTGGATGGCATGGATGGCAGCATCCACCATTACAATTTTTTCTCCGTTGGCAGGTTCACGTGTTCCTGTCTCCTCAGTAATGGGAGTTGGGGCAAAAACGTGCTGCATTACGGTTTCAGGCTTTGGATCCTCTGCATTTTTAGCTTTTTCAAAAGCTTCTTCTGCTTCAAGACGCGCCTTTTTAGTGATTTGCTTTAAAAGATCTTCATCAACACCTGTTTCCAGTAGATGTTTTCTAAGGATCTCTCCCGGATCTTTGGCCCTGTGTTTTGTTAAATCTTCTTCATCTCTGTAGAATTCTCTTCTTACTCCTGAAGTGTGGTGACCGATCAATACCGTTTTTGCACAGACAACAAGGGGCTTTCTTTCTGTTCTTACAAAATCTACGGCTTTTTTCATGGCTTCAAAACTTTCCACAAAATCAGTTCCGTCTACTCTCATTCTGCTTAGCCCAGTGAATCCTGCTACAAAATCGTATGCATCACAGGTTCTTGCTTCGTCTTTCGTTACGGAAATTCCCCATTCGTTATCCTGAACAAGGAAGATGATCGGAAGCTGATGCAGAGCTGCAAACTGTAAAGCTTCACTCACTTCACCTTCTGTAACGGAATTGTCTCCAAGACTACAAACCACAACAGGATTGTTTTCAAATTGCTGAAGATTGAAATCCTGAATGTATTTGATTCCCTGTGCAACTCCTGTCGTTGGGATAGTCTGCATTCCAGTAGCGGAACTCTGGTGAACGATTTTTGGCTTGTTTTCATCCCTGCTTGAAGGGTGGGAGTAATAAGATCTTCCTCCCGAAAAAGGATCATCAGCTTTAGCCAGTAACTGAAGCATTAGTTGGTAAGGTTCAAAACCGATTCCTAAAAGAATGCTTTCGTCTCTGTAATAGGGAGAAACCCAGTCTTCTTTTTTAAGCTGATAGGCTGTCGCAAGCTGGATGGCTTCGTGACCTCTGGAAGTACTGTGAACGTATTTGCATACATTTCTGTTTTCTTCGTAAATGTCAGCCATTGCCTTGGCCAGCATCATATGATTATACGCTTTGAGTAATATATCCTGAGAAACTTTTTCGTGAAGTGCATTTTCCATAGGAAGCAAATATACATAAAAAAACAAAATACTAACAACTGTTAGTATTTTGTGAAAAATCTTTGTTTATATAGGTTATTCCTTGATCACTTTTTTAGAAATAACATCTTTGTCTGTTTTTATTTCAATGATGTAAATTCCATTGGTGTACGCAGATAAATCTATTGGTTCTTTGTGATTGTTGATCTTTCCTTTCTGTAACTTCTTACCTGAAAGATCATAGACATTGAATGTGGAATTTTTAGGAGCTTTTAATACATTGGTGAAATCTTTTACAACCGTTGGTGCGATCGTTATGCCATCAGATTTTCTTAATCCGGCATCCTTGGTTCCCAGCACTTCGCTAAATCCTGATGCAATGATAGAATAATTCTGAGGGGAAGTAACACTTGGAGAAGCGTTATTTTTTAATGTTCCTTTATGAGAAATCTCAATTCTATAAACAGCTCCTGGTGTTGGGTTATCAATAACAACCTGCTCTACATTATCTACTGTGTTGTCTCCTTTTGTAGCAGGAGTCATTGGATCTAATGCATTTAATTTCCAAGGCTGATAAATGATGCCTGTTCCGGTATCTATAATTCTTACATCCAGATCGTTTATTAATCTGGAAGTTCTGTTGTTGTAGGCTTCTGCCCATGTTATGCTTGTGGGGATAACATATTCCGGATCAATCCAGGATAGGGTTACTTTTAAGGGTTCAGATCCGGATGCTTTCACTGTTCGAGCATTAACCGAACCATTATTTAAGGTTTCATCATTAAATAGTATGGTATTGTTGGATTTTCCTACAAGAAGTTCTGCTCCTTTTTTTGCATCTATATACCCCCAGCCATTCCATGGGTCCGGGCCGACAGGTCCTGCTTCCGATGCAGAGTGGATCATTAAGGTTTTTGCAGAGGCTGCATTAAGCTCAAGAGCAGGATATAGCTGTTTATAAATCTGCATCCAGACTCCTATGATTCCGGTAACAATAGGCCCGGAAAAAGAGGTTCCACTGCCCACGTTATATAAGCTGCTGCCTGTTGTATTTTCCGCTGTGGAACCATATCCTACATTAGTTCCTGTAGTAATAATGTCCGGTTTTATAGCGCCGTCATCTCTTGGACCTGCGCTGCTGTAGCTTGATTTTATAACATCAGAAGGAGAGGAGTATCTTTTGTCGCTGGCAGTCAGGATATCAGAAGCACCTACTACAATAATGTTTTTTGCCAAAGAACCAAAACCAATACAGTCATATCCTAAAGCGCAGTTGTTTTGTGGAAGTGTGTCTGTAGCTGCAAATTGTACATAAGTTCCTGCACTGTTTTTATAATATTTAGCTAAGGTGTTTCCTGTTGGCCCCATTCCATATGAATTTCCGGCTGATTTAACGATAACATAGGTGGGATTATTATACACGATATTGTCATAAGTCTGGTCGCTATCAAGATAGGTTCCCTGTAGATCAGCAGTGGTTCCAGGGCTTATGAACTGCCCGCCCCATATCCAGGCAATTCCATAAAGGCTACTCCAGCCAGGGTTTGTACCGTATGAATGATTGGATATTTTGGGCTGTGCCAGGACTATTTTTTCAAATACCGTACTGGAAGCAGAACCTCCGGGTAATGTTGTAGTAGCGAAGGCATAATTGTCAAAAGTTGAATTTTGTGCTATTCCTCTTAAATTCGTAACCCGGGTTGTTCCATTGGTAAATGTAAGCGTATAAGGATAGTCTTTGGCGCCGATAAATCCTGTAACAGCAGTGGCATGTGAGCTGTAATTCATGGTACTGGCTTCTTTATTATTAACCCTGTCTGCTGCGTTGTTAAACAGTTCATGTCCTTCAAATGCTCTTCCGCCATCAAAGATGGTATATTTAATATTTTCGCCGTTAAATGAACCTGTCAACCCTGTGATGGTGCCATTCTGTAAAAAGTCTGCATTGGAGTTTTTTATTTGATCCAAATCATCCGACTGATAGAAATAAGGCTTTCCATCCGGATCGAATCCTGCCAGATTTTTTCGCTGTTCTTCGAGTTCTTTAAGTGTCCCAGGTTTTTTATCAGACTCAAAATGTTTTGAGAGAAACAGATCAAATTTTTTGTTGTTTTCTATTCGTTGTCGTTCTAATGTTTTTTTTAAAACTTCATTATTGTTTTGTGCATTCATGACAATGGTTATCAGTATGCCGATCGAAATAAAAATTTTTTTCATTGTGGTATTTTTTTTATGGTTGTTTATTGATAAATATATAGATAAAATGCTTTTATTATTTGTTTTATTTAATTAAATACTGTTTTTATTGATTGTTTTAATGTTTTAATTGGGTTTTTATGAATGATTTAATATTTTAATTTGTATTTATAGTTTTTATTTTACTGGATCTAAATGAGAATTGATGCTTTTTGACAGGAAAACAGTTGCAAAAACTCTGAGATTAGCACTCTATTGTGTTTTATATGTTATAATTTATCATTTTATGGAGAATTAATTGAAAAAAAGCAAACCCATAGGAGTAGAAGAAATTAAGCTTTGTATTTTTAAAAAAGGCCGAGATTTATATTCTGAAACCAGGGTGTGATTAGAAAAAAATGAAGTAACTTTACATTCTCTTTTTATAAAAAAGTTAGAACATTATATGTATTTAATTTTTGACACAGAAACAACCGGTTTACCAAAAAATTTCAACGCTCCGCTTTCAGACTCGGATAACTGGCCCAGAATGGTCCAGATTGCATGGCAGGTGCACGATGATGATGGAAACTTGATTGAAAACCAGGATTATATAATAAAACCTGAAGGGTATGATATTCCCTTCAACGCTGCCCGCATTCACGGAATTACAACAAAAATCGCCAATGAAGAAGGACGTGACCTTCAGGAAGTTCTTGAAGAATTTTCTAAGGTTCTTGAAAGAATCAGGGTGGTTTCCGGGCATAATGTAGAGTTCGATTACAATATTGTAGGAGCAGAATTTTACAGAAAAAACCTGAAAGATAACCTTCAGGAAAAGCCTAAAGCGGATACCATGATTCTGGGAACCGACTTCTGCCAGCTGGGCGGTGGCCGGGGAGGCCGTTTTAAACCTCCGAAACTTGAAGAATTATATGAAAAACTTTATGGGAACAAATTTGATGAAGCCCATAATGCTGCAGCCGACGTAAATGCAACGGCCAGAGCCTTCTTTGAAATGGTAAGAATTGGCGTAGTTCCTGCTGAAACATTAAAGATTTCAGAAGATCAGCTTGCCTATTTCAGAAGCCTTTATCCGGACCCGATCAAGCCTTTCAATATTGTTATCAGAAGGCAGGTTGCTGATTTTCATAATAAGAAAAAGCAGCAGGATTTCGGAAGCATTGATGAAATTGATTTAGGTAAATATTTCAATTTTGATAACCATAGTGTTTTCTCTACGCTTACGGCTACCTCAAGCATTAATGATCTGATTAAAAAAGCCTCTGATGAAAATTTCCCTGCTGTCGGAATGGTGGATCTTGGAAATATGATGGGAGCTTTCAAGTTCGTCTCAGCAGTAGAAGGAGCTAATGCAGACAGAGCGAAAAAGCATAAAGAATACCTGGCAAAAAAACAGGAAGCAGAAGAAAATGGTACAGAATTTACTGAAGAAGAACCTGTTTCAGAACCGCTTATTCCTGTAGTGGGTTGTGAATTTTATATTTCAGACCGTTACGAACAAAAGCAGTTTACCAAAGATGATCCGGACAGAAGAACACAGGTTGTGCTTTTGGCGAAAGATTTTAATGGATATAAAAACCTGGCAAAACTCTCCAGTATCGGATTCCTGAAAGGATTCTATTTTGGAGTTCCCAGGGTGAGCAGGGAATTGATTGCTCAATATAAAGAAGGAGTCATAGCTTTAACATCCGGAATTATGGGGGATATTCCTGATGCGATCTTAAATACCGGTGAGCAGAAAGGAGAGGAGCTTTTCAAATGGTGGAAAGACACCTTTGAAGAGGACTTTTATGTGCAGATTCAGAATCACAAACTGCCTGAAGAAGAACATTTAAATGAAGTTCTTTTGTATCTGGCAGATAAATATAATGTGAAAATTTTAGCTCAGAACGAAACCTTTTACACCAATAAAGATGATTCTAATATTCAGGACATTGTAAGCTGTATTAAAGATGGTGAAAAGCTTACTACGCCTATTGGAAAAGGATTCGGTAAAAGAAGAGGGCTGGCTACAGGTGAATATTACATCAAAAATTCTGATGAAATAAAAGAAGCCTTTTTAGCCTATCCGGATGCTTTTGATGCCTATGAAGAATTTACAGCAAAATTTAAACCTTATACCTTAAAAAGAGACGTACTTCTTCCTAAATTTGATATCCCTGCGGAATTTATCCATGCAGAAGATGAGGTAGACGGCGGAAAAAGAGGGGAAATGGCTTACCTTACCTATCTTACCTATGAAGGTGCCAAGAAAAGGTATGCAGAAACGGGTATTACTGATGAAATTAAAGAACGTCTTGACTTTGAGCTAGAGGTAATTGCCAATACCGGTTATCCGGGGTACTTCCTTATCGTACAGGACTTCTGTAATGAAGCCCGTAATATGGGCGTTTGGGTTGGTCCGGGAAGAGGGTCGGCGGCGGGATCTGCGGTGGCGTACTGTATCGGAATTACCAATGTAGACCCCATCAAATATGATCTCCTTTTTGAGAGATTCTTGAACCCGGAAAGGGTTTCCATGCCCGATATTGATATTGACTTTGATGATGAAGGGCGGGATAAAATTATCAAATGGGTTGTTGAAAAATATGGAAAAACTCAGGTAGCACAAATTATTACCTACTCGGTATTGGGAGGAAAATCTGCCATTAAAGATGCCGGAAGGGTTTTGGATGTGCCTATTCCTGATACCAATAATATTGCCAAACTGATTCCTCCAAGTCCCGGGATGAATATTGCAAAGGCTTTAGCGAAGTATGATAAATTAAAGCCGGAAGAACAGATGCTCGTTGATGAGATGAGGTATGTTCTTGAAAGTCCTGATGATGCACGACACGGAGTTTTAGCAAGTGCTAAAAAAATGGAAGGCTGTATCAGAAATACCGGAATTCACGCCTGCGGGGTGATTATTACGCCGGAAGATGTGAGTAATCTTGTTCCGGTTACCATTGCAGCAAAAGATGCTGATATCTTAGTGTCGCAGTTTGATAACTCTGTTGCGGAAAGTGCCGGTCTTCTGAAGATGGACTTTTTGGGGCTGAGAACGCTGACTATTATTAAAGATGCATTGAAGCTTGTTAAAGCAAGATATGGAGTGGATATTGATCCGGATCTTATTCCGCTGGATGATGCCAAAACCTATCAACTGTTTAAAGAAGGAAGAACGGTCGGGATTTTCCAGTATGAAAGTCCGGGAATGCAAAAATACATGAGAGAGCTTAAACCGACGGTTTTTGCCGATCTTATCGCTATGAATGCCTTGTACCGTCCCGGTCCGATTAAATATATCCCGAACTTCATCAACAGAAAGCACGGAATTGAAGAGATTGTCTACGACTTACCGGAAACAGAAGAATATTTAAAAGAAACATACGGAATTACCGTTTATCAGGAGCAGGTAATGCTTTTGTCCCAGAAGCTGGCCAACTTTACCAAAGGTGAAGCCGATACTTTAAGAAAGGCAATGGGTAAAAAGCAGATTGATGTTCTTAATAAAATGTACCCGAAATTTATTGAAGGTGGTAGAAAAAACAACCTTAATGAAGAAAGGCTGGAGAAGATCTGGAATGACTGGAAAGCCTTTGCAGAATATGCCTTCAATAAGTCCCACTCAACGTGTTATGCATTCATCGCTTATCAGACCGCCTATTTAAAAGCTAATTATCCGGCAGAATACATGGCGAGTGTAATGAGTAATAACATTAACAACACAGATTCTATCACCATGTTCATGGAAGACTGTAAAAGTATGGGCGTGGATGTTCTGGGACCGGACGTGAATGAATCTCAATACAAATTCTCCGTAAACGAAAAAGGACAGATCCGCTTTGGGTTGGGTGCAATAAAAGGAATTGGGGAAGGACCGAGTGAAGCAATTACAAGAGAGAGAGAAAACGGAAGGTTTAAAAATATTTATGATTTCTTCGAAAGAATACTACCTTCACAGATGAACAAAAGGGTAGCGGAGAGTTTGGTGCTTGCAGGTGCTTTTGATGAACTGGATGCTTTCCATAGGGGACAGTACTTTGATATTGACATGGCAGGAAAGACCAATCTTGAAAGACTGATCAGATACGGGCAGAGTTTCCAGGAAAGCAAAAACGAGATGGAGCACTCTTTATTTGCGGATTTCGCAGAAGAAGTTCAGATTGAACAGCCGAAACTGGCTCCATGTCCGGAATGGCCCAATATGCATAAGCTTAATAAAGAAAAAGAGATCATTGGCTTCTATCTTTCTGCTCATCCGCTGGACGAATTTAAATATCAGTTCCAGTTTATGCAGGGGCAGCTTTCTAAAAAAGCAGTTCTTGAGAAAAATGAAGAAGAAAAGGTTGTTACCGATGAAGCGCCTGTTTTGGAACAGGATGCCCTGGACGATGCTGTGGATCTTACGGAAATTGTTTCAGATGATATAGTGGCAGGAGAAGAGGAAGTGATAGAAGAAGTTACTAAGAAGGCAGAGCCAAAAGGGAATTTCTTATTCCTGAATCTGGATGAGGTGGATGCTTACAAAGAACAGGCTTTCTCTAATAAACAGGAAGAACTGTTTGAAGAGAAAAAGAAAGACTGGAAAACCCTTCAGAAAGAGAGGGAAAATGGCGGTGGTGGTAAAGAATATACTGTAGCCGGTCTTATTACCGAATACAGGGTTCAGGATGGTTTCAGAAGTGGTGAGAAAGTAGCTTTTGTTACACTTGAAGATTATTCCGGATCCTATTCATTCAGGCTGGGAGACAGAGATTACATGAGATTGAAAGAAAAGCTGGAAGTACAGAGATTTGTGATTTTTAAGATAAAATTTGCTCAGGTAAAAGATGGCAGGGTCTTCGTTAATGTAAATGATGTAATTGAACTTCAGGAAGCATTTGAACGATTTGCAAAGAGTATATCATTGGTGATGGATGTGATGGATGTAAGACCTGAAGATCTCGACTTTTTCAGAACGGTTCTCGACAGAAACAAAGGAAACCAAAAATTGAAATTCTTTATCAAAAACCTGGAAGATGACTCCCATATTGAAGTTCAGTCTATGAAACATTCGGTGGATCTGAATGGTGATCTGATAAAAGAAATTCAACTTCTTAATAAATATGAATTTTATTTAAACTAGAAAAATACAAGATAAAGAAAGGAGTGGCTTATGCCACTCTTTTTTTTGTTTATATATTATCAGTATTGATGAAAAATTTTAAATAGTTTTTCTCTTAAGATAGAAAAATTTACTGAAGTCTATTTTGGTTGTATATTATTTAAGTGTCTGTTATTTAATTAGTTGTTGTTTTTCATCATATTGCGAAATAATTATATAATTTAAATAAATGTTTAATTATATAATGTTTGGATGATGTTTTTTATTGTTTTTGTATAAAAATTTATGATATTTTCTAATATTTCATTTAAAATTTAAATTAATATTTATACATTTACCGCCCTAACTGTTATTATTTACTATTTTATGAAGAAATTACTACTTTCGTGTCTGGCTTCCCTGAGTATGGGAGTCTATGCGCAAACCGACGTCGCCAACTATACTTTTTCAAAAAGTACCGGGGTGGCTTATACTTCCATTACAGGAGGTACAAAATTATTCCCTTCTGGGACTAATACTACTTATGACAATGATGTATCCGCAGCAATTCCATTGTCTTCTCCTTTTAATTTCGGTGGTGTTGCTATGACCACATGTTATGTGAGTGCCAATGGATTTATCACGTTTGGAGCAGCTCCTTCCGGGACAAATTATACTCCAATGTCAAGTCTGGGATCAACTACAGGGGCAATTTCTGCTTTTGGGCAGGATGGAGGCTTTTCATCATCAGATGCAACACAACCAGCAGGAAATCATGAAGTGAGATATGAAGACCTGGGAACTGAATTTGTTGTACAGTGGCAGGATCATGCCAATTACTTTAACAGATCTACTGAAAAATTAAATTTTCAGATCAGATTGGTTTATGCTACAGGTGAAATAAAGATCATTTATGGAAGCTGTACAGATCCGGGTACCAGCACTTCAGGCAGTACTCCACAGGTAGGGATAAGAGGAAACAGTACTACTTATGCGTCCAATGTAAATTCCCTGATGATCGGAAACGTGCCGTCAGGAACTACCTGTGACTGGTCTAAAGCTGTTACCGGTAATGCTGCTAGCAGTACAATGCTTTTTTCCAGCACAACCAACGCAAGTGTTAAAATCCCTGCCGGGCTGCAATATAAATGGACACCAGGCACACAGGCTCCGGTAAGGACTTTTGCAGCTGCCACTGCAATTACCAACAATGCTGCTACTGTAAACTGGACGGCTCCGACAGGTGCAACAGCTTACAATGTTCAGTTTAGAGAAGTCGGAAACTGTGATTGGACAGATCTTGTTGGTAATCCGGTTTCTGCTGCAACTGCTACAATTACAGGGTTAACTCAGAATACAAGCTACCAGGTTCAGGTTCAGGCTTTAAACGGATCAGTAAAATCTATATATTCTCATATTCCAAATGCAGCCGGAACGGGGAATGGGTATGTCTCCTCAGGGTCTTTTACCACTACACCTAACTGTGCAAGTACAGTAACCGGTCTTTCTTCTTCTGCCCTGACTCCTGAATCCGCAACAATAAGCTGGACAGCTTCTACAACACCTCCGGGTAATGGATATGAGTATTATTATTCTACATCTTCAACAACTCCGCTTGCAACGGCTACGCCTTCAGGATCTGTAGGTGCCGGGGTAATAACAGCTGATTTATCTGGTCTGACTCCTTCAACTCAGTATTATTATTGGGTAAGAGGAAACTGTAATGGAACAGATAAAGGAAATTGGTCAAGCTCTGCAAACTTTACAACACTTGGGTTATGTCCTACCGTTACCGCTCCTGCATCCAATGCTACAGGAGTAAGTGTAACCCCTACGATTACATGGAATGCAATAAATGGCGCTGCCGGGTATAAACTGAAAGTTGGAACTACCTCTGGAGGAAATGATATTGCAGATATGGATATTGCAGGCGGAACGAATAATTCTTATACTTTCGCTGCTCCTTTAAATTTTGGTGCTGCCTATTATTATTCTGTAACTGCTTATACAGCTAATATTACAGGACCTGCTACCGCATGTACGGTAAGATCATTCCAGACGGTATGTAATTCATCTAATTTACCTTATACTTTAGATTTTGAAAATGTTACAACACCTGCATTGCCAATTTGTACAACAGTGGTAAACAGTGGTTCCGGAAATTCATGGAAAACAGCAACTGCTCCGGCTGGATTTACAGGGAAAGTGCTTAATTATTCCTATAATAGTTCTAATGCTGCCAATACATGGTTCTTTACCCAAGGTTTAAATCTTACTGCAGGAGTTAGCTACAGAATCAAATATAAGTATGCGAATGCATCAGGAACCACACAATATCCTGAAAAATTAAAAGTTGCTTACGGATCTTCTGCTGCAAGTGCTTCAATGACAAATACTTTAGCTGACCACGCTAATATTACAGGTGGAACTGCTACATATGCATTTGTAGACTTTACACCAGGCGCAACAGGAGTTTATTATTTAGGATTCCAGGCTTATTCTGCTGCTAACATGAACCAGATTTATGTTGATGATATCAATATAAATGTGACTCCTAGCTGCTCTGAACCATTGGCTGTTACTGTTTCGGGGATGACAACCAATGGAGCGGATGCTTCCTGGACTGCTCCGGCTACTGCTCCTGGAAGTGGATATGAGTATTACTATTCTACAAGCAGTACAGCTCCTACGGCGTCTACTACAGCTTCCGGAACCAGCACTACCACTTCAGCTCCTTTGTCCGGGTTATCTCCTTCCAGTACTTACTATTTATGGGTGAGATCGGTATGTAGTTCTTCCGATAAGAGTGCGTGGAGTTCTCAGGCTGCTGTTTTCAATACACTTTGTGGAACTGCTATGGCTCCTTTTGCTCAAAACTTTGATAATGGAGCAGCACCCAACTGTTGGAGCAGTATAAACCCTACGGCAACAGGTACCGACGCCAATCTGTTCTGGAAGTTCTCAGGGTCTGCAGATTATGGTGCAAGTCCGGCTAATAACCAAAAAGCGGCAGGTACATATGCATGGGTAGATGCAAGTTCACCATATAATGGAGCGGGTGCCAACACGGTTCAGCTGGTTACTCCTCCTGTAAATTTAACAGGATTAACCGCACCTCTTGTTTCTTTTGACTGGTTTAAAAACCATTCTACCTCTTCTTCTACTACGGTTTCACCTTCCACTTATGATAATAACAAGCTTACGGTAGAAGTAAACGATGGAAACGGATGGGTAGTTATTTTTAGTGATAATACCAACTCAAACCAATGGAGAACAGTTGCTGTTCCTTTGGCGGCTTCTTACATCGGAACTACTATCCAGGTGAGATTTACTGTAGATAAAAATGTGAATGGTAGCGGATATTACTATGATGATGTTCTATTAGATAATGTTGAAATAAAACAAAATCCTAATCTGGCAACGTCTGAAACTGCAGTAAAAGAAAACAAGATTAATATATATCCTAATCCGTTTACTGATATGCTGACAATTTCTGATGTATCCAAAGTACAGTCTGTTTTAATTGTTGATGTTTCCGGAAGATTGATTAAGACTATTGATAAGCCATCTTCAGAGCTTCAGCTGAGAGATCTTAAAGAAGGGTTATACTTAGTGGTCCTGAATATGAAAGACGGATCTAAACAAACCCTTAAAGCAATTAAGAGATAAAATAGTTTCTTGAAAAAACAGGAAAAGAGAGGCTGCTCAATTTGAGCGGCCTCTCTTTATATAGGTGAAATTGCCTTTTATTAAAGAAAAAGTTTAATTCATTGTGATATAATTAAATAAATATTTTTTTTATTGCTGATTTTCACTAGATTTGATTAACTAATACTGTTTTTATATGAGAAATTTTTTACTTGTTGGTTTCTTAATGGCCGGCTTTTTATCTTCTGCGCAGACTTACTGTACGCCTGCTTTTGCCAGTGGGTGTAGTGGAGGAGATGTGATAGATTCTTTTGCAATTCCGGGTGCCGGATTTGATCATCCTAATACAGGTTGTTCTACTGATGCCTATGGAGATTATACCTCTATGACGATCAACCTGAGTGCAGGTTTGAGTTATGATTTTAGTGTTAAACATGATTACAGTGATCAGAATGTCCGTATCTGGATAGATTTCAATAACGACGGAACTTTTGATGATGCCGCTCCTGAACTTGTAGCTACGGCAAGCAGTACTCTTGTAGGAGGCAATAATATTACGGCTGGACTTATAACCATTCCTGCTACCGTTACTCCAGGTACTTACAGGATGAGAGTAGGAGACAGGTTCTCCAGTGATCCTATACCTTGTAATACGGATGGGTACGGAGAAGCACATGATTATACGGTAAACATTGGTGCCCTTCCGACCTGTTTTGCGCCATCTGCTTTAACCGTATCTGCTGTTACGGCCAATTCTGCTCAGATCGGATGGACAGCTCCTTCTTCTGCGCCGGGAAGCGGTTACGAATATTATTATTCAACTTCCAGTACATATCCTACTGCTACAACAGTTGTTTCCGGATCTATCAATGGATTGACTACAAATCTGCCATCCCTTGCACCAGCCACTACCTATCATGTATGGGTACGCTCTGTATGCAGTACTTCGAACAAAAGTGCATGGTCCCAGATGGCAACATTTATGACATCATGTGTCGCTGTGGGAGTACCTTACGCGTTGGATTTCGAAAGTATAACTCCGCCTGAAATGCCGGATTGTACATCGGTGATTAATGATGGTGCTGGAAATATGTGGGAAACAGGTGATCTGGACGCCCAGGGATTTACAGGTAATGTACTTCAGTATTCTTACGATTATGCTAATAACGCCGATACCTGGTTTTTTACCAATGGAATTAACCTTACCGCAGGAACTACCTACAGAATTAAATACAAATATGCCAATGCAGAAGGAACTGTATACGCAGAAAAATTAAAAGTAGCCTATGGAACTTCAGCTACCAGTGCAGGAATGGTCAATACACTGGCGGATCACCCGGATATTGTTACCAGTACAGCAACAAGCGCTTTTGTGAACTTCACGCCAGCAGCTACAGGTGTTTATTATTTTGGATTCCAGGCGTATTCTGATGCTAATATGAATCAATTATATGTTGATGATATTAAAATTGATGTAGCACCGGCTTGTAGTGAACCTAATGCATTAGTTGTTTCAAATATTACTGCTGCAGGAGCTACCGTTTCCTGGGCAGCGGCTACTCCCGTTCCTGCAAACGGATATGATATTTATTACAGCACAACCAATACAGCACCTACAGCAACAAGCACACCTAATTTTACGGGAGTTACAGCAACTACCTATAATATTCCAGGTTTAGCATCTTCCTCTGTATATTATGTATGGGTGAGATCTGCGTGTAGCGCAACAAGCAAAAGTGCATGGAGTGATTCTGCCACATTTGCAACATTATGTTCAAGTGCAAACCTTCCTTATGTTGTAGATTTTGAAAATGTTACTGTTCCAGAACTTCCAGGTTGTACAATGAATGTTAATGCAGGGGCTGCAAATGACTGGGAAACAGCGGATCCTCCTTCTGACAGCCAGGGATTCACTACCAATGTACTGAAATATAAGTATAACTCTTCCAATTCTGCCAACGCATGGTTCTTTACACAAGGATTGAACTTAACAGCAGGGGTACAATATACAATCAGTTATCAATATGGTAATAATTCATCAACTTATGCTGAAAAACTGAAAGTAGCATATGGTACTTCGCCTGATGCGGCCGCTATGACGGGCTCTATAGCAGATTATCCTTCAATTAATGATGGAATTGCTCATACAGAATCTATAACATTTACAGTTCCTGCAACAGGGGTGTATTTCTTTGGATTTAATGCTTATTCAGATCCGGACCAGTATAATCTGTATATAGACGATATCAGTATTAACAATGCCAACCTGGCAACATCCGAAGTCGCTGCAGCGAAAAATAATATCCGGGTTTATCCTAATCCATTTACAGATGTATTGAATATCTCTGATGTGAAAAATGTGAAAAATGTATCTGTGACAGATGTTACGGGAAGATTAGTGAAAACCATTGGTAATCCCGAATCTACGATCCATTTAAGAGATGTAACGCAGGGAGTTTATCTGATAACGCTTGAAATGAAAGACGGATCTAAACAAACGATCAAAGCCATTAAAAAATAATTCATCATTTAAATAAAAAAATGAGACGGGTCATATGTGATCCGTCTTTTTTATTGAGCTTGAACAGTATTTGAAAATATTGATAAAAAAGATGAGTGAAATGTTCAGCCCATCTTTTATTTTATTCAGGTTTGCAATGCTTGTAAATTGTTTATCGTCATCAATTGCACATTACTCATCACTCATCATTTATCGGATACTGGCTGTATATCGCCTGTATTCATAAGATCAAAAACAGCAGGGAAGAACATTACTAATATAAAATAAATGATGACCATCAGTACAATCAGTGCAAAAAGAATAATTACTAAGCTATTGGGTCTGTTTTTCTTTTTTGGTTCCATGATTTTGTGGTGTTTGATTAATGAATTTTACTTATATCAAATATTAAGCTAATTTCTTGCCACATTTCTTACAATACCTTGCATCATCATCAATATCCTCATTGCCACAGCGTTCGCATACCATTTCCAGGTTTTGTCTTTTGTTTCTCATTTCTGCTGTTACAATACCGGTAGGAACTGCGATGATAGAATAACCGGCCAACATAAGAATAACCGCAAAAAACTTGCCTAAAGGCGTAATAGGAGATACATCACCATATCCTACAGTAGTTACCGTAACGACTGCCCAATAGATAGATTGCGGTATCGTTTCAAATCCAGGTCTTCCACCTTCTACCATAAACATAAGTGAGCCTACAATGACTGAGAAAATGATCAGGAACAGAAGGAAAATGTAAATTTTTCTCGAACTGTTCTTTAAAGCCCTTACAATGAAATACCCGTCATTCATAAAATCCAGTAAATTGAAAATCCTGAATATTCTCAACATTCTCAACATTCTGAAAATCAGAAAATACTTGGTAATAGGAAAGAAAAAACTAAGAAAAAAGGGAACCAGAGCCAGAAAATCTATAATTCCGAAAAAACTGAATATATAGCTCCGCTTATTTTTTACCACTGCAATCCGCATGGAATATTCTATTGTAAAGAAAATGGAGATGATCCATTCAAGAATCAGAAAAGTATAATGGAATCTCTTATCAAGCTTAGGTACACTTTCCATCATAATAATGGCAGTACTTGCAAGAATTAAAAACAATAATATGATATCGAATAGTTTTCCAAGCTTCGTATCGGAGCGATAAATTATCCGGTAAAGGAATCTTTTCCATAGAGTCTCCTCAGGAATAAGATTATGTTCTCTTTCCATTTAGATAGGGTTATTTCACAGCGAAGTTAATAATTTATATATAGAATAGGGTAAATATATGATTGTTAAAAGAATCCTGCAAATGTTAAAATAAAATTCATCATGTAAAAGTGAATTATTGTCATTTAATATAGTGGTTATCAATATATTATATTAAGTAAAATACGAATAAAATATGACATATAAAAATATTTTTTTTAACATTTTTACAGTTCAACTTTGTAATTTTATTCTACAAAAGCTTTATATCATGAGAAAAATTTTAACCTTTTTAATGCTGTTTTTGATAAGCAGTTTTGCGTATGCTCAGGTTGGGATTAATACTGTAACGCCAAATAGTGCTTCAGTACTGGATATAGTTTCCAACCAGAAAGGAATTCTCATTCCTCGTCTTACTGATACTGACCGGGATACCAACCTGGCTGATAATGACGTTTCCACTGTACCTCCTGCAGGTGTAGTAAACGCTAACCTTACTGCAGGAACTCTTATTTATAATACGACAACGAATAACTTCCAGTATTGGGATGGTACCCTCTGGAGACAGCTTTTTGTTCCCACATCTTCTCAGGCTGGTAACGACGGTGTCGTTAAAGTAAATTCTGGAAACGCAAATGTAAAACCCTCATTCAATTTAAGTGCATCAGGAAGCGGCTATGGCCCGAGACAACAGGTGCTTTATGCCACACCGCTGGTTTTTGCGGCAAGTCCTACTACAAGCTGGCCGGAAACTACCGTTCCATTTCCGGGAGTTACGAGCAATATCTATATTGCGGCTACCGGTAAATGGAGAGAAAATGAAATTAACGGGCAGGTGCATTTTTGGAGAGCAATCGCTACAATCACTCCAGGTTCCAACTCTTCAGGATCCATAAAAGCTACTTTTAAAAATCCCGATTCCGGTTTTGAAATCAATTCTATCCAGCTGGTTCCAAGCGGCTCCAGTGGAACAGGTAATATTCTTACCTTTTATTTCTATACCATTGCGGACCCAGCGAGTCTTGAGCCGGGAAAAGGCTATCAGCTTTTTATGGAATCCGATATCAACTGTGGCGTAGTAGTAGATTCCTTTACAAGAGTATCGCTTTTCAAAGATTAATAGTCTTATTGATTTCTTTTTTAATATCAAAACAAAACCGGTTGAAGAAAGCCGGTTTTTTATTGCAAATTTTTCCAGGTTTTTGGTAAAATTAATATCTTCGCTGTAACCGTAAAATATAAATTAATGAAGCTAAAAACTGTAATTGCAAAGATTGAAGAGGAGATAAGCATCAGGCAGGCAGAAGATTTTGATAACGTAGGATTGCTGTGTGGTGTTTATGATCGTGATGTATCAGGAATTCTGGTTTGTCATGATGCGCTGGAAAATGTAGTAGATGAGGCGATTGAGAGAAACTGTAATCTGATTGTGTGCTTTCATCCCATTATATTTTCCGGATTAAAATCTTTAACAGGGAAAAATTATGTAGAGCGGGCTGTTTTAAAAGCTATTGAAAATAAAGTAGCCATCTATGCCATCCACACTGCATTTGACAATGATTTCTTTGGAGTGAACCACGGTATATGCAGTCAGTTAGGATTAAAGAATATGAAGATTCTTCAGCCCAAAGAAAATAACTTAAAGCAGTTAACGGTTTTTGTTCCTAAAGAGTACTCAGAAAAAGTAAAAGAAGCCATGTTCTCAGCCGGAGCAGGAAATATAGGATTCTATGACGAATGCAGTTTTACAGTGAATGGTAATGGGACATTCAGACCTGTGGAAGGCTCAAATCCGTTTTCCGGACAGCAGGGTATTCGTGAAAATGCAGATGAAGATATGATTTCTGTAATTTTTGAAGGCTTTAAACAAGGGCAGATTGTAGGCGCTATGAAGTCAGCACACCCTTATGAAGAAGTAGCCTATCAGGTTTATAGTCTGGATAATAAAAATCATCATGCCGGATTGGGAATGTACGGTGATCTGGAAGAGGAAATGGATGAAAAAGATTTCCTTGGGTTTGTAAAAGAAAAATTTGGACTGGAGGTGATCAAACATTCTTCTTTTAACAATAAAAAAATCAAAAGAGTGGGGGTTCTGGGAGGCTCGGGAGCAAGTGGGATAAGATCTGCAGCGGCCAGAAAATGTGATGCTTACCTTACAGGAGATCTTAAATATCACGATTATTTTTTAGCAGAGTCTAAAATGCTGATCTGTGATATAGGACATTATGAGTCCGAACAATTTGTTGCTCAACAATTATTTGAAATTTTATCACAAAAATTTAGTACATTTGCAATTTCAAAATCTATTGAAAAAACAAACCCAGTAAATTATTTCATTTAAATATGGCAAAAACCAACGATATTTCAGTTGAAGAAAAATTAAGAGCTTTATACGATTTACAGATCATAGATTCAAGATTGGATGAAATCCGAAATACTAGAGGAGAATTGCCAATTGAAGTTGAAGATCTTGAAATCGAGATTGAAGGTCTTGAAAAAAGAGCTGAAAAATTTCATGCTGATATCAAAGATCAGGAAGATCAGATCAAAACAAAGCATGAAGTAATTAACCATGCTAAAACTTTAATTGAGAAATACAAATCTCAGCAGGATAATGTAAGAAACAATAAAGAGTTTGAAGCATTAGGAAAGGAAATGGAATTCCAGGAGCTGGAAATTCAGCTTGCTGAAAAAAGAATTAAAGAATTCGGAGCTAAAATTGCTCACAAAAACGAAACTTTAGCTGAACTGAATGCAAAGATCGACGATTTGAAAAGCCACTTAAAGTTCAAGAAAGAAGAATTGGATGGTTTGATCTCTGAAACTCAGAAAGAAGAAGAATATCTTTTAGAGCAGTCTAAAGAATTTGCAGCTAAAATCGATGAGAGATTATTGGCTTCTTACAACAGAATCAGAACAAACTCTATCAACGGTCTTGCTGTTGTAGGATTAGAAAGAGGTGCTCCAAAAGGATCTTTCTTCACTATTCCTCCTCAGAAGCAAATGGAAATTGCTCAGAGAAAGAAAATCATCATTGATGAGCACTCTGGAAAAATCCTTGTTGATGATGAGTTGGTAATGGAAGAAAACGAAAAAATGAAATCTGTAATTAAATTCTAATTATTGATTTTATAACATACAAAAGCTGTTTCAAAAATGAAGCAGCTTTTTTTATCTGAACTGATATAAACATAGCAGTACAATTTAATCAGAGTCTTTGTCATTCCGTAGAATCTCGGCTCTTTTTTCGACATAGCATGGATTCATACGGAATGACGGTGATAGTGTTGTAATTGATTAAAAAACTAAATGATGGGGATCAGTAGGAACGGGCTTTAGCCTGTTTAATCAAAATAAAATTTTAGCCAAAACTATAGAAATATCCGAAATAAAATACTTTGTTATAAATAAAAAGTTATTCTTCAATCTATTTTATTAATATATTACTCTTTCTTGTTTCCATAATGAAAGTTAATCTCCTTACACAGTTTGATGATTGCTGTTTTTCCAGACGGTTTGAAACCAGTAAAGGAATACTCATTATCTGTTCCCTTATTAAATATTTTATGTGTTCTGGCGGGAATTTCAATTTCTGTAATCGAAGTGTTACAGCTTAAACAAATACTGATCTGATTGATTTTTTTATTGCCTTTAAAAAATACTAATCCCAGATGAGGTTGAAAACATGCCGCAGAGCTTTCACCATAGCTTGAATTTTTTGCTAAAGCAGATAAGATCTGATCAGCTTGTTTTTGAGTCAGAAACTGTTGTTTCAAGATCACAGGTGTAAATTTTCCTTTTCTATCAATAGGATTAGGATAGGTCTCTTCGTCACCAGCAAAATCATAAGCAATAATTTTATCATAATCAAGCTTGTTAAAAGGAACCCCGTTTTTTACATTGGGTTTTATGGTTTCAGCAGTTTGAATATAATCATTCAATGTTTTCTCTTTTAAAGTGGAATCTGACAAAAGTTGTGGAATTTCAATTTTTTTCTCAGATATTGATTTTGTGTTTTCTATCTGTTGTTTACATGAAAACATAAAAAATACCAATCCTACAAAAGTGGATTGGTAGATGAATCTATGCTTACATAATTTCATTGAATAATTAATCATGATGATCGTACATCTTATTATACAAAGCAATAAATTTCTCTTTTACGGCCTTTCTTTTCAGTTTTAATGTTGGAGTGAGTAATCCGCTTTCAATGCTCCATACTTCAGGAGTAAGCTCAATTTTTTTGATTTTCTCCCAGTTTCCAAGGTGTTCATTAATGCCTTCGATTTCCTTTTCAATTCTTTGCTTCAATTCAGGGCTTTTTGCAATTTCTTCAGGTGTTGAGCCTAAATTAAGATTATTTCTCATAGCCCAGTTTTTTGCAAATTCAAAATCAGGCTGTACCAAAGCACATGGCATTTTTTCACCATCACCTACCACCATAATCTGCTCTATAAATTTTGAAGCTTTTGCCAGGTTTTCAATAGTCTGGGGAGCAATATACTTTCCACCGGAAGTTTTGAACATTTCTTTCTTACGGTCTGTGATCTGTAAAAATCCGTCACTATCGATATGTCCGATATCTCCGGTCTTGAAAAAACCATCCTCTGTGAAAGCTTCTTTTGTCATTTCCTCATTCCGGAAATATCCTTTGAATACAGATGGCCCTTTTACCGTAATTTCACCATCTTCCTGAATTTTAACCTTTAAATTATCCAATGGAATTCCTACGGTTCCCACTTTCATCTTATCAAAACTGTTCACAGAGATTACAGGTGATGTTTCTGTCAAACCATACCCTTCAAGAATTGGAATTCCGGCATTCTGGAACATTAAATTAAGTCTTGTAGATAGTGCAGCAGATCCTGAAACCAAAGTTACGATTTCACCGCCTAAACCTTCTCTCCATTTAGAAAATACAAGCTTGTCTGCGATGATTTCCTGAAGTCCGGATGGCTTTGAAATGGTTTTCTTTTTGGTGATCAGATTCAATGCCCAGAAGAATATTTTGGATTTTAATCCTCCGGCTGAAGATCCTGTATTATAGATTTTGTCATATACCTTTTCTACCAGTCTCGGAACTACGGTCATATAATGAGGCTTCACTTCTTTTACGTTTTCACCCATTTTCTCGATACTTTCAGCAAAATAAAGAGAAAAACCATTGTACTGATAAAGATAGAAAAGCATTCTTTCAAAAATATGGCAGATAGGAAGGAAGCTTAATGCTCTGGCATCTTTGTAATCAAAGCCTCTCTTTTTTGGAATTCTTGGAATGGATCCCAATATGTTTGAAACAATATTATTATGGGTAAGCATTACTCCTTTAGGTCTTCCGGTGGTTCCGGAAGTATAAATGATCGTTGCCAGATCTTCTGTATTGATCGCATTAGAAAGATCATCCACTTCAATTTGTGTAGATTCGTCCTTGCCCAGATCCAGAATTTCTCTCCAGTTGGCAGCCCCGCTGATACTGTCAAAAGTAAAAATTCCCTGCAAACTCGGAATATTATGTTTTACTTTCATTACTTTATTCAACAGCTCTTTATCAGAAACAAAACAATACTGGATTTCAGCATTATTGAAGATGAATTCATAATCTTCAGGAGAAATACTTGGATAAACCGGTACTGAAACAACCCCGATCTGAGAAAGTCCGAAATCCATAATGGCCCATTCTGTGCGGGAATTGGTTGTAATTAAAGCGATTTTATCCCCTGGTTTTATACCAAGCTTCAATAATCCTCTGGATACCTTATTTCCCTCATTAATAAACTCCTGTGTAGAAGTTTTTTTCCACTCACCATGATATTTGGTTACAAACATATCCGTTTTAGGATATTTTTCTAAAGCATAGTGTGGAATATCGAATAATCTCTTGATTGTCATGATTTTTTACGTAATTTATAAAGAAATTTAAATATAAGCATTTTTTTTAATTGAAACCATCCGAAGGTAATAATTAGAAATTAGTTAAATGCTTACCATAACAGTTTGAATCAAAAAGGAGACCGGAAGCCCTGAAAAGGGGATTTTATATTTTCAATTAATCTTTTATAAAGGTTTATTTTTCTCAATACATTTTATATTGTCTTCCTAATGCATTATCCCGTTTCCCGAAACACGTATCCATCATCATTGAATCTCCCCAAACCTGCCTTTTTCCCGCTTTTAATTTATTTTTTCAGATTTGCTTAAAAAGTGTAAATTTACGGCTATCTAATTATTTTTTTTATGGACTTTAATTTATCGGAAGAACAGCTGATGATTCAGCAGGCAGCAAGAGACTTTGCACAGAACGAACTTTTACCTGGAGTGATTGAAAGAGACCGTGACCAGAAATTCCCTGCTGAACAGGTGAAGAAAATGGGAGAAATGGGACTTTTAGGAATGATGGTAGATCCAAAATACGGCGGTGCAGGTATGGACAGCGTTTCTTACGTGCTTGCTATGGAAGAAATTGCAAAAGTAGATGCTTCTGCAGCTGTTGTAATGTCTGTAAACAACTCATTGGTTTGTGCCGGTCTTGAAAAATTCGCTTCTGAAGAGCAAAAAGTAAAATATCTTACTCCACTGGCCAGCGGGCAGGTAATCGGAGCATTTGCATTATCTGAGCCGGAAGCTGGTTCTGATGCTACTTCTCAGAAAACTACAGCTGAAGACAAAGGAGATTACTATCTTTTAAATGGTATCAAAAACTGGATCACGAACGGTGGAACAGCTACTTATTATATCGTAATTGCTCAGACAGATCCTGAGAAAAAACACAAAGGAATCAATGCTTTTATCGTTGAAAGAGGATGGGAAGGATTTGAAATCGGACCAAAAGAAGACAAATTAGGAATCAGAGGAAGTGATACCCACTCTTTGATCTTTAATAACGTAAAAGTTCCAAAAGAAAACAGAATTGGTGAAGACGGGTTCGGATTCAACTTTGCTATGGCAGTGTTGAATGGAGGAAGAATCGGTATTGCTTCTCAGGCGCTGGGTATTGCTTCAGGGGCTTACGAACTGGCACTGAAATATGCTAAAACAAGAAAAGCTTTCAAAACTGAAATCATCAACCACCAGGCGATTGCATTCAAATTGGCTGATATGGCAACTCAGATCACTGCTGCTAGAATGTTATGTTTCAAAGCTGCGTGTGAAAAAGATGCAGGAAAAGATATCTCTGAAAGCGGAGCTATGGCAAAATTATACTCTTCTCAGGTGGCAATGGATACTACTATTGAAGCAGTACAGATCCATGGAGGATATGGATACGTGAAAGAATACCACGTAGAAAGATTAATGAGAGATGCGAAAATCACTCAGATCTATGAAGGAACTTCTGAAATTCAGAAAATCGTTATTTCAAGAAGCATCGCAAAATAACATTTATAAAACACACTACCTATGAAAAAATCTTTGTGGATCACCCTCGGTGTCGTACTGCTGTTACTGGGCGTATTTGTCTGGTATAAGTACTATTTCGTTTTCGGAGAAGGAGTAAAATCCGGATACCTGAATTATGCTATGAAAAAAGGTTATGTCTTCAAAACTTATGAAGGCAAGCTGATTCAGGAAGGCTTTGGAAGAGGAAAAACAGGAACTATTACAAGTTATGAGTTCGAATTTTCTGTAGATGATCCTGAAGTTTTCAAACAACTGGAAACCAACAGTGGTAAAACTTTTGATCTGCATTACAAAGAGTATAATGGCGCACTTCCCTGGAGAGGAAACACAAAATTTATCGTAGATAAGGTAGTGAATATGAAATAAAAACAAATAAGGCTCTCAATATGAGGGCCTTATTTTACACCAAATCACAAAATATTAATATATGAAATAAAATTTCCAAATTTATTTGAACCTCGTCTGATCGGAGATTCATTGCATTTTGCTTATACTTAAAGTTAAGAGTTATTTTTCTAATAAACAACACTTCTGTTGAATATTTGGTAAAATTAAACATAAGAATCGAACACCAATTCCAAACCTCATTAAAAAAAAATTAAAAATCTAATGAGAATCACGATCAGCGGTGTTCCCATTCTTCTTTTTATAGAAATAATATCCAATGCCGGCAATAAGAAATAAAGGCCACAGCGGCAGGATAAACAGGAATATAGAAGTAATAACATTCCATCCGGATTCAATGGCTGCCAGGGATTTTCCACCGAAGGTTTCAGGCTCTGTTTCTGTTTTAGCTTTCTCACTGATATTTACATTGATCGTACAGATTGCATTGTCCGTATAGTTTCGTCCTGAAATCTGAATATCTTTTGTGTCAATATCTCCAACATTGCTGTTAATAGCATTCATTAAACTGTCAAAATGTTGCATAGGAACTTTGATATCCAGACTGTATACTTTTTGGTTTTCCCCATGCAGATAGGCGGATTCTACATAAGAAAGATTTTCACTTTTGATATAGCCGTTATTTCTGCTGATTTCTTCTCTGATGATTTCCTTTACTGTCTCCACATTCTCTGCGGTTATAGATAGATATCCTGATTTTACCATTTTATCTTGTGGCATATTCAGTTCGTAACTGCCGTTCTTAGGCTTTTCTTTATAGATGATTTTGGTTTCTTTAATAACCTTGGGAGCCGGAACTTTTGCTGCAATCTTTTCAGTCTTCTTTTCTACCGAATCCTTTTTCTCTATGTTGGATTCCAGTTTTGTATTCGCAATTTTATCCGATAAAGAATCTACCATTTTGGACGTGTTTTCTACCTTTTGACGGAGGTCGTTTTTCGAATTTTCAAAATCTTTTATTTTAATACTGGCCGAGTCCAGAACTTTATCAGCCGTTTTACTGACATGATCCATGGTTTCTGTAGCAACAGTGGCAACACTGTCCGCTGAATGGATGGCTTCATTGATTCTATCCTGTGTAGCTTCTGCTTTTTTGCACATAATGAAAGTGTCTGCTACAGCAGCGAGTAAGATGAACTTTTTCATAAGATTAATTTTTTTGATGAAGTAAAATTAGAAGGGAAGTTCTTGTAAAGATTGTAAATGAAATGTATTATACTGGTAAAATGCTAACTCATATATTATCACGGTTTTGTATTTGTTTTACAAAAGATTTACAAAGCGTTTTTCTGAGTTTTGATGGAATAAGATTAGGATTTATACTTCGCAAAGGAGCATTTAATAACAGTATTCTATTGCTTGTGGATTTGGATTTCTATAGAATGACAAACAGAGTACTCAGTTATTCATACACTTTGTCGTTTTACCAAATATGAGTTGGGAAATCTAAAAATTCCCATTCTCCGGAGTGGTGGCAAAAATTCGAAGAATTTTAGACGAGGTGGTTTCATACGATATATTATAAAAAAATCCGCAGAAATATTCTGCGGATCTGTATTGTAAACAATTTCGGTTTGCCTGATTGCTTCTTAACTTTCTCTGAACTCACTGATAAAGTGCAGTTTCACATTCGGGAATTTCTCCTGCGTCATATGAATCGTGAAAGAAGAGTCTGCAAGGAATACCAATTGATTGTATTTATCTCTCGCCAGGAATCTCTGCTTTAATCTTGCAAATTCTTTGAACTCTTCAGATTTTTCGTCAGCTTCTACCCAACAGGCTTTGTGCATAGATAACGGTTCATAAGTACATTTTGCACCATATTCATGTTCCAAACGGTACTGGATAACTTCGTACTGTAGTGCTCCTACGGTTCCGATGATCTTTCTTCCGTTCATTTCAAGGGTAAACAGCTGTGCAACCCCTTCATCCATCAGCTGATCAATACCTTTAGCTAATTGTTTGGCTTTTAAAGGATCATTATTATTGATATAACGGAAATGTTCAGGAGAGAAGCTTGGAATTCCTTTGAAGCTTAATTTCTCTCCGCCTGTTAATGTATCTCCGATTCTGAAACTTCCCGTATCATGTAAACCAACGATATCACCCGGGAAACTTTCTTCTACCACCTCTTTTTTATCAGCAAAGAATGCGTTGGGAGAGGAGAATTTCATTTTTTTTCCTTCTCTTACCAGTAAATAATTTTCGTTTCTCCTGAATGTTCCTGAAACAATCTTCACGAATGCAAGTCGGTCTCTGTGCTTAGGATCCATATTCGCATGGATTTTGAAAACAAAACCTGTGAAAGTACTTTCTTCCGGTTTTACCAGACGGGTATCACTTTCCTTTGGCTGCGGCATCGGAGCAATATCAATGAAAGCATCCAATAGTTCACGTACTCCAAAATTATTTAAAGCAGAACCGAAAAATACCGGCTGAAGATCACCTTTCATATAATCATCACGATTAAATTCAGGATAAACAGACTGGATCAGATCAAGCTCTTCTCTTAAATTTTTGGCAGCTTTTTCACCAATAACATCATCAATTGAAGTATCATTGATATCATCAAACTTAATAGAATCTCCAACTTTCTGCTTTTTCTCTTCCAGGAATAACTGAATATTGTTTTCCCAGATGTTATAAATTCCCTGGAAGTCACTTCCCATACCAATCGGTAAAGAAAGCGGACAAACGGTTAAACCCAGTTTTTGTTCTACTTCATCCAGCAGATCGAAAGCATCCTTACCTTCACGATCCAGTTTATTAATGAAAACCAGCATCGGAATGTTTCTCATTCTACATACCTGAACCAGCTTTTCCGTCTGTTCCTCAACCCCTTTTGCAACGTCAATTACAACGATTACGGAGTCTACAGCAGTTAATGTTCTGTACGTATCCTCAGCAAAGTCTTTGTGACCCGGAGTATCGAGAATGTTGATTTTATGATCTCTATATTCAAATGCCAATACAGAAGTCGCTACAGAGATTCCTCTCTGTCGTTCAATTTCCATAAAGTCGGAGGTAGCTCCTTTTTTTATTTTGTTGGATTTTACCGCACCTGCTTCCTGAATCGCTCCCCCGAAAAGAAGTAACTTTTCTGTAAGAGTTGTTTTTCCGGCATCCGGGTGGGAAATGATCCCGAAGGTCTTTCTTTTTTGTATTTCTTTGATTAAGTCTGACATATCGTATTTTGAAGTTGCAAAAATCGTGATTTTTTATGAGGTTTTCAAATTTAAATGAAGACAATGTTCATTACGCAGAAGAATAGAAGGATAACCGCATTTGAGAATGAAAGATATGGCTATAAACTCATCAGTAATTGGCTTTGCGTCAACATTACTTATCAGACAAACATTTTTATCAGCAATATAAAGACATAAACCAATCCGGCAGCAATCAGTATAAAAACTGCAGATATGATATATTCAAATATTCCAAATTTTGTTTTTTGTGGTTCTGAACTAAGATTATACTGATCAATTGTCTGTTGGCTTATTTTCAGATCCGGACGAAAGTGTTGAATTCCTCTAAGAAAATGACGGTAAAGCTGATATTGGTTGCATAGAATTATTAAGTTAAAATTAAAGTCTACCGTTGAAGGTATAATTTCCCCAACTTTATTTTTCAGGTAAACCTGCAATGTTGTTTTGCCATATTTTATAGTCTGAGTGTTGCGGACATATACATCATCAGATGAATTTTCAGCGGGCTGAAGATCGCTGTACAGGATCGTTTCAATAATAGTATTTTGATTGTTGTAAAAAGTAACTCCTTTTTCATTGACAACAGCTTTTCTGGCTCTTTCTTTTATACGGTATGTTAAAGCCATGATCAAAGCGACCCAGCAAAAAATAAGAAGAAGCAGGGCAATAAGAATCGTGAAAAAGATTCCAGGATCATTTTCTGCATATTGTCTGAAATTATTGTAGATAAAATTAAAAACAACCCCGATTACCACCATAATCAGAATAACAGCGATCCAGAGAATTCCCATGAGAAAATAAGTAGTGGGTGTATTGATTTTGGATTCTATGGCCTGGAATTTTTCAATCATTTTAATTCTTGATTTCAGTTAACAAAAAAAACTAGCCCGCATATAAGTGCGGTAATTATGAGTGCTGCCAGAAATAAGAGCCAGCCTCCCTGAGAAATTCCATTGCTGTTTACTTTCCATGTTTCTGTGTCAATAGAGTAGTTACGGAAAGCAAAAGGATCTATCGTTAAATCAGGACGGAAAATAACAATGCCGTGCAGAAAATGAGCATACAAAGCAGATTTATTTTTAACCACTTTAAAAGGTAGATTCATATCAATACGCCTTGTTGTTTCTTCTTTTTTATCTGATAAGACTGTTACTTCCAGTAAAGGAGTGATTCCTGATCCTACCGGATTGACTGTGTAAATATCAAAATTCTGTTTTGAAGGCCGGAGATCTGTGTAGAGGATCTGATCTGCAATTTCATTTCTTGAATTATAAAATAAGAGGCCGGTTTCATCAACCACAATTGTATGGGCCGGCTTTTTCCTTTTAATAATATAACGGATCGCAGGAATCAAAATCAACAATGAAAGTCCCCAACTGATCAAGGCAGGGTACAGCATAGCTTCAAACCCTCTTCTGTAAATTCCGTAAGCAGGACCTAAAACAAAAAGCAAAACGAAAGAAATAAACATCACAAAGAAAAGAGCATTCAGAACAACAGTCATCCACCTGTTGGTTGCAGACTCAAATCTTTGGAATGGAAATTCTGTATTCATTTTGTGATGTTCATGGATAAAGGAACGAAAATAAGAAAATCCTTTTTTAGTTGCCTGTAGCAGTCAAAAAAATTATCTTTGTTTTCATAAACTTTTTTAGAGAGAAAGGATGGAAAATAGCAAATATCCGAAGTTTACGTTTACATGGTTGGGCGGTGTAGTCTTGGTGGTTGGATTATTCGTGGGAACAATGGCTGTTTCTTTATTCAGTACTTTCTGGAAAGTGGTTTTCAGGGAAAATATTGAATTGAAAGACTGGTTTCTGATGGTAGCGAATTCTGTAGGATTCCTTACTGCTATTGCCTTTTTTGACTTTTTTATCGTAAGGCGTACCACGCAAAAAAAGCTTAATTTCAACATGTCATCAGTTAATTTTTCAACCTATCTCCTCATCTTTCCAATGATGGCGGGAATGATGTTTATTTCTGAATTTGTAGCCGCTCAGATCCCAACTACAGGGCCTTTTTTTGGAGATTTTTATGAATATTTTACAAGGCTGATGAGCCAATTGACAGATAATCCGGTGATAATGATTATCATGACTGTTATTATGGCTCCCGTTTTTGAGGAAATTATTTTCAGAGGAATTATCCAGAAAGGATTGATTAATAAAGGAGTAGAACCCTGGAAAACAATTTTGTATGCTTCCATTATTTTTGGAATAGTTCACGGAAATCCATGGCAGTTTATCAGTGCAGTGATGCTGGGCTGTGTGCTTGGATTGGTTTATTATAAAACAAAATCTTTACTGATGCCGATATTACTGCATGCGTTTAATAATTTAACACTGTCGTTGTTGGTTCTGTATGGTAAAGATGAGAGTTTTGCAAAAGTTCTTCATATTTCAGAATGGCTAGTATTAGCTGCAGGAATTGTACTTTTTTCCTTATTCTATTACCTGTTTATGAAAAAGTATAAAGTACATTATGCTGAAATGTAAGTAACCCGATTAAGAAAGTAAAATTGAAAATGAATATAGAAATGGAATTATTAGTAGCTACACACAACGAACATAAAAAAGAAGAAATCCAACAGATCCTGGGAAGTGACTGCGTGGTGAAAAGTCTTACCGATTATAATATTCACGAAGAAATTGTAGAAGACGGAGATTCATTTCATGCCAATGCCCTGATCAAAGCTAAATATTGCTATGAAAAAACAGGTGTTCCAAGTTTGGGAGATGACAGCGGTTTGGTCGTAGAATCTTTGGATGGAAGACCTGGGATTTTCTCAGCCCGCTATGCCGGAGATCATGATTTCGCAAAAAATATCGAAAAGGTATTGGAAGAAATGCAGGGAATTGAGAACAGAAAGGCTTATTTTGTAACGGTTCTGTGCTATTATGATGAAAACGGGGCTCAATATTTTGAAGGCAGAGTTCATGGAAATTTACTGACAGAAAATAAAGGTTTCAAAGGCTTCGGGTATGATCCGATTTTTGTTCCTGAAGGATATGAAAGAACCTTTGCAGAAATGGATCCTGAAGACAAAAATAAAATCAGTCACCGCAAACAGGCATTAGACCTGTTTATGGATTTTTTAAAAGTAACCGATTAAGTTTAAATATCAGGACAAAATCCCCATTTAGTTTTTCTGTTGTACATTTGTTATCATAAATTATTGATTTGAGTACTTATTTAACAATATTAGGCTTTAACTCTGCGATTCCTACCATCAACACTTCACCCACAGCACAGCTGCTGGAAATGGAAGAAAGACTCTTCCTGATTGATTGTGGAGAAGGTACACAGGTTCAGCTGAGAAAAGCAAAAGCAAGATTTTCAAAAATCAATCATATTTTTATCTCTCATCTTCATGGAGATCATTGTTTCGGACTTCCGGGGCTTATAGCTTCTTTCCGTCTCTTAGGAAGAGATATGCCTTTGCATGTTTACGGTCCTAAAGGTATTAAAAAGATGCTGGAAACCATTTTTCAGATCACGGAAACCCACCGTGGTTTTGAAGTGATTTATCATGAACTGGATAAAGATTATTCTGAAAAAATATATGAGGACAACAGGGTAGAAGTATATACTATTCCGCTGGACCACAGAATCTACTGTAACGGTTACCTTTTTAAAGAAAAGCCGAAAGACAGACATCTTAATATGAAGGAGATTGCGAAATACAGCGAAATTGAAACCTGCGATTATCACAATATCAAAGCAGGGAAGGATTTTGTACTGAGTGATGGCTATGTTCTTAAAAATGAAATTCTAACTGTTGATCCGGCTCCATCGGTATCCTATGCATTTTGCAGTGATACCCGTTATCTTGAAAGTGTCATCCCGATTATTAAAAATGTAACGGTTCTATACCATGAATCCACATTCTTACATGATCTTAAGGAAATGGCTGATTATACAGGTCATACCACAGCTTTGGAAGCTGCTACGATAGCTCAGAAAGCTCAGGTCGGAAAGTTGATTTTAGGCCACTTTTCTAATAGATACGGGGACCTGACCGTATTTACTGATGAGGCGAGAGAAATATTTCCCAATACATTTCTGCCAAAAGCATTGGAGAGTGTAAAGATTTAAAATAATATGCTGAAATTTGAAGAACTCAGAGATTTTCTCAACGAAAAAGCAGATCAGTATAACGCTCCTGATTTTATTGAAAATGATCCGATACAGATTCCGCATCGCTTTTCTTTAAAACAGGACATTGAAATTGCAGGATTTCTGGCAGCAACAATTTCCTGGGGAAACAGAAAGTCGATCATTAATTCTGCAGATAAAATGCTTGATATTATGGGAAATTCACCCTATGATTTTGTAATGAGTTATTCTGAAAAAGATCTGGAAAGTATTCAGGATAAAAGTATTCACAGAACGTTCAACGGACAGGATTTCTCTTATTTTATCAGACAGTTCAACAGAATTTATAATGAAAATGAGAGTCTGGAAAGTTTATTTAAAGTAAAAAAGACAGAAAATAACTTTCTGCATGCCATAGAAAGATTCAGAAACGGATTTCTGGAAACAGAAAAGCACAGAAGCCATAAACACATCAGTTCACCTTATAAGAATTCCTCTGCCAAAAGGATTATTATGTTTTTAAGATGGATGGTGCGTAAAGACAAAAGAGGAGTAGATTTTGGAATCTGGGAAAATATTGATCAAAAATATCTTTCCATTCCTCTGGATGTACATACCGGGAACATTTCCAGAAAACTGGGATTGGTTTCGAGGACACAAAATGATTGGAAAACAGTGGAGGAGCTGGATATTGCCATCAGAAAATTTGATGAAAAAGACCCTGCAAAATATGATTTTGCATTGTTTGGATTAGGAGTAACAAAAGAACTGTTGTAAAAATAGAAAGGATGAAAAAATATAACGAAAAAACAGAAGTTCTTGAGAAAATTGCAGACAGCATTACCTCATGGATCGGATCTATTCAGTCCCTGATTGTTCATACTCTGCTGTTCCTTACCTCGTTTTTACTTCCGATGCTGAATATCGTTGATTTTGATAAAATGCTTCTGATTCTTACGACCGTACTTTCCCTGGAAGCTATTTATCTGGCAATCTTCATTCAGATGTCTGTGAATAAAAGCCACGAGAAAATTGAAGATATCCAGGAGGACATTGAGGAGATCAGCGAAGATATCGAAGACATTCAGGAAGATCTTGAAGAAATCAGCGAAGACATTGAAGAGATCAATGAGGATATTGAAGATATCCAGGAAGACATTGAGGAAATCAGTGAGGATATTGAAGAGATCAACGAAGAAGAGGATGAGGAAGACCACAATGAAAGAGCGAAAAATGTAATGCTCAAGAGCAATGTAAGCTCCAACAAAAATGAAATTAAAGCTTTAAAGGATATTATCTCGCAGTTACAAAATGAAATAGATCAGCTGAAAAAAGATGATAAACAGACGGAATAAGTTTATTAAAAATGGAAACAGACTAAACCTCTTAGTCTGTTTTTTTATGTCTGAATTGTTCGGTTTAATGATTTATGGAAAATGTAACGATAAGAAAAATTTATTGTGAATGTACACGATGAATTATAAAATAGTAGTGGTTAAGGGGGAATTAGTATAATTATTTTTGCTACATTTGAACAAATGAAAACAAAATGTTAATTTATAGACTAAAAAACTATTTTTTCCTTTTTTCTTTTTTATTGATTTCTGCTTCCACATTTTCTCAGACGAGACCCGTCAGGAAGTCCGAAAAAATAAAACCTTCTGCGGCCAGTCTTAGAGCTGGAGCATTCATTGATGTGAATGTACCTCCATATACACCTTCCAATTATACACCGGAACAGTTGGTAAAGAATATTCTGATCAATGGCGGTACCAACTGTACAACAGCCAATGTAACCAACGTTACCGTATCTCCGAATCATGATGTGACTAACAGCAACAGATTCTGGGGATATTTTCATAAAGGAACTACCAGCTTTCCTTTTACCGATGGTATCGTCCTTACTACAGGATACGCTTCAGAAGCCGGTAATAGCTATGTGTCAGCTGTAGGACAATCAGTAGGAACAGGAAGTGATGCAGATCTTGTAGCCGCTACCGGAGCTACCGTTAGCTTAACGGATGCCGTGGCTCTTGAATTTGATTTCGTTCCGAATTCCAATCAGGTGAAATTTAATTATATCTTCGTTTCAGATGAATATACTTCCAACTATCCTTGTGACGGGTATTCCGATGCCTTTGCCCTTTTGCTGAAAAAAGTGGGAGATCCTACTTATACCAATCTGGCTGTACTGCCGGGAGGTGCCGGACCTGTAAGCGCAACCAACATCGTTCCTGCAGGAAACGGATTCAGCTGTGGGCCTATCAATGCTAATTATTTCGGGGCTTTGGCCAATCCGCATCTGGTTATTAATTACTATGGAAGAACAACACCTCTGACAGCTGTTGCAGATGTAATTCCAGGGCAGACCTATCATTTCAAAATGGTATTGGCTGATGCAAAAGATCCTTCTCATGACTCTGCAGTTTTCTTAGAGGGTGGATCTTTTGACGTAGGAATTAAAATTGTAGATGAAGCAGGAGTAGTGCTGCCGGGCAGTATCAACATGTGTGATAATACTCCAAAACAATTGAAAGCACAGGTGGCAGCAATTCCGGGCATGACTTATCAATGGTACAAAGACGGAGTGGCCATTCCGGGGGCAACCAGTGCCGTGTATGTAGCTACCCAGGCGGGAGTTTATACGGTAAAAGTAATGGTTCCGGGAAATCAGTGTCCTGGCGAAGCTACTATTACCATTATTGGAGGAACAAGCCCTACTGTACAAAATGCTGAACTTAAGCTCTGTACCACACCAGCAATTACCAGTTTTAATCTGGAAACAGCAAAACCTCTGATCAGTACAACGCAGGGAGCGGTATTCCGTTTTTATGCAAATCAGGCTGATGCGCAGGCTCAAAATAACAGTTATATCACCAATCTTACCAATTATACAGGAACAGATGGACAGATATTATATGTTCTGGTTTCCAATGGTGCTTTCTGTAGTAAAATTGCAACCTTAACGTTAAGAAAAGAAGAAACACCAACAGCATTGGTTACAGCACCAAGATTGAAAATCTGTGCCGGAGAATCCGTATTGTTAACCGCTACCGGCGGTGTAACCTATGAATGGAGTGATTCAGCAGCCGCTACCGGCGGAATCAGAACGGTAAGCCCAACTCAGACTACCACTTACACAGTATATGCTATCGGAGCACAGGGATGTAAA
Source organism: Chryseobacterium sp. NRRL B-14798 (assembly GCF_050470705.1). Taxonomy (NCBI): domain Bacteria; kingdom Pseudomonadati; phylum Bacteroidota; class Flavobacteriia; order Flavobacteriales; family Weeksellaceae; genus Chryseobacterium; species Chryseobacterium sp. NRRL B-14798. The sequence goes on along the minus strand of NZ_JBFLUL010000005.1, from coordinate 3,591,352 downwards.
TCTCTTCAGCCGGCACGTATTACCATTGAAGTAGTACCGGCTATTGTTTCAAATTTAAAAGGAGGCCATATCTGTCAGGGAGATAAAATTATTCTGGATGCTGGTTCAGGACCAGGATATACCTATCAGTGGAGTACTGGTGAAACGAGTCAGAGCATTACAGTAGGTACTCCTGGGGAGTATTCAGTAGTAATCAGTAACGGGGTTTGTTCAAAAGAGTTCGAAACTCAGGTGATTAAAGCTGTAATTCCGGAAGTGATAAAAGTGGATTATAATGAGAGTGGAACCATGATCGTTACAGCAAATAATCCAAGTAACGGTATCCTGGAATATTCAGTAGATAACGGAGTTACATGGCAGTCTTCCAATGTATTTAATAATGTCCCTAAAAATAAAATCATTTCGATCAGGGTAAGAGTTAAATTTACAAGCTGCGTAGGTTTCCTTGAATTCTTCACATTCGTTATGAAAAATGTAATTACTCCAAACGGGGATAATATTAATGATACCATAGATTTCAGTGGTGTGGTTAATTATAAAGACTTCAGCGGTCAGGTTTTCGACCGATATGGAAGAGAAGTGTTCAAAGCAGCGAAGACCAGACCGTATTGGGACGGATATTTCCAAGGTAAAAAGCTTCCTACTTCAACATATTGGTATCAGGTAACCTTCGAAGATCCTGCGAGCAAGGAACTTACTGTGAAAACAGGCTGGATATTGCTTAAAAATATAGAATAATTTGAACTATAACTGAAAGACTGACTATTTTGTCAGTCTTTTTTTATTATTTTAAAATAAACAAAGTTGATATTCTAACATAAATAAATTTGCGTTAGTAATAATGTAAATTGTGTTAACTTGAATTTCAATTAAAAAAAATAGTATTTTTGTTTAAAATAATATAAAATGTTAAATAGGAGGATAGGAAATTTATTTTTAGCGTTATTTTTAGCTTTCATGGGAAACTTTATTTTGGCTCAAAATAAAGGAAGGGTAGAAATAGCATCAAAACCTACTGCTGCTTCTTTGAGAGCAGGTGCCTTTATAGATGTGAATGCACCAAGTTACCCGGAATCCGGCTATCCTATTACTCAGCTGATCAATGATGTTCTTATATCCGGAGGTTCCACCTGTACCAGCTCAAGTGTAAGCAATGTAACCGTTTCCCCCAACCTGGCCGCTACCAACCAGAACCGAAGCTGGGGATATTTTAATAAATCAAATACCAATTTTCCTTTCAGCAAAGGGATTATCCTTTCTACCGGATATGCCAATAAAGCAGGGAACACTCTTCAGGGAACTTTAAGTGATGATCTTGGAACCGGAGGTGATATAGATCTTGCGAATGCTTTGGGAATCGGTAATAATAACCTCACGAATGCCACCTCTATAGAATTTGACTTTGTGGCTGCCTCTACTGAAATTTCATTCAGATATTTATTTGCTTCTAAAGAATATCAGCAAAACTTTCCATGTACAATCACAGACGGTTTTGCTCTGCTGTTAAAAAAATCAACAGATCCTACTTATACCAATCTTGCAGTGCTTCCGGGAGGAGCAGGACCTGTAAGTGTAACGAATATACACCCGCAATATCAAAACTGCGGGCCTAAGAATGAAGCCTATTACGGAGGAACCAATACCGCTCAGATTGAAACCAATTTCAACGGACGTACCATTCCTCTTACTGCCAAAGCAACTGTAATCCCCGGGCAAACCTACCATTTTAAAATTGTGCTTGCGGATTATCAGGATCCCAACTTTGATTCAGCAGTATTTCTTGAAGCAGGGTCATTTGATATCGGGGTGAAAATCCTGGATCCGGCTGGCGTGCAGCTTCCTGACTCTGTTAATATGTGTGATAATACTCCACAGACTTTTACAGCCTCTGTGCAGGGACCTAATATAACGTATCAGTGGTATCAGGGTACTACTCCGATTGCAGGAGCTACCAATGCAAGTTACACGGCAATAGCACCAGGGGTATACACCGTTAAGGTTTTCATCCAGGGGAATACTTGTCCGGGGGAAGCTACTATTACAGTAGTTGGCGGAACATCTCCTACAGTACAGAATGCTACATTAACAGCCTGTTATGCTGCCGGAAATGCAACTTTTAATTTAACATCAGCACAAGCTTCTATAAGTACTACTCCGGGAGCTGTGTTTTCATATTATACTACTTTGGCGGATGCCAATGCAGGAAATGCCAATACAATCCCTAATCCAACAGCTCACCAGAGTGCGGGTGGAACGGTGTATGTAAGAGTAGCCAACGGTTTCTGTGCAAAAGTAGCACAACTCCAACTGGTAAAAGCTCCACAGATGATACCTACCATTGCCCCTCCGGCAGTGCTTACCTGTAACAATTCTCAGACCACGCTGGATGCATCAGCTTCCGTTTATCCGGCAGGAGCTACTTTCAACTGGACGACTACGGGAGGGAATATTGTTTCAGGAGCAACGACTTTAAATCCTGTGATTAATGCTGCAGGAACTTATACTTTAACCATCACAAAAGTGTATCAGCCAGGAAATATCAGCTGTACAGCGGTAGGAACTGTAACCGTGACAGGAAACAGTGCTCCGCCGGTTACCGGGCTTACAGCAAGCAAAATAAAAATCTGTAAAGGAGATTCTGTAACACTTACCGCTTCAGGTGGAGCTACCTATAACTGGGGTAATGGCCTTACAGGAAACGGAAATACACAGGTTGTTTCACCTACTGCCACCACCACTTATACTGTAACAGCAGTGGGAGCGAATGGATGTGTTTCTCAAAACCCTGCAACGATAACGATAGAAGTTTCAGAACCTTTCACAGCGCAAAATGCAACACTTCATAAATGTTATCAGCCGGGATTAACTTATAATCTTACGGAAGCCCAGCCCCAGATCACCACAACTGCAGGAGTTACTTTTACTTACTACGTCAGTCAGGCTGATGCCAATGCTGCTAACGGAAACTTTATTGCAGCACCTACAACATATACGCCGCCGGGAGGAAGCCAGACTATTTATGTACTGGTAAGTAATGGAGGCTGCAGCTATGTAGTATCTCTGCAGTTATTAAGCACGGCTCAAACTACGCTTACCATTGCTGCACCACAAACAATTACCTGTACAACACCACAGGTTACCATCAATGCATCAGCATCTGTTGTACCGGTAGGATCTACCATTGCATGGACAACCACCGGAGGTACTATTGTCTCAGGAGCTAATACACTTACCCCTGTGGTAAGCGCCGGCGGAACCTATACTTTAACAGTGACGAATGTATCACAGCCAGGAAACCTGAGCTGTACCTTTACTTCGACAGTAACAGTACAGGAAGATAAAGTACAGCCTGTTGCTGCATTAGTTTCATCACAACCCCGTATTTGTGTAGGAGAATCCGTAACATTAACGGCTTCCGGAGGGGTAACCTATAACTGGGGAAATGGTCTTACAGGAAATGGAAATACCCAGGTGGTTTCGCCTACCACAACTACTGTATATACGGTATTTGCTGTTGGAGCAAATGGTTGTATTTCTGCCACACCAGCGTCAGTTACTGTTCAGGTAGGTCCGCCAATAGCAGGCCTTACAGCCTCTAAGCTGAAAATTTGTGAAGGTGAATCTGTAACATTGACTGCTACAGGTGGAATTACTTATAACTGGATAGGCCTCACAGGAAACGGAAATACTCAGGTAGTTACTCCTACAGCAACAACAGAATATTCAGTATATGCATTGGGAGGAAACGGATGTAGCTCTGTGAATCCGGCTAAAGTTACTATTGAAGTAGTTCCGGCGATTGTTTCTACCTTAAAAGATGTATTTGTCTGTGCCGGAGATAAAGGAACACTGGATGCCGGTTCAGGACCAAACTATACTTATGTATGGAGCACGGGAGCCACTACTCAAACCATAACAACTAATATTCCCGGAACATATTCTGTGACAATCAGTAATGGGGTTTGTTCCAAAACTTTTTCGGCACAGCTTATTAATCCTGATCTGCCGCAGTTTACCAATATTGTGTATGATAATCATATTCTTACGCTTACGGCAAGTAACCCTACAGGCGGAGTTTTAGAATATTCCATCGATGGAGGATTGACATGGCACGAATCGAATGTGTTTACAGGTATTTTGAACAATACCATGTATACTGTAATGGTAAGAGTGAAAGGTGCTAAATGCGGTACTTCGCTGGATTATTTTACATTCATTATCAGCAACGCTATTACCCCTAATATGGATGGTATCAATGATACTATTGATTTCACCGGAATAAGCGGTTACAAAGACTTCGCAGCTTCTATTTTCGACAGGTACGGTGCTGAAGTATTCAAAGCAAGTAAAGGAAATGTTATCTGGACAGGATCTTTAAAGGGAATTAATCTTCCTACTGCTACTTATTGGTACAGGGTACAATGGGAAAATCCAGCCAGTAAGAAAATGGAACAGCGTTCAGGATGGATTCTCCTGAAGAACAGAAACTAGATTTTATAAAAATAAAAATTGATCAAAAAATCTTTCAGTAATGAAAGATTTTTTTTTTGATTTGATGAATATATTTAATCGTCTTTTGTGAATTATGTAAAATAAGTGGAAAATATGTTAAAATTATTTGTAATACGATGTTGGTACAACAGGTATGATTTGTCCGGATAGGGATTGATTAATGAAAATTTACTGTAAATGCTTTTTGTTTTGTTTTTTTATAGTAAAAAATGCAAATATGTATATGAGATATTTAAAAAAAAATTAAATTTGTTGAAACAAAAATATTATGAGAAGATATCTACCGCTTTGTTTATTTTTTTTAGTCATCTCGACTTTTTTATTTTCACAAAACCTGCCACCACGAAAACACGCCAAAGAAACACCCTCAAATCTGTCTGCAAGAGCTGGTGCTTTTATTGATGTGAATGCTCCGCAGTATCCTGAAACCGCTTACACTATTGAAAAAATGGTTAAAGATGTATTGATCTCCTCCGGGACCAATACCTGCCTTACTCCCAATGTAACCAATGTAAAAATTACTCCTAACCACGCTGCAAGTGAGGCAAACAGAGCATGGGGATATTTTCATAAGGCTGCAACCAATTTCCCTTTTAAAGACGGGCTTATTCTTTCCACAGGGTATGCAAGAAGAGCTGGTAATACTTTTGAAGGCGGTTTGAGTGATGTTAACGGTGGAGGTTCAGATGCTGATCTTGCACAGGTAATCGGGGTTGTGGAAAGCAGACTGAATGATGCCGTTCTTTTGGAGTTTGACTTCGTTCCAACAACTTCTCAGATCAAATTTAATTACCTTATTGCATCAGAAGAATATACTGGATCTTTCCCTTGTACCTTTGCAGATGCATTTGCCATCTTGTTGAGACCTACTTCAGGTGGACCTTATGTGAATATGGCTGTACTTCCGGGAGGTGCAGGTCCGGTAAGTATTACCAATATCCACCCTGCAATCGGAACCAGTTGTGGTGCGGTAAACGAGCAGTATTTTGCCGGTTACAACACAGGTAACGTTGAAACCAACTTTAACGGAAGAACAATTCCATTGACTGCCACAGCAACAGTAGTGGCAGGACAGGAATACCATTTCAAAATGGTAATTGCTGATTACAGTGACCATAGTTATGATTCTGCTGTATTCCTTGAAGGAGGATCTTTCAATATCGGGGTAGACCTTTTAGATCCTGCAGGAACAAAACTGCCTTCAGATATTAATGTATGTGATAATGTACCTCAGGTCATTACAGCTTCTGTAAATGATCCTAACCTTGTATACCAGTGGTTCTTTAATGGAGCACCAATCCCGAATGCTACAACCAATACCATTACTGCAATACAGCCTGGTACTTATACAATCGAAGTAAGTGTTCCTGGTAATCCATGTCCGGGTAAAGCTTCAATCCAGATTCACGGAGGAACAACACCTCAGGCTCAGGATGCTACATTACTGCTTTGTACCACACCGGATATTACTACTTTCGATTTAAGTACAATTATGCCTACCATCAGCCCAACGCCTGGAGCAATCTTTAAATTTTATGAAAATCAGGCGGATGCTGTTGCACAGAATAACAACTATATCCAGACACCTTTAAATTATAATGGTAACGATGGCCAGATTCTGTATGTTCTTGTTTCCAATGGAGGATTCTGTAGCAAAATTGTAGAATTGACATTGCAGAAAGAAGCAACACCAACCGCTAAAGTGAAATCTTCGAGAATAAAAATCTGTCCGGGAGAATCTGTAACCCTTACGGCTGAAGGAGGAGATACGTATCTTTGGAGCAATTTCATGGGAACAGGGAATATGCAGACGGTTACTCTATATCAGACTACAACATTTACAGTATATGCAATTGGAGCAAAAGGATGTAAATCTCTTAATCCGGCAACGATCAGAATTGAAGTGACACCGGAAATTACCTCTACATTAAAAGACGTTGAAATGTGTGTCGGTGATGTTGTCACTCTGGATGCAGGAGCCGGTGATGGTTATAAATATCTTTGGAGTACAGGTGCTACAACACGGAAAATTGATGTAGACCAATGGGGAATCTACTCAGTAGAAATTGATAATGGTATCTGTAAGAAAGTTTTTGAAGCCAAAGTAATGGGGGCAGCAACTCCTTTTGTTACTGCATTAAATTATGAAAGCATCAAAAAAACAGTAACAATTACAGCTGAAAACCCGCCAATGAACAATACACCAAGCACTTTGGAATATTCTCTTGATGGTGGTATCACATGGCAGGATTCAAATGTATTTACGAATCTTTTAGACAATACAAACTATACTGTTTTGGTAAGAAGAGTAGGTACGCATTGTGTGGGATCTCTTGAATTCTTTACATTGCAGATCAACAATATCATTACGCCAAACGAAGATGGAATTAACGATGTATTGGATCTTAAGGCTCTTGGAGACTTTAAAAACTTTACGGGTTCTATCTATGACAGATATGGAGTGGAAATGTTCAGGTTCTCAAAAGAAAATCCAGTCTGGGACGGAACGGTAAGTGGTAAGAGACTTCCTACAGCAACATACTGGTATAAGTTCAATTTTGAATATCCGAAATCAAAAGCTCAGATGAACTGGTCAGGATGGATCATGCTGAAAAACAGAAACTAAAATTGATAATGTAATATAAAAGAAAGCCTTTCGAATTTATTTGAAAGGCTTTCTGCTTTTAACGGACAGTGTATTGTAATGTATTCAGCAAAAAAGCTCCCGGTAAGGAAGCTTTATAATGATTGTTTTATTGATTTTCTTTCCACAGATTGGCAAAGTGTATAAAATCTGCTACACTCAGTTCTTCTGCTCTCTTATCTAAAAATTCGTGCCCTTTCAAGGCTTCAGGAATATTGAGTGTTTTTAAAGCATTGGAAAGCTTTTTTCTTCTTTGGTTGAAACCTGTTTTCACGATCTGTTTAAACAGTACTTCATTGCCCGCAAGCCCTTCTTTAGGGTTTCTTGTAAGCCTGATGACTCCCGATTTTACTTTTGGAGGAGGATTGAAGACATTTTCATGTACCGTAAACATATAAGATACATCATAATAAGCCTGTATCAGAACAGAAAGAATACCATAATCTTTAGTTCTCGGAACAGCCGCCGTTCTTTCCGCTACCTCTTTCTGGAACATTCCTACCATTTCCGGGATCAGCTGGTAATGGTCTACAATCTGAAACAGAATCTGTGACGAAATGTTATAAGGGAAATTACCAATGATCGCAATCTGATCATCCTTGATAAAACTGAAATCCTGCTTCAGAAAATCACCTACAAAAGTTTCTTCAGTTACTTTTGCATAGTTGTTTTTCAGATATTCTATAGATTCCGTGTCTATTTCTGCAAGGTAAATGTTCTGATCCTTTTCAAGAAGATATTTGGTAAGAACGCCCATTCCGGGACCTACTTCCATGATGTTGTTATAGCTCTCAAAACTAAGACCTTCTACGATTTTTCTTGCGATATTTTCATCTGTCAGGAAGTGCTGTCCAAGATGTTTTTTTGCTTTTACACTCAAAGTTTTTTATGATTTTATTAACAGTGATTTTCTTTATTTCGTCCCAAATTTCGGAAGATTTTTTCTATTTTAGCCAAAAATTTTAATATTAATGGCTAAATCTGTAGATGAATTTAATAAGAAAAGGCTTCGGTCCAGCAATATTACAGTAGTGATAAGTATTGCCTTAGTGTTATTTTTGTTAGGATTAATGGGGCTTATTCTGATTAATGCCCAGAAGTATTCTGACTATATCAAAGAACAGTTGGTAGTGAATGCCTACTTTGATGAAAACTATGACGCTAAAGATTCTGTAAAAATTGCAAAACTTGAGGAAGAAACTTTTAAAAAGGTACAGTTATTAGCTCCTGTAAAAAAAGCGACTTATATTTCAAGAGAAATGGCGGCAAAAGAAGCCAAGAAAAGTATGGGAATCGACAGTGATGCATTGTTTGAGGAAAATATTTTCCCTTCTTCTATTGAAGTGGCTTTAAAGCCGGAGTTCGTAGATCCAGCAAAAATTGATGAAGCTATTAAAGAAATCAAATCCGTTCCCGGAATTATTGATGTTAAAAATGACAGTACTCTGATGGTAGATGTCTACAATAACCTGAGCAGAATCCTGAAATGGATCTTAGGATTTTCAGTCCTGTTCCTGATATTGGCAGTTGTATTGATCAACAACTCTATCCGTCTGAAAATATTCTCAAAGAGATTTATTATTAAAACAATGCAGCTGGTAGGAGCGAAAAGAAGATTTATCCTTAAACCTTTCATTGTGGAAGCTATTATTTTAGGAGCTATCGGTTCTGTAATAGGTCTTCTCGCTTTGGGCGGAGTCTGGTATTATTTCACCAGTCAGATTGGTTCTGCTTTCGTACAGGACAACAACCAGTACTTCTGGTTAGTAATCCTGGTACTGGGTGTTGGAATTTTTATTTCTGTCTTAAGTACCATTTTCGCTACATGGAGGTTCTTGAAATCAAACGTTGACGATTTATATTACTCTTAATAATGAGCAAAAAAACAAATAAATTTTCTGCTTCAGACTACGGGCATGAAGCTGAAGTACCACAGGAAAACGCTTTCTATTTCGGACAGCAGAATTTCAAATGGATGCTGATCGGACTAGCCTTCATTGTAGTAGGATTTCTACTTATGATGGGACCTGATGCCAATACAGTAGACGGGAAATTTGATCCTAACTCATGGAATGACGGGATCTTTTCTATCAGAAGAATCAGAATAGCACCTTTGTTTGTTGTTATAGGATTTGCAATAGAAGTGTACGCGATCTTAAAAAGAAAATAAATAAAATAATTTTATTTAAGGATTAAAAAATTTAAGAATTGAAAGATGTAAGCCAATGAGCTGATTTTTCTAATTCTTAAATCTTTTAATCTTTTTAATTTTTAAAAGAATATGGATTTAATCAAAGCAATTATTATTGCCATTGTAGAAGGGTTGACGGAATATCTTCCGATTTCCTCTACAGCACATATGGGATTTACTGCGAATCTTATGGGGTTGGAAGAAACAGAATTTTTAAAAATGTTTCAGGTGTCTATTCAGTTTGGAGCTATTCTATCTGTCGTAGTGGCATACTGGAAAAAGTTTTTTGACTTAAATAATATTCAGTTTTATTTTAAACTTGCATTTGCTGTAGTTCCGGCTTTGGTGTTGGGGTATTTATTCGATGATAAAATTGAAGCCGTTCTTGGGAACCAGATTGCGATCTCTTCTGTATTGGTGTTGGGTGGTGTAGTTTTATTGTTTGCAGATAAATGGTTCAGGAATCCTAAAATTGATGATGAAAAAGGAATTACCGTAAGAAATGCTGTTACCATTGGTTTCTGGCAGTGTCTTGCGATGATGCCGGGAACAAGCCGTAGTGCGGCCTCTATTATTGGAGGAATGGCACAAGGCCTTACCAGAAAGGCTGCTGCAGAATTTTCTTTTTTCCTTGCAGTCCCTACCATGCTTGCTGTAACCGTGTACTCAGTTTTTGTTAAGACCTGGGGAAAAGAAACCGCAAATCCGCAGAAAGGATATGAAATGATTATGTCTTCACAGGATCATATTATGATCTTTGTAATTGGAAATATCGTTGCATTTATTGTAGCACTTATTGCCATTAAAGCATTTATTGGTGTGCTTAACAAATATGGATTCAAACCTTGGGGCTGGTACCGTATTTTTGTAGGAATAGCTCTGTTGATTTATTTCTATTTCTTTAAATAAGAAATCTTTTATACTCATTCATGACTGCTGAAGAACTGAAATCAGGATACATTTTTTTATTGGACAAACCTTTGGACTGGACTTCCTTCCAGGCTGTCAATAAAATGAAATATAAACTTAAAAGGGAATTTGATCTTCCCAAGAAATTTAAAATCGGACACGCCGGAACTTTAGATCCCAGAGCAACCGGGCTTCTTATCGTCTGCTGTGGAAAATTTACAAAGAAAATTCCTGAAATTCAGGATGCTCCCAAAGAATATTGGACAGAGATCAAGATCGGTGTCCAGACAGAATCCTATGATACCGAAAAACCTGAAATTCTTCACCAGGATATCTCTCATATTACTGAAGAACAGGTAAAAGAAGTGCTGGAAAAATTTGTTGGGGAAATTGAACAGAAACCACCCGTTTATTCAGCGATTAAAATTGATGGCGAAAGAGCTTACAATCTTGCCAGAGCAGGTGAAGAAGTGGAAATGAAGGCAAGAAAAACAACCATCCATTATATCAAAGACATAAAAATCGATTTTCCTTTGGTGAGTTTCATGGTAGGCTGTTCAAAAGGAACATACATCAGAAGTCTGGCTCATGATATCGGGCAGGAACTGGGAGTAGGAGCTTATCTGACACAGCTGAGACGTACCAAAATTGGTGATTATGCCATTGAAGATGCTACAGATCAGTTCCTGAATAACGAGTACAGATTCGAAAGCCTATGAAAATAAAATTATCCATTTTCTTATTAATATTTTCTTTTTGTAAAGCATTTTCTCAGGATACAGAAACTGGAAAATCAAAAATGGATTTTTACTTCAATCCTTCTCTGAATGTAGGATTTAATATTAATAAGAAGAACCAGACCAGCAATTCGCAGTATATTGAAAACAGATCTTCATTAGGAAATCTTACTTATGGGATTACTGCTGTGGGTGGATATAATTTTCTTCCTAACTTTGCATTGGGAACAGGATTTAAATATAGTTTTATCCAGGATAATTATCATCTGATTTATTGGGTTATTCAACCAAAGATTATTTTTTCTCCGGGCGAAAGACCTTTTTATATCGATATTAATTATGGAAAACAGCTTAATCACTCTGCTGTTTCAGATACTGAATTCTGGGGCGGGAGACTGGGAATGCAGGTTTCCTATTCAAAAAGATTGAGCCAGGAAGGAGGAATTGTTTTTGAATCACATCGGCTGAAAGACGGAGCTGACGGTTTTTTCATAGGGCTGAGCTATGGAATTACCCTTTTCAGCAATAAAAATTATACCGGTTACGGAAAAGACTAATGGAAAAGACACGTATTAATAAATATTTATCAGAAGCAGGGTACTGTTCGAGAAGAGCAGCAGATAAACTTTTGGAGGAAGGCAGAATTAAGATAAACGGGAAAATTCCTGAATTGGGAACCAAAGTTTCTGATGAGGATCTCGTAGAAGTAGACGGAAAACCCATCAGAGAGCCTCAGGAAAAACCTGTGTATATCGTTTTTAATAAACCGGTAGGAATCGTTTGTACTACCGATACCAAACGTGAAAAAAATAATATCGTAGATTATATCAACCACCCGAAAAGAATTTTTCCTATCGGAAGACTGGATAAACCTAGTGAAGGGCTTATTCTATTAACGAGTGACGGTGATATTGTCAATAAAATCCTGAGAGCTCGAAATAATCACGAGAAGGAATATCTGGTTCGTGTAGATAAGCCGATCACTCCAAAATTCCTGGAGAAAATGAGAAATGGAGTTCCTATCCTTGATACTGTGACTAAAAAATGTGAGGTAGAGAAGATTGATGAAATGAATTTCAGAATTATCCTTACCCAGGGACTGAACAGACAGATCCGGAGAATGTGCGAATATCTGGGGTATGAAGTTAAAAAACTCAAGAGAATCCGTATTATGAATATCAAACTTGATCTGCCGATAGGGAAATGGAGAGATATGACTGATGAGGAGCTTAATACCTTAAACTCTTTGCTGGTAGATTCCAGTAAAACATTTGATTAAAAATATCCAAGATACTTTAACGGTTTTAATTTCATGCTTCCTTGTATTAACTACAGGAAGCATTATTTTTAATGTCATTTATTATTTTTCACATATTAGTGTAATATGTTTTTGTTTTCATTGGAAATGTTTTATATTTATAATACTAACAATGATAATCACAAAACCATGAAATTAAAAATGAATTCAGTGTTCTTGTTTGTTATTCTGGTAATATCCACGGGTTGCCTGAATGAGAACCACAATCCCGATCATCCTCATAATACCTCGTTTTACATTGATTACAGAAGCATAAAAGGGTCATCAGACGGAATAGCCGTTATAGAACTTGATCCTGAAGCTCCGAATTTTGGAAACATCAGCAGTAAGCTTGAATTGGGTAATGGGGTATTGCCCCATCATATTTATTACAATCTGGATGCAAAAAAAATGTTCACCACTGCTTTGGGAGGCAGTTATCTCTATGAAATAAAAACGGATAAAGACCAATACGGACAGCCGAAATTAATCAGTGCAACTCCTATTGATACGGGCGAGAATACAGTAGGTGAAAACTTGTTTTTCACAAATGACGGTAGATATTTTATGACCTTTATGGGTGGGGCAGGAGGTCCGAAAGACGGAAGTATTGGCGTTTTTAATGCTAATAATAATCAGCTTATCAAAACGATTAAAGCTCCCATTCAGGTTAATCCCGGTAAGTTTATCATGTATCCGCATGGCATTTCCGTTAATGAGGAAAAAGGATTAATGATGGTGACTTCTACCATTCACCCTGATCTTACGACAGGAATGGGAAATACCTGTACTTTGTTAGATCTGAATACCTATGAAATCAAGGAAACATACCAGGTAGCAGACTCACCAGCAGATTTGTCCGCTCCGGTTGAGGTGTTGTTACTTCGCGGAAAATTTCCACAATATGCACTTGCTACAACAATGCTTGGCGGTGATATCTGGATTGCCCCATACAATACCGCAACCAAAAAATATGATGCTTTTACCAAGATTTTTGACGGAAGTACACAAGGATTAGGCTGGGCGCTTGAAATGTATATTGATGATACAAACAAGCTCTATGTAAGTTTTGCAGATCCTGGAAGAGTGCTTGTTTTTGATATAAATAATCTTCCCCAGCTAAAGCTTTTGAAGACTTTTGAAGCTGACAGAGGGGCGCATCATATGGCTTTCTTTAAAACCAAGTCAGGAAAAGATGTTGTAGCAGTACAGAATAATCTATTGGATCTTCCTAACTTAAATTCCGGTACGATTAGTATCATTGATATTAATTCCGGGAAAAAATTAGGAACAGTAGATTTAAGGAATAAATATGGAATTCTACCGGAATCTATTGAAGGAACTAACGGACCAGGCAGTTATATGCATCACTAAAATGTAGGACATTATTTACAGTATAACTCTTCCGGAATATTATTTTGGAAGAGTTTATGTCAACTTCTTGTTGTCACGTTATTTTACATATAATTTCATTCTTTCTTCATACTCAGGTTTCAGTTTTAAAAGTTTCCATATTTTTTTATCATCTGGATTACTAATCCTGTAGAATATGATTTTATCTGCTGAGTACTTGAAATAAGGATGATTTTTAAGCCATTCCTCCGGTGCATTTACTAATGAGTACCGGGGAACATCTGATGTATTCAATGGCGCTATTGAAATCAGTTTCTGAACCAGGTCCTGATCGATGTTGTAAGTACTTAGAATTTGCTGCTTATTCATAAAGCCTCCCAGTTTCTTTCTGAAACCAATGATTGAACCTGCACTTTTTTCATCCAGTCCGAATTCTATAAGCTGTTTAAACGTAATGGTATTAAGGTCTGTTTTTGAAAAGTCTGTTTTTTCCTGCTGTTTTTCCTGAAGTTTGATATAAGGTTTCATTTCCTGAAATTTCTCAGCAGAAATCACAAAACATTTCTGCAGATCGTCAAGGCTTTTAAAGCTTCCTCTTAAATTCCGGTTCCGGTAATTGAGGATTGTGATTGCTTGTTTTTCTGAGAATCCAAGTGTTTTCCAGCCCTCTAAGTCCAGTTGATTAGGATCAAAAATATGATATTGAATTCTGGATTTTACAGGATTATCCTTCGCGAAATTCCTGAAGTTTTCCGGAGTTTTTGCCGGCAGCAAAAGATAAGGTTCGATTTTGCTGTAATTTTCCGGGGAAATGATGAAGCATTCTTTAAACTTTTCCTTACTGATAAAACTTCCCCCGAGATAATTTTTATACTTTATAATAGCTTCTGCCTGCTTTTCACTGAAACCCATCTTAAGCCAGTCGTGGACAGAAAACTGATCAGGATTGAATTTCGCTGAAACCAGAATTTCTTTCTTTCCGTAGGAAGAGAATCCTTTTGGATCCTTTTTTTCTGTTACTTCAGGAAGTAAGATGAAAGAGGCAAGTTCACTGAATTTCTCTTCGGAAATAGCATAACATTTTTTCAACTGCTCTTTTGAAGTAAATTTTCCTCCTATCATATCTTTATACTTAAGGATAGTAGCAGTTTGTTTCTCTGAAAATCCAAGTTTCAGCCACTGTTCTTTGTCCAGTTGATTAGGATCAAAATCTGATAGATCCCGTATTGAAGAATCTTTAATAAAGGTAACTTCAGGAAAAGGTTCTTTTTCACGACTGGTGTATTTCTGATAGGCTAATAAAACAGTCAGCAATGTGACCATCAATGCCAGTTTCCGGTAATAGTTTTTTCTCATCATATAGTAAACGTAATAATAAAAATAAAGCACTGCAATAGCTGATAATGAAATGGTTAAATATGATAAAGAGAAAGTGTTTTATGGTTTAAAAGGTGGTGGGAATATTGTCTTTTATGCGATATAATTTCGTAATTGATACTGAAATTCTTGATTGCTTTTTATATAGCATTTCTTCAAACGGCTTGGTTTTTGTAATTTTTTCATCATACTTATTAACCTTATTAATTGATCATGAATATGAATTACACTGAAGCATTGAAATACAAGGAAGAGGCATTAAAAAAAGCCGATAGTACAGTGGCTGACAATTACCATATTGTTATAGTTCCGGCTGATACAGCTGAAAGTGCGAGGTATATTGAAGAGTACACCAAAAAGCCTGAAAACTTTAAAGATGACAGCTGTAAGAAATACTGTTCAAACGGAGAATATCTGGTGGTGAGTTTTAAGAAAGAAGAATAATTTTGGACAAAAAGCAATAATGAATCATTGGTTTTGCCATGTGTTACTATCAATAAAAACCTCCGCTGCAATTCATTGCAGCGGAGGTTTTATATTTTCAAAGCATTTAATCCTCTTCCCGTTCTCCTAAAGACTCTTTCAGCTTGATCAGTTCAGCTTTTACAAACTCCAGGCGGTCGATCAGAGTAATGGTTTCGGAAATTTTACTGTTGGTGGTCAGAGCGATACGGGCTCCGTCAAGGGTATATCCTTTTTCTTTTACGAGATGGTAGATCATCTGAAGATTTTTAATGTCTTCAGGAGTGAAATACCGGTTCCCTTTTCTGTTTTTTTTAGGCTTGATAATAGGGAATTCCTGTTCCCAGTAACGTATTAATGAAGTGTTTACATCGAATGCTTTCGCAACTTCTCCTATAGAATAATACAGCTTATCAGGTAAATTTATTTTCATTTTACAACTCCTAAACTTCAAAGATAAAAATTTTTTAAAGTTTCATCCAAAATATATTGTAAAAAGTGCGGTCAGACTTTGTTTTAAAGGAAAAATAAAGATGTAAAATCATCACAAAACAGCCATTTGGTCATCACAGAGAAGAAGAGCAGCTATTACCGGTTCTTTTTATCTAAATTTGTGAATCCTTAAGATATTTATCAATGAATCCGATCTCCGTTCTTCATATCGATCTTTTCCAGGCGGGTAAAAATACTTCAGATTTTTATTTTAACACCATGAAGAGTCATTTGGTGCTGGGACATCGTCATATAGAGAAGCCTCACAGACATGATTTCTATGCAGCAGTTCTCTTTACCAAAGGAACAGGAGTGCATGAGATCGATTTTCAAAGATATGAAGTCTCTGAAGGAAGTCTTTTCTTCTTGTCACCGGGACAGATTCACAGCTGGGAGCTTTCGGAAGATATAGACGGTTACATTTTCTTTTGTTCCCAGGAATTTTATGAAATGCATTATGTGAATCAGAAACTCAGAAATTTTCCGTTTTTCGGATCCGTATCTTTCCCGCGAAAACTACAATTGAACGCTCAGGAATTGAAGAAAAACATGAGTTTATTTAAAGAACTGGGAGAAGAGCATCAGGCTAAAAACATTATGAAAGAAGGTCTGATTTTATCACTAATGTCTCAGATTTTTATTAATGCTGCAAGATTGTTTTCAAAAGATTTTGATACAATGGATTCTGCTGCCGGACTTTCTTATTTTAAACATTATCAGGATTTCGAAAATCTGATTGAACAAAACTTCACAAAACACAAGTCCATTACGCATTATGCCTCTTTGTTAGGTATTTCATCCAAACATCTGAACAGGATTGCCCAGACTGTTGTTCAAAAAACAGCAACTGATGTCATTACTGAAAGGGTAGTGCTGGAAGCCAAAAGAATGCTCATGTATCTCGACGAGAGTTTGGTGGAAATTGCCTTTAGACTGGGATACGAAGAATATTCCTACTTTGTAAGAGTATTCCGGAAAAGCTCCGGAATGACTCCCACGCAGTTTATGAGGAAATATAAGGCTTAATGAGTTCCAAATTCAAAGTTTAAGGTTGGGGAGGAATGCGTTGGAAAACCATCCCGCTCCTCCAGAGGAGGGGAATGGGAAATATCAACTACTTTTCCTACTTCCTATAACTTATTACCCGCTACCTGCCACCTAAAGAGCCAACTTAAACGGTCCTTCAAAAGTAGTTTCAAACGAATCTACCAGCTGTCCTTTTTCATCAAATACTCCGATGACCATATTTTGTTTTGAGAATTTAATTTCGTCTTCAGGAAAGGAAATGTTGATGTTTCCTTTCAGGATCTGATCTCCTTTCAAAATAATTTTTTCAGAACCGAAATAGGTAATTTCCGCATTCGTTGGAGTGATCACTTTGATGGTAAGCATCTTTTTCTCGTTTGATTTATTCAGAAGGGTATAGATAAAAGTATTGGTGATTTTACCGTTCTTAATAAAAAATGTAGAACCTGCAGGTTTGATGAATTTGGCTTCCATAGAACCACGGTCATACATTAAAAACCCAAGGAAC
The DNA here is from genome assembly GCF_050470705.1 of Chryseobacterium sp. NRRL B-14798. Taxonomy (NCBI): domain Bacteria; kingdom Pseudomonadati; phylum Bacteroidota; class Flavobacteriia; order Flavobacteriales; family Weeksellaceae; genus Chryseobacterium; species Chryseobacterium sp. NRRL B-14798. The sequence continues at coordinate 3,573,844 of NZ_JBFLUL010000005.1, read as the reverse complement.
CCAATCAACAAGGCAAGGATAACAGTTGTGGCTTTCATTCTTGGAGTAAACCGGAATTTGTCCTGATTTTCAATTTCTGCTTCCGTAGCATAGCGGACCAATCCTTTAGGTAAGCCAACTTTCTCCATAACTTCATCGCAGGCATCAATACAGGCTGTACAGTTTACACATTCCAGCTGCTGTCCGTTTCTGATATCGATTCCTGTAGGACATACCACAACACATTGGTTACAGTCTATACAATCTCCTTTTCCTGCTGCTTTTCTGTCTTCGTTATTTCTCCATTTTGCACGGCCTTCTCCTCTTTTAAAATCATAGTATACATTGATCGTTTGCTTGTCGATCAATACACCCTGCAGCCTTCCGTAAGGGCAAACCAGCGTACAAACCTGCTCACGAAGCCATGCGAAAACAAAATAGAACGTCATGGTAAAAAAGATCATAACGATAAACTTCAGTGAGTTGGCTTCAGGTCCTTCACTCATAATACGGAAAACTTCTTCGTAGCCCACAATATACATGAACATAAAATGAGAAATAATCAATGAAATTAAAAGGAAAACAGACCATTTCGTCAACCTTTTTCTTATTTTCTCTGCATCCCATTCCTGTCTGTCCAGCTTCATCTGTTTATTCCGGTCTCCTTCGATCCAGTATTCGATTTTACGGAAGACCATTTCCATAAAAAGCGTCTGCGGGCATAGCCACCCACAGAATATTCTTCCGAAAACGACAGTAAATAACATCACAAAAATGACGGAGGTTACCGCCCCTAAAGCAAGAATAAAAAAGTCCTGCAGGTAAAACGGCTGTCCGAGAATAAAGAATTTCCTGTCGATGACATTGATCAGCAGAAAAGGATTATTATTGATCTTTACAAACGGCAGTCCGAAAAATAAAGTAAGAAGAAAATAGCTGGTGTAATTCCTGTAGTTGGTATACTTTCCTTTGGGCTTTCTGGGAAAAATCCACTTCCTTTTACCGGTTTCATCCATGGTTCCCACTGAATTTCTGAAATCTTCATTTTCAATTTCCAAAGACTTGATATTGTTGGACTCTGCGCTCATTGTTATATGCTATAAAAGTATTTTAGTACAATTTTCATCCTGACCAATCTTATTTTCAAATTGACTGTTCCATGAAAAAGTGATTGATTCTGTTACTGCAAAGCTCCGGATTATATCTTTTCATTACTAATATGATCTACTTCCAAAATAGGATAATTAGGACATTTTGTATCTGTTGTTTTTATTGTATCAAAACGGGAAAATATTTTGAAACCTCTAGGTCATATCGTAAATTGCAACTTTAAAAATGAAGCATGAAGAATATACTTAAAATAGGTATGATTGGTTTGGTTTTCGCATTGGTAAACTGTCAATCAGTAAATTATAGTAAAATGTTTTATGAGGGAGTGCAGCCGGAAAAGGTTTCGGACAAGTTCAGTTTCACAGAAGGACCATCAGCAGATAAAGAAGGGAATGTTTATTTCACCGATCAGCCTAATGATAAGATTTATTATTGGGACTGGAAAACCAATCAGGTGATAGAGTTTTTGAATAAAACAGGAAGGGCAAACGGAACACACTTTGACAAAGATGGGTATTTGATTACCTGTTCGGACGATCAGGGTGAGATATGGAAGATATCCAAAGACAAAAAAGTAGAAGTTCTGCTAAAAGGTTTCGAAGGAAAAAGGCTGAACGGCCCCAATGATGTCTGGAATGATGAATTTGGAGGAATGTACTTTACAGATCCTTTGTATGAAAGAGATTACTGGGTTGGTTTTAAACAGGAAATTCAACATAAAAGTCTTTATTACAGAGATAAATCGGGAAAAGTTACCCAATTAGAAACTTTCACCCAACCCAATGGTATTGTTGGGAGTGAAAAACTAAAGAAATTGTACTTATCTGATATTGATGCCGGAAAAACCTACGTTTATGATATATTGGGAGAAGGAAAATTATCTGAGAAAAAACTGTTCTGTGAAATGGGGTCAGATGGCATGACGATGGATAAACACGGAAACCTGTACCTGACAGGAAAAGGAGTGCATGTTTTCAACAGTTCCGGGAAGAAGATCTATCACATCCCGATTCCTGAAGACTGGACTTCCAATGTCACTTTTGGCGGTAAAAACAATGATATTCTTTTCATTACTGCCTCCAGGTCAGTGTATACTTTCCCTCTGAGAGTGAAAGGAATTAAATAATATTATGTCATTGCGGGGAGGGCAGATTGCTTCGTTGCTGTGCCCCTCGCAATGACAATAAAGTGTAGAGTGAGAGGTCTAATAAGCAATCTCCATTTTTACTTTCTTACCTTTCAGTTTTTCGTTCTGAAGCTTTCTTAAAAGGGCATTTACTTTATTTCTGGAGACGGCAACATATGATGTCGTATCTTTTACTTCGATAATTCCCACATCTTCTTTTTGAAGCTCTCCTTTCTTTAACAGATATCCTACAATATCCACTTTGTTTACTTTATCCTTTTTTCCTGCACTGATGTAAACCGTCTGGAAAGGTGTTTTTTGCGGAACTTTAGTGAATCCGGCAACGCTTTCTTCAGGAGTATTGTTTTTAATAAATGGGAAGTTTTCCTCTTCAGTCATGATCAGGTAGACAAAACCTTTGGCATTCATTCTTGCGGTACGTCCGTTTCTGTGGATGAAAGCATCTTCTTTTGGAGGAAGCTGATAATGAACAATCGATTCTACCTCAGGAATATCAAGTCCGCGGGCAGCAAGATCCGTAGTAATAAGAATTCTTGCAGAATCATTACGGAATTTCAGCAGCGCACGTTCTCTTTCATCCTGTTCCATACCGCCATGGAAGGTTTCTCTGTCTATTCCCATCTGATGAAGAAGTTCAGAGATACGGTCTACAGCATCACGGTGGTTGCAGAAGATCAGGGTTCTTTTGTTTCCGATTTTACAAACCAGATTGAAAAGTGTATCCAGTTTTTCCTCCGGAATAGTCATCACTTTTCTCAGCTGGAGATCCGGTTTTACATCATTTTCTTTAAGGAAATTGATTACTTTTTCATCTTTTAAGCCTGTAAACGTGGGAATTTCATCCATAGCTGTGGCAGACGTTAAAATTCTCTGAGAAAGTTCTTTTAAAGAATTGGAAATGAATCCCATATCATCATGAAAACCCAGTTCCAGAGCTTTGTCGAATTCATCAAGAACCAGAGTCTTAATTGTTTTCGGATCAAAATTATTATTTCTCAAGTGGTAAACAACTCTTCCCGGAGTTCCGATCAATACAGCCGGAGCTTCAATTAAATTATTAACCTCAATTTTTTTGTCATGTCCTCCATAGCATACAGAAACTTTAAAATCTGTTCCCATGGATTTAAAAACCTGCTCAATCTGTAAAGCAAGTTCCCTTGCCGGAACCAGTATCAAAGCCTGAACACCCTGAACATTTTTTTTCAGATTTCTGAGAACAGGAAATAAAAAGGCCAGCGTTTTCCCGGATCCTGTAGGAGAGAGTAAGACAATGTCTGTATTGCTTTCAGACGCTTTATAAGTAGATTTCTGCATCTGATTCATATCCTGAATCTGCAGTTTTTGATAGATCGGCTGTAATTCCATGCTGCAAAGGTAGTGAATTTTGGAGTTTGAGGATTTGAGAGTAGGAGAGTTTGAGAAGGATTGGAAAGTGTGGTCCTTCTTTAATTCTGTCTTACTGTCATTCTGAATGAAGCGCAGCGAAATGAAGAATCTCATTTTTGTCTTCTGCTTATTGATGCCTCTTGTAAATTTTCAGTGTATGGTCATTATGACATCGGATATTGCTTAATTCTGAATGTAAGACGGTTAGTATTAGAATGTCATACTGAGCTCAGTCGAAGCATCCTTTTAATCAAGGTGTTGATTTTTAAATATATAAGTTAAATATTAGCCTGGCAAAATCTATTGCTTATTTTAAATAAAATTCATATCTTTGCACCCACTTTTGTGGCGAAAAGGTTTGAAGAGTAAATTACTTAAAATTAATTACTTCCGTATTTTTTAATCTGCATTTATTCAAACCGTTAAAAAAGAAGGAATACAAATTTATTAGAAAATGTCAAAAGAGACAAATTCAGCAGAGGTTTTATTAAACCAAAATGTAGCACCAGAACAATTTGATTGGGATTCATTCGAATCAGGTCTTGATGCAGATGCGAGAAAAGAAAAAAGCGATTTAGAAGAAATCTACAACGGATCATTAAACAACTTAGACGATAACGACGTTCTAATTGGTAAAGTTGTAAGATTAACTGATAAAGAAGCTATCGTAGACATCAACTTCAAATCTGAAGGTGTTATCTCTCTAAACGAATTCCGTTACAACCAAGGCCTGAAAGTAGGTGACGAGGTAGAAGTAATGGTTGACAAGAGAGAAGACAAAACTGGACAATTACAGTTATCTCACAGAAAAGCGAGAACGCTTAAAGCTTGGGATAAAGTAAACGAACTTCACGAAACTGGAGAAATCGTTAACGGTTTTGTTAAATCAAGAACTAAAGGTGGTATGATCGTTGACGTTCACGGAATCGAAGCATTCTTACCTGGTTCTCAAATTGACGTTAAGCCAATTAAAGATTACGATCAGTTCGTAGGAAAAACTATGGAGTTCAAAGTTGTGAAAATCAACCCTGAGTTCAAAAACGTAGTGGTATCTCACAAAGCATTGATCGAAGCAGATATCGAAGGTCAGAAAAAAGAAATCATCGCTCAGCTTGAAAAAGGACAGGTTCTTGAAGGTACTGTTAAGAACATCACTTCTTACGGTGTATTCATTGACTTAGGTGGTGTAGATGGATTGATCCACATTACAGACCTTTCTTGGTCTAGAGTGAACCACCCATCTGAAATCCTTGAGGACGGACAAACTGTAAAAGTTGTAATCCTTGATTTCGATGATGAGAAAACAAGAATCCAATTAGGTATGAAGCAATTAGAAGCTCATCCTTGGGATGCTCTTTCTGCTGACTTGAAAGTAGGTGACAAAGTAAAAGGAAAAGTAGTAGTTCTTGCTGACTATGGTGCATTCGTAGAAATCGCTCCAGGTGTTGAAGGATTAATCCACGTTTCTGAAATGTCTTGGTCTACTCACTTAAGATCTGCTGGAGATTTTGTAAAAGTAGGTGATGAAGTAGAAGCTGAAGTATTAACTTTAGACAGAGAAGAAAGAAAAATTTCTCTTGGTATCAAGCAATTGTCTAAAGATCCATGGGAAAACATCGAAGCTAAGTATCCGGTAGGATCTCAGCATGTAGGAACTGTAAGAAACTTCACTAACTTTGGTGTATTCGTAGAGTTAGAAGAAGGTATCGACGGATTAATCTACATCTCTGATCTTTCTTGGACTAAGAAAATCAAGCACCCATCTGAGTTCTGCGCAGTAGGTGATAAATTAGATGTTGTAGTTCTTGAATTAGATATTCAGGCTAGAAGATTATCTCTAGGTCACAAGCAATTGACTGAAAACCCATGGGATAAATTCGAAACTAAATATGCTGAAGGAACTATCCACGCTGGTAAAGCTGTAGAAGTTCACGATAAAGGAGCTTCTGTTCAATTCGAGGATGCTGAGGTTGAAGCTTTCTGCCCTTCAAGATTATTAGAGAAAGAAGATGGATCTAAAATCAAAAAAGGTGAAGAAGCTCAGTTCAAAGTAATCGAATTCAACAAAGAATTCAAGAGAGTAGTAGTATCTCACACAGGTATCTTCAGAGACGAAGAGAAGAAAAACGTAAAAGAAGCTTCTTCTAGAAACGTAACTTCTTCTTCTAACAACGAAGAAAGATCTACTCTTGGAGACATCGATGCATTAGCAGAGTTGAAAAGAAAAATGGAAGAAGGTAAATAATCTTTGAACCATTATAATACATAAGAGCCGCTCAAATGAGCGGCTTTTTTTATGGCTATACGGGAAGGAATATAAAAAAGTGTAATAAGACAGTAAAAAACAAAACTATCGGGTAAAAAAACAGTAAAAGCAGATTTCTGTGGGACAGAAATTTATATTCATTAAAATGACTTATAAAAAGAAAATGTTTGTATGAAAAAGAATTAAACATGTGGTAAACATAATGTGGTACGCATAAATATAATGCAGGGTTCTAATGATTGAGAAATATGTAAATTGATTTCAAAGTGTTTTTTCTTTATTTGTCTTGATTTATGTTTAATTTTTAATATAAAAAGTATTAAAGTTATGTGAATTATTTGTAGATTAGCGCCTTTAATAATGGATATGAAAAACAAAGCTTTACCTATTTTATTTGCAGTATTTTCTGCATTTCCGGCAATATTATTCGGACAGGATAATGAAAAACTCATTAAAGATTATATTTCTCAAAATAAAATCAGGGAATATAAAAAGTCTGATCTTAATAATATCATTATTGATAATGTAGATCTGTCAAAATCATTGAATGGTAATGTTGTTAAATTTTTACAGACGTATAATGGTTTGCCAATATACAGCTCTGTAGGAACAGCATTGATTCAGGACAATAAAATTGTTTACTACACCGATAATTTTGTAAAAGATTATACTGCATCTACATCTGGTACAGCTGCAATCAGTAAAAGTACAGCGCTTCAGAAGATTGCTGAAGATCTGAAAAATCCTGAGATAGCAAACTTCACTATTCTTGAGTATCTTGAAAAAACTCAGAAGAAAGCGACTTCAGCCAATCAAAGATTGGTATACGCAAATGATGAAAGCGGAAACCTCCGTTTGGCATATGAATATACCTTAATGGAGCCAAAGTCTCCCAATTACTGGAATATTGTAGTAGATGCCAATAATGGAAATATCCTGTTAAAAAGTAATCTTACGTTATCCTGTAATTTTCATCACGATGCTTATTCATCAGATGCGGAATATAGCCATGCCGATCACTTTGAAAATACCCTGGTGGGACCTCAGAATAACCTAGCACAGAATAATATTCCGTTACTTCTACCGGATAATGCATCATATAATGTATTTCCATTACCTATTGAAGCACCAACTTTTGGTTCAAGATCTATTATTACCAACCCCTGGATCCTGAGTGCTTCTCCTGAAGGATGGCATTCTGACGGAACCAATCATTACACGATTACAAGAGGAAATAACGTTTTTGCCTATGAAGATTCGGCTGGAACTGCTTTAACTGCACCTGATTATCTTACAGGAACTCCGGCAGACGGAGGAGCAACAAGAAATTTTGATTTCCCTTTTAACATCAATGAAACTCCGTTAAATAACAGAAATGCTGCTATTACAAATTTATTTTATCTGAATAACAGAATTCACGACGTTTTCTATAAATTTGGATTTACAGAATCTGCCAGAAATTTCCAGCAGAACAATTTTGGTAACGGACCTGTTGGAGGAGATGATGATTCTGTATATGCAGAGGCGCAGGATGGAAGCGGATTAAATAATGCGAATTTCTCTTCAGGGCAGGATGGTTATAATGGAAGAATGCAAATGTATCTCTGGTCTCCGGTTGGAAGAGTATTTTTCTATAATGCACCAAGTGTTGCTGTTTCCCGAACACCGGGAGCAGGAACTGCACAGTTCGGTAATCCACTACCAATGAACGGCCTGACAGGAGATGTTGCACTTTCATCAGTTTTAGACGGATGTACGGCTTTACCTGCAAGCTCATTGACTAATAAAATAGGACTTGTTGAGAGAGGAACATGTGCTTTTGCTGTAAAAGTGAAAAATCTTCAGGATGCCGGAGCTAAAGCGGCCATTATATATAATAACGTGACCAATGGCTCTACTCTGGGAAATATGGCGGGTAATGACCCTACAATTACAATCCCTTCAGTATTGATTACCAATGCAGAAGGGGAATATATCAAAACTCACCTTGCAGCAAGTACAACAGTAAATGTTACTCTAAAAGGAAACCAGACTCCTGACGGAAGTTTTGATAACGGAATCGTAACCCATGAATACGGTCACGGAATATCCAACAGAATGACCGGTACCGGATACAACTGTCTGAATTCAGGCGTGAGTAAGGAACAGATGGGAGAAGGATGGTCTGATTTCTTTGCTTTAATGCTGACAAACAAAGCAGGAGACGATGCTACAGTAGCGAGAGGTACTGGTACTTATGCAATAGGTCAGCCTATAACAGGTGGTGGTATCAGACCTGCAAAATATTCTACCAACATGACGGTTAACGGATTTACATACGGAAATACCAACGGAATGGAATACAATAACGGATCAGCAATTGTTCCGGATGTACACTCTATTGGTTTTGTCTGGGCAACCATGTTATGGGATCTTCACTGGAAATATGTTGAAAAATACGGTTATGCTTCAGATGTACTGTCAACAACCCCTAACGGAAGCACAAAAGTATTACAGTTAGTAACAGACGCTCTTAAACTTCAGGGCTGTAATCCTAGCTTTATTGATGGAAGAAATGCAATATTGGCAGCTGAGATGGCAACAACTCAGGGACAGGATAAATGTATGATCTGGGGAGTTTTTGCAAGAAGAGGTTTAGGAGTGAATGCATCAGCAGGAGCTAAAAATAATATTAATGATCAGGTTCAGGACTTTAACGTTCCGGAAGCATGTTTATTGGCTACCAATGATGTAAAGGCAGATAAGAACAACAACATTTCTATCTATCCAAACCCGGCCAAAGATGAATTCTATATTAAATTCCCAAGCAATACTCTTGGAAAAGTAAGCGTAGAATTGTATGATATGTCTGGTAAACTGGTTTCTTCAGAAGATAAAATCTCACCGGATGCCAAGAAAGCAATTTCTACAAGCAACCTTGTCAACGGAACTTATATGGTTAAAATCAAAGGACTAGGTTTTGAAGTTGCATCTAAAGTAATGGTTAAGAAATAATTTACTTTTATAATCAATCTCAAAAATCGCCACAAGCTTTGCTTGTGGCGATTTTATTTATCTATCACCATGACACTGCTGAATGATTTAATTTATATGTTGTACCTTTGCAGGCTGTTAAAAAAATTATGAAGAAGAAAAATATACTAAAAGGTGTTTTATTTGTAGGGATTGGAGCTAGTATATACGGTATGTTGGCCACTTTTGTAAAAATGGCTTATCATGATGGCTTTACAACCTCAGAAGTAACTACTTCCCAATTCGTATTAGGTTTGACGGGACTTTTGATCCTGAACTTTATTCAGACCCTAACCTCAAAACAGAAATTATCGGTGCCCAGTTCTAAAGAAGTAAGAATGCTCTTGCTTGCAGGAACTTCTTTGGGCGGAACAAGTTTATTCTACTATATTGCCGTGCAATATATCAATGTTTCCATTGCTATTGTATTATTGATGCAGTCGGTGTGGTTCAGTGTGGTGGTAGAAAGTATTCTAACTAAAAAACTTCCCAACACAAGAAAAGTGGTTTCTGTGGTTATCGTTTTGTTGGGAACGGTTCTGGCAACCAATCTTATTAATATGGAAATAGAGCTGGACTGGCACGGAGTATTCTGGGGGCTAATGGCAGCCGCTTCATATACTTTAACAATGTTCACCTCTAATACGCTGGCTACTCATCTTCCGGTTTTCCGAAAGAGTATTATTATGCTGGCGGGTGGTTCAGTTGTCGTTTTTGCATTCTTATTCTTTGCCCAGATAGGGCCTATGTATTTTGATGGCTTAAAATCATTATACCTGAATTTTACTGATAATACAGAACATATCCATTCATTTAATTATTCAATATTTCTCACGTATGGATTTGTACTGGCGCTTTTTGGAACTATTATTCCGCCTATCTTATTCAATGTTGGGTTTCCCAATGCAGGATTGGGCCTTGGAAGTATCGTTTCATCACTGGAACTTCCGGTTTCCGTAACCATGGCTTTCGTTTTGCTGGGAGAGAAAGTATTTTTCATTCAGTGGGTAGGTATTGCCTTGATTCTTTTTGCAATTGTTTTAATGAATTTACCTTCAAAACAGGAAAAAGAAGTTTCAATGGCATAATGGTCTGAAAAATATTAACTAAAAATAACAGTTAAAACCGTTCCTTTTGGAGCGGTTTTTTTAATTTTAATCTTTAAATAAACGTTTTATGAAACATTTCAGAAATATAATGTCCGCTTTTGCTTTAACGGTCTCCGGTTTTATATTTTCACAGGTAAAACCTCTGGATGCAATGCTGTCTGATTATCAATATCCTTACGAAGTTCATTTTCTTAATTTCAAGTCTCAGGGTGAAGATTTGAAAATGGCTTATATGGATGTAAAGCCGCAAAAACCCAACGGAAAAACGGTCATGCTTCTCCACGGTAAAAACTTTAATGGAGCGTACTGGGAGAGAACAGCAAAAGACCTTTCTGCTAAAGGTTTCCGGGTAGTGATTCCTGATCAGATAGGATTTGGAAAGTCTTCAAAGCCTCATGCTTACCAATTTTCTTTTTCACAGCTTGCAGAAAATACAAAAGCGGTTCTGGATGAACTGAAAATTGACAAAACCATCGTACTTGGACATTCAATGGGAGGAATGGTGGCCACCAGATTTACGTTATTATATCCTGAAAAAGTACAGAAACTGATTCTCGAAAACCCGATCGGACTGGAAGATTATAAAACTTTTGCAGCCTACCAGACTATTGACCAGGCTTATCAGTCTGAACTTAAAAATACAGCCGAAACCTATAAAAATTATCAGCTGAAATTCTATTATGACAACAAATGGAAAGAAGAATATCAGCCCTGGCTGGACTTAATTGCGGGATGGACACTTCATAAAGATTATCCTCAGGTTGCATGGGACGCAGCGCTTACTTCGGATATGATTTACAATCAGCCGGTATGTTATGAATTTAAAAATATAAAAGTTCCTACCTTGCTTATTATTGGAACAAGAGACAGAACCGCAATAGGAAAGGACAGAGCTCCTAAAGAACTTCAACCTAAAATGGGGCAATATCAGGAATTGGGAAAGAAAACCCAACGTGAAATTGCGGGTTCAAAGCTTGTCGAGATTGAAAATGTCGGGCATCTTCCGCATATCGAGGTCTACCCTAAATTTTTTGAAGCACTGTATGATTTTATACAATAGATTAATTTTAAAATATAAAATATTTGAAACATTAAGTTTTTGCAAGTGAGTAAAAATCATAAGCTTTATAAACATTTTGCTTAATTTTTCATCTTTGATGAAACTTAACTATTCTTATTAACTTAATGTTTCAAAATCAATTCTTTTTGTTCCCAAACAGCAATAAAGTACAAACTCCAATTCCAGAAAACAGGACACACGCAATTCCCAGATTTTGTATCAGTCCAATACTCACCAATCCTAAACCTATCAGAACATAATAAATTAATCCTAATAAAGCCCCGGCGCTTCCTGTTTCATTTTTATAATGGATCAATGCAGTGCTTAAAATATTGGGAATCGCAATGCTGAATGCCATCACAATAAAGAAATAGGGAATTAAAAAATAAATTCCTGTACCTGTCAGAACCCAGACAAAAACAGAGGCAGCCAATGCGGAGAAGGTACTTGCTTTGACTAAATATTCAGACCGTATATTCTTCAATAACAAAAATCTGTTAAGCTTTGCTCCCACGAAGGTACCGCCAGCCAGTATTATACTGCTGTACCCGAAAACATAAGAGGAATAATGATTTTCTTTAAAGATAAACGGAGCCAGTGAATAGTATGAAAATAGCAAGACATTAAAGCTCATAATCAATAAGCAGCACTTGATGATACTCTGATCAAGCAGCATCCGTTTCAACAAGTTGATCAACGTCTTCAAGTTGATGGATTTCTTTACATGATGAGTTTCAGCAATTTTCTGTCTGGAAAGGAGTAAAAAAAGTATACTCAAGATACACAGTGTAATAAATACGCTCTGATGTCCGCCGGAGGAAGCCAGTATTGAGCCTGTAACCATTCCGATTACCGGACTGATGGACAAGCCTATTCCGATCCAGGAAAATACTTTGCTGAGATTATCTTTGTCAAAAGTATCTCTTAAAATGGTTTGTGTTACAATGGAACCCACCGAAATTCCGAATGCAGAAATAATCCTGGCTCCCAGAAGAACCATAAAATCAGGAGCAAAAACAGCCGCCAATGTTCCTGCCCCATAGGTAATGAGACCATATTCCAATGATTTTTTCCTTCCGATCCTGTCGCATTGCACTCCCCAAAATGCCACACCCAGTGCAAATGCGATAAAATATAAACTGATTGTTAAGGTAACTGTTTCTTCATGGACTCCAAACTGTTCCTGTACCATTGGCAAAACAGGACTGTAGATGGTTTCCACAAACTGCGGAAGCATCACAAGCAGGGTCAGCAGCCAGATAGGATTTGTCTTTTTCATTTTTTTTCTGCAAAGTTTCCAAAAAATCAATGTATATTTATAATGATATAAAAACAAAAAATATCAAAAATAGGACATGACTGTACTGGAACAAAACGACGTCTTTGATGCTGATTCAATCCCTGAAAAAGTAGTTGGAATAACCTCTGATATGGTGATGCATGACTCCGGTTTTCATTTTCACACAACGAAATCTCAGCTGTTGTATGCGCCATCAGGCTGTATGACTGTAACGACTTCCGACAGGCAGCTGGTTCTCCCTCCGTTCAGAATGCTTTGGATTCCTGCCCATGAAGTTCATCGTGTGAATTTCAGAAATATTGTGGCCTACAGATCCATTTATTTTGATGAAAAATATTCCCAAAGATATATGAAACATGGCCTGAAAGTTCTTCATGTCAACGCCTTGTTAAAAGAAATTATTGAAAGAATTTGTTCCTGGGAATGGTCAGGGTTGAGACAGGATCAAACTAATCTTTTAAAAGTATTCTGGGATGAATTGAGTAAAGCTCCGGAAGAAAAACTGGAACTTACAATGCCGCAGGATAAGCGTTTTACGAAAATAGCTGAAGAATGGACACTGCGGAAATCTATGCCTCCAATGCTAAAAGATTTTGCAGAAAAAACAGGAGCGGTGGAGAAAACGATCAGCCGTATTTTTAAAAAAGAAACCGGACTGTCTTATCAGGATTGGAGACAGCAGTGGCGGTTGCAGCGATCAATTGAACTTTTGGTGGAAGGAAATTCAATAGGAGAGGTATCCTATATCCTGGACTTTTCATCAGACAGTGCTTTTATTGAATTTTTCAAAAAGCAGACAGGTTCCACTCCTTTGCAGTATCTCATGAAGAATGAATAGTCCTTTTGTACAGCTGATAAAAAGTAAGATTGTTAACCTTGACAAGGTTGATGTCATACAATATTTCTTGTCTTATGAAAAGTCTGATTCATAGTAGATTTCATAAAATTGTACTACCAATACAATAATTTTATGAAAACGATTAATACAAATAGTGTTGAGAACTACGTACATATACTTGAGGTCAACACCACGGCAGATAAAGTATATCGGGCTTTAACAGATGAAATTCCCCTTTGGTGGACTGAAATGTTTGAAGGTTCATCTTCAGAGGCTGGAAATCTTTTTACCATAAGATTTGGAGATAACATCCATAAAACAATGCGTGTGAAAGAATTAACTGCCAATACAAAAATTGTCTGGCTGGTTGAAGACTCATTGATTGCCCTTCCTGAATTAAAGAACCAGACAGAATGGATCGGGACAACAATTGTCTGGCAAATAGAAAAAAATAAAGAAAGCACTCAGATAAAACTTACCCATATCGGCCTGAACCCGGCTATTGAATGCTATGAGATCTGCTCCAATGGCTGGCTGCAATTTCTCGGCAGCCTGAAAAAAATTCTGGAAACCGGAGAAGGAGCTCCCTATAAAAAGTAAAAATATTTATACAAAAAAAAGAGACTGTTTATAAGTAAACAGCCTCTTTTTGTATGTATTGTTGTCTGAATTATTTCTTCTTGTAAGCAGCGTCTTTGATTCTTGCTTTCTTACCTCTAAGGTCTCTGAAGTAGTAAATTCTAGCTCTTCTAACTCTACCTCTTCTATCAACTTCAATTTTTTGAAGTGCAGGCATGTTAATAGGGAATACTCTTTCTACACCTACATCACCACTCATTTTTCTGATAGTGAAAGTTTTTGTAGAACCAGTACCTCTTAATTGGATAACTGTTCCTTTGAAGAACTGAGTTCTGGTCTTTTGTCCTTCTTTAATTTCGTAATACACAGTAATTGTATCACCTGCTTTGAATTCAGGGAATTCTTTTTTCGCAATGTACTTGTCTTGTACGTACTTTAATAAATCCATTATTAATAAAATAAAATGTTAAAGCTAAGCAACTTACACGTTCTTCGTCAGAGGTTGAATAACAGGTTGCAAATGTACAAAATAGTTTTTGAATATGCCAAATATTTAATGTACTAAAAACTATAATTTTTTCATTCCGGTTTTGCTAAAAAATTAACGGTTTCTTTAAAATCCCATCAGACAGAGTTTATATGGGAATTCTACTTTTGCCCGAAGTAAAAATCCGGATAACGGTTTTTTAAATTCCTGATTCACAACTTAAAACTATATGTTATTTTAAAACTAAAACTATTATGAAACATTATTTCTTCTTTTTTTGTTTCGCGGTCCAGATGACTTTCGGACAGGTTTTGTTCCCTTATTTACAAAACCCGACTCCGAATTCTATGATCGTCAATTGGAAAACAGCTTCCAATAATGAAACAACAGTAATCTACGGAAATTCTCCAACAAATTTAAATGTGACGGTAACAGGAACTACCAATATCTTCTCGGATACCGGATACAACAACAACTATTATTATCACACGGCAAAGATTACCAACCTTCAGCCGAATACCAAATATTATTATAAGATCAAAACCGGAACAAGCGAGTCTGCTGTTTATAATTTCAGAACACTTCCTTTACCGGGACAGGCGGTAACTGCCAATGGAAAGATCCGTTTCCTTATTATGGGGGACAACCAGATCAAAGCAGAACCGAGATATGATACGCTTACATTGAATGCGTATAAAAAACTCAAGGAAAAATTCGGAGCTGCTTCAGATCCGTCAGATAATATTGCGCTTACTTTTATGGTGGGCGACCAGGTAGACGTAGGTACATTGGATCACTATGAAAATGTCCACTTTAAAAAGAATATCAAATTATCACCTTATCTGCCTATTCAGACAACGGTAGGAAACCATGAAACCTACGGAACGATGGGAATGAATTCTTACTATGCTCATTTTTATATTGATGAAATCAGTTATAAAGGGATAAGCTCAGGAAATGAAAATTATTATGCCCAGCAGGCAGGAAATGTATTATTTGTAAGTTTAAGTTCTGAACATACAGGGTCAGCACAGCAGACATGGCTTCAGCAGATTTTAACGGCAGCCAACAATGATTCTACGGTAGACTGGATTATTTCTTTAAGCCACAGACCTTATCAGGCTGAGCAGTATGTAGGAGATATTTCTACATGGGTAAGAGAAAATGCCGTACCGCTTCTGGTAACTTCTGATAAATATTTAATGCACGTAGGAGCCCACCATCATTTATACCACAGAGGGCAGCTTAAAAACACACCGAATTACCAGATTATTTCCGGAGGAACAGCCTGGGATCAGTATTGGGGAATGTCTAATGAACAGGATTTTGACGATGTTCAGAAAACATTGACAGACTGGACCTATCAGATTGTGGAAGTAGATGTCCCAACCGGAAAAGTAGATGTCGAATGTTATTCGATCGGTGGAGTTTACAACAAGAAAAACAATGTGTTGGTAGATTCTTTCCACAGATATAAAAATCAACCTAAACCTGCAAAACCATCCATTACCAATACATTCTCAGGACCCATTACTTTACCTTTGACATTAAATGGAAGTGCATTTTCATCTTCTAACGGAGAGCTTTTAAATACAACACAGTTCCAGATCAGTAAAGCCTCGAACTTCTCTGTGATTGAAAAGGAATTTTACCGCGATTTTGAAAACTGGTTCGGAAAAGACGGAAACGGAACTCCTGATAAAACGAAAAACCTGAATGATGGAGTAGACATCACCAAAGCGACATTGGCAGCGAATTCTATTCCCAACGGAATCTATTATGTAAAAACACGTTACAGAGACAGAAACCTTGAGTGGAGCGACTGGAGTGATGTAAAACAGTTCGAAATTACAGGAAGTGTAGTGTCAAATCCTACATTTACTTTAAACAAAACAGAATATGCACAAAATGAAGCAATTACGGCTACGTTTACAGGTGGTCCGGGAAATCAGCAGGATTGGGTAGGAATCTATAAAAAAGGACAAACTCCTGCTTCTACCACTTCACAAGGCTATATTTATACGAACGGGCAGACTGCTGGAACAGTGACTTTCAATAATGGTCTGGCTACTAAAGGTCAGTATTTTGCAGGATTCTTTGCAAATGGAGGATATACAGAAATCACTCCAAGAAAAAATTTCTATGTAGGACCGAAAGTACAGCTGCAGACTACTGCTGATACGTATCCTGTGGGAGGAACCGTTACTATTAATTTTACAAACGGACCCAACTTACAGAAAGACTGGATCGGAATTTACAAAATGGGACAAACTCCGGGAACTACAGCTTCTATCAAATGGAGCTATGTAACAACTGCATCAGGAACTCTTAATTTCACAGGACTTCCAAAAGGGTATTATTATGCTCAGTATTTATTGGAAGACGGATATAACGGAATCGGGGAGAAGGTGTTCTTCAAAGTAGGAGATATCGTTACTGATCTTTGGATCAACAAACCTGTTTATACCTTGGGTGAAAATATTACGGCTTCATGGACGGATTCTCCGGGAATCATCAAAGACTGGTTGGGAATATATCCTCAAAGTGTTCAGACACCGGATGATAATTTTGTTTCTTATACCTATTTTGACGGAATAACTCAGGGAACAAAAACTATTCAGGGAACAGCAGTACCTGCAACACCGGGAAATTATTACATGGTCATGTTTACCAATGATTCCTACACAGAAGTTTCGAACAGGGTACAATTCCAGGTGGCTTCACCTACTTTAGGAACGGAAGAAACAAGAAGTACAGAGAAAAATGTAGTGTTGTATCCTAATCCAACCAAACCGGGACAGCCTACTTTTATTAAAAGTGATTACCCGATTGAAAAAATCGAGCTGGTTTCAGCTTCGGGAGAATTACTGTATGTATCGAAAAATATCAATAACCAACGTTTCTCTTTGGTGAATGAAAATCTTCCGGCAGGCGTTTACTATGTAAAAGTACACGGAAGAAAACTGTTTACTTTAAAGCTGATTATTCAGTAAAGTAAATTAAAACACAATTATAATGAAGAGGCTGTCAGCAATGATAGCCTCTTTTTTATGGATGTAAAAAGTATAATTTTCCATAATTATCTGTGAAAATCTGTGCCCGTTTGTGGTTAAACAAAAAACGGTTCCAAAAAAATGAAACCGTCTTTGATATATAGTTGTGGTAATTAGTCAAATAAATGATGCAGATCATCCTCGTTAATCAGCGTCGGGTTTTCAGCAGAAGCATTTTCCTCCTGAGTATCGGCCAGTGTTTTAGTTTCCTGAATGAGCTTCCCATCCATATTATAAAGCTTTAACAAGATCCATTTCCCGCTGCGTTCAAGTTCTTTAGCTCCATCCCATGTTTTTATTCTGATTTTTCCGCTTTGAATAACACCTGCTTTTACAGAAGACTTATTGGCAGGCTTCCCCTTTACATACTGTGTGATTTGTGCTGTAAAGGAATAATCATCCCCATCTTCACTGATCGGTTGTGTAAATGTATATAAAATAGTGCCTTTGGGGTCATAAACAGTTGCATCATAGCCTGTTTGTTTGGCGTTCAGCTTTTTTTCAAAACTTAGCTTCGTATTGTCACCTTCAAAAAAGTTTTTGATGTTTACAATAATACCTTCCTTATAAACTGTTTCATTAAAGCCTTCATAGGTAGTACCATTATAAGGGATACCATCTTTGTATGTTAATGTAGATTTTAGCTTTCCATCCGGGGAATAATATTTAATTTCCTGGATAAGATCATCTTTTAAAAATTGCTCTGAGGATAACTTTCCGTCTTCATCAAAATATTTACTGGTTACCTTTGAGCCTTTTTCATAAGTATCAATAGAGGAAATCTGTGAATATTCATAAGCCAGATGGTAATCATCCCCGTCCATTGGATTATAAACATCATTTTCCTTATCATATTGGTATACCAGATGGGCTATTTTTTTACCCGACTCATCATAAGTGGTTTTATAGCCATCTTTTTTATTCATTTTCTGTTCCTGTAAGATCTTTCCGCTTTTGCTATAAATGACGCCTTCTTTTACACTGCCGTCCTTTCTGTATTTTTCTATCTTAGAGATCCTCATGGGACTGGAATAGTAATCTACCACCATATTTTCACCCGAACCGGAGGTAGTGTTGCTGCCCAGATATTTTCCTTTTTCACCGTAATATTTTGTTTCGGTATTACTGTCTTTATCAATGATGGTTTCATTTCTGATCCCTTTAATGTCATCATCATAAACGGTTGTTTTTACAGGCGTTGAGTTTTCGTAATCGACCAGAATATTAAAGTCCATTCCATCTTCAGCATCCTTATAACTGAACATCTTTCCTGAAAAACTTCCGTCAGCTTTATATACCACATCTTCTGTCAGCCTGCCATTCATATCATAAGTCTGTGCCGGGCCAATCTGCTGTCCTTTGGAATAGGTGGCAAAATTCAGAACCTTTCCTTCTTCAGTATACCAGGTTACTTTTCCCTCAAAAATCTCACTGTTGGGAGTGGTGTCTGAAGCCAGTCCTTCCATTTGAAGTTTTCCGTCCTTATAGAAATCTTTGATAAGAGTAAGCTTTCCTTTAGGAATCGTTTCACGGTAATATTCCATATTGTCCTGAGTAGTTTTTTCCCAGTTTTCATCGAAATACGTTTTTTCCTGTGCGCATACATTGATGCTGAGTACCAATGCAAGTAATGCTGAGGTAAATAATTTTTTCATGTTTTTATGTAAGCTTTGATATTTTTATATGATTAGTGAGATGGCAGATATTGAAAGAGACCTTTATAGAGATCAAAAGAAGTGATGAGGACAGTAGTAATCTGCCATAAAATAATTTCTACATTAAAGTTGTGTTTAAATTTCCGTCGGAACTGAAAAACAGTATTTCCGGCTTTGAGAGGGCAAATATAGATGAAATTGATGAGAAATAAGATAAAAAATGAACAGACTTGTTCAGTTTTTGATATAATGTTTTGATTATGATGTTTTTAAAAGTTTCAGATCGATTTTTAAAA
The DNA here is from genome assembly GCF_050470705.1 of Chryseobacterium sp. NRRL B-14798. NCBI lineage: Bacteria > Pseudomonadati > Bacteroidota > Flavobacteriia > Flavobacteriales > Weeksellaceae > Chryseobacterium > Chryseobacterium sp. NRRL B-14798. The sequence continues at coordinate 3,554,567 of NZ_JBFLUL010000005.1, read as the reverse complement.
ATGTATTAAATTCAGTAATCTTTCCACTCATAGGATATACAAGAAAATTTATTAAATTTAGCCAACAGAAAAATCTAATATTTCATGATAGATAAAAGAGTAAAAAATGCAAAGGAGGCCATCGAAGGAATTAATGATGGAATGACACTGATGCTTGGCGGATTCGGACTTTGTGGTATTCCTGAAAACTCAATCAATGCTTTGGTGGAAAGCGATGTGAAAGATCTTACCTGTATTTCAAACAATGCAGGAGTAGATGATTTCGGATTAGGATTACTGCTTCACAAAAGACAGATTAAGAAAATGATCTCTTCTTATGTAGGAGAAAATGCTGAGTTTGAAAGACAGATGCTTTCAGGTGAATTGGATGTAGAACTAACTCCTCAGGGAACTTTAGCGGAAAAATGCAGAGCTGCCCAGGCTGGAATCCCAGCTTTTTACACACCGGCAGGTTACGGGACTGAAGTAGCAGAAGGGAAAGAAGTAAAAGAATTCAAAGGAAAACCTCATATTCTGGAGCATGCATACGATGCAGACTTTTCTATCGTAAAAGCATGGAAAGGTGATCATGCAGGAAACCTTATCTTTAAAGGATCAGCAAGAAACTTCAACCATCCAATGGCTGGTGCTGCAAAAATTACCATTGCTGAAGTGGAAGAACTGGTAGAACCGGGACAATTAGATCCGAACGAAATTCATATTCCGGGAATCATGATTCAAAGAATTTTCCAGGGAGAAAAATTTGAAAAAAGAATTGAGCAGAGAACCGTAAGAACTAAAGAATAAGTTCAAACAATACAATAAAAAGCGCTGAACATGCATTCAGCGCTTTTTTTATGCTTGAGGAGTAAGTGTTTTTCTTTCTCCGATCTGTTGTCTCCACATCGCGTAGTACAATCCTTTTTCGTCAATAAGATTGGCGTGGGAACCTGTTTCTACAATCTGTCCGCGTTCAAGAACATAAATTTTATCAGCATGCATAATGGTACTTAAACGGTGGGCAATCAGGACGGTGATCTGTTCCCTTTCTTTCGAAATATCTTTGATCGTCGTAGTGATTTCTTCTTCGGTGATACTGTCCAGAGCAGAAGTGGCTTCATCAAAAATCAACAGATGAGGTTTTCTTAAAAGAGCTCTTGCAATGGCAATTCTTTGTTTTTCACCACCACTCAGTTTCAGACCTCCTTCACCGATAACGGTTTCAATTCCTTTCTCAGCCCTTTCCAATAATGCTGTACAGCTTGATTTCTGTAAAGCAACGGCCAGTTCTTCTTCAGTAGCTGAAGGGTTAACGAAAAGAAGGTTTTCTTTAATAGTTCCTGCAAATAACTGGGTATCCTGTGTTACAAAACCAATCTGATTTCTCAGCTCATCAAAATCAAATTCCTTTCCATTGATTCCATTGTAAAAAATATTTCCTTCCTGAGGTCTGTACAAGCCAACCAGCAGTTTTACCAGGGTACTTTTTCCGGAACCGCTCGGTCCTACAAAAGCAATGGTTTCACCGTTTTTAAGATCAAAAGAAATATTATTTAAAGCTTTATACTGCGCAGACTGATGCTTGAATGAAACATGTTTGAATTCCAGTTCTTCAATAGCCCCGATTTGTTTCGGGTGAAGCGGCTTTTCTTCCACTTCTTTTTTCATCAAACGGTCAAAATTCTGAAGAGAAGCTTCTGCCTCACGATAAGAAATAATAATGTTCCCAATTTCCTGCATTGGCCCGAAAATAAAGAAACCATAAAACATCAGAGATAAATACTGACCTGGAGTAACAATATTTTTAAAAATTAAATACAATAAAGTCAACGTAATCATCTGCTGAAGGAAATTGACCATTGTTCCCTGAATAAAGCTCAAAGAACGGATGCTTTTTACCTTTCTCAGTTCAAGGCCAAGAATCTTATACGTATTGTTATTTAAACGGATTACCTCCTGATTGGTTAATCCTAAACTTTTAACAATTTCAATGTTTCTAAGACTTTCAGTGGTACTTCCGGCTAAAGCGGTGGTTTCAGTCACAATATTTTTCTGGATCACTTTGATTCTCTTGCTCAATAAATTGGTGACAATGGCAATAAAGAAAATCCCGCAGATATAAACCGGCATAATAGACCAGTGTAAACGGATCGCATACACGGAAACGAAAATAATACTGACGAGAATTCCGAAGAAAATATTAATGAAATTCGTGATGAATTTTACAGTATCTTCTCTTACTTTTGTTAAAATAGACAGCGTTTCACCGCTTCTCTGGTCTTCAAATTCCTGGTAGGGAAGTGCCATAGAGTGTTTTAAACCGTCTGTAAATATTTTCGCTCCAAACTTTTGAGTAATCACACTGACTACATAATCCTGAAAAGCTTTGGCAATTCTGCTCACCATTGCAGTTCCGATAAGAAGCCCCAAGAAGTAAAAAGCCCCATGATATACAGAACTTCCGTATAAATATTCATTCAGGCTTCTGGGCAATAGCTTTTCTTTATCAAAAAAGTTGGGATGGGTAACCAGCTGATCAAGGATATTTCCTGTGATCGCCGGAGCAAATAAAGAAAAAACCTGATTGACAGTAGCCAAAAATAAAGAGATGATTATCAGCCACTGATAAGGTTTTAGATATCTAAAAAGTATTTTCATTCTATTAAAAAATAATAGAACAAAATTACAGATATTATTTTAACTAACAGTGTTAATTGTTGAATACAACAAAGCTCTTTTGTATTCAAGTGAAAATAATTAAATTGCAGTCTAAGTTTTTATTATGCTTACAAAAGAACAAATTGCCAAAAGAATTTCAAAAGAACTGAAAGATCGTTATTATGTAAACCTGGGAATTGGAATTCCTACTTTGGTTGCCAACTATGTTCCGGAAGGTATTTCCGTAGAATTCCAGAGTGAAAACGGAGTATTGGGTATGGGGCCTTTTCCTTTCGAAGGAGAAGAAGATGCTGATATCATCAATGCCGGAAAACAGACTATTACTATTCTGGAAGGAGGTTCATTTTTTGATTCAGCCTTCAGTTTCGGGATGATTCGTGGTCAGAAAGTAGACCTTACCATTCTTGGAGCAATGGAAGTTTCGGAAAACGGAGATATTGCCAACTGGAAAATTCCCGGAAAAATGGTGAAAGGAATGGGGGGTGCCATGGATCTTGTTGCTTCTGCTGAAAATATTATCGTAGCCATGATGCACGTAAACAAGGCAGGAGAAAGCAAAATCCTAAAAAAATGTACACTACCTCTAACAGGGGTAAACTGTGTGAAAAAAGTAGTTACTGAGTTAGCCGTTCTGGATGTAACTCCGGCAGGATTCAAGCTGGTAGAAAGAGCACCAGGCGTTTCAGTAGAAGATATTATTAAAGCAACAGAAGCAGATCTTATCATCGAAGGGGAAATTCCTGAAATGCAGTTCTAATTCTGAATAACAATATAAAGTTTCGGCCTCACAAAGTGAGGCCGAAACTTTTTAAAGACGACATCGGAACTCGCAGTGTCAAAAAAATAAGTCCTGTGAACGTTAAGAAAATTCTTTTGTCCGAAGCGCGAGGCAAAATCAGAACCGATAGAGAAATAATTATTTCGCGTAAGTTTAGAATTTTTAGAGAACAGGACTTATTTTTAGTGAAGAAATCCAGGTCTTGAATTTTTGTTTCTTTTGTTTTAAGACAAAAGAAAATAATACAATAAAAAACGGTCCTTTCTTCATTTAGACACAAACAAATAGTTCTATTTACTACTCTAAAACTGACATTGGAACTCGCAGCGTCAAAAAAATAAGTCCTGTGAACGTTAAGAAAATTCTCCTGTTCGAAGCGCGAGGCAAAATCAGAACCGATAGAGAAATAATTATTTCGCGTAAGTTTAGAATTTTTAGAGAACAGGACTTATTTTTAGTGAAGAAATCCAGGTCTTGAATTTTTGTTTCTTTTGTTTTAAGACAAAAGAAAATAATACAATAAAAAACGGTCCTTTCTTCATTTAGACACAAACAAATAGTTCTATTTACTACTCTAAAACTGACATTGGAACTCGCAGCGTCAAAAAAATAAGTCCTGTGAACGTTAAGAAAATTCTCCTGTTCGAAGCGCGAGACCAATTCGGAACCGATAAAGAAATAATGATTCGCGCAAGTTTAGAATTTTTAGAGAACAGGACTTATTTTTAGCGAAGAGATCCAGGTCTTGAACTTTTGTTTCTTTTGTTTCAAGACAAAAGAAAATAAGACAATAAAAACGGTCCCTTCTTTATTTAGACACAAATAAATAGTTCTATTTACTACTTTACAACTGACATCGGAACTCGCAGCGTTAAAAAAAAATCCTGTGAACGTTAAGAAAATTCTCCTGTCCAAAGCGCGAGGCAAAATCAGAACCGATAAAGAAATAATGATTTCGCGCAAGTTTAGAATTTTTAGAGAACAGGATTTATTTTTAGTGGAGAGCTCCAGGTCTTGAATTTTTGTTTCTTTTGTTTTAGGACAAAAGAAATCAGGTCAACAAAAAACATTGTTATTATCATTAAGGTCCAGACAAATAGTTATATAGCTGACTTTAACTCCGACATCGGAACTCGCAGCGTCAAAAAAAATAAATCCTGTGAACGTTAAGAAAATTCTCCTGTCCGAAGCGCGAGACCAATTCGGAACCGATAAAGAAATAATGATTCGCGCAAGTTTAGAATTTTTAGAGAACAGGACTTATTTTTAGCGGAGAGTTCCAGGTCTTGAATTTTTGTTTCTTTTGTTTCAAGACAAAAGAAATTAAAACCCAAAAAAGCTGTTCCATCATGAAACAGCTTTTATATATTTAGTCTAATCTTATTTTATCTCCCATCCTGCGCTCCAAAAACCTTCTGCAAAATACTTGTAGTTCTCATGGCAGGTGTATTTCTGATTCCGCTTTCCTTATCTGCTACCATTTTAAAAACTCCATTAATGGTTTCTGTAGTAACATATTCGTTAAGATCTGTAGTAACAGCCTGTCCGGTAAACGTATTGTATTTTGAAATCAGGTTTTTCCAAAGGGTGTCAGCACCTACTTTCCCTAAAGAAGCTTTTACTTTGGGTTGAAAGGCATTGAACAGCTGAGTCTGGGTTTTTCCCTGAAGATAACTTGTTGCGGCGTTATTACTCCCTAATAAAATGTTTTTGGCATCTGTAATCGTCATAGAAGTAATAGCATTTGTAAAAATAGGTGCAGCTTCTGTTACGGCATCTTCAGCAGCTCTGTTTAACAATTTTACGCCTTCGTCAGCAAGGCTTCCCATTCCGATGGAACGTAGTGTTGTATCAATTTTTCTTAATTTTTCAGGCATTAAAATCTTTACGGCTTCATTCTTGAAAAAACCATCCGTTACCGCTAGTTTTTTTACTCCATCCGTTACGCCCATACTTAAGGCCTCTTTTAATCCTGAAGAAATCTGACTTGAAGTAAGGTTTCCAATATTGGCAGATGAATTACCTGAAGTGGTAGTCGTCGTCTTAGTAGAAGTTACCGTACCATTATTTTTAACAGGAACATTAAGATCTACACCTGTTTTGTCTTTAACAGCAGATTTTATAATATCAAAAATTTGTGCCTGAGCTGATAAAGAAAATAATAAAGTGGCTGCCAGAAAAATATTTTTTTTCATCTTATTTTTTTACAAATTTAAACCTTTAATTTTTTTAAGTCGACTAAATTGATCAAAAAGCAAACCACAATATCCCATATTTAATAGAATAATATCTATATAGAATGATTGCAAACTGTAAATTATTCATTTTACAGGAGTCTGAAATTGGGTATTTAATTTGTTTTTAAAAAGGCTCAAAGAGTTTTGAAAAATAATTATCTTAGCTCAAACCTTAACCCCATCTCATGATACGGACTTTTCTAGTACTCTTTGTATTGATTTCAAACATGATTTTTGCCCAAAATAAATTAAATCTAATCCCTTATCCTCAAAAAGTTCAACTTTTACAGGGTGAATTTGCAATACCAAAAGCTTTCGTATTAAGTGGTGATCTGCCAAAAGAGGAAACAGAATATTTCAAAAAGAGAATAGGTTCTCAGGTGGAATTTCAATATGCTAAGAAGGGTGGTGAGATTCATTTAACGAATTCTATAATTCCTCAGGCATCAGGAACAGATTCTGAACAGAAAAAAGAGTATTACTCCATAGAAATTTCTCCAAAACAGATACATATAAAGTCTTACACTAAACAAGGATACTTTCTGGCTCTTCAAACTTTGATCCAGCTTATTGAACAGTATAAAGAAGGAAAGAATATTCCGGCTATGAAAATCGAAGATCAGCCGAAATTTGCATGGAGAGGAATGCACCTGGATGTCTGCCGCCACTTTTTCACAGTAGATGAAGTGAAGCAGTATATAGATTATCTGGCGATGTATAAACTGAACACTTTCCATTGGCATTTAACGGATGATCAGGGATGGAGGATTGAAATCAAAAAATATCCTAAACTTACTCAGATCGGTTCAAAACGTAAAGAATCCATGATTGGAGCCTATGTGGATAACACGTTTGATGGAAAACCTTACGGTCCTTATTTTTATACACAGGAACAAATAAAAGACGTGGTGAAATATGCTCAGGACAGACACATTACTGTGGTCCCTGAAATTGAAATGCCTGGGCATGCTTTGGCCGCACTGTCTGCATATCCTGAACTGGCATGTACCAAAGGTCCTTTTGAACCTGCTACAAAATGGGGCGTTTTTGATGATGTTTTCTGCCCGAAAGATGAAACTTTTACGTTTCTTGAAAATGTTCTTGATGAGGTAATCCAATTATTCCCTTCCCGATACATTCATATTGGAGGTGATGAGTGCCCGAAAACAAGATGGAAGGAATGTGCACACTGCCAGGAGCTGATTAAGAAAAATAATTTAAAAGATGAACACGGCTTACAGAGCTACTTTATTCATCGGATTGAAAAATATGTTAACAGTAAAGGGCGAAAAATCATAGGCTGGGACGAGATTTTAGAAGGCGGATTAGCTCCTAACGCTGCTGTGATGAGCTGGACAGGCGTGAATGGAGGTATTGAAGCTGCAAAATCAAAACACTTTGCCGTAATGACTCCTGGTGCCTACTGTTATTTTGACCATTATCAGGGAGATCCACAGTCTGAACCTAATGCTTTTGGAGGATTTACGCCCTTAGAAAAAGTATACGCTTACAATCCTGTTCCTTCCGAACTGAATACAGAGCAGGCTAAGTACATCATGGGTGTTCAGGCGAATCTGTGGACAGAATATATTTTAGATTTTAAGCAGGTACAGTACATGATTTTCCCAAGATTAATGGCACTTTCTGAAGTGGGATGGGGAACCTCAGATCCTAAAAACTATAAAGAATTTGAAAACAGAGTGATTAACCAGTTTAAAGTTCTGGATGGTATGAAGGTCAACTATGCCAGAAGCATTTATAACATCACCGGAAAAGTAATTCCTTCCAATAACGGAATTGCTTATGAACTGTCTACTTCGCAGAATTCAAACGGTATCCGATATACGCTGGATGGAACAAACCCTTCCATCAATTCTAAAACGTATCAGACGGCAGTTGAGATTCCTAATTCTTTAACTATTAAATCAGCTTATTTTGAAGAGGGGCAGTTGAAAAGTGCCGTGTCTACACAGCAATTTATCATTTCAAAGACTACCGGAAAAAAGATAACTTTAGAACAAAAACCTAGCGAAAACTATTCTTTTGGAGGTGCTTTCACCTTAGTAGATGGTATTATCGGAAATGTAAAACAGCTGGGTAAAACATGGCTGGGCTTTCAGGGTAACGATGTGGTGGCAACCATAGATTTTGGTCAGAAAACAGCTTTCTCAGAAGTGTATTTCAATACCCTTGAAAACAAAGGAAGCTGGATTCATCTGGCTAAATCTGCAAAGATTTATGTTTCTGATGATAACACAAACTTTAAACTGATTAAAGAAATCGGAACCGCAGAAATTAAAAATACCAATGGAAAAATCAAACTGAATATAGGAATGCAGAACGCGAAATACCTGAAAGTAACTATTGAAAATGCAGGCATTATTCCGGCAGGAAATCCTGGTGCAGATTCCAAAGCATGGTTGTTTGTTGATGAAATTGGCGTAAATTAGAATAAAAAAATGCAGAACGACACGATACTTTCTTCAGAATTCTCATCATCACCAGAATTGGTAGAAAAACTGTATCAATATGGTATAACGAAGAATTACCATCAAGGAGATATTATTCTAGATGAAAATGCTTCCATCCGTTCCATTCCTATTGTGATGAAAGGAATGCTGAAAGTGATCAGAACAGAAGAAGACGGACGTGAAATTTTATTATACTACATCAAAGCCGGAGAAAGCTGTATCATGTCTTTTCTGGGCGGTATGCATAATGAAAAAAGCATTGTAAAAGCAGAGATAGAAGAGGATGCAGAAATACTTTTCTTACCCGTAGACAAAGTATCTTTATTCATCAAAGATCATCCGGAATGGCTGGATTATATCTTCAGACTGTATCATAAAAGATTTGAAGAGCTATTAGATATCATCAATGCCATCGCTTTCAAAAAAGTAGACGAAAGACTTCTCAACCTATTGCAGAAAAAATCTGAACTCACCGGCTCTGAAACCATTCATACCACTCATGAGCAGCTTGCCAATGAGCTGGGAACCGCAAGAGTAGTGGTGTCAAGACTTTTGAAGCAACTGGAAGAAGACGGAAAACTCATGTTAGGCAGAAATAAAATTACCCTCCTGAAAGCCCTGAACTCATAAATTCTCTCTCAATTTAATCAAAAATACTCATATTTCCCTTTCTTGGAAGGGTGGCAAAAGTTCAAAGAATTTTTGACGGGGTAGTTAAAGTCATTGCGAACCAAAGGTGAAGCAATCTCAAAGAAGCAGAATTACTCTAAATTCTTTGTGTCCTTTGTGAAATTATTCGTGTTTAAAAATCTCCTTATGTAACAAAAGTAGCTGTAGACTTTCATTCATATTCCCATTTTTGCATCAGAATTATTTGAATAGAAATGGAAATTATAGGATATACAGCGGCAGTTTTAATAGGTATTTCTCTGGGGTTAATCGGAGGAGGAGGAAGTATTCTCACGGTTCCTGTACTCGTTTATCTCTTTGGGATCGATGCTTTTCTGGCAACAGAATATTCCCTCTTTATAGTGGGGATGAGCAGTATTGCAGGTTCTGCATCGTATTTTAAAAAAGGACTGGTCAATTTTAAAATGGCGCTGGTGTTCGGAATACCTTCGGTAATCTCGATTTTTCTGACAAGACAATATATTCTTCCTCTGATTCCTGTAGAAATACTTCAAATACACAATTTTACCATTACCAGGAACATTTTTTTATTACTGGTTTTTGCCTGTTTGATGATTCTTGCTTCCTATAAAATGATTAAAAGCAATTCCTCAAAAGAAACTTTAGAAAACATTCAGGATGAAAATAATTTTTTTCTGGCAGCCGGACAGGGTTCAATAGTTGGTATTTTAACGGGACTGGTGGGAGCTGGAGGCGGTTTTATGATCATTCCGGCATTAGTGAATCTATTAAAAGTGCCCATGAAAACTGCAATAGGAACTTCCTTAGTGATTATTTCTTTCAATTCTTTAATCGGTTTCCTCTCTTCAGTAAACCAGGTGAAAATAGAATGGAAACTGCTGGTTTCTATTACGGTGATTGCTGTTGCAGGAATTATAATGGGCTCAAAACTATCAAAAAAGATAGACGGCAAAAAACTGAAACCTGCATTTGGGTGGTTTATCCTGATCATGGGTATTTATATCATTACGAAAGAAGTCTTTCTTTAATTTTCTTGTGTAACAAAAGTAGCTGTACAGGAAAAAGCAAAGCAGGAAATTTGTATCAGATAACAGAATAAAGAATAAAAAATAAAATACAATGAAAATAGAACAGATTTATACAGGATGTCTTGCTCAGGGTGCTTACTATATTACCTCAGCAGGAGAAGCTGCTATTATTGATCCTTTAAGAGAAACACAGCCTTATATCAACAGACTGAAAGAAGATGGAGTAAAATTGAAATACATCTTTGAAACCCATTTTCACGCAGATTTCGTAAGCGGACATCTGGATTTAAGCCATAAAACGGGAGCTCCGATTGTTTATGGTCCGACAGCCCATCCGGAGTTTGATGCCATCATTGTAGAGGATGAACAGATATTTGAAATCGGAGACATTAAAATTAAGGTTCTTCACACGCCGGGACACACTCTTGAAAGCACATGCTTTCTGTTGATTGACGAAAACGGTGTTGAAAAGGCCCTTTTTAGTGGTGATACCTTATTCCTCGGGGATGTGGGACGTCCTGATCTCGCACAGAAAGGAGCCAATATGACGCAGGAAGAGCTGGCGGGACTCTTATATGATAGTCTATACAATAAGATTTTGCCTTTAGATGATGATATTACGGTGTATCCAGCTCATGGAGCCGGTTCAGCCTGCGGTAAAAATATGCAGAAAGAAACAGTAGATACTCTGGGGAATCAAAAAAGAACCAATTATGCCCTGAATCAAAAGGACAGACAGAGCTTTATAAAAGAAGTAACGGATGGTCTTTTACCTCCACCAGCTTATTTCGGAATGAATGTGATGATGAATAAAAAAGGGTACAGTAGTTTTGATGAAGTACTTTCAAAAGGGTTGCACGCTCTTTCTCCTGAACAGTTTGAGGAAATTGCTGAAGCCTCAGGTGCTTTGATTTTAGATGTAAGATCCAACCGTGAATTTGCCAAAGGTTTTATCCCACAGTCTATCAATATAGGATTGGATGGTGATTTTGCCCCGTGGGTAGGCGCTTTAATTGCTGATGTCAGCCAGCCTATTCTACTGGTTACTGAAAAAGGATATGAAGAAGAAGCGGTAACCCGTTTGAGCAGAGTAGGATTCGATCATATTTTAGGTTTTCTGGACGGAGGTTTTGAAAGCTGGAAAAAAAGCGGAAAGGAAACAGACCTTGTCAATCGCATCTCTGCAGAACAGTTTGAAAGTGAAATCAAAGGAAAAGAAGCGAAAATTATTGATATAAGAAAAGAAAGTGAATACAATGCAGAACATATTAATGAAGCTTACAGCAAACCTCTGGCCTATATCAATGATTGGATTCATAAGATAAAACCAACAGAACATTTCTACATGCATTGTGGTAGCGGTTACAGAAGTACAATGGCAGCGAGTATCCTTCAGGCAAGAGGCTACAGGAATTTTTCAGAAATTGAAGGAGGTTTTAAAGCCATTGCGTCTACAGATATTCCGAAAAGTGATTTTGTATGTCAGACTAAAATTTTAAATAAATAAAAAAGATGTTGGAGATTATAAAAGAACCCTGGCCATGGTATATTGCAGGTCCGTTGATCGGGCTTACCGTGCCAGCCTTATTGATTATGGGAAATAAATCCTTTGGAATCAGTTCCTCACTGAGGCATATCTGTGCCGCCTGTGTCCCTGCCAATGTGAATTTTTTCAGATACGACTGGAAAAAAGAAGCCTGGAATCTGTTTTTTGTCCTGGGAATTTTCTTCGGAGGACTGATTGCTGTCCATTTTTTGGTGAACCCTAATGAAATAACAGTGAATCCCAATCTGAAAGCTGAGCTGGCGGGCTACGGAATTACAGCTTACAACAATCTGGTCCCGTTACAACTGATGAATTTCGAAAGCCTGTTGACCCTTAGAGGATTTATTATGATGGTAGTGGGTGGGTTTTTGGTTGGTTTCGGAACAAGATACGCAGGAGGATGCACCAGCGGACATGCAATCATGGGACTTTCCAACTTACAGTGGCCTTCTTTGGTGGCAACAGTCTGTTTTATGATCGGTGGCTTTTTAATGGCTAACCTTATTTTGCCTATCATCCTTTCCCTATAAGTATAATTTAAAAAGAGAATTACATTATGATCAAAGAAAAAGAACAAAATATATATACCACTTGTGTAAACGAAAGTACGGCTAACCATCCATGGTATCACAATCTGAAATACCTCGCCGCTGGAATTATTTTCGGGATTATTTTTGTGAAAGCAGAAGTGATCAGCTGGTTCAGGATACAGGAAATGTTCCGTCTGCAGTCTTTCCATATGTACGGAATCATTGGAAGTGCCGTATTGGTAGGAATGATTTCAGTGTGGCTGATTAAAAAATTTAAGGTAAAATCAATTGATGGGGAACCTATTACTCTGGCACCTAAAAAGTTTAATAGAGGTCAGATCTATGGAGGATTGATATTTGGTTTTGGCTGGGCCATTACCGGAGCCTGTCCAGGGCCTCTTTTTGCTCAGATTGGAACAGGAGCTTTAGCAGTATCTGTTACTTTGTTAAGTGCAATTGCCGGAACATGGGTATATGGATATTTCAGAGATAAACTGCCTCATTAATATCAGATAAATTATAAAAAAGACTGCAGAAAAAATCTGCAGTCTCTCAAGTATAAAAATTATGAATAAATGAAGTTCTCCGCACCTAAAGCCATATAAAGATTTATACGCTCTATTCTGTACTGAAGTTCCAGATTGATGAGGTTCATTTCATTTTTCAATAGGTCCCTTTGTTTACGAATCAGTACAAAACTGTTGCTGGTACCGACCTTTATTTGTTTTTCAGTAAGAGAAATATTGTTTTTCAGTTCATTGACAGCATTAGTTGTATAAGTCATCTGTTTTTCAATAGAACGGAGATTTGCTAAAGAAGATTCCACTTCGTTCAATGCATTCAGAACAGCTTTAGAATATTCTTCAACGACTTGTTTCTGCTGAGAATTTTTTACTTCTACATTCTTTTTAAGCTTTCCACCATTGAATAGAGGAGAAACTAATCCTCCGCCCACTTTTATTAAAGGGTTGGAAAATAAAGAATTAATAGATTCCACATTACTTCCTGCACTCCCAAGCGATGAGCTTATATTTAATGATGGAAGTCTTGCCGCTTTAGCTTCCTGTACTTCATAAAAAGCTTTTTCGATCTGGAAATGACTCGCCTGTATGTCTGATCTGTTTTCAAGAAGCTCCAGAGGAAAAGATGCAGGAATACTGCTTTTTACAGAATTAAAGAAATTCTGGGTTGCCAGTTTTCCCTCCGGATACTTTCCGGTAAGAAGTTCCAGCGACCTTCTCGACTGCATATTGGCATTTTTAATCTTTTCAAGATAACCCTGCAGGGAAATAATTTCAGCAGAAATATTGGACACATCAATAGCATTTGCCGTTCCAACTTTCTTTTGAATGATGTAGAGCTTTTCCAGGTCTTTGGTCTTCTGAATATAGCTTTCAATCTTATTTTCCTGAATGTTTCCTGCAATATTCAGAAAATAAGCTTTGGCAATCATTCCTGCAATAGACTGATGCAGCAGTGTATGCTGATGTTTTGCAGAAAAATAGCTGCTGGTGCTGGCCATCTGTGAAGATTTATTTTTACCCCAAAGGTCAATTTCCCAATTGGCTTTTAACGCAAGGCGCTGAACCTGGCTGCCACTGACCAGATTATTCGAAGTGTTGGCTACAGCACTTACGCTTGGATAAAGGTCGCTTCCGGCAATTTCCATTGCCAGCTCAATCTGGTTAAGCTTCTCTCTGGCAATAATAAGATCTGCATTGTATAACATTCCTTCTTTAACCAGGGCTTCCAGCTGTGAGGTTTTAAGATCATTGATCCAGTCGTAGGAAATTGATTTTGATCCAGCCTTTCTGTCAAAAATCCAGTCATCAGGAATTTGTATATGAGAAGCAATTTCACTCTTTTCTTTAAGCTGATCTATATTTTCCTTCGTAGCTTCTTTATAACCGATGCAGGAGCTTAAAGATCCAGCAAGTATGCTCACTAAAATTAACTTTTTATACATGTTAATGAAGTTTAGGAATCAGGAAGTTGATTTTGCTGTTGATACGCACCATTACTTTTCTGATAAGATGAAGAGGTTTAATATGATCAGAATAAATAACCGCAGTTCCTCTTGCTCCTACTGTAAGCTGTTTCTGATTATCTTCCAGTACAAATTTGGCAATAAGCTTTCCATCGGTTTCCGGCAATTGTCTTGCCGTATCAGGAAGTCCGGCTGTAGAACCATTTCCGCCCAGCATTCCTCCTGCATTATTCATGATCCCCTGGCTGGTAGCATCGATGACGTATTCAAGTTTGGCCTTTACCACTTTTCCCGGCTCGGTTTTAAGTGCAAGTTCCACTTCATCTCCTTTTTTTACGGTTTCAAGCTCATTCTGAGCAAAAAATCCAATGACTGACTGCTGTTTCTGAATCAGAACAAATGCAGATTTGAAGGGTGCCATAATTGCTCCCTCATTCAGCTGAACATTCGGAATCACACCATCCGTAGGTGCCAGAACAACGGTTTGGGAGAGATTCCATTTAGCCTGTTCCAGCTTAGCCTGGATCTCAGACACTGATGAATTTTCTCCACCATAAGAAGCATTGGATTTTGTTTCCAAAGACTGCTGTTGTGACTGTGCAGCACTGATTCGGGATTGCAGATCACGTACATTGGTTATCGCCTGTTCAAGATCAAATTTGTTGGCAGCTCCAGCCTGTACAAGCTCCTGATATTGAGATACTCTTTTGTTGGCAAGATCAAGCTGTGACTGTAATGCCGTAATATTTTTTCTGGAGGCCGAAATGTCTGCATCATAAGAATGTACCGTGGCTTTCATACTGCTCAGTTTAGCTTCCAGTGATTTAATTTCCTGTAAATAGGGCTCCCTGTCAAGCATAAATAAAGTATCTCCCTTTTTTACTTCCTGGTTGGTACTTACATATACTTTTTTTACCTTTCCCAAAACCTGTGTGGTGATATCCACACTTCTGTTTCCTACCTTTACGTCAGAGGTAATGGGACAGTAATAATTTAAACTCAATATCAAGGCGATAGATCCGAAAATAGGCAGTGAATACACTATTACCTGTGTGGTAAATGTCCACGGGATCAATTTTAATTTTTTAATGAGAAGCCAGCAAATCCCGGCATATATTGCGACTAGTAATTCCAGCATGTCTTTTAATTTTCGATGGGTTTAAATTCTTCTTCAGGTAAATTTGTGTTGTCTGTTTCCTTTTCAGGAGTCGTTTGATTTCCATAATCATAGTTGGCCCAGATTAAGGCAACCGGCCATAAAAGGCCGCCAAAGACTAGAGAAAGAAGGCACATGCTTTTGATAGCGTTCAGTTGAGGATGATTTTTCTTTTCTGCTACCTTTTCCGGATAAATATGAACCTTCCAGAAGAGATAAATTCCGGCAACTGGCAATACAACTAGTATTAGCCAGGAAGCTCCATCGGCTATTTTGTCTTCAAGATTGCCTGTAGATGCCTGAGCAAAATTGCATGCCAGTAACAGGCAGAGAATGGTGGTTATTCTTTGCATAAATATATATGGTAATAAAATTTTGATTTAAGAAAATACAGATTCAGATCCCGATGAATATCCGGGCAATCACATATTAATCCTGTTAAGATGTAAAGACTATTCTATAAGGTGGAATGCTTTGAAGATGATTATATTTTTTTTCATTTGGTTTTTTTAGTGGTGAAGAACAAGTTTTTGACCGGACAAAATTATACTGAATGCAACAATTAAAAATATTCTTAAGTTATTTTTTTCCTTGATTCTTTTTTTTATTGTCGCGGGCAGTAATACGGGAAAGGGAATTGGGAGTGATGCCCAGAAAATTAGCAATGTATTTTCGGTTGGCATTTTGACAGACAAACGGATGGCTGTTCAGAAAATCTTCATAACGGGAAAGCGGCGAGCTCCTGCAGAACTGCTCTGTACGTGCTGATAAAATGCTGATAATCTGTTTCAACGATTTCAAATACAAATTGTAAATTCCTTTATGCTGAAAGGCAGTCTGCTCAAATTCACCTTTGTTAAAAAGAATAATCTGAGAATCAATCACGGCTTGTATGGTATACTTTTTAGTACCTTCAGCAGAATAAGATTCCGGACTCTCCAGAAAGGCAACCTCTTTTTCTGAGGGCAGGAAAGTATTAATTTCAACTCCATTTTCATCATCAAAGAAAAATCTCAAAAGACCATTGGTCAATATAAATAAATGGTTAAACGGCTGACCTGGCTCTAACAGTTTTTCTTTTTTCCGAAGAAGCTTAGGAGTACTGATGCTTGCAAGGACATGGATTTCTTCATCCGATAATTCCTTAAAGCAATCCATTTTTCTAAAGGTTTTAAACATATATATTAATTAAAATAACCATTATAAAAATAATAAAAAATGGTAAAGAAAAATAGTGGGAAAACCATAAGATTTTCAACGGAATTTTTTAAGATATTTGCTTTGTATTAAATAATTCTTACATCCAATGAACAATAACCGAAGAAGTTTTATCAAAAAACTGGGAATTGCAACCGCAGCACTTACCATTAATCCTCTAGAACTAATGGCCGCAGAACGACCTGAAAGTAAAAAAATCATCAATAAACCTATCGTTCTTTCCACCTGGAATTTCGGATTAAAAGCCAACGAAGAAGCCTGGACCATCCTTGGAAAAGGAGGAAGAGCTTTGGATGCTGTAGAAAAAGGAGTCCGTCTTGTAGAATTAGATCCAAAAGAAAGAAGTGTAGGATATGGAGGACGTCCGGACAGAGACGGAAGGGTAACGCTGGATGCTTGTATCATGGATGAGAATTATAATATCGGTTCCGTAGCATGTCTGGAATATGTTAAAAATCCTATTTCTGTAGCCAGAGCTGTCATGGAAAAGACACCACACGTTATGCTGGTTGGGGACGGTGCATTGCAGTTTGCCCTTTCACAAGGTTTTAAAAAAGAGAATCTTCTTACTCCCGAATCGGAAAAAGAATGGAAAGAATGGTTAAAGACCAGCCAATACAAGCCCATTGCCAATATTGAAAACCATGATACCATAGGAATGATCGCTTTAGATGCACAGGGAAACCTTTCCGGAGCCTGTACCACCAGTGGAATGGCTTTCAAAATGCACGGCAGAGTAGGAGATTCGCCAATCATCGGAGCAGGTTTATTTGTAGACAATGAAGTAGGTGCTGCTACAGCAACAGGTCATGGTGAAGAAGTGATAAGAACCGTGGGAACCCATCTTGTGGTTGAGTTGATGAGACAGGGCAGAAATCCTCAGGAAGCCTGTAAAGAAGCTGTAGAGAGAATTGTAAAAATCAATCAGCGAAGAAATAAAAATCTGAAAGATATCCAGGTAGGTTTTATTGCCATCAATAAACAGGGGGAATATGGTTCTTACTGTATTCAGGACGGATTCAATTTTGCGGTGTACGATCAGAAAGGAAACCGCCTTGAAAAGCCTGAATTTGCTTTGAAATAATTAAAAATTCAATAGAAATGGGCTTCAGCCCATTTAAACAAATAAAAGATACCCATTGGCTTTAGCCAAAACATAAAACAAATATGAAAAGAACGATTATCGCTTCCTTGTTTATGATTATTGCTTGCAAGGAAGAAAAGAAGGAGATAAAAAAAGATGGTGAAATCCAGCCAATAAAAGAAAAAGTAGTTTTGCATAATGAGTCCAATGAGGCAGAAGATGCTAAGAAATGGCTGGAAAAGAGTATTGTAGATTACTTTAAAGCCGATATCGGAAGTGAAGAAAAGAATATGCGGAAAATCACAACCAAAGACTACTTCGATTATAAAATGGATGCAATGAATGTTGACCTGGATGTAAGCGGAGGCCTTACTGAAAAAGAATTTCAGGATAAATGGAAAACCAGATTTGATGTAAGTAAAGCAGGTGTTGGAGCGGGCTTCCTGATTGCAGCACAGGATTGGGATAAAATTGAAGTTGGAAGCTGTGATTTAGAACTCTCCTCAACAGATGAATATCTCTTCAAGGTAGTGCTGACAGACAAAAATTTTAAAGCAGAATATCCGTCAGTAATAAAAGTAGTAAAAGAAAACGGTTCTTTTTTGATTGCAGATGTACTGCAGGACGAACCAAAATCAAATTAAATAGATACAATACAATGTCAAAAATAGAAATAGCTTGTTTTAATCCTGAATCAGCGATTATCGCTTTTGAAAACGGGGCAGACAGAATAGAATTATGTGATGGACTCAGTGAAGGCGGAACTACTCCGGATTTCGAAACGATGAAGAAGCTTCGTGAAAAAATTACAATCCCGATTTTTGTGATGATCCGTCCGAGAGGTGGAGATTTTACCTATTCTGATTCGGAATTTGAGCAGATGAAAAATGATTTGGTTCATTTAAAATCTTTACATGCAGATGGTTTTGTATTCGGTATCCTGGATGAAAATGATGAGATTAATATAGAGCAGAATAAAGTTTTAGTCGAATTGGCAAAACCGCTTCCATGTACTTTTCACCGTGCTTTTGATCGTGCTGCAAGTCTGGAAGAATCTCTGGAAAAAGTAATCGAATGTGGTTTTACAACCATTCTTACCTCCGGTCAGAAACCCAATGTATCTGAAGGAAAAGAGAATCTGAAAAAGCTTGTTGAATTATCCAACGGAAGAATAGAAATCCTTGTCGGAGGAGGTCTGCGTTCATCTAATATTGAAGAGATTAGAGCATTTACCCATGCGGGTTACTTCCATTCTTCAGCCATTACGGATGGTGGGGCTTTTGCCAATGCGGATGAAGTGGTTGCATTGAAGAATAAATAATATGCACTCTGGTTGTCATTCCAAGCGTAGCGGGAATCTAGACTGATAAAATAGAGATTCCTTCGTTCCTCGGAATGACAAAATCACTGGTATGGTAACAATACAAACAAATTTATTGATGAATAGAACGACCCTTTTTGCTTTCCTTTTTATGCAGAATATCCTTTCTGCACAGTTTTCAGAAAGAAGCTTGTCTTCGGAGAACTGGCAGTTTAAAAATTCAAAAGACTCAAACTGGTTTCCTGCGAAAGTTCCGGGAACCGTTCATTTGGATTTAATGGATAATAAGATCATTTCTGATCCTTTTAAGGATGAAAATGAAAAGAAAGTTCAATGGGTTGAAAATGAGGACTGGGATTATCAGACCTCATTTACTATTTCACCTCATGAACTAAAGAACGAAAACATTGATCTGGTTTTTAATGGATTGGATACATTTTCTGAAATTTATCTTAACGGTCAGCTGCTGAAGAAAACAGATAATATGTTCCGTAAATGGAATATTCCAGTGAAACAATATCTGAAACCGGGTCATAATACATTGCAGATTAAATTTACATCCGCTGTGAATACCGGAAAGGAATTAGCGAAAAAAGTTCCGTTCACTATGCCGGAATCACCAAGAAGTTTTGTGAGAAAAGCACAATACCAGTTCGGTTGGGATTGGGGACCAAGGCTGGTTACTGCAGGAATATGGAAAGATGTTCAGCTGGAATTCTGGAATAATGCTAAAATTATTACGGTTAAGGATATTCAGAAAAGAGTTTCCGGCACTTCTGATAATTTGCGCTTTGAAGTTGAAATTTATGCTCAAAATGACGGAGATTATACATTGGATCTTAATAAAAGTCACCAAAAAATATCTTTAAGAAAAGGGATAAATAAGATATCGGTTCCTTATGAAACAAAAGGGATGAAGCTCTGGCAGCCTAACGGGCGTGGTGAAGCTCATCTTTATGATTTTGAAGTGAAGCTTTCCAAAGATCAGAGAAATATTGATGCTAAAAATATCAGGATAGGCTTAAGGACCGTTGAATTGATTCAGGAAAAAGATGAAAAGGGAAAATCATTCTATTTTAAAGTGAATGGGCAACCACTGTATATCAAAGGAACCAACTGGATTCCGGGAGATAGTTTTTCGCCGAGAATGACCAAAGAAAAATACCAGAAACTGATCAGGGATACCAAAGAAGCCCATATGAATATGATCCGTATCTGGGGCGGAGGTATTTATGAAGATGATGAATTCTACAAAGCCTGTGATGAAAACGGGATACTAGTGTGGCAGGATTTTATGTTTGCGGGAAGCTTTTATCCGGCAGATGAAGCATTTTTAAACAATGTAAAAGAAGAAGTAAAAGACCAGGTCAACAGACTTCAGAATCATCCGTCCATTGCTTTGTGGTGCGGGAATAATGAAATTGATGAAGCGATTGTCAACTGGGGCTATCAGAAACAGTTTAAATATTCAAAAAATGACTCTCTTCAGGTTTGGAAAGATTATAAGAAGCTGTTTCATGAGGTAATTCCTAATGCATTGGCAGAAAATCTGAAATCGGATAAAAATATATACTGGCCAAGTTCTCCCTCCATTGGCTGGGGACATAAAGAAAGTCTTACCGAAGGAGATTCTCATTACTGGGGCGTTTGGTGGGGTGAACAGCCTTTTGAAATTTACAACGAAAAAGTAGGGCGTTTCATGTCTGAATATGGCTTTCAGGGTACACCAACTCTTGAAACGACAAAATCAATGTTCTCCGGAACTCCGGATTTAAGCCTTCAGAATCCAACCATTAAAGCTCACGAAAAACATATCCGCGGCTGGGATATTATTAATGAATATCTGAAGCGTGATTACAAAATTCCAACGGACTTTGTACAATACAACTACGTTTCACAGCTCTTGCAGGCAAGAGGAATGCAGATCGCTATTGAAGCTCACCGCCGTGCAAAACCTTACAATATGGGAACCTTGTATTGGCAGCTCAACGATTGCTGGCCGGTAGTTTCCTGGTCTTCCATTGATTATCTTGGAAACTGGAAAGCCTTCCATTATCAAGCGAAAAGAAGCTTTGAACCTGTTTTGGTATCAATAGCGGAAACCGAAAAAAGCTATGATGTCTATCTGATAAGCGATCTCCTGAAAGAACTGAAAGCAGAGACAAAATTTGAATTGATTGATTTTAAAGGAAAAATACTTTGGAAAAGCAATCAGTCTGATAATGTAAAAGCTAATGTAAGTAAGAAAATACGAAGTATTATTAAATCAGAACTGGGTCAGTTTGATTTGTTCGCAACTGTTTTAAAGGTCAGTTCCGAAAAAGACACAAAATTCGAAAAGCTGTTCTTCTTTAGTAAACCAAAAGATCTGAAACTCTTACAACCTGATATTAAAATCAGAAAAATATCACCCACTGAAATTGAAATCTCAACAGATACGCTGGCTAAGGACATTTATTTAATCGGTGATACTCATTTCAGCGATAATTTCTTTGACCTGCTTCCGGGAACTTCAAAAAGAATTACCCTTTCAAAGCCTTTGGAAAATATAGAGGTGATGAGTCTTTGGGAGGTGATAAAGAAGTAAAATATATTTTTGAAAAAACTCTTAAGAAGTCAGAAGTCAACCCTTGTCAAGGTTTTAAACCTTGACAAGGGTTATAAATTTCCGGAAGGTAGATCTCCAAACCTTATAGGTTTTCAAAACCTATAAGGTTTAATACTGAAAAGTTTCATTAGAAATTCTCCCGAAAAAAATATAAATTTTACCCCCTCCAACTCAAAAATCAGCCGTAAATTTGCCTCATATTTTATTACAGTTATGGTAAATTTTGTTCTGATTGCAGTGTGTATCATTGCAGGAATGATATTCAAAGCAACAAAATCTATCCACCCCGATGCTCACAAAGGCATCAATACCTGGATTCTTTATCTTGCTCTTCCGGCAGTTTCGTTTAAATATCTGCCCAAAGTAAAATGGACAACAGAAATGCTGTTCCCGATTGCAGCCACATTTTTAATTTCGGTGTTCTGTTTCTTTTTTATGATGTTTTACAGTAAAAGCAGGGGATATTCAAGGCGGTCCAGAAGTACGTTGGAATTGGCAAGCGGGTACAGTAATACTTCATTCATCGGATTTCCCTTAATCAGTGCCTTTTATGGCGAAGGGCTTCTGAGTATCGCAATCATCTGTGACCAGACCATGTTTTTTGCCCTTTCCACACTCGGAATTATTGCTGCCGTAAAAGGAGGCAGTAAATCCGGAAAAGTAAGTGCAATATTCATTTTAAAAAGACTCATTACATTCCCTCCATTAATTGGTTGTATATCTGCTTTGGTTTTGTCTCAGTTTATTGATTTTACTGTTGCGGAACCGTTTTTTGACAAGCTGGCAGCCACGGTAAGTCCCTTAGCTCTGTTTTCAGTCGGGTTACAGCTGAAATTCAATGGATGGAAAAAACTGATTCCTCAGATGTCGATGTCTATGCTTTATAAATTGATTCTGGCACCCGCAATTGTTCTGGGAATGGCTCTGTTATTCGGAATAAAAGGAGATGTGGCTAAAATTACAGTATTTGAAGCAGCGATGCCAACATTGGTTACTTCAAGTATTATTGCAGAACAGTTCAGGCTGAACTCAAAACTGACCAACCTGATCATTGGAGTCAGTATCATTGTAGGATTTATTACGTCTGCATTTTGGTATCAGATTACGGAACTTCTTTTTTAGTTTTTCATGAATCCTTTCTTCGATCCTTTCTGAATTTGTGGTTGTTCTTTTATCCACACGCTTTGTCATTCCGCAGGAATCCAGCCTGTCATATCATTTTTTTTGATCAATGTAATTCTAGACATTAAAAAATATCTGAATGGGTTACATTCCTACGGAATGGAAATAAGGAGAAAGTAAAGAATAGAATGCAGTTTAAGGTTCTTGGTTAAAGATTACTAAAGAATCTCCACAAAGTTGCAGTTCTCTCAGGAAAATTCTAATTTTACACTTTAAATATTTCCCTTGCAATACGCTCAAATTGTTTTACCCCTCAACCTGAAAGGATCTTTCACTTATAAAGTTCCTCAGGAAATGATGTCTGAAATCCAACCAGGAATGCGTGTTCTGGTACCATTTGGTGGAAAAAAGATCTATACGGGAATCGTGTTTGAGCTTCATGATAATGCACCGGAAAACTTTGTAGCCAAGGAAGTCATCAGCATGCTGGATGATCAACCGATTCTTCCTCATGAACAGATTGATTTCTGGAACTGGCTTTCGGAATACTATTTGTGCAGCCTCGGAGAAATTTACAGGTTTTCGTTTCCTTCTTCTTTAAAACTGGAAAGTGAAACCTATTTAAAACTAAAACCAGGAGCCATTATAGATTTTGAAAATCTGGATGTTAACGAAATGTATCTGATTCAGGCACTGGAAGTACGGCAGTTGATTAATCTTACAGATATTGAAGCTTTTATTGCTAAAAAAGATATCATCAGAACCATCAATTCTCTGATTGATCTTCAGTACATTGAAATTGATGAGAAAATTGCTGAAAAGTATAAAGCCAGAGAAGTTGCTTATGTGAGAATTAATGATGAGGTTCTGGCCAATCAAAATCTTACGGATATTCTTTTAAAACTGAACAGAGCGCAGAAACAGAAAGATCTTTTCCTTCTTATATTGGAAAAACAGACGGAACATCCTGACGTTCCTATTAAAAAATCTGAACTGTTTGAAGACGGTTATTTCGGAAGTTCCCACTTCAAACCTTTGGCAGACAAAGGCCTTGTGGAGGAATACTTTATGCAGAAAGACAGGATTGAAAGCTATGAAGGAGAAATCGAGGAACTTGAAGAGCTTTCCGAACAGCAGAAAACAGCAAAAGCTGAAATTGATGAAGCTTTTGAAGAAGGGAAGAATGTCCTGCTTCATGGCGTTACTTCATCAGGGAAAACCCATATCTATTTAGAGAAAATTGATGAATGTGTCCGTGACGGAAAGAATGTTCTGTTTTTGCTTCCGGAAATTTCGCTTACCAAACAGATTACCCAGAGATTAGAGAAGAAGTATGGAAGACAGCTCGGTTTTTATCACCAGAAACTGACTGATTTTGAAAGAGTGGAAGTATGGAGAAGAATTAAGCAGAACGACATCCGTATTCTGATCGGAACCCGTAATGCTTTGTTTTTACCTCACCAGAATCTGGGGCTTATTGTCGTTGATGAAGAACATGATTCTGCGTACAGACCAAGGGAAGTTTCCCCTTATTTTAATGCTAAAGACGCTTCTCTGGTTTTAGGTAGGCTGTATAAGGCAGGAGTGATTCTGGGATCAGCTACCCCTTCTGTTGAAAGCTACTACAGTGCCAGGAAAGATAAAATGAAATACGTTTTCCTGAATGAAAGATTCGGGAATGTCAATCTGCCGGAATATGAACTGATCAATTTCAAGGAAGCTCAGGAATCTAAAAAGGTTTCAGGGAACTTTTCTCTGAAGCTTATCGAAGAGATTAAGAAAACGGTGGATGAAAAGAATCAGGCAATCGTTTTACACAATCGTCGTGGCTATTCCAATGTCATAGAATGTGAAAGCTGTGGCTATGTGAACTACTGCTCTAATTGTGATGTGGTCATGACGTATCACAAAGCGGCAAATGAAATGAAATGCCACTATTGCGGGCAAAGAGCTTCAAAACCGAAAACCTGCCCGAAATGTAATTCTGAAAAGCTGAACGAAAGAGGAGTAGGTGTAGAACAGATTCATGAAGAGGTTACCAAATTGTTTCCGGAAAATGAAGTAGACAGGATGGATGTAGACTCCATGCGCAAAAAATTCGCCTACGAAAAATTGTACGAAAAGATTGAAGACGGAGAAACAGATATTATTGTAGGAACCCAAATGATTTCCAAGGGACTGGATTTTGATCATATTGAACTCGTTACCATCCCAAAAGCAGATTCCTTATTATATGTACAGGATTTCAGAGCAGAAGAAAGAGCGTATCAACTGATCACACAGGTTTCAGGAAGGGCTGGCAGGGTTTCCGGAAAAGGAAGGATCCTTATTCAGACCTTTAATCCTGATCATTCTGTATTTCAGCTCATCAAGATGAATAATCCTGCCAAGATCTATAAATATATCCTTACAGAACGTCAGAAATTTCATTATCCACCTTTCACCAAGCTCATTATGATTGAGTTGAAACACAGAAGAGAGGATAAAGCCGACCGGGCATCACAGTTTCTGGGCTCTATCCTCAGAAAATATCTTCCTGAAGAATGTGTTTTAGGTCCGGAAAGAGCACCGATTGCAAAACTGAATAACTTCTATCAGTTCCAGATTATGCTGAAGCTTCCCCGTGGGAAAAATTATGAAAAATTCAAAAAAATGGTTTTGATAAGTTTGAAAGAATTTGATGAAATCACTGCGTATCAAAGCATTAAAAAAGATGTTTTTGTTGATTTTTAACAATTTTTAACAAACTTTACACTCTTTTATAACGGGGCGGTGGTCCGTTATATAACAATAATTTCTACTTTTGGACGTTGATTAAGTGTTTGGCTCTTTTACTGAATGATTTAACCTTTCATTTTTTATAGAGTCAAAACTACAGAACAAAAAGAAGATAGATGGTAAATTTCAGAAAATATATTTCAAGTGCGGCGGTGTTGGCTTCTGGTCTTTTCCTGGCTCAATCTACCGTTTCTACCGTTCTTTATTCCCAGAATTATGACAATCAGAAAAGCAGTTTAAACCTGCCTTCACCCGTTAGTACGATAGTGGAGAAAACTGTTTTGTCAGCAAAAGAACTGGTGGACATTAATGTAAACACAATGATGGCGGATCCTGTGCTGAAAAATGCAACCTGGGGATTCGTAGTGTATGACCCGAAAACGAAGAAGGTTATCTCTTCGTACAACGAAAATACTCCTTTAGTACCTGCTTCTACGACCAAATTGCTGACAACGGAAACGGCTTTAAATATGCTGGGTGAAAACTACCGTTGGATGACTCAGCTGGAGTACTCAGGAACTATAGATGAAAACGGAGTGTTGAATGGAAATCTTTATGTAATAGGAAGCGGAGACCCTTCTTTGGGAACAAACAAAGCAGGTGCAGCATCTTATAGAGATATTATTTCAGATTTCGTAGGCGGTGTTTCAAGAGAGGGAATCAAAAAGGTAAATGGTGATATTATCATTCAGACAGCGCTTTTCAAAGGCAATATTTCAGTGCTTCCGGAAAATGTTGTATGGTTGGAAAACAATAACTATTATTTACCTGCAGGAAGTACCCGCGATATCAACCCGGCCAACGAAAAACTGATCGTTAAAAAAGGTGGTTTCTCTACAGAAAAGAAATTTTTCTACGTTTCTCCTTACAATCATCAGATGGTATATGCTGATAAATACGAAGGAAACGGAGTTTTAACAACCAAACTTCCTGATGCACCGGCTTACCTTGCCAACTCTTTCAGAACAACACTGATGAAAAGCGGAATTCCTGTTACCGGAAAAGTAACTCCGAAAATGACAGATGCAGCCCCTGAAAACAGAAAAATGCTTTCAGCATATAAATCACCTACTTTAAGTGATATTATTTATTATACCAACCAGCACAGTGATAATTCACTGGCAGAAGCTTTGTTAAGAACGGTAGGATATCAGAAAATGGGCGACCAGACTTCAGAATCCGGAAGAATCGTGGTGACTAATCACCTGAAAGATGCAGGTTTTGATATGGTTGGACTTAATTACATTGATGGGAGCGGGCTTTCAAGAAGTAATAATGTAACCCCGATTTCTCAGGTGAAATTTCTTACTTCTCTGATGGATCAGAAATACTACAGATCTTATCTGACTTCTCTGCCCATCGGAGGGCAATCCGGAACATTGAAAAGAATGTTCAATGCAGGAGGGAACGGACAGGTTTTTGCGAAAACAGGAACTTTGAATAAAGTAAAAACATTAGCCGGTTATCTGAAAACCAATTCAGGAAAAACGTTGGTTTTTTCTTTAATGGTGAATAACTATTCCGGATCAGTAGATATGGTAAAGAAGAGAATGGAAAAAATTCTTGAACCCGCACTGGATCTTTAAAAATTTTTTATTTTATATATTATAACAGCCTTTTAATCATGGATTAAAAGGTTTTTTTTATATTTGATTAAATTTTTCAAAACATGACAAAATTGTACCTTTTGGTGTTGGGATTGTTATTGTCTCAACAATTTTATGGCCAGAAGCAAAGGCAAAATACGGATATGAAAGGATTAATCGAAAAAGAGAAAAAATCCTTCACCCAAAAGATGAATATCGGGAATATCAATCCCAATACCCTGAATTACGATTTACAGTATCAGAGAATGGACGTCAGCCTTGATCCTGCGGTGTATAATATTTCAGGTTCGGTAACTTCACATTTCAAACCTACACAAAGTATGGGAAGCATTTATTTTGATCTTTCCAATTCATTAACGGTTTCTCAGGTGAAATATCATGGAACTAACATTACAAGCTTTCAGCAGCTTCCTTCAAAAGAACTGAAGATTGATTTTCCAGCTTCTATTCCTGCCAATACACTGGACTCTCTTACCATTTATTATGCAGGAGCACCGTCCACAAGTAATGATGCATTCAAAACTGCTCTTCAGAGCGGAACTCCGGTTCTTTCTACTTTGAATGAACCTTATGGCGCTCAGGACTGGTTTCCAACAAAGCAAAGTTTAAATGATAAAATTGAAAGATTTGATTTTAAAATTACAACTCCATCAAACTACAGCGTGGCAGCCAATGGAAAACTAATGTCTGAAACTTTTCCTACAGGAAACACCAAACTTACGTTCTGGAGAACGATGTATCCTACACCGGCTTATCTGATTGCGCTATCCATTACCAATTTTGTTAAGCTTAATGATACCATCGGAAACCCTCCGTTTCCTTTTGTGAACTATATTTATCCTTCCACGAATTCAAATGCCACCAGTATAGCCAATATTAACTGGACAAAACAGGTAATGAATACTTTTGAAACCTACTTTGGTTCTTATCCTTTCCGTAATGAAAAATACGGACACATGGAATTTATGTTTGGCGGAGGAATGGAACATCAGACCATGTCTTCCATGGGAGGTTGGGGCAAACAGCTTATTGCCCATGAACTTGCCCATCAGTGGTTTGGTGATAAAGTAACCTGTGGTGCATGGAATGATATCTGGCTGAATGAAGGCTTTGCAACTTTTGGAGAGCATCTTGCCAATGAAAAACTATTGATGACCAATACAGAGTTTCTGAATTATTTACAAGGCCAGTCTAATTACATTACCGCAAGTACAACAGGAAGTGTTTATGTCCCGGATTCCGGACTTTCCAGCATCAACAGGATATTTGACAGCAGATTGTCTTATGCTAAAGGAGGATATGTTTTGAGAATGCTGAAATGGATTTTAGGGGATACTGCATTTTATCAGGCACTTAAAGATTATCATGCGAGACCGAACCTGGCGTACAACTATGTGCGTACAGCTGATTTTAATGCTTCTTTGCTTCAGTCTACCGGAACAGACTTTACGGAATTTTTCAATGACTGGGTCTATGGCGAAGGATATCCTACGTACACCATCAAGTGGATGCAGGGCGGAAATCAGGCTTTATTTAAAGTTTCTCAGACACAAAGCAGTGCTAATGTTAGCTTTTTTGAAATGCCTTTACCAATTAAAGTGACAGGAACTTCGGGTCAGACCGCTTATTTTGTGCTTAATAATACATCTAATAATCAAAGCTTTTTACAATCGGTAACATTCCCGATTGCAAGTGTTCAGTTTAATTATGAATACCAGATTATTGAGAAAAACTCTACGGTGATTCAGGATAATACGTTAAGTGTTTCTTCTGTTGAAAAAGATAACTTTGGTTTATACCCGAACCCTGCAAAAAATGAAATTAATCTGAAAGGAATTAATAAGGCTATGGACTTTACGATTCATGCCATAGATGGCAAACTGGTTGGAAAAGGAACGTATCAGCCAGGTAAAGCAATTGGAATAGCAGAATTGGTTCCGGGAGCTTATTTTATTACGATTGATGAAAAAAATATCAAATTTATCAAACATTAAAAATAACAAACGGTAAAGTATGAATGGTTACTTTTACCATAATCAATCATAATATCACAAAAGAAGCTTTCAGATTTGAAAGCTTCTTTGTTTTCTTGCAGCTCTGGCTCCTCTTTTTCTGGCCGTTTTCACTTTGTATTCAAACCATTTTTCTTTGAATATTTTACGCATCAGATTATCAAAATGTCTGGTGATCACAAGATTTTTAAATCCACGCCATTTTTCAAGCGGACTTGAGGGAAGTGCCCTTACTGATATCGAATAACCTTCCGTATCATATTGAATATAATGCCACCAGCCGGAAGGAATATAAAGGGTTTCACCTGGATGAATGATAGCTTCATAACCATTTAAATAGAGAAGGGCCGGATATTTTTTGTAATCAGGATTTTTAATCTGAGCCAGACTGTGGAAATTGTAGGGCAGCTTATACATGAAGTCGGACTGTTCCCACGGGAAGAGCCAGATTCTTTTGATTCCCTGAAACTGTGTGATAAAAACATGGGACATGTCAATATCAATATGATTTCTGGTGACAGAACCTTCTCCTCCAAAAAACATAAAGGGCAGCCATTTCAGTATTTTACCATTCGTTACATCATTATAGATGAGGTCATTCTTCAATTCAGGTTTTATTTTCAATAAATTAAATAAGAAAAGCCTGTGTTCGGTGGGAGCAGATTGGATGAGATCCAGATATTCTGAAAATGTAGTCTGTGCAATAGGATCACTGGCCACTCTGTCCAAAGAATCAAGCTCACTTCCGTAGATGTTGACTTTATGATCTCCTGCAATCTCTTTGAAATACTCATAATTCCACTTTTTAAAAGCTGGACTTTCCGGATGCACAAAGTCCTCAATAATAACCGGAATTCCCGGCTTCATGTGGTTATTGATAAAGGTTCCTGAACTGATCGTCTTTATTTTTTGTACCGGCTTTAATCTCATGCATTAAAATTTTAAACAAATATAAATATTATCCTACTAAATTTGTAGACTAATAATGTTAAAAGTGAAAGCCTTTTCAATTTTTTAGAATTAAACTTATAAAAGGTTTTATTTTACTGCCTTTTTAGTAAATTAGCACATCTAAAAAATTACTAAAAATGATCTCTGAAAAATACCTTCAACATTTACAGAACGAACTTCAGAATATTGAGAATGACGGACTTTACAAAAGAGAAAGAATCATCACTTCTCAGCAGAGTGCAGAAATAGAAGCTAACGGAAAAAAGCTTTTGAACTTCTGTGCCAATAATTATCTGGGATTATCCAACCATCCGGAAG
Organism: Chryseobacterium sp. NRRL B-14798; assembly: GCF_050470705.1. Lineage (NCBI taxonomy): Bacteria > Pseudomonadati > Bacteroidota > Flavobacteriia > Flavobacteriales > Weeksellaceae > Chryseobacterium > Chryseobacterium sp. NRRL B-14798. The sequence goes on along the minus strand of NZ_JBFLUL010000005.1, from coordinate 3,524,506 downwards.
TAATGAAAGCTTCGCAGGATATGATCCAATCTCACGGATACGGAATGTCTTCTGTACGTTTTATCTGCGGAACACAGGATATTCACAAAGATTTGGAGAAAAAAATTGCTGATTTCTTAGGTCTTGAAGATACCATCCTTTACGCAGCTGCATTTGATGCTAACGGAGGTGTTTTTGAACCTTTGTTTACAGAAGAAGATGCTATTATTTCAGATGAACTGAACCACGCATCAATCATTGATGGTGTTCGTTTGTGTAAAGCTGCGAGATACAGATATAAAAATAATAATATGGAGGATCTGGAAGCTCAGCTGATTGCAGCTTCTGAAAAGAACCACCGTTTTAAAATCATCGTTACAGACGGAGTATTCTCAATGGACGGTATTGTTGCAGATTTAAAAGGAGTTTGTGATCTTGCAGATAAATATGATGCTTTGGTAATGGTAGATGATTCTCATGCAACAGGTTTCATCGGAAAAACAGGACGCGGAACTCATGAAGCTAATGAAGTAATGGGTAGAGTAGATATCATCACTTCTACTTTAGGAAAAGCTTTAGGTGGCGCTTTGGGAGGATTTACTTCCGGTAAAAAAGAGATCATTGATATGCTGAGACAGCGTTCAAGACCTTATTTATTCTCGAACTCTTTAGCACCCGGTATCGTAGGAGCTGCATTAAGAGTATTGGATATGATTTCAGATGATACCTCTCTTCGTGATAAAGTAATGGAAAATGCAGAATATTTCAGAACGGAAATGAAAGCGAAAGGCTTTGACATTCCTGATGGGGATGCTGCTATTGTTCCGGTAATGCTTTACGATGCTCCGCTTTCTCAAAAAATGGCAGAAAAGCTTATGGATGAAGGCATCTACGTCATCGGATTCTTCTATCCTGTGGTACCGAAAGGAAAAGCAAGAATCAGAGTACAGTTATCTGCTGCCCATACCAAAGAACATCTGGACAAAGCGATTGCTGCTTTTGAAAAGGTTGGAAAAGAATTAGGAGTGATCTCTTAATTATTGAATGGGGTACAGCAATGAAAATATAATGTTCGGCTCGGGCAGCTTTGCTGCCCCGAGCCGAACTATTTTTTTATATAAATCTGTTTTTTGATTGAGATATTATAATCAAAATAAATTTATTTTTAACAATTATATAATAAGCTTATCTTTGCGCATAATTTTCAATGAAATGTTTTTTAAATCCAAGTATATAGTTGAATTTTCAAAACCAAAAGAGGAAATTTTAAATGATATAGATAAAAATTTATCTAAAAAGTTCTTTGATTGGAACAAATTTTTAGTAGGAAGGGTATCTGAGAATAGTTTTGATATTAAGTTTAATTATGATAAAATGTCTCCTTATTTTAAGGGAAAGTTTGTTGCAAAAGAAGATAAACCGGAAACTATTGAATTAACCGTATACAATGGTGTTCTTTCCATTTTTGGAAATATTTTAGGAATAATAGTTATGTTGATGTTTGCAATCGTACTTTTTCAGCAGGAAAATTATTTATGGATTGCTTTGATCTCCATTTCTATTTTAATTGTTTTATTTGAACATGTTCGGATTAATAACGCAAAAGATAATTTTTTTGAATATTTGAAAAAACTAGATACTTTTAGTAAGATTGTTCCTGTTAAAAAATAGAATTAAAAAATGCTTTATACAATAATCAAAGCGCTGCACATTATCTTCATGGTAAGCTACTTTGCGGGAATTTTTTACCTCGTGAGGATTTTCGTTTACTATAAAGATACCGATGAATTTCCTGAAGAAAAAAAGAAAATTCTGAGAGAGCAGTACACTTTTATGGCCAGAAGGCTGTGGAACATTATCACAGTTCCTGCGGGGGTAATCATGGCTGTTTGTGGATTGGTCATGATCTTTTTAAATACCGGGCTGATGAAAATGCCGTGGTTTCATTTGAAACTGACCTTCCTGATCGGGCTTGCCATCTACCATTACTGGTGCTGGAAAAAAGTCCTTCATTTAAAAGTTCTGAATGGAAGTACACTGCCCATTGCCAATATCAAACTGAGACAGGCCAATGAAATTGCAACATTCATTCTGTTTCTGGTCGTATTTACCGTGATTTTAAAATCAATGGTGATCGAATACTGGTGGCAATTAATTGCAGGATTTTTCGTTCTTGTATTTCTGATTATGATGACAGTGAAACTGGTTAATAAAAATAAAAAAAACAAATAATTGTAGAGTAGGGTGCATGTCCGAATATATTCATCCCTTCTATATCTTATAAAAAAACTATGATTGCAATTTTAAAGAAAGAACTTTGGAGTTACTTTGGAAACTGGAGTGCATGGGTGATTATTGCCGCTTTCAGTTTGATAGCGACTCTTTTTCTGTTCTTTTTCGACAACGATTCTAATATTTTTGAGATTGGAATGGCCTCATTGCAGAGCTATTTCGTATTAGTTCCATGGCTGTTGATGTTTATCATCCCGGCCCTTTCTATGAAAACTTTTGCGGAAGAACAGCAAACCGGAACATTGAACTGGCTTTTTTCACAGCCGTTAAAAGTTTCAGAACTGGTGACAGGTAAATTCCTTTCCGTATGGATTGTAGGAATTTTATGTCTTATTCCATCATTAATTTATCTTTATACGGTATATGTTTTGGGAGTTCCTGCAGGAAATATTGACCTGGGAATGACCTTTGGAAGCTATATCGGACTGATAATCTTAATCGCAGCATTTTCAGCAGTGGGAATTCTTGCTTCCTCTCTCTCTCAGAATCAGATTATGGCTTATCTGCTGGGTGTTTTCATGTGTTTCATTATGTATTTTGGGATCGAACAGCTGGCAAGTTATAAACTATTGGGAGGTGCAGATTTTATCCTTCAGAATATTGGCTTCTATCAGCATTTCTTAGGCTTCACAAGAGGACTTATTGATGTTAAAGATGTGGCGTATTTTGTACTTGTCATCGGCGCTTCATTAGTATTGGCTAATCATTTTATTAACAAAAAGAAGTAGAATCATGAAGAAGTTCAATGCTAAATCTCCACTGGGAATTTTCTTAATTGCAATTGTTCCTTTGGTTATTATCCTGACCTATTCGGGAATCAGATTAGACTTAACAAAAGAAAAAAGATATACCCTTTCTGATAACACCATCAAAGTACTGGAGTCTGTTAAAAAGCCTCTGACGGTAGAAGTGTATCTGGAAGGTGACTTTCCGGCAAGTTTCAAACAGCTGCAAAGCGAAACGAAATTCATGCTGGAAGAATTCAGAAAAATTAATCCGAAGATTGATTTTAAATTTATCGATCCGATTAAAACAAAAATGTCTCAGGACACTTTGATGGCTATGGGAATGCAGCCGTCTATTCTTCCGGATGTAAAAGACGGGAAAATCTCACAGATCACGCTTTTCCCTTACGCTGTGATTAAATATGGAAATGACGGGGTTTCTATTCCTTTAGTGGTTCAGCAGGCCGGAATTGATGCCGATCAGCAGCTGACAAGATCGATTGAAGGACTGGAGTACAATCTTGTTTCCAACATTAAAAATATTGCAGCTGCCAAGAGAAAGAAAATCGGGATTCTTGTCAACCACGATGAATTGAATCCGGATGAATTCCAGGGATTTGTACAATTGGCAATGGAAAACTATGATGCAGGACCTATCATTCCTAAAAATCAGACTGAACTTTCACTGGAAGATGTTCCGCTATTAAAGCAGATGAGTGCTTTGGTGATTGCAAAACCAAGAAAAGCTTTTACAGATAATGAAAAAGTAATTCTGGATCAGTACATCATGAACGGAGGGAAAACCCTTTGGATGATTGATGCTGTAAATGCTGAAATGGATACGCTGACAAGATCCAAAAAAGTAATGCCTTTCCCTGTCGATATCAATATGACAGACTTCTTTTTTAATTACGGACTGAGAATCAATCCCGCGTTGGTAAAAGACGTGAAAAAGTTTGCCCTGTTAAGACTGGTTACAGGAGAAGTGAGTGGAAACCCTCAGTACACAAGCTTACCCTGGCCTTATTATCCGCTTGGAATTGCCGAAAATAATAATCCGGTCACCAAGAATATCAACCCTGTAAAATTTGAATTCCCAACTTCTATTGATACTTTAGGAGGAAGAAAGAATATCAAAACAAAAGTCCTTTTCGAATCCAGTGAAAGAACTTTATTGAAACAGGTTCCGAATTATGTGGATCTGAAAGAAATTGCAAGCGTAGACAGTCTTGGACAAATGGAGAAACCAAGTACACCGAAGATCTTCGCTGTTGCGTTGGAAGGAAAATTCAACTCTGCCTATGCATCGAGAATTGAAAGAAAATCGTACCCTGGATTCAAAACATCCAGCCCGGAAAACAAAATGATCGTTATCGCGGACGGAGATGTAGGAAGAAACAAAGTGATCAAAGGAAAACCGCTTCCTTTAGGGGTAGATCTGTTAACGAACGAACAGTTTGGAAACGAACAGTTCCTGAGAAATGCCTTGGATTATCTTTTGGATGACAGTAATCTGATGGAACTGAGAAACAGAAACATTGAAGAAAGACTTCTTGACAGGCAAAGAATTACGGAAGAGAAATCCACATGGCAGTGGCTGAACTTGCTGCTTCCATTGGCCATTATCGGCCTTATCGGAGGATTATTCTTCTGGTTAAGGAAAAAGAAATTTGGATAAAAAATAAAAATTCCGGAAGAACATCTTCCGGAATTTTTATTTTGACAACTTTATTATTGAGTTGTAACCATCTTAATTAATAATTTACCCTTCCAATACAGGAATAAGGTGTTCCCAGTTCAGCTGTTTTGCATAATCCAAAGCTGTTTTTCCTTTTTTAGACGGGATATTCTTATCTGCTCCAGCTTTCAGAGCAACCTTTACAGTGGTTAGATTCCCGGCAATGGTTTCTTTGTGAAGAAGCGTCAGTCCGTCTTCATCGGTTTGGGTAAGTTCATCCGGATATTGTTGTAAAAACTTTGCAAATTCTTCCTTCATATTTTTACTCATCGGATGTTCAATAAGATTTTCGGGATTTTCTTTCTGGTTATTGACCACTAGGATATCATTAAAGTCTCCGAAATCCAGCTGCCATGCATTATCGTGTTCCTTTCTTTCTGCATCAGACATGTCAGCACGCATTTTCTGTATGGTAAATCCGCCGTAAGCTTTCGGAAGTGGAGAAGATGAGGATAAAAATAACTTGGAAAGTCCCTTTGGTTTCTGTACACTTGGAGTGATGGCAAAAAGCCAGTCACTGATATTTTGTAAAGGGATTTCCACATAATCACCCACCTGCACGTTTTTAAGGCTGTTGGGTTCATTAATCAAATATCCTCTCACGTGATCTCCGTCAAAAAATATTTCATTAATCCACATATGTTCTACCAGGCTTTCTCCGGTTTCTTCATCCTGTTCTTCAAAAGCTGTTTTAACGCATGATACATTAAGTCCGGGAATGATTCTTCTGTATTCCCAGGACTGTTCGCGCCAGAAATACTTAAAGGTTTCCTGAGCTTTTCTGTAAGCTTTAATCATTTCCGGGTCATTTCCGTCTGCAAAAAAAATTGGGTTCTCTTCCATTTAATAATTGGGGATGTGGTGTGTTAAAGAATATAAGATTATTGCTGATAGGCTTGTTTGGGAAGTAAGGCAGCTGTTTTGTAATAGCTGATGTCAGTAGGGATCTGTGCCTGAAGATCTTCGAAAGTATCATAATCATAATGAATCCAGTTTTCTTCATTGTCCGGGTCGGGTGTTTTATCTACAGCCAGTTCCAGTTTTCCGTCTTCCTGATAGCTGCATTCTATGGCTGCGTATTTTTCACCGTTTTCGTCATTCGTATACCAGCATTTTATGGTTCTTTCAAGATGTGGCTGTTGAGTCTCATTATCGATGACCTGTGAACAGATAAAGTTTTCAGGATCGTCCGTTTTGAAAACAGTTTTAGAAATGAGGGGCAGATCATCTACGGATAAAGAATATAATGTATTGGTAGAAATAATATAGCCGTCGGCAGTTTCTTTTCTTTCAATATCAAAAAAGTCAGATTTTTCTTTAAGATAATCCACTACCTTCGCCTCGTCTTCCTCGTCACTTAGAAAATAATTGATGTTGTAAACACTGTCTTCATTGATGAATTCAATTTCTTTCAGGAAATCGGAGCCTTCTTCATAATAATACAGATGATATTCGCTTAGCTTCACAGCTTTACTTTTAGAGATGATTTCTCCAAAAATGTTTTTGTACACTTTTCTCATTTTTAATCATGTTAGTTTGTTTCATCTATTAGTTTAAGTGGTAGTACAAAGATAAGTTTTCTTTTTTTATCTCAACCTGAAGTATAAAGTGGTATTTATTTCGTAAGTATTCTATATATCCTTTATAAAATCCTCATATTCGTAGTAAAACCTTTCGAAACCGTCCATTTTGTCCACAAAAAATTCAAAAATTTCTTGCCAGGTATTTTTATTAAAAACGGAAACATTATGTTTTTCAACCCATATCCTGCTGGTGATCTTACCATTTTCAAGAGTGAAATATTCTTCCTTCTGAAAATCTCCGATGAAATCTTTTAATATATCCTCCAAAGACCAGATCTTCTCATAATAGGCATTCCGGAAAATTTCATCTTTCATTTCGATATCCAGAGAAACTTCTGCTTTTTTATTGTCGGCAGAAAACTTAAATGCCATGTCCTTGATTTTGGTATCATAAAGAATCCATTTTCTGGGAAATGATCTTCCGAAAGCTGTCCAAAATTCTTTTTTTAATTGCTGTGCTTCTTGTTTGCTGAACATATGGCAAACATAATGATTTAATAGGAGAAAGGCAAAATTGTGGTACCTAAAACCGTAAAATTACGGATAGATACACCTACATTTTTTTTCGTTTGTTATTCCTGTTTTTCAGGTCTTTTTCAAATATTAAACAATTTTCGTATTTTTGCTTTAATGCTTTCAAAAAAATCTCAATATGCTTTTAAGGCGCTGTCATATCTTGTAGAAAAAAGAAATGACGGCCCGATTCTTATTTCTGAAATTGCGGAACATAAAAAAATTCCTTTAAAGTTTTTGGAAAACATCCTTCTTGAACTGAAAAAAGCGGAAATCCTCGACAGTAAAAAAGGAAAGGGTGGAGGATACTTTTTTAAAGAAAATCCGGAAAATGTGAAACTGGCAAAGATCATTCGTCTTGTCAACGGTCCTATTGCGATGCTGCCATGTGTAAGTCTCAACTTTTATGAAAAATGTGAGGACTGCAATGAAGATCACTGCGGGCTTCATGATGTCCTGATAGAAGTTCGTGATGCTTCACTGAATATTCTGGAAAGTAAAACTTTAATGGATCTGGTAGATTAACCCGGTCCTTTTTTTTTGAATTAATAGTCTACTTTTTTTGTAGGATAAATATTTTATCAGATATTTGCACTACTTCAAATGAATAAACTATGATTTCAAAAGAAGAGATAAACCAATTACAAAAGCTTACACGCTCCATTACTGCAATGCATTCTGATGCTGCATATGGCATACCTGAAAATATTTCCTTGTACAGAAGCGCAGAAAACATACGATCGTTAAATATCCTTATTTTCAATGTGACGGATAATCAGGAAATACAGACCAAAACGATTTTTTAATATGGTGATTTCAAGAAAAATTCAGGTAAGGTTGAATGTCCTTTTGGTGACGGCTGCTATTATATCCATTGCTGTTTTTTCCATGTATGAACTGGGATATCTGGAAGAACTGCAGACCATTCTGGCCAAAGATCACTATATTTTTTACTGGATGCTCCTGGTAGGTGTTTTTGCAGAAATTGTGGCAGGTTCCATGGGAATGGGATATGGTGTTATTTGTACCACAACCCTTATGCTCCTCAATATTCCGCCGCATATTGTAAGTGCAAGTATTCATTCTGCAGAAAGTTTCACCACTGCTGCGGGAAGCCTCAGTCACATTAAACTGAAAAATGTAAGCAAAAGTTTGGTGAAAAAGCTAGCTATTCCGGCTGTGATAGGAGCAATTATCGGAGCTGTCAGTCTTACTTATCTGGGAGAGTATTATGCGAAAATCACCAAAACACTCATTGCTTTTTACACTTTATACCTTGGATTTCAAATCCTGTCAAATGCATTTAAGAAAAAGCAGAGTAAAGCCCTGAAAAGAAAAACCAATCTGACCAGGCTGGGTGTGATAGGAGGCTTTATAGATTCCTTTGCAGGAGGAGGCTGGGGACCTTTGGTAACCGGAACATTGATTAAAAATGCTTTCACCCCAAGATTTGCCGTAGGAAGCTCTACCGTGGCCAAATTTATTCTTACCATAACGGCTGCCGTTACCTTTTTCTTTACCCTGGGAATCCAGCACTGGAATATCATTCTCGGGCTTTTGATCGGAGGAATTGTGACTGCTCCTTTTTCAGCAATGCTTACTGCCAGGCTTCCTGTAAAGAAAATGTTTGTTATTATCGGAACCCTGGTGATTGTAATGAGTTCTATAACTATTTATAAATCAGTTTTTAATTAAAAATTACACTTGGTGTGGAAAAATAAAAGGGTTAAAAAGGTTTTCGGTTTTGAAAATATTTTACTTTTACATCACTAAATATTAGAACATGAATTTACATATCATTGCACTTTTTAAGTTTAATGAAAATTATCTGATGGACGCTGTAGAGCTGTTTCAGAACCTTGTGAAAGAAACAAGAAAAGAAGAAGGCTGTCTGCAGTACGATCTTATTGAAGATAAAGATAATAAAGGAACTTTCTTCCTGATCGAGCTTTGGGAAAGTGTTGAGCATCACAACAGGCATAATGGGCAGGATCACCTTTTAGATTTCCGTAAAGATGCTTCCAAAATTATGGAGAGCTCAGCAGAGGTTTATAAAGGATTTAAAATATATTAATGGTATTGAAGGGTTTAAAGATTTAAAAATTTAATGATTTAAAGAAGAATCTTATATAACTATTTGTTTTATATATTTTTAAGTTCTTTAATGAAGAAAAAATAAAAGGCGGTTTCAATAATCTGAAACCGCCTTTTTATTAGAAAAAATAGAAAGTATTAAAATAGAAAGTTTATTTCACGATAAGCTTTTTCGTCTCCGACTGACCACCGTAAGTAATTTTTACAAGGTAATTTCCTGATGGAAGTGTAGAAAGGTTCAGGTCCTGCTTGTAGAATCCTGCCTGGTTGGTAAGTTCATCTGAATATACCTTTTTCCCGGTCTGGTCATAGACCTCTACATTTCCCTTATTACCTGTTTTTTCTTTAACATCAAAAAGAACCGTTACTTTTTTATCCGCCGTAGTTGGATTAGGATAAATACCGAATGATGCTTTTTTTCCTACTTCGGTAATTCCTAACGTTTCCGTGATCTTTTTGTATTTAAAATACATATTTCCTGTACTGGCACCACCATTGGTTGTGAAGTACATTCTGTAGTAATCATTTCCTTTTTTGACGTAGTATACCACATCATTTTTCACCGTCCCGATCCCTTTCCATGAGTGTCCTACCGTAGTGATAGCAGATGAGAAACTTGCATTAGCAGGAATTGCATAGGATGCTGTTTGCTGGGTTTCAGGCTGAACCATTGCCACTTTTATGTTCGGGCTTTGAATGGCTCCTGAAAGCGGGTACATCTGCACACCCATATAGAACGTATAATATTTGGTGAATACGAAATCCCATGCCGTTCTGGAAGGCTCAAGGTTGGGAACTTTTTCTCCGGTATCAAATGAGAAATAGTTGAAATATGAATCATCTGTTCCGTTGGCGATGGTTCTGGTTTCTGTAGCTCCCCATGAAGTCCCGTTCCATTTTGAATACTTGAAGGTATATCCTGCAAAAGCATCTTCAATGGCAAACTTGATATAAGTTCCTGAAGCATATTTTAAAACAAAAATAGCTTTCCCCTGAATATGGTGGTTTACCGGGTTGTAAACACCCCATCCTGTAGAAGGGATATTAGGGTTTGGAGAAGTCACAGGTCCCTGTTCAAAAGCGCCCTGGCTCCAGTCAGTGGTCTGGTCCGGATTATAAAGAGGATCGCCCCATGAAGCTTCATTGCTGATGCTGATGTTATCCCAGTCTGCTAAGTTGGTTGATGCAGTGAATACTTCAATATCTTTAGCATCATTGACTCTTGATCCGAATGCATAGTTTGAATTTCTATAAAAAGCAATATCCCACGTATTGGCTGGCTGAGAAACCATATTACCATCTGCAAGGTTTACAAACACGCGGTTTTGGTATCCGCTTCCCATGGTCATATTTACCTGTGAGTATCCCAACGCGTCAGTCTGCGCCAAAACAGTCTGCTGAACAGACATTGCCAGTACTGAAGCCAATAATAGTTTTGTTTTCATAATTTATTTTTTAAATCCTTATTTAGAATGATTCCACAAAAGTATATAATTATTTTTAATCATTCTAAATAAAAACATGATTTTTATCGTGTTTTTATTTTAATCCTTATGATAAACAGAGAAAATCGGACATAGAAAAGCCGGCAGGATCACTCCTGTCGGCTTTAAAAAGGCCAATAATAGTCTAATAAACCTTATTTTTTGATGAATTTTGATTGAATGAATTTTCCTTCTGCTGTTTCAATATTCATATAATAAACACCCGTCTGAAGGATATTGATGTCAAAACTTCTTCCATTGAGTTTTCCTTCAGCTACTTTGCTGCCTGCGGCAGAATAGATCTGGATGTTCTTAGGATCTTTCTTCACGATGAATTCTAATGCCGACTGATCAGAATTTAAGGCAAATCTGAAATTTTCTGTCGATTTATTATTGTCTGATACGCCTAAAGAGGCGGTCGTGTTATACACTACATTATCCACCTGGATTGCTACGTGAGTAGCAGTGGGAGTGAACTTAAATACAATGTATGAACCTGTGGATGCCGGAATATTAACACTGATATTCTGAACTGTACCAATAACCGATACATTAATAGGATTTCCTACAGGAACGAATGTTGACATGTCTGCAGGGTTGGAGGCTACTCCTATCTGAATGCTTCCCGGACCAGGAGATGGAGATACCAGGGTAGTATCAAAAGTCAAAGTTTTATTTCCTGTTGGAGTCTCAATCTGCGGCGTAATAAGATAAGAAGAACCTGTTGAATTGTTTCCTGCATACGACTGAACGAATCTGTTGGAATCTCCTGCTACAATCATTCTTGGAGGTACAGGAGGAAACTCACCGGTTATTGGTGCAACGATGGCAGACCATCCAAACTGAGGGAAAGTAGTGTTCCCAGCGGTAAAATTGTTGAAATTTTCATTGATGTTAGATACCTGAGCATTCGCCGTTAAGGCTGTAAACATCAGAGCTCCTAAAAGTAATTGTAATTTCATGAGATTATTTTTATTTAGAATTATTCCACAAAAATATATAATTATTTTTAATGAGTCTAAATAAAGTTTTATATTTGCTGAAAATTTGTACCCTTATGAAGAAGAAAGTGCTTTCCGTTCTATCATTATCCGTGGCTCTATGGATGAATGCACAAGAAAAGGATTCTCTTAATCAAAAGAAAATTGAAGAAGTTGTTATTACAGGACAGTACATGCAGCAGTCCATTAACAAATCGATATATAAGGTTGATGTTATTGATGCAGAACAGATCAAAAATATGGCAGCAACGAATGTTGCCGAGGTTCTGAATCAAAGTCTGAATATACAGATCACTCCGGATACGCGTTCAGGAAATTCCACCGCCAACATCATGGGACTTAACGGAGACTATGTGAAAATCCTTATAGACAATATACCGGTAGTAGGGGATACAGGACTGGGAAGTAATATAGACCTTACCAAAATTACTCTAAGCAATATCGAAAGAATAGAAATTGTAAAAGGAAGTATGGGGGTTGAATATGGAAATGGTGCCGTTGCCGGGGTTATCAACATTATTACCAAGAAAAACAGTACAAAAAAGATCAGTGTTAGAGGTTCGATACAGGAAGAAACAGTAAGGGACAACTATGATCTTAAGAAAAGAGGAAACGGAAGGCATATTCAGAACCTTAATGTAGATTATAATATCAGCAATGAATGGTTTGCCAGCATCAATTTCAACCATAACCAGTTTATGGGATATGAAGGGGAAAGCAAAGGCTACAAATATTTCGGGCAGGATAACCAGAGAGGGTATGAATGGAACCCGAAAGATCAGTATGATGCGTCTGCTTTATTAAGATATACCAAAAATAAAACGACATTCTTTTACAAACTGTCTTATCTGAATGAAAAATTCAACTTCTACAATCCGGAGGTCAACAGAAATCCTCTTAATGATGGTTTGGGCGGTGTTTCGTATGAAAGCAGAGACAGAAGATATAATACCGACCGATGGATTCACCAGTTCAATATTCAGACTAATCTTGGACATATCCGGTACATGGGCGATTTCTCGTATCAGAACCAGGACAGGAAATACTACGATTATAATTACGATATCCCGAACAGACAAATCAAAAGCCGCCAGGAAGAAAAATCTTATTATAAGACCGATGTCATCTACTCCAGAGGAATGTTCAGCAACTTCCTCGACAGCAAAGTTTTTGATTTCCAGTTAGGATATGAATTAGACTATACCAATGGCTATGCTGCTTTAATTGCCGGAGATTTCTTTGGTGAAGCGGTAAAAAGAAAGATCTTCACCTATTCCAATTTCCTTTCTGCAGAATGGAATGTGTCAGACAAATTCTCTTTAAGACCGGGAGTAAGACTTTCCCTTAGCGAAAACTTTAATAATCAATACAACTACTCTTTATCAGCAAGATATAAAACCTCTGAGAATTCAAATCTTAGAGCAGTGGTGGGATCGGCTAACCGCTTCCCAAAATATGACGAGTTGTATACCTATTTTGTGAATCTTAATCATGATGTACAGGGAAATCCGGACTTGAATCCTGAAAAAGGATTCTCTGCAGGACTTTTCTGGAATCAGAACTTTTCAGCAGATAATGGCTGGAAGATCGCTTATGGAGTAGACGCATTATACCTTGATGTACGTGACAGGATTGAAATGGTAATGGTAAAGGAGCCTTCCACCTATAAATATATGAACCTTAATACCTATAAAAATCTACTATTCTCCGCTAATGTAGATTTCAGAAAAGATCAGTTTGCCCTGTCTTTAAGAGGATCAGTAAACGGAACATCCGTATCGATGATTGATTTGAAATCTTCTTCCCCAACAGACTTTCAGTATCTGGTACAGGCAGGCGCTTCAGCAAATTACAAACTGAAAAGTACCGACACTAATTTTGCCCTTTACTACAAATTCACAGGTCCGGACAGAATTTATGTGTCCGATGGAGCTAATGACTTCCGCCTTGGAAAAATAGATAGTTTCCATATGATGGATTTCATCGTAAGCCAGCCTTTCTGGAAGAAACATTTTGAAATTTCTGCAGGAGTGAAAAATATATTTGATGTCACAAGGTTAAACTCTACGGCAGTAGCCGGTTCAGCTCATACAGCTGCGAACGGGTTTGTTAATTTATATTATGGCAGAAGCTATTTTGCCCGATTAATGTTTCAATTTTAAATAATAAGTTAAGATTATGAAGTATTTAAAAATAATATCTGTTCTTTCCATCATGGCAACCACACAGTCTTGTCTTTCTGCAGACGAAGATCCGGTTCCGGTTCCGCCTATGACGGGATCTGAAGTAAGTGTGCCAATTGGCGGCCCCACAGAACCTAACCAGGTTTGGATCGATTTAAGTGACTACACCAATCCGGCGGTCAACAGCAGGACAGACTGGGATCTTGGTTTTTACAGTGGCGATGCCTACAGAGTGATTATGAACGGATCTCTTGCGATGACGGTAATCAAAATACCCAACGCTTCAGACATCAGTAAAGTAAAGGAAACTGATATTTTAAGTTTAAAAGATATTGCCCAGGTAGGAACATTTGATGCTGCCAACATGAAGTATGTTGACAATCCGAACGGAGACTTCTTAAATCAGACTTCAGGAATTGATGCCATCCATGAAAATGATGCTGATAACCCAGTGTATCTGATCAATCTGGGAAGAGAAATACCTTCTTCTGCCAATATCGGAGCTGGTTCCGTTTCATTGTCCGGTGATCCGAGAGGATGGAAAAAAATTCAGATCCTGAGAGCGCAGAATGGCTATAAAATCCGTTATGCCGATGTGAATGCAACAGGAACGGATATCAAAGAATATCTTATTACCAAAGATACAGAATACAACTTCTCATTCTTTAACCTTAAAACAGGAACTCCGGTAAAAATTCAGCCTAAGAAAAAGAAATGGGATCTGGCATTCACAACATTTACCAATGAAGTGTTCATGGGACCTACAACCAGTGCGGGAAGCTATTTTTATGCTGATTTTGTAGCAACCAATACCCTGAATGGAGTAGGTGCTTACCAGGTAACAGTTACAGGAAATCTTGATGCTGCTTACAATGCATTTAAACTAAAAGATGTAGAGTCTTCAAAATTTGTTTTCAATGACCAGAGGGCTATCGGCGATAAATGGAGAACCACTACCGGTACAGCATCCAATCCTGTTCCTTTTGTGTATGCAGACCGTTTTTTTGTATTGAAAGATGCTGAAGGCTTTTATTTCAAGCTGAGATTCAATACCATGAAAAATACAAAAGGAGAAAGAGGATACACCAATTTTGAATTCGAACCTTTATAAATAATCAAATAATAGTATATCATGAAAAAATTCATCCTTGCAGCTTCTGTTCTTGTAGCAGTATATTCTTGCAAAAAAGCAGAGACAGGAGCAAAAGAAAATACAACAGAAGCCATTTCAGAAGCACCCAAAACCAACAATAAAATAGTAACATTAAACGGAGGAATTACTGAAATCGTAGCTGCTTTAGGCCACGAGAAAGAAATAGTGGGAACTGATGTTACCAGTACCTATCCTGCCTCATTAAAAGCTACAGCGAAAGATTTAGGACACATGAGATCAATGACAATTGAACCGATCATGGCTGTAAACCCAACATTGATTCTTGCTTCTGATAAAGATATCAACCCGGAATTAATGGGGAAAATCAAATCCTCAGGGATTCAAACCGAAGTTTTTAAACAGGAATATACGGTTGAAGGAACTAAAAAACTGATCGAACAGGTAGCAAAAGCGATCGGAAATACAGATTATCAGAAACTAAACGATAAAATTGATGCTGACTTAAAGCAAGTACAGCCTATTGCTAAAAAGCCCAAGGTATTGTTCATCTACGCAAGAGGAAATATGCTGATGGTGAGTGGTAAAAATACCCCAATGGCTTCATTGATCACTCTTGCAGGAGGAGAAAATGCAGTGACTGATTTTGAAGATTTCAAACCATTGACACCGGAAGCCGTTGTAAAAGCTAATCCTGATGTATTATTCTTCTTTGAAACCGGTTTACAGGGAGCAGGAGGAAACGAAGGTGCGCTAAAAATGCCGGGAGTATCTCAGACTAATGCAGGTAAAAACAAGAAAATCATTGCAATGGACGGAGGTTTGGTATCGGGTTTTGGACCAAGAGTAGGAGAAGCAGCAGTAGGATTAAACAAACTTTTAATTGAAAGCACCAAGTAAACTATACTTTTATCTTGTTATAAGTGCGGTACTGCTTGTCATTATAGCAGTGCTGTCACTTAATACAGGAGTCTATGATTTCGGAGAAAACTCTCCGTTCAGGGCTCTGTGGCAATTTATAAAAGGAGATTCCGGTTTGTCACTCAGTGATAAATATGTGATCTGGGACGTAAGAGCCGCCAGAATTATCATGGCCATTTTAATAGGAAGTATGTTGTCGGTTTCAGGAACAAGTCTTCAGGGACTTTTCAAGAATCCTCTGGCAACGGGAGATTTAATAGGACTTACATCAGGAGCAACATTGCTGGCAGCTATTGCGATTGTTTTAGGAGGACATTTCAAAGAATATCTTCCTGAAGCTGTACAATTTTCACTGGTAGGAATAGCCGCTTTTATCGGTTCTTTTTTATCCATGATGCTGGTCTACAGAATTTCAACAAGCGGAGGGAAAACCAATGTAGTGATGATGCTGCTTACCGGAGTTGCCATAACGGCTATCGGGTTTTCGATAACCGGATTTTTGATCTATATCTCAAAAGATGAACAGCTCAGAGATCTTACTTTCTGGAACCTGGGAAGCCTGGCCGCAGCAACATGGACGAAGAATATCATTCTCGCCATTGTGATCACCATCGCCTACATCATTTTATTACCCAAAGGAAAAGCCTTAAATGCAATGATGCTGGGAGAAAAAGATGCACAGCATCTGGGGATCAATGTGGAAAGACTGAAAAAACAGATCATCATCACCGTGGCATTAATGGTGGGAACCTGCGTGGCATTTTCAGGAACAATTGGTTTTGTAGGGCTTATTGTACCTTATATTTTAAGGCTTTTATTCAAATCCAATTATGTTTTTATTTTGCCATTATCGGCAATGTGCGGAAGCATTTTGTTATTAACGGCAGATACCTTCAGCAGAAGTATTGTGGCACCGTCAGAACTGCCGATAGGGATTTTAACAGCCTTAATGGGAGGACCTATTTTTATCGCTATTTTGGTTAAATTTAAAAAATCACTGTAATGATCAAGGCACATCAGATTAATTATCAACATAAAGAATTCCGGATTCTGGACGGGGTAGATGTATCTCTGGAATACGGCGAATTTCTGGCCATTGTGGGACCGAACGGAGCAGGGAAGTCAAGTCTTTTGAGTGTATTGGCAGATGAAGTGAAGTCCGGCCATAACAAGGTTCTGTTTAAAGATAAACCCATCAGAGAATGGAATATCCGGGAACTTTCAAAACACAAAGCCAAGTTCTCGCAGCATAACAGCAATGATATTCCGCTTGAAGTGAAGGATGTGATCATGATGGGAAGGTATCCTTATTTTGATGCCCAGCCCGGAAAAGAAGATCTTGAGGCGATGAATAATATGATGTACGAAACCGATATTTTTCATCTCAAAGAAAGAGAATACAACACCCTTTCAGGAGGAGAAAAACAGCGTGTACATCTATCAAGAGTAATGGCTCAGCTTGAAAATGAAATTGCCCATAAACTGGTTTTTCTGGACGAACCATTGAATAATTTAGATATAAAACATCAGTACAAAGCATTGGAAATTATCAAAAATTTCACCAAAAAAGCCAACAGTGCTATTGTTGTTTTGCATGATTTGAACCTTGCTGCACAGTTTGCAGATAAGATTTTATTAATGAAATCAGGACAAGTCTCTGCCTATGGAACCCCACAGGAAGTTTTTACTGAAGAAAATATCAGCAATGCCTATAACTTCCCCTGTACCATCTGCGGACACCCTATTACGAATAACCCAATGATCATTTTTGGATAACCATGGAAAAAGAAGAACTCAAAATCCTTGCACAGAATCTTGCCAATCCTCAGGGTGAAAAAGGCATTGAGATTGGTGAAATGATGAATGCCACTAACATCAGCATGACGTTAGAAAGTATCAAAACACTTGTGATTGATGACGGCCAGCAAATCCTTGAAATAGGACACGGGAATGCCGCACACCTGAAAAGTATCATGAGCCTTGCCAAAAACCTGAAATACACAGGGATTGACATTTCTGAAACCAAGTACAATGAAGCCAAAAGGCTCAATAAAGAATTTGAAAGCCAGACGGAATTTGTTTTATACGAAGGGAAGAAGCTTCCTTTCAAAGATGAAACTTTTGATAAAATATTTACAGTCAATACCGTATACTTCTGGGAAAATCCCGTGGAATTCTTAAACGAAATCTATAGGGTTTTAAAAGATGACGGAACATTTGTTCTTACATTCGGACAAAAAGAATTCATGGAAAAGCTTCCATTTACAGAGTACGATTTCACTCTGTACAGCAACAGTGAAATGGAAGAAATGATTTCTAAAAGCCGCTTTAAGAGAATGAAAACTTCTGAAAGAGAAGAAGAAATAAAAAGTAAAACAGGAAACGAAACCATACGAAGAATTTATACAATTTTAACCATAAAAAAGTAAAGTAATGAGCACATTAGTTAATGATTTAAAGGAAAAATGGGAAGCTCTGAAAGCAGAAAATCCACATATCAGAATAAGAAATGCAGCAGCACAGTTAGAAGTAAGTGAGGCAGAATTGTTGGCAACAAGCATAGGAGAAGGCGTTACTGTCCTGAACCCGGATTTCCAGGGAATCCTTACAGAAGCTGAGCAGTTGGGAAAAGTAATGGCGCTTACCCGTAATGATGAATGTGTTCATGAAAGAAAAGGGACTTACCTGAACGGAGATTTCAGCAGTCCTCATGCACAGCTTTTTGTGGGTGAAGATATCGATCTCAGAATTTTCCTTAACCACTGGAAATTTGCTTTTGCAGTACTGGAAGGAGAGAAGAAAAGCCTTCAGTTTTTCGGAAAAGACGGACTGGCACTTCACAAGATTTATTTGACAAAAGACAGTAATGATGCTGCTTTCGATGCGATCGTAGAAAAATTCAGAGCAGAAGATCAGAATCAGGCATTGGCTTTTGAAGCAATCGCTCCAAAACAGGCTGAAAAAGCAGATTCAGACATTGATGTAGAAGGCTTTAAAAAAGCCTGGACAGAATTGAAAGATACTCATGATTTCTTCATGATGACCAGAAAATATGGAGTAAGCAGAACGCAGGCATTAAGATTGGCTCCGGAAGGATTTGCTAAGAAAATTGATAATGCGAAAGTGGTGAATATCCTTGAAGATGCTTCTGAAAAGAACGTTCCAATCATGGTTTTCGTTGGAAACAGAGGGATTATCCAGATCCACACAGGAAATGTGAAGAAAACACTTTGGCACCAGCAATGGTTCAATGTAATGGATCCTGATTTCAACTTACATCTTGACGTAACGAAAATTGCAGAAGCGTGGATCGTGAAAAAACCGACTGAAGACGGAGAAGTAACCGCTATCGAAGTATTCAACAAAGAAGGAGACTTTATCGTTCAGTTCTTTGGAAAAAGAAAACCTGGAATTCCTGAGCTTCAGGAGTGGAAGGACCTTGTAGCAGCTTTAGAGAAATAATAATTAGATGATTTGAATGAGACCGTTTTGTTTGTAAAATTCAAAGCGGTCTTTTTTATTGAAACAATCCGCAAGTGCAGGAATATTTGTGTAATTTGTGATTAAATATAAAATAAAATGAAACATATTTTCATAGCGATACTGCTGGCTGGTTTCTGTACATTGAAAGCACAGGATTTAAAAGCATATCAGTTTTATGATAAAAAAGGAAAAGAAGTAAAGACAGAAAAGCTGGTAAAAGAACTGGCGGATTATGATGTGGTCTTTTTTGGGGAAAATCATAACAGTTCCATCAACCACTGGCTTCAGCTGAAGATTACGGAAGCTTTGTTTGCGAAAAAGAACGGACAGCTTATTCTGGGAGCAGAGATGTTTGAGAGAGATAATCAGGTGCAGCTGGATCAATATTTAAACGGAAGGTTTGATGCTAAGACTTTGAAGGATTCTGCCCGTTTGTGGAACAATTATGCAACCGATTACAAGCCTTTGGTAGATTTTGCTAAGGATAAGAAGCTAAATTTTGTTGCTACCAATATCCCAAGAAGATATGCCTCTCAAACCGCCAAAGAAGGTCTTGAATCCTTGAATAAATTAAGCGAAAAAGAGAAAACCTACATTGCCCAGCTGCCGATTAAAGTAACGTTAGACACTCCAGGATATCCGGAAATGAAAAAGATGATGGGAGATCATGCAGAAGGAACCAAAGTGATGAATTTCATTTCAGCTCAGGCTGTAAAAGATGCTACAATGGCTGAATCTATCCTGAAAAGCTACCAGGCCGGAAAAACCTTCATCCACTACAACGGTAACTATCACAGTAAAGAATTTGGAGGAATCTATTGGTATATCAAACAGAAAAATCCTAATTTGAAAATGGCCGTAATTTCTGTTTTTGAATCAGACGATCCCGAACTGAAAGTACCTGCCAAAGATTATATCCCGACAGATTTCAATCTGATTATTCCTGCGGATATGACGAAGACTTTTTAATAAGAAGATGATGCGGATTGAGCAGATCTTATTATGAATTAAATAATTTCAATTGCATTCATTCAATAGGAACGGGCTTTAGCCCGTTCATTTTTTTATATCAAAATTCCATTGGCTTTAGCCAAAACTTAAAATTCATTGCTAAATAAATTATTTTTACACCACAATATTTACCTTTGTATCAGATTCAAAAACATATGAAAAAAATCCCTATCCTGCTGATCTTTTTTACCGGATTTTTTAATGCTCAGAAACTCACCTCCAGTGAAGTTTCAATCATCAATCAGGGAGATGTAAACACGGCGTTACCCATCTATCAGACGACAGATAATAATCAGCACCAAACCCTGCTGAACATTTCTTCAGAAGCAGATCCTCTTGATCCGAATACAGCTGTTCTGGTAAAAAGGATGAAAGAATCTCTTCTTTCAACAGATGGTGGAGTAGGCATTGCTGCTCCTCAGGTGGGAATCAACAGAAAGATCATTTGGGTACAGCGTTTTGATAAGGAAGGAACACCGCTGGAATATTTTATTAACCCGGTCATTGTATGGCGTTCCGATCTGCAGAATCTTGGCCCCGAAGGTGATTTATCTATTCCTGATTTCAGAGATCAGTTTTACAGAAGCAAAGTTATCCAACTGGAATATGTGGATTTGAAAGGACAGAAATATTCAGAAATCGTAGAAGGTTTTACTGCGGTGATTTTCCAGCATGAAATCGACCACCTTTTCGGCATCCTGATTTCCGATAAAAAGGAAAAAGAGAAAAATGATTCCTATAAAAAAGTAGATGCCTATCAGAAAAGTGATGTAAATAAAGACAGAAGGTAATGATGAATTATAAATAATGAATGATGAATGATGAGAAGTTGTTATAAGGCTAAGTAAATGTATGTTTCTAACCATATTTTACAATGAAATCTTCTCCATCTTCATAACCTGCGGGATATACATAGGTAATTACCCCGATATCTGATTGTAAAACTTCTTTTAGTTTATTGAAGTACATATCTCTTTTCTCTTCCGTAGTGTCCATTGTTAGGCTCATAATAAGCCTGTCATCATCTGTAATATTGGCACCCACCATTATTTTGTCCGGATTATCATGATATTTATTCCAGTAAAAAGTTTGGTCAAGGGCAGGGTTTTCGATGAAATAACCAATCATTTCATCTTCTGTTTTAAAAATATAATCTTTGTCGTGCCTTGGGAAAGTATAATCGAGATTTAATTTTTCATATCCGGGAAGGAATGTGTTTAGAACAAGATCAATCGTCTCTCTTGATTTTTGCCCTGCATACACCTGGCATACAATATCTATAATGATTTCCATGACACAAAATTACTCTATTTTATATCATATTGAGTTATAAATGATGAATGATATTCTTAAACACTATATACATAAAAATATCCTTAATCCTCTGTGCCCATCTGCGAAATCTGTGGGAAACTAAAATAAAAAGGAGCTGTTTCCATGGAAACAGCTCCTTTCGTTATAACTATGCTTAAAAAAATTGGATTAATCGTTGTTGGTGACTGATAGTTTCACCTCCATATTATTTCTGGTCGCATTAGAATAAGGACAGATCTGGTGTGCTTTTTCTGTCAAAGCCTGTGCTTCCTCAATAGAAACTCCAGGGATGTTCACATCCAGTTCTGCTGCCAGTCCGAAGCCTCCATTCTCAAGCTGGCCTATGCTGACTTGAGCGGTTACTGTAGTTTCTCCGGTTTTTACTTTAGAAAGACTGATCACTCTGTTCAGAGCGCTGTCGAAACAGGCAGAATATCCCGCTGCAAAAAGCATTTCAGGATTGGCAAAATCATCATTGGCTCCTCCTAAAGCTTTCGGCATTCTTACATCAAGATCCAGCACTCCGTTTTCACTCTTCACATGTCCGTTTCTTCCTCCTTGAGCAGTGACCTGAGTTGTATATAACGTTTTCATTTATTTTCTATTTTGTTTAAGATTTTTAAGACGGTGTCTTTAAGGTGCAACAGCTCTTCCGGTTGTATTCCCAGTTTTTCCTGAATTTTTCCCGGAATTTCACATGCCTTCTGCTGAAGCTGTTTTCCTGCTTCGTCTAAAAATACTTCAACCACTCTTTCGTCCTCTTTTTTTCTTTTTCGGATAATAAATCCTTTAGACTCCAGCCTTTTAAGAAGAGGGGTCAAAGTACCACTGTCCAGAAACAGTTTTTCTCCGATATGGGTTACCGTAAGTCCGTCACCGTCCCATAATATCATCATCACAAGATATTGCGGATAGGTAATGCCCAGTTCATCAAGAAAAGGACGGTAAAGCCCTGTAATCTCTTTGGCAATAACATATAACGGGAAGCAAATCTGGTTTTCCAGTTTGGGTGTTTTCGGATTTTCCATAATTTTTGAGTACGAAAGATTCGATGAAGGTATTACTTTTTTATGATAAATTCATCCATTGGAATTCTGACTTTTTTCATAGTAGAAAGCCAGTCATTAGCCTCATCACGGTATCCAAGATACAAAAGACTTACACTTTTCAGTCCTAATTCTTTTAATCCCAGTACTTCATCTACCACCTCATTGCTGAATCCTTCTGCCGGAGTACTGTCGATTTTAAGCTCTGCGGCTTGTGCAAGGGCAATTCCTAAGGCAATATAAGTCTGGCGGGCAGTGTGTGCAAAATGCTCTTCAGGAGTCTGTGCGCCATATATTTCTTTGATTTTATCGGTATAGCTTCCAAAGCGGCCTCTCGGAAGATCTCTTACATCTGTATGATAATCGTAAACTTTGTCAATTTTTTCATTAGAATAACTGTCCCATGCTGCAAAGACCAAAACGTGAGAAGAATCTCTCATTACTTCAGGGTTCAATGCACCTGCTACCATTTTTTCTTTCAGTTCCTGATTTTCCACTACAATAATTCTGAACGGTTGTAAGCCCGACGAAGTAGGAGCCAGTCTTGCTGATTCTAAAATAGTATTAAGGTCTTCCTGTGAAACTTTTTTGGTAGGATCATAAGCTTTTACAGCGTGTCTCCAGTTTAGATTTTCTATTAATGACATTTTTATTTTGTTTTTAAATTAAACTACTTTGTTTTTTATCACCTCTATTTATTGTTGAAGTAAATTAACAGTACAAATATACAGTCAATTTAATTGTGTACAATTTAATTTTAAATGATTTTATTGATAGCAATTATTGATAAACTTTAAAAAGGTGAAATAATGAAGATGACAGTAAGAAATTTTAGTTTCAATTTTATTCATTTCCGCATGATTCGGATTTTTTCAAAGCCTATGAATTCCAATATTTGTCATAGAATTTTAAACTAAAAACAATGCAGAGATTTAAAAACAAAACCGCCTTAATTACGGGAGGAACCAATGGAATGGGTCTGGCTACCGCTCAGAAATTTATAGAAGAAGGAGGGAAAGTCATTATTACAGGCAGAAGTGAAGAAACCGTGAATAATGCTTTGGAAAAGCTTGGAGAAAATGCCTTCGGAATCGTATCTAACGCTGGGAATATAAAAGATTTGATGAATCTTCAGCAGGAAGTCAGAAAATATACAGAACATATTGATCTGGTTTTTGCCAATGCAGGATACGGAAGATTTGCACCTGTGGAATATGTGGATGAAAATCAGTTTGACGAATTATTTAATATGCTGGTGAAAGGACCGTTTTTTACGGTACAGCAGATGTTGCCATTAATGAAAAGCGGAAGCTCTGTTATTTTCAATACTTCAGTGGCAACGGATATTGCGATGCCTAATTTTTCGGTGTATTCTGCAGCCAAATCTGCAGTGCAGTCAATGATCAAAACTTTTGCTGTAGAACTTACAGAACGTGGAATCCGTGTGAATGGAGTAAGTCCCGGACATATCAAAACCAATATTTTTAATAATACAGGTTTAACCGGAGAGCAGATAGAAAGCGCTATTGATGATATTATTCCGACAATTCCTTTTAAAAGACAGGGAGAGCCTTCAGAAATAGCCAGTGTAGTTCTGTTTCTGGCTTCAGAAGAAGCGTCCTATATCCATGGAGCGGAGATAAAAGTGGATGCCGGAATTTCTGTGATCAGATAATCCTGATTATTTGACCTCTTTAATTTCTTTGATGATATTGGTTTTATTTTCAATACCAATATTATAGGCCTTACCTTTTTTAAAGCTTTGGGTTGCTTTTTCCATCAGGCTCTTATATTCCGGTGACTTTTTAGAGAGATAAAAAACCTGCGCACTGATTCCAATAGCGACACGCACCACTTCATTGGGTTTGTCCGGATCTTCAGTAATATCGGAAATAGTGGCATTATTATACCAGGTTAAATTCTGCGGAGTGGAATTACCGGAACACGATGTAATCATAATAAAAAGTAATAGTAAACAGGACCAGGCTTTCATAATAAAAAGGATTAAGTAAAAAAGCTCCTGCAATATATCAAAATATCGGCAGGAGCTCTATATAAATTAGTTAGAATCCACAGCTCGCTACACTAGGTGCAGGGGAAGGAGAACATCCGGAAAGGGATGAGAATATGTTCAATACACAGTTGGTATTCACATAATTGTTATCATATAACAGAGATCCTGATGGACTTCTGTAGTATACGTTTCCTGCAGTATTGGCATAAGAAGATACTGAAGCAGACCCACAGCTTGTGTTGGTGCAAGCAACTCTCCATGCAGAATCGGTTACCGGTCCGCTGGAGAATAATGACGGATCAATGATTCTTTTCTCAACAATTCCTGATGCATTTTTGAAGCTTACCAAAATGGCTACGTGATATACCCATGAAACGCAGCATGTTCCGGTAGACGCTCTAAGGTTACCATACACGAATTGCTTTTCGCAATCATAGCCTGCATTCAAAAGGATCTGTCTCATTTTGTGGGCTCTTGCATAGCATCCATCCACCGGATATCTGAATGTGATACATGGTGAAGATGCCGTAGAAGTTCCACAAGCCTGGTTTTTGATCTGGGTAAAAAGACTGTTTAATGTAGCAAGATTAGGAATAACACTTACTGCCTTGTTACTTTCTCCTCTTTCTTCTTTGTTGAATACCGATTTGAAATAACGGATGTCATCAGCAGTTGCTTTTTCTACTTTTGCAATTTTATTGGTATTAGCTTTAAGGAAAACATGAACAGGAGTTTCGTTTTCAACAGCCTGTCTGATCATGGAGATATAACCTGCATTCTCTTTACTGTCCGCAATTTCATACGGCTGTGCAGTAACCATAAATGAGATTTTAAATTTTCCATCTTCTTTTTCAATCCCTACCGGAACAGTTTTGCCGAAATCTTTCATTGCAATTTCATTAGACTCCTTGGCTACAAGATTAGGATCCTGGTTGGCAGCTGAATCTGAGCAGGAATTCACTGACAGTACCGTCACGAATACCATCATGGATAACAGAAATTTTTTCATAGTTTTTATATTTTGTGGTTAGTTTTCAGTGAACATTTTAATTATGATAGTTCACTTATTTGTGACATTAAAAGTAATAAAAATTAAAATATATGCAATATTTTTTTGAAAAAAATACATTATTTTGTTGTTTTATTGATTTTATAATATTTAAAAAGATGAAAAAATGATCATTTTTATAGAAATATTCAAGAAAAATAAAAAAAATTAAAATAATGTTTTTTTAACCTTGCAGTCTGGATTCCTACTGAATAACAAACGTTGTGGATAGTCAAGGTGAATAAAAATAACATTATCATAAAACTAAAAGCCCGGTTTCAACGATTGAAACCGGGCTCATTTTATTGTAAGTAAACTTGACTATTTATAAATCAATTCTGCCTGAAAAACATCCGCGAAATGCTTTCTGATCTTTGCTTTCAGTTCTTCCATTTCTTCTGGTGTCAGTTCTCTTTCAAGCTCTCTTTTTAAAGAAGTAACCTGCTTATCTTTGATCCCACATGGAATAATGTATTCAAAATAACGCATATCCGTATTCACATTCAGTGCAAAGCCGTGAAGAGTTACCCAACGGGAAGCTTTCACTCCCATGGCACACATTTTTCTGGCGTATGGTTTTCCCACATCCAGCCATACTCCGGTCTCTCCCGGCGAGCGTTCTCCTTTAATACCATATTCGGCAATGGTTCTGATGATCACTTCTTCCAGATTCCTCATATATAAATGAATATCAGTGAAAAAATTTTCAAGATCCAGAATAGGATAACCTACAACTTGTCCATAGCCATGATAGGTAATATCTCCACCGCGGTTTACTTTCACGAAGGTAGCCTCAATTTCTTTCAGCTTATCAATACCGGCAAGCATATTTTCTTCATGTCCGCTTTTTCCTAACGTGTACACGTGAGGATGCTCTACGAAAAGAAGGTGGTTGGGAGTAATACTATGCTGTTCCGCAGGAAGATCTCTGTTTTTTATTTTGGTATCAATGATGTTTTTCATCAGCTGTTCCTGATAATCCCAGGCTGGCTGATATTCTTTGACTCCTAAATCTTCAAATTCTACTGCTTTATTTTGATTTGTATTCATTTCAATTTTTGATATACAAATTTAGTGAATTTTACCCTTTTATGGAATGGATAAAATCTATGGCATTCTTCTTCCAGTCTCTATCCTGAAGTAAAATATTTACAAAAGCAGTTCCGATGATACCGCCATCCGCTTTTTCCGTTACATTTTCGAAGTCTTCTTTCGATTTAATTCCAAACCCAATCATCACCGGATTTTTAAGTGGAAGAGCAGCGAGCCTGGAAAGATAGTCCTCATTCTTTAAAACCGCATTTTCATTTCCGGTAGTGGAAGAAGAGCTTACTGCGTACAGAAATCCTGAACTTAATGAATCCAGATAGATCATTCTTTCATCGGAGGTTTCCGGTGTTACAAGGAAAGTGAAATTAAGATTAAATTGTTTTAAGATATGCTGATAGTTTTTCTCAAACTCAATAGGAGGAAGATCAGGAAGGATCAGCCCTGAAACACCACTTTCCGAACATGCTGCACAGAATTTCTCAAATCCGAAACTCAATACCGGATTGATATATCCCATCAGAATAATTGGAATGTTGATTTTGTCTTTGATGGCTTTTAGCTGAGATAACAGTTTTTCGATCGTCATTCCGTTTTGTAAAGCCAGTTCGTGAGCTTTCTGAATGACAGGGCCGTCTGCTACAGGATCAGAATAAGGCATTCCGATTTCAATCATATCTGCTCCGGAATCCTGAATCAGTTGTATAATATCAGCGGTATCTTCCAGTTGTGGAATTCCTGCTGTGAAGTATATATTTAGTTTTTTCATTTTTTATTGTATTAAAGTATAACGTACAAAGTACAATGTATAAAGTAGTATTAAACTCAGGTGAGAAAGTACATTGTACATTTTACATCCGACATTTTACAAATTCTTCAGATATGTTTCCATATCCTTATCTCCACGGCCGCTCAGGCAAATGACCACAACATCATTTTCATTAAATTTCTTCTTATCCAGAACAGCCAGCGCATGAGAGCTTTCCAGTGCAGGGATAATTCCTTCCAGTCTGGTGAGTTCAAAGGCACATTTCAAAGCTTCATCATCATTAATGCTAAAGAATTCAGCTCTTTTTTCTTTAAATAAATGCGCGTGAAAAGGCCCGATTCCCGGGTAATCCAGTCCGGCAGAAATAGAGTGGGGCTCAATAACCTGGCCGTCTTCTGTCTGCATTACAAGACTTTTGCTTCCGTGAAGAACACCAAGCGTTCCCAGGAAAGTGGTAGCAGCGGATTTTCCGGAATCCACTCCCAATCCTCCGGCTTCAGCAGCAATGATTTTCACCTCTTTTTCCTCTACGAAATGATAAAAGGTCCCTGCTGCATTACTTCCTCCACCTACACAGGCAATCACATAATCCGGATTTTCTCTTCCGATTTTCTCTTTCAGCTGTTCTTTGATTTCCTTTGAAATAATACTCTGGAATCGTGCTACAAGATCCGGAAAAGGATGAGGTCCCACTACACTTCCAATCACATAATGAGTCGTCACAGGATTGTTGATCCAGTCTCTTAATGCTTCATTTACTGCATCTTTCAGGGTTTTTGAACCTGAAGTGGCAGCCACTACTTCTGCTCCAAGCATTTTCATTCTCGCTACATTGGGAGCCTGTCTCTGGATATCAACTTCTCCCATATAGACGATACATTCCAAACCCAGTAAAGCACATGCTGTAGCGGTAGCAACGCCATGCTGTCCGGCTCCGGTTTCTGCAATAATCCTGGTTTTTCCAAGACGTTTCGCTAATAAAACCTGGCCCAGGGCATTATTGATTTTATGAGCTCCGGTATGGTTGAGATCCTCCCGTTTCAGATAGATCTGAGTCTTGTATTTCTGACTTAAATTTTTAGCAAAATATAAAGGAGTGGCCCGCCCAACATAGTTTTTCAGCAAATCCTGATACTCGGCCTGAAAATCTTCAGACTCTATGATTTCGAGATAGTTTTTTTGCAGTTCTTCTACATTAGGATAGAGCATTTCGGGGATAAAAGCACCTCCAAACTCTCCATAATATCCGTTTTCATCGGGGTTTTTATAATTCATTTTTTATTCTTTAGTTATTAAATAAGCATTGTTTTGTGAACTCAGCCGGTTGAGCAGCTCTTTTCTTTTCTGCGAGGTATGAAAAATCAAAATATCATCATCTTCAGAATTTACCCACTCCGAGCCGATACTTTCTTTGATCATTCTAGCTTTATCATGAAGAATTTCGATGTCACACTTTTCATAAAAAGGACGCAGATCCGAATGGCAGAAACCAATTGTCTCTAAATTTCTCTGAATAACATTTTCTTTGAAATTGTTTACCAATGCAGCACCATATCCTTTCTTTTTATGAGCTGCCACAAGTCCTACAGCTTCTGCGAATGTATATGATGTGTTTTCTATTTGTAAGGTGAAATCAAAATTCACTCTCATAATGGCCAATATGCTTTCATCCGCATCCATCAGAAAATGAAATTCCGAGTCTTTAAAAAAAGAGCGGAAGTAGGATGATTTCATGGTGTTCCATGCGGAAATATCCCAAAGTTCCAGGATGTGCTTTATTTCGGCTTCTGTTAAATCTTTCGTTTCTTTTACGTGATATTTCATGGGTTCAAACTATTAATAAATGTGAGATGGTAATCGTACTGCTGTTTGGTAATCAGCTTTTTATAATATAATAATTCTATTTTATGCATTAAGTCAATTAAGGTTGCTTTATCTATTTTCGACTGATACATGGTAATGGCAATTTCAAGGTTGTCAATCAGAAAATAAGGATCGGAATCCTCGTAAAGCAGAAAAATTTTAGAATAAATCAATCCCAGGTCATACTTTACACTGGATTTTACATGGTTTTCCAAAAATTTATCTGAAATAATAACCAGATAATAACTGTTCCATAAACTGATTCTTTCAAAAAAATACTGGATATCACTTTCTTCAAAATCTTTAATAATACAAATGAAATCAGACAATAATCCACCTGCTTCCCAATGTTCTGTATTGCTGTCGTTCTGTGCAACAAAGTGGTACAGATTCTGGATTTTTTCATTCCCGAATTTAGGCGGAAATAATGTTTTATAAAATGTCTTTTTTAGCAAATGTATATTCATCCTTGTGTTTTTTATGTGTTATTTATTTTGTTGAAATTGGGTTTTAAATTTTTTTATCCTGTCAATATTTTTACTGCCGGGTTCTGTTTCAAACTTTGAATTGATATCCAAAGCGAAAGGCTGTTGCTTCAATGTTTTTACATCACAGATATTATCTTCAGAAATTCCGCCGCTTAGAAAGTAGGGCAGTGGAATCTCAAATTCATTCAGAATATTCCAGTCGAATTGTTTTCCCGTTCCGCCAAATGCTTTACTGTCTGTATCGAATAGGTAGTAGGTGACAGGTTGCTGGTTGGAGGAAAGAGTTTGTGCTATTTTATCTTTGTTATCAGCATCAATATTTCCTATTCTGATTACTTTAATGATTCCAACCTTAGGATTCAGTTTTTGTCTTAGTTCAGCAATAAAATCGTTATTTTCATCACCATGAAGCTGTACAAAATTCAAATCTGCAGACTGAACGATCTTTACAATGATATCTGCTTCTTCATTAACAAAAACGCCCACTTTTCCCTGGTGGTCAATACTTGAGAGTTCTTCCAGACTCAGATGATTCAAAACATACCTCGGTGATTTTTCATAGAAGATAAAACCGAGAAAATCTGTTTTCATAGCAATCAATTCCTGAATCTGATCCGGTTTTGTAAGACCGCAGACTTTGAGTTGAGGTGGCAGGTTTGAGGTTGTAGGTTGCAGGTTCATTGTTATTGAGTTTAAATTTGAGAAGCAAATTCTTCAAAAGCTTTGGCCGGATCTGTATTTTTCATGAAATATTCTCCCATCAGGAAACCGTCAAATCCTTTTTCTTTTAAAAACTGAAAATCTTTAAGATTGTAAATACCGCTTTCTGCAACAGACAAAACGCCTTTTGGAAGCTGGTTTTTCAGCTGAACGGAATGCTGAAGATCTACTTTAAAATCTTTAAGGTTTCTGTTATTAATGCCTGCCAAATCAATTTCTGAATTGAAATGCTTCAGTTCATCTTCTGTATGAATTTCCAGTAAAACCTCCATTTTCAGTTGGTGAGCTAATTCTGTGAATTCCTGTACCTGATCCGGTGAAAGGCACGATGCGATCAGCAGGACAACATCAGCACCGATGCTTTTAGCTTCATAAAACTGGTATTCATCAATCATAAAATCTTTTCGCAGAATCGGAATATTGATGTCATTTCTTACAGTGAGAATATCATTTAAATCTCCTCCGAAAAAATCATGATCAGTCAGGATAGAAACTCCGCTGGCTCCAGAATTTTCGTAAGCAGAAACTACTTCCAAAGGCTGTACATTATTATTGATGATCCCTTTTGAAGGTGATTGTCTCTTAAATTCAGCGATAATTCCGCTCTTATTTTTGATAGATTCTTTTAATGAATTGGTTGGTCTTCCAAAAAAAGAGGTGTCTTTTAACCGGTCGAGGGAAATGCGCAATTTTGCAGCAGCAACCTCCTCTTTTTTTCGTTCAATAATTTTATCCAGTATAGTCATTTTTTTGTGTCTGTAATGTAGTCAATAGTGAATTTTGCTTTGCAAATGAATGGTGAATCTTATTGGATCAAAAGATTAAAACTATTCAATGCTTTTCCGCTTTGCAGACTTTCATCAGCCATGAGAAGACAATTATCATAGGTCCCGAATTTATGGGTGTTGTAAAGTGCGGCTGAAGCGTTGGCAAGAATTACTGAGTTCTGCTGTTCTGTACCGTTTCCTTCCAGAATATTCATAAATATTTTTGCCGTTTCCCGAATGGAGTTTCCTGCTTTAATATCTTCCAGCGTTACCGGATTGAAACCTAAATCTTCTGCAGAATAAATTTCTTCTCCGTTTTTGGTGATGATTTTGCTGTCGCCGGTAAGACTTATTTCATCATATCCGTCAAGACCATGTACCAGAATAAATTCACGTTCTTCCTTTTGAAGAAGATACTGATAAATTCTTGCAATTTCCAGATTATAAACTCCAATCATTGAATATCGGGGCTTTGCCGGATTGACCAAAGGACCCAAAAGGTTAAAGAAAGTTCTTAATCCCAGCGATTTTCTTAATAATCCAACAGATTGCAGCGCAGGATGAAAATAAGGAGCGTGCAAAAAGCAGATGTTAGCCCTTTCAAGATCTTCATTCAATTGTTCTGAGTTGTTTTTAAACTGGTATCCCAGTTCTTCCAGTACATTGGAAGAGCCTGTAGTGGTAGAAGCACCGTAATTTCCATGTTTTATTACCTTCTGTCCGGCTCCGGCTACTACAAAACTGGCCAGAGTGGATATATTGATGGTATCTTTTCCGTCTCCTCCGGTTCCTACAATATCAATCGCATCACTGGCATCGATGTTTACAGGAACAGCCATCTGTAATAATGCTTCTCTGAAACCTTCCAGCTCTTTCAATGTGATATTCCGCATCAGAAAAACACTGATAAAAGCAGTCACTTCCGCAGCGTTGAATTTATTCTGTGCAATCTCAATCATGGTAGCCTTCGCTTCTGATTTTGAAAGCGTATTATGGTTGAACAGGTATTGAAGTATTTCTTTCATTTGTGGTATTTTTATGGTTGTTGAAGGACTTTCTAAGGTTTTCATGACAACAGAAAGTTTTTAATGATTACTTCTCCTTCCGGCGTTAAAATGCTTTCAGGGTGAAACTGTACTCCGTGTACATCATAGGTTTTGTGCTGCAAAGCCATGATCATTCCATCTTTATCTACAGCCGTAATTTCCAGTTCTTCCGGAAAATCTTCAGTATTGACTGCCCAGCTGTGGTATCTTCCTACTTCCAATCCTGAATGTAAATCCTTAAATAATTTGGTATCTTCTTTCACCAGATCGGTAGTGGTAGCCACTCCGTGAAAGATTTCAGACAGGTTGATCAGACTTCCTCCGAAAGCTTCAGCAATGGCCTGCTGTCCGAGACATACTCCAAGGATACTTTTTGAAGGAGCATATTCTTTAATAAGGTCTAATAAAATACCTGCTTCTTCAGGAATTCCGGGACCGGGAGAAAGGATGATTTTGTCGTATTTTCCAATCTCTTCAAGGGTAATTTCATCGTTTCTTACCACATCTACTCTTTGGTTCAGAATTCTTTCAATAATCTGAACAAGGTTATAGGTAAAGCTGTCGTAATTGTCGAAAACGAGAACTTTAAGTGGCGTCTGCTGAGTGTTTATATTGCTGTTCATTGCTTTTTTTGTTAGATAGTTGCTGGTTTTTTTTTGTTGCTAGCTGGTGGGTTTATTTTTCAACTATTTTTTCTGCTTTTTCTACTGCTTTTTTCAGTGCATTCAGTTTGTTGTTGACTTCCTGTAATTCACTTTCAGGGACAGATTTTGCTACAAGACCGGCACCAGCCTGATAAAATAAGGTATTGTTTTTACTTAAGAAAGTTCTGATCATAATGGCCTGGTTGCAGGTTCCGTTCAGTCCGATGATTCCGATACAGCCGCCATAATAGCCGCGGGAATCTTTTTCATATTGATTGATCAGCTGAAGCGCTTTATGCTTGGGTGCACCGCTCAGTGTTCCCTGAGGGAAAGTAGCGGAAACCATTTCCAGAGGATTGATGTCATCAGCAACATCTGCAGTCACCTCACTTACCATATGAATAACATGCGAGAACAGCTGGATTTCTTTAAGCTTGGTAACCGTTACATTTTTTCCAAGTTTTCCAAGATCATTTCTTGCCAGATCCACCAGCATGGTATGTTCTGCGTTTTCTTTAGGATCAGCTTTCAGAACTTCAATAGCTTCAAGGTCAGCTTCAAAATTTCCTGTTCTTTTAGATGTTCCTGCAATCGGGTGAATAATTGCTTTATTGTTTTTGATGATTAACTGGCTTTCAGGACTCGATCCGAATAATTTGTAATTTCCGTAATCAAAATAGAATAAGTAAGGAGAAGGATTGATATTTCTCAAAGCACGATACACGTTGAACTCATCACCTTTGAATTTCTGTTCAAATCTTCTGCTCAGAACCAGCTGGAAGACATCTCCGCGCATACAGTGTTTCTGAGCTGTTTTTACCAGTTCAATATACTCTTCATCTGTAATATTAGATGTTTCTTCGCTTGTTTTCTCAAATGGGTAAACCGGAGTATTCTGATTTTTAATGAGGTTTTCCAACAGATGGAATTCAGATTTTACGCCATCAATACAGTTTTCAATAATATACATTTCATCATTAAAATGATTGATAGCAATCACATATTGGTACAATCTATACCTTAAAACAGGAATCTCTACTTCCTTGCTTTGTGCTTTAAGGCTGATGTTTTCAAAAAACTGTACTGCTTCAAAACTTGTGTAGCCAAAAAGGCTCTGAGCCGTCTGCTCAATAGGATCATTGGTTTCTTCACATTTAAAAATCTGACGGAACTCTTCAAATACATCTGTTATATTTCGCTCCATAATAAATTGCTTTACGGGAGCAGAAGAAGGAATCTTGATTTCATATTCGTTAAGATTTTTCACCTCAATTCCGGCAATGGCATTCACGGCGATGAAGGAAAAGTTATTATCAATACTTTTTGAATCTGAACTTTCCAGAAGAATCGTATCACGGAATTTATCCCTGATCTTAAGGTAAATATTCATGGGAGTATGAAGGTCTCCCAGTGTTTTTTTCGAAACGGTTTTTATTGTAATTGTTTTGGTCAACATTTTATTGTTTTTTGAGATTAAGGAATAAAAAAAGGCTTTAACGGTATCCGTCAAAGCCTATATATTGTTTTTTGATTATTTCTGCTGTAATTAACAACATGACAATACCTTCAGACCCGACGAAGAGTTTGAAAGCCACCACCAAATATTGTTGTTCATTTTAAACATAGGACAAATGTAGAAATTTTTTTTATACAAAGACGAAAAAATTTCTGAAAATAAAAAAACTTAACATTGAAACCTCTTATTTAAGCTGTTTGAGTTCTTGTTTCAATACTTTGATTTTTTCTCTGTAAGTTTCATCATCATAGTCTTTTACATAATCTTCCAATGCAGCAATATATTCTTCAATGAATTGTTTATTTGTTCTGTCTGCTTCATATTTGATTCTTGCAGAATTCACAGGAACCATTTTTTCATTTTGTAATACAATTTTTCCTTCCCTGGATTGATCATAAAGGATGACCATGTTTTTTTCATATCCTGGAATGTATTTTACAGGAATATCCTTATCACCCGGAATTCTGATTGAATTTCTGATAGGATAAATGGCTGCAGTAGTAGTGGAGAAAAAGGTAGTGGTATATTTTCCGTCCTGTTTCTTTACAATGGCTTCATAATCGTGGATGTACATGTCATTCAGAGTAGAATTGGTTTCTACATCAGAGGTGATAATAGCTGTGCTTTCTACTCCGTATTTGTTTAAAAACCATGCATTTAGAAACTGTCCTCCAAAACCATTCAATATAGCAAGTGGAATGATCGGAATCAAAAACCATGCTTTTTTGGTCAGATAGGAGAGCAATCCAAAGAATGCAAACAACAGAACCACAGTATAAAAACCATGATGGCTGGTGAAAAACAGAATTTTTGAAATTAAAATCATGGATTAAAGATAACTATAATAATCTTTTATTTAAACGCTGAGATCGCAAAGATGTTATTAAATGACTGTTAAAATGATCACAAGGGCGTTTAACTTAGCAAAAGAGCTGTTATTAGCTGAATGAAGTGCCTTTGCGAACAAAAAAATAAATTTTTATCATCATTACTTTGCGAACCTGGCGTTTGAACTATTTATTGTACTGGCTCAGATAAAGGAATATCCGGAGTTCCGCTGTAGAAAACAATCAGCGTTGCTCCGAGGTCTCCGGTTTTACCTCTGTGGCCGGTATTAACCATTTCAGGAAGTACCTGACCTTTTCTTATCCATTGCGTTTTTCCATCCTCTTTTCTTTCAATCTGAATTTCACCTTTTTCTACATAAGCAGCATTAATCACAGGATGTTTATGCCAGCTCAGTGCCGAGTTGGGAGGTACAGCAATTTTAAGGACTGAAATTTCCGGCTGAGTTGCGGGGTAAGCAGGATACGTAGTTCCGTCCCAGGATTTTGTCGTTTTTAAAAGCGTCACCGATTCAATTTTATCAGAATATTCTGATTGTGGTTCATTGGATGAATTATCACATGAAAAAAGGAAAGAAGAGAGTATAGCAAAGCAAGCTGTACCCAATACATGTTTTCTGGTCATACATTTTTAAATTAATACGTTGATTTTTGGCTCGGATCATCCGATATACAAAAATACTAACCTGATTTAAAATTCTCCCATGTTTGAATTATTTTTTTTATCAGTTGTTAAGATCCTGATCTCAAAAATATTTCCTAAAGAAAACATTTGTCATAAGTTTAAAAGTTTATTTTTTATATTTTTGCTTCCAAATTAGAAAAAAATGAAAAAAGTATTAGCAATCGCATTTATCGGAGGTTTATTATTAGCAAGCTGCAAAAAAAAGCCAGATCACTCTTTACAGGATAGCAACACAATGCTTGAGGAACCGGAAGCAACTACTGTGGTAGATTCTACTGCTAAAACTGCTGCTCCAGCTGCTGCAACTGCACCTGAAGCTGCTAAAACAGATTCTACAGCGAAGAAATAATGAAAAAAATACTTTTGGCAGGAACACTGGGGCTTATGATCATTTCCTGTTCTAAAAAAGAAAATACAGCAGAAGTGGCATCTTCTTCTGAAACTACAGCTGTTTCAGAACCTGCTCAATCTAATCTTTCCGGTGATCAGATCATGGAAACATTGGACTGCTCAGGCTGCCATTCTGTGAATGAGAGAATGATAGGACCTTCTTATCAGGAAATTGCAGGAAAGTACTCTGAAAAGGATACTGAACTGCTGGCTTCCAAAATTATAGAAGGCGGAAGTGGAGTATGGGGAAATGTCCCTATGGCTGCCCATCCTCAGGTATCTAAAGAAGATGCCAAAAAAATGGTGGAATATATTTTAAGTCAGAAGAAATAAAATATGTCTGCTGAAAAATCCAGTCTGCACACAAGAAATCTGCATCGTAATTCCTACGATTTTGATCAGCTTATTTCTTGTGTGCCGGAACTGAAACACTATGTTTTTACAAATGCCTATCAGACAGTAACCATTAATTTCAGCATTCCTCAAGCAGTTAAACTGCTCAATAAAGCCTTACTCTTACATTTCTACAACATTAAAGGCTGGGATATTCCCGATACCAATCTTTGTCCACCGATCCCGGGAAGAGCAGACTATGTACATTATATTGCCGATCTATTAGGTGAACCACTTAACAAAATTCCCACAGGAAATTCTGTAAAAGGATTAGACATAGGAACAGGCGCGAATCTCGTGTATCCTTTAATCAGCTGCAAATCTTATGGCTGGACCATTCTGGGAACGGATATCAACCAGGATTCTTTGAAAAATGCTCAACACATTCTGGATCAAAATGAAGATCTTTCCTCTGTTATTCAGTTAAAAAGCCAGCCTGATGCTGATCATATCTTTACCAATATCATTGGTCCGGAAGACAGATTTACTTTCACCATGTGCAATCCTCCTTTTCATGATTCTGAAGAATCTGCCATGAAAGGGAATATCAGAAAAACAAAAAATCTTAGTAAATCAAAGAAAACGAAACCTCTTCTTAACTTCAGCGGACAGCAGTCTGAACTTTGGTGTGAAGGTGGTGAACTTGCTTTTATTACTAAAATGATCAATGAAAGCACATTGTTTTCATCACAGGTTCTTTGGTTCACGTGTCTGGTTTCGAAAAAAGACAATCTCAATAAACTCAACAATCTTTTAAAGAAAGTAAATGCTGTAGAGGTGAGAACTATTGATATGGCTCAGGGACAAAAAGTAAGCAGAATGCTGGCGTGGACGTTTATTCCCCGAAAAGACAGAAAAAGCTGGTTGATTTAAAATTCAAAGTTCAAAGTTTAATGTTATAGCACAATCATTCAAATCTTTGATCTCTAAACACGTATCCCGAACCCCAATACCCCGCATCTTTACCACTTTTTAAAATTTCTTAAAAAAGCCATTGACGGTCATGTCAAAAATGCCTAAATTTGTACGCTTTTAGAAAAATAAGAAATGCAATTATCAGAACAAGAAATCATTAGAAGAGAAAAGCTGAATAAGCTTACTGAAATGGGGATTAATGCGTTCCCTGCGGATGAGTATACAATTACAGATACTACAGAATCTATAAAACAGGATTTTTCTGAAAGTAAACAGGTGAAGATCGCTGGTAGATTGATGTCCCGCAGAATTCAAGGAAAGGCTTCTTTTGCAGAATTGCAGGATTCTAAAGGAAAAATCCAGGTTTACTTCAACAGAGACGAGATCTGTCCCGGTGAAGATAAAGAACTGTATAATGAAGTATACAAACACCTTCTGGATATTGGAGATATTATCGGTATTGAGGGGGAATTGTTTACTACTCAGGTAGGAGAGAAGACGGTTTTAGTGAAAAACTTTACGCTTCTTACAAAGGCTTTACGCCCGCTGCCTCAGGCTAAAACTGATGAAAACGGAGTAGTACACGATGGTTTTACAGATCCTGAATTAAGATACAGACAGCGTTACGTAGATTTAACGGTAAACCCACAGGTAAAAGAAATTTTCGTGAAAAGAACAAAATTGTTCAATGCCATGAGAACATTCTTTAATGATGCAGGGTATTTTGAAGTGGAAACACCAATTCTACAGTCAATTCCTGGTGGAGCAGCAGCTAAACCGTTTATCACGCACCACAATGCGCTGGATATTCCATTATATTTAAGAATTGCCAACGAATTATATCTGAAAAGACTGATCGTAGGTGGTTTTGACGGAGTATACGAGTTCTCTAAAAACTTCAGAAATGAAGGAATGGACAGAACTCACAACCCTGAGTTTACCGCTATGGAAATCTATGTAGCTTACAAAGATTATAACTGGATGATGGATTTCACTGAGAAATTACTGGAATTCTGTGCTATCCAGGTAAACGGAACTACAAAAGCTACATTCGGGGAACATGAAGTAGATTTCAAAGCTCCTTATCCAAGAGTTTCCATGACAGAAGCGATCCTGAAGTTTACAGGCTTCGATATTACCGGAAAAACTGAGCAGGAATTATATGATTTCGCCAAGTCTATCGGTATCGAAGTAAATGAGACGATGGGTAAAGGAAAATTAATCGATGAGATCTTCGGTGAGAAATGTGAAGGAAACTTCATTCAGCCAACTTTCATTACGGATTATCCGATCGAAATGTCTCCACTGACAAAGAAACACAGAAGCAAAGAAGGTTTAACAGAGCGTTTTGAATTAATGGTATGCGGTAAAGAAATCGCTAATGCATATTCAGAGCTTAATGATCCTATCGATCAGAGAGAACGTTTTGAAGCACAGATGGCGTTATCTGAAAGAGGAGATGATGAAGCGATGTTCATCGATCAGGACTTCTTAAGAGCGCTGGAATACGGTATGCCACCAACTTCAGGATTAGGAATCGGTATGGACAGATTAATTATGTTCTTAACGAATAATGCCTCAATCCAGGAAGTATTATTCTTCCCTCAGATGAGACCTGAAAAAGCAGTTCCACAAATTGAATTAGGAGAGGATGAAAAAGTAATCCTTGAAATCCTTAATTCTCAGGAAGAGCCAATGGCTTTGGCTGAAGTAAAAGAAAGAAGCCAGTTATCCGGTAAAAAATGGGATAAAGCTTCCAAGAATTTAACAAAAAACAATATTGTGAAAGTGGAGAAGATTGATGAAAATCTTTTGATGAAACTGGCTTAAGATTTCTCAGAAAACATAAATAAAAAAGGTACAGTGCTATGCTGTACCTTTTTCTTTTTTCCATTTCCGAAGCTGTGCCCTGAAGTTTTTAAACGGAGCCACGGTATTGATATGAATCCATCTCCAGACCGGCCATTGGGCGGGAGTAGTTGCCCATTTTCTTTTGCCAGGAATAAATAGTATATCATCATCAAGGCTTTCTATCCAGTTGATAATTTCATCCACCTGATTTCGAAGCAGTTCTCTTTGTTCTTGTAAAGTATGAGAACCATATTGATTATAAAAAGACTGGTACAATCCTCCCAGGTTATTCCATTTGTATTCAGGAGTGGGAGTTTT
The DNA here is from genome assembly GCF_050470705.1 of Chryseobacterium sp. NRRL B-14798. Classification (NCBI taxonomy): domain Bacteria; kingdom Pseudomonadati; phylum Bacteroidota; class Flavobacteriia; order Flavobacteriales; family Weeksellaceae; genus Chryseobacterium; species Chryseobacterium sp. NRRL B-14798. The sequence continues at coordinate 3,484,709 of NZ_JBFLUL010000005.1, read as the reverse complement.
TACTTCAATTCCTTTGCTTTCATCAGATTCCCATTGTAAAAGGAGGTGAGTCCAACCCAATTGATAGGAAATATTTTGTGATGGAGTTTTATCAACTCCCGGCTGCAAAAGATCTTTGTCCTCTTCTTTGATATCATTAAATTCCTGATCATAGAGAAGATATCTTTTCTTTAGCTCTTCAATGAGTTCTGTTTTGTCTTTATAAGTCTGCATATATTTATTTTCTTAACTTACTGAAAGAAGCCATCAGATAAAATAAGAAAGGAAGAATAAATAGTGATCCCAGCATCAATGCCCATCCCAATGCAGCGATAGTTTTTTCAGGAGCCATATGTTCCAGTAATGAAAGATGCTGTCCGTTTCCTAATAAAATAATATCCGGATTATGCTGATACGTTGCCGCTACTAAAATCATCACCATCTGGAATCCTGCCAAAGCACGTACGGGAAGCAGCTTCTGACGGTTCATCGCTCTTAGAATAAGCAACAAGGCAATGGTGGCAAAAGCAATCGCCATAATACCCAAAGGTTTAGAAAATACCCACATCAAAAGAGGAATGTCTGAAATATAAGCGGTTGCGAATACCAGTATTCCGGTTATCACAACAAAGATCATGGTCTGCTTGGATTTTCTTATCATTAACAAAAGATCGGCCTTATCACGGGTTTCTCTTAATGAAAATATAGATGCAAGATAAGCACAAAGGGCTACCGTAAATAAGCCCACAGAAACCCCAAACCAGTTCAGCCAGCTGAATACATACAAATCCAGAAAACCTACAGCATCAGGATTGATAGAATGTGAAACTGTTGCAGCAGCAATTAACCCTAAAAAGAAAGGTGTTAAAAGGCTTGCGTAGTAGAAAATATGAGTGTATAAAACCTGCCAATTGTCTTTCACAGCATCATAATGCCTGAACGTAAAAGCTGTTCCCCTTGCAATAATTCCTAAAAGCATTAAGACTAAAGGAATGTGAAGATAAGTAGACATAGTGGTATAAATCTCCGGAAAGCCAACAAAAAGGATAACGATGGCAATAATCAGCCACATGTGATTGGCTTCCCAAACAGGAGCAATAGATTCATACATAATCTCATGGGTTTTATGGCGGGCTTTTTTATTGGTGAACATTTCTACAATACCTGCTCCAAAGTCAGCTCCACCCAGAATAATATAAAGACAGATGGATAGCCAGAGAAAACCTATTACAATGTAAATCATGATTTTTTGTTTTTATCGTTAAACTGAGCATCGGTAGGATCGTAAAGCTTCGGTACCATTTGAATCTGTCTCTTTAAAAGGAAAACAAGGATCAATGATAATGATACGAAAATAGCCGTAAAGAAATAGAATGAATACTGTATTCCCGGCATAGGAGTTACCGCATCTGCTGTCCTCATAATTCCATAAATAATCCAGGGCTGTCTTCCTACTTCTGTTACCGTCCATCCCGCTTCCAGAGCAATATATCCAAAAGGTGTTGCGATTAAAAAGGTTTTTAATAACCAGTTTTTATTCAGCCATTCTTTTCTGAAGAAGAAGGCATACAAATAGACAGCTCCAATAACAATCATAATCACACCAAAGAAGATCATAATCTGAAAAGCATAATGAACAACTGCAATCGGAGGCCATTCATCTCTAGGGAAATCCTTAAGACCTTTTACTTCAGAATTAAAATCATTACTTACCAGAAAACTCAACACTTTTGGAATTTTCACTGCATATTTTACTTCTTCTTTTTCTTCATCAGGAATTCCTCCAATCACAAATGAAGCCCCTTTTTCCGTTTCAAAATGAGCTTCCATAGCTGCCAGTTTGATAGGCTGTCTTTCTGCTACCGACTTTGCAGCAACATCACCGCTTAGAGGTGCTCCGAATGCTCCGATCAAGGCAAAACCTACGGCAATTCTAAAAGCTTTGGTATGGAATTCAATATTTCTTTTTCGCATAATCATAAAAGCATGAACTCCTGCAACTGCAAATCCTGTTGCACAAAAAGCAGCAACTGTCATATGAAGAGCCTGAGGAAACCATGCATCATTGAACATCGCTTTGATAGGATCTATATTAAGATACTGTCCGTTAATATAATCAAAACCGGTGGGAGAATTCATCCATGAGTTGGCTGCTACCACCAGAATTCCGGAAGCCAGCCCGCTTACTCCTACAAGAAAACCACAGAACCAGTGAAACCATTTATTGAATCTTTCCCATCCGTATAAAAAGAAACCAATGGCAATCGCTTCGATGAAAAAGGCTGTTCCTTCCAGAGAAAAAGGCATCCCGAAAATCGGACCTGCATGTTTCATAAACCCGGGCCATAAAAGGCCAAGTTCAAAAGAAAGCATTGTTCCTGAAACGGCTCCCGTTGCAAAAAGGATAGCCACCCCTTTACTCCATGCTTTTGTAAGTCCTTTATATACCTCGTTATTGGTTTTCAGATATTTCCAATGGGCAAAAGCCATCAGAAAAGGCATCACCATACCCACACAGGAGAATATGATATGAAAGCCCAGAGAGAGTGCCATCTGAGCGCGTGCTGCAATAAAATCATCCATAATTTCAACTTTTCAGATAATAAATTTAAGCATAAATTATTGATGTTGAATATGATTTACAACAGTTGCTATCTCATCAATACATTTTAATTTTGTTTCTTTTACCGGCTCACTAATCCTTATTTTCTAAAGAAAACTCCACATTTTTTTGACACTTTTTAACTTTCATACCTCGAAAAAAATCACGATATTTGTGAGTCTTTGCATATAGCAGGATTTTTAATTTTTAATATGAGTCAAAAACAATATACAGCTAGTAGTATTCAGGCATTGGAAGGAATGGAACACGTTCGTATGCGTCCTTCAATGTACATTGGTGATGTAGGAGTCAGAGGACTTCACCACTTGGTTTATGAAGTAGTAGATAACTCTATTGACGAGGCATTGGCAGGGTACTGCGACACGATCTTCGTTAGCATCAAGGAAGGAAACGGAATTGAAGTAAGTGATAACGGTAGAGGTATCCCGGTTGATTTCCACGAAAAAGAGCAGAAATCTGCCCTTGAAGTGGTAATGACAAAAATTGGAGCCGGAGGTAAGTTTGACAAAGACTCTTATAAGGTTTCAGGAGGTCTTCACGGGGTTGGGGTTTCGTGTGTGAATGCTCTTTCCAACGAGATGATCACTACGGTTTACAGAGACGGAAACGTTTACCAGCAGATTTATTCAAGAGGAAAAGCCCAGACAGGTGTTGAGGAGATTGGTCACAGCGAAAAAAGAGGTACCAAGCAGTTTTTCCAGCCGGATGATACCATTTTTACAGAACTAATTTATAATTACGATACATTAGCAAGCCGTTTAAGAGAACTTTCTTATCTTAATAAAGGAATTACCATTACTTTAACGGATGAAAGAGAAAAACTGGAAGACGGATCTTTCCGTTCAGAAGTTTTCCATTCTGAAGGCGGATTAAAAGAATTCGTTGCTTATATTGATGGCAACCGTGAATCTATCATGGAGCATGTGATCTTCATGGAAGGAGAAAGAGACGATATTCCTGTAGAAGTAGCAATGCGTTACAACACTTCTTTCAACGAAAATCTTCACTCTTACGTCAACAACATCAACACTCATGAAGGAGGAACTCACCTTGCAGGTTTCAGACGTGCTTTAACGAGAACCCTTAAAAAATATGCTGATGATTTAGGAATTCCACAGAAAGAGAAAGTAGAAGTTACAGGAGATGATTTCCGTGAAGGATTAACAGCTGTAGTTTCTGTAAAAGTAATGGAACCTCAGTTTGAAGGACAGACTAAAACAAAATTAGGAAACTCTGAAGTTTCCGGAGCTGTAGATAAAATTGTTGGGGAAATGCTTACGAATTTCCTTGAAGAGAACCCAAATGAAGCGAAACAGATCGTTCAGAAAGTGGTTTTGGCGGCAAAAGCAAGGCAGGCCGCTAAGAAAGCCCGTGAAATGGTTCAGAGAAAATCTCCGATGGGTGGTTCCGGTCTTCCAGGGAAATTATCAGACTGTTCATCAAAAGATCCGGCAGAATCTGAAATCTTCCTTGTAGAGGGAGATTCCGCAGGGGGTACGGCCAAACAGGGAAGAGACAGACACTTCCAGGCTATCCTTCCGTTAAGAGGTAAAATTCTGAACGTAGAGAAATCTATGCTTCACAAAGTATATGATAACGAAGAGATCAGAAATATCTATACTGCTCTTGGGGTTTCTGTAGGGACTGAGGAAGACAGCAAAGCATTGAACCTGGCAAAATTAAGATACCACAAGATCGTGATTATGACCGATGCCGATATTGACGGATCTCACATTTCAACACTGATTCTTACTTTCTTCTTCAGATATATGAAGGAACTTATTGAGAATGGTTATATCTATATCGCTCAACCGCCTTTATACCTTTTAAAGAAAGGAAATAAAAAAGTGTATGCTTATAACGAAAAAGAGCGTGAGGAATTTACTTTAGAAATGTCTCCGGACGGAAAAGGAGTAGAGGTACAACGTTACAAAGGTCTTGGAGAGATGAACCCTGAACAGTTGTGGGAAACTACATTGAATCCTGAACACAGAATTCTGAAGCAGGTAACCATTGATAATGCAGTGGAAGCAGACAGTATTTTCTCAATGCTGATGGGAGATGAAGTTCCGCCAAGAAGAGAATTTATCGAGAAAAATGCGAAATATGCAAAAATTGATGCATAAACCTTTTTAAAAATATAATAAAAAAGCTTCTGATTATTTAGAAGCTTTTTTTATATTTGGATAAACCAAAAAAACAATAATATGTTAACTCTTTTACAAACAGATCCTTACAACGGAGCAGATGCGGCTTCTGGTGCAGTTGCTGCAGGATTAGGGATCGGAACAATGTTCTTCGGACTGCTTTGCTATATATTCTATGGATACTGCATGTACAAAATCTTCCAGAAAGCAGGAAGACAAGATGCCTGGGCTGCCTTTATTCCTATTTACAACACGATCGTATTACTGGAAATTGTGAAAAAGCCGATTTGGTGGATCATTCTTTTCTTTATTCCATTGGTAAACATTTATGCATGCTGGGTGGTATATGACAGACTTGCCAAAGGCTTTGCGAAAGAAACACCTCTGTACACTATTCTGATTCTCCTTTTCGGATTTATTTTTATTCCTGTATTGGGATTGGGAAGTGATCGTTTTGACAGTAAACTGGTCCCGAATGATTAAATAGAAAGAAAAAAATTAAAAGACTTCATTGCTGAAGTCTTTTTTTTATTAATCATCGATAGGATTGTAGAATTAATTGTACTTCCCGTTATTATTAATTCTACAGTATTTGAATCATATGGATTGTAAATTATTATAAATTTGAGTACAGACAATTTGAAGTTTATCCCTTCATGTTACAGAATATATATTCTTATTTCAATATAGAATGAATATAAATATTCTGTTTTAACTTTTCAGAAATAAGCAATGAAAAGTTGATAATGTGTTCATTGCCTTATAGGTACATTTAAAACAGTACTTTTTTAAGTATTAGGTTGAAGGCTTCACATGTTGGAGCCTTTTATATTTTTTTAACAGTTATTAAGATTTTATTATTTTTGTACCATCTTAATAACTATGATGAAAATATTAGTCCTCGGGGCATTATCTACCGCCTCATTATATTTCGCACAGAGCTATCCTGCCTCTGCCATTCCTGAGAATTTAAAGAAAAATGCGAGTGCTGTAATCCGAAAAGAATTTACAACCGTTCAGATCAATAAAATCGATGAAATAAAATATCAGAAAAATAAGATAATTACAGTCTTAAATAAAGACGGTGACGATGAGGCAGTAGCTTACATCCCTTATGATAAATCAAAAAGTATTTCAAACATAAAACTTACGATTTACGATGAGACCGGCAAAAAAATTAAAAGTGTTTCAAAATCTGATTTTAAAGACGTAGCGAACAATCCTCAGGGAGTTTTTTATTCTGATAACAGGATATTGGTTTATTCATATACACCGGTGCAATATCCTTATACTATTGATTTTTCCTATGAAGCTGAAGATGAAGACACTGTTTTTATCCCGGATTTTGTACCTTTTACTTCTACTAAAATATCTCTTGAAGAAGCACAGTTTAAAATCGTTAACACTTCTGGAATAGAACTCAGATCTAAAATTTACCCTTCAAAATACAATTATACCTCTGTGATAGAAAGCGGTAGTGGAAATGATAAAACCTATTCATACAAAAATGTACCTGCTATTGACGATGCTTTTATGATTCCAGAGCCTGTTAAAATCTTACCTGCGGTCAACTTTGCACTTACAAAATTCAGCCTTGCAGGGAAACAGGGAACTTTGAATAACTGGACAGATTTCGGAACCTGGATTTACAATGATCTTTTGGTACCTGTTTCTGTATCTACTCCTGCTATTAAAGCTGAGGTAGCCTCTTTACAATTACAGGGATCTGTAGAAGATAAAGTAAAGAAAATCTATCAGTACATGCAGAACAAAAGCCGATATATTGCTGTGGCTTTGGGAATAGGTGGATGGCAGCCTATGATGCCGGATGAGGTTCAGAAAAAAGGCTATGGAGATTGCAAGGGGCTTACGAATTATATGAAAGTTCTTCTGAATGAAGCAGGGATTCCTTCCAATTATTGCATCATTACCTCCAGTCGGTCACAGGTTTCTTTTGATCCCGAATTTCCTTCTATGGGAGGAAATCATATTATTCTTATGGTTCCAACAGAAAAAGGAAATATATGGCTTGAAAATACCTCTCAGCAAATTGCTTTTAACCATTTAAATTACAGTACTACCGACAGAAATGTACTTGCTGTGACTCCGAAAGGAATCGAACTGATCAATACACCGGTGTATAAAGCAGAACAGAATAAAGAAAAACAAACATTGAGAGTTAATCTTAATGAGGATAATAGTATTATCGGCACCGGTAACTTTTCTTATACCGGAAATCAATATGATGATAATCTGAGATTTGCCAACCTTAATCCTAAAGAAAAGAATGATGCAGTTAAAGAAAGGTTTAATATCCTGAACTTTGAAAAAGTTGAAATGAAAAATTTTAATAACGACAGAAACAATGCCGTTATTACCTATGATCTGGATTTTAAAACCAATAATTTCTCTAAAAAAGCTGGAAACAGCATGTTGTTCAGATCGGTACCTATTTTTAATGATGCAGTCTTTAAAACTGATGAAAACCGTGAGCTTCCTTTTGAAGTAGGCATGTCTTATGAGGATGAATATGAAATTGCCTTTGTTCTTCCTTTAGGATATAAAGTTGATGAAACTCCGGATAACGCAAGCATTACTTCCGAGTTCGGATCTTATAAGCTAAGCTTTGTTAAAAGTGATGATCAGGTAAAAGTGATCAGAAAAATACAGATTAATAAAGGGCTGTATCCAAAAGAAAAGTACAATGACTATATCAGTTTCAGAAAAAAGATCCTGAATATGGATAATTCAAAAATTTTAATAACAAAAATATAGCCATGAAAAAAATAATAGTATTGCTTCTTTGCTCAGCCGGCACAATACTGGTAAATGCTCAGAAGAAATATGAATTTCTGAATCCTCCGAAATTTAATGATGCAGATTTATCTAAAACCAAATCATTACTGGATGAAAATGCTCCTGCAGAGATCTTGTATAAATCTGCTTATTTTATGATCGATAACAATACCGGTAATCTGCATAAAAAATATTTTTACAGAGTTAAGATTTATGATAAAGATAAAGCTGAAGATTGGCTGAATCTCGAAATCCCTATCTATAATATCGGTTCAAACAGAGAATCACTAGGTAAATTCAAGGCTTTTACCTATAATCTTGAAAATGGAAATTCTGTTCCTGTAAAAGTAGAAAAGAGTTCTCAATATAAAAGCAAAGAGAATAAATATGTTACTCTCACAAAATTTGCATTCCCAGGTGTGAAAAATGGATCAATCCTGGAGTATCAATATGAAATTGTATCTCCGTTCAGATTTATGATTCCTGAAGTATTGATAGAATCCGACACGCCTTCTCTGAATACAGAATACGTTTTTGATACTCCGATTAATATGTCATATAACGTAAATTATACAGGGGGAATTACTCCTAAGTACAGAGAGATGGAGGAAAGATACCTATATGGTGCACAATACAGAACCTACAGATTTGCTTATGAAAATCTGAAAGGCTTTAAAACTGAAAAATTTGTAAGAAATGACAGAAACTTCAGAACAAAAATCAGTGCTGAGCTGAATTCTACAAATTTCGGAGAGCTTAAGCTGTATTCTTCCTCATGGGATCAGATTGGAAAGAGATTGTATGAAAGTGAAGATTTTGGAGGAGAACTGAAAAGAACAAAACTGGCAAAAGAAAATATGCCGGCAGGAATTTCAGAAATGAAAACAGATCTTGAAAAGGCAAATGCTATTTTTTCCTATGTTCAAAAAACCTTTACCTGGAATAAAGATAAAGGAATCTACACAGAAGATGGCATCAGGAAACTGTTGGAAACTAAAGTTGGGAACGCTGCAGAAATCAGTCTTTTTCTTGTTATGATGCTTCGTGAAGCAGGTCTAAAAGCTGATCCGTTGGTAATTTCTACGGTGGAAAACGGGTTAATCAACTTGGTTTCGCCTAATATTTCCAATATGAATTTTGTATTAGCAGCGATCAGTATTGATAACCAGCTGCATATCTATGATGCCACTTCAAAACAATCTTCTCTGGATGAGATTCCTCTTAAAAACTGGAATCAGTATGGAATTTTAGTCACCAAAGACAAGACTCTTCTGATTCAAATGGCCAATGTGAAGTCAAGTAATACTTTCCTTACAGTCAATGGTAAAATCAATGACGACGGAAGTATTTCAGGAACGTATTCTGACAGAGATACCGGCGCCTACGCAATGTATGTAAAAGACAGCTATGACGATAATGCTGAGAAATACAAAAAACAGTACAAGGAAAACTTCTCCATGGACTTTACGGATATCGATTCAAAAGTCTTAGAAAATGGAGACTTTGAAAGCAGTATGAAATTCTCTTCTCCCAACCTGATTGACAGAGTAGGGAAGAAAATGATCATTAATCCTATGCTGTTTTTAAACAAAAGTTCCAATGAATTTGATCAGACGGAAGTAAGACAATATCCTATCGATTTTGGATCACCGATCACGAAAGTAAAAAAAGTAACTCTTGAAATTCCGGAAGGATATGTGATTGAGGAAATGCCTAAAGAAAAAAAGATTGTTACAGAAGATAAAGAAATAGAATATACCTATTCTATCGTACAAAAAGGAAATAAGCTGGAGGTAACGACCACCACAAAAATTAACAGTTCAGATTATCCGAAAGAGTACTATCCTGCATTTAAACAAATCTGGGGCGTCGCTTCAAAATTTGAAAACCAGGTAATCAGTCTTGTTAAAAAGTAATGTCTGACGTGATCTGAGTAAAAAAATATATTTTTTTCCAAAACCATTCATCTTTTGAATGGTTTTTGTATATATACTCAAAAAAATAAATTATGAAAAATACGATTGCTGTTATAGCATTATCTTCTTTCCTGGCAGTTACGGCCTGTAAAAAAAATGAAAAGGCAGGGCAAGCAGAAAAAACAGAAAATAAAGCGACTGAAGAATTTGTAGTGGACTCTGTGAAAGTCAATGATTCTACAAAAATTACAGACTCCTTAAAAGTAAGTTACACTTCAAAACTGTTGGTTTTCCCTTCTTTAAAAGATAAAAAACTACTGGACAGCATCTATTTTCAGAATGAAAAAATTAAAGACTTTTCCAAAGCCGGTCTTCAGGCTTATCTGGATAATGAAAAAAATAGTTATTTCAATTCTGTAAAAAATGATAATAAAGACTGGGCTTCAGATGTTACTTATGCTCAAAACTGGTATTCAAGCTCACATATGAATCTTATTTCCAATACCAACGGTTATATGCATATCCAATATGTGGGAAGCGGATATGAAGGTGGAGCACATGATAATTACGGATTTTCCGAAAGGGTTTTTGATCTGAAAAACAGCAAAAAATTAGAATTGAAAGACATTACTTCAATGCCTAAAAATAAAATTGAAGCCATTCTAATGAAAAATATCGATAAAATGAATAGTGGTACGATGGATGGTGACGGAGAAGTGAAAAACTCAGAAATGCTTTTAGTGGATAAAATTCCGGCATCTGATAACTTTTATTTTGATGATAAAAACCTGTATTTTCACTACAGTCCCTATGAAATTGCTGCTTTTGCTGCCGGAGATATTACCATTCCTGTTTCGTGGGAAGATCTGAAAGGTACATTAAATACAGAATTTAAAGAAAGAATGAAAATTAAGTAAATTAATGCTTCCAGTTTTGGAAGCATTTTTTAATTTTGCGGTAATGGACAAAGTAGCTTTTATTATCAATCCTTTTTCGGCCAAAAAAAACTATCAGCCGTTTTTGAACGAACTTAAAGCAAAGGTTAACAATCCTCTGTATTATGTTTCAGAATCTATTCCCGGGACAGATGAATTTATCCAGTCTCACTTCGGAAAGGTAGATATTTTTGTGGCAATAGGAGGGGATGGTACCATTTCTACAGTAGCCAGGAACCTTATTAATACAGAGAAAATTCTCGCAATTTTCCCCGCAGGTTCAGGAAACGGTTTTTCTAATGAAACACAATTCAGTAAAAATCTCGACGAACTTTTAGAAAAAATAAAAGCAAAAAATTCCAGAAAGATCGATACATTTACCGTGAACGACAGGCTTTCCATCAATGTTTCGGGAACAGGTTTTGACGGTAAAGTAGTTAAAGAGTTTGAAAAAACAAGTCGTGGATTCAAAAACTATATCAAAGTTTCTCTGAAAACCTTCTTCAATTACAAACCGATCAAAGTGAAGTTTTTTGATGAGGAATATCAGCAGTATAACGGCAGATATCTGATGATGAACATCGCCAATACCCGGCAGTTTGGTAACAACGCCTATATTGCACCAAAAGCCAGTAAAAGTGACGGATTGGTTGATATGGTTTTGGTGAAAAAGTTTCCTTTAACGTATTCTGCGCTGTTTGCTTTCAGAATGTTTACCAAAAGGCTGAAAGATGATGAGTATGTGACCTATCTTCCGGTCTCTGAAATATCATTTAAAGTCAATACCAAAAACTGGCATCTTGACGGTGAATTCAATAAGATAAAATCACCAATTCATGTTAAAGTACAGCCTTCAAGTTTGAATATTTTGATTTAAAGCCAGTTACTGGTGTGGGTTAATCTGTTTCGGGTTTACCAGTTACTGGTTGTTTGGCTGCGAGTTCGGTTTATTTCGAGTTACGTTTTACACACAACCTTAAACCTTGAACCTTGAATTCTATCCCTATTCCCTGCAACCTAAAACCTGCCATCTGCCACCTGTCTACACTTCCAGTTTCTTTTCCACTTCAGCCGGATGTTCCAGACAGTATTGAAGTTGCTTTTTATCAAGTTGTTTTTCCCAGTTGGCCACTACAACTGTAGCTACAGAATTTCCAATGACATTGGTTAAAGCTCTGCATTCGCTCATGAACTTATCAATTCCAAGAATTAAAGTCATTCCTGCAATCGGAATTTCAGGAACTACGGCCAATGTTGCTGCAAGCGTAACAAACCCGGCACCTGTGACACCAGCTGCGCCTTTTGAACTTAACATGGCTACCAAAAGAAGCATCAGTTGCTTTTCGAGAGGAAGATGAATATTTAATGCCTGTGCAATAAAGAGAGAGGCCAGTGTCATATAAATATTTGTTCCGTCAAGATTGAAAGAATATCCGGTAGGAACTACAAGGCCTACAATAGCCCGTGAGCAGCCGGCTTTTTCAAGTTTTTCCATAATTCCCGGTAGGGCAGACTCTGAAGAGCTTGTGCCCAGAACGAGAAGAAGCTCCTCCTTAAGATAAAAAAGAAGTTTGAAAATATTAAATCCGTTATACCATGCCACCGCTCCCAGTACCAGGACCACAAAAAGGATAGACGTAATATAAAAGGTACCTACCAGGAATATAAGATTCAGTACAGAATGAAGTCCATATTTTCCGATGGTAAAGGCCATAGCACCGAAAGCTCCTATCGGGGCAAGTTTCATGAGCATATGGACGATTTTAAATACCGGAGTCGACAAATCCTGTAGAAAATCAGTTACTTTCTGGCTCTTTTCTTTTGTTAAAACCAAAGCAACTCCCATTAAAATAGCAACCAGAAGAACCTGCAGGATATTATCACCCACCAAAGGGCTGAATAATGTCTCCGGAATAATATTCATAATAAAACCCGTAAGAGTAGATTCATGAGCTTTTGCCTGGTATTGTGAAACATCGCCCGAAAGGGTAGCAGGATCAATGTTCAAGCCATGTCCCGGCTGCAGAATATTTCCTACCACTAATCCGATGATAAGAGCCAGAGTTGAAAAGGTAAAAAAATAGATCATTGCCTTGATTGCAATTCTGCCTACTTTTTTCAAATCGGTCATGTGGGCAATTCCTAAAGTAAGGGTTATGAAAATTACCGGAGCGATAATCATTTTTACCAATTTGATGAATCCATCCCCCAATGGTTTCATCTTTTCTCCCAATTCAGGGTAAAATTTTCCAAGAAGAATACCCGCAATGATGGCGATAATCACCTGGAAATAAAGCTGATTGTGTATTTTTTTTGCTTTCAAAGAACAGTCGTTTTGTTTTTTTAAGGGCGAAAATTAAGAAAATTTATCTGAAAACATGACAAAAGTCATTCAAAAGAATCTGTTGACCTTGTTTTATAAATTAATTAAAAAGTCATGGCTTCATTCGAAGAATGAAGCCATGACTCTATTTATATATTAATATGTAGTTTATTCCACTGCTACAGAATCATCTCCACGGCCGTCTGCTACTGCGTGAATATTTCCGTTTTCATCAAGAACAATCATTTCTGTTTTTCCGATGTACTTCGTCTTTTCAATGACGTAATTCTTGCTTTTCAGTTCAGAAATAGTACTTTCCGGAAAATTATTTTCAACCGTTATGGTTTCAGGAAGCCACTGGTGATGGAATTTTGGTGCATTGACCGACATATTCGCATTTAGCTTAAAATCAACCACATTCACAATGGATTGGTATACTGAAGTCGGTATTGTAGTGCCTCCGGGAGTTCCCACAACCATAAAAGGTTTTCCATTCTTAAGAATAATCGTTGGCGTCATTGAAGAAAGCATTCTCTTGTTGGGCTGTATTGAATTGGCCTCTCCACCCACAGCTCCGAACATATTCGGTACTCCGGGTTTGATTGAAAAGTCATCCATCTCATTATTTAAAAAGAATCCTGCTCCCGTAACTAAAACTTTACTTCCGTAATATCCGTTAAGAGTCGTGGTTACAGAAGCTGCATTTCCATCCTTATCCAATACGGAAATATGTGTGGTCTGCATTGATTCTTTCGGTTGTGCTATGATTTTACCAACTTCTGCACTTGGTGTCGCTTTGTCAAAACTAAAACTTTTCCATCTTCCTTTCAGATAATCATCAGAGATCAGGTAAGAGGTCTTGTCCTGAATAAAATCTGGGTCACCCATATATTCAGCCCTGTCTGCGAATGCTCTTCTTTCCGCTTCAGCCATAATCTGAACTGCTTTTGTTGAGTTCTGCTGATATTTTTCAAGGTTTTCAAAACTGGCCATTCTGAGCATCTGGGCAAGTAGCACTCCGCCGCTTGATGGTAAAGGCATGGTGACAACATCGTTTCCTTTGTAATCAAATTCCAATGCTTTTCTCTCAGCAACTTTATAGTTTTTAAGATCTTCCAATGTGATGATTCCGTTCCCTCTTTTCATTTCAGCTACTAAAAGTTCAGCTGTTTTTCCTTCATAAAAACCTTTAGCTCCCTGTTTCTGGATCAGTTTCAAAGTTTCAGCTAAATCTTTTTGAACCAATAGATCTCCGGCTTTCCATGGGGTATCTTTTACAAAAATGATGGAAGATTTATTATGTTTCTGAAATTTTTCCCTTTGGTTATTCAGCATTTCCGCTTCTTTGTCTGTGATGGCAAATCCTTTTTCAGCAAGATCAATGGCGGGCTGAATAATCTTTTCCATAGGAAGTTTACAGTATTTCAACGTAGCAAAAAATCCTGCTACGCTTCCCGGGATGCCTACTGCAAGTCTGCCGTTCTGGGATAAATCTGTATCTGCCTTTCCTTTTTTATCAATATACATATCACGGGAAGCCTTTTTCGGAGCTGTTTCCCTGTAATCCAGTGTGAATTTTTCACCATTATTTTTTACACCTACCAGAAATCCTCCGCCACCGATGTTTCCGGCCTGCGGATACACCACAGCAAGGGCATATTGTGTTGCGGTAACAGCATCGTAGGCATTTCCGCCCATCTTTAAGATTTTGGCTCCTGCTTCACTAGCTAACGGATGTGCAGAGACTACAACACCTTTCTTCTTTACCTGTACTTCTTTGATAATATTGATGTCAGTAAATTGTGCCCAGCTGAGCTGTGCAGCCAAAAGCATCGAAGCAATTAAAATCTTCTTCATATGATTGTTTTTTCTTACAACAAAATTATTGAATTTTTTGTGTCAATGGCTGTTTTTATTAGGAATATGAAAATTATACTTTGCTTTTTTCATTTGTTAATATTTTTTAAATTTTATTCCGTTTATGTATTTATTTATTTAATTTTATTGTATAATATTTAATTAATTTAGATTTTTTATGATATTATTTTCATTTTTTAAAATTTGAATCATTACATTTGAAAAAAAAATACATGAAAAAAAATTACCAGAAAATTATCTTTTTGGGAACCTTGGTCTTTGTGTCTGCCAACCTAGATGCACAAACGAAAGATTCTATAAAAGTAAAGGCAGTAGATGAAGTTAAAATTACTGTAGGATCCAGAAATAAAAGCCGAGTTGCAACTGATACTCCTGTTCCTGTGGATGTTATCAATATTGGATCACAATCTGTGCTAAGTCCGCAAACCGATCTTAATCAGATCTTAAACTATGCTGCGCCGTCTTTTACTTCCAATTCAACAACTGTAGCAGATGGTACGGATCATGTTGATCCAGCTCAATTGAGAGGACTCGGGCCGGATCAGGTACTTGTTTTACTTAATGGAAAAAGAAGGCATACTTCATCACTGGTTAATATTAACGGTTCTCCGGGTAGAGGATCTGTAGGGACTGATCTGAATGCTATTCCTGCTTTTGCTATTGAAAGGCTGGAAGTATTGAGGGATGGGGCTTCAGCGCAGTATGGCTCTGATGCAACTGCCGGGGTTATTAATGTGATCATGAAAAAAAATACGAATGCATTTACCGCAGCAATTATGGGAGGTGGATTTAATTCGAAAGGAGCTAATGATCATACCGGAGGATGGGATGGAGAGAAATATCAGCTTGATCTTAATTACGGAACAAAAATTGGTAATAATGGGTTCGTCAATTTTACGGCAAGCTTTCTGAACAGAAATGATACCGGAAGAGCCAAGTCGGCGGCAGGTGATATTTTTAATGCATATAATGCTATTGAGCAAAGAGCGTTAGAAAAAGGAGTGAATATTTCCGCTCTTTTTGGAAATATCAATAACACTTCCAATACGCAGCAAATTATAGATTATATACATCAGTATGCTCCGCATGTCAATTATTTTACTGCAGCACAGCAGGCTGATATTCAGTCGGCAAATACAATTACAGCCCTGCAGAATCTACTGAAGGGTGATGTAACTGAAAATGAACTTGCCTACAGAGGGTTAACAAGAGACGACTTTAATATGAGGGTGGGGCAGTCCAGATTAGGATCCGGTCAGTTTTTTATGAACTCCGAATTTGATCTGTCCTCAACAATCCGGGGATATGCTTTTGGAGGAATCTCCTACAGAGCGGGAAATGCAGCTGGGTTTTACAGAAGGCCCAATCAAAACAGAACTTCAACGTCAATATATCCTAATGGTTTTTTACCGGAAATTGCTTCTGATGTTATAGATCTCTCTTTTGCAGCAGGGTTTAAAGGAAAATTAGGAAATATTAATTATGATCTCAGTAACACTTTCGGAAGCAATACTTTTGACTATACAATAAAAAATACAGCCAATGCATCCATGCTGTATCCTGGTAAAAGAGAGTTTAATGCTGGTGGCTTGGGATTCTCTCAAAATACCATCAATGCAGATTTCGATACAAAGTTAGACTGGTTAAAAGGATTTAATATTGCCTTTGGAGGAGAAATGAGGTTTGAAAAATACAAAATAGAAAATGGCGAAGAAGCTTCATGGGCTCTTTATGATATTAACGGAAATATACAGACTCCAGGAATAGACCCTCGCTTGAAACCTACAGATTTTTTTGGAGTTTATACTCCTCCAAATCCTAATCTTCCAATTGGTCCAAATAATCCAGGGTCGATTACTAGTGTCAGGCCCGGAGGATCACAGGTATTCCCTGGTTTTCGTCCGGAAAATGCTTTAAATAAAGGAAGACATTCCGTAGCTGCTTATGTGGATACGGAGCTGGATGTTACGGATAAATGGTTGGTGAGTGCTGCTTTGAGATATGAAAACTATTCAGACTTTGGTTCTACATTCAACTATAAGCTGGCAACAAGATATAAGCTGACGGATCATATCAATCTCCGGGCGGCACATTCCACGGGATTCAGAGCTCCATCTTTACAGCAGATTTATTTTAATGCTACAGCGACACAGTTTGTGGGCGGAACAGCATATGAAGTAGGCACGTTTTCTAATGATTCCGATGTAGCACATATTCTTGGAATTCCACAATTGAAACAGGAAGAGTCGGTGAGTTATTCTGCCGGTTTTACGGCTAAGATTCCACAGGCGAATCTTACATTCACAGTAGACGGTTATTACATTAAGATTAAAAACAGGGTGGTCTTAACAGATCAGTTTTCAAGACCGACGGGAACCTATCCGGCGGGAAGTGATCTTGCTAAATTACAGACTGCCTTTGATAAGGCCAATGCAAATGCTGCCACTTTCTTCGCAAATGCGATTGATACTCAGACTAAGGGTATTGAAGGGGTGATTTCACATAAAGCAAGGTTTTCTCAGTCGGTAGCTTTGAATTCTGATTTTGCAGTTACGGTGTCAAAGACGAACAGGATAGGCGATATACATGGTTCTGATATTTTAATCAATGCAGGGCAGATCAACAGGTATTATTCGGAATCCAGCCGTGTTTACCTTGAAGAAGCTATTCCAAGGTTTAAAGCTTCCCTGAATAATGCTCTGGAGATTAATAAATTCAGTGTGCTGCTAAGAAATGTTTATTTCGGGAAAGTTACCGACCCTAATACGATGGATGCTAACGGGGACGGAATCGTAAGCGGAGAAATCATTAACGGCCAGGCTGTCGCTACTGAACATCCGGTTTGGGGAGGAAAAATAATTACCGACCTGTCTGTTGGATATAATTTTAATAAAAACTTTAAACTGACAATCGGGGCGAATAATTTGTTTGATATTTATCCTGATAAAAACTACGGCCCGGCAACGGTAAAAACTCCTTCTCTGGATGCTTCCGGTAACCTTGTGTATGTTAATACGTCTACTATCGATCTGTCTAATCAGAATCAGTTTGTATACTCGAGAAATGTTTCTCAGTTCGGGATGAACGGCAGATTTCTTTTTGCCAGAGTAAATCTTACTTTTTAATTACAAATTTCAGGAATATAAAAAGGTGTACGAAAGTATACCTTTTTTATTATGGTTGGCATGTTTTTTTTACTTTTGTACAATTCTAAAAAAAATCTGAAAAATGGAATCCTATACGGAAAGAATACTGATTACAGGTGCCTTGGGACAAATTGGTACCGAATTGACGAACAGACTTGTTGAAATCCACGGAGCGGAAAACGTTGTTGCTTCAGGATTGGACAGATGGCAGGAAGGAATTACCTCTGCAGGACACTATGAAAGAATGGATGTTACCAATACCCAGTTGGTAAGGCAGGTGATCAAAGATTATGATATTACTACAGTGTACCACCTTGCTTCGCTTTTATCCGGGACTTCGGAAAAGCAGCCAATTTTTGCGTGGAAGCTGAATCTTGAACCGCTGCTTCATTTTTGTGAAATGGCAAAAGAAGGACTTCTTAAAAAGATCTTCTGGCCAAGTTCAATCGCTGTATTTGGAAAAGGAATTCCAAAGCATGACGTAGGACAGGATGTGGTGCTGAACCCAACAACTGTTTACGGAATCTCCAAAATGGCAGGGGAGAAGTGGTGTGAGTACTATTTCGATAAATATGGTGTGGATGTAAGAAGTATCAGATATCCAGGATTGATCTCATGGAAGACTCCGGCGGGAGGTGGAACAACCGACTATGCTGTTGAGATTTTCTACAAAGCAATTGAAGACGGAAAGTATACAAGTTTCATTTCGGAGAATACAGGAATGCCGATGTTGTATATGGATGATGCTATCAATGCAACCCTGAAACTTATGGAGGCTCCTAAAGAAAGTTTAACGGTTCGTTCTTCTTATAATTTGGGCGGAATGTCATTTACTCCAAAAGAACTGGCGGAAGAAATCACAAAAGAAATTCCGGATTTTACGATCGATTATAACCCGGATTTCAGACAGGCAATTGCTGATTCATGGCCGGCATCCATTGACGATTCCGTAGCTAAAAAAGACTGGGGTCTGACGTATGATTTCGGAATTTCTGAGATGACAAAAGATATGATTAAGAATCTGAAGGTAAAATTAGCCAAGGATTAATAATGTAAAGTAATACTTTAATTAAAAATATATTTAACATCTGATTTTTAATATTTTGTAGAATTTACATAAAATTTAATTTAAATGGTATTATTGACTTTTAACATCACTTGTATTGAAGCTGGAGTAAAAAACGGCTCTCAAATTTCTGATGAAGAACGATTAAAAATCACTGAAGATAATACCAGAGCGATTCTGAGAATTTTAGATATTCATGATGTTAAATCAAGTTTTTTTGTAGAGGTTTCTCTTACTGAAAAACTTCATCATTTAATAAAAGCAATTTCATCCAAAGGGCATGAAATTGCTTTTTATAACAAAGGTTCAAATCCTGAAGAAATTGAAAATGCCAAGAAGGATATTCAGGATCTTCTGGAAAAACAAATCAGAGGAATCCGTCAGAAAGACATAAAGGTTTCTCACGAAATGTTAAAGATGATGGAATTCAATTATGTCTCCAATATTGATAATGCCAATATTCTTTTTCCTTTCAAAAGGCTTAAAAGAGATACTGAAATTATAGAGGAGGATGGGCTGAGTATTGTCCCGGAAAGTATTTCTCCGTACAGTCAGCTTCCCTATAATGATTTTGTATTTCAGATTCTGCCGATGAAGTACTATCAGAATATGGTACTGGAAACTTTGCAGAATGAAGAATTTGTGCTGATCTACCTGAACACATGGCAGTTTACGGATTTCAAGAAATACCGTTTTGATATTCCATTTTACCGAAGCTTATTTTCGGGCAAAAAAATGGAGGACAAATTAGATGCCCTCCTTACTTTTCTTAACGACAGGGAAATGGCTACTTCCCGTATGAAAGATTATATTTTTTAGGTTGCAGGTTATAGGTTGCAGATATTAGGTGTTAGGTAGCAGCTATTAGATTAAAGGGATTAGGGAGAACTATTCACATGTTCAACAATACTCAATTTCTAAACCTCTAACATTAAACTTTAAACATTAAACTTTGAACTTTGAACTTCACTAGCTCAACTCAAAAAGCGTAATCTCTGGCAATACACCTACTCTTCCCGGATAGCCCAATACTCCGAATCCTCTGTTGACATACAGCAGTTTCCCTTCACTTTCGTATAAATCGGCCCATTTTGGATATTTGTATTGTACCGGTGACCATTTTACATTCTTAAGATCCAGCCCAAACTGCATCCCGTGCGTGTGTCCCGAAAGTGTCAGGTGAATGTTTGCGGGGTGCTTTTTTACCACATAATCAAAGTGGGTAGGATCGTGGCTCATTAAAATCTTAGTGGCAGATTCCGGTACGCCTTGTAAAGCATTATCAATCTTTCCGAATTGTGGGAATGGCTTCAAACCCCAGTTCTCAACACCTAGGATATACAATTTTTCACCGTTTTTTTCAATCACTCTGTGTTCATTTCTCAGCATATCAAATCCGGCTTGCTTTTCATAACCTATCAATGTGTCAAGGTTTTCTTTTTTAGCTGCAGGTGATTCCCAGCTTACATAATCTCCGTAATCGTGGTTTCCTAATACCGCAAACTTGCCGTCCTTAGCCTGGATTTTTGAAAATAAGGGAATAAAAGGTTTAAATTCATCAGCAACGTTATTCACCATATCTCCGGTAAATAATACCAGATCCGGCTTCTGTTCATTAATCAGCTCAATGGCATGCTCTAATTTGCCGGGATCAGAGAAACTGCCGCTGTGAACATCAGAAATCTGGATGATTTTGTATCCTTTAAAACTTTTCGGAAGGTTGGCGAAATTTACTCTTACCCTTCTTACCTTATGCCTGTACTTTCCAAATGTAATCCCGTCTATGAAAAGAGCGGAAAGAACGCCGCTCATTCCCAATCCAACCAGGCTCAGGAACTTTCTTCTTTCCGGGAAGAAATTTTCCGATGGCTTGGCGAAACCGATCAGGTAACCGCCCGTTCGGACAATATCATCAATCAATAAAAATAAAACGATAAAGATCTTTGGAAGGATGAAGATTAAAAATAACGAAATCATGATCTGAGCTCTTACCATACTTCTGTCTGATCTTTGGTAGTGGGTAACTTCATACGCGAAAATTCCATACACGGCTAAAGATATGACCCAGTATCCGATTCTGATCCAGAAATTATCGGTAAGTGTTCTGACGGCCTGATAAATATACACTTCCAGAAAAAGGAAGATTGCGGCGATGATTAAAAAATTCTTTTGCATGTTCTGATCAAAAAAAAGCACAAAGAATAAACTTCCCTGTGCTTTTATATTTTTAATGGTTTAAATATTACTTTTTAGGAAATCTATAAACGATAGCATTGATGTTCATTCCGGCACCTACCGAAGTCATTACAATGTTACCATTATCTTTAAACGATTGACCCTCCATTTTTCCTTTAATTATTAAATCGTACATGGTAGGAATTGTTGCTACAGAAGTGTTTCCGAAATCCTGAATAGTCATAGGAGAGATGGCATGATCGTATTCTTTCACGTCATAAAGCTTATGAAGTCTTTCAATCATTGCATAATCCATTTTAGCATTAGCCTGGTGGATTAAGATTTTGTCTATATCTTCAATAGAAAGACCGGCATCAGTAATGGTATCCTTGATGGCAACCGGTACATTTTTTAGAGCGTATTCGTAGATTTTTCTTCCTAACATTCTTACATACAGACGTTTCTGATCTACTTCTTTATTGATGGAAGGAGCGTTTTCAAGATAGTTTAATTCCGGGCCGTTATCACAAATTGTGTTGTGGGCAATAATTCCAACATTCTCTTCATCCGTAGCTTTTACCACTACAGCTCCGGCACCGTCTGCAAAGATCATTCTGTTTCTGTCATGCGGATCTGTTACTCTGCTTAAAGTTTCTCCTCCGATAACAAGAATGGTTTTGGCTACCTTAGCTTTAATAAGATTATCCGCTAAAATCATTGCTTCTACCCATCCCGGGCATCCGAAAAGCATATCGTAGGTTACGCACTTTCTGTTTTTGATTCCCAGTTTATTCTTTACTCTCGCTGCCATTGTAGGCATAAAATCAGCATATCCGTGTTCAGTAACTTCCCCGAAATTGCTTGCATAAATAATATAATCCAGGTCTTCGCCATTTACTTTTGCGTCCTCAAGGGCAATTTTTGCAGCTTCATAACCGATTTGTGAGTTGGAAAGATCATCCTCAATGAATCTCCTGTTTTCGATTTCTGTAATCTCTACAAATTTCGCAATGGTCTCTTCCACAGGCTTTTCAATCTTTACCCCGTCTTCAGTATAAAACTCGGAATTCATGAAGTAATCTCTACCAATAACTCTGTTCGGAATATAACATCCAGAGCCAATAATGATCGTATTCGGCATTCGTTTATATGATTTTTTTAAAGATGCAAAGTTAATAATTAATATTAATAACGGAGAATTAAAAATATTATTAAATTTGCAAAAATTGTACTTTACAATCTATGAAAAACAACTCGTCCTTAAAAGGCTTACTTATTGCAGCTGTGGCATTTATCGTTGCCTTTGGGATCTACTTCCTTTTTTTAGCCAAGAAGAATTATTATGTTGTAGATAATCCTACCCCGAATACGTATTATTTTAAGATCAATAACGGATCTGAAGGAATTATTTCTGCGGGGCAGTATGTGCATGTGGATTTGAATAAAGGGAAAAACTCTATTCAGGTTTTTGATCAGAACAAGAAAATGCTTTATGATTCGGCATTTGAAGTGAATAAGCTTCGTGGTCTGATTAATATTACCCATCAGGATTACTACGTAAATGATCAGTATTACGGATATAATCTTAAAAAAGATTCGTTGCTGACAGCACTTGATAAAACGGTTATCGACGGAAAGGATTATTACGGAGGAGCAAGACGCTTCAATAAGCTTTACACAGAAGATTTTTATTACAATGTAGATGAAGACTATGACAAAGTGATCAAAAATATCCAGAAAGTGGAATCACGATCCAAAATCTTCAGAAAGCAGGATTACCTAAATTATTACAAAGAATATTACAAGTTTTAAGTTTTGACAAAAGATATCACCAAAGTTACTCCCTACAATTCAGAGGCTACCAAAAAAAGCCAGGTAGAGGATATGTTCGACAACATTGCACCGAAGTATGACCTTCTGAACCATGTTTTATCCATGAAAATTGACGTTCTATGGAGAAATAAACTGGTAAAATGGATGAAAAATGATAATCCGCAGGAAGTGCTGGATGTAGCTACAGGAACAGGAGATCTGGCAATTACTATTGAAAAAGGAACCGGTTCTAAAGTAGTTGGATTAGATTTATCACAACAAATGCTGAATGTTGGCGTTATTAAAATAAAAAAACTTAAATTAGACGGCAAAATTTCCATGCAAAAAGGAGATGCAGAAAATTTACCCTTCGAGGACAATAGATTTGATGCTGTTTCCGTTGCATTTGGAGTAAGGAATTTTGAAAACCTTACCAAAGGTTTGGCAGAGTTAAGAAGAGTAGTTAAAGATAACAAAAGTGTTTATATACTGGAGTTTTCAAAGGTTGAGGGTTTCATGGGACCATTTTATATGTTTTATTTCAAAAATATATTACCTGCCATCGGCAGATTGGTTTCTAAGGATAATAGGGCGTATACATACCTTCCGGATTCTGTAAATGCTTTTCCTTTCGGGGAGAAGATGAAGCAAATTCTTTTAGATACGGGATTTAAGAAAGTTGAATATAAAAAATTAAGTTTAGGTATAGCCACAATTTATAAAGCAACAAAGTAACCTATGAATAAATTTCTATTAAAAGCACTGGTTTTAACCTCAGTAAATGTTGCCGTTTTTGCAAACGCGCAATTCAGAACCCGAAACAGAATGGACAAGTTGGAAGATTTCGACGAACAGAAATTCAGTTGGGGGTTTTATTTGAACGGGAACAGACTGGATTACCGCATTGTTTTACATCCGAAATACGGGATGAATGATAATGAAAACCTTGTTACCTCTAAGGAAAGCTATAGTTTCGGTGCCGGGCTTATTGCAAAATGGAGACTGAATGACTATCTTGACGTAAGAATAGAACCAGGTTTACAGTTTGCACAAAGACAGTTGACTTTTAATACACAATCCAATGACATATATGCAGGGGGATCTTTAACGAATGATCCTTTTATGCCATTCCCTTTACAGGAAAAGGATAAAGTAAGAGAAATTAAATCTACGTTGATCGATATTCCGGTACTTTTGGAGCTTCACGGCCAGAGATGGTACAACTCAAGACCTTATGTTGCAGCAGGGGTGAATTACGTCGTAAACCTTCAGTCTAATGCAACTTCTACAGACGACAACATGCAGGGAATCTTCAGATCTACTACGCACAACTTTGCATGGTCTGCAGAAATGGGAATCCAGTTTTATTTCAACAAATTTAAACTGACTCCTGCCGTAAGAGGAACATTCTTCATGAACAATGAAAAAGTGGCGGATAACGCTACTACACCTCCTTACTGGTCATCTGCAATCTCTACATTGCAGACAAGAGCAGTAATGTTCGTTCTGAAATTTGAATAAAAATATTTTCACTGAAAAATACACAGGAGGTGCGCTGGCACCTCCTTTTTTATTGTTATATCAAAATATAGAGTGTTTTATTTTTGTTAGTGTTATTATTTTTTTATTTTTGCTTTTAGTTAGAATATACAAACCTGAAATGCTTCAAGATTTAGAAAACAATTTTTCAGAATTAGAGAGAAAGATTTCGACTCTGCAAAAGAACTATAAAAATCTTACGGAAAATTTAAAAGAATTAAGTATTGAGCATGAAGAGTTGAAGAAGAAATATGATGAGGAAAGAAGAAAGAATCAGGTATTAGCAGAAGAACAAAAAAATATAAAACTTTATTCAGCAATATCAGGAAATCCTGAACACAATAGGTTAATGAAAAACCATATCAACAGATTGGTAAAAGAAATTGATTTCTGTATTGCTCAGCTTCAAAACAGTGGATTATAATGGAGATAAGGAGAATAACCGTCAACATTGCAGGAAGAGTGTATCCGCTGAACGTACCGGCAGCAGAGGAAGAAACTTTGCGTAAAGTAGGGAAGCAGATCGAGAATATGATTAAAGATTTTGAACAAAACTTCGATGTAAGAGATAAACAGGATGCTTTGGCTATGTGTGCCCTTAAACTGGGAACCAATGCGGAAGTAGTATCTCTGAACTACGAAAAAAATATTAATTCTACCAACGAAAGGTTAAAGCAGATTAATCAGTCGTTGAATGAAATCGGGAAATAGATTTTTTTTCCTGAAAATTACTGCCTACAATAATTCTAACACATTAAAGGTAAACTCAACGCTAAACAATTACCGAACAAATGTCCATTGAATGGCGTGCCGGGCTTCCGGATTACAGACAGTGGAAATCAGTTCAAATCGTGTTGATTAGGAGTTTACTCTCAATCTCTGGATTATTGTGGGCTTTTTTTATTGAACAAGGATATGAATACAATTAAAACTCAATATAAATTATGATAGAAGTTATAGTCGGTGTTGTTTGTTTGGTAATCGGAGCTGTCGTGGGAATGTTTTTTTCCAGAAGTTCTCTGAATACTAAAGCAAAATTCATCATAGATGATGCCAAGAAAAATGCCGAAAACCTTATAGAAAAAGCTAATGTACAGGCTGAATCCATAAAGAAAGAAAAGAATCTTCAGGCTAAAGAAAAATTCCTGGAACTGAAATCACAGCATGACGCTGATATTCAGTCCCGCGAAAAGAAAATGCAGGAAGTTGAGAAAAGAATCAAAGACAAGGAACACAAGCTGAATGACGAGCTTAGCAAGACTGGGAAGCTTGAAAAAGATCTCGACAGACAGATTGCAGATTATGCCAAGAAGAACGAAATTCTGGATAGAAAACAGCAGGAATTAGATACGGCTACTGCCAAGAAAGTAGAAATACTTGAAAAAATCTCTAATTACACCGCTGAGGAAGCTAAAGCAGAATTGGTAGAAACCATGAGAGCAGAGGCCAAAACAAGAGCACAGGCACATGTTCAGAGCATCATGGAAGAAGCTCAGATGAATGCTAAAAACGAAGCGAGAAAGATCGTTATCCAGACAATCCAGAGAATCGGAACGGAGCAGGCAATCGAAAATTCAGTATCCGTTTTCAACATCGAGTCTGATGAAGTAAAAGGTAGAATTATCGGTAGAGAAGGTAGAAATATCCGTGCTTTGGAAGCGGTAACCGGAGTAGAAATTATCGTTGATGATACTCCTGAAGCTATTCTTCTTTCATGCTTTGATCCGGTAAGAAGAGAAATTGCAAGACTATCCCTACACAGATTGGTAACCGATGGTAGAATTCACCCGGCAAGAATCGAAGAAGTGGTAGAAAAAACAAGAAAGCAGATTGAGGAGGAAATCATTGAAGTAGGGAAGAGAACCATCATTGATTTAGGAATCCACGGATTACACCCTGAACTGATCAAAATCGTAGGTAGAATGAAATACCGTTCTTCTTACGGACAAAACTTACTACAGCACTCAAGAGAAGTAGCCAACATTGCTGCAACGATGGCTGCTGAATTAGGATTAAACGTAAAATTAGCAAAAAGAGCAGGTCTTTTACACGATATCGGTAAAGTTCCTGAGCAGGAATCAGAATTACCACACGCGCTTTTAGGAATGCAGTGGGCTGAGAAATATGGTGAAAACCCTGAAGTTGTAAACGCAATCGGAGCTCACCACGACGAAATTGAAATGAAGTCATTATTATCTCCGATCATTCAGGTTGCCGATGCGATCTCAGGAGCAAGACCGGGAGCAAGAAGACAGGTATTGGAGTCTTACATCCAGAGATTAAAAGATCTTGAATCTGCAGCATTAAGCTTCGATGGAGTATCCAGTGCTTATGCAATTCAGGCAGGTAGAGAACTGAGAGTAATGGTAGAGAGTGGAAAAGTAAATGACGAAGTAGCTTCTCAGCTTTCTTACGACATCTCTGAGAAAATCCAGAATGAACTGACTTATCCGGGACAGGTAAAAGTAACAGTAATCAGAGAAACGAGAGCTGTCAATATTGCCAGATAATAATCAGAAAAAGATATTTGATAAAAACCTTTCAAGAAATTGAAAGGTTTTTTATTTTTATCAAAACTTAAAAATGCAAGAACTGTCCCTGTCTTCAAAACTGAAGTACATTTTCTCTATTCCCGTTATTATCTCCGCCCTTGGCTATTTTGTAGATATCTATGACCTTCTTTTATTCGGTATCGTTAGAATACCCAGTTTAAAAGCTTTGGGGCTTAATCCGGATGCAGACGGAACCTTCATACTGAACTGCCAGATGGTAGGACTTCTCATAGGAGGGGTGTTCTGGGGAATCTTTGGAGACAAAAAGGGAAGGCTTTCCGTACTTTTTGGATCCATCTTAGTGTATTCTTTAGCCAATATTGCCTGTGGTTTTCTGCCTTATTTTCCGAAAGAGCATTTGATATACCAATATGCCGGCTTAAGGTTTATTGCAGGTATAGGACTTGCCGGAGAGCTTGGAGCCGGAATTACACTGGTTTCTGAAAGTCTGCCGAAGAATTTAAGAGCCATCGGGACTTCGGTTGTTGCCGGTTTTGGATTAATGGGCGCCGTTGTAGCTCAGCTAACTGTAGAGCTGGCCGGAGGATGGAATATTTCTTACATTATCGGTGGGATCATGGGAATTATGTTATTGATACTGAGAATAAGCGTATCGGAATCCGGAATTTATAAGAATCTTGAGCATAAAAATATCTCCAAAGGAAACTTTCTCTCCTTTTTTACCAATAAAGACAGACTGATAAGATATTTAAAATGTATTGCAGTGGGATTACCTACGTGGTATTGCATAGGGATTCTGGCTGTTTTAGCCAATCAGTTTGCCCCTGAATTAGGCATAAAGGATATCAACCCCGGAAAAGCCATTATGTGGGCTTATGTAGGTATTTCTGTCGGTGACCTGTTGAGTGGTTTTATTTCCCATGCTTTAAAATCCCGTAAAATGGCCATCTTTTATATGCTGATTTTTACGTTGATCGGGGTGGCAATTATGTTATTCGGAAATACCAACACGGAAACCAGATATTACCTGTTTTGTGTATGGCTGGGATTTGGAACAGGATACTGGGCTATGTTTGTAACGTTGGCAGCAGAACAGTTCGGGACGAATATCAGAAATACGGCAACAACTACCGTTCCCAACATGGTAAGAGGTCTGGTGCCGGTAATGATATTTGCTTTTGATTCTCTTAAAGGACATTTCCCGGTTGTGGAAAGTGCTGCCATAGTAGGGGTGGTGGTATTCGGGCTGGCATTTTATTCTTCACTTACCATTTCAGAAACCCACGACAGAGATCTTGAATTTACGGAATAATTTAACTTGTTTAATAAATAACATAGTGCTATTCCTTATTTTGAACGTAATAATAGGGTTATTATCAATAAATTATTCAATTTTACATTAATTTTTGTTGCGAGTATTTAATATTTGTTTAACTTTGAAAGGTAACTAAAACTATATTTTTAATCAAACTAAATCTCATGAACATTATGAAAAACGCTAAAAAATTAAGAAAACAGGATCTGAAAAATATTACCGGAGGAATAAGCGGAAACCCTGATTTATCACTTTGCGGATGCAGCTGCTCAGGAGCAGTAACCGGACCTTGGTATTGTGTACAATATATTGGCTGTCCACAGGTTTATACTTGTGGGGAGATCTAAGAAATTATTTCAATTAGAAATAAACATTTCCACATTTAATATGCAGAACCCTTTTGATTTCAAAAGGGTTCTGCTCTTTTTAATGGATAATGTAAAGAAGGCTGCCGATGCTTATCGTTACCCATAGTATAATTGCCATTACCAAAGGTTTTAATCCGATTGATTTCAGCGTTTGAATAGAAAGGGTAGAACCAATCAAAAATAAGGTCAGATTCAGACCGGATTTTGCCAGAACAGTAATCGAAGTACTGAATCGGTCAAGAAAGGGGAAATAAGTATTCAAAAGGATTGCTGCAATGAAATATCCGATAAACCAGGGAATCTTTATTTTGGAATCTTTACTTTTAAAAATAAACATGGTTATCAGTGAGACAGGAATAATCCATAAAGCACGGGCCAGCTTCACTGTGGTGGCTATTTTCAAAGCTTCATCTCCATATTTACTGGCAGCACCCACTACAGAACTTGTGTCATGAATTCCCACTGCACACCAAAGCCCAAACTGCTCCTGTGAAAGATTCAGCAGGTGTCCTATTGCAGGGTATACAAACAAGGCAACCGAATTTAAGGTAAAAACAATAGCCAGCGCAAGAGAAATTTGTTTTGTATTAGGTTTAATGATGGGAGAAACAGCAGCAATAGCACTCCCGCCACAAATAGCAGTTCCTGCGGAGAGAAGATAAGATAAAGGTCTTTCCAGTTTAAATAATTTTCCCAGAAAATATCCTAAAACCATAACGGTGACAATACTTACAACAGTCAGCATCAAGCCTGTTTTTCCGGCATGAAGCGCTTCATCAAGCTTCAGCCCGAATCCAAGACCTACTATTGAAATCTGCAGCAGTAAATGAATATATTGATGAAGGTGTTTTTCAAAAGGATTTCCGATAAAAACAGCCAGGGCAAATCCCAAAGCAAGAGCAATTGGAGAAGATATAAAAGGTGTAAGGCATAATACAGCCAAAACAATAAAAAATACTTTCCTTGTTATTTCATTTTGAATGAAATCTTTCATAATGCGAACTTTTAAAATGAGCATCAAAAGTCCGAAATAAAGTATTACAAAGTAAATCGTATTTTGTTATATCGGATAACTAAAAGTTATATCTTTGCTTATTGCTTATTGCTTATTGCTTATTGCTTATTGCTTATTGCTTATTGCTTATTGCCTGTTATTCTGCAAACCTCAAAAAAAGTTTGATCAGTTCAGATTGTTCTCCTTTGGGAAGGATAAAATGAAAATCTCTTTCGATACTGAAATTTTTAATATCAATCACTGTAAGGATGTTGTTTTTAAGTTCGTTAAGAATAGTGCTGATAGAAAGAAATGCCAAACATTCGGAGTGAAGAAGGTAATTTTTAATACTTTCACTGCTTCCCAACTGTATGACAGTATTCAATTCATGGATATTAATTTCCTTTTCTTTAAGCCTGTTTTGGATGAATTCCAGCGTACCGGAACCCTGTTCCCTGAAGATAAGATCCAGCTGATAAAGATCTTTTAAGCTTAATGTTTTATGGGCAAGAGGATGATCTGATTTTGCTGCGAGAACAATTTCATCAGGTTTAAAAGTTTTATATTCAAAATAAGAAGACTGTGATTCCCCTTCAATGATACCCAGGTCAATTTTTTCTTCTTTTAAAAGTGTTGAGATGGTTTCCGTATTTCCGGTAAGAAGCTCAATCTTAATATCTTTATAATAAGAATTGAATTTGGCCAAAATCTCTGGTAAAATATACTGTGCAACGGTTGTACTCGCCCCGATAATCAGCTTTCCTTTATGCTGCTGACTGATCTGGCTGATCTCAAATTCCATGTCACGATAGATGTTTCTGATCTTTTCTGCATGTTCAAACAGAATTTTTCCGCTTTGGGTCAGCTGGATAGAAGTTCCTTTACGGTCAAATAGCTTAGCACCTATCTGAGTTTCAATTTCTTTAATGTGTTTAGTGACAGCAGGTTGTGAGATGTGTAGCTCCTCTGAAGCCTTGGTGAAGCTTAATCGGGTAGCCACCGTATGGAAAACTTTTAATCTGTAATCGAACATGGGGTAAAATTACGAATTATAGTTGGAAATGGTGAAGAGAGTTTGAGAGTTTGAGAGTGGGAGGGTTTGAGGGTAATGAGATGCGTGTTGCGAGTTTCGGGGTTTTGAGTTTGAGGGATTTTGGGTTCGAGATATTATAAGTGAAGAAGAACAAAGAACCATTAAAAACCAGCATCCGGCAACAAAATAAACAAATAATTGTGACCCCGCACTTCGCACCCCGCATCCCGTAACTCGTAACCCGCATCCCGCATCTCGAAACCCCTTATAAAAAATCCGAAACAGACTTGTCCTGCTGACTTTCATATCTTCTGTTTTTTGCTTCTCCGATTTTCTGTCTGGAATAAATACTGTTATGTCCTGAAAGAAGATAAGAAACGACACACGCAATAGCTACATATACACCGCATTCTGCCCCGAATAATTCAATTCCCATCAGCATACAGGCTAAAGGCGTATTGGTGGCTCCTGCAAATACCGCTACAAACCCCATTCCTGCTAATAATCCGAAGGGTAAAGGAATGAATAGTGACAGAGCGCTGCCTAAGGTAGCACCAATGAAGAACAAAGGTGTCACTTCTCCACCTTTGAATCCGGCCGAAAGCGTAACAATGGAAAAAATCATTTTTAGAGCAAAATCATATAGTGGAAGCTGCTTTTCAAAAGATTCCACAATTACAGGAACTCCCAGTCCGATATAACGGGTTGTTCCCATCGCAAAAACGGCAAGTGCTATAATAATTCCTCCTACAACAGGACGAAGCGGAGGGTATTTGATATTTGATTTAAAGACAGAGCCCATCCAATGGATGATTTTACTGAATGCAGCCGCGCAGATTCCAAAAGTTATTCCTGCCAGAATGCTGTATAGAATTGGTAAAAATTCAAGTTTCGGAATAAAATCAATATGGTAATGGGTATGTTTTACATTCCATAGATTGGTAGCCCAGTCTGCCAGAATTGCAGAAGCAAATGCCGGAAAGATTGCATTGTAACGAATCCTTCCGATCAGAAAAACTTCAAGACCAAAAACGGCTCCTGCCAGTGGTGTTCCGAAAACGGAGCCAAATCCGGCAGCAATAGCAGCAATAATTAATATTTTTCTTTCATTTCTGTCAAGTTTAAAAGGCCTGGTGAGCTGATCCGCGATGGCACCCGCCATCTGAAGAGCTGTTCCTTCACGGCCGGCAGAACCTCCGAAGAAATGCGTTGCAATTGTTCCCAGATAGACAAAAGGAGCCATTTTAAAAGGAATAATTCCCTTGGGTTCATGGATGGTATCAATCAACAGATTATTTCCAGCCTCCACATCTTTTCCGAAATAATAATAAAGAAGCCCTATCAGAAATCCTGCAGCAGGAAGTAAAGCAATCAGCCAGAGATGACTTTCTCTGAAATGGGTGGCCCATTCCAATGACTGAAGAAATCCTGCAGATGCGGTTCCTACCAATACACCAATGATGATACTGATACATAGCCATTTCAAAATATAAGGAATTGCCGGAAATTTTCTGAAGAAAAGACGAGTATGAAAAACTGCTTTTTTACCTGGTGTTCTTTGAATTTTTGACATAGTAATCCTGATTAGTTATTTGTTAATAATCTTTTAATCAGGCGTCATCAGCTTTTATAAAGCGGTTGGGTAAGGAAGAACACCATTTCCTTTTGATGATGCAAATATATGAATTATGGTAAAAAGATAAAAGATAAAAGATCTTATTGTTAAAATTCAATAGGGGTGGGCTTTAGCCCAGCCAAATAAATTTTAAATCCCATTGGCTTTAGCCCAAACTTAAAAATAACCATAGCTTTAATATACCGGATAATGCATCGCCTTATTGATTTCAATTGGGTTATTATATTTTCTGATAACCTCCTGCATGCTTTTGGTTTGGGTATTCAGTTCATCAACATTATGAATTTCCTTTCCATTGATATTAATTCTAAGGTCATTATTGGATTTGCTGATATTATTTCTTTCAAAAGCAAAAGGATCATTATAAAATTCCATAAGCAGCTTATGTTTTTGCTTTTCGTTAATAGGAATTGCTTTATTACCAAAGCTGGATTCCAGGAAATCTGAAGTAGAGGAGACTTCCGGAAGTTCTCTGCTTTTAACGAGCGTATAAAGGAAATTTTTCTTAGCATCTGATAGCTCAAAGATTAAACCGGGTAATCCACGCAGTTTAAATGGTCCTTCATTAAATGGAATGTCTTTACAGAACCAGGCCGTCCAGCTTCTCCCTCCAAATTTTGTAGTTGCTTTTTGTAAAGTATAGTTTTCTACCTTTTTAATCTCATCAGCAATTGTCCAATTGATCTTATCCGTAGTTTTAAATGTATAATATCCATTTTTAATGTTGATGAAATTTTCATTATCAAAAGAATTGATCTTTCTTTTAACTACCTGTCCGGTCATATCAGTATAGCTGAAGTTCGTTCCGAATTTTTTATTCAGTGAGTCTCTGATAGCGAGATCTTTTCCATAGAATTTTACCTCCTTCGGGGTGATATCCAGGATCATATTCACTTTTTCATATCCAGCCTCGGTAGAATCCATTTTATACTGAAGCTCATAAATAAACCGGTGTGTCTGAGACTGCACCAAAGCTGTTACAAGCAATGCTGATAAAGTAAAAAAACTTTTCATATCATGTGATTGGTCGTTTGTTGTTACTGGTTTCCCAAAACCTTAAACCTTAAATCCTGCAATCTCGCATCCCGAAACCTGCTCTTACAAAAAAGGTTTCATTTCATCTTCAATCTGCGTTCTCAGCTCCATCAGGCGTTTGGCATACATTTCAAGCTGTTTTTCTTCCTCTGTTTCCGGTGTCCATTTTGGAACAGGGAGTTTTTTTCCATTTTCATCCACAGCTACAAATACGATAATACAATGTGTTTTCTTCTCAAAGTTGGGCTGTTTTAAATTTCTTGAAAAAACATTGATGGAAATATGCATGCTTGAAGTTCCGGTATAGATCACCTGAGCGTCTACTTTTACTACTTCACCGATTTTAATAGGATCATAAAAACGGATTCCGCCCACATAAACAGTGACAGAATAATTACCACTCCAGGTTGTCGCGCATGCATAACCGGCCTGGTCAATCCATTTCATAACACTTCCTCCATGTACATTTCCTCCGTAATTAACATCTGAAGGCTCCGAAATAAACTGAAAAGTAATAGGCTTGTTCTGCATCTTTATAAAATTTGAATAAAGTTATTTAATAATTTCCAAAGTTTTAGATTAAATCCTACTTTTGAAAGACGAAACTTTCAATGAAAGAGAATTTTAACCCATAACAGATTTAGAACCCGTAATGAAGAAAGTATTTTATCTCAATACATGCGATACATGCAGAAAAATTTTAGCCCAATTTGACCTTACAGACTGGGAACTCCGTGAAATTAAAAAAGAACCAATTACAAAAGAGGAATTGGCGGAAATGCATAAAAAAACAAAGTCATACGAAGCATTATTCAGTAAAAAATCTACTCAGATCAAACTGAGAGGTCTGGATGTAAAATCATTAACAGAAAAAGATTTTAAAGAATTGCTGCTGGACCATTATACTTTCCTGAAAAGACCTGTATTTGTTACCGATAAAGAGATTTTCGTGGGTAATGACAAAAAAAATGTTGAAGAACTGCAGAAGTTCTTTGGCGTAAATGAATAAATTTAACTGGAAACTAATTTT
The DNA here is from genome assembly GCF_050470705.1 of Chryseobacterium sp. NRRL B-14798. Taxonomy (NCBI): domain Bacteria; kingdom Pseudomonadati; phylum Bacteroidota; class Flavobacteriia; order Flavobacteriales; family Weeksellaceae; genus Chryseobacterium; species Chryseobacterium sp. NRRL B-14798. Next base: position 3,450,450 of record NZ_JBFLUL010000005.1, on the reverse strand, counting down.
GCAAATAATAAACCTTATAGGTTTTTAAAACCTATAAGGTTTGGATATAAACCCAAAAGAGGCTGTGATTTGTTCACAGCCTCTTTTTTGCTATTTTTTTCAATTATACAAAAGGAGCTTTCACCACTTTTGCAGGAATGTTCTTGTTTCTTACCTGAATAAAGATTTCAGATCCTAATTTGAAGTGAGGTTTGTCTACGTAAGCAAGACCTAATCCTACTTTTTTCATTGGAGACTGTGTTCCGGAAGTTACTTTTCCGATCACGTTTCCTTCAGCATCCACCACAGGATAGTCATGTCTTGGAACTCCTTTATCTGTCAGTTCGAAACCTACTAGTTTTCTTGTAACTCCTTCCTCTTTTTGTTTTGCGAAAACATCTTTAGAAACGAAGTCTTTATCAAATTTAGTGATCCACCCTAAACCGGCTTCAATTGGAGACGTTGTATCATCAATATCATTTCCGTACAGGCAGAATCCTTTTTCTAATCTTAAAGTGTCTCTGGCAGCCAATCCGCAAGGAATGATCCCTTCTTCTTTACCAGCTTCCATTACGGCATCCCAAAGTTTTTCAGCACTTTCGTTATTGAAATAAATCTCAAAACCACCGCTTCCTGTGTATCCTGTGTTTGAAATAATCACATCATTTTCTCCGGCAACGGTTCCTACTGTAAAATGATAGTAAGGAATTTCTGAAAGATTTACGTCTGTAAGTTTTTGAAGAATTTCAGTAGCTTTAGGCCCCTGAACTGCCAATAATGACATCTCATCAGAAGCATTGGTCATTTTAGCCCCGAAAGTATTGTATTTTGAAATATGATTCCAGTCTTTGTCGATGTTGGATGCGTTTACTACTACAAAATATTTGTCATCTTCCATTTTGTAAACGATAAGGTCATCTACAATTCCGCCGTTTTCGTTCGGAAGGCAGGAATATTGAGCTTTTCCGTTTTCAAGTGCATCTACATTATTGGTAGTTACATACTGCAAAAGGTCTTTTGAACCCGGCCCTTCGATGAAAAACTGTCCCATGTGGGAAACATCAAATAATCCTGCTTTTTCTCTTACTGCAAAATGCTCCTCTGTAACCCCTGAATATTGAACAGGCATTTCAAAACCTGCGAAAGGTACGATCTTAGCTCCCAAAGAAACATGTTTGTCGTACAAGGCTGTTTTCTTCATATTTAATTTTTATTTCTTTATTTTAAAACTGTTAAAAGTCTCATTGAATAGGGTCATATAGTTTCCGTTCCAGTATTTCTGGCCGCAATTAATGGAAACCAAATATAAGTTTTTATCTTTTTGAAAAGCTTTGGTTACCCAGAACAGCTTCTCTTTTTCATCGAAATGCTCATAGAAATATTCTGTATATCCTTTCTGGCTCTTTTTTTCTTTTACTTTATCCTCCGGGTCTTGGGATTGATAAAGTGCCAGCATAAATTTTTTTACTTCCGCTTTGGGAAGGGGAAGATCATGATATTCCGAAATGGTAATTGCCCCTATCTGGCTGGTAGGGAAAATATTAACAATTTCACTGTCGTTGGTAGATTTCCAGCCTTCAGGAACAGTAATAGAATAATTGGAATTTTCATAGACCTTTGCTTTTTGGGCAAAAAACAGACTTCCCGTCAAAAGTGCAGAAAAAAGCAATATTTTTTTCATCGTTAAAAATGGTGTTTATATTCTTCAAGGATGATTTTGAACCATTCTGTAAAGTTTTCAGGATGTTTGGAAATTTCCTTATCCAGATCTTCCATGGAAATGAATCTTACTTCTTCCACTTCCTCTTTATTTAAATTGAAATCAGTTTCATGATTTCCCACAAATACATGATCCAGCTCGTGCTCCCAAAGACCACCGCCTACATCTGCTTTGTAAATAAAATGGAATTTTTCAGAAAGATCTGCTTCAATTCCCAGTTCTTCCTTTAGTCTGCGTACCGCTCCTTGCTGATAAGTTTCCCCGTCACGCGGGTGCGAGCATACAGCATTGGTCCATTGGTTAGGAGAATGATATTTTCCTGAAGCCCTTTTCTGAAGAAGCATTTCTCCTTTACTGTTGAAAAGAAATACAGAAAAAGCACGGTGTAACAGGCCATTGATGTGAGCCTGCTGCTTTTCCATCAGCCCTAAAACCTCATCTTCAGGATTTACTAAAACAACAAATTCTTCCATTCCTACAAATGTAAGAGTAATAAATGTATTTTGGAAATTTTTAGATAAACATCATGCTTTTTGTAATCATGGCAATGAAATTGAGGAAGTCAGAAAAGACTGGCAGGTAAATTTGTCCATTCACTGAGTAGTTGCTTTTCAGATCTCCACTTTATGATGTAAAAATAAAATGTGAAATGAAAATTTTTAACTAATTCGGCTTGAATGGTTGATAAAATATTGATATTATTCTTTGAAAATAAGTTTTTATAGTAAAATATTAACATAAAGCAAGATTAATATGCCTGATAATGGTAAAAACGCTAACTTTGTTTTTTAATATTTAGTAATGGAATTAGAATACATTGAACACATTAGTCCTATTCTAAAGGATGGAATAAAAAATTACTTAATAGATATCGACGGAACCATTACTGATGACGTTCCCAATGAAGAGCCGGAAAGAATGGTTACCTGCGAACCCTACCCTGATGCTCTGGAAACGATCAACAGATGGTATGACGAAGGACATCAGATCTGCTTTTTTACTTCAAGAACCGAAAATCTGAAACAAATTACGATCGACTGGCTGGATAAGCATGGCTTCAAATACCACAGCGTGCTTTGCGGAAAACCAAGAGGAGGAAATTATCACTGGATAGACAACCATCTGGTAAGAGCTACAAGATACAAAGGAAGATTTACGGATTTGGTAGAAAAACAAGTGACCATTGAGGTATTCAAAGAAGACGGCGAATAAAAATATAATTCAAAGATTTAAAGATTAAATGTGAACCAGTACCTTTAATTTTTAAATCTTTCATTTTTTAATATACTTGATATTTTATGAAAGTTTTAGCAAACGACGGCCTGGATCAATCTGGAATAGATGCATTGACAGAAAAAGGCTTTGAGGTGATTACTACAAAAGTTCCCCAGGAATTTTTAGTAGATTATATTAATGAGCACAAAATCCGCACCTTATTGGTGAGAAGTGCCACACAGGTAAGAAAAGATATTATTGATGGATGTCCGTCTATCGACATTATTGGAAGAGGAGGTGTTGGTATGGATAATATTGACGTAGATTATGCAAGAGAAAAAGGGATTCATGTGATCAACACTCCTTCAGCATCATCGGAATCTGTGGCTGAGCTTGTTTTCGCCCATTTGTTTTCCGGGGCGAGATTTCTTCAGGATTCTAACAGAAAAATGCCAGTTGTAGGAGATACTGAATTTGCAGGTCTTAAAAAAGCATATGCTGCAGGTATCGAACTGAGAGGAAAAACCATCGGTATTGTAGGAATGGGAAGAATCGGCCAGGAAGTGGCAAGAATTGCTTTAGGACTTGGGATGAGAGTGATTGCCGCTGATAATAACGTCGGAAGAGCAAGTATCAAAGTGAAATTTTACAACAACCAGTTCATCAATGTTGATATCGAAACAGAGCCGTTACAGGATGTTTTAAAACATTCAGACTTCATTACTTTACACGTTCCTGCACAGAAGGACGGTTATATGATCGGAAAGGATGAGTTTGAAATAATGAAAGACGGAGTAGCTGTTGTAAACTGTTCAAGAGGTGGAGTTATTGATGAAGCAGCTTTAATTCAGGCTTTAGATTCAGGAAAAGTACGATTTGCCGGTTTAGATGTTTTCATTAATGAGCCAACACCATCAAAAGAAATCCTTACTCATTCTAAAATTTCCCTTACCCCTCACACGGGAGCTTCTACTCTTGAAGCGCAGGATAGAATAGGGCTTTCCCTGGCAGAGCAGATTTCAAGTATCTTACAGATTCAATAACTTGAAAAAGATCATAAATAAAGCACTCCAGCCTTAGACTGGAGTGCTTTTTTATTTTTAAAACTGTTGTTTAAAAGATTAGATATTTTTGCTTTTCAGCAAATCTCTGATCTCCATCAGTAATTTTTGATCTTCTGTAGGTCCGGCAGGAGCAGGAGCCTCTTTTTTGTTTACTTTATTGGCGAATTTAATGATCCAGAAAAGAACCATCGCAATACAAAGGAAACTGATTACTGCTGAAAGGAAATTTCCGTACGCAACACCATTCCAAGAAAGTTTTGCAATGTTTTCTGCACCGGCGGCTTTCAATGCCGGGTTGAGTATAAGAGGAGTGATTACATCTTCCACTAATGAGGAAACAATTTTGCCAAATGCTGCCCCAATGATCACACCGACAGCAAGATCGAGAACATTGCCCTTAAAGGCAAACTCTTTAAATTCTTTTACAAATCCCATAATTTATATTTTTTTAATTAGTATATACACAAAAATATAATTAAAAAATGTAAAAAACACTACGTTTAATCGTTTTTTATTCCCAAAATATTGAAATTTACGCTCATTTCCTGCTAACAGTTTTAATGAATATTTCAGCATTGTAACAATACATTATGCCATTAATGATGACTTTTTATTTTTATTAATGAGGTGATAGCATAATGAAAAATCTTTTGTAATTTGCTTAAAAGTTTGTTTCACCTATGAAAATTTTCACCGCAGAACAGATACGCAGCTGGGATCAGTTTACGATTTCCCATGAGCCGGTTTCTTCTATTCAATTAATGGAAAGAGCTTCAATGGCTGCAGCTCATTGGATTTCGGAACACTGTAAAAACCATAAAAAGCTGGCTGTATTTTGTGGTAACGGAAATAACGGAGGTGACGGCCTGGCTGTCTCAAGGCTACTTTATCTGAAAGGTTTTGATGTAGATGTATTTGTAAGCGATTCCAAAAGGAAATTTTCAGAAGATGCTTCCGTTAACCTGAAAAGACTCCGCGATTTGTCGGGAATTACCGTCAGAAAATTTGATCCTGAAGAACACTATCATTTTGATGAGAAAACCATTATTGTAGATGCTCTTTTCGGAACGGGATTATCCAGACCGTTGGAAGGTGATTATAAAAGGCTTGTTGAACAATTGAATACTAAAAAGAATATTAAGATATCCATCGATATTCCTTCCGGATTGTCTGCAGATGAAATGTTTGATAATAATCCGGTTATTCTGAAAGCTGATTATACACTGACCTTTCAATGTTGGAAAAGAACCTTCCTTCATCCTGAAACAGGGAAATATACCGGAAAAGTAGTACAGCTGGATATTGATTTAAGCAAAATATACGCAGATACAACTGATTCTGATTACTCTGTAATTGATGATCAGCTGGTGGGATCGATATTTATTCCAAGACAGGAATTTTCCCATAAAGGCAGTTATGGTAAGGCAGCCATCATAGGAGGAAGCTATGGAAAAATAGGAGCGGCAGTGCTGGCAACACGATCAGCTTTGAAAACCGGAGCAGGGCTGACCTTTACACTCGCTCCGGAATGCGGATACAATATTTTGCAGACCTCATGCCCTGAAGCCATGTTTATACAAGGAGGGGAGCAGTTTATCACAAATTTTGAAATGGACAAAGATGTTACCTGTGGTGCCGGTCCTGGATTAGGAACCCATTCCGGTACAGAGAAAGGCTTTTTGAATTTTTTGAAAAACTATTCTCAGCCATTGGTTCTGGATGCAGATGCATTGAATATTATTTCAAATGATCCAAAAAATTTGAAACTCATTCCCAAAAAATCAATCATAACTCCTCATCCGAAAGAGTTTGAAAGACTTTTCGGAAGTACAGATAATTCTTTTAAAAGACTTGAACTGGCAAGGAAAAAAGCAAAAGAGCTTGGACTTTATATTGTTCTTAAAGACCACCATACCCAGGTTGTTACTCCGGAGGGAAAAGTATTCTATAATATAACCGGAAATGCAGGTCTTGCGAAAGGAGGAAGCGGAGATATTCTTACCGGAATTCTCACTTCGCTTCTGGCTCAGAAATATTCTGAAGAGGAAACCTGTATTCTGGGAGTATGGCTGCATGGCAGAGCGGCCGATATTGCTTCAGAAAAACATTCAAAAGAATCGATGCTGCCCACTGATGTCATTGATGCCTTTGGGTCTGTTTTTGAAGAACTGAACAGGAAGGCGGAGAGAAATCTGTAAGTAAACAGCTAATAAAAAAGGCAAATCTGTATTTCTACAAATTTGCCTTTTTATTTTTCAGTTTAAATGGTTTATTCCGGTTTCTCGTTTTCTGCTTCAGTAATCTTAAATTTCTTGGAAACGATCATGATGACAACCCCTGCAATCATAAAAGGAATCGAAAGAACCTGACCTGTATTCAAACCGCCAATCTGGATGAACTCATCTCCCTGCGGCTCTTTAAGGAACTCAACAAAGAATCTGATCGCCCAAAGAATGATGAAAAACAGACCGAATAACCATCCCTGCTGGTATTTTTTATTTGTTTTTCTGTATAATATCCATAGTAAAATGAAGAGAAGAACATATCCTACGGCTTCAAATAACTGGCTCGGATAACGGGGTACAGTAAGACCATACTCACTGCTTTGTTGTGGGAAAAGCAAAGCAAACGGAGAATTCGGGTCAGCTGGTTTTCCAACGATTTCAGAATTGAAAAAATTCCCCATTCTTACAAACGCTCCTCCTAAAGCTACGACAATACCCAATCTGTCATATACCCAAAAAGGGTTTTTCTTAATGATTTTAAATGAATAATAAAGCGTGGTGAAAATCAGGGCAATTGTAGCACCATGGCTCGCCAGTCCTGAAAAACCTGTAAATTTTAAACCGTTTTTTGTGCTTATCGGTAAAAATACACTCCAGAAATCCTCTTTAAATAGTTCCGGCTGATAAAAGATAACATGTCCTAATCTTGCTCCCAGAATAGTCCCGATCAATGTCCATGTGAACAGAGGTTCAAGGTATTTCTGGTTCACATTATCAATCTTAAAGATTCTCGTCATTAAAACATACCCGAATCCAAAGGCAAAAACAAACATCAAACTATAAAAGTGAAGCGTAAATGATCCGATGTGAATACCTTTTGAAGGATCCCAGATTTTAAATGAAGTCTTAAGTTCTACTTTATCAGAATCAGTAATAGGTTTTACAGACTTTACTGCATATTTAAAAGTGGTGATATTTTCTTTGGTAACACCAGTATCAATCAACTTAAAGTTTTTATCAAAAAACTGATACTTGGAATCCTTATACTTTGCTAAAGTTGATGCCCCATAATTGTAATAAGCAGGTTCAAAATTGGATTCATTAAGAATCACAACGAAAGACTGGTTCTTGTCTGATTCTCTGTCCGGAAAAGCTGTAAGGTCTCCCATCTCTGTGGTAGAATAGATTTTTACAGGAACATTGCTTCCATTGATATCTAAAGTTCCGTCAGATAAACCTCCAGGGTATTCCTGTGCAAAAAGAAGCTGCGTGGTGAACGCAAACAGCACAAGATAAATTCTGAAAAAGATAGTATTCATTTTTCTATTGATTTAATAGTTTGATTATTGACATTTATGTTTGGGTGGAACAGGATCATAACCGCTTCCTCCCCAGGGATGGCATCTTAAAATTCTTTTAAATCCCAGCCAGAAACCTTTAAAAACACCATGTACCTGAAGCGACTCAATCATATAGTGAGAGCAGGTAGGTTCGTAACGGCAGTTTTTGGGAAGTAAGGGCGAGATGAACCATTGGTAAAATTTGATCAAAATTACCAGTGGAAATGTAATGATTTTATTGAATGTAAGTTTCAAAACAATGCAAAAATAGGGTAAAAAAATGAAAATTAGTTTAATTTTGTTATAAGTTTCGGAGATCGGAAATCCGGGACATTGATCTTAAAAAATAGAATTACTTTGAATCAAAATATCCCATTAGCTGAAAAATTAAGACCCAAAACCCTAAACGATGTTCTGGGGCAGGAGCACCTTACCGGCGACAAAGGAACAATCAGAAAGATGATTGAAAACAATACCCTGAATTCGCTGATATTCTGGGGTCCTCCGGGAACGGGGAAAACAACACTCGCTGAAATTATCTCTGAGCAGTCGGGGAGAAAGTTTTATAAACTTTCTGCAGTTTCTTCCGGGGTGAAAGATGTGCGTGATGTCATTGAGGATGCCAAGAAGCAGAATTTGTTTTCCGGAAAATCACCGATCTTGTTTATTGATGAGATTCACAGGTTTAATAAGTCGCAGCAGGATTCATTATTGCATGCGGTAGAAAAAGGCTGGATTGTTTTGATTGGAGCAACTACTGAGAATCCAAGCTTTGAGGTGGTTTCAGCATTGCTTTCAAGAAGCCAGGTCTATGTTTTAAAAGCTTTGAGCTATGAAAAACTGGAAGAACTGATTGATATCGCATCAGAAAGATACAATAAAGATGAAGGAACAGATTTTAAAATCCTTGAAAAAGAAGCTTTCATTCAGTATTCCGGTGGTGATGCCAGAAAACTGATCAATTCCGTAGAACTGGTTTTGAATCAGTATAAAAATTCGGGTACAACGGAAATCCTGAATTCTGATGTTCTTGAAGTTCTCCAGGAAACAATGGCTTTGTATGATAAAAACGGAGAGCAGCATTATGATATCATCTCAGCTTTTATCAAGTCTATGCGTGGAGGTGATCCGAACGGAGCGGTGTATTGGCTGGCAAGAATGATTGCCGGGGGAGAAGATATTAAGTTTATTGCAAGGAGAATGCTGATTTTAGCTGCTGAGGATGTAGGGCTGGCTAACCCCAATGCTTTGGTGGTTGCCAACAACTGTTTTCAGGCGATCAATGTGATCGGGAATCCTGAAGCAAGGATTATATTAAGCGAAACAGCGGTATATCTTGCGGTTTCCCCTAAAAGTAATTCTGCGTATATGGCGATTAATGAAGCGTTGGCTCTGGTAAAGCAGACCGGAAATCTGCCTGTACCTCTTCATTTGAGAAATGCACCTACAAAATTGATGAAAGACCTTGATTACGGAAAAGAATACAAATATGCCCATTCTTACGAAGGAAACTTTGTAGAACAGGATTTTCTTCCGGAAGAAATCAGGAATGTGAAATTATATGAGCCTGGTAATAATGCTACAGAAAAGAAAATTTACGAAGAGCTCAAGAAAAAGTGGAACAATAAATACTAAAATAAAAAAGGATGCTGAAAAAACGGCATCCTTTTTATATTAAATCTGTTTTTTTTAACCTACCATTTCAACTATTATAAAGTGAAAAATAGTGGTAAATATTTTTAAACCATTAAGGAGACTGAAGAATTAAAGTATAGTTAAGATAAATCATGCTGATTTTAAGTTAAAGCGAAGCTTATCTTAATAATCTTAACAGCTTAATACGATCTTAATGTTTCAAAAAAATCAAATTATTCGGTAGTGTAAATAAACAATGTTTTCTTACCGTTATAATCTTTTGTTTCTGTTCTTTTCTTGATTTCAGGATAAATCCAAGTGTTGGTGTCCGTAAATTCATATCCTTCAATAAATACAGGATTGTCTGCCGGAATATTGTATTGTGCATTCATATTGGATAACGTCATTCTATCAAGTACATTTTCTCCGTTCTTGAACTTATATTCGGTCACTCCTTTCGTAAAAACAGAATTGTATTTTTTTAAGCTTTGGGGAAGACTGGCTGGAGTATTGTATACTTTAGAAACCTGTAATACGTTCTTTTTTGTATTGAACAATTCTACTGTCCCAATGGCATTGTCAGCCACTGCAAACTTTACAGCAGGATTTTTTTGCTGGGCCAATAAAGTAGCAGAGGATAGAAGTAAAAAAGAATAGAATAGTTTTTTCATAATTGGAATATGTAACTGTTAAAAACGTGATAAATATAGTTATTTTTTATAAAATCTGAATAAAATCTTGAATTGTTTTACATTCTATTTATAAATAAAAACTTTTTTTCTGATTATCAGTCTGTGCTTTCATCTTTTTTATCCTTTTTATCTACCATATTTCTGATCATATTTTTCAGTCGCTGGAAAGTAAAAGAGCTTAATAATAAAATAACCCCGAGAGCAATAAAGGCACTGATTCTTGAGATATTATCCATTTGCCATACATCATAACCATAAAGTTTCAATACCATCAGGCCAACCAACGCAAAGCCAATCTTGTTATATTCCTGAATATTCTTTTTCAAACCGGTATAAATAAAAATACTGGCAAGAATTGTCCAGATAACAGGCAGATAAAGAATATTGAAATGTTCACTTGCTTTATAAGAATGCGGGAGATCATTGGAAACCATTAAAATATAAGAATGATGCAGCTCGCAGCTTACAGAAATGATTAGCGCCAGAGCCTGTATCCAGTAAGAAATCTTTTGCTTATGAAACGCTGAAGTAGGAATAATTCTGTATCCTATATATATAAAAGGAATCCATTGCAGAAGATGAAGGAAATAAAAGCTTAAATGGAGCTTTTTTGTTAAGACAGCGGTCACAACCAGAAGAGTCGAAACCGATGTATTTATTACGATCAGGAAGAAAAACAGATAAATCAGTAGGTTTTGAACATCATTTCTGATGCTCAGCAGTTTCCTGAAAAGCAATAAAATAAAAATATAATAAATGCTGAATAAAAATCCTGTGCTGGTAATGGCTGACCATGGCATTTCCGAAATATGATAAGTGATTTCAAGAAGAAAAGTAATATAGATAACCCCATAACTGATCACAGTAATAAGATCTTCAAAAAAGTTATTGCTTTTTTCCTGTGTCTCTTTCACGGTATTCCTTAGCAAATACAGATTAATCATGATGGAAACAATAGTAAAGGAACTGGTGATAAACGGAGGATTGAATATGATATTGAAATCTTTTGTTCCAAAATATTCAGTCCAGGTTATAAGCTGGGCGATCATCACCAATGGAAACAGGATATAAAAGAAAGTTTTGAAAATCTTATGACCTGTTTTTTTCCAGATAAAAAGAAGGAGGGTGGTTTCTATGGCCCAGATGCTGGTGATGAGATGCGTTTTAAACTGAATAGCAATCGCAATGGTTATAAGGCTGGTAACAAGCCCTGCAAATACAGAGTAAGCTACTCCAAAGCTTTTGCGGGTATATTCTCTGAAAAGTAAAATAGCATTTACAGCAGCAAAAATAAGCGGAAAAACAATCGGGGGTTCATATTTTAATGTATCAAAAATGTAAAGAAGCCCCAGAATACTTGAAAAATTAGCGAGAGCAAGTATTAAAATATCAGAGGTTGAAAGGATATTTCTTCTGAAGTAATCGTACAGACCAAAAATATAGAAAATCGCATAACTGATCAGATAAAAAGTAATGCTTAAAAGCTCCGGGCTTTCATGAGTCCAGAATAAAAGGTAGCCTGTTGTAAAAATATAAGCTGTCCATCCCACACTTTTCCAGTGCTGCAGAAAAGAGGCAGCCAGCATTCCTGTATTTAAAAGAGTAATATAAATAAAAAGGAAAAGATAATTACTTTGTCCTGTACTGATCATGAAAGGAGCTGCAAAACCTCCTATCAGTGAAAAGATAATCAGTACTTCACTTTTATAGTAATAGGACAGGATGATAGAGGCTGCGGTAATCAGTGCCGTTATAATAAAAGCTGTATTTTGGGTAAACAGATGATATTCACGAAAGGCAATGGTAGCTGTGAAATACAGAACAGCAACACCGCCTCCTGTAATGATGGAAGAAAAAGCCGGATAATTTTTTCTGAGAAAATGCCCGGTGATGATGATTCCTACTCCGGTACAAAAACCGATTCCCGCTCTTGCTGCTTCGCCGATCCAGTTTTTATCAATGGCATATTTTACAAAATAACCAATTCCGAGAACAAGGGTAAAAATTCCGATAATGGTAAGAACATTTTGTTTTAAAAAATCAGAAACAGGAGCAAGCCAGTCTTTTTGAACTGGTGTTGAGGTTTCTTCACTTTTTTCACGGTATGGTATATCTTCATGCTGAACCTGTTGAGGTACCTCTTGCTGCGGAATCAAACTGTTTTCCGTTGAGGTTGTTTTATGAATTACTTTTGTCTGAGCCTGAGCAGTCTCGTTGATTTTATAATGAAGATCTGAAATCTCCTTTTTCAATTTTCTGATTTTGCTGTTCAGATTATTGAAAATGATGAAGATAATTATAAAGATGATAACTGCAACAAACTCATTCATTTCATTAGTTTTTTATCAAATATAAAGAAATGTTTCAAATGCTATTTAAAAATTAACCCATCGCGGTATAAGCGATGGGTTAAATGGTATAGATAACTAACAATATGTTTTACTAGTTTGATACTTTGTAAATGTAGAATGACGCAATACTGGATCCTAATAATCCTGCCGTGATAACACCGGAATCTACAAGTCCGAAAGAAACTTTGTCACCCGCCTGGAATGAATACAAAGAATTGATGCTGGAATCGGAAAGTGTTAAGTTAACTGCTAATGCAAGATTGACCCCACTGAATGGACGAGTGTCTATCAAAGTGGTTACTGCAGATCTGGTTCTTGCGATAGCGATACCGGGAGATCCTGACAATAAAGAAGCCTGTAAACCTGTACCATATCTGAACGCAAATCCAACAGCATATACTCCGGTTGATGGAATATTATAAGAACCATCAGCATTGGTAAATAACGCCGCAGTTCCTATCGTTCTGTCGGCTTGTACAAAGCTGACAGGCTGGAAATCAGCAGGTAAAACCCCTAAATTCAGCAGGGTTATACCAGTTGTTTTTTTCGCAGAATATACAGAAGTGTTGGTTCCGGCAGCTGCACTTAGCAATGACGGGTCAACTGAGAATACCTGGGTAGTTCCCTGGTTAACAGCTAAAATCTGATATCCGGGTAGGGCTGTAGCGGCAGGGGTATCACGAACTTTCAAAGTTCCATTAACATCTAGAGTTGCAGATGGGTTGGCTGTATTGATACCCACCTGTGAGAATAATGGTAACGCTGCACATGCTAACATTAAGCTGTAAAGTTTAGTTTTCATGATCAAGATTTTTAAATTAGTTGCTAAGCAAATATACAACAAAAATTATACCCTGCATTGTGAAATCTTTAAAATTAACATTATTATGATGTAATATATTTAAACATATGTTTATATTTTAGTTAATATTTAGTCATAATTTGGTTACGACTTATTATATTTATTTTTATTTTAACATATTGTTTATCAGTGTTTTGGTGAAATATAATTCTCCCTATTGTGTGGGTTATTTATTGGTTTAAACAGAAGGTGTTATCCATAGATAATTTATTATAAAAGTTTTTTTGAATTTAATATTTCTCAAATGAATAAAAAAAACACTGCCGTAACGACAGTGTTTTTGAACAGATTTATTTGTTTTCTTAGCTTTCCAACAGGAATTCTTTATAATTCCCAAGAAAATCTACATTAGCGTTGATTGATTCAAGCTCTTTGAGTGCATTTTCATGCAAAACCTCCTTCCATGGTCCTTCCACATTGATAAAAAAGAAATAATTTCCCAAACCTGTTTTTAAGGTTCTGGATTCTATTTTGCTAAGGTTCATTTTTCTCCATGCAAAAACCGATAAAACCTGATGTAAACCACCGGGATGATCTTCCGGAAGCGTGATGAGCATTCCTGATTTTTCACCCAGTGTTTCCAGTTGGTCATTTTGATATTGGTTCTGTTCTTTGGAAATAATGATAAACCGGGTATGGTTTTGTTCAAAATCCTGAATATTACGGTTCACAATTTTTAAGCCATATAAATTGGCAGCATACTGATTGGCTACTGCAGCAATAGGAGTCTCCGGGTTTTCAGAAACAAATTTTGCGGCCGCTGCAGTGGAGGAAAAATCCTGTTTCGGAATCTCTTTGTAATGAGTGTCCAGAAAATGGAAGCTCTGTGCAAGAGCCTGTGGGTGAGAATATATTCTTTCGATATTCTCAATAGAATTTTCCGGATGAATCATCAGGTGATGCGCAATAGGCATTACTGCTTCTGCTTCTATCTTAATAGACGGAGTCTTATATAAATAATCCAGCGTCATCGATACGGTTCCTTCAATAGAGTTTTCCAAAGGTACTACTGCTTTTACTACCTCTCCGTTTTCAACGGCATCAAAACAATCCAGAATGCTGGCTTGAGGTACTATTTCGTCATCAGGGAAAAGCTGTGCTGTAGCAAGCTGGGTGAAACTGGCATGAGGTCCCAAAAATGCAATCTTCATAATATAATATATAAGGGATGATTAAAATAATGGTACAAAGGTGCGAATTAATTCATAAACAGAGAGGGTGTAGAGTTTAAAGTTTAGAGTTTAAAGTGTAATGTTTTTAGTTGCGAGTTACGGGTTACGAGTTGCGGGTTTATTTTGTGACCGGATAATTTGAGATAGATATTTTAACTCTATTGAAAATTCACCCTTCACCTTTATAAAACCTCTACCCAATATTTCGTCGGGTATCTCCCTAATTCCTACAACCTACTACCTGCTACCTATCCTTTCCAGTTCTTCTCAATCAGTTCCATCAGAAAATCCGGACACCTGATTACTTTATTAGTTTTTGAATCTAAAAAGAATAGAGTAGTGGAAGCTTCTGTTATTTTAATATGCTCTTCATTGTAAATTTCATATTCAAATTCAATCCTTACCCCCGGAATTTTTTTAACATAAGTATGGATTTCTAATTTTTGATCATATAAAGCAGGGCGGATATATTTAATTTTGTAGTCCGAAACGGGAAGCCAAATTCCTTGGTTTTCAATTTCATCGTATGAAATTCCTATGCTTCTGAAGAGTTCAACTCTCGCTACTTCGAAGTACGTTGCATAGTTTCCGTAGTATACGTATTTCATTGGATCTGTTTCTGCGTAACGTACTCGTATTGAGTGTGTTGTGTGTATCATTTTAGGTGTTAAATTATACATACAAATATATTTTTAAATAATCAATACCTGCAATATTTTTTTTTGAAAAGAAAAAATTAGACCTTTGTCTTCCTTCTAAACACAGTACAAACAAAGAATAATCGGGGCTTAAAAAATGGATGACAATTTAATGATGATATGGCAGAAATGCCTTCAGTTTATGCGCGATAACCTGAACGCTGCTGAAGACAATTCTGACCTTAAAAAACTTGAAAAATCTTTCGATATGCTATTCGATAAGGTTCAGCCGCTTTCATTGGTGGCCAACAACCTTACGCTGATCGTGCCGAGTGATTTTTACAAGGAATATATAGAGGACAATTACCTGTCCTTACTTTCTGCTGCCCTGAAGAAAAATATTGGAAAAGGAGTGAAATTATGGTATTCTGTGATGGAAAACAGACCAAAAGGTGAAGAAAAACCTGTTACCATGAACATTAAGGGACAAAGCGTTCCTACTCCGAAAACACAGGAAACAATGCCGCAAGGTTTTTCTGCTAATATTGTAAACCCGTTTGTCGTTCCTGGAATTAGAAAAGTAAATATAGATTCTAACCTGAAGCCTGACTATTCATTTGATAGTTATGTAGAAGGAGAAAGTAATAAATTTGCAGCCACTGTAGCCAGATCCATTGCCAAAAGACCTGGAGCAACAGCTTTCAACCCGTTATTCCTATATGGAGGTTATGGAGTTGGAAAAACCCACCTGGGACAGGCTGTCGGTCTTGAAGTAAAAAATCAGTTTCCTGATAAAGTAGTTCTTTATCTGTCTTCTGAAAAATTTATCCAGCAGTTTATCTCTGCGGCTAAAGCTCATAAGCAGACTGAGTTTGCTAATTTCTATCAAATGGTAGATGTACTGATTATTGATGATATTCAGTTCCTATCCGGAAAATCGGCAACACAGGACAGTTTCTTCCATATTTTTGATCACCTGCATCAGAATGGAAAACAGATTATCCTTACTTCAGATAAGGCTCCTGCAGATATTATGGATATCCAGGACAGAATTGTTTCCCGTTTCAAATGGGGGCTTTCTGCAGAAATTAAATCTCCGGATCTATCTACAAGAAGACAGATCATTGAAGATAAGCTAAGCAGAGACGGAATTGTTCTTCCTGGCGATATGCTTGACTTCCTTGCTGCTGAAGCAAAAACGAATGTAAGAGAACTTATCGGGGTTATCAACTCAGTGATTGCTTACTCTACAGTATATAAAAGAGACCTTAGTCTTGAGTTGCTTAAAGAAACCATCAACAGAATTGCTGCTAACCAAAAGAAAGTTATCAATATTCCTTACATTCAGGAAGTGGTTTGTGATTATTTTGGAATCAAAAAAGAGCAGCTGCTTTCAAAAACAAGAAAAAGAGAGATTGCATTACCAAGACAGCTTGCGATGTACTTCTCCAAAGAGTTTACCAATTCTACATTTACCAAAATTGGTGAGGAAATGGGAGGAAAAGATCACTCTACGGTAATGTACGCTTGTGATACGATTAAAGACGTTTCAAAAATTGATAAAGAAATCAAGAAATACGTAAAAGACCTTACTGAAAGAATCAAACAATAAATAAGGTTGAGCTTACATAAATTAAAATGAAGGATAGTTTTATTCTTCATTTTTTATTTAGTTTTGTCGTAACAAAAGACTTTTTTAAAAAAAACAGAATATGAAAATTTTAATGGTTTGTCTGGGAAATATATGCAGAAGTCCATTGGCGGAAGGAATTATGAAAACGAAACTACCGGATCATTATTGGGTAGATTCTGCCGGAACTATTTCAATGCATGAAGGCGAACATCCGGATAAAAGAGCCATTAAAACTGCAGCTAATCATCATATTGATATATCGCAGCAAAGATCAAGACCTATCACCAGGAAAGATTTTGAAACCTTTGATAAGATCTACTGTATGGATGTTGATGTACTCGGAGATGTTGTTTCTAAAACTAAAAATGAAGAAGAACGTCAGAAAGTATCCTTGTTTTTAGAGGTATTGGGAGATCACAAAAATGCTGAAGTGCCGGATCCTTATTGGGGCGATATGAACGATTTTGAAAAGGTTTTCCAGCTTTTGGATAAAGGTTGTGAAGCTATCAAAAATCAATTATCAAAATAATGAGCATGAACATGCTGAATATTTCCACCACCTTCACTTAAAAAGAACTAAAAAATAATACAATGCTTTTTTTACTCCCTGCTTACTTATCAGAAAATACTTCTATCAACCACTTTTCACCTGTTGTGAAGGATTATATCATGCAGACAGATTATTTCTTTGTGGAAAATGAGAAAACTGCCCGAAAGGTTGTGAAATTTTTTGCTCCTGAAAAAAAGCAGTCTGATCTGAAGTTGTTTTTGTTAGATAAATACACGGAAAACGCAGATATTAAAGAAGCTCAGGAGCTGATGCTGAAAGGGCAGGACTTCGGATTGCTGTCAGAAGCAGGATTACCATGTATTGCAGATCCGGGAAATCTGATGGTGAAATGGTGTCATGAGAAAAACATCAGAGTGATCCCGATTTCGGGGCCTTCATCTATTATTCTTGCTTTGATTTCCAGTGGTTTTAATGGACAGGAATTTACTTTCCACGGCTATCTTCCCATTGATAAAGGGGAGAAAAAGAAACAGATCATGAACCTGGAAAGCTTTGTTCAGAAAACCGGATATTCACAGATTTTTATGGAAACTCCTTACAGAAATAACCAGCTTTTTGAAGATTTATGCAAGTTTTTATCACCCAATACAAAGCTTTGTATTGCTGCCAATATCAACGATTCGGAACATGAATTTATCAAAACAAAAACCATAAAAGACTGGCAGAAACAAAAGCCGGAACTTCATAAAATTCCTGCAGTCTTCGTACTTGGGAAATAAACTTTGCTCCTGTAGTTGACAATAAGTACGAGAGTTTTTGAGTACAAAATAGAAAAAGGCTGTGATTATTTCGCGGCCTTTGCTTTTTTATTTAGAATGGGTTGGAATATTATAAATACGATTTATAAGTTTTCTTTTTTCGTTCTTTCATTTATTGATGTATAATTTTAACTAAAAATATTTCAATAATTAGTGATAAATATCATAGCATTTATATATTTTTGTAATGTAAAATGTTATAATTTTATATTTAAATATAACGCATTATGAATTTTAAAATTTTAATGTAATTGATAATATTTATGATCTTGTTTTATATAGTTTGATTTTTTATTATACATATCATAATTAAACTGATTTAAACGCTGCAAGTTAATTTAGCTTGTATTTATTGAATTACAAATGATGTAAGTTCCGTTTTGCTTACAATCAATTCAGCCCAATCAACACCAAAATATTAAAATATGATGACACGTAAAATTTTTTTTCCGGTATTGCTGATGCTGGCCATGCTGGTACCTTCTTTAATTCATGTATCTGCCCATGGATATGTAATGAGCCCTGCTTCACGAGGATATCAGGGAAGTCTGGACAAGGCTTCACTAGGTTATTCTGCCGCATTTAGTATCTATGGATCTGTTATTAATGAACCTGGATCTCTTGAAGCCCCAAAAGGGTTTCCTGCGGCGGGTCCTGCAGATGGAAAGATTGCCTCTGCTAATGGAAGCATCGGTGGAGACACTACACTGGATATCCAGACTGCCGACCGTTGGAAGAAAACCAATATTTCCACTGGTGTGAATGCCTTTATCTGGAAATATTCGGCGTATCATGCGACAGCAAAATGGCATTATTATATGACAAAGCAAGGCTGGAATCCCAATCAACCGCTTTCCCGTCAGGATCTTGAGCTTATTGGTACAGTTGCGCACAATGGAACACCTCCACAGGATAATGTTCCTCATCAGATTACCGTTCCTGCAAACCGTAGCGGCTATCATATTATTTTAGCGGTCTGGGATGTAGCAGATACTACCAATGCATTTTATAATGTAATTGATGTTAACGTAACCTCCGGAACAGGAGTTTCTGCACCTGCCACCCCAACAGGCTTAGCACTGGTAGGAATAACAAGCACTTCTGCCAAAATAAGCTGGAATGCACAGTCTGACGCGGTATCCTATAACGTTTTCCGCAACGGACAAAACATTCAGCAGGTAACTACGGCTACATTCCAGGATACTGGTTTAACAGCCAATACGACATATACCTATGAAATTCAGGCGAAGGGATCTTCAGGGCTTACTTCAGCGAAAAGTGCGCCACTCAATGTAAAGACAAACAGTGAGGGCACTCCTGAAAAGCCAACAGCACCCTCCAACCTGCATTCAATGGCAGTTACTGAAAACTCTGTTTCATTAATGTGGACAGCTTCCACCCATTCGCAGGGAATCAAGAATTACCAGGTATTTGAGAATGGAATCAAAGTAGGAGAGACTGTGCAAAAAAGCTTTTTACGAACCGGATTGGCACAGGACACAGAATATACTTATACGGTAAAATCTGTTGCAATGAACGATCAGCTTTCTGATGTAAGTAATGAATTAAAAGTCAGAACAAAAAAAATTACATCAGGAAATGGCCAGGCTTACTGTGGAGCAGAGCAGTATAACGCTGCCAATGCTTATCCTGCAGCCGGAACGAAAGTTTTTTACTCCTGTAAAATCTGGAAAAACAAATGGTACGCAAATCCGGGAGAAATGCCGGGAACCAATATGGTATGGGAGGAAATAAGTACATGTACTGAAGGGACAGGCTGCGCATCAGGCGGTGCGGTTACTTATTGTGGCGCACAGGAATATAATCCTGCGAAAACGTATTCAACTACAGGAACAAAGGTTTTCTATACCTGCAAAATCTGGGAAAACAAATGGTACGCAAATCCGGGGGAAACACCGGGAAATAATGCTGTCTGGAAAATTGTAAGCGACTGCAATGAAGGACAGAACTGTCAGACATCAGCTCTTGCCAATACAGAAAATGATCTTTCAGTAATTGTATCCGAACATATGATCAATTTTGCACCGGAAACGTATTATGCTCAAATAAGCAGGGTAGATGTCATTACCCCTCACGGACTTCAGATCATGACTTTTATAAATCCCGATAAAAACAGTATGAACATCAGCCGTCTTCAATCCGGAATCTATTTTGTGAAAATCCTTTATAAGGACGGAAAAAATATTACTAAAACCATCAGAAAATAACAAAAACGATCTGAAATATCAAAAAAGCCGTCCATATTTTGTGGATGGTTTTTTTTTGCAGAATTATAAAAATATTTAACAGCCCTTAACAGGACTATTGCATTATTCTTGTTTTTAAGTATTTATCACTTAAAATTATATGATTATGCCTGATAAAAAATTAGCAGGAATCTGGATTGATACAGAGAAAGCCATTGTAGCCAGGAATCACGATGCACAAAATGTTTCTGAATTTATCCTTTGCAAACCGGTGAAAGCGGAGATACAGCACGGGAACTCCAGTGAGAATGCAGGAAATAATGCTGAAATTACCAACAGAAACAAGTTTTTTAAAGAAATTGAAAAGTTACTGACCAATTCTCAGGAAGTGTATATTACAGGACCGGGTGTAACACAAGAGGAACTTAAGCACTTCCTTCATGATACGGCTCAGTTCAGAGATTTGAAAATTACATTGGGAACCTCACAGAAAATGGCAGATGAAAAGGTACTTGAAACAGTAAAAGAATATTTTAATAGTTAAATTGTAGATAATGCAGTGAAAATCCGGGCATCGAAGATGCCCGGATTTTTAATAAGTTAATTTTACTCTTTTTTCTTTGATCTCCATTTCCTCCAAATAAAAATAATAACAGGAATAAGCAAAAAGAAAGGCCACAGAGAAATGATTCCAAGCATAAAGCTTACAAAACTGTTCCAGCCTTCCGTTACCGAATCTACAAAACGGCTCCCAAAACCTATTTTTGAAGTGGCGGAACTTCTCACTTTTTCTTTGTATAAATTCAAATTCAGAGTACTGTAATTTACCCGGTCATCAATAAAACGAAGTCTGCCTTCGGCTACATCAATTTCATCTTCCAGTTCACGGATATTTTCCTGAATTTCCAGCATATCTTTTGTGGTAGCAGCACTTCTAAGCATATCACGGTATTTTTCCAGATATATCTTTTTATTGGCCAGCTTTATCGCTACATCGGTATATTCCTCTGTGACATCATTGGATGAAATATTTTTAGATAAAACAGTTCCTACGCCATCTGAAAAAGAATTGATCAGAGCATCAAAATTTTTATGAGGTACACGGATAATCAGACTAAGGTTATCATCCATATCCGTATTTTGAAATTCTTCTTTCTGGATATAAGCATTGTTTTTTCTAATGATTTCATTAACCTGGCTCTGTGTTTTTTTAATATCACCCACCTGAATCTTCATATCTCCGTTTTTGATGATTTTTTTGGAGATTGTATCTGTTTTCTTTGAGGGGTGAACATCTTTGTTGGTTCCATTTTCATCAGATACCAGCTTTTCGGAAACAGAAATTGGTGAATATGAAGCTGCGGAAGAAGGCGCTTTATCCTCGGTTATAACTTCCATCATGTCGGCTTTCGCTTCGTGTTTTTCGCCGCCTGATTTGCTGCAGTTGATTAGAATAAGACCTGATAACAGGAAAATAATTTTTTTCATGGGTTAATTAGTTTTTTATGGGTATGATCAAAAAGTGTGCTCAAAAATGATTATAAGGTAAGATTGATTAAAATTTAAAAATAATTCGCTGTAAAACCAATCTGAAAATTGCTGAGACTGGTAAATAATTTCTATTTTTAATTCATGAAAAAAAGTCTTTTAGCATTAGCGTTTTCTCCATTTCTGATGTATGCCCAGGAAGCTCCGAAACTTACAGACGAAATGGCAATGAAATTATCCGACAAGCCTCTTCACTGTATCAAGCAGGAATATCCTAATAAAACTGCCCATATCATCAATAATGCAGGCGAAGTTCCTTTGACTCCAAAAGATCTTCACCCTAGTTTTTATGGATGTTTCGACTGGCATAGCTCTGTTCACGGTCATTGGATGCTGACCAGACTTTTGAAAACGAAACCCAATCTCTCCAATGCCAAAGAGATTGAAAAAATTCTGGATGAATCATTTCAAAAAGAAAAACTTCAGACAGAAGCAGATTACTTTACAAAATATCAGCTGACAGGAACTTTTGAAAGAACCTATGGCTGGGCGTGGATCTTAAAACTAGATGAAGAACTCACAACCTGGGATCATCCGAAAGCTAAAATATGGCACCAAAATCTGAAACCGCTGACAGATCAGATCCTGAAATCATGGAAAACTTATCTTCCAAAGCAAACATATCCTAACAGAACCGGAGTTCATCCTAACACGGCATTTGCCATGTCTTTTGCCATCGATTGGGCCAGAGCCAATAAAGATAAGGAGTTTGAAAGCCAGTTGACGGAAAAGGCAAAATACTTTTTCTTGAAAGAACTGAAAACACCTGCTTATCTGGAACCGGACGGATCCGATTTCTTTTCGCCAAGTCTTGAAATTGCAGACCTGATGCGAAGAGTGCTTCCTCAAAAAGAATTTGTACAGTGGCTGAATGCTTTCTACGAAAAGAGAAGTCTTGAAAATGTTGAAAAAATTCCTGTAGTAAGTGATCTGAGCGATTACCAAACCGTTCATCTTGTAGGGCTATCTTTTTCTAAAGCATGGTGTATGAAAGGAATCTCAAATGCACTTCCCGCTAATCATCCCCTGAAAAAAGATTTTAAGAAAACAGCTGATGTATTTCTCAATAATGGATTACCATTACTTTTTCAGGGAAATTATGGCGGGGATCACTGGCTGGCCAGTTTTGCGGTATATGCGCTGGAAGATTAATATCTGATTCCTGTCTTTTTAAGAACAAAGCCTAAAAGCCATATGGGTCCTATCAGAAGAAACTGGAGATCTTTAAGGAAAGTAGGCTTTTTTCCTTCAATTTTATGCCCAATAAACTGAAAAATCCATGTGATGATAAACACAGAAAGGTAAACCATCCATGATTGTCTTCCGAAACTGATATTGGCCAGATAGATGAAATGTTCCATCATGAGCATGACCACGATCATGATAACAGCGATCAATAAAGACAGCCTTATATAGAAAAGGGTGATCAGAATAATCACAATAAGGCTTACGATACTGGCACATCCGAAATAGGAAGCGCAGAAATGAGGGGAAGGAATCAGGGAGGCGAACCCCAGAATCGTCCAGAAAATTAAGGGTACACAAATCCAGTGAATGAACTTGTTGGTCGGGTTTCTATGGCTTTTACTGTATTCTGCAAATAATAGATCAACCTTTCTCATACTAAAGGGAAATTGGATTCCTGCTAAAATAATAAAATTTTGTAATCACTGGTAAGATTGCTTACATTTGTCTTATGTCTGCCCTGGAAAAATTTGGCGTCGATATTTTTACGGAACGGAATATTTTCGAGCGAATAGCTGTAGGTAAACCGTTTCGTCCCGAAAATCCTGCATTTATATTTATTAAATCAGGAACTATAAAACTTCGCCAGCACTTCAGTGATCTGGAGGTTTCTGCCAACATGTTTATGGTAACCGATCCCCAAACTATTTATGAAGTGGTAGGAGTAACGGCTGACTTTCAGTCGAGGATGGTTTCTTATAAAAGAGAATTTATTTCTGCCTTATCATTAAAATTTAATCGTCTGATTACTTACCGATATTTCAGACAGCAGATGAATAAAGGAGTTCCTTTTCCTGAAGACGAAATGGAAGTCGTTTGGAAAAGCGTCAATTTCCTGAAATATATCCTGGATTCTGATACCGAAATGCTTTATAAGAAGGAAATGGTAGAGCACCTTTTTTCTGTTTTCTGCTATCAGATGGCAGGAATTATTTCCAAGGAGGATAACAGCTCTATGAACCAGATGTCCAGACAGGAAGAAATTGTATTTGTCTTTCTTACCGATCTTGCAGAGCATCATCTTACTGAAAGAACCGTTGAATTCTATGCCGAACGGCAGTCAATTACAACCAGACATCTTTCTTCTGTAGTAAAGACCATTACGGGAAAATCTGCAAGTCAGATCATTGCTTTAATTGTTATTAATGAAGCGAAAGTGCTCTTAAACTCTTCCAATAAACCGGTTTCGGAGATTTCCTCAATTCTCGGATTCAGCGATCAATACTCATTTTCTCATTTTTTTAAGAAGCATCTTGAGGTAAGCCCTAGACAGTACAGACATCAGTTCGAAAATTAAAATCTTACATTTGAACATCTTTTTCCAAAAATCAAACATTTGATTGATTTTGTTGCTGACCTAACTTTGCATCTGTAAAACAAGGTAAAATGACAAAGAAAATAAAAACAGCACTATCAGTATTGATAGCAGCTTTTCCTGCGCTGTTTTTTTCACAACAGATCAAACAGATGACCGCAGGTGATGTGGCGGAACTCGCTGTTCAGAATCACCAGCAGCTCAAAGTCTCCGCACAGAATATTGATATTGCAAAGCAGAACACCAATGTGGTTAAGCTTCAGAAACTTCCTACAATTACAGCTTCTACAAGCCAGTTCTATTTAGGAGATGCAGTAGCCATTGATAAAGATTTTTCGAATTCTACAAACGTTCCGATGCCGCATTACGGAAGTTCGTATGCGGTACAGGCAACACAGCTGATCTTCAAAGGAGGATTGGTGAATAAGTCCATCGAAATGGCAGGGCTTCGCGAACAACTTTCGGAACTGGATTTAGAGAAAAATAAACAGGATGTGAAATTTTTAGTGATTTCCAATTATCTGGATGTCTATAAAATCATCAATCAGGAAGAAGTATTTCAGAATAACAAAAAACTGGCTCTGGAACGTCTGAAAAATATCCAGAAGTTTTATCAGCAGGGAATGGTAACCCGAAACGAAGTGATTCGTGGAGAATTGGCCATCAAAAACCTGGATCAGGGGATTCTTACCCTTACCAACAATAAAAAAATCCTTAATTATAATCTGAATATTGCCTTAGGATTATCTTCTGACACGGAGATTGTGCCTACTGAAAGTCTGGAGAATAAAGAAGCAGGAATAGGTATGGAGTACTACACAGATCTTGCACACGAAAGCAATCCTTTGCTGAAATCTGCTCAAAAAAACATTGCGGTAGCAGATAAGAATATTGAAATCATCAAAACAGACAATTCACCTACGCTGGCCGGATTTGGCGGATATACGCTTCAAAGACCAATTACTACGAGAAATCCTGTTTTGGATATGTACTCAGGGGGCTGGCAGACTGGGGTTTCTCTGAGTTACAACATTGATACTCTCTATAAAACAAAAGAAAAAGTAAAATTAGGAGAACTGCAAAAGAATCAGGCAAATGATGCCATGACTCTGGTGCAGCAGAATGTAGATATGGCAGTGAATGCTGCCTATACCAAATATCAGGAAGCGATTCAGCAGGCAGATATTCTGAATGATTCCAAAAGACTGGCGGAAGAAAACTACAAGATTACGGAAGCCAAATATCTGAATCAGCTGGCCGTGCAGGCGGAAATGATTGATGCACAGAACCAGAAACTGCAGGCAGAGCTTGATTACGCCAATGCTGAAATCAATGTTTTATATCAGTATTACAACCTTTTGAAATCTACAGGAACACTTTAATTTAAAACTGAAAATCAACACAATGGAAAACAAGGGACAAACTACTCAAAATACAACACCTACTCCGGCAACATCTGCTGCAGAGCATAAGAAAAAGAAAAATAAAACCAATAAAATCAGAGCCATTATATCCAATATCATCGTTTTTCTGGTGATCGGTTTCGGATTATTCTGGTTAATACGAGAATACTTTCATATCGGAAGTAAAACCTATACGGAAGCAGCACAGGTAGAAGAATTTATCAATCCTATCAATACCAGAGTTTCTGCCTATATCAAAGAAATTAAATTTATTGAACATCAGCGTGTAAAAAAAGGCGATACTTTGGTCATTCTTGACGACCGTGAAATCCTTACGCAACTGGGACAGGCTGAAGCCGCCTATCAGAATGCTATGGCTCAAAAAACAGCGACCAGCTCTTCTGTAAACACAGTTTCCAACAATATCAATGTGATGCAGTCCAATATTGCAGGAGCAAAAGCAAGATTGTGGAATGCCGAACAGAATTTAAACCGATATAAAAATCTTTTGGCAGCCGAAGCCGTTACGAGACAACAATATGATCAGGTGAAGACAGAATATGATGCTCAGAAGGCTGCTTATGAAACCTTAGTCAATCAAAAGCAATCTGCAAACCTTTCTACAACTGAAGTAAAAAGCAGATTGGGAATCAATGATGCTGAAATTAAAAGAACAAAATCTGCTTTGGATATGGCAAGGATCAATCTTTCTTATACTGTTATTACGGCACCGTATGATGGAGTGATGGGAAGAAGAACAATTTCTGAAGGTCAGTTGATCCAACCAGGACAGCAGGTTGCGACAATCGTTCTGAACGGCCAGAAGTGGGTAACTGCCAATTTCCTGGAAAGCCAGATGCCGAATATCAAAGTAGGAGAAAAAATTTCTATGACAGCCGATGCTTTGGGCGGTAAAAAATTCGAAGGAGTAGTCACAGCAGTTTCTGCAGCTACCGGTTCAAGATATTCAAATGTACCTACAGATAACTCTACCGGAAACTTTATCAAAGTACAACAGAGAATCCCTGTAAGAATTGAGTTTACAGCTTCCAACAAAAAAGAAGATCTGGATAAGCTGAGCGCCGGAATGAATATGAATGTGAATATTAATAAAGACTAAAAGATGAAAGATATCAGATGCCGGGTATTATGCGTATGGAAAGCTAACGCTGAATGTTGAAAGTCTGCCATCTGATATCTGAAATCTATTCCCTAAAAAATCATGTACAACAAAGGATTATATAGCGATTGGGTACCGAAACCCGTACAGCTGTTGCTGATTGTATTACTGCTTGCTGTGGTAATGCCCATCGGCGGGGTGTATACAGGAAATATCAGTTCTCTGGTAAGCGGTACCGGCGCCATGACAGAATATTTTATGTGGGCCAATTACGCCACTACCATTGGGATGGGAGCTTGCATGCCTGTTGTTCTGAGAATCAAAATGAGATTCAAAGTAAGGGACAAGATGGTGTTGCTTCTGGTGCTTTTAGGGTTGCTGAGCTACGTGAACGGGACTACTTTACAGCCAATGATTTTTATTTTTACTTCTTTAATGATTGGCTTTATGAAAATGATGGTTACCATAGAACTGTTTCTGCCATTAATGGTTATGATCGGAAATCGTGGAGT
Organism: Chryseobacterium sp. NRRL B-14798; assembly: GCF_050470705.1. NCBI lineage: Bacteria > Pseudomonadati > Bacteroidota > Flavobacteriia > Flavobacteriales > Weeksellaceae > Chryseobacterium > Chryseobacterium sp. NRRL B-14798. The sequence goes on along the minus strand of NZ_JBFLUL010000005.1, from coordinate 3,423,245 downwards.
ATTTTACGGAGCTTTCTATACCTTCGTTCTTGTAATGAACCAGGTGGCAACCTATTATGCTGCTGAGTTTGCCCTTCTTTACAACTGGCAGCAGTTCTACCTGCTTACAGCTGTTTTATGCTTTATTTTAGCATTGATACACTGGATTTTTATGCATGACAAATATTTTGCATTAAAAGTACCGCTGCACTATATTGACTGGCTGAGTATTTTGCTTTTCATTTCAACATTCATGTTTTCGGCTTATGTGTATTCATTTGGAAGACAGCAGGACTGGTTCAACTCCAGGAACATCATCTATGGAAGTATTGCAGCTTTTGTCAGTTTTGCACTACTTTCTATCCGTCAGTTGACTTTAAAACGCCCCTACCTTTCGTTTAAAATTTTCACAAAAAATAATGTGCAGCACGGTTTGTTCATGCTTTTCTGGCTGGGAATGTTTCTGGGAACAGCTTCTATTCAGAATACGTTTGCGGTAGGAGTTTTGGGATATGATCAATTGACCAATACCAGGCTGAGTCTACTGATGATTCCCGGAATTATCTTAGCCGGAGCTCTTGCTATTTTCTGGTTCAAAAAAGAAAAGCCATTGAAAATGTATATTTTTTCCGGTTTTGCCGCTATGGTTGGATATGCTATTATTATGTATTTTTCCATGGTGCTGGAGTTCAGTTATGACAACTGGTATCTGCCTATGTTTTTAAAAGGCTACGGAATGTGTTCATTGTTTATCTCCGTATGGTTTTATACACTGGATAAGCTTGAAATGGATGAAATGCTGGCGGCCATCGGGCTTGTATTGGTTTGGAGAACCTTCCTCGCCGTAGGAATTTTTTCAACTTTATATTCCTGGTTTCAATACCGTTTTCAGGTTACGGCAATAGGAGATCTTGCTGTTTATATGGATGGAATGACGGTGACTCCTCAGAATGTAGCAGCCAATATGAAAGCCATTCAGCTTAATGCCATTATCATAGCCACCAAGAAGATATTCGGATATATTATTCTGGTGGGACTGGGAGTGCTGATTTATATTGCGACTCATCATTTCGGAGCAAAACGATTCCAGTATTTCAGATTTGTAAGAGTTCTTGGCGGTAAATCGGTCATTGCGAGAAGAAGACTTCGCGAAAGAAAAAAATTATTAGAAGAAATAAAAGATGCTGCAGGTCCTGCAGTATAAAAAGAAACCTTGTTTTTACCAGTAAAATCCTGGTCCTTAGTTGGGCTGGGATTTTACGTTTTAAGAAGAAGATATCAAATTTTAAACTTTTTTGAAATATTAAGATTATAGTAAGGTGTTTAGAGTATTAAGATGAGCTTCGCCTTAAGCTTAAAAATCAGAATGATTTATCTTAAGTATACTTTATTCCTTAAATCCATTCTTAATGGTGTATATATATCCGGATTTAGAAAACTTTTCTGTAAAAGAGGTTTACTATCATAAAATAAGGGAAAATTTCATGTTTGGTTATTTTTATTCTTTCTAAATAAGAATTATCTTTGCAAGATTATAAAACGTTGAGTAGAAAGAATGAAAAAGCAGTATGCATTCATAGGTCTTTTAGTTTCGGGACTAATGCTTTCCCAGACCGTAAAAGATTCTATTGCCTCCAAAGGTATTGAAGATGTGGTAATCGTAGCCTCCAGAAAACCTACAAAAATCTCTGAAGTTCCGGGAACGGTCTGGGTAGTACAGAAAGAAAAGATTCAGGAACAGGCCAAAAGCGGAGTTCCGATCAAAGAAATGTTATCAATTCTGATACCTTCCATGGATATTGGTCCGCAGGGAAGAACCAATTATGGTCAGAATATGAGAGGACGTTCTGCCCTGGTGATGATAGACGGCGTTTCTCTGAACAGTATCCGTGCGATCAGCCGTCAGCTGGATGCTATTGATCCTTTTAATATCGAAAGAATTGAAGTGCTTTCAGGAGCAAGTTCAATTTATGGAGGTAATGCTACCGGTGGTATTATCAATATCATTACAAAAACACCTTCCAAAAAAGGAATCAGCGGTGAAACTGAACTGGGTGTACGTACAGGATTTATGGGAAAAGATGACCATGACTTCCGTGCTGCTCAGTCTATTGCGGCTAAAGGAGATAAGTTTTTCGGAAGACTGGGAGTAGCTTATCAGCAGAATGGTGGAGTGTATGGAGCAGATCAGAAACAGCTTTTTACCGATATTACCCAGACTGACCTTCAGTATAATCAGTCTATTGATATCCTGGCTACCGGAGGATATCAGTTTAACAATAAACATAAAATAACAGCATCTGTTCAGTATTACAATTCTAAATTTAATGGAGACAGAAGTTTATTTTTAGGTGAAAATCTGAGTGCATTTACAACAAAAAATGCTTCATTACTCGAAATGAGAGATGGGTTTTCATCTGATAAAAATGTAGGTACAGAACGTTATATGGCAACTGTAGCTTATAACGCAAACGGAATTTTAGGCGGCCAGGATTTATATGTGCAATTGGCTACCCGAGGTGAAAAGTTAGGATTCTATCCATTCCCGGGAAATGTTACCTTACAGACGGGAAAAATACCTTATATGTCTTCTTCTCAGCAGGATACTTATTATTCCGGGATTAAAGCTTTATTGTCAAAATCATGGAGAGGCTTAAATGTTACTTACGGAGCAGACTTCGATTTTGAAAAATTTGAAGGAACACAGTCTGTTTATGATATGGCCAAAACAATGTCCAGCGGTGGTTTAGTGAATGAAACAAAATACAGCCTTGGCAGATATCCAACCAATCATTCACAGAGTTATGCAGGATATGTTCAGGCAAAATACAATATTCTTCCCAAATTACAACTGAATGCCGGAATACGTTATCAGCATATCAACGTAAAAATGGATGATTTTGTAGGTTCTGAACAGCAGACCCAGATTGCAATGGGCTATGGAAGTTCAGCATCCGCAATTCCGGGAGGTGAAAGTTCTTATAATGTAACCTTAGCTAATGCGGGGCTATTATACAAATTTAATGAGCAGCATCAGGTTTGGGGAACTTTTTCCCAGGGAGCAAGTTTAGCAGATCCTGCTAAGTTTTATGGTATCGGACAGTATAAGCTTGTGGGAACAAACTGGAATGTTGTATCCAGCATCAATGTTAAAGAACAGCCGCTGCAGGCCATCAAAACCAATCAGTTTGAAGTAGGATACCGTGTGAACAGAGGAGGTTTAAGAGCGCAGATTGCCGGATTTTTAAGTAATTCTGATAAAACGGTTACTGTAGATAAAAAGACCTTCCAGATTCTTGTGAATGATTTGAAATTAAGAAACATGGGAATTGAAGCTGAGGTTTCCTATTCTTTAAGCAATGGAGTGTATTTCGGTGCCAGCGGACTTTTGATCAAATCTGAGGTAGACAAAGACGGAGAATGGCAGAAGCAGGAAATTTACAATGCTTCCCCTTCCAAATTTGTGACGTATATCGGGTATAATATTAAGAACTGGTCATTCAGATTCCAGTCGTTACAGAATTTCAAGCAGAAAGACGAGCTTAATAATGTTGTTGAGGGCTACAATACCTCAGATCTGATGATGGGATACCGTTTCAACTGGGGAAAACTCAACTTAGGAATTCAGAACCTGTTTAATACCGATTATCAGACGATCTGGAGCAAGCGTTCCCAGGTTTTATATGCTACTTACGGACTTCCGGAACTGTTTAATTATAAGGGAAGAGGGAGAACATTCAACCTTTCCTACACTTTTGAATTTTAAAAAAATGATCGGGATTTAAAATACCCTGATCTGAAAACATATTGTATTTCAAATCCGGTTTCTGAGTTTGATCGGAAACCGGATTTTAATTTAAAAAAATCAGTTATGGCTAAAATTTCAACAGGGCAGATCGTTGCCGAAGTCACCAGAAAAGAATACATTACTGACCATTTTATCAGAGTGTATTTGTACTCACCGGAAGTTTATTTGTTCCAAAATACCATGGTGGGAGATAATAATAAGATCGCAGTTCCTCCGGCCGGACTGAATGAGGTTCATTTTCCCACACTGGATGAAAATCATCAATGGGTGTATCCACCTAAAGAAGTGGCTCCTGCAATCAGAACTTATACCCACAGAGGAATTGATCTGGAAAAAAATGAACTGATCATCGATTTTGTAGATCATGGAGACGGCGGACCGGCTTCCAGATGGATAAGAGAAGCTGAAGCAGGCTCCAAACTGGGAGTGATGATGCGCATGGAAGGTAAAGAGCTGTACCCTGCAGCAGATTGGTACCTGCTGGCCGGTGATGCTACGGCCATTCCGGTGATCAGCGCTATTCTGGAAACACTTCCCGAAACAGCAAAAGGAACCTGTATTATTGAAGTTCATGGAAAAGAAGACGAACAGCTGCTTGAAACTAAAGCACAGATTGATTTTAAGTGGCTGCACAATGCGCAGCCTCAGATCAGCAGTGAAATTACCCATGCGGTAAAAAGTATTGAGATCCCTGAAACTTCAAAATTCGGTTACGTTGCCTGTGAGTTTTCAAGTGTAAAAGAAATCCGAACTTATCTGAGAAAAGAGAAAAACTGGACTTCACAGGAATTGTACGCCTATTCTTACTGGAAAGCAGGTGTAGCAGAAAACGAATCTCAGGCAGACAGACATAAGGAGAAGGAATCGATGGAGTAGAAGGCAAGGATTTAAAGTTCAAGGTTTAAGGTTTAAGGTTTAAGGTTTAAGGTTGTAGGAACACCGAATCTTGTACCTCGAAACTCGTGACCCGTACCTCGCAAACCCGCAACATTCAACCAAAAACTTTGAACATTGAACATTGAACTATTATCTTTGCACTATGAAAGATTTAATGGGCAGAGCGATCTGGGATTATTACCACAATGAAAATCCGGAGGATCTGCAGACTGAAACGTCAATTTCTGAGCTGGATGAACTTCCGGTGGATTATTTATTCAGAGATTTTGAAGAAATGAATGATATTGAGCAGAAAGCACTGCAGTTATCCGAAGGAAAGGTTTTAGACATCGGAGCAGGTGCGGGTTCTCATTCTTTATACCTTCAGAATGAAAGAAATCTTGAGGTGACGGCATTGGATATTTCACCAAAATCTGTTGAGGTTTGTAAGCTGAGAGGGATTAAAAAGGCAGTTTGCGAAAATATGCTTGATTTCTCCGGAGAAACTTTTGATACTATTTTATTGCTGATGAACGGTACCGGAGTTTTTGAAAGCCTGGCAAAAATAGATACCTATCTTCAGAAACTGCATACATTACTGAATGATGGCGGACAGGTTTTAATTGACAGTACGGATATCCTGTATATGTTTGATCGTGATAAAGATGGCGGAGTATACATTCCTGCAGGCGGATATTATGGCGAGCTGGATTATGTGGTTCATTATAAAGGCGAATCTGAAGAACCGATCACCTGGTTGTATCTGGACTTCAATACCTTGAAAAATGCTGCCACAAATAATGGCTTCAAAATAGAAAGAGTGTTGAAAGATGAAGATTCTTACCTGGCAAAGCTGACCAAAAAATAATTTATAACAAGTCATTGCGAGCTGAAAGCGAAGCAATCTCACGAATTCATACATTGTCATTCTGTACACCGGGATGACTTTTTTTGTACTTATCCTAGCCCCGATAGAAACGGTTACCCCGCAGCAAAGAACAGGCCCTTCGACTACGCTCAGGGTGACGGCCGGGAGCGAGGAGTAAAAGTGGATAGCGGGAATCAGCTTCTTAATTATTGTCTGAATATATTGATAACCGTTGCCAGCGGATAAAAAGAAAACCATTCTGGGAAATAGAAATACATCATAACAACAGTTACTGCACATAAAATTACCGGAAATACATAGGATTTTGCACGGTAAGGGAGTTTTTGAGGAGTTACTAAAACGCTGATGACAAGTAAACCCAAAGCTCCTGCTGCAATGACCCCAATTTCGGGACTGTATCGGGAAGTTGTACCAAAATTAAAATGAGAAACCAGAACGTACTTCTGAAATATTAAAAAAAGGAAGCCAAATACCACCGTAAGAAACGCAGGAAAGTATTTTTTGAGTTTGATTAAATTAAACGCGAGTAGAATAGCTCCGGGAATTGTACTGAAAAGAATACTGCTGACAAAAATAGTCATTCGTGAATAAAGCCTGATAGCATCCGGATCTTCTGTAATATAATCTTTCCAGACCTCTACTTCTTCTGCATGTTTTGCTTTCTCTTCTTCTTTTTTACGTTGAATCAACTGCTGAACAGCCGTTTTTTCCTGCTCGCTGAAAACCCATCCTCTTTCTTCCAGAATTTCCAAAGCTGCCTGAACAGCCTCCGGAACAAAGCGGTTGCCTTCTTTTAAATATCCTTCTAATTCCAGATTGGAAAGCTTTCTTAAAACATTTTTGTTAACCATAAGCTGTAGATAAAAGAAAGGCTGCTTCCAGAGAAACAGCCTGTGATCTTATAAAGATGGTCATTATCCGATTTCAATACCGTTTTCAACATTGCTGTCGTCCGGTGTAACGAAAGATAATTTTCCGTCTGGTTTTGTTGTTAATAATAACATTCCCTGAGATTCAATTCCTCTGATTTTTCTTGGGGCAAGGTTCAGAAGGATCATTACCTGCTTCCCGATTAATTCCTCAGGAGTGAAACTTTCTGCAATTCCGGAAACAACAGTTCTTACATCTACCCCTGTATCTACAGTAAGCTTTAATAATTTGTCTGCTTTTTCTACTTTTTCAGCTTCTAAAATGGTTGCTGTTCTAAGGTCTATTTTAGTAAAGTCATCAAACGTGATCTCCTCTTTCATAGGGTTTGCGTTAGGGTTTGTTTTTTTATTGTTTTGTTTTGTGTTTTCCAGTTTTTGGATCTGAGCCTCGATGACATCGTCCGAAATTTGAGAGAATAAAATTGGAGCATTAGCCATTATTGAATGGCCAGCTTCAATTAATACTTTTGAATTCTCAACTTCAGACCATGTTTTTTGTTCTACATTAAAAATTTCATATAATTTTTGTGCTGTAAAAGGTAAAAATGGTTCAGCTAAATTTGCTAGTGCAACTGAAATTTGAGCTCCAATAAATAATGTATTTTTGGTTTTCTCAATGTCATTTTTAACCGTTTTCCAAGGCTCTTCATTCTGCAAGTATTGATTTCCAAATCTTGCAAGATTCATAAATGCTGTTAATGCATTTCTGAATTCATAATTTTCAAGAGAGTTTCTGATTTCTACAGCTCTTTTGCTGATTTCTTCTAATTCTGGTGCATTTACATCTCCTTCAGGAACTTTTCCTTCAAAGTTTTTGTTAATTAATACTGCAACACGATTAATGAAGTTGCCAAAAATATTAGCTAACTCAGAATTATTCTTAGTCTGGAAATCCTTCCATGTAAAGTTATTATCCTTTGTTTCCGGAGCAGATGAAAGAAGCGCATATCTTAAAACATCCTGCTGTCCGGGGAAGTCTTCCACATATTCATGAGCCCAAACTGCCCAGTTTCTTGATGTTGAGATCTTATCGTTCTCAAGGTTCAGGAATTCAAAAGCAGGAACATTAGCCGGCATGATATAATCTCCGTGTGCTTTCATCATCGAAGGGAAAATAATACAGTGGAATACAATATTATCCTTTCCGATAAAATGTACCAGATCACTTTCTGGACTCTGCCAGTAGTCTTTCCAGTCTTTTCCGTTTTTCTCTGCCCATTCTTTGGTGAAAGAGATATACCCGATAGGAGCATCAAACCATACATATAATACTTTTCCTTCAGCATTCGGAAGAGGAACCGGAACTCCCCAGTTCAGGTCTCTGGTCATGGCACGAGGCTTAAGACCGTCATTTAACCAAGATTTAACCTGTCCGTATACGTTAGGCTTCCAATCGTCTTTATGACCTTCAATGATCCACTCATTTAAAAAGTCTTCGTATTCATTTAATGGAAGATACCAGTTTTTTGTTTCTTTAAGGATAGGAACATTTCCGCTAAGCATTGATTTCGGATTGATCAGCTCAGAAGGAGAAAGGGTAGAGCCACATTTCTCACACTGGTCTCCGTAAGCGTTTTCGTTACCACAATTAGGGCAAGTTCCTACAATATAACGGTCAGCAAGGAATTCTCCTGCCTGCTCATCAAAATACTGCTCAGAAACTTCTTCCGTGAATTTTCCTTTCTCGTATAAAACCTTGAAGAAATCCTGGCTGGTTTCATAATGCTTCTTAGATGTTGTTCGGGAATATTCATCAAATGAAATTCCCAGATCAGAAAAAGACTTTTTGATGATTTCGTGATATTTGTCCACGATATCCTGAGGAGTTACTCCTTCTTTTTTAGCTCTTATGGTGATAGGAATCCCGTGCTCATCTGAACCACAGATAAACGCTACATCTTTTCCTAATCTTCTCTGAAATCTTGCGTAAACATCCGCAGGAATATAAACACCTGCCAAATGTCCTATATGAACCGGCCCGTTTGCGTAAGGCAAAGCTGCCGTAATCATCTTTCTGTTTGACATTTATAGTAAAGTTTTGACTGCAAAGATAAGGAATATCTGTTGAATACCGCTATTGGTGGTGTTATTATGCTGCAGAATACAAATTTTAAGGGCCGAACACCAAATTAAGTTAAACAATTGTTTAACATTTTCTTAAATTAAAACAAATGTTATGTAATGCATAAGACGTTGTAAAATATTGTATCCTAAAAAACTAACTAAAATCGGTTTCGTAATATACATAATTTTAACTAAAATTATATTAAATTTATAATAATTCTAATTTTTTTTTAAATTGCGAGTCTGGCTTGAGGCCTGAACATGACTAAAAAAACGAAACTATAAAAAAATAAGATTGTGAAGAATTTTACAACAGTATTAAAAATCGCGCCCGCTTTTTTACTGGCCAGTACAGTAATGCACGCGCAGAAAAAAGATTCTCTTCCTCAGGAGAAGAAGATTGACGAGGTTGTATTAATCGGATATGGAAAACAGAAAAAATCTGACCTTACCGGTTCAATAACTTCTGTTACGGCTAAAGACTTCAATGGAGGAGCTACTTCTGCCGGGCAGCTGATCCAGGGTAAAACGCCGGGGGTACAGATTACCAACAACAGTGGAGCGCCGGGTTCGGGTACAAAAATCAGAATTAGGGGTACTTCTTCTTTGAATGGTGAAAACTCACCATTAATTGTTATTGATGGTGTTCCTCAGGATTTTTCAGGGGTAAACGGTGCATCAGATCCTCTATCACTTATTAATCCAAATGATATAGAGAGTTTTGATATTCTGAAAGATGCTTCAGCTACTGCCATTTATGGTAACAGAGCTTCGAACGGAGTAATCTTAATTACCACAAAGAAAGGAACTGCTGGTAGATTTAAAGTGAATTTTTCAACACTTACATCTGTTTCAACAAAAATGGGCAATGTAGATGTCCTGAATGCCGATGAATACAGATCCTTTGTAAATGATCTGGCAAAAACAAATGCTGCTGTTGCAACAAATGCATCAAGGCTTGGCAATGCCAACACAAACTGGCAGAATCAGATTTATCAGAAAGCATGGGGAACAGATAATAACCTTGCATTCTCAGGGGGAGTTAAATGGTTACCATATCGTTTATCACTTGGATATAATGATCAGAATGGTATTGTAAAAACAAACTCTTTCAGAAGAACATCTGTGGGGTTAAATTTAAATCCTAAGTTTTTTGATAATCACCTTGCCGTAAATGTTAATGCAAAAGGTACTTTTACGGATAACAGGTTTGTGGATGGTGGAGTTATTAAAGCTGCTACTTATTTTGATCCAACTCAGCCCGTATATTCAGGGAATTCAAAATATGGAGGATATTATGAATGGACAGATCCTAATAATAATGTTACCGGACTGAATGTAAATGGTACATCAAACCCATTAGGTCTTTTAAATGGGGTACATGATGTATCTTCTGTTTGGAGAGGCTTAGGAAATATTCAATTGGACTATAAACTACACTTTCTGCCTGATCTGCATGTAAATGTTAATGCAGGATACGATTATTCTAAGAGTAACGGGGCAAAAACCGTAAGTCCTATATATAGAGCAGGTATCGTTGATTTGGGAACCTATAACCAATATACGATGGAGAAAAAGAATAAATTGTTGGAAACATATTTAAATTATTTAAAAACAATTACCTCTATTTCTACAACAGTTGATCTTACAGCAGGTTACGCATACCAGGACTTTCATACAATTATTCCCGGTTCTACTACACTTAAAGGAAGAGGGCAGAATACATTTACCAATGACTTTGAAACCAAAAATGTGCTTCTGTCATTCTACGGAAGAGGAATCTTTACAATCGCTAATAAATATATCCTTTCCGCTTCAATCAGAAGAGATGGATCTTCAAGATTTTATAATGGTACAAAAAGCAACGTTTGGGGGAACTTTCCTGGAGTATCCGTTGCTTGGAAAATTAATGAAGAAAACTTCCTGAAAGATACAGGTATTAATACTTTAAAATTAAGAGCTGGGTGGGGGAAAACAGGGCAACAGGAACTACCTGCTCTGGATACCAATAAACCACGAAATTACCCCTCCTATGCTGCTTATAATTTAAGTTCTAGCGGAGCTGAATATCAATTTGGAGATCAGTTCTTTTTCATGATGAGACCAGAGATTTACAATCCGAATCTGGGCTGGGAAATTACAACAACGAAAAATGCAGGTATTGATTTTGGTTTCGCAAAAAATAGGATCACAGGTTCCATTGATGTTTATCAGAAAGATACAAAAGACCTGATCGTAGATTCCCCTATTGCAGCAGGAGATTTAAGTAATCATAACCTTTTGAACGTAGGTAACATGCAGACAAAAGGTATTGAGGCTGCTATCACTTTTGTCCCAATAAAAAGAGAGAATACTACATGGGAAGTGTCCTTCAATGCTACACATTATAAATCAAAAATAACTAAACTGATTAATGGTGCAGATGATACGTACAGAATTTTAGTAGGAGGAATTGAAGGTGGTGTTAATAATACAATTCAAGCTCATACTGTAGGGCGTCAGCCTAATGCATTTTATGTATTCCAACAAGTTTATGATGTTAATGGAAAGCCTTTGGATGGTGTATATTTAGATAGAAACGGAGATGGTAAAATTGATGTTAATGACAGATATTATTATAAGTCTACACAGCCTGATGCTATTATAGGTTTTAATACCAAGTTTTCTCACAATAACTGGGATATTGGTTTGAGTGCAAGAGCTGTATTAGGAAATTATGTGTATAATAATGCTGCTTCCAATAGTTCTATTCAATCGTTAACAACCAATAATTATCTGCAGAATACATATTCTACAGCAGCAGATTATAGATTTTCAAGTCCTCAATATTTCTCTGACCTTTTTGTAGAGAATGCTTCATTCTTTAGATTAGATAATATCAATGCCGGATATAATTTTAAAGATATCTTCTATAAAGGTAGTAATGTAAGAGTATATGCAATGCTGCAAAATGTATTTGTGATTACCAAATATTCCGGAATAGACCCCGAAGTATTTGGAAATATTGACAATGGATATTATCAAATGCCAAAAGTGTATTCTTTAGGATTTAACTTTCAATTTTAAGAGAAATGAAAAAATTTAAAACAAATATAATTGCTGTTGCAGCATTATTTAGTATTCTTACAGTAACATCTTGTGTTAACGATTTAGAACAGCAGCCTATTACAGATGTAACTTCTGCAAGTGTTTTTACGGACTTTGCAAATTACCCTATGGCTTTAGCAAAAATTTATGGAGGTTTTGCAAATGGAGGACAGAGTGCAAATGGAGGAAACTCTGATATCAACGGAATTGATGGAAACTTTTCACAATATACAAGGGTACTGTACACCTTACAAACATTGCCAACAGATGAAGCTGTAATTGCTTGGAACGATGGTACTTTGCAAACAATTCATAAAATGACCTGGGATTCTTCCAGTGAATTTGTTGAAGGTGCATATTACAGAATCTTTACACAAATTGCTACAAGTAACGAATTTTTAAGAAATGTAACTGATGAAAAGTTAGCATCGAATAATATTACAGGAGCAAATTTAACTGAAGCTAAATATATGAGGGCAGAAGTAAGGTATCTGCGTGCTTTATCTTATTATTATGCTTTGGATTTATTTGGTAATGTTCCATTTGTGGACGAAAGCTATTTACCAGGTTCGGTAAATCCACCTAAAAGAATTACTCGTGCAGAACTTTTTAATTTTGTTGAAAGTGAATTAATGGCAGTAGCAGGAGAACTTAAAGATCCAAAAGCGAATGCTTATGGAAGAGTTGATAAAGCTGCGGCTTGGTCTTTACTTGCTCGTCTTTATCTCAACTCACAGGTATATAACGGATCGAACCATTATACAGATTGTATAACATATTGTAACAAAGTAATACAGGCAGGATATTCTCTGAAAACAAAATATGCTGATTTATTCCTTGCGGATAATGATAAAAATAATCCTGAAGTTATATTTCCAATTGCTTTCGATGGTGTTCATATCCAAACATCGGGAGGTACAACATATCTTATCCATGCTGGAGTAGGAGGAAGTATGCCAGGTTCTAGTTTCGGTATCAGTGGTGGCTGGGGTGGTCTAAGAACTACAAAAGCTTATGTTAATTTATTTGCAGGATCAGCTTCTGACCAAAGAAAAAGTTTTTATACAGATGGTCAGAATCTTGAAATTAATGATTTGGGAGTCTTTACAGACGGTTATGCATTTGTTAAATATAAAAATTTAACAAGTGATGGGAAGCCAGGATCTGATGCCTCAGGAAACTTCTGTGATACAGATATTCCAATCTTTAGATTAGCAGATATTTATCTGATGTATGCAGAAGCTACATTAAGAGGTGGAAGTGGCGGAAGTGCAGCTACAGCACTAGGATATGTGAATGCTTTAAGAACCCGCGCAAGTGCAGGAACAGTAGCGTCAATCAATCTAGACTATATATTAGACGAAAGAGGTAGAGAACTGGGCTGGGAAATGACCAGAAGAACAGACCTTATACGTTATGGTAAATTTACTACGGGAGCATATTTATGGCCATGGAAAGGAGGTGTTAAAGACGGAAAAAGTGTTGAAGACTACAGAAACCTTTATCCTATTCCTGCAAAAGATATTATTGCTAACCCAAATTTAGTTCAGAATCCTGGGTATTAATTTTAAATACTATTTAAAATGAAAAATTTATTCAAAATATTAGCCCTGGTTTTTACCGGACTTTTAGTTCTTTCTTGTGAAAAAGATGAAGATCAGGCGGTTGTTAATGAAACATCTGCAGGTAAAATAGCTGCTGATAAGAGTACAATAGTTCTTAATGAGCTTAATGCCAATGATGCTGTAATTACTTTTACATGGACAAAACCAACCTTTAGTATTGCTGTAGTTCCCAACCAAAAATTAGAATTTGGAATCAAGGGAAATAGTTTCAAAAAAACTGCTACTATTGACTTTTCTAATGATATGACCTCAGGAGCTGTTACCCATGCAGCAATGAATGCAGCAATGTTTTCTATTGGTGCCGTACCGGATGCTGTAAATGATATTGAGGTAAGATTGAAAACCTCTGTAGGGCCCGCAGCTTTTTATTCGAATGTAATCACAGTTAAGGTAACTCCTTATACTCCGAATCCGGATTTAGTATATCCGAAGATCAATGTACCGGGTAGCTATGCAGGAGCTGCAGGTTATGCCAACTGGACTCCGGGCAACTCACCGAATTTGTTTTCACCTGAGAAAAATGATAAATACAGAGGATTTATATGGATTAATACTGTTACCGGTGTTGATGATGGAAAATATAAGTTTTCTATTAATGAGGACTGGCCGGGAAATAAAGGAGATGATGGTACCAATTCCGGAAAACTGAAAGCGGATGGAGAAAACATAAAAGCTCCTGCAGCAGGAACCTACTACATTAAAGTAGACTGGGCTGCCAATACCTACTCTTCAGTTTTAGCCAACTTCGGAGTTATTGGTGATGCAACGCCTACGGGATGGGGATCAGATACGGATTTTGTTTATAATCCTGCAACCAAAACCTATGTTATCAATTCAATTGCTTTATCCAATACAGGAGTATTTAAATTCAGAGCCAATGATGACTGGGCAATAAAGTTCCAGCCAAAAGATGCAGAGCAGACTTTGGTTTCAGGAACAGGTGTTCAAGCCTATTTAAGCTCAGAGGGAACTGTTACAGGAGATCCTGGATATAAAGTTTCTCAGGCAGGAAATTATAAAATTGAACTGGATTTACACAATTCAGCATATTACAAATTAACCGTTACTAAATTGTAAATCAAACTCAACTCAAATAAAGCAAAGTGCTGCTTTACCGCAGCACTTTATTTTTTAAGTTAATAAATAGTCATTATGAAGAAAATTACAGTTGGAGCGCTTTTGCTCTCAATGATGTTTACAGGTGTGAAAGCCCAATCTTTAAAATCTCCGGACGGGAAGTTTGAAATGAACTTTCAGCTGAAAGAAGGAGTACCTTACTATAACCTAAAGTATAATGGTGCGGTAGTGGTGGAAGATTCTAAGTTGGGATTGCGATTATTTAAAGACACAGCCATAAAGTTCGCTTCTGAGATTGCCAAACCAGAAGATGCAAAATACGATCTGAACAACGGTTTTGCAAAGACAGATGAAAAAAGAGACTCTAAAAATGAAACCTGGCAGCCGGTTTTAGGAGAAAAGAAAAATTATATCAATCATTACAACGAGCTGGCAGTTACCCTGAACCAGGCTTCTACAGACAGAAGTATTGTAGTGAAATTCAGACTATTCAATGATGGATTGGGTTTCAGATATGAATTCCCACAGCAGAAAAATCTTAATTACTTTGTGATCAGAGAAGAAGACTCTGAAATCGATTTCCCTACCGATATGAAGGCATGGTGGATGGTTGCCGATTACGACTCTCAGGAGTATCAGTATCAGGAGACAAAAGTATCTGAGATTCCTTCAAAATGGGATAAAGCATATGATGCCAACGCTTCCCAGTCACTGGTGAAAAATGCAGTTCAGTCTCCTTTAATGCTTAAAAAAGAAGGAAAAGAGCCTTTGTATATCAACGTTGCTGAAGCTGCTGTATTGGATTATCCGGCTTCACATCTTGAAGTAGATGCACAGAATTATAAATTCAAAACGCATTTGACTGCCGACAGACAGGGAGCAAAAGGATATATTCAGACACCGTCAGTAACACCTTGGAGAACGATTATTGTAGCTCCGAAAGCTGAACAGGTGATGGATTCTAAAATGATCTTCAATCTTAATGAGCCTACAAAATATACCGACACTTCTTACATTCACCCTACAAAATACATGGGAGTCTGGTGGGAAATGATCATCGGAAAATCTCAGTGGGCATATTCTACTGCTGAAAATGTTCATTTAGGTAAAACAGATTTTGCTAAGCTTACTCCAAACGGAAAGCATGCAGCCAACAATACAAAAGTTAAGGAATACATTGACTTTGCGGCAGAAAACGGATTCCAGGGATTGTTGATCGAAGGATGGAACATCGGTTGGGAAGACTGGTTCGGACATTCAAAAGAGTTTGTTTTTGATTTCATTACTCCTTACCCGGACTTTGACATCAAAATGTTGAATGAATATGCCCATTCAAAAGGAATCAAGCTAATCATGCACCATGAAACTTCTGGTTCTGCCACGAACTATGAAAGATGGGCTGATAAAGCTTTCCAGACGATGAACAAATATGGTTATGATGCCGTAAAAACAGGATATGTAGGAGATATCATTCCTAGAGGGGAACATCATTATTCTCAATGGACCATTAATCATTATTATAGAATTGCTGAAAAAGCAAACGACTATAAAATCATGGTTAATTCCCATGAATCTGTACGTCCTACAGGAGAAAGCCGTACCTATCCGAACTACATCTCTGCAGAAGCAGCACGTGGAACAGAATATGAAGCATTCGGAGGAAATAAACCGGACCACCAGACGGTTCTTCCGTTTACAAGATGGATGGGAGGTTCTATGGACTATACACCGGGAATTTTCCAGACGAAACTAGACTATTATTTCCCTGGAGATAACCGTTTCGTAAAAACTACTTTGGTAAAACAGCTGGCGCTTTATGTAACGATGTATATGCCGCTTCAGATGGCTGCAGACCTTCCTGAAAACTACAAAAAGCATATGGATGCGTTCCAGTTTATCAAGGATGTGGCAGCAGATTGGGATGATACCAAAATTTTATCTGCAGAACCTGGTGATTATGTGGTGACAGCAAGAAAAGCAAAAGGAACTGAAAACTGGTTTGTAGGAGGTATTACCGATGAAAACAAACGTGAATATACAGTAGATTTCTCATTCCTGGACAAAGGAAAGAAATATGAGGCAACCATCTATGAAGATGGAAAAGATGCCGATTATATCGATAATCCTCAAAGTTATAATATCTATAAGAAAGAGATTACAGGAAAATCGAAAATTAATTTTAAAATGGCAAGAAGCGGCGGTTTCGCAATTTCTATTAAACCAGTAAAATAATTGTAAGATACACTAAGGTGCCCCGGTTCATTGATTTTTTAATGTTCCGGGGTATTTTTTTAAGTATTTATCCGCTGTCTGGCTGATTTTCCCATTTTGTCCAAATCCAATTATTCATGATGAAATCTATATGAAGATACTTAATCTTATCGTTGTTGTAAAAAGATGTCAAAAAATAGACTTTCTCTTATATTTTTCGATGTATATATAAAAATTTAATGCTAAATTGAACACTAATATGAAGACAATATATGCAGCATTCGCCATTTCTATAGCTTCTTTCGCTTTTTCCCAGAAAAACCTGGAAAGAGTAGAACCGGCTTTCTGGTGGAAAGGAATGAAAAATCCTGAACTTCAGATTCTTGTGTACGGAAAAGAAGTGGCTAAAAACGAGATTACGCTTTCAGATGGTATACAGATCAAAGACATCCGGAAAGTAGATAATCCTAACTATGTTTTTATTACAGTCAATACCAACGAAATAAACGTTCCGAAGTTTGCTATCAATATTAAAAAAGGTAAAAAGAATCTTGGTTCATACACTTATGAATTAAAGCAAAGAAATCCCGGATCTGCGAGCCGCGAGTCTTTTACTTCAAAAGACTTTATGTATCTGATCATGCCGGACCGATTTGCCAACGGGGATGAAAAGAATGATTCAAAACCGGAACTTACCGAAAAAGCAGATCGTAGTCTTCCCAACGGCAGGCATGGTGGAGATCTTCGTGGAATTATCAACAACCTTGATTATATTCAGAATCTGGGGGCTACAGCGGTCTGGCTTACTCCTGTGAATGAGGATAACGAAAAAGTGTATTCCTACCACGGCTATGCCCAGACTGATCTCTATAAAATAGATGGCCGCTACGGCACCAATGAAGACTATAAAACATTATCCCAGGAGTTGAATAAGCGAAATATGAAGCTGGTGATGGATTATGTAACCAACCACTGGGGCGGATCACACTGGATGATCAAAGACCTTCCTTCAAAAGACTGGATTCATTGGTTTGATGAAGGAGAGAAAGGGTTTAAACGTTCCAATTATAAAACGACAACACAGTTTGATACCAATGCTTCAGATATTGATAAAAAATATGCACTGGACGGATGGTTTGATACGACCATGCCTGATATCAACCAAAAAAATCCATTGGTTCTGAAGTATCTGATTCAAAATGCAATCTGGTGGATAGAATATGCAGAACTGGGAGGATTTCGTGTAGATACTTATCCCTACAATGATAAAGATGCCATGGCAAAATGGGCCAAAGCGATCACCGATGAATATCCGAAATTCAATATCGTAGGGGAAACATGGCTGTATACAGCAGCTCAAATTGCAGCATGGCAGAAAAATTCGAAGATAGGAGAAATAGAAGGGTACAATTCAAATTTACCTTCTGTGATGGATTTTATGCTGTTTGAAAATATGCCTAAAGCACTCAAAGAAAAAGAAAGCTGGGATAAAGGAATGATTCGTATTTACGATTCTTTTACCAGCGATTTCCTTTATCCGGATATCAATAATACCCTTGTTTTCTTTGAAAATCATGATACCGAAAGATGGAACGAAATCTTTAATGCAAATCCAGATGCCTATAAAATGGCGCTCACTCTGATCTCGACAGTAAGAGGAATTCCGCAGATTTATTACGGATCTGAAATAGGAATGAGAGGAGATAAAAAGACCGGTGGTGACGCAGATATCCGCAGAGACTTTCCTGGTGGCTGGAAATCTGACACACAAAACGCTTTCAATCCATCCGCTCAAACTGCGGAGCAGAAAGAATTTTTCCGGTTTACTCAGAAGTTATTGAACTGGAGAAAAGGCAAAGACGTGATACATCATGGAAAAACTAAAAATTTCGTTCCTCAGGATGGTGTTTTTGTTTATTTCAGATATAATGAAAAAGAAACGGTAATGGTGGTGGTCAACAATAATGAAAAAGATCAGACGTTAGATCTGAAACGGTTTGCAGAATCGCTGAATGGATTTACAAAAGGAAAAGAAATTATTTCAGACAAAGAAATTTCATTGCAAAAGAGCATGAATATTCCGGCAAAAACGCCATTCATCATTGAACTAGAAAAATAATAATTACCTATGAAAAAACTAACGACTGCTTATACATTAATCCTTTTTTTACTGGGGGTTTCTTTACTTACAGCACAGTCGAAGACCGGATTTGAAAAAGAAAAATCGGAAATCACTACCATGCTTGATACCTTCAATGCAATGGCGGCAAAAGCAGATTATGATGCCTATTTTAATCTGTTTGCAGATGAATCTACCTTTATCGGTACAGACGCTACTGAAATCTGGGACAAAAAAGCATTTATGGTATGGGCAAAACCTTATTTTGACAAAAAGAAAACCTGGAATTTTAAAGCCCTTAAAAGAAATATTTACTTCAGCAAAGACGGAAAACTGGCCTGGTTTGACGAATTGCTGGATACACAGATGAAGATCTGCAGAGGCTCAGGAGTGGTAGAGAAAATCAACGGAAGCTGGAAGGTAAAACAATATGTTCTTTCTGTGACAGTGCCTAATGAGGTTGTTGATAAAGTGGTTATTGAGAAGGCCCCTATCGAAGATGCATTAATTCAAAAACTGAAGTCGTAATGGCAATAATGATGGGGAAATACGATACTGGGAAGGTAGGAAAAAGGAAAAAGCCAGACTTATCCATGCTCCAGATTATCAATATGAGCATGGGATTCCTGGGAATTCAGATGGCATTCGGATTACAGAATGGAAATGCGAGCCGTATTCTGGGGAATTTAGGAGCAGATGTTCACGAATTATCCTGGTTCTGGCTGGTGGCTCCTATTACAGGACTCATTGTTCAACCTATTATCGGCCATATGGGTGATAATACATGGAGTCCGTTGGGAAGGAGAAAGCCTTATTTCCTTATTGGCGCTGTTTTGTGTGCGATAGGATTGGTTCTCCTTCCAAATGCAGCATCCGTTACTCAGATGTTTGCCGCCAATGCACTTTTGTTAGCGGTAATATTTTTAGCCATGATGGATGCTTCAGTGAATATTGCCATGGAACCTTTCCGGGCTTTGGTAGGAGATATGCTCCCGAAACATCAGGGTACGATAGGATTTTCTGTACAAACAATTCTGATTGGAATCGGAGCGGTATTAGGCTCTTATCTTCCGGACTGGTTAACAAAAATGGGGATTTCCAATGAAGCACCGGCAGGATTTGTAGCAGATAATGTTATTTACTCTTTTTATATTGGCGCGGGATTGCTTATCATATCAATTCTATACACGATCATGACAACCAGAGAATATTCTCCACAGGAATTTGCTGATTTTGAAGATGGAAAAGACGCAGACCAACATAATTCTAAGTTTTCAGATATTTTCAAAGATTTTGCAGCAATTCCTTTGCAGATGAAAAAGCTGGGAATTGTTCAGTTTTTCTCATGGTTCGCATTGTTTACCATGTGGGTATTTACCACCAGTGCTCTGGCCACTCATCATTTCGGACTTTCCCCGGAAGATACCCATTCCAAGGCATTCAATGATGCAGGTGACCTTACCGGAAAGCTCTTCGGAATGTACAATCTCTGGGCGATTCCGTTCGCATTTCTGCTGACTCCAATAGCAAAAAAGATTGGTAAAAAGCAGACTCATGCTTTAGCTTTATTATGTGGAGGTTTGGGATTGGTTTCCATGTATTTCATTAAAGATGTCAACAATTTATGGATCTCAATGATCGGATTAGGCTTTGCCTGGGCAAGTATTTTAGCAATGCCTTATGCAATGCTTATTGAGGTGATTCCACAACGGAAAATGGGCGTTTATATGGGAATATTCAATTTCTTTATTGTGATTCCTCAGATCATCAATGGTTTGTTCGGAGGTCCCATCGTAAGCGGGATTTTCGGAAAACAGGCGATGGATTATGTTGTGGTAGGAGGCGTTTGCATGCTGATTGGAGCTGTAGTGACCATGATTTTTGTGAAATCTGAAGATGAAACCGCTAAGGAAATTGAAGAAGAAATCAAGCAGGTACATTTTTAACTAGAAATTAGAAGTTAGAAGCTAGAAATTAGAAGTTAGAAATTAGAAGTTGCATTGAAAACTTTAATTTAGATTTAATACTATAATGAAATTCAATAGAAGCGGGCTTTAGCCCGCTTTCTTTTTAAACATCCATCAATTGGCTTTAGAGCCAAAACTTAAAACCTATCCTTCGTATGCTTATTATTTTTTGATCTTAAGATTGCAATAATCTCCCGCAGATTTTCACAGATATCACAGATGCTTGCACTTGTTTAATCATTGGAAGAAAAAATATCCAGTATAAAATTTTATCCCAGATAAAATCCTTGCGCCCTAAAAACATATCAAATGCAAAAAATCGCGTCTTTGCGTAATCCAACCTAGCCTATATTTTCACTTTTTCACCCTTTTTACTTCTCCAATTTCCTTTCTTAACCTACATCAACTTTTTAAACACCCACATCCCGTACATTTGTACCATAAATAATCACAGAAAATGAAAACAGTATATCATAAAGCAGATTCAAGAGGCCATGCCAACCACGGATGGTTAAATTCTTACCATACATTCAGTTTTGCCAACTATCAAAACAGAGATAGAACCAACTTCGGCGTTTTAAGAGTATTGAACGATGACACCGTTTCGCAGGGAATGGGCTTCGGGACACACCCGCACAGAGATATGGAAATTATATCCATTCCTTTGGAAGGAGATCTGGAACATAAAGACTCCATGGGAACCACAGCGGTGATCAGAAAAGGAGAAATTCAGGTGATGAGTGCCGGAACCGGTGTTATGCACAGCGAATACAATAAAAATAAAGATGAAGAAGTAAAATTCCTTCAGATCTGGGTGTTCCCAAAAGAACAGAATGTTGAACCGAGATACGATCAGAAAAGTATCAAAGAAGGGGAAAAAATCAATGGATTCCAGCAGATTTTATCTCCCAATAAAAATGATGACGGAGTTTGGATTCATCAGGATGCATGGTTCAATCTGGCCAACTTTAAAAAAGGAAACGGTAAAAATTATATGCTCAACAAAAAAGGAAACGGAGTGTATGCGTTTGTTTTAAAAGGAAGCGCAAAAATCGGAGACCGTGTCCTGAATGAAAGAGACGGATTAGGAATCTGGGATACACAGAGCTTTAATATTGAAGCGGTAGAAGACACTGAAGTATTATTAATGGAAGTACCAATGGAATTACCGTCTTATCTTAAATAAAAAACTAAATTTGTAATCTTAAAAATAAACCTCACCTATGAAAATTTTAGCAATAGCAGGAAGTAATTCAGAAGTTTCAATGAACAAGCAGTTGGTAGCCTATGCATCAACGTTATTTGAAAATGCAGAAGTAGAAGTAATCGATTTAAACCCTTTCGAAATGCCTATCTATAAACACGAAAGAGAATTAGCAGGCGGTGTTCCACAGGAAGCTCATGATTTCGCAGCAAAAATTGACGGTGCTGATGTATTACTTGTTTCTTTGGGAGAGCACAACGGAACGTATTCTACAGCATTCAAAAATGTGTTCGACTGGGTATCCAGAATCAAAGACAGAACAGTCTGGAACGAAGTACCAATGCTATTGATGTCTACATCACCCGGAGGTAGAGGTGGAGCAGGTGTTTTGGAAGCAGCATCAAAGCGTTTCCCTTTCCACGGAGGAAATGTGGTAGAAACTTTTTCACTTCCTTTCTTTAATGATAACTTTGATAAAGTCGCTCAGAAAATTTCTAATGAAGAGAAAGACAGTGAGTTAAAAGAAAAAATTAAGAAGATTGCAGCCATTGAAACAATCCTTGAAAAATAGAATTTGAATATTCATTTAAAATTACTATTTTTGCAAAAAGAAAAGAGATGAAAATTCAGACCTCCTATAAACAATGTTTTTCTCATAAAGGGAAAGTTGTGGGCTCTGAAATTCTGAGATAAAATAACGGCCGATAATCTGAAAAGATTGTCGGCTTTTTTGTTTTCTAAAATTGAGTATAAAAGTAATTGAAATATTAAAAGATAAGAAGACGCAAGACGTCAGATACAAGATAAGAATCATCTGAAATCTGAGATCTGAAATCCTATATCTAAAAATCTAAGCAGACATGAGCAACACTTACAAATCAGCAGGAGTAGACAAAGAAGAAGGATACAAAACGGTTGACAAGATCAAAAAAGCGGTCGGTGAAACCCACAATTCCAATGTACTGAACCACTTGGGAAGTTTTGGTGCTTTCTATGAAATCGGAGGATACAAAAATCCGGTTCTTGTATCAGGAACAGATGGAGTAGGAACAAAGCTGAAAGTAGCTTTAGATACTAAAAAATATGATTCTATCGGGGTAGATTGCTTCGCAATGTGTGCCAACGATATTCTTTGCCACGGTGCTAAACCTTTATTCTTCCTGGATTATCTGGCTTGCGGAAAGCTGGATTCGGAAATCGCTGCAGAAATCGTTTTAGGAATGGTTGCCGCTTGTAAGGATAACAACTGTGCACTGATTGGAGGAGAAACTGCTGAAATGCCCGGAATGTACCAGCCTGGAGATTACGATGTTGCCGGATTCTGTGTAGGAATCGTAGAAAAAGACCAGATCATTGACGGTTCTAAGATCAAAGCTGGAAACAAAATTATTGCATTACCAAGCTCAGGATTCCACTCAAACGGATTCTCTTTAGTACGAAAAGTATTCCCGGACTTTGAGGAAGAGTTTGAAGGAAAACCATTATACGAGACGCTTTTAGTTCCTACAAGACTATACTACAAAGATATTCACAAAGTATTGGAAGAAGTAAGAGTAGAAGGAATTGCCCACATCACAGGAGGTGGTCTTTACGAAAACGTTCCAAGAATTATTCCGGAAGGACTTTGTGCTTCTATCGACGAATCAAAAATCAGAATTCCTAGTGTGATGCTTGAACTTGAAAAAAGAGGTGGAGTGGCACGTAAAGAAATGCACGGAACATTCAATATGGGCGTAGGAATGGTAATCGTTGTAGATGCTGAACATGCTGAAAAAGTATTGCACCTTTTAGATGATGCTTACGAAATCGGAGAAATCACTGAAGGAGCAGAGAAAATTAATTTGAAATTTTAAATGACATCAGATTTCAGATCTTAAATATCAGACGTAAGTCTGTAATCTTTAATCTGACATCTAACATCTGAATAATGAAGAACATTGTTGTACTCGTATCCGGTTCAGGAACCAATCTGCAGAGAATCATTGATACTATCGATTCAGGAGAAATCCAGAATGCAAAAGTAACTTTGGTGGTAGCAGACAGAGAATGTTTCGGACTGGAAAGAGCAAAAAATCACAATATAGAAAACATACTCATTCCGAGAGGAAAGAACTTCAGCAGCGAATTGGCCAAAGTAATCCCTGAAAATACAGATCTGATTGTATTGGCAGGATTTTTATCCATCTTAAAATCTGAATTCTGTGAAAACTGGAATGGTAAAATAATCAATATTCACCCGGCTTTGCTTCCGAAATTCGGAGGAAAAGGAATGTGGGGAATGAACGTTCACAATGCAGTTATTGAAGCGAAAGAAATAGAGAGTGGGGCAACTGTACATTTTGTGACACCAGGGATTGACGAAGGAGAAGCTATTCTTCAGAAGTCTTTCGAAGTAACCGCTGAGGACACTCCTGAAACCCTGGCTCAGAAAGTTCACCAGATTGAATATGAAATATTTCCGATAGCGATCAATAAGGTCCTGGGAAATGAATAAATATAACAATGTATCAGTGTACCAATTTACCAATGTTGAAGGTATTTTTACATTGCTGGACTGATACATTGTTACATTAATAAAAAGAAATCTAAGTAAAATAAAAGTAAGTTCGGAGGTGAAAGACCCGGACACAGTTTGAAATAGCTGTAAAAAGTAAAAAATTGAAAGTAAAATGAGTAAAAAGAGAGTTTTAATCAGTGTTTCTGACAAAAGTGGATTAATAGAATTCGCACAGTTTTTGGAAGCTCAGAATTATGAGTTGATCTCTACAGGAGGAACGTTCAAACATTTGAAAGACGCTGGTTTAAATCCTATTCAGATTGATGAGGTTACCAATTTCCCTGAAATGTTGGATGGAAGAGTGAAAACTTTACACCCAAAAGTTCACGGTGGATTGCTCGCTGTTCGTAACAATGAAGAGCACATGAAAACCGTTCAGGAACACGGAATTGGTCTGATTGACATGGTAATCGTAAATCTTTATCCTTTCTTTGAAAATGTAAACAAAGACATTTCTTTACATGAAAAAGTAGAGTTTATCGATATCGGTGGACCTTCAATGCTTCGTTCTGCAGCGAAAAACTTTGATTCTGTAACAGTAATCACTGATGTTGAAGACTATGCAGCAGTGAAAATTGAAATGGAGCAAAACGGTGATACGTATATCGAAACCCGTAAAAAACTTGCAGGAAAAGTATTCAACCTTACCTCTGCATATGATGCGGCTATTTCAAGAATGCTTTTAGATGAAGAATATCCTACTTATCTGAATGCTTCTTATAAAAAAGTAGCAGATCTAAGATATGGAGAAAATCCTCACCAGACAGCAGCTTACTACGTTTCTACTTTCGAAAACGGAGCGATGAAAGACTTTGAACAGCTTGGAGGTAAAGAACTTTCTTTCAACAATCTTCGTGATATGGACCTTTGCTGGAAAGTGGTAACGGAGTTCAAAGAAGAAATGGCTTGTTGTGCCGTAAAACACTCTACCCCTTGTGGCGTTGCGATCGGAACTTCAGCATTGGAAACGTACCAGAAAACATTCGAATGTGATCCGGTTTCCATCTTTGGCGGAATTGTTGCAATGAACTATACAATTGATGCAGCTACAGCTGAAGAATTAAATAAAACTTTCCTTGAAATTGTAATGGCTCCTGAATTTGATGAAGAAGCCCTAGAAATTTTAAGAAAAAAGAAAAACCTGAGAATCATCAAAATCGTAAACCCTGTTTCAGACAAACAGACCTGGGTGAAAGTAGACGGAGGTATCCTTGTTCAGGATAATGACCTTCACTTCTCAGATGATATCAAAGTGGTAACGGAAGTACAGCCTACAGAAGAACAGAAAAAAGCATTACTTTTCTCTCAGAGAGTAGTAAAATATGTGAAGTCTAATGCAATCGTAGTTTCCAACGGAATTCAGGCATTCGGTATCGGAGGCGGACAGGTAAACAGAATCTGGGCAACACAGCAGGCTATCGAAAGAGCAAAAGAAAAATTCTCAGGAGATTTAGTACTGGCTTCAGATGCATTTTTCCCTTTCCGTGATGTGGTAGATTTCTGCGCTCAGGAAGGTATCAAGGCGATTATTCAGCCGGGTGGAAGTGTGAAAGATCAGGATAGTATTGAGGCAGCAAACGAGCACAGTATTCCAATGATGTTTACAGGTGTCAGACATTTTTTCCACTAATTAAAATAGAATTAAAAAATAATTAGGGATTGTATTTTTAGCATTCAAAATTATATATTTGTAAATTAAGACTAGATAATAAATAAAGTATGAGAATATTAATCATAGGTGAAGGCGGTAGAGAATCTGCTTTAGCGGCAAAGCTTCAGAATGACCCAAGAATTTCTAAAATGTTTTTTGCCAACGGGAATGCTACTACCGATGTAATAGGGAAAAATGTTCATTTATCAGAAATCAAAGAACTTAGAGATTTCGCTATTAAAGAAAAAATTGATCTTACGATCGTAGGTCCTGAAGCTCCTCTTGTAGCGGGTATCAAGGACGAATTTAAAAAGCATGATCTTAAGGTTTTCGGGCCTACTCAGAAAGTAGCGAGCCTGGAAGGAAGTAAAGCTTTCTCTAAGAAATTTATGCAGACCTATGATATCAAAACAGCTAAAGCTGTGGTATTTGATTCATATAACGAAGCAAAAGAATATGTGCAGACACAGCAGTATCCTCTGGTAATCAAAGCAAGTGGTTTAGCAGGCGGAAAAGGTGTGGTAATCTGTGATACTCTTGAAGAGGCGGAAGCTACAATCCACGATTTCATGATCAGAAGAATCTATGGTGATGCCGGTATTCGTTTAGTTATCGAAGAATATTTACAAGGTTTTGAAGCGTCTATTATTGCTTTCTCTAACGGGGAAAAATTATTCCCTTGTGTAGCGGCAAAAGATTATAAAAAAGCTGGAAACGGAGATACAGGACCTAACACAGGAGGTATGGGTTCAGTAGCGCCAAGTCCGGAATTTACTCAGGAGCACTACGCAGATTTTGAGAAAAACATCTTAGAGCCTACTGTTAAAGGTCTTAAAGCTGAAGGTTTCGGATTTAAAGGAATCATCTTCTTCGGATTGATGGTAACGAAAAACGGAGCTTACCTTCTTGAATACAACATGAGATTCGGAGATCCTGAAACTCAGGTATTGATGGCATTAATGGAAAACAATCTTTTAGATGTAATCCAGGACTGTATGGAAGGAAAAGACATTGAGCTTAAGTTTAAAGACGAAAAAGCAGTTTGCCTTGTTATGTGTTCAGGAGGATATCCGAGAAATATCGAAATAGGTTTCGAAATTACAGGAGAAGACAAACTGAAACATAGTAAACTTTTATATGCAGGAGCAGTCACGAAAGGTGATAAAGTGGTTTCCAATGGCGGTAGAGTACTGAACATTGTGGCTACAGGAGCTACCTACGAAGATGCCCGCAAAAAAGTTTACGAAGATGCAGCGCACGTACATTTCGATTACGGCTTCTACAGAGAAGACATCGGAAAGTTTTAATAAAAATCACGAAAAAAGATTTGGAGCTAATCCAAGTCTTTTTTTGTAAAACAGTTAAGTAAGCAATAAGCTTTAGGCTACAGGCAATATGTTTATTGCAGTATAGAAAGCTTATAGCCTGAAGCCTTTAGCTTAAAGCTTTTAAATTAATCATCATTTATCAATTATCAAAAATGAACAACGGTATTATTATTTTAGATTTCGGATCCCAGTACAACCAGCTTATCGGAAGAAGAATCCGTGAGATGGGCGTGTACTCTGAAATCTTGCCTTACAATACACCATTACAAGATATTTTAGCAAAACAGCCAAAAGGAATCATCCTATCCGGTGGACCAAGTTCTGTAAATGCAGAAAATGCCCACCTGGTTGAGAAAGAATTATACGAGCAGGGAGTTCCTGTATTGGGAATCTGTTACGGAATGCAGATGACGGCTCACCTTTTAGGAGGAAAAGTAAACAAAGGAGAGAAAGGAGAATACGGTAAAGCCAACTTAGAGATCGTTAAAGAAAGCTCTTTATTAAAAGGAGTTACTCAGAACTCTGTTGTTTGGATGAGCCACTTTGACGAAGTAGGAGAATTGCCTGCAGGTTTTGAATTAAATGCAAAATCAGGCGTAATTGCTTCTATCTCCAATGAAGACAAAAAAATCTTCTGCGTTCAGTTCCATCCGGAAGTTTCTCATACAGAAGAAGGTGGAAAGATGCTTGAAAATTTTGTTTTCGGAATCTGTAACTCAGAGAAAAACTGGAAACTGACCAACTATATCGAAAAAACAGTTGAGGAAATCCGTGAGAAAGTAGGAGACAACAAAGTAATCCTTGGACTTTCAGGAGGTGTAGACTCTTCTGTAGCCGCTGTTTTGATCCACAAAGCCATCGGTGATCAGTTGACTTGTATCTTCGTAGATACGGGATTATTGAGAAAGGATGAAGGGAAAAAAGTAATGGATCAGTATGGAGAGCATTTCCATATGAACATTAAAATGGTGGATGCTAAAGAAAGATTCCTTTCAAAACTAGCCGGAGTAGACGATCCTGAAGCAAAGAGAAAAATCATCGGAAACGAATTCATCCACGTATTTGACGAAGAATCTCACAAAATTGAAGGTGCTAAGTTCTTAGCTCAGGGAACCATTTATCCTGACGTTATCGAAAGCCAGTCTGTTAATGGACCATCTGCAGTAATCAAGTCACACCACAACGTTGGAGGACTTCCTGAAGATATGGAATTCGAATTATTAGAGCCATTAAGAGAGCTTTTCAAGGACGAAGTAAGAAGAGTAGGAGAAGAATTGGGTATTCCACATCACCTGGTATACAGACACCCTTTCCCAGGTCCTGGATTAGGAATCAGAGTATTGGGAGCGGTAGATGCTGAGAAAGTAAGAATCCTTCAGGAAGCGGATGATATCTTCATCGAAGAATTATACAAAAATGACCTTTACGAAAAAGTATCTCAGGCATTTGTAGTCCTTCTTCCTGTAAAATCTGTAGGAGTAATGGGTGACGAAAGAACTTATGAATATACAGCTGTAGTTCGTTCTGCCAATACCATCGACTTTATGACGGCAACGTGGAGCAGACTTCCTTACGAGTTCCTGGATACCGTTTCCAGCAGAATCATCAACGAAGTAAGAGGAATCAACAGAGTAGCTTACGATATTTCAAGCAAACCACCTGCAACGATTGAGTGGGAATAATTTTTGACTTGAATTTAAATATAAATCCTGCCCATTTTGGGTAGGATTTTTTTGTTAAAACTGTTTCAATGAAGAAATGATCAGTAAAATATTTAAAGCAATTAACAAGCAATATATCAGCTTGAAGAGTATATGTTTATGGAAAATGACATAACTTGTTAACATAGTGCCTATTAAATAAAAGTAAATAAAACTTTTCGCTTCCTGAGGCTTTATTTCAGATGCTGAAAACAAGTTTAAATTATGCGAAACATTGACTGACGTATCAGCATAAAAGATTCTTAAAATAAAAATAATGGTGACGCTTATGAGTAAAATTACTGCGTATGGTTTCATTAGCTAATAAAAATTTAATTTAATCGGACAAGAATGATTTTTAATTTACATTGTAAAAATAAAAATCTTCCGCAGAAAAAGCATTCAGGTTTTCTATAAAGTCAAAATAAGCATTATAAATATCAGGATCTACAGTCAAATATGGATCAGTTACAGAAATAAAATCACAGTGTTTCCAGTAATTATTTGAGTGAACTGCTGCTTGCAAAATTTCGGTGAGATCCACTGTTAAATTTTGTATAAATAGTTGGGGAAGTACTTTTCTGTAAGGGTTGAAATAAAATATTTTCCCTAAATTTAAGTAAAATTACATCAAATGCAAATAGAAACAAGAAACCTGACCCTTCAGGATTATGATGAACTGGCGGAAACGATGAAAAGGGCCTACCCACAGATGTCGGAGTCTATATGGTCCAAAAAAAGTATTGATAAACTGACAAAAATATTCCCTAACGGACAAATTTGTATTACGGTTGACGGAAAACTCGCTGCTGTAGCGCTTTCCATTATCGTCAATTATGAAGAATTCGGGGACGATCATACCTATAGTGATATTACAGGAAATTATACATTCAATACCCATACTTCAACGGGGAATGTTCTCTACGGAATTGAAGTTTTTGTAGATCCTGAGTTTCGGGAACTACGTTTGGGAAGAAGATTGTACGATGCACGAAAAGAACTTTGTGAGTTATTAAACCTGAAATCGATTATTCTTGGAGGTAGAATCCCCAATTATCACAAATACAGTCACGAACTTTCTGCAAGAAATTATATCCGAAAAGTAAGAGATAAGGAGATCTATGATCCGGTATTGTCTTTCCAGCTTTCCAATAATTTTCTTCCGATAAAAATCCTGAAAAAATATCTTCCGGAAGATGAAGCTTCAAGAGAAAATGCAGTTCTTTTGCAATGGAACAATATTTATTACAGCAGAAAACCGAATACCATGCAGGACAGCATTATCCGTCTCGGATTGGTGCAATGGCAGATGAGGCATTTTAAAGATATTGAAGCTTTTTATGAACAGGTAGAATTCTTTGTAAACGTAATGGGAGATTACAAATCTGATTTCGTCCTTTTCCCGGAGCTGTTCAACACGCCTTTACTGGCTCCCTTCAATAATCTTTCCGAAAGGGACAGTATGATAGAGCTGGCGAAGCTGACAGAGGAAATCAAAGAAAAAATTTCAGAGCTGGCCATCAGTTACAACGTCAATATTATTTCGGGAAGCATGCCTGTTTTTGAAAATAATGAATTATACAACGTAAGCTATCTTCTTCACCGTGACGGACGTATGGATGAATACAGAAAAATTCATATTACTCCGAACGAAAAGAGATATTATGGAATGAAAGGCGGAAATGAAATCAAAGTTTTTGATACCGACTGCGGAAAAATAGGTCTTGTCATCTGCTATGACGTGGAATTTCCGGAGTTACCAAGAATTCTTGCCGATCAGGGGATGAAAATTCTGTTTGTTCCTTATCTTACAGACACTCAGAATGCCTACATGAGAGTACGCCACTGTGCCGCAGCAAGAGCCATTGAAAACGAATGCTACGTTGCCATTGCCGGTTGTGTAGGAAACCTTCCGAAGGTTAATAATATGGATATTCAGTTCGGACAGGCTGCCGTATTTACCCCTTCCGATTTTGCCTTCCCATCCAATGCCGTGAAAGGAGAAGCAACTCCCAATACGGAAATGACCCTGATTGTGGATGTAGATCTGAACCTCCTGAAAGATCTCCATCATAACGGTTCTGTTCAGGTTATGAAAGACCGTAGAAAAGACCTTTACGAAACTTATCTTAAATAATAAAACTTCGGGGCGGCTCCATAGGAGCCGCCCCGAAGTTTTAAGTATTAACAACTGAATTATCCTTTTTTAACAGATTCCCTGATTAAATCCTGGTTATTTTTATACACTTCATATTGCTCAGGACTTAGTATCTTTTTAAAATCTTTATCCAGTGCTTTAAAATCACTGATGATAACCTTTTTTGCCTTATTGCTGTCAGCATCTTCAGGACCTGCATTTTTCTTGTTGAGACGCTTTCCAAAATCTTTCTGAACCTTCTGTACTCCTTTAAAGTTGATCTCATAGGCCTGCTCAACCTGTCTTTCAGTCAGATCCAGAATAGGGATCATAATCAATGTTCTGAAAAGAGCAATCTTTTCTGCTCTGTCTTGTTTTACAATTGCCATCTGCTCAGGAGTCAGGATCTGTTCCATCGCCTGATGACGTTGGGCAATGATGCTTACAAATTCGTCAGCAATAATTTTGTTGTTTTCAGGGCTGTTATTGTTACCGGCTTTGTTATCAAGAGCAATAAGTGCATCTGCTGTAGTATTATTGATCTCTGCAACTTTATTCACCTGCGACTCTGTAAGTCCCAAATAACTCATTTCTTTTGTGGCTACTTCGGCAATAGAACGAGCTGATGCTACCTGAGCTTTTATTTGTGTTGTAAACAGAACTGCTGATACAATAAGACCAGCTGAAATAATTTTTTTTAACATAGTGTTGTATTTAAATATTATAAATTTTTTTTGTTCTTCCAGATAGAAATAATGTGCCAGAAATTGAGGTACGTAGGCATTTTTTAGGGCAAAAAAAATACCCGAAGAATATTTCTTCGGGTACTGTATAATTCTGTATAAAATCTGATCTTACATATACTGAGGGCATACTACAGCAGGGCAGATCAGTCCAGGACATTTTGGTCTTCCGTCTGTAGGGCAGCATTGGTTTGAGCAGTTTCCGATAATAATTCCGTTTCCTGCAATTCCTTTTAATTGCTCTCTTGAAAGTTTGTTGTTGCGTAAATTTTTCATGTTCTAATATTTTTGATTTGTTTTAATTTGTACATTGTAAATATATTAATTTTTACAATATATGATGTGTTTTTATTGATATTGGTGTATTTTATTCTTTAAAATACTGATTATGTGTTGTTATTTTTAATTTTATTTGTTGGCGTTGTTGTCATAATTGTTTTCATAAAGGAACAATTTTTGGAGTAAATTGCACCTACTATTGATACACTATGTTTGATAAACCTCAAAGAAAACTGAAAAGATCCGCAAGACTGATTTCCGTACTCAGTAAATATGGATTCAAAGATCTTCTGGCCAGAATGAACGGAAATAAGCAGGAAGAAGCTTCCGGTCATTCAGATGAAATCATCTCAAAAGGAACCGTTTACGAAAGAATCAGACTGGCTCTTGAAGAGCTGGGGCCTACCTTTGTAAAATTGGGTCAGACATTCAGTAACAGGGAAGATTTATTGCCGCCGGAAATGATCCAGGAACTGCAGAAACTTCAGGACAAAGTGGAAACAGTAGATATGAATGTGGAGGAAGCACTGGAAAGTGAATTTAATATTTCCGTGAAAGATTATTTCCGTGAAATTCAGAAAAAGCCTTTGGCTACAGCTTCCATTGCTCAGGTTTATAAAGCTGTTCTGCTGGATGGCAGTCCGGTAATTTTAAAGTTGAGAAAACCTGATGTCCAGTCTGTCATTGAAGATGATTTACTGTTGATTAAAGATATTGAAAAACTGATATCCGCTTATTCGGAGATAGGAGAAAAACTCAATCTGAAACAGGCCATTTCTACCTTTGAAAAATCTTTACTGGAAGAAGTTTCTTTGATTAATGAAAAAAACAATATCCAGCAATTCCGTCTGAATTTTAAGAACAATAAAGAAACATACGTTCCTAAAGTGTACGAAGAATTTTCCAACAACAATATTCTTTGTATGGAATTTATTGATGGAATCAAAGTAACCGATAAATCTGTTCTTTTGGCCAATGATATCGATCCTGTAAAGGTTTCAGAAACAGGATTGAGACTCTTTGTATCACAGATTTTAGACTATGGGTTTTTCCATGCCGATCCTCATGCCGGAAATATTTTAGTAAGAAAAGACGGCAGAATTGTTTTCATTGATTTCGGAGCAGTAGGGAAAATTCAGCCTAATGATAAAGAAATTCTTGAAAATCTTATTGTC
Source organism: Chryseobacterium sp. NRRL B-14798 (assembly GCF_050470705.1). NCBI lineage: Bacteria > Pseudomonadati > Bacteroidota > Flavobacteriia > Flavobacteriales > Weeksellaceae > Chryseobacterium > Chryseobacterium sp. NRRL B-14798. The sequence continues at coordinate 3,389,840 of NZ_JBFLUL010000005.1, read as the reverse complement.
AGTTTTGTTGCTAAAAATTCGCATAAAATAGTCCGTTCACTCAAAAAAATGGCCATAAGCTATGAAATTCCGGACGAAAGAAGGTTTGAAAATGATGTGGATGATATTCTGAATTTTGTTCACAGCTCGTCATTACAGGATATCAATGTACAGGTGATTATCAACAAGATGAAGGATATACTGAAAGACAACAGGCTTTATATGCCGGATTATTTCTATCTTCTGTTCAAAGGAATCAGTCTGATAGAAGGAGTGGGAAGGAGCATTAATCCTGATCTTGATATTGTTAAAAGTCTTCACCCTTACACCAAAAAGATTTTCACCAAGAAAATCAGTCCTAAAAATCTTTTGAAAACAGGAATGGACCGTATGATGAATTTCACGGATAATGTAGATGAAATTCCGAAAGAACTTCGTTCCGTTCTTCAAAAACTGGATGAAAATAAATTTACGGTTTCCAGCGAAATCAAAAATATAGAGAAGACCAACCAGCTCATCAAATCCAGTGTCATCAATCTGATTCTGGCCATGGTTTTAGGAGCGAATATCATTGCCACGGCTATCGTGTTTTCCTCAGAATCCGGACCAAGAATCGGAGAACTGTCGTTAGTTGCAGTTTTAGGTTTTATTTTTTCAATTCTTTTAGTCATTATCCTTCTGCTAAGAGTAACCAGAAAATAAAATGGAAGTTGACTTTGAACCCGAAGAATGTATAAACGCTAATCCCGCCACCCCGTAACCCGTAACCCGTAACCCGAATCCCGCCACCCTGTATTTAAACCAAAAACAATGAAAACACTTATTATAACATCCATTACCTTATTCAGCACACTTTGTATGGCTCAACAAGGAAATGAAGAGAAGCTTCAGGGAGATTTTGACGGAAACGGAACAAAAGAATACGCTTACACAAAAGTCAGCGACTGTGGCGACGAATGTGAAGGAAAGTGTGAAACCACCATTTATTTCAGCGATAAAAATATACAGCCGATCACCATTACTCCTGCAAACCAGGGAAGTTTGTATAATTTAGGAGATCTTAATGGTGACGGAAAAGAAGAGATCGGCTTTTATCCCAATTGGTGCACCAGCTGCTGGCATCCGTTCTATGTGTATACATTAGGTAAAACGGGTTGGAAGCCATTATTGCCTTCTATCTCAACCCATTGTAATCAGTGGGAAGAAGATCAGTTTCCTATTAAAAAAGATCCGAAAAAGAAAGGATATGTTATTGTTACCTCCAGCAAATGGGAAGATGATGATATTAAAATCAGTAGTAAAAGTGTAAAAGTGAATTGATTACAATCGCTTGAGGCTGGAAGAGGGAAGGAAATGACCTGTATTAATATATTGATCTGTTTCATTATGCATTCAAAAAATTAAAAGAACGTTTGATAATCTTCCAGCTTAAGACTTCGTGCTTCCATACTACAAAATTAAATACCTATCTTTGCAAAATGGAAAAACTCACTTTTGCGGATTTTGACCTTCCGGTTAAAATTCTCGATGTTTTAGCAGATCTGGAATTATTTGAACCTACTCCAATTCAGGAGAAGAGCTTAAAGCCTATACTTTCGGGAAGAGATGTAATGGGAATTGCGCAGACAGGAACCGGGAAAACATTAGCTTATCTTTTACCTGTTCTTAAAACATGGAAATACAGCAAGACAGGAAATCCAACTGTTTTGGTGCTTGTTCCTACAAGAGAACTGGTGGTACAGGTAACAGAAATCCTTGAAAAACTGACAGAAAATATTACGGCAAGAGTAATCGGAATATACGGTGGAAAAAATATCAATACTCAAAAACTATTGTTTAATGATGGCTGTGATATTCTGGTAGGAACACCGGGACGAGTGATGGATCTTTCCATAGACAACGCGATTTCTCTGAAAGAGGTTCAGAAACTGATCATCGATGAGTTTGACGAGATGCTTAATCTTGGTTTCAGACCACAGCTTACCCACATTTTTGAAATGATGAAGGAGAAGAGACAGAATATTCTTTTCTCTGCAACCATGACGGAAGCGGTAGATGAAATGCTGGATGTTTATTTTGCCAATCCGATTGAAATTTCATTGGCTAAATCAGGAACACCACTTGAGAAAATCGAGCAGATTGGTTACAAAGTAGAAAACTTTAATACCAAGATCAATTTACTGGAGCATTTGCTTAAAAGTGATGCAGACATGTCCAAAGTACTGATCTTCAATAACAATAAAAGACATGCAGACCTTCTCTTTACTAAAATCGATGAGCTTTTCCCTGAACAGTTTGATGTGATTCATTCCAATAAATCGCAGAATTACAGACTGAAAGCGATGAAGAGGTTTGAGAATGAAGAGATCAGAGGTTTGATTACCACAGATGTCATGGCAAGAGGTCTGGATATCTCGAACATTACACACGTCATCAATTTTGAAACGCCTGATATTCCGGAGCAGTATATCCACAGAATCGGTAGAACAGGTAGAGCAGACAAAGAAGGGAAAGCTTTGGTTTTTGTAACGAAAAAAGAAGAACCTTTGCTTCTTGATATTGAGCTGTTGATGGATAAGGAATTGAAATTTAATGAATTCCCTGAGGAAGTTAAAATCAATCCTAAAAAGATTGCTGCCGAAGAAGATCAGGTAGTCATGAAAAATCCTGTACAGGTAAAACTGAACGAAGGAGGAGGAGCTTTCCACGAGAAAAAAGCTAAAAATACCAAAGAAAACTGGGGTGGACCTTCCAAAAGAAAAGCACCTAAGAAATTTGGAGCCAACAGAGCGCAGCAGAAAGCAATTTCGAAATCGAAAAGAAAGAAATAAAATAAAAAAACGATTCCCATTTCAGGAATCGTTTTTTATTTTTAATCGAATTTGATATTATTGTTTTTATCATGGATTGAGTTTACTTCATATAAGGAGTGATCACCTTAGCCCAGATTTTATATCCTTCCGGCTTAAAATGAAGCATGTCTTCCACAAAAATATCTTTTCTTACATTTCCATTAGCATCTTCCATTGCTTTGGTAACATCAATAAATTCCGCGTTTGGTTCCTTTTTCATAAAAGCAGCAATTTTTTTGTTGGCAACCTTCATCTGCGGCCAGATCACTTCTCGGCTCGGCGAATATTTGATGGAGATATAATCTACTTCAATATCAGGAAACCTCTCACGGATTTTTTTGTAAAAAGCTTTGAATCGGTCAACAACTACTTTGGCTTTTAGCTTATGATTATCTGCAAAATCATTTTCGCCACAGTAAATAATGATCTGTTTGGGCTGATAAGGCGCTAAAAGGTCATTCGAAAAATCATTAAGATCTGTAAGTCTTGATCCTCCAAACCCTCTGTTGATAATGGTTTTACCAGGAAAATAATCTGCTACATCAGTCCATTTGGTGAATGATGAACTTCCAATAAATAAAATAGCATCCTTTTGAGGCGGGTTTTGCTGGTCCAGCTTTTTAAATTCCTGAATGTCCTGCCAGAACATCGGTTTTTTCTCCTGAGAAAAAGCAATAGCAAAATACAGCAATAGAAATGCTGATAGAATCTTCTTCATTATATTCAGTTTTAAATTAGATATAAAAGTAATAAAAAACTCCCGATTAGCGGGAGTTATAATTTATCTTTTGTAGGTAACGTAAGGGACATCCGGTATTTTATCTCCATCCATATCAAAGATTCCTGACTGCTGGGCAAGTTTAAGATCTTTGGCTGTCAGAATATCAATTCTGTAGTTTACTGATCCTTCATCACCAAGTTTAATTCCAATGATTTTTGAATCGGCATCGTAGGTAAATGTTCCTTCAGTTTTTGGCGATGGGGTACAGTCTGCACCTTCTCCCGTATACGCTGTATAGCTTACATAATAATCTGTTCTGAAGAAAAGAGTATTTTTAGCTGCACATCCTGTTAAAGTTTCAGTATAGAGCACTGTTTTATTATCTTTTCCGGAAATTACTTCCCTTTTAACTTCCTTCCAATCTCCCTTCATGATTTCCATATCATAAGCTTCGAGATTGTCATCTTTACAAGAAGTAAGTGCCAAGGCAGAAAAGGCAAATAAAAGTAGCTGTTTTTTCATTTTCACAAATTTAAGAATATGCTAAAATATAAATAAATTTGAAATATCTGTAATGAAATAGTGAATTTTTAAACGAATGTTTGTAAATTAAATAATTTTATAGAGGTTGCAATACGGGATGCGAGTTTCGGGTTATATATTTTCAAACTGAAAATGAAGATAAGCGCTTCATCCGAATCTTGAAACAGCATAGCTCAAACCTCGTACCCCGAATCCCTTAATAGCTCATCTCTACAATCTTATAAGCATCCTGCGGAGTCAGTTTTTTATATTCTCCAAGGCCTAGCCACTTTCTGTCTGTAAAGGCTTTTTCAACCTTTTCAGCGGTTCCTTTAAAGTCCTCCGTATATTCGGAAAGCCTGGTTTTGATATGAAGGCTGTGGAAGAATTCCTCCAGTTTTTTAATGCCCAGTTCAGCTTTTTCCTCTACACTTCCGTCTTTGATTCCCCAAACTCTTTCAGCGTACTGAGCCAGTTTTCCTTTTTTATCTTCAAAGTTGTAACGGTAATGAGAAGGAGCAATAATGGCCAGTGTTCTTGCATGATCAATTCCGAAATAAGCGGTCAGCTCATGTCCCATTGCATGCACGGCCCAGTCTGTAATAACTCCTTTCTGGATCAGTCCGTTTAACGCCATTGTACAACACCACATAAAGTTTCCTGCAGCATCATAGTTGAAATCATCAGCCAATACTTTTGGAGCCGTTTCCTGCAGGCTGATCAGGATGCTTTCTGCAATTCTTTCCTGAAGGTCGGCAGAAGAAGGAGCGGTCATATATTGTTCCAATACGTGAGTATAGGCATCTGTGATTCCGTTAACAATCTGATTTTTTGGAATAGATCTGATTACTTCCGGATCCAGTACAGAAAATTGTGGGAAAAGTCCCGGTCCTCCTGAAGATAATTTCTCATGGGTTTCCCTTCTGGAGATCACATACCCGGAATTCATTTCTGATCCCGTTGCAGGCAGTGTTAAAATACTTCCGAAAGGCATTCCTTCCCCTTCAAAAGTTCTTACCGATTTTCTCAGGATATCCCATGGCTCACCGTCATAATTGGCTGCTGCAGAAAGGAATTTTGTACCGTCAATGACAGATCCGCCGCCTACGGCAAGAAGGTAAGTTATGTTTTTCTCTTTAATAAAGCTTAAAGCATTGATCAGAACTTCATATTCAGGGTTGGCAGGAACTCCGCCAAACTCGTATAATTCATGATCTTTTAAAGCCTCTTTTACCTGATCGTAAACACCATTGTTTTTGATGCTTCCGCCACCGTAAATCATTAATATTCTTGCGTCTTGAGGAATTTCTTTGGAAATTTTAGCGATTTCGCCTTTCCCAAAAAGTATTTTTGTAGGGTTTTTAAACTCGAAATTAAGCATTGTTCTATATTTATTTTAGTCAAATTTACGGAATGAAAAAAGAAAAGTAGGTTAATGAAATTTTAAAATTGCTATTATTCCATTTTATGAAAGCTATTGCTTTTAGCTTTTCCGATTCCTATTTCCGATTCTCTTGTAACATTTATTTATATCTAAGAAGAAAGAAAGGCCTTTGCTCTTTTTATAAAACCTTCCTTATCCTTTTTAATCTGGTCCAGCAATTTTTTCCGGTCATCAGGAATCGTAAGATACTGCTCACCCCAAAGATTGATTTCAACGATTACGGGAATAAGGTCAATTCCTTTCTGAGTCAGAAAATAAAGAATTTTCAGCTTACTGTCCGGATGGCCTTTTTTATCAATGATTCCATTGTCCAACAGGTTTTGAAGTCTTGCAGCCAGAATATTCGTTGCAATTTTTTCATCAGCCTTAAGGAAGTCTCCGTAAGTACATTCCTTTTTCAGCATGAGATCTCTTATGATCAACAGAGACCATTTGTCTCCCCACATTTCAAGTGAGCAGCTGATGGGGCAGTCTGATCTTTTTTTACTCATTTTGTTAATTTAAAAATAATACTTGCAAATTGAAAGTGTTTGATTTAAATTTGCTTTTGTTTTGCAAGTAAATTTAATCATAAAAAATTAATAAATCAAATGGATCATTATGACATTGCCGTAATCGGCTCAGGACCCGGCGGATATGTAGCGGCGATACGAAGCGCCCAGCTGGGATATAAAACCGTGATTATCGAGAAATATGATACTCTGGGAGGAACATGTACCAATGTGGGCTGTATTCCGACTAAAGCTTTATTGGACAGTACACATCATTATTCAGAAGCACAGCATCAATTCAATGAACATGGGATTAAGCTGAATCGTATAGAACTGGACTTTTCTCAGATGTACAGAAGAAAAGCAGATGTAGTTTCAAAAAATACAGGAGGCCTGGATTTTTTAATGAATAAAAATAATATTACAAGACTACAGGGAACGGCTGGATTTATCAATAATTCTACCATCAGAATTGTAAACACATCTGAAGTTAAAGAAATAACTGCCCGAAATTATATCATTGCTACAGGCTCAAAACCATCAACTATTCCAGGAGTAGAGATTGATAAAAAAAGAATTATTACGTCTACAGAAGCATTGTCATTAAAGGAAAAACCGGAATCTATGGTAATCATAGGCGGGGGAGTAATCGGGGTGGAAATGGCTTCTATTTTCAACCGCATCGGAACGAAAGTCACTATCCTTGAATATGCTGATCATCTGATCGCTGCTATGGACCATGAATTGGGGAAAAGTCTTCAGAAAATCCTGAAAAAAGGAGGAATTGATATCCGGCTTAATCATGCGGTGTATAAAACCGAGAATACCGGATCTGCTGCTAAAGTGTTTTTTAAAGATAACAACGGAACAGAAGGTGAGCTGGAAGCAGATTATGTATTGGTAGCGGTGGGAAGAAGCCCTTATGTAAAAGGTCTTGATCTTGAAAATACTGATGTACAGCTGGATGAGAGAGGATTTATTAAAGTGGATGAAAACAGCCGGACTTCCGCATCCAATATCTATGCGATTGGTGATGTTATTGGTGGTGCAATGCTGGCTCACAAAGCTGAGGAAGAAGGTGTTTTTGTAATTGAAACCATTAACGGGCAAAAACGTCATATTCATTATAACCGTATTCCTTCAGTGGTGTATACCTGGCCGGAAGTAGCTTCAGTAGGCTATACCGAAGAATATCTGAAACAAAATAATATCGCATATAATGTAGGGAAATTTCCATTTTCTGCCAGTGCAAGAGCCCGCGCTTCAATGGATATGGAAGGTTTTGCGAAAGTTTTGGTGGATCCGAAATATGGCGAAGTGCTGGGTGTTCACATCATTGGAGCCAGAGCTGCCGATTTGATTGCACAGGGGGTCATAGCTCAGGAATATGAAGTGACCGCCGAGGATATGTTCCGTATTTCCTATGCGCATCCAACCTATTCTGAAACGTTGAAGGAAGCTTACCTGATTGCATCTGGGCAGGGAGCTATTAATATATAAGAAATTAAACCATTAAGGTTAATGAAGACAATAAGAATAATTAAGATCCATCTTTGATGGAAGATAAAGCGGATCGCTGAAAAATAGCTTAGCTATTCCTTAACTATCCTTATCAACTTAAAAAATCTTAATGGTTTATTTGCGTTTTCAAAAGAACTACAACGAATTACAGTTTTCATCCTTCGCATACACGCCATTGCTTTTTGCCTCCAGCCTTCCGGTTTTTCTGTTGATTGTAACTAAAAAAGATTCTTTCACAGCCGGACAGCCCTTAGACTGCATCAGATACATGGAGATATGACGGTTTTCAATTTTATATGATCCGCTAAAGCGATTGCTTGTATCCACAGAATACCCATACGTTTTAGCCAGTAAAATAGCCTCCGGAAGATTGTCTACTGTTCCGATAAAATCTCTCAACTGTTGTTCATTGGAAAAATAAACTGATCTTTCATTCTTACACGCCAGAATGTATGAAAAACAGTTGTTCCCGATACATTTCTGGAAAAAGCCTCTTTCTGGAACAGGTTCATTGATCGTCATAAAATCAGGAGCCTGGCTTTCATAGATAACTGCTTTTTCATAATCCATATCATTGCTGAGAACACGCCAGTAAGCATACTCTTTATCAGGAATAATGAAAGGGTAGAGGTATTCTGCAGTATCAAGAATATCGGGAATTTTTTTATAATCATCGGGAACCTTGATCTGGCTGTAAAGCAGATTGGAGAGAATCAGGGAAAATGTGATGATTACTTTCATAGAGAGTGGGTTTCCGGTGCAAATGTAAGAAAGAGAATTATTCCAGTACAATTTTATAATATCCTTTTTCAGCAGTTACATCAATATCTATACCTGTAAAAGTCAGTTTATTGATCTGATAACCATCACAGCCTCCATTAAACTCCGATGACTGGATGGAAAAGTCAATGTCTTTAATATTAGAATAAAATTTATAATTTTTTGTTCCGTTATAGGCACCTACATTTTCTAAAAGAACTTTGTCATCGGATGTTTTGGATAATTGTACACTGAGATTATTTTCATCCTGAACGGAATAGGTCGTCAATTTTCCCTTGGTGATAAGATTTTCATTATTGGAATTGACGAACTCAAAAATGACAGGTAATGGTGCATTGTAACAATCTTTTTCACAAGAGATGAACAGAAGGGTAATAAGTAAGAAAGTCAATATTTTTTTCATGGATGATGGATAGTGTTAACAGTAAAGTTAATCAAAATTATATTAATCCTGAATGAGTAAAACGGATTTCTATGTTTTTAAACCTGTACAATATTTCATGGTTAATCGTTCGTTTATTCTGAAAAGTACTTATAAATTTTAAATATATTTTTTGATTTTCGTCCTTAATTTTTGCCATTTGTCAACCCAACTAATTTGAAAATCGCTTACATTTGTTAGTATGATACATGACCAACGCGCAGAAAAATTCAGGCAGATTGTGGAAAATAAGTTCCAGATCTATAATTCATTATTTATGAGCCTGCCTTATGATAAAATGACGAATATCGGAATGCTGCTTCCATTTCTTTATGAGGAAAGCAGGACCGGCTATGAAGCAGGAAAAACTCCTGAAAATATCGTCGAAGAATTTTTTAAAAACCATACCGATCTCCAGACGGAAGAGCAGAAACTGGAACTGCTTTTCAAGATCATACAATATATAGAAAGACAGGTCGTTTTGTTTGACAGTATTGAGGATGCTGCATTTCCTAATCTCCATTCAGAAAGTGATAATGGAACAGTAACCAATCTTTTTGAACGTTCTTTTCAGGATCATAAAATTGAAAAAGTACGCGAGAAATTAAAAGACTTTAGCGTTAAGGTCGTATTTACGGCACACCCGACCCAGTTTTATCCAAGTTCGGTACAAAGAATTATTCAGGATTTGAGAGGGGCTATTACCAGTGATTCGGTTACCCAGATTGATATGCTTCTTCAGCAGCTGGGCAAGACTCCTTTTGTCAATAAAGAAAAACCGACTCCGATAGATGAAGCGCTGAGTATTATTTCTTACCTGAGATATGTATATTATGATACCATTGGGGAATTGTTTACGAAGATCAAAAAGACTTTCGGAAATGGCCATTTTCATCTTCATGAAGATATTATCCAGCTTGGTTTCTGGCCGGGAGGAGACAGGGACGGAAATCCTTTTGTAACAGCGGATGTAACGAAAAGAGTAGCGGAAGAACTTCGTTCAGCGATTCTGAAATCATACTACAGTCATTTGAAATTTATCAGGAGAAGATTGAGTTTCAGAGGTGTTTCTGAAGTTTTAACCCAATTAAGTGAAGAATTGTATGCAGCCATTTTTGACGGAAAGAGCATTAAAGCAGAAGATATTTTAAATAAAGCCGATGAGGCAGAAAAAATACTGGTCAACGAACATAACTCTTTGTTTTTAGATCTTTTGGTGAATTTCAGGGATCGTGTGATGATCTTCGGAACTCACTTTGCAACGCTGGATATCCGCCAGGACAGCAGAATTCATCAGAAAGTTATTGATGAGGTTTATGCAAAAGTATACGGAAATGAAGAGGCTGATTATGAACAAAAATTCAATAAGCTTATTCAGATTTCAGAAACGGTAGCTGCTGAAGATTTTGAAGACATTGTGAAAGATACTTTGTTAACGGTTTCACAGGTTAAGGATATCCAGCATCTGAACGGATTAAGAGGAATGAACCGCTATATTATTTCCAATTCTGATGCCGTAAAAGATGTTATGAATGTATATGCCTTCTTTAAAATCTGCGGTTATCAGGATGAAGCGATCAATATGGATATTGTTCCGCTTTTTGAAACCATGGAAGGACTTGCCAATGCAGAAAATGTAATGAATGAGCTGTATCATAATCCTGTTTATAAAAAGCATCTTGAAAAAAGAGGAAATCAGCAGACGATCATGCTCGGATTCTCTGATGGAACCAAAGACGGAGGTTATTTAAAAGCCAACTGGGAAATTTATAAAGCCAAAGAAGTACTGACAAAACTTTCCGAGCAGAATAATATCAAAGTCGTATTTTTCGATGGCAGAGGAGGTCCGCCGGCAAGAGGAGGTGGAAAAACCCACGATTTCTATGCTTCTCAGGGAAAAACAATTGCCAATAATAAGATTGAATTAACCATTCAGGGGCAGACCATTACCAGTATTTTTGGAAACAAAGAGCAGGCAAAATACAACTTTGAACAGCTTCTGACCGCTGGTGTTGAAAATGATGTATTCAAAAATTCAAAAAAAGAACTTACTGAAAAAGAAAGAGCTTTGATTATTGAGTTGGCGGATATCAGCTATAAAAAATATTCAGATCTGAAAGCGCATCCTATGTTTGTTCCCTATCTGCAGGAAATGAGTACGCTTGAATATTACGGAAAAACGAATATCGGAAGCCGTCCATCCAAAAGAGGAAACGGAAGCGAACTGAAATTTGAAGATCTGAGAGCCATCCCGTTTGTAGGATCATGGTCACAACTGAAGCAAAACGTACCTGGGTTCTTCGGTTTTGGATATGCGATGCAAAAGATGAAAGAAGAGGGCAGATTTGAAGAAGTAAGAGAGCTGTATAAAGGTTCAGATTTCTTTAAGACTTTAGTTCTGAACTCCATGATGAGTATGAACAAGTCTTACTTCCCATTGACTTACTATATCAAAAATAATCCGAAGTTCGGTGCTTTCTGGAATGTGCTTTTCAATGAATATGAGCTTTCCAGAGACATTATGCTGGAACTGACAGGATTTAAAATGCTTCAGGAAGAAGACCCGCTTTCCAGAAAATCGGTGAAGATCCGTGAAAAGATTGTACTTCCGTTGTTAAGTATTCAGCAATATGCCTTAATGAAAATCCAGAAAGGAGAAGGAAATAAAGAAGCTTATGAAAAGCTGGTGACCCGTTCTTTATTTGGGAATATTAATGCCAGCAGAAATTCGGCATAAGCTATTTAAAAATAAGAATGATCATAACGAAATGATAATCAATATCAATAGAAACGGGCTTTAGCCCGTTTTTTTATTATAAACCATTCAATGAGCTTTAGCTCAAATTTATTTTGTAGTAAGACCCAAATAGTAATATATCTCCCACAGATTGCACAGATGTTTATGTTAATCAATCTGCACAATCTGAGGGAAATAAAAAATTACTCCTTTAAGAATTTTTCGTAGAAAACCTTGTCCTTCATCTGAATCTTCAGATAATAAGTTCCTTTGGAAAAATCTTCCACTTTTATAGATTTCTGGTTGTTGCTTTTTCTGATGAGTCTTCCAAGGTTATCATATATTTCTAACGATTCCACTTCTAGCTCTGATGCAATATTCAGGATATTTTTTGCAGGATTCGGGAATATGGAGAACTGGGCTTTTTTTACAGTCTCAGAGGTATTTAGAACGAGATTATATAAACTTCCGAAATTAAGAATACCATATCCCATCTGATCGGTATGGGCAGGATAAAGTGAAGCCGTTTGTCTCAGTTTTGCTCTCATCTGCTCTCTGTTCATCGTTGGAAATGCCTGAATAAGACATGCAACACCGCCGGCAGCAATAGGAGTAGCAATTGAAGTTCCATTCACGATTAAGGTAGCATTATCATAAACGGTTGTCGTACCGGTTCCCTGGGTGCTTCCGTCCGGTTTTACCACTCCGAGAGCATTGGGTCCGAAAGAAGAAAAAGCTGAAGCATTTCCGGCTGAATCTACAGATCCGATAGAAAATACTTTAGCGTTATCAGCGGGTGTCATAAGGTAATGCCACGGCTGTTGTCCGGAGTTACCGGCAGCGGCAAGAACAAAAATACCTTTTTCAGCCGCAATACCAGCTCCGCGGGCAATGAAGGATGTGTTACCATCCATATTGGCATATGTATAATTGTACCGGCTTTCGTCAAAAACATTATATCCCAATGATGAGGTGATAATGTCAACCCCTTTACGGTCTGCTTCCTCAGCTGCTTCAATCCAGTATAGCTCTTCTTCGGGAATTTCTACCGCCGCATTTTCACTGCGGTAAAGATAAAAATCAGCATCCGGTGCTGCTCCTACAAAAACATTTTGCAGATATCCTCCTATAACTCCTAACACGACAGAGCCATGTGTGCTGAGTGAAGTATTATAAATATCTCCTGTTTTGGTTACAAAATCATAAGAGGCTTTGATGTGATTATTGGTCCATAATCTTGCAAAAGCAGTTCCTGTATTCACCGTTGGGAATCCGGCATCAATTACCGCAATGGAAACTCCTGTGCCTGTATAGCCTGCCAGATGAAGCGGCCGGATATTGACCTGATCAATTTGTCCGGCCCCTGAACCATAATTGAAGTTAGTAAGTGTTTTATTGATACCTGCATCGTCTTTCCATTTTCCCGGTGCTGTTTTCACGGTAGTAGAACTGTTTCTGGCAAAACTTTCAACAGATAAAACATAAGATTGAGCCTGTAATAAAGTTTTTTGTGCCGGAGTAGCATTTACCGCAGCTCCGTTAAGCCATTTTGAATAATCTGTCACAACAAATCCCAGATTTTGAAGATTCTGAAGGTAAGACTGTTCAATAGGGGCGTCCTGATCATTAAGCGGAATTCCCAGTGCAGTGCGTCTGTTAAGTGATTTCTGGCTGAGTTCTGACAGCGGATTGGCGTAAAAAGCAGCTTTATTAGGCTTATCCGTGAAGTAAACAAAAACAAGCTCCGTTTGTGCGGAAACGGTCAGGTAACCTGTTAGGAAACAAAAGAGTAAAAGTTTTTTCATAAAATTTATTTGTATAAAGATAAAAACAAAATCAATAAAATTTTTGATAGGATTTTAAATTCCTTATTTTTACAGAAATATTTAGTATATGAAAAAAATTCAGATGGTTGATTTGCAAAGTCAGTATTACAAAATAAAGAATGATGTAGACAATGCAGTTTTGAATGTAATGGATTCTGCGGCATTTATTAACGGTCCTGAAGTAAAGTCTTTCCAGAATGAATTGGAGTCTTATTTAGACGTAAAACATGTGATTCCGTGTGCCAATGGTACAGATGCATTACAGATTGCCCTGATGGCTTTGGATCTGAAAGAAGGAGACGAAATTATCACGGCTGATTTTACTTTTGCTGCAACAGTAGAAGTAATTCATTTGCTTAAATTAAAGTCTGTATTGGTAGATGTAGATTATGATACATTCACAATCTCTACAGAACAGATTAAAAAAGCAATTACACCCAAAACAAAAGCAATTATTCCGGTACATATTTTCGGACAGTGTGCCAATATGGAAGAAATTTTAAAAATTGCTGAAGAACATAATTTATATGTTATTGAAGATAATGCCCAGGCAATCGGTTCAGAATATACTTTCTCCGACGGAACAGTAAAACAGGCAGGAACAATGGCAACAGTGGGAACGACTTCTTTCTTTCCTTCCAAAAACTTAGGATGCTACGGAGACGGAGGTGCTATTTTTACCAATAATGATGAACTGGCCCACCGTTTAAGAGGAATTGTAAACCACGGAATGTATGAAAGATATTATCATGACGAGGTAGGGGTAAACTCACGTCTGGACAGCATTCAGGCAGCAGTTTTAAGAAAAAAACTTCCTCATTTGGATTCTTACAACGAAGCAAGAAGAAAAGCTGCAGATTTCTATGATGAAGCATTTGCTGGTCATCCGGATATCCTGACTCCAAAAAGAGCGGAAAACTCTACTCACGTATTCCACCAGTATACGTTAAGAATTCTGAATGGAAAGCGTAATGAGCTTCAGAAGTTTTTATCGGAAAAAGATATTCCTGCAATGATCTATTATCCTGTAGCATTAAGAAAGCAAAAAGCATACTTCCAGGAAAGTAATGCCGCAGATTTTGTGAATACAGATAAGCTTTTGGATCAGGTAATTTCTTTACCGATGCATACGGAATTAGACGAAGAGCAACTGAAGTATATTACGGATGCAGTGCTTGAGTTTATGGGATAGATTTATGAACAAGAGGTTATTTAGATATAAGATCATAAATGCACTTGTAATTATCTTCAATTTTTTGATGATTTTTATAATTGGATTTGGGACTTATGATACTTATAACCTTTTTAAAAGTGAGACAAACAATATCACGCTCAAAGTATATGCAGTATTATCGATTGGAGTTTTTATGTTTTTATTAGCTTGTATAGGTTTAATAATGGTTATAGCAAGATCTTCAAGAAGTATACTAATTCTGAATATATTTTATGGTTTTCTCGCTTTTGGACTTTTAGCGTCACTGCTTTTGCGAAAGTTTAATGATGTGGAAGAAAATATTTCATTGGAAAATTATTTAACAATAGGTGCTGTTGTATTTTTAATTGTATTAATAAATAAATTTAGATACAAAGAACTACATTATGAAAGCATTGAGTTTATAGGAAAACACGAAGATTAAAAAATAAAATGGCAATACTTGTTACCGGCGGACTTGGATATATTGGTTCTCACACAGTGGTAGAACTTATTAATAACGGCTTTGAAGTGGTTATTGTAGATGATTTATCCAATACGGAAAGGTTTATTTTAAATAATATTGAGGAAATTACGGGTAAGAAACCTGTTTTTTATCCTTTTGATCTGAGAAGAAAAGAGCTTCTTACCCAGGTTTTTGATGCTCATCGGATCGATGGTTGTATCAATTTTGCAGCTTCTAAAGCAGTAGGAGAGAGTCAGGTAATACCTGTAGATTATTATGAGAATAATCTGTTTTCCTTGATTAATATTCTTCAGGAATTTAAAACAAGAAAGATCTCCAACTTTATTTTCAGCTCATCATGTACGGTATACGGACAGGCAGATGTAATGCCGATCGATGAAAATACTCCGTTGAAAACCCCTGAAAGTGTCTATGGGAAAACAAAACAAATGGGCGAACAGATCCTTATTGATTTTGCCAAAGCCTATCAAAGTAAAATATCACTGTTAAGGTATTTTAACCCAATCGGAGCGCATCCTTCCGGAAAGTTGGGAGAATTGCCAATCGGAATTCCTAATAATTTAGTGCCTTATGTAATGCAGACGGCTTCAGGAGTGCGTGAGAAACTGAATATCTGGGGCGATGATTACCCTACAGTGGATGGAACTGCTGTTCGTGATTATATCTATGTTGTTGACCTGGCAAAAGCGCACGTTGCAGCATTAAAGAAACTGATAGAAGATTCTTCATATGATGTGGTGATTGATACCTACAATCTGGGAACAGGAAAAGGCTCATCCGTACTGGAAGTGGTAAAAGCATTTGAAAAAGCCAATGATGTGGAAGTGCCATATCAGATCTGTGCGAGAAGAGAAGGGGATATTACTATAGCGTATGCCAACCCCGGAAAAGCAGAGAAAGAACTCAACTGGAAGTCTGAAACGTCTCTGGAAGAGGCTTTGAGAACAGTTTGGGAATGGCAGAAATATCTGAACACCAGAAATTCGTAAATTAGCATTGAGAAATAATTGCATCAAAACAACAATTTAAACGATCATAAAACAAATTACAAAACATTTTCCTGAAGAGTAAGTGTTATCCTAAAAACATTGAATTCAGTGAAGCTTTAATTTTAAATTAGTATGAAGACACAGAGAATAGGTATTACATTTTCGTCATTTGACTTATTACATGCGGGTCACATCAAAATGCTTGAAGAAGCTAAAACTGTATGTGACTATTTAATCGTCGGACTTCAAATTGATCCGTCCCACGACCGTCCTACTAAAAATAAGCCAAGCCAGACTATTGTTGAAAGATATATTCAACTGAAAGCTGTGAATGCTGTGGATGAGATCATTCCTTATTACACGGAAGAAGACCTTTTGGATATTCTTAAATCATTTGTAATTGATGTAAGAATCATAGGAGATGATTATATGGACAAAGACTTTACAGGTAAAAAATACTGTGAAGAAAAAGGAATTGAAATTTTTTTCAACAAGAGAGACCATAGGTTTTCCACCAGTGATCTGAGAAGAAGGATCTACGAAGCTGAAAAAGAAAAATATTCGAAAGCAGAACCTGTAAAATAACAACAATAAAAAATCCCGAAAGTTACTTTCGGGATCTTTGTTGTATTACATTGGACCGCCTTGCTGATCATCACCTGTTGCATTGGAATTGATATCCTTTTTCTTTTTAGGCTGTTCGATTTTTTCTCCCTGTTTAAATCTGTAAGTTAAGGAAATAGCAAACTGTCTTGGCTGCCACTGCATATAGTTTCTTCGTGTATAATCATCATTGAAACTGAATACTTCTCTGCTTCTTGTATTGAATATATCCTGGATATTGAAGGAAATTGTTCCGTCTCCTTTCCAGATTGTCTTGGAGGCACCAAGATTCAGAGCATACATATCCTCTGTATTCTGGCTGGCTGTTTTCTGTGCTCCTCTATAGAATCCCTGTAATTGTACACTTAAAGTTTTGTCAAGTTTAAATGTTGTATTAAGACGGGCTCTGGTAGAAAATCCGTTTCCTGTGAAATCCATACTGCGGGTTTGCTGCAGCTTATTTTTATCAATGGCATCATAATAAGCAATTCCACTTGTTTTATATCCGAACATATCCAGACTTCCCATGATTTTCAACCATGCAAATGGATCATAAGTAAAGTTCAGATCCAATCCATAACGGTCATCATTTCCTAAGTTGATTGGTTTTGTATAAAATACACCCAAGCTCTCATCAGGTCTGTATACCAGCATTTTGGTATCATCAGTGGCGTGTCTGTAGTATAGGGTAGGATTAACCGTAAATTTTTTTCTGGTAATATTATATCCTACTTCAAATGAATCTACGTACGATGGATTCAGGTCTATGTTTCCTTCAAAAATATTCTGGCTGTTGCTGTAATTCGGGAAAGGAACCATAAAGAATGACCTTGGTCTGTCTATTCTACGGGAATAATTAAGCAAAATCTGATTATTTTTAGATACGTCATAGCTTAAGAATACACTTGGAAATAAATTGTTGTAGTTCTTTGTTTTATTTAATTGCGGATCATTAGGATTTTGATTGATGTAATTGATCTTTACATTGGAAAGTTCATCTCTTAAGCCTAGCTGATAAGCAAATTTTTCACCGATTTTACTCTTAAATTGCAGATAGAAAGCATTGAATACTTCTTTATAATCTGTATTGTTATTGTAGCTTGGAATAAAAGGATTGTTGGAAGTACTGCTTACAAAATTATCGTAAGTATTATCATTCACATCCAATCTGTATCCTGCTTCAAGCCTGGATTGTTCTCCTATTGGCAGCTCATAGTCAGCTTTACCAATGATTGTTTTACTTAGTGAATATCTTCTGGTAATATCCTGTACATCAGGACGAAGGTCGTATGTTTCCAGAATATCCGCATTATTGTTACTTCTGTTTCTTTGCAGACTTAATGATACGGATAAATTTTGCCCGTTATCATCAAATTTGTGATCTAATCCCAGATCTCCCTGGAAAGCAAGGTTATTGAAGACGCTTTTAGAATCTCTCCTTCCATACGGATTTAATAAATTCCATTTTCCTGCTGTAGTACTTGGATCCGGTGAATCTCTGAAAAACCTGTAAAAACTGTCATACGTATCAAGAAGTTCATTTCCGTCTCCTTCAAATGTTCTTACCAATCCCGTAAAATTGATTGAAGTCTTATCAGATAAATCATAGACAAAACCTGCACTTACATTATAATTTTTATTATACGTTTTATTCTCGGAGTTTTGCAATTGATGTTCAAGAACATCATTAGGCTGCTGGAAAGGAATCACATTGGGAAATGTGAGATTGTGATAGGTTGTTTCCGAATTATTCTTCGTCTTGTTTTCCGTGTAACCGCCGCCACCATTCAGGAACCAGGTCCAGTTGTTTTTTCTCCAGCTAAGGTTCGTATTAAGGGATGTTCTTGGAAAATATCCCAGTGACCCTACCACACTACCATTAAATCCTACCTTTTTGTTCTTTTTAAGGATGATATTCAGGATACCGGATGTTCCGCTTGCTTCAAATTTAGAAGAAGGATTGGTAATTACTTCGATTCTTTCAATCTGGTCAGCCGGAATACTCTGCAATGCATTAGCGCCGTCATCTATCCCAAGAAGGGCAGAAGGCTTTCCATTGATCAGAAACTTTACATTGGTACTTCCTCTCATCGAAACTGTTCCGTCCGTATCCACAGATACTGAAGGAACATTGGTTAAAACATCCTGAAGATTTCCTCCTTTGCTCACAATGTCCTGTGAAGGATCATATGTTTTCTTGTCAAGCTCTACTTTATAAGGTTTTGCTGCTGAAGCAGTAATAACAACACCCTGAATTTCTTTTGTTTTGCCATCAACCGTAGAAGAGGGCTCTGCTTCAATAGATAATGCACCGATATTACCTGCTGTTGCAATATTTTTGCTGACTACACTTTTTTTGTAATCAATAGCTTCTACTGTAATTTCGTAATCGCCGGGCATAAGTTGCAGCTGATACTGTCCTTTTTCATCAGTCAGTACGGCATCACTTAATGTTTTGTTGGCCTTATTGCTGAAAGTTACAGAAGCGTAAGGAACCGGTTGATTTTTTTTGTTGACAATGATTCCTGAAATTCCAGCCTTCTCCTGTGCAAAAGCCATCGCTGCTGCTGAAAGTACTAATGTAAGTCCTAAAGTTTTTCTGGTGAAAATAGTGACAATTTCTGTCTTATTCTTCATAGGTTATTTTTTTGTATAAGATCGTGAAAGAATAACCCTTAATATTTTGAATATCCATATCAATTTGATAGCCAAAACATTATGGTTGTTTGTTGTTTTCTAACTGTATAAGTTTCCTGGTGCTTTTTCTAAGCTTATTTTATATTTTTCGAGTTAAGCCAATCCTGATAAGCCTTCGCATTTACAGCATGTTCTTCTGCACTTGCCGTAAACTTGTGGTATCCGAATCTTGCCGGATCAGCACACATAAATATATAATTGTTGTTTTCAGCATTTAAAACAGCATCTATTGAGTTTTTATCCACTACACAGATGGGGCCCGGAGGAATACCTGCATTGGCATAAGTGTTATAAGGTGAAGGTGTCGATAAATGCTTATATAATACTCTTTTTATAGGTTCTTTAAAATTGGTCTGTTTATTAATCGCATAGATTACCGTAGGATCGGACTGAAGCTTCATTCCTTTTCTGTAACGGTTTAAATATAATCCTGCAATGGTTTTCATTTCATCCTTTTTCCCTCCTGATTCTTTATAAACAATGGAAGCTAAAGCATAGATCTGATCTCTTGTAAGACCGGACTGCTGCTCCTTGTTCTTTCTTTCACTCGTCCAGAAATCATTATACTGATTTTCGAACTTCGCAAAAAATTCTCTCGGACTTACCGTCCAGAAAAAATTATAAGTATCAATGAAAAAATATTTTTTTAAATCTTCAACATTTTTATATCCTTTCTCCTGTGCCACGGCATCCAGATCATTCACAAAATGTAATGAATCGATTTCCGTTTTTTTGGTCACCTTACCAATCATCTGATACATATCTCCAAAATCCCCGATTCTGTAAGAGTTGGCTGTCTGGTTACCTGCTTTGATCATATTGACAAGGTCTTTGTTGCCTGTTCCGCTCTGGATGTGATAACGTCCTGCTTTAAAATTGGTATCGAGACCTTTTTCTTTAGCCACAGCTTCAAAAGATTCCCTGTCTTTAATATAAGGAGCAATAGAATCCAGGATCTGTTTAAAACCTGCTCTATGAGGAATCAGAACATAACCATCTTTTTCTACGTTGTTTCCTAAATATTTATTATAAAATCTCAAACCAAAAAATCCTGCCACTACAAAAACCAGCAGAATGATAATGAGAATAGCTTTTTTCATTCTTAAATGTTGATTAAAAGTTTTTTGTTTTAAAGAAGATCTGTTTTACCCCTAAAAACTTGCTTTGCAGGACCTTCCAGCCAAATATTCTGGAATGTATCACCGCTTTTTTCAGCATATACCTTAAGGTTTCCGCCTAAAGTTTTAACTTTTACAGAGGTTAGATTATGTTTTTGCAGAAAAGTTAAAGCGGAAGCTGTAACTCCTGTTCCACAACTGTAAGTTTCGTCCTCAACGCCTCGTTCATAGGTTCTTACAAAAATTTCATTATCTGAAATTTTCTCTACAAAGTTCACATTGATTCCTTTTTCTTTATATTTTTCAGAATTTCTGATGCCATATCCTTCGTCATAAACGTCATAATCTTTCAGGTTGTCTACATATTTTACGTAGTGTGGAGATCCGGTATTCAGAACAAAGTCATTTCCGTCCTGTGAAACGGTATCTACATTAATCATTTTTAATTTAATGATTCCGTTATGGATTTCAGCTTCATGTTCACCATCTGTCGCAATGAACTTGCATTTGTCTTCAAAGATGTCAAGGAAAAAAGCAAAAGCGACAAGGCATCTTCCTCCGTTTCCACACATCGTACTTTCTCCGCCATCAGAATTGTAGTACACCATTTTGAAGTCATAATGAGGATCGTTTTCCAATAGAATAAGACCGTCAGCACCTATTCCGAAACGTCTGTCGCATAATTTTTCAATACTGTCTTTATCTTTGGTAAACTGCAGATCCCGGTTATCTACCATTACAAAATCATTCCCTGTTCCCTGATATTTATAAAATTCCATATTTTTTTGTTAAATGAAGAAGCAAAATTACTATATTTAAAATAAAAAACGAACAGTGTTAGCTGTTCGTTTTCTTATTTATAATCGTTTTATCTAAAGCCGCCTCCGCCGCTCTGCTGTCTGTTTGAACTGCTGCTTTGGCTGCCTGAACTATTCCTGAATCCACCGCCGGAAGATTCTGATCTTCCGCTGTTACCATTGGAATTTCTGAAGCCGCTGTTATTCTGGTTTCTCTGGCTGTTCTGATTACCATTGTTCTGGTTTCTGAATCCGCTGTTACCATTGGAATTCCTGAACCCGCTGTTATTTTGGTTACCCTGATTGTTTTGATTACCATTATTCTGGTTTCTGAATCCGCTGTTGCTGTTGGAGTTTCTGTTGTTATTAAACCCTCCGTTATTGTTGTATGAACCATTACTGTTCGTTGTACGCGTATTCTGGAATCCGTTTTCAGGTCTCGAAGATGAAGAAGATCTTCTTTCTACGTATACTTTTCTTCTGGAGTTATTATAGCTATCATAGTAATAAGGAATGCCATTATCATAGTAATAATTAATATTGTTTCTATAATAGTAGCCGTCATTACCCCAATATCCGCCACTTCCGTAATATCCTGACGGAGCATAGTAATATCCGTTGTTATAATACGGATCTCCATACCCATAGCTTCCGTTGCTTCCGTATCCGTCGGTATATGCTAAACAAGAGGTTAAACTGGTAATAGCAAAAATACTGAATGCTATTTTAAATAAATTTTTCATGACTTTATTGTACTTTTTTTTCTTTAAAACTTTTTTTCCAATTGACGTATCCTAAGACCGCCATTATAGTAAATACCAAATATTGAACCGAAGTGATTCCAAGTCCCTTAAAAATCATCATTGGAATGCAAATCAAATCTCCGATAATCCAGAAAATCCAGCTTTCAATGCGCTGTTTGGCCATCAACCACATGCCCACTAAAAATATTGAAGTTGTAAAAACATCCATCCAGTTGGCCCAATCCAGATGATACAATCCAAAACTGGTTCCTTCCATCGAAAACTGATGATCAATATAAGGTTTATAATAATAGATAAGGGTAACAAGTGCCAGGCTCAGTATAAAAAGGATGCTGGCATAGATCCATTCCTTTCTGGTGGCCCAGCTAACATCGACGTGAATATGATCATCAGAATTTTTTGCCCATAAAATCCATCCGTAGATACTCATTACAGTATAATAAACGTTGATCAGGCAGTCTCCGAGTAAGCCGAAGTTGAAAAGAATATAAACATAGATCAGCGTAGAAACAATACCGGTAGGGTATACCCAGATATTTTTTTTAATCGAAAAATAAACACTCAGAGTTCCAAGGACGGCGCCCGACGTTTCCAGCATAATCTGTAAAGTATCATAACCTTCATAAGGCTTTATGAAAAGATCATATAAATTCATAGTATCAAAAATAAAGAAATTTTGCTTTTAAGAAGTTTCCTGTTATTTATTAATAATAAAGTTCTGGTAAAATTTCCGGCTTTTTGAAAAATCAACGGGGAAGTGATACCTAATCAGAAAATCTATTTTTTCTGATTCTAAAGCAATTGTCAGATCATCATCAAATCGCTGTAGTTTTTTAACTATAAACGTCATTATTTATCCTTACAAATATTTTTTTTATAAAACTACGGATTACGGCATATTTGTATTATTACTGACTTTCTGATTTTGTGGATCAAAATCAGAACAGGAAAACTTCATGTCTGTAGAATACTATGAATAAGGTGCTGGTCAGGTTTTTAAAGTCTTTAATGTAAAATAAATGATGAAATTTTAACGATTAACGTGAGAGTTTCTAAATTTTTTATATTTTCGTAAATCCTTAATAAATAAAAAAACATGTCGAAAATTTGGGTTAAAAAGCCACTAAGTGCCTATGAGGCAGATATGAAGAAAAGTGAGCTGAAAAAAGTCCTTGGAAAATGGAGTTTAACAGCAATTGGAGTAGGTGCTATCATCGGTGGTGGAATCTTTGTTCTTACAGGAACAGGAGCCTATTATCACGCAGGACCAGCACTTGCCATTTCCTTTATCATTGCAGGGATCGCCTGCGTTTTTGCTGCATTATGCTATGCAGAGTTTGCATCCATTATTCCTGTAGAGGGTTCAGCTTATGCTTATGCATATGGAACAGTAGGAGAAATTTTTGCATGGGCCATGGGATGGTGTCTCATCCTCGAGTACGCGATGGCGAGTATGGCCGTCTCCGTGAGTTGGTCCGGTTATTTTAATAAATTTTTGAAGATTTTTAATATTCATTTGCCTGCCTATCTGACATCAGACCCGGCAAGTTATACAGGAGATGGTTTTTCTATGAACCTGCCAGCATTTATTCTGGTTCTTTTAATTACTGCATTATTGGTAAAAGGAACTAAAGAGGCAGCAGGAGCGAATAACCTGATCGTTTTAATGAAAACTTCAGCGGTTATCTTTGTAATTATCGCCGGAGTATATATCATCTTCTCTAATACAGATCTTTATAACGCTGTAGATGGGGTTAAAAACTGGAAGCCTTTTATTCCGGATCCGATAAAGATCAAGAATTCCGAGGGCGATATGGTCTCGGCATATGGTATTAAAGGGATTATTTCCGGAGCAGCAGCTATTTTCTTTGCTTATATCGGTTTTGATGCTGTTTCTACACAGGCTGGAGAAGCTATTAACCCTAAAAAAGATGTACCTTTCGCTATCATCGCTTCACTATTGATCTGTACAGCATTGTATATCTGTGTATCTCTTGTATTGACAGGGATGATGCATTATACAGACTTTAATCCTGAAGGAAGATATCCGGATGCCATCAAAGCGCCTGTTGCGTATGCTTTTGAAATTGCAGGAAAGCACTGGGCGAGTAATATCGTAACGATTGCTGCTACTGTAGGGTTGATTTCTGTTGTAATGGTAATGATGATGGGGCAGTCCAGAATCTTCATCGGTATGGCAAAAGACGGCTTGATTCCTAAATTCTTCGGACAGCTTCACCCAAAAACAAAAACACCTTACAAAGGAATTATCCTGTTGGGAATTGTAGTAGCTTTAATCGCTGCATTTACACCAATTTCTACATTGGCAGATATGACAAGTTTCGGAACCCTGTTTGCATTTACACTGGTTTGTATCGCAGTTTGGGTGATGAGAAAGAAAGAACCTAACCTGATCAGACCTTTCAAAGTTCCTGCTTATAAAATCGTAGTGGCATTAGGAGTAATTATCAACCTATATTTGATTTTTAACTTAAGTGCCCATGCATTGGAACTTTCTGCAGTATGGTTATTCTTAGGAGGTTTGGTATACTTCCTTTACGGAAAATCAAACAGTAAGCTTAATAACCCTGAAAAATATCAGAATCAGGATTAATAATAATATAAACCGCTTCGGCGGTTTTTTTTGTCACAATACTATTTCTATGAAAAAACTTTTTTCCATTGTCCTCCTTTCCGTAGGAATTACCGCGTTTTCCCAGCAGGTGGAAAGCCTTGAAACCATTCTTAACGATAAAATCAGTATCAGGGCTCTTGAACTATATGACAACAAGGTCTGGTACAGCGGTACGGATTCCAAATTCGGGTTTGTAGATCTTAAAAACTATAAAAACCAGAAACAGATCAGGCTATCTGAAGAAAAACTTCAGTTCAGAACACTAGGACAGAATAAAACTTCTTTCTATGCAATCAATATTGAAAGTCCGGCACGTTTTTTCAAAATTGATAAAAAAGATCTGAAATCACAGGTGATTTTTAAAGATACTGCAAAAACAGCGTTTTATGATGCTTTGCATTTTGTGAATGATAAACTTGCCTATACCTTCAGTGACGCAGATAAAGATCACCTGCTGAAACTGGCAGTATATAAGGATGGGAAATGGAACATGTTTAAAAATAATGTAACGTTAAATGATGGCGAAGCTGCTTTTGCCGCCAGCAATACCAATATTTCATCCTCTAAAAAATACTTATGGATTGCGACTGGAGGAAAAGCTTCAAGAATCTTAAGAATGAACCTGAAAGATGATAAAATAGAAGTATTCAACACTCCAATCATACAAGGAGAACCTTCGCAGGGAATGTATTCCATTGATTTTTTTGAAGACCGTTTCGGAATAGCAGCAGGAGGAGATTATACCAAACAGGATGCTAATATCAATAATATCGCAACCACAACTGATGCCGGCGAGACCTGGCAGATTCAGGCTTCAGGGCAGAACGCAGGATATACAACCTGTGTGAAAATTAAACCGGGATCAAAAGGAAAAGAAATCATTGCCGTAGGAGACAAACACATCAGCTATTCTTCAGATTTTGGGAAGACCTGGAAAAAGATTTCTGATGAAAAAGGCTTCTTTGTCTGCCAATGGATTGATAGGAATAATATTGTTCTTGCAGGAAATAGCAAAATTGCCGTCATGAAATTAAAATTTTAAATAGCAGGAATAGAATTTATCACTATTGGCCAAAAGCCTGATCATACGTATTTAGACTCATTATAAAATAGAACCTAATATAATTCATAGGTTAAAATTCATAACTAATGGTTAATTTTGTAAGATGAATTTTAATTATGTTAAATTTCATACCCTTATAAAATTTAATTTTCACAATGAACTCTTTAATAGATAAGTATAATATTCCCGGACCGCGTTACACTTCTTATCCTACCGTTCCGTATTGGGATGAATCAACATTTTCACCGGAAAAATGGAAGGAAACCGTAATCAGGTCTTTTCATGAAAGCAATGCAGAGGAGGGAATTTCTATTTATATCCATTTGCCTTTCTGTGAGGCATTGTGTACATTTTGTGCATGCCATAAGCGTATCACCAAACAGCACAGTGTTGAAGTTCCTTATCTTGAAAGTGTTTTAAAAGAATGGAAATTATATCTTGATCTTTTCACTGAAAGACCTAAACTGAAAGAATTGCACCTTGGAGGAGGAACACCCACGTTCTTCTCACCTGAAAATTTAAGAACATTGCTGGAAGGTATCTTTTCATCAGTGGATATTGCAGAGCATCCTGAATTTTCTTTCGAGGGACATCCAAACAATACGACGAAGGAACATCTTCAGACTTTATACGACCTTGGTTTCAGAAGAGTGAGCTTTGGAGTTCAGGATTACGATCCTAAAGTTCAGAAAGCCATCAACAGAATCCAGCCTTTTGAAAATGTGAAAAACGTTACGGAATGGGCGAAGGAAATAGGGTACAGAGGAATCAGCCATGATCTGGTTTTCGGATTGCCACACCAGAATTGGGAAGCAATGGAACATACCATCAGAAAAACAATGGAACTGAAGCCGGACAGACTTGCATTTTATTCTTACGCACACGTTCCATGGGTGAAAGGTGTCGGACAAAGAGGATTTGATGAAAATGACCTCCCAAGTGGAGAAGAGAAGCGTCGTTTGTATGAAGATGGTAAAAAGCTGCTTCAGGATTTAGGATATATTGAGGTTGGGATGGATCACTTCTCTCTTGAGCATGATGATCTGTATCAGTCTCTTATTCATAAAAAACTTCACAGAAATTTCATGGGATATACATCAAGCAAAACCCAGCTGATGGTAGGACTTGGGATGTCTGCTATTTCAGATTCATGGTATGCTTTTGCCCAGAATGTAAAAACAGTTGAGGAATACCAGAAAATGGTTGAAGAAGGTGAAATTCCTGTTGTAAAAGGACATGTTCTGAGCGAAGAGGATCTTACAGTAAGAAGACATATTCTGAATCTGATGTGCCAGCTTGAAACCACTTTTGATATCAACAACTCTTTCCCTGAGCTTGAAAATGCACTGGAAATGCTGAAAGAAATGGAAAATGACGGTTTGGTTGAGATCAATGGAACTGAAGTTAAAATTACAGAAGCCGGAAGAGCATTCACAAGGAACGTTGCCATGGTTTTTGACCTGAGAATGATGAGAAATAAACCTGAAACCAGGATTTTCTCTATGACAATATAAGCAAAAGCGGTTCAGTTCTGAACCGCTTTTTTATTGACCTATGGCTTATTTTGAACTTGTTTAAACTTTTTTGAAACATTAAGATTGTAGTAAAGTGTTTAGAGTATTAAGATGAGCTTCGCTTTAAGCTTAAAAATCAGAATGATTTATTTTAACTTAACGATGCTTTACTCGTTAAATCCTTCTTAATGGTTTAAGAAATATCCAATGTTTTTTGCTTAGTGAAATGCCTTTGCGATCCTTTTTCACAGAATGTGAAAACCTTAGCGTTTCGTCTGCGCTTAAAACCGGCTATTACTATTTGATAATCAATTTCTGACTATATGATTTCAGTTCCCCGGATTTCAGATTAATATAATACACTCCGGCAGGAATCCCTGAAATATTAATTCCTTTGCCATTAATAATCTGATCCGTTTCCATCACTTTTCTTCCGTCTGCACTGATGATTTCCAGGGTTGCTTTTTTATCTTTCACCCCATCAATGAAAACTTCTTTGGAAGCCGGATTAGGATAAACTTTTATATTTCCAAAAGCATTATTTTCCTGGGTTCCCAAAGTACCAGCGGTTATTTTAAAAATCTTTCCACTGTTTACGGCAGCTACGTACAATCCTTTTTGGTAGTCTTCTCCGAAAGTGGAAAAGTTATTTCCGGAATAAGGAGTTGTCCATGTGATGGCATTATTGCTATCCAGAATTCCGATCTGGGTAGAACAGTAATCTGCAAAAAAATATTTTCCCTGAAGTGAAGGATACTGCGTTCCTCTGTAGACATAACCACCCGTGATGGAACATTTGCCACCGGAATGGTCGTATACGGCAACAGGGAAGGTCATGGTGGACTGTGCAGCGCATCCTGCAGGGTTGTATGTATTATTACCTTCATAGCAGCGCCAGCCGTAGTTTAAGCCACCCTGGGTAATAGGCATTTTATTGATTTCCTCTATTGCTCCCTGTCCGACATCAGCAATCATGGCGTTTCCAGTTGTAAGATCAAACGAAAACTTCCAGGCGTTTCTGAGTCCGTAAGCCCAGATCTCGTCTGCACCATCCACTCCGGCTCCTGCAAAAGGATTGTCAGGAGGAATGTTATAGGGGCCTGTAGCATCTACATCTATTCTCAGCATTTTCCCCAGCAGTGAATTTTTGTTTTGAGCATTGTTATTCGGGTCACCACCGCTTCCTCCGTCTCCGGTGATGATCCAGAGTTTTCCGTCAGGGGCAAAATGGATGCTTCCCCCATTGTGATTGTCGAATGGCTTGGGAATGTTCAGCAGAATTTTTTCAGAAGCAGGATCTGCTACGTTTGGGTCTGTAGAACTCACACTGTATCTTGCAACAATAATATTCCCAGAAGGGTTGTTGTAGTACACAAAAAAATACCCGTTAGCAGAGTATTGAGGATGAAATGCAAGACCAAGAAGGCCTCTTTCGCCGCCAAAAATGATCTTTGTTCCGATATTGAGGAAATTGGTAGCGTTAATTGTCCCGTTGGGTTGAATAATTTTAATGATACCGTTCTGTTGAACCACAAAAAGACGGCTGTCATTGGCATTCGTAATCTCTACAGGACTCGTAAGTCCTGTGGCAAATTCTTCCAAATTAATGCTTTGAGAATTGACAATTAAGGAAGAAAAAACACTGATGCAAAAAAGTAATTTTTTCATAATATTTTGAGAGTTAGTGTGTTGGAAAAGTAAATGAAAATTTTATACCAATCGATTTTGAAGACTTCATTATGATCGTATGAAAAAATTGTTAAATCTTAAATAGAAATCACCACACCAATATATCTGGAAATAAACCATTTCTGTTGTTAAAAATTCATAAAATACAAGAAAATCATTATATTTGCCGACTTAATTTAACGTAGTTATAACAAAATGCAAGGAAAAGGACTTATTACAATTGTCGCTATTGTACTAGGGTTGATTTGCTTAAACGAGCTATTACCAACATGGTACGCCAGCAAAATTGAAAAGCAGGCGACTGCTTTTGCAGGAGACAATCCGGAGAAGTATCAGAAAGAAATCGCAAGACTTTCTAAGGATACTTTGAACTTAGGATTCACAAAACTTTATTACACTAAAGCCAAAGACAAGGAAATGAAACTTGGTCTTGACCTGAAAGGAGGGATCAACGTTCTTTTGGAAATCAACCAAAGAGATCTTGTGAATGATTTAACCAATTATTCTACAAATCCTGTTCTTATTGAGGCTTTAAACAAAACTGATGAAGCACAGAAGAATTCTACCAAACCTTACATCGACAACTTCTTCGAGCAGTTCGATGTAATTAACAAAGCTAAAGGTACCAACCTGAAGTTGGCTGATCCGGAAATTTTCGGAAATACAACGCTTACTGAAGTGAAGTACAACACGCCTGATGATCAGGTAAAAAGCATTGTTAAAAGAAAAATCGATGCATCTGTAGGAACTGCTTTCGAGGTAATCAGAACGAGAATTGACAAGCTTGGAGCGATCCAGCCAAACGTTCAGAGAGTACCTGGTACTGCGAGAATTTCTGTAGAAATGCCTGGTATGAAGGACATCGATAAAGTGAAGAAAATGCTTCAGACTTCTGCAAAACTTCAGTTCTGGGAAGTACAGCAGGTTCCTGAAATTGCGCCTTATTTCCAGACTTTGACAACTATGGTTGCTGCAAAAGGAGATTCTATGGGAGTTGCAAAGAATGTGAACTTCATGAGCCTTTTACAGCTTGACAAATTAAGAACGAATGGTGTTGCCAACGTAAAATTATCCGATACTGCTGTTGTAAACAAAATCTTAAACAGCAAAGTAGGTCAGTCTTTACGTCCGGCTAACATTAAATATACACAGTTCATGTGGGGTTACAAGCCTGAAGCTACCGATACTGAAAGTTTAGTATTGTATGCGATCAGAGGTAACATCAACCAAAAAGCTCCGGTAGACGGTGCTGTTGAAACTGCAAACATCGGCTACGATGAACTAAGCAGAGTAGTGGTAGATATGCAGATGGACTCTAAAGGAGCTAAAGAATGGAAAACATTAACCGAGAAAAACGTTGGAAAACCAGTTGCTGTAACTCTTGATAACAGAGTATACACAGCTCCTAACGTTGTTAATGCTATCCCTAACGGTAGAACCCAGATCTCCGGTAACTTCTCTCAGGAAGAAGCTAAAGAACTGGTAGACGTGTTAGGTGCCGGTAAATTGCCTGCAGGTGCAAAAGTAGTTCAGGCTACCGTTGTAGGTCCATCTTTAGGACAAGAGGCTATTGATTCTGGTTTAATGTCGTTTATCATTGCATTTGCTATTATCATTGTTTATATCATTTTCTACTACGGTGGAGCTGGTGTATACGCGGTAATTGCGATGGTGATCAACTTATTCTATATTTTCGGTATTATGGATTCGGGTGACTTTACCCTTACGCTTCCAGGTATCGCGGGTATCGTTCTTACCATGGCAGTAGCGGTGGATACGAACGTTATCATTTATGAAAGAACTAAAGAAGAATTATTCGCTGGGAAAAGTATTCTTGAAGCTTACAAAGATGGTTTCAAACATGCATTAAACGCGATTATTGACGGTCACACTACGACTTTCCTAACGGCAGTTGTATTGTTCTTCTTCGGAACAGGGCCTATTAAAGGTTTTGCATTGACGTTAATGATCGGTATCTTAATGACATTATTCACGTCTGTATTGCTTTCAAGAGTAATGATCTTCTCAAGATTAAATAAAGGAAAAGGACTTTCTGTATGGACTCCGGCAACGAAGAACCTGTTCAGAAATACCTGGATCGATTTCATCGGAAAGAGAAAATATGCTTACATCGTTTCTGCTGTTCTTACAGTTGTATGTATTATTTCTATCGCAACACACGGTTTCAAATACGGTATCGACTTTACCGGTGGTAGAAACTATGTCGTTAGATTTGATAAAGATGTAAAAGCTGAAGATGTTGAAGAAAAATTAGTAGCATTATTCAAAACTGAAGACGGTAAGAACTCTTCTGTAGAAGCTAAAACTTTCGGAAACAACAAACAATTAAAGATCTCTACAGATTACCTTATCGAAGATGAATCTTTAAAAGCTGACCAGATTATCGAACAGAAATTATTTGAAGGTTTAAAATCAAACTTACCGGCAGGAACGACATTGAAAGATTTCAAATCTGCTGATAAAGACCACGCAGGAATCATTTCTTCTGAGAAAGTAGGACCTTCTGTTGCTGATGATATCCAGACTCACGGTATCTATGCGGTATTAGCTGCATTAGCAATGATCTTCATCTATATTCTTGTAAGATTTAGAAAATGGCAGTTCTCTCTTGGAGCAGTTGCTGCTCTATTCCACGATGCGGTAATTATTTTAGGAGCATATTCATTGCTTCACAAATATATGCCGTTCAACATGGAGATCAATCAGGACTTCATTGCTGCGATTCTTACTGTGTTAGGATATTCAATTAACGATACGGTAATTATCTTCGACAGAATCAGAGAATACCTGAGAGAGAAAAAATCTTTAACATTGGCAGGTCTGTTTGATGACTCTATTTCAAGTACATTGGGTAGAACGTTCAACACCTCATTCACTACGATTCTGGTGATCCTTGCGATCTTCATTTTCGGTGGAGATAACTTGAGAGGATTCATGTTTGCGATGTTAATCGGTATTGGATTCGGTACTTACTCATCCATCTTTATTGCGTCTGCAATTGCTTACGACTTCCTTAAAACAGGAAAAGAAGAAGAGGTACATGGAAAATCCACTTCTGCTAAAGAAGAGCTTGCTTCAAAGTAATACAAACTACAATAAATTAGTAAGGGCCGTTTCGAAAGAGACGGCCTTTTTTTAAGTCAAAGTCAGAAAACAATGGTTACCTATCATGATCATGTTGGCTTTACCTTTTTTTAATAATCATATTAACTATTCATATCATAATTTAGAATCATTATTTTTCAGATTTGATTAATTTTGCACCATCATGGAAAATTCAAAGAAAAAAGCGGCTATAGGCTTCATATTTATTACTTTACTGATCGATATTACGGGATGGGGGATCATCATTCCTGTTGTTCCCAAATTAATTGAGGAACTTATTCACGCAGATATCAGTGAGGCAGCAAAATATGGAGGCTGGCTGGGATTTGCCTATGCATTTACCCAATTTATATTCTCTCCGTTAGTAGGAAACCTCAGTGACAAATACGGAAGAAGACCCATCATTCTGATTTCTCTTTTCGGATTTGCAATCGATTATATTTTCCTTGCGCTGGCTCCAACGATCTGGTGGCTGTTTTTAGGAAGGATCATTGCAGGGATTACAGGAGCAAGTGTCACTACCGCCAGTGCCTATATTGCTGATATTTCCACGGATGAAGACAGGGCTAAGAATTTCGGACTGATAGGTGCTGCTTTTGGGCTCGGATTTATCATAGGACCTGTTCTGGGTGGAGTTCTAGGACATTATGGAGCCAGAGTTCCTTTCTATGCCGCAGCAGGTCTGTGTCTGCTTAACTTCTTGTATGGATATTTCATCCTTCCTGAAAGTTTGGATAAAGATAAAAGAAGAGAATTTGATTGGAAACGTGCCAATCCAATAGGCTCATTTAAATTTCTGGGGAAACATCCTGAAATTTCAGGTTTGATTGTTTCGTTGATATTGATCTATATTGCAGGCCATGCGGTACAGAGTAACTGGAGCTTCTTTACGATGTATAAGTTCAGCTGGACAGAAAGAATGGTAGGAATCTCATTGGGAGTAGTAGGTTTGCTGGTAGGTCTTGTACAGGGCGGGCTTATCAGATATACAACGCCCAGGCTGGGAGAGCAGAAAAGTATTTATTACGGATTGGCTTTCTATGCTGTAGGAATGCTGTTGTTTGCCTTTGCTTCAGAAGGCTGGATGATGTTTGTGTTTCTGGTTCCTTACTGTTTAGGAGGAATTTGCGGACCGGCTTTACAGTCTGTCATCACGAAAAGTGTTCCTTCCAATGAACAGGGAGAGCTTCAGGGAGCATTAACGAGTTTAATGAGTGCTACATCCATTATAGGACCTCCGATGATGACTAATTTATTTTACTATTTCACGCATGATGAAGCACCGTTCAAATTTTCAGGGGCACCTTTCTTTTTAGCATTTATTTTAATGGCGGTCAGTGTGGTAATTACTTATTCTGCTTTTCAGAAAAAAAATAAAAATTTAGTTGATATCACCTCTGAAAAAGATTTTCACAAGCCATAGATTTGTTCTATTGATGAGATATAGGTGATTTTGAGTTACATCTTTCAATAAATTTACAGGAGTGAATAGTTTTGCTCATTGCTGAAACAGGAAAAACAAAATTATGAATATAGAAGACCTGGAAAAGTATTTTGAACGGATTCATTTCTTCGGAACTCCGGAATTGAGTATGGAAACACTGAAAAGGATCCATCAGCTTCATCCGAAACATATACCCTTTGAGAATATTGACCCTTATACGGGGACGGTTCCTTCTTTAAAGTTAGATGATGTTTTCAGAAAACTGGTGATCGAATCCAGAGGCGGATATTGCTATGAACAAAACCTGCTTTTAAGTAAAGTTTTAAAAACATTAGGTTTCAATGTAAAGCTTCAGCTTGGAAGGGTAGTGTGGGGAAGGCAGGAAGACAGTATTGCGGCGCAGACTCATCTCTTGCTTATTGTGGATTTTGATGGTGATCAATATATAGTGGATTGCGGATTTGGAACAGCTACGCTTACTTCACCCATACTTTTAAATAAAGAAGATCAGCAGAAAACGCCCAACGGAATATTTAAAATCTCGCGCAGGCAAGAAACCTACACACTCTGGATGTGGAAAGAGCAGTGGCTTCCGGTGTACCGGTTTATTCCTGAGCATGTAGAACTTATTGATCTGGATATTTCCAACTGGTATCTGTCTACCCATCCGGATTCCCATTTTAAAAACAGACTGATTCTTTCAAAAGTAGATGAAAATGCCCGCTATACCTATACGGATCATGTACTGAATATACGCTCCGGCGATGGTGAAAAAGAAGCTGTAGCGATAGAAAATGATGTACAGCTTTATGAAATACTGATGAATACTTTCGGCCTTAAAGAAAATGCAATAGAAGCACTAAAGTCAAAAGTCAGAATCTGGTAAGACTTATAAAATATAATAAACGGGAAGCTCAGTGAGCTTCCCGTTTTGATTAAAATCTGATTTTTATGAAAATAACTATGGATAAAGGGATTTTGTCCCGTTACTTACAATATTGCTGCCTAATCCGGAGAATGATACAGAGAAATTAGTGGAGTTAAAGCTTAAAGAACCTGTTGGTGTACAAAGCCCCAGTGCATAGCGACATTGCCCGTAAGCTCCTGTCTTTTTGGTTATTTTACTTTCGCTTTTTGCTTTCCCTAAGCTTATATAGCCCCAATCACTTACATCTGCATTGGAAACGGTGGATCCTGAATAGTAAATGGTAATCTTATATCCGGCTTCACCTCGTTTAGAACCCCAAAGCCAATTGGCTGTCCACCACTGTTTATACCATGTAGAAGCTACTTTTGAAGCTTCTCTGTCAGATGTTTCTGAATTTCCTCGGGTATCCATCATCACAAGTCCTCCGAAGATATTGTCCCAGATAATCCCTGAATCTCCATAAAAACATAAGGTGGTAAATTTTCCGTTTTTGCCGTTCCATGTTACTTCCATAACCTGGGTGCCCGCTTTTACTTCTCCGGTGATGGCTTCTTTTAATCCTTGTTGGGCGATTGTTAAATCCTCACCATGATATAAATCTCCAATTTTTCCGATTTTTACAGAGGATGGATCCAAAATATTTCCGGAAGCAATGAACTGATCTTTATCCGTAATCAGTTTTTTAGACAGTTCTACCCCTTGTTGGGTTGAAATTTTTCCCAATACAGCCACTCCCACAATCTGTAAATCATTTTTTAAATACGTTTCAAGATTTTTGGTGGATTCATTCAGTTGAAGCTGTACTGCTTCAGGAATAAGTTGAGAAGACGAAGGAGTAATTTCTTTTTTCAGCTCATCGATGGTTGTCTTAGCCTGAACAGCTTCCTGTTGGTTCATTTCATTGTTTTCATTCTGGCAGCTGTAGAGTGCCATTACCGATAATACGGCGAAAACTTTAAAAGTAGTCACTAGTTTTTTCATAATGAATATTGATTTGGTTGTGTATTATAAATATACATAATTATTACTTAATTCTCTATGTTTTGAATTAAATATTTGTTAATTAATAAGTGGAGGTTGCAGGTGCTAGGTTGCAGATGTTAGGTAGCAGGGATTAGGAGGCTAAGTTTGAGAGTGGGAGAGTTTGAGAGTGTTTAAAGTTTAAGGTTTAAAGTTTAAAGTTTAAAGTTGTGGTTAAGCAGTAACAAAAAAGAACCGGTAACAAAAAACTAAAATCCCGAAACTAAAAAACGAGCAACGAAACAACCAGCAACAAAATAACCCTGTAACCCGTAAAATGCAGTCGGCAACTTTAAACCTTAAACCTTGAACCTTGAACCTTGAACCTTGAACTTTGAATCCTGAACTTCATTATAAAATCTTAAAATTTGTTTAAATTTTTAGTTTACAGTCCATAAATGCAATAATCTTTCGTAATTTTACGCCATGGAATTAAGCATTGGAGAAATGGCACTCATTGCCATTGCAATCGTTGTATTATTCGGTCCGGATAAGCTGCCCCAGATTGCGCGTGACTTAGGTGCAGGCGTTAGAAAGATGCGTGGAGCAGTGGAAGATATTAAAACTGAAATTATGAAAGAAACAGATAACCCTGTTTCTGAAATCAAACGTGAGATTGAGAAGGTAAAAGATGCTGCAAAGGATTTCAATCCGATGAATGATATTCAAAAAAATATTCTGACGGAACCTTCTTCTTCTGTTGCTTCCAATGAGCCTCCAAAACCGAAGCCTGCAGATGATGAGACTTATGAAGGACCTGTAAGCAGATAATCATGGAGGAAATCATTCAGGAAGATAAGAAGGTATTTCTTTACCTTAATAATTTGGGGGATTCATCTTTTGATCAGTTTTGGATGCTGATTTCAAGTACCTGGATCTGGGTACCTCTCTATATTATATTTCTTTATTTTTTATACAAAAACCATCAACTAAGATCATTAGTTTTTATCCTTATATTTCTGGCCATCGGTGCGACGGTTTCTGATCAGCTGGCCAGTGTTTTCAAATATGGTGTAGCAAGGTTGAGACCCTGTCATGACCCTACACTGGAACATCATATGAGAATCGTGAAATGCGGTGGGCAATATGGTTTTTATTCTGCTCATGCTTCCAATACATTCTTTTTGGCATCCTTTTTAAGTATTTTATTAAAAAATAAGCTTAAATGGTTTCCATATGCTATATTTGTATGGGCTCTGGTGGTTTCCTACAGCCGGATATATTTAGGAGTGCATTTCCCGATAGATATTTTGGTGGGGGCGTTTGTTGGATCTTTATTGGGAGTGATATTTGGTGCACTCGCCAAAAAAGTGATCAACAAACAAACTATAAACTCATGAAAAAAACTTTACTGGTAGTAACTTCCCTCTGTTTATCCCTTAATTTCTATGCCCAGAATAAAAAACTGGCTGAAGAATGTTTCCAAAAAGCTGATTATAAATGTGCAGAAGAACAGTATTTAAAACTGGCAGAAAAAGAACAGATCCAAAAATTTCAATCTGAATATTACAATTACCTCGGAACAGCTCAGAGAAGACTTGGAAAAACGACTCAGGCTTTTAAGTCTTATGATTCTGCTTTAAAAGCAAACCCTATGTCTATTTCTGTATATGTGAATCTGTCATCGCTTTACAGCCAGAAAGGAAACAAAGTAAAGGCATTGGAATATGTAGAGAAAGGACTCAAAGTAAATCCTGAAACAGCTGATTTGTATCTTACCCGTTCCAAAATATACGACAACCAGGGAAAAAAAGACCTTGCCATCAAAGACCTTAATCAGATTCTCACTTTTGCTCCGGATAACATTTTTGCAAAAACAGGGCTTGCCAATCTGAAAAAAAATAGTGGTGACCTGGATGGAGCGTTGAAAGATTATAATCAACTTCTTGCTGAAAAACCGGAATCATTACTTTATAACGGAAGATCAGACGTATATTTTAAAATGAAAAAATATAAGGAAGCGCTGGCAGATGCTAATAAAGCAATTTCCATAGATCCGAAATTTGCCCAGTCTTATGTAAGCAAAGCCATGATTCTGATGGACACTTCCAAACTTAAGGAAGCCTGTGAAAACCTGGATAAAGCAGTGGCTTTAGGCTATGAAAAAGCCATCCTCAGTGATTCTTATGCTAAATGTGTAAAGAAATAAATTTAAAAAAATACTCTGCCAAATCATTAAATAAATCCACACTAAAACAAATAAAGAGATAGAAAGAGATGTTAAATATTGTTCTTGTAGAGCCCGAAATACCCAATAATACAGGAAATATCGGAAGATTGTGTGTAGGAACTGAAAGCAGATTACACCTTGTTCATCCGTTTGGATTTGTAATTAATGATAAAAACCTGAAGCGTTCCGGATTGGACTATTGGGTGCATCTGGATGTTTCTGAATATGCAGATGTGGATGAATGGATCAGTACAATCCCTGACAGATCAAGGGTTTTTCTAATGAGCTCCCATGCCGAAAAATCATATCTTGAAACTGATTTTCAGGATGGAGACTGGCTGGTTTTCGGAAAGGAGAGTGTAGGATTGAGTAAAGAGGTTCTGGACCGTTTTGAAAATCATCTGACCATTCCTATGTCAAAACTCATCAGGAGCTTTAATATTGCCAATTCCGTTGCTTTTGTGGTGGGTGAAGCCAAGAGGCAGATCAGTCTGAAATAAAAAAGAGGTTGTTTCAGAAATGTCATTCTGAACACAGACTGAAAGTCTGCGAACGTAGTTCAGAAATGTAATAAAGAATCTCATGTTTCAGTTTGTCAATGAGATTCTTCCTTCGTCAGAAATCGAAGATTCGACGTAGTCAATGACAAAAAACAATTATTTGACTTTTGAGATAATACCTTTTGTTTTAATCGTTATGATAAGGTTTGCCCTGCAAAATCTGGTCAGCGCGGTAAAGCTGTTCTACAATAAACAGACGGATCATCTGATGGGTAAAAGTCATTTTGGATAAAGACATTTTTTCATTGGCTCTGCTGTAGATTTCTTCGGCGAAGCCATAAGCGCCTCCGATCAGAATATGTACTTTCTTGACAGAAGAATTCATCCAGGTGTCAATTTTCTGTGAAAACTCGCGGCTGGTAAACTGTTTTCCTTTTTCATCAAGAATTACCACCAGATCGTTTTTGTCAATATGGTTTAAGAATAATTTGGCTTCTTCCTTTTTAAGAAGGTCTGGGGATAGGTTTTTGGCATTTTTCACATCCAGAATTTCTGTAATTTCAAAATTCCAGTGTTTGGGTAAACGGTTGAGATAATAATTGATTAAAGAGGTAATTTCCTTATCATCTGTTTTTCCGATACAAAGTAAGCTGATTCGCATTGTAAGAAGTTTCAGAGGGCAAAGATAGGGTTTCCCGGTTAATTTGTTGCCGGTTTTTGGGTTGCAGTTTCGGGATTCAAGGTTATTTGCTTCGGGTTTCGGGATTCGAGTTGTAGGTTATATTAGTTGCGGGTTATCATGAACCTTTGACTCTCAACGTTAAACTCTCAAATTCTCCCACTCTCAAATCCCTAATCCCTAATGCCTGATCCCTAAAACCTGCCACCTGCTACCTAATATCTGCCACCTATCTTTTCCCCATTTAATTTAATTCCCCTACCTTTGTATAAAGACAAACAGATCGATGAGTGTAAAGGTTCCTAAATTTATTTTAAAGATTCAAGATTTTTTTGACAGCATCCATATTCCTGTTTTGGGAATATCACTTTGGCAGATGTTTCAGATTTATATCTCCGGGATTTTTAAAGGCAAAATAGGGAGAAAAGCGGCTGCTATTTCGTGGAGTTTTACCATAAGTCTGTTTCCGTTTATTCTGTTTTTGCTTTCTGTACTGCCTCATATGCCGCTGTATGATGAGCTTCAGTTCTATATTTTTGATGTGCTGATGCATAATGTTTTTCCATCCAACATGGAAGGAGATGTAAAAGGATACATTGTAAGCAATATCATACCAAATATGAAAGGAATCAGTAACCTGACCATTCTTCTGGCTCTTGTTTTTGCAACGAACGGTACATTTTCCCTGATCAACGGATTTAATGAAAATACAGATGAAAAATTAAGTGACGTAAAAGAGTTTATTCTTTCGTTTTTTATCACGATAGGCTTTATTACCATCGTTTTTTTAACACTGTTTGGAGTGTATTACGCAGAGGTTGTAATGAAGCTTTTTACGCCGGCTTATGATGTAACGTGGCTTGTAGACAACCTTTCCAAAATTATCGGGTTTGTTTCTTTTCCGCTTTTTTATTTTATACTTCTGACCTTATTTTACTGGTTGGGTACCGTGAAGATTACAAGGTTCCGACAAGCGGTTCCGGGAGCTATTCTGACTACAGTATTATTTGTGGTTACAACGTATATTTTTGCGATTTATGTAAAGGATATCGCCCGGTATAATGTTCTTTACGGATCCATTGGCAGTATGATTCTACTGATGGTTTGGGTAAATGTAAATGTATATCTCCTTTTATTCGGAAATGAGCTGAATATGGCGATCCGAAAACTCAGAATAGAAAAGCTGCTGTCTGATGAGATTAAGAAAGAAGCCTCAGAATATCATGCACAGATTACTGAACCGGACTTTGATAGTGATGAGGAACACAAAAGAAAATTGGAGAACCGGAAGGAAGATTAATTCTCTTCCAGTTCAGGGTTTTCTTTTGAACTTAGACTAAGTATGATAAATCCGGCAATGGCGGCGATAAAGGACGCAATCAGAATTGCAAACTTCGCTTCATCCTGAATCGGAATTTCTTCTTTGAAAGAAAGCAATGCAATAAAAATAGACATAGTAAACCCGATTCCGGCCAGCAATCCTACACCAATCATCTGAAGCCAGTTGCTGTTTTGAGGCAGTGAACTGAGCTTTAATTTAATAGCAATCAATGAAAACAGATTGATCCCAATCAGTTTACCCAATACCAATCCACAGATAATTCCCAATCCTAATGTGCTTGTAACTCCTGCCACCATTTCACTGGAAAAAGTGATATTGGTATTCGTTAAAGCAAATATCGGCATGATCAGAAAACTTACCGGAATATGAAGCTGATGCTCCAGTTTTTCCAGAGGTGAAATTTCTACATTCGAAGCATTGGTAGGAATGGAGAACGCCAGCAAAACACCTGCTATGGTTGCATGAATTCCGGAATGATGAAGGAAATACCATAAAAACAGTCCCGGGATGATGTACAATATTGTTTTAGTTACTTTTAAAAAGTTTAAAATAAAAAGTAAGGCTGTTACCCCAAAAGATAGCAGGAGATAGCTCCAGTGAATTTGCTCTGTATAGAAAATAGCAATCACGAGGATCGCTCCCAGATCATCTACAATAGCTAATGCCGCTAAAAATATCTTAATAGAGTTGGGAATTTTTTTACCCAACATCGAAATGATAGCCAGAGAAAAGGCAATATCGGTTGCCATAGGAATTCCCCAGCCATTGCTGTATTCCGTTCCTGTATTGAAAATGCTGTAGATAACAGCGGGAATAAGCATTCCGCCTACGGCTGCAAAAATAGGAAGGGAGGCATTTTTAAAAGAAGAAAGCTCACCTTCTACCAATTCCCGTTTTATTTCAAGGCCAACCAGAAGGAAGAAAACTGCCATTAATCCGTCATTGATCCAGATGCTGACAGGATATTCCAACCCAAAAAGATGAGTGCCCACTTCCTGGTCTAAAAAATGCTGAAAGTTTTCTGCAGCAGACGAATTGGCAATAAGCAATGAAATAAGCACACAGAAAATAAGAATAATTCCTGAGGACTGACTGTTGTTGAAAAATTTTTTAAAATAAAGAGATAAATTCATGTTTACGATTGTACCCGTCTCACTCTGGAAACACCATTAATATTTTTAAGTTTTCTAAAGGTCTCTTCTAACTGACCTTTATTTTTGACTTCGAGGTTGATATTTCCCGTGAAAACACCATTGTTGGATTCAATAGACATACTTTTCATATCCATCCCCATACTTCCGCTGATGACAGTGGTGATATCATTAATCATCCCCATTCTGTCCAGCCCTTCAATTTCAATTTTTACTCTGTTTTTGAAGCTTTCCGCATTCACCCACTTGGCAGGAATAACACGGTAATCATACTGAGCTCTCAGATTGATGGCATTCGGGCAGTTGTCACTATGCACTTTGATTCCGTCTGAAATCGTGATGAATCCGAAGATTTTGTCTCCCGGAATTACGGTACAGCATTTTGCATACGTGTAGTTAAGTTTCTCTTCGTCCTTCCCAAACACAATCATATCAAGGTTTTCCTCTTTCGGATCGTCAAAATGCAGATTTTTGTTGGGCGATTTTCTGAATCTTGAAAGTAAGTTGTTGAATACGTTTTTACTTTCTATATATTTTCTCAGGCTGCTTACATCCAGTTCATTACTTTGGAATTTAAGGAAGAGCTCCTGAGATGATTTTAAATTAAAGAACTTTTGCAGTTTATTAATTTCTTCATCATTAAAATTGATTTTGGCATGACGAAGTTTTCTCTGCAGAATTTCTTTTCCTTCTTCCACCAATTGGTTTTTCTGAGAGTTCAGATAACTTTTAATCTTGGATTTGGCCTTAGATGTCACAACAAATTCCAGCCAGTCCGATTTAGGTTTCTGGTTCTGAGAAGACAGGATGTCTACCTGATCTCCGTTTTGAAGGATGTAGGAAATAGGAACCAGTTTTCCATTGATCTTGGCACCTAAGCATTTCATTCCCAGATCGGAGTGAACAGAGAAGGCAAAATCCAGAGCGGTAGCATTAGTCGGAAGGATTTTAATTTCTCCTTTTGGCGTAAAGACAAATACTTCTTTGGAATATAAGTTAAGCTTAATGTTATCCAGAAGCTCCGAGGTGGAAAGATTCTGCTGCTGTTCCAGTACTTCACGGATCTCAGTTACCCATTTTTCAAAATTTCTGTCATCAGAACTCTGTTTGTAACCTTCTTTGTATTTATAGTGTGCAGCAACCCCTTTCTCAGCAATTTCATCCATTCTTTCGGAACGGATCTGTACTTCAATCCACTTTTTATCAGGACCTAAAACCGTTAAATGTAAACTTTCGTATCCTGTAGAGCGGGGCTGGGTAATCCAGTCACGCATTCTGGATGGGTTACTGTGGTATACATCCGTAACAATAGAGTAAATTTTCCAGGCCAGGAATTTTTCATTTTTCGCATCCGATTTATAAATAATTCTGATGGCGTAGTTGTCAAAAACCTCTTCAAAGGAAACTCCCTGTTTCAGCATTTTTCTGTAGATGGAAGAAATAGCTTTCGCGCGGCCTTTGATTTTAAAATTTAAGCCTTCTTCATGAAGTCTTTCGGATACTTCCTTCTTAAATTCTTCAATATACCTTTCACGGCTTTCCTTGGCCAGTTCCAATTTCTCCGTGATCTCGTTATAGACTTCCGGATTATTATACTTTAAAGAAAGATCTTCAAGCTCAGATTTGATATTATACAATCCAAGACGGTGAGCCATGGGAGCATAGA
This sequence comes from Chryseobacterium sp. NRRL B-14798, assembly GCF_050470705.1. Taxonomy (NCBI): domain Bacteria; kingdom Pseudomonadati; phylum Bacteroidota; class Flavobacteriia; order Flavobacteriales; family Weeksellaceae; genus Chryseobacterium; species Chryseobacterium sp. NRRL B-14798. The sequence continues at coordinate 3,346,972 of NZ_JBFLUL010000005.1, read as the reverse complement.
TATACACTGTTTCCGAAGCAATTTTTTTCTGCTTATCCGGAGCCATGCTTTCCAGAGTCCTCATATTATGGAGACGGTCTGCAATTTTAATCAGAATCACTCTGAAATCCTCAGATAATGTCAGTAAGAGTTTTCTGTAGTTTTCAGACTGCACAGAGATATTCTGGTGGTTCATGATGGAAATTTTCGTCAGTCCATTCACGATATTGGCAATCTTCTCACCAAAGATTTTTTTCAGATCTTCGTAGGTATAATCAGAATCTTCAATCACATCGTGCAGAAGTGCACAGGCAATAGAAGTAGCACCCAGACCAATCTCTGTTGCTACAATTTTAGCAACAGCAATAGGGTGGTAGATGTAAGGTTCTCCGGATTTTCTCCTTTGATCCTTGTGAGCATCCAGCGCGATATCGAATGCCTTTCGGATGAGCTTGTTATTTTCCTCATCCAATGTTCTGTATGTATTAGAGATCAGGTCCTTATATCTGGCAAGTATCTCTTTATTCTCTTGTTCTAAATCGTAGCTCATTTGTGCACATGCCTATAATTAGACGAAAATACGAAATTTTTTACTTTTTTCAAACATAAAAGATCCGCAGTATAACACTACGGATCTCCGGCTATTAGATTTTATATCGATTAGAATTTCACTTCAGAATTCATACCGTCACTTGACGTTTTGATTTTAATATCAGGGCTGCTGTGGATTTCTGCTCTGTTTCTTGCATCAATATATTTTTTGATGGTATCATAATTGGTTTCATTGATCTTCATGTTTTCAAATAAATAGGATTTCAATGCAGCATTCTGAATAAATGCATTACGTGCAAGATCAATCTGATTAAGGTCATTTACGGTAACACTTGCCAGAAATTGAGAATTACCGGAACCATCAGTAAGGTATACAATATAATCTGAGTTTTCAAATCCTGAATTTTCCAGATCACTTTCCAGTTTTTTGTAGTCGCTGTGATGACCAAATACTCCAGCTAATATATGTGACATAGTTAATTGGTTTTAAGTTCCCATTAAAGTTACTAATAATTTTCTGATTATCATTGCATTTAAGGCAATATAATTTGTTAATTAACATTCTGTTTTTAATAGAAAAAGATAATATTTAAAAATAATTATTGAACGGGTGTTTAATTTTAACAATTGGATAATAGACAATAGCATCGGATGATGATGTATTTAAATTCCTTTATTTACTGTACTATAATAAAAAGCCCCGAAATAAATTCCGGGGCTTCCATTGGTTAAATAATGATTAATTAAATTCTTTCGTTTTTAATTTCTTCTACAATTTCAGGATTTAAAAGCGTACTGATATCTCCAAAATTACTGAAGTCACCTTCGGCAATTTTTCTTAGAATTCTACGCATGATCTTTCCGGAACGGGTTTTCGGAAGCCCGGAAACAAACTGTATCTTATCCAGTTTCGCAATGGGTCCGATCTGATCCGAAATTAACTGATTGATCTCCTTTTTAAGATTTTCCTTATCACGTCCTTCTCCGGTTTCTTTAAGCATTACATAGCCATACAGCGCATTTCCTTTGATGTCATGAGGGTAACCTACAATGGCGGATTCTGCAACAGCCGGATGCTGGTTGATGCTGTCTTCAATAGGAGCTGTCCCAAGATTATGCCCTGAAACGATAATTACATCATCTACACGCCCGGTAATTCTGTAATAGCCCACTTCATCTCTCAAAGCTCCGTCTCCTGTAAAATATTTTCCAGGGAAAGCTGTAAAATAAGTTTCTTTATATCTTTGGTGGTCTCCCCAGATGGTTCTTGCGATTCCCGGCCATGGAAAACGGATACAAAGATTTCCTGTCACCTGATTTCCTGTGATTTCATTGCGCTTATCATCCATCAGAACGGGTTGTACACCTGGAAGTGGAAGAGTAGCATAAGTAGGCTTTGTAGGCGTCACAAAAGGAAGAGGTGAAATCATAATTCCTCCGGTTTCCGTTTGCCACCATGTATCTACAATCGGACATTTTTTCTTTCCCACATGATCGTTGAACCAGTGCCATGCTTCATCGTTGATGGGCTCACCTACAGAACCAATGACTTTCAGAGAACTCAGATCATGCTTATCCACCCATTCAGCACTTTCTTTTGCTAAGGAACGGATCGCAGTAGGTGCCGTATAAAACTGAGTGATCTTGTGTTTTTCAATCACTTCCCAGAAACGGTCCGGTTCCGGATAAGTAGGAACGCCTTCAAAGATCACTGTAGTAGCACCATTCAGCAGCGGCCCGTAAAGAATATAGGAGTGTCCTGTGATCCATCCGATATCTGCCGTACACCAGTAAATATCATTTTCTTTATAGTTGAATACATTTTTAAAAGTATATGCGGTGTACACCATATACCCGGCGCAGGTGTGCAGCATTCCTTTAGGTTTTCCTGTAGATCCGGAAGTATAAAGAATGAAAAGAGGATCTTCAGAATCCATAATGACAGTAACAAAATCAGGAGAAGCTTTTTCATACAGATCGGCCATCCAGTAATCTCTTCCTTCTTGCATTTTAATTTCGTTGTGGGTTCTTTTTACAACAAGAACTTTTTCCACGGTCGGCGTTTTTTCCAGCGCATCATCTACAATGCTTTTCAGATCCAGAACTTTATTACCTCTGTAGCTTCCGTCCGATGTGATAACCATTTTGGCTTCACAGTCATTGACCCTTGAAGCCACTGCTGAAGCTGAGAATCCTGCAAAAATAACAGAATGAACAGCTCCCAGTTTTGCACAGGCAAGCATCGTAACAGCCAGTTCAGGAATCATAGGAAGATAAATACAGACCCTGTCTCCTTTTTCAATACCCATATCGCGCAAAACATTGGCCGTTTTATTCACCCGGGTGTATAATTCGCTGTAAGAAATATACTGTGCTTCTTCCTTAGGATCGTTGGGTTCCCAGATGATTGCTGTTTTTTCTCCTCTGATGGTAAGATGTCTGTCGAGACAGTTTTTGGTAATATTGAGTTTCGCATTTTTAAACCAGGTGATCTTCGCTTCATTCATGTCGTACTTAACAACCTTGCTCCATCTCTGATACCACACGAAGTTTTGATCTGCAACTTTATCCCAGAATTTTTTAGGATTTTTGATAGACTTCTTATAGTCTTCAAAATATTGTGGTAAATCTTCTATTAAGTAATTTCTCATATCCCTATCGTTTTTTGAAATTTGAATTTATTATATTTTAAATTTATGTTTAATTTCCTATTTAAGCTCTATAAACATGGATTTTTTCCTGGATTTCCTCAATGATTTTTTCATCATCAATAGTGGATGGAATCTGAAAATCTTTACCGTCCAGCAGTGTCCGGATCAGCTTTCTTAAAATTTTTCCGGATCTCGTCTTGGGTAAACGTTTGAGAACCATTACGTCTTTTAAAAAAGCAACTGCTCCGATTTTGTTGCGAACCATCTGAACGATATCTTTTTCAATATCTTCTTCAGAAATCGCCGAGCCGTTTTTCAAAACCACTGTGGCAAAAGGAACCTGTCCTTTTAAATCATCATCAATACCTACAACGGCACATTCGGCAACATCAGGATGTGAGGAAACAATTTCTTCCATTTCAGAGGTCGAAAGCCTGTGTCCTGCTACATTAATCACATCATCCACTCTTCCTGTAATGAAAATATAGCCGTCTTCATCCTGAATAGCACCATCTCCCGAAAAATAATACCCTTTATACTGAGACAGGTAACTGCTTTCAAAACGGGCGTAGTCTTTCCATATTCCAAGCATGGCGCCAGGTGGGAGGGGAAGTTTGATCACCAGATAACCTTCATGATGAGGATTGAGTTCGTAACCGTTTTCATCAAATATTCTAATATCATATCCCGGAACAGGCTTTCCTGCAGATGCTCTTTTGATCTGATAATTTTCATCATGAGTCAACAACCCCAGCATTGGCCAGCCGGATTCTGTCTGCCACCAATGGTCTATTGCCGGAACACCAATATGTTCTGCAAACCAGTCCAAAGTGGCAACATCGCATCTTTCACCAGCGAGAAACTGTTTTTTAAAATGGGTTAAATCGTATTTTTTTACCAGTTCTCCGTTCGGATCTTCTTTTTTAATAGCTCTGATAGCAGTAGGGGCCGTAAACATCACCGAAACTTTATATTCTGAGATAATTCTCCAGAAAGTTCCTGCATCAGGAGTCATGATGGGTTTTCCTTCAAAAATAACAGTCGTGTTTCTATTGATTAAGGGTCCGTACACGGAAAAGCTATGGCCAACCGCCCATCCGAAGTCTGAAGCAGCCCAATACGTTTCTCCCGGTTCTACACCATAGATATAAGTCATTGAGAATTGTAATGCAGTGGCATAACCTCCCGTGTCACGAACGATCCCTTTAGGCTTTCCGGTAGTTCCTGAGGTGTAAAGAAGGTAAAGCGGATGAGTGGATTCTACAGAAACGCAGTCCGCAGGAGCTGATTTTTCTAACAGTTCTTCATAATCAATCAATCCGTCAAACATCTCATCCTGATTATCTACTAATTTTCTGTTGTATACAACAATATTGTCTACTTTGTCCTGAGCCAGCTCAATTGCTTTTTCTACCAGTGGCAGATAAGGGATTCTCTTTGCAATTTCCACACCGGCTGTAGCTGTGATTAAAACTTTCGGTTTGCAGTCATCAATTCTGACAACAAGCTCGTGAGGAGCAAAGCCTCCGAAAACCACATTGTGAATCACCCCGATTCTTGCGCATGCCAGCATGGCAAAAAGTGTCTGCGGAATCATAGGCATATAAATAACGGCTGTGTCTCCTTTTTTTAATCCTAAAGAAACCAGTCCTCCAGCCAGTTTTGCTATTTCCTCTTTTGCCTGATGAAATGTGTAGGTTTTCTTCTGATGGGTTACAGGAGAATCATAGATAATTGCAACCTGATCCCCGAATCCGTCTTCAATGTGTCTGTCAATGCATAAGTAACACATATTGAGCTTTCCGTCAGAAAACCACTGTGGGTAATCGTTCTCACCATTGGAAAGAATCTGTTGCGGAAATTCAAACCATTGTATTTTCCCGGCCTGTTCCTTCCAGAAGTCTTCTTTGTTTTCTATGCTTTGTTTAAATAAGGTATCTGTATTCATATCAATATTAAGGTCAATAGTTGTGTTTAGTGTCTGCATGTCATTGCGAGCCGCAGGCGAAGCAATCTCTTAAAACATCTCCTCAATCTGCTGCATCAGTTTCTTAATCGAGTAGGGTTTTGTAACGTAAGCGTCAGCTCCCATTTCCAATCCTTTTTCAATATCTCTTGGGTTATTTTTAGCACTTAGAAAAATCACTTTGGTGTCTTTCAGTTTTTCATCCTGTTTAATAAGATCCAAGGTGCTGTAGCCATCCAGATTCGGCATCATAATATCGAGAAGAATCACATCCGGAACCATGGTTTTCAAAAAGTCAAGGACTTCCATTCCGTCACGGGCAATATAAACATCATATCCGTTTTTCTTAAAGCTGTATTCCAACGACATCAATATTTTGTGTTCGTCATCCGCAATGATTATCTTTCTCATAAGAAGGTTTTAATGGTGTTCAACTTCATCTGTAATCTCTTTTTTAGTTTTTTTGGGAATGTTGATGGTGAAAGTTACGCCCAGCCCGCTGTTTTCTGCTTTTATACTTCCTCCATGTGCCTCTACAATTTTTTTGGAAATGGCTAATCCCAGTCCGCTTCCTGTAGGCTTTAATATGTTTTGGTTTTTCGATTGATAAAATTTATCAAAAATCATTTCCAGATCCTCTTCCGGAATATGCTTTCCGGTATTGAAGATGGTAATGATCAGCTGCTGATCTTTTTCAAACAATTTGGTCTGAATGGTGCCATGTTCTTCCGTAAATTTTAAAGCATTTCCCCAGATATTCTGAAACAGCTGAATCATTCTTGCTTCATCATATTCAAATATAGACTGATTCAGGAGATTAACTTCACTTAAATGAATATTTTTCTGCTGTATCAGGTGAAGGAGCGGACTCAATGCTTTTTTATACGTGTCAACAATATTATTTTCCTGAATATGCAAAGAGATTTCACCATGCTGCAATTTATCCAGATAAAGAATATCATTGATGATTTCGCTTAATCTGTCGGATTCTGTGATGATGTTGTTTAAAAACTCCTGTTTGATGTCAAAAGGGATATCATCGTCATCCGCTAAAATTTCTCCTGCTGAACGGATGGCCGTAATCGGAGTTCTTAGCTCGTGAGCGACCGAATCCAGAAAATCGTCTTTTTGACGGTCTTTAATAATCAGACTTTCATTGGCAGTCCTCAGATCATTAGACAGTTTCTGAAGTTCTGCAGACTGTTCGGTAAGCTTTTTATTCAAGCTGATATTTTCCTGCGATTCTTCGAGAATGTTTAAAACTTCTTTTAAAGATATTTTATCTTCCTTGGTTACTCCTTCAATCAATATTTTTGCGGAAGCTGTACCGATTCTTCCGGCCAAAAGGTTTTCTGAGAATTTGATAAACCTTGAATCGGCTGTCTCAGTATTGGAGTCGATGTTATATTTTAAATTAAAAATCCTTAAGGCCTGTTCCGTTTTATTCTTACCTAAGAAACGTTCCAGAATATTCTGAATATCAGATATGTAGGCTGTTCCGCGCCAGATGAAAGCATTTTCGTGATTCTGAATGTACTTATCAATATCTACGTAAAGCTCAGCAAAGTTTCTTTCGCGGTAATTTCCTTTTGAACTTACGGAAACTATGGTAAACAGGCTTGTATTGACCAGCATCGACCAGAAAAAGATCTGTGGAATTCTTCCTAAATAAGGAATGGTAAAAAAACCGAAAGCATTATACATATCCCTCAAGACCCCTTTAAATTCCTGATTGTACGAAAAATAATACTGGGGAATAATCAGCCCGAAATAGCATATTACCAATCCGGCTAAAAGTCCTGTAACAGCACCTTTATAGCTTCCTCTTCTCCAGAATAAAGCTCCGAAAAATGCAGGTGCCAGCTGTGCAATCACGACAAATGAGATTAATCCTACCGAATCCAGGGAAGTTTTCAAAATGAAATACTTGTAGAAGGCAAAAGCCATAATGATCAATGCGAAAATACTGAACTTCCTGATATTGGTGATGATTCTTGTATTTTGCTCCTCGCTTTCAGATTTTAATTTTCCCAGCAATCCGTATGGAATGATGAGGTTGTTGGAAAGCATGATGGATAAAGTAATGGCAGAGATAATGATCATGGAAATACATGAGCTTAATCCTCCAAGAAAGACGAATACTGTGATCAAAGTATTGTCGAAATGTTGTGGAATCAGAATAGAGTAGAACTCAGGATTTACTTTCTGTCCGTCAAAAATTAATCTTCCTCCCCAGGCAATCGGGAAAATAAATACAGTAAAGATTAGAAGGTAAAGTGGAAAAAACCAAATAGCTGTTCTGATGTGCTTTTCCTGCCTGTTTTCAACAATAGCAGTGTGGAACTGTCTTGGGAGAATGCAGATCGCTGTTGCGGAAATCATGCAGAGAACCATCCAGTTCAGGGCACCTTCAATTCCGTTGAAGGTGTTTTTTTCTTTAAAATCTTCAAATTTACTGGCTTTCTCATAAATATCTGAGAAACCATCAAAAACATAATAAATGACAAAAAATCCGAGAATAATAATAAAAAATAGCTTTAAAAAACTTTCCAGAGCAATGGCGGAGATAATTCCAAGCCTTTTTTCTGAAGCATCTACATATCGTGTTCCATAATAAGAAGAAAATAAAGCGATTAAAATTACCACGAAAGTTGCATTATCAGTCAGAATGTCTTTCGACATCGGAGTTTCAGTTACCAGATGGAAGGTTTCAGAAATGGCTTTAATCTGCAGGCCGATATAAGGAACTATCGCCAGAAGGCAGACTATCGTGATAATGGCACTCAGGCTTCTGCTGTTCCCGTATCTCAATGAAATGAAATCGGCCAGGCTGCTTATTTTGTTGACCCTTGAAATTCTTACAATCCGGGTATTGATATAGATCCATGCCGGAATAATCATAATAGGTCCAATGTAAATTGGCAAATAGTTTAATCCGCTTGTCGCTGCCACACCGATACTTCCATAATACGTCCAGGCAGTACAATATACAGCAAGAGATAAAGCATAGATGTATGGATTATTGATCCAAAGCTTGCTTCTTTTCTTCTCTGCCAGGTAGGCAACTAAGAAAAGGAGGGCCAGATAAAACAGAACGACAAAAAATAATGCGAAACTACTCATCATGTCTTTTTACAATTACAAAAGAAATCACAATGGAAATCATCCAGACCACGAACAGGTAAATAAGGATCATAGGATAGCCCAAAACTTCCCTGTCACTATTGAAAAGCAGTGAAATAGGAATGCTGAAAGCAATCATAAGCCCTACGCTCAGTATGATAAGTTTTTGTTCGTGTCTTTTTTTCATAATTATTTTATTTCCTTACTGAAGCATATCGCTTCTTCACGTCCGATGTAAATTCCATAATTTTCAATGACCTTATATTCGTTTTTCAGATAAAACTTTACGGCATTGTCATTTTTTTTACGGGTTTCCAGATAGATGTATTTATAGTCGAATTGTTTTGCGGCTTTTTCTAACGCCGAGAGAATCTTTCCGCCCAGTCCTATATTTTTTTCCAGGGAGAACATGCGTTTAATTTCACATATTTCTGGTGAAAGGGGGCGAAAACCTCCACAGGCTATGGGTTTTTCATCACTTACAGCAATGAGGAACAAAGCTTTCTCCTGAGAAAAGTCATCAAGGTTTGCACTTTTGCTTCCACTCTCACCAGAGATTGTAATAAGAGAAGTATTTAATCTGCAGATGAGGTCAATAACGTTCTTATCCTGAGAAGGACGGGGAATTGCTTTAATCGTGATATCCATTTTTTTATAATTGATAACAGATCATTGATGAATGCCGCATTCATCAATGATCTGTTTTTTGCTTTTAAATTTTATCGTCAGAATATTCTCCTTTTAAGGCGTAATAACCGAAAACTGCCATTCCGCCTGAGATAATCGGCATCAGTACAAAAAGAATGATGATGCCAAAAACCAGATCTTCCTGTTTTCCGGAAGTTATTTTCGGGATTCCCAGTACGGTAATTCCGAAGTAACCCACAATTACTGCTATTGCGATCCAGAGAATGCCTAATATTTTTTTTAGTCCGTTCATTTTAGTAGTTTTAAAATTAATAAAAATTTGAGTGATTCAGTACCTAATCGTGAAGATTATTGTTCTTATTTTTAAGATAAAATAATCCGATGATCAAACATACGGCAGCGACTCCAATCGGGTACCAGAGTCCTTCCAGATACCATGTTGTATGTCCTGCTTCTTTTCCTGTAGTTACCAGATAAGTGGCTACCGCCGGAAGAAGTCCTCCGAATACCCCGTTTCCAATATGATAAGGTAATGACATTGAGGTGTAACGGATTCTCACAGGGAACATTTCAACAAGGAAAGCCGCGATAGGTCCGTAAACCATGGTTACAAAGATCACCTGGATGAAAACAAGGAATACCAGGTACCATTTGGTGTTGTCACTTAATTTTAAACTTTGAGAAACTTTGGCTTCCTCCGGTTTTCCGTCTTTCATAGCAACTCCTGATGGAGACCAATGAACTACGCTGTCTTTTTTAATTAAAGTTCCGTCTGTATAAAGTGTTTCTTTGTGAAAAGTCACCAGGCTGTCTGTCGCAATATCATTGTGGATTTTCGCCGTTCTTTTTTCTGTAATTCCATTTGCTGCAATTGTTTTGTTTTCGAGGTTTACACTTTTAAACATGCTGTCGTAAATAGGTCTGTACGCTAAAATAGCGATCAGCATTCCGGTCATCATCACTGCTTTTCTGCCGATTTTGTCAGAAAGCCATCCAAAGAATACAAAGAAGGGTGTTCCTAAAAATAAAGCCGTAGCCATCAATGAATCTACCTGCGCCGATTCTACATTCATGACCTTTTGAAGGAAACTCATGGCATAGAATTGTCCTGTATACCAGATCACACCTTGTCCCATCGCAGCCCCGAATAAAGCCAATAGTACAAATTTGAAATTGTATTTGTTTCCGAAACTTTCCTTTAAAGGGTTTTTGGATGTTTTTCCCTCACTTTTGGCTTTCGCAAAAAGAGGAGATTCTTTCATGTTCTTTCTGATAATGTAAGATACGGCCACCATCAAAATGGAGATCCAGAATGGAACTCTCCATCCCCACGTATCAAATTCTTCTGCAGAAAGAGTGGTCTTGGTGATCAGAATAACAATTAATGAAATGAAAAGTCCGGCTGTTGCTGTAGTCTGGATCCAGGAGGTCCAGTATCCGCGGCGATGAGGTTGTGCGTATTCTGCGACATACGTGGCAGCACCTCCGTATTCACCTCCTAAAGCAAGCCCCTGAAGTAATCTTAAAATTAAAACCAAAACCGGCGCCAGAAATCCAATGGTTTCATAACTTGGAATACATCCGATCAGGAAAGTGGAAAATCCCATAATCAGTAACGTAACCAGGAAAGTATATTTTCTTCCGATAAGATCTCCCAGTCTCCCGAAAAATAATGCCCCGAAAGGTCTTACTACAAATCCGGCAGCAAAAGTGGCCAGGGTAGATAAAAATGCAGCAGTAGGATTATCCGCAGGGAAAAATTTGGTGGCTAAAACAACGGCCAGACTTCCAAAGATATAGAAGTCATACCATTCTATCAATGTTCCGAGAGATGAGGCAGTGATCACACTCCAGATGGTGCGGTTTTTCTGCCTGTCGGTCATATTTTCGTAGCTTTCGTGATGATTTTCGCTCATATTGATTAGTTTTTGATGTTAGTGGAATAGGATTATTAATTTGAATTTTTTGAACCGTTAAGGGCTTTGAATGAAACTATTTCAAAAAAGTGTCATTCTGAATGAAATGAAATGTAATGAAGAATCTCATGTGTGTCTGGATGTCAGTAAGATTCTTCATTCGTCAGAAATCGAAGATTCGACTTAGTCAATTCCCAATCCATCTTAATTCTTAATGGTTCAAATTTTAAAGGTAGATTTGAAACTGTACAATAAATTCTCCTTTAGAAGAAGGACTTTCCGTAGGATTTGTATAAACAGGTCTTGTGGAATACTGTGTCGTTATTTTTGCGTGATGTCCGTCTATAAACCAATTGGCTCCGACATCAAACTGAGATGAAGATTTATCAAAAGCCTCAAAACTTTTATGAGTATAAGCAGCAAAAGGCTGTATTCTGATTTTTGGCTTTTCTGCCTGACTCGGTAATAGTAAACCTGCCTGAGCGTAGATAATATTACCTGTTCCAATGGTTGGCTGTAGATTTCCTGGTCCTGCAATGGCTTTATTCCCTATAAAATTAGGATCAGAGGCGCCAATATTCATGGTTCCCAGATTTCTTACATAGTTCGGTCCGAAATTGTAATTATAATATCCGGCATAGGCAGAAACTGCCATTTTATTTTTTGCCTCACCCAAAGGAATATCTGCAAACGCATCTACAGCAAAAAGGGTAATATCATGTTTTTCAATGTTTGAATTGACAGAAGTTCTTGTTCCGTCAGCCTGATGATAAAAACCGGCACCTACATTGAAGACTTTTTTTGTTCCCAGGTAAGATCCAACTTTAAAAGGAAGTGTGTTGGATTCTTCATCAAGGAACTGATATTCAACATACCCTGCTTTTGAAAAACTTGGATTTCCATTATTGTCTACGGCTACTGCTTTTGAAGGATCTGTTACATTCACAGGAACAAGATCTGTGGCGAAAGGTTTATTTAAACTGAAACGATATTCCAGTTTTCCGTACTTTCCTTTGGCAAACATTCCAAGCTGTCTTGCAAACTGATCTGAATTATCAATCAAAGGCCATGAAAAAACAGGAGAATCTAATGTAAGGAAGTTAAGCGTGGAAGCCATGGTCATACGGGAAAGCCCCATATAGTAGTGTAGTCCGGCCCCTAAAGTTAAACTGAATTTTCCCGCTTCTCCAGGTAAAATAACTGCATATTCGTTCCAGGCATCATGAAAGAACAGCTGGGTTTTCTTTCCGTTTCCATAACCTCCTGTTCCTGAGGTGCCTGAAGCGCCGCCATTGATGAAAGTCTGATTATTAATTCCGAAATGGAGCAGGATCATATATCTCTTAGAGATCTGTGCGTATGTTAATGCACGTAACCTTCTGTTTCCCAGACTCCATGAGTTGTCAGTGGGTTCACCGCCTACCATGGTTCCGGGGTTCATAGATGTATTTCTTACCCAAAACTGGTCCCATAAAATAAATCTGACGAATTTATCCCCGTTTTGGTTGAGGTTAAGTTTTAAGCCACTGCCATAATCAGGAGAACCTTGTGAGTATAAGGAACTACTGATTAAAGCTAATCCAATGAATGTAAGTAATTTCTTCATAAATTATCAATTTTTGGCGTTGTTTTTTGTGAATGCCAAATTGTAATTAATAATTTATTTATGAAAATTTAATATATATTAGTGGTAATAGTATAGTTGGTATTTGATAGACTTTGATTTTCGGGATTCGGGGTTCGAGGTTTGGTGTTTAAGATTTTAAAATCATACTTTTTTTTAAATATTTGATATACAGTTATTTATAAGAGTATTTTTACCTCTGTTTTTAAACCTCATGACTCGCATCCCGAAACCCCGCACCCCGTAACTCGTACCCCGTACCCCGTACCCCGTACTACTTCTTAAACCGTTCCCACTTAATCAGCATATACTTATCGGCAAATTGGGTGATGATAATTCCGGAGTTTTTAATATTCTCTTCCTGGGCGATATATTCAATCAGTTCGCTTTGCTTTAGTATCTTATAAACAGGATGGAATTCAGAATGGGGCGGTCTGGTGATATTGTATTTTTTAATCCATGAGCTTATGGTAACATGGGAAACACCGATAATTCTTTCAATTTCACGGTAACTTAAGCCTTCCAGATAAAGCTGAAGAGCTTTGGTTACGTAGTAATCGTCAATTTGCTTTCCCAGTTTTTTAACAGTAAAATAATAATTGCAGTCTTTGCAGTGGAAGCGCTGTTTATTGTTGATAATGCCGCTTTTTACTACTTTGATACTCTTGCATTTAGGACAGGTGTTTTCCATAACTATATTATTTTAGCAAATATATAATAAATTAGCAAATGTATATTTTTAAATAAAGATAATTTTACCTGTTTAAAATTTTAAAACAAAAAAAATATCTTTTTTATTTGGATTTAAAAGAAATTATATTTTAAATTTGCCAAAAAATTTAGATAAATAAATGGAAATAGAAATTTCCTCATGCGAACATCTAATGTATGTGAGTGAAATACAGCAGGAAATGTATGATTCTGCACAGCGTAGAGGAACGGGTATCGCAAAACGTTCCATAGAATATTTGAGTAAGAAGATTTCAGAAGGCAATGCTGTGGTAGCCACTGAAAACGGTGAGTGGGTAGGTTTCTGTTATATAGAGACCTGGTCGCATGGGAAGTTTGTGGCCAATTCGGGGCTGATTGTGTCACCGAAATTCAGGAACGGGGGAGTAGCGACTCAGATCAAGCAGAAAGTTTTCCAGTTATCTAGAGACAAATATCCGGATGCGAAAGTATTTGGATTAACAACAGGTTTGGCAGTGATGAAAATCAATAGTGATTTGGGATATAAACCCGTGATCTATTCTGAACTGACTCAGGATGAAGAATTCTGGAACGGATGCAAGAACTGCGTGAACTATGAGATTTTAATGATGAAGGAACGCAAAAACTGTCTGTGTACAGCCATGTTATTTGTTCCGGAAAACGATAAAAAAAAAGAGGAGGTAGTGAATAATCTGCCTGAAAATAAATATGATGGAATGATTCAGAAAGATTTTGATGAATTCCATGTGACCATTAATAAAAATAAAAAGAGTCCAGATGAAAAAGAAAGTCATCTTAGCGTTTAGCGGAGGTTTAGATACTTCCTACTGTGCTAAATATCTTAGTGAAACACTAGGGTATGATGTGTATGCTGTTACTGTAAACACCGGAGGTTTTTCAAAAGAAGAAGAAAAAGAGTTGGAAAGAAAAGCCTTAAACCTTGGAGTAAAAGAGTACAGGTGCGTAGACGCTCAGGAAGATTACTATAATTCATGTGTGAAATATTTGATTTTCGGGAATGTATTGAAAAATAATACATATCCTCTATCGGTAAGTGCTGAACGTACTATTCAGGCGCAGGAGATTGCAAAATATGCCATTGAAGTACAGGCAGATGCCATTGCTCACGGAAGTACAGGAGCAGGGAACGATCAGGTTCGTTTTGATCTCATCTTCCAGGTAATGTGTCCGAATATCGAAATCATTACGCCTATCCGTGATATGGCTTTATCCCGTGAGGAAGAGATTGAGTTTTTGAAGCAGCATGGGTATGAAATGGAATTCCATAAAGCTCAATATTCTGTTAATAAAGGACTTTGGGGAACTTCAGTAGGTGGTAAAGAAACTTTAACTTCAAGAAATTACCTGCCGGAAGAAGCTTTTCCGTCCCAGATTAAAGAAACTCAGCCTTCAGAACTTGAAATTGAGTTTAAAAACGGAGAAGTTATAGCTGTCAATGGAGAAAGCTTTGACCACTGTGTATACGCCATTCAAAAAATAGAAGAACTGGCTTCAGCATTTGGAATTGGTCGTGATATTCACGTAGGGGATACCATTGTTGGGATTAAAGGACGAGTAGGATTTGAAGCGGCAGCGGCATCAGTGATTATCAAAGCGCATCATTTATTGGAAAAACATACGCTTTCAAAATACCAGCAAATGATGAAGTCGCAGTTATCCGACTGGTATGGAAACTGGCTTCATGAAGCACTTTTCTTAGATCCTGTCATGAGAAATATTGAGTCGTTCCTGACAGATTCTCAGAAAACAGTAACCGGGAAAGTATTTGTAACTCTTCATCCTTACAGATTTATTTTGAATGGAATTGAATCTGCTCATGATCTGATGTCCGACAAATTCGGAAGCTATGGAGAAGCGAACAGAGCATGGACAGGCGATGATGTGAAAGGGTATACTAAGATTGTTAGCAATTCTCTCAATATATACCACCAGATTAACCAGAATATCAACTAGTTCCGAAGGGACGATTTAATGAAAGGCAGAACAAAATGCTGTCAGAATCAAAATGAAGAAAACAGTAGGAATCATTGGTGCCAACGGTTATACAGGAAGTGAGCTGATACGCTTACTGGCTTTTCATCCCCATGTGACATTGAGTTTTTTATATAGTCGTTCGAATTCGGGAACAAAAATTTCAGATCTGTACCCGGATTTAACGACGGTTTGTGAAATGGTTTTGACGGATAAGCCTGAAGACGTAGATATTCTTTTTCTGTGTCTTCCTCATAAAGAAAGTCAAAACTGGTTAACGCAGAACCCTGTCAAAGATGAAACGCTGGTGATTGATCTTGGAAACGATTTCCGTTTAGAAGGAAATTTCGGAAACAGAGATTTTATCTACGGATTGCCTGAAATTAATAAAAAACAACTGACGGGTGCTAAGAGTATTGCCAACCCGGGATGTTTTGCTACGGCTATTCAATTGTCCTTGCTGCCATTGGCGGAAAAAAGAGTGTTGAATGAGGTCTTTACCACGGGGATTACGGGTTCTACAGGAGCCGGGCAGTCTCTGCAGGCAACGACTCATTTTACCTGGAGAAATGATAATGTTTCAGCCTATAAAACTTTAACACATCAACATGTGGATGAGATTTTACAACAGCTGATTGCATTTAATAATAAAGAATTAAACCTGAACTTTGTTCCTTGGAGAGGAGATTTTGCAAGAGGGATTTTTACAAGTTCCACCATGAAGACGGATCTGGAGCTGGAGGAAATAGAACAGTTGTATCAGGATTTTTATGCAGAGGAGCCTTTTGTTACAGTAAGCAGGAAGGCAGTGGATTTAAAGCAGGTTGTCAATACCAATCGCTGCGTGATTCAAATCGAAAAGAGTGGAAATGTAGTCGTTATTCACTCAGCGATTGACAATTTGTTAAAAGGTGCTTCGGGACAGGCTGTACAGAATATGAATCTGGCTATGAACTGGGACGAAAATGCAGGACTGAACCTGAAACCGATAGCCTTTTAAATTGACAATAAATAATTGAAAATTTTAAACAAAAAGTAAATCCGACTTAGGAAAATGGAGCGTTAAGAAAATTAATTCTATGAACGTTAAGAAAATTCTACTGTTCGAAGTGCAAGGAAAATAGAGAACCGAAGAACCCATTTGGATTTCGCACAAGTTTTAGAATTTTTAGAGAATAGAACTAATTTTTAGCGGAAGTTTCCAGGTCTTGAACTTTTGTTTCTTTTGTTTTAAGACAAAAGAAAAATAAAAAACAAAAAAATGAATTTATTCAACGTATATCCATTATTCAATATCAATCCGGTTAAAGCACAGGGATCTTTTCTGTGGGATGACAAAGGAGAACAATATCTTGATTTTTACGGAGGTCATGCGGTAATCTCTATCGGGCACAACCATCCGTATTATCAGAATAAGCTGAAAGATCAGCTGGAAAAAATATCTTTCTATTCCAATTCTGTTCAGAATGAATTGCAGACGGAGTTAGCAGAAAAACTGGGTAAACTTTCAGGGTATGAAGATTATAACCTTTTCCTATGTAATTCCGGAGCGGAAGCCAATGAAAATGCATTGAAGCTGGCTTCTTTCCATAACGGGAAAAGCAAAGTGCTTTACTTTTCAGGTTCATTCCACGGCAGAACTTCTGCAGCGGTTTCAGTGACTGATAATCCGAAAATTGTAGCTCCGGTTAATTTTTCTGAAAGATTTATCAAATCAGAATGGAATGATGTACAACAGCTTGAAGAAACCTTTGAAAAATATGGAAATGAAATCTCTTCTGTGATCATCGAGGGAATTCAGGGAGTTGGTGGCATTATGATTCCGACACCGGAATTTTTATCTAAAATCAAGGAACTGTGTGAAAAATATGATGCTGTTCTTATTTTGGATGAGGTGCAGTCCGGATACGGGAGAAGCGGATATTTCTTTGCACATCAGGAATTTGGTGTAGAAGCAGATATTATTACAACCGCAAAAGGAATGGGAAATGGCTTTCCTGTGGGTGGAGTTTTGATCCATCCTAAATTTGAGGCGAGCAATGGTTTGCTGGGAACGACATTTGGAGGAAACCACCTTGCCTGTGCCGCTTCTATTGCTGTTCTGGATGTTATGAAAGATGAAAATCTTATCGAAAATGCTCAGAAAATGGGTGAGTATATTGAAAATGAAATTAAAGATTTACCACATATTAAATCCATCCGAAGGAAAGGATTGATGATCGGAATAGAACTCGACAGAGACTGTTCAGAAGTAAGGAAAGAATTACTGTTCGATCATCATATTTTCACTGGAAACTCTAATGATAAAAGTGTTTTAAGGATTCTTCCGGCACTGAATATCAAAAAAGAGGAAACGGATCTTTTCATCAATGCTTTGAAAGCAGTGCTTGGAAATATTTAAACCATAAAAGTCACAAAAGAATTTAAACACTTAAGTGATTTTAAGAAAATACTACAGGCTTAAGAAGTGCACTTAAGTTTTCGAAAATCTTTGATTTTCTTCTTCTGTGAGCTTATATATTTTCAAAATAATCAACTTTTAAAACTTAAGTGTTCTAAAGTGTTTTAGTAAAAACTTTTGTGCCTTTTGTGGTTAGATCAACAATCAATGTGTAAACACAATCTTTAAAATTAGTTTAAAATGAAAAAATTTACCTCTGTAAGTGATGTAGAAAACTTACAGGAAATCATAAAAAAAGCTTTACAGATAAAAGCAGACCCCCTTACTGAAACACAAAAAGGAAAGGGAAAAACAATCGGACTTGTATTTTTAAATTCAAGTTTGAGAACCCGTCTGAGCAGTCAGATTGCAGCTCAAAATCTTGGGTTGAATGTATTGACGTTAAATGCAGCACAGGAAGCCTGGAATCTTGAATTTGCTGATGGAGCGGTAATGAACGGAGACACGGTAGAACATATCAAAGATGCTATTGAAGTGTTAAATCAATATTGTGACATCATTGCGGTACGTTGTTTTGCAGGGATGAAGAGCAAAGAAGATGATGTGAATGAAAGCATCCTGACCCAGTTTGAAAAGCATGCAAAAGTACCTGTCATTTCTCTGGAATCAGCTACACGCCATCCTTTACAAAGTCTTGCAGATTGCATCACCATTACAGAAAACTGGAAAAAAGACTATAAACCAAAAGTAGTATTAACATGGGCGCCACACATCAAGCCTATCGCTCATGCTGTTGGAAATTCTTTCGCAGAATGGATGCAGGAAATGGATGTGGAATTGGTGATTGCTAATCCCGAAGGGTATGATTTAGATAAAAACTTTACCAAAGATGTGAAAGTAATCCATGATCAGGATGAAGCGTTGAAAGATGCAGACTTTATCTATGTGAAGAACTGGTCTTCTTTTGATGATTATGCTGCAATGCCAGAAGTGAAGGGAAACTGGATGCTCACGAATGAAAAATTAGCCAATACCAATAATGCGAAAGTAATGCACTGCCTTCCGGTTCGCCGTAATGTAGAATTGAGTGATGAGGTGATGGATGGAGACCATTCTATCATTTATCAGCAGGCAAAAAACCGGATTTTCTCTGCACAAGCCGTATTCAGTGAAATTTTAGATGAATTAAAAGCTTAAAATAATCCTTGTTAAGGTTCAAAACCTTGACAAGGATAGAAAAGATCAAGTATCCCAAAATGTTTACAATGAAAGAAAAGTTATACATCATAAAAATTGGCGGAGCTTTAATTGATGATGAGGAATTATTAAGCCAATTCTTAGAACAGTTTTCTGAAATTACTGAAAAGAAAATCCTTGTTCATGGCGGTGGCAAGCTGGCAACAACGCTGGCTGATAGACTGGGCATTGAGCAGAAAATGATCAATGGCAGGAGGATTACGGATAAAGAAACTTTGGACATTGTAACGATGGTGTATGCGGGAGGAATTAATAAAAATATTGTTGAAAAGCTGCAGCAGAAAAAATGCAATGCCATAGGATTCTCGGGGGCAGACGGAAATTTAATTAAAGCTAAGAAAAGAGAACATCCTGAAATCGATTTTGGATTTGTGGGGGATATTACCAAGAAAAGTGTAAACAGAAAGCTGGTTTCAAAACTCATCAAACTGGATCTTGTTCCTGTATTTTCTGCGATTACCCACGACAGAAAAGGAAATCTTTTCAATACCAATGCAGATACCATTGCTTCTGTGATGGCGCAGGCTTTGTCTGAGAAATATGAAGTTGAACTGTTGTATTGTTTTGATAAAGAAGGTGTTTTGGAAGATGTGAATGATCCGGAATCGGTGATCAGAAGTGTCAATGAAGAAGAATTCACGGTATTAAAAGAGGAAGGAAAACTTCATAAAGGGATTTTACCCAAACTTGAAAATGCTCTTGGAGCGATAAAAAATAATGTAAATAAAGTGTTTCTGATCAAAGAAACAGAACTGAAAAACCATATAGAAAATCATCATGCAGGAACTGAAATCTGTTTATAATAAAGAAGAACTGTTGAATAATGCGGTCGGATTGCTTAAAAATTTGATTGAGATTCCTTCATTCAGTAAAGATGAATTCAATACGTCGGTAGAGATTGAAAATTTTTTCAAAAAACATCAGATTCCTACCAAACGTTTTAAAAACAATATCTGGGCGGTGAACAAACACTTTGATGTGTTTAAGCCTTCCGTTTTACTGAATACCCATCACGATACGGTAAAGCCTAATAAAGCTTATACACTTGATCCGTTTGTACCGATCGAAAAAGAAGGTAAACTGTTCGGATTGGGAAGCAATGATGCAGGAGCTTCTCTGGTTTCTATGGCACAGGTTTTTTTACATTTTTATGATAAAGAAGATTTAAAATATAATTTAGTTATTGCTTTGACGGCAGAGGAGGAGATTTCAGGATTTGATGGAATCGAAGCCTTATTTCCGCAGCTACCCAACATAGAACTCGCCATTGTAGGAGAACCCACGCAGATGAACCTGGCGATTGCAGAAAAAGGACTTCTTGTGATTGATGGAGAAATGAAAGGTACTCCTTCTCACGCCGCTCATCCTAATGATGATAACTCAATTGTAAAATGTATGCAGGATCTGCAGAATATTCTTTCCTTTAAATTTCCGAAGGTTTCAGAATATCTGGGCGAAGTTAAAGTTACTTTATCAGGAATCCATGCAGGAGTACAGCATAATGTGGTTCCGGAATCGTGCAATTTTACATTGGATGTGAGGGTAACGGATGAATATTCCAATCAGGAAGCATTTGAAATCATTCAGTCTCAGATGAAATCTACATTAAAAGCAAGATCGTTCAGGCTGAATTCCTCCAAGATCGAAATGGATCACCCGTTTGTAAAAGCAGGAATTGAAGTCGGAAGGACAACCTATGGTTCACCTACTTCCTCAGATCAGGCGATTATTCCATGTACATCAGTGAAAATAGGTCCTGGAGACAGCAGGCGCTCTCATACAGCAGATGAATTTATCTATATCCATGAAATAGAAGAAGGAATAGAAATTTACATTAGCATTTTAGAAAAAGTGTTATAAAAATGGAAGATGGGTGTAGGAAGAGGGAAGTTATTGCAGTATGTTATTAGCTTCCTGCCTCCAGCCTCAGGCTTCCAGCTCAATATATGTTTTGACTCCGTCCGGCAGGCTCTAGAAGTTCAGTTTTTAATAAGATTTATGCAAAAAGAAAATTAAAAATGAAAGCTTTACATAAGGAAATGTTTTTTTATAGTTATTAGTAATAAGGATTGCCTTGCCGGGCATGTCAGAACCAACAAATATTTAAATCAAATATTATCATGAAAAAAATATGGCAGAAGGATGACCTTGCCACCAATATATTAGTCAATCAATTTACAGTCGGTAAAGATCTTGACTTCGACGAGCGTTTAGCTAAATATGACGTTAAAGGTTCTATGGCACATTGTAAAATGCTGGCAGAAACCGGCATTATTACAAAAGAAGAATCAGAGCAGATGTTATCTGTTTTACATAGTATTTTAAATCAAATTGAGGATGGGACTTTTGAAATTGATAAAGAAGCTGAGGATATCCATTCTCAGGTAGAAGCGATCCTGATTGAAGAATTAGGAGATACGGGAAAGAAAATCCATACGGCACGATCAAGAAATGATCAGGTTTTACTGGATATCAAATTGTATTTATTGGATGAAATCCGTGAGATTACAGCCCTTACAGACGAGTTTTTTCAGATTTTAATTCAGCTGGCAGATCAGCATAAAAATGTTCTGCTTCCGGGATACACCCATTTTCAGATTGCGATGCCTTCATCATTTGGGTTGTGGTTCGGAGCTTATGCAGAAGCGCTTTTGGATGATGTGGAAATGCTGTTTTCAGTGAAGAATATCATTAATAAAAATCCACTGGGATCAGCAGCAGGTTATGGTTCGTCTTTTCCGATCAATCGTGAAAGTACCACCTATAACTTAGGCTTCCAGTCCATGAATTACAATTCTGTATATGCTCAGATGACCCGTGGAAAGTCAGAAAAAATGCTGGCCATGGCGATGGCCACTTTAGCGGGAACGCTTGGCAAGTTCGCTTATGATGTATGTCTTTATCTGAGCCAGAACTTTGATTTTATCAGTTTTCCAAAAGAATTTACTACGGGAAGCAGTATTATGCCGCACAAAAAAAATCCGGATATCTTTGAGCTGGTTCGTGCACGATGCAACAGAATTCAGTCACTTCCAAACGAACTGATCCTTTTAACAAGCAATCTGCCTTCAGGATATCACAGAGATGTACAGCTGACAAAAGAAATTCTTTTCCCTGCGATAGATTCTTTAAAGGAATGTCTGGAAATCTTAAGCTATACTTTACCGAATATTAAGGTGAAAGACGGGATTCTGGAGGACGAGAAATACAAATACCTTTTCAGTGTGGAAAAGATCAATGAAGAGGTGAAAAGCGGAAGTTCTTTCCGTGATGCTTATGTAAAAGTAGGGCAGGAAATTGAAAACAATACGTTTGAATTTGAACCCGGAAATCTTGAACATACCCATCAGGGAAGTATAGGAAATCTTTGTCTGGATAAAATAGAATATCAGTTCAATAAACTGAAAAATAAATTATTGGGTTAGAATCTAAGCCATTAGGATCATCAAAACTTAGGCAAAAATCAGTAGAATTTCTAAAATTATTTTAGCCTGCTGTCTTTTCGTTGTGGAAGCCTTAATCTTAAATCTTATCTGCTTAAGTGATCTTAATGGTTGGATTTTACTCTGCTCTTTGAATTTGATGATTGATCTTTAAACTGACTATGGTTGAAAATTGAGATTAAATCTGCTGTATAAAATTTTATCAGAGATAAAATCTTTGCGCCTTAAAGCATAAAGTTTATAAATTTCTTTTGCGTCTTTGCGTTTTCTAACAAAATAGTAGAAATGAAAAGGTTGGTATACGCAAATGCGCAAGGAATTGTATAATAAATATTTCTCTTTTAAGACGCAAGAAAATCAAAGATTTGCAGCAATTGAAATAGGAATGAATAATGAGTTTAAAATAGAAGGGATTATTCCAGATCAATTTTAAATTTGGTAGATTTTTTCACCTCGTGAAGAACGATAGAACTGTGGTACTGTCCGATATTGGGAATGTTTGAAATAACATTAACCGCAAATTCGTTATAAGAATTGATGTCCTTGGCAATAATCTTCAACATATAGTCGTACTCTCCGGAAAGGCTGATGATTTCCTGTACTTCATCATATTTTCCGATATGGTTCTCAAAAGTTTCCAAAACTTTCTTGGATTGTTCTTTGAGACGGACATTACAATAGACTACAATATTTAAACCCAGTTTTTCACGGTTTAAAAGTCCCACATACTTCTGAATGATCCCCTGCTTCTCCAATTGTTTGATTCGCTCATACGTAGGAGTAAAGGTAAGGCCTATCTTTTCGGAAATTTCTTTTACCGATAATGTAGAGTCTTCCTGAATAATGCTGAGAATCATTTTGTCTTTTAAATCCATAGAATAAATTTGAGTGTTAACAAAAATATTAATTTTAAATGAGAATAAGGAAATACTGAAGTTTTTAATTTATTTTAAACATAATTTTTGCCAGTTCATAAAATTGTTGTATCTTTGCACCTAATGAATAAAAAAGCATTTATATCATTAGATTTACCGGGCGAAAGCGCCCTTTACGATATTTATTGTTATTAGCGAAGATTGTTGTCTTCGCTTTTTTTATGCCCAAAAATTAGAAATATGTTTACGATTACAGAACTAAGCACCGAGAGAATCAACAGTATACTGACAGAAGCACTGGCTTTTGCAAACGGTAAAACTGCTAAAATTGAAGGAGAAGTTTTTTGCTCAAATCTTTTCTTCGAAGACAGTACAAGAACAAAAACAAGTTTTGATCTTGCAGAAAGAAAACTGGGACTTCAGGTAGTTCCTTTTGATGCATCACACAGTTCGGTAAACAAAGGGGAGAGTCTTTATGACACTGTAAAGACTATTGAAAGTATAGGAGTGAACCTTGTAGTAATCCGCGATAAGAAAGACAGATACTTTGAAGAACTGAAAAATATTAACATTCCGGTGATCAACGGAGGAGACGGAACAGGAAATCACCCTTCACAATGTATGCTGGATTTGCTGACTATCTATCAGGAATTCGGAAAGTTTGAAGGCCTTAAGGTAGGAATTGTAGGAGATGTAAAACACAGCCGTGTAGCCAACTCAAATGCAGAGGCGCTAAGAAGACTGGGAGCCAAAGTATACTTCTCAGGACCGGAACAGTGGTTTGACGAAGGAGCTTTGATCAACGGAACTTATATGTCGGTAGATGAACTGATCGGCGAAGTGGATGTGTTAATGCTATTAAGAATCCAGCACGAAAGACATGATTCCGCAATGAGCTTCACCGCTTCAGAATACCATAAAAGATATGGTCTGACGAAAGAAAGAGAAAAGGCGATGAAAAAAGAAGCGATCATCATGCATCCGGCTCCCATCAACAGAGGAGTGGAAATAGATTCGGATCTTGTGGAATGCGAAAGATCAAGAGTTTTCAAACAAATGCAAAACGGAGTATTCGCAAGAATGGCCATCTTAAAAGGAGCATTGGAAAGCAAAGGGTATACTTTTAAATAAGAACCAGGATAAAAGTAAAAAGTAAAAAGGTAAAGAGCCCGGTAGGGGCGACCTGTTAATGACATATAATAAAATAATAAGAGATAAAAGTTTAAAATGAAGAAAAAATTAATACTGGAGTCCGGTGAAGTGTTTCATGGAGAAGGTTTCGGAGCAGAATTGGAAACTGCAGGGGAAGTAGTTTTCAATACCGGAATGACAGGGTATCAGGAATTGATTTCTGACCCATCGTATTGCGGTCAGATAGTTTGTATGACCTATCCGCTTATCGGGAATTATGGTATTAACCGTGATGATTATGAAAGTATCGAGCCGGCAATCAAAGGACTTATCGTAAAAGAACTTTGCGATCTTCCTTCCAACTTCCGTACTCAGATCACTTTAGATGAATTATTTAAAAAGAAAAACCTTTCAGGAATTTCAGGAATCGACACCAGAAGACTGACAAGAGTTCTTCGTAACCATGGAGTGGTAAAAGGAAAAATTGTAAATGCTGATGCTGATGAAACGGCAGTAGCTTCTGAATTGAAATCAACAACTTTCCCTACCAATCAGGTTGAGGAGGTTTCTACAAAAACACCTTATGCTAATCCAAACAGAGGTTTCAAAGTAGTATTGGTAGATTTCGGAGCCAAACTGGGAATTATCAGAGAACTGTCTCAGAGAAACTGTGACATCATCGTGGTTTCTCAGGATACCACAGCAGAAGAAATCCTGTTGATGAATCCGGACGGAATTATGTTGTCAAACGGTCCTGGTGACCCTGAAGATGTACCGCATGCTTTAGACATGATCAGAGGATTATTAGGAAAAGTTCCAATCTTCGGAATCTGTTTAGGACACCAGTTAATTGGTCTTGCTTGCGGAGCAAAAACTTTCAAACTGAAATTCGGACACAGAGGAGGAAACCACCCGGTATTGGATCTGGAGAAAAATACAGTAGCCATTACTTCTCAAAACCACGGATATGCGGTAGATCAGGAAAGTTTAAAAGGGACAGACCTTATCGAAACGCACATCGCCCTGAATGACAGAACAAACGAAGGATTAAAACACAAAATCCACCCTTGCTTCTCCGTTCAGTATCACCCTGAAGCAAGCCCGGGTCCTGAAGATGCAAACTACCTGTTTGATGAGTTCATTCAAATGATGGAGGACTTTAAGAAATAAGAGTGACTTCAGATATTAGACATCAGATAGCAGACTTTATCATGCATAATTTTGAAAAATTGGTCTTTTGGCAGAAATCTATTGAACTTGCAAAACAGGTTTATATCATTTGTGCGGAGTTACCTAAAGATGAAAAGTTTGGTTTGATCTCTCAAATTAAAAGATCTGTAATCTCTATTCCTTCAAATATAGCTGAAGGTGCAGGAAGAAATAATGATAGAGAATTTTATCATTTTCTTGGAATAGCAAATGCATCCTCCTTTGAGTTACAGACCCAGTTAATTTTAACTAGAGAATTAAATTTACTTGAAGCAGAAAAGGTTAATGGTTTAATATCAAATCTAAATGAAATTCAAAGAATGATTTATACATTCAAATCTAATTTAAAAAAGTAAAACAACCTGTTGGAAGTCTGAAATCTGACATCTAACATCTTGTATCTAAAAAAAGAAAAATGGCAAAACGTACAGATATAAAAACAATTTTAGTAATCGGTTCAGGACCTATTATCATCGGTCAGGCAGCTGAATTCGATTACGCAGGAACGCAGGCTTGTCTGTCTCTGAAAGAAGAAGGCTACAAGGTAATTTTGATCAACTCAAACCCTGCAACGATCATGACGGATGTGGAAATCGCTGATAAAGTATATATCGAGCCGATTTCATTACAGTTTGTAAGCCACATCATCAGAAAAGAACGTCCGGATGCTTTATTACCAACTCTTGGAGGCCAGACAGGTCTTAACATGGCGGTAGAACTGGAGAAATCAGGAATTCTTGAAGAGTGCAAAGTGGAAGTATTGGGAACCAAGCTTTCTGCCATCAACAGAGCAGAAGACAGAGACCTTTTCCGTGAGCTGATGAGAGAACTGAACGAGCCGGTACCGGAATCTGATATTGTCAATACGGTAGAAGGAGCGCTTGCTTTCGCAGATGAAATCGGATATCCTGTAATTGTTCGTCCTGCCTTTACAATGGGAGGAACCGGAGGTGGTATCGCTTCCACAGAAGCTGAATTGAAAGAAATCGCTGAATTGGGATTAAAGCACAGCCCGGTTACACAGTGCCTTATTGAAAAATCAATCGCAGGATTCAAAGAAATTGAGTACGAAGTAATGCGTGATGCAAACGACAACGCCATTGTGGTTTGTAACATGGAAAATATAGACCCTGTAGGTGTTCACACAGGAGACTCTATCGTAGTTGCGCCTTCTCAGACGCTTTCAGACAGAGAATATCAGCTGCTGAGAAATGCTTCACTGAAAATCATCAGAGCATTAGGAATTGAAGGAGGATGTAACGTACAGTTAGCTTTAGATCCGCATTCATTCGATTACTATATCATCGAAGTAAACCCGAGAGTTTCCCGTTCATCAGCATTAGCAAGTAAAGCAACAGGTTACCCGATTGCAAAGATTGCTGCAAAGATTGCTGTAGGATTGACTCTGGATGAAATCATGAACCCGGTAACAGGAAAAACATACGCATGTTTTGAGCCGGCTCTTGACTATGTGGTAACAAAATTCCCAAGATTCCCATTCGATAAATTCGAAACGGCAGACAGAAGACTTTCTACTCAGATGAAAGCTACTGGAGAAGTAATGGCAATCGGAAGAAACCTTGAAGAATCATTACAGAAAGCGATTCGTTCACTGGAAACAGGAATCAAGCATTTAGGTTTAAAAACCAAGCAGGCTCAGGCACTTACTGCTGAAGAAATCGAAAGAAGAATCAGAGTATGTGATGACGAAAGATTATTCATCATCGGGGATGCTTTAAGAAGAGGATACGACTGGGAGCAGATCGTAGAATGGAGTAAAATTGACAAGTTCTTCATCTGGAAGCTGAAAAAACTGGTTGACTTCGAAAAAGTAATCGCTGAAAACAAATTCGATAAAGAAACCCTGATTGAAGCGAAGAGATTAGGCTTTGCAGACATCAACATCGCAGTTCTTTGGGATGTAAAAGAGCGTGAGGTTTTCAACTTCAGAAAAGAAAACGGAATCATGCCGGTGTACAAAATGGTAGACACCTGCGCCGCTGAGTTTGAAAGTGAAACACCTTACTTCTACGGTACGTACGAAGAAGAAAATGAAAGTGTAGTTTCTGACAAAGAAAAAATCATCGTACTAGGTTCAGGACCAATCAGAATCGGGCAGGGAGTAGAATTTGACTACGCAACCGTTCACTCCGTATGGGCAATCAAAGAAATGGGTTACGAAGCGATCATCATCAACAACAACCCGGAGACAGTTTCTACAGACTTCTCCATCTCTGATAAATTATATTTCGAGCCGCTTACTGAAGAAGATGTAATGAACATCATCGAGCTTGAAAAGCCTAAAGGAGTAGTGGTACAGTTCGGTGGACAGACTGCCATCAACCTTGCAGATAAATTAGCCTCTCACGGAGTACAGATTTTGGGAACTTCACTGGAAGATCTTGACAGAGCTGAAAACAGAGATAAATTTGAAAAAGCACTTCAGGAGCTTGGAATTCCTCAGCCAAAAGGAAGAACTTCAACTTCCAAAGAAGAAGCGATAAAAATTGCCAACGAAATCGGATATCCGGTATTGGTACGTCCAAGCTACGTTCTTGGAGGTAGAGCAATGGAAATCGTATATGCTGAAACAGAATTGGCTCACTACATGGAGCACGCAGTAGATGCGAGTCCTGAACACCCTGTTTTGGTCGACAAGTACATGGTAGGAAAAGAAATCGAAGTAGATGCCATCTGCGACGGTGAAACGGTAGTGATTCCTGGAATTATGGAGCACATCGAAAGAGCAGGGGTTCACTCCGGAGACTCAATCGCGGTATATCCTCCACAGAATATCTCTCAGAGTGAAATCGATACTTTGGTAGATTACACGCAGAGACTGGCAAAAGGACTGAATGTTATCGGATTAATGAATATCCAGTACGTTCTTTTCGAAGGAAATGTCTATGTAATTGAAGTAAATCCACGTTCTTCAAGAACAGTTCCTTTCTTATCTAAAATCACAGAAGTTCCGATGGCAAACCTTGCAACAAAGGCAATCCTGGGACAAAAACTGAAAGATTTAGGTTACGAAAACGGATTGGTTCCAAATAAAGAAGGCGTATTTGTAAAAGTACCGGTATTCTCTTTCTCTAAGCTAACGAAAGTTGATATCTCTTTAGGCCCGGAAATGAAGTCTACAGGAGAAGTTATGGGGAAAGATACAACCCTTGAAAAAGCACTTTACAAAGGATTGGTAGCAGCGGGAAGAAAAGTCCCTATGCACGGATCTATCCTGTTCACAGTAGCTGATAAGCATAAAGATGAAGCAGCAGCTCTTGCAGCAAGATTCCATGAAGTTGGATTCAGAATCTGGGCTACGGAAGGTACTGCGAAGTTCTTCGAAGAAAAAGGAATCCCTTGCAAGATCGGATACAAAATAGGAGAGGAAGATGTAAACCTTATTGACCTGATCCAGAAAGGAAAAGTTCAGTATGTTGTGAATACCACTACAAAAGGTAAGCAGGCAGAAAGAGACGGATTCCAGATCAGAAGAATGAGTGTGGAAAACGGTGTTCCTTGTTTAACTTCAATGGATACGGTAGAAGCCATCTTAAAAGTAATCGAAAGCATGAGCTTCAAAATGGAGACAATGTAATTTCGAGCCAGAATAAATACTTAAATTCCGCAAGTTTTCTTGCGGAATTTTTTTATCATTTAATCTAAACAGAGAGGATTCTGTTTATTTTTGCAAAAGCCATTTAAACTTCAATATAATGAGTATAAAATCAATTACGATAGGATTTCTATGTTGTATTTTCGTAACAGTGCTTTCAGGATGTTCCTGGATAACTGATTTCTATATTCAAAACCTGACTGGATCTAAAAAAATAATTAAGATCAATTACAGTTATCCCATCTCAAAAGCAATTGATAATGAAGTTAATAGCTTTGCATTTAATTATGAAAATAGAATATTGTCCCCTCGATCTTTCTATAAAATCAAAAATCCAAAGTCTCTTGAAAAAATAGAAATAAAAGATTCTTCCATTGTTCTTGAGCTTTATCCAAATTCAACAACAAAAATTTACACAAGCCATAATGGAAGCTGGAGATATCGGATTAAAAGTGTTGAGATTAATGGAACCATTTTTTATCCTTCAGAATTAATAAATAAAAGCAGATATATCAGTAAGGGTTATGTTTATAAAATTAATTAAAAGTTTACTATGAATTTTTATTTGAAAATAAAACAGACTTTTCTAAAAAGCGTAATAGCGTTTATACTTATTATGGGTTTTCAGGCCAAAGCTCAAAAATCCCAGTTTAATATTGTTGGAAACTGGGAATCCATTGATTACTGGAAGAGTAAAGGCAAAGCAGGCTTTACTAAAGATGGATATGTATCTATTACAATTAACGGGGAAGAAATTGACGGCAAGAATTTTATCATTCACGGAGGTCCTAATAATGGACAAAAGGGTGAACTCAAATATAAAATTGATGTGGAAACGACACCAATTCATATTGATTTTATTGCACTAAAAGATAATCAGGAAAAAGGAAGACTGCTAGGAATTATCGTACCTGTTAACGATTCAAAATTCCTTATGCTGATCAACATGAATGGGAAACGGCCTGAAAGTATAGATCATGATGAAACAATGACACTTACAAAGATTAAATGAAATTGATCTGAAAAACAGTTTAAACCTCATACATTTCAGCAATTTATGAGGTTTTTCTATATAAATTCTATAATTTAGTTTAGTCAATATTTCGGTTAAAAAGAATATTGTGGTATTATCAATTATTCTATGAAAAAAACACTATTTGCGCTCACTTTTGTATTAGGAGTTATATGTATTCTCAATATCAATTTTCCATTAAAAAAGCAGGATATCTATGGAAAATATATTAACATGAATTTTGATAAGCCAATTTGCTGTGTGGAAGCTCCTCACACTGCTGATACTTTAGTTTTATATGAAGACAATACATTTAGAAGTAAATTTTATGGAATGGGTACATATAAATTATATAATGGAATAAATCCTGAAATAGAACTTCATTATACTGATTTTGGTCAACCAGCTGCTTACAAAACCTATTTTTAAATGGGATTTTTGAAAAGCCTAAAATTAGTCTAAATGCAGATTCAAACCATTATTATGAAAAACTTGATTGAAAACACACAACTTTCGATTAATTATCAATTATTTTAATCACATCAACCTAAAAATGCATTTATGTTTGCCGAATTATTTATAAATTAGAGCGTTAAAATTCAAGCTGTTATTATTATTTAAAAACTAATACAATTCCACCAAATCAAAATATAACCATGGCAGAATATTATGCAAAATCAAGCAATTCTTTAACTTTTGAAATTACAAAAGAAGAAAAATTAATTGGGAAACTTGCTTACACAAGTTGGTTTAAATTTAATGCTGTCATTGAAATTGCAAATGGTAAGATCTATCAGGTAGAGCCGAAAGGTTTTTGGGGAACTACCATTGAGCTGAAAGATCAGGAAAGAGTCCTTCTGAAATTCAGAATGAACTGGAACGGGGAAATTGTAGTGCAGACTTATTTTGACGGCGTGAAGAATGGCTATCTTTTTAAACACAGAGGCATTTTTAAAGAATCATTTGTCCTTACAGCTCAGGACGGCATCGAGCTGATGATCATAAAACCCCATCTGAAATGGACTTCTATGAATTACGAATACCAGATCACCACCTCTGATGCCTATGAAACCCTTCCGGAAAAAGAAATCGTTTTAATTAATGCACTGCATTGCGCCAATTATTATATGTCGATGATGGCCGCTGCTGTTATATAAGACAGTTAAATTAAAACTTTAGCAATAAGTTACCTTTATTTTTATTGGCCTTATGGTAAAAAAGAATTGTGTCCTGAGTATTTTCGGACTGCTATTACTATTTCAATGTAATCCTGTTAGCAAAAATTACAAAAAAGAATTTGAAAAATTTGTTTTTGATTCTGATCAGGTTTTATCCAATGGTGATATTTTACATCCTGCTTATGCCTATCTTAAAGATGGAAAATTAAAAGGTCTTGAGTTTAATAATCATCCAGAATGTGGAGAAAATACCAAAAGATATTTTTTTTCTGAAAATGAAAAAATAAAGAAGATTGTTATTGAGAAAAATTATTATAATGAAAGCTGTGGTAAAACTTTTGACTCATTATTCATTATATATCCCGTATTGGGCAAAACAATTGTGTATGCGGATAATACAAACGCAAAAGAAATAGAAGGTAATGTTTTGCGGGAGGAAAAAATTAATATTGATCGCTATATGAAAATGATTAAAAATTGGAAAAATAAATAAAAAAACTTATATATTGATTGAATAAAGGGTTTTCGGAATTTTCGAAAACCCTTTATTTATGGGCTATTTCATTGAGTAAGTTTTATGATTTGTGTCATGTTTTTATTTAGAATTAATAAAAATAAAATAATTTTGTAGAACTAACTTAATTATAAACATGAAAAAAACTATTATTTCTGCAGCTCTATTAGCCGTAACGATGCTGAGTGCCCAGCAAACAGATACCATTAAAGTGGCTGAAATTCAATCCGTATCGCTCCAGGGAACTCACAATTACAGAACCAAAAAATCTGAATCTATCGCAAGACTTCCTCTTGAAAACCTTGAAAATCCAACCGTTTACAACCTCGTTCCCAAAGAAATCATCAGTGAAATGGGGGCAATGGACTTCAATACAGCGATGGCTTCCGCACCAGGTGTTGTCGTAAGCAATAGTGTCAACGACAGCGGGAATGATATTTTCATGAGAGGTTTCAGTTCCAATGCCAGTTTCAGAAACGGATTGATTCAAAATCCAAGAGTGCAGTCTGAGATCGCTAATATCGAAAGAGTAGAAGTAATAAAAGGTCCATCCGGAACTTTATTCGGAGGAACATTAGCCAATTATGGCGGTGTGGTGAATATCGTTACGAAAAAACCACAGGAAAACTTCGGGGGAATTATCAACTATACCACCGGAAGCTGGGGAATGAACAGGATCACAGCCGATGTAAATACCCCTTTAAATAAAGAAAAAACGGCATTGGCAAGATTCAATGTCGCAGCCTATTCTCAGGATTCTTTCCAGGATGCAGGCTACAACAAAGGATTATTTTTCTCCGGAAGTGTTTTGTACAAAGTAAGCGACAAAACCACGGTGACACTTGATACGGAGTTCCATGCTCCTGACAAAACATTGAATGCCTATGTAAGAAACTCAGAAAAGCTGACTCTCCACTCCATGAAAGACCTGGAAGTCGCTTATAAAAGAGCATTCACAAGTAATGATATCGGTTCCAAAAGAACCAATTTTGTAACAATGGCTGAGGTTACCCATAAATTCAACGATCAATGGACCTCAAGAACATCTTACCAAAGAGGAGAAGCCAATGAAAGCGAATCTATCTTTTTAGTACTCAGATATCTGAATAATAATCAGGTAGAAAGAATGATCCGTCCTTTTGACAGCTTTAAAGTGACCACAGACAATATCCAGCAGAATTTTACAGGAGATTTTAAAATAGCAGGGTTAAGAAACCGTCTGGTAGTAGGAATAGATTACTTCCAGCAAACAACAAAATATCAGTTCCCTTACTATGAGGCCAACGGATACAGTAATGTTTTCATGCCTTATGATAAAGTGAATCTCGACAGCTCTTCCGCATGGGATCCTATCTCAAGAAACAAATTCATGAATAAGGAAAGAAAATCCACAGAATCGGATATTACAAGATTCAGAACCATCAGCGGTTATATTTCCAATGTTTTAAATATCACAGATAATTTGCTGGTAATGGCCAGTTTGAGAGTAGACAGCTATAAAAATGATGATATGGTGGTAAATGGTGTAGAGATCTCTACCAAAAACGGATATCCTGAAAATAAAGTTTCCGGTTACAGCCAGACCCAGTTTTCACCAAAGTTCGGATTGGTGTATGAAATTGTAAAAGATCAGATCTCATTCTTTGCCAATTATGTGAATGGATTTAAAAACTATGCTCCATCACTGAATGAAGTGGGTATCCTGACAAAGTGGGATCCTGAACAGGGAAATCAGATTGAAACTGGTTTCAAAGTAGATCTTTTCCATAAAAAATTACTGACAACCGTAAGCTATTATAATATCAATGTTAAAAACAGACTGGTTGCAGATCCGGGCGGAATAGGAAGTATTCAGGATGGGAATATCAAAAGTCAGGGACTGGAAATAGGGATCATTGCCAACCCTTTCAAAGGATGGAATATCGTTGCCGGATACGGATATAATGATAACAAATATGATGACCGGAGCAAAGACAGCGGAAAAAGAATTGCCTGGACTCCAAAACATGTTGCCAATCTATGGACAAGCTACAAAATTATGGATGGTGCATATGAAGGACTTGGTTTCGGAGCCGGATTTAATTTTGTAGACCAGACCTATATCAACATCACCAATCATTTTCTTGCTCCTTCTTATACTACGGTAGGTGCAACAGTTTTTTATGACAGGAAAAAATACAGAATCGGTCTGAAAATGAATAATGCGCTGAATGAAAACTACTGGAACTTCTACGGACAGCCACAGAAGCCAAGAGAAATTCTTGCCAATTTTGCATTCAAATTTTAAATCTAAAAAAACAAAAATAATCTCAACGAAAATATAAGGAGGAAAACCGCAAAGGTGCAAAGCTTTGATTTATAATATATCTATTTCTGAAGCCTTGAAATATGCTAAAGTAAACGGCAGCAGAAATAACTCTTTTCACTTTACAAACACGCCATTATAAATACAATTGCGCCTTTGCATTTTCTACACTTACATTGTTGATTGGATGAAAACAGATATGAAAAATAATAAAACGAATCCTAAAAAAAAGCAGGGTAAATCCCTTACCAAAAGGATCACCGGCTGGCTGCATCTATGGCTCGGCCTGGTTTCCGGAATCATTGTGCTTACTGTTACTCTTTCGGGAACTGTATTTGTCTTCTGTGACGAAATCATTGATCTGTGCGGCGGAAGCGCAAAATATGTCCAGGCTCCGGCTAATGCAGAAAAAATGACCCCCGAAGAGTTGCTTGCCCACTTTCACCAGCAGGTTCCGGACAGAAAAGCGTTCTATTTTGATACCTACAAAGATGCTGACAGAAGTTTCAGAGTAGCTTCAGCAACGAAGCCTCCTAAAGATAAAAGTGCGGACAAGGCAGACAAACCAAAGAAAAAAGGCCGTGGTCCACGAGGTGTATTTGCCTATCATTATCTTGACCCTTACACCGGAAAAGTAATCGGTTCTACCAAAAGCTATGAGTTTTTCTATGTTGTAGCCCATATTCATGCGCAGCTATTGGCAGGAAAGTTTGGGAAAACGGTGGTTGGCGTTGCTTCCATCATCTTTTTTGTTCAGCTTATCGGTGGACTTATTCTTTGGTGGCCAAAAAAATGGAACAAAACAACCAGAACAACTGCTTTTAAAATCAAATCCGGAACGAAATGGCGCAGGAAAAACTACGATTTCCATAATGTCTTTGGGTTTTATTCATTGCTTCCGGCTGTGTTTATTACCATTACAGGATTGATTATGGCATACAAGGTCTTAACCGATCTTACCCAGCAGGCTTTCGGAGGAGCCGTGGATGCCCATACCATTGCAGAAAAATATGAACCTAAGTTTGATCCGGAGAAAAAAGCTCTGACCTATACTGATTTTCTTGACAGAAAATTTAAGGAGTTTCCTGATGCAAAACAGTTCAGAATGAGTATTCCGAGAAATGATTCCGCAACGGTCTATCATGTGGTGGCAGCTCAGTTTATTGGTCTGAAAAGCCTTATCAACGGAAAAAGGATGGAAACCAACAAATACACCGGAAAAGAAATTGATTATCCTGAAGAAGTACAGAAGCACGAAGTGATAGAGCACATGAACTTTGACCTTCATGTAGGGTATTGGGGCGGAATGTTTGGTAAAATATTCACATTCATTATCGGAATGATCTGTACCAGTCTGCCGGTTACCGGATTTCTGATCTGGTGGGGACGCAGAAACAAATCACCCAAAAAGAATAAAGAAATTAAAAATATTCATCAACACAGAAAAGATTCACACCATGAACAATTGGTTTAAAATTATATACCTTCCTGTATTTTTACTGTTTACATTTGGAAAATCCCAGGAAAAACTAACGATAGGGGAGAAGCAAAATGTATTTTCAAAAGTTCTAAATGAAAACAGAGAAATCTGGGTTCATCTGCCCAAAACGTATAACGACAATACTATCAATCCTGCTAAATACCCGGTGATCTATCTTCTGGATGGAGAAATCAATTTTGAATATTACACAGGATTAACGGATTTCATTGCCAGAACTCCCTATGCCGACATTCCTGAATGTATTGTGATAGGCATAAAAAATACAGAAAGAACAAGAGATCTTACCCCAACGAAAGCTCAGAAGAAAAGTCCTGTAAACCCTAATATCACTCTTTTTGCAGACAGTGGCGGAAGTGAAAATTTTGTAAAATTTATACAGGAAGAATTGAAACCATTCGTTAATAAAAACTACAGAACACAGGATTATTCAGTGTTGGTAGGCCATTCTTTCGGAGGTCTGTTTGCGATCAATACCTTCCTTTTACATCCGGATTATTTCAATGCTTATGTTGCGAATGATCCCAGTTTATGGTGGGACAATAAAGTAACCATCAAAAGAACGAAAGAGTATCTGGAAAAGAATAAGAACTTTCCTGCAAAAAAATCTTTGTATGTTTCTCAGGCAGACAATGAAGAACAGCAGAAAAACTGGAACTCCGATATGACCCAGGCTATTGAAGAATTTAAAGGAATGATAGAAAAAAACGGATCATTAAACTATAAACATAGCTTTTTCGAAGGAGAAACCCACGGAACTGTTTCCTATCCCGGAAATTATGAAGCATTAAAGTTTATATTCAAAGGTTTCAGAACCGATATAAAACAACTTGCCAAAAATCCCAAACTGCTTGAAGAAGACTATAAAAAGTTTTCCGAAAAAATGGGAACAGATTTTATTCCTTCAGAGGCCTATCTGAATGTAGTGATCAAATTTATGAAAAGTAATGGTTTTAAAGAGCCCGAAACTTATTTTATGAATCTGAAAGACAACTATTATCCTGAGCAATAATGCATTGAAAATAAAAACCAAATCCGTTTACCAACAGATTTGGTTTTTTATATCTTGATTCTAAAGTAAGCTTTGGCTAAAGCAGATTTATTCTAAAGAACTATCCTCACAGTTTGTCATTCCGATTTCTTTTATTTAGATGATAAGAGTATAGATTCCTACGGAATGGACAACTGAGTGTATAATGGATTATTCCGGTAGAAATCTGAATAATTTTTCAGTGAATTAATGCCTGTTATCACAATTAATCGGGAAATCCTTCTCCTTTTGATCTAAAAAGCTGATGGAAGGACAGCCAAAAGACTGTGCCATGAATCCAAAAATAACAGGAGGCTTTCCTTTGAACAGGTGGCCGGTATATTGGAAAACATTGGCTTCATCAGCATCTATTCCATACAGAGGAACAAACTCTACGCCATCACTTCCTGCAAGGCTGAAGGTCTTTTCCGCAATTTTTTCCTTACGATCATTGATGACCGCAAGCTTACGTTCTGTGATATTTCCTTCTTCAAGATAATCCTGAAGATAATAGGTCAGATTTTCATATTGTGTCTGGTAGGTTTTTCCCTTGGTAAGTTTGGACTGACTAAAATATTTTCCTGAACTGGCCGCATCAGCTTTTTGCCATTTCACAGCTTTCATTTTATGGTTTACGAAAGGATTTTTATTCCCAAAATAAGCGATAGCATTAGTATAACGGTCGTATTCTGTTGTTTTTTGATGAGTGGCTACCTGGAATCCCATCATATAAGAATCCGGGTCTAAATCCTGATCATCGGAATAAGGACTTAAATAAGCCACGGCTTTTAATTGGCTGACTGGCATTTTTTGAAGTTGATTAGAACCATACTCATAGATGTACAGAGAATCATTTTCTGTGAGATGAATTCCTTCAAGCAGTTTTTTTCTGCTGGGAGCATCCAGTTCAAAATGCTGGCGTTCCTCATAAGTCATATGTTTCTGGTTTTTCATAATAGCTTCAGGTACAGGCTGTACTCCCTTATAGATATCCGAAACAGAAATGAAAATATCAATATCAGAATCTTTTTCTGCGGATGAAATGACAGACAGACTGAAAATATTAAAATCCATATAATCTATTTTCTCCTCAGTTTTTACCGTTTTTACAGAATCATTTGTTGTTTTTATTTCTGTAACCACTGTTTTTTTCTCTTCTTTCTTACAGCTTATAATAGCCAATGGCAAAAGTAAAAGAGCAGCGGCAGCTTTGGGTTTAATGATTTTTTTTAGCATTAAAGTGTTTATCATATTCTAATTCATTTTGTAATAAGGTTCTGAAAAATATTTGCTGGGTTTAATGTAAGCCATTTTCCTTTCTGCATCAAAGATCCAGATAAATCTTCGGAGCATATCGGCACCGAGATAACTTACATTTTGTGTTTTCAGTTCCCCGGAGAAAAACCCTACGGAAACATCTTTAAACACATTGTTTCCCAATTTAAAATAGGGAAGAACAGCTTGTTGGGTAATTAAAGTTTTGCCTTCAGAATTCTTGAGGGTTTTCTCTCCTGTTATCTTCAATTTTTTTTCAAGTTGTTGTTTTTTCAGTGAATTCGTTGCTGTAGAGTATAGCTCCTGAAAACCCGGATTGCAAAACAAAATAGGCTTCCTGCTGCTGATCATCTTCAAGGATATTATCTGCGGCTAGGTAAAATCCTTCATGATCCAGAATGATATTGATGGGTTGGTAGTCTTTCAGATCCGGCATTTTGTCGTAGATCACAAACTGGTTGTTATCGTAATCAATTTTAAATGCTTTCCCTTCAAAAATTCCGGTTCCGATTTTTCCGTCCGCTTCATGACCTGTCAGCTGATTGTCAAAAAAACGCACATTTTCCTGGATGATCTTTCCGATCTCAACAGTATTATTATCGCTGATTTCTTCTTTATTAAAAATAAGATGACCTGCTTTGCGCTTGCTGTCGGGAGAAATTGAATAATCCTTCATGGCGATCTGAAACATCAGATCCAGAGAATCCTTTTTGTTGACAAGGGTTTTGACAATGATATTATTGTGTTTTGTGATCCGGAAGGGGATGGTCTGCTGTGCTTTCATACCATACAATCCGGCAGAAAGCAGTATGAAAAGTACTGTTCTTTTGAGCATTATCAGTGATTAGTGTTTTAAAACTTTAAAATTACCTATTATCTTTGGAAAAGCAAATAATAAAATGAAATGGTTGAAAAATTGCTTCAGAGCGGAATCCATTGGGAAAAGAAAGCATTCAGACGGAATGAGTTTCTGAAGATTTCAGGCAGTACAGATACCTCTATTTATTTTATAGAAAAAGGAAGTGTCCGGATCTTTATGATGGATGAAGATGAAGAAAGGATCATTCGTTTCGGATACACAGGAAATATTATTGTCAGCCTGGATTCCTTTTTGTCGGGAAAGCCTTCGGAACTTTACATTCAGGCGATTAAGAAAACAACGGTGAAAGTAGCTTCGAAAAAGGATTTCTATGCGTTGATACAATCAAATGAAGAACACATGAAATTCTGGATGAGTGTTCTGGAAGATCTCGTACTACAACAGCTTGAAAGAGAAAAAGATCTGCTGATCAATGCTCCCGGAGAACGCTTTGAAAGAGTTTTAAAACGAAGTCCGAAGCTGTTTCAGGAAGTTCCCAATAAATATATCGCCAATTATCTGAGAATGTCACCGGAAACCTTGTCCAGACTGAAAAAATCTTGAGTTCAGTCAAGATTTAAGAACAACCAGATCAGCATATTTGCATAAAAAACGTAATGAAAATTTCAACCTCAGAATTACTGGATGAGTTAAAAAACAGAACAAAGCAGCATTTACAGTTTGCTGAAATGTTGTCTTCAAAGACTGAACATGATCTGAATTTCAGAACTTCCGCAGACAGCTGGAGTATATTGGAATGCCTGGAACATCTCAACCGCTATGGTGATTTCTATATTCCTGAAATAAGCCGTGCTATTTCCTATGCTGGAAAATCCTCATCAACTTTTTTTAAGCCCGGGATTCTTGGAAACTATTTTGCTAAAAGCATGCTTCCCAAAGAGAATCTGAATAAGATGAAAACGCTTAAAGCCATGAATCCTATCCACAGTAATCTGGATAAAGGTGTAGTGGATACATTCATAAAACAGCAGGAAAAAATGCTTGAGTTATTGGAAAAAGCACAAAAGGTTGATCTGGAAAAGACAAAAACAAATATCAGTATCTCAAAGCTGATCAGGCTGAAGCTGGGAGACACTTTCCGGTTTGTTATTTACCACAATCAAAGGCATGTTGAACAGATAAAAATAATTTTAACGGATTAAAAACAAGTATGATTTCCAAAAATGCTTACTTTTAAACGAATGGAAATTATACACCAAAAAAATATATCAACCCCTTTGGGTGAAATGATCGCCTGTGCCGTGGATCAGGGAATCTGTCTGCTTGAATTTACTGACCGGAAGAATATCGAAAAACAGCTGAAGGCCCTGTCAAAAGTTTTAAAAGCTGATATTGCAGAAAAAGAGCATCTTCATTTTGTACAGCTGGAGAACGAACTGAAAGAATATTTTGAGGGAAAAAGAAACCGTTTTGAAGTTCCGTTGTTTACTACCGGAACAGAGTTTCAGGAGAAGGTCTGGCAGCTGCTGCGTGAAATTCCGATGGGAGAGATAAGAACCTACAAGCAGCAGTCAGAAATACTGGGAAACCCGAAAGCGATACGTGCCGTAGGAACAGCCAATGGAATCAATAAAATTGCGATTTTGATTCCCTGTCATCGTGTGATAGGCTCAAACGGTGAATTGGTAGGCTATGCAGGAGGAATCTGGAGAAAACAAAAACTGCTGGAGCTTGAAAAGGCCATCTTATTTTAAACCAAAATTTACATTCGGAGAATTATAAAAAATAGGTGTTCATTTTTCGGTTGTAGAACAGGTAGTAATCTTTCTACTTTTGAATAAAAAAATTATGATCAGTTTTAAACAGTTACATCATGGTGAAGAACCGTTACTTTTGGGTAATGTATGGAATGTAGAAAGCGCAAAGGTATACGAAAAGCTGGGCTATAAAGCATTGGCAACCTCAAGTTCGGCAGTCGCACTGAGTTTAGGATATGAAGATGGAGAAGAGATGACCTTTGAAGAATATTTTTATATCATCAAGAGAATCAGAGCTTCCGTTTCAATTCCTTTGTCGGTAGATCTGGAATCCGGATATGGTCTTGAAAATGATACGGTAGTTTCAAATATCATGAAACTTATAGAAATTGGAATATCGGGGATTAATATTGAAGATACCAACGTTATTGACGGAATACGAGAACTCATAAACAGAGATGTTTTCTATGAAAAATTAAAAGATATTTTTATCAAATTAGGAGAAAACAGAGATAAGGTATTTATCAATGTACGCACAGATCCTTTTTTACTGAATATTGAAAATGCGCTGGAAGAAACTTTAGAGAGAATCAAACTGTTTGAAGAACTTAAAGCCGATGGCGTTTTCATTCCGGGCATGACAGCTGAAAAGGAGATCAGAACTATTACAGAAGCTACTTTTCTTCCCGTGAATGTTATGGCTCTTCCTGATTTACCCGATTTTGATACGCTTAAAGCATTAGGGGTAAAAAGAGTTACTTCAGGTGCTTTTATGTACAGACATATCTACCGAGAGCTCGAAAAAGCAAGTCAGGAAATTACAAACGTAAGAAGTTTTTCACCTCTTTTTATCTCATGATGGAACTTACAGAAAAAATAATGTACGAGGCATCTTATATCAAAGATGTTTCATTTGAAGGGATATTCTGGATGGGCGTAAAAACCACAGGGATATTCTGCAGACCGACCTGTACCGCACGGAAACCGAAATTTGAAAATGTAGAGTTTTTTTCCAATACCAAAGATGCAATGCTCAAAGGATATCGCCCGTGTAAAGTGTGCAGACCTTTGGAAAACCTCAATGCCACACCTCCGTATATCAAAGATTTATTGAAAGAAATTGCCAACGATCCCGCATTAAAGCTTAAAGATTACGATCTTGTAAAAAGAGGATTGGAACCCGCAACAGTCCGCAGATGGTTTCTGAAACACCATGG
The DNA here is from genome assembly GCF_050470705.1 of Chryseobacterium sp. NRRL B-14798. NCBI lineage: Bacteria > Pseudomonadati > Bacteroidota > Flavobacteriia > Flavobacteriales > Weeksellaceae > Chryseobacterium > Chryseobacterium sp. NRRL B-14798. The sequence continues at coordinate 3,305,272 of NZ_JBFLUL010000005.1, read as the reverse complement.
GATTACGTTTCATGCTTTCCAGAGAATGTCAAAACTCAATACAGCATTTAAAAAACTTCAACAGGGAGAATCGGTTACAGAGGTAGCATTTGACACAGGATATGAAAGTCTGAGCGGTTTTAATGAGAGTTTTAAAAATATTTTTGGAGTATCACCTAAGAATAATTCCATGGAAAAGATCATTGATCTGAAGAGAATAGAAACGATGCTGGGAACAATGATAGCCTGTGCCGATGAACATGGAATCTGTCTTTTAGAATTTTCCGACAGAAAAGCGCTTCCGACAGAATTAAAAAGTGTTGCGGAATATTTTAAAGCAAACATTATACAAGGAGAAAATCCTCATTTTGTTACGCTGGAAGAAGAATTGAAAGAGTATTTTGAAGGAAAAAGAACCGCATTTACAGTTCCTATTTCCCCTGTAGGAACAGCTTTTCAGAAAGAAGTCTGGGCTATTCTTCAGGAAATTCCTTATGGTGCAACAAGAAGCTATCAGGAACAGGCAGATATTATGGGAAATCCTAAATCCGTAAGAGCTGTAGCCAATGCTAATGGTCTGAATAAGATATCCATTATAATCCCTTGTCATCGCGTAATTGGAAGCAACGGACAATTAACAGGCTATGGAGGTGGAATCTGGAGGAAACAAAAGCTGTTGGAATTGGAAAAGGCTATATTATTTTAGAAAATAATTTATTCTTATCCTGTTTTTCAATACTATTTGGAAAAGGGAAAACTATTAAGAAAAGTAAAATATTTAATAGTTGATTATTTAATTTTAAAAAGGATTTGGTTAAAAAATACCTGTATAGAAAAATATCGGTAAAACAAATTTTAACGAAGTTTATGAAAGCTAATTCGCTCTGAATTTTGTAATTTTAAACAAAAATTTACACGTGAAAAAGTTACTAGCAGCAGTTTGCATTTCAGTTTCAGCATTCAGTTTTGCTCAGGATTATTCTGTGCCGGCAGCAAGTCCGCGCCAGAAGGTTGAGCAGCAGTTTTCAATGTCTAAAATTACCATTGATTATGGAAGACCGGGAGTGAAGGGACGTAAAATTTTCGGAGAACTGGTTCCTTATGGCCAGGTTTGGAGAGCGGGAGCGAACTCTTCTACAAAAATTACTTTCGGACAGGCCGTTAACTTCGGTGGGAAAACAGTGCCTGCAGGAACATACGGATTGTTCATCGTTCCTACAGAAAAAGAATGGAAAGTTATCCTTAATAAAGATTTCCAGCAATGGGGAGCTTATACTTACGATCCAAAACAGGATGTAGTAGACGTTACGGTACCGGTTAACAAACTGACAGACAAACAGGAATGGTTTGAAATCACTTTAAATCCTACAGATGAAAACTCAGGAAACCTGGTTATCAAATGGGATATGGCTCAGGCAGAAGTTCCTTTGAAACCGTCCAAATTAGACACTGTCATCAAGATTTCCGACAAGTTGAAAGAAATCAAGAAAATAGAATCAGATTCTACTAAAAAAGGCTAAGCAATGAATTTTTCTGTTCAGCCTGTTTTAGAGAATGAAGAATTTCAATTAATCCCCTTACAGCAAGGGGATTTTGAATCTTTATATGAAGTGGCTTCCGATCCTAAAGTCTGGGAACAGCATCCTAACAAAGACCGTTATAAGAGAGAAGTTTTTGAAAACTTTTTCACAGGAGCTATGGAGAGTAAAGGTGCTTTCAAAATTATGGAGAAAGCTACCGGAGATGTATTGGGAAGCAGCCGTTATTATGATTTTGATGAAGAGAACAATCATATTTTCATTGGATATACTTTCTACGGAACAAAATCATGGGGAAAAGGCATTAATCCTAAGGTTAAAAAGCTGATGCTGGATTATATCTTCCAGTTTGTAGACAAAGTTCATTTTCACATTGGAAAAGAGAATTTCCGTTCGCAGACAGCTTTGGAAAGACTGGGAGGTCAAAAGATTGCTGAAGAAGAAGTGGCTTATTTTGCAGAACCTACAAGAACCAATTTCGTGTATGAAATTAAAAAAGAAGATTGGATATGAAAAAATATAAAATCCAGCAGTCACCATTTGTAGTTCCTACAACAGATGGAAAACTGATTGAAGAACACTGGGGAAACTCTACAGGAAATTCTACTGTTTCCATTGCTCATATGGTAGCACCTCCGGATTGGAGTGAGCCTCACCAGACTCCTGAGTTTGATGAATTTACCTACATTATTTCAGGAAAAAAGCAATTTGAAATAGACGGAGAAATTGTTGTTCTTGAAAAAGGACAGAGCATCCTTATTGAAAAAGGAGCAAGAATCCGTTATAGTAATCCGTTTTCAGAACCATGTGAATATCTTGCGATCTGCCTTCCTGCATTTTCTATGGAATTGGTGCATAGGGAAGAGGAAGGCGTAGACTAAAAAAGCTGTTAAAAAAATATAAAAGCAAATCTGCATATCAGTGGGTTTGTTTTTTTTATTCCCAATTTTCAAAAGACGATGCAATTGTATGGTATTGAGTCTTTTGAGATCAGATTTCAGGAAGCAGGTAATGAGAACATAGGTTAATACTATATTTTTTGAAATATTTGTTCTGATTGATAGTACTGATTTTTGAATTATTTTGTAAGTTCGCGGACTTAAAAAATGAACGACTAAGATCTATGAAAAACAAATTATCAATTGTGCTGTCCCTGAGTATTGCGCTTTCTACCACTTCATGTGCAACCATTTTTACAGGAACTCAGGATCCAATAGCTTTTACTTCAAACCCTGAAGGGGCAAAAGTATTTCACAAGGGAATTGAAAAATGTACAACACCTTGTACAACCAAAATTCCAAGAGGTTTGGGTAAGCAAATGGTTACATTTGAAAAAGAAGGATTTGAGAAGAAAGAAGTAAAACTGACAAAAACTTTTAATGCCGTAACTTTACTCAATATTATTCTTGGAGGAGCAATAGGAGTGGGAATTGATGCTGCAACAGGTTCTCTTACCAAATATTCTCCAAAAAAATATGATGTTGAGCTGGAGGCTCAACCATAATTGATTCAGGTAAAAAATAAAGGCAAATTCATTGATTCACGAATTTGCCTTTTTTATGTTTATTTCAAAATTTCTTTCAGGAACAGCAATGTGTGGTTCCATGCTCTTTTGGCCATTGCCGGATTATAATCCGGTGATTTCGGATCTGTGAAAGTATGTTTGGAATGGGCATACGTGATAATCTGCCAGTCGGCATTTCCATCGTTCATTTCTTTGATGAGGTTATTGTAATCTTCAGGGGTCACGCTTTTATCATCTGCCGGATTTTCAACAAGAATTTTAGCTGTCAAAGCTTCATTCTTTCTGCTCTGATCTCTGCCCAGACTTCCGTGGATGGAAACAACACCTGCTACAGGCAGATGTCCTCTTGCGGATTCCAATGCTCCCGTACCTCCGAAGCAGTAGCCGATTACTGCTACCTTATCAGAAATGGCTCCGTTTTTCTTCAACTGCTCCAATGCCAGCGAAATTCTTTTCTGGTACTCCTGATAATTCTGTTTGTAATACCCTGAGCTTTTTGCAGCAGATTCGTTATCTGCAGGAATTTTCCCTTCACCGTAAATATCAGCAATAAAAGCAATATACCCTTGCTTTTCGAGTTCAATAGCGGCTGTTTTAGCTTCTTCGTCAATACCTTTCCAGGCTGGAAGAATCAGTACTCCGGGAAGTTTTTTTCCGGCATTGGAAGTGATGAGACCATTAAGTTTCTGGGAACCGTCCTGGTAGGAAACAGGTTTAAGTATCTGACTGAAAAGATTTCCTGAAGCCATAATCATTGCAGTTAATAAGATGGAACGTATCATATTTTTGTAATTTATTTTAATATAAACTACACTAATCCTTTCACAAATACAACCAATAACAATTGTGCAATTCGTGTAAAAATTTGTGATATTAGTGTTGAGAAAAAATCTTATCGAAATTAATAAAAATAACTCAGAAAGAATATTGATAGAATATTATTTAATACTTTTCAGAAATTATCTGATGTTATAAGCCTTACTCAGGTTTGTAAAACTGGTATTGCTCATTTTCATAATAGGCATTAATGTGCTGCAAACCGTTTGTTAAAATAATTTCCCTGGCACCGATAATAGAATTGTATCGGGCAGTCTGTTCAAAAGTTTTTTCCGTTAATTTGATCTGCGGAGCTTTACATTCAATCAGAATTATAGGTTCGGTTTTTTCAGTAACCAGAAGGTCAATTCTTTTGGTAAGACCATTCAGGATAATCTTTTTTTCGGTAATCAGGGCAGATGTGGAGTAGGATTTTACAGTAAGATAATAATGTACCCAATGTTGTCTGACCCATTCCTCAGGAGTGAGCAGAAGATAAGTTTTGCGGACCAAATCATAAATAAAAAACTTATCTTTGTCTTTCTTGAATTTAAAATCAAAAGTTTCCTGAAAATTCAGTTTTGGAAGTTCCATTAATAAGATGAAAGAATTAGATTTAATCCTCAAAAATATTAAAAATAAAGAAGTTTTACCTATTTATTTTTTCCACGGAGAAGAAGCTTACTTTATTGATGTCGCTGTAAAGGCTCTTGAACATAACTTTTTGGAAGAAGATGAAAAAGCTTTCAACCAGACTGTTACTTATGGAAAAGATACTTCTTATCAGGAAGTTCTTTCCCTGGCAAGACAGTTTCCGATGATGGGAGACAAACAGGTGATTATTGTGAAAGAAGCTCAGGATTTACGATTCAATGAAGAGGAAAACAGAATTCTGGAAGCCTATGTAGAAAATCCCGTTCCTTCAACGGTATTGGTTTTTGCTCATAAACACAAGAAACTGGATAGCAGAAAAAAGGCTGCCAAAGCTTTAGATAAAGCCAAAGTTCTTTTCCTTAGCGAATCTGTAAAGGAAAGCAACCTTGCCAAATGGATTTCAGATGAGTGTGTAAAGCTTAAAATCAATACAGCTCCCAATATTTCCCATCTGCTGGCAGAATATCTGGGAAATGACCTGTCCAGAATTGCCAACGAGCTGAACAAGCTGAAGATGATCCTTAAAGAAGGAGAAATCCTTGATGGAACCATCGTTGAAAATCATATAGGAATCAGCAAAGAATATAATATTTTTGAGCTCCAGAAGGCTTTAGGAACTAAAAATGCCAATGCAGCCTTTAAGATTGCTCATTTTATGGGTAAAAACCCGAAGAATAATCCTTTTGTCATGATGCTGGCAAGCCTTTATAATTATTTTTCAAACGTTATTATCTATCAGACCATGGCAGGGCAGTCTCCACAGACCATTGCTTCACAGATGGGAGTGAATCCTTATTTTATCAAAGACTACGCGGAAAGTGCCAGACTTTACCCTTTGAAACATGCTACAAGAGTCATTTCTATTTTACGTGAATTCGATATGAAAGGAAAAGGACTTGGAGCGGTAAATATGGGAGAAGCTGAGCTTATTCGGGAACTTGTGTATAAGATCATCAATGTAGATAAGATTAAAATGAAGGTGTGAGGCGAGATGCGAGGTAGCGAGTTGCGTGTTGCGTGTTGCGTGATGCGTGTTACGGGATAGTGAGATTCGGGATATGGTGGATAAAGGACATTAAAAAAAGTTTTAAATTTCCTGCCAATCTAAATTCCGTAACACAATAACCCGAATCCCGAAACCCGCACCCCGAATCTCGAATCCCGAACCCCGGAATTCACCCCACAACAGTTACCATCGAAATTCAACATATCAGATATTGACAAGTATCATTAAAATAACTTTAAAAAGAAATTAAAAATTCCGAAATTAGCGGTCTAATTCAAATTAAATCTTTTCGAACAAAGCAAATTATGGAGCAAAACATTTTAGATTGTGTGATCGTTGGATCTGGGCCTTCTGGTTTCACAGCTGCTATCTATGCAGCAAGAGCAGACTTAAAACCTGAATTGTATACAGGTTTGGAGCCGGGCGGACAATTAACAACCACTACTGAAGTGGATAACTTCCCAGGGTATCCAGCCGGGATTACAGGTCCTGAAATGATGATGGATCTGCAAAAACAGGCAGAAAGATTTGATACCAAAGTTCATTACGAAATGATCACTAAAGCTGAATTCTCTAAGGAAACAGGCGGTGTTCACAAATTATATGCAGGAAACAAGGAGATCCTTGCCAAAACAGTTATTATCTCTACAGGAGCTACTGCAAAATATTTAGGTCTTGAAGATGAGAAAAAATATGCAGGAGGCGGTGTATCAGCTTGTGCTACTTGTGACGGATTCTTCTACAGAGGAAAAGATGTTGTAGTAGTAGGAGCGGGTGATACAGCTGCTGAAGAGGCTACATACCTAGCAAAGCTTTGTAAAAAAGTAACGCTGTTGGTAAGAAAAGATGTTTTCAGAGCTTCAAAAGCAATGGTTCACAGAGTGGAAAATACGCCGAATATCGAAGTGAAATTCCACCATGAATTAATCGGGATTGAAGGAGAAAACAGCCTTGTAGAAAGAGCTGTAATCATCAACAATCAGACTCAGGAGAAATCTACAGTGGATGTGGAAGGGATCTTTATCGCCATCGGTCACAAGCCGAATACGGATATCTTCGCAGGTCAGGTAGATCTTGATGAAAACGGATATATTGTGACTGAAAAAGGTTCTTCAAGAACGAATCTTCCGGGGGTATTTGCGGCCGGAGATGTTCAGGATCATATCTACAGACAGGCTATTACAGCTGCGGGAAGCGGATGTATGGCGGCAATGGATGCAGAGAAATATTTAGCTGAATTACACGGATAGTATTCAGTGTATACAATACAAAGCGTACCCGAAGGGTGCGCTTTTTTGTTCCTATATACCTGAGCTTTGTTGGGTAATCGCAATGTCGCAAAGGTTTTTTTCACTTTATGTATGATTTTAAGGTGTAAGAACATTTCGACTTCGCTCAATATGAGATTTTCAGTAAAGAATATACGTTATCAATTTTATCGGAGATAAAATCTTTGCACCTTATAACAGTCTTTTTTTAATATTACTTGCGCCTTTGCGCTTACAACATTCAACATCTCTCCATACCCAATATTCGATAAGAAATTAGATAAATAGCTTTATTTTCCAGAAATACTTCCAAAGTCCTCATGACCACCTATATAACAACTGAAGACGTACACATTCCCCTCCATCGGAGGGGTGGCAAAAATTCTTTGAATTTTTGACGGGGTGGTTACGACTATACAATTGAGTAAAAGTGATAGATAAGTTATTATGATCATCTTGTTTTGCGTAAAGTAAAATCCCTAAATTAGCCCATAATCAAAAACAAAATGGAAACAAAAATCATAAAAGTTACACACGTTACCGGAACCTATATCATTGAAGTTCCCAATGGAGCCCTTAATGACATGAAAACCCAGCTGGACAAATGCCTTAATGATGAACAGGGCGCAATTGTAGTAAAGGGAGAAGATGGAGATCAGTTTGTATATCCGTCTGATTTTTTAAAAAACAGTTTTATTTCCATTGTTGATAGGGAATAGGTAGCTTTTACAGGTATAAAATAAAAACGGCTTCCATTGGAAGCCGTTTTGTTCTTTATGTGGTGGTGATTATCCCTTTTTTAGTTTTTCATTTTCTTTTTTTAAAGCTTTAATCTGCTCTTTCAGAAGATTAATGTATTCCTGTTGGTTTTCTAATAAGTAATTGGGAACGTTACAAAAAAGATTGTAATTAATGCTTGCATTATCATTAAGACTTGAGTTGTCATTAAGAGTAGAGTTCTGATTTTGTGTTTGAAGAGCTTTCTCCTCTTTAATATCTTCTACAGAAACATCTAGTGCTTTGGCCAGTTTTTCCCATTCATCATCAAATATTCTGACATCTCCATTTTCTTTTCTGCTGTAGTTGGAGACATCGGTCGCAAGAAGATCAGCAATCTGCTGCTGAGTATAGCCTTTCTGCTTTCTTAAAGTTCTTAGTTTTTCCATTGTCATAGGGTGGCTGTGTTTTTACAAATGTAGTGAAAAATATGTGTGTTTGTAAATATAGCTGTAAGTTTTGTCATACAAAAGCCTTTCTATGATGGGATTCCCCAAAACATGGGTGTTTTAGATTTTTATATTGAAACTTTAGCGAAAGAGTGAAAAATAATTCCCCTGATTCCTAGTCTATTATTAAGTTTTGTTAAAATTTGTGTGGGAAAAGTTTTGCAGAAATTAAAAATCGTTCTATATTTGCACCACTGAAAACAACGGTATAGCCGGAGTTTAGGGAGAGTTGGCAGAGTGGTCGATTGCGGCAGTCTTGAAAACTGTTGACTGTAACAGGTCCGGGGGTTCGAATCCCTCACTCTCCGCAAGATGCAAAAACGTAAGTTTTCAAAAAGCATCAAAAAATATTTAAATCCTGCAAAATCAATGATTTGCAGGATTTTTTATTTATTGCAATTGCTGTAATTTTCAAAAATACTCCAAAAGTTTGTGGCAATTGTGTGGCAATTTTTAAATTGATTGAAAATTGCCATAGAAAGCAGACTTAAAAAGCTGTAAAAATGCATTTAAACAATGTGTAATGAACACGTTGCAAATCTAAACATCTTGATTCGAGGAACTTTTAGTTTGACATTTATAACCTTAAAAAATGTTGAATTATGTTAGTAGAACAAAGCTATGGGCTCACTTTCTTTTTAAAGAGCTCAAAAAATGAAAAGGTCCGCCATATTTATGTGCGGATAACTGTAGATGGTATTCCAAAAGAAACCTCTACGAAAAGAAAATGGTATCCCAACCGATGGGATCAGAAAGAAGGCAAAGCTGTGGGTACGAAAGAAGATGCAAAGATTATTAACCTTTTCCTGGAATCTTTAATGACTAAGATTAACAGCCACAGAACTGAGCTTATGAATAATGGTATTCCCATTACCTCAATTGATCTTATAAACTTCGTAAACGGAAAATATAAACCTAGAAATAAGGTGCTTGAAGAATTTCAGGAACATAATGATGAGATGGGTAAATTGGTAGAGACCGCAGAATATGCCAAAGGAACACATGACCGTTATATTACCGCAAGGTCCCATGTTCAAGAATTTATCAAGTATCAATATAATAAAGAAGACGTAGAGTTCAGAACACTGAACTACGAGTTTGTAAAGGATTATGATTTGTACTTAAAAACAGTAAGGAAATGTTCTAACAATACTTCATTGAAGTATATTAGCAATTTTAAGAAAATAGTATTAAGAGCTGTTGCAAAAGAAATTATTCCTAAAGATCCGTTTAAGCTATTTATTGGAAAGAAAACCAAGGTTAAAAAGAAGCCGCTGACAAAAGCTGAACTAAAACGAATTGAAGAAAAAGAATTTAGCTCAGAAAGGTTGTCGGTAGTACGGGACATTTTTGTTTTTCAGTGTTACACAGGATTGTCCTATATAGATGCTTTCCAACTCAAATGGGAAGATATTAAAGAAGCTAATGATGGAAGTGCCTGGATTATGTCCAGCAGGCAAAAATCAAAATCTGACACTGATATCCCACTCTTGCCTAAAGCGCTGGAAATTGTATCGAAATATAAAGATGATCCATTATGCATAAAAAGAAGCACCGTACTGCCTGGTCGCTCAAATCAGAAAATGAATGAATATCTAAAGGAGATAGCGGTTTTATGTAATGTTAATGTAATACTTAATACTCATAAAGCACGACGTACTTTTGCCAGTACGGTTACTTTAAACAACGGTGTATCAATACACGTTGTTAAAGAAATGCTGGGTCATCATTCAGTGAAACAGACAGAGGATTATGCAATCACTGAACAGGAATCAATTGCTAGAGAAATGAAAGATCTTGAAGCCAAGCTAAGAGGTAACAATAATTTCAATAGGGATTTGGCTAAACTTCTCGAACAGCTCGAAGAAGAATTCCATGATTTAAAAAACACTCGGAACGCTTATTCAGAGCTTTCTCTTGCTGAGAGATGTAATGCTTTTGAAAATATGCTCATTAGGGCAAAGGCTATTATTTAATAGAAACAATCCCCGCAATGCATAAAGTTTTGAGGGGATTGTTTTTCTGTCTCAGCTTTTCTGTATAGACAGAATTTCTACTGTGCTGCGATAATCTGGATGATAAGATGGAATGTATTTAATGTATCCAAACTGCTGAAGTTGCTTAAAATATTTATGATAACTGGTTATTGTAGTGATATGCGAAAACTCCATAAGCTTCCTCCTGCTCACTCTGATAATCCATTTTTCATTTTGCTTGCAAGCAAGGCGGGCAATTGCAGTTAACAAAGCAATATGCCAAACATTCAATTTTGGATCACTTTGAATTTCATCAAGGAAATCAAACCAGTATTGTATATCATTCCTTTTCATAATCAAATAGATGTTGAAGGTCTTCACAATTGTAATAATACGAGCCCAATAATTTCTTGAATCGAATTTTGCCAGTGATCCTGAGGTTTTGTAATGTCGAAGCAGAAATATTCAGTTTTCTGCGAATTACCTTACTCCGCATCCAGCCAAATTCTTCATCCTCTCTTGAATTAGCTAGCTTAGATTTTAGTAGGTTCTCAATATCCGAAACTATTAGGTTTCTCAATGCTGTTAAATCATTTTTCGTTATTGTATCCATTTTTATAAATTTTGATTTAATTCAAAATTTAAACTTTGGACTTACAGATATCCTAAAAGAGGAAGTCACAGGCATAATTTTTCTTTGTATTTCTTATTGCCTGTGCAGGAAATATAGAAAAGTGAGCTTTAAGTAGTCATGGAAGAACAATTCTCGAACCATTTTGTTGAAGATTTAAATAATCTTAAAGGTTTGATGTATTAAAGATGATAATTCTAATAAAAATGCCCCGAAGGTAGTCGAGGCGCTAAATGTTTTCACAACGGAATAATCCTTATTGTGAATTGCTTTCAAAATTATTGATACAAATATAAAAGAAAAAAAATAACTGTATTTATGGGAATCCATAATTTGAATATTTTTTTTATTACTATTTTTATGTGGTATCAAAATTAATAGCGATGAAAAATATACTTGGACTGGACTTGGGAACAAACTCTATTGGGTGGGCTTTAGTAAAACAGGATTTTGAAAACAAACAAGGTGAAATTCTTGGAATGGGGACCAGGATAATTCCGATGTCTCAAGATATTTTGGGCGATTTTGGTAAAGGGAATTCTGTTTCGCAAACTGCGGAACGTACAAAATACAGAAGTGTAAGAAGATTACGTGAACGATTTCTTCTACGAAGGGAGAGGCTTCACAGGGTTTTAAACATTTTGAATTCCCTTCCAGAACACTATGCTTCACAGATTGATTTTGAAAAACGATTTGGGAAGTTCAAAGTTGAAACTGAACCAAAATTGGCCTGGAAAAATATTGAAGGACATTTTTCATTTCTGTTCCAAAACTCTTTCAACGAGATGCTTGAAGATTTTAAAACGAACGGACAGGATTTAAAAATACCGTACGACTGGACGATTTATTATCTCCGTAAAAAGGCACTTTCTCAAAAAATTGAAAAAGAGGAGTTGGCCTGGATTCTTTTGAATTTTAACCAAAAACGTGGATATTATCAATTGCGTGGGGAAGAAGAGGAAGAAAATCCTAATAAAATTGTTGAATTTTATTCTTTAAAAGTTGTGGATGTTCTAGCAGATGAGCCACAAAAAAGCAAATCAGATATATGGTATTCTTTGGTTTTAGAAAATGGATGGATTTACAGAAGGGCAAGTAAAATATCGTTGTTTGATTGGAAAGATAAAACAAGAGATTTTATTGTAACAACTGATTTGAATGATGATGGAAGTGTTAAAACAGACAAAGACGGAAATGAAAAAAGAAGTTTCCGGGCACCGGGTGAGAACGATTGGACTTTGGTAAAGAAGAAAACAGAGCAGGAAATCGAGCAGTCTCATAAAACCGTTGGAATATATATTTACGAAACTCTCCTTAATAATCCCAAACAAAAAATCAAAGGGAAACTAGTTCGTACGATTGAAAGAAAATTCTATAAAGAAGAACTCAGGCAGATATTAGAAAAGCAAAAGCAGTTCCATCAGGAATTACAAAATGATGATTTATATAATAGTTGTATTCGCGAGTTGTACAGAAATAATGAAGCCCATCAACTGACTTTAAGTAAAAAAGATTTTGTACATCTTTTTATGGAGGATATTGTTTTCTACCAAAGACCGTTGAGAAGCCAGAAGTCTTCTATTTCCAACTGTACTTTGGAATTCAGAAAATACAAAGATGAAAATGGAGCAGAACATACACAATATTTAAAAGCCATTCCAAAATCGAATCCATATTATCAGGAGTTTCGTCTCTGGCAATGGATTTTTAATCTTAATCTATATAAAAAAGATAATGATGAAAACGTTATCAAAGAATTTTTAACCACTACCCAGGATATCGAAAATCTGTTTGAGTTTTTAAATAACAGAAAAGAAATTGATCAAAAAGCTCTATTGAAACATTTTAAGCTCAATGAGAAAACACATCGTTGGAATTTTGTAGAGGATAAAAAATACCCCTGCAATGAAACGAAGACGATGATTTCAACTCGATTGGAAAAAGTAGAAAATATTTCCGATGATTTTCTGACCAGGGAAATCGAACAACAGATTTGGCATATTATCTATTCTGTCAATGATAAAATAGAATACGAAAAAGCCTTAAAAACCTTTGCATCAAAACATCATCTAGACGAAAGTTCTTTTTTCGAGGCTTTCAGAAAATTTCCACCATTTAAAAGCGAATATGGTTCCTATTCGGAAAAAGCAATTAAGAAATTGTTGCCTATAATGCGATTGGGCAAATATTGGGATTATGCCAATATTGATCAGTCTTCAAAAGACAGGATTAAGAAGATCATTAATGGAGAATATGATGAAAATATAAAAGATAAGGTAAGAGAAAAGGCAGTCCATCTTACGAATGAAAATGATTTCCAGGGTTTACAATTGTGGCTGGCTCAATATATTGTATATGGAAGACATTCGGAAGCATCAATAACAGCGAAATGGAATTCAGCTGATGATTTGGAAGAATTTTTAAAAGATTTTAAACACCACTCGCTTCGCAATCCAATTGTAGAGCAGGTCATTACTGAGACTTTACGTGTTGTGAAAGATATTTGGCTAAAATACGGAAAAGGAGCAAAAGACTTCTTCAATGAAATTCATATAGAGTTGGGAAGGGAAATGAAACTTCCGGCTGAAGATAGAAAGAAACTTACGAGCCAAATTATTGAAAATGAAAATACGAATCTCCGCATCAAAGCTCTATTAGCTGAAATGATGAATGATCATGCTGTAGAAAATGTTCGTCCGTTTTCACCCCAGCAACAAGAAATTCTGAAAATTTATGAGGACGGTGTTTTAAATTCAGGCATTGAAATTGAAGATGAATATTTAAAAATAAGCAAAACGGCGCAACCTTCTCCTTCAGATTTAAAACGGTATAAACTTTGGCTGGAACAGAAATACAAATCGCCTTATACCGGGCAAATGATTCCACTAAATAAATTGTTTACGCCAGAATATGAAATTGAACATATTATCCCACAAAGTCGATACTTTGATGATAGTTTTAGTAATAAAATTATTTGTGAATCGGCAGTTAACAAATTGAAGGATAATTATATCGGACTTGGATTTATTAAGCAGTTTGGAGGAACTATTATTGAACTTGGTTTGGGTAAAAGCGTGAAGGTTTTTGATATTGATCAATACGAAGATTTTGTTAAGAAGCACTACGCCAATAACCGAAGTAAAAGAAATAAACTTCTTTTAGAAGATATTCCTGAAAAAATGATTGAACGTCAGATCAATGATACTCGTTATATCAGTAAATATATTTCCGGTATACTTTCTAATATTGTTCGCTTAGAAGATGGTTCGGATGAAGGAGTAAATTCTAAAAGCATTGTTCCCGGAAATGGAAAAATTACTACCCAATTGAAAAAGGACTGGGGGCTGAATGATGTTTGGAATGACTTGATTTTACCCCGTTTTAAAAGAATGAATCAGTTGACCAATTCGACGGATTTTACCGCCTGGAACGAAAATTTTCAAAAGTTTTTGCCGACCGTTCCAATTGAGTATTCGAAAGGTTTTTCTAAAAAAAGGATCGACCATCGTCATCATGCTCTAGACGCTTTGGTAATTGCTTGTGCTACAAAGGATCACGTAAATTTATTAAATAATCAATCGGCAAAATCGGAAACCAAACGCTATGATTTGAAAAAGAAATTAATGAAGTTTGAAAGAGTTGTTTATTTCCATACGCAAACAGGGGAGAAGATCGAAAGAGAAGTGCCAAAACAATTTTTAAAACCCTGGAAAAATTTTACTGTTGATGCTATGCATAATTTGGAAACGGTTATTGTAAGTTTTAAACAAAACCTTAGGGTCATTAATAAAGCAACGAATTATTACGAAAAATATGTAGAGAAAGATGGTGTAAGAAATAAGACAAGAATAAAGCAAAAGGGAATAAATTGGGCGATTAGAAAACCAATGCATAAAGATACGGTTTCCGGTAAAGTAGATTTACCTTGGGTAAAAGTCCCAAAAGGAAAAATTTTAACAGCAACAAGGAAAAGCCTTGACGCTTCATTCGATTTAAAATCAATAGGCTCCATTACTGATACAGGGATTCAAAAAATTCTCAAAAATTATATAATGCATAAAGACGGAAATACGGAATTGGCTTTTTCACCCGAAGGAATTGAAGATTTGAATAAAAGTATTGAGAAGTATAATGATGGTAAACCTCATCAGCCCATCAACAAAGTAAGGGTTTTTGAACTGGGTAGTAAATTTCAGGTAGGACAATCCGGAAATAAAAAAGATAAATACGTAGAAGCCGCAAAAGGAACCAATTTGTTTTTTGGAGTGTACGAAGATAAAAACGGCAAGAGAAGCTATGAAACCATTCCTTTGAATGAGGTGATTGAAAGGCAAAAGCAAGGTTTACCTGTGGTTGACTTAAGAAGTACAAATGATTTCTATTTATGCCCGAATGATTTGGTTTATATTCTATCTGATGATGAGCGGGGTAATATGACAAATATCGATTTTGAAAGCCTTTCTGATGAACAAGTTAAAAGGATATATAAATTTGTTAGTTGTACAGGAGGTGAGGGACATTTTATTCCTTACGCAAATGCGACAGAAATAATAAAAAATGAAAATGGTACAAATAGTAAAGGTGAGAGAATGCAGAATTTCTATGATGGGAGTTGTATGTTTGATAAAAACGCCAAGCCCATTATGATAAAAGAAAACTGTGTAAAACTTAAAGTCGACCGTTTAGGGAACATTGCAAAGATATAATTATGATTACCCGTTCAATCTACATCGGTAATCCCGCTTATCTTAAGCTCAAAGATGAGCAGCTGAAAATCCTCTGTCCAGAAACCAAAATGGAAAAGGGGAGTGTTCCTGTGGAAGATTTGGGTTTGCTTATGCTGGATCATTATCAGATTACCATTTCGCATAATTTGATTCAGAAGATGATGGGAAATAATGTGGTGGTCATTAGTTGTGATGCGCATCATTTACCTCTCGGAATTATGCTTCCACTGTATGGTCATACTGAACATTCTGACCGGGTAAAAGATCAGCTTGAAGCCAGTGAACCGCTGAAAAAGCAACTTTGGAAACAGACCGTGGAATGTAAGATCGAAAATCAGAAAAATGTTCTGATGAAGTTGGGAAACTATTATGAACCAATGGTTGAATACCAAACAAATGTAAAGTCTGGGGATTTAAGCAATATGGAAGGTATTGCAGCTCAGCATTATTGGAAATATCTGATCAGCCTTGATTTTTTGAGACAGCGTTTCGGAGAATCACCCAATCAGTTCTTTAATTTCGGGTATGCGGTTCTCAGAAGTATTGTTGCCAGGGCTATTGTTGAAACAGGATTATTGCCCGTATTGGGAATTTTTCATAAAAATAAATATAATCCTTACTGCCTTGCCGATGATCTGATGGAACCTTATCGTCCGTTTATTGATTTACTAGTAATGCAGTGGCTGAAAATTTATCCTGATGCAGAAGAACTGGCGAAAGAATTTAAGGCTCATATTCTGCAGATTGCAACCAAAGATGTGCGTATTGATGATAAAACAAGGCCATTGCTGGTTGCTGTAAAAATGACGGCTTCGTCGCTTTACAAATGCTATACAGGAGAAAAAAGACTGATTTCTTATCCTGAACTGTTATGAACGCCGAAAGGTTTAACGCATACCGGATTATGTGGGTTTTAGTATTATATGATCTCCCGACTGAGACCAAAGCGAATATGAAAGATGCTAACCGCTTTCGGAAAGCGCTCATTGATGATGGTTTCACCTTGTTTCAGTTCTCAATGTATGTACGCCATTGTCCGAGCCGGGAAAATGCTGAGGTTCATATTAAAAGAGTTAAATTTATACTTCCAAAAGCCGGGAAAGTGGCCATTATGTGTATCACGGACAAACAATTTGGAGATATTGAAATCTTCTTTGCCAGGAATAAAGAAGAGCCACCTCCAACCTTTCAGCAGCTTGAATTATTCTAAATTTTAAATTCTAAATATAAAAATAATCTACTGAAAACCAGTAGATTATTTTTTGAGGCTGTGACTAATCACGAAGATAATAATTTTTGAAAGCAATTCACAACTTGAAACTTGCATATCAATTTCAAGGCGTAGCTGTGACTAATCACGAAGATAATAATTTTTGAAAGCAATTCACAACATGGTTAACAGGAAGCTCCACTTCAGTAAAGCTGTGACTAATCACGAAGATAATAATTTTTGAAAGCAATTCACAACTAGTTATGTACTCATGTACTATCATACCGTGCTGTGACTAATCACGAAGATAATAATTTTTGAAAGCAATTCACAACAACCGAATAGACGTTGAAAAAGGCGTTATCGCTGTGACTAATCACGAAGATAATAATTTTTGAAAGCAATTCACAACAGCATCATCCAACTTCTGTTTTGCTGTCTCGCTGTGACTAATCACGAAGATAATAATTTTTGAAAGCAATTCACAACCGCTTCAGTATTCACCAAAATTTTAAGTTTGCTGTGACTAATCACGAAGATAATAATTTTTGAAAGCAATTCACAACTATCTCCCCAAATGTAATTGTCACCATCAAGCTGTGACTAATCACGAAGATAATAATTTTTGAAAGCAATTCACAACACTGTTCTAATGCTTCCAGTGTTTCAGCCTGCTGTGACTAATCACGAAGATAATAATTTTTGAAAGCAATTCACAACAAACATCTTCACCACGATTTTTTCGACGTTGCTGTGACTAATCACGAAGATAATAATTTTTGAAAGCAATTCACAACTACTCCCTATGATAGAACTTGTAAGGGTCTGCTGTGACTAATCACGAAGATAATAATTTTTGAAAGCAATTCACAACGCCTTAGTTGATGAAGATATTTTCAATTACGCTGTGACTAATCACGA
This sequence comes from Chryseobacterium sp. NRRL B-14798, assembly GCF_050470705.1. Classification (NCBI taxonomy): domain Bacteria; kingdom Pseudomonadati; phylum Bacteroidota; class Flavobacteriia; order Flavobacteriales; family Weeksellaceae; genus Chryseobacterium; species Chryseobacterium sp. NRRL B-14798. The sequence goes on along the minus strand of NZ_JBFLUL010000005.1, from coordinate 3,287,795 downwards.
AGATAATAATTTTTGAAAGCAATTCACAACCATATTCGATTGTAAACTGTCCTTCTGAAAGCTGTGACTAATCACGAAGATAATAATTTTTGAAAGCAATTCACAACCGTCTTTGTCTTTTTCCGCCACTGTTCTTTGCTGTGACTAATCACGAAGATAATAATTTTTGAAAGCAATTCACAACCCAATATTACATCACTGCATTTTAACTTTAGCTGTGACTAATCACGAAGATAATAATTTTTGAAAGCAATTCACAACAAAAACAGAACAAACGTACCGGTATCGGTTGCTGTGACTAATCACGAAGATAATAATTTTTGAAAGCAATTCACAACTCATGTTCAAACGACCGAGACGAGGAGGCAGCTGTGACTAATCACGAAGATAATAATTTTTGAAAGCAATTCACAACCAGTAATTAATCCTTTCATTTATGCAGTTTGCTGTGACTAATCACGAAGATAATAATTTTTGAAAGCAATTCACAACAGAACGCTTTTGCTATGTATTACAAGTTTGGCTGTGACTAATCACGAAGATAATAATTTTTGAAAGCAATTCACAACTAGTGCAGATATCTGTCTAAAATTTTTTCAGCTGTGACTAATCACGAAGATAATAATTTTTGAAAGCAATTCACAACGCTCTGAGAAGCGTCCTGAAATAGTGTGAAGCTGTGACTAATCACGAAGATAATAATTTTTGAAAGCAATTCACAACTTTGTTTTTATCTCTAACTGTTTCATGGTTGCTGTGACTAATCACGAAGATAATAATTTTTGAAAGCAATTCACAACGATAAAAAACAAACCCTTTACGGCCTTAACGCTGTGACTAATCACGAAGATAATAATTTTTGAAAGCAATTCACAACTAGTTAGCTCTTTTGGAGTTTTTATTCCAGGCTGTGACTAATCACGAAGATAGTGATTTTTGAAAGCAGTTCACAACCATGCCTTTTCCAACGTCTGAATATCTGGTGCTGTGGCTAATCACGAAGGTGATAATTTTGAAAGCAATTTACAACTTCTCTTGGTGACTCATAGCTAGTTTTATTGCTGTAACTAATCACTAAGATAATAATTTTGAAAGCAATTCACAACGTTCGTTAAATCATACCGGTTCCTGGCGATGCTGTGATTAATCACGAAGGTAATAATTTTTTGAAAGCAATTCACAACGTCGTTTTCGATTCGGATTAATCTCTTTTCGCTGTGACTAACCACGAAGGTAATAATTTTTGAAAGCAATTCACAACAACGAATTCGTTACGCAAAATATTTCCAATGCTGTGACTAATCACTAAGATAATAAAGATTGAATGCAATTCACAACAGTCCTCCGCATGGGGTCTTTGTGCTCTAAGCTGTGACTAATCACGAAGATAATATTTATTGAAAGCAATTTACAACTAAATCAAAAAGCTGCACTTTGGTTAGTTTGCTGTGACTGATCACGAAGGTAATAATTTTGAAAGCGATTCACAACTACTGACTCGATTGCTTCTTTTCTTACTTCGTTGTGACTAATCAAAGGTGATAATTTTGAAAGCAATTCACAACCAAAGTAAATTCCAGATTGCTTTGAAACATGCTTTGACTGATCACGAATGTAATAATTTTCGAAAGCAATTCACAACTTAGTTGATTTGGTATTGTGGGTTTCCGTAGCTGTGACTGATCTCGAAGATAATAATTTTTGAAAGCAATCCACAACAGTAAATTTACGATAATTCGTGTAGTTAAAACTGTGACTGATCACGAATATAACAATTTTTAAAAGCAATTCACACCAATCGAGTTGTAACTGTTTCATAATTTAGTGCTGTGACTGATCACGAAGATAATATTTTTTGAAAGCAATTCACAACTAAATCAAAAAGCTACACTTTGGTTAGTTTGCTGTGACTGGTCACGAAGGAATAATTTTTGAAGGCAATTCGCAACTGATAAACTGGTCTTCCGGAAGGTTGAAGAGCTGTGATTAATCACGAAGGTAATAATTTTGAAAGCAATTCACAACACATGGTCTCTTTTAGTTCAGTCCAGGTTTGCTGTGATTAATCACGGAGGTAATAATTTTTGAAAGCAATTCACAACGTTGTGTTTGTGATTTGAATCCGGTAAATGGCTGTGACTAATCACGAAGATAATAATTTATGAAGGCAATTCACAACTCCATGGAAAAACATGGAAGAAATAGAAAGAGCTGAGACTAATCACAAAGATAATAATTTTGAAAGCAGTTCACAATTGGGGTTAACAAACAATGGATGAAATGCCGGTTGTGACTAATCACGAAGATAGTAAATTTTGAAAGCAATTCACAACTACTTCCGTATTGACGAATTGTAATCCAATGTTGTGACTAATCACGAAGATAGTAAATTTTGAAAGCAATTCACAACTGTATCGCCTGTAGGTGATAATAAAACACTGCTGTGACCAATCACTAAAGTAATAATTTTCGAAAGCAATTCACAACCATTTCCGTGAGAACTTCACTCAAAGGCACTTGTAACTAATCACTAAGGTAACAATTTTTTGAGAACAACTCACAGCCATGAGCCTCATTACTTCCGGGAATTAAATGCTGTGACTAATCACTAAGGTAATAATTTTTGAAAACAATTCACAGATAACTACTAATATGTTTCCCCATTGGTTTGGCTATGACTACAAGAAGATACTAATTCTCGAAAGCAATTCACAATTTATTTGATAGTCTAGGTTCATGATTGAAAGCTGTGATTAATCACTAAGGTAATGATTTTTGAAAGCAATTCACAACTTAACAGCACATATACCAATGAAACAAGCGCTGTGACTAATTACTAAGATAATAAATTTTGGAAGCAATTCATATCTATGCAATGTATCGTGAAAGGTTTTAGGCTGTTGTAAGTGGTTGGAAAGATAGTAATTTTTGCAATTCATAATCGTTTATCCATTACTATTGCCATTGTTATTTCCAATGTAGCTCCTTTCAATTATATTTTTGAGTTATGTCTCAAATAACTAGTTTCTTAGCTATATCCAATGATATGGTTTATCCTTACGATTGATATAGCAGTGCATATCCTCTTTTTTAAGTTCGGGGAAAAATTCTATAGCTTTATCAATTGCATAATTTGGAAGGAAATGGATTTCGTCACGAATTGCTTTGACTACTTTTTCGTAAGTATAAAATTCTACAATTCTATCAATGTCGTTTTGATTGCCACGTTCAACAATACGGGCAATAATTGACTTATAGGCTTTATCTAGATCCATCTCATCTAAATCAAAATCCCAAAAAAATGAAGGATCAATATCAAAACTTGGTCTTTTTTTATTTCCTGTTTTCATAGTATAAATTTACTGAATAATAGTGATATATAAAAGTTTAATGCTTGAATCCACGTCTCTTTTGTTTATTATTTTGCTCTTTGATTTCAGTAAATTTAAGTAATGGGTTATGTACTGACTTTTTTAATCTCTCCTCTATCTTTTGCCAGGTTATATCTTTACTTTTTATCATCTTTACTTGTACATTCCTATCGATATTGTCGTGATGTAGTAAACTTAATGCAGCAAGTGAGGGATTTCCTCCGTATTTTTTTTGATAAAAATCAAGATAAGTCTTAAGGGAATTATGTTCTAATAGAAAATGCATATCAACGAAATCTTTAATTCTGCTTCCATCTTGAAATATAGCGTGAAGTTTCATAGCGCCTATATCCTCAAGGGATGCCAGCCTAATGTCTTCTTTTGTTATTATTCTAGGTAATTGCCATGGATACTGATGGGCAAGGATATCGACCTTGATTTCAGATATTTTCAAAAGTAATGTGTTTTCAAATGTATTTTTAATTTCTACAGGATAGTTATTCGAAAGATAGTTTAGGACAGACTTCTCATTAAATGGTTTAGTTGTAAACAGATCAATATCAATACTTAAACGATGGCCAAGCATTAGACTGAGTGCGGTACCACCTACCAGGGTAAAGTCCTTTAGTCTTTCTTCTTTCATTAGTTTTTGAAGAAGTTCCCACATTTCCTTACTGACAGTTTCTTTATGTAGCATATTTCATTTTTCAGAAAATTAAATCTGCAAATGATGTATACCTTTACAATGGCGTTGCAAGGAACTATTTGGCTTTGATTATCAATGAAAGCTAAATTATCAGCCTTTTATTGATGGAGATATTAGTAAGTGGAATTACAATTTTTTTCTGTTGGCAGTTAGTATCTGCATAATGATACAGTCCACTTAAATTTTGACATAGTTTGTTCTTCTAATTGGCTCTTATAATTCTAAGAAGTCCGCCTTTTAGTTGGATACCTTAAAATCTACAATATGTAGATGGCTTGATTTGTACTTTTTAAAAGCTTAATGCGAACCAGCTTTATAAAAAGGAATGCTTCTAAAATTATGTTTTTAAGAAAGGATATATTACCTATTAAAATGCGTGCGATTTTACAACTACACGGAGAAGTTAGGAGCTCATTCGCAACTTTGAAAGTCCTTACGTCCTAACAAAGTTGCTACTTCGCTCTGTGAGACTTTTGAATTGGTAAGAAATTTTGATTTGGTCTACGAATATGATTTTAATTTGTAATTCTGTTTTTTATGAGGCTTTTCGTATTTGTTTTTCATCTTTTCAAATTCATTATTAATACGACAAGTTTTGTCGTTTAAACCTTATATTTTTGTGAAATAAGTATAATTTGATGTTTTTAAAAATATAATTGTTTTCTTTTAAATGCGAATGTCTATTGTTTCTTAAAAAATGTTAAATTTGCTGCATTATTAAAAAAACTAATTATCAACTCAAAAAAAACACGGGAATGAAAAAGATCTATCTCAGTGCATTTATCTTATGTACAGCCCTGGGTATCCATGCCCAGGAAGTGGTGTGGCAGAAAGATATAAAGTCCTCAGCCCAGGATTTTTTAAGCCAGATCACTACGACAATTGACGGACAGTATCTTATTACGGGAAGCAGCATTCAAACTGATAAGCTTCAACAAAACAGCAGACAAAACAATGGTTATGACTTTCACCTGATTAAATTAAATCAACAGGGAGGACAGGTTTTTGAGAAGTATTTTGCCGGAAACAATCACGACTATTTATCTTCAACGGTTACTACTCAGGACGGTGGGTTTCTGATTTCTGGAACTTCATATTCAGGAAAGGGGTTGGATAAAAAGGAGGATTCTAAAGGTGGCTCCGACATTTGGTTAATTAGAATCAATGAATTTGGAGATGAATTATGGCAGAAAACCCTAGGAAACTCATCAGATGAAGAAGCAAGATCTGTGATTCAGACTACAGATCAGGGATTCATGGTTGCTGGAAGTGTACAAAATTCCTCTAAAGGTTATGGGTCAAAAGATGTTCTGATCATTAGATTAGACAAGGACGGAAAAACACTATCTGAACAAACATTAGGAGGGCGAGGTTTAGATGAAGTAGAAAAGATGGTCCCTACCCGTGATGGCGGAGCTTTATTAGGCATCTATTCCAGAAGCTGTGTAAGTGGTTCTAAGAAAACTGAAAACTTCGGCGAAGGCGATTACTGGATTGTAAAGCTTGACAAAAACGGAAAAGTGGAATGGGAAAAGAATTTTGGAGGAAAAGGAGATGATCATATCAGAACCCTTGCATTAACTTCAACTGGCTTTATCATTGCTGGAGAATCCAGATCAGAAAGATCAGGCAATAAAACAGTAGGTCTAGAAGAAGGAACAGACCTTTGGCTGATTGCTTTAAATGAAAGAGGAGATGAACAGTGGCAGAAGTCTTACAATTTGGGTAACAGGGATATCCTGATGGGTATTAGCGTTCTTCATTCAGCAGATGATAAATCTTCAAGGGAATCTTATTGGGAGGCTATACGCAGGCTGAAGGAAGAATTGAAACTGATGATGAAACCTTCTGGATGCTATACCTTGACCAGAATGGAAATGAGCAGTGGAGAAAACATATAAAAGGAGAATCCAGGCAAAAAGAAGAGAGACTTTCAGACCTAAAGCTAAACAGAGACGGTTCTATTATTCTGGCGGGAACCAGCGCAGAAGAGTTTGGTAAAGAGAACTGGAAAATTGTGAAACTGGGAGATAAACAGGTTGATCAGTTAATTGAAAAATATGATATCAAGATATACCCAAATCCTGTATCAGATTATGCTTATGTAGAAATGGGCTTTGATTTTAAAGACGCTGATATTCTGCTGTATGACATGAGTGGAAGACAACTTCAGAGTATTAAAACCAAAAACAGAGTGACTAAGATAAATACCCAGGCTTTGGTTCAGGCAGCTTATCTGGTGACTATAAAAACTGATTCTGGTAAAACTGCAAATGCAAAACTTATTAAAAAATAAACACGAATGAAAAAAATATTGATAATAATAGCGCTAACGGTAAATATTTTACTTTTTTCGCAAAGTTCGCAGAAGCAAACAATTCCATATATCCCCAAAGTATCGTCCCCTGAAGTTTACAATTTGGAATTATATGGTAATTATCCTGTTGATCCTTCAACAGGTGTTCCTAAAATTGATATACCATTGTATATAATTAAAAGTGGAAGTTTATCATTGCCAATCTCACTTTCATATCATGCTAGTGGTATTAAGCTAAACCAAGAAGCTTCTTCAGTAGGGTTAGGATGGGTGCTAAACGCAGGAGGAATGATATTTCGTAATTTACAAGATATTCCTGATGATAAACCAAATGGCTTCTTAACAGGTGGAAATTCTATACCTGTATATAATGATATAAATCAACTTAGCAGTAGCAGTACTCTACTCGGAACGATTGGTAATAATTCAACCATTAAAAGATATTATAATTTTAATGAATATGAAGAAGGAAGTGGAAATTCTTCTTTTCATCAAGATAAGACTCCAGATCAATTTAATATCTCGACGAATGTGGGACTTTCTGGGGCATTTTATATAAATAATGAGGGGAAAGTTGTGAGTGCAGAATTTGATCCTCAAAAGATAGACGCAGTATTTGGGATCGGGAGTATTATTGTGAAAGACGAAAAAGGGACTATCTATAGATTTGGAAAAAGCCTTGAAAATAAAGATAATTGGGAAACGGTGTGGGACACTAAAATGCGAAGTGAAACTGATGGAAATACAAGTTATGATGCTCAGCCGTCACTATATACTTCTTCGTGGTATCTTTCCGAAATTATATCTGCTGATAAAAAAGACACTATTAATATTGAATATGTAAAGTACAGATCAAAAACATATAGAACATTTTCCTCTGAAAATAAGATCCGTATGATCGATAATGTTGGAGGTGTACCTACAGGTAGTAAACAATATTTAGAAACTGAAGTAGATGTTTTGGTTATGGATAAGCTAAAATATAATGATGGATATGTAGAATTTATCAGAAATGAAGATCGTCAAGATGTTTATCCACTAAATAATCGTCCACCGAGAATTTCAGGTTTAATAGTATATAATAAGCAAAACAAATTAATTAACAAAATAATTTTTGATAATAATGATTACTTTGAAAGACCGAAGATTACGGATGTTAATTATTGGTTTATGGATTTTTATAAAAAAAGTCTAAAACTAAATTCAGTAAAGTTTTATGACCAACAAAATGATCTAATAAATCAATTCAAATTTGGATATGATTATAGTTCTCCTCTACCGGCAAGAGAATCAACTTATGGAATAGATTATTGGGGATACTATAATGGAAAAAATAATAACACAACTTTACTACCTACAGTGTTATTTGATAATGCATTATTTGAAAATTTATTTTCACCTGATGCCTTAATTAAAGGAACGTTAACTAACGAAAATCGTCAGGCAAACTTTAATTATATGAAATCGGGAGTGCTTAATAAGATTACCTATCCTACAGGTGGTTCAACAACATATGAATATGAACCAAATTATTTTTTAACAAAACAACAGGAGCTAGGATTGGGAGTTTTTCAGGCAGGAGCAAGTGCATATGCGTTAAAATCTAGTTCTGGTTGTACTGATGAATCAGGACTCATTGCTTCACCTCATACCATAAAAGAATATCAAATTACGCAACAGCCTCTAGGAACAGTAAATTTCGCGATCATGTTATCAGGACACTACAGTTTAGGACAACCTTTAACAGCAACAATAACTGTTGATGGTGAAACAAAAACAGTAACTCATGGACCAACTGGATCCAATAATATTAAAACTGAGTCAATGACATTTTTTATTCATCAAGGCTCTCACATTAAAATTGATTTAGATACCAAAAATGCAACAGGTCCATCAAGTGGAAGCCCATGTAATAGTCCGTTTATATCTGTTTCAGGTACATATAAATATTATGCTCCTGTACCTCCCGAAAGTATTCAACCTACACAGGCTGGAGGATTAAGAATTAAAAATATTATTAATACGGATAGTAACAATACAGTTTTGTCAAAAAAATCATATGATTATGGTTCTAAAAAAGTTAATAATATTGGTATTGGAAAAATATTAACTAACCCTTTTGATTTTGACAATTTCTATAACAGGAAAACAAGAGTAATTATGGGAAATATTACTCACGTAAGATTGATGAATATTATTAGTTCAAACCCCATGGTAGAAATATCTCATAGTAATGGATCGCCTGTATTTTATGACAAGGTGACTGAATATATTGTAGATAATGAACAGGAAAATAATAAACTTGGGAAAATAGAATATTATTATAAAGAAAAAGATGTAGATAAAATATATACAACTAACATATTTATTCCGTATCCAAGATATATTTATCCTGAATGGAAAAAAACGAATCTTATTGAGACTATTTCATACAAAAAAGAAGGAACTAATTATATTCCTGTTAAAAAAGAGGAAAATTTTTATGAAAAGTTTATTGAAAATAGAATCAGGACGGTTAATGTATTTGAACAAGATAATGAATCTAATGTGGGAATAATTAATGGTGGTAATTATGAACAAAATCCAGAAAGGTTCTATTATTTTAATGATTACGTATCAATAGGACGAGTAGCATTAACAAGTAAAAAAATTACAGATTATATGTATGGAAGTCAAACAGATTCCTTAACTACAAAAATCAGTTATCTTTATAGTAATCCTCAACATTATCAATTAACAAAAGAAATTATTACTTCTGCCGATAATATTTTAATCGAAAAAGATTATGCATATGCCCACGAAAAAGCTAATCAAAAGTTGATCAATGCCAATATGGTAGGTGTTCCATTGGAAACAGCGGTAAAGAAAAATGACAAAACCATCAGTAAATCAGAAATAAAATATGATAATCCATTGAATTTGTTCCCAAGTTCTGTCTTATCTACCGATTTGCAAAATAATCAATATACAGAAGTCACTTATGACAAATATGATACTAAAGGCAATCTGCAGCAATATACTACAAAAGCAGGTGTTCCTGTCACAATAATTTGGGGATATAATGAAACTCAGCCTATTGCAAAGATTGAAGGTGCAACATATGATCAGGTTTCGGGATTGATATCTGCAATTATCTCAGCATCCGATTCTGATGCTCAGGCTTTATCAAATAATGATGAAACGTCACTTTTATCAGTACTAAATACATTTAGAAATAGTTTACCAAACTATCTGATTACCACTTATACTTATGATCCATTGATTGGGGTGCGAAGTATTACGCCATCGTCAGGAATCAGGGAGAATTATCTCTATGATTCAGCAGGCAGACTTCAGAAAGTAGTAGATGTAAATGGTCAGGTTGTAAAAGAGATGAAATACAATTATAAAAACTAAAACTGATGAAAAAAATAAAAATTCAGATAGGAGTATTACTCCTATCCAACTTAACATATGCCCAGCTCACTACACTTCCTAATACTGAAAATTATGTTCAGTCCAAAACTTATCTGGACTATAATGGTACTTCAGTTATAAAATCTTCAGAAACTGTACAGTATTTTGACGGTTTGGGAAGACCCAAACAAATCGTCAATGTAAAGGCCTCTCCGCTAGGACGAGATGTTGTTACTCCCATCAAATACGATGCGTTCGGAAGACAGGTTCAGGACTACCTTCCTGTTCCCCAGGGGGGAACTCTCAATGGAGCCATTACTCCTGATCCATTATCAAATGTAAGCAGTACCCCTTATGGAACAGAGAAAATCTATTCAGAGAAGATTCTTGAGAATTCACCCTTAGACCGTATTTTAAGCCAGAAACAAGTTGGAAACGCTTGGGGTAATAAGCCTGTACAATTTGGATATGATGCCAATGCAGATGGTGAGGTTAAAAAATACACTGCCACTTTTAGCTATACCAATTTTGAATCAAAACTAATATTATCAGGCTCCTATGGAATAGGGCAGTTGTATAAAAATACGGTTACTGATGAAGACGGCAACTCAACCATTGAGTTCAAAAATGGACAAGGCCAGGTTGTATTGGTCAGAAAAGTAATCAGTGCTACAGAAAATGCTGATACCTACTATGTTTACAATGATTATAACCAACTGTCTTATGTGATTCCTCCCAAAGCTTCAGTACAAGCAGATCCCAATACTGTTCTTAATAATTTATGTTACCAGTATAAATATGATGGGAGAAACCGCCTGGTAGAAAAGAAACTTCCCGGCAAAGGCTGGGAATATATGGTGTATAATAAAGCTGATCAGCTTATCCTGACCCAGGATACAGTTCTTAAAGATAAAGGGCAATGGCTCTTTACTAAATATGATCAGTTTGGAAGAACCGTTTACACGGGAATCACAAATAATCCTGCCAGCAGGGCGTCAATGCAAAACAGTATTAATGCCAATGCTAATTTATATGAAACCAGGACTGCTACAGCAGGATGGACCTTAAATGGCATGCCCGTATATTATACTAAACTTTCGACTCCTACCGGTGTTACTCAGGTCTTAAGTGTTAATTATTATGATAACTATCCTGTATATAGTTTTAATCCGGCATTCCCTTCAACGATCCAGGGAGAACCTGTACTTTCCGGAACGCCTACAGCGGATGGAAGAAGTACTAAAGGACTTCCTGTGATGAGCTTTGTAAAGAATATTGAAGATGATAACTGGACAAAAAACTACACTTATTATGATCAAAAGGGGAGGGTTATTGGAACTCATTCCATCAATCATTTAGGAGGCTATACCAGAGCAGAATCTGAGCTGGATTTTACAGGAACACCCAAGAAAACAATTACGAATCATAAGAGATTAGCCAGTGAGCCGGGAGTTACTATTACGGAACGTTTTGAATACGATAATCAGAACAGATTATTGGTTCATAAGCATCAGGTAGATGATAACCCAGAACAGATTCTTACAGAAAACAGTTATAATGAACTAGCTCAACTTACCAACAAAAAAGTAGGGAATAATCTGCAAAGTATTGATTATACCTATAATATAAGAGGGTGGATGACGGATATTAATAAAGGACAGATGTCAGCTCCTGATTTAGGCGGAAAATTATTTTCCTATAAAATCAAATACAATGAAATGACAGGGATAGAAAATCCCGATTCGACTTTGTTTTCTGGTAAAAACGTAAAGCCAAAGTACAACGGGAATATTGCAGAAGTTGACTGGAGAGCCGTAGAATCTATAGGAGCCAATCCGCCTTTGGAGCCTAAAAGATATGGTTATGCATATGATGCCTTGAACAGATTGACAGCAGGATATTATCAAAACCCTATGAATCGTTATAGTAAAGAGCATACAGAATCCTTGACCTATGATCTGAATGGAAATATTACAAACCTTTACAGAACTTCTGCGGTAGAAGGAAATAATACAGCTGCTACCGTCATTGATGAGCTGGAATATATTTATGGACCCAATAATCTAACCAATCAGGTATCTGTGATTAAAGACCATAAGAACAATCCTTCAGGATATGAGGGTGGAGGAGGAACGATTCAGTATGATATCAATGGAAATATGTGGCAGATGCCGGATAAAAACATCACCAAAATCACCTACAACCATCTGAACATGCCCAATAGAATAGAGTATGGAACTTTAGGGCTTTCGGGAATGCATAATTACCTGTACCGAGCAGATGGAGTTAAGATTCAGAAAAAACTTCCCAAAAGTGAATGTGGGATTATCAATTGTTATACGATAACCGGTATCACAGATTACCTTGATGGATTTCAATATTATCATAATGAATCCGATAACAACGGTGGAGGTGGTATTGATGAACTCCGTATGATCTCCGAAAAGTTGAAATATGCTTATGAACAGCAGGCTTACAGTGTAGAAAATGGAATTGTTACCGCGGAGAACCAGCAATTGAATACTCCTTTAGGAATAACAACAGTTAAGACTCCTCAGCTTATGTTTTTTCCTACGGCAGAAGGATTTTATGATTACGGGAAAGATCAGTATATTTACCAATATAAGGATCATTTGGGAAATACAAGGATAAGTTTCGCCAGAAACAGCGCAGGAGCTCTTGAAGTCACAGATTCTAATGATTATTATCCATTTGGGATGAACCATCTGAAGACTGGAAATGCGTTCTTTGGATCTGGTAGTTATAAGAATTACAAGTATCAAGGACAAGAGCTGCAGGAGACTGGTTTTTATAGTTTTAAGTGGAGAAATTACATGCCGGATGTAGGAAGGTTCTTTAATATAGATCCGCTCGCAGAAGAATATCCCACATGGGCTCCTTATGTATTTAGCGGAAATAGAGTTATTGATTCTAGAGAACTTGAAGGACTAGAACCATATTCTGTACATAAATCATATCAAGAAGCTTCAGAAAACTTTGGAAGTCAGTATAATAATATGTCAATCAGGATGAATGGAGAAATTGGCACTAGATTTTATAAAGGTACAAACTCTAATGGAACTTATTATTCATATACGAAGCCTATATCAGCTGGTCCAAACTCAGGAGCTGTAAATTCTAATCTTGCCGATGATCCTCCAAAAGGTACAGTTCAGGTTGGAATAGGACATACACATGGCGAGGGTGATGAAGTAGATTTAGGTAATGGTTATTATAGTCCTGGACAAGATAGACCTTCGGATTATGGCTCAGAAATGGGAGATATTTCAGAATCCATAAAGGCATCTAAAGAAAATCCAAATTTTGAAGGTGATATAGTAATAACTCCAGGAGGTTATGGATTTATATATGGACCTGGAACGAAAAATGGCACAGATGTAAATAAAATGAGACCAGATTTTAATAACATGCCAAAAGATCCAAATTTAAAGAAAAATCCAACTAATAAGAATACTGAAAAAATAACACCTGTTATACTTCCAACTGGAGAAACAGAAGATAATTATATTCAACAACCAAAAAATAACTATAACCCTTAAAATGAAAAAGCAAATTATAATATTATTGTTAAGCTTTTTTTTCATAAATATATATGGGAAAAGCGTTGCTGTCAAACACACAACTAAAAATATAACTGTTCATATATCTTGCTTTTCTTATAGAGAAGAGATCAATAACGGGATTATAATTGGTGAATACGCAAAAGAGTTGTCCAAAAAGTATAATTATACAGATTCTATAGAAATCTTTCTTGAAATGATCCCAAGCAAGCAAACTGAATATTCTTTTCTTCCTAAAAAAAATATTTTTTTACATGTGCAAGCTAATAAGTTTAACTTATTAGAAAACCTTAAACTCATCGAATTTGCTATCCTAAATAAAAATAAAATTTGTAGCAAAATAGATTTTAACAAAATATTAAAAAGTTCAAACTCTAATCAAATAGATGATGTATTAATGTTATTAATTGAACGACCGAATAAAGTTAAGCAATTAGAGAATACTTCTGATTTTTCTTATTATATTCAAAACAATCAATATTATATTTATAAAAAAACAACTAAAGAAATATTATTTAATAGTCCTACTGTTTATCTATTTAAAACAATAGCATATTCAAGACCTTTAATCTTTATTAGCAATCATGAGTTTTATTATAAAAACTTAAATGGCGAGCTAAAATTCATGTCGTTTAGCAATGAGAATATATTATCTGAAGATAATTATCCACTTAAAGAATTTAATTATTTTGTTTTATTTAGTGTAGCGGGGAAAAGGAATAATAATTTAGCTATATTAAACTTAGAAAAGGATAAATTAATTGACAATTTAGAATGGTAAATTTATAAGTACCTCCCCCCTACCGCACGGTTGTATCCTGGGGCAGATAGTAAGTAACCTCATAAAATATGAGGTTACTTACAACTATAAGTACCAAGGATAAGAATTGCAAGATACTTGTTTCTATGGTTTTAAGTGGCGGAATTATATGCCGGATATAGGCAGGTTCTTTAATATTGATCCTTTGGCGGAAAAATTCCCTTATAACAGTACATATGCATTTGCAGAAAACAGAGTTGTTGACGGCAGAGAATTGGAAGGCTTAGAATGGGTATCAAGTAGAAACTTAGAAACCAAGACTGCAATTTACATCTTACATATAAGCCTGCAAATAATACCGTAGGAGTTCTTTCTAATGCACAAATGTCTGCATTACTTCAAGATCGTGAAGCTCAAATTGTATCATCCTTTGGAGAGAAAGATTCTGCTGGAAATCAAGTTAATATTACTTTCAGTCAGAGTGACAAATCTACTATGATCTGGGAATATAATACTGGTTATGATAAAAATAATGTTGATGATTTTAAAGGACAGAGTCAAGAGTTCTTTGATAATGCTACATATTTTACTAATGGAATGACAGATACTAATAACAATATACAGACAAATAGAACTCAGATTAATGTTTTTACTACAGAAGGACTTGGTGCTGATGAAAAAACAGGTCAATTAGCTTTTAATAATAAAAATATATCTGCTGTTGCTAAAACAGGTGCTCATGAAACAGGTCATACATTAGGAATAAAACATAATGATAAAACAACTTTAAAATCCTCTCCAGATAATTTAATGCGAGAAGGAGGTCCAGGTAAGAAAATAACTCCAGAACAAGGAACTAATGCTATTAAATTAGTAGAAGAACAACAACATTAGATCGTAAATTAAAATATAATAATGTGATGTATAAACTTTTTATTGTTTTTTTATTAAGTTCTCAAACTTTATTAAGTCAAGCAATTCAATGGTCAACGGATCGGAAGTTGGATTTTAAAGATTTTGCTCCTCCTACACATGAGGAAGATAATAGTACAGGTGCAGAATCATATATTGGAATAGATTATAAAATTGTTTCTAATTCCATATGGACTGGTAAGATCAAAATAAAAATAGATGCGATATTTTATCCTGAAAAATCATGGGTTAATAAAAAATATATTGCTAATAGTCATATCCTGAATCATGAACAAAAGCATTTTGACATTGCTCATGTATTTGCTGATAAACTTCAAAATATTATAAATAGCCAAATTAAAGGCACAAAAGATTATAATGATAATTTTCAAAAATTATACGACGAGAATTTTGTTGAGTATAGTGCTTTTCAGGTTAGGTATGACTTAGAGACTGAACATGGCGCAAATTTGGAACAGCAAAATAAATATAATGATATTATTGAGAGTATGGTAAATGATACATTAAATGAAAAAGAACATAAGAACAGAAAGTAAGGAAATAACAATAACCCTGGAGATCCTTTGAAAATATAAATTTTCAATTGGGTCCGAATTATTCTCTGTAAGAGAATAAAATAACACCCTTTATTTAGTATTTTATCTCAATACTCCGTTTGATGTCAATTTCATTTTTCACTAATACATAAATCCGTATCGATTAGATATGGATTTATTTTATAAAGCCAATGAGTGAAAATCGAAGTCCAATAAGTCTTATTATCTAATGATAGTGATAATGTGATCTATTTTATTGCTGTGAAAACATCTATCAATTTTAAGGCAGTCAAAACAGATTCCGAAGCGCACAATTTCAGAAGAAAAACCTTCGATTATATAAAAAAGGATCTTACCGGAAAAAATGAGTATTGGGTAGGAGATAAAATTTCAGATAGGCTTAAGTTAATAGAAACGTATTGCAAGGAAAAGTCTGGAAGAAAGTTACAGAAAAATGCATTGCCAATTCGTGAAGCTGTAGTTGTAATTAAAGAAAATACAACGATGCAGGATTTGCATAAGCTTTCTAAAAGGCTTGAAGAAGAACTAAAAATAAGAATTTTCCAAATTGCCATTCATAGGGATGAAGGACATTATGATAAAGATTCTAAAGAATGGAAGCCCAATTACCATGCTCATTTAGTAGCCGACTGGCAGGATTTAGAAACTGGAAAAACATTGAAGCATCAATCCTTTCACTATTCAAAAATGCAGGATATTACGGCTGAATGTCTTGAAATGGATAGAGGTGTTTCAGGTTCTAAAGGACGACTTGAAGCCATAGAATTTAAAATTCAAAAAAAAGAAGAAGAATTTTTGTTGCTAAACAACAAAATAACTGAAATGAAAGCAACGCTCAATTCTAAAAAGTTTGAAGATCTTATCGTAAAAGAAGATGACTTTCTAGGCTTTAGTAAGATCAAAACAGATAAAACGATTGAAAACTACGAGAGAGCTTTTAAATCATATAATACAGAACTGCTTAAAAATAAAGAAACTCTTCAATCCAAAACTAAAATAATTACTGAGCTTCAACAAAAGAATATTGAGTTAACCAAAGAAGTTTCACTATTACAAAACAAGCTGTCCACTATTCTGTCTAATACCACAGCGTATACAAATGAAAAGGACATTTATTTCGATTCAGTGAAAGATACGATTATAAAGGCCATACGGTTTGAAAAATTTAAACAGCCCAAATTATTCGATACTACCAAAGAGAAAGTCATATCAATAGTTGATCGTATTTGTAAAAAAGCTTCTGAAGAGAATAATATTCCTTTTTCATCACTGGAGGAGATTTTTAAAAATCCTGACAGCAGCTTAGAAATTTTTTCGTTATTGAATTTTGATAATCATGGAACAAAGTATAACACCGAAGATATTCAGGTTCAACAAAAAAGGAAAAAGATAAAGAGGTCACAGTAGAACTGTGTAAAAATTCATAAAAGAAAACGAAGGTATTGTTTCAGATTTTTAAAAGACAAGTTCAAGTCCAAAGGTTATGCTAAAAAATCTCCACCTTGCAGGTCGTATTTTTCATCATAAACTTGCTTTTTAAAATCTTTCATAATGAATTTTGTGCTTTCTTTTTTTCCTTTTTCTTTTGAAAAATATAATTAATCGTCAGAATTAGGGTAAGAACTCCAAAATTTTCAATGGAAAAAACAATTAAACGACTATTAAAATTGGAAATATATTTGTTTTTAGATCCTTTTAGAATATTTATTACAGCATTAATAATTTAGCCAGATAACTCTATTTTGTTCAGTTAAAAAATTATATTTCGTTTCTTCCTTTTTGAGAAAGAAATTTCTTCTGATTGAGTCAAGAGCTAAAGCCTCTTGTTTTATTCAAAACTTTATTGTAAAGCGTTTTGTGTTTTTCTCTTATATATTTTCTGTTCAATATTACAAGTAAAAAAAGAACCCACGCCGTTGTATATACTATTATGTATTTAGTGAGAGTTCATAACCTCACCCTACGGGTTTACAAGCACCCTCGTTATTTTTTTTAGCTATCCAATGATTAATTCGATACCAGCTTTTTCTGCTTTATATTTTATTTTGGTCTGTAATTCATAATAACTCCAGTTGCGAAGCACAAATTCCTGTTCTTTTGCGATACCAATTTTGTCCTCTTGATTTTTAAGAATTAGTGTGCCCGCCTGTTGCTGGATGCAGAAATCGATAAGTTTCCGGCTGTACACATGAAGTCGATGACTTACATATCGGCTCTCCAAATTTTCAGTTTTATACAATGCCTTTTGTTTGCGTTTAGCTCCTTTTCCAGAGCGCGCATAGGCAATACTGGATTGAATTCTCTTTTGACTTGCCTGAATGGCAAGCCTGCGATATAAAAACTCTTCTTTTGTGCCAATATTGATTCGTACATTGCCAGTTTTTGCAACTATTGGATGTTCCAGAGACAAGGAAGCCTCAGCGATGATTTCGGGTTTTAAATGATTCTCTTCTTTTTCAAATTCAAATACTGCAAGCCAATAGATTTTCCCGACTTTCAGCTGTATCTGTGATGTGCAAAGTTTTATTTCTCCCCTTAAAAGACGTTCCATTACTAAGCGCTTATCGGAGAAGTCTCTCCCTAAATATGTTTTAACGGGAATAGCAAACATGTTGAAACAAAACGCTTTCTTGTCAGGATCATACTTCATTTTGCTGATACATTTAACCGGAAGCGGAATGGGGATGTCTCTTTTATAGTTTCTAAGTGATTTTAAGCCCTGCCAGTAGTCGGCTTTGTTTTTAGAAAAAGTAGATTGAATGGTGTTATTAAGACTTCCCAGAATATCGGTCGGGACCTCTCCTTTAAAATGGTCAAATACCATACGTGCCGTTGTGTTTGTTTTCGAACGTGTAAATATTCCCAATTGATCTTTGTTTGCATCGGCCAGCTTATATTGGATTTTTTCTGTGAGGTAAAAGAAATCCTTAATCATTTCCTGAACATACAGATGGGAAACGATTAAATTAGCCGCTCGGAAACAGCGGTTCTGATAACGGTAGAGTTTTTCCCACATCTCTTTTTTTTCATTACTTGGAACGTCGATCAATAGCTGAATTTTTCGGGTAAGTGTAATCGTTGATTTTTCCATTTCAAAAAGGGATTTGAGAGGTATTTCGATTTTGTAGAAATTGATAAGCATATAGAAATTCCCGGTGGACCTGCTTTTCAGAAAGTTTGAGTTCCTTGGCAATTACTATGAAAGAAGATTTTTGTTCAACCCTCCTTTTTAATATCTCTAGCTGTTGACTACTAAGTTTATCTGGCTGCTCTTCATTACCGGAAGCTTTTTTCTGTGGCTCGAAAGACGTTCCTTTAATGATTTTCCGCAGATCATCTATGGCTCTGTTAACTTCGTTGCTTATATCTTTCACACTGCTTCCCATTGCTTCTGCAATTGGTTTATACCGGAAGCCATATTCAAGGCATAGTTTGATTAGCTGTCTTCTTTTGGGGTTTATCACCTTTAAAACCTTATTAACTTCATCAAAATCTTTTTGAGCGGATTCCTGACGTAGAAGATGTTCCTTGTCTTGCAGAGGATCATATCCGACAAGGTAATCCTGATAATTCTCAAAACTTTCAAGTGAAGCCGTTAAGCGAGCGAATTTATTTTTTGGAGCATTGAAATACGATATACAGTCTCTTTTCAAAACAAACCGTAAAAAGCCAAGAATATGATTCGGGGTTTCAATGGAATCACGGTGTAGCCAAAGTTTGAGAAATGTATCCTGAACAAGTGTTTCTACTACAAAATCATCCTCAAGCATTTGTCTTCCGAGCCACAAAAGAAGTCTTTTATATCGTAAATAAATATGTTCTAAAGAGGTTGGATTACCTTTTTTCAGCAGTTCATATAGCTGGTTATCATTTAACATGCGGGGCAATGGTAATGAATCTGTACTTTTCATAAGCAGTGTATTAGCTGAATTATTGCTGGAAGGAACTGCTTAGATAAAAAGAATTCACTACATCTTGCTCAAAAGAAAAGGCGTGGAACTCAACTTATTGACTAGAGGTACTGGTATACCCGTGTACGATAAGAGAGCCCACGCCGCGGTCGTGAGCTAATTTACTTATCTTCTCGTACACATAAAATTACCAGTTTTCTAGTCGAGAATCTAAGCAATAGCTTCGATTATTTTTTTGAAGTATTGCAAAGTTACCATTATTGTAACTTATTTAGCAAATATAAAACATTTTTCTTTATGTAGGTTAATTCGACTACAATAATTTATTTAGATTTTATCATTTTTTCTATTCAAAGTTAACTGCGATGGATAAATTAGAATTTAGAATAGCATTTGGTAAAAGAGTTGAGAAGTTTAGAAAAAAGTTGAGTTTGAGTTATAGAGAGTTGGCTCAGAAATGTGATGTAGATCATAGTAATATTAGTAAAATAGAAAAAGGGGAAGTAGATCTTAGAATTTCTACTATTCAAGAGTTAGCCAAAGGACTAGATGTGCATCCACAGGAGCTATTTGATTTTAAATTAAAATAAAAAAACTACTCTTAAACAATTTTTTAAATAAATAAATGAATGAAATACTAATGACAATTGGTATTTTATTGTCTTATAAATGTAATGAGAGTATTTTAAGTATTAAATCAGATCAGAGAACTAAATTTTACTTTGTGATGTAGCTCATAGATACTGAATAGGGAAGGGCTTGCTGATGGAGCATTGCTTGAAAATTCTGGTCACAATTAAAAAATGATTCTATGACAAATACATTAATAATAGATTTTTTATATTTGTAATTCGAAACTAAAGAGTTCTTTAGTCAAGATTTAAGATTTTGCAGAATATAAATATAGAGTTGTGTCAAATTCGTGGCAATTGTCTGGATTGTATTTTAATTATTCCATATTCAGATAGTTTTTGTTGCCAAGTTCGAATCCCTCACTCTCCGCTTAGGGGACGTTTATTTATTAACGTCTCCTTTTTTTATGTCCTAAATGGCTTGATTTCCGGTCAATTCATCTTTTCTTCTAATTCCCGCTTCAAAGTAGAAATCCGCTCATCTTTATCGTTATGATGCCAGCCCGGAGCATTGAATATATACCCCAGTTTCGCTTTCCATGTCGGTGCATTCCGGACATCCTTTATCATATTTCCAAACTCATCAAAGACGATATGAAAAACATTATAAGTATGAATATTATGATAGATTCCGTAATCCGTCGTTTTCTTTTCTTCCGCTTTGTATGTGCCGAAAAGATGATCCCAAATCATCAGAATGCCCCCATAATTATTATCTAAATCCTCAATTTTTCGGGAATGATGCACCCGATGGTTGGATGGAGAATTGAATACTTTATCGAACCACCCTAATTTTCCAATAGCATTGGTATGCGGCCAAAATTGAAAAATCAGGTTAAATTGATGCATCATAGCCACCATAATAGGATGAAAACCAATCATGATAAAAGGGATATACCAAATGTCCCGATATATAATTTCAAACCATCCCTGACGCAATGCAATAGCAAGACTCAAATGAGTAGCCGAATGATGATTGACATGACCTGTCCAGAACAATCTGATTTTATGACTCAACCGATGATGCCAGTAAAAGCCAAAGTCCTGAACAATCATAACCAATAACCAAAGCCACCAGTGATCTGCATGCCATTGTAAAGTGAAGAATTTATTGAAATCTTTGATCCCGAAAATATCAGTAAGCCTAAAATGATTGTAAATCCAAAAAAAGTAGGATAATGAAATAGCTTTCATCCCAAAGTCTAACATTACTGCCCCTATCCCCAATCCGATACTCGATACATTATCTTTGATGAGTCTTTTTGTGAATACTTTTTGAGGAATCTGATACAAAAATATTTCCCCTACTATCAACAAGATAAACACAGGAATAAAATAAGTAACAGGATCAGTAAAATCCAATGGACAGAATAGGGCAATACTATGAAAAAACCGGTTATCTTTTCTTTTCATAAGTCTTCTTTTATCGGATAATTCTGTTCTTTTTTTCAATACCAACCACTCCCAGCACCAACATCAATTGGGCTAAAACATAAGTAATCATCACAACAAGTTCTTTCCCAATACTACGCTGGACAAACATATTAATGGCTAATACGGAATCTGATATTACAAACAAAACAGCTCCCAGGATTAATAATAAAGAATAAGTTCTGATACTAAAATACAGCATCGTAGCAATGGTAATTCCATAAATCACCACGGGTATTTTCATTTCGTTTAAATAAGGAAATATATAGTAAATAAATGAGCCTAAATAAAGCAAAACAAAGGGAAGCCAAATCCAGACATTTTTCTTTTTAATCCTTAAAAAATAAACGATGTAACAAATATGAGCCAACAAAAAGCTTCCCAAACCGGGCATAAATCCCCATCCAAATAACAAAAACACATCACCCAAAAAGCTCAGAATTAATCCAGATAAAAACCATTTGTTGATCAGACATACGTTTTGCTTAGAATAAGTAAAATAAAACCAGATAATAATAGGTAACAACAGTGGCTTGGTAAAAAACCGCCAGGAACTATGATCCATAGCAATAAATACTAAATCAAATGCAAAAACAATGGACAGAAGAACTAATAACAATTTGATATTGAAAGATTTTATCATGGTATTATTTTATTGCAATTCTTTAATTATCTTTTTCTTGTTACAATATGGATATATCTCAGGTTTGTACCAAGTTATTCTATATGTGACACTTATCTAATATTGTTAAATTACAAATAAAATGAAGATAAAGTACTTTTGAAATATAAAAATACAATGCATCACACTTTAATTTATTTTCTATTTTAGAAATAGACTATTATTAGAAATATTATTTAAGTTTATGCAGTTTAATCATATCTTTTCCAAAGTAATTTTCGAATTTTTTGAAAAAATTCTTCCTCTTTGAACTTTAGGGTTGCATGACTACTATTAAAAGTGGTGAATGTTCTCAGGATCAGTGTTTTGTGTCAGAAATTCTGAAAAAATGACAGAAAACCGGAAAAAATTTCATTCGTACTCAAATGGTATTTTTTTTGTAAATTTTTATGTACAGCTGGCCAGCTGACGTGTTTTTTAATGATTGTTAAACTTAATTAAAAATGATTGCTATGAATAATCTAATAAGAAGAAACGGAAACAGCAACTTGGGCTTTTCAAGTGTCTTTGATGATTTTTTTGGTCGTGAACTTTTTAACTGGGGCAATAACAATTACTCATCTACCAGTACAACCGTACCATCGGTCAATATAAAGGAGAACGGAGAAGCTTATGAAGTTCAGGTTGCAGCACCAGGTATGGATAAAAATGATTTTCAGATCAGGCTGGATGGTAACCTGCTTACTATTTCATCAACGAAGGAAGATCGTAAAGAGACAAAAGATGAAAACTTCACACGAAGAGAATTCAGTTACCAATCTTTCCAGAGAAGTTTTGAGCTTCCAAAAGATGTTGTGGATCAGGATAATATTAATGCAAAATATGAAAATGGCCTTTTAATGTTAACCATCCCGAAAAAAGAAGATGCGAAGCAGAAACCACCAAGAATGATTGAAATATCATAGAAATAATTACAAAATTGGCTACCAAAAGAGTAGCCAATTTTTTTTATAATTTTTGAAAATGCAGATCAACTTAAATCTTTGAATCGAATGATTCAAGGTTTTTATTATTAATATTGCAGTATTGTATTCTCTTCTCTTACTCTACCCGGAAATGTCCGACAGAATATGTTTGGGCTTTCCCCGCCACAATGACCCTTTCTTTTTTGTTCTCACAATAGAGCTGTCCGCCTCTTTCAGAGATTTGACGGGCAAAAAGCTGATCTTTTCCTAACCTTGATGACCAGAAGGGAATAAGTGAACAGTGTGCAGAGCCGGTAACCGGATCTTCAAGAATGGAGGACTGCGGGGTAAAATACCTTGAAACAAAATCACTGTCGGTACCTTCCGATGTTACAATAACACCACCCGGATCAAGATTAATAAGATCAAAAACGGATCTTTCAATCCTGATATTTTTTACATCTTCTTCAGAATCGTATACCAGAACATAATCTCTTGCTTTGAAGACTTCTTTAGGCTGGATATTAAGTGATCTGGATATTGTATCCGGAAGAGTAGAGGCTTCGGGCATTCTGGACGGAAAATCCATATAATACATCCCATCTTTAACATCAACTGTCAGTTCGCCACTTTTGGTTTCAAAAATGATTCTATTGCGCTCATAATTTAAGATGGAAACAAGACAATGGGCAGTAGCCAGGGTAGCGTGGCCGCATAAATCCATCTCTATTTCAGGGGTAAACCATCTCAGGTGAATGCTATCACCGTTATCAATGAAAAAGGCGGTTTCTGCCACTGCATTTTCACGGGCTATTTTTAAAAGGATTTCATCGGGTAACCAGTTTTTTAATGGCACAACACATGCCGGATTTCCATGGAAAACAGATTCTGTAAAAGCATCTATCTGATATAATTCTAACTTCATTATTAATAAAAATTTCGTTCCCTATAAAGATAATCTATTTCTGAGATAAAGTCCTTATTTGTCTATAATTCCATACAACATTTAATGGTCTCTGATTTATTTTCTTATACAGATAAATATTTATTCCTTCGTTCTCCGGTTTGTAATAATTTTTCCACAACCGGATGGCCATTTTCTTACAGATGTTTTTTGGGCTGTAATTGTTCTTGATTGCTATAATTCATTATATTAGCTTTCTAAAGTATTTAATTTGCATTTATCATGTGCGTATTATTGTAGATGCAGCCATCTATTTTAGAGAAAAACTTAACCATAAAGAATTTAACCATGAAGCAGACTGTTGCTACAGCTTTCTTTTTCTTGTTTGTATTAGGTGTAAAAGCACAAACGCAATCTACTTCCCCTGATACAGTTTCTATTTTTTTCGATGAGTTAAAAACAGCTTCAAAGAAGAATATCGGACTTTGGAACAAAGATTTATATGGTCCTATGATTTTAATTGATCCGAAAACCAGGGAGCTTTTTGCCAATGAGCCGGATTTGGAGGGCATTCTGAAAGGTAACGGTACTACTTATTCTGGAATTTTACCTGCTGCTGTCAATATTGCCAATACCGCGGTCAATTGGGGTGGAAAAAGATGGGCAATGGCTATGCTCCCCCTTTCTGAAAATAAAGAAAACAGGATTAATCTTTTGGCTCATGAATCTTTTCATAGCATTCAGCCTTCATTGGGATTTACACTTAACAATGTGGAAAATAATCATCTGGATCAGAAGAAGGGCAGGATTTACCTGCGTCTCGAATTGGAAGCGCTAAAGCAGGCAATCCGCTCAAATTCAGAAAAAGAAATGAAGCAGCATCTCACCAGTGCCTTTACTTTTAGGAAATACAGGAATACACTTTACAAAGGTTCTGAAACAACAGAAAATCTGCTGGAACTGAATGAAGGAATTGCTGAGTTTACGGGGCTCATTGTGAGCGGCAGAAATAAAGAGCAGGCAAGGTCTTCTCTTTTGAATGGTATTGATGGTTTTATGAAAAATCCCACATTTGTACGTTCATTTGCTTATTATACAACACCTGTTTATGGATATTTGCTGTATCAAAAAGATCCGGACTGGAATAAAAAAATTGATGCAAAAACTAACTTGACCAGCTATTTCAGTAAAGCACTCGATATAAGAATTCAGGCTGACCTGCAAAAAGAAGTTAAGAAACGATCTGATCATTATAACGGACAATCAATTATAAAGGAGGAAACCGAAAGAGAAGAACAAACTAAGAGGCTTATTGCTGAATACAAGCTGAAATTCATTCAACAGCCTCATTTTGAAATCAAATTTGAAAAAATGAATGTTTCCTTTGATCCGAGAAATATTATGCCTGTAGAAGATCTAGGGACAGTATATCCCAATATCCGGATTACTGATTTGTGGGGTATTCTGACAATTGAAAACGGAGCATTAATGAGTCCAAACTGGGATAAAATTTCAATATCCAATCCAGTGAAAACTGAAAATAGAAAAGTGTCAGGTGACGGATGGACTCTTGAACTGAAGGATGGTTATACAATCACTAAAGATGAAGGCAGTGGAAATTATAAATTGAGTAAGAACTGATATCCATAAAAAAAGCATCACTGTTTCGGCGATGCTTCTTGTTTTGGTAATGAAATTAATGGTACCATTTCTTTTTCATAAATAAACTGGCTTTTACGAGAAGTATTAATACCGGAACCTCTACCAATGGACCAATCACCCCTACAAATGCCTGAGGCGAATGAATACCAAAGACTGAGATGGCCACAGCAATAGCCAGTTCAAAATTATTTCCGGTAGCAGTAAAGGCTATGGATGCATTTTTATCATAAGGAATTTTTAATGTTTTATTGATGATAAAACTTACAAAAAACATCAGAGCAAAATAGATTACCAAGGGGACTGCTACCTTAATGACATCCATTGGCAATTCCAGTATTTTAGAGCCTTTCAAACTAAACATGAGTACGATGGTAAATAACAGAGCGTACAATGTCACAGGAGAAATTTTAGGTGCAAATTTTCTGTTGTACCACTCAGCATCTTTTGATTTGATCAGGACATATCGGGTAAGAAAACCTGCAAGAAAAGGAATTCCAAGGTAGATCAATACACTTTCTGTGATATCCTGCATAGAAACACTCACATTAAAGCTTGCAAGACCTAACTGATCGGGAAGGACATTGATAAACAGCCATACCAGGAAGCTATAGGTGAATACCTGAAAGATACTGTTTAAAGCAACCAGCAATGCCGCATATTCTCTGTTTCCTTTAGCGAGGTCATTCCAGACAATCACCATAGCAATACATCTGGCCAGTCCAATGAGGATTAATCCGGACATATAATCAGGTTCATGTCTTAAAAAAAGAATAGCGAGAACAAACATCAGAACCGGACCAATAATCCAGTTGAGCAATAAAGAAATGCCGATTACTTTTTTATCCCTGAAAGCCAAGGGCAGGAGAGTATAATCAACCTTTGCCAGTGGCGGATACATCATCAGAATGAGACCGATGGCCAGAGGAATATTAGTGGTTCCAAGAGACTGTGAATTGATAATATCAGGTATAGCCGGGAAAAAATGCCCCAAAGCAATCCCTGTCCCCATAGCCAGAAAGATCCATAAGGTAAGATAACGGTCTAAGAATTTTAGTCTGGGCTGCATGATTATTTTTTGATTTTAGAAAAAACATACAACATTTCTTCTGCAATTTGTAAGCTTCTTTCAGTATATATTGCTGACTGTTCCGGTGTATTATCTGAAATCTTTGGATCTTCAAAGGTGATCGGAATTCTTTTTTCCGCACCAGGGATAAAAGGACATCCGTCATCTGCCTGCGAACAGGTCATAATTGCTGCAAAATCAGATACAGGATTGAACGGACTGTCATATTTTTTTGAAAAACCAATTACCGGAAGACTGTTGTCATCATATTTTACAGCATATACAGAATTGGTGGTCTCAGCAATGCTGAAAACCGAAAAGCCTTGTTTCGCCAGGACTTCCGCGACTTTAGGAAATAATGCCGTTGTTTCCGTGCCTCCGGAATAGCAGTGAACTTCCGGAATGGCAAACAAAGAAGCCGCTGTCTGTGCCCAAACTTGTGCCAGATGGCTCCGGCGTGAATTGTGGGTACAGATAAAATTCAGGTTGATTTCTTTGCGGTCATCCACCTTTTGCTGGATAAAACTGATCAAAGGCTCCAGAACTTCTTTTCTGTCGGCATCTATACTTTCCCATTTCAGAGATTGAATCGTGTTTAATAATTCCTGATACATAATTAATAAAAATTAACAGCAGCCGGATCCCGGAGTGCAGGCCGATGTTGGGGTTACAGATAGTTCAGACAGATTTTTCTTTTGTTTTTCGGAAGGAATTCCGCAGGCGTCCTGAGCAAGACATGCTGTTGTTTTGCTTTTCAGTACGAAGTTTTTTCCGTTAAATTCAAGGTCATATTTACCAATGGTTTCTCCCTGATATTCAACTTCAATTTCCGAGTCTTCTATTCCAAGCTTTTCTTCGGAAAGCTGAATGATATGAAGTAACTTTCCAGGTTTTAGACGATGTTCGTAATCATCAGCATCCCAAAGTTGAAAATTAACCACTTTTTCATTTCTGATGACCCCGCCGCAGTCGATGAAATTTTTTGTGATCTGACCCACTTCTGTTACGTGGAAATGTTCTGGAACAAAATTTCCGTTTTCTAATTGAAATTCAACATTTTCCAATGCAGGAAGAATTTCTTTGATTTCTGATAGTCTCATAGTAGATTAAAATTTAGTGTTATAATTTTGTAATGACATATTGCAATATTACGATGTTTGTGTTCAAAAAATGCCTTAACAGCATTGTTTTATAGTAACATCCTGATTAAAAAACAGGTTGAATTCATTCTGAAACTGTTTCCATGTACTTTCATTAATGCAGTAACATACAGACTTTCCTTCAATGGAACCTTTGATGATTCCTATATTCTTAAGCTCTTTTAAATGCTGCGAAATAGTGGCCTGTGCCAATCCTAGTTCTTCAACAAGATCATTACAGATACACGCTTTTTGATTAATGATGTACTGTAAAATAGCGATTCTTGCCGGATGTCCCAAAACTTTAAGCAGAGAAGCCAGCTTATTTTGTTCTTCAGTATAAAAGTCTGTTTTAGTAACTCCCATTGTTGTAATTTTATATTGCAATATTACGATGATAAATTAATATAACCATGAAAAAACTTATTAATTTCAGATAAATAAAATTAAATTATTGAATTTCAGTATATTAAAATTGTTTTGTTATGAATGATACAGTTGTAAATCAAAAAAGATGAAGCCTGTTTCCGCTTCATCTTTTAATTTATTGTTAGGGTAAACTAATTTTTTTACCCTGTTCCGGGAAGATATACCTCACTTTTAGAGGATTGTTCTCTAATAATTCCTTTTTGATCAATTCTGGATTATCACCTGTCGGCTTTCTATGAGTAACCACAATATTAAGGCCTTCAAGGCTGCTTTGTCCGGTCTTTTCTTTAAGTTTACTCAATTCCTCAGTCAGCAGATTAGGAGTAAGGTGTCCGAACAGCAGATGTTCCGGCTGGCTGTTAGGGAAGGAAACTTCAATTAATATCGTATTGAGCTGTTTTTTCTTAACAAGTGGAGCTGCTGCGTTCCAAAGTTGATCCAGGCGGTCAGATTTTTCTATACGATCAGCACCCGTATCTCCAAGATAAAGCAGATAGTGATCATCTCTTCTTACCAAGGCTGCACTGCTCTTATAAGGATTTACATGGCTTAGTTCGTAGCCGGTTATAAAAAAAGGGGTTTTTGGGGCGGGAATTTCACTTCCTTCCTGCAGTTCATTATAATGGTATTTTCCAAGGATAGGTTTTTGCCCCTGATCAGCAAAATTGATCCAGGTATCCGTGATAAAGTAGTGATTCTGAAGAATCTGAATCACAGGAGCTATCGCAAAAATATCTTTCTTCGAATCAGCCGGAGAATTGATGATGAGCCCTGATAAATGATCCAGGTGGCCATGAGATACAAAATATCCTTTGATCTGATCCTTCAAAACTGTTTCTGTAGTTCCTTCAAGGCTTTTCATTTCGATTGCTTTCCGGATTCCGGCATTTACCGTACCGGCATCAAGGCAGAGAAATGCATTGTCTTTCGGAGCGCCTACCAGATAGGCTGATAAATTGTCTTCCTGCTCACCACCATATATTCCTAAGGGAATTACATCAAAATTCTGTGCCTGGCAAACCATATTCAGAAGAACCAATAAAGAAAGTGCTGTTTTTTTCATAATACGTATAATAGAAAACCATCTTTTTCGGGATGGACAGGGCAAATTTACGCTATTTTTTTGACGACTGAAGCTGTCTATCAGTAAAGCCTGCTGAAATGAGCAGGCTTTATTCTTACGATTATTTTATTGAGGTTGTTGCTGGGTGACACAATGTACCATTCCGCCATTGGCAAATAAATTCCGGCAGTCTATACCAACCACCTGTTTGCCAGGATAAAGCTGTTGGATAATATTGTTGGCAACTGCATCGTTAGGGTCGTTATAATTAGGAACCAATACACGGTTATTCGCAATATAATAATTGATGTAAGAAGCACGCCCTACATTTTTTCCGTACGTAGTAATCACATCATTTCTTGTTAAAGGCACTTTTACAAACTGATATGGAGAACCGTTTTTCGCAGTAGCATCATACAGTTTATCAATATCTCCGTCCGGTACCTGCCAGTAGGCCAGATCATCAGGACTCATTGTAATAATGGTAGAAGAATTGGCAAACCGGGCAAAACCATCAATGTGCATATCGGTAATATCAAGACCGGCTTTTCCATTCAGCCAGATAAATTTGGTTACTCCTAGGTTTTTAGTAAATATAGCCTCTGCCTGTTGTTGCGTCATTCCCGGATTTCTGTTATTATTCAGGATAGAACTTTTACAAGCCATCAACACTCCGTTTCCGTCAATTTCCACACTTCCGCCTTCATTGATCATCACTGAGTTAAGATTGATTTTTGGTATATTGGTATCGGCTGCTATTTTAGAAGGTATTACGTTACATTTGCTGTAATCGGCTTTGTTTCCCCAACCGTTAAATCCCCAGTCCTGAATGAATAACTGCCCGTTCTGGTCTTTTACATAGATAGGACCATTGTCTCTTACCCAGAAGTCATCCGTTGGATAAATTTTGAAGTTGATATTGGTGAGGGAAACTCCAGCATTGTTGAGCAGGCCTATAATACGATTCTTTTCTGCACCATCATAAGCAATAATGTGAACTTTTTCACTTTGTACAAGTTCTTTGGTCATCGCTACCCAGGTGGCATCCAGTCTGTTGCGGTAAGTCACTCCATACTGATACTGATGAGGCCATTGAAGCCAGGTTCCTTCATGTGGAGCTGATTCTTCAGGCATTTTGTAAATAGCTGTTTCCGGATTTGCAGTGCCCGGAATTTCTGATAGCTCTGCAGCAGAACATGAAAATAAAAGAAGAGGTAATAAAGGGAACATAATTTTCTTTTTTTGCATAACTGATCTATTTTTAACAGGGCAAAATTAGATCAGCAAATGTTTTGAAAGTTGTCCTAAACTGACAACTTACTTCAAAGGTAATAAAATATAGGTCAGTTGTTTTTCCTGATCATCTTCGTTTTCAGCATGATTTTCATACTTTTCAATGATAGGAGTGTGTGAAAACTCAAGACCTGAATTGAAAATCCAGCGTGAATAGATCTTCGTATACGTGTCGTCTATTGTTTCGTAGCTTCCATGATGGGTAAAACGGGCATATTTACCTCCGAATATCATTTTTGAAGGTAGCTTTTTATTTCCGGACTGAACGGATGAGCATGCATCATAGCGGCAGTTGATTTCTGTTTTTATTAATGGTTCATCGGCTATAACTCCAAAATATTCTATCCCGGGGTCAGGAAAATCATTTTCCATGAACTTTTCCCACAGCACTTCAATCTCTTCATTGTTATAACAGGTGTTAATGCTCTGATAATATACCTGGACAGGTTTCAGATAAACAATTTCGGGTTCCAGCAAGACCTCTGAGGTAACAGGAATGATGGCATCTCCACAAAGAAGTTGTTCCTTACTTTGCTTTGCAGCTTTAGGAGAAATCCCAAAATGTTGTTTAAAAGCTTTGGAAAAGGAAGCGATATTGGCAAAACCAACTTCAAGGGCAATGGAGGTAAGATTTTCCTGGGTATAAAGAATGCGTTTATAGGCATTTTCTACTTTTAATCTTTGCTGGAAAGCACCTATTGTCTCCCCACAGCTGTACTTGAAAATGCGCTGGATATTCCGGTAAGAATAATGAGAAATGTCTTCCAGTTCCTTTACAGAAACAGGCTGGTCGTAATTCTTCTCCATAAAATTGATAACTCTGTAAATACAATTCAGGTTGTCTTCCATAAGCATTGAAATTTTTCCGAAACTGGTGTTATGAAATAAATTACAAATAAAAGAAATAAAAAAAATATCTTGACAATATTGTAATTTAGCTTTCGGTAAAAATAGATTTTAAAAAAATGAATTTTACCGCTCTAAAACGAAAAACCAAGAAATACTATTAAATATGGAAAAAGATTTGTCAGAATTAACGGATCAGGAGTTGATAGAGAAAAAAAGAACTATTGAAGCCAGAAATGTTGTGAATGCTATCATCCTGGGAGTATTGGCTGGAATTGCTATTTATAGTACCATAACCAAAGGGATCAGTTTCACTACTTTTTTACCGATACTTCTTGCTTTTTTTGTGGCCAACAGCTGGAATAAAGGTAAGAAAGGCTTGAAAAGGGAAATGGACTCCAGAAATGTGAAGTAATGCAGGAATTTAACAGAAAAACAGAAACTGGTGCTGTAGCCTATTTTCGGCATTGCATCAGAAACGGAGATGTAAAAGGAGCATTAAGTTGTTTTCATCCAGAAGCAGTCTACATAGACCGCGATGGAAGAGAGTGGAGAGGGTTTGAGCAGATAGAAAGGGCAATGAATGAGATTTGCCGCTTACAACTGGATATTCAAGGTGAAACTCCACATATCACTGTTGTAAATGATCTGGCGATGTGGCAGGATCAGTGGGAAATAACGGGAACTGCTCCGGATGGGCATTCTATTCATATGACAGGCAATACTTCCTGTATCATGAAAAGAAATGAAGAAGGAGAGTGGCTATGGTTGGTTGACAATCCTTTCGGTTCTGCTGTGCTTAAAAATGACAATCTGGTATAAAGTCTTTCAGAAACAAATAAAAAACCTTCAGATGAACTGAAGGTTTTACTTTTATATTATTTTACTGATTTTTAGTTACGTAAGAATTGGCCAATCCCGGGAGAATCAAAAGTGAATGCATTCTGATTTTCAGATTTGTCAATTTTATTGCTGATCGTTAATGCCCAAAGCACCAGTTCTTTGCAGAAGTTCTGATCTTCTTTGCTCAATTCGGAAGCATTTTCTTCCACTACAGTTGTCAGAGGTTCTATCTTATCAAGTTTAGCATAGAATTCTTCATCTGTATCATTGTAATTAAGTTCTAAATGATTTTTGTTGAACCACCTGATCAGGTCAGTGTACGGTGTTTTGATCCCTTCTTTTTCCAGTTTTGAAATACGTGGGAACAGGCTTTCAAATTGGGTAATTACGGCTTTATCAATTAAGATTTTGGCTACGTAATCAGCACCTTCCTGTTCACCTTCATAGACCAGTTCGATTTTCCCTGTGATTGATGGAATGATCGACATGAAGTCAAGCAGACGTACAGTAGTTCTCTCTGCTCCGGATTCAATTAAACGTAATTTGGCTGCTGCCATTAAATTTTCCATAGCACTGATGGTAAGACGGGCACTGACACCACTTTTCGCATCCACATATTCGCTGATACGGGCTGCAAAAGCAACTTCTTCCAGGAGATCTTTCGCCAGATCAGGAATCTGGATCTGTGCTTTATCTTCAGCAGAAATCAATGCTTCCTGTTCTGTAATTTGTCTTGCAAGAGCGATAGTTTTTGGATAATGGGTGAAAATCTGAGACCCGATCCTGTCTTTCAGCGGTGTTACAATACTTCCTCTGTTGGTATAGTCTTCCGGATTGGCTGTGAAAACAAACTGAATATCAAGCGGCATTCTCAGCTGGAATCCACGGATCTGAATATCTCCTTCCTGTAAAATATTAAACAGGGAAACCTGGATTCTGGCCTGCAGATCCGGCAATTCATTTAAAACAAAAATAGAACGGTTGGCACGTGGAATCATTCCGTAATGTAAAACACGTTCATCGGAATAGGGTAGTTTCAAGGTAGCTGCTTTAATAGGGTCTATATCACCAATTAAATCTGCAACATTCACATCGGGAGTAGCCAGTTTTTCGTAGAAACGATGAGAACGGTGTACCCACGAAATTGGAGTTTCATCTCCTAATTCAGCAAGCAGATCTTTGGCAAACTTTGAAATGGGATGAAACGGGCTGTCATTGATTTCAGACCCTTTTACGATAGGCATATATTCATCAAGAAGATTTACCATGCTTCTTGCAATCCTGGTTTTTGCCTGGCCGCGCAGTCCCAGTAAATTGATGTGGTGTCCGGCAAGAATTGCCTTTTTCAGTTGGGGAACAACAGTGTCTTCATAGCCCCAAAGCCCTTCAAATACAGGTTCTTTAGATTTAATTCTGGCAATCAGATTGGCCTGGATTTCCTCATTAATCGTTTTGTGAGTATAACCGGATTTTTTTAATTCTTTGAATGTAATATCGTTTTTCATTGTCTTGTAATACTATTTATCTGATGAGATTTTTATTTTTAAATAATGTAAAATCTGATCTTTATATTCTTCTTATTCTGTTTTTTTCGTAATCTTCAAAAATCATCTGCCCTAATCCTGATAGTCCGGTCAGGAAGGCCTTTCCTTTATTCTGGGCTGTAAACTCTTCCACAAACTGACGCAGATAAGGATCCTGGGCAATCATGAAAGTCGTGATAGGAATTTTCAGTTTTCTTGCCTGTGCTGCTCTGTTGAAACACTGGTTGACAATTTTTTCATCCAGCCCAAAGCTATTCATATAAAACTCACCGCTGGGCAACTGAATACAGCTGGGTTTTCCGTCGGTGATCATAAAAATCTGCTTGTTGGTATTTCTTTTTCTGCGAAGGATATCCATGGCGAGTTCCAGACCTGCTACGGTATTGGTATGATAAGGACCAACTTTTAAATAGGGAAGGTCTTTGATCTTAATGGGCCATGCCTCGTTTCCAAAAACAATAATATCAATGGAATCTTTAGGATATTTTCTTTTAATCAATTCCACGAGTGCCATGGCTACTTTTTTGGCCGGAGTAATCCTGTCTTCACCATATAAAATCATTGAATGGCTGATATCAATCATCAGAACAGTACTCATCTGTGCCTTATGCTTGGTTTCCTCTACGATCAGATCATCTTCTGTGAGACGAAGGTCTGAGATTCCGTTGTTGATCTGTGCATTCTTTAAACTTTCGGTCATGTTCACAGCAGCAAGATCATCCCCGTATTGGAAAGAACGGTTTTCACCATCACGTTCATCTCCGATTCCTGTTTTATGGGTACGGTGATTTCCGGCTCCGTTTTTCTTCAGTTTACCAAAGATCTGATCCAACGCATATTCACGAAGGGCAGCTTCCAGTTTAGGGGTTAATATATTTTTACCTTTTCCACTTCCCGTATTGCCTTTTTCAGGGTCTTCTTCCCTGATATAACCTCGTTTTTTCAAATCCTCTTCAAAATCCTGAAGGGTATACTCATCATTGAAAATATCATATTCCTGATCAAGCATGTCCAGCCAGTCGAAGGCTTCTTCAATATCTCCGGAGGTATGGGTAAGCAGATCTTTGAAAACATCAAAGACACGCTCAAAATGTGATAATTCCTCCGGCACATGTTTGCTGAATATCAAGCCTTTTCCGGGATTGAAATTTTTATCTGTCATAAGATGATAAAGCGGTTTTTGCAGTTAATTGCTTTTGAACATTTCAGAGAATTCGGTGAATGGTCTGAAGTATTCTTTAATTCCTTTCAAACTGAAAAGTTAGGAAAATATCACCTCATGATTCCCTTAGAAAAATAGAAAATACTAATGATTATAATATGGAATCGAAATATAATTCTGGGCTTTTTTGCTTACTGTGAATTTTACATCTGAACTTTATCAAAGTTTTGTGAGTTTCTAATGTGTTTATTTTCAAATGTTTGAATTGTTTTTTGGAATGAAATAAACAGAAAAAGAACATTTTGCCGGAAGCCTGCTTTTTTGCTATTGATCTAAAAAAATAGATTTACATACATAAAACTGAATGTTGAGAAGCAGTTTTAATTGTAAAAAGAATTAAATTCTGTGTGTTTTATCAAATATTCATTATTAGTAAGAAGACAAAAATTACTTTAACTTTGCCAGTTAGATAATATATGGCTATTATGAAATTACTGAAAATAATGCTATATTGTTGAAGACTAATATCTAATGGGCTTATCTGGTCAGGAAATTAATTTAACTGATAAACAAATATGAAAAATAAATTCTTAAATTTTAAATTGAGAAAACTTGTTCATTATTCCTTGATCCTTTGTATTTTACTGATACAGGTGATTATTGCCATATTTTTCTACAACGAATTTGTCAACGGGAAAAAGCTGAAGTTTATAAAAGATCAGCTTGAAGAAAGCCGTGCATTGGGAGGATTAACGGATAATTCCAGGAAAGATTTCATGGATGCACAGGATCATCTTCAGAAATATATGGCTACTCAGAATAACGATGATCTGCAGCTCTATTTCCAGTCGCTGAGAAAACTTAAAACTAATTTTGATAAAATTGGTGAATATGAAAATACAAGTCCAAGATTGAAAAAAACTCTGGCTATTCGTAGTAAGGATACCTTAAAGACTGCAAAACTGAAGACGTTAATAGATTCAGTGTACCAGACATCCCTCAATCCGCCGGCAAAAATTGAGGACAAACAGTATGAACCTGCCAAGTATAAAAACGATTTTGAAGATTTCAATATTCAGACCCGTACTTATGCGGATACCATTAAAAAGAAAGGCTTTTTCGGGCGTCTGAAAGATGCGGTAACAGGGAAAGTGGATGTTCAGAAGGAGAGTACTGTAATCACAATGACCAATAACAAGACTCTGGATATTTCTCAGGTAAAATCCAAAATGGACAATACCCTAAAATCTATGGACAAGCATTACGCTGCCGAGGTAAAAAAAGTTCAGCTGCTTGCGGCCATTAGTCAGAAGAATAATTTACAGTTTTACAGCAATTTCAGTAAGCTGCTGGTATATAGTAATAACTTAATAGAGGTTTACGAAAATGCCATCAAGGATTTTCAATCTGAACTGGAAAAAGAATACAACGACCAAAGCTCTAATAATAACAAGATAAGAACCTATCTGGTATTGGGACTGATGATTCTGATGTTTATTGTTTCTATTCTGATTATGTATTTTACAAGAATGGCGTTTATTTATGAACAGAAACTGGATGCTGCCAATAAAGAGATTAAAAAGAATCTTAATTTCAAAAACAGGATTCTGGGAATGTTAAGTCATGACCTGAGGTCTCCTTTGAAAATCATCAATATTTTCATTGACAAAATCCACAGAACCACCGAAGATGAAACGATAAAGGATTATCTTAAATCCATCAAGTTCACCAACAGTACCTTGCTTCTGCAGTCTAATCAGATTCTGGAATATACCAAAAACGAGAATGCTGAAAAAGAGCTTATACAGTCGGTCTTCAATCTTAAAGATGAAATCAGCTCTATTGTAAAGGTCATTACCCCTTATCTGGAAACGAGAAACAACAGGTTTGCTGTGACAGACAGAATCCCTGAAAATCTGGTGGTCTATTCGGATAATATCAGAATCAATCAGATTTTTATGAATATTCTGGGGAATGCCAACAAGTTTACAGAAAACGGACAGATTGATCTTGTATTGGCTACAGAATCCCTTGGAGAAAATAAAATTTGCCTGATCACAACAGTAGCAGATACGGGAGTAGGAATATCAGAATCTGATCTTGGTAAAATTTTTGATCCTTATTATCAGGGGATGGTTTCTGATGAAGTAGATAATCTGGGAGCAGGACTTGGGCTTAACCTTGTAAAAGAAATTGTAGAGCTTTTTGACGGTAATATATCGGTTGAAAGCAAATTACATAAAGGAACTAAAGTGACATTCAGGATCAATTTAAATATTAATAATAATGGAAACACCAATACAAAATAAAGAGATTATATTCCTTCTGGCAGACGATCACAGCATTGTACGCCAGGGAATGGAGATTGTTATCAGCGATATTGTTCCTAACGCTAAAGTTTATCAAACTTCATCCTTACATCAGGTATTGGAACTGATAGAATCGAAAGGAATCGAGATCGCTGTTATTGATGCCCATTTCCCGGACGGAAACAGTCTTCATATTTTGCCACAGATGAAAAGCGTAAATCCTGATATTAAAATTTTGATTTTTACAGGACTTGAAGAAGAGCTGCACGGCCTTAAATTTATTAAAGCCGGTGCTGATGGCTACCTGAGTAAACTGAGTGAGGAAGAAGACGTAAGAAAAGCAATTACAACCTTCATCGAAAAAGGAGAGTACTTCTCTGATCTTCTGAGAAACCTGCTGGTACAGTTTGTTTACAATCCGGATCTGATAAGCCCGCTCAACAGTTTAACCAAAAGAGAAATGCAGATTGCAGAACTTTATGCTGAAGGATATGGAAACCTGGAAATTTCAAACAGTCTGAATATCAAACAAAATACAGTAAGCACAATCAAAAAAAATATCTTTGAAAAACTCAAGATTGAAAATATGGTTGAGCTTGTGGACCTTGTCAAAACCCACCATAAACTATAGTGTTTTTTAAGGTGATCTCCACTTCTTATTGTCAGGGTATTATATTTCATCGATAAATATCTATAAGTCGATCGACATGTATCGATGGGGTTTATAGAGAATTTTATTTGGAAATGTTGTTCCTTTGTAATGTAAAATTTAAGTAATGAAAAACAACTGAGAAATGTTTTTTAACTTCTTAAGTTTCACAAGCAAAAACAACAAATGATGATAACTCAATAAATGGTGGTTATTAGAAACACAAATGATGAAAAATTAAAAAACACTGATGAAATTAAAGAAGTGTATGAAAAACCTTAGACGGACTTCTTAAAAAAGCCAAATGATCAGAAAAAAACACAAACACATATAGTGAGGTTCAGTTAACAGGTTACAGTACAAACACAAAAAGGAGGCATACAGCCTCCTTTTGTGTTTTTGGGCAAGAAATATATTTTCTCACTTCAACAGAACCATTGTGTTTTTTATCAAATGATAAACAAATACTGCCATCTATCCCTTAGTTTTGTATCAAAAAAGATGTCAGGAGAGAAAGACTTGGCCATACTGATTCAGAATATGGAACCAGTATTGAATACCGGAGAATATGTATTTTGTACTGTTGAAATTTTAGCAGCAATACCGGATCTCGAAAAGGTTCTGTTTTTTTTCCGGGAAAATGAAGCCGTTACCATTGTGGTAGAAAAAACAGTAGCAGATGAATGGAATATGGATTACAGTTATATTTCTTCATGGATTACCCTTACTATTCACTCTTCTCTGGAAGCTGTGGGGCTTACTGCAGCTTTTGCCAATGCTTTGAAAAAGGAAAATA
Organism: Chryseobacterium sp. NRRL B-14798; assembly: GCF_050470705.1. NCBI lineage: Bacteria > Pseudomonadati > Bacteroidota > Flavobacteriia > Flavobacteriales > Weeksellaceae > Chryseobacterium > Chryseobacterium sp. NRRL B-14798. Next base: position 3,248,908 of record NZ_JBFLUL010000005.1, on the reverse strand, counting down.
TCAGTTGTAATGTCGTTGCCGCTTACTTCCATGATCATATTTTTGTTGCCCGAAAAGATGCTGAAAAAGCAATGGAAGCCCTTTATGCATTGAGATCAGCTCAGGAGCTGTAAAATAATTTTTTTGGAGAAATTTTATTTCACCTTTTAAAATGTCTGATTGAGCTGCTAAAATGTCCTCTTGATAATGAAATTGAGTGTTCTGCCTGTTTTTGTGTTTTATGTTTGCACCATAATCATACAAAAATAAACAACAATGAAAACAATCAGAAAAATCTCAGCCTTAAGCTTATTATGTTTAACTCTTTTTACTGTAGTAACAGTTTCCTGTACTGAGGAAAATGAGCCTCCCACGGCGCAGGAGATACAAAACAGAAACCACCAGACTGCCAAAACCCAATTCATAACCGTTAAAGGAAATGCCATCGCATACCGTGTTTTAGGAAAAGAAGACGGGATTCCTTTGGTTCTCCTTCCGGGATTAGGCGGCTCAATGGATGACTGGGATCCTGCAGTGACAGATGGACTGGCTAAAAACTATAAAGTCATTATCTTTGATAACAAAGGAGTCTCTTCCTCAAAAGGAACCACTCCCAATACGGTTCAGGCGATGGCTGACGATGCGGTAGACTTTATTAAGGCTTTGAACCTGACCAAAGTGAATATCATGGGATTTTCTATGGGAGGATTTGTCGCACAGCGAATAGTACTTACCAATCCGTCACTGATTAATAAAGTGATTTTAACAGGTACAGGGCCTCAGGGAGCCATAGGATTGTCTAATCTGCCCAATATTATTGCCGGAACTGCTGGCTTAAGCCCAGAAGCTTCATTCCTGAAATTTGGTTTTACAGAATCAGCTCAGAGTATTGCGGAAGGAAAAGCTTCTTTTGCAAGAGTTCAGCTTCGTACGACGGACAGAGATCTTCCGTTAAGTGATGCTGCCTCCGGTGCTCAGTTTACTGCAGTATTGAGCTGGGCTCAGCCTGATGCTGATGCGCTTACAGAAATAGAGAAGATTAAAAATCCCGTACTGATTGTGCATGGTGAAAATGATCTTCCGGTATCTGTTCAGAATGCAAAAAATATGGCTCAGCATTTAGACCATGCAGAACTGGTGATCTTCCCGGATTCAGGACACGCTTCTTTTTATCAATATCACGATACATTTGTTGCGAAAGCTACAGAATTCCTTGGAAAATAAATATGTTCTTAAAAAATTATAACAAGAAGACCCGCTGATGAACAGCGAGTCTTTTTTTATTGATATCAGGATTTAGCCGAATTTCTTCACAGCCTCTTCACTTACCGGAGTAAAAAAGTTAATCATATTGCCATCCGGATCACAGAACAGGAGAGATCTGTTTCCCCATGGCATCGTTGTCGGCTCCTGAATAATTCGGGAAGTCATACTTTTAATCCTTTCGTATTCTTCGTCAACATTTTTAACCATAAATTCAATAATGGTTGATTTTGTTCCTGCGAAATCTGTAAGATCTTCTGAGAACATTTGCATGGTCCGGGTACTTCCGATAGCAATTGTGATAGAATCAGTAGAGAGTTCTGCAAAATCTTCTGTATACCATGTGGCAGAAAATCCGGTAATCTGTTCATAAAATTGTACTGCTGCTTTAATGTCCTTACTAATGAGTCTTAATGAGGTAAGTTTCATAAGAATATTTATTTAAATTTTTAAAAACAAAGGTATGAGCTTGTTATGACAGTAAATTGTCAGTAGCCATTAACAGTCTTTATTTTTTTTGATTAAATTTGATAGCGCCAAAATCATAACCTATGAAAATCAAAGTATTAACTCTTTTTCTTCTTTTCCTTAGTCATGCCTTTTATGGCTGCAGTATGTTTAAAATGACCCATAAGGGAAAGACAATCGTTGGAAATAATGAAGATTGGGTAAGTCCCAATGCTGAAATCTGGTTTGAGCCTAAACAGCAGGATAAATACGGAGTAGCCTATGTCGGTTTTATCAATCGGTTTCCTCAGGGAGCCATGAACGAAGCCGGGTTAGTTTTTGATGGATTTGCCACTCCGGAAGTTTCAGTTCCCAAACAGGAAGGAAAGATTCAAAAGCCGGTTCGGGATATTGTACATTATGTGATGGCAAATTTTAATACAGTTCATCAGGTAAAAGACTATCTGTTTACCGTAGATATGAGTTTTCTGACTTCCAGTGTGATGATGTTTGTTGATAAAACAGGAGAATATTTACTTGTAGAAGGCGGAGCTTTGGTTCTTGGAAATCAGGAATACTATATCCAGTCGAATTTTAATCCTACAAAAAGTACCGTTGATGAAGATAAGAAAAAGCTGGATTATTATATGAAAGGTGTCAGCTTTCTTAAAGCCCGGAAACCCGACGGAACGCCAGCTTTCTGTTCTTCAGTGATGGATCAGATGCAGGTGAAAGATACACAGTATACCAATATCTATGATCTGAATAAAGGAACAATACAACTTTTTCTCCATCATGATTTCTCTCAGTCAGTCGAGATTAATCTTGAGGAAGAATTGAAAAAAGATACCCATTCCTACATGATGGCAGACCTTTTTCCTGCCACTTCAGAAGGAGTATTATTTTATAAAAAATATAATAATGCAGATAATCCTGCGGGATACCTTCAGGATATCTGGGCAAAAGGAACAGCTGGTAAAACCAAAGAAGAAATCGAAAATTATAAAGCTACATCAGGTTTAGCCTGGCTCAGCAATTATATCGGATATGAATGGATGCGGGACAAAAAACAAATAGGCGCGGCTATTAAGATTTTTACCTTTGCTACAGAAATGTACCCTGAAAATGCTAATTTATTTGATAGTCTGGGAGAGGCTTACTGGATGGCAAAAGATTATAAGGCTGCTATTATGAACTATGGTAAATCATTATCCCTTAACCCTAAAAATCTGGATGCTATTGATATGCTCATGAAAATCAAACAAGAGCAGGAAAAAATTGAAAGCAAAAAGATAAATTAATAAAAATTAGCGATATGAATTAATCGCTTAATATCAGTAATTTGTATTTTCCGTCCTTCAGATCTGATCAGTTTTTCCTGCTTGAAATCATTGATGATACGGGCTAAGGTTTCTCTTGCTGTTCCCACCATATTGGCAAGATCCACACGGGAAAGGGTAATGAATACTTCATGGTCAGGTGTGTCATTTGATGTATACTTATCATGAAGAATCAGTAAACTGAGAGCAGCTCTTTCACGGACTGTACGGTGGGATAAAACTGCAATAAGGTTCGCCATTACGCTGAATTCATGGCTTAAAGATTTCAGCAGCAGCCTCGAAAGCACTGATGACTGACTCAGAATATCCAGAAAACTGTCTTTTGAAATAAATGAGATCACAGAATTTTCAAGGGTTGAGGTCGTATCTCCGTAAGATTCATTGCTCAGAATAGCAGAATATCCGAAAAATTCACCGGAACTGTAAATGTAAATAATCTGCTCCCTTCCGTCATTATCAACCTTGTATTTCTTTATTTTACCTTCGTTCAGGTAGTAAACGCCATTGGGTTTCGTTCCGTCAGTAAATATGGGTTCATTTTTACGATAGTTCCTGGTTTTCATAGCTCCTGTAAGAAGATTTTTATCATACTCAGGGAGTTCATCAAAAAGATACTGATTGTTAAAAATAAATTTTGAGATCATAATTTTTCTATACAGGATATTGGGTGTATGTTCAGTTTTTAACTTAAATCACATTTTAAACCGATCTAAATCACAAGATTTTTTTCCTGAACGAATTACTTTTACAAAAGTAATGAAATTGATTCTGAAATAAGAAAAAGAAGATCTCACAGAGGCCTTGAAGCCTTTTCAGAATCATTATTTATTACTAAAAAATAGGATTTTACGTTAAAGGGGAAATAGTAGACCTATAAAGAACACTGGATAAATATTTAAGCGGACATGTTTTTCACAGTTTGACGCTGACATTTCTAATTATTTTTTTTACTTATTTATTTTATCCGGTTGTTCTTTTCCTGAAGGAGAAGCCCCTATAGAAATTTAAAATGTTCAGACACAGAGGGAAAAACAGAACCTATTTTCACAATCTTAAGCTTGCATCAGTACTTTCATTTGTTGCAGGGATAGTGAATATTGCAGGTGTTTTATCTGTGAAAGTGCTTACTACGAATATAACCGGACATTTTGCCTTCTTTTCTGAAGAAATTCTTATCGATCATTACAACAAGGCACTCACTTATTTTATCTTTATTATATGTTTTCTGGGAGGAGCATTTTCATCCAGTTTTATGGTTGAGTTTTCGTCCGGACACAAAATGTTCCGTCCGCATCTCATTCCTTTGATCACCGAAATTCTGATTTTAGGTTTTGTGGGAATAACAGGTGACCAAACATTGAAAATCTCAATATCTCATTATGCAATTGCCGGACTTTTGCTTTTTGCAATGGGGGTTCAGAACTCACTGGTAACAAGAGTATCACAATCTGTGGTAAGAACTACTCATCTTACGGGGTTATTTACTGATCTGGGAATAGAGCTTTCAAAACTTTTTTTTAAGGAAAGGGAAAACGAAAAGAGGCAGCTTAAAAAAAATATCGCCCTGAAACTGGTGATTATCGCCTGCTTTTTTGCAGGATGTATGATTGGCGGTTTTGTGTACAGCATGATTCAGCTTAAAACGCTGCTTGTAACTGCGGGATTGCTCTTTGGCGTAATCAGGTATGATAAGTTCCTGTACCGGTATTACGCTTTAAAAAGGAAATTCAGATAGAATACAATAAAAGAAGGATATTCCGTTGTTGGGAATATCCTTTTTAAATTTATGGCGTTACAGGCTGGATCACAAAAGTTTCCGTATCTGTTGTGTGGGCTGAAAAATAGCCTAATGCTCCGTTGCTGATATTACTCGGAGGATTAGCTGGAGTAGCAGTTCCGCCGTTGCCGCCCGAAATCTGAAGCAATGCACTGTAATAAGTGAACACATTGGTGTCGATAGACTGCATTTCCACATGGATTTTGTCTCCCGGCACTACTTCATGGTCGCGGCCCTTGTTATCGTCATTGGGAAGAATCAGAGGCTGTTGGTTCGGTAAGCCGTTATTGACATTGTCTGAAAAAGTATTCATGTATTTTTTAGGCAGATCATTAATCGTAAAACTAAAAAGATAACGGTTTCCTAATGGCATTGGATCTGTAAAGAGTGGTAAAAGAGTATAGGTAGTCTTGTCACCAAATTTAAAAGAACTCTGTTCCAGTCCGTCAAAATATACTACCTCAGGCATTGTACTCTGAGCAGTATATTGTTTTCCTTCTGCCTGTATTTTTAATGTATACGTTCTGCCGGGCGTACCTACAAAAGTAGTGGTCTGATACATTCCGTTTCCTGTATAGTGAAGCGTTTCAGTCTGGCCTGTATCATCGCTTAAAACCACCTGGGCTCCGGTTACTGCCGGATACTGATTAGGTTCTGAAAACCCAACGGACTTTGTGATTTTTACAGTATAAGGTCCTGACTGATTGGTTACATTGCCTTCAATGACAATATTCCCGCTCTGATCGTTCAGATCCAGGTCTATTTCCTTTTCACAGGAGGTTAAGGCAAAGAGGGAAACTATGATATAAAAAGTATTTTTCATGAGTTAGAATTTGAAATTATAAGTGATATTAGGGACCCATCGGAATAAAGAGGTCTGCATGGCACGTGTTGTTCCCGGGCGGTCAGGATTGTCTTCAAAATTGATGGTATAAGCATTTTCTCTGCCGTACAGGTTGTAAATACCAAAGGTCCATGAACCGCGGAACCGCTTATTGGAACTTGGTTCGTAAGTAGCACTCAGATCCATTCTGTGATATGCAGGCATTCTGTCAGCATTTCTGTTGCTGTACTGGAAGACTGTTTGTCCGTTCAGCTCATATTTTCCGGTAGGGAAGGTAACTGCATTTCCGGTACTGTATACGAATAGCCCTGAAAAACTCCATTTCGGATTAAGCTGATACGTTGCAACGACGGATAAATCGTGGGTTTTATCCATTCTGGCGTTATACCATTCATTATTATTGATTCCGTTGATCTTTCTTTCTGTTTTAGAAAGGGTATAGGAGATCCATCCTGTCAGTTTTCCGCTCTTCTTTTTGGCGATAAGTTCCAGACCGTAGGCTCTCCCTTTTCCGAATAACAGTTCACTTTCTACGTCGGCTCCCGTGTCAAAGCCAATCTGAGCCCCGTTTTTAAAGTCGATCTGGTTTTTCATGTCTTTGTAATAAACCTCAGCGTTCAATTCATAATTATTGTTGTTGAAGTTTCTGCTGTACCCTAAACTGATCTGATCTGCGATTTCCGGTTTTACCGTATAGCTGCTTCCTATCCACTGATCGGTAGGATTTCCACTGTTGCTGTTGCTTAAAAGGTGAAGATTCTGGGTGTTTCTGGAATAACCTCCTTTTACACTGCTCACTTCATTAATGCGGTAGTTGGCGCTGATACGCGGTTCAATATTCACATAGGTCTTCCCGAATTTTCCTTTCTCTAAAAATTTACTGTCGGTTAGTACGCCATTCTCATAAGTATTGAATGTATCACCTCCCAGTATACTGAACATGGAAAGCCTTGCTCCATAATTGATGGTCAGTTTTTCCGTTGCCTTATAATCATCATTGATGTAAATTGCATTTTCCCACGAGTATCTGGGATTTCTGGCAAAACTGCTCACCGTGGTACCGGAGGCACTGCTCGGAGTTAAGGTATGATAAATAGACTGCAGACCGAAACGTACAGAATGCTTATTTCCGGCAAACCAGGTAAAATCCTGCTTAAGATTCCAGTCACGGATTTTTGAATTTAAATCAAATACAGTATCATCATTTTTCAGACTGATTTTATAATCATAATTACTGTAAATAAATGAAGTGTTGGAGAATAGCTTACTGCTGATGATGCTGTTCCATCTCAAAGTGGCCGTCGTATTTCCCCAGTCTGTATTGAAAGTATCTCCCAATCCCAGAACATCTCTTCCAAAATACCCGGACAGGTAAATACGGTTATTTTCGTTGATCTGATAATTGGCTTTCAGATTCAGATCGTAAAAATATAATTTGTTGTCTTTATAATCTTTATTGGCTTTAAGAAAAAGATCCGCATACGTTCTTCTTCCCGAAACAATGAATGATGATTTTTCCTTTTGAATAGGCCCTTCCACACTCAGCCTGCTGCTGATAAGTCCGATTCCTCCGTTAACGTTATAATCTTTGTTGTTTCCGTCCTTCATTTTAACATCCAATACAGAAGAAAGACGTCCTCCGTATTGTGCGGGGCTGTTTCCTTTGATAATGCTGGCATCTTTCAGGGCGTCACTGTTGAATGTACTGAAAAAACCAAGAAGGTGAGAGGCATTATAAACAGGAGCTTCATCCAGCAGGATCAGGTTTTGGTCGGTAGCACCTCCTCTTACACTGAACCCGCTGCTTCCTTCACCGTTACTTTTGATCCCGGGTAAAAGCTGTATGGTTTTCATGACATCTTTTTCACCAAAAAGTACAGGAAGTTTCTCTATATTTTTAATACTTAACGTTTCTGCTCCCATTTGAGCTGAGGTCAGGTTTTTATCCTTTTTGATACCGGTTATCACCACCTCATCAATGGCTTTTTCTACAGATTCTGATGGAAGCAGCGGAAGATCGAGTTTTATATTCTGATCTACATTGATCTTCTGCTCAAAATCCTGATATCCCGGGTAGGAAATAACCAGGGTATAATTTCCTTCGGGTAATGAAAGGGAATAAAATCCATATTCGTTGGCAACAACATTGATGGTGGGATCTTCGCTTACTTTTACAGAGACTCCGATGAGCAATTCCCCGTTTTTTTTGTCTTTCACGGTTCCACTTACGGAATACGTTTGTTGGGCCATTGCCAGTGTACTGAAGCAGAGCGCAGCGGTGGCAGCGGTAATTTTTAGAAAGGATGTTTGCATTAGTTTATTTTAAAGTAGTAGATCTCTTGTCTATGAGTTAATGTTTTGATGATGTTCAATGAGTTGGATGAATAGGGGATTTGTTACAGGTAACAAATTAATTATGAAATAAATCCATGGGAAAAGCAGACTTCCGGAAATGATAATGGCAAGGATAAAAGAGGACTGTCAGATAAAAAGCAGTATTATGCATTGTATATTAATTTATTGTTGTTTTTTGGTAGATTTTATTGAAAAACAAATTATTAACGACCGTTATTTAATTTTTATTATTATACGGTATTAAAAAAGACACAAATGAGCTTTTATAAAACTGCACGATGCTATCTGCTTCTGATCTGGCTTGGCAGGATATTGAATTTTCGTTTAAATGCTGATGAAAAATGTCTCGGATTTTTATAGCCGATATGATCAGAAATTTCACTGATATTCAGGTCGCTGTCGAGAAGCATTTTTTTGGCCTGCTCCATTTTGAGATCATTCCAGAATCCGAAAACGGTCGTCCCGAAGATCTCTTTGAATCCTTTCTTTAAAGTAAATTCGTTGGTTCCTACCAGATGGGCAAGATCATTCAGGGAACTATCTGCATTCAGGTTCTTTACAATATAATCCCTCACCGCGTACATTTTCTCTATATCTTTTTTCTGAAGAGAAGAAGATGAGGATTCACTGTCAAAAAACTGTTCAAGCTGCAACAGAAGGAGTTCATTTACTTTAGCTTCAAGATAAATTCGTTTGAAAGTCCCTTTTCTGTTGCAAAGAATGATGTCGTTCAGAACCTGATACATATCATGGGTAATGCGGTTATGCCCGGCCTGTATGAGCGATGAATTCTGCTTGTCAATCGAATTTCTGAATATTTCAAACAGTCCTGAATACTCAGGTAGAAATTTTTTAAAGAACTCAGGAGCAAGATTGATTTCGAATACATACATTTCCGGACCTTCGAATTCCATCCTGCCTTCCATATGATGGGCATAAATAATATTGTGCTGGTAGTTATCAAACACTATTGTTTTTTGAAAGTTACCCGAAATGGCTTTGCTTTTTCCTTTCAGGGTAAAATGCATTTCTACCGAATCAAAATCACTCTCAAGGTACAATTGAAGCGGTTTATTCAATACAATATTCCCAAAACTGATGTGGACATGGGTAAAGCTTATTTCGTGATAAAAACCATTTCCATAAGGAGGAGTCAGCTGGGTAATGGATTCCTGGATGCCTCCATCATCTAAGAAATAAGAGGAAGGATAATCCCGCTCCATAAGCATGTTTCCAAAGTTTTCATCATATAGCCGTACTGTCATTTCCTTTTGTTTGTTTGAATTTCCTTTTTACGGACTTTTTATTCCGTTTTACAGACCCTTTCTGTTGAATGTTTAGAGTAAGTTTGCACAAAGGTAATAATTATTTAGAATCATTCTTAATAATTAAATTACTTTTAAATAAAAGAAAGAAATAATGAAACGATGTGCATCTTATACAAATTAATTATTAAAAATTATGAAATATTCAGGTAAAATAAACTGGTCTTTTGCGGCAGCAATAGCAGTGTCAATATGTTGGATTATTGGTGATATTTACGTTGCCGGATTTGATCCGGATCCATCAGATTATCCTTTGTTTTCAAAAACCTATGCAGATCAGGTAAATCTGGAATTTGCAACTTTAATGCTGGAAGGTTCCACTCCGAGATTGATGTTTGGTGCTTTGATTGGTGCTCTTACGGGGCCTTTACTGCTTCCTGCTACGTGGCTGGTGTATCAGTTTTTCAAAGATACTCAAAAATGGTATGCAGTCTTTGTGTATTGGGTCTTACTGGCAGGAGCGGTTTTATCACCTTTAGGACATGCCGGATTCTTCTATGTTGGGGAGATTTATAAAGCAGTTTATCATACAGACTCTGCCTCTCACCCTTATCTTCTGGAGACGGGAAGAGGTTTTATGAAAATGCTTAACATTGCCTGGGGAACAGCTATTGGTGTACTGGCAGTCGGATGGATTTCCTTTGCTGTTTGTATTCTTTTCAATAAAACTCTGTTGCCGGGGTGGATGGCTCTGCTGACACCATTTGCCCTTACTTTGTTTATCATTCCTATAAAAAATCTTTTACCGCTTCCTTTTTCAGGATGGGTAGGAGGTGCCATATTCAATATTGCCTATCTGACATTTTTCAGTTCACTGCTTTTCTTTTTCAGAAAGAAATTGCTGAACAGGATTTAGCTATAAAAAATATGACTATGATCTTAACTTGAAATAAATGGAGAGGAAAGTCTTTTAAATCTTAGAATTTAAAGGCTTTTTTACATTAAAAACTATCTTTTTGGGAATATTGATCGGAATATTAACCTTATATTGGCTGGGAATTAAGCGGAAGAATATGGAAAATCTGAAAATTTGGTTAAGAAAAAATGCTTCTACGGCAGTACTTACCGTATTATTTATTATCGTTTTGGTGAATAAAGATGCAAAGGCATGGCTGATGAGGCAGGTGGCTTCCACCGGAATTCTCAATTCCAGCATATCAGAACCACAAAAAAAACAGAATAATGCAGCCAAAGTTTCCTATACCGGGCTGATGCTGAAAAATGAAGAAGGAAAGATTGTAGATACTTCTGCTTTACAGAACAAAGTGGTCTTTATTAACTTCTGGGCGTCATGGTGCCCTCCCTGCAGGGCTGAATTTCCATCTGTGCAGAAGCTGTATGATCAGTATAAAAATAATCCGGATATGGTATTTCTTACAGTAAATCTGGATGATAATGTCAGTCTGGGAAAATCTTATTTAAAAGAGAAAGGCTTTACGGTTCCTTTTCTTACACCGGCTGGAAATATTCCTGATATATTGTATAGCGGATCTTTACCAACCACTGTTGTACTGGATAAAAAAGGAGAAATCCGCATGCAGCATACAGGAGTGGCAGATTATAGCAAAGATTCCTTTTATAAACAGATTGATGAACTGTTGAACGAAAAGCCATAATTTTTAATAATGATGATTCTCTTTATACTGCCTGTTCTTGCAGAAATAGAAACTGAAATCCTTAAAGAAAAAAGCACCGTGCAGAATTTTCCAAAGGTTATAGTATTTCCTTTCTCTGAAAGCTATAAAACGCTGGTTACTCAAATAAAAACAACAGAAATCTCTTCTGAGACCATTCTGTACAATTCAGTGGATGCAGTCAATGAAAATAAAGAATTTAACTTGCCGGAGTACTGGTGTTTTGCTGGCAACGGACAAGGTGACCGATGGTTTCTGGACAGGGATCAGAAGGTTTTTTTCTATGATCATGATGATGACGGGAAGCTGAAGCCGATGCATATTAATTTTGAAGAATGGCTGCAAATGGCAATCATTATCCGTCAGTTGGATCAATGTTTTGATCAATATGACCATATCACTGAGCCGGTTCGTCTGGAGTTCTATAAAACCCTGAATACGATTCATCCCACATTAAGTGATGTGTATCCGTTTACATTGTAACGCTGGTTTTATCAGCAATGAATGTAAATGTCTAAGTGAAAAAAGAATACTTTTACCATAAGAAACAGAATATGCTGCATCAGCTAAGAACCCATATTGAAAAAATAATTCCTCTTAATGATGATGAATTTGAATTCATATCATCCTGCTTTACTTATAAAAAATATAAGAAACATCAGTTTCTGGTACAGGAAGGGGAAACGGTTCCCTATAATTATTTTGTCCTGAAAGGCTTGCTGAAGCTGGTTTATTCTGACGAAACCGGAAAAGAACATATTGTTGGATTTGCCATGGAAGACTGGTGGGAAACAGATTTTCCCGCTTATTATCAGCAAACGGCAGCAACAATGTCTCTGGAATGTATTGAAGATACGGAAGTACTGTGTATTAAGCTGGACGATTACAGAAAACTTTGCGCTCAACTTCCAAAGCTGGAGCATTTCTTCCTTGAAAAAGCATATATGGGATTTATTACGGCTCAACAGCGTACCATTTCCATGATGACAACAGGAATAAAAGAACGCTATGAGCAGCTTTTGGAAAAATATCCTTCTCTTGTTCAGCGTGTTCCGAAATCTCTTTTGGCTGCTTATTTAGGGGTGTCCAGAGAAACCTTAAGCCGTCTGCCTCTGTAACGCTGTGATCAAACTCACACTATAATCGTGATCCGTATCACAGGAATTTGCTGTATTTGTTCTGCAATTTTGTACAGTAACAAATAACAAATTCAAGACAATGGAAAAAAAAACGGTTAATCCTTGGAAATGGCAGGATGAAAGAAGCTATTCACAGGCGGTAGAGGTAAAAAATGTGCAAAGTACTTTATATTGCTCGGGACAGGCAGCTATTGACCCCGATGGAACATCCAGTAATAAGGATATGAAATCGCAGCTGGAACAGGCTATTGCCAATCTGGAAGAAGTAATCAGTACTGCAGGATATGAATGTGGCGGTATTGTAAGATTAAATATTTATACAACTTCTACGGAAGAGCTTTGGCCACATTTTCCTATTCTTCAGGAGTGGATTGCCACACATGCAATTCAGCAGGCTGTAACGATGCTTGAAGTGAAAGGTTTGTTTGAAACTTTAAAAGTGGAGCTTGAAGCTACCGTCGTAAAATAAATGATCATTGAACTTAAAAATTAAACCTTCAAAATATAATCTGAAGGTTTTTTCTTACATTTATCTATACCAATTACAATATCCAAAAATCTTATGAATATCCAACTTTTTTCAAAAAATGCTTTAGTAGGAGGGGCAACCCAGGGAATCGGTGCCGGAATAGCTGTTGAACTGGCAAAATGTGGTGCTAATGTTACCGTTATGGCCCGTAATGAAGCCAAACTTAAAGACTTTGTTTCATCTCTGCCGGTTATCAATACTGATCAGAAACATGGGTATCTGGTAGCAGATTTTTCAGATTTTGAAAGTTATAAGAAAATTATAGGAGGATTTTTTTATGATCATTCGATAGATATTCTGGTGAATAATACCAATGGTCCTGAACCTGGTTTAGCACTGGATAAAAATGCCGATGATTATCAGAAAGCATTTGATTTGCTGTTTAAAACTGTTTGCGAAACAACATTATTGGCTTTGCCTCACATGATCCAACAGAAAAAAGGGCGTATTATTAATGTTTCATCACTTTCAGTAAAAGAACCGATCGGAAATCTGGCCTTGTCCAATTCTATCCGTTCAGCAGTAATTGCTTGGGCCAAAACGCTTTCCAACGAAATTGCACAACACAATATCACGGTAAATAATGTCTTAACAGGATACTTTGATACTGAAAGAATTCAGAAACTGGTAGCTCATGAAGCTCAGCAAAGTGGTAATGCTGAAGAAGAAATAAAAAAGGCGAGGGAAAATAAGATTCCGATGAAAAGATTCGGACAGCCTGAGGAATATGGACATCTCGTGGCTTTTCTGGCTTCTGAATATTCAAATTATCTTACCGGAACAAGTATTCCTTTGGATGGAGGATTGAATAATACGTATTAAAACTTTACCATTTAGGAAATATAAATTCTTTTAAACCGCAAAAGTCACAAAAGTTTTTGAATTTGTTTCTAAGCTTTCTATTTTGAGTGTTAAAGTACACTTAAGTTATTTGAAATCTTTGCTTTACTTCTTCTTATATGAACTTTTTGCAGCATTGTTTTTTAACTTAATTAAACTACGCTAAGACTTTTATGACTTTTGTGGTTTGAGAATAAAATAAGGTAAATGTAATAAACCCTTTCCCCCAGTTGTCATATACATATTGGAAAATATGATATGAAAAACTGGTCTTTTAAAAAATGGAACACCGTACTGGGATGGTTCCTTTTCGCTATTGCGCTTATTACTTATCTTTCAACGATAGAACATTCTTTGAGTTTCTGGGACTGCGGGGAATATATTTCTTCAGCTGTAAAGCTGGAGGTAACTCATGCTCCGGGAGCCGCTTTATTCCAGATCGTGGGAGCGGCAGCGAGTATTTTTGCATTGGGAAATACTGAAAATTATTCTGTGGTGATCAATGCCATGTCAGCGTTATTCAGTGCATTTACCATTCTGTTGCTGTTCTGGACGATCACCCATTTTTTAAGACGGCTTTTGCATAGAGACTTTGAAGAGATTACAAAACATCAGGAAATCTCTATCCTTTTTGCAGGAGCTATCGGGGCCTTATGCTTTACCTTTTCAGATACCTTTTGGTTTTCGGCTGTAGAAGGTGAGGTGTATGCAATGGCTTCGCTGTTTATTGCGTTGCTAGTATGGCTCATTACAAAATGGGAAAACGAATATAAAGCGATTGACAGTGAGAGATGGATCATCCTTATTTTCTTTATCACAGGTCTTTCCGTAGGAGTACATATGATGTGTATGCTGGCTCTTCCGGCCATATGTCTGGTGTTTTACGCCCGGAATTATACCTTTTCGTGGAAAAGTTTTATCATAGCGAATCTTGTTACTTTGGGAATTCTTGCCTTCGTGTTCAAGATTATTTTCCCCTTGATTATGACCCTCTTTGGACAGCTTGAAATTTTCTTTGTGAACGGTTTAGGGCTTCCTTTCCATTCAGGGACAATTGCGGCGTTTGTTCTTATGGCCGCAATAAGTTATTTCTTAATTAAGTATGCTGGAAAAACAAAAAAGAAGGTATACCAGACTGTGGTTTTATCCCTTGTTTACATGATCATTGGTTTCTCCTGCTGGCTGGTGATTCCCATCAGAGCCAATGCGAATCCACCGATGAATCTTAATGATCCGGATACCGCGATCGGAATGAGAGATTATTATAACAGGGTTCAATATGGTGACTGGCCTACGATTTACGGGCAGAATTATACCGCTTTTCTCGACAAAAACGGGCTGGAAAAAGAGGAAGACGGAAGTTATAAAAGAGACATCACCGGAGATATTTATGAAAAAGATGAAAAAACCGGAACTTACAGAAAAACCGGAGAAAGATTCAACTATGTTTTTAATAAATCTCACATAAGTTTTATGCCAAGGATGTTCAATGAAGATAAAGAAGTGATGGCTAATTATATCTCATTGTATGGAGCTCCTGATTTTACCTTCAATTACGATAATGAAGATGTGGCAGACAATCCTGAGGCTAAACGTATTTTTGAAGAACTGAGAGCAAAATATGAAGGAGATTCTATCACTGCAGAAGATTATCTGAAAGTAAAACCTTATGATCTGATTAAGGTACAGCGCCCTTCATTTGCTCAGAATATGGATTATTTTATTTCTTTCCAGAACGGATATTACTTTGTGCGATACCTGATGTGGAATTTTGTTGGAAGACAGAACGATCTTCAGGGACATATGGAAAATACCAACGGGAACTGGATTTCAGGATTTTCTTTTATTGATAATGCTCTGTTGGGTGATCAGGATCATATGCCTGCTCAATTTAAAAATGAAAGTACCGTAAAGTTTTTCTTTTTACCATTGATTCTGGGTTTGATTGGTTTCTTTTTCCAGCTGAACAGAGATTTTGGAAGATTTTATGCCATACTTTCACTGTTTATTCTGACCAGTGTGGGAATTGTTTTCTATACCGGAGTAAAACCGTTTGAAGTGCGGGAAAGAGACTATGCCATGGTAGGTTCATTCTATGCCTTTGCCGTGTGGATTGGTCTGGGAGCCGGAGCGATCCTTTGGCTGATTCAGTCTAAGATTAAATCCAATGCAGCCAACATTATACTGGGAGCTGTATTGCTGGGAATCCCTTTTATGATGGGATTCCAGAATTATACTTCCCATGACAGAAGCAAAAAAACTGCAGCCCGCGATTATGCCTATTCATTTTTACGGTCATTGCCTAAAGATGATATCATTTTTATTTATGGTGATAATGATACTTTTCCGGTGTGGGCTATTCAGGAAACAGAAAGATTCAGGGATGATGTGAAAACGGTCAATTTTACCCTTTTAGCCACTCCATGGAATATTGATCAGGTGAAAAGAAGAACCTACAATGCCATGGGAATTCCGGGTGAGCTGACCCATGAAGAATATAGAGACGGTGTCAATGATCAGGTGTATCTGATGAAAAAAGAAGATTGGGAAGGGCTTTTCCAGATGCTGAAAGAACAGGGAGCGCCGGAAACGGCTTTCCAGGAATTCAGAAAATATCTGACTCAGGATTCAATGACCCTTAAGGATGCTATGAAATTCCTGAAATTACAATCGTCTGAAAAAGATGAACTGCTGAAAATGTACTTCGGCGAAAAACAATATGAAAAATACAATATTATTCCAGTCAGTAAATTTATCCTTCCCGTCAACAAAGAAAATGCCGTAAAAGCAGGAATTATTAATCAGTCCGATCTTCCGGGTACTGTGGATCAGATTATAATCAATTATGAAGCGAATACCCTTTATAAAAGCAATCTGATGATGCTGGATATGCTGGCCAATTTCGACTGGAAGCGCCCGATAAGTTTCTCTTCAGGCGGAATGTATGAAAGCGAAAATATTTTTTATCTGGATGAATATCTGCAGTTTGACGGTTTCAGCTACAGATTGGTTCCCATTCATACGCCTCAGGGGCCTGATGGAGACAAAGGAAGGGTAGATGCCCAATCTCTTTATCAGGTGGTGAAAAATTTCAGATGGGGAAATTTTAAAGATCTGAGTATTTATTATGATGAAACAGCTACGTCAAATATTTTGGGCTACAGAATGTCGGTGAGTAGAGCTGTATCTGCACTTGTGGCAAGCGGGCAGAAAGCGAAAGCACTCGAGTTACTGGAACTTGCAGCAAAAGAAATTCCTGCTGAAAAATACAACGATCCACGTTCACTGAGCGCCATGGTTACCGGATATATTGTTGCAGGGCAGGAGCAAAAAGGTCTTCAGCTTGCAGAAATGCTCAAAAAAGGAATATTTGAAGAATATGATTATTACCAGAATCTTTCTCCTTCATTTAAAGCAATGGCGAAAAGACAGATGAGGTCCAAGCCGATGGAATATGCATTGGTGGTTTCTGCTGTTACTGAAGGCTACAAAAAGCTTGGGCAAAATGAAAAAGCACATGCATATCTTTTAAAAGCAATGGAGCCTATCGACAAAAAATTCAATATCTTCATAAAAGGTCTGCAGCAGATGGACAAAGAAAGAGCAGGGAAAGAAGCTGAAAATGTACGCCAGATTGCTCCCTTTTATCAGTATCTGTTTAATGTTATGGAACCTTTTGATTCCACCTATTCCAGAAAAAAAGAAATTGAGATTACCAATGCGATGATAAAAGTGACACAGTAATAATGAGTGATAAAGCCTTTAAGCATAATGTTTAAAGGCTTTTATTTAATTCAGGGTGTCCAATTTAATCTGTAAAATTCTGAATGGCTTTATTGCTCTTCCTTAAATCAGAAGGTCTGGATTGGGTAAACTCATGGAAGGTGTCGCTAAAGGCACTTATTGAGCTATATCCAACATCATCCGCTATTTCATTGATAGGCTTATCGGTATTTAAAAGCAGTTCAATGGCTTTAATGATTCTTAATGTTTTCAGGTACTGCAGAAAAGAAATGTCCATATCCGCTTTGAACAGGCGGGACAAAGAGCGTTCACTCAAACCAAATTTACTGCTTACATTAGTCAGAGTCAGTTTTTCTCCGATATTCCATTCCAGATAAGATACGATTTTCATCATCTGTTTGTTATGAGTGGCAGGAAGAATAATAGGTAATGGCTGTTGATGGGTTTTGGGAAGGATCTTTTTTAATGCTACCAGAAATTCAAAGTTTTCATCTTTTGCAGTTACATGCTTTTCATCCCATATTTCAGAATATTTGATCATCTGAATCAGCAGTTCGGATGCAGGGTATATTCCTAATCTGTTATAAAAAGGATCTGAAAAATCATCGTGGGCATAAAAATAAAGGGAACGCAGGACTGTGGCTGTATGTCCGATCTCTAAAATATGTTCCATTCCCTGCGGAATCCAGAAAAAGTGTCTTGCCGGTACCACATAGGTTCTGTTATCAATCGTTATATAGGCGATGCCGCCTTCCACATAGCTCAGCTGTCCTTTTGTATGCTTGTGAAAAGGAATCAGTTTTTCAGATTTTTCGTGCATGACAAATACACTTTTATCGTCTTTATCAATATCAGGAAGCGCAGCAATTAATCCCATAAAAATTTAAAATACCAATAAGAATACAAATATAATCATTTGGCCGGAATCATGTAAAAGTTGACTATTTTAGATAAATAAAATTTCCGGATTGCCAATAAATTTGCAGTGCAATAATTCAAAAATTCAAATGAAAATTTATGTCGCCGGATTGCTGATGTTTGGAGTTTTCTCCATCGTATCAGCGCAGACCGGCAGTCCAGCAAAGGATACCATACGACTCTCCCTGAAGGAAGCATGGCAGAAAGCGGAGGAAAACAGCCGCCATATCAGAATCAATACAATCAACGTAGACATTGCCGAAGCCGAAGTAAAAGACGCTAAAAGAGAGCGCCTCCCGGAAATAGAAATTAAAGGTTCTGCAGAAAAAGCTTCCAACATTCCTATCTATGAAAACGGAATCTTTTCCAAACCAACCCAGCATGAAGTTATCCATACGCTTTACAGAGCCGGAGCAGATTTTTATCTGAATATTTATAACGGAAACAAACTGAATCTTAAGATTAAGGAAAATCAAACGCTTCAGAAAATTAAGGATATCCGGAAAGAACAGTCCGTTTCAGATATTCACTACAAAACAGCATCACTTTATCTGGAATTACAGAAAACCTTAATTTTCAGAGATCTTATCAAGCAGGATATTGATGATCAGAAAACACAATTAAAAGAAATACAGACTCTTTATAAAAACGGAGTGGTTTTAAAAAGTGATGTTTTAAGGATTGAACTTGAACTTTCAAAACGAAAAATGGCACTGGTGACCATAGAAAATGATATCCTCATCGCCATGCAGAAACTGAATATTATTCTTGGAATTCCGGATGAACAGGTTGTTATTCCTGAAGCGCCGTTTAATCAATGGAATGAGAATACAACGTATGATGAATATCTGAAACAGGCATTGGATCATTCTTTTGATTACCATGTTTCTGAACAGCAGACAGCGCTGAGTATTATCAAATTGAAACAGGTAAAAGCGAATGTAAGACCTAAGGTAGGGATGTATGGCGAATTTTATTACGCCAATCCGCAGATTTTCCTTTATCCCTATAATCCTTATTGGTATTCGCTGGGAATCGTTGGAATTAAAGCATCATTTTCCATCTCTTCCCTTTACCACAATACCCACAAAGTAAAGGCAGCCCAGCTTGAATTTGAAAAAGAAGAGGAAGTGCACAGGGATACGGAGGATAAAGTAAGACAGCAGGTGAAAGAAGCTTATTTAAGGTACCAGGAAGCTTTGGAACAGATAAAAGTGGCAGAAGCCAATGTCGCTCAGGCAAAGGAAAATGCACGTATTATCAAAAATACTTACTTCAACCAGACTTCTCTTATTACAGAATTGCTGGATGCAGATATACAGCTGCTTCAGACAAAATTTGAACTGGAAGCGGCTAAAATTATGGCACAGAACAATTATTATTTATTACAAAATATTACAGGCGTTTTATAAAACAATGAAAAAAAAATACACTCCCACCGATAGAATGATCACGAAGATCACAGGATGGATTTCAGTTGTAATCGTTGCTGCACTTGCAGTGTGGGGCGGGTTTACCTTAAAAAATTATTATGCCTATGAGCAGACTAATGATGCGCAGGTTCAGGAATATGTAAATCCTATTATTTCAAGAGCCGGAGGATTTATTGTTGCCGTGAAATTTGAAGAAAATCAGGAAGTAAAAAAGGGCGATACTCTTTTAATTATTGATAACCGTGAATATGTCCTTCAGGAAAAACAGACTCAGGCAGCCCTTCAGAAAGCCCGTGCCCAGCTGAGAGTATTGGAAAGTACTACAGGAACTACAGAAAAGGAAGCTGCCGCAGCGATGGCCCAGGTGGATGCCAATAAAGCAAAAGTCTGGAAACAGCAGCTTGATTATAACAGGTATAAAAAGCTGTATGATGAAGAATCTGCTACCAGACAGCGACTTGAAGATGTGAAAGCAACACTGGATGTCAACGAAAGTGATTATAAATCTTCGCAGGATAATTATGCAGCTTCTGTATCCAAGATTAATGATATAAGGGCAGAAAAAGCCGTTGTTCTGGCAGAAATTGCAAGACTGGAAGCATTGCTGGACCGTCACAAACTAGACGTAAGCTATACCGCTGTTACTGCTGCTTATGATGGAAGAATGGGACGACGAACCGTAGAAGTAGGGCAGATGATTGATGCCGGAGAAACGCTGGCATTCATTGTCAATAATGAAACTGATAAATGGGTAGTGGCTAATTATAAAGAAACCCAGATCAGGGATATGCATATCGGCGATCATGTGAAAATTGTTGCTGATTCTTATCCGGACAAAGAATTCCAGGGAACGATTATTTCCCTTTCTCCTGCAACAGGTTCAAGTTTTTCTTTGCTTCCACCGGATAACTCTACCGGGAATTATGTCAAGATTGTACAGCGTATTCCTGTGAGAATAAGACTGGATGGGCAAAGAAGCCAGATTGATGTTCTGAAAGTGGGAATGAATGTAAATGTTTATGCTAATAAAAAGCATTCCAATGGCTAAAAGACAAATGCCCTATTTCAAAAAATGGGCTCCGGAATGGTTGGTGAAAATCATTCTTTTTTCAATGACACTTCCTGGAATTATTATCTTTTTTCTCCCTTTAGCCAATATAAATGCAGCAGCAGGATATTACGGAAGTGAGCCGGCAGACATTCAGTTTTCGGTAGCATTATTTTATGCCGGGTATGTAGGTTTTTATAGCCTGGAAAGACGATTTTTCAGTTTTCTGGCTGCAAAAGAATATTTTCTTCTTTTTACCACACTGCAAATTCTGGCCTGTCTGCTATGCTATTCTACCCGTGAAATTTATATCCTGTTTCCGGTGCGTTTTATGCAGGGAATGTTGTTTGCCGGGAATGTAAACCTGTCACTAACCCTTATTTTCACCCGGCTGAGCAGTGAAAGGGGCCGGGAGATCAGCTTTTCAGTGTTTTTCGGGATCTTAATTTGTGCTTTGCCGTTTAATAACCTTATAACCGCCGACCTCATAGATTCGTATAATTTTAATATTGTCTATAAAACAGCCATCTTCTCCTATCTTCCGGGACTTATTTTCCTCACCCTGGCGATGAGCAATTACAGAACCCATGCAAGATTTCATCTCTATAAACTCGACTGGCAGAGTTTTGGACTGTTCAGTACTATGCTGGTGCTCATAGGATATATAACCATTTTCGGGCAGGAATATTATTGGCTGGAGGATAACAGGATTTTGGGAAGTGTCATTGGAATTATTGTCCTGGGTGGAATATCAGTATTTCGCCAGCAGGCTATTAAAAGGCCTTATATTGATCTGCGTGTTTTCAGATACCGGAATTTTAAAGTAGGTCTGCTGATTCTTTTTGTGATGTATATATGCCGTTTTGCTTCAGGAATTGTCAATACCTATTTTGCATCGGAGCTGCATCTGGACCCATTTCATATTTCCTATATTAATATTTTCAATCTTACAGGGTTGGTTATGGGAGTCATTATTGCCTGCTGTATGGTTTTGCAGAAGAAAAATATACGGTATATCTGGGGACCGGGTTTTTTAATGCTGCTCATTTTTCATGCGGTCATGTATTATTCCTTTGATGTTCAGGCTGATGAGTTTAATTATTATATCCCGTTATTTATTCAGGGATTGGGTGTGGGATTGATTATGGTTCCGACGATTATCTTTATTATTTCGTCAGTTCCTGCAGCCATTGGCCCTTCTGCTGCGGCAACAGCATTAGCAATACGGTATCTTGGATTTTGTATCAGTATTGCCCTGATCAATTTTTTTGAACTGTTTGAGAAAAGCCGTCATTATAATGCCTTTCAGGATCATTTAAGTGCTGTCGATCCGGAAGTTAAAAGCTTTCTCCATCAGCAGACTGCTAAGCTTATTGCTCGCGGAATGCCGGAAGATAAGGCTGTTAAAGCTGCCAATAAGCTATTGATTGGCAGAATGAATGTTCAGGATCATGTCCGTTTTGCGATGGATTATTATGAAATGATGGTATGGCTTCTTGCCGCCTCACTGTTATTGATTTTCCTTTTCCCATATCTTAACCGCACTGCTCTTTATTTAAAATCACGCAGATTATCTCCTGCGTAAAGAGAATTTTAATGTTAATCATCGAAAAAGTATAGCTTGCAGCTAATTTTATAGTAGAGTGCTGAGACTGTCTGATAAGGCAGTCTCTTTTATTTTGATAAAGAATAGTAATTACTTCTGGCCGGAATTGTATGTTTTTTGTCATTGCAGACAAAATCCTTTCTTTCTACATTTGTACTCATACAGAACGAGATATGAAGAAAGAAGGGCGAAAAACAGCAATGAAAAATATAGTGCTTTTAGCATTGCCGGAGGTACAGCTGCTTGATATTGCCGGACCATGGGATGTTTTTACATCAGCAAACCGTTTTTTAAATGATAAACAGGATTCCGGTTATCATGTGTATCTGGTATCAGGAACTTCAGAAAAAATAATATATTCAGGTTCAGGAATGCCTTTATCATGCAGCCATACTATTTATGATATTGATTTTTCCGTAGACACTTTACTGGTAGCAGGTACCACGTTGAATGTGCTGGATGAGGTCAATCCGGACATTTATCACTACCTTCAAAATATAGCTCCCGGCGTGAGACGAATGGGATCTGTCTGTGTAGGGGCGTTCATCCTTGCCAAAGCGGGTCTGCTGGATGGCAAACAGGTAACTACTCACTGGAAGTTCGCAGATACTTTACAGAAATCTTATCCAAAATTGGATGTGAATATTAATCCTTTTTTTATCCGTGACAGGCCAATTTATACTTCAGGAGGTGTTTCTTCAGGGATGGATCTTGCATTGGCTCTATTGGAAGAAGACTTTGGAAAACCTTTGGCGGCCGAAGTTGCCCGTCATCTCGTCCTGTATTTAAAAAGATCCGGAGCACAGTCTCAGTTTGGAAATGCATTGCCGGAATATGAAATAATGTCTCCATTTACAAAACAAATCCGTGATTTATTGAAAGATAAGCTGGGAGAAGCTATTACGGTAGAGTATATGGCAGAGTTCCTGAACATGAGTGTCCGTAACTTTTCCAGGGTATTTGTAAAAGAGTCAGGAATGACTCCCGGCAGATTTCTCGAAAAAATGAGGCTGGATCAGGCTAAAAATATGCTGGAATATACTGATATGAGCATCGATATGATAGCTGATAAATGCGGATTTAGTAATGCTGTTTCTCTCAGCCGCTTATTTCTTAAAAACATTTCCCTCTCTCCGGCACAGTACAGGAAGGCATTCAAGACTACAGGATAATAGCTTTTTCTTATTGATTTTACATAAAACTGGCAATCATCAATTGTCAGCAGGGAAGACCTGTGCCATGATCTGAAAATAATAATCTTAAATAATAAAATTATGAATCACGTACCAAACAGCAAGACAATGAATGTAGCATTTTTAATCTATGATCAGGTGGAAGCCCTTGATTTAAATGGCCCTTTAGATGTTTTTGTTAAAGCGAATGTCCTGGAACCGGGCAGCTACAATTGCTTTACAGTTGGGAAAACAAAAGATCCGGTATATATGGAGGCGAACACAATGGCTCTTATTCCTACCTACGATATCCATACATGCCCTCAACCGGATATGATTGTCGTTCCGGGGGCAAACCCTGAATACATTATGAAATATATTCAGGACAGGGATTTTCGGGAAACTGTTCTGAAATGGGTTGAAAATCATTATGATGCAGGAACAGTAGTATTTACAGTATGTACCGGAAGTATGCTTCTGTCAGGGACAGAAATGCTTGCTGATTATGATGTTACTACGCATCATATGTTGTTGGATGCCCTTGAACAGCATAATCCGGAAACCAATGTAATCCGGAATGTACGGTATATTGACCAGGGCAACCTGATAACTACGGCGGGAATCACAGCCGGGATAGATGCCGCTCTTTATCTGGTTGGTAAACATCTCGGACAGAAAACAATGAACACCATTATAGAGATTTTTGAATATCAGAATGTAAAATCTGGAAACTTAGCGTAAACGAGAATCTGTTGATTTGCAAATTTCGCCGATCTCTGATCGGCGAAATTTATATTTTAGATTGTGGTCTACTGACGAAAACTGAGTACTTTAATACAAAGAGGAATGAAACCAATTGATACCGCAATATAAACAGCAACCCGAATATAGTTAAGGGTTTTCCAAAGTGAAATTCTGGTTATGATTTCCTGTGAAACAGAAGTGGTGGATGCCAAGTTCTGAAACTGTATAATGTTCGGAGCAAAAAAAGCTAATGTCCAGGCTCTTACAGCTGCGTGAATAATGAGTAAAATCAAAAGCCAGTTCCTTACCGGATCAATTTTCCAGCAAAAAGCAATCGCAAGGATAAAGGTTATTTCATGCAAAGAGTGAAGGATGATCCAAAAAAACTTCAGGCTTACTCCATTTCCGTCCTGAAGCAGCTTCAATGTATCGGGTGGGGAAGAAGCCCATTTGGGTACAAAGAGGAGGGTTTCGAAAATCTGTGCCCCGTTCATAAGAAAATAAAGTAATGTTGTAATGCAAAGCCATATTTCTGCGCGGGTTATATAAGTAGCAGTTAAACTTTCCATGGTCGTGTATTGATTTATGGGTTATTTAAATGATCTGTTGTTTCTTTCATAAGAACTGTGGCTTCCCTGAAATAACGTTCAATAGTTTCTATTTCCTTTTTAGAAAAAGTGGAAACGAGTTTCATGGTTTTTTGCTGCAGCTCTTCAAAAATAGGACCGAGTAATTTCATGCTGTTTTCTGTATTCGGGATGATCATTACTTTTCTGCGGTCTTCTTTAATAAACTGTCTTTTAAGAAGTTCTTTTTTCTCCAGCCGGTCAATTAAACCCGTAACAGCGCCGGTTGTAAGACCTGTCAGCTTAGATATTTCACCTGCTGTTATGGATTCGTACTGCAGAATAAGTCCCAGATATTTATGATCTGTGCTGGAAAGCCCTGCTTTTCTGGCAATGGCCTCATGCATAAAGATTGAAGCGTCAGAATAGGCTCTGCTTGCTTCACGGAAATTTTGTATATTATTTTTAGTCATTAATTAAATTATTTTATAATTATCTTAGTTGCTAAGATATTATTGTTTTTTGATTTATCAAAATAAATTTTTTGCTCAAAAAATGATATTATCCGTCAGCTACTATTAATGCTGGGAATTTGAATTAAAAAAAATAACGACGTAATTAATTTATAAACAGGTGTTTGACTTTTTTGATGCAAATTTTATAATAAAAAAGCTTTGAAAAATTTGGATTTAAAGAGGGTTTTCCTATCTTTGCAGTCCCTTAAACAAAGGGATTTACTTAAAAAAGTAAGTGGCCGACTCGGTAGCTCAGCTGGTAGAGCAATACACTTTTAATGTATGGGTCCTGGGTTCGAATCCCAGCCGGGTCACAATCTTAAAGATGCAAAAATAAAGCATCAGAAAAATACAAAAAAAACCTGCAAATTATTTTTGCAGGTTTTTTTATTTATAGTGTTTGCTATAATGTTTCAAATGGCCGGTTATTATAAATTTGAATTAACTGATCCGTTTGATTGTTCTCGTTCTATTGCCATTGAAGTCAGCAATATCTTTACTCTTCATTTTTGGGTTTAAAGTTTCTCCCTACTCCCTGACGGAGAAATGTAATTTTTCCTTGTACTTTTTTTGCTTTTTCAAGGACCTCCAATGCTTTTGTTCTTTCGTTAACTTTGCCAGCGTGTGTTATATTGTCCTGACGTTCATTTTTTTTCATGTATCAATATAGTGAATTTATTTGACAAAAACAAATTATTGATAATAAGGATGTTTCAAATTTAAAAAAAATAAAACTGATTTACTGATCGGACCACGGGTAACAAAGGATTTACTGCAATTCTCAATTTTTTATTGAAGCTTTTGATTCGTTTTTGAGATTTATAGTAAGAACCTGCTCAGATAGGTGAAATTTTTGTGTCTGATATTGTAAAAGTTAGCGGAATCATAGGCATAAAATGTCCGGAAAGTATTGTAAATAAAGAAAAAGTTTCTATCTTTGCAGTCCCTTACAGAAAGGGATTTACTTGAAAAAGTAAGGGCCGACTCGGTAGCTCAGCTGGTAGAGCAATACACTTTTAATGTATGGGTCCTGGGTTCGAATCCCAGCCGGGTCACATAACAGGACAAATCATTTTTATGAATGGTTTGTCCTTTTTATTTTTCGTTATTTGTTGTCTGCCAAATGTATGTTGCAATTCGAAGCTATTCCACGATATTTTAATAATAAAAGCATCCATAACGAACATCATACAACAGATATAAATAGCAATTTTTGTTTTTATATCGGTTGTATATTGTAATGCTATTGTGGTCCAATAACTACTTTTTTACATTGCCGGATCTTCCCTGCGTATTGTGCGCACTGTCTGAAACTGCTGCATTGATATTGGCTGTGCCATTACCCGTATTATTATTGCTCGTTTTTCTTCCCCCAACGTGATTTTTTGTATTAATACTGTCATTACCTGTTGTATTGTCTTGAGTATCCCTGACCGCAGATGCTGCTGTATCAGAATAATTTCTTTGCATGTTGACTGAATCGGCAACGGGGGTACTACTTGTTGTGTCCTTCTTTTTACAGGCCAAAATCATAAAACTGGCTGCTGCTATTGATAAAACTAATTTTTTCATAGGATTTTGTTTTGTGTATAGAGTGAAGCCAAATTTCGGTATTTAACCCTGACAGTGATATGAGCAGAATCATAATGGAGATCTAAAGGTGTATTACTGAAATAATGTCGTTTTTTATTGCCGTTAAATGCTGGTCAAAATGTAAAAAGTTAAAATAAAAACAAAAAATAGTTTATTTATAAACTTATATAAGTATATTTGTGTACTAATTTGTTTGATATGAATTTTGAACTTATAAAATCAGTGGTGGAACTCGTTCAGCAATTTATGGAACAAAATGAAGGTAAGGCTCTATATAGCAATGATCTTCATGGTTTTACAGAATGGATCAATGCTGCTCATCAGCAGGATCTTGGAAATCCTGACTGGATAGGGAAGGAATCAGGAAGAAGTTCAGATAGTATTATTAATACTTTGCTGATCAGAATGAACAGATATGCAAAGTCATATTCAAGATCAGCAGTCGGAAGTTCAGTTTTTTCCAGCCAGGATGACTTCATCTATCTTATCAGTTTGAAGAATATGGGAGCGATGTCAAAAATGCAATTGATAAAGCATAATGTACATGAGAAATCTTCAGGTATACTTGTTATTAACCGGTTGCTCCATAATGGCTGGATTGAACAGGCAGTTTCTCCAAAAGATAAAAGAACAAAAAATATACAGATAACAGAGAAAGGGCTTGCAATACTGGATGAACATATGGAGGAAATCCGCAGGGCTTCCAGGGCTGTCGTAGGAAATCTTACACATGCTGAACAAATGCTTCTTATCGCAGTACTTTCCAAATTAGATGAATTTCATGATTCTTTTTACCGTATGAATCTGGAAACAAGGGATCTACTGAACACCGTATATAAAAAGTTAAACTGATTGCGTAGTGAAAAATGTCTTTAAACAACTGTTAAAAAAATGATGATGAGTACTGAAAAATCAAGAAAAAGAATAGCGGTAATAGGTTCAGGGTTCTCCGGGCTCTCTGCGGCTGCTTATGCGGCAAAGGCCGGAAATGAAGTACATGTTTTTGAAAAACATAATCAACCGGGAGGACGTGCAAGGCAATTTAAAACGGAAGAAGGCTATGTGTTTGATATGGGGCCGAGCTGGTATTGGATGCCTGACATCATTGAAGGATTTTTCAATGATTTTGACTGTAAAGCAGCTGATTATTTTAAACTGGTATCCTTAGACCCTCAGTTTGAAATGGTTTTTTCAGAAGAAAAGATTTCAGTTCCTGAAAAAAATGAAGACATCCGTGAGTTATTTGAAAATACAGAGGCCGGATCAGGTAAAAAGTATGATCAATTTATGCAGTCTGCTCAGTTTAAGTATGAGGTCGGGATGAAAGATTTTGTGACAAAGCCCTGTTACAGCTGGCTGGAATTTGCTTCATTAAAAATAGCGGGCAGTGCATTGAAGCTTGATCTTTTAAGTAATTTCAGGAAATACGTTTCAGGATATTTTTCTGACCCGAAACTCAGATCTCTGATGGAATTTCCGGTGATATTTCTGGGTGCTTCGCCCCGTAATATTCCCGCACTTTACAGCCTTATGAATTATGGAGGATATGTATTGGGAACAAAATACCCTATGGGAGGTTTTTATCAGCTTGTTATGGCCATGAAGGACGTAGCCGAAAAGCAGGGAGTAAATTTTCATTTTAATCAGGATGTTCAGAAGCTGAATACAGAAGCTGGGAAAGTAGTGTCAGTAACGGCTGGGGATAAAGACTATGAATTTGATGTAGTTATTGCCTCATCAGATTACCACCATACGGAAACATTAATTCCTAAATCTCTCAGAAACTATAATGATGCCTACTGGAAGACAAAAACCTTTGCTCCTTCATGCCTGATCTATTACCTCGGAATCAAAGGGAAAATCTCTGATTTAAAACACCATACCCTGTTCTTTGAAAATGAACTTGATAATCATATAGACTGTATTTATGTCAATAAAAAATGGCCTTCGAAACCCCTTTTTTATGCGTGCTGTCCTTCAAAAACAGATCCCGGTGTCGCTCCGGAAGGCTGTGAAAATCTCTTTTTACTATTGCCTCTGTCACCAGGAATACACGATGAGGAAGCTGTAAGAGAAAAATACCTGAAGGAAATGCTTGAAAGAATCGAAAAGCATACAGGAGAAAATGATCTTATTTCCAGAATTGAATACAAAAGAAGCTATTGTGTAAGTGATTTTATTTCGGATTATAATGCTTATGAGGGGAATGCATACGGACTGTCCAATACTTTATCGCAGACTGCTGTCCTGAAACCTAAAATAAGAAACAAAAAGATCAGTAATCTTTTTTATACCGGGCAGTTAACGGTTCCCGGGCCCGGAGTTCCTCCATCCGTTATCTCCGGGAAGATTGTAGCGCAAGAGGTTAATAAACTAAAATAAAATAATATGAAAAAGTTGTTTGATGAATTGTCTTACGAGGTCAGTAAGTGCACTACTCAAAAATACAGTACCAGTTTTTCATTAGGGATATTGGCTCTGAAGCCTTCTATAAGACCTGCCATTTATGCTGTTTATGGGTATGTACGCCTTGCGGATGAAATTGTTGATAGCTTTCATGGATATGATAAAGAAAAGCTATTGAAAAGATTAAAAGCAGAAACGTATGATGCATTACAGCAGGGAATATCACTCAATCCTATTTTACATTCTTTTCAGGAAACCGTGCGTCAGTATGATATCAATATTCAATTGATCGATCAGTTCCTGCACAGCATGGAAATGGATCTGCAGAAAATAGACTACAATTCAGATCTCTATAATGAATATATCTACGGCTCTGCTGAAGTAGTGGGACTCATGTGTCTGCAGATATTTACAGGAGGTGATAAGCAGCAATTTGAAAAACTTAAACCATTCGCTATGAAACTGGGTTCCGCTTTTCAAAAGGTTAATTTTTTACGTGATCTGAAAGATGATTACCAGATTTTGGGCAGAACTTATTTTCCATCATTGAATATGTCTGTCTTTGATAATACCGTTAAAGCTCAGATCGAAAAAGAAATTGAAGAAGAATTTAAAGAAGCATTGCAGGGTATCAGGAAACTTCCGGGTTCTTCTAAGTTTGGAGTGTATCTCGCATACAGGTACTATCTGTCATTATTTGAAAAGATCAAGAAAACAAGTTCGCAGCATATTTTGCAGCAAAGAATCAGGATTGCCAATTCACAGAAATTATTGGTAGCATTTAAAAGCTATATAAGATACAAATCTGCTTATTTCTGATCACTCATTTGTTTGGAAGATTCTTTAGAATTTATAAATCAATAAAAAAATAACGATGTACAGATTATATAGAGAACAACATTTGAATTGTGATATCGAGACCGCATGGAAATTCTTTTCCTCTCCTCATAATTTATCTGAAATAACACCAAAAAGCATGAATTTTGTGGTGCTTTCAGATATACAGGACGAACCTATTTTTGAAGGAATGGAAATAGATTATACCGTCTCTCCGGTATTGGGAATCCCGATGAAATGGAAAACGATTATCAGCCAGGTAAAAGAAGGCAGAAGCTTTACAGATTATCAGAAAGAAGGACCTTATAAGCATTGGAACCATTTTCATGAGTTCATTCCTGATCAGAACGGGGTATTAATGAAAGATACTGTATTTTATGAACTTCCGTTGGGGGTTCTTGGAAGGGCTGCTCATGGTTTATTTGTTAAAGAAAAGCTCAAAAACATTTTCGATTTCAGATACAGCGTTCTGAATAATCTTTTTAACCGTAAACATCATTAACATGAATTTCCTGATCGTTTTACTCGTTTTTATTTCCATGGAAGGAGCCACATGGCTTATTCATAGGTATATTATGCACGGTTTTCTGTGGAATCTGCATAAGGATCATCATGATCATAGCAACGAAGGGAAACTTGAAAGAAATGACCTGTTCTTTTTCATTTTTGCCAGCCCTGCTATTGCTTTGTTATATGCAGGAGTAAGGCAGGAATTCAATTATCTGTTTTTTGTCGGTTTAGGCATAAGCCTTTATGGAATGGCCTATTTCTTTGTTCATGATATTTTTATTCATCAGAGAGCAAAAGTTTTTACCAAAACAAAAAATCCGTATTTTCTTGCCATCAGGCGTGCCCATAAACAGCACCACAAACATTTGGAGAAAGAAAAAGGAGAGTGCTTCGGATTTTTGTGGGTTCCTATGATTTATTTTAAAATGTATTTCAATAAAAAATGATGCAATACACTTACATACTGATCAATTTTTTCACCGTCATCATCTGCTTTTTGGCTTCTTTTGACCGTAGGATACAGTTTAATAAGCTTTTCCTGAAGTTTTTCCTGTCGTCCACTATTGTAGCAGTTCCTTTTATACTATGGGATATATGGTTCACCGCAAAAGGAGTGTGGTGGTTTGATTACCGTTACACATTAGGATTTAAAATGGCAGGCCTTCCCCTGGAAGAATGGCTGTTCTTTTACTGTATTCCTTTTGCCTGTGTTTTTACATACTACTGCCTGGAAAAATTTTTTACATTCAATCGGGCAGACCTCTTTAATAATCTGATTGTTTTTACATCTCTTATTGTTCTCAGTGTTGTGGGACTTCTTTATTACGACAGAATCTATACCTTGCTGACCGTTATTGTAACAGTGCTTACCCTTTCTTACCTGCATTTTATTGCCAAAAAAGAATGGATCGGTAAAGCAAGTTTTGTATATCTGGTTTTGATGCCCGGATTTTTTGCAGTGAATGGAATCCTGACGGGATCTTTTATTCCGTCCCCTGTTGTGAACTACAATCCTGGTGACTTTTTAGGCGTCAGAATGGGGACTATTCCTGTTGAAGATGCTGTCTATGGTTACAGTCAGTTTTTACTCAATATTTACTTCTTTAAAAAAATAACTAAAAATGAAAAATAGAATCATTCTTACATTATTACTAAGCTTAGGGCTGTTAAACAGCTTGACTTCCTGTTCTTCCATGCCCGAAAAAGCGCAGCCTGTTGATCAGTTTGATGTGAACCGGTATTTGGGGACATGGTACGAGATTGCCAGATTTGATTATCGCTTTGAAAAAGACCTTGACAATGCAATCGCCCAGTATAGCCTTACTGAAGACGGAAATGTAAACGTAGTCAACAGCGGATATAATTTTAAAAAGGATAAATGGGTTTCCGCCAATGGTACTGCTAAATTCAGAGGAGAAAAAAATGTGGCAGCTCTGAAAGTGAGTTTTTTCGGACCTTTTTATGCCGGGTATAATGTAGTTGCTCTTGAAGAGTACAAATATGCACTGATTGCAGGAAAAAATCTGGATTATCTCTGGATTCTTTCCCGTGAAAAAACTATTCCTGAAAATATAAAGCAGAAATTTATCAGCAAGGCGCAGGAAATAGGGTATGATACCTCTAAGCTCATCTGGGTGAAGCAGGATAAGAAAAGTCCTTTTGATAAATAAATTCTCAAATTTAATTAAAATCGAAACGTATGCTTACAATACAGGCGCAATCAAAAATACCCACAGATTACGGACTATTCACTATATATGCATTCTCGGAAAATGAAAAAGACTGGAGTCCGCATTTGGTTCTGGTAGCAGAAAATACAGATTATGATAAGACTGTTAATGTCCGCTTTCATTCTGAGTGCATTACCGGAGAAGTTTTTCATTCTAAAAAATGTGAATGCGGTCAGCAGCTTGATGCAGCGATGAAATATATGTCTGAAAAAGGAGGAATGATCGTTTATCTCCGCCAGGAGGGAAGGAATATTGGGATCATCAATAAGCTGAAAGCATATGCACTTCAGGAACAAGGATTAGATACTGTTGAAGCTAATCTCAGACTTGGTTTGCCCGCTGACGGAAGAAATTTTGATGTTGCCGTGGAAATGCTGAATCTGCTGGATGTGAAAGAAATCAATCTGTTAACCAATAATCCTGACAAGATTAAATCTGTTGAGAACAGCAGCATCATTCTCAAAAGCAGGATTCCTTTGGAAATTGATTCCAATGAGATCAATGCAGGTTATCTTATTAAAAAGAAAGACTATTTTGGCCATTTCTTAGAAAAAATATAATAGATTTCAGACGTCAGGATATGTATTGATCTGTTTAATCCAATTATTATGGAAAAAATACTGCTTACAGGAGCAACCGGCTATATCGGTAAAAGAATGATCAGTGTGATTGCCGCACAGGGATATAAAGTCGTTTGCTGCTGCAGGGATACCGGTCGTTTTACAAGAGACATGGATATCGACGACCAGCTCATTGAAGTTATTGAAGTTGATTTTCTAAAGCCGGAAACACTTAAAAATATTCCCGAAGATATTGCAGGTGCTTACTATCTGATGCATTCCATGAGCAATACTGCTGATTATGAATACTCGGAAAAAAAATGTGCCGCCAACTTTTCTGATTATATTGAGAAGACACAATGTAAACATATTGTCTATCTTTCGGGGCTGGTGAATGAAAAAGAACTGTCAAAGCATTTGAATTCAAGGTACGAAGTTGAAAAAATTCTGATGGAATGCAGGGTTCCCGCAACAGTTCTTCGCGCAGGAATTATCATCGGGTCAGGAAGTGCATCATTTGAAATTATAAGGGATCTCGTTGAAAAACTGCCTGTCATGGTGGCTCCCAAATGGCTGTATACCCAATGTCAGCCAATAGGAATTGCCAATGTGCTGGATTTTCTGATTTTTGTTTTGTTTAAAGAAGCTGCTTATCAGAAAAATTTTGACATTGGATGTGATGATGTACTGACTTACAAAGACATGCTGTTGCAGTTTGCACAAGTGAGAGGCCTTAAAAGAACGATTTTTACACTGCCTGTAATGACGCCCAGACTGTCTTCGTACTGGCTCTATTTTATTACTTCAACCTCCTATAATCTGGCCAAAGCCTTGGTTGGAAGCATGAAGGTAGAGGTGGTCTGCCGTCCCGAAAGTCTTGCTGAGATCAAATTAATTACCGGTGTGCAGCCGTTTTCATATGACACAGCACTGAAGAGAACTCTTGCAAAAATTCAGGCCAATGAAATCATTTCCAGCTGGAAAGACAGTTTCATCAGCAGCCGTCATGATTCAACCTTGAAAGAATACCAGGATGTACCGAAATACGGTTGTTTTACGGACCTCCGGAGTGAAGAGTATGATGACAGGGAAGCCTGTATGAGCCGGGTCTTTCAGTTGGGAGGCGAGCATGGATGGTATGGGCAGAATCTTTGGAAAATAAGAGGCCTTTTTGATAAACTTGTTGGTGGTCCTGGACTGAGAAGAGGGCGCAGGCATCCTTCAGACCTTAAAGATGGAGATGCATTAGACTTCTGGCGGGTTTTATATGCTGACCGTAAAGAAGGCAAGCTTATATTATTCGCTGAGATGAAACTGCCCGGAGAAGCCTGGCTGATGTTTAAAATTTACAGAAATAAGATCTGGCAAAAAGCTGTATTTCGTCCAAAAGGTCTTTGGGGAAGATTGTACTGGTTCATGGTGCTGCCATTTCATGGATTTATCTTCAAAGGAATGATCAGAAGCCTTAGCGGGAAGAAAAAATCTTAATTTTAAGAATATTTTAACATAATGTCTGTTTTTTAGGCATGAACATTGTTTATTTATATACCAAATACCTAAATATTATATTATGAATAATTCAGATTACAACAAAGCAGAAAATGCAGTAGACCAAACAGAAAACTCTTTAAAAAATGCAGCTGATAATGCAAAATGGAAAATCAGTGAATTAGCGGATAAAGCTAAAGATTATATCAATGAAAAAAGAAATAATGATCAGGAAGCAACTCAGGAAGACTGGTTGGACAGAGTAAAATCAAACGTCTCAGATGCGTGGGAAGATATCAAGGATAAGGCAGATGAAGCATGGGAAAGCACGAAGGATGCCGCTGAAGATGTGAAGGCAGAATGGAGGAAAAAAACAAATTAAGGTTAGTTTAAAACAGATGGCCAGAATTTTTAAATTCCGGCCATCTGTTTTGTTTTATGGTTTATTTATAATCTATATTTAAAGAAATAAGATGAGTTTATGATAATGCAATCAATATACAGTTAGTATAAAATCCTGCGCCCCTCAAGTTTTATTATTTTATTATTCACCATTTTTTTTATCGTTCTGATGACGGTTTCAACTCTCAGCCCTGTAAGATCAGCAATTTGCTGACGGGTAAGTTCTATAGGAAAACAGTGCTGGCAGTCTCCGTCATGGTAGCTTTTCAGATAATCCATTACACCTTTCAGCCGTTGAATGGGATCTGCTAATGCCAGATTGCGGACCATTAAATTATTATAATACAGTCTTTGTGATAAACACATGTTCATATCCAGGGAAATATCCGGATTACTTTTAAGCATTTGCATAAAATTATCTTTAGGCATTCTTATAATTTCTGTGATCTGTAAGCTGATGGCATTGGTAGGATATACTTTTTCAATAAAAAGAAGCGGATCTCCAAAACTTTGATTTTTACCTAATATATTATGAATAAATTCTTTTCCATTTTCAGTAAAGGTGTTCAGCTTTACTTTTCCGCTGATAATCTGAAAATAATATTGTGAATAATCACCTTCTTTGAAAATAAACTCTTTAGCCTTATAGATGACTTTTTCACCCCCGAACGAGTAAAGGATCTCCTGATCGATATTCATACAGCTTATTGTTTTTTTCATAATTATGGTTTTTCTGAAAATTAGAGAGAATCTTTAAAAATATTGTAAATAATTTCAATCATTATGCCATTGCTGTTTTTCTTAAAAAATGTGGTACGAAATCCTTATGCATAAACCTTTAAAAATTACTGTTTTTTCAAATATTGTGAGTATTTTTGAAGCTAAAGTATCCGTAACTAATTATTGATTTTAACTTCTATGATTTTAATTGTTGATGACAACCAAAGTAATCTTTATTCGCTTCAAAAATTACTTGAATCTAAAGATTTCCAGGTTGAAACGGCCAGCTCCGGTGAAGAGGCTCTCGGCAAAGCATTGAAAAATGACTATGCCTTAATTATTTTAGATGTTCAGATGCCTGATATGGATGGCTTTGAAGTTGCAGAAACACTTGCAGACTACAGTAAAACCAAAGATGTTCCTATTATATTTTTATCCGCTGTTAATACCGATAAAAAATTCATTACCCAAGGTTACGCTTCTGGTGGTAAAGATTACGTAACCAAGCCCGTGGATCCTGAAATTCTTCTGCTTAAAGTGAAAACTTTTTATAATCTCCAGGAGCAGAATATTGCTATGAAAAAAACACAGCAGAATCTGGAACTGGAAGTAAAAGGAAGACGGGAATCTCAGGTGACCATGAAATCCCAGATAGACCATTTTCATCTTATGCTGGAGTCTCTTCCACAGATTGCATTTACTCTGAATGAAGAAGGTGCAGTTGATTTTGTTAATGGTAAGTGGTACCAATATTCAGACAATGAACAGGATTTTCCGGAAACACACCCTGATGATCATAAGATCAGCGAAGAACTGGAAAGATGCAGAAAAAAAGGAAAAGCTCTTGAATTGGAGATCAGAATTAAAAATGTTATTTCGGGCCATTACCGTTATCATTTGCTTAGGGTAACCCCTGTATATGATGAACACCGTATTAAAAACTGGGTAGGAACATTTACCGATATTGACGATCAGAAAAAAGTGGAAAAAGAAAAAGATGAATTCTTAAGTATTGCAAGCCACGAATTAAAAACCCCTTTAACCAGTATTAAAGCCTATGTTCAGCTATTGGAAAGAAAGCTGAAATTAGATAAAGACAGCTCCGAAGCAGGATTTGTTACAAAAGTCCAGAGCCAGATTGAAAAGCTGAATACACTCATCACGGATCTTCTTGATGTTTCAAAAATTGAAAACGGAAAACTGAAAATCAATAAAAAGCCGGTGAATCTGGAAAATGTGATCAGTAATGCCATTGAAACCATAAAACAAACCCATGAACGGCAGGTGAAAATTGAACGCCATGGGGTAAAACCTGATATTTTAATTCCCCTGGATGAAATCCGTATCGAGCAGGTGCTGATTAATTTCCTGACCAATGCGATCAAATATTCCCCTCATAATAACCAGGTGATTGTAACCACCTTTGTGGATGAAGAAGCTCAGGAGGTGAGAGTGAATGTTACAGATTTTGGAATCGGAATTCCTGACTTTAAACAGGAGGCCGTATTCAAGAAGTTCTATCGTGTGGAAGAATCTTCACTGCAGTTCCAGGGAATGGGAATCGGTCTGTTTATATGCTCTGAAATCATCAAACAGCACCACGGAAGTGTTGGTGTTTCCAGTATTGTAGATGAAGGATCTACGTTTTATTTTACCTTACCATTAAATTAATTTTCATGCCGAAAAAAATTATACGAAATCTCCAGTTTGGAATAGGTCTTTCGCTTTTGATATTGATAGCCAGTTCGATAGCTTCATACTGGAGTATTCAAAATCAAATGAATCACCGTGAGAGTCTTTCCAAAAGCAGGCGTTCTGTAACAGCTGTTAAGGATGTTCTGGTAGCCTTGCTGGATGCTGAAACAGGAAACAGGGGCTATCAGCTGACCGGAAGAGAAGATTTTCTCGAACCCTATAAACGCGGATTAAGAGAATACTCCAAAGCGCTGGTGCTTGCAGAATCATTGGGATTGAAGGATAAAAACCAACAGGAAAGACTTGCCGGATTAAAAGTAGCGGTGAGCCAGGTGATGGATAACCTGAAAAATCTTGTGGAAAACAGACGGAAGGGTATTGTGATGACCCAGCAGCAAATCGTTACCGGTAAAGCTTATATGGACGAGTGCCGTAAAATTGTAAAAGATTTTGTGCAGTATGAAGAGAGCCAAGTTGAAATCAAAAACAAAGATTTAACACGCTCATCAGAAACGACCGTTCTTTTTATTGTTTTTTCTGCACTGGCTGCGGTAGTTGTGACCACATTTTTCTATTTTAAAATGAGGGCAGATCTCATCAGAAGAGATGAGCTGGAAAAAATGCTGAGGGATAAAGATCAGGAAATGACGCGCCGTGTAAGTGCCATTCAAAAAATTGCAAACAGAGTAGCCAATGGTGATTACAGTGAGAAAGCTGTGGATAATGCAGAGGATGATCTCGGAGATCTTGTAGAATCATTGAACCACATGACCGAATCTCTTAAAACATCTTTTGAAAAAATTAATAAAAGCGACTGGCGCCAGAAAGGTCTTGCTTTACTGAATGAGTCCCTTGTCGGAAATAAATCAGTAAAAGAGGTTGCCGGCAGGGCTTTACATCAGTTGATTGAATACGGAAACTGTATCAACGGTTCATTATATCTTTTTGACGAAGGTGTCCTGAAGCTCAACAAAGCATTTGGTCTGGAAGCCAATATGAAACAGACTTTTGAGCCGGGTGAAGGAATGGTGGGGCAGGCTTTTATGAATGCTAAAACACAGGTGTACAATAATCTTCATGAAGATGATTTTGTAGTAACCTTTGCCAGCAGTACCATTAAGATCTATGGCATTATTCTGATACCTGTTTTTTCAGACGGCCATGCCATAGGAGTCCTGGAATTAGGATCTACCTCTAATTTTGAAGAAGACAGAATCAGCTATTTTGAAGAGTGCTGCATCAATATAGGAATAGCCCTGAATGCGGCAAAAGGAAGAGAAAAAGAACAGCAGCTGCTGGAAGAAACCCAGGCACAGTCTGAAGAATTACAGGTACAGCATTCTGAGCTTGAAAACCTCAATACTGAACTGGAAGCACAAACGCAGAAGCTTCAGGCTTCAGAAGAAGAATTGAAGGTACAGCAGGAAGAGCTGATGCAGGCCAATGCCGAATTGGAGGAACGCTCACGATTGCTCGAAGAAAAGAATCATTTGATTGCTGAACGTAATAATGAGATTCAGAAAAAAGTAGAGGAACTGGCACTCAGCACCAAATACAAGTCTGAATTTTTAGCCAATATGTCTCATGAACTTCGTACACCGCTTAATTCAATCCTTCTGTTATCGCGGTTAATGGCAGAAAATCCGGATGAAAACCTTAACGAAGACCAGGTGGAATCTGCTAAAGTTATTCAAAGTTCAGGAACAAGCTTATTAACGTTAATAGATGAAATTCTTGACCTGGCCAAAATAGAATCCGGTAAAATGACCCTGGAATATCAGGAAGTCGTTATTGAAGAAATTGTAAAAGATCTGAAGAGTTTGTTTAATCCTGTATTTCAGGAAAAAGCCCTTCCTTTCAATATAGAAATTGATTCAAACGTACAGCCTGTTATTGAAAGTGACCGTCTCAGAATAGATCAGGTATTAAGGAACCTGCTGTCCAATGCTTTAAAGTTTACAACAAAAGGAAGCATCAGTTTATTGATCAAAAAACATTCTGAAAAACCTGATTTTATTATATTTTCTGTAAAAGATACCGGTGTCGGAATAGCTGAGGATAAGCAGAAAATTATCTTTGAAGCATTCCAGCAGGCTGACGGATCTACAAAAAGAAAATTTGGAGGTACGGGTCTGGGACTTTCTATAAGCCGTGAAATTGCAAGACTTTTAGGAGGTGAGCTTGTTCTGAAAAGTGAACTCAATAAAGGAAGTGAATTCAGCTTTATTATTCCTGTGCATCAGGTTACTGAAGTTGTTTATTCCGAAACGGATCAGGATCTGGTGGAAATTATACGGGAAGATGTTGAAGAAATTCAGAATATCCTTGATGAAGGAGAAACTGTTAAAACGAACACATTGGAAATTCCTGAAGATGTGGAGGACGACAGGGAGAATATTCAGGAAGGGGACAAAATCATCCTTATCATTGAAGATGATACCAATTTTGCAAAAGCTCTATTGAAATATGCCCGCTTACAGAACTATAAAGGGGTAGTGGTCGTAAGAGGAGATTATGGTCTTTCGGCGGCTCAGAAATATCATCCTCACGCCATTTTACTGGATATTCAGCTTCCTGTAAAAGATGGCTGGGAAGTCATGGATGAGTTGAAGTCTGATCCTCAGGTAAAACACATTCCGGTACATATGATGTCTGCCCTGCATGTGAAAAAAGAAAGCCTGATGAAAGGAGCGGTAGACTTTATCAATAAGCCTGTGGCTCTGGACAAAATGACGGATGTATTCAGGAAAATTGAAGAAGCATTACAAAAAGGACATCAAAAAGTTTTAATTGTCGAAGAAAATGCCAAACATGCCAGCGCATTGTCTTATTTCCTGAGTAATTTTAATATTTCCTTATCAGTGGAACATAATGTGGAGGATAGTGTAAAAGCACTTACTTCAGACCTTGTCGACTGTGTAATTCTGGACACCGGAAGCGCAAAAGGAAATGATTATCACGTCATAGAATCAATCAAAAGCTATGAAGGACTGGAAAATCTACCAATCATTATTTTTACGGAACATCATTTATCCAAAGAAGAAGAACTGAAAATAAAGCAATATGCAGATTCTATTGTCGTAAAAACTGCACATTCCTATCAAAGAGTTTTAGATGAGGTTGGTTTATTCTTACATTTGGTGGAAGAAAAAAACAGTTCGGCCGAAGGTAATACAGGCAGAATGCTGGGTTCTTTAACAGAAGTGCTGAGTGGTAAAAAAGTACTCATTACTGATGATGATGTCCGCAATATTTTTTCTTTAACCAAAGCACTGGAAAAATATAAAGTTGAGGTCATTGTAGCGATGGATGGAAAACATGCTTTGGAGCAAATCAGCCACAATCCGGATGTAGATGTTATTCTGATGGATATGATGATGCCGGAAATGGATGGCTATGAAACAATTAAGGAAATAAGAAAAATGCCGGCATTTAAAAGACTGCCTATTATAGCTATTACCGCCAAATCAATGATTGGAGAAAGGGAGAAATGTATTACAGCAGGAGCTTCAGACTATATTTCAAAACCTGTCGATATAGATCAGCTATTATCACTCCTTCGTGTTTGGTTGTATGAAAGTTAAACAGATAAAATTCTGATGAATAAGAAAATTTTAATCGTGGATGATGACCCACGCAATATATTTGCTTTAAAACTAACTCTTAAAGCCCGTGGATACACAGTAGAATCATGTACAATGGCACAGGATGCCCTGGAAATGATGAAGTCTGATCCTCTGTTTTCCGTTGTTCTTATGGACATGATGATGCCTGGCATAGACGGATATGAAGCTGTAAAAATGATAAGGGATACTCAGGAAATCAAACATGTTCCGGTGATTGCTGTCACCGCACAGGCAATGCCCGAAGACCGCCAGAAATGTCTGGAAGCCGGAGCTGATGATTACGTAACAAAACCCATTGATGTGGATCTTTTAATAACGGCAATAGAAAAACTTTCATAGATGCTGGAACCAAGTATCATAAAAGATGAAGAAGTAGAATATCTCATTAGAGATGTGTATGACAGGTATGGCTATGACTTTTCAGGTTATAGCAGGGCTTCATTTAAAAGAAGAGTTAACCGTATATGTCTTTTAGACAGGTTTACCAGTTTTGCAGAGCTCAGATACACTGTGATGAATGATACAGAGTACTTAAAACGTTTTGTAGAAGAAGTTACAGTAAATGTTACGGAAATGTTCCGGGATCCTTCCTTTTTTAAAGCACTGCGGGATAATATATTGCCTCAGTTGGGAACCTATCCGCTCATCAGGGTCTGGATTGCAGGATGTTCAACAGGAGAAGAAGCATATTCTATAGCCATTCTGCTGAAAGAAGCCGGTCTTTACAGTAAGTCTCTGATTTATGGAACCGATTTGAACCCCGCTGTTCTTGAAACAGCCAGAGCTGGTATTTTCCCCTTGCAGCAGATGAAGTTGTATTCGGAAAACTACATGCTTTCAGGCGGATTAAAAGACTTTTCGGATTATTATACTGCCAATTATGATAGTGTACGATTTGATAAAAGCTTACAGGAAAAACTGATTTTATCAACACATAACCTTGTGTCAGACAGCTCTTTCAATAGTTTTCAGTTGATTGTGTGCAGAAATGTACTGATTTATTTCGACAGAGAACTTCAGGAAAGGGTATTCAGACTTTTTGATAACAGCCTGGAAAATTTAGGTTTTCTCGCATTGGGAGCAAAAGAAACTCTTCGGTTTTCTGCTATCGACAAAAATTACCATCAGGTTGAAGATCAGAAAATCTGGAAAAAAATTGATCACCACTAGTAATGAGCGGAATGAAATCACAGACCAATACAGAATTAATCGTTATCGGCGGATCAGCAGGAAGTTTGCAGGTCATCATAGAAATGATCAAAAACCTGGGTAATACCATCCCTGCTCCCATTGTACTGGTGATGCATCGTAAAGCTCAATCGGGAGATATTCTGCGCACTTTACTGCAGCAGTTTACCAGAATACCTGTCATAGAGGTTGAAGATAAAACGGAGGTTGCTGGTAACACCATATATATTGTTCCCGCAGACTATCATTTGTTGTTTGAGAATATGCAATGGATGTCATTGGACAGCTCGGAAAAAATGAATTATTCCCGTCCCTCTATAGATGTTACTTTCAGGTCTGCAGCAGAAATTTATGGGGAAAATCTGATCGGTATCCTTTTATCGGGAGCTAATGCCGATGGAGTAGAAGGCTTAAGTTATATTAAAAAAAATAACGGGCAGGTATGGATTCAGGATCCGGAAACAGCAGAAGTGGAATTTATGCCGAAACATGCCATAGAAGAAATTGAATATGATTTAATTATCACGCCCGCCGGTTTAGCGGATTATATAAAACAATTATAATATTTCAGAATAGAATAATCTACATAATATGAGTAAAAAGAAGATTTTAATTTTTGATGATGAAGCGGCTATCTTAGAAGTGATCACCATCATATTTGAAGAAAACGGATATGATGTCAGAATCTCAGAAACTTCACACGATATCCTTGAGAAAGTGGCAGACTACAAGCCGGATGTTATTCTCATGGATAACTGGATTCCTAAAATAGGAGGGGTAGAAGCTACAAAACTTCTTAAAAGCACCGAAGAATTTAAACATATTCCGGTCATTTATGTTACAGCCAATAATGATATTGTTGCTTTGGCCTCAGAAGCAAAAGCCGATGATTATGTTTCAAAACCTTTTAATCTTGATGATCTGGAAGCAATGGTTGCGAAACATTTGAAAGAACAGGTATAATATCCGGTTACATTAAAAAATAAAAGATCTCTCAGGCTTTTGAGAGATCTTTATTCTTTTTCCAGTGCTCTGATGATCTGTCCCTTTGTTAAAGAGTGGGTATTGACATCATGAATGAGAGAAGCCAATAAAAGGTACAGCTCAGGATTTCCCATGACAGCATCTGAAAATGTTTTCACCAGAATTAATTTTCGGGAAACAATATTTTGTGCAGTAATATACTCACTGCTCACATTGATGTCTATATTCAATTCCTTTTTTATAGTTAAACTGAAGTATTTATCAACATAATCTTTATCTCTTACCAAATCTAT
The DNA here is from genome assembly GCF_050470705.1 of Chryseobacterium sp. NRRL B-14798. Classification (NCBI taxonomy): domain Bacteria; kingdom Pseudomonadati; phylum Bacteroidota; class Flavobacteriia; order Flavobacteriales; family Weeksellaceae; genus Chryseobacterium; species Chryseobacterium sp. NRRL B-14798. Next base: position 3,205,658 of record NZ_JBFLUL010000005.1, on the reverse strand, counting down.
TGGTTCGGTTTCTATATGATCCATACGCTTATTTTACTCCTGTCTATTTTCCAACAATTATTATACCGTGTTATATCGTAATACCACACAACAATTGATTGGAAAACTTTGATAACCAAAATGATCAGATTATCATTTCTTTTTATTCCAGATTTGGAGAAGATAAAAAACAAAGTATTATACAGGAAATACCCGTTCACCATTGTTCACAGAATCTATTCTATTTGCTTTAATCTTGCTTATGTATGAGGTAGATTTAGTATATTTGTAAACTATTTAATAGAAATGAATTACACGCTTATTAAAGATTATATAGACCTGCTGGAAGAGTTTGAAACAGAAGTCAGTAATAGCCCGGAGTCTTATCCGGTGACTATTCAGGGCTTTAAAGCATGGATTTCTGGTAAAGGGAATATTGAAGCACATCATCCTGAAGAGCCCTACTGGGAAGGCAAGGAGAATGGAAGAACGCCGGAGAGTGCCATCAGTACATTACTTGTTCATCTTAACCGGTATGCAAAAACCTATTCAAAGTCTGCCATCTCACATTCTGAATTTTCGACTCAGGAAGATTTTATTTATCTGATTAATCTTAAAGCTTTTGGGGAAATGTCAAAAATGGCGCTTATCAAAAAAAATATCCATGATAAGCCGGTGGGAATGCTTATTATCGCAAGACTTTTGCGTCAGGGACTTATAGAACAGACAGATTCTGATTTAGATAAACGCAGTAAATTAATCCGTATTACCGAAAGAGGATTACAGGTTCTGGAAAACCAGATGGAAAAGATCAGGCAGGCTACCAATATCGTTGCCGGAAATCTCAACCATTACGAGAAGATGGAACTGATCCGTATTCTTAATAAACTGGATCGCTTTCATTATCCTATTTTTTCACGGAATATCAATCCTGATGAGCTGATCAATACGGTGTATGATGAGTATGTATTTAAGGGTTCTTAATATTTAAAAATGATAATTAACCGAACCTTATTTTTATAATTAATTCCTTCAAAATTACCGGATCTGATGTGTGATTTGCAGGAAAATAAAGACTAAACAGACTGCAGGATGACTAATATATTTGAAAATTATCTGTCCTCAACAGGAGGGTTATCACCCGATGAAGTCAACTTTTCTTCACAGTTCTTCAAACCGGTTCACTTAAAAAAAGGTGATTTTTTTATTCATGAAGATGAAATCTGCCGTTATATCGGATTTATTGCCAGTGGCGCTGTAAAAGCATATGCTACCGATCAAGAAGGTAAGGAAAATATAACCTGCTTCAAGTTTGAAAATGAATTTGTCACCTCATTTCCCGGGTTTATAGCGCAGGAGAAATCCGGAAAAAGCTTCAGGGCTTTAGAAGATAGCATAATCTATAGCATAAGTTATCAAGACTATCAGCAGCTGCTGGAAAAGGTGGCTGCTCTGAACGGAGTTATAAAATCGGTGATTGAACAGGAGTATATTCAAAAGGAACGTTATCTTCTGAATTACAATAATAAATCCGCTGTAGACAAATACCGTCATGTCTTATTTGATGAACCGATGCTCGTAAAACGGATATCGACACAGGATCTGGCTTCATATCTTGGAATCACACAGCGATCGCTTACCAGGGCGAAGGGACAAATCCACAGACCCGGCATATTATAGGACAAATGTCCTTATACCATACTGATCGGCAATGTAGATTTGCAGAAAAAAATTATGCTACGTCAAATTGCTCCTGAAGTATTCCATATTCCACTCATGCCGCGAAACAGTATCAATTGCTATATTATTGAAGGTGTTCTGGTAGACTCGGGAATACGAAGTTCGTACACAACCATAAAGAAAGTCCTGCAGAAATTCCCCGTCCATCAACATGTACTAACCCATGCCCATGCAGACCACCAGGGCTGCAGTGATCATATATGTGCAGAGTTCAATATACCCCTGCTCTGCCATCCCAATGAAGTTTTCAGGACTGAAACAGGTCTCGTAACCAACGACTATCCGGCTCCGCAGCATTGGCTGGCAAAGCTTCAGCAAAAATACTGGGCAGGTCAGGGACATAAAGTAGGGCAGACCATCGTTGAAAACGATAAAATCGGAAATTTTCAGGTAATAGAAACCCCAGGACATGCGGGAGGTCATATTTCCTTGTTCCGTGAGCAGGATGGATTACTGATCATTGGGGATGCCGCTACCAATATGAACCTGCTTACGACAGTGCCGGGACTTCGGCTTCCTCCCAATATGTTCACCACAGATCAGCAGCGCAATATCAAATCGCTTCAGAAACTGGCAGAATTGAATCCGGCTACTATCTGCTTTGGCCACGGACCGGTCTTACGAAATACAGATCGACAGTTTGAGAAATTTGTAAAGACTTTAAAAAATGATCAGGGTTAAATGGTTTAAAGAAAACCGTTTAACTTTTCTACCACATTAGCCCAAAGCCTGTCTTTCATATTTTTTTTGAAAAAACCGAAATGATCAATTTTTTTCAATCCTAATTCCGAAGGAACTAATTTTGTGAAGGTGATCTCTTTTTTACTGTCAATATGCTGCCAGTACGTTTCTGTGTTTTTCTGGCTTGAAATAGTATCATCGGTAGTCCAGAATAAATGAATGGGGAATGTATAATTCTTGAAATGCCCTACAGGTACACTTGTACCATAAAATTGAGCATCGAAAAAATAATCTTTCTTTTCAAGCCAGGTACGCCATTCAAACACTACATTCCTGGGTAGGTTTTCCATTAATCCAAAGGTTTTGGCTTTCACATAGCCAGTCATGAAAACACTTATCGGCGCAAAAATGTAAAAATAGAAATAAGCCTTCATCCTGTAATAAGGCGGCATATTCCTGTAATAACCTGCTGATACCGCAAAATTGACCATTCCTTTTACATTCTCCAGGTTTTTCATAAATCCTATTTGCTGTCCGCCGGCACTGTGCCCAACAATCATAAACGGAAGATCAGGAAATCTGTTATTCAGAAAATTTTTGATGGCGGGCATATCTTTTACTCCATAATCTGAAAAAGTAAACTCGCAGGATCTCAGATTGCAGGAAGAAGAATCTCCGCTTCCTCTGTAGTCCCAAAGACAGCACAGAAAATCATGTTCAGCAAGATAGGTGAGGAAAGACAGATAAAATTCTTTTCTAGTTGCGGTGCCGCAGTTAAACTGGATCACTGCCTTCGGATGCTCCGGAATAAGAAGAATGCCTTTAAGCTTTACACCGTCTTCACATACTGTTTCAAAATTTTCCGTTTTCATGTTTCAATTTAACTTAAAAAATTAATGATACGTTATAAATTAAACTGTATCCCTTTTCTCTGTTAAATTTAATAAATCCCCTGATTCCTTTATCATATTTAACTATGCAGTACCAGGTTTCTGTATCATGATTTTGAAAGTTATCCAGCTTTTATTCAGGTGTATATTTCATTACAATATAATTACTGGGATCTTTGGCAGAGGTATTTTTTACTTCCAGAAATCCTGTTTTTCTGTATAAATTGTACGCTTTGTCATTTCCGGGTGTAACTTCCAGGAAAATTTCAATATCATTAAACTGTCTGCCTGCTTCATGAATAACAGCTTCAATCAATCCCTGACCAATATTCTTTCCCTGGAACACTCTTTTTACATACATCTGGTAAAGGGTACCTGAGTTTTCGTTACTTTTAACAAAAGCACAGATTCCTATAAGCAGATCATCTGCGAATGCACCCACTACAAATTTTCCAAAAGTCTGTTCTTCAATGTCGTTTTCCATCTGAAATTTTTCAATTTTCCGGGCTTCCTGATAGGTTGCGCAAAATGACCCAGGAAACTGTTCCAGACTTTCCAGACGGATTGCCCGATATGCCTTACTTTCTTCAGGAAGAAGTTTGCGATAGCTGATATTATTCATGCTGATAAGATTTTTCATATGATCAATATACAAATATGGAGATAATTTTGTTTGTCAAAATAATTTATCAAAAATTATAAAACAACCTTATCTGCTTGTAACAAATATCGTTTCAGGTAGTCTTATTAAAATAAAGCATATACTTTTTGACAGAAAGTTCATAAAAGCAGTCTTTAAATGGTAAAAAGTGTTTGTTTAAATGAGAAATATTACAATATTTTATCTGAATGTTACATTTTTGCGAAATAACCTGTTTATTTCACAATGAACATGATAATTTATGTATATTTATAACACTGATTGGGGAATAATATTAGAATAACGATAGAAAATTATCAACTTATTTTTAAGTAAGTGAATAGGTAGATATGTAGATATACAGGGAAAAGTGGTGCTGATGGGAAAAATTAATGTAATCATTTTTAAAAATAAAACGATCCGCTCAAAGGCTATCAAAGAGATAATAGCCTTTACAATCTTCGTGGGGCTGCTTCTGGTTATGTTTTCATGTCATAAGGAAACTGATAATACAGACCGGGAAAATTTTGATATATCCCTGTTGACCCAAAGCTCTGAGCTTCAGCTGTCTGGTGAATATGAGGCTTTTGTTAAGCTTAATAAAGAATACCTGAAGAAAGCGGCAAAAATAAAATATACAGCAGGAAAAGGTCTCTGCTATCTGAATATGGCAGGCGTAAATGTTTCTGCAGGAAATTATGAAAAAGCCCGTTTTTTTTTCAATAAAGCAGAAAAAGATCTGATTAATTCAGGAAATGCTTACCATAAAGCAGTATTCTATGATGATTACAGTCTCTATTATTCTCATCTTAAATTAAACGATAAGGCTATAGAATGCAACAACAAGGCATTTTATTATCTCAAACAGGCCGGAAAAACGAAGCTTAGCCAAAAACTTCTACCCAGACTTTATGTAAACAAAGGAATTTACTATGCATGGAAAGGATGGCTGGGAACTTCTCTGAAATGCTTTACAAAGGCAAATGTATTGGAAAATTCGGCGTACACCAATTGTATGGTGTCACAATACTATTTATTTACCCATAAACCTGATTCTGCCGGTATATACATCAGCAAAGCAGATGAAAAAATGATCAGTCAGAAAACTACAGATGTGGAATCTCTTTGGGTGTATTATACAATGGGATACTACTATAATGAAATTGAAAATAGCGAACAGGCTGAAAAAGCACTAAAAAAAGCACTGGAAATCAATATTAAGACAAGACGGACCTATTCTTCACATATCAAAGAAGTTTATAAATCACTTGCAGAATTATATAAGAAAAAAAATGACGGAGGGAAGGCCTATTTTTATCTGAAGAAATATATGGAGGAGGAGGGAAGATTTGATGCAGAACGATTTGCCGTCATGAATAAAGCTACCGAAGATTTTATTTCGGAAATGAAGCAGGAATCGGACTGGCATAAAAATGATCTTCCGTTGTTTATTGCATTGTCTATCACAGTACTTACTGTTTCAGGAGTATATGTACGGAAAATGATTAACAGATTACAAAAGAAGAAGAATACTTTAAAAGAACAAACCGACGCACTTAAAAATCACGTTCAGACAAAACAGCTTCAGGAGGTGACTGAACTTGCTAAAAGAAATGATTCTTCTTTCCTGCTGAAATTTAAAGAGCTCTTTCCTGAATTTATTAAATCGCTGCTGGCGATCAATCCGGATCTTGAAAATTCAGAACTGGCTTTCTGTGCAATGCTGAAATTACGTTTTTCATCCAAAGAGATTGCAGATTATACTTTTGTACAGCATAAATCTGTTCAACAAAAGAAATACAGGATCAGAAAAAGACTGAATATTCCCGGAGAAACAGATATTTACGATTTTTTTGATAACCTGGCAGAATAAAGAAATACATCACAATAAAAGCAGAATGATTCTGTTTTATGAAAAGATTTATTGTTGATCTCAGCAGAAATAACCATTGAGAATTTTAAAATTATACAGACTGTTTTTTCTCTGGAGAAATCATTATTTAATCATAATATATACATGAATTTAGCTTAATTAGAGAGACATATGATGCGTATTTTTCTTTTTGTGTTACTTTTTGTTTTAGTTTCGTGCCATTCCCATTCAAAGAAAGAGGCTGAAAAGAAATTTGACGTTGCTTTATTGAAACAGAATGAAAAGTTCAGACTTGGTGGAGAATATGATTCACTCATTAGTCTTAATAAAAAATATTACAAACAGGCTGATAAAATGAATTATCCGGATGGGAAGGCACTGTGCTATATCAATCTGGCAGAACTTAATATATCGCTTGAAAACTTCCAGAAGGCGCAGATTCTTTTTGATAATGCAAAGGAAATTCTGGATGATTCGGAAGACAACCTGCACAAAGCAAGATTTTACAACGTGTATGGCCGCTTCAATGTAGAGCTCCGAAGGCTTGATAAAGCTTTTCAGTATAATAATGAAGCAATGAGTCTTATCAGGAAAAGTGATCATTCCCCACTTAAAGACGATATCCTTTTCAGTATTTATTTCAGACAGGCTATTTATCTTGTTCAAAAAAAGCAATACCAAAAAGCACTCGGGTATTTCCATAAAGCAAAACGGCTGGACGATACCGGTCTTGCAGATTGTGCAATAAGCGATTATGTCTATATGCATAAAGACAAAGATTCTGCATATAAGTATATAACCATTGCTTATAATAAAGCCAATCTAAGAGGTAAAGAAGATGGAATAGCCCTCTATGCCAATACCATTTTGGGGGAATATTTTCTTTATGATAAACAATATGATAAGGCGGAACAGGCTCTGATTAAAGCATTGAAAATCAATAATAAAACAAAACGTATCTATGTTTATTATGGTAAGTATATCTATAACGATCTCAGAATGTTATATGAACGTACCGGAGATAAAGAGAAGGCCTATTTTTATTTGAAAGCCTATACAGAGGCTTTCGACAGAACCAACACCTCTTTGCTGGCTACCATTAATCAGGATATGGAGTCTTTTATTACAGTCAGCCAACAGGATGCGGATCAGCATAAAAGCAAAATATACTGGATTGTTTCCCTGTCGTTTTTGGGGCTTTGCCTGCTGGGGGTATATGCCTGGAGAATTAGTATTGCCTTGAGAAAACGAAAAAAAATTCTTGCCCGGGAAGCTGAAAATCTGAAAATAAGAATGAATGACAATAAGCAGGAGGAAATTATAGAACTTGGTAAAAAGAATGATCCTGAGTTTCTGGATCGTTTTAAAGAAACTTACCCTGAATTTATCGCTCAGCTTTTTATGATTAACCCCAACCTTGAAAATTCCGAACTGGTTTTCTGTGCGATGCTTAAATTACATTTTTCTTCTAAAGAAATAGCAAACTATACGATGGTTCAGCATAGAAGTATTCAGCAGAAAAAATACAGGATCAGAAAAAAATTGAATATTCCCGGGGAAACAGATATTTATCATTTCTTTGACACCTTACAATAATCAAAAAAAAACTGTCTGATTCATCAGGTCAGACAGTACTCGAAATATTCTCTTTTCACCACCCGGTCTTTTTTTAGTGGTCTCAGTGCTCAAATATGAAAATTTTTGACGGAAACATGAAAAAATACGATACTACACGGATACTACATGTTATATTTTGATTTTAAATATCTGATATTTAAATAATTATGATATTTTCTTAATTTGTTAATCCTTTTATGAAAAATAGCAGTAGTTCTTTGGACGTTTCTCCTTTTTTATACTGTATTTCTGATTATTTCTCTTTTTTACTTCTTCTTTTTTAGTTGATTTTCAATATGTTTTTCATCCGTTTTTTAGCTTGGAATTGTATTCATCCTTACTTATAAAAACAGAATTTAGCAAGATAAAATTGAGTGTAAAATGTAATTGGCTGATAATTAATTAATTGTAAATGCTGTTGTATACGAGTAGTATCATTTATTTTTGTTTTTTATTGGGAATATACAAGTTTTGTGAAGCGATTTGTTGTGAATTTTTCATCATTGATTTGATTTTGTTGAACTTATGATAATACTTGAGTGGATTTATCAGAATCCAAAATGATCTTTTGATAAAAAATGAGCTACCTAGAATCATACAACCAAAGTAATTTTAAATAAATCTATGAAAAAAAGAATTTTATTCGTTTGTGCATTAGCATCTTGTTTTACAGTTTTCAATGCTCAGAGGTGGGAAGCTGTCTCTCAGAAAACTTCACAGATAAGAGAAGGAGTAGAAGTACAACATTCTTATAGAGTGGATCTGAAATCTCTTCGCGAAATGCTGAAAAATGCTGAAGAAACCGGGAAAGGAGCAACGCCGGTTATTATTTCTTTACCCACGGTTGAAGGAAAGATTGAAAAGTTTGCTGTTTATAGCAATCCTGTACTTGATAAATCCCTGGCCGAAAGATATCAGCTTGGGTCATATGTAGGAGTGGGCGTAGATGATCCGTCTAAATATTTGAGATTCAGTACCTCTCCCTATGATATGCAGTCTATGATCATTAAAAATGGTATATTTCAGTTTATAGAACCAATAAGTGCTGATAAACAGACTTACGGTGTATTCTATAAATCAAAGAATGAAGGAGAACACGGCTTTAAATGTGATACAGGAGAACATGATTTTAAGAGTATTAATAAATTGGTAGAGAATGGTAAAAAAATGCTTTCCGGAGTGGGGATTGCCAGCAGACCTACCAATACAAAATACAGAGATTTTAGAATGGCATTGTCCGTTACAGGAGAATACAGCCAATATCAGTTAACAGCGGCAGGAACTCCGGCCAATGCGACCGACGACGTAAAAAAAGGTGTTGTACTGGCCGCCATGAATAATACGATGACCCGCATAAACGGAGTTTTTGAACGTGATTTCGGAGCTCATCTGACCGTTCAGAATCTTCCGGATATCATCTATCTTGATCCGGCTACAGATCCTTATTCTAATAATTTAAATTTACAGTTGCAACAGACCCTTACTTCTGTAGTAGGAAATGCCAATTATGATATCGGGCATGTTCTTAATCAAAATGCAGAAAGAAGCGGAAATGCAGGGGGAATCGGAATTGTCTGTGTAGATCCGGCCACTAATACTGAAATAAAAAAAGGTTCAGCTTATACCCAGGGACCTGTTCCTGTAGGTGAAGTTTTTGACTTTACTGCAGCTCATGAAATGGGACATCAATTGGGAGCTAATCACACATTTTCAAATACTTCTGTCACAGATGCCAATCAGGGAGCCAATGTAGAGCCTGGAGGAGGTACTACTATTATGGGCTATGCCGGAATTACCTATGATAATGTGCAGGCTAACGCTGATGGATACTTCCATTATAAATCCATTGATCAGGTATTAACTAATTTAGAAAGTAAAGTTAATTGCGGAGCCTCTCAAAATATTATCAACAATACTGCTCCAGCCATTAATCCTTTAGCTGCTTATAGTATTCCTAAAGGAACTGCTTATTATCTTGAAGCTTCAGCTACAGATGCTGAAAATGATTCTGTGAACTATTCCTGGGAACAGAATGACAGTACAGATGAATTTTCTACCATTTCCGGCGACAGCGGATGGGGATACAATCCAAAAGGAGCTTTGGCAAGATCAGTTCCCGGAACAGCAAACGGAAGAAGGTATTTTCCCAACTTTGCAAGTGTGATGAATGGAATCCTGACAGACAAACAGAGATGGGAAACAGTATCATATATCCCGCGCACATTGAACTATGCAGTAACGGTACGGGATCTGAACGCTCAGCGTCCTATGGTTTCAAGCTCAACAACCACAGTGACTGTAGGGAATGACGGGCCATTCAAATTCAACGGACTGACCACATCTTCAGTATTGTATAATGATGCACTAAACACTATCTATTGGGAGGTTGCCAATACAAATGCAGCCCCTTATAATACAGCGAGCGTGAAAATAGATTATACTACAGATAACGGTGCAACCTGGACAAATCTTGTAGCTTCAACTCCAAACATCGGAAGCTATAGTGTACAAATGCCGGGTAATATAAGCGGAGCAGTAAAATTAAGAGTGTCAGCTATAGGGAATATCTTTTATGCAGTGTCTCCTGCTGTTACTGTGGGAAGTGCACCTACTTCGACTGCATCAGCGCCTACAGGAGTTTCCACGATAGATACTGAGGTTTTCAAAACAACAGCAAGGGTATCCTGGAATAGTGTTCCCGGAGCTGCTTACTCTGTTAATTACAGAAAAGCAGGAACGGCCAGCTGGTCTAATGTTGCTAGCCAGGCAAATTCTGTAGTTCTGAATAATTTAGAAGATGAAACCAATTACGAAGTTCAGGTAGCAGCTGTGGTAAATTCAGTTCCCGGAACTTTCTCTAATAATTATACATTTAAAACAAAAGGATTAAAGACAGGAGCTGATTACTGCCTTTTAAATTCAGGTTCACCTTATGTAGGAGCCATCTTAAAAGTTACCGTTGCGAATCTTGATTATAGTGATCTTACAGCAAAATCCTATAAAGATTTAAGCGAAGATCTTACTAAAATTGTTAACTTGACACAAGGCAGTAGCTATACGCTTACACCTAGAATAGGGAATTTGTTGCAAAACGGACTTCCGGTAAATGTATCTGCCTGGATTGATTACAATAGAAACGGAGTATTTGAATCTACAGAAAGGGTAGGACAGACTTCAGCGACAGCAAATGCAGGTAATATAGGATTACCAGGTTTTAACTTCACCGTTCCTGCTACCACTTACTCCGGAGATAAGACATTAAGAATGAGAGTCGTTGGTAAATTCGCAACGAGTGCCTTGAATAGCGTATGTGGTGAGTTGGCAAGCCAGGCTGGAGGTATTATGGATCTTCCTGTGAAAATTACTGCGAGTACACTTGCTGTGAGAGAAACGGTAGATACAAAATCATCAGAGGTTTCTGTTTATCCTAATCCTGCAGATACATTTGTAGAAGTGAAAAACCTTAAAGGTAAAGGTGACTATAAAATCTACAGTGCAGATGGAAGACTGGTTCAGGAAGGTAAGATTGATGGAAAAATCAATGTAGCTTCTCTGGTCAAAGGAATGTATGTGATTACAATAAAAGATGACAAAAATACTTATAATACCAAATTGATCAAGAAATAACACACATGAACCTCCGCACCCGGATCTAAAAGCGGAGAGAAAAAGAGTTTATTAAACTTAAAAAAGGCTGTCTCTGGATTGGAGACAGCCTTTTGTTTTAGTTTGATGTCAGATGACCGTTAAAAAAATCAAGCATGGTGGGTAATGATTTTTCAGAATGCATCCGTTCTCCGTTTTCAAGGGATTCCTGTGTGGCAGCGGCGGCTCTCTTACGCATGTGGTGTTCGTAGGCGGAAATAGCTTCCTTTACAATAGTATAATTGTTACCTGTTAAATGCTCGCTCAGTTCCAGGGCATCCAGCATCGCCATATTGGCGCCTTCTCCTGCAAAAGGAGGCATTACATGTGCTGCATCACCAATCAGTGTCAGGTTAGGCTGTGTTTCCCAGGTCTGATCCAAGGGCATAGAGTAAATCATGCGCGGAATAAAAGGAGTCATTGCATTTTCAAACAATTCTTCCCAGATAGAAGCCCATTCGGAATATTCTGTTTTGAACCATTTCAGCATCTGCGCCTGATCAGAGAAATCAAGACCGCTGGTGGCAGGCCAGTTTTCATCAGCTTTAAAGCTTGCATAAAATCCGAGATCCCCATTGCCTTTTTGCCCCATTAAAATATTTTGAGAATTTCCGAATGCCATTATTTTTCCACCTTTAATCAATGCATCAATCTGAGGTGCATTTTCTTTTGAAACATTTCCTTCCAGCATAATGATTCCGGAGTAAACAGGTTTATGGGTATGGAGATACGGACGGATTTTAGAATTGGCACCATCTGAAGCAATCACAATATCAGCATACACTGATTTCCCGTTTTTAAAATGCAGCAGCCATCCTTCATTCTGGCGTTCCATAGAAAGAAAATGACTGTTCCAGATTACCGTTTCAGGATGCAAAGATTCTAACAGCATATTTCGTAACGGGCCGCGGTCTATTTCAGGGCGGAAATGTTCATGACCAAAATCCTCTTCAGGTTTCGTCTCGTGATCATTAAAAAATATTTCTGCCTTTTCATTCATGATCAGCGTTCTGTCTGCGCCGGGACGGAAAGCCTGTTTAAACTCTTCCAGAAGTTCCGCTTTACGGATGGCTGCCAAACCTGAATCTTCATGCATATCGAGTGGAGAACCCTGTACGCGTGCATTTTTGTTGAAGTCTCTTTCATATACTTTTACATCTGCGCCTTTCAATTGTAAAAGTCTTGCCAGTGTAAGTCCTGCCGGACCGCCACCAACGATTGCTATTGATTTATTGTCTATCAGCATTGTTGATTTAAATTTTACAAGGCAAATTTACCTTCCTTTCAACACGGATAATAGTACAAATCGGTCGTTTTCATTTTTGGATAATTCTTTGGGAGCAACCCCGGAAAACTTCTTTACTTCTTTGATGAAATGGTTCTGGTCTGTATAATTGAGTTCCGGGAAAAGCCTCCCTTGGGCAATATGTTCCAATGATGCTCTGAAACGCAAAATAGTAGAGTAGGCTTTTAATGACAGGCCAAGTTGTTTGGTAAAGTACCGGTTAATTTGTCTGCTGCTCCAGCCTGTTTTTTCAGAAATTTCCTGCACGCTCATTTCTCCTTTTGAGGTATATACCAGCTCAAAAAGTTTCCGTTTTCTTTCATCTACTTTCAGTGGGAGCAGTTCTTTTATTTTTTGGGTTGCTTTCGTACAGCAATGGCTGAAATCCTTTATATCATCAGCTTTAAAATTCCAGAAATCAGGAGAAAGCTCTTTTCCGATATTCAATAAATCAGCAATGGAGGTATTCAGAATGTATTCAACTGCAAGAGGTTTGAAGCTTACAACAAAAGCGTTCGTATGCGGAGCAATAAATCTTTGTTCAGGATAAGTTTCCAATCCGAGAAGGGTAATATGAAAAGATTCTGAAGCCGACTGTGAGAAAAATAAATCAATTCTTCCGTCAGGAATAATCACAACCTCTTTAGCTTCATCCGAAAGATTCTGAAAAGTGCCCAGATTTTCAACGAAATCTGCAATCTCTTTATCAGGTTCTATGAAAACGTAAGTGAAGTCATTCTCCATAGTAATGCCTTGTGTTTTTTAAAGAAGAAAATTACAAAATACATCTGATCTATTAAAAAAGAATATAGTTTATTTTAATAGGTTATAAATGCTATTTTTGTCAGGAGAGATTTAAAAACAAATATGCTGCAGCTTTTACTTTATGGACAAATCATCACTTAACACCTATTTCCATTCTTTATTCAGTATCCAAGCTGAAGTAGTTGAAAAAATTACTGAAAAATTCAGTCATTTTGAGGTAAAAGCAAATACTGTTTTGCTGGATAAAGATACGATCAGTACCAAAACCTACTTCCTGGAAAAAGGCTATGTGCGGTCTTATATCCTGAATGAAGATAATGAGGAGATTACCACCAATATTTATACAGCTCCCTGCTTCGTTAATGATTTTCTGTCCTTTTTCAGACAGCAGCCTACCAAAGAAATATATCAGACGATCACCGAATGTGTCTTTTGGGAGACCGGATTGGAAAATGTCCAGCATAATTTTCATAATATTCCTGAATTCAGAGAGTTCAGCAGGCTTCTTTTTGTTCTTAATTATTATACGATCCATGACCGGCTCATCGAAATGGCGAGTCAGAAGGCTTCCACGAGATATTTTAACCTGATGAAAAAAGATCCGGATATTTTTCAACATGTTCCTTTGAAGGTGATTGCTTCTTACCTTGGTATCAAGGACAGTTCCCTGAGCAGGATCAGAAGGGATATTCATAAATTGTAATTTCTTTTCATTTGTCAAGTGATAGTTCAGAAATCATCGCTCATCTTTGCTTAAAAATAATTTCATGAACAAAAAACATATTGTTGTAGTAGGATTAGGTGGTGTAGGCGGTTATTTTGGATTTAAAATAAATCAGAATAATGAAACCACGGAAAAATATACCATTTCTTTTGTTGCCCGTGGAGAAACGTATGAGAAAGTGAAAGAAAACGGCTTGACTTTATTATCTCCCGAGCATTCTGATTCACAGACCCGTCCTGATGATATCGTGCAGAATATCAGTGAGATCAAAAATCCTGACCTGGTTTTGATCTGTGTAAAAGAGTACGATCTTGAAAATGTCTGTAAACAGTTGCAGGAAGTTATTAATAAAGATACTGTATTGCTTCCGATGATGAACGGAGCAGATATTTATGACAGAATCCGTAAAATAATTCCGGAACACACTATTCTTCCAACCTGTATCTACGTAGCTTCCCATATTAAAGAAAAAGGAGTAGTGGAACATAAAGGAAAAGCTGGAAAAATGATTGTGGGAAGGGATCCTGAGCATTTTTCTGCCCCGGTAGAATGGATTACAGAGCTATTGAGTAAAAGTAAAATTGACTTTGACTTTAAAGATAATTCATTATCAGATATCTGGACGAAATTTATTTTTATTGCCAGCTTCGGATTGGTAACAGCAAAGCATAATTCATCTATTGGAACTGTATGTACCGATGAACAGCAGCAGAAAGAAGCGGCTGAAATTATGAAAGAAATCAAACAGATTGCTGATAAGAAAGGAATCTATCTTCAGGAAGATATCATCGCTAAAACATTTGAAAAAGCCTCAACATTTCCTTTTGAGACTCCAACTTCCTTACAGCTTGATATTAATTCCGGAAAAAAGGATAATGAGCTGGAATTGTTTGCAGGTGCTGTATTGAAATATGGCACTGAAACAGCTGTAGAAACTCCTTTTACTCAAAAAATTTACACTGAGATTAAAGCAAAATAAGTGTAGGTGAAAGCTGATGGGAAAGAAAATATAAGAAGGCGGGCTTTAGCCCGCCTCCATTGAAAATTAAATATAAAAGATAGAAGCTGATTAAGCACTGTGCATGAATTTTTGTCTGTCCAATAGTACTTCTTCCGTTTCCCTGTGATCAGGATCATCCACACAGCAGTCTACAGGGCATACAGCCTTACATTGAGGCTCTTCGTGAAAGCCTTTACATTCCGTACATTTTCCGGATACGATATAATACACTTCATCTGAGACAGCAGGATGGTAAGCCTCAGCATCACCTTTTGTGCCGTCGGGGAATGTAATATGTCCTGAAAGCTTGGTTTTGTCTTTCCAGCGCCAGTCGATAGCACCTTCGTAAATGGCTGAGTTGGGGCATTCAGGTTCACAGGCTCCACAGTTGATACAGGCATCTGTTATTTTTATAGCCATATTGTTTGAATTTAAAGGGTTTAAAAAAGGGATTCCGTCAACGTTGAACGATTCTGAAATCCCTGCTAAACTTAAATGACAGCAGTTTAACACTGTTCTTTGAAAATAAGCAGCATAAAGTGTGCTATTTTTTATTTAAATCATTAATATGCAGTAATTTCTGCCGGTACTTAGTCACTAATGGCAATTTTTTTAGAAGATGCAATGCTGATAAGCTTGTCAAATTTACTGGAATACAGATCCGAAATTTGGGTGGATTGCTCATCCGTAAATAATGATGACCTGACAATCGGAACGCTGAATGGCAATGGCCAGGCACGCAATGATTTGGCTATAGAATCCATGGCGTTAATTCCCTGCATGGCCTGAAGACCATCAGCCCAGCATACCAGCCCTACAGTTTTATCCGTGAGATAAGGCTCGTACCAGTTGGCGGTTACTTCAAGCCAATCCAGACAGTTTTTCATTACTCCCGGAATGCTGCCGTGATAAAGAGGAGCCAGCCAGATATGCAGATCAGCATCAGTAAACATTTGAGCCATACGCTCTACGGCCAAAGGAGTTTTGGTAAGTGTGACATCGAATAGAGGAATGCCGGAGTCAGCAAGTGTAAAAATATCAGTCTGAATTCCCAGCATTTTCAGGCGTTCAGAAAAATAATCTGAAATCAGTCCGGAAGTAGATAAAGTTCTTCTTTCCAGCGATCCGTTGAATATGATTGCTTTCATTTTTTAATGTTTAAAAATTACTTTGGGTAACCCTATTTCACCATACATCAGTGTTTTCACCAGCGGTTTCAGTAATCCTGCTGCTAATAAATACAATGAAGGATCATGATGAGTACTTGCGCGGACAACCACTTTCTGATTTTTATACTGTTTCAGATCAGCATAGATGAGACGGCGTTTCCATAGATCCAGCAGAACAGTTTCTGCATTGTTTAAATCAGCATAAGAAGCGTAAGGAGACAATTTTTCCATAATAAGCATATAAGCCCAGGGCGGAATGATAGCATCCGTAGAACAGATGATTGCTACTGCTTTTTCATTGTAAACAGAAAAATCCACCGCAGCAATTGATTCTTTAAATTCCTTCTCCTTAACAATCATTCCCATGAAAAGATGTTCTTTGATATCCAGTTCTACAATTTCCGTTGTCGGTTTGTAATCTGAAAGGTCAAGAGCAATAATGCCTGAAGCCTTTGCTTTATTGATAAAATTTTCCTCAGTCATAATTCGTTTACTTTCAGTATTATTTATCTTACTTTTGACAAGGCTTCTTCATATTTTCTTTCAACAGCAGACCAATCCAGTACAGACCAGAAAGCATCCAAATAATCTGCGCGTTTATTTTGATAACTAAGATAATAGGCATGTTCCCAGACATCTATTCCAAGAATCGGAAAACCTCTGTTGGTGGAGAGAATATCCATCATCGGATTATCCTGATTAGGAGTAGAACTGATGGCCAGTGAGCCGTTGAATTTTACAAAAAGCCATACCCATCCTGAACCAAATTGCGACAAACCTGTCTTCTTCATTTCTGCTTTTAGATTGTCGAGGCTTCCGAAAGTGGCTGTGATATCGTCATGAAGCATGCCTTCAGGATTCAGCTTAGGTTGTGGAGAAATAATTTCCCAGAATAATGAATGGTTATAGTGGCCGCCACCATTATTTCTGACAGCAGGACTGTATTCACTTATTCTTTGCAGTAATGAATCAAGGTCGGGATTGGTTTCATTGGTTTGTGCCAGTGCTGCATTCAGATTATCTACATAAGCCTGATGATGTTTCTGATGGTGAATGGTCATCGTTTCTTTATCTATATAAGGCGCCAAAGCATCGTAAGCATAAGGTAACTGTGGTAATGTAAATGGAGTCATTGTATTTATTTTTTTGATTAATGTCTCACAAAGGTAGAAATATATTTAAATAAAACAACTTTATGGTTGTTTTATTTATTTTCTGATGAGTATAAGTAAAATGTTGTAAATCTTTATTTTATCCTTGATTTTATAAGGTTATAGAAAATGACTATATTTGTTGTTGAAAAATAAAACAACCTAAATATTGTCAAATGAAGAAGCCGGCTGCGGATCGTATTCTGATGTTTTTAAAGATGAGAGGTGAGGCTACATCACTTCTTATAGCTGAAGAATTGTCGATCACCAAAGAAGGGGCAAGAAAGCATTTACTGAATCTTGCTCAGGAAGGATTAATCCGGTCTTCAGTGAAGAGCGAAGGGGTTGGGCGTCCATCTACGTACTATACTCTAACAGAGAAAGGATTGGCTCAGTTTCCGGATACCCATGCGGATGTTACGGTTCAGATTTTGAAATCCGTAAAAAACCTGTTGGGTGAAAATGCTCTGGATTTATTAATCAGTGACCGGGAAAAAAATACCCATGAGCGTTATGAAAAAGTACTTTCAAAGGCAGAATCACTGGAACAGCGCCTCGAATCTCTTTCAAAAGTACGTAGTGATGAAGGCTATATGGCGGAATGGAAAAAAGAAGGGGAAGACTATTATCTGATTGAAAATCATTGTCCGATATGCGCTGCAGCAACAGAATGCCAGGGTTTCTGCCGTGCAGAGCTATCCAATTTCCAATCCCTGATAGGAAAGGAGTATACAGTGGAAAGAATAGATCATATTATTTCCGGAGGGCAGCGTTGTGTGTATAAAATCAGCCAATAATTAATCATTCATCGCTTATAATTTATCATTCAAAATGGCTTTAAAAGCAGTAATATTTGACATGGACGGTGTTCTGGTAGACTCAGAAAAATTCTGGACCCAGGCAGAACTGGATGTATTTTCATCTTATGGAGTGCAGGTTACGGATGATCTTGCGGCACAAACCAGATATATGACGACTCAGGAAGTAACCGAATTCTGGTATAAAAGATTTCCCTGGGAAAATTTTGATGCCTCTGATCTGGAAAATAAAGTAGTTACAAGAGTAATCGAAATGATACAGAACGAAAACTGTACGATGTCTGGTGTAGAGAAGTTTATTAAAAATCTTAAGAACAAAGACTACAAAATAGGGCTGGCTACCAATGCTCCTTTACGGGTAGCACATGCAGTGCTTGAAAAGCTTCAGGTTCATGACCTGTTTGATACCATTCACTCATCAGAGTTTGAAACTCAGGGAAAACCTCATCCTGCCGTATATCTTACTTCTGCAAAAAATCTTGGAGTTTCCCCGGAACACTGTATTGCTATTGAAGACAGTCAGTCAGGATTAAAAGCGGCAAAAGAAGCCGGAATGCAGACTATAATTTTCACCAATAATGACGAAAATATAGATTCAAACCTTGCCGATTTTAAAATCCTGGATTTTAATACAGTTTTTCTGCCGTTATTTGGTGAATAGTGAATGGTGAATGGTGAATCCGCTTCACTGTGAATTTAAAAGGTGTTATAAAAATTGACCATTGACTGCGCAGCAAATTGACTATTGAGGAACCTCCGCATCTCGTATCTCGTATCCCGAACCTCATACCTCGTATATCAACCTCAATACCTCGTCAAAACCTCCATCAGCAACAGAATAGAAACCAGCTTTTTAGACGACTTATACTCCGGATTAAGCTGTTCACGGATTTCTCCCAAAGCTTTGCTTAATTTATTACTTACTGTTTTATTGCTGAGTCCCAGCGCTTCTGCTGTTTCATTCACAGACATATTTTTCCTGATTCTCATATCGTATACCTGCTGTTCCGTTGAGGGAAGCTGGGAAACGACTTCATCAATCATAGTCAATAAAGCACTGATCTCATTTTCTTCAAGAATTTCAAAATACTCGGAATCTGCTATTTCTATTTCATTCGGAATATCAAACTCGTCAATACTCAGCGTAGGTGGCGCTTTTTTGTAGCTGTTATAAAAATCAATAATCCGGTAATGAAGATGACGGAGAAGGTAGCCTTTGGCACTTTCTGTATCATCGGTTTGTATGGCATCCGTATTCTCAAGAATCTTCATCCACAGGTTCTGGAGGATTTCTTCAGAAACTTCCTTATCCCGTGTCCGTACATAAACAAAGCGATACAGACTATCCCAATACCGGTCATACAGCAGCATAAATGCAGGGCGGTCGCCTGATTTTATTTTCTTTAATAATATATAGTCTGTTGGGCTCATATTGTGATACAAAATTACCTAAAGGAAAATTAACTTTTTGTGAACTTTGGGTGTGATAAGATTAAATATTTCTGAAAAACAGACCGAAAATTGAACGTTAATGTTGAGTAAATGTGAAATATGACGAAAATTATTAACAATTTGGTTGTAATGTGAATATAACGTTAAGAATGCCCCGGGGAAGTTTTTCATTTTCACTGTCTTATAGATAGAAGTATCTGTGAATACATGAAAGACCCCTATGAAAAAACTTTTACCATATAAAAATATTGAAGCCTTTGTTTTCAGACTTTGGGAACGGGAAGTTTCGGAAGACTCAATTTCTGACAAAGAAAATGAACTTTTAAAACAGTGGAAAAATCTTGCAGAAAAAGATCTGGATATTGTGCATCTTAAAGAATCCAGAGAAAGGGTATTGTCCGGACTGGAAAATTACTTTTCTCAAAAAGATATTGTATCTATCCCGTCAACAAAAAGCTTTAGAACACATCTTTATAAAATTGCGGCGGTTATTATTCTGCTTTTAACATTGGGCGGAGTTTTTACCTACTCCTTATTCATTAAGCCAGATGTTTATCTTGCAAAATCCGGAAATAGTATTGTTCGTCTTGAAGACGGATCTGTGGTTACTCTTTTACCAGGCGCTGTACTGACTGTAGAGAAATCTTTTCCTGCGTCCACCAGAGTCGTGGATTTAAAAGGCGATGCAATATTCTCTGTGGCAAAATCTAAAAAACATCCATTCATCGTTCGTGCGGATGGTTTTAGTACCAAAGTATTGGGAACGGTATTTAAGATTTCACAGTCAGGTAAGAAAAAAGCGGTTGATCTTTACGAAGGAAAGGTGGCTGTATCCACTCCCGGGGTTCCGGTTTCTTTCCTTAAGCCTAATCAGAAGTGGACCAACTTCGGAGTTGCTCATACTACAGCAGTTATTTCCCTGAAACCTGTAAAAAATTCAGCAGGCAGAATTACGTCAATATTGTCTCTGAGTTTTAACGATGTTCCTTTAAAGGAAGTAGTGACGGTCCTGGAAAGCAATTATCATACAAAGGTTCAATATCCTAAGGAAGCTGAAGATAAAAAAATTACTGCTGATTTTACGGGAGGAACGGTCGGAGAAAATATTGAATCACTGGCTTTCATCCTGGGACTGGAAGTACAGAAAAAAGAAAATACCTATATCCTTAAGAAATAAATCATTATAAAAAATAAATAATCATAATCAAGAGAACACTATTAAGTATGAAAAGTTTGAAATGTGGGATTACCATAGCAGCCTTATTTTTTACTGTAGCCGCAGAAGCTCAGGAGCTGGTTCAGAAAGTGACATTTTCTGTACCTGCCAACAGACCGTTGATTGAAGTTTTAGAAGAATTTGCAGGAAAAACGGGGATGAGACTGGCTTATTCCAAAGTGGATATTAAAGAGCTGAAGGTAAAAGGAGCGAAATGTGAAAATACTTCTGTCAACAATTGTCTGAAGGACATTACCAACGGGCTTCCCGTTATATACCGACTGCATGGTGATCTTATTTCGATAAAATATGAAAGCTCTACTATTTCCGCATTGGGAAACGGACGAATTTCCGGTAAAATAGTGGATGAAGTAGGAAATCCCGTTACCGGAGCAGAAGTCACTGTAGCTCAGAAAACAGTGGTCACTGATAATAACGGTGACTTTACCATAGATCTTCCTTCCGGAACTTATAATCTGACCATAAAAGCTCCTAAATATAATACGCTGAGAGTTGAAAAATTGTCTGTTATCAATAACGAAACCAGTTCTGTCTCATTTGCTTTAAATAAAGCTTCTGATAAAATTACAGATATCAAAGAAGTTGTGATTACGGCAGCCCGTAAAGCAGATACTCAGGCGGGACTTCTTGCCCAGCAGAAGAAAGCAGCCCAGATGAGTGATGGTATTTCAGCGGAACAGATTTCCAAGACACCCGACAGCGATGTGGGAGGAACTTTGAAAAGGGTAACAGGAATTACCACCATTGATAATAAATATGTAGTGGTAAGATCCATGGGAGAACGTTGGAACACCGCGGCCATGGACGGAATCAACCTGCCAAGCACGGAAGCGTATAATCAGAACTTTTCATTTGACATTATTCCTACGGCAATGGTAGAAAGTGTGGTGGTAAGCAAATCTGCCACTCCTGATATGAATGCCAGCTTTGCAGGAGGTTACGTAGAAGTGAGAACCAAGGATATTCCCAATGAAAACTTTACAACCGTTACATTAGGAACTTCATATAACGATCAGTCGGCCTTCAAAGAATTTCTGACCCGCAAGCGAGGAAAGTACGATTATTTCGGATATGATGACGGAACAAGAGATTTTCCCAAAGGACTGGAGCCGATGAACTGGACAGATCCAAGGTTTTTTGAACAGTCCAGGCAGTTTACCAATGACAATTTCAGCACCTATACAACCAGAGGTGATATGGGATCTAATATACAGCTGGCATTAGGAAGGACATATGCTCTTAAAAACAATAATAAATGGGGATTTGCCGGAGCATTTGTCATCAGAAATGAACAGAATAAACTGGATATTGACCATACGGGAAGAGGAAACTGGCTGGATACTACTGGAATGCCTGATGCAAACGGAGAGATTCCATTCTATAATTTCAAAAACAGTGGGGCCTCCTATAATTACAATTCGACACTGGCAGGAATGCTTAATTTTGGATTGCAACTTGGGAAAAACAGAATCTCATTCCGTAATTCATATACCCATATTTTTGATAATACGCTCACAAGAGTAACAGGCTGGAACGAATACTCAACGGGTAGTGGAATGGCATCCAATGCAGAATTAGCTTATAATTATTTTTATAACGGTGTCATCCCCAATAATGATCCGGCTCAGATCAAAAACTTAGACAGGCCTTATACCGATAATACCAATTACCCGATTTTTCAGACCCTTTTACAAAATAAACTGGAAGGAAGCCATAAAATAGGAAATACAGAGATCAGTTGGTTTGCGGCCCGTACAGGAGTAGCTTCTGATACTAAAGACTACACACAGTATATTACCAGGTACGACTTTATCGGAAATGAAATTCTCACATTTCATAAGATCTATAATTCCGGAGCCGATTTTTACAGAGGATATATAGAAAACAAAGAAACAGATTACAATTACGGTGCGTCTGTTAAGTGGGATATGGATGCAGGAAGCTTTAAAAATACCATTAAAACAGGATATGCCGGTGCTATAAAAAACAATACCAACCAGCAACAGAAGTTTTTTCTTCGTGTTGACGAAAACCGTGACGTTCCGAACAGCGAGAAGAACTATTTGACGATGTATGGTTCACTTGCTGACTGGTTTAATGGCTCCCATTATGTTCCGGGTGGTATTGGCTGGGAAACCAAAGCATTGTATAAAAATGACAAGTATGAAGGAGAGGTTAATCAACATGCGGTTTTTGTCATGTTTGATAACCGTTGGAAGAAATTAAGGTTAGTCTGGGGCCTTCGTGCAGAGTACTTTAAATATGATCTTATCTCACAACAATTAGATCCAAATGATACAAAGAATGTGGAAAGAGCAGCCGTTGAAGATAAACCGTGGCAATGGATGCCCTCAGCGAACTTTACCTACAGTCCTACCAATAAAATTAATCTAAGGCTTGCTTACAACAGATCTGTTATCCGCCCTCAGTTCAATGAAAGAACAGGACTTCCTTATTTCGATCCGGTGGCCAACGGTTTGATTTACAATACGGAAATGACTTCTTCTGTCATTAATAATTATGATTTCAAATTTGAATGGTTTCCAGGATTGGGAGAAATATTTTCGGCAGGATTGTATTATAAAAATATAGACAGACCTATCGAACGTGAAGGCCATATTTCCAGCGAGGGAAATCTTTTCCTGTATAATGGAAATTCAAAAAATGCAAAACTGATAGGAGTAGAGGCTGAGGTAAGAAAAAGTTTAGGCTTTATTGCTGACGTAACTTTTCTGGAAAAGCTTTTCATAAGCGGAAATTTTACGTATAACCATACCAAAGTAGTTGCTTTTAAAGATCTGTACAAAACAGGTGATAATGATGAAACCTATGAAGTGAAACGCCCGCTTTACGGACAGACTCCTTATGCTTACAATCTTGGACTGATCTATGATGGAAACCGTTTAGGGATGAGTTTTTTGTATAACGCAAAAGGAGACCAGTACATCACAGTAGGATATGCGTACAAAGGAGAAGAAATCCAGCGGCCTTATGCAGTGGCAGACGCTCAGATCTCTTATAAATTACTTCGTAACAGAAATCTGGAAGTAAAATTAAATGTAAGAAACATTTTTAACAGGGTAAAAGAATATTATAACAATTTCAATTCTTATCTGGCTGCAAAAGATGGAGGAGGAAGTAATGTAGGGACAGAAAGAGAAGCCTGGGATCTGCTTCCGGGAGCAACAGACAGATATGATAAAAATATTGACAAGATCATGTTCAGGGCATACAGTGGAAGAATGTTCAGCCTGAGTGTGAATTATACTTTTTAAAGAAGTATACCAGCGATACAGAAAGATATCTTAAATATAGAAGCGTACAGGTTTCGGGAACCTGATCAAAAACTGAAGAATACTGATGATGCGCACAGCAGTACAGTTCTGAAAAAACCGGACGTTAACAGCTTTTCCCAGGCATTAACGATTCTCATGGGAACGCCCGCAATGCAGTTCCTCCTGCAGCGATGGGATGAACACCAAAAAACAAATCGAAGGAATAGAGAGGAAGATATTCCTGAATAAAAAACTGATCTGGTATAAAAATAATACAGCCGGATTTATTAAAAATTATAACAATGAAAAGACTAACTCTAATTGCAGTGGCAGCATTATCTCTTACAGCTTGTCAAAATGATCAACTGGCAGATTCATCTTCTCCATTCGAAATGAAATCTACTTCTGCTGAGTACCTTACAGCTTCTGCGCTTCCGGTAACCAGTGTAAGTGGTGATATTACTTCAAATACTACATGGAGTGGAGTAGTTGAACTAAATGGAATTGTAACGGTAAAAAATGGAGCTACATTAACAATCCAGCCGGGTACATTCATTAAAGCCAAGCCAAGCGCAAACAATACAGCTACCGGAGTTTTGGTAATTGCTAAAACAGGAAAAATCAATGCAGCGGGTACAGAGGCTCAGCCTATTATTTTCACCAGCTACAAATTGTTAGACGGAAACGAAGATACAACTGCTGCTCCTGGTGACTTCGGAGGTGTTGTTATATTAGGTGATGCGCCTACAAACACTCCATTCACAAAAACAATTGAAGGATTATCCGGTCCTGATTTCTATTACGGAGGTACCAATGCTTCCCATAACGGAGGAACATTAAAATATGTTCGTATCGAGTTTGCAGGATATGATCTTTTAGCTCCGAATTCAGGTAACGAAATCAACGGTCTTACGTTAGGAGGAGTAGGAAACGGAACTACTTTGGATCATATTCAGGTTTCTTTCGGGAAAGATGACTCTTTTGAATTCTTCGGAGGTACTGTAAACGCTTCAAACCTTGTTTCTTTTGCTGCAGATGATGATAACTTCGACTTCGATAACGGATATACAGGAACAATCACTTGTGCATTAGCTTTGGCAGATTACAACTCTACACACAGTCTTAGCGGATCAAGCCCGGATTCTAACGGTATCGAGCTTGATAACAACGCAGAAGGTTCTTCTACAACATTGTTGACTCATCCGGTGATCAACAACCTTACTATCGTTGGTTCTAAGAACTCTACTAAAGGTGCTTTATATGAAAACGGTATCCACATCAGAAGACACGGAAGATTAACATTAAATAACGCTGTCGTTACAGGTTATCCTGTGGGTATCAAAGTAGAAGGTACAGGTTCTGAGCTTTCTTCAGCTTCAGCATACAGCACCATCCAGGTTCACGGATTTACTACTTCAGTTACAGGTACAGGTACAGCAGGAATCCCTGCAGCTAACCTGGCGACTGGTACTCCTGCAACTCTATGGGGTATGAGCCAGCCTTTCTTCAACGAAGGTGGTTGGAATGTTTCTCCAAGAAACTGTGGAAACTTCCAGGGACTTTGGACAAAATACAACTTCTCCATTGTAGAATAATAAAAACTTTAAAAAGCAGGGAACAGCACATGCTGATTCCTTGCTTTTACTTCAAAAATTTTAATCATCAGCATTATGAAAAAAATAATTTTATCATCTGTTCTGTTTTTATCCCACCTGGCTGCAGCACAGTCTCTGGTATGGGGAAATTCGTTTGATACTCCTGCCGATCTTCAGGGCTGGACTTTTCATGACCTTAATAGCAATGGAAACGGATGGGTACAGGGAGAAAACATCTATCACAACGGAACTACCTTGGCCTATGGAACTGCAGGTGTTCTACGCCATTCTATCAATTTGGTTCCAACTGGAAATGCTAACGGATTCACCACAGAAAATGACTGGATTATTTCTCCTCAGATTGACCTTACCAATACTGCAGGAACCATTACACTGGCCGCCTATATCGGGAGACAGAGATCTACTCACACGATTGTTGCCAGAGAACTTTTTATCTATGTAAGCACACCGCAGAAAGAAGTTCCAACGTTATCGGACTTTCAGGCGATGACGGTAGATGCAGATGGAAATGATGTTCAGAGTATCTATAAAATACAGGTAGGTGACTCAGCCAATCCTTTTCCGGCAGATCTTACCCAGTTTGTAGAATCTCTTGTAGATCTTTCTGCTTTTGCGGGAAAAAAGATCTATATCGGAATGTGGTCAAACAGAAAAACAAGCGGAAATAATGTCCAGAACATCAATATTGATGAAATCGGAATTTATGCTACTTCATTTTTGGGAACTAAGGATGTAAAAAGAAACAAAATTGTAACACAAATAGCAGAAAATCCGGTAAGAGAATCTTTACAGCTGCAGCTTAATCCGGCGTTGAAAGAAAATACAACCGTAGTTAACATTTACAGCGCAGCAGGACAGAAAGTTCTTACCACTCAGTATTCTAAAGCGATCAACACAGAAGGGCTTACATCAGGAGCGTATATCGCAGAAATTACAGATGGAAAGACTACGGAAAGGCTGAAGTTTATTAAAAAATAATCATTCTATCCCCTTGGAATCTGATTTTAGGAACACCATGAAATTTTAAATAAATAACGGAGAGTCTTTGAAAAAGCTATCCGGAACATATCCAACTAGTTTTTTTATAATTATATATTGCCCGGCCCACGGGCCGGGCAATATTTTTAAGTTTTACAAGAAATAATTGAAGAAAGATGAATAAAATCTTCGCATTACTACTGTTTTTCACTGCACTTTTTTCATGTACAGACAGCAATACGATGGAGCTGTATGATAAAGTACAGAAACCCGGAGAGGTAAATATCAAAGGATTTTCCAAACCTGATGTCCTTCAGTTGAGGTTGAACGGGCAACCTGTATCTATTGATGGAAAAGCATCTTACACCAATAAAATTGAAACCCAGCTTCAGTTTGTTCTGGATCAGGAAGAAACTAATAAATTGTCTGTCTATAATCATGAAACAGGCGCTGAAATTGCAAAATACAATATTACCTATGACAATATAAATGATTATAAAAACCTCTACTTTTTTAATCTTCCCGGAATCTATCTGCAGACCTATGCCGTAAAACCCCAGGTGAATCTGGGGAAAGTAGGTTTTGAGTTTATTTTTCCCAACCTGGGTGAATTTTCCGGAACCTCTCTGAAAGAGGTAAAAGGTATTTTGAAAAGAGAAAACGGAGTGGTGCTTGCCGAGTTTGATAATATTGGAAAAGACAACTTTACGGCAGTGAAAATCTATAGTTTTTTCAGCTCAACAGCTCCCATATATCTTGAATTATACAAGCCGGGAACAACGGAGCCTTATGCGGGATCTAAAATGATTCAGGTAAAATTAAAACAACATACGGGCGCTAATATGATTGTACTTCAGGAAAAAATGGAAAATGGAGAATGGGGGGTAAAAGGAGATATCGATATAGCAGAGTATCTGTGATTTGCATATGAAAAGCTTTTTAAAACTTCAATGTATTGCGGCCGCAGTCTTTCTTATTTCGTGTACCAATAATAATGACGAAAGCGCACCCGTTTTTCCGGAGGGAAGTACAGAATTTGTGAATCTATGGGTTCAGGACAGTATGAAACGGTATTATTACTGGGCAGATGAGATGCCTGCAAAACCGGATTATCAGCTTCCTGTAAAAGATTTTTTCAAAAGTCTGCTGTCTCCCAAAGATCGGTTTTCTTTTATGGTGAATACGGAAGATTCTTCTTCTTATCCACGTTCGATAAGGAATATGTACGGTTTTGATTATACCATTGTTCAGCTTGCTAATAATGAAGTGGTTACTGTAGTGAAGCTGGTGCTCCAAAATTCCCCGGCTTTCAATGCAGGGCTGGAGAGAGGAATGATCATTACCAAAGTCAATGGAAAAGTAATGACAGCCGCGAATGCCGAAGCAATGGCTTCATTCATTAAAGACCAGACGGTTGTAGAGCTTACCGTTGGAAAGTGGCAAAACGGAAGCGTTACGGATGAAAAAAACATCACCGTTTACTATGGTTTCTCTTTTGAACAGCCTGTTTTATCCAAAGTTTTTGAAAAAAATGGTAAAAAAGTAGGTTATATGTACATCTATGATTTCCCTGACGGAATGACTCAAACGCTATATCAAAAGTTTGGGGAATTGAAGGCCGCCGGAGTAAAGGAATTAATTCTGGATCTTCGATACAATTATGGAGGTTCGGTGTCATCTGCTGCAGCTCTTTGCTCCCTGATTCCTTCAGGATTATCATCCGGTTCACCGTTCATCATTTTTAAAGGAAATAAAAACGGAGGGGAAGTAAAAAGAACATTTGCCCAACAGATTGCTTACGATCCCAAAGCTTTGGACTTTACAACTTTGCGTGCGAATGCTTTGGGATTGCAGAAAGTTTTTATCCTCACATCGAACAGTACGGCATCTGCCGCCGAGATTGTTGTGAATAATCTCAAACCTTATATGCAGGTGATTCAGATAGGAGATACTACGCTGGGAAAAGATATGGCAGGATTTGTTGTGGAAGACAAACGTAAACCCAGAAAAATTTCCTGGCAGATTCATCCGGTGATTTATAAAGTCTTTAATGCCAGCGGAGCCGGAGAATACAGTAGTGGAATTTCCCCGCAGAGCAATGTCAATGAATTTGCCGGACTGCCATTATTACCTTTGGGAGATCCCAATGAAACCCTTATTTCTTCTGCACTTAACGGAGGTTATTTCAAATCAGCAGACCACGAAAAGAATGGAAATATCAAAATTTTATTTCAGAGTGACGTGCCTCCGGTTATGATGGAGAAATAAGCTGGATTCAAAAAACAAAAAATAATATAAAAAATATCTTTATCCTTTACCCATTCACAAAATAACTAAAATGATAAAATCATGCAGGGAATAGAACCAAAACTTCACATGAACCTGACCAGCCGTATTGAATATTACCGTCTGCTGATAGAAGCTGCAGAAGATCCTGAAAGCCAGCCTTCAGAGGTTATTACTCAGATTTCAGAACTGGGACATCTGTACGAAGAGTATCTGCTTAACAAGAAAAATTTGGAAAACAGCATCAAAAACTACCGTGCCTATCATAACGATTTGAGAAAAAAGCTCACGTCAAGACTTAGGGAGCTCAGAAGAAAGGATAGACAGAAATAAAGCCCGGAATGTACTTTATCGGTTGGTTTTACGGTGAAATTCATATCTTTATGACCACTAAGCTGAAGGATGAAAAACTTATGAATTTTAACCCAACAGAACTTTCCGGTTATTTACAGGTATTCTGGCAGTTTTCCTGGCCACAATGGTTGATATTCAGTCTGATCGTTAATATTTTCCTATATCTGTTTTCGATAGGGTTGTATATTTTTATCGAAAAGACTTGCCGTAAAAGTCAGTTGCAGGAGAAGAATCATCCTGTTACCCGATCTGACTTTTATCTTAGTCTGCTTACCATAGGATGTAACAGTTTTGTTATGCTTTTGGGGGCTTTTTTATGGAAAAAAGGATGGATTGTGCCGGGGCAGACAGAATCAGTAATTGGAATAATAGCGGAAGTAGCTGTTTTACTCCTCTTAATGGATTTTCTGATGTATTTATTTCATTTTGCAGCACATTTACCTTTGGTCTATAAAGTTCTACACGGAAAACACCATGAACATATCAGTACCAACTTTTTAAGTCTTTTTGTTCTGCATCCTTTGGAAACCATAGGGTTTGGACTGATGATGCTGGTTTTACTTGTAGGCCATGATTTTTCTGTGATTTCGATTTCAATATATCTTTTGCTTAATCTCATCTGGGGAACGATAGGACACTTGAACAGAGAGTTTTTTCCATCCTCTTTTGACCGTTTCTTTGTGGGAACAACGAGGTTTCATAACCAGCACCATTTGGATGAAAGTAAAAACTTTGGGTTTTATACTTCGATATGGGACAGGTTATTCGGGACATATAAGTAACTATGGATACTACAGTTTTATATTATTCAAAACTTTACCCAGCAGATAATTAAAGTTTTTTAATTCTTCAGAGGTAAGTATGGAAGCCGTCTGATGAGTGATAGCCTTACGGAAAGTTTCAGAATTATCTACAATAAACCTTCCTTTATCCGTTACTGAAAGATTGAATTTCCTGTGGTCTGCTTTCTCTTGTTCCCGGACAATCAAATCTTGACCGATCAGAAATTTCAGCTGTTTTGAAATGGCTGCCTGGCTAATGTTGAAAGCCAGTGATATTTCCCTTCCTGTTGCTGTTCCTTTCCTCATAATAAATTCAATAATATTATAATGAGCAGCAGTTACTCCGTTAATGTCACCCCGGTTCATGTGAGCCAGAATAAGGCATTGGAAATCAGTAAATGTGTTAAAAAATTCTTTTTCAATGAGTTTCATTACAAATATGCTTAACTTAGTTAAATATTAACAAAGTTAAACATTTTTATCATGGAAAATATAGAAATTACGAACGCTCGTCAGAATAATCTCAAAAATATTTCCATAAAAATTCCAAAGTACAAGATCGTGGTTTTTACGGGAGTATCGGGATCCGGAAAATCATCTTTGGTCTTTGAAACGATTGGAGCTGAAGCACAAAGACAGATTAATGAGACCCAGAACAGCTTTATCAGAAACCGCCTGCAGCATTATGGCCTTCCGGATGTAGATAAAATTGAAAACCTTAATGTTCCAATCATTATCAATCAAAAACGGTTGGGCGGAAATGCCAGATCTACGGTAGGAACGGCAGCGGACGTGTCTGCTTCTTTAAGACTTTTGTTTTCCAGAATGGGAGAGCCGTTTGTAGGATATTCCAATGTATTTTCATTCAATCACCCGCAGGGAATGTGTCCTGAATGTGAGGGATTAGGATTTGTACAAACTTTGAATGTGAATACCTTGATTGATCGTGAAAAATCCTTACATGAAGGAGCCATTCGCTTCCCTACATTTCAGCCTGGAGGATGGCGTTTAACAAGATATACTTTGTCCGGTTATTTCGATAATGATAAAAAGTTGAAGGATTTCACCGATAAAGAATGGGAAACCCTGTTGTATGCACAGGAACACAAACCGAAACATCCTGATAAAGAATGGGGAAAAACGGTAAAATATGAAGGAATTGTTCCAAGGATTGAAAAAGCATTTCTGAAAAAAGATTCAAAAGAAAACATCACAAGAAAAGACGCTCTGAAGAATATTGTGATTACCAAAACCTGCCCGTCTTGCCAGGGAAAACGTCTGAATGAAAAAATCCTGTCCTGTAAAATTCAGGGAATGAATATCGCAGACTGTATGACTCTTTCTGTAGATGAATTACTGGAATTTATTACCTCACTGGATTCAAAAGCATATGAAGTCGTCATCAAAGAGCTTTCCGCAAAGCTGCAGAATATCATTACGATAGGATTGCAGTATCTGACTCTTGACAGAAGTACCAACACGCTTTCCGGAGGAGAATCTCAGCGTATAAAAATGGTGAGGAGTTTGGGAAACAGCCTGGTAGATCTGTTGTATATTTTTGATGAACCCAGTATTGGACTTCATCCGAAGGATCTGCAGAATATCATCACTATTATTCAGCAGATCAGAGACAAAGGAAACTCTGTTTTAATTGTTGAGCATGATCCGGATCTGATCAAAATGGCGGACAGGGTAATTGATATTGGCCCCGGTTCAGGAAGAAACGGAGGAGAAGTGATCTATGACGGGGCGTTTAAAGATTTAAAAAAATCGGTAGGTAAAACAGGTTCTTATTTCGCAACCAAACCTTCCATCAAACAAGAATTCAGAAAACCTGATGGCTATCTGGAAATTAAAAATGCCAACAGATATAATCTTAAAAATGTGACGGTAAATATTCCCACCGGAATAATGACCGTCGTTACCGGAGTAGCAGGATCCGGCAAAAGTACCCTGATAAATCGTATTCTCCCGGAACTCTATTCGGATGTAACTATTATTGATCAATCTTTGTTCGCTGCAAGTGCCCGCTCCAATTTGCTTACTTATCTCGGAATATCAGATATTGTACGTAAGCTTTTTGCACAATCTAACCATGTTTCAGATAAACTCTTCAGCAGAAACAGTGACGGAGCCTGCAAAAACTGTAAAGGTTTGGGAATAGAAAAGATTGACCTGGCTTTTATGGATGATATTGAGCAGCCGTGCGAGGTTTGCGGAGGTTCAGGATTTGATCCTGATGTACTGCAATATACCTACAGCGGAAAAACAATTGCAGAAGTCATGAGCATGACGGTTTCTGAGGCCTCTGATTTTTTTAAGGAAGAATTGGTGCTCAGAAATTTTGACCTCCTGATACAATTAGGACTTGATTATCTGACATTAGGGCAAAGACTGGACAGCTTTTCCGGAGGCGAGAGACAGCGCCTGAAGCTGACAAGAGAACTGAAAAATACCAATCAGATCATTATTCTTGATGAACCGAGCACAGGACTGCATCCAAGTGATACTCAAAAGCTTCTTAGGTTTTTTAATGGTCTTGCAGATCAGAATAATACGCTGATTGTTATCGAACACAATCTTGATATTATTTCCCAGGCAGACTGGATTATTGATATGGGACCGGGCGCAGGGAAATTTGGAGGTGAAGTATTGTTTGAAGGAACTCCGGTGGATCTTTTGAAAAATAAAAAATCATTCACTGCAGAGTTTTTGAGAAAACATATCCAATAAAAACAAAAGAAAAGCATTAAGTTGAACTAAACCATGAGATTGCTTCACCTATGGTTCGCAATGACAGGACAGTTCAACTTAATGCTCCTAAAACCTTATCAGCCTTAATGTTTCAAGATTCTTTTATTTTCCAGCCTTTACCGCTGATTTAATGGCTTTTTCAATCACTCTCCAGTCATAATAATGAAATACTCTGCCATTGCTCATCGCAACAAAAACGCCTTTCGGGAATTTTGGACCCAAGTTAACATGGGTCACTTCAGAACCATCACTTTCTAATGTAGAAACCGGAATTTCTGCAATTCTCCCCTTTGATTGGTCTTCTCTTAAGTAGACATTGAAGGTATCATTCTGCTGATTCGAAACCAGAATATAACCTTTCCCTTTATCAGTAGGATAGATGGAAATTCCTTCCACATCAGATTTAAAATCACCTTTTCCGAAAACAGCTAATTCCTCATTACCTTTTTCCGGATCAGCATAGTATTTATGAACTCCAAACTGCTCATCAGAATAGTAGATATAGCCCATTTCGTCATCTACAGCAATGCTTTCAATCTCTTTCAGGCCACTGTATTTTCCGAATTTACGGACAACTTCTCCGGTGATAGAGCCATTTTTCTCCGTAAGCTTATATTGCCATAGGTAGCCGTCAGCAGGACCAGATTTTCTTCCTACAATGACAAATATTTCTTCTGTCTGCGGATTTTTATACATGGAAACTCCCATCGGACCACGTTCCGTTTCTCCTTCAAATACAGAGACTTCTCCCACTTCTTTCAGTTCAGGAAGCGAATATAATTTTACTTTGTTCGTTTCCCTTTCCGTTACGGCAGCGATGTCTGTTTTCTTTCCATTTAAAATAAAACCATATTCAAGATCAACATTGTTGGGGCGCTTCAATCCTAATACTTTATGGATGATTTTTCCGTTAAGATCAAAGGCGTACAAACCTCCATCCGTATCTTTATCTGTTCCGATGATAATACTTTTTGAAGGATCCTGAGAATTGATCCATATGGCAGGATCATCTGTATCATGAACCACTGTTTCTGTAATAACGGTAGGTTTTAATTTTTCTATAACTTCTTTCTGTCCTGTACAGCTGACCACAAAAGGAAGAACTGAAAGAGCCAGTATATAATGTAGGTTTTTCATGTTTATTTTAAAAATCAAATTTCACTCCCATTGTAAACCTTGGTCTGTAATATTCAGCCTGTGCGGTTCTGCTTGGGATTCCCTGGTAGTATCTTAACGGCTGGTTCGTCAGATTATTGGCTTCTGCAAAAACTCTGAGCTGGGTCGTAATCTTGTAGGAAGCATTAGCATCAAGGAAAAACTGTTTGTCGTAATAACGGTCATCAAATGCCTTGCCACCAAGCTCATCAATATAATGAGAAGCATAGTTCATGGAAACTCTTGCTGAAAAACGTTTGTTTTCCCATGAAAGAGATCCGTTGAACATATGAGGAGCAGCTCCCGGAAACCCTACATCTGTTCTTTCAATGCCTTCTTCATTGGTAATTCCTTTTGCTTTGGATTTAGTATAAGTATAGTTGACATACACTCCAAGTCCTTTCCAGAAAGCTCCGGGAATGAAATCAAGCTGTCTTTGCAAAGCAACTTCAAACCCATAAATATCTACATTGTCACCATTACGCTGCTGGGTAAATTTCCAGTTGCTTTCTCCGGCCGGAATTGGGTTGGTTTGTCCCGTAAAATCATTGGCAAAGTCGTTCGCGGTATAATTTCTTTTGGAATACGTATAAATGAAATCGTTAAGATTTTTATAGAAAACACCTCCGGAAAGAATCCCTACAGACTTGAAATATTTCTCTGCCATGAAATCAAAATTGTAGGCATAGGTTGCCTTCAGATTCGGATTTCCTGCTGCAACAATTTCATCTTCTGAAATAACATTCAGATAAGGAACTAAAGAATAATAGTTAGGGCGGGCAAGAGCGGTAGTAAATGCTGCACGTAGTACAAGATCTTGCACTGGAACATATTTGAAGGAAATATTCGGAAGGACATTGGTATATGTATTGGTATTATTGATTTGCCCTACCAAATCCTTCTCATTCATGACATAATTTCCGGTGTAATTAATCTGGGTTGTTTCAATACGGGCTCCAACGATCATCGATAGTTTATCATTAAAATCCTGATCCCAGCGGATATAACCTGCATAAATCTGCTCTTTTGCATTGTAATTGCTGGAAAGATACTTTTCAGGTTTCAGCTTACCGTTAAATAAAGTTGGATTGAATAAATCCAATCCGCCAAGGAAAGAAGGATCAACAAATGTTCCCGGAACATAATTTCCCGGCTGGAAGTTTTCACCATTAAGGTGTATGGTTGGCACCGATAAAAGACTTCCCATATTGTTAACAGGTGTAAAAGCGTAGAAATCATTCTCTCTTTCCTTTTTCTTCAAACGCATCCGGAAACCGGTACGAAGTCTTCCTTTCTGACCATCAATCACGGAAAACGGAAAACGTACATTTACTTTTGCGCCTAATTCTTTTTCCTGAGTAAAGTTATTGGCATCCGAAAGATCACTCAGCTTATAGCTTCCTAGATTGTCTGCTGCGAGAAGATTGAACATTGGTTTTTCAGGATTGCTAAGGTCAGGAGCGAAGTTCATTTTGCTGTTTTCAAACTCTATATAACGCTGATGAGGCTTATCTTCACTTGCGATGGCGTAATTGACAGCCCAGTCGAGGTCAACTTTAGATCCTAATAAATGTTCTCCTCGTAAAGCATAGTTCTGAACTTTTTGTTTTTCCAGACGGGTATTGTCATTATCGGCATCACCTCCTTTATTTTGTCTTGTGATACTTCCTTTCCAGTCTGTAATCTCAGTTTCATCAGCATTATAAACAGGTTTTATTTTATATCCTAAAGCAAATCTGGTTTCCTTATCATTCCTGAAGTTGTACATCGCAGAAGCATAGATCTTATTTTTGGAATTGAACTCATAATCCATGTTGAGATCAAAACTATGTCTGAT
Organism: Chryseobacterium sp. NRRL B-14798; assembly: GCF_050470705.1. Taxonomy (NCBI): domain Bacteria; kingdom Pseudomonadati; phylum Bacteroidota; class Flavobacteriia; order Flavobacteriales; family Weeksellaceae; genus Chryseobacterium; species Chryseobacterium sp. NRRL B-14798. The sequence goes on along the minus strand of NZ_JBFLUL010000005.1, from coordinate 3,169,955 downwards.
ACGGTGTTCATTATAATAGCGAACTCCCATTTTGCTTACATAAACCGTTTGGGCAAGATCATTGGCCTGGCTCCATACGGGTTCTATATTGTCCGAACCAAAATTGTTGTTGTTATAGGAAAAACTGAATACCGCGCCTAATTTTTTATCCAGAAAACGGTTTCCGTACACAAATCCGGCAGTGTAATTTCCTTTTTCACGGATGGGATTGTATCCTCCGGCAACGGTTGCGGAAATCCTCTGTCCGTTCGGGGAAGCCCTGGTAATCAGGTTTACGGAACCTCCGATGGCATCGGCGTCCATATCCGGAGTGAGGGTTTTATTAACTTCTATAGTAGAAATCATATCGGAAGGGATCAGGTCCATCTGTACATTACGGTTATCTCCTTCAGCAGACGGAATCCGGTCGCCATTCAGCGTAACGGAGTTCAGATTGGGAGCAAGCCCTCTGATGATAAGGTTTCTGGCTTCACCTTGGTCATTTTGTATCGTAATTCCCGGAACACGTTTCAAAGCATCTCCGATATTGGCATCCGGAAAACGTCCGATCTGATCAGAAGAAATCACATTGGTAATATTGGCGTTATTTCTTTGTTTATTCAAGGCTCTTGCCTGATTTTTCAGAGTCGCTCCCGAAACTACAATGGCTGCAATGGATGTCTCTTTCTTGTCGAAAATAATATTCTGACGGGTATTTTTTTCAGGTTCTACCGTTACAGTATACTCATGCACACCATAACCGAGGTAGTCAATTTTCATGGTATAGCTTCCAGGAGGAACATTCAGAAATACAAAGTTTCCGTGCTCATCCGAAGTGGTATATATATTTCCCGGGCTTAAAGAGATCTTGGCTCCAGGCAGGGCTATCTTTGAATCATCATTGATATTTCCGGACAAAGAACCGGTTTGTGCATAGAAAAAAATAGAGGCACAAAATAAAACAGACGTAAAAATTTTCTTCACTTTTAATATTTTAGATAAAAATAACAGCAAAATTAAACGTCTGTTTGGCAAAGGAGTTGAAGAGAAAATTAAGGTTTTCTTAAGAATTGTTAATATACAGATCCTGAAATCCGAAATTTTATCTATTAAATTAAAAAAATGCTATCTGAACTGGGTTTGAAATTCTCTAAAAGTTTTGCCAAACTCTTCTGTTAGTTCATAATTGCTTAATTCGTATTCTTCAAGTACACCCGTTTGAGTGGAAAATCGAATGTTTCCATAGCGTACGACAGGAATTTGATAATTACTTTTAAATCTTTTATCACGGCTGCCATTTTTATTAACTTTTGCCCAGGTTTGGCCTATGATTTTAGAGTCTCTGGGAACAGTTGATGTTTCAGTAAATCTCGTATAGGTTTGATGAAAATTAAGCTCGTCAATCCCTATAATTGCAAAATTGTTTTCATTGTTATACATAACAATAAATGTTGGATAGATATAAAAGTCTGATCCATTTGCATTTTTCAGATATAATGCCTGGTAATCTGACTTGATATAAGGAATTGATTTCAATGCAAAATGTACTTCGCGTCTCTTTACTATTGTACTTGCTGAGGAGCGCATTGCCACCCTGTCTTGGTAATGAGAACTTGTAATATCCCATATCTTGTGAGAGGTTGTAAGTTTCTTGAAAGCTTCATGCACCAGTTCAAATTTTTTTTTAATTTCATTATCAAAATCAATTTCAAGGTTAACATAACATTTTTCAATCATCATTTTTATCTGTTCAATAGCTTGCTTTTGAGCTTTTATATCTCTATCAGAATTTTGCGGAATATTCTTATTAATAAAACCATAAAGAAATACAAAGCTCAAAATTTTTTTTGTCTTTGTTAAAAAGAGCGTTCTTGAAGTTTTTTTAAGATCAGTAATTAATTCCTTTTTTTGTTGATGAGCTAAAATGATAGATTCTTTAATTCCCTGCATATTCTGACTTGTGATTTCATGAATATCAGCACTGAAAATATTTTCGTCATAATAAAAATTGTTGATAGGATTTTCCGGATACTGTGAAATTGGTTGATATTGGGATTTTGAACTGCTTTTGGATGCTGACTTAGGAGTAGATAATTTTTGTCGACTAGAAAAGCCAAGGATAGAAGTACTTAATGTTGTACCGGATTTGTTGAAATTAATACTGGCACCTTTTACACCTATTGTAGTAGATATACCTCTTTTACTAAAATTAAGATGTACTCCGGGAATTACCTTGATCCTTTTTCTATAGCTCCAAGCCATGATTATTGTTTTATTGGTTACATGTCAAAATTAAATAGTAAAACGATAGTCTTTTTACGGTTTTCCATAATGGCATATAATCAATTAAAAACTCTACCTTTCAGATCCTAAATTCTTTTCAACAGTATTCCCCTCTAGAAGCAAAGTCAATTCATTACATCGTATAATCTGATGATTCTGGAGGGTAAATTCTGCCAATACTTTATGTACCACCTTACTTCCATCTTTTAGGGTGGATTTTGCTATGTGGTGGGTAAATATGATATTCCCATTTTCAGCGTGGCTGATGATATCAAGCTTTTGTTCAGCCACTTTTTCTTTCAGTTTTCTGATGTGAAGAACAAATTCATCATAAGCAAGCTGAGAATGATCAACAATCTGAATGTATTCTTTTGAAAAATATTTTTCGATTAATAATTCGTCAAATACCGGATTTTCTAGTACATCGTTGAATAACTGCCGGATAAAATGCTTCATAACTCTATTATTTTGAAGCAAAATTACCTTACAGACTCATGACTGAACGATAACAATTGTAAAGAAATTACTTACGGTTGCGTATTCTGCTTAGTGAAACACTTGTGATTCCGAGATAAGAGGCAATATAATGCTGTGGAAAGCGCAGAAGAAGCTCCGGTCTGTTTTTGAGAAGCTGCTGATACCTTTCCTGAGGTGAATCTCTGATAAAAGAAATCAGCCGTTTATTAATTTCACTGAAACGTTTGTAAAAAAGTGGCTGGAAAGTGTGCTGGAATTCCTCATTTTCCATGAGTCTATGAAAAGTTTCAGCGTGTAATTCATAAACAGTGGTTGATTCCAGAGTTTCAATGACAAGATCGCTGGGAATGCCATTCAGGAAACTGTCAAAAGATGAAACAGCCTGGTTTTCTGTTATAAATTCCAGGGTAAGTTCTTTTCCATCCTGATAGAAGAATACTCTCAATGCTCCGTTTTTTACCAGGAACATCTTATCAGAAATTTTTCCCTCTTCAAGCAGGATCGTTTTAGCAGGATAAGTAACTTCAGTGGATAAATGAAGGTCAGCTTTCAAAAAAGAATGAAGATCCGGAATATACATGGCTGAAGGATTAATGGGAGTCGTTCAGGAGATCCTCAACGATCATTTTAGATTTTTCAATCAGTTCATTCGATCTGTAAAGCTGGCTGGTCAGTATTGAACTTTCAAAAAGAAGATAGATATGGGCTGAAATCATATCGTTTTGGATATCTTCATTGAAGGATTCTCTCAACTTTATTTTATGATCACGGATTACTTTATGAATTTCTTCCTTATCTGCAGGAATTTCTGACAAAATATTCAGAAAACTGCATCCTCTGAAATCTTCTCTTTCATTCATGTCGATCAGGAAATCGAAGGATTTCCGGAACTTTTCTTGTAGTGTTTCTGCTTCTGCTGTGAATTTTTCAAGTTCGGACACCCAGTAATCATATCTTTTATTGAGAAATTCTATACAAAGATCATCTTTAGATTTAAAATGCTGGTAAAAGCTTGCCTTGGATACGTTAGACTCCTCAATGATTTGATTGATGCCCGTATTGTTATAACCTTGTCTATGGAAGAGAACCATAGCAGTGCTTACTATTCTTTCGCGAGGTTTGGGCATGATGTAAAATTTTTACAAATGTAAATAAAATATGAACAGACTGGTAGGTGTTGGTTTTTAAATAAATCCTTTTGTATAATATAGCTGAATAACAAAGAAAAGTAAGGTAAAAAACCATACGATATAAGGATGATAAGTGAAGTTATTTTTCAGAATATAATGCAACGCTTTGAAAAGCTTGAAAATTCCGATAATTCCAATGATAATAAAAACCAGAAAGACCAGAAAGAACAGGTATTCTCTTGTACCATAGTTGCTTATCTTTCCCAGGCTTTCTATATAAGCATCTACATTCAAAGTTTCTCCAAGAAACATAGCCGAGCTGATTAATATAAAAAAAGGAGTAGAGGTGTATACGGTTGTATAAATAAAAGAAAATAATAAGGTCCGGAAGGTGACGGTATTCACTTTTTCTTTTTTGTACCATAATATCGCAACGGTGAATACTACCGCAGTAATATTATTCATCAAAAATATAAAGAGCGCTTTTTCTACCATACTGAGCCCTTTGATCTTTGAAATAATATTATGCTCACCACCATAATCCATTAAAATTACAGAGACAATCACGGAGGTATATACAGATAGTTTGATAGGAGAAAGGTAGTCGTGAAAACGTTCAGTTTCCTCTTTTTCCATCTCGTGAGCAGAAAGGTCATAACATCGGCGGGGATCCTGAAACAATTTGAAGATGGTTACAGGAACCAGTAAAATTTCAATAATAATCTGAAGGCACAGCTTCTCAAAGCTATCGATTAATTTTTCAAACATGTATGTGTATTTTTGTATTTAGGGAACGTTTGCAATTTAATTATTTTTTGCAATACATCTCAAAAGTGAATAAAAAAAGTGGATGATTCGCTCGGAATCATCCACTTTTTTATCTAAAAGGTTTTTATTTTGGTAGTCCTTTTTTCAAAGCGATATGGGCTTTTTCTACTGCTTTTCTTTCTTTCCAGTCCATATACCTTTTCTTGTATCTGGCTTTCATAAAGTTATCAAAATTACGCTGAACAGCAAGATTCCAGAGAGAATGTGCTTTTACCGCCCAGCTTTTATCCCAGGCACGCAGGGAAATAGAGAAAGATCCGTCCAGATATTTCATCCAGTGCCACCAGCCTGTAGGCATAAATAAGGTATCTCCGTGTTCCAGAAAACATTCAATGCCTTCAATACCATCTAATGCCGGAAATTTTTCAAAATCAGGATTGCCAATATCATAATCTTCCAGTGCATAGGTAGCATAAGGAAGCTTATACAGACGTGTTTTCCATTTGTATTCAAACAGAAGTACATGCTTTCTTCCGTTGAAATGGGTGTGGAAAATATGCGGCATGTCGATATCGTAGTGAAGGAAAGTCACAGACCCTTTGCCTCCGAAAAACATACTGGGATATTTATCTAAAAATCCACCCATAAGATTCTTTGGCGGAACATAATCGTCTAACAGTTTCGGAGCAAATTTTATAGGATCAAAGAAAAAAATTCTCAGATCAGTAGGCTCTCTCTGGATAAGATCAACATAATCACGAAAAGGCATTTTTGTAGTCGGAGTATTGATAGGAGCGGCAGGATCTGCTTTGGAACTATCATAAAGAGGAACTTCAACATCGCCTACTACTTCTTTCATGTAATCCATCGTCCATTTCTGATAAGCGGGCCACTTTCTTGCCATATTTCTGATTACCACCGGCTTACATGGCTTTAGATATTTTTCACGGAAATCTTCCTGTGAAATGTCATCTACAATATCAATTGGTTTAAGGATTATTCCCATTCGTTCAAATTATTAAGCTAAAGTATTAAATATTTGTGATAAAAAGATGGAAAGAATTAAAATTATTTGGAATTAATATAAATAAAGAGTAAAATGCAGATTTACACCTTACTTTTTTGGAGTTATTATGATGAGGATGTTTCTGTTATTCTTTTAATTCTATTGTGTGCAAACGATAAACGATATTTGTAGAATACAATAATTGTATGTATCATTGTTTTATTAAAAACAGCCATGAAGCGTATTTCGACTATTCTTCTTTTGCTTGTATTTGCAAGTGCTTTTTCACAGAAATCAACAAGGATTTTTACTTCAGATATTGATAATTTTTGGATGGCTTATGACAGCATTCAAAAAACAAATGATTATTCCGGAAAGCTTGATCTTATCAAACGACTCTATACTGATAAAGCAACAAAAGGCTTAAAAGCTTTTATGGATGCCAGAGATTATAACGATAGTGTATATGTAAAAGTCATAGAAAAATACCCTAAATTCTGGAATTCAGTAAGGCCGAATACCTTAATAATAAAAACCAAGACCAAAGAGTTGGAAGCTGGTGTTGTCAGGCTGAAGCAATTGTATCCTGAACTTAAAGATGCCGAAATGTATTTTACAATTGGGGCACTTAACTCTGGCGGAACTGTGAGCGGAAATATGGTATTGGTAGGTGCAGAACTTGCCAGCGGAACAGAAGCAACAGAGGTCTCAGAATTTAAAGATGAATGGCTGAAGGGTGTTTTTGCCAATCAGTCTCCGGATAATATCGTTTCCCTGAATATTCATGAATATATCCATACCCAGCAGAGCGGAAATCAAAACAGGGTTTTAAACCAGGCTATAAAGGAAGGATCATGTGATCTGATTGCCGAACTTGTGATGAATGAACCTTTGAAAAGGAAATATATTTCATACGGAATGGCTCACGAAGCTGAAATTAAAGCTCAGTTTAAAAAAGAAATGTTTAGCGGTAATCTTCCCAACTGGTTTTATAATGGAAGACAAAAAGGAGAGGGTGCGGATTTAGGATATTATGTAGGCTATGTGATCAGTAAAATGTACTACCAGAATGCAAAAGATAAAAAGCAGGCCATCAAAGATATTATTGAGCTGAATTATGATGATAATAAAGCTGTTGAAGATTTCCTGGGCAAATCAAAGTTTTTCAAGGAAAAAACCGCTGATCTTTTGAAAGAATATCGTAAGAAACAGCCATATGTTGTAAAAATAGATCCTGAAAATGGCTCTGCGAGCGTAAGTACTGATATAAAAGAACTTAAAATTACTTTTTCACAGGAAATGGTACCCGGATACTATTCTTTCAATCTTTCAGATAAAGGAAAAGAATATATGCCGATGACCAAAGTGAAAGGAATGGAAAATAATGATAAAACGTTGGTCTTGGGAGTAGATGTAAAGCCCGGCAAAGAATATGAATTTATACTTACCAATAAAAGTTTCAGGTCTAAAGAAGGATACCCTCTGAAAGATGAAAACCTGGTTATAAAATTTAAAACGAGGGAAAAATAGTTTGATTACAAATGAGCGATAACCAGCTTTTATATACAGTTTCAATAGTTTGCTTTTTGATTGTTATTGGATCTTTCAGTATTACAGAAAGTTTGGGGTAAATATATTCCTGTTCTGTTTATGGGGCTCGGTTTTATATTATCATTTGTTGTTTGGCAGAGTTCGAAAAAAGCTGCAATAGTAAAAGCTTAGTTTGCTTTGCGTAATTCCATTCATTAGAAAATCATTATATTCGGCTTCGTAAAAATAATGATATGCAAGTATATGAAGGGATTTCTGTGGGGTTGTACCTGTTATTAATGATAGGTATAGGCATATATTCTTATAGAAAATCAACAAGTAATTCAGAAGAATTTTTAATTGGCGGCCGGAAAATGGGAGCTGCCGTAACAGCATTGTCTGCAGGAGCAGCCGATATGAGCGGATGGCTTTTGATGGGGGTTCCGGGAGCAATGTATCTGTCCGGAATTTCAAGTTCGTGGATTGCCATAGGATTAACCATTGGTGCTTATCTCAATTATATTATTGTAGCCCCAAGACTCAGAATTTATACCGAGGTGGCACAGAATGCCATTACGTTACCTGTATTTTTTGAAAACAGGTTTAAAAATAAAAATCAGCTCCTGAAAATTACATCGTCTATTTTCATTCTGGTATTTTTTACCCTGTACACTTCTGCGGGAATGGTATCCGGAGGAAAATTATTCGAATCAGCTTTTGGAATGGATTATACGGCAGGCTTACTCCTGACAAGTCTGGTAGTAGTGCTGTATACATTTTTAGGTGGTTTTCTGGCCGTAAGTCTTACTGATTTTGTGCAGGGCACCATCATGGTGCTTGCATTGGTGATCGTTCCGATTGTAGCCATTACCCAGATCGGAAGCGTGGGAGAGACGTTTTCTCTGATTGAAGCAAAAAATCCAAAATATCTGGATCTGTTCAGAGGAACAACGACTGTAAGTATTGTTTCTTTATTGGCATGGGGATTGGGATACTGCGGCCAGCCGCATATTCTGGTACGTTTTATGGCCATTGATAAACCGAAAGATCTGATCAAAGCAAGACGCATCGGGATTACATGGATGATATTTACTGTTGCAGGAGCTCTGGCCATAGGATTGGTAGGAATCGCTTATTTGCAAAAGTTCGATATGAATACCATGATGAAGTTTGACGGATCAAAGACGGAAGCAGAAACTATTTTCATCTATTTCTCCCGTATATTATTCCACCCGTTTATTGCAGGATTTTTACTTACAGCCATTCTTGCTGCGGTAATGAGTACGATTTCTTCCCAGTTATTGGTGACTTCAAGCTCGTTAACAGAAGATATTTACAAAGCTTTTCTGAATAAAAAAGCAACTTCAAGGCAATTATTAATAGCAAGCAGGCTTTCTGTTTTACTGGTAGCTGTCATTGCGGTACTTTTATCTCTTAATCCTAAGGATAGTATTCTTAATCTGGTGGGAAATGCATGGGCAGGCTTTGGCTCTGCATTCGGGCCCCTGATCCTGCTGTCGCTTTTATGGAAAAAGGCAACATGGCAGGGAGGCTTTGCCGGGATGATGGTAGGGGGAATTACAGTGTTAGCCTGGGTTTATCTGCAACATCCGCTGAAAGACTGGTACGAAATCATTCCTGGGTTTGTACTTTCTTTACTAACTAATGTGATCGTTTCTTTATTGACTTATAACCCTGATCCTGTGATTGAAAGTGAATTTCATGAAGTTCAAAAGATTATGCAGGAGTAATATAGAAGCTTTTCAATGATACAATAATAATAGACCCTTGCTGAACAGCGAGGGTTATTGTTTTAATATTTTTCAGACGATTTATGGGGGGAAAATTATTCATTATAAAATTTAATACTATTTAACAGTTTGTGCTAAATGTGCTTTGCTATTTTTTCACTATTTTGTCCTTTCAAACCAATAACTTATTTATTATGAAAAATTTAAAGAAAATCGCGAGAGGAAGTTTAAAAACAATTACGGGTGGCCGTCCTGCCGCAGCCAGTGAATGTATAGCATGTGGCTGTCCAACAACCATCTGTTATTATCTTAATGGAAACGGTGGCGGTGGCGGCTGTGGAAATATTTTATGTGCATAATTATTTCTATAAACAAAGCCTTCCATTTCATGGAAAGCTTTGCTTTTTATTACAACTTAATGTCTGTTCCTTTTAACAAGCAGTACAATCATGGCAAGAACAAGACCGGCAATACTTGACCACATTATATTTTCTAGACCATAACGGTCAATCCAAAAACCTCCCAAAAGAGTACCTGCAGTAACCGCAAAATTCCCGCAGGAAGTAAAAATACTGTTGATGAACTCAGAGGTCTCTGATGAGGAAGACGTTACATTGATATTGCTGATCAGAAAACCTCCGGAATGAATAAGCCCCCAAAAAGTTACAATAAAAATCATCGGTGTAAAATAACTTCCGTAATGCCCAACCAGAAGGTGAATTCCGGATAATAAAATCAGGAACACAAAAGTAGTCTGAAACGGAAACCTGCTCATATATTTTCCTGCAATTCTGTTTCCTGCAATTCCTGCGGTTCCAAACAGAAAAAATAGTATACTGATCTGTTTCCCGTTCATTTGGGTGACATTCTTTAAAAAATCTGCCATATAACCATAAGTTGAATACATGGCTGCAATGATGAAGAATGCCAGAAAAAGCCCGTTCCATAGATGTTTATTCCGGAATATTTTAATGGGAAATTTACCTGAAGATGTTTCCGGATTCTGAATGGATGGCAGATAAAACCATACTCCCGCCAGAGCAACTCCATTAATGGAAGCGGTAAGTAAAAAAGAGGATTGCCAGGAAAGCAGGTCAGACATAAATGTTGCCAATGGCACTCCTAAAACCGTTGCTAGTGTAAGTCCGGAAAAAATAATACTAACAGCCCTGGATTTCTCTGCAGGATCTGAGGTTTGCCCGGCGACAGATAAAGCAATGGACCAGTATAACGGATGAAAAAATGCAGGAATCATTCTAACGATGAGAAGGAGATAAAAATTGGTAATAAATGCAGACAGGATATTGGCAGCAACAAAAACCGATAAAGAAAAAATCAATAAGTTTTTCCTTTTGAAAGAAGACAATATAAGAAGCATGAACGGCCCGAAAACAGCAACGATCAATGCAAATGCACTCAGCAGCCATCCCGCTTTTTCAATGGAAACCCGGAATGCGGAAGCAAGTTCGGGTAATACTCCAATCACTCCGAACTCTGTAGTGGTAATTCCGAAAACACCTAGTGCCAGTACATAAAGATTTCTGTTCATATTCATTATTTTTTTGCAAATTTGCAGAATAGACTATCAGAAAACTATATACTTACCTTTTAGTTCTATACTTACCTTTCTGAAAGTGTAAATCTAAAAAACGTTGTTATGCCTGAATTTTTCCATGATAAAAGACTGTATTATACCCCTATTGAATTTGCGTTAAGCCATATCGGCGGAACATGGAAGATGCCGATTTTGTGGAGACTGCAGGAGAAGCCACTCCGTTTTAGCGAGCTTAAAAAGGATATTCCTCATATTACAGATAAAATGCTCACCAGTCAGCTGCGTGAGCTGGAAGCTAAAGAGATGATTCACAGGGAAGTATTTCCCGTAATTCCTCCAAAAGTAGAGTATAGTCTTACAAAGAAAGGAGAGAAAGCCATTCCGGTTATTGAAACTATCATGAAATTTGGTTACGATCTGATTAAGGATGAGGGAATTGTCTTCCCGCCTAAAGAATGATAACACTTCATTTTCTGTTACATAAAGCTTTTTTTATACCTTCACCATAAAATTGATCCAACAGTATGAAGCTGAAATTAGGGATATTAGATCAGTCACCCGCTACCATGGGCGGCAGTGCGGCATCTGCATTGAAAAACAGTCTTAATCTTGCTGTAATGGCTGAAGAAACAGGGTTTCACAGCATCATGTATTCCGAACATCATGGAGTAGAAGCTTATGGAAGTTCCAGTCCCGAGCTTTTAGCTGCAATTGCTCTCAGCAAAACAAACCGGATTAAAATAGGAACTGCCGGAATCATGATGAGAAACTATTCTGCCTATAAGATTGCAGAATGGACTAAAATGTTATCAACACTATATCCTGAACGCTTTATTCTCGGCCTGGGAAAAGCTCCCGGAGGTTTAAAAGATGCTGTCATGGCACTGAACAATCATAAACCGGTAGTTTTATCCAATATGGAAACAAAGCTGGAAGAGATCATTCAATTCATAAAGGACGAAGAAGGAGTTTATGATGGACTTATTGCACAGCCGACTCATGTACAGCATATTCCGGAAATTATGTGGCTGGGCTCAGGAATGACCTCCGCCCGGGAAGCTGCAAAGCATGGAGTTGGATATTCATTCGCTGCTTTTATGAATAGTGAGAACGGAAAGGAAAATACAGATACTTATCTCAGAGAATTTGACATAACACAATATTTTTCCCGGCCTTCTCTGCAGGTTGCCGTATCGGTATCAGTAGCAGATACAATAGAAGATGCCAGACGGAATGCGTACGGAATGGCCTATCAGTTTTTACAGTCCCGGAAATTAGAAAGTCCGGATGCGGTTCTTTCTCCGGAAGTGGTGGAACAGAAGATTCTGGGAACCAAGGATGAAGAAGAATTCTATACGGTTTTAAACAGAATTATTATAGAAACACCGGGATCTGTTAACCAGAGATTAGATGAAATTGCCCAAAAGTACAATACCGATGATCTCCTGATATTGTGTAATATGTACCGGGAAGAAGACCGCATCAACACGTATAAAAGTATCATTAAAAATAACAGATAAACTCCGCAGTATGAAATTCTGCTGTATGGTGGAGTTTTATACTATAATTCAAACCCATGAAACAGAATATTTCAACATTCTATATCATTACCGGAGGTCCGGGAGCAGGAAAAACAACGTTGCTGGATGAATTAAGCCACCGTGAACTGATAACTGTACCTGAAGAAGGAAGGAGAATCATTAAAGAACAGATGGATTCCGGTGGAGAAGGGCTTCCATGGCTTAACAAAGAACTTTTTGCAGAACTGATGTTCGAAGAATCCGTAAAAACCTACCTGGGAATAAGTCAGACAACTTCTGCAAAACCTGTTTTCTTTGACCGTGGAATACTGGATACACTTGGTTATATGAAACTTGAAAATATTGCTGTTCCGGAATCTATGGAGGTTAAAGCAAGAGAAATGATTTATCATAACAATGTTTTCATTCTGCCGCCATGGAAAGAGATTTACGAAAATGACCCTGAAAGAAAACAAACCTTCGAGAAATCTATGCTTACCTTTGAATGTATGAACGAAATTTATCAGGAATATGGTTACAATATCATAGAAGTCCCAAAAATTTCAGTAGAAAACAGAGCCCGTTTTATCCTTGACAGGCTCATATAAAGTATTTTTCATCACCTATTAATTATCACTCATCGATTATCAATTATCAAGTATGAACCATCTTCCTTTTGAAAAAGAACTGATTGAACTTGCTGACAAAGACCTGTCCATAAGAGAAAAACTATTGAAATCAGGAGCGCTTTCCGGAGGTTATCATCCCGAAATGGAAACTATTCATAGAGCCAATGCACAACGGCTGCGGGAAATTATAGCAGAAATCGGTTATCCTACCATCTCAAAAGTAGGTGAGGAAGCTAATGATGCAGCATGGCTGATCATCCAGCATGCTATCGGCGAACCCGAATTTATGAAAACAAGCTACGCTATGATGGAAAAGCATTGCAATGATATTAATCCTATCCATAAAGCCTATTTATACGACAGGATTCAGGTTTTTCAGGGTAAACCTCAAAAGTATGGTACCCAGCTGACCTCTGAAGGAATAATTTATCCCGTAGAAAACAAAGAAAACTTAAATACAGAACGCGAAAAGGTAAATCTGCGGGTCCTTTCCGAATCAGATATCAATAAAATCCCGGAGGTCCAGGACATTCCGGAAATTGATGGCAAAGACGCTGAATATACCGCCTGGAGGAAAAAAACAGGATGGATTTAAGACTCTTTTAATAAAGGTCTCGGATCAAACAGAACTTTTAAAGTACGGATCTTTCCATCCTTTACGTGATACCATCCCGAAGATTCTATTGTTTTTTCTCCCATATCAATATTGTACCAGAAACAAACATCTTCACCGGAAGTAAAAGTCTTAAGAATCTCATACTTAAACTTCATCTGCTTCATATCTTTGATGTAAACAGAGGCTCCTTCTCTCTTTCCCATTACCCCTATAAATTTAAAATCAGGATCAAGACAGTTTTCTGCCTTATCAAAATTTTCTTCGTTTAGATATTGGATAAATCGTTCTGCTATGTTTTGCGTTGTATTGTCCATAATATTCTGTTTATTGTCTATACAAAATTAACGGATCACCGGAGATTCTTCTTGTGACTATAATCACAAAAGCTTATCTATTTTAAAGCAGGAATTCTTCCTTTTGCATAGGCAATCTGCTCTTTTTCCTTGTCTTGGTCAGGATTGTTTTTAAGGTACATCTGATAATATGTTGCGGCATTCTTAGACTGCTTCAGATTGAGATCATAAAGAAGCCCCAAACGGTAATAAATAATATTGCTGGTACCAAAAGTTAATCCTCTTTTATAAGCTGTCACAGCATCATTATACTGGTTCTTAGCTTCATAAATGCCTGCCAGTGCAGCATAATAAAGGTTGGTGTGGTCTGAAACAGCTTCGTCAATAGTCTTTTGTGCATAGAGGGCAGCATTGTTATAATCTTTCAGTTCACGATAGCTCAGGGCCATAAAATATAATGTACCTTCATTTTGTACTCCCATATCTTCCAGTATTTTATAAAGCGTGATACACTTCTGATAATCCTTTACATAAAAATAGGCCTGTCCGAGATCATTCATTACATTGACATCAGCATGGTTTTTCAGGAGCTTTTCACCTGTTTCAATCACTTCCGGATATTTGTGGAGTTGGTTGGCAGCCGGCAGTAGAGCCTGCAGTAAAGTAAAGTTCTCAGTATCGGCTGCAATGGCTGTTTTCAATATATCATATGCAGATTGGTATTGTTTGAGGCTGATGTAAGTTGCAGAAAGATCATAAGCTACATCGGGATCTGCAGAATTAAGGGTATTGGCTTTTTTGAGGTAAGAAAGTCTGGATTCAGGAGTTTCTGCATAAGCAGCAAGCTGTTTATAAGCACTGAAATTAAGACTGTCCAGCCGTATAATTTGTTGAAGATACGTTTTGGCATTGGAAACATTTCCCCGTCTGGAATTGATACTGGCCAAACTGAATAAGGTGGGCACACTGTCGGGTTGAATGGTGTTGATCTTCAGATAATTTTTTTCTGCTTCCGGTAGTTTTCCGGCCATCATATTACAATAGGCTATTTGTGACAGAGCTTTTATATCCTGTGTATCTCCGGGATATATACTCTGAAGATAAGTAGCTGCATCAGCATAACGTTGTGTTTCGTAATACTCAAGAAGTTTTTCAGTATCAATTTTTGCAGACTGGGCAGTAAAATTTTTAAAGCTTAATAGAATAATACACAAGCAGATTCCTCTTTTCATCATGGTTATTTTTAACTAAAATATGGGTTATTTGCCAGGCATCCAAATTTTAGTCTCACTTATCGGGGATTTTTTTATATTCTGAATGGTTTATGATGAAACACTAAATCAGATTTCTTATATTCACTTTATATAAAAATCAGGCAAAAGATATGGAAATAAAAACGGTGAACTCATTCATTGATTATTATGAGAAAATAAGAGAGAGAACCAACCGCATTATTGAAGTTGTTCCTCCTGAGCATATTGATTTTTCCTATAAACCGGGAAAATTTACCATTGGAGATCAGATAAGACATATTGCAGCCATCGAAAGGTATATGTACGGGGAAACTATATCAGGAAGGAAAAGTGCTTATCCGGGTTGTGGTAAAGACCTAGCCGACGGCTATGAGAATACCGTTAAGTTTTTTAATGAAATGCATAGGCAGACGCTTGAAATCATCGCAGGACTTTCAGATGATGATCTTACCAGGAAATGCCTTACTCCTGCCAATCATGAAATTTCTGTATGGAAATGGCTCCGGGCTATGATAGAACATGAAATCCACCATAGGGCAGAATTATATATCTATCTGAACCTTCTGGATGTAAAAACGCCACAGATCTATGGATTTTCTGCAGAAGAAGTACAGGATATGAGTGTGAAACTATAGTGCTGAAAGGGAATAGCCGAAGAATATTCAATCGGTTGAGGTTAATTTGTATATTAGCCCATTCAAAAAAATAATAATGGCCAGACCTCTTATCATCCCTCTTTTGCTATTCTTAAACAGTGCATATGCACAGACTCATCTGGAGCTTAAACCGGGAGACACCCTGAAATATTCACCACAATCTTACAAACCATCATGGATCTCAGTACAGTCGGCTGATGCTAATCTGGGAATTGCTTTGTTCATGGATGGAAAGAAACTGAAAGAACAGGATGATTCCAGAGGAATAAAAAGTATCGAGCGCCTGTATTTTACTCCTGAAAAAGGAAAGAAATATGAAGTAAAGATCTGGGCTAAATCTTATCTTGAAAAAAGTAAAATCGCAAAAGTATCTATTGCCGAATCTAAAAGCGTACCTGTTCTGAACGGCCAGTTCAGTTCCGATCAGTTTGTGGAAGATCTCAGAACATTCCGCCTGATCAGGGAAAAAGCAAATTCCGGACTCTATGTGTACAGAAGCAAAAAGCAGATAGACAGCATCTACCAGCAGGCGGAAGCAGAAGCCAGAAACAGTAAAAATATTTTTGATTTCTATAAAATCATTGCAAGACTTACCGGATTTGAAGGAAGCTGCCATAATTATACGGATTTACCTAATCACGCCTCCTATTATCTCACCCAGAAACCTGAATATCTGCCCATCACTCTGAAGAATATTGACGGACGCCTGCTTCAGGATTCAAAAGAGGCAGCAATACCTCTTGGTGCCGAAATTCTTTCCATCAACGGAGTTCCTGCAAAAGAAATGATCAGCCGTTTCTCGCAATACTATTTTTCTGATGGCTATTCCATGCCTTACAAGGAAACAACAGGTTTTGAAAGAGGAATGCTGGATAAATTTTATATGGAATTCGGAAACCATAAAAATTATGTGATCCGATATCAATGGAATGGAGCCGTAAAAGAAGTTTCTCTGGAAGGAATACCATTGGAAAGTTTCAAAAAACTTCAGGAATCAAGATATTCGCTTGCCTTTGACAAAAAACTGCTGTCTGAAAAATATAGCTTCAGCAAAGAAGGAGAAGGAATTTACAGATTATCTTTGAGAGGATTCGATTTTGCCACCGGAAAAGAAGATCCGGCCTATAAAAAATTCAGTGTTTTTCTTGATCAGATGATGGATACTCTGGAAAAGGAAAAAATACAGAATCTGATCATTGATCTCAGAGGAAATACAGGAGGCACAGGAGCTCTTTATGAAAAAGTATTCTCTTATCTTACACAAAGACCTTTCCGTGACAGTCACTATGCGTACACCCAATTCAATGAAGTTCCTTTGGAGGAAAAACTCATTATAACTCCTCTTTTTCTTTCTAACGGAGTACAGGATAAACATGGCCTTAATGCCTATCTGAAACAGCTTTACCCTAAAAGTGTTCAGGGGAAATATTACTGGGCAGATGACAAGAATCCATCCGTTTTGCCTAATGAAAGAACTTTTAAAGGACAGCTGTATCTGCTTGTTGATCAAAGGGTAGCTTCTGCAGCTTCACACCTTGCTTCCCTTATTAAATCCTATACCAATGCTGTTGTGATTGGAAAAGAAACGGTAGGAGGCTATTATGAACATAATGGCCATCTTCCATTAGTGTATGAACTTCCCAATACCGGAATCCAGACCGGATTTTCTATTGTTCACGTCATCCAGGATGCTCAAAATCTTCCTGATCAGAAAAGAGGACAGGGGATTATTCCTCATGTGACAATACAGCAGACCGATCAGGAATTTCTTGATCAGACCGATGTTTATCTGAAAAAAGTAGCAGAACTTAGAAAACAATAAAAAGTTTTTCACACGCATAAAGCCAGCTGTAAATTCATTGTTTGCAGCTGGTTTTTTTATTCTAACAGTACAATAATATTTTATATTATTTCTATTTTAAGTGATAAATTTATCATTTTCATTTATTAAAAATTGTTAAATATTTATTTGATATAGAGGTGTTTATTTCTTTTTTTTTAATCATTTATTTTGGAATTATTGATGAAAAGTCGTAGAACTACGACAAAATTTCAGATTATCCATTGAAAATTTCCTGAATAGCAATTACCGCTTTATCTTTGTAATACCACCAATCCAATTACAAAAAATTAATAATGATTACAATCTGCATATTACAACAATAAAATCAGGTGAAATCCTGAATTTCAACAGGGATACAAAGTAAACTAATAGTTGTGCTTTTCCTTTTAACACCCTGTTACGATCTCAATATCCGGATTCCTCTTTACAGATGAAGCACGGATAGTGAAATGATCTGAACTTTATGGTCCGGATCACTTTCAGCTTAAAAAAATCTGACACCCAATCAATCAAAATATTACCATTATGTTTCAGGACGATCATTCACCCAAATTGCCTGTTTCCAAAGATAAAATTTCAGCTGTAAAGAATGTTAAACAAACATTGACGGATGAGGCCGTTCATAAAGCTGCTCAGGAAGTACAGGAAAAATCGAGTGGAACCATTAAAAAAGCTTCAGAAAAAATGGCTCAGGCCCAGGCCTATACAGGGATGGCTCAAAACGGGTCCCAAATGTTTATGAACCAGGTTAAACAATCCAACCCTCCCACACTGGTAGAAGATAAAGTATGGGCTAAACAGCCAACTTCAGGAATTTATAATGCCAGTACGATACCTGGAAATCAGGTAGCCGGAATTAACCGTGTGGTAAAACTTGAAATCGTAATTGACGGAAAGGTCATTAAGCATTTCAAACATTTTCAGTTAAAACAAAGTGCTGTAAAACATCATGAATTTGATCTGATGCTGGCTCACGATAGTTTGGGAAATTCCGAAAACCACAATCTGGAAGAAGCTCAGAACTTTCTGGGAAAAAGAATTACGGTTATTTTCAGATATAAAGACGTTGAAGACGGTCCGGAAAGAAATTTCGTTGGAGTCATCACAGAAGTAGGTTTCAGCCAGGAAAAAGGAAGCCTGGGAAATATCGTTCTTACAGGATCCAGCCCTACGGTTCTTTTAGATGCAGCACCCCATATTCAAAGTTTTGGCGGAGCCCAGGAAATCAGTCTGAACAGTATTGCAGATCAGGTGATCAAAGAAGGTCTGGGACAAAATACGTTCGATTTCAGAGTAGACGCAGCCCATGGAAATGTTTCTTACAGCTCACAATATGAAGAAACTCATTATAACTATCTGGCCCGAATTGCGGAAGCCTACGGTGAACAGTTTTATTATGATGGCGAAGTACTGCATTTCGGGAAACTTCCACCGCAGGAAAAACCTGTAAAGCTAACCTATGGCAGCAGTGTGAGTGATGTCAAGATAAAAATGAAGGCACAGCACGTGAATCCGTCATTTTACGGTTACAACAGCAGTAAAAATGAAAAATTAACGGCTGGAAGCTCAAAGATTAATCACACCTCAGATATTGCGAAGAGAGCCTATGAAATTTCAGAAAAAACATTTACCACTCCATCGCTGAGGGTAGCTCCAATAAAAGCGGTGTCTTTCATGGATGTGGAAACTTCTCAGAAAGGAACTGCCGGAAGTAAGGCTGCTGAAGTCTTTGTTATTTCAGGAGTTACAACAGTACCATTCCTTTATCCCGGCTGTATCGCTGATATTGAAATGAGAAAAGCCGAAAGCAGTGAAACAACCTATTTTACCAAACTGATGATTACAGACATGTATCATGAGGTAGATGCCAGAGGATATTATACCGGCACTTTTGAGGCAATAGCTTCTGATACAGGATTTATTCCCCGTCCGGAGTTCCATACCCCCAAAGCGGATGCCCAGTTTGCCAAAGTAATTTCCAATGCAGATCCTTTAAACCAGGGAAGAGTGAAAGTACAGTTCGACTGGCAGAATGGTTCTACTACCACAGAATATATCAGAGTAATGACTCCTGATGGCGGAGGCAGCGAAAAAGTGAGTAAAAATCGTGGATTTATGGCGATTCCGGAGGAAGGAGATCAGGTAGTGGTCAATTTTGCACACCAGCATCCTGACCGTCCGTTTGTGATGGGAGGAATGTTCCATGGCGGAGTTGGCGGTGGCGGCGGTGCCGGAAATAATATTAAAAGCTTAAGCAGTAAAAGCGGACATACCATGAGTCTGGATGATGCAGGAGGAATTACCGTAAAAGATAAAGATCAAAATTCTGTTTTTCTGGATGGAGCAGGAAATATAAGCATAGACAGCAAAATTTCCATTACGCTGAATTGCGGAAGCAGCTCGATTTATATGGATAAAGAGGGAAATATTCAGATTAAAGGAAAAGAAATATTCGTACAGGGAGTCAATATTGGTGTTGGTGGCACAACGAGTATCGGAGTTGGAGTAGGGCCTGAAGACGGTGAACCTACTTCAGGTGTCGGAATCAAATCTGATACACTGGATATCGGAACCAATACGCTTTCCATGAGAGGTGATACAGAAGCCAATCTCAGCAGTGGAGGAAAAATCAATGTCGGTGGAGGAAGCGAGACGAATATTGTAAGTGGAACTGTAAAGCTGAATTAATGAATCCGGTAGATTTGGAGTTGGTAAAATTAAAAAGACAATGGCAGAAAGTGGTTTCAAAAAACGAAGAAAAGCCTATGCTGATCTGTTTGGGAGAAAAACATGAAACCGATCTTTTTGATGGATTTATCAAGTCGAAACTTTCTGAAGATGAAGAAGGAGATGATGTTTTTTTACTCCATTACCAGGAATTTAACGGAATGAACTCCTTCGGACAAACCTTATTGGATGAATGGACTGAGTTCTATGAAATGCTGAGGAAAAGCGAGGCAGATATTCCCCATTGGAATCTGGAAAAGCCGGATGAAAGTTTTAAAACAGATGCTTACAAAGCTTTTTACCCTTTGCTGGAACTAAAGAAAAACTTCCCGAATATTAAGGATTCTAAAATCTATATCTACATTGCTCCGCTCAGGATTAATGATACCGAAGAACTTTCTTTATGGGTGAAAGAATGGTGCAGGATCTGTGAAGCAACGGGAAATAAAGATATTAAACTGGTTTGGGCGGAACATCACCATTACAGGACTCTGCCCGGTATCTCTTCAGCCCATAGCTTCAGAATAGAGGTAGACATTCATCAGTTAATGCAGAATACTGCCGCTCATACCAACCGTAAGAAGAACAGCCCGGATACAGACTTCCAGCAGCAGATTCTTATAGCGAGTAATCATTTAAGCAAAGAAAGATTCAAAGAAGCAGAGCACGCATTGAAAAAGGCGGTGAAGCTCGCCGGAGAACAAAAAAATAAACAGGGCGAAATTTCTGCCTATTTTATGCTTACCCAGGCATATATAGCGGACAGGAAGAAGGATAGGGCAGAAGATACCTATCGGACAATATTTGAAAAAGTAGAACCTGATACTCCTCTGGAAGTTCAGATGTATATGAATTATGGCAGCCATTTATTAGGCAACTCCAAAAAGTCCAGGGCAGAAAAAGCATTTGAAAAAGCCGCAGAGACGGCTCATAAAATAGGAGAATATGCAATGGCGATTGAGTGTTACAGGATCATCGCTACATTGAATGATACGGTGCTGACAAAAGATAAAATGATCCGGTATTTTGAAAAATGTCTGGATATAGCAAAACTGATGGATCCTTCAGCAAGAGAACATAGCAGTCTGAGGTTTGTTGCCTCAATGCTTATTCTCAAATATGAAGGCGATACTGATAAAAAAACAAAACTGGATAGTGAAATGAAGACTTATTTTGGTGATGACTGGAAGGTGAGCGTGGAAAAACCAAAAGCAGGGTAATCTCAAATTAAAAGAATCATGGCAGATCTGAATAAAAAAACAGTAAAACCCATTAAAGTAGCAAAACCGGACATGAACCCAGACCGCTCATGGAAGGTAAATACAGATGTTACTTCGGTAAGCTGGGATAAAACCAAACAGGGATGGAAGAACGGAATGAAAAATAATTTCGATTCCCTGAATCCTGTTTCCATGGCTAAATCCATAGTGGGAGGAGACGCCGGACAGCCGGAAAAAAGCAGCGGAGGCGGAGGTGGTGACAGTGCCGTGACAGTAGAAAAGGCCGCTCCGGAAAGCAAAGTGAAACTGATTAAGGTCAATAATCCTGCAATGCCTTCCACAGCCATTCAGCATACAAGTAAACATTTTGATATCGTACTGGCCATTGATATCCACTGGACTCTCATTCCGCCGCCGCCTTCATTCATGTTTATTCCACTGCCGCTGCCCCATCCGTTTATCGGGATTGTTTTTGATATAATGGATTATATTACCATTAAAATTACAATTCCACAATTTGCCAGAAACCTGATGCCTTCTCTTCCGGAAACTATTCCGCTGGGAGGCTCTATATATGTTCATGGAAGACACAAAGCAACCACCACGACCAGTGTGATGGGAGTGGTCATTCCGTTCAGACATGTCACATCGCTTATTCCGGTGTATATCATTCCTTTTCCTCAGGAAGCTCCACACGAAGGAGAAGTGTATTACGGTTCGCAGACCGTTCTGGCGCAGGGAAGTAAAATGAGCGGTAACCAGCCTCAGCAGGTATTAACCTGTATGGGATTTCCTTTCGGAATGACAATGCTGCCCGCAATGCCTGATAAGCCGAAGAAAAATCCGCTGGCCTATTTTGCTTTCTACAATAACTTTTCAAGCATGTATATTCAGATCAATACGGGTGGACCTGTATTGGTAGGAGGCGCTTTTGTACCCCATGTTTATACACCCGGAGAAATGGTGATGCGTCTTGCCGGAATGTTTTTAATGAGAAGTTTAACCAAGAAATTAGGAAAACTTGGTGCTAACGGTTTAAAAAAGCTAAACAACAGTGTTCTTAAAAAAGCTCCTTTCAATAAATTCAAATTAGCCAATGCTTTATCCAAAAAATTATGTCATTACGGCCTTGAACCTGTGAATTTTGCAACCGGTGCCATGGTTTTCGAATGGGATGATTTTATAATTCAGGGCAGTACACCATTAAGCTGGAAAAATATCTGGCACAGCGACAGACCTTATGATTTCGGACATCTTGGAAATGGTGTTTTCAATAATCATGATCTGTTTATTCTTCCTGATGAAGATAATAAGTTTGCAGGCTGGATGCATCCGGACGAAAATATGGCAATGCTGATTCCTGCACCGGAGATTGGAGAAGAAATGACTTATTTCAGAGATCAGAAAATATGGCAGTACAGACCCAATAGCAGTATCTGGATTGTTCGTAAAGGAACTGATGTTTATACATATAAACGTTTTCATCATATTTCGGAAGGAGTTGTTTATAAGGTAACCCGTATTGAATATGGTGACGGAACAATCAGGGAATATGAGTATGAAGCCAGGAACATTGTACTGAAAAGTATAAAAGATGTAAAAACTGGCTGCAGTATAGAAACTGTAATTCACCCGACATATAAAAAAGTAACAGAAGTTTACTATTGTTATAAAAACCAGAGAGATCTGCAGGTTAGGTACGACTATGATGAACGTGGCAACCTTACCCATGTCTGGGATATTCACAAAAAGGCCATTGTGTTTGACTATGATGGAGAAAACCATGTTGTGAAAAGAACCAACCGGAACGGGATGAGCTATCAATGGGAATATGATAAAAACGGAAGAGTAGTTCATACCAAAGGTACGGATGGATATATGGAAGGAAGACTTCATTACCATGATGAGGAAGGTTACACAGAAGTTATCTATCCAAAGCAAAACAATAAAACCGAGGAATATCATTATGATGAAAACTTTCTGGTTTACAAAAAAGTAAATGGAGAAGGTGGAGAAACCTGGTACGATTATACAGCCCACAACGAGTTGAAAATGACGGGGTCCCCGGAAGGAAGAGTTCAGGGATATACCTATGATGAAATGGGAAATATTAAAATCTTCCATACCCCGGATGGAGAAGAATACCATTATCAATACAATGAATTCGGACAGGTAATTGCCCGTTTCTCTCCTTCGGGAGCTTCGGAAACATGGAGCTATGATGAAGAAGGAAAACTAATCAGCTATACCGACCCTGCTGAAGAAAGTGTATACTATGAATATGCAGACGGTGAAAGAATTCCTGAAAGAAGCAGCAGAGAAGAGATTGCTACTTATTATAAATATAACCAGAGAGGCCAGCTTACTCAGCTCACCAACACCGCGGGAGCCGAGCAGTACTGGAAATATGATGAGTATGGAAGGCTGACGGTGTTCAGTCCGGGCCCTTTGAACAGAACCCTCTGGAACAGGGATAAAATGGGAAGAGTGGTTGAAGTGAGCGAGCAGGGGCAATTCCCGTTAAAATTCCGTTATGATGCCTATGATCTTCCGGTGTATGCTACCGACGGGCGTGCAGAATGGCTCATGAGCTATACGCCGATGGGAAGCCTTAAACGTCAGGTCCGCAGGAATGCTCTTTCCCATAAAAAAGAAGAAACATTGTTTTTCGGGTATGATGCTTATGAAAATTTAATGAGCATTACCAATGAGAAAGGAGAAGTCTATTCTTTTGAAAGAAATAATAATAATGATATCATTGGTGAAATAGGGTTTGACGGCCAGAAAAAGTTCTTTGTAAGAGATAAAGACGGAATGGTTACCCAAACCAGGACTCCTCAGGGAAAAGATATTTTTCATGAATATGATCTGGGCGGAAGATTGACACAGACCCATTATCCCGACGGAACCTGGGAAGCCTATCAGTATGACACTTCAGGATTATTGGTTAAAGCAGATAATGAAAACAGCAGTGTCGCTTTTCAGAGAAATAAATTAGGACAGGTCACCAGTGAAAAACAGGGTGAGCATACGATTCAATATGAATATGACAGTCAGGCAAATCTGATCGGTTTGAAAAGCAGTCTGGGAGCCGAAGTAGACTATTCTTATAATGATCTGGGACAGCTTAAAACGGTAACTGCCGCAACTCCAGAAGTGCATGCACCCTGGCAGATGAATCTTGAGATCAGCCGGAATGGGCAGATGCATTCCCGTGAAATGACCGGCGGGGTGGAAAGCATTTTTGAATTTGACCATATCGGAATGCCGGTAAGTCAGAAAGTAACAGTGAATAAAACCAATACTACCTTCCATAAAGACTACAGCTGGGGAGCCGGAAACCGGTTGCTGCATACCCTGGACAGGGTGACGGGCGGAAGAACAAGATTTGATTACGATGCTTTCGGAAGCCTTGTTGCTGCAGAATATTCGAACGGAGAGGTGCAGTACAAAAATCCGGATGCTACGGGATGTTTATATGAAAGCGCCCGGCAGACTGACCGCGTCTACGACAAAGGAGGAAAGCTGATGCGTGATAAAAACTGGTTCTACCATTACGATGAAGAAGGAAATTTATTGTTAAAAAGTAAACGGCCAATCAACGATGCCAAGCCGGAGCATAAAGAAGAACAAGAGAATACACATCCTTATTATAAAACCATTGCTTCAGATTGGCTGAACAGCCCGAAACTGCCGGATGGAGCCGATTTACCCAATGTAACCGAAGACTCTCCAACAGAAATTCAAAGCCCGGAATGGTCTGCCGGAGACTGGGCATATTCCTGGAATGCCAACGGAATGCTGGCCAAAGTAAAGCGCCCCGACGGGAAAGAAGTAAGCTTTGAGTATGATGCCCTCGGAAGAAGAACCTCAAAAATTGGTCTGAAGAAAATAACTCGTTATATTTGGGATGGTAACGTTCTCCTGCATGAATGGAGCTATGATGCAGAAGAAGTTCCTGTAACGGTTGTAGATGATGACGGAAATGTCAGCGTTGGAAAAGAACCTGTGGAGAATGTGGTGACCTGGGTGTATGAGCGATATTCCTATATACCATGTGCCAAAATTATCAATGGAGAAAGTTACTGCATTGTTTCTGACTATATAGGCAGACCTGTTCAGGCTTTTGATGAAGGAGAGCAAACCGTATGGAGTACAGAATATGATGCCTATGGAAACCTTAAAAACTTAAAAGGAAATAGATATTTTATTCCTTTTAGACAGCTTGGGCAGTATGAAGATGTAGAAATAGATGGGCTTTATTATAATCGTTTTAGATACTATGATATTCAAAGCGGAAATTATATAAGTAAAGATCCAATAGGTCTTTTAGGAAATAATCCTACACTATATGGATATGTGAAAGATACAAATGCTTGGATTGATGTTTTTGGTTTACATGAAGTAATAGGTTCCCTTGATGGAGTTCCTGTAACAACTCCTAAAGGTGGTTATTCATGGTATAGTACTCCGGGGTCATCAAAAGCTCCTTTTAATGGCTTTGGAGCTAGAGGACATAGTGAGGCAAAATTATTAGAACATTTGGAAAGCACTAAAGGAGGGAATTTAAAAGGAACTAATTTGGAAATTATATCAATGGGACAAATGACAAAAGGAGGAAAAGGACAGCTATCTACTTTGCCTCCCTGCGATAGATGTTTGAAGGGACTTGAAGCTTTCGCAAATAAACATGAAATGGATATATCTTATAAATGGGAAGGTGGTGAAGTTACATTTAAAGGATATAAATAAATACTATATAGTATATAATGAACATAAATTACATAAAAGAAAAATTAAATTTTCTTAAAGCCAATCCAGGGAAATTGAATACAATAGTACCAAAAGAGTTTTTTCTTAATCCTGTTATCCCCGAATCAGAAGTTTTTTCTATTGAAAATAACAATAAAATTAAGTTTCCTGAAGATTACAGAGATTTTATTACGAAAATAGGGAATGGTTGCATTGGGCCTGATTATGGCCTTTTATCATTACAGGAATCAATGATTGACTTTAAGCTCAGAACAAAACCTGCGATTGATTTATCAATACCTTTTCCTTATTCTGAAAGCTGGAATGAAGATTGGATTTTTGATATTGATTGGGATGGTGGAGAGCGGCCAAATGAAGACCAATTAAATCCATATATGGATACTAGCCATATAAATGGATGTTTACAGATTTGTCATATTGGTCATGGATGTACATATCTTTTGGTTGTAAACGGAAGTGAACGTGGAAAAATTTGGACTGATGACAGAGCTGATTATGGAGGCATAAATCCTTTACTGGATGATGATGGCTTGGCAATATCTTTTGAACGTTGGTATCTTGATTGGCTTGAGGAAGTTATTGATTAAAGTGAAGCAGGCTGAACGAGATCGAGCATTAAACTGAATAAAAACTATAATAATGTCAATCAAATCAGAGTACTTCAATTTACATGACTGGGATCGGGTAGAATTTTTAAAGAAAATTGAATTTGAAGATGAGCCATCCAAATGGGAATTATTGGATCATATTATTCAAGATGAAGAAGAGTATGATTTAGCCCGTACTGAAGCATCGAAAATTTTAGAAATTGCTGAAATTCCGATTCATATAAAAGACAAGATTACGAAAACCCTCATTGGAGTTATCGAAAATACAGAAGATTACGATGTTAAAAACTATGCAACAAGTGCGATGGTAAATTTTGTAGAATATTCTCAAATAAGAACTGTCGCAAAAAATCTGGTTTTAAACATAGATGAAGATATTGATATACGTTATAATGCTTTTGACGTTATCAAAAAAACTTCTGACATAGATGAAAGAAATGAAATACTAAAGAAGTTACTTAATGATACGGATTTTCAGAAATCTGCTCGGACAGTTCTTAGTTTTTGAGGCAAGTATTGTAAAGTTTATTAAATCATTAGAATAAAAAATAATATGTAATCCAAATCCAATTCAAATATATTATGAAAAAAATATTCTCTGAACTTAAAGGTTTCGTGATATTCAGTCCACAGCTTTTAGCGCAGTATCTGCAGGATCATCAGCTTTCAGGTACTAATATTTTAAAATATTTCGTAGAAAATGAACATGGCGATGAAATAACAAAGTCGGGAATTGCTATTCCGATAATAGGGGTAGAAGAAGATTATTATGCATTCCGTGTTTCTGTGAATGATGAAAAGATTCTGAGTGATGAAGAAGTAGAGGTGGAATCAAAAGGCTGGATATTTCAGACGGCGAATAATGAAGTAAAAATTGTCGGCATTGGATATCTGAAGGATATCGCTGCCATCAGTGAAGAAAACAGTGTTACCCTTTCTCTTGAAAACGGGTGGTACTCCTTAAAAATAAGGGGCGGAAATAAAAATGGTGAAAGATTATTTGAACTGAATATGCAGAAACAGGACATGCATCCTGCTTTTAGTGGAGATATCACCACTGAATATTACTACGGATAGTATTTAAAGCTTAATACTTTCTGTGTAAGGATAAATAGCTGATGGTGAGTTCTTAATGTTTATGTTTGACAAACTTGAGAAAATAAAGTTTTCTGCAAAGTTGCAGAAATACGAATTTTATTGAAAAAATATTTTGTCAGTAATAAAAAACTTTCTATATTTGCACCACTGAAAACAACGGTGCTACCAGAGTTTAAGGAGAGTTGGCAGAGTGGTCGATTGCGGCAGTCTTGAAAACTGTTGACTGTAACAGGTCCGGGGGTTCGAATCCCTCACTCTCCGCAAAAATCCTTGAATCAAATGATTCAAGGATTTTTTTATTGCTCATCATTCTAAAGAGCAATTCCTTAGAATCACATCTGATAAATGATTTTTCATATTCTGGACATTGTCCTGAATTCGGTAGGTCTCATATTGGTAAGTTGATAAAAATTATTGCTGAAAGCGGCAATATGGGAGTACCCAATTTCATAGGTAATTTCAGTCATATTCAGATCGGTATCTTTAATTAATTCCATAGGCCGGAAAATCTTAAGCATTTTTTAGGATCAAGAAAAGAAAATATACATTATTAGAAAGCAGGTGATTCGTTAATGTAAATCGTTCAGATATTTTTAAGTTCAAGATTGGGAAAACGTAACTTTCATCTAATCCTGCAGAATCCCATTTTTGCAGGTTTTTTTGTTCTCTGATTTCCGAAATTTTCAGGTGTTTCCAGGTGCTGTTTTGTGGAGTGTTTTCATGTTTACATTCTTATATCATATTATTGTTTAGGCTGACTGTTTCGTAATTATTTGTAGTTAGAGCGTAAAAAATGGTAATCGAAAATGATGATTTGCCTCTTTTTTAATAATGAAAAGTGTGCTTTTTACATTTTTTTTTCGTGCAAAATGAAAAAAAAAATAATTGTTCTTATCATAATATTTATTCAAAAAAAAATAATCTTTTTAAGGGTATTGTGAAATTGCAATTGATTGTGAATTCATGTCTTATGAAATAAGTAAGTGTAAAATTAATGATAACCTTATCATATTTTTTATACAATTGATATCATAAAAATTCGATATGTAAATCATTGATAAGCAGTAGATAATAGCGGATTTATTTTTTTTATTCAGATGAATTTTTATATTTGTAATGTTACCAAAATGTTAACAAACTAATGAATCAGAACTTTATTCATACCTATGTCTCTGTAGATTGTGTTGTCTTTGGATTTGACCATGAAAACAGGTTGAATATATTACTAGTACAACGCCATGTTGATGACGTTCCGTTGGAAAAGCAGATCAAACTTCCTGGAAGTCTTATTTTCAGCGATGAGGATGTAGATGATGCAGCACAAAGGGTACTTCATGAACTTACAGGGATTAAAAAAATGGTTCTCAAACAGTTCAAATGCTTTGCCGATCCCATGAGAGCGAGCAATGCCCATGATATCAAATGGATGGATCAGGAATACAAACATCATATAGACAGGATCATTACAGTGGCCTATCTTTCTCTTTGTAAAATAGATCATAAGATCAACAGTACAAAATATGATACCGTAGACTGGTATCCTATTGATGAGGTTCCGGTACTGCCTTTTGATCATAACAAAATTATCACTGAATCTTTAATGGAGATCAGAAAATGGATTGAATCTGATTTCTCCATTATTTTTGAGCTGCTGCCTAAAAGATTCACCATAAGACAGCTTTATCAGCTGTACAGTGCTTTAAATGAAAAGAATATTGATATTAAGAATTTTCATAAAAAAATATCCTCATTCCCCTATATCGTTCCTTTGGATGAAATTCAAAAAGATGTATCACACCGCGCAGCAAGATATTACCGATTTGATGCTAAAATCTACAAGAAAAACAATACAAAACTTATAAAATAACCCTTTTAAAAAAATTATGTACTTACTAGGCTATGACATTGGCAGTTCTTCTGTGAAAGTGTGTCTCATTGAGGCGTCCAGCGGAAAAGTGATTGCTTCTGAATTTTCTCCCAAAAAAGAGATGAAAATCACTGCTATAAATCCCGGATGGGCAGAGCAAAATCCGGTAGACTGGTGGATCAATCTTAAGTTGGCACACGAAGCTGTCATGCATGAATCCGGAGTACATGCAGAAGATATTAAAGGAATCGGAATTACCTGGCAGATGCATGGGTTGATTCTTGTAGACAAAGATCAGAACCTTTTAAGACCATCCATTATCTGGTGCGACAGCCGTGCTGTACCTTATGGTGAAAAGGCTTTCAAAACCATAGGAGAAGAAAAATGTCTTTCACATCTGTTGAATTCACCGGGAAACTTTACAGCATCAAAGCTTGCCTGGGTAAAAGAAAACGAACCTGAGATCTTTGAAAAGATAGATAAAATAATGCTTCCCGGAGACTATATTGCCATGAGACTTTCAGGGCAGATAGGAATGACCATTGAAGGATTATCAGAAGGAATATTCTGGGATTTTAAGAACAACTGCATTTCGGAAGATATCATTAACCACTATGGAATTCCTGAAAGTTTCTTCCCGGAAATTGTACCTACATTTGGTATTCAGGCAACAGTTTCAAGGGCAGCAGCGGAAGAATTAGGCTTGAAGGAGGGTACACCTATTTCTTACAGAGCAGGAGACCAGCCCAACAATGCGCTTTCCCTGAATGTGTTTAACCCTGGAGAAATTGCCTCTACAGCAGGAACTTCAGGAGTGGTTTATGGAGTGCTGGACCAGCTGGAATATGATAAATTATCAAGGGTCAATACATTTGCCCATGTCAATTACACACCGGAACAGATCAGGCTTGGGGTTTTACTGTGTATCAACGGAACCGGAATTTTAAATTCCTGGCTGAAACACAATTTTGCAACTTCGCTTTCTTCCTATGGTGATATGAATGATATGGCTTCACTTTCACCCATCGGATCGAAAGGGTTAAGTATTATTCCTTTTGGAAACGGAGCTGAAAGAGTGCTGGAAAATAAGGATACAAGCTGTTCAATTCACGGAATAAACTTCAATATCCATTCAAAAGGCGATATTCTTCGTGCAGCACAGGAAGGTATTGTATTCTCTTATGAATATGGAATGGATATCATGAGAAATATAGGCATGGATATACAGGTGATCCGTGCAGGAAATGCCAATATGTTTTTAAGTTCAATCTTTCGCCAGTCGCTATCCAGTGTCAGCAATGCGGTTATTGAACTTTATGATACCGATGGAGCGGTAGGAGCAGCAAGAGCTGCAGGAATGGGAATAGGATTTTATTCAGATTCCAGAGAAGCATTCTCTTCACTCGAAAAAATAGCGGTGATAGAGCCCGAACACGAAAAACAGGAACAATATTTAGAAGCCTATGCCAGATGGAAACATCATCTTAACGAAATAATCTAGGACCATTACAACAGCATTTTTCATCCTCTTACTGACTTTTCAGAATCAGTGAGAAGGGAATTTCTACGCAAAAAAATAAAAACAAAAATAAAAATAATCAAATAAATATGAACACTTTAACAGGTACAAAAGAGTTTTTTACAGGTATTGAAAAAATTAAGTTTGAAGGGAAGGAAAGTAAGAACCCGTTGGCGTTCCGTTACTATGATGCGGAAAAGATCGTGATGGGAAAACCTATGAAAGACTGGACAAGATTTGCGATGGCATGGTGGCATACCTTATGTGCCAACGGAAGCGATCCGTTCGGAGGACCTACCATTCACCATCCTTGGGATATCGGAAACGATCCGGTAACAAGAGCAATGCACAAAATGGATGCAGGTTTCGAATTCATGTCTAAAATGGGATTCAATTACTACTGCTTCCATGATATCGATCTGGTAGACCCTGCCAACAACTGGAAGGACTACGAGAAAAATATGCAGACTATTGTGGAATATGCAAAACAAAAACAGCAGGAAACAGGAATTAAGCTTTTATGGGGAACAGCCAATGTTTTCACTCATGAAAGATACATGAACGGTGCTTCTACCAATCCAAATTTTGATGTAGTAGCCTGTGCAGGAACTCAGGTGAAAAATTCAATAGATGCCACGATAGCGCTTGGTGGTGAAAATTATGTTTTCTGGGGTGGAAGAGAAGGATATATGAGCCTTTTGAACACAGACATGAAGCGTGAAAAAGATCACCTTGCCCGTTTCCTTTCCATGTCAAGAGACTATGCACGCCAGCAAGGTTTTAAAGGAACTTTCCTGATTGAACCTAAACCAATGGAGCCTACCAAGCATCAGTACGATTATGATTCTGAAACAGTAATCGGATTCCTTAGACATTACGGATTAGATAAGGATTTTAAACTGAATATCGAAGTGAATCACGCTACATTGGCAGGTCACACATTCGAACATGAGCTTCAGGTTGCAGTAGATGCAGGACTTTTAGGAAGCATTGATGCCAACAGGGGAGATTATCAGAACGGATGGGATACAGACCAGTTCCCAATTGATTATTATGACATGGTTCAGGCGTGGCTGGTGCTGCTTCCGGCAGGAGGTCTGGGAACCGGAGGGGTGAATTTTGATGCCAAAATCAGAAGAAATTCTATTGATGCTGAAGATCTGTTCATTTCCCACATCTCAGGAATGGATGTATTCGCAAAAGGTCTTCTTGCAGCGGCTGATATCCTTGAAAATTCAGATTACAAAAAGCTGAGGACAGACCGTTATGCTTCTTTTGATAACGGAAACGGAAAAGCATTTGAAGAAGGTTCACTTACACTGGAAGATCTGCAGAGAATAGCTCACGAAATCGGCGAACCACAGCCAAAAAGCGGAAAACAGGAATTGTTTGAAGCCATCGTGAATATGTATATATAATTAAAAATAAAAGGCTTATCAACACTAAGGATTTTTATACACAATAATTATTAAAGAGCCTTTTATTCAACAACTAATACTAAAATAATAATTATGAACCGATTTTATTTCAATAAAAGCAATAGAGCAGCACTGTTTTTTGCAATGACTCTATTGCCTTGCGGCATAGCATATTCACAGGTTAAGAAAGATACAGTAGCTAAAGAAAATAAAATAGATGAAGTTGTTGTGATAGGATATGGAACCCAGAGAAAAGAGGCTGTAACAGGTTCTGTAGCCACTGTAAAAGGAGATGCCCTGCGTGAAGTACCTTCTGCCAACATTACCCAGGCATTACAGGGAAGAACGGCAGGGGTAGATATCTCGCAAACCTCCACTAAACCGGGTGCTGCCATGCAGATCCGTATCAGGGGAACACGATCTCTGACAGGAGATAATAACCCATTGATTGTATTGGATGGTATTCCTTTCGTAGGATCACTGGGAGACATCAGCTCAAGTGATATCAAAAGTATTGACATCCTGAAAGATGCTTCTGCTACAGCCATCTACGGGTCAAGAGGAGCAAACGGTGTTATTCTCGTTACAACCAACAGAGGAGCAAAAGGGCAGAGGCCTAAATTTACCTATAACACCTTTACAGGAGTTCAGACCTTGTTTTCAAAATATCCGATGATGGATGGTCCTAAGTTTGCAAAACTGCGTGCTTATGCCATTCCTGCGGGAAATAAAACGCCATTGTATTCCAACGGGGCTGATGAAAATAACAGCGTCAATACTGACTGGCAAAGCCTGTTTTATAAGCCGGCGATGATGACCAGTCACGATGTAGGGGTTTCAGGAGGAACAGAAGGTGGAAATTATAATGTAGGATTATCCTATTTTAAACAAAATGCATTAATTCCTATTCAGAGTTACGAAAGATTTGCCCTGAGAATGGCGATTGACCAGCAGGTAGGATCTGTCTTTAAGTTTGGTTTTACAACCAATACAAACTATTCTGTCTCTGAAGGAAACGGAGTAAATCCGGGAGCGGTTCTGGGATATTCTCCGATTGCCAATCCTTACAATGCGGACGGAAGCCCGAAAAGAGTAATGAGCACCGCAGGCGGTATCGATCAGACATGGATTTATACCAGAAGAAGCCTGGAGAGCCTGGCAGAGAAATATATTGATGAAACCAAATCTTTTGCATCCTATAACAACCTTTACGGAGAAGTCAGCCTTCCAGTCAAAGGATTGAAATACAGGTTAAATGTAGGGTTGGATTTCCGTACTTCAAACAGTGGAAACTATAGTGGTGTAGGAGTTTTCAATACAAATCCTCTGGGACCGTCAGCGGCAGGAAAAGGGAATAACCAGACTTATCACTGGGTATTGGAAAACCTCCTGACGTACGACCGTACATTCGGAAAACATAAGATCAACGCAGTAGCATTATACTCTGCAGAACAGAACAAGTATACAAGCTCATACATGAGTGCAAAAAATGTCCCTGCAGACTTTTTCCAGTATTATAACCTGGGACAGTCACCTCAGGCAGATATTACAGTAAGACCTGAAGACCAGGCGTACTGGAAAACAGGCCTGCTTTCAGCGATGGGAAGAATCATGTATACGTATGATAACAGGTACATGCTTACAGCCACACTCCGTGCCGACGGATCTTCCAGACTGGCACCGGGTAACAAATGGCATACCTATCCCGCATTATCATTAGGATGGAATGTTACCAACGAATCCTTCATGGAGAATATCAAAGCGATTAATCTCCTGAAATTCAGAGTAGGATGGGGGCAGACTTCCAATCAGGCAGTAGATCCATACACTACGATGGGAAGATTTAACGTGGCTCCTTATAACTACGGAAGCGCAGGAAGTGCAGGAATCTATGGAAATCAGCCGCCTAATCCAAACCTTGGATGGGAATATTCAAAAACACAAAACTACGGGGTAGACTTCGGGATCCTGAACAACCGCCTTACGGGAAGTGTGGAATATTACAAAACCCATACATTTGACCTGTTGACACAAAAAAGTCTTCCGGCAACAAGCGGTTGGTCATCCATCGTTTCCAATGTAGCCGAAACGGAAAATAAAGGGGTGGAAATTTCCTTGAACGGAGTTATTTTTGATAACCCGGATGGGTTTACATGGGAAGCCGGAGTTAATTTTTACACCAATAAAAACAAAATTTTATCTCTTGCATCCGGAACACAACGGGACATCAATAACTCATGGTTTGTAGGGCATAATATCAATTCATTGTATGATTATCAGTACATCGGTCTTTGGCAGGCTGGCGACCCGTATCAGAGCATTCTGGAGCCGGGAACTGCTGCGGATGTTATAGGATCTATCAAGGTTCTTTACACCGGAGGCTATAATGCTGACGGAACTCCGGTAAGAGCAATAGGACCGGATGACAGACAGATTTTTGATACCGCTCCGAAATTCCAGGGAGGATTTAATATGCGCTTTGCCTACAAGAATTTTGAACTGAGCACAGTAGGAGCTTTCCAGCACGGAGGAATCCTGGTGAGTACGATTTACGGATCTGCAAGTTATCTTAACAGATTAACGGGTAGAGGGAATAACGTGGATGTGGATTACTGGACAGAAGATAATACCGGTGCTTATTTTCCGCGCCCGGGACGTCATTTGAGTGGCGATAATCCAAAGTATTCTTCTACTTTAGCAATGTTTGATGCTTCTTACCTTAAGCTTCGTACCATTACATTAGGCTATAATGTCAATAAAGATTTTTTAAAGGATCTGAAAATTACCAGCTTAAGAATTTACTTTACGGTAACCAATCCTGTTGTGCTATTCTCACCTTATCATAAGTTCTCAGGAATGGATCCGGAACCAAACTCTTTCGGAAATGAAAACCAGGCAGTAAGCGGATATCCAAACCGCCAGCTTGTCATAGGAACGAACAACCCTTCCACAAGAAATTACTTAATGGGACTTAACTTAACCTTTTAAAACTGTACTGTCATGATAAATTTTAACAAAAAACTGCTATTAGGAGCAATCTTTTTATCCTTAACATTTACAGGTTGTAGTGAAATTCTTGATGAGCAGCCAAGAGCAATCTATACAGCTGACTATTTTAATACACCGGATGGAGTTAATCAGGGATTTACGGCTTTATACAGACAGATGAGATTACTGTATGGCAATGGCTACTTTATGAGCAATTGTCAGAACGGAACTGACGAATCTACCTGGGCACAAAGTGCGGATGGAAACTTCAAAGAATTGGATATGTCCGGAAACGGTATTATCAATTCCAATACTTTTCCTACCAGTATGGTCTGGAACTCCGTATTTCCATATATTAATACTGCCAACGGAATCATTGAAAAAGGACCTGGATTCGGAATTGCAGAATCTATGATTTCTGAAGCCCGTTTCTTCCGCGGATTTTACTACTTCATGCTCGTACAGACCTATGGAGGAGTTCCTCTGGATTTAGGAGCAGGGGAATTGAAATATAACACTCTGCCTTCCACCTCTTCTGTAAGAAATACCGTACCGGAAGTATATACAAAAACTGTTTTTGCTGACCTTAAAAAAGCAATAGAAAATTTACCTGCATCACCAAGGGTAACAGGTGGTGTAACTAAAAATGTTGCAAGATTGATGCTTGCCAAAGCTTACCTTACTTATGGATGGTGGCTGCAGAATCCAAACAGCATTCCAACTTATCCTGAAGTGGCAAGAACTGATCCTGACGGACACAATGCCCAGTGGTATTTCCAGCAGGCTTATGATATCGCCATGGAAGGAATCAACAATCCCGGACCTTATACGCTTCAGCCTACTTTCTATGATGTGAATGTAGGTTCCAATGACAGGAATACCGAATCTATGCTGTATGCAGACCATACACAGTCAAGTACATACTACAACGAAAGTGATCCTGTAGGATTTGGATCAGGCTGGGCACCGGACAATTTTGCAGCATGGATGCAGACCTGGAACTATACTGCCATCAAAAGCAGTAAAACCACAGCGTGGGAAGGAGCGGACGTTGTAAGCGCCGTACAGAGAGAAGCAGCACAGCCATTGGGACGTCCATGGGTGCGTATGTGTCCTACCTTAGGTGTTATCAAAAATACTTTTGCAGATAAAACCAACGATTCCCGTTATGATGGAACTTTTGTAACCACCTACAGAGGAAACTGGAACAAGAATGGAACAGGCCTTACAACGGTTCCTGTACTTTATAATGCCAATAATTTACCTGTACAGCCGGGAGGAGCTATCTTAAGCTTCCTGAATGATGACAGTCAGACTCCTTCTTACCCTACAGGATCCGGACAAAGTGGTGTAGGAGCAGGAACCCTTCCGGGAAGAGCAGACTGGGTGATCGCACCGAACGGAATCAGCAGAATTGTATATCCGGGTCTTTGGAAAATAGGAACTTACCGTACCGATGATCCAAATGGATTAGGATATCCGAATGCAGGATTAACCCGTCCTTTCAGTGTTGCCAAATTTTCAGAATTCTATTTTATTGCCGCAGAAGCAGCTGTAAAAGGAGCTTCAGGAGCTATGACAGCCAGAGATCTTATCAACGTCATCCGTGCCCGTGCCGGAAAATGGAAGTTCAATAATGCACAGAATACCGCTTATGTAGCAGATAACAGTGCTGCGATGACGGCTGCTACGCCATCTGTAATTACCATTGATTATATCCTTGCAGAAAGATCCCGTGAATATTACGGAGAGTTCTACAGATGGTATGATCTGGTACGTACACAGAAGTGGGGAGATTATGCGGCAAGTTATCAGATTGGAGGAGCTTCTTATGGAGATCATGATCCGCAGACGGTGACAAGAACAATAAAACCTTTTCATTATCTGAGACCGATTCCTCAGAATCAGATTGATGCGATGGAAGTATCGGCAGATATTAAAGCAAAATATCAGAATCCGGGATACAATTAATTTCATTCTACATTCATATCAGTAACAGAGTAGGTGTGAAAAGCACCTGCTTTGTTTATCTGAATTAAATTTTAAAACTATGGAAAAAACCTGGCGTTGGTTTGGCAAAAAAGACAAAATAGCACTCAGCACACTTCGTCAAATAGGAGTAGAAGGAATTGTTTCTGCCCTGCACGATATCCCAAACGGAGAAATCTGGAATTCAGAGGCCATCAATGATTATAAAAACTATATAGAAAGCCACGGACTTCGCTGGTCTGTTGTGGAAAGTCTTCCCGTGAGCGAAGCCATCAAATACGGAGGTGAAGACCGTGACTCTTTATTAGAAAATTATATCATAAGCCTTGAAAATCTGGGTAAAGCAGGTGTTACAACAGTTTGCTACAACTTCATGCCCGTTCTCGACTGGGCAAGAACCGACCTCTTTCACGAATGGGAAGACGGTTCATCCTCTCTTTATTTTGAAAAAGCCAAGTTTGCGTACTTCGAAATTCATATCCTTAAAAGAGAAGGAGCAGACAACGATTATGATCCGGAAATCCTTCAAAAGGTAGAAGAATTAAAAAATACCTTAACGGAAAAAGATAATCATGACCTGATAGACTCAGTCATTGTAAAAACACAGGGTTTCGTGAATGGAAATATCAAAGAAGGAGAATTGAATCCTGTAGAAAAGTTCAAAAGTCTGCTGGTTTTGTACGATGGTATAGATAAGCATCAGCTTCGCCAAAACATGAAATATTTCCTTGAAAAAATAATGCCTGTCTGCGAAAAATGGAATATCCAGATGTGTGTACATCCAGATGATCCGCCTTTTTCATTATTGGGCTTACCCAGAATAGTAACCAATGAAGAAGATATCGAATGGTTTCTGAAAGCTGTTGATAATCCTCATAACGGATTAACATTCTGTGCCGGTTCTTTAAGTGCCGACCTTCAAAATGATGTTCCAAAGCTTGCGCAAAAATTTGCTCATCGTACCAAATTCGTACACCTGAGAAGTACAAATGTCTTTGAAAACGGTGATTTTATTGAGGCTCATCACCTGGGAGGAAGAGGAAAGCTCATTGAAGTAATCCGTGTATTCGAAAAAGAAAATCCTGATCTTCCTATGAGGATTGACCATGGTAGACTTTTAACGGAAGATATTGACAAAGGATATAATCCCGGTTACTCATTTTTAGGAAGAATGCTGGCATTGGGCCAGATTGAAGGAGTAATGGCCGCAGTACAGTCAGAATTACAAAAAAATTAAACTGCGTTTGTAATAAATAATAAAAAGTAAAATGAAAGACCTGTTTAGTATTGAAAACAAAGTAGCAGTCATCACAGGGGCTTCGGGCGTTTTGGGAGGCAGCCTTGCCAAAAGTTTTATAGAGGCCGGAGCAAAAGTTGTTGCACTGGGAAGAAACCAGGAAACACTGGATGCCCGGGTAAAAGAACTGACAGATTTGGGCGGGGATGCACTTGCTGTAGAAGCCAATGTGATGGATATTGAAAGCCTTGAAGCCGCTTCCTTGAAAATAAAAGAAAAGTATGGCAGCATTGATATTCTGCTCAATATAGCGGGTGGAAATATTCCGACAGCAACCTTATCACCCGAACAGTCATTTTTTGATATGGATATGAAAGGATGGGCTGAGGTTACCGATCTCAATATCAACGGGACAGTTTACCCCAGCTATGTTTTCG
This sequence comes from Chryseobacterium sp. NRRL B-14798, assembly GCF_050470705.1. Taxonomy (NCBI): domain Bacteria; kingdom Pseudomonadati; phylum Bacteroidota; class Flavobacteriia; order Flavobacteriales; family Weeksellaceae; genus Chryseobacterium; species Chryseobacterium sp. NRRL B-14798. The sequence continues at coordinate 3,130,785 of NZ_JBFLUL010000005.1, read as the reverse complement.
GAAAAGTAATGGCGGAGCAGGGAAGCGGAAACATTATTAATATTTCTTCCATGGCCGTGTATTCAGCAATTACAAGAGTAGCCGGATATTCTGCCGCCAAATCCGCAATCACCAATTTTACCCAATGGCTGGCCTCTGATATGGCATTGAAGTTCGGAGATAAAATACGCGTTAATGCTGTAGCACCAGGATTTTTCATTGGTGATCAGAACCGTGCTATTCTGTTGAATCCGGACGGAAGCTTAACCGAAAGAAGTAAAAAAGTAATGGCCAAAACACCCATGCAGAGATTTGGAGAAGTAGAAGAACTGAATGGGGTTGTACAGTTTCTGTGTTCAGATGCTGCAAGTTTCATCACAGGAGCACTGATTCCTGTTGACGGAGGTTTCAGCGCATTCAGCGGATTATAAAAAGCTAATTTCTTCATATCATCAAACAGGACCTTAATGGTTTCATTAAGGGTTCTGTTTTTAAATGTAGACACCTAAGTGTTGTGAAAATCTTTGATTTTCATTTTATGTGAACTTTTCTGCAGAATTATTTTAAACTTTCTTAAGTGAGCTAAAGTGTTTTAAAATAAAGCTTTTGTGACTTTTGTGGTTTTGCAGAGTTTAAACGAGTTAATTAAAATCCAGGATTGTAAAAATAAATAATGAGTAATTCCATTAAAAATAAAGATGTTTTCGGAGAACTGTTTTTGCTTGAATCAGCAAAGGCAGAAAATTTGTATTTCGGATATGCCAAAGACATGCCGGTGATTGATTATCACAATCATCTGGAGCCGGATGTTATTTCTGCCAATCAAAACTTCCGTTCTCCAGCAGCTATCTGGCTGGATGGTGACCATTACAAATGGAGAGCCATGAGAAATTTTGGTATTGATGAACAGTTTATTTCCGGAAATGCTTCAGATCAGGAAAAATTCATGAAATGGGCCGAAGTGGTGCCTTATACCCTTCGCAATCCGCTGTTTCACTGGACGCATCTGGAACTCAAAAATCCTTTTGGTATCAACGAATATTTATCACCCAATAATGCAGATACGGTGTATCATCAGATGAATGAAAGTCTGCAGACACCTGGTTTTTTACCACAATCCATTATTGAAAATTTTAAAGTAGAAGCCTTATGTACTACAGATGATCCTGCTGATGATCTGGTTCATCATAAAGCTTTAAAACACAGTGGGTTTAAAACAGCTGTTCTTCCTGCTTTCCGCCCTGATGCTTATATTAATATAATTAATCCTGAACGGTATCTTTCAGGAATTAAAAAACTTGAAAAAGTTTGTGAATTTTCCATCGTGTCAGCTTCTGATCTGTTGAATGCACTTCAGTCCAGAATCAATTATTTTGTGGAAGCAGGGGCAAAAGTAGCCGATCACGGCTTTGAATATTTTCCGGATACCACAAAGTGGAATCAAAACCTTGAAAAAGAGTTTTCAGAATTCCTGAAAGGGAATATTTCAACATTTTCCGATCCGGATGCCTTATGTGGCTATATGCTGAAAGAGCTTTGCAAAATGTATGCAGAAAAAGGCTGGGTACAGCAGTTTCATGTAGGGGCAACCCGAAACAACAATTCAGAAATGTTCAGAAAAATGGGCGCCAATGCAGGATATGATGCCATTGGAGAACCCTATTATGCACAGCGATTGAGTGTTTTGCTGGATGCATTGAATTCAGAAGAAAAACTGGCCAAAACCATTATATACAATCTGAATCCGGCATTTAATGAAGTTTTGGCATCCCTTGCCGGAAACTTCAATGAAGGAGGCATCAAATCCAAAGTACAGTTTGGAGCAGCCTGGTGGTTTCTTGATCAGCTTGACGGGATGACGAAACAGATGAATACACTTTCCAATATCGGTCTGATCAGCACTTTTGTCGGCATGCTGACCGATTCCCGAAGCCTGCTGTCATTCTCAAGACATGATTATTTCAGAAGGCTTTTGTGCAATCTGTTCGGAAGTGAAATGGAAAGAGGTCTTCTTCCCGATGATGAAAAATGGGTAGGAAAGATCATTCAGGATATCTGTTATCATAATACAAAAAACTATTTTGAAATCTAATACCATGCAGAATTCAGCTAAAATACTATGTTTCGGGGAACTGCTTCTCCACTTTGCCCCGGATTCCGAAGGAAACTGGTTGAATGAGCAGTCTCTGAAGATGTATGTTGGCGGCGCTGAATATAATGTGGCAGCAGCACTTTCCCAGTGGAAGAATCCTGTGAAATTATTATCAGCTTTACCGGAAAATTTCGTAGGAAACCAGCTGGAATCCCAGCTTAACAATAAAGGAATAGAAGTCCTTGCAGAAAAAACTCAAGGGAGAATAGGAACATTTTACCTTTCTTCTGATGGAGATATGCAGAACGCTTCAGTAGTGTACGACCGCTTTCCGTCTGTTTTTACCCAATCGGATTTTGAAACTTTCAGTGATGATGAACTATTTTCAGAGGTAAAATGGCTGCATATCAGTACCATCACACCGGCATTGAGTGACAACGCATTCCGCAAATGTCTGCAAATCATGAAAGAAGCCAGAGCAAGAAATATTACGGTTTCCCTCGACCTGAATTACAGGGCGTTGCTTTGGCAAAATCAGAACCCTCACAAAATTAAAGAGCTGATGCCTTTTGTGAATGTTCTCATGGGAAATATCTGGGCTGTCGGGCAGTTCCTGGATATTCAGGTTGAATATGAACTTAACGGAAAATTTGATGATGAAAATCTTCTGAAACAGGCTGAAAAAACAGCGTTGGAAATCCGGAAACAGTTCCCGGCTGTGGAAAAAATTGCAAATACTTTCCGCTTTACAAACGGAGAACAGGTGAATTACTTTGCCACCTTATTTGCTGATGAGAAACTTTTGATTTCAGAAAAATATAATTCAGATAAAATCGATGAAAGGGTAGGAAGCGGTGATTCTTTCATGGCCGCCTTGATTCATGGAATTTTAAAAGGAAATTCTGATGAGCAGATCCTTGAGGATGCGACAAAAGTTGCTTTTAAAAAACTTTTTGTAAAGGGAGATACCATTGATGAAAGCATAAATATCGAGAAATTATGAGTGAAATACTACAAAAAATAAAAGACCAGAAAATAGTTCCGTTATTCTATAACGAATCGTTTGAGGTCTCAAAAAATATCATAAAAGCTTTATACGAAGCAGGAATCCGTGTGATAGAATATACCAACCGCGGCCATCAGGCATTGGAAAATTTCACTAAGCTGAAAGAAATTTCCCATACAGAATTTCCTGGTCTTCTGTTAGGAATCGGGACGGTAAAAAATATACAGGAAATGGATGATTATGCTAACGTAAAATCAGATTTTATCATTACGCCTGTTATCAATGAGGCATTGGTGAAACATACTCTCGAAAAAAAGATCCTTCTGATTCCGGGCTGCTTTACCCCTTCCGATATCAATATCGCGCATCAGAATGGGTTAACACTGGTTAAAATATTTCCGGCTGATGCTTTAGGAAAGAACTACATCAAATCGGTGCAATCTGTTTTTCCGGGAATGAATTTTATGCCCACCGGAGGAATTCATGCTGAAACTGAAGATATCAGGGAATGGCTCAATGGAGGTGCCATAGCAGCAGGGCTGGGAAGCTCTCTCATCGGAAAAGATATTAATGAAGAAGCACTGACTCGTAAAACAAAAAATTTATTACAACAACTTAATCAATAACTCAATGCAGGCTCCTCACAACCGCAATATAAGATGGTGGATGCTGTCCCTTGTCTTTCTCGCCACTACGATCAATTACCTTGACCGTCAGGTAATGGGTTTGCTGAAACCTGTGCTGGAAAAAGAATTCAGCTGGGATGAAAAAGATTATAGCTATATCGTCATGGCTTTTACCACGACTTATGCCATCGGTTATATGGCCATGGGAAGGTTTATAGACAAGGTAGGAACCAAAATCGGGTATGCGGTTTCTCTTATTGTATGGAGTTTGGCCTCTATAGGACATGGTCTTGTAAAAAGTACCATCGGATTTATCATTGCGAGAAGTACCTTAGGCATCAGTGAAGCAGGAAACTTTCCTGCCGCCATCAAATCAGTGGCTGAATGGTTTCCCAAAAAAGAAAGAGCACTGGCAACGGGAATTTTTAACTCAGGAGCGACGGTGGGAGCTATTTTAGCCCCGCTATTGGTTCCGGTCATTCTTGGGCATTACGGCTGGAGACAGACCTTTGTATGGATTGGTGCTTTGGGCATGGTCTGGATTATTCTTTGGTGGAAATTTTATACCGTACCGGAAAAAGCTAAAAATATCAGCAAGGAAGAACTGCAGTATATAAAAAGCGATCAGACTGAAAAAACAGAAGAGAAAACCAAAATTCCTTTATCGGAATTACTGAAATATAAAGTAACATGGTCATTTGCCATCGGTAAGATATTAACCGATCCTATCTGGTATTTCTTCATGTTCTGGCTGCCGGCCTATTTCTCGGATGTATTCAAAATGGATTTAACCAAACCATCTCTTCCGTTAATTATTATTTACAGCGGAACCACGATCGGAAGTATTGGTGGAGGATATCTCTCATCATTTCTGATCAAAAAAGGCTGGGCTATCGGAAGAGCCAGAAGCATTACCATGTTATTGTTTGCTTTGATGGTAGTTCCGGTCATGTTCTCAAAATATGTAGATAATATGTGGATGATCACAATCATCATTGCCTTTGCAACAGCTGCACATCAAGGATGGGGAGCCAATCTTATGACTACGGTCGGAGATCAGTTACCCAACAATTATGTCAGTTCTGTCATTGGTTTTGGCGGAATGCTGGGCTCAGCGGCAGGAATCATTTTTCCCCTTTTTATCGGAATTGTTCTCGACGCTTTTAAAAAATCAGGAAACATCAACGGGGGCTACAACATTATATTTTTCATAGCCGGAATATCCTATGTTACAGCCTGGGGATTGATTAAAATAATCAACCGCAAGAAAACCTTATAAAAACTATTAAATAATGATCTGTAATCGATTATAATAATAAAATATGATACGCATTGCTGAGTGTAACGCCCTTGTGAACCTTATTAAGGATGTAGTTAAAAAATTTGCGGACTTAGCGTTAAAAAGAACAACACCTATTCAAAAATATACATTTTAAAAACTATAAAAAAAGAATAACAATGAAACAGAATATAATGAATTTAGCTTTCTTCAGAAATAAAACGAATATCCTTGCAGCAGCTGCTTTGCTATCGGTGACTTCGATTTCTGCCCAGACATTCTCAGACTTTAATTACCGTGGAAACGATAAAATATATAATGACAACCCTCTTAAACCGGACGAATTTTATTCTCCGATTTTACAGGGCTGTTATCCCGATCCAAGCATTACAAAAAAAGGCGACGATTATTATCTGGTAAACTCTTCTTTCTCAATGTTTCCGGGCGTTCCGATTTTTACGTCTAAAGATCTGGTAAACTGGAAGCAGGTAGGGCACGTTTTAGACAGACCTTCCCAGCTTAAAGTTGAAAATTCGGGCGTTTCGCATGGAATTTATGCACCGGATATCAAATACAATAAGCACAACGATACTTTTTATATGATTACTACCCAGTTTGCAGGTGGTATCGGAAATATGGTCGTAAAAACCAAAGATCCGTCAAAAGGATGGAGCGAAGTCCAAAAGCTAAACTTTGACGGTATTGATCCCTCTGTTTTCTTTGATGATGATGGAAAAGCATATATCGTTCACAATGATGCTCCGCCGAAAGGTACTGAGCAGTACAACGGCCACCGTGTTATTAAGATTTGGGACTATGATCTCGAAAAAGACCAGGTAGTTGCGGGCTCGGATAAGATTATTGTAAACGGAGGCGTGGATCTTTCCCAAAAACCGATCTGGATTGAAGGTCCCCATATTTACAAAAAGAACGGTAAATACTACCTGATGTGTGCAGAAGGCGGAACCGGAGGCAACCATAGCGAAGTGATTTTTATGGCAGATTCTCCGAAAGGACCGTTTGTTCCCGCTAAAAATAATCCAATTCTTACGCAAAGATATTTTCCGAGAGACAGAAAGGAAAAAGTGGATTGGGCAGGTCATGCAGATTTAGTGGAAGGTCCGAACGGACAATGGTATGGCGTATTTTTAGCAATTCGTCCGAATGTCAGCAACCGTGTTAACAAAGGCCGTGAAACGTTCATTCTTCCTGTAGACTGGAGCGGAACGTATCCTGTTTTCCAAAATGGCCTGGTTCCGATGAAACCAAAATTGAAAATGCCACAAGGTGTTCAGAATCAAACCGGACAAACCGGATTTTTCCCGAACGGCAACTTTACATACAACGATAAACTAACCGATAAAAACCTCGATTTCCGTTGGATTGCCATGCGTGGTCCTCGTGAAAACTTCATTACTGCAACAAAAAATGGTGTAAAAGTGAATCCAATGGAAACGAACATCAAAGCGTTGGCTCCGATTTCATCTTTGTTCCACAGATTACAGCACGAAGACTTTGAAACTTCCGTAACCCTGGATTATAAACCAAAATCGCAAAAAGAATTGGCTGGAATTACCCTCTACCAAAGCGAAACATTCAATTATGTTTTCGGAATCACGAAAAAAGATAAAGATTTCTACATCGTATTGGAAAGAACAGAAAAAGGCCAATCAAAGCTGATCGCCAGCGAGAAAATTTCATTATCCAAACCGGTTAAACTGCAGGTTGTTGCTGATAAAGATGAACATAGCTTTAATTATTCATTGGATGGCAGGAACTATAAAAACCTTGGCGGACCGGTTTCAGGAGATATACTTTCTACCGATGTAGCGGGAGGTTTTACAGGAAGCCTTATCGGGCTTTACAGCACCTCTTCCAATGATATTGTACCGAATTAAGTTAGTATTAGCAATGTCACACTGAGCTTGTCGAAGTGTTTCCTTTTAAGACTGAAAAGAATCAAATCGAACCAAAACATCAAAAACGTGAAAATCAAAAAATCTTATATAGTTTCTTTATTGGGATTTATCGGGCTGAATCTTCTTTCAGCCCAGGTAAATCCTTCCGGAAAACAGAGTACCGCATTTACCAATCCCATCATCTGGGCAGATGCACCGGATTTATCCATTACCAGAAACGGAAATGATTTTTACCTGATCAGTACCACCATGCATCTGATGCCCGGAGCTCCGGTAATGCATTCCAGAGATCTGGTACATTGGGAAATGTCCGGGTATGTTTTTGACACTTTGAATGACAACTCAAAATATGATTTATTGAACGGAACCGTTTACGGCAGGGGCCAATGGGCTTCATCAATTCGCTACCATAAAGGGAAATATTATGTTTTGTTTTCTCCGAATGATGAACCTTTCAAATCCTATTTCTATGTGACTGATCATCCCGAAAAAGGAAAATGGAAACTCATCACCAGAACACGGCATTTTCATGATGCTTCACTGTTTTTCGATGATGATGACAGGATATACGTTTTTACTTCCAACAAAGTTTTTGAACTGAGTCCTGATTTTAAAGAAGTGATCAGAAATCCGGATGGAACTGAGGTATTTCAGAAAGATGCTTCGGAAACCGGGCTTCTGGAAGGTAATCAGATCATCAAAAGAAACGGAAAATATTATATGATGATGATATCCTGGCCAAGAAACGAAAAACGCCGTCAGGTAGTCTACAGTGCAGATAAAGTGACAGGTCCTTACGAGAAAAAAGTAATTCTGGAAGATAATTTTTTAGGATTTTCCTATGCAGGGCAAGGCGCTTTGATTGATGATAAAAACGGAAACTGGTATTCCCTTATTTTCCAGGACAGAAATGGGGTTGGACGTGTTCCGTTGCTTCTGCCTGTTCACTGGGAAAATGACTGGCCGGTACTGGGAGATAACGGAAAAGTTCCTTTGAAAGGAGAAGTTCCGCTTCCGCCGTTCAAAGCAAAAAATCATCTGGTGGAAAGCGATGAGTTCTCTGATAAAACAATGAAAATCCAGTGGCAATGGAATCATAATCCGGTGAATGAAGCCTGGTCTTTATCAGAAAGAAAAGGCTTTCTGAGGCTGAAAACCAGCAGGGTAGTAGACAATCTGTACGCGGCACCCAATACCTTGACCCAGAGAATGGAAGGTCCGGGTTCTTCAGCGGTTGTCGCAATGGACCTTAAAGGAATGAAAGATGGTGATGTTGCCGGTTTCAGTGCTTTCAACGGGGATTCCGGGATTTTATCAATAGTAAAGGAGGGTAAAGAAAAATTCATTGTTTTTTCAACCAATGAAGTAAGTCTGGACAATAAAACAAAAGCCATTACCGGAGTTAAAAAAGAAGAAAAAAAACGGATTCCTCTTAATTCTGATAAAGTTTTCCTTCGTATTGATGCCGATTTTAACCTCGGAAAAGATCTTGCAGATTTTTATTACAGTACGGATCAGAAGAACTGGACGGAAATGGCAAAAGACTACAAAATGATCTTTGATTACCGTAGATTTTTTATGGGTTCGAAATTCGCAGTTTTTAATTATGCCACTAAAAATACCGGAGGATTTGTAGATGTGGACTTTTTCAGAGTCAGTGAAGCTGGAAAATAAAATCAAAGCAGATAAAAGTCTGCTGTAAATAGATAGAATTAATGTTAGGTTGTTTGAACTTAACATAACCACAAAAGGCACAAAAGCTTTCATTTTAAAATACTTGAGTCTACCTAAGTAAGTTTAAAATGATTGTGTAGAAAAGTTCACATAAGCTGAAAATCAGAGATTTTCACAAAACTTAGGTGTATTTATTATGCATAAGGTTTGGCTCTGAAGAAAACTTAAATGTTTAAAACTTTTGTGCCTTTTGACTTCGTCGAATCTTCGATTTGTGGTTAAAAATAATTAATATAAAACTTTGAACAGCCTTGCTATTATTTTTTTATCTGAAATAATAAGTGTAGAAAATACAAATAAAAATCATGAATAAATCAGTTATATTGGCTTTAGGACTTTTTTTGTCGGGAATGTTCGTTTCTGCACAAACTTTTGATCAACAGGCGCCTCAGGGTTTCGATGTGGAAAATGCTGCTATTTCCCATGGGAAAATTGACACGATTCAATATCCGTCAAAAACCGTTGGAACAACAAGGAAAGCTTTGATTTACACACCACCGGGTTTCAAAAAAAGTGAAAAATATCCCGTTCTTTATCTTCTTCACGGCATCGGCGGGGATGAAAAAGAGTGGTTCAATCAGGGAAAACCCAATATTATTCTGGATAATCTGTATGCACAGGGAAAACTGCAGCCGATGATTGTCGTACTTCCCAACGGCCGTGCGATGAAGGATGACAGAGCGACAGGAAATATAATGGCTCAGGATAAAGTTGAGGCTTTCGCAACTTTTGAAAAAGATCTGCTGAATGACCTGATTCCGTTTGTAGAGAAAAAATATCCGGTTAAAAAAGACCGTGAAAACCGTGCTTTGGCAGGATTGTCAATGGGAGGCGGACAGACACAGAATTTTGCTTTCGGAAACATCGGTAAGTTTGCCTGGCTGGGCGCATTTTCTTCTGCACCCAATACAAAAGAACCCAATAAGCTTTTACCCAATCCACAGGATGCGTTAAAGCTGAAGCTGATTTTTATTTCCTGTGGCGATGCAGACGGGCTGATGCCTTTCAGCAAAAGAACCAGCGATTATCTGAGAAAAAATAAAATTCCTCATATCTTTTATATAGAACCGGGCGGCCATGATTTTAAGGTTTGGAAAAATGATTTATACATTTTTTCACAGCTGTTGTTTAAGCCTGTTGATACAACGAAGTTTGAAGGATTTACCGTTTTGGGAACTCCCGCGGCAACCAATATCAGAAATGCACAGTATCCTCAAATCCTTCCCGACGGAAGAGTGATGTTCAAAGTGAAGGCACCGGAAGCGCAAAAAGTTCAGATCGATTTAGGAAAAAAATATGACCTGAAAAAAGATGCTGACGGCTTCTGGACAGGCATAACCGATCCTCAAAGCGGAAGTTTCCATTATTATTCTTTGCTGATTGATGGGGTTGCGGTTGCAGACCCATCCAGCGTAACATTCTACGGAATGGGAAGGTATGCCAGTGGAATAGATATTCCTTTCGAAGGAGATGATTTCTATGCATTAAAAGACGTGCCTCATGGAGATATCCGTATTAAAAATTTCTATTCCAAAGTCACCAATTCCTGGAGAAGAGTTTTTATTTATACGCCACCGGCTTACGACCAGAATCCTGCTGAATTTTATCCCGCACTGTATATTTTACATGGCGGAGGTGAAGATGAAAGCGGCTGGGCCAACCAGGGCAAGACCAATCTGATTCTGGACAATCTGATCGCAGAAGGAAAAGCAAAAAAAATGGTCATCATTATGCCGGATGCGAATATCGGACAAGGCGGAATCCGGAACTTTGGTGAACGCAATCTTCAGATGTTTGAAAAAGAACTGAAAGAATCCATCATTCCGTTTGCCGAATCTAATTACAGGATAAAAAAAGGTAAAGAAAACCGTGCGTTGGCAGGACTTTCCATGGGTGGAATTTATACGCTGTATGCCGGAATTCAGAATTCTGATATGTTTTCCGGTCTGGGAGTTTTCAGCTCAGGATATATGTTGCCGCTGCTTCAGGATGTTGCTGATAAACAGTACAAATTTTTAAATGAAAATAAATCTGCTTTTTCATCCAACATCAGAAATTTCTGGATTTCCATGGGCGGAAAAGATGATATTGCTTATGAAAATGGTCAGAAAATGCTGAAAGAACTGGATAAAACAGGAATTAAATATTCTTACACCGATTATCCGGGAGGCCACACATGGCCGGTTTGGAGAAATAGTCTGCATCAGTTTGCCCAGATACTTTTTAAATAGTAAAGTGACTTAAACTTTATAAAACCACAAAAGTCACAAAAGCTTTTATTTAAAGCCACTTGAGTGCGCTTAAGTAAGTTTAAAATGAAACTGCAGAAAAGTTCATATAAGAAGGAATCAAAAAACTTAAGTTTAAAACTTTTGTGCCTTTTGTGGTTAAAAATAATAAATATAAAAGTTAAAACAACTTTAATGTTTTGAAGCCAATAGTATAAAGAATAATAATTCAAATCTGAAATGAAATGAGCTTTACAAAGATGAACACCAAAACTTCTATCATTACAGTCATCATGTTTTCCGGAATGGTAAATGTCAGTGCGCAGTCTTATCAGAAAACAGATTCAGGATTGAAGTTTTCTGCTGATCATATGAATGTTGAAGTGAAATTTTATGGAGAAAATACGATCAGGATTATTAAATATCCCGCCGGAAAATCATTTGTCAAAAATAGTTTGTCGGTCATTAAACAGGAGCAGAAAATCAAATTCTCAGTTTCAGAAAAAAATAATGTTATTTTATTAAAAACAAATGACCTTCTGCTTTCCATTAATACTAAAAATGGAGTGATCACCTATACATTGCCATCCGGAAAAGAGCTTTTGAAAGAAACCGCAAATGATTTCAAACCATTTAATGATGCCGGAACACAGACTTATTCTGTAAGACAGGATTTTCAGCTTGAAAAAGATGAACCTGTTTACGGTCTGGGAATTCTGCAAAACGGAAAAATGTCCCAGCGGAATACCGATGTAAAAATGATTCAGAATAATACCTGGGATTTTGTGCCTTTTTTCCAGTCTGTAAAAGGGTATGGCATCTTTTGGGACAACTATTCACCCACACAATTTACCGATACTCCTCAGAAAACAACTTTCTCATCTGAAGTGGGAGATGGTATTGATTATTATTTTATCTATGGTAAAAATGCGGATGGCGTAGTGGCCGGAATGCGTGACCTCACAGGAAATGTACCCATGCTTCCTTTATGGACATATGGCTACTGGCAAAGCAAAGAACGTTACAAAAGCCAGGATGAGCTGACAGAGGTGGTTAAAAAATACCGCGATCTGAAAGTTCCTTTAGACGGAATTATACAGGACTGGCAATACTGGGGAAACAATTATCAGTGGAATGCCATGGACTTCATCAGTCCTGACTTTCCGGATGCTAAAAAAATGGTACAGGATATCCATGATATGAATGCCCATCTTTCGGTTTCCATCTGGTCATCATTCGGACCAATGACCAAGCAGTACCGTGAAATGGATCCAAAGGGTATGCTTTTCAACATCAGTACCTGGCCGGAATCAGGCCGTGATGTCTGGCCTCCGGATATGAATTATCCTTCCGGTGTCCGTGTTTATGATGCATATAATCCCGAAGCGAGAAATATTTATTGGAAATACCTGAACAAAGGTATTTTCAGTCTGGGAGTGGATTCCTGGTGGATGGATTCAACAGAACCCGATCATCTCAGCCAGAAAGCGGAAGATCTGGACACTAAAACCTATCTTGGCTCATTCAGAAAAGTAAGAAATGCGTATCCGTTGATGACAGTAGGCGGTGTTTATGACCATCAGCGTGAAGCTACTAGTGATAAAAGGGTTTTTATCTTAACAAGATCAGCGTTTGCAGGCCAGCAGCGATATGCAGCCAATACCTGGTCCGGCGATGTCAATTCTTCTTGGGAAACATTACGCAAACAGGTGCCTGCAGGATTAAATTTCAGTCTTACAGGAAATCCGAATTTCAATTCCGATATCGCAGGTTTCTTTGCTGGTGTGTATAAAAGAAATGGAGGTTCAAAAAATCCAATGTTCCAGGAACTGTATGTCCGATGGCTTCAATATGGAACCTTTACGCCGATGATGCGTTCACACGGAACTGATGTTGCGAGAGAAATTTATCAGTTTGGGAATAAAGGAAACATTGTTTATGATGCGATAGAAAAATTCATCAGACTGCGTTACAGTATGTTACCGTATATCTATTCTGTTTCCCATGATGTTTCAAAAAACGGGTCCAGCTTTATGAGAGCTCTTTCCATGGATTTTCCTTCAGACAAAAAAACATGGGATATGAATAATGAATATCTTTTTGGAAAATCATTGTTGGTGGCGCCGGTTCTCAATGCCCAATATACTCCTGAAAAGACAGTTAAAACCGATGAAAATGAAGGCTGGAATAAAACCGACAGCAATAAGGATAATTCAGTTACCAACATAGATTTTAGCCAAAATAAAACCGTTAAAGTTTATCTCCCGGAAGGAACGGATTGGTTCGACTTCTGGACTAATGAAAAACACAGCGGAGGAAAGGAAATTCAGAAATCTGTTAATCTTCAGAGTATTCCTTTGTATGCAAAAGCAGGAAGTATCATTCCGTTGGGGCCTGATGTACAATATGCCACTGAAAAAAAATGGGATCGTCTTACCATAAAAGTTTATCCGGGAAGCGATACCGATTTCATTGTATACGAAGATGAATTCGATAATTATAATTACGAAAAAGGAGCCTATACGGAAATACTTTTTCATTGGAATGAAAAATCCAAAACACTCACGATAGGTGACCGGAAAGGTAAATACAAAGGGATGATTGAGACAAGGAGTTTTACTCTGATTTTTCCTGATGGCCAACAGAAAACGGTAAGTTATTCAGGGAAAAAAACAGATATTCATTTTAAATAAACTTAAAATATTGAATATGAAAAATTTAAGTTTAATAATAGCATTAGGGTTTTTCCAGGTTTGTTTTGGCCAAAATCCGATCATCCAGACCAAATTCACTGCCGACCCGGCACCAATGGTTTACAGAGACACGGTTTTTCTTTACACCAGCCATGACGAAGATGATGCGTTTGGTTTTAAAATGAAAAACTGGCTGCTTTACACTTCTGTTGATATGGTCAATTGGACTGATCATGGAATAGTGGCTTCTTTAAAAGATTTCAAATGGACCGATCCTGAAAACGGAGCCTGGGCCCCGCAGGTGATCGAAAGAAACGGTAAGTTTTATATGTATTGCCCGATGCCAGGACAAAGAGGGATCGGGGTTTTAGTGGCCGACAGTCCGTATGGCCCATTCAAAGATCCCATAGGAAAGCCTTTGGTGAAAAATTCAGGTGATGATATAGATCCAACCGTTCTGATTGACGACGACGGGCAGGCGTATCTTTATTGGGGGAACCCTAATCTTTGGTACGTTAAGCTGAACGAAGATATGATTTCTGTCAATGGAGACGTCGTAAAAGATCCTTCAATAGCTAAAGTGAAAGGTTCTCCGGATCCGTTTCATTACCAGGAAGGACCTTGGGTCTGGAAGAAAAAGAACAATTATTATCTGGCTTATGCATCAACCTGCTGTCCTGAAGGAATTGGCTACGCAATGGGAAAATCTCCAACCGGACCCTGGGAATTCAAAGGAATGATTATGGACAGTGACAAACGTTCCAACGGAAACCATCCGGGAATTATTGATTATAAAGGGAAAACTTATGTTTTCGGATTCAATTATAATATCGGGAAACAGACGATGAGCAAACATTACGAACGCCGTTCGGTTTGTGTAAGCGAAATGAAATACAATGCTGACGGGACTATCCGGAAATTACCTTTTTGGAATTCTGAAGGCGTAAAAAGAATTGCTGCCCTCAATCCCTACAATAAAGTAGAAGCAGAAACTATCGCATTTAGTGAAGGTTTGAAAACCGAGAAAATGACCGAGTGGGAAAGAAATAATCCTTATGATACAGGCAAAAGAATCACCGATAGAATGGTGGTTTCATCCATCAACAATGGAGATTATCTAAAGGTTCAGGGTGTGGATTTTTCTAAAGGAGCTCAAACGATAGAAGTTTCAGTAGCAGCATTGTATGGAGGAAATATAGAAATTCATGCTGATGCGGTCGACGGGCCGGTTTTAGGAATTGTAAAAGTAACAGGAAAAGCAGAAGGCGACATTTTCAAAACCATTAAAACACCTGTTAAAACTTTTACAGGTATTCATGATCTGTACTTCGTATTCAGAGGAGATAGAGATCTTTTCTATTTCGATTGGTGGAAGTTTAATGAAAATTAAAGCTGGATTCAGGAATATCAATAGGAATGGGCTTTAGCCCATTTTATAAAGAAAGAATACAATTGGCTTTAGCCAAAACTTAAGTCATTGTTATGAGTTATATTAATATATCAGTTACAATTTTAAAAATGTTCAGATTTAAAGTCTTTATTTTCAGTTTTTTAATTGCCGGGTACTGTTTTAATGCACAGTCAACCGTTTGGCTGGATAAGCTAGATTTGAGTGTGGCTACTCAAGGGCACGGAAAGCCGGGAGTTAATACTTCTGTGGATGGCAAAAAACTGACCATTGCCGGCGAAGTTTTCAAAAGAGGCTTTGGAACTCACGCTGAAAGTTCTTTGTTGATTAGATTAAACGGGAAAGCAAAAAGCTTTACCGCAATGGTGGGAATGGATGATGAAATCAAAGGTCAAAATCCCACTGCCGAATTTGAAATTTACGGCGACAACAAAAAACTTTGGTCTAGCGGGGTAATGAAATTAGGCGATAAAGCAAAGCCTGTTTCCGTTTCGCTGAAAGGTGTAAAACAATTAGAATTAGTCGTAACAGACGGTGGAAACGGACCTTATTATGACCACGCTGATTGGGCAGATGCTAAGTTTGAAACAGCAGGCGGTGCAAAACTGACAACATTTAACCCGATTTCGTCAGTACCTTATATTTTGACGCCAAAACCTGCGGCAACTCCAAAAATTAATTCAGCAGGCGTTTACGGAATTCGTCCTGGCTCACCTTTTTTGTTCAGGATTGCAGCAACGGGCGACAGACCAATGACTTTTACGGCGAAAAACCTTCCGAAAGGTTTAACAATAGATTCACAGACCGGAATCATCACTGGAAAAATAGATTCTAAAGGAAGTTATGAAGTGACTTTGAATGCTAAGAATGCAAAAGGTTCAGCTTCAAAAAAATTAAAAATAGAATGTGGAGACAGAATCGCCCTCACGCCTACAATGGGCTGGAATAGCTGGAACTGCTTCGGGCATGAAGTTTCTGCCGACAAAGTGAAACGTGCTGCAGATGCCCTTATAAAGTCAGGATTAATCAATCACGGATGGAATTATATCAATATCGATGATTCCTGGCAGTATAACAGGGATGGAAAAGACCCTTCATTCCAGGGAAAAATGCGTGATGAAAACGGTTATATCCTGACCAATTCCAAATTTCCCGATATGAAAGGCCTTGCAGATTACATTCATGGCAATGGCCTGAAAATGGGAATTTACTCTTCCCCCGGTCCATGGACCTGTGGCGGATGTGCCGGAAGCTACGGTTACGAAAAACAGGATGCTGAAAGCTATACCAAATGGGGCGTTGATTACCTTAAATACGATTGGTGCAGTTATGGTGGAGTGATTGACGGGCTGCCGGATAATGATCCCGATAAAGTTCCTTCTCTTGCTTTTCAGGGTGGCGGAGATCCGGATAAAGGTGTAAAACCGTTCAAACTGATGGGAAGCCTTTTGAAGCAGCAGCCAAGAGACATCGTGTACAACCTCTGCCAATATGGAATGGGCGATGTGTGGAAGTGGGGTGATGAGGTCAATGCACAATCCTGGCGTACCACCAACGATATTACAGATACCTGGTCAAGCGTAAAGAATATTGCTCTTGCTCAGGATAAAGCGGCTCCTTTTGCGAAACCCGGAAACCGGAACGATCCGGATATGCTGGTTGTTGGCGTTGTCGGCTGGGGAAATCCACATCAGAGCCGGTTGAAGTCTGATGAACAGTATCTTCATATGAGTCTGTGGAGCATTTTTTCAGCCCCGTTGCTGATTGGCTGTGATCTTGAGAAACTGGATGATTTTACCTTAAACCTTCTGACGAATGATGAGGTTATCGCCGTCAATCAGGATGCTTTGGGAAAACAGGGTGTTTGTTTACAGACCATCGGCGAACTTAGAATTTATGTCAAAGAATTGGAAGACGGAAGCAAAGCGGTAGCTTTTGCCAATTTCGGAAGAGAAAAAGTAAAGCTGTCATATCAAGATTTCAAAAAATTAGGAATTTCCGGTGTTCAGACGGTGCGGGACCTTTGGAGACAGAAGAATATTGCAGAAATCAACACAGACAAAAAAAGTCTTCCATTGGATATTCCGGCACATGGTGTTGCTTATTATAAATTCATTTCACTCAAATAAATAAGATTAAGATATGAATCAACGAAACTTAAAATATATCACACTTTCTTTTCTGTTGGCAGGGATTGGTATTTCTGCGCAGAATCCGGTTATTCAGACCCATTTTACACCAGATCCGGCTCCCATGGTCTATAAAGGGAAAATATATGTTTATACAGGGGATGATCAGCCGGGATTTGATTTTTATACGATGACCAAATGGCGGGTGTATTCCACGGAAGATATGGTCAATTATACAGACCATGGTTCGCCTATTTCTTTAGAGTCTTTCAGCTGGGCGCGGGACAGAGCCTGGGCAGCACAGTGTATTGAAAGAAACGGTAAATTCTACTGGTATATCTGTGTACAGACTGTTGACAACAATATGGCTATTGGGGTTGCGGTGTCTGACAGTCCTACAGGGCCTTTCAGAGATGCTTTGGGAAAACCTCTGATTTCAACCGGAACCTGGGATAATATTGACCCGACGGTTTTTATAGATGATGACGGACAGGCTTATCTGTATTGGGGAAACAGTAAATTATTTTATGTGAAACTCAATAAAGATATGACTTCCTATCAGGGGAAAATCACAGAAATTCCACAATCGGTGGAAGCTTTCGGTGGACTGAGACGTCCTGGAAAAGCTGATGAAGTTCTGCAAAAGCAGGAAAAATTTGATGATGTATATGTAGAAGGACCATGGCTTTACAAGCGAAACAATCAATATTATATGATGTACGCCGGAATGACCGGAAGAACAGAATGTTTATCCTATTCAACCAGCCCATCGCCAACCGGGCCGTGGAAATATCAGGGGAAAATAATGACCGACCAGCCTACTAACAGCTTTACCAACCATGGCGGAATTATCGATTTCAAAGGAAAGTCCTACCTGTTTTACCATACCGGCTTATTGCCGGTCGGAGGAAGCTACGGACGCTCAACTGCTGTAGAAGAATTCAGATATAATGCTGACGGGACTATTCCGAAGATCAGCATGACCAAAGAAGGCGTATCTCCGGCAAGAACCTTAAATCCATACCAGAGAACTGAAGCAGAAACCATGGCATGGTCGGAAAAATGCAGCACTTCCGAAAGCAGGAAAACCGGAGTATATGTCTCCGATGCCAGAGCGGGAGGCTATATCAAAGTACGTTCGGTGGATTTTGAAAAAGGGGCTTCTGCATTTTCAGCTTCCGTTGCAGCAGGAATCGATGGTGGTATTCTGGAAGTTCATCTGGATGATGTTAAAGGACCGAAAATAGCCCAGATTGAGATTCCGAGAACCGGTGGCTGGGAAGAGTTCAAAACCCTGACCTCAAAAATTTCAGAATCTGTTTCCGGTGTTCACGATGTATACTTTGTGTTCCAGGGCAAAAATATTACGGCAGGAAGAAAGTTATTTAATTTCGATTACTGGAGCTTTCAGAAAAAATAAAACTGACTATGAAAAATACAATACAATATATACTGGGGCTTTGTCTGATAGGTTTTTCCGAAGGCTTATCAGCGCAGAACCCTATTATTCAGACCAATTATACTGCAGACCCTGCACCGATGGTCTACAATGACAGGCTGTATGTGTACACCACACACGATGAAGACAATTCCACCTGGTTTACCATGAACGACTGGAAAGTGTATTCCACCAATGATATGGTGAACTGGACAGATCACGGAACAATTCTCTCGTATAAAGATTTCGACTGGGCGAAACGCGATGCCTGGGCCGCACAATGTGTAGAAAGAAACGGAAAGTTTTTTTTATACGTTCCGATGTGGTCCAAAACCAATAACAAAGGCGCTATAGGGGTTGCTGTTGGCGACAGTCCGTTGGGGCCTTTTCATGATCCGCTGGGAAAACCTCTTGTTCAGAGCGAATGGGGAGATATTGATCCAACCGTTTTTGTGGATGATGACGGACAGGCCCATATGTACTGGGGAAATCCTAAGCTTAAATACGTAAAGCTGAATGAAGATATGATCTCCTATTCCGGGAATATTACAGAAGTTCCGATGACCGAAGAATCATTTGGAAAAAGGGATGGCAAACCTAACCCGGAAAGACCTGCAAAATACGAAGAAGGCCCATGGCTGTACAAAAGAAAAAACCTGTATTATCTTTTCTGGCCGGGCGGTCCGCTTCCTGAATTCATAGGATATTCTACAGGTAAAACAGCACAGGGCCCCTGGAAATATGGAGGAATTGTGATGCCTACAGAAGGGAAGTCATTCACCAATCATCCCGGTGTTATTGATTTCCGCGGGAAAACGTATTTCTTTTATCACAATGGGGCATTGCCGGGCGGAAGCGGGTTTACAAGATCGGTAAGTCTGGAAGAGCTTACATTCAATAAAGACGGTTCTATTTCGCCATTTAAAATGACTAATGGAATTACAAAAGCTATCGCAGCAGTTAATCCTTATTCGTTTAATCAGGCAGAAATGATTGCATGGTCGGAAAATGTAAAATCCTATCAGAATAAAGAGGCTGGTGTTTTCATCAAAGCAAAGAAAAATGGAGCGTATACCAGTGTAAAGAATGTGGACTTCCGGAAAAAAGGAGCTGGTGCTTTCTCTGCAAGAGTAGGAACGACCCATAACAGTGAAGTAACAATGACCATTCATCTGGATGCAATGAACGGCCCGGTTGCCGCAACGGTAAAGGTTCCGCTGACGGGCGGGGATGACCGCTGGGAAACCGTAAAAGTTCAGCTTACTGAAAAGATTACCGGCATTCATGATCTGTACTTTGTATTCAATGGAAAAGCCTCAACAGATATTATGTATTTCGATTACTGGACGTTTCTTGAAAATAATTAATTATGAGAAAAAAAGTTTTATATATCATATTCAGCCTGTTCCTGATCAGCAAAAGCTTTGCGCAGGTAGCCGAAATTTCAAGCCCGGATGGACACCTGAAGCTTCAGGTTTTTTCAGAAGAGGGAAAAGCCTTGTATAATGTTATCCTTCAGGGAAAAACAATGCTTGAAAAATCCCCGCTGGGTTTGGTAACCAATGAGTCCGATTTTTCAAAGAATCTGAAATTTGTGGACAGCAAAAAAGATAGCATTTCTAAGAAATATACAAACGAAAAAATCAAAAAATCTGAGATTGATTACAAAGCCAATACTTTATCGGTTAATTTCATCAATACAGATCAGCATGGGATAGGCATTGAATTTCAGGTCAGCAACAACAATATTGCTTTCCGCTATAATATTCCACCAATGAAAGAACGGCTGAGTGTTGTGGTACAGTCAGAAACTACAGGATACAGATTCCCGTCACAAACCACTACTTTTCTTTCACCTATGATGAAGCCGATGACAGGCTTTGCACGCACGGCACCAAGTTATGAAAGTGGATATAAAGCTGATGCTGAGCTGGGAATATCGTCTGATTACGGCTATGTTTTCCCGGGTCTGTTCCATATCGGAAATGAAGGCTGGGTATTACTTTCTGAGACAGGAGTGAACAGTACATATTGTGCCTCACACCTTGAAACCACAGCAGAAAAAAGCCTTTACAAAGTCGCTTATCCGAACATTGCTGAAAATAACGGCTTCGGAAGTACCGGAGCAGCTGTTTCTCTTCCCGGAAAGACACCGTGGAGAACAATTACAGTAGGCAGCTCCCTGAAACCCATCGTAGAAACTACCATTCCTTTTGATGTGGTAGATCCGATGTATGAGCCTTCACAGGAGTATCAGTTCGGAAAATCTACCTGGAGCTGGATTCTTTGGCAGGATAACAGTATGAACTATGATGATCAGATGAAATTCATAGACCTTGCTGCGGCGCTGAAATATCAGTTTATTCTTATTGATGCGCTTTGGGATAAAAATATAGGGAAAGACCGTATGAGAGAGCTTATTCAATATGCAAAATCGAAAAATGTCGGGGTATTGCTTTGGTATAATTCCAATGGAGCAGCCAATGATGCACCGATGGGACCGAGAAACAAAATGAGTTCATCCGTTGAACGGAAAAAGGAAATGAAATGGCTGAAAGAAGCAGGCGTAAAAGGACTGAAAGTGGATTTCTTCGGAGGAGACAAACAGGAAACCATGCGTCTTTACGAAGATATTCTGTCAGATGCCAACGATTTTGGACTAACCATTATTTTCCATGGAGCTACTTTACCGAGAGGCTGGGAAGTAATGTATCCGAATTATGCAGGAAGCGAGGCTGTTCTTGCCTCAGAAATGCTCTATTTCTCAGAAGATGTACGGAAACAGGAAGCTTTTTTTGCCACACTTCATCCTTTCATCAGAAATACAGTGGGAAGTATGGAATTCGGAGGTACTTTCCTCAATACATATTTAACGGAATCCAACAGAGACAAAAATAAAAGGCATACCACAGATGGCTTTCAGCTGGCTACAGCAGTCCTGTTTCAGAATCCCGTTCAGATGTTTGGCATCATGCCGAACAATCTTACCGATGCTCCGGAATTTCAGCTCAGCTTTATGAAAGAAGTTCCGACACTTTGGGATGAAACAGTTTTCATAGACGGCTATCCCGGGAAATATGCTGTAGTTGCGAGAAGACATGCGGATCAATGGTATGTTGCTGGTGTAAATGCTGAAAAACAATCCCGGAAACTGAAAATAAAATTGCCGATGTTCGCCGGGAAAACAGTTAGATTCATTAATGATGATGCACAGGGAAATTCATCAGAAAAAGAAGTGAAAGTAAATGAAAAAGGGGACTTTACGATTGAAATTCAGCCGAACGGAGGATTTATAGTAAGAAATTAAAAATTGATAAAGAAAAAACAGAAAAAATGTGCTTCAAAAACTTATACATCTTTATCATTTCGGGATTTTTGGTTTCCTGCACTTCCTCCCGGAGACTGGAAAAGCAGTCATCCAAAGATCAGTGGCTCACTACCTGGGCAACGGCTCCCCAATTGGTAGAACCTAAAAACCTTCCGCCGGAACCGGGGCTTTCGGGGAATACCCTGCGTCAGATTGTGCGTGTATCTGTAGGTGGGAAAAAATTGCGGTTACGTTTTTCCAACAAATATTCTATGGATAGTCTGGCGGTAAAAGCCGTTTCTATTGCTGTGCCGTCCGATAGCAGCAATGTGGATGCAGCTACCATCAGATCATTAACGTTTGAGAATAAAAACAATTTTAAAATTGCTCCCGGATCTGATATTTATTCTGATGAAGTGAACTTTAACCTGAAGTCTAATTCATTGCTGGCCATTACCATTTCCTATGCAAAAGTAACCCAATCTGTCACCGGACATCCGGGTTCAAGAACAACCTCTTTTATAGTTAAAGGTGAGCAGGCCAATGCTGCGGTATTTAAAAATCCTGTAAAAACAGATCATTGGTATTCGCTTTTTAACATCGATGTAAAGACCGGTGAACCTTCGTATGCGGTGGCTATTATGGGAAATTCTATTACCGACGGAAGAGGATCGGGAACCAACAGACAGAATCGCTGGCCGGATATTTTTTCGCAGCGGTTACTGGCGAATCCTTCTACCGGGAATGTAAGTGTTCTTAATTTCGGGATTGGAGGGAATTGTGTGGTGCGCGGTGGCTTAGGCCCTACGGCATTAGACCGTTTCGATTATAATATCCTCAATCAGCAGGGCGTAAAATGGTTGATCATTCTGGAAGGAGTGAATGATCTGGGAGGAACAAGAGATCCTGATGACGCTTCCAAAAGAGCAGAAGAACTGATTGCCGCTTACCAGATGATGATCGATAAGGCACATGCTAACGGAATCAAAGTGTACGGAGCAACAATTCTTCCTTTCGGAAAGTCATTCTACGACAAACCTTTCCGTATCGAGGCCTGGAAAAAAGTAAACGAATGGATCAGGAACAGCGGGAAGTTTGATGCCGTCATAGATTTTGCAAAACAAATGCAAAGTGAAAATCCGGAAGTCATCTTAAACGATATGCACGACCAAGATTTTCTTCATCCCAATGAATCCGGCTACAGAAGAATGGGAGAATTTGTGGATATGAACTTATTTAAAAATTAAAATCAAAAAGATATAGTATGAATTTTACAAAAAACATTTCGCTGTTTCTTACGTTGTTGTTTATATTTTTTGTAAAAGCAACCGAACCATTTATTTCTTTTGCTAAGACAGAAAATTCGATGGTATTGAAAGAGCGCAATTCAGGTTTGACACTGTTTTCAGACAGCGATTCGGACAAAGGAATTCTGCGTGCCGTTGCGAATCTTCAATCCGATTTTCAAAAAGTAACCGGTGTTCAGCCTGAGCTTATTTCACAAAATTCCGTTATGAACGGAATAGTCATCATTATTGGTGAAGCAGGTAAAAGCAAAACCATTGATGCTTTGATCAGGCAAAAAAAGCTGGATGGAAAAGCATTAACAGGGAAAAGGGAAAAATATATCATTCAGAATATCAGCAATCCTTTTCCGGGCGTTTCCGAAGCCATTGTGATTGCAGGTAGTGATAAAAGGGGAACAATTTATGGAATTTATGAAATGTCTAAGCAGATAGGTGTTTCACCATGGTATTATTGGGCTGACGTTCCGGTTGAGAAAAAAGATAATGTATACTTTAAAAAAGGAATCTATACCGATGGTGAGCCTGCTGTAGAGTATCGCGGTATTTTCCTTAACGATGAAGAACCTTCATTGGGAGGCTGGGCAAGAGCAACTTTTGGCGGAGTTAATTCTAAATTTTACGAAAAAGTTTTTGAGCTGATCCTGCGTCTTAAGGGAAACTATATCTGGCCGGCAATGTGGGGGAAAGCATTCTATGATGACGATCCTCTAAGCGGACCATTAGCCAATGAAATGGGTATAGTCATGGGAACTTCCCACCATGAACCTATGGCTTTGGCACAAACCGACTGGCACAGGTATATCAAAAAAAATAACCTCCCGAATGTCTGGGATTATGCTAAAAATGCGGACGTTTTACAAAAGTTCTGGAAATCCGGACTCGAAAGAAGTAAGAACTGGGAAAAGCTTGTTACAGTGGGAATGCGGGGTGACGGCGACGAAGCGATGGGAGAGGGAACCAATATTTCCCTGCTCGAGAAAATTGTAAAAGATCAGCGTAAAATTATTGCAGATGTTACAGGTAAAAAAGCGGAGAAAACACCTCAGGTCTGGGCATTGTATAAAGAAGTTCAGGACTATTATGATAAAGGAATGAGGGTTCCGGATGATGTAATCCTGCTTTTCTGTGATGATAACTGGGGAAATGTAAGAAAGCTCCCTGATCTTTCAAAACCTTTGCATAGAGGAGGTTATGGAATCTATTACCACTTTGATTATGTAGGCGGACCAAGAAATTCAAAATGGATCAATATAAGCCCCATCCAGAGAGTCTGGGAACAGATGAACCTTTCGTATGAACATAAAGTAGATAAGCTTTGGGTCGTGAATGTAGGAGATTTAAAACCGATGGAATTTCCGATCAGCTTTTTTCTGGAAATGGCCTGGAATCCGAAGCAGTTTAATGCTAAAAACCTTTTGGAATATACTGTGAAATGGGCTTCTCAGCAGTTTGATGCAAAACACGCTACGGAAATTGCGAGGATGATTAATCTGTATGCCAAATACAACAGAAGAGTAACTCCTGAAACGCTTGACAGCAAAACGTACAGCCTAGAGAATTACCATGAATTTGAAACGGTCTTAAATGATTACAGAGCATTGGCTGTAGAAGCTTTACGGTTAAAAGAACAGATTCCTGCAGAATACCAAGGTGCATATTATCAGTTGGTTCTGTACCCGATTGATGCATGCAGTAATTTATACGAAATGTACTATGCGGTAGCAAAAAACAGGGAACTGGCAGCAAAAAAAGATCCTGAAGCCAATTTCTACGCAGATAAAGTGAAGACATGTTTTGAAAGAAATGCTTATCTGGATAATCAATACAATAATGTGATTGCCGGCGGGAAATGGAAGCATATGATGGATCAAATGAGGATAGGATATAAAAGCTGGGCAGACGGAAAAGAAAATATAATGCCTGAAGTTACCTATATTTCTGAAGCCGAGGTTCCCAAAGAAAAAATATTTCAGGAGAAAAACGGCTATGTTTCCATTGAAGCAGAAAATTTTGCAAGAACTAGCAATTCTGATCGAATCCATTGGGAAGTGATTCCTGATTTTGGAAAAACAAAATCAGGAGTGACAACATTTCCACAGAATGCATATCCTAAAAGCGATGAAAATATCTGGCTGGAATATGATATCAATTTTGAATCAAAAGGGGAGTTTGAAGTCCAGTTATTATTAGCTCCGACTTTAAATTTTAATCATAATAAAGGATTGCGTTATGAGATTTCTTTTGACAACGAAACTCCGCAAATTGTCAACTTCAACGGCCATTACAAAGGAGAATTGGGAAGATGGCAGTCCGAACATATTATTAAATCTATTACAAAGCATTCGGTTCAGCAGGCTGGAAAACACACGTTACGCTTCAGAGTGCTCGAACCCGGCATTGTCCTTGAAAAACTCCTGATCAACACCGGAGGATTAATACCCTCTTACCTAGGAGCTCCTGAAAGCGAAATGCTTCACTAAATGACCAAATACTGATCACAAACAACATTTTAATTATGAAACACTAATCTTAATTCACATTCCAATCTGAAATACAGTTCCCTCACAGAGAATGAAGAGATAGAACAGCGAATGATTTTGTAAGCAACTTTATTTAACAGATCACTGCCTGATATCATTCAGGGTACTTTCCTGACGGTTTTTGAAAATCAACCGTCTTGATGGGGAATCTATTGCCCTTACTTTAATTGTTAAAATCAAAATCACGACTATCTAAAACTAAACCATTATGAAAAAAAATTTAAATCTTCTCAGCATTCATTCTATATGTTTGTTTTTCAGCTGTCTGGCGTATGGGCAGCTTACAACTGTAAAAATTGATAAGAACACATCTTATCAGAAAATAAAAGGGTTCGGAGGATTTGTCTGCAGTCCCCAGTTTGCCTATAATCATATGTCTACATCAGAGATTCAGACACTTTGGGGAGCTTCGAGTGAAGGCGGATATAATATTATGAGATTGTATATTCCCGAGAACAGTAACAACTGGAGTTCTGTACTGGCTACAGCACAGCTTGCCAAATCTATGGGACTTACCATTTTTGCCTCGCCGTGGACAATGCCCGCAGCCTGGAAAACCAATAACCATGTCAATGCAGTGTATACTGACGCCAATGGGGTACAGCAGATCGGATATTTAAAGCCGGAAAATTATCAGGATTATGCCCTTTATCTCAACAGCTTTGTAACCTATCTTCAGAACAACGGAGTAGAGCTTGATTATATCTCCATTCAGAATGAACCGGATGAAATGGCTCAGTATCAGGGATGTATCTGGACTCCTGCACAAATTACCACTTTCATCAAGAACTATGGGCAGCTCATCAATTGTAAAGTGATTGCCCCGGAAAGTGTGGGATTTACGGATAATTTTGCCAGTGCTTTGCTGGATCCTTCGGCAATGGCTAATTTTGAAGTGTATGGAGGGCATCAATACGGGCTTATGCAGTCTACCTACAAACAATTCCAGAATTATAATAAAGAAATCTGGCAGACAGAATATCTGATCAACTGGAACTCTTCATCCACCCAGCCGGCACGAGATTTCAGCTGGAATACAGATGCTTTTACTTTTGCCAGCAGCGTCAACAATGCATTACTGGGAAATATCAATGCCTGGATTCATTACTCTGCCAAAAGGTATTACGGGTTAATGGGTGACGGAACTTATGGAACCACCGCAGGCCTAATGACCAAAAGAGGCTATATTCTTTCACATTATGCCAAGTACACAACAGGAAAGACGAGAATAGAAGCCAAATGGGATGACAAAACCGGAGTTTTACAAGGCTCTTCATATATTTCGCAGGACGGCAATCAGGTTGTTCTTATGGTCATTAATCCTTCTCAGAACTCCTATAGTTTGAAGGTTGATCTGCCTTTTTACACGACTTCGGGAACAAAAATCCTGACCAATACGCAATCCAATATGGTTACCACGCCTATTTCTTTGAGTACAGCAACATTCCGGCCTACTGCTGATATCAGCCCTTCCAGTGTCATGACATTTGTTTTTAATAAAAGCGGCGACAGGCCTGCTTCTCTCATGACAGGCGGTGATATCCATTATAATAAAATTGAAGCCCAGACTGCTACCAGTACAGCTTTTGGTACGGGATTCAATATCAGCAATACAACGGTGACGTTCTCTAATCCAAGCCCTCTTATCAGTAATAATATGACTGCGGCTAACGGATATCTTCAGCTTAATGACAGGTACAATAAGCTGATCCTGCATGTAAATAGCTATACAACGGCGGGACAAAGTTACTCAGACAATACGACTTTATACTATATCAACAGCCAGGGAGTAACGAAATCATATAATTACGGCAAGATTAATTTTCCGCAGGGAGGAAACTTCGATATCACATTAGATATTTCAAGACAGGTGCTTACAGACGGATGCAAAGGAATTTTAGGATTGAGAAATTCCAATTACAGTTCTGTGCTTACGCTTAATCTGGGCGATGTTTATTTCAATGTGGGTAATGAAATTGCCTCAAAATTTGGAGGAACCTATTCCGCAAGCGATAGCTATCTGATGGATGCCCTGGAAAATGGCTACTACACTTCTGTAGACTTCAGAAATGCTGCAGGAGTTACTTCTTCCAATAACTGGCAGCCTATGAGTGCCAACTCTAACAGCATTTATTATGTGAATTCAAACGTAAGTTCATCTGCCAATAATGTGATCTCTGGTACTACATGCTCAAATCTTGTCCTTTCCGGTCAGGGTATGGATTTTCAGGTGCCGTTTAACTTCACAGCCAATACAGCTTCTTACAGCCGTATATTTAATGGTTATGACGTCCTGATCTTACCATTCCAGGCTAATATACCTTCCGGAGTTACTGCTTATACGATGTCACCTGGAGCAAGCAATATCGGCTGTACCCCAATTTCCAACGGAATTATACCCGCAAATACTCCGGTAATCATCAATGCGACAGGAAATATTACTTTCAATGGTTCAGGAAATGTTTCTACCCCGAAAGCTATCACGGTCAACCAGATGAACGGAGTTTACCAGAGCATCAAAGTTCCGGCCAATGCTTATGTGCTGAAAACAGAAAACGGAGTAACAGGCTTCTATAAAATAACTGCCGGAAGTGAGCCTGCAATAGGATCTTTCAAAGCTTATCTTACAGAAGAAAATGCTTATTCAGCCAATGTTCTTCCTTTAAACTTCGGATCGTTAAGTGCCAGAAACATTTCTGCTGAAGCTAAAAAAGAGGGAATAAAAATATATCCTAATCCGGTAAAAGCAGATCTTTTCATTGATTCTGATTTGTCAGAAGCAGCGGCCACTATTTTTGATGCTAGAGGAAGTGTTATCAGAACCGGGTTGAAAATAAATTCAGGGAAAAACCAAATTAATGTGGGGAATTTCCCGGCTGGTATTTACTTTATTGAGGTTGCTCAAAAAAATAATATTGTGGTAAAACAAAAATTTATCAAAGAGTAAATTGAGTCCAAAGCCACCATGAGCACTGCTTATGGTGGCTTTATTTCTACAATTTGGTAGATGAAAACCAAAAGTAAGTAGGATTTACTATTAATTTAAGTGTATTATTTACATTTATTTAAAATAGAACGTTATATTTGTTTTTCATTGCATTGTTGCTGAATAATACTGGCAATTTGTATAAAATAAGAATGAAAACATAATTATCCGTAAAAATCTGTAAAATAAGTGGTTGAAATGATTAATCACAAAATCAACAACCATTTTTCGGACTTTGCTAACCCCATTCTTATAAAGAAATATGCACAGTCATCAGTGAAAATCCGTGAAATCAGTGGGTTGAAAATGATTAATCACAAAATCAACAGCCATTTTTCGGACTTTGCTAACCCCATTCTTATAAAGAAATATGCGCAGTCATCTGTGAAAATCCGTGAAATCTGTGGTTAGAAAATCATTAATTACAGAACCCACAAAGTCTTAGGACTTTATTGAAACCATATACCTATGAAAAGAATTGTAATAATCCTATGTGCAACGCTTGCAGCACCTTTATTTTTTGCCCAGAGCCATTATAAATATCCATTCAGAAACCCGGATCTTCCGGTTAATGAAAGAATTGAGAATCTCCTTTCTTTACTCACAACAGAAGAAAAGATTGGGATGATGATGGATAACTCCCAGGCAGTTCCCCGTTTGGAAATTCCTGCCTACGGATGGTGGAATGAAGCACTTCACGGAGTGGCCAGAGCAGGAACAGCCACAGTTTTTCCTCAGGCAATCGGGATGGCGGCCACATGGGATGTTCCGGAGCATTTGAAAACTTTTGAAATGATCTCTGATGAAGCACGGGCAAAATACAACAGATCTTTTGATGAAGCCCAAAAAACAGGGCGGTACGAAGGACTTACCTTCTGGACACCCAATATCAATATTTTCCGTGACCCAAGATGGGGAAGAGGCCAGGAAACCTATGGTGAAGACCCTTATCTTACCTCCGTTCTGGGCGTTGCAGCAGTAAAAGGCCTGCAGGGAAACGATCCGAAATTTTTTAAAACCCACGCTTGTGCCAAACATTTTGCAGTACACAGCGGACCGGAATGGAACCGCCATTCCTACAATGCAGAAATTTCAAAAAGAGATCTGTATGAGACCTATCTGCCAGCTTTTAAAGCATTGGTTCAGGAAGGGAATGTAAGAGAAGTAATGTGTGCTTACAATGCTTTTGACGGGCAGCCATGTTGTGCAAACAATACTTTACTTACTGAAATCCTCCGTGGAAAATGGAAGTATGACGGAATGGTAGTCTCAGACTGCTGGGCACTGGCCGATTTCTTTCAGAAAAAATACCACGGCACCCATCCTGACGAAAAAACAACCGCAGCAGATGCCCTGAAACATTCCACGGATCTGGAATGCGGAGATACCTATAACAATCTGAATAAATCTCTGGCAAGCGGACTGATTACCGAAAAAGATATTGATGCGTCGATGCGCAGAATCCTGAAAGGCTGGTTTGAACTGGGAATGCTTGATCCGAAATCTTCCGTTCACTGGAATACCATTCCGTATTCTGTAGTCGATTCTGAAGAACATAAAAAGCAGGCACTGAAAATGGCACAAAAGTCAATTGTGCTGATGAAAAACGAAAAGAATATTCTGCCTCTCAGCAGAAATATTAAAAAAATTGCCGTTGTAGGACCAAACGCTGATGACGGATTGATGCAGTTAGGAAACTATAATGGAACCCCTTCTTCCATTGTAACGATTTTAGAAGGAATCAAAACCAAATTCCCGAATGCTGAAATGATCTACGAAAAAGGAAGCGAAGTAACAGATCCTTCTTCCAGAACGTCATTATACCAGAATTTTATCAGTCAGAAAAACGGCGCAAAAGGAATGAAAGTAGAGTTTTTCAATAATAATGAATTCAAAGGGCAGCCGGCCAATACTTCCGTAAATTCTACTGCCATCAGCTACAACAGCTTTGGAGGAACCCATCTTGCACCCAATGTAGGAAGAGAAAATACCTCAGCGATCATTTCAGGGATTTTCAAAAGTACCTATACAGGAGAGGTCGTGTTTTCTGCTTCCACTTCCGATATCTATACCCTTTTCGTGGACGGAAAAGAAATCGCAACAAGAAAGGGACCTGACGCAAGACATCCTTCAGAGTTTCCTGTAAAAATGGAGAAAGGAAAAGAATATCAGATAGAACTTCGCCATACACAAAAAGGGAAATATGTAAGCATCAGCTTTGAAGTCTACAGAAAAGACCCTGTTAATTTTGCTTCGGTAAGAGAAAAGGTGAAAAATGCAGACGTCATTGTCTTTGCGGGCGGACTTTCTCCAAGCCTGGAAGGTGAAGAGATGATGGTGAATGCAGAAGGCTTCAGAGGAGGTGATAAAACTTCCATTGCCCTTCCTAAAGTTCAGCGGGACCTGTTGGCGGAGCTTAGAAAAACCGGAAAACCTGTTGTCTTTGTTCTTTGCACCGGAAGCGCGCTGGGATTGGAGCAGGATGAGAAAAATTATGATGCATTGTTGAATGCCTGGTATGGCGGGCAATCCGGAGGAACGGCTGTAGCAGATGTTTTGGCAGGGGATTATAATCCTTCCGGAAAATTACCCATTACCTTTTATAACAATATTGAACAGCTGGACAATTCCCTTTCAAAGACAAGCAAGCATCAGGGATTTGAAAATTATGATATGCAGGGAAGAACCTACCGTTATATGACGGAAAAACCTCTTTATCCGTTTGGACATGGCCTGAGCTATTCAAAATTTGTTTACGGAAACTCAAAACTCAGCAAAAATATGATCAATACCAACGAAAATGTGACGATCACAATTCCGGTAACTAATATTTCAGAAAGGGATGGTGAAGAAGTCGTTCAGATTTATATCAAAAGAAATAATGATGCCCAGGCACCTGTAAAAACGTTAAGGGCTTTTGAAAGAGCTTTAATCAAATCTAAAGAAACAAAAAATATTGAGCTGACCCTCTCCAAAGACTCATTTGCCTTCTATGATGAAAAAGCAGATGATCTGGTTTCAAAACCCGGCGAGTATACCATTTTTTACGGCGGAACTTCTGATGATGCAGGGTTGAAAAGTATTCCGTTAACAGTAAAATAAAAATTGATTCGGAACAATTGAAACCATTGCAAGCCTACAATAGCTTTCAAAAATATATGACCTATGACAACAAAAAATAAAATACTTTCCATCGCGATTTCCCTTAGTGCTGCTTTTTTTTCGGCTCAGAATAATACAGTCCGTACTTTTAATCTGGATCTGAAAGAAACTCCGGCACCTGTTAAAATACAACCTACCATGTACGGGATTTTCTTTGAAGACATCAATTTTGCAGCTGATGGCGGATTGTATGCGGAGCTGATTAAAAACCGCAGTTTTGAATTTGACGAACCTTTCACAGGATGGAAACAACCCAACACAAAAACCCTTTCTCCTAATCTGGATTCCGGATTTCTGACCATTTATTCCGATCCTGCCAAAACCAATAAGAATTACGCGAGAATTACCGTTCTGAATGATAAAAATTATATTCTGGAGAATGAAGGATTCAGGGGAATAGGCCTTCATCAAGGAGAACAATATGATTTCATTTTTGATCTGGAGAATGTTTCAGGAAATGTTGCTGCGGTAAATGCAAGTCTTGTTGATGAAAATGGGAAGGAAATTTCTTCAGTTTCCACACTTATAAAGAGAAACGGATGGCAGAAGTATACAGCCGTTTTCAAATCACCACAAACCGTAGAAAAAGCAAAACTGCGGAT
Organism: Chryseobacterium sp. NRRL B-14798; assembly: GCF_050470705.1. NCBI lineage: Bacteria > Pseudomonadati > Bacteroidota > Flavobacteriia > Flavobacteriales > Weeksellaceae > Chryseobacterium > Chryseobacterium sp. NRRL B-14798. The sequence continues at coordinate 3,098,350 of NZ_JBFLUL010000005.1, read as the reverse complement.
TACATTTACCGGAAATGGCATTGTCAACATGGATATGATCTCACTTTTCCCTCAAAATACCTGGAAAGACAGAAAAGGCGGATTACGAAAAGATCTCGTTCAGAAACTATATGATTTACAACCCGGATTTTTGAGATTTCCGGGAGGCTGTATTGTAGAAGGAAGAACTCTGGCAGAACGGTATCAGTGGAAAAAAACAATAGGAAATGTGGCAGACCGTGAATATCTCATCAATAAATGGAGTACTGGATTTCCGCATAGGCTTACACCGGATTACGGGCAGTCTTTCGGGTTAGGATTTTATGAATATTTCCAGCTTTCCGAAGATCTGGGCGCAGAACCTGTTCCTATTCTCAGCTGTGGCATGGCCTGTCAGTTCAATACCGCAGAGCTGGTGAAAATGGAAGATCTGGATCCTTATATTCAGGATGCCCTTGACCTGATTGAATTTGCCAACGGAGGTTCCGGAACAAAATGGGGTAAAATCCGTACTGAAATGGGGCATCCAAAGCCTTTTAATTTAAAATTTATCGGAGTGGGAAATGAACAGTGGGGAGCGGATTATATCGAACGCTATAAAGTATTTGAAAAAGCCATTCACACAAAATATCCTGACATTAAGATTATTTCCGGAAGCGGACCATCACCCGACGGCGAGTTCTTTGAATATGGCTGGAAAGAACTGAAGCAGCTTAACGCACAGATTGTAGATGAACATTATTACAACTCACCCGACTGGTTTATGAAAAATGCCGGAAGATATGACCATTATGACCGTTCCGGGCCAAAAGTCTTCGCCGGAGAATATGCAGCCCAGTCTGTAGGAGTGGTAAAGCCTGATAATAAAAATAACTGGTTAACAGCTCTTTCAGAAGCCGCTTTTATGACCGGTCTTGAAAGAAATGCAGATGTGGTGTATATGACTTCTTACGCACCGCTTTTTGCCCATGCTGACGGCTGGCAGTGGACACCCGATCTCATCTGGTTCAATAATCTGAAATCTTACACGACACCGAATTATTATGTTCAGAAATTATTCTCCAACAATAAAGGAACGGATGTACTGAAAATAGAAAGTAATGGAAAAGCAGTATCTGGCCAGGAAAAATTATACGCTACAGCAGTAAAAGACGCGAAAACTCACGAGATTATTATTAAAATGGTCAATACTGATACTCAGGCTAAAACAGTAAATATCAAACCGGGAACTTTGAAAACAGGTAAGAAAATAATCAAAATCCTTCTATCCGCACCACAGCTTTCTACTGAAAATAGTTTCGATGCTGAACCCATAAAACCTAAAGAAGAGATTTCTGAAGCCAAAAATGGGGAAATTTCAACGGAAATTCCGGCCAATTCTTTAGTTGTTTTAAAGGTAAAAATAAATTAATTATTTGATATACAGTATTTTGTTAAAAATAAGTGTGTTTTTTACATTTATTTAAAATAGAATCTTATATTTGTTTTTATCTCATCAGGAGAATTTAAAATCTCAATAATCAAAAACGTTTCACCACCATGAAAAAATATGTTATCGGGCTGGACTACGGTACAGATTCCGTACGGGCCGTTCTTATTGACACTGAAAACGGTTCTGAAATAACTTCTTCAGTCAGCTATTATCAAAGATGGAAAGAAGGTAAATTCTGTAATCCCTCAGCTAATAGTTTCAGACAGCATCCTTCAGATCATATTGAAGGTCTGGAGAAAACTATTTCAGAAGTTGTAAGAGAAAGCGGGATACCGGCAGAGCAGATTGTTAGTATCTGCATTGATACTACAGGCTCTTCACCGTTACCAGTAACAAGTGATGGAGTAGCCTTAGCACTGGTTCCGGGATTTGAAGAGAATCCGAATGCCATGATGGTTTTATGGAAAGACCATACCGCTATCCGCGAAGCTGAAGAAATCAATACCCTTGCAAGAACCTGGGGTGGAGAAGATTATACAAAATATGAAGGCGGTATTTACTCCTCAGAATGGTTCTGGGCCAAAATACTGCACATCAGCAGAGTGGATGCAGGGGTAAAAAATGCTGCTTATAGCTGGATGGAGCACTGTGATTATCTGACTTTCCTTTTATCAGATCATAAAGACCTGGCTACCTTTAAAAGAAGCCGTTGTGCAGCTGGCCACAAAGCCATGTGGCATGAGTCATGGGATGGTCTGCCTTCCGAAGAATTCCTCAACAGGCTTGATCCTTCTCTGGGAGCACTCAGAGCAAGATTATACAGGGAAACCTATACTTCAGACGAAGCTGCCGGCTATCTGAATGAAGAATGGGCCGCAAAAACCGGTCTTACCACCAAAACCATTATTACGGTAGGAACTTTTGATGCCCATTCAGGAGCTGTAGGAGCCAGGGTGGAAGAAAATACCCTGATCAGGATCATGGGAACTTCCACCTGTGACATTATGGTAGCCTCACAGGAAGCCATTGGGGATACAACCGTAAAAGGAATCTGCGGTCAGGTTGATGGCTCTGTGATTCCCGGACTGATAGGGCTTGAAGCAGGGCAGTCCGCCTTTGGAGATGTTCTGGCATGGTATAAAGATATTCTGATGTGGTCGGTTCATCAGGTGATGATGCATTCCGAAAGTATTTCAGAGGAGCAGAAGACAAAGCTTGCTGAAGAAATGGAGACCGGACTTATCAAAAAATTAACCCTTGAAGCAGAAAAAATTCCTCTCTCAGATAGTGTTCCGATTGCATTGGACTGGGTAAACGGAAGAAGAACACCGGATGCAGACCAGCAACTTAAGGCAGCAATTAGTCAGCTTTCTCTGGGAACAAAAGCTCCTCATATTTTCAAAGCTTTGGTGAATGCCATTTGTTTCGGAGCTAAAAAGATCGTTGACCGTTTTGAGGAGGAAGGGGTGAAAATCAATAAAGTGATCGGAATCGGTGGAGTAGCAAGGAAATCGCCATTTATCATGCAGACTCTCGCTAATGTTTTGAATATGCCGATTGCAGTAGCTGCTTCAGACCAGACTCCTGCTTTGGGAGCTGCTGTTTATGCAGCTGTATCAGCAGGAATTTATCCGACCGTACAGGAAGCAAGCATGAAAATGGGCTCCAGATTTGAAGCGGAATACCAGCCGAAAGCGGAAGAAGTACAGCATTACAGAGAACTAATGCAGCAATACCAGAAACTCGCTGATTTTGTAGAATATAATACCAGACTGCAAAACAACAGGAAAGAACTTCAGAACTCCTGAATATTAACCTTTTGAATGATACTCAAAATGAATACCTATAAAGAACTCCAAAGAGAATGCTATGAAGCGAATATGCAGCTGGACGCCCTGAAGCTGGTGGTCTATACCTTCGGAAATGTAAGCGCTGTAGACCGCGATAAGGGGATTTTTGCCATTAAACCAAGCGGTGTTCCCTATGATATTTTAAAGCCGGAAGATATGGTGATTCTGGACTTTGATGCCAATGTCATTGAAGGCAGGCTCAGACCTTCTTCCGATACGAAAACCCATGCTTACCTGTATAAAAACTGGGAAAATATCGGTGGAATTTCCCACACGCATGCCATCTATTCCGTGGCGTGGGCACAGGCACAATTGGATATCCCTGTTTTCGGGACAACCCATGCAGATCATCTTACGACGGATATTCCCTGCGCCCCACCGATGCGGGATGAGCTGATCGAAGGAAACTACGAATACAATACAGGAATACAGATTCTGGAATGCTTTAAAGAAAAACAGTTCTCTCCGGAAGAAGTGGAAATGGTTCTGATCGGCAATCACGGCCCGTTTACCTGGGGTAAAAATGCTGAGAAAGCGGTCTACAACAGCAAAGTGCTGGAAACCATTGCCGAAATGGCTTATCTCACCAGACAGATCAATCCTGATGCAGAACGTCTGAAAGACTCACTCATCAAAAAACATTATGAACGTAAACACGGCAAGAATGCCTACTACGGACAGGAATTTAAACACTAAACACTTTAAGATAAACAACTATTAACGATCAACAAAACTATGTTAACACCTCTCAATACCAAAGAAGTCTGGTTCATCACAGGAAGTCAGCATTTATACGGACCAGAAACACTGGCGCAGGTAGCAGACCACTCAAAAAAAATTGGGGAAGAACTTGAAAAATCTTCTTTCATTCCGGTAAAAGTCATTGTAAAGCCAACGGTAAAAACTACCGAAGAGATATTTGAAACCATTGCATCCGCTAATCATGCAGAAAACTGTATAGGAGTAATCACGTGGATGCATACCTTTTCACCCGCCAAAATGTGGATCAGAGGATTAAAAATTTTACAGAAACCTCTTCTGCATCTGCATACCCAGTTCAACAGAGATATTCCGTGGTCTACCATGGATATGGATTTTATGAATCTCAACCAGGCAGCTCACGGAGACCGTGAATTTGGTTTTATGGTAAGCAGGCTCCGAAAGAACAGAAAAGTAGTGGTAGGGCACTGGTCGGAAGAAAGAGTTCAGAAGCAGATCGGCGACTGGAGCCGTGTTGCTGCAGGCTGGGACGACTGGCAGGGAGCTAAATTTGCGCGTTTCGGAGATAATATGCGGTTTGTAGCCGTTACAGATGGAGATAAAGTAGAAGCTGAAACCCGGTTCGGCTTTTCAGTCAATACCTGGGGAATCGGTGATCTTGTCGGAGTTATCAATTCAATAAGCGAAGGAGAAATAAAAAGCCTGATGGAAGAATATGAATCTTCTTATCACATGGCAGCTTCCCTTTTGGAAGGAGGAGCCAACAGAAGTTCGCTGCACACCGCTGCAAAAATTGAATTAGGACTTGAAAAATTTTTAAAAGAAGGTGGATTTAAAGGATTTTCAGATACCTTTGAAGACCTTCACGGGCTGGAACAGCTGCCGGGAATTGCCGTACAGAGACTGATGCAGAAAGGATACGGATTTGCAGGCGAAGGAGACTGGAAAACAGCGGCGCTCGTACGTGCCATGAAAACAATGGGGCAGGGCCTTGAAGGAGGAAATGCTTTTATGGAAGATTATACCTATCATTTAGATCCTTCCAATCCTTCTATTCTGGGCTCCCATATGCTGGAAGTAGATCCTGTGCTGGCAGCCGGGAAACCTTCATGTGAGATCCATCCGTTGGGAATCGGAGGAAAAGCAGATCCCGTTCGTCTTGTTTTTAACTCCAGAGGAAATATTGACTCTCTGAACGCTGCATTGATGGACTTTGGAAACCATTTCAGACTGCTGATCAACAAAACCAGAGCATTGGAAATTACAGAAGAGCTGCCAAAACTTCCGGTAGCAAGAGTCTTATGGAAACCTCTTCCTGATTTATATACAGCTGCAGAAGCCTGGATACTGGCAGGGGGGGCACACCATACATGTTACAGTGAAAATATTTCGGCAGAACAGCTGGAAGATTTTGCTGAAATAGCAGGAATTGAATCATTAGTCATTGATGAAGATACCAGAATGCGTGATTTTAAAAATACACTTCGTTGGAATGAAATGTATTATCGTTAATTAATTGTAAAAAATATGTAAATAATTATGAAAAAAACAACATATAACGGCATTTTTATTTTATTATTTTTAATTATTTTCGGCTGCAGAAAAGAAAATAACAAACAGGATATTTCAGGAAAAATGGAGAATGTTCAAACTTCAGACTATGGAGTGACGCCCAAAGGCGATTCTATTAAAAAATACACATTAAGCAATAAAAACGGGATGAAAGTTGAAGTCATCAACTTCGGCGGGATTATCACTTCTTTAACAGCTCCTGATAAGAACGGGAAATATGAAGACGTGGTTCTGGGTTTTACAAAACCTGAAGGATATTTCGATGGAAACCCTTATTATTTCGGTGCTTTGATCGGAAGATACGGCAACAGAATTGCCAATGCCCAATTTACACTCGATGGCAAAACCTATGAAATCAACAAAAATGATGGCCCTAACAGCCTTCACGGAGGAAAAGAAGGGTTTCACACCAGATTCTGGAATATTGAAGTCGTAAAAGATGCAAAATTTCCGACATTGAAATTATCTTATACCAGTGCAGATGGTGAAGAAGGATATCCGGGGAAATTAACAACAACCGTTTTTTACACGCTTACAGACGACAATGCATTGGAAATTTCGTATGAAGCTGAAACAGATAAGCCTACTGTAGTGAATCTTACCCAGCATTCCTATTTTAACCTGTCAGGAAATTTTACTAAAACGATTACCGATCATGAACTGCAGATTAATGCAGATCATTTTCTTCCGGTGAATGAAACCTTGATTCCTACCGGTGAACAGAAAGCCGTAAAAGGAACTCCTTTTGATTTTACGGTTTCAAAGTCTATCGGAAAAGATATCAGTGCAGATGATGATCAGCTGAAAAAAGGAAAAGGATATGACCATAACTGGATTTTGAATGGAAAAGGTTTGAGAAGTATCGCAAAAGTGTATCACCAGGGAACAGGAAGATTAATGGAAGTCTTCACAGATGAACCCGGTGTGCAGTTTTATTCCGGAAATTTTCTTGACGGAAAGTTTGATACCAAAACCGGTGGTAAAAATGAATTCAGAACAGGGTTCTGCTTAGAAACACAGCACTTCCCGGATTCACCGAACCAGCCTTCTTTTCCTTCTACAGAATTGAAGCCCGGACAGAAATACCACTCGAAAACCATCTATAAATTCTCCGTAAAAAAGTAAACTATGGGAAAATTAGCAACTATTGATATCATCATATTCCTGATCTATTTTGTAGTGGTAGCTTCTTACGGATTATGGATCTATAAAAAGAAAAAATCCGAATCTACAGGAAGTAAGGATTATTTCCTTGCGGAAGGATCTTTGACATGGTGGGCGATCGGAGCCAGCTTAATTGCCTCCAATATTTCTGCTGAGCAGTTTATCGGAATGAGTGGTGAAGGTTTCTTTGTAGGAATTGCTGTTGCTGCTTATGAATGGATAGCTGCTCTTGCGTTAATCATTATTGCGGTCTGGTTTATTCCGATCTATCTTAAAAATAAGATCTATACCATGCCCCAGTTTCTGGAAAGAAGGTATAACAAATCTGTTTCGCTCATCATGGCCGTATTCTGGCTGTTTCTGTATGTTATCGTGAATCTTACCTCCATTCTTTACCTTGGTGCTCTTGCCATCGATACTTTACTGGGAGGAGAGCATCTTCACGGTATTATGATCGCTCTTTTGCTTATGGCCCTTCTGATCGGTCTCGGAGGAATGAAAGTAATTGGATATACAGACGTTATACAGGTGGCTGTCCTTATTATCGGAGGTTTTGCAACGGTGTATATGGCGTTGCAGATCGTGGATCAGAGAATCAACGGAGCCGCTGTAGGAAATGCGCTGGCAGGATTCAATACCCTGATCAATGAGGCTCCGCAGCACTTTAAGCTGATTCTTCAAAAACCAACAACTACGACTACTACTTTGGCAATGCCTCAGAACCTTGAGGTACAGAAATATGTAGTGTTACCGGGTCTGGCCATGTATTTTGCCGGGCAGTGGATTGTTAACCTGAACTATTGGGGATGCAATCAGTATATTACACAGAGAGCTTTGGGAGCAGATCTCAAAACGGCAAGAACAGGAATTTTATTTGCAGGTTTTTTGAAACTATTCATGCCTGTAATCGTAATGCTTCCGGGAATCGCTGCTTATGTTTTATATTCCAAAGGACACCTTCCGGGATTCAACGGAGTGAAAGACGGGGCATACTCTGCAATATTAGGATTTTTACCTGTTGGACTTAAAGGATTGGCTATTGCAGCATTGACCGCAGCAATTGTAGCTTCACTGGCAGGAAAAGTGAACAGTATCTCAACCATTTTTACCCTGGATATCTATAAGAAATACCTTAAAACAGATGCCACCGAAATTCAGATGGTGAGAACAGGCCGCTGGGTCATTATTATTGCAATGATGGCAGCACTGGCCTTTACCTGGACAGATGTTTTAGGAATTGGTGGTGAAGGAGGTTTCACATTTATCCAGAAATATACAGGCTTTATCAGTCCGGGAGTTTTTGCCATGTTCCTTCTGGGAATGTTCTGGAAAAGAACGACTGGCATAGCTGCTTTGGTAGGAGTGATTTTAGGATTTGTCCTGGCGATCTTCTTCAACAGTTTTGCCGTTGAAATTTTCGGGAAAGAGACGTGGATGTATACAGCATTCACTTATGAAAAGCTGGAAAATGGGGTGGTTCATACCATTACCGAAATTCCTTTCCTGATTAATATGGGATGGTCGTTTTTTATCACCATAATTGCCATGATCCTGATCAGTCTTGCAGGTCCAAAAGTAAACCCTAAAGCCTTTGCCATTGATGTAGCAATGTTTAAAGTAGACAACAGGACATTAGTTTTGATTGTGATGACGCTGCTTTTACTGACCGTCTTGTATGTAAGATTTTGGTAAACGTAGAAATATGTTATAAGTGAATAGTCAATAGTGAATTCGTTTCACTGTCAATTTTAAAAATTCATCATTAACTTGTGAAGCAAAATTGACTTTTTAAAAGTGAATGGTAAATAGTGAATTTGTTTCACTTGTCAATTTTAAAAATTCACCATTGGCTGCGAAGCAAAATGACTTTTCACACATTATTAAAAATAGGATGCTTTTTGAGCATCCTATTTTTTTGTTTCAGAATTAGCTATATGCACTTCTATTGCGCTTAGTTCATCTCAATATATTTGAATCTGAACTTTAGTTTTGATCGTATGCAATGCTTTTGCTGATTATTTTGTGCAGATTGAATATATGACAAAAGTGAATAGTCAATAGTGAATTCGTTTCACTGTCAATTTTAAATTCATCATTGACTGCGAAGCAAATTGACTTTTTAAAAGTGAAAGGTCAATAGTGAATTCGTTTCACTTGACAATTTTAAAAATTCACCATTGACTTGCGAAGCAAAATTGACTTTTTAAAAGTGAATGGTCAATAGTGAATTCGTTTCACTGTTAATTTTAGAAATTCATCATTGACTGCGAAGCAAAATTGACTTTTCACATCAATAAAAAAACCAGGATGCTTAAAAAGCATCCTGGTTTTTTTATTATATCTTCTGACAATTAGTTCATTCCAATATATTTGAACTTGAACAATTGACATGACGTGCCGTAATAATCCCAAAGGTGTAAGTTTGAATTGCCATCCATGGTACAGTTGGGAATATCCCAGCCACGTGTAGGGTCCACCTTGGACAGGATTTTATAATAACCATTGGAGACAGCAACTACCTGCCAGGCTTGTGCATCATTACCATAGTTCTGCCAAAGCCTGATCGAGGTTCCCAGTGTATTGCTGTTACTGGCTAAGTCAATGCAGCGATTGGTTGCACTCGCTTTGGATACAAAACGCCAGTACCCATTGCCGGCGTCAATGGCAACCCAACGCTGTGCAGCAGCACCATTCCTTGTCCATGGTCTTAACACTGCGCCATTGGCATCCTCTCCGGATTTTAGATCAACTACTTTATTGGCATCGGTCTGAAACTCGATTTCGTAAATACCATTATTAACCAGGCTGCTGGTTGTATTACAGTTTCCAACAGGATAATTGGAGGATGCATATTGCTGGAACCACTGTTTAACTGGGGCAGCGCAGGCTTCCCAATCGTTGTTGTAGGCTGTTCCTGCATTAGGATCGCCTTTGTGGAGGAGATTATCCGGGGCAAGAACATTCCAGCTTACATTGCCTGACTGATCCACGATATATTTTAAATTGGCGCCAAATCCGCTTCCGCCTGCGGTACCTGTTGTACCGATACCGAAGGTACCATAGCCCTGCGGTGCCCAGTCGGTCTCGGTAATGGCAATTGGTGCAATGTCTGCGATTGGTTTAACATTGATATTCCATGCGTTCTGAAAGGCTTGATAGTTGCTGAGACCGCCCCAGTAAGCCGGATAGATATGAACAGCATAACCAATATTACCACCTGTAATCTGGTTACTGACATAGCCTTGATAATGGGATTGCCATCCTGTACCCGGTATCCAGCAAACATTATTGGCTCCATTGTTGCGAATAATGTTAACCAATGGCTGGAAGAAGTTTTTAAGTGCTGCAAAGTGCTCGTTTCCTGTCGATCCCCATGTGCCATTTGTGCCCAGAATCTCAACAGGTTCGTTGGCTAATTCGAACATCACATTGTCAGCGTTCTTTAGGCCCGGATGCTGCGACAAAAAGGTCCATACGGTTTTAAGATAGCTATGATAGGCATCGTTCACAGCAATACGATTTGGACATACGCCTGGCGGACGTAGGATGACATACATTCCCAGGCTGCGGGCATGGTTAATCAGCGGGATTATCACCTGATCTGTATAAGTTACCAGGCGGTTATAATTGAATCTTGAGATATCGTTCTCTGGGATAGCCGGTCCGGGATCATTGGTCCAATACGGATCAATATGGAGGCGGATGTAATTGAGATACCAGCCATCAGCAGCACTGGTGAGCTTGTTCATGACAGCTTTATTATAGTTCAGTGCGCCCTGTACATTGTAATTATCCCAGGTACAGTAGCCGGAATTAGCCCCATACTGACAGCCATTGAACCAGGGGCTGGGAGTTATGGCGACACCATGTAAGACAACATTATTGTCACAGGGATCTTTAAGGTATCTGCCTCCGACATGCAGCATTGGTGTTGCTGCCAACGCTCTTGCGCTAGCGCCGACACTTAAGTTGGTGTCAGGGTCTTCTAGTAAATTTTTTTCATCCATCGTAGAACAGCTGGAAAGAATGATTAACAGAAAGGCCAGAAAAAGCCACATTTTGTTTGTTTTCATAATTTGATATATTTAAAGTTTGGTCTCATTTTTTAGCCGTCAATATTTTGATTCTTCATATTGCGCAGGAGTATTGCGCAGATAAGTAAAACTTCTTAATTTTTATTAACGGTGGATTTGAATAAGGATTGATTTCAGATTACTAAACCGTTTAACCTGTTTGTCTCCATATTTCCTTACCTAAATACCGCTTTTAGGTAGAATACTGGAACCATTTCTATTCAGTTTGCAATTTGAAAATCTTTTTCTCTCTTTTTCTGGTTCCCACGAAGTTAAGTTCGTGGTTTGTGAAAATTTGAGCTGTTGTTAAATATGGTTATTAGTTTTGTATAAAAATACACATAATATTAAATATAAATCAACATTTTATCAAAAATTAACAAAAAAATACATATCATAAATAAGATTATAGACCATATAATTATAATGCATTGTGTGGTAGGAGAAAAGAAAAAACCTTATCATAAATTTTTATTACGATCATTCTGAAAAAAGACAAAATAACTGTTTGTCCTGCTGGAAATTTCCGCCAGGAACACAAAAAAATCTCACAAAAGTGAGATTTTAATAAGAGTATGATGAATTTTCTATCATTCTAAATTGTTAATTTTCTGGAATACTTTTTCCAAAATTAAACAGGTTGGCCTATCAGATTTTAAACATAAATCCCCGTGAGATTTTTTTATTGTATTTTTTTTCATCAAAACGATAAAGAAAAGACCCTTTTCTGGATGAGGTCATATCCTTTTTATTCGTATTCACAAGGATATCCATACTGTTGATCTTGCTGGTAAAATTCCGCTTGTCAAATTTTTCATCAAAAATAGCTTCATAAAGATTCTGAAGATCTTTCATTGTGAACTTTTCAGGAAGAAGCTCAAAGCCGATAGGTCCTGTGGAAGCTCTTCTCCTCAGCCTGGCTACAGCATCCTTTACCATTTCGTTATGATCGAAAATAAGGTCAGGAGCTTTCTGAAGTTCCACCCATTTTGCACTGTACTGCTCATTGATCTGGATATCTTTCTCAATATTGATCAGTGCATAATAGGAGATAGACATGATTCTGGCCGTCGGCTCACGGTTAATTTCCGTATAACATTTCAGCTGTTCAAGATAAATATTTTCAAGACCGGTCAATGTACACAGAACTCTGTTAGCCGCCTCATCAGAAGTTTCCTCACTGCCAACGAAGCCACCCATCAATGACCATTCGCCCATTTGAGGTTCAAAATTTCTTTTTACCAAAAGAATTTTAAGATTTTCGCCGTCAAAACCGAAAATGATACAGTCAACGGCAACAAGGTGTTTGGGATATTGGGAGTAATCCTCAGTCATCTTTTATATTTTACTACAAAGGTAAAGCTTTTATGAATATGATATTATATAAATGTGATTCATACACTTTTTAATCTGAATGATTTATTTCATTAAAATTATTCCTAAAGGATATTTTGGGAGATAAAACCGGTATCAAAACCGGAAAATATCACTGAAATCAGGTTAATCATACATGAATTGAATGTTAAAATTGTGTTAAAATTAAAAAGAAGATTGATAATAGTCAAGAAAAGGGACTTAACGTTAAAAATACGATAAGGTATTTGCTATATCTTTGAAATTTTTGCCAAAACATATCCTGAATTCATTTTCATAGGGAATCATATGGTTTTAAGGTTTTGTTTTACTGTAAATTAATTATCTTATTTTTTATGATAAGGTAGTGTGTTTTTTGTTGTTTTCAGGGCTTTATTGAAAGTTTTAAATGAAAAAATAAGTCAAACAGACTCAGGAAATGTTTCGTATATAGATTCTTTCTGTTATTTTAGAAATGTTGAATTAACATTTATCCATGACCCCAAAACTTTCAGTTATTTTATTGTGTTTTGCTTCATTTGCCTCAGCGCAGATGAATAAGAAAATTCATTATTTCCCTTTGGAAACTGTAAAGTTATCAGAGAGTGTTTTCAATAAAGCTATGATAGCAGACCGTCAATATCTCATGGCTATGGAACCTGACAGGCTGCTGGCTCCTTATCTTAAAGAAGCCGGGCTGAAACCCAAGGCAGATAATTATCCTAATTGGGAAAATACCGGACTGGACGGGCACATAGGAGGTCATTATATTTCTGCATTATCTTTAATGTATGCCTCTACAGGAGATACCGCAATACAACAGAGAATTGATTATATGATCAGTGAGCTGGAACGTTGCCAGAAAGCCGCTCCGGACGGATATATTTCAGGGATTCCCGACGGGAAAAAGATATGGAAAGAAATAAAACAGGGAAATATTCGCGCTTCAGGCTTCGGTTTGAACGACAGGTGGGTACCTTTATATAATATTCACAAACTGTACTCAGGACTGCGAGATGCGTATTGGTATGCCAAAAATGAAAAAGCAAAGGCAATGCTTATAAAGCTTACAGATTGGATGGCAAATGAAGTTTCAGACCTTTCTGATGAGCAGATACAGGATATGCTGCGTAGTGAACATGGAGGGCTCAACGAAGTTTTTGCAGATGTTTACGAGATCACTCATGACCGGAAATATCTCAAACTGGCTCACCGTTTTTCCCATCAGGCTATTCTTACACCGCTTTTATCAGGAGAAGATAAACTTACAGGACTGCATGCCAATACACAGATTCCAAAAGTAATCGGCTATAAACGTATTGCCGATCTTGAGAATAATACGTCCTGGAGTAATGCCGCTGATTTTTTCTGGCATAACGTTACAGAGAAAAGATCTTCAGTTATTGGAGGTAACAGTGTCAGTGAGCATTTTAACCCTGTCAATGATTTCAGCAGTATGATAAAAAGTATTGAAGGTCCGGAAACCTGCAATACCTATAATATGCTGAAGCTTACCAAAGAGCTTTACGCAACGCAGCCCGAATCGTATTATATAGATTATTACGAAAAAGCTTTATACAATCATATTCTTTCCACAGAAAATCATGATCAGGGAGGCTTTGTGTACTTTACGCCAATGCGTCCCGGACATTACCGTGTGTATTCGCAGCCTCAGACCAGCTTCTGGTGCTGTGTGGGATCCGGAATGGAAAACCATGCCAAATATGGGGAAATGATTTATGCCCGGTCGGATAAGGATTTATTTGTAAACCTGTTTATTCCTTCCACATTGACATGGAAACAGCAAAAAGTAGTGCTCCGCCAGGTTAATAACTTCCCGGAAGTTCCTGAAACAACATTGATCTTTGATGCCGCGGGAAAATCAGAATTTGATGTAAAATTAAGATGCCCGGAATGGACGACGCCTTCGGAAGTAAAAATTCTTATCAACGGAAAACAGGAAAAAGTACAGCGTGGTTCTGACGGCTATTTTACACTGACCAAAAAATGGAAAAAAGGAGATGTCGTGAAAATGATTTTACCAATGCACCTTTCCGCAGAACAGCTGCCTGACCGCTCCAGTTATTATGCATTTAAATACGGACCTGTGGTGCTTGCCGCAACATACGGGACCGAAAACCAACAGGGACTCCTTGCGGACGATAGCAGAGGAGGCCATATTGCTCATGGTCCGCAGATCCCTTTAAACGAAATTCCCGTTATCCTCGGAAATTCTTCAGAAGTTGTCAGTCATATCGCGCCTTCGAACAATAAACCGCTCAACTTTACCGTTACAGGTCTTTATCCGTCTGAAAAATTCGGGAAAGGGCTCAGTCTTGTGCCGTTTTACAGTATTCAGGCAGAAAGATATATTTTATACTGGCCTCAGGCTGATAAAAACGGAATAGAAAATATTTTGAAGCAAAGGGCAAAAGAAGAAGCAGAAACCAGAAAGCTGGATATGATCACCGCAGATAAGATCCAATTGGGCGAACAGCAGCCGGAATCAGACCATTTTATAGAAAGCAAAGACTCTGGTACAGGATATATGGAAGACCGCCATTTCCGTGATGCCAAAGGCTGGTTCAGTTACCGGATTAAAAATACCGGAAAAAATGCTTCATACCTTTACCTGCTGTACTTTGATGCGAATACCAGCCGTACGCTGAATATTGAGATCAACGATAAAAAAATCATTACCCAAAATCTGGAAGGAAAGTCCGGAAGTTTACCTCAATATCTGATTGTTCCGATTCCGGATTCAGAAAAGAATAAAGAAAATCTTAGTGTAAAATTCCTTGCAGATGAAAAACTCATAAGCGCTAAAGTCATTGAAGTCCGGTTACTGACAGAAAATTACGAAAAGAAATAAAGCTGAACCAACATTAAAAACAGATTTTTTCCATGAAGAACAGAACTCTATATTTATTATTTTTTCTTGCAGCTATTTGCAGTTTTCATGCAAAGGTAAGACTTCCCGCATTGGTTTCAGACGGAATGATCCTTCAGAGAAATCAGGATCTTAAAATCTGGGGATATGCAGACGCAGGAGAAAAAATTACAATTAAGTTTATCAATAAAACCTATAATGCCACAGCAGACCAAAGGGGAAACTGGTCTCTTATGATTCCAAAGCTTAATGCCGGAGGTCCATATACCATGATGATTAATGAGATCACCCTTAAAGATATTCTTATTGGTGATGTATGGGTAGCCTCAGGACAATCCAATATGGAACTTCCGATGCGCAGGCTCACACCTTTGTATGAAAATGAAATTAAAAACGCCAATAATCAGAATATAAGATTCTTCACTGTTCCGCAGAAATATAATTTTAAAGCTCCGCAAAATGATCTTGACGGCGGGAAATGGGAAAGTGCCAATCCTCAGACTATTCTTGATTTTTCGGGAGTTGCTTATTTTTTTGCGAAAGAACTGAATGAAAAAAACAAAGTTCCTGTAGGAATCATTCATACCAGTCTGGGAGGCTCTCCGGTTCAGGCCTGGATGGATGAAAAATCACTGAAAAAATACCCGGAATATCTTGCTGAAGCAGAAAAATGGAAAAACGATGACCTGATACAATCTACAGAATCCCAGGAAAGATCATTAAGCAAAGCCTGGTATGCAGAGCTGGATCAGAGTGATATCGGTTTCAACCAGCACTGGGAAAAAGATAACGCCAATGATTCCGGATGGAAAACCATGATGGTACCGGGATCATGGGAAGATCAGGAAGGTCCGTTTGAAGGTTCGGTATGGTTCCGTAAAGAAATTATTCTGCCCAAAGGAGTGGATCAGAAAACAGCATTTCTCAATCTGGGAAGGATAAAAGATGCTGATATTACTTACATTAATGGGATTAAAGTAGGAAATGTAACCTATGAATATCCGCCGAGATGGTATGACATTCCGAAAGGTGTTTTAAAAGAAGGAAAGAACATCATCACGGTAAGAGTCATCAATGGCAGCGGAAAAGGACAGTTTATCGCTGATAAGCCATATTATCTGGAAATCGACGGTCAAAAAACAGACCTTAAAGGCGAGTGGAAATATAAGATAGGTACAAAAATGGAAAAAATGGCTCCCGGACAGACATTTATCCGCTGGAAACCGGTAGGTCTTTACAATGCCATGATTAATCCGCTGATCAATTATAAAATCAAAGGATTTATCTGGTACCAGGGTGAAAGCAATACCGGGAAACCAAAAGAATATGGAGATTTATTGTCAACAATGATTTCAGACTGGCGTTCAAAATGGAATAAGAAAGACCTGCCGTTCTTCATTGTGCAGCTGGCCAATTTCATGGAGAAAAAAGATGAACCGATTGAAAGCAACTGGGCTGAGCTGAGAGAACAGCAGAGACAGGTTTCTCTTAATGTTCCTTATTCAGGACTTGCGGTAACGATTGATGTGGGAGAATGGAACGATATTCATCCGCTCAATAAAAAATCAGTAGGTGACAGGCTAGCTTTACAGGCCCTGAAAATTGGGGAAGGCAAAAAAATCATAGCTGACGGCCCCGTTTATCAGTCGATGAAGACAGAAGGCAATACCATTATTTTATCCTTTAAACCCGGGACGGACGATCTGATACAGGGAAGTCTTAAAGGTTTTGCCATACAGCAGAAGGATGGCAGCTACCAATGGGCAAAAGCAGAAGCAAAAGTAAATAAAGTGATGGTATGGAATGATCAGGTCACCAGTCCTGTCAATGTACGTTACGACTGGGCAGACAACCCGGATGGCAATCTTAAAAATAAAAGCGGACTTCCTGCTTCACCTTTTACAACAGAAAAAAATTAATTTAACATAGAAACCTTATTACAATCAATGGATCATCAGCCACAAAAAATATCGGTAATAGAAAAAGTAGGGTATAGCCTGGGAGATCTGGCAGCCAACCTTGTTTTTCAGACCTTAGTCACCTACCTGACCTATTTTTATACAGATATTTACGGACTCAAAGCAGAAGATGCTTCTGTCATTACCCTTACGGTAGGTTTAATTGCCGGATTTGGTTTTAATCCGCTTATCGGAGCACTGGCAGACCGTACAAGCTCACGATGGGGGAAATTCCGTCCATGGATTTTATTTACCGCTGTACCGCTCGGTATTGCAGCTCTGTTAGCCTTCAGTACACCTCACTTTTCCTATCAGGGTAAAATGATCTATGCTGCGGTTACCTATTCATTATTACTATTATTGTATGCATCCAATAACTTACCATATGCTGCTCTGAGCGGTGTTATCACGGGAGATATGGGAGAAAGAAACAGTATTTCTTCGTACCGTTTTGTAGCGGTGATGTTTGCCCAGTTCTTTGTACAGGTATTTATGTTGCCAATCATTCTATATGTAGGACACGGAGATAAAGCGCAGGGGATCGAGACCGTTATGACATGGCTGGCGGTGATCGGATCCGTCATGTTACTGATTACCTTTTTTACCACCAAAGAAAGAATCATTCCCAAACCGGAGCAGAAATCAAGTCTGAAAGAGGATTTAAAAGATTTATTTCAAAACAGACCATGGATTATTATGCTTACCGTGACCGCATTTATATTCATCACGCTGGCCATGAAAGGAGGATCTTATGTATATTATTTTAACAACTATGTAGATGAAAATGCTCTCAAAAGTTTTATCTCACCCATTACAGCATTCTTTAATTCTGCAGGAATGAATTTCTTTGGGGAAGATCCCAAGTCTGCTGGGTTCGGACTATTTAATGCAGGAGGAATTGTGATGATGATCGTCGGCATTACCTTCTCTAAAAAACTGGCAGACAGATTTGGAAAAAGAGATACTTTTATCGCTTCATTATTCATTTCTACATTGTTTATCCTGTTCTTTATATTTTATCCTCCGAAAGCAGTTGGAATTATGTTCCTGTCACAGATTTTACACGGATTCTTTTATGGAATCAGCACGCCGCTTTTGTGGGCGATGATTGCCGATGTGGCCGATTATTCGGAATGGAAGAACAACCGCAGGGCAACGGCTATTATTTTCTCTGCCATGATGGTAGGACTGAAAGTAGGTCTAAGCATCGGAAGCTCTCTGGTAGCTTTGATCATTGGAAAATACGGATACATTTCAGTACACGGGACCGAACAGGTGATTCAGCCTGAAACAGTGGCAGCAGGAGCGAAAATGCTCGTAAGCATATTCCCGTCCATTCCGTTCTTCATTGCCTGCGGACTGCTTTTATTTTACAAAATCAACAAAAAAATGGAAGTTCAGATTGAAAAAGATCTGGCTGAAAGAAGAAAATAAAAAAATTACTATGAAACGTATTTTAATTGGTTTGGCGGCTCTTACCGCTTCCGGGCTGTCGGCGCAGAAATCCGATGGTACTTTAAAAAAAGCATTTCAGGACAAATTCTATATCGGAACTGCCATGAGCCTTCCCCAGATTGACGGCGCAGATCAGAAAGCTGCAGCGATTATCAAAAAACAATTCAGCTCTGTTGTTGCTGAAAACTGTATGAAATCGATGTTCCTGCAGCCTCAGGAAGGAAAGTTCTTCTTTGATGATGCCGATAAATTTGTTGATTTCGGAATAAAAAACAATATGTTCATCATTGGGCATACGTTAATCTGGCATTCCCAGCTTCCAAAATGGTTTTTTACAGATAAAAATGCAAAGGATGTTTCTCCTGAAGTATTGAAACAGCGCATGAAAAACCACATTACAACCGTAGTTTCCCGTTACAAAGGGAAAGTAAAAGGATGGGATGTGGTGAATGAAGCCATTCTTGAAGACGGAACCTACAGGAAAAGTAAGTTTTACGAAATCCTGGGTGAAGATTTTATTCCTTTGGCATTTCAGTATGCACAGGAAGCTGATCCCAATGCAGAATTATATTACAACGATTATAATGAATGGTATCCTGAAAAGGTAAAAACAGTCATTGCAATGGTTGAGAAACTTAAATCAAGAGGAATCCGTATTGATGGAGTAGGAATGCAGGCCCATGTCGGGATGGATAACCCTTCCATAGATGAATACGGGAAAGCAATTCTGGCCTATTCCAATGCAGGAGTTAAAGTCAATATTACAGAACTTGAAATCAGTGCACTGCCTTCTCCATGGGGAAGCTCTGCCAATGTTTCGGACACTGTTGCCTATCAGAAAGAAATGAATCCCTACACCAAAGGACTTCCCAAAGAAGTAGAAATGAAATGGGAAAAACGTTACCTTGATTTCTTTGGCTTGTTCTTGCAACATAAAGATAAAATAAGAAGGGTGACCTTATGGGGAGTTACCGATAAGCAGTCCTGGAAAAACGATTTTCCGGTAAAAGGAAGAACAGATTATCCGTTGCTGTTTGACAGGAAAGACCAGGAGAAACCTGTGGTACAAAAAATAATAAAATTGGCAGAGAAAAATTAAAATCAATAGAATTTTTACTTAATGAAAAAATCAAAATATTTATTCCCGGAAGATTATATGGCAGATCCTTCCGTTCATGTTTTTGAAGATAAAATCTATATCTATCCTTCTCACGACCGCGAAAGCGGAATTGAAGAAAACGATAACGGGGACCACTTTGATATGAATGATTACCATGTTTTCTCAATGGATGATGTGGACAGCGGAGAAATTAAAGATCATGGTGTAGTCCTTTCGGTAAAAGATATCCCATGGGCGGGGAGACAGCTTTGGGATTGCGATGTGGCCTTTAAAGACGGCAAATATTATATGTACTTTCCTCTTAAAGATCAGAATGATATCTTCAGAATCGGTGTTGCAGTGAGTGATAAACCTTACGGGCCTTTCATTCCTGAAAAACATCCGATGATGGGAAGTTACAGCATCGATCCCTGCATTTTTGAAGATAAAGGTAAATATTATATGTACTTCGGAGGGATCTGGGGCGGACAATTACAGCGTTACAGAGATAATAAGGCACTTGAATCTGCTATAATTCCAGAAAATGATGAACCCGCAATCCATTCAAAAGTGGCTCTGCTGAGCGATAATATGCTTGAGTTTGCCGAAGCACCTAAAGATGTTATCATCATCGATGAAAACGGAAAACCGCTGCTTCATGGAGATAAGCACCGCTTTTTTGAAGCTTCATGGATGCATCAGTACAATGGCAAATATTATTTTTCTTATTCTACAGGGGACACCCACCTGATTTGCTATGCAACCGGGGATAATCCTTACGGTCCGTTTACTTTTCAGGGTGAAATTCTTACTCCGGTGGTAGGATGGACTACCCATCACAGCATCGTGGAGTTCAAAGGAAAATGGTATCTGTTTTTCCATGATTCTGTACCAAGTGGTGGTAAAACATGGCTGAGAAGTATGAAAGTGATTGAACTGGAATACGATAACGAAGGCAAAATCAAAACGATTGAAGGTCTGGAAGATCAGTCATAGCCATCTTTAATAATTTAAAATTTTTCAATGCGATATCTGAGACTCAACATTCTATTTTTTCTGATATTTCCTTTGCTGGTTTTCGCGGAGGACGGAAGTCAGCTCTGGCTTCGGTTTCCTGCAAAAAACGGAATATCGGCAGATCAAATTATTTCCAAAGGCAGCAGTCCAACCCTGAATATTGCCAGAAAAGAGCTGGGCAGCCACTGGCAGGGACAGACGGTGGAACTTCGTACCGAAAACAAAGAGAAAAACCTGAAAGACGGTTACAGGATTGTTTCCACGCCTGAAAAAATTGTTATTTCTGCGGGTAAAGAAATAGGACTGTTGTATGGAGTCTATCATATTTTAAGATTACAGCAGACAAAAGCCGACCTGTCTCATTTAAATACGATAGAAAAGCCCTCATACGATGTAAGGGTTCTGGATCATTGGGATAATCTGGATGGAAGTATTGAAAGAGGCTATGCCGGAAGATCACTCTGGAAATGGGAAGATTTACCCGGGAAAGTTTCGCCGCGTTATGAAGAATATGCAAGAGCCAATGCTTCTGTAGGAATCAATTCCGTTGTTTTGAATAATGTGAATGCATCGCCCAATATGCTTAGGGAAGATTATCTTAAAAAAGTAAGGGTTTTGGCTGATATTTTCAGACCTTACGGCATCAAGGTATATCTTTCCGTGAATTTTTCTTCACCTAAAGTGCTGGGCGGATTACAAAATTCAGATCCGTTGAATAAAGACGTAAAAAAATGGTGGAAGGATAAAGCGGCTGAAATTTACAAGTTAATTCCCGATTTTGGCGGATTTTTGGTGAAAGCCAATTCCGAAGGGCAGCCGGGCCCTCAGGATTACGGAAGAACCCATGCAGATGGAGCCAATATGATGGCTGATGCCCTGAAACCTTACAACGGGATCGTGATGTGGAGAGCCTTTGTTTACAGTCCAAGCAAAGACGACAGAGCCAAACAGGCTTATCTTGAATTTGTTCCTCTGGATGGTAAATTCAGGGATAATGTAATTATTCAGATCAAAAACGGACCGATTGATTTCCAGCCTCGCGAAGCGTTCAATCCACTCTTCGGAGCTTTAAGAAAAACTTCTGAAATGGTAGAATTTCAGATCACCCAGGAATATCTGGGCTTTTCAAACCATCTCGTTTTCCTGGCTCCATTATTCAAGGAAACTCTGGACAGCGATACTTATTCTGACGGCCAAGGCTCTACGATTGCTAAAATAACAGACGGTACTTTAAGACCCGCAAAATTGACAGCCATTTCAGCCGTTGCCAATATCGGGGAAGATACGAACTGGACGGGACATCATTTTGCTCAGGCCAACTGGTATGCATTCGGGAGATTAGCATGGAACCATCAGGTGACCTCAGAGCAGATTGCAGATGAATGGATTAAAATGACCTTCACAGACGATCAAAACTTTCTGAATCCGGTAAAGGAGATCATGCTTTCTTCCAGAGAAACTGCCGTGGATTATATGATGCCATTAGGATTACACCATATCTTTGCGGGAGGTCATCACTACGGCCCTGAACCATGGGGAGATTATAAAGGCGGAAGACCAGACTGGTCCCCTGTCTATTACCATCAGGCTGATGCTAAAGGGGTAGGTTTTAACAGAACAAAAACAGGAAGCAATGCGGTTTCACAGTATTTTCCACCGCTTAATGAAAGATATGGAAACATCTCAACCTGCCCGGAAAATCTTATCCTGTGGTTTCATCATGTTCCATGGGATTATACAATGAAAGACGGAAAATCTTTGTGGGATGAGCTGTGTTATACCTATGATTCCGGGGTGAAGAAGGTAAGGGACTATCAGAAAGTCTGGAATAGAATGGAACCTTATATTGATAAACAAAGGTTTGCTGATGTTCAGTCAAAGCTTAAAATTCAATCTAAGGATGCGGTGTGGTGGAAAGATGCCTGCCTGCTGTATTTCCAGACTTTTTCCAAAAAACCTATACCTTATGATATAGAACGTCCTGTTCACGAACTGGAAGATCTGAAGAAGATTAAACTGAACATGGGACATCACAATTAAAAAATGAGGCAGCTCTTTTTCTGTTAGGAAATGGAGCTGCCTCAAAACAATAAACTGTAAGTAAAATTTTAATCCAAAATAATTGGAATGATCGATAGGTCAATCTATCTGTATATATTCCGTTTTATCGGAGAGAAATTATCTTATTAAAAACATTTCCGTTTTCTTCAACCTGAATGATGTATTGATCTGCTGTTTTAGGATCAAGATCAAAAGTGATATCCACCTTGCCGTCAGCATATTTTTTGTTCGAAGTATAATATGTTGTATTGGAAAGGTCATAAACTGAAATGCTTACAGGTCCTTTTACATCAGACATGTGAAGCTTGGCCATATGACCGGAAATAGTATATTCAGGCTTATGCACAGCGCTTACAGGTGTTTTTTCCACCTCCATTACATTATCAGCATTGATTTTAATCTTGTATTTCTCTATCTTCGCTTCTGATTCTGCTACCAGATAATACGTTCCTGGTGTAAAGCTTTGAAAATCATAAGTCTTCATCACATGATCTCCATCTGCAAGATTTTCGGAAAATAGCTCGTCATGTGCAGTGTTATAGACAAAAACAGAAACACTTTTAGCATTTAAAAGCTCAAAATTCAAGGTTTTGTCTTGTACGTTTCCAAAGGAAAGGGAAAAATCTCTGTCCTTACTCATTACATTTGCTGAAAACAATAAGGCTCCTGCAAAAAATACGGCTTTTAATAATGTGCTCATGGGTTAAGGCTTTTAGGATTAATATTGCAAAGCTAGGGCAGCAATACTTCTCAGGCTATAATTAAATTTTCATATTGATGTACTATATTAACCTTGTTTAATGGTATTAATGTATTATTTGTTAATTTTGCATATGAAATTATTTGTATTTGGCCTATGAAACATGTAAATCCTTCTTTTGAGGCGGTAAGACCTACTATAGGAAGCAGTTTTACCAGCCTTAAATTTCTGACTAATGAGAATATAAAATCACATGTCTGGCATTACCATCCTGAGATTGAGTTGATTTTTGTATGCAAAGGTTCCGGGAAGAGACAGATCGGAAGCAGTATCACTTATTTTTCAGAAGGAGATCTTGTACTGATAGGAAGCAATCTTCCGCATTGTGGACTGACCAATGAAAGTACACATAATGAGTATGAAATGGTGATCCAGTTTAAGCCTGATTTTTTAGGAGAACCGATCTGGAATATTCCGGAGATGCAAAGGATTTCTGCACTACTGGAAAAGTCAAAAGCAGGAATTGTATTCGGGGAAGAGGTGAAGAAAACAATCGGGAAAGAGATTACGGAGATGCATGAAACTTCCTCAATGGACAAGCTGTGCAGATTTCTGAAAATATTGGACGAACTTGCTATGAATCAGGATTACAGGATTTTAAATGCAGGAAAATATTACCTTCAGACACAGGTTGAAGACAATGAAAGAATAAATCTTATATTCAATTATGTTAAAGATCACTTCAAAGAAGCCATAACCCTCGAAGAAATGGCTGATCTAGCCAATATGAAAGTACCGTCTTTTTGTCGCTACTTTAAAAAAATCACCAATAAAACCTTTACGCAGTTTGTTAATGAATACAGAATTACCCATGCCCTCAAACTTCTGGCAGAACAGCCTTTGAGCATTACGGAAGTCTGCTTTGAATCGGGGTTTAATAACTTCAGCTATTTTAACAGGACTTTTAAAGAATATATCCAAAAAAGTCCTTCTCAATATAGAAAAGAATTCAACTATTTTATGGAGTAATTCACAGTCGTGTTTAATAATAAGGTGTTGTTTTGGAATGTATTGAAATATAAGTGTATATTTAACACTTATAAACAATATTTATAAAGTATAATTTCTCTGTTATAAATTTAGTAGTTTTATACTTAGGATCCCCAGGATCTGTTTGATCAGATAAGATTGATATGCATGAACAGTTAATCAACCCAACCCTAGAAAAGTTTAGGACCGAATTCAAAGAAGAGCCTGAACATATTTTCCTTTCTCCCGGCAGAATTAATATTATCGGCGAGCATGTAGACTATAGCGATGGCTTTGTATTGCCTGCTGCCATAGACAAATACATCTGTTTTGCTGTCCGTAAACTCCCTCAGACAAACCTTTGTACCATCATAGCCAAGGATCTCGGAGAAGAATATACATTTGATGTCGCAGCGGAGATAAAACCGGTACAGCAAATGTGGGCAAACTATATTCTAGGCGTTTTCAGTCAGCTGCAGAAACCCGAAAATCAATTTTGCGGAATGGAAATTGTTTTCAGCAGTACCATCCCGATGGGATCCGGGCTTTCCTCTTCGGCCGCTCTTGAATGCGGTTTTGCCTATATCCTTAATGAACTTTTTGATCTGCGGCTGTCAAAAAAAGAAATCGCGGTGATCGGGCAAAAATCCGAACATACTTTTGCAGGAGTTCAGTGCGGAATTATGGATCAGTTTGCCTCCGTTTTCGGTAAGGAAGATAAAGTGATGATGCTCGACTGTCATTCCCTGGAACATCAGTATTTTGATGCAGACCTTAAGGGATACAGCCTTTTACTTTTCGACAGCTGCGTGAAGCATACTCATTTGACATCCGGCTATAACGAAAGACGCAAAGATGTCGAACATGGTAAAAAAGTCTTATGGAAAAATTTTCCTGAAATCGAAAAATTCAGGGATTTTACGCTGGAGATGCTTGATCATACAAAAGAAGAAATGGGAAGTATTTCATATAAAAGATGTCTCTATATTCTGAAAGAAATCCAAAGAGTAGAAATGGCAGCAAAAGCTATTTCAGAAGGGAATATTGAATATCTGGGAACACTTCTTACGGAAACCCACGCCGGGCTGTCCACTGAATTTGAGGTCAGCTGTGAAGAACTTGATTTTTTGGTTGAAAACACATTGCAGCAGGAAGGTGTGCTGGGAGCAAGAATGATGGGAGGAGGCTTTGGTGGCTGCAGCATCAACCTTATTCAGGAAGATAAAGCTGAAGAAGTGATTAAAAATATCAGTAAAAAATATCTGGAAAGTTTTAATATCCAAATGAAAGTTTATCAGGTTAAAATTTCAGACGGGATAAAAGAATACACCAATGAATACATCATTTGATCGTAAAAAACATCCTCACAGAAGATACAATCATCTTTTGGACGAATGGATACTGGTTTCCCCACAGCGGGCAAACCGTCCATGGCAGGGACAGAGAGAAGAAACAACAGAAGAAAACCGTCCTGAATACGATCCGGACTGCTATCTCTGTTCAGGAAATATACGTGCTAATGGAGACCGTAACCCTGTGTACAAAGGAACCTATGTCTTTAACAATGACTTTGGAGCATTACTGAATGAAGATGTTGAATTTGCCAATGAAGGTTCCGGATTTTTTACTCTTCTTCCTGAACGCGGTATCAACAGGGTGGTTTGTTTTTCTGAAAATCACAGCCTTACCTTACCGGAAATGTCTGTGGAACACATCAAAAATGTAGTGGATGTATGGCAGGAACAATTCAATGAGCTGTCCGCTCTCGACCATATCAATTATGTTCAGATTTTTGAAAATAAAGGAAGCATCATGGGTTGCAGCAACCCTCATCCGCACGGACAGATATGGGCGCAGTCGTCCATTCCGGCAATGGTTCAGAAAACCCAGGATCAGCTGAAATCGTATTTTGAAAAGAATAAAAGAACATTGCTGGAAGATTATCTTGAGCAGGAAATCGCAGCTGGCGAACGCATCGTCACAGAAAATGAACACTTTGCCGCATTGGTGCCTTTTTGGGCGTCTTGGCCTTATGAAACAATGATTATCAGCAAACAGAAAAGAGAAAATATTGCGGCATTTTCTGAAGCGGAAAAAAAATCTTTTGCAGCAGTACTCAAGGATCTGACCACAATATATGATAACCTTTTTGAAACATCTTTTCCTTATTCTGCGGGAATTCATCAATCTCCAACAGACGGAAAAGAACATCCGGAATGGCATTTTCATATGCACTTTTATCCGCCGTTGCTCAGAAGTGCAGAAGTTAAAAAATTTATGGTAGGATACGAAATGCTGGCTGAGCCTCAGCGGGACATTACCCCGGAACAGAGTGCCGCAATATTAAGAAACCTTCCTACCATTCATTACAAGAAAAAATAATAAAATCAATATCTTTGAAAAGAATAAGCGAATTATGATTCTGCAACATACAGAATATCGTTTTTCCCAATAAAATTATGGAAGAGATTAAATTAATTGTGACGGACATGGATGGGACGTTTCTCAATTCCAGCCATGAAATGAGCCCCGAGTTTTCAGAAGTTTATAAAGAACTGAAAAAAAGAAATATTGTATTTGTGCCGGCAAGCGGAAGACAGATGCCGGGAATTACCCA
The DNA here is from genome assembly GCF_050470705.1 of Chryseobacterium sp. NRRL B-14798. Classification (NCBI taxonomy): domain Bacteria; kingdom Pseudomonadati; phylum Bacteroidota; class Flavobacteriia; order Flavobacteriales; family Weeksellaceae; genus Chryseobacterium; species Chryseobacterium sp. NRRL B-14798. The sequence goes on along the minus strand of NZ_JBFLUL010000005.1, from coordinate 3,071,381 downwards.
TTATTTCGGAGAAATAGAAAGTGAGATCGGTTTTATTGCTGAAAACGGAGGCTATGTCATCTATAAAGATCAGGAGCTTTTCGCTGATACGCTGGAATACAAATATATCGTTGAAATCATCAAAGCTGTCCGTGAAATACCCGGTGCCAAAGCCGTATTATCAGCCAAAAAGATGGCGTATTATGAAACTGAAGATCAGCAGTTTGTAGACTTTTTCTCAAAGTACTATACTGAAAATATGAAAAAAGACGATCTTACAGAAAGAATTGATGATACCGCCTTCAAAATAGCAGTATACCATCCGGATGGCTCGGAAAAATATCTGTATCCGGCCCTTAAAAGGTTTGAGGAATTCGGACTGGAAATAGTGGTTTCAGGAGCACATTGGCTGGATGTTATGAATAAGGACATCAATAAAGGAAATGCTCTGAAAATCCTTCAGAAATCGCTGGGCATTTCTCCTGAAAATACGATGGCTTTCGGGGATTATATGAACGATATAGAAATGCTGAAGAATGCCAAATATTCTTATGCTATGCAAAATGCCCATCCGAACGTAAAACAGGTAGCCAATTTTGAAGCATGCACCAATGACAGCTTCGGAGTTCTGAAAACCATTAAAGATTATCTGCATCTGAATTAATACATTAATATAACACCAATTAAACTAATAATATGAATACATCAACCGGCAGAAAGCCAGCCAAAACATGCTATGAGCATATCGGCGGAAAACTGGGACAGCTTCTTTTAGAACAATTTGTTGAGAAAGGCTGGATTGCCAAAGAAAATCCTGCAGACCGTAACTATTATATTACAGAGAAAGGACAGGAAGAATTTACAAAACTGGGGCTTGATCTGTCACAAATAAAGGCAGAATAACGGCTCATCATAACTTTCCGGTATTACAAATAGTACATATTTAAAAAATCAGACTCAGTCTGATTTTTTTGTTTTTAATCGTATGTAAGCATGAATTTTAGATTTGTACCGCATGTTTTTGGATGTTTTCTATGCTTACATTTATATGTTTTTATATAAATACAGATAGCTGAATCATAAAACTACGGTATTTCGTAGTGTAATTTACTGGCTGTTTTTATTAGTATATTGAAAATCAATTGATTTGTTGTTTTGGGTTATTTTTTGGCATTATGCTCATAAGTTTAATTCAAAAAATAGTACAACAATGAGCACATTAACATTAAAAGACGGAACAGAAATTTTTTACAAAGATCAGGGAGAAGGACCTGTACTGATGTTTCACCACGGATGGCCTTTATCATCTGACGATTGGGATGCACAGGTGATCTTCTTTTTACAGAAAGGCTACAGAGTGGTTACCCACGACAGAAGAGGCCACGGGCGCTCGAGCCAGAATATCTACAATCACACTATTGAACAATACGCTTCTGATGCTGCAGAACTGGTTGAATTTTTAGATCTGAAAGATGTTGTACACATCGGGCATTCAACAGGCGGTGGTGAAGTAATCCGTTATGTTAACAAGTATGCAAACGGAAGAGCTAAGAAAGCGGTTCTGATCAGCGCCATTCCACCGGTAATGGTGAAAAGTGAAAACAATCCTGACGGTGTTCCTATGGAAGTTTTCGACAATATCAGGGAACAGACGATGAACAACAGAAACCAGTTTTACTATGACCTTACTATTCCTTTCTACGGCTACAACAGAGAAGGTGCGAACGTAAAGGACGGAGTACAGAGAAACTGGTGGAGACAGGGACTGATGGGAGGAATTGTTGCTCATTATGATGGAATCAAAGCCTTTTCAGAAACAGATTTAACCGAAGATTTAAAAGCAGTTGACATTCCTGTTCTGGTGATGCATGGTGAAGATGACCAGATTGTACCAATTGAAAATTCAGCGATAAAATCAGCCAAATTACTGAAGAACGGAAAACTGATCACATATCCTGGCTTCCCTCATGGTATGCCGACTACAGAGCATCCAACCATCAACAAAGATATTTTAGCTTTTATCACAGAATAATAAGCATTCTTTACAAATGAATACGATACAGCCAGCTTTTGATACGTTGACTGAGGCCGTTCAGTGGCTTAATCAAAACGGATATACAGAAGATTTTAACCTTAAAAATGATTGCATCAGGCTCAATAATTTTCTTGATGTCTCTCCGGAAGACTTTAAAATACGATATACATTCCGCTTTGAAGGAGATACCGATCAGGGAGATGAAGAAGTAGTCTACGGCATCGCTTCCGACAAGTATTCTGTAAAAGGCATCCTGACGAGCGCTTACGGAATCTATGCGGATACTGTAAGTACAGAACTCATCAGAAAACTATCATCCCATTAACTTAATCCAAATTATTTAATAAAATAAACTTTATGAAACCATCATCAAAACTACTTTCTCCTGAAAATCATGCACTGGTACTGATTGATTTTGAAGGACAAATGGCATTTGCCACCAAAAGTATCTCAATGAATGAGCTGCGCAATAACGTTGCAGTACTGTGTGGAGCTTCTAAAATATTCAATGTTCCGACTATCGTTACCACAGTTGCTGAACAAAGTTTTTCAGGTCCCGTTTTCCCTGAAATTGAGGAAGCATTTCCTATGGCAACTTCAGGATATATTGACAGAACTACTATGAATACATGGGAAGATGAAGCCGCTTATAAGGCAATTGTGGGAACACAGAAGCAAAAACTGGTTTTCGCAGGGCTTTGGACAGGTGTATGTATCGTAGGACCGGCTTTGTCTGCACTTGAGGAAGGCTATGATGTATATGTCATTACCGATGCCTGTGGTGATGTGAGTGATGAGGCTCACGAAAGAGCAGTACAGAGAATGATCCATTCCGGAGTAAAGCCTATGACTTCCATTCAGTATATTCTGGAGCTTCAGAGAGATTGGGCACGTCAGGAAACCTATGGCCCTGTAACTGATCTGATGAAAAAATATGGGGCTTCTTACGGATTAGGGATCCATTATGCCCACCATATGCTGAATCATTAAAATCTATATACCATTTTCAATGTTGAAATCTGCACCTTCAATACTGTTTTTAAAAGCTTTTTTCATAACAGTTCTTTTATGTTCTGAAACTTTATCCTCCCAGAGCTTTAAACTTCTGAGGTATGACGAAAATTATGAATATCTGAAAGATTCCACCAAAAGCTTTTATGACAAAATTAAATATCTCCCTCTCAATGAAAAGAAAGATATCTATCTCTCATTGGGTGGCGAGGCAAGGTATGAATATGTGGATTTCAACAACGAAGATTGGGGACGGCTTAACATAGGACACAACGACTTTTTCCTGCAGCGCTATGACCTTTATGCAGACTGGCATTTCGGGAAAAACTTCAGAATATTTTCACAGATCAGAAGTGCTTTGCAAAACGGAAGAAAAAACGGTTCAAGAGGCATTGATGAAGATCAGCTGAGTATTCAGAATCTCTTTCTGGATGTAGGTTTGGTGAATAAGGATGATCAGAAGCTGATAGTGAGACTGGGAAGACAGGAACTGGACTACGGTTCCGGCAGATTAATTTCTGTAAGGGAAGGACCGAATGCAAGGTTGTCTTTTACAGGAGCTAAAATCATGTATTCCTATAAAAATGTTTCCGTAGATGCTTTTGCGATGATGGCAGACTCTGTCAAGACCGGCGTTTTTGATAATACCATTTCAAAGCAGCTTAATCTTTGGGGGCTTTATTCCAAAATTATTATTCCTGAAGCCGGAAATCTGGATCTGTATTACCTCGGAATCCGTAGAGACGAATCTGTTTTTGAAGCCGGAACAGCAAGAGAAAAGCGCCACACAGTTGGTGGAAGACTCTGGAAATATGGCGGCGGATTTATCTATAACCTGGAAGCGGCCTATCAGTTCGGACGTTTTGGAAACGAAAAGATCAGTGCCTGGACGGGTTCTGTGGATGTAGGATATCTCTTTGAAAATGTTAGATTCAGCCCAAGCATCAATCTGAGAAACGATTATATCTCAGGAGATCACTCAAAAAACGACGGCAAGCTCAATACATTTAATCCTTTATATCCGAAAGGTGGGTATTTCGGCTTCAGCCCGCAGGTGGGACCCGTCAATTTAATTGATATTCACCCATATATGACCCTTGATCTGACTTCCAGACTCAAAATGCAGATGGATGTTATCTTCAACTGGCGATATTCCCTGAATGACGGCGTTTACCGGCCAAGCGGAGCATTGAACCGTCCCGGAAGCGGCTCAGATCAAAGGTATATCGGAACGGCTTATTTAACCAGCTTTACCTATAATTTCAACAAACATTTCTCTTTGGTGAGCGGACTTCAGTATTTCCACAAAGGGCCTTTTATTGAAGATATCATTCAGGATGCCAAAAGCGGTGTTTTCTGGAATATCAGGCTGGGATTCAAATTTTAATCATTACTAAATCATTTATTATGCAAAATTCAATTTCAAAATACATCAATTGGTCAAAAACACTCTTTACAGCATTGGTGTTGGCAACTGCGGGAACTCACTTCGTTTCAGCACAGGCTGTTGCAGAAAAAACAGCTATTGGAACCTCAAAAACATGGGGAACCGTTGACGGTATTTCTGTTGTAGGACTGGTGCAGGGACCTTCTGCCGCCAAAGCAGATTTACAGATCGCCTGTGTTTTCGAGTATACGGAAGGAGATATTTTCAATCCGCCGGCGCTTCCCAAAGAACTGAACGGCATGGTTCATCTGGATGAAGCATTAAAAGGAATTATTACAGAAGTCCGTAAAAAAGGACAGTTCAAAGGACACGCTTTGGAAACCTTATTAATTAATCCTCCAAAAGGAAGCCTTGCCTCCGGAAAACTGCTGTTGATCGGCCTCGGGAACAGAAACTCTTTCGATGCCGGAATCATGAAAGAAGTAGGAAGTGTTGCCATGAGAGAAGCTTTGAAACTGCAAGTACATACTGCATCATTTGCCAGCGATATCAAAGATGCAGGAATCGATTCTCCGACAGCTTTAGTAGCAGAAAATGTGGTTTTGGGCGCTTTTGATGCTTATCGTACACAGTCTTATTTAAATGCTCAGCATTTATCCGATACAATGAAATTAAAAAAACTGATTCTGCTGGCCGGGCCATCATTTTTCACCGTTGCCGGAGGAGGAATTCAGGAGGCGATTTCGAAGTTGAACACCAAATAATTACAAATGAAAGCAGATCTTATCGTATACAACGGAAAAATACACACTTTCAATAAAGAAACTCCGGAAGTTTCTGCAGTGGCCATTAAAGACGGGAAAATTATCGCGGTCGGAAATGACGGACTGGCAGACCAGTTCGCAGATGAAGCCACGGAACTGATTGATCTTAAAAAGAAAAGAGTGGTGCCGGGAATCAATGATTCTCACATCCATTTGATTCGTGGCGGATTGAATTACAACCTGGAATTAAGATGGGATGGTGTTCCCTCACTGGCTGATGCGCTCAGAATGTTAAAAGACCAGGTAGACCGTACGCCTTCACCGCAATGGGTACGTGTAGTGGGAGGATGGTCCGAATTCCAGTTTGCAGAAAGAAGGATGCCTACTTTGGAGGAAATTAATGCCATTGCTCCGGAAACACCTGTTTTTATCCTGCATTTATACGACAGGGCTTTAATGAACAGGGCAGCATTGAAAGCGGTAGGATTTACCAAAGATACCCCGGCTCCGGCAGGCGGACATATTGAAAGAGATGCTAATGGTGAACCCACAGGGCTGATTATTGCGACACCCAACGCCATGATCTTATACTCAACACTGGCAAAAGGCCCGAAGCTTTCCTACGAGCACCAGCTGAATTCTACCAGACATTTTATGACAGAACTGAACCGCTTCGGAATTACCAGCGTTATTGATGCCGGCGGAGGATTCCAGAATTTTCCGGACGATTATCAGGTGGTGAACGAACTGAATGAGAAAAAACAGCTTACGGTAAGGATTGCTTATAATCTTTTTACACAGAAACCCAAGCATGAATTTGAAGATTTCAGCGATTGGATCGATACTGTAAAATTATACCAGGGCGATGACATGTACCGCCACAACGGGGCAGGAGAGATGCTGGTATTTTCGGCAGCCGATTTTGAAGATTTTCTTCAGCCAAGACCGGATCTGCCTGAAAACATGGAAGCAGATCTTGAAAAAGTAGTCCGTTTACTGGTAGAAAACCGCTGGCCATTCAGGCTTCATGCAACCTACAATGAAAGCATCACCCGTTTTTTAAATGTCTTTGAAAAAGTAAACCGCGATATTCCCTTCAATGGTCTTCCATGGATTTTTGATCATGCAGAAACCATTGATGAAAAGAATATTGAAAGGGTGAAAATGCTTGGCGGAGGAATTGCCATCCAGAGCAGAATGGCTTATCAGGGAGAATATTTTGCAGACCGTTATGGTTCTGGCGCCGCAGAAAGTACACCACCTGTGAAAAGAATGCTGGAAATGGGAGTTCCTGTAGGTGGAGGCTCGGATGCCACAAGGGTAAGCAGCTATAATCCGTGGGTTTCCATGTATTGGCTGACCGCAGGAAAAACTGTTGGCGGACTTCAATTATACCACGAAACAAAGCTGGATAGAGCAACTGCATTGGAGCTCTATACAAAAGGCAGCGCATGGTTTTCTCAGGAACAGCAGAAAAAAGGCGATATCAGAGTAGGAATGTTTGCTGATCTGGCAGTTCTTGATCAGGATTATTTCACGATTGATGATGAAGAGATCAAAAATATTGAAGCGGAAATGACCATTGTAGACGGGAAAATAGTATATGCCAAAGGAACATTCTCATCCTATGCACCACCATCTATTCCTGTGCTTCCGGATTGGTCTTCCACCAATCTTTATAACGGATATTATCCTGCAGGCGGACATTTTCAGAAAGAAATTGAGAAAAATGCAAAACAGGATTTAAAAGCTCCTTTAGCTTCACAAATTCATAGCTGTGCAGGAAGCTGCGATATCCATCATCATAACCATAACCAGGCAAGGATGAGCAATGTGCCCGTTAATAATTACCACACATTCTGGGGAGCTTTAGGCTGTTCGTGCTTTGCTTTTTAACTATCAATACATATGGAAATTTTAAAACAGGTCCTTTCATCAGATTTAGGTTCACCATTCAATGATGCTTCATTCCTGGTTTTCCGGGTACTCCTTGCGATTCAATTGTTCAGAGTGCATGGTTTAAAGAAATTCAGGCTGGAAAACGGACAAAGGGAAGTCATTCCAAATCCTCTGGGATTACCTGATAAATTCAATGCCATAGTCGCTTCATTTGCTGATCTGGTGGTTCCGTTTCTGATTATTTTAGGACTGGGAACCAGGCTTGCCGTTTTACCGACAATCGGGGTAACGGCTATCGGATATTTTGTGGTTCACAGAAAAGATTCACTGGAAGTACGGGACGTTCCTTTTATGTATACGCTGTCCCTGTTACTGATTCTTGCCTTGGGAGCAGGAAGATATTCACTTGATTATTACTTATTAAATATATTATAAAATGAAAACTTCAATCGGAATTAAAAACGAAAATTTAGCAAAAGTTGCTGAAGTGCTTGTTACCACTTTAGCAGATGAATTTGTATTGTATACCAAAACAAGAAAAGCACATTGGAATGTCGAAGGTCACGACTTTTATAATAAACATCTGTTTTTTGAAGCACAATACGGGCAGCTGGACGACATCATCGATGATCTGGCGGAAAGAATCAGAACGCTGGGGCATTATGCACCGGCCACTTTAAGGGAGTACCTGGCATTAACGCATCTGTCCGAACATCATCTGGAATCGAACGACAGTCTGACTTACATCAGAACACTTCTTTCCGACCACGAAAGTATCATCATTCATCTTCGTGAAAATATTGAAAACTTCGCTGTTGAATTCCGTGATTCAGGGACGAGCGACTATATTACCGGATTGCTGGAAACCCATGAGAAAATGGCCTGGATGCTGCGTTCACATTTAAAATAGAAAAATGGAAGTAAATCATAATATCGGTTTTGTCACCTTATTGTTAACCATGATTGCCGGATATTGCGATACCGTGACTTTTGTATCGGCAGATGCCCTTTTTTCGGCGCATGTTACGGGAAACTTTATTGTCTTTGCCTATCAGTTTGTGAAGGGATCGGATATTCACGCCTGGGTAAAGCTGCTTACTTTTCCGGTCTTTATTCTTGCGGTTATGGCAGGAGGAAGAATCGCCGGAAAGGTTATCAATCATTATACGCTGCTATTCTGGGAAGGAGCGTTGCTCTTTTTAGCCGGAATTATTGTTGCTGTTCTCAGTTACTACGGAATGTTTTCAGAAGTCATCATGTATACTGTGGCTATGATTACCGTTTTTGCAATGGGGCTTCAGAATGCTTTCGGAAAACTTTATGCAAAGGAAACCCATGGCCCGACTACCATGATGACAGGAAATGTAACCCAGGCTTCCCTGGATTTCGGAACGCTTCTGTCAAGCGGCTTTCACCACCCTGAAGCATGGGCAAGCCTGAAGAAACAGCTGATTACCATTCTTGGATTTCTGGTTGGTTGTTTTTTAGGAGCTTATGCAGGAAAACAATATGGGCTGGTAACACTGATTTTACCGGGACTGGCAATGATCATCTGCTATTTTTACCACCGTAAAAACTAGCTCTGGACTATGGCAGATTACAGGATAATAGATTACCTTTAAAAAATGAATTTCAGCCTTTATTTTTTATCTAAAAATCTACTAAAGATAGTATGTTTTTCGTTGGTTTTGATGTTTTCATACAGTATAAAAGCACAGACCCAGGAAAATCCTGCACTGTTGAGAAAACAGATTTCCTCTTCCGCCAATACTACTCAGAAAATCACTTTATTGCTGCGTCTGAGTAACTATTACATTACCAAAAAAGGAGAGCTGAAAGCTGACCTCGACAGTGCCGCTATTCTGAACAGACAGGCAAAAGCACTCAATGTGAAATCCGGAGATCTGCTGTCTGCCGGAAAAATCATATTTCTGGAGGCTAAAATAGATAAAGAAAGAGGCCGTAAAACGATTGCTTTTTCCAACATGAAACAGGCGCTTTCTTATTTTGAAAAAAATCATTTTAAAGAGCAGGCCGGAGAAGCATACAATGAATTATCATATATGTATGACAATAACCCCGAATATTTTGATACTAAAATCAAACTGAAAGAAAAAGCATTGGAACTGTTTAAGAATTCAGGATCAAAACTGAATCAGGCAGGTGTTTTAAAAGATCTGGGTGAGCTTTACTACATCAAGGAAAATGCTGATAAGGCTCTGGGCTTGCTCAAACAATCCCTGTCTGTTTATAAGTCCGTTAAATTCAGAGAATTACAGAGTGTTTATAATCTTATCTCTCAGGTTGAAATTCAGAAAGCGGATTATGAGGAAGCACTCCGTTATGGTCTTCTGGCAGAAAAAACAGCCGAAAGTGTGAATGATTATTCTTTGCAGATGTGCTCTATTTACAGCAATATCGGAATGGTATATTATTATCTCCGTAAAAATGATGATGCCATGAAGTATTGGGAAAAATCACTGGCCACAGCAAAGAAAAACAAAGATAACACCTACATCAGAACGGTGGCCAATAATATTTCTACCATGCTGATCAGGCAGAAAAAGTTTAAGCAGGCCATTACCATGATACAAGAGTACAGAGAACGTTACCCCATAGTAGACAAGGATTTTGAAATGTCAGAAAACTATATCCTGTTCAGCACCTATACTATTTTAAAGCAGTTTAATGAAGCTGAAGCCTACTACAAAAAACTGGTGGCCTATTATGGTGAAAATGCAGAAAAAAATAATCAGCAGGCCTCATTGCTGCGAAGCTTTGTTTTCTATCATTACCAGACCCGGAACTTTGATAAAATGTATCGTGAAGCCAGACTTTTTGATTCGATAGCCAAAAATAACGGAAATGATATGCTTCGTTCGGAAAACCATTTAATGTGGTTCAAAGCAGATTCCATACAGGGAAAATACCTTGATGCCATACAGCATTATCAGCTGTACAAAAAGCTTTCCGATTCTGTTTTTAACGGTGAAAAAAGCAAGCAGATCAACAGTCTTAAAATTCAGTTTGAGACAGAACAGAAAGATAAAAATATTCAGCTGCTGACCCAGAAAGCAAAACTGCAGGATATTAAGATTGCCAATGATACCTTTATCAGATATGTCTTCATCGGAAGCATTCTGGCACTGATCCTTTTTGCTGCTTTGCTGTATAACCGCTCAAGATTAAAAAGCAATGCCAATAAAAACCTGGAACTGAAACGTAAGCAGATTGATGAACAGAACGAACAGCTGAAGAAATTACTTTCCGAGAAAGAATGGCTCTTAAAGGAAATCCATCACAGGGTTAAAAATAACCTGCAGATTGTGATCAGCCTGCTGAATACGCAGTCGGCTTATCTGGATAATGAAGATGCCCTGATGGCCATCCAGAACAGCCAGCACAGAATGCATGCCATGTCTCTTATCCATCAGAAACTTTATCAGTCTGATAATCTTTCAATGATTGACATGTCCTGGTATATTTATGAGCTGATTACCTATATCAAAGAATGTTATTCATCTGACAGGAAAATTAATTTTACAGTGGATACCGATAAAGTATTTCTTGATGTTGCACAGGCGGTTCCTATGGGATTGATCGTTAACGAAGCAGTCAACAATACCGTAAAATATGCATTTCCGGATGACCGGAAAGGGGAAGTTTTCGTTTCATTTAAAAATATTGGTGATGACCTTTGTGAACTGATGATTTCAGATAATGGAGTAGGGCTTCCGGAAGATTTCAATATTGAAGAAACAGAATCTTTGGGAATGAATCTGATGCGCGGGCTTACCGATCAGCTGGACGGAACCTTCAATCTCGAAAACAAAGGGGGCTTAAAAGTGACGATTACCTTCAGAAAAAATACAGAAATAACTCCTTCAAATTAAAGGCTGATTATTATGAAAGAAAAAATATTAATTGTAGAAGATGAATTTATTGTAGCCAATGATTTGAAACTGATGCTGATGAAGGCCGGTTATCAGGTTACAGGAATTGCATCTTCAGTGGTTCAGGCCAGAAAACTGATTGCAGATAATAAGCCGGATTGGGTACTTCTTGATATCATCTTAAAAGGTCATCTCACAGGAATTGATCTTGCCTGGGAACTGCGTGAGATGAACCTCCCTTTTCTTTATATTTCAGCCAATACCAACCAGTCTACCCTGGAAGCAGTGAAAGAAACACAGCCCTACGGATTTATGGTAAAACCCTTCCGGGAGCGTGATATGATTGTTATGCTAGACATTGCCAGATACCGATATGACATGGAAAGAGGCTGTGAATTGTGTACTGATACCGGAAATAACGAAGTCATTGAAGGAATTATCGGAAAAAGCAAGGTGCTTCAGGATGTCGTTGAAAAAATAAGGGTAGTGGCTCCTACAGATACGTCTGTTCTGGTGGTTGGGGAGAGCGGAACGGGAAAGGAAAAAGTAGCCCATTCCGTTCATGAGCTTTCAGAACGCAAAGCTCATCCTATTGTTGTAGTCAACTGTGCTGCACTGCCGCATGCGCTTATCGAATCCGAGCTTTTCGGACACGAAAAAGGAAGCTTTACCGGAGCCAATACATTGAGAATCGGAAAATTTGAGCAGGCCAACGGAGGAACAGTCTTCCTGGATGAAATAGGGGAGCTGCCACTGGACTCACAGGTTAAATTACTGAGAGTTTTACAGGAAAAAGAAATTGAAAGACTGGGAGGAAATAACACGATTAAAGTAAACGTAAGAATTGTGGCAGCGACCAACCGTTCTCTGGAAAAAGAAGTGGCGGAAGGAAGATTCAGGCTGGATCTGTATTACCGATTGAATGTTTTCCCAATTGAACTGCCTCCGCTGAGAGAAAGAAAGGAAGATATCGTATTGCTGGCCCATTTTTTCCTGAATAAATATGCCGCTGCTTCGAGAAGAAATATCACTTCTATCAGTGAAAAAGCACTGGAACAGCTGCTTAATTATCACTGGCCGGGAAATATCCGTGAACTGGAGCATTTGATCGAACGAAGCGTTCTTTTGACCAAAACCTCAGAAATAGAAAGTTTTGATCTGCCTAAAATCGTTGAAAAACCTATAGAAACACAAGGACCGCTGAAATCATTGGAAGATATGGAAAGAGATCATATTATGAATGCACTTCAGTCTTCCGGCGGAAAAGTTTCCGGGCCGGGCGGGGCTGCAGAGCTGTTGAAAATACAGCCACAGACTTTATATTCCAAAATGAAGAAGTTAGGAATTGACAAAGGGTATAAATAATCTGGAGCTGCTTTGAGAAAAAACGTAAGCTAATTTTTTATTTCAATTTTTTAATAATCACTCTTCAAATAGTTTGAGGATAAAATTATTATGCCATACAATAATAAATCAATCAGGTAATTATGGAAAAAGAAACACTCAGAATAGAAGGATTCAGTGATGGTGTTTTTGCAATAGCCGTTACACTTTTGGTACTGGATCTTCACTTTCCTGAAGAAAATTCAATACAAAACGGGAATGATCTTCTGGTCTTTCTGAAGAATCAATGGCCGGCATTTCTGGCATTTATCCTTTCATTTTTCAGTATTTTCATCATGTGGGTGAATCATCATAAGATCTTCAAACAGATCTACAGCCGGAATTCAGCGATTATGTTTGCCAATGGACTGATTCTTTTCCTGGTTTCGGCAGTTTCTTATCCTACCGCTTTGCTGGCAAGGTATTTTGACGGCGAAGCTTCTTCTGTTGTTGTGGCACTTTATACCGGTATTTTTGTCCTGATCAATCTTGCTTACAATTTATTATGGTTTCTGGCCACCCGTAACAAAAAGCTTTTGCGCCCGGGTATTACCGATGCGGCTATAAAAAAGATCCACAATAACTACTTGTATGGACTTCCTATTTATGTTATGGCATTAATCCTGTCGTTCTGGATCCCGGCCTTGTCGCTGCTGATCATTTTAGGACTTTGGATTTTCTGGGCGTTGTCTTCAGGGAAAATAGAAATGAGTATTAAAAAGGGATGATTTGTATTTAGAAATGGTTGATTAAAAAGGATTATATCCTTGTTTTACAACATCTATCTGATCTTCTATATATTGAGAGAGAGTCCTGTTTAAAAGTGATGTAATAAATTGAATATCGCTCCTTGATGGTAAATAGGCTTGTCTTATTATTGGATCATCTCCTTCATCCAGATATATAAATAAAAATTGATCACCAGCATTATAGGCATCAACAACAAAAAAGTTACTGTTAATATTTCTATTATAGAACAATAACCACGACCTGGCAGCATCTTGAAGTTCTTCCTGAGTTTCAAAAATATTATAATCAAGAACATAGCAATAATTTCCTGCGAGAAATAAAAGCTCTCTTAAAACTTTTGGAAAAGCTTGTCCATTGTTATATTTTACTTCAAGCTGTTGTATTTCTATAGGCGAAATTGGTTTTATCCTTCCTTCATATTCCTGATTATTGGGATATGCTGCCGGATTACTCTGTAAATATTTTAAAAGCTCTATTTCCATATTGATTATTTCTTATAATAATGTTCCTTCTGTATTCCAAGTTTTTGCATTTTGGAAATAAGCGTTGTTGGCGGTAATCCCAGCAGTTTTGCAGCACCTGTTTCCCCGAAAATACGGCTGTTACATTTTTTGATTATTTTTAAAATATATTCCTTTTCAAATTCCTGCAATGTTTTAACCTGAAAATCCTGATCCGTATTTTGAGCGTTCATAACTTTTGGAAAATCCATTTCCCTGATCATATCTCCTTTTGTTGTCAGCATGCTTCTTTCAACCATATTTTCCAGTTCACGGATATTACCCAGCCATGGATTAGCCATCATCATTTTAACCACGTTCTGAGAAAAACCATTAATCTTTTTGCCTGTCTTAGGATAGAGCTTTTCAAGGAAATAGTCTGCCAGCAAAGGAATATCCTCTTTTCTTTCCCGTAAGGCAGGAAGATGGATAGGAAAAACATTCAGTCTGTAAAAAAGATCGCTTCTGAACCGTCCTTCCGCCACTTCTTTTTCAAGATTCCTGTTGGTGGCCGTAATGATCCGCACATTCACCTTAATCCTTTTGTTTCCACCAATTCTTTCAATTTCTTTTTCCTGAAGAACCCTCAGAAGCCTGGCTTGTAATTCCAGAGGCAGTTCGCCAATTTCATCCAGAAAAATGGTGCTGTTGTGGGCCTGTTCAAACTTTCCTTTTCTTTGTTCAGTTGCTCCGGTAAAGCTTCCTTTTTCATGACCAAAGAGTTCAGATTCTATTAAGTTGGCAGGAATAGCCGCACAGTTTATCCTGATCATTTTCTTTCCCGAAAATTCCGAAAGTTCATGAACCGCCTGTGCTATAAGTTCTTTTCCTGTACCCGTCTCTCCAAAGATAATCACGTTGGATTGTGAATGTGCTACCTGCGAAATCTGTTCGAAAATGAGCTGCATCGCTTCACTTTTTCCCACAATTCCGTGAAAGCCGTGTACGCTTTTCTTATCTTCTTCAATTTCTTTTGGAAAGTCCCGGATATTTCCCTGAAATGTTTTCAACTGCTCCTGAACATCAATGTTATGAAGGGTAATGGAAAGCTGGGTAGAAATACCGTTTAAAATTCTTTCCGGAATTGTATCTCTTGAAATAAAGCTTCTGTAGAAAAGGAAAAGTACATTTTTACTTTCACTGACAGCCGGCAGTCCCAATCCGACAGCCATCCGCATTCCCGAATTTTTAGCTTCGGTAAAACAGGAAGGAAGCGGTGACAATTCTTTCAGATCAAAAAGAAGAGGCTCCGCAGAATCAAGACAGTTTTTTACATACCTGTCAAGCTGTTGATCTGTGGTATGGTTCTGATTTTCATTCCGGCTGCTGAGTATTTCAATATTTCCTTTTACATCCCTGATCATCATACAATCATTGAATCCCAGTTCAGTTTTGAAAGATGTATTGATAACAAGCTGAAGCTGTTTCTTATCTAAAATGGTAGACAACTCTTTGGTTAAACGGGAAATCATAAGCTGTTCTTTCTGCATTTCCTGCAGGCGTTTCATCATTTCTGCATTGGGATCAGAAGGCTTACTCATAGAAAATTCTTACTTGAAAGTTTAAAGATAGGAAAAATTGAAAAAGATCTGCATGTGAATGGTTACAATACCTGAAATAAAAAAAGATGAACCATTAAAGTTCATCTTCAATATATTGAAAAAGAGATCGTTTTTTAAGATCTGATAAATTCCAAAAGGTCTTTGTTGATCGTCTCATGTTCTGTAGTCGGCATACCATGAGGGAATCCCGGATACGTGATCAGTTTTCCGTTCTTTAATATTTTAATTGATTTTAATGCTGCATTGGCAATAGGGACGATCTGGTCATCTTCACCATGCATCACCAGAACAGGAATGTCAACAGCTTTTAAATCTTCCGTTAAATCTGTTTCTGAAAAGGCTTTAATCCCATCATAATGAGCAACAATTCCTCCCATCAGCCCCTGTCTCCACCAGTTTCTCTGTACTCCGTCCTTTACATTTGCACCTTCTCTGTTGTAGCCGTAGAAAGGGAAAGTCAGATCATAATAAAACTGGTTTCTGTTGTTCATCGTCTGTTCCCTGATATTGTCGAAAACTTCCATCGGAACGCCGTCAGGATTGTTCTCACTCTTAACCATTACCGGTGGAATGGCGCTGATCAGAACCGCTTTCTTAGCTCTCCCGTTTGAATATTTGTTGACATAGCGGATTACTTCACCACCGCCTGTTGAATGCCCGATGTGTACAACATCTTTCAGATCAAGGAATTCAACCAGCTCAGCGGCATCAGAAGCGTATTGTTCAATAGTATGATTATAAATATTCTGGCTGGAACGCCCGTGACCTCTTCTGTCGTGGGTAACCACCCTGTATCCTCTCTGTAAAAAGAAAATCACCTGTGCATCCCAATCGTCTGATGATAAAGGCCATCCGTGGTGAAACATTAATACAGGCCCCTGTCCTTGGTCTTTGTAAAAAATTTCTGTTCCGTCTTTTAATGTTAATGTGCTCATTGTTGTTTATTTTTAATGTTATGAATTGATTTTTAAATATTTTTCTGATTAATAGGCTGTGTTTTCACGTACCAACTGGAAAAGGTCTTCGGCACCGCCATTGAATTTATTTCCGTTAATGAAAAATGAAGGGGTTCCGTTCACTCCGCTGATGATACCGCTTTCAAAGTCTGTATCTACCTTTTCTGCTAATTCCTTCTTATGAATATCAACTTTGAATTGGGAAATATTTAATCCCAGTTTTTCTGCAAGCTTTAACGGAAGATCAGCATTCAGGTATTCCTGGTTTTCATAAATAGCATCATGCATTTCCCAGAATTTTCCCTGCAAAGCTGCCGCTTCTGCTGCCAGTGCTGCCGTTCTTGCATACTGATGCATTTCTGACAGCGGAAAATTTCTGAATACAAATCTGATCTGATCTCCGAATTCTTTCATTAATTCTTTAAGAACCGGATAGGCTGCTCCGCAGTAAGGACACTGATAATCCCCGTATTCTACAATGACTAAGCTGGCATCTGAGTTGCCCTGAGTATGGTCAGCATTGCTGACTGATGGTTTAAGTGACATAATTATTTCATGTTAAGGTTTTCTAATGCTTCTAAAATTCCGTCTGCGCCAGGATTGATGGCGGTGGGAGAGAGGTAGCTCCATTCGATGAGACCGTCTTTATTGATGACAAAAAGGGCTCTGTTGCATTCTCCTTCTTCGTCATTGTAAACACCATATTTCCTGGCTGTTTCTCCTTTGGCTTCAAAGTCTGCAAGCAGTGGGAAGTGCAGGTTTCTGGATTGTGAAAATGCCAGATGGCACCATTTGCTGTCTACGGAAATTCCGAAAATCTCCGCATCATATTTTTTGAAATACTTCAGCATTTCGTTGTACAATGCCATCTGGTCACTGCACACCGGGCTCCAGTCTGCCGGGTAAAATGCAAGGATAACGTTTCGTCCTCTGAATTCGGATAAGGTAATCTTCTGGTCCGGGGTTGCAAATAATGTAAAATCAGGGGCAACCGTATTTTTTTCTAGCATAGGATTAGTTTTTAATCGTTGTAATTGGTATTGTGAATGCACAGATGAGCAGTAAGGCTGCCGGAAACATCAACGTCCAGTTTCCTGAATAAGAGAGCAGGAAAGGAGCTGCTGAAGCACCGGAGAGAAAGCCCATCCATAAGAATAACAAATGAAAGATATTTATTTTGTATTCCTTCCGCTCCTCTGCCTGATTACTCATGACAAACAGAGCAGCTGTTCTTGCCAGACTGTTTAAAGTTCCTGTCACAAAATCGGTATTGATCTTTTGGTTACCTACCGATGTGATAATGGTATTCATAAGGCCCATTGAAAAACCGATAACAGCTATAGACACTTCATTGGCAATATGCTCATAATAATCAGTAATACTGTAAAGGATCATGATGCCGGAAACCGTGTAGAAGATCATCTTTGTACTTCTGAACTTCTTTGATAATGATAGACACGTTCCTGTATAAATCCCCACCAGAAAAAAGATGATTACAATGACAGAACTGATGATAACACCATATTTTCCACTGAAAACCGCTGCACCTAACTGAGTCGTATTGCCGCTCATAAAAGAAACGTAGGTTTTCCATCGTATCAGTCCTGTGGCATCTGTATATCCTGCGATAAAAGCAAGGAATACTGCCAGTTTCTCCTGTGTTCTGACGGTCTTGTCAGGGAGCAGGATTTTTGTTTCCGGAATCACAGGCGCTATTTTCCAGGTTTTATGAATACTTTCTTTTCCGGAAATTTTTCTATTTCTCCTTCCTTCAGTCCGAAATTCGTAATGATCACATCTTTAGGGTTTCCTGCCAGCCATTCGCTGATATCAATGGATTCATAGGTGCCGCTATTAAATCCGATCAATACTTTACAGACGGTATCTCCGGTATTTTTGATATAGTGCCCGGCTCCCATAGGTACATAACCTACATCACCGGCATTGAACTGTTCTGTAACAGAAACTCCTTCTGCCAGGAATACCGACATTTCTGCCTGTCCGGATATAAAATACTGCCACTCATCCGCATTCGGATGCCAGTGCATTTCTCTTAAAGCACCGGGCTGCAGCTCCAGCACAGAACCGGCCATTGTGGTGCTGATCGGAAATTCCTTACTAGTAACCAATCTTTGGAGACCGCCGCCGGGAATGATTCTTGGCTGCTGGGAATGTAGAGGATATCGGTGCAGGCTTGTCAGTTCAATGTCTGATTCCTCGGGACGGGCTGCAGCATTCACAGAGAGTTCATCCGGAACGACTCCCGCTGCGAAGTAAACCTCTTTCTGTGGAAGTTCTGCTACTTCTTCAAGGCTTAGTCCTAAATTCTGTGCAACGATTTCAGGAGGCATACTTGACACAAAATCTGTAACGCTGAAGGTATGGTCTTCGGAAAAATTACCATTGTCAAAAATCAGAATGAAATGACATTCCTCTGTTCCGGTAGCCTGGATGGAATGTCCGTAGCCTTTCGGGAAATACCATACATCCCCGGGTTCAAAATTATCAGTATAACTTCGTCCGTCCGGATGGATAATCGTTGTACGTACCGTTCCTGAAATTACATACGCCCATTCTGCGGCATTGGCATGCCAGTGAAGTTCTCTCATGCTTCCGGGCTGTAATCTCATGGAAACTCCTGCAATACCTACAGAAGCAGGGAATTCTTTTACGGAAGCACCTCTTGTTGTACCACCGTCACTGGTACGCGGTTCTTTTTTTTCTAATTCGTATCTGAAACTTAATGATGATGGATTCATAGTATTATTTTTTTGTGATTGATTTTCTTTGTTTTTGCTATTGTAAAGCTACTCCTGAATTTTACTTTTCTTTGATGTCATTCGGTGAAAAGGCAAAATGAGTCGTTGAGGATATAGAGGGTTTGGTTGCTTTTAAAAAGGCTGGTTGTATTGCCCTGTCAGTGCTTTATTTTCAATGCTTTTTGCAAAATTTGGAGTTTCCTCATGATTATGGGCATCAGAAGCGGCCTGTCTTGATGCAGCGGCATCAGCAAGGTTGATCCCGTGTTCTTTCAGATATTCAAACATTTCGGGAGTGGCTGTCGCATGAATTTCATTGGTGTAAAGACAGGTGTTGTCATCGATCTTTGTCACTTTCAGTTCCCATAGAACCTGAACTTTTGTACGTCCGTTTTTGGTAATTGAATCAGAGATGGAAAGCATGCGGCAGTAATCAGGACGGTGAATATCTGCAACATAATGCTGTACCATCAGTGCATCTCCAATCGTTTCTACGTTTAAAGACACTGGTTGGCCATCAAAAGTAACTGAAATAGCAGCTCCGATATGCTGGGTAGAGCAGCGCTGGTATTCGGCGTCCGGCAGATTAAGCAGCCAGTCTGCGATATTCACTTTTTCAATGGGTGCATGGATGATGGCGCTTACGCTTGAGTGAGATAGTGCGTTTTCGGGAGTTTGTAAGATTTCCATAGTTGTTGATTTTGATTGTTATGTTATTGATGAGGTAAAGCTACAAACCGGTTGTTCTCATTTTTAATGCTGTTCGGTCAACAGGCGAAAACTGTCGTTCAATAAGCTGGTGAGGTTCAAATGGTAACAGGACGAGGTTCCTGAAAACAAAAAAATCACTGTGGGTTACAGTGATTGATGAAGGATAATTTTTAAATAAGGTTATTTATACAGCCATTTTTTGATCAGCCTGGTATAATTGGGCATCACGGCAAACACCATCAGAAAAACGATGATTCCGGAATTGATGAATCCGTCAGAATAATGATTGGGCGGAATATGTAAAAACCGTAAAAAAGGAATGATCAAAGCAGGAATAAGAACCGACAGCGGATAAATGGCAGACCAGGTCGCCAGAAACTGTTTCCAGCGTACCGGAACTTTATTCCCTTCATTTTCTGTCGAAAAAAGAAAATCAAGCCCGGACCTGATCTGGTAATGGTCGTTTTTTCTGAACAGTGGATTCGCTTTCTCAATAAGCTTTTTCCGGTTATCCGATTCCATCCAGCTTTTAAGATGGTCAATCGTATCAAAACGGATAATGACGGTATACACAAAAGTCAGATCGGGAATCGGCCGAATAATCTGCAGATCAATAAAGCCTTCAGAATGTTTGGTGACAGGCACAATTTCGTCCAGCCATTTTTCATACTGTGATTGTTTTCCATCCAGAATATGATGGGTAATCACTACGGAGGCACCCTGATTTTCCATAACTGATTTTTTATTGGTTAATTTAATATGCCCTTTTATACTGCCACGGAATTTCTGTTTCAACACCTAATGCTCTGGCTGAATGAATGGCAAAAAAAGGATCTCTAAGATGTTCCCGGGCGATAACCACCAGATCTGCATCTCCATTGGCAATGATATCATTGGCCTGTTCCGCTTCGGTAATCATTCCGACAGCTCCTGTCAGAATCCCGGTCTGTTCTTTAATGGCTTTTGCAAAAGGAACCTGATATCCTGGAAATACCTTATCCTTGCCTACATTGGTAAATCCGCCGCCGGATGCCGTAATGAAATCTACACCGTTTTCTTTAAGGATTTCCGAAAGCCTGATACTGTCTTCCAGAGTCCAGGCTTCCTCCGATTCTATATAGTCAGTAGAAGAAATTCTTACGAACAGAGGTGTCTCAGCAGGAATAGCTTTTCTGATTTCCTGAACGGTTTCCACAAGAAAACGGATCCTGTTTTCAAAACTTCCGCCATATTCATCCTGTCTTTTGTTGATCACCGCAGAATAAAACTGATGGAACAGGTAACCATGCGCTGCATGCAGTTCAATGGTATCAAAGCCTGCTTCAATGGCACGAAGGGCTGCTTTAACGAATTTCGTCTTTAGTTCCTGGATCTCATCAATGGTGAGCTCTTCTGCAAAAACTCCGTTGAATTCCTGGGCAGAAGATGATTTTACCGTCCAGCCTCCTTCTTCCGGAGTGAGAGGTTTCATTCTTTCATTGGGATGTTTCAGGCTGCCTTTTCCTCCTGCATGCCAGAGTTGAACCCCTATCTTGGCATCCTGTTCATGCACAAAATTTACGATGTTTTTCCAGGCATTTTTCTGTTCATCGTTCCAGATCCCTACATCGGATAATGTAGCCAGACCTTCTTCTGAAACGGCTGTACATTCGGTAAGGATCAACCCTGCACCGCCAACAGCCCTGCTTCCAAGGTGAACGAGATGCCAGTTGCCGGGAACTCCGTTTTTAGCGCTGTATTGCTGCATAGGAGATAGTGCAATCCTGTTCTTTAAGGTAAGACTGCGAATGTGTATGGGTGAAAATAAATTCATTTTTTCTTATTTTTAAATTGTTTTTGAAAATGCTTCAGCTTCAGAAACGGCTTTCAACAAAACGTTCTGTACTTCTGTCAGTATTTTTTGCAGATCAGGGTTTTCTGCTGATGCTGTTTCAAGAATATCAAGTTTTTCCTTTAACAGAGGATGTAATCCCATGATGGCAATGCTGGATTTCAGATCATGAGCCCACAGTTTCATCCCTGGAAAATCCCGGTTTTCATAAGCTGTTGTCAATTTCTGTAGATGATTGGGGATATTCTCAATAAACTGTTGAGTGACCATTTGTTCGAAGCTTTTATCGCCGCCGCTTACCGTCTGCATATAAGTGAGATCAATATACTGATAGTCAGATGATGGGTTTTCGGTTTTCTTTTCGTTTTTATTATTTTCTTTAAACCCGAGTTTCGAAATCAGCATAAACAACTCTTCTTCATTGACAGGCTTAGGAATATATTCGCTCATCCCACGGCTCAGGCATCTTTCTCTTTCCCCTGCCAGCGCATGGGCGGTCATTGCGATGATCGGAATATCCAGTCTGAGTTCTTCCCGTATTTTTTGGGTGGCAGCATATCCATCCATCTGCGGCATCTGTATATCCATTAAAACCAGATCACATGCATTGCTTTTGAGATAACTTACTCCTTCAAGACCATTCGATGCAATATGAAAATCAATATTCCACTGGGAGAGCAGATGTTTCATCAGGCTTTGATTGATCACATTATCATCAACCACCAGTACTTTCAGGGGCGTATTGGATTTATCTTTAAAATAGTGGGGATCAACAGCTGGAATGACAGTAAGCTGTTCCTCAGCAATTCCGTAAGGAATAT
This sequence comes from Chryseobacterium sp. NRRL B-14798, assembly GCF_050470705.1. Lineage (NCBI taxonomy): Bacteria > Pseudomonadati > Bacteroidota > Flavobacteriia > Flavobacteriales > Weeksellaceae > Chryseobacterium > Chryseobacterium sp. NRRL B-14798. Next base: position 3,049,140 of record NZ_JBFLUL010000005.1, on the reverse strand, counting down.
AGAAATGAAATGTAGTTCCTTTGCCCTGTTCACTGCTTACTTCGATGTTTCCGTTTTGCAGTACAATCAGGCTTTTCACGATGGATAAGCCTAATCCTGTTCCGCCGTAATTTCTTGTGGTCGAATCTTCTCCCTGGTTGAATCTTTCGAAGATTTCAGTGAGCTTTTCTTTGTCAATTCCAATTCCCGTATCTGAAATTTTAAATCTCAGAACGGCTTCCTTCTCTGTTTGCTGTTTACTGTAGATTTCAACAGAAATATTTCCCTGATGGGTAAATTTTATGGCATTTCCGATGAGGTTCACTAGAATCTGGGTCAGTCTTGTGGCATCTCCCACCAATGTGTCAGGAATGGAAGGATCAATCGTACTGGAAATGGTAAGTCCTTTCTCTTTGGCCCGTTCTGTAAAAAATGTTTCCACGGAATTAACCAGACCGTTGATGCTGAAAATTCCCGGGGTAATGCGCATCATTCCTGCTTCTATTTTGGATAAATCAAGAATGTCATTAATGATGGCCATAAGGTTTTCTCCGGAACGTTGTATGGAAGAAACAAATTCTGCTGAGGTTTCGTCCAGTGGGCGTTTTTGCAGCAAATTGGTGAAACCGAGAATTCCGCTTAAAGGAGTTCTGATTTCGTGGCTCATATTGGCAAGGAAATTTTCTTTGGTCTGTGCCGCTACCAACGCTTTTTTCTCGGCAATATCAAGTTCGCTTATGAGTAATCTCTGACGTTTAAACTGACGAAGAATGTGATACCCAACGACAGAACCTCCCAAAATCAGTAAGACCAATATTGAAATGTCATAAAATCTTGCTTTCTGCCCCATTTCCTCACTTTTCTGGCTGAGTTCAACCATATTCAGTTTTCTGCTTTCATATATTTTAGCCGTGATGCTGGTGATTTCATTAGAAATTTTTCTTGCACGCGGATTAGCAATGGAGGTATTATCGTCCATGTTTCCAACAGAAAGATAACGGTGCAGGAGTTTATCTTTGGTTGTTTTCTTTTCCATGGCAAGAACACTTAACCTGTGGATCAGCTTTTCTTCTTCGGCGTTTACATTGTCTTTGGAAAGAGAATCCAGGAAATTTTCAATCTGACTGATTTTTTGGTCGATGCCTTCAAGATGGGTGGTATCATTCGTTGCAATAGAAGCTCTGATTCTGCTTTCCACCCCCAGAATATCACGGTCAATCTCCCGTAAATGATTGCTTGAACGCAATTCGCTCAGCAAAGTATTGTTATTCTGAATCAGCGCCTTGGTATTTCCTGCAGAATTGAGCTGAACAGCTATCAATAGGAGTGAGCCCGCAATAAAAGTCAGGATAATAAAATAGCTGAATCGTTTGTTATCCATTACTGAAGATATGTTTTTCATAAATAACGGTCTGATTTTAAGATAAAATACCGGTAAAAAGTCAAGATGGACCCGGAACTGTTCACGGGCTTAAATCAAGCCGAATTTAAATGTTTGATTGCCTGTAACGGCTAAAAGACATTCATTCGTGTATTGAGAGCTTTTCTGTATGCGTCTGCCACAGGAATGAATTTGCCATTGATCATAATACCGCCGTCCTGCAGGGTGTCAATTTTGCCTACTGAAACAATATAGGAACGGTGAACTCTTATAAAATGATCCTTGGGAAGACGTTCTTCAGCTGTTTTCATTTTGCCGTGAATGGCAAACATCTTTTCCTTGGTGTAAAATTTTACATAATCACCCATAGCTTCTGCATAGAAAATATCATCCAGCTTTAGGCGCCTTGTAATATTGGAATCCCTTACAAAAAGAAACTCATCCCTTGTGATTTCCACATTTTCTTTTCTGCTTTCAAGAATCGTCTGTGCCTTGCTTACAGCCTGCAGAAATCTTACCGGCATAATAGGTTTCAGAAGGTAATCTGCAATATTAAGTTCAAACGCTTCCAGTGCATATTCTTTTTTTGAGGTCGTGAAAATAATGATGGTTTCTTTACCCGAAAGCGTTTTCGTGAGCTCAATCCCTGTCATTTCCGGCATTTCTATATCGAGAAATATCAGATCGACGGAATTGGACTGAAGATAATGATAAGCTTCTATAGCATTGGAAAACTCGCTGACGATGGAAAGATCCGGAACCTGTTTGGCGAGGTGTGCTAATGTTGTTCTTGCAATATCATTATCATCCACGATTAAGGCTTTCATAGGTATAGTTATTTATGGTTTACACAAAGATAATTATAACTTTTTTATTTTGTGTTATCTGAAATAGGAACGGATCATCCATGCCATTTCTTCATGGGTTTCCATCAGACCTGTAATAAAATCGCTGGTACCGTAGTCTTTATAGGTTTCTGCAAATGGAGTAATATTTCCGCGGAGAAATTCGATAATGCTTTCATGGTCACTTAATAAATCTTTCATGTATCCGGGGCCATCGTTTGTTCTTTCACTGTATTCCGTTAAATGAGTCAGTTCCAGATAGATTTTCATAGTCGCCGGTGCATAATGTCCGATTTTACGCATTCTTTCTGCAACGCTGTCCATCAGTTCATCCAGTTGTTTGTATTGTTCTTCAAAGAAAATGTGATTGGCATGGAAGTTATCTCCGGTTACGTTCCAGTGGGCATTTCTTGTTTTAATGTAAAGCAGTGTTTCATCTGCCAATAATTTTGCTAATTGTTCTGCAACAGCTTCAGTGTTTTTTTCTGTAATTCCGATTTTTGTTTTCATAATAATAAAATTTTAGTTGAGCATTATTGCTTTTCTGATGTAAAGGTCTTCAATAACGTAACAAAACGGCTTGGAATTTCGATGAACGGGCAGAAAGACTCGTTGAATGGGCAGGCAAAATTCTTTTGACATTTGTACATTGATATCTGAAATAGAAAAAACTTATCGGTATATTATACTTTGAGTACTCTTTAAAAATAAATTTGCATTCTTTTTTCACCCTTAGCATAAAAAGTTATTAAAAGCAATAGAATACTTTATGATAAATAACCAATTTATTACTGAAAAATTTGGATTCCTTGGATCAGACTTTATCCATGAACTTGAAAAATGCTGTGTAATCACTGATATAAAATCTAAAACAGAGATTGTAAGCCCGGGACAAAGAATTCATTATGTACCCATTCTGATCAAAGGTTCTGTAAAAGTCTTTACACTTAATGAAGGAAGAGAGCTTTTATATTATTATATGAAACCAGGCGAAAGCTGTATCATGACCTTTGCTTCTATATTCAAAAACTGTATAAGTTCTGTATATGCCTTTGCTGAAGAATCATCCAGAGCTCTGTTGATTCCTGTTTCCAGCCTGCTTACGCTGATGAGCAATTTTCCGGGGATGAATAATTTTTTCTATAACGAATATGATAGCAGATTTACTGCATTGATGAACATGGTGAATGATGCTGTTTTTCATAAACTGGATACCAGAGTATTTAATTATATTAGTCAGCGTGCTGTTGTTACCGGTTATAATCCTGTCAAAATAACCCATAAAGATATTGCATCCGCTTTGGGAACATCCAGAGAAGTGATAAGCCGGGTTCTTAAAAAGCTTGTTAATGAAGGTCTGATCATTCAACACAAAACGGCTATTGAGATAATAGCCGTGAAAAAAGGGGAATGAATCATTATTTAATATTGACTAGTTTTTTAAATGCTTCCTTAAAAAATCAAGACTGCCTTCAGCAAGCTCCTGGGCATCATAAGGTGATTTCTGCCACAAAGAAACCTGTTCCTGCATTCCGGGAATTGAGGAACTGAAATTTTCAAGAACCAGATTCCCTTCAAAATTGATATTTTTCAATGCTGAGAAAAACTCTTCCCAGTTGACAGTTCCTTCTCCCAGCATACCCCGGTGGGATTCTGTAACATGAATATGCTTCAGCATTTTTCCGGAATTGATAATCGGATCATAGAAATTATTTTCCTCAATATTCATATGAAAGGTATCAAGGTGAAGGAAGAGATTATTTCGGCCCGTTTTCTTAATAAGTTCCAGGACATTTTCTGCCGTATTGCAGACATAGGATTCATAGCGGTTAATAGGCTCTATGGCAATATCGATACTTTTGGTTTGAGCATAATCTGCCACATGGCACCATACATCAGCAATGATTTCTTTTTCGTTTTCTGTAAGTGGCTTTCCTGTAAAAACACCGATTCCGCCATGCAGGACACCAGCCAGCAGATGGGTTTCCAACTCATATACTTTATCAATGGCTTTTTTGATAAGTTTTTCCGCAGCTTCAGGCTCAAACGCAATATGAGCATCTTTGGGGAGATTCAGTGAACAGACTGCTTCCAGATGGTTATCTTTCAGCTGTCTTTTTACGGTTTTTGCATCAAAATCCATTGATGCAGGTAACAGTATTTCGATCAGATCAAATCCGGCCTGAGCCGTTTTTTCTATCGCATATTTTCCTGATTCCACATTCCATAACGGAGTGATCCAGGAGAGTAGGGAAGCCCCTAATTTTATATTCATTATATTTTTTTATTTAATTTAAAAAATCCACCATTCCGTTCTTATTCCGAAATAAGTCCCATATCTTTTGGCTCCTGATTGCTGTAAAAACGGTGAGTAAAGACTGTTCATAGCCTCATTATTATATCTTGATACTTCTGCAATAAAACGGATATGAGGTCTAGCCCAGACACTTCTTTCAGCGGTAGGTACGATGGTAGGAGCTAAAACCAGCTTCATCATTGATGCCGCATCCTGGGTTCCGTTTTTACGGGTTGCATAGTGAAATTCAGAAAGAATATGAAACCAGTTGTTGTAATAATAGGTGGCTCTGATTCCTGTATTAAACTCTGTTTTTTTGTTGAAAATTTCACGGTTATAATAGTCCATCGCTTTATCAGTACTGGTTGATCCTCCCTTACTTTTGGTGAAAACAGCATAGGGATTAAGCGACCACCGGTTTGAAATATTCCAGAGGAAATGTTCAACAACCGTAAAAGAGTAAGCTCCTTTATACGTTTTTGTGACCTCATCAGGAGCTCCGTAGGTTCGCCAGGTCTGTGTATTACCATTATCACCTCCATTGGCAATTCCTGTCCCGTATCTTACAGAAAGCTGATTGAATGAACCCGGAATTGTTGTTGGAATATCTGAATTTAATTTAGCTCCAAAAACCCAGCCCTGATCCGATGGATATTGCTCTACAGAATTTTCCCCTGATTTTTCTACATGATGAAATTCTGCCAGTAATTTCAGCTTTTGCTTTGTATTTTTAAATGGAAGGGTCTGCTCAAGGACAAAAACTTCCCTTTGCCTGTAGATAAGGTTTTTTGATCCGCTGATGACATTGGTGTAAGAATAAGGAGTGGAGTTGCTGGCAGCAGTATCAATAGCTGCCGGGAAAAACATTGAAAACCTTGTGTTTTTATGTCTTAGTCCCCAACCGGTTGCGGAATGGTCATCAAAATAAAAGTAATCTGCAATGTGAATGTCATCATATCTCAGCCATCTTGATCCCGCCCAGACATCCCAGTCACTTCCCATAATGTTTCTTGCTTCAACAAAGGCTTCCGGCAAGGCAATAATCATCCCCTGATTGGATTTTGAGTCTACATTTCCCAGAAAAGTCCCTCCTGAATAAAAGCTCAGTCTGGCCTGCATATCGATCTTTGTACTTTTTGTACTGTCACCGTTTATCACCGGGCTAAAATGGAAGGCTGGTAAGAAATCTACGTAATCTCCCTGATCCATTCTGCCACCTAAAGATCCCTGATTGTTCAGATTCAGCTGCCTTCCTGTTTTTCCATCGGCATTCGGAGAATAACCGGCTCCGATTCTTCCCGTTGTTCCGAAGGAAAATTTTTTATTGGTTATTGTGATCTGGGCATTGATTCCCCTGCCGGCGCATACAAATAAAATGCACCAGACTAATAAAAGCTTTGTTTTCATAGGGATTATTTAAGTGTTTTGGGCTTGTAGAACTTTAATGCAAATAATAAAATAACTGCATAGCAGAGAATAGGAAGGAGGTAGGCATGTGCAGTATCTTTTTCAGCAATTCTCCCCATGATCGGTGGGAAAACAGCTCCTCCAAACATTGCCATAACCAGGAATGAGGAAGCCTGCTGAACTTTAGATCCTAATCTTTTAAGCCCAAGACTGAATATGGTAGGATACATCACACTGAGGAAAAGATTGAGCAAAATAAGGCTGATAAATGATACCCATCCGAAACTTTGGGAAATAATAAGGCACAGAACGATATTACATGCGGTAAAAATAGCCAGCAGTTTGTTGGGAGCAATGAATCTCATCAGGAAAGTCCCGATAAATCTTCCGATCATCATCATGGCCATACTTAAAGAAAAGTAATAGGAAGCCTGTATTTCCGGAAGGTGCATTTTTTCTACCCCGTAATTGATAAAATAAGCCCAGGTTCCGCCCTGTGCGGCAATATTAAAAAACTGGGCAATAACTGCAAATATAAAATGTCTCTGCTTGTAGAGCGGTGCGTGCGGATCTGATACAGACTGGTCTTCTCCTTTTTCATTTTCTGAAATGATGATATCTTCCGCATGAGGGTCTTTCAGATCAGGAACCCTGATAAAGCTGAAAATAATAGTAATCGCAAGAATGACAATCCCAATCCAGGTATAAAGATTTTTTACTGAATCCAGTGATCCAGATCCGGAATCAGGAGTTCCGAAAATAAAATATCCGCCTAAAAGAGGACCGATAATAGCTCCCAGACCATTAAAAGACTGGGCAAAATTAACCCTCTGATCACTCGTCCTTTCATCCCCCAAAGCGGCTACAAAAGGATGGGCTACCGTTTCAAGGGTTGCCATTCCCATCGCAAGAACAAAAAGAGCTAGTCTGAAAAAGTTAAATGAGGAAGTGTCGGCGGCCGGAATAAACAGAAAGGCTCCCAGTGCAAACAATGAAAGACCCAGGATGACTCCTAATTTATAACCAAATCTTTTCATAAACAGACCTGCCGGAACGCCCATCAATGCATATGCCCCAAAAATGGAAAGCTGTACCAGCCCTGATTTGGACTTTGAAATGTGAAGAACGTTCTGGAAATGCTTATTCAGAACATCACCCATGGTAAGGGCAATAGCCCAGAAAAAGAATAAAGAGGTAACAAAGGACAGGATGATATAGTATTTCTTATCTGTAAATTTTGGAGTATTCATATCGTATGTTTTTAAGAGGTTTTACAGCTGTTTTTTTCTCTGAATGCCTTGAATTCTTCATAGGTATAATCCGGACATGCTCCTGATTTCGATGTGATAAAGGCTCCCAGTGAAGTTGCCTGTTTCATGATCTCTTCCGGCGATTTTCCCTGAATTCTTTTAGACAGAAACCCGGCAAGAAAAGAATCCCCACTGCCCACAGTATCTGCAATTTCAATATGAACTGCCGGAAAATTATAGGCAGTATCCCCCACAAAATATCTGGCGCCTTTACTTCCTTTCGTAAGCACAATTTCATTCAGATTAAAATAAGTCTGGAGATGTCTGATACTGGTATCTTCATCAATATAGTCTTCACCGAGATATTCAAGAATTGTTCTGAGCTCTGCCTTATTCATTTTAACAAGGTCAGCTTTATGCAATAATTTTTTAATGAATTCAAAATCGATGAAAGGAGGGCGGAAATTAACATCAAAAACCCTGAACTTTGAATATTCCAAAAGTTGCAATAGTGTATTTTGGGAAGCTTCACTTCTTGTGATCAGACTTCCAAAAACAAATGCTTCTGAATTTTGAATCAGTTCTTTATGTTCCGGCAGAGGTTGGATATAGTCCCAGGCAACTTCCTTTACAATGTCATATACAGCTTCTCCATGCTCATCAAAATCAGCAATTACAGTTCCTGTAGCCTTTTCCTGGTCTACCTGGATAAAATCTGTTGTTATTCCCCAATCCTGAATTTGGTTAAGAAGACGGTGCCCTAATTCATCATTTCCTATACGGCTTAGCATTTTGGTGTCGATTCCCATTTTAAAAAGGTTGTAGGCAACATTAAATGGTGCACCACCAGCTCTGGATCCGGAAGGGAAGATGTCCCACAGAACTTCTCCGAAACATACCATGTGATTTAATTTATTTTTTATCATAATAGGTTAAACGTTTAAGTTGTTATTTAAAAAAAATGATTGTTATAGATTTGATTATTTTAAAGATGCTTTGGCAACCAGTTTGGCGGATAATGTTATTCTTTTTCCGGTTGCCGTATAATCAGTGATTTGCCCGTCCAGAAGCTTGATAGCCTCTTCAGCCATTTCTTCAATGGGCTGCTGGATGTAAGTAATCTCCGTAGGGAAGAGGTCATAGGCATCCGTTTCATCAAATGCCAATACTGAGACCTGTTCCGGGACTTTTATATTGTTTTTAACGAGATAGGAAAGCCCTGCTACCGCAAGTTTATTACTGGAAAAATATAACGCAGTATTTTCTGGAGTTTTCCCCAACGTATTTTCAAGCTTAGAATGTACTTCCTGCACTATATTTTCCAATCCTACCATAAGATATTGAATTTCAACTGTTTTGCTGGAAGAGCTTACCGCTTTCTCAAAGCCATGCTGGCGGTCCAGAAGGTGTGGAAGATCAGTTTCATAGCCAACGTAGATCATTTTGTCAAAGTTCTTATTAAGAAGAAGGCTGGCTGTACTTTCTGCGATCTCCTGATTATCAATGGTAATTCCGGGAACAGAAACACCTTTAAGATATCTGTCGATCGTTACAACAGGATATTTAATATGAATAAGGTTTTCTAGTGTCTTTTCTGACCCTGCTACGGGGGCAACGATCATTCCGTCTACCTGCTGCTGTGAAAAGAGTTCGGTAAGTTTTTTAAATTTTTCTGCATTTTCATCAGAACTGCCGATGATCAGGGTATAACCCAGCTTTAAAGCTTTATCTTCAAGATTTCTTGCCATATGGGAATAGAAGTCATTGGAGATATCCGCCACGATTAATCCAAGAAGCTTTGTTTTATTGGTTTTCAAACTTTTTGCAATCTTATTCGGAGTGTAGTTAATCGTTTCAGCAATTTCAAAAATTTTTTTCCGGGTCTCCTCACTAATACGCTGTCCTTCCTTTCTGTTAATAACATAAGATACAGTGGCTACGGAAACTCCTGCCAGTTTAGCAATATCTTTTATGGAAGACCTTTTCATTTTATTTTTTTAATGCACAAAAATATTTCAGAAAATAGTAAAAAAACAATAGCTGTTTTTTTTGGTGGTTTCCGAAAAATATGTAATTTCGCACTTTTTTTAAAAATAACCAACATCTTCATTATCAGCGTTTTACTTTATTGTTGTCTTTTTTCAATATGAATAAATTGTTAACTTATTGAATGTAGAGATTAAATTTAGGTTAAACGTTTATCCAATAAATTTAATTTTTAAATTTAAACAGCTGGAAACTAAGTTTTATATTTAATAATAAAGAAACATAATAATGAGAGTTTTTACTTTATACTATAAAATAAAACCCTGCAACTCATATGAATTGCAGGGCTTATTTTGAGAATACAGTCTTTTAACTTAAAATATCACATGGCGCTACACAGATCACCCATGGACATCTTTTGATTCCCGGAGGTGGGCAGCAGGCTTCAGAGCAGCTTGTCGCTCCGCCATTAATATTCCTCAACTGGTCTCTTGAAATTTTTTTTACATTTTTCATAGTCAAGTAATTGAATTACACTGAAATTAAGGCTGGTTTCCGCCACCGCATCCGTCGTAAGGCATACATTGCCACTTACCACCGATTAAACAAAGTTGACCACCTCTGCAGTCAATTCCTCCCTTAATTGTTTTCAATTCTTTTCTTTCGATTTTCTTTAAATTTTTCATAATAAATTGTACGTTTAGTTCAATTCGAAATTAATAAAATTTTATCAACCATGATAGAATTATTGTAAAATTTTTATTTTTTAGTTGCTTAATTGTAGAATGATTAAAGTTTATTTTATGTAATGAAGTAAAATGTTTTTTGGGAATAAGTTTAAACCAATCCTTAAACTATTCCTCTCATTTCTATAAAATCTTGCCCTGTGACAAGTCCGTTTTCCGATCGGGTTGGTAACTTTGACTTAAAATTAATCCACCAAATCTGATAATATTATGAAAAGTCTATTCAAATTCTCTGCAGTATTGTTCTTTATTATTATCCTTGCCTCCTCTCCGGTATATGGACAAAAAATAAAACCTTCTGAAAGTGGTTATGCACCTGTTAATGGCATCAAAGTTTATTATGAAGTCTATGGCAAAGGAAAGCCTCTTGTACTGTTACATGGCGCTTTCATGACGATTGATTTGAACTGGGGTGAATTGATCCCGGAATTGTCCAAAAACAGAAAAGTAATAGCTCTTGAATTACAGGGACATGGTCACACGCCTTTTTCAGAAAGGAAATTATCACATGCTACTTTAGCCAGTGATGTTACAAAGGTAATGGACTATCTGAAAATAGACAAGGCAGATGTGGCAGGGTACAGCTTTGGAGGTGAAGTGGCCTATAAACTGGCTATTCAAAGTCCGGAAAGACTGAACAAACTGGTTATCATTTCATCAACCTATAAAACTAACGGATGGCTGCCCGAAGTAAATAAAGCTCTTGAAGGAATGAAACCTGAACTCTTCACAAACAGCCCTATGCATACTGCCTATAATGCTGTAGCACCTGATAAAACAAAATGGAAACCATTTTTGGAGCAGATGATGGCTTCTGCCGGACAGCCTTTCGACCTGGGTGATGATAATATCTCTAAAATTCCGGTGCCTGTCTTAATCATAGCTGGTGATAATGACGGATTGGATAAAACAGAACTTTCAAAAACCTATAAATTATTGGGAGGTGATGTTTTTGCAGATATGGGCGAATTACCAAAGTCCCAGCTGGCTATCGCTCCCGGACAAACCCATGTAAGCCTGATGATGCAGACGGCAATGATTGTGAATTATCTGAATGTTTTTTTGAAATAATAGAATGCCATCAAAGAATTGAAATCTGTTTATAAAGTTCAAAATCTATACTATGAATACAAAATTTGAGGCAGGAATTAATATTGCTATCAAAATTCCCAAAAATACATACGAAAAAACGGTTGCTTTTTACAGGGATATTTTAAAATTGAAAGTTGAGGAAAAGCCGATAAAAAATCCCACTGTTTCCAGAACCCACGAGGTGAAATTCGGGAATAATATCATATGGCTGGATTGTGTTGATAACTATACCCATTCTGAAACATGGCTCCAGCTTACCGTTCCCGATGTAGAAGCTGCTACACTATATCTGCTGTCAAACGGTGTGGAAACCTGTGACGAAATAGAAGAGCTTCCTGAAAATATGCACTGGATTACCGATCCTGCCGGTACCGTGTTCAATTTACAGGAAAGAAAATAGCCAAAAACAGAAGTGCGATGTAAAAAATTGCTTAAAATAGAGCTTTGCCCAAAATTTTAATATCTTTAGCCATCAAATCATTACAATTTAAAATATTTTTATGCAGACGAGACCATTCCATTTCATTGTCACCATCTTTTTTCTGGTATTAAGTGCAACTGCATTTTCACAGAAAACAGCCGTGTTGGGTTCTTTACTGGACAAAAACTCAGAATTCATATTCCCACAGACTCCGGATAAAATTTCAAAAGCGTTGAACGTAAAAACTGTTTTTTATGAAGATGCCAACGAAGAAAAATATGCAAAATGGCCTATGAAAACAGGACTGGAGCTTTATTGCAGCCTGGGAAAAGACAATAGTATCAATGAGATGTTTTTTGTGACTTCAGACAATAAATCTGTCATTGTGGAAGGACTTCCTTTTGGTCTTGTTCTGAATAAAAGTACATTACAGGACAGTAAAACGAAGTTCGGTAAGTACAATGCCAAAATACAAAAATCGGGAGCAGACAGTGAATTTCCGGGAGGGTCAAAACTGGTTTTTAAAAAAGGGAAACATTATACAACATTGCTTTTCGACAGTAAGAACCTGTTAAAATCAATAGGTTTAACAACAGAACTTACGGATCCGGCTGCCAATTAAGTACTAAAAAACAAAATAATTATAGTATCCGTCATTATTGACGGATTTTTTTATCCTCAGACGGTGTTAACTTTAAAAGAAATCTATATCGTCAGTCCATGGTTGTTTTTTACCTCAGCCATCACAAAAGTACTGTGCGTGCTGCCGATAGAATCTACGGATCCCAGCTTGTTAAATACAAAATCCTGATAATGCTTCATATCCCGCACCTGCACTTTCAGAAGGAAATCAAAATCTCCGGAAATATTGTAACATTCCGCAACTTCTTCAATTTCTAAAATTTCTTTTACAAAATCATACCCCACAGACCGGTCGTGAATTTTAAGTTTGATCTGGCAAAACACCGTAAATCCACGGTTCAGTTTTTCAGCATCAAGAACTGCCGCATATCTTTTAACAAAACCTTCCTGTTCAAGCCTTTTTACCCTTTCGAAAACCGGTGAAGTAGAAAGGTTCACTTCTTTAGCGAGCTCTTTAACGGTAAGTTTGGCGTTTTTCTGGAGGAGCCTGAGCAGCTGTACATCCTTATCATCGAGTTGTTCCACAGAATATTATTCTTTTAAATGATTAAAACAGTCAAATATAAAGAATTATATGCTTTTATTTTTAATTCCTGAAGTTTAATTTGCTTAATTATTTGTTTCCAGTTGTGGTTTTATTCTGTATTACTAATTTTACACAAAATTAAAAACTTTTACTGATAACCTTTGTTAAAGGTAAAAGTACAGTTCTTTACAGATACTTCATCAAACAGGAAAGGTTTTACTTAAGGTAGATTAATAGGGAATCGTGTGCAAATCACGAGCTGTCGCGCAACTGTAAGTAACCCACCAAAAGTTTCTGTCCTTGCAGATCCACTGCCAAAAGCGGGAAGGATGACGGAAACTGTTACAAGTCAGGAGACCTGCCTTTACTGAATTGACAATGCTTTCGCGGGCTGAAGCTTTGGGTCATACAGATGGTATATCAAATTTTGTATTTTCTTCTGAAGGGAAATACATTGTCTGCTATGTCACTATTTTCCTGAAACTTTTTCCGCAACATAACGAAGCATTGTAAAGGACTTCCCAATAAGTTTAATTAAAAAGTTTAAAAAAATGCAAACTCACATTCTTGGCTATCCGCGTATTGGTAGCAAAAGAGAACTCAAAAAAGCCTGCGAGCAGTACTGGTCAGGTAAAATCCTTTTGGAAGAACTTCTGAACACCGGAAGAACTCTCTGCAGTCAAAACTGGAATATCCAGAAAGAAGCAGGGATAGATCTTATCCCGTGTAATGATTTTTCATACTATGATCAGGTATTGGATATGAGCCTTGTCGTAGGTGCCATTCCAACACGGTACCATGAAGTGGTGCTTAAAAAAAACAATACTGAGCTGGATCTTTATTTTGCCATGGCAAGAGGCTATCAGAAAGATGGATTGGATATCACCGCCATGGAAATGACCAAATGGTTCGATACCAACTATCATTACATCGTTCCGGAATTTTATAAAAATCAACAGTTTAAGCTGAGCTCAGATAAAATTTTCAATGAATTTGCAGGAGCAAAACAAGCTGGAATCAATGCGAAACCGGTTATTATCGGGCTGGTTTCTTATCTGTTATTAGGAAAAGAAAAAGAAGAAGGATTTGATAAACTGGATCTGGCCGGAAGTCTTCTTCCTGTTTATACAGAGATTTTAACCAAACTTCAGGAACAGGGTGCAGAATGGATCCAGTTTGATGAACCTTTCCTGGCATTGGATTTAACAGAGAAAGCCAAAGAAACTTACCGTTATGTGTATGCCGAAATCAGAAAACGTTTCCCGAAACTGAAATTTATTGTGGCTTCCTATTTTGACGGGTTAAAAGACAATACTTCACTTGCCGTTTCACTTCCCGTCAATACATTGCATGTTGATCTGGTTAGAAATCCTGAGCAGCTGGATAATATTCTGAATAGCATTCCTGAAAGTGTAAGCCTTTCATTAGGAGTTGTTGACGGTAGAAATATCTGGAAAAATGATTACGAAAAGTCGCTGTCTTTTATCAGTAAAGCGGTTGAAAAACTAGGATCTGAAAGAATTTTCATTGCACCATCATGTTCATTGCTTCATTCACCCTGTGACCTGGATTTTGAAACCAATCTTAACCCGGAAATTAAGAACTGGCTGGCTTTTGCTAAACAAAAAGTAAAAGAAGTAGTAACTCTTAAAGAACTGGCTTCCGGAACGGAAAATGAACAGATTTTTGAAGCATTTGAAGAAAATAAAAAAGCAATTGAGAGTAGAAGAACTTCTTCTCTTATCCATAATAATGAAGTGAAGCAAAGAGCCAATGCTGTTACTGAAAAAGATGCTCAGAGAATAAACACCTTCAAAATCCGTAAAAAAGAGCAACAGGAAATATTGCAGCTTCCTTTGTTCCCCACTACTACGATCGGATCATTCCCGCAAACCACAGAAGTAAGAAGCTGGAGAGCAAAATTTAAAAAAGGAGAACTGACAGCAGAACAATATGATACCTTACTGAAAGAGGAAACGCAGAGAACAATCCGCTGGCAGGAAGACATCGGAATTGATGTATTGGTTCATGGAGAATTTGAGCGAAACGACATGGTGGAATATTTCGGGGAACAGCTGGAAGGATTTGTATTCACTAAAAACGGTTGGGTACAAAGCTACGGAAGCCGTTGTGTAAAACCCCCTGTGATCTTCGGTGATGTTTCCCGCCCGACTCCGATGACGGTGTACTGGTCTCAATATGCCCAATCTCAGACTGAAAAATGGGTAAAAGGAATGTTGACAGGTCCGGTTACGATTTTACAGTGGTCTTTTGTACGTGATGATCAGCCTCGTTCAGAAACGTGTAAGCAGATTGCTTTGGCAATCCGTGATGAGGTAGTGGACCTGGAAAAAGCAGGAATCAGAATTATTCAGATTGATGAACCTGCGATCAGAGAAGGACTACCATTAAGAAAAACAGACTGGCAGAATTATCTGAAATGGGCAGTGGAAGCTTTCAGAATTTCAGCAAGCGGAGTGGAAGATGCTACCCAAATTCACACTCACATGTGTTATTCTGAGTTCAATGATATTATTGAAAACATTGCCGATATGGATGCAGATGTCATTACCATAGAATGTTCACGTTCTCAGATGGAGCTGCTGAATGCTTTCGCCGATTTCAAATATCCGAATGAAATTGGTCCTGGAGTATACGATATTCACTCACCAAGAGTTCCGTCAAAAGAAGAAATGATTGAATTGTTGAGAAAGGCTCAGAATGTCATTCCTGCCAATCAGCTTTGGGTAAATCCTGATTGCGGACTGAAGACAAGACACTGGGAAGAAACCGAAAAAGCTTTAATTGCAATGGTGGCTGCTGCCAAAGAAGCTTCAGTAGAATATGCACTTTAGAAAACTTTTACAATAATTAGATTCAATAATTCAGATCGTGTTATGATTTTCATGGCACGATCTGTTATTTTTAAACTATTAAAATTTTTGAAGAATAAAGTAGTTGAAAATCGTTCTGATAGGATCTTAATGGTTCAAAATCTAAGTTATTTTGCCTGTAAAGCACTTGGCGGATAGCCGAATTGTTTTTTAAAGGCAAATGAGAAATGGGATAAATTTTCAAATCCAAGATCTAAATAAATATCAGAAACGGACTTTCCTTTTTGGCTTAGCAGAAAATGGGCTTCCTTTAATCTTCGAAGCTGAAGCCATTGTCTTGGCGGAATTCCGAATATCTTTTGAAAATCCCTTTTAAATGCAGACAGACTTCTCCCCGTTAAATAAGCAAAACGTTCTACATTGACATTGAAGTGAAAGTTTTTATTCATAAAAGCTTCAATATCTATTTTATAGGGCTCGGAAAAATCAAACAAAATATCCTTAAGACCGGGATCGTAATTCAACAGTAAGAGGAGAGCTTCTTTTTGTTTAAGTCTCAGTATTTCTTCAGAAGCAGGAAGATCTTCATACGCTAATAATGAGTACATAAAAGAATGTAATGCCTTTTGCTCAGGTTTTATATAGGCCTGGACATTGTCCTTTTTTTCTGCCTGATATCCATATTCTCGGCTGAAATCATGAAGCATGGCATCGTCAAAATAGATGGATATGGTTTTGATTTCCCCATTTTTGGGTGGATATTTTGCAAATTTTAATAAATGGTTTTTTCTGGCAGAATAGAGTTCTCCTTCTTTAAATATCGTTTTTGTGATGCCATCATTAAGTTCCATTTCCCCGGAAAGCACCAGGCCGAGGCTGTGAATTCGTGCAAATTGTTCTCCTTCCCTGAATTCTGAAAAATGACAGGAATAATTGATGGGAAAAGGAATATTATTTTCGCTCATAGCTCAGAAAGTTGTTTCTTGATCAATTCTTATTCAAACTTACAAAACTTTTCAGGATCATAGAATCTCCACAGCAAAGTAATCCTGAGAATATTTTGCTGTGAAGAAGATCCTACTAGGCCAGAATCGTTTTGGGTTCCAGGTAAGCTTCCAGTCCGAATACACCAAACTCACGCCCAATACCGCTTTGCTTGAAACCACCGAAAGGAGCGTATGGATCGTGGGCAAACCCGTTAATACAGATTCTTCCGGCATCAATCTGTGCAGCTACACGTTCCGCATGTTCATGATTATCAGAACTGATATAAGCAGCAAGACCATAAGTAGTGTCATTGGCAATGGCAATTGCTTCTTCCTCATCAGCATAAGGAATAATAGACAGTACAGGCCCGAAAATCTCTTCCTGCGCGATACGCATATCATTACGGACATTGGTAAAGATGGTTGCTTTTACAAAATTACCGCTTTCAAGACCTTCCGGTTTTCCTTCACCACCTGCAAGCAGAACGGCTCCTTCTTCCTGTCCCAGACGGATATAACTTTGTACTCTTTCAAATTGTTTTACACTCACCATAGGTCCTACAAGAGTATCTTCTTCAGCAGGATTTCCTACTTTTACCTGTCCGGCTGCTTTTTTAGCCAGTTCATTTACCTCCTCCAGTCTGTTTTGCGGAACCAATAATCGGGTAGGGGCGATGCAGGCCTGACCATTATTCATATAAGCCCCGAAAACGGCCATTGGGATTGCTTTTTCAAAATCAGCATCTTCAAGAATAATATTAGGAGACTTTCCTCCAAGTTCCAGGGTTACCCTTTTCATGGTGTCTACAGCTCCTTTGGCAATCGCTTTTCCTGTAAGTGTAGATCCGGTGAAAGAGATTTTTGCGATATCTGGATGATGTGTAATTTCATTTCCAACTATATTTCCTAATCCGTTAACAATATTGAAAATTCCTTCCGGAAGGCCGGCTTCGTGGAAACATTCAGTAAGCAGTTGGGTTTGTACTGCACTCATTTCACTGGGTTTGATGACGGCTGTACATCCGGCAGCAATGGCTGTAGCAAGTTTATTACAGATAAAGCTGTTGCTGGCATTCCATGGGGTAATAATTCCAACTACACCTAAAGATTCAAAACGTACTTTGGAATGTCCCACCGTTCTTTCGAAATCATAAGATTCCAAAGTATTGATGGTGGCTGTAAATGCAGAGATTGCATTTTGGACACTCATTCTGCTGAACTGTAAAGTTCCTCCATATTCATTCACCATAACAGCAACCAACTCATCTTCTCTTTTGCTTACAGCATCGTGCAGTTTTCTGAGAAAATGGATTCTTTCTTCTTTTGTAGTTTTTGAAAAAGTTGTAAAAGCTTTCTTTGCTGCTGCAATGGCCATTCTGGTATCTTCTTCATTTCCCAGAACCACTTCTCCGGTTTTTTGGTTGGTAACGGGATTGATAAGATCAAAAGTTTCTGTTCCTCTTGGCGTAACAAATTCGCCGTTGATGTAAATTTTATTAATCTGATTCATTTTTGATGATTTTAATACCACAAATTTCGGCAGAAAGGAAAAAGAGAGGTTTGTTGTAAAGCTCAATTTTTCTTTGTTGTATGGTCCATTCTAAAGCTTGTTCATTTTATTTTTGAATTTATCCGTAAAAAGTTCCGTTCTCCAATAAAATTGACTACTTTTATCATAACCAAGTAAATAAAACGTTTTGAGAACAACTCTTAAACTTATTTTCGCTTAGTATCAGTCTCAGTAACCACAGGCTGATCGTTCTTTCGTTTGGGTAATTCTGCCCGAACAGGTTTTTATTTCATCCTATTATTTATCGTATTCACTGTTAAAGGTGACTTTATCTCTGCTATTCCGGCTTTGACCAATGCTATTGATCAAAACTTTACTGCAGAGAAAAACTATAGCTTACCTGATCTTTGAATAATACTACAGAGGTATACCTTTCTGTAATGCGTGAATAATATGGAAAAATCCAACAAAGAATATTAAGCACGATTATAAGTAATGAATACCCAACATATCTGGGAGGTAAAAGCGAAAAATACTCCCTTACTCAAAAAGAAATGCAATCAATGTAACAGCGACAGATTTCAATGCAGTGATAAATTCAGACTGAATGCCCAGAAAAAGAATATTGATATATGGCTGATTTACCGGTGTGTAAAATGCCGCAATACCTATAATATGACCGTATTTTCAAGAATCAGAACAGAATCTATCAGTAAAGAAACATTCCGTAAATTCTCAGAAAACAATGTGGAAACTGCCTGGCAATACGCTTTCTCACAGGAAATAAGAAGAAAAAATAATGTGGAAGCCGACTGGGAAAGTGTGGAATATGAAAATCTATACCCAAATCTTCCCGTAGAAGATCTTATGAATAGGGAAGATGAGTTCATTTCTTTTCAAATACAGTCTTCTTTTGATTTTAATATGAGAGTCTCAACAGTAATCCGGACATGTTTAGGGCTTTCATCATCTAAACTGAACCTCTTGCTTGCTTCAGGTAAGGTTTACTTTAATGAGAAGCCTCTTCAAAAGAAATATAAGTTCAAGAATGGAGATATTGTTGATATCAACAGGCAGGAGCTGATCAATATTTATCTTATCGGAAAAGAGGATTTTTTCTCAACACAGTAAATGATCAATCATTATAAAAGCCTTCCGGTTGTTGATCGGGAGGCTTTTTATTGAGTTCACTTTATGTATTTCATTTGGATTAATCCCACGTATTTTGGGTTGAAACTGCATATTTTCCGGCACCAGTAAAGAAAAAACTTAGACTTACGAGCATATAAATCACAAGCAGTTCCAACGCCCAGCCTCCAAAGTCATTAAGCTTGAAAATATTGGCTGTTTGCGCCAGTAGGGTAGCCGTGAAGCAATTGGCAGCAAAGATTAATCCTGCCAGACGGGCCCGAAATCCTATGATCAGCATGACAGGTGCAATAATTTCTCCTGCAAACACGCCATACGCAAAAAATGGCGGTAAGCCATGAATGCTCATCATATCTTCAATAAAACCAACTCCATGGATCACTTTACTGATTCCATAAACCGACATTGGAAATGCAATTGCTATTCTGGTGATCAGTAATCCTGAATCAATGTTCTTTTTCATTTCTTATAAATTATTTAAAAGTTATATTTTACAAATGCCCCGATATTTTCCAGGGTCTTTTTTCCGTTATTAAACTGGTCGAAATTGGAAGCCAGCCCGTACATCATTTTATCCTTTTTCAGGCCCAGTCTGATAAACTGCAGCCCTCTGGGATATCCACTATTATCGAGGTTTCCAATAGCGAGTACACTGAAGTATCCTTTGAAATTTTCTGTCAGATAAGGGGTGTATTCAAATGATACAGACTGTTCCAGAGAAAATCCTTTCTGATACGTAGTTCCTATAGAGTAGGAAAGTGAATAGGAGGACTGGATGATTTTATATTGCAGATAAATACTGAAAAATGCGCCGGGATTTTTCATTCCCAATGCCGCATTGGCACTAAGTCTTTTGGTAAGATTATACGAGAGGGTATTTCTGATGAAGAATATGTTTTCTTTATCTTTGGTATATTCTGTATCAAATAGGGTAAGATTGTTCAGTTTCAACCGTTCATTCAGCTGATAATTGATATTGTGCATATAAGTATAGGAGCGATGTCCTAAAACAAGATCCGGGGTATAGGAAAGCTGCTGTGCATTCAGGCTCAGGGAAGCTGATACAAGAGCTGTTATAGCGATAATTTTTGCCTTCATATTTCACTCATTAAATTTCTGTGAGCAAAATTATTCAGGCCGGAACGGAATAAACTTAAGAAATCTTAAGAAACGTCAGACAGGTGTTTTTTTCTCAGATAGCTGAGGTATTCTACGGTGATTCCCAGGTAGGAAGCGATCATGTATTGAGGAAAACGCTGTTCGATATTACGGTAAGTAGTGACAAATGTGCGGTATTTGGTATAAGCATCAACACGGGAATGTTCAAAGGTTCTTTCCTGTAACGTAACATAGGCACTCTGCATCTTCAGACGCCAGAACTCTGAGACAGCCGGAACTTCTTTGTACAATGATTCCAGATTATTTTTACTGATCTGTATGATGGTGGTATCTTCATTAGCCTGAATAAACATTCTTGAAGGCAGTTCGCTAAGATAGCTGTAAAGATCATTCACCCACCAGTTTTCAATACCCAGCTGAGTGGTATTTTCTTTTCCTTTTTCATCAATATGGTACGCATAGAGGCTGCCCTGTGCAATGAAACGCATATGTCTGGAAACCTGTCCTTCGCGAAGCAGATAATCTTTCTTTTTAAGTTGTATAATCTCTAATTTGGAATTAATGCAGTCAATATCTTTATCTTCTAAAAAAACGATTTCTCTAAAGTGTTCTATGAGTTGTGAAACTATTGTATCTGTATCCATCATTAGATTTTGTACGTATAGACACAAATTTACGCAAATATTAAATTACGGAAGTAAGATGAAACAATTATACATAAGAAGACCACAATTTATCATGTAAATTGTGGTCTTCCTCAACTAAGAACTATTTAACTACGATTCTGTTTTCAAATAACCATAATGTAAAACAGTTTCCTTTCCGAATAAGCTTGAGAAAATATTCTGAAACTCATGGATATATTTACACTTTATGGCGTTCCCGTATATTTTCAGCCCTTCCAGTATTTTTCTGGAACTCAGGTCTATATCATATTTTATAAAAGCTTCCGGTCTTTCATACCGTATACTCTGATCTGAACTGTCTGTTCGTGAAAAGCCGAGCTTTTCAAGCCATTCTTCCGTTATTTTAATCGGTTTAATGGATGTTGCCGGGACCGAAATACTTTGAATATCATTTTCAATTTTAACAAAATAAGCCTGTTCGACATTTTGAAAGATCTCAGCAATGGTATAAATCTGATTTTTATACTCAACCAAGTTCTTGATTTTTAGATCTGCTACGTTCATAATATTTTGATTTTAAATGGTGATATGGTCTTTAGTAAAATAGCAAATAGTATGCCCGACATTGTATTGTTAAATCTTGTTTTGAAGGATATTAGGTTAAATTTTTGATATAAAAAATTAACAATACGTTAAAATAGTACACTATACGTGAATTATCACATAATCATGAAGTACCGGATGTGGTATCTATGTGGTATTAGTTTTTTATTCCCGCTTTTGGATTGGTATTAAAAGTGGTAAGAAGAAGAGCGGTTATAATACTTATCATAAGAACTGCTATGAAAACATCCCATGAAAAGGCATGAAGCAGATAACCGGTACCGCTTCCCAGAATACTTGAACCAAAATAATAAAAAAGCCAGTAAATAGAAGTGGCTGAAGATTTTCCCCGCCTTGCATACAATGCAGTCATCTGACTGGCCATAGTATGAGCAGCGAAGAATGAAAGGGTGAAAAGCCCGAGTCCGAAAATAAGGATATAAATGTTTTCAGACAGCAATAAAGCAGCTCCGATAATCATAGTCAGAATGGATGCTTTAAGGATATTATTCATGGGAAACCTCCTTGAAAGACGGCCTACGATCATCGTTCCAAAGACGCCAAAAATATACATCAGAAAGATAAAAGCAATGATAAAGTGGCTTAATGAAAATGGTTTAGTCTCTAGTCTGAATGTCAGGTAATTATAAACACTCACGAAAACACCCATTAATAATGCTGCAGTACAATATAAACGGAGCATGTAAGGATTGGTAAGGAAAAATTTCATCTGTTTTACCTTAAGATGATAGTCTGTTTTCTGTGGATTGAAGAACTTTGATTCCGGAAACAGTTTCCAGAATACAGCGCCGAGGATGAAACTTTCTATGCCAATCAGCAGAACGGCATTACGCCATCCGAATTCCCCTGCAAACAAAGTAGCCATTATTCTTCCGCTCATTCCTCCAATGGTATTACCGCTGAGATACATACTGATGGCTGCTGGTACTGCCAGAGCATCCACTTCTTCTGTAAGATAGGCCAGAGCAACTGCAGAAACCCCGGAAACAACAAAACCTTTCAATACTCCAACGGCAATCAGGAGTGTTAAATTCGGGATCCAGGTAGAAATAACAGTAAGGCTTGCAGATGAAATCAAAGAAAAAACCATGAGGCTTTTTCTGGAATAACTGTCAGCTTTAAAGGCAAAAAATAATAAGCCCAATGCCATACCTATCGTGGATGAAGATACCAGCAGGGAAGTATCACCTACGGATACCCCAAACTGTTCCGCAGCCATAGGCAGCATCGGTTGGAAAAGATAAAGTTGTGCAAAAACCGAAAGTCCTGAAAAAAAATACAAAGTTTTATATATCGGAAACGTAAGCTTCCCTGAATGGCTTTTTCAGATGAATTCATGATTTTTTTGCAATTACAATGCAATGGTTTTACAGAAAATTTGTCTTGTAAATTTCCTGATTATTTTCCGAACTTAAAAATTATTATCTCAATGATGTGGATTGGTGATACAAATCAATGAAGCTGAAGGCTGCTGATATACTCGGAAGGGGTAATATTTTCCATCTGCTTGAAAACCCTGTTGAAGGTAGACTGGTTAGAGAATCCGGCCTCAGTATAGATATACATGAGGGTTACCTTTTCAAGGTCATTTTCATTAAGCAGTTTTTTTACACATTCAATCCTGTGCATATTCAGGTAATTATTGAAGTTGGGATATCCTTTTGCACGAATTGATTTTGAGATATAACTACTGTTGATTTCCATTTCTGTGGAAAGCTTTGAAATATTGAAATTAACATCTTTATACAGCTGTTTTTCTCTCATCACAGATTCAATTTTGTCAAACAGTTCATCCGCAAAAGGAGCTTTGTCTGCTGTAGGAACCGGCTGTATTGCTGTACTCTGGGCTTTCTCCTCAATTTCGTGGTAAATTTCAACCCGTTTTATTTTATCCTTAAAATAGAGCAGGAGTGCAATGACTGCTACATTGGAAATCATAAGGATGGTATCGGTAATTCTCACATCTTCTGGTTGGTGTATCGGGAATTTAAAGCTGAAAGATTTAGAAATAAGGTATCCCGCTATAATATTCAGCAAAACATATATGCTGTAAATAAAAACATATTTTCTTTGAAAGAAAACATAGGCTGCCAGCGGAATCGGAATAAGCCAGACAAAACTCGCTATAGAATTGTTCCAGAAAGCCAGCATAATGTAAAAATTATAAAGCGTCGCAATAATGATGTAGGAATGTACCATGACATTCACCGAGTAGGTTTTGCGTACAATCAGATACGTATAGACCATTAAAAAAAGTCCTCCGAAAAGATACCAGGCCATTATTTTATCGGGAATAATAAAAGTAAATATTAAACCAAATAGGGCAAGAATAACAGACATCAGAATATTATAATAATACACCAGCTGTCTTTTGTACTGTTCAATTTTTATGTCTTTTTCGGTGGTCATTTGTGGCAGAAGGTAATTTTAAATCATTCCAATATTTTCTCTTAACAGTCAGATTTCAGAAAATGACTGGTTTAACTTTCTGGTTATTAGAAATTTGTGTTTTATGAGCTGTTTCCTGTTTTTCATTGATTATTGATGGATTTGATTTATCAGCGCGGATAACTTTGCATCAGCTAGCTCAACAAAGGCTGATTGATGATCTTTCAATTAACCCCTAAACGATTTATTCAATTTTTAAATAAATCAAATAATTTTTAAACAAATATACTAAAATGAAAAAAATAAAATTACCTCTTGCCAGCATTATGATGTGTTTTTCAATTGCGGCATTTTCCCAGGTTGGGATCAATACAGATTCTCCTAAAGTAACATTACATGTAGAAGGAAAACCGGACGTGGCTACTGCTGCTGATGGAGTGATGGCTCCCCGAATGACAGGAGACCAGTTAAGAGCTAAAGATAATGTTTATCTGGCAGCTCAGACCGGAGCTTTGGTCTATGTAACCCAGGCGGTAACTATTCCTTCTGTAAAAACTGCAAAAGTAGATAAAGCCGGCTATTATATGTTCAACGGAACTACCTGGAAATTTGCTTTTGGAGGACAGGATAATGATATTCCCATTGGAGATTTAATCTATTATCACGGGAGCATTCCTGCAGGTACTTCAGGAGCCAGTACATTGGCCAGTACTTATCTTACCGATCTTCCGGTTTTGGGAGGTTTCCTGAGACTTGATGCCCAGTTTAACAGCAGTTCAGCAGGTACGGGAGCGGCTACCACTTTTAATCCGAGACTTTACAATGTAGGAACTTCAGATGTGAAAATCTGGGTTTCGGAAATGTCTACCCATACCGGTGATTCTGATAATGGAAATATTAAATTATCACCGGGAGCTTACAGACAATTTGATGATGGTGTTTATCTTACCCAGACCCATAATGAGACGGTAACATTTGATATTACCGTACAGGAACCGGAGCCAAGATGGTACAGAGTGTATTATGCATTCCGTGTAGATAATAAATCTACAACAGGAAGCAGCGATGCTACAACCACAGATTCCAATACTTCTGATAATACAAGGGAGTTATTTCTCTCTGTACAGAGACTGTACTAGTACACCGACAGATGATTCTAAAAATACAATGATAAAAAATAACGCATAAAAAATCAATGGGTTAGCTATTAAAATCTCATGAGATTTGTGTTTTTTCGGGGCAGGAATACTTTAAATTCCGGCCCCGTTTTCTTAATGCATCATTTCATAGACTTTAATCAGCTCTGCAATATTTCCGACATTAAGCTTTTGAAAGATTCTTTTTTTATACGTACTTACTGTAGACATCTGAATATTGAGCCTGTTGGCAATTTCCAGATTACCGTTGCCGTCCGCCAGAAGTTTAAAAATTTCGTATTCCCTGGATGATAACTTCTCTACGGGATTATTTCTTTTGTTTTGAATAATAAGACCAATCAGCTCTGCGGGGTAGAAATATCCCTTTTCAATGACCGTTTTCACCGCATTTTTAATTTCCTCTTCACTGCTTTGTTTATTCAGATAGCCTTCAGCCCCTTCTCTGATATACTGGATCGCAACATCCTTGTCATATCCTGAGAAAATGAGAATCTTAAGGTCATTCTGAATATCTTTAAGCTCCGGAATCATCTTTTTATACTGGGTTCCCGGCATATCAATATCTAAAATAAGAAGATCATACCGTTGATCTCCCAGCTTTTCTTTCACCTGGTCATAATTTTCAGCAAAATCTATATTCAGACCCGGATAAGCAGTTTCAAGAACCAGACAGGTTCCTGCCCTTACTACATAATGATCATCAGCAATTAAAATTTTTTCATTCATAAAGATTAGTTTTTTTTGAGTGTTACTTCCACAACAGTTCCCTGAGGATGGTTTTGCCTGAAATTCATTTCAGCGTTGATCTTTTTTACCAGATGGATAACCATATGCAGACCCAATCCTTTTCCTTTAAAACTGGGGGTTTCCAGTTTTGGATTTCTGAACAGATTCATATAGATAGCAATCTGTTCCTCAGACATTCCTGTTCCTGTGTCACTAATTATTATTGTGGATTTTTGTAGATTTTCGGTAATCCTAAGGGTAATGTTTCCCTGAGAGGTATTCTTCACAGCATTATCAAGGAGGTTATGAATAATGGCTGTTAAAATACTTTCATTTACCCTGGAATAGATGACACCCTCAGTAAGATTGGTAATCGTAGTTCCTTTTTCTTTAGCAATTTCACAGAACAGCTTGTTCTTGGTTTCCAGGATTCTGTTGATGGGATATTCCTTTTCTTCAAAAATATTTTCTGCCTTATAAAGTTCGGTATACTCTTTCAGATTCAGCGTAAACTGGTAAAGCTGCTCTGATGATTTATAGATACTGTCAAAGTACTTTTTCTGAAGTTCCACATCATCAGACTCATGAAGTTTCTGGGAAAGCATAGCTATAAATCTGATCGGAGTGGTAATGTCGTGGCTGATGGTTTCCACCAGTTTTTTCTGGTATTCCGTTTCTTTCTGAAGGTTATTTTTTACGACCTCCAGGTGAAGAGAGGTTTCCTTCAGTTCAGAGTTTTTATTATGGACAATCTGTTTTAAAGCTTTATTTTTTATCCTTAGAAAATTTGTGGTTAACTGAACGATAACGATGATGATAATAAGGATAATGATGGAGGCAGACACTCTGAACAGCAATGTCTGATAAAAAAGAGGCTGAATTTTGAAACGTACTGTTTTTTCTTCATATTTCCCGTCAGCAGATATCAATACCCTTACCCTCAAGGTGTAATCCCCTGGAGAAAGATTGCTGATGGTGTATTTTAATTCTTTCCCTGTTGCGATCTTTTCCCATCCGGTATTTTCTTTTCCGAATATTTTAGCTTCAATATAAAGGTTTTCCGGATTGGAAAAATAAGGAATATCAATAAAGACATCCGCTGTTTTGTAATCATTTTTCAAATCAAGGATCTGATGGAAATACTGAGGCTCAGAATTACCGATTTTTACCCTTTCTATATAAATGTTATTTCTTCCCGGATAATACGTCTGAATATTTTCCGGATTGAAAAACACAAAACCATCCATTGAAGGGAATACAAAATCCCCATTCTCAAGAGCATAGGCGTTAGGTTCTGAACTTCCATTAAATTCATTGGTCAGAAAACCATCCTTTTTAGTGAAACGATAATAGAAAACCGGAGTGTTTTTATGGTCTGCATAGCGCAGCAATTGCTTTTTGGAAACTTTAAACATCCCATTGTTTGAAGAAATCCAGTAATATCCCTTTTTGTCTTCAAGAATATAATGAGCTGACTGAAGATAATCGTTGATGTCGTTTGGCATCTTGACAAGCTTATGATTTCTAAAAAGATAAAAGCCGCTTTTCTCCGTCGTAATCCATATCAGATTATCTTTTGTCCTGATAATGCTTTTGACATGGATATTTTTGATCAAAGGAGTTATGGTATTGCTTCGCAGTGCTATGGAATAAAGGCCGTCGCTGTTTCCGGTCAGAATTTCATTCTCATTATATTGATGAAAAATATTGACAAAACTTTTAAAAGTATAGGTGTAATCCGGCTGGCTGAATATATCCTTTTTGTATAAATGAAGCTGAGTGCCCGAAAGATCTGTGAAAGTAGTGCCGTAAAGAGTTCCGCTTTTCATAAATGTTTCAAGCCCCTTTTTAACAAAAGTGGAATCCTTCTTTTTATAGCCCGAATTTTTATAAAACCTGACAATATGGTTTCTCTTTTTGATCAGAATATTTCCGGAATTGTCATACATCATGAGATAATTGTCATTGTTTCCGAAAAGGTGGCTGTTTACAATTCCGTTTCTTCCGAATTCTGTTCCGTCCTCAGCAATGATTGTGCTTTGGCTGAAAGGAAGAGATGCGAAATATACATTGCTGGAAAAATCAGCTTTTTTTCTTGATACATAGAAATTGGAAAGCTGAAGAACATTCAGACCGTTATTAAGCGTTCCCAGGTACAATTTGTTGAACGCTTTATCATAGAACATCGAACAGTAGGAATGATTTCCGATTTCTTCAAAATTGACAAGAAATTTTAAACGGAGATCCTTTTCGTTGCCTTCTAAAAGGTAAATATTGTCGTGGTTAATAATAAAAGTCTGATTGGTAATCTGCTGCCAGTATATTTTCGTATCAGGATGGTTAAAAAGTGTTGGTTGATCAGAAACAGAAAGATTTCCCTTGTAGATAGAGTAGGTTTTTCTTTTTTTCAGATCATTGATGAAAAGGTGGTTATTCAGTACAAAAATGTAATTCAGGTCTTTATTGGTAAAAGGCAGTGTAATCTTTATTTCCTTGTTCCCTTCCTTATAAATGATGGCATTTTTTTCGGTAAAATGATAAACAGAATTCTTAAGCTGAATAAAATACTGGACGTCATTATAGAAATCCGATGTAATGATATTATTGGCAATACGGTGCAGGATATCGGTACCATTGCAATAGGTCATTTTATCATGGGCAGTGAGCCTTGCGATTTTGGGAAACCTGTTTTTAATAATGATTTTACTTTCCTGAAAATTATTAAGAACCGTTATACTATCAAGACAGGGATCTCCTATAAATTCACCAAAATGCAGATTATTTACCCTGAAATTACTGAAGGTAATAAAAGAACTGCCGTCATACCTCACCAGCCCGTTTTCGGTAGAAATCCAGATAAAGCCATATTTGTCTTTGACAATGGCCTTTGCACTGCTTTGTGGAAGCCCATTGTCTATGTTGTACCACATAGAGGTATAGTGCTGTCCGGAAATGTTTAGATAGATGCAAGCAAAAATAAATGCCCAAACTCTCATATATGTGCAAAACTTATCTATATCTGCTGCTAATGCAATAGACGGTTAATAATGGTATTTGTACAAGTCAAAGTTTTTTTAAAAGGCAGGAACGATTGAGAATAAATTTTTATCATTGAAGTTTTCTGGTCTTTTGTGTTTTATATTTTTTGATCGTGTAAAAATAGTGAAATTATGGCGATAAATTAGTATTGCATATTTTGTTTTCTCTAAGTTTTATCATGTTTTGCAGACAATACATCATTCCGGGTTTTTACAAATATTATCGTATTTCAATAATAAGTGATAAATTAATGTAAGATTTATTTTAAATTCTCGCCTATAGATCTCAGTATTATGCTGGATTTGTGATTATTTTTAGAATTTTATAAATGGTAAATAATGTTGTGTTTGGAAATTTTTAATATTTTTTTAATTAATGGCTGAATATTTTGTTATGTGTTTTTTTGTAGTAATAGTTTGACAAAAAATACAGGTTTATTCTACATGATAACTTTGCCGTTGCCTATGGATATTCATATTTTTGCAAAATATTCTCATAACTATTAAAGAAGATTTATTTCCAAAATAATGATTCTAAGAACACAAACGGTTTTTATCTCAAGAAAACAAAAGAGACTGTACTTAAAGTAAACAGTCTCTTTTTATTACCAGCACTCAGAATATATAGAGTTGAATAAATGATAGATGTAGTCTTCTGTTATTTAAGTTTCGGCTGAAGCCAGATGAAAACGTCTTATTTTAGACCGGGCTAAAGCCCGGCCCTATTGAATTTCCAATATTGAAGATAAAACATAGAAAGTATAGGCTTTCATGGTAATTATTTTGTTTTTTCTCGCAGATAATCTTTTCTAAACAAAAAACCTCCCGGAAATGATGGGAGGTGAATAAAATTGACTGTATATTGAAGTGTAATTCAATCGTTATTGGTGAGTTTCAAGCCACTTCAGTCTGCGCTGGTCTGGCAGATGTTTTACTTTAAAGTTTTCGAAAACAGCATTGAATCCTTCTCCGTCAGGACAGGCTGCCATTAAGCCAACCATTACAGGAGTGTTGTCCTGAAGAGGAGCATTCCGCATCATGATATAATTTTTATCATCAAAAGAATAAAATATCTCCACAGCATCCAGCCTTCTCACTGCTTTTATCCATAGGGCAGGAGGTGTTTTTTCCAATGTAATGACACTCCAGTCACTTTTGTTGTGGGTTACCACAGTGCTGAGATTGTATTTGCCGTCTACAAATTCTACTCCGGCTTTGATATAATGTTCCTGATCTGTTCTCAGCATAAGGCCCATCTGATCAAATCTTGCTTTATAAATGCCTGTTATTTTTACTTTTGCTTCAAATTCACCACCATAGGTAGCATAATAGAAAGGAGCATCATCCACCGTGAATCCATAATGTGAAACCCTCCAGTAATCACTTTGTGGGGTGACGAACATGGAAAGACTGTTGTTTTTGATTTCCCATTTTTCAGGTTCGTTAAACCAGGTCATTTTTTCCAGACTCTGGGCGGAAAACTTTTGAATCAGGAATAAGGCGCAAAAGCCGAAAATCATTTTCTTCATTCTCTTTGGGATAAGTTATAAGCGTAAATTATTATTTTAGCAAAAGTATTATTAAACCTTATTTGCGTCAATACTGATAAATAACCATTATGGAAATCCGTAAACAGCTTAGTGATCAATTACTGGACAACACCCC
Source organism: Chryseobacterium sp. NRRL B-14798 (assembly GCF_050470705.1). Classification (NCBI taxonomy): domain Bacteria; kingdom Pseudomonadati; phylum Bacteroidota; class Flavobacteriia; order Flavobacteriales; family Weeksellaceae; genus Chryseobacterium; species Chryseobacterium sp. NRRL B-14798. The sequence continues at coordinate 3,018,747 of NZ_JBFLUL010000005.1, read as the reverse complement.
GAAAAAATGCAGGCTTGACATCGGAGTCTATAAACAGCAGGCGTTGGCATATTCTCAGATGGAAAGTGCAATATGTGTGCTGAGTGATATGCAGGAGAATAAAAGCTTTATTTATAAATCTGCAGCCGCATATGAACTTGGACTTAAGATGGAGGAAAATCCTGCAGAAATAAACTCCATCTGGGAAGAAGAGATGCTGAAAAGAATACATCCCGATGACCGTCTGAAAAAGTACATCCATGAACTCCGTTTCTTTAAATTACTGAATGCTATGGAGATGGAGCAGCGCGCGGCATACAGTGTTGTATCAAAAATAAGAATGAAGGATAAAAATGAGAACTACAGATGGGTAAAACACCGTATGTTTTATGTTTATTCTCCCGATAACGGACGGTTGAGACTGGCCCTTTGCCTTTATAATATGGCTCTGACCCCCTCTAATGCTTCCGGTTTTATGATTGTGAACACCGAAAAAGGAGAGGTGGTTGTAAAAGATAAGCTTGATTATAGAAATATTTTAAGCCCAAGGGAACTGGAAGTTTTAAAATTTATAGGGGAAGGGTACGCAAGCAAAGAAATTGCAGATCTTCTTTCTATAAGCATCAATACCGTAAACAGACACCGTCAGAATATACTGGAAAAGTTAAAAGTAAAAAATTCTACTCAAGCTTTTAAGGATAGTTTTTATTAAATATTCATCCTGGAATATCCGAAAAGTTCACCATGTTATTTTGTGTCTTATGATTAATTTTATAACTTGAATACAGATTAGCAAGATCCATATGATGAAAAGAAGTGAAGAAATTACCCGTCAGTATTTTACCTTTTTAGATCAGCACATCCAGAAGGTGATTTCCGGAACTGTACCTGAATTTATGGAACTGAATGAAATTGCCAGAGAACTTGCTGTTTCACATAAACATCTTACTGATACCATTAAAAAGGAAACCGGACAGCATCCCTGTTTTTATTATGATGAAAAAATTATTGAACAGGCCAAAAAGATGCTCATTGTTACGGATAAATCTGTAGCAGAAATTGCCCGTGTTTTTACTTACGACCCTTCCAATTTTTCAAAGTTTTTTAAAAAAATGACCGGTTTTACTCCCGGAAAATTCAGAAATTCCCATTCCGTTTAAAACTGACTATTTTTGTTCTTTAAAATTCCTGTTACAGGAGTTTCGGTGCATTTTTCGTCTCCGGGTAGGGATTTAATCATACTGAATTCCTGCTGTAAAAGACAATTTAGTGAATTATAATGTTAAAATTTATAGAAAATAATCTTTTATAAATGAGATGGTTGTAAAAAATAACGGTCATTTTTTATTATTTATCTATTAATATTTCTTTATTGTTTAGTTTTTTTATTAAATTTAGGTAAGAAAAAACTAATTAATTCAATACACATAAATGTTAAAAAGAAACCGGTATATGGTATTAAGTTTGGTTTCCAGGGTATAAGAATAAATTATTGTGTCTTTAATAATATTTAATCTTAATATGGGAGCTTAAGCCCTTTAAATAGTTATATATTTGTTTTTTTTTAAACCACAACAAACAAGATTAAGGATGAGCATCAATTTCACAACAGCAACCATTAAAGACTTTGAGAATATACCAGACAATGATATGGCTCAAAGGGCTGAAATTTTTTATGAATATTTAGACTTTGTAAAGTCTAATGGACACATGAATTACAGACTGAAGAATACTTCAGGAACCAATGCAGTACTGAATGTAAATATTGCAGATCACAACAGAGAATTTGTTAGTTTTGTATCAAGTGATTATTTAGGATTTACGCAGCACCCAAAAGTAAAACAGGCTGCCATTGAAGGAATCGAAAAATATGGTACAGGAACAGGAGCTACTCCTCTTATCGGAGGATATTTTGATTACCACAATGCATTAGAAAAAAAAATCTCAGGTTTTTTTAAAAGAACAGAAGATGAAGCTGTAGTATTTACTACGGGTTATACAGCTAATAGTGCTTCTTTACAATGCCTGATGCAGAAAGAAGACCTGGCTATTTTAGATATGGCTGTACATGCCAGTGTGCACGAAGGATGTGCTTTTACCAATAAAAAAACATTTCCGCACAATAATTTGGAATCTTTGGAACACATTTTGAAGGTATCTGAAAATCTGTACCGTACGAAACTCGTTATTGTGGATGGAGTGTATTCCCAGGATGGTGATACCTCCCGTATTAATGAGATCTATGACCTTGTGAAGAAGTATAATGCCTTTCTGATGGTAGACGACGTACATGGTGTCGGTATCCTTGGAGAATCTGGTAGAGGTACTTTGGAACAGGCCGGGTTATTGGATAAAGTAGACCTTATTACAGGTACATTCAGCAAAACATTTGGAAATCTGGGAGGATATGTCATTGCAGATAAAAAAATAGCGGCATTCATCAGATTCCATTCCCGTCAGCAGATTTTCTCAGCGACAGCTCCACCATCATCAGCAGGAATAGTTAAAGCCATTGATTTAATTGACGAAGAACCCATCTGGAGACAAAAACTCTGGGATAACATCAATTATTTCAAAAAAGGGCTTGACGACTTAGGGTTGGATACAGGTGTTACCTGCTCTGCAATTATCCCTGTAAAAATCGGAGACCCCTATGTAACAGGAGAAGCCGGAAAACTACTAATAGAAAAAGGAATCTATACCAATCCGATTCTGTACCCGGCTGTACCCCGAAAAGATGCGCGTATCAGGATGAGTGTGACGGCAAGACACGAAAAAGAACATCTCGATAAAACGCTTAATGCGTTTGATGATATTAATAAAAAATTGCATATTGCGAAAAAATAATAATTATGCCTAGAAAAGTAGTGCAGGGCCCCATTAGGGACAAAGAAAAAACAAAGCAGAAACTGCTTGCTGCAGTTGGTAAAATTTTAAGAGTAAAAGGATATTCCGGATTAAAAGTAAGCAAAATAGCTGCCGTAGCCGGATTTGATAAAAAATTGATCTATGAGTACTTTGGAAGTACTGATAAGCTGATCGATGAATATATCAAGTCTCAGGATTACTGGAGCCAGGTCAACCAGGATGTTGATATGGATTTCTCGGACGGTGGACACGAGCTTACTAAAATGGTTGTCTTGAATCAGTTCGAAAACCTGAAGAAAAATAAAGAACTTCAGAAGATTATCCTTTGGGAGCTTTCAGAAAGCAAGCCTATTCTTAAGAAATTAGTTGAACAACGTGAAGAAGTTGGAGAAGTTTTATTTGGAAACATCTCAGATCCTTACTTTGGTGAAGGAGTAGCAACAAGACACAGGGCAATTATGGCTCTGATTGTTTCCGGAGCTTACTATCTTAACCTTTATACAGGATATAACGCAAACAAGTTCTGCGGTATTGACCTGAAAACTGAAGAAGGGCGAAAAGAGATTGAAGGCGCTATTGTTGAGTTGATTGACTTTGCATACAGCAAAAAGAAATAGAGGTTAAAAGTTTTCCGATTTGAACAGAAATATGTTTTTGTTGATATTTGAAAACTTTTAATTTTCAAATTAAAACTATATTTCTTATTTTTGACCAATGGAAAATTTTATAGTATCTGCAAGAAAATATCGTCCTCAGGAGTTTGATACGGTTGTAGGACAATCCCATATTACGGATACTTTAGAACATGCAATTGAAGAAAGTCAATTAGCTCAGGCATTACTTTTTTGCGGTCCTCGTGGTGTGGGTAAAACTACTTGTGCCAGAATTCTGGCAAGAAAGATCAATGAGAAAGATGGCTCGGTTTCAGAAGATGGTTTTGCTTACAATATCTATGAATTGGATGCTGCATCCAATAACTCTGTTGATGATATCAGAGAACTTATAGATCAGGTACGCTTTGCACCTCAGGTGGGTAAATACAAAGTATATATCATTGATGAGGTTCATATGCTGTCTTCTGCCGCTTTCAATGCATTCCTTAAAACGCTGGAAGAGCCGCCTGCGCATGCTATTTTTATTTTGGCTACCACGGAGAAACATAAAATTATTCCAACAATTTTATCCCGTTGTCAGATTTATGACTTCAAAAGAATCGTCATCGAAGACATACAGAGCCATCTGAGAAACATTGCCCAGAAAGAAAATATCCAGTATGAAGATGATGCCCTGTACCTGATTGCTCAGAAGGCAGACGGTGCATTAAGAGATGCACTTTCTATCTTCGACAGACTTTCGACTTTCTCCCAGAAAAATATTACACTGGCAAAAGCCGCCGAAGTGCTCAATATTCTGGATTACGATCAATATCTGAATATTGTGGATCTTGCCAGGGAAAACAAAATTCCTGAAGTGCTTTTCGCATTTAATGAGATTGTAAAGAAAGGTTTTGATCCTCATATTTTCATTGCCGGATTAGGAAATCATTTCAGAGACCTGATGATGGCACAGAATGCTTCCACCATGGAACTCATTGAAGTAGGAGAGAAGACCAAGGCCAGGTTTGTAGAGCAGGGACAGAAATGGGCCGCCCAGCAGCTTATTGATGGTATTGAAATCTGCAACCATGCAGATATTAATTATAAGAATTCCAAAAACCCTAGACTTACGGTTGAAATTGCATTAATGCAGCTGGCTTCACTGACAGCTAATTTAGGCGATACTAAAAAAAAAAATTCCTGATACTGGCTCCGTTTCTCAGTGAGAAACAGGAGGTGAAAATGCCGGAAAAAACTCCGAAGAAAAAAGAAGTTAAAACAGAACAGCTGTCTGTTACTACTCAGATGGTTCAGGAAGTTTCTGTGACCAAAACTACCAAGCCTTTGTCAAGACCGGGAATATCCTCCGGTTTCAGCATCAATTCCTTTTTGAATAAAGAAGATAAAGTGGAAACAGCAGAAGATGTTGTGGTGAGAACTGAAAATCTTCCTCAAAACCATTTTACAGATACAGATCTGCAGACGGAATGGAAAATTATGCTTAAACAGCTTCAGGTAAAAAATAACTTTGTATTTAATGCGGTAAAAACCTTTAAACTGGTAAAAGCTGAAGAGCATAAAATCAAAGTTTTGTTCCCGTCAGACTCTGCAAAAGTGGAATTTGATAAAATAAGTGGAGAATTTTTTAATCATTTTAAAAGAAAAATTCAGAATCATATTATTGAGGTAGAATACGTCAGAGACGTTGAAAATCTGAAGATTGAGGTGGTGACGAAGAGAAAATTATTTGAAAAGTTTATAGAAAAAAATCCACTTTTGAAAGATCTTGATGATTTAATGAAGTTTGATTTGACATAATTTTTATATATTTGTCAAATATTTCTGTCAGAAATAAGTTTCTGACAAAAACAAATTAAACCAGAAACGCTAAAACAAGACATTTCCAGATATAATGGAAAAATTGATTAACACATATCAGTCTTTTTTTGCACCCGCTAATTATTTTTTTAGCGGTTATTTTAGTTTTTCTGCTTCTTATTATAGAAATTTCAGAACGTATTACCGATTTTATTGGTACTGTTAACTGAATTTCTTTCCAAAAAATACAGGAGAAGTAGAGCCCTATTATTTTCCTGATTCCTTTAAACAATTTTGAACGGCATTTTTTGAAAAGAATTATAAATTAAATTTTATAATCCAAAGGGCTATTGCTGTCAATGAATAAATAATATAAAAAAACAATAAAATTTAGAATAATGAATTTAAATGATTTAAAAAATGAGTGGATCGATGGGCTTACACAGCCACTAATGATTGCAGGACCATGTAGTGCGGAAAGTGAAGCTCAGATGCTTGAAACGGCCAGGAGAATTAAGGAATCCAATGCCAATGTATCCGTTTTCCGTGCCGGAATCTGGAAACCGCGTACCAAACCCAACGGTTTCGAAGGTGTAGGAGTGATCGGTTTGAACTGGCTGAAAAAAGTAAAAGAAGAATACGGTTTTAAAACAGCAACTGAGGTAGCCAATGCACACCACGTATTTGCAGCTTTAGAAGCAGACGTAGATGTTCTTTGGATCGGAGCGCGTTCTACAGTGAATCCATTTACGGTACAGGAAATTGCAATGGCTTTAAGAGGAACTGATAAACCGGTATTTGTGAAAAACCCTGTAAATCCGGATCTTGCTTTATGGATCGGAGCTTTGGAAAGACTTTTAGGACAGGACATTAAAAACCTTGGAGTTATTCACAGAGGATTTTCAACCTACCAGAAAACAAAATACAGAAACAATCCAAACTGGCAGATTGCCCTTGATTTCAAGAGCCAGTTTCCAAATATTCCAATGTTAATCGACCCTTCTCACATCTGTGGAAACAGAACAGGTCTTGCAGATATTACACAGGAGGCACTTAACGTAGGATACCAGGGAGCGATCATTGAATCTCACTGTAATCCTGATGAAGCATGGAGCGATGCTTCCCAGCAGATCACTCCTGAAGTTCTTGCAGATCTTATCGGAAATCTGAAAGTGAGAAGCTCTAATCTTGCCGGTTTTGAAGGAGAAATGGGAAGACACAGAACTTTAATCTCCGATCTTGACTTCCAGTTAATTGAACTTCTTTCTCAAAGAATGAAAATTTCTGAAAAGATCGGTAAGCTTAAAAAAGAAAATGACATTGCGATCTTCCAGCCTGAACGTTGGAAAGTAATCACAGAATACGCTACCCAAAAAGCAAAAGAAACAGGAATGTCTCAGGAGTTTATTGAAAAAGTATTCAAAGCGATTCACGAAGAATCTATTGAAGTTCAGAATAATATTATGATCGAGAGATAAATTGCGGATAATAGTAAGAGTAGTATAATTTTTACTAGATATTCAGTAAAAAAAATAAATCAGGGCTTAGCCATCAGTATTTAGGAGAATTGAAACATTGTGTTTTTGACCCTATTTTCTGAATGCTAAGCCCTAATTGCGTATATTTGCACCAGCATTATCTATGAAAGGAAAAATCATTAAATCTACAGGCAGTTGGTACCAGGTTTTGGAATTGGAAACAAATAAAATTTTCGAGGCCAGAATCAGGGGGAAATTCAAATTAATAAAAACCAGACTTACCAATCCACTTGCTGTAGGAGATTTTGTTGAGTTTCAACTGGAACAGGATGATATTGCCTGGATCACGAAAATTGAACCCCGCTCTAATTATCTGATCAGAAAATCCGTAAATCTTTCCAAAGAAGCTCATATTATTGCTTCCAATATCGATTTGGCGTGCTTTATCTTTACGCTGAAACATCCTGAAACATCATTAGGATTTCTTGACAGGTTCCTGGCATGCTGTGAAGCTTATAATATTACACCACTGATTCTTTTTAATAAGATTGATGTATTGCACGAAGAAGAAATTGAAATTGTAAAAGATATTGAATTCCTATATCAGGAGATAGGATATGATACTCTGGAAATTTCGTCCTATTCTAAATTGAATCTGGATCAGCTTCAGGAAATTCTTAAAGATAAAACTTCCGTATTCTTTGGCCACTCAGGTTGTGGAAAATCTACCTTAGTGAATGCTTTGCAGCCGGGATTGAATTTAAAAACTTCTGAAATTTCAGATACCCACCTGAAAGGTAAGCATACAACAACTTTTGCCCAGATGCATTTCTGGGATTTTGGAGGAAATGTTATCGATACTCCCGGGGTTCGTGAATTTGCAATGATTGATATTGAAAAAGAAGAAGTACAGCATTACTTTCCTGAAATTTTTAAAAAGAGAGAAGAATGTAAATTTCACAACTGCCTTCACATCAATGAACCTAAATGTGCTGTTATCGATGCTCTTGAAACAGGAGAAATTCAGCATTCGCGCTATGCTACTTACATTAAACTGATGGACGAGGCAGAAGAAGCTTCTCAGAAATAATCATACAATCTTTATGTAACAGGACAAATTTGTCAGAAATAATCTAGAGACTATCATTGGATGGTCTCTTTTTATTTTTAAAACCCTTTTACCGAAATGACACCCTTGTCAAGGTTTGAAACCTTGACAAGGGTAACACTTTCTTTTGCTGCTAAAGAATAATATTTACTGTTATTATTTTTTTTAAAGATCAATTTAATGTATTCTGGATATTTTATTTTTTGTAATTTATTTTTTTGATTTTTACATGAAAAAATATTCGTTTTTAAATAACTCTACTTTTCAACTTTACAATTTTGGCAGATAACTCCACTTTTGTCATATTTCTGACCACCATGAGATTGGATTTTCAAAAAATAAAATTATTTCACCAATTGCAATTAAAAGAACAAAATCGTTAAATATGATTAAATATTAATTAAAAAAATTACATAATTAATAAAAAATGCCTTTATTTTTTGCAAATAAAAAACCCAGCCGAAGCTGGGTAAAAACTAATAACCATGAAAACTCAAATTAAACATGAGAATCGCAATAGAATAAACAATTACTGTGCCAAAGTTTGTGTTACAATTTCTTAATAAAAGTTATTTTTATGTTAAAAAAAATTAAAATAAAAATCAAAGATATTTTTTGTAATTTTGCGCCATTAAAAAAATATACATTTATGTCTAACATTACATTCACTATGATTAAGCCTGATGCAGTTGCTGACGGACATATCGGTGCTATATTGGGTAAGATTGCTGAAGGAGGTTTTAAGATCAAAGCTTTAAAATTAACTCAGCTTACAGTTGCTGATGCAAAAAAATTCTATGAAGTACATGCTGAGAGACCATTTTATGGAGAATTAGTAGAATTCATGAGCTCTGGTCCTATCGTTGCAGCAGTTTTAGAAAAAGACAATGCAGTTGAAGACTTCAGAACATTAATCGGTTCTACTAACCCTGCAGAAGCTGCAGAAGGTACAATCAGAAAAATGTTTGCAAGAAGCATCGGAGAAAATGCTGTTCACGGTTCAGATTCTGACGAGAATGCATTAATCGAAGCTCAATTCCATTTTTCAGGAAGAGAGATTTTCTAAGAAAATCATCTTACAAAATAAAAAATCCGGAGAATTTTCTCCGGATTTTGTTTTTTATAGGATTATTTAAAGATTATTTTCAATAGCTCCCACTTTTTCTCTGTACAGCTCAACAGGTTTATTAAGCAAAACTGCGATCACCGTCAGTTGTTTATCCAGTCTTTCTTTAGGGACATCAATATAAATAATTCCCGGACGGTCACTCCAGTAAAGTTTATTATAGATCGTATGATTGAGCATACTGCCTTCTCCTACGATTCTTATTCTGGCAATGTCATTTTTTATTCCTTTCAGAGCAATAGGTCCCGTAGGAATTCCTTCCACAAAAAGATATAGAGTCTGTTTGTCTTTTGACAGAGCGCTCATTCCTGAGAAATGACCTTCCGGCAGTCCTTTTCCGGTCTCAAAAAACGCTTCTGCATGCTTACTTATCCATTGCAGTGTTTCCGGGTTTGTTGAAGGTGTTTTCTGTATTTTCATGTCAAGACCATCGGAGGTTAAGCCTTCATTGTTAAGTAGATTATTTCCGTTATGCAATGCGTTGCTCATATCATAGACGGCTTCCTGGGTATTTTTGCTTTCCAGTATTTCGGGAAGAGAATATTTTTCCTTCTTAAAATCGTTCAAAAACGCAGGAGGAGTCTCAAAAGTAAGTTCTGCCACCGTGACATCCTTGTCAAATTTTACTTTGGAGAAATTCAAATTCAGTGTTTTCTCGGCATTATAATCCATCGTAACAACAGCAGATGCATCTCCAATGATTTTTACAGAAAGGGGTTTTGTAGCCAGTCCATAGATTTTTGTAAGTTTTTTAGCTTCTTCAAGATAAAGAAACAAAGATTTTTTCGAGGTTGAAAACGCTGATTTTCCTTTGTAGTTGTCAAAAGAAATTCCACGTGTTGTTTCATAGATGGCATGTTCATTTTTGGATGTCCATCTGCCCAGGTTTTTCAGAATTTCAATTTGCTCTTCCGGAATAGTGCCGTCTGATTTCGGACCGATATCAAGCAAAAGATTTCCTCCCATGCTGATCACATCTGCCAAAGTCCTTACAATCATATTGGGTGTTTTATAATTTTTGTCAAAAGGCTGATACCCCCAGGAATCATTCATGGTATAACAAAGTTCCCAATATTGATTTTGGGGCGGAACTACCGGAATGCCCTGTTCGGGAGTATCGTAATCACCATGATTATTGAGTCTTGAGTTAATAATGATATTGGAATTGTATTTCCCGAGTAAATCCAGGGTTTGAGAAGCTTTCCATTCATCAGAAGTATGTTCCCAGTCTCCATCAAACCAGAGAAGGTCTGGTGAATATTGGGTAGAAAGTTCATTAAGCTGACCCTGATAATAGCTGATGAAATTCTGCCAGCGTGCCGGATGACTTTTGATTTCGTAGCGCTTTTTTGTACGGGTATTGACATCATAATACGGATGGCTCCAATCCGGCAGAGAGAAATAAAGTCCTGTTTTTAATCCTGACTTTTTCAGTGCTGAAACAAATGGACTTAAAACATCTTTTCCGGCCAGAGAATTTTTAGGGATGGTAGTGGCTTTTTCTGCCTTTGAATTCCACAATGAAACTCCGTCATGATGTTTTGTGGTAATGACCGCATATTTTGCTCCGGATTCTTTTATCAGATCCACCCATTGTTGCGGCTGGTATTTTGAAGCTGAAAAACCATTCAGCTGTTTCATATAGTTTTCGTGATTGATATAATTATTGAAGAATGACCATGATTCTGAGATTCCATTAACCGAATAGATTCCCCAATGAATAAAAATTCCCAGTTTGGCATTTTTAAACCATTCCATTTTTTTGCTGTTGTCAACTGTCTGAACCTGTGCGTCGATACTACTTACAGATAATATCAATCCAAGGAAAACAGCTTTAATCAGACTGTTTTTCATATATGTTTTATTTTAACATTAAATATAGATAAAGAAAACATTATAGTGTAGAATAGTTTGTGATATTTAATGATAATTGTTGTCAAAACGTTTCTTATTATTGTATTTTTATAAATGGAACGTTTATTGTAAAATTTACCCGAAAAAGCAATTATGAAAATTCCAGCAATATTAATGGCAAGTTTATTAGCGGTAAGTGTTTCTGCACAGACCACTAAACCAGAAACTAAAACAAAAAAGCCTGTCAAAAAAATAAAGAAAGCCACTTCCGCGGATACCGTTGAAAAGAAAAAACCGGGAGCCCCTAAGCCGGTAGTTAAAAAAGATACCCTTGTACTCCGCGAATATGGTTGTCCGGCCTGTGGAATGGGATAGAAGATGAGAAAGCCGATGTTAGGAGTATCAATGATGGCAGAGGCGGATTTTGTTTCTGCTGTTTTGCCATTGTTGCAGAATAATTCCATCGAAGTGATGGAATGGTCTTTTGATACCCTTTATCATACCAATGAACCGGACTGGCTTCTGGATCTATTGAATTTTTATGCAGAAAATAACCGTTTAATAGGGCATGGAGTATATTATTCTTTATTTGATGCAAGATGGACAGCAAGACAGGAAGAATGGCTGAAGAAATTGAAAGAAGAAGTCAGTCTGCGGAAATACAATCATATCACGGAACATTTTGGCTTCATGAATACTGAAAATTTTCATCAGGGAGTTCCTTTGCCGGTCTCTCTGGGGCCGGAAACCCTACAGATTGGGAAAGACAGGTTATACAGACTTCAGGAAGCTGTCAATATTCCTGTAGGCGTGGAAAATCTGGCATTCTCGTTTTCCATTGATGATGTGAAAGAGCAAGGGGTTTTCCTTGACAAACTGATAGAAGATACCGATGGTTTCCTGATCCTCGATCTGCATAATATTTACTGCCAGTCCTGTAATTTTGAAGTCGGTCTTCAGGAAATAATAAACTTGTACCCACTCCATAAAATAAAAGAAATCCATCTTTCAGGCGGAAGCTGGCAGGAGAGTGCGTATGGAAAGAAGCAGGTGAGGAGAGATACGCATGATGATGTTATTCCTGAAGAAATTCTCTCTGTTTTACCCTCGGTTCTTACACAATGTCCAAATCTGGAATACATTATTATTGAAAGATTGGGGCATACCTTAAAAACCGAAGAAGAAAGAAATGATTTTCTGGATGATTTTAATAAAGTCAGAACAATAATTGAAACTTCAGACCTGAAATTCAAAGAAAAAAAACGTTGGTGTAAAAAGGAAGTGAAACTTTCCGAAAAACCTTTGGAAGACCTGCTTTTGTATGAAGAACAGTCGAAACTCACAAAACTTCTTTATGATCATACAGATGTGAAGGCTATTAAAGATCTGGACTTTCATTATTTTAAAACACAAAACTGGGACGCTGAAATGATCCTTACAGCGCAGAATATCATTAAAAAGTGGAATCCTTATTAATTATTCTATCCTGATAACCAAAATCAAATTATATGAAAATGATAACATTAGTATTGATCATTACCGCTGTCCTCACTGCTTTGATAGGAGGACTTTTCTATGCGTATTCATGCTCAGTTGTTCTCGGCCTGGGAAAACTTTCTGATACAGAATACCTGAACGCAATGCAGAATATCAACAGGGAAATCCTGAATCCTGTATTCTTTATGAGTTTTATGGGAACGGTGGTTCTTCTTCCCTTATCTACATTTTTGCTCCGCGGACAGCAGCCTGTTTTTATTTTTCTTCTTCTTGCTGCACTGGCTTATCTGATTGGAGTTTTTGGGGTAACGGTTGCCGGAAATGTTCCGATGAATGATACTTTGGATAAATTTAATATCTCTAATTCTACAGCAGAAGCGATCAGACAGATGCGGGAAAATTTTGAAAACAGATGGAATTTTCTCAATAATATAAGAACTGTTTTTTCCGTCATTACCATCCTTTTTGTAGTCTGTGCCTGTGTCTGGAATAAAGAATTATAAAGGATTAAGTGAAAATACCTACTATTAAATTACGTATTTCTACCGATGTGTACGTCTGGTTTTATTCAGATCTTTGTGTTGTTAGCAAGACCATTTTAAACATTTCAATATGTTGAAAAAAAGATTATAACCAGGACGACTTAAATTTCCAAACAAGAGAAAAGGCAGCCAATGGCTGCCTTTTGTTTATCATAAAGATAGTTTCTTTAGATTTTTAAAAGCTCGATTGTTCTTTCCGGGCTTTCAGCTGAGAAAACAGCATTTCCCGCAACAAGAACATCGGCACCTGCTTCAAATAATTTGGAAGCGTTATCAAGATTTACTCCTCCGTCTACCTCGATAAGTGCAGTTGAGTTGTTACTTAAGATCAGATCCTTGGTTTCTGCAATCTTTTTGTAAGTATTTTCAATGAACTTCTGCCCTCCGAATCCCGGATTTACGCTCATTAACAATACAAGATCCACATCTGCAATAATATCTTCAAGCATCAATACAGGAGTAGAAGGATTTAAAACAACACCTGCTTTTGCTCCCTTGCTCTGAATATGGTGAATAGTTCTGTGAAGGTGGGTACATGCTTCATAATGAACAGAAACAAGGTCAGCACCATGATTGATGAATTCATCAACATATTTTTCAGGTTCCACGATCATCAGGTGAACATCCACAAATTTTTTAGCATGCTGCTGAACAGTTTTCATCACCGGAAAACCAAAAGAAATGTTAGGAACAAATCTTCCGTCCATGACATCAATGTGGAACCAGTCGGCCTGAGAATTATTCAGCATTTCAATGTCTCTTTGCAGATTCCCAAAGTCTGCTGATAAAAGGGATGGAGCAATAAGCTTCGTTTTCATTTTTACTTTTTATACTTTTACTTTTATTATCCTATTGAAAATGAATGGTCATGGGTGAAGTAATAAATGGCTAGATATCCTGTTATTAACACCACTTCTATGACAGATAACTTTTTATTGTTAATATTTATGAGTAGAAATCTGTCGATTACAAGCAGTCCAAACAGTACTAAAAAGAAAATTATTTCTATTGTAATTCCTAAGCTTCCACTGGGATTGGATGTAAATAATTGATAGACAATTAAAGGAATCCATAGCCCTACAAGTGTAATAAATACAATAGAGATAAAGGTTGGTCTTTTTATTAAATTAGAAATAGCCTTCATTTTAATTAATGATACTTCAGTTTCATTTCCGGCTTGATCTTAAGAACTGTTTCATAGATAAGTTTGATGACATTACCTACATCTTCTTTAGAGACCATTTCTACTGTAGTATGCATATAACGCAAAGGTAAGGAAATTAAAGCACTTGGTACGCCGCCGTTAGAGTGGGCAAAAGCGTCTGTATCAGTTCCGGTTGCTCTGCTGGCTGCAGCTCTCTGGAATGGTATTTTCTTGGTCTTTGCGGTGTCAATAATTAATTCTCTGATGGTGTGGTGAACACTTGGTGCGAAGAATACTACCGGCCCGGCACCACATTTCTGATCTCCTTCTTTTTTCTTTTCAATCATTGGAGTGGTTGTGTCGTGGGTAACATCCGTTACAATGGCAATATTCGGTTTGATGGTGTCAGCAATCATGTCTGCACCATATAAACCTACTTCTTCCTGTACAGAATTGGTAATATAAAGTCCGAACGGTATAGATTTTTTATTTTCTTTTAGCAGCCTGGCAACTTCAGCAATCATGAAACCGCCGATTCTGTTGTCCAGAGCTCTGCAGACAAAATATCTGTCGTTCATTTCAAAGAATTCATCCGGGTAGGTGATCATACAACCTACAAAAATTCCCATTTCTTCCACTTCTTTTTTAGAAGTCGCACCACAGTCGATGAAGATATTTTCAATTTTAGGCGTAGGCTCATTCTGATTGGTTCTTGTATGAATAGCCGGCCATCCGAATACCCCTTTTACAATTCCGTTTTCACCATGGATATGGACAACTTTTGAAGGAGCAATCGTCTGATCAGAACCTCCGTTTCGGATGACGTAGATCAATCCGTCATCTGTAATATAATTGACATACCATGATATCTCATCAGCGTGTGCTTCAATCACTACTTTGAATTCAGCTTCCGGATTGATGATCCCATAGCAGGTTCCATAATGGTCTACTTCAATTTTATCTACGTAAGGTCTGATGTAATCCATCCAGACTTCCTGACCTTTATGTTCGTAACCTGTTGGAGATGATGTGTTTAAATATTTCTCTAAAAATTTCAAAGATTTCTTTTCAAATTTCATAAAAAGGAATGATTTTTGCGTTTAATTTTTCTTCTTATAAGTGTAAAAATAATGAATTTTAGTAAGATTATCTGCCTTTTTATTCTCTTTTTTGGAGTAAGTGTTTTCGGTCAGAAGGATGGGATAGTGGCGAAACCACTCAATCAGTACCCGCCTGAATCTCTGAAAGTGGATGAATTTGGTAATAAATATTATTATGATGAACAGCAGAAGATTAAGGTGTATGAAATCAATGGAGAGCCTGTAGTCGTATTGGATGAGTTGGTTTTAGTGAATAAACCGAGATTTAATAACCAGCTGGATAAGAATTACTATTATTTTCTCAACAAAAAGCTGTACAGGGTATATCCGTTATTTGTGACTGCATTGCAGCAGTACAGAGATATCCAGAAAGATATGAATGATCTGGACAGCAAAGCCAAAAGAAAGTTTGTAAGAGAAAGACAGAATATACTGGCTGACCAATATGAAAAACAATTGAGAGATCTTACGACTACCGAAGGACAGGTTTTTGCAAAACTGATGAACAGGGCAACCGGAAAAAATGTATTTGAGATTATCAAAGAATTAAGAGGTGGATGGAGTGCTTTCTGGTGGAATGTAAAAGGAAAAATGGCTGATATTGACCTGAAAGAACGCTATGATCCCCACACCAACAGAAGTGATGAATTTATAGAATCATTACTGCAGTCCAACTGGAACTCAGGTTATCTGCAGCCTTATCCCGGAGCTAATGATTTTAAAGTAAAGAAATAATATAAATTCCTGTAAGAATGCTTACAGGAATTTTTCTTTTAATTTATCAAATACAATTTTATCTATAGGAAGAGGAAAAGGATTGTCCGGTCTGTCGATATCAATCCATTCTGTTTTTTCAATACAGGGATCCAGAATAATAAAGTCTTCCTCGTTAACGATATCTACTATATAATATATGGTAAGGAGCTGTTCGTTTTCTCTGAAGCGCGATACCAGAAAATTTTCCTGAGTATAGAAATGTTCCAGCACATTGATTTTTACATTCAATTCTTCATCAAACTCGCGGTGCAGACATTCAAGAACTCCTTCACCATATTCCAATCCGCCGCCCGGAAATTTCATTAAAGGTTCGCCGGCATATTCTTCAAATAAGGTCAGAACTTGTTTATCTTTTACCGCACAGGCATACACTCTAATGTTGATCTTGTCTATCATATATATAATGTATAATATTTTGTATAGCTAATGTAAGGAATTTTGTTGGAAAAGCTGGAAGTTGGAAACATGAAGCTGGAAGTTTAATACCATCTAATAATATTGAATCATATTATATTGATTATTATTTTAAAATAAAAATCAAAATTAATTAAGCACCCGGCAGTAAACATCCAGCTTCCTTCTACAACTTAATTGCATTAATCATCTCTCTTTTTCCCGGAGGTCCTTGTTTTTTCTCCACCTGGAAATTCAGTTCCTGAAGAATTCTTCTTACGCTGCCTTTAGAAGAGTAGGTGGTTAATAATCCGTTAATGGCCATTTTGTCAGCTACCAGTTCAAACAATGGCTTTTCCCAAAGGTCTGGCTGTACTCTGGCTCCAAAACAGTCGAAATAGACGAGGTTGATTTTTGGCAGATCAATGTCTTTCAGGTCGAAAAAATCACATTCTATCTTTTTTAAATTGAATCCACTAATAATTTCTACTGACTTTTCCCAATCTGCCAGATGAATTTTCTGATAAATATTTTTAAACTCTGGGTTATCGAAAAGTTCAAAGTAAGCCAAATCCTTAACTTCGGATTCATTTATGGGGTATTTTTCGAGCGAAAAATAATTGATGACATGATTTTTGTCAGTTTTTAAATATTCATTAATTGTTACCAAAACATTCAAACCTGTTCCAAAACCGAGTTCTAAAATATTAATTTCGCAATCATTTATTAAATTCAGTCCATTTTTGATAAACACGTGTTCGGCTTCCTGTAAGGCTCCGTGATGAGAATGGTAGTTTTCATTTAAATCATTGATAAACAATGTTTTACTTCCGTCGTTTGTGGTCTTAATCTCTCTTTTCAAGCTAATTTTTTGTCAAATTTACTCTAAAATTTTTATATTTAGAAAATTATGTTAAATTTGTAGAACATCGTAAAAATTTTAAAAAATGATAATTCAAAAAACTGAAAACTCCAGAATTTCTACATTTGACCCTAACAATTTTTCATTTGGTAGTACTTTCATCGATCATATGATCATTTGTGAGTATGAAAACGGAAAATGGGGTGATGTAAAATTAGTTCCTTACGGTCCGATTCCATTTACGCCTGCCATGATGGGAGTAAACTACGGACAAGCTTGTTTTGAAGGTATGAAAGCCTATAAAGACAAAGACGGGCAGGTTTTCCTTTTCAGGCCTGAAAAGAATTTTGAACGTATCAACAAGTCAGCGAAACGTCTTGCTATGCCGGAAGTGACTGAAGAAATGTTTTTAGACGGATTGAAAGCTTTGGTAGATATTGACAGAGAGTGGATTCCACAGGGGGAAGGAATGTCGCTTTATATCAGACCTTTGATTTTTGCTACAGAGGAAGCTTTGAAAGCAAGAGTTGCTAATAAATATATGTTTGCCATCGTTGCAACACCGGCACAGAGTTATTATTCAGAACCGGTATCTGTAAAGATCTCTGATCACTATTCAAGAGCGGCAAACGGAGGGGTAGGTTCTGCAAAGGCTGCAGGTAACTATGCGGCTTCTTTCTATCCTACACAATTGGCCATTGAAGAAGGGTATGAGCAAATCATCTGGACGGATGATGCTACACACGAATATTTCGAAGAGAGTGGTACAATGAACGTGTTTGTTAGAATCAACGATACGATCTATACACCGCCAACATCTGAGAAAATCCTTGACGGAGTAACGAGAGACAGCTTCATCCAGTTAGCGAAGAAAAGAGGTATCGAAGTGAAAATTGAACCGATTGCGGTAAAAACTGTAATTGAAGCTTTAAAGAGCGGTGAACTTAAAGAAGTATGGGGAGTAGGTACAGCAGTAGTAACCACTCAATTCCAGGCTTTGGGATATCAGGGAGAAAAACTTGCGCTTCCGAGATTATCTGATGAAGAAAGCTATGCGGCTATCCTTAAAAAAGATTTGGTAGATTTACAAACCAACTTGTCTGAAGATCCGTTCGGATGGAGAGTAATGGTAGGTCACGTATTGGAAACAGTATAATACTATTGATATAACGATATGAAAGCCGGGTTTTTCCCGGCTTTTTCATATCTGTCTATTCACGTAAAATGGACGAAGAGTTTTTGGCTAAGATCAATGCGTTACAACATTCACATATTTCTGTGTCAAGTTTTGTAATTGATTCGCGAAATGTGTATTTTCGCAAAAGTTTATGAAAAAAATACTCTTCATATCAGCCATAAGCCTGTTGAGCTGCAACAGAAATACACAGACGGTGCATCCCCCTGTAGGCGGGGTTTTGAGCCAGAAAGATCTGGATGTTTCTAAAAACAGGATGAAAAATTTAAATGGTATAGAACGTGGCCAGATTCAGGACTGGATCAGCGGCCAGTCTGTAAAATACTATCCTACGCAGCTTAATTATTGGGTAACCGTGGAAGGCTATGATCAGAGAGAAAGAAGGAAAGACGAAACAACCATTTCCTATTCTTATGATCTGTATGATTTTGACCAGACTAAAATCTATGATCAGCCTTTTGAGAGAAGAGATGCCAGATTCGGACACTTTGATGAACTGAGAGCAGTGGAGAACGCTTTGCGTTTTATACATGATGGAGAGGAAGTAACACTTTTGGTACCGTCTTCTTTGGCCTACGGAACTTACGGAGACGAAAAGAAAATAGACAACGACATTCCATTAATCATAAAATTAAAAGCTTTATAAATACATGAAATTGTTTAACAAGAATATAATTCTGGCAGCGGCAAGTATTTCGCTGATGAGTTGTACCCCAATTTATAAAAAAATGAACGTAGACAAAGAAACTTACGAAGGTCTTAATGACGGACTTTATGCCAATCTTCAAACTACAAAAGGTAACCTGATTGTAAAATTTGAAGACAAGAAAGCACCAGTAACTGTAGCCAACTTTATCGGTCTTGCAGAAGGGAAAATCGACAACAAAGCTAAGGCTAAAGGAGTTCCTTACTATGACGGAACTATTTTCCACAGAGTAATCAAAGACTTCATGATCCAGGGAGGTGATCCTCAGGGAACAGGAATGGGAGATCCCGGATATAAATTCGAAGACGAAAGAAACGACCTTAAACACACAGGGAAAGGTATTCTTTCTATGGCGAATTCAGGACCAAATACCAACGGTTCTCAATTCTTTATTACTGAAGTGGCTACCCCTTGGTTAGATGGAAGACATACGATCTTCGGAAAAGTGGTAAAAGGAAATGAGGTAATTGATGCGATTGCTAACGTTGAAAAAGGAGCTCAGGATAAACCTAAAACAGATATTGTTTTAGAAAAAGTTTCTGTTTTCAGCAAAGGTGATGAGTACAAGCATTACGATGCAGCTAAAACTTTCAATGAAGGAAAGGCTAAAATCGCAGAAAACAATAAAGCTTTCATCGCTAAAGAAGAAGCTGAAAAAAAGAAAAGAGAAGAAGAATTCAAAGCTAACCAGGAGAAATTGGTTGAAAACCTAAAAGCTGGTATGCAAAAAACTGAATCAGGCCTTTACTATAAAATTACAAAAACAGCTGACGGTAAAGCTCCAAAAGCTGGTGACAATGTATCTGTACACTATGCAGGTAAATTGGTAGACGGAACTGAATTCGATTCTTCATTCAAGAGAAACGAGCCTATCGAAATTCCAATCGGAATGGGAAGAGTAATCAAAGGATGGGATGAAGGTATCCTGTTATTGAAAGAAGGTGAAACTGCTACATTACTGATCCCGCCTGCAATGGCTTACGGAGAAAGAGGAGCAGGAGGAGTGATCCCGCCAAACTCATGGTTGGTTTTCGATGTTGAGCTTGTAAAAGTAAAATAATTGAATTTCACAATAGTATCAAAGCCGTCCGTAAGGATGGCTTTTTTTATTCTGCTGAGAGATATTCTGTAACGATCTGCGTAAATGGTACGACCCATTTACTATCCGGAAAGGCTCACTGTTTTTCTGATACGAATTATTTTAAACTTGTAACAATAATCAAGAAAATGAAAACCAAATCACTTCTGTTTCTGTTCATTATGCTGTCGTTGATGGCTTTTTCCCAGACTAAAGCAAATCCTGACGATGCAGCAATCAGAAAATCACTTACTTATTTTGTCAACAGCATTCAATCCAAACAGATAGATCAGGCGGTAAGCGGCATATATCCAAAATTCTTCACCATAGTGTCAAAAGAGCAGATGACACAGATTTTGAATATGACTTACAATAATCCATTTATGAAAATTGAAGTAGAAGATCTGAAGTTTGGAAATATTGAAAAGCCTGAACTCATAACCGGGGAATATTTTTCTATTACCCCTTATTTTTTGAAACTGAAATGCAATGTCAGTTCATTAAATGATGATATGAAAAAGAAAATGAACGGTGCTTTGACAGCCAAATACGGAGCAAATAATGTGAAATATGTCGCCAGTGAAGGCTCATATCTCATCAACGCCGCTATGAAAGCCTGTGCGGTTTCAAAAGATAAAAAGACATGGAAATTTGTTATTCTTGAAAAAGAATATAAAAAAGAACTGGTGAAGATTTTACCCAAGAAAATTCTGGATAAGTTCTAAAGAATAAACATTAATTTTTACATTGAATCGTACCGTCCCGAAAAAGACGGTTTTTTGTTTCCTGAAAATACCGTAGAAATACGGATTTCGGTATGAATTTATTACTTCTATCTTTATCATGCACTTAAAAAAACAAAATAAAAAAATATGTTTGACCTGAATTACGACCAGATAAAGAAGGAAATAGAATCTGAAGTATGCAAAGAACACAGTAGGCATCCGGAATTTGTAAAAACAGATGAAGGTTTTGGAATAAAAGCCTGCTGTGAACCATTCAGAGAAGAACTCGTTGAAAAGTCAGGGAAAATGATTGAAGAAAAAACAAAGAAGATCCTTGAAGGAATGATGAAGGATCTGTTTAAAGAATAAGTTTTTACGATGTTAAGATAACTTTGTTATCGGAAGCTGCTCCGGAAGGAGTGGCTTTTTTGTTAGAAATACTATGTTATTATTAACAATATAAATGGAGTAAGATCGTAAACAAAAACCGCCCCCAAACAGGGCGGTTTTCTCAGTAAAATAAATTGAAAAGTTATATGTTCTGTTATCTTTTCTTCATCTTGGTTCCGGCCAGGGAACTGATGAATACAAGGCCAAACCCGATATAAGCGGCAAATGCCGTCAGGTATATAATTAAGCTGTTAAAGCTAGGTTTTAAGGCGTATACCAACACTGAAAATGCAGCAAAACTTAACACCAGCATTAGGCTCCATATATGCAATTTTGCAGCATCTTCATTTCTCTTAAAAATCATTTCAAAAAAGGCTCTCATCATTACTAACATTTTAAGGGTTATACATTAATTTATAGCATAAAGGCGCACTCATCACGGTAAAAAGAATATATTCCTTTACTGGGCTAAGGTTCACGATGACTTTGCCATTTATTTATATCGCAATACCGGGCTGAAAGTCCGGGATATTTTTGTTTTTTTTGAATCAATCAATGATTCCTGGTTATTGTGATACCAGTCAGATACGGGTGCAAAACTGCTGTGAAAAACTAACGGGGGTTAATTAATCACGAGCCCGTATCTTTTACGGCATCGTAGAAAAAAAAGGATTCATATACTAGATATGAACTTGAATCAGTGGAAAAACTGAAAATCCACAGAAAACCTTTTTTCTCATCCTTAGTGTTTTTTTAATTTTTTCTCAAGAATTTATATGCCAATATCATGCCAAAATTCTGTTTGTTCGATTAACACTTTGTTTCACGGGATTGATGAGAGCAGTGGTGAAGCGTTTTTTCTTCTGTTATTTCCTTAAACATAGAAAAATTTTCTGTTTTTTAAAGCTAATAATAATGAACAAAGAAAATATTACGGAGGAGAAGTGTTTTTATGTATTTAAAATTACTAGGCTATTCGACATCCTCATAATATAAACTATTCAATTCTTGTTATTTCTGAAAGCATTAGTGACATTTGTGTTAATTGAATAAACCACGAATAACACCAATATTTTTCACGAATAACACCAATTAAACAGTTCAACAGAATCAATAGGAATGGGCTTTAGCCCGTTTTATATTTTATGAATATCTTTCGATGGCTTTAGCCGAAACTTATAAGAGTCCCACAGATTTCACAGATTGACACGGATGCCTGCGTATATTTTTTTACAAATATAATTGGATAGTTAAAAAAAATATTCATCAAAAGTATCAATCATTCTTGGCGATCTGTGAAATCTACAGTTAAAGACATTTTCACAATTATTATAAGTTTCGGCTAAAGCCAATGGATAATACCTTTTTAAGTATACGGGCTAAAGCCCGTTCCTATTGAATTAAAGCGTAGTATCATAATATTTTACGTTTTTCTGTTGTTGTATGGTCTACTATGATATTTAAAAAGAAAACCGTCCTTACAGACGGTTTCATATTTTACCAGTTTTTATCAATCATATAAATAATCTGAGTCAAAGCAGTGGATCCCAATAAAAGCTCTCTTCGGTTCACCTTTTCAAAAGTATCTTCTTCTGTGTGGTGAATATCGAAATATCGCTGCGAATCCGGCATCAGCTCAGCGGCGGGAATTCCCATGTCGTGAAGCGGATAAAGGTCTGTTCCTGAAAACCGCTCTTCAAAATTATAAACTCCGTAAGGAAGGAATAAATTCGACCAGCTTTTAATCTGATTTCTTTTCGCATCGTCCATATCCAGAGCAATGCCTCTTGGGGCAAAGCCTCCGGCATCTGTTTCAATAGCAAAAAGATGTTTTTCGTTTTTCTCTTTTACCGTTTTACCATACTGGATTCCACCTTTTACTCCGTTTTCTTCATTGGCGAAACAAACAACCCTGATGGTGTGGTTATTTTGAATACCCAGCTTTTTAAAGGTTCTTAAAACCTCAATGCTTTGTACAATTCCGGCTCCGTCATCGTGGGCTCCTTCACCTACATCCCAGGAATCAAGGTGTCCACCGACAACAATAACACTCTGGTCTTTTTTACCTGTGATTTCCCCAATAACAGAGTGGGAGAGCTTTTCTCCTTTCATTCCGCAGTTGGAGTTAAGTTTTGCATTAACTTTCTGGCTTTTCAGTAAAGCTTCCAGTTCATCTGCAGTCGTGCTTCCGATGGCTACCGCAGGGATTTTGGAAACTTTGTCTTCATAACGCATTGCTCCGGTGTGAGGCACATCATCAAAAGCAGAGGACAGTGATCTTACGATGGCAAATTTGCCTCCTTTTTTAGCGGTTAAAGAAGCGGCAGTTGTTCTGTATTTTGCAGCATCACCATAGGCTTTGAAAGTCTCTATAAATGACTGGCTGAAAGGGTAGTTGAAGAACACGATTTTATCTTTCACTTTTTCAGCAGGAAGTCTGTCATATTCTTCCATAGATTTTACCATGATGATTTCTCCCGAAACATCTTTTCCTCCTGTTCCTTCGGAATTTCCAAGGGAAAGCATTTTAAGGGTTTTCCATTTTCCGTTGGAAGTCTGGATGTTCAGAGATTCTTTTCCTCTTACCCAAACCGGGATCATCACTTCCTGAAGCCATACTTTATCAGCTCCGGCATCACGAAGTTTCTGTTCTGCCCATTTTACAGACTTTTCATAGGCTTCGGATCCGCTTAAGCGGTGGCCTATATTTTTTGTAAGCTCTCTAAGCTCTGTATATCCTTTTCCGTTGTTCAGGATTTCTGTAGAGATTTTTCTGAACTGTACAGAATCTTCTTTAGACTGGCCAAATGCAGCCATTCCAAAAAGTAATAATGAAGTTCCTAATATCTTTTTCATTGTTTACCAATTTTTGTCAATCATATAAATAAGTTGTGTCATCACCGTAGAGCCCAATAATAATTCTCTGCGGTTGATTTTTTCAAAAGTGTCTTCTTCGGTATGGTGAATATCAAAATAGCGTTGCGGATCCGGTACCAGTTCAGCTGTTGGAACTCCCATTTCGTGAAGCGGGGCAATATCCGACCCTGAATATTTTCCTTCAAAGTTGTAAACGCCATAAGGCAAGAAGAGATGTACCCAGCTTTTGATCTGGTTTCTTTGGGGTTCATCCATTTCGAGGGAAATTCCACGTGGTGAAAAACCTCCCGCATCCGATTCTATGGCAAAAAGATGTTTTTCATTGTTTTCTTTGGCAACTTTACCATACTGTTTCCCACCTTTCGTTCCGTTTTCTTCGTTGGCAAAACAAACGGCGCGGATCGTATGATTATTCTGAATTCCTAATTTTTTAAAGGTTCTTAAGACCTCAATACTTTGAACAATGCCAGCTCCGTCATCATGGGCTCCTTCGCCGACATCCCAGGAATCAAGATGTCCGCCGACAACAATAATATTTTGGTCTTTTTTACCTGTAATTTCTCCGATCACAGAATGGGAAAGTTTTTCTCCTTTCATTCCGCAATTGGAATTAAGCTTTGCGGTGACTTTTTGATTTTTTAATACTGCTTCAAGTTCATCAGCTGATGTATTTCCGATTGTTATAGCTGGTATTTTGGAAATACCTTCGTCATAGCGCATGTTACCTGTGTGCGGAACATCATCGAAAGCAGAGGAAAGAGACCTGACGATGGCAAATTTCCCTCCTTTTTTAGCCGTTAATGAAGCGGCAGTTCTTCTGTAGGGGTTTGCATCACGATAAGAAATGAATGTCTGTACATTTTCCTGACTAAAAGGATAGTTGAAAAACACAATTTTATCTTTCACTTTTTCAGCAGGTAGTCTGTCATATTCTTCCAGTGATTTTACCATGATGATTTCTCCGGAAAGATCTTTACCTCCGGTTCCTTCAGAATTTCCAAGGGAAAGCATTTTTACACTTTTCCATTTTCCATTAGAAGTTTTAATCTGTAATGATTCTTTTCCTCTTACCCAAACCGGAATCATCACTTCCTGAAGCCATACTTTGTCAGCTCCGGCATCACGAAGTTTCTGTGCCGCCCACTGAACTGATTTTTCATACGCTTCTGACCCGCTGAGACGGTTTCCTATAGTTTTGGTAAGTTCTCTCAGTTCATTGTATCCTTTTCCGTTGTTCAGAATTTCTGTGGAGATTTTTCTGAACTGGACAGAATCTTCTTTAGACTGACCAAATGCGGCCATTCCAAAAAGAAGTAATAAAGTTCCTGTTATCTTTTTCATTGTTACCAGTTTTTATCAACCATAAAAATCATCTGTGTTATGGCGACAGCTCCAAGAAGAAGCTCTCTTTTATTTACTTTGTCAAAAGTATCCTGTTCGGAGTGGTGATAATCAAAATATCTCTGTGTGTCTACCACAAGCTCTGCCAAAGGAATATCCAGTTTTTTCAAAGGAGAAATATCCTGAATGGCTTCTGTCTGGTCAAAATCATAGACTCCATAAGGCAGAAAATATTCTTTCCATGGATACACCAGTCTTCTTCTCTGCGGGGACATATCTAATGAAAACCCACGGGGAGAATATCCTCCGGCATCAGTTCCTAAGGCAAATACGTGTTTTTCGTCTTTCTTTTTTACATATGCTGCATACATCTCACGACCTTGCCCTCCGTTTTCACTGTTGGCATACAAAACTACACGGATGGTGTGGTTATTTTCATATCCAAGTGCTTTGAGCGTTCTTAACACTTCGATGCACTGCACAACGCCAGTTCCATCATCTACTGCACCTTCACCAATATCCCACGAATCCAGCTGAGCACCTAAAACAATTACTTTAGAATCTTTTTTACCTCCAATTTCAGCAATGATATTGGGATTTGTAGTGTCACCTTTTGATTCGGCGGTCATATTGATTTTAGCTGTGACTTTTTGTTTCTTTAAGGTTTTCTCCAATTCGTCTGCAGATCTTACACCAATTGATAAAGCTGGAATTTTAACTTTATCATCTGGTTCGTAGTAAATCATTTTAGCATGAGGAGTATCGTCACTAGCAGTCGTCAGTGACCTTATAATTAATGCTTTTGCACCTGTTTTAGCAATCACAGAAGCGGAAATTAGTTTTGATTTTGCGGCCTGTAAATAGGAATCACTTGTATTAATAATTTTCGGGTCCATAGGAACATTCACAAAAACTATTTTATCTTTTAACTGACCTATTGACATGGCATTCAGCTCTGATGTGGAATTGATTAAAACGATTTCGCCCACCAGATCTTTTCCTCCAGTTCCTTCAGAGTTTCCGAAAGAAAGCATTCTGATGTTTTTCCAATCTCCATTTCCGGATTTGATCTGTAAAGATTCTTTTCCTCTGATCCAGACCGGTGCTTTAGCTTCCTGTCTCCAGATCATATTAATACCAATTTCCTTGAATTTTTTTTCAGCCCATTCTACGGCTTTTGTATAACCGGGAGTGCCGCTGAAGCGGGGACCGATTCTTTTCGTAAGTTCCCCGAGATTATCATAAGCGGTACCGTTGGTCATAATTTCATCTGAAATTTTTCTGAACTCATCGTGATAATTAAATCTGGCAACAGTACCTTTTTTTGCCGGGCCTTTTTGTGGTTTTTTTTGAGAAAATAAAAATCCACTCAAAAAGAGTGGAAGTATAATGAATATTTTTTTCATTTATTATTTACTTATCTTTTCCATTGATAAAAGTAGGAAAAAAATAGTAATTTATTAAGGTTTCATGTCGTACATTAACAAGGCTGTAATTAATTTTGGCTCAATAAATGTACATTTTGGAGGCATGCTTAATTTCAGGTCTGAAATTTTAATCATATCATTAAAACTTACAGGATAAATTCCAAAGCCAACTTTACCTTCACCATTGTCTACTTTTTCTTTCAAAAGATTGATTCCGTTGATGTTGGAAGTTCCTTTTACATAAGAAATAAGTTCAGAGCTGTCCGGATCTTCAATTTTAAGGATATTTTTGAAAATATATTTGTCTAAAAGGTGGTGATCCAGGTTATCCAGAGACATTTCTTTGGAACGGAGATCGTGCTTTACGTGAAGAGAGTAAAACTTCCCATCCATATACATTGAGATATGGAATTTCTGAGAAGGGTAGTACGATGTTTCTCCTTTTTCGTGAATCAGGAAATATTTTTCAAGTTCCTTCAGGAAATCTTCCGGAGAAATACCATTCAGATCGTGTAAGATTCTGTTGTAGTCGTGAATCTTTATTGACTGGTTGGAAACAATGAAACTATACACAAAGTTGTAAAGCTCTGTACCGTTATGTTTTTTGTTTTTCTCCTTATGGTATTTGGCATTCATTGCTGTGGAACCAATTCTGTGGTGCCCATCGGCAATGTAGAACGAATCTATCTGATCAATCACTTCTTTAAACTGCTGAAGTTTCAGACGATTGTCTATTCTCCAGATTTTATGTCTGATACCCATAGAATCCACATGGTTGAAGATAGGAACATTTTTTTCTTCATGGTTCATCAGCAATTCAATTTTTGAATTGGCAGGGTAGGTAAGAAGTACAGGTTCTGCCTGCAGATTTACTTTTTCAAGGTAGTGAGCCAGTTTCTCCTTTTTCTGCGGGATGGTACTTTCATGTCTTTTTATTTTTCCATTCCAGAAATCTTCGATACTTGCCAATCCCAGAAGTCCTCTGAACATCTGTTTGTTGGGATAGATCTGCTCATAAAGATAGTAGGATGAATTATCCTGGACCAATTTCTTTTCTTCCAGAAGTTCTTCAAAGGTAGAACGGATCTTTCGCAGGTTCCGGTCAATATCTTTAGATTTACTTACAACATAGGGTTTAATCATATTGATGTAAGTATTTTCAACTTGAGCTTTCTCCGCAATCTCTTCCTGGGTGAAATTATCCAGTGGATGGGTAGGGAAAGTACTCTCAAAGTCTCTATGAGGTCTTATTCCACGGAAAGGTTTAAAAACAGGCATATTTATCTTATAGTTTCTTTTTGTAGCTTAATAATTTGTTCTGCAAGTTCGACACCGATTTTCTCTTGCGCATCCACTGTATTGCCTCCTACATGAGGGGAAAGTGATAATGCGGGATTCATCAGTAAAGGCAGTTCCGGATTGGGTTCGTTTTCAAAAACGTCCAGTGCTGCTCCGGCTACTTTTCCCGACTCGATAAAATCGATAAGTGCCACTTCATTGATGACACCACCTCTTGCAGTATTTACAATATAGACTCCATCTTTCATTTTTTCAAACTGAGGGGTGTCTATAATATACTCATTCGTTTTCGGCGTATTGATACTGATAAAGACTGCATCTTTAAGGAATGCATCTATATCATTGGTGGAAGTGATTTCAAAGTTCACAGACTGTCCGTTGAAGAAGTTCAGCGTAAGAACTTCTGTTTTCGGGCTTCTGGTCAGAACAGTTACTTTCATTCCTAAAGCGATTCCTATTTTTACAACTTCCTGGCCAATACTTCCAAAGCCGATTACTCCTAATGTTTTTCCTGAAAGTTCATACGCATTACTGAAAGACTTTTTCATGGCGTTGAAATGAGTTTCTCCTTCCAGAGGCATCAGTCTGTTGGATTCGTGAAGGAATCTTGCCAGTGAAATAAAGTGGCCAAAAACCAGTTCTGCCACTGATTTTGAGGATGCTGTGGGAGTATTGATTACTTTAATACCTTTACTTCTGGCATATTCCACATCAATATTATCCATTCCGATACCGCCTCTTCCAATGATTTTAAGGCCGGGGCACGCATCAATCAGATCCTGTCTCACTTTCGTTGCACTTCTTACCAGAAGAACATCCACATTATTATCGTTGATAAAATTAATAACGTGATCCTGAGCCACTCTATTGTCCAGAATTTCAATTCCGGCTTCTTTTAAAGTGTGTTCTCCTGCTTTTGAAATTCCGTCGTTTGCTAAAACTTTCATGAATTATTTGATTTAAAGATTGAAAGAATTGCCATTTCAACATTTTAAAACTGGGGCGCAAATTAATAAATTTTAATGAACTGCCTTTAATTCTTTCAATCTTTGAATTTTTTACTATTTAATTTATTTGAAAGACTTCATTACATCTACCAAAACCTGTACGCTTTCAATAGGCAGAGCGTTGTATAAACTTGCTCTGTAACCGCCAAGACTTCTGTGTCCGTTTAAGCCGCTGATCCCTGCTGCTTTCCATGCATTGTCAAATTCTTCTTTCTTGCTTTCATCTGTAATTTTGAAAGAAACATTCATTAGCGAACGGTCTTCTTTTACGCAGAAAGTTTCAAATAACGGGTTGCTGTCGATTTCATCATATAAAAGCTTAGCTTTAGCTTCATTTCTTTGTTCTGCAGCAGCGATTCCTCCGTTTCTTTCAAGATACTGAAGGGTAAGCAAAGAGGCATATACAGGAAATACTGGTGGCGTATTGTACATGGATTCCTTAGCAATGTGCTGGGAATAATCCAGAATAGAGAACATATTTTCTCTTCCTGTTTTACCAAGAATTTCTTTTTTAATAACCACTAAAGTAACGCCTGCAGGTCCCATATTCTTTTGAGCACCGGCATAGATCAGGTCAAATTTTGAAAAATCCAGCTGTCTTGAGAAAATATCAGAACTCATATCACATACCATCAGCGTATCCACTTCAGGGAAAGATTTCATTTGAGTTCCGTAGATGGTATTGTTGGAAGTACAGTGAAAATAATCGTATTCTGAACCAACAGTATAATCTTTAGGAATAAAAGAATAATTTTCTTCTTTTGAAGAACCTACCACATCTACCGTTCCTACTTTTTTAGCTTCTTTGATGGCTCCTGCTGCCCATGTTCCTGTATCCAGGTAAGCGGCTTTTCCACCTACTTTCATCAGGTTGTAAGGAACCATTGCAAACTGCAGGCTGGCTCCGCCTCCTAAATAAAGTACCTCATAATCATCACCAAGATTCATCAATCTTTTTACAATGGCACGCGCTTCGTCCATTACCGCAACGAAATCCTTGCTTCTGTGAGAAATTTCAAGAAGAGACAATCCGATGCCGTTAAAGTCAAGGATAGCCTGTGCTGATTTTTCAAATACCTCCTGTGGTAAAATACATGGTCCTGCGCTGAAGTTGTGCTTTTTGTTCATATTTTTATTTTTTGGGTGCTTTGGGATTTCAATATCCTTCAGCTTTATTTTGATTTATTGGATTTTGGGTCAAAAAAACCGCCTCACGGAAATGAGACGGAATTTTTTATTCGCCGTGTAAGAATGCTTTTTTATTAAGAAGAGCTTCTTCAGATTCTACATGATCTTCGTCTGGCACACAGCAGTCTACCGGACATACAGCTGCACACTGAGGTTCTTCGTGGAATCCTTTACATTCTGTACATTTATCTGTTACAATGAAATAGACATCATCACTTACAGGTTCCTGTGGTGCATTAGCATCTACAGTAAGTCCGGACGGCAGAGTAATTGTACCTTGAAGAGCCGTACCGTCAGAAGCTTTCCAATCTACAGCTCCTTCATATATTGCATTGTTTGGGCATTCAGGTTCACAAGCCCCACAGTTAATGCATTCATCAGTTATTTTAATAGCCATCGCTAATTTTTTTTAAATTTGCACAAAATTACAAAATTTTACCCAATTTTACAGTAATTATGAATACCGAAAATCAAGTTTTAGGACTTATTAAATTAAGTGATTATATAAAAGCGTTTTTAGCGAAGAAACCAGAAGATCACAATGAAGATGATTCTGATATTGAATTATTGTTGAAAAGGTCAGAAATAGAGAATCCGTGGTTTACTATTGATAATCAGAAATTTGCTTTACAGCAATGGACAGATCTTCTGACTGAAGAAAACATCAAAAACTGGCTTGGAAATTATTCAATCTCTAAAATTTCAAAAAGAGTTGGACTTATTTTAGCAGGAAATATTCCTTTAGTAGGGTTTCATGATGTAATTTCTGTAATTCTGGCCAACCATATTCCTGTCATTAAGCTGTCTTCAAAAGATAAGTATATGATTCCGTTTTTATTGAAGAAATGGAATGAGTTTTCCAATGAAAATGTAGCTTTTGAGTTTGTTGAAAAATTAGAAAATTTTGATGCCGTTATTGCAACAGGAAGTAATAATACAGCGAGATATCTGGAATATTATTTTAAAAATCACTTAAATATTATCCGTAAGAACAGAACTTCTGTGGCGGTGTTGAAGGGAGATGAAACGGATGAAGAACTGCAGTTTTTAGCAAAAGATATTTTCCAGTATTTCGGATTGGGGTGCAGAAATGTAACGAGAATTTTTATTCCGCAGGATTTTGTGATTGACAGGCTGTTTGAGAACTTCTTAGGATTCCAGGATATTATCAATCATAACAAATATGCCAACAATTATGATTATAACAGAGCGGTTTATCTTTTAAATCAGGATAAATTCTGGGATAATAATTTTGTGATGCTGAAAGAGGATGATAAGCTGTTCAGTCCGCTTTCTGTAATTAATTTCAGCAGATATGAATCGCTGAATGATGTGAAAAGCTTTATTGCAGAAAATGAAGAAAATATTCAGTGCGTTGTGGCAAAAGAAGAGTTGGAAATGAATGCGATTCCGTTTGGAGAAGCACAAAATCCGGGTCTGGATACCTATGCAGATAATGTAGATACAATGAAATTTTTAGAACTGGTCTGATTTTCGTATCTTCCATCACTTATTTCACCAGAACAAAAATGAATACTATGAAAAAATTATTGATGGGACTGGCTCTTGTGGGCGCACAGTTGATTTTTGCACAGAAAGTAACGGGTGCAAAAGTTGAAAACAGTCCTAAAAAAGAGCAGCAGGCCAGTATAAGCAAGGAGAAGGTTAATTTGTATAATGATAACTTTCTTAAGTTTGTTGAGGCCTTACAGGCTTCTGACCGTAAGACTATTGATGGCTTGCTTTCTGAGAAAGTAAAGGAAATTGTGACGGATGACGTTCTTAAGAAGGTCAAAGACGGTATTGATCCCAATAAAAAGCTTGAAATTTTAAAAGCTGGATATTATAAAACAATGGATGGTACCAATCATCCAAGTATTAAATATAAATACGCAGGAGAATCTTCCAAAGAAGCGATTACAGCGGTATTTGAAGATGATGGTAAGATTCTGGGGGTTTTGCCTGCGAAATAGATGAAATTTATTTTCGATTAACAAAAAAATATTAACTATGATGACAGATGTTTTAGTCGCCCATTCTTCGGACGTGGAGAAGGCGAATTTTTACAAGAAGACATATTTGCATGTTGCTTTATCGATTCTTGCATTTATTGGAGTGGAAACGATATTATTAAAAACGGTTCCGGTAGAATTGATTGCGATGATGTTTGGTCAGAGATATATCTGGCTATTGATTATCGGGGTTTTCTGGCTGGCTTCTGTTTTGGCTTCTAAATGGTCACTTTCACAGAGCAAATCTACCCAATATTTAGGATTAGGATTTTACATCTTGCTGGAAGCGATTATTTTCATGCCGCTGCTTTTTATTGCCACTAATATTGAAGGTGGAGCGAATGTTATTTTTCAGGCTGCAACGTTAACTGTTGCTATGTTTGCAGGTATTTCTGCAGTAGCATTCACTTCTAAAAGAGATTTTTCTTTCTTAAGAAATATCATTGTAATCGGTGGATTTATTTCCATCGGACTGATTGTAGGAGGAATGATCTTTGGTTTTAACCTTGGACTGTGGTTCTCGGTAGGAATGGTAATTTTAGCTTCAGCTACTATTCTATATCAGACAAGCAAATTAAAGGATTCATTTGGAACCAACCAATATGTAGGAGCAGCATTGCAGCTTTTTGCTTCGATTATGCTTTTATTCTGGTATATTCTGAGTATTCTGATGAGCAGAAGAAACTAACTGATAAGTTGTCTTAGCTTTAAAATATAGTCCCGGTGATTTTTCATCGGGATTTCTTTTTTTATGTAAACACAAATGTCACAAATGTTTTCACGAATAAACACAATTTACTAATATCAATAGGAACGGGCTTTAGCCCGTTTTACTTTAAATAAATCTTTTCCAACGGCTTCAGCCGAAACTTATAATAATATTTAAATATATTTTTGCCCACAGATTCCACAGATTAACACGGATGCTTGCGTATCTTTATTTGTGCTATTTGTGTTGTAAACCAAAAACCCAAAAAATCCTGATGAAAATATCACCGGGATTTTAATTGGTTATTCTTTACAATTTTTCATACAACTTCCAGCTTCATGTGACCGGTTAAAGTCCTTTGAAGTACATTTTAAGTTGAAATAAAAAGATTCTTAAAGAATAGAAAAAGTATAGTAATGAGGAAAACCTCAGGTATTGTGTAGTTTGTGTTTTTACATTCTTTTGGTTAAAAATAACCGAAAGATGTTACTTGTCAATTGATCCTAAAACCTTCTGAGCAAAAGAGTTTAATGCATCTTTCTCGCTCATTCCGTTTTGTACGTTGGCGTGAACTTCCAGCGCTCCGCAGATGTTGGTAATCAATTCTCCTGCAACATTCAGATCTTCTTCACTTGTTCCTCTGAACTCGCAGAAACTTTCCAGTACTTCTAATGTTTTTTCAAGGTTTTCAGGAGTCTGATTCTGATAAAACTGTCTGATTACGGGTAATTTCATTATGCTAATTCATTAAAAAGGTTAATTAAACTTTCTGCCTGGTTAGATTGAACCTGGTTCACCAGTTCTCCGTTTTTAAAGATGGCGAAAGTAGGTAAGTTGTCTACTTTTGCTAATTTTCTGCTTTCAGGAAGCTTTTCTGCATCTACATATAAAAATGGAATAGAATCATTTTCAGATGCTAATTTTTTGAATTTCGGCTTCATGATTCTGCAGTTTCCGCACCATGTTGCGCCATATTGAACCACTACTTTTTCGTTTTCGTTCACTATATTCTGTAATGTATCTTCGGTTAATTCTGTGTACATAAGTTTATTTTTTTTAAAAATAAACAATGTAACAATCTAAAAAATTGACCAATCTAACAATTCAAGAAATGACTTTTCAAATTGTTATACTGTTAGATTGTTACATTGTTATATTTAAATTAAGATATTAATTTTTTGCTAAGTATTCTGCAGTAGAAGTTCTGTCAGCTTTCATTGCTTCTTTTCCTTCTTCCCAGTTTGCAGGACATACTTCACCATGTTTCTGTACGTGAGTGTAAGCGTCGATTAATCTTAAGAATTCTTTTACGTTTCTTCCCAAAGGCATATCGTTTACCGCTTCGTGGAAAATTTTTCCGGTTTCGTCGATAAGGTAAGTTGCTCTGTAAGTTACGTTAGAACCTGTGAAAACTTCGTTTCCATCTTCATCATATTCAAAATCCTGATCAACAATTCCCAAAGTGTTAGCCAATTGTCTGTGAGTATCAGCCAAAAGTGGGTAAGTTACTCCTTCAATTCCTCCGTTATCTTTTGGAGTGTTCAACCAAGCGAAGTGTACTTCGTTGGTATCACAAGATGCACCGATTACTTTAGTGTTTCTTTTTTCGAACTCACCTAAAGCCTCCTGGAAAGCGTGAAGCTCAGTAGGGCATACAAAAGTGAAATCTTTAGGGTACCAGAATAAAAGAACTTTTTGCTGGTTGTTTACTGCTTCATCAAGGATGTTGATTCTTAAATCGTCACCCATCTCAGACATTGCGTCAATTGTTAAGTTTGGGAATTTTTTTCCTACTAAAGACATAATTTTTCTGTTTTATATTTAAATTTCTTATGCAAATATATAAAAGATTCATCTATCGAACAAACTTAAATCGATAAATAAAATCTATAATTGTTTTTGGCATGTTGTTAAATAAAAAAGCCCTGTTTAACAGGACTTTTTGTTTATTTTAATAACCAAATATTTCAGTTAAATTAAGTTTTTTTACTTCGCCTAATTTCTGCATATCGGCCTCATTCACTTTGTCCTGGGAAGCGACAAGACAGTAGGTGTAGTTTTTATTCTTCATCTCTTTATCGTGGAAAGAATTGATATCGGTGAAAGACAGTTTTGGAGCCTGTTCATACACATTCTTTCTCATATCAAAGTTGTTTCCAAGCTTTTGAGATTTCAGATAAGAGAAGATGATTCCGTCCTGTGTGATTCTTTCAGAGGCAATAGATTTTTTCAATCCGCTTTTCGCTGTTTCGAATAACTGCTCAGATTTCGGAAGGGTAGTCAGAAGCTCATTCATGGCTGTTGTAGACTCAT
This sequence comes from Chryseobacterium sp. NRRL B-14798, assembly GCF_050470705.1. NCBI lineage: Bacteria > Pseudomonadati > Bacteroidota > Flavobacteriia > Flavobacteriales > Weeksellaceae > Chryseobacterium > Chryseobacterium sp. NRRL B-14798. The sequence continues at coordinate 2,983,338 of NZ_JBFLUL010000005.1, read as the reverse complement.
TGAATTTGTCTGCCTGTGTTCCTACGTACGCCATGATCATATCCTTGTCTGTTTTCTTGCTTGGAAGGGCAAAGTAAGAATACGTGGAGTAGGCAAGCGCCTTAGATTCTCTGATGGTCTGGAAAACAATGGATCCCATTCCTCCCCCGAAATAGTTGTTGAATAAACTTACCGTTGGAGTAGTGGATGCATTGTACGGATCAGAATTTCTTACCCAGAACACTTCAGCCTGCACCATGTCATAATGAGCAAATAAAACCTTGTTCTTATCAGTTGGGATCTGCGCAAAAGTTTTAGACTTAGGCAGATCTTTCAGGGCTGCAGGAAGTTTGTGAACAGGTTTCAAAGCTGCAACTACTTCATTTCCTGATTTGGGTCCATAGTACAATACTTTGTGTTTGAAATTGAACAGATCATGAAGAACATTAATTAAGTCTTCTGCTTTCAATGCGTCAAGCTCAGCATCGCTCAGTACATTGTTGAAAGGGTTTTGAGGACCGTATTGGGCATAACTTCTCAATCCGGCCATAATTACTCCTTTATTCTGTTTTGCATTGGCTCTGGCTTTCTTCAGTCTTGTTTTGTAAGCATCAAGAGCAGCCTGATCTGCCTGACAGTTTTTAATCAAATCTTCAAATAAAGAAATGGTTTTATCAAAGTTTTCATTCAGACCTTCCAGTGATACGTAAGTTTCTTCGTTTCCTGCACTCACATTGAAGCTTGAGGCAAGTTTATAGAATTCCTTACTGATGATCTCCGAAGACTTGTCTTTCGTTCCCAGATACTGAAGATATTCTGCTGCCAATGGAAGGATTTTGTTGTTCCATTTTCCTGAATCAAAGTGGTAATACATTCTGAACAGCGCGTTGTCAGTGTTTTTTACAGAAAGTACATCCACATCAGCTAATTTGTTTTTAGCGATGTCTTTGTCATAATTCAACCATACCGGAGCGATAGGGTTTTCAGGCATCTCGTCGATTTTTTTAAGGAAAGGAGACTGATCTTCTCTGTTAACGGAAACCGGGGTAATCGTTGGCTTATCAACTTTTACAATGCTCTTATCTTCCCCTTTTCTTTTGTAAACTGCAACGTAGTTATTGTTCTGAAGATACTTGGATACGAAATCCATGATATCTTTTTTCGTCAGTTTTGAAATTTCGTCCACATATTCCAGCGATGTTTTGTGGTCAACGTCCGAAGTGAATTCATCCATCAGAATACTTGCTCTGGTTGAGTATTTTTCATCTTTCTGAATGATCCCTTTCTTTTCGTTGTTAACGATTGACTGAATCAGGTCGTCAGAAAACTCGCCCTTTCTCAGTTTGTCAATTTCCTGAAGAAGAAGATTCTTTACTTCATCCAGAGACTGCCCTTCAGTGGGTTTACCCTGTAAAAGTAAAACGGAATAATCTTTCAATGCATAAGAACCAGCGTATGCACCCAGTAATTTCTGTTTTTTTACCAGATCAAGATCGATCAGCCCTGCCTGTCCGTTGGTAAGCATATTTCCAACAAGATTCAGCATTCTGGCGTCTTTTGTAGAAGCTCCCGGAAATCTGAAACCAAGCATTACGTTTTCAGGATTCGGTCCTACCACTTCTTTTACAATCGGAGCAGTGATCGGTTTTTCCTGTCCAACTTTATATTCAGGGATTGCTTTAGGCTTCATATATGAGAAAGCCTTGTCAATTTTTGCAATCACTTCATCCGGTTTAAAATCTCCGGACATAATGATTCCCATGTTATTAGGAACATAATAATTGTTATAATATTCTCTGATAGCATGCAGAGAAGGGTTTTTCAGGTGTTCAATGGTTCCGATGGTGGTTTGCTTTCCGTAATTGTTGTTAGGGAAAAGGTTGGCAAACATCGTATCGAAAACCTTGTCTCCATCATCATCAAGAGATCTGTTTTTTTCTTCGTATACGGCCTCAAGCTCTGTGTGGAAAAGTCTCAGAACCGGTTCCCTGAATCGTTCAGCCTGTACTGCAAGGAATTTGTCAAGAACATTCGCAGGTACATCTTCCGTGTACACCGTTTGTTCAAAAGAAGTGAAGGCATTGGTGCCATCAGCTCCCATACCAGCCATCATTTTATCATATTCATTGGCGATTGCAAATTTTGCTGCTTCTCCTGAAACCCTGTCAATTTCTTTGTAGATTTCTTTTCTTTTGGCTTCGTCCTTAGTCTGATTGTACTTTTCGTAGAGAGCATCAATCTGGTCTAAAAGAGGCTTTTCCTTTGCCCAGTCTTTAGATCCGAACTGATTCGTTCCTTTAAAAAGCATATGCTCCAGATAATGGGCAAGGCCGGTGTGGTCAGCAGGATCTGTTTTACTTCCTGCTTTTGTGGCGATATACGTCTGGATTCTCGGATCCTTGTTGGTCGGACTTAAAATAACCGTTAATCCGTTTTTCAAAGTGTAATACCTTGCAGAAGTAGGGTCATTGGTTACGTACCTGTACTTGTAGCCGTTTGAAGTAGCTTCTTTCCACTGGAAATCCTGGCCAAAAGCATATCCGGCAAAACTTGCAGCGGCAATACTTGTAGCGATGGTTAGTTTTTTTAACAGATTCATTGCTGTCGTTTTATTTGGGGTTATTAGTTTTTTGTTAATTGAATTTCTCCAATAAGTCTTTAATTCGTTTCATAGCCTCTCTTAAATCTTCTTCAGAAGCAGCATAAGAGAATCTGATACATTCCGGACTTCCGAAAGAGAATCCGCCTACACATCCAACATGAGCATTTTCCAGGATGAACATGGCAAAGTCGTCAGAATTTTTAATTTCTGTTCCATCTAGGTTTTTTCCGATATAATACGAAATATCAGGGAAGAAATAGAAGGCTGCCTTTGGAAGCACAACTTTGAATCCCGGGATTTCTTTGATCAGTTCATAGACAAGATCTCTTCTTTTTTTGAAGGCATCAATCATGTATCTGTATTCGGAAGGATCTGCTTTCAAAGCAACGATAGACGCTCTCTGTGCTACCGTATTGGCCCCGCTGGTCATCTGTCCCTGTACTTTTTCACAAGCTTTTGCCAGCCATTCAGGACATGCGGAATACCCGATTCTCCATCCTGTCATAGCGAAAGCCTTTGACATTCCGTTGATTACGGCTGTCTGTTCATAGACTTCAGGAAACTGGGCAATCGAAGTGGTATTCGTTTCGTAATTGATGTATTCATAAATCTCATCAGAAATGATCGTTATCTGAGGGTATTTGGCAATTACTTTGGCGATCGATTTCAATTCATCATAAGTGTAGTATCCTCCTGACGGATTACATGGCGAGCTGAAAAGTACCGCTTTGGTTTTCTCTGTAATAGCTTCTTCAAGCTGTTCGGCAGTCACTTTGAAATCGGTAACATACGAGGTAGGAAGTATTACGGAAGTTCCACCCATCATTTTTACCATTTCATCATAACTTACCCAGTAAGGTGCTGGAAGAAGAACTTCATCGCCATCATTGATAATAGCTGCCAGAACATTGATAATAGCCTGTTTGGCTCCGTTGGAAACACAGATCTGGGAAGGTTTGTATTCCAGATTATTATCCCTTTTTAATTTATAAGCAATAGCCTCACGCAATTCCAGAAATCCCGGAACCGGAGAATAGTGGCTGTAATTTTGATTGATGGCATCGAATGCTGCCTGTTTGATATTGTCCGGAACATCGAAATCCGGCTCGCCAAGAGTTAAACTGATTACATCTATTCCGTTGGCTTTCATTTCTCTGGCTTTGTTTGACATAACAAATGTCTGTGAGTATCCTAATCTTTTTACTCTATCTGAAAGTTTATCCATCTATTTTTTGAATTTTAACAAATATATAATAAAAACGTGGTGTGGAGGTAATAAAAATAAGGGTGTTTTAAAGATTTTTATCAGGTTTTTGTCAAATTGTCTTTTGGGTTATAAAAATGTTTTATTTTGAAGTAAGAGATTGATTTCAATCTTATTTTAGCCAAAAAACAGTAATTCAAAATAAATTATTGTAGGGAATAATTTTGCAGCGTAGGTTTTGTATCTTTAACAACCTAAGATCTGTCCTATGAAATATTCCGTTTTTTTATTACTGATTTCCTGTAGTGTTTTCTCGCAAAGATATTCAAAAGATGATGAAGTGAAAAAATATGTCTCGCAGGTGAATGAAGATTCATTAAAATCATATATCGGAAAGTTGGTAAGCTTTGAAACCCGGCATACCTTGAGTTCGATCGATGATCCAAAGAAGGGAATAGGTGCGGCAAGGAACTGGGTGATCAGAAAATTCAATGATTATGCTAAAAATTCGGGTGGAAGAATGGAAGTGTATCTACAGCAGGAAGACATTCAGCCGGATGGAAAGCGAATTGATAAAATAGTAAACCTTGGAAATGCTGTTGCTTTTCTGAAAGGAACAGATCCGAATGACAAAAGAATTTTCCTGATCGGAGGACATCTTGACTCAAGAGTGACTGATGTGATGAACAGAACTTCCGCAGCACCGGGAGCCAATGATGACGGCAGCGGGGTAAGTGCTGTCATAGAGTCGGCCAGAATATTGAGCAGATCTTCATTTCCTGGTTCGATTATTTTTGTAGCATTTTCCGGTGAAGAACAGTCGCTGTTGGGATCTAAACAGTTGGCTGAAAAAATGAAAAGAGAAAATCTGCAGCTGGAAGCGGTTCTTAATAATGATATGATCGGCAATCCAAAAGCAGGAGAAACAGGAGAGATCAATACCCGCATTCTTCGTGTATTCAGTGAAGGCCTGCCTTACAAAGATCTGGATAAAAAAGCGATGACGATCAGAAATCTTGGTTTTGAAAACGATAGTGAATCCAGACAGTTGGCCCGCTATATCAAAGAAGTTACGGAAGAATACGTGAAGGGGCTGGAGATTAAACTGATCTATAGAAATGACAGGTTTCTGCGCGGAGGAGATCACACCAGTTTTGTGAATAATGGATTTCCTGCCGTAAGACTGACCGAGTATTATGAAAATTACGACCATCAGCATCAGGATATAAGAACAGAAAACAATAAACAGTACGGTGATCTTACCGAATTTATAGATTTTAAATATCTGAAAAAGAATGTTGCTGCCAATATTGCTGTTCTTGCCAATCTTGCAAAATCTCCTTCAAAACCGGAGAAAGTTGAAATGGATGTAAAAGAGCTGACGAATTCCACCACTTTACATTGGGAAACGCCAAAATCCGGAATCCCTGCAGGATATTATGTGCTGGCAAGGGAAACAGACAGTGCGTTGTGGCAGAAAAAAATATTCACCACAGGACTTTCTATGAAGATTCCGCTTTCTAAAGACAATTATATTTTCGCTGTACAGAGCGTGAGCCCGTCAGGAAACCTGAGTGTCCCTGTTATACCAGGAATTGCAAAGTGACGGATTTTGCTGAAAACCAGAATTTACATCAGGATCAGGAAAAGTTGATTTGAATACAAGAGAAATAAAACTTATTTTTGCGGTTTATAATAATTCACATGTCTGCATCGTTACTATTAAAATATTTCCCGGATCTTACTGAAAAACAGAAAGAACAGTTCTCCAAATTGGAAAATCTGTACAATGAATGGAATGAAAAGATCAATGTAATTTCCAGAAAAGATATGGAATCACTGTATGAAAAGCACATTCTGCACTCTTTGGGAATTGCAAAAGTGATGGAATTCGCACCGGGAACCAAAGTTTTGGATATCGGAACCGGAGGTGGTTTTCCGGGGATTCCTCTGGCGATCCTTTTTCCTGAAGTAGAATTTACCCTGATTGATTCTATTGGGAAGAAAATCAGTGTAGTACAGGCTGTGGCAGACGGAGTTGGATTAACTAATGTTACCGCTATTCATGGAAGAGCAGAGAAGCTGAAAGAAAAATTCCATTTTGTAGTCAGCAGAGCAGTAACCCAGATGCCGGAATTTTTAAGATGGCTGAAAGGGAAATTTGAAAAAGAACAGTTTAATCCTAAACACAACGGAATTTTATATTTAAAAGGCGGTGATCTTGCTGAAGAACTTGCCGGAATTAAATGTGAAATATTCAATCTTAAACACTATTTTGATGAAGAATTTTTTGATACCAAGAAAGTAGTTTATGTATCAAAAGGTAATTTTAATTCCTGATTTTTATGTAAATAAGGAATAATTTTTGCTAATATTTGTTAATAATCAGAAAAGTAAAGGTTATGAAAAAACTTTTAAATATTGGATCTTCAGTATTCCTGTTGGGCGTGCTTCTGGTTTCGTGTAATGATGATGATTACCATACCATCGAATCTATTGATAAAATCAAGATAGACAGCGTAAAAATTGTTAATGATACCATGGACGTTTACGCGATACAGAGCATAAAAACGTATTCCACCTATCCGTCTCATTGTGAAGGCTTTTACGGATATGATTATGTTTACAATAATAACCTGGAAAGAACAGTTACTTCCTATAAATATATTACCAACGGCCCTTGCACACAAGGAAAATATGTGGGAGCAAATCAGATTAACTTCAGCCCGCAAAGCAAAGGAACCTATACTTTTAAATTCTGGAATGGAGGAAACAACTGGATTACAAAAACCATTGTAGTAGAATAATGAGATTAACTTTTGTATTGTGTTTACTGGCAGCGCAGGTGGTGTACGGGCAGAAAATTTTCTGGGAGGAAGGCAAAAAGCTAACCTGGGATAATTTTAAAAGTCCGGTTAACAAGAAAAAGAATCCTGATGTGGCAGCATACACCCATTGTGGATGGGAATTTTATGCTGAAAAATCTTCCGATCCCAAAGCACCGGTTGCCATTACTATCAAAACACTGTTTCATGAAGATAAATCATGGAAAGATGCCAAAAGAATGAATGATTATATTCTCCTTCATGAGCAGAAGCATTTTGATATTGCAGAATTGTTTGTAAGAAAATTCAGAAAAGCAGTTGCTGAAAAAATCAAAAATTCAGGAGACTACAATAAATATTTTAGAGCAATTTACGATGGGATATCCGTTGATTATAAGAATTTCCAGATGGCCTACGACAGAGAAACCCGTCATGGACTTGATAAAGAAAAACAAACCGAATATAATCAGTCGATTTCTGAACAACTCGACAACTTAAAAAGCTACCAAGCCCTTTGAAATTCCTCAATAAGATCATCCACGAACTGTTAGCACAAAACCCGGATCTTTCTGCGTTTAATATCATTCTGCCCGGAAAACGTCCCATTGTGTTTATCAGACAGATTCTGGAAGAAAATAATTACTCAGGATTTCTTCCTAACTTTTTTACAATAGAGGAACTCATCAATAAAATTGCCGATCAACAGACGATTCAGGGAATTCCGCTGTGGCTTTTCTCTTTTGATGTTTACAGAAGCCTGAACCTTATTCCAAGGGATGATTTTTCAGATTTTCTGAAATGGTTTCCTACACTGCAGAAGGACTGGGATGATATCCTGAAATTCTCAGACAGTGATCAGGCAGTTCTGCAGTATATGTTTGATGAAGAAAGAATCAAAGAATGGGCTCAGGACCTTGGAGAGGATGACGATGTTCCAAGAAAGAAGTTTCTTAATTTCTGGCAGAATATGAATGTTTTTCTCCCAGTTTTAAAAGAGAGACTGCAGGAGAGAAACTGGGCTACTTCCGGAATGATTCATGAGGCGGCTAAAGCCAGAATTGCTGATTTTGCGAAAAATACCAAGGAAGAATTTGTTTTTTGTGGCTTCAATGCCTTTACTCCGGTAGAAGAAAAGCTGGTAAGAAGCCTTTTGCAGTGGAATAAAGCGCTGTGTTTCTTTCAGGCAGACCGTTATTATTTTAATGATGAAAGACAGGAAGCCGGAAAATTCCTTAGAAATCATAAAACATGGAAAGAATTTGATGATAACAGAGCTTTCCAATGGATAGAAGACGATTTTAATCAACCTAAAAAAATTAAGGTCTACGAAGTATCGGGAAATGTAACCCAGACCAAAGTACTGCCTGAGATCTTTAAAGAGATCAATAATAAAACTTACTCCAATACGGCAGTTGTACTCCTGGATGAAAACCTTCTTCCAGCCAGTCTTGATGTAATGCATGGTGTTGATAATTTGAATATTACGATGGGATTCCCATTAAAAAATTTATCATTCTCCAATGCAGTGAAACGTCTTTTCTACCTGCAGAAGCAATTGGAAAAAAACAAACTGTCTTATTATTACAGAGATGTCTTTCCTATTTTGGAAGAACTGCCGAAATCTCTAGAAGATGAACAGATTATCAATGAGTTTAAAGCTAAAGTAGAAGAGCGGAATATCGTTTATATTTCCAGAAAACTTTTACATGAACTGCTGAGCGGACTGTCTTATTATGGTCTTCTTCAAAAAGCAACTGGAACCAACGGCTACCTGGATATGCTTATTGAGTTCTGCCAGCAGGTAAAATGGCTCGAAATAGATGATATTCAGTATGAGAATGTCTCTCACTTTGAAAATGCATTCAGAATCATCAAAAACCAGCTGACTCCCTACAATATTGAGATCAAAATGGAAACGCTGGAAATCCTGATCAACCAGCATATCAATTCTGAAAGTATCGATTTTCAGGGAGAACCTCTGAGAGGACTTCAGATCATGGGATTACTGGAAACGCGTCTCCTGAACTTTGAAAACGTTATTCTGCTTTCTGTGAACGAAGGGAAACTTCCTCTTGGAAATTCCCAGAATACCTATATTCCTTTTGATATCCGAAGGTTCTTCGATCTTCATACTTTTCTTGAAAATGACAGCATTTATGCCTATCACTTTTACAGACTGATTCAGGATGCGAAGAATGTACATTTACTATACAATGCTTTAAGTTCCGGAGTCAATACCGGAGAGAAGAGCCGTTTCATTACACAGATCGAAATGGAAAGTTCTCATGAGATCGAACATCTCATTATTGAAAATTCCTCTGAACCTATTGCCACCAAACCGATAGAAATTTCCAAGACACAAATTGTACAGGAACGTCTTCAAAAATGGAAGGAAAAAGTATCTGCTTCCCACCTGACGAGTTATCTTTACAATCCGATTGATTTCTACCTTTCCAAGATTTTAAATACTTCGGAAACGGATGAAATTGAAGAAGAACTATCGATAAAAAATTACGGAAATCTGGTTCATTATTCACTTCAAGAAGTGTATGAGGTGTTAAAGGGTAAGGTTTTAAAAGAAAGTGATTTAAAGAATTCAGTTAAAGCAGTAGATGAATATATAAATATTGCTATTGAAAAACTGAAACACCAGCCGGAATTTTATGAAAAAGGGATGAATTATATCCATAAGGCCATTGCTAAAAAGGTCATTGAAAATGTGCTGAATCATGATCTTGAACTCATAAAGCAAGGTAATAAACTGGAGATTATTGATATCGAAAGAAGGTTTGAAAACATCGATTTTCCTCTTGATGGAAATGATAAAATTTCTTTTTTTGGATTCATTGACCGGATTGATAAACTGAATGGTACTCTGAGAATTATTGATTATAAAACCGCCAGGACTAAAAATCTTACTGTAAAGATAGATCAGGATAACGTAGATGAATATTTCCATAACAGCGACAGGAAGCAGGCCCTTCAGCTTTGTATTTATCATTACGTGGTACAGCACCTTCCTGAGTTTTGGGGTTTCCCGATTGAAACCGGAATCTGGAGTTTTGCAGATGCTAAAAAGGGAATGGTTGCCCTGCAGTTTGATAAAGGAAATATTGATGATGCCATGAAATCAGTTAAAAGTCTTATTCTTGAAATCCTGAATCCGGATATCAATTTCGTGGAAACGATAAAAACATATTAAAAATTTTAGTCTTAGTATATTTTTTCTCTCTGTTTATTCTTAATAAATAAGCTGGCTTAGAATCGTTTACTTCACGAAATGTTGTGATAAAGCAGGTAACTTTTTGTGTATCTTTACTACTTATTAAAAACTTATAAAGTTTAAATCAGATACATTAAGCAGCACCAATGAAAAAGATCCTGATATTTTTAGCCATTGCTTTTTCTCTCATTATCAAATCTCAGCAAAAGAATGATTCCCTGAATATTGTGCTTCAGAATGTAACCAAAGATACTAAGTTTGGCCTTGCGCTCAGTGGCGGCGGTGCGAAAGGATTTGCCCATATCGGGATTTTGAAAATGATCGATTCATTGGGAATTAAAGTAGACTACATTACAGGAACCAGTATGGGAGGAATTCTTGGCGGATTATATGCGATGGGGTATAATGCTGACCAGATGAAGCATACCATTTATAAAATGGACTGGAACAGAATTCTGAGTAATAAAATTCCTTATAACAAAGTCAATATCAGTGAAAAAGATGAATATGACAAGTATATCCTTGAATTTCCTGTAGTTAGAGGGTTTCCGACTCTTCCAAGCTCTTATATTGAAGGGCAGTACATGGGAGAAGTTCTTAATACGCTTACTTTCAACGCAAAGCATATCAACGATTTCAGTAAACTGAGAATTCCTGTGCAGCTTACATCTTCCGATATTGAAAATGGCGGTCTGGTAATGCAGAAAGAAGGATCATTACCACTGGCTATTCGCTCTACGCTGGCTATTCCTGCCGCTTTTGCTCCTGTTTATATTGATGGAAAGCTTTTGGTTGATGGCGGTCTGGATCGTAATTATCCGGCCAATGAAGTTCGTGAGATGGGTGCCGGTTTTGTGATCGGAGGCTACACCGGATTCAGACTTTTTACGAAAAAAGAGATTGAAAATCCGATGAAGATGATCTATCAGACTCATGCCATCCGCTCTGTAGAAGATTTTAAACATCAGAAAGAATTATCAAATATTCTGGTCGACTTTGTAGATCCACTGGGAGAAATTACAACGAAAGATTTTGCCAAATTCAGAAGGATCATAAAAATAGGAGAGATGGAGGCGAGAAAGCATCTTCCTGAGTTTGTCGCCCTGGCAGAAGCTCAGCGCAAAGCCGGAATTAGGTATGAGCATACAATGATTGAAGAAGTGAAACTGCCTACAACAAAATTTACTTTTAACGAAGAAGACGGAACACCCATTACAGATGCTGCAGAAATTGAAGTGCTGAAAAAGCAGATGGGGCTTACGGAAGGGAAGTATTACGATGTAAAAACCATTAATGAGGCTATAGACAGGGTCTTCGGAATGCGGCAGTATGTAAAGGTGTATTATACCTACACGAATGTAGACGACGGTCTTGTGATGAATGTTTTTGTGAAAAGAGCAAAAAAGGGAGCATTTAAACTGGCGTTGCACTATGATACGGAACAGTCCGTCGGAATTATTGTCAATTATACGTACAGAAATATTCTCCTGAACAGATCCAGGTTTCTGGCAACAGTAGATATTTCCGAACGTTTTAAAGCTAAAGTTGCTTACCAGCAGTTTTTAGACAGTGGTGAACGTTTATGGCTGGATCTGGAAGCTAAAATGGTTCATCTTAAAAGTAATGACCTGAACTTCAGGTTATATGATATAAGTGAAGATGGCGGCGACCGTTTTCCGAACCATATGTACCGTAACATAACCGGAAAAATTGCACTGAATTATAATATCAATCCCAATTCTTACCTGTCTCTGGGAACGGAATTCAGTACGGAAAGAATGTACAGCTTACTGGATAAAGTAGATCAGTCAAAAGTAGATAATTATAGCAAAAAGCTCTATAATCACAGCAATTTCAATACTTTCCTGAAATTTGAACAGAATAATCTTAATAAAAGGTATTTTACAACCAGGGGGAATCATCTTCAGGTGAGCACAAGATTTTACTATGGAGATCAGTATGAACTTTATGATCTGAATACAGTACAGCCTCTCCTTTATCTGATTCTTAATCCGAAAGAGTCTTACTATTTTGAACCTAAAAATCTCGTTTCATTTACACTGAATGAGAACTTTTTCTACCCCATCACAAGAAGACTGACAGTAAAAGCGAATGTGTTTCTAGGAACGAGTTTCGGTTCCAAGAAAGAAGATAAGGTTCCGTATTTGTTTTTGAATCAAAAGTATAACCTGGGTGGGAGTGAATATAATTATGATCTGCTAAGCCCCGAATTCAACGGGCTTCGTCAAAAAGAACTTCCGATGACTTCTGTGGCTAAGGCTGCTGTGTCATTTCAGTACAGAATTATGAAAAAACTCTATCTTACTCCTTCATTCAGCTATGGAAAGGTGAGTGAAGAGTTTTCTCCTTTTAATGACAGTTTTGATATGTTTGGGTACGGATTGAACCTGGGCTACGAATCGCTTATCGGTCCTATCAGCATGAATATTTCCAGAAACAGTCAACTTGATTTTTCAAGAATATATTTTAGTGTCGGATTTAAGTTTTAAGGATATGCTCCATTTATAATATTTCAAAAAGGCACTTCATCTGAAGTGCCAAAAATTAACTTGAAATAAAGATATAGAGGAGTGATTGATTTATAGTTTTACTTTTTTACTGATGATTCTTTCATTAGAAAGAGTGACTTGTACAAGATATACTCCTGATTCTAAGTTTCTGGATTCAAACACTGGTTTATTAACGTTCTGCTGAACGATCAGAGAGCCAGATATACTGTAAATAGTAATATTTTTAATATCATTGGTGGATGCAGCTACAATTTGTTGTCTCTGAGTATAAATATTAGTACTGTTTTCCGATGATATTGTTCCTCCCACCGATTTACTGAACTGAAGGTTATAGTATGGAGTAACAACTTCAAACGTATAGTTTTTGCTTTCAAGATTCTGAATATTGATTCCTCCGGTTTCCCGATACTGTTTTTTGGAAATACTTTTGATCAGGGTTTTATTTTCATCAAAAATATGTACAGCAGTAAGTTCCTCCTGATCTACTTTTAATTGCAAAAGGGATGCATTCACAGATTGTACAATTTCGTTTTCGGTAACTTCCTGAGGTGTGTTTTTGATGTATGGAATTATTTTATCTTCATTGTTTTCCGATACTTTCAATAAATAAACTCCGTCTTTTAAATCAGATAAATTTTGACTACCGGCTGTTCTGCTCTGGGCTTTTTCTTTATTGAAATCTGTAATTTCAACCAGCTGCATACTGCCTAGGTCCGGTTTTATCTGTGAAGACAGAAGGGAAGGTTTTTCAGAAGTTTTCTCCGGTTGCTTACCGAAAATTGAACCTGCAATCGCCCATTCATTAAGAAGGCCGCCGCTTCTCAGGGTATTGAACTTTGCATTGGAAGCTAAAGTGAAAGGCAGAATTCCACCTACATGTCCTAGCGGTCCCCAGTAGAAGGAATCCAGTTTATACTTGTTCAGATCCCACCATGGATAGTAACCCCGCTGAACATCAATAGTTTTGGAGGTATTTTCAGGCGGAATGGCTAAATCGACAGTTGAATGACCCAGTGTCATAGGCGTTTTATTGTACCAGTCATACACATCCTTAGGTTTCATGCATTGTCTGAGCTTGTTATTGGGATTATTGGTGACATCGTTTACAAAGCTGGTGGTAAAGAGCTTTCTCCATATAACAGGGCCCCACAAAAGTCCGCCGTTATCCTGAACGACATGATAGTTGTATTTGTCCAGATATTCTGCAGAAATAACTTCTGAAATGTCATTATTATAGGTTTTATATCCCGTATTGTTGCAGGTATGAAGGACATTCGCCAGGAATGAGGTGAAAGGATAAATATCTTTTTCAAGGACTCCTTTATTTAAAGTTACTCCTGAAAAATCATAAGGGCCGTCGCCCATGTAAGCATATTTGAATTTGATATTATCAGGATTTGAAATGCTTAATCTTTTTAAGGTAGACATTGCAGCATGTGCGCCCTGAGAATATCCGGCCAGGAAATATTCATCATAACGTTTGATGTTCAGTTGTGCCAGTACTTTATTGGCAGCGGTAATGAAATCTATGGTAGCTCCGGCTTCTGTGGCATAATCTACATATGGGTGAGTTCCGTCCCCGGTTCCCATCCCTACGTAATCAGGGGCCATCAGAATATACCCGTTGAGTACATAGGATAATTCAACAACAAATCCTGCTGTTAAAGCCCCTTTGAAATTAGACGGAACATTGTGCCTGCTGTCTGTAGTTCCATGGTCAGATACTACTGTTGAGAGTTTGAAAGGTACGTTAGGGTACATCAATAGTCCTGTAGCTTTTACAAGAACATTGTTTTCATTTTTGGTGTAATAAGTGATTTTGTATCCTTTCAGCCCGATATTGAAACTGTTCAGGTAATTGGCAAACTCAGGAGCATTCTGATCGCCAAGATTATTGGCTATAAAATTGATGACTCCCTGTGGTGTTAAATCCAGTTTCTGTTCGGCACTTACAACATCACCCGCCTGCTGTGCAAAGTAAAATGGAGCTGTAAGACTTAGTAAAAAAGTTGTGATTTTTTTCATATTGTTTGTTTTTGCGTGGTATTAAAGTAATAAATTTAATAAAACAACAAAAACTTTATAAGATCAATAATTATTCATTGAATATAAAATCCCTGCAAAGTGAGTAAACAAAAGAGTCTGACCATTGGCCAGACTCTTTATTATTTATATTGGTATATTTTTTAGAAAGCGTTGATTCCTGTGATGTCCAATCCAGTGATCAGTAAATGAACGTCATGTGTTCCTTCATAAGTAATTACAGATTCCAGGTTTGCGGCATGTCTCATCATCGGGAATTCACCCATAATTCCCATACCTCCTAGGATTTGTCTTGATTCTCTTGCAATGTCAATTGCCATTTTCACGTTGTTACGTTTAGCCATTGAAATCTGGGCCGGAGTTGCCTTATGGTCGTTTTTAAGGTTTCCTAGCTGAAGACACAGTAACTGAGCTTTTGTAATCTCTGTTAAGAATTCAGCTAATTTTTTCTGCTGAAGCTGGTAAGAACCGATTGGTTTTCCAAACTGTTTTCTTTCTTTGGAATACTGAACGGCAGTACAGTAACAGTCAATAGCAGCACCTATTACTCCCCAGGAAATTCCATATCTTGCAGAATTCAGACAAGATAAAGGTCCTTTCAGTCCTGTTACTCCCGGAAGCAGGTTTTCTTTGGGAACTTTTACGTTGTTAAATACCAGTTCTCCGGTTTTGGATGCTCTCAAGCTCCATTTATTGTGAGTTTCAGGAGTGGTGAAACCTTCCATACCTCTTTCAACGATCAATCCCTGTACTTTGCCTTCCTCATTTTTTGCCCATACTACAGCGATGTCGCATAAAGGAGAGTTGGTGATCCACATTTTTGCCCCATTTAAAAGATAATGATCTCCCATATCTTTAAAATAAGTTTCCATAGAACCAGGATCAGAACCGTGGTTAGGCTCAGTCAATCCAAAAGATCCGATCATTTCTCCCGCAGCAAGCTTTGGAAGGTATTTCTTTTTCTGTTCTTCAGAACCGAATTCGTTAATAGGGAACATCACCAATGAACTCTGTACCGAAGCAGCAGAACGTACTGCAGAATCTCCTCTTTCCAGCTCCTGCATAATCAGACCATAAGAAATCTGGTCTAATCCTGAACCGCCATACTCAACCGGGATATAAGGTCCCAATGCTCCGATTTTCCCCAATTCTCTCATAAGATTAGGAAGATCTGTATGATTTTGAGCGGCCTGATCTATCTGCGGCATTACAAAACTTTCAACCCAGTCTCTCACAGATTGGCGGATTAGTTTATGTTCTTCAGTAAGTAAAGCATCAATTCCATAATAATCAGGGATGCTTGTAAGAGGATAATATGACATGATTTTTTGATTTGGTTAAAAGTAACATTTTTCGTGATGTTCTGAAAATTTTTTTAAAAACTTGTTTTACTATTGATTTTCAGGGGGCTACTGCTACTTTGTTGATAATTTGAGTTAAATTTATATTTTTATGATTCCTCATCATTAGAGATGGGATACTGATTGGTAGAATTATGAACTTTAGTTTTAAATTTATACAGATAAGGAGCTTTATTGGCCGAGCCGTCATAGAGTTTTTCCATTCTGTCCAGAATATTTAAACTTAAAATTTTTCGCTGAAAATTATTTCTTCTGAATTTCTGTCCTAAAATAGTTTCATAAAGAGCCTGAAGATCTTTCATGGTAAATTTTTCAGGAAGCAGGTTACTTGCTGCAACCTCTGTATTGATATTCATTCTCAGGTATTCAAGACCTGTCTCTATAATTCTGTCGTGGTCGAATGCCATTTTAGGCAGGTTGTTGACTTCAAACCATTCACAGCTTTCATTGAAAGCATCAGGGAAAGTATCAGCCAGTGAAAAATCAATGAGGCTGCAGTAACCTACTGTAACAAAACGCTGGAATATCCAGTGATCTTCAGGAACGGTTATTCCTTTATTTTTAAGAAGGATCTGATGTACATTATTCTCCGTACGGTCTATTCTTCCAAAGGTGTGAAACTGTTTCAAAAATAATCCTTTAAGATGGGTTCTTTCAAACAAAACCCTTTCAGCAGCTTCTCTCAGGTCCTCATCATTAAAAACAAAACCACCCGGAAGTGACCATAGATCCAGATCATGATATTTTAAAAGCAAAACTTTCAGAATGTTATTATGAAAGCCGAATATGGTGCAGTCAACGGAAATATGCGCTACGAAATCTTTCGTGTCAATGAGTTCCTGTAGCGTTTCTTTACTTTTTGTGTCTTTAATTTTCATGGCAGTAAAAATAAAACTATTTTCTATTTGTGACAGTAAAATATATAAAACTAATCACAAAAAGCAGAATTACAGAAGATAAGATGTATAATGGATAATAATTCAACAGCTGTTTTTCAAATAAAACAGCCATAATGATAGAGCTTACAGAGCTGCCCAGAGAAGAAAAAATAACAATAAGCGAGGTGAAAAGATTAATCTTGTCTTTATCCACCTGTGCAATCATTTTTGAGTTGATTACAGGGTAGAGGGGGGAAAGAAACAAACCAATAACCGGAAATAAAAAAAGTAAATAGCTGGAATCCTCCGAATCAAAATACTGTATCCCCAGTATAATAATCAGTAAGGTGATAATAAGAGCCATACATGTAATATAATATCTGGGCAATGAAAACCTTTTGATGATATTGGCAGTAACCGTTCGTCCGGCATAAGAAAAGACGGATAGAAAAGAAGTGGCCTGAAGCGCAAAAAAAGAATTGACCTTCAAATGGTTTTTATAAAAAGAAGGAAGCCATGAATTGAATCCCTGCTCTACAAAGACGATAAAAAAGATCACTCCTAAAAATAAAGCTACCGTAGGTGTGGTAAACCCGGAAAGTTCTGAGAGAATGCTTTTGTTTTCCATAGGCCTGGAATCTGCTACTTCTATCTTTGACAGCAGAAAAATGGTAAATGCTGATAATAAAGCAATCATCAGGAAACCAAACTTCCAGAATTCCGAGTACTGGCTGGAAATTATCCACCCAAAACCGGTATTAACCACGAAAATTCCGATCATAAAAGAGGCTTCTACATTATTCATGGTCTTTGCCAGGGATTTTTCATCCGAAATATTATTCCTGATAATTCCAAAAACACAGATTTTACCAATAGCGAAACAGGCTCCTATAATCGCAAACCACAGTTTATAAAACCAGAAAACCTTTACAAAAGGAAGAAGGCAGGAACAGAATCCAACAATGGCCAAGGCAAGGATTAATGCCTTTTTAGGTCCTGTCTTATTGATAAAGCTCACTGCAAAAAGCGAGATAAAAGCAATGGGTAGATCTTTAAAAGATTCTAAAAACCCCAGTTCTCCGTAGGTGATTTTCTCTTCAGACAGCTGTAGAATCACCAACCCCATACAGTTTAAAACCATTGAAAAAATGAGAAAGGTAAGTTTTAACGGAAGAGAAATTTTGGAAGGCTTGGTGGTCATTTTGGGAGATGAATTTATTAATTTTTTATGATATTTTATGAAATATTGATGCGAAGATAGGGCTTCTAACCCTGAAAAATAAAAGAAAAATTAAAATTTTTATGAATAGAATGTTAATTAATTGAAAAAAAATATATTTTTATTGTCTCAATTTGAGAATTAAACAATAACTGTATATGAATGTAAGAATATCAAGAAGCGTAGGAGTGGTTGCCGTCCTCTATTTTACGGCCAACTTCAGTGCCCAGACCACCAAGGCGAAGGACACAATTGCGAAAGAAAACAAAATAGACGAAGTGGTAGTCATCGGTTACGGTACTCAGAAAAAGAGTAATGTAACGGGAGCTATTGCGAGTATTAAAGCCAGCGACATTGAAAACATACCGGCAGGTAAGCCTGAACAGGTATTGCAAGGTAGAGCTGCAGGGGTTTCTGTTGTTACGAATTCGGGACAGCCTGGTGCTGCTGCTACTGTACGTGTAAGAGGGATTACCAGTTTTGGAGCTGGAAGTAACAGCCCATTGTGGGTAGTAGATGGTATTGTGGTAGACAATATCGGATGGCTTAACCAGTCAGATATAGAAAGTATAGAAGTGTTAAAGGACGGAGCATCGTCTGCAATCTATGGAGTCTCTGCAGCAAAAGGAGTAATTCTGGTGACAACCAAAAAAGGAAAGAGAGGAAAACTTAGTCTTTCTTATAACGGGTTTTATGGTTTCTCAAATGCATCCAAAAAACTGGATCTCCTAGATGCTACACAATATGCTAAAGTTATTAATGAAGGTTTTGTTAATGACGGACAGGCACCCAGATTTTCTAATCCTGAATCATTTGGGAAAGGTACCAACTGGCAGGATGCTATTTTCGGAACCGGTGAAAAATCTTCTCACGAAGTAAGCATTACCGGAGGGAATGAAAAATCCACCTACTATACCTCTTTTGGATATTTTGATCAGACTGGTATTGTAATGAGTGATATTTCTTATTACAAAAGAATCAATGCAAGATTTAACTCAACCCATAAAGTTACAGATTACCTGACCATAGGGCAAACCTTTGCGTACACACACGTGAAGTCTCAGGGAGTAAGTGCAAACGAAGAATTTGGAGGACCGTTGGCTTCAGCAGTAAACCTGGATCCTATCACTCCGGTTGTCGTGACAGATTGGTCAATGGTAGATTCGGATGGTTATAAAAGTCCTTATATCATCCGTGATTCGGAGGGACGTCCTTACGGAATTTCCCCATATGTAAATAACGAGATGACCAATCCGCAGGCTTTCCGTCATATACAACAAGGTAATTATAACTGGTCTGATGATTTTGTGGGGAACGTTTTTGCAGAACTCAAGTTTCTAGATCACTTTACATTCAAAACAAGTTTAAATGGTAAGAAATCCTATTGGGGAAGCCGCTCCTTTACACCGAAATATTATTTAAGCCCAAATTTTAATAACACCGGTTTTAACAGTTTGAATAAGGTGGATGAAAATAAGTTCGAATGGAGCATGGAAAATACATTGACCTATCAGAACAAGTTTGGTGATCACAACATCAATATCATGGTTGGGCAGGGTGTTTACCGATACAACATTGCCGGTGGTGCCAGTTTGACTTACAGTAACCTTCCTATTGATAACTGGCAGGATGCTTCCTTCAATTTTGATATTCCCAGAGAAAATATCACAGCAAAAGGATGGGACGGAATCGAGACCCGTAAAGCATCTTATTTTGGTAGAATCATTTATGATTATGCAGATAAATATTTATTTACAGGAACAATCCGTAGAGATGGTTCTTCAAAATTTGCTACCAACCAGCACTGGGGAACTTTCCCATCTATGTCACTGGGATGGAACGTTCATAAAGAAAACTTCTGGCCGGAGAACAAAGTTGTTAATAATTTAAAATTAAGAGGAGGTTACGGAGTGTTAGGGAATGACGAAATGGATAACTTCAGATTTGCAAGTTTCATGGTTTCCGGTAGTAATTATACCAACTCCAGTAATAATATCATCATTGGTTATGCGAAAAGTACTTTGGAAAACCCTAATTTGAAGTGGGAACAGACCAGCCAGCTGAATATTGCTGCAGATCTGAAATTATTCAACAACTTTACCTTAACAGCAGATTGGTACAAAAAGAAGACTACTGATATTCTCAGACAAATCAATATCCCTGGTTATGTAGGAGTTCCTGTTTCACCTTGGGCAAATGTAGGAGATATGGAAAACTCAGGTGTTGAACTTGAATTAGGCTACAAGAAAAATTGGGAAGATTTCAGCATTTCGGTTAATGGTAACTTCGCAACCATAAAAAATAAAGTTCTTAGACTAGAGGATGATATTGAATACTTTAACCTGGCTTCTTTCCAGACCATGGGAGCGGTATCCAGAGTAGCAGTAGGGCAGCCCTACGGATCATTTTACGGACAAACATATAGTGGGGTTTTCCAGAATCAGGCACAAATTGACAATTATGTAAATGCCAATGGTGTAAAATTATTACCCGATGCAAAACCTGGGGACTTTATCTGGCAGGATAATAATGGAGATGGTAAAATTGATGACAATGATAAAGTAAACTTAGGAAGCTCTATCCCAAAATATACTTTCGGACTTACCGTGAATATGAGCTATAAGAATTTTGATCTGATGATGTTTGCGCAAGGACAGGCTGGTAACAAGATTTTCCAGGGGTTAAGAAGATTGGATTTGCCTGATGCCAACTACCAGACAAGAATCTTAGACAGATGGACAGGTGAGGGATCTACCAATGATAATCCAAGACTTACCCGCACTGATTCTAACCACAACTATTCATGGATGTCTAACTATTACCTTCAGAAAGGAGATTATGTGCGTCTGAAAATTGTTCAGCTAGGATATACTATTCCTCAGGATGTTACCCAACGTTTTGGAATGAGCAAGGTAAGACTGTACATCACAGGAGAGAACCTGGTTACTTTTACAAAATATACAGGATATGACCCTGAAATTGCGGGAAGAAATAATTCTGAGCAGGATATTATCGGTGTAGACAGAGCTTACTATCCACAAGCTAGAACATTCCTTATAGGAGCTAATATTCAATTTTAATGACCAACAAAATGAAAAATAAGAATTTAATATATAAAGGACTTGCCGTAGCGTTTCTGACAGGTCTGAGTTTTACCAATATCGGTTGTAGTGATTCCTATCTGGATGATGTAAAGAATTCAGGATCTTTTAATACAGATTTATATTTTCAGAATGAGCAGCAGTCTTTCAGTGCATTGATCTCCGTATATGATCCTTTAAGAAAGTATTCGGCTGGATTTGAAAATACCGTAACATTCTTTAATGCAGGATCTGATGATTTTTATTCCGGTGGGGGAAATTCCAATGACGGAGCGGGTATCCAGGGAATGAATAACTATATGATCAACGCCAATACAATGCCAGCCAGCTATTGGAGAGATTACTATCAGGGAGTTGCCCGTGCTAATCTTTTAATAGAAAGAGTTCCGGGGGCAAATATGAATGAGGATCTTAAAAAAAGATATATTGCAGAAGCTAAAGTCCTTCGTTCTTTATATTATTTTGAATTACTAAGAATGTTTGGAAATATTCCTTTGATTCTTAATACCATAAAGTTCGATGATAATTATTGGAACGTTCCACAGGCCAAGCCAAGTGATGTTTATGCACAGATAGAAAGCGATATTGTTGCTGCTATTCCAGACCTTATGATGACGCCGAGTATCAGTGATAAGGGGAGAATCACGCAGGGAACGGCCAGAGCTATATTAGGTAAAATTTATCTTTATGATAAAAAAATGCCCCAGGCCGCCGCACAATTTGCTGAAGTAAATGGTACGCCAGGAGGAACCAGCCAGTATGGCTACAAACTTGTGGCAAATTATGCAGATTTATTTAAAGTTGCATTGGAAACTGACCAGGATCCAAACAAATACAAATTCCCATCAGAATCAATTCTTGAAGTAATGCATACCAATAAAGGAAGCTCTGACTGGGGATTCTGGGGACAGGGAAAAGACGAAGGAAACTCTATCAATGTGATGGTAGGACCTCGTTCTTATTTCTTAAAAGATATCCCGAATAACAATGCTCCGGATATCTATTCCGGTTGGGCATTTAATACCGTAACAGAGAACTTTGTCACTTTTATGCAGGGAGATCCAAGACTGGACGTTACCGTTTTCAATGCAAAAAAACTGGTGACAGAGGGTAAGGTTACTTATACGCCTGCTTTTGCAGATACCGGATACTTCCTCAACAAGTATTTACCTACAAACGCTTTAAAAACATCACTTCCAGGGCCTCCTGAGCTTAATTTCAGGCAAAATTATATTGCCATCAGATTGGCGGATACTTATTTAATGGAGGCTGAAGCATTAGGTGCAACCGGAGCAAGAGCACAGGCATTATTAGATGCAGTAAGAGCAAGAGTTGGGTTACCATCAGTTCCTGTTTCTTTACAGGCTATTAAAGATGAAAGAAGAAGAGAGCTTGCCGGAGAAGGACACAGATGGTTTGACCTTGTAAGATGGGGAGATGCTCCATCAGTACTTGCATTCAAAGGATTTAAAGCCAATAAAAATGAAATTCTTCCAATTCCTTTCAATGAATTGCCGAATACAGCTTTAAAACAAAATCCTGGTTACTAAAATATGAAGTTTCACAACTTATATAGTTTCTTTAGAGGTGCCGCACTGCTTAGTGGTGTGGCCCTTTTTTCTTTATCTTGTACCTCAGTGGCTTCCAATAAAGAAAATGAAGTGCAGTACTGGCTTACAAAAGGGGATGAAAGTGTAAAATTACAACAGCAGGTTTCCGTTAAATTTGTAAACAGCTCCAACAGCTTTCAGAATATTGAAATTGATGATACTCAAAAGTTTCAATATATTGATGGCTTTGGCTATACATTAACAGGAGGAAGTGTTGAGGTAATCAACCGGTTGTCGCCTTCCAAAAGAAAAGCACTGCTTAACGAACTTTTTGGAAATGATAAAAATTCAATATCCATCAGCTATTTAAGACTGAGTATTGGCGCTTCCGATCTTGATGGAGAAGTATTCTCGTACGATGATCTGCCTGAAGGACAGACTGATCCTTCTCTTTCAAAATTCAATCTGGCAAAAGACAAGGCTTTGATTGGGATGTTGAAGGAAATTTTAGCAATTAATCCTTCCATTAAAATCATTGCTGCCCCGTGGTCTCCTCCGGTTTGGATGAAAGACAACGGTAAATCAAAAGGAGGGAGTTTAAAGCCTGAATTCTATGGAACGTATGCTCAATATTTTGTAAAATATATCCAGGGCATGAAAAAAGAAGGGATCACCATTGATGCCGTAACTCCTCAGAATGAACCTTTACATCCCGGAAATAATCCAAGTTTGTATATGCCGTCTGAGCAGCAGGGAGATTTTATTAAGAACCATCTTGGTCCGGTTTTTAAAGCCAACGGAATCACTACTAAAATTGTTGTGTATGATCACAATTGCAACAAACCTGAATATGCTCTTGATATTTTAAAAGATTCTGAAGCTGGCAAATATATAGATGGATCTGCTTTTCATCTGTACGAAGGCGATATTTCTGCATTAAGTACGGTACATAATGCTTTTCCGGGTAAGAATTTATACTTTACTGAACAATGGACAGGTTCAAAAGGCACTTTTACCGAAGACCTGAACTGGCATACGAAAAATGTAATCATAGGCTCTATGAGAAACTGGAGCAAAACAGCTTTGGAATGGAATCTTGCCAACGATCCAAAATTTGCCCCTCATACAGATGGCGGATGTACGGAGTGTAAAGGAGCCATAACGGTTTCCGACAGTGAGAATTTCACCAGAAATGTTTCTTACTATATCATTGCACACGCTTCAAAATTTATTCCGGCAGGATCTCAGCGTATCGCTTCCACTCAGACTGATAAGCTTTCAACGGCTGCCTTTAAGACTCAATTTGGGAAAATAGTTTTAATTGTGCAGAACGATAATCAGGCAGATGAAAATTTTAATATTAAATTTGCCGGGAAAACCGCTGCTGTAACAATTTCGGGACGTTCTACAGCAACCTATATTTTTTAATTTGATACTATGAAAAGAGTTTATTTCTTACTGGCATTTTCTGCATTGGGATTGAATGCTTACGGACAGAAGACCATTGATCAGAAAGTAGCAGAGCTGCTGTCTAAAATGACCCTTGAAGAAAAGGTAGGACAAATGGTGCAATATAGTGGTTTTGAATATGCTACAGGACCCCAGCAATCCAATTCCGCGGCTGTTTTGGAAGAAATCAGGAAGGGAAAAGTAGGTTCTATGCTGAATGTTGCAGGATCAGAGGAAACCAGAGCTTTTCAGAAACTGGCGATGCAGTCAAGGCTGAAAATTCCTTTACTGTTCGGGCAGGATGTTATTCACGGATATCGTACCACATTCCCTGTCAATCTCGGACAGGCGGCAAGTTGGGATCTGGCCATGATTGAAAAGTCAGAAAGAATTGCTGCTACAGAAGCTGCCGCTTACGGTATTCACTGGACGTTTGCTCCGATGGTGGATATTGCCAGAGATCCGAGATGGGGAAGAGTAATGGAAGGTTCAGGAGAAGATACTTACCTTGGAACAAAAATAGGACTGGCAAGAATTAAAGGATTTCAGGGTAGAGGCTTGGGAAGTCTTGATGCCATAATGGCATGTGCAAAACACTTTGCAGCCTACGGAGCCGCTGTAGGCGGAAGAGATTACAATTCTGTAGATATGAGTCTCAGACAATTGAATGAAACTTATCTTCCACCATTCAAAGCTGCAGCAGAAGCAGGAGTGGCCACTTTCATGAACTCTTTCAATGATATTAACGGAATTCCTGCAACAGCCAACCAATATATACAGAGAACCCTCTTAAAAAGAAAATGGAATTATAAAGGTTTTGTGGTGTCAGACTGGGGAAGTATCGGGGAAATGGTTCCTCACGGTTATGCCAAAGATGGAGCTGAAGCTGCTGAAAGAGCAATACAGGGTGGAAGTGATATGGATATGGAAAGCCGTGTGTATATGGCAGAGCTTCCAAAACTGGTGAAAGAAGGAAAAGTAGATGCAAAACTGGTAGATGATGCAGCGGGTAGAATTTTAACCAAGAAATTCGAAATGGGACTTTTCGATGATCCTTACAGATTCAGCAATGAAAAAAGACAAAAAGAACAGACCGATAATCAGGAAAACAGAAAATTCGGAAGAGAATTCGGTTCTAAAAGTATTGTTCTTCTTAAAAACCGGGGAAATATTCTTCCGCTTTCGAAAAGTGTAAAAACAGTTGCGCTGATTGGTCCTTTCGGGAAAGAAACGGTAGCGAATCACGGTTTCTGGTCTGTTGCTTTCAAAGATGACAGCCAAAGAATTGTTTCTCAATTTGACGGAATTAAAAACCAGCTGGATAAAAACGCTACTTTATTATATGCAAAAGGCTGCAATGTTGACGATCAGGATAAAAGCCAGTTTGCCGAAGCAGTAGAAACGGCGAAAAAAGCAGATGTTGTCATCATGACGCTGGGTGAAGGCCATGCGATGAGTGGAGAAGCAAAAAGCAGAAGTAATATTGGTTTTACAGGTGTTCAGGAAGATTTATTGAAAGAAATTGCCAAAACAGGTAAGCCAATCATCCTGATGATCAATGCCGGAAGGCCTCTGATTTTCAACTGGGCATCAGACAATATTCCTGCCATTATGTACACATGGTGGCTGGGAACAGAAGCAGGAAACTCTATTGCAGATGTTTTGTTCGGGACAGTGAATCCCGGTGGAAAGCTTCCAATGACTTTCCCAAGAACAGAAGGGCAGATTCCTGTGTACTACAATCATTACAATACAGGAAGACCTGCAAAAAATAATACAGACAGAAACTATGTTTCCGCGTATATAGATCTTGATAATGATCCCAAATACCCATTTGGATATGGTTTAAGCTATACGGATTTCAAATATTCTGATATGGTTTTAAATTCCACAAACCTTACAGGAAATCAGACCTTGAATATCAGCGTTACGGTTTCCAACACAGGAAAATATGACGGAGAAGAAGTGGTACAGCTGTATATCAGGGATCTTTTCGGGAAAGTAGTCAGACCGGTAAAAGAATTGAAAGGCTTCCAGAAAGTATTCATCAAAAAAGGAGAAAGCAAAAAGATCGATTTTAAACTGACTCCCGAAGATCTGAAATTCTATGATGATAACTTGAATTTTGATTGGGAAGGCGGGGAATTTGACATTATGGTCGGGACGGATTCTCAACATGTTCAGACCAAAAGAATCACCTGGACAAAATAAATTGAATTCAATTCAATTCAATAAGAGTGGGCTTTAGCCCGCTTAATCAAAAGTCAGAAAAAAATGGCTTTAGCCAAAACTTAAATCTACTTATGTATGAATCTCAAAGCTAAAAATATCATCAAAATATGCGCAGCAGGAATTTTTTTCCTTACTGTTTTGAATTGCGCTTCGCAAAAACCTGAAGCCCGCAGAACGCTGATATGGAGTGATGAGTTTAACGGTAAAGGGCTACCTGATTCATCAAAATGGAATTACGATGTAGGAGGAGGAGGTTTTGGAAATGAAGAAGCTCAGTTTTATACCAAAAACAGACCTGAGAATGTCAGAATGGAAAAGGGAAACCTTATCATTGAAGCCAGAAAAGAAAATTGGGAAAATAATAAATACACTTCTGCCAGGCTTTTAACCAAAGGAAAATTTGCCTTTCAGTGTGGAACAGTAGAAGTTAGAGCAAAGCTTCCCAAAGGACGTGGAACATGGCCTGCCATCTGGATGATGAGTGAAAATATGAAGAAATGGCCGGATGACGGTGAACTGGATATTATGGAACATGTAGGATACAATCAGGGATTTATACATGCTTCTGTTCACACCAAAAAATACAACCATATCCAGGGAACACAGAAAACAGATACCTTGTTTGTAAAAGATGCCAGCGAAAAATTCCATGTCTATAAGGCAGACTGGACTCCTGAAAAGATTGATGTTTATGTAGATGATAAAAAATTTTTCACGTATGTGAACAGAGAGAAAAACGATGAAGCATGGCCTTTTGACAGACCTTACTTTATCATTTTAAATCTGGCAGTAGGTGGATTTTGGGGTGGGAAAGAAGGCATTGATGATGCTGTATTTCCACAGAAGTATTATATAGACTACGTAAGAGTCTATCAAAATAAATAATGAAAATGAGGACCAGAAGGGTCCGGAAACAGAAAAAATCATGAGAAAATTAATTGTAAGTTGTTTTGTAGTAGGCGTTTTCATCAATGTTAATGCTCAGAATTACTGGAAGAAGAATGCAGGAAAAACAGCTAAAGTAATCCTTACCAACTCGAAAGTGAATGAGAAGATGGCGGATAAAGGAACCGTTACATTTGAACAGTTCGGACAGCCTAAAGAAACTGAGGCCTGTATTTTTGTGGCTCCCCGTTTTAAATATCAGAAACTGATAGGAATCGGAGGTGCTATTACAGACGCTTCAGCAGAGACTTTTTATAAAATGCCAAAGAATAAGCAGAAAGAAATTCTGGATGCTTATTTCGGAAAAAACGGATTGGGATACACAGTGGTTCGTACCAATATGAATTCCTGTGATTTCTCCAGCGATTCGTATACCTATGTAGAGGATAATGATACTTCTCTGAAGACATTTAACGTTGTTCATGATGAGAAGTATAAAATTCCGATGATTAAAGAAGCTCAGAAAGCCATTGGTAATAACTTCACATTCTATTTCTCGCCTTGGAGCCCGCCAGCCTGGATGAAATCCAACAAAAGTTTGTACAAAGGAGGAAGATTGGAAAATCAATACTACCAGACATGGGCAGATTATTATATCAAATTCATCAAAGAATACGAAAAGAGAGGAATCAACATCTGGGGGTTAACCGTTCAGAATGAACCAATGGCTACCCAAAGCTGGGAATCATGCATCTATACTGCCGAAGAAGAAGGAGAATTCCTGAAAAAGAACCTGGGGCCAACGCTTTGGAAAAACGGTTACAAAGATAAAAAAGTTATGATCTGGGACCACAACAGAGACCTTATTTATCAAAGAGCAACCACTACATTAAGTGATCCTGAAACCTCAAAATATGCCAGCGGTATTGGGTATCACTGGTATGAAACATGGAATAATAAAACGCAGCTTTTTGACAATCTGGCAGAAACACACAGAGCATTTCCTGATAAATTCCTGGCTTTTACGGAAGGATGTAAAGAACAGTTCAATATGGATAAAATCTATGATGTAAGTCTGGGGGAACTTTACAGCAAAAATATGCTGAACGATTTTAACAAAGGAAATGCTTTATGGACTGACTGGAATATTTTATTGGATGAAACCGGAGGACCTAACCATAAGGGAAACTTCTGCTTTGCCCCGATTATTGCAGATACCAAAACCGGTGAGGTTTTCTATACCTATGAATACTATTATATAGGCCATGTTTCAAAATATATCAAACCCAATGCGCAGAGAATCGGAAGCTCTTCCAACAGAGCAGCGCTTACATCTTCTGCTTTTATGAACGAAAACGGCCAGCTGGTAACCGTTATCATGAACGATTCAGACAATGATATTGAAACGAATCTATGGATAGAAGGTATGGCTGCCAAACTGAATGCTCCTGCGCACTCTATACAGACCGTAATTTTGTAATATCATATTAATATTATTTTTGACAGATCCGGCGGCCTCAAAGAGGCCGCCGGATTTTTATTTGTCTTCAGATGATAAAAATAGAAAACCCATGAAAAAACTTCATGGGCCTTATGTATTGTAAATGAAACTTTATCAGTTCATTATTTTTCAGCGTCATATTTACTGATCACTTTCTGAGTAACTCCTGAGCTGCTGAAACCTCCGTCATGGAACAGGTTCTGCATCGTTACCTTTTTAGTAAGATCAGAGAATAACGTTACACAGTAGTCTGCACATTCAAGAGCAGTAGCATTTCCCAGTGGAGACATATCTTCTGCATATCCAAGGAATCCTCCGAAACCTTTCACACCGCTTCCGGCAGTAGTCATTGTAGGAGACTGAGAAACTGTATTTACACGTACTTTTCTTTCTCCCCAGTAGTTTCCGAAAGTTCTTGCGATACTTTCAAGGTACGCTTTGTTATCAGACATATCGTTGTAATCCGGGAATGTTCTCTGAGCTGCAATATAAGTAAGCGCCAAAATGCTTCCCCATTCGTTCATACAGTCTTTTTCCCATGCTACACGCATTACTTTATGGAAAGAAACAGCGGAAATATCCCAGCCTTTTTCCAACCAGTCGTAATTCATTTCTGTATAGTGTTTTCCTTTTCTTACGTTGATAGACATACCGATAGAGTGAAGGATAAAGTCGATTTTTCCAAATTTTGCAACAGCGGCATCAAAAAGTTTTTCAAGATCTTCTACAGAAGTAGCATCAGCACCTATTACTTCAGAACCTGTTTTTTCTGCTAAACCATTAAGTTCTCCCATTCTTAATGCTATAGGAGCATTAGATAAGATAAATTCAGCACCTTCCTCATGGCATCTTTCAGCAACTTTCCATGCGATAGATTGTTCATTAAGGGCTCCAAAAATAATTCCCTTTTTGCCTTTAAGTAAACCGTATGACATAATTTTTTAATGTTTATTATAATACAAATGTAACAATAATTGTGCTTATGGCATAATAAAAAATGGAGCCTTATCAATTTAAGACTCCATTTTATTGAAAATATTTATATGACTGAAATACTAATTGGTTTTCTTATTCCATTCTGCCTTTACATCTTCCGCCGCATCTTTGGTTTTTTCCCATGCCTCATCTGCTTTATCCTTAATATCTTCCCAGGCATCGGATACATTAGCTTTTACCCTGTCTAGCCAGTCTTCCTGGCTTGCTTCCTGATCATTATTCCTTTTCTCATTAATATAATCTTTAGCCTTATCTGCCAATTCATCGATTTTCCATTTGGCTTTGTCCGTTGCATTCTGTAAAGAATTTTCTACATTGTTTACTGCATTTTCCGCTTTGTTGTACTCTGAATTGTTCATAATAGTATAAATTTTAATTTGGTAATACTAATTAAACAATAACCATTCCTAAAACTGAAGGTCATTGTTAAACTTTTCATAATATTTTGTTATACTTTTCAAAATCAATAGTAACTTTAACCTGTAAAATATGATAATTATGGAAAAAATCCGCTGTGGTTGGTGCGAAAAAGATGATCTCTACAGAAAGTATCATGATGAAGAATGGGGAAGACCTGTTTATGATGATGAAACAATATTTGAGTTCCTGATTCTGGAGTGCTTTCAGGCCGGCCTGAGCTGGTATACCATTTTATCCAAAAGGGAAAATTTCAGGAAGGCCTTTGATCATTTTGATTATAAAAAAGTAGCTGCCTATTCTGATAAAAAGATTGAAGAATTAATGAACAACCCAGGAATTATAAGAAACAGACTTAAAATTCTTGCAGCGGTTACCAATGCTCAAAGATTTATGGAAGTTCAGAAAGAGTTTGGAAGCTTTTCCAACTATATCTGGGGTTTTGTAGATGGAAAGCCAATCGATAACAATCCGGAGAAATTGTCTGAAGTTCCTGCTACGACAGAGATTTCTGACCGTATTTCTAAAGACCTTAAAAAGAGAGGATTCAAATTTGTCGGATCTACACTAGTTTATGCCCATATGCAGGCTACCGGAATGGTCAATGACCATGTACAGGAATGTTTTATCAGGGAAAAATAATTAAACTTTATTCAAAAATCAGTGAATTTTATTGTTAATTGTATAATTTGAAATATTAAGCGTAAAGAGTAAAATATCTGAAAAGTCTAATGAATGTTGTGTTTGGTAAATATCTGATAATTAAACAATTTTCATTGTGTTGTGAATAAATTTCGTTTTAATCACACTGATGTGTTTTTGATTATGAAATTTTTAATATAATCACTTAATTATTAAAAATTCGTATATTTGCATCCTCAAAAAACGCAGGTAATGCAAATAAAATATAAACAACAATACATTCTTCTTTTACTCTTTTTTAACTGTTTTATATGTGCACAGGTTGGGATAGGAACTTCTTCTCCTGCTCCTTCTGCAATGCTTGATATCAATGCGTACAACAAGGGAGTGCTTCTTCCAAGTGTTGCGTTGGTTACCATTACAGACAACGTTACTGTTCCTTCACCGGCAGATGGGCTTATCGTATGGAACAATGGAAACGGAATATTAAAAGACATCGGATTTTACTATTGGTTTGAATCAAAATGGAACAAAATTCTGGCTAACGGAGGAAATACTACTAAAACAGAGGATGGATCATACTGGAATCTTACCGGTACGAATGCCGGAAATTATGGTGCAGCCAATACAACCCTCGCTCTGGGAACAAAAACATATGATGATTTGATCTTTAAAGTAAATGCTTTAACAGCCGGAAGATTGGGGGTTGATAATTCTGTGAGCCTTGGAATAGGATCAGCTGCTGGGCAAAATGGTATTGCTCTTGGAAATGCAAATTCAGCATTTATGGGAATATCCATTGGAAACTCAACCGTAGTTTCCGGAAATGAAGCTTTAGCAGTAGGAAATAAAACAACTGCAGCAGGCTTTAGATCTGCAGCAATAGGTTTTCATGCTCAAACCGGCAGCAATGAAGCTGTGGCTATAGGAAATAATTCTTCAGCAGATGGATTTCAATCGATCGCATTAGGATATAATGCAAAAACAAATACCAATAGTGAGACCGCTTTGGGATATAATGCGGTAACCAATAGTCAGAATTCAACTGCTTTAGGCTCGGAGGCCAATGCTTTGGGACAATTTTCAACAGCTGTAGGATATGGTGCTGTGACTTCACAGGCCAATGCCATTGTTCTGGGAAATGATAATGCAAATGTAGGTATTGGTACCAGTGCTCCGAATGTCTCTGCAAAGCTGGATGTAAACGGTAAGTTTAAATTGGGAGAAAGGGGCAGTGTCCAGAAGAGCCAGATTAGTTTTGAAGCATGGCCCGGAATTTCGATTAATAATTTGCCTCCGGGAAAATCTACAACCATCGATATTCCGGTTCCGGCAGGTTATCAGTCTGGTTCTACAAGAGCTGTCGTTGTGGTTTCTCCTGCAGGAGACTTTCCTGGAAATTCCTCATTTTCCATCTCGAATCCAAGGCTGACTTCTGCTTCGAGTATTACAATTAATCTCACTAATATTTCAGAAACTGCTAACAGCCTGTATTCCGGACATTTTTATGTGATGATCAATGAGTTTTAAATAATAGTTTTTTATTATAGTTGATATGGTGTGAAGGACTTCCGGATGGGAAGTCCTTTTTTACTACTGTTTAATTTTGATTAAGCTTACGGGAATGAAGTTCCTTACGGGCATTTTGCCAGCTTTTTCTAATAATAAGATATAAAGGGAAAAAAAACAGAGGAAGCGGAGTGATACCGTTGAACCCTTTCTTAGCGGTAACATAAATGCAGACGCCTACCAGCATTCCCATAATTATACAAAAGGAAATATGAGCTGCAGAACGTTTTTTTTCCTCTTTGATAAGTTCTTCAGTGGAAAGATCCAAAAGTTTATTGTTTTCAGTTTGATGTGTGTTTTTCATAGCAAAGGTTAGTTTTGCTAAAATAAAAAAATAAGCATAAGAATAAATATTTTAAACAAAAATATTGTGCACAAAGTAAATAAACTATCTTTGTAAACTAAAAGAAGACAATGATCCCTCTATCAGAACATTTATGTTTTAAAACATATGCCGTTTCCAGATATATCACGGGTTTATATAAGCCTTACCTGGAGGAAGTTTCACTTACATATCCTCAATATCTTGTCATGACTGTTTTATGGGAATATGGCGGAATGAATATAGGAAAGATTGGTGAACATCTTCATCTGGACAACGGAACGCTTACCCCGCTTTTGAAACGTATGGAAAAAAACGGACTGATCATCAGAACCCGTAGCTCAGAAGATGAAAGAGTAGTATTGATCAACCTTACAGAGCAGGGAGCAAAACTCGAAGAAAAAGCAAAATATATTCCTGAAGCTGTTCAGAATTGTATGCATCTGAGTAATGAAGTAAAAACTCAACTGATGGCTTCTTTAGACGAAATATTATCCATTCAAACCGTGTCCGAACAATGAAGAAAATAGGAATTATAGGCTATGGCTGGCTGGGACAAAGACTCGCATCTTCCTTATCCGGAAAATATACACTGGCAACTACAACTACAACAGAAAGTAAAGTAAATCTACTAAATAATAAAGGAATTCATGCTGTAATGGCTTCTTTCCCGGATTATCAGCTGACAGAACCTCTTTCCCAATGGGGAGAAGTTAAAAATATGGAAGTTTTGATTATTACAATTCCTGTTTCTGAAAAAAGCTGTTGTGTAAGCTCTTTGTATAACAGGATTCAGAATTTGTCAGCTTTTATAGGAGACTTTAAAGGGCAGATGTTTCTGATGAGTTCTACAGGTGTTTATCCCGATATTGCTAAAGAATTTACAGAAGAAGATGTCCCTTTGGAGAAAATATCAGGCGAAAGAATGTTGAGAAATAAATATCCCCAACTGAATATTCTGAGACTTGGAGGGTTGATGGGAGATAACAGACTTTTAAAAAATTATAATGTAGGTGATCTGGACCATGCGGTAAATCATATTCATTATGCTGATATCAGCAGGATTATCTCAGAAATGATTGAACAGAAAAGTGAATCAAAACTTTATAATGTTACGGCTCCTGTACATCCTGCGAAAAGTCAGGTGATTAACGCACAGAAAAATCTACTTGATGAAGAAGAGTTTGAAGTGAAAGGGAAGAAAGTAATGTCTTCCAAACTCATTTCAGAACTGGAGTATACATTTCAATATCCGGATCCGAGGAGTTTTCATTTGTAATCATGGCATTTGTATTAATGATTATCGGCCTTTAACTATTTTACTTACAAGATTTCTATTGACAACTCTGTAATTCCGCAGGAATCTCTACGCTGTTTTTAAAGTTTTGTATTTAGATTCCTAGGGAATGATAAGGTGAGTGGTAAGCTTTGTTCATCGTAAAAGAATCAATATTTTCAGCAAGATACAATTCAATAGGAACGGGCTTTAGCCCGTTAAAAAATAGAAAAAAATCCATCAGCTTTAGCCAAAACCTAATAAAAAACCTCCGGAAACTGTTTCCGGAGGTTTTAGTTTTTATCAAATAAAAATTACTTGATAATTCTTTCCAACACCCATTCAATAAGGTTTTTCTCAGATGCATGGTGATCTGCAGAGAACTCACCGCGTCTTCTATTGGCAATAACGTTATTTACGGTAATGGCTTTGTGGCCTAATAATTTTGAAAGAGCATAGATCGCAGAGGTCTCCATCTCAAAATTGGTAATTCCAAGATCATTCAATGTTTCCAGGAATTGGTCATCTACCGCTTTCAAACGAAGCTGTCTTCCCTGTGGAGCATAGAATCCCGGGAATGTTGCTGTATTTCCGTGGTATTTGGCATCTTTGTAGTATGCTCCCATTTCTTCTGCCCAGTCTGAGAAATAAAGCATTGGCTTGATTCTTTCGTAGGGAAATTTTTCAAGGAAACTCTTAGAAAACTCATTTTCGAAGTTGTAGTCCTGGTAGAAATGCATCAGTCCGTCTAATCCAACTACATTTTGAGTTACAAGCATATTGTCCACCTGTACGTCAGGGTTTACACTTCCACAGGTTCCCATACGGAAAAGCTCAAGCGCTTTGTGCTCAGTCTTGAATTCTTTGTTCTGAAGATCAATGTTCACCAAAGCATCCAGTTCGTTCATCACGATATCGATGTTTTCAGTTCCGATACCTGTAGACATTACGGTAATTCTTTCTCCACGAAGCGTTCCTGTATGCGTATAGAATTCTCTTTTATTTTTTTTGATTTCTACGGTATCGAAGTATTTTGAAACTTTTGCCACTCTGTCAGGATCACCCACAAGGATGATTTTGTCAGCGATATCTTCAGGTAAAAGATTCAGGTGGTATACACTTCCGTCTTCATTCAGAACAAGTTCTGAGGCAGCAAGTTTGTTTAGCATAATATGTATATTTTTTGTTTTTTAATTAATCATAATGGCCTCTTTATAAGGAGATGCCATCACTTCGTAGATGTCATTGTATTCTTCTACAATTCTTTTCTGGCCGTTCATTACTTCATATACGGTAACAACGGTTTTTTCAATATTTTTAGGATCTTTTCTCTGTGAAGTGATTTCGTAGAAGTGATCCTCTTTTTTAAGAATAGAAATCAGTTCTTCCTTTGTGGAATTGTTGGAAGTCATCATTCCTGGGAACTCCGTAACAATATCTTTCAGGTCAGAATAATTTTTATAAGGCTTGGTTACCCCATTGGAATGTATATAGACATTGGGAATATTTTTATCTTTTTCCAGGCGGACCAAATAATAATCAGAACCTCTTTTCTCAGCATAAACAGCCATTTCCTGTTTCTTTTCAGGTTGTTTTTCCTGCTGCTTTTTCTTTTGGGAAAATGCCGTCATAGAAAGGAAACTTGCCATAACAGCAAACCATAGTTTTGTTTTCATACTCCTATTTAGTTTTTTTGATGTGTTGAATTTAATTGAAAAAATCCTCTCCCAATAATCTCCCGCCATTATTTTTTTATTGGTATTTTGAAAAACCGTTTCTTCAGAATAATGAATTTGATTTCGGGGTTTAAAATTAGTGAAAAATATGATATCAGAAATATAAACATTATTTAATCTCTTATTAAAACTCAGATAACATCAGATCAATAGTTTTGCAGCTAAAAATTCATGAGATCTTATCCACTGCTTGTAATTGTCCTTCTGATAGGATTTGCAGTAATGTCCTTTAATCCTGTTTACAAAGGAAGAGAAAACGAAAATACATTTGTCAATAAAGGGCTGTCCGACTTTAGAATAAAGCTTGAACAATTGAAATCTGATGTTGATAAGTTCTCTGAAGACCGTATTTCTCTGGAAGAACTGCAAAAATCGCTGAGCAGTACAAGAAACTCATTCAAGGAAATAGAATTTTATATTGCTTACCATTATCCTGAATTTACCAAAAGCCACCTTAATGCAGCGCCATTGTTTCACATCGAAGCAGCTGGGACATCGTCATATACACTTCCTCCTGAAGGATTGCAGGTGCTTGATGAACTTATATTTTCAGAGGAAGCAGGAAATGAAAAAGAAAAGATCAAAACCATCACTACCTTTTTGTATAACAGCTTTTCCGGGTTTTATTTAAGTGCTTTAAAAAATGGGTTGAGCAAAGGAAATAACAAAACACTGCCTTTGCGAATAGAGTTGATCAGGATCTATTCACTGGGTGTTTCAGGTTTTGATACGCCGGGATCTTTGAATATTTCCGAAGAAACCAGCCATGCTTTTGCAGGAATACAGCAGTACATCAATGATGATCTTTATTTTAAAAATTATAATACTCAGAAAGCCAATCAGATTTTAACAGAAGCCATCAGTTATCTTTCAAAAAATACCGACTTTGAAACCTTTGACAGGATTGAGTTTTATAAAAAATACGTGCAGCCTTTATATGAAGAACTTGGGAAATGGGATGGCAGACCGGATGACCTTAAAGAATTTTCAGGCTGGAATGTGGGGAATAAGAACTTTTTCAGCAGTGATTTTTTAGATCCTTATTTTTATACCTTATTGAAATCTTCGGAAGACAGTCCGGAACTCCGAAATCTTGGAAAATCCATTTTCTACGATCAGAACTTAAGTGGTAACGGGAAAATGAGCTGTGCCACATGCCATCTTCAGGAAAACGCTTTTACAGATCTGAAAGCAAAATCACAAAGTAATGTGGAAGGGAAAACAGTGTTGAGAAATTCGCCCTCTTTATATAATGCTGTTTTTGCCAGGAGATTTTTCTATGATCTTCGTGCTTTCTATCTTGAACAGCAGGCAGAACATGTTATTTATAATGAGCAGGAATTCAATACCAGCTATGAAAGCATTATCCAGAAATTAAAAACAAAACCTGAGTATAAAAAAGCGTTCCGTACTGCATTTAAAGACGGAAAAATCAGTAAAGAAAACTTCTCCAAAGCATTAAGTTCTTATGTGGCTTCATTGTATTCATTTGACAGCGATTTTGACCGTTTTATGAGGAATGAAAAAAATGTTTCCGATGATGTGAAAAAAGGATTCAACCTCTTTATGGGAAAAGCCAATTGTGCAACCTGCCATTTTGCACCTACCTTTTCCGGATTGGTACCGCCGTTTTTTAATGAAAATGAATCCGAAGTACTGGGAGTAACTACCACGCCGATCAAACAGTTTCCGGTAGAACTTGATCAGGACTTAGGAAGAGGAAACAGCCCGGTGAAAAAAGAAAAGTCATGGATTTATGATTACTCTTTTAAAACCGTGACAGTGAGAAATATCGCACTTACAAAGCCCTATTTCCATAACGGAGCTTTCAACACCCTGGAAGAAGTTCTTGATTTTTATAATGAAGGCGGAGGAGAAGGTTTAGGATTAAAAATGAAAAATCAGACGCTGGCACCCGATAAATTGAACCTCACCGAAGCAGAAATAAAACAGATCATCGCCTTTCTGAATGCTCTTACGGATGTGAGTAAAGCGAAGTAGATGGGTTGGAGGGTTTGAGAGTTTTAGAGTGGGAGGGTAGAGATTAGGGGTTCTGAGGAACGAGATTCAGTAGGAATGATATGGTTTTAATAAAAACAGGCTAAATTCTGAAACGGGTGTAAATGTAATCTACCTTCGTTTTAGAATTTAGTCTTAAGTTATTTTACAGATCGGATCAATCTGTTTGTTTATTTGTTTTGAATCAGCTTTTCCAGCTTATCAATCATCTCTTGTTGTTGTTTAAGCATACGCTCATAGAGTTCAACCATTTTGTCGAGGGGGTTGAAAGTGGGTTGATTATTAAAAAAAGCCGGTTGTTGACAATTATCAAAAGAGGCCGTATTAGAAATAATGTTTATCGCTTGTTCTTCATCAAAATTTTCAATTGCTTCTGCAGGAACTTTAAGAATCTGAGCCACCTGAGCGAGAATATCAGATTCTACTGTTTCTTTTTGTTCTAAAAGAGAGATTTTCTTCTGATTCCAGTCGTCACCTAATTCGAAAGCTAAGGCCTCCTGCTTGATACCCAGCATTTCACGGAAACGTTTAATATTTTTGCCTTGATGTATTTTTTTATTTTGCATAGCTGTGTCAATCATAATAACAAATATAAAGTTTTAAGAGATAAGAATAAAACTCGTTTTTAAAATAAATTACCTTCTAAAATATTCTTGTTTCTAAATAAAATTTCTCTTTTCCGACTGGTTTAGCTTACTGAATATGACTTGTTTTGAATCAATTAACAAATTTAATAAAGATAAGTATCCAAGAAGAATATGAAATAATTGTGCCTTACATCACATATCCGAACCCTGAAACCCGTAGTATTTGTTCATTTTCTTTACTATTATCAAATTTCTTTTTCTTTAATTGTTCTTTTTTTACATAAAATGTTCTTAGACTTTTGTATACCTTAAATCTATTGAAGCTTGTCTAGGTGCAAGATAAACAACTGAAGAGCCAATGTTATATATTTTTATTGTATTAATTGAAAATGTAAAATATTAGTAAAATATTCGTATTTCATATAGGTATTATTGTTATTGTTTAAATTTACTTCATTAATATTAATGTAATATTTAAATAATAATAATGATGAAAATAAAACGACTTCTTTTACCTACATTGCTGATCTCAGCACTTTACCATACCCAAAATCTTCCGGCAGCAAGAAACGAGACTGAGGAGGATGAAGACATTGAAT
Organism: Chryseobacterium sp. NRRL B-14798; assembly: GCF_050470705.1. NCBI lineage: Bacteria > Pseudomonadati > Bacteroidota > Flavobacteriia > Flavobacteriales > Weeksellaceae > Chryseobacterium > Chryseobacterium sp. NRRL B-14798. The sequence continues at coordinate 2,944,592 of NZ_JBFLUL010000005.1, read as the reverse complement.
ACGAATTAAGGCACAAGTCTCAGCCCTGGTTTTCTGAAATGAAAGACAATGCCGATTACTTTAAAGTAAAAGCCAGTTTCGACAAATATTTTGGGAATCACAGATGGGAAAAAAGCAAGCCGAGAAGCATTGGTGAAGACTGGCTAAGAACAAAATTGTTTTATTTGGACAATCAAGGGAAAGTTACCCCAGAACCTTTATTGTTTAATCAACCTAAAGTAAAAAATATTGCCTTATTACCCACACAAACACAAGTTGGTGATTGGACAATAATAGGGCCGGTGAATAGTGCGAGTACAAATTATTCCAACAAGTATAATCACGGAGGGTATGTATTTTTAACCAGGATAGATCCTACCAATGCTCAAAAGATGTTTGTATCCTTCGTAACCGGAGGGCTATGGCGTACCATAGATGGAGGAACGTCCTGGAATCTGGTAGACAATGGTTTTCCTGATTCTAAATATAATGACATTGACGTATGTATTGCCAACCCGCAAACAGTGTATGCATTAAGCAATACCCAGCTCATTAAATCTATAGATGGTGGACTTAACTGGACTGCCACCACGATGACTTCCGCAAACTATTCCGGAAAAGCTTATGATATTGCAGTTTCTCCTTCAAATGCCAATATTGCTGTGGTTCACTGGGGAACCTCATTGTACAGAACGAGTGATGGCGGAAATACCTGGAGTGCCGTTCAAACCAGTCTTCCTGCAGATTATCAGATTGGGGATTCTTCAACGCAGAGTGAATCTTTGGAATGGGATCCGAATGATGAGAATTCGGTTTATTTTGGCAGTTCATCAAACAATAATATTTTCAAAGTTTATAAATCAACTAATAAGGGAGTTAGCTTTACCCAATTAAATTCTACTACCCTGGATACTACTGCCAATGGGCAAATTATTGGCTGGGTTAAAGTCTTCTTACCCACAAATAATACTTCTTCGTTCTATGTAGCGGCAGGTAGCGGTGCTAATGCTTATGGGCATCAGGCGGTTCATCTTTATAAATTTAATAAGACAACCGGAGCAGTTGAAAATTCCAGAATCAATATGGTTCCCGGTTCCGGAGGAATTAACAGTCTGCATCATGGCGACATACAAATGGACCGTAATGATGAAAATAAGATTGTATATGGAACTTATGGAGTGGATCAAATCAGGATTTCCACAGATAATGGAGTTACCTTTACTACTCCTGCGTCATATACCCATCCTGATATCAGATCCATGGATTTCGTGAACGGAAAATTTGTAACAGGCAGTGATGGGGAAATGGCAGCATCCGGCAATTTGGGAGTCACAATAACTACTTTAACCAACAGTATTGGTAATCATGAGCTTTGGGGTTTCGGAAGTGCTTTCAAAACCAATCTGGTTGCATCGGGAAATAATCATGGCCCCGTAATGATTAAGGAAAGTGCCAATGGTTTTGATTGGTATAACGGAACAGGGGCAGATCAAGGGAATACAGACGTTAATCCGTTAGATGACCGGTATATTTACAGCCAGGGATATAGTAATTACCGGTATTTCAGGACCGGCGTGAATACACTGATTAATGAACCTAATTTTCTGGATTTAGGAGGAATTTATGCTTATTTTAATTCCATAGAATTCCATCCCAATAAATACTATACCATGATTACCCATCATGCAGGTCAATATCCGACAGGCAACCCGAATTTGGCAACATGGAAAAATTCTCTTATTAAAACCGAAGACAACGGAAATAGTATATCTATTGTAAAAACCTTTGGCAATCAGGTATTCAGAGAAAAGATTTCTGCTAAAAATCCCAATGTAATGATTGTTGTTGAAGGTTTAACCAATAATAAACTTTGGAAGACGACAGACGCCGGGCTTACGTGGACTGATATTACCCCTAATACCACGGTAACTTCCGGACAAACCAATATATCAGATATTGCCATTGGAGATGATGATCCAGACAAAATATGGATAACTTACAGCGGTGTTCAGTCTTCATGCAAAGTATTAAAGTCGGGTGACGGAGGAGCAACCTGGACTAATCTCAGTTCTTCTGTACTCACTACTTCTCCTATTACGAAAATTATTTTCCAGAGAGGATCAAACGGCGGTGTGTATGTAGGCAATAAAGCAGGAATATTTTACAGAAATAATGTGATGCAGAATTGGGTAATGCTGGGTAATGGCTTGCCCATGTGTGATGTCCGTTTTATGTTTATCAATTACAATGAAAATAAATTAAAAATAGGAACATCCAGAGGTGCATTTGAGCATGCTTTATATGAGATAAGTCCTCCCAGTGCTTTAATATCAGTGGGAAATAATAAAATTAGCTGTCCGGCTGCAGAAAAAGTCCAGTTTAAAGATTATTCCGTTGTACATAATGCAAGTGCTACATGGCAATGGAGCTTTCCGGGAGGTACTCCTTCCACTTCCACATTAGAAAACCCATTGGTTTCTTATGCGGGAGCAGCGAACGGAACCTATCCCGTAACTTTAACGGTGACAGATCAATATGGAACAAGCACGCAGACACTCAATAATTTTATCGAAATCAATAATCAGTGTGGAACTGGCCAGCCGGACAAAATCCCTGGAAACAGCATAAAACTTACAGGTCAAACCACAGGCGATTATATTAAAGTAGATAACACCAACCTTAATAAAAATTCTTTTACATTCTCTTGCTGGATAAAACCCAACGGTATCCAGACCGATTACAGCGGTGTTTTTATGTCTCAGGATGGCAGTAATCCATTTGGAATGAATTTCAGAGAAGGCAACAACACTATCGGCTTTCACCCGGACTGGAGCTGGTCTTCCGGGTTACAGGCTCCGGTAGGGCAATGGTCACACATCGCATTGGTAAGCAACGGAACGAATGTAATAATATATGTTAACGGAAAAGAAAGTGTAAATAATACAGCATTACCGTCTGAAGTTTTCAACGTCTTGTTTTTAGGAAGCTATGGAAGAGGTTATACGAACAGATTTACCCAATTGGAAATGGATGAAGTTGCCATCTGGAATAGGCCGCTATCCATTGATGAAATCAGACAATGGAGACACTTGACAAAAAGTATTGCCGGAGATCCTATTTTAAATGGATTGGTGTATTATCTTCAGTTCAATGAATCGGCCGGGAATATTACGGTTAATAAAAACAACTCAGGAACTTTTGCATCCTATCAGGGAACAGGATATACAAGATTAGCTTCAAATGCTCCTGTTTTTGAAGGAGTAAGCGAAAAAATGAATATTACGTCTTCTGGTGTGAAAGATTTTACAGCTTCCGGGATTTCTATGGAGTTTAACTCAGGTACATATCCGAATGGTGATGTATGGATATCAAGAGGTACAATTAATCCGGATCAACTACCAAATACAGATACTAATTTCGGCTTCTATACGATTATAAACAATTATGGGACAAACCTTGCATTTTCACCGCTTGCCTCCTTATCATTTTATAAAAATACAGGATTTGGCAATTATCTGAATCCATCTTCTTACAGTCTCTTCAAAAGAGGGAGCAATGACTTTGGAAGCACCTGGGGAACAAGCGTCGATAATGCAGATCAGGTTTCCGGTACAGGTCTTAACACAAAGGTTACTTTTAACACAAATTTAAATGTAAATTCTTTCAGTCAGTTTTTTCTAACCAATTCTTCTTCTACATTATCCAGAGTTAATTCCGAGGTTGTGAAAAATCAGTTGCCAAGAATTGTTCCCAACCCTTCTGCTCAGGGCACTCCAATCTCAGTCCGCGTACCAAAAGCGTGGGTGGGCTCACAATTAATTATTTATGATATGTCCGGTAAAAAAGTAGCAGAAATATTCAGTTTAAAATCTGAAGAAAACATTATGCTGAACCTTCCTAAGGGATCATATATAGCATCCTATCTATCTAAAACCGATACATCTCGGGAAAAATTCATCATTAAATAAATTTTAAAAACAATATTTGATTTATAGGGTATGTCAGTTGGCATACCTTATTTTTTTGATTGTCCTTTTTCTAAAATTTTATAATCTTAATTAGGATTTCAGATACTTGTGTTCCGAAAAAAAGGTTGGGACCTTATGCTTTTGTAACAAAAAATTAATCCACTTAACATTAGGTTTTTGATAAGTTAATATTCGATGATTTAGATTTAAAATCCTATTAACAGAGAAAAAGCGCTAAAAAAATAGTTTTGCAAGGTCTAATAAATCAAATAAAAAATGAAGAAAAAACTACTAGCAGTGGGAGCTTTGGCTATACTGGCCAGTTCTGGTCTTCAGGCGCAGACCTTGATATTCAATAAGAATGCGTCATGGAGCTATAAAGATAACAACCAGGCGCAGCCAGCCGGTTGGAATGCCCAAACCTATGATATTTCAACATGGGCAGTAGGAAACGGTCCGTTGGGATATGGAGATCCTGTAACTACTACCATCAATTCAGGGCTTACTACAGCCTATTTTGCTAAAGATTTTACGGTAGATCTTTCAACGCTTTCCGATACTATAGAGTTTGGTGTGATGAGAGATGATGGTATTATTGTATACCTTAACGGAGAAGAAGTTGTAAGAGATAATATGCCTGCAGGTGCTGTTACATTCAATACTTTCTCCAGTACTACTATTGACGGGGCAGCAGAGAGTGTTTATAACATTTTTTCAATTCCAAAATCAAAATTTGTAAACGGTGTTAACAGATTTTCTATTGAATTACATAACAGAAGTACAACCAGTTCAGACTTAAGAATTGATGCTTATCTGAAAACGACTACCAATACAACTATTCCTGTAGCTTGTAACGGAACGCATATCAGTTGTTTTACTTCAATTGTTCCTACAGCACAAACCAATAAGTTAATTATTCCTGCTGAACACAAATACCAGCTTATTTTAAAAGAAGGAGACAGCTATACCGAAGGCGGAGGATTGGTAGGAGGTCAGAATGACTTTACCGGTTATGTTCCAAAAACAGGAAGTAGTACCAACGGATACCTTTCTGTCAATCATGAAACGAATCCCGGAGGAGTTACCATGGCAGAAATCAACTATAACGCGACTTCAAAACTTTGGCAGCTGACAAAATCAAGAGCGGTAAGTTTCTCAGATCCAAGTTTGGTACAGACGATCAGGAACTGTTCCGGAGGAGTTACGCCGTGGGGAACTATAGTCACTGCAGAAGAATCTGTAACTTCCAATGATGTGAACAATGACGGTTATAAAGATTATGGCTGGCTGGTAGAGATTGATCCTGCTACTGCTCAGGTTATATCTAAAAACCCTAACGGGACAAAAGGTAAGCTTTGGCAGATGGGAATCATGAACCACGAGAACGTGGTGATCAATAATGCGGGAACTATAGCATATTATGGAGAAGACGGTGGAACTCACTTGGTGTACAAATATGTAATGGATACTCCTAATGATCTCTCTTCTGGAAACCTTTACGTATTAAAACTGGATCAGGGATTAACGGCTGCAGGAGATCCGGTAGGAACTACAGCGACATGGATTCAGGTTCCGAATAAAGAAAAAGCAGATCAGAATAATACCAATACCAACGCCCTGTCATTAGGTGGAACAAAATTCAACGGGGTAGAAGATGTTGATATCAGCCCGCTGGATGGTAAAATCTATTTTACAGCCAAAGGATTAGACAGAGTATACCGTTTACAGGATAACGGAACTACTGCTTCTCAGGTAGAAACATTTGTAGGTGGAAGTTCTTCTGTATATTCTTTCAATACAGCTCAGGGAATGAAATCTGAAGCCTGGGGAGACGGAAATGACAACCTTACTTTCGATGAACTTGGAAACCTTTGGGTACTTCAGGATGGTGGTAAAAACTATATCTGGGTCATTGCTCCGGATCATACACAGGCCAATCCGAAAGTAAGACTATTTGCTTCTATGCCGGCTGGTTCGGAACCTACAGGATTGACATTTACTCCTGATCATAAATTTGGTTTCTTCTCTATCCAGCATCCGGATTCTACGATTTCTACAGACGTAGATGCAACAGGAAATACGATTGATTACAGAGGGAAATCAGCAACAGTTGTTATTGCCCTTAAAAATAATCTTGGAACTGAAGGAACTTTAGGGACTATTGATACCAAAATTGAAGAGAATACAGTAACGGTAGCACCGAACCCAACTTCAGGAGTGGTAAAAATCAATTCTGTAAAAGGATTGAAAGATATTTCTGTAACAGCTTACAGCATGGACGGGAAAATCGTTTACACGAAGAAATTCAACGGAACCAATAAAGCATTGGATCTTGATTTCACACAACAGTTGGAAGGATCACGAGTTTTAGTTTTAAATATTGAAGCTGAAGGAGGATTCCAGAAAACAGTTAAACTTGTAAAGAAATAAATTATTTATAATTCTTGTCTGTCGGCAGCTTTGGTTGCTGGCAGACCTTTTATTTTTATGAAAAAGCTTTTCTTATTGATTTCCGTCATCTCACTTTCTCAGATCAAAGCACAGATTGATCCGGTGAAATATCCTACATTTACCAATATTGAAGATGCTTTAAAAAGTAAAAAAGCGGTTTACAGTATAAGTTTCAGAGAAAAAGGTCTTTTTAATCTTCCTCCTCAGATTGTAAAACTGGATTCATTATTCTTTTTGAATATTATGGCGAATAAGCTTGAGAAAATGGATCAGGAACTTTTTGCTTTAAAAGAACTGGAAATTTTAAATGTGAATGAAAACAGCATTAAATTTATTCCTGATGAGGTAAGCAATCTGAAGAAACTGACTACTTTTTCTATGAATCTGAACAGCTTGACAAGCATTAATCCTAATCTTGCAAAGCTTCAGAACTTAAAAGTGGTACATTTTGATGCTAATAATCTAAATATATTTCCCGAAGCCCTTATGGAAATTCCCGCGTTGGAAGAAATCAACCTTCAGGGAAACCAGATAAGTTTTATTGCAGACAAACTGGATCAGATCAAAAATCTGAAATTTCTCAACCTTTCAGATAACCAGATCAATGATCTTGGAAATCTGTCTTTTCCGGAAAATTTAAAATATCTTGAACTGCAGCAGAATGCTATTATGAGGCTTCCGGAAAACCTTTTTAAAGCAAAGAAGCTTGAATTTCTGAATGTAAGCGGAAATCATATCACAGAAATATCGCCCAAAGTAAAAGGGCTGAAAAATATCGTCAGCATGAATCTGGCCAATAATGATCTGAAAGACATTCCTGTAGAAATCAAACAGCTTAAAAATCTGAAAACATTGATTCTTACAGGAAATCCTATAGAAAAATCTAAAATTGAAAACTTAAAAACCTTACTGCCGGAAACCCAGATCTATTTCTAGAACTATCCGCCAACACGTTTGGTTTTATATCCCATTTCTTTAAGGATATTCATGATTTTATCACGGTTATCTCCTTGAATGATAATCGTTCCATCCTTCTCAGAGCCGCCTATACCCAAGGTGGTTTTTATTTTCTTTGAGATTTTTTTCAGGTCTTCCTCGCTGCCTTCCCAGCCTTCAACAATCGTTACAGGCTTACCGTTTCTTCCTTTTTTCTCAAATTTGCATACCAATGGCTCTTTCTGCTTGAATTCTTCTTCAGGCATCTCAAAATCCTGCTCTTCATGATCAGGAAAAAGATTCTTCAATTGATCTCGTAAATCCATACCGCAAAATTAAAAAGAATTAGCGATTAATGAACTGAAATAATCAACGAAATTTTAATTTTTCAACCCTGTCAGGTTCAAACCTTGACAGCGTTTATTTCTATTCTGTATAAGTTTTTATATTTTTAGCCGTTTGATAAGATATCTTTAAAAACTAATATGAAAACCAGATATATTTTTACATGTCTTCTTTTAGCCTCCGGAATTGCAAAAGCACAGACAGGTTTCTCCACTGATCCATTGAACGCTGTATTTGAAACCAGAGATACAGACCGGTTCTGGAAAGCATTCGATAAAATGGAGGCTTCAAAAGAAAATCCTTTTAGAGATTATATCAGTAACGGATCTCCGGGCGTAAAAGGTTTTATGGAATACCGCATAATCAATGCTGATTCGTTATATACAATGGTAAAAAAGAGAAAAGAAGATTATCTTAAAAGCCGGAATGTTCTGTCAGGAATCAATCAAAAAGAAAAAAGAATCAGAGCGGTGTACAGCGCATTGAAATACTGGTATCCGCAGGCAAAATTTCCACCCATATATTTTGTATACGGAAGATTTAATACGGGAGGAACATTTTCTAAAGACGGCATTATGATCGGTACCGAAACTCTTCAGAATCTGGATGGAATTGCAGGACTTGTTTCACATGAGACGATTCACTTTCAACAGGATATCAAAGGAACTGATAACCTTTTAAAATACACATTAAGCGAAGGTAGTGCTGATTTTATCAGTGAGCTGGTGTCCGGAGAAAGCCATAACAGCCCGTTTTATCAATATGGAGAGGCTCATTCTGATCAATTATACAAAGAATTTGTAACGGTACTCAAGAAAAATGATCCTACAGACTGGCTTTACGGAACCAGCAAAAAAGACAACAGACCGAACGATCTGGGCTACTGGATTGGGTATAAGATTTCTGAGGCATATTTTAATAAACAGTCAGATAAGCATAAAGCTATTGACGATATCTTACATATTCAGAATCCTCTTCTGTTTCTTAAAGAGAGTGGCCTTTTGGATCGGTATATCAGAGAATATGTGAAGCAAAATAATAGCAGTTTTGAAGTTTTTTTTAAAGAATAAAATGGAATACTGCTGGCAATTTAAAAGTTCATCATTATACGAACCGTGTCAAGGTTTTAAACCTTGACACGGTTAAAATTTCAAAATTAATTGACTAATCATCAGCAGTCCATAAAATTCAAGACTTCAAATTCTTCTATTCATAGGAAATTAGGTAAATTTGTCTAACAAAAGTTTTACAAAATGTCGAAAAAAGCAATACTGGCCATTCTTGACGGATGGGGATTGGGAACAAACCCTAACGTTTCTGCAATAGATAAAGCAAATACACCATTCATAGACAGCTGTTACCAGAAATTTCCACATACCACCCTTGAAGCAAGCGGGCTGGCGGTAGGTTTACCAGCCGGACAGATGGGAAATTCTGAAGTAGGACACATGAACCTGGGAGCCGGAAGAGTAGTATACCAAAACCTGGTAAAACTGAACATGGCCGTCGAAAAAGGAACACTGGGTCAGGAAAAAGTGATTCAGGATGCCTTTGAATACGCCAAAAAAGAAAATAAAAAAGTACATTTCATCGGATTGGTTTCCAACGGAGGTGTACACTCACATATCAATCACTTAAAAGGATTACTGACCGCTGCTAAAGAATTCGGTTTAAATGAGAATGTTTTTGTTCACGCATTTACCGATGGCAGAGACTGTGATCCGCATTCCGGATTAGGGTTTATCGATGAACTTCAGAAACATATGGAAGCAACTACCGGAAAGCTGGCAACAGTGGTAGGAAGATACTATGCCATGGACAGAGATAAAAGATGGGAGCGTGTAAAATTAGCGTACGGTGCCCTTGTGGAAGGAATAGGAGAACAGACAACGGATGCTTTGGCAACAATCAAGATGTATTATGATAATAATGTAACCGATGAGTTCCTGAAGCCTATTATTTTAGTGAATACTACTGCTACAGGAAATGTAGTACCGGTAGCAAGAATCATTGAAGATGATGTGGTGATCTGCTTCAATTTCCGTACAGACAGAGGAAGAGAAATTACAGAAGTTCTTTCCCAGAAAGATTTCCCGGAATTTGGAATGAAGAAGCTGAACCTTTATTATATCACATTGACGAACTATGATAAAACATTCCAGAATGTGCAGGTTGTTTTTGATGAAAACGTACTGACAGAAACCATGGGTGAAATTCTGGAGAAAAATGGAAAAACCCAGATCAGAATTGCAGAAACAGAAAAATATCCTCACGTTACTTTCTTCTTCTCAGGAGGAAGGGAAGAGGAATTTACAGGAGAAAGAAGACTGCTTTGCCCAAGCCCGAAAGATGTTCCTACCTACGATCTGAAACCGGAAATGTCGGCCTATGATATTACCAATGCTATAGTACCCGAACTGGAGCAGGGAACAGCTGATTTTGTCTGCTTAAATTTCGCCAATACAGATATGGTAGGCCATACAGGTGTTTTTGAAGCAGCAGTGAAGGCAGCAGAAGTGGTAGATCAATGTATAGAAAAAGTGGCTACAGCAGCCTATGAAAACGGATATGCTGTTTTCATTCTTGCCGATCACGGAAACTCAGATGTAATGATCAATCCGGACGGAACTCCAAATACCCAGCACTCCACAAACCTGGTTCCTTTTATTGTGATGGATAAAGACCATACATGGAATTTAAAACCAGGAAAACTGGGCGATGTAGCCCCTACAATCCTTAAAGTAATGGATGTGGAAATACCAGATGCAATGACTGGAGAAGTTTTGGTTAATTAATATTCAATAATATTGTTAAAAAAATGCCGTTATGCTTTAGTAGCGGCATTTTTTTTATGATTTATGTCAGATAAAGTATGCAAGTCATACTTTATTATGCGTTAAATAATAAATAAATCATATCTTTGTAAATTAAAACTGAATAGTAAAATGTATCAAAAGCTTGTTAGGAAAGAAGTAATGGGATTATTGGAAAAGGAAGTAGGTTCTTTTCTTGATAAATTTTTAACGCCAATTGAAAAAATATGGCAGCCTTCCGATTATTTACCAGATCCTTCAAGTGAAGAATTTAAACACGACTTAGAAGAAATTCAGACTTTTGCCCGCGAAATGCCTTATGATCTTTTTGTAACATTGATTGGTGACTGTATCACGGAAGAGGCACTTCCATCTTATGAGTCTTGGTTAATGGGCGTTGACGGAATCAATCAGGAAGAAAAAGTAGGCTGGGCCAACTGGGTAAGAGCGTGGACCGCTGAGGAAAACAGACACGGAGATTTATTAAACAAATATCTTTATCTGTGCGGAAGAGTAAACATGAGAGAAGTGGAAATCACTACCCAATACCTGATTAATGACGGATTCGATCTGGGAACAAGTATGGACCCATACAGAAACTTCATTTATACGAGTTTCCAGGAAACGGCTACTAATATTTCTCACAGAAGAGTAGGAACATTGGCTAAACAATCCGGAAATGGAAAATTGGCAAAAATGTGTGGTGTGATTGCTGCAGATGAAGCAAGACACGCTAAAGCATACAAACATTTCGTAGCAAAAATCCTTGAAGTAGACCCTTCGGAAATGATTCTTGCGTTTGAAGATATGATGCGTAAAAAAATTGTAATGCCTGCTCACTTAATGAGACAGTCAGGACAAAAAGCAGGTGAACTTTGGGGGCATTTCTCAGATGCTGCACAAAGATGTATGGTGTACACAGGCCAGGATTATATCAACATTATGAAAGACCTTTTAGATGAATGGAAAATTGAGCACGTAAAAGGACTTACAGAAAAAGCTGAAAAAGCTCAGGAATACCTGATGAAGCTTCCTGCAAGGCTGCAGAAGATCACAGACAGAGTTTCTACTCCCGATCTTCAGTTCCAGTTTAGCTGGGTAAAAAGCTAATACGATCTTTATTATTATTAAAATATAAAAGTATTGAGTGCCTTTCTTTTTGGCACTCTTTTTATTTCTTATCTTTGCAAAGCTAAAAAAAGACAAAATGTTAAATAATAAAAAGATTGCTGTTGACTTTGACGGGACTATTGTTGATGATGCTTACCCGGCCATTGGAAAACCGAAAACTTTTGCATTCGAAACTTTAAAAAGACTTCAGTCTGAAGGATTCAGATTGATACTTTGGACATACAGACACGGAAAAACATTAGATGAAGCGGTAGAATTCTGCAAAAAAAACGGAATAGAATTTTATGCTGTGAACTCAAGCTTTGAAGGGGAAGTTTTTGATCCTGAAAATCAGTCCAGAAAATTAGATGCAGACTGGTTTATTGACGACAGAAATTTAGGAGGATTCCCGGGATGGGGTGAAATCTACAACATCATTCAGGAAAGAATAGAATTCCGTGTGGAAGGAAAAGAGGTTCTTGCCTATTCAAAACTTAAAAAAGAAAAGAAAAAAGGACTTTTCTGGTAGAATACAGAAATGAGAAGCCAGAAATTAGAAGTTAGTTTTTAACGGCTAATTAAAGCTTCTGTTTTTTTATCAAAAAAAGTTTATAGATTGTTATAATATAGAAATACACATCATGCTGTAATCTAGCTTCTAACATCTAATATCTAACATCTATACAACAATGATTCAATTAAAAACGATAGACGAATTACGTCTGATGAAGGAGAGTGCCCGATTGGTTTCTAAAACATTGGGAATGTTGGCAAAAGAAATTAAACCGGGGATTACTACCTTATATTTAGATAAACTGGCTCATGATTTTATTAAAGATCATGGTGCTGAACCTGCATTTTTAGGATACGGAGGATTTCCAAACTCTCTTTGTATCTCTCCGAATGAGCAGGTTGTTCATGGTTTCCCAAACAATGATGTGGTAAAAGAAGGAGATGTTCTTTCTGTAGACTGTGGAGTTATTCTAAACGGTTTTGTAGGAGATCATGCCTACACTTTTGAAATCGGGGAAGTAAAGCCTGAGATTAAAAAATTACTACAGGTTACCAAAGAATCTCTGTACAAAGGGATTGAGCAGTGTGTCAGAGGAAAGAGGATCGGAGATATCTCCCATGCGATTCAGGCACATTGTGAAAAAGAAGGATATGGAGTGGTAAGAGAGCTTGTAGGCCATGGATTAGGCAGAAAAATGCACGAAGATCCGCAGGTTCCGAACTATGGAAGACAGGGAAGCGGAAAAGTCATTAAAGACGGTTTAGCAATTGCTATTGAACCGATGGTGAACATGGGAACTGAAAAAGTGAAGTTCCATAACGACGGCTGGACGGTAACAACGTTAGATAACATGCCATCTGCTCACTTCGAACATGATGTAGCAGTGATCAATGGTAAGCCGGTATTGCTTTCAACATTTGATTATGTATATGAAGCTTTAGGGATTGTAAGTGATGAAGAAAAGCAGTTCCAACTGGATTTTTAATGAAAAAGGTAACTAAGCTTTTACTGAATAAAATTCCACGTCCTATGCTTATTAAAATGAGCATCTGGGCAAGACCGCTTATTTATCAGTTTTTCAAAGGAGATCAGTTTTTAGATCCCATTGACGGAAGATCTTACAGAAAATTCCTTCCGTACGGATATGGAAAACAAAGAGAAAATGCACTCTCTCCGGGAACGTTAAGTTTGGAAAGACACCGCCAGATGTGGCTGTATCTTCAGAACGAAACCGATTTTTTTATTAAAAATTATAAAGTTCTGCATATCGCTCCTGAACAGGAATTTTTAAGAAAATTCAAGAGAATGAGCAACCTGAATTATATATCGGCAGACTTATATTCTCCGATTGTAGATGTGAAAGCTGATATTCTGGATTTGCCTTTTGAAAATGACAGCTTTGACATTGTTTTCTGTAACCATGTTCTGGAACATATTGAAGACGATGCAAAAGCAATGAGCGAGCTATACAGGGTAATGAAACCCGGCGGATGGGGAATTCTTCAGGTTCCGATGAAAAACTCACTGGAGAAAACCTATGAAGATTTTACCATTAAAGATCCAAAGGAACGTCAGAAGCATTTCGGGCAGTATGATCACGTTCGCTGGTACGGAATGGATTATTTCGACCGTTTAAGAAAAGCTGGCTTTGAAATAGAACCCAACTTCTATTCACAGAAATTCTCTGAAGAAGAAATAAAAAAATACGGGTTAAGACATAACGAAATCTTACCGGTAGTTTATAAAAAATAAAATAAAACCCGTTTCAAAAGTTGAAACGGGTTTTGTATAATTGAAAAGTCAGTTGTTATTCTTTGACAAAAGGGTATGACTTATAATTTTCTATCTTGATCATATATTGTCCTTTCTGTAAACCGCTTGTATCAATTGACGTTTTGCTGCCGTTTGTTGTCGTTTCAAATACCAGTTTTCCTGACAGATCGTAGATCTTAAGGGAAAGGTTTCTCTCAATATTTTCAAGATGTAAAACCTCTTTTACAGGATTTGGATAGGCTTTAAACGTTTTTGCAGCGGCCTCAGTTTCTTTCGTACTCATTTGTGCAGTATTATTGTTGTAATAGACCTTATTTCCTGAAGGATCCGTTATTATCAGCGTTTTGAGGCTGCCATTTGTAATAATCTGATAGCTGTATATAGATGCATAGGCTCCCGATACGTAAGTGTCACAGTTTTTCTGATCGTAGGCCCGAACGGCTGGAGCATTTCCGCCATTATAAAACAAAAGAGTACACGAGCTGGCTGTTTAGATAAGATTGTTACTTCCAGGCATAACTCCGAAACTCATCATAGACGTATTATAATATCTGGAATTAATAACATAGCTTGTACCTCCTGCCGAATTAAATGTAGTAGCAGGCACTCCATTATCTATTAAAGGGGTGTTGGTGGTCTGGCCGCTACTGGTCACCATTTTGGAAATATACCAATTATTGGAAAGCAGTTCAGAAGTTTGCTGGGCAGTCAGTAAACCACCTGCTAAAAGGAATAGAATTTTTTTCATAGGTTAAAAGTTTCCGGTAAAGATAGAAAAAGAATTACTTACTGTTTGCTCTTTTATAAGGATCATCCAGATGAAAATTAAGACAAACAAAAACCGCCTTCATGACGAAGACGGCCCATTTTTAAATATTGATAGAAGTTTATGCGCTTTCTAGTGTGATGAAGATACAGCCTTTAATCCTACCACAGAACCGATAAGTGTTACAATAAAAAATACCCTCCAAAAACTTACAGGATCCTTAAAAAAGATAATTCCCATTAAGGCAGTTCCCACTGCTCCGATGCCTGTCCATACTGCATAAGCAGTCCCGATAGGCAGCGTTTGAGTTGCTTTAATCAGCAAAAGCATACTGATCGTCATGGTGATCAGAAATCCCGCATACCACAGGTACATTTCAGTTCCTGACGTTTCCTTTGCCTTTCCCAGACATGATGCGAAGGCAACTTCAAATAATCCTGCGATAACTAATAGTAACCAATTCATTTTTTAAATTTTTCTACTGCAAAGTTCAGAATTTGACAGGAGAAAAAATTTTACAATTGTTAAAAAATAAAAGCAAGCTGGAAGCTGGAGGATTTGAATAGTAAGCTGCAAGAAAAAAGAAAAGATTGCCTCATATCAATAGGAGCGGACTTTAATCCGCTTATAATATAAAAAATCATTCCGTTGGCTTTAGATTCTGTGTTAACTTCCAAATATTTTTTATACATTTATATTTATAAAAGCGACCTTGAGTTAGCTTGCGTAGGGTGAACGTCTTTGATTTTTACCCTACTTTCTTCAAAATCTATCTGGTAAAAAGTTTTATTTTTAAATAAAATATACATCAGTTCCAAGAGTTTTCTTTGTACAGCAACCAATCCCTTCATTTTAATTCCTGTTTTTTCTGTAATTCTTTGAAACAAATCCTGATGGTTTTTATTCATTTTGACGGCTGTCATGGCAGGAAAATGTAATGTTTTTCGAATATTTTTATTTCCTTTCTTACTAATTCTTGGCTTACCTTTTATTGATGTTCCGGACTGTTTCTCGCGGATATCTAATCCTGCATAACTTACCAGTTGTTTTTTATTTCTGATTAGCTCAAAACCATTGGTTTCAGCTAAAACAGCAATTGCCGTTGATTTTCCAATACCCGGAATACTGCTCAACAGATTAACTCCCCTGGTAGCCTCAGGACTTTTCTTTACCTGTGCAAGCATATCCTCATTAATTTCTTTCTCCTGTTTTTTCAATAGCGAAATACGCTCGGTCAGCCGTTTTATGGTTCTTGAATTCGGAAGAGCTTGAGTCTTTTCAGCATGCAGCTGATTCATACACCTTACCCTTTCCTGAATAACCTGGTTTTTCTCGCGGCTTAGCTGCTGAAGTTCTTTATACACAAGGTTTGCGGGTTGCCATAATTCTAGTTTTCTGCTTAAACCAAACTGTGTAATAGCTATGGAACAGCTTTTATCGGTAATGGTTTTGATATCCAGAGTCCTGATGAAATTACTGATCTTATTAGGCAGCACAATGACTGTTTTTTCTTCCTTTGCATAAAGAAAATGAGCAAATCTTTCATGATACACCCCTGTAGCCTCCATGACAAAAATAACCTCTATATTAAGTGTCTTTTTGCTGTACACCCATTTAAGAAGTGATTCAAAGCCTTTTTCGCTGTTGCTAAAAACTTTATAATCTTTGATTTCTGTACTTAGATCTTCCATTAATTTGCCAAAACTTGCCACCAGTTCATCTTTGGCTACATCTATTCCTACAACCTGTTTTAATGCACTCATATTTTTATCTTTAAATAAAAGCAAGTCTTCCTTCGTTTTGTCTCCTGATTATTATCCAAGATATCTTTTTCGATTCTTTAAATTCTGTTCAAACTCTAAAAGGAATAAAGAAGTGAGGACATTTCTAAAGCACAATATACTTCCTGAGTTATTTAGCCAAAACTGTTCTCTCACCCCTTTTGCTTTGTATGTAAATTTATTCTTTTGCAAACATAGGAGCCAAAACATAAGAATATTTAAATCTTTCAATTCTTAAATCTTTGAATCTTTAAATTTATTTAATCTCCCCCCTGATTCTACTTAAACTCACCTGCGTAATCCCCAGATAAGACGCAATATAACCCAGCTGTACTCTTTTAAGAAGCTCAGGCTGATAGGTCATAATATCTTTGTAGCGTTCCAAAGAAGTTTTGAACTGTCTTGAAATAATCAGCTCTTCGGATTTTATCATTTCTGCTTCAGCAAGCTTTCGCCCCCAGTTGGCAATATGAATATCTTCATTGAACAGTTTTCTGAGGCTTTCCGTTTCCATTCGATAGAGGTCGCAGTCTTCCAGAAGCTCGATGCTCTCGTAACCGGGTTGATCTTTCACATAGCTTTTCATCGAGAGAATGCATTGACCTTCACTTCCGAACCAGAAGGTAATATCATTGTCAGCTGTTGAAGAATAGGCTCTCGCAATACCTTTTCGTATAAAATAAAGATAAGGAATCACTTTGTCGGCTTCCATCAGACAAAATCCTTTAGGATAGGAAACTTCAGTAATATGCTCTTTTAAGCTGTTTTTTGATGCTTCAGGAAGAAGGTAAACCTTATCAAGAATCTGGTCTATATTCATAAAGATGAATTCTAATATTCAAAAATATCAGTTTTAAGTAATGCAATACAAAATTATCCCTTAATTTTTGTCAGAAATCTTGTAATGATTACGATCAAAATTCTTCCGGATTCAGTTTATTTACTGTCAATATTACAACGAAAATAGCAAATTCCCCTCCTCTGGACGAGTGGCGAAAACTCAAAGAATTTTTGACGGGGTGGTTAGCTCAGCCATCGAATCCCTTTATATTTCCTCTTCAACATCCCTTATTTCAAACTATAACTCTCTTTTTTCCTTTAAAAATTAAGATTAACCGTAAAGACCAATTTTGTTTTACTAACTTTGCAGTTCGTAATATTATTTTTATGCACAAAGCAGGATTTGTAAATATAGTTGGAAAGCCCAATGCTGGAAAATCGACCTTGCTCAACCAATTAATGGGGGAGAAGCTGGCGATTGTAACGCAGAAAGCTCAGACAACCCGCCACAGAATTTTTGGTATTTATAATGAAGATGACCTTCAGATTGTATTTTCTGATACTCCGGGAGTATTGGATCCAAAATACGGACTGCAGGAAAAAATGATGGATTTTGTAAAGGATTCTTTACAGGATGCTGACATTTTCCTGTTTATTGTAGACGTTACCGATAAAGCGGAACCATCAGAATTCTTAATTGATAAACTGAATAAAATCCCCGTACCTGTACTTCTTCTCTTGAATAAAGTAGACCAGACCGATCAGGCAGGCCTTGAAAAATTGGTTGAAGAATGGCACAACAGAATTCCAAAAGCTGAAATTCTGCCTATTTCTGCACTGAATGCCTTCAACACAGAAGTTATTTTACCTAAAATAAAATCTTTACTTCCCGAAAACCCTCCTTACTACGATAAAGATCAGTACACGGATAAACCGGAAAGATTTTTCGTAAATGAGGCCATTCGTGAGAAAATCCTTTTGAATTATGATAAGGAAATTCCCTATTCTGTAGAAGTGGTAACAGAACAGTTCAAGGAGAAAGAAGGAATTATCTTTATCGATTCAATTATCTATGTTGAAAGAGATACTCAGAAGGGAATTATTATCGGGCACAAAGGAGAAGCGATTAAGAAAGTAGGAACTGAAGCAAGAATAGATCTGGAGAAGTTTTTCACCAAAAAAATTCATTTGAACTTATTTGTGAAAGTGAAAAAAGACTGGAGAAAGAACGACAGAGATCTTAAAAATTTCGGTTACAGATAAACTAAAATAGCCGGAATCCCGTTGTATTAAAAGATTTTTATTACCTTAGTATAAATTTTTTAGTAGATGAACTATAATAATTCAAATTGGAGCTCAATACCTAAAGATATTATATTATTAGCAGTGAGAGTGTTTGTTGGTTTTGCCATGCTGTCCCATGGTTTTCCAAAACTTCAGATGCTGTTGGCAGGCGGTAAAATCGAATTTTTCGATTTTATGGGACTTGGCCCTCAGATTTCACTGATTCTTACGGTTTTTGCTGAATTTGTATGTTCGATACTACTTATTTTAGGGCTTTTTACAAGAGTTTCTTTAGGCTTCCTGATCTTTACCATGATCATTGCTGCTTTTGCAGTACACGGAGCAGATCCTTTTGAAAAAAGAGAAATGGCACTTGTCTATCTTTCTGTTTATCTTCTACTCATGGTAACCGGAGCCGGGAAAGTTTCAGTAGATCATATGATAGAAAGAAGAAAAAGAGCTTCAGACTGGTAATTTTACAACACAATAAATAAAAGGCACTTCAGGAAATGAAGTGCCTTTCTGTTTATAATTGCAATGTGATAAGTGACTTTTTAATGTTAAATTCTTTTAAAATTCACTACATTCGTAGAAAATGAATATATATGAAGATAAAACTGACTATTTGCCTTCTGGCATTTCTCAATTTTTATGATGCACAGGAAAATATTACGTATCAAAAGCCTTCTGCTGAGATTTTAAAACTGGCAGATTATGACAGACCTCCAGGTGTTCTGATGAACAGCAAAAAAGACTGGGTAGTTTTTACCTATCGTCCAACATATAAAACATTAGAAGATCTCAGCCAGAGTGAAATGAAGCTTGGTGGACTTAGAATCAACCCGGTTACTAATATTTCAAGCAGCATGACCTACTCAAATAATCTGAAGATCAGAAAGATCAATGATAAAAATGAGATTCAGGTAAAAAATCTGCCTTCCAATCCAAAAATTGCCTATGTTTCATTTTCACCGGATGAAAAAAAACTGGCTTTTACCAATACAACCGCTAAAGGAGTGGAGCTTTGGGTAGTGGATATGGAAACTGCATCTGCTAAAAAAATTACAGCAGATAATCTGAATGCCAATCTGGGAATGCCTTATGTATGGTATAATGACTCTCAAAGCTTCCTGATCAGAACACTTCCGCAAAACAGAGCTGCTCTTATTGATGCCGCTAAAGATCTTCCTACAGGCCCGATTGTTTCAACAGCAGACGGTAAAGTGTCCCAGAACAGAACGTATCAGGATCTTTTGAAGAATCCTCAGGACGAAAAAAACTTTGAGACCCTTACAAATTCCGAACTTTACAACGTAGATCTTACAGGAAATCTTAAGAAACTGAAAGAGCAGGATATGTATGCCGGCTTAAGTTTTTCTCCGGACGGAAACTATCTGATGGCTACCATGATCAAGAAACCATTTTCCTATATCGTTCCGCTTAATAGGTTCCCATCCACAACGGTTGTCTACGATAGGAAAGGAAATATTGTGAAAACAGTAAATGATGTTCCTCTGAATGAAATCATGCCGAAAGGATTTTCTTCTGTAAGAACCGGAAAAAGAGATATGGCATGGAGAAGTGATGCTCCTGCTACACTTACCTATGCTGAAGCTTTGGATGGAGGAGACCAGTCTAAAAAAGCAGATTACAGAGATGAAATATTTACCTGGGAGGCTCCGTTTACAGCCGCTCCAAAATCCTTCTTTAAAACCAGACAGAGATATGAAGATGTAGTCTGGACCAATGATCATTATGCAATTGTTTCTGAAGGCTGGTATGACACACGAAATACAAAATCTTACCTGATAGATATTAACAACGGTGAATTCAAAGTTTTTGATGACAGAAATTATCAGGATGTATACAGCGATCCGGGAAGATTTAACACAACGAAAAACCAATACGGGAGATATGTAATCGATATGAAAGGTGGAAAAGCTTATCTGATCGGGGACGGATTTACCAAAGACGGCCAGCACCCATTTATTGATGAAATGGATGTTAAATCACTGAAAAAGAAAAGACTTTATACATCTAATATAAAAAACGGTAAAGAAGAAATCATTGATATCCTTAATGCCTCAAAGGGTGAAGTCCTTACAACTCAGCAATCACCAAGTCTTTATCCGAATTACTTCAGAAAGAATATTAAATCTAATAAAGCAGAAGCTGTAACGAATTTTGCGAATCCTTTTGAAAGTATCAAAGACGTTTACAAAGAAGTGATTACCTACAAGAGAAATGATGGTGTTACCTTAACAGGAACTCTTTATCTTCCGGCTAATTACGACAGAAAAGCAAAAAAAGAGAAGCTTCCGTTGCTAATCTGGGCTTATCCAACTGAATATAAAGATAAAAATACAGCAGGACAGAATACCCAAAACCCGAATGACTTTACATTCCCGTATTACGGATCTTTTGTGTATTGGACAACGAAAGGATATGCTGTTCTGGATGATGCCGCTTTCCCGATTATCGGTGAAGGAAAAACAGAACCTAATGATACCTTCATTACGCAATTGGTAGCCAATGCTGCTGCTGCTATCGATGCCGTGGATCATCTGGGATATATCGACAAAAAGAAAGTAGCTGTAGGAGGACATTCTTACGGTGCCTTCATGACCGCAAATCTTTTGACCCATTCTAATCTTTTTGCATGTGGAATTGCAAGAAGTGGTGCTTATAACAGAACATTAACACCATTCGGGTTCCAGAGTGAACAAAGAAACTATTGGGATGTTCCGGAAATCTATAATACGATGTCTCCGTTCATGCATGCAGACAAAATGAAGACACCGCTTCTTCTGATTCACGGTGATGCAGATAATAACCCGGGAACATTTACATTGCAGACGGAAAGATACTTCCAGGCATTGAAAAATCTGGGTGCTCCGGTAAAAATGGTTCTTCTTCCAAAAGAAGCACACGGATACCAGGCTAAAGAAAATATCTTACACCTTTTATGGGAACAGGATCAGTTCCTTGAAAAGTGTTTGAAGAAATAAATGACAAAAGAGACTGTTTGCTATAAACAGTCTCTTTTTTTACTTAAAATATAATGGTGAAGTAAAATTTCTTAAAGCGAAGCTCACCTTAATAATCTTACCTGCTTAATCAATCTTAACGGTTTAAATGGTAAGATGCTTCAGGATCTCGTCAATACTTGTAAGCTCCATAAAATTAGGATGCTCCAGAGTAACATCATGCTGTTCATGGCTCCATGTGACATGGTAAGGAATATGTGCTGCAAAACCTCCGATTTCCAGTACCGGTAAAATATCTGATTTGATGGAATTTCCAAGCATCAGAAAGTTTTCAGGCTGGCAATCCAGATGTTTCAGCAGTTTTTTATAGTCATTTTCTTTCTTGTCACTCATGATTTCAATGTGGTGAAAGTACTCCTGTAATCCTGAGTTTTTCAATTTACGTTCCTGATCCAGAAGATCTCCTTTCGTAGCAACAACCAGCCTGTATTTTCCTTTTAAACTTTCAAGGGTTTCTGTAACGCTATCCAGCAATTCAATAGGTTTCTGCAGAAGCTCCCGGCCTAGTTGAATAGCTTTATTAACCAGTTCTAATGAGGCTGTATTGTTGGATATTCTGGATATGGTTTCAACCATGCAAAGCATAAATCCTTTCACTCCATAGCCGTACAAATGAAGATTCTGCATTTCTGTTTTAAACAATTCCTGTGATACCGAGTGTTGAGGAAGATAATCTTCAAGAAGTACACAGAATTCTTTTTCTGCTTCCTGAAAATAAGGTTCGTTGATCCAAAGTGTATCATCCGCATCAAAAGCAATGGTTGTAATATGATTATTCATTTTTGTTTTGTAATTTTCTGTCCGCAAAATTCAGTATAAAAAATCAATAAGAAAAGGACATTTGTCCCGGGAGAATATGTTAAGGACGAATCAGACATTTTTAAACTATCTTGATGAACTGCATAAAAAGCAGAACAGGAGTGACGATATTATAGTAAAATCTTTTTCTGCGGGGGATAAAATACTGATGCAGGATCATCAGCTTTCTCATGTCATGATGATTAAAGAAGGGATTGTCAAATGCTTTCTAGCCGAAGAAAACGGAAAAGAATACATCGTTGAGTTTCTGGGAAGCGGTGAAATCATCGGGGAAGTAGAATTAATCAAAAATATAAACTGTCTGTGCAGTATTGAAGCTCTCAATGAAGTGACAGTGTATGCAGTAAAGATTCCGGTTTTTAAAGCTTTGATTAAAAATGACCTTACCCTGAACCATCTTCTTTTAGAATCTTTTGCAGAGCGAATTATCAATACTTCCAGCAGAGCATCTTATCAGCAGTTGTATACGGTAGAACATACTTTAAAACAATTGTTACAAATGCAGGCAAAGCAGAATATTCATATCTCCAAAGAAGATATGGCGGCTTATTTAGGAATTACAGTAAGAAGTTTAAATAGAATTTTAAAAGATTTGAAATAATTTTGTTGAATATGCTAATGGAATTACGGTAATTTTTCCCGCAGAATGAAGAGATTGCGTAGATTTTTCACTAGCAATTTTAATCAGCATAATCCTCAAGCAATAAAATGATCAGAATTTAATTTTATCGAAGATAAAATCGTTGCGCCTTAAAAATATTCTAGCTTTCAACCTTATTGCGCCTTTGCGTATTCCAAAAAAAACATTAAAACAGATGCGAGTGTTGGTGTTATTACAAGGGGGTTTTCTGTTTTAATATTAAAATTTGGATAAAATATATTAAATCTACAGGGGTGTTTTTAAAATTTTGTATTTTTGTATTAGAATTAGTTGAATCTAATATTCATGGAAAAATTAAAATTCAGAAATGCTGAGTTGGCAGATTTAAATAAAATCGTAGCTATATATAATTCAACAATTGCCTCAAGAATGGTGACTGCAGATATGGAAGAAGTTTCTGTGGAAAGCAAGCTAAAATGGTTTGAAGAGCATAATCCCCAGACAAGGCCGCTTTGGGTAGTTGAAGATGACCAGAATCAAACCGTTGGTTGGGTAAGTTTCAGTTCATTCCATGAAAGGGCAGCATATAACGGTACGGTAGAAGTAAGTATTTATCTGGACGAATCCTGCAGAGGAAAAGGATACGGAAAAACCATTCTTCAGTATTGTATTGATAACGCCGGAAAATTTGGAGTAAAAAACCTTGTAGCCCTTATTTTCCTTCATAATGAGCCAAGTTTGAAGTTATTCAGACACTTTGGGTTCGAAGATTGGGGAAGCCTTCCTAATGTAGCCATTCTGGATGGTGTGGAAAGAAGTCTGAAGATTTTAGGAAAGAGGATAGATTAAATATACCTGTTACTATGGCAATTTAAAAACCTCTCTTATAATTTACTATGTAAGTTATTTATTAATTCAGTAATATTTTTACTTAAAGATTTATATTCATCTGTAATTTGTTCTTGGCTTTTATTACCTAAAAAGAAAAGTTTTGTTGATATTAAATAAAGTTCTTTTAATAGTTCTGAATTTTCGGTTATATTATTTTCATTTTTCCATCTTTCAAGTGCCTTTGCGGATAATCCAACTAATGGAAAATTAAATTTTGTTTCTTTGTTAACTATACTTGTAACAGTTCTTTGAGCTGTAATTCTATTTAAAAAATCATTCATGATATTAAGTTTAGAATTTTGTTAAACCATTTTTCAATTTCAATAAATTCATTTGTTATTTCATTTAATTCATCTGTTGTTACTGTTTTACCAATACCTCTTGTAGCTAATAATCTTGCCTTTTTTAAATTATTATAAACATTGTTATTGATATTAAGTGAGTACGAATCTAAATTAATCGCTGAATCTCTAGTAAAATTGGCTTTTCCCACAAATCCTAAAGAAAAACATGCTGCGAAGTTTCTTATAGCTAAGAAGATCATTGATAAATCAAAATCTGTAGAATGTTGACTTTCAAGAATAGACTTTTGTGAGTCTTGATATAGTTTATAAAATTTATATAAATCTTTTTTTAAGTTTTTATAATTATTGGGTCTACCCAGGGATTTAATAAAAGAAACTTTATTATCCGTAAAAACACATTTTGACTCCAGATATAAATGCCATGCAAATGGGTTACCTTCTTTCCATAGGTCGCCTATTCTATCATATGTATATATCGAATATACTTCAGGAGATATATCTTTTAAATTCTCATTGTTATCTTTTATTATTAGCATATCTATATCAGAGAATTTATCAATTTCTCCTCTAACTACAGAACCAAATATATATATATCCATTATCTCCTGCTATATCTTTTTATTATTAATGATGTAAAAAGTGCAAATCCAATTAAACGAATTGATGCAAGCGAGGTAATATAAAAGTTACTATATTTACTTGGTTTGTTAACCCCCAAGAAATAAGTTGGTACTTCTATTAATGAATCAAAATAATTGTTTACTAGATTCCAATTTTTAAAAGCTATAGTATCATAGATAGTGGCAAGTATCCATAATAGGAATCCTAGTTTTATTAAATTTTTGGGTTTTTCACCATTTCCCCAAATTAAGTCCTGTAATTTGAACCATAACCATTCAATAAAAACTTTCAATCTTTCAATATCTTGATATTTATCTCTGTAATATCTTTCTGAGGAATACCAGCAGTCAAAAAGATGTTCTGACTTAGCCTTAAGCTCAACTTTTATTGCTTTATTAACAGCTTCTTGATCTCCAATACTTTGAAAATTAATCCTCAGCGTTCTAGCAAATTTTGCTCTCAGATTATTAAATTTTGAGAGGTTAGTATCTAATATGCTCGAATCAATATATGATTTTTCAAAAGTTGCGTAATCGAAATTACAATCTATAAATGTGCTATTATGAAAATTACAATTATTGAATTTGCAACCATTAAAATTACATGAATTGAAGGTAACATTTCTAAAATAACAGTTTTCAAAGTATGTGTGTGAAAAATTGACTTCAATAAAATTTCTATTTTTAGAACCAATCCTAATAAAATATTTATTATGATAATTGTCGTTTTTGGATAGGTCTGAATCTATAATTTGATCTTCGATTTTCTCTCTCTCACTAGTGGTCATAACGGTTATTGTTTTTCAAATATAAATAAAAAACGCAAAGCTTAAAAACTCTGCGTTAAATATTTACTATTTTGTTTTTATGAATTCTGCTTAATTCTTTTCGCAGACATATTCAGGAATCGTTTCACCAGGAAAACAGCAGAGACTGTTAATCCCAGTCCAAGTGCGATCCACATTCCGAATGCGCCCATTTCCAAAGTAACACAAAAGAAATATCCCAAAGGAATGGTAATCACCCAGTATGCAATAAAAGTATAAATAGAAGGAATTTTCACATCCTGCAAACCTCTGAGCATTCCTAATGCAGTCACCTGAATTCCATCAGAAAGCTGGAATAAAGCGGCGATGATCATTAATTTCGCAGCCAGTGTAATCACTTCCACTTCTTCTTTTTTGGTAAAGAAAGTCGGAAGTATATTTCTTCCTAAAATAAATACCAGTCCACAGATACACATGAAAATAAAGGCAATTTTCAGGTTGTTGATTCCTACTTTTCTCAGTTCCACAAAGTTCTGTTCACCCAGTTTTCTGCCAATCATTACGGTAGATGCAACACTGAAACCGACACACAGGTTGAAGGTAAATGAAGCCATACTTAAAGCGATCTGATGGGAAGCAATATCATGAGCAGAGATCAATCCACAGATAAACGCGGCTCCGGCAAAAGCGGTTACTTCAAAGAACATCTGTAACGCTGTAGGCAATCCCAGTTTTACCATTTTATCAAACATCTGTTTTGAAAAATTCTGAATTTTTAAAGAAAAATCTTTGATATAACGTCTTGTTCTTTTTTCTTTAAGTAATACAAAATAAAGGAAAACCACCATGAAAATTCTGGAAATCAAAGTTGCCAAAGCAGATCCTTTAACTCCCATTGGAGGAATTCCCCAAAGTCCTTTAATAAATACGTAGTTTAAGGCAATATTGATGATATTGGCAATAATAGTTGCTTTGGTAACTCCAATCGTATAAGAAAGTCCTTCAGAAACTTCCCGAAGGGTCTGAAATGCCATGAACGGAATCATACTCACTACCATTATGCTCAGGAAGCTTACCGTATCAGGAATGATCTTGGCAGGCTGTCCGGAATGATAGAGTAGCGGCATTCCCAACAATAAGATGACCATCAGGATAATCCCTACAGACATATTGATAATAAAACCGTGGCTGAAAACAGAGTTGATCGTAGCATGATCCTCTCTGGAATGTGCTTCCGAAACCAATGGTGGAATGGCAAATGAAAAGCCCAGGGCTAGCACAAATATGGAGAAAAACACAGCATTCCCCAATGAAACAGATGCCAGCGCATCGGCACCCAATAATTTTCCGACAATAATATTATCGAATAAGTTTACTGAAACTTGCCCCACCTGAGTAAGCATTACAGGCAGAGCCAAAGTCAGGCATTCTTTCGTATAATTTTTGTTTAAAAAGTTCATAATATTTTAAGATTCATATAGTTTATCATTCAAATAGGATCAAAAAAAAATTTGCAGTGTAACACTGCAAATTTTTATAATATGGTCAATAATAGCTTATTATTTCCTTACAAAACTTGCAACGTCACCTTCGGAAACAGTGTTTCCACCAAGAATAATCAATCTCTCGACAACATTCCTTAATTCTCTGATATTTCCAGTCCACGAAAGCGCTTTTAAAGCATCAATAGCTTTATCATCAAACTTTTTCGCAGCAGTACCATGCTCATCAGCAATCATTCCTGAAAAGTGCTCAACCAATAATTTGATATCTTCTTTTCTTTCATCTAATGGCGGAACATAGATTTCAATAACAGAAAGTCTGTGATAAAGGTCTTCTCTGAATTTTCCTTCCTCAATTTCTTTCTGCATATTTTTATTGGTTGCCGCAATTACTCTTACGTCAACTTTAATTTCTTTATCACTTCCCACAGGAGAAACTTTGCTTTCCTGAAGTGCTCTCAATACCTTAGCCTGAGCAATAAGACTCATATCTCCAATCTCATCAAGGAAAATAGTACCGCCATTGGCCTGTTCAAATTTTCCCTGCTTATCTTTAATAGCACCTGTAAAAGATCCTTTTACATGTCCGAAAAGTTCAGACTCAATAAGTTCAGACGGAATCGCAGCACAGTTTACCTCTACCATGGGACCTCTTGCACGCTCACTTTGATTGTGGATCGCATGAGCCACCAATTCCTTTCCTGCACCGTTAGGCCCGGTGATCAGAACTCTGGCATCAGAAGCGGCTACCTTTTCAATCATATCCTGAATCTTTTGAAGAGCAGGAGAGGTACCAATCATCTGGTATTTTTTACTTACTTTTTTCTTTAAGGTTTTATTTTCTGTCTGAAGGTTTTTGTTTTCTTTCTTCAGGGTTTCTTTTACCAATGCATTTTTCACACTTGTAATAAGTCTGTTGATGTCAATGGGCTTGGAAATAAAATCATATGCACCCTCTTTCAGGCAGGAAACAGCAGAATCGATGTCTGCGTGGCCTGAGATCATGATAAAAGTAGTTTCCGGTTTTAAGGCAAGACTTTGTTTCAAAAGCTCGGTTCCTGAAAGCTTAGGCATCTTGATATCAGAAATCACCAATGCGAAATCTTCTTTTTCTACCTGTTTGTAACCTTCAAGGCCATCTTCGGCAATAACAAATTCATAATCGGTGAGTTCATCCGAAAGAATACTGTGAAGTACTCCCGAGATTGCTTTTTCGTCTTCTACTATAAGGATTTTTTGCATAGTTGCAAATTTAAATTTTTTGTTTCAATTATTAGCAAAAACTGTACCTAAATATTCTATTTGGAGTAGTCTCTTCTCCCGAAAATAGCAGATCCGACCCTCACAGAGTTGGCTCCGCACTCGATTGCTATCGGGAAATCATCACTCATTCCCATTGATAAGGTATTTAATGCTTTTGATTGATTTAATTCATCAAAAAGCTTCTTTAGGGTTAAAAACTCATTTCTAACCTGCTGCTCATCATCGGTGAATGTGGCCATTCCCATGAGGCCGGTAATTTCAACATGCGGAAATTTACCCTCAATGTATTGTTGGAAAAGATCTTTTGCTTCAGAAACTTCAAGCCCGAACTTGCTATCCTCAGCTGCAATTTTTACCTGCAGAAGGACTTTGATGATTCTGTTATTTTTTTCTGCTTCTTTATTGATTTCTGTTAATAATCTTTCAGAATCCACACTTTGTATGGTATCTATGAAAGGAGCAATATACTTTACTTTGTTGGTCTGTAAGTGTCCGATCAGGTGCCATTGGATATCCTGAGGAAGGAGAGGAGCTTTTTCCATCAGTTCCTGAACCTTGTTTTCTCCAAAAACCTTCTGTCCGAGATCATAGACTTCCTGTACTGCAGAAACCGGATGGGTTTTAGAAACGGCAACCAGCTGCACAGTGGATGGCAGCTGGTTTTTTATAGTGTTGTAGTTCTCTTTAATACTCATAATACAAATGTCCGAAAATTCTCTGAATGTTCAAAGCTTAGTGATATCAGGTCTTCTGGGGTCATTAATTCAAAACCTCATTGATTTTAGGATATTGAGATATTTTTCTGAATACAAATTTGTTGCTCTTCTGCAATTTCTCAATAAACATATCCAGTTCATTGATAGAGTCTGCATCTCTAAGATACTGGTCGTGGGTAAGGAATACAAGGTGCCTCGATGTCTTCTCAAGATCGTTTAAGAAGATACTGTCTACTTTCTTGATCATGGCTTCATGACTTCCTTTTAAAGTCATTTTTTGAGAAGGTCTCCATTCAAGATCCCAGCCAATAACTTTATAGCCGGCTTTTTTAAGGCCGTCTGCAGCGGCTGTTGAGCTTTTAATATCTGTTACGTTAATATTGTTGAGTCTCCATATATTTCTTCCTGGAGTTCTTGCTATTTTATCAGTAAGCTTCAGGCTGTCTTTGGCGATATCAAAATCATGAACTACAGCGTCAGCATTTTTATAAAAATCAGTGTATTTGTTATGGGCGTGCGTGAAACTGTGATTGGCCAGTTCTATAAGGGGATTTTGCTTCAAAAGCTGAAAATCATCTTTTTGTCTTTTACTTCCATAAGCATGTTTACCAACCAGAAAGGCAGTTGCGCAAACGTTTCTTTTATCAAGGATTTTTAAAAGATTTTCGGTTCCCTGGTTGGGGCCGTCATCGAAAGTAAGATAAATCACTCTTTTATCAGGGGCTACTTCTTCTTCATTATTATCGGGGACTATTTCTGCGGAAGGATGTTCCTGTGAACTGACGACGGGGTCATTATTCACTTCGTTTTTGAAATTACAGCTGTTCAGTAATGCTGAAGTTGCACTCATCAATGCAACCATCCCAAGAAAAGTCATATTTTTTGACTTTCCCGCAAAAATTTTTCTCATAAAAATAATGGAATTTTAAATTGTTAAAAATCGTTAAAAATAACAGTTGAAAATTAACAAATTATATGCCAAGCTGTGCAGTGTTTTTTCTTTTTAAGTTTATTTTAAGAACTTTATTTTAAGGGAGATTTCCATTACCTGACAAGTTGTAAATTTATGATTTTCTTTTCTTTAAAATTTAACATTTATAAATATGAAAACGATAGTGTTTTTCTATGTTTGTTAAGATTTCAATATTCTTCAATTGACGGGGAATTATTTTATTTTAACAAAATCAAATCATTAGAGTCAGTTCATTATTTTAGAATGCTTTTTAAATACAGCGAATTTTTAATAGCTGCCGTTCCCCAGGTATTATTAAAGAAAATGAAAGAGGTTTGAGAGGTATTTTTAATCTTTTCAGCTAATGCATCTATGAAATCTTTACTATATTCTGATTTGTAAAGAACTGGTTTTCCATGAAGTCTGTAATAGAGTATTTCCGGATGATTAATAATAAAGTCTTCAGGAAGATGGCCTGGAAAACTTACGCCTGAGAAGACAATATCATGTTGTTTTAAAAGACCGAATATCTCTTTTTGCCACCATGAGCTGTGCCGGAATTCAATGACGTTCAGAAATCTGGAATCGATATTGTTGATAATCCGTTCTGTATTCTCTGCAGTATTTTTAAAGGAAGGAGGAAGCTGATACAGAAATCCGGAAAGTTTATCTTTCAGACTGTCCTGAATGTGCTCACAGAATACAGCAATCTCGTCCTTGGAATTTTCAAGCCGGTTTTGGTGCGTAATTACCTTTGGAATTTTAATGAAAAATCTGAATCCCTCGGGTGTTTCATCATGCCACTTCAACAGTGTTTTTGAGGTTGGCTTCCTGTAAAAAGTAGAATTGATTTCTACGGCATTGAACGTTTTTGAGTATAAAGAAAGAAAATCTTTACTTGGGGCATTTTCAGGATATAAAGACCCTTTCCAGTCATTATTATAAAATCCCGAACACCCTATGTAAAGATTTTCTTTTGTCATGTTATTATTTTATATCCAGATCCACGGAGTTTAATCTCAATGAATTCAGTATCACAGACAGGGAACTGAAGCTCATCGCAGCAGCTGCAATCATTGGTGATAAGAGAATTCCAAAGAATGGATACAATAATCCTGCCGCAACCGGAACGCCCAGTACATTATAGATGAATGCGAAGAACAGATTTTCCTTAATGTTTTTGAGAAGCTTTTCACTCAGTAATTTAGCTTTTGCAACACCTAAGATATCACCTTTTAATAAAGTGATTTCAGCACTTTCAATGGCAACATCAGTTCCTGTTCCCATGGCAATGCCCACATCGGATTGGGCAAGGGCAGGAGAGTCGTTGATTCCGTCTCCCGTCATCGCTACAATTTTGCCCTGCTGCTGTAGTTTTTTTACCTCATTCAGTTTGTCTTCAGGAAGACAGTTGGCTTTGAAATGTTTGATTCCTAACTCATCAGCAACAGCTTTGGCAGTATGTTCGTTGTCTCCGGTCATCATGATGACGTCTATACCTTCGCTCATCAGCTGTTTTACGGCTTTTTTAGAGCTTTCTTTAATTTTATCTGTAAAGCTTACAAATCCCAGCACCTGCTGTTCCTTTGCGATATAAGAAATAGTATGAGCTTTAGACTGAACTTCTACTGCTTTCTGTTTTAAGCTCTCCGGAATCATAATCTGATGCGAGGTCAATAGACTTTCATTTCCAAGATAAGCGGTCTTACCGTTGATATTTCCTTTGACTCCTTTTCCGGATATGTTTTCAAACTGATCTACTTTTTCAGCACTTATATTCCCTTTTTTTGCTCTTTTTATGACGGCATTGGAAAGCGGGTGTTCAGAATTCTGGTTCAGAGAAAAAGCCAGTTTTAAAATGTGATTCGGATCTCCGTTTACCGTTTCAATATGTTCTACTGAAGGTTTTCCCTCTGTTAAAGTTCCTGTTTTATCGGTAATCAGAACATTTACTTTATTCATCTGTTCAAGAGCTTCTGCATTTTTGATCAGAATTCCATTTTTAGCACCTTTTCCGATTCCAACCATTAAAGACATTGGAGTTGCCAGCCCAAGGGCACAGGGACAAGCCACAATAAGAACTGCAACAGCATTCACAAAAGCAAATAAGGTTCTTTTCCCTTCCGGACCGAAAAACTGCCACAGAATAAAAGTAAGCACAGCAATAAGAATGACTACAGGAACAAATACTTTAGAAACTTTATCGGTAAGCTTCTGGATAGGAGCTTTGCTGCGGCTGGCTTCATTCACCATTTTAATGATCTGGGAAAGCAGTGTTTCATCACCTACTTTTTCTGCCTTCATAATGAATACCTGGTTACCGTTGATGGTTCCGGAAGATACTTTATCGTCTACACTTTTTTCAACGGGAACGGGTTCTCCGGTAATCATGCTTTCATCTACGATAGAATTTCCCTCAATGATTTTTCCGTCTACGGGAATTTTTTCACCCGGTTTTACTTTTAATAAATCTCCTATTTTTACCTGGGAAAGCAGTACTTTTTTTTCTTCACCGTTTATCATAATATTGGCTTCATCAGGTGAAAGGTTCATTAATTCTTTAATGGCATTTCCTGTTTTTTTATGAGCTGCTGCTTCCATCAGCTGACCTAAAATAACAAGGGTTAAAATCACACAGACAGCCTCAAAATACAATGGAATTTCATGATTGTGTCCACGAATTTCATGTGGAATAATATCCGGGAAGAATAAGGCCACAATACTGAAAATAAATGCTGCGGCTACTCCAAGAGCAATAAGACTGAACATATTGAGATTCCATGTTTTGAAGGAAACCCAGCCTCTTTTCAACAGAAACCATCCTGAATAAAACATGACCGGAAGCGTTAAAGCAAGCTCAATAAATCCCTGAACCTGATGAGAAAAAGGGAAATTGATCAGCATTCCTCCCATAGAAAGAATGAAAACCGGAATCGTAAATATCAGTGAGGTAATGAATTTTCTCTTTAATATGGTATAGGTTTCATCTTCCTCGTTATCACCGCTGTCTGGCATTCTCACGAGATCCATTCCACAGATCGGGCAGTCTCCCGGTTCGTTACGGATGATTTCCGGATGCATAGGACAGGTGTATTTTGCAGTTTTCTTTTCAGGATATTTTACAAGGTCCATTCCGCAGACAGGACACCCTACATTGGAATCGTAGGTTTTGTCACCTTCACAGTACATCGGACAGTAATATCTGCCGGCCATTTCATCGGTCACTTTTGGCGCTTCGTGATGATGGCTGTGATGGTGATCGTGATGGTTGTGAGCATGGGAATGAGCGTGATGCTGATGAGGGCTTACATTTTGTACAAGTTCTTCAGTGATGGGCTCCAAATCCATATGACAAACAGGGCAGCTACCTTTTTCATCATATACTTTATCCCCTTCGCAAAACATCGGGCAATAGTATTTTCCTATGCTGTCTTTAAAGTTTTCAGGAAGGTTGGTTGATGAATAGGTTGGTTTATGATTAGGATCCTTAGCCAGCTTTTCTTCAATAGGAACCAGATACATTTTACAGACAGGACATCTTTCGCCCTGTTTGAAATATACCTTATCTCCTTCGCATTCCATCGGACAATAGTATACAGAAGACGGCGATACACGGTCCTGAGGTTTTATAAAAGTTTTCTCAGGATTATCAGGATCTTCAAGTCTGTATTTTCCTATCTCTGCCAAAGCATCATTCAAAACTGAAAGTTTCACTCCATGATCAGAAGTGATGGTGGCGGTATGGGTTTCCAGATTTACATCGGCAGTGACGCCCTCAACATTGTTCAGTTGGTTGGATATCTTTTTCTGGCAGCCGGAACAGGTCATTCCGAGTATTTTATACTGTTGTTCCATGATTCTTAAATTTATACTACAAATTTCCAAAATGGAAACCTAAGGTTGTTATAAATTTAAGGATAATAGTTATAAAATTAGGTGGAGTGGGAGAGTTTGAGAGTTTGTAAGTGTAATAGGGATATTTAACTCCTTCACTTATTAAACACTCAAACACTCAAATGTATTAAAGATTATCAAGCGCTTTGCGATGGTGCTCTTTAAGTTTTTTAAACTCTGTCGGAGTAAATCCGGTTATATTGCGGAATTGGGAAGAAAGATGCTGAACGCTTTTGTAGCCAAGCTTTCCTGCGATTTCGGTAAGATTGAATTCATTATACAAAAGAAGTTCCTTTACCTTTTCAATTTTCTGAAGAATGAAGAACTGCTCTAATGTGATATTTTCGTTTTGTGAAAATGTTTTTGAAAGAGCGCTGTAATCTTTATGAAATTTTGAACTTAAAAATTCTGAAAGCAGAAAATCTTCTGAGATATCAAGATTACTTATTTTTACAATAATCAGGTTTTTGATTTTTTCTACGGTCTGATGTGCAGAATCCATGATCCTTTCAAAACCTGTATCGAGCAATTCCTTTTCTATCCTCTGCATTTTTTCAGGTGAAATTTCATTCTCTGTTTCTACTTCACCTAATAAGATATTGCTTATCCTTACATCTGCATTGCGGAAAATATTTTCTACTGCCGCAATACATCTGTTGCAGACCATATTCTTTATGAATATTTTCATAAGCTTTTGTTTAACCTGTCTTTTACGAATTCAATCTGGGTTTTACCATGAGGAGCCGGATTGCCTTCCGCATCAAGGTTGACCATAACAATTCTTTCTACAGTAATAATCGTCTGATGCGTCATTTTGTTTCTTACATCACATCTTAAAGTAATGGAAGAAGAACCGAAATGAGTAGCTTCAATTCCTATTTCTATAATATCTCCCTGTTTGGCGGAGCTCACGAAGTTGATTTCAGAGATAAATTTGGTTACTACTTTTGTGTTTTCCAATTGGATAATAGCATACAATGCCGCTTCTTCGTCAATCCACTGAAGAAGTCTTCCTCCGAAAAGTGAAT
This sequence comes from Chryseobacterium sp. NRRL B-14798, assembly GCF_050470705.1. Taxonomy (NCBI): domain Bacteria; kingdom Pseudomonadati; phylum Bacteroidota; class Flavobacteriia; order Flavobacteriales; family Weeksellaceae; genus Chryseobacterium; species Chryseobacterium sp. NRRL B-14798. The sequence goes on along the minus strand of NZ_JBFLUL010000005.1, from coordinate 2,909,687 downwards.
GGTTGGGATTTAAATCTTCGGGCTTCACCCATTTTCTGGTATGGTAGTTCATATCTTTTAATAATTTGAAGTACAAATTTAGTGTTAAAAGCTGATCTTTTCAAAAGAATAGTATTTATTGAACTGAAAAGAATCATTCATGTTCTCAATCATTTTCTTTTGGAGCGCATGGCTTTTGTTTTTGCTATGGAAGGTTCATTCAGCAATGTTTGATATTCTTCACTCTCCACAGGAATCAGGGCAACTTTTCCTTCGGAATTGTGATGAAACCCGAATCCGTATTTTTTTGCAAGAGGAGAGCAGCGGAGGCAGGGCTGGCCTTTGGAAAAGAATTTTTCTCTTTCACTTTGTTTTTCGCTTTCTGATAGATCATTTTTAATTGCATAACATTCAAAAATAAGATCATCGGACGAGTATTGATAAGGCTGTTTTATCAGCTTCTCATATTGAAGGTTGGCGAGTGTCTTTGTTTTCTTTTCCGGAGGAATCTGTGCCTGGGAAACCGGACAGTCTTCAGCAATTTCAATAAGAGTATCTGTGTAATTGGTGGTATGCTGTTTCATATGTTGATGATTTGATGTTTTTTCGAATTTAAAATGAAAATAAGTGCGTCAATATAAATGCAGGATTAAGTTGGATAAAGGTTGTTTTTTACGTCAAATGTTAAATAAATTAACTAAATGATAATGTGGTGTTTAATTATTTGATTTTCAGTTATTTAAATTGTTTTCATGTCCTTTTTGATCGCTTGTACTCAACATAATGTGAGAAATATGTAAAAAAAGCTTTGATTTGAAATTTTTAATTGTATCTTGCATACGTTTATATTTGGAATCAATATTTGTTCATTAATTTATGTTGTTTTTCTTTTATATACCAAATTTTTATTAATTTTTTAATTTATTTAAAATGAACATTTTTGTTTCAAACATCAATTACGCAACTAAAGAGTATGAGTTGCACGATCTATTCGCAGAATTTGGAGATGTATCATCAGCTAAAATCGTTACAGACAGAGAAACTGGTCGTTCCAGAGGTTTCGGTTTCGTAGAGATGGGTGATGAAGAAGGAAAGCAAGCTATTGAAGCTCTTAACCAAAAAGAATTCAACGGAAAAACTCTAAACGTATCTGAAGCTAAACCAAGAGAAGAAAAACCAAGAAGAAGCTTCGATAACAACAGAGGTGGAGGTTATGGTAACAACAACAATAGAGGCGGAGGCTATGGTAACAACCGTGGCGGAGGCGGAAATCGTTGGTAAAAATATGAAGCGGCTTTTAAGCCGCTTTTTTTATGGAAATTTAATTTCCAGTAAATCATTTAATTATAATTTTGTGGTGAGATGTTGTGGTATTTTATAACAAATCCGGTGTTCCTGTATGGGAAGCAAAGACAACCAGCAGAGGAGTAAGAGCAATTTTCCAGGAAGATGGTAATCTGGTAGTATATACACGTGGAAATGGCGTTGCCTTCAGTTCAAATACAGATGGCAAAGGAGCAAACAAGTTATCCGTTCAGGATGACGGAAATCTTGTGATCTACGGAAGAAACTCTCCGCTTTGGAGTTCCGGAACGAACAGATAAATTATACAACTCAGATAAATAAAAGAGACTATCCAGAAGGTAGTCTCTTTTTTATTGGAACGCTATTTTAATTTTATAAGAATGTAAACGTTTTCGTAATAAATATCGGCAGTGTCATTTTCAGAGTATTTTTCTTTTGTGATCTCATTGAAAATAAGTTTAACGTGATACTTGCCTAAGTCAGATTCCATCGCAATTTCAGGAAGTTTTACGTTTCCTGTTTTGTTTTTATTTTCCTCAAATAGTTTAATGATCTGTGGTCCGAAATCTACTTCTTCCTGATCATTTAAATTTAGTTTTAATGAGGATTTTTCTGTCAGTTGGTCTGTAAGCTCAAACTGGTCATTATTCAGTTGTTGTGGATCTCTGCTATAACGATGGAAAGAGATTAAATATTGATAATTCCCGATTTCTACAGCCTGTTCTTTACGAATAAGAACGAGTCTGTTCATTTCATACGCCCTGTTTTTTACAGTGACATTCACATCTGAAAATTTATTCTGAATGCTGTAATTGATGCTGTAAAAGGAACCTTTTTTAATATTCTCCGATAATTCAGCCTGATCTTTTTCATTCAGTAAACCCGATAGGAATGCCCCTTGTTTTCTTTCAGCCAGAAATTCAAATTTATTGGCAATTTCAGTACGGATCGTATCTGTAACTTTTTTCTGGAAATTAATCTTGCCGGCACTGATCAGCTGATGCTGGTTTAAGATATTCATTAATTCCGTTTTCTGACTTCTTTTAGCCACGCTAAAAGCATTAAGGTAAGGGAAAATCAATGCAAAAACACCAAATAAAAATAAGCTGACAGGAATGAATTTTATGGTGGCTTTTTTGTTGAAAATAAAGTAGACAACTATGCTTGACAGCCATAAAGCAAGCAGGAGAACAAAGTACCTTGGTTCTGTATAGCCATATTCTAAAATTCTGGTGAAAATTGCAGTGAAAAGCAGAGCAATCAAAGGTAGTATTGTATAATAGAATACTTTTGAGAATATCCTGACCCAGGATTTTGCGTTTTCTTGTTTCAGAGGATGTACAAGAAGTAATGCAAGGATACCCACAATGCTGTACGCTAAAACAAGATAAGAAACCCAGCCTCTCGGAAGCTGCCAGTTGATGACTATTTTAACAGAATAGAAATAAAGGATCGTTACATAGATCAGGAGTAAAGGAATTAAAATAAACTGAGTGAAAAACTTCAGAACGACGGGATAGGTACCATCTTTTTCAAGGTTGTTTAAGCCTTTATCATTAAATAAAAGGAAAATAAAACTGCTCCCGAAAATAGCGAGAACAAAGAAAGTATCTCTGTAAATTCTGTCATGAAAGTTAAAATCAAAAAGTTTATCAATGGCCAGAATTGCCAATTCAACGCCACCAGTCAAAACTCCTGTAAATACGGCAGTAAGAAAGATATTGATAAAAAGATTTTTGTTGTACTGCCAGAACCTGAGCTCTCTGTCTCTCTCCAGAAACGGAATAAATGATACGAGTAAATGGGAAAGAAGAGCGGTAACAGCAATAAGATAAGCATGCACTTCTGTAAAACTTTCCTTTCTGTCAGGGAGAATACAATAAAAACCGATGAGAAAGATAACGCCGGATACGTGCAATAATAATTCTTTTCCGATTCTTTGTGACAGCATTTTTAATGCAAACATCAGGGAAATTCCCAAACAGGCACAAATGGTAAATTTGATATAAGAAGTGATTTCAAAGCGATCTGTTTCCGCAATACATATGGCACCGGCAGAAGCTAATAAAGCCATTACCAAAACCATCGGATATCGGAAAATGGCTTCATTGGCCCGGCTTAGAGTTTCCTGGAATTTTGTTTTCATGATTTGGTGTTTTTTAATTTAAATTAATCTTTTTTCTTTTTCTTCTTTTTGTCCTTGTCCTTGTCTTTTTCCTTTCCTTTGGTTTTCTTTTCTTTTTTGGGATTCAGGATTTCTTCAGCTACTTCGAACTTAGGTTCTTCAATTTTTGCCGGCTTTATTTCGATTTTAAGATCAAAATAACCTTTCATGTCTTCCTGGGAAATTAATTTTTCACTTAATAAAAGCTCCAGAATTTCCTTTCCTGAATGATTGAAAAAGTTATATGAAAGCTCTTTTAACAGGAATTTTTTATACTCTTCTAAAGGAACAAGCACGCTGTATTTGAAGATTCTTCCTTCTTTTACAGTAGACAGATAGCCTTTTTCAACTAATATTTTCAAATAAGTGGAAACCGTATTCTGGTGTGGTTTCGGTTCCGGATGCTGCTCCATAACGTCCTTCAGATAGAAAGATTCCATTTTCCAAAACAGCTTCATAAAGTTTTCTTCTGCGGCAGTAAGATGATTTATTTTCATAGAGTATTCTAATGTTGAAATTGAATATTGCAATAAAGATAGATAAAAGATACCAGAAAAGCTATTCCAGCCCCCATAAATACTTCTTTTACGGTATGTCTTTTTAAAATGATACGGGTAATTCCGACCAAAACAGCAATTCCCAGCCATACCAGACCCATTTTCCAGTCAAGTGAGAAAAATAATGCTGCTACAAATACATTGAATGCTGTATGCATCGAGCTTTTTATAAAAAAATTGCTGATCTGCAGGGCGAAAAGCAGTACCAGAATAAACAGCATGACAAGATCAATATATCCGTTTTTAATATAATTGAAAAGAAGATAAATGATCACGCAGACTGCAATAAATATATACAGGGTTTTCCTTTGAACACGATTGGAGACATCCATATTGGTATATCTTCCCGTTTTCACATTCCATACCAGCCATACAACAACCGGAATAATGATCATTAATAATACAGGCAGAAAATACAGCATAGAATCCTTAAGAGAATATTCCCTGATGCTCATGTAGGTAAAGAAAATGATCAGAGAGACTAAAGGGTTAAAAAAATCAGAAATGACTTTTGAAATTTTATGTAATAATGAAGACTGTTTTTCTTCCATAATCAAGTTTAAAGGTCAAATATACCATTATAACATCAAAAAACAAGGGGAAGAAGCCGGTTGAATTTGATGGATAAATGCGCTAAGCTTTTTTTACTTTTTTAGATTAATATTAAATTTTGCAGGAAATGTTTTACTTTTAATTGATCAGTTTAATCATCATTATTATGAACACCTATTCACATTCGTATTGGTTATCTTAGGATTTTTTACTTTCGGACAAAAGGTTTTCACGGAAAAATATTTCTTCGCCGCCACCTGTACATCAATTAAGAATTTATGAAATTCCCAAAGAGAACAAGCAGGTTTTTCTGGACCGTTTCAGAGATCATGCTCTGAGAATAATGAAAAAATATGGGTTTACCATTGTGTCTATCTGGGAGTCGGAATTTAAAGATAAAACAGAATTTGTTTATCTGCTTGAATGGAAAGATGAAGCCACTATGAAAACGGCCTGGGAAGGATTTTTGGCAGATCAGGAATGGAAGGAAATTAAAGCAAGAACAGCCAGCCAATATGGCAATTTTGTTAATGAAATTGAAGACAGAACGCTCAAACTTACCGGTTTTTCTCCGAAAAAAAAGCTATTGAAATAACCAAAAGATATATTAACGATAATTAAAGGGGAAGGAAATGGAGAGTGAAGCATAATCATTTCCCTGTATTTTTATCTTGATTGTAATTTCGGAAAAGCCACATTAACAGGCTGATTGCTTAGCTGTCATGATAAGAAAATGATTAATAAAAGGTTGCTTTATGAGAGTTTCAAAGGCTCGAAAATTAAGAATAATCCGTCCGGCCTGCAAGTAGATTTTACAGAAAAATCGAAAAGTTATCTATGTATAGAATAAAAACAAAGTTTTTTTCATAATTTTGCTCAACTATTTCATCATAAAAAAGCAAGAGCTAACACATGAAAGAATTTTCTAAAGAGGTATACCTGAAGTGGTATGAAGATATGACAATGTGGAGAAGGTTTGAAGACAAATGCCGTTCTCTTTACCTAAAACAAAAGATCAGAGGATTTTTACATTTGTATAACGGTCAGGAAGCTATCCCTGCCGGGTTTACACATGCAATGGATCTGACAAAGGACAGTATGATTACTGCTTACAGATGTCACATTCATCCAATGGCGATGGGTGTGGATCCTAAAAGAATCATGGCAGAACTTTGTGGTAAAGCTACAGGGACATCCGGAGGTATGGGTGGATCTATGCACATTTTCAGTAAAGAACACCGTTTTTACGGAGGACATGGTATCGTTGGAGGACAAATTCCTTTAGGTGCAGGTATTGCTTTTGCTGATAAATATTTCGACAGAAAAGCTGTAAACATCTGTTTCTTTGGAGATGGTGCTGCAAGACAAGGTTCTTTACATGAAACTTTCAATATGGCAATGAACTGGAAACTTCCGGTAGTATTTGTTGTGGAAAACAACCAATATGCAATGGGAACTTCTGTAAAAAGAACTGCCAACCACGAAGATATCTATAAATTAGGTTTAGGATACGAAATGCCTTGCCTTGCTGTAGATGCAATGGATCCTGAGAAAGTAGCAGAAGCTGCTTACGAAGCTATTGAAAGAGCAAGAAGAGGAGACGGACCTACATTTATTGAAGCAAGAACTTACCGTTACAGAGGACACTCAATGTCTGATGCTGAGCCATACAGATCTAAAGAAGAAGTAGCTCTTCATAAAAATGATGACCCGATCGAATTGATAAAACATAGAATTTTAGAAAGCGGATGGGCTACAGAAACAGAATTGGAAGCTATCGATAACAAGTCCAGAGACTTTGTTGAAGAGTGTATCGAATTTATGGAAAACTCTCCGTATCCTGATGCAGAAAAAATCTATGAGTATGTATATGCTCAGGAAGACTATCCATTCCTAGACAAATTAGAAAACTAAAAAATAAAAATTAATTTGAAATTTGAAGTTTGAAATTTCTGAAATCTCAAATCTCAAATCTCGAATCTCAAATCAATATAGATTATGGCAGAAGTAATTACGATGCCCCGCCTGTCCGACACAATGACGGAAGGTAAGGTGGCCAAATGGCATAAAAAAGTAGGAGATAAAGTAAAAGAAGGAGATATTTTAGCTGAAATTGAAACTGATAAAGCAGTTCAGGATTTCGAATCTGAAATAGAAGGTACTCTTTTATACGTAGGTGTAGAAGAAGGATCTGCTGCTGCTGTAGACTCTGTTTTAGCTATTATCGGGAATGAAGGAGAAGATATTTCAGGATTGACAGGTGGGGCTGCTGCTCCCGCTGCTGCAACTGAAGAAAAAAAATCAGAAGAACAGCCTAAAGCAGAAACTGCTGCGCCTGCTGCTGCAGAAGTTCCGGCAGGAGTTGAAATTATTACAATGCCGAGACTTTCTGATACAATGACAGAAGGTAAGGTGGCTAAATGGCACAAAAATGTAGGTGATACAGTAAAAGAAGGAGATCTTCTTGCTGAGATCGAAACAGATAAAGCGGTACAGGATTTCGAATCTGAATTCAATGGAGTACTATTGAAGCAAGGTGTAGAAGAAGGAGGTGCTGCTCCGGTTGATTCCGTATTAGCAATCATTGGCCCTGCAGGAACAGATGTTTCCGCTGTAGGGGCTCCAAAAGCTGCGGGTCAGTCAACTGAAAAACCAGCTGAACAAAAAACAACAGAAGCTAAACCAGAAGAAAAAGCTGCTCCGGCTGCCAATTCTTCATCTTCTGACAGAGTGGCAATTTCTCCACTGGCTAAGAAAATGGCTCAGGATAAAGGAGTTGATATCAGCAGTGTTCAGGGATCTGGTGAAAACGGAAGAATCGTTAAAAAAGATATTGAAAACTATCAGCCAGCTGTAAAACAAGCTGCTTCAGCTCCTGCAGCAAGCGCTGCTCCTGTCGCAGTAAGCTTTGTACAGGGTGAAGATACAGAAACTCCAAACTCTCAGGTAAGAAATATTATTGCAAAACGTCTTTCTGAAAGTAAATTCACTGCCCCTCACTACTATCTGATGGTTGAGATCAATATGGATAAGGCAATTGAGGCCAGAAAAGAAATCAATTCTTTACCGGATACCAAGATCTCTTTCAATGATATGATCATTAAAGCCACTGCAATTGCTTTAAGAAAACACCCTCAGGTAAATTCAAGCTGGGCTGGTGATAAGATCATCCACAGAGGAAATATCAATATTGGTGTAGCAGTAGCTATTCCGGACGGATTGGTAGTTCCTGTATTGAAAAATACAGATCAGATGACGTATACCCAGATTTCCGCAGCTGTAAAAGATATGGCATCAAGAGCTAAGAGTAAAGGTCTTAAGGCTAATGAAATGGAAGGATCTACATTCTCTATTTCTAACTTAGGAATGTTCGGAATTGAAACATTTACAAGTATCATCAATCAGCCAAACTCTGCTATCCTTTCAGTAGGAGCGATTATCGAGAAGCCTATCGTTAAAGATGGTCAGATCGTAGTTGGAAACACCATGAAACTTTCATTGGCTTGTGACCACAGAGTGGTAGACGGTGCTACGGGTGCTCAGTTCTTACAAACTTTAAGAACCTATTTAGAAAGTCCATTAACATTGTTACTGTAATTTTCTGAATTGAAAATATTGAAACCTCCCGGACTGGGAGGTTTTTTTGTTTTTTTGGGTAAATGGAAATGATGATGAATGACAAACCTTATAGGTTTAGAAAAAGCTTCTGGTACAAATATTTTTATAAAAAATAAGACTGTAATAATTTAAAAAATTAATAGAAAAGAACTGTATAAGTAGATTGCCGGAATCTAAACATTCAAAAAGTAAAATAAAATACAAACCGCTTCAAAAAGCGGTTTTTTATTTGCAGGCAATTCACTATTTTTGAATCATGATTAAAGCAAGAAATATCCATAAATCTTATGGGAATTTAGAGGTACTGAAAGGAGTTGATATTCATATCAAAACAGGAGAAGTGGTTTCTATTGTAGGAGAATCGGGAGCAGGTAAATCTACACTGCTGCAGATTTTAGGAACACTGGATCATCCCACCCAGTCCGGGAAATACGATACTGAAATTGAAATAGCAGGTGAATCATTTATCAATATGAATGATAAGCAGCTTTCAAAATTCAGAAATCAGAATATCGGTTTCGTATTTCAGTTTCATCAGCTTCTTCCGGAGTTTACCGCGTTGGAAAACGTATTGCTTCCGACAAAAATAGCAGGAGCCAACGAAAGAGAAGCTATCGAAAAGGCTTATGCTTTATTTGAAGATCTGAAGATAGAGCAAAGACTGAATCATAAACCCAACCAGCTTTCTGGTGGAGAAGCGCAAAGGGTAGCGGTGGCAAGGGCTTTAATCAATTCACCGAAAATCATTTTTGCAGATGAGCCTACAGGTAACCTGGATTCCAAGAATGCGGATGATCTTCACAGATTGTTTTTCGATCTGAGAGACAAATACAACCAGACTTTTGTTATTGTAACCCATAACCCTAATCTTGCAGAAATTACAGACCGTAAGCTTGTTATGAAAGACGGAATGATCATAGAGTAGCAGTATACAAAACCGGATGATGAAACACTTTGTTTTTCTTTTTTTAATAGTAATTTCCTGTTCAAAAGCTGACTCCCAGCAGTTGAATCCATTGGGTATTCCTCAGGCAAGGATTTCGGAGATTAAAAATTATATTAAAGGAAAAGAGTACAATCAGGAACTGGCTGTTTTTATCAACTTTAAAATCCCTTCAGGAAAGTATCGCTATTTTATTTATAACCTGAAAAACAATACAATCTTACAGCAGGCTGTTGTCTCTCATGGTTCAGGTTCAGTTATTCCAAAGTCAGATGCTTTAAAATTCAGTAATATTGAAGGATCTTACCAGTCATCCCTTGGAAAATATGCTATTGGAGAAAGCTATGTAGGAAAATTTGGTAAAGCGTATCGGCTGGCAGGTCTGGATTCTACCAACAGTAATGCTATGCAGAGAGCCATTGTTCTCCATTCGTACGGATGTATTCCGGATACTGAATCCCGGAATCCTGCATGTTTAAGTTTAGGCTGTCCTATGCTTTCAATAAATGCTTTTAAAGAAACGGCAAAATATATTGATCAGTCGAAGAAGCCGATCATCTTATATGCATTCTATTAACTTATAATTCCTTTCCATGGCTATAAAATTTCTTGCAGAAGATGACAGACCCAGAGAAAAGTTTTTGCAGAAAGGCAAGAGCTCACTTTCGGATTCTGAGCTGTTGGCAATTATTATGGGAAGTGGAAACAGGGATGAGAATGCTGTAGAGCTTGCAAGAAAAATTCTGAATTCTGTCAATAACAACTGGCATCAGCTAAGTTTGCTATCCGTTAAAGACCTGATGAAATTCAAAGGAATTGGTGCTACAAAAGCTATTTCAATCATTACAGCTTTAGAGATCGGAAAAAGAAGAGCTGTTCAGGAAATTCCTGAAAAAACGGTGATTGGAAACAGTCACGATGCCTATGTCATTCTCAGAAACCAGCTCTCTGACCTGAGAACAGAAGAATTCTGGGCGATTTTCCTTAACAACAGTAATAAAGTGATTCATGTTTCCCAGCTTACCCAGGGAGGAATCAGCCAGTCTATTGTAGATGTAAGAACTCTTTATAAAGCCGCACTGGATCATTTTTCAACCGGCATTATCATTGCCCACAATCACCCTTCCGGAAGCTTAAAACCAAGCCGGGAAGACATCAATATCACACAGAAAATAAAAGAAGCAGGAAATACACTAAGTATTCAGCTTTTAGACCATATTATTGTCACGCAGGATGCTTATTTTAGTTTCTCGGACGCAGGATTGTTATGATTAGAAGATTAAAATACCATGAAATTGACTTTGTAAAATATGCTCAGTGTTTAGAAAATTCCGAGCAGAGAAAATATTCTGCTACAAAGCATTTCTTAGATACTACTTCTACAATGCCCTGGGAAATTCTTGTTTATAAAGATTACCAAGCAGTAATGCCTGTTCCTTTCGTAAGAAAATATGGAATGAAAATCGTGCACAACCCTAAGCTTTGTCAGCAGCTTGGTGTTTTTTCCGTTAAAGATGATGTGGATCTTAATGAGGCTTTTCTGGAATATCTGGAAAAAAACTATATGATCAGGGCATATCCTTTCAATGATGTCAATCAGCTTCGTACAAAGATCAGAATCAAGAAGAATTTTTTACTGTATCCTGATGCTTATGAGAAAGTATATTCGAGATATTCACCCAAAAGAAAAAGAAAACTTCGGTTAGATGAAGCGGTTTTAAAAGAATCAGAAATTAAAACAATCCCTTACGATAAAGCTAAAGCTTTTATTGAAGCGAATACTATAGGGCTGAGCAAAGAAAATGATCTCGGAGAATTCATGAGGATCTTTGAAAGTTTTCATCATCTTGGTTACCTCAAATTTACGGCATTTTACTATCAGCATAAGATTATCAATATAATTGCTACCTATACGGACTGTGGTATGGTAGCGCTTTTAGGAAATTTTAATGATAAAGACTATGTCAGATTATCAGGAGCATCCGTATTGATTGATCATGTCATTAAAGAGAACATTGCAACTCATATATTTGATTTTGAAGGAGGAGAACTCCCCAATATTGAGGAATTTTTCCGTGGATTCCGGCCGGAATTAAGGCCTTACGGAATTATTGAGAATTCAAAAAAAAACCTTTTCAAAAAGTTAGGATATCTTATATTGAGAGGAAAGTCTTTTTTATGATGAAAAGCATTGTTTAGATTGGTTCTAATTAAGTAATATTCCGTAACTTTATAAAATCCTTAGTAAAACAGTTATGTTACAACAGATTCGTCAGTACAAATTATCATACATGCTTTATAACTTGTTTAAAAAGAATAAATTAAAGCATAATATTCCATTATATAAAAAATACGGAATCAATAAAAACTATTTTTCAAGTATTTCTAGCAAGGATTTTGCCCACCTTCCGACCAGCGAAAGGACACTGGATTATACAAAATTGAAGGAAACCCCTTTTTTTAAGAAGCTTTCTGAAGAAAATAAAGAAAGTGCTCTTCAGTATGATGAGAATGGGTATATGATTCTGAGAAATTTCCTTAGTCCGGAAACAGCAGATCAAATCAATACTGAAATTGATAAATTGATGAAGGATGGGACTTTGAAATTTATTTACGGAGGAAAGCTGATGTTTGCAATCCATCACTCAGAAATCATTAAAAATATTGGAAGTGATAAAGAACTGTTAGACTTTTTATCTGTTTTACTGGACGGAAAATCCAAGCTTTTCCAAAGTATCAACTTCATCAACGGCAGCCAGCAGAAAACCCATTCTGACAGTATTCACATGACTACTTATCCATTGGGAGGACTGCTTGGAGTATGGATTGCCCTGGAAGATGTAGACGAAAGTAACGGAGCGCTTCATTATATTCCTAAAAGTCATAAGCTTCCTTATTTCCTGAATTCCGATTATGATAATGAAGGCACAGCCCTGAAAATAGGAAAGAAAAGCTACAGAGCCTATGAAACCTTTCTGGAAGATAAAGTAAAAGAATTAGGCTTACAGAAAGAAATTTTTAAAGCCAAAAAAGGAGATCTACTGATCTGGCACGCCAATATTCTTCATGGCGGAGAACCTCACACAGATAAGAACAGAACGAGGAAAAGTCTTGTCTATCATTTTTTTGATGAAAATAGTGTGTGCTATCATGAAGTAACACAAAGACCCGCCCTGTTTGAACTTTAGGGAACTTTCATAAAAACTTTCTTTAGGCATTTTAAATGATAGTTTTTTTACATTTGTATCCTTAATATCAGTGTATGGGAAAAAAGAAGAATATTCTTGTTTTTATATTTTCAATCTATGTATGCATGATGTCATACTACCTGTATACCCATCATTACTACAATACTGATATGGAAGCCTATATGGGACTCATCTATAAAACGGAATGTCCTGAAATGAAAATTGAAGAAATTCATCAGAAGGTATATGACGAACTGAGAGAAAAAAGTCCTGATTTCGCGGGACTTGGTCCTGTTAATCCAATGGCTGAGGAAGTAGCAAAAGGGGAGAGCACTTACTATAAAATCATCTCGCAAAATCCCAAAGCCTACGAAGAAGAGCTGCAGCTTTTTGTGGTGAAACCTTTTTATAATTTTATAAGCTGGTCATTATTCAAATTAGGTTTCAGTGCTTCTGCTTCCATCTCTTTGATTTCAGTTATCTCTTATGCTTTGATTCTAGTTCTGATTTTCAGCTTTTTGATAAAAATTCTGAGAAATTATCCTCTTGCCTTTATCCTTACTGTTTTAATTTCACTGTTCAAGCCTTTGCCGGAATCGGCCCGGCATGTTTCAGCAGATTCCTTATCATGCTTGCTGCTTCTTTTGAGCTTTTATGTATTTTTAGTGAGAAAAAATTTCTTTTTCGCAAGCATATTGGCTATGCTGTGTGTGCTTACGAGGCCGGAATATTTTATATTCTATTCATTCCTGTACGCCCTTATTTATTTTTATAGAAATAACTTTCAGATTAAAACAGGTTCATTACTGGTAGCATACGGATATATATTTCTTTCCTTCTTTTTAATACAGGCTTTTAATCAGGTTTCTTGGTCTGCACTCTTTATGAATCAGTTTACCAAAGTTCAGATTTATCCTGTGTCACAGCCTGATCCGTTTTCCTTTGAAGATTATATTCACTTTATTAAAAGTAATGTAATGTTAGAGTTCAATTCTTCCTACTTTCCAATCTTATTGATTTTTATTGTAATCATTTTAGCCAATCGTTTCTCATTTTACAATAAAAAGAACCAGGCTCAGCTCTTGTTTTTCGCTGTTATTTACACAACTGTCATGCTGAGATTTTTGGTTTTTCCGTCTCTGGTAAACAGGATGATGCTTGGCTTTTATCTTATAATTATCCTTGCATTGGTCTATATACAAATTTCTAAAGTGGATATCTTTAAAAACTCTTTAGAAGACGGAAAATAATTAGTAATTTTGCAGTCTAAAATTATGACGAGTCTATCAGGATATTTACCCTATGCATTTGCATTGATTATTGCAATTCCTTTTCTGGTTTTGCTCAGACAATTTGTACACTCATATATTACTCTTAAGAACCAGGAAATCAAATTACTTAGTGTGAAATCCAATTCAGAGAACAAAGCACATTCCTATGAAAGAATGACCTTGTTTCTGGACAGAATGAAACCATCAAACCTTATACAGAGGTTCGACAGGGGACTGGCTGTTCATGAGTTTATTTTCCTGACTGAAAAGGCGATCAATGAAGAATTTGAATACAACTCTTCACAGCAGTTATACATTACAAAAAACTCCTGGAAGAATATCGTAGACTCAAAAAATGCAATTATAGAACTGCTTCATAAAACTTATGACGGGTTAAAAGGAGAAGTTCAGCTGGATGAATTCAAAACGATTTTCATCATGAACTATATGGAAGGCAACGACTATATTGCTGAAACCATTGAAGATTTAAGAAAAGAAATTTTAATAATAACTTAAAAATTAACAGATAAATAATGATTCCAAATTTTAAAGCACATCCATGGCACGGAATTTCTGCAGGAGAAGATGCGCCAAATGTTGTAAACGTATTTGTGGAAATTGTTCCTTCAGATACTATTAAATATGAAGTAGATAAAGAAACAGGATATTTAAAGGTAGACAGGCCGCAGAAATTCTCTAACATTATCCCTGCTTTATATGGTTTTGTTCCTAGAACTTACTGCCACAATGAAGTAATGAAACTTGCTATAGAGGCTGGAGCTGATGATGTAACGATGGGAGATCATGACCCGCTTGATATCTGTGTTTTAAGTTCTCACAACATCCATGCAGGAGGTTTATTGATGGAAGCTATTCCAATCGGTGGTTTCAAAATGATCGACGGTGGTGAAGCGGATGATAAAATTGTTGCTGTAATGATCAATGACCACGCTTTCGGACACTTCAGAGATATTTCTGAATTACCGGAAGCAGAAGTAAAAAGATTAATGCACTACTTCCTTACCTATAAAAACTTACCGGATGAGCCTGCAAAATGCAGAATCCAGGAAGTTTACGGAGCTGAGCACGCAAGAAAAGTGATCAAAGCTTCTCAGGCTGATTACGCAGAAAAATTCGGAGGATAAGATTTTCTTCCCAACGCATACAAAAAAGCAGATGAAAATTCATCTGCTTTTTCTTTGTGAATATTTTATGATATCAATAAATTCAGTTTCTTTTGTATACGGAATTTCCTTCTTTTATCGTTTCAAGCACCTTAATATTTCTGAGATTTTCAGGGCTTATCGTTAAAGGATTCTGATCAAGAATAACAAAGTCAGCCATTTTACCTGCTTTAATAGAACCTTTTTTATTTTCTTCCTGCAACTGATAGGCTCCGTTAATGGTAATCGCTTTTAAAGCTTCCATGGGAGTGATTCTTTCATTAGGTCCTAAGATCATTCCCGAACGCGTCTTTCTATTCACTGCTGCATAAACTGCGGTAATCAGATCGGGTGGTGTAACCGGAGCGTCATGATGAATGGTAAAAATAATTCCTGCTTTTAATGCTGAATTTGCCGGGCTTATAAAAGAAGCTCTTTCAGGGCCGAAAACACTTGAATAATGCCAGTCTCCCCATAAATACGCATGAGTAGAAAAGTAAGAAGGAATTACCCCCAATTCTTTTATTTTTTGAATGTGATCCGGGCGGCTGTTTTGTACATGAATTAAGGTTGCCCGCAATTCCGGATGGTAAATATTTTCATCTTTTAACCTTTTAATAACCCGTATAGCCTGATCTATTGCAGCATCTCCATTCACATGAAGCTGTGCGGTTATATGATTCTGGAAAAGTGTTTTCAGGTCGTTATATAACGTTTCATCCGTAAAGATGGGAAATCCTTTGTAATCTGTAGATTGACCTTCAGGTGGAACTAAATAAGGCTGAGTGAGCCAGGCCGTTTTACCTTGTGGAGAACCGTCATCAGAAAATTTGAACCCGGCCAGTTTCAAGCGGTTTTCATATTTCATATATTTTGGTCTGAAACTGTTGAAATCCTTTTTGAAATATTCATAATCGGGAAAGTATACAACATCAGCTTTAAAAAGATGTTGAGATGCTGCCTTTTCTAACAGAGCAACACTTTCGCCCATTGTTCTCCCATCACAAATGGTAGTCTGTCCATAGCTGAGCCATTCATCCTGAGCCTTCATCAGGTTTTCCATGGCGTGAGCCTGAGGATCTTTGCCTGTATTCATTTTTTCCGTTAAGGTCAATAAAGCAGTGAAACTGGCATTCTCTTCTAGTTTTCCGTTCAGTTTTCCTGTTTTTTTGTCCCTGCCAATGTGTCCTCCTTCAGGATCTTTTGATGACTCTGTTATTCCCAGCAGTTGTAACATGGCGCTGTTTGCAACGCTGGCATGGCCCGAAGCATGAATAACAATAATAGGATTGGTTTTGCTGATGGCATCCAGTTCTGTTTTTGTAGGATGACGATGCTCTGTCATAATTGCATCATCATAACCATTTCCGATAATGGGCTGCTGACCGTTAATTTTATTGTTTTTGATATAGTTTTTAATTGTATTCTGCAAATCTTTGATTGAATTCACCGTGCCATAGGGTTCGGGAGACAGATCTACAGCATCCATAATTCCTGCTCTTGAAGTAAGATGCCCATGAACATCTATAAAACCGGGAAGAAGGGTTTTTCCATTTAAATTAATCATTTTGGTGGCCGGCTCTGAAAAACGTTCTGCCTCCGATTTTGTTCCGGCAAAAAGTATTTTCCCGTCTTTAACTGCTACTGCTTCAACTTGCGGAAGAGAATCCTCCATGGTTATAATAGGACCTCCAAAATAGAGTATTTCAGCTTTTTCTTTAGGTATCTTATTATGACAACTGCTTATGCTTACAGATAAAAAAAGTGTATATAAAATCCTTTTCATAAATAATTAATTCAAATTGTGGTGAGAAACAAATTTACAAAATAATAGATTATTATTAGTGAATTTTATTGCGTGTTTATAATTTCATTATATTTATAAGACTAATCTCAATTTTTTAATATAAAATAATAAACTATGGATCTATTTGTGTTAGTGCCAATTTTTGGTGTCATAGCTTTGCTTTATACATTTCTTCAGAGCAGCTGGGTCAATAAACAGAATGCCGGAAATGAAAAAATGAAAACAATCAGCGGCCACATTGCAGATGGCGCAATGGCTTTTCTAAAGGCTGAATACAAAATCTTAACGTACTTTGTTGTAGTCGTTGCCATTTTACTGGCAGTGATGGGGTCAAGTAATGCCAATTCACACTGGAGTATAGGAATTGCCTTTGTAGTAGGTGCTATTTTCTCAGCATGTGCAGGTTTTATCGGAATGAAAATCGCTACCAAAGCTAATGTCAGAACAGCTGAAGCGGCAAGAACTTCACTATCAAAAGCCCTTAAAGTATCTTTTACCGGAGGTTCTGTGATGGGAATGGGAGTAGCTGGCCTTGCTGTTTTAGGATTAGGTGCTTTATTTCTGATCATTAAGCAGATTTTTGCCCCTGAAGCTACCGTAGATTCCCACGAAATGGAAAGAACCATTGAAATTCTCACCGGATTTTCTCTGGGTGCTGAATCTATCGCCCTTTTTGCAAGAGTAGGAGGCGGTATTTATACAAAAGCGGCAGACGTAGGTGCTGACCTTGTGGGAAAAGTGGAAGCCGGAATTCCAGAAGACGATCCCCGAAACCCGGCTACCATTGCAGATAATGTGGGAGACAATGTAGGAGACGTTGCTGGAATGGGAGCAGACCTTTTCGGATCGTATGTGGCGACAGTTCTTGCCACGATGGTATTAGGTAGAGAAACTGTTTCTGATGATGCCTTCGGAGGCTTTGCCCCGATTCTTTTACCGATGCTGATTGCAGGAACGGGAATTATATTTTCAATGATCGGAACTTTATTTGTAAAAATTAATGATAATGAAGGTTCATCCACTTCCAGCGTACAGAATGCATTAAATCTTGGAAACTGGGGAAGTATTGTGATTACGGCTATTGCTTCCTATTTCCTGGTAACGTATATCCTTCCTGAAAAAATGGTTTTAAGAGGACATGAGTTTACTAAAATGGGTGTTTTCGGAGCGATAATGGTGGGATTAGTAGTAGGAACCTTAATGAGTATCATTACAGAATATTATACAGCCATGGGAAAAAGACCGGTTTCCAGTATTGTGAGACAGTCTTCTACAGGGCACGCAACCAATATTATCGGCGGACTTTCCGTTGGGATGGAATCTACTTTACTTCCCATCATTGTACTGGCAGGAGGAATCTATGGTTCTTATCTGTGTGCCGGACTTTACGGAGTGGCCATTGCCGCAGCTGGAATGATGGCTACCACAGCAATGCAGCTTGCTATTGATGCTTTCGGACCTATTGCAGACAATGCCGGAGGTATTGCAGAAATGAGTGAGCTTCCCAAAGAAGTACGTGAAAAAACAGATATTCTGGATGCTGTAGGAAATACAACGGCTGCTACCGGAAAAGGATTTGCCATTGCTTCAGCTGCTCTGACTGCTTTAGCATTATTTGCAGCATTTGTAGGAATCGCAGGAATTGATGGTATCGACATTTATAGAGCAGACGTTCTTGCCGGACTTTTTGTCGGAGGAATGATTCCGTTTATCTTCTCCTCATTGGCGATCACCGCAGTAGGACAGGCTGCCATGGCCATGGTAGAAGAAGTAAGAAGACAGTTCCGCGAAATTCCGGGAATCCTGGAAGGAAAAGCACAGCCCGAATATGAAAAATGTGTTGCCATTTCTACCGATGCGTCCATCAGAAAAATGATGCTTCCCGGCGCAATTGCCATCGTTTCTCCTTTATTAATAGGATTTATTTTTGGTCCCGAAGTACTGGGAGGATTCCTGGCTGGTGCTACAGTATGCGGCGTTTTGATGGGAATGTTCCAGAACAATGCAGGCGGAGCCTGGGATAATGCCAAAAAATCATTTGAAAAAGGAGTTGACATCAATGGTCAGACTTATTATAAAGGCTCAGAACCTCACAAAGCATCTGTGACAGGTGATACGGTGGGAGATCCGTTTAAAGATACATCAGGACCATCGATGAATATTCTGATTAAATTAATGTCAATTGTTTCTCTGGTAATTGCACCTACTTTGGCTGTTTTGCATAAAGATAAAATTGAAGCCAACAGAAAAGCAAAAATTGAAAGTCTTACAGGAGTTTCCGGTATGGCATCAGCTGTAAGTGGCGATACTCCGATCATTACTGCTGTTCCCGGAGAAATTAAAGGATATCTTAACGAAAACGGGGACTTTGTGTATGAAACAGGAAATCTTCAGAAAATAAAACTGAATGGAGGAAAAACAATTGCCATAGGTGATGGAAGCCAGCTTTACCAACTTTATAATGTGGTGAAACAAAAAGATAAATCGGCTTTAGATCCCAATAAATGGTACACCATTGAAAACCTTTATTTTGAAACAGGTTCCAGCGATCTGAAAGTGGAATCCGCACTTCAGCTCAATACGCTGGCAGAAATTTTAAATGCTTATCCCGATCTGAAAATAAAATTGGGCGGATATACAGACAACAGTGGTAACGAGGACAGTAACCTTAAATTATCCAATCTGAGAGCGCAGACAGCCAAACTCAAACTGCTTGAGCTAGGTATTGCAGCAGACAGAATAGAAGCAGAGGGATACGGATCACAATATCCTGTATGTAAAGGCAATGATACTGATGAATGTAAAGCAAAAAACAGGAGAATTGATGTAAGAGTATTGGCTCTTTAAAATCAAAGCATAAATAGTACAAAAGCATCGCCAGGGCGATGCTTTTGTAGATTATAAAACGAAACTCACACAAATAAATATCTACAATCATCTGTGAAAATCTGCGCAATCTGTGGTTAAAAAAAGCATCTGTGCAATCTGTGGGAAAAACAACTGCAGCAACATCAAAGATTCCTTTTCAAATGCTCCAGGGCCTGAATGATCAATTCATCTTTTTTAGCAAAACTAAACCTGATATAATCTGAATTGTCTCTGGAATTATAAAAAGCAGAAAGTGGGAGACAGGAAACTTTTTTCTCTATCGTAAGCCATTTTGAAAACTCTACATCTGTCATGCTTTTAGAAATACTCCTGAAATTTACAACCTGGAAAACACTTCCTTCCGCTTGTTGTTCAATCTGAAAAGGGGTTTCCTTCATCATTTCATTAAAAATATCTCTTTTCTTCTGCATGAGTTTTTTATTGATAAGCGGATCAAATACATCAAGATATTTGGCGATGGCATATTGTGCCGGAGCATTGGCACTGTAAGAAATATACTGTTGATGACATTGAAATCTTGTTGTTAAAACTTCTGAAGCAAGCATATAACTCACTTTCCATCCCGAAGTATGAAACATTTTACCAAAAGAAAAAATACAGAAAGTCTTTTTCCTGAGTTCAGGATGGATGAAAGAACTGTAATGTTCAGTTTCATCATAACAATAAGTATCATATATTTCTTCTGAAATCAAATAAATATCACGGTCTTTGATCAGTTCATAGAGCTGATTCCAGTCTTCTTTTTTCCATATTTTTCCGGTTGGATTCTGGGGAGAGTTGACAATGACTGCTCTTGTCTTTTCAGTAATACAGTCTTTAAACAGATCCCAATCTATGGTAAAATCACCATCAAGATCATAATAAACAGGAATTCCTCTATTCATAACAACAGCTGGCCCATAAGTGTAGTATGAAGGTTGAATAATGATAACTTCATTACCTTGATTCAGAATTGATTTAAGTGCAGTATATAAAGCAAAGGTTGCACAGGGTACAATCGTGATTTCCTTTGTGGTAACCGTTATTTGATGAATTCGTTTTGCATTGAATCTGATAATGCTCTCCATCAGCAGAGGATTGCCTGCAAGAGGTTCATAGTGATGCGTGTTGTGCTCAGCAGCTTCCTTTAAAAATACTTTCAGGCGTTCATCAATATCAAAATCGGGAAGTCCCAGAGAAAGATCAAAGCTTCCGTGCCTGGCTGCCAGCTCGGACATTTCCGTAAAAAAGGAATAATGAGTAAATCCGTAAATTTCTTTCACTTATTTTGTATTTTTATCAAATATAATAAAATTTTAATATCAAAATTATACTTAGGCCTATGTGTTGGTAGATTTGTAATGAACTGCATATTATTTTGTCCTGTTGATTATCAATGCGGGGATTCAATAAAAATTGTTATTTTTAAGAAATTTATTCTTTATGAAAAAAATACTTATCCCGTTATTGGCCATGGCGGTAGTAACCAGTTGCGGAACGGCAAAAATAGCTGACGGAAGCGCGCCACATTCTGTTTCAACAAAACATAACAAAGCATTTAACAATGCCTATAAAGAGATTAATGCAGAGGATTTAAAGAAAAACCTGTACGTTATTGCAGCAGATGATATGGAAGGGCGCGATACCGGAAGCAAGGGGCAGAAAAAAGCGGGTGAGTATATGATTAATTATTACAAAAATCTGGGTATTGCAGCTCCTAAAGCATTAGGATCTTACTATCAGAAAGTGCCGTCTGAATTCATGAAGAAAAGAGGTGGTGGCAATCTTCCTGATTCTGAAAATATTTTAGCGTTTATTGAAGGAAGTGAAAAGCCGGACGAGATTGTAGTGGTTTCAGCACATTATGACCATGTAGGTACAAAAAATGGAGTGGTATACAACGGAGCAGATGATGACGGAAGCGGAACCGTTGCTGTAATGGAAATAGCCAAAGCATTTCAGCAAGCTAAAAAAGCAGGAAAAGGGCCTAAAAGATCAATCCTGTTTCTCCATGTTACAGGAGAAGAACATGGACTTTTCGGTTCAGAATATTATTCCGAAAACCCTGTTTTTCCATTAGCCAATACCGTTGTTGACCTTAATATTGATATGATCGGACGTGATGATCCTGCCAACAGAGGTAAGCAATATGTTTATGTAATTGGTTCTGATATGTTAAGCTCTCAGCTTAAAGTCATTAACGAAGCAGCTAACAAAAGGACCAACAACCTGGAACTGAATTACAAATACGATGACTTGAATGATCCTGAACAATTGTATTACCGTTCAGACCACTATAATTTTGCCAAGCATAATATTCCTGTAGCCTTCTTCTTTGACGGTATTCACGAAGACTATCACAAACCAAGTGACGATCCCGAAAAGATTGATTATCAGTTATTGGAAAAAAGAACCCAGCTTATTTTTACCACAGCATGGGATATTGCCAACAGGGAAGAAAGAATTGTGGTTGACAGAAAATAATTATTAATTTTAGATTACACTGAAATACATTGGTAGGCCCAAAGGCATAAAGTATCTTTTATTTATAGCGCTTTGAACATGATCAAATTTTATCGAAAATAAAATCCTTGCGCCTTAAAAACTTCATCATAAAATATTTTGCGCCTTTGCGTTTACCAACAAACCATCAACATGAAAACCATAATCCGAGAAGCAAGGCCAGAAGATATTCCACAAATACAGATTGTGAGAAACGCTGTGAAAGAAAACACGCTGTCAGATCCTGGATTGGTTACTGATAAAGATTGTGAAGAGTTTCTGTTTCAAAGAGGGAAAGGCTGGGTTTGTGAGGTGGAAGATCAGATCGTTGGTTTTTCCATTGCAGATCTGAAAGAAAACAATATCTGGGCACTTTTTGTACATCCGGATTTTGAAAACCAGGGATTGGGTAGAAAACTTCATGATATTATGCTCAACTGGTATTTTGAACAAAACAAAGATTCCGTATGGTTGGGGACCTCACCAAAAACAAGAGCTGAGATCTTCTACAGAAAATCTGGCTGGAAGGAAGCTGGAACTCACGGAAATGGAGAAATCAGGTTTGAAATGACTTATGAAAACTGGAAAAATAAAAATATGATGTCCCAAAAACTAAAATCCATCAGACCTTTTATCGGAGCACAAAACTTTGAGATCAGCAGAAATTTTTACAGAGATCTGGGATTTGAGGAAGTTGTCCTTGAACCGAAATTATCACTGTTTGTAAGAGAAGAAATAGGCTTTTACCTTCAGGATTATTATGCAAAAGATTGGGTGGATAATACCATGATCTTTATAGAAGTTGCCGATACCGATGAATTCTGGAAAGAACTCTTGTCTCTGGAGCTTACAGAAAAATATGAAAGTGTGAGGCTTACTCCTGTAAGAACAATGGATTGGGGGAAAGAGTGCTTTGTACATGATCCGTCAGGAATATTGTGGCACTTCGGTGAGTTTTTTAAGAAAGAAATATGATTTACGCATTTGATACCTATTATTATGAGGATTATGCTAATACCGTGTGTATTGCATTTGAAGACTGGACCTCTGAAAAAGAAGTGGAAACGTTTATAGAACAAACTCCTGTGAGTTCAGAATATGAAAGCGGAGCCTTCTATAAAAGAGAATTGCCCTGTATTGTAAGCCTGCTGAAGAAAATTACATTAAAATCCGGAGATATCATTATTGTGGATGGATACGTCACTTTGGATGATCACGGGAAAATTGGCCTGGGTGGTCATCTGTATGAAGAACTGGAAGAAAAGTATCCTATAGTTGGGATTGCAAAAAATGAATTTACAACGCCGGATTTCCAGCGGAGAAGTGTATTTCGTGGAGAAAGCAAGACTCCGCTATTTGTTACTGCCAGAGGAATGAATGTAGATGAAGTTCAGTCGAAAGTAGAGCAAATGCATGGCGCTTACAGGATTCCTACATTATTAAAAAAACTCGATCAGCTAAGCAGAGCATAAATAATAAAATCTTACCCAGAAAGTAAGATTTTTTCCTTCTTATTAATATACCGATTGGTATATTTTAGCTATCTTTGCTATATTCCTTTGTCAAAATAAAAAAGGATTTTTTTAAAAACAATAATATACCGGTCGGTATATTTAAAAATAAAATCTATGAAAGAAGTATTTATAGTAGCAGCAAAACGAACCCCGATTGGTGGTTTTATGGGAAGTCTGTCAGGATTTACAGCACCTCAGCTGGGGGCTTTGGCCATTCAGAATGCTTACGAAAGTATCGGACTTGCTCCGGAACATATAGACAGTGTATACATGGGAAATGTGCTGAGTGCCGGATTGGGACAATCGCCAGCAAGGCAGGCGGCTATCTTTGCCGGAATTCCTGTCGACAAAGACGCTACCACAATCAACAAAGTTTGTGCTTCCGGAATGAAATCGGCAATGATGGGTGCACAGCAGATTCAGCTTGGGATGGATCATATTGTTATGACGGGAGGAATGGAAAGCATGAGCAACGTTCCGCATTATGTCAAAATCCGCCAGGGAATAAAGCTGGGAGATATCAATCTTACGGACGGATTGATTAAAGATGGACTTTGGGATGTCTACAATGATTTCCACATGGGAAGTGCAGCTGAATTAGGTGTGAAGAAATATGGACTTACCAGACAGGAGCTTGATGATTATGCCCTTCTCTCATACCAGAGAGCTCAGGAAGCGGCAAAAAACGGCAAGTTTGGCAACGAATTGATCCTAATATCCATTGAAGGTAAAAAAGGAATTGCAATCGTTGATAAAGACGAAGATATTGATAAGCTTATCCCGGAGAAAATCTCTCTTTTGAAACCTGCATTTGAAGAAGATGGGACCCTCACAGCAGCCAATTCCAGCAATCTGAATGATGGAGCTTCTGCCATAATATTAGCCTCTTCAGAAGCTATAGAAAACCATAATCTGAAACCTTTGGCAAAAATAATAGCCTATGCAGATGCTGCGCAGGCACCGGAATGGTTTACCACTTCACCTTCCATCGCTATTCAGAAATTGTTGAAACAAACAGGTCTCAATCTGTCAGATATCGACTTTTTCGAGATTAATGAAGCGTATTCTTCAGTCATCTTATCCAATCAGAAAATCCTGGGTTATGACCTGAACAAAGTCAATGTATATGGAGGTGCAGTGGCATTAGGGCATCCGATCGGTGCTTCAGGAGCAAGAATTGTGACCACTTTAGTGAATGTTTTACACCGGGAAAAAGGGAAGTATGGAATTGCCGCCATCTGTAATGGAGGAGGAGGCGCTTCCGCCGTTCTTATTGAAAGTATGGGCTAAAAGGGATAAAATACTTTAGATTCCAATTATTATATTAAAAAAGATCTTTCTTAAAGTTAAATTTGAGAAGGATCTTTTGTGTTGGTAACAGATTGATTATCCATTGGTCAAACAGAATATTCAATGATTACAGACGAAGGTTTAAAGCTCTATTTTTATTAAACTGACAAATATCATTACATTCTTATTTTTATTCATTCTAAATAAATATAAATTTGTCCCAAGAAATTGAACAAAGAAAATGAAAAAAATAACTACTCTTTCTGGTATTGTACTTGCATCCCTGACGAATGCGCAGCTGCAATATTGTATGCCAACCTTTCAGTATGGAGCTGACAGTAATATGATCAGTAATGTGACTTTCGGAACGATTAATAATTCATCATCTGTTCAGTCCTCCAATGCACAAATTTATGAGAATTTTACGGCAATCTCCACAGATCTGCAGTCGGGAAGTTCTTATCCAATCTCTGTGCAAGGTCCTTCCAGTACATTTCCCAGCGATGTAGTTGTTTTTATAGACTTTAATCAGAACGGAAATTTTGATGATGCAGGAGAGAGCTTTTATATCGGAAGACTTGATGCCGCTATCCCGGCCAATGCTTTTACAGTCAATAATACCATAGCAATCCCGGCTAATGTTGCCAGCGGAAGTACAAGAATGAGAGTTCTTAAAAACACCAATGTTCAGGCTTATTCAAATCCGGCAGCGGCTAATTCTATCAATTCAGCTTGCGACAGCAGTTTAAGAGCAGGGCAGACGGAAGATTATACAGTGAATATCATTGGAAATACAGCGAGTTTCCCGGCTCCTTATTGCGGTACTGAAAATATTACAAGCTCAAGCGTGAGTGAAATCAGTACGGTAGA
Organism: Chryseobacterium sp. NRRL B-14798; assembly: GCF_050470705.1. NCBI lineage: Bacteria > Pseudomonadati > Bacteroidota > Flavobacteriia > Flavobacteriales > Weeksellaceae > Chryseobacterium > Chryseobacterium sp. NRRL B-14798. Next base: position 2,884,096 of record NZ_JBFLUL010000005.1, on the reverse strand, counting down.
ATTTGCCGGAGTTATCAGAAACAGTGCACTTGACGGGAATTCTGATGTACTTGAAAACTTTACAGCAACAGTTTTCAATGTGAACCGTGGAAATAGCTATCCTATAAATATTACAGGTGGTACCCATGGCCAAACCACCGTATCCGCATATGCTTATATTGATTTTAACCATAATAATCAGTTTGATGCCGATGAGCAGTTTAATCTGGGCTATCTGGATAATTCCAATCCGGTTCCCGGCCGGCAGTCCGGGGTGACAACGGGAAATATCACCATTCCGGCAGGAGCACAGTTGGGAGAAACCCGTTTCAGACTGGTAAAAGCCTATGAATCCAATTCATGGATGGGAGCTTTGAAGAATCTTCCGTGTCCTTCAGATTGGTTTATCGGTCAGGCAGAAGATTATACTATAAATATTCAGCCTGAGAGTCTTTCAATCCTTGAAGTTTCCAAAGAGGTATCGACTCTTGTTACAATATATCCAAATCCTACCGCTAATTCTGTAACAATCAAGATGAAAGAAGGATTGGAGAAATATGAAATTTATAACATGTCCGGACAAAAGATGCTGGAAGGTAATTCGATGACGATTTCAATGGACCGTTTTGTTCCAGGAACTTATTTGATCAAAATTCATACAAAAAATCAGAAAACAGTTACAGAAAAAATTATTAAAAAATAGAAACATCATATCTAAATCATATCCATATCAATTTTTGTTTTTTAATCGACAGGTCTTTTACCTGTCGGTTTTTTATTTGCTGTTTTTAAGCTTTTATATTATGATTCAGATCCCAGTAAATCCATCAAATCCTGCTTAGACAATCCCTGAAGCTTCTTTCCGTCAGTGGTCAATAGATTCTGAGCCAGTTCTTTTTTCTTTTTCTGAAGCGTAAGAATCTTTTCTTCTACAGTATTGGAGCATATCATCCGTACAGCAATTACATTTTTAGTCTGTCCTATACGGTAACTGCGGTCAATAGCCTGGTTTTCAGCTGCAGGATTCCACCATGGGTCAACAAGATAGATATAATCTGCTTGGGTAAGATTGAGACCGACACCTCCGGCCTTTAAGCTGATCAAAAATACACGGATATCTTCATTGTTCTGAAAATGAGCTACTTTTTCCCCTCTGTCTTTCGTTTGACCCGTTAAATATTCAAACTGAATGCTGTTGTGTTCCAGTTCAGCTTTGATCAAATCAAGCATGCCTACAAACTGTGAGAAAACAAGGATTTTATGATCTTTTGACTTCCCAAGGATTTGCTCCATCAGAATTTCGATTTTAACGGCATTTTCACCGGAGTATCCCTCTTTCATCAGAACAGGGGAATTACAGATCTGTCTGAGCCTCGTAAGGCCTGTAAGAACATGCATGCTGTTCTTGTTCAGATCATCGTCATCGTTGGCGGCAATAAACTCACGAAGTTCCTTTTCATAAGCATCATAAATTTTGCGCTGTTCCGTATTCATTTCACAGTAGATTACTGTTTCAGTTTTCTGCGGAAGTTCTTTGGCAACCTGTTTCTTAGTTCTTCTGAGGATAAATGGCTTTATCTTTTGCTGAAGCTCTATGGCACGTTTGCTGTACTCAAATTTATCAATAGGGATAGCATAAATGTCTTTAAAATACTGTTTGCTTCCCAACAATCCGGGACAGGCAAAAGAAAGCTGACTGTAAAGATCAAAAGTGCTGTTTTCAACGGGCGTCCCCGTTAGTACGATTCTGTTTCTTGATTGAAGCAGACGTGCCGCTTTATACCTTTCTGAATTAGGATTTTTAATCACCTGTGATTCATCCAGAAACACATAATTGAAATTAAGCTTTTTCAAAAATTGAATGTCCGAAAGTAGCATTCCGTAAGTGGTAAGAACTACTTCGTAATCAGGCATATGAGCGGTTGTTTTTGGACGGTCTGCACCATAATGAAGCAGAACTTTTATGGAAGGTGCAAATCTGCTGATCTCTTCCTGCCAGTTGAAAATCAGGGAAGTAGGAACCACAATCAGATTGGTGGTGTGGCCTCTTTTTTCCCTCTGTGAAAGAATAAAAGCAATGATCTGAATGGTTTTTCCAAGCCCCATATCATCAGCAAGACATCCTCCGAAGTTGAAACTGTCAAGAAAATTAAGCCAGTTGAGTCCGTCATGCTGGTAATCTCTCAACTCAGCATTCAGCTCAGCGGGAACAGCCGTTTCCGGGATGTCTTTTACTTTTGAAAACTTTGTAGAATAGGAGGTAAGTTCTTCCTGAATCTCCTTGCTCAGAATTTCTTTTTCAAATAGTGACGTTACCTCCGAAAAATTGATTTTCGGAATCTTTAAAAGCTCTTCATCAATTTCTCCTGCTCTGAAATAAGCAGCTATCTTTTCCATCCATTCTTCGGGAAGAATTCCCATGCTGCCATCATCCAGCTGGACGAATTTACTCTTATTCCGGATGGCCCGGTGAAGCTGTTTCAGAGAAGCTTCTTTGGAACCAAATCCTACTTTCAGTTTAGCGTTAAACCAATCCAGTCCGCTGGTAATCTGAATATTGATTTTTGCCCGGTGAGGGTTTAATTTATTGTTTTTTAATTCGTTAAAGCCAAGTATGATGATCCCTTCGTTTCTCCAGGTTTCAAAAGCTTCAAGAAACCAGTTGTTATCCAGGAACTTATCCCTGTGAAGATAAAAATACTGATAGCCGTCCATCTGGTCTTCAAAATCAGGATGCTGCTGCATCACCAAAGAAGTAAAGCGGGCTTCGGCTGATTCATTTCTTTCTATTTTAAATGGATTTCCGTTCTGATCTGTATCAAAAAGCTGCTTCCTGGAATAGACCGGAACTTCCACATCACCATATTTCATGACGGGAGTAATTCCTATATAATTTTCCTGCTGACGGAGATAAATGACTTTTTCAGTCTGATAATTCTTGTCTTCAAGCTGTACTTTCGTTGCAGGTTGTATGTAGCTGTAATTAATATGAATACGTTCTTCTAAAGCAGACAGAATGTCCTGCATGAAAGCTTCATATTTTGAAGAATGAACCAGTAGAATTTCATTATGAGCCTTAAAGAACCGGATGATTCTGAGCATGTCCGGATTGTCTACAAAGCTGAAAATATTTCGGTTATACACAAAATACTCATTTCTGAGAACAATATTTTTAAAGGGAAGAGCAATGTCATTAAACAACAGTTCTCCGGTGATTTCAAAAAACGGATATTTCTTAAAGACAGATAGTTGAACCTCTGCATCTAAAGTGTTTAGTTCAATATGAGAAAGTGACTTTGCGGAAACGGTTTCTGCGATTTCCCGGTCATGATAATAGACTTCCAGCTCCAGAGGATTCCGTACAATAAGTTTTAACGCTTCCAGTTCTGCAGGATTGTAATCTTCATTATAGTTGTTCTGAAAAGTAGTAATGGCAGTATAAAATTTGATGTCTGCCGGTTTCTCTGCTTTCCAGATAAGCTGCATAGCATCTACAGGAGTTACGGGATTTTTGAGCTTTCCTGTCTGTGTTATTTCTGCCTCCATCAGTGAGAAGGTCATATGATTGTAATAACGGTGTTTACCGATAACCAATATCTGCTTTTTACCCGATTCCAATACTGCCAGCTCATCCAGTTTAGAAGGAAGCTGAGGAAGAAGATCCCTTGTCAGCATCACATCATCTGCAGGAAGCATTTCTTTGATTCTGGACAGTATTTTAATTTTACCTTCAGTATACTCCAATTCAAAATAGTGATCCAGATCCGGCTCATTTTCCAGACCATATTCTTTTGCTCTGGGAAGAAAGGTTTTTTTGCGGAGTGCTTCATCAAAAAACAGGCGATAGTTTTTATCTTCAATAATGCAGTAGATTATTTCTGCCTGATGAGAACAAAGCTGGTTCTTTTCATTGCTGCAGGTGCATGAACAAAGCAGAGTGCTGTTTATTTTGCTGATGGTAACCACCGGAAAATCCTGTAATGAAGACTCTTTTGTAAATATTCCTGTATTGTTTTCAATAGCAACAGGATAGATCTCACGAAAATCCCTGATCCCGATAAACGTACTGTCTGAGGTATGTTTCAGCAGGTCATATACGGAAAGTGTACTGATATTGATGTTGTCAAGAATATATTCTGCCATAAAAATAGATCGGGACAAACTTACAAAAAACAAATGTATTGAAGAATCCGTTTTGGCTACACCTTACCCCATTTTGGCAACTCCGGCGTTTGTTGTAATGCAGAACTTTGTCCTGTAATTTTAAACCAGGAAAAATGAAAACAATTTTTATAACAGGTGCTTCTACAGGATTAGGAAAAGCAGCAGCCCAATTATTTCAAAACAACGGATGGAAAGTAATCGCGACTATGAGAAACCCTGAAGCAGCTGCTGATCTTGCGGCTTTGGAGAATGTAACTGTACTTCCGCTGGATGTTACCAATCCGGAACAGATTAAGTCTACTGTAAAGCAGGCTCTTGAACTTGGAGACATCGATGTGGTGTATAATAACGCAGGATATGGCCTTATAGGACCTTTGGAAGCGCTTTCTGATGATCAGATCGTCAAACAGCTTGACACGAATTTATTAGGGGTTATACGCGTTACACAGGCATTTATTCCTTACTTCAGAGAACAGAAAAGAGGAATGTTCATTTCTACAACGTCTATAGGAGGACTGGTAGCGTTCCCATTGGGTTCTACTTATCACGCGACCAAGTGGGCGCTTGAAGGGTGGAGTGAAAGCTTAGCTTTTGAGCTTAATACTTTGGGGATTGATATTAAAACTGTTTCTCCCGGAGGAATCAAGACGGATTTTGTAAGTCGTTCTCTGGACTCAGCATCCAGTCCTGCTTATGAAGACATGACGAATTCTCTGTTTTCTAAAATGGAAGGGATGATGGAAGCGGCTTCTACACCGGAACAGATTGCAGCAGTAGTCTATGAGGCTGCAACAGATGGTAAAAAACAACTGAGATATGTGGCCGGAGAAGATGCTAAAGCCATCTATGCACAGCGTCTTGAACTAGGTGATGAAGCATTCAGAGAGCAGTTCGGAAAACAGTTTATGTAATCAGGTTTTTGAAAGACAGTATAAGTAAATTACATTTGTACTGTCTTTTTCACCCAATAATTTATAATTTTATATCATGGAAAAGAAAGATAATATTCCACTGAAGATCTCATCCATATCAGAATTGCACAATATGCTGCAGCTGCCCAAGCCGCTTCATCCGTTGGTAAGCCTTGTGGATAATACGAAAATGAGCATCAGAAAAGATATGCTGAAGAGAAGCTTTATCCTGAATTTTTATAAGATCTCGTATAAATATTCCACGGTTGGAAAAATGGGCTATGGACAGGGATATTATGATTTCAATGAGGGAGGAATGATGTTTACTGCTCCCGGTCAGGTTCTTTCTACTGATGAGAATGCAGAATACTGCGGATATACTTTGTTGGTACATCCGGATTTCATCAGAAGTTATCCTTTGGCAAAGAATATCAAAAACTTCGGTTTCTTTTCTTATGATACAAATGAAGCACTGCACTTGTCTGATCAGGAAAAGACAACGATAACAGGCTTGTTGGATAATATTGGAAATGAACTCAATACAGCTATTGATGAAGTGAGTCAGGACGTTATTGTTTCTTATATTGATGTGCTTCTTAATTACAGCAACCGTTTTTATAAAAGACAGTTTATCACCAGAAAGGCAGTTAATAATGATGTACTGGCTAAAATGGATGTTGTGCTGGAAAAGTATTTTAACGAGCAGGAAACCTTAAATAAAGGGCTTCCTACGGTAGAATTTCTGGCCTCCACGCTCAATCTGTCACCCCATTATCTGAGTGATATGCTTCGTAACCTTACCGGATTAAATGCCCAGCAGCATATTCATGAAAAACTGATTGAAAAGGCGAAAGAATATCTTACTACCACAGGTTTTTCTGTATCTGAAGTAGCGTATGCTCTTGGATTTGAACATCCGCAGTCTTTCAATAAGCTCTTTAAAAAGAAAACCGATAAAACACCATTGAGTTACAGACAGTCTTTCAATTAAATAAATACAAACACCCGTTTCAAATATCGGGTGTTTTTTATGGTATACTTTTAACCAATACTTTGCTTTTCTTTAATCAAAGCTTCAATTTTAAATTTTGCAGTGGCCCATTCATCATCCAAAATACTATAATAAGCCGCATTTCTTGTGCTTCCATCCCTGAGAACTTTGTCTTTACGTAAAATACCTTCAAATACACCACCGATTTTTTCGATCGCTTTTCGTGATCTGAAATTATCGTCTTTCGTTTTCAACTGTACCCTGTTTGTTTTCAGTACATCAAAGCAGAAGGTGAGCAGTAGTAATTTGCATTCCAGGTTGATGGCTGTTCCCCAGAACTCTTTGGTGATCCATGTCCATCCGATTTCCAGTTTTCTGTCTGCTGGATATATTTCAAAAAAGCGGGTGGAGCCGATCAATTTTCCGGTTTCTTTATGTCGTATGACAAACGGGTACTGATTTCCGGTTTCTCTTTCTGATAAAGCGAATTCATAAGTTTTATAAAACATCGTCTCCTCTGAACAGTCAGTAGGAATGAGTTCCCAAAGTTCTTTATCTGATGCGGCAGTATATAATTCTTCAAAATGCTGTTTTTCAAGAGGAATTAATTCAACTGTTTCCCCTTCCAAAATGGTGGGATAAGCAATCCATTTTTCTTTCATGGCTCATTATTTATACAACGAAATTAATGAAAAAGTTATTTAAACGTTATAAAACCACAAAAGACACAAAAGCTTTTTAAACACTTAAACTATTTAAAGTTATATGCTTTGTGTATAAAAGTATCCTAAAGTTTTGTTGAAAATCAAAGATTTTCATCTTATGTGAGCTTAATTACACGGTATTTACTTAAACTTTCTAAAGTATACCAAAGTGTTTAGAAAATAAAAACTTTTGTGACTTTTGTGGTTAAGTTTAAACAGACTTGAAAATAAAAATTTGTGTTCAAAAAATAATGTGATTTTCCACCATAATGAGGTCGGCAATTTCATTAATTGGTCAAAATGGAACATAAAAATGACAAAAATGAACTACATTTTAATAGCGCAGCGTGTCTAAATTTGCAAAAAGGATTTTTATTACCCTGTTATAATGAACGAGACCCCATCTTTTAATGCAAAAATGCCGACCGCCTGTTTTTTACTATTCTTTGCCCACGGGCTTGTTTTTTCCTCCTGGGCGAGCCGGATTCCTATCATTAAAACTGCTCTTTCCATTACTGAAGCACAGTTGGGAACGCTGTTGCTTCTGATGCCGATAGGACAGCTGTCGACGATGGTTCTGGCCGGAAAACTGATCAGCATCTACGGAAGCAGCGGAATTATTAAAAGATGCTTTATGCTGTATCCTTTTTTTCTTCTCTTAATTGGTTTATCACCTTCTTACTGGACTTTAGGGGCTGTTCTGTTCTTTTTCGGTGTGTCCGGGAATATGTGCAATATTGCCATCAATACACAAGCAATTGAGATAGAATCTATTACGAAAAGAACTCTTCTTTCTTCTTATCACGGAGCATGGTGCTTTGCAGGGCTTACGGGGGCAGTCATAGGTTTGCTGATGATTAATCTCCATGTAGGAACTTTTTATCATTTTGCTGTTATTTTCCTTCTGGTAGGAATACTTTGGTTGTACAGTACAAAAAATCTGACCAATATTATTCATAAAGCAGAACCGCAGACCCGTTCAATTTTCAAAGCAGTGAATCCTACACTGATTGGTTTGGGAATTATAGGCTTTCTGAGTATGGCGATTGAAGGAGCGATGTTCGACTGGAGCGGGGTTTATTTTCAAACTATAGTTAAAGCACCTGAAAACCTTGTCATACTGGGATATACAAGTTTTATCTTAATGATGACTTTAGGTCGTTTTATCGGGAATAAAATCATTGAAAAATATGGAAAAAAGATTGTTCTGCAGTGCTGTGGGCTATTGATGAGCAGCGGACTTTTTCTAAGTGTTTTCTTTCCGGAACTGTGGATCTGCATCATTGCTTTTATGATCATTGGTCTTGGAAGTTCCCTGAGTGTGCCTTCCGTTTACAGTACAGTAGGAAAAGTGAGTACAGTAGCTCCGAGTATTGCTTTATCATTTGTTTCCAGCATATCATTTTTAGGATTTCTGATGGGGCCGCCTCTTATCGGATATATTGCAGAAAGCTTTGATCTTAGGTATTCATATGGTCTTTTTGCCTGCTTTGGAATATTACTGGCTATTATGGCCGGACAGATGAAAGTATTCAGAAAATCATAATGAATTTAACAAATCATAAAACCTGAAGCTCTTTAAATACTTCTATAATGGCTTCAATAAGTCCTTTATCTACATTTTTTTCGGAAGCAGCATCGGGGAGAAGAGCTCTTAAGTCACCGTGATCATCACGCTCAATAACGACTTCAGTTCCGTCTACATCCACGTACAGTTTGTATCCATAAGAGAATGTGGCAAGCTTTCCGTTGAAAAGCAGATCTTTACCCTTATAGGTTACCGGTACTTCAAATTCTTCCATGCGTAAGCTTCTATTATAATTGGAGCAAATGTCGGAAAATTTTAATTCATATCATCATATAAACTGTAATGATAAAGCCGGATTATGCAAATTGTTAAAAATATTAATGGAGTAAATCTGTATATTTATCCTTAGTTATGGAGTCATTTCAAAGCAGGAATGATCAATGAATTTGAATTAAGCAATTATGAAAGATACAATCACCATTTTCTGGTTCAGGCGTGACCTGAGATTGGAAGATAATATCGGACTTCACCACGCTCTGCAGTCTGATGCACCGGTACTACCCATTTTTATATTTGATACTGATATTCTCGGGAAGCTGGAAGATAAAGAAGACCGCAGGGTTGATTATATCCACCAGGCTTTGACGGATATCAATATTTCATTAAAAAAGTATCATTCAAAAATCAATACCTATCATGGTAAACCTATAGAGATATTCAGAAAGTTGTTTGAAGAATACACTATCAAAAGTGTTTTCTGCAACAGAGATTATGAACCTCAGGCGATTGAAAGAGATAAGGAAATCTATTATTTTTTCAAAGAAAAGAATATTCCTTTTAAAGCCTGTAAAGATCAGGTGATTTTTGATAAGGATCAGATTGTTAAAAAAGACGGTTTGCCTTACACGGTTTACACTCCTTTTGCCAAAAAGTGGCGGGAAACTTTAACTCCTGAACATTATCAATCTGTTGAATTGGATTGTAAGAACCTCTTTCCACAGGAATATTCTGAGATTATGGCATTAAAGGAAATAGGTTTCAAAAAAACAGATTTTGATTTTAAAAAACCGGTTCTGGATGCGTCTATTATTGATGATTACGATAAGTACCGTGATTTTCCCGCATTACAGCATACCACACAGCTCGGAATTGCTTTACGCTTTGGAACCATCAGCATCAGAAAGTGTGTGGGTTTTGCATTAAAACATAATACGGTATGGCTGTCCGAGCTGATCTGGCGTGAATTTTTTATGCAGATTTTATATCATTTCCCACAGGTAGTTCATCAGTCTTTCAAAAAGCAGTATGATAATATCCACTGGCGGAATAATGAAAAAGAGTTTAAGCACTGGTGTGAAGGAACCACAGGGTATCCGATTGTAGATGCCGGAATGAGGGAGCTGAATGAGACAGGCTATATGCATAACCGGGTAAGAATGATTGTCGCGAGCTTTTTATGCAAACATCTGTTGATCGACTGGCGTTGGGGGGAAGCGTATTTTGCATTAAAACTGAATGATTATGATCTGTCTGCCAACAATGGAAACTGGCAGTGGGCTGCAGGCTCGGGATGTGATGCAGCACCTTATTTCAGGGTTTTTAATCCAACGGCTCAGACAGAAAAATTTGATAAAGACTTACTGTACATCAAAAAATGGCTCCCTGAATGGAATACACCAGCATATCCATCACCTATTGTAGAACACACCTTTGCCCGCGAAAGAGCTTTATCCGAATACAAAAAAGCTTTGGCATAAATATCAGGTATCAACAAAATGCCCGGTAACAAATTGTCACCGGGCATCAACCAATTGATATTAATATGAAAAGTTACTTACAGAAGTAACGGAATCATCAGATTGTTTTCAGATACAGCTCCTGTAATTCCTGTGCTGTAAACGCTTTGGAAGGTAAATTCTGGACAAGTTCTCCCTGTTTCATAATACCGATATTGGTAGCAACACTTACCGCATTGAAAATATCATGAGTTGCCATTAAAACAGTTCTGCCTTCTTTACCCAGCTGCCTTACAATTTCTGTAAATTCTGCAGTAGCAATCGGATCCAGGCCGCTGGTAGGCTCATCCAGAAGAAGCACTTTGGCATCTTTGGCCAGGGCAATGGCAATTCCAACTTTCTGGCGCATCCCCTTGGAATAACCGCCCAATGCTTTATGATGGGCGGTTTCCTGCAAACCGGTACGTTTAAGGAGCGCAGACAGTTCATCTTTCTGGTAATCAAAACCTGCAATTTTGGAGAAAAAATCAAGGTTTTCTATTCCTGTAAGATGAGGATATAAAAGAACGGTTTCAGGGATATAGGCAAGATGTCTTTTAATTTTCTGAGGTTCCTCCTTTACCGAAATATTATTAATGAAAGCATCTCCGGATGTTGCTTTAATGAGTCCCAAAAGAATATTGATCGTTGTACTTTTTCCAGCTCCGTTTTGTCCGAGCAGTGCAAAAATTTCACCTTTTTTTACTTCCAGATTAAGAGAATGAAGTGCGGTAAAATCGTTGTATTTTTTATGTAGATTGACTGTTTTTAACATAGTTTTCTGTATTTATATTGTGAAAGAATGATGAATAAAGCAATGAAGATGAGATAGGGAAGAAGTATCTGTATCCATTTGATAGTGGAAGAGAATTTGAAAACCTCTATCGTTTGCTGTGCCCAGTTGACAGATTCCGCACTCTTGCCTGAGAAAATTAAAGGATAGAAGAACAGCCTTTTTTTCTCATGGAATTTTTTGAGCGATGAAGCATACTGTAAATGATTATCCATGTCAGATTTTGCTAAATGGCTTTGTGCCAGCTGAGTATGAAGATTCGGGAGGAAATAGCCTAAATAGTCTGCAGCCTGATTTCGTTTCTGCATTTTTTCCGTATACAGTTCGGATGATTTTGCAGATTCCAGGTCTCCCATATGCTGCATGGCATAATACCATGTCCAGGTGAATGCATCATTCTCTTCCACGGCAAAATTTCTGTATTGAGGGTATGCTCTGTAGAACTTTTCCATCGTAGGCTGCTTAGCTTCATCCCATTTGTTGTGATAGCCTTCTCTCTGTTCCATCACAGCTTTAAGGGACTCATGAACCGGATAAAGCTTCTGTATCAGAATATTACTGCTCATCGGGATAATAAAATTGATGCCTACCCAAACAATCAGCAGAATTAATGCATTCTGGGCCGATGTTTTACGGAACGATACCATCCATCTGCACAAGGCAAACCAAAGAATAATATACAGCCAGCCACTGATGATAAAGGCAGTATAATAAGAATCTAAAGGTATTTTTATCCAGACTGAAGCGATGATAATTAATGCGAAATAAACAGCTGTAACAGCCAAAAGACGTACGAACATCTTTTGATCCAGAAACTTTTGTAAATTACCGCTCTGAACGGACAGCAGCTTCCAAGTTCCTTTTTCTTCTTCTTCAGAAATCAGATTATAGCAGAATGCGACAATCACCAGTGGAAAGAGGAAAACAACAACAAAACTAAAGTCAAAATTTCCAACAGCTGCATTGGCGGGATTATAAAAATCTGCATTATAGCGCTGTTCTTCCAGATTCCGGATGGTTACTCCCTGAATAGAAGGGTTTAAATCACGCATTCCGATATTTAAAGCAGCCAGCCTGGGTGTTTCATTCACCAGATTGAATTTAATATAATAAAGAACCAGTCCCAGATCATCCTTATGAAATTTCGTATTTCTTTCAATACTTTCTTTCTGAAATGCTCCGCTTCGGGAGATGATGTCTTCGTTCCTGTCCAGGAATTTTTTTCCTGTATAAATAGCCATAAGTCCTGCCATCAATAGAAACAGAAGTGCAATGATGTACGATTTATTACGGTAAAATTGGATATATAAATAACGGTTCATTTAGATGAGTTTTAATTTTCTTCCACTTATTTCGATAGCAATGATGCAGATAACCATCCACAGAACTAATGCAGCAGCAGGTATTGGCTGTTGCTTTAAACTTTTCAGAACAGAAGTATACTGATACTGAAAATCCGGAAACTTTTCCCAGTTGTGCCTGTCGATCACAGCGGCCGGTCCGCCGTTTTCCGGTTTAATATTGCTGATGTGCTCGATTTGTAAATCATTTAAGTGCTGAGCCATTTTATAGCGATATTCTTCTGCCTGTTTCTGAAACTGGTTATAAGAGAAGAAATCTGTTCCTGCAGCAGTCATGGAAAAGTTTTTAATGGCAATGGCGGGATTAATGAATCCTGAAATATCAGTCAGATTTTGCTGTTTACTGTAAATGTTCTGCAGTTCTTTCTGATGTCTGATATAGATATGTGAACTTATTTTTTCCCCTTCCTTCATAACGAATCCGCCATAGTTGAAAGGAAGTTCATTGGTTGTTTTTACCTGATACTTTGCCAGCAGAGAGTCTTTGATTTTTTTGAAATGCGGATCATCAGGATTATGGCTGTCTCCAGACTTTAAAATATCCTTTTCCAGGCTCGTTTCAAAAGCAATCCGGGAAGGGGCAGGATATAAATTCTGCGCTGCAAACTGAATTCCTTTAGGCAAAACAATGATGAAAAGAAGCCAGAAACCAATAAGGCTGATCAGTGCTGATGAGGTACGTTTACTGTTTGCCGACACGACAACTGTTAATGTACAGATAAAAAAATAGTAAATCATGTAAGCAGGCAGCAGTAATGACAGACGTAATACAATATCCGCTGAATCTGTTGTCTCGGACATCAGTGCAGCGACGAAAACAACAGGAATTACAGGAATAAGAAAACAGAGAGAAAACAGCCAGAGTCCCAGAATTTTGCCCCAGATAATCGCTCTTCCGGAAGTTCCCTGCACACTGATGATCTTTAAAGTAGCATTCTCACGCTCCTGAACAATTAATCCAAATCCTAGAAAAAGAATAATCAATGGAACAATGCTCTGCAGAATAAATGCACTGCTAAATGCCCCAAATCTGACTAAAGTTCCGGAACTTCCGGCTTCCGAAAGGTTGGCAGTATTTTGTTTATGCGCCTCCAGAAATATGACATTTCCAAGGTAATCATCCAGTCCGTTGTCAAAAATATTTAGTGGATGCCCGATTCTGAAAACCAGATAACCATAATGAGCCATACGGTGCGGATGTTTGTCTGGTCTGTGCTCCCAGTTTTCCCGGACTTCTTTCCGGTATTCTTTTATTTTCGAAAAAGAATCCGTGTATTTTGTATATCCTATACCAATACTCAGCATACAGAACAGGAGTACGGCAATCGTGGTGAGCAGATTTTGTTTTCCTTTAAACAAATCCTGCCAGGTTTTTCTCACCATCAGTTGTAAGTTTGAAATGGCCATAATTTAAAATTTATAAGTAGCAGTTAGTAAATAATTTCTTGGAGTTCCCGGAAACAGTCTTAAATAGTTCTGAGCTCCTATCCAGTAGACTTTGTTGGTGATATTATTCAGATTAAAAGAGAGCTGGACAGTCTTTGCAGGAGTATAATACAATGCTGCATCTATTGTTGTATAGGCGGGAAGCTCAAAACTCCTTGTAAACCACGGAACTTTAGAACTCTGATAAAGTATTCCGGCACCAATCCCAAAGTCTTTGAGGAATTCAATAGTTGAAAAATTGTAGCGTGTCCAGATATTCACCGAATTCTTAGACGTGTTTTCCTTTCTTTTACCTATGACATCGGGGTTACTGTCATCCATTATTTTAGCATCAATATAGCTGTAGCCTCCGTAAATATGCCATTGAGGAAGGATATGTCCGGAAAACTCAGCTTCAAATCCACGGCTCCGGTCAGCACCACGCTGTACAAGTTCATCAGGTTCTGAAGGATTATTGGCATTGATGATTATATTTCTTTGTTTGATTTCATACACTGCAAGATTCAATGAAATTCTACCAAAAAGCTGCGCTTTGATTCCCAGTTCTTTAAGATCAGAAGTCAGAGGCTTAAATCTTGCTGCAGATCCGGTGAGGACTGAGGTATTGGGCATCAGCGTTACCGTATTGGACTGAGGTTGATACCCGGTTAAATAAGTTCCGTACAGATTAATATGATCCGTTACACTGTAGGTAATCCCGAATCTGTACAGCAGTTTATTATTTTTGAACGATGACTCATTGGCTTCTTTGAAATTGGTGATATCCTGAAACCATTCCTGACGTATTCCCGATAATATTGTCAACTTTTTCCAGGTAAGAAGATGCTGAATATAAGCAGCATGCGTTGTGGTAAGAGCAGAAGGCAAGGGTGTGATCACATTAAGGGTATTAAAATCAGTACCCTGATAATTGGCTGCTCCCGGATTCAGGTCAAATGGTGTTACATTAGGTCTGGGAATGATTGTTCCATTATAATTGATGGTCTGATAATCTGACGCTTTTGCAGGATTATAAGAGGAAATCACAGAGCCATTCTTTAAAAGAAAACCTCTTGCTGCATTCTGCTCTCCGCCTTTGCGTTTCTCCCAGATCTGGCTGTCGTAACCTATCAGAGCCTGATGCAGAACAGAACCCGTTTTGAATTTAAAATTGAAATACGCATTGATATTATCTGTTGCCCAGTTTTGTTTTCTTTGAACAAACTGCATCATAGCAAGGCTGGAAACCGGGATATTGTTCATATCAGGAACAAATGAATTGGTAGTTCTGTGCTCCTGAAGATTTTCTCTCCAGTATTGCTTCATATAAGATGCATTAAAGCTGATATATTGGTTAAAATGATGGGCAACGGTTCCCATCAGGATCAGTTCCCTTGTTTTAAAAAAATCATCAGGAGCTCCCAGGTTCAAAGATCGTGGAGTGCTGTATAAATCTGTTTTTCCTGCCACTGCCCCGAAAATAGGTTGTCCACGATCCAGATTTCCATAGAGATTATTGAAAATCATTTCCACATTCACGGATGTTTTTTCATTCGGAACAAAAGTGATGGAAGGGGAGATCAGGATACCACTGTTTTTAACATGATCCCTGAATGAACGGGCATTCTGATACGCTCCGTTAAAACGGTATAATAAAGTTTTGCTCTTATTTAAAGGACCTGTAAGATCTGTAGTAACACGATAAGTTTCAAAGCTTCCACCGGATAAACTGATTTCATGACGAGGATTGGATAATGGTTTTTTAGTAACCATATTGATGGTTCCTCCGGGATCTACACTGGACATAGTAATACTTGCCGGACCTTTGAAGACCTCCACACGTTCTATATTGGAAGTCATGGGCTGCAAAAAATAATATTGCCTTGTCCGCATTCCATTGATGATCTGGCCTTCTTCATTCTGGCTGATCCCACGGATGTTGTATTGATTATAATAGCTTGAAGGAGAAACACCGTTCACATTTTTCATGACATCTCCAAGCTGAAAAGCCTGGCGGTCGGTGATCAGTTCTTTGGTAACGGTATTGAGCGTTAAAGGGAGATCTTTGTTTTTCATCGCAATCTTGGTGGCTGCAAAAGAGTAGTCGGAAGTATAATCTTTAGACTTTCTTCCGATAACCTCAACAGTTTGTACCACCGTAGATAACGAATCTTCCGGACGTGACTGAGCACAAAGAAGTGATGAGACTGTGATAAAGCCTGTGCTGAAAAGCTTTACAGGATTTGGGGAAATACAATAAATTATTCCCGAATAATTAAAATTACTGGTAGTCATGAATAAGCATGTACGGGCAGCGAATGGCCCATTAATAAAAGGATATCCTTAATTGTGTAAAGACACAGGTATCCACGGAATTACAGTACAGACCAAAAAATCTGTAAACGAAATATTAAGGCAGCATCGATTAAGCTACCGCGGAAAATAAGGCTGGGGGAGCTCTGGAGCTGAAAAAGTCAAGAAGACAACGATATGAAATGGCTTTTGGCTGCGGCATTTCATTATCACTGGTTGTGTCAATGGCAAAATCCATGTTCAAAGAGTCAGGAAGAAGAATTTGTGTCATATGCATATGAAGGGCACACTGACATTCGTCGTCCTGAGAAATGGAAAGAATTTTCTCTTCTTTTGACCCTTTTTTATAGATCACTTTACTTTTGGCGTGTCTGGCATGATCAAGACACGTGGTTACCCCGCTGACATTTGAAACAAATATCAGAAGTAAAGAAAAAACAAAAAAGACCCTGAGAAATTTTTGCATAATAGAAAACAAATGTACAATTTAATTTGATAAAAATTGAATGATGAAGAAAAAGTAGGTGATGTTTTCTTTAAAAATTAAAATAATTCAGTTCCAACTATCATTTACCGGATCGAAATGATTGTCTATTTGGGTTTGCAGCAATATTGATAAGCACTGATATGAAATAAAGCACTTATAAAACTACGGTATTTCGTATAGTATTTTTTGGTGACTCCATTTAAATAAGTTTATAATCAATGTATTATGATTTTGTGCCTGTTTATTGATTATAGATTATTGTAAAAATAAATACATTATGAATACTAAAGAATTCAGAACTTTTGATATGCCCTGGGAAAAGGCATATGGCTATGTGCAATCTGTAAAAAGCGGTGACACAGTGTGGATTTCCGGACAATTGGGCCACGATATGCAGGGAAATCTTGCAGAAGGAATGGAGAACCAGTTCAGACAGACCTATCAGAATATAGGCAAGTTGCTGAGTGAATTTGGATTAAATGCCGGCCATATTACAGAAGAAGTCATCTATGTTACCGATATGCAGGAAGGCTTTGAAAGCAGAAAGGTTTTAGGAAAAGAATTTTATGGTGAGTTCTGTATGGTTGCCAGTACCATTGTCGGAGTGACTGAGCTGGCACTTCCCGGACAGAAAGTGGAAATTAAAGTTACAGCTAAAGTTTAAAGGATTATCAGAATTCTTTGTACTGTTTTATCCGGTATATGATTGAGATCATATTCGACGGTATTGGCACTTTATTATATTTGGCCATTGAAAATTTCATATTTCTGACAAATTACAGTATAACCTCTCAGTGATTCGGGAGGTTTTTTGTTGAAAAAATTTAAGTATAACAATGTACAATTTGTTTCATGATTATTATTTATTTTCCTAAAATACAAATAATTAAACGCTAACATTACGGTTTCCCGTAGAGAATGATTACAGCTTATCCGTATATTTACAAAGTTTTAAATAACAATAAGTACAGAAAGTTTTTTTAGCCTCCTCAGGGAGGTTTTTTTATGACCATAATCATAACTCAATTTATGGAGATTTATTAATTTTGAAATGTTAATCAAATTTTTTTTATAAGTTTTATCCCCGGAGAGATCCGGGGATTTTTCATTGTATAATTTGGTATATCAGATTCAACCAGGGAAGCAGGCTTTGGAAGACTGTTTTATGATATTATGGATTGACAGGAAGATTGCAATCTGAAAATAAGATCAATCATACTTCCGGCTCAGACAGATGAGGCTATTTAATCTCATCTTTCAATTGAATCACAACTATTTCAAGGGTCTTTTTTATTTTTTCAAATAAGGAATACAGTTCAGGAAATTCCTTATTTTGTTCCTTTGCAAGTAATTCAAGCTGTTTTACAACATCCTCAATAGAAACTATTCCAATAGACTGTATGCCCGGTCTGATTTTATCCATCAGTGTTGCAATTTCGGTGTAGTTTTTCTCTTCAAACGCTTTTTCCACCAATGGAATTATTGTCTCGGTCTGCACAATAAATAATGAGATCATTTTCTGTATAAATTCTTTATCACCCCTGCTGAGTGCTTGTATCTTTTTCAGGTTGTAGAGGCTTTTTTCATCTGTATCAGATACTGTCTCTGCAGTTTTTTCATGAATTTTGACATACTTATAAATGATATTCAGTAAATTTTCTTCATTAAAAGGCTTAGTGATATAATCATTCATTCCCGCGTTAATGCAATGATCTATTTCTGTTTTAAAAGCATTGGCCGTAAGTGCTATTACGGGAGTCTTAATTCCAAGTTCCTTTCTTACTATTTTAGTTGCTTCGATACCATCCATTTCCGGCATTTGCAGGTCCATCAAAATAATGTCAAATTCTTCTCTTTTTAAAATTTCTATGGCTATTTTACCATTTTCGGCTTTGGCGACGCTGCATTTAAAATGATGTAGTGATTTTTCGGCAACCAGCTGATTAAGGGCATTATCTTCCACCAAAAGAACTCTTGTGCCGGCGATGGAAATATGTTGATTTTTCCAGTCATTTTTTTTCAGATCCTCTTCACTGCCTCTGTCCAGAAGTAAAGTTATTGTAATAGATGTACCCGTATTTTTTTCACTTTCTACATTAATTTCACCCTTCATAAGGTAAATAAGTTCCCGTGTAATAGACATTCCAAGACCAGTACCTCCATATTTTCTCGAAATTGAACTGTCTTCCTGATTGAATTTTTTGAATATATCACGTACATATTCTTCGCTCATTCCAATTCCTGTGTCCGTAATGCTGATTGAAATGGTCTGTTGGTCGGGGAAATTTTTCAGGACCTTGGATTCAACTCTGATCTGGCCCTCATTGGTGAATTTTAGGGAATTCCCAATAATATTATACAGAACCTGTTCAAGCCTTAACGAATCACCTTTTAAAACAGAAAAAATATCAGGTGAAAAATAGGTAATCAGTTTGAGTTTTTTCTCATCCGCTTTTGGTTTAAGAACAGAAATCACCTTTTGAATGCTGTCTTTTAAAGAAAAACTTTTGTTTTCCAGAGACATTTCTCCCGATTCAATTTTAGAGATATCCAGTATGTTATTGATAATTGATAATAAATGTTGTGAAGCATTATAGCTGTTTTCTACAAATTCTTGCTGATCTGAAGACAGGTGGCTTCTTTTAAGTTCACGCAAAAAACCAATGATGCCATTAAGAGGAGTTCGGATTTCGTGGCTCATATTGGCCAGAAAAACCTCTTTTGCTTTTGAGGCCTCCAGGGCTTTTGCTTTTTCAAGTTTTAATTCGTCTTCCAGTTTTTTTTGGTCGGTTATGTCAAGATGAATTCCTATGGACCCTAATAAATTTCCCTGATCATCATAACTGGGAGCTCCACTTATGGCCCACCATCTTGTTTCCCCCTTCTTATTCCTGACAGGAAGCTGATACACACTAGAAACTCCTTTTTTTCTTAATTCTATCTGATCTTGTATGAAACGGATATTATTTTCTCCATACAGGAAAAGTTCACTGGGATTTTTGCCAATGACTTCATCCAGTGAAAACCCTGAAACATCACAAAAACTCTGATTAGCGTAGCGGATAATTTCATGATTATCTACTTCAATGAGCCCTAAATTCATATTAGCAATAATATTACGGTATTTTTCTTCCTGTTGCTTTATGTAATCTTCGGCCCTTTTTCTTTTTCTCAGCTGTTCAGAAAGATACAGGGATAATTCTTTAAGGTCTTCTGATTTTTTTATTTCAATATCGGAGTCAATAATCTTTAATGACTCGTATAAATTGCTGATAGATTCCTGTTTAAGGGTATTTTCATCTTTAAGATTTTGATAAAGCTCCTGATATTCTTCTTCACTTTGTTTGAAAGCGTAGTCCATGAGTTCCTTATCCCTGTCAAATGATTTGTAGGATTCATTAACTGCATTGATGAAATTAGTAAACTGCGAATGATTTTTACAGTCGTCCGTAAGGTATTTATTAATCTGCCTTTCAAGCAAATTGTGTAATTTGATTTCCATAGCTATTCAATTTCATTCACTGTGGTAATGGTAATCGTTTGATTGTGCAGAGCACAGTTGCCAAACGGGCTTAAAGGAGATAATTCTCCATATGAATAAAATCCGGTCAGTACCGTATCTGATTTGAAAACATCCCGAACAATATCTGCTTCTTCATACACTCTGTCACCCAGTACGATCTTTCTTCCCACGCAGCTGATAATGATTCCCAGTTTAATGTTATGTTGGGTCATCCGTAGGCATTCATTGGCTGCGTCATTTGCTGCATCAATAAGCCTGTCCATATTGGCTTTCATAAACCTTACTTTGCTTCCTTCCGGTAAATCTCCCGCAAAAATCATTGTGTCATCTTTAATGGACAGAATCGTTCTTACTACTGATGACGGATCTTTGGATAGCTTAAGCGATAATGGAAAAAGCAGGGCAGAGCCGGGAAGCTCTTCAGCATATTTTCCCAGATATTTTTTATAGAGATCCAGTGCGTTTTTATTATCAATCTCGTAAAGAAGATTATTTTGTGATTTTGTAACTATCCTTTCAAGTCCAAAGCTTTCCCAGCCTCCGATTGAAGAATGTGATAATTCAAGATGTTCTCCATAAAATCCAACAGCAAGAATTTTATTGGGCTGGGGAACCTGATTGAGCCCAACCACTGTTTTTTCAAATTTATCCCCATCTCCGGCAAGTCCCCCTGAGATCAAAACTTTTTCCGGACGGCTGGCGTTAAGTCCATGTACCAGCTGGCTGCCATTTACCTTGTTGCCATCTGAAAGGATGAATACCCATCTAAGCCCTTCTGAAGGCAGATTTTCAATTAATTTTTTTCCTGCGTCATAGCTGTCTGAAAAATTTTCAATATCAATTTGTGACGTTTTTATGAAAGATGTTGAAAAACTGATTGCGGTTAAAACAACTGTTCCATCATACACTTCATTACAAAAAATTTCTCCTGAGGAAGAGGAGAGGGCGATCTCTGCATTCGGAAACTTTTTCTTTAAAAGAATAAAAAAGTCCTCTTTTTCTATAATATTTCTGGTTCCAAATCCTATGACGAGCTGCACTTCGTGATAGTCAAGCTTTTCTTCATTTCTTTCTGATTTGAAATCTCCGTTTATAAAAAGTAATTTGGCAACTTTCATGTAATTATTGCTGTTTCAAGGTTATTAATCGCTTATAAATAATTGATTTTCCTATTTCTTTTAGATGGCTTTAATCTGTTTAAAGAGTTCACCATCTTGAATGTCAGGTAATCGAAAGTCAGTACAAATTATACCAGGATATTTGTATGGGGTTGAAATGCAGTTTTTTGTATTTCTGAATAGCAGGACTTCGTAATCGGGATTTAGCGGGAGATGATATTTTAACATTTCTCCAAAGAAATTATTATCGTCGGCTATAAATATTTTACACATTTGCGTTGGTTTTAGTTTTAAGTTTACTACTAAAATAAGTAATTTTCATCAACTAATGAATTATTTTATCATAAAGATTGATAAATTTAAATTATAATCGATTATTATTGAATATAGTGTATGAAAGTAGTAGGTGAGTATTTGAATCTATTAAAACAGGCTCTCACTTATTCCTAGTCTTTTTTTTGAAATATCCTCTCAATAAAAAGTTGTTTCGGGCCGCAGCCTCTAATTCCCTGAGTTCATCAACCCCTTTACCGATATTATTGATGGTAGAATCTACAGACCTTCCCAATCTTGGATTATCAACCAATTTGGAAACTACATTTTCGTCATTGTTGATCTTTGTAGTGAATTTTTTCAGATCCTCAGAAGATTTCTCCAGATTTGTCAATGTTTTTTCCAGTGAGGCCGCTAAAGTATCATTTGTCGTTATTTGAGAAAGTATATTGTTCTTATCATTGAGTTTCGCAGCGAAAAGGCTGATCTGCCCTGCACTGTTTTTTAAATCAAGAATACTGCTTTCCATATTATCGCTCAGACTTTTATCAGCAAATACCCTGTAGATAATTCCATCCTTATTGTGGAGAACAGGAGTGAATGAAGCGAAATCATTCATGCTTGTCTGAAGATTCTGTACCGTTTTGTCTATACGGTTCGCAAAATCCTTACTGGTCATTATTTTTACCAGTAAACCGTCCTTATTGTTCATCTTGGCTGTGAAATCAACCAGTCCGGTGGTAACGGTCCGGATATTGTCTGCGCTTTTCTTAATGCTGAAAAGGACATCTTCAATTTCCGTGCTTTTGTATGAAGCAATTACAGTATTATTACCAACTACATTGGCAGAACCTGTTCCCGGAGAAATAACAAGTACTTTATCACCAACCAATCCGTCTGAAGCGATGCTTGCAACCGCATCTGTCTTAATATACTGCTGAACATCTTTTTTGATGCTCATTTTTACCATAACCAGTGAATCAGAAATAAAATCTATTTTACTGACAGTTCCGATATTGATCCCGGAAAGGCGTACATTGCTGCCTTGTTTTAATCCGCTTACATTTTCGAATTCTGAACGCAGAATAAAGTTAGAACCAAATATATTTCTTTTAAGGCCAATAAAATAGATGGTCAATATAAAGAGGATGATCCCTGCGATAACAAAGATTCCTAATTTCAGATTATTTGATGATTCGTTTTTCATGACTTCCTCCGTTTATTTTTCAAAAAATGATTTTATCCAGCTGTCCATATTGCTTTCAATAGATTGATAGGTTCCTTCCATATTGACCTTTCCATCTTTCAGTACAATAACCCGGTCACTGGTATACTTTGCACATAATAAATCATGGGTGATAATGATAGAAGTTGTATTGAACTTCTGCTTAATGCTGCGTATCAGTTCTATAATTTCTTTGGCAGTAATCGTATCCAGCCCTCCGGTTGGTTCGTCATAGATCATTATTTCAGGCTTGATGATCAGAGCTCTTGCGAGGCCTATTCTTTTGCGCATTCCTCCTGAAAGTTCCGATGGCATTTTGTCGATGGCTTCTTCAAGGCCAACATTGCTTAGCGCTTCTGTAATGGCTTGATATATTGTTTCTTCACTCAGATTTTTATTATGATGCTGTAAGGTGAATGCTAAATTTTGTCTCACCGTCATAGAATCATATAAAGCTCCGCTTTGAAACAGAAAACCAATTTTTTTCCTCACCTTGTTAAGCTCTTCTTCATTAAGGCTGGTTATTGCTTTTCCGCCAATATAGATTTCTCCTTCATCAATTTTGGTAAGACCTACAAGGCATTTTACCGTAACGGACTTTCCTGAACCTGATCTTCCTAATATCACCAGATTTTCTCCTTTTTTAACCTGAAAGCTGATCCCGTCCAATACCTTATTATTGCCATAAGATTTGCATACATTCTTAAACTCGATTAGCGGTCCGTTAATCTGAGGTAAGGTAAATTCAGCGTTAAGGTTTTCATATGTTTTCATTACAATTCAAAAAATAAATCCGCGATCTGTACTGCGAGCAAATCAATAATAAAAATCATCAGGGAAGCTGAAACTACGGCTGTGTTGGCAGCTTTTCCTACACTTTTTGTTCCTCCTTCAGCACTAAAACCATGATAACAGCCGATAATTCCGATAAAAAAACCGAAAAAAAATGTTTTCAGGGTTGCCGGAAGAATATCGGCAAATTCCAGTGACTCAAAAACATGGGAAAAATAGTGACTGATACTATTATCTCCGTGAATATTGATTCCTATAAAACCTCCCAGAATTCCCACCAGATCGGCAAAAATTACCAGGACAGGGATCATTAATGTTGTGGCAAGGGTTCTTGTTACAACAAGATAACGGTAAGGATTAATGGCAGAAACCTCCATAGCATCAATCTGTTCGGTAACCTTCATAGACCCAAGCTCGGCACCTATTCCGGATGAAACTCTTCCTGCACAGATCAGAGCGGTAATAACCGGAGCAATTTCTCTTATTAATGAAAGGGAAACCATACCCGGTATCCAGGATTCAGCCCCAAATCTGGACATCGCCGGACGTGACTGAATGGTAAGTACCAGCCCCATGATAAAAGCAGTTACGGTTACCAGAGGTAATGACTGATATCCCACAACAAAACATTGTCTGGTAAACTCTTTATATTCAAAACCGGATTTCACCATTTCTCTGAAAAACCGGGCAGAAAAGGAGGCAATATTGCCTGCAATAGCAAAGCTTTTTGTAAGAAAAGATTTCACAATATTCTGTTTAATTTCTGATAACCGGAATCGTTTACTTATACATTGTATTCATAATCGACTTCCAGTTTGTTTTTTAAATGTTTAATACCAGGAGTTTTCCAGGCAATCCGGCCTGCTTCTTCCTTTTGCTGCCATGAATGGACAGTTCCTGTCAGGGTTACTGTTGTACCAGTTACAGAGACCGTTATTTCTCTTTCATCAACAGCACTTCTTTTCAATGCTTCTTCTACTTTATTTTTACTGACCGTATCATCAGTATCGGGATTGATGGTGATATTATTAAAGATACCTTTTATTCCGGGGAGGAATTGTACTGCATTTTCAGTAATCTCTCTCTGATAATCCCAGGGAAGCTCACCATCCAGATCTACCCATCCGTTTTCTACCTTAACCTTTATCTTATCCTGAGGAATAATAACATTGGAAGCAAAAGCACTGATGATTTCAGCACCAATTTCAGCATCCGTTTTTACCTTTGAATCCGGAAGTTTTACCTGGATGTTTTCGACCAGTACCCTTACTCCGGCTACATTTCTGGCTGCATTTTCTGCCTGTTTCTTTTTCGAAAAGCTATCAACAGTTCCGGTTAAAGATACAACCCCATCTGCTGCCGTAACTCCTATTTCTGCAGGGTGGAGCAGAGGTTCCCACTTGATGGCATCCTGTACATCTTGCTGTAATTGTTCGTTTGTTTTCATCTGTAGTCAATTTTATACTTCAAAGTTCAGGAAGACTTACAGTTAAAGGAATGATGGCAGTCATTCTGAAAAATGATGTTGATCATATGATGGTTGTGCATATAATTTTTAAGTTGATTTATCAAAACAGATGATTGCTGTATTCATATAAGAAAAATAGAGTACAGGATTATGTCATTTTTTTATGTGATAAGGGTCATTATTCATCAGGCAATGAATTTGGAACTTTACATTCATAAATTAAGGATTATGAAGACTTTATTGAATTGGATAACTGTTATTTTCAGTATTACATTTTTCCACGGACAAGATATAAGTGCTGCCAATCAAATAGCAATTGTACTCCGTGATAAAGCTGAACTTACGGAACTGCACTTTCCAAAATCTGTAAACCAGTTTTATCATCAACACGGGTTTGAATATGTCTGGATCAATCCTTCTGTAAAGAAGAGCCTGCTTCAGGATGCCATTCTTTTATTGAAAGATACCGGTAAAAGGGGATTGTCTTCCAAAGATTACCATGGACAGAGTCTTACCCCGGAAATTTTAAATATTGTTGCAGAGCAAACTCAATATACAGATACCAAAGAAAATGCTGTAACTGATATTTTAATGACAGATGCTCTTATTACTTATATCAATTACCTGCACTTTGGAAAATACAATCCTTTTTACAGTTCGTCTTTTATTGATGGTAATAATATAGAAGGTTTTAAGGCAGTAGAGATATTGCATCAGGCATTACAGAAAGATGATTTACAAAAAACAGTCCTGGATGTTCAGTCTGAAATTAAGGAATACGTTGATTTTCAGAATTATCTGAATGTGAATTATGGCGATGGTGTTAAAAGCCGGGAAGAAGAATTTAAAAAGATAGCTATCAATATGGAGCGTTTGCGCTGGATGGACGCAAGCAGAGATACTTATCTGTTGGTGAATATTCCTGCTTATTCCCTGGATTTCGTTCAGAAAGACAGGATACTCCATTATAAGGTGATTGTAGGAAAACCCTCTACGCCAAGTCCTGTTTTAAAGAGTACCGTTGATTATTTTACAACTGCTCCTGACTGGAAAGTTCCTCAAAATATATTCATAAAAGAAATGCTTCCTAAAATAGTAAAAAACAGCCGGTATCTCGAAGATCATCATTATTCACTGTATGACAGATCAGGAAAAGCAATACCTGCTACTTCTTCAAATTTGAAACAAATATATAAAAACCCGTATCAATACAGTATAAGGCAGTCTTCCGGCTGTGATAATGCGCTTGGAGCTGTCGTTTTCAGATTTTCAAACTCCTATGGGGTATACCTTCATGATACCTCTCAGAAACAATTATTTGAAAAGACGCAGCGGGCCTTAAGCCATGGATGCATCCGTGTAGAAAATGCAGGAGACCTGGCTGCCCAGCTGCTGAAATATGATGGAGCTGAAAAAGAGATCCCGCTTATGAAATCTTTTATGGATCGTTATGAAAGAAAAGATTTTGTTTTAAAACATCCGGTTCCTATCATGATTGCTTACCTTACCTGCCTTATCAAAAACGGAAAGCTGGTATTCTATAATGATATTTATAATCTTGATCCTATCCTGGAACGTAAACTTCAATTTTAATAACTAAAATAATGAGAACAATTGTAGTACCCACCGATTTTTCAGAGCCCGCCAGAGCTGCCGCAGAATATGCTCTTCACCTGGCACATACATTAAAAAGTAATATAGAACTGTGTCATGCCTTCCATATACCTGTTGAAGAGCCCATGCTCGGACAGACCGCATGGACTTTATATGAATATCCTGTACTAAAGAAAGAATATGAGGATGAATTGAAGAAAGAGGTAAAAAGTATTGAATATAAAGAAAAGCATTTGTGGGGAGAGGATTCTTTTCCTTTTCATCCTTCCATCTATTATACATGCGAAACAGGAGATCCCATACGGCTGATCAACGATACAGCGGCTAGAAACAGAACATTACTGGTGGTAATGGGAATGAAAGGAGCAAGCAATCTTGCACGGTTTCTTCTGGGGAGCAACAGTATCAAAATGATTGAGCATACTGAATATCCATTACTTCTCATACCGGCAGGATATCAATATCAGGACCTGAAAAAGATTGCATTTGCCACAGATTTGAATATACAGGATATAAAAATATCACATGCGCTGATCAAATTTGCGAAGTATTTCAATGCTGAACTGCTTATAACCCATATCACAGACACCGCTGTTGATCTTATAGATAATACATCCTATCAGCAGAAGAAAGATACTTTTTTTAGAGATCTTGAAGGAAAAATCTGTTATAATTATATTGAAAGTGAGAGCATTGATGCAGGACTGAACATTTTAAAAGAGAAAAGCATCGATATGCTGGTGATGGGTCATCAGCAAAAAAGCTTTATAAGCAGGCTTATTGCCGGTAGTCATGCAGCCAGACAAGCTCACGATTTACAGATTCCTTTATTGATTATTCCGGAAGGAGGGCACATCTATTTTTAGATTCCAAAATATTGATAAAAATAATAATTAAAAAATATTTATTTGTTAACATATTACAGTGTTTCATAGAAAATTGATTTAAAATACTTATCTTTAATAAGGGTAAGTATTTATTTTTTATGGAAAGCGCCAGACTCTTACAAGCAATTATAGAAACAGCAATAGACGGAATTATTACTATTGACAGTCAGGGTAAGATTGAAAATTTAAATCCTTCTGCGTTAAAGATATTTGGGTATAGAGAAGAAGAATTAATTGGTAAAAATATTTCTGTGTTAATGCCGGAACCCGATCATAGCAGACATGATGGCTATCTTCTGCGCTATCAGCAGACAGGAGAGAAAAAAATAATTGGTAAAGGCAGAGAAGTAAAAGGGCTTAGGAAAGATGGCACCCAGTTTCCATTCAGGCTTGCTGTAAGCGAAGTCCAGCTCCAGGACAGGGTTATTTATACCGGGTTTATCCACGACTTGTCTAAAGAGAAAGAAGCTGAGGAATTCCTTAAAAAATACACCGGAGAACTTGAAGACCTGGTTGAAAAGAGAACAAAATCTCTTCAGGAGATGCTAAGTGCTTTGGAAAAAGCAAAAGAAGAAGCGAATCTTTCCCTTGAAAAAGAAAAGGAGCTTAACCGGATGAAAAGCCGTTTTGTATCTATGGCTTCGCATGAATTCCGTACCCCTTTAAGCTCTATGCAGCTTTCTGTCGTTCTTATTGAAAAATACCTTCAGCTTGCTGATCATTCTCAAATCCTGAAACATCTTCATAAAATAAAAAATGCAATTGCTGGTCTCAACGGGATTCTTAATGATTTTCTTTCCCTGGAAAAACTGGAAGCGGGTATGGTAACCCCGGCTTATAATGAGTTTGATATTATAAAATTCTCAGAAGAACTTGTGGAAGAAATGCAGCTGATTACCAAAGACAATCAAATTATAATTTATCAGCATACCGGAGTAGAAAATATTGTCAATCTGGATCAGAATTTATTAAGAAACTGTCTCATGAATCTGATCAGTAATGCCATAAAGTATTCCGGGGAAAATACACTTATTGAGTTTTGTACGGAAATAAATAAAGAATATTACCTGATGACGGTAAAAGACAATGGAATAGGCATTCCTGAAGATGATCATGCAGGGCTCTTCCAGCCTTTTTTCAGGGCTCATAACATTGGTAATATTCCGGGAACCGGGCTGGGACTAAATATTGTTCTCCGGTATGTTAATCTGATGAACGGGAATATAGATTTTAATAGCGAACCTGGTAAAGGAACTCAGTTTACGTTGTCTTTTACAAGAAAATAAGTTCATTATGTATGGAAAAAACAAAAATATTGATCATTGAGGATCATGATGACATCCGGGAAAGCACTTCTGAAATTCTGACACTGGCCGGCTATGAGGTTTTGCAGGCAAAAAATGGCAGACAGGGAGTGGAGTTGGCCATCAGATATATACCTGACATTATATTGTGTGATATTATGATGCCGGAGCTCGATGGGTATGGAGTATTATATCTTTTAAGCAAAAGAGAAGAAACTTCACTGATCCCCTTTGTCTTTATTACAGCTAAAGCGGACAGGGCAGAAATACGCAGGGGAATAGAAATGGGAGCTGATGATTATCTGACAAAGCCGTTTGATGATATTGAACTTTTAAATGCTATTGAGAGCAGGCTTAAGAAAAGAGAGCATCAGAAAAAGTCTTATAGCACCAATGATGATCAGATGAATCATTTGTTCCGATCTGTAAGCGGCCTTGAAGAACTGAAAAGATCTTTTGATGTTCGCAAAATAAAAACTCTCAAAAAGAAACAGATTATATACACTGAAGGTGATACGGCAAATGCTGTTTATCTCATACTTTCAGGGTCGGTAAAGACTACAAAAATGACGGAGGAGGGAAAGGAGCTGATGACATGTGTATATTATCCTGACGAATATTTTGGAATTACTTCATTGTTTACAGGAAGAGAGTATAAAGAAACGGCCGAAGTACTTGAAGATGCTGCCTTATGTTCTATTCCCAGAGAAGAGCTGGATCAGCTGATCTGTAAATATCCTGATGTGGCAGAAAAGTTTATTAAAATTCTTGCACAAAATGTGGTCAATCATGAACAGCAGCTTTTACATCTCGCTTATTTTTCAGTAAGAAAAAGGATGGCAGAAATTCTCAGCAGATTATATCAGGTGCATCCGGAGACGGGAAATTTTGAAATTTCCAGGGAGAATCTCGCTTCTATGGCCGGTATGGCTATCGAGACAGTAAGCAGGATACTCGGAGACTTTAAAGAAGAAGGTCTTATTGATAGAAATGCAGGGAGAATTACAATTTTGGACATTAGCCGATTACAGAAAATGAAAAATTAAAATACAGATCATCTTTAATAATGATTTTGCACACGGCTGGCTTTTTTATTCTTCAATACATTTGATGAATGAACAGAAGCTATGAAAGTGATCGCATATAATATAAGTCAGATTGACAAACAATTTCTTGCTTTAGCCAATCATAAAAGACATAAAATGACCATCATCAGCGTCCCGTTGGATGAAGCAACAGTATATTTTGCCCAGGCAAAGGATGTTGTTATCATTACCGGTGACGCCTGTTCTGTTTCGCCCTCTATTTTTGAAATTCTTATTTCATTAGGAGTCAGATATATTATAGCATGGCTTAACGACCCTTTAAAAGATGATGTGCCCGGAATACGGAATGACAGTTTACGATGGACATTTATCAGAAATGCAGATCCGTCCGGTGCCTGGGAAGTTATCAATATTATCAATAGGTGGCAGAAGGATGATGACGATCACAATTAAGTGCAATCACTGTCACGGTTTCTGAATACGTCTTATGGTACCTTTGATATCTAATCAAAAACGGTTATTATGAAAACTTTAGCCCAAAAACAATCTGCAGTAAAACTATTAACAGAAGAGTTCTGGAGTAAAAACGAAATTGTTAACCAGCCTGCTAAAATAGAACATTCAGTCAATATCATTGATAAAAACGGAAATTACAAGATACAGGTTAATGCTCCCGGCTTTAAGAAAGATGAATTTAAGATAAAGATAGAAAACGGCGTTTTGAACATTCAGGCTTATACATCAGATAAAAAAGAAGAAATTAAAAAAAATTATGTAAGAAAAGAATTTTTAACCTCTTCTCTTGCAAGAAGTTTCAGGCTTCCGGAAGGTATTGATATCAGTAATATCAAAGCCCACTATAAAAATGGCCGGCTGTACATTAAAATGGGTAAAGCCAATACCGTAAAACAGATGAATAAAAAAGTAAAGGTCCAGTAAATTATATCAAAATGAAAACGATTACTTTAAAATCACTTGGCGGTGCAGAAACAGTTACCGGATCGAAACATTTATTAAAAACTCCTGAACTTACTATTCTTATTGATTGTGGTCTGTTTCAGGGCGTAAAATACCTTAGAGAGCAAAACTGGATGCAGCTGGATACCGATGTTTCGGAAATAGATGCCATTATTCTTACCCATGCCCACCTTGATCATTGCGGATATATTCCGCTTATCGTAAAAAATGGGTTTAAAGGTAAAATTTACATGAGCGGCCCTACTAAGGAACTTACAAAACTGATATTACTTGACAGCGCCAAACTTCAGGAAGAAGATGCCGAAAAAGCCAACCGTCATCATTATACAAAACATCATCCGGCAAAACCTCTGTATACGGTAAATGATGCAGAAAGATCTTTCAAACAGTTTTTTGTGATTGATGAGAATAAGGAAATTAAGCTAAGCGAGCATATAAGCTGTATGTTTAAACCCTGTGGGCATATTATAGGAGCCTGTTCTGTGAGAATTACCTGCTTTGGGAAAATAATAGTTTTCTCAGGAGATATAGGAAGAAATCACAGCGCAGTTTTAGCTCCTCCCGATTTTTTTACACAGGCTGATTTTTTGGTTATGGAATCAACTTACGGAGACAGACTCCACGAAAATAAAGATTTATCTGATCAGTTGGAATATTGGATTAATAAGACTGTAAAAGACCGGGGAAATATAATTATTCCCTGTTTTGCAGTGGGGCGGGCACAGGAAATCATTTATATCCTTCAGGAACTTAAAAACAAGAATAAAATCCCGGTCAGTATTCCAGTGGTTCTGGATAGTCCTATGGCAGCTGCTGCTACCGAAATTATGGTAAGATACTCAGATTATACATTAGTTGAGAGGCAGCAATGGAATGATATTATGGAAAAGATTTGCATAACAAAAGATTATACTGAAACCCAGGAAATAATTGCAGAAAAGCAATCAAAAATTGTCATTGCAGGAAGTGGTATGATTACAGGCGGAAGAGTGCTTGAATATCTGAAACACTATATCGGCGACAGGAGAAATACAGTGCTGATCGTTGGATTTCAGGCTGAAGGTACGAGGGGCCGGGCATTGTTAAATCAATCTCATGAACTTAAAATGCACGGAAAATACTATGAGGTCAGAGCCCATATTGCAGAAATTACAGGGTTATCCGCTCATGCAGATCAGGCTGAATTATTGGAATGGATCAGAAAATATAAAATTCCTCCAAAGCAGGTCATGCTTGTCCATGGTGAGCTGTCTGCATTGGAAGCCCTCAGGGTAAAAATCCAGACGGAACTTCAGATCCCGGTTAAGATTCTTAAAAAAGATGAAGAAAGTATTTTAGCACAAGCGGAATAGGAAATTATTATTTTAAATGATAAACCGCATTGCCACTGAAATGGTGTCCATAAAGATAAAAGTGAACCACAATGAATTTTTCCAATTCTCCACGGTACGTTTCTTGCTGATAAAGTTCAGGTCTATATAATAATATAACAGAAAGCATAAAATAAGAGAGGCCTTTTTCCTTCAGGAACAAAACCTCTCTTTATTGTTGATATTTTTTAGGATTATTTAATGAGATATATCGGATATTCTTCTTTCAATTTCAATTACAATAATTGTTTCGTGGATTGGTATTGCTTCCGCAGAAAAACTGATATTTACTTTGCAAATACTTCGGGGTAGGATTATCTGTGACTTCGAGTGGGGCCATTATCTGTCCGTTGTAGGACGGCATAGTAACCTGTGCCGTTGAACCATTACCTAAAGCAACATTCTTGGCATTGACATTTCCATTAAAGCTATAATCCATCATGGCATCCAGAAGACGGTATACCCCATAATAATCCAAGGCATCAAAAGCTTTCCGTGAACTTGGCATAGCATGATCAGTGATGTAATTGTATCCATTAATAGCAGACGATTTAAAATAAATAAAATCTTTTTCAGTTGTAGAAATATTAATGTTTTTAAATATATCAATTGCCATTCTGTGATCATTTACAGTATCTTCATCATAAACCTGGGTAATCATTTTGGTATTGGCTGGAAAATTCTGCAGTTGCTGTTGTGTGGTTAACGGGCTGTTCCAGTTAAAAGAATACCAGGGTGCCATGGTAAAAAGAAAGCGTGCATTTTGTCCCCATCCTCTTTCTGTAAATGCTTTATAGGCAAGATCTATGCTGGCCCCACCACCAAAAGAATGTCCCATAAAACCTACTTTCTGCGTATCTATGATGTTGGGATAATCTGTTGCAGCTTTTATAAATCCTTCCCAAAGTGTCTGGTAACGGTGATCAACACTTATATCTACGGTACGGTATGGTACAAATACCACAACATAGCCTTTCTTGGCAATAAAATGATACAGCTCTATATTGTAATCCTTTTCTTCACCACCAAACGGATGCGAAAAGAATATAGTGGGTCTGGGTGAAGTAATCCCATTTGGATAGAAAATGGAAACTTGTGTTCCTGCGTATTGCGGATTATTAAAATCAATTTCAGCAACTTCATAATTTCCATCTGAGCCATACCCTGATGCAGGTTTTTGTATAGGTCCCTGAAGACTGTTGGTGAGCTTGGATTGTTGAGAAGAGCCTTCCTCAGTATCGTTATTACTCTGAGAGCATGCCGAAGTGGTAATAAACATTATCATTACCCATGGATAAAATAGTTTTTTCATTGTTTTTTGTCTTTAATATTATGAATCATCTGATCTTTAGCTTCCAGATATTTTCTATATTGTCCTGCATCCAGAATTTGGCTTAGGGCATTAGATTTTTCATTCTGTAAAGCTTTCATCTTTTTGAATTTAGAAAAATTGCCCTCCTTACTTTGAATAATGGGATCATTCTTTTGGGCATACTGAAGGTTAAGAGCATATACCTGTTCAACTTGTATCGTGTTTAATGCAAGCTTCGTTCGCATCCATTCAGTCTGCATTTTTGCCCTCTGTTCGGGGGTAGCTTGTTTGAGGCTTTTACTTTGTGCAGATACTGTAAAGGGTATACATAATATAACTGCAGTAAACAGAAGCATTTTCTTTATTGTTTTTACATGCATATTTGATAAGTTTTAGTTTTTAATGAAACAAATGTAATAATGCAGGTAGATTTTATAAAGAAAAAAAGGGTCAACCGACTAAATCCGGGGGTGAAATTGTTACTGATCTATCCATTTTCGAAAAGCTGGTGCTTTTGCTTTACTTATAAGTACTTGTTCCTCCGGAGCAGGATGTATTATAACGGATAACCTTCCATTGAAAAAATACTCAATAGAATCAATAGCCTTCTTATTAATTATAAACTGACGATTGGCACGGAAAAAAAGCTCCGGGTTCAGTTGCTGCTCAAGTTGTTCTAAAGTATATTCTACAATATATTTTTGTCCGTTCTCCAGCTGGGCATATACCATTTCATTGGAAGTTTGAAACCAATAAATTTTAGAAGCTTCAACAGGAATCAGCTTTCCGCAGTAATGGATAAGAAATGTTTTTTTATAACGACTCACAGAAGATTGTAGCTGTTGTAATAAGGCAAGTAGTTTTGATTGTTCCAGACCATTATCAGTAGCAGTCAGCGTTATATATTTCAGTAAAGAACGGTTGATTTCTTCTTTATCAAAAGGTTTTAAAATATAACCAATACCATTATTCCTGAAAGCTTCCAATGCATAACCATCATAAGCTGTCACAAAAATAACGGGTTTCAGGATAAGAATCTGCCGGAAAATTTCAAATGAGAGACCATCCGAGAGATGGATGTCCGAAAATATAAGATCATAGTGATCCGCGTTTGAAGAAAGCCACAGTACTGAATCCCGGACAGTTTGTAAAATGACTGTAATCTCAAAACCAGAATTGATTTCTTTTAAAATAAACTCAAGATCTCTTGCTGTGGCAGCCTCATCTTCAATAATTACCATGCGAAGTTGTTGGCTCATAATAAGGGTAGTTTTACAATAAAATATTCTTTTGTTGTATGAATTTCTATCTCATGTTGTATTTGCAGCTTGTATCTTTCACCCAGATTAATTAACCCAAGTCCAGTACCTTCCGTCTCATGAGGTAAAGGCTGAAGATTGTTTCGGACAACCAGACTGTTGTTTTCATTATAAATATCAATACACAAAGGTTGTGAAATTGTAGCAATATTATGCTTAACCGCATTTTCAACCAATGGCTGCAAGGATAAATGCGGAATCTCCCGCTGTAAAGTCTCCTGGCTTATGGCGATGTTGATTTGGAAACTATTTTCCAGACGCATGCTAAGCAGTTGGGTATAGGAAGAAAGATGCAGAAGTTCCTGATTGATAGTTACCAAATCATTACCCGTGTGTACCAATGTGTATCGGAAAACTTTAGACAGATGTACAATATAGGATTGTGCCTGTTGGGGATTTTCCCGGACAATGGCAGACAGACTGCTGAGGGTATTGAAAAGAAAATGAGGATTAAGCTGCTCCTGAAGCTGTCTGAGCTGGGCCTGAAGATAGGCTGTTTGCAGTTGCTCATTAATCTGGTCCTTATTTCTGCTCTCCCGCATCAGCAGAATTAGCCGGATGACTACAGCAATCATAATGGTACTGAGTAAAAACCTGGCAAAATATCCTCTGATCATAGTCCCCGGAAGATGCACTGTACCGAAAAATATATAATGGATAGTACTTCCGGCAATAAAAAAAACAGCAATAAGAAAAGTATTTGCCAGATAGAACCTGATCCATTGTTTGTTTTCTCTGAATATGCCAAAAAATCTGTTGCGGGAAAGATTAAAATAAAACAGCAGAAGACAAAATACGAAGTTATAAAGAAACTGAAAACTATATTCCCAAATATTGAAGTGCCAGTAGCGGGCAATAATTCCATTCGTGTTAAGTGCCATGAGTTTAGCTGAATTGACTACTAAAGTAATCAATAGTGAACTGTAAAAATATATTTTTCCTTCGTTTTTAATCATTTATACAAAGAAAATAAATATTAAGTTTAATATGATGAAATAAAATGCTGAAACTGGAAAATTAAAGGATGAACTGACTGCTTTGCTTCAGAAATCTTTATTATGAGCTATAGAACCTGTTATTTAAAATCATTCTTAATGAAAAAAGTTGTAATTTTGATAGAGTGAAAAAGCTGATTTCCATACTGTTGTTAACATTGTATTTGGTTTCTACAACCGAACTTTATCAGCTTTTGAAAATGCCGTTGCTCATTGAGCATTACATTCAGCATAAAGACCTGAATCCTGAAATGTCATTTACTGCATTTCTGAAAACCCATTACGATCATCCTGTAAAAGACAGTGACCACGATCAGGACCAGAGATTACCTTTTGTTTCACATGCAAACCTGCTAGCTGTGGTTTTCACTATTAATTCTTCCTTAGATTTTCATTGTATAGAAAAGGTTTGTAATCCTATTGAAATAAAAAAGACCTTTTACAAAAACGCACTTTATAACAAGGAAATTCTTAATTCTATCTGGCAGCCGCCAAGATTTTGTCAATCTTAATCTGTTTTCCCAGTCATTTTTTGACCGGAAAGGTATTCTGTATCTGTATGTCATGCGGATGCATTGAGTCTATGCGTCAGAATACCAGAATTTTATTACGATAATTAAGATTAATTAATCATTATATGCTTACAAAAATCATTGAGTTTTCTGTAAAGAATAAACTCATTATTGCATTGTTGGTATTGGGACTTATTGGTGTAGGCGCCTATCAGGTTACCAGACTGCCGATAGATGCGGTACCGGATATTACCAACAATCAGGTACAGGTTATTACCACTGCGCCATCATTTGGTGCAACAGATATAGAACGGCTTGTTACTTTTCCTATAGAGCATGCCAACAATAATATTTCAGGATTAAAGGAAATCAGAAGTTTCTCCAGGTTTGGACTTTCCCTGGTGACTATTGTCTTTGAAGATGATGTTGACATTTACTGGGCGAGGCAGCAGGTTGCCGAAAGACTTCAGCAGATACAGGCTGTTATTCCGCAGGGAATAGGAAATCCACAGCTTGGGCCTATTTCTACAGGGCTTGGTGAAATTTTCCAGTATGTAGTAAGACCTGAAAAGGGATACGAAAAAAAATACAATATCACAGAACTCCGCACCATTCAGGACTGGATTGTAAGAAGACAGCTTTTGGGAGTAAAAGGAGTGGCAGAGGTGAGCAGCTTCGGAGGCAAGCTGAAACAATATGAAATTGCTGTAAATCCAGACAGGCTTAATGCCTATGGAATAACAATCAATGACGTATTTGATGCATTGCAGGCCAACAATCAGAATACAGGAGGTGCCTATATTGAGAAAGGGCCTACTGTTCTGTACATCAGGAGTGAAGGGTTAGTAGGAAGTATTGAAGAAATCAACAATATTTCTATTGCGACAAAAACAAATGATGTTCCGCTGTTTATACGGGATATTGCTGAGGTAAAGCCGGGGTTTGCTACGCGTTATGGAGCGATGACTTTTAATGATGAGGGAGAAGTGTCAGGTGCTGTAGTAATGATGCTCAAAGGTGAGAACAGTAATCAAGTCATAAAAAATGTAAAGGAAAAAATTGCCCAGGTTCAGAAATCGCTTCCGAAGGGAGTGGTGATAGAGCCATTTCTGGACAGAACCAAAATGGTGAACAATGCCATAGGAACAGTAGAAAAAAACCTTACAGAAGGGGCATTGATTGTAGTCTTCGTAC
This sequence comes from Chryseobacterium sp. NRRL B-14798, assembly GCF_050470705.1. Classification (NCBI taxonomy): domain Bacteria; kingdom Pseudomonadati; phylum Bacteroidota; class Flavobacteriia; order Flavobacteriales; family Weeksellaceae; genus Chryseobacterium; species Chryseobacterium sp. NRRL B-14798. The sequence goes on along the minus strand of NZ_JBFLUL010000005.1, from coordinate 2,846,735 downwards.
TGGTTTTATTTCTTGGGAATATAAGAGCAGGGTTGCTGGTTGCCTCTGTTATTCCTTTGGCGATGCTTTTTGCAATATGTATGATGAACCTCTTTGGAGTCAGCGGGAATCTGATGAGTCTTGGGGCTTTGGATTTCGGGCTGATTATTGATGGAGCAGTGATTATTGTGGAATCTGTTTTACATCAGTTTAGTCATAATTCAAAGTTTAAAAAGATTTTCTCTGTCGGAAAATCAGAAATGGATACCGTCGTTATAGAATCTGCAGGAAAAATGATGAACAGCGCTGTTTTCGGACAGATTATCATTTTGATTGTCTATCTCCCGATCCTTACCCTGCAGGGAATTGAAGGCAAAATGTTTAAGCCTATGGCCCAGACCGTAGCTTTTGCACTGCTGGGAGCATTTTTGCTCTCACTGACCTATATTCCAATGATGAGCGCGTTATTGCTTAGAAAAAGAAGCGGTAAGCCTACATTATCAGACAGAATGATGAAAAAGGTAGAGAAGGTATACCTGGCAGTTTTGCTCAAACTTCTCAGAGTGCCCAAAATAGTTTTTGGGATAGTGGCAGTCTTATTTATAACTGCTGTTTTCATTTTGTCCAAAATGGGTGGTGAATTTATTCCTTCCCTTGAAGAAGGTGATTTTGCAGTAGATACCAGGGTTTTACCTGGAAGTAATCTGACGACAACTATCGAAAGTACCCAGAAAGCAGCACACATTCTCAAATCCAGATTTCCTGAAGTGGAAAAAGTGGTCACAAAAATTGGAAGCGGGGAAGTTCCTACAGACCCGATGCCGATGGATGCTTCTGATATGATGGTTATTCTAAAAGATAAAAAAGAATGGACTTCAGCGTCCACTTTTCCGGAGCTGGCTGATAAAATGGGGAAACAACTGCAGGATGTACCAGGAATTACTGCCAGCTTCCAATATCCTGTTCAGATGCGTTTTAATGAACTGATGACCGGGGCAAGACAGGACGTCGTGATCAAAATTTTTGGGGAAGACCTTGATATACTTTCCCAAAATGCACAGAAGCTCGGGAAGATTATAGAAACAGTGGAAGGAACCCAGAATCTCTATATAGAGCCTGTTTCGGGAATGCCGCAGGTAATCATTGAATATAACCGCCCTCTGATCGCTCAGTACCATTTATCTGTTTCAGATATCAACCGGGTGGTTAATACCGCATTTGCGGGGCAAAGTACCGGATTGGTTTTTGAAGGTGAAAAACGCTTTGATATGGTCGTACGCCTGGATAACAAAGACAGGAAAAATGTGACCGATATTAAAAATCTTTTGGTTCCTACACCGTTTGGAAATCAGATTCCGCTGTCTCAGCTTGCTAAAGTAGAAGTGAAGAATGGTCCCAATCAGATTCAGAGGGAAAATGCCCAACGAAGAATTGTAGTAGGTTTTAATATCAAAGGCAGGGATGTTCAGAGTATTGTAGAAGAACTTCAGCAGAAGGTAGATCAGAAGATGAAACTTCCTACAGGATATTATATGACGTATGGAGGTTCGTTTGAAAACCTCAATAATGCCAAACAGCGTCTCATGATAGCAGTTCCCATTGCTCTGGCTCTTATTTTCGTAATGCTTTTCCTTGCCTTTAATTCCGTTAAAGAAAGCTTGTTAATTTACACCGCGATTCCACTTTCTATTATTGGTGGTGTATTTCTGATGGCACTTAGAGGAATGCCTTTCAGCATCAGTGCGGGTGTGGGATTTATTGCGCTCTTCGGAGTGGCAGTGCTCAATGGAATTGTGCTGATCTCAGAGTTCAACCGTCTTCAAAAGAGAGGAATTAAAAATATTGTAAGAATCATTATAGATGGTGGAGAATCGAGGCTTCGTCCGGTTTTGATGACGGCTTTTGTTGCTTCATTAGGATTTATTCCGATGGCGGTCAGCAACGGAGCTGGAGCAGAAGTACAAAGACCTTTGGCCACAGTGGTTATTGGGGGTCTGATGGTCGCAACTTTTCTTACTCTGTTCGTCTTACCATTATTGTATGTAACTATTGAAAAAGGATTTAAAAATGAAAAAAATAAAAAATAAAAAACAGATTTCCGTTCTGGTCTTTATTATATGTTTCGGTTTTGCGGGGCAGGTAAACTCCCAGACTTCCGTTACATTGCAGGATGCTGTTGATATTGCTTTGAAAAATAACAGAAATCTTAAAAATGAAAAATTAAAATCAGAATATACAAAAGCCCTTATCAGGTCATCATCTGATATTCCTCAAACGGGAGTAACAGTAGATTATGGTCAGATCAACAGTGCACTGACGGATATGAAATTCGGAATTTCACAGAATATAGCATTTCCGACTGTGTATAAAAAGCAGAAGAATGTATACACGGAAGAATGGAAAAAGTCTCTGCTGAACGTTTCTCTTAAGGAATATGAACTGAAGAAAGCGGTGAGTCTTACCTTTTATAATATTCTGTATGCGAAACAAAAAGAAAAGCTGCTTCAGGAAACATTAAAGCTGTACACTGATTTTCTCAATAAGGCAAATATCCGTCTGAAAGCAGGAGAAAGCAATATTCTGGAAAAAACTACGGCTTCCAATCAGAAATCTTCTATTGAAATTCAGCTGAAGCAATTGCGCCAGGAGCTTACTGTGCTGGGATATCAGCTTCAGTGGCTTTTAAATACAGAAACAGATTTTCTTCCTGAAGATCAGAAAATTTACCATGGAGGTTTTAAAGAGGAGCTTAGCTTGCATCCGGCTATTAAAGTATTACAGCAACAGAAAAATATTTCTGAACAGCAGATTGCCCTTGAAAAAGCAAAAATGCTTCCCGGACTTCAGCTGGCCTACAACCTCAACAGCTTTAGAGGGACGGGTGCTGATGAAAAAGTCTACAACGGTGCACCACAGTTTCATTCTGTACAGCTTGGGGTTTCGGTTCCTGTTTTTTCAGGCGGACAGAAAGCCAGAATTCAGGCCGCAAAAATTGCTGAATCTGTTGTGGACAGTGATATTGCCAATATGGAATTCAACCTGCAGAATCAATACAGAAAGGCATCCGGAATTTATCAGGCTAACCTTGATATTGTTTCGCAATATGAAAACTCGGAACTGAAAAATGCCGATATCATCACTGAAACAGCTAAAAAACAGTTTCTTGCCGGCGAAATCAATTATCTGGAATTTGTCATCCTGATCAATCAGGCGGTTACTTTAAAAAACAGCTATACCGATGCAGTCTGGAAACTAAATCAGAGTGCTATAGAGCTGGAATATCTCACTTTAAATCCATAACAATGAAACGTACATTTAAAATTATATCATATTCCCTGTCAATAATAGGATTGCTCATGTTTTATGAGTGTCAAGACCATGGAAAAGCCAAGCCGGCACCAGCCGCAGTATCTTCTAAAGATGAAAATGTTGTAACGCTTACGGATGCTCAACTGAAAAATGCACCTGTCGTAACAACGGTACTTTCTTTACAGAAGATTTCCTCTGTTTTAAAACTTAACGGAATGATAGATGTACCACCGCAAAATCTGGTTTCTGTCAGTATTCCTTTAGGCGGATACCTGAAATCGAGCAGCCTGCTTCCGGGAAAGCCGGTATCAAAAGGGCAGGTGATTGCAGTGATAGAAAATCCACAGTTTATTCAGCTTCAGCAGGATTATTTAATGGCAAAATCTAAAAATCATTTTGCCCAATTGGATTATAACCGCCAGAAAACCCTTAACCAAAGCCAGGCCACCAGCGATAAGGTAATGCAGCAGGCTCAGTCTGAAATGAACAGTCAGAAAATCCTGATGAACTCCCTGGATCAGCAGCTCCGCCTTATCAATATCAATCCTGAATCTCTCAATTCGGGAAATATTCAGAAAAGCGTACCGGTTTACAGCAGTATCAATGGCTTTGTAAGCAAAGTCAACGTGAACATCGGTAAATATGTCAATCCTTCCGATGTTCTTTTTGAACTCATTAATCCGGAAGATATTCATCTTAATCTTAAAGTATATGAAAAAGATCTGGCTAATCTGAAGAAGGGGCAAAGATTTGCTGCGTATACCAATACTGAACCCGATAAAAAATACTACGGTGAAATTCTGCTGATCAGCAAAGATGTGAGCCCGGGCGGATGGGCTGAAGTACACTGTCATTTTGAAAAATATGACCAGAGCCTTGTACCGGGAATGTATATGAATGCAGAGATCGAAACCAGTACTTCTTTTTCCAATGCTGTTTCTGAAGAGAGTATTGTCAATTTCGAAGGAAAAGACTTTGTCTTCGTTGAAGAAAAGAAACAGACCTACCGATTGACTCCTGTAACGTTAGGTGAAACAGAAAACGGATTCGTACAGATTATGAATACAGATGATTTTAAAAATAAAAAGATAGTCATCAAAAATGCTTATACACTTCTTATGAAACTTAAGAACACTGCAGATGAATAAAAATTATAGTAAAATAAAAGAACTTATAAATAAATACAAATTATGAAAACATCATCTTTATTAAAAACAGGAGCAGGTTTTATAGTCTTGTTTCTGATTACAATTCAGTTTTTTGATACTGATAAAAATATAGCGGCAGCTCCTTCAGAAAATGCTATTGAAAAGCATTACCAGGTTCCGGATCATATACAGGGATTATTAAAAGCAAGCTGTTATGACTGTCATTCCAACACTACAGCTTATCCGTGGTACAATAACATACAGCCTATAAAATGGTGGCTGGCAGATCATGTGAACTCAGGAAAACGGCATTTCAATTTTGATGAATTTAACAGCTATTCGAAAGAAAAAAAATTAAAGAAACTTGATGAGGTTGCAGAAACCATCAGAGAGGGAGAGATGCCCCTTACATCCTATACCGTTCTTCATCAGAATGCAAAGTTGTCTGATACCCAAAAGCCAGAAATAGAACAGTGGGTAAAAGAAACCAAAAAGCAGATTGAATAGCAGGTTGTTAAAAAAAGAAATAGTATTCTGATATAACAAAAACAATCAGTAAATTTAATATCATATCCATTTCGTATGAATTACAATATACCGGAAGATTTGAAAGGGCTTACAGAATCTGAAGTAGCCGCTTCCAGAAAAAAATACGGATACAACCGTCTCGAAGCAGTTAAGAAAGAATCATGGGCAGATCTTCTTCTCAATATCCTGAAAGAGCCGATGCTGATTCTTCTTATATGTGTTTCCTTCATTTATGTGCTTACAGGAGATTATGGCGAGGCTTTATTTATGTTTGCTGCTATTGTTGGAGTTACTGCAATTTCTTTTTACCAGGATAACCGGAGCAAAAAGGCACTGGAAGAACTTGAAAAATTGAATGAACCTTTAAGTAAGGTCATCAGGGATTCAAAGATTATAGATATTCCTACTTTTGAGATAGCAGTCGGAGATCTGTGCATTACCGAAGAAGGCAGCCTCATCAATGCGGACGGAAGAATTGTTTACAGCAACGATTTTTCTGTCAACGAATCTTCCCTTACCGGAGAGAGCTTTTCTGTTTTCAAGGACAGCAAATCTGAAGATAATAAAGTCTATAGCGGAACAATTACGGTTTCCGGACTTGCGGTTTTTGAGGTTGAAAATATTGGAAAGGAAACAAGAGTAGGAAAAATAGGACAGTCCATACTCAATATAAAAACAGAAATATCGCCTTTACAGCTTCAGATCAGGAACTTTGTAAAGGGGATGGCTGTTATCGGGCTCATCATCTTCCTGGCAGTATGCATCTTCAGCTTTGTCAAAACAGGAGATTTTGTGACCAGTTTATTGAGTGGGCTTACATTAGCAATGTCTGTTCTTCCTGAAGAAATTCCTGTAGCCTTTACGACCTTTATGGCCTTGGGTGCATGGAAACTGATGCGGGAAGGAATTATTATTAAACGAAGCAGTATTGTAGAAACGCTGGGAAGCGTTTCTGTAATCTGTACTGATAAGACAGGAACGATTACGGAAAACTCCATGCAGTTGAAGCATCTTTATGATTACCGTTCTGACAGAATTTATGAAGAAACAGAGTTTGAAACAAAAGAACTATATGAACTTATTGATTATGCAATGTGGAGTAGTGAACCTGTACCTTTTGACCCCATGGAAATAACACTACATAAGGTCTATGAACAGAATCGTAAGCCTGATCAAAGAAAAGACTATCAGCTGTTTCATGAGTACCCGCTGGAAGGCAAGCCTCCGATGATGACCCATCTTTTTGAAAATGAGCACAAAGACAGAATTATAGCAGCTAAAGGAGCTCCGGAAGCCATTATAAGTGTTTCCAGTCTTTCAGAAGAAGAAAAAAATAAAATAAGAACGTTAATAAAGAATTTCGGAGAACAAGGATACAGAGTTCTCGGTGTTGCCAGATCTCATTTTGAAGGAAATGATTTTCCTGATAAACAGCAGGATTTTAAATTTGACTTTTTAGGATTGACTGTATTTTATGATCCTCCTAAAAAAGGAATAAAAAAAGTATTTAAACATATTTACGACGCCGGTATTCAGGTAAAAGTCATTACAGGAGATAATGCAGATACTACTAAAGCCATTGCATTGCAGGCAGGAATAGTAAACAATACTCCGCCCGTTAATGGAAGTGAAATAGCCGCGTGTTCAGAATCAGATCTTATAAAACTTTCTGAAGAGACTACTTTGTTTACAAGAATGTTTCCCGAAGCAAAGCTGGAAGTGGTCTCTGCCTTGAAAGCTCAAGGCCGCGTAGTAGCAATGCTGGGAGATGGTGTGAATGACGGGCCAGCTTTAAAGGCAGCTCATATTGGAGTGGCCATGGGAAATAAAGGGACTGAAATTGCCAAATCAGCCGCAGCACTGGTCATCACCAATGACGATCTGGATAAGCTCGTAATTGGTGTTGCTGCTGGAAGAAGAATTTATGCCAATATAAAAAAAGCGGTCCAGTATATTATTTCTATTCATATTCCCATTATACTCACCGTTTCTTTGCCTTTATTTCTGGGCTGGGTATTTCCACATATATTCACTCCGGTACATGTTATTTTTCTGGAATTGGTTATGGGGCCAACCTGTTCCATTGTTTATGAAAATGAGCCAATGGAAAAAAATGCAATGAAAAGACCTCCAAGAGCACTGACAGATACTTTTCTGAACTGGAGAGAACTCACAATAAGCATTATTCAGGGGATCATCATTACCGCAGGGATATTATGGCTGTATCAGTACTCTGTCAGTCATGGAAATGGTGAAGCTAAAACCAGAGCATTGGTTTTCACTACGCTTATATTTTCCAATATACTGCTAAGTCTGGTGAACCGTTCTTTCTATTACAGCATGTTGGAGTGTTTTAAGAACCGAAACGTCCTGCTTGCCGGGATTTCAGTATTGGTTGTAATTTTCCTTCTGATTATTCTCTATGCAGCTCCTGTTTCCGGGTTTTTCAGCGTAACCCCTCTCAGCATAGAAGAACTTGGACTGGCACTGCTCACTGCTTCAGTTTCCGTACTGTGGTTTGAGGTTTATAAATTCATAAAAAGACTTTATTTTAGGAAATAATCTATAATAAGAAAATAGAATTTAGATCGTATGCAGGAATATTGACTTGATTTTTTCCCCGGCGAGATCCGGGGATTTTTCTTTTCATAATTTAGGGTAAAAATCAACTATAGAAGTAAAAGAAATTGCTTTTTAGCAAATTAATGACCGGAAATGGTAAGATGTTAGGAATTGATTTTTAATAAAACTACGATGCCCGGGAAATCATTTTCACTTACTCTCCAAAATTTACGTTAAACTTTTGAGCTGGTCGCAAAAGCTTTACAAGTATAAAAATTTTATTTTTTAATCGAATATCTCTTGTAATCATGTTTTTTAAAATAAACACCAATGGAGAAAGATGATATACAAAGTAAACTTTTATAAAATTGATAAACCCATCTTTAACACTTTAATTGTACTCATTTTCCAATATCTGCTGACAAATTTTTAAATTAATTTGTTAATATTACAAAATGACCTATTTTTAGTATTTTATTGCCAAAATACGATTAAATGCCAAAAAAAATTATTAGAAATCTTCAAATTGGAGTAGTAATTTCTTTGATGCTTCTGATTGCTAGTTCCATAGCATCTTATATCAGCATACATAAGCAGATGGAGAATAGGAAAGAGTTATTAAAAAATAAGGAATCTATAAGCTTAGCAAAAGATATCTTAAGTACTCTTTTAAATGCTGAAACTGGAAATCGGGGATATCAGCTTACCGGGAAGGAGAATTTTCTTGAACCTTTCAATAAAAGCAAGAATGAATATCCGCAGTTTGTCTCTCACAAAGATAGGCTTAATCTTAGAGATAAAGATCAGATTAATATCCTAAATGAACTGCTGTATACTTCAGAGGTGTTGATGAAAGAATATGCCTTGCTTATTGAGAATCGTAAAAAAGGAATTGTAATGAGTCCGGCAGAACTTGTACAAAACAAGGAGGCTATGGATAGATGCCGCATGCTCGTTCAGAAATTTGTAAAACTTGAGGAAGTTCAACTTGCCATAAAAAATGAAGATCTGAACAAATCTTCCAATCGGACTGTTTTATTCATCATCTTTTCTGCTGTTGCAGCTATCGGTGTAACCCTTTTTGTTTATATACAACTAAAATCTGACCTTATTCGTCGTAGTAAGTTAGAAAACGACCTGTCTTATACTAAAGAAATGCTTGAGGAAACAGGTTCAGTAGCCCAGGTGGGAGGCTGGGAAGCTAATATGAAGACGGGAAAGCTTTTCTGGTCTCAAAGTACAAGAGAAATTCACAAAATAGAAAATAATTTCCAGCCTACTTTTGAAAATGCCCTTGGATTTTACAAAGGAAAAAGCGGGGATAGAATAAAATATCTTTTTAACAGGGCAATACAACAAGGAATTCCTTTTGATGAGGAGCTTCAGCTATTGCGTAATGATGGCGCTACGATCTGGGTAAGAGTAAAAGGCATTCCCGAATTTGAAGGTGATAGTTGTAAAAGAGTTTTCGGAATCATTCAGGACATTGATGCCTTCAAAAAAATGTTTCTTGAAGTTACCCGAAAGGAGGCTATAATGCAGTCTTTTGCCACTGATGTTCCTGTTCCTTTGGCTATGTTTGATAAAGACCTTAACTATATTGCTGTAAGCAGCAGATGGAGAGAGGAATTTAATATGAATGATATAGATCTTATCGGTAATAATCTTTTCACAATATCACCTAATATTCCCGAAGAAGGAAAAGAGATCTATAAGAATGCGCTGTTGGGAAAAACGTACATCAACGGTGATTTTACGTTAAAGGTGGAAGGAAAAGAAGAAATTCAGCATTACGACCTTAAAGTGGGACCTTGGTATCTTACAAAAAATGAAGTAGGCGGTGTCATTATTTCCATACAGAATATTACCAATGCTGTTAAGATCAATGAAGAACTGAAAAATGCCAAAGAAACAGCAGATACAGCCAGCCAAGCAAAATCCGAATTTCTTGCCAATATGAGTCATGAGATCAGGACTCCTTTAAACGGAGTTATAGGTTTTTCAGACCTTCTCCTCACGACACCGCTGAATGAAACCCAGATGCAATATCTGAATTACATCAATGAGTCTGGGGAAAATCTTCTTAGCATCATCAATGATATATTGGATTTTTCTAAAATAGAATCCGGAAAAATGGAGCTCTTGATTGAAAAATGTGATGTTTATGATATGTTGAGCCAGGTGATCAATGTGATTATTTATCAATCCCAGAAAAAAGATATTGAACTTCTGCTCAATATTGAGCCGGGTCTTCCCAAAATACTTTTTATGGATGAAGCAAGGTTAAAACAGATCCTGATCAACCTTCTCGGGAATGCTGTGAAGTTCACAGAAAAGGGAGAGATTGAGCTGAAAGTTGAGAAATTGCGCATGGATGATCGTACTATTGCTTTGCGCTTCTCAGTAAGAGATACTGGGATTGGCATCCCTATTGAGAAACAAAAATACATTTTTAATGCCTTTACACAGGAAAACAGTTCCATTAGTAAACAATATGGTGGCACGGGTCTGGGACTTACGATTTCAAACAATATCCTGGGATATATGGGAAGCCATTTGTCGCTGAGCAGCGTAAAGGAAAAAGGGTCTGTATTTTTCTTTGACATTGAGATTCCTTACGAGATCCCTCCATTGAGAGACGAGGAGGAGATAACTATTAAAACAGCCTTAGTGGTTGATGATAATGAAACCAACAGGATCATTCTTGAGCATATGCTTACCTATAAAAATATCAAGTCTACCTTGGCTTCTAATGGGATGGAAGCCTTAGAGATCCTGTTGAAAGGTGAACGGTTCGATGTGATCCTGATGGATTATCATATGCCTGTTATGTCCGGATTGGAAACAATAGATAAAATAACAGGACTGTTCAATCAGCGAAATGAGACTTCTCCATTTATAGTACTTTCTTCTTCTTCTGAAGAACTGGGCATACTTAGCTCAGTTAGAAAAATAGAAAATGCACATTTATTATTGAAACCCATCAAATCTCATGATCTATACAAAACCTTAAAAAAGGTAGACCAAAGTTATACAGTGAAAATTAATAAGGATCAGCCTGAGAAAACTTCGCATGTATTTGATTCGGAATTAGAAGTGCTTTTGGTTGATGATAACGTAGTGAATATGGTCCTGAATAATAGAATAATGAGATCTCTTGCACCTGGTATACATCTAACGGAAGCCGTTAATGGGTTGCAGGCTTTGGAAGAATGTAGGAAAAAACAGTTTTCCATTATTATGATGGATGTACAGATGCCGGTAATGAGCGGTATTGAGGCAACACGAAATATTAGAATGCTTCCGGGGTATGAACATATACCTATCATAGGTGTTACAGCTGGAAATGTGCTGGGTGAAAAAGAAAAGTGCCTTGAAGCCGGAATGAATGATTTCCTTCCCAAACCTGTAAAGCAGGCGGACCTTCTTGAAGTACTCAAAAAATATATTATCGTTTAGAAATGATGAAAAAACAGGACTTGATTTCTTCTTAAAATAGAAAGAAAATAAAATAATATATCTTATTTAGCTAGTGCCATTTGGCAAATTTGTGGCCTCACCAGGAATCGAACCTGGATCTAAAGTTTAGGAAACTTCTATTCTATCCATTGAACTATGAGGCCTTGGTTTGATTCATAAAAATACAAATTATTTAATTTTAATAATCAACAATTAATGCAGAGAATGGAGACTGGCAAAGATGTTTGTACCGTTTTGTACCTGTTGAATAGTAAATATGCGAAAATGCTTGTATAAAAGGGTATATGGATAAAAGAATCTGCCCTTTAGAGGCAGATCCAGTAGATAAATACATCTCATTTTTTTAATTAGACAACAATAAAAAGCACAGCCGACAATGCTGTGCTTAAATTTTTATTTCAAATTTAATTGCAATTTCAAGAGTAGTAAGAAAAGCAAATAAAGTTTCCACTTCGATGTTTATTACATAGTAAATGTAGTAATTATTTTAATACGAAAAATGAATTAAATGTTAAAATTCACAAGTTATCCACATTTTTTTGTGGATAAGTCTGAAACTAATTTAAAATCCAGGCTTTAGCAGTCTCCAGATCCATATCGTGACCTTCTTTGGATTCTACCGGAACGTCCGGATCAATTTTCCCGTAGTAGACTTTCCCGTTTCGGTCCATTTCATAAGAAGAAGCCAGAGCAAAGCTTTTACCATCGCTTAACGGATAAATACTATTGGCCGAAGTATAGCCCGCAGATGGTTTTCCAAAGAGTTTTACATTGCTTTTTCCAATAAATGCAATTGTTGTAGCTTCTCCTGAACTGGCGGTGTTTGGACCTATCAGAACTGCAATTTTAGATTGTCCGCTTTTAAGATTATAAGGTTCTGTAATTTTATTGGAACCAAACTTCCTGTCTTTATAAATCCATGGAGTTTTTTTATCCTTATATACAAAATATCCCAAAGTTCCTTCTCCAATCAGACTTCCGAGACCTCCGATCATAGGATACATATTTCCTCCTGTATTGCCTCTCAGATCTACAATCCAGCCTTTAATCGTATTTTCAGAGTCCAGTTTTTTAATCATATTGTGAATCTGCAGGGCAAAATCATTTCCAACTTCTGTGTTGACGGAACCAAAGCCGGGAACAGAAATATAGCCAATACTCTGATCAATTAGTCTGGAATCGGGCTTTGCCTCATTGGTGTTGCTTTTCTTTTGTTTTTCTGAACGTTCTTTGCCGGAAATAAATGAATGGTTATCACCAACCTGTCTTAGATTTTGTATAATATAGCTCAATGCAGGGTCTGTATCATCAATGGTTTTCATGCCTTTTGAAAGATATTGAAGGTTGGTTTCAATATTTTTCCAGTCCAGTTGGTCTGAAAAGATTGAATTCTTTTTCACAATATCTTTAAACTCCTGAATATATTTTGCAGATTTTTTCGAAGGTTCTTCATTTGAAAATGCAATTCTGTTCAGTTCAAAGTGGTCAAACCAAACCGTTCCGTTTCCTGAGAATACGCCTCCAAGAAGAAGGCTTTTTACATTTTTATCAACAGTGAAAATTAAAGAATATTTTGTCCAGTCTTTATTCAATGCAATGGACTTTTGTTGTGACTCTGAGTTTCCAAAGTCTATCATCTGCCCCTTCTCATCCTTCACCTGTGTCCATAGATTGATTTTCCCATTGGTGTTCTCAGATTTTACATAGGCACTGATTTCTATTTTTTGCAATTGCTGAATATCAAGAGGTATTTTTTGAGAAAAAGATTGAAAGTCTTTGGAATGATCAGCCTTTCCTATAAGCTGCATAGAGGCTTTTCCTCCAAAATATTGGGTATAATCTACTTTTCCTTCGTACGAATCTGCTTTTTTTATATTCCAGTGATTGGGTAATCCATCGGTCATGTTCTCAAAACCGGCATTTTGTATCTGAGCTTGCACTGAGCAGAATAGAAATGCTGCTATAATCGTGAAGGACAATTTTTTCATAGTTATTAATTTTGGCTAAAATAAAAAACTTGCCAACAACTTTATACTCTATTAACAATATTTTAGTAATGGTTTAGAAGGATTAACATTTTACCATCAAAAAGGAGCTGCAAAAAGGCAGGACCGATTGTAGCTCATGAATTGTTTATGTGGCAGAATAAAAAAATGATCTCAGTTCATCTGCAAATAAATGAGGTAATTCCAGGGCCGCAAAATGGCCACCTTCATTCATCTTTTTAAAGCTGGTGACATTCACGAAACGTTCTGCCCATTCTTTCGGAAACTGAGCTTCACGGGGAAATACAAGCACTCCAGCCGGAATATTGCTCTTTTGATGCAAATGTGTTCCGCTCCATATAGCGGCTGCATCTTCCTTATACATTCTTGCAGAAGAACCAATGGTTTGGGTTACCCAATAAATCATAATATTGGTAAGCAACTCATCTTTTCCGCCAAATGCTGTTTCAATCATTTCAGGTGGTGCGCCTGCATTGATAAAACTTATGATCCAGCCTGCCAGTCCGACAGGAGAGTCATTAAGACCATAGGCCAAAGATTGAGGTTTGGTAGACTGTACCATGGCGTAAGCTCCTTCACTGTACCACCATTGCTGAACAAACTGTGCGAATTTCTGTTCCTCTTCACTCATTGTAGCAGGGTCTTCCTGGCCGGTGGGGTAGCCAACATCTGTAAGGTGAACAGCTTCCAGGGCTTCAGGATATTTTGAAGTCAATGCCTTTACGACTCCCATTCCGATATCTCCTCCGGCAGCACAGAATTTTTCATAACCTAGGACTTCAGTCATCAGTTGTTTCCACAGATCTGCCACCTTTTCACTGCTGACCGCTGTTTTATCAGAAAAGCCAAATCCCGGAATGGAAGGAATAACCAGATCAAAACTCTGTTCACCTTCCGTAAGCAGTGGAATAATTTTATGAAAGCGGTAATAGCTGTCTGGCCAGCCATGAGTAAGAATCAGCGGTTTAGGATTTGACCCTTTTCCTCTGATGTATTGAAAATGAATCAAAATTCCGTCAATCCGGGTGACATACTGTGGATGCTGATTCAATTGCTGTTCGTGCATCTTCCAGTCGTAATCATTGATCCAATAGCGGGTAAGTTCTTTCAGGTATGTTTCACTGGTGCCGTAGTTCCAGCCGGATCCTTCCGGTTCTCCCGGCCAGCGGACATTTTGCAGACGGTTTTTAAGATCGGTTATAACCGATTCGGGTATGTTTACTGTAAATGGTTCCATATTATGATATTTTATTGGGTGTAAGTTTGTTTTAAGGAAAATACTGACAGTAAGATAGTTATCAAAGTTAAAAACTTTCTCTTTTAATACATGTTGTCAAAATCATAAATTTTTGATTTTTTTTGAGGGAAAAAATGTAACTTTAATTGATTAAAATCTCGTAATACATATTACTATGAGTCAGGTGTTACTTTTAAGCCTGAACATCTTAGGTTCAATTTTCTGAACCCTATATAGCTATTATTCTTATCTAAAGAAAAGACAATTCATCTTTTATAATACTAATGGTCATTAGCGGTGAATCAGCTGCTGATTATTGATATTTAATATTAAAAAAAATCATTATGAAAATCCATAAAATTGCCGTCATCGGCGGAACCGGAAAATCCGGACAATATCTGGTACAAAACCTTCTTGAGAAAGGATATCATCTTAAACTTTTATTAAGGCATCCCAAGAATTTCACCCTTCAAAATCCATTAATTGAAGTGGTAAAAGGAGATGCAAGGGATACAACAGCGATCGATAAATTGATTCTAGGAACTGATCTTGTCATGAGTACTTTAGGGCAGCCAAAAGGAGAGAAGTCTATTTTTAGTGATGCTACAAAAAATATCATTTCTGCAATGAGTCATCATGGAATCGGTCGTTATATTGTAACTACAGGCTTGAGTGTAAATACACCGTCCGATCATAAAAATGAAAAGGTAAAAATGGCTACAGGCTGGATGTATCAGAACTATCCTGAGACAACCGCTGATAAGCAGAAAGAATATGAACTTCTTCTGGAAAGCCATCTGGACTGGACATTGGTAAGATTACCACTCATTCATCTTACAGAGGAAAGCTTTCCAACGGAGACAAATCCTACAGACTGTAAAGGAGAAAGCATCAGTGCTACAGATCTGGCGGATTTTCTGGTTTCTCAGATTGAAAATTCTGAGTATATCAGGAAAAGTCCGTTTTTGTATAATCTGAAAGAGTAACTATTTTATTAATAAACAGAAGCAGCTGTCGCAATTTTGTCATTCTGAATGAAACGAAGTGTAATGAAGAATCTCATATCATTGGTTATTAATGAGATTCTTCCTTCGTAAGAATGACAATTGTGGCAGTTTTTTATTGGGCGTTAAGGTTTTCTATTTCTTACGGCCATACATCAGGATGCGCTTGAATGCATAGATAGCCGGATATTTTGTAAACCTTTTGGCGATACGCGATTTAAATTCGGAGATGAATTGTTCTTTCTGTTCTCCTTCCATGCGTTCTAAATAAGGTAACAATGCTGTTCCTGAAATAAAGGTGTATAAAGCCTCGTGATCATCCGCAATAATAGGGTATACCTTCTGAAATATTTCAATATCCTGAATTCCGTTATCAAATAATATCTGTGCATAGTCATCCATTGAAAGTACCGGAGAATCACGGTTGAAATGATTTAGTTGGGATGCGTAGGGTTCTTCACCTGCCATTTTTGTTAAAATCTGATTGAGGATATTTTCTTTCTGAACCGGCATTTGTATTGCTAACTGTCCATTCTCTGAAAGTAATCCAATGATTTTGGGAAATAAAGTTTCGTGATCATCAGCCCACTGTAAAGCGGCATTACTGAAGACAAGATCCCATTTCTCGTCAGACTGGGATGTTTCTTCAATGCTCTGAAGCTTAAAGTGTAAATGATCGTTTTCATATTTCCTCGATTTTTCAAGCATTTCTGCTGATGAATCAATTCCTAAGAATGTAGAGCCTGTCAGTTTTTCCGTAAGAATAGAGGTCTGTTCTCCGGTTCCACAGCCTAAGTCAATAGCTTTTATATTGTTTTCAGGCTTGATTAATGCTGCTAAATCATAAAATGGCTTATAACGTACATCTTTGTACTGATCATATAATTCGGGATTCCAGGGCATAAATAATAATTTTGTAATGGGTTAATAAGTTGAATAAAGATAAAGAATCTAAATAAAAATCGGCTGTTTTTAAAACAGCCGATTGTATTTATTGTTCCAATTTTTCTTTGATGTATTTTGCCGTATAGGACTTTTTATTTTTAGTCAGATCTTCAGGTGTTCCTGCAAATACAACTTCGCCACCATGTTTTCCGGCTTCCGGACCGATATCTATAATATAATCGGCACATTTGATGATATCAGGCTGATGCTCAATAACAATCACTGAATGTCCAAGATCAATCAAAGCCTGCAATGACTTCAGTAATTTCTGAATATCATGGAAGTGAAGCCCTGTAGAAGGTTCGTCAAAGATGAATAATGTTTTATCTGTGGTTACTCCTTTTACAAGGAAAGAAGCCAGTTTCACACGTTGTGCCTCACCACCTGAAAGGGTAGAAGAGCTTTGTCCCAGCTGCAGGTAGCCTAATCCTACTTCCTGCAAAGGTCTCAGCTTTGTTACAATCTTTTCTTCATTATTATCTTTAAAGAATTCCAATGCTTCATCTACGGTCATATGAAGAATATCAGAGATGTTTTTTTCATCAAATCTTACTTCAAGGATTTCATTTTTGAATCGGGTTCCTTTACAAACTTCGCATTCAAGCTCGATGTCTGCCATAAACTGCATAGACACATTGATTACTCCTTCTCCTTTACATTCATCACATCTACCTCCATCCACGTTGAAAGAGAAATGCTTAGGCTTGTAACCCATCATTTTGGCCACTTTCTGCTTGGCAAAAAGATCACGGATATCATCGTAAGCCTTTAGATAGGTGACAGGGTTTGAACGGGATGATTTTCCAATCGGGTTCTGATCAATCAATTCAATATTTTTGATCAGTTTTTTCGGGAATTCTACAGAATCATAGTCTCCTTTTTTACCACCCATTCCAAGTTGGATCTGGATGTCATTGGTAAGGATCTCTTTCATCAAAGTAGACTTTCCACTTCCTGAAACTCCGGAAATGACTACCAGACTTTCCAAAGGAACGTCTACATCTATATTTTTAAGGTTATTCTGACGCGCACCTTTAATATGAATCCATTCTTTTCCTTTTCTTCTTTTTTTCGGAACTTCAATTTCAAGTCTTCCCGTAAGATATTCTGAAGTAAGGGTATTGGCTTTTTTCAAATCTTTATAATCACCGGCAAATACCAGTTCGCCACCAAGATAACCTGCTTCCGGACCAATATCAATAATATAGTCTGCCGCTCTCATCACATCCTCGTCGTGTTCTACTACAATAACGGTATTTCCAAGGTCACGAAGATTTTTCAATACTTCGATCAGGTTTTCGGTGTCTTTAGAGTGCAGTCCGATAGAAGGTTCATCCAATATGTAAATAGAACCCACCAGAGAACTTCCTAAACTGGTTGCTAAGTTAATTCTCTGGCTTTCTCCTCCTGAAAGGGTATTGGACGTTCTGTTTAAGGTTAAATATCCTAATCCTACCTTTAATAAAAATTCCAGTCGGGTGGTGATTTCATAGATCAGTCTTTTGGCTACTTCTTTGTCATGATCAGAAAGCTTCAATCCATTAATGACAGGAGCCAGCTCATCCAAAGGAAGCTCAATCATCGATTGAATATTGTGTCCGTCTACTTTTACCCAGCTTGTTTCTTCACGAAGTCTCAACCCTTCACATGTCGGGCAAAGGGTTTTTCCTCTGTAACGGGAAAGCATTACTCTGTACTGGATTTTATAAAGGTTTTCTTCAAGCATCTTGAAGAAATTATTGATGCAAGGGAAACTGCTCCTTCCGTCACCTTTCCAAAGGAAGTTTTTCTGTTCTTTTGTTAATTGATGATAAGGTTTGTGGATAGGGAAATCACCTGCTTTTTTGATGAAATCTTTTTTCCATTCGCTCATCGTTTCTCCTCTCCAGCAGACAACGGCATCTTCGTAGATGGATAATGTTTTATTAGGAACTACAAGATCCTCATCAATTCCGATTACTTTTCCGTATCCTTCACACGCCGGACATGCTCCGTATGGGTTATTAAAGCTGAAAAAATGAACGTTGGGTTCAAGGAACTCCATGCCGTCCAACTCGAATTTATTGGAGAATTCTTTTACTTTTTCTGTATCGATGTTCTTTAGTGAACAATATCCGCGTCCTTCATAGAATGCCATTTGAATAGAATCTGCAAGTCTTTGTAAAAAGCTTTCGTCTTCTTCGTAAGAAAAACGGTCGATGACAAGGTTGATCGTCATTCCTTTTTCCGGGGCAAAACCAAAACTTTCCAGATCTTCAATCCCGGCTACATTTCCATTAATTTCAAGTCTTGTGAAACCTGCCAGTTTTAAAACATTCAGGGTTTCTTTAAAATTGTCTGCATCATATTCCAATGGAGCAGTTAATAGAAAGGAAGTATCTTTTTTTGAAGCCTTGATGAAGTCGACTACATCAGAAACCGAATCTTTCTTCACTTCTTCTCCCGAAACCGGTGAAAAGGTTTTCCCGATCCTTGCAAACAAGAGCTTCATATAATCGTAGATCTCTGTTGAAGTTCCTACCGTAGAACGAGGGTTGGAAGAAATTACTTTCTGCTGGATGGCAATAGAAGGGGCGAGTCCTTTGATATCATCTACTTTTGGTTTTTCTAATTTCCCCAAAAACTGACGGGCATAAGAACTTAAACTTTCAACATATCTTCTCTGTCCTTCTGCGTAGATCGTATCAAAAGCCAAAGATGACTTACCGCTTCCCGAAACTCCTGTAATAACAATCAGTTTGTTCTTTGGAATAAGGACGTCTATATGTTTCAGATTATTAAGATGTGCATTCTTAACGAAAATCTGCTTTTTTATATCTATTTCTGTTGTGTTAGCCATATTTTGTTTATTCATATAAAGACTGCACAGCATTAAGGCTGTCAGTAATGGTGTTTGGCTACAAATATTCTGTGGCCGGTATCAATTGAACTTTTACATATATCCTGATTCCTCTGAAATCTGTTGCTGCAATTTTTATAAACGCTGGCAAAATTACTGTTGAAATAGAATACTTTCATCGTAAAATTAAGACCCACAAAATTACGAAATTTTAGCGAAAAATTTACGCTTATCTTATTGTTAAAAATTGTTATAATGATCGTTACATTGAACAGGTTAAACCCATATTTTGCTTTCAAAACCACCTGAAAAGATGTATGTTTTGTGGACTTAATTTTATTTTGCTGTTTATTTTACAGTGTTTTATATAATTTTTTAAAATATATTGTGTTTTTTTATTGAACTATTGTTTTATATTGTAAAATTATTTAAAATTGCATTCATAAATATGTAATAGAGAAATGAGAAAATTATTCAGAGATCTGGTTACACATTTAATGAGAAAAAGATAGAAATTACTCCCTCAGAAAGATGCAGCGTGAAGCTGCATCTTTTTTATGACAACTATCATTTGCCTGTCTTGGTGAACTCCCTTACTTTTGGACTCTCTTAAAAAACTACGGAAACGATTATGATCAAAAAGATAGGAAGTGTTTTTTTTCTGGGATCTTTACTTTGGGTAAATGCACAGGAAAAGACTACAGATATTGAAAGCATTGAATTTCAGGGTAAATTTATCTCTACACCTTATAAAAGCGCTAACCAGAACATCAGCGTTATCACCAGAGAAGATATTGTAAATTCTCCGGCTAAAAGTATTGACGAAATTCTTCAGCAGGTGCCGGGAATGGATATCAGAAGGAGAGGAGCCAATGGAGTGCAGAGTGATATCGGTTTCCGTGGTAGTTCTTTTGAGCAGGTTCTTCTGTTGTTGAACGGAATCAGGATGAATGACTCCCAGACCGGACATAATAATATGAATATTCCGGTAGATCTGGATGAAGTAGAAAAGATAGAAATCATAAAAGGCCCGGCTGCAAGACGTTTCGGACAGAATGCTTATGCCGGTGTTATCAATATCATCACCAAAACTTTTCCGGGGAAAAAAGTGAAGATAAGCGCTGAGGGAGGAGATTATGGAAGTTATGGTCTGGGATTTAATGCTCAGATCGGAAATGAGAAGTTCACAAACTCCCTTCAGGCTAATTCTGCTTCATCAGAAGGGTACATGTTCAATACTGATTATGAGATCAGGAATGTATTTTATCAGGGAAAACTGAATATCAAAAACGGAGATGTGAGAGTTCAGGCCGGCTTTTCGGAAAAGAAATTCGGAGCCAATGGCTTTTATGCTTCCAGTGCTGCAACGAAGCAGTATGAGGAAACGCAGGCTTCTATCGTAAGTGTAGCTCATCAGCAGACTTTTGGAAAGCTGAAACTTAATTCTAATGTATACTGGAGAAGAGGACAGGATATGTACCTTTATGACAGATGGAATCCGGATTTTTACCGAAATATGCACATTGGAAATAATGCAGGTGGAGAGGTAAATTCCAGCTATCAGTGGGGGTTGGGAATAACCGGAATTGGTGTTGAACTGAGAAAAGAATTTTTAATAAGCAGTAATTTGGGTGATCGAAACCGTTTTGTATCTCAGGTTTTCTTTGAACATCATTTTTCATTACTGGATAAAAAACTGAACATCAGTCCGGGAATTTCATGGGCTAATTATTCTAAAGAAGGAAATTTCTTTTATCCGGGGCTTGACGTAGGCTATAACTTTAATACTAATTCTAAAATCTACGGAAATATTGCAAAAGTACACCGTGTACCCACTTTTACCGAACTGTATTATGTGAGTAAAACGGAGCAGGGAAATCCGGATTTACAGCCTGAAAATGCGATTTCTTCAGAGGTGGGATATCAATATCTAAATAACAGGATTTTAGCAAAAATCAGTGGATTTCTAAGAAACTCCAATAATTCTATTGACTGGGTAAAAAAAGATCTGAGCGATAAAATATGGTACGCCCAAAACGTAGGTGATATCAAAACCAAAGGAATTGAAGCAGAGTGGAGCCACAGACCGACAGACTGGTTAAAATATACCGTTGGCTATACTTATATTGACAGTAAGTATGAAAAAAAAGATGGTGTGGTTTCAAGATATATTCTGGACAATCTGAAGCATCAGTTTGTGTCCAAGTTAGAGGTGAAATTCCTGAAAAACTTTACCAATGAGCTTGTTTACCGTTACAATGAAAGAGTCAATCTGGGAACCTATAATCTTGTAGATGAGAAGCTGAGCTTTGCTAAAAAAGATTACTCAGTATATGTGTTGATTAACAATTTGACCAATACAAAATATACAGAAGCTTTTGGTGTCGGGATGCCGCAAAGGTGGTTCCACATTGGGTTTTCTTATACAATTAATATTAAGTAGGTGTTAATTTAATATTAATGAAAGTTAATATTAACAAATTGTTAAAAAATATACATTTGCAAAAATTTTTTATGAAACGTCTTATAGGCTTAGGTTTATTACTTGGAATATCTTTTTTTAAAGCACAGGAACACATTTCCAGCTTCAATGCAGTGACTCTGACCTATAAGTTTCATCCGAAATTTTTCCTGTACGCAGAGGGGCAATTGCGTGGTAACGAAGATTATACTTACCCCGATTATTATGAGATAAAAGGGGGATTAGGGTATAATCTTACCAAAAACCACAAACCTTTTGTTGGGCTGGGAAGATATGTCAACTATAAAGAACATAGCCTGAGCAGAGAAGAGTTCAGGGTATGGCTTCAGGATGTTATCGATGTTAAAAAAGGTATTGTAAAGTTTGAAAACCGTTTTCGTGCTGAAAAGAGCTGGTTCTATGAGCCGAAAACAGATCAGACTTCCCAGAGAATGCGTTACCGATACCGTCTGAATGTAAGTGTTCCTTTAAACGCCAAAACCATCAAGAAAGGAACTGTTTTCGCCAATGCTTATGACGAAGTATTCTTTGTCTCTCCGATGAAGCCTACTTTCGCCAGAAACAGAGTCTATGGCGGTTTCGGCTATCAGATCGATGATTATTTTGGAATCGTGAGCGGATATCTGTGGCAGCGTGAATTTGAAGCAAAAGGGAACAAAAATTTACATTTCGTTTACCTTGCTTTAAACATCAACATCGATGGAACAGATCATCACACGAAGAGTTACGATTTCCCGGGTGCGGATTAATTATTATGTAAATCGGCCTGAAAGTTTAGCAGCTCGAGTTTAGAATTAAGATAATGATCATTCAGTAATGTCTGATATTTTTCAATTACTGACGATATGGCATTTACTTCATGTTCAAGGTATTTATCTTTGTTGAAATAGATATATTCAGAGTTTACAAATTCCTGTAAGAGGTTTTTATCTTCAGCTTTTAAAGCATCCTGGTAAGCCGAGTTTTCAATCAGTTGCTTGGTTATCAGTTTAAAAGGTTCTTCTGCTTTCAATAGTTTGGCCCTGTGTTTACGTATTTCTTCAAAAGGTAAGGTAACAGCCATAAACTGAAGATAGGGTGTAAAGTCATTAAGGCCTTTTTGAAAATCATCGAATTCCTTATCGATTAACGCAAACTTTTTGTATTTGTTAAGAAGGTCTTTTTTCAGGTTTTCATTGGAGATATGATAGTAATGCTGAAAAATAGCTTTGTCATTTTCCAAAAGTTCTTCTTTTACTCTCGCCAGTTTATTTTCCAGTTGAGGGATGAGGCCTGCAGCATCTTTTGCTTTGTATAAAGTGCCGTCAAATCTGAATGTTTTTATTTCTTTAGGATGGGAAACCAGATAATGCAAAATCTGTATATCACCTTCTATCCCTGATTTTTCGTAAACTAAAGATACCTTTCTGTCACTGAAAAAATCTTCGCCCTGATGAGCTGGAATATCAGAAATAACAGATTCAATGTTTTCTATAACAGGATTATGTCTTTCGTAATATCCGTTAAAATCTGAACTGAAGGTCTGATAGATATTATGATCCAGATACAGTCTGACGAACGCTTCATCCTCTATCACTTCACCTACATTTTTTACCGTGCGTAATGTCAGGTATTTTGAGGTCATAATTTCACAAATTTTATCAAATCCGCTGATAATTTCCTTTGCATATCTGTGGTCTGCAGCTGTATTTCTGGTTTTGTTTGTTTTAATCCTTTCAATTCTTTTTAAAATATCCGGATGTGAAGTCCATTGATCTTCAATTTCTATTTTTGATTTATTATAACGTGTAAGATCTTCAGTATCTATTTTTGGAAGTCCGTTGATATAAGGATGGTTATTCCTTTCGGAGAGAATTTTCATTAAAGAAATCTGATTCTTGTACAGATCCTTTGGAAGATATTTCTGATTATTTTCAATATAAAAATTAAAAGAACCAATAAAAGCAACATCACTTAATTCCAGTCTTAATAAAGATGATGTCTGCTCATCAGGATTGGTTATATAGGTTGAAATAGCATCTGCATGATATTCCATTTCTCTTTGCAGGGAAGCATGATTTTTGAAAAGAAAACTGGACATGCCTTTAAGAACGGACTGAAATGCATTAATAAAACTAACTGAAATCAAACCAAAAATTTTAAAGATAGCATTTCCTCCGGAAAATTCCATGATAAAGTTTTCGTAGTCTTTGTTATTGTAAACGGTTTCAAAAATAATTTTTTCTGCCTGGCTTACATAGCCGCCGACTTTCATGCTTTTTTGAGAGAAATGTCCAAATTCGTGAGCCAGAATTGTCCGCAATTCTCCTACACTTGTAGTATTGATCAACCCAACTCCAATCGTCAGATTTTTCTTTACCGGCAAAAACATGCTCCAGAAAATAGAATTATAGCTTACACTGGCGTTTACGTCCGGAGAAAGAAAAACTTTTTGAGGAGCTTTCACTCCTGTTTCAGCCACAATTTCATCAATAATAGCAAAAAGCTGAGGCTGATGGGATTTGTTAACCTCCAGCAAATGACGCGTACTGTAATGGTTTTTTCTGAAAATAAATTTGACAAGGAAAATAAAAACAAAAATTCCAACACTTAATAATCCTGCTGCACCAAAAACGGTAAAGTAATTGAGAGAAATGCTTAACAGTTTTATTGCTCCGTATCCTAATAAGAATATCATCAGGAGTGAGGCGAGTATAAGTATCAGATAGATCAGGAAAAAAACTGAAATGGATACAATAGCAGAAACCAGCTTAGATTGATAAGCTGATGAAATTTTGGGTAGGTTATTAGTCATGTGTGTTTTTTTTATTTAGTATTTCTCTATCAGATTAGTATTTCTCTATCAGATAACGATAGGCTTTCAGATATTTATTGAATCTTTTGATATCTTTAGGAGTAAGCTCTCTGTTTACTCTTCTGAGATCCATATTATCACGAAGGTCATTTAGTTTTACAGCTACAGAAAGGAGAGATCGTTCCGTTCTTTTGATGAATTCATCATAATCTTCTTCCGGATCAAGCTTTGTAAGGCAGCTGATGGCAAAAATAATATATTCAGGGAATCCCTCAGATCTTAAATAATCCAGACTAAACTCCTGTGGATGGTCTTCTACAACATCGTGAAGTACTCCAACGATTTTTTCATCCAGTGTTTTACCATAGTTCATCACACGCATTACGTGGGCAATGTATGGAGCATGGTATTTATCGGTTTGTCCTTTATGAGCCTTATCGGCGATTTTGATTGCTTTATTCAGTAATTCTTCTTTTGTCATTGCTAATGAAAAATAGAGTACAAAAATAAAAAATGCCTTAAGAACTAAGGCATTTTTTATGAAGAATATTTTCAGATGATTTTACAGGTTTGTTTCATCCTCTATATGAGCATGCGGAGCATTGTTTTTTACAGATTCTATTCCGTTTTCCATACCATTGTCAGATTCATACATCTGGCTGGTTCCGATGATCTGTCCGTTTCCGGCTTTTAGATTAAAATAGCATCTGCCGTCATTGGCCGTATTTCTTTCAAATTTTGCATCTTCCTGTGCATTGAGTTTTACGGATCCGATTCCGCTTTCACAGGAAGGTTTGGTACTGTATCCCTGGCTGGTTAAAATGACCTGTCCGTTTCCAGCTTTGAGGTTGAACTGAAAGTCTCCGTTTGTTCTTTTAGAGATAATAAATTTTCCCATGGTAATAGTTTTTAGTTTGTGTTATGTTATTTGGATGGTAGTATTTTTTTCCGATTGACCTGAAGCTTATCAGGAGTAATCGAATTTAAAATTTTATATTGTGAATAATCCTTTGAAGATTCTTTTAAAGCCAGATAAAGAATTGTATCATTGGGCTTAACCGTTAATATTTTGTAAAGTTCTTTTTGAGGTTGATCGGGTTTCAGAGTAAAATATCCCGGGAATTTCCCTTTAGCAACAATTTTTGTGGTATCTACCTTGGGAACAGGAAGTAAATTGTCTTTTTTTTGTGCTGAAAAAGTAACGGAAATAAGGAGTATTGGAAATAATAAAATTTTCATGTGTTAGTTATTTTAAAATAAAAATAATAATTTTTTTTGAATAACCTTGCTAAATACCATTAATTTCAATGGATGTCATCATTGATAAAGATCAAAAAAGCGCCCCAAAAATTGGGACGCTGAATCAAATTTATATTATTAAAGACTAATAAGCTCCTTTCTCAATATAGTGAGCTGCTACTTTTTCAGTAAGGGCTACCACATTTGGATGGTTGGTATATTTTGTGAATCTTCTTAGTCCTGAAAGCATCATTCTCTGCTCATCTCCTTCAGCAAAAGAAACAATTCCTTCTTTAGCTGCAGTAATGATTTTCTCCACAGCTTTGTAAAGGTTTAACTGAGCCATAGCTGCTTCTACAGATTCAGGAGAGAAGTGTTTTTCTGCTCTTAATACTGCGGATTCTGCCATATAGATCTGGTTAAGGATTTCAGATGCATTCAGTAATAAATGCTGCTGTTTTTCAATATCCATCATATATTTCTGAAGAGCTGCTCCGGAAACCATTAAGAATACTTTCTTAAGATTGGCGATAATTGCTTTTTCTTCGCTCATGAATTCTGAATAATCAGGAACTTCAAATGAAGGGATGCCCATCAATTCTTTGCTGATCGCCATTGCAGGAGATAAAAGATCCAGCTCACCTTTCATGGCTCTCTTAATAAGCATTCCTACAGCCAGCAATCTGTTGATTTCGTTGGTACCTTCATAGATTCTTGAAATTCTTGAATCCCTCCAAGCCGCTTCCATAGGAGTGTCTTCAGAGAATCCCATTCCTCCGTACACCTGAATTCCTTCGTCTGCGGTGTGTTGTGCTAGATCAGAAACGAAAACTTTAAGGATTGAACATTCAACAGCGAATTCTTCTACACCTTTTAATTCTGCTTCCTGATGGCTTAATCCTGCTGCAACAAGCTCATCAATTTTATCCTGAACATTTTTAGCGGCTCTGTAAGAACCTGCTTCACTTACGAAAACTCCGGTTGCCATTTCTGCCAGTTTCTTTCTGATCGCTCCAAAAGTAGCGATTGAAACACCAAACTGTTTTCTTTCGTTAGAGTACTGGATAGAGTGGTTTAAGATTCTTCTTTGTGCATCAAGACAAGCGGCAGCCAATTTGATACGGCCTACGTTTAATGCATTTAAAGCGATCTTGAAACCATTGTTTCTTTCTCCTAAAAGATTTTCCACAGGAATCTTCATATCATTGAAGAAAACCTGACGGGTAGAAGAAGCACGGATACCCAGTTTATGCTCTTCCTCACCGAAAGTTAAGCTTTCAGGGTTTTCAAGTTCAGATCTGTTGATGACAAATCCAGTGATATTTTTATCATCATCAATTTTAGCGAATAATGTAAATGTATCTGCAAATCCTGCATTAGAGATCCACATTTTCTGACCGTTGATGATATAATGTTTTCCGTCTTCGGAGAGTTTTGCTTTTGTTTTTCCTGAATTGGCATCAGAACCGGCATCAGGCTCTGTCAGACAGTAAGCTCCGAATTTTGTTCCTGTTGCTAAATCCGGAAGGTATTTTTTCTTCTGTTCTTCAGTTCCGTAAAGAACGATAGGAAGCGTACCGATTCCCGTATGGGCTCCATAAGCTGTAGCCAATGAACCTGTAGTTCCTGATAGATAATCACAAGCAAGCATTGTAGTCACAAAGCCCATTCCAAGGCCTCCGTACTCTTCAGGAACGGCAATTCCCAACATTCCCATTTCTCCCAGTTTACGCATGGTCTCTT
Source organism: Chryseobacterium sp. NRRL B-14798 (assembly GCF_050470705.1). NCBI lineage: Bacteria > Pseudomonadati > Bacteroidota > Flavobacteriia > Flavobacteriales > Weeksellaceae > Chryseobacterium > Chryseobacterium sp. NRRL B-14798. Next base: position 2,819,440 of record NZ_JBFLUL010000005.1, on the reverse strand, counting down.
CAGTAAATGCGTAATCTTTCTTCTCAAAACGCTCTCTTTGAGGAACTACTTCTCTATCTATAAATTCCTTCGCAGAATCACGAAGCATCTTTTGTTCTTCATTCAGTTCTTCAATACTGAAAATTTCATTTGCAGGAATCTGTTTGATCAGGAATTCCCCGCCTTTTAATGTAGCCATATTTGTTTTTTTTATTTTTTGTAAAAAGTATAATGTAAAATGTACATTGTACTTTTTTATGAAATTATTATTATGTAAGTTTTAATACTTTATACATTGTACAACGGACATTATACAACTATAAAAGTTCAAAAATAGAAGCCGCTCCTTGACCTGTTCCCACGCACATAGAAACCATTCCGTACTTGTTGCCGCGTCTTCTCATTTCGTCAAGAAGTTGTACCGTTAGTTTTGTTCCTGTACATCCAAGCGGGTGTCCAAGGGCGATTGCTCCTCCGTTTACGTTTAAGATATCAGGATTTAAGCCTAATTCTTTTTTGATTGCAACCGATTGAGAGGCGAAAGCTTCGTTAAGCTCGATCAAATCGATATCTTTTAATTCTAAACCAGCTTGTTTCAATGCTTTTGGAATAGCATAAATTGGCCCCATTCCCATGATTCTTGGTTCTAATCCGGCTGCAGCATAAGCCACTAATCTTGCCTCAGGCTCCAGTCCTAATTCTTTTACCATTTCCTCACTCATTACCATTACGAAAGCCGCTCCGTCACTCATTTGAGAAGAGTTTCCGGCAGTTACGCTTCCTCCGTTGGCAAATACAGGTCTTAGTTTTGCTAAACCTGCTAAAGAAGTATCTGCTCTAGGCCCCTCATCTACTGAAAAATCAAACTTTTTAGTCTGCAGTTTCTGATTTTCGTCCAGGAAATTATACTCTACAGGAATCGGAACAATCTGGTTGGCAAATTTACCTTCCTGATTAGCCTTTAAAGCTTTCATATGAGATTCAAAAGCAAACTGATCCTGTTCTTCTCTTGTAATATTATATTGTTTTGCAACTTCTTCCGCAGTGTAGCCCATTCCCCAGTAGTAATCAGGGTTTGTTTTTGCGATATCCGTTTCAGGAACCGGCTTATAACCTCCCATAGGAATATATGACATAGATTCTGTACCACCAGCGATGATACAATCTGCCATACCAGCCTGAATTTTCGCAGAAGCAATAGCAATTGCCTCACTTCCTGATGCACAGTATCTGTTCACGGTAACTCCCGGAACTTTATCGGTATTTAACCCCATCAAAGAGATCAGACGCGCCACATTAAGCCCTTGTTCAGCTTCCGGCATTGCATTTCCTACGATAAGGTCATCAATTCTGTTTTTATCTAATTGGGGTAGCTCAGCCATTAATTTTTCAATAACGGTAGCCGCCATGACATCAGGTCTTGTAAATCTTAAACTTCCTTTTGGAGCTTTTCCAACGGCAGTTCTAAAACCTTTTACTATATATGCTGTCTTTGACATTGTTTTATTAATTAATTGTTATAAAAATTAACCATACTGTTTGTCATGCTGGAAGCATCTATTCAATGTTTGGATTCCTTCAGAATGACAAAGTGTTTGTTAATTATTTTTGAAAGTATTAGTTTCTTAATGGTTTTCCGTTCTGTAACATGTACTGGATTCTCTCTAAAGTTTTTCTTTCCCCACAAAGCTGAAGGAAAGTTTCTCTTTCAAGGTTCAATAGATATTGTTCCGTTACAACTGTTGGCTCTGATAGATTTCCACCTACCATCACGTTGGCTAGTTTATCAGCAATTTTCTTATCGTGTGCAGAGATGAAATTTCCGGTTAGCATCTGGTCTGTTCCTACATAGAACATTCCTAATGCGTCTTTACCAAGAACTTTTACTTTTTGCTCGATCGGCTGGGTATAGCCTTGTTCCGCTAATAGTTTTGCTACTTTTTTAGCCTCGGCAATCTGTCTGTTTTTGCTTACGGAAACGATGTCTTTCCCTTTTTCAAGGATTCCCATATCGTAAGCTTCGTAGGCAGAAGTAGCTACTTTACCCATGGCGATGTTCATAAATGCATCACGAAGTCTGTTATTTTTAACATCATCGTTGTGGAATTCTCTGGAAGTTCTTAAAGTCAATTCTTTAGTACCTCCACCACCAGGAATTACTCCAACTCCGGTTTCAACAAGTCCGATATAGGTTTCTGCAGCGGCAACCACCCGGTCTGCATGCATCGTCATTTCGCATCCTCCACCTAAAGTCATTCCGTGAGGAGCAACTACTACAGGAATAGAAGAGTAGCGTACTCTCATCATTGATTTCTGGAAGTAAGCGATCGCCATATTCAGATCATCCCAATCCTGTTCGATTGCCATCATAAGAATCATCGCAAGATTGGCACCTACAGAGAAATTAGCTCCCTGGTTACCAACTACTAATCCGTCATATTCTTTTTCTGCCAAATCAATCGCTCTGTTCAATCCGTCAAGAACTTCGCCTCCAAGAGAGTTCATTTTTGAACGGATCTCAAAGTTGATAATTCCGTCTCCCAAATCTTGAATAGCAGCACCTGAATTGCTCCAGAGTGTTTTATTTTTTCTGATATTATCTAAGATAATGAATGCATCCTGGCCAGGGATTTTGTTGTACTCGCCTGAATTTTTATCAACATAAATACTTTGTCCCTCGTCATTCACTTTATAGAAAGTCTCTACATTTTTCACCCAGTCTGAAACTTCATATCCTGCATCTTTCGCCAGTTCAATACCTTTCTGAACACCTACGGCATCCCAGATTTCAAAAGGTCCGTTTTCCCATCCGAAACCGGCTCTCATGGCGTCGTCAATTTTGTAAACTTCGTCAGAGATTTCAGGAACTTTGTGAGAAACATAAGCGAATAATGCCCCTAAAGACTTTCTGTACAATTCACCCGCTTTATCTTTACCGCCGATCAATACTTTGAATCTGTCGATTGGCTTATCAATAGATTTTGTTAATTCCAGAGTAGGGAAGGATGATTTTCCTTGAAGTTCATACTCCAAAGTATCAAGGTTTAATCCGTGAATTTCAGATTTTCCTTCTGCATTTTTCACTTTTTTATAGAAACCTTGTTCTGTTTTTGAACCCAGCCATTTATTATCCATCATTTTCTGGATATAAGGAGGAAGGGCAAATACATCATTGAAGTCATTTGCTTCAGCACCGCTCTGGCGGACACCGTTGGCTACCATTACCAAAGTATCAAGACCTACAACGTCGGCTGTTCTGAATGTAGCAGATTTTGGACGTCCGATTACCGGACCAGTTAATTTATCAACATCAGAAACGGTAAGTCCTAATTTCTGTACATTGTGAAGAAGATCCATCATGGAGAACACCCCGATTCTGTTGGCGATGAAGGCTGGTGTATCTTTGGCTAAAACAGTCGTTTTACCTAAGAATTTTGCTCCGTAATTCATATAGAAATCTATAATTTCAGGAGCTGTATCGTTGGTTGGGATAATTTCTAAAAGAGGAAGATATCTTACCGGGTTGAAGAAGTGTGTTCCGGCAAAGTACTTCTTGAAATCCTCGCTTCTTCCTTCTGTAAGGAGATGAATAGGAATACCGGATGTATTGGAAGAAATTAATGTTCCCGGTTTTCTGAACTGTTCAATTTTTTCGTACACAGACTTCTTGATATCAAGTCTTTCAACGACTACTTCAATGATCCAGTCGGTATTTTTTATTTTCGGCAAATCATCATCGAAATTTCCGATTTTGATTCTGTCTGCAAACTTTGGTGAATAAAGAAGTGCAGGACTTGCTTTTTTAAGTTTTTCAAAGTTTTCGGAAGCAATTCTGTTTCTTACTGCTTTGTCATCTTTGGTCAAACCTTTTTTCTGTTCAGCTTCAGTAAGTTCAAAAGGAACAATATCCAAAAGTGATACTTCAACGCCGATGTTGGCGAAGTGAGCAGCGATTCCGCTTCCCATAATTCCTGAACCAAGAACCGTTACATGTTTGATTCTTCTTTTCATATGTAAATTTTTATTTGTATAAGATGATATGAGCCCGAAGGCTTCATCATAATTTATTTCCTGTTATTTAATAATTCGTTGGCTATTTTCATGATTTCACCCATCACATCTTTGAAAGCCTCCAGTTTTTCCGGAGAAATTTTTTCCATCACCTTCTTGTTGAAATTCACAACGACTTCCTTAGACATATTTCTGGAGTTTAATCCTTTATCTGTAAGTTTGATGATTACCTCTCTTTTATCAGTGGTAGTCTTCTCCTTATAGATGTATCCGTTATCTTCAAGAAGTTTGATGATTCTTGTTAATGAAGTGGGTTCAATAGCCATCTTGGGTCCAAGATTGGTACTTCGGGTTCCTTCTTTAGGATCTATTTTTAAAAGTGTGAGTGCCTGTACCGCTGTGGAATCATGTTCCTGGGCTAATTCTGTGTACATTTTAGAAACAGCCAACCAGGTCTGTTTTAAAATTAAATCTACGTTTTCTATTTTTTCCTTATTATGATCCATCATTTTTGCGCCAATGGTTTTACCCAAATTTAATAAATATTATGCATGCATAATATTTATTAACGTTAAATTTTGTTAATAGGCTGTAAATAAATGGATTAAATTGTATGATTAGCATAATACTATGCATGCATAGTATGTGGATAAATCAAAGAAAATCAAGTATTAATGAATGTTTGAGACTAAAATGATAATTTCTTCAAAAGATTCACATTGATAGGTGGAGGAATCCTTAGCAATTACCCAAAATGGGTTCTGAAATTCGAAATTCAGGTCAGACAGGTCTTTTTGGAAGTTTTTTTGAAGCAGAGAATACAGCATTTCCTTGTGAAACTGCGGGGCAGAGATTACTGGCGGAATAAAGGTCTCATTGATTTGAAATAAGGAAGCATTTGTAAGTTCATTATGCTTAAGCAAAATATCCTCAACAATTCCCGAATACAGATGATTCTCCTTTACATACCATATTTTGTCCGCAAACTCTTTGGCAAGGCGCCAGTCGTGAGACGAAAACAGGATGATTTTATTCTGTTCCTTAGCCAGCTTTCTCAGGGTTTTAAGAATGATGATTTTATTTTTTTCATCCAGATGGGTAGTAGGCTCATCCAGAATGATAATAGGCGAATTTTGGGTGATAGCCCGTCCGATAAACGCTTTCTGAAGATTTCCGTCAGAAAGGTTTTTCAAAAGAGTATATCTGTACTGATTAAGATCCAGTTCTTCAATAATATGGCCAACCTCTTCACGATCTTCTTTTTTGAGTTCAAAATAAAAAGGGTAGTAGATATACTTTCCCAGAGAAATGAGATCTTCAACGGTATAATGTTGCGGAATAACCGACTTTGAAAAAACAATGGCAATATTCTCTGCAATCTCTTTTACCGAAAGATTTTTTACATTTTTTCCATTAATAGAAATTTCCCCATTCAGTAAAGGGAGCTGATGCAGGATAGATTTGATTAATGTTGTTTTTCCTACACCGTTATTACCAATCAGCAGGCATACATCGCCAAGCTTTAAATCTGCATTGGCATTGGAGATTAAAGTTGTATTGTAGCCGATATTTGCCTGTTTGATCTGTAGATGCATGTTTGTTGGTTATATGCGAAAGCGCAAATTGTTTTACAAAAATAATGTTTTAAGGCGCAAGAAATTTGACTTTGTCAAATTTTATCCTCTTTACTTTATAAGTTGTTTACAATCCTTGTTACTCCATTTTTGAAAACATCAGATTGGAAGTTAAGTAATAGTCCCAATTTACAGTTTGTCATTTTTAAGTAAGTTAAAAGCTGCGCTTTATGAGTAGGTGATATATACTCAACTGTTTTTATTTCCAGAATTACTTTGTTTTCAATAATCATATCGAGTTTGAAAGCGTTCTCTATTTTCAAATCTTCATAAATGATTGGAAGTAGCTTTTGCTTTTCTACTAAAAATCCTGCTTTTGTTAACTCATAGAACATGCATTCTTCGTACACATGCTCAAATAATCCTGCTCCAAGTTTTCTGTGAATCTTTAAACCTGTTTCAAAAACTACTTTTGATAATTCATTTTCTGTCATTTGTGTTTTGTTGGACTTAAATATATGAATAGTTGCTTAATAATTACAAAGACTGTTACTAATGATTTTGGAACATAGTATGCCTATTGATGCGAAATGTTGGGTAAACGCGAAGACGCAAAGGCTTTTAATATTTTGTGTAATATTTTAAGGCGCGAGAAAATCGAAGATTTTCAGCAAGGTATTGGAGAAATTTTTTGTTTAGAATATGAGGTGTTCAATTTTATCGGAGATAAAATCTTTGCGCCTTAAAACAATGTCAAACTCATTTTTATTGCGTCTTTGCGTTTATCCAACAAAAAAGTTACCTCTTATTCTGTTTCAACAGCATCATCAGAATCACAGGAATTCCGAATACAGAGCTTATCACATTCAGAGGAATCTGTGTTTTTTCGGCAATGACAGAGAAAAATAACATAATCAGCATTCCCAGAAACATATCAAGAATCTATTCCTAGCATAGTTGAGCTTAAATATATGAATTGTTAGATAAGTATAATAGATGTAAGTATGTACTTATCAACATTTCAAAACTATAATATTAAGTTTATTAGGAAGTCTGTTGGGTAAACGCGAAGACGCAAAGGCTTTTAATATTTTGTGTAATATTTTAAGGCGCGATAAAATCGAAGATTTTCAGCAAGATATTGGAGAAATTTTTTGTTTAGAATATGAGGTGCTCAATTTTATCGGAGATAAAATCTTTGCGTCTTAAAAATATAAAATTTTTAAAAGTTTTTTGCGCCTTTGCGTTTATCCAACAAAAAAATCACACTTTATTCTGTTTCAACAGCATCATCAGAATCACAGGAATTCCGAATACAGAGCTTATCACATTCAAAGGAATCTGTGTTTTTTCGGCAATGACAGAGAAAAATAACATAATCAGCATTCCCAGAAACATATCAAGAATCTATTCCTAGCATAGTTGAGCTTAAATATATGAATTGTTAGATAAGTATAATAGATGCAAGTATATGCTTATCAACATTTCAAAACTATAATATTAAGTTTATTAGGAAGTCTGTTGGGTAAACGCGAAGACGAAAAGGTTTCTAATATTTTTATGTAATATTTTAAGGCGCGAGAAAATCGAAGATTTTCAGCAAGGTATTGGAGAAATTTTTTGTTTAGAATATGAGGTGCTCAATTTTATCGGAGATAAAATCTTTGCGTCTTAAAAATATAAAATTTTTAAAAGTTTTTTGCGCCTTTGCGTTTATCCAACAAAAAATCACACTTTATTCTGTTTCAACAGCATCATCAGAATCACAGGAATTCCGAATACAGAGCTTATTACATTCAAAGGAATCTGTGTTTTTTCGGCAATGACAGAGAAAAATAACATAATCAGCATTCCCAGAAACATATTAAGAATCCATTGCTGCCATAATCTGGATGGATTATAAACAAGTCTGCAAAAGTGCGGCACAATGATTCCAATAAACAGAATAGGTCCTAAAAATGCAGTAACAGAAGCGGATAGGAGAGAAGATGCTACTATAATTAAGAGTTTCAGCTGTTTCAGATTGACCCCTAAACTTTGTGCATAGGAATTGCCCAGAGAATTTCCAATGAGCGGTTTTATCGCTCTGAAGCAGATCAACATTCCGGTTAAAACCAGGACGGAAAGTACATAGATCTGATTCCTCGTTACCATATTATTCGCTCCGAAAGACCATAAAATATAGTTTTTAAGACTCTGATTTTCTGCATAAAACTGAAGCAGAGAAACAATAGCTCCGGCAAAAGCAGAGACAAGAAATCCAAAGATAATAAGATATGATTTGTCCTGAAATCTGTTAGACATTGACAGCAGGATCAACATTAGCAGTAAACTTCCCCCAATAGCTGATAAACTCAGGAAACTGTTCTGTAAAAATTCAGGAAGGGAAATAGTATGGGAAAAGAAAATATAAAAGGCAACTGATAAACTGGCGACTGATGTTATCCCCAATATATCAGGCCCAGCTAGCGGGTTTTGAAAATATTCCTGCATCAGGAAACCAGAAGTAGGAATGGAAATCCCAGCCAGCATCATCACCAGAACACGGTTGATACGGATTTCAGCAATTTGATTCTGAGCAGAATCCTGGAAGAAATCCTGGAAGCTTAAACTTAAAAATCCTGTGTTCAGATTAATAATTGCGCTTGCAATAATAGCAATCACGAATAATAAACACAGGATTTTAAATCTTTTTGACATGATTCAGAAAGAGTTCAGTCTATTTATTTTAGGAAAGAATCGATTTTAGAATTCAAAACATCTTCCGTCATCATTCCCAGATATTCGTCGGTTTTATCACCTTTTCTCATGAAAGTAAAAGGAATAGAACCTCCGTCCCATTGTTTGAAGTTGTTGTGAAAGAAGTTTGGATCTAATTTTTGTCCATCCAGTAATATAATGCTGCCTCCCAATTTATTTTCTGCAGCAAAATTCTTAACAGCACCAGCCCAATCTGCCTTATCATCAAGGTTGACGAAAGTGAATTTTACAGGTTTCCCTTTCAATTCTTCCATTTTACTTTTAAAACTTGGAATTTCTCTCATACATGGACCACACCAGGTTGCAAAAAAATTGGTTACATATAAAGTATCATTATTTTTGGCCAAATGCTGGCTTACATTTTCAGGAGAAAGTTCTTGGGGGATAGCTGTACTTCCTTCAGATTCTGTAGTTTGAGATACAGAAACAGGGTCTGTGCCAGCTGTGTCTTCAGTTTTCTGACCTTCTTTTTTACAGCTGTAGAGAGCAGTAAGAAGTAACGTGGAAAAAATTATCTTCTTCATAAATTATTTTTTATCTATTTTTGAATTGAAGTTATGGAACAACAAATCTATAAAGGGAAACTGATACAGTTTCATCCGTTAAAAATAGCGAAAAAGGAAGAGCTGACCAAAAATACTTTTTCTCTGGAATTCGAAATTCCTGAGAATTTAAGAGAAAATTTCAGGTTTGAAGCCGGGCAGTTCGTCAGTATACGATTTCAATCACATGGGGAAGAGGTTATTAATGATTATTCAATGACTTCGGCTCCTTATGAAGGGAAAATATGTCTGGGGATAAAGGTGAATTCCTCTGAAGGAGCTACTTCTCAGTTATTTCAGAATTATAACGAAGGTGATGAACTGTGGGTAAGTGAACCTGCCGGAAGATTTACCATTGTATCCAAGCCCAGCGAATTCAGAACTATTGTTGCTTTTGCTGCTGGTATTGGGATTACGCCCATTTTGAGTCATTTTAAAAATATTCTCCACAACGAACCCAGAACACGGCTGTTCTTATTTTTTGGAAATAAAAGTTCAGAAGATTTAGTCTATCGCGAACAGCTGGATAATCTTGCCAGAACATGTGGTGACAGACTTCAGATATTTTACTTTTTTTCTCAGGAGAAAACGGCAGATCAGTTTTTTTATGGAAGACTTGATGAAAAAAAGCTGAATCTTATCATCAATCAGATCCTTCATTTGGATGATACAGACGAGGAATCTACCATCTGGGATGCTGTAGACGAAGTGCTGATCTGTGGAAAAGGTGAAATGATCAAAACTTTGGCTAATGCCTGCTATCATCACGGAATTCCGAAAAAGAATATCCATTTTGAACTTTTTGAAGAATTTAATGACGATATTTATCCTGTGGAAAGAGAATTTCCTCTTATTGAAAATATAGAGGTTGAATTTACCATGCTTGGAAAGAAATACACCACTTATCTGCCTGATAATAAGGATAAAATCTTACAGCAGCTTTTGATGCAGAAATTCCCTGTTCCTTATTCCTGCAAGTCAGGAATCTGTGGAAGCTGTGAATGTTCTCTGGAGGAAGGGGAAGTAGAACTGCTGGAGAATGAGTATCTTACCGAAAAAGAGGAGGAGCAGGGACATATTTTAGCTTGTATGTCTATTGTGAAAAGTAAAAAAATAAAGCTTAACTTTGATCTTAGTTGAGAATTATTAGGAACATATTTAACCTTGGATTTATATCACTGGAATTGGGAATTCTGATGATATGCTTCTGTAATGTGTGGGTTTTCGGGCTTACCAACGGAAGAACTTATACCAAAATCTCAAAAATTCCGCCAAGGGAAATTGCACTGGTTCTGGGGACATCTCCAAAAATGAGATCAGGAAAATCAAACCCTTATTTCACCAAAAGAATGGATGCGACTGCCCTTCTTTACCATCATGGAAAAATCAAGAAAATTATAGTAAGCGGGGAAAAAAGCAAAGGTTATAACGAGCCGGGAGCTATGAGAAATTATCTGGTTAACCAGGAAGGTGTTCCGGAAGATATTATTGTAGAAGATCCGAAAGGGTTCAATACCTATAAAAGCATTCTGCGTTGTAAGGATGTTTATAAGAAGAAGAATGTCATTATTGTATCTCAGGGATATCACAACCTGAGAGCATTGTTTTTTGCAAGAAATAATGATATGAATGCCCTGGGGTTTGATGCGCAGGATGTCACAAAACCCGAGAGTTTCTACAGAAACCAGACGAGGGAAATCCTCGCCCGTGTGATTGCTGTAGTCTATTTTATTTTAGGCGTTTCTCCGGATTAGAAAGGATATCCGAACGCGATATTAACTGTAGGTTTGAAAGGCTGGATGAATTTGAATCTCCATCGGTCGCCTTCAGGTTTATTCGGGTCATAGATCTTATACGCAAGGTCAATTCTCGCCGTTACATAGGCAATATTTAATCTTAATCCGAATCCACTTCCGATACCTACCTGTTTCCAGAACTTACCGAACTTAAATTCATCTCCGTATCCGTCATTATAATTACGAAGACTCCATGTATTACCGATATCGGTAAATAGTGCGCCTTCATAGGTTTTATTGAAAGGAATTCGATATTCAATATTGGTGGTAAGCTTCAGGTTATCCGTCATATAAGTACGAACTCTTTCGTCTACCTGAGAATCGGCAGGACCTAATCCTCCAAAGGCTACCCAGGCTCTGATATCGTTGGAACCTCCGTTGAAATAAGACTTGATGATGGGCATATCCTGAGAGTTTCCGTAAGGTATTCCAACTCCGATAAACTGGCGCAGCACCAATGTCTGGTTTCCGTTAAACTTGAAATATTTTCTTGTATCAATATCAAATTTTACAAACTGTGCGTAAGGCAGTCCGAAAATAGTTCCTTGCGGGCCGGTAACAATACCTCCGCCGTTATCCTTTTTATTGAATATACTCAATATATTTCCCGCAAGCTCAACTTTTCCGTTAAAATAAAAGGCATTTGGATATTCCTTTTTTCCAATTTCACTATAAACAAAATTATAGATCATAGAAGAGATAAGGACATCTTGGGTCTGTCTGTCTTTGTTGACCAATGTTCCGGTAAAGGCCGTTAAAAGATCTCTTCCCTGCTGATTAAGACTTCCACGGTAAGCATCGTTCTCAATAATCATTTTGGAAACTTCATCTACACTGAGTTTTCCATCTTTATAATCTTGTCCGGTCTGCGCAGTTTCCGGGTTAAACATAAAATAATTTCCGAATACTTCATCTTTTACCCTTCCGTCATTCACAAAGTAGTCATAGTACGCATCTTTATTTTTTGTCAGACTGACCTGAGTATTGAATAAAGTAAGCTTGTGATACACCTGATCATTAACACTTGCCTGATAATTCAGTCCCGTATTGAAAATCAACCTTCCCAAACCGATGTTGTTCTGTATCGACGCCCCCAGCAAAATAGATGATGTAGGCGTGTATCGTTTTGGAATAAACTTATAATAATTAAAAGGAAGCAGCAGTCTTGGGAAGTTCAGGGATGCCTGAGCTGATATTTCGTAGGCTGCAACTCTTTTACTGATATCTTTTGTACTTCTGATAGAACCAAATGTTCCTGAAAGACTGGTAGAAAGGTTTTCCGCTCCTCTAAAAACATTTCGGGTGGTAAGGTCCACAGAAGGAGAGATCCCCAGGTTTAAAACCTGAGAATAGTTGATATCTGTTCCCACTTTAAGTTCGTATTTCGGAAGTGGTTTCAGTACATACAAAACATCTACAATACTGTCGTTTGGAGAGGTCATTCCGCCTTGTCTCAGTGAGTCTCTTGCTTTAACGATGCTGAAGTTATTCATCGATAAAAGATTTCTCTTGGTTACGTCCAGTTTCGTTTGATCAAAAACCTTTTTACTGTCCGGAATAATAGCTCTCCACACCGATGAAAGTTTATATTTATCATTCATCGTATGGAATCTTATTCTCCTTAAGCTGTCTTTTTTGGTGTTTTTAGGATAGTCACCGGGTTCATCCACAATGGCAACATCAATATTTCCAAAAGTGGCTATTTTATAAGGGGTATCCAGAGAGTCTTTATGAATTTCCAGGGTTAAAGGAACCTGTTTTCTGCTTTTAAGGGAATCTGCAACGAAATAAACTTCATCATTGGAAGCATTGAACCTGTAGAAACCAAACTCTCTCATCAGATCGGTGATTCTGGTAACCTCTCTTTCCAGAACGGTCTGGTCAAGGATCTGTCCGGATCTTACAAGACTTCTGTTCAGATTATAGTTGTAATACCCTTTGATCCCCTGATCCGGAATATTATAGAAATAATCCTTGATACGCGTAGGTTCATTATGTTTGATGGAATAATTAACCGATGCTTTTTTGGAAGCGGAATCCAGTGTATGTTTAAAATTGACATCAGCATCCCAATATCCCCTGTAGGTAAGTCTTTTCTTGATAGACTCAGCACTTTTTTCACTTCTTGTCTGATCAAGAATGACCGGCGGTGTTCCCCAGTTGTGCAGTAAACGGTCGAAAAGAAGACTTTTTCCGACACTGCTTTTCATATTATATTTAAGGAATAAAGAATCTCTCAGCTTCTGATTTCTCATCTCGCCGGGATAGGTCATATATTCATTAAGTATAGTGTCGTATTTCGGATCCGCCATATTGTACAGAAGGAGACTTAATGGCATGAAAAGAAACTGCTTTTTATTGGGCTTCTGCTGAATATAATCTTTAAGTTCCTCATCGAAAAATACTTTCTTATCCTCGAACTCTAAACTGTTCTTGGTAAGCAGATATTCGCCCTCAGGAACTTTTTTTGTCGTACTACAAGCATAAAGGAGACCAACAAATGTTGCAAATGAGATAATTTTATAATATTTTTGAGGAGAATTCTTATAATGCTTACAGCTCATACAATAAAAGTTTTACAATCTTTAGATAAAAAGAAGTTCAGACAAAAATACAATTTGTTTTTGGTTGAAGGTAATAAAATCATTTGTGAACTTTCTAATTCTAACTTTAAAGTTAAAGAAATATTGTCAACCGATCCACAAAAATTGGACCGTACTGACGTTCCTGTTACCCATATCTCTGAAAATGAATTAAAAAAAATAAGTTTTCTTAAAACTCCAAAAGATTCCGTGGCGGTATGTTATCTTGCCGAGGAAGAAAAATGGGAAGATAAGAATATACAATTGGTTTTGGATGGAATACAGGATCCCGGAAACCTGGGAACCATTATACGTCTTGCAGACTGGTTTGGTATTGAACAGATCATCTGTAGTGAAGATACCGTAGATGTTTACAATCCGAAAGTGATTCAGGCAACCATGGGATCTTTTACCCGGGTGAATGTTGTGTATACGGATCTGGTGGAATATCTTTCCAAAACAGAGAATGTAAATATCGGAACGGATATGGAAGGGGAGAATATTTATACTTTTCAGAAACCCGAAAAGCTAAACCTTATTTTAGGAAATGAAGGAAACGGAATGAGACCGGAGACGGAAAAACTTATACAAAAAAGTATCAGTATTCCTAGATTTGGAAAATCCCAGTCTACAGAAAGCCTGAATGTGTCAATGGCTGCCGGGATTATTTTAGGACAGTTATTTTCAAAATAAGATTCAGAAATTAGGGCCCAGGAAGTGAAAATGTAAAACTATTTTCTAAATCCTAAGCCCTAATTCCTTAAATCAGTTGTTCCATACTTGAAACACTTTTGTTTTTCTGGTATACTTCTATCTTTTTTCTGACATATTTCAGCGCAATAGGAGCAAGGTAAATCAATGCTGCACCAATCAGTTTTTTCTTCCAGTTGGAACTTTTCATATTCTTTTTGGCATAGTTCCCTACGATAGCAGTAACCCCCAGTTTTACAAGCCCGTCTGTAAGATTTCCTCCTTTGAAAGCAGAGCTGGCAATTCCTACAGCCGTATTTTTGCTGATCAAAAGGTCTTTCACCTCTGAAGTAAGCTGTTTGGCAATGACATCCTTCCTTAGGACCACTTTTTCATCACCGTCTTCATCAATCTTTTCCTGAAGATACTGATCAGTTAAACCATTGGTAAATGCACTCAGGCTTTCTTTTGTATTTTTGAAGGTCAGAAGATTTTCAAGATCACTAATTTCACCCTGAAGCAGTTTTTTCTTTCTTCTTAATTCTTCTATGCTCTCGTATTTTCTGCCCATAGTTTAATGATTTAAAAATTTAATAACCTGATCTGCAACAGTATTCACAATTTTTGTTTTAAAGGCAACAACAAACGCCATTACCAGTGCGTAAAATGCAGCAACAATTAAGAATCCATAGGAATAATTATCCAGTGCTTTTCCGATAAGGAAAGCGATTCCAAAGTTGAAAAGGATAATAAAAAAAGCAAAAGCAACAAGCAGTACTACAAAGTAAGTAATGAGCCCGGCAGAAAGTGACGACTTTTCAGTCGCTTCAATTTTCAGAAGATCGATTCTCTTGGAGGCGTATTCTTTAATAGTTTCTATCATTGTTTTTTTTTAAAGTTACAAAAAAAGGAACTTTCGCACAAAAGTTCCTTTCTGTAATTTACTTAAAAAGATAAATTACTTATTTTTTCAGATCATTCAGTTCTGCTTCTACATCTTTTGCCAAATCTGCAGTTTTAGAAACAATCTGATCTTTGTATTTGTCATATCCGTCTTTCACAGTATGTGCTACGCTGTTAGCTGTTTCCTTGAAAGTAGAAGAAATATTGCTGTACTGGTCTTTCACCTTTTCAGAAACCTCACCGTATTTGTTCTTTGCCTGATCTTTAAGATCATTTGCCTTCGTTTTGATTTTTTTTCTGGTTTCTTTACCTTCTTCCGGTGCGTATAACATTCCTAAGATTACACCTGCCGCAGCACCTGCAAGAAGTCCTGCCAATATACCTGCTGTATTATTTCCTTTTCTAGACATTTTAAGTTTTTTAATAATTAATAATAGATTAGTTTTTACAGTAATAAAACTTACAATTTGTATACCAAAGGAGGCCTGAAGCCTATTAAAAATTGTTAAATCTTTTTGATGTGAGATAAAATAAGCTGTATGGTTTCTTCTTTGGTGAGTGCCGAATTATCAATAACAATAGCGTCGTCAGCCTGCTTCAATGGGGCTATTTCACGCTCACTATCGATTTTATCGCGTTCTATAAGGTTTTGCTTTACCTGTTCCTTATCCGCCTCAATTCCCAGTCCTTTCAGTTCCAGAAACCTTCTGTTGGTTCTTTCATCAATACTGGCAGTAAGAAAGAATTTATAGTCTGCATCTGGCAGAACTACTGTCCCGATGTCACGCCCGTCCATAATAACGCCACCTTTTTCTGCCAAAGTGCGCTGTGACTGCAGGAGGAAATCTCTCACCTCTTTTTGCTTGGCAACAAGGCTCACATTATCAGATACGATATTGGTACGGATTTCCGTAGAGATATCTGTGTCATTCAGGAAAAGAATAAGCGTGCCGTCGTTGTTTTTAAATTCAAGTTTAATCTGGTCAAAAGAAGAGAACAGCGTGTTCAGATCAATCTCGCCGTTTTCATTCAGACAATGCTGCAAAGCATACCAGGTAACTCCTCTGTAAAGCGCTCCTGTATCCATATGAATAAGTCCCAGTTGATCAGCAATGATTTTAGAGATAGAACTTTTTCCGGTAGACGAGTACCCATCGATAGCAATTACAGGTTTTTTCATACTGCAAATTTCAAGATTTTTTTTAGAAAATCAAGAGGAAGTAAGAAATTTTCGGAATAATTAAGAAATTTCCGGCCAGGAAGATTATTCTCCTCTGTGGCTGGAAAGGTCCATAGAAATTCCTATCTGATTGACGTTCGAAGAGTTGTGATATCTCACGTGGGCATAATCAATACGGAATCTGGAAACTTTAACTCCAAATCCTGCAGAAAGTCCCGAGAAATTTCTTTGATCCGCAACCGCCAGCTCATTTCCTCTTTTTACATTATATCCCAGCCTGATATTGAAATTCTTTTCCGGAAACAATTCGGCTCCCAAAGAAAAGTGATCGGCAATCTTTCTGCCGGCACCCACTTTCTGCCCGTCCAGGTTTTCTTCTGAAGAAATATCAAACTTCTGAAGGTCATGTGCGGTAATAGTAATGGCAAGAGGGAAGTTCTTGATGATTTTGGTATATCCAAGATCGATTCTGAAAGGAAGATTTTCTCTTGTCCCGTTAAAGGATTTCAGCTGAAACCCAAAGTTTCTCATGACCAGTGAAACGACTTCCTTGCTCTTTTTATTATGATAGGTAATTCCCGCTGTTCCTGAGATCGCGGAAGAAGTATAGTTGTCAATTTTTGAGGTAATAAAATTAAGTCCTCCACCAATCGTCCAGTCTTCTTCAAACTGGTAGGCATAGCCTGCGCCAATCGCTACATCTGAAGCTTTGAATTCTCCGTTTTCAAAACCGCTTTCATCCGTCCTCGGAATACTTCCATAGCTCATATACCTTGCATTGATGGTAGCCATATGGCCATTCTCAAAGTCTTTGGCATAAGCAATCGTTCCGTATTTCGAGTCGGCAAGGTAAGCCGTTGCGTTTACAGAAAGCTGTTTGTCAGAATCTTTATTTAACAGGGCAGGGTTTGCAATAGCAAAGGAAACATCATAATCTCTTACCGAAATTGCATCTCCGCCCAAAGCAGCCTGTCTTGCAGATACAGGTACATTTAAGAAAGGATAAACATTTGTTCCTGTTTGCGCATAAGAAACAATTCCTGATAGAAATAATGAAAAAATGATAATTTTCTTCAACTCAATTTATAATTAATGCAAAAATAATCCTTTTTCGTACTTTTCAAAATATTTCTGACATTATTTCTATTTAAATATTTTTCTTTCATCAATATCTTTAATGTTTATATTTGCAAAATCAAATTCCGGGGAAACCGGTACTAATAAAAAGTTATTAAAAATAAAAGATGAAATATAAAAGAATCCTTCTGAAACTGAGCGGTGAGGCCTTAATGGGAAACAGACAATACGGTATTGACAACGAAAGACTGCAGGAATATGCAGCTGAGATCAAAAAGGTAGTTGAAAAAGGCTGTGAAGTAGCGATCGTAATTGGAGGAGGAAACATTTTCCGTGGTGTTGCAGGAGCTGCCAAAGGAATGGACAGAGTGCAGGGTGATTATATGGGAATGCTGGCCACGGTAATCAACGGAATGGCTTTGCAGGGAGCATTGGAAGATGCAGGAATTAAAACAAGACTTCAGTCTGCTATAGAAATGGATAAAGTAGCTGAACCTTTCATCAAAAGAAGAGCGGTAAGACATCTTGAAAAAGGAAGAGTAGTGATCTTCGGGGCAGGAACAGGAAATCCTTATTTTACAACAGATACAGCGGCTACCTTAAGAGCGATCGAAATCGGAGCTGATGTGATCTTAAAAGGAACAAGGGTAGACGGAATCTACGACAGCGATCCTGAAAAGAATGCAGATGCTGTAAAATACAATTCATTATCTTTTGATGAAGTATTTGAGAAAAACCTTAAAGTAATGGATATGACCGCATTTACTCTGAGCCACGAAAACAAATTACCAATCATTGTATTCGATATGAACAAAGATGGAAATTTAGAAAAAATCGTAGACGGAGAAAATGTAGGTACTTTAGTTGATTTATAATCAGTTTAACCGTTTAAAATATAAAAACACCTGTTACAGTAATTGTGACAGGTGTTTTTTATTAATGATTGTTTTAAATACTTATTTGTCTGCTTCAACATTCTGTGTGGCATTTTCCTTTTCAACCAAAACATAACGGGAAGAAATCCATCCGATGATCTGATCGATTATTTTAAGAATCATCTCCAATTCGGTGACAGCAGTTACTCCCGGTACCAGCTTCACGTCTGGTTTTGGTAATGGCTGTGATAAAATAAGTCCTTCTACCTGTGGATTGGATCCTTCCGCAGGAATGCCATTATACATTCCCACATGCTGTACGGATAGCTGCAGCATATAGTCCTGCAAAGACTCAGGAGGTGTCTTAATGCTCACCGAGGAGGCGCTTGAGTGTTGGAGCCGGCCTGGCAGCGATTGGTTCTGTATTCTTGTATAACTGGCTCCTGAATTTGAAGAATCAGCAATCGCCATTTTTTGTAAAGCGTTTAATAAGGCAGCCGTCATATAGGTAGGAGCCTGACCATAAATCGTTGCTATTTTTCCCAGTTCCGATACCGGCCATGCATGAGGAACAACGTCCAGATCGTTCCAGTGCATGGTATTCCAGCTTTGATAAGTACCTGTCTGTTGCTGCCATCCCGGAGGCAATGGTGGGAATTTACTGTTGAAAAGATTGGCGAATGCTGCCTCACCTGGCGTTGGTCCGGCAGTAGGATATACAAGCGTAACCCCGAAGGCATCCAGATCCTTATTCTCTTTCAGATAAAGGGCAAGGGTAGGTGATAATGCTCCGGCAAGACTGTGTCCACAAAATATAATGGCGGTACCCGGATCCGGACTTAAGCTGGCAAGAAACTGTTGAAGCGTGGTATTGGGTGCGGCGGCATCACCCGGACTTATAAGTCCCAGAAGTATACCAACCCCGGTAGCCGTTCCTTTTGAAATATAAGGGTCAATGCCGTTAAAGGCTGATGGAGCAAAGTTGGAAGGGTTATAAGTCGTCCAGTTGACTACTTCGGCTACCGAAAAATCTTCTGTTTCCCAATCGTAAAGAGAGGAAGGATTAGTGGCAGCAATAGCCACAACGTAGGTAGGCAATGTAGGACCTCCCGGAAATGCGACAGCATCAGATTTAACAACATATAATGCATTATCTGCAACACCGGTAGGAATTCCTTTTTCATTTTTTTCTTCGATCAGGGCAGGTCCCCAGACCAGATCCCAGTTTCCTAATTCCGATACGGCTGAAGGATTAGCTATGGAGGGTGTTTTCTGATCCATTATTTTAACCGGAGGAACATTGTTAAAATAATAGGATAAATCATACTGAAGCTGTTGCTGCAGTTGGATACCAAAACCGTTGTAGCCTCCGGCACGGTTGGCAAGACCTGCCATACCAAAAACTTGTTGATAGGCATCTAAAGATGGATTTGTCATGATGTGATTGGTTTAAATTAGTTTATAATTGTTCATTTCTGCAAAATATCTTCTTCAAGACTTTTCGTTTGTTACGGCAAGTTTTCAATGTAAAATACCTGCGACGTTTCGTTTAAAAGAATAGAGTAAAGGACGTTATAAAAAATGATATCACACTAAGTAGAAATAACCAAAATGTTCGATAGGTATTTGTACCTGAAGTTTTTTGCTTGAAGTTGATATTAAAGGTAAAATGGAGCAGATTAAGAAATGGTCAGAAATTCTACTTAAATTTTTAACAAGGGAATCAATTGCTTCTATAGTAGGTTCGTTTCTTTTACTGTATTTGGGATATAATGTTATACAAGTAATGAAATTAGACTGCCCCCAAAAAGTTAGACACTTTTTAGGGGCATTTTTTATGGGCAAATCAAAGTATAGTTTAGGATTTAAAACAGATTGTGTCGTTAACAGCTTTATTGTTAATTTCTTAAATTTATTCTTAAAGGATCTACACTAGATTTTTTACTGCCCGAATGAATCTTGATGGAACTTATTTTAAGACCGATGTGTACGGTATTTTGTTTGTTCACTACAATTTCTCCTTCCTCACCATTTTCTTTTAATAGCTTGGCTTTATATGTATGTGCGATATTAGGTTTATTATATTTATTAGCTTTTGAAATCAAAAGATGTATATATTCTTTATTAATTAATTCGTTAAAAAATACTATTTCATTAGCGTTTAAAGCTTGCAGTAAATTTAATTGATCAACCTCAAGCTTATTTACAATAGGTATAACGTTATCTTTTTTATTCCCAATTTTATATGTTGATTTATCGTAGAAAATAACTGTTAGAAACGGATTAATTGGTATAAAGACTAATAGTCCTTTGCTTCGATATCCTGTTGAAGAAAAGTATTTAGGCAAATTTTCGAATAATAAATTATATTTTGCTATAGGGAAATCAGAGCTAATAAATGCTGTTTTAGTTTCGTTTTTAAATAGTTTATACTCTAAATCTAAAACAGTTGGAAGAACATCAAGAAATACGGAAAATATAATATCTACAATTCGCTGATGCCCTAAATTAGGAAAGTTATATTCAGAATCTAAAGAATTTACTCTTGCATGAAAACTTTTCATGTTTTCAATATTTGTCAAACTTCGCATCTCAGTAATAACAAGAAATGCTAAAAGAATGTGTAGCTCTTCCTTATTTTTTTTAAGTAAATCTTTAGTAAATATTATTTGTTTAATACAAGAATCAAATTGACCTTCTAATTTAGATAAAAAGTTTTCAATTTTTTCATCTTCTCCATAAAAAAAGTCTTTTGAACATTGATGCTTTAGAGGAACATCTTGTTTGAAAAAATTAGTATTTACATTGTATATACCAATTTGCTTCAAATTTTTCATAAAAGAGAAATATCGAAGATAAAACCTAGGTATATAATGTTGGTTTTTTTTTGCCATTATTGTTTATAATAAAGAATATTTATAGCTTTTATCAAAGATAAAAAATTAGTTAAATACAGAAAGCTTCAACTGTAACTGAAAGCAAAACATCAAGGAATTAGACAATTAATAATTCCTAAGTTTATTTTTAAAAGAAGATCTGCTTCTTCTTTTGTAGTTGGCTGATATCGTTGAATAAATACAATTTCATCCTTAGGCGATATATCCGTTATTGTTTTATCCTTATGGATCGTTAGAGAGTTCCAAATATTCTCTATAGTTCTTTCTGGTAGTTTGTACAGAAAGTCGTTCCGTTTGCCTCACGAATAATCTTTTTTTGATATCCGTTTTCTTCTAGGAAATTGTAGAAATTAAAGTTATCAATTTGTTAGGTTTTTTAATTATTTTTTCCGATATTAGAGATTAAGCATTAAGGAACAATTTAAAAAATGCGTAGTAATGAAAATAGAGATGTTAGAGGATTTTATTTTGTACCTAAAAATGAGAACAGATTCTGTCGCTGTTGAATATTTATCAAAAATGCATGAATTAGCTGATGGATTTCATTCTAAGGAGTTTTCTTATTCTGTTGACATTAGAATTCCTAGGGAATTGATTATCGATTATTTAAATTTTAAAGACGGTTTATAATCGTCTTTTCTTTTTCCGTTGAGTTCAACGCCGTATTTACAACAAAACAAATAATTTTGTACAGCGTCCTATTCAAAAATATCAACGTTTTCACAAAATACAGAATGCAGTCTTACCAGAATATGGAAATAATCATTATTTTTGCAGCACTGAATAGTAAAAAATAATTTAAAATAGTAAGAAAACCCTGATGTTTACAGCGTTTTTAGCTTTAATTGATTGATATTCAGATGGATTAATAGATGTGTAATTTATCAAACTATACTATAATAATGGAAGAATTAGATCTTATATTAGAATCTGTAAAACAAGACATGGATGCAGCTGTAAAGCACCTGGATCACGCATTTCAAAGAATTAGAGCAGGACGTGCTTCTACGACAATGGTTCAGGATGTAATGGTAGAATACTACGGAGCAATGACTCCTATCAACCAGGTTGCGAATGTTTCTGTTCCGGATGCAATGACAATCTCTATTCAACCTTGGGACAGAACGGCAATCAATGCGATTGAAAAAGCAATCATTAACTCAAACCTTGGGTTTGCGCCTTCTAACAACGGAGAAAACATTATCCTTAATGTTCCGCCTTTAACAGAGGAAAGAAGAAAGGAGCTTGCAAAACAGGCTAAAGTGGAAACTGAGAACACTAAAGTAACGGTAAGAAATGCAAGACAGGACGGTTTGAAAGAACTTAAAAAACTGGAAGGAGTTTCTGAAGATGTCGTAAAAGGCGTGGAAGAAGAAATCCAGGCTTACACTGATAAATACGTTAAGCTTTGCGATGAGCATCTTAAGACAAAAGAAGCTGAAATTATGAAAGTATAATTTTCAGTTTTTAAAATATTTGTAAAGAGGTTTCCGATGTGAGACCTCTTTTTTTATTATTTTTCAGCCATTATTTTAACTTTTTATGATGCAATGCATTCTTATTCCATACTATATTGTGAAGTATTTACGTTCATTCATTATATTTAATGAATTATTCCTGACGTTCAATTAAAAAACAGGAAACAGATACTATAATGATGACAAAAATAATCGGGGTAGGAAATTATATCCCATCGGAAACAATAACCAATTTATTTTTTGATAAACATATTTTTCTTAATGAAGAAGGGATTTTATTAAAGGAGAATAACGCTTCCATTACGGATAAGCTTAAAAAGATTACAGGTATTGAAGAAAGGAGATATGCACATAGTACACAGGTCACTTCAGATCTGGGCGTCATTGCGGCGCGTGCAGCTATAGAAAATGCAGGAATCGATCCTGAAACATTAGACTATATTATATTTGCCCATAATTTTGGGGATGTTCGCTTCGGAACGGTTCAGTCTGATACGGTGCCCAGCCTTGCTGCAAGGGTGAAGCATGTATTGGGAATCAGAAATAATTTCTGTGTGGCCTATGATGTTCTTTTCGGATGTCCGGGATGGATTGAAGGGGTAATTCAGGCTCACGCGTTTATCAAATCCGGTATAGCGAAGCGATGCCTGGTTATTGGAGCAGAAACACTTTCCCGTGTGGTAGATATCCACGACAGAGACAGTATGATCTATGCCGACGGTGCCGGGGCGGCTGTTCTGGAAGTAAATCAGGATGATGATGCCGGGATCAAATCCCATTTGTCAGCTTCTTATACCCTTGAAGAAAAAGACTATCTGTATTTTGGAAAATCTTACAACAACGAAAGATGCCCGGATACCCGGTATATTAAGATGGATGGTCGTAAAATATATGAATTCGCTCTCGTGAATGTTCCGGATGCCATGAAAAAATGTCTGGACAACAGTGGATATTCTATTGACCAGCTCAATAAAATTATTATTCATCAGGCGAACGAAAAAATGGACGAAGCCATCGTTAACAGGTTTTATCAGCTGTATGGAAAACCCGTTCCGGAAAATATCATGCCTATGGTTATTCATAAATTGGGTAACAGCAGTGTGGCTACGATTCCTTCTTTGCTGACGATGATTTTACAGGACGAACTGGAACATCATAAAATCAAAAAAAATGATATCGTATTATTTGCTTCAGTAGGAGCAGGGATGAATATCAATGCTTTTGTGTATCAGTTTTAAAAATAAAAAGAGGTTTCCAACCGGAAACCTCTTTTTGTATATTCTATTTACAGTTCTCATTGTAATCATAGATCACTTCATTGATAATTGAAAGTTTATCCACCGTTGAATTGTTGATTTCATCCCGGATGAATTTTCCAAGACCGCTTCTTTTCTTCTCTTCGTTTTTCAGGGAACCATATTCTCCCTTTGTTATTTTTGCTTTTACGTAAGGGCAGTCTGCCAGGATAATTTTGGCTTTTGCGGGCGTTAATTCTTCAGCTTTTCCTCCTTTCTTTGAAAAAATATAATTGGGATTCTCTCTTAACCGGTCTGTTTCTCTCTGCGTGATGGCCTGAGTACTGTTTGCAGAAAGAGCCGTAGGGTAGCCATAAAGCTTATAAACTGTAATTTTGCCCTCCGTTACGACTTCTGCAAACTGTTCTGTTCTTGACAGATTGTTGATTGCCTTAAAGCCGGCCGATAATCCTGTTGAACTTTCAGAGCTGTTCAAGGCTTCTCTCATGTTTGAGTATTTTACAGACTTGAAAACCCTCGGAGTGTCACCTTCATACAACATATATTCTTTGATATCGTCTGTGTCGTAGGTTTTGAATTTTATCTTATTCTTTACTTTGTCAATATCAGCAATGGCCGCAAATTTTACTTTTAACTGATTTTGCCACGGACTTGAATAGCCGCCGTGGAGATGTACGACACCTTCAATTTTCTTTCCGGATTTGTCAATGATGTAGCCGTATTTTTCACCGTTGTAGGTTCCGGTTTCATCCTGATCCTGAGCATGGGCATTGAGTGACACAAGACCGAACAGGCCAATAAGTAGTAATTTCTTCATGGTTTTGTTTTAAATTCCCACAAATATAAATTTTTAAATTCAAAATCATTATCAATTAAATATTGTAATAATAATCAACAAAAAAGCTCCGGAATTTCTCCGAAGCTTTTAATTTTATTTTAAAATCAGAATTATTGGTATCTCTGATGTTCCTTACTTTTGGTAAACCTTTTGGTGATAGGTTTGAACAATGCTTTGTATTTTTCTGCATCAAACAGTTGCGAATCTGTAAGTGCTTTATACGTCATCCAGACTCCAAAGGGAAGAAGGATCAGGTTGGGAAGCCATGCTGCAAGATAAGGATTCATTTTCCCGCTCCATGACATATTTTCCACCCCGACATTCATGACATAAAAGATGATGAAAATAACGATAGCGATGATGACCGGAAGCCCCATTCCTCCTTTTCTGATGATAGAACCTAAACTTGATCCAATCAAAAAGAAGATGATACAGGTCACAGAATAGGCAACAATTCTCTGCTGGTAAATCACTACCTTACTGAAGTATTTTACATTAGAACTGTATTCATTCTTTTTGGATTCCAGTGTTGATTTCAGGTTGTCCAGCCTGGTGTAGGAATTATAAATGATTTCCATTTTTCTTTCACCTTTTACCGTATCCAGTTTGATCTGGGTTTTCGGAGCAGCTTTATGTTTATTCCCTTTATCCATATAGGTAATCACAGAATTGGTCTGGTTAAGAACTTCCGAACCTATATTGTCAAAGAACTGTTTATTGTCTTTTTTGGTTTTGGTAATCGTTCCGTCAAGCTGGTTGTAGGTCTGGAAACGGTAGTCATCCGTAATCTGTTCCTTTTCGATCGCTTTATTGATGATTTCACTGATGTCAAAGTGAGAAACCAGTGTATCGAATTTAATAGCCTGGTCCGGCTGTTTCAGCCTTACGTTATCGCCTTTTCCGGCAAAGGCATCTTCAAATACATAACCGTTATACAGTACCAATTTTAAAAAGTTCTTGTTGGCCGCTGGAACAAATTTTCCTTTTTCTGCAACAACAGACTGCTGGTTTTCGTAAGCATTGGCTTTTTTATGAACAAAAACCCCTTCAATATTTTCACCGTTCTCCCCGTATATTTTATCAAATTTTACCATATAACCGGGAATCTGATCAATAAACTGTCCCGGAGTAAAGTTGATGGCCGGTTTGGTCTGAGCAATATTAAAAAGCATATTCTTGGCTTTTTTCTGAAAATCCGGAATAATATTGTTGGAAAAGAAAAACAACATGATAGCAAGGGCTGTTGAAATTCCAAGAAGAGGAGTCATTACACGGGTCAGTGGAATTCCTGCGGCTTTCATGGCTGCAAGCTCGTACCGTTCTCCAAATTCACCGAACGACATAATACTGGCCAGGAGGATGGTAAGCGGAAGCACCATACTGATGACGTTTACCCCAAGATAAAAAAGAAGTTTGAGGATTTGCCAGTAGCTTAATCCTTTTCCCATAAACTGTCCCAACTGTACCCAGATAATGTTTACAATAAAAATGAAAAACAATACGCTGAATATAAAGAAAAACGGTCCAAAGAAGGTTTTTATGATATATCGGTCTAGTATTTTTAACATGCGCCAAAATTAATCAAAAAGCCACAAAGTTTACTTGTGGCTTTTTATATTTTCTTATTTTTTTAACGATAAAAGTAAATTTACTTAGTTGCGGATTCACTTTCAGCTTTTTAAAGTTCTGTAACGATGTAGTTTTTAAACTTATTTTTGTCAAAAACAAACATATTAGGATCCAGTTCCTGGTTTTCTTTATATTCTTTAATAGCAATTACTGCAACATCTTTATTGTTTCCGTGCTGTTCCAGTTTTACCATCTGCTTTTTCGCTGAATCGACAAAAAGGTATACATACTTTATTCCGTTGGCTTTTACTGGAGTCAGTTTAATAAAATCGGCATTCACGCCATTCACTATTTTCTTACCGTTGTATGTTACATTATAATCGTTTCTATACGTTGTAAGATAGTTGATAGGGGAGAACATGGTGCTGGTTCCGTTGGGCTTGGCAATGGTAACTTCCATATCATCGGCGTTGATGTTGTAAATTTTATTTCCGTCAAAGATCTGTTCCGTATCCATGATCTTCAGTTTGTATTTCTCTCCGGCAACATAATAAATACCAGGTTCTGTTTTGGTCACCTGTCCGTTAAGGCCGCTTCCAAAAGAAAATTTGAAGTAAGAATTCTTTTTAGAATTGTAGTTGGCTGTAATATCATCCAATATCTTTTTAGCTTTAGCATCAATCTTCTGAGCGTTGGCCATACCTACTGCACCTACAACAAAACTTCCCAATATAACTTTTGAAATAATATTTTTCATTTTCTTAATTTAATAATCGTTAGATTTTCTTTAATTCTTAAGGTTAAAACGATGTGTTTTTCCTTTAACTACGCAGATCTTCCAAAAACTGTTCCAAAATCCACCTTTTAATGCCTGATACTTTATGGCAGATAGGTTACAGATTATCTTGTTTCCGGTCTTTCAATGTACTGATCAAATTTTTCAGGAAGAATATTGGTCACAGTTAACTTATTGGAAGTAATGGTTGGTTCAATTTTAATTACTTTAGTATTTTCATCAATTTCAACCTGATGCTTACTTCTCATATTTACCATATCTATATGAAGAACCGTAAACTCATGTTTTCCTTTCTCTAAATCAACAATAACATATTCTTTCGGTCTGATTTGTCCTAATGATTTGCCATCAAGTCCGATATTCAATCTTGCCGTGTTATCCATTTTATGGAGAATTCCGGCGCCGTTATAAATAAGTACTTTGCCATTTCCCAGCGTGTTATTATCAATAACGTCCAGTTTCACAGAAGCATAATCACTGGGAACAGTTCTTAAGGCGCATGAAGATAATGTTAATGTACATGCCAGAAGACTCAATGCAATAGTTTGTTTTAATGTAATTTTCATGGTAATAGTTTTAGTGATTCTTATATCCCGGTCTCCAATCAGGAGTATCCGGGATTAATCTTTGTATTGATGATTTTTTATAATTAGTTTCTTAAATCTTCAAGAAACTGTTCCAGAGAATGAAGATCACTGATCAGAACCTCTCTTGCTTTAGCACCATTGAATCCTCCCACAATACCACTTGCTTCCAGCTGATCCATAATTCTTCCGGCTCTGTTATAGCCCAGTTTCAATTGTCTCTGAAGCATTGAAGTAGATCCCTGCTGGGTAGAAACGATTATTCTTGCGGCTTCTTCAAATAAAGCATCTTTTTCGTTCGGGTCAAAAGCACCTACTGTACTTGATGAATCTTCAGATACGTATTCAGGAAGTAATAATGCTGAAGAATACCCTTTCTGTTCTCCGATAAACTCTGCCAGTCTTTCCACTTCCGGAGTATCCACGAAAGCACACTGAAGTCTCAGGATCTCGTTTCCGTTGAAATAAAGCATATCTCCTTTACCAATCAGCTGATCTGCTCCCGGAGAATCAAGGATGGTTCTGGAGTCAACACTGGAAATTACCCTGAAGGCAGCTCTTGCAGGGAAGTTAGCCTTGATCATACCTGTAATAACATTAACGGAAGGTCTCTGTGTAGCTACAATAAGGTGGATTCCTACGGCTCTTGCAAGCTGTGCAAGTCTGGCAATCGGTAATTCAACCTCTTTTCCTGCCGTCATGATCAAATCTGCAAACTCATCTACTACCAATACGATATACGGTAAATAACGATGCCCGTTTTCAGGATTTAATTTTCTTTCCGTAAACTTTTTATTATACTCTTTTAAGTTTTTACAAAAAGCATTTTTCAGAAGATCATATCGGGTATCCATTTCAATACAAAGAGAGTTCAGTGTATTGATTACTTTATTTGTGTCTGTGATGATGGCTTCTTCTGCATCCGGTAGTTTTGCCAGATAGTGTCTTTCAATTTTAGAATATAATGAAAGTTCCACTTTTTTAGGGTCTACCATGACGAATTTCAGTTCGCTCGGATGTTTTTTATAAAGAAGGGAAGTAAGGATAGCATTAATACCAACAGACTTACCCTGACCTGTTGCTCCTGCCATCAATAAGTGAGGCATTTTTGAAAGGTCAGCCATAAAGATTTCGTTGGAAATGGTCTTTCCGAAAACTACCGGAAGATCCATATCCGTATTCTGGAATTTCTGGGAAGCGATAACAGAACGCATAGAAACCATGGTAGGATTCTTTCTTGGCACTTCAATACCGATTGTTCCCTTTCCTGGCATTGGCGCTATAATTCTGATTCCTAATGCGGAAAGGTTCAGCGCAATATCATCCTGCAGTTTTTTAATCGCTGCTACTCTGATTCCTGCTTCAGGAACAATTTCATACAGCGTAACTGTAGGACCGATTGTTGCTTTAATCTCTGCGATTCCAACATTGAAATTCTTAAGAAGTCCGACAATCTTGTTTTTATTTTCTTCTAATTCTTCCTTATTGATAGAAATTTCTTCATTACCGTAATCTTTCAGCAAATCTACAGGTGGCATCTGGAAGTTGGCCAGATCTAGCTTGTGGTCATATAAACCATGCTTTTCTACCAGTTCCTGAGACTTTTTATCAGAATCATCCAAAACATCAACCACCTGTGCCACTTCTACATTGAATTTAATATTTTCCTGTGCCGGAGCAGTGGTTACTGCCGGAGACGGAGCAGAAGGTCTGATATCAAATGCTTCTTCGGGGCTTGAAACCGGAACAATGGGCTTGGTAGAAAGGTTTAAGCTTACCTGTTGAGAAACATCTCTTGGTTCTGCTTCAAAAGAAGTATGGTTGGGTGTGGAAATGGTTTCTATTTCGTTGGAAACCGGAACCTCAGGAAATCCTTTCGGAGCACTTACAGGTTCTGGTTCTTTCATTGTATTGACAGGAGTTGTAACGGGCTTGTTGGCAACATCACTCACCGTAACTCTGGAAAGCGTCTCTTCTTCCGCTTCCTCTGCTTCCTCTTTCAATTCCTCATCAGCTTCGAAATCATCATTGGAGTCCGGCATCATAGATTTTACTTTTCCAATCGTATTTTCATTGATTTTATCCAGTTTCGCTTTGATAGAACTTGGACGAAGATTGAATTCAAGAATAAAATAGAGAAGAATGCTTGCAGCTAATACCGTCCACAGACCTACTGCTCCGATGATAGAGTTAAGATAGTCCATGATCTGATATCCATAAACACCGCCTAAAACACCCTGGCCTTTCGTAAGTGCCCCCATAAAAATAGGAAGCCAGCAGATGAAAAATAAAGAGTGGCCGATCGTTTTCCACGGTTTGAAGATTTTCTTCTTAAGGATCAGAGTCCCCACTACAAGGAATAAAAATGCAATGATAAATGAAGCAATACCAATACTTTCAAAAATGAAAATATTTCCAAGCCAGTCACCTACCTTGCCAAAGATATTGGAAGATTTTATGCTTTTGTCCAGCATGGTTCCGGCCTGGCTTTGATCTGCTTTCCAGTTCATCAGATAAGAGACGAATGAGAGTGCAAGAACAGCCGATAAAAGTATAAAAGTAAGCCCAAAAAAAATACGTGGCTTAGATAAGATTCTGCCTTTCTCAGGCGATTCAGTCGGTTTTTTTTGTGTCTTTTTATCCATAATATCAATGTCGCAAATTTAATGTTTTATTCAACACTAAATAAATCTTTTTTATCCAAAAAACATTTTGGTAATCCCGCTTTTATAAAGGGTATTTAAAATTTTTACTTTAAGAATATTTTCTCTTATGACAGAATAAAATAAGGTTATTTTTTTGGCTTATCCAAATCTGATACCGTTAAATTATATTAACTGTTTATGAGTTGTTTTTCTTTAAAAAGGTAATAAAATTTTTGATTTAATCGGACAGAGATGAAAAAAATTAACAATATTAAAGTTTTTAGATAGCAACAGTGTTTTTTGAACTAGTTCAAAGGTCAGGAGGTGAAGCCTCTGTAATTTTGGCCAATACAATTTTACTCATGAAAAATAAATTTAAAACTATTCTGACCTCTTGTCTGATATTAATTTCAATGATTACAATGAACGCACAACAACAAAAAACGGAACACACGGCGCTATTAATTATCGACGTACAAAACGATTATTTCCCGGGCGGAAAAATGACACTGGAAAAAAGCGTACAGGCCGCTGAAAACACCAGAAGAATTTTAGAATATTTCAGGAACAATCATCTTCCTGTCATTCACATTCAGCATATTTCTACCAATGATGGTGCAACGTTTTTCCTTCCGGGTACAGAGGGCACTAAAATCAATCATCTGGTTTTACCGAGGGAAGATGAAAAAGTTATCGTTAAGCATTTTCCCAACAGCTTCAGAGAGACGGATCTTCTAGGTTATCTTCAGTCAAAGAAAATTAAAAATCTGGTGATTACAGGAATGATGACAGATGTCTGTGTGGAATCTACAACCAGAGCTGCTTTTGATTTCGGGTTTACCAATACCATTATCGGAGATGCTACAGCAACCAGAAACCGTGAACTGAATGGGGAAGTGATAAAGGCTGAAGAAGTTCAAAGATCCTTTTTGGCCGGGATTTCTGCTCTTGGAAATCTTTATGCCCGTGTAATAAATACTGATGAACTTTTAAAATAAGGCTGTTTTTTAGATAGGGAACGTGTACAATGAACTTCAATTTTTGTTGGGTAAACGCAAAGGTGCAAAGTTTTATCATACGTATTGTTTAATTTAAGACGCAAGGAAATCGAAGATTTCCAGCAAAATGAATCTAATAAATTTTATCATAGATAAAATCCTTGCGCCTTAAAAACTGCTGATATTTCAAAAAAATCTTGGCGCCATTGCGTTTTCTAATATTTTTTATTTAGCAAATACCGAAGATTTCTAATAAACTTATTTAAAAAGATCATTTGCTTAATATAAAAACAGCTTAACATAACTTAATTTGATAAAGGTGCCAATAATTTTGATACCTTTATTTTGCTTAAATAATCCGATGTCCGATTTACTTTTTAAAAATATCAGTCAATATATCAATCTTCCAGAAGAGGATTTTCAAAAGTTTGCAAAGCCTTTTGAACGCAAAACATTTAAAAAGAAAGAAGTGGTGCTCAAAGAAGGAGATTATTGTTTCTTTGAAGGATTTGTTCTGAACGGGTGTTTTAAAATCTATTATCTCAATGAAAACGGATTGGAGCAAACCTTATATTTTGCGGTTGAAGGCTGGTGGATTACTGATATTGACAGCCTCATCAATACCGTTCCCAGTATTCTCAATATTGAAGCCCTTGAAGACAGTGAAGTTTTGATGATTTCTAGAAAAGATAAAGAAAATCTGTATAAAACAATGCCGCAGATAGAAAAGCTTTTCAGAATCATGAACCAGAAATCTTCGGTAGCGTTGCAGAGAAGAATTCTTTCCTTAACGGGCAAAACAGCAGACAAACGATATCTTGAATTCCTTGAAAAGTATCCTGGATTGGAACAACGGATTACCCAGCAGCAGGTAGCATCCTATCTGGGAATTACCCATGAGTTTTTAAGCAAAATCAGGAGGAAAATGTCATTGGAAAAATAAGTATATTGCAACAGTTTTCTTTATCATATCAGGATTTGTATCCGATTAGGATAAAGAATGATAATTAATAACCGATTGAAGACTTTTTAATGGAATTTTTTGGTGTCCCCGGAATTTTTATTTTCATCTTTTTAATATTGATCAGACCTTTAACAGTCTTTTTTCATGAAATGGGGCATGCCGTTACCGCCTGGCTGGTGACAAGAAAGAAAGTACATGTCTTTATGGGTTCTTACGGAGATAAGGATAACAGTTTTCTCATCAATTTCAAAGATTTTTCTTTTTATATTTTTAAAAATCCCCTTAAATGGGGAAGAGGACTCTGTGAAAGTGAAGAAAAAAGATTTTCTGTCAATAAGCATATTTTATATGTATTTGGAGGGCCGGCTGCATCATTATTACTGGCTTTACTCTCTTATTTAATCATTTCAAATACTCAATTTCTTACTTTGTTTTTCATCATCTTAATGGTTTCTTCAGCAATTGATTTTTTGATCAATATTTTTCCGAGCCACAAACCTATTTATATGAGTGATGGAAGATTAATATTTAACGATGGAAAAGCTATTGTCAATCTTATCCGTCAGAAAAAACTGCCTAAAGAATATACAGAAGGAATCTATAAATTTAACGAAAAGAAGTATTGTGAAGCGGCATCAATCTTTGACAGTTTACTGCAGGAATCAAAAGATCTTGATATCTACAGGATGGCAATAGTATCTCATATTAATGCTAAGAACTTTGAAAAAGCAAAAGAGACAGCCATTACATTCAAAGAAAATAATTCTTCCATGACTACGGATGACTGGACGAATTTTGCATTGACCTTTACTGAAACAGGATCGTTGGAAGAATCTCTTGAATATTATGATAAAGCCTTAAAAATAAATCCGGACAACAAATTTGCTTTAAATAATAAAGGGTATACACTAATTCTCCTCGAAAAATACGAAGAGTCTATCCCTTTATTAAACAAAGCTATTTCAGTGGATAAAAAGTTTTCATATTCCTATAATAACCGCGGACTGGCAAAAATTAAATTAAACCTTTGTGAAGAAGGACGTAAAGATATTGAAGATTCATTAAAGCTTGATTCGCAAAATGCTGATGCCTATAAAAATTTAGGAATTTACCATATGAAAAAAATGGAGTATCAGGAAGCAATGGATTTGTTTTTAAAAGCTAAGAAAATGGATGGATCATTCACCGGAATTGATACTTTAATCAATAAGCTGAAATTAAAAATGGAGGTGAATCATACTTTGGATACGTAAAATGTTTTATATGAGTTGATTATGTTGAGAATATGGAATTGGTTATAGAGTTTCTCAATCAGTCGGATAGGCAATATAAATCCAGATATTTACATTTTTAAAAATTGAATTTTTCTTAATGTTTCTGGGGCTTATTAAGAACGTTTCAAAATAAGCAAAACCAAGGCCAAAGTGATAAAAAACAGCTTTTTTTAAGCTCTTTGTGGTTTATCATGCTTATTTTTGCATGTCAAGTACAATAAATCATGAAGAAGCTCCAAGATATTCTTATCTCAACCAGGACAATGGCTGTATTGTTGCTGGTGTACGCATTCGCGATGGCTTATGCAACGTTCTTAGAAAACGACTACGGAACTCCTACAGCAAAAGCATTAATTTATGAGGCTAAATGGTTCGAACTGATCATGGTCTTACTGATTCTCAATTTCATAGGAAATATCGGAAGATACAGACTGTGGAAAAAAGATAAGTGGCCGGTTCTTGTTTTCCACCTTGCCTTTGTTTTTATTTTTATCGGTGGTGCCATCACCAGATACATCAGTTTTGAAGGAACAATGCACATCAGAGAAGGTGAAACGTCCAACGAAATCGTAACCGATAAAAATTTCTTTAAAATTCAGATCGAAGAAAAGGGTGATGTACTGAATTATCAGGATGTTCCTTATCTGATGTCTCCGTTACACAAAGATTTCAAAGCAACTTATGACTTCCACGGAAAAGAAGTGAAAGTGTTTGCCAAGGAATACATCCAAAGAAAAAAAGACAGCCTTGTAGCTGAGCCAAATGGTGCTGAGTATCTTCATCTGGTTTCTACCGGAAATACTGGAAGACAGAATATTTACATCAAACCGGGAGAAACAAAATCCATCAACGGTACTTTGGTGACATTCAACAGAGCGATTGAAGGTGCTGTTGAATTTAAAAATGAAGGCGGAAAATTATTCATCAAAACTCCTGTAGATGCCAGCTATATGACCATGGCTACACAAGCAACAGGAACTACAGTGAAAGATGCGTTTCAGCCTTTGGCATTAAGAAGTTTATATACCATCAACGAGCTGAAGCTGGTAGTACCTGAAGGTCTTAAAAAAGGAAGACTTATGGCTATTGAAGGCGACAGAAAGAAAGATGCTAATGTTCCTGATATGCTTCAGATTGAGCTTCAGGGACCAAAAACAAAACAAATTGTAGACCTTTCGGTTGAAAAAGGAAACCCGAATGCTTACAAGCAGGTTACTATGGACGGTTTAAACATCATGGTAGGTTTCGGACCTAAAGTATACAACACGCCTTTCGCATTGAAACTGGATGATTTCGTGATGGAAACATATCCGGGAAGTTCATCTCCAAGTGCTTATGAAAGCCACGTAAAAATCATTGACGAAGGTAAAGAAACTCCTTATAAAATCTATATGAACCACGTTCTTAACCATAAAGGATACCGTTTCTTCCAGTCGAGTTTTGATCCGGACAGAATGGGAACCGTTCTTTCTGTAAACCACGATTACTGGGGAACTTTGATTTCTTACATCGGATACGGACTTTTATTCCTTGGAATGTTTGTCATTTTCTTCTGGAAAGGAACTCATTTCTGGAAATTAAATAAAATGCTGGCTGACGTGAATAAAAAGAAAGCAGCAGGTATCCTTTTATTGTTCTTAAGTTTAGGTTTACATGCACAAAAAATCGAAACTCACGGAACTACCGACGGAAGCAGAGAACATATTCATGTTGAAGGAGACAATCATTCCCATGCTCCGGCACCGTCTGCCCAGCCGCTTGATGGCGCTGCTCCAAAGCAGAACTCTCTGGCAACTCCAATGGGAAAAATGAGAACTATTTCTCCGGACGAGATCATTGCAAGAAACAAAATCAGTAAAGAACACGCTGATAAATTCGGATATCTTTTGGTTCAGAACTTTGAAGGAAGAATTGTTCCTATCAATACAGAAGCAATCGATATTTTAAGAAAATTATACAAGAAAGACGAATTTAAAGGAACAGACGGAAAATCTCTTACAGCCAACCAATGGTTCCTTTCTATCAATACAGATACTCCGAGCTGGACAATGGTTCCGATTATTAAAGTAGGAACTAAAGGAGGGGACGAGCTGAAGAATAAAACAAAAGCAGATGAAGATGGTTATACTTCTCTGATGAACCTTTTCCCGGCAGATGCAAACGGTAATCTTACTTATATTCTTGAGCATGATTACAACACCGCATTCCGTAAGAAACCGGCTGAGCAAACAAACTACGATAAAGAAGTAATTGCTGTAAACGAAAGAGTACAGATCTTCAATGAGTTCTTCAGCGGTCAGTTTATGAGAATTGTTCCTGTGAAAAATGATGCCAATCACACATGGCATTCATGGCTGGATCAGAAATTCGAACCGGATATGGAATCTCAGCAGGTAATGGGACCTTATTTTGCAGAAGCGCTTACCGCACAAAAAACCGGTGACTGGAGCAAAGCAGATGCAGAATTGAAAAAGCTTTCAGACTATCAGCAGAAATGGGGTAAA
Organism: Chryseobacterium sp. NRRL B-14798; assembly: GCF_050470705.1. Classification (NCBI taxonomy): domain Bacteria; kingdom Pseudomonadati; phylum Bacteroidota; class Flavobacteriia; order Flavobacteriales; family Weeksellaceae; genus Chryseobacterium; species Chryseobacterium sp. NRRL B-14798. Next base: position 2,783,668 of record NZ_JBFLUL010000005.1, on the reverse strand, counting down.
GCAGTTGTTCCTGCTAAATCCAAAGTAGATCTTGAAGTATTTATGAATAAAGTAGATATTAACTTCAAATTATTGATCTTCTACACGCTTATCGGTGGTCTTCTTCTGATCTTGGGATTTGTTGAATTATTCAAATCAAATAAAGTATTAAATAAAGCAATTAAAGTAATCATTGCAATTGGTTTAATTGGATATCTGTGTCATTTCTTAGGACTTGTTGCAAGATGGTATATCTCAGGTCATGCTCCTTGGAGTAACGGATACGAAGCAATTATCTTTATCTCCTGGGTAGGTATTACGGCAGGTTTGATCCTGTACAGAAATGCCAATGCATTGATTCCTGCAGCCGGATTCATGGTGGCAGTTATCATGATGGGATTTGCCCACGGAGGCTCAGCACTTGATCCGCAGATTACACCGCTTGTTCCTGTACTGAAATCTTACTGGTTAATTGTTCACGTAGCTATTATTACATCAAGTTATGGATTCTTCGCGCTCTCCATGATTATTGCTGTAATTTCATTGGTATTCTATATTATTTCCAATAAAGAAACGTATAAAATTCACCACGATACGACATTGAAAGAATTGGTAATCGTTTCTGAAATGTCATTAACCATCGGATTGTTTGCTTTAACAGTAGGAAACTTCTTAGGAGGAATCTGGGCCAACGAATCATGGGGAAGATACTGGAGCTGGGACCCGAAAGAAACATGGGCTTTCATTTCCATTATGGTGTATGCATTTGTACTGCACATGCGATTAGTACCTGGATTGAGAAGCAGATGGGCATTCCACGTAGCAACAATGTTTGCGTTCTGCTCAATGGTAATGACATACTTCGGAGTAAACTATTATCTAAGCGGACTTCACTCATACGCAGCGGGAGATCCGGTACCGGTACCAGCCTGGGTATACATCGGAATCTCAACAATGATCATCTTATCAGCTGTTTCTTATTGGAAGTTTAAAACTTTAACAAAGAAATAAAATACTGAACCTATAATTTAAAATCCCGGAATTCACTTTCCGGGATTTTTTTTATTCCTGATTGTTGCTGGTTTTGGGGTGAGTCAAGAGCTTGTGTTTTTTTAACGCTAGGTTCGCAATGATTTTTGATGATGATAAAATATCGTTCGCAAAGGCGTTTCACTCAGCAAAGAAAATAAGGGTTTTTGCTAAACGAAGTGGCTTTGCGAACTAAAATAAAATACATCATGATAAATGAACCTCGCGAACTTTGTGTTAGTTAAAAATACCCAAATCCTATATCCCGAGCCCCGAGCCCCGTGACCCGCACCTCGTACCTCGAACCCCGAAGCCCAAACCTCGCACCTCAAAAAAATCAAAATTTATCATTCACAATTCAAAATTCATTACTATCTTTATGATATCAAAATAATATCAAAATAAAATTCAATCATGGAAAAAATCTTAAAACCTATGTCCGGCTATCTTACATTGGTTATTTGCCTGGCTTTGTTTATTGCAGCTGTCTACTTTTTTATTACCGGAGTAGACCAGAATATAACTTTTGTTGCGCTCGCTATGCTGTGCTTTCTGATATCATGCTTTTTCTTAAAAGGATTAATGATTATTCAGCCTAACCACTCAAGAGTACTTAACTTTTTTGGAAAGTATGTTGGAACGGTAAAAGAAAACGGACTTTTCTTTATCAACCCGCTTTATTCATCACAGAAAATAAGTCTTCGTTCCGAAAACCTTCAGGGGCAGACTTTAAAAGTAAATGACAAGATGGGGAATCCTATTGAAATCGCAGCCGTAATTGTATGGAAAGTAGGAGATACTTACAAGGCAGCTTATGAAGTAGAACGATACACGGATTATGTAAGAATGCAGAGTGAGGCCGCAGTAAGACACCTTGCGGTAAGCTTTCCTTATGATAACCTTGAAGATGAACATGCTAACATTACCTTAAGGGACGGTGGGGATCAGGTCAACAAAATTCTTGAACAGGAATTATTAGAGAGACTGGCACCGGCAGGAATCATTATCCAGGAAGCGAGAATTACCCATCTGGCTTATGCTTCAGAAATTGCGGGAGCAATGCTTCAGAGACAGCAGGCTACTGCGATTGTGGCTGCAAGAACCAAGATTGTGGAAGGAGCGGTAGGAATGGTAGACCTTGCCCTGAAAAAGCTTTCTGAAGATAATATCGTTGAACTGGATGATGAAAGAAAAGCGGCGATGGTAAGCAATTTAATGGTGGTTCTTTGCGGTGAAAAAGCGGCAACACCTATCCTAAATGCAGGAACACTTTACAATTAAGAAATTTAACAGTGGGCTTTTGGTACAGACAGTTTCTATACTGACAGCAACTGTAAATAATGTTAGAGAATTAAAAAAATGAAATCAGAAAAAGCTCAGAACTCTTCAGAAAGCAAAGGCAAAAAATCCTTTGTGATAAGAATAGACGAGTCTACTTATAAACTCCTTGAAAAGTGGGCCAATGATGAATTCAGAAGTGTAAACGGACAGATAGAATACCTGCTGCATCAGAGTCTTGTTAACGCGGGGAGAAAGAAAAAAGAGTAAATAAAGGAAAGAATAGAGAAGGAATGATAATATTTTGGGGAGGTATACCCACAAAAAATCATGATATCCCCCTTTTTTAAAATTACAGAAAATATAAAAAAGAGCTTCTTTTTTAGCTTTTCAATAAAGAAATAACAATTCAGTTAACCTTATACCAAAAAAGAAAGCAGAGAAATTTTCTCTGCTTTTTTATTGTATACAACTTTGAAGACTATCTGCTCCAACGTAGAATATGACGAGCCAAATCAAGCCTTTAATGGTAAAGAAAGCTAATCCTGCCCATCCCACACGCTTGAACCACTTTTTAAGCTTTGAGTTATTTTCCTGTGAATTTTCCATTGGTGATTATCAAAATGATTACTTTACAAAGATAAGCATGTTTATAATTAGTCCAAATAAAAAGCCTATTAAAAATTAAAGTTTTGAGGTTCACATAATATTTTTATCTTTAGAGAGAACGAAAAGTAAGATTTTATGTCAAAAAAAGTAAAAGATTTCGGAATCGAAAAAACACTCAGAAATCTTGGGATTAAAGAAGAGAACAAAGGGACTTCAGTGGGCGGAAAATATTTCGCATCAGGAAAGGTGATAGAAAGCATTTCTCCTGTGGACGGAAAGTTGATTGCTAAAGTAAAAACTTCCGGAGAAAGTGATTATGACAAAGTAATTGAAACTGCTCAAAAGGCATTTCAGGAATTCAGGCTGATTCCGGCTCCCAAAAGAGGAGAGATGGTAAGACAGCTGGGCTTAAAATTAAGAGAATATAAAGACGACCTGGGTAAACTTGTTTCTTATGAAATGGGTAAATCATTACAGGAAGGTCTTGGAGAAGTTCAGGAAATGATTGATATCTGCGATTTCGCAGTAGGTCTTTCAAGACAGCTTCAGGGATACACCATGCACTCTGAAAGACCGGGACACAGAATGTACGAACAGTATCATCCGCTTGGAGTAGTGGGAATCATCACTGCATTCAACTTCCCGGTAGCCGTATGGTCCTGGAACACTGCATTAGCATGGATCTGTGGTAACGTTACCATTTGGAAGCCATCTGAGAAAACACCACTTTGTGCTATTGCATGCCAGAATATCATGATGGAAGTTTTGAAGGAAAATAATCTTCCTGAAGGAATTTCAAGTGTATTGGTATCTGACCACGAAATCGGGCAGAAACTGGTAGATGATAAAAGAGTAGCGCTGGTATCTTTCACTGGATCTACAAGAGTTGGAAGAATGGTTTCTTCTAAAGTAGCTGAAAGATTCGGGAAGTCTATCCTTGAATTGGGTGGAAACAATGCAATCATTATTACAAAAGAAGCTGATATTGATATGTCAATTATCGGAGCTGTTTTCGGAGCTGTAGGAACTGCAGGCCAGAGATGTACTTCGACAAGAAGACTGATTATCCACGAAAGTGTGTATGATGAAGTGAAAACAAGATTGGCAAAAGCTTATGGCCAGTTGAAAATCGGAAATCCATTGGATGAGAAAAACCATGTAGGACCGCTTATTGATACTGATGCTGTAAACCAATACGAAGAAGCCATCAAAAAATGTAAAAAAGAAGGTGGAAAATTCGTTGTTGAAGGCGGAGTTTTATCTGGTAAAGATTACGAATCCGGATGCTATGTGAAACCTTGTGTGGCTGAAGTGAAAAACTCTTATGAAATTGTTCAGCACGAAACTTTTGCACCAATCCTATATCTGATCAAATACAAAACATTAGAAGAAGCGATCGCTATTCAGAATGATGTTCCTCAGGGATTGTCTTCTGCAATCATGACCCAGAATCTAAGAGAGGCAGAATTGTTCCTTTCTCACGCTGGTTCAGACTGTGGAATTGCCAACGTCAATATCGGAACATCCGGTGCTGAAATTGGTGGAGCTTTCGGTGGTGAAAAAGAAACCGGTGGTGGAAGAGAGTCAGGATCTGATGCCTGGAAGTATTATATGAGAAGACAAACCAATACTATCAATTACACCGCACAACTTCCTTTAGCACAGGGAATTAAATTTGATTTATAAAAGCTTTACTTAAAGCACTCAAAAAACATAAAACTTAATAACCTGAATGATTAAAGGCTTCATTTTTGGATCATTTAATCGTTCATTTATTAAATCACACTACAATTTATTATGGAACACACATTAGATATAAAAGCAAATAAAGTAAAAGAAACAGTAGGAAAACATGTGTTGGCAGACGGTTTCGATTTTGTGATGGATATTGAAAAGTCACACGGATCATGGCTTTATGATAAACTGACAGACAGAGAATACCTGGATATGTTCTCTATGTTTGCATCTGCATCCATCGGATACAACCACCCTTATCTTGTTGAAAGATCAGAATGGTTAGGAAGAATGGCTGTTAATAAACCTACTCTTGCGGATGTTTACTCAGAAGAGTACGCTCACTTCCTTGAAGTATTCGAAAGAGTGGTTATCCCTGAAGAATTACAATATGCTTTCTTTATCGAAGGCGGAACGATGGGCGTTGAAAATGCAATGAAAGCATGCTTCGACTGGAAAACCCGCAAAAACTTTGCAAAAGGATTAGACACTGAAGCAGGAATCTGTATTCATTTCAAACAGGCTTTCCACGGAAGAAGTGGTTATACTTTAAGTTTAACAAACACTGCTGATCCGAGAAAATACCAATATTTCCCGATGTTCAACTGGCCGAGAATTTTAAATCCCAAATTAAAGTTCCCGATTACAGAAGAAAACCTTGAAGAAACTATCAAAAACGAAAACCTTGCTTTACTTCAGATTGAAGAGGCTATTTTGATGAACCCCGATAAAGTGGCGTGTATCATCATCGAACCTATTCAGGCTGAAGGCGGTGACAATCATTTCAGAGACGAATTCCTGCTGGGATTAAGAAGAATCTGTGATGATAACGAAATCTTACTTATTTTTGATGAAGTTCAGACGGGAATTGCCATTACAGGGAAAATGTGGGCATTCCAGCATTTTACAGCAAAACCGGACATTATTTCTTTCGGGAAAAAAGCTCAGGTTTGTGGTGTGCTGGCTAATAAGGAAAAATTTGATCAGGTTCCAAACAATGTTTTCAGGGAAAGTTCAAGAATCAACTCAACATTCGGAGGAAACTTTATTGATATGCTTCGTTTCCAGCTGGTAATGGAGGTGATCGAAAAAGAAAATCTTGTAGAAAATGCAAGAGTAGTGGGAGATTTCTTACTGGAAAGCTTAAAAGCTCTGGCAGAAAAATATCCTGAGAAAATTTCAAATGCAAGAGGAAGAGGGCTTATGTGTGCGATCGATCTGCCAACTGCAGAACAGAGAAACCACCTGATGAATGAGCTTTTCAATGACGGATTGATTATTCTTCCTTGCGGGGATCAGTCTCTTCGTTTCAGACCTCATTTGAATGTTACTAAAGAAGAAATCCAGCTTGCTTTAGACAAAATTGAAAACAATATTAATAAAATTTAAAATCCGGAATTTGTAATTTTAAAAAAAACATTGTATATTTAGATACTCAAACAATTAGAATATGGAAAGAAGTACGAGAGTATCAGTTTATGAAAGTGATAACCCTTCAGAAATTCAGTTGGTTAAATCTAAATTGGATGACGCACAGATTACAAACACGGTTGAAAATAACTATCTTACATTTACTACAACGCCAACAGCCACTTCGCTGAAGGTAATGGTAGATCTGGAAGATGAATCCAAAGCATTTGAAATTATTGATGCTTACCTTCAACAAAGTGAAAATCAATAAACAATTTCATAATTTTAAATTTTACTACTTCGAACCGAAAATTAATTTTAATTAATTTTCGGTTTTTTAATTGCAACCCATCAAAAAATAAATATTTCAAAGATTGAACGGAAAGCAGCAATTCTGATTTTAAATTCTTAAATCATTCAATCTTTTAATCAAATTTTATAACATGAATCCAGAGATTAAACTAAGACAAGCGGAAATTGAAGACAGAAACATTATTTGGAAAATCATCCAGCAATCCATTGAAAGAAGAAGACAGGACGGAAGCACCCAATGGCAGAACGGATACCCTAATCTAGGAACGGTAGAAAGTGATATTGCGAAAGGATTCGGGCATGTATTGACCGTAGACGGAGAAATTGCAGTATATGCAGCCCTGATTTTGAATGATGAACCGGCGTACAGTACCATTGAAGGAGCATGGCTAAGTGATGGTGAATTTGTTGTGGTTCACAGAGTGGCCGTAGATGAAAAATTTGCCGGACAGGGAATGGTAAAGAAGCTTTTTGATCAGATTGAAGAGTTTACCAAATCCCATGGGATTCAGAGTATTAAAGTAGATACCAACCATGATAATATTGCCATGCTAAAAATTCTTGAAGGCAGAGGGTATTCCTATTGTGGAGAGGTTCTTTTAAGAGACGGGATGAGGAAAGCTTTTGAGAAGATTATAATTTAGGCAAAAAGTTAAATCAACTTTCATTGAATTTTTAAAACGTCCAGTATTTATAAACTCTATCGGGTTTGTTCGTTTGGTTCTGAACTAATTTCTACTTTTGTTCAAATTTTTATATTATGCACCAAAGTATAGAAATTGATGAAAAAATTTTTCAGGATGCCGTAAAATTTTATGGTACTGTGTTCAGCTTACCTCCTTTAGCATCAAAAATTTATTCCTACCTTCTTTTTGACTATGAGAAAGTAGGAATTACTTTTGACGAGTTCGTTGAAGTGCTCTCCGCGAGCAAAAGTTCTGTTTCCACCAGTATTTCATTACTACTGAATGCTCAGCTTATCGTAGACCATAACAAAATGGATGAACGGAAACGGTATTTTTTCATCAATGATGAATACAAAAAAATACGATTCGAGAAAATTGTCCAGAAAATGCAGGACGAACTAAGACTATTAGATGATTTAAACAATTTTAAAAAAAGTAAAGACGATGGATACAACGAAAGAATAGAAGTTTACAAAGCACTCTTAAATAAAAACATAGAAAATATTCAGGAATCTCTTAATAAACTATAAAATGAATAATAAGCTAGTTATACTTTCCATTGCAGCGCTTTCACTGACTGCCTGCAAAAAAGAAGCTCCGAAACAGGATGGTGCCAAGCCATATCCTGTTATCTCAGTGGAGTCAAAAAATATAGTGGGTTATCAGACGTTTCCGGCTACCATCCAGGGTAGAGTAAACAATGATGTACGTGCAAAAATACAGGGATATATTACCCAGGTATTGGTAGATGAAGGACAATATGTTACAAAAGGACAGCCATTGTTTCGTCTGGAAACCAATATCCTGACCGAAAATGCAGCTGCTTCCAAAGCAGGAATCGGTGCTGCAGCATCAAGCGTTGCCGCAGCGCAGGCTTCTGTAAATGCAGCTCAGGTTGAAGTCAACAAACTTAAACCACTGGTTCAGAAAAATATCATCAGTAACGTACAGTTACAGACCGCTCAGGCTCAGCTGTCACAGGCACAGGCACAGCTTCAGCAGGCCAATGCTGCTAAAAGACAGGCAGAAGCCAACTATAAAGGAGTAGAAGCCAACATCGAATATTCTATTATCCGTGCTCCTATTTCAGGGGTAATCGGAAGACTGCCATTGAAAGTAGGAAGTTTGGTAGGGCCGTCTGATCAGACTCCTCTGACAACGATTTCTGATACCTCTGAGATCTATGCTTACTTTGCCATGAATGAAAAAGAATATTTTGATTTCCTTGAAAAATCTCCGGGAGCTTCTATGCCTGAGAAAATCAAAAACTTACCTATGGTTGAACTTCAGTTAGCCAACGGAAGTCTTTATCCTGAAAAAGGGAGAATTGAAGCCATTACCGGCCAGATTGATCCTACAACCGGAACCATTCAGTTCAGAGTTGCTTTCTCGAATGCCCAGAAATTATTAAGTAATGGGAACAGTGGAACGATCAGGTTCCCTCAGCATTATGACAATGTACTTGTAGTACCTGAAAGTGCTACTTATGAGCAGCAGGGTATTGTTTACGTTTACAAAGTAGAAAAAGGAGATACTGCCAGAAACGTTGTTGTGAATGTTATCGACAGAATCGACAATATGGCTCTTATCAAATCCGGAGTTAATAAAGGTGAAAGAGTTATTGCAGCTGGTATCGGAGGTCTGAAACCGGGAACAGCCGTGAAACCGCAGCCAATTAAAATGGATAGTCTTGTTCAATCAATAAAACCGAAATTCTAATGATAAAAAACTTTATTAACAGACCGGTTTTATCCACCGTAATCTCAATCCTGATTGTGATTCTCGGTGTGCTGGGACTGATCTCGTTACCGGTTACACAGTATCCGGATATTGCACCGCCCACGGTAAGTGTTTCCGCAAACTATACGGGAGCCAATGCCGAGACGGTAATGAAAAGTGTAGTAGTACCTTTGGAAGAACAGATCAATGGGGTGGAAGGTATGGATTATATCACTTCCAGTGCCGGAAATGACGGTTCTGCCCAGATCCAGGTCTTCTTCAAACAGGGAATAGATCCGGATATTGCAGCGGTAAACGTACAGAACCGTGTAGCGAGAGCTACGCCGCTGTTACCTGCCGAAGTAACGCGTTCAGGGGTAGTAACCCAGAAGCAGCAGACCAGTGCCCTGATGTATATGTCTTTCTACTCTGAAAATAAAGACCTGGATGACGTATACCTTCAGAACTTTTTGAATATCAATATTATTCCTAACCTGAAAAGGGTAAATGGTGTTGGAGATGCAAACGTTTTCGGGGGTAAAAACTACTCGATGAGAATCTGGCTTGATCCTGCAAAAATGGCTGCCTACAGTGTAACGCCTACTGATGTTACCAATGCCATCAATGAGCAGAGTAGAGAAGCGGCGGCAGGTTCTATCGGGCAGAACAGCGGTAGCTCTTTTGAATATATCATCAAATACGTAGGGAAATTCAACGATAAAGAACAATACGATAATATCATCATCAAATCTCTTGCAAACGGACAAAACCTGATGCTGAAAGACGTTGCTAAAGTGGAACTTGCAGGACAGTCTTACACAGGAATCGGGGAGAACGGAAACAATCCTTCCATCAGTATGGGGATCTTCCAGACTCCGGGATCCAACGCACAGGAGATTATTAAAAATATCAAGGCCTATCTGAAATCTGCTGAGGGAACTTTCCCGCAGGGAATCAAGTATACTTTCAACTTCGATACCAACGAATTCCTGGAAGCTTCTATTGAAAAGGTAGTCCATACCCTGATTGAAGCCTTCATTCTGGTATTTATCGTAGTATATATTTTCCTTCAGGACTTCAGATCTACGCTGATCCCGGCTATCGCGGTTCCGGTATCTATTGTGGGGGCATTCTTCTTCCTGAATCTCTTCGGATATTCATTGAACCTCTTGACCCTATTTGCATTAGTACTGGCCATTGGTATTGTAGTGGATGATGCCATCGTCGTCGTCGAGGCCGTTCATGCCAAGATGGAGCATGGTATTTCTGATGCTAAAAAAGCAACTGTAGAGGCGATGGATGAGATTACAGGAGCTATTATCTCTATTACTTTGGTAATGGCAGCAGTATTTATCCCGGTAACGTTCATTACGGGGCCTACAGGGGTATTCTACCAGCAGTTTGGTATTACGTTGATTATAGCCATCATCATTTCTGCGATTAATGCATTAACCCTGAGCCCGGTTTTATGTTCATTATTCTTAAAACCTCACGAAGCGCATCATGCAGAATATAAAAATCTGAACCTGTTACAGAAGTTTTTCTATAAGTTTAATATTGCTTTTAAAACAACTACTGAACGTTATGGAAGAGGATTTGTATTCCTGTTGAGACATAAATGGGTAACCCTGATTATTTTCGCTGTTACCGGAGGTATTCTGTTCTGGGCAAGCAGCAGCATGAAGAAAGGGTTTGTACCTACAGAAGACAGAGGGATTATCTTTACCGATGTTCAGCTTCCTCCGGGAGCTTCTATGGAAAGAACTTACAACGCATTGAAAACTCTTCAGGCTAAAGCATTGAAAGTGCCTGGTGTGCAGAATGTAACGATTTCAACAGGTAGAGGGTTCTTGTCCGGAAACGGAAGTAACAACGGTCTTGCCTTTGTTAAGCTGAAACCATTCGAAGAAAGAAAAAAAGACGGACAGACTTCTGAAGATATCACCAAAAAATTATTTGGAATTGTAGGATCTGTTCCTGATGCTAAAGTAGTATTCTTTCAACCGCCAAGTGTACCGGGATTTGGTAACAGTGCAGGTTTTGAAATGGTATTGCTTGATAAATCAGGTGGAGAATATGCTGATCTGGATGCTAAAACCAATGAATTCATCGGTAAGCTGATGCAGAGACCGGAAATTCAGTTTGCACAGACTTCATTCAATACCAAATATCCTCAGTATCAGATGGAAATTAATGTTCCCCTGAGCAAACAGCTTGGCGTTTCTGTTAATGAAATTCTGGCTACGATGCAGGGGTATATCGGAGGTATTTATACGGCAGACTTTACCAAGTATGGAAAGCAGTTCAGAGTGATGGTTCAGGCTCTTCCTGAAAACAGAAAGAATATTGAAAACCTGAATCAGCTTTATGTGAGAACAGGATCAGGGATCATGACTCCGATTTCACAGTTTGTAACATTGACAAAAGCATACGGACCACAATCCGTAAGCCGTTACAACCTCTTTACTTCAGTGAAGGTGACGGGAGCCAACTCTGACGGATACAGTTCCGGGGATGCGATTGCTGCGGTGCAGCAGGTGGCAGATGAAACCCTCAATCAAAACTATGCCGTAGAATTTACCGGGTTAACGAGAGAAGAATTAAATTCAGGATCTCAGACACTTCTGATTTTCGGACTGAGTTTGATCTTTGTTTACTTTATCCTTTCTGCCCAGTATGAAAGTTATATTCTTCCGCTGATTGTTATTATTTCTCTTCCTCTTGGGGTAATGGGAGCTTATTTCGGCCAGAAGATCATGGGACTTGAAAATAATATTTACTTCCAGATTGCCCTTATCATGCTCGTGGGATTACTGGCGAAAAATGCAATCCTTATTGTCGAATTTGCTGTTCAGAGAAGGCATCATGGAGAAACGATTGTGATGTCAGCTATTAATGCTGCGAAAGCCAGGGTAAGACCTATTCTGATGACATCATTCGCCTTTATTTTCGGTTTATTGCCGTTGGTACTGGCAAGTGGAATCGGAGCAGTAGGTAACAGATCTATCGCTACGGGAGCGGCAATCGGACTATTGATAGGAACTGTTTTGGGATTATTTGTAATTCCGGTTCTGTATGTGATTTTTGAAACACTGCAGGAAAAAATTAAACCTATCAAAAAAGAAGATATCAATTTAGCAGAATAAAATTAAGATTTAAGAAATTAGAAGTTAGCAATTAGAGATAAGTCTAAAAACTAACTTCTAACTTCTAAACTCTAACTTCTAATTAAAAATAATGAAGAGTTTATTAAACATCATAAAAGGAATCACTTTTTCAGTTTTCATACTCGGAGCCATCTCATCCTGTATGGCAAGAAAAGAATATGAAAGACCGAAAAATGTTGTAGACGAAAAGCTTTTTCGTACAGACATGCTTCCTTCGGACAGTACGAATATTGCAGATATTTCATGGAAAGAAATATTCACTGATCCGATATTGCAGGGGCATATTTCCAAGGCACTGGAAAACAATCTTGATATCAGAATTGCTTTAGAAAGTATTAATTCTGCGGAAGCCTATCTTAAACAGAGTAAGGCAGCGTATCAGCCGACGCTTTCTATCGGACCCAATTATACATTTCAGACCCAGTCTATCAATACCCAGTTTGGACAGATCATCGGAGAAAGACGTTATGTAAACCAGTTCGACATTACGGCAAGTATCGGATGGGAAGCTGATATCTGGGGCAAATTGAAAGCACAGGAAAAAGCCCAGCTTGCGACTTATTTAGGAACTGTTGCCGCTCATAAAGCCGTTAAAAGCAGCTTGGTGTCTTCCATTGCTTCTGCGTATTATCAGTTGCTGACTTTTGATGCCCAGAAAAGAATTATCACGGAAACAATTGCTGTAAGGGAGAAAAATCTTGAAGCCACAAAAGCTTTAAAAGCTTCCGGTTCTCTTACTGAAGTAGCAGTTCAGCAAAGCGAAGCGCTTGTTTTCAATGCCAAATCATTACTGATTGATATTGATACACAGATCCAGCTGCTTGAAAATACAATGAGCCTTTTGATGGGAGAGCCTTCTCATTCTATTGAAAGATCTACATTGGAAGGGCAAAAACTTCCGATTGATTTAAAACTGGGTTACCCGACTCAGCTTCTGGCCAACCGTCCGGATGTGATGAGAGCAGAGTTTAACTTAATGAATGCTTTCCAACTGACGAATGCTGCCAAAGCTCAGTTTTATCCTACTTTAAAACTGACAGGAAGCGGCGGATTGCAGTCTGTGGATATTGACCACTTATTCAGTGTAAACTCTTTATTTGCAAATGTAGTGGCAGGACTGGCTCAGCCGATTTTAAATAAAAGACAGATCCAGACCAACTATGACGTAAGTCTTGCCAATCAGGAAACGGCTTACCTTAACTTCAGAAAAACAGTTTTGACTGCTGGAAAAGAAGTTTCGGATGCCATCAGGGTTTTCTCTGTTCAGGATTCATTTATTGAATTGAAACAAAAAGAACTTGATGCCTACAAAAAATCAGTAGATTATTCCCAGGAACTGGTGAACTATGGGATGGCCAACTATCTTGAAGTGCTGAATGCAAGTGTGAATTCATTGAATGCAGAGCTTAACATTTCCAATGCAAGATACAGCAAAATGAAAGCTGCCGTAGAGCTTTATCAGGCTTTGGGCGGAGGCTGGAAATAACCGTATTCTGCAATGTAATATCATAAAAACGTATGTCAGCAATGGCATACGTTTTTTTTTTGACAAAGATCACAAGTTATATTATATTACAAAACAGATGATGATGTTTAAAGACATAAAAACGGCCGGAATTATTCCGGCCTCAATTTAATTTTTATAACTTTTTTATTGAACGTATGCTACATAAGATTCATTTATAGCTCCTTTTCTAGCCTTGGCAAAAAATGCATAGTCTATCCAGAAAAATCCATTGTTTCCCCATGTGGTACCCCAGGAATTTTGTACTTTAAAAGCTTGTTTAGCATCGTCATAACCCACTACACAAATGGCATGTCCTCCTCTTACAGCACCAGAATGACTTTTCCATATCCAATTGTTTGCCGAGCTTAAACTATCAAAGCTTCCATCTACCGTCACCGTAATAATTATTGGTAAATTCATGCTTAAAAGTGTCTTTACATTGGTGATATTGGTCTTATCTACAGTAGCCCAGGTTGTAAATTTATGAGTACTTGCTGCACTTTTTTGTGTTGCATTGGGCTGTGTAGAGCACTCTACATCTGTGTAGGGCATTTCATCCCAGCTGCAAACTCCCTGATCTTTTATTAAATTTAATCCACTGGATGCATAAGTTCCATTAGCGCAGCCATTTATCTTTATCTGATTATATACGTACTCAGGGCTTCTTGGGGTTGTTATCCCTTTAAAATTATATTCCAGAATACTTGCAGCAGCATAAGCTGTAGCAAATGCAACGCATGAACCTTCCTGTCCCTGATTTACTATTGGAGGAGTGTTGGGTATGGTATAACTTGATGGAATAGAAGCTATAAGCGTTTCTGCCGATTTGCCCTTAAATTTTATAGTTAATGCATCTATATCAGCTTTAGCAAATGAACTGTAAGTTTTGTCATCTACCAGGATTGCTCCTAAGGAACGCATTGCCTGATTTTCCTGCTTAGGCTGCTGAGTATTTTGTTCTTCTTCATTTCTGTTACATGAAGACAGAGATAGCATCCCTAATGCGATTGCAATTAATTTTAGATTTTTCATCATTGTATTATTTAAAATTTATTATATAAAAATATAAATTATTTTCATATAATCGCGATATAATTTACGAATAATCTATTGTTTTAGCTTTTTTTATGTGTTTGTATGTTTTTATTTATCGATTTGTTGATGGGTGTTAATATTATTCATTATTTTGTGAATTTATTATAACAGGAGTACCCGTTTCTTTTCCAGCTATAAAGTTGTCAATATCTCCATAGTTCTTTTTTCTTTTCCAGATATCTCTTTTAAAATATCCGAAGCCTGATGAATATATTGAATTTCCTTTGTCTGGCTTACTTTTTCAAACAGCTGAGACACATTTGTCCAGAGTCCGGCAATTTCAGTGAAGGCTTCATAGCCTGATTTTAAAGGATCAAGCTGAAGGAGTTCATAGCTTTCTTTCAAAAAATCACGGTATAAATTTCTGAACAATGCACCTCCGGTTCCTGCTTTTTCCATTAGTAAAGCCGCTTGCTTAAATTCTCCTTCAATATCTTTACTTGTATTGAACCATTTGACAATTTCAGTACTTGTTTTTAAAATCCCTTTGTAAGAAATATTGGTAATAGGTGGATTCAGATATTCAGCCGCATTATTCTTAATCGCAGTGATGATGACTTTTTGCAGATCGAATTTTCGGCCTGTTTTCCTGAGGGTATAAGACAGATTTTTGGAAGCCATCGGTCCTTTTTCAGCCCTTGCTCTTGCCAGGCTTTTTAAGGATGTCTGTACCTGCCCGCCCTGTTGTCTGGTATCAATCAGGAAAGCATTTTCATCATCATAACCATAAATGGCTGCATAATGTCCTGCAAAATGGAAAGGATTTGAGAAATATTCCAGGTGATAACAATCCATTTTCAATCCTACTGCGTGTCCGTCATCGAGAAGTTCTTTTACCTGATCCCAGGCCTTTTGTTGTGAAGAAGTTTCCTTTACGGTTAATTCCAGATTCAGATTTCTGGCTAAATTTTGAGTGAGCAGGTCAGGTTTTATCCTTCCTCCAATGAAAGGGAAGTCCATTGTTTTCATGTTCCAATAGATAAAGCCCAGCCCTTCACCCAATCCGAAAAGCATTGGTTCGGAAAGGTCGATCCCGATTTGTTGTAATAATGTTCCCGTTGCGGTCGTTTCACAATGCTGTCCGTTAAAAGGTTTTATGTTTTCTATTTTCATTGTTAAAGTGAAGTTTTGAATGGTATTATTTTTTTGAGGAAATTACATAAATATCATCATGTAGAAATTCCGGCTTTGAAAATTTAGTGTTAAAATTTTTTAAAAAGAAGAATTGATTTGTATTTATGTATTCAACTACGTAGTTTTGTACTTTAAAAGGTAAACACTATGAAATTAGAAATACAACCCATAGGAAATTCTTATTCGGAACAAGCCATTGATTTGATTTTGACGATCCAGCAGAAAGAGTTTAATATTCCGATTACCATAGAAGATCAGCCTGACCTTTTGCAGATAGAAAGTTTTTACACAGCAGCCGGAGGTAACTTTTGGGGTGCTTTTGCAGATGGTGAGCTGGTAGGTTCTATCGCTTTGGTTAAATTTGACGAAAGGGCAGGAGCCATTAGGAAAATGTTTGTTAAAAAGGAATTCAGAGGAAAAGAACTGAATATTGCGCAAGAATTACTGGAAGTTTTAATTTCTTTCTGCCGTGAAAACAGAATTGATGATCTATATCTGGGAACCATAACGGTACTGAAAGCAGCCCGGCGTTTCTATGAAAGGAATCATTTTGTAAAGATTGAAAAAAGCAATCTTCCTGCGAAATTTCCTTTAATGAGTGCCGATGATGTTTTTTACCACTTAAATCTCGACTGAATATGAATGTAATCAACGAAGCAGGAATTCTTGCCATATCCACAAGGCTACACCGCCTCAGTGAACAATTGAGGAAAGATGGAGCATTGATTTATAAAGCATTTGGAATCAATTTTGAGCTGAAATGGTTTCCGGTTATTTTCACGATTTATAAAAAAGAAATAGCAAGTGTAGTAGAAATAGCCAACGAGATCGGTTATACCCATCCATCCACCATAACACTGCTCAAAGAAATTGAAAAGCAGGAGCTGATCCAATGGGAAAAAGATAAACAGGACGAGCGCAAAAGGCTTTTTAAGCTTACTTCAAAAGGGCAGGAGCTCATTGAAAAAATGAAACCCGTTTGGGAACTGATGTCACAGGTTTTGGGAGATATCGCAGACAATCAAAATAATCTGCTTGCTGCGATTGATGAAGCAGAAGAGAAAATTGCCAATCAGTCTTTTTATCAGAGAGCGTTGCAGGTGAAGAATGTGAAAAAATAATTATTCTATGATGTCAAGCGGATCTCTGGCAGGTGTGATACCTATTAAATATTCTTTATCTTCTGCAGTTAACTCAGCTATACCCAGTGCAATATCTTCCCATGCTTTTCCGTCTTGACGTGTAAGGGCAAATTCAATGGATTGAATTTTAGGCTTTTTATTAAGACCCAATATTCTTAAATCTATTCTTTGTCCTTCTTTTATTTTACCTTCTGCAATTTGTCCTAATAAGAAAAAATTTCTTCCTGTAACTTGAAATGTATTATTGAGTTGAAATTGAGCAACCGTTAAATGATGCCAGTTATATCCACAATATCTGCATTGCTTTGCACGTGGAGTACGGGCTAGTTTGTGGCATTTAGGACAATTGTTGAAAAAAACTTTTTCAGGAGTTTCTTTCATGATCCGGGTTACAACATTTTGTTCAAAAACTTCATATCCATGTTCTAATAGTTGTATGACTTCAGGATCAGAATTTATCCAGCCTCGCTCAATCATTATATTTCTCATACGTGTATTTTCAGAGCTCTTCAAAGTATACATATGATGATTCAGTGCTAAAGCTTCATCCTTGGTCATTAATTTGCTAAAATATCTGATAATATAATCTATAGTTTCTCTGTCCATATCCAAGTGAAAAAAATAGAATGTTTTTTAATGATTTATTTTGCCTAATTTATAATTTATTTCTTGAAGATAAGTTTGCGTATTATGAAATTAAATATTTAATACTGACAAACTATTGTCACTAAAGTATTTTAATTTTACATCATCAATAAAATAAAAGCTATGGGAAAAATTGCACAGAAACAAACTTTCAATGTTAATACCAGGGCAGAATGGCGGCAATGGCTGGAAGAGAATCATCATACAGAACAATCGGTATGGCTGATCTGCAATACCAGAAAATCCAATTTACCCAATGTTTCCTGGAGCGAACTGGTAGATGAAGCGCTTTGCTTCGGCTGGATTGACAGTACAAGAAAGACTATTGATGAAGGCTCGTTTATGCAGTTATTCAGCAGACGCAAGCCGAAGAGTACCTGGTCAAAAATTAATAAAGAGAAGGTTCAGAAGCTGATCAAAAATAATCTGATGATGAAAGCGGGATTTGAAACCATCAGAATTGCCAAAGAAAACGGCTCCTGGACTATTTTAGACAGTGTGGAAGACCTGATAATCCCGGAAGATCTGACTGAAGCATTTAAAATTCATGAAGGTTCTGAAGCCTTTTTTCAAAGTTTGAGCAAGTCTGTAAAAAAAATGATGCTGCAATGGATTGTGTTGGCCAAAAGACCGGAAACGAGAAAAAACCGTATAGATGAAATCGCGAGACAGGCCGCTCAGAACAGGAAGCCGAAAAACTTTTAATTTTCTTATTGATGATTAATAGATATAAAAACAGGCTGTTCCAAAAAGGAGCAGCCTGTTTAATAGTTTCATTATTGAAATGATATTGTATTAGAATCTCAAAGTCGCTGCAACAGACCAGGTTCTTCCGAAACCAAGGAATCCTGTATTACCGTCTGCAACACCCTGATACACTCTGCCAGCTTCCTGATACGTTTTTCCGGCATCCGGACCATTGGCAATTTTATCGCCTGCAAAGATATTGGAGCTTAATTCAGAAATATAATATTTGTTGAATAAGTTGTATACGTTTGCTCTCAATGTCAAAGATTTTTTTGCATCAAGCGTGAATTTGTAAGAAGCTCCTACATCAAATAAATGATAGCTTGGCAGTTTTACAATTCCTTTTTCTCTTGCCGCTTCAGTAAGGAAGTTGATCGGGTTGAACTGAGCATACAGCTTGTCATAATATTCCCAGTTGGCATCGATACTGAAAGCTTTGGTAATATTGTAATCTGCTCCGATGCTTGCTGTTGTCTGGGCAGCATCTCCAACCTTCAGGTCTTTGATATTGATCATTCCGGTTGCTCCTGCTATTTCCTGATTGTTCTGAACATCCAGGATGTTGAAGTTAGCGTTTCCTTTATATTTCCAGTTCCCCAATGATACCATTCCTCTCAATCTAAGATTTGTGAAAGGTCTTGCTTTGGCTTCCAATTCGATTCCCTGGTGTAGTTGCCCAACGTTCAATGCATTATAGAAATAAGCATTTCCAAGGGTTAACTGAGAGAATTTGGCAACATCTGCAGCCGTAGCATTGAATGTTCTTGAAATAAATCGGTCATCCCACTGTGTTCTGTACGCATTGATGTTCACATCCACATAACGGGATTTGAAACCGTAACCTAATTCCACAGAGAAGATTCTTTCATTCTTGGCATCATTGTAAATATTCTGGTTTGAAGGGAATAAAGCATTGAATAAAGGCTGTCTTGAAATAACTCCTGTATTGAAAAATACATTGTGGTGATCGTCAATATTATAGTTGGCACCTCCTTTTACAATATAACCTGTTTTATGATACCATTTTGTTTCCTGATTCCCGGGAGTGTACAGCATATAATCCCTTCTCTTGTAATATTGCTCGGAAACAGATCCCTGAACGGATGCACTTAGCTTTTCAGAGCTGTATTCAACCATACCGTAGATCCCTGCCCATTTTACAAGACCTTCGTTGTGTATGGATACTTTCTGAGCATCTTTAAGCTTGGTAAGCGGCTCCGGTTTTACGGTTTGATTAATATAATATCCTTTTGGAGCATTGGCTGTAGTAGGAACGAATAATGCATCTGAACCAAGCATATCAGTTACAATGTCATACAATGCCCCTTTGTACGTTTTAAGATCGATACCTCCGTTGAAAGTCCAGTTGTTTTTTTTGTAATTAAGGTCTGCGATTACACCATACCAGTCATGAGCATTGATACTCTGCTTTCTCACGATACCAGTGGTTCCGTTCAGAGTAGAGACATATTGGCCGTTATAATCACCGGGAGATCCTGCGGGAGCCGTAAAGGTAGATTTCTGGAAGGTATTTCCATTATAATCCGTCACCATACCGCCTCTGTTATAACGGTAAATCATATCCCAGTTGATGGTACCGTCTCCGCCTGCACCATAATTCATGAAATTCATGGTCTGTCCTGCAGCGTTTTTGATAGAACCGTTAAGTCCGGTACCGCCGCCGCCGCGTCCCCATGAGCCGTAAACCACTGTAGATAACTTCAGGTTGTCATTCATGGTCCAGTCCCAGTTCAAAGAGGCGATAGGCTTATGGTAGAAATTAGGAGCTAAATTGAATTGAGAACCATTCAGCATTCCTGTTTGAGGGTTATATCTTCTTCCGTAAGTTTCAAATTGCTGTAAAGTGGCAACATTGGCTCCGGTTGCAGAAGACCTTCTCGTATCGTGTACCTGTGGTGCTCCGGTTGCAATTAAATTGAACGCATGTTTTTCATTAGGCTTAAATCCTGTTGAGAAAAACCATGAATAACCTTCTCCTTTGGTTCCGTTGATGTATCCGTCACCTTGCCAGCGGGAAAGCAATACGGTTGTTCCCCACTTGTTTTTTAACCCTGAAGAGTACATGGCAGAAATTCTGGAGTAGTTATCATTTCCGACTTCTCCTTTGATCATTGCTTTTTGCTCGGAATCGGTAGCTTTGGTTACAATATTGATAGTTCCTCCAACAGAAGGTACTACAAATTTAGAAGCACCCAATCCTCTCTGAATCTGAATATTGCTGGCAATATCAGCCAAACCGGTCCAGTTGGACCAGTACACTGTACCTCCCTGCATGTCATTCACCGGCTGTCCGTTGATGATTACCGCAATGTTGGCACCATCAAAACCTCTCATGTTGATTCTGCTGTCTCCGAATCCTCCACCTACTTTCGTCACGTAAACGGATGGAGTAGACTTCATAATTTCAGGGAATTCTCTGTTTCCCAGTTTCTCCTGAATTTCTGCAGCCTTAATGTTGGAAACCGCAACAGGTGTTTTTCTCTCTTTGGCTGTTTGGGAAAGGTTTCTACCTACCAACATAACCTCATCAATAGATTTGGATTTCTCTAAAGAATCCTTCGTACTCTGCCCATAATATATGGCGGCCGTAGGTAATACAAGCGCTATAATAAGTCGCTTTTTAAAAGTAATGCTCATGAAATAAACTAGCGTGTTTGATTTTTAAGGCTGCAAAGATGGATAATTATTTTTTAATTAAGTATTAAATCTTAACGAAGTGATTTTATTCAGTTGTTGGAATATGCTTTATTTCTCGCTTTTTTGAATATGTTAATTATTCCACATCTTTCGTTTACAATTTGTTATAAAAGAGATTGATCAAAAAAAGGGCTTGTTTTTAACGGATAAAAATAATTATGTGCTTCTCCATATTTTTAAATAAAACTAAATATTCTTGGAAAATATACTATAATAATAGCTATGTATTAAAAGTCAGAGATGACTTGAATCATAATTTTTATACTGTTGTTTTGATAACTTGTATTACCATTTTATTCAAAATTGTATTATTTATGAAAAAAAATTTTTTTGAAAGGTTTTCAGATCGTGTTGTCTGTATAACCGGAAGTCCGGGTGCTTTTATGGGAGCCAGTTTACTGGTAGTTGTGTGGGCTGTTTGCGGACCTGTTTTCAATTATTCAGAAACCTGGCAGCTTGTTATCAATACCGGTACCACTATTATTACTTTCCTGATGGTATTTCTGATTCAAAAAACCCAGAATAAAGACTCTAAGGCTATTCAGATAAAACTCAACGAATTGATAGCCTCCTATGAAAAAGCCAGTAACAGACTGGTGGATATTGAAGATCTGACGGAAGAAGAACTGGACAAGCTTCACAAAT
Organism: Chryseobacterium sp. NRRL B-14798; assembly: GCF_050470705.1. Lineage (NCBI taxonomy): Bacteria > Pseudomonadati > Bacteroidota > Flavobacteriia > Flavobacteriales > Weeksellaceae > Chryseobacterium > Chryseobacterium sp. NRRL B-14798. The sequence goes on along the minus strand of NZ_JBFLUL010000005.1, from coordinate 2,762,112 downwards.
ATTATGAGAAACTTGGACAACTATCTCAAGAAAAAGAACATTCACAGGATCCCGTGCAAAAATAGTCTTAATACTATTATAATATATATAGCATGATTTTAAAATCTTCTCAAATTGCCCACGCTGATTCATTGTCAGTGAAATCCCTGGTGCATTTCGTCATAGAATTGGAGAAACTGTTTAAACGTATCGGTGAATATCTTCTTTCCGGACAGGAAACTGTTTCAACGGCTGAAAGTGTTACAGCCGGATTTTTACAGTTTTCGTTTTCCCAGATGAAGGATGCCTCCCAATTTTTTAAAGGCGGCATGACAGCGTATACTTTAGAAGAAAAGGTAAACCTTCTTGATGTAGATGCTATGGAAGCAAGACAATATAACTCTGTATCTCCTCATATTGCTGAGACAATGGCGTTGCAGGCAGGTAAACTCTACAAAACCGACTGGTCTATTGGAGTAACAGGATATGCCACTCCGGTGGAAGAATCAGAAGGGAAGCTCTTCGCTTACTTTGCCATTGCTCACAAAGGAAAAGTGGTTCTTTCAGAGAAATTAGATCTGCACTCCAGAACCAAACCTGTTAATGCCCAGCTCTATTACAGTGAATTCATTCTGGGATGCTTTAAGCTGGAACTGGATAAGAACCGGAAAAACAAAGAATAAACCTATTTCAATAATAAACTACCTATGAAAGATTTACAACTGAAAAATAAATCTGTCCTTATTACAGGAGCAGACAGCGGAATTGGTAAGGCAATCGCCCTTTTATTTGCTAAGGAAGGAGCTGATATTGCCTTCATCCACTATCATGATGCTAAAGATGCCATGAAAACAGTGGAGGAATTAAAAAAAACAGGAAGAAAAGTCGTTTCGTTTGAAGGAGATATTAATGACAGCAAATTTTGCGAATCTGTTGTTAATGAGGTAGTTTCTAAATTCGGAGGAATAGATATACTGATTAATAATGCAGGAACCCAGGTTCCTTGTGAAAGTATAGAAAATCTTAAAGAAGAGGATATCCGCAAAACTTTCGATTCCAACATTATCGGAATGATCCTGCTGACAAAGATTGTATTTCCTTATTTAAAACAAGGGGATTCTATTATCAATACTACTTCAGCTACTGCCTATCTTGGACATGAAGAATTACTGGATTATTCAGCAACCAAAGGCGCTATTGTTTCGTTCACCCGTTCACTGGCACTGCAGTCTAAACCTAAAGGAATACGGGTGAATGCTGTTGCACCCGGACCGGTGGCCACGCCGCTTACGGAAAAAACATTCGGGGAAGAAGATGAAGATCAGAATAAACCGCCGCTAGAACGTAATGCTTCTACCGAAGAAGTGGCAGCAAGTTTTCTATTTCTTGCCACAGATGCTTCATCACAGATAACGGGACAGGTTCTTCATCCTAATGGAGGTTTAATTGTTAACGGTTAATCTTAACGGATATGAATGGAGTTATTATTCAGTTTTTCCATTGGTATCATCCCGGAAACCTATGGAATGAGTTTGCTGAGAAAGCAGAATATTTAAAAGATTTGGGGTTTACTGCCGTCTGGTTTCCTCCTGCCAATAAATGCAGTCTCAATATGGAAGGCCGTGGTTATGATGTCTATGATCTTTATGATTTGGGAGAATTTGATCAGAAAGGTTGCATACCAACCCGGTACGGGACGAAAGCTGAATATTTAATGGCTATAGAGAAAGCGCATGAAGCGGGGATGTCTGTATATGCAGATATCGTTTTAAACCATAGGATGGGAGGAGATGAAGAAGAAAAGATTATGGTACATCAGCTGAATGAAGAAAACCGTAATGAAAGAATCTCCGAAAATATGGAGGTTTCAGCCTATACGAAATTTACTTTTCCGGGAAGAAAAGGAGTGTATTCGAACTTTATATGGGATCATCACTGTTTCAGCGGTATTGATTATGTGATCAGAGAAGGAGAGGAGATGAAGGGTGTTTTTAAAATCCATAATGAATATGGTGAGGAGTGGACAGATGCCGTAAGTCATCAGTTCGGTAATTATGATTATCTGATGGGAGCTGACATAGAGTACCGTAATCCTTATGTTGTGGAGGAAATGAAAAACTGGATCAGATGGTATATGGAAACAACGAAAGTAGACGGAATCAGATTGGATGCCTTAAAACATATCTCCTCAGACTTTTTGAAAGACTGGATCTCCTATATTAAAACAGAAGTAAATCCTGAATGTTTTGTTTTAGGCGAATTCTGGAAAGACGAGGCAGAAAAAATTGAGTATTTTTCCGATAAAATGTCTGATCTTATCTCTTGTTTTGATGCTCCGTTGCATTATAATTTCTTTAAAGCATCACAGGATGGTAAAGACTACGATATGAGCCGGATTTTAAAAGGAAGCTTCCTGGAGAAGAAACCGGTATTCTCAGTTTCTTTTGTTGAAAATCACGATACACAGCAGCTTCAGGCTCTTGAATCTGCGGTGAAAGACTGGTTCAAACCCTTGGCTTATGCTATTATTCTTCTTACCGATGAAGCTTATCCCTGCATCTTTTATCCCGATCTTTTTGGTGCAGACTATATCGATATAAAGGATGAGCAGGAAGTGCATATCATCATGCCGAAGGTTGAAGAACTTCCTGGTTTGCTTGAAGCGAGAAAGCTTTTTGCATATGGTAAACAGACCGATTATTTTGATCATCCCAACTGTGTAGCTTTTGTACGGAAAGGAGATGAAAAGCATGCGGGCTGCATTGTAATCATGTCTAATAGCGAAGAAGGTTATAAAGAAATAGAATTGGGAAAAGAACATGCGGATTCGGTTTATACCGATTTTTTAAAGAACCGTCATGAAGAAATTTATACGGATAAAGACGGGAAAGCGGTGTTTACTGTAAATTCGGGTTCGGTAAGTATATGGGTAAAAAAACAAACACCGTAATGATTGGCAAATTTTCAGGCCTTTTATTCTCTGCGAACAGCTATTCTAATTTTAACTTACCATATAAGCTCCTGTAATTTTAGATACCACATCTCAGTATTTTGGACAAAAATGGTCTTATAGTTGCAGATTTACCACCAATCAATCACTAAATTATTATAATATGGAAACTAAAACGGCAACCAAAAAAACACCAGCCAAAAAAGCAACACCAGCAAAAGCAAAAACTCCGGCTAAAAAAAATGCAGCCAAAAGTTTGGAAGATCTTTTTGAAGATGCGCTGAAAGATATTTACTGGGCTGAAAAAGCACTGCTGAAAGCGCTGCCGGCAATGATGAAAAATGCAACCAGTGAAAAGCTTAAACAAGGCATTGATAAGCACATCACGGAAACAGAAGGCCATGTGATGAGCAGGAAGTGCATATCATCATGCCGAAGGTTGAAGAACTTCCTGGTTTGCTTGAAGCGAGAAAGCTTTTTGCATATGGTAAACAGACCGATTATTTTGATCATCCCAACTGTGTAGCTTTTGTACGGAAAGGAGATGAAAAGCATGCGGGCTGCATTGTAATCATGTCTAATAGCGAAGAAGGTTATAAAGAAATAGAATTGGGAAAAGAACATGCGGATTCGGTTTATACCGATTTTTTAAAGAACCGTCATGAAGAAATTTATACGGATAAAGACGGGAAAGCGGTGTTTACTGTAAATTCGGGTTCGGTAAGTATATGGGTAAAAAAACAAACACCGTAATGATTGGCAAATTTTCAGGCCTTTTATTCTCTGCGAACAGCTATTCTAATTTTAACTTACCATATAAGCTCCTGTAATTTTAGATACCACATCTCAGTATTTTGGACAAAAATGGTCTTATAGTTGCAGATTTACCACCAATCAATCACTAAATTATTATAATATGGAAACTAAAACGGCAACCAAAAAAACACCAGCCAAAAAAGCAACACCAGCAAAAGCAAAAACTCCGGCTAAAAAAAATGCAGCCAAAAGTTTGGAAGATCTTTTTGAAGATGCGCTGAAAGATATTTACTGGGCTGAAAAAGCACTGCTGAAAGCGCTGCCGGCAATGATGAAAAATGCAACCAGTGAAAAGCTTAAACAAGGCATTGATAAGCACATCACGGAAACAGAAGGCCATGTGGAAAGATTGGAAGAATGTTTTAAAGCATTAGGAAAAAAAGCCCAGGCAAAAAAATGTGATGCTATGCAGGGATTGCTGGATGAAGGAAAGAGCATTATGGAAGAGACAGAACCGGGAGCAGTAAGAGATGCGGGCATTATTGCAGCAGCGCAAAAAGTTGAACATTATGAAATTGCTACTTATGGAACACTGGCAGCATTCGCAAAAGTATTGAAGGAAGAAGAGTGTCTTAAAAACTTTTTAAGCACATTGGAAGAAGAAAAAAAATGTGATGAACTGCTTACAAAAGTTGCTGATACCAATCTTAACAGCAAAGCCATGTAAATACAATCTTTAAAAAGGAGACCTGAAAAAATCAGGTCTCCTTTTTATTGAAATCCGGAAAGGTTTAAAATGCAACATTTTTATCTTGGTTGATTTTGTATCAGTTGTAGTATATTTGTGGATATAATTTGTATCAATTTAGTTTTTTTAAATGAACTGTAATTGAATAACAAAACTCTTATACTGTAAAAGAAAACTGTATTCTACCATTTATAAAGTTTAAAAATGACCCAACTTAGCCTGTTCGACTCAGCAGATCTGTACGAATTTCCAAAAGACCTTCTGGAATACAGAGAACATTTCCTGAATCAGGAAGAAGCTGACCGCCTTAAAATTCATCTGCTTGAAACAGCTCCCTGGAAACAACGTACCCAGAAAATGTATGATAAGATGGTTCTCACACCTCGCTTAACCGCCTGGTATGGAGATGAGAAAAATGCCTATCCTTCAGACAATGAACTGGATGCCCATCATTGGACACCCGAACTGTTTTCTTTAAAACAAAGAATAGAAGAAACATTTGGCTATCAATTCAATTCCGTATTGTTGAACCTTTACAGAGATCATAACGATTCTGTTGCCTGGCATCGGGATAAGGAAAGCAGATATGGGAAACGTCCGGTGATTGCATCAGTAAGTCTGGGGCAGACCAGAAATTTTGATTTCAGGAAAAAAGACCATCATCAGAGTAAATACAGCCTGCCTCTTCCTCACGGATCATTATTGATTATGAAAGGAGACCTTCAGGAAAACTGGGAACATCGTATTGCCAAGTCTCTAACCGCTATGAAGGAGCGTATTAATCTTACATTCCGGTTGGTTAATAAGTTGTAAGGTATTTATTCATAATGTTTTATGATTAGGTTAGAAGTGTTGTAATCGGTTTTTGGCAGATAAATTGTTGCATTTATAAACAAAGTCATTGTTTGACTTCATTAATATCACCACTTAAAATTTATTATTATGAAAAATCTTGTAGTAACAATTTTTGCATTAGCTGCTTTAACGGCCTGCAAAAAAAACGAACCGACAACCACGAGTCAATCTGAGGAAAGTACCACAATGTCTGCCCCTGCAGAATCCGGGATGACGGTAAGCGACTCCACCAAAATGTCAGACACCAAAGATCAGAAAAGTACTCTCAGCGATCAGGACAAAAAGTTTGCGGATGCTGCAGCCATAGGAGGACTGATGGAGGTAATGATGGGAAAACTGGCCGCAACAAACGCTGAAAACTCAGTGGTAAAATCTTTGGGAGCAATGATGGTAACCGATCATTCCAAAGCGAACGACGAGCTTAAGAATTGGGCATCAGGAATAGGGTATACCTTACCCACAAGTCTGGATGCCGAAAAGCAGAAGATGTATGATGACCTGAAAGCTAAGAAAGGTAAAGACTTTGACAAAAAATATACAGATTTAATGGTCAGTGACCACAAGGAAGATGTAGAAGCATTCAAAAAAGAGGTGTCAGAAGGAACAGAAGCCTCATTAAAATCTTTCGCAGCGAAAACCCTTCCGACACTTGAACATCATTTGCAGGAATCGGAAAAAGCTAAAAATGTGGTCAAATAATATTGAGTTTTTATGACCTGCATCATAAGTATGAGCATACAATATTTAATAATTTTGAATTGATTAAATATTATTTTGTTCTTGATTATAGTAAGCTCCTCTTTTTAAGAGGAGTTTTTTGATTATTCTTTCTTTTTATATTCTTCAATTTTCTTAAACTGTCTGTAAGAATCTTTAAGGATGCGAAGCTGTTCAGACACAATCTCAGTACTTTTTGGGCTGAGCTCACCTGTGTCCAGGGCATTTTGATAGGCTTCAATAGCTGCTTTTTCGCCAAACACTACATTTTCTAATGTAGATTCTATCAGGTTTCCCATGGTAAAAGAATTTTTAATGTCAATCCATGTTCTGTGAACAGCTCCTGCCATGGACGTTGAGTCCTCCGGAGTACCTTGCTTTTCTGTGATGAGGTTGATCAGTTCATTTTTCATGATTTTCGACTGCGAAATCATATGTTCGTACTCATCTTTTACATCCGGATACATTTCCCAGACTTTTCCCTCAACTTTTTCAAAGCCTTCCTTTCTGTCGTTGGTAATGTGTAGTAAGTCATTAAGTACTGATATTTCCTGCTGATGATCCATAATATAATTTTTAAAGTGAGCTATAAAATTAAAACTTACCTGACGGACTCTTTATAATCCTGATCATATCTCAAAAATAATAGGCTAAAGTCCTTTCTTTTTTCAACAAAAAGCTGCACCTTTGCCCAACAATGGGGTGCTACAGATAACGGTGGCTGAGATGATACCCAGGAATGTATTTCCACACCTGATCCGGATAATGCCGGCGTAGGGATTGCTTACTGATCATCTCATCATTTGATTTCTAATAATTAATATGATGCAGGACATTTTAAAACAAATTACCTTACCGGAATGGTTCGGAGTATTATTTTCAGTAATCCAGGTTTTACTGGCCCGTAAAAACAATGTCAACAACTATCTTTTCGGAATTGCAGGTATTCTGCTTACGCTGTATGTGATGCTTACTTCCAAGCTGTACGCTGAATTTACCTTAAATCTTTATTATCTGATCATGAGCATCTATGGATGGTTATATTGGAAATTCGGAAAGCAGAAATCAGAAATGGAAATCTCTGTTACCACCACCACAGAAAAATGGATTACGGGAGGAATTGTTCTGGGAACTTTTATCTTATTCTGGTTCTTCCTGACTCATTTTACCGACTCGGATGTTCCGGTCTGGGATTCTCTGGTGAGCGCCTTTGCCTGGGCGGGAATGTGGCTGATGGCAAGAAGAAAAATTGAAAACTGGGTAATACTGAATGTCAGTAATCTTATTTCAATCCCGCTAATGATTCATAAAGAATTATATCTCTATGCTGTTTTAACATCGTTTTTATTTTTAGTGGCCATTTCAGGATATATAGAATGGCAGAGAATCATTAAATCCAAAGCTAATGCTGAGTATTAAAGAGATCAGGCAAGAACTTCATGGCGCCTCTGTAATTTCTGATAAAGTAATGCAGCATATTCATGAGGAAGGACTGCTTAAGATCTGGGTTCCCCAAAAATATGGCGGACTCGGCTACCGTTTTGAAGAGGGGCTTAAAGCCTTATTTGGCTGGGCTGAAACCGATGGAAGTTTCGGCTGGATGATGACACTTTGTGCCGGTGCCAATTACTTTTCGAGAAATATCAAGTCTGAAATTGCTCAATTACTCTTCACTCATTCTGAAACCTGCTTTGGAGGAAGCGGAATGGTTGGCGGGACGGCAGAAAAACAGGATGACAGCACTTATCTGATCAACGGTTCATGGAATTTCGCAACAGGAGCACCTCATCTGACTCATTTTACATTGAATGCCATCATTACGGAAAACGGGAATCCCGTAACGGATAAAGATGATAATGAGATCATCCATTCATTCATCATTCCGAAAGAGGAGGCTCATATTATTCCCAATTGGAGCTCTATGGGAATGAAAGCCAGCGGAACCTATTCCTTTGCCATTAAAAATGTCACTGTCAGTGAAGATTACAGCTTTGTTTACGATATTTTTTTCACGAATGATATTCTGGACACTATTCCTTTTCGGATTTTTGCAGACTTGACACTGTTGGTCAACTATTTGGGAATGGCTTCTCATTTTATTGAAGAAGCAGAATATATTCGTCCTGAGATCCATTTCAAAAGTTTCGCAGAGTCTGTTAAAAAACATTTGGGAAAAGTATTAAGCATAGCCAGAGAAGTAGAACATATACTCGGTGATCACAAAAAGATTCCGGAGGATAAACAACACGTGATTCATCAGTATGGAGTAGAGCTGGTTCAAAAATTATCCCGTCAGATCCTTACTGTTTATACACAGTTGGGAATCCAGGCAACCGATACTGATTCTGCAGTGTATCAGATATTTTGCGATTATTTTACCGCAGCTATGCATTCCAATTTCAGGCCTTCTGCAGATGATCTGGACTTTTCTTTCTGAGTTAAAGTTTCAGAAAATATTTCTTTTAATAAGTATTTTATGTGAATATTTTGTTAATAATATTCTTTACGGTGAATATTGTACAATAAATTTTAATTATTTCACTATATTTGGAATAAACTAAAGCCTGAAGTAAGCCCAACATAACACCTGCTAAAATAAGAGCAACCAGATTACAAAAACATTATGAAAGACTTATTTTCACTCAACGGAAAGAGGAAGGATCATGTAATTATGTATTTTAAAAAAGAGAGGTATCCATTGGTAGAAAATGATAACTGGATTACGGTTACAATTAAAGAATGGTACAGGACAATGATCATATCCTGCTTAATATGCAATGACTTAGTCACTTTAATTATCGTAAGAACAAAACTCACTCCATTTTACGAAAAATATACAGTACTGTAAGTTGATTTCTGTTGTTACTTTTGTAAAAATAGATGGCCGGAACTGTTGATGGTGATATTGATCCCCGGAAAGGAGTTGTATTCTTATCTGGCAGGCCATTCTTCCCGAAGAATCGCATAAATAACGTCATCAACCCATTTATTTTTCCAGAACAGACTTTTTACAAAATGACCTTCTTTTCGTAAACCGATTCTTTCCATCAATAGAATAGAAGCTGTGTTGTCCGGATCCACAGACGCTGTAATTCTGTGTTTATGTAAATCATCAAACAGGTGACTTATGATGCCTTTTAAAGCCTCAGAAGCATATCCTTTTCCCTGAAAAGACGTATTTAATGTAATTCCCAGTTCTACCTGTGCATTTTCATCTCCGGTAAAATGAACTCCGATATCTCCGATAACCGTTTTTGTTTCTTTATCCGTAATTAACAGCTGATACCAGCTTTCAGGCTGGTTAAATTCTTTAGTATTTCTCAGGATAAAATTTTCCACCTCTTCCAGCGTTTCAGGGATCCAGCCTTGAAATCTATTGGCTTCAGCATCGGAACGGTAGTCGAAAATGTCTTGTTGATCCTCAATCGTAATGTCCCGTAGAACTAATCTTTCTGTGTAGAGCTGCATAAGGTAATATAATTTCGGACAAAAATAGTGGTAATTGGTAGTTATTCAATGGGCAATTCAAGTTTTATGAAGATTAAAGCTAATTTATTTCAATAAAAACGATAAAATATTTGCAAATACCATTTAAATACTTACTTTTGTACCGCTTTAAAAACAAAATACGGGGGATTGGCGCAGTTGGCTAGCGCGTTTGACTGGCAGTCAAAAGGTCACGGGTTCGAATCCCGTATTCTCCACTAAAGAGCTGTAATATAATGTGTTACAGCTCTTTTTTGTGGTTGATGTTTTGTCCCGGTAATTCCAACAGAATACACTAGATTTGAAATAAAAAATCAAACATGGAATTTTCTCCTTTTAATCCTGTGATTAAGCTTTGTCTGCAAGGAATGAATTTTGAAGACAAAGGAATGCATGAAAAAGCAGGTGAATTATTTTTGCAAGCCTGGGAAGAAGCTACGGATGACCACGAAAAGTTTCTGGCAGCTTATTATCTGTCACGTAACCAGAAAACAACTGAGGATCAGTTGAAATGGCTTGAAACTTCTTTAGAATTTGCTTTAAAAATTAATGATGACACTGTTAAAAGCGCGTTGCCTGCTCTTTATCAGAACATTGCTCAATGCTGGGAGAAGTCGGGAGATACAGAAATATCAAAAAAGAATGCTGAACTGGCATTACAGTTAAAAAACCATCCGTCCGATAAAGGACCTTTTTATCACGGAACAAAAGCAGATTTAAAAATTGGAGATTTACTGAAAGCAGGTGGAAGTTCCAATTATCAGTCTGACCTGAAAATGAATCATATCTATTTTACCGCTTTGGTAAACGGAGCAGGACTCGCTGCTGCATTAGCAAAAGGAGAGGGTACAGAACGTGTGTATATTGTAGAACCAACAGGAAATTTTGAGAATGATCCCAATGTTACCGATAAGAAATTTCCCGGAAATCCCACCCGCTCTTATCGTTCCGAAATGCCTTTGAAAATTATCGGAGAAGTGACAGATTGGACCAGACCAGCTCCTGAAGATCTTCAGAGATTCCGCGAAAAGCTGGAAAACCATAATGGGGAGATTATCAATTAGTCTCCGCATTTATTTTTGATGATCTTTAATATATTCCAAGATTTTATCAATAAGCATAGAGTTTCCACCTCCGTTATTTCGGAGATCAATAGCCCAATTTTTACTATTTCTTTTCTGATGCGGCAAATACTTTATCGGGCAACTTATTAAAATCATTCCTATTTCCAGATATACTTCTGAAATCCAGAAATGCCGATTTGTGATCAACAGTTTTGAATACATAAGGCTTTGCGATTACCGATATCAACCAGACAAGGGATCTTTGAACTTCATTTACGGTCTGTGGAAATATTTAGCATGAAAAATACCTACTTTATAGGTAATGTCTTATATTTTAGCAATAAAGTGTTTTAAATAAATTATCTTTACACTATTGGTAAAAATGATTGGTTTTGTGTAGAAATATTCTTACGGTTGGTTTTCTGTTTGCTTTTCTTTTGTTTTATTCTCAACAATACACGGTGCAGTTTTTCAATACAGATAACGGACTGCCTCAGAATAGTGTAAAAGATATTATAAAAGATAAATATGGTTTTATCTGGCTGACTACAGAAAACGGAATTGTAAGATATGACGGGCTTAATTTTTTTGTTCATAAAAAATTTCCACTCAATAGCCAGCGGTTTACCTATTTTTATGGTGATGCTGATAAGGACAGTATTTTTACGGCGGTAGATGATGGAAAAACGGTTTTAATCCATCAAAAAATTCCAAAAGTATTTAAAAACATAAAAAGATGTCCAACAATTATTGTTAGGGAGAATATCAACTATCATCTGTGTATTTCAAATTACAGCTACAGTCCGTCTCCGGGAGTCTATTTTTTTATGGACTTCAAAAAAGGAAGGTATTTTATCACACAGAATTCCTTTGTTTATGAAGATTTTCTTTCAAAATCACAGGTTAAACTTGACGTGAAGCCGCTTTTTAAAAATGATCCAAATGCCTTTACAATAGGAGATATTCTGTTTTATATTGATCGGAATGCTAAAAAAGTTAAAAAAATAGAAGAAGGGAAAATTACCGGTTCTTATGATCTGCCCATTGTAGCGGATGTCAGAAGCAAAATTTTCTGGAACAGAACCAATGGACAAGGATTTGTCCTGAATAATAATATCCTTTACAGATGCATCTACAATAGCGGAACGCTTAAATTATCAAAACTGATCCGGCTGGATCATATAGACGAAAGTAATCTGATGTGCATTTATTATGATGAAAAATATAAAAAACTTTACCTTGGAAGCAGTACAGACGGGCTCAAAATAGTGAGCTTAACAGATTTTACCTCTTCGAAAAAGAACATCCCAAAATCATCAGCTGTTTTTTATGCGATCCAGCCTTATAATGATTCGTGTGTAATTAATCCTGCAGGGGAAATCTACAACCGCTATGGATTGGTTAAAAGCAAAAACTTCGATAAAAGTATATCGTATTTTTTAAATTTTGACAGACAGGGCAATATTGTAACCCGGAGAGAACAAACTCTTTTTGTATACAGTAAAAAGTCTGATTTTACAGATTTTCAAAGTATTTCCACCGGAGAAGACACGTTGAATGATTTCTTCTTTGCCAATGGGAAATATTACGTGCTGGCAGTGAAACAAAAAAAAGGAAATACCGAGTTCACAGGCACACTAAGCATTTATGAAAACTGGCCTTTTAAGTCATTAAAGAAAAAATACCTGTTTGCCAACGAACCAACCAAAATGGTATTGACAGAAGCAGGAGATATTCTGGTTGGTACGATAAAAGGATTGTATAAAATATCCGTCAATCATAACAAAATCTATAGTTTAAACGGTAAAAATGAATTATCAGTTCGTGATATCGTACTTACTGCAGACGGAAATATATGGGTAACCACACTTGGAAAAGGTTTTTATCTTTTAAGAAACAACCGTCTTATAAAGCTGCCGGGTGATTCTGAAGGCAATCTTTTATCACCGCATACCCTGATGGAAGATCCTAATGGTTACTTCTGGATTCCAACCAATAATGGCTTGTATAAAATAAGAGAAAGCATGCTTTTAAAATACCTGCAAAACAGGAATTTTAAATTGAACTATTACAGATATTCAAAAGAAGCCGGCTTTAGTACCAACGAGTTTAATGGAGGAAGTAATATCAATAGCAACAAATTGAAAAACGGAGATTTTGTTTTGCCTTCATTAAGCGGACTGGTATTTTTTAACCCGCTGAAAGTTAAAAGTTATTATCCCGCAGCGATGTATATAGAAAGGGTTCTCGTTGATGATAAAGAAAGATTGTTTACAGATGTCCTGAAACTGAGTCAGGAGAACAGACAGGTTGAACTGTTTATCGATGTCCCTTACTATGCAAACCCTGATAATATTGTCATTGAAGCAAAACTGGATGACGATGGAACCAATAAATGGTTGTCTGTAGGAAAAGACCGGAAATTTTTACTCAATAATCTTGGCCATGGCACCCATTTTCTTATCGTAAGGATGCTCGTTTCTGATAAGCAGGAATACGTTTTCAAAAAAATTAAAATTATCATTCCTCCCTTTTTTTATCAGACATTATGGTTTAAACTACTGATTGTTTTTATCTTTCTTCTTTTACTGTATGTATCCGTGAGATGGAGGACGAGCTTTCATAAAAAGAAAAACCGTGAGCTGGAAGAAATTATCCGCTTAAGAACCAAAACTCTTTCAGAAACTGTAGAAAATCTGGAAATCACTCAGATAAAGCTGGGAAAAGAAATTGAACAGCAGAAAAAGCTCATCGGAACAATTACCCATGATATTACCACACCATTGAAATTTATTGCTTTAACCAGCAAAGAAGCCTTGGACTATGATGAAAAGAATGCCTACCGTACTGAAAGAATTCTTAATTCTATTTACAAATCATCTAACCAGCTGTACAATTTTACAAAAACACTGAAAGAGTATGCTGATATTTATAATGAATACAGGACTGATGAAACAGAGCTGTATTCTTTCTATGATCTGGTGCAGGAAAAGAAAATCCTTTTTGATGAGATTGCAGCCAATCACAACACGACAATTGTTAATAATGTAGATGAAAAATTAATGGTGAAAATCAGTAAAAATATTCTTGCTGTGATTATTCATAATCTAATGGATAATTCTGTAAAATATACAAGAAACGGAACAATTACAATCATCGGGGCAGATGAGCCGGAAACTGTTATTCTGGAAATTACAGATACAGGAATCGGGATGGACGACCATAAAATTGAATATTATACCAAACTTCAGGAGAATATTGAAAATGAAAAGCTGTTATTGCAGAAATATGGTATGGGACTTCATCTGATCCTGCAGCTGCTCCAGATGCTGGAAAGTAAAATTGTAATCAGAAGAAACGAGAACAAAGGCACTTCTTTCCAATTAATTATAAAAAAATCAAAAAAATGATTAAAAAGATCCTTATAGCAGATGATCATGATATTGTATTAACAGGAACCGCTATCATTTTAGAAGCACGCATTCCTGATGTACTGATAGATACCGCTTCAGATTATCCTGAAGCCCTCGATAAAATTTCCAGACAGAAATTTGATCTGCTTATTCTGGATATTAATATGCCTGAAAGCAGAAACAAAAAAATGATCTCAGAAATCAAACAGCTTGATCCTGCTTTGAAAATACTTGTTTTTTCGGCGTATGAAGAGGAAATAGCCATACAATATATCAAAGAAGGGGCAGATGGATACATTAATAAACTCAGTAAAGTAGATACAATTTCTGAAGCAGTCATGAAGATGTTTTCAGAAGGAAATTATTATCCTAATGGCTTTGTCAATAAGCTGTTGCAGCCGTCCGCACTGGATGCTGTAAAGAGTTTATCAGAAAGGGAATATGAAATTTTTATGCTCATGGTAAAAGGAAACGGAAACCTGGAAATTTCAAATGAGATGGATATTCAAATGTCTACAATTAGTACTTATAAAAAAAGAATCCATAAAAAACTGAAAACAAGTAATCTGGCTGATCTTATTAAACTGTATGAAGCTTACATGTCCTGATACTGAATTTTATGAATAAAACAATTTTTTGAGTGTAGAAAATTTTCTACAATTTGCTTAGTTTTTTTCTACGCTTGGTGATGTTTCTTGTAGAATTTATTCTGATACTTTTACATTATGTTAAACAATTGAGTTTATTAATGTAAATAAAATAATGATAAATGTTTAAAATTTCTACAAAACTAATCTTTGCAATGATAGCCTTAAGTCCGGCTATTGCTTTTGCCCAGGCAGGAAATGTTGGGGTCAACACAGTGAATCCAGGTTCTACTATGGATATTAACGGATCATTGGCAGCTAATTATAAAGCGGTTACTACAGCCACTTATAATTTAGTATTATCAGACTTTCATGTTTCATACAATGGGAGTTCAGATGCTGTATTTGGTTTACCACCTTCTGTCAGTGGGGTTGGAAACTTCAAAGGGAGGATTTACAGAATTAAAAACAATACAAATTTTAAGATCACAGTGAATGCTGTAGCTCCGGAAACAATTAACGGAAATGCCAGTATTTCAGTACCAGCCAATCAGAGTGTGGAACTCGTGAGCACGGGTCTCACCGGAACAAATTCTACATGGGAACTTCTTTCAACAGGAACATCTTCAACAGGGGATTATATTATTGTGAAGCCAAACGCAGCCCAATCAGTATCTACAGGATCAGATGTGACATTTGGATCTGTGATTGCCTCCAATAATATTACTTATAGCGCAGGTGTTTTCAATCTGAAAGCAGGTAAAACCTATGTTCTCCGTTGTCAGCTTCATGCTACAGATTTTTCGCTGGCAGGTGGATTCTTCGTGTATGAATGGGTAGATGCTTCCAATAATTCCGTTCTTCCTTCCAGTACAACAGGGGTTGTTGATGCCATAAATAATTATCCGGCAACATCTATTGGCGGCCAGCCGGAAGCCTATGCTATTTACAGGCCAACAGTTGATACCTCTGTAAAAGTAAGGCTGGGAGGAGCCGGAACAGCACAGCTGAACCCTACAATAGGTTTTATGACGGTAACTGAGCTTGCAGGAGGTAATGGAAATGGCGGTACAACAATCATTAATAACAATATCACAGCAAGTAACGGTCTTAGTTTATCCGGGACAGATGTAAAATTGGGAGGAACCCTTTCACAGGCAACCGATATTGCAACAGCAGGAAATAATTTAAGTATCAATGGTACAGGAAAAGTCCTGGTGGGAACCAATACAGTGCCGGCGGGAGCTGCCAGTGCAAAAGTTGTTATTGATAACGGAACAGCCAATGGAGCACTTCAGATTAAAGACGGCACCCAGCAGCTGGGGTACGTACTGACCAGTGATGCTAACGGACTGGCTACATGGTCTTCCACTGTTACTACAGCATTTGCTGATAACTGGACATCTTACACTGGAACACTGGTTAATCCTTTTACCGGAAACTCAGGAGGAGATAACCTGCCAACAGGAATTTCTGTGAATATTCCTGCTAAAGGATGGTATTTTTTCCGTTCAGGAATTACAATAACTTCTACCTGTAATGATTACTGGTTTTACATTCCCGGGATAGGGGAAGTATGGAAAACATATTGTGGAACTGCCAGTCCCGATCCTATTAATTTTGTGCCAAGAGATCAAACCAGAGTATTATATTTTGCAGCCCCCGGTGTTTACCCTATAGTTGCTCATAAGACTAATCTTGTAGTT
The DNA here is from genome assembly GCF_050470705.1 of Chryseobacterium sp. NRRL B-14798. Classification (NCBI taxonomy): domain Bacteria; kingdom Pseudomonadati; phylum Bacteroidota; class Flavobacteriia; order Flavobacteriales; family Weeksellaceae; genus Chryseobacterium; species Chryseobacterium sp. NRRL B-14798. Next base: position 2,745,851 of record NZ_JBFLUL010000005.1, on the reverse strand, counting down.
CCATCTGGGTTTAATGTTGGGAACCCTACTTTTTATCTGGATTTTGTAAAGTTCCAAAATTAAATTCCGGATAGTTATCAGACCAGAAAAGATTCTAAAAACATACTATGAAAACAAAAGCTGCGAGGTTAATTCTTTGCAGTTTTTGTTTACTTTTATTTCAAGCGGTAACATGATTTCTGATAAACAGAAATCATGTTACTGTAAAATTCTCAATATGACTGTACTCATAAAACCAGATACGAATATATCATACATTTGGGATAAGTTTTTCATCATCCAATAATAGTTTCTAGCCTCTTTTTAGAGGCTTTTTTTCAAAAAAGAGGGTTCGTTGTATCAAAAAAACAGCCACAATGAAAATATTGTGGCTGCCTTTTTGAAATCAAATATCAACTATTATAAAGATCTGGAGCGGGCAATATTAATAAGGTACACAAGGTGTGCGTACATGCTTCGCTTTACAGACTCTACTTTTATATCTCCGGTGGCCTGATTGATGGTAGTAACCAAATCTGTATTACATTGACCCGCAAAATTTCCACTTCCTAAATAGTTCACTGTATTGGTACTTGGATAAGAGATTCTGGGATAGTCAGGTGCTGTCTGATTAGCCACAGCAGTTGCATTGGCAAACCCTTTATTATCAACATATCGGGCTGTCCATGTTCCTAGAAATTGTCCGTTTCCTGTATTAATTCCCTGCCCTACAATAATTTGAGTGTCAACAGGATTACTGAATCCCGCACAAGAAGAGTAATGGTTTACAGAAACGGTACAGGAAGAAGCATTGTCGCCAGGTTGGAAGCATTTTCCTTCGTATACAGTCGATCTTTGTTCACTGGAAGAGGTAGATGTGTTCAGTATAGCCTTTGGCGCAAAAATTTCTTCTGGAGAAATAAGCGTTAAAACTCCTTGTGCATCTGCCGCAACAATCTTTTTTTCAGCATTTGAAAGTCCTCTTACTCTTACCAGACCATTCACATCCAAAGTATGACTTGGAGTGGCGGTATTAATCCCAACCTGTGCCGTTGAGCTGCCAAAAATAGCAAGTGCTCCCAAAAATAATGTTTTTGTTTTCATGTAATTTTTTGAAAAGGTTAAATTTTTCACTAAGGTAAGAAATATCTTTAAAACATACCGCAAATGATCTGCAATCTAGTATAAAGTAATTGTAAACGAATTTTGAACATATTACTATCCAATTTTAACCTTATATTTTTAATTAACTCAAATTTGTACAGTCTCTGTTTGTTTGAAAAATATTTGTATTTTAGCCGAAATATGTTGTTTTTTAACAAACATATTGAACGCTGATTAAAATTCAGATAATTTGAATGAAAAAATTAGTAGATTTGCACGGAACAAAAAAATAATACATATTAAGCAATATTCTCAGTAAGCTGTATTTTTGCAAGGAAGGCAGATGAGAATAACAGAATTTTAGGTTATAAAACTACTGAAACTATGAAGAAACTTTTTTTACTTTTATTTACGGCGTTTTTATTTATCGGTTGCAGCTCTGATGATGATACTATTTATGATTATGTAGGAACATGGTCTGGTTCTTATGAAGGAGGTGATAAAGGAGTTTGGAACTTTGTGGTAGATGAGAGTGGTAAAGTGGTGGGAACAATGCATTCCGATGTCAATAATGAAAACTATAACATTTCCGGGAATTTAAGTGAAACAGGAGATCTGAACGCAACGGTAGGACTTCCTTCGAAAGGAGAATTCAGAGGAACATTATCTACAGATAAAAAAGGAAACGGAAACTGGTCCAACTCACTTCCCACACCTTCCATATCAGGAACCTGGAAAGGAGAAAAGAAATAAAACAAGAAAGTCTGCAGGATATACTGCAGACTTTTTTATTTATACAAATCCCATACGGGTAATCTCATCATGTTCATTTTTCAATGCTGCAAAACAGAGCAGAAAATCCTCATCAGAAAAAAATTTTTTTAACGGTTGATCTTGCTCTTTATTCCAACTCATAATCTCTTCATTACTTTCTACGCTATAATTTTCAGAATCTAATTTTAAAGTTAAAATCACCGCATGGTCTGATGTACAATGATCATTTTTATACAGAACATGATCTTTAATCCTTATACAATCAGAAACATTCTTAATGGTGCCGAATTGAAATGCTCCCAGCAATTTTCTTCCTTCTTCAGTCTTTAAACCATTTTCAACTGTTCTTTTTCCCCTTTCAGAAATTGTATCCAAATCTTTGATGGCCGTCATCACCTTGGCAAACTTCTGGTAGAGCAGGGGATCTCCTGATTCTTTAATATAGTCATCCAGACTCTTCCGGATAACTTTTCCCATTTTGGAACAATGCCCGAATTCAGAACTGTTCTGTCTTACCTTCTCATATGACGGATTCTTTTTAAACGCAGTTTTATTGAACCCGCTTTTCTTCCGAACCACATTTTTGCCGTTCAGGTTATAAAATACCAGGTCGCCCACCGCTCCTGTAATCTTGATTACACTTTCATAGGTTGCCATGTCTTTAAAATAGAAATCAAATATACCAATAAATAATGAAAATCAAAATTTTAACATATATTTATAATATAGTTGTAGTATAGTTATATTATAATTACAATATAAAATGTATATTTGTACTACGTTTTGTTAATTAATTATAAATCAGAAGAGTATGGGAACGGGATTATTTCAACAAAAAATGACAATAAAGCAGATTGCTATTGTGTTGGCAGCCTCTGTTTTGGTGGTTTCCTGCGGATCCTCGAAAAGCGCTTCCGCCAGTAAAAAATCAAATACAAAGAGCGTTGCAAAAGCTGAAAACCTCAGAAAACTGGATTCAAAATTTAACGGAAGTGTATCCAGATCAATCAATGATATTCTGAAAGATGCAGAAAAGTATATCGGAGCACCCTATAAATTCGGAGGAAGTACTTCTTCAGGATTTGACTGCTCAGGATTTACCGTAAAAGTATTTGAAGAAAATGATTTTAATCTTCCCAGAAGATCTTCTGATCAGGCCGAGGCCGGAAAAAATATTGATATAAAAGACGTAAAACCCGGAGATCTCTTATTTTTTGCAACAGCCGGAGGAAGCAGAGTCTCTCACGTAGGAATTGTTCATGATATCGGTCCTGATGGAGAAGTGAAATTCATTCATGCTTCTACTTCAAAAGGTGTTATTATTTCATCTCTGAATGAAAAGTACTGGAATAAGGCCTATCTTCATGCTCAAAGAGTGCTGTAAATCTTTAAAACGTACTAACAGGAATTAATATTTTGTCATGCAGGGAAGGGTTGAAATTCAATAGAAACGGGCTTTAGCCCGTTCAATAGAAAAATCAAACAATCAATTGGCTTTAGCCAAAACTTATAACTATATTCTTTAACCACCCCGTCAAAAATTCTCTGAATTTTTGCCACCCCTCCGGAGGAGGGGAATTGCCAGGTTTATAACTTCGCATTTCTGCAAATCAATAATATTCTTGTCATTGCAATAACATTGCATCCCAAAACTCATGAAATTTGTCCAAAACTATTATCATTATGACAGATTTCATCAGATTCTTTATTCCCTTTTATTTTATTATTTTTTTTACTGTTTCCTTTGTGGGAATAAGTTACAGAGTCGCAAAACGGATTGGCAAAAATCCTAACGTCCTTCCCAAAGATGATTCTGCTTACGGATTGGTTGGATTTTATTTTAAGCTGATTTTATTGGCTTTGTTTATGTATACAATACTTCTTTTACTCTTTCCGAAAGACATGTTCTCTGCTTTTAAAATCAATGCTTTGGAATATAATCTCATTCAATACACAGGGTTAGGTTTTATGATGATGGCCTTGATTTGGGTTGTTATTGCCCAGTTGCAAATGAAAAACTCGTGGCGTATCGGGATTGACAGCACAACAAAAACAGAACTTGTCACTGACGGATTATTCAGGTTTTCAAGAAATCCTGTATTTCTGGGCATGACCATCAGTCTTGTCGGATTTTTTCTTGTTTTTCCTACTGTCATTACTTTTTCTTTTCTTCTGACGGGAAATATTTTAATGCAGATTCAAATCAGGCTTGAAGAAGAGTTCCTGCTAAAGGAACACGGAGAAATTTACCTGACCTATAAAAATAGAGTGAAGCGTATGCTGGGCTATTAATTAAACTAATGTTAAAAACAGTTTTGCTGAACTTTTTTGTATCTTTGGCCGGTATAATTTTAAATAAGAAACATGTCGTTACAACAAACTATTGAAAATATCTGGGACAACAGAGATTTATTGCAGAATGAAGACAGCCAAAAGGCAATTAGAGAAGTAATTTCTTTGGTTGATAAGGGTGAACTTCGTACAGCAGAGCCTACTGAAAACGGATGGCAGGTAAATGAATGGGTGAAAAAAGCAGTGGTAATGTATTTTCCGATCCAGAAAATGGAAACTATTGAAGTAGGTCCGTTTGAATTTCATGACAAGATGCCTTTAAAGAGAAATTATGCTGAAAAAGGAGTAAGAGTTGTACCGCATGCGGTTGCCAGAGAAGGAGCTTATATTGCTCCCGGAGTAATTATGATGCCTTCTTATGTAAACATTGGAGCTTATGTAGATTCAGGAACAATGGTAGATACATGGGCAACAGTAGGAAGCTGTGCACAGATCGGTAAAAACGTTCACCTGAGTGGAGGTGTTGGGATCGGTGGAGTATTGGAGCCGTTACAGGCAGCTCCGGTAATCATTGAAGATGACTGCTTTATCGGTTCAAGATGTATCGTTGTGGAAGGAGTTCACGTAGAAAAAGAAGCTGTATTGGGTGCTAACGTAGTATTGACCGCTTCTACAAAAATTATCGACGTTACAGGAGATACACCTGTTGAAATCAAAGGAAGAGTTCCTGCACGTTCAGTAGTTATTCCAGGAAGCTATACAAAACAGTATCCGGCTGGAGAATATCAGGTTCCATGTGCTTTGATTATCGGTCAGAGAAAAGAATCTACAGACAAGAAAACATCTCTGAATGATGCATTGAGAGAGAATAATGTAGCTGTTTAAGATTAATATTTTAAGCTAATACCACAATCTTGAAAGAAAAATTTCTTAAAATACTATTAAACCCTAAATATATATTTGGGGTTTATCTTATTATATCCGTTGTTACTGCAATTTCCAAATATCTGAGAGGAGATTATGCGATCAATAATTATCTGATTTTTAAAAACGTATTCTTTAATACCATTCATCAGAAAAACTTATTTATCCATTATCCTGATCTTTATTTTGATCTGAACCATTATGGTGTATTTTTCAGTGCATTGATCGCACCATTCGCCATGATGCCGGATTGGCTGGGAATATCACTCTGGAATATTGCCAATACTTTCATCTTTATCTACGGAATTTATAAACTGCCGTTTTCAGACAGCAAGAAAGCGATTTTCGGGTTGCTTTGTCTTCAGGAATACATCACAGCAGCTTTAAGTTTGCAGTTCAATGTAGCGCTGACAGGCCTTTTGTTGTTATCTGCCGTCTATATTTACGAAAGAAAAGAAGTAAAATCTGTAACCGCAATTTTAATTGGGGTATTTGTGAAAATCTACGGAATTGTAGGACTAACGCAGTTTTTCTTTATTAAAAACAAAACTAAATTTATTCTTTCAGGAGTTGCTATTGCCCTATTATTTTTCGTGCTTCCAATGGCGTATTCAAGTCCACAGTTTGTCATTCAGTGCTACTCAGACTGGTTTCAGTCTATTGTAGAGAAGAATAATGAAAATCAGGTTCTGGGAAATATGCAGGACATCTCTTTAATGGGCTTTGTCAGAAGAATTTTGGGAGATGCATCTATTTCAAATCTTGTATTTTTAGCAGGCGGACTACCACTTTTTGTTTTGCCTTACATCAGAATTAAGCAATACAAGCATTATGCATTCCAACTGATGATTCTGGCTTCAACATTACTGTTCTTGGTATTGTTCAGTTCCAGTTCAGAATCTCCAACCTATATTATTGCGGTGGTAGGAGTGCTGATCTGGTTTTTCCTTCAGAAAGAAAGAACACCATTGATTATTGGATTGCTGGTTTTTGTCATTATTTTTACCTGTTTCTCCACTTCGGATCTTTTCCCGAAATTTGTAAAAGAGAATTATATCATCAAATATTCATTAAAAGCCGTACCTTGTATTGTGATCTGGTTGAGAGTGACTTATGAACTTCTGACTAAAGATTTTGAGAAAAATTACAGCCTGAATTAATACATATGAAGAAAATTTCAATTGTAATTCCCGCCTATAACGAAGAAGGAAATGTCGCAATGATTCATCAGAAAATTAAAGAAGTTTTTGATGGCTTAAGAAATTACGACTTTGAAATCATATTTGTCAATGATGGCAGCAGAGATAATACCCAGCAAAAATTAGAAGAACTTTCCAGTCAGTATGATGAAGTAAAGTTCATTGAATTTTCCCGTAATTTCGGACACCAGCCGGCTGTAAAGGCAGGTATGGACAATGCCCACGGAAATGCAGTCATTTCTATGGATGGAGATCTTCAGCATCCGCCGGCGCTTATTCCGGAAATGATTCGGAAATGGGAAGAAGGCTATGACGTCGTTTTTACCTTTAGAACGTATCCTAAAGAGATTTCTTTTTTTAAAAGAAAAACATCAGACTTATTTTACAAGCTTTTATCAAGCCTTTCAGATGTTAACTTAACGAAAGGCGGCGGCTCAGATTTCAGACTGTTGGATGCAAGTGCAGTTGAAGTGATGAGAAATTTTAATGAAGACGATCTGTTCCTTAGAGGATTAACGAGCTGGATGGGGTTCAAACAAACAGGAATCGACTTTACTGCAGCAGAAAGACTCTCAGGAAAAAGCAGTTACAACCTTAAAAAGATGTTTACTTTTGCTTTTACAGGAATCACTGCTTTCAGTGTGAAACCGCTTTACCTGGCAGCATATCTGGGCTTTTTATTCTCAGCGCTTTCAGTAATCGGATATGGAGCCTACGTAATTCATTCATTTATTGCCAAAACAGAGATTTCCGGTTGGGCATCTTTGATTATGACCATTGTTTTCTTTGGAGGACTTCAGCTCATTATCTTAGGAATCATGGGAATTTATTTGGGTAAAATATTTAAACAGGTGAAAGACAGACCTAATTATATTATTAAAAACAAAAATTTTTAAAATGGTTTTATTGAGTTTTGACATTGAAGAATTTGATATGCCATTAGAATATAAGGGTGAAATTCCCTTTGAAAAGCAGATTTCAATTTCACAGACAGGATTGGAGAGAATCCTCAATATCCTTAAAAAACATAATGCCAAAGCTACCTTTTTTTCCACGGTAGTTTTTGCAGAAAACAGCAAGCACCTTATTGAAAGGTTATTACATGAAGGGCATGAGCTGGCCTCTCACACGTGGTTTCATTCAGAATTTGAAGACAAACACCTGAAAGAATCAAGAGAAAGGCTGGAAGAATTATTTTCCACAAAGGTGACCGGATTAAGAATGCCGAGAATGATGCCGGTAGATGAAAAAGCAGTGGAAGAAGCAGGATACGCATACAATTCCTCTATCAACCCTACATTTTTGCCGGGAAGATATAATAATTTAAAAGTATCCAGAACGTATTTCAAAGAAGGAAATGTAACGCAGATTCCGGCTTCGGTTTCTCCTAATTTCAGGATTCCTTTGTTTTGGTTAAGCTTTCACAATTTTCCTTTGTTTTTCTACAAAAAACTGGCTTCGGATTGTTTGAAAAAAGATCAATATCTGAATATTTATTTCCATCCCTGGGAATTTGCAGAAATAAAAGATGAAGCTTTTAAACTTCCTGGATTTACGGTAAAAAACTCAGGAAAAGAGATGGTGGAAAGGTTTGACTCGTTTGTAGGCTGGCTGAAAGAAAAAGGTCATACATTCGGCACATTTCAGGAATTTCAAAAACAGATTCAACGATGAAGATTGCCTTTGATGCCAAACGGTTTTTCCACAATACATCCGGTCTGGGGAACTATTCGAGAGATCTTGTAAGAATTCTTTCCGAATATGAACCGGAGAATGAATATCTGTTATTGAACAAAAATAAGTCCGAGAGAGGGAAAGATATTCTGGAACGCCCGAATGTTCACTTTATTGAAACCTCAAAAGGAAATTTTTCACGTCAGCTGAAAATGGGTAAAGATGCCCAGAAGCAGGGTGCAGATATTTTTCATGGATTATCAGGTGAACTTCCCTTAAAATGGGATCCAAAGCCTATTAAAAAGGTCGTTACCATTCATGATCTGATCTTCGTAAGATATCCGCAGTATTATTCTTTTTTTGACAGGAAAATCCATTTCTGGAAATTCAAAAAAGCAGTTGATACCGCTGATAAAATCATTGCGATTTCGGAACAGACCAAAAGAGATATTATTGAATATTTAAAAGTTCCTGAGTCTAAAATTGAAGTCATTTATCAGGGCTGTCATCATGCTTTTAAAGAACAGCAATCTCCGGAATTGATGAAAGCTGTCAAAGAGAAATTTAAGCTTCCCGAAAGGTTTGTACTGAATGTTGGAACCATCGAAGACCGCAAAAATCTTCTGAATATTGTAAAAGCGATCAACGGAACGGAAATTCCTCTTGTAGTCGTGGGAAGAAAGACAAAATACTATCAGAAAATAGAAAGTTTCCTGAAAAAAAACAAAATGGAGAAGCAGGTGCTTTTCCTGGAAGGCGTTTCTATGGATGAGTTGGCTTGTCTTTATAAACTGGCGGATATTTTTGTCTATCCAAGCTTCTTTGAAGGCTTTGGAATCCCCGTTATTGAGGCACTTTTCTCCAAAACGGTTGTGGTGACGAGCAATACCAGCTGTCTGCCTGAAGCGGGCGGAAAAGACTCTGTGTATGTGAATCCGGATAACGATCTCGATATCCGGGCCAAATTAAAATTTCTATGGGAAAATGAATCCGAGAGAAAACGCCGTGAGGAAAAGGGTTTCGAGTTTGTTCAGAAGTTTAATGACGAACCCATTGCAAAGGAGCTTATGAATTTTTATCAAAAAATTCTCTGAAAAAACTTTGTATTTTAAAAATAAATCCTACATTTGCATCATAATTCAAACAATGAAACCAATATTTTTAGCATTACATCATTATCATCATCATCTCTGCTAGACGGAATTGATTGATATAAGTATGTGCTAAAATCAAAAATAATTAAAACCGTCTGAGTAAATAGGCGGTTTTTTTGTTTCCTGAATTCTCCTCAGAAATTTCAACAGATCAGTTTTTATTTACTCGGACCCAAAAAAAGGCAAAATGAGTAAATTAAAAATTGCAATTCAAAAAAGCGGCCGGCTGTATGAAGAATCTCTTCAGCTTCTCAAAGACTGTGGAATCTTTGTCAACAACGGTAAAGACCAGCTCAAAGTTTCAGTCGATAACTTTCCGATGGAAATCATGTACCTTCGGAACTCAGACATCCCGCAATACCTGGAAGACGGAGTAGTGGATGTAGCCATTCTTGGCGAAAATCTTCTGGTTGAAAAAGGTAAAAACATCAAAACTATCCAGAAGCTTGGTTTTTCAAAATGCCGTGTTTCACTGGCTGTTCCCAAAGAAGTAGAAACGGACGACATCTCTTATTTTCAGGGTAAAAAAATTGCGACCTCTTATCCTAACACCCTCAAAAACTTTTTAGAAAACCAGGGAATTGTATCAGACATTCACGTCATTTCGGGTTCTGTAGAAATAGCTCCTAATATCGGTCTGGCGGACGGAATATGTGATATTGTAAGTTCCGGAAGTACTCTATTCAAAAACGGATTAAGAGAAACAGTCACTTTGCTGAAATCGGAAGCTGTGCTGGCTCAAACGCCCTATCTATCAACTGACAAAGAAGCCATTCTTGAAAAATTTGTCTTCAGAATCAAAGCCGTTTTAAAAGCAAAAAACTCAAAATATATTCTGATGAATGTTCCCAACGAAAAAATCCAGAAAGTAGCTGATGTTCTTCCTGTTTTAAAGAGCCCTACGGTGATTCCGCTTGCAGAAGAAGGCTGGAGCAGTATTCATTCCGTGATTGATGAAGAACGTTTCTGGGAAGTGATTGATGAACTGAAAGAAAATGGTGCTCAGGATATCTTAATCATTCCAATTGATAAAATGGTTATTTAAAAAAATAAGAATGGTTAATGTTGGCCGATGCAAAGACGCAATAGAATAAAAATTAAGACTGTTTTAAGACGCAAAGATTTTATCTGCGATAAAATTGAATACTGTTTAATACTCACATACTTGCTGAAAATCTAAGATTTTCTTGCGCCTTAAAAAGATATAGGAATTAAAAACTTTGCGCCTTTGCGTAAAAAACAATTAAAAATAATACAATGAAAATATATAGATATCCCACAAAAGACAGCTGGAAAGACTTAGCAAAACGCCCTGTTTTGGAACAGAAAGAAATTTCAGGTCTGATCACAGAAATATTTGCAGAAGTTGAAAAAAATGGTGATAAAGCTTTAATAGAATTCAACAAAAAGTTTGATAAAGCAGAAACCTCAATCTTAAAAGTTTCTGAAATTGAGATCAAGGAGGCAGAAAATCAGATTCAAGATGAATTAAAGCAAGCCATTCAACAGGCGAAGGAGAATATTTCAACATTTCACGCCTCTCAGAAACAGGAGATTCAAAAAATTGAAACAACAAAAGGAGTGGTTTGCTGGCGTGAAAACCGTGCGGTAGAAAGAGTCGGGATTTATATTCCGGGAGGAACAGCACCTTTATTTTCTACTGTTTTGATGCTTGCAGTTCCTGCCAATCTTGCCGGATGTAAAGAAATAGTTCTTTGTACGCCGCCGGATCAAGATGGGAATATTAATCCTGCGATCCTGTATGCAGCAAAGCTTTGCGGTGTTTCAGAAATCTTTAAAACGGGGGGAGCACAGGCTGTTGCGGCAATGACTTTTGGAACAGAGAGTATTCCGGCTGTCAATAAGATTTTCGGTCCTGGAAACCAGTTTGTTGTAGCGGCCAAAGAATATGCACAACGGTATGGAGTAGCTATTGATATGCCTGCCGGACCGAGTGAAGTTCTTGTGATTGCAGATGAACAGGCTGTTCCTGAATTCTGTGCTGCAGATCTTCTTTCACAGGCAGAACATGGAAGCGACAGTCAGGTAGTTTTTATCACTACAGATCTTAAAGTTTTTAATGAAACAATAAGTACTGTTGAGCAGCAAATCAAAGAATTACCAAGAAATGAATTTGCGGCCCAGGCCTTGGAAAACAGTTCTTTCATTTTGATCAATACCCTGAAAGAAGCTCTTGAGTTCAGCAATCTTTATGCTCCTGAACACCTTATTCTGGCCATCAATGATTTTGAAAAATATATACCGGAGGTTCAGAATGCAGGTTCGGTTTTTTTAGGAAACTATTCTTGTGAGAGTGCAGGAGATTATGCCAGCGGAACCAATCACACACTTCCTACCAATGGTTATGCAAAGAATTACAGCGGCGTATCCCTGGATAGTTTTGTGAAGAAAATAACATTCCAGCAACTTTCCAGAGAAGGACTTCAAAATTTGGGAAAAACCATAGAGCTCATGGCTGAAGCAGAAGGTTTGTTTGCTCACAAAAATGCAGTTTCGATAAGATTGAAATAATTAATTGTTGGAAAACGCAAAGACGCAAGAGAATTATAATGAAAACCCTTTTTAAGACGCAAGGATTTTATCTCCGATAAAATTGAATGCCAAATATTTTGATCTCTCACAGATTCTCCAAATGAAGAAGGCAAATATGAAAAATCTGTGAAATTTGTGAAATCTGTGGAAAAAAATAATGACACATCACTTGCTGAAAATCTTTGATTTTCTTGCGCCTTGAAGAAACATAAAGATTAAAAAACTTTGCGCCCTTGCGTTTACCCAAAAAAGAATTTAAACCATTAAGAAAAATGAAACTTTTAAGTAAAATTAAGATTCAAATACATTTGAATTTAGCTCAATGCTTAATAAAGATCGGAAGATATTTTCTTCATTATTCTTAATAACTTAATTCATCTTAATGGTTTAAAAATAGTTTTAAATAAACAATGCAATGAAAAATAAAAGTATCAAAACTTTAGTAAGAGACAATATATTACAATTACAGCCCTACATCAGTTTCAGGGATCATAATGAATTTAATGCTCCTGTCATGCTGGATGCGAATGAAAGTCCTTTTGGAGAATGCAACCGCTATCCGGATTCAACCCAAAAAAAGCTTAAAACCAAGCTTGCAGAGCTTAAAAACCTTTCACCTTCACAGATCGCCATAGGAAACGGAAGTGACGAGCTGATAGACCTTATCATCAAAATTTTCTGTGAGCCTAAAAAAGATGCCATTCTGATGATGAATCCGTCTTTCGCGATGTATGGTTTCTATGCAGCCATCAATGAAAATAAAGTTCTGAAACTGGATCTGGATGAAAACTTCGAAATCGTAAAAGATAATTTCTTAAAGATGGCAGATGATTCTTCACTGAAGATTTTCTTTTTATGTTCTCCTAATAACCCTACCGGAAACAGTGTGGATGATATTGAATTTTACCTTCAGAATTTCAACGGCATTGTCGTGGTGGATGAAGCTTATATTGAATTTTCAGAAAAAAAATCAAGTCTGGAGCTGTTGAATCAATATTCCAATCTGATTGTATTGCAGACGTTTTCCAAAGCTTGGGGAATTGCCGGAGCAAGAGTAGGGATGGCTTATGCATCTGAAGAGATTATCAGCTTTATTAATACTGTAAAAGCGCCTTATAATGTGAATGTTTTGAGCCAGGAGTTGATTTTAAAAACGCTGGAGGATAAAAACAGACTTCAGGGAAACGTAAACCGTATTCTGGAAGAGAGAACATGGCTAAAACAGCAGTTTGAAGGAATTCAATGTATTTCCAAAGTCTTTTCAACGGATGCCAATTTTTTCCTGATCAGAATGGATAATGTGGATCGTGTATACGGAAAAATGCTTGAAGAAGAGATTTTAACCAGCAGAAGAGATCCTGCGATTCCCGGATGTATCAGAATTAATGTGGGAAACCGTACTGAAAATGAAAAATTAATTAACTTTTTAAAAGGAATGTAAAACATAAACCATTAAGAAAAAATGAAGATCATAAGAAATTTAAGATTCATTCATTTTAATGGTTAAAAAAATATAAAAAACATATGAAAAAAGTACTCTTTATAGACCGCGACGGAACGTTAATTATTGAACCGCCTACAGATTTTCAGGTAGATTCTCTGGAAAAGCTTGAGTTTTATCCGGGAGTTTTTCAAAACCTTGCAAAAATTGTCAATGAATTAGATTATGAATTGGTAATGGTAACCAATCAGGATGGGTTGGGAACTGAAAGTTTTCCTGAAGAAGATTTCATAAAACCACAGGAAAAAATGCTGCAGGCATTCGAAAATGAAGGGATCATTTTTAGTGATATTTTAATTGACAGAAGCTTTGAATCTGAAAATCTTCCTACCAGAAAACCAGGGGTTGGAATGCTTGGGAAATATATTCATGGGAATTACGACCTTGAAAATTCCTATGTAATTGGTGATCGAAGTACTGATGTTCAACTTGCTAAAAATCTTGGTACTAAAGCTATTTATCTTAATAAAAACTTCAACGAGGCGGCAGAGCTGTCTGCAACGCGATGGTCAGAAATCTATCAGTTCTTAAAATCCGGAATGAGAAAGGCTAAAGTTTCCAGAAAGACCAATGAGACTGATATTGAAATTGAAGTTAATCTTGATGGAAACGGAAAATCAGATATTTCAACGGGGCTTCACTTCTTTGATCACATGCTGGATCAGATTGCCAGACACGGAAATATGGATCTTACGATTAAAGTGAACGGAGATCTTGCCGTAGATGAACACCACACGATAGAAGATACCGGAATTGTGCTGGGAGAAGCTATTTTAAAAGCCTTAGGAAAGAAAAAAGGTATTGAGCGATACGGTTTCCTGCTTCCGATGGATGACTGTCTTTCTCAGGTGGCTATCGATTTCGGCGGAAGACCGTGGCTGGTGTGGGATGCTCCGTTTAAAAGAGAAAAAATTGGAGACATGCCTGCGGAAATGTTTTTTCACTTCTTTAAATCCTTTACTGATGCTTCAAAATCCAATCTGAATATCAAATCAGAAGGAGATAACGAACACCACAAAATTGAATCCATTTTTAAAGCCTTTGCAAAAGCTGTTAAAATGGCAGTGAACCAATCGGATGCTAACTACAGTTTACCTTCTACAAAAGGAAGTTTATAAATATGATCGCTATAATAAAATACAACGGAGGAAATGTAAATTCCGTTCAGAATGCCCTCAACAGACTGAATGTTGATTCTGTGATCACCGATGATCCCGAACAGATTTTAAAAGCTGATAAAGTGATCTTTCCGGGTGTGGGAGAAGCTTCATCAACCATGAAAGTGCTGAAGGAAAAAGAGCTTGATCTGTTGATTCCTGGTCTTACACAGCCGGTTTTGGGAATCTGTCTGGGCATGCAGCTGATGTGCGGGGAAAATGAAGAAGGAGATACCGAAGGAATGGGGATTTTTGATATCAATGTCAGAAAGTTTCCGGCAAAGGATATTGTTCCCCATATGGGCTGGAATACCGTTTCCGGACAGACTTCGCCACTGTTTTCAGGAATTGAAAAGTGCAGTGATGTGTATTTCGTCCACAGCTATTATTGTGAACTGTCAGACTATACAACATCGGTTTGTGATTATATCCTGCCATTCAGTGCTTCTTTGCAGAAAGACAATTTCTATGCAGTACAGTTTCACCCGGAAAAATCGGGAATAGTGGGAAATCAGATTGTTAAGAACTTTATAAATTTATAATCATGAAAATAATTCCGGCTATTGATATTATCGACGGGAAATGTGTCCGTTTGTCAAAAGGAGATTACAATACAAAGAAAATATACAATGAAGATCCTGTAGAAGTGGCAAAAGAGTTTGAAAGCTTTGGGATTCAATACCTTCATTTGGTGGATCTTGATGGGGCGAAATCAAAGCATATTGTCAACCAGAAAGTTCTGGAAAATATTGCCCGTTCTACTTCGCTGCATATCGATTTTGGAGGAGGGCTAAAAACTCAGGAAGATATTGAAACCGCTTTTAATTCCGGGGCAAAGCAGATCACTTTAGGAAGTATTGCCGTTCAGAATCCTGAATTTTGTTTTGGAATGATTGAAAAATATGGAGCGGAAAAAATTATTTTGGGTGCAGACTGTGAAAACAGAAAGATTAAAACATCCGGATGGCTGGAAGAAAGTGCCCATGATATCATTGATTTTATCCTTCAGTATCAGGAAAAAGGAATACAGACCGCTATCTGTACCGATATTGCAAAAGATGGGATGCTGGAAGGTCCCTCAACAGGGCTTTATATTGAGATCTTATATAAAACATCCGTTCAGCTGGTAGCAAGCGGCGGTATTTCAGGCATTGCTGATGTCTATAAGATGAAGGATATCGGCTGTGCAGGGACGATCATCGGAAAAGCGATTTATGAGGGAAAAATAAGCTTACAACAACTTCAAAATTTTATTGAAAATGCTTAAGAAAAGAATTATCCCATGTCTGGATATTAAGGATGGAGCTACGGTAAAAGGTGTTAACTTTGAAGATCTTAAAAGCGCCGGAGATCCTGTGGAACTTGCCAAAAAGTATGAACGGGAAGGTGCCGATGAGCTTGTTTTTCTGGATATTACCGCCACAATTGAGGATAGAAAAACATTTGTAGAGCTGGTAAAAGAGATCGCAAAAGAATTGAGTATCCCTTTTACAGTAGGAGGCGGGATTTCGTCTGTAGAGGATGTGAGAAAGCTTTTGGAAGCAGGTGCAGACAAGATCAGCATCAATTCTTCAGCCGTAAAAAATCCAGGTCTTATTTCTGATCTGGCCCAAGAATTCGGGAGCCAGTGTGTAGTGGTTGCTATTGATACAAAGCAAGTAGGTGATAAAGATCTGGTGCATATCAAAGGAGGAAGAGAAGCCACAGCACTTTTAACGATGGAATGGGCTCAAGAAGCAGCAGCATTAGGAGCAGGTGAAATATTGCTGACTTCCATGGATGGTGACGGTACTAAAAACGGTTTTGATATTAGGATTACAAAGCTGGTTTCAGAAAATATAAGCATTCCGGTGATTGCTTCCGGAGGTGCTGGTACCATTCAGGATTTTGTTCAAGTATTTAATGAAACAAAAGCTACAGGAGGATTGGCAGCCAGTATTTTCCACTTTAATGAAATAGGGATTCAGGATTTAAAACAACAGTTAAAAACTCAAAAAATTCAAATACGATGAAAATAGATTTTAATAAAGATAATGGCCTTGTACCTGTGGTTATTCAGGACAACAGAACATTGCAGGTTTTGATGCTGGGCTACATGAACGAGGAAGCTTTTGAAAAAACACAGGCAGAAGGAATTGTTACTTTTTTCAGCCGTTCCAAAAACAGACTGTGGACAAAAGGTGAGGAATCGGGTAATTTTTTAACGGTAAAAAGTATTGACATCGACTGTGATCAGGATGCCATTTTAATTAAAGCTGTTCCGAAAAATGTGGTTTGTCATACAGGCAGTTTTAGTTGTTTCGGGGAAAAGAATACTAAAGGATTTCTGTATGAACTGGAAGAAAAAATCTCTCAGAGAATAGATACGAAGGCTGAAGACTCATATACTTACTCATTATATCAGAGAGGAATCAATAAAATGGCTCAAAAAGTAGGAGAGGAAGCCGTAGAATTGGTTATAGAAGCAAAAGACAATAATGATGATCTCTTTAAAAACGAAGCTGCAGATCTGCTGTATCACTTTTTAATTTTATTGAAAGCCAAAGGATTTTCAATGGAGGAGATTGAAGAGATTCTTAAAAGCAGGAATAAATAAACAACTTTCTCAACTGTAACAAAAGTAAATATCAAGCCACTAATCCTTCGGAAACGAATATCTATGAAATTAAAATTAACCTTACTTGCAGTTTTGTTTGTTCAATCTGCTTTTGCCCAGAAAAACTGTAACGAACTTTATTCTCAGAAATTTACTAAGCAGCAGCTGGAGCAGGATGTAGACTTTATTAAGGCCAAAATAACCAATGCACACGTCAATCCCTATACAGAAATTTCAAAATCAGAATTTGAAAAAAAATATACAGATATCCGTAATTCTCTGAAAGATGGTATGACTCAGAAGGATTTTTATTACCTCGCAAAGCCTTTGATTGTCACATTGAACGACGAACATAGTTCAATGTCTGACTTTTGCGTTACTGACAGCATTAGAAAAAGCATG
The DNA here is from genome assembly GCF_050470705.1 of Chryseobacterium sp. NRRL B-14798. Lineage (NCBI taxonomy): Bacteria > Pseudomonadati > Bacteroidota > Flavobacteriia > Flavobacteriales > Weeksellaceae > Chryseobacterium > Chryseobacterium sp. NRRL B-14798. The sequence goes on along the minus strand of NZ_JBFLUL010000005.1, from coordinate 2,728,542 downwards.
AAAGTTTTACCGTTGAAATTCAAATATGAAAATGGCAAAATGCTTCTTACGGAAAACTATTCAGACAGTAAACCTACTATTGGTGACGAAGTGATTTCGCTGAATAATATACCAATTCATGAAGTCCTGGAGACCTGTGCCCAGACTATTCCGGGCGCTAAAGAAGAACGAATACCCATAGCCGTTGATCGGTTTTGGATAATGATTAATAAGTACTGTTACTTTATCACAGATGACTACAACCTGAAGTTTAAAAGCGGTCTGCAAACAGTGGTTAAAAGTATTTCTCTGGAACAGCTGAAAGCCAATGCTTCAAAGTCTCAGCCTAAGAAAAAAGAAGATCTTAAACCTCTTGATTATAAAAAAATAAAGGATTATGCTTATTTGACAGTCAATACTTTTGATGACAGAAATACATTCACTCTGGAAGAATGGAAAACAAAATTGGACAGTATTTTCAGTCAGATCAAAAAAGACAATGCTAAAAATTTAGTCATTGATGTTCACAACAATTCCGGAGGAAATTCTGCGGTTGGAAATTTGCTTATTAACTATTTTTCAGATAAAACGTATTATACTTATCAGGGAAAATTTAAAAAAAGTAAAGAATACGCTGATTATTTAAAAGCAAACAATAAAGAATCTGCAGAATATAGCAAAATAAAAGATGGTGATTACTATCCGATCCGTTCTCGTTCTGTAACAGCGGATGAAAATCCGTTGCGATTCCATGGGAAGACTTATATCATTGTTGGGAAAAATACATTTTCCAGTGCTATGATGTTCAGCGTCATGGTTTTGGATAACAAATTGGCAGAAGTAGTAGGTGAAGCACCTGAAAGAGGACATCCCAATCATTTTGGTGAATTGATTAGTTTTCAGACTCCCAACACCAAACTTGATTTCCTTTTTGGGGTTAAAGAATGGATCAGGCCGGCAGGAAATATATTACCTAACAAGCTTATCCCTATAAAAGTTATTGATTTAAATAACAAAACAAGAGAACAGATTGTTGAAGAACTTTAAAATTCTATGTGGTTGTATTTAATGCATAAAAACAAAACAGCAGAAATAGAATAACCCTGCTGTTTTTTTATTATCAATGAATTGATTTCTTATCTTTCAATCATAATATTCTTAACAAGGGTTTCTTCACCCACTTTCAAAACTCCAACATAGACTCCGTTCTGAAGGGATGAAACATTAACCTTTCTTTCGTTATTTACTTTTAAAAGTGACCTTCCCAAAGAATTGCTGATTTCAAAACTGAAATCCATTCCCTTAAAATCCGGTAAGTCAATATTAATTAGATTATTGGCTGGATTAGGATAGATCTTTACAGCTTCCAGTGAATTTTTTGATGCGGGTTTGCTCATGGTAGTTGATGCTGCTGCAAAATGCTGTAGGGCACCCACGGTTGCTTTTCCGATCTTGTATACGTAAACAGGATCCATATTGGTGAAAGTATCCTTAGAACTGTGAGGATAAGTGCTTCTTATCCTTTCAAAAAATCCGGTAATCACTTCACCTTTCTGTTCGAAAGGAATATAATCCGTATCAGCTGCCGGATCTACGGCAGTCAGAAGAGGTGAGTAGAGTGCAGTACAATTTCTCAGTTGTTGTGTGACAGCTGCAGAAGCTGCATTATTACTGGATACTCCTCCCTGATCTTCATCACAATATACGGTGGTATTATTATTTCCTTTCACGCCGCCTACCTGATCCAGATTGAAAACCAGTTTGATATCCAATTTGCGGACACCTCCCTGATATACTACATTATTCACATAATGGCTGCTTCCTTTTAGCCCTTGTTCTTCCCCGGAAAAATGAATGAACTTTATAGAATATTCAGTAGGAACATTTCTCAGAATTCTTGCGGCTTCCAGTATAATTGAAGTTCCGCTGCCATTATCATTCACTCCCGGGCCATAAATGGTATCGAAATGTCCGCAGATAATAACATATTTGTTAGGATAAAGCGTTCCGGTTTTGGTAATAATTAAATTTTTCGAACTGGTGCTTCCAAAGGTAAAAGGACTTTCTTCTATCTGGCTGGCCGTATAACCGTAAGAAAGATACTTGTTTTTGATCCAGTTCAATGTATTGGTATTCGCTACTGAACCTGTTGTTTTTACCCCTAAATTACTAAACTCCTGAAGATTGGTGGTGATATTGGTTTGGGTAACCATATCTGCTCTGTCTTTGTAAGCCTGAATAAAAGTTTGAGCCGCAATACTCTGCATCATCAATGCTGAGCATAAAAGTGTTGTGAATTTTTTCATATATAATATTATTTGGTGACACGAATGTAGTAAATAAATCACAACGAAGTGTTTAATGTGTTAAAATAAAATAATATTTATTATGAATATCATATTAATTATCGTAATTACCTTATGAATAGTATAATGCAGTTCTGGCAAAAAAAAAGACCTTTGAATAGCTTCAAAAGTCTTTTTTTCGTATTGTATACTGGTTTATCTTTCAATCATCACTTTTCTGACAACCTTTTGATCTCCAATTTTTAAAATTCCGATATAAGCTCCGTTTTCCAGGCCTGAAGCATTAATACTTGTTTCATTGTTTCTCCTGAAAATGGAACGCCCCTGAAAATCTGTTATTTCAAAAGTGAAATTTTTAATTCCGGAGTCCGGAAGTTCAATATTGATAACATCTTTGGCTGGATTTGGATAGATTTTCACACTTTCCAACGTATTTTTTCCGATGGTTTCATTCGTTCCCAACGTACCGGTGGCAACGGCGAAATGCTGCAATGCTCCCACAGAAGCTTTTCCTATCTTGTAAATATAAACAGGATCAGTGTTGGCAAAAGTATCATTCACTGTATGTGGATAGGTACTTCTTATTCTTTCAAAAAAGCCTGTGATCACTTCACCTTTTTGTTCAAAAGGAATATAATCTGTATCAGCAGCCGGATCTACGGCAGTCAGAAGAGGAGAGTAGAGCGCTGTACAGTTTCTCAGTTCCTGAGTTACAGCAGCCGAAGCGGCATTATTGGAAGAAAGTCCGCCCTGATCCTCATCACAGTAAACGGTATTGTTGTTATTTCCCATAACACCACCTACCTGATCGAGATTAAAAACAAGTTTAATATCCAGAACACGGGTGCTGCTCTGATACGCTACATTGTTGACATAATGTTTGCTTCCCAGAAGTCCTTGCTCTTCCCCGGAGAAGTGAATGAATTTTATAGAATATTCAGTCGGAACATCTTTCAGAATTCTTGCTGCTTCAAGAATGATAGACGTTCCGCTTCCGTTATCATTGATTCCCAGGCCAGTGATACTGTCGAAATGTCCGCAAATGATTACGTATTTATTGGGGTATACCGTTCCTGTTTTGGTAATAACAAGGTTTTTAGAATTATAGCTCCCTGCTGTAAAAGGGTCTTCTCCAATCTGGCTGGCTGTATATCCGTAAGAAAGATACTTGTTTTTGAGCCATGTCAGCGCATTGGCATTAGCTGGTGAACCCGTGGTTTTCACCCCTAGATTAGCAAATTCCTGAAGGTAAGTGGTAATATTGGTTTGATTTACCATATCCGCCCTGTCCTGATAAGCCTGAATGAAACTTTGAGCTCCAATACTTTGCATAGCAACAGAAGCGAATAAAAAAGCAGCGATTTTTTTCATTGTATGAGAGTAATGCTGAATATCCTGAATGCAACAGATGCGGAATATTCGTCAGACATTATTGATTAATGATAATTTTTTTTGTGGTATTTCCCTTATCGGTTGTAACAGTAAAAGTATAAATCCCGTTTGTTAGCCCTGATGTATTTATTTTTTTCTGATTTTCAAGGTTTAAAACAGTATTTCCTGCCATGTCATTGACTTCAACTTTGAAGTGTTTTACTTTCTCCTGAAATTCTACAGTCACAAGATCTTTTGCAGGATTAGGATAGATCCTGATGGCTTCACCTGATTTTTGTACAGGGCTTTCGTTGGTACTTAACAGGTTACTGGATGTAGAGGCAACAGCAAAATGCTGCAAAGCTCCCACGGCTGCTTTTCCTACGTTGAAAACATAGACGGGATCCAGATTGGCAAAAGTATCACTTACGGTATGCTCATTATTACTTTGGATGGTTTCATAAAACCCGGTAATGGTATATCCTTTTGCTTCAAAAGGCATATAATCTGAGCTGTAAGCATACGAAAGATTCGTCTGAAGAGGAGAGTAAAGGGTAGTACAGTTCATCAGTTCCTGTGTTACAGCAGTAGAGGCTGCATTGTTGGAAGACACCCCACCAGTATCTCTTTCGCAGGTAATCGTATTGTTGTTATTTCCAAGAAGACCACCCACCTGGTCAATATTTAAAACCAGTTTTATATCCAGAACCTGACTGCCATTCTGATAAGCTACATTATTTACATAATGGTTACTTCCCACAAGCCCCTGTTCTTCCCCGGAAAAATGAATAAACTTGATAGAATATTCCGTGGGAACATTTTTCAATATTCTTGCTGCTTCAAGAATAATGGAAGTGCCGCTTCCATTGTCACTTACTCCAGGGCCTACAATTGTATCATAATGTCCGCAGATAATAACATATTTGTTAGGGTAGACTGTTCCCGTTTTGGTAATAATTAAATTTTTTGAAGTGCTGCTTCCGTAAGTAAAAGAATCTTCGGACATGTTAGTTGCTGTATATCCGTAGGACAGATATTTGTTTTTAAGCCAGTCAAAAGCATTGTTATTGGCTGTTGTACCAGTTTTTTTAATTCCAAAACCTGCAAATTCCTGAAGGTTTGTACTAATATTGGTTTGGGTAACCATATCTGCTCTGTCCTTATAAGCTTGAATAAAACTTTGTGCACTTATATTCTGCAGTGCAATGGATGTGAGCAAAAAAGCTGCAACTTTTTTCATTTTTTGATACTTTCTTTAGAGATTGCTAATATAGCAATAAATCATCATTTATTGTTAATTATTAACTAGAATAGCGCTTATTTGTTTGATTTATCAATAATAATTTATCTTTTTATTAAATTTATTATTGTGATAGATTAAAATTCGCTAAATAAATAAAATTTAGGTAAATTTTTCTTTATTATTGAATATGTTTAATGATAAATTCATCTTTTGTGAATTCTAACTCATAAAGTTTACTGTTGATATGGCAATTAGAATGGAATTTACCATATAAGAAATTGAAAAGTATATAACAAAAAAATCCCGGGAAAACCCGGGACTTATATTGATAACAAAATCTATTCTACATTATTTTACTTGATCTACAACAGCTTTGAAAGCTTCAGGGTGATTCATTGCTAAATCTGCTAAAACTTTTCTGTTAAGTTCGATGTTGTTCTTTTTAAGAGCTCCCATAAATTGAGAGTAAGACATTCCGTGCTCTCTGGTTCCCGCGTTGATACGAGTGATCCAAAGTGCTCTGAAATTTCTCTTTTTCTCTTTTCTACCACGGTAAGCATATTGCATTGCTTTTTCTACCGCGTTTTTAGCTACAGTCCAAACGTTCTTTCTTCTTCCGAAATAACCTTTAGCGTGCTTAAAAATTTTCTTTCTGCGAGCTCTTGAAGCTACGGCATTTACTGATCTTGGCATAATTTAAATTGTTTTTTTGAAAAGGGCGGCAGTGTTATTGCTCTTATTTGCACCGTTTCAGGGTTAAAATTGTGAATTTGTTTGAATTCTTATAAACCGAATATAGATTTATAAAAACTACTTAATTGCTAATTGACGTTGAACGCTTTTCTCATCCACTTTAGCTACGTAAGAAGTAGACGTAAGATTTCTCTTCTGCTTAGTTTCTTTCTTAGTTAAGATGTGGCTTTTGTAAGCGTTTTTTCTTTTGATCTTACCTGTTCCGGTAAGAGCAAAACGTTTCTTAGCACCTGATTTCGTTTTTAATTTTGGCATTGTTTTGCTTTTTTATTGTTTTTGTTATCAATATCTGTTTTGGCTACTCCTAAAGACATTAGGAATAATAGTGTGCAAAATTACGAAAAAAAAGTGATACACGAAAGGAATTTTTAATGTATATCAACAGGAAGGTCTTTTGGGTTGAATTATAAAGGCAAACCCATATCAATACGGATTTGCCTTCAGTGCTATACGTTCATAAAAACGTAATGATGTTCTTATTCTTATTATGATTTAAAAAACTCCAGAAGATCTCTGTTGATGGTTTCAGCCTCTGTAGTTGGCATTCCGTGTGGAAAACCAGGATAGGAAATCAGTTTTCCGTTTTTAAGAAGGGTAGCAGCTACCTTGCCTGTGGTTTCAAAAGGTACAATCTGATCATCTTCGCCATGCATTACCAATACCGGAACTTCTACGCTTTTAAGATCCTCGGTGAAATCTGTCTCAGAGAATGCTTTCACACAATCATAATGTGCTTTGATAGAACCGCTCATTCCCTGTCTCCACCAGTTTCTCTGAATACCTTCAGAAACTTTGGCTCCTTCTCTGTTGTATCCATAAAAAGGGAAGGTAATATCAATAAAGAATTGTTGTCTGTGTTTCGCCGTATTATTTCGGATATCATCAAAAACAGAGATGGGAACTCCATTAGGATTGTTCTCATTCTGAACCATAATAGGAGTTACTGCACTTACCAGAACAGCTTTTGCCACTCTTCCGTTACCATGCTTTGCTACATAGCGGATCACTTCACCGCCTCCTGTAGAATGTCCTACATGAATCACATCTTTTAAGTCCAGCGCTTCAACAATTTCTGCCACATCAGAAGCATAAGTATCCATATCATGTCCGTAAGGTGTCTGTTCGGATCTTCCGTGTCCTCTTCTGTCATGAGCAATTACTCTATAACCCTGTTCCAGAAAGAAGAACATTTGGGCATCCCAGTCATCACTTGATAATGGCCATCCGTGGTGAAAGAAAACCGGCTGTCCTTTCCCCCAATCTTTGTAATAAATTTCTGTTCCGTCTTTTAATGTAAGTGTGCTCATTGTTTCTTTTTTTTAATATTAATAAATAGTGTGTTTGATTTTTTATATCACAAATGTAGATAGAAAATCTTCAGAATACCTTGATCTAAGATAATAATTGATTAAAAATTTGTCAACAATAGTATTGTGTTGGTAACACTTTTCAAAGAGTAAGTGGGTTGAAAATCTTTTTGTTATGAAGAAAAACACTCAAAAAAGTAAGGCAGCACAAAATATACCTGATAATTGGGATTGTGGTATTTGACGGTTCTCTCTAATATTGACGATGAATATGAAACATACAATTAAGGCAGGTTTGATCATTTCTATGTTCAGTCGAACCTGCTGAACTTATTGTTAACCTGTAAATTTAAACCCTTATGCTTTCATCTGCAGACTTACACCTGGAAAGAGCTTTATTTTTTGCTGTCTTAATTATATTTTTTGGAGCAGGATTCCTGTGCACGCTGATTACTTTCATTATCAATTTTATACAAAAGAAAGATAAAAAAGTGGTGTATTACCTTCTTATATTTCTTATTTCCGGCCTTATCGGAGTAGTTTTAACTGCATTTTATTGTTACATGATCTTATTTGAACAGGCCGAAACCTACAGGCCATAAAGAAGATGCGATGCATTATATTATGAAACAGACTAAACTAAAAACCACTGATATCAGGGATGTTTTTATACTGTCTCTATTTTTATCTTTGACCTAAAAATCTAATAAAGATAAAACGGTTAAAATCTCTCCCGGATAAACAATAATTTATAACTTTTATAGCTTTCTTTTTCACACCCGATTTAACGATAAATTCTTATTTCGAATAAACACTAAAAAACTATGGGTAAAAACACTAGCCAGATACAATGGAGTGAGGAAGAAGCTGTAAAAGTAATATTGCTGCGTATCTTTGGAATTATGCAGCTACTCTGGAGGTAACTTCAGGTAACAGGGAATGCTGTAATGCTTTCCGACATTATAAAATTTGACGAATGGCACACCGGATTTATTTATACAACTACGATCAGAAATCAAATCAGACATTCGATACCTATCTGGGCGAGTGGAACTATGAAATTCCATTATTGCTGTATCCTCTGCTCGCAGAAGACATCAAAGTGGAAGGCGTTGAATTTTTCTCCGATAAAAATCAGGGAATTGTTCAGCTGCGTTATTTTTTCAATCTGCTGGCAGATACTTATCAGCTTCATTACAAGAAGGCTTATTACGAACCCGTTAATAAAATGTTCGAGTTTCTGGAAGCTTTACCTTATGACACTTTTGTATTGAATGCAACAGATGTTTTCAATATGAACGAAGAAGAACATACGGTACAGGCAAAGGAATGGCTGGTAGAAATTCAGCAGAAAAGCAAGCTGTATAAAAAGGCTGTTAAAGCCCGCAATCTTTCGCTGCTGGATTCCTTGTTCTCACAGACAGGATATTCCTCATTTCTTGAAATTTTACAAACCGACTGGATTAATTACGGATTAGGATATTTTGAAGAGCTTGCCTATAAAAAAGCGGCATCTTCTGTATTTGAAGAGAACGGGAAATTCGGCCTTAAAGATGCAAAAGGTGCTGTTTTAGCTCCTGCGGTTTATGACGATATTTTTGAAGCAGATGATTACTACAATATATCGGTAATTCAAAAAGGGGCTTTGTTCGGTTACCTGCAAAGTGACGGAAAAGAATGGATTTCTCCGGTGTATGAAGATGCTTTTGACGTATTCGATTTTGGGCAGGAACCTTTAGGTGAAGTAAAAGTGAATGGAAAATCAGGGATTTTAAAAATCTATTCAAACACATGGATGGTTCCTGCGGAATACGATGCTATTGAAAGAACAGCCTATGGATTCTTTGGGGTAGAAAAAGACGGCAAATTTGGAGTTTACAGTGATGAAAACGGACTGGTTATTCCTGTTGAAAGCGAAAACCCTTATGAATATGATTATTTCCCTGAATTATTTTTCACCAGGCAAAAAGGTACCGGCAAACGAAAATATTATACGAAAGAAGGAAACTATCTCGGAGACTTTTTAGAAGGCAGCATCTCAAAAGCAAGTACCTGTTTCTGGATCAAACCGAACAAATTTGACAAAAAGGGTAGATTGATTGACGAGAAAGGGCACCTCATTATAGACGAAGCAGATCAGATGATCTTAATTGATAATTATGAAACTCTTGCTGTTCGTAAAGACAAAAGCTGGAAGATTTATCATGCTTTAAAACACCAGTTTCTGCTGGAAAATGAATCTATTAGTAAAATAAAAGCACAGTACAATGCCGGATATAAAAATAATGTCTTTATCCTGGAAACCAACGTAGGATCAGGACTTTTTGATGCAGGTAATGAAAATTGGTTAATCACTCCCCAGCCGGAAATTAAGCAGATTCACTATCTGGAAAATGGATTTTTATCGGTTCAAAAAAATGAAGGGTATCAATTGTTCGATTTTGAAAATGGTCTGTCAGCCCAATTGTATGATTATATTTCCAATCCTTTGAATTACAGAACAGAAGAAGGTTTGTTGTTTCTGTATCAGGGTGAAAATATGTTGAGCATGCATGAAGACAAAAGCATTCACCGGGTAGAGGCTTCCGAATATGGTGCCGTTTATCTGGACCGGTATTCATTCCGGGGAAAAGATCTGGAATACTTTACTTCCTTTTATAACCGTTGGAAAAGCCAGACGGGTAAGAACGCCGAACAATTCATGGAGGTTGGAACGATTAAAAAAATGGCTTTTGACGAAAAGGAAAACCAGAATTACCACGAAGCACTTCGTCTTTTTGAGTTATCTGCTCAAAAGGGTGACATGGATAGTTTGGTAGAAATAGGGCTACTGCTTACGAATCCTGAAATAGAATCATTATTTGATCTGCAAAGAGGCATTACATATTACGAAAAAGCAGCACAACGAAACCATCCTATAGCCTGGAATAATATCGGGGCTTTATACCACAACGGAATAGGGTATTCTTTTAATATCAAAAAAGCAATTGAGGCCTATGAAAAGAGTGCCGAGCTTGGTGACGAAATGGCACTTGTCAACCTGGGTGATCTGTATTATTTTGGACAACACGTGAAGCAGGATTACAGTAAAGCTTTGGATTTTTATCAGAAAGCTGAGAAAAAATACGCCTACAATTACGATAAAATCTCAGAAATCTATTACCAGTTAAGAGACTATAAAAACCTTTTGGTGTACTTGAAGAAAGACTATGATCAATCTTATTCCGGGATTTATTACGGCATTATCTACGAGCACGGTATGGGAGTAAAAACGGATCTGAAGAAAGCCATTAAGTATTATGAGCAGGCCAATATTTACAGTGCCTACGAATATGCAACTCAACGTTTGCTATATTATTATGGTGAAGATCCGGCCTTTAAAAATGATAAGAAATACCTGAAGTGGAGTGCTTTTGCTGAAAAGCATGGTTTCGAAACAGATTAGCAGGGATTTGCCTATATTTACGTTCCTTAATGGAATGCAATTTAATAAAGATAAGGGTTTGATGCACAGGTTATTATTTATATTTACTTTACTTATTTGTCCGTTTTTTGCTCAGGCACAGGATGTTTTAAGCAAATTAGAAAGAGAATACAGCCATGCCTCAAACAATACGGCAGAACAGCTCAACCTGGCTCCCAGGTACGCTACAGCACTATTTTTTCATAATCTTAAGTCCAAATCTTACCAGATTTTAGATACTAATATTTCCCTTGCTGCAAGACAGGCGGATGGAAAGTATGCCACAATTTTGTACGCGGTGCAGGCCATGAATTACCGGCTGGATAATAAAACCGCGGAGTCTTCAAAAAGCCTCGATATGGCAAAGGCCTACAGCTTAAAAACGAATAGTAATGAAGCAAAAGGTTATGTACAATATGCAAAAGGCTGGATTCTGGTACGCAATAATAAAACGACCGATGCTGTCGCTGCTTACCTGAAAGCGATGGAATATTATGAAAACTCACCAACCACTTCCACACTATATGGAAGATTGGGTAATGCAGCCAAGGAATTATCTGCCATTTATTCTGACCTGAATGAATATCAGCTGGAAGAAAAATACAGCAAACAATTTCTATTGTTAGCTTCCAAACAAAATGATCCCAATCTTATCTTTGATGCTTACATGCGGATGGGGTACGTATATGAACAAAAATATACACAGGAGCCATCCAATACAATGTTTCGAAATAAAACGGAACAGTATTATTTACAGGCTATTGCGACTTTTAATAAAAATAAAGATGCGATGCTTAGCAGAAACAGCCTTTCATATGCTGCCATCAATTTAGCTAATTTATATACTGGGTTTGACAGTAATAAAGCTATGCAATATGCGCAGTTAGCCAATAAAGTGAGTCTGGAGATTGGTGATGCTATTCACATTGCTTCTTCCTTTGGAATTCTGGCAGAATTGGCATTGCAGGATAAAAATTATGATTTAGCCAAATCTTATTTTCTGAAAGCCTCCATGGAAATTGGGAAAAGCCCGGTAAGAAATCATATGATAGAACTGTCTATCCTTGAATCTCTATCCAGAATTAGTGAAGAGCAGGGCAATTATAAAGAAGCACTGACTTATTATAAAAGCTATGTTGATCAATACAAGAGCATTTACGATCAGGAAAAACTGGATATCACCAAAAGATTAGAATCCCAGTTTGATAAAGAACGGCAGGAGCAGAAATACATCAAGCTACAGCTCGAAAGCGACAAGAAAGCTCAGGAAATTAAGCTTATTAATATTTTGCGTGCACAGCGTGAACAGGTTTATAACAACCTAAAACTGGTAGAAGAAAACCAGCGTGAAAGACTGAAATTTTCAGAACTTGAATCCGAGAAAAAAGAACAGCAGCTTCGTTTGGCCAAACTGGAAACCCAACAGAAGAATAACGATATTAATACCTTTAAAAAGCTTCTGGCATTCAAGGAAAAGATCAATACGTACTACATTTTTTTTATTATCTTTTTCATCATTTTGATTCTCTTGTTGCTGTATGCCTATAAGCAGCGTGCCAGGTCTATTAAACGAAGAGACGAACTGCATGCTTTAGCCATTGAACAGGAAAAGCAAAACTCGAAAATATCTACCCTTACTGCATTGCTTGAAGGGCAGGAGCAGGAGCGTGGCCGTCTGGCCCGTGATCTCCATGACGGACTGGGAGGTTTGCTGTCTGGAACTAAGCATCAACTTTCTTATTTAAATCCTCATCAATCCGAAAATATTGAAGAAGGAATTTCAAAATCAATTGAACAGATCGATGGTGCTGTAGAAGAACTGAGAAGGGTGGCACATAATCTAATGCCTGATTTATTAACAAAATACGGTCTGGAAGTGGCTATTCAGGAGTTTGCTTCACGAATTTCCAATCATGCTCTGGAAATCCATACAGAGTTTATCAATTACAGCAATTCCATATCGAAGGAAAAGCAGCTGGTTATTTACAGAATCATCCAGGAACTGGTTAACAACGCTATCAAGCATGCTGATCCTTCCGAAATTATTGTTCAGGTAAGCGAAGAAGAAAACCTAATAAATCTTACAGTAGAAGATAACGGTAAAGGTTTCGATCATACCAATTTAGACGTTAGAAAAACGGCAGGTTTTCACAATATAGAATTGAGAGTCCAGTTTTTAAAAGGAACCATAAATATCACCTCCGAATTAAATATTGGCACCAGTATAGAACTTCAAATCCCTATTCATTAAACATGATAAAAGTAGCCATAACCGACGATCATCCGCTTCTATTGGAAGGACTGAAAAATATTTTAGGCAACAGCGAAACAATAGATGTCGTAGATTGTTTCAAAAGTGTCTCCGAAATGAATGAAGGCCTTGCAAAACAGGCGGTTGATATTCTGCTGCTCGACATTAATCTGGCAGATACCAACAGCATTGAACTTATCAAGCCTTTAAAGAAAAAGTACAGCAGCCTACAGATTATTATCCTTAGTGTTCATAACGAACTGCCCGTCATCAACAGTACTCTTGCTGAAGGGGCTTTGGGATATATTCAAAAAAATGCTTCAGTTTCCGAAATCCTTGAAGGAATAACCTCTGTATATTCAGGTAACAGGTTTTTATGCTCTCAAACCCAAACTGTTCTGGAGAAAAAATCAACAAACGGATTAAGTCAGGTTCCGAAACTGACACGAAGAGAAAAAGAAATTCTGGGTGAAGCAGCAAAAGGACTTACCACCAATCAAATGGCGGAAAAGCTTTTTATAAGTCCGCACACGGTAGAAAGCCACCGGAAAAATCTTATCGAAAAATTTCAGACCTCCAACCTGAGTTCAGCTATAAAATTAGCTATAGAATACGGCTTGATTATCGAATAAAATAATCATCCCGAAAAAAGGCTGCTCACATCATGTAAGCAGCCTTTTTCTTATATAATCAAATAATTTGGGTGTGTACGCTTAATCTTTGAATTTCAACGCAGCCTGGAACAGATTCTTCTTGTCTACTAAATCATATTCGTCATTGTAAACCGGCTGATACATCAGGATGAAAACGCTGCCGTCAAAATCTTTTAAACTGATGGGCTGATCTACCATGATATCATAAAATCTTGTAATCGTACGGGTTGCAGTCCATTGCTTTGCATTGCCTTTAGGGTTTTTATCAAATCTGTGATCTTTTGCATCTGTATAATACCAGTATGAAGGCGCGGAATCCATCAGAAACATTTCTTTATCCTTGTTATAGAGCTCTTCGGCCATACCTGTATTCTGGAACCATTGAACTTCAGTATTCAAAACGCCCAAAGCTCCTGCATAGATGTCTTTATTTGTTGTGGCACCCACTAAAAATCCTTCCAGATGGGAAGACGTGATTTCAAATAAAAAAGGAGATTTTTTCAGTTCATAAACATCATTCACGGGTTCAATTACTTTTCCATCCTGCTTAATAACGACTTTTAAAGATTGTGCAAAAGTCATAAAACTTAATAAACAAAAAAGAAGGGTCAAACTTAATTTTTTCATTGTATCTCTTTAAATAATTGCGGCAAAGATATTAGACTTTATTTCCCTGTGCACTCGCTGATTTCAGGGGTTTTTATTATTGAAATTGTTGAAATTTTCATCAAATAAAACCATTAAGAAGAATTTGAGAAATAAAGTATAGTTGAGATGAATCATTCTGATTTTTTAGCTTAAAGCGAAGCTTACCTTAATACTCTCAACATCTTAATATGATCTTAATGTTTCAAAATATAAAAGTTTACACAAGTTCATATTCCTTTAATAACTTCTATTTCCATTAAGATTCTAATTGTCTCAGTTTTCTTACTAAAACAGATCAGCCTTTAACTGGACTTTTATATAAGCCGTTTTCTGTTTTTTACCATTTCCAGAGTCTGAATTAAGAGGGTAGACTTCTGCGAAGAAGGTGTCATTATCGGTCCAGAAAGCCTTTTTATCATCTGCTATTTTAAAGTTGGTGAAATTCACATATAAAAGGTTGTCCTGTTTCTTAGTTTGAGGAAAGTATTTAGAAATAACAAAATTACTCCCCACATCATGATTGGAAGAGACGAAGGTAACCCAGCCTTTGGAAGGAAGAATTTGCGGATAACCTTCGGTACTCAGTTCAAACATAACTGCATTTTTTAAACTGTAAAAAGAATAGTAGGAATCTGCAACTTCATCAGAATTTTCTTTGAATACTTCCAGGTTTAAATAAGGCGACCTTCCTACATATTCATTGGCAAACGGTCCGGTCTCGGTAGAGACACTTTCATGTTGCGTAATTACGTCTTCTCTGCCGTTTTCTTTGTATACCCAGTTATCTGCCTGCAGTTGTATATTGGGATTTTTTACCAGCTTTTCACCAATTTGTTTTTTTGAACTGGCTTTAAATTCCTGTTCTGAAATCTCCACGATGGTTCCGAATTTCTTAAAAGATTTATTCTTAAAATCACTAGATTCTCTAAAAGTGCTGCTTCTGATCTCATAAAGGTCAACCCCATTTAACGTAAGTTCGTATGCCGGTGTGAATTCCGACTTCAGGACAAACGCTTCAATACTGTTCGAAATATTATTATTAATGCTGTAGTGAATAGAATAGAAGTCCTCAAACTCTTCAAATCCATAATAATTATCGAGTTTATTGTATGGTATTTTCAAATGGGCAGCATCTGTACTCGGAGCGGTAAAAAACTGTACAGAATCCAGTTTGGTAAATAATTGAAACGGTACCTCCTGAACATTGTCCACGCCTTGTATTTTTTTGAAATCGGCAAATGTTACCGTTTTCTGCTTTACTTCGGTTTTTACATGATGTGTCCCTGATGTTTTATCCTTCTGGTTACATCCTGCAAGAATTACCAGGGATGATATAAAGAATTGATTGATGACTTTCATTTTTATATTTTTGCGCAAATGTATCAGTATTAAGACCAGCAGCCAACAAAACCTCCTGATATAGGGAATAAATGGCCGAAAACAGGGATATTTTGAACGATGGATTTTGGAGAATTTTACAAAATGATAACCCCAATATTGTAATTTACTTTATAAGAATGAAAAACTTAATAATCAGCCTTTCAATGGTGACTGCTTTATTAGCGTCCTGTTCACCTTCTGCAGACAAAAAAGCAGAAACCAATACTTCTCCGGAAACTCAAATAGAAGTGGCAGCATCTCAACCGGAACCCGTGAAGAATGATCCGGAAATAGTAGAGATACCCGGTGATTTTTCTACCTTGGTTCCTATTGATGTATTGAATAGTAAAAGCACTAATGTGCATGATAAATATGGTATAGAATTTTCCGGGAACTGTTACTCATGCGATTTGGCCAGTCTTTCTATCACAAAGAAGCAGATCAGATGGAGCAACGTCTGTGATGAAAAAGACACTTTTGAAATTGATGATTTTTCTTATACTATTGAAGGAAATAAAACGATCTTTAAAACACCGGAAAGAACCTATATTTTAACTCAAATAGATAAAGTACCTGTCTATGAACTCGTTATAGAAGGTAAAAAGCTGGAGTTAAAAAACAAGAGAGTTTCGAAATATTTTACCACCAAAAAAGTTTTGCCCCTTTTCACAGAGCATGATTGCGGGGATTTTGAAGGATAAACAGCAGAGTAGCCTCCGGCACAATCTTTTTTAAAACATTAGCATAAAAAAAACCTCAAAGTAATTTGAGGTTTCTTTATATAAAATAATGACTTAATTATTTTGCTGGTTTTTTAGGACTCATCATCATAATCATCCTTTTTCCTTCAAGTTTAGGAAGCTGGTCTACTTTACCCACATGCTCAAGTTCCTGAGCAAGTTTTAAAAGCAAAATTTCTCCCTGGTCCTTAAAGATAATCGAACGTCCTTTAAAAAATACGTAGGTTTTTAATTTAGAACCTTCTTCAAGGAATTTTTCAGCATGCTTCTTTTTGAATTCGTAATCGTGGTCATCAGTCTGAGGTCCGAAACGGATCTCTTTTACAACCACTTTTACCTGCTTGGCTTTAAGTTCCTTCTGTTTTTTCTTTTGCTCGTATAAGAATTTCTTGTATTCCAATACTCTTGCAATAAATGGTTCTGCCTTGTCAGAAATTACTACTAAATCCAATTCTTGTTCCGCCGCAATTTGTCTTGCTTTGTCAATTGGATAAATTCCTGGCTCTACGTTATCGCCCACTAAACGAAGCTCTCTCACACGAATTTTATCGTTGATCAAGTGAGCGTCCTCTTGTACCGGACGTCTCTGTGGGCCCCTGTTGTTAAATCTTTGTGCTATTGTATTATAATTTTATTGGTTAATTACTTAATTTAATTGATTTAAATATTTAAAATTGAAAGATTTTATTAATTTTTTAATCCTTCAATCTTTTTATTTAAAATTTAGATTGCTGCCTCTTTTTTGAAGTAAGCAACGAAATCCTCCAGCTTCATCGCTCCAAGATCTCCTTCACCACGTCTTCTTACAGAAATCGTGCCTTCTTTCTCTTCATTTTCTCCTACAACAAGCATGAAAGGGATTTTCTTCAATTCAGCATCACGGATCTTTTTACCTGTCTTCTCATTTCTTTCATCAATCTGACCGCTAATATCGTGATTTTCCAAAAATTGTGAAACTTTTTTTGAATAATCTACATATTTTTCACTGATTGGTAGAATAATAAACTGATCCGGGCTCAGCCATAACGGGAAATCACCTGCAGTGTTTTCCAGCAGAATAGCGATAAAACGCTCCATAGAACCGAATGGTGCTCTGTGGATCATCACCGGTCTGTGCTTTTCATTATCATTTCCGATATAGTGAAGATCAAATCTTTCCGGTAAGTTATAATCTACCTGGATTGTTCCTAACTGCCATTTTCTTCCTAAAGCATCTTTCACCATGAAGTCAAGTTTAGGACCATAAAATGCTGCTTCTCCGTATTCGATAACTGTTTTTAAGCCTTTCTTTTCTGCTGCATTGATGATCGCACTTTCTGCTTTCTCCCAGTTTTCATCAGAACCGATATACTTTTGTTTGTTTTCAGGATCTCTTAATGAAACCTGAGTCACAAAATCTTCAAAACCTAAAGATTTGAAAACATAAAGCGTTAAATCAATTACTTTTTCAAATTCTTCAGAAAGCTGATCCGGAGTACAGAATAAGTGAGCATCATCCTGAGTAAATCCACGAACTCTCGTTAAACCGTGAAGCTCTCCACTTTGCTCATATCTGTATACCGTACCGAATTCTGCATATCTTTTTGGTAAATCTCTGTAGCTCCATTGTGAAGTTTTGTAAATTTCACAGTGGTGAGGACAGTTCATCGGCTTCAGCAAAAATTCTTCTCCTTCATTCGGCGTTTTAATCGGCTGGAAGCTGTCTTCACCATATTTATCCCAGTGTCCTGAAGTTACATACAATTCTTTGGCTCCAATATGTGGAGACATAACGAATTCATAACCTCCTTTTTTCTGAGCATCAGAAAGGAAATTCTCCAGTTTTCTTCTTAAAGCAGTACCTTTTGGCAGCCAAAGTGGTAAACCTGCACCTACTTTTTCAGAGAATGCGAAGATTCCAAGTTCTTTACCTAATTTTCTGTGGTCTCTTCTTTTGGCTTCTTCCAATCTTTCAAGATATTCTGTAAGATCTTTCTGCTTAGGGAAAGAAATACCATATACTCTTGTTAATTGTGGGTTCTTTTCATTCCCTCTCCAGTAAGCTCCTGCTGCATTTAATATTTTAACCGCTTTTACGATTCCTGTATTCGGGATATGACCACCACGACATAAATCTGTGAAGTTATCGTGGGTTACAAAAGTAATTTCCCCATCATTAAGATTAGAGATCAATTCCACTTTGTAGGGGTTATCTGCATACGTCTTCAAAGCTTCTTCTTTTGAAACCGGATATAAAGAGAAGGTTGAGCCTTTCTTCGCATTTTCCAGGATCTTTTTCTCAATCTTCTCAAAATCTTTTTCAGATAGACTTTCATCCCCGAAATCTACATCATAGTAGAATCCGCTTTCGATAGCAGGACCGATGGTCAACTTAGCATCAGGATAAAACTCAAGGATTGCCTGCGCCAAAAGGTGAGCAGAAGAGTGCCAGAAAGCCTTCTTTCCAAGATCATCATTCCAGGTCAAAAGCTGTACCGTAGAATCCGTGGTTATAGGTGTGGTCGTTTCTACTTGTTTGTCATTAACAATTGCGGAAATGGTGTTTCTAGCCAATCCCTCGCTTATAGATTTTGCCACATCAAGGGGAGTCACTGCTCCCTCGAATTCTTTGACACTATTGTCTGGAAGTGTAATTTTTATCATTGTTTACTAAGAAATTTTAAGAGGCAAAAATACGGAATTTTTAGATAAAATACTATATTAGCATATATTTAGAATGAGAATTAATATTAAAAATGTAAAAGATGCAGATGGTTTTAGTCTCACTGAATTCCATATTTCGTTTTTCATAGAAAAATACCTTTGATTTTTTATTCAAGATAACACCAATATTAAGATACTTAGTCTATTTGTAAGTCTTTAAAAACAAATTAATTACAATTAATATGAATGCTATAAATGTTGACCTTCACTGCGATTTATTATGCTATTTGCTAGAGCCGGGTTCATTAATTAACGACAAAGAACTTGGATGCTCACTTCCTTATTTAAAAGAAGGAAATGTAAAGCTTCAGGTGATGGCTATATACTCCGCGACAGGGCAAAATAGTACTGCTTACGGAGCAAAACAGAGCGAAATATTTTCAGATCTCCTGCAAAATGAAAGTTTTTTCTTATTCGATGGTAACAATTATAAAAATCCTGAAAATATAGGCAAAGTAGGAGTTATCGCTTCTATTGAAAATGCATCCGGCTTCTGTGGCGAAGATGACACTTTGGAAACGGGTTTTAAAAATCTGGAAGCGATGATTGAAAAAACACAACGAATTCTTTACCTTGGAATAACCCATCATACTGAAAACCGCTTTGGAGGAGGAAACAATTCCGATGTAGGATTGAAAGATGACGGTAAAGTTCTGCTTGACTATTTCTCAGAAAAAAACATTGCTATTGATCTTGCCCACACCAGTGATCAGCTTGCCTATGGAATTCTTAATTATATTGATCAGAGAAACTACAAAATTCCTGTTATCGCAAGCCATTCCAACTACAGACAGGTACATGATAAAAAGAGAAATCTTCCCGATGAACTGGCGAAAGAAGTGATTAAAAGAAAAGGGCTGATCGGACTCAATTTTATCCGCAATTGTGTCGATGATACAAATCCGGAAATGTTATATGAACATATTCAGTACGGCCTTGATTTGGGTGGAGAAGATGCAGTTGCGTATGGTGCCGATTTTTTCTTCTGTAAAAACCATCCTGATAAATCCCGTCATCCATTTTTCTTTAAAGGATATGATGATGCATCTGCATTTAATGCTATCAATAAAGAAATTGAGAAGCGTTTTTCACATGAACTGATGGAAAAAATCAGCCATAAAAATGCATTGAGTTTTATAAAGAAGATGTATAAATAAAATCATCATCCGATTACATCACAGCATAATTAACAGGTCGCTCCGGAGGAGCTTTATTTTACGGGACTTCATCATTTTCTACTAACAGAAGATCCCGACAGGATCATAAGCAGCCCCAATAGGAGCTAACTGTTAAAATATTTGGTTTTAAATCAGAGCTCCGGAGGAGCGACCTGTTAATACCTAAATCTATAAAAGATTATATTAAAAAATGTTTTTTGATGTTTTATTTTACATGAAATAAAATATTGTAAATTATTGAAAAATATATTTTTATATATTCTTATTTAATGCTTTCTTTTATACTTTACTTTCTGCTTGATAATCTCAATTACGTCCACATTCTGAACTTTAGATTTAATCCATCCGTGGATGTCAATATAGAATAACGAACGTCTATAATATTCATTATTGGAATATTCTTCCAGCTTTTTATCAAAGCTTTCAAAAGCTTTTTGTCTCTGATCCGGGATTTGATTATTCAGGTTCTTAAAAAACTGAATGCTTTCAAAATGGAATTCTTCCGGCTTTTTCATTTTCTTCGCAAATTTCAAAGTAGAAGCAATAAATTCATCATAATCTTCATCATTGCCAGACTCATATTTTGCCATTAAGATCAGAATTCTTGTATGGAACAAGAGGTCTTCCTGTACATTTCCTTTGGATTCTATAACCCTCATAGAATATTCAATGGACTTTTCAAACATTTTACTTCCGAAGAACATGGCGGCCATTTTAAGGTAAAGAATCATAAAATGGTGCTCATCAATCCTTTCTCTGAGCTTTTCCATTTTTAATTCCACTTCAGGGATAAGCTTGGTTCCTGTAAAAAATTCACCTTTTACAAAGTGAATATTCATCAGCGTATTGTACTGAGTAAGAAAAATAAGAGACTGAAGGTTCTCATTCTGAACAAAATTCTCCGAATGAACCATTGTATTGAAGTTCTGGAAATGTTCCTCCAGAATATCAATATTTCCGTATAAAAACAAAATTTTCAGCAAATACGTATTCCCTTTGATATACCAGACAGGATGGCTATAGATCATTTCAGGTTTCTTGTGAAAAAGATCGACCCATTGATAAGCATATTTCAAGGTATATTTATAGTCCTGTAAAAGCTGGTTTTTCCAGACATGGGCTTTGTAATACCATAATTTCTCTGTGAAATTCAATTTCTCAGGATTAATGTTTTTAATCTCGGAGTTAAAAACGTCCATGACTTCCTGCCGGTCTGCATCGTTTTTTACATAACCATGGGTCAGCATTTCGCTATATAATTTCAACGAAAGATTGGATAATTTTGTTGTATAACGGTTTTGTTTACTGATCTCCTGAGATTGTTTGATAAGCTCTTCTGCACGGCCTTCGATACTTCGTGTAATGAATTGTGATTCAATTACTTTTTCAAGGTCGATAATCTCCGAAGCGATACTTTTTTCATCCAGTTCCAGTGCCGTTTGTTTGGTTTTATCCAATATTTTTAAAGCCTGCTTGTAAAGCCCTTTCTGATACAGAATGTTGGCGAAATCCAACTGTTCACGAAGCTGGATTCTGTAGTTCTGATGACTCGGGTTCATTCGAAGGCTTACAAGAATCTGTTTATAAAGATGGGCTTTAAGATTAGAAAGCTGTTGTTTTGTAGATATCTTTTTCTCAATAATAATACTTTCATCATATTCTTTCATCTTATCCATCTCAGAAAATAACAATAGGAATTTGGCATCTACGTTAATTCCGAGGCGGTTTACGTAGAGCTTAAACTGTCTTTTTTCAGAGGTCGTCAATGACTTTACCAATACAAACAAAAAATCTTTCTGCAATTCTGCCATTGTAAATTTTGGGGAATTAAATTATTGATTAACAAATAAATATAATTGTTTTCTAAGCTGTTGAATATTGTAATTTTCAGAAAAAGTGAAAAAGAAAAAATATCGCAAGCTGTAGTTTTGATCCAAAATTAAGTAAAAAACTTCACTTATGAATTCCGAAAAAATCGAAATATTTGATACGACACTGAGAGATGGGGAGCAGGTTCCGGGATGTAAACTGAATACGGAACAGAAGCTGATTATTGCTGAAAGGCTTGACGAATTAGGAATTGATATCATTGAAGCAGGATTCCCGATTTCCAGCCCGGGAGATTTTGAATCAGTTTCAGAAATTTCAAAACTGGTGAAAAATGCAAAGGTATGCGGACTCACAAGAGCGAACAAAAAAGATATTGATGTAGCAGCAGAAGCGCTGAAGTTGGCAAAGAAACCAAGAATCCATACAGGAATCGGGACTTCGGATTCTCATATTAAATACAAATTCAACTCAACAAGAGAAGATATTATTGAGAGAGCAGCAGAAGCAGTAAAATATGCGAAAACATATGTTGAAGACGTTGAATTTTATGCTGAAGATGCAGGAAGAACGGATAATGAATATCTGGCGAGAGTGTGTGAAGCGGTGATCAAAGCAGGAGCAACTGTCCTGAATATTCCTGATACCACAGGATATTGCCTGCCGGAAGAGTATGGTCAGAAAATAAAATATCTTAAAGAAAATGTAAAGGGAATTGAAAAAGCAGTGCTTTCATGTCATTGCCATAACGATCTGGGACTGGCTACTGCCAATTCTATTGCCGGAGCAATTAATGGAGCCCGCCAGATTGAATGTACGATCAACGGATTGGGTGAAAGGGCAGGAAATACAGCACTGGAAGAAGTCGTCATGATTTTAAAACAGCATAAAAATCTGAATCTGCATACTGATGTGAATTCCAGAATGCTGAATGAAATGAGTGCTATGGTTTCTGATCTGATGGGAATGTCTGTACAACCAAACAAAGCCATCGTAGGAGCTAATGCCTTTGCTCACAGCTCAGGAATTCATCAGGATGGGGTGATTAAAAACAGGGAAACATATGAAATTATAGATCCTGCAGAAGTAGGTGTGAATGCCTCTTCAATCATTCTTACAGCAAGAAGCGGACGTTCAGCATTGGCTTACCGTTTCAAGCATATCGGTTATGAGGTTACCAAAAATGAACTTGATTATCTGTATCAGGAATTTTTGAAAATCGCTGACCTTAAAAAAGAAATAGACAACGATGATCTGAGTGTTATGATGGATTCTTTCGCCAGAAAAATAGGATAGGTTTGATTTAAATCAAGATAAAGTAAACAATGAACAACAGTAAAAAGACACTTTTTGATAAAGTATGGGACGCCCATGTGGTAGAAACCATTCCTGACGGACCTCAGATCATTTATATCGACAAACATCTTATTCATGAGGTAACCAGCCCTCAGGCTTTTGCAGAACTTGAATCCAGAAATCTGGAAATCTTCAGACCGGAACAGATTGTAGCTACCGCGGATCACAATGTACCTACCTTGCATCAGGATCAGCCTATTAAAGATGATCTTTCAAGAAATCAGGTAGAACAGCTTACAGAAAACTGTAAAAAAAATAATATTGAACTTTTCGGATTGGGACATCAATATCAGGGAATTGTTCATATCATCGCTCCGGAATTAGGGATTACCCAGCCGGGAATGAGCATTGTGTGTGGTGACAGCCATACCTCTACCCATGGTGCATTTGGCTCAATTGCCTTTGGGATTGGAACCAGCCAGGTAGCTCAGGTATTTGCCAGCCAGTGTTTATTACTGAACAAGCCGAAATCAATGAGAATTACCGTCAATGGTAAATTAAACGAAAATGTTCAGCCTAAAGATGTGATTCTTTATATCATTTCAAAAATAGGAACAGACGGCGGAACAGGATATTTCTGCGAATATGCAGGTAATGTCTTCGAAGAAATGTCAATGGAAGGAAGAATGACGGTCTGCAACATGAGTATTGAAATGGGTGCGAGGGGCGGAATGATTGCTCCGGATGAAACTACTTTTGAATACGTAAAGGGAAGAAAATTCGCCCCGGAAGGAGAAGACTGGAATGAAAAAGTAGCCTATTGGAGAACCTTGAAAACAGATGAAGGCGCTGTTTTTGATCAGGAACTCAGCTTTGATGCTTCGGATATTTATCCTATGATTACCTACGGTACTAATCCAGGAATGGGGATTTCAATCCGCGAAGTGATTCCGGCACCGCAAAATGAATCTGAAGAGAAAGCTTTACAATATATGGGACTGGAAGCCGGACAGGCAGTTAACAGTATCAAGGTTAATTATGTGTTCATAGGAAGCTGTACCAATGCAAGAATAGAAGATTTCCGTTCTGCAGCCCAGTATATTAAAGGGAAAAGCAAATCTGAGGCTGTAAAAGCGCTGATTGTTCCCGGATCTCAACAGGTGGTTAAACAGATTTATGAGGAAGGTTTGGATAAAATATTCAGTGATGCAGGATTTCAGATTCGTCAGCCGGGATGTTCGGCATGTCTGGCGATGAATGATGATAAAATCCCGGAAGGAGAATATTGTGTTTCCACTTCCAACAGAAACTTTGAAGGCAGACAGGGACAAGGTTCAAGGACAATTCTTGCCAGCCCGCTTACCGCAGCAAAAGCAGCCATAGAAGGTAAAATATCAGCTTTTGAAAGTTTAAACTAAACAGATTAAAAGTAAATGCAAAAATTAGTTGTTTTAAAATCCCGCGCAGTTCCACTGCCGGCAGAAAATATAGATACAGACCAGATTATTCCGGCAAGATTCCTGAAAAGTATAGACAGAAAAGGCTTCGGAGAAAATCTGTTCAGAGACTGGAGATTCAATATTCATACAGGAGAACCTAATCCGGACTTTGTTTTAAACAATCCCAAATTCGGTGGTGAGATTCTTGTTGCAGGAAATAATTTCGGCTGTGGAAGCAGTCGTGAGCATGCAGCCTGGTCTTTAACGGATTATGGATTCAAGGTCATTGTTTCAAGTTATTTCGCAGATATCTTTAAAGGAAATGCTTTGAATAACGGACTTCTTCCTGTAAAAGTTTCCGAAGAATTTTTAAAAGAAATTTTGGAGGGTATCAATGAAAACCCTGATAATGAAATCGCTATTGATGTGGAATTACAGTCCATCAGCTTTAAAGACACCACAGAAACCTTTGAGCTTGATTCCTATAAAAAAATATGCCTGCTGAACGGCTATGACGATATTGATTTTTTAATCAGCAGAAAGCAGACGATCACAGAATTTGAATTAAAAACACAAAAAGCAAATGAGCGACAATTATTTTAAAATTGCGGTTCTTCCCGGAGATGGGATTGGCCCGGAAATCATCGGTGAAAGCATTAAAATATTAGATGCTATTGCTGAAGCTTTTCAATGTAAATTCCATTTTGAATATGGATTAATCGGTGCAGAGGCTATTTTTAAAACTGGAAATCCTTTGCCCGAAGAAACGCTGAAAATCTGCAAAGAGTCTGATGCTGTACTGTTCGGAGCTATTGGTGATCCGGTTTTTGATAATAATCCGGAAGCGAAAGTAAGACCTGAACAGGGATTATTGAAACTTCGCAAGGAGTTAGGGTTGTTTGCCAATATCCGTCCTTTAAAAACCTACGCCTCTCTGATTGATAAAAGCCCATTGAAAAGAGAAATTATTGAAGGCGCTGACATTCAGATTTTCAGAGAACTGGTAAGCGGAATCTATTTCGGTGAAAAATTTACAGATCCGGAAGGTGCTTACGCTTATGATATCTGCAAATACAGCCGTGAAGATATTATTCCGATTGCGCATATGGCATTTCAGGAAGCGCAGAAAAGAAAGAAAAAGCTTACGCTTATTGATAAAGCCAACGTTTTGGATACGTCAAGATTGTGGAGAAAGACGTGTCAGGAAATTGCACCGGAATATCCGGATGTAGAGCTTGATTATATGTTTGTAGATAACGCAGCCATGCAGCTGATCCTTAATCCTAAGCATTTTGATGTCATTGTAACGGAAAATATGTTTGGTGATATAATTTCCGATGAAGCAAGTGTGATCGGAGGTTCTATAGGATTATTACCATCTGCTTCAGTAGGAGAGAAGAATGCTTTGTTTGAGCCTATTCACGGATCTTATCCGCAGGCGAAAGGAAAAGGAATTGCCAATCCTGTTGCTTCTATTTTAAGTGTGGCGATGATGCTGGATCATCTTGGTTTAAAGACCGCAGCCGAAAAATTAAGACAGTCGGTAGAGCATGCTATTGAAAATAAGTATGTCACAATTGATCTTAATAGCAAACAGTATTACTCCACAAGTGAAGTGGGAAGCTTTATTGCCGATCATATCAGATATTCCGAAAAGTCTTATTACAATTTTGAAAATATTAAGATCGGAAAATCGACCATTGTATAGAAACAAAAGTTCAGTTAGATAGTTAGAAAGAAAAGTTCCATCTCATATGAGACGGAACTTTTCGTTTTTCATTATTAAATAAAGCCTTAAAAGCTCTTTTATTTTTTTGTGTTATCCGTTTTTCCTGATTTGTTTTTGGAAGACTTCTGAACATCTTCTTTATCAATATCAGGCGGATTGGCCTTTTTTGATGCGGCAGGAATATTCTGGAAATCCTGATTTTGCTTTTGGGTTTCTGCGGTATTGGCAGATTCTTTCCTGGTGGTTTTTCCTTTTGTATCCATGAGTTTGAATTTTAAATGTAAACAATATGGATAGTATCATTCAAAGGGTTTGCCAAACAGAAATATTTTAACCTAAAGACCCAGAATACCAATTTTTCCGGTCTTGTCTTCTATTTCATAATTCAAAGCCTTAGCCAATACAAAAATATTATTCAGGTTTTCCATGAGTTGTTTGCGGCCTTCACTTCTCAGTTGATTCTGATCAATTGATTTCTCTGCGGTTTCCTTAGCTTTAGCGGTAACATTTTTAATATCCTTCTCCGAAATCCTGTTAAAAAAAGAATCATCCAAAGACTGAATTTCAACGCTAGGTGTAATTCTGATTTCAGCATCAGGAAGCTCGGTAATCATCAGCTTTTTGTTGATGGAATCTACTTCAATCTTCATTTTGTTGAGATCATAAGAAACCTGTGCATTAGTCTTTGTGTAGGTAATAATACTGTTGCTGGAAACTTCTTTTCCAAAAACCTCATAACCCATTTTGGTTTTCTGCATGCTGGATGTATTCTGTTCCATGACCACCATCTTATTCATCTTGGAAATCTGATTGGTCAGGATATAATAATCTGACTTTTCAGTTTTATTTCCAAGGTTCAGGCAGGATTTCAGGCCAAAAAAGAGCAGTACCATTGCGCCGGCACCTGCAGCAAAAGATAATATTGTTCTATAATTTCTCAAAATCTATTTAAAAATTTCTTTGATAACAGACGAATCGTTCTTTTTCAGAATTTGAACCAAATCCCTTTCAATATATCCTGTCGTAGGCATTTCGATAATTCTGCCCACTTCTTTTCCATATCTTTTCAGGATAATGGTAGGAACTTTCTGAAGATTGTAAAGACTTTCATCCCCGGTAGGAGATTCTTTCTTACGGTTAACAGCAATAATATTCAATTTACTTTCCGGATAACTTACGGCTTCCAATATTTTCATCAGTCTTGGAAAATCTCTGTGGCTGTCTTCACACCAGGTTCCCATGAAAACGATAATATCATAGGTTCCGATTTTCTCTTTTTTTAATTCACTGACTGCCTTTTGATCAAGAACATACTCATCATGTTCTTTCACATACCAATCTGCATAAGGAGCTTTTAAAAACTGCTCTTTCAACTGGTTTCCCAAAAGCATTTTGCCATCATTCTGGGTTTCAACTTCACGGTTTACCACTACTTTTTGTGCAGTAAGCTGCTGTGAAGCCAAAAACAAGGTTGAAAAGGCAACAATATTGGTAATAATTTTTTTCATATTTTATTTTTCGATAATTGATTTTAAATCAGCAGGAGAGTAGTATTTGTTTTTTAATACTTTATGATCTGCCTTTCTGTAAACATTAAATTTTTCTCCGGACTTTTCATAAAAAGATTCTACTTCCTTCGCTTTGTAAAATTCTACAGTTTCCTCTGCCTGTTCTTCATTATCACATGCTTTCGACATATTGGAGCGTTGAACTTCGTTGAATAGCTCTACAAATTTGTTGCCAAGTCCGAATTCCAGTACCGCACCACTCAAAACATACTGAAGATCACACAATGCATCAGCAATTTCTACAATATTATTGTCAGCAATTGCCTGCTTCAGTTCGTTTAATTCTTCCTGTAAAAGTTCTACTCTCAGATTGCATCTTTCCGGAGAAGGAATTTGTGGGGTATCTAAAATAGGGGCTTTGAAAGTAGTATGGAATTCTGCTACTTGGTTCAGACTATCAATTTTATCCATGAATTTTTTTATTTCCCACAAAGATAGAAAAGGATTTGCAAAATGTGAAATGTACAGCAGGAAATGTAAAAATAAAGTGTCTGGGAAAATGTTTTTGAATATACAATCCTATCTTTAAACCAAAAACTGCAAAAATCTGTATTATCAATGGGGAAATTTAATCCATAAAAATTAAAAACCACAACTTGAAAATTGTGGTTTTATTTTGAAGTGATTCAATTATACTCAATTATTTAGATTCTTCATATTTCCAGACTCCGGAGATGGTAAGTATCATCAAACCCGGCTGCTTTTCTCCATAGCTGAATAGACAGATGAAACTGGAATGACAGGAAGAACAGTCGGTTCCAAAATATAAAGTTGGCAGATCATTAACTGTCAATTCTCCGAAATGAAACATTCTTTGAGAGGTTCCGTTGACCATTCCGTGGTTTAGCAATTCATTTTTAGATACCACTTTATCTTCATGATACAGCTGCAGAACAGGAAACCCTGATTCATAAGGTGCTATTGCAATTCTATTTTTGTTTCCGCAATGAGAGCAGGTGAAAGTGGTGATTGCTGATGGGAGAGCTTCGTCATTGATAAAGACGTTTTTTTCAACAGAAGCTTTTCCAATAATGTTTATTTTTTCTGATAATGAATACATCTGAGCTGATTTATGGCTGAATAACTGTGCCTGCTAAGTTAGGATATTTTCCGCTTGGGCTTCTCTTAATGGTAATTTTAATATAACCTTCTTCTGCCAGCTTATTCCATGTTTTCTGGTAACCTGTATTGATATCAATAGGAATTTTCCACATCGTTTGTTTACCTTTTCCTGCCTGGCTGAACCACGGAATAATGTCTGCTGTCTGGGTTTTAAACTGCATGGAGTTGTTCAGTACATCAATTTCATAATAAAAATCGTATTTGTCTTCAGGCTGGTTTAGAGCTCTTTGTGTAAAAGTATAAACATATCCGTTGATGATAGGGCTTGTAAAGCTTCCTCCTAATGTAGGAACCCCGGTTCCGTTATAACTGCCGACAGCGCCGCTGTATCTGTCGAACTTCTGCCCAACCTGTAAAGGAACATCATCAACAATATTATAACCTCCGTTGGCAGGCGGCCATCCGCCATTTAAATTATTAGCCTTAAAAAGAGATTCCAGTTCACTCCATTTTCCCCTTTTGTATAAGTCATAAGCTTGATTTCTTATAGCCTGGCTTACCGAATTATTGGAGTCATAGGTTACTGCCAGTTCATCTGCATTTTTGTAGAATACGGTGGTCACATCCGGATTGACGTCTATTACTTCATCATCGTCAGAGCTACAGGCAACCGAGAACGAAGTAATGGCTAGAAAAAAAATGTACTTAAATAAATGTTTCATATTAAAAATTTTAAATATTTTAAAATTACAGAGGTATTTGAAGGGTACCTTTTTGAAACATCGCTTTCCTGATAAAGATCTTAAGTAAATACTGACGTAAGTATTGCTGATGTTTTCCGGTCTATAGCAGAAATTTTAAGGACCGGAATCTGGATTAATAATGTGATTTCTGACCGTAAATAACCAATTCATGCCAAAATCAACTCAAAAGAAGCAATGGCATCAGATGTCAAAAACGATCTGGAGCTCCCTTAAATACAATCTGGGTAAACGGTACAATGAAATATTGTTATGCGATAAATTTAAATTAAAAAACTCAAATTCTGGTAGTTTTATCTAAAATAAATTATTATTCTGAAATTTATTGTAATGATAAATAGATTTAAGATCATATTTTGCATTTCAATAAACGAAAAAGCTGCCCGAATGAGCAGCTTATTGTTTCAAATCTATTTTTTCTATTTTTTAATGAATTGTTTTGTGAATTCTGGAATTTGGATGACATAAGTTCCATTGGTTAGTTTATTGACATTGACCGTTCCGCTTTCGAGGTTTCCTCCACTTACAAGCCTGCCGGACATATCGTAGATTTTATATCCTTCATTACTGGTGTTTGTAAGGGTAAGAATATTTTTTACAGGATTGGGATACAGTTTGATTTCGGTAGAGGATGGAGCAGCATCTTCATTAGAATTTTTTACAGAAATATTGGCATTATTGATATCAAAGAAAATATGATGGCTTCCTTTGATCATTATTCTTCCGGAGTTGGTTAAAGTATCAGGAATTGTAATATTCTCCGAACCATCATTAGGAGTTCCGGTCATAAGTATTGTCCATGTGCTGCCGTTATCTGTTGACCAGAGGATATCTACATTGGCGGTATTCACACCATTTGCTGTAGTGCCTGCTACATCCCATGTAACCGTTTGTGAGCTTCCTTTTACATAAGAAACAGCAGTGTTTTGTGAGGTTATCATAAATGGTCCGGCTGCCGGATCAACAGTGAGTTTTGTATCATCAGAATTGTTGCCTCCGCCTCCGGCTTTATTATCGCGAACAGTAAGTCTGAAATTTAAAGCTCTGGCTACAGAAGGAAGTGCTTCAACATCTATTTCTGTTCCTGCGGTTTTGAGAGAACCTGCCAGAATGGAGGACATTGTCGGAAAATATCTTACCGGAGAAGCTGAAGGTGCCCATGATCTGAATATAGGTCCCCGAGTTTTTGATTCCTGTGCTGCAGAATTAGCTCCTGTTTCATAAGAAGTTCCTTTATCCATCTGTTCCCAGATATAGGTAAGCTGGTCTCCGTCAGCATCAGTTCCTGATCCGGTAAGCATAAAAGGAGTGCTTTTAGGAATAATATAATCAGGACCCGCATTGGCTGTAGGAATTGAGTTACCGGTACTGGTATTCACAGAACAGGTTTTTGCTTTGATATTATTGGTGATCTGTTCAATGCTTATGGCATGAAAAAACGGATCAGAGTTATTCTGAACATCATAACTGGTAACACCCGCATAGCCCATAATGGTAGATCCTGAACCTGGTTCCACAGATTTTAAATCCGGTTCAACGCGATAAGAAGATGTATGATTTCCGCCGAACTGATGTCCCATTTCATGAGCTACAAAATCGATATCAAAAGTGTCTCCCGAAGGATTACCGTTGGCTGGAGAAGTGTATCCGCTTCCCTTATAGCTGCTTGGGTAGGTTATACCCTGACTTTGGTAAGTAGACATGTCATTGTCACAAATACATCCGATACATCCTGCATTGCCGCCACCACCGTCTCTGCCAAAAAGGTGTCCTATGTCAAAATTATTATTTCCGATGGAAGAGCTCAGATTGTTCATCAGCTCCAGATTCCAGTTTTTCATTTGTGAAGAGGAAGAATAAGGATCTGTAGCGGCATCGGTATAGATAAGATCATCATTATTGGCAATCAAGACCATTCTCGCTGCAAAATCATTTTCAAAAATACCATTCACGCGGGTCATGGTATTATTCATGGCTGCTAAAGCCTGAGCTTTTGCTCCTCCAAAATAAGAAGTATATTCTCCTGTGCAGGAAAGTGCAAGTCTGAACGTTCTTAATGTAGCATCATCCGCATTTTTATGGGTTACGACATTTAAATTACCTTTTTGAGCAGCATCAGAAACTGTACATTCGAGTTTGTTCAAATGGTCTTTTCTGTCAGACTTTTTATAAACAATATAAGTGGAAAGGTCTTTGGTATAAGGCTGAATAAAAACGGCAGATTGATCTCTGTAGATTTCCATAGAAGATAATCCTAAAGGAGAGATGCTGAAATAAACTTTTGAAGCAGGATCTTCGACACCTTCACCGATGTAAGATTTGATATCCGGATATTTAGAAGCGAGTTCCGGTTCAAAATTAGAATTTTCCGTTACCCTGAAATTTTCCATTCTCCCTGTTGAATTGGGAAAAGAGATAATGACTTCGGATTGCCCTGCTAATCTTTTTGGAGCCTTTGCTAATACATTTTTTAATCCGCTTATATTCAGATGAAAAAGCTGCGGATCTTCAAAAACTGACATATTTTCAAGAACGGGAGAGGATATTTTAATGGAGCTTGAAGTCCATAAACGATCGGTCTGTGCAAAAGAAATACCCGACAATGCGAGCATTCCCGTCATCAATAATTGTTTTTTCACTTACATGTATTTTTAGCAAAAATAGTAAAAAAACTTACTGAAAATGTATTCTTTATATGAATTTTTTATCGGATATACCGATACGAAAAGGTGATAAAGTGAGAGATGGTATAAAATTAAAAAAAAGAAAAACCGTTCTATGCAGAACGGTTTTTCACATCGTTTAATTTTAAAAAGTCTATTCGTTACTAATTTTTAATAAATCTCTTAGAAGATTCTCCAATTTGAATCATATAAGCTCCTTTGATAAGGTTGCTTACATTCACAGAGCCCCTTTGAAGTTTTCCTGAGTCAATTAGTTTTCCACCCATATCGAAGATCTTATAATCTTCTGATGCTGTATTGGAAATATATAGTATATCTCTCACAGGGTTTGGATAAAGCTTCACATCCGTGATCAGATCATTTGTATTATGAAGATCTCCTTTTCCTGAAGAAATAATATTAAGGGTGTAATCTTCCACCTGTCCGTAAGTGAATGCTTCACATGAAGATGTAGGAATTGAGCTGTACTTCATCATTACTCTCATTCTAGTAGATCCAACTGTGGCAGTAGCAGGAATTGTAATAGATCCTGTAACAGGGCTGGTTGTAGAACCTGCTTTTGTCCATGCCAGCTCTCCGCTGTCTGTGAAGTCTCCGTCTCCGTTATAATCAATATAAACTGCGTAGGCTTCGCTGTATTTTGTAGAAGTCCACACCGGAGTAATGGAAATTGTATAAGCACTTCCTCTTGTAACATTGGTAGAAACTGAAGTGAAGTTTTCGTATCCTGCAGTTCCTGTAGACGTATTATTGATAGATCCGAATGTCACATTTCCAATTCTCTCATCTGCTGTATTTGAGGCCGAAGAAGAACAATAAGTAACTGTTCCTCCGGAAAGAGTCGTAACACTTACGGTGTTGCTGGAAACAGAAGCATTTCCTGCCGCATCTTTTGCTTTCACAGAGAAAGAATACGTAGTTGCCGGTGTAAGTCCTGTTACAGTATATGTAGTAGAAGCCGTAGAACCAATTAATGAAGCTCCCTGGTATACATCGTATCCGGTAACACCAACATTATCTGTAGCTCCAGACCATGAAAGGTTAGTGGTTGTAGCTGTAGTTCCTGAAGCAGCAAGGGTAGGAGCTGTAGGAGCAACCGTGTCAGGAGTTCCGGAACCTGCATTTACAGAGATGTTAGCATTGTTAACATCAAAGAAAATGTGATTTGATCCTTTTACCATAATTCTTCCTGTCGTTGTATTGGCATTAGGAATGGTCACTGCCTGTGAGCCATCATTCGGAGTTCCTGCCAATAGAGTAGTCCATGTATTTCCACTGTCTGTTGACCAGAGGATATCCACATTAGCAGCATTTACCCCGTTGGCTGTAGTTCCTGCCACATTCCATGTTACTGTCTGAGAACTTCCTCCGGCGTATGTTGTTGCAGAGTTCTGTGAAGTGATATTGAATGGTCCGGCAGTTCCGTTAACAGTGATAACAGCATCATCGGAATTATTTCCTGAGCCTCCTGCTTTGTTATCACGAACAGTAAATCTGAAGTTTAATGTTCTGGCAACTGAAGAA
Source organism: Chryseobacterium sp. NRRL B-14798 (assembly GCF_050470705.1). NCBI lineage: Bacteria > Pseudomonadati > Bacteroidota > Flavobacteriia > Flavobacteriales > Weeksellaceae > Chryseobacterium > Chryseobacterium sp. NRRL B-14798. The sequence continues at coordinate 2,694,677 of NZ_JBFLUL010000005.1, read as the reverse complement.
AGAGCCTCAACTGTGATTTCAGAACCTGCGGTAGTGGTGGCACCTGCTAAAACAGAAGCCATTCTTGGGAAATATCTTACCGGTCCAGTAGTAGGAGTCCATGATCTGAAGTTAGGTCCTGAAGCTTTTGTAGCACTTGCAGCGGAACTTGCTCCTGTCTGGGAAGAAGAAGCGTTGTCCATTTGTTCCCAGATATAGGTTAAAGAATCTCCGTCAGCATCTGTTCCTGTACCTGTAAGAACAAACGGAGTTCCTTTTGGAATGGTATAATCTAATCCTGCATTAGCTGTAGGAATTGCATTTCCGGTGTTGGTATTAACAGAGCAGGTTTTAGCTTTAATATTATTGGTGATCTGCTGGATGCTTATTGCATGGAAAAATGCGTCAGAATGCGGTTGAATATCCTGGCTGGTAATTCCTGCATAACCCATGATTGTTGATCCTGATCCTGGCTCCATATTGGCACCTGTTCCTTCATTATTCATAGAGAAGGTGTGGTTTCCACCGAACTGGTGTCCCATTTCATGAGCTACGTAGTCAATATCAAAATTGTCTCCTGAAGGAATAGCATCTGCCGGAGAAGTATATCCGCTTCCTTTTGATCCGTTTGTACAGATACAGCCGATACAGCCTGCATTTCCTCCACCTCCGGAAGCTCCGAACAAGTGTCCGATATCATAATTGGCTTCACCAATTACAGAAGTCAGTGTACTTTGTAGCTGGGAATTCCAGTTGCTCATTCCTGAAGCTGCGGAATAAGGGTCTGTAGATGCATTGGTGTAGATGACAGCGTCATTGTTGGCGATAAGAACCATTCTCGCTGCGAAATCTTTTTCAAATACACCGTTTACACGGGTCATTGTAGTATTCATCGCTGCTAAAGCCTGAGCTTTTGTTCCTCCGAAATAAGTGGTGTATTCACCTGTGCAGGACAGTGCCAGTCTGAATGTTCTCAGTTTGGCATCATCAGCATTAGGTCTTGCAGCAAGAGAAGAATTGGAAACTCCTTTCTGTGCGGCATCTACCACTGTACATTCAAACTTGTTGAGATCATCTTTTTTGTCAGATTTTCTGTATACTACATACGAAGAAAGATCTTTGGTGTAAGGCTCGATGAAAACGGCCGATTTATCACCATAAATTTCCATGGAGGACAGTCCTAGCGGAGAAACACTGAAATAGACTGTGGAATTAGGATCATCCAGACCTTGTCCCACATAGGATTTGATGTCCGGATATTTGGCTGCCAGCTCAGGGGCAAAATTGGAATTCTCCCTCACTTTAAAATTTTCCATTCTGCCTTCAGAATTTGGAAAAGAAATAATGATTTCAGATTTTTCGCCTGCAGCCAGCCTTTTGGGAGCTTTTGCCAGAATGTTTTTCAATCCGTTGATATCCAGGCTGTAAACCTTTGGATTGCTGATACTGGTTTTGTTTTCAAAGATCTCTGATGAAGTTCTTTTTGAACCTTCAGACCAAAGACGGTCAGTCTGTGCGAAAGAAATACCCGAAATAAGGAGCATTCCAATCAGCGTTAATTGTTTTTTCATATTAAATATTAAATTTGATTGTGGAATGTCAAATCTAATAAAAAATATATTACGAAAAACAAAATTTTTTAAGGAATATTTAGACTTTGTATATAATATATTATGTAATACATTGTATATAATGGAAAATGCTCATTAATAAAAGAAAAATAAAAGTCGTAAAATGAATTTTAATTTTAAAAAAATAATATATCGGCTTTCTGTTTGTTAATTTATTAAAATGAGACAATATATTTTATTAATAATTCAATTATTAGCAAATAAATATTGATAAATCATATTTAGTGAATATTGCCGTACCGCTCTGTATTCTTCCTACAAAAAAAGCTGTTTCAAAATGAAACAGCTTCTATTATATTGATGCAATGTTTAACTACATTTTATCATCAGCAGTAGGTCCGTAAAGTCCAGGGACTTTGTTCCCGGTTGCTCTTAAATAAACAACCAACTCACCTCTGTGATGGTACAAATGATTATAAAGAAAAGCTCTTATCACCTGAACCTTTGGCATAGGAGGGAAAAGTACATTTCCGTCCATTTCCATTTTCCACTCGTTGAAATAGGTATTTTCATCAGAGTTTTCAAGAGCTTTCTGTGCGTTGGCAACATTTTCCTCAAATTTTGCAAGGATATTTTCTGCTTTAGAAATGTCTCCTTTGTCATACCTGTACGTTCCCATATCAAAAACGTCCTGATTGAAAGTAGATTCATACCAGTTGTATACTTCAGCAATGTGAGACGCAAGCTGTCCGGTTGTCCAGTTTTTTTCGGACGGTTTCCAATCCAGTGCGCTGTCGGGGATTGCCTGTAAAATTTTTCTGGTGTTTTCTGCTTCATGCAGAAATTCACCTAAAAGTGCCTGTTTAATCATTTGTATCGGTGTTATTTTTAAAATTATTTTGTAATATCTCTTCCAATGACAAGTCTCTGGATTTCAGAAGTTCCTTCTCCAATAGTACAAAGTTTGGAATCTCTATAAAACTTTTCAGCAGGGAAATCTTTCGTATAACCATATCCTCCGAAGATCTGAACTGCATTGTTTGAGATTCTTACACAAGCTTCAGAAGCATATAGTTTAGCCATAGCTCCTTCTTTTGTCATTTTTTGTTTTGCATTCTTAAGAGTAGATGCTCTCTGGATAAGAAGTTCAGCAGCATCAATTTCTGTTGCCATATCTGCCAGCATAAAGTTGATTGCCTGGAAATCTGCAATAGGTTTTCCGAATTGATGTCTTTCTTTTGCATATTTCAAAGCTGCTTTATAAGCTCCTCTTGCAGTCCCTAAGCTTAATGCAGCAATAGAAATTCTACCGCCATCCAACACTTTCATAGCCTGCTTGAAACCTTCTCCAACTTCACCTAAACGGTGAGAATCCGGTACGCGTACATTATCAAAAATTAATTCTGCTGTTTCAGAAGCACGCATCCCTAATTTATTTTCTTTTTTTCCGGAAGTAAAACCAGGCATTCCTTTTTCCAAAACAAAGGCTGTAGAATTATTTTTAGCTCCTTTTTCACCTGTTCTCGTCATTACTACGGCAATATCACCTGAAATAGCGTGGGTGATAAAGTTTTTAGCTCCGTTGATGATCCACTCATCACCATCTTTTACAGCAGTTGTAGACATACCTCCTGAATCAGAACCTGTGTTGTGCTCTGTAAGTCCCCAAGCTCCGATTACTTTTCCGGAAGCCAGCTGAGGAAGCCATTTGTGTCTTTGTTCTTCATTTCCAAATTCATAAATATGGTTGGTGCAAAGTGAGTTGTGTGCTGCTACAGAAAGACCAATAGATGGGTCAACCTGAGAAATTTCGTCCAGAATAGTAACATACTCATGATAGCCTAAGCCGGAACCTCCATATTGTTCAGGAACTACAATTCCCATAAAACCCATCTCACCCAACTGGTGGAATAAGTCTTTTGGAAATGTTTGGCTTTCATCCCATTCCATAATATTCGGTCTGATGTTCTTTTCTGCAAATTCTCTAGCCGTCTCCGCTATCATTTTGATGTTGTCAATAGTCTCAGTATTCATATAATAATAGTTAGTTCCCAAAGATAACCAAATTGATGGAATGCTAAAGAAAAATTATTTTCCCAGCATTATTAACGACCAATACATCTAATTTTCAATTTTTTATATTTTGAGAATTAATACTTTCTTAATAAAATATTCTGGCATATTCGTTTTTTATTTCACTATTTTTAGTTTCCCAATTTTTAAGGCATGAAAAAAATTCTACTTCCAATCCTTTTGATTTCTTCTTATAGTGCTGCGCAGGCACCTGCGGGGTATTATGATGGAACAGCCGGACTGACGGGATATGCCCTGAAATCAAAGATCCACGATATTATTTCAGAAAAAATGATCAACTGGCATTATGACGATCTTAAAGTGTTATATGCCCAGACTGATCTGGATAAATATTATGATCATGATGCTTCCAATACTCAGTATCTGCTGGATATCTATTCTGAAATTCCGTCTGGGCCGGATTCTTATGAATATACTACAGATCAGTTGGTAGCAGGTGTTGGTGCGGAAGGTTTGGGGTACAACCGGGAACATATGATGCCGCAGAGTACATTCAGTACAAGCTCATCTATCAGTGATTATCCTATGTATTCGGATCTGAATTTTATAATTCCTGTTGATGGATGGATCAACCAGCGAAGAAGCAATTATCCATATGGAACAGGAAATAATACCAATCATTATATTTTTTCCAACACTTCGAGAATATCCAATGCAGCGATTCCCAATTACCCTTATACTGGAAGAGTGTATGAACCTATTAATGAATTCAAAGGTGATATTGCAAGGTCATTGTTATACTTTGCAGTACGCTATGAAGGAAAGTTAGGTTCATTCAATACCGCTTATACCACATCTGCCAATCTTACTCCTGCTACAGACCAATGTCCGTTGGACGGAACGGAAGAAAGAGCAGTTGATCTTGCCTATATTGCCATGCTGAAACAGTGGAATACGGCAGATCCGGTTTCGCAAAGAGAAATTGACCGGAACAATGCTGTTTATACTATACAAAAAAACAGAAACCCATTTATTGATCATCCTGAGTGGATTGATATGATCTGGTCCGAAACACCTGATACTATTGCTCCTGCGGCTCCCGGATCACTGGTTTCAACCCAGCAGAATGCTTATTTTGTGAATCTGAGCTGGACGGCTTCTCCTGATGCGGATATTTTAGGATACAGGATTTATATGAATGGATCTGTAACGCCTGTTGCCACTACAAAAGGGACTTCCATCAGCATCGATCACCTGAGCCCGTCAACCACCTATACTTTTACGGTGAAAGCCTTTGATAAAGCATACCTGGAATCTCCATTCAGTAATATGGTAACAGCCTCAACAATTGCTTCGGATTCCTATGCCCCGGATCTTATCATTACCAAATATATATCCGGAACAAATACGGAATCTGTGAAAAATAATGCGCTGGAAATTGTCAATAAAACAGGACATGAGGTTAATTTAAATAATTACAGAATTAATATTCAGTTTAAAAATAATATATCAGGAGATTTCTATAATGGCGACACATACGAATTGGAAGGCAAGGTAGGAAACAACGAAACTTTTGTTATCCTGAATCCGAAAGGCACTTTATCATGCTATACTCTTGGCGAGGCAAGATTTGTAACTGCTTCTGATCCTATGATGTTTGCGGGAGGAAATTATGTGGAACTTGCGTATAATAAAACGGTTACAGTGGATGCTATCGGGGTAAAATACACGACCAATAATAACGGGAACGTATCTTTATACAGAAAAAACACCATCAATCAACCCAATAATACTTTTACTAGCAGTGAATGGGATTCTTATCCGTCCAATTACTGTCAGAATCTGGGAGGCACATTGTCTACAGCGGAATTGATGACTGTTAATAATGAGTTTACAATATATCCGAATCCTGTTTATGATTATCTGTATGTGAACGGAGAAGTTACCCATATAAAGACAGCCCAAATCATAGATCTTTCGGGAAAAGTGATTTATACTGAAAAAGATCCTTTCAGGTATAAAAAAGATATTTCTGTACAAGGGATTCCAACGGGAACTTATTTCCTGAAGCTTGATGAAAAGGTACATCAGTTTATTAAAAGGTAAATAAAATCAAATTTGAATACTATAATTTTTGTGACAAGCCAAACCTAACAGGTTTCTAAAACCTGTTAGGTTTATTTTTAAATAATACGCAAAGGGAATTGATGAGATTGCTTCGCTTTACCCGCAATGACTGTCCTAGCCCTGATAGCAGCGGTTACCCCGCAGTAGAAGTGGGAGAGTTGTAGGGTTAAGGAGTTGGAATAGATAGGCGCGAGGAGTATGAGCGGATAGCAGGAACAGCTTCTTACTATAAAAAAAGTATAAAAAAGTAGAGTTAAAGTCGACACCATAATAAAAGATTGAACATTTTTTTGCTGTTTTGCTATTCAGTAGTTTTATATAAAGCCTTAAAAACCTTATGTTTACTATATCATTGATATAAGCTGATTCACTAATAATCAATATCTATAAGTGTTTCTGCTTATATTTTTTATATATAAGTAATTATGCTTATATTTGCAGTATGATAGCGGTCATTACCGGTGATATTATAAATTCACAGCATGCGGACACTGAAGTTTGGATTACCAGGCTTAAACATCTTCTCGAAAAATGGGGAAGCGCTCCTCACACATGGGAAATCTACAGAGGAGATGAGTTCCAGTTCAAATGCAGAATTGATGACGTTTTCTGGCGTTTTCTAGCCATAAAATCTCTTATTAAAAGTGTTGAAAATTTAGATGTAAGGATGGCCATAGGTATTGGTGAGGAAAGTTTTTCTTCTGAGAAAATCACTGAATCCAATGGTACAGCCTATGTCAATTCCGGGAGACTGCTTAATGACCTTAAAAGTGACGGGCATACTGTTGCCATCAAAACATCAAGTGATCCGGTGGACAGAGATCTTAATATCCTGTTGAAATGGTCGTCCAAGGATTTTGATAACTGGACAATGGCTACGGCAGAGATCATTCATGAGATGATTATGAATCAGGATATCACTCAGGAAGATCTTGCTAAGAGATTTGCTATTTCACAGTCTTCGGTAAGCCAGAGACTGAAACGAGCCAACTATGAGCTCATCGTGGAAACCAATCAGTATTTCAGAAAGAAAATCTCAGAATTATAGGCATGATCTTCATCAAACTCATATTGGCACATTTACTCGGAGATTTTATACTTCAGCCAAATTCATGGGTTGCAGATAAGGAGAACCATAAACTGAAAAGTAAGTTTTTATACCTTCATATTCTGATTCACACTATTTTAAGCCTTGTTTTCCTTTGGGATCTTCAGCTTTGGTGGGTCGCTGTATTGGTGGGAATTACTCACTTTATGATTGATGCTTCCAAACTTATATTTCAAAATGTAAAGACTAAGAAAAGATGGTTTTTCATTGATCAGCTGCTGCATGTTTCAGTGATTGCCGGAGTTTCTTTTTATTTCGGGGAATTCAGTTTTGGCTTCGTACAAAATCAGGAATTTTTGAAGGTAATTATGGCGGCGCTGTTTCTGACAACACCTGCTTCTATTTTTATCAAAACCTTATTGTCATCCTGGACACCTGCTCCGGATGGCCCCAACACTATTCAAACCGAATCTTTATCAAGTGCCGGAAAATATATCGGAATTTTAGAACGTCTGCTGGTTTTCACTTTTATTATGGTGAATCATTGGGAAGGCGTAGGTTTCATGGTAGCTGCCAAATCTGTTTTCAGGTTCAGCGACCTTGCACAGGCAAAACAGAGAAAACTTACGGAGTATGTATTAATTGGTACACTGCTGAGTTTTGGACTGGCTGTCTTAACAGGAATAATAATAAAATAAATCAATAAATCTAACTACAATTTAGAAAGTAAAATTATGAGTCAAAAGAAAGAAATGTTGTACGAGGGGAAAGCAAAACAAGTATTTGCAACCGATAATCCTGATGAAGTAGTAGTACGTTTCAAAGACGATGCTACAGCATTTAACGCTCAAAAAAGAGGTCAGGTAGACCTTAAAGGGGAAATGAACAACGCAATCACAACCCTTATTTTTGAATACTTAAATGAGAAAGGGATTAAAACTCATTTCATCAAAAAATTAGACGAAAGAGAGCAGCTGGTAAGAAAGGTTTCTATCATTCCTTTGGAAATGGTGGTAAGAAACTACTCTGCAGGAAGCATGGCGCAAAGATTAGGAGTGGAAGAAGGAATTAAATCTCCTGTAACGATCTTCGATATCTGTTATAAAAAAGATGAATTGGGAGATCCGCTTATCAATGATCACCATGCCGTTTTCTTAGGAGCAGCTACTTACGAAGAACTTGACGAAATGTATGAGTTATCTTCAGATATCAATGATATCCTTATCGACCTGTTTGACAAAATCAATATCATCCTGGTAGATTTCAAAATCGAATTAGGTAAAACTTCAGACGGTGAAATCATCTTAGCAGACGAAATCTCTCCTGATACTTGCAGACTTTGGGATAAAGATACCATGAAGAAATTAGACAAAGACAGATTCAGAAGAGACTTAGGAGAAGTTACTGAGGCTTATGTTGAAATCTACAACCGTCTTAAAAATCTTTTACAGAAATAAGATTTAATTTATTTAAAGATTAAACCATTTAAAAATTAAACAGGCTGTAATCTTTTTAATCATTAAATTTTTTAATCTTTTAATTTAGAAAAAATAGAAATGAAAAGTTTAGACATTCATAAAAGTGAATATTTAAAACAGTTTAAAACCCAGACCTACGGAAGAAATCTTTTCAGAACTCAGGAAGAGGAAAGACTGGATGCTCCTAATGAAGAATGTGGGATCTTCGGAATGTATTCGGATAATGATCTGGATACTTTCTCTCTTTCACAGTTTGGCCTTTTTGCATTACAGCACAGAGGTCAGGAGGCTTGTGGTATTTCCGTTTTAAAGGATGGAAGAATCACAAACATGAAAGACGAAGGACTGGTTTTAGATGTTTATAAAGACATTCAGGAACCTGAAACTTTTATGGGAAATTCTGCAATTGGGCATACCCGTTATACCACTGCAGGAGATAAGAAGAAATATAATTTTCAGCCATTTTTCGCGAAAAACGAATATGACCAGATTATACTTTCTATAGCACACAATGGTAATCTTACCAATGCCAAAGAATTAAAAGCAGAATTAGAAGCTGAAGGCGTAGTTTTCAGAGCGACTTCCGATTCTGAAGTTATCCTGAGACTGATTCAGAAAAACCTTGATTTAGGTCTTCGTGGAGCGATTAAAGCAACCATGGAAAAGATTGAAGGAGCTTATTCTGTAGTAGGGATGACCAGAAACAAATTCTTTGCATTCAGAGACTTCAACGGTATCCGTCCGTTAGTATTGGGGGCTATTGATGAAAAATCTTATGTAGTAGCTTCAGAATCTGTAGCATTGGATGCTGTGGGTGCTCAGTATGTACGTGATATCCTTCCTGGTGAGATCATTTATACCAACGAAAACGAACCTGGAAAACTTCATTCTTATATGATGGATGAAGCGAAAGGTAAGCAGAGAATCTGTTCTTTCGAATATATTTATTTCGCAAGACCTGACTCTACCTTAGAAAATATCAATGTTTACGAGATCAGAGAAAAATCCGGAGAGAAAATCTGGGAACAGGCTCCTGTAGAAGCTGATCTGGTAATTGGAGTTCCGGATTCCGGAGTTCCGGCTGCTATTGGTTTCTCTAAAGCTTCAGGAATACCTTTTCGTCCGGTTTTGATCAAAAACAGATATATCGGAAGAAGTTTCATCGTTCCTACACAGGAAATGAGAGAAAGGGTAGTGAATCTTAAGCTGAACCCGATCATTTCTGAAATGAAAGACAAGAGAGTAGTCATTATTGACGATTCTATTGTTCGTGGAACAACATCTAAAAGACTGGTTAAAATTTTAAAAGATGCAGGAGTAAAGGAAATTCACTTCAGAAGTGTTTCCCCTCCAATTATCGCTCCTTGCTACCTTGGAATTGATACTCCGTCCAAAGATGATCTGATTTCTGCCAATATGACTACGGAAGAACTTAAAAATTACCTGGGAGTAGACTCCTTAGAGTTTTTAAGTATCGATAACCTGAAAGATATTTTAGGATCAGCCAACCACTGCTTCGGATGCTTTACAGAAGAATATCCTGTAGGAAAAGGAGAAGAAGTAGATTTATTCAATTAGTCTCTTTATTGAAATATAAAAAGGACCGGGTGTACAACCTGGTTCTTTTGTTTTAGAAATGTAGCAAAAGCTTAATATTCCTTTATTATACAATATACAGTGGAGTTTTAATTTTGTAAGATTAAAACTTCAGGATATGAAAAATGCACTATTCACGGGTATTTTTATTGTATTTACCCAATTTTATGCTTCACAATCTTTTGACAGGCAGGCACACCGCGGAGGAAAATCCCTTTACCCGGAAAATACAATACCGGCTATGAAAAACGGATTAAAAATGAATGTTTCCACATTGGAAATGGATCTGGCCATAACAAAAGATAAAAAAGTAATTCTTTCCCATGATGCTTTTCTTTCACCTGAATTGGTAACAAAACCAAATGGAACCTATATTCCCAAGGATTCGGGGTTTTATTATAAAATTTATGAAATGTCTTATGCAAAGATCAAAACCTTTGATGTAGGAATGAAAAAACTGGAAAACTATCCTGATCAAAAGAAAATGAAGGTTCAGAAACCTCTCTTTTCAGACGTCATTGATGCATCTGAAGCTTATGCCCGTGAATTGAAAAGGCCGTTACCTTATTATAATATAGAAACCAAAACACGTCCTTTCTCAGACAATATATTCCATCCCGAACCCAAAGAGTTTGTGGATCTGATGATGAAGATCATTATTGAAAAAAAGATCCAGGATAGGGTGATCATTCAGTCTTTTGATCCAAGAACACTGGAAATTCTTCATAAAGAATATCCTGGAATAATGACTGCTTTACTCGTAGAAAAGGTTGATGATAAAAAGCTGGCCCAGCAGCAGGCTTATTTTAAAAATATTCCGGTAGAAAAGTTCAGAATGTATCCTGATCATATGAATGGAGTAGCCGGAGATATGAAGTTCCTGAGTTTTACTCCTACAATTTACAGCCCGGAACATAATCTTGTAACGCCCCAATTAGTAAAGGAATGCCACTCATTAGGCATGAAAGTAATCCCATGGACTGTGAATACCAGAGAAAGATTAAAGGAATTAAAAGAAATGGGAATAGATGGGGTGATCAGTGATGATCCGAGAATATTTGAATAAAACTTTTGATATAAATAGCCGGAAGAAAATCTTCCGGCTATTTTATGCGTGCAAGGTTAATGCACTTCGGTTAAAAAATTGGTTTCTAATTAGAATTTGTAGTTAAGACCTAACTGAAATACTCTGTTGTTGTTTTCAGCAGCAGGTCTGCTTTTATCAATTTTTGTCAAGCTATTTACATATCTTGCGCTGATACCGATGTTAGATGTGATATCATATCCTAAACCAAGACCCAATCCGAAATTGAATTTATTGATCTGATCTTTGTCGATATCTTCAGTATTAGAACTTGTAGTGGTTGTAGTAACACCTCCTGTAGTACTTGCTACACTTCTTTCTCCTTTAGTCTTTCCGTTGATGAAATAACTGAATTCAGGTCCGGCTTCAACGTAAAATTTCTCTGTAGGTCTCATCTGAAGCATCAATGGAACTGAAATATAGTTCATCTTTACTCTACCTTCTTCTTTAGTTTTTACATTCGTAATTCCATTATCAGTTTCTGTAGATGAAATTACATCTTTTGCTCCCATTTGGTTGTATAATACCTCTGGCTGTAAGCTGAAATGTTTTGAAAGTGGAATATTAACGAATGCACCTGCGTGGAAACCTAGTTGTTGTGTGTTAATTCCAAACTTTTGCTCACTGAAATAAGCTGAGTTTCCTCCGGCCTTGATTCCGAATCTAATGGGTTGTACATCTTTTTTTAGTGGTGATGCATTGACTGTTTTAGTTTCCGTCTTTGTTTCTGTCTCCTGAGCGAAAGCTAGTGTACCAGCAGTTAATGCTAATCCTAAAAATAACTTCTTCATAATTTTATTTTTTAATTTTACTATTTGTGTGTCGGATATCTCTCAATCAGACTCCAAGTATTTTGCAAATTGCTTGCCAAAGTCGAAAAATGCCTGTTTAAAGGGCTTTTGAGATGATTTTTGAAAAGTTTATTTTAAACCATTTATCCCTTTTTGATGAATAAATATTTTATATAATGAATGTTTTGTGAAAATAGTTGAAGGCTCATTACACTTTATTATTGATAATTGAAATAATAAAAAAAATTGAACTGGAATTGGCTTTTCCATGAATTAAAAGGACTTCCGGGTACTTTTTAAGAATAAAAATAAAAATACCGGACTTTTTAAAGCCCGGCACCAGTTTTGAAAATAATAAATATCTCTATTTAAATCGGTATACTACTCCTACCTGAAGTGCATTATTTCTTACTTTATCACCGTCGTTGTATTTGTAAACTTCGGTAAGCCCAGCCGTAAATCTTGCGGTTACGCCAAAGTTTTCAGTGAAATAATATCCGGCACCAATACCTAATCCTACATTGAAACGATTAAAAAGGCTTTTTGAAATGCTCTGTGAAATATATTCCGTACGCTGTACTGTAACTGAATTTCCGGTAGTCTCGATAGTGGTTAAATCTCCTTTTGTCTTTCCTCCCAGCAGATATCCGAATTCAGGACCTGCTTCTACATAAAGCTGCGGAAGAATATTGTATTGAACCATTACAGGAAGAGAAAGGTAATTTAATGTTGTCCTATAATCATAGTGTTGTGTCTTTCTGTAGTTTCCCGAGCTGGTTCTGTAGTTATAGTCTGATTTTGATCCCAGCTGACTGAAAAGAAGCTCTGGCTGGATGCTGAATTTCTTAGAAACAGGAATATTCGCAAACACTCCTGCATGAAAACCTGCTTTGATTTTCTCATTGTTATCATATTCATAGCCATCTCCTCTGGTAAGTGTAGAACCGTTAAAACCTGCTTTAACACCAAAAGTGACAGGAGAAGATTTTGACTGATGTTTTTCCTGCGCATTCGCGAAAAGGCAACCTGCAATTACAATTACTGCAAAGAGTTTTTTCATGATTTAAAGTTTAATTTTCTTTTTTGGATCAAAATATCTGCCACAAAAGGATAAAGTGATAAAAGTCATAATAAGCGAAAAAGTCAGGCGTAAACTAATAAACCTGACTTTTTCTATTGAAATCAAAATGTATCTTATTGAACAGACAAAATATTTTCCATATTCTGTTGTGTACTCATATTGCCAGCTTGGCTGACACAGTTCCGTTAAAGTTTAATGGTAATAGTTAGATTGTAATTCTGATATTCAATTGAATATCAAATGAATCAAAGCATACTCATTGTGAAACATGAACCGTAAGTTGGAAAAATTCCGGATAGAGTACAATCAATTATTCTACAGGCAAATTTCTTGCCAAAATATCGGGACAAATAAAAAAACCGGATTATATTAAATCCGGCTCTGTATTGATGAGAAGTCTGCTTTAAAAAGCTAAACTGATTTCTTAAAATTTATATGCTAAACCTACCTGGAATACTCCGTTTTTAGCTTTGTCTTCAGATAGATCCGGTCTGTCTTTGGCAACATCCGTTAAACCAGCCACATATCTTGCGGTAATTCCGATATTGTCTGTGAAATAATATCCTGCTCCCAGACCGATTCCGAAGTCAAAACCTTTGAACAGATCTTTAGCATCTGCAGAATTGGAATCAGCTTTCAGTTTTGAGTTAATCAAAAAGCTGAATTGAGGTCCTGCTTCCACGTATAGGTTAGGAAGGGCATTATATTGAAGCATTAACGGTACAGAAATATAATCCAGGTTTACTTTTATATCATTAGTCCCTTTAATTTTTGCACCCATTCCGTTGTATAACACTTCTGGTTGGAAAGAGAAGTCCTGAGCTACAGGAATATTGGCAAATAATCCTCCGTAGAATCCCGCTTTTGAATTGAAATCATTCTCGGTAAGAGTTGAAATATTAAGACCCGCTTTCACACCAAATCTAACTGGAGAAGAAGAAGCAGTAGAAGTTGAAGTCTTCTGAGAGAAAGCAAAAGTACCTGCTACAAGCGCAAGGCCTAAAAAAATCTTTTTCATAAGTTTATTTTTAATAGTTATTAAGTTTTATTTAACATTTCTTTAAGAAACAAACTACGTGCCAAAATCAATTTATGTTCTTAATTTTCTACTTAGTATACATTTTTTAAGAATATTTTTTTATCTGCGGTAAAAAAGCCGGATTAAAATTAATCCGGCCTCCTTGTCATTAAAAAACTTAGTAAACTTTAGAATTTGTAGTTTAATCCTATCTGGAATACGCCATTTTTTACAGATCCCTCTCTGTCATATCCGTACTGATATTTTGTTTTTACAATATCAGATAAGCCTGCGGTATATCTCACATTCACCCCAATATTTTTGGTAAAAAAATAACCCGCTCCCAATCCGATCCCAAAATCGAAAGATTGAGTTCCATTTTTAAGAAGGCTCGTAGAAGCAGTTTTCTTTAATCTGGCATCAATCAAAAAGTTAAATTGCGGGCCTGCCTCTACATACAGATTAGGAAGTGCCTTATATTGGAACATGACAGGAACAGAAAGATATTCTAAATTAAGCTGGGTATTATTATCTCCTTTTCCTTTTGCCCCCGTAGCGCTATATAAAACTTCCGGCTGCACTGAAAAATCCTTAGCTACAGGAATATTGGCAAATACACCACCATAGAATCCTGCTTTTGACTTCATATCCATATTGGAAAGGGTAGAAATGTTCAGACCTGCTTTCAAACCGAATTTGATTTTAGAAGATGTGGATGGAGTAGTAGCTTCAGTAGATGCAGAAGTGCTCTGAGCAAAGTGAAGTACCTGCGATAATGGCCAGGCCTAGAAAAATCTTTTTCATAGATTAGTTTAATTTTATGTTGTTTAACGTTCGCGAAGCAACAAACAATATGCTGTCAAACCCCATGAATATAGACTTTATATGTTTTTAACGAATGAAAAATCAACTATATGGGAGGTATTGATGGTGAATTATTAACTCCATATTATTTTAACATAAAAAAAGACCAGATTAAAAAATTAATCTGATCTTTTATATTGAATATAAAATTTGTTAGTGAATGTAAGCTTATTTGAATCTATAAGCTAAACCTACCTGGAATACATTGTTTTTTACAGCATCACCAGAATTATTCTTGTAAATGTCAGTAAGACCTGCAGTATATCTTGCTGTAATTCCTAAATTAGGAATGAAGTAGTATCCTGCACCAATACCTATACCAAAGTTAAAAGTCTGGAAATCATCTTTGTCAAGAGTGGCAACTTGTGTATTGTTACTGTTGTTTGTTGAACTTTTTAACTTATCTTTAGCGCTTACAAGAAATCCAAATTCAGGACCTGCTTCAAGGAAGAACTCAGGTGTTGCATTATACTGGAACATTACCGGTACAGCAACGTATCCTAAATTTCTTGAATATTCGCTCTTATAATTATTACCAAGTACTGAATATTCTCTTGTTACTTTTGAACCTAAGTCATTATAAAGAACTTCCGGCTGCACACTAAAAGAACTTGCTAATGGGATGTTGGCGAAAACTCCTGCATTAAAACCAATTTTTGATTTAGAATCACTTAAATCTGCACCGTTAGAAAGTGAAGAAACGTTCATTCCTCCTTTTACCCCAAATGTTACCGGATTAGAAGATGTGTTTCCTGTCTGTTGAGCGAATGCGAATGTTCCTGCAGTTAACGCTAATCCTAAAATTAACTTTTTCATAACTTTAATTTTTTAATTTTACTCTTTCTTAATTTTAAATTTTACTACTGTTCAGCATTTTCAGTTGAACGCTGAGTATCTTTCAAATTGCTTGCCAAAAATATTTTTTATGATTAAAATCAATAAAAAAACCACTTAGCGTTTAAGTGGTTTTAATTTTATGCATTTGATTATTAATGACTTAAATCTTTAAATAAACATTTGTTTAGATGTTGTCTAAATTGACATTTTTGTCAAAAGTGGTATTCTAAAATGAAATTATTTTATGAAAATTACTAGGCATCATTCAGTTTTCTATAAAAAGATAAAGCTTCAATGATATTTTTCTGGCTGCACTGATGATCATAGTTGCAGAAACCTATCCCTGTAAGCAGAGAAAAGTTGATTTTACTGTCTGTATTCTTTTTATCATTCAGTAATAATGCGGTAATATCTTCATCTTTAAAATCGCTGATGTCGAGGTATGGATAGTATCTCTGGATGTTTTCAATGATAATTTTTGAATCTTCTTCAGAGATAAGATTTTCAAGATATGCCAGATGAGCTTCGGCAATCATTCCCATCGCAACTGCTTCCCCGTGAAGAATAGGATTTTCCTGCTGTAAACATAAACTTTCCACAGCATGTCCGATGGTGTGCCCGAAATTAAGCGTTTTTCTGATATTCTGTTCGTGGAAATCTTGATCTACTACATTCTGTTTAATATTCATAGAAGCCTGGATATGAGGAACAACGGTTTCCACTTCCAGTTTACGGATCTGAATCAGCTGGTCCCAATGATTTTTATCAGCAATTAGTCCATGTTTCAGCATTTCTGCAAATCCGCTTCTTAATTCTTTAAAAGGCAGTGTCTCTAAGAATTTTGGATAAATAAAGATTTGTTCAGGAAAAGCAAAAGTTCCCACCATATTTTTATAGTGCATCAGATCAATCCCTGTTTTTCCTCCTATGGAAGCATCACACATCGATAAAAGGGTAGTAGGGATATTAATGAATTGGATTCCTCTTTTATAAGTAGAGGCAACAAATCCTCCCATATCGGTAATTACACCACCACCAAGGTTGATAACCAGTGCTTTTCTGTCTGCCTGCATTTCCGTAAGAATTTCCCACAGCTGATTGGCTGTCTGGATATTTTTCATTTCTTCTCCGGCTTCGATCTCTAAAATTTCAAAGCCAAGATCAGTTTCCATATTGCCCAGAAGAACCGGAAGACAGTATTCATGAGTATTTTCATCTACAAGAATAAAAATTTTACTGAAAGATTTCTGGTGAAGAAACTCGTTGAGCTGTGAAAAATTATCGTTTAATATTGTTATCATCTTTGATTGTATGTAAAGTTAAAAATGTAAACTATAGTGCAAAGTTATGATTCTTAATTTTTAACTCGTAACTAAATTACTATCTTTGCATAAATTTTTAGAATGAGCAGAGATAATAATAATTCAGATAGACCAAAGAGACCAAGAATTTCAACCAAGAAAAGTTCTGATGATTCTCGTGCTTCCAGATCTGGAAATTCTTCAGGATCAAAACCTTTTAAAAAGCCTTTCTCTAAAGACGGAGGAAAAAAAGGGCCGGAACATAAAGGATCCAACTCAAGATTTGAAAAGAAACCTTTTAAAAGAAATACGGACAGTTTCGAAAATTCCAATGACGATTTTGGTTCAAAATCTGAAAGAAAACCTTATATCACGAATAAAAGTGAGAGCTATGAGAAGAAATCTTTTGGAAAGCCTAAGAGAGGAGGAAAAAATTTCGATACAAGAGATAAGTATGAAAGAGGCAGTCTGAAATACGGAAGAAGACCTTCCAGCGGTGATGACAGGAATGATGACAAAACGAGATCTTTTGTTCAGAAAAGGAGATTGAATAAAATTGAAAAAGACGTTAACAAAGACAGCATCCGTCTTAATAAGTATATTGCTAATTCCGGAATCTGCAGCAGAAGAGAAGCTGATGAGCTGATTACTCAGGGATTGGTAGAAGTCAACGGAAAGGTGGTAACTGAAATGGGATACCAGGTACAGAAAACAGACAGAGTGGTTTTTGACGGACAAAGCATTACTCCTGAAAAGCCTGTATATGTCCTGTTGAATAAGCCGAAAGGGTATATTTCTACTACCAAAGATGATAAAGCCAGAAAAACTGTAATGGATCTTGTTGCGAATGCTTCTCCATACAGACTTTTCCCGGTGGGAAGACTGGATCGTTCCACAACAGGAGTTATCTTACTGACCAATGACGGTCACATGACTAAAAAACTTACGCATCCGTCTTTTGATGCCAAAAAGATTTATCATGTAACATTGGATAAAAAACTTACCGGTGAAGATTTACGTCTTATTGCAGAAGGTATCCGTCTTGATGAAGGATTAGCTGTTGTTGATCAGATTTCATATATTGAGGGAAAACCTAAAAACGAAGTCGGAATTGAGATCCACATCGGATGGAACCGTGTTATCAGAAGAATTTTCCAAAGATTAGGATACGAAGTGGAAGCTTTAGACAGAGTAATGTTTGCCGGATTAACGAAGAAGAATATCAAAAGAGGACACTGGAGAATCCTTACAGAACTAGAAGTAAACAACCTTAAAATGCTTTAAACAGTACTTTTGAGAGTAAAGAATAAAAAAGCGCAGAAAATAATTCTGCGCTTTTTGTTTTTATATCGTTGTACGTCTTATTTATTATCCCAGAACAGTTACTCCTTTCTCAATCATTTCATAGATGGCATCTCTGGCATTGTCTGGTTTTACATTTACTGCACGTGTTCCATTGAAATGAAGACAGGTTATATATCCATTAGCTACTGCATCCTGTGCAGTGAACTTAACACAATAATCTAATGCCAGTCCTACGATTTCTACCAATTGAATGTCGTGATATTTTAAGAAATCATCCAAACCGGTTTTCATAAAGTGATTGTTATCCTGAAAACCGCTGTAGCTGTCAATTTCAATATTTTTACCTTTTTGTATAATATGGGTTACTTTATCTCTGTTCAGATCTTTATGGAATTCTGCTCCGAAAGTCCCCTGAATGCAATGATCCGGCCACATAAATTGCGGAACTCCATTGAGAATAATGCTTTCCCCCACCTTTCTTCCATTGCTGCTTGCAAAACTTTTATGACCTGCAGGATGCCAGTCTTGTGTAAGAACCACCTGATCATATTCATTTTCCTCCATCAAGAGATTGATGTATGGAATAATTTCGCTGGCTCCAGGGACAGCAAGTGCTCCGCCTTCACAAAAGTCATTCTGTACATCGACTATTATTAACGCTTTTTTCATATATTGATTTCTCGAATTTTTGATAAATTTACAAAACTAATCTTCAAAAATTTGTCCAAACCCTAATTATCGGACAAATCGGCAACATAAATTTTTCAATGCTTATCAACGAAGAACTTAACACTTAAAATAATTGAATTTTGTCTGCAACGTATGCTGTTTTGAGGCATGAACCAAATATCAATAGCGTATCTTTGCGGGAAATAAGTATTTTATGTCATTTGAATCGTTAGGATTATCACACAATATTATTCGTTCTGTCAAAAAGTTAGGGTATTTAAAACCGTTTCCAATCCAGGAGCAGGCTGTTCCTGTCATTTTGCAGGGAAAAGATCTGATGGGAATTGCGCAGACAGGTTCCGGGAAAACGGCGTGTTTTGTGATGCCGATTTTAGAAAAATTACAGAATGCAGAAGTAAAAAAAGATCGTAATGTTCAGGTTCTGATATTGGTTCCTACCCGTGAACTGGCTATTCAGATCGATGAAGTTTTCAGGGCATTCACTGATAACCTAAAGAGAGAAGTCCGTACAATGGCAGTGTACGGAGGTGTTTCTATCAATCCACAGATGAAAGGAATGTTTGGTGTGGAAGTTTTGATTGCCACACCGGGACGTCTGTTAGACCTAATTGATCATAATGCATTGAGTATTTCAGGAATTAAGCATTTGGTGATTGACGAAGCTGATAAAATGTTTCAGCTCGGCTTTGGCGAAGAAATGAATAAACTTTTTGCCATGATGCCTGTGGCGAAACAGACTACTTTATTTTCAGCAACCCTGAATGATAAAGTTTCAGAAATGAAAGAACGTCTTTCCATCAATCCTGCGATTATAGAAATTAAAAAAGAAGAGGTTGAAATTGATAATATCGAACAGCTGGCATACCATGTTGCTCCCGAAAATAAAGGACCTTTTTTACGATATTTAATTAAAGAAAAGAAAGTTGAAAAAGCACTTGTTTTCGTCTCATCTACAAGGTCTGCGGATAATCTGGTAGAGAAACTTAAAAAGAATAAAATAAAAGCTGTGGCCATTCATAGCCAGAAGTCACAGGGAGCGAGAAGAAACAACCTGGAAGAATTTAAAGTAAACGGAGCCCAGATTTTGGTGGCTACAGACTTAATTGGACGAGGAATCCATATTGAATCTCTGCCATGTGTTATCAATTATGAATTGCCGCGTTCACCTCTGGATTATATTCACCGTATTGGAAGAACAGGACGCGCTAACGAAAAGGGAATCGCAATCAGTATTCTGACGGATGATGAATTACAGCATTTCCGGGTGATTCAAAAGAAAATGGGTAGAAAAGTAACCCTGCAAAGAACAGAAGGTATTGATTTACATGGATATTAATCATTTATAATAAATAAAAAGGGTTTCAGTGTATACAATTGAAACCTTTTTTAATAAAAAAATCGGTACCACAAAAATTATTATCGGTACAATTAATGCTTTATTCACTTTAAATTCTTGAATTTTTGATAAATTCGCACAAGCTGAAATTCGTATATTATTCTAATAAATAATAATACAGATCGGCAATCATTAAAAAATTAAAACCTGAGCAATGAGTGATTTAGAGAAAAAAAAGTTCCCGATAGGACCGTTTGAAGTGCCAGAAAACATCTGTGATATCACATTGGATACTTATATCAAAGTCATTAAAGACTTTCCCGGCCGGCTAAAGAATCTCATTGAACACTTTACAGACGACCAACTGGATACACCTTACAGAGAAGGAGGCTGGACGGTAAGACAGCTGATAAATCACCTTTCAGACAGTCATATGAACAGTTTTATCCGCTTTAAACTGGCTCTCACAGAAGATAACCCTACCATAAAACTGTATAACGAGGCAAAATGGGCAGAGCTTCAGGACAGCTTTCATATGCCTGTAAAACCTGCTATGAGAATGTTAAAAGGAACCCACCAGAGATGGGTAGTGCTTCTTAAAAGCCTTACCAATAAACAGTTTGAAAGGACTTTCCATCATCCCGAGCATCAGAAAAATTATAATTTAAGAGAAAGTCTTGCATTGTATGTGTGGCACTGTGATCATCATTTTGCTCATATTGAAAACCTGAAGATTGAGAAAGGTTGGTAAGGAAGAGTCTCAATAATCCAATATACTATCAGGAAATTATAGATAGAATTTCTTTGTTATCTGAAAACTCCACCGGAAGATGGGGAAAAATGAACGTGTGCCAAATGCTAAAACATTGTGATCTGGTTCTTCAGGTAGCTTTGAAAAATCTGGAACTTCCCCGTATCAATCTCTTGTTTGGAACAATAGGGGTTTTTACTAAAATAGAAATGTATGTTTTCAATAATGGAATTCCGAGAAACATGCCTACTTTTCAAAAACTAATCGTTAATTTTGAATGTGATTTTGATGAATCAAAAACCAATCTGCTGAAAACGCTGGAAGAATTCCGGGAAGCCTGTGAAAATGGCAATTTGCCGGATCACCACAGACTATTCGGAAACATGACTGAAAAAGACTGGACATTTTTAGAATACAAGCATCTTGATCATCATCTAAAACAATTTAATGTATGAGTTTTTTTGATAAAATATTCGGTGGGAAAAGTGAAAACCCTGAGCAAAAAACATTCTGGAAAAAGATAGAATCTGAAGAGGATCTTACCAAAGCTATAGAAGATTCTTTTCAAAATAAGATCGCCATATTCAAGCATTCTACAAGCTGTTTTATCAGCAGAACTGTTCTGAAAAATTTTGAAAAAGAAGTAGAGAATTCAGAGCAGCCGGTACATGTATACTATCTGGATTTATTGGCTCACCGACCTGTTTCCAACAAAATAGCCGCAGATTTTGAGATCAGACACGAAAGTCCGCAGCTGATTGTCATAGAGAACGGAAAACCTGTTAACAGTGCTTCACACCAGGATATTTCTTTAAGCCAGATTGTATCATGAAGAATATAAATAATTATTTAGCCAAAGTTTTAAATGTTCCACTTCAGAATGTGAACACCTGCAGCCTGCACTATGAGGTAAAGAAAATTCCAAAAAATCAGTTTCTTCTTCAGTATGGTGAAATTTGCCGTCATATATTCTTCGTAGAAAAAGGGCTTTTAAAAATGTATTCCATTGATAAAAACGGAAAAGAACATATTATACAGTTTGCTCCGGAAAGCTGGCTGATTTCTGACCGAAGCAGTCTTTATTTCAATGAAAAGTCTATTTATTATATAGAAGCCGTGGAGGATTCTGAGGTTTTGTTTCTCCATCCTGACTTCTTCAACAAACTGGTAGAACAATTTCCGAACAGTATTGAAAGAAGTGATTTTCTCCTTCAGAAACACATCAGAAGCCTTCAGAACAGGATCAACTCTTTGCTGGGAGAGACTGCAGAAGAAAGATATATGAAATTCATCAAAATGTATCCGGATTTACTGCTGAGAGTTCCGCAATGGATGATTGCATCTTATCTGGGAATTACTCCTGAGAGTCTGAGCCGAGTAAGAAAAGAACTGGCAAGGAAAAATTTCATCCCGGATAATAAATAAAAAAAGCTGGAAGATGGGAGAGGGAAGCCAGAAGTTCTGATCAATACAAAGAACTGTTAAACACCCTTATTAATAAGAATTGAAAAAATCTATTCTTAAAACTATAATCACTTCCATCTTCCAGCCTCTATCTTCCTTACCTCAAATCAATCTTTTTGGCTAGCTGTCCAACCTGTCTGAGTTTGGCCTGTGTATTTTCCGACCATGGAAGCCCTATGCAGAGTCTCATACAATTTTCAAACTGCTCCTGAAAAGTAAACATTCTTCCGGGCGCGATACTTATGTTCTGTTTGATAGCCAGATCATATAATTCTGTTGTACGAATATTTTTATCAAATTCTATCCATAAAGACAAGCCTCCCTGTGGACGGCTGGTTTTCGTACCTTCCGGAAAAGATTCTGCAATGGTCTGAACATAATTCTGATAATTGATCTGTAATGTTCTGCGCAGCTGCTGAAGATGTTTTTCATATTTTCCGGATTTCAGGAAATTAGCCACCGCTTCATTCACAATGGAAATAGAAGAGGTAGAGTGCAGAAGCTTCAGCTTCATGATTTTGTCTTTATATTTTCCAGGAGCAATCCAACCTACGCGGTAACCAGGAGCCAGAGTTTTTGAAATAGAGCTGCAATACAGTACATTTCCGTCTTTATCAAAAGATTTACAGCATTTCGGACGGCTGGAACCAAAATAAAGGTCTCCATACACATCATCTTCTATCAACGGAATATTATTTTCAGAAAGTATTTTTACAATTTCTTTTTTATTTTCATCAGGCATACAGCTTCCCAACGGTGAATTAAAATTGGGAATCAGGAGACAAAGATCTATTTTGGGAATTAACTTTTTTAAAGCCTCAATTTCTATTCCTGTAGTAGGATGTGTAGGAAGCTCCAGTACCTTTAATCCCAGCCCGTTGGCCAGCTGAAGAATTCCGGGATAGCAGGGACTTTCGATCGCGACGGTATCTCCTGGCTTTCCTAAAGCCATCAAACAGAAAGAAAGGGCATTCATTCCTCCATTGGTGGTGATAAGATCATTTTCGCTCAGATTGCCTCCCCATTGTAAGGAACGTACCGCAATCATTCTTCTTAATTTCAGATTTCCCTGAAGTTCTTCATATTCGGTACCACCATCTTTTAATTCCCTGGTGGCATTCACAATTTCTTTTTTTAGTTTAGCCTGCGGCAAAAGATCTCCCGACGGAATTCCGATAGAGAAGAAGGTAAGATCCTTTTTACCCATATTTTCATATACTTTACTGATCAGCTCATCCGGTTCATCATTATTGGCGATCAATGACGGACGGCTTACTTCCGGCAAAGGGAGTTTTGCTGAAAGCAGCTGACTTACAAAATAGCCGGACTGCGGTTTGGATTCTACCAAAGACTGGGATTCCAGTTCCAGAAAGACACGCTTGGCCGTATTCATGCTTACCTGATGTTCCTGACATAGCATTCTCACTGAAGGAAGCTTGTCTCCGGCCTTAAGAATACCATTTCTGATCTGTCCTGCAATACCGTCTGCAATTTCCGTGTACAAAAATTCTTTACTCATATTGTCAAACTGTGCTCATGCAAATATACAAAACTGATACTGTGTTTATCGGATTATCCTTTCTAATTTTGAACATCAGTTAAAAAGTTTGAATACCATGTTGACAAAACAAATATCAAAAGATGAAAATATAAGTGGCTGGATCAATGGCTTTATAGGTGTCGTATTATTTAGTGGAGGTTTGCCGGCCACAAAGTTAGCCGTAATGGAAATGAGCCCCATTTTTGTAACGATTGTTCGTGCGGCTGTTGCAGGAATTCTTGCGCTTATCGTATTATGGCTGGGTAAAGAAAAACGTCCTGTTAAAAAAGATTTAATTCCATTACTTTTGGTTTCCCTTGGCTGTGTGGTAGGTTTTCCGCTTCTTTCTGCATTGGCACTTCAATATCTTACTTCAGCACATTCTATTGTATTTCTTGGAATGCTGCCTTTGGCAACAGCTGTATTTGGAGTGATGCGTGGTGGCGAAAAACCCCATCCTATATTTTGGTTTTTCTCTATTACAGGAAGTCTTTTGGTGATTGGCTATGCTGTTTCGCAGGGGATATCAGCGTCACCTGTTGGCGATATTCTGATGCTGCTTGCCGTTATTTTATGTGGTATGGGTTATGCTGAAGGCGCGAAGCTATCTAAAACATTAGGCGGCTGGCAGGTAATTTCCTGGGCTTTGGTATTGGCACTGCCTGTTATGATTCCTTTATTTTTTATCTATTTTCCTGATGATATTGAAAATGTTAGTTTTCAGGGATGGTTTGGAATGGCTTATATTTCGATTTTCAGCATGTTTATCGGGTTTATATTTTGGTATAAAGGACTGGCACAAGGCGGAATTGCTACTGTTGGACAGCTGCAGCTGCTCCAGCCTTTTTTTGGCTTGGCACTCGCAGCCTGGCTTCTTCATGAGCAGGTAAGTGTGGGAATGCTGGGGGTGACAGTGGGCGTCATCTTATGTGTTGCAGGAACTAAAAAATTTGCAAAATAATTAAATATAAAGCATTATGACTCAAGTCATAAGAAAACGGCTTCACAATAGTCTATTTTTGATACATCACCACAAAATAGAGCATTATGAAGTTTATTATATCAAGCCTGCTTATAGGATTTATGGTCCTGAGCTGTAAAAAAGAATCCAAAACAGAAACCAATGTTACAACAGATACTGTCATAGCTGATACCATCAGAACGGATTCTGTTTCCACGGTAAATCCAATCCCTTCCGATACAGTACACAGTGATACGGTTTCCTCAGAAAAACTTACAGATACCACGACAACCCCTAAAAATAAAATTCCAAAGAAATAGCAGTTTTTTCTGTTATTACTTTGAAAAACCCGTTTTTATTAAGTAAAAATGGGTTTTATTATTTTGTATTTCTACAAATTGTTGAAATTACAGCTTAAATATGTGGTATCAAAAAATCAATTTAATTGCATTTTTAGTGGTAATACTTAACCAATAAATAAAATATACAATTAGAGTTATTAATATTTTTAACTTTTTTTAACTTTTAAAACAATCATTAAGGTGTACTTTTTGCACTCATTAAGTATCGATTACCAATATATATTTTACTAAGATTAAGAAGAGGAGAAGAAGAAAACAACACCAAAAACAACTATTATGGTTATCGACGAAAACATTTTGATTTCAGCGGGAGCAGAAACGAGACACTATAACCCTTCAGAAGTGATATTCTGCGAGGGGGATATACCCAATTACTACTACCAGATTATTAACGGAGAAGTAAAACTCAATAATTATAATGAGGAAGGAAAAGAATTTATTCAGAATATTTTATCCGACGGAGAAAGCTGTGGAGAATCTATTCTTTTTATAGAAAAACCTTATCCTATGAATGCTGAAGCTATTACAGAATGTACTGTTTTAAGGCTTCATAAATCCATTTTTTTCAATCTGCTGAACCAAAACCCCGAATTATACATGGAGGTCAACAGTTTTCTCTCCGAACGCCTTTACTATAAATTCATCATGATGCAGAATCTTTCATCGCAAAATCCTTCGATACGACTTAGAGGACTGATGGATTATTTGAAGAGTTTCCAGAAAGATGCACGTCCTTATTCATTCCTGATTCCTTTAACTAGACAACAGATGGCTAGTCTTACAGGTTTGTGTGTAGAAACCGCAATAAGGACCATCAAACATATGGAAAGGGATAAAATCGTAAGAATTGAAAATCGTAAAATTTTATATTAGCATTCATTTGACATAGAAAATTTTGTGATTTTTTTCATTTAAATCTTTCTGAAGATATGAAAACGATAAGCTGTATGAATATTGATGAAAGTCTCCTGTACTCCATGAGTGCAGAGGACAGGAACTATAAAAACGGGAATCAGTTTTCAAAAAAAAGGATTCCCGTATTATAAGACTTTCCAAAAATATTTTCTTTGAAATGACAGACGGGAATCCTGATCTTTCAATGGAAGTGAATGCCTGCTTATCGCAGGAAATCTATTATACTTTAAAAATGGGACAGAGTCTTGCATCAGAAAATGCTGTGCGGAGGCTGAAAGGTTTACCGGATTACCTGAAAAGCTATCACCATGAAGACTGTCTAAAATATTCCACATTGAATTGGCAGGACAACAGATTGTCAATCCTACGGACATGCATATGGAAAATGTATTCCGGGCTCTTGAAAAGATGAAAAAATCTGGCAGAATTATCATAAATGACTGAAAAATTTTGTATTAATCCGCATTAACATGATCCAGGTCATAAAAAAGTGAATTATTCTGACGTACATTTGAAATATAAATTTTCAATCCAATTTTCTAAACCTTAGTAAAAAAGGAACGTAAAAAGCATTTGCTTTTATTATCATTTTAAAATTACCGACATCCAACTGTTGCCGTCTAATACTAGTCACGGGCTGCAATACACATCACCAAATATTAATAAAAAAAATTCAGTTATGAACACTAGAAATTCAAGAAACCGCAGTTCAAGAGGACAGTCACATTCATCAGAAAACCTTGAAGAAGTATATCAGTTAGGATATGATCATGGTTTCAACGATGCAACCAGAGATGAAGATTATGATGATGATTTTTCAGAATATGAAAATTATTTTGATAATGAAAATGAGGATTATGACGATGACTACGATGAAGATGATTATGATGAATACGACGACGATTATGATGATGAAGAAGATGATGATTATGACGACGAAGAAGAAGACGATGATGATGATCAGAGAGGCCGTAGAGGAGGAAGAGGTGGTTCCAGAGGCGGAAACGGTAACCAGCAGAGAGACAGCCAGGGAAGATTTACTTCTGGTAGAGGTGGTTCTCGTGGAGGAAACTCCGGTGGTGGTTCCCGCGGACGTTCAAGTTCTGGTTCCGGCTCCAGATCAGGAGGCAGAGGCAGGTCATCATCAGGAGATGGTACTTCAAGAAGAGGTTTCGCTTCCATGAGTAAAGCTGAGCGTACAAGAATAGCCAGAATGGGAGGCCAAGCTTCCCACGGAGGCGGAAGATCTTCAGGCTCAGGTTCCAATTCAGGAAGAGGAGGTTCATCCAGATCAGGAAACAACAGTAACAGCTCAGGAAGAGGAGGCTCGAACTCCAACTCTAATTCAGGAAGTTCAAGAAGAGGATTTGCTGCAATGAGTAAATCTGAGCGTACAAGAATAGCCAGAATGGGAGGCCAAGCTTCCCACGGAGGCGGAAGATCTTCAGGTCGTTCCGGATTCGGAGGCAGACGTAATTCATAATTCTTTTTCCAGGATTGCCTCTTTAGCCATATATAAAGAGGTAATCCTTTAATAACAAACACCATTTACACCATGCCCAATAAAATATTAGAAACCAATACGGCAGTTTCTGCCACCAAAAAAGGTACGGCAGACAAGACAACTGTCAACCAGGATGAAATGAAAAATTCACCCCTTCACAAGTTCTTTGTGAGTGCCCTGAAGGACATTTATTTTGCTGAAAATGCCATTCTGGATGCATTGGAAAAAATGCAGGAAGCAGCTACTGCTGAAGAATTGAAAGATGCTTTTGAAGACCATCACCTTCAGACTCAAAAACATGTTAAGCGTTTGGAAAAAGTTTTCAAACTCATTGATGAAAAGCCTGAACAGAAAGAATGTAAGGCTATCAAAGGGATTATTGAAGAAGGGGAAGAAGTCATCAAAGCTACAGAAGACGGTACCGCAACAAGAGATGTTGCCCTTATTATTGCAGCACAGAAAGTAGAACATTACGAAATTGCCACTTATGGCGGATTGGCCCAGCTTGCCATAACTATGGGACATGATAAGGCAGCCGATCTGCTTGAAAGAACGCTTCAGGAAGAAGAAGACACCGATTCTTATCTTACAGATATTGCAGAAACATCCATCAACTTTGATGCAGAACAGGAAGACTAAAACTATGTAATAAGCCATGTAGCTTGTTCTATATGGCTTATTTTAATCATGAAATCAAAATATATGGAATGCCAGAAAATAATAAAGACACTGAGACATAAGGATTTTATAAAAATACCGAATACCGGGAAGTGTTTTGAAGACGGGGCAGCAATCTATGCAAAAGAGATCAAAAAAAATATTTTTCTTTTATTTATTATTCTGAAAGATATTGATATTGAAAATATACAGGCATTAATTGCTCACTTCGACTGCTTCGGCAGTATCGGATTAAAAGAACCGGAACAGATCATGTTTTATTTATCCATAAAAGATAAAAATGACCTTCATTATTTTGAAAAATATCTGGAAGCTTCTAATAACTAAAAACCATTCTTAAATATGACTTTTGAAAACGACACTTTACAACATTCCGGCCTGAATGATAAAAATAATGCAATAGAGAATGAGTCTTTATTTCCGTCTATTATGAATTCTTACGGAGTTACAGCTTTTCTGATCAAGTCTTTAGAAAAGATTAAAAATAATGCTACCTGTGAAGTCCTGAAAGGAGTGATAGACAATTATATGGAAGAATACATCCTCAATATCCGTGAGTTTCATTTTAATAACACAACGAAAACCACAGATTTGGATGCTGAAATAAGATATGAGTCTCCTGCCTTCACGTTGTATGCCAAAACAGCTTATTATAAAGTTCTGAAGGAAGAAGAATATATCAACAGGATTCTTGAAATTCTGGGAAATAAGACAGATTAATTTCTGTGTCCCATGATCTACTGCTTTTGAAAGAAAATACACCAACCACAAAAAGATTATGAATATGAACACCAACGAACACAACAAAAAAGCAGAACAACTGGATGTACACAGTACTTCCAATGATAATGAAAAACTGACTACCAATCAGGGCTTAAAGATCAATAACAATCAGGATTCTTTAAAAGCCGGCGAACGTGGCCCTTCATTACTGGAAGATTTTATCCTGCGGGAAAAAATTACCCACTTTGATCATGAGAGAATTCCTGAAA
This sequence comes from Chryseobacterium sp. NRRL B-14798, assembly GCF_050470705.1. Taxonomy (NCBI): domain Bacteria; kingdom Pseudomonadati; phylum Bacteroidota; class Flavobacteriia; order Flavobacteriales; family Weeksellaceae; genus Chryseobacterium; species Chryseobacterium sp. NRRL B-14798. The sequence goes on along the minus strand of NZ_JBFLUL010000005.1, from coordinate 2,665,370 downwards.
GGGTAGTTCACGCCAGAGGCTCCGGTGCACATGGCGTTTTTAAGCTTACTAAAAGCCTTGCAGAATACACCAAAGCAAAATTTTTAACAGAGCTGGGAAAAGAAACACCTGTTTTTGTACGGTTTTCAACCGTCGCAGGGAGTAAAGGAAGTACCGATCTCGCGAGAGATGTCCGTGGTTTTGCGGTAAAATTTTATACCGAAGAAGGAAATTATGACCTGGTTGCCAATAATATGCCGGTATTTTTTATTCAGGATGCTATTAAGTTTCCTGATCTTGTGCATGCTGTAAAACCAGAGCCGGACAATGAAATTCCGCAGGCTGCATCTGCTCATGATACATTCTGGGATTTTATTTCACTGATGCCCGAAAGTATGCACATGATCATGTGGCTGATGAGTGACAGAGCCATTCCGAGAAGTCTGAGAATGATGGAAGGCTTTGGAGTACATTCTTTTAAATTCATCAATGAGGCAGGAAAAGTACATTTTGTAAAATTCCATTTTAAACCCAGGTTAGGTGTTCATTCCGTAGCCTGGAACGAAGCTCAGATGATTTCCGGAGTAGATTCTGATTTCCATAAGCGGGATCTTTGGGAGGCCATAGAAAACGGGGATTATCCGGAATGGGATTTCGGAGTACAGCTCATACCGGAAGAGGATGAGCACAAATTTGATTTCGATCTTCTTGACCCTACCAAAATAGTTCCTGAAGAAGATGTTCCTGTACAGCTCTTCGGAACATTAACACTTAACAGAAATCCGGATAATTTCTTTGCAGAAACCGAGCAGATTGCTTTTCACCCGGGACATATCATTCCAGGAATAGATTTCACCAATGATCCGCTGCTGCAGGGAAGATTATTTTCATATACCGATACTCAGCTTTCAAGACTGGGATCTCCCAATTTCCATGAAATACCGATCAACAGATCTATCAACACGGTTCATAACAACCAAAGAGATGGTCATATGAGACAGCAGATCGTGAAAGGAAAAAGCAGTTATGAACCGAATTCCATAGGCGGCGGATGTCCTTTCCAGGCGATGATGTCTGAAGGCGGCTTTACCTCCCAGCAGGAAAGAGTTTCCGGAGTTAAGATCAGAGAAAGAAGTAAAAGTTTTGTGGATCATTATTCACAGGCAAAATTATTCTATAACAGCCAGTCTGCACCGGAGAAAACACACCTTCAGAATGCATTGATCTTTGAATTATCAAAAGTAACCCGTCCTGAGATCAGAGAAAGACTGGTAGGACAGCTTGCCTATATTGATACAGACCTTGCCTGGAAGGTAGCAGAAAAATTAGGAGTGAAAGTTAAAAAACTGGAATGGCCCAATCAAAGTCTGCCGGCGGATAGTAACATCATAGACCTTCAAAGCGAAGAAAGAGAACCTCATACAAAGATATCCGATGCTTTAAGTATGAAGAATACGGTTAAAAATACAATTAAGAGCCGTAAAATTGGCTTTATTCTGGCTAATGGCGCTGATGGAGGAGTTGTCAATGATCTTAAAACAAAACTTGAAGCAGAAGGTGCCAGAGTTGAACTGATTGCAACAAGTGTTGCTCCCGTAAAACTGAATGACGGTTCAGAACTGACTCCGAAACATTCTCTTAGCAGTACGGCAAGTGTCTGTTTTGATGCCCTTGCGATCTGCCCGGGAGAAGATTCCGTAAAAGAGCTGATGATTGCTGAAAACAAACATCTGGTTCTGCATTTCATCAATGAAGCTTATAAACACTGTAAAGCAATTTACTTCGGAAAAGATACGGAGGTGCTTTACCACAATTCCAATGTAGCCGCTAAACAACATGAGGATCCCGGAATCATTACATGGGAAGACGGAGATCCGGCAGATAAATTCATCCAGGCTATTGCCCAACACAGAGTCTGGGATCTTGAAAAGGAGAGAAACGCGTAATCATAAAACACCCTTCACACCAACACCAATCACTTTAAATATTTAGATTATGAAAGCAGCCGTTTTTCATTCACCAGGTAATATTACCTGTGATACCGTAGAAGATCCCAGAATTCTGGATGAAAATGATATTATTCTGAGAGTAACTTCCACAGCGATTTGTGGCAGTGATCTCCATATGTATTCAGGAGGAATTCCGCAGGCCAGACCCATGGTAATGGGACATGAATTTATGGGTATCGTAGAAGAAACCGGGAAAAACATCAGTCACCTGAAAGCAGGCGACAGGGTAGTAGTTCCTTTTCCCATTGCTTGTGGAAGCTGTTTCTTCTGCCAGCATGATCTTCCCACCGCATGTGAACACAGTAATCCCGATTATTACGGCCCGGAAGGAGGTATTTTTAAAGAAAAAGGCGGAGCTCTTTTCGGATACACCGACCTGTATGGAGGATATGACGGTGGCCAGGCCCAATATGTAAGAGTTCCCTACGCGAATTTTGGTCCCAGAAAAGTTCCGGAAAATCTTAGTGATGAACAGGTTTTATTTCTTACTGATATTTTCCCAACAGGCTACACAGGAGTGATGTGGGGAGAGCTTAAAGGAGGAGAAAATGTTGCTGTTTTTGGAGCAGGCCCCGTAGGGACAATGGCCACAAAAAGCGCTGTTCTTCATAACGCCAGTAAAGTTATTGTAATTGATACGCTTCAATACCGATTAGACAGAATCAAAATGCTTACAGGATGTGAAACCATTTTGTGGGAAGATGCTGAAAGCACTATTGAACACATCAGGGATATGACAGACGGGCGGGGTGCAGATCTATGTATTGAAGCCGTAGGTTTTGAACCGGAAAGAAGTTTTATAGACCGTGCAAAAGCTGTTTTAAACTTTGAGAAAGGCTCTGTCAAAGTACTGGAAGCATGCATGAGTGCGGTAAGGAGAGGTGGCATTGTTTCTGTTCTGGGAGTTTATCCCGTTAATTATGACAATTTCAGACTTGGACAAATTTTTGACAAGGGAATTACACTTAAAGCAGGACAGTGCAATGTTCATCCTATTATAGACAAACTCATGGATTATGTGGTGACCGGAAAAATCACCCTTGATGATGTTATTACCCATCGTTTATCTCTTGATGAAGTAAGCAAAGGATACGAAATTTTTGATAAAAAAGAAGACGGATGTGTAAAGGTCGTTCTTGACCCCTGGAAGCTCGCAGGCTTTTAATTAAAATAAACGATAAACCAATTACTCAAAATTTAATAGTATGGATTTTCAAAAAAATCTTCTCGAATATATAAGTCAGTCACTCATGACCACGGATGAAACCATTTCAATTGCTGAAAGTGTTACTTCAGGGTGTTTGCAGCTGGCTTTTTCACAGATGCCAAATGCTACCATGTTCTACAAAGGAGGAATGACAGCCTATTCTTTGTCAGAAAAAGTAAAATTACTGAAAGTTAACAGGCAGGAGGCCGAAGAATGTGACTGCGTTTCAGAAAATATTGCAGAGACGATGGCTTTAAATGTAGCAAGGCTTTACGAGTCCGACTGGTCTATTGCCACCACCGGTTACTGTACACCAATCCGCAATTCCGGGTATAAAATTTTTGCCTATTTCTCATTTTCTTACAAAGGTGAGATCATCCTGACTAAAAAACTGGAATTACATCCTAAAACTCAAGCCCTGAATGCCCAGCTATATTACACCGAATTTATTTTGGGATGTTTTAAAAGTGAACTCAACAGGCTTTTAATCTTAAAATAAATCTATGGAACGCAAAAATCAATATGCACTCATTACAGGTGCTACCAGCGGTATAGGCTACGAACTGGCAAAACTGTTTGCAAAAGACGGTTATGACCTTGTTATTGTGGCCAGAGATCATGAAGAGCTGAAAAGAAAAGCCGATGAATTCAAAAATTACGGAGTGAATGTAATCAGCATCTCCAAAAATTTATTCTTACAGGAAGAAGTCTATTCTCTTTATTCCGAATTAAAAATGAATGGAATAAGCCCTGAAATATTAGTGAATGATGCCGGGCAGGGAGTGTACGGGAAATTTCAGGATACGGATATCCACAGGGAAGTAGACATTGTTCAGTTAAATATCATTTCAGTCATCATATTGACCAAACTGTTTTTAAAGGACCGGCTGCCCGAGGGGTCAGGAAAGATTTTAAATCTGGCATCTGTAGCCAGCAAAGCTCCCGGCCCGTGGCATTCGGTATATCACGGTACTAAAGCATTTGTATTATCATGGTCTGAGGCCATCCGTGAAGAGCTGAAAGATTCCGGAATTACTGTGACGGCTCTTTTACCGGGACCTACCGATACCGATTTCTTTAATAAAGCGGATATGAACAGAAGCAAAATACTTGAAGACCGTGATAATCTGGCATCTCCGGAAGAAGTGGCTGCTGATGGTTATCATGCTCTGATGAATGGTGATGATAAAATAATATCAGGGTTAAAAAACAAACTTTCTGTAGCAATGGCGAATATAGCCAGTGACAGTATGGCGGCTCATAGAATGGCAGAAATGCAGAAACCTTCAACAGAAGAATAAAAAGACTTATGATAGGAAAACTAGACAATAAAACAGTTTTGATTACCGGTGCAGACAGCGGAATAGGAAAGGCTGTTGCCCTTCTTTTTGCCCTGGAAGGTGCAGATATTGCCATTATTTATCATTCCAGTGACAACGACGCCGGAAGAACAAAAGCGGAAATTGAGAATCTGAATAGAAAGTGTCTCATTTTCAAAGGAGATATCAATGATTATGATTTTTGTGAAGAAACGGTAAAAGAAGTGATCTCGGCATTCGGAAAAATTGATATTCTCATCAATAATGCCGGAATTCAGTTTCCTGCAGAAAGTATTGAGCAGCTTGAAGAGAAAAACATCAGACAGACCTTTGATTCCAATATTGTCGGAATGATTTTGTTAACAAAAGTAGTATTCCCTTATTTAAAAGAAGGAAGCTGCGTTATCAATACCACTTCCGTTTCCGCCTATCAGGGACATCCTGAACTCCTTGATTATTCTGCAACAAAAGGCGCTATTGTTTCCTTCACCCGTTCTCTGGCACTGCAGGCAAAACCCAAAGGAATCAGGATCAATGCCGTTGCTCCGGGACCAGTGGCTACACCACTTACCGAAGAAACTTTTGATGAAAAGAAAGAAAATCCCAATAAACCTCCATTGGAGAGAAATGCTACTCCTGAAGAAATCGCTTTCAGTTTCCTGTTTCTGGCAGGTGATGATGCGTCACAGATTACGGGCCAGGTACTACACCCCAATGGAGGGCTGATAGTAAATGGCTAAAGTATATAAAAGTATAAACATAAAAATATTTAAAATATGAAAACTACAGCACTTATTTTAGGCGTTATCAGCCTGTTTGCTTTTACTTCCTGCCGATGTAATATTGATGAAGACGAAAACCAGAAAAGGGATCAGAAAAGCAGTTCGTCCAATACCGATAAATCCGGTCTGCCCGAAAGTGATACCCTGAGTATCAAATAAGTTAACAATAAAAAATTCTGATGATGTACAGAGACGGTGCAAGAAAAAGTATTTGGCAGGAAGAGATCAGAAAATTTTCTACAGAAACGGATCTCAGCTCATTATTTGATGTTGCCATTGTAGGAGGTGGAATTACAGGAGTTTCAACAGCGCTGAAACTTCAGGAATCCGGAAAGAAATGTGTTATCCTCGAAGCAGCCAATATAGGATTTGGAACTACCGGCGGCACAACGGCCCATTTAAACGATTTTTTTGATACAACCTTTAATCAGGCTATCCGTGATTTTGGACTGGATAATGCACAACTGTATGCACAATCCGGAACTGATGCCATCAGCATTATTGAAGATAATATTCAGAAATATCAGATCAGCTGTGATTTCACAAGAAAGTCAGCTTACCTTTTTGCCCTGGATGAAAAACAGGAAGAACAGTTAAAAGATATTGTAGAAGGAGCAGCCAGGGTAGGTCATGAAATGAGTTATGTGAATGAAATTCCTTTTCCCATCCCATTCAGAGAAGCGGTGCTTATTCCCGGGCAGGGGCATTTTCATCCAGTAAAATATAGTAAGGCGCTCTGCGAAGCTTTTATAAAACTGGGCGGCTTTATTGTAGAAAACTGCCATTGTGAAGAACATGATGAGCAAAATGATTTTGTAGTTTTAAAAACTTCAAAAGGGGAAATAAAGGCCTCAAATGTAGTCTATGCTACCCATATTCCGCCTGGAGTCAATCTTCTTCATTTTACAAATGCTCCCTACAGAAGCTATGCCATGGCTTTTACCATGAAAAATGGCAAATATCCGTGGGAGCTTGGTTATGACCTTTGCGAGCCCTATCATTATTACCGTATTCAGAATATTGAAGGCGAAAATCTATTGATTGCAGGAGGAGAAGATCACAAAACAGGGCATGCTGATAATACCGGAGAATGTTTTTCAAGACTTGAAAATTATGTCAGAAAATATTTTGAGGTAGAAACAGTCTATTATAGCTGGTCCAGCCAATATTACGAGCCAGTGGACGGATTTCCCTATATAGGAAAACTTCCCGGAAGCAAAGAAAGAATTTTTGTGGCAACAGGCTTCAGAGGAAACGGAATGATCTTCGGAACACTTTCGTCACAGATCCTGCATGACCTTATCCTGACAGGAAAAAGTAAATATGGAGAGCTGTTCAATCCTTCCAGAATCAAACCTGTTGCAGGATTTTCAGATTTTGTAAAAGAAACGGCAACTATGGCCTTTGATTTTATAAAAGATAAGATTTTAACCGAGAAAATTGATTCTTTTTCAGAAGTTGGTGAAGGTGAAGCGAAAGTGATCAAATATGAATCAGAATCTTATGCTCTTTACAAAGAAAATGACGGCACTTTACATCTGCTCAGAAGTACCTGTCCACACGCAGGATGTGAAGTCCGGTGGAACAGTGCGGAGTTGAGCTGGGATTGCCCATGTCACGGTTCCCGATTTAATGTCAACGGAAAAATCCTTACCGGACCCACCACAAAGAACCTCCAGAAGGTATTCCCTTATCAAAAACGTGATTCATAAACTCCAAACTTTAAACCTTAAACTTTAAACCTTAAACTTTAAATATTGAACTCTAACCCTTAAACTCAGAACTATGTCACGCACCAGTTTCCTGTATCGCAACAGCTTAAGTATTGTTCTGATTACTCTGATGATTATTTTTCTTGCAGGACAATTTTTTATGGGCTGGAAAACAGAAAATAAAGAACTCATTGAAAACGGCCAGCCTGTTTTAAAGATCGGTGAATACATTCATAGCGGTCATTTTATACAGGCTACTTTTGAAAACTGGGAAAGCGAATTTCTCCAGATGATGCTGTATGTTTTATTAACGATTTCTCTGAGGCAAAAAGGCTCCAGTGAATCAAAATCTATGACAGAAGAGGAAGATGTTGACAAAGAACCTGTACCACACCCCAAAGCGCCATGGCCTGTGAAAAAAGGCGGAATATGGCTGCAACTCTACAAACATTCGTTATCAATTGCTTTTGCTCTCCTTTTTCTGGCGAGTTTCATTTTGCATTTCTATGGCAGTCTTAAGGATTTTAATGATGAACAAATGATGAAAAGTAAACCTGCTGTAACGGCCTTTCAATACATTTCAGAATCGCGGTTCTGGTTTGAGTCTTTTCAAAACTGGCAGAGTGAATTCCTGGCGGTTGCTTCCCTGGTTCTTCTCTCTATATGGCTTCGCGAAAAAGGTTCTCCGGAATCAAAACCCGTTGATATGCCTCATGACGAAACGCCTTGATTTTTATTCACTTTCGGCTTTGTCTGCATAATGGCAAAATACGACGATGTAAAAGCTGACAAACTCTGATAGCCCACTTTATAGGCTACTTCACTCAACGTGTACTGTCTGGTATCTATCAGTTCAATACTTTTTAAAATCCTTGTCAGCTGAAGGTATTTCTGTATCGTAATTCCCGTTTCATTTTTAAAAATTCTCTGGAGGCTCCTCACAGACATTTGTGCTTTTTCGGCAAGAGCATCCATGTCCGGATTATATTTAAAATTGGAATTAATTTCATTGCATACAGGAATCAGTCTTGAATCCGTAGGAACAGGAATCTGCAGACTGCTGCTTTCTTTGCAGAAATTGGGAAGGCTTTTTAAAATAGCTTTAAAAAAAATGTCCTGTTCTTCATTTTCATCCAATAACTGGTTCCATTTTGAGGCATACAAAAGCATTTCTTTTAAAACAGCAGGAACAGCAAATACCTGAACATGCCGGTAAAATTCATCTTCAAAAACGGATTTGAACAGGAATACCATCAGATTTACTGTTTGTGCCTCAGAAGTGATCTTATGGGCTTTTTCCGAAGGAATCCAGATGACATGATGCTGGGGAACAAGATAAATTTTCTGGTCGATATGGAAGTACTGGTAGCCTTCTTCCACAAAAGTGAGCTGAGCCCGGCTGTGCTTGTGCTCATAATCATCATGTTTCCAGTTTTTTTCACACCATACATAAGCTTCCTTGTTGATAGAATCTACAAAGTGGCTTTCCGTTTTTTCAATCAGTCCGCATTTCATTTTGTCGTTTTGAATGTATATTTTGGCAAATTTAATAAAAACGACAATAGTAATTTTGTACTGTCACTGTCATGGTACAGGATTTAACACATAAAAAAACTATATCTTATTCAGAATGAAAAAACTATGTCTTTTTTTTATCTTAATTTTATTATCAAATACCACCCACATCATGGCACAAAATAAAGCTAACATACTGGTTCTTATTCATTCGGACAATGGCGGAACCTACGAACTGGCTAAGGAACTCGCCAAAGGAATTGAAAGTGAAAATAACGCAGTTTCCCATATAAAACTTGTCAAAGCATCACAAAATCCAAACCTGAAAAATCTTCCGGTTGCAACACCAGATGAGCTGGCCCATTATGACGGAATCGCTTTTGGTTCACCGGTTTATTTCGGAAATATCAGCACAGGAATGAGTGAATTTTTATCCGGAACTGTTCAGCTCTGGACCAATCATGCGTTGGAAGGAATTCCGGCTACTGTTTTTATGTCTGCCGGGAGCGGAGCAGGAAAGGAGCTTGCTCTTCAGGCGTTCTGGAACAGCCTTGCCGTCCACGGAATGGTTCTCGTGTCTAATGGAATACGTGGAACAGAAGAACTGAACAAAGCCATTCCGCAAGGAAATACTGTTTTGGGAATTACCAGCATGGCTTCTTTAAAAGATGTGGAAAGACCTACGAAAGGAGAGCGGAATATGGCTGAAATTCAGGGAAGAAATTTTGCAAAAATAACATTGGCATTAAAAGATACGCATCCTAAAAAAACGTTAGCTGTTACGGAAAATCATCAGAATTTTGGTGAAATATTAAAACAGAAAAACATTATTCTTCCACAGGTTCCAAAGCCGGCGGGAAATTATCAGCCGTTCGTCCGTTCCGGAAATCTTGTATTTATCAATCAGGTTGCTTTAAAAGACGGTAAAATTTTCAATCCGGGTAAATTAGGTGTTGAAGTGAATGAGCAGCAGGTAAAAGACGCTGTAAAAGTAACCATGCTGAATGTGATTTCAGTGTTAAATGAAGCTGTAGGAGGAGATTTGAGCAGAGTAAAACAATGCGTGCAGCTTACGGGAATTTTCAATACAAAAGATGATTATACAAAACATGCTGATCTGATGAATGTGGCTTCTGATCTGGCTGTTGAAATCTTCGGGGAAAAAGGAAAACATGCCAGAGCTACCTTGGGAGCTTCTTCCATTCCTGTGGGCTCTTCTGTAGAGATTCAGGCGGTTTTTGAAGTAGAATAATTTTCCGGTCTAAACAACAAAATCACAAAAGTTTAAAACACTTAAGTTGATTTTTAAGTTTAAAGATAACCTGCTGAGAAGTTCACATAAGTTTAAAAAATATTTGATTTTTTGATTATATAAATATCGTGTAAATCTATGGAAGTTAAAAACCCGAGATAATCTCTGCGATAACAGGGATACTTTGCTCCAGCTGCTCTTCAGAAAGTGCTCCGTAACTTAACCGGAATCCGTTTGCCTGGCTTTTACTGTATTGTTTAGGATGAATAATCTTAATATTTTTTTCCAGTAAAAGCTTTGTTACAGCATCCCAATCCAGCCTTGTTTTGGGAACAATCCAAAAGGCAAGGCCTCCTTCAGGCAATGTAAAGTCAGCAATATCTTTCATGTATTTTGTCAACAGTTCAAAGACAAAATCTCTTTTGTTTTTATAATGAACAGTGGCCTTTCTGATGTGCTTTTTTATGGCTCCTTCTTTAATCAGCTGGAGAACTGCCTGTTCCATGATAACATCTCCATGTACATCAATAATTTTTCTCAGATCACCAATTCTTTTTAATAATTCCTGATTTTTAGTGGCCAGATAACCGATCCTTAAAGCCGGAGCTACCACCTTGCTTAAAGTTCCGATGTATACATAATTGTTCAGTTCGGGAAAGCTTGAAATGGGGAGAATAGGGCGGTATCCAAAGTGAAACTCATTATCATAATCATCTTCAATAATGGTTATATTGTATTGGTTGGACAGCTCAATTAATTGTAATCGTCTTGCCAGACTCAAAGTAACTGTAGTAGGGTATTGTCTGTGAGGAGTAATATACAGGGCTTTAATATTCTGATGTTGCTTTAAAAGCTTTTCAACAGTCTCCATATGGATTCCTTCCTGATCTACAGGGACCGACAAAAGCTTTGCTCCTGCATACTCAAATGCCTGCCATGCAGGCTGATACCCCGGATCTTCCACAATAACCATGTCTCCGGGATTTAAAAGTGTCTGAGCGGTAAGGAACATTCCCATCTGGCTGCCCCTTGTAATGGAAATTTCATTTTCATGAATATGCATTCCACGCTGGTGGTTGAGCATCTGAGAAATCATTTTTCTAAATTCTGTGTCACCATGTTCATTTCCATACCCCATCATCTGCCACTTGGCTTTGATGCCGAAAATTTGTCTGTAGGCTCTGGCCAGCTCTGTCACAGGGGCAATTTTACTGTCGGGATGTCCATCATCGAAATTGATTACAATTCCATTAGACATTACCTGCTGATGAGATGGGTTATGTAATGCCTCTGCATTCTTTTCATGCAAAGCCGGGAGTCTTTCCGATACGAAAATACCTTTCCTTTCTCTGGAAATTACCCACTCTTCATTGATCAGCACCTGATAGGCTTCTACAACAGTATTCCTGTTAATTTTCAAGGTCTGGGCAAGATTTCTGCTTCCCGGAAGTGCGTCTCCGGTTTTTAACCTTCCTGAACGTATATCAGAGATGATCGTATCCGCAATCTGTAGATAAACTGCTTTTTCAAGCTTTTTATCAATTTCTAATTCTAATTTCCAAGGGCGTAACATCTGGACTATCTATTTATATAAAAACTGAATCATTTAAACAGTCCAAAGATAGAATAATTTTGCCATGCAATAAAGCACAAAACCCTAATAATTTAAAATCATGGACAAGAAACAATTCAGTTCTAAAGACTTCCACGAAACCTTTGCAAGACCAAAGTATGTAAAACCGAGTCATTTGATTCATAAAAATGTAGAAAATGCAGGAGAACACAATCAGTTTTCAACAGAAAGAAAACACCCGGTTTTTTTTGTAGATCTTCCGAGTAAAAATGTAAGCATGACGATTGGCGGGCTTATCCCAGGACAACAAACCAACAGACACCGCCACACCTATGAAACCGTTTTATTTGTCATTGAAGGGAAAGGATGGACAGAAGTAGAAGATGAAAGAGTATATTGGGAAGCCGGAGATGCGGTATATATTCCTTCATGGGCATGGCATAAACACCAGAATCTCAGCGATACAGAACCTGCCAAATATATTGCCTGCGAAAATGCGCCTCAGCTGCAGAACTTGGGAGTTGCCTTAAGAGAGGAAGAAGGCAGAGACCTTTAATACCAGAACTTTAAACCGTTAAGAATTTTTGTATGTTAATTATTGATATCGGATATGATTTTTCCTTTCAAAGCGAAACTATGCTCAATATTTCTTAATGGTTAAAATTATTTTCAAATTTTAAATCAGCAAAACATGAAAAATGTTCCATTCAAAGGGATAATTGCTTATCCCATAACACCTTTTGACCCAAATGAAAAAGTAGATATTCCTCTTTTTAAACATCTGGTAGAAAGACTGATCACTTCCGGAAGCCACGGAATTGCCCCATTGGGAAGCACAGGGGTAATGCCTTATTTATCTGACGAAGAAAAAGAAGAAGTTACGGAAGCTACTTTACAGCAGGTAAAAGGCAGAATTCCAACGCTTGTAGGTGTATCCAACCTTACCACGGAGAAAACCATCCATCATGCTCAGTTCGCAGAAAAAGCAGGAGCCGATGCGGTGATGATCATTCCTATGAGCTACTGGAAACTTACCGATGACGAAATTGTAACGCATTATGATGCGGTAGCACGCAAAATATCGATCCCGATTATGGCATACAATAATCCGGCAACCAGTGGAGTAGATATGTCTCCGGCTTTACTGAAAAGGCTGCTTGAAATTCCCAATGTAACGATGATTAAAGAAAGTACAGGAGATGTTCAGAGAATGCATTATCTGAGAAGAGAACTGGGAGAAGACGTTGCCTTCTACAACGGTTCCAATCCTTTGGCTCTGGCGGCATTTTCCGCGGGAGCAAGGGGTTGGTGTACGGCAGCTCCTAATCTTATTCCTGAACTGAATATCAGCCTTTATCATGCGGTAGAAGAAGGTGATCTTGAAAAAGCAAAAACGATTTTCTATCAGCAGTTTGACCTTTTAAAATTTATTGTAAACAAAGGATTGCCGAGAGCAGTGAAATCAGGTCTGAATATTCTGGGTGAAGATGGGGGAAATCTGAGAAGCCCTCTGAAACCGCTTCACGAAAAAGAAACCGAAGAATTAAAAAATATTATGAAAACCCTTATCAATTAATATAATCTTATGAAAAAATCCATTTTTTACCACGCAGGATGCCCTGTATGTATCAGCGCTGAGCATGATATCGTTAACCTTATAGGTTTGGAAAATGTAGAAATTGTCCATTTGGGTAATGACAGAAGCAAAATTGAGGACGCGGAAAAGGCTGGAGTAAAATCTGTGCCTGCTCTAGTGACACCAAAAGGCAATGTGCTTCATATTAATTTTGGAGCTTCTATGGAAGAGGTGAAAAATTAACAGTATTAATTTTGTAGTATAAACGGCTCAATTTCTTGAGCCGTTTATTTGTTTTCCCGCTGTAAAATCTGTGGGAAAATGTATTGCTTATTCAGAGCTTTCTAAATCGTTGCATTTCCTTCTACACCATCCGAATTATCGGTTTTATTTCCTGTGATTGCGGCCGCAACAAAACTAAACAGGCTTACCAGTTTTCCTGCTTTAGTATCCCAGTAATAGGTTTCTTTAGGTTCCACACGGATAATCGTAACATTGGGATCATCTTTACCATCAAACCAGGCCTTAGCCATTGGAGACCATTTATCTTCTATGGTTGCTTTGTCCTTATAAACAGAAGCTTCTCCATACACCGAAAGATATTGGGAGTCGCTGTTATTCATAAAAAACAACTGTACTCTCCGGTCTTCTTTGATTTCAAAATTCTTATTGCTGGTTCCACTGCTGATAAACCACAAATTTCCGCTGTCGTCTGTTTCCTGAAGGGTCATTGGTCTTGAATTGATGGGAGTGGTTTCCAGTTCTGTACAGAACATACATATTCTTGCTTTTTCTGACAGTTCTTTGATCTTTTTGATCGCTTCAAGGTGGGTAAGATTTTCTGTTGACATATTAAATATTTTAAGTGATTAATGTAAACTAAAAGAAATTTATTCAGCAGAATGATGAATAATTTGCTTAAGTCTTTCAAATACCTGACCAAAAAGTAACAAAGTGTGGTACCTAAGCTTAATTTATTTAGAAAACTCGGTTTAAAGTTAATCTCTCCTTAAAATTATGATCGAAAGATTATTGTTTCTTACTTAATGTTGTCTGAAGATCACTCCATGCGCCTCCGTTGTATACACGTTTAAATCCTTTTTCTTTCAGAATAGTTTCAACTTTTACACTTCGAAGCCCGTGTGAACATACTATTATATATGTTTTTTCAGGATCCAGTTCTCCATACCGTTCTCTGATTGTCCCTAAAGAAATATTAATGGAACCTTCTATATGCCCTGTCTGGTATTCCTTTTCAGTTCTTACATCAAGAATAACAGCTCCTTTTCTGATGAGTTCGGGCAATCCGTTGTCCAAGGTCTGCATCCGGTAAACCCTATACACAATGTACAGAATAAAAACTGCACCCAAAATGAGGAGAATACTTTTCATAGCTTGCTCAGTATTTTTTTGTCAATATAAAATGTCCCGAATGGAATAAAGCAGGCAAGAATTACCTTCCAGGTTATTTCTTTACATTTCCAGTTTTGTTCTACACCTACACTCAATGTGTTGAACAGGAAAAGCAGGAATAATGTTCCATGAACAGGGCCGATAAGCCTTACAAACAAGGGATTTCCCATCCAGTATTTCACCGGAACAGCAATAAATACCAAACTCAGGAGTGAAATTCCTTCCAGGATCGCCAGAATTCTCAGTCTGCCGATTTTTGTTTTAAATAAATTGATCATAATTATCTGAAATAAGGTCTGTTTGCAAAAGGAGAAAATGGCCAGGGAATGGCAATGAAAATAATGATCATCGCACAGGAAAACCAAATGCCCATCGTTTTGAATTTTTCTTTATCTGAAAGCTTTCTTTTAGCCAGCGCTGAGCCAATTGTGATAATGACAATCGCTGTAATCATCAGTACGATATGGATTAACCCGAAAAACAGATGTTCAAATGAATCTTTAGCTTCATTAAAATGTTTCCAGAAGTATTGAATCACAGGGCTTTTGAGATAAAAAATCATTCCTATAATCAGTTGGATATGAGCAATTGTAGCGGTCCAGTGTCTCACAGAATTATCTATTGCTGTAAATTTCCGGTCTGAGAAATATCCTTTAAAAGCCCGGAAAATTGCGTAGACTAAACTTATTAAAACCAGCCAACGGGTTTGGGAATGTAAAAAAGTCAGGGTTTGATACATGGGTTATTTTTTGAACAGAGCAAAGGTAAAACAAAAAACATACTACTTAGTATGTTTTTTAATAAAAAAATTACTGAAGGCTTTTAAAATAAGACTTAAGCCCTTTTAAATAAGTGAGATATACTTCTTTTGAGTTTTCAAGTTTGCCCAGATTTCTTACTCCCCAATACCCAGAAATCACAAAAACACTCACTTCTTTTGCACTTACTTCTTTTTTGATTAATCCGGCATTTTTACCTCTTTCAATACTTTCTGCAAGCGCCAGTTCCCATTCTTTTGACAGTTCGTGAAGAGCCTGGGTAAAGGCGTTATGCCATGGAGCCATTTGCTGCACAAAATTAGAAGTAGGGCAGCCGTATTCCACTTTTAAAAAATCATTTTCCATCAAAAGATGGTGCATGATATCATAAATGCTTTTTAAAGGATCCGGATTGTTGTGAAGAGTGTTAATGAAAGTTTTTCTGAAGTTGGGTTTCATCAGATCTGTGATAATAGCCAGCCCCATTTCATCTTTGGTTTTAAAATGATAATAGAAAGCACCTTTCGTCACCCGAGTCGTTGCAATAATTTCATCAATGCTTGTAGTCTGAAAACCTTTCACATAGATCAATTTGAACGCTTTCTGGAGAATAGTAAGACGGGTTGCTTCTGATTTCTTCATTAAAACTGCTGATTATTGTTGCAAAGAAACAAATTTTACAGGGAAAATAAAACTATCATTATTCTGATACTTTGATAGAATTTAAATAATTTTTATAATACAAATATTCATCGGAAATTTGCCTTGTCAATATCAACAAATTACAAGACAATGAATTTTCAAAAAGAAATACAGATCAATACTGAAGCACAGACAGCCAAAAGAGGTCTTCCTGCTGCTTTATGGGCATTAACAATAAGTGCATTCGGAATAGGAACAACGGAATTTGTCATTGTGGGACTTCTTCCCACAGTAGCATCAGACCTTGGAATTACCATTCCTTCAGCAGGGCTTCTGGTAAGTCTTTATGCGATAGGAGTAGCTATCGGAGCACCGATCTTAACAGCACTCACAGGGAAAATGCCGCGTAAGATGCTGCTGGTATCGATCATGCTGCTATTCGTTATTGGAAACGGGCTGGCTTCTATTGCTCCAAGCTTTATAACATTGGTGCTGGCCAGAATACTTACAGGATTGGCCCATGGGGTTTATTTTTCTATAGGTTCTACCATTGCAGCTTCACTGGTTCCTGAAGAGAAAAGAGCTACCGCAATTTCCATCATGTTTGCCGGGCTTACTCTCGCCATAGTAACGGGAGTTCCGCTGGGAACATTCATAGGACAGCATTTCGGCTGGAGAGCGACTTTCATCGGCGTTTCGATCCTTGGAATTATCGGATTGGTTGCCAGCTTGTTACTGGTGCCTAAAAATCTTAAGAATGGAAAAACAGCTTCTTTAAAAAGCCAGTTTAAAGTACTGGGTAACAAGCGTTTGATTTTTGCTTTTTTAATGACCGCAATGGGATATGGAGGTATGTTTGTGGTATTTACGTATCTGTCGCCCATTTTACAGAAAATCACAGGGTTTCAGGAATCTACAGTCACTTTTATTCTTTTGATTTATGGAATTGCCATTGCCCTGGGAAACCTGATTGGAGGAAAAGTAGCCAATAAAAATCCTCTGAATGCCCTTTTATGGATGTTTGCTGCACAAGGACTGATACTACTGGCATTTTATTTCACTGTAAACAGCCCGGTATTCAGTATCGTTACACTTTTCCTTCTGGGAGCATTATCATTTGCTTCGGTTCCCGGACTTCAGCTGTTGGTAGTCCAGATTGCAGAAAAAGAACTGCCCGGAACTGAAGACGTTGCTTCGGGGATTAATATTGCTGCTTTTAATATTGGTATTGCCATCGGATCTTATGCAGGTGGAATGATTGTAACATCCTCTTTAGGACTGGCAAGCACACCATGGATAGGAGCTTTATTCCTGTTTGTTACGGTTTTAATAACCATCTACAGTATCCGTTTAAGCAAGAAAAATATATAGTTTTTTACCCCTGTCAAGGTTTTTACGTTGACAGGGGTATTTTTTAATAGTAAAAGAACCTTAAATCTCATAAATATCTGCATCCGTAAACACAAAAAATGTACTTTTCTTAGGCAGATTTTTCGTGTCCAGTCCTGTAAATTCACTGAATGCAGGCAGTAATAACTGATTGCTGCTTAAAGCAAAACAGGGAAGTCTGATATTCTTTACCGCAGAATTCAGCACAATTCCCGGATGGATATGTCCGGTAATCTGAAATCCGGATCTGGATGAATCAAAATCATGAATGAACGTAATATCATCTATTTCCAGCCATTCAGATTTATGATTAAAACATAACTTTTTTTCCAGCGTTTTTGAAATCCGGTCATGGTTTCCTTCAATAAGATAAAACTGAATATCAGGGTATTGATTTTTCCACATACAGAATTCATCCACATCAGAATTGTCTCCGGCATGAAGCAAATCTCCAACCACCACAAACTTTTCCGGCTGAAAATATTCAATCAGAGCAGATAATCTTTCCAGATCACTTTTCATAATATGATTGGCCAGTGCAATACCGTTTTTTCGGAAATGAGCGGTTTTCCCGATGTGAAGATCGGAAAGAATTAACGCTTTTTCTTTTTGCCAGAATGCCGCCCGCTGATTGGTCAGAATGAAAGTCTCATTTTGGATGGAAATATTTTTAGTTGCTATAAACACTTGATGGATTGAAAATTGAAGGTTTAAAGGTAAGCTATTTAAACCGGATCAGCTAACTTTCCGGCTGACGTGAAATTTTTCATCAAAAATATAGGTCAGAGGAAAACCCGTAGCAATCTCTCTTTCTAAGATCTCTTCGGGAGAAAGATGCTCCAGATACATAATTAAGGCACGAAGGCTATTTCCGTGGGCCACAATTAATACATTTTTGCCTTGTTTCAATAACGGCTGTATCTCTCTTTCAAAATAAGGGATCACTCTGTTATAAGTGTCTTTAAGACTTTCTCCGCCGGGAGGAACTACATCATAAGACCTGCGCCAGATGTGAACCTGTTCGGCTCCATATTTCAGCGCGGTGTCTGCTTTATTTAATCCTTCAAGGTTTCCATAACAGCGTTCGTTGAGTGCTTTATCTTGAATGACAGGAATATCAGGATTTCCAATGACATCCAAAATGATAGAGAGGGTATGCTGTGCTCTGATGAGTGCAGAAGTAAAAGCGATATCAATTCTTTCTCCTTTCAAGGCAATACCTGCTTTTTTTGCTTCTTCAATACCCGCTTCTGTTATATCAATATCTTTCCAGCCTGTAAATCTGTTTTCAAGATTCCAGAGTGACTGTCCGTGACGGACCAGGAACAATTTTTCCATTTTAAATTCTATTAAACTTCTATAAGATATATTCTAAGTTACGATGATTATTTAATCTTATCAAGAAAATTAACATAGAATATTAGGCTAAGAATAGGATTAAAATTGAAGGAAACTTAGGAATTCATTTATGAAATATCACTTATATCAGACAGTTTCAACATTCTTTTAATTCTCGCATCCAGACCTTCGCTGGAAAGCGTTTGTCTTAAGCTGTCTACTTTAATCGGAAAACTCAGTGGTGTAAAGGAACGGGAATGTTTTAAAATAATTTCCGATTTTTCAATTCTTTTAAAAGCCTCTACAAGCCTTTGTTCCTGAAGCTGCATATTAAAAACTTCTGTATACGCCTGCTTTATTAAAAAATGATTGGAATCATGGTCCTCCAATACTTTAAAAATTAATCCTGCAGAACTTTGCAGCGATTTGTTGGAGCGTTGCTGTCCGGCATAATTTTGAATGACCATTCCTGAAATGACGGCAATATCACGGAACTTCCTCCGGGCCATTTCCGCAGAATTGATGCTTGCAATAACATCATTCATCAGGTTTTCGCGAGTTAAAATCTGCTGTAGATTATCCTCATTTAAAGGGATTTCCTTATCGCTGAACAGCTCAAATCCATAATCATTCATGGCCATGGAAAAGGAAATAGGAGCGAGCTTTGAGATACGGTAGGCAATCAGAGCAGCCATGACTTCATGCACAAGACGCCCTTCAAAAGGATACATGAACAAATGGTAACCTTCACGGTTCTTGATCATTTCCACCAGAAATTCATCTTCTTTGGGAATATGGGAACGGGTTTCCTGATTGATCAGTAAAGGATGCAGAAACTTCAGTTCTTTTTCAGAAGCTTTCGGACTTAATGCATGGGAGAGCTTTTCTCTTAAAAAGTGACCCAGATTGGAACTTAGCGGCAGCCTCCCACCAAGATAACTTGGGACTAAAGCTCTTCCTTTAGCGGCTCTTACGTAGACTGTCATATCTTTAATCATGGCGACCTCGAGGGTTCTTCCGGCCAGAATAAATTTTTCTTCTTTTTTAAGTTTTGAAATAAAATATTCCTCAATCATTCCAATATAGCCTCCGGAAATAAATTTCACTTTCAGCATGGCATCACTTACAATCACGCCCATATTCATCCGGTGAAGCATTGCAATTTTCCTTGAAGTGACTTTATACAGACCGTCTTCCATAATGACGATCTTGTGGAATTCTTCATAGTTTTTTAATACACTGCCGCCAATGGTCAGGAATTCGAGAATGCTTTTCCATTCCTCATCCAGCATTTCCTGAAAAGCATACACTTTTTTGATTCTTCCATAGAGTTCATCAGGATAAAAGCCATCTCCAACAGCCAATGTCATAAGAAACTGAACCAAAACATCGAAACACAGGACCTGGGGTTCCCGTGGCTCAACGACTTTCTGCTTTACGGCTTCTTTTAACGCTGAAACTTCAATCAGTTCTAAAGAATGGGTCGGAACGCAATAAATTTTTGAAGTTTCAAAAGGGGAGTGGCCGCTGCGTCCTGCTCTTTGAAGGAAACGGGCAACTCCTTTGGCAGATCCAACCTGAATAACGGTGTCTACAGGCTTAAAATCAATACCCAGATCGAGGGATGATGTGGAGACAACAGCTTTTAACTTTCCTGAACTTAAGTTTTCCTCAATCCAGATTCTTAAATGAGCATCAATAGAACTGTGATGAATGGCAATCTGTCCCGCAAAATCCGGATGTGCATCCAACAATAACTGATACCACATTTCACTCTGGCTTCTGGTGTTCGTAAAAACAATGGTAGATTTTGAATCCAGAATAATGGGAACCACTTTATCGGCGAGCTTATTGCCAAGGTGCCCGGCCCATGGCAATATTTCAATTTCATTGGGGAAAACCGGGATAATATCTATCTTTTTGTGCTCTTTGGCGGTTATTTTTGTCTTTTTAATATCATAGGGAATAAGCACATCCATGGCTTCATCCAGATTTCCGATCGTTGCCGTAATTCCCCAGATCTTCATTTTTGGGGTATATTTTCTAAGCTGTGAAATACCGAGTTCTACCATCACACCACGTTTTGAACCTAATAGCTCATGCCATTCATCCACAGCCACGCATTTCATTCCGGTGAAAAAACGTTCATTATTTTTCTGAGCGAGAAGCAAATGAAGACTTTCAGGGGTTACCACAAGAATTTCCGGCATTTTCTTCACCTGCTGCTGTCTTACTTTGGGATCGGTATCTCCGTTTCTTACACCTACCGTCCAGTCAAGTCCGATTTCGTCAATAGCTTCCTGCATTGCTTTTGCAATATCTTTGGAAAGAGAACGAAGGGGTGTTATCCAGATCATTTTCAATCCTTTTTTATATTGTTCAGGATGATTGAGAAAGTCTGAAACCAAGGCTAAAAACACGGAAAAAGTTTTTCCAAAACCGGTGGGAGCAACCACCATTCCGCTGTATCCGTTTCCAAATTTCTTCCAGGTTTCCAGCTGAAATTTAAAAGGGGCAATACCTTTATCGGTCATCCATTGCTGGATGATCTTTAATCCGGTGGTATGTTCAAAAGCTGCCAATTTATATTTGATTAAAATACTATTGTATTAATTTTTTAATTTCTTCCAAATCATCAATCTCATCTACCGTTTTGTCTTTTCGCCATCTTACAATTCTGGGAAAACGGAGGGCGACACCACTTTTATGACGGTTGCTGAATCCTATGCCTTCAAAAGCAATTTCAAAGACCAGTTCTGCTTTTACAGTTCTTACAGGACCAAATTTTTCAATGGCATTTTTGGTTACAAACCGGCTCACCTCCATGATTTCCTTGTCTGTTAATCCGGAATAGGCTTTAGCAATAGTTACCAATGTATCACCGTTTTTCACGGCAAAAGTATAATCGGTGTAGTAAGCACTCCGCCTGCCGCTTCCTTTCTGAGCATAAATCAGGACCGCATCAATGGTTAGCGGATTGATTTTCCACTTCCACCAGTCGCCTTTTTTCCGTCCGGAATGATAGGGAGAATTTTTTTGTTTCAGCATCAGTCCTTCACTGTTTATTTCCCTTGAATTTTCACGAAGAGCATCCAGTTCTTCCCATTTCTCAAAATCCAGACTTTTTGAAATACTGATATTTTCGGGCTTTTCATTCCATAATAACTCTTCAAGAAGAGCTCTTCTTGCGGAAATAGGCTTTTCTCTCAGGTCGTTATTTTCAAGTTCCAATAAATCATAGACAAAAACTTCAATCGGAATTTCCGAGAGCATTTTTTTTGTTAAAGTTTTTCTGTTTAATCTTTTCTGTAATTCATTAAAATTTAAAACCTTACCCTCCTTTACCGCAAGTATTTCTCCATCCAGTACAAAATTACCTTTCATGGCTTTTATGACTTCTGTGATTTCAGGAAATTGTTCTGTAACAAGTTCTTCACCTCTTGACCAGATGAAAACTTCGTCATTTCTTCTGATGATTTGTCCGCGGATTCCGTCCCATTTGTATTCTACCAGCCATTCGTCGGGATTTCCCAATTCTTCAGCCGGTTTTTCCAGAGGATAGGCAAGGCAGAAAGGATAGGGTTTTGAATTGTCAGGATTCACATTTTCCGCATCAATAAGTTCTCTGAAGGAAACTTCATCCGGCAGCCATTTTCCCATTAAGCTGTGCATCAGGGCACTCGGTTCCTGGCCGGAAAACCTGGTCAGGGCATTGATCAACGTTTTGTCTGATACTCCGATTCTGAAGCTCCCGCCAATTAATTTATTGAAAATCAGACGTTCGGTATAATCCAGGCCATTCCAAGACTGCAGTACAAATTCTTTTTTTTCTGCATCTGTCCTGCCTTTTAAACTTACGATATCATTCATCCATTCTGATAAAGTACGTTCTATTTTTTCCTTGGGAGGAGGCAGTATTAAGGATAATGTTTCTCCCAAATCGCCAACAGAAGAGTAAGATTCCTGAAACAGCCAGTAAGGAAGCCGGGTAATTTCCAGTGCCCAATCTTTCATGTAATTGGTATTGACATTTCTTTTGGGCCTTTTCCCGGTAAATAAGGCGATAAACCATACTTTGTCTTCATCAGGAGCACGTTCCAGATAATCGATGATGGCATCAATTTTAGCGTTGGTCTTATTGGTGGTTTCCAAAGCGTTGATAAGTTCTGCAAAATGTCTCATGATTCCGGGGTTTCAAGGGTTTCTTTTTCAGATTCTTCTTCATCCTCACCATATAATGTTTCGACCACATCAGATTGGATTCCGATTTCGTTCAGATATTTTGAAAAAACTTCGGTTTGTCCGTGCGTTACGTGTACAAGCTCTGCTTCTGTTGCTTTCACAGTCTGTAACAATCCTTTCCAGTCTGCATGATCACTCATCGCAAATCCTGCGTCCGCACTGCGCCATCTTCTGGCACCGCGAACCTGCATCCAGCCGGAGCATATTGCAGTAGCCGGATCCGGAATCTTTTTAATTACGTTGCTGTCGAGTAAAGCAGGCGGAACAATCACAATTTCGTGTTCCACTTCTTTCGGACGTTCCCTGAAATCTGCAATGGTATATTCAGGAAGATCAATTCCCACTGCTTCAAAGGCTTCATTCAGTTTTCCGATGGAATAGTGAACGTATATTTTTCCCAGTTCTTCCACGGCTTTCATAATACGCTGGGCTTTCCCGAGAGAATATCCAATGAAAACAGAGGTTTTGTTATTTTCTTTATTCTTCAGTACCCAGTTCTGAAGTTTATTATTTAAATCCGGAACTTCCAGCCAGTTGTAGATGGGAAGCCCAAAAGTACTTTCTGTCACAAATTCATTACATTTTACCAGCTCAAAAGGAGTGCTCAATCCATCATTCTGAACTTTATAATCTCCTGAAATTACGGTTACATATCCTTTATATTCAAGCATTATCTGTGCAGAACCAATGATATGCCCTGCAGGATGAAGCGAAAGTTTTACTCCGTTAATGGTAATAACTTCTCCATATTCCACGCCCTGGCATTCGATATCCGGTCCTATTCTTTGGTACAAAATAGGTTTTGTAAAATGATGACAAAGGTATTTTTTCATTCCCCAACGGGCATGATCGGCGTGGCCATGGGTAATAACCGCCATATCCACGGGTCTCCAGGGATCAATATAAAATTTCCCTTGCGGGCAGTAAATTCCTTTTTTAGTAAATGTGATTAATTTCAATGGTGTGACTGGTTTACAAAAATACGCTTCAAAAACTTAACCAATTTTAATAATATGGTATTTTTTATTAAGTAAAAACTGATTGTTTTACGGAAAAACATCAAAAAAAGCTGTCTCCATTTGAAAACAGCTCATTATTTTATTTTTCATTCAAAACATTGTTTACATAATCAATCCATTGATAATCTGGGATGGACTGATCAATGAAATAGTCAGGCTGAATGCCTTTTCCATCAATGGCCATATCCGGAATACGGAAACTTTTGGAGAGCGAATATCCCAGTTTAAATTCGTTGCAGGGTGAATTTACAAAATACATATTGGAAATATCCAGCACTCCGGCAGTAGTTGTTCCAAAGAGTTTTACCTTTTTACTTTGTCTGGCAACGAGTAAAAACTCTTCTGCAGTACTACCATTTCCATTATTGATGATAATTCCTACATTTTTAGGGTAAGGAGAAATTTCATCCATCTTATTGATTCCTACAGTACTTCCATCATCCTGTAAACTTACATACTTACCCAGATTCTGGCTGAGTTTATCATACGCTTTTTTCAGATATTCTCTTTCGTCTTCCGGTATTCCGTATTTCTGGTAATTTTCATAAAGATCCAGCATTCTCTGATTATTCAGTTTCGTAGAATAAAACTGCGTTCTGACACTTCTGACAGGATTGGTGTAGAGATAAGGAATAATTTTAGCAAAACTGTTATCACTACCGCCTCCGTTATACCTGATATCAATAATAAGATTTTCCGTACTTTCGATTTTAGATTTGTTGGCTGTAATTACGCTGTCTATATCTTTTTTCAAAGCCCCGTTGAATGAAGGAATCCTCAAAAGCAATGTTGTTTTGTTAAGTGGTTTCAGAAAAGGTTTTTGAGCCTTTATTGCTTCATAGTGTGTTTCAATTCCTTCTTCCTTTTCAAATGCAGGGGAAACTCTTCTCAGGATAAAATCATTGATTTCAAGATAGTTTTTTCCCACCAAACGTATGCTCTTTATTTCCTGACCGGATTTATTTCTTACATAGAAAGCTCCTTTCGACCTGTCGGCACTGAAAATCAGTTTTAAGTCATTCGGTTTCCAGTTTTCAGCTCCGGATTTGATGATAAAACCTTTGTATACATCTCCAAATTTTTTAATCCCTATGGTATAAGGTTCGGTTTCCCAGATTCCTTCAATATCAGAATCTTTTTTAGAAACAATTTCTTTTTTAAATTTATCAATATCTATTGTTACCGTTTCTGTTTTTCCATTTGTGGTTGAGGCTGGTGCTTGAGACTGAGATTGCTGATTACTTTTTTCGATCATTCTGATGGAAAAATGCCCGGATCTGAAGAATGTAAGCCAATCATAAATAGTCTGGGTACATTCCGTATCAGATTTTGCATTTTTGATTTTTTTCAGAAAATCATCGTTATGGGCCTGGTAAGCTGAAATTCCCTTTTTATCAATGATATACTGATATCCGGCATCATTTTCTTCAAAAGTCTTTTTTACCCACTGATAATTACTTTCACAATTACAGTTTTGAGCATAGCTAAAAGAAGAAGAGGAGATAAAAATTAAAAGGAGTATTTTAATTTTAAGCATAGGTTGGTTTTTAGTTTTTAAAGGTTACAAATTTAACGATAAATCTATCTTTTTATGATGTAAAAAGAGGTTATTAAACAAAATCTTATTCCACTGTTTTTTTTTTGAGCTTTTCAGCAATATAAAAATGAACCTTGAGCCAATATTGCCCTTTGAAAAATTTTTGAATTTTGGAGCATCATTAAAAAAGAATACAATGAGTAAAACAATTTTAATTACAGGCGCAGCAAGCGGATTTGGAAAGATTGCTGCTTTCGAGCTTGCTAAAAAAGGGCATCAGGTAATTGCTACTGCACAGATCTATCCTCAGATGAGTGATTTAATCCGTGAAGCCAAGGAACATGGAATAACCTTGATCGTGGATAAACTGGATGTAACCAACCCAAGAGATGTGGAGTATATTGTAAAGAAATACAATGATATAGATATTCTGATCAGTAACGCAGGAATTATGGAGGGAGGTCCCATTGCAGAACAACCGGTAGATATTATCCGTTCTATGTTTGAAGTGAATGTTTTTGGTGCGTTGAATCTTGCACAGAGTTTTATCAAAAAATTTGTTGAAAAGAAAAGCGGGAAGGTTGTTTTCACCTCTTCAATGGGAGGTTTATGGACTGTTCCTTATGTTGCTGCTTATTGTGCTTCAAAACATGCGCTGGAATCTATTGCAGAAGGTTTAAGAACTGAACTTGCCCCATTCAATATCAAGATTGCAACCTGTAATCCGGGTGTATTTGGAACAGGTTTCAATGACAGGGGAGTAGATTCTATTTTCCACTGGTATGATCCGAAAATCAATTTCACTCCGGAATCTGCTTTTGATGGAGCTGCAGAATCTTTAGCGCACCAGCTTGATCCTCAATCTATGGCTGAAGTAATTGTAAATGTAGCTTTAGATGACAACAGTAATTTCAGGAATGTACATCCAAAGGAGACTGAAGATTTTGTAAAACAGCTTCAGGCAGATGCATGGAACACAAAAAGCTAATCATATGGAACTGAATTATAAAACTGCCGAAAAAGTCTTACATGCAGCAAAGGAAAAAGCATTATTGATGAATATTCCTGTGAGCATTGCCGTGGTAGATAGCGGTGGACATCTTATCGCATTAGCCAGACTGGACAGTGTTTACGGAGTGATTGATTTTGCCCTTAAAAAAGCAAGAACGGCGGCTATGTTTGGAGTTAACAGTGATATCATGGAAGAAATCATTTCAGAAACAGGTGTCCATGGCTATGGAATGCTGAACTCTAACGGAGGGCTTCTGACTATCGCAGGCGGTGTCGTATTACAGGATAAAGCCGGAAAGATTATCGGCGCAATAGGTTCTTCAGGGGGAACTCCGGAACAGGATAAAGAAATTGCCGAGGCAGGAGCGCAGGCTATTGCGTAAATTTCAGATATTTGTATCATGGAAAATACTTCTGAAATCATATTTGATAAACTGGTTTATTCATGCGCATTTGAATCTTACAGAGGTCATGAAGAGTTTATTCCTGATTATTTTCTGGGTTTTCAGATTTCAGGAGAAACGCATGCTTTTCATGAACAGGGGAAAACTGTGATCAAAGAAAATACAGTAGTTCTGGTGAGGAAAAATCAACTGATCAGAACGATCAAATATCCTTCCGCTAACGAAAAGTATCAGTTTATTTCTATTACGCTTGATGATGAAACATTAAGACAGTATGCCACGGAGAACAGAATAGCAGCAAATACACCTTTTCCGGGTAATCAGCAGTTGTTTTTTGAGCCTGATGATTTCTTTGGGAGTTATTTTGCTTCTCTTATTCCTTACATCAATAAAACAAAGGAAATTCCTCCAAAGTTAGCGGCATTAAAAGTGAAAGAAGCCATAGAGTTACTTTTGCTGAGCAATCCGGATTTTAAAAATCTTCTTTTTGATTTTTCCGGGCCTCATAAGATTGATCTTGCAGAGTTTATGAACAAAAACTATATGTTCAATGTTTCCGTAGATGCTTTTGCAAGGCTTACGGGACGCAGTCTTTCCGGATTTAAAAGGGATTTCAGTAAAATATTTAAAATGGCTCCCAAACAGTGGCTGAAAGAAAAAAGACTGAAGGAAGCCTATTATTTGATTAAAACTCAGGATAAAAAGCCTTCAGATATTTATCTTGATCTGGGCTTTGAGAATTTATCTCATTTTTATTCTTCTTTTAAAAAGAAATTCGGAGTAACGACTACGGAGGTTTAAGCATTGCTGGTTTGCCGTAAATGCAAAGACACAGGAAATACTCTTGTGTCTTTGTATTTACCTTTATGTAACGAATAAAACATTCAATAAATATTTGATTAAAAATACTACACGGGAACCGGATTATTTATCAAAATCATAAAAGTTGATTCCTGTTTCTTCATTTTTAATTTTTACAACTCTCGTTGCCAAAGGGTAAAAAATAAATTCTCCGGCACCCTGAATTTTTGCCTCCAGAAGGTGTCCGGCCAAAGCTGTGTAATCTTGTCTTCCGAGCGTAATGTGAAGGTGCAGGGTTTGTTTTCCTTCTATTTCAGAAACATTTCCGGAAATATTGGTGACTTCCATCTGTTCTTTGAAAGTCCTGTCCACATATTTTTTGGTGGCCGGATTAAAGAAACGGAGAGTGGCTTCACTCACAGCTCCTATTCCTGTTACTTCTCCCGCCCGGATATTCTGATTCTGGATAAAGTCGGTTAAAGTTTCTACAATATTGGAATGATTTTCAATACTAACGATGTAAATATGATCCACTTTCCTTGCAGACCAATGGTTTCCTTTATAATTCATGATTTCCATATTATTGTATTGTTTTCAAATAATTGATGATTCCTATAACGTCATCCTGACCGAATCCTTTATCATGTGCATTCTGATAGGTTTGAACCAGAGCCTCAGACAGAGGATAATCGGCACCTGCATTTTTGGCAAGAAGGATATCTTTCAGCATCAGGTCAAGGGCAAATGCCGGAGCGTACTGATCGGCAGTCAGCATAGGGGTTTTTACTTTGGTTGCCCCGCTTCCGCTCGCACTTTCGTTGATTATTTCCAGCATGTCTGATCTTTCAATCCCCAGCTTTCCGGCCAATAAAACTGTTTCTGCAAGCCCCTGATAAATGGCAGACAGAAAATAATTGACAGATAATTTTCCTGCAATACCTTTTCCGTTTTCACCTAAATGTTTTACAGATTTTCCCATTTTCAAAAGGTAGGGTATAGCCCGTTGAAGGTCTTTTTCTTCACCTCCTGCCATAATGATCAGGGTTCCTTCCTTTGCCGGCTGGGTGCTTCCTGCTACAGGTGCATCAATAAAGGAGGCCTCTTTTATTTTCACACCAGCAGATGTTGCTGCAGACGCTTCGGGTGAGATCGTACTCATATCTACAAAGAGTTTCCCTTGAATATTTAGTGGAAGAATTTCTTCGTATACTGCTTTTACAGCAGTGTCGTTGGTTAGCATTGTGAATATAATATCACTGTTTTGAACAAGGTCTTTAATCTGGATGCAGACTGTAGATTTTTCTTCAAAATCCTTGGCTTTTTCAGAAGATCTGTTATACACTGAAAGCGGAAATCCAGCTTTTTCAATATTCTTTGCCATAGGATGTCCCATATTTCCTAATCCGATGAATCCGATTTTTTCCATAGTATTTTTTCTATTTTTTTATTGAGTAAGTCTTAATATCCTGATTGAAGATGAGTCCTCTGAAAGGAGATCAATGAGTATATAAAATACGTTTGTTTTGCAGCAAAATATCGACCAAACAATCCCTTTACCCAATTAAGTTTTAATTATATTTTTATCCATAAGCTTTTAAAACCGGATAAACTTTCAGAAATTTGCAGCAAATAAGAATTAATGAAGATCGTAGATATAGACAACTGGAACAGAAAAGAACATTTTGAATTTTTTTCTAATATGGCAAGCCCTTATTTTGGATTTACAACGGAGGTGGACTGTACAAAAGCTTATGATACCGCCAAAGAAAAAGGGTATTCATTTTTTGCCTATTATTTTCACAAATCTATGGTGGCCGTTAATAGAGTAGATGAGCTGAAACTCAGAATTATTGATGGGCAGGTGATACAGTTTGACACCGTTCATGCCGGTAGTACGATCGGAAGACCGGATGGTACTTTCGGTTTTTCATTCACTCCTTTCTCAGAAGATTTTGAAACATTCAATGCAGCACTGCAGGAGGAAATAAAAGGAGTACACGAAACCACGGGGCTAAGATTAAGCAACGGAAGGCTGGGAAAAGATCACATCAGACATACTACTATTCCATGGAATTCATTCAGTGCGATATTGCATCCTACAGATTTTAATACAACAGAATCAGTTCCAAAAATCGCTTTTGGAAGATTCAATATCCGTGGAGGCAGAAAATATCTACCCGTTTCTATTGAAGCACATCATGGGTTGGCAGACGGCATTCATATAGCCAGATACCTGGAAGAGTTCCAGAAAGAACTGAATCAGGAATAAGACATTATAACAAAAGCCGGACTTAAAACCGACTTTTGTTTTTAGTAATAAATCTTCCCACGTTCTATTTTCAGGATCTGATCCTTTTCCATCTGTTTTATGGTGCGTATAACGGTTTCCACACGTAATCCCGTCAATGAAGCAAGCTGCTGCCGGGTAAGAGGAATCTGGAAAGTATAAGGCTTTTTATCATCATGATAGCTTTTCAGATAATCCATCAGGAGTTTTAGCCTGGAAACCGGATTTTGAAAAGAAAGATTATAGAGCATGATATATTTATAATACATCCTTTCTGCAAGGCACTGATAGATATTTAATGAAATTTCGGGATTACCCTGGATCAGCTTCAGAAAGTTCTGTCTCGGCATGATGAAAATACCGGAGTCTTCCATTGCAATGGCATTCATCGGGTAGGGTCTGTCTACAAAAAGTAAGGATTCTCCAAAGCTATGGCCGTCTGATAATATATTCTGGATAAACTCTTTCCCGTCTTCCATATAATTATTAAGCTTAACTTTTCCTTTTTCAATCTGGTAATAATACATTGGCGAATCTTCTTCCCGGAAAATGATATCTTCTGCTTTATAGTTTTTAATCTTGGCTCCAAATGAGATGAGCAAATTTTCAGTGATCATAGTTCTAATTTATTTTCAGCTAAAATTTTAAATGCTCTTTAAGAGACTGTTTAATGCTTCAAAGTTTATAATAATAAAGGAACAGTGATTTTCCTGATTTCCTATGCAATGTGGTACCATTAATATACCACATATAATCACTTTTTTTGAGTAATTCTTTTGTTTAAATATTGATCCAGATCATAAAAAGTAACCTTGGTAATCCACTACATTTACAACCCATCAAAAAGTAACAGTACAAACAATGGCAAACAGGCTGATAAAAGCTGTTAAGAAATTTTATTAAAAAAATAACGTGGTATCTATGTGGTACACGCTTTTAATAAAATTTTAATCATTTTTTCTTTCTTTGCCAATATAAAATTGATATAAAATTCACATGTGGAATTTTTTTAACATAATTATTCAATAAATACAACCTATACACTATGAAATATTACATTATATTAACTAAAAGTAACAGAATTTTGAATACATAAAAATTAATTTACCCTCAATTAGTAAATCAGCAAAATACAGATAGAAAAGAGAAAAAAAGACTTTGTACTGATATGCGCAAAAGATGCCGTATCTGAAATAAGTAGAGATGAGAAAGTATTATGAAAAATAAAAAACCTGAAACGAACATAGAGGATTTGAATCAAAAGATTCTTGTACAAGACGAAATTATGGCTCTTGCCAAAGCAAATTCTCCACGACTGCTGAATAAATTCAGACTCGTCTATCCCGATTTTTTTAAGAAGTTATCTGCTATACAGCCTGCACTAAAAAATTCTGAATTGATCTTTTGTATTTACCTTAAGCTCAATATGACAACAAAGGAAATTGCAACCTGTATTTTTGTAACTCCAAAAGCGATACAAAACAGGAAAAACAGGATCAGAAAAAAACTCAATATCCCTTCGGAATTTGATATCTATAAATGGTTTAATGAAATTTAAACCATTTTTTTTAAACTTCTACAATAGTTTTATCCAAATCGTGATACAAAAGGATTTTCCAGCGGTTTTCTTTTGCTTCTTTTTCCCACTTCAGCCGTAATTCCATCGCCTTTCTACCGTCAAAATCACTTTTGTAAGCTAAATGATATTTTAAATAAGAAGCCTGCGGGAGGTCATCAGCTCCATAGAAAACAGTTTCATTATTTTCTCTGATCCAGAACACCTGCATAAAAGGCGTGTGTCCGCCTGCAACTTCATAGGAAATTTCATCTGTGATCTGTCCTTTATCATCATTCATCCATGTGATATTCGGGAGCTGAATCAGTTTTTCCAGGATCTCAAAATCAAAAGACGGATTGCCTTTATTTTCCATTGCAAAATCCAGTTCGCGTTTCTGTATATAAATCTGAGCGTTTGGAAAAGCGGCTTCAAAACCATTTTCTGTGAGCTTCACAGCTCCTTCAATATGATCTTTATGAAGATGGGACAGCAATAACCTGGTGACTTGTTGAGGACGGATATTTTCCTTTTCAAGAATTTCTGAAACCACAGTTGTTCCGGAACTGTTTTTCCAGCCAATGCCGGCATCCAGAAGGATATGGTCATTCTCAGTGATGATAAGAAATGGTTGAACCGACATTTTGATTCCACCAGCCTTATCAAAATTTTCTTCTGTTAAAAGCGTAAAATCCTTGGTTTTGCTTGCCGAAAAATTGCCTTCTTTAAGTGGAATGATTTTCATGCTGCAAATTTCCTTATTATTTCTAAGATTCAAAAAGTTTTTCGTCAATATATATTATCCATAAAAACAATCAGACAGACAGAATACTGAAATCATTCTACTTATCTCAAAATCACGCAGCATTCGTAAAAATGTAAAAGAAAAGAGCAGATTATTTCCTTTTTTAATGATTATCTTTGATCTCTTAAAAATCTGACAGTATATATCGTTATCTGCTTTCAGACTACTTTCAATTCAAATAAAACTTTATACGTAATGCAGGAGAATTCTTCCAATGGTATTTCCCGGACTGTTATCTGGCTTATGGCCGTTATTTCCGGACTGGTGGTGGCGAACAATTATTATAATCAGCCTTTACTGGCCCTTATTTCAGAGGAACTGCAGGTTTCTGAGAGTGCAGCAGGTAAAATTTCTGTACTGACTCAGATCGGTTATGCGTTAGGGCTTTTGCTGATTGTTCCGTTGGGAGACAAATTTTTCCGCAAGAAACTCATTTTAATTGATTTGTTTCTTGTTTTCGGATCACTTTTATGGATGACTTTTGCTACTCAATTATGGATGCTGTATGCAGCCAGCTTACTGATCGGGACAACTTCAGTTATTCCACAATTATTTGTCCCTATTGCAGCAGAACTTTCATCAGATAATGAAAAATCCTCCAACATCGGATTGGTAATGTCCGGATTATTACTCGGGATTCTTCTGTCCCGCTTTGTGGGAGGAATTGTAGGAGAAGTCTGGGGCTGGAGAGCTATGTTTGGAATAGCGGCAGGATTGATGGTCATTGTCTGGTTAGCTGTCTATAAGATGCTTCCGGAAATGTCGCCCAATTTTAAAGGTAGCTATAAAGAGCTGATGCAGTCTGTAGCTCATCTTGCAAGAACACAGCCTGTTCTTCAGCTGGCATCATTCCGTGGGGCAATGGCATTCGGTTCTATGTGTGCTTTGTTTACCACATTGGTTTTTCATATGGAAAAACCACCTTTTAATGCAGGTTCTTCTGTCGTGGGAAGCTTTGGATTAGCCGGGGCTGTAGGAGCTTTAGCTGCTGCTAAGGTGGGAAAACTTCAAAAGTATCTGGATATTAACAGAATTATCTTGTATTCTTTACTGATTGTCATCGGAAGCTGGGGCTTTACCTATTTTGCAGGTGAAACCTATTGGGGACTGATTGTAGGAGTAATTCTTGTAGATTTAGGGGTACAGTCAAGCCATATTATGAACCAGACCAATTATTTTTTGATTAAATCCAATGCCGTTAACAGACTGAATACAGTGTATATGGTTTCTTACTTTATTGGAGGATCACTGGGAACATGGCTGGCTTCTATTGCCTGGCAAAAGGCTCAATGGACCGGCGTATGTCTTGTAGGAACTGTATTTGGAGTACTGGCTTTGATTGCCCATATTTTGTTTTCAAAAAAAGTCAATAAAGCAAACGCAGCGATGTAAATTTTAATATTTCTGATTTGTTTAAGAAGCGGGATTTTATCAAAGATAAAATCCCGCTTCTTCTATTTTCATGTTTATTCAATTCGCGGATCTGCAGAACGCAGCCAGGTTCTTCCCAGCTGTGAGGATTAAATTGTAATAATTTTTGTTACATTAAATAAAATACCCTATCTTTGTACTATTAATTTGATTTAAAATTAAATACAATGAAAATAGAAATCTGGTCGGACGTAATGTGTCCGTTTTGCTATATCGGAAAAAATAATTTTGAACAGGCTTTGAATAAGCTTCCTTTTAAAGATGAAGTAGAAATAGAGTGGAAGAGTTTTCAGCTGGACCCAACTTTAGATCCGAAAGAAACTCAGGATACCATTCAATATTTCAGAGAGAAAAAAGGAGTAGCTGAAGCCCAGGCTGCTCAAATGCTGGGACAGGTTACCCAAATGGGAAAAGGGGCCGGAATTGATTTCAACTTCGGAAAAACATTGATCACCAATACATTCAGCGCTCATAAATTGCTTCATCTGGCTAAAAAGCACAACAAATCCAATGAAATGGAAGAGGCATTATTTATCGCTCATTTTATTGACGGCAAAAATGTTGGAGATACTGAAGTTTTGACAGCTCTTGCTGAAAGCTTAGGGATTGACAGAGAAGAAGCACTGCAGGCTATTACAACAGATCAACTGGATTATGAAGTGAATCAGGATATTCAGGAGGCAAGAAACAATGGCATTTCCGGGGTTCCTTTCTTTGTTCTGAACGGTAAATATGCTGTTTCCGGAGCTCAGCCTGCAGAGGTATTTGAAAATGCACTCCAGCAGACTTACAAAGAAACGGTGAGCCCGTTTAAGGATATTTCCGGTGAGAACGGAGCTTCCTGTGATGCAGACGGATGCAGCATCTAAGATATGAGAACCCCAAAATAGTTTTATTTTGGGGTTTTTAATTAGGTATATAATTGAATATTTATATATTTGATAGACTTCAATGAAATCCGCTAAGATTTAAGAAAATGAACATTAACATTTTTAGATATACCTCAATTATTTCTTACCTGTTCATTATCTTAATGGGACAAATGATAGGATTACCATTTATTTTTTGGCTTCTATTTACTGCTTTTGATTTCTGGAATATAGAGCAAATTTTTGCTATATTAGGGCTTTTAGGTGCTATACTTAATGTTACAAGATGGAAAAATAAAGTACTCGTAACAATTTTAAGTTTTATGATGATGCTTTCACCCATTATGGGCAGGATAGTGCAAACTCCCATAGAAAAGTTTAATTATTTTGCATTCAAGATTCCTTTGTTTCTGTTTATTGTATGTTATTTAATATTTATCGTTCTTAATGCAAAAAAAGGAAAACCTGTTGTATCTTTGTAATACAGTGTCAATAGCTGTATAAATCTGATTTCTCAATGATAAAAATTAACAACGAAAGTCATTATTCAATAGATGATACCCTTTTTGTTTTTGCATTAGATTCCGAAGCAGGAACCGTTTTTGACGATAAAAACAAATTAATTACCGGCATCGGAAAAGTAAATGCAGCGATAGAATTAACCAAAGAAATTCATACAAGAAAACCTAAACTGATCGTGAATTTAGGTTCTGCAGGAAGTAAAGGATTTCACAAAGGAGAAGTGGTATGCTGTACAA
The DNA here is from genome assembly GCF_050470705.1 of Chryseobacterium sp. NRRL B-14798. Lineage (NCBI taxonomy): Bacteria > Pseudomonadati > Bacteroidota > Flavobacteriia > Flavobacteriales > Weeksellaceae > Chryseobacterium > Chryseobacterium sp. NRRL B-14798. Next base: position 2,630,187 of record NZ_JBFLUL010000005.1, on the reverse strand, counting down.
AGTTCATCCAGAGAGACATGGACGTAAGAGGATTAGGGTTTCAATTGTATGAAACACCATTATCCGGAGTACCACCTGTATTGGAATACGGTCTTAAAATGGATACTTTGAAAGAGGGAATCTGTGGAAGCGGAGACAGTTTTGAAATGAACCACTCTGAGACAGATTACAATATTGTAGACATGGAAGCCTATCCACTGGCATTGATTGCCCAACAGGAAAACATTCCGTTTTTATGTTTGAAATATATTTCTGACGATGCAGGAAGTGATGCTGCTGACGACTGGAGTGTACAGGTACATCTGGCTTCCGAAGCATTTAAGAAAATCCTTTTTTCATAACATTTATTCTTATCATTATGAGTTCAATTATCATTAATAAAGCCTCCGCTGAAGATGTAGAAATTGTACAAAGTTTAGGAATACAGACGTTTTCTGAAACTTTTGCAGAAGATAATACGGAAGAGGCCATGAAAAAGTATCTGGAAGAAAGTTTTAATACAGAAAAAATAAAATCAGAGTTGAATAATCCTGATTCATTTTTCTATATTGCCTGGGAAGAAGACAATCCTGTAGGCTATCTGAAAGTCAATTCCGGAGAGGCACAGACCGAACTTCAGGATGATACCGCCCTTGAAATTGAAAGAATCTATGTAAAGAAAAGCCATCACGGTAAAAAAGTGGGCCAGCTTCTTTATAACCAGGCTTTGGAAACAGCTGAGCAGCTTGGTAAATCATACTTATGGCTTGGGGTTTGGGAAAAAAACCTGAAAGCTTTACAATTTTACAGAAAAAATGGATTCGTTGAGTTTGATAAGCATATTTTCAGGCTTGGGGAAGAAGAACAGACCGATCTGATGATGAAAAAAGTATTGGATTAATTTTCTGCAAAACAGAAAGATTGTATGTAACCACTGATTACACAGGGTTTCACAGATGATTGTGTAATACAGTCCTTTATACTTTCCAAATACCAAAATGAAGCATTCAGAATTTGTAAAACATATTAATCACTATTATCCTTTATCTGAGGAAACCATTAAAGATTTATTGGATATCTGTACAGAAGAATACTACCACAAAAACGATCTTCTGCTGGAATCCGGTTCTATGGCCAGATATTATTACTTTTTAAAGTCAGGACTGATAGGATATTACACAGTAGATGAACAGGGGAATACCATTTACAAAATCTTTTTTGAAGAAAACAGCTTTGTTGCTTCTACAGCTGCTATTATAAAAAATGAACCCAGCGATTTTAATATCGTTGCACTGGAAGACTGCTCAGTAATACAATATCCCGCAAAAGCCTATCGGGGATTGCTTGAAAAACACCATGACCTTGCTCTTTTTCATATGTATTATCTGGAAAAAAACTGGGTAGTTAAAAAAGAACCTCTGGAAGTTTCCCTCAAATACGAAACAGCTAAAAAACGGTATTTGCAGTTGCTTGAAAACACCACTCTTTATAACAGATTAAAACAGCATCACATTGCTTCTTATCTGGGCATAACACCTACACAGCTTAGCCGGATCAAAAAGGAAATTAGCGGAGATAAGCACTGATTAAATTTACCATCCATTTTTAATAATCACCTATAAAGTGATTTATTTCATGTTTCTGGGATATATCCTGTCATTATGTTAAATTTACATTATATCACAAATAAGAGATATAATTAAAATATTAACCAGACATGAAGTTACATCACACGTATTTCTATCATCCTGATTTTGTAGAAAATAATACAGCTGTTATTGAACACTTTGAAAACCAGGAAATTTCAATACAAAAAATCCAGAATGCATTAGGCAGGGCAGAACGTTTTATTGTTCCGGAGAATTCTTTTGAAACTACACTTTCTATGGGAATTGAAGCAGCAAAAGGAGTTTTTAATGAAAGTAATATTTCTATCCTCGATATAGATATTATTATTTTTGTAAGCAGCTCTCCTGAACATCATATTCCCTGTGATGCTATCCAGATCCATCATGCATTAGAGGGAAAACCGGATACCTTATGTTATGATATCAATGCCAACTGTATTGGAGCATTTATAGCGCTGGATCAGGTGTCAAAATATTTAAAAGGGACCCGGTCCGGAACAAAAGCTTTGGTAGTTTGTGCCGAAAAATTCTCGAGGATATTAGATCCTGACAACCCGATTACTGCTTTTTGTCTTTCAGATTCTGCTTTTGCTTTCATCGTAGAAAATGATGGGGACGACACCTCAGGGTTAATAGATGTACTATATCATACAGACAGCAGCTTTTGTAATACCGTGCTCTACCCACCTAAAGGAAGTTCAGGTCATCATCATGGCGATCTGGCAACCTGGGATCGTGTTTTCGACGGAATGGCAAGTGTCAATTTTGCACTGGAAAATATCCCCCTTTTCTTAAAGTGCAATCAGATAAGTCTGAAGCAGATTGACTTGTTTTTATTTTCACAGTTTTCTATCAAGAATATCAATATTATCCGCGATTACTTTCAGTTGCCGGAGGAAAAAATTCCTTTTTACTCTAAAGAGCTTGGGTATACCGGAGCATCCAGTCCATTTTTAGCTTTAGACCAATATCAAAAAGAAGTAAAATCATTAAAAAAAGGAGATTATATTCTCATATGGACACTGGGAACAGGCTATCAGGCGGGATTAATGCTTTGGAAATATTAATCATTGACTGATCTAATTTTATGAAAAGAATTAACAAAAGCTTCAACATAGGTTGAGGCTTTTCTTTTTTTTATGCTGCAATTTTGCTCTGTTAAAGATGCATTGGTACACACTATGTTTAAAGAAATATGATACCAGTGATTATGATTAATTAAAAATTTTTCAGCATGAAGAAGCTTATCAACATTGTATTTGTACTGACTGCATTTGTACAGTTATCAGCACAAAAAATTATTCATCAGGAAATTTTCAGTCCGAAAATGAATAAAAAAATCAAAACAGTGATCATCACTCCCAATTTACAGCCTAATACCAGGTATCCATCTGTCTATATTCTTCATGGCTTCAGCGGTAATCCGGACAGGATTATCAAACAGGATATTCCTGATCTGGTTAAAAAAGCTCAGCAATTGAAAACAATCTATGTGCTTCCGGATGGAAACTACAGTTCATGGTATGTAGACAGCCCGATGGTTAAGGATTCCCAGTATCAGACCTTTATTGGAAAAGAGCTGGTAGAATTCATTGATAAAAACTATCCTGTGAAAGCTGAGAAAAAATTCCGCGGGATTTTAGGATGGAGTATGGGAGGTTATGGAGCTACCAATATCGGGGTTACGTACAACAAGACATTTGGAATCGTGGGAAGTTCATGTGGAGCACTGGATTTCAACTCGTTCGGGGAAGGATATCAGAAATATATGGTGAATAAAGTTTTAGGACCACTCGAATCCATCAATCCCAGTTTCCTTACCGACAGCAAAATAAAACTGATGACCGCAGCAGATCAGCAATATATTTTCGACTGTGGTACAGAAGACACTCAAATGATTACTATGAACAGGAATTTTCATAAAAAGCTGACTGAAATGAAGATCCAGCATCTCTACACAGAATCTTTAGGCGGGCACGTTCCGGAATACTGGAGCAGATCATTATCTGAACAGTTGTCTTTGTTTGACAGATTTTTTAAACAGTAAATTACTCCACAAAAGACACAAAGTTTTTAACCAAATAAATTTTTAGAGCAAATTTTTATGCGGAATAAGTACGCATAAGTTTTGCTAAAATCTTTGATTTTCAACTTAGTGTGAACTTTTTTTGCAGCATCATTTTAAACTTGCTTCATTGAACTAAAATGTATTAATATATAAGCTTTTGTGACTTTTGTGGTTTGTAAAGTTTTAAAATTTATAAAAAACCTTTTTGAGCTATGCCCAAAAAGGTTTTCGATTGATTGAATGTTCAAAAATGCCAACTAACCAGGCATTCTATTAAAAATGTTGAAAATTTTTCCCCAGATGTTCCTCTATCACAAAGAACGGATCTTCCGTAAGGGTGTGTGCTCTCATATCGATAAGACTTACTTTGCTCATCATACGAAGCATGATCCTTCTTTCACATGGCTGTTCTACACCGTCAATATTTCTTATTCCCGCACGGAAGGCCGATCTTCCATGAGCACATAAGTGATTATTAACAAGAATAACATCACCAGCCTGAGGAGTAAATCCTGAATAAATCAAATGTCGGGCTTCTTCCCAGAATTCATGCAGTGTATTCTGCGCTTCATCAGACTGTCTGATGCTGGAATTGAAAAGCTGTTCAGCAGCATCGAATCTCATGAAAGGAAGGCTATAATTGCCATACAATACAGAATCCAGGGTTTCTTCTTCACTGTTTCCCGTTTCCAGGTTGGCGTCTTTCGGAATTTTATAAATAGGATCAAAAAGTGCTCTGTACTTTTCCCCGATAGACTCATGAGAACGGATGGAATATAGCGTTGAAGGAACCTGCTCTTCGTTTCTCACATACATAAAGCTTAAAAAATCAGCCTGATGTTTCAGAAAAGCGTCTTCCGTATGGACATATAAATCTGTAGAAGATCCTGATCCTGTCTGTGTTTCTTTCATTTTTTCATCAGGAATGATGGCATGGATCAGTCCGCCGCCTTTACGCTGTGAATAATATTGTACCGGTTTTGATGGAAGTGCGCCATGGATAAGGGCACATGCAAAGCCATATAAATTAAATTTTGAATAATCGGCCGCCTGCCAGTTGGGAGGAGTAGAGCCTATATTCTCCTGATCGATATCCATGAGTCCGGTAAAGATCAGTGCACCATATTGATTTTTTGAAAAGTCACTCGCAAAATCAGCCGCTATATTTAAAATTCTCTCTGGTAAAAAATAAGACGCCAGCTGATGTACATGTTTTATAAAATCACGGTTTTCATAAGTGTCGTACTTTTTCTGAAGATGCAAAGCCGCATCTTTTATCATTCTTCTTTCCTGAGAGGTGACTTCTATGACCGTAGGAAGCAGTTTTACAGCTGTTAAACAGTCTTTATCTAAAATTTCTGTAGAATTCATTAAAAAAAATTTGGTGTTAAGTAATAATTTTTATCTTTGTTTTTAATTATTCTAAATAACAATAGCCGAGTCAAATTTAGTAATAATTACGTAATCACCAAATAAAATATAATAAAAAATGCAAAATTTAAAAACCTGACTATCAGATATATATAACCATATATCGAAAAAACCACAACAATTCACAGATTAAAAAAATCACATTACAAAACTTTTATGAACAACAATTTAATATCCCTTGAAGAGCTCACAAGCACAACTTCACCTCATGTTTCGGGGAATTTTGGGAATATTTTTCACCCTGACAATTATGATCATTATCGTAATGCTGTCAACAGTACTTTAGACCTGGTTCAGGAATTTCTTCACAGAAACAACAAGCCTTTCAGTGGTATAGAAGCCAAAACAATGAAAGGAATGGTACAACAGATTGATCTTAATCAAAAACTTTCCAACTATAATGAGCTGCTGGCTGAAGTAGATGAAATCTATGTGAAACATGCCACCGCTTTTCACCTCCCACAATATGTAGCTCATCTTAACTGCCCGGTAGTAATCCCGGCATTGGCAGGAGAAATCCTTGTAAGTGCTATCAATTCTTCTCAGGATACTTATGATCAGAGCGCGGGAGGAACCTTTATGGAAAGAAAACTGATCGACTGGACTGCGGGTCAGATCGGATACAATACCAATGAAAGCGATGGCGTTTTCACCGCAGGAGGCTCACAGAGTAATCTGATGGGATTGGTCATGATGCGTGACTGCTTTTCTCAGAAAAGATACAATCACAATATTAAAATGGATGGTCTGCCAGCGGAGGCAAGCCGTTTCAGAATATTCGTTTCCGATAAATCTCACTTCAGCAATCTGAAAAATGCTTCCATTATGGGATTGGGTGAGAAAAGTATTGTTAAAGTTCCGACCGATGAACGTTTCCGTATGGATATTTCTCTTTTAAAGAAATACATTAAGAGGGAAGAGCAATTAGGAAATATTCCTATCGGAATTGTAGCGACAGCCGGAACTACAGACTTTGGAAACATTGATCCACTGGATGATATTGCCAATATTGCAGAACACTATAACATCTGGATGCACGTAGATGCAGCATATGGATGTGCCTTACTATTAAGTGAGAAATACCGTGACCTGATTAATGGTATTGAAAGAGCCGACTCTGTAACGATTGATTACCACAAGTCATTCTTCCAGCCGATCAGCAGCAGTGCTTTTATTGTGAAAAACAAAAAAGAACTGTTGATTCTTAAGCACCACGCCGATTATCTGAATCCGAAAGAAATGGATGAAGAAGAAATTCCGGCACAGATCAATAAATCCATTACGCAAAGTACCAGAAGATTTGATGCGTTAAAACTTTGGTTTACCCTAAGAATGATGGGGAAAGAACAATTGGCAGAATATACAGATACCGTGATCGATCTTACCAAAGATGCTGCAGCGATGATCTCTGAAGATGCTGATTTTGAACTCCTTTCAGATTCCGACTTGAGTGTTCTTGTTTTCAGGTATGTAAATCCGGAAATCAGTGATCTGAATGCCTTGAATCAATACATCAAGATGAAATTGTTCTACAGCGGAGAAATCCTTGTAGCCAGTACAAAGGTTGACGGTAATTTCTATCTGAAATTCACGTTCCTGAACCCGATTACGACTACGGAAGACATTCATCAAATACTCACCACAATCAAAAAGCATGGGAAAGACTTTAATTCAGAAAAATAAAACGGGAGAAAAAGCCCGGGAAATTACTTTCAGAATTCTGTTGAACGGAATGCTGAGAGAACTGGGAAACGGAAAATTCTATCAGGGCGTTCCGAAATATGATCTTCTTACAGCAAAGGCTCTTCAGAACAGTGATTATTCATTGTTTATGAGATTTGAAATGAAAAAAAGCGGACTGTTTTTATTTGCTCCGGTTTCCTATCGTTCCGAAACTCTTTTTCATGAATACGGATCTGTTTTGTGGGCGGTAGATCATCAAAACCAGGAAGTTTTTGAAGTGAATGATCAAAAGCTTACTGAACTGGTTTACAAAGAACTTTCTGAAACTACAAATGAAACGGGTTTCAGAAACTTTGTGGAAAGAATTCAAAGCAGCTTAAGAAATCTGGAACTGACAACAGAAGCCTGTCTTCAGGATGATCAGCTTTTAACGTATTCTTTCCTTGAATCTGAGCAAATGCTTCCCGCAGGCCACAATCTGCATCCTTTCACCAAATCAAGAATGGGATTTTCTGAGGAAGAACAGTTGTTATACGGCCCTGAATTCGGAAAAGGATTCCAGCTGGACTATTTCCTGATTCATAAAGACTGCATCACGGAAAAGTCACTTCCAAGAATTTCTGCAAAAGAAATCTTTGAAAAATGGACTTCACTGCCAGAAAGCTACGATTTTGAAAACATCAATGATTTTTACATCGTTCCATGCCATCCATGGGAGGCACAATATCTTTTATCAACAGCAGAATACCCTGAAATGCTGGGTTCCGGTAAGATCATTCATATCGGACCACTAGGTGAGGATTTTTATGCAACATCCTCCATAAGAACGGTATACAATCCGGATTTCAGCTGGATGTTGAAATTCTCTCTGCATGTTTTAATGACAGGCTCCGTGAGAGCCAATAGTTTAAAAGATCTCAACAGAGGATATGCTTCCGCTATCTGGTGGCAGCAGGAAAAAGCCTCATTTGAAAATGACTTTCCGAATTTTAAACTATTGCTGGAGCCTTCCACATTAAGCGTTCATTATGAAGGGAAGAATATGGACAGTCTGAATATACTGCTCCGTGAAAATCCTTTTTCCAATGAAGATAAAGTGATTCTATTGGCAAGGCTTTGTCAGGACGAATCTACAGATGGATTCAATTTTACGGCGCATTTCTTTAAGAATGTTGCGAATCAATTGGGTGTAGATGCAGAAAAAGCAGCTATAATCTGGTTTGAAAAGTATGTAAATCTATTGCTTTCTCCTTTAAACAGATTGTACAATCAATTAGGCATGGCGCCGGAAGTTCATCAGCAGAATCTGCTTGTACAATTGGATAATCAATTGCTTCCTCAATCTATTTATGTGAGAGATGGACAAGGTTATTTAATCAAAGAAACTTTCAAAGGACAATATGAATCTTTGATCAAAGATTATCCTGAAGTGGAAGATCTTTTTATCAGAGATGAACGCCTTCTGGATATTGTTTCTCACCATCTTCTCGTAAGCAATCTAAGTGCTCTGATCGCTTCATTAGGTAAAACAGGATTGGTGAAAGAAAGAAGATTAATCCATATTCTGTACAGGGAATTTGAAAATCTTCATGACAGTGAACCTTCATCTTTAACGGATTATGCTTTGAATCAAAGATATTGGGCCGTAAAATCAAACCTTCAGTCGGCGGTTGCTGATGTAGACGGAGGCGTGAATGCTTCTTCAATTTCTTATGCTAAAGTTCCGAACCTTCTTCACAAACATTTCTTTTCGGATCAGTTAATCAATCCGCAGGGAACAGAGGTTTTCTTCAAAAGGTATTTCCAGAAAGAGGATGTTACTATGAGTATGCGTCCTATAGATCTTGAAAATGACCTTGAAATGCTTCATGAATGGTTCAACCGTGAACATGCCGTAAAAATCTGGCAGATGAACTGGCCTATTGATGAGCTGGAAACCTATTACAGACTGATGCTTCCAAGTGATGAAGCCCACAGTTACATCATCGCAGGAAACGATGAACCTTCATGCAATATCGAGGTGTATTGGGCTTGCAGAGATATCGTAGGCGATTATTATGAAGTATTGCCAACAGATTACGGAACGCACCAGTTTATTGCACCGACTGATCCAAAGAAAAAATTCGTTTCTCCATCCACACAATCTATGGTGGATTATGTTTTTGCACAGCCACAGGTAGGAAAAATGGTTGGCGAAGGATCTGTAGACTCTCTTGCTTCTATGATGAACAAGGCCCACGTAGGTTTCAAAGTAGAAAAAGTAATTGAAATGCCTCATAAAAAAGCCAATCTGAACTTCTGTTACAGAGAATGGTACTGGGAAAAATTCCCCCAGAATAAAGAGGTACAAATCACCACAAACATCACAAAAAATGACTAACGAAGCCGTATACAATGTAATAGGCATAGGGATTGGCCCTTTCAATCTGGGACTTGCCGCATTATCCAATCCGATTTCGGAACTGAAAACCCTTTTCCTGGACCAGAGAGATGGTTTCGACTGGCATCCGGGACTGATGATCGACCATGTAACCCTGCAGACTCCATTTTTATGCGACTGCGTATCCATGGCCGATCCAACAAATCCTTTAAGCCTTTTGAATTACCTGAAAGAAACCGGAAGACTGTATAAATTTTTTATCAGAGAAGACTTTTTCATTCCGAGGAAAGAATACAACCGTTATTGTCAATGGGTGATTGAACAGCTTCCGCAATGCCGTTTTTCTACTCAGGTAGTGGATATTACGTATGAAGACGGTTTATATCATGTGACTACGATTCACACCAAAACCAAAGAAACTACGGTTTTCAAAACGGAAAGATTGATTTTAGGAACAGGGACACAACCTCATATTCCTTCTTTCATTCCGAAGGATGATTCCCGTGTTATTCATACCAGTTCTTATCTGTATAGAAAAGAGGAATTGTTATCTCAAGGAAAGAAAATTGCCATTATCGGATCCGGACAGAGTTCAGCAGAAGTTTTTTATGATCTTCTTCAAAACAGAAATGAAGAAACGCATCTTGGCTGGTATTCCCGTCCCGACAGATTTTTCCCTATGGAATATTCTAAACTGACACTGGAGCTTACTTCACCAGATTATGTAGACTATTTCTATAACAGAAGCGAATCTGCAAGGAAAACCATTTTAAGCAAACAGCAAGCTCAGTTTAAAGGAATCAATTATGATCTGATCAATGATATCTATGATTTTATTTATGATCTGAATATCGATAATGCGGATCCTAATCTTAAAATTATTCCTAACAGCCAGCTGAACAGAGTAGACAACAGTAATCCGGATTTCATCAATCTTGAGTTTACCCAACTGGAACAGGAAGTTCCTTATGATCAGGAAGCGGATTATCTGATTCTGGGAACCGGATACCGTTATCACGAGCCTGGGTTCCTGAAGAATATTCAGGATAGAATCAAAAGAGATTCCAGCGGATTGTTTGATGTCAACAGAAATTACTCAATAGACCACAACGGAGGCGAAATCTATGTGCTTCATGCTGAAGTGCACACCCACAGCTATATTTCTACCGATCTGGGAATGGCTGCGTACCGTAATTCTTACATCATCAATGATATTCTGGGAAGAGAGCATTATAAAATTGAAAAGAAAATTGCTTTCCAGGATTTTGATGTAGAAAAATATGCTGATTTACCAACTGCCAAAATTTAATCAAAAAATGAACACCAACTTAAAAAATACAATAAGCCAGGAAAACTGGAATCAGGCTAACAGAAACCTAATGGCCAAAACCATCGCAGAACTAATGCATGAAGAGCTTCTGAAACCTGTCGTAACCTTTGAAGATCAGGACGGATATACAGTTTTCAAGCTGGAAACAGGATTTGAAAATATTTCATACAGCTTCCGCGGACAGGAAAGAATGATGGATTATTGGCACATCGATAAAAACAGCATTACAAAAACCGAAAACGGTAAAGATCTGTCTTCGGTAGATGTAGCGGCCTTCTTCCTTGAAATGCAGTCTGTTTTTGATTTAGATCCTTATACCATTGCAAGATATACGGAAGAATTACTGCATACGCTGTATTGTGATGCTTTAATTTTATCCAAAGGAGTAATGTCTTCAAAAGACCTTGCTGATGCAGATTATCAGACGGTAGAGCACAATATGACCGGACATCCTTGGGTAATTGTGAACAAAAGCCGATTAGGTTTTTCTCCAAGAGATCTGAAAACATTTGCCCCTGAAGCCGATGAGAATCTAAAAGTGATCTGGCTGGCTTCCCATAAAAGCAGATCTTCATTCCAGTCTCTGGAACATATTGACAGAGAGCAGTTTTATCGTTCCGAAATAGGAGCCCTGCTGTATAATGATTTTCAGCAGCAACTGATCAGCGAAGGAAAGATTGTTGAAGACTATCATTTTATTCCTGTACATCCATGGCAGTGGGAGCATAAGCTTCAGATTCATTTTGCCGGGGATATTGCTTCCGGACTTTTAATACAATTGGGTGAGGGTAGTGACACCTACAGTCCGCAGCAGAGTATCCGTACTTTATTCAATGTAGATCATCCTAAAAAGAGATACCTTAAAACGGCGGTTTCTATTCTGAGCACAGGGAATATCAGAGGATTATCGCCCAAGCAGATGAAAATTGCTCCTGCTATTACAGATTGGGTAAAAGGCTTAATTAAAGATGATGCTTACCTTGAGAACAAAGAGACTATTTTCCTAGGAGAAGAAGCTGCCATCACTTATTTACATCCACAATATGGAGCTATTGCCAGCGTACCTTACCAATATAATGAATTCCTTGGCGCATTATGGAGAGAAAGTGCTGAAAATTATCTGAAAGAAGATGAGCAAATGGTAACCATGGCTTCTCTGCTTTATGTAGATGAAAATGGAGTTCCATTAGTTCAGGCATTTGCAGAAAAAGCGGGTGTAAGTATCAAAGAATGGATTGAAAGCTATCTTGATGCTTATCTTACCCCATTATTACACATTTATTACACGCATTCATTATGTGTAACACCGCACGGAGAAAACATTATGGTGGTTTTGAAAAACGGAGTTCCGAAGAGAATCGTCATCAAAGACTTTGTGGATGATATTGTACTTACTACAGAGGCCAGAGAAAAGCTTCCTGCACATCTTGCAGACGGTTTGATCCAGTCTTCCAATAAAGAAAATATCCCATTGTTTATTTTGCTTGGAGTTTTTGATGCCTTCTTCAGATACCTGTCGAATGCTTTACATACGTATTCCAACTTTAATGAAGAGACGTTCTGGGAACTGGTTCACAACTGTGTAGAAAATTATAAAGCTGAGAATACCCACCTTCAGGAACGTTACGAAAAGTATGACCTGTATGTTCCGGCATTCAAAAGATTCTATATCAACAGTCTGCGTCTGAAAAATAACGGTTACAGTGAAAACAAGGCATTTGCCATTCCGAGAAAAGACGGAGCACTGCCTAACCCGCTGTATCAGATTGCCAATAGAAATCCAGTAGCAGCAGTATGAGGAAATTCCTGCATATCTTAAAAGAAGGAGCGGTTTTTACGTATGGAGCCATAGCCGGAAAGAAAGTTGAACTGACTTCCGGAAGTATCAACCGTTCCATCTTTAGTCTTGCCATTCCCATGGTGATGGAGCTTGTGATGGAGTCTGTTTTTGTGAGTGTCAATCTATTGATTATCGCAAAATTAGGCGACAAGGTTCTTGGGCTTGTGGGAATTACAGATAACTACATCAACTTTGCCTATGCCATAGCAGTAGGTTTGGGAATTGCAGCAGCAACCCTTACCGCCAGAAGAGCAGGCGAAAAAGATAAAGAAGGAATGGGAAGAACAGCCCAATACATCATCTTGCTGGCTCTGTTTTTTGCAGTGCTTATTGGTGGGGTTTCCAGCTTTTTTGCATCAGAAATTGTTGATTTTCTGGGAATCAATGCCAGTACGGTAACCGAAGGAGTTTCTTTCTCAAGACTGGTCTTCCTGAGTATCGGGCTTGTGATTCTCCGCTTGTCTGTGAATGGACTTTTCAGAGGGGCTGGTGATGCTGATATTGCCATGAAATCACTTTGGATCTGTCATATTTCGAATATCATTTTTGCAGTGATCCTTGTTTTCGGATTAGGATTTATTCCTGCTTTCGGATTGATGGGATTGGCGTATGCTACGGTTTTATCAAGGACATTAGGAGTTGTATATCAGGCATTCATATTCGCCACAGGAAAAACCAGCATCAGCATCAGAGTTCCTTTTCAGCTTGATATTCCATTGCTGCAGAAGATTCTGAAACTCGCCTTTGGAGGATTGGTTCAGTATATCATCCCAACATCCAGCTGGCTGATTATGGTGAAGATCATCTCCACTTTCGGAACTACAGCCCTTGCAGGATATATTATTGCCCAGCGTATTGCTTCGGTAGCCACGATGCCTGCCTGGGGAATAGGAAATGCTGCCGGAGTGCTTACTGGTCAGAATCTGGGTGCCGGAGAGCCGGAACGTGCTGAAAAAACAGTTTGGAGAGCCGGAACGATCAACATGACGTATCTGGTGATCGTAGCTCTATTCTGGCAGATTGCAGCGGAATATGTGGTGAAATTTTTCACTACAGAATCAGAGGTCGCAAGATATGCTGTGCAGTATATCCATGTGGTATCAATGGCTTATCTGCTGTTAGGATTTACCATGGTCATCAGCCGTGCCCTGAATGCTGCTGGAAATATTATGCAGGTTACACTACTTTATATCGTCATGTTTTATGTGATTCAGCTTCCTATGGCTTATCTCTTGGGGGTAAAGCTTCATTGGGAACTGACAGGAATATTTACCGCTATCGTTTCTTCGGAAATTGTCTTAGCAGTGTTATTCCTGATGATTTTTAGAAATGGAAAATGGAAAACTATAAAAATTTAAAATGAACACTACAGAAGAATTTTATGAAATTATCGCCTCTGCCATCGCCATAAAGAAAGAATTGGTAGATGAAAAACTAACGTATCAGGAAATCCCGGAATGGGATTCTATGTCTCATCTTCTTATTGTAGAAGCGCTTGAACAGTTTTATCAGATCAAGTTTGATTTTAACGATATTCTGGAGATGGGAACCGTCGGAAAGATTCGCGAAAAAATGAAAAAATACGATGTATTCGTAGAAAACTAAGCCTATGAAAATTTTAGAAAATGTAATTGCCAATAAGAACTTAAGGTTTACAGATGCTTCCACCGGTACAACAATACCGGTGGGAACACTGTACCGGTCTTTAGGCTTAAACCCGGTAGAAAAAGGGTTACTCTTTTTATACAATGATAATCAGCTTCCAAGCATTGAAGTGCTCCTCAATTTTTATGGAACAGCACATACCATTGCGTTACTGGGACAGAAACTTCATGAGGAATTTAAAGAACGTATTGAGGCAGAATACCGTCCGAAATACATCTTTGATCCACAAAGGGAAACCATTGAAGGATACTCTCTGAAAGCATTCTCAGACAACATCAGCATCTTCGCAAAGGATGATTATAAGAGTGAAGTTACCATTCATCCTGACATCAAAATCCTTTTGAGTACTTCAGGGACAACAGGTGTTCCGAAACTGGTTAAGTTATCTGATGAAAGCCTTTATCAGAACGCATTGAGCATCCTTCAGTACATGCCGATTCAGGGAACAGATGTGGTTCCTTTAAACGTACCGATCAACTTTGTATACGGATTCTCTATTTTCACGACCAACTGTATGCGTGCCGGAAGAATCGTGTGTACGGATAAAGACATTATGCAGAAAGCATTCTGGGATGAAATGGAGGAATACGGTTACAGTACTTTGGGTGGAGTTCCCTTTCTTTATGAAAATCTGAACAGAATTGGATTTTTCAGAAAAGATTCTCCAAGTCTCAGATATTTTACCCACACCGGAGGCGTGATTAACGCGGAATTGAGAAAAATCATTTTCTCTTACTGCCATGAGTTTAAAAAAGATTTCTTTGCACAATACGGACAGACAGAAGCAGGAGGAAGAATGGCTTACCTAACCACAGAAGGATTGCTGGAAGAAGAAACATCAATTGGAAATGTGGTAGAAAGAGGAAGCTTCAAAATTGATCCTGAAACGGATGAATTGCTGTTTTCTCATGTCAGTATTTTCGGAGGGTATGCGAATAAACTGGAGGATCTTGCCACTTATGAGCAGCCCTCCGTACTGCATACTGGAGATACCGCCAGAAAAGGTGAGAACGGAGTTTATTATATCACAGGTAGAATAAAACGTATCATGAAGCTTTTCGGAATACGTCTTAATCTTGATGAGGTAGAGTTTATCCTTAAAAATGAAATGCAGGGCAATACTTTCGTATGTCTGAATGCCCATGATAAAAAAATCGTGGTATTGTATGACAATCCGGAAATAGATCCTCAGATCATCACCGAAACCATTAAAAATAAACTGCGTATCAACCCGCAGTATGTACGCACAGAACGTATAGAATCATTCCCATTATCACAAAACGGTAAAATAAATTATCCTCTGTTACAAAACCTACAGCATGAAAACATCTAAAACCCTTATATTACTTCTTGGTATTGCTTTATCTTCCAACTCGCTTTCTGCACAACAGGGCGACAGGATTCATGGCAAAATCATGCTGTCTGAAAAAGCACCGGTAAAAAACGCTGTTTTAAGGCTTGTCAACACGCCTTACCAGGCAAAAACCAATAATTTAGGAGAATATTACTTTGAAAATGTGCCACCTGGAGAATATACGCTTCAGGTGGTTTTAAATGATATCGAACTGATGAGGGAACCCATCCAAATTCAGAAAGATGTCTATGAAATCCCTGCAATCTATGCCCCGTTACACAATAATGTAATTGAGGGAATTACCGTATATGCAGTAAGCAGAAATAAATTTCTGGATAAAGACAGTACTTCAGTGGCCAAAATGCCTTTGAAAGTTCTTGAAAATCCACAGGCTTATACAAGCATCAACCAGCAGATCATGAAAGAACAGCTTACTTACGATATTTCGGAAGTATTGAAAAATGTTCCGGGTATGGTAAAAATGCAGGGAAGCCCGGGAAGAGGTTCCGGAGACGGAAGTTTTTACTACAGCCTCAGAGGTTTTCCTACCAAAGTATCGATGGTAGATGGTGTACCAGCCAATACCAATGGTGAGATTGATCCTTCCGATATTGAACGTCTTGAAGTCATCAAAGGACCTTCAGGAACGTTGTATGGAGGTTCTGTAACTTCCTTTGGAGGTTTGATTAACGCAGTAACCAAAAAACCGAAAGATTATTTCGGAGGAGAAGCTTCTTATCTGATGGGAAGCTACAATCTGAACCGTGTTACCGCTGATGTTTACGGCCCGATTACAGAATCCAGAAATATGTTATTTCGTTTGAATGCAGCCTATCAGTATCAGAATGGTTTCAGAGATTCCGAATTCAGAAAATCATTCTTTGTAGCCCCAACTGTAAGCTACCAGGTTAATGAAAGATTGAAATTTAACCTGGGAGCTAAGATTTATAATTATGAAGGAACTAATACTCCGATTATTTTCCTTCCGAGAACAAGGCAATATTTTGCCCATAATCCTGATGAACTAGGCTTTGACTGGAAAAGATCATATTCCAACAATGATATGACCTTAAAAGCTCCGTCTATTAATGTAAAAGCAGAGGCTAATTACAAAATTTCGGATCACTGGACTTCGCAAACCTTGCTTTCAAGAAACTTCAGAAAAACGGAAGGATTATATCAATACCAGTTTATCAGAGGGACAACCAGTGATGCCCTGCTGGAACGTAATGTACAGTGGCAGAACTCTGAAGCTTCTTCTACAAGTGTTCAGCAGAACTTCAATGGACAATTTAATATCGGGAAAATTAAAAATAAAGTATTGATCGGATTGGATTATCTGAATCAGACAATCAATAATAACCATTCTCCAATTGTAGTCTTTGATAATGTCAACGGACAAAGCTTAGAAGGATACCCGAATATTTCTAAAGATCTTGCCCTTCAAAAAATCCAGGCATTTACACAGGCAGCCATTCAGGCAGGTAAAACACCTTTGGTGAGAAATAATTCTGCATCCAACCTTTATGGAGCCTATATTTCAAACGTCACTTATATTACGGACCGTTTGATTACGCTTTTAAGCTTACGTATGGATCATTATGAAAGTAAAGGACAGCTTAACCTCAATGATAACAAGCGTACGGGCGATTTTAACCAGACCGCATGGTCTCCAAAAGTTGGAATCGTATACCAGATCCTTAAAGACCAGTTATCTGCTTATGGTAATTATATGAACGGCTTCAGCTATACAGCTCCTGTTACCCAGCAGTTACCGGACTATAACGGAGATATGAAACCACAGATGGCCAATCAGTGGGAAGTAGGAATCAAGGGAAATCTTTGGAGAAACAAAGTGAGTTTCACGGTTGGATACTACGATATCCTTGTCGATAATATCCAGAGAGGAAGTGGCGTAATCCGTGACGGAAAAGAATACAATATTGTTGTTCAGGATGGAAAGCAAAGAAGCAAAGGGATTGAAATCGAAACCATCATGAACCCTGTTCAGGGATTAAATATCATGGCCGGATATAGCTACAATCACAGCAGATATGAAAAGGCTGATCCCGCTGTAGATGGGCGCCGTCCGGAATCTGCAGGTCCTGCCAATGTATTCAATTCATGGATCAGTTATATTCTTCCGATCAAAGGACTTCAGGGACTAGGAATTGGTTTCGGGGTAAATCGTGTTGGAAAACAGATTACCGGAAATAAAGTGGTTACCGGACAATTTGTATTTCCTGCCTATACTTTAGTGAATGCTTCCATTTCTCTTGAAAAAGAAAGATACAGATTAGGGTTTAAAATGAACAACCTGGGGAATGCACAATATTTTGCAGGGCAGGGAGTGGTAGTCGCTCAGATGCCTCGTAATTTTGTTGCTGAGGTAAGCTTTAAATTTTAAGAATGAAGCTGAAATTCAGAAAAATTGCCTATCAGTTACATCTATGGCTCGGACTAACGTCCGGGCTTATAGTTGTTATCATGGCCGCTACAGGATGTATCCTGGCTTTTGAAGAAGAATTAAAACATATTGTTCACCCCAACAGATATTACGTTGAAAATATCGGAAGAAAAAAACTTTCCTTGTCTGAACTTACGGAAAAAGCAGAAAAAGCACTTCCCGAAGGTTTAAAAGTCAAAAGAGTTGTCATTCCTTCCGATCCCTCACGAACCTATGTATTCCGTACCTTAAAAATGGATAACGAAGCATGGACGTATTGGGGAACTTATCTTTATTATTATCGAATTTACGTAGATCCTTACACCGGAAAAGTACAGGAAGTAGAAGATGCCAAAAAAGATTTCTTTGAAATTGTACTGGATCTTCACAGAAGACTTCTGCTGGGTGAAAAAATCGGAAAAGCGATTACCGGCTACTCCACATTGATATTTGCCGTGATTCTTCTATCAGGACTTGTGATATGGTATCCCCGAAAAATGAGTAAAGCCATGCTGAAAGGAATGTTTTTCATTAAAATATCGGCCAATTGGAAAAGGATTAATTATGACGCTCATAATGTTTTGGGATTCTATGCCATTATTCCTTTACTTTTAATCTCTTATTCTGCATTGATATGGAGCTTTAAAGATGTAGATAAATGGGTAAAGAACACATTGAACAGAAATACGCCCACAGAAAAGAAAGCTAAGAGTACAATTCCTTCCGAAGAATTTTCAAACCGGGAAAATATTCTCAATCTGATTGGAAATACTATGGAAAAAGGATTGAAAGACAAAAAATCTGTACTTGTCAACTTTCCAAGATCGGAAGAAGGAACCTACTATGCTGAGCTGACGTATGACGGAAGACAATACAGAAATGAACATTTTAATTTTGATCAATATTCAGGAGAAGTTTTAAAATCTCAATCGTATAAAAACAAAAATATAGGATATGGAACCGCATTAAGAGAAAGAAATTATGATCTTCACACCGGAAGTATCCTGGGACTGACCACCAGAATTATCTATTTTCTGGCAGCAATTATCTCACTATCACTCCCGATTACCGGTTTTATTATCTATTTGAATAAGAAAAAGAAGAAACCAAAACATAAGAAGAACAAAGTAGTTTTTCCTACTCATCATTAATAAAGAGAAGAGGTTATCTCAAAAGTCAAATGACGTGGTTTTTGTGGCTTTGTCATTCTGACGAAGGAAGAATCTCATTATAATTTAACTAAGAGATTCTTCACTACATTTCATTTCGTTCAGAATGACACTTTACGTAGCCTCTTCACTTTTACTATTCAAAGCAAGAATATCCAGTATCAATTTTATCGCAGATAAAATCCTCGCGCCTTAAAACACATTGTTTTGGTCATTATTTGCGCCTTCGCGTTCAAAAATAAAATAATCTTTTTTTGGAAAGTCGCAAAGACGCAATTTTTTTAATATTCATGCATTTTTAAGACGCAAGAATATTTCGACTTCGCTCAATATTAGATTTTCAGCAGGAAATATGATGTATTTTTTCACAAACTTTATTGGTATCTATGAAAAATCTGCAAAATCTCCTAAATCTGCGAGAGATTTAATCACCCAATCAATCCCTTCACATTTTTTGAAAACACCTCAATCCCTTTATTCATCTCTTCAAAATTAAGATCTCCAAATCCCAGACGCATCGCTGTAAGACCTTTATTCTGATACAGTAACGTTTTAGGAATGAAAAGATTGTCTTTTGCACAGTTTCGGCTCAGCTGCATCAGATTCAAGGGAATATTCCATTCCAGCCATATAGCGAGCCCTCCTGAAGGTTTCTGAAAAGTAATAAAATCACCCAAATTCTCTTCTAACAACAAAGAAAAATAATCACGCCTTTCCTGATATACCTTTAAAGATTTTTTCAGATAACGGTTGATTTCTCCCTCTGCAATCATTTCTCCTAATGCCCTTTCCATCAGAATATCTCCCTGACGGTCGATGATCCCCAGATATTTACGCATCTCTGTCATCAGATTCTCTGGAGCAACAATAAATCCTGTCCTGAATCCCGGAGCCAAAGACTTTCCAAAAGAGCCGATATAGATCACCATTCCGTTCGTATCCGCACTGGCTAAAGGAAGAATGGGGCTTTTATCATAATGAAATTCATAATCATAGTCGTCTTCCAGGATAATAAATCCGTATTCATTCGCTAATTCCAATAATTCAAATCTTCTCTGTGCACTCAAAGCAACGGTAGTAGGATAGTGGTGGTGCGGTGTCAGATAAAGCATCCGGATTTTCTGCTTTTTACAAGCTTCGCGAACGCTTTCTACGATAATTCCTTCTTGATCAATCGGAATTGAAACAATATCAACCCCAGCTTTCATAAAGATCATATTAACGGAAAAATAGCTTAAAGCTCCTACTAATACGGTATCACCTTTGGAAAGAAGAATCTCGGAAACAATATAAATACTCATTTCCGTGCTTCTGGTAATAAGGAGATTATTCTTAGAAATAGGAAGTCCGCGGGAAAGATTAAGGTATTGGGATAAATGTTCTTTAAAAAATTCACTTCCGTCATGATTATAATGTCCAAAAGCTTTCTGGCTGGATTTGCGTTTCAGGATAGAACTGTAAAACCGTGAATGCTGTCCGATTTGCGTTAAGCGGATATCCGGTACCCCGTCATTAAAGACATATTCACAATTGGAATGCTCAAAAGGATTATCTAAAATATTGGATGTTTTGAATGAAAAACCAGTCGAAACAGGGTAGTTCTGAAGGTTATTTTGCTTAAAATCATTCAACTTAACAGGTTTTTCCTGATCTTTTCCAATCACAAAAGTTCCTTTGTTGGGAAAACTCTCCGTCCAGCCCTGCGCAGAAAGTTCATCATACACTGCAACCGCTGTATTTCTATGGATTTCCAGCATTTCACTGAAAGTTCTTGTCCCCGGAAGCTTGGTTCCGAAAGGCAAAAATCCCCGCTGAATCGCATTGATCAGCTGATTAGCGACCTGCAGATAAATAGATGTTTCTGATTTTCTATCAATTTTTATAAAACTTTCGTAAGGAATTTTAACCGGACTATCCATAATATCAAAACTGGCACCATACAACCATCCGGCAATATACTACTTTTGACATCAAAATAAAAATCTATGGAATTTCATCATCTGTTAAAAAAAATTGTACAGGAAGGAAGTACCCACGCCAAATGGCTGAACACGCTTTCATTTATGGAAAATGCCGGTGCAAGAAAAATATCAAAATGTGAACATCCAACATTAGTTTCTCAAATCCAGCTGAAACACGCTGCTGAAGAACACCGCCACGCTTATTATTTAAAAAAGCAGATTGGGAAAATAAACCCTGAATTATGCAAAACCTATGAAAGCACAGAACTTCTGGCTCCTATCGCAACAAGTCAATATCTTCACTCATTAGATATTAAAGCCTGCCGTTATCTTCAGGAAGCTTTCCAACTTAATAAAACAGATATCAAATATGCGGCCTATCTTTTCGTAACCTATGCTATTGAGGTTCGGGCGGATGAACTTTACCCTGTTTATCAGCAGGCACTTACCGAAGCTTCTTCTAAAATTATGGTAAAATCCATTATCCTTGAAGAAGAAGGACATCTGGAAGAAATGATTCATCAGCTCAATGAGTTTTCGCCAGACTGGAAGCATCATGCAGACCATATTCTGGACATAGAAAAAGAACTGCATAAAGAGTGGATTAATGCGATTACAGAAGAAGTAGCTCAATTAAATTATGCTTAGCAATACTTCCCATTTTCAGGAATCCCTTGATAAACGAAAAGAGAAGGGAACCTTAAGAAGTTTGAGGCTTCAATCCGATGGAATTGATTTTTATTCCAATGATTATCTGGGGTTTGCAAAAAGTAAAGACCTTCAACAATTACTGCTGCAAAAGATTATGGATAACCCTCAACTGCTTTCGGGAAGCACAGGTTCAAGGTTAATTAGCGGAAACAGTGATATTGCAGTTTCCGTGGAAAATGAGATTGCGCAGAAACATCATTTTGAATCGGCATTGCTTTTCCCATCCGGATACAATGCCAACCTGGCTTTGTTTTCAACGCTTCCCAGCCGTCATGATGCCATTATTGTGGACGAACAGATTCATCGGTCAGTACATGATGGTTGCAAACTATCCAATGCTAAAAAACTGAAATTCAAACACAATGATATCGAAGATCTTGAAAATATTTTAAAAAGACAGAAAGGACATTGTTATATCGCAATAGAAAGTCTTTATTCGATGGAAGGAGATTTTGCTCCTGTTCAGGAAATCGCTGCCCTTGCCAGCAAATATAAATCTTCTTTGATTGTTGATGAAGCCCACGCCTTCGGCGTTTTTGGATATGGATTGATTGAAAAATTACAGTTACAGAACCATGTTTCAGCAGCTGTGGTGACCTATGGAAAAGCTCTCGGGGCTCATGGAGCAGCAATTCTTTGCAATGAAACAGTGAAATCTTACCTGATCAATTTTGCAAGTCCTTTCATTTATACCACATCAGCACAGGATTTTCAATGGATGAGCATCAAAACAGGATATGAATTTTTAGATCAAAATCATGAACTGGCTGAAAAACTTCAGAATAACATCAAAGTTTTCCGAAGCAGTAAATTACAGTCTCCATCGGCAGAAACAAGTCCGGTTCAGGCTATTGTGATCCCGGACAATCAAAGACTGAAAGAATTACAGGATATTTTATCTGAAGAAGGATTTTTGACCTATGCGATATACAGCCCAACGGTAAAAGAAGGAAGCGAACGTTTGAGGATATGCCTTCACAGCTTCAATTCAGAAGAGGAAATTATAAAACTGAAAGGAATCATTAAAGAATTTATTTAAAGCAAAAAGATTCAAAACACGTAACACGAATTCTGAACCCCGAATCACAAAAACATGAAATTATTTATAACAGGAATAGGAACCGAAATAGGAAAAACAGTTTGCTCAGCCGTTTTGGTTCAGCATTTTAAAACAGAATACTGGAAACCGATACAATCTGGTGATCTTCATTATACAGACAGTCATAAAATTGAAGAATGGACAGACACCAACTTTTGCCATCCGGAAACTTACCGTTTAAAGCTGGCAGCTTCACCACATCAGTCTGCAAGAGAAGAAAATACCACTATCAATCTGAATGATTTTCAACTCCCCAAAACAGCAAATCCACTCATTGTAGAAGGAGCCGGGGGTCTTATGGTACCCATTTCAGACACTACATTTATGATTGATCTGATTGAGGAATTAAACATTCCTGCAGCGCTGGTTGTAAGAAACTACCTGGGCTGTATCAACCATAGCCTGCTTTCAATCTTAGCCTTACAACAGAGAGAAATTCAGCTGGAATATTTAATTCTTAACGGAGATTTTCCGGAAGATACAGAAAGAGTAATCTGCAGTTTTATCGAAAAAGAAACAAAAGTTATAAAGATCCCGGAAATCAGAAATACGGATAAGGAATCTGTACAACATGCTGCAAAGCAATTAGTAATAACAAAATTATGATAATGGATACAAAAACAACATTGAGAAACGACTGGACTAAAGAAGAAATCGAAGAGATTTACCACCTTCCTCTGATGGAACTGATTTATAAAGCAGCCACCATACACCGCGAATGGCATGATCCTTCCGAAGTGCAGATATCTACTTTATTATCCATCAAAACAGGTGGATGTCCTGAAGACTGCTCTTATTGTGGACAGGCAGCCCGTTATCACACGGATATTAAAGTACAGGCTTTATTACCTACAGAAACTGTAATTGCTCACGCTCAAAAAGCGAAAGACTCGGGATCTTCAAGATTCTGTATGGCAGCAGCATGGCGTGAAGTTCGTAATAACCGTGATTTTGACCGGGTGATTGATATGGTAAAAGGAGTAAACGAACTTGGCCTTGAAGTTTGCTGTACATTGGGTATGCTTACCGAAGAACAGGCCATCAGACTTCAGGAAGCCGGATTATATGCTTATAATCATAACCTTGATACTTCAGAACAGTATTATGAAGAAATCATATCTACCAGAACTTTTGACAACAGAATCAATACGATCAATAATGTAAGAAAGGCAGGAATCACAGTATGTTCCGGAGGAATCATCGGACTAGGCGAAACTCACAGAGACAGAATTTCAATGCTTTTAACGTTGGCAACAATGCCTAAACACCCGGAATCCGTTCCCATCAATGCATTAGCGAGGGTAGCGGGAACACCATTAGCCGATAATGAAAAAGTAGATACCTGGGAAATGGTAAGAATGATTGCCACAGCAAGAATCGTAATGCCATCTTCCATGGTGAGATTAAGCGCAGGACGTATAGAAATGACTGAAACAGAACAGGCATGGTGCTTTATGGCAGGAGCCAATTCCATTTTCACGGGAGAAAGAGAAACCTTATTGGTAACGCCTAATCCAGGAGTTTCTGAAGACATGCAGATGCTGCAGACCTTAGGATTGAGACCTATGATGAAAAAAGAAACATGCTGCTAGATAATTATGAATTATAAATGATAAATTATGAGTGATGAGTTGGATTATTTTTATTATAGCGCTTATTATAAAATTGGTTTTTGAATTTTTATAAACTGCTCTACAAGTTGGAAAACGCAAAGGCGCAAAAGCTTTTGTAGTAAGTAATACTTTAAGACGCAAGGATTTTATCTACGATAAAATTTAACATTGCAAATTTTTATTCTATTGCAGATTGTGTAAATTAAACAGATGATATAAAAAATCCACGGGAAAATTATAACACATTCCTTGCTGAAAATCTTTGATTTTCTTGCGCCTTAAAATATTCGCAATCTATGACAAAACTTTGCGCCTTTGCGATCAATCCAACATTTCAATATATTCAACTAAATTATTGTTAAATCCATCTCCATCACTCATTTCTATTTTTTACATCAAAATATGAATACAATAACAAAAGAAATCAGCCTTCAAAAAAGAGACAAAACGGTCAACTGGCATCCGTACACCCAGATGAAAACAGCTGATGATGCCATTCCTATTGTAAAAGGAAAAGGAATTTATCTTTATGATACCGAAGGAAAAAAATATCTGGATGTCGTTTCTTCATGGTGGGTAACTCTACATGGACATTCTCATCCTTATATTGCTCAACGTGTTTTTGAACAGTTGAATACACTGGAACAGGTGATTTTCGCCGGATTTACCCATGAACCTGCTGTACAGCTTTCAGAAAATTTACTGAAACTTCTTCCGGCTGGTCAGGAAAAGGTCTTTTATTCGGATAATGGCTCTACCGCAGTAGAAGTTGCTTTGAAAATGTGTATTCAATATGCATACAATAAAGAGAAAAAGAAAACAAAGATTTTAGCTTTTAAAAATGCCTATCACGGAGATACTTTCGGGGCTATGTCTGTAAGTGGAAAAAGCTTCTGGACAAGACCTTTTGAAAGTATGTTGTTTGAAGTTGTTTTTATAGATACACCCAATGCAGAAAACCTGGAAAGTCTGCAGAAACAGATTAAAGAATTAGCTGATGAAGTCGCTTGTTTTATCTATGAACCATTAGTTCAGGGTGCTGCCGGAATGCTGATGTATAAAGCTGAAGACCTAAGCCAGCTAATGAAATTCTGTAGAGAAGAAGGCGTTCTCATGATCCAGGATGAAGTTTTTACAGGGTTTGGAAGAACAGGTAAACTTTTCGCAGCAGATTATCTTACGGAAAAGCCGGATATCATGTGTTTTTCAAAAGGATTGACAGGAGGAACCATGCCCATGGGAATCACTACCTGTTCCAATGACATCTATGATGCTTTCCTTTCTGAAGACCGTTATAAAACCTTATTTCACGGGCATTCGTTTACAGCGAATCCTTTAGCCTGTACCGCGGCTCTTGCCAGTATGGAATTACTATTGACAAATGAAACTCAAATGAATATCAACCGCATCACTCATCAACATTCAGAGTTTGTGAAAGCACTTGCTTTACATCCTCGTGTAGAAAAGGTTCGTCAGATCGGAACTATTTTAGCGTTCGATTTCAAAACCGGGAATGATACTTCTTATTTCAATGAAATAGGGAAGAAGCTTTACAATGATTTCTTACAGAGAGGGATTATCATGAGGCCGTTGGGAAATGTAATATACCTGGTTCCGCCATACTGCATTACATCAGAAGAATTGGATTTTGTTTATCAGAATATTACGGAGGTGCTGGATCAGTTTAGAGAATAAACGATCCGTTCCGGTAATAATTATTTTTAATTTTTTTTAATATACCTTATAGGTTGTGAAAACCTATAAGGTTTTTATGTTGAATGTAAGCACCTGTATTTTTTAAATTTCCTGTTCTGCTTTCTTCAAAATAGTTATCAATTCTTTTAATTCATCTTTACTGAATTCCAGTAAGTTCTGATTAAAATGATTGGATGGAATTTTTATATAATTCACCCACGAAGAAAGTTTTTCACGGTAAACACTTCCGAATTCAATATTACTCGTCGTTACAAACTTATATCTGGTTTCCTGGCCAGCTTTTTCGTTTTCTTTCTGTTCTACCATCTGAAGAGCCTGAATCAGTTTTCCCAATTCATTTTTGTCAATAGTGAGTGTCTTTTTGGAGATTTCATCAAAAGTTTCATATTCATACATAATTCCAAGAAAAGTATCCGATGAATTTTCTGAAACATCTGTCGTTACAATTTTTTGAATATTCAGGTTTTTAAATTTACCTAAATTACTGATTTTCTTCTCAATTAATGTCCCTTTTCTTGAATTGACAGTTAGGCTGCGGGATGTGGTGTTGGATCTTTGAATCGTTGGTGGTGGCCCTATCTGTGCAGTTACCCATGTGCCTATTGCGCAGGAGATCAAAATAATGATTCTTTTCATTTGTAAAGATTGTTATTAGTTTTTATGTCCTTAAAATTACATTGTAATTTTCAACAATATATAAAATATTTAAAAATAATTTATCCCAATTCATTTCCCCATGAATGCAATTCCAAAAGAATAGGGCCCAGCTTCCGGCCTTTTTCAGTCAGTTTATAATAGACTTCCGGCGGGAAATTGTAAACTTCAATCCTTTCAATAATACGGTCTTCTTCCAGCTGTTTCAATTGCTCGGACAGTACTTTCTTGGAAACACGGGGCATAGAACGCCAAAGTTCCGCAAAGCGTACCCGGTCTTCTTCAAAAAGGTTGTGCAGGATCAATGGTTTCCATTTACCTGAAAGAATATTCAGGCTTCGTCTTAATCCACAGTTTTTAAACTCCTCAAAATTCATAAGTCAATTGAATATTTATGGTTAACTTTTTGGTAACCTTCGATTGTTTTGCTGTTATTTGGTAATACATTTGTCAAACAAAAATACCCAAAATGAAATTACAATTATGGCGCAATGCGACATTACTGCTTAATATTGACGGAATTTCTATCCTGATAGATCCGATGCTCGGCGACAAAGGTTTCAGAGGAAAAATGCCCATGACAGACAGTGAATTACTAAATCCTCTTGTAGACCTGCCTTTTGATAAAGAAGAATTAAAGAAAAAGCTGGAAAGAGTAGACGCAGTTGCTGTTACCCACCTTCATCCTGATCATTGGGATGCTGCTGCTATTGAACTCCTGGACAAGAATATTCCGGTCATCTGTTCCGATGTTATTTCAGGACAGATTGCAGAACAAGGCTTCACCAATATCATCGTTCTGAAGGATCAGCTTCAATGGAATACTATTGAAATATCCAAAACCAAAGGCCGGCACGGAACCGGGGAAATCGGAGAGAAAATGGGAATCGTGAATGGTTTTGTTTTTAAAAAAGACAATAAATCCGTATACATCGCAGGAGACACGATCTGGTATGATGAAATTGCTGCAGAAATTGACAAACATCAGCCACAGCACATCATTGTAGCGGGTGGAGCTGCTACTTTTTCCGTAGGAGATCCTATTATTATGACCAGTGAAGATATCGTAAAAGTATGTGAATCTGCTCCGGAATCCACTGTTTGGGTAACGCATCTGGAAGCCTTAAGCCACTGCAGGGAAGACAGAAAATTTATTCTGAAAAAGATCCATGAAAACGGAATAGCGGGAAGATGTTTTATACTTGATGATGGTGAAGAGGTAAGCCTTAAATATCTATGAAACAAATAGGTTTTATGGCTTATTTTTTGAATATTCCCTGATAAATAACGTGTATGCTGTCAGTTTTTCTCTTAAATCTTGATTGGAAAGAATTATTATTAGGACATGAAGAATGGTCTTTTCTTTTAGAGATCATTCTTCGTACGATGATTATGTTTCTGGCTATTATCATCGGACTTAGAATTTTAGGAAAAAGAGGGGTAAAACAGCTCTCAATCTTTGAATTGGTAGTCATTATCGGCCTGGGATCAGCAGCAGGAGATCCTATGTTTAATAAGGATGTCGGAATTATTTCTTCCCTTATAGTTTTTATTGTTATTATTCTCCTGTATTCTATTGTGACCCATTTTATAGGAAAAAGTAAAAAATTTGAAAATCTGGTGGAAGGAAAGTCCATCTGCCTGATAGAAAATGGTGAATTCTCCATTAAAAACTTTCAAAAAGAAAATCTCGGGAGTGACGAATTTTTTGCAGAACTCAGGCTAAAAGGAGTTTCGCAGCTTGGACAGGTTGAAATGGCCATAGAAGAAATATCAGGAGAGATCAGCGTTTTCTTTTTAGAAGAAGAATCTGTAAGATACGGGCTTCCTATTATGCCAGACTCATTAAATAATCCGTTACAATATATTCATGAAGACAAACATTATTCTTGTATATTCTGCGGATATACAGAGCATAAAAAAGCAGGTAATGCCGGAAGCTGCCCAAGATGCCAAAAAGAAGAATGGGTAGCGTCCAGCAATAAAAGACGGGTAACCTGACCTTTAACTTTCCTAATCCTCAACACATTTATTTCTTGCCGCCTTCATTCCAAAATACAGCATCAGCAGTACAGCACAGCTTAACAGATAGAATGAACTGTTCCAGGAGATATCCCAATCATGCAGCTTTCCAAACAATGGCGGACCGAAAGCAGCAATCAGATAGCCGACAGACTGTGCCATTCCTGATATTTTAACCGCATTACTGCTGTTTTTCGTTCTCGTGGAAAAAAACAGAATCGACAGGCTGAAAGACAATCCATTAGATATTCCGATAATCACAGCATTCACATAAATCCACTGAGATTTCAGAAAGACAAACATCATTGTACTGCTGAACATCAGGGTACATATGAAAAGGATCATAAGTCTCTGATCTTTCATTTTACTGGCAATAATCGGACAGCAGAATGTCACAGGAATCATCGTAATCTGAATCACAAAGAACACCCAGCCCGAACTTTCTCCCTGCATATGAAAGTCAGCAAGAAAGGAAGGAAGCCATGCTACCAGACAATAATAAAATAAAGACTGCAATCCCATAAAAATACTGATATTCCATGCCTGGGCAGATTTGAACATATTAAAATCTGAAGTACTAAGCGTTGTTTTAGATGGAGCCGGATTTCTTTTGTTAAATATGAATTCCAATGATAGAACCAGGAAACCCAATGCGGCAATCACCAGCCAGATTCCCAGAGAACCTTTCCATCCCAATCCGGTAAGTTCTCCTATTTTCACGCTGAATCCGGAAGCTAAAGCTGCGGTAAGATTCATCGATACAGCAAAAATTCCGGTCATAAGACCAATCTGCTTCGGAAAATTATTTTTAACGTATCCGGGAGTAACCACATTTCCAATGCATATTCCCAAACCAATAAATAGAGAACCCAAAAACAAAAGCCATAGAGATCCGGTGATTCGCAAAAATAATCCGAAGCTTAAAATAATCAGGGAATACATCAGAAGCTTACTGATTCCAAACTTATTAGAAAATCTGCTCACCAGTACAGAACAGGCAGCGAACATAAACAGTGGAATAGAAGTGAGCAGGCTCACCTGAAAATTATCCAGTTGTAAAGCGTCTCTTACTTCTCCGAGAACAGGAGCCACTGCGACAATCGGCGAGCGGAGATTGCTGGAAATCAAGATAACAACCAGAACATTAATGATTAATAAAACATACGAAGCATTCTTTTTTACTTCACTCTTCATCATAATAAAAAATTTTTGTACAAAATTAGCACAGTAATTTTGTTTAATTTTGCCAAAGTTTTAACCTGAAACGACATGAATGCTAATGACAGTATAAAAATAGATGACCTCAAAAAACCATATTTTGTATGGTTTGAAGAAAACTGGGTGCATGATAATGTTCTGCATCACCATCAGAAAGGGCAGCTCGTGTATGTAGAGAGTGGTTTCCAGTATATTACTATCGAAGAAAAAATCTATCTCCTCCCTCAAAATCATGCCGTATGGATCCCACCAAATGCAGTCCATAAAACCAATTCCCATTCTGAAAAGATCAAACTGATGATCATGTTTGCGGAGATCAGTATCCAAGAATCTTTTGCTCAAGAAGTGAAGGTATTTTCTGTTCCTCCGGTTTTAAAGGAAATGATAAAATATGCAGAGAAATGGTCTAAGATGATGACTCCAGATCATCATGAAAGCCTGTTTCTGAAAGCATTGTTCAACGAACTTCCACGGTTTGTAGAACATTCCCTGACTCTTCATATCAGTCTTCCTAAAGATAAACGCCTTGCTAAAGTCATAGAACATCTCCACAGTCATTACCGAAATGAGATCAAAATGGAAGACCTGAGTGATACAGCGCTTTTATCTTTCCGTACTCTGGAGCGTATTTTCAAAAAAGAAACAGGTCTTACTTTAAGCAAATATCAGCAAATGCTTCGTATCATCAAAAGTCTGGAATATTTGAGCTCCGGGAGTCTTACGGTTTCAGAGACGGCTTATGAAGTAGGATACAAGAGTGTTCAGGCTTATACCAGAAGTTTTCAGTCTGTGATGAAGTTCAGGCCGACTGATTTTATTAAAACCATTCAATAGGTTTTAAACCTGTATAAAGACAGTTTAAATTTGTCAAAAAGAAGAGTTATTAACATTATAAAACTCATCCTATTCCCTTAAACAAAAGCAATTAGCAGGATCGAAAAATAAAATATTTCACATTTTCACCATTTTTCCACTTCAATAGTCAATATTCAATTATGATATTATTGAAAATAAAAAGGTCTCCACGAATGGAGACCTTAAAAAAACACAAATGATGAAAAAAAATTATTTCGATTCACAAATATAAACAAAAATCATGTTATGCAAAACATCATAAGCTTATTTTTTTTAAAAATTATGGATTTTATCAAAAAATAATTATTTCCTAAATCTTTCCTAATTTCTTTGAGATTCCGAAATTAGCAATACAAAAACCTATGCTAATAAATATAATTCGCCATCTGAAGAATTGTACACACGATTTTTAACCAAAATGAAGAAATACCAAAAAGTGAATTATTGTCAAAATATGTCTTATCTCGGCTAGTATTCAAACAGTTGTTTAACTATTTATATGATCCTGCGCATAAATTCTGTACGTTTTTTATGCTACTTTGCTTAAAAATCTAATATGATTCCAAAAATACTTAAGGGTGTTCCTGCACAAAAATCAGGAGGCTTTCATGACACGGAAAGCAGAAAAGTATTTGACCAGGCTCTGATTCCGGAAAAATTTGAAATATTAAAAAAAAGATTTTTTTCAGTTAATCAATGGGAAAGTTACAGCGGGAAAGCATTTGCAGCATTTAAACTGCATAATTTTAATGGTGATCCTGTCGACCGCGAACCTCTGATAGGAGATTTTATCCGGATTGATATTCCTGGCCCGGGAGAAGCAGAGGCAAAAGGATATGATTGGGTAAAAATAACAGATATCTGTTTCTATGAGGATAGTTTTTCAGAGAGCCTATCCATAACATGCGAACCTTCAGTAAATCCTCAAAATAAGAAAAGCGGTCACATTGCTCATTTTTATAGTTCTGCAGCCAGCTCAACCTTCATAATATCCAGAAGTACCGATTATCTACAAGCAGCTGTATACGGCCGAAATGAAAGACCTAACCGAAATGCTAAGTTTCTGGATGTCATCAGAAATTTCGCGATTGCTATAGGGGGAATGATGGGAATTGCAAAAATACAGTGGAAGCAGCTTACTGATAGTTTTCTGGATTTTGATTAAATGGCTGTACCTTTTTTGACTTAGATCAAAGTTTTGTGTTGATTGTTCGGAGACCTTTGCACCCGAATATTTTAAACAAAATTTATGAGTACAACATTAGAAAAGGGACCAACTATTACTTTCTATCAGGCGATTGTTCCTATTATCATTTCGGTATTTGGAGTGTATCTTACCATAGGAATTGCTTTGGGAGTAATTCCCGGATTTGTTCAGAACACTTTAGTTTTTGACAGTATTATTGTAGGTCTTGTCATCGGACTGCAGTCATTGTCTACACTTTTAACCCGAGCCTATTCCGGAAAAATTACAGATACCAGAGGTGCCAAGCAAAGTAAAATGTCGGGAGTAATATTAGCCATTGCTGCCGGGATTTTTTATATAATGGCTGTATTATTTCAGGCGCATCCTTTCCTGGCCCTTTCCTTCCTTTTGATAGCAAGAATTATTCATGGGATTGGCGAAAGTTTCCTGGTTACCGGTGCATTAACCTGGGGAATAGGCCTCGCAGGCCATTCCAGCTCAGGCAAAGTAATGACGTGGAATGGTATCGCGATGTATGCAGGAATTGCAATCGGAGCTCCCATTAGTATCTGGTTAAGTAAAGAATACAATATTTTTCCTGCTTTTCTTCTTATTGCCTTACTTCCGCTGGTAAGCTGGCTTTCCACAGCAAAACTTCCTTCTATTCCCGTGGATAAAGATCATGTAAGAATGCCTTTCTACAAAGTAATTGGTACCATATCGGGTCAGGGTCTGAGCCTTGCTTTTTCATCAATGGCTTTTGGATGTATTGCTTCTTTTATTGCCTTGTTTTTCTCCCAAAAAAACTGGGGTGATGCTTCACTGCCCTTTATGGTTTTGGGAGCATGTTATGTGCTGACCAGAATTCTCTTTGCATCTTTTCCGGATAAATACGGTGGCTTTACAATAGCCTTAATCTCTCTGATTATCGAAGTGGCTGGACAAATGCTGATCTGGACCTCTGCATCCAAAACATTGGCCATTATCGGATGTGGATTGACGGGAGTAGGATTTTCATTGGTCTTTCCGGCTTTGGGAGTTCTTGCCATTCAACAAGTAAAGCCACAGATGAGAGGAACAGCACTAGGAGCCTATGTCGCATTTGTTGACCTTTCATTAGGTCTCGCGGGGCCTATTGCAGGATTAATTGCAGGCTGGTTTGATTACCAGACCGTTTATCTCTTCGGAGGCATCAGCTGTGTGATTGCAATGATTATTTTACTGTTTAACAAAAAATAAAAATGGAACATTCCCTAATATCTCAAGTAAAAGAAACGAAAAAAATACATTCTGTATTTACCGTTAAAAACAAACAATATCTTACACCACATCTTATCCGTGTGATATTTGATATTGATGATAGCCAGGCTGAATTGCTGTCTCATGTACGCTCTGGTTCTAATAATAAAATTTTTGTCCCGGCTGAAAAGGGAAGTACGCCACTTATCAGAACCTACACCAACAGAAAGATTGATCTGGAAAACCGGGAATTAAGCATTGATTTTGTCGCCCATGGTGACAACGGACCAGCTTCTGCATGGGCATTGAAGGCCAATCCAGGTGATGTATTGGAAATAGGAATGAAAGAAAGCACAAAACCTTTAATTCCGGATGCTGATTTTTATCTGATGGCAGGAGATGCAACGGCTCTGCCTGTGATCTGTGCCATCGCAGAACAGTTTCCTTCCTACGTAAGAGCAAAAATAATATTGGAAGTGGCAGGTAAAGAGGATGAGCTTATGTTTTGTTCTGCAGCTGATATTTCAGTTGAATGGCTGTACAATCTTCATCCTGAGCAGGGAAGCATGCTTGCCGAAGTGGTGAAATCTGTTCAGTTTCCATCAGGTGTATTGAAAGAATATGTTTACATCGCTGCAGAATATACTACTGTACATGAGCTTCGCACCTATTTTAAAACAAACCTGAAATGGGACACCCAAGCCCTATACACCTGTTCCTATTGGAGAGCAGGGTAACCGGAAGGAAAAACTTCTGAAAGCACTTAAGAAGCAGGAACAGCAATAAGTTTTAACATATTTATTGCTACATTTGCGGTGACTGATTTAAATAAATGGAAGACGTATTAGTTTCATATATTAAAAGCAAAATATCAATAACAGATGAAGAATTGAAAGTTATTCTTTCTTACTTCAAACCTGTCAAATTAAAAAAGAACGAGCTTCTCGTTACCAATGTTCATTCTCCCAAAAAAACATTCTTTGTTGTAAAAGGCTGTTTACGGATATTTTACATTAATAAGGAAGGGCAGGATTCTACAAGATATTTTGCTTTTGAAAATCAGTTCGCTACAGCGCTTCATACCTTTATTACTTCGGAACCTTCTGATGAACTTCTTCAGGCAGTAGAAGATTCAGAGGTCTATTATATTACCCATCAGGATTTTTATCATTTATTGGACATTATTCCTCAATGGGAAAAATTTTACAGAATTTATATTGAAATTGCCTGTATTGCCAACACTAAAAGGCTGATGTCTTTTATGGTGCAGGATGCTCTTGAAAAATACAAACAGTTACTGGAAGAAAATCCGATTATTGTACGCCGGCTTTCCAACAAACTGGTGGCTTCCTATCTTAATATCTCACAGGAGACATTGAGCAGACTAAAGTCAAGGCTTTGATTTTTTGTTTGATAAACCTAACATTTTTACGACGAGTTATTATTTATTTAAACTGCTTTTAAACTGGCTAAAATTCTCAAAAAATTAATACTAAAGCCCATTCAGAAAAAATTTAAGCCCTATATTTGCACTCATGTTAAAATGGTTCTCCATATTATGTTCAATGATGTATGTGCTGGCTACCACCAATGCGGGGGAAGTACTGAAAGTGCCTATGTTTGTGGAACATTTCATGGAATACCACGGAAGTCTTTCAGAATTTGTAATGGAACATTATGATAATCACAAACAGGATTCAGACTGGGATACCGATCAGAAACTGCCTTTTATCAATCCTCCTATCGTACTGACTGTACATGCCCAGCTTCCGGAACTTTCATTTGAAATAAAAAAACCTAAGGAAATTACTGTTTCAAAGAAAAGCAGTATTTACAAGGAAAAAGACTTTTCCAACCAATACCTTTCTCAGATTTTCCAGCCACCGCGGCTTTCTTAATCAACTTCACATTGAAAATTAATGCTTTATGTTCTTACCTAAAGCAGTGAATTTTTGTTACATATCAATTAATTCGTAATGCATTGTATTGATGCTTAAGCCTTAACCAAAGAAGTTACAAATGCATGTTTTGATACTTTAAGTTTTGGGAGCATTTCAGCTTTTATAAAGCATTCCGGATTATCAATTAATAGTTTTTCCATGTTAAATAAAATTATTGAGTTTTCTGTAAAGAATAAACTCATCATTGCTCTGTTTACAGTAGCTCTCATCCTTTTTGGAGTCTATGAAACCTCTAAACTTCCCATTGATGCCCAGCCTGACATCACCAATAATCAGGTTCAGATCATTACTACTGCTCCTTCTTATGGTGCAGCAGATATAGAACGTCTTGTTACGTTTCCTATCGAGCAGGCTACCAGCAATATCAGCGGAATTACAGAGCTGAGAAGCTTTTCACGTTTCGGGCTGTCATTGGTGACGGTAGTTTTTGATGACAAGACAGATGTGTATTGGGCCCGACAGCAGGTTCAGGAGCGTTTACAGCTTGTTCAGGACAATATCCCTGCCGGAATCGGTAAACCGGAATTAGGTCCTATTTCAACCGGATTGGGAGAGATTTTCCAATATGTGGTAAGGGCCAAAAAGGGTTACGAAAATGTATATGATGAAACGGAGCTCAGAACGATCCAGGACTGGGTGGTCCGAAGACAGCTTTTGGGAACAAAAGGTGTGGCGGATGTCAGCAGCTTCGGAGGAAAACTGAAACAGTATGAAATTGCCATTAATCCTAATAAATTACAGGCATTTAACATCAACATCAATGATGTTTTTGCAGCACTGGAAAAGAATAACCAGAATACCGGAGGTGGATATATTGAAAAGAAAGAAACCGTTCTGTTTATCCGCAGCGAAGGACTTGTGGGAAGTACGGAAGATATTGGAAGCATTCAGGTAGCGGAAACTAAAGAAGGAATTCCCGTGCATATTAAAGATGTAGCGTCTGTCAAGATCGGTTATGCGACAAGATATGGTGCTATGACCTATAATGACACCGGAGAAGTATCAGGAGCAATTGTTCTGATGCTGAAAGGAGAAAATGCCAATGTCGTGATTGGAAATATCAAACAAAGACTGGAAAAAATTCAGGAGTCCTTACCGGAAGGAGTGGTGATTGAGCCTTTCCTTGATCGCGCTAAAATGGTGAACAATACCATCAGTACTGTAAAAACAAACCTGATGGAAGGGGCTTTGATCGTTGTTTTCATTCTGGTATTATTTTTAGGAAATTTTAGAGCAGGATTACTGGTGGCTTCCGTTATTCCTTTGGCCATGCTTTTCGCCATTATTATGATGAATATTTTCGGGGTTGGAGGAAATCTGATGAGCCTTGGAGCGCTGGATTTCGGTCTTATTGTAGATGGTGCTGTCATTATTGTGGAAGCCGTACTGCATCAGCTTGACCATAAAAAGCACTTTGGGAAAGACAATATGCTCACCAAAAAAGAAATGGATGATCAGGTTTCAGGCTCTGCGACCAAAATGGTTAACAGTGCAGTTTTCGGACAGATTATTATCTTAATTGTATATCTTCCGATTTTTACCCTGCAGGGAATTGAAGGAAAAATGTTTAAGCCTATGGCTCAAACTGTTGCCTTTGCCCTGATCGGAGCATTTATTCTTTCCCTGACTTATATTCCGATGATGAGTTCTCTGGTATTAAGCAGAAAGAAAAAAGAAAAAGAAAACATCTCGGACCGCGTCATGGGTAAAGTGGAAACCGGACATCAGCGATTACTGATGAAAGCTCTTAAATTCAGAAAAACTATCATTATTGGCGTGCTAATCCTGTTTACAGGTTCTGTTTTTACGCTTTCCAGAATGGGTGGAGAATTTATACCATCTTTGGAAGAAGGTGACTTTGCTGTCGAAATGAGAATTCTTCAGGGAAGTAATATCAATGAAACCAAGAAAGCCACCACACAGGCGGCGCATATTCTTTTAACACAGTTTCCTGAAGTAGAAAAAGTAGTCATGAAAATTGGTAGTGCAGAAATTCCCACAGAACCTATGCCGATGGATTCCGGAGATATGATCGTCGTTTTAAAGCCTAAAAAGGAATGGACCTCTGCAACGACATTTTCTGAGCTTTCTGACAAAATGAGCAAAGCTTTAAGCATTATTCCGGGGCTGACAACCAGTTTTCAATTTCCTGTACAGATGCGTTTCAATGAGCTGATGACCGGAGCAAGGCAGGATGTAGTCTGCAAGATTTATGGTGAAGACCTGGACAGCCTTGCCGCCTATGCAAAAAAGATGGGAAGCATCATCAACACCGTAAAAGGTGCTCAGGATCTATATATCGAACCAGTAGTAGGTGCTCCGCAGGTTGTGATTGATTATAACCGTTCGGAACTTTCCAGATACAATATTTCAGTGGCGGATATCAACAGGGTAATTAATATGGCTTTTGCCGGACAAACTGCAGGCGCTTTATATGAAGGTGAGAAAAAGTTTGATATCGTTGTCCGAATGGATAATGAACATAAAAAAGATATTACCAGCATCCAGAATCTTTTGATTCCTACTGCTTCAGGAGAACAGATTCCTTTGTCACAATTGGCTAAAGTAGAGCTTAAAAACAGTCCGAACCAGATCCAGAGGGAAGATACTAAAAGAAGGATTATTGTAGGTTTTAATGTGAGAGGAAGAGATGTTCAGAGTATCGTGGAAGAACTTCAGCAGAAAGCAGATAAAAACCTGAAATTATCACCGGGCTACACCATTTCTTATGGAGGAGCTTTTGAAAACTTAAATGAAGCCAAAGCCAGACTGGGAATCGCAGTTCCTATTTCGTTAGTGATGATTTTCCTGCTCTTATTCTTTGCTTTCGGTTCTGTAAAACACAGCTTGTTAATCTATACTGCTATTCCATTATCTGCGATAGGAGGGGTGTATTTTCTGGCATTGAGAGGAATGCCTTTCAGCATCAGCGCCGGGGTAGGATTCATTGCTTTATTTGGAGTTGCCGTACTTAATGGAATTGTTTTGATATCAGAATTTAACCGATTGAAAAAGAACGGAATAAATAACACCAGCAGAATTGTACTCATGGGTACAAAAATCAGGCTTCGCCCGGTTCTAATGACTGCGTTTGTAGCTTCTCTGGGGTTTCTTCCCATGGCCATCAGCAACGGTGCAGGAGCAGAAGTACAGAGACCTCTGGCCACCGTAGTCATCGGAGGATTGATGCTTGCCACCCTTTTAACCTTGTTTGTCCTTCCAATTTTATACGTCCTCTTTGAACATATTAATAAAGATAAAATGAAATTCTCAAAAAAAACCAACTATAAAAAACTGTCTGTTTTCTTACTGATGATCTCCTTTGGAAGCTATCAGGCCCAGGAAAATATCACTTATCAACAGGCTTTGGAAAAAGCCTATCAGCAGAACGGAACGCTTAAAAATTCAAAACTGGTATCAGAGTATCAGGAAGAACTGAAATCCAGTTATCTGGATATTCCACAAACGGAAATTACCGGAGGATTTGGCCAGATTCAGGGCGAGGAAACGGATAATTCATTCGGAATCACTCAAAGATTCAGTTTTCCAACAGTGTATTCAAAAAGAAAACAAATGCTGGATGCCGAATGGTCTGCAAGTGTTATCAGTCAGAATCTGACCAAAACACAGCTTACCAAGGAAGTAACAAGTGTTTTCTACAGGATACTGGTGCTTCAGGAAAAGAAAAAAGTGCTTGAATACATCAGCCAGCTTTACAATAATTTTGCAGACAAAGCCGGATTAAGATTAAAAAAGGGAGAAGCGAATATTCTGGAGGAATCCACCGCAGAAATCCAGAAAGAACAGATCAAAGTACAGTTGAATACGTTAGAAAACGACCTGAATATTGCAAAACTTCAGCTTCAGTTATTACTTCAGTCAGAGGTTCCATACCAACCAGTTGCCGATCGTCCCACGATGAATATTGGTCTACAGATTTCAGAAGAAATGGTACAACAGCATCCTGAGCTTCAATATCTGCAGCAGCAGATCAAAGTAGGAGAGGCAGAAGTACAGCTTGAAAAAAGCAGGCTGCTTCCGGATCTTCTTATAGGATACACCAATCAAAGTATGAAAAACATCAATAATAATCGGTTCAATTCGGTTCAGATAGGAGTAGGAATTCCACTATTCACCAAAGGACAGAGAGCTTTGGCAAAGGCAGCACAGGCAAAAATAGCCATCTCCGAGAATCAGTACCAGAGAAAAGAAATTGAACTTAAAAACAGATTGAAACAACAGTTGACTACCTATATGAACCAACAGCAGATCATCGAAAATTATGACCAAAAACAGCTTCCAAAATCTGAAACTATTCTAAAAACGGCTCAGAAACAGATGGAAGTGGGGGAAATAGATTATCTGGACTGGGTCATACTTGTGAATCAGGCCGTAAAAACCAAAGCAGATTATATTGATCAGCTGGAAAAGCTTAATCAAACGGGAGCCGAACTTCAATTCCTAATTTCAAAATAATATATCATGCATTTCAAGAATATACCACTATACAGCCTTGCTTTCATCCTTACTTTATCTTCATGTTCCGGTAAAAAAGAAGAAGAAAAAACGGTTTACGAAAACACCAAATTTTCCAAGAACGACAAAAACTCTGTTCATCTTACAGAAAAACAGATTCAGTCTGTAGGGTTAACAACAACCAGTATTCAGAACAGGAATATGGAAAAGCTGGTAAGGCTCAACGGAAAGGCAGAAATTGCACCATCTCATATCAGTTTGGTTTCCAGTATCATGGGTGGACATATCAAATCGATCAATGTCATTAATGGAAGTCATTTCAGCAAAGGACAAGTGCTTGCAGTAGTAGAAGACCCTCAGTTTATACAGTTACAGCAGGATTATCTGGTGACCAAAGCTCAGCTCGAAGCGGCAAGACTGAATTTCAACCGTCAGAAAGATTTGAATACAAGCAAAGCCAGCAGTGACAAAACCCTGCAGACTGCTCAGGCAGATTATTCTACTTTGAATGCTACTTTAAAAGGACTTGAGGAAAAACTGAGAATCATCGGAATTAATGCCAAAGGTCTGACTACCGGAAATATCAGAAGTAAAATCAACATTTATGCTCCTTTTACAGGTTTTGTAAGTAAAATTCTTGTGAATAACGGGCAGTATATCAACCCGGCAGATACATTATTTGAGCTGATTAATCCAGCTGGATTACTTTTAGAATTAAAGGTTTTTGAAAATGATGTGAATGATGTAAAAGTGGGGCAGGAAATTCTGGTGTACAACAATCAGAATCCGGATGTGAAATCCGATGCTAAAATTGTCAGTGTAGTTCCCAGTATCGAAAACGGCGGTTCTGCAACCGCAATCGCCAGATTATCTTCTGTGAACAGGGAATTTGTAAAAGGAATGTATGTGAATGCCGAAGTCAATATCAGCGGCCGTTACACTCAGGGACTTCCCAACGAAGCGATCGTTTCTTTTGAAAACAAAAATTATGTTTTTGAAGACCTTGGAAAATCCAATTACAAAATGATTCCAGTGGTCACCGGAATTGCTGACGATCAGTTTACGGAGATTGTAAAAGCAGATGCTTTAAAGGATAAGAAAATTGTACAGAAAGGGGCTTACAGTCTTCTGATGATGCTTAAAAACAAAGCAGAATAATTAATGTGAAACCACAAAAGACACAAAAGCTTTTATTTTGAAACACTTTAGCCACTTAACTAAGCTGAAAATAATGATGTAGAAAAATTTCACATAAGCGAAAATCAAAGATTTTCAAAAACTTAGGTGTACTTATTAAGTTTAAGCAAGGTTCTTATGAAAAGAAGTTAAGTGTCAAAAACTTTTGGGACTTTTGTGGTTAGAATAAAACAGACAAGAAGAAAAGATCAGTTATTCAGCTGATCTTTTTTATTTCAAACAATTAAAAAAATGACATTTGACATGTTTTCAATAATTAAAATACTATTTGACGCATAATTCATTTTAAAATAATATTTTTAAGAAGTGAATAGTTGTAAAGATTTTTAGATGAACAATAAAAAACTTTTATCAAAACTTTATGACACAAAAACCTTTGCACAATTTCCATATTCCGGTAATGGGACTGGCTTATACCATAGACAGCCCGATTCGTGTTGCCCAGTATGGAATTTCTTCCGTCATCTCTATTATTGATGATGAAATCCTGGAAAAAATGAAGAACTTTTACAACAAAAAGTTCAATCTTGACTATTTCGGAATCTCAACAAAAACAGAAGATTACAGAGCAAAAAGAGTTACCGCTTATCTGGATATGGTAGATGATATCGTGAATGAAAAATTTGAATCTTTCAAACAGGAAATCAGCAAAAACAAGGAAGCTTTGAAGGAATTCATGGCTATGCTTCCGAATACATCAGACCTCAAAAACAGCCTTCAAAATCTTATCAATCAAAAAGATAACTGGAGTTCCAATATTAAAAACTTCATTGAATCGAATTTAAAACCGGGAAGTATTGATGTCAATATCATGACGAAAGTAGATAAAGACAACTATCAGAATAATGAACAGCTTCCTGTGATGTATAATGATGCTCATGCCTCACTGCGCGGATTTGCCAAAAGCAAATTATCATCATCAATGGTTCTTTCTGCAGGGATGAATCCCCGTTTGTACAGCTATATGGAGGAGTTTGAAGATTTTTTCCCGGACGAAAACGGAAACATCAAAAAGAAAATTATCCTTAAAGTAAGCGATTTCCGTTCTGCAATGATTCAGGGGAACTTTCTGGCCAAAAAAGGATTATGGGTTTCTGAATACAGAATAGAATCCGGATTGAATTGCGGAGGTCACGCTTTTGCCACTGAAGGAATGCTTCTCGGGCCTATCATGGAAGAATTCAAGCAGAAAAAAAACGATCTGATACAATCAGCCCATTCCTTAATGACAGCTGCTTTGGAACAAAAAGGAAAGCATGTAGTTTCCGAACCTTTAGAAATGAAAATTACCGTTCAGGGTGGAGTAGGAACTGCTGAAGAACACGGGTTTTTACTGGCAAATTATAATGTAGACAGCATAGGATGGGGTTCTCCGTTTTTGTTGGTACCCGAAGCAACATCGGTAGATGCAGAAACCAGAAATTTACTTTTACGATCAAAAGAACAGGATTTCTATCTGAGTAATATTTCGCCTTTAGGAGTGCCTTTCAATACAGTAAAAGGAACATCCAATGAACGGTTAAAGTTTGAAAAAGAAGCAAAAGGTAAATATGGAAGCTCGTGTCCCAAAAAACTTCTGGCATTAAGCAAAGAATTTTCTCCGGAAGGAACCTGTACCGCTTCCAGAAAATACCAGGATATCAAACTCAAAGAACTGTACGACAATAAGGAAACCCTTACAGAAAAGGAATTTAATAAAAGAAAATCCGACATTACGAATAAAGCGTGTCTGTGTGTAGGACTTGTGAATGCTGCATACATGGAGCAGAATCTGGAAATCAAAGGGGAAAAGCAAGGCGTTGTAATATGTCCGGGACCGAATATTGCCTTTTTTGATAAGGAAGTTTCTCTTTCGGAAATGGTAAAACATATCTACGGAAACTCCAATATTCTTTCAGACAACCAACGTCCGAATATGTTTATTAATGAATTAAAAATGTATGTGGATTATCTGAGAAAGGAAATCACCGAATCCACTGCACAGATTACCCATTCGCAGACAAAAAAATGGAATGCTTTCAGGAAAAATGTTCTTGAGGGTATCGAATATTATCATGAGCTTTTTAAAGCATCACCATTCTTCAGCAACGGTTTGTCAACCATTTATCATCAGTTACAGGAATACAAACTTCAGCTTATCGCTATTGACATTCCTCAGGTTGAAAAATAACCGTATTTTTAATTGATAGATAATAAAAACAGCTTTTACATGGCTGTTTTTATTTTTTTTACTAATGAAATCACATGTATTTTTGTTAGAAGCGGCAAAGGCCTAAGAACATTTCAACTTTAATCAATGTAAGATTTTCAGAAAATGATATGTTAAGAGATTCTATAGATTTTTTGCAAAAAACATAAAAATAAGCAGTATTCAATTTTATCGAAGATAAAATTTTTGCGTCTTAAAGCAGTTAGCTTTTAAATTATTTGCGCCTTTGCGCTTTTCCAAC
Organism: Chryseobacterium sp. NRRL B-14798; assembly: GCF_050470705.1. Taxonomy (NCBI): domain Bacteria; kingdom Pseudomonadati; phylum Bacteroidota; class Flavobacteriia; order Flavobacteriales; family Weeksellaceae; genus Chryseobacterium; species Chryseobacterium sp. NRRL B-14798. The sequence continues at coordinate 2,586,856 of NZ_JBFLUL010000005.1, read as the reverse complement.
ACATTCAATTAATCAAAAAAACTGAGGAAACATCAGCATTCCCATTTATAATAACTATGGCCGGAATGGTCATTTTGAATATTTTCCAGGCTTAATATTCCCTACCTTAGAGATCACTTAGTAAAATTATTTTTATGGAAAAAAGAAAGATCAAAAACACCGATTTAACGATTGCACCCATCAACTTCGGAGGAAATGTTTTTGGATGGACATTGGACGAGAAACAGTCTTTTGAAATACTGGACCGCTTTGCTGAAGCAGGATTCAATTTTATAGATACTGCAGATACCTATTCATGGTGGGTGAATGGAAAAGGCGGACAGTCTGAAGAGATCATCGGAAAATGGATGAAGAGCAGATGTAACCGTAATGATATCGTTTTAGCTACGAAAGTAGGCTCAGAAACGAAAGAACATGGCTATGATATCAGCAAAAAACATATTCTTAAATCTGTAGATGAGTCTCTGCAAAGACTTCAGACCGATCATATTGATCTTTATTATACACACTTTGACGATAATATTACTCCCGTGGAAGAAACACTTTCTGCTTATGATGAGATCATTAAGGCTGGAAAAGTACGTTATATTGCGGCTTCCAACTTATCACCGGAACGTTTGAAAGCATCATTTGAAGCAGCAGAAAAGAATAATCTGCCCAAATATGTTGCGTTACAACCTCATTACAACCTAATGGAAAGAGATGGATTTGAGCAAAATTATGCCCCTCTGGCAGAGCAGTTTGGTTTAAGTGTCTTTCCTTATTGGTCTTTGGCAGCAGGTTTCTTAACCGGTAAATACCGTGATGAAGCAGATCTGGCAAAAAGTGCAAGAGGTGAGGGCGTAAGAAAATATTTAAATCCTAAAGGACTGGAAGTATTAAAAGCGCTGGATCAGGTAAGTGCAAAGCATCATACAACACAGGGGACAGTTTCTCTGGCATGGCTGTTAACCAATCCTCTGATTACAGCACCCATTGTAAGTGCTACCAGTGCTTCCCAGCTTGAAACAGTCTTCAATGCACCAAAACTTGTTCTGGATCAGGAAGATATTGAGCTGCTTAATAGAGCGAGCAACTAATTTTTTCGACTTTCATTATAGATTAAAAATTAAATCCGTTCAGCAATGAACGGTTTTTTTTTGAGTAGACGATGATAACCACCCGTCAAAAATTCTTTGAATTTTTGCCACCCTCCGGAGGAGGGGGAATTGAGGTTTCCGATTGTTATATTCTGTTGTTACTATTAATCGGAATATTCTTTCAGAAGCTGTCTGTAGCTCATTAATATTGAGGATTTTGAGATAAAACCGATGAAATCATTACCATCATTCACTACCGGAAGATTCCATACACCTGTATCATCAAAGGTCTGGAGAATATCCAGAGGTTTATTTTCACGATGAAGAACCGCAGGTGGTGCTTTCATAATCTGGGTAACCGTCTGGGACGTTTCAATTTCTTTATTAAAAAGATAAGGCCTTATATCATCCAACGTCAGAACTCCTTTCAATTTTCTGTTCTCATCCACAACGGCGAAAATATTTTTATTACCATTCTTCAACATTTCAAACAGTTCTGTAACAGAAGCATTTTCATTAATTGTCTGTGAATATTGATCAATAAAATCTTCAGTTCTTAAAGCAAACAGCAGGTTCTTGTCATGTTTATTCGTAAAAATTTTTCCTTCATCAGCTAATGATTTTAATTCAGGAGAAATCGGGGAAAACCATTTGGCAATAAGATAAGATATAATGGATACAATCATTAGAGGAATAAACAAATCATACCCGAAGCTGGATTCAGCGATCAGGAAAATTGCAGTAAGAGGAGCATACAAAACACCGCTCATTGCTCCTGCCATTCCTACCAAAACGAGATTGGTCACCGGAACATCTGTAAACCCTAAATGCTGGCATACCAACGCAAACAGATAGCCCAGAGTTCCACCTGCAAAAAGAGACGGAGCAAAGTTACCGCCATTTCCACCGCTAAAGATTGTAAATGAAGTAGCAAATGCCTTTAAAAGCAATACCAGTACAAGAAATATGATAATAGTCCAGTCTCCGATCTCAAAATACCTGAAAAAACTGTTTTCAATAATGGAGTAGGTGTTTCCATTCGTAAAAGCTTTTACTGTTTCATAACCTTCCCCAAACAACGGTGGAAAAAGAACACATAACAGGGAAAGTACGGCGCCTCCAAACATAGCTTTACGCATTCTCGAAAGCTGCAGTCCTTTTATAAAATGTTCTACTTTTTGAGAAATAATCACAAAATAACGGGCATACAATCCTGTAACAATCCCTAAAATAAGATAATACGGAACATTTTTATAGTTGAAGGGATCCCTGGTATAAAACCTGAAAAGAACATCTTCCTGAAGTAAAATCCTTGATAAAAGACTTCCGCAAACCGCAGCTACAACCAACGGAATGAAATCGGTGAAAACCACTCCGGTTAAAAGAATTTCAAAGGCAAACATAATCCCTGCAATCGGGGCATTAAATGCTGAAGCAATCCCGGCAGTTGCTCCGGCGGCCAGTAACAACGTACGTTCTTTATAACTTAACCTGTAGGTTTGTGCATAGTTGGAACCAATAGCAGCTCCGGTAACGGCAATAGGGCTTTCCAATCCAGCAGACCCTCCCAATCCTACGGTAACAGCACTTTGTATTACCTGGGAATACATTTTAACAGAAGCCACAATACTGGAATTCTGTGCAATTTCGTATAAAATAGCCCCGATTCCTTTACGATCCTGACCTTTAAACAAGGTAAGAACAATCATCGTTGTCAGAACGATTCCTAAGAAAGGAAAAACAATATAGAATAAAATCTGATATTCAAAATGAACCTTATTGGTAATGAAATAATGGATATTGTGCACCAGTGTTTTCAGGATAACTCCCGCCAGACCCGCCGTGCAGCCTACCAGAATTCCGGAAAGAACAAGAAATTGATTTCTACTCAGTCTGTTGTTCAGCCAATGCAGGATAAGCTCATAACTGCGTGCTTTTTCCAGTCCGTATTTCTGGAAATCTCTTTTAAATTTAAGGAAACTGAGGTACTTTTTTTTGTTGTGAATTTTCACCGTCGAAATATTTTACACTATCATCAGATTGATACAGTTCTGTAAATTTATGAAATATATCACAAAAAATATAGTAAAGAGCCTTTTTCAAACTATAGCGATGACTGTTTATTTCTATTAATCTTACCTTATTTCTTTCGTTTTTCCTGAAAAAATCAGCCCAACAGCCAATGCTCCAATGATTCCTGCTCCTGCCAAAATCAAAGGTCTTGTAGAAACAGATAATAGTGTTTTCCCATCAATTTCCATATTTCCTGAGGAAGACTGGCGGACATTTCCACCTGTATTTTCTGCCTTATTGGCTTTCTTCATTATCATTCTCATTCCTGCAGAAGATACATAACGGATGATTCCCGGAAACATTTCATATAAATTTTTAAACACAACAGCAGACCAGTCCGGATAAGAGGCTTCAGTTGGATTTTTAGCTGTTTTCACAATAGCAGCAGCCAGCTCACGGGGATCAAACGATGGAGGAGGTGTGCTGAGCTTTATTCCCGAATAATTGGCAGCATGTTCTATTCCTGATGATTTCTGAAAACCGGGATAAAGCGCACAAATATGGATGTCAGGAAAATCTGAAACTTCACCCTGCAGGGTTTCTACCATTCCGCGAACGCCAAATTTCGAGGCCGTATAGGCTGTTCCATAAGGTGCCGGCATCCATCCGCCAATAGAAATATTATTCAGTAAGACTCCTTTTTTCTGCTTTTTAAAAACAGGAAGCACTGCATGTGCCGAATGCATATACCCCAAAAGGTTGGTTTTCACAATCTGATCGCTGATATCTACCGGAATTTCTTCAAATTTTCCAAATGCAAGCACTCCGGCATTATTCACCCAATAATCAATTTTCCCGCTGAATTCCAAAGCTTCTCTGACAAGGTTCTGAACATCTTCTGCAACAGAAGTATCGGTAGGAACAGCAATCACTGTAGCTCCCAGTTTTCTGCATAATTCTGCGGTTTCTGTAAGTGCTTCTTCTCCTCTTGCTGCCAATACCAGATCAGCTCCCTGTTCGGCAAAAGCTTCTGCCGTAGCCTTACCAACTCCGCTTGAAGCACCGGTGATGACGACTGTTTCTCCAAAAAACGGAGGCCTTCTTTGATTTTTCATAATATGATAGATTTAAGTGTTTGTATTTCATCATGACCCGTTTCCTGTATTTCTTTTCGGAAAGAGAATAAGCCGGATGGATGGATTATTGGTGATGAATAGCCGGAACCAGTCCATGGCCAGTTGAAGTTTATTTTTAAACCCTACCAGCGGAATGATGTGGATGAAAAGCCAGGTAAGCCAGGCTATAAAACCGTTAAAGGAATTTTTCGGAAGATCTACTACCGCGTTGTATTTTGATATGATGGCCATACTTCCTTTATCATTGTACCGGAATTGTTCCAGGATTTTTCCGTCTTCTATCCGTTTAAAATTGGAAGCGAGATTTTTAGCCTGCTGAATGGCAACCTGAGCCAGCTGAGGATGTCCTTTTGGATATTTTTCTTCTGTCAGCATCAGACATATGTCTCCCAACGCATAAATATTGGTAGTTCCGGTTACTTTATTATAGTCATCCACCAATATTCGTCTGCCTTTCCCGATAGTTTCTTCCGGCAGACCGGGGATTTCTTTTCCAATGACACCGGAAGTCCAGATCAGGGTTTCTGTTTCAATAGAATTTCCATCGCTCAGAATGACTTTACAGTCTTTATAATCTTTTACAGATACATTCAAAAGGATTTTCACTCCTAATTCTTTCAGCTTCTCATAGGCCGTTTTCTGGGCCAGCTGGCTCATAGGCGAAAGTAAAGTAGGTAAAGCATCAATAAGATAAAGATTGGAAAGTCCCAGTTTGATTTCCGGATATTCTTTCTGGGCTATATATTTTCCCATTTCCGCAAGCATTCCTGCCAGTTCTACTCCTGTAGGTCCACCTCCGGCAATCACGATATTTTGAAGTTTTTCGGCTTCTTTAATGTCTTTATTTCTAGCGGCTTCTTCCAGAGTCAGCAGAATATGATTCCTCAGATAGAGTGCTTCTTCTATATTTTTCATCGGAAGCGAACATCTCTTTACATTTTCCATTCCAAAAAAATTAGTCTCTGTCCCTAATGCCAGTACCAGATAATCATAACTGAGAATCCCCGTATCAGTTTCTATGGTCTTATTTTCAGGATTTACCCTGAGAAGGCTGCCCATGTGAAATTTCACATTTTTATTGTTTGAAAACAGTTTTCTGAAAGGATAACTGATATTGGAAGCTTCTATAAACGAAGTAGCTACCTGATAGATAAGTGGCGGGAAAAAATGATAATTGTTTTTATCAACCAGAGTTATTCTGAACCTTTTATCATTTCTGAGAGATTTGATAAGGTTGATGCCCGCAAATCCTCCTCCTACGATTAGAATATGCTTTTTCATAGTATGTGATTATTTCAAATGGTGTACTGAAATTCATTCAATAACAAGACCAAAGGAGCTGCGAAATAAATATTTAACATAATATTCAAAATACTGAAATAGCTATTGTTCCGGCAGCTGGTACGGATTTCAGTGTTTCATTACAATTTTCTTTTTAACATTTCTATGGAGGGCAGCATGATGTTTGTACTGTAACAATCATCCAACACTTTAAATATTCAACATATGAAATCAGACATTTTAACAGAAAAGCACCGACTGGGAATAGGGGGTGTAGCAATAGGAACAGCTTTTGAAAACATTACGGATGAACAGGCTCATGAAATATTACAGACGGCCTGGGATAGCGGGGTGCGGTATTATGATACTTCTCCGTGGTACGGATTAACCAAAAGTGAAAGAAGATTTGGACATTTTCTTACAGATAAAGACAGGGATGATTTTATTTTCTCAACCAAAGTGGGGAGACTTTTTCAACAGGTTCCGGAATCTGAAGTTCCTCCAACGATGTGGAAAAAGCCTCTTAACTATGACTTCTTCCATGATTATACATCTTATGCTGTACAAAAATCCATTGAAGACAGCCTGGAAAGAACCGGATTGAGTCATATTGATATTGTTTATATTCATGATCTGTCTGAAGATCAGGTAGGGGACCGTTATCCTTATTTTCTGAAACAGGCAAGAAACGGAGCTTTTAAAATTCTTTCTGAACTTCGCAGTCAGGGAATTATAAAGGCATGGGGAATGGGTGTTAATAAAATAGAACCTATTTTAGACTGTATTGAATCTGCTGATCCTGATATCTGTTTGTCGGCCACGCAATATTCCATTCTCGAACATGAAGATGCTGTGGACCGTCTTCTTCCTGCAGTTAAAAAAGCAGGGGTAAAACTGGTTTCGGGAGCAGGGTACAATTCAGGCTATATAGCAGGAAGAGAACGCTATAATTATAAAGATGTGATTCCGAAAGGAATGCATGAAAAGCGAGCCAGGATGACTTCCATTGCCGAAAAATACAATATAAGCCTTATTGATGCCGCACTGCATTTTGTACTGGCCGCTGACGAATTCGCTTCCATTATTCCCGGTGCCAGCCAGCCTGAGCAGGTGAAAGATAATATGAATGCCTTGCAAACCAACATTCCTGCCGAATTCTGGAAAGAATTAAAAAATGAGGGACTGATTTATGAAAAGGCGCAGGTTCCTGATTAAATAAAGGTAACCATTATCGTTAACTAACTCAAAAGCCCGATTCAGGAAAGAATCGGGCTTTTCTTTATACTACCTTCGCTTTACGGATTATTTTTGCCAACAAGCCTGGAAAAAATCGTTTCAGGTAAACAGCCATCACTTCTTTACCTCCTATCGCTTTCTGTCTTTTCTGTTTCTCTATGGCATAAAGCATTTTTTTCGCGAAGATATCTACAGGCATGCCATTCTTCGTAGCATCATCCATTGTGCCCTGTAATGAACCATCTCCGGTGACTGCATTAATAGAAATATCGGTCTGTATAAAACCCGGGCAGATCATCGTAATCTTAATATTCTGGCTGAATAATTCTGCCCGAAATGCATCAAAAAAACCGTGTAAAGCATGTTTTGCACCTGCGTATCCGCTTCTCATAGGAGCGCCAAAAATTCCCATAAGACTGGATACAACAGCAATCTGTCCTCCTTTATTTTCAAACATATAAGGTACAACTGCTTTAGTAAGTGCTACTGTTCCAATATAGTCAGTATCGATCAGCTGTTTGTCCACTTCAATATCTGTTTCCATGGCTAACGACCGTTGTGACAATCCGGCATTATTAATCAGAATATCAATCTTTCCAAACTTCTCAGCTGCCTTCGCTGCAATGGCTGGCATTTCTTTATAATTTTTAAGATCTAAAGGAATGACCGCATACCGATCTGTACTTAGGCCGGCATTTTCAGCCACGGAATGAAGCTGGCCCTCTTTTCTGGAAGAAAGAATAATTTTGGCATTACTCTTTCTCGTAAGCTCTTTCACTAAAGCTTCTCCAATGCCTGATGATGCACCTGTGATCCAAATGACTTTATGATCAAAATAACTGCTCATGTTCAATACTATTATTTAGTTTTAAAGTCCGCCGATATATTTTCCTGCTTTCATTCCGGAGAAGATGCAGCCTCCTAAAAATGTTCCTTCCAAAGCTCTGTAGCCATGCATTCCGCCGCCGCCAAAGCCAGCTGCTTCTCCGGCAGCATATAATCCTTCAATGACGCTGTCATCCTCCCTCAATACCTGGCCATTCAGATTGGTTTTTATTCCTCCCAAAGTTTTGCGGGTTAAAATATTAAGACGTACAGCAATCAAAGGTCCGTTTTCAGGATCTAAAATTTTGTGTGGTGCCGCTACACGCCCGAGTTTATCTCCTAAATAATTCCGGGTGTTCCGGATATAATTTATCTGGGTATCTTTTGAAAATTTATTGTTGAGTTCGCGGTCTCTGGCTTGAATCTGTGATTTTATTTTTTCATATTTCAGGAGATTATTTCCTGCCAGTTCATTCATTCTTTTAACCAGATCTTCCAGGTTATCTGATACAATAAAATCTTTTCCGTGCTCTTTAAAAGCCTCTACCGGTCCCGGAGCCTTTTTACCAAAAATCCTTTTCAAAAAAAGAGCATAATCTTTATTGGTGATATCCGGATTCTGTTCCGAACCTGAAAGAGCAAATTCTTTTTTAATAATTTTCTGGGTAAGAATAAACCAGGAATAAGAAAATCCGGTTTCCTGTATATACTGTAAAGTTCCCAATGTATCAAAACCGGGAAGAAAAGGAGCGGGGAGACGTTTTCCTTTCGCATCAAACCATAATGATGAAGGACCGGGCAATATGCGGATTCCGTGATTAGGCCAGATAGGATTCCAGTTTTGTAACCCTTCCGTATAGTGCCACATCCTGTCCGGATTGATGATATGAGCTCCGGCATGTTCTGCAATGCCTATCATTTTTCCATCCACATAAGCAGGAACACCACAGACCATATTTTCAGGTGCTTTTCCCAATCTTTCCGGCCAGTTTTTTCTTACCAGCTCATGATTGGCACCAATTCCTCCTGAAGCAATGATAATATTAGGCGCTGTATACTCAAATGCAGAGATGACATTCCTGTTCGTTGCAGCACCTCTTTCCTGGTTATCATTTTCCAGAATATCTCCTTTAAGGCCTTTCATTTTGCCGTTTTCCTCTATCAATTCAGTTACCCGATGTCTGAATTTCATCTGAAGCAGTCCTTTTTCCTGAGCTTTGTAAGCTTTTTCTACAAAGGGTTTTACCACGCCTGTGCCTGTTCCCCAACTCACATGAAAACGGGGTACGGAATTTCCATGACCCGTTGCCGAACCATCACCACGCTCTGCCCAGCCCACCATAAACATCAGCCTGATTCCCAGTTTGGAAATATAATCGTACTTTTCACCGGCAGCAAATTTCAGATAAGCTTCAGCCCACTGGCGGGGCCAGTAATCTTCCGGACGATCAAAACCAGCGGTACCTTTCCAGTCCTGCAGTGCCAGCTCATAAGAATCTTTAATTCCCATTCTTCTTTGCTGGGGGGAATTAATCAGAAATAATCCTCCAAATGACCAGAATGCCTGTCCACCGATATTCTGCTCTGTTTCCTGATCCAGAAGCAATACTTTTTTTCCGGCATTGGTAATTTCCATCGCCGCGGTAAGCCCTGCCAGTCCGGTTCCGATAATAATTGTATCAGGCTGGAATTTTTCTTCCATTGTTAAGCGTGTTTTGATTCAACAATACGTTAGATAAATGTATAAAATTATTCGGAATCGGGTTTAAAATTAAAAATTTAAATAAGCCTGCTTTGAGTAATCAGCCCTGAACTCTGAACTTTTCAACTTATCTTTGTGAAAAATAAAAGTATGAAGTATTTGTTTATCATTGCCTGCCTGGTTTGTTCCATATTCAGTCAGGCACAGCAAAAACAGGATCCATGGAAAGACAGCCAGCTGATGGATCCGGCATTACTGGCTTCCAGAATTGAAAATCAAAAAACAAACGATCTGGTCATCATTTCAGTAGGACCTGAAGCTATTGTGAAGGGTTCTGTAGACATCGGACCGACTCATGAACCTGAAAACCTGGAAAAACTGAGAAATTATCTTAAAGATATTCCTAAGAACAGAGAAATTGTGATCTATTGTGGCTGCTGTCCTTTTGTAAAATGTCCTAATATTCGTCCTGCATTTGCATTGTTAATGGAATTGGGCTTCAAAAATGCAAAGCTTTTAAACCTTCCGAAAAACATCAAAACAGATTGGCTGGATAAAAATTATCCTACAAATGATTAATATGAAAAACTCTTTAACAATATTATTTTTCATACTGTTTTCAGGATATATTTCTGCCCAGAACACCATAGAAGTAGGGAAGAAAGCTCCTGAAATAACAATGACAAAGGCAGATGGAACTTCATTTTCTCTTTCAGCATTAAAAGGGAAACTGGTTCTGATCGACTTCTGGGCAACCTGGTGCGCACCCTGCGTAGAAGAACAACCTCAACTGAAAACAATGTATGACACTTATTCCGGGCAGGTTAAAAAAAATCAGTTTGAAATAGTGGGCGTTTCTTTAGACAAGAATAAGGAAAGCTGGCAGAAAGCAATCGACAGGTTTCAGATCAACTGGATACAGATCAGCGATTTAAAATTCTGGAAAAGCCCTGTAGCAAAACTGTATGAAGTAGATGAGCTTCCCTTTAATGTTATTATTGACGGACAGGGAACGATTATAGCTAAAAACCTTCATGGCCAGGAACTGGAAGATTTTATTAAGAAAAATTTGATACAGAATTAAACAAGTTATTTTTCCGGTTATAATATAAAAGAGTGGTAAGTTATTGTACCACTCTTTTTAGTTGAAAAAGATAGAAGCATTTGTGTCTTAGAATCGTTTTTATAATCATGTAAAATATCTTATGAAGACCGATTACTGATTATGGGGGAAATTCATTATTATGTCTTATCTGAATGTAAATATACTAAATTGTATTTATTAAATCACTTTATATTGAAATATTAAAAAGATTTAATATTGCATACAATAGATCTCAATAATAAAAATTGCAATTTATGCTGAAACTAAAACTTTTATACCTTTTTCAAAGTTGTTGATATACAAAATGATAAGTGTATGTTTTCGCATACTAATTTTGTTTCTATGAAAAAGAGTTTTTACCTTCGTTTGGCACTTTCAGTGATATTACTGATGCATAGTGTGATTTCTATTTTCAGTGGGGATGTGAATGATTTCGGACATGCTTATCTGGACAGATTGGGTTTCAGCCCTGCAGGAATTTATATAGCCTGGGTCATAAAACTGACTCATCTTTTATCAGTGCCTTTACTCTGGATTGACCAATGTATCAAGCCTGTAGCGGTCTGTAATATTCTCATTTTTATTTCCGGGATTTATTATGTTCACTGGCAAAATGGTTGGTTTGTAGTAGGAGGCGGAAACAATGGGATCGAATTCAATGTCCTGCTGATCTTATGCTTTTTCAATCTCATGTATCCTGAAGTCTCTTTATATTTTATGAATAAAAATAAGAGTTAACCTATTCCAGAATCTTTGCCACGTAAAATGATTCAGAAGAAACAGTTTGTAGATTTTTGGCTTCATTTGATAGACTTATATGTTTATATTTGGGTTAATAAATGGTACTTTGTACTTTTAAATCATCATAAGCTTGAAATCAGACAGTCAATCTAAATGGCGGATTCATTTGCTTTTTTGGATCTTGTATTATACGCTGGAAGTTTACCTTGACTTTTACTGGTCCAGGTATCAGTTTCCTGATTTCAAATGGCAAATAAGGCTTCAGAATGCCCTTATGCTGGAACTCTGTTATTTTTTGGTTAAAATTCCGTTAGCCTATGTGTTGCTGTATGTATATGAAAAGGTTAATCTTACATTTGTTTTTAAATATATTCTCTATATTTTCATTGTAACAGCAGCTGTTTTTGGCCACCGGTTCGTAACACATTTTATCATATATCCTGATATTTACGGTGTTATTGAAACATTGGACGGCAAGCAGGTTTCCGGATTTATCAATGGTTATGTGGCTTTCAATTCTTTTATGGATCTTATTTTTATGACAGGTCTTATTTTCGGGGTTGAAATTACCCGGCAGAAGAATATACTCAAAGAACAGATCTCTCAGTTAAAGTCTGAAAAACTGGATCAGGAACTTACCATGCTGAAAGCACAGATCAATCCCCATTTTCTTTTCAATACCCTCAATAACATCTACGGAATGGCTCTTAAAAAAGCAGATGAAACTCCCGATGTTATCCTCCAGCTTTCCAAAGTAATGCGGTATAATATTTATGAAGCTGCAGAAAAAAACATTTCTATAGCCAAGGATATTGAAAATATTAAAGATTTTATACAGATTCAGAAGATCCGGTACCATCAGCTGACTGTGAATTTTGCTGAAGATATTGATAATCCTTCACAGGAAATTTCCCCCCTGATATTGATACAGTTTGTAGAAAATGCCTTTAAACATGGCGTTTCCGAAAGCCTGGGAGAAGCATTTATTACCGTTGATATTCATTTAAAGAACGGAAATCTTACTTACCTTGTAGAAAATTCCAGACAGGAAAAATCTCATGAAAATTCCACAAAAATAGGCCTGAAAAATATCCGGAGACAGCTTGAGCTTCTTTATCCAAAACATACGCTTTCCGTGGAAGAGAAGAGCAACCGCTATACTGTAACTTTAACCATTGATTTTCATGACACCATCAGCCTCTAAAAAATACAATTGCATTATCGTAGAAGACGAACCTATTGCAGCAGAAATTCTTGAAAATTTTATATTACGGGATCAGGAATTGAATCTGGTAGGAAAATGTGCAGATGCAGTATATGCCAGCAGTCTTTTAAGTATTCATGATGTAGATTTAATGTTTCTTGATCTTCATCTTCCGGTAGTAAAAGGCTTTGATTTTCTAAGGAAAGTAAAAAATCCTCCTTTTGTAATTGTTACAACAGCGTATCATCAATATGCAGTAGAAGGCTATGAGCTTGATATCACGGATTATCTGATGAAACCCATTCCCTATGACCGCTTTCTGACTGCTATTGATAAATTCAAGCATTTAATGGAAGCAGAAGATGCATTACTCGAAGTTTCTGAACGTGATTTTATATTTCTGAACAGTGGTAAAAAGAAGGTTAAAATTATTCTCCAGGATATTATTTACATCGAAAGTTTAAGAGAATACATTAATATTCATACAAAAACGGAGACTCTCACTTTTAAAATGCCCATCAGTAAAATAGAAGAAGCTTTAAACCCCAAAATGTTTACCCGTATCCATAAGTCCTATATTATTTCCCGGTCAAAAATAGAAGTAAAATCTGCCAATATTATTCAGATCAATGGAAAAAAGCTTCCGGTGGGGAGAACTTATAAACCATTGATAGAGCTTTAGTATGAGTATTTTAATTTAATATCCTTATTATTTTATTTTTTCGTCCATTATTAAACCTGTATTTGCAATACTGACTTTTCTCAAAAAGAAGTTGGTAGATAAAAATTGCCCATTTATAGCTATTTTTTTCCGGTTCATATTCATTTGTACATCTTTGAAACTGTAAATAATAAATATTTGAATTATGAAAATAATCGGAATTTCAAAACTAATGAGCAGATTCTTTTTAATGTTGGCTTTAGGAAGTATTTTCTTCAGCTGTAAAAACAGTGATGATGATGATGATCCGGCTCCCGGCTCACATGGCATTGAAGTAGCAACAGGAGTATTCAAGGGTACCATGAAAATCCAGGGGCAAGATTATTACAATGCAATAGTTAATGTTTCAAAGACAGGTGATTCCTATGTTAAAGTACAGCCTAAATCAGGTGAAGCGTATTCAGCAGCAACCTCTAAAACCTTCAATGTTACCAATTCTGCTGGAGTAAGTGTTTCGGGCAATGACAGCCAGGGTAGTTTTAACTACATGATTTCATCAAAATCACTTCAGATCAGCACTCAGAAAGCATCCGAAAATGAGGTAGCTTTTTATTTTGAAGGCGAAAAGCAATAATACAATAAAATGTGGTTGGTTTATTATTCGAATGTTGAATAATGTTTTGGCTTATGACTCATGTCTTAAGCCAATTTTTTTTTGATTAAAGTTTAGCCCTACAACACTTACTTCAATGAGTAATGCAATAATCAATCTCATAAATTATGTAACCCTGCAAAAAAAAGAAGTCTGAATTATTGTATAAAAATAATTTCTCTTTCACTATGCTTTATTAGGTTTACTCACATATTTATTTCCTTTCACAAAAAAGCGCCAGGGTAAAAGCGCATCCTCCTGCGCATAGGCAACACCTATCCGGGGACCTGCAATAATGTCATGCGGAGGATAAGAAATACCGTGATCTTCAATCCAGATTTCATGACCGGTGAGCTCTTTTTTGTTAAAGGACCGGTCAATACCTAACGCTTTGGCAGCTGATCCGGGACCTGCAGAAATAGCAGGTTTAGAGGCAGGCATATTTCTTCTATGCTCCATAATTTCTTTTCCTACCAGAGGTTCAACAGCTCTGATGAGTACTGCATGAGGCTCATCTTCCACGGATGTTACTACATTAAAAAGATGGTGAATTCCATAGCATAAATAAACATAAGAAACTCCGCCATGGCTATAGAGCGTTTCAGTACGGTTTGTCCGTCTGCCGCCATAGGCATGCGAAGCTTTATCTTTCACGCCAAAATAAGCTTCTGTTTCTACAATGATTCCTGCTGTTTTTTCACCATTGAACTCTGTAAAAAGTACTTTTCCCAAAAGATCCCGGGCCAGAAAAAGAACATCCTGATTGGAATAGTAGGAGAGTGGTAGTTTCATGAATGATGTTGGAAATTATTCATTCAAATGTAATGATAATCCTGTAAAAACAGAAGAATACGAAGCTGAAATTAAAAAGGTACCACAAAAAGTCAGATTTCATAAAACAGTGACTAATTTGGCACATCCATTGTTATTTTTCAGGTACATCATTTCACACCACTATAAAAAATTATAGGTTTTGACACTTATTTTCCCTGGAGTAATCCGGGGAATTTTTATTGGCATCAAATGTATTGAAAATAAAAAAGTCCCACATCCATGTGAGACTTTCATTATTTTATCTTGCTCCCGGAGGGCAGTGTTCTTTCAGGTATTTTGTAAACATGGTAGCAAGATGCAGTGATGTTCCTTCTCCTTCATCAATAGAATGGGTACGGTTAGGATAAGACATCAGCTGAAACTGTTTGTTATATTTTACCAGTTCATTAATATATACTTCCGTATTCTGGTAGTGTACATTATCATCTCCCGTTCCGTGAACCAGCAGAAGATTTCCTTTTAAGTTTTTAGCATAGGCCAACGGAGAACCGTTGACAAAATCTTCTCTGTTTTCCTGTGGGAGACCCATATAGCGTTCCTGGTAGATATTATCATAGAATAATTGATTGGCAACGGGTGCAATTGCAATTCCTGTCTGGTAAATATCAGGATATTGTCCTAAAAGGTTCAGGGTAGAAGAACCTCCGCCGCTCCAGCCCCATACGGCAACTCTTGAAGTATCGATATAAGGCCATTTTGCGAATAAAGCTTTAGCTCCCATTGCCTGATCACGGATATTGAGCTGTCCTATTTTCCGGTAAATAGATTTTCTCCATTCCCGTCCTTTTGGAGAAGGAGTTCCACGGTTTTCAAGGGACACGTATAAATAGCCGTCTTCTGCCATATCACCTGTATATAAATAATTCCAGCCTGTGTAGAAGTTATCGGTAACGGTTTGTGATCCCGGTTCTCCATACACTGTAAAAACAACAGGATACTTTTTATTGGGATCAAAATTTTTAGGTTTTACTACCCAGCCGTCCATTGTAACACCATCCTGTGTTGTAATCTGGAAGAATTCTGCTTTAGATCTTGCCGGGTCGGCTTTTGCAGATCTTTTGGCAGCAACCAGTTCTTTATGATCGGGAAGCGATATCACAGATCCAATGGAAATGGCATTCACACTGTTATTGGTAAACATAGCGATTTTTCCATTGGGTGAAATCGTATATTGGTTAGAACCTTTAAAAGCTTCAGGCGTTACTTTTTGAGCTTTTCCACCTTTCATACTTACTTTATACAGATATTTCTGAGTAGCGTTATCTGGAGAAGCCAAAAAGTAGATCAGTTTATTGGGAACATCAAAAAATTCAGGTTTGATAACATCGAAAGCATCTTTTGTGATCAATGTTTCTTTACCGCTCATATCTATTTTATAAATATGTCTCCATCCGTCTTTTTCAGACAGCCATAAAAATTCTTTCCCATTTTCAATCCAGTCCCAGCCGCTTGGATCATTATCATTCCATCGGGATTTTATATCAATCCATGCTGTTTCTGTTTCTGTATGAATGGTTTTGCTGCTTCCGGAATCCGCATCTGCAACAATAATTTTACTTTGATTCTGTTTTCTGTTCAGCTGCTGAAGAATGACCGATCTGGAATCCAGCACCCATTCCATTCTAGGAATATAATTTTGTACTTCATCACCTGCTATATCAGCTTTCTTTGTTGATTGGGAAGCCAGATCATAAAACCAGATGCTGCATCCTGAAGGATTTTCTCCAACTTTCGGATATTCTACAGGAACGGTAAACGAATACAGGCTATCCGTATTATTGATCATCAGGAAATTCCTGGTACTTCGGGCATCCATTTTCCAGTAGGCAATTTTCCTGCCGTCCGGAGACCATCTGAAACCATCCTGCGTTCCGAATTCTTCTTCATACGCCCAGTCAAAAGTACCATTGATCATTCTGTCGGTACCATCATTCGTAATTTTACTGATCTGATTATTTGCAAGATCCTCAATATAGATATTATGCTTAGAAACATAGGCTACTTTTTTTCCATCAGGTGAATATTTTGCAAACATTAACGATGAAGCCGGCAAACCTTTTCCAAGCTGGATCAGTTTTTTGGTGTTTTTATCGAAAATCCAGTAATCTCCACGGGTATTATCCCTCCATACTTTTTTGGTATCGGCAAATAGCAACAGGCTTCTTCCATCAGGAGATACCTGAAAACTCTGTACCTGCAGAGCATTGGAACTTCCGGCAGGAATCAGTTCACTACTGTTTAAAAGCGTCTGATCTTTTCCGGGATGCAATAGATCAACAATTTCAACCCCTTTTTTAGTAAATGAATAATAAGCATCGCCATCGGGAGTCCATTGTGTCTTCTGTGCCGCCAATGGTGACAAACACAGGAAATACAATGCAATAGCTGTTAGTTTTTTTATGTTCTTCATAAATATAATTTGAATTAAGCCAGATGTTCAGCTCTGTAATTTTCAATGTCTTCAACGGATTTGATCAATCCGTTCCCCAGAAGTCTGTAACTGTCATCCGTAATCAGGAAATCATCTTCTACACGGATTCCACCGAAATTACGGTATTCATTTACTTTATCATAATTAATAAAGTCTGCGTTTTTATTTTCAGCCTGCCACATGTCAATCAGCTCCGGAATCATATAAATACCAGGCTCAACTGTCACTACAAAACCGGACTCCAAAGCTTTTCCTAAACGTAAAGATTTCAGTCCGAATGTTTTGGTATCTTTTGGTTCTTCTTCAGTATAGCCAATATATTGTTCCCCAAGGTCTTCCATATCATGTACGTCAAGTCCCATCATGTGTCCCAGTCCACACTGAAAAAACAACGTATGAGCATGGTTTTTTACAGCATCTTCGGGATTTCCCTTCATCAGTCCAAGATCGACAAGTCCTTCTACGAGATGTTGTGCTGCTTTCAGGTGGATATCTTTAAACCGTACTCCCGGTTTTAAAAGCTTCTGGGCCTGATTAAAAGCATTCAGAACCACTTCGTACATTTCCTTCTGCTTTGTTGTAAATGTTTTGCCTACAGGAAAGGTTCTGGTAAGATCACCTGCATATCCCATTGAAGTTTCTGCTCCGGAATCGTTCAGGAAAAGGTCTCCCTCTTTCATTGTATTGAGACGGTAATGATTATGCAGAATACCTCCGTTGATCGTCACAATGGGAGGATAAGACATCTGGCATTCTTGGTTGGCGGCAAGATATTGGATCGCATTGGCAATTTCATATTCTTTCATTCCGGGTTTCACAAGACGCATGGCCAGCAAATGCATTTCATTGGATACATTTACAGCCTGTTCGATCTGTACAATTTCCTGAGCTTCTTTAACAGAACGTTGTTTGACAATCGCTTTGATCATTTCAACAGAAGGCTGCAAATCCTTAATTTTAATTCCAAGAAGATCTTCCAGCAAAATTTTATTGGAAGACTGATAGGGAGGAAGGTAGTGCACTTTTCTACCGGAAGCCTGTGCTTTTACAATATATTGGGCAAGTTCTGCGTAAGGTAACGTTTCCTGAACACCGGATTTCAGGCCTTTTTCCTTAAGGGTTTCCTGCCTTCCCATCCATACAATTTCATCTATACTTAGCTCATCACCGAAAATGATGGTTTTATTTTCATCAATATCGATAATAGCTGCAATGCGGGGTTCCTGAATCCCGAAATAATATAAATAAGTACTGTCCTGGCGGAAATAATAAGGGTTGTGCTCAAAGTTTACAGGATTCTCTATATTTCCCAGAAATAATAAGATTCCATTGGATACATTTTTCTGTAATATTGCTCTTCTGTCTTGATAAGTTTGTGCTGAAAACATATTATGAATAGTTTTTATTTTAAAACTTTAAAGTTACGATTTTGTAGTATTTATAGTACTTTATTCATTAAAAATAAGAATATGTAAAATTTGGATTTTAATATGATATTTAATGTTCATATTTTGCTTACCTTCAGCAATATTTTAACCTTGCTAATCTAATAACCCGGTAAAGCATTCATAGTATGATGAAGAGTCTCCAGTTTTCTGTTCCTGCCGATACCAACAAAAGTATACGTATTCAGGAAGATATAATGCCTAATTTCTATCCTTATTTCCACCGCCACACCGAAACCCAGATCATGTGGATTCTTAAAGGACATGGAACACTGGCCATAGAACAGAATCTCTTTAATTTTGAGGCGGGTGATATTTTCTATCTCGGAGCCAATCAGTCCCATGTTTTCAGAGGTAATTTTGAAAAAAATGAAAAGCAGAAGGTTCATTCCATCTCTATTTTTTTTGATCCTCATAAAAAGATCGCTGCATTTTTTGACTTACCGGAATTTGAAGAACTTAAAAACTTTATCAGTCATTCAGAAGTAGGATTTCAGGTGGCTTCCAGGCTTACAAAAAGTATCGGAGAAAATATTGCGGCATTACAAAAAACAAAAGGAGTAGATCAGATCATAGATTTTATAAGAATTTTAAACCATCTTATGCAAAACAGGCATCTGCATATTCCCTTATCTCCGGAAAAGAAACTGCCTGATCATATTTCCGATACAGACAAAAGAATTATTGATGCCCAGACTTTTATCAAGAAAAATTTTACCCAACATAAACTAACCCTTGATCTGATTGCCAAAGAAGCCTGTATGACTCCTCAGGCTTTTTGCCGTTCTTTTAAAAAACGTACCCGCATTACTTATATTGAATATCTTAATGAGCTTCGTGTACAGCGGGCCTGCAGACTATTGACTGCCAGCAATATGTATAGTATTTCTTCTGTTGCCTTCAACAGTGGGTTCAATAGCCTTACCAATTTTAACCGGGTCTTCAAATCCATCATGAAATATTCTCCTAAAGAATACCTGAAACATTACAAAGAGGCTACCATACAGCAATAAAAAAACAACATGTTAAAATACGGTTAGAATACATTAAAATATTAACATTTACCGTTTTAAAATTCACCTAGTTTTGAATAAATATTATTTGATATGAGTACAAAACTAAACTGGGAAGGTATTTTTCCTGCTGTATTAACGCCTTTTACAAAAGAGGGTGAGATAGACTTTGAAATGTTTGCTGTCAATACAGAAGCCCAGATTAAAGCAGGAGTTCATGGAATTATCCTTGCCGGGACATTGGGAGAAGCCAGTGCTTTAGAAACGGAAGAAAAATTTGAACTGCTGAAATACGCAAAAAAAATAACGCAGGGTAGAATTCCTGTCATTCTTAATCTTTCTGAAAATACCACCAAAAATGCGGTTCATTTTGCCCAAAAAGCAAAAGAATTGGGAGCTGATGGATTAATGTTACTTCCTCCAATGCGTTACAAAGCCGACAGCCGCGAGGTGGTAGAATATTTCAAAGCGGTGGCCACGGCTACGGATCTTCCGATCCTTATCTATAATAATCCTGTAGATTACGGAATTTATGTCACCCTTGACATGTTTGAGGAGCTTATTGAATATCCGACCATTCAGGCTGTCAAAGAATCAACAAGAGATCTTGCGAATGTAACCAGAATGATCAACCGTTTTGGGAAAAGAATCAAAATTCTTGGAGGTGTAGATACGATTTGCCTGGAAACCCTGATGCTTGGAGCTGATGGCCTTGTGGCAGGCCTTGTAGATGCCTTTCCTAATGAAACCATGGCCATGTACAACTATATTAAAGCAGGCGAATACGACAAAGCTGTTGCCATCTACAGATGGTTTATGCCATTGCTTGAACTTGACATTCATCCTAAACTTATCCAGTATATCAAGCTTGCTGCAACAGCAGAAGGGATAAGCAATCCTTATGTGAGAGCCCCACGTCTTGAACTTCATGGAGAGGAAGCTGAAAGAATTCAAAAAATTATTGAAGAAGGCAGAGCGAATCGTCCCGTATTATTAATTCCAGAAATACAGCTATGATGGAAGAAACATCAACTCAAAATATAGACAAAAGAATTCAGATGGCGGTTGAAGCCTTCCGGTTTCTGAAAAACACCACCATCAATGAACGGGCCGAATTTATGAATGCTGTAGCAGATCAGATTGAAGCCTTGGGAGAAGAACTTTTAACAGTAACTCATGCCGAAACGTCATTGCCTTTAGCCAGACTTACCGGAGAAAAGGCAAGAACAGCAGGACAATGGAGAAGCTATGCAAAAGCTGTTGCTGACGGGATCTATACGGAGGCCAGAATTGATCTTGCCCAGCCTGAAAAACAAAAAGGAGATCTCCGTAAATACAATGTAGGTATCGGACCTGTAGTTGTTTTCGGAGCCAGTAATTTTCCTTTTGCATTTTCTACTGCAGGAGGCGATACTGCCAGTGCTATCGGTGCAGGCTGTCCTGTCATTATAAAAGCACATCCGGCACACCCACAGACTTCACAGATAATGGCGGATGCGATAAGCGCTGTTGTTAAAGCTTTCGGATGGCCTGAAGGAATTTTCAGCCATATTACCGGAACATCTTATGAGATCGGAGCTTATCTGACCCAGCATCCGGATATCCGGGCTATTGCGTTCACAGGTTCATTTAATGGCGGAAAAGCATTGTTTGATATTGCCAGCCGCCGTGAAAATCCTATTCCGGTATTTGCAGAAATGGGAAGTATCAATCCGGTATTTGCCTTTCAAAACCTGCTTGAAACCAAAGCTGAAGCATTGGCAAAGGAATATATCACTTCTTTAACGCTGGGTGTAGGACAATTTTGTACCAATCCGGGAGTATTTATTGCATTGAAAGGAGAATCGTTTAACCGTTTCATCAATACATTAAAAGAAGAAATTCAAAAAGTGGCTCCCGCTAAAATGCTTCACAAAGGAATATTAGACAATTTCGAAAAAAATAAAAGCATTGCATTAGAACAGCCTGATGTTGAAATCATTGTATCAGCAGAAACAGAAAGTTCTTCGGGCAACGCAACAGTGATAAAAACCAGTGCCGGAAATTTCTTGAATAATCCGGTATTAAGTGAAGAAGTCTTTGGTCCATTTGGTATTGTCGTAGCATGTGAAACAGATGAAGATCTCATGCAAATTGCCCGCCAGCTAAAAGGACAGTTAACCATTACCATCGCAGCTACCCATGAAGATGTTCGTGATAACAGTACATTGATTACTATTTTGAAAGATAAATGCGGAAGATTATTATTCAATGGAATGCCTACAGGAGTAGAAGTGGTGTACAGCATGCAGCATGGAGGCCCGTTTCCTTCTACTACCGATTCCCGTTTTACCTCCGTAGGACCGGATGCCGTGAAACGATTTGTCCGTCCGGTTTGCTTTCAGAACTGGCCGGATGAATTCTTACCGGATGAGTTGAAGAATGAAAATCCATTACAGATTAGCAGAATGGTGGATGGAACAGTGAATTCAGGATCATTAAAATTACAGACCACATGAACAGAACATTTTTTTGTATAGATTCACACACCTGTGGATGTCCTGTACGTCTTGTTGCAGGAGGTGCCCCTGTTTTAAAAGGAAATTCCATGATGAAACGCCGGCTGCACTTTATGGAAGAATACGACTGGATCAGAAAGGGATTGATGTTTGAACCCCGTGGTCATGATATGATGAGCGGAAGTATTCTGTATCCTCCTGTAGATGAAAATAACGATATCGGAGTTTTATATATTGAAACCAGCGGATGTCTTCCCATGTGCGGGCACGGAACCATCGGAACGGTTACCATAGCTATTGAAGAAGGACTTGTTGTTCCCAAAATCCCGGGAAAATTACGTCTTGAAACACCTGCAGGACTTATCCTCATCGATTATGTACAGGAAGGAAAAAAAGTAAAATCTGTAAAACTGACGAATGTAAAGTCTTTCCTGTATGCTGAAAACCTGGAAGTTGAATGTCCGGATCTGGGATTAATAAGAGCCGATGTTGCTTATGGTGGAAATTTTTATGCGATTATAGATCCTCAGGAAAATTTCAGAGATATTTCTGATTTTACGGCCAGCCAGCTTATTCATTATGGAAAGATTATCAGAAAATTACTCAATGAAAAGTATCAGTTCATCCATCCTGAAATTGAACACATTAAAGGATTAAGCCACATTCAGTGGACGGGTAAACCCACAGATCCTGAAGCCAGCGGAAGAAATGCAGTATTGGTGGGTGAAAATGCTTTAGACCGTTCGCCATGTGGTACGGGAACTTCGGCAAGAATGGCGCAATGGTATGCTAAAGGAAAACTGAAGGAAGGTGAAGAATTCATTCATGAAAGCTATATCGGTTCCCGATTTATCGGGAGAATTGAAGAGACTACTACTTTAGATGGGAGACCAGCCATTATTCCGTCAGTAGAAGGCTGGGCAAGAATTACCGGATACAATCATATAATTATTGATGATGAAGATCCTTACTGGCAGGGTTTTCAGGTAATGTAACAGGCATATGGCACAGAATAAAGGAAAAGCACTGATCATCGGTGCAGGAATAGCAGGATTAAGCTCAGCGTATTATCTTTTGCAGAAAGGATGGCAAGTGGAGATTCTAGAGCAGAATGATCTTAGCAACAATTGTTCTTATGGCAATGCAGGCATGATTGTACCCAGTCATTTTACCCCATTGGCAGCTCCGGGAGTTGTAGCACAGGGAATACGCTGGATGTTCGACAGTAAAAGTCCGTTTTATGTAAAACCTTCACTCAATTCGAGACTTATATCCTGGGGATTGAAATTTTTAAAACATTCCAACCAGAAACATGTTGACTATTCTGCAGCAGCCATCAGGGATCTTAACCTGGCAAGCAGCAAACTTTATAATGAGATCGCGCAAAATGATGAATTTGATTTTGAGCTTAGTCAGAATGGCATTTTAATGCTCTATAAAACCGAGAAAGTTGCAGAAGAAGAAACAGAGCTTGCCCACAAGGCAATCAGTATGGGTTTACCCGTTGATATTCTGGGTAAAAAAGAAATTCAGGAACTTGAACCCAATGTTCAACTGGACGTTATCGGAGGAGTCAATTATAAATGCGACGGCCATATGAATCCCATGAAACTGATGAAACAAATGATCTCTTATCTTAAAAATAATGATGTCGTTTTTCATACCCATCATCAGGTAACTGGCTTTGAAACTTCCGGCAGCAATATTAAAAAGGTCATAGCGAATGGTAAAGAATTTACTGCAGACCAATTTATCATGACGGGAGGTTCATTTCTCCCTGAACTGGCTCAGAAGGCAGGAATCAAAATTCAGTTGATGCCCGGAAAAGGATATTCATTCATGCACAAACCGGAAAATCCTCTTAATACTTTACAGCATGCTGCCTTATTAATTGAGGCCAGAGTTGCAGTAACTCCTATGAACGGACACATCCGTTTTGGCGGAACGATGGAACTGGCTTCCCACAATGATACAATTAATATGAAAAGGGTAGAAGGAATCACCAGGTCTATTCCCAACTATTTACCTGACTTTCAGATTGAGAAACCCAAAGAATCTGAAATCTGGTTCGGCTACAGGCCCTGCGCTCCGGATGGGCTGCCTTATCTGGGACAGTCTTCCAAACTCAAAAACCTGATTATCGCAGGTGGCGGCGGAATGATGGGACTAAGCTTAGGACCCATTTTTGGAAAAACAGTTTCAGAACTTGCCCATGACCAAAAGCCAACGGTTGAGATAAAAATATTCAACCCTGAAAGATTTAGTTAAAAAACACCACATAACACACACAAATCAAGCCAAAAACAATTTGATTATTTAAATAATTTATTAACCACCAAATCCAAAAAATTATGAAAAAATTTAAATTACTATTACTTGTTTCCCTATTTCCAGCAATAGGTTTTGCTCAGGAAAACAGACCTCGTGAGTGTAAAGCAGATGAAATGATGAAAAAACATTTTGAGCTGCATCCCGAATCTAAGGCAGAATATGAAAACTTTGAGAAATATACCAAAGATTTCGTAAAAAAAATGGGATCAAACAAAAACTCATTGAATAATAGTAGGATGAGCAATCCAACTTACATCATCCCTGTGGTTTTTCATGTGTATGGAGAATCTCAAAGCAATGTAAAAGTAAATTACCAAAAAGTAGTTGACTTACTGCAACAAATCAACTTAAATTTCAATGGAATCAACACGGATTCAAATACTGTAGATCCTTATTTCCAATCTATCAGAGGAGCATTAAGCATTGAATTCCGGTTAGCTAAAATTGATCCAACCGGAAAAGCTACAAGCGGAGTGGTATTTCACCCTTTCAAAGGTGGATATGGCAACGGAGGTGGATATGATGCACAAATTGGCACAGATGCATGGGATAATACAAAGTATATGAATGTGTATATCCAAAATGATCTGTATGCTAATAAAGATTTATATCAATCAGGAGTTGCATGGTATCCGGATTCATACATGAGTTCAGTAAATACAGCCAGAGTGGTGTATAATGGACGTTATATATTTAATGCTGCAGGAACAGTGGCTTCAAACGAGTTTTCTGATACATTTACTCACGAATTCGGGCATTGGTTAAATCTTCAACACACGTTCAATGTTCTGTGTTCAACTTCGAACCCTGGTAATGATGGTGACGGAGTTGCTGACACCCCTGTAGAAAATGCTTCTTCCGGATTGGGATGTAACTCTGGAAACAATTGTCTTGGACAAAAAGTAAACGTTGAAAACTATATGGGATACAACGGCTCTTCCGGCTGTTATAAAATGTTTACCAATGGACAGGTGAACAGAATGCTGGCAGCATTAAACCATCCTTCGAGAATAAATTTATGGCAGCCTGCCAACTTAGCTGCAACCGGGGTTGCCAATAATCCACCAAGATTAGCCCTTAGCAACAGTACATTTACAGAGAACTTAAACAATAATGGAGTTGTGTCATTAGATGGAACAGTAGCATCTGCACCTATATCAACGATTACGCTGAACACAGCAACATTTGCCGTACCCAATGGAACAACTCTTACTTCGGGAACACATTTCACTTCTTCATTACCAGCAGGATTAACTGCAAGTATAGTAGTTACAAGCCCTACTACAGCTACACTTACTATAAATGGTGCAGCAACCAGTCATTCTAAAAGTCAGGTCTTAAATTCATCAATTACGTTCCTGAATCCGGCTATAACAGGAGGCGTAACTTCATTAGGATCAACGACAGCTTTGGCATTAACTTTTTCTTATAAAGATCCTTACAAAATAGTTACAGGAACTCCTCTGGAAAGTTATGCCAACCCAACACCAACAACAGTAACCACCAACTCAGGGGCAACCTGGAAATATTTTATCATTAATCCGGAGCTTAGTGATGATGCAGGGTATGGCGCGTGGTACTATGGAGCCAATCAATTAAAATTGGAAACTTATTGGAAAGGATTAGTGTGCCAAACAGGAACAAGAAATATTAGTTTAATTCCAGCCTGTACCACCATAACGAATGCAAATAATATAGGGTATCCAACTTGGACTCCCGGACAACTGGATGTGTATACTCCTACCTATACTACCTGGTCTGGTAAAACCGCTTATGTTGGTTTTAGAAACCAATTCGAAGGCTACGATATTAACGGCTATTTCAAAGTGAGCGTTGGGGCCAATGGTTCAAATTATTCTGTCACTGAGTTTGCATATAATACACAACCAAATGGCAGTATTACAACACCTTGTGCATTATCATTCTCCACTGCAGACGTTGATACAACCAACTCAGAAACTTCCATCTATCCAAATCCGGTTTCTGATGTATTGAATATTAAAACAAAAGGGGAAATTAAATCAATTTCTGTTTATGATATGTTTGGAAGAAAAATGAATGCAAAAGTTATTGGTGATAAGGTTGAGGTTAAACACTTCCTGAGCGGAACTTACTTAATTGATATTGAAACTTCTTTAGGGAAATCTTCCCAAAAATTCATTAAAAAATAGTTTAGTATCCATATGCAGTTGATTGGGCTTCATTGTAAGCCCAATTTTTTTTATCCTGTTTATGAGCAGTTCTTCATTTATTTATGTAATTTTATTCTTTGATAACAATATTCAATGCATTATAAAAACGACAGGATCATCATCCGTGAATTTACCCCTGAAGAATTTTCATTATTTTCCACTCTTTTTGAAAATGAAAATGTAACCCGATATCTGCCTTACAAAACCCCGGAGGAATATAAAGAAATGTTTGACAAAGCATTGGCAGATTATGAAGGGGGACCATTCAGCAGATGGGGAATTTTCCATCCCCAGAACAATGATTTTGTAGGAATGTGTCTGGCCAGAATCTTTCTCGACAATCCGGATCAGCTGGAAATAGGCTATACTTTAGGAGAAAATTATTGGGGAAAAGGCCTCGGAACGGAAGTTTGTAAAGCGCTTGTTGACCACTGTTTATCAATAAATCATCAGAAAGATATCGTAGCAGTAACGGATCTTGATAATATCGGCTCCCAAAAAGTACTTTTGAAAAGCGGCTTTAAAAGAGTTGAAAATCTTGCACGAGAAGATAGGGAACTGGCGTACTTTGTTTTACAGAAAGAGTAAACTTGTGGCTCATATTACAAACGGAGGGCTTAGAATTCCCCTCTTGTGGAGGGATGGCGAAAATTCAAAGAATTTTTGACGGGGTGGTTAGCTTTTCCCACAGATTTCACAGATTTACACAGATGTTTGTGTATTATAAAAATCTTCGATTTTTAAACTTAAGTGAACTTCTCAGCAGTTTATCTGTACTTAAAATCAACTTAAGTGTTTTTATCTTTTGTGGCTTTTGACTTCGTCGAATCTTCGATTTGTGGTTAAAATACAAAGTTTTCAGCCATAAAAACATTTCATTTATCAGATAATTTATCATAACTTGCAGGAATTATGATGTCGAAACGTTGCAAATATGCGCTTAAAGCAATGGTCAGATTAGCAAGGAATTATAACCAGGGCTTTCTGCCAACTTCCGTTATTGCACAAGACGAGAACATTCCCAAAAAATTTCTGGAACAAATCCTTCTTGAACTTAAAAGAGCAAAACTTGTCAACAGCAAGCAAGGCAAAGTAGGAGGGTATTACCTTTTAAAATCACCTGATGAGGTCTCATTAGCAGACATTTACCGTATTTTCGACGGCCCTATTGCGCTAACACCATGCGTTTCTTTAAATTTTTACGAAGCATGTGATGATTGTGTGGATGAAGCGGTATGTTATCTGAGGAAAGAATTAATGATCGTTCGTGAAAAGACCAGAAAAAGCATGATGGAAGCTACCTTAACCAAGTTCATCAATAAAGAATAAAATTTTTTTTATTTAAATTCTACTATTTTGATAGGAGTTATAGAATTTTATATATATTTGCAAGACTTAAATCTCAATTCAAAATGGAAAACAGTCTGAAAAATGAATTCGAAAATCTTGTAAAAGAGGCTGATGAAGCTTCTTTTCAAACCAATGCACTGCAAATACTGACTGAAAGATTCCCGGGTAAAGTGATCTTTTCAACCAGTTTCAGTTACGAGGATCAGGTCATCACTCATCTGATTAAAGATTTAAATATTGAAATATTCACCCTGGATACAGGAAGACTTTTTGAACAGACTTATGAAACCTGGACTTCCACCAGGGCTTTCTTTAAAAAGAACATCAAAGCCTATTATCCGGATACGGAAGAGCTCAGAGAATTTGTAACAGAAAACGGCCCTGATTCATTCTATCAATCTGTAGAAAAAAGGAAAGCATGCTGTACCATCCGAAAGGTTCATCCTTTAAGAAAAGCGCTGGAAGGCTATGAAGTATGGATTACAGGTCTGAGATCCGAACATTCTCCCAACAGACAGAATATGCCTCAGCTGGAGTGGGATCCTGATAATAAAATCATCAAATTTCATCCCATCCTTCACTGGACGACAGAACAGGTGACAACGTATGTAAAAGATCATCATTTACCTTATAATCACCTTCATAAAAAAGGATTTGTGAGCATAGGATGTGAGCCCTGTACCAGAGCGATCAAAGAAGGAGAAGATTTCAGAGCAGGCCGTTGGTGGTGGGAAGATGCCAACAAAAAAGAATGCGGTCTGCATATTCATCAATAAAAAAAGAAAAACATGTCAATACATCATTTAAATTATTTAGATCAGTTAGAAGCCGAATCTATTTATATATTAAGAGAAGTCGCAGGCCAGTTTGAACGTCCGGCGTTGTTATTCAGTGGAGGAAAAGACAGTATCGTACTGGCGCATCTGGCAAGAAAGGCCTTCTTCCACGGAAAAATTCCGTTTACATTTGTTCATGTAGATACGGGACACAACTTTCAGGAGGTTTTGGATTTCCGTGATCAGCTGGTGGAACAGCTAGATGTGAATCTGGTCGTCAGGAAAGTGGAAGACACGATAAAAAGTAAAAAACTGACTGAGGCTAAAGGTAAATTCCCGAGCAGAAACTGGCTGCAAACCTATACACTTCTTGATACTATTGAAGAATTTGAATTCGATGCCTGCATAGGAGGAGCCAGAAGAGATGAGGAAAAAGCCCGGGCCAAAGAAAGGATCTTCTCCGTTCGTGATGAATTTGGGCAGTGGGATCCTAAACTTCAGCGTCCTGAACTTTGGAATATCTTTAACGGAAAGATTCACAAAGGAGAAAATGTAAGGGTTTTCCCTATCAGCAACTGGACAGAGCTTGACATCTGGAATTATATCCGAAGAGAAAAAATTGCACTTCCTTCCATCTATTTTTCGCATGAAAGAGAAGTAATCGACTTCAACGGACAGTGGCTGGCCAATTCTTCCCATGTGGTTTTAGAACCGGAAGACGTCATTACTACTAAGAAAATCCGTTACCGCACCGTAGGAGATATGACCTGTACTGCAGCTGTGGAATCTAATGCTGTTACGATAGATGCCGTTATTGAAGAAATCGTAGCTACAAGAATCTCAGAGCGTGGCGAAACCAGAATTGATGACAGGGTAACAGAAGCCGCTATGGAGGACAGAAAAAAAGGAGGCTATTTTTAGTCAATGATAAAAGATAATTGATTAATGATTACACAAAGTATTTTCATCAATTATCATTCATAATTTATCACTTATCATTTATAATTACAATCGGATGGATATATTAAGATTTATAACAGCAGGAAGCGTGGATGATGGTAAAAGCACCCTTATCGGCAGACTGCTTTACGATAGCAAAAGCATTTTACAGGACCAATTGGAAGTCCTTGAAAAACATTCTAAAAACAAAAATGAAGACGGGGTAGACCTAGCGCTTTTAACAGATGGCCTCCGTGCAGAAAGAGAACAGGGAATCACCATTGATGTTGCCTACCGCTATTTTTCAACAGCAAAAAGAAAATTTATCATCGCCGATGCTCCCGGTCATGTACAATATACCCGGAATATGATCACCGGAGCATCCAACTCAGATCTGATGGTTATTCTGATTGATGCAAGAAAAGGAGTGATTGAACAAACCAGAAGACATTCTATCATCGCTTCTTTATTACAATTAAAGAAAGTAGCTGTAGCCATCAATAAAATGGATATGGTAGATTATTCGGCAGAAGTTTTTGAAAATATAAAATCAGAATATGCAAAAATTGCAGAAAATCTTGGACTGAATGATGTAAGTTATTTCCCGATCTCTGCATTAAAAGGAGATAATATTGTTTCAAAATCTTCCAGAACAGACTGGTATGAAGGAAATTCTTTACTGGAATATCTTGAAGAAGTAACTTTACATGAAGAAAAAAATAACGGAAGCCGTTTTCAGGTTCAGTACGTGATTCGTCCTCAAACCGAAGAACTGCATGATTACAGAGGATATGCCGGACAAATATTAAGTGGAAAATTCACCAAAGGAGACAAAATCCATATACTTCCTGCAGACCTGGCCACTGAAATCACCAAAATCGAGATCAATGGCATTGAAAAAGAAGAAGCCTTTGAAGGCCAGCCAGCCGTTATTCATCTAGCTCATGATGTAGATATCAGCCGTGGAGATATTTTTGCCACGGAAGAACATGTTCCCACCGTTGAAAAAGATCTTGAAATTCTTTTATGCTGGCTGGATCAGAAACCGTTGCAGCCAGGAAACAAATACCTTTTGCAGCAAAACAGCAGACTGATAAAAGCAGTAGTAAAAGAGGTTGATTACAAGATCAATGTGAATACTCTTATAAGGGAACAGGCCGATGGAGAGATTAAACTGAATGAAATTGTAAAAGTTACCCTGCGAACGGCACAGCCTTTGGTCTATGACAGCTTTACCAATAATAAAACAACGGGCTCTGCCATTCTGGTGGATGAAACGTCCAATTCAACGGTAGCAGCCTGCATAATTCAATAGAAAAAAATGGCAATTTCCGATCAACTCATAGAAAGAATTCACCAGACCAAACACAATAGTATTCATGGATTCTTTGATAAAATAAAGACAAAAAAATGGGTCAAGGATTTGTATGAAACACTCTTCCTTCCTCAGGATGACAATACTGAAGATCAGCTGAAAAGAAATTTTGAAGCGCTCCAGAAAACACTTTCAGACCTTATCAATACGGTAACAGGAGATAAAACCCTTACTGAAAAACAGGTTAATCGGTTTTTTGAAGCTTTACCAGAAATTTATGATCAGCTGGTGCTGGATGCAAAATCCATTCTGGAATTTGATCCTGCTGCTGATTCACTGGAAGAAGTATACCTGGCATATCCCGGCTTTTTTGCCACGTATGTCTACCGTATCTCGCATCAGCTCTGGAGTCAGGAAGTGAAAATTTTACCAAGGGTCATCTCAGAATATGCCCACAGTAAAACGGGAATTGATATTCATCCGGGAGCCACTATCGGAAAGTCTTTTTTCATTGATCACGGAACAGGAATTGTGATCGGAGAAACAACGGTTATCGGAAATAATGTCAAAATCTATCAGGGAGTAACCCTCGGAGCTTTGAATGTTTCCAAAGAAAAAGCCCATCAGAAAAGACATCCCAATATTGAAGATGATGTGATTATCTATTCGGGAGCTACTATTCTGGGAGGCGAAACTACCATAGGCAGGGAAAGTATTATCGGAGGAAATGTCTGGGTTACACAGGATGTCCCCGCCAACTCTCTGGTCTACCACAAAAGTGAAATAAAAATAAAGGATAATTCTTCATTACCGGAATCATTAACCTTTGTGATCTAAAAAAACAAAAATAAAAAGTACATTGATATGAAATTTCAGAATGCATTAGAAACGATTGGGAATACACCCGTCGTGAAAATCAACAAACTCTTCGGTTCAGATCATGAAGTCTGGATCAAACTTGAAAAAAACAATCCCGGCGGAAGCATTAAAGACAGAATCGGACTGGCGATGATTGAAGATGCAGAAGCCAAAGGATTATTAAATAAAGACAGTGTCATTATAGAGCCTACCAGCGGAAATACAGGGATAGGACTTGCTTTGGTCGCTGCCGTGAAAGGATACAAGCTAATCCTTGTTATGCCTGAAAGCATGAGTATAGAACGTCGTAAAATCATGGAAGCGTACGGAGCAAAATTTGTGCTTACCCCAAGAGAAAAAGGAATGAAAGGGGCTATTGAAAAAGCCAATGAGCTTGCTGAAGAAACACCCAATTCATGGATCCCGAGACAGTTTGACAATCCAGCCAATGTAAAAGTACATGTAGAAACCACTGCTCAGGAAATTTTAAAAGACTTTCCGGAAGGACTTGATTATATCATTACCGGAGTAGGAACCGGAGGACATATCACCGGAATAGCAAAAGTGGTTAAAGAAAAATTTCCTAACGTAAAAGTAATTGCTGTAGAACCGGAATTATCTCCTGTACTGAGCGGAGGAAGTCCTGCGCCACATCCATTACAGGGATTAGGAGCCGGCTTTGTACCTTCTATCCTGGATATTACCCTTTTAGACGGAGTGATTACAGTAGGCAAAGAAGAAGCTTATGAATATGCCCTTAACGCAGCTAAAAAAGAAGGTCTTTTTGTAGGAGTTTCTACAGGAGCCGCTTTAGCAGCCATCGCAAAACATTTACCGGAAATACCACCTAACGCTAAAATCCTGACGATTAATTACGATACCGGAGAGAGATATCTGTCGGTAGAAGGACTTTTCTAATTCCTTAATTAACAACTACTTCAATGAAAACAAATATAAAATCACCAAAGGTCTTCCTTATCGGTGCAGGGCCCGGCAACCCTGAACTGATCACTGTAAAAGCTGTAAAAGCAATCGCAGAAGCAGACGTTGTTTTATGCGACCGTCTTGTAAGTCCTGAGATTCTGGAAACCTACGTTAATGAAAACACAGAAATCATCTATGTAGGCAAAGAATGCAGCAAAAATGCTTCCACCCCTCAGTCTCATATCAATACTTTGATGGTGGAATATGCCCGTCAGAATAAAACCATCGTAAGACTAAAAGGAGGGGATGTTTCCATATTCTCGAATATTCTTGATGAGTTACAGGCTTTAAAAGAAAATCATATTCCTTACGAAATCATTCCGGGAATTACAGCAGCTTTAGGAGCAGCAGCCTTTGCAGGGATGCCTTTAACAGCAAGAGGATATTCTACTTCTGTCCGCTTTCTAACCTATTATAAATCAGAGATTGTAACTGAAGAGTATTGGAAAGAACTTGCTCTCACCAATGATACGCTTGTTTTCTACATGTCTAAAGGAAATCTTACTCCTCTTGTAGAAAAACTGAAAGCACTTCAGATTTCAGGTGATAAAAAAATTGCAGTCATTGAACAGGCTACGACTCCTTTCCAAAAGGTATATACGTCATCATTTGATGATTTTAACGAAAAATTCGGAGACAAAACCTTTGCTTCCCCTTCTTTGGTTGTGGTTGGCAAAATCGTCAATCTGCATGAAGAATTTTCATGGCTTGAAAATGCAGAACAGGAAGGCCTTTATTTCAAATCAGTGGAAAACGGAACTCTAATCCCTACTACTCAAAATTTCTTTGAATATGCTGTCTGAATCTAAATTAAATGTATTAAAACAAATCTCCGGAGACCTCTCCAGAGACGAAGCCATCTGGGCAAGCGGATATCTTGCGGGTATTGCCGGAGGATCCTCACTTCCGGGTGTTCTTCCACCACAGGAAACTATTAGTATTACCCAAAATGCTGTAAAGAAAATAACGCTGGCTTACGGTACAGAAACCGGAAACAGTAAGAAACTGGCTACTGCACTGGCCGGTATCGTAAAGAAAAAAGGGCTTCAGGTAAAGCTGGCTGACCTTTCCCAATACAAGCCTAAAGATCTTACAAAAGAGGAATTCTTCTTTATTATCATCAGCACTCAGGGAGAAGGTGAACCGCCTGCTCTTGCTAAAAAATTCTACGATTATATTCATGAAAATGAAATTGATCTCAGCGGACTTAAATACGGAGTTCTGGCATTGGGAGACAGCAGTTATCCTCTGTTTTGCCAAACCGGAGAAGATGTGGATTCACGCTTTGAAATATTAGGTGCCCAGCGTATTATTCCATTAAAGAAATGTGACATTGATTACGAACAGGAAGCTTCCCATTGGATAGAGCATGTATTTGAAACAGTCAATAAAAATGCGGGGCAGAGTACAAAAAATATTTCAGCCCCAAAAGTTTCCGCCGGAAGAAAAAGATATCAGGGGAAAGTTTCAGCCATTATCAATCTGAACGATATTACCTCAGAAAAAGAAACCTATCATATTGAAATTGAAACAGAAGAAGCGCTTAGTTATCAACCAGGTGCAGCTTTGGGAGTGATCCCTTTCAATTCAAAAGATGTTGTAGATGAGATTATTACACTCACTGGAATTAATCCTAAAAAACAGGTTGAAACAGCAAAAGTTACAGACACTGTGGAAGAACTTCTACTCAAGCATCTTAACATCAGCTATTTACTTAAATCTGTAGTGGCTCAATATGCAAAAATAACAGGGCATTCCATTCCGGAAGTCAGATTAAGTCTTCTTGATCTTCTTAGAATTTATCCTGTAAAAAATGCAGACGAATTTGAAGAAATCTTACAGATATTAACCGCTCAGGCACCGCGTCTGTATTCCATTTCTTCTTCCCTGGAAGCTCATGGTGATACGGAAATTCATATTACGGTTGCTAAATCAGAATTCTTTATTGACCATCAGAAACATAATGGGTTATGCAGTGGCTTTCTGAGTGAATTTAAAGAAGGAGGGGAAATAGAGTTTTATATTCAGGAAGCAGGACATTTCAAATTGCCGGAAGCGGATAAAGATATCATCATGATTGGTCCGGGAACAGGGATTGCGCCCTTCAGGTCATTCCTTTGGGAGCGTGATGCCACAGGTGCAGAAGGAAGAAACTGGCTGTTTTTCGGGGACAGGAATTTTGTTTCAGATTTCCTTTACCAGGCAGAACTGCAGGATTTTCTTAAAACAGGCAGTCTGACCCATTTAGATCTTGCTTTTTCCAGAGATACAGCTGAAAAAGTATATGTTCAGCACAGGTTGGAACAAAAAGCCCAGGAAGTTTTTTACTGGCTTGAAGGCGGAGCATCGGTGTATGTATGCGGTGCTAAAGAACCAATGGCCCGTGATGTAGAACAAACGCTTCTCACCATTATCCAGACTGAAGGAAAACGCAGCAAAGATGATGCTGTAACCTACCTGGAAGAAATGGAACTGAGCGGCAGATATGCTAAAGATGTGTATTAAAAAGAAATACCCGTAAAAATTAAAGGAAACGATTATGAACAACAATAAAGAGAACCTTTCACCGGTAGAAAAAATTAAAACCGGCAGTAACGGACTCAGAGGAACTTTAAAGGAAAGTCTTGCAGATAACTTCACCGGAGCCATCAGAGAAGATGACCAGACTGTGATCAAATTTCACGGAATGTACCAGCAGGACGACAGAGACAGAAGGGAAGAGCGTGTCTCCAAAAAACTGGAATGGCTGTATTCTTATATGATCAGGTTAAGACTTCCCGGTGGTTTTTTAACTCCGGAGCAATGGGTAGGATTGAATGAAACGGCTGAAGATCATTCTACGGGAACGATAAAAGTGACTACCAGGCAAACCATTCAGCTGCATGGTATTTTAAAATCTCATTTAAGACCTACCATTCAAAGTTTCAATCTTCAGCATCTGGATTCACTTGCCGCTTGTGGAGATGTCAACAGAAACGTAACCTGTACAGCCAATCCTTCGGAATCCCCTTTACAGCAGGAAGCCTACGAACTGGCAGGTAAAATCAGTGAAATGTGTCTTCCGAAAACCAAAGCTTATTATGATATCTGGATTGATGATGAACTTCTGGTAGATCGTAAAGCAGAGGAAGATCCTTTGTATCAGGACAGATATCTTCCGAGAAAACTGAAAATTGGAATAGCCGTTCCTCCCAATAACGATGTGGATGTATTCATCAATGATATTGCCTTAATCGCGATTATCGAAAATGATAAAATCGTAGGTTACAATATTGCTGCCGGAGGGGGATTAGGTGCCACTCACGGAAATGAAGCCACGTATGCCCGTCTTGCTTCCATCCTTGGATTTGTGGATACCGAGGAAAAAGTATTGAAAGCCGTCTACGAAATTATCACGGTACAAAGAGACTTTGGTAACAGGAGCGACCGGAAATTATCAAGATTAAAATACACCATTGATAAATTAGGTATCGATCAGTACAGAGCTGAAGTAGAAAAGAGAGCAGGCTTCAGTTTTGAGCCGGCCCGTGAATTTAAGTTTACACAAAGAAAAGACCGCTACGGCTGGATACAGAATCATGAAGGAAAATGGTTCTATACCGTATTTGTAGAGCACGGAAGAATCCTTAATACAGCAGAATATCCTTTAAAATCAGGGTTGCTAAAAATTGCGCAGACAGGAAAAGCCAATTTCCGTTTTACTTGCAACCAGAACCTTATTCTTGCTGATATTGACGAAAAGGATAAAGCTGAAATCGAAGCTATTTTAAAAGAGCACAGAATCTCAGAAAATACTGACGGAGCAAGTGCTTTACGTAAAAACTCTGTTGCGTGTGTCGCTTTAAATACCTGTTCACTGGCACTGGCGGAAGCCCAGCGTTATCTGCCTTCTCTGGTCACAAAAATAGAGCCTATCCTTGAAAAATATGGTTTGCTGGAAGAAGATATCACGATCCGTATGACCGGCTGTCCTAACGGCTGCGGAAGATCTCCCAATGCTGAAATAGGATTTGTAGGTACAGCCTATGGGAAATACAATCTTCACATTGGTGGAGACCGTTTAGGAATGCGACTGAATACAAAATTTAAAGAAAATATTGGTGAAGAAGAAATTCTGACCACTCTGGATGAGCTTTTCGGGATTTATGTACAGAAAAGACTGGCAGAGGAAACATTTGGTGATTTTTCATACCGTTACTTACTTAACCTAAATTAATTATATGGCTGATTTTCATTATGATCTGAAAAAAAACAAAAAAACTCAACCTCTTCATTTAAGCGGACGAATGTGTATGTGTTGTTGATTCTCAAATAACGATACATATAAAGCTGTTTGAAGTTTTTCGATTCAAAACCGCAAAAGTCACAAAAGTTTTAAACACTTAAGCTTTTTAAGAGCCAAACTTTGTGCATAATAAGTACACCTAAGTTTTGTAAAATCTTTGATTTTCATCTAATGTGAACTTTTCTACAGTGTCATTTTTAAACTTATATAATTGAACTAAATTGTTTTAAAATAAAAACTTTTGTGCCTTTTGTGGTAAAAATAATCAATGTAAAAATTCAGGCAGCTTCATTCTCAACCTTAAAAATGAAGAAAAATGAAAAACAAAAAGCAGGGAAATTTTCTAACAAAAGCAGGCATTATTGCATTTACATTTCTATTTTTTAACCTGGCAGAAGCTCAGCAGCAGCTTATAGAGCTTAGCGGAAGCATCAAAAACACAGGAACAAGCAAAGGTCTTGACTCCGTAAAAGTACAGATCCAAAATACACAGGATAACGCATTCACGGATCAGTTGGGTAACTTCAAAATCAGAACAAGAGTTACCATTCCATTCCGGGTGGTTGTTCAGAAAGATGGTTTTAGCAGTCAAACTGTTGAAATCCTTTCGCCTTCCAACAAAATAACGATAGGCTTAAACCCTCAGAATACCATTATTGATGATGTGGTAATTTCTGCCTCCAGAGTTCCGGAAAAAATATTAAGATCTCCGATCGCCATTGAAAAAATTGATATCAAAACCATCAGGGAAAGTCCGGCTGCTTCGTTTTATGAAACCCTGGAAAATGTAAAAGGACTACAGCTTTTAACCTCAAGCCTTACGTTGAAAATTCCTAATTCAAGAGGTTTTAATTCGCCCAATAATTTCCGGTTCATGCAGCTGGTAGATGGAGTAGATGTACAGTCGGCAACATTGGGAGTGCCGCTGGGAAATGCTATAGGACCTACAGAACTGGATATTCAATCTATGGAAGTGACTCCGGGAGCGGCTTCTGCATTGTACGGAATGAATGCCATCAACGGACTGGCAAGTTTACAGACCAAAGATCCGTTTACCTCTGAAGGGATAAGTGTTTATTTCCGTGGCGGAGTAAATCATGTAGACAATGTGAACCATAAAATAAGTTCTTTGGGAGAAAGTGCTGTCCGTTTTGCAAAAGTGATCAATAAAAACTTTGCAGTGAAAGTCAATGCCTCTTATTTCAGTGGAACCGACTGGATATCCAATAATCTGACAGATCAGAATCCAGGATCATTAGTCACCGCCAATCCTAATTTTGCTTTGCCCAACAATCCCGCAGAAGATCTTTGGAATAAGTATGGAGATGAAAGAAACAACCGCGTTGCCGTAAAAGTAGATTACAATGGAAAACCTACCACATTCAATGTTTCCCGGACAGGATATCTGGAAAAAGACCTGGTAAGCCCTGACGTGAAAAATATCAAGTTCGATGCTGGATTATATTACCGTTTCGGAGATCAGTGGAGAACATCTTATGTGTATCGCTACGGCTTGCTGGACGGAACTTTCCAGAGAGGAAATAAAATCCGTCTGCAGAATGCTACGGTTCAGAATCATAAAGTAGAACTCACAGGAAGAGAATTAACCTTCAGAGCTTATGTATCGATAGAAAATACAGGAGATTCCTATAATCTCAAACCTTTGGCAGATAATCTTGATCTGACGAATCTTTCCAATACCAACTGGAAAAATATATTCCAGACCGCGCTTCAGAACAGCCTGAATGCCGGAATCAATCTTAACGAAGCATTTATTCTCGCCCGTCAGGAAGCTGATAAAAACAGGGCTGTACCGGGAACTGCAGCCTTTGAACAGTTAAAAAATACCATTATTGGAATTAATAACTGGGATTCGGCCAATGCAGGAGTAGCAGGAGCTCCGGCAACAGGAGGAGCCAAGCTTGAACAGAAATCCCGCTTTTATCAGGGGGAACTGACCTATGATTTCAGCAGGTTTGTGAAGATATTCAACCTTCTTGCAGGAGTAGATTACCGTTTGTACAGCATTACTCCGGATGGAAATAACTTTGTTGATTTCAACCGTCCGGTCAATGAAAGAAACATTCCTTTAGCCAATGGTACTTTCGGGAAAGAGGTTATCTATCAGAAATATGGGGCTTTTGCACAGATTACCAAGCTTTTCTTCGATGATAAAGTAAAAATTAATGCCGCTTTACGGATCGACAGAAACCCGGAATTTGAAGCCAAACTAAATCCAAGAATAAGTGTAGTGTATTCCCCTGTAAAACAGCATAATTTCAGGGCATCTTTTCAAAACGGCTATCGTTTTCCATCTTTATTTGAAGCCCTTTCATTCGTGAATAACGGAAATGTAAGAAGAGTAGGCGGACTTTCAAAAGTGAATGATGGATTAGGCTATCTGGAAAACTCTTATACGCTGGCATCCATCGATAAATTTACCTCAGCAGTAAACGCTGATGTTGACGCAGGAAAAACCCAGGCTCAGGCAGCTCAGGATAACAAACAGCTTTTAACGGTAGCGAATCTTCAGAAATTACAGCCGGAGAAAATCAATTCGTTTGAAGTAGGGTATAAGTCTACTTTTTTCAATAATAAACTGGTGCTGGACTGGGATTTTTATTACAATATCTACGAAGGATTCCTTGGTCAGGTAGAAGTGGCTGTTCCCAAAAACAGTCAGGTAGGAAGCAGTGCAGCCGTACTTGCGATGCTCGATAGAAGTAAACAGGACCGATACAGGGTTTATACGAACAGCAACAGTACCTACAAAAGCTACGGAACATCTTTAGGAATCCGATATAATATCACAGGAAATTACAATATCAACACCAATGTTTCCTATAATGATCTGGCTTCCAATAATAACTCAGACCTGTTTATTACAGCTTTCAACACTCCGAAATGGATGGTAAATGTAAGCTTAGGAAACAGAGAGATTGTTAAAAATATAGGATTCACTCTTGTAGCCAGATGGCAGAGCGGTTTTATGTGGGAAAGTCCTTTAGCATCCGGAGAAATTCCCGCTTATTACACCATTGATGCACAGGCAACATGGAAGCTTCCTGAAATCCGTGCAAATATTAAAATAGGTGCTACCAATCTGCTGAACCGCCGTTACTTCCAGTATGCAGCAGGTCCTGAAATCGGAGGACTGTATTATCTCGCTTTTACTTATGACTTAAAACTGTAATCAGGATGAGCAATTCTTTATATCCCATCTTTTTAAAACTTGAAAACCTGTCGCTTCTGATCATTGGCGGCGGCAAGGTTGCCCTTGAAAAGCTGGAATCTGTTCTGGGCAATTCACCGGAAACATCCATCAAACTGGTAGCCAAAGAAATCATTCCGGAGGTCAGAACTTTACAAAATCAGTTTTCCAATATAACACTTCATGAAAGAGCATATGACGATCATGATTTTAACGATACTGATCTGGCCATTATTGCGGTAAATGATATTGAACTGGCCGGGGAAATCAGAGAAAAAGCCCAGCAAAAAAGTGTACTGGTCAATATTGCGGATAAACCTGATCTTTGTGATTTTTATTTAGGATCCATTGTTAAAAAGGGAAGTCTTAAAATAGCTATTTCCACCAATGGAAAATCTCCAACCATCGCTAAAAGATTAAGAGAAACCTTTACCGAAGTGATTCCTGACGAAATGGATCATGTATTGGACAATATGCAGCATATCCGTAATCAACTGACAGGCGATTTTAATTATAAAGTAAAAGAACTTAATAAGATTACAACAGAATATCTGTCCGAAGGAAAAGCTGCTGCAAAACCGGATATAGAAATTCAAAAGCTGATCAGTATCACCAAAACAGCCCAGAGAAAAGCCAATATTTATCTGGCCATCATTGGTGTTTTACTTCTTTTCGGATTATTTGGCCTTGTCGTGTATCAGTTTAATTTATCTGATGATATTCAGCATTTTCTGAATAAAGATGGCCATATTTTTTACTGGATGCTGTTTGCGGGCTTTATGGCAGAAATTGTCGCCGGATCTATGGGAATGGGCTATGGAGTGATATGTACTACAATCCTTTTACTGCTGAATGTCCCGCCTCCCGTTGTAAGCGCAAGTATTCATTCCGCAGAATCTTTTACCACAGCAGCCGGGAGTTTCAGCCATTATAAACTGGGAAATGTCAATAAAAAAATGGTATGGGCGCTGTTTCCATTGGCTATTGTGGGTTCTGTTATCGGTGCTTTAACACTGTCTCATTATGGTGAACATTATGCTCACATCGTAAAACCAATTATTGCCTGCTACACGCTTTATCTTGGAATCAATATCTTAAGAAATGCATTCAAAGATAAAAAATCAGGACAAGTTAAAACCAAACGAAGAACCAATCTTAGAGTTTTGGGACTTGTAGGTGGTTTTATTGATTCCTTTGCCGGCGGCGGCTGGGGACCTTTGGTAACCGGAACGCTGATCAAAGAGGGAAGGATTCCCCGATATGTAGTGGGAAGTTCCACTGTTGCAAAG
Organism: Chryseobacterium sp. NRRL B-14798; assembly: GCF_050470705.1. Lineage (NCBI taxonomy): Bacteria > Pseudomonadati > Bacteroidota > Flavobacteriia > Flavobacteriales > Weeksellaceae > Chryseobacterium > Chryseobacterium sp. NRRL B-14798. Next base: position 2,545,470 of record NZ_JBFLUL010000005.1, on the reverse strand, counting down.
TTTTTACTAACCATTACCAGTGCCATTACCTTTATTTTTACGATAGGTATCCACCATTGGAATATTGTTCTGGGACTTTTATTGGGTGGTGTTTTTACCGCTCCGTTTTCTGCGATGCTTACATCAAAGCTTCCGACAAAGAAAATGTTCGTGGTAGTGGGAATAGTAGTAATTATAATGAGTCTGGTGACAATAACAAAATCATTTTTATCATAAGAACAAATATAAAAACAGAAAAAAAGTATTAAACGCAGAGATTTTAATGTTTACTTTATTTTGAGGCATCAGGGGGGAAATTAATGATGCAGTGTATTGACACTATCATTACTCATTTTTAGTAAGAATCTGAAACCATTAAAACTTTGCGTTTTTTTATTTTTTTTTAAACTACATATAAAATGTTTTTGGAAAACGCAAAGACGCAACATGATTAATAAAAAACTGCTGTAAAGCGCAAGAATTTTATCTCCGATAAAATTAAATACAGGATACCTTAGTCTCTCATCAATTATTTAGATTTCGCAATTGATTCTTTTTGAGCGCATGTATAGCCAAACCTTCATCAGCGACATAGTCGCAACCATTTGCTCACTTTATTAAAAAGCTTACTTTTTTAAGCTTTGCGTTTTACTTTTCGCTTTATCTTACAACATATATTGTACTGTCAATCCCCGCTCTTTATTTTTCAAGCTCACGAATTACTACTTTAGCCATTTCTTTAGAACTGAAAGGATTTTGCCCTGTAATCAAATGTCCATCAACAATAACGTTAGAAGTCATTGGAATAAATGCTTTTTTGTAATGTACGTCCCGTTCTTTAAGAGCGGCTTCCAGGTTAAAAGGTACTTCATTTTTTCTTCTGGCCAGGGTTTCTTCAAACCAGTCAAATCCAGTAATCGATTTACCTTTAATCATATATGCTCCTCCTGAAAGCTCTACATTCAACAATCCTCCAACTCCATGGCAGATTGCAGCAACCATTTTATTATTTTCATACTGATCTCTGAGTATAGTCTGTAAAGTAGTATTATCAGGGAAATCATACATCGTTCCATGTCCGCCGGCCAGATAAATGCAGTCGAAAGATTCATTCTTTACCTCATTGAGACTTTTTGTATGGGCCAGTTCATTCATGAATTCAGGATCTTCATAATATTTTTTTGAAATTCCATCAAGGACCAGAGGTTTCAGGCTTTCGGGGTCAACAGGAGTATTTCCTCCTTTTGGAGAAGCTATGGTGATCTGCCATCCTTTTTCCTTTGCCGCATGATATATATGGCTAAGCTCGCTCAGCCATAAACCTGTTTTAAACTTACCACTGGCATACTGATCTATATTCGTTACGATTAGCAATATTTTTTTCATCATGATACGATTAATTAAAAGATTTTCTGAATTCTAAAGGTGAAACAGTAGTTTGGTTTTTAAACAAACGGTGAAATGACTGCGGATGTTCAAATCCTAAATGATAAGCAATTTCAGAAACAGATAAAGTAGTAGTGGAAAGCAGTTCTTTGGCCTTTTCAATCACTCTGTTCTGAATATGCTGTTGTGTGGTCTGTCCTGTATGAACTCTTAACATATCACTCAGATAATTGGGGCTGATATTCATCTGAGCTGCCACAAATTGTACAGTAGGAATCCCGTCAATCAGCAGTTTTTCATTTTTAAAATAATCATCCAGTAAAGTTTCAAGCTGTGTCAAAAGATCATGATTCACCTTTTTCCGTGTTAAAAACTGGCGGTTGTAAAATCTGTCGCAGTATTTTAACAGTAAATCAATGTTGGAAACCAGCAAATCCTGGGTGAAATTATCCATGTTGGCTTCTATCTCCCTGCTGATATTATCCATGATATCCGTTACGGATTTTTCTTCCTTTTCGGAGAGATACAAAGCTTCATTAGCAGAATACGAAAAATAACCATAATTCTTTATGATAGCGGCCAATGGATAACCTTGTAAAAAATCAGGATGAATAACCAGTACACTTCCTCTTACTTCGGAAAGCAGAATATCTTCAAACTGTAATACCTGATGGGGAGCAATAAAATACATGATTCCATCCTCAAAATCATAATAATGCTGTCCGTATTTACATCTCCCTGCACAATCTTTTTTAAGGGAAACCACGTAAAAATCTGTGGTCACAGTACTCAGAACAGTCTTCGGATCTATAGTTACTTCATTAAAATCAAACACACTGATCAAAGGATTAGACGGTCTTTTCAGATTCAGATACCTGTGTAATGCTGTGATGGAGGTTACTTTTTCTGGAGCTTTCATTTTATTTCTTTTTTACCACCCCGTCAAAAATTCTTTGAATTTTCGCCACCCCTCCGGAGGATGGGAATATTTTGTCCTTCGGTTGTGGTATTGGTGTTTCTAAGGTACTCATTTTAAGTGATTATTTTGTCGCTTGCTGTTCTTTTTTAATCTGTTCAATTCCCTGTCTGTAGGTAGTTACATTAAATCCCGGGAATCTCTTTCTGAATTTTGAATCATCAAACAGGTTATTATATTGATATCTGGGAAGCAGTTCCAACAGCTCTTTTGCATTTTTATTGAACAAGGATCCGATTGAAAAGGCTAGCTTTGGAATAACCGAATATTTCAGTTCTTTTCCATAAACCTCAGAAGCCAGCGCAATGAATTCCTTATAATTCAGCTTATGATCATCTACAGGTAAATGCCATGTCTGTCCATAAGCATCCGGTGTATTTCCGATCAAAGCAGTGGCACGGCTCGCATCGGGAGTCCAGATCAGGCTTCGTAATTTATCATCTCTTAAAGGGACTTTCAGCTTTTTGTCTTCTTTAATGGCATTAAAAACAAGACTGTTGGTAATACTCTGCGTTTTTCCGGGACCATAAAATTCAGGAGCTCTGCAGATGACTGCTTCTATGGTTCCTGCTTTCATTTCTTTTAAAAGCATTTCGGCCATCTGTTGTCTTACCCTTCCTTTTCTTCCCACAGGAGCGAATCCGGTTTGTTCCGTTAAAACTTCATTATTTTGAGGATACATATAGGTATTATCAAAAAACACCAGCTTTGTTCCGTTGATTTTACAGGCTTCAATAACATTTTTCATGATGGTCAGAAACTGCTTTTCCCATAAACCTGTATCCATAGGAAGTCCCAGGGTAAAATAAGCGATTTCACTTCCTTTCACAGCTTCAACTGCCTTCTCCCTGTCTGATAAATCTGCGGAAAAAACAGTATCTGTATCATTTACTTTTTTTGCCTTTCTGCTGACGATACGGAGATCTGAAGTATAATTCCTTTTCAGTTCTCTTGCCAGCTCTTCACCAATCTGGCCGTTGGCTCCTAATATAGTTTGCATCATTTTTAAATTTTGAGGATTACCCATTTCACTGAAAATAAACCCAATACTTTCAGTTTCTTTTATTTCTGATACAAAATTCGGGCATAACTATAAAAACAGAGTAACTGAATCTAAGGAAGTTGTAACATAATCTCTGAACAATGTAAAAAAGCAGGAAAATAATTAGGCTGAGAAAATAAAAATACTGCATTGAATCATTTTTAACCACAAAAGGCACAAAAGATTTAAATACTTCAATTTTTTCAGAGCCACACATTGTGTGTAATAAGTACACCAAAGTTTTGTGAAAATCAAAGATTATCATCTTATGTGAACTTTCCTGCGATATCATTTTACCTAAATAAACTTAAGTGTATTAAAATGAAACCTTTTGTGACTTTTGTGGTTGGATAAAGAGTAAAAAAATTTATAATAATCAGGTAATTCTTTACTTTTTTCAGCCTTACTGTTTTTATTTTCGATCCAAGGCCAGGTAATTATTCTCAATTCTGCTGATCAGAATATAGAACAGGCCTGCATAAATCATCTGAATTCCCATTGCTTCCCAGTTTTCAACAGTACTGCTTCCAAAAAGAAGCAGGATAATGAGAGAAGCTCCGGCCATCGCCGCAATTCGGGTTTTAAAACCAATGATCAGCAGAAGGCCGATTGTAAATTCGAGAAAGGGGAGAGTGACACCAAACAGGTGCACCAATGGCTGCGGAAGCCAGCTTGTTTCAAAACCCTTCATCATTCCTGATGCAAAGTCCTGCAATTTCACGAGACGAACCAATCCGTGTCCCAAAAAGTTGATTCCCATCGATACACGAAGGAAAAAATAGGCTGTTTTTGTATTGTTCATAAAGGTATTTTTTTTAGCATGGAAGCGGGATGCTGGAAGATATAAATCTGTTGGGATTCACTTTCAATGTGTTTATCATCATTTCAATTATCTCTAATTTGTTTTTACAGACTTCGATAACTTCCTTCCTCCAGCTTCCAGCTTCCTTACTTATTAAACTTTTCTTCGCTGTTGTCAACCGGAGTATCGGGATCGTTCATCACCATTTTGGCAATATCATCTTTTCTCATAAAAACGACTCCCTGTTTTTGTTGTGTATATTGAATAAATTCCTCCATGGCATGTACCATTGCAGGAGTTCCACCGATTCTGTCATGAAAACTGATACTCATCATTCTCCTTTTGGAAGCTCCTTCTTCATACAAGCGGTCAAATTCAAATTTCAGCTGGGCCAAAAACTGCTCCGGGCTCCATTGTTTCCCTTCAATATTGACAATATCATTGTTACGAAGCGTATAAGGAACGACTACAAAGTTTTTTCCTTTTACTTTAGTTATAAAAGGTTCATCATGGCTTAGATCATCAATATGATACAGAAAACCCAGTTCCTGTAATACTTTAAGTGTATTCGGGCTTCTTCTCAACCAGTTGGCATTATAACCAACAGCTTTCTGCCCTGTAATTTTTTCAACAACATCCACACCTTTCTTTACGAAATTCAGTTCGTCAGCATAATTTTTATTCCACTGGTTATCCCAGGTAAAGCCATGAGCTGCAATTTCATGACCTCCGTTTGCAATAGCTTTAGCGACTTCAGGATACTTTTCAGCAGCAGTTCCTACGACATGAGAGGTAACTTTAATGTCATATTTTTTCCATAAATCCAGCATACGGTAAATTCCTTCATTTCCTCCGTAGCGGTACCAGCTTTCTGCGGGAAGATCCGGCTGTCCTTTAGGAAGAGGAGTTCCACTGAAAGGACTTTCAGCGCCTTCCGGCTGTCCGCCGGTCTCAAACTGCATAGAAACGGAAATGACCAATTGAGCACCATTCGGCCAGTATTTTTTTGCCGGAGCCTGTTTTTCATGCTGTTGCTTTTTTTCTTTTGTATCCCTGTCATGATGATCAGAAAAAGACATCAGAACAATTGCTGAGGCAAGCAGCAATACTGATTGTTTTATATATTTCATTTTGAATGTATTGATAAGGCAAAATTCATCAATAATCCATTGGCATATATTGTAAAAATTAATGGTAATTTTGTAAAAATTCATTCTGCTATGAAACGAATCGTTAATTTCAACTCTTTTAATGTTTTCAGCATTGAAAAGGAAAACTGGGATGTTGAATATCACAATCATAATTTTTATGAACTGATCATCATAGAAAGCGGAAAAGGATTTCATCACCTCAACAACATTACTTTCCCTTATAAAAAGGGTGATGTTTTTCTCCTGAGACCCAGTGACGGACATGAATTTTCAATTAAAAACAAAACAAAATTCATTTATATAAAATTTACAGAACAGTATATCTGGGAAAATCTTCTGCTAAATAAAAAAAATGAACTTAAAAAGATTGTACAGCTCCTGATGGAAGATCATTCCTTCGTGTACGAATCGGCGATTAAGAGTAAAACAGACAGGGAGCATCTTTTACAGCTTGCCCGGATTCTTCTGTATGAATTCAGCCATAAAAATACCTATAACAAAGAGATAACTACTGATCTGTTTTCAAGCATTATGACTATTTTGATCCGGAATACAATGCAAAATGCCACTGCAAAAAACTGGCTCACCCAAAACCTTAACAAAATTGAAAAGATCATGTACTATATCAATGTCAATGCTCTCGATGCTGATAAAATGAAAATTGAGAACCTGGCTGAAGAATTTATGCTTTCTCCCAATTATATCAGCATTTATATCAAAAAACAGACAGGCTTCTCCATACAACAGCATATTATACAATATAAAATAAAAACGGCTGAAAAGCTTTTACTTCAGAGTCATTATAATATCAGTGAAATTGCTGACAAGCTGGGTTTCAATGATGCCAGCCACTTTAATAAAATATTCAAAACGTACAAACAAATGTCACCCTCTCAGGTTAAAAAGAAAGGCTGATCTTATTGATCATCTGATTATATTTTTTTTATATCTTTAATAATCAAATATTTAAACCCATGAAAACAAGTTCCGGGATTCTGCTCTTTAAAAAAGAAAAAGACAGTCTGTATTACTTTCTGGTTCATCCCGGCGGCCCTTTCTGGAGAAATAAAGATTCTGGCGCATGGTCTATCCCCAAAGGAGAAATTCTTCCTGATGAAGATCCATTAGTGAGGGCATTAACGGAATTTAAAGAAGAAACAGGTAAAGCAGCAGAAGGCCAATTCATAGAATTATCACCCATCAGACAAAAAGGAGGAAAAATAGTTTATGCATGGGCCCTGGAAGGAGATATTGATACATCAGATCTTTACAGCAATAGCTTTCCATTAGAATGGCCGCCCAAATCCGGCAAAATAATTGAAATTCCCGAAGTGGACCAATGGGAGTGGTTTGCTTCAGAGGAAGCACAAAAACGGATCAATCCGGCACAGAAAGATTTCATTACAGAACTTGAAAGTATATTAAAAAATCACTAACACCTAACAACAAAAGCCATGAAAAAATTAAACAGAAAAACATTAAAAAACATGATCGGAGCCATTGGAATAGAACTGAATCTTCCTCTTCCTGTAGGCGTTTGCCTTGGCAATCTGCTTTCCCTTTGTCCTCCTCATTCTCATTGCCGTGCAGATGAAAGATGCTATCCTGATGCTGCCGGTCCCTGCATCAACGGGCTTTGTCCATCAGGCTACCACTGCCATTCGGGGGAATGTGTCAGATAGAACAAGAAAACAAAAAACCTTTATCAGTACTGATAAAGGTTTTTTATATAGTACAACTATAATTTATCGTTTTATTCCAATTGCTTTTAATGCACTGGATGTTAAAAAGATATCATCAAATACCGTCAGTGATTCTACATCATTGAAGCCTGTAGGGATCAGATCATTTTTATTAAAAGACAATTCGATAGAAGGGTCGTATGAAGCAATGATTCTCACTTTTGAATATCCATTATAATCTACCTTAAAACCTTCAAACATACAGTTCTGCTCAGCCTTCTGGTACTCTGCATATTCTTCAAAACCTACAATATCCGTTCTTCTTCCATCGTTATGGTCAAGAGATTTCCATGCGGTATAATTTTTCGGTTCTTTCAGAATATTTCCTTTACGGTCTACAGGAACAAACATTCCAAGAGTTAAACGCTTCTTTAAGAAATTGGCATAATTATTCATCAGATTCAAAATCTGAAGATCGGCATATCCTTCGTGTGAATAATATTCCAGCACGAAAGTTGTCATCGGAATCAGCTTAAGAGAAGCATCAGTGGGCATAATGAGTTTTTACTTTTTTGGCCGATAAAAATAGTATTTTTATTTACTTTACCCAATGGGAACAGATGAATAGGATGGAATTTATACCCATTCTGAATAACAATAACTTTGGCATAAACCCTGATTTTTCATTATTTTTGAAGGAATAACCACAGAAACCATTATGAACCATCTGCAAAAAACAGGATCGTTTTTGTGGATATGCATTACAATATGTTGAATAAGATACTATTGGCAGCCGGCATTTTTCAGTGCTGCTTTTATAATACCATGGCACAAAGCCCTGGCCAACGCCCTGTTTATACGTCAGAATGGGGATATCTCTTTCGTGAAAGTGGAAAAAATAAAGATCTTTTAGGAATATTTTCTACCGAAGCTCCTGTTTATGTTCTGGATTCAACCCAAACGCAATACAAAGTACAGGTAAGCAACGGTGATATTGGATTTATAGACCGTCAGCCGTTACAAAAAAGCATGCGTGGGAAAAAGTCTGCCGGCGAACCCGCTCAGTATTTTTATAGAGGAACAGAAGGACATCAATGTCCACATTTTTATGTGCAGGTATCTGAGCTGCGTGTACGAAAAGCTCCTACCACAGAAAGTACAGCCATACGCAGGGCTGCTTTAAACGAACTTGTCTGTATAGATTATGTTCCTTTATATGAGGACGGCTGGATTTATATCGGGGATCATTTTCATGAGAATCCGGAATATATCCAGATGAAATACTTGGGAACCGGACTTACTTACGACAGAATTCTTAAAGATTATCTCGCAGTTAAAGGTAAAAACAAGGAAAAAGAACTGGCTCAGGTGGGAAGATTACGTGAAATTGCATGGCAGGAAGATAAAAACCTTAAACAAGCATTACAGTACTGGAAAGAATCCAATACCAGTGTAGAAAATCCAAAAGTAGATATTGATTTTGAACTTCTTCTGGCAGATCAACTGGCAAAAAAACCTGGAACTGAAGCTTATGAAAAAAAGCTGAAAGCCTTAAATATGCATTTTGTATGGCAAGAAACCAAGCTTTTTGACGGAAAAATCACTGATGCACAGATGAAACAGCTGGAGATGCAGAAGGTAAAAGACATTCCCAATACCCCTGAATGCGGCTGGGATCCTCAATATTTTTACAGAACCTCTGATATGATGGTTGCTTTTGAAGAATATAAAGGAAAAGTTTCCGGAAGCATTTACAAAATGTCCTTCAACAATGGCGAAGCTGTGATTCTGGGAAATGAACGTATGGATTCTAATTATAACGAAAAGGATTTTGTCAACCATTTTGGCGAATTGCTTTCAACACGCTGGATTTCTTCTCCACACGAATATCACATTCAGAATGGAGATGCCGGGCTCTTTATTTTTACTTTTAAAGAGGGGAAACTTTTCAGCTATGAATGCATGTATTATTGTTAAATGAATTGTTAATTATATTGATCAATAGAGGCGGGTTTTAACCCGCACATTTTATTATTTATTTTTCAAAGGTTTCAGCCTGAACTTAGCCAATATTAAGTTTTGGCTGAAGCCGACATATCTGTATTTAATTGTTAAAACGGGCTAAAGCCCGTTCCTATTGAATATTTACATTTGTCTCTGCTATAATACCTAATTTATATATCAATAGAAGCGGGCTTTAGCCCGCCTATTTTATAAAGTATTCTTCCATTGGCTTTAGATTCTGTGTTAACTTCCAAATATTTTTTATACATTTATATTTATAAAAGCGACCTTGAGTTAGCTTGCGTAGGGTGAACGTCTTTGATTTTTACCCTACTTTCTTCAAAATCTATCTGATAAAAAGTTTTATTTTTAAATAAAATATACATCAGTTCCAAGAGTTTTCTTTGTACAGCAACCAATCCCTTCATTTTAATTCCTGTTTTTTCTGTAATTCTTTGAAACAAATCCTGATGGTTTTTATTCATTTTGACGGCTGTCATGGCAGGAAAATGTAATGTTTTTCGAATATTTTTATTTCCTTTCTTACTAATTCTTGGCTTACCTTTTATTGATGTTCCGGACTGTTTCTCGCGGATATCTAATCCTGCATAACTTACCAGTTGTTTTTTATTTCTGATTAGCTCAAAACCATTGGTTTCAGCTAAAACAGCAATTGCCGTTGATTTTCCAATACCCGGAATACTGCTCAACAGATTAACTCCCCTGGTAGCCTCAGGACTTTTCTTTACCTGTGCAAGCATATCCTCATTAATTTCTTTCTCCTGTTTTTTCAATAGCGAAATACGCTCGGTCAGCCGTTTTATGGTTCTTGAATTCGGAAGAGCTTGAGTCTTTTCAGCATGCAGCTGATTCATACACCTTACCCTTTCCTGAATAACCTGGTTTTTCTCGCGGCTTAGCTGCTGAAGTTCTTTATACACAAGGTTTGCGGGTTGCCATAATTCTAGTTTTCTGCTTAAACCAAACTGTGTAATAGCTATGGAACAGCTTTTATCGGTAATGGTTTTGATATCCAGAGTCCTGATGAAATTACTGATCTTATTAGGCAGCACAATGACTGTTTTTTCTTCCTTTGCATAAAGAAAATGAGCAAATCTTTCATGATACACCCCTGTAGCCTCCATGACAAAAATAACCTCTATATTAAGTGTCTTTTTGCTGTACACCCATTTAAGAAGTGATTCAAAGCCTTTTTCGCTGTTGCTAAAAACTTTATAATCTTTGATTTCTGTACTTAGATCTTCCATTAATTTGCCAAAACTTGCCACCAGTTCATCTTTGGCTACATCTATTCCTACAACCTGTTTTAATGCACTCATATTTTTATCTTTAAATAAAAGCAAGTCTTCCTTCGTTTTGTCTCCTGATTATTATCCAAGATATCTTTTTCGATTCTTTAAATTCTGTTCAAACTCTAAAAGGAATAAAGAAGTGAGGACATTTCTAAAGCACAATATACTTCCTGAGTTATTTAGCCAAAACTGTTCTCTCACCCCTTTTGCTTTGTATGTAAATTTATTCTTTTGCAAACATAGGAGCCGAAACTTAAAATATTTTCTAACATAAGTGATTAAATTTTAAAGCCGTATCTTTACGTCACCAAACAAAATATTACAATATGTCATTTATAACACCAGAAGGAGCCAGGAAGGCTCAGCTATCCCTATCTGAAAGAGCACCCGTTGCTCATTCCATTCTCTCTGGGGAAGAGAATATTTCGAAATACAACAGTGGAGTATGTCATGATGTGGTTGCCTATGCATTGTATATGCGTGGTGCCAGGATAAGTCCTACTCAGCTTGCCGAATCTGCAGGACAAAAATGGTTAACCTTATTCAATTATCCGGCGGGAGAAAAGTGGGATGGATATACCCCTATTCCGGCAGGAAAAGCCATTGGTTTTTACAGGCTTATCGACAAAACATTCTTTCATTCGGCTATTACTACGGGAAATGGTAATGAAATCCGTTCTGTTAACGGTTTTTCATTAGGATCAGCATGGAATGTACCTGTAGACATGAAATGGGTATTGGGTAAAAAGAATTCTGACGGAACCTTCAATTATGACGGTACCAAGATAGAAGTCTATATTTCTTCTTTATAACAGAATTTATATTTCACTACAATAAAAGGGCAGATCAGCATATTCGCTTTTCTGCCTTTTTCTTTTTCAGGCATCAGCACATTTCGGGCATATACCGCTGATAATAAAATTATATTCCTGTGCAATAAAATGCTCCGGCAGACTGATTTCCGGAATAGCGTTTTCAATACACGTAACGGAATGACATTCCTTACAGTTGAAATGAATATGATTATGAAAATGCTGTTCATGGGTACATTTTCCACTGCACTTTGCAAAATTCACTACACCATCAATATTGACGATCTTGTGTATCGCACCTTCGTTTTCAAGCCTTTCCAGAACCCTGTAGATGGTTACTCTGTTGCACAGATCTCCAAGTTTCTTCTGAATATCAGAATGGGTAAGGGCAACATCCGAACTATTAATAAGGTTTAAAATTTCAGTTTTGGCGTGAGTATTTCTGACCTGTCTCATATTTTAATGCAACAAAGTTGCGTTATTTGAATTTTTATTTCTACTTTTGCAACAAAGTTACAATAAGAAAATTAATCCATACTATTATGAAATCAAAAATTCTTGATGCTGTAGGAATCTCCGCTGCTGTTTTATGCCTGATTCATTGTATTGTCTTTCCACTGCTATTAATTGTTCCATTGGGAATCTCCCATAATCCTTATATTGATCTGGTTTTCCTTTTCATTGGAGCCATTGTGGTATTGAGAATAACAAAGAAAATGGAAAACCGGTGGCTGAAGTTTCAGTTCTGGATATCATTAAGCCTTATTTTCATTTCTATATTGACAGATTTTCTGTTTGAAGTTCATCTTCCTCTGATCTATATCGGAGCTATCGGTTTGATTACAGGTCATATCATCAACTTTAAAAATCATAAACATTAAAACATGACTAAGAAACTTCCTGTAACGGTACTCAGCGGATTTCTGGGAGCGGGTAAAACGACATTATTGAATCATATTCTGCATAACAAACAAGGTTTAAAAGTAGCCGTGATAGTGAACGATATGAGTGAAATTAATATTGACGCACGCCTGGTTGAAAATCAAAACACGCTTTCAAGAACAGAAGAAAAGCTTGTTGAAATGAGTAACGGATGCATCTGCTGTACACTTCGTGAAGATCTTATGGTAGAAGTAGAACGTCTTGCCAGTGAAAACCGTTTTGATTACCTCCTTATTGAAAGTACGGGAATCAGTGAACCGATTCCTGTAGCTCAAACCTTTACCTATGTTGATGAAGAGAGCGGAATAGATCTTTCCCGTTTCAGTTATGTTGATACAATGGTAACGGTGGTCGATTGTTTCAATTTCATGAAAGATTTTGGATCTAATGAACTACTGATGGACCGCGATCTTACTGATATGGGAGGCGACTACAGAACGATTGTTAATCTTCTGACTGATCAGATTGAATTTGCCAACGTGATTATTTTAAACAAAACAGATCTTATCGATACTGAGACACTTGGCTTTTTAAAAGCAGCAATCAGGAAGTTAAATCCGGAGGCGACCCTTTTACAATCGGAGTTTGGAAAAATTGATCCTCAAAAGATTTTGAATACACAGCTTTTTGATTTCGATAAAGCACAGTCATCCGCTGGCTGGCAAAAAGAGTTACAGGCTGATCATCACACCCCGGAAACTGAAGAATATGGAATAAGTTCACTGGTTTTCAGAGATAAAAAGCCCTTCCATCCCATAAGACTCTGGGAATATCTGAATCATCATTATCCGGAAGGAACCATCAGAGCAAAAGGTCTGTTCTGGCTGGCTTCAAGACCTGATGATGCATTGAATTTCTCTCAGGCAGGAGGTTCTTTCAGGCTCGAAAAAGCAGGAGTCTGGTGGTGCAGCATGCCGATGAGCCACAGGATTCAGTATTCATCATTTTCAGACAATCAGAAGTTTATAGAAAGCAGATGGGATAAAAACTGGGGTGACAGGATCAATGAACTGGTATTTATCGGGCAGAATCTGGACAAAGATCAGATGCTGGCAGATCTTCAGCAATGTCTTATTAATGAAAAAGAAAAGGAACAATTCGATAAGAAACGAAGTTTCGAGGATCCGTTCCCAAAGAATATTTAAAATTAACTTTTAATTAATGCAACAAAGTTACGATAAAGAATTAAATACGATAACTTTCAGCATTATTTCAAAAACAATATGGACAGAAGAAAATTTCTAAAAGGATCTGCAATACTTTCAGGATTATTGACCTTATCGCCATCTGATCTCTGGAGCTTCGGAAAGAGCACCGAACTGCACCGGAAAGGAAAAGCTAAGAATATTATTTTTATGATCAGTGACGGGATGAGCCTTGGAACACTTTCGATGGCAGATCTTTATTCACGGAATATTTTAGGAAAAGGAAGCAACTGGCTTAATCTGTATCATGATAAAAAGGTAACCCGTGCTTTGATGGACACCGCTTCAGCAAGTTCTGTTGTGACAGATTCTGCTGCCGCAAGTTCAGCCTTTGGAGGGGGAATCAGAGTGAAAAACGGAGTTTTAAACATCGGAGCTAACGGAGAGAAACATCTTCCGATATGGCAGCAATATAAAAAAGCAGGAAAAAAAGCAGGCTGCGTGACTACGGTAACCATTACTCATGCTACTCCTGCCGGATTCTGTGTAAATTCTTCGAAAAGAAATGCTGAACCTCAAATTGCTGAAATGTACGCCGAGCTTGAACTCGATGTGCTGTTAGGTGGTGGAGACGAATTTTTTAATCCTGCCAAAAGAGAAGATAAAAAAGACCTTTATTCTGTTTACAGCAAAAAAGGATACAGAATTCTGAAAACACAAAATGATCTGAAAGATGTCAATGAAGGGGAGAAGCTGCTAGGTATTTTCAATACAGGAGCGTTGCCTTACAGCATCGACAGAACGCATCTTCCGGAATATAAAAATACACCCACTCTTGCTGAAATGGCCGGTACTGCTATCCGTCAGATGAAAGATCATTCCGAAGGTTTTGTCCTTCAGATCGAGGCCGGAAAAGTAGACTGGTCTGCCCATGCCAATGACGTAGCGGCACTCATCCATGATCAGCTGGCATTTGATGAAGCGGTAAAAACAGTCATGGATTTTGCCGAAAAAGACGGAAATACTTTAGTCATCATCACTACAGACCATGGAAATGCTAATCCGGGAACTATTTACGGAGCAGAGGCTACTACACATTTTAACAGCATTTCAGAATACAAATACACCAATGAATACATTCTGAATAAGATTAACAAAGATGATTCGGTAAAAGACATTAAAGACTGGATTTATGAGAGCAACAAGATTACTCTGAGTGACGATGAAGCTAAGCATATGCTAAGTTTCTACAACGGTCTTGAAAAAGAGGAAGCGGGACTTTATAATTACAAGAAACTGCCTTTTAAACTGTATTCAGAAATTCAGAAAAGCAGAAATTCCGTAGGATGGATCAGCATGGATCATTCCGGAGATTACGTGGAAGTCGCTGCTTACGGCCCCGGAAATGAACTTTTACAGCCGTTTATTAAAAATACAGACCTTCACGATCTGATGCTGAAGGCCTGTCTGGTTTAGACATTCATATTTTTTCATATTTAATTATTTGGGAGATACGAGGCGGATTGATTGTGTCCGCCTTGTTTTGTATCAACAGGGGTTTAGATTTCCCCCATTACAAACATATTTTCCATAGTAGGAACATTACTTCCACCTGCTTTTTCAAGTGTAATGGCAAAAGCCTGCGCTTTGGGAATATTGGCCAAAGCAATTTTGCTGTCTTTATCTTCAGTGTACATTCCGGCATTTACCGGTTTTCCATCTTCTATGGCCCAGAGCTGATACTGCATTCCTTCGGGAGCTTTAGGAAGTTTTTCCGCATTCAGATACACTTCTTTTGTTTTTTTATCCCAGAAAACCATTGCTTTGGCGTCTGTGTGCTTCTCTACGCCCTTCAGCATAACCATCTGCATATCGGGATTGGAAAGCATATCCATCTTTCGGTTCATTTTTTCCATAGCCTGATCCTTCTGCTTTTTATCAGCTATCATTAAAGCTATTTCTTTTTGACTGGCAGACTGGCTGTTCATCCAGAATACATTTCCGGCAACACTTACGAGGAACAATACAGAAGCTGCTATGGCATATGTTTTCCAGGGTGTATTTTTCCTGAAATCATTTCTTTCTGTAGTATTTTCTGTTTCTCTTTTTACTTCAGGAAGAACTGCCGGAAGAACAGGAGTTATTTCTTCAACCACCTGTTCCTGCTGAATTTTGTTCCAGATCTTCGATTTCAAATCACTTGGAGGTGTTACAGCCTGAGCTGTAGCAAGATGTTCCAAAGTCTTCTGTGCTTCTTCAAAAGCTTCTTTTACTTCAGCATTATTCTTCATCACACACTCCAAAATCCCTGCTTCCTCGGGAGAAGCATGGCCAAGAATATAAGATTCTATAATTCCGGATGATATGTATTCTTTAGTGTTCAATTTATTGATAATCTTTTAGCAAATCCTTTAATTTCATCAGCGCATTCCGCATTTTCGTTTTTACCGTTCCCAGCGGTATCTTCAGTTTTTCTGATATTTCATGTTGGGTATATCCCTGGTAATAAGCAAGGTTGATGAGCTCCTGTTTGTCTGTTTCCAGACCTTCCAGCACGTTGTTAAATCCGATATAATCGGAAGAATGGTTAGTCGTTGAAAGCTCTGCAGTATTATATACGAAATCCGGAAGTGCTTGGTTTTTAAGCTCATTCTGGAAAGCTTTTGATTTTAAATAATCAATGGCTGTATTCCTGGCAATATTGATGATCCAAGTATAAAACCTCCCTTTAGAAGCATCATACTGATGGATAGAATTCCATATTTTAACAAAAACATCCTGAATCACTTCTTCGGTATATTCCTTAGACTGAACGATCCGAAGAATAATCCCGTACAACGCACCGGAATAGTGGTCATACAGATAATGAAAACCAGTTTCGTTTTTCTCTTTCAATAAAACGATAAGCTCCTCTTCAGAATAGGTTGTTTTAATAGCTTTTATTTTTTCTTTCCAAATGTAATAAAATAAAACACATAGACAATAAAATCTAACACATCTTTTATTTCGTACACAATTTTATATAAATCATTGAAAAATATTCAATATCAGAAATTCTACCTATAAAGCTATAGAATAATCCTGTTGAGAATATCATTATTGTACCTCAGAATTGGTTTAAAAAACGGTTTTTAAAATTCGAAAGTATTATAAAATTACTACGGGGATAAAATTAACAAACTAAAAATCAATACATTAAAATAAATTTACTTTTTTTTCAATCTAAAATAAAACCAACCTCGTAAATGACATTAAAAGCACGAATTAAATATAATTAACAAAAAAATAACTACAATGAACACACAATCAAAAATCACAGTTCTAGCAATGGTAGCTCTATCATTTGCATTCAGTGGGAAGGTAACTGCACAAACGATGAAAGAAAAAACAGTAATGGTAGGGGGAGCTCCTATGTATCCTTCTAAGAACATTATTGAAAATGCAGTCAACTCAAAGGATCACAAAACCCTTGTCGCTGCGGTAAAAGCTGCCGGCCTGGTAGAAACATTACAGGGTGCGGGACCTTTTACAGTATTGGCACCTACAGATGCAGCCTTTGCCAAACTTCCGAAAGGTACCGTAGAAAACCTTGTAAAACCTGAAAATAAAGCGATGCTTACTTCTATTTTAACCTATCATGTTCTTCCGGGAAGATATAGCGCTAAAGAAATATGGGCCGCTGTAAAAGCAGGAAACGGAAAAAGCATGATGAAAACTGTACAGGGTGAAGATCTTACATTCTGGACAAAAGGTAAAAATCTTTACATAAAAGACGCAAAAGGAAACAGCGCCAAAGTAACGATTGCTGATGTGAACCAGTCTAATGGAGTGATTCATGTAATCGATACAGTATTGATGCCATAACAAATTCTAAGATTTCAGACAGCATATTCCAATGTGCTGTTTTTATCTCTTATTTATCCAACACTAAAAATAAATACTATGAAAAAAACAATTCAGGTTTCTAATCAGGGTGCAACCCTTGATACCAGCAGAAGAAGCTTTTTAAAACTAAGTGGAGTAGGATTGGCTATTGCAGGCCTTACCATCATCGGATGTAATGATGATGATGACTTCCAGATTATAGAAGAATCAAAGTACGATCTTGGAACCGGAGATGTAGGGGTATTAAATTATGCCTATGCTTTGGAACAGCTTGAAGCAGATTTTTATACAAAAGTGGTCAACAATTTTTATACAGGAATTTCCAGTATTGAAAAAGAGATTTTTACAGACCTCTATCATCATGAGGTGATTCACAGGGATTTTTTCAAAGTTGCCATTAGTGGTGCTACAGATCATGTGCTTCCCAAGCTTGAATTCCAGTATCCGAATGTGAATTTTAATGATAGAAATTCAGTACTGGCTACAGCAAAGGCACTGGAAGATACCGGTGTTGCAGCTTACAATGGAGCAGGAAAATACATTTCCAATCCGGCTTATCTCGTTATTGCCGGTAAAATAGTTTCTGTGGAAGCCAGACATGCTTCTGCCATCAGAAATTTAATCAATCCCGGATCTGCAGATTTTTCAGGAGATGATGTAATCGACGCCAACGGACTTGATCTTGCCAAAGAGCCGAAAGATATCGTAATGGCTGCCGGAGCATTTATCAAAACACCATTTACCTGGAAAGAAAGAGGAATCAACTAAACATCACCCTAAAAACTCACATTATGAATATTCTTAGATTACTGGATAAACTTTCTGATGATAAATTTTTCACCAAGGAAGCATCAAGATTAGAAACGATTACTGATATTTCATTATTCGGGAAAAAAGCAGCTACAGCAGCTGTACCCCTTGGTTTGGGTGCTATGATGGCCACTCCTGCCAAAGCAGAAACTACCAAAACAGCATTAACAGGTACTGCTTTAAAAAGTACACTTACAGATGCTTTACAACTAGCGCTGGTACTGGAATATCTTGAAAATGAATATTACAGCATAGGTTTGTCAACCCCGGGACTGATTCCCAATGGAGACCGAACTGTTTTTATGCAGATTTCGAAGCATGAATCGGCTCATGTAAGTTTTTTGAAAAGTACACTGACTTCTTTAGGAACAACTCCCGGAAATAAACCTATTTTTGACTTTACAGCCGGCGGAAACTTTATGCCTTTTACAGATTATAACCAGTTTCTTATCCTTGCGCAGGCTTTTGAAGATACCGGAGTGAGAGCTTACAAAGGGCAGGCAGGAAATGTGATGTCCAACAAAGTGGTTCTGCAGGCAGCGTTACAGATTCACTCCGTTGAAGCCAGACATGCCTCACAGGTAAGAAGAATGCGAGCGAATAAAGGATGGATTGAGCTTGCCAACGGAGGAAGTATGCCCTCCGCCACCAATCCGGTTTATGCAGGAGAAGAAAATACCAACCAGGCAGGTTATAATACCGGAACTTTATTTGGTGCCGCAGCAGGTTCTGCAGCCTACGACGAAATTTTAAGCGGTAGCGATGCACAAGCCATTGCTTCCCTGTTCATAGTATAGTTGTGATTTGGATGATGATAAGTGGTGAGTCCATTTCCGTATTTTCAGGGAATGGACTTTTTTCTAAATCAATCCTCAGGCCTTAAGAAAACACACAATCAATATCTTATATTCATCCCGATTCATCTTTTAAGTACCATATTCACTTATGGTGCTTTTATTTTCATAATGCTCGTTATTTCAATATAAATACAGAATTCACGTAAGCTAATTTAAAATAAATACACATATAGCTTTATTAACAAATTTACTGCAATACAATACAAAATTATTTTGTAATTTGGTTTACTTATTAAAATAATAATTTAAAGCGCTTAAAAATATTTAAAATATAAACTTTAAGGCCTTGATTATCATTTTTTAATAATCAAAAAAGAAAAGTCTCTAATTGTTGATATAATATATGAAGAAGTATCCAATTCCTGCGAATGAAGAAAGCCGAATGAAGAAACTGGAGTATTTTGGTCTTTTAAACCTTGAAAAAGACCCCCAGTTAGATATTTTCGCAGAAACAGCGTGTCTGGTGACAGACTGCCCGGCAGGGCTTATTGCCATGATGGAAAGCGAAACCCAGACTATCCAAAGCTGTGTGGGGCTTGCTCTTGATTTTGTAGACCGGAAGAATACTGTATGTCAATACTCTATCGCCAGTGGTGATATTGTTATTATCAACGATACTTTATTAGACGAAAGATCTTCTGATAATGCAATTATTCTGGCAGGTGGAATCCGGTTTTATGCGGGAGTTCCCCTGATTGATGATGAGGGATTTGTATTAGGAACACTCTGTGTTATCGACTACAAACCTAAAACAATTACAGATGATCAGATTTCAACTCTGAAAAAAATAGGAGAAGCAGTCACAAAAGTTCTCATGGGAAAAAGGAAAAATCTCCAGGCTGAGTATTTTCAGCAGACTTTTACCATTTCCAATAATCTGATCTGTGTTCTGGATAAGGATTTTGTGCTGAAGGATGTGAATCCGACTTTCGAGAGAGTGTTTCAATTAGATAAAGCAGAGGTTATTAATCAGAATTTCATGGATCTGATAGGGAATCACAATTCTCAGCTGCAAATGCTTTCCAAAAATCTTCCCGATACCAATGAAGAAGTTACATTTACGACTTCAACAAAGATAGATGATACTCAAACCATCATTATTGAATGGTATTTAAAGCTCAATCAAAATCACTCGGAGATTTTTTGTTTCGGAATCAATATCACCCAGCGTATAGAAGAAAAGGTTAAACTGGAAAGCTCTGAACGCCGCTTCAGAAGCTTCTTCGAAAACGCCATAGGATTGATGAGTATGCATGATATGGAAGGTAATATCATTGCTGTCAATGAAAAAGGAAGAGAAACCCTGCAATATTCTTCCGAAGAAGTAGAAAGATTGAATTTAAGAGACCTTGTTCCCCAAAAAAACTGGCACCTTCTCGAGCAATATCTCGAAAGAATCAATAAAAACGAGGAAGATTTCGGAACCATGATCCTGAAAACAAAAGGAGGTGAAGAAATGATCTGGATGTATCACAATCTTGTGGAAATCAACAAAGAAGGAAATCCTTATGTGGTAAGTACTGCCCTGAATGTTACTGAAAGAGTAAGTTTGGAAAAAGACCTTGTTCAAACCAAAAAGATGCTGGAACAGACAAGTGCTGTGGCACAGGTGGGTGGATGGGAAGTCAACCTGAAAAACAATACCGTTTTTTGGTCACAGTCTACCAGGGAAATCCATAAAATAGATAGAGATTTCCAGCCCGATTTTGAAAATGCACTGGGCTTTTACAGTGAAAAAAGTAGGGAAAAGCTGGAATTTTTATTCGAAAAGGCTGTAAAAGAAGGCGTTCCCTACGATGAAGAATTACAGCTTATACAGAATGACGGCGTGATGATCTGGGTAAGGGTAAAAGGGATCCCGGAATTTGAGGATGGAGTATGCACCAGAGTCTATGGAATCATTCAGAATATTGATACCTTCAAAAATATCTACCTTGAGCTGGCCAGGAAAGAGGCTATGCTGCAATCTTTTGTAAAATACGTACCTGCTACAGTAGCCATGTTTGACAAAGATCTCAATTATGTTTCTGTAAGCAGAAGCTGGAAAGATGAGTTTCAGATGAATGACATCAGGCTTATTGGTGAAAATATGTTTAAGATATCGCCCAATGTACCGGATGAAAGAATAAAAATATATCAGGATGCACTGGCCGGAAAGGCCTATAAGAATGAAGACATGGCCATAGAAATTCCTGGTAAAGAAATCATTCAGCATTACAGCGTAGAGGTGACACCATGGTATCTTTCCAATCATGTTATAGGAGGAATTATTGTTTCTGCCCAGAATATTACAGCCTCAGTAAGAATCAACAGAGAACTGAAAAATGCCAAGAAAATGGCAGATATTGCCAGTAAAGCAAAAACTGAATTCCTGGCCAACATGAGCCATGAAATCCGGACTCCGCTGAACGGGGTAATCGGTTTTTCCGACCTTCTTTTAAAAACTCCATTGAACGAGATACAGACTCAATATCTCCACTATATTAATGAATCAGGAGAAAATCTGTTGAATATCATCAATGACATCCTTGATTTTTCTAAGGTAGAATCCGGAAAAATGGATCTTATTGTGGAAAAAGCCAATATTTACGACATGGTAAGTCAGGTAATCAATGTTATCCTTTACCAGTCGCAGAAAAAAAATATAGAATTGCTGCTGAATATAGAACCGGGACTTCCTGAAACAATCTGGCTGGATGAATCAAGGCTGAAACAGATTTTGATCAATCTTCTTGGAAATGCCGTAAAATTTACAGAACAGGGAGAAATAGAACTTAAAGTAGAAAAACTGAATCTGGACAGCAAAAATATCACCCTGAGATTTTCCGTAAGAGACACCGGAATTGGTATTCCTAAGGAAAAACAGCAGCATATTTTCGATGCCTTTACCCAGGAAAACAGCTCGATCAGCAAACGCTATGGAGGAACAGGTCTCGGATTGACCATCTCCAATAATATTCTGAAATATATGGGAAGCAGCTTGTCATTGGTAAGCGAACTTCATAAAGGTTCTGTCTTCTATTTTGATATAGAGGTTCCTTATGAAATGTCCGACCGTCATGAAGATGAAGAGCTGCCAATCAATAAGGTTCTTATCGTAGATGACAATGAAGCCAACAGGATTATTATTCAGCACATGCTGGCTTATAAAAATATAGATTCAAAGCTGGCTGCCAATGGAATGGAGGCGCTTCAGATCTTACTTGCGGGAGAACGCTTTGATGTTATCCTGATGGATTACCATATGCCAATTATTTCCGGGCTGGAAACCATAGAAAAAATCAAAGACCTGTTTAATCAGCAGAATGAATCCTCACCTTTGATTATCCTTCATACCTCATCTGAAGAACATGATGTGATTAATTATTTCCGTCAGGAAAGCGATTCATACTTCCTGTTAAAACCTATTAAATCAGAAGAACTCTATAAAACATTAAGCCGGGCTGTGAAAAATACGGAAAAAGACGTAACCAGCATTTCACAGCAGGAAACCGAATCTTGCTTTTTGATGCAGTCACCACAGGTTTTACTCGTGGACGATAATCCGGTTAACATGGTTCTCAACCATAAAATGATAGGTTCATTGATTCCTGATGCGGAGCTTACAGAAGCTACGGATGGGCTCCAGGCATGGCAGCTTTGTCAGGGAAAAAAATTCAATATCATTTTAATGGATGTCCAGATGCCGGTAATGGATGGTATTGAAGCTACAAAACAAATCCGTTTGCTTCCGGAATATTCTGATATCCCAATTATTGGCGTCACTGCCGGTAATGTGTTGGGAGAGAAGGAAAAGTGTCTGGATTCCGGGATGAATGACTTCCTTCCTAAACCTTTAAGACAAAATGATCTGCTGGAAATACTGAAAAAATACATTCCTGGTGAAAATAATATTCCAGAGGAGAATAATGTTCCGGACGAGAATACCACAGATACAGAAAATGATCTTGATATAAATCTTCTGAACGAACAGATAGGTGATGATGATGAAGATTTTAGAAAAATATTCCTGGATCTTGTCATGCAACAGCTTACTCAGGCTGAAGAAGATATTAAAAAAAGCGCAGCTGAAAAAGACAGTCCCAATCTGAAACTGATCCTTCATAAGCTCAAAGGAACAGCAGGAACAGCAGGATTGGTAACGCTTACAAAAAATGCGGCCAGCTGGGAGAGTAAAGCGGAACCCGACATAGATTTTATCTCCATGGAAAAAGAAATGATCCGGGAAATAACAAAAGGATTACAATTAATTAAAAATTTAATACAATAAAAAACCAAAATTATGCTGATTCTAATCGCCGAAGACGACGAACTGATTCTAAAAACGATTGAACACAAATTATTAAAAGAAGGGCACGAAGTGATCCTGACCCGAAACGGGAAAGACGCTATTGAAACCCTTAAAACGAGAGAGGTAGATCTGGCTATCACTGATATTATGATGCCTTTTGCCTCCGGAATTGAAATACTTTCTGCCATTAAAACCATGGGCAAGCAGATACCGGTAATCATGCTTTCCAGTATGGGGCAGGAGGAAGTAGTATTGAATGCATTCGATTTGGGCGCAGCCGATTTTATTGTAAAGCCATTCAGTCCCAATGAATTGATATTAAGAATAAAAAGATTTTCTTCAAAATAAACTACAGCCATGTTTCTCACCACTTCTGTGCATTTTCTTTTTCTTGTTTTCCTGGGAATGCTATCTTTAGTACTTTTACTGATCATCGTTGTACTGATCTACAGCTTTTATCAGTACAGAGAATCTATCCGGGTTTTAAGATGGTCTGAGGTGATCAATAAAAAGATCTCAGAAGTGATTGTATATGGTGAAGAAGAATTGGCTGCAGACACTAATTTTTCAACAGCATCTGGTAGTGCTTCATTCAGAAATCTGTTTCTTCAGAAACTGGCAGAATCCGAGAAAAAATTTTCCGGAGCAGCACAGAATAAACTTAAAGATTTATTTCATGAATATGGCCTTCAGGAAGAAGCATTGAAAAAACTCAATCAAAAGAAGGAACATATTATTGCAGGAGGAATACAGGAACTTACCGCCATGCACGTACAGGAAGCGTTGCCAAAAATTTCTACATTTTTAACCCATCCTTCAGCTCAGGTGTATCAGGAGGCGCAATATGCAATGGTTAACTTTAAAGGATTCGAAGGTCTTCATTTCCTGAACAGCATTTCCTCCAAAATATCAGAATGGCAGCAGCTTCGTCTGCTTATTTCCGTAACACATATTCCGGAGAATTCCCGAGACAGCATTAAAAGCTGGATGGAAAGCTCTAATGAATCCGTAGTTATTTTTACCCTTAAACTCTTAAGAAAATTTCAGATATTATCACTTTATCCAACAGTGACTGATTTGTTGAATCATCCATCTGCTGATGTACGGATTCAGGCGGTGCAAACTTTATTATCGCTGGAAAATTCTTCAACAATCGCTGATCTTATGGAAATCTATCCCCATCAGCCAGCTGAAGTACAGAAAGAGATTCTCAAAGTCATGAAAAAGTCAAAAGACCAATACAGTACGGATTTTCTGAAAGATCAGTTATTGGAAAATCCGGATTCAGGGATAAAAGTATATGCAGCAGAAGCTTTATGTGCATTGGAGAAACAGGAATTACTGAAAGAGATATCCCAAAAGGAAACCTCTCCTGAAGAATTAATTCAAATTATTAAATACGCATTACAGGAAAAAGCATGTTAGAATTCTCACACATCATCTATGAAGTTGTTATCTGGCTGTTTCTGATTTACGGAACAGCAGTAGCCCTTATCTATGGCTGGATAGGAATTTATGCGCTTGGCGCTGTATTACGTTATAAAAAAGAAAATACATTTACAGACTACAGCATTATTGCGGCCAATCCCAATGCTCCGGTATTCAGCGTTATAGCTCCGGCATATAATGAAGGAATGACCATTGTAGAAAATGTACGTTCACTGTTATCTCTTTACTATCATAATCTGGAAATTATCATTGTAAATGACGGAAGTAAAGATGATTCCATGCAAAAGCTGATTGAGGCTTACGAACTTGAGTCTGTAGCTTATTTTATTCAGGGAAAAATTGAAACCAATGCGGTAAGAGGAGTTTATAAAAGTAAAAATCCGGCCTTCAAAAAACTGATTGTTGTTGATAAAGAAAACGGAGGAAAAGCCGATGCCTTAAATGTTGGAGTCAATATTTCTTCCGGAGACTATCTGGTCTGTATTGATGTTGACTGTATTCTCGAGCAGGATTCGATTTTAAAACTCGCAAAACCAATGCTGGAGCAGACTGATAAAAAGTTTATTGCCTGCGGTGGAGTGATTCGTCTGGCCAACAACTGTGTCATTGAAAACGGAAAAGTAGTAAGTGTCAATATGCCCAAATCTCTTTTGGGAAGAACACAGGCATTGGAATATATCCGGGCTTTTGTACTGGGACGTATGGCATGGTCCAGAGCATCAGGACTGATCCTGATCTCCGGGGCTTTTGGAGTCTTTGACCGGAAAATTGTACTGGCCTGCGGTGGCTATGATAAAAACACAGTGGGAGAGGACATGGAGCTGGTGGTAAGAATGAGAAAGTATATGGAGGAAAAGAATGAGCCTTACGAAGTACTTACCATTCCGGATCCTTTATGCTGGACAGAAGTTCCGGAATCCAAAGATATTCTCAGAAAACAACGAAACCGATGGATGCGCGGAACCATGGAAACTCTGTGGAAACACAGAAAACTCATGTTCAATCCGAAATATAAAAAATTAGGAATGATCAGTCTTCCTTACTGGTTCTTCTTTGAATTTCTGGGGCCGCTCATCGAATTTTCAGGGTATATTATCTTTATCATCTTTTTATTGCTTGGGATTATCAACTGGCCCTTCTTTCTGATCTTGTTTGCCCTCGTCATCTCAATGGGATTCCTCTATTCCATCTATGCGATATTGGTGGATCTTGTCAGCCATCAGGTTTATACCAAAAGGAAAGACTTCCTTAGACTAATTTTTACCGCTTTTTCCGAACCTTTTTATTTTCATCCTATTGTCGTAAAAGCAGGCGTTAACGGATTTATAGATTATTTCAAAAAATCCCATGGCTGGGGCGAAATGACAAGACAGGGCTTCAACCAAAGCACACAGCATTTACCGCTGAAAGAAAGGATATATGCCATTCTTCAGGCAGGACTTAAAAAATGGGGAATGCTGGCATTGGCTTTCTTTGCCTTATTTTTATTAGGAATAACCGCAGAATCACTGTGGTACAAATATACTTTTCCAAAATTTGAAACATCAGCCATTATTGGTCATCTTTTCTTAGAAAACATTTTATTTGCGCTTCAACTGACATTCTGTGTCGGAATTATATATCTGATTATTAATTTTGTTAAAGAAGGATGGGCAAAAATTCTGGGAATAATCACCCTGGTTATTGTAGCAGTTACTCAATATATTTTGTTCCTGTATTTTTCTGAAACCCGAAATGTTTTGGGTGCCGACCTTTTATACTACAGCAAAGAAGAGATGAAGCAGATTTTGCAGGCAAGCGGAATGCTGAACTTCAAAAACTTTGCATTGCTGGGAATTTTAATCGTGGGATCCTTGATTCCTTTGTGGATTGCAGGAAAAGGAGCTTTAAAATCAATCTATCCGGGAATAATACTATTGATTTTCGGGTTAACAGCATTTTTTATTCCTTCCAATGTAGTGGGAGCAAAGATTTTGAGTTCCGAAAGTGAGTTTAATCAAAATGCAGCAAAAAGTAAATGGGCTTATTTTTTTAAATCCAATAAAGACAATTTTATCAGCGACCATCCGGAACTCACTGAATTGCTGAGTGATAATGAAGATTTTACTGCCAATGCAGAAATGATTGATAAAAACTATCCGTTCTGGAGAAAAGAAAACACACCGGATTTTTTAGGTTCTTACTTTAATCGATCTGAGAAAGTTCCCAATCTTGTTTTTCTTGTGATGGAAGGTTTCGGACATGCGTATACTTCCCCAAAAGGATATATCGGAAACTTCACTCCTTATCTTGATTCACTGTCCCATAAAGGATTGTATTGGGAAAACAGTTTAAGCTCAGCAGGAAGAACATTCGGAGCATTACCGTCATTAACAGGATCTCTTCCTTTCGGAAAGAACGGCTTTCTTGAAATAGAAAAAACACCGGAGAATTTCAATCTTTATAATATCCTTAAAGCAAACGGTTTTGAAACAGGATTTTATTACGGAGGTCATGCATCATTTGACCGCTACCGTGAGTTTCTGGAATACAGCGGAGTAGATCATATTATTGACCAGGCTTCCTTCAGCAGTCCTTACAGTAAACTTCCTGCCAACAACGGGGAGAGCTGGGGATATGAAGATCAGGCTGTTTTAAGTAAAATGCAACAGCAGCAGAAACCACAGAATCAACCGTATTTCAATATGATACTTACGCTTTCAACCCATAATCCTTTTTTAATCAACAATAAGGATTATTATGAAAAGCTGTACAATCAAAGGCTTAATTCAGGAATTTTAACTCCTGAACAGAAAAAATGGGCATCTGCCCACAAAAATCAGCTCATTTCGGTATTGAATGCAGATGATGCAATGAAAGATTTCTTTGAAAATTACAGCAAACGACCGGACTTCAAAAACACCATTTTCATCATTACAGGAGATCACAGTATGCCTGAAATTACATTACAGTCTAAAATTGACAGATTCCATGTGCCATTATTAATCTATTCTCCGTTATTAAAAGAATCAAAGCGATTCTATAAAACGGTAAGTCATTTTGATATTGCGCCTTCGATTCTGGCGTACTACAGAAATAATTATCAAATCAAAACACCTTCTACCGTTACATGGGTAGGACGTGGCTTTTCAGCAGATTCTGAAATCAGCAAGGCCGGAATCCCTATGATGCAAAGTAAAAACCAGCTTATCGATTTTGTTTCTGAGAAATATTATATCCATGACGGGCAGCTTTTCACCCTTAAGAACATGGAGGAAGATAATTCCAATGATGCAGCATCCCTGAACAAGATCAATACCCGGTTCAATCAGTATAAAAGCATGAATGTCCGGTTTTATTCCACAAAGAAACTGATGCCGGATTCGGTAATGGTTAATTTTAAGAAAAAAACAAGGTCAAAGTTTTAAAACTTCCGGGTGTAACCTAAAGTAATGTCAAACTGATTTCCTCTCTCACCAGGACGGAATTCCTGGTTATAATACATGGTTCCTAAAGAAAAAAGATTGACAGAACGGTAAGAGAAATTATACTCAGCACCTATTTTAAAGGTTTTAAGCTTAAAGGTTTCATTTTCCAGAAGGTTATTTCGGTATTCTTCCGGGCTTATCCCGGTTCCGATCTGAAAGGCAACATAATCCTGAGCGCCTTTTGTGTAATATCTCACCGTTCCGGTATAAGAATGTGAAATATTTTTATTGTCAGGTGTAATATAAGTACGAAGGTTGAACCAGAAATTTTTATAATATTTTCCTACAGCCGCAGTATACATCCAGATATTGTTGCTGAAATGAAGCTGACGGTAACCCAGCTCTGCCTCAAAACTATGAGGAAGATTGGCATTCAGGGAAACTCCGGTACGGTATTTCGGAAACAGACCTACATCATCAGAATATCCTCCGCCAACATACAAATAGAACATTTTGGAAAGTCTTGGATACGCTTCCAGCTCAATCTGTGTTCCGCCTTGTGCAAACTTATTGGCATAATTGCCACGAAGGATTACAGAACCAATAGATGTAATTCTTTTGTAACTTACTCCCACAATATGCCAGTCATCATCAAACTGCTTGTCAAAATGGGAATAGTTGTAAATAATTCCAATAGCATTTTTAGAAGACAGATCCTTGATTCTTACTGCAAGAGCCCTCGCTTCTGTATTTTTGGGATTAATAGATAATAGAGTGGTTACCGCTTTGTCAGCTTCTTCATAATTATCCATTCCAAAATATACTTTTGCCTTTAGCAGCAGTAATGCCTCAGATTTTGAATGATAAGAAAGTCCTTTATCTATAATTTCAATTGCCTTTGTATTCTGATCATTCCAGTATTCGAGTGAAGCATACGCCAGGAAATAATCTTCATCCTGAACCTCTCTTTTTCCAAGATCTTCAAACACAGCTCTTGCCGCTTCAATATCTTTATTCCAGGTATATAATCTTCCCAAAAAAACAGAAATATCGGTATAATTGGGAGCTTTTACCAGCGCCTCTTTTGCCAGGGCAATAGATGTAGTATAATCTTTCTGTTCAAAAGCAGTGGTGCGGGCTTTAACAAACAATTCATCAGCAGTAAGATTCTGCTGGCTATACATGGTAATGGGAAAAAGTAATGCTAATAAAAAGGTCGGATATCTTTTCATCGAAGTTTATTATTAATGAGCTACATCTTTATCACAAATATATTGAACTTTTATCTCTCTACCCAGAGATTATTCACCAAAACTTATCTTTTTAAGATTATTCTTCCACAAAATATCAAATAACAGATATTTATGATGGAATAATTATTGTCGTAATTGAAAATAATTGATTTTCTAAAAACCTTCCTCATGAAAATAGCAACCTATAATGTTAACGGAATCAATGGCCGGCTTCCTGTTTTACTGAAGTGGCTGAAGGAAGCTTCACCAGACATCGTCTGCCTTCAGGAGCTAAAGACCCCACAGGAGCGTTTCCCTATACAGGAAATCAATAAAGCAGGATATCAGGCGATATGGAAAGGGCAGAAAAGCTGGAACGGAGTAGCCATATTGGCCAAAAATAAAGAAATAACTGAAGTACAAAGATCTTTGCCAGGTAACGCAGAAGATGTTCAAAGCCGATATATAGAAGCGATTATAGATCAAATGGTCATCTGCTGCCTGTATCTTCCCAATGGAAATCCTTATCCGGGACCTAAATTTGATTATAAATTGTCTTGGCTGAAACGTTTTAAGAGACGAACCAACCAGCTTATCAAAATGGAACTTCCCGCCATCCTTATCGGCGATTTCAATATTATTCCGGAACCTGTTGATGTTTATAAACCTGAGCGCTGGGAAAATGATGCCTTATACAGAACAGAAGTAAGAAAAGCATTTAAAGAACTCCAGAAAAAAGGCTGGCTGGATTCTCTGCGAAGTCTTTATCCTGATGAGAAAATCTATACATTCTGGGATTATTTATACAAAGCCTACGACCGCAATGCAGGAATGAGGCTTGATCATATTTTATTAAGTCCTTATCTACAGCCCAGACTGGTTTCCGGTGGAGTAGACACACATGTACGGGGTTGGGAAAAAAGCAGCGATCACGCTCCGGTTTGGATTGAACTTTCGGATCATCCCTGATAACTGAAGTTCATATATAAAAAACTCCCGGAATAAACCAGGAGTCTTTATATGATATCTATTTTAACTATTAAGATTGTTTGCGGCGGCGGCCTGAAACCTTTTTGTCAAGATCCCTGATATCCTGTCTCAGTTCACGGAACATCTCTTTAAAGTTGTAGCTCTCATAATCACCCGGCTCGAAATCTTCCGGGAAAATTCCTGAAGCATATTGCCAGATTTCCACTACTTCTTCAAAAGGGATATCATAAGGCTCATAAAATGAATTATCAGCACTTACACAAATTGCATTTTCCTTTCTTTCTTTAAAACGTTTGTAGGTAATTCCGTCATTTAAAGTAACAAAAACATAGGTTTTACCCTGTTTCAGTTCATTGATTCCTTCTACATATTTTCCTACAATATAAGATCCGCTTCTGAAAGGAGGCATAGAATCACCATCCGCAGGAAAAGCCCTGTATTTACCATTGGTAAGAAAAGGAAGAGCAATACGCTGAAGACTTTCGATGTATTCTATATCGCTATAACCTTCCAGATATCCCATTGATGCCTTCTGAGGAATAATTTCTATGGTATCATTTCCATGAGTATCCACTGCAACCGGAAGAACGATTCTGTTATCCGGAAGCTTTAACATTTCATCTATCGGATGCTTCTCAATATCTACTGAAAGCATAAGATCAATACTCACATGGAAATATTTTGAAATTTTTACAAGCAGTTCGATAGGAGGCTCCGAAATTCCGTTTTCATATTTTGAATACCGGACTCTTGAAATCATGAGTTCATCGGCTACATTTTGCTGGGAGAGCTTTCTCCTGGCTCTTAAAAAGCGTATATTATTTGAAAAAACTGACATTGATATAAGTATGTCAGCAAAAATACAAAATTTGATTCCTTTATCAATCAACCCAAGTGGGTTTTACCCGATAAGAATACAAATTTCATTGATGTTTTTTTATTTTTTATCTAAAACTAGGAAATCCAGGTATTTCAGGTCATCCATTTTACCTGTTACAGCACCATTGGAAACTGTTTTAGTCACATTGAAAAATAAATATCAATAATTAACATTTAATGCAAAAATAATAACTCTAAATTCCACAAATTGAGTTATGCTTTTTAACTTTTAGAAAATCAATCACATATAAGTGAAAATAATATTATCAATTATTTGTATTTATATTAATGAAATATTAAATAATATAAACATATAATTAATTTATTTAAAATAATTTGCAATTTCATTATTATTATTCATATATTCGTGATGTAATAATCATATAAAATTATAGTTATGAAAAACTTAAAAAAATTGGACAGAAACGAATTAAAAGCTATTTCAGGTAACGGATTACTAGATCCAATCGGCGGACTTCTAGGTGGACTAGGAGGAGTAGTTGGTGGAGTAGTAGGCGGTGTAGGTACTATCGTTGGTGGCGTAGTTACAGGCGTAGGATCTACAGTAGGTGGAGTAGTTGGCGGTGTAAGCACTGTTGTAACTAACGCTTTATGCCAGACACAATGTGTTGTTAATGGTGTAATCCACATCAAATTACTTGAGTGCGGATCAACTTGCTAGTCAGAAAGCATTACATGTAAAAAACAGACCGCCCTTTTCAGGGCGGTTTTTTTCTTATCCATATCATTCCTTTTCAGTGACTTAGATTTATTAAATGGCTTTTGATAAACCGCAATAAAGCAACAATGTTGCATTAATAAATTTAATTTTCTAGCTTTGCCGGATCATTAAAGTATATGCACATGAAAAGGACCTTTTATTTTTTGGCAGGCAGCTCACTTATTTGTTCGTCATCACTTCTGAAAGCGCAGAAAATTATCCCCGAAAAAAGAACGGTAAAAGACATAGAGTCCATTCAGGTACAGGGAAAAACAAATTATAACGCTGCCAATATTTCAAGAAAAAAACTGGATTTCATTCAATCCAATACACTGGGAGAAACATTGAGTAAAATTCCCGGAATTCAAAATTCGGGATATGGACCGAATTCCGGAGCTCCCGTTATCAGAAGCTTAAGCGGAAACCGGGTAAAAATATTGGAAAACGGAATGGCAGTGAATGATCTTTCGGGAATAAGCCCGGATTTTAATACGGATATAGAAATGAACAGTGTTCAGAATATCACTGTTTACAAAAATTCTGCATCGGTTTTGTATGGTGGAAAAGCTATTGGAGGAGCTGTAGATATTGAAACAGATTATATTGCCAGACAGCTTCCGGAAAAAAAGATAAATTTCAAAGGACTCCTAGAGGGAGGCAGTAATAGTGGTCAGAAACAGACTTTTTCAGCCAGAGGAATTATTGCTAAAAACTGGGTCTGGACGGTTGGAGCATCCAATCAGAAGCAGGAAATAGTCAGAATTCCGGGAAAATCAAAAGACGGCAGATGTTATGATCCCGAGCTTGTAGGTTTCAACAGTATTTTACAGTCACTTTGCCAGATCAATGTAGATTCCAGACGTGTCCTGAACAAGAGCCTTTTTCCTTATATCAGCCAGTTTGCCAAAGATCATATGATAGAGTATGAGCTTTCAGAAGATGATCTGTATACATTCAGTTCCACGTATTACAATCCTGCTGACGGTAAATATTATCCCAACCCGAAAAACGATTTGTATGTTCCTGGTCAGGATGCCGTGAAAGACCGATATAAAAGTGAAGTAAACGGAATCAAAGATTATGTGGAAACAAAAGATGGTGAGATCCCCAACAGTCATTCGGAAAGCAATTCATTTTATGTAGGCACCAGTTATATCGGAAAATCATTGTATGCAGGAGGCGCGTATCAGAATTCTTACTCCTATTTTGGGGTTCCGGGATATGCAATCCCTAAAATCCCCAAACATAGCCATGGAAAACCACAACCCAAAATAGAATATAGTCCCATCAACATCAGAAGCCTATCTCATAAAGCCATATTTGAATCCGGTTACAAGTTTACCCATTCTCCGATTTCAAGCATCAAACTGAATTATATGGGGGTATTTTCAAAAAATGCTGAACTTCTGGATCGGTACCGTGCCAACCAGTTTACTGTGAATCAACACAATGGACGCCTGGAAATCAACCAGCAGAAATTACAATTTCTTACCGGAACTACGGGGCTTGAAATACAATACAGAGATATGGAAGGCACCGGAGGCCAGAGATACTTACCCAATAATATAAGCCGTGAAATTGGAATCTTTACCATGCAGCACCTTGATTTTAATTTTCTTCAACTGGATCTTGGGTACAGAAACGATTATGTACAACGCAGGGCAGAAGCAGATAACAAGTATGTCAGAAGCCGCGGACTTTCCGGAGGAAAACTCAGTGACAGAGATTTCACTCTTCATCAGTTCCATAGTTCCGCTCAATGGACTCTCTTTAAAAAAGGGTATCTGAAAGTACAATACAATCACTCGGAAAGGGCACCGGAGGTGAATGAGCTTTATTCAGGAAACAATCATTTTGCGATCCTGACAGAAGAAAATGGTGATGATACACTGGATAAGGAAACAGCCAATACCGTTGAAATCGGGACCGGATTGAATCTGAAGAACCTGCGGGTATCTGCCAGCTGGTATCATACTTCTTATAAAAACTATATTTATCTTGCCCACACCGGAATTTCCAGAGAAGTTTTTCTGGTAAAAGAATGGCGCTCCGATGATACGGAAATCAATGGAATTGAAGCGGAAGCTGCTTATAAAGCAGATCTCGGAAAAGCAGGAAAGTGGGAGATAGGCGGATATTATGATCTGGTACGAAATATAAGCGTTGCCGACAGCTCCATAAGAAAATGGAGTGATGGCGATTATATGCCCAATATGCCTACCAGCCGTTTCGGATTCAATCTGGAAGGAACACTGCAGAACTTCAGCGTGAATCTCAGCTTAGACCATTACTTACAGCAAAAATATTTAGGTAAAAATATTAATCCTGAACTTCCGATGCCTGCATTTTCACTGCTGAATGCCCGTTTTTCTTATAAGGACAGCAGTCTGGGTTTAGGTGATCTCGAATATTATATCATAGGAAACAATCTGCTGAATGCTGAGGCCCGACTTCAGAACTCTCAGTTAAAATTCCTCAGTCCGCTTCCCGGAATTAATATTTCCGTCGGTGTGAAAATCACCATATAAATCAATCTGTTCTGCAGTTATTATTACTTAATAGCTGCAGATTTTTTTAGGTTATCCATGTAAAACCACCTTTTAGGATGCAGACTATTTCTGGTAGTTTTTACCCTGTTTTTTTATACAAAAAAATAATCAAAAAAAAAGAAAAAAAAGAAGGGAAAAATTTTAATACGACGAGTTTTGTCGCTGTGCGCCAGTACCTTTGTATCAGAGATAAGATAAAGAATCCCGGGAAATTAATTGTCTTACCCAAACCAATTTTAACCTTAAAACAACTTTTTTAAATTATGTGTAAAAAACAACTAATAATCATTTTTCTCCTTTTATTTTGCATTTCCTATGCGCAGAATGAATTTACTACCATCTGGAAACCCAATGCAAACGGCGTCATTGATCATTCAATAAGATTCGGCGGCACAGGAACCGATTACACCATTTACTGGCACGAAGTAGGATATCCTGAGCATAACGGGATGTTTGATTATGTAAACTCCAGCAGCAGTGAGCCTTTACTTATATATTTTGGGCCATCATTCCATCCAGATCCTCTGCAGGCCACTTACGAATTAAAAGTATCCAGCGGTAACGGATCATTTTACGGATTCAGGGCCAATACCGAAATCATACCTCCGGGTGGAAATCAGGAACTTATAGAACTTAGCCAGTGGGGAAATACGACATGGCTTCAGCAATTCGACAGAGCATTCGCCAACTGTCCCAATCTTAACGTAACGGCTGCAGATACTCCTGATTTGACACAGATAACCAGTTTATCACAAATGTTCCTTAACTGTTCATCTTTGACAGGCCATACTTCATTTTCTTACTGGAATCCATTCCGTATTACGGACATGAGCGGTATGTTCAGCGGAGCGACGCTGTTTAATCAGAATATCGGAAACTGGGATACGGCAAAAGTAACCAATTTCAGCAGCATGTTTTCTTCTGCATCTTCTTTCAATCAGGATATTTCTGCCTGGAATACGATATCCGGAACTGATTTTTCCTCCATGTTTGCAGATGCCACCGCTTTCAACCAGCCATTAAATTCATGGAATACAGAAAATGCGACTAACTTCCGCTATACATTCTATAATGCGGAAGCATTTAATCAGCCCCTTGATAACTGGAACACAGGTAAAGTGACAGATTTTGAGCATATGTTTGAAAATGCAGTATCGTTCAATCAGCCCATCGGAAACTGGGATGTAAGTAAGGTTGATTATTTCGCCGGATTTAATATGTTTGCTGGTGCTTCACATTTTGACCAGGATATTTCTTCGTGGAATATCAAGCTTCAAAACTTCAGCTGGAATACAATCTATTTCGGATTAAAAAATGCAGGCTTATCATGTACGAATTACAGCAATTTTCTCATCGCTCTGAATAATAATCCTACCTGGGCGAGCTCAACAATAACGTCCGGAACTATAGATGCAACAGGATTGGTTTATTCTACACCGCAAGCGATGCTGGCCAGAGCCCAGCTGATCAGCAAAGGGTTTAATATTATAGGAGATTCCTATATTTCAGGTTGTTTTCTGTCAACAAGAGAAGCTTCCCCAAAAACAAAAACTTCCGCTTATCCTAATCCAACGACAGGAGTGATCAACGTGGAATCCTCAGTAGATGAAAATGTTTATTTATATGATAATAACGGTAACCTCATTAAAAATATATTGTTCAGAAAAGGGAAAAACACCGTCGATCTGACTGAATATCCTTCAGGAGACTATATCTTTAAAGGTGATACTTTTTTCCATAAAATCACCAAGCAATAGTAGAACAGCCGAAAGGTTAGCTATTTAAACCCTGCTCCAAAATCTGCGGATTTTGGAGCTTTATGGTTTTCCTCATTTTATATATAAATAACTGTGTTATATTTGTGTACACTGGAATAATCACCTGCAAACTAAGAATTGAATTTCCAATATACAAAATAACAATTATGAAAAAAACAATTACTTTTTTTACTATTCTCTTATCGATAGTAAATATTCAAGCTCAGGAAAATATTGATTTATTGACCTACGAAAACACACAGGATATTAATTTCTTCAACACTATTAAAAACGGTGCTCAGGTTAAGGAATATATAACAACGAGTAAAAATAGTGTGAAGGTAGGTGATACTTTAATATTAGGATCTCCAACTTCTGAAGAGCTGAATACAAGGACTTATTCAGGAAGTTATGGAAATAAAGCAAGAGGAGGGATTTCACAATCAAGAAGTACTTCCAAAAAGACTTATGACTTTGTACAAATGGGAAGACCGGCTGGATTTGGAAGTATTATGTCTGCTATGGGTGGTGAAGCACAAAATATGGCAGATATCAGCTTAAAAAATACTAAAGTGATTGTCAGAGAAATAAAAACTTATCATAGAGGCAGCAAAAATAAGCCTTTGTACGTAGTTATGGTTTTGGGAGAAATAAATGACAGAGCTTTTGGAATCAATAAATATTTAAGCGTGATGGATACGGAGCTAGGGATTGAATCTGGTGAAATTCTTTTAAAAAATAGAAAAATGACCAGAGAAGAAGCGATTGCAAAATTAAAAGAAGCAAAAGAACTCGTGGAAATTGATATGATGAGCAAGGAGAAGTTTGAAGAATTGAAAAAAGAACTTGCTCCGATTATTAACAATAATAACTAAGAATTACACTTGTATTGATAGTATGGTCAGCAACTTCCCGGATATTTTAACGAACAAAAAGGATAATGAAAAAAAGCCAGAATTTCGAAATGCACTGTTTAATTTAGACAAAAGCATTATCAACAATGACAATGTAGAACATCTGATTACTATTTACAACTCAGCAAAACAATTAGATATTCGAAATAAAATATTGAAATTGCTATATGATTTTAATTATCCATTATTGAAGGATTTTTTCCTGAATGCCTATAAGAAAGAGCGTTACCTGGATATGAAAATATATGCGTTACGCGGGCTTTCTCATTGTATTGAGGAGAAGGAAATTGCTCAGCTTTTAAAAAAATTTAACCTATCACTGGCTAAAAGACAGCAAACGACACCTTATAACTTTCAGGAGTACGAACTTTTAAAAGGAGGAAATGCTTTGCCGTACTTAGTTGAAAAATATGGTTATCCTTGTTTTACAGAAACATTAGAACAAGTAAACAGACAATACGATGCAATGCCTGATGCTTTTAAAGGGCATTATAGAATTGATGACAATGGAGATATCAAAATGCTGAAAAGCCCGGGAGAATCTAAGGCAATTATGGACAGATTCTGGGAAGAGGAGAGAAGCAAGCTAAAATAACTCATTTAAATTTTAAAAAAAGATTTATCAAATCATCCAAAACATAGGATGATTTTTTTGTGATTTATTAACAATCCCATCATCAAAATAAACTTTATATTCGTAGCATAAATGGCTTTGTAAAATTATATCAATTAAACTGAGCCTGAAAACAAAACGTAACCATCTAAAATCTAAGAATTAAATACAGAAAAAATGAGAAACACTATTTATGCTTTGTTATTATTATTTTTATTCACAGGCGCTAATGCTCAGGAATACTCAAAATTAATAATTGAAGCTGATCAATTATACAGGGCAAAAGATTATAAAATGTCTACTGATGTATATGGTAAAGCTTTTAAAATCGAAAGCGAAAATCCAAGTCACTTATATAATGGCGCATGCTCATCTTCCTTGGCAGGAAATACAAAACAAGCATTCAAATGGCTGAACCTATCCATAGATAAAGGCTGGACCAATCTCAAGCACTTAAAATCTGATTCTGATTTGGATAATCTACATTCAAAAAAAGAATGGGGGAAAACAATTGAAAAGCTAGAAAAGAATATAGCGGTCATAGAAGCCAATTATGACAAACCATTACAGGCTGAATTACTGGCAATTCTTGAGGAAGACCAAAAATATAGAATGCAAATGGATGAAACGCAAAAAAAATTCGGTCCGCAATCTAAGGAAATGAATGATCTTTGGAAAAAAACAATGCAGAAAGACTCGCTTAACCTGTTAAAAGTAAAAAAAATATTAGATGAAAAAGGCTGGGTGGGTAAAGACAAAGTAGGCGCACAGGCCAATAGTGCCTTATTTCTTGTGATTCAGCATTCAGATCTGGAAACGCAGAAAAAATATCTACCGATGATGAAAGAAGCTGTCACAAAAGGAAATGCCAGCGCAGGTTCTTTAGCGTTGTTAATTGACAGAATAGAAATCCGGGAAGGCAGAAAACAAATATACGGAAGCCAGATAGGAATCAATCAAAGTAATAATACTTACTATGTTTTACCTTTACTAGATCCGGATAATGTAGATAAAAGAAGAACAGAAGTTGGCCTGGGTCCAATCTCTGACTACGTTAAAAACTGGAATTTAGCTTGGGATGTTGAAAAGTACAAAAAAGATTTACCTGAATTAGAAAAATTAAATAAAAAGAATTAAATCAATAGAAAAAACTTCTGATCACAGCAGTTTATAATATGGCGGATTAAGGGTGTTAAAATTCTTTAATCCGCCATTTCTAATTATTACAACCTTGAATAGAGTTGAGTATTACCTGAAAAACCCGATATTAAGATCAGGAGAGCAAAGTAATGAAACCTAAGATGTTCTGTGAATCTTTGAAACCAGAATAATATACAATTTAACATAATATAAATTATAGGATTTTTATAATAGAAGTGAAATAGAGCATTTACTGTCTGAGAATCCGTTATTTCCAAACTTTTCCTACCCAATAGCTTTTAACGAATTCTCGGAACTCTTCTCTGTCGTAAACCTATCCGGAAAATCTCCGGCTTATCGTCATCCAATTCTTTGAAATTTTGGTAAGGATAAAACAAAACGAAAAATTCTATTTCAGAAATTTTTACAACTTCCCCTAAATCTTTTTTCTCTGTAAGCCGTACAGCTCTTCATAATATTCTGAATTTTCTCTAAGCGATGTAAAACTCGATTATTGAAAAAATATTAATTGTGTGGCAATTCATGGTCAGAAAAATATTGTTTTTAAATTCAAATAATTTCGTTTGCCATTGACGACGTAGAAATCTTTAATTTCTGACAAGGGAAAATTTTCCTGGTTCAATTATTTGAAAAAATTAGTTGTGGATAGCAACCCTTGTCAAGGTTCAAAACCTTGACAAGGGTCTTTACGGGGTCTTCAATCTTTAAATATAATTTAACCCTCTTTATATTATGTTAAATTGCCCAACAGGAAATTTAGAAGAAAAACCATCATAAAAGTCAGCCCTTACGCTCTTAATATTTGAATCTAATTCCTGAAGTATAATTTCCATAATGTTCATTTACCCCTTAAAAATACGAAATCTTGTCCCATGACAGTTTTTATTCTGTAAAAACAAAATACCTTTATCCTAACCAAAATAGTACTGATATGAAACCTAAAATGATCTGGGCCAATCTGGCCGTAGCCGACCTTGGACGCACACAGAAATTCTATACTGAACTGGGTTTCAGGCCCAATAATCCACATACATCCAATGAACTGGTAAGTTTTTTTATGGCTGGAAATGAATTTATTATTCACTTTTTCTTACAAACTGTTATTGAAAACAATCTGAAAAGTATGAATTTTGGAGATCCCCACCACTCCAACGAAATCATATTTACCCTTTCTGCAGAAAATAAAAGCCAGGTAGACAATTGGGCTGAAGAAGTTAAAAAAGCTGGCGGAACCATTGTGTCAGAGCCTGAGACTTTTGGAGGCAATTACTACGGTTTTGTATTTGCAGATCCGGATGGACATAAGTTTAATGTATTTTTTATGTAACCCTTTACAAAAACCAAATAATCAGGCTGAAATACAATTTGCCCGTATATCTCCTCTGTTTTCAGTCAGATAGCATAGTTACTGACTTGATAAATACGGCTTTTTTGGGAGGTTTTATTGCTTTTTTTATAATTGACTAATATTTAACACTTTGTATGATTTAAAGGTTTAAGCTTTATTTTAAACTTCTGAACTCAAGTGTTTAAAAATGATAGCTTTTATAATTTTGTGGTTTTGTACAGCTTACATACGTTTACTATAAAAACAAAACCGGACACTCAAGTAATTTTAAGTGTCCGGTTTATATCATAAGTTTATGTATTACCCGTTCAATCCCAAACTGTTATACAGCTGCACCTGCCATATTCCCAGTACTTCTTTAAGCATCACAAAAGTAAATGCTGCGTTATAGCTGTTAGGAAACCAGGTAATTTCCGTATCTATAAAATCTGAAGCTTGCGGAACAGGTTTTACTCCAAATGTCTGAAACAAAGCCACAGACCTTTTCATATGAAAACCGGAAGTCACCAGATAGACATCAGAAGGAGCCATCTGTTTAAGGATCTTGCTGGAATATTTTGCATTTTCATAGGTATTCATGCTTTTGTCTTCTTTGATGATATCAGCATCCGGAACCCCCATGTTTTTAAAATTTTCGCTGAAGAGTTCTGCTTCACTTGTATGTCCTCTCCCCTTTCCTGAAATGACTATTTTACAAGACAGATTATTTTTCCTGTATTCATGATACAGCTGATAAGCCGTCACCAGTCTGGAGTAAGACAAAGTATGCAGCTTTTCTGTATGGTTAAAATCTACAACGCCTCCGCCCAATACAACGATAACAGGATTCTGAGAAGCCCCGTTTTTTGTCGCAATAGTATTCACATAACTTTTCTGCAGATATTCTGCGGTGAACTTTCCGAGAAAACCGTTCCCTATAAAAATGATCATTAAAACGGCAACAATGCCAATTCCTATCCGTAGGTTTTTACGTTTGTTTTTTCTTCTTAAAAGTGCAATGATAACCACTGCGAGAAATACTAAGAAATAAGGCTCTGTAAAAAGCTGGATTGTACGAAACAAAAGGTCTAATAAAAACTTCATCTTCAAATAATATTATTTAATACCTGCAAACATTAAAAGCCCAAAGATAAAGCAATTTTCTGAGTATAACTTTTTACAGCAGCAAACCATTCTATATAATCAGGATGATTTCGTCTTATTTTTCTTTTGATTTTTTCCATTTATTTTATACATTTGCATACAACACACTTTTTAGTGTGTTAAATAAAATACCTACCCCAGTGAAAAAGCAGAAAAGTATCACCGTTTTGATGACCGTACTCCATATATTTTTGGAAAGGCATTTTTGTAAAGGAAAAAACAAAAATTCTTCCTCACGTATAAAAAAACGATTTCTACTTTAATAAACTGAAAGCCAAACTGATCTATTCAATTAAAAACAAGAAGAGATCTCACCGATAATTTCCGGACTGTATTTATTACAAAACCTTAACAGATTTAATGTTAAAATTAATGTTGTCTCAATGCAATATGGCCTTTAAAAAAAGTACATTTGCTGAAAACTATAATACAACATCTGTGAAATGTCAACAGTCCTCAAAACATTTGTAGCTTATCTTAAAAGGCCCCCTCTTTATCCTGAACTGGGCAGGAAAATTATCAAAAACACATTCAACAGAAGAAGTCCGTCCAAAGGAAAAGCCAGAGCAAATTTCTGGGCTGCATCCATAGCCGTTTCTCAGGAAGAGGTGATCTCCAGACTTTTCTCCCGCGATGCTGATCATTTCAGATCTGATTATGCCGATATCCTGCGAAAAGCCGGTGTAAAAGAAAAAGAATGCCCTGTCAAAATGGGTGAACATGGTGCGTTGGAGCTTATTTATTATGCATGTGAATTCACCAAAGCACAAAACGTTCTTGAAACCGGAGTGGCTTATGGATGGTCTTCACTGGCTATATTGCTTTCGCTTCAAAAAAGAAACGGCACACTCTATAGTTCAGATATGCCTTTTCTTGCTCAGAATGGAGATCAGTATGCAGGATGTGTTGTTCCTGATCATCTTAAAAAATACTGGAAGTTATTCCGTTTTGCCGATAGAGAATCTCTGCCTAAAATTTTCAAACAGGCTTCTTCATTTGATGTTTTCCACTATGATTCCGATAAAAGTTACCACGGAAGAATGTGGGCGTATCATCAGATCTATAAAAAACTGAGACCTGGCGGAGTGTTTATCAGTGATGATATCGGAGACAATTCCGCGTATCAGGATTTTTGCAACCGAATGAATATCAGCACTTGTGTTGTAGAATATAATGGAAAATATATCGGCATTTTTGTAAAAGAATATATTCCGCTGATCAGAGCTAAATAACGCAATTGATGAGATAAAACTATACTTAATTTAAAAACCATTAAGAAAGCGGTAAGCTGCTAAGAATATGAAGAGAACACAAGACATTCATGAAGCCTTACCGCTCTATTCAAAAGCATTCTCAATGAAGGCTGA
Source organism: Chryseobacterium sp. NRRL B-14798 (assembly GCF_050470705.1). Lineage (NCBI taxonomy): Bacteria > Pseudomonadati > Bacteroidota > Flavobacteriia > Flavobacteriales > Weeksellaceae > Chryseobacterium > Chryseobacterium sp. NRRL B-14798. The sequence goes on along the minus strand of NZ_JBFLUL010000005.1, from coordinate 2,502,863 downwards.
AGCGAAGCTTATCTTAATCCTCTTAACCTCTTCACACAATCTTAATGGTTCAAAATAAAAAAACTTTAATTTTAAAAATTTAAGCCTCCTGATGGTTTAAAACTAATACTTTCACTCATAGCTCACTTCCCTTTCCAAAATAATCTGGTTCCTGCTTACGGTAACCAATATTTTATCTCCTGCCTGAAAGCCACATTGCTGTACCCACTTTCCTGTAATTCTTATTTCGGGAAAGTACACGATTCTGCCATACGCCCTTGAAAACGATTTGAGGAAAACCGTAAGGTTACGATTATGCAGTTCATTATATTTGCTGCTGTTCATTCTTCTTTTTCTTTTCATCTTTGTTATTTTTTAACAAATGAAGGGATAATAGGAAGGATAAACCATCCGGATAAAGGATATTTTATTCTTAAAGACGGATATTTTAGAATAGTATTTATTTTAAAACAGAGCATTATTTTTTTGTTCTAAAGCTTTATATTTGTTATTATGATTGACACAGATATGCAAAATAAAAAAATACATCAGGGTAGAAATATAAAGCGTTTCCGCGAAATGCTGGGCATCAAACAGGAAGCTCTGGCTTTTGAGCTGGGCGACGACTGGAACCAAAAGAAAATCTCCCTTCTGGAACAAAAAGAAACCGTAGAATCCGATATTCTGGCACAGGTAGCCCAGATTTTGAAAGTTCCCGCGGAAGCGATTGAGAATTTTGATGAGGAACAGGCGGTGAATATTATAGCCAATACTTTTCATGAAGGTTCAGTTGCTAACAACTCTGGCTATTTTAATTGTACTTTCAATCCTCTTGATAAAATGGTGGAGCTTTATGAGCGTATGCTTCAGCAACAAAAGGAGATGATTGAGAAGTTGGAGAGGTTGATTGAAAAAAATTAACTAAACTATTTCACAGAAACTAATAACAGTGAATCGTATAATATTAATTGGGAATGGTTTTGACCTTGCTCATGGGATGGCAACAAGCTATGGTAATTTTATAGATGATTATTGGCGAAATGCAATAGAAGAAATCAGAAATAAACCATATTGGGAAAATGGCTTTGAAAATGATGAATTCTATATACAATTACTTCCAAAAATTTGGGAGGGTAGCAATGATTATGAAGCTTTAGAACATAATTTACATAATATTAAAAGTAAAATCCATTTTAAAAATGAATTTTTTGATATTCTTAATAGACACAAATCTTCTTTAAATTGGGTAGATATTGAAAATGATTACTATTCTCTATTGAAAAATTGCTATAAAAAACGCTCTGGATACTATATAGAGCAATTAAATGAAGAATTCTCTGTAATTGAATCTTTGCTTGAAGAATATCTTACTAGAGTAGAAAAAGAATTTTCTAAAGGATTTCCTAGGAATGATGAAGAAATAAGTTTTAAGAGATCTATATGTGAGATAATATATTCAGATTTTAATCTCAGAGACTTTTCAGAAACCTCTATTAATAATTTGACTGAAATAGAGTTCCAAAGAGTTTATAGTGAAATAAAAAGTATTGAAGAAGGGCACATTTCATTGTCGGATAATGAATTATCAGAAAGAGATTTAAGATTATATCAGGTACTTATTAATATTCAAAATAAAAAGCAAAAAATCAAAGAATTACTAACATCGGAAGCTGCAAATAATTATTTCCGCCATAGACCAAAAGAAATTTTATTTGTAAACTTTAATTATACATCGACTGAGGTCTATTATGATAATCCTCCTATTGATAGTGAATTTGGTAGAGATATATCTACAGATGTTGTACATATCCACGGAATTTTAAATAACAAAACAGATAATAAACTTATTTTTGGTTTTGGAGATGAAATAGATAAGGATTATTTGGAAATTGAAAATCTCAATGATAATGAATATTTAAAGAATATTAAGTCTATGAAATATCTTGAAAATGATTCTTATAAAAGGCTATTGGAATTTATAAATTCAAATAATTATCAAGTTTTTATATTTGGACACTCTTGTGGGATTTCAGATAGAACTTTACTTAACACCCTTTTTGAACATAAAAATTGCAGCTCCGTAAAACCTTATTATCGCAAAAAAAATGATGGAACTGATAATTACAGTGAGATGATAAGGAATATTTCCAGAAACTTTACAGATAAAGCTTCAATGAGAGATAAAGTAGTCAATAAAAAATATACACAAGCTTTATTTAGCTAATAAAATGGAGAGCATTAAGTTCTCCATTTTTCTTTTAATAATAAGGTTTTTGCTTATTTAATCATTTTTTTCAAAAAAAACTTGCGTAGCTAAATAACTACACATATATTTGTAGTCAAATAACTACACGATGAATTTAAGAAGAGATGTATTTCAGGCGATAGCAGATCCTACGAGACGGTCTATATTGATGTTGGTGGCGGCACAGTCGATGACGGCGGGAGCCATTGCCTCCAATTTTGATACGGCAAGGCCTACCGTTTCAAAGCATCTCCAGATCCTTACAGAATGCGAACTGCTGAGATCTGAACAAAACGGCAGAGAAATTATCTATCACCTAAATCCCAATAAAATGAAAGAAATAGCCGATTTTATAGAACCTTTCCGCAAAATGTGGGATGAGAAGTTCAACAAGCTGGAAAGTGTGATGAAAGCGTATCAGAATGTGAATAATAAGACATAAAAGATGATAGACGGATAGATAATAGACAAGGGCATCAAAATTTAACTGGTGGATGTCAATAGTCAATTTTGCTTCGCAAGTGAATCGTCAATCACCAGTGAAAGAATGACAACCTTGAACTTTAAACAGCAAACTCAAAATATGGAACTTAAAACAAAAATCCACGCAGAAGACGGCAAACAGGAAATCTTCATCATCAGAGAATTTGACCTTCCTGTAGAACTTCTTTTCAAGGCATATACAGAAGCTGAACTTTTCGAGGAATGGATGGGAACGAAAGTAACTAAATTCGAAAACAAACCGCACGGAAGTTATCGCTTCGAAACTTTAAATCCTCAGGGCGATGTGGTCTTCAGTGCCAACGGAACCATTCATGATATTGTTCAGAATGAGAAAATTATAAGAACTTTTCAGATGGAGAACACGCCTTTTCCGGTTCAGATCGAGTTTTTAACATTTGAAAAATTAACCGATACCACCAGCAAAATTACCATCCAAACCATTTATAAATCTGTAGACTTCAGAGACCAGCACCTGAAAATGCCATTTGCACAGGGCATTAATATGGCGCATAACCGTTTGCAGGAATTGTTGGGTGGAAGGTAGCAGGTAGCAGATTATAGATAAAAGATAAAAGATAATAGACGAAGAGATAATAGACAATGGGCAACAGGGCTCAAATTGTGAACATCAATGTCAATAGTGAGTTTTGCTTTGCAAGTGAATCGTCAATGATCAGTGAAGGATAACAACTTTAAACATCAAACTTTAAACATTAAACCTTGAACCCTTATACTCTCCCACTCTAATACTCTCAAACCCTCCGACATAAATAATCCCGAAACCCAAAACTCTCCCACTCTCAAACCCTCTAACCCAAAAACCCAGAACTATGAATCCAAAAGTTAATTTTTTCTTCGAAAATGCCGGACAATGGCAGGAAGAATTTGAGAAATTAAGAACGATTGCTCTTAGTACAGAACTTACAGAAGATTTAAAATGGGGCTGTCCCTGTTATACTTATGAAGGGAAAAATATTTTCCTGATCCACGGTTTTAAGGAATATTGTGCGCTTCTCTTTTTTAAAGGAGCTTTAATGAAAGACCCGGACCATATCCTGATTCAGCAGTCTAAAAATGTACAGGCGGCCAGACAGATCCGCTTTACAGAAGTAGGGCAAATCAATGATCTGGAAGATGTTCTTCGTGCTTATATGTTTGAAGCCGTTGAAATTGAAGAATCGGGTGCTAAAGTGGAAATGAAGAAAACAAAAGAGTTTGAAATGGCTGAAGAGTTTCAGGAGAAACTGGATCAAAATCCTGCTTTACAGGAAGCTTTCAAAGCATTAACTCCGGGAAGACAAAGAGCTTACCTGCTCCACTTTTCTTCTGCCAAACAATCTAAAACCCGCGAAGCCCGCATTGAAAAATGCATTCCACAAATCATGGACGGAATAGGATTAAACGACTAATTATAAAAAAAACAATCATGAACACACCACAACCTTCACAAAAAAGAACAAAAATCATCTATTGGATATTTACCCTATGGATGGCTCTGGGCATGGTTTCAACAGCTATTGTCCAACTGATGAAAAACAAAGATGAACTGGCCAATTTTACCAATCTCGGCTATCCTTCTTATCTGATGACGATCATCGGAGTATGGAAAATTCTTGGCGTTATCGCTATTTTAATTCCTAAGCGTTTGCTTTTAAAAGAATGGGCTTACGCAGGATTTTTCTTTGTGATGTCAGGCGCTGTTATTTCCCACCTTATCGTTGGCGATACAGCCGGCAGAACTTTTCCGGCAGTATTACTATTGGTATTAGTACTTATTTCCTGGTATTTCAGACCTGCAGAAAGAAAAATTACTATCGTTGATTAATCATTATGATATTAAAATTGTTTAAACTTTTATTTTTGAAACATTAAGATTGTATTAAGCTATTTAGAATATTAAGATGAGCTTCGCTTTAAGCTTAAAGTCAGAATAATCCATCTTAATATTTATCAATTAAATCCTTCTTAATGGTTCAATATATACTGAACATTCTTTGATAGGTTTAAACAGTTTTTATTAAAATCATTTAAGATTAAAAAAGAAAGAAATTTTATCGAAGATAAAATCTTTGCGCCTTTAAACAAGCCATTATTAATAAAATTTGCGTCTTCGCGATTTCCAACAATACCAATCAGCATATCCACATAACAAAACAAAATTTGACATGAAAAAGAAACTAACCCCGGAACAAACCAACGAGCTTTTAAAAACACTAAAAACCCGTTTCGAAAAGAATATGAACCGTCATAAAGACCTGAAATGGGAAAAAATCCAGCAAAAACTGGAAGCCCATCCCGAAAAAATCCGGTCTTTATACGAAATGGAAGCCACAGATGGCGAACCCGACGTGGTAGATTATAATAAAAAAACAGATGAATACTCTTTCGTTGACTGCTCTCCCGAAAGCCCCAAACGCCGAAGCTTATGTTATGATTATCAGGCCTGGGATGCCAGAAAAGCCAACAAACCGGAAAGTAACGTCATCGACACCGCTAAAGAAATGGGTATTGAACTTTTGACAGAAGAACAATACCGTCATCTTCAGGAATTGGGAAAATTTGACCAAAAGACTTCAAGCTGGATCAAAACACCACCGCAGATCCGTGAACTTGGAGGTGCTGTTTTCTGCGACAGACGATACAATACCGTATTTACGTATCACAATGGTGCAGATTCTTATTATGCCGCAAGAGGTTTCAGAGGAATATTAAAAGTATAAAGGAGAATAATCAACTGGGATCTCTCAGCCAGGGAGATTCCACACTCCAGAATATAATTTTTACCCCCAGATAGTTTTCGGCATATTCTGTAAATTCTTCTTTGGTGAAAGGCTTTTTAGTTTTCGGATTTGTATACGTCAAAGTCGGCTCCTGAACAGCCATTGCTACCAGAGAAAGCTTTCCTTTGTATTGATTAAAAAAGGGATAAGAATTTTTCATTTGGGCTTTCTTATCCGGAACAATATCAGGTCCGCCCAGTCCTATATTATTTTGGTAAGCAAAATCAAAAAGTCTTGACATATACTGGTGATCATTTTCCCATTCGCACGGAAAGAAATTGACATATTGCAGAACGTAAGAATAGTGGAAAGCATTTCTTGCAAACTTTAGATTGTCCAATTCGGCCTGAAAATAACGGTCGCAGCTGAAGCCTGTTTTATCTTTCTTCATATCAATATCGATCGATGTTTCCGGAAGATTAATCCCCTGAATCTTTCCGTCAAATTTCTTTGCGAGTTCTCCTATCAGCTTCTGAAATCTCATCCGGACAGCCGGATTCCATTGCTGGGCAACCCAGCCGTTTCCAACAGGTTTATTCTCTCCCGGATTATCATATTGAGGTACCAATCCCCCGTTATATTCTTTATCTTTCAATATATAATCAGGAACATATCGCGCCTGCGGCTCAAAAAATCTGTCCTGAAGCTGAATAAACAGTTTTTTGTTAAGGCTCGTCAGATAATTCAGATCTTTCTCAATAACCGAAAAATCATAGACATCTTTTGATTTTTCCAAAGCCTTCCAGTTGTAGACAATCTGTACACCGCCGATATCTTTACGGGTAATCAGTTTTTCAATTCCATGCAGATCTCCCGAGGAAGTGTAAATATAATTCTTAGGAGCCTGTCCCCCGACAAAACATATACCTAAAATAAATAATCCCAAGCTCAGCACTTTAGTAATCTTTTTCATTACAATCAATTTAAAAAAGTAAATCATTTTCCGTGCCTAAAAACAATTCATGCCATAAGTATTGGTAATTTCAATGTATTTTTTTAATTAATATTTTTCCTTAAAATCCATTTTATGAAATATTAATTTTAACCAAAAAATCATTATCTCTTCATATCCTAATTTTTAATATACAAATACTATTATTATTTTAGCAGAATAGAAATTTGATTTTTAACAATGAAGGATATGAAAAAATTAATCTTATTGGGCGCTGTATCAGCTTTTTTAATCAACTGTAATAAGAAAACTGAAGCTCCGGCTCCCAAAGTGGAAGCAGATACCATTGCTGTGGAAGAACCGGTAATTGATACCCTTGGGCCAAAATCGTTCTGTTATATCGGGGTTACAGGAAAAGACAGTGTTTTTGCTTCTATTGATGACAATTTAGGAACAATCACCGGAAAATTATCCTATAAAAACAGTGAAAAAGACAGCTCAAAAGGGGATGTAACAGGTTTCAAATCGGGAGACACCCTGAAACTAACCTATGAATTCAGCTCTGAAGGGAAAAAGAGCAAAAGAGATATCTACTTCCTTCAAAAGGATAATGTTTTGACGGAAGGTATTGGTGAACATAAGGAAGAGGACGGACAAACCAAATATGCTGACGAGAAAAAAATCAGTTATAAAGACGGACAGAAGCTAACGCCTGCAGACTGTAAAGTAGTCAATGAAGCTTTGAAAAAATAATTCATTATAAAATAAAAAAAGGCTGTCTCAAAAGTGTCATTCTGAACACAGACTGAAAGTCTGCGAACGAAGTTCATAAATTAGTGAAGAATCTCATGGAGTTGTTTGTCATAGAGATTCTTCCTTCGTCAGAATGACAAAAATCCACTAGTGGACTTTTGAGACAGCCTTTTCATTCTATCTTAACTCTGTTCAATCATTTCAATAAAACGGTTCACAGCTTCATCCCCTGTACTCCACGAAGTAATAAGACGAATGGCTGAAAAATTTTCATCTACTTTTTTCCAGACATAGAATTCAAATTTTTCAGATAATACCTCTATGAGCTGGTTACTGAGAATAGGAAAAATCTGGTTGGTATAAGTATCTGAAAGAAATGCAGTTCCTTTTTTTTGCAAAGCTTTCTTAATCTTCATGGCCTGCTGATTGGCATGTTGTGCCAGCTCAAAATACAGGTTATCTTTCATCAGCTCTGAAAACTGGATTCCCAACAATCTTCCTTTTGCCAGTAATGCTCCTTTCTGTTTGATATTAAAAGCAAAATCTTCCTGTAGCAAAGGATTATTGATTACAATTGCCTCACCTATTAATGCTCCGTTTTTCGTTCCTCCAAGATAAAAAACATCGGTAAGAGCGGCTACTTTCTCCAGGGTAAGATCACTGATTTCTGCAGTCAGTCCATGACCAAGCCTTGCCCCATCCATAAACAGGTATAATTTATTTTCCTTACAAAATGCAGAAAGTTCTTCCAGTTCTTTTGCCTGATAGATTGTTCCCAGCTCTGTAGAATTGGAAATATAAACCAGTTTAGGCATCACCTGATGCGGTACATTACTGTGTCCCTCTAAAATTGGAACAATATCTGATGGTTTTATTTTTCCGTCTGCCGTTTCGATGCTCAGTACTTTATGACCTGTAGCTTCAATGGCTCCCGTTTCATTATTCAGGATATGCCCGGGAGCAGCAGATATTACACACTGATAAGGTTTTAGAATTGCAGAAATAACAATTAAGTTAGCCTGTGTTCCTCCGGAAACAAAATAAATATCCGAATTCTGATTATTGATTTTCTCCTTAATCAAAGCTTTGGCCTTCAAGGAAAATTCATCTTCTCCATAGCCGGCCTGCTGAACAAGGTTATGCTGTAAAAGTGCCTGTAAGATATTAGGGTGACAACCCTCAGAATAGTCGTTTTTGAATGAAAATTTCATAGAGTAAAAGTAAAAAAAGTTAAAATAACAAGAGCGAACTTTTCATTTTATTTTGTTAGATTTGTAATGAAAATCATCTAACATTTTGAGAACAACCCTAACAGAAGAGAATTACCTGAAAGCTTTGTTTCATTTAGTTGACAATGAAGGAAAGGTTACGATTAATGAACTCAGCAAATTTTTGAATGTAAAAATGCCGAGTGTCAATAACATGATGAAGAAATTTGCCGAGAAAAAATGGGTGGTCTATGAGACCTATAAGCCTTTAATCGTTACCGAAAGCGGAAGACGTGAAGCTGCGCTGGTGGTTCGTAAACACAGGCTTACCGAAATGTTCCTGGTTAAGAAAATGAATTTCGGTTGGGAAAACGTTCATGAGATTGCAGAACAGCTTGAGCATGTACATTCTCAAATCTTTTTTGATAAAATGGATGAAATTCTGGATCATCCTAAATTCGATCCTCATGGAGAACCTATTCCTGATAAAGATGGGAATATCATTGCCCAGGATCTGCAAAAATTAAGTAGTTGTGAGCCGGGAGAAACTGTCACCTTTGCCTCTGTTACCCTTTCCGACGATGCTTTCCTTACGTATCTGAATGACAGGAAATTGCTGCTCAACACCAAGGTAAAAATTGTAAAAATAGAAAGTTTTGATAAATCAATGACGATAGAAATTGAGGGAAAAACAGAAATTTTAAGCAAAAAAGCCGCTGAGAAAATACTCGTAAAGAAATAAATCATTACAACTGAAAAAATAAACCTAACAGGTTTTCATTAAAAAATTCAGACTTTTCAAGAATTTCAACCATTAAGAAATTTAAGGCGAAAAGTATAGTTAAGATGAATCATTCTGATTTTCAGCTTACAGCGAAACTTTACTTATGCTAAACCTAACAGGTTTTAAAAACCTGTTAGGTTTGTCATTTTACCAAAAGCACTATAAAAACTCAACGCTAATATTTTTCAATTTAAAATAATTTAAATCAGTCTGCTCTTTCCTGTATTATTTTGACTTTCTTAGGTTTTATGCTCAACAGAAAAATAGTTGAAATAATAAATATACTTCCAATCCAATCGATTAAAGAGTAAGAAACATTAAGCCAAAGCACCGCTAAGATTGTGGCAGAAAGAGGTTCCATAGACGCAAGAAGACTTGTTTTCTGACCTCCAATGATCTGAACAGCCGACAGATAAAAATAAAAAGCGATCAATGTCCCGAATAGTACAATAAATGCCGTATACCCAAATGTCTGCATGTCCCATACTCCCTGAATATCCCATGGAGCTTTTACAAAACTGAATACGATGCCCGCACAAAACATTCCCCATCCAATGATGAGAGAAGATTTGTATTTTGATAAAAGTTTCACCGGCTGTAATGTATAAACAGCCAATGCAACAGCTGAAGCCAGACCAAAGAACAAAGCTATTCCCGAGACAGAAAGACTGGATGTATCTCCATGAGTTACCAGTAGAAAAGTTCCTAAAACCGCTAAAACAATCGCTGCTATTTCAACCAGAACAGGAACTCTTTTATTTTTAAAAGCAAGATATACAGCAATGATAACAGGTCCTGCATACTGCAGAACAGTTGCAGTAGCAGCATTAGAATATTTTATAGCTGCAAAGTAAGTATATTGAACTGCCAGCATTCCTGTAATGCTGAAAACAACAAGTTGTATAGCGTCTTTTTTATTTTTCCAGATCTCAAAAAGCTCTGTTTTATCTGCAAGTTTTGCATACAGCAAAAGGCATATCCCCGAAATGAGTAAACGTATGGTAATAAGCCATTCAATATTAATACCCCGCTGTTGAAAAAGAAATTGTGCAAATGTCCCGGAAACACCCCAAAATAAAGCAGCTAGTACTGCCAAACAAAAACCTTTTAGTACATTCATAATGATAAATTCTATTTGAAATGCAAAATTGCATCAAATATGACTTGATTTTTCACGAAATTTGAGTATAAATTTGCAATTTTGTTTCATAAAACTCTTTAATTTTGAAAAAATGAATGAACTTGATCAATTTGACCTGCAAATCCTTGAAATTCTGCAAAAGAATAATCTTACTCCACAAAGAGATATTGGAGAACATATAGGGCTATCTGCTGCTGCAGTACAGAGACGAATCAAAAGAATGCGGGAAACGGGAATCGTCAAAGCAGATGTTTCTGTGATTGATACGGAGAAAGTAAAACATTCTGTTACTCTTATTGTAGAAGTTTTTCTTGAAAGAGATAAAATTGACCTGATAGATCAAGCGCAAAGACTATTTACTTCTGCTCCGGAAGTTCAGCAATGTTACTACGTAACGGGAGAATCGGATTTTGTACTGATCATTGTTGTTTCTTCTATGAAAGATTATGAACAGCTTACCCGCAGAATATTTTATGGGAATGATAATATCAAACATTTCAGAACATTAGTCTCCATGAATACAGTAAAATCAGGACTTGAAATTCCAATTAATATGTTGCTATAACATTATAATATGCGGAAGTAATTTTACCTGAAATCGTTAAAAAACGGTTAAACTCTATTTTTAAAAGAGCCGAAAATTTATTTTTACCTAGGTTTGCAAAACTTTCTACAGGCTTTGTCTTTCCGGCAAATACCCAACCTTTAACTATTACTTAAAAAAATTATGAAAAAAAGCATTCCGTTTTTTATTATTTCGATGTTGCTAAGTCCATTGGCAACGGCTCAGACCACTCAGGTAAGAGATTTTGTCATTGAACCACAGATTCAGCCCAATTTTTATATTTATAAAACTTTCGGAGTATTCGGAGGGAAAGAATATTCTACCAATGCGGTTTATCTGGTGACCAAAAAAGGAGTTGTCTTATTCGATGTTCCGTGGCAGAAAACACAGTATCAAAGTCTTTTAGATACTATTCAGAAAAGACATAATCTTCCTGTTATTGCGGTATTTGCCACTCATTCGCATGAAGACAGAGCCGGAGATTTAAGCTTTTATAATAAGAAAGGTATCAAAACCTACGCTACAGCGAAAACCAATGAGTTTTTGAAGAAAGATGGAAAAGCAACTTCTACTGAACTGATTAAAACAGGAAAACCTTACCGCATTGGTGGAGAAGAGTTTATAGTAGATTTTCTTGGGGAAGGACATACTGCGGATAATGTAGTGGTATGGTTCCCGAAATATAAAATCCTGGACGGAGGTTGTCTTGTAAAAAGCAAAGCAGCCGTTGATCTTGGGTACACGGGAGAAGCTAATGTTGCAGAATGGCCGAAAACCATGACAAAACTTAAAGACAAATATTCACAGGCAACTTTGATTATCCCCGGACACGATGAATGGAAAGGAGGCGGACACGTAGAACATACACTTGATCTTCTGAATAAAAAATAAATTAGAAGCGCCCTGGCGAATTGCCAGGGCGCTTCGATTTTTAAACCATCATATTAATAATTACTATTTTCTAAAAGTTGTGATACTTTTTCAATTTCTTCCATTGTATTGAAATAATGAGGGGATAAACGGATCGCATGATCTACATTTTTAGAGGTAAAATCTATTAATGCATCCTGTCTGCGGTTTTCCTTAAAAAACACGTTATGATCACTCAAAGCTTTATGAATTTTTTCAACCTTTCCATCTGCCTGGCAGAAAGTTACAATACTGCTTAATCTGTTTCCCTGATCCAACACTCTGAAACCGTAGTTCTGCAGATTGATTCTTAAAGTATCTGCCAACTTGCGGTTATAGCTTTCAATCTGATCCATTCCAATCGCATTGGCATAGCGTAAAGCCTCTGCAAATCCAGCCAAAGCAGCATAAGGTCTTTCAAAAAGTTCAAATCTTTTAGCAGTATCATTGAGCTGAAAATCATCAAATGATGTCCATTGAGCCCCAAAACTATCTAAAAACAGAGGATACATTTTCTGGTTTAATACTTTATCTGAAACATATAAAAATCCTGTCCCTCTAGGTCCTCGCATGAACTTTCTTCCGGTTGCCGTCAGAAAATCACAATGGATTTTTTCTACATCCACTACAATCTGGCCTACTGACTGACAGGCATCCACAAGATATAGAACATCATATTGTTTGCATAACTTCCCCACTCCTTCCACATTTTGAATTAAACCGGAATTGGTCGGAATATGAGTGACAGCAATTAATTTGGGGTTATGTTTTTTAATTAATCTTTCAAAGTCTTCCAGATCCAATTCATGGTCAGGAAGGTTGGCAACCCTTACAATTTCAATATGATATCTTTTCTGCAGAGAAATAAAAGCAATCTGATTGGAGATATAATCATCATTGGTGGTAATGATACAGTCACCTTCTTTAAAATCAATACTGGATAAAGCTTTTGCATAGCCATCTGTAGAACTGCTTACAAATGCTATATTGGAAGGTTTTGTATTAATCAGCTTTGCGGTTTCATCATAAAACCGGTTGATGAGACCTGTGTTTTTAGTTGCGGCTGTATAGCCTCCAAACTCCTGCTCTTCATATAAAAACTTAATGGTAGTGTCCACAACAGATTTAGGCATCAATGATGCGCCTGCACTGTTTAAAAAAATCTTATCCGAACATCCCGGAGTCTCCTGTCTTATAACCTCTAAATTCATTTTATCAATCCTTACAACAAATTTACTTTTAATTTTTCCTAAATACGACCATAAAAAATCCCGAATTTTCATCCGGGACTCTATTTTTAATTAATGATTTTAATCTAAAACACTCCAACCTCTTTTTGGATTCATGTTCGTGGATACTTCCTGCTCATTAACGATAATATTTTCTTTTCTCTGACCGATATAATCAAGCTCGCTCAGTTTAGAGAAAATAATTTCAAGGCTTCTCAACATCTGTTGAATATAAAGCAATGGTTCACCACAATTATGGTGGTCATAATTCGTTTCTGCGACAATAGAAAGCTGGTTCAATAAGGTATGTGGGGCAATTTCACTCCACTCTAAGCTGTAGTTCAGCATTTCCTCCAGTTCTGCCGGAACAAGAAGCTGGGTTGAATTGTATAAATGAAGCGCCAGTCTTGCAAAAGATTCAATTAAAAATACAGGTGGCTGCCATGGTGTTATATTTCTGAACTGGAAATACATATCACCAAAAGTATTGATCATGGTAGTACACAAAAACTTAACGTTTTGTGCTAAAGCTGTATTCTGATTCTTGTGAGAAGCTTTCTGGATAATTTTAAAAGCATACTGCTGAAGATTTCCGATAGATTTTGCATAGCTGCTGTAATAATCTACCAAAGCCGGATGACTCTGCACAGAAGTACAAGGTGGAATAAAGTTGGAATCCACCTGGGCAATATTTCCTTTTAAATCTACCTTACCGATAATAAGATAATTTCCTCCTGAATAGCTGCTGTTCAAGGATGTTACAGGAAGCAGTTCTATATGATGATTCGGCTGTGCACTTGGATGGCGTGGCGGAATTTCTTCAGGATCAATATCTCCAAAAGGTACTTTATCAAAAGGATTTACAGAGATCAGGATATAATATTCCCCGTCTGCCTGCTCTTCATTCATTGATTTCGCCAAAGACTTCACACTGATTCTTCTGTCCGTAAGTTCAATACGGTATCCAGCCATTGTAACGGCGCTGCAACGTTTAATTACAAGCTGTACATCATTGGTTGCCGTGTTGTGAACGTCAAAAATGGTACGGTCTGTAAATTCGTTCGAAATAGGTAAAAGCCCGTAGTTATATGTAGTAATTCCAAGGGAATTGGAATCTCTGATGGTATCGATTAAGAAATTATCCTGATCATTAAGGTGTCTCTGGGAAACTTTCATCCCATCCACCCAATTGATGGCAAAATGTTTAATAGGCTGTATCATGTTTAATACTTTTTAATTTTTTGTGTTATGATTTTCTTGTGACTCCCTCCTCTTCATGCTGAATAACTCTCTTACAAATCACCACTTCATTTTCAGAAATGTTGTTTGTCGTAATGTCGTGGTCGAAATCTATATATTTTCTAAAACTGAAAAACGATTTTTTGGTGTAGAAAATCCAGTAATAAGGCTCATTTCCCTCGTCTGAAAGATGAATAATGGAACCCGGATTTTTATGATTGTAATCATCTACTACCCTGTAGAACCAGTCTCCGAAAGTAACTCCGGTAGGAAGTGTTTTGGCTTTAATTCTGAAACGGTTGGTATCTTCTAATTTTTTGCTCAGTTCAACATTCAGGACCATTAATCTGTCAAAATCGGCACCTTCAAAATCAGGCAGTTTCTGCTCCGGAGAATATCTCCACGTTTTATAAATATCAAAAGGAATGCTGATAAACTGAATATAGCAGTAATAAAAAACCATCGGAACCACAAAGATCACCATACTTGTCGCTGCCATTACAGCATATCCTGTACCTTTACTCATCAGGTTGAAGAGCAGTGTAAAAAGATATCCGCCCAAAGCGATACACGTCAGAGAAAGGATAGATTCAAACAGAATGCTCATTGCCAGAGAATCGATGTGCTTTTTGAAATATTTATGCAGCAGATTCACATGAATAATCCCAAAAATAAGATAGATCACCTGTGCAATAAGATACCAGTACGGATTAAAAAGGTTTCCCGCAAACCCAAAAACACCCGGAATAGCCAGACATAAGCTGCAGAGCAGTACGTATATAATAATTACTTTAATTTTTATCGCAGGTTTATTTCTCCTGATTACACCGAGTATAACCATCATAATAATAGCGATTAAAGGCATTAAGATATACCTTAGAAAAATACCTTTTACTGAAGAAATTTCCATTTGTTTCTTTTCGAATTTATACTTTGTTGGTAGTTGTAAATATAATAAAATAATTTAGAGGAATGTAGAGTATCCAAGGCGGCTGGCATTTCTTTCATCGTCCTCAAGGCTGAATGAATATTCCTTCTTTTCGGTAACAAAATTCTCCTCTACGTCCACTGTTACAGGAAGAAAATAATCATACAGAGCCTGAAGCACATTTCTGAACGGACTTCCCGGAATATATTTCTTCATATCCCCGTAAGGAATAGGACCAATGTTTACCACCCAGTTTCGCTGCCCGTCCATATGAGGTCCGCTTGGAATATAGGTGACGCCCAATCTTGAATTTCCCAGTAACATGGAATTATCATTTTTCTCAATTCCGTCAATAATATTAGGTGAAAAACTTACTTTTACCGGTACCTGCAGAAAAGCAGTCATACATCTTTCAAACCATCTTTTGTCTCCTCTGATCTGATGGAAAAACGGTAAAATATGCATAAAAATATAAGCGTTCTGCTTGTCCAGCATTTTTATAAGAGGCCAAAGCTCACTCACTGTTTCCAGCAAAGAATCTGTATTGCTTGTAATATCAAATTCTGATTCTTTAAGCAAAGCACTTATTTCTGTAAAAAATACTTCCAGCTCAAAAGGCCGGAAAAACTTACGGGCATCATCTTCTACCCTTTTCTGCTTCCGGATTTCTCTTACTACAGTATCTACATTTTTTCTGGAAGCTCCGAGAGACGGCGGATGGAATAAACCTTCCGGAAGATAGTCATAAATGCCTTCCCTGTAAGTCTCTATAGTAAAAACTTCCTCATCAAATCCTAAATAACTGCTTGAAATACTTTTAATATCTTTCAGGTAAGCACGGTCGTTTACGCCCACACGCTCAATGAAGATATTGCTTACCGCACGATGGTATTTCAAGAGGTTTACAGCCACAGCTTCAGCCTTAAAGTCTGTCTGCAGCTTATTGTAATGCATATCTACAATATTATTCTCATACATAGTGTTTCCTCTGATTATGACTTGTAAAGATAATATATCTCATAAGTTTGAAAAAATATTTTTACAACAATTTTATCCTAAAAATAATAATTTATTGACATTAATAGGAATAATTTTCTACAAATTCCGTGAAAATACGGTAAACAGCCTATTTATTTGCTTTTTTAAATTTAAAATTAACTATTCAGAATCAATCGATTAAAGGGTTTTCATTTATCATTTAAGTTCAAGGTTTAAAATTTAAAGTGTAAGGTTGTGATTCAGATTCTAAACTATAATCCGTATTGTTCTCTTCTGTTACCTTTATTACCGGAAAAACCCAAGCGTCAAACCTACTGTAATTGCTTCTTTTATTTAAATTAAATTTTATTAACATCATCATATGGAATAAATTCAGGATAAAGCATGCTCATTCCGAAAGCGGGCCGTATCTTTGCAGACTGAAAATTGTTATTTAAAATGAAAAGTATTTATTCTAAAATTCTGATTTTAGCATTCATGGCCTCTTCACTTTATTCTTATGCGTGGGGATTAACGGGACACAGAGTGATTGCAGACATTGCACAAAACCACCTTTCCCGCAAAGCAAGAAGAGAGATTAAAAAGATCATGGGAAAAGAGCGTCTGGCTTACTGGGCAAACTGGCCGGATTTTATCAAATCTGATACAACAGGCGCATGGAAGCAGGCTTCATCATGGCATTATGTAAACATTGATCCGATGACTGATTTTAAAGCTTTCGAACAAAACTTAAAAGCACAGGCGGGACCAAGCCTTTATACTCAGGTAAATACCCTTTCCAGCCAGATCAAAGATAAAAACACTTCTGAAAAAGACAGAAAAATTGCTTTGATCTTCCTTATTCACATTATGGGAGATCTTGCTCAGCCTCTACACGTAGGAAGAGCTGAAGATTTAGGTGGAAACAAAATCAATGTTACCTATTTCGGGGAAAAAACAAATTTACACTCTGTTTGGGATGGAAAATTAGTAGATTCTCAAAAATACAGCTACACCGAATATTCTAAGCTTTTAGATATCAAATCTAAAGAAGAAGTAGCACAGATTCAGTCCGGAACACTGGAAGACTGGCTGTATGATTCTCACAAAATCGCCAATAAGATCTATGCACAGACTCCAAATGATTCTAAATTAGCTTACGATTACCAGTACAAGTTTAATGAAACGATGGAAAGACAGCTTCTATACGGAGGATTGAGACTGGCAAAAGTATTAAACGAACTTTTCTAGTTACGAGTTGCGAGTTGCGGGTTCATTAACCATAATAGCCTGCAATAGTAATCTTAGATATAAAGACGGGACTTCGGTTTCGTTTTTTTTTGTTTAAAGTTTAAGGTTTAGGATTTAGGATTTAGGATTTAGGATTTAGGATTTAGGGAAATTATAAAGTTTGTAAATGAATTTACCTCTTTTAGAATTTATATTTATTTTTTTAAATGATAAACCAAAACACACAACAATTTAGTTATCAGTTATTTAATCTATTATTAAAAAATCATTAATACATTTTATAGTATACTTTGCACAAAAATATTAAATCCTGTGTAACCTTTTTACCTTTTCATACGTATATATTATAGTAACTCTTTTTTGAGGAAAAAATAAATGAGACAATTAAAAATCACTAAGCAGGTTACCAACAGGGAAACTGCTTCATTAGACAAGTATTTGCAGGAAATTGGTAAAGTGGAACTGATTACTGCGGACGAGGAAGTAGAATTGGCACAAAGAATACGTGCCGGCGACAGAGCCGCACTTGAGAAATTAATCAAAGCCAACCTTCGTTTCGTAGTATCTGTATCTAAGCAATACCAAAATCAGGGTCTTTCTTTACCCGATTTGATCAATGAAGGTAACTTAGGATTAATGAAAGCGGCAAAAAGGTACGATGAAACTAGAGGTTTCAAATTTATCTCTTATGCAGTATGGTGGATCCGTCAATCAATTTTACAGGCATTGGCTGAACAGTCAAGAATTGTAAGATTACCATTGAACAAGATTGGATCTATCAACAAAATCAATAAAGCATACGCTCACCTTGAACAGGAAAATGAAAGACCACCTTCTCCGGAAGAATTGGCTGAAGTTCTTGACATGAGCGAGGAAGATATCAAAGAATCTATGAAAAACTCCGGAAGACACCTGTCTATGGATGCACCTTTGGTAGAAGGTGAAGATTCTAATCTTTATGATGTATTACGTTCAGGAGAATCTCCAAGTCCTGATAAAGATCTGATGCTTGAATCTTTACAAATTGAGATTGAAAGAGCATTGAATACTTTGACGCCAAGAGAGGCTGATTTAGTAAGATTATACTTCGGACTGAACGGAAAACACCCAATGACTTTAGAGGAAATTGGTGAAACTTTCGATCTTACAAGAGAGAGAGTTCGTCAGATCAAAGAAAAAGCAATTAAGAGACTAAAACACAATACCAGAAGCAAGATCCTTAAATCTTACCTGGGTAAATAATTTTAGCGTAAAAATTTTATAGGCGGAGTCTGTTTTTCAGGCTCCGTTTTTTTATGGATGTAACATTTTTCAAAGTTTATTCAACTAATTAAAATCATATCCTTTAATCCACTTGCGTTAGCATTGAAATGATTAACTTTAATAGCTTTGGATATGATGCTGATTTTCAACTAAAACAAAACATACTATGAAAAAAATACTTTTCGCTTCTATCCTTGCCTTGTCTCTATTTTCCTGCAGTGAAAACAAATCGCAGCACGCTCCTGTGGTAGAAAATGCAGTTGACAATGCTGAATCTTCAGTTTCCGGTGCTATTAAAAAAAATACCAGATACTCCTCACGTGAAGGAAATCTTGTTCAGGAAATCTATCTGGAGCTTATAAAAAATGATAAAACTTTACAGGATCTTGACTTAAGAATAGAAAATATTCAAAAGGAAACGGAAACCTCCATTTCGGAATATGATGATGTTATTCAAAAATCGGAAACATACTATAATGATGCGACTGTATTATCCGGTTCCATTACAGATTCCATTACCAAGAAACAAATTGAAAAAGAGATAAAAGCAAGCGCTGAAAAATATGATGTAAAAACACAGACGATCAGAGACCTCATCGCCAAAATAAAAGCAAACAGGACCACACTTCATGATCAATACCTTGTATTCAAAATCAGAAAAACACTTCCTGAAATTGAAAAATATCAAAAGGCCCATCCTCTGAAAACAGACAGTCTCAATCAATTTATCAATAAGCAGAATAAACTGCTGGAAGAGCTGAAAAATCTGAAATAAAATTATAACACCTTATGAAATATACGACCCAATGGCTTACCGATAAAAGCCGCGTAAAAGAACTTGTAGACTTTTTTATTACGCATAAAACAGATGCTTATATTTCTCATGGCGAAATGATGTCCGGCAGAGCCATAGACTCACACCACTGGAATCCTGATCTTGAACTGATCCTGACAGAACAGCTGATCACCGATTTTAATTCCGATGGCAGTTCCAAACTGAATATTCTGGTTGCAGAAAATGAAAATGGAGAAATAGTCGGCATGATGGTTTTCAACGTCATCAACAGTCCTTTTAAAAAGTATGCTATTCTGGAAGATATGCTTCTGGATCAGTCAGTGAGAGGCCAGTCTCTTGGAAGTAAACTGCTGGAGAAAGCTATTCATGAATCTAAAAGCTGGAACATCAGTTTTATCTTATTAGAAAGTGGAGTCAACAATCATGGCGCTCACAACTTTTTCAGTAAGTACGGTTTCAAAAAAGTGTCGGAGAGTTATATTTTAAGTTTATAAATTAAAATTCAGGTCCTAACTTATGAGCACCATTTCTATTATCGGAGCCGGAATCGGAGGACTTATCCTCGGAAATGTACTGAAACAGCATCAGTATGATTTCACGATCTATGAATCTGCGCCTGAAATAAAACCGGTAGGAGCAGGAATTATGATGGCCGTCAATGCAATGCAGATATTCGATAAATTAGGTTTAAAGGAAAAAATTAAAAAATCATCAACAATTTATTAATAACAACTAAAAATTAACAACATGAAAAAAATTTTTTATGTATTGCTCCTGCTCATAGGAGTTCATACGGCACAAGCTCAGGAAGTCCCGGTACTGGACAGAGCTTTATTCTTTGGTAACCCGGAAATTTCCGGAGGACAACTGAGTCCCGATGGGAAATGGATTTCCTTTACAAAAGAATATGAAGGGATTATGAATATCTGGGTAAAAAAAATTGATGAGCCTTTTGAAAAAGCACGTCCTTTAACAAACAGCAAACGCCCGTTGAATGGATATTTCTGGACAGAAGACGGAAAATATATTCTGTATGTAAAAGATAATAACGGGGATGAAAACATGAATATTTTTGCAGTAGATCCTATGGCAAAAGTAACAAAAGGAGTTCCGGAATCAAGAAATATTACACCGCTTAAAGACGTTACTGCAAGTATCTACATGGCAAGCAGAAAAGATCCCGATTTGCTGATGATTGGATTGAATAACCGCGATAAAGCATGGCATGATCTGTATTCGGTGAAAATTTCTACAGGAGAACTGAAAAAGATTTACGAAA
Organism: Chryseobacterium sp. NRRL B-14798; assembly: GCF_050470705.1. Classification (NCBI taxonomy): domain Bacteria; kingdom Pseudomonadati; phylum Bacteroidota; class Flavobacteriia; order Flavobacteriales; family Weeksellaceae; genus Chryseobacterium; species Chryseobacterium sp. NRRL B-14798. The sequence goes on along the minus strand of NZ_JBFLUL010000005.1, from coordinate 2,482,140 downwards.
ATAGAGACCGTATCACCAGCTATGAATTTGACTGGGATGAAAAATTAAGGGTTCTTTCCAAAACGGATGATAAAGGAACGACACAGTTTTTTTATAAAGAAGGTGATAAACTGACTCCTATTTACGAGACACTGGTTACAGAAAGTGCTTATATCTCCAACTGGAACGAAGACAATTCTAAGTTTTATCTGGTAACCAATAAAGGAGATCTTGATAAATCTGCACTATTCCTGATGGATCCGAAAACAAAACAGATTACAAAAATAGAAAGTGATCCTAAAGATAAAGTAGATTTTGGAGGACTTTTCCTGGACAGAAATACAAGAAAAATGATCTACACTTCTTACACCGGAGATAAAACAGAATATTACTGGAAAGATAAAGCCTGGGAAGCTAACTACAAATTCCTGCAAAGTAAATTCCCTGGAAGAGAGGTTGGTTTTGCAAGCTCTACCAATGATTATTCTAAGTTCCTGGTTTCTGTAGGAGGAGATAAATATGCTTCAGAAGCCTATTTCTTCGATGCAAAAACAAAACAGCTGATATTCCAGTATACCCCAAGAACAGAACTGAAAAAAGTTGAAAAATACCTGGCGGCCATGACTCCTATCAGCTATAAAAGCAGTGACGGACTTGAAATTCCGGCTTACCTGACTTTACCTGTAGGTTCTTCTGGAAAGAATGTTCCTGTTGTGGTTTTAGTACACGGAGGCCCGAAAGGTCCAAGAGATTATTGGGGATATAACTCAACCGTACAGTTTTTAGCCAACAGAGGATATGCTGTGCTTCAGCCTAACTTCAGAGCAAGTGGCGGATATGGTAAAAAGTTCCAGAATGGCGGAGATCTTCAGTGGGGAAAACTGATGCAGGATGACATTACCTGGGGCGTAAAATATCTGATCGATCAGGGAATTGCAGATAAAAACAAAGTGGTGATCATGGGAGGAAGCTATGGAGGCTATGCAACGCTGGCCGGGCTGGCTTTCACTCCGGATGTATATGCTGCGGGAGTAGATATCGTAGGACCAAGTAACTTATTTACATTACTGGATTCTGTTCCTGCTTATTGGGAATCTGCCCGTGCATTCCTTTATGGGATGGTAGGTGATCCAAAAACGGAGGAAGGTAAAAAACGTATGCATGATGCAAGCCCACTATTCAGTGTAGATAAAATCAATAAACCATTATTGATTGTTCAGGGAGCTAATGATCCAAGAGTAAAGCAGGCTGAAGCAGATCAGATTGTCATTGCTCTTCGTGATAAAGGTAAAAAGGTAAACTACATTCTTGCTGATGATGAAGGTCATGGATTCCGTAAACCTGTAAACAGCATGGCGATGTATGCTGAAACCGAAAAATTCCTTGCTGAAGTTATCGGAGGAAGATATCAGAAAGAAATGCCTGAAAATGTGGCAAAACGTCTGAAGGAAATGACGGTTGATATTTCAAAAGTTACTTATACACCAGCAAAGACTGAAAAAGCCGTGGGAGCTTCTAAATAAAAGCATCTTATATATTACATAAAGCCATCTCGTGAAAATGAGGTGGCTTTTGCTTTTAGCTAAATTATTAACATTTTTCTTATAAAAATTATACCCATCAATTCCATAAAACCAACACATTACATTTGAGTAATTAATAATAAAAAATACTATTATGAATGTAAAAGAAAAAGAAAAAATTGAAAAGCTAGTTAAAAAGCAATTAACTCAATTTATTTTATTACTCTTAAAAGACTTACTAAAAAAAATAATAGATTGGTGAATCCAGTAAGTTTGCTAAGGAAAGTAACTTTAGTAAATGAGTTTGCATCTAAATGTACATATCAAAATTGTGATTTGAAAGATGGCAAAGTTTATTTTGACAAGGAAGTTTCCAAAGCCTGTAAAATGATTATTGATCATTACTTATAGATAAGTGTAAAAGTACTATGCAGATGTAAAGACACTTTGCAGGGTAGTATTTAAAACGCAAAGGCTTCACTTTTGAATAGTAAAATTTTAAGGGAGCAAAGCCGGAATCAATTTCATTGATTCTTTTTAAGCGAATGTATTATTTAAAGCCTCATCAGCGACAAAGTCGCAACTCTTTGCCCTCTAAAATTAAGCATTGCAATTATCTATTCTTTGCGTTTACATACAGTTTGCCAATAACTAACATCTATTTGAACTGCAGGAGCTTCTGAATAAAGTTTTTGTATCCACAAACAAAGCCATTCGTTTCAGAATGGCTTTTATCTTTTTAATTCTTATTGGCTTTATTATTTTCAGTCTGCACCAACTCTATCCAGCGGACCATTTCTTTTACCTGACTTTCAGAAAGCACAGCTTTCGGATGTAGATAAGTATAAGACGTAAGCGGCATTTTTTTCTGTTGGATCTGATTAGCAACAGATTCTAATTTATTGGCCTGCTTACGTTGACTGTAGCTACCCCATTCATTAAAATTCAATTCCTCTTTTCCTTTTTTAATATGCTTTTCAAGATAATAACTTAAAGGCTGTATATAGGAATAGAACGGATAATGCGTAGAATTGCTGTGACAGTCATAACAAGATTGCCTTAAAACAGATTGTACATTCTCGGGAACTTTATAAACCTTTGAAATATCTGTTGAAGGAACCTGCCCGTAATCAATATTACGGGCAGGCTGAATAATCTGAATAAGTAAAAAAATGAGAACAAACCCTAAAAATATGCTTTTAATGTGTCGGTTCATTTCTTTTTACATTTAAAATACTTTTTTTACAGAGCCACAGTTAATCATTTTCTGTCCCTCATATGGATTGACAATCTCCTCTGATTCGCTGATCCAGGTTCCACCTTTTCCGTTATTGTACATCGGACAGAAATCCTGGTATAATTTTAAACCGCCTGTTCCCTGTTCTTTTATTAAATCGGTGATATCATTACTCAGGGAAAGCAGATGTTCTCTCTGATGAGCTATATCATCAGATTTTTCACCTATATGTTCTGCGTTCTCTGCTGCACTTTCTATAATATCACGCAACTCAGAATTGTTTTTTGCATCAGTTGTACTGATGTCTATTTTCTTTAAGATGGAAAACAGGTTTTTAGCCGCATCGGAAGCTTTTTTAGAATCATCCTGAGCCAGGGCATTTTTTAGAGGAAGGTAACCTTTGATAACTTGCTGAATCGGAAAAGGTGAAAGCTCCTCTGCTTCTTTTTTATTTTCCGGATTTTCTTTTAGCTCCTGACTTGAAGTTTCGCCAGCCTCAGTTGTTTCTATTGTTTTGATTTCCGGTTCTGCGGCCTTGTTTTCAGCTATTTTATGATCGGGTTTATTACAAGAATATAATGTAGCTCCCACAAACAATACGGTTATTATATTTTTCATTGTTTCTTAAATAATAGGGTTAAAAAATTAATATGTTAAAGTGACACCTGCGCCCCAGCCCAGTTCGTTATCATAATTTCCCGAAAGAGACAGCCATTTTTGAACGATATATCTAACTCCGGTTGAAAACTCGCCGTCTGAATTGACAGAGAAATTTCCTCTCAGTCTTCTGGAAAGTGGTATATCTTCTCGGCTAAGTTCCAATAACACTTTTCCGTTTTGATCAACACTTGCGTCAGCAGTGATGAGCATTGGCAGCACATACTGCATACCCACCATGAATGTAAACTTATTCTTGGAGGCTTTCTGCTGCCCGAACCAGGTCTTTTTACCGTGAAAATCCGTTCCCATATCTTCTGCCATCTGTCTTTCCATGATCTCATGATTCTTTTGAACTCTGATTCCGGCATAAGGAAGCGCCCACTGGAATTTACCTAAAAAACGTCCCACTTTCGCACTTCCTTCGAAATGATCAAAGTTCCAGTTGGAATGAAACTCATTCAGGTTAGCCCATCTAGGCCCGAACATCGTCATCGTTTCTGCATGGATTCTATTGCTAGCTACATCCAGCATCGCCATAGAGCTTGTCATTTTATTATCCTGTATAAAATTTTTCCAGGCTAATTTTCTGTTGGGAAGCTGCGGATTCGGCTTTGAGTTTTCATAACTGAAGATTCTTCCCATTCCTGCCATCATATGGTATAAAATGTGACAGTGGAAAAACCAGTCTCCATCCTGATTCGCAGCAAATTCTATCGTTACGGTTTCCATTGGCATGATATCCACAACATTTTTCAGTGGAGAATATTCTCCTTTTGAATTGATCAATCTGAAATCATGACCGTGAAGGTGCATCGGGTGACGCATCATAGAATTATTATACATCTTGATTCTAAGAACCTCTCCTTTTTTGATCAGAATTTTATCTGTCTCTGTTACGGTTTTATTATCCAGTGTCCACAGATAATGATTCATATTCCCTTCCAGCGTAAATTTCATTTCACGAATGCTGTCTGAGGGAAGAATGGTTTTCTCAGGAGATTTCAAAATATTGTAAGACAGTCTTTTGATTGTTTTCTCTTCCTTCATATCCATTCCGGCATGTTGAGAATGATCCTCTTTCTGATCTTCCTTCGTCTTCACACCCATCATTTCATTGATGTGCTTCGCTGTAGTCTTTCTCTGGCTTTCGGATAATTCAGGGTACATCACTTCGTTCATATCCATCATCTGATTTCCCATCGTCATATTCATCGGTTTCATATTTCCGCTCATCTCCATCATGCCGTTCATCATTTTCATCCCTTCAAAAAGCATCAGCCTTGGAAGGTTGGGAGCTTCAACCTTTTCTCCTGAACCCAGCCAGAGAGAAGCGTGTCCTATTCTGTCTTCAGAAGTCGCTCTGAATTCAAAGCTTTTGTTTTCAGGAATGGTCACTTCAATATCATAGGTTTCCGACACTCCTACAATCAGACGGTCAACTTCTATCGGTACCACGTCATTCCCGTCATTTCCCACTACTTTTATCTTTCCTCCGCCATAATTTAACCAGAAATAGGTAGAGGAACCTCCATTGGCAACTCTCAGTCTTACTTTATCACCCGCTTTTACATTAGAATAATCTGAACTTGGTGCGCCATTGATTAAGAATTTATCGTAATAAACATCACTTACATCCATGGCTTCCATTCTTTTCCATTCATTCAGTACTTTTGTCCCAAAATTTCCGGATTTGATGGCTTCCCAGTAACTCTGTACGGCATTTTTCTTTACCGCATACCAGTCTGTATTGGCCATATGAAGCCTTCTTGCAATCTGCATCGGATCATCATCACTCCAATCTCCAAGTAATACCGGAATTTCAGCATTGTATGTTGTTTTTGGCTCACCTTCTCTTTTTTTAAATACCAGAATACCGTTCATCCCAATCTGTTCCTGAAGGGCTTCATGCGAATGATACCAGTACGTTCCGTTCTGAGAAATTCTGAATTTGTATAAATGAGTTTCCCCAGGTTTTACAGGTTTTGTGGTAAGGTATGGAACACCATCATGTTCATTGGGAAGAATCACGCCGTGCCAATGCAGCCCTGTATTTTCCTTAAGCATATTGTGCAGGTAGATCTCTGCAGTATCTCCTTCTGTAAAATATAAAGTCGGAGCCTGAAGTTTACCATTGATTGCAATTGCTCTTCTGTTTTTTCCTGTAAAATTGACAATCGTATCTTTTACATAGAGATCGTAACGAACTGTTTTTCCTCCAAAAGTAATCTTTCCATTTTCTGAATTACGTTTTAAAACAGTTTTTTCTTCTTTAGGATTTTCAGTCTGTGTATGGGAATGAGCTTCTTTTTCTACCAGTTCCATCCCGCATTTCGGACATTTTCCCGGTTTGTCTGAAACTATTTCAGGATGCATCGGGCAGGTATACGTAGTTTGAGCCTGTTTCTGAGCTTTAGATTCCGATTGATTTAAATCCTGAGTTTTAGCCGGCAATACAATCTTTGTCTGAGATTTAGCATCATTAACCTTTTTAGCTTCTGCTTTTTTCTCAACCTTTCTCTTATTTATTTTTGTTTCTGCAGGTTTTGCTTTAGCCTCTGTTTTAGGGGTAGGCTTTACTTCCGGTTTTGCTGCTACTTTGGGTTTTATAACCACTGTTTTTTTCACGAGAGTCATTCCGCATTTCGGGCAGTCTCCGGGTTTTGATGACACCACTTCCGGGTGCATGGGACAGGTATAATACGTTTTTGTAGTTTGTGCGAAAGTAAACACAGAGAATAAAAGCATCAGAAACATTATCAGTTTTTTCATAATATTTCGAACTTTTTAGAAGCTGCATGGATTAAAGTTAATTCTAATTTAAGCCATGCAACTTATTGTTTTTAACAATAATACAACAATTAGTTAATTTCTGACTTTACGCTACCACAAGAAAGCATAGATTTCCCATAGTATGGGTTAACGATCTGTTTTTCATCGCTTAGCCAGCTTCCGTCTGCCATTGGGCAATATTGAACGTAGACTGGTTTTTCAGAAAGTTTGAACTCTTTGGTCAAAGCAATCATATTGTCGGAAAGATTGAAAAAAGTTTCTCTTTGTGCGGCAACTGTTCTTGCTTCAGAAATGGCAGAGGCATCTTTTCTGAGAATATTAAGGTTTCCTTCAGAAACAACTTTATAGTCGATGGCTGAAGCTGTTTTAATGAATTCTGTTGCTGCTTTTGAAGTTGTATCAGCATCATCTGAAGCTAAAGCTGATTTAATGGCGATATAGTTCTGATACAGCTTAGTAACCTGAGCATCCTTTTTAGATTGTGCTGATAATGAAATGATTGAAAATAAAGATAAGGCTGCTGTGATGATATATTTTTTCATTGTTTTAAATTTTAGAATTAATTTTTTAATAAAGAATAAAGGGTAACGCATCAGTACTGCGTCAGAACATGTCGTCTGTAACGGTATATAACTCATTATACCGGAGACGACTGACGGATTCTAAATTCTAAAATTACAATGATTGATGTAGATAGGGACCGGCCGGAATTCAGGCGGCGCATTAATCTGGATCTGGGTAAATTTCGTAGCTGAAAAAGACTTGTCAACAACTGGAAACTGATGTTTCACCGGAATTTCTGAAACTGCACTTAAGAAATCCACATTCAGATAATCTGATTTCTGTGAATCGTCTACTTTTACGATTTTAATCTCTGTTTTGCAGCATCCCTTTTTATCTTTAACGCCGCATTTTCCACAGATGTCATCTACTTTCTGGCTTACGGAAACAAATTCTTTCATGCAATAATGAATGCTAAATGCCGCTCCGGAAGAAAAGCCGAAGTAGAAAATAGAAAACAATATGGCAAGAATCTTTTTCATTGGTAAGACAAAGTTAAAAATATCTGTGATACCGTTGTTATAAAATTTGGTAATGTTGTTATAAAATTCGGGTAAATAAAAAAGCTTCCAAAAAAATTTGAAAGCTTTTATTTTACATATTTTCTGACAGATTAAGATAAAATCAACCTCAACCTTTTTGTTTTTACAGTTTAAATTCCAGTTTTACATTAAAGAAACGCCCTGTAAGACGTACCGGAACAGGATACATATAATTGCTGTTATAATCTGTGATCCATTGGTTCGCAACCGTATTGTTAATGTTAAATGCGTTGAAAACCTGAACGCCTAATGTCAGCTCTTCAAAATTACCCCAGAAACCGGATCTCTTATTTTTTTCTTTTGGATCAATAAATACCTTTGTCAACCCTAAGTCTACCCTTTTATAGGAAGGAAGGGTCTGCTGATAATTATAAGCTGAGCCAAAATCCGGCTGTCCGTTACTGTTGAATAGTACAGGAGCTCCTGTAGGTAATCCCATAGCGTACACGAGGGTAAGGTTCACACGCATAGACGGAAAACTTGGCATATAATCCTGATAGAACATAGCAAATCTCAACCTTTGATCTGTAGGTCTTGGAATATCTCCTCTTCCATCAATATTTTCATACACTCTGGCATAACTTGCAGACAACCATGAATCCACACCCGGAACAAATTCTCCGAATAGTCTGGTATCGATACCATACGCATATCCTTTTGAATTATTCTGCCCGGAGTAACGGATTCTTACATTATCCATATAATAAGGAATCAGGTTATCCATTTTTTTGTAATAAAGTTCCGTTGTCAGTTTGAATGGTCTGTCATACATCTGGAACTCATAATCATTGGCAAGAATGACCTGGATAGAACGCTGCGATTTTATATTAGAGTTAAAATTACCATCTAAATCTTTAATTTCTTTATAGAAAGGAGCCTGATAGTAGATTCCTCCTGAAATTTTGAACAACATATCGCTGTCCCAATCCGGTTTGATCGCAAACTGAGCTCTTGGTGAGAATATGGTTTCTTTATTGAAACTCCAGTTGGCAACACGTACTCCGGCATTCACAAATACTTTACTGGCACCCCAGTAGAACTTCTGTGAATACTGTGCATATGCTGAAAGTCTTGTAGGCACAATATTATTTTGCCCGGCAATATAATAAGCAAGCTTAAGATCTCCTGTGGTTCCGGTTCTTGGATCAATAACTTCCGGTCTTGGAAGGCTGTATCCGGCAGAGTCTACCAATTTCCACTCATTGGTAAGATCTTTCAGGTTTTCTTTTTCATATTTGAAACCTACTTCAAAATCTGTATTGACATTGGGTGAAAATTTAGCTCTGAATTGTGTTCCGTAGGTTCTTACAAACAAGTCGTTTCTTGCATGTTCTATTTGTCCTCCCACATCAAAAGACGTTACAGGCTGCTGTGTCACAGGATCAAAAGTCTGAAGCTCGTAAGCTGACTGTATCGTGTAATATTCTCTTTCTCTGTTCTGATAAGCAAAGGCATCCAGGGTAAGCTTCCACTTATCTGCCGGCTTATAGTTCATAGAGAATGTTCCCATCATATTTTTATATTGGTCATTTTCCTGGCCTCCATAGCCAATATTTACGGTAATAGGCTGCTGAAGACTTCCGAAAGTAACACTTTTTGCCCTTGGGATCATCTCATAATCATTCTTGGAATAATATCCGATGAATGACATGGAGAATTTGTCACTGACATGATAATTGAGATAAGACTGGAAATCCCAATAGGTTGGATTAAAGTCTGTATCTTCTTTTAAGGTATTAAGAACAAGGTTGGTATTTCTGTATCTGCCGGAAAATAAAGCAGTAAATTTTTTATTTTTTGAAGCCAGACCTGTTGTAAGCCTTCCTCCAATTAAGCTTGCCTCTCCTGAAACTTCAAATTTTTCAGGCTCACGGTAATAGATATTTAAGGCAGAAGACATTTTATCGCCATACTTAGCTTCAAATCCTCCCGCAGAGAAATTCACTGCAGAAACCATATCCGGGTTGATAATACTCATCCCTTCCTGTTGAGAGTTTCTGATCAGGAAAGGTCTGTAGATCTCAATATCATTAATGTAGATCAGGTTTTCATCATAGTTTCCACCACGAACCATATATTGTGAGGACAGCTCGGTATTGGAGTTTACGGAAGGTAGTGTTTTAAGCAATCCTTCAATCCCACCATTTATAGAAGCTACTGATTTCGCTTCTTTTGCTGAAATTCTTACGTTGGTAAGGTCGTTTGTTTTTCCTGTTGCTTTTTTCTGGAAGACAACTTCCTCTATATCGGTTACTTTAGTGGTCGCTGTATCTTTTTTCCTTTGTTGGGAGAAAAACAATACAGGGACCATAAGGCTTAGCGGTAAAACTAGTTTTTTCAAAAGAAATGTTTTAGAATTTCTAAAATTAATGTTTTTTTAACAATTACAAAATCGATTCTCTAATTCTTGTCAATTTTTGTAACAAATCTTCTAATAAATCTAATCTTAACATGTTGGCACCATCAGATAACGCGGTTTCCGGTGTAGGATGTGTTTCGATGAAAATTCCGTCTGCTCCCACTGCAATTCCTGCTTTGGCAACGGTTTCAATAAGGTCCGGTCTTCCGCCTGTAACGCCTGAGCTTTGATTAGGTTGCTGCAGAGAGTGCGTAACGTCCAGAATCACAGGCGCGTATTCTCTCATGGTAGGAATTCCTCTGTAATCCACGATAAGATCCGTATATCCGAAAGAATTTCCTCTTTCAATGATGGCTACTTTCTGATTGTTGGAATCTGTAATTTTCTGAACGGCAAACTTCATCGCTTCCGGAGAAAGGAACTGACCTTTTTTAAGGGTAACACATTTTCCTGTTTTAGCAGCAGCCACCAATAAATCTGTCTGGCGCACCAGGAATGCAGGAATCTGTAAAACATCCACATACTGTGCTGCTAATACTGCATGTTCATTCTCATGAATATCTGTTGTGGTAGGAATATTGAATGTCTCTCCCACTTTTTTAAGAATTTCCAGAGATTTCTCTTCACCAATCGTCGTGAAAGAATCTACACGGCTTCTGTTAGCCTTTTTGAAGCTTCCTTTGAAAATATAGGGAATATTGTATTTGTCTGTAATACTGATTACTTTTTCAGCAATTCTTAATGCCATATCTTCCCCTTCAATAATACAAGGTCCGGCAATAAGGAAAAAGTTTTTTGAATCTTTGTGCGAAATATTATCTAAATACTGAATCATTTTGTTGTAATTAAAAAGTTCAGTAAAAATACTGAGAAAGTTTCACAAATGGAAATTATTTGATTGCTTTAACAGGCTATGGCAGCAATCGTTTTTGGCTTTTGGATTTCTGATTATTTATTGATCGATGCTTCGACAGGCTCAGCATGACAGCTCTCATACTAACTGTTAATCGGCACTGGATAATTAATAAGTGATGGATGCTTCGACAAGCTCAGCAGGACAGCTCTAATACTAACTGTTAATGAGGGCTTGATAATTGATAGATGCTTCGACAGGCTCAGCAGGACAGCTCTAATACTAACTGTTAATGAGGGCTTGATAATTGATAGATGCTTCGACAGGCTCAGCAGGACAGCTCTAATACTAACTGTTAATGAGGGCTTGATAATTGATAGATGCTTCGACAGGCTCAGCAGGACAACCCTAATACTAACAGTTAATGAGGACTTGATAATTGATGGATGCTTCGACAGGCTCAGCATGACAGCTCTGATACTAGCTATTTTATTTATTTGAAAATTATAATACAAAGTATAAACCATCAATGTACAAACACCTACGTCGAAGCCACATTATATTAACGTTATTTTTTAGCGGTGTCATGCTGAGCCTGTCGAAGCATTGCGATAATTATTTAAAATTTTTTTAAATTTTCTCATGCCCGTTCACCTTCCTGCTGGTAAACTGATCTTTAAGGCTTTTTTTGCCCAATACTTTCCAAAGGTAGAATCTATGTAGATCAGCAAAATCTGTGGGAAACACTACTATAATTTATAAAAATAAAATAGGTTTTGGCTGAAGCCAATGACTGTTACTTTTTTGATAAACGGGCTAAAGCCCGTTCCTATTGAATTTCCAATAAATGTTATAATAACTGGATAAGCTATATCGAAGGATGATTCGTGTATTTTAATTCATCTTTTTCAAAATTTTTTCAAATGTATTCACATTCCTGCTGGTAAACTGATCTTTAAGGCTCTTTTTACCTAATACTTTCCCGAAGGTAGAATCTAAGGTATTTCCTTTCGGAACCTGCCAGTAAAATATATCATTAACGATTGCAGCCTTTTCATTTTCTACCTGAGTGGCTTTCTGAAACTCCTCCATCAAAACCTTTTCCACTCCGGGAATCCCTACAAAGCCATAGATGTGAAATGTATCGTTCTTTTCAAAAGGAATACTGTTCCAGAACACTTCTATCTCTTCCTGGGTTTTCACAAACAAAAAAGCTTCGTAAGAAAAATGGTCTGACATCGCTTTTTCAAGAATGGTCTTTAACTCCTCAACATTTTTATCTGAAGAAAACACAATATTTCCGGACGCCAATATTGAACTTACGTCTTTCATCCCCGTATCTTTAAAAACCTCGCAGACTTCCGCCATTTTCATATTGGTTCCTTTTACGTTGACGCCACGGAGAAAAGCACAGTATTTCATTTTTTCAGGTATTAGGTTTTAGATATTAGGTTGCAGTGATTGTTGGGTCGGACGGTTTGAGAGTATTAGAGTGAAAGAGTTATTATAAAACTTTTTTTCTGAATTCTTTCAATTTTTAAATCTTTTAATCAATTCTAATGTACAAATTATAGTCTGTTCCGGAAGGTTTCAGATGGTAAATTTTTTCCAGAATCTTATGATCACTATTCAGATGATCTTTCACACGGAATTCCTTCAAAAGCTTATAATGGGTTTTATAGTATTCTGAATTGGCGTTCTTCTCTTCATATAAATTCTGATAAGAAAGAAGATATTTCGGTTTTCTTGTTTTTACCGTGTTGATGCAGTAATTTGTTTTATCTTTTTTAATTTCCTCCTGAATCTGTTTATCTACCAATCCAACCTCATCAATCGTTTTTAATCCTGAAAAATAAGGCACATAACCTGCCGGCTCCAATAAAATCCATTGGTTTTTATCTTTTTCATATTGGTTTAAAAAGGTACCAATCGTTCTGCGGTAGTTCCATTCTCCGTTTCCTGTTGCAATACAGTGAACCGTCTGGAAGACAAGCATTGGGAAGATATAGAATACAAAAAGTAATGACAGCCATAGATTTTTCTTCTCTTTCTGTTCCAGTACAAAAATAAGAACGGGAACGAAAAGCAAAAGTTGTGGCACCCAGTAATACCAGTCAAATAAGCTCTTTTGAGAAATAAATATGATTTGTTTTGCCCATCCGAAAAGGAAAATCATCCACAAAAAATAGTTTCTTTTTTCTCTTTGTCTGATCAGATAAATAAAACAAAGCAATTCAAAAATCAAAACTACGATAGTCAGCGGATTGAAATCTCCCGGAACTTTCAGCATTCCCCAGAAATTTCCAAAGCTTTTAAAGAAATACCCGATATGCTGCTGGATCGTAAAATTTTCACTGTAAAGCAATTTTTTTGCGGTAATGGTATTGTTCACCAGTTCACCAAAGTAAAACCAGTTGAAAGCAACTGTTGATAAAACTCCAAAAGCTCCTCCGAAGATATAATTCCATCTTATTTTTCTGTTCCAGAACAGATCCACAAGAAATACAATTCCCAGGAATATGACGGTATCAATTCTGGTAAACATGATTAAAACGGGAAGAAGTGTCACAACCCATTTTTTCCCTTTGTTAAATCCGTAGTACAACAATGCCATCTCCAGAAAAAACAGAATTCCATATTCCATACCAAGGATTGAAATTTTAATGGCTGGCGGTAAAATACCGATCAGAAATATAAAGATTGCCTTATGCCATGGATTTTTTAAAACCAGATTAGACAGCCATAAAGTTCCTATGGTAAACAGTATGGAATTAAAAATCAAAAGAGGCTCAATAAAATTTTCTTTTCCAAAAACAAGATTGAAAATATAGGATACAAAAACATACAGATGTGTTGTAGATGCAGAAATTTTAGTATCTCCATTGAAGCCGATTACTCCATAATCCAATAGATTCTGGGCAACTCTCCAGGTGATAAACGCATCTTCCTGGATATAGTGCGTTAATAAAAAAAGAAGTTTAAAAAGAACCGTAGCAATGACGGCATACATTGGGAATTTGTTATTTTGTGTTTCGGACATTATGTATTTTTACTTTCACAAATATAATCTTAAAATTCAGGATTCCCAATAATAAAAAAACGGAACCGAAGTTCCGTTTTAAAGTATTTTATTTTGTTGCTTTGATAATTGCAGTCGTAATCTGATTTTCCTTTTCTTTGGAATAGGTAGAATCATAAGGCTCCATCACATCAAATAAGTACTGATAGAAAGGCGTAATTTCCTGTACATTTTCAGACTCTTTCATCGCCTTATCTCTGCCCATTTCCTGAAGATCTTTGATAAATACATTGAACTTCTTGTCAATCGGCTCTATGGATTTTACCAGATAAGCATATGCTTTTTCTTTCTGTCCGATCTTTGTATAAGCATCTGTTACTGCAGAAACCACAAGAGAATATTCCATTGGTTTTGTTCTCATCTGTCTTCTCAGATAGCTTTGATCTGCTTTGGAAAGACTTAAATAATAATCATACTCTTCAAAGATTCCTTTTTTAAGCACTTCAGCAATCTGAAGACCTTTCTGCTCCTGCCCTGCAATAATGTATCCTGAAACAATTGAACTTAATGAACGGGGATCATTATATTTCTCTGCCGGAATTTCTTTGGCTGCAAGATCCAGAATTTCCAATGCTTTAGCTTTCTGTCCGCTTAATGCAAGGGCTGCTGCCGCTCTGCTCGCTGACATTCTATAGCTGATGATATTGGAAGTAGCCGTTTCATCAAAGTGAGCATTTAAGTTTTTGAAGTTCCCCCATCTGAAGTTTTTCACTACATTATAAAGAGAATTGGCATCTACTCGTCCCATATCTCCATCAGCGCTCGGAGGTGTCTGGATAGGAATCAATCTGTAACTGAATCCGTCAAACTGAAGGTAATCGTTCAGATAGAAAATATTTTCGCTGTCATAAATACCTCCTGATGAGAAGTTGATCGGACGCTTCCAGTCGAAGTTCGCTAAAAGATCCATCAAAATCAGGTTGTTCTTATAAAGCGTATTTCCTTTGTAAGTAATCATAATCTGATTGGCTACGTTTGGAAGATCTTCTTTGTTGATAATTCCTGCTTTTAAAGCATTTTCTTTATTCACAGGAAGGATGAATTTGTTTACCGGAAGGATATTGTATTTTTCAAATTTCTCTTCTCCAAAATACATTTTCAACAATTCGTCTTTTTCAGGAGATTTGAATTTAATGAATTCAATCGCCTGTTTCAAAGTTAAAGAATCCTGAGTAAGATATTTTCTGAAAGACTGGAATTCTGTTTCCGGAGCTCCCTGTTCTTTCAACATAGAGAAAACACCTTCCCAATCTTCCTTCTTCATCATATAGATCTGGTCGTTTACCCCATCTCTATAGTCGTCGTGTGTCAGCTGGCTAGGGATTCCCATTGCATTGTACGTTCTTCTTTTGATCTGATCCAGATTCCATGGAGTTGAAGCAAGAGTAAAGTTAACCACCTTCACATCATCCCTGAACTGTTCTGTCTCCTGAATAGCCCAAACCGGGTAAGTATCGTTATCTCCGTAAACGAAAAGGATATCGTTTTTCGGCAATGATTTTAACACTGAATACGCATAGTCGTATGCAGTATATCTGTTGCTTCTGTCATGAACATTATAGTTCTGGAAGCCCATCATGAATGGTACTCCTAATAAAACCACTCCCAGAGCAATATTAGCCCCGTTTGATTTTATTTTAGATTGTAAGAACCAAAGAATAGCTCCGGCACCCAAACCGATCCAGATCGCAAATGCATAGAAAGAACCTACCATTGCATAATCTCTTTCTCTCGGTTCAAAAGGTTTTACCCCAGTATAGAAAACAATCCCTACACTTGTTAAAATAAATAAAGATAACAATGCATAGAATCTTCCGAAATCTCTGTTCAACTGGAAGAAGAACCCAATCAATCCTAAAATTAACGGAAGGAAGAAGAATTTAACTGTACTTTCATTCTTAAATTTAGCAGGCATTTTATCCTGATTTCCTACCACAGCATTATCAACGAAAGGAATTCCGGAAATCCAGTTTCCTTTTGTGCTTTCCATGTTTCCTTCAAGATCATTTTGTCTTCCTACGAAGTTCCACATGAGGTATCTTACAAAATAATATCCATTCTGAAACGTAATAAAATAATCCATATTCTGAAGGAATGAAGGCTTCTGAACATTGATCAGGTTATAAGGCTTTACTTTCAGATAATCTGAAGCGGTAATTGATTTATCTTCATATTTTGCTCTCAGTTCGTCAAAGATCTGCTTTGCCTGCGGATTGTCTGCCACATCTTCATTAGAATAATTAAATGTAAAATCAGGAGCGCCATACATAGAAATATAGTTGGCCATTACATCCTTATCTTCATTAAACATTCTCGGCATTAAGCTTACCTGAGACTTGTTGAATACATAATTGAAACGGTCTCCCGTTTTTCTGTAGGTTCCGGTTTTTTCATCTTTTTCATAGATTTCCCCGGTTTTCTTTGTTTTGAAACTTCCGTCTTCGTTTTTCTCAATTCCGTTAGCATCAAGGAATGCCGTGTAGTTTTGTCCGTAAATAGTAGGCCAGTCACCATACTGCTCTCTGTTATAATAATCGAGCATACCGATTGCCGTATCCGGATCATTAAGGTTCATTGGCGGGTTGGCATTCGCTCTGATAGGAATAACCATCCAGCAGGAGAACCCTATCATCATGAAAACTACAGATAATGCAGCCGTCTGATAAATGTTTCTTTTTGCCTTTCTTGCATATTTAATTAAGAAGTAGCAGATCGCTACCATTAAAATAAACGCTGCAATGGTTCCGGAGTGGAAAGGAAGTCCAAGACCATTCACAAAGAAAATCTCAAGTCTTCCGAACATTGTCATAATTAAAGGGAAGATAATTTTGAAAACAATAATCAAAATCCCTAATGTAATAAGGTTTGCCCAGATAAAGTTTTTCCAGGTAAACTTGTAATTTCTTGCATAGTATACCAGACATACTGCAGGAATTGCCAGCATACACATCATATGTACTCCTACAGAAAGTCCTAAAACGAAGAAAATAAGAATAATCCATCTTTCACTGTCTCCCGCCTGATACTCATTCTCCCATTTGGTGATTAACCAGACCAAAAGCGCAATGAACATAGAAGCCATAGAGTAAACCTCTCCCTCTACCGCAGAGAACCAGAACGTATCTGAGAATGTAAAGCAAAGTGCTCCCACTGCTCCCGCAAATAAAATAGAGATTTCCTGATGTTTTGTAATTTCTTCAAAATCTTTGTTTAAAAGTCTTCTCACAAAATGAGTGATCGTCCAAAACAAAAATAAAATAGTCAGCGCACTGAACAATGCAGACATCGCGTTGATCACGATAGAATAGTTTTCGCCTTTCCCTAATGCAAAAATGGCTGCCACGGCACCCACTATCTGGAATAAAGCAGCTCCGGGAGCGTGCGTTACTTCAAGTTTTACTGCAGAAGAAATGTACTCGCCACAATCCCAGAAACTGAAATTGGGTTCTATGGTGGACAAGTACGTAAAGAAAGCAATAACGAAAATCACCCATCCTGAAACGGTGTTCCATTGCCTAAAAGTCCAATTTTTCATAGTATTAAATCAATTATGCGAAAATAAGGCTTTTATCTTATTTTATGCGGGTTTTAACAAAATTTAAAAATTTTGGCGCAGTATTTGCGATTATACTCGTGTCAAAACTGAAAATACTAAAATATTTTTTTACAAACTATGCCCTAGAAATCAAACAAAAGTTTAGTAATTATTTATTTTTTTGTATTTTTGCAGTCAGATTTTTATTGAAAATAACAAATAATGAGTAATGTTTACGATAATATTCTTGGCCTGATAGGACACACTCCGATGGTGAAGCTAAATACTGTGACAAAAGATATTCCAGCAACCATTTATGCCAAGTTAGAATCATATAATCCTGGACATTCCACTAAAGACCGAATCGCACTTCATATTATAGAAAACGCAGAGAAAAAAGGCCTTTTAAAAGAAGATTCTGTAGTTGTAGAAACTACTTCCGGTAATACCGGGTTTTCTATTGCGATGGTATGTATCATTAAGGGATATAAATGTATTCTTGCAGTAAGTGATAAAACAAAACCTGAAAAAATTGCTTATCTGAAAGCATTGGGAGCTACGGTATATATATGCCCGGCCAATGTACCGGCAGATGATCCAAGGTCATATTATGAAGTAGCTAAAAGAATCGCTCAGGAAACTCCTAATTCTATTTACATCAATCAATATTTTAACGAATTGAATATTGATGCACACTATCAGACAACAGGTCCCGAGATCTGGGAACAGACACAAGGTAAGATCACTCACCTTTTTGCCTGCACCGGAACGGGGGGTACGCTGTCTGGTTCTGCCAAATTTTTGAAGGAAAAAAATCCTGATATCAAGATTATTGGTGTAGATGCAGACGGTTCGATCCTTAAAAGCTATCACGAAACAGGAGAAATACATAAAGAAGATGTACATCCTTATCAGATTGAAGGAATGGGTAAAAACCTGATCCCTTCTGCCCTGCTTTTTGACAAGGTAGATGAGTTTGTAAGGGTAAATGATGAAATGTCCGCGTACAGAACCCGCGAAATTGCTTTGAAAGAAGCCATCATGGGAGGTTATACTACCGGAGCTGTAACCCAGGGATTGATGCAGTATGCCCAGTCTCATGAACTTACAGAAAATGACGTAGTTGTTTTGATTTATCCTGACCACGGTTCCAGATACATCACTAAAGTATACAGTGACAAATGGATGGCAGAACAAGGATTTGTTAACAACTGTGTTCACAACTATGACGAAGTTTTCAAAACCGAGTTTATCAAATAAGAACGAATAAAATCACGATACAAATAAATAAAGCCTTTTGCGTATTCAGACAAAAAAGGCTTTATTACTTAAAAATTACGATACAATGTTGGATATTTTTGAAAGAATAAAAGAAAATCCAGGACCACTTGGACAATTTGCAGATTATGGTGAAGGCTATTTTATTTTCCCAAGATTAGAGGGACCTATCGGCCCGAGAATGCAATTTCAGGGGAGAGAAGTAATTTTCTGGAGTGCCAATGACTATTTAGGGCTGTGTAATCACCCTGAAGTAATAGAAGCGGATGCGAAAGCGGCTGCAGAATATGGAATGTTCTATCCAATGGGAGCAAGAGCAATGTCCGGAGAAACAGACCAGCACCTTCAGCTGGAAAGAGAACTGGCAGACTTCGTAAAAAAAGAATCAGCATACTTATTGAATTTCGGTTACCAGGGAATGGTTTCTACCATTGATGCTTTGGTAAGCAGAAATGATGTGATTGTTTATGATATGGATTCTCATGCCTGCATCGTGGATGGAGTAAGACTTCATTCCGGTAAAAGATTTACCTACAAGCATAATGATATGGCAAGTCTTGAGAAAAACCTTCAGAGAGCCACTAAGGTAGCTGAAGAAACAGGTGGAGGTATCCTTGTGATCACAGAAGGAGTTTTCGGGATGAGAGGACAACAGGGAAAAATCAAAGAGATCTGCGATCTTAAATCCAAATACCAGTTCAGACTTTTAGTAGATGATGCCCACGGTTTCGGAACTCTTGGTAAAACAGGAGCCGGTGTAGGTGAAGAGCAGGACTGTAACGATCAGATCGATGTCTATTTCTCTACATTTGCAAAATCAATGGCTGGTTTCGGAGCATTCCTTGCGGGTGACAAAGAAATCATCAGATATCTGAAATTCAACTTAAGATCACAAATCTTTGCAAAATCTCTTACGATGCCAATGGTAATCGGAGGATTAAAAAGACTGGAGCTATTGAGATCAAGACCTGAAATCAAAGCTAAACTTTGGGAGAATGTTTACAAACTACAGAACGGACTTACAGATAGAGGATTCAATATTGGAGACACTAATACTTGTGTAACTCCGGTAATGATGCAGGGAACTCCTGTAGAGGCTACTCTATTGGTAAAAGATTTAAGAGAGAATTACGGTATTTTCACCTCTGTGGTGGTATATCCGGTCATTCCGAAGGGAATGATTCTTTTAAGGCTTATTCCTACCGCTTCTCATACCGATGCAGAGATCAATGAAACTCTGGCAGCGTTTGAAGCAATTCATGATAAATTAGTAGGTGGCTACTACAAAGAGCAGGAACAAAAATTACTGCAGGAACAAGGATTAAGTTTTAAACCGATTTAATCTTAAAAAAATAAAAAAAGCCACTGATTGATTCAGTGGCTTTTTTGTTTAATAACTATAAAGCACATGAAACTTAGAGGTTACACACTGGGAATTTTGTCGGCCGTTTCCTATGGTCTGATTCCGATTTTTATTCTGCCCGTAAAGCAGGCGCATTTTTCAATGGATATTACGCTGTTTTACAGATTTTTCTTTTCAGCATTAATGGTGGGAGGATATCTGCTGTATTCAGGGGAGAGTTTTAGAATCAATAAAAAAGAGGTCTTAATCCTGGCCATCCTTGGTATCTGTTATGCCCTTTCTTCAGAGTTTCTCTTTTTGGGGTATGATTTCCTGACACCGGGGATTGCCTCTACCGTTTTATTTATTTATCCTATTATTGTCGCATTGATCATGCTTTTCTTTTATAAGGAGAGACTTACCAGATTATCCGGAGCTTCTTTACTTCTTGCTTTCGCGGGAGTTATTGTTTTATGTTTAAAAGGAAAAGGACTGGAAATCA
This sequence comes from Chryseobacterium sp. NRRL B-14798, assembly GCF_050470705.1. NCBI lineage: Bacteria > Pseudomonadati > Bacteroidota > Flavobacteriia > Flavobacteriales > Weeksellaceae > Chryseobacterium > Chryseobacterium sp. NRRL B-14798. Next base: position 2,461,900 of record NZ_JBFLUL010000005.1, on the reverse strand, counting down.
ACTTTGCAGGGTTGGGAATTGTCATGCTCAGTTCACTGTTCTATGCTTTATATATGGTTATCGTCAACAAGTCGAATATCAAGGTTTCCGGATTCAAGCTTACATTTTATTCAATGCTTTTCACCTCACTGTTCTTTATGTCCAAAGCGGTCACAGCACATGCATCGTTTGCTATTCCTTCAACAGAGATCTTCATTAACTTCCTTATTTTTGCCTTTCTGACTACAGTGATCTCCAGTCTTTGTCTGGTATATGCTATTAAATATATCGGATCTACTCCTGTGGCTATTTTGGGAGCTTTGGAACCTGTTGTTGCTGTATTGATCAGTGTCCTGATGTTTCATGAAAAATTCACTCTGAATTTACTCATCGGGATTACTTTAATTCTTTTGGGAGTTACCCTGAATGTGATTGGAGACCAAAAGAAAATAAACCATATCTAAAATTTTTATTGACTGATATACAAAACAATACAAATACCGGACCTCTTTATGAGTCCGGTTTTTGTATGAAATGATCTAATTTTTCAGCTCAGGAAATTATCAAAAAGAAAAAAAATTGAAAAAATACATCTCTTTCTGGCGTAACACAATTTATCTGACTATATTGCATCAGTCTATTAACAGGTGTTTCCCCCACCGAATAGATAATGTATATACTTTTAAAAACCGATGAAAGAATTGCAAAAACTAACCAAAGACCAATTATACAAACACCTCAAAGAAAAATCAGAAAATCTATACAGCATTGCTCACGAAGCCCTGGAAAACAATTTTTTCAATGAAAGCGGCATCGATGAAGAAAGTCTTAGTGAATTTCTCGAAATGCTGGACGATGAAACAGCAGAAAAGTTAAAGGACGCTTCCCTGTACATCAATAATGAAAATGATGCTCCTGAAATTGTTCTTATACAAAATGATACCAATACTTCTCTGGAACTGATTACTTCTGATGAGGAAGGATATAAAATTATTCTTATTGATGGTGATCTTCATTTATCAGAGAAACTTTTTGTGGAAGATTTTATTGTCCTTATAGTTACCGGTAATATACAGGCAGAAAATATCATCATCAACGGTTCGCTGTATTGCGCTGGAAATGTTACCTCAAAAGTATTGTTTGGTGCTTCGGGGAATGATAATGAAACCTACATAGGAGGAAGCATTATGACTTCACTTATTGCAGAAAACGGACATTACACTGTTGCTGAGAGTAATATTTATTCCAGATACTTAATCAGTTTTCACAATGAGATCACAGGCAAAACCGGAAAGTTTATTGAAAATATCAGCCTGGAAAAACCTAGTGAAATCGAATTATTAAATCCGGCAATTCTTGATGAGGACGGATATTTTGATGAAGATGCTTTTCTAAACTTTATCGATAACAATGCTACTGATGCTTTGTTTAACAAACCCGCTGATTTATTCTAAGATACCATTTTCAAGATTGGAAATAAAACAATTGTGATAAAAAGGATGTAATAAAGCAAACTATTTCTGAAGACTTTTTCGGACTGTTTATAATCAGGAGAAAAAATTTTTTTCTAAAAAAACTTTAGAATAACTTTGCAAAAAATTTCTGTTGAAAGACCTGCTTCTTATTACTCCGCCTTTTACCCAACTTAATACTCCTTATCCTGCAACGGCTTATATTAAAGGATTTTTAAATACCAAAAATATTTCCAGCTACCAGGTAGATTTGGGGATCGATGTTATTTTGGAATTATTTTCAAAGGACGGAATACTCAAGGTTTTCAATAAAGAAATTGATCTTCAGAACACCTCTGAAAATTCCCGGAGAATTTATGCCTTAAGAGAAGAGTATTTAAAAACGATAGATCAGGTGATTCCTTTTCTACAGGGAAAAACACCTACACTGGCAAGACAGATCTGCAGCATGAACTTTCTTCCCGAAGCTTCCCGTTTCAACCAGCTGGATGATATGGAATTTGCTTTTGGAAATATGGGTCTTCAGGATAAGGCCAAACATCTGGCAACACTTTATTTAGAAGATATTTCCGATTATATTGTAGAAAATATTGATGCTGATTTTGGTTTCAGCAGATATGCGGAACGCCTTGGGAAAAGTGCCAATTCTTTCGATGAATTATATTCTAAACTATCTGGTGAGCCTACCTTTATAGATGAATTTACTTTAAAAATTCTTCAGGAAAAAATAGAAACTGTGCAGCCAAAACTGGTTTGCTTTTCAATACCGTTTCCCGGTAATCTTTATTCCGGTTTCAAATGCGCCCAATGGATCAAAAAGCATTATCCTCACATTAAAATTGCGATGGGAGGAGGATTTCCCAATACAGAATTAAGAGAAGTTAAAGACCAGAGAGTATTTGAATTTTTTGATTTTATTACTTTAGATGACGGTGAGCTTCCATTGGAACTTCTTCACCAAAATTTAGAAATTACCGCCGGGGAAGGTGAATTTAAAAGAACTTTTCTTCTAGAAAATAATGAAGTTGTTTACAAGAATAATTCTAGAAGACACGACTTCAAACAGTCTGAAATAGGTACTCCTGATTATACAGATTTAAAACTGGATCAATATATTTCCGTTATCGAAATCGCCAATCCGATGCACAGTTTATGGAGCGACGGACGATGGAACAAACTGACGATGGCACACGGATGCTACTGGGGAAAATGTACATTCTGTGATATTTCTTTAGACTATATTAAAATCTACGAACCTATTTCTGCGAAAATTCTGGTAGACCGGATTGAAGAACTGATCCGTACAACCGGTGAGACAGGATTCCATTTTGTAGATGAAGCTGCTCCACCTGCCCTTATGAGAGAGGTTGCTCTGGAAATTCTCCGAAGAAATCTGGTGGTTACCTGGTGGACCAATATCCGTTTTGAAAAAAGCTTTACCCGTGATCTCTGTTATCTTCTGAAGCTTTCAGGATGCGTGGCTGTTTCCGGTGGACTTGAAGTAGCAAGTGACAGACTGCTGAAATTAATTGATAAAGGAGTTTCTGTGGAACAGGTTGCCAATGTAACAAGAAATTTTACAGAAGCAGGAATTATGGTTCATGCGTATCTGATGTATGGCTATCCTACCCAAACCATTCAGGAAACTGTAGACTCCCTTGAAATGGTGAGACAAATGTTTGAAATGGGAATCCTTCAGAGTGGTTTCTGGCATCAGTTTGCGATGACAGCTCATTCACCAGTGGGAATAAGCCCGGAAGATTTTGGAGTCATTCCGGTAAAACAGGAAATTTTGTTTGCCAATAATGATATTGATTTTAAAGATAAAACCGGAATCGATCATAACAGGTTCAGCTTCGGATTAAAGAAATCTTTATTCAATTATATGCATGGAGTCAATTTCGAACTGCCGCTTCAGGAATGGTTTGATTTTAAAATTCCAAGAACAACCATTCATCCGGATTATATTCACGACTGTCTTTTGGAAGATGGGCAGTTTCAGTTGAAGACCAATTCCAAAGTTGTCTTTTTAACCAAAAATGTAATCGCTGAGAATCGCGTAAAAAATAAAAAGAAATATTCTGGTACGTATACGCTTCTTACATTCCACTTAAAAACCAATATTGTGAAGGTGGAACTGGAACAGGAAAAAGCAGAATGGCTGATGAATGTACTGGAAGAAAATGCTGTTGAAAATTCTAAAAAACCTACTATTCAACAACTTAAGAATCATTTTGAAGAAAATTTCGATGATTTTGAGCTGTTCTGGTTCTCAAAACCAATGCAGCAATTGAAGGAAAACGGCGTAATTTTAAGTTTATAAAAAATTCCGTTTTTTTCTCAGGGATTTTTAAAAATGGTTAATTTTCCGTGAATTCTTATTTTTCTGAATGAATAAGACTTGTTTTGATTAAAATATAATCTCTCACAGATTTCACGGATGACACAGATCTAAATTTTTATTTAAGAGAATAAAATTTTTCATAAAGAAGGATCATCAAGTCCAAATTTTTAACTACCATATATAAACCGGCAAAATATTCCCCTCCTCCGGAGGGGTGGCAAAAATTCAAAGAATTTTTGACGGGTGGTTTTAAAGTTTTGGTTAAAGCCGGATGAATTTGATACATAATAAAAAAACGGGTTAAAGCCCGTTCCTATTGATAAAATCTGTATTACATTAATTAGGGGTCTCTTTTGAAACAGTACCTACGTTTACTTTTTCCTGTATTTTGATAAAATTAGGATCCATAATCGCCATGCGCTCAGCCAATGCTTTGTAGGTCGGGAATTTCAGGATTGAAGCTCTTCCGGACATTTCTCTATAGATGGTAAAAGACTTTCCTCCCGCTGTTTTCAGCTGTTTTGTTGTGGTAATATACCTTCCGATAAGTTTACTTTTAGCATCATAAATTTCAATATCAATAGGTGTTTTGTCCATAATGGTATCTTCCGAACCAAAACTTACCGGCAGATTGGTAAAATATCCCACCGGAACGCCATTACTAAGGATCTCTCCCACTTTATTGACCTCAATATTCATTTTGTCTATTTTCTTTCTGATCGCATAAGCATCTTTTGTTTTAGCGTCCAGCTTCCTTTTCGGAACATTTGAAAAAAGCTCATCCAGATTTTTAACATTGATCCCTTTGTTATCAATAATTTTAAGATCTTTAACTGAAGTAAAGACTGCAGATTTTTCTTCTCCGGAAAATGCAGAAGGTGACGAGTAATCAATTTCGATGGTTTTGTCCCTGTTGTACACTCTGTTGACAATGATATAACTGTCGCGAACAGAATCCACGATGCTTTTATCAATGAATTTAATCGTATACATCGGGGTCTCTTTAAGATCCATAAACGTATATTCGCTGGATTTGTTGGAGAGCTTAGCTACCGGAATACCGTCAAGATTAATAATTCCTCTTTTGGTTTTGATATTCTGGGCATGGAGGAAAACACCCAGAACTGTAAATAATATGATTATGCCTCTCTTCATACAATCAGACTTTTACAAATAAAAAAAGTGTAACGCAAAGTTACACTTTCTTGAAAATATATTTAGCTTTTCATTTAATTATTCACAAAGGATAATTCCTTTATTATGATTAAATTCTACAACACCGCTTTTGATAGCATAAGCAAAAACAGAGTCTTTTCCGGCTTCTTTAGTGAAATTTTTAGCATAAGCCTCATCAATAGAGTTAGCAAAAAGCTTTACATCACCTCCGATTAAAGAAGAAACAATTCCTGCGTGGTTTTTCATGATGTGAAATTCACCATTTTTTCCAGGCAATAATACTGAGTCTACTTCTCCTTCAAAAACTACGTATTCTGGTGTTAAAATTTTTATATTCATTTTAATTTAGATTTGAAGATTTCAGATTTCAGATTTCAGACAACCTTAAAGTCTCATGTCTTGTATCTGTAATCTTTATGTCTAATTATTAAGCGTTTTCAGCTAACATTTTTTGTCCTGCTTCGATAGCTTCTTCGATAGTTCCTTTCAGGTTGAAAGCTGCTTCTGGTAAGTGATCTAATTCACCATCCATAATCATGTTGAATCCTTTGATTGTATCTTTGATGTCTACCAATGATCCTGGGATACCTGTAAACTGCTCTGCTACGTGGAAAGGCTGAGATAAGAATCTCTGAACTTTTCTTGCACGGTATACAACAGCTTTATCTTCTTCAGAAAGTTCTTCCATACCAAGGATTGCGATGATATCCTGAAGTGCTTTATATCTTTGAAGGATTTCTTTTACTCTTTGAGCACAGTTGTAGTGATCGTGACCGATAACTTCAGGAGCAAGGATTCTAGAAGTAGAAGCTAGTGGATCTACCGCTGGATAGATACCTAATGAAGCAATCTTTCTGTCAAGTACCGTAGTTGCATCCAAGTGAGCAAACGTAGTTGCAGGAGCCGGGTCAGTTAAGTCATCCGCAGGTACGTATACCGCCTGTACTGAAGTAATTGAACCATTTTTAGTTGAAGTAATTCTTTCCTGCATCGCACCCATTTCAGAAGCTAGCGTTGGTTGGTAACCTACCGCTGATGGCATACGACCAAGAAGTGCAGATACCTCAGAACCAGCCTGTGTAAAACGGAAGATGTTGTCTACGAAGAAAAGTACGTCTCTACCTTGTCCGCTTTCTCCACCGTCTCTGTAGTACTCAGCCAATGTAAGACCAGAAAGTGCTACTCTCGCTCTTGCACCTGGCGGCTCGTTCATCTGTCCGAAAACGAACGCAGCTTTTGAATCTTTCATAGCTTCTAAGTCTACTTTAGAAAGATCCCAGCCTCCGTTTTCCATAGAGTGCATGAAATCATCACCATACTTGATAATACCTGATTCCAACATCTCTCTCAAAAGGTCATTTCCTTCTCTCGTTCTTTCACCTACTCCGGCGAATACAGAAAGACCTCCGTGTCCTTTTGCAATATTGTTAATCAACTCCTGGATCAATACTGTTTTACCTACACCGGCACCACCGAACAATCCAATTTTACCTCCTTTTGCATAAGGCTCAACTAGGTCGATTACTTTAATACCTGTAAATAAAACTTCTGCTGAAGTTGATAATTGATCAAATTTTGGAGCTGGTCTGTGAATTGGAAGACCACCATCCTTAGAAATATCTTGAAGTCCGTCGATAGCATCACCAACAACGTTGAATAGTCTTCCGTTTACAGCCTCTCCGATAGGCATCATAATAGGATTTCCGTATCCAATTACGTCCTGCCCTCTTTTAAGACCGTCAGTAGCGTCCATTGCGATACATCTTACTGTATCTTCGCCAATATGTTGTTCTACCTCTAAAACTACTTTTTCACCGTTTTCTTTTGTAATTTCTAACGCGTCATAGATTGCTGGAACAGCTTCCACATCTGTGAAGACAACGTCGATTACCGGACCAATAATTTGAGAAATTTTACCTTTAATTTGGTTTGCCATTGCTAAATTTTTTCTTGGTGCAAATATAGTGATTCTTCATAAACCCGCAATTGGTAAAAAAAAGATTTTTATCATGCTTTTGAAGAGAGGAAGGAGTTTGCCATTTACTATGTAAAATTCATTATTTATCATTATATTTAACAGCAAATACACAATTCATTAATTTGTCATTATTATCATACAATATAATACAGGATATTTTCAGAATTTTTCATTTTTAAATTTTCAGGTTCTCTCCGTTACATTAAAAATAAAGGTTTTATATTTGCAATCAAAATTTTTCCGTTTTGAAAGTTTTCAAGAATTTTACAGATTACTCCTCACAGAAGCCTCTAGCGTTGTCTTTAGGAATGTTTGACGGGGTACATCTCGGGCACAAGAGTATTATCGATGAACTGACTAAAATAGGTACAGAAAATAATCTGGAAACTGCAATCCTTACCTTCTGGCCGCATCCAAGATTTGTTTTTAATCCGAATGAAGATTTAAAGCTTCTGAATACGCTGGAGGAAAAGAAACAACTTGTAGAGAAATATGGCATTGATAATTTGTTCCTTAAAGAATTTGATGAAGAATTCAGAAATTTGACCGGAGAAGAATTTGTACGTCAGATTTTAGTTGATAAACTTAATGTAAAGTACCTTATTATAGGCTACGATCATTCTTTTGGAAAAAACAAAAGCGGAAATTTTGAGCTTCTTCAGAAATTATCAAAAGAACTTGATTTTGAAGTAGAACAGATGGAAGCCATCAACATTCATGAAAACAATATCAGCTCCACAAAAGTGCGTAATGCGCTTTTAGCAGGAAATGTTAAAGAAGCAAATGAAATGTTGGGCTACTCCTACTCTGTTTCCGGAACTGTAGTTCATGGGAAAAAGATCGGAAGAACCATCGGATATCCCACAGCTAATATTGATACCGAATCGATCAAGCTGTTGCCTAAAAAAGGAGCTTATATTGTGGAAGTATTTGTAAAAGGCAACCAATATAAGGGAATGCTGAGCATCGGAACCAATCCGACGGTAAACGGAGAAAAACTAACTGTGGAAGTTTATATCCTTGATTTTGAGGATGATATTTATGAAGAAAAGATTACGGTAAGTTTTAGGGATTTTCTTCATGATGAGATCAAATTTGAAGGTCTGGACAAATTGATTGAAAGACTGGATGAGGATAAAAGAATAACAGAAAAATTTGATTTTTAAATATAGAGAAAGGCTATTCGGTGAGAATAGCCTTTTGGTTTATTTTAGTACTTTTAAGTAGATTTTCTGGGTTTCATTATTCAGTTTCACATTCGGGAACTTCTTGTCATAATTAATAAAGATATCTCCTTTTTGATCTGCTTTTCCGTTTCCATCAGAGTCCCAGCTTATGGTTACATAATATTTTGCAGGACCGGCAGGTTTTGGATTGATCTTGCTTTCGGCATTTTCAGGTATTGGCAGATTGATGGTGAAAGGTATTGATTTCTGTTCATATTCCTGTTCTGTAATTAAAGTAGCAGGAGCATCAGCCAGTTTTTCGTCCATTCCATATAAGCTCACTTTCAGCCGGGCATTTTTAATGGTAAATGCGTCTGTTCCTGAAAATTCTAATTTAAGAGTTTCGGGAGATTTTTCAGAGGCTGATACAGCAGAAGTATTTTTTTCGGTAGTGTTCTTATTTACCGGCTTGGTGCAGCCTGACAGCATCAATGTTCCGGCTGCTGCGAATAATAAAAGGTGATTTCTCATTTGTTATTTATTTTATTAATGTCAAATATATTATTTCACCAGTAATAGATAACAAATCCCGTACCTCAATTTATTTTATTTACTATAATGAATTGACTTCATTCTGCGCTTTTTTAGTCAGGGATTTGAAAACCAGCTCGTAGGATTGATCAATGAGTTTAAAGATCAGATCTCTTTTCAATCCATCTACCGTTACAGAATTCCAGTGGGTTTTGTTCATATGATAAGCACCTGTGATCTGAGGATATTGTTCACGAAGCTCTGCACTCCATTCAGGATCTGTTTTTACATTAATGGCCAACGGCTGTCTCTCAAGTCCCATCAGTAAAAACATTTTGGTGTCTACTTTCATCACGAGAGTTTCGTTATCAAACGGAAAACTTTCTGTAACTCCTTTTTTGGCAAGACAATAATCTAAAATTTCGTTGGCATCCATGTTCAATTTAAGTGATAAGTAATGATCAAATTAATTCTTTAATCTTTGATTCAAATTTAGTAAATTTAAGAAAGAAATAATCTCACAAAACCGCAATTATTATGAAAGCTCTGGTAATAGGTGCTACAGGTGCCACAGGAAAAGATCTTGTCAATCAGTTACTGAATGACAAAGAGTTTGATGAAGTGGATATCTTTGTCAGAAAGCCTGTTGATATTCAAAATGACAAGCTTAAAGTTCATGTGGTGAATTTTGAGAAGCCGGAGGAATGGAAAAATATGGTAAAAGGAGATGTTGCCTTTTCCTGCCTGGGAACAACTTTAAAGGATGCCGGAAGCAAAGAAGCCCAGAAAAAAGTAGACTTTGATTATCAGTATGAATTTGCGAAAGCAGCGAAAGAGAATGAAGTGGAAGATTATATTCTGGTATCAGCCTACGGAGCAAATCCACAGTCTAAAATTTTCTATTCTAAAATGAAGGGCGAACTGGAAGAAGCTGTAAAACAGCTGCATTTCAACAAGATCACTATTTTTAAGCCGGGAATGCTGGAACGAAAAGATTCTGAAAGAACCGGAGAAGTATTGGGAAGCCGCATCATCAAATTTGCTAATAAATTAGGGCTATTAGAAAGTCAGAAGCCCCTGCCAACCGATATTCTGGCAAAAGCTATGATTAATTCTTCGAAAATAAAAAGTAACGGTTACTCCAGTATCAAGCTGGGAAATATTTTCTGTTTTGCGGAAAAGAGCAATGAATAGTTAAAAGATTCGGGATGCGTGATTCGGGATTTCGGGATGCGGGGTAATATGTTTCGTGTTAAAGGGGAAAAAACTCCTTATTGATTCCCTTAAATTTAAGCTCCCAATACTGCTACCTGTAATGTATTACCTATTTTGTAGTCTTGCTGCCCATTTTCTGTCCTAATTTTTCATATTCAATATCATTAGGCTCCCAAAGCTCTATTTTATTGCCCTCAATATCCATGATATGGACAAATTTTCCATATTCATAAGTTTCAATTTTATCTACAACGGTTACATTTTCTTTCTTCAACTGTTCAACAAGTTTTTCAAGATTATCCACCCTGTAATTGATCATAAAATCTTTCTCCGAAGGCTGAAAATATTTAGTCTTTTCACTGAAAGGGCTCCACTGGCTGAATCCTTTTTTAGAATTATCACTACCCTGAAACCATTCAAATACAGCTCCATACTGATTGGTACTGAGTCCCAGATGATTTTTGTACCACTCTCTCATTTTCTCAGGATCTTTACATTTAAAAAAGATACCGCCAATACCGGTAACTCTTTTCATATCGTCAGACTTGTTTTCTGTAACAGCCTTAAAAGCAAATCCTAACATAAACGAAGCCAGGATACAAAGGGTATAAATTATTTTTTTCATAAGATATATTACAATTTAAAAGGACTATATGCAATTTGATGCCATTGCCATTCTGACGAAGGAAGAATCTTATGGAAAGTCCGGATTCTTCATTTCACTGCGTTACATTCAGAATGACAGAGTCATAATAAATAAGATAGCAGTATTAATGTAAAATTGTATAATTACCAATTTTAAAATAAAAAAGTGGATGTAAACACCCACTTATAAAAATATTTTTTATTTCAGATACTTTGTAATTGCCTCATCAGTAGGCTTTGTAGTACTTACAAAAGAATCGATCAGTTTTCCGTTTTCATCTACCAGGAATTTGGTGAAGTTCCAAAGGATGGTTGTGTTCTTTACTCCGTTCAATTCCTTTTCCGTTAAGTACTTGAAGATGGGAGCGGTATCATCTCCTTTCACGGAAACTTTAGCTGCCAAAGGGAACGTTACTCCGTAGTTTTTCTGGCAGAAAGCACCGATTTCCGTGTTGGTCCCAGGCTCCTGGCCCCCGAAATTGTTTGCAGGGAAACCTACTACAACCAGTTTATCTTTATATTGTTCGTACACCTTTTCAAGATCTGCGTATTGGGGTGTAAACCCACATTCTGAAGCGGTATTGACAATCAGTATTTTTTTCCCTTTGAAATCAGCAAAATTGATTTCTTTACCGTCAAGACTTTCTACTTTAAAGTCATATATTGTTTTTCCCATAAGTTCTGTGGTTTTAGCTTTAGAAATTTCACTTTTCTGGTTGGTGCAGCTTTGCAGGAATGCCATGAAAGAAAGCAGCAGTAAAAAAATCTTTTTCATTTCTTATAATTTTATGCAGCAGGCTGCAGTTGATTTAAAACTTAAAAATATTAGCCGGAAAAACTTTATTGATATCGATTCTGTTTAATAACATCACATAATCTCCGTCTTTTTTGGGACTTGAAGATTCGATTCTGAAGGGCATGATAATGTTCCCAACTTTTTTGAAATCAGAATAGATCAGTGTCTCATCTTTTTTCACTTCTTTAATCAGCATATACGTTTTTGTATCAAAATAGTACATGTTCTTATTTACATTCTTGGTAAGCTGTACCTTATGGCAGTAGATCTCTCCTACTTTTTCTTTTCCAAGATATTTGGCGTCAAATCCTTTATTTTCCCAATCAATGAAATCATTATCAAAACTTTCCGGCACATATTCAGGATATTCCTGAAGTTTGTTGGCCGCATAGTTCATTGCATATCCTTTGGTACCATCAAAACCTTCAATTGCCGTTTCTTTCCCTCCGGTGGTAATCAATGTTTTAGTAAGATTCGGACGCTGCTGAAAAATTCTTATCGGATATTCATCTTTGACACCCAGGATTACTTTTCCCTGAAGCAATACTGAGTTTAACAGTTTCCAATTGGTTAACCCTCCGGATAATTCAATGTTTTTGTCAATAATTTCCTTTGCGGTCTGTCCGAATATCACGTGCGAAAATATCAGTCCAAATACTAATAATAACTTCTTCATTAATTTTATTTATAAATTCAAATATAGGGGGATTTATGGAAAATTGCAAAAAAGGCAAAAGCTCAGGAAGACCAATTTGTTAATTTCAGATAAGTTTTCGGGCTTTTTCCAGATCTTCCGGAGTATCAATGCCTACTCCTACGAAATTGGTTTCTATCATTTTGATTTTCATTCCATATTCAAGATAGCGGATGCATTCAATCTTTTCGGATATTTCCAATGGCTTCATAGCCAGCTTTGAAAACTGCAGCAGGGCATCTTTTCTGAAAGCATATACTCCAATATGTTTAAAATAACTTACATCATAAGAAACCTCCCTGTGAAAAGGAATGACGGAACGGCTAAAATACAGGGCAAACCCATTATTATCGGTAATCACTTTTACATTATTCGGGTTTTCAATTTCTTCTTTTTCATGCAGCTGTATTTTCAAAGAAGCTAAAGATATTTCCTGTTGCCGGTCATGTTTAAAAACTTCTATCAGTTGACGTAAAGGTTCTAACTTAAGGAAAGGCTCATCTCCCTGGACGTTGATCACAATGTCGCAGTCAATATTCTGTACAGCTTCCGCAATACGGTCACTTCCGGTCTCATGCTGTCCTGTCATGACGGCTTTTCCTCCGTTTTTTACGATTTCATCAAGAATAATTTCAGAGTCGGTGGCGACAAATACTTCATCAAACAGCCCCGTTTCCACTACATTCTGATAGGTTGTGGTAATAACGGTTTTTTCTCCTAAAATCTGCATTAATTTCCCCGGAAAACGGCTTGCTTCATAACGTGCAGGGATGACAGCGATTATTTTCATTCAATACAATATTAAGTAATTCTTTTTAAATCAGGAGGTTTCATTCCGGTATTTATAAAAGTCCGGATACACCTTTTATCCTGAGACCAAATGTAGTGAAAAGTATCTTATTTCCTAAACAAAACAGAGATTTCAGAGTTTAAAAAGAGAGTTTTACGCCTACCATATTGTATTCCCATTGGCGGGATGCAGTGAAGTTGAGATTATATTTTGTCTTTCCGATTGTTCCTTCTGAAGAAGTGTATCTGCTTTTTGATATGGTTTTTCCTATTAAATATCCCATGAATAAAGCCAGAGGATAGTCTGACGCCCAGTGAACTTTACTCTGCATCATCTGAAAGCACAATGCTCCGGCTAATGTATATCCTACAGGTTTGATCCATTTCGCATCCGGATAATTATCTGCAATTACAGTAATCCCAGCCATAAATGTCGTTAAATGTCCTGATGGCATTGCGTCATAATTCGAGGTGTTTTTGCTGAATGCTGAAAAGCTTGGAAAAGGGTTCCATGCGCCTCCTTTATGTCCGTATTCTTCGGCAATAAAAGGGCTTTCTCTTCCGGTAATTCTTTTAAGGGTCTGCGTAAAAACTCCTGAAAGAATTAAACTTTCCATTAAACCACTGGCCGTAGCCTGGGCTCTGTAGTCATTTTTTATCAATCCATAGGTTCCGAAGCCTATTCCTAATAAGACTAATGTAGACCCGTTTCCGATCAGGTACAGCGCAGATCCGACATCTTTAGGAATTTTAAAAACACCTCCCACTTTGTGATAATTGTTATCCTTATCCATTCCCCATCTTTCGGCCAGCTCTCTTGAATTATCAATGAGTTTCTGATCAAACGGCAGGAGTATTAACGTAGCACCAACAGCCCCCCCCAGATAATAAGCATGATCTTTAGCTACGAAATCTTTATTGGTATTGATGAAGTTTCTTGGTAATTTGGTGACAAAGTCAAGGAGTTTAGGTTTCGGATATGTCCGGACGGAACCGTCTTTTAAGGTGTAGGTTTGTACTTTTGGCAGTTCAACTTCTTTTGGTAACTCACTTACCTTCAGACTGTCAACCTCCTGTGAGTATACCAGTATTGAAACCGGTAAAAGTAGAAATCTCAGTTTTTTCATCGTGTAATTTTCGATTTATATATTCAGGTGTGTAAAGCCACAAATATAATTCCTTGTTGAATGTAGTGCAAAGCGGTTATCTAACTTTTAATATTTATTTAATTTTTTGAGAAATAAACGCAACTTCAATTCAAATATTGGATCAGAAAAATAATTCCATATATCCATGAAATATAGATAAAAGAATAGAAAAGTCCGAGTCCAAGGCTTTTTACTATTTTTCCTTTACATTTTCCTGAATTTTTAAAAACCAATCTGAGTGCTCTGAAAAATATCCAGTACAAAATGGCACCCAACAAGAATACGGCCGACCAAAAGAAAAGTCCGAAAAAATAAGAAAGAAAAACAAGTAGAATGGAAATTACAATCCAGGCAAGAAAGGAAAGAATAGCGCCTCCTATTCCATCTCCGGCATCAGGAATGTCTACCTCAAAACCATCAAACTTCGGTGTTTTATCAGCATACCTTTGTATTCTTTCTTTGTTTAAAATATTTCCGATATTATCTTTTAATTTTAACCCAGAATACAGCCCTCCAGTGATAAACAGGAAAAATGCTCCCGCCAGAACAGAAGTTGATAGAATTGAATTCAAAAACAGTGAGCGATGATCAGCTTTCCCTGAAAGCCAAACGCTTAAAATTACTATTACAATAATTGACAGTGTTGAAAAAAACAAATATTTTGTCTCAAGAAAGGATTTCTGTGGAAGGTTCATGGTTTTAAAGGTGTGTAAAAAAACGCTTCGACTCCGCTCAGCGTGACATTGCTAAAACTAAAAGATATATTTTAACGATGTCATGCCGGACAGAGTCGAAGCCTATATTTTATGTAAAGATTACTTTAAATTGTTCAAAGCACTTTCCAGTTTTGGAAGCATTACCTTGATCTCATCTACAGCCAATCCTCCTACAGAAGCACGGAACCAAGGTTCTGATTTTTCTTCTCCGAAGGCTGAGAACGGTACCAAAGCCACTCCTGCTTCATTGATTAAGTAGAAAACAAGATCTGAAGAGTTTTCAATGACAGCTCCGTCAGGTTTTGTTTTTCCGATATAATCAAGTTTGATGGTAAGGTAAAGAGCACCCATTGGTTCGATGCTGTCAACAGCAAGTCCTTTTGCCTTTAAATCCTGAACTCCGTTGTGAAGTACTTTTAAGCTGTTTTCAAGTTTAGCTTTAAAGTCGTTAACAAAAACATCAACGTTCTCTGAGTTTTCATAGAATTTAGCGGTTGCTTCCTGCTCAGGTTTAGGTGCCCAAGCTCCAACGTGAGTAAGAAGTGCCTTCATTTTATCAAGAATATGAGCAGGGCCGAATCCCCATCCTACACGTACTCCGGTTGCAGCAAGGCATTTTGAAATACCGTCAATATAGATGGTGTAGTCTTTCATTTCAGGGAAAAGAGAAACCGGATCTACGTGCTCAGCACCGAATGTAAGGCAAGAGTAGATCTGGTCATACATTAAGTATAACGGTTTCTGATCTTCACCTCTTTTTTTGTTTTCAGCAATAACCAGTTCACAGATTTCTGAAAGCTGTTCTTTTGTAAACATGGTTCCTGTAGGGTTCAATGGAGAACACAAAGCTAATAAAACGGCTCCATCTAAGTGAGGTCTTAAATCATCAGCAGTCGGAAGGAAATTGGTTTCAGGTTTTGTTTTCACTTCTACAGCATTGGCAGAAGTAAGATAAGCATAGTGATTGTTGTTCCATGATGGTGTAGGATACACTACTTTATCTCCTTCGTCTACAATGGTTTTGTACACCGCATAGATCAAAGGTCTTGATCCTGCCGTAATCAGAATATCGTTAGGAGAATAATCCAGGTTCCATCTTTTTTTAAGGTCTTTGGAAACTTCTTTTCTTAAAGATAAAAGTCCGTTGGCAGGCGGATAGTTCGTCAAATTATTCTGATATGCTTTCTGAATCTCTTCCTTCAGCAATGCCGGAATAGGATAGATATTAGAATTCAGATCACCAATAGTAAGATTGGCAATTTCCGCTCCTTTTGCTTTTAGATCATTTACTTCGTTACCAATTTTTACAATTTCAGAACCGATCAGGTTCGCTGCTAATTTTGAAACTTTCACTTTTTCTTATTTTAAATTTATATTATCGTTCTCCATGAATCTTCTCATATTTTTGATTGATGGTGTTTTTAAGAGTATTAATCCAGTTTCAAATCTGTTTTAACGGCTCCTATTTTGGCTTCCAATGATTTTAATTTGTCTCTGAAATCTGCTTCTGAAGTAATGTAATCCTTTACAGAAACATAGAACTTGATTTTTGGTTCTGTTCCTGAAGGTCTTACACATACTTTTGTTCCATCCTGTGTGTAATAGATCAAAACGTTAGACTTCGGAATATCATTCATCACTTTTTTCTCATTCGTAGAAATGGTAAGACTTGTCTGCTCTTTAAAGTCTTTCACTTCTTCCACTAATGAACCAGCCAGTTCCTTTGGAGGATTTTCACGGAAATCTTTCATCATATTCTGAATTTCTTCAGCTCCTTCTTTCCCTTTTCTAACGATATTGATTAATCCTTCATAATACATTCCAAGATCCTCATAGATCTCAATCATGTACTGATACATTGTTTTTCCGTTGGCTTTGCACCAAGCTGCAATTTCGCAGGCTAAAAGAATACTTCCGCAAGAGTCTTTATCACGAACGAAGTCTCCGGTCATAAATCCGAAACTTTCTTCACCTCCGCATACAAATTTCTGTTTTCCTTCTGCTTCACGGATCATTTTTCCGATCCATTTGAATCCGGTAAGACCTACTTTGCATTCTACTCCGAATTTCTGTGCAATATCAAAGAAGATATCGGAAGTTACGATGGTAGAACCAATGAACTCTTTTCCGGTAATTTTCCCTTGTTTTCTCCACTCATTCAGAATGTAATACGTAAGGATGGTATTGGTCTGGTTTCCGTTCAACAGCTGCATTTCACCATCAAGATTTCTTACGGCGATTCCTAATCTGTCCCCATCCGGGTCTGTTCCGATCACGATATCTGCATTGGTAATTCTTGCCAGATCCATTGCCATTTCCAATGCTGCAGGCTCTTCCGGGTTGGGAGACTCTACTGTTGGGAAATTTCCGCTTGGGATCATCTGTTCTCTTACAAGATCTACTTTTTTGAAACCTGCTTTTTCAAGGGCTTTGGGAACAGTTGTATAGGTTGTTCCATGGATAGAGGTGAAAACAATATTTAAATTTTCTTTTCCAACGTTCTGATACGTAGAGTTTTCAATACATGCATCGATATACACATCGTCCTGCTCCTCTCCGATCCATTCGATCAGATCATCATTTCCGTTGAATTTAATTTCTTCAAATTTCACAGAATACACTTCATTGATAATGGCTTCATCATTAGGCGGAACAATCTGTGCGCCGTCATTCCAGTATACTTTGTAACCGTTGTATTCTGGTGGGTTGTGAGAAGCCGTTAATACGATTCCTCCGTTACATTTTTTATCACGTACCGTGAAAGACAATTCAGGAGTCGGTCTGTGATCTTTGAAAAGTAAAACTTTAATTCCGTTGGCTGTTAAAACATCTGCTACCAGTTTTCCGAATTCTTTTGAGTTATTACGAACATCATAAGCGATAGCCACTTTAATCTCTTCTCCTTTGAACTGCTGAAGCATATAATTAGCCAATCCCTGAGTAGCCTGTCCTAATGTATATTTATTCAAGCGGTTGGTTCCTACTCCCATTATTCCACGCATACCTCCTGTCCCGAATTCCAGTTCTCTGTAGAAAGAATCTTCCAGATCAGGGGAATTGCTGTCGATCAACGTCTGTACAGCATCTCTTGTTTCTTTATCGAAGGTATCACTTAACCAAAGTTTCGCTTTTTCTAGTGTATTCATATTTGTAATGTTGTTCTTTTATAATTTGTAAAGTTCCTAGTTTCTAGTTTAAATAATGCTGTTTTTTAATCCAACTTTTTGTTTTCGACTTTCGTCGTTTTATCAATTTTAAACGCTCTGATCGGATCGTTATAATAGACAAATTTTGCTGTGTTCTGAATATGTCCTTTTAAAGAATCTTTTACGTTTACTTCTGCGTAATTTCCGTTTTTGGAATCAATATTCAGGTTGGTAATTTTCCAGTAAGGCGCAATCAAACTTGCTGTATCTGAGATTTTTATAACAGCTTCTTTGGATAATCCAAGAAAATTAGCACGGCTTCTGTTATGCATTTCCACTTCTGCTCTTCTGGTGTTGACAGAGCCCATGAAGCTTGCATTATTTTTCATACTGAGTCTGAAATTGTCTGTCTTGATTTCACTTGAAATATTGACTTCAACAGAATCGGAAACGGCAACTTTTTCAAGATTATATTTTGAATAAATCGTTACATTATAAAAATCGACTCCTTTTGTACCTCTTTTTTCTTTGATGAAAAGTGTTTTGTCTTCTACATCCACATCCAGATTATTGGCTACATTCGGATAGGTCTCTATTTCTACAAAATTTTTCGGACCTCTGGCATAAAATACACGGAATTTCCCTTCCAGGTCAAGGTTTACAAATTCCGGTACATCCACATCTTTCTTTTCAATATTTCCTTTTGGAGAAACTTTTCCACAGGAAAAAACTGCCATCAGCATCAATGTGTATACAACTTTTTTCATATTTAATTTTAAATATTACATTATTATCGTAACAATTCGTACTGAAAATCCCTGAAAGTTTTTTCATATCTCTCATTAGACTTTCAATATTACTTTGAACAAAAATAGGATTAAAATTTCTAAAAATCTTTGTCTTTTGACAATAAAATACCTGATAATTTTTAATTTTCTGCTTTTCAGGAAAAAGACTGTTTGCTATTTATATTTTGTCTTTATTTTTTTATAAAACCACGTTTTAGGACTTCCTGCCATTGAAAATAAAAGCAGATAATTTTCATCTACACTGGAAATTTTCATAGGAGTTACATTTTCATCATCATTATACCTCATTTTCAACAGATTATTTTCTATCTGATAAGTACCTTTGTTTCCCATTGAACTGAAAGTTTTATCCTGATAAAAGGTCAGAACTCCTGTTCCATATCTGGAATTGTTTGTTTTATTTTTCAACGTATCCGTATTAGAAATTTCTCCATCATAAATATCAATAAACTCCCATGAACCGTAAAGTTTATTTGATGAACATGAGACTACAAAAAGTAACAGAAAGTAAAAAAGAATAGATTTGAGTTTAAACATCCGGATTTAAAGTTTTTATAAAAATACAAAAAGCACCCTGCTGACAGAGTGCTTTTCGTTATATTTATTCTTAAATCTGTAAGAATTGATGATTTATTATAGCTCTTCTATGTTTAACTATTTTCAACAGAAGCACCATAAATGATTAAAGTCAAAAGAATTGCAACAATCGCGGCCCCAATAATTAAGGGTTTCCATATTGCTTTTTTCGGATACTTTTCTTCATCTGGAAAATATTTCGGCATAAAATAATAGGAGAGCAAACTTCCCCCTCCAAGGCCGCAAATATAAGCAAGTGAACTTTTAGGCTCTTCCGGAATATTGACAATAACTCCTGTGATAATTGTTAAAAGAACCGAAATTGCCAGTACGGTGTATGCTTCTTTCTTTTTGTTGACCTCTATTAAATTCTGGTATAACAAAACACCTCCGAAAAGTGCGGAAAGAAAAATAGAAAATCCTAAAATGGCTTTCTTAGAATAAATTTTCGGCAGCTTTTCTTCCATTATATCACTTCATCAATATTATAATTCTTATGCTCACGGTTGGTTCTGATAATCATTTCTCCTAAGAATCCTGCGATAAAGAGAAGTGTTCCCATAATCATCATGGTTAATGCAATAAAGAACCATGGATTATTGGTAATCAAATGTCCGTAGATTCCTCTTGCCACATCAATCAGTTTAGAAATTCCCAGCCAGAGTGCTGAAAGAAATCCAACAATAAACATTAAAGTCCCTACCGCTCCGAAGAAATGCATTGGTCTTCCCCCGAAACGACTTACAAACCAAAGGGTTATCAGATCCAGAAATCCTCTGATAAATCTTTCCGTTCCGAATTTTGAAGTTCCGTAAGGTCTTGCCTGGTGCTGTACTTCTTTCTCGGTAATTCTTCTGAAACCTGCATTGGCAGCCAATACCGGAATATAACGGTGCATATCTCCATACACATCAACAGATTTTACCACCTGTCTTTTATAAGCTTTCAAACCACAGTTGAAGTCGTGAAGGTAAACTCCTGAAACTTTTCTCGCTGCCGCATTGAATAGTTTTGACGGAATATTTTTCGTCATTACATTATCAAAACGCTTCTTTTTCCAACCGGAAACGATATCATAATTATCATGAATCACCATATTGTACAGTTCCGGAATTTCTTCTGGGAAATCCTGTAAATCGGCATCCATTGTAATCACTACATCACCGTTTGTTCTTTCAAAAGCGGCATGAAGCGCCTGTGATTTTCCATAATTTCTGGAAAATTTAATAGCGTGGATCTGAGGATACTGAACTTTCATATTCTCAATAATACTCCACGACAAATCCGTACTTCCGTCGTCTACAAACCAGATCTCATAAGATAAATTACTGGTTGTACATACTTTATCAATTCTTGAAAAAAGTTCTTCCAAAGAGTCTTCTTCGTTCAGTAACGGAATAACTATAGATAAATTCATTTAATTTTAATAAAAATTAGGCTTGATTGGTTTCTTCGGGTTGATGTATTGTTCTTGTTCTGAAAAATGCTCCGAAAAACACCGACAAAACTACGTAAAATATAAGAATTGCTGCAAAATATCCTGAAAAATGACTTGCGGTAAGCATATCTTTTCCTTTAACCGCCTCAGGAGTGAAGCTTTGCAGTCTTTCTTTGTATTTCTGATCCAGTTCATCAATATCTTTCTGATGCTTCAGAATTTTTCTTGCAGAAGTATATTCTGTATCCAGTTCTGATTTTTGTCTCTGAACATATTGATAGTTCAAAAGGCTTTTTGCTGCAGGATCAACGAAGGTTAAAAACGCATAAATACTGAAGATGGAAAGAATTCCTCCGATAAACATCGGAACAAATGCTCTTTTGAAAGCATCTTTAAATTTCACCACTCTATGGTTGTTCCAGTAAGATTTTACAGACCAGAAAGCAGCTCCGGCATATAAAAGAGGCAAAACAAAAGCATTGGCTTTCAAAGAGATATCAAAATAATTGATTCCTGAGAAAAAAGTATATACTACAAAGAAAACGATCATTGTAGCAATAAAAAGTATAATTCCTAGTGTTGATGGACTTTTCGTCATATTTAAATTTTTAGAAAAAAGTTGAAAAATTTTCCCTCTAAATGTCAGGCGTTTAGCTTTACCACTGCATTTTTTCGACTAATTTTCTTTAATAAAGTTTTGAAGTTTATAAAATATTCCTACCTTTGCAACGGCAAGTCCTAAACAACCAGCTCCTGAGAATCCTCCAGGGTGGGAACGCAGCAAAGGTAATCGGTCGTAGCGGTGTGATTTAGGTAGCTTGCCATTTTTTTTTGGTTTAAAGTAAGAAGAGAGGTAATTTGATAATTATCTTTTTTTGTTTTTAATACCTTACGCATCATTTTCATTTTTCTAATTTTCAGATTACCTCCGGTTTTGTTATCGATTAAAATTCGAACGTTTCTCCTAATTTTGGTAAAACAAGTTCTACATTTTTATCAGCGAAATGCTTTAGTGCACTTTCATGGTTGATTTCAATGGCAGGAAAAGTATCAAAGTGACATCCGATCACTTTTGGTGTTTTTAACAGTTCTGCTGCTGCAAAAGAAGCTTTTCTGGGGCACATTGTGTAGTGGCTTCCGATGGGAAGAATAGAAAGGTCGATGTTTCCGTATAGTCTCGGGAACAGCTCCATATCAGCCATTACTCCTGTATCACCTGCCAGATAGATATTCTTACCTTCAGGAAGTCTGAAGATATACCCTACAGGAACGCCTCCATAGCTTCCATCCGGGAAAGAACTTGTATGGTGAGCCGGAACCATGGAAATTTTAAGGTCGTCGATTTTTGCCGATCCTCCTAAGTTCACATCGTCTTTATTTTTTGCCTGCTGGAAATAACTGCATACTTCAGGAACTCCAATGATGGTAGCTTCCGGATAGTGCTGCAATACCTCTGCTACATCAGCAATATGGTCACCGTGCGCATGGGTCAGCAGAATATAGTCGATTTTTTGAGCAGCAATATCAAAACCTGACTCTGCTTTTTTGTAGTTGTAAAAAGGGTCACTCAAAATTGTTTTGTCCTTGTACGTGAACAGGAAACAATTTTGCCCTAAGAATTGTATTTTCATTTTAAATTTAATTTCAATTATTATTAAATAGATTAAACACAAATGACTCAAATAATTTCACAAACAGCACAATGAGATTAGTGGAGTTTGTGAAAGCATTCGTGCCATCCGTGTTTTCTTTAATTTATTATTTCGCCGGGAATTTATCCTCAATCAATCTTAAATGAATCCCATGCTCCAGATACGCTTTGCAACCGTCTAAAACCGTTGTAAAACCGCCTGTATTATCATTAATTACTTTCAGCAGGTCTTCACCTGTCTGACTGAATCCGTAGCTTTTAATGATAACAAGAGTTCCTTTTTCCATCGTTTTGAATTCATAATCTACGTGTACTGAAGGCTCTCCCCATTCTGTTCTGATCAGTTGGTTCGGAATAATCTGGTGAACTTTCACTACGTTTTTTACGCCGTACATTTCCCATTCCCAGGTAACCGTCTTACCTTCTTCCAATTTTCCGGTCGATTTGGTAAACCAGAAATTGGTAGTTACTTCCGGATTGATGAATGCTTCGAAAACATCCTCAACCGGCTTCCTGATAAGCATTTGAGCTTCAACGTATGCATTAGAACTCATGGTATACTATTTTAGATTTAGTGAAATAAGTTAAGTCCGGCTGCGGTAAGAATTGCCATTACAAAAGTCATGATTCCTACCTGTTTTAAGTACTGGTCTAATTCTTTTGGTTCTTTCACCGACATGATGCTTCTCCTCAGCTTGGCTAATGGGAATAACAGGATCATTACAATAAACACATAGTAGTTTTGCTGCTGTATAAACCCGTTTACTCCTAAAAAGATAAGGATAAGCACCAATGGTAACTGCAACAGAACCATTTCATAGATCATTGCATTTTTGAATCCGATTCTCAATGCAAAGCTGTTTTTCCCAGACAGTCTATCACTTTCGATATCTCTCATATTGTTCAGGTTAAGAACCGCCATGCTCATCATTCCAACCGCTGTTCCGGGTAATAATATATCCCAGCTGAAAGTTTTTGTGAATAAAAAATAGCTTCCGCACACAGAAACCAGTCCAAAGAAGATAAACACGAAAATATCTCCCAATCCCATGTATCCGTAAGGTTTTTTACCTACCGTATATCCAATTGCGGCAAGAATACTTGCTACTCCCAATCCTATGAAGATATAGAATTCATTCATATAGTTTGGAATGAAGGCTACGTATAGCAAAGCGATGGTAGCAATGAAGGATAATGCTGCGAAAAGGATTACTGCATTTTTCATCTGTTTTGCGGTAATTTTCCCTGATGCTACAGCTCTTGCTTCAGCTTCATTGATTCTTTTGGCGTCTGTACCTTTTACTCCGTCACCATAATCATTGGCATAATTTGATAAAATCTGGTATAAAAGCGTAACCAACAGAGCGAGTGCAAGGATTTTCCAGTCCCAGGTACCGCCTTCTCCGTAAAGTCTCCATTTTGCAATGAAAGCTCCCATAATAATTCCGCTTAAGGAAAGCGGTAAAGTTCTTAGCCTTGCGGCTTTTATCCAATCCGTCATATTTTTATCATTGATAAGCGATAATTGATAAATGATAATATCAATCATCATTCATCAATTATCAATTATATTTTTAGGATATCCATTGATCTTCTCCGAAGTTAGGTTTTCTTTTTTCAAGAAAGGCATTTCTTCCCTCCTGAGCTTCTTCTGTCATATAAGCAAGACGGGTAGCTTCTCCGGCAAAAACCTGCTGCCCTACCATACCATCATCTGTAAGGTTCATGGCAAATTTCAGCATTCTGATAGAAGTTGGTGATTTAGCTAATATTTCCTGTGCCCATTCGTAAGCTGTATCCTCTAGTTCTGCGTGAGGCACCACTTTATTCACCATTCCCATTTCGAAAGCTTCCTGTGCAGAATAGTTTCTTCCTAAAAAGAAAATCTCACGTGCTTTTTTCTGTCCTACCATTTTAGCAAGATAAGCAGAACCATAACCACCATCGAAACTGGTAACATCGGCATCGGTTTGCTTGAAAATAGCATGTTCTTCACTCGCTAAAGTAAGGTCGCATACTACGTGAAGTGAGTGTCCTCCACCAACTGCCCATCCGGGAACAACAGCGATCACCACTTTCGGCATAAAACGGATCAGACGCTGAACTTCAAGAATGTTCAGACGATGTCTTCCGTCTTCTCCTACATATCCCTGGTGTCCTCTGGCTTTCTGATCTCCTCCACTGCAAAATGCCCATCCTCCGTCTTTTGGACTTGGTCCTTCTCCTGACAGCAATACAACCCCTATTGAAGGATCTTCATAGGCATCATAAAAAGCATCATATAATTCTGAAGTTGTTTTAGGTCTGAAAGCATTACGTACTTCAGGTCTGTTGAAAGCAATTCTTGCTACTCCGTTAGATTTTTTATAGGTAATATCTTCGTATTCCTTGGCGGTTTTCCACTCGATCATCTTATAAAAATTTTTCTCAAAGATACGGAATTACAGAGAAATTTTCAGGTTGAAATTGAAGGTTCATCTCTATAAAAAAAGAAATTTTGAATGCATGAATCCGGCATGAAGAGAAACTGCATAACAGGGCCGGTAATAAATCAAACCTAACAGGTTTTTAAAACCTGTTAGGTTTATAAATTTAATTCAAAATCATAAAAGGCCTGCAAACTTCTATATGAAACATAAAATCCTGATATGAACTTCATTACTTTGTGTTTACAATAAAAAAAACCGGAACATTTCTATTCCGGCTTTATCTGTTGTGTCAAAAAATGATTATTTTGCACCAGCAGCTGTAAGTTCAGCTTCTTTAGCTTTCATTTCTTTAACTTTATCCATGTTTTTAGTTACAATGTAAATTTCTTTTAACGCAGTAACCGCATCAAGACTCTTTGGGTTGGCTTTATACCATCCTTCAGCATATGGTAGTGCTTTTCCAAATCTTTCTCTTCTTGCATCAATCAGCTTAGAAGCTTCATCCGGCTTGTCTTTTCTTAAGGCATTGATCTCTCCTACTACTTTAGCATCATCACCAATAGTCGTATATACTAAATTCTGATATGCATCAGAGAAATCAGGCTTCAGCTCAACAGCTTTTTTGAACGCTTCCAAAGCATCGTTAACAGTAGCCGGGTTTTTAGCCTGCATTACCCCAAGGTTATACCAGTTTGTAGCATCGTTAGGGTTTTTAGCCAATTGTTCTTTCAATCCTGAAACAAATTTGTCTGTATTTCCAGACTGAAGGTATGCTGTAGTCTGAGCTTCTTTAAGCTTAGCATTGTTTGGGAATTTAACCAAACCTTTTTCGATAATCGTAAGAGCCTCAGTTGGTTTTTTAGCATTCAAAAGCAATGAAGACAAAGTTTCATACAAATCAGACTCTATACTTTTAGTCTGTTCTGTCTTGAAATCACTGTAATCAGGGTTCTTTTTCATTAGTTCCCAGGTAGCTTTATCAAGATTTACAACCTGACCTGTCTTCTTCTCTTTTGCAGTGTATGTAGTTTCTACTCCTGTAAATCCGGAATTGATAAGGTCTGTATATATTTTGATAGACTGATCAGTGTTATTAGCTAACGCGTGGCTCAATCCGGCATAATACATATATATTTTATTATCCTGCCCGTTAGCCTTTAACAAGTCGTAGACTTCTATAAACTTAGGCGCTGCAGCAGCATAGTTTTTTGCATTATATGCATCCATAGCCACTTTATTAGCTTCCTGAAGCTGAGCATTTAAAGCTGCCGCATCTTTTTTCTGCCCAAAAGCAAAAGCAGATGCTACGATAGCCATTCCTAAAATTAGTTTCTTCATAATAACTATTTTATATTTATATTGTACAATTTATTCGGAATCAGAATTCTCATTTTCCTCTGCAGAATTTTCATTTTCAGCCTGAGGAGCCTCTTCGTTTTCCTGGTTATCAAATAGCGATCCTACAACACCTTCTTCTGTTTCTTCAAGTTCTTCAGAATCTTCCTCTACATCTTTATCCATTTCTACTTTTGCAATGGCTGCAATTTCGTCATTTTTCTTAAGGTTGATCAGTTTTACACCCTGAGTATTTCTACCCATTACTCTCATTTCATCCATTCCCATTCTGATGGCAACACCGGATTTGTTGATAATCATCAATCCGTCTTCGTCTGTTACGTTCTGAATAGCAATAAGATTTCCTGTTTTTTCAGTAATATTAAGCGTAATAACTCCTTTTCCTCCTCTGTTGGTAATTCTGTAGTCTTCTACCGCAGTTCTCTTACCATATCCTTTTTCAGATACTACAAGTACTGTTTCGTTCTCTACATCGTTCACAACAATCATACCAATAGCTTCGTCACCATCTTCAAGCAGGATTCCTCTTACCCCGATAGATCCTCTACCTACTTCTCTTACTTTCTCCTCAGGGAAACGGATACACTTACCATTTTTAGTGGCAATCATGATCTGAGAAGTTCCATTGGTAAGGTAAGCTCCTAATAGCTGGTCATTATCTCTGATTTCGATAGCATTCACCCCGTTTACTCTTGGTCTTGAATAGGCTTCCAACGATGTTTTCTTGATGGTTCCGTTTTTAGTTACCATCACGACGCTCATCTGATTTACATATTCGGAATCCTTAAGGTTGTTGGTTCTGATATATGCTTTGATCTTATCATCCGGTTCAATGTTGATAAGGTTTTGTACTGCTCTTCCTTTTGCCGTTTTGGAGCCTTCAGGAATTTCAAATACTCTTAACCAGTAACATCTTCCTTTTTCAGTGAAGAACAGCATATACTGGTGGTTGGTTGCAGAAACAATATATTCAAGGAAATCGGAATCCCTTGTCGTTGCCGCTTTATTACCTACACCACCTCTACTTTGGATTTTATATTCTGAAAGAGAAGTTCTCTTGATGTATCCTGCATGAGAAATAGTAAGAACGACAGATTCATTAGGAATGATATCTTCGATAGACATTTCTCCTCCTGAGTAATCTATTTCAGTTCTTCTTTCGTCTCCGTATTTTTCTTTGATTTCGATTAATTCTTCTTTAATGATCTGGAATCTTCTCGGCTCGTTAGCTAGGATGTCTTCCAAATTTGCGATTTCTTTCATAATCGCATCATACTCATCACGGATCTTATCAAGCTCCATTCCTGTAAGACGGGCTAATCTTAGATCAAGAATTGCCTGAGCCTGAATATCAGAAAGTTCAAAAGCTTCGATCAAGCCTTCTTTTGCAGCCTGAGGGTTGGCACTGTGACGGATAATAGAGATTGCTCTGTCTAAAGCATCCTGAGTTCCGATCACCTTCATAAATCCTTCAAGAATATGTGCTCTCTCTTTTGCTTTCTTAAGCTCATACTGAGTTCTTCTTACGATGACCTCGTGTCTGTGCTCTACAAAGTGATGAATGATATCTTTAAGGTTCAGCTGCTCCGGTCTTCCGTGTACCAATGCAATATTGTTTACACTGAAAGAGGTCTGAAGTGCTGTATATTTATATAATAGGTTAAGAACGACATTCGGTATTGCATCGTTTTTCAATTCATATACAATACGAAGTCCTTTTCTATCCGACTCATCTCTGATTTCGTGGATTCCCGGGATTTTTTCGTCTTTAACAAGCTCTGCTGTTCTGGCGATCATTTCCGCTTTGTTTACCTGATAAGGGATTTCGGTAACAATAATCGCGTTTCTGTTTCCGATTTCATCAAAGTTAACTTTAGCTCTTAAAACAACTCTACCTCTTCCTGTATGGAATGCATCTCTTACTCCGTCATATCCATAGATGATACCACCTGTAGGGAAATCCGGTGCAATGATGTGCTGCATCAGTTCGTCAATCGTAATTTCTTTATTATCGATATACGCACAGATTGCATCTACAGATTCTGAAAGGTTATGAGGCGCCATATTCGTTGCCATACCTACCGCGATACCTGAAGTACCATTTACCAAAAGATTCGGAACTTTAGTCGGCATTACCGTCGGTTCCTGTAAACTGTCGTCGAAGTTATTCTGAAAATCAACTGTTTCTTTGTCCAGGTCTGAAAGAACCTCATCAGAGATTTTTTTCAATCTAGCCTCGGTGTAACGCATTGCTGCAGGCGGGTCACCATCCATGGAACCAAAGTTACCCTGTCCGTCTACCTGAGGATAACGCAAGCTCCAGTCCTGAGCCATTCTTACCATAGCATCGTATACAGAGGAATCTCCGTGCGGGTGGTATTTACCCAAAACGTCCCCAACAATTCTCGCAGATTTTAAATATTTTCTATTAGAAAACACCCCTAGTCCATACATACCATACAGTACTCTTCTATGAACGGGTTTCAAGCCGTCTCTTACATCCGGTAACGCTCTTGAAACGATAACGGACATCGAATAATCGATATAAGACGACTTCATTTCATCAACAATGTTGATAGGAATCAGTCTTTCTCCTTCTTTTTGCATAAACAAATTTTATTGTAATGATATTCAAACTCTTAGCTGTCAGTTTGAAAATTATTTATTTCCAATTTTTATTAACGGGCTAATTTACGAAAAAAAAGCCGATTTTTGTGGTAGAATTTATCCAAAAAATCTTAAAAATTCATAAAAATATGAGCGTATTAAGTATAACTTTCCACTGCACAAAAGATAACCTGGAAGAATGGGAAAATTATATTGATGAAACACTGGTTTTAATGACTGAAAACCTTATGGATGTTAACAAATATATTCTTTCTGAGGTGCACAGTGACTTTATCGACGAAGGTAAAAATTATAATCTCCTGTTAATTTTTGATAATGATGAACTAAGGGAAGATTTTATTAAAAGTGAACTTTTAAATATTTCCGAAAGAATTGAGAAAAAGTTCGGACAGGAAGTAATGGTTTTCAACACTTTCCTTAATCCCAAAAAATCGAGATTATAACAGATCATAAAAAAGCACTGAAAAAATTCAGTGCTTTTCTTTTTTATCTGTGATGTCCATGACCACGGCCTTTACCTTTGTGATGATGCCCGCGATCGTCATAAATATACACTTTCTTTACCTGTCCTGGTGCGTAGTACCTTGCACTTCCGCCATAATACCTTTTTGCATGACCCGGTGGCATTCTTCTTCCATGATGATCGTGTACCACACAAGATGACAGCATTAAAACTACCACAGCTACCCCAGCCATTTTAAACAAACTTTTCATTATTTTCACTTTTTCAATTTCGATAGCGAAATATATCAATGTTAATGCCAAAATAAATTGAAATTAAGCTAATGTATGTTAAAACTGACTGCTAATTTTTTATTTTTTGTACCAGTTAATAGCCGCTTCTTTTTTTCACCTGCCCAGGAGCATAGTCTTTTGCACTTCCTCCAAACACTTTTTTAGCCTGTCCTGGCGGAACTGTTTTAACCCGGCGTCCATTGTCATGCACCACACAAGATGATAACATGAATGTTACAATAAGAACTCCTGTAATTTTAATCAAATTTTTCATTATTTCTATTTTTCAACTTTATTTAATATAACAATGGTAGTGCCAAAGGTTAAAAAAATTAAAGTTCAAAGCTCAAAGTTTAAGGTTTAAGGCTGGAATAGATGGGCTTTTATTGTAGATGGTCAATTTTGCTTCGCAGGTCAATGGGGAATTTTGTTATGGAGAATTATATTACCAACAAAATCATCAATTATCAATCATCTATTATCGATTATAGTTCTCTAGACGATTTCACTTCTTTTTTCCATCAGGATAATATCTTTCCACTCTCCGTTGAGTTTTCCGATTTTTTTACGGACGCCTACGATTCTGAAACCGTTTTTCTGATGAAATTTGATAGAAGTTTCATTTTCGGAGAAGATATTGGTCTGTAATGTCCAGAATCCGTGATCCTCGCTATCCAAAATCAATTTTTTAAGCAATACGGAACCCAATCCCTTTCCTTGATATTCGTTATCAAAATAAATGCTTACCTCTGCAACTCCTTTATAGCATTCTCTTTTGCTCACCGGTTTTAAGGCACACCATCCCACAACTTCATTTTTTTCATTTTCCAGTACCCAGCGGCAGTCGTTAAAATAGCCCATGCTCCATGCCTCAGCAGTTGGGACTTCTGTTTCAAAAGTGGAAATTCCACCGTCTATTCCCTGGCGGAAAATTTCAAGAACCCTGGCTTCATCAGTGGGAAGCATTTCTCTTAATTCGTAATTCATCGTATTTAATGGTATTTTCTTTTGATTTTTCTTTTAATTCTTGAGTAGTGTGTCTGCTTGCTTTTTTCGTCCTGAGAAACCACACTGATATTTCCATCCACTTCCAGAACGGAAAGCTTTACATTGTTAATGTTTTCAATTCCGTGTTCTCTTATCGCTTCTTCCAATTCGCTTTCTGTAATCTTTACCCGATTCAGGGCTGCCTGATCGGCAATTCCATCCTTGATCAGAATAACCGGCTCATCTTCCATAAAAGTCTGAAAGGAGCGGCTGGAAAACATGAATCTCTTCACAATGAAATTAGCAACAAACAAAACCAATGCCGCCACGATTCCTCCCTGAAGAGAGGTATCAGGACCTACCATTGCATTCTGAACAGCATTTGAAATTAACAACAGCAATACAACATCCCCTGCATTCAGCTGAGAAAGCTGGTTTTTACCAAATAACCGGATGGCAATTACCATGAAAAGGTAAACGCAGAGGGAACGGACAGCAACGTTAAGAATAGGATCCACAATTTTTTTTATCTACTCAAATGTATTGATTTTTGTGATTCGTGGGAAATATTTTACGGACAGATTTTGGTATACATTTTGAGCTTGAAATTCAAATAATACCACAAAATAACACCAATGAAAATTTTTTTTCTCTGTTTAGGAATATTTCTGTTTTTTGTATCCTGCAAAAAGAATGAACCTCAACCTACCCGGTTTTCAGAAACTGCCATTATTGAAAAAGTAAATGAACTGTATACTCAATATGGAAAATCCAACGAAGCTGTTTATAACCAGCCGATTCCGGATGCTTTATTTTCTCAGGATTTAAAAAAAGTTTTAGACGAGGCCATCAATGCATCAAAGGCTGATATTGAAAAGGTAAAAAAGAGTGATCATCCTGATGAGAAACCTTTAATATTCGAAGGGGCTATTTTTTCCAGCCTGTATGAAGGCTTTACAGATTATAAAATCAAGTCTGTTAAGATACAGGATAAGACTGCTGAAGCATTGTTAGCCTTTGAATATAATGCAGTTTCCCCCAAAGAAACCTGGATGGACACCGTGCATCTTATCAATACAGAGAAAGGATGGAGAATAGATAATGTTACTTTTGATACAATAGGAAATTCTAAAGATCTTAAAGCAAGATTAACAGAGTTTATTCAGAGTACACAACAATAGAAAAGCCGCTTTTGTAAGCGGCTTTATTTTTTACGGACATTGAACGATTGGAATATCGCTGCAGATTACTTTATTTGCCCACTCGCAAAACGTACAGTATTTTACAGGTTCTCCTCCGTTCACTGACTTCAACTCTGACTTTGTCAGCTTCTTTAAATTTTTCATATCGTTTTAATTTTATGGTAGCCCAAAACTAAAACATATCTGTTTATTCTTTATTACAATTTAATCTGATAAGGTTTCATTATTCACACATTCATGAATAATATGCAATAAATATTATCTGCTGTGGATCTCTACTGTCACAGGCATTACATAGGTGTAAGCAACCATGTTATCAGTTAGTTTTTTGCGGTCTACTCTATAGTCAAGATCGCTTAACACTGCTTCAATTTCCTTGCTTACGGTTTTACAGTCACCACTGGAATGAACATTAACGATTTTTCCGTTTTTAGCAATATCAAACTTCACCACAGAATTTACCGTTCCCTGTTTGTAATCAGGATTGGTAAGATCAAAATTAGCTTCTAATTTATTTCTGATATCGTTAAACGTTTCACTTTTGCTCAGTTGAATTTCCTGAATGGTATTATGATCTGTAGTTTGAGCTTTGGCAGTGTTCAAAACAGCAGCAAATCCGCAAACGAAAAGTGAAGCCATCAATATTTGAATTCTATTTTTCATAACTAACTGGTTTTAAATGTTATACTAACCTATTTTTATATCTCTTAACCAAAGTTATTAAAAATAATTCATATTAATTTCACATTGAGTTAACATTCAGTTAACATTAAAGCTTAATCAATTGATTATCAGTGTAATAAATTTTTAAAATAATTGAAAATTTAATATTAATGGATGGATAATTCAATTATTTTTTTTAAGTTCTTCTATGATATCATGTTTAAATTTTGAAAAAGGTCTTCCATGATAATCATTCTCATTAATTTCAATTCCAAAAATCATTCTATAAACTTCTTCTTTTGATATTGCTAACCCTTTAAAAGTCTTATTTAATAAAATATCTAAGTAATTTTCAGAATACTTATATCTTAAATCTAATAAATCTCGAAGTTCTTTATTAGAATGAGCATTATAAATTTCACTTAAGCATAAATCTCTAAATGTATTTTTAATTTTATTTTGGGCATCTATATTATTTGTAGTAATATTAACTTTTATATTATTTTCAGAAAAAGTTTTTTTCCTAAAACTAAAACTAAATTTTTTTTCTTCAATATTCATTAAGTATGGATGCAAGTGAGTAGATATATCAAAATCGTCGTCAAGCTTTTTCTTATTACAATTTGAACAAATTGGTATTAAATTATAAAAGCTTAGCGCTAAAAGTGGATACTTACTTTGGCTAAAAAAATGATCATATTCTGCTCTTATAATTTTATTTTTTGTGTTCCCTATAGTTTTTACATAATTTCTATTACAATAAATGCATGTATGCTGATCCAGCAATTCCGCCAAAAAATATTTATTTCCTACAATTTGAGAATACCTAAAAACATTTTTTATTTGTGATATTTTGGTGTAATACTTAAGATCTTTAGCTCTATCAGCTTTATTTTTTTTTAGATAAGCAATAAATTCATCAAAATTAAAATTTGGAATAATTTTTACAATAAAATCATTATTCATTTCTTTTAAATGTTCAGGCCTTGAGAGTATTAAGTTTTTAACATTTTGTTCCGTTAAACCAATTAAATCGAAGTCTTTAATACTTGCTTTTATTGCTTTATAATATTTTAAAGCAATTTTATCTGAGAATTCTAAACTGAGCATTGATTAATTATTTTTATTTAATTCATATAACTCTTTCTGCATTCTTTCAATTTCTTTTTCTAAAATTTCTTTTCGAGGAAATTCTAAAGTTGCTTCAAAATACATTTCCTCTAACTTTTGTTTTAAAAAAGGCTCGTCGATAATTTGAATGACTTTATAATATTTTTTGAAGTCTTTACTTCTCTCATTAACTTCCTTTTTAAGCTTCAATAAAATTCTATTTTTATATTTACTTATTTTATATGAATCATTTTCTAAATTTAGTTGAGCTATTTTATCTTTGATATCAAGAATAGAATTTAACCAAACGATTACTTCTTCAATTTTTTCTTTTGCATAATCACCAATTAATCCATTCTCAATAAAGAAACTATCACCCAATAAGTCAGTAATATTTGCTCCAAAAGTATTCATTCTAGAAAAGTTCTTTCCTTCAGACTTTTTCGTATCCTTATTAACATCTAGAAATAAAACGTTTTGTTTAGGAATATCTGAAAGAATAAAAGGAGAGTGAGTTATGAAAAGTATATTAATCGCAAAGATATCTTTGAGATTAGTATTATAAATTTGTTGTAAAATATTATTTACAAATTTTTTTTGAAATTCAGGATGAAAATAAAGCTCAATCTCTTCAAAAATTATATTTACACATTGATATTTGACTATTTCATCTTTTTTAACTGAATTTATATTATTCAAATGATAAATTACAGAACTTATAGAATGTATCAATTGTTGTTCTCCGGAACTTAAACTATTAAATTCAATTAAATCATGCTTATTGGAGTTTTCAATTAAGATATTAGTTTCAAAAAGCGGAGGAGGAAGAATTTCAATTAGAGGGATATTATTCTTATCTGAAAAACTATTCAATTTTTCAGATAAAGCATCAATATCAATTTGAGAATTAATCCCATAATCATTCCATAGAATTGAATAATACTTTATAAAATTAACAGTTTGTTTTAGTTTATAAGCAATATGACTTGGATATTCTTCTATATAATCTAAAAAATCTAAAATATTAACAAATTTAACGGAGTGATTATCAATATTTTTATTAACAACAAATTTTCTATAAGACTCATACTTAAAGCAAATACTTATTATCTTGTATATTATATAAATATCAAAATGTTTTTGATTAGGAATTACTACCCCTTGAATATTAAACTTTTCTTTTGTCTTCTCTAAAATTTCTAATGGATTATGAATTACATTTTGATTGAATAATATTCCATAATTATCTTTTTCGAGCAATTTAATTTTTACATTATAATCTGTATCTGGAGGTGTATATATTTGACTAGGTGAAGTATCAACTGCTTTAAACTCTTTCTCTTTTATCCTTTTTATTTCTAATTTTACCGCTAACCCATTATTTCCCATTTTTCGAAGTGAAAAGTTTTCATTAATTACTGGTTTTAGAATATTTACTAAAAGTCTTTGCTGAAGTAAATATTGTTCATTATTAATGTCAATTATGCCTGACAAACCATTTTCTTTATGTTCTCTTTTAGGATTAATAACAACAGGAATTTGATAAGAGTCATTTTTATGAAATAGCTCATCAATCCAATCGCCAATAGTAGAAGAATTAAATGCATATAATGAGTAATTGATAATCATTGAGTAGAAGAAATTATCTAACTTAAACTCTACACTATTTGGTATCTGGTATAAACTAAATGTTAAATGATTAATTTGTAAATAATAATATTCATTTTTATACTCGTAAAAAATTTGACATTGTATTGTTTTGCCATTTTCATCAATATCAATTTCTTTTATATCTGCTGATGTTTTTAATTGTCTTTTTTCATCATAATTTAATAAAGAATAAGAAAGCTGATTTATACTGGCTACAAATAGTTCAACTAAAGCACTTTTTCCAGTTCCATTTTTACCAACTATCGCAGAAATATTAATTTTATCACCATATAAATTTATAGGAGCTGTTGATTCGTATTTTATATTTGACACTTCAATTAGCTGAGAAAAATCAATTATTTCGTTTCCTTTAGAATCTTGGAAGATATAATCATTATAAAATTTATAAATCCTGTTTTCTTCAAGATTTTTTAAAAATTTAGGATTACATTTATCTAATGGACGTATTGCAAGTAATTTAAAGCTCATGTATTATCGTTTTTCCCAAAAGTAAATAAAAAAACCACAATTTTCATTGTGGTTTTCCGTAATATAAATTTATAATTCTATTCTAATTCCCTCTTCAAGAACTTCCCTGTCAAGCTCTTCTTAGACTTCACAATTTCCTCAGGAGTTCCCTGTGCAACGATCTGTCCGCCATGTTTTCCTCCTTCCGGTCCTACGTCGATAATATGGTCTGCTAATTTGATGACATCCATATTATGTTCAATGATGATGAATGAGTTTCCGAGTTCTACCAACTGATTGATGGCATCCATCAGGATTTTTACGTCTTCAAAATGAAGTCCTGTTGTTGGTTCATCAAGGATATAAAGGGTATTTCCGGTTTGTCTTTTTGCTAATTCAGTTGCTAGCTTGATACGTTGCGCTTCACCTCCCGAAAGGGTTGTCGACTGCTGTCCAAGGGTAATATACCCTAAACCTACATCCTGTAATGTTTTCACTTTCGCGAAGATTTTAGGAATCGGCTGGAAGAAATCTACCGCTTCATCAATCGTCATATCCAATACGTCAGAAATTGATTTTCCTTTGTAACGGACTTCCAGCGTTTCTCTGTTGAAACGTTTTCCGTTGCAGGTTTCACAGTGCACGTATACATCCGGAAGGAAGTTCATTTCAATCACTTTCAATCCTCCGCCCTGACAGGTTTCGCATCTTCCGCCTTTTACATTGAAAGAGAATCTTCCCGGTTTATATCCACGGATTTTACTTTCCGGCAGCTCTGCAAAAAGGTTTCTGATATCGGTAAACATTCCGGTATACGTTGCAGGATTCGAACGTGGCGTTCTTCCGATTGGTGTCTGGTCTACGTCTACAATTTTATCAATATTCTCTAATCCTTCAATTTTCTTGTAAGGTAAAGGTTCCTGAACCGCTCTGTAGAAATGTTTGTTAAGGATCGGATATAATGTTCCGTTAATCAGAGAAGATTTTCCGCTTCCTGAAATTCCGGTTACTACCACCAGTTTTCCAAGAGGAATATCCAGGGTTACGTTTTTAAGATTGTTCCCTGTAGCGCCTTTTAAAACAATATTTTTACCGCTTCCTGCTCTTCTTTCTGCCGGAATTTCTATTTTTCTTTTTCCATTAATATACTGAGCCGTGATGGTATCAGCTTTCAAAAGATCTTTTGGTTTTCCCTGCCAAAGAATCTCTCCTCCGAATTTTCCTGCTCTCGGACCAATATCCAGCACCTCATCGGCTTCCAGGATCATGTCTTTATCATGTTCTACCACCAATACAGAGTTTCCGATATCCCTCAGGTTTTTCAGAGAATGGATCAGTCTTTCATTATCTCTCTGGTGAAGCCCGATACTTGGTTCATCAAGAATATACAATACATTCACCAGCTGAGATCCGATCTGTGTTGCCAGACGGATTCTCTGCGATTCTCCTCCGGAAAGTGTTTTTGAACTTCTGCTCAAACTTAAATAATCCAATCCTACATCCAGCAAAAACTGAAGTCTGGTTTCAATTTCTTTTAAGATCTCGTGAGCAATGATTTTATTCTTTTCTGAGAATTTATCTTTAACATCGGCTAACCAGTCTTTTAAATCTGCTAAGCTTAAAGCATTGACCTCTGCAATGTTTTTTCCATCAATTTTAAAACTTAAACTTGAAGGCTGAAGGCGGGTGCCATGACATTCAGGGCATATTTCTTCTGTAGTAAAATGTCTTTCCAATAAAACAGCTTCATAGGAATCTCTATCATCAATAATTTCTTCCATGAAAGCGATCAAACCATCGAAACCTATTTTTATTTTCTTGGTAATTCCTGCGTATTTCAGGTCTTTATTAAATTCTTTATGACATCCGTTGTAGATATAATCCAGTGCTTCTTCCGGAATATCCTGCAATGGAGTGGTTAACCCCAGCCCAAAGATTTCAAGAATATTTTTGATCTGTGACAGGATCCATTTGTTGGACTTGATATCTTCCAACGGCAGTAATCCTCCCTGATTGATAGATAGTTTCGGATTGTCTATAAAGTAATCGGTATTGATCTTTTTAATGGTTCCCAAGCCTTTACAATTCGGGCAGCTTCCTTTTGGAGAGTTGAATGAGAAGGTATTGGGTTCCGGCAGCGCCAGAGAGTGTCCGGTTTCAGCATCCATCAGGTTTTTGGAAAAATATTCGATATCTGTACTTCCCAGTTTCTGAATTCCTATGATTCCTTCTCCCATTTCCATTGCGGTACGCAATGATTTTTCCATTCTGCTTTCCGAAGCATTCTCCCCGATAATCCAACGGTCGATCACAATGTCGATGTCGTGGGTTTTATAACGATCAAGTTTTAAATCATATTCAATATCCTGCAGCTCACCATCAATTCTTGCCTGCCCATAACCTTTTTTGGCCATCTGAACAAAAAGTTCATGATAATGTCCTTTTCTGGAACGTACCACGGGCGCCAAAAGCATGATTTTCTCTTTTTTATAATTTTCTTTGATGGTTTCAAGGATCTGATCTTCAGTATAGCTTACCAACTTCTGCCCTGTAGACAAAGAGTACGCATCTGAAACTCTGGCATACAATAGACGCAGAAAGTCGTACAGCTCGGTAACTGTTCCTACGGTAGAACGAGGGTTTTTATTGGTTGTTTTCTGCTCAATGGCAATAACCGGAGAAAGACCTTCGATTTTATCTACATCGGGACGCTCCAGTCCGCCCAGAAACTGGCGTGCATAGGCAGAAAAAGTTTCGATATAACGACGCTGGCCTTCTGCAAAAATAGTATCAAAAGCCAACGACGATTTTCCACTTCCGGAAAGGCCGGTAATCACGACCAATTCATTACGTGGAATTTTTACATTAATATTTTTCAGGTTGTGTTCACGTGCTCCGTAAACTTCTATATATTCTGTTGATTTGCTCATAATTTGGAGTGACTTTGCCTGAAAATCACAACGTGCAAAAATACGAAATTTTATAGACTTTTTTTGAATATAAATGGGATAAAAGTTTCATAAAAAATTCTTAGGTTTTGTTAAGACACTGAATCCGATGTTATTGAATTTTTCCGGAATGATTTTATATTTTTCACATCATTATCTTTGGGCTGAAGCCAATGGAAGCTCATTTATTAAAAAACAGGCTAAAGCCCGTTTCTATTGATATGATAAAATATATTGAGATTAAAAAGGGTATAATCATAATTACAAATTTTCATTTGCACGTATAGTATTCCCAGACAGCGTGACTGATATCTGAGATGATTTTTTCCGTATCTGCCATTTCTTCTTTAATATTTTTAAGATAAATGGATAAAATCACATGTTTTCCATTTGGAAGTTTTATAATTCCTACATCATTCATTGCAGCGCGTAGATTATTTTCATTTCTTCCGGAAATTCCTGTTCGGTGGGCCAATTCTGTACCTACAGGCAATCCCGCTTTCATCCAGTTAAGCCCTCTTGAAGTTTCTACCATCACCTGATACAGGTATTTTGTAGTTTCTTTTTTCAACACTTTTCCTTTATAGAATTTTTCTATAAGTTCTGTGGTTGCCAAAGGCGTTGTTGTATTCAGATAACATTTTTCAAACGAGGACATTTCCTTCTCATTTACTTTTATGGTAAAATCTTTAATCCCCTGCTGATTAATAAATTTCTGTACTGTCTCCGTTCCGCCAATGATGTTCAATAAAATGTCACAACCATTGTTATCACTGTGGGAAACGGTATATCTTAATAACTGATCTAAGGTAAGATACATATTCCCCTGAGGATATTCTTCCCGGATCGGACTCCAGGTTTCTGGTAGCAGATCTTCTTTTTTGATGAAAAACTTTTGATCCAGTTTTAATATACCTTCGTCAACCCGGTTTAAAACAGCTAAGGCAATGTGAAATTTGAAAACACTCAACATTGGAGTTTCTTTATTTCCGTTGATGCTCAGTGTATCTTTATCTTCTATTCCTTTTAAAGATATTCCAACAGTTGCATTTTTTGTAGAGATTATCTGATTAATTTTATTTTTCAGATCTTTAATAGTCTGGCTTTTTAAATGAGCACCAAAGAGGAGGAGAAGTATTAAAAGTGATATTTTTTTCATTGAATTCTGATCTTATTCTGAACATTACATTAAAAATGCCGTAGCGGGTACGGCATTTATTTTTTTAACTTATTTTTATAAGAACTACATATCCTGGAAATCAACATCTTCATTGGTAATCCTTACGATATATTCGATTCCATCAATGGCTTTGGCAATAATCTGATTCCTGATAATATTGGCCATATTTTCCCAATAGGCTCTTCCGTAGAAAGAATAGTTCTGCGGAATGATTTCTACCTCAACAGTTCTTACAAAACCTTCTTTTGGTTTGTTGCTGATCATCGTTCCTCTTCTTACCCTTACTTCTCTTACTTCATCTTTCAGAATCATGCGGCAGTAGTTTTTAACGTCTTCCAAAGAAATGATCTTATCTCTGGTTGTCAGGGCATATTTATACGCCTGAATACTATCCGTTCCTTTTTGTTCTTCGGCTCCTCCCAATGTTTCGGTAAGCAGTACCACAGTCTGAGATTTCAGCTGGTTGGAAAGTTCAGTTCCCGGACGCATATGATTGGCCAGCGTACAGTGTGTAATCCAAAAAGAAGCGTAGGTATGATCGGTTTTTTCTACCGGTTCCATGATCACGTAATTCAGCTCCTGTCTGATATTCCTTTTGGCATTGTTTACTTTCTGCACCATGGATTTCATTTTGTCAGACATTTCACTTAAGACTCCTTTTACATTATCTCTGTTCAAAAGGGAAAATGCAGCAATTTCATCTCTTGTCAGTTCCAGAACATTGGCAATCATATCTACTGCATTTCGACTGGTAAAACGTTCCATTCCTCCCTTTCTTACAGTATATAATCCTTTTTTAAGATCATCGGCCGGAGTAAAAGGAATTTCAGTATATCTTCTGCCGTCACCATCCTGTACCTCATCCACATAAAGGAAATGCTCGCCTTCGTCTGTCACCAAAGGGATATTATTTCCCATGATATCAAGGCTGTATTCTGTTTTTTTCCAGCCTCTGTTATAGATTGGAAAAGCATTCAGCACAAATGAGAAATTATCCAGGATTTCTGCTGAAAACTGTGGTGGAAACTCAAACGTAAGCCACAGATAACTTTTAGTATCCAGGAATTTAGTAATTTCTTCTTTTCCGGCAAGAAAATCCAGGTTCTGTGGAAGCTGTCCCGGTTCTGAGAACAGACTTTGAGAGATTCCTGTTACTTCAATAAATTTATGACGATAGATACTTTTAATATCTTCAATCACCTTATTTCTGATGGATTGCTCTTTGAACATCTGTTCATAACCGTCATTCTGACTTTCTGTAAGATAACTTAATCCTTCTCTTACAAACAGAGGGTTACCATTGCTTGAAACCGTAATATACGGTAATAATTTATATACGAAATCAAGGTGCTCGAAAGCAGGATTGGAGCAGAATATGCTCAGGTATTTGGGAAAGTTTTCACTTACATATTTGCTTACATCTACCCCTATTGTGATTTTTCTGTAATCTTCAGGTCTTCCCTGAAATCTTGCAATAGGAATTTTGTTGAATCTGTCATCGATGCTGTAGCAGGTATTTCCTACAAACATGATTGAAGTGTGAACTTTATTGATTCTTACATTTCCCACCGGAGTAAAAGGAATGTTCAGCTGTTTGTCCGATTCCGATTTCACCGTGGAAGTCATCTGTTTACGGAAAAAGAATTCCGTGTGTTCCAATAAAATTTCAGAAGACTCATAAGGCTGTGTAAAAGCTACTGAATGAGCCGGAATAGGATGGGTATAAATGGACGGTGTAAGCAATTTTGCCAGTTTTTCCAATATACGGGCATTCACCGTCTGTATTTCATTATTCGCTTTGAAGACCTCTGTACTGAATGCGTCTATCAGCAGTTTTACAAAAGGATCTAAAGACTGCGGGCTTCT
This sequence comes from Chryseobacterium sp. NRRL B-14798, assembly GCF_050470705.1. Lineage (NCBI taxonomy): Bacteria > Pseudomonadati > Bacteroidota > Flavobacteriia > Flavobacteriales > Weeksellaceae > Chryseobacterium > Chryseobacterium sp. NRRL B-14798. Next base: position 2,420,409 of record NZ_JBFLUL010000005.1, on the reverse strand, counting down.
TAGTCCCCATACTTTAGTTGCATTCTGCAGCATTCTTGCTTTTACAGATTCTTTGGAATAAATATTCTGATCTAAATTCATAATTTTCTTTCGCTGTTAAAAATATTAATCAATAGACATCGGGCTTAGAAACAGTTCTGTTGAGAAGCTGAACCGTTCTCCTGTTTCTTCCATTTTTGCATTGATGGCAATTCTTACTTTCTTTTTAATTTCGGTGTGTTCTTTAGTATCGTAGCTGTGCTCTACAAATTGTATGTGAGCATCAATCTGCGGGTTCACGATTCTTGGTTCATATTCCTGAATCTGTCTTCTTAAGCTTTTGATAAAAACGCTTTCCCAGATGGCACTTGTAACTCCATTATCGAATTCAAGATTCCAGACATCGTTTCCATAGTTTTCATCATATCTGTTCTCCCCTTTTTTAGTGGTGATCAGCAGCATAATATTGTGGGCAATACTTTCGCCCATATCGCAGGTATCGATACTTCCGCCTTCGGTCATTAAAGTAGACGGTACGAAAGGCATTCTGTAATTTGGTGTATCCATAACTTATTGTTTTTACTTCATGGTCCTGTTCTAAAAACGAAATACCAAATTACACATTTTCGACAAATAATAATGATATACTTTAAAATATTATTCAAAAACAAGGGCCTTCAAACTGAATTGAAAGGCCCATGAATCTGTTATATTATTTTTTATATTAATTATCCACCTTTTTTCGATTGATAAAATAGTACACAGGAAGTCCCAGCAATACCAAAACAAAACCAGGCCATGTATATTGCTGCTTGTAAATAAGCAACAGGATACAGAAACATGTTCCTATGACAAGATAAATAACCGGCGTTACAGGATAAAGCCATGTTTTATAAGGTCTCTCCAGTTCCGGCTGTTTGATTCTTAAATAAATAACTCCAAAAACCGTAATCATATAGAAAAGAACGATCACGAAAGAGATCATATCCAGCAAATTTCCATACTGCCCGCTCAGACACAAAATGGAAGCCCAGACTCCCTGCATCCACAATGCATTTTCAGGAACTTCATTTTTATTATTTTTTACTGCTGACTTAAAGAACATGCCGTCTTTGGCCATCGTCTGAAAAACTCTTGCTCCCGCCAGAATCAATCCGTTATTACATCCAAATGTAGAAATCATTACTAATAAGGCAATGATGATAGTTCCTGCACTTCCAAATATATTCTGGGATGCCGCTACCGCTACTCTGTCATTAGCAGCAAATGCAATTCCATCTCTGTCCAGAGCATTTAAGTAGACATAGTTTACAGCGATGTAAAGGATCATTACAGCAGAAGTCCCATAAATCATTGATTTGACTACATTCTTTTTAGGATTTTCAATCTCCCCGGAAACAAATGTTACACTTTCCCACGCAACGGAACTGAAAACAGAGCCTACCATGGCAGCAGCAATTCCGCCTAGAAGAGTCATTCCTCCAATCGGTTCCCAGCCTTCTTTAAGGAAATTCCCGCTCAAATCTTTTTTAAGGTTATTGAAAGAATCTGTTCCCCAGCTAAAGTTTTCTGCTAAATGAGAAATGTCTACTAAAATAAAACCAGCCGCAATCAGCCCAAGTAATGCAATAATTTTGGAACCGGTAAAGATATTCTGAAGGATTTTTCCGCTTTCTACACCTCTGGTATTGATATAGGTGAGCAAAATAATGACAGCAATGGCAAGAATCTGTATCCAGGTAATTTTAAATTCACCACTCTGGAAAATAGGAGCAGCATCGTTTAATGACGGAATCAGATAAGCGGTAAATTTCCCAAAAGCCATTGCCACCGCAGCAATAGTTCCGGTTTGTATCACCGTAAACAATCCCCATCCGTAAAGAAATCCCATTTTTTTTCCGAAAATCTCTTTCAGGTAAGTATATTGCCCTCCGGCCTTCGGAAACAGTGCAGACAGTTCTCCATAGCTTATGGCTGCAGCTACTGTCATCACTCCTGTAATTACCCATACGATAATCAACCAAAACCCGGATCCCAGGTTTCGCATCATGTCAGCACTTACAATAAAGATCCCGCTTCCGATCATCGATCCCATCACAAGCATGATGGCATCCCATAGTTTCAGTTTTTTTTCCATAGTCAAGTATAGAGGTCAAATATAATCAAATCTGTCTTTGATTTTCAAATTTGTTGAAAATTCATTGAAATACCTGTTTTTTGTTATTTTTTATTCCTTTATGATTCAATTTTAATTAGTATTTTTGAGAAAAATATTAAACATGAAATTTAAAGCAATATTATTGGGTGCAGCTTTAACAGCTTCTTCATTAGCTTTTGCTCAATCCGGACCACCGGAAGGAAAAGCGTTGGTAGGTGATACTTACGGAGATCAGGTAACTTCATCCGCTGAATCCAAAGCGATCACCGCAGATAAATTGAATAAACAGCTTAAAAAAGATAACAAAAAAGTTGAGAATGTTTCCGTTAAGGGAAAAGTAACAGACGTATGTGACAAAAAAGGCTGCTGGCTAACGATCCAGACAGAAGATAATTCTAAGTTTTTTGTAAAAATGAAAGATTACGCTTTCTTTGTACCTACCGCATTAAAAGGGAAAAATGTTGTATTGGAGGGGAACGCAGAAAGAAAAGTAACTTCTGTAAATGAACAGAAACATTACGCGGAAGATGCTAAAAAGCCTCAGTCTGAAATTGATGCTATCACTCAGCCCAAAGAAGAAATCAGATTTGTAGCGAATGGAATTAAAGTGGTTAACTAATCTTTAGAGGAATCGACATTCTAAAATTAAGTTTTGGCTAAAGCCGGATGAATATTCATTAAAGTAAATGGGCTAAAGCCCATTCCTATTGAATAACATTATAATTGAGTGGATAGCCCATTTGAATTTTGGAAATTAGTTATATAAAAAGTTTCGGCAGCCCTTCAGGCTGCCGAAACTTTTTATATGGGAGATATTTAAAGTCTTTTAATCTTCTATTTTAAAATCCACAACTGCGTCCAGTTTGGGATATTTAGTTGCAGAAATAAATTTCTTTCCGGTACAGTCTATTTCCAGCCAGCCCTTTTTTTGTTTCACATCTCCGGCTTCCATTACGAAAGGAATAAATGAGATGTCACTTTTCCCATCTTCTTTGATTTCCCTGTACTGAACTGCAATATCAAGAATACATTCATGCTCTGTATTCAGCTTTACATTTCTGTAAATCAAGTCATAATGAGTTTCCTGGTTCTCAGGGATTTCAAGGTAAGTTTCCCAGCCTGTAGTATCAGAGTTAAGTTCACTGATTGCTTTCAAAGCATAATAAAGAGCAATTGTATAGTATTTTCTTGTTCCTGTCCGGGTATAATCTTCTACAAAGTGCCCGCCTTCAAATAAGATGGTTGGCATCCCTGCTTTGATAAAGTTATCTCCGGTAGAAGTCGGATAAAATTCATCAGAATATCTCCCGATCTGGTTAGGGATCATTTCTTTTAAGTGGTTGTATATACTTCCAATGACTGCCATACATTTCTTTCTGTTTTCGGTAACCGTCCGTTCTACGTTTTCCGAAGGAGCCAAAAAGGAAAGCGTAGCAGGATGAATACCATCAGTGGTAAAAATGGTTCTCTGCTCATGAAGATTTAAAGCATAATCATATTTTTTGGAAGCTGCTGCTTTTTTCAGGAATTTAATCTCCTTACTTGCTTCGTTATGAAAATCTCTGTTCAGGTCAATATCGGCAGCATTCAGTCTGGTCCATCTTTCGGATCCGTCCGGATTCAGCATGAATATAAAATCAAGTGTTATTTTACTGAATAAGTCCTCCTTCATTTCCGGAGCTTTATCAAGGCTTACCAAAAGGTCAAGCATAGCATGAGTGGCATTAGATTCATTTCCGTGCATTTGTGACCAGGCCAATACCTGAATGTTTCCGGTTCCGATACTTAACTGATAAATCGGTTTATCTAAATAGGATGTTCCGATCTCGTGAATATAATCGCTGAGATTGGCCTGTAGATAAGAAAATAATTTTTCAGGGGAAATATAGCGATTTGAGAAATCGGGGTTTTGAGAATAGATCTGTTCAAAATTCATTGTAGGAATAGTTTACAAGAATCAAATTTAGCCATTTTTAGCCAAAAACTTAAATTAACATTTGTAAATATTAGCAAAATTCACGAATTTACATTTGACATCTGTTCTGAAAATTGTTTACAAGATTTAAATTATTCAAATTGAGAGTTATAAAAATAAATTGACAATTGTAATATTATTAAACAGCACTGGAGGACAATTTGTCTGTGGATAAAATTGTGGATTGCGAATAATTTAATATGACATATTTAAAATATTAAAAGTCAGTACTTTATAAAGTTTAATTCAACTGTATTTATAACCGTACTTTAAGTGTAAAAATAGAGTGTTTTTGCTATTTGAGGGTTATTTTGCTAAACATAAAAATTGTGGAAAACCAAGTTGCTTAGTAGTGTATACATATGTAAAACAACAGAAAAATCAAATGGATGTCTGAAAATTATTCAAATAATACTTTTATCAGGAGTTTTAATCTTTGATAAAATGAGTTGCTTAACAGGAACAGTATTTTCCCCTCAATTTGGCCAAATATGAGCCTAAAATAGTATATTTACATCAGTAATTTACTACTGTAACTCTATTAAAATTGCTTTTATATGTGTTTTATAAGGTATTTATCGATAATCTTATTTCCGGAAACGATTTAAGTAGTTTAATAATGTATATTCTGTTTTTAAAGATATTTAATGGATAAAATAGCTCCATCGATCGGTTTAATTTACATTTTTAAACCAGTTTTTTTAAAGAACAGTAGTCTTTTACCAGATCGAAACTATCTGTCTACAGCTGTAATGGTAGATTCATCTGATAAGTAAATACAATTGTAATTTACATATAATGATTTGATTTTAAAACAATTAAAACTTTGTTACAAATGTATACAAAAGTAATTTCAAATTATTTACATTTGTATTTTGCATTTGTAAATTATATATGTTACATTTGTAAAATAATTAAAGGCTTATTTTTATGAGTTTAAATGAAAGAATTTCCAAAATTATAGAGTATTCTCGTCTTACTCCTTCCGAGTTTGCTGATGAAATTGATGTGCAGCGTTCGTCCATTTCACATATCACGTCAGGAAGAAACAAACCTTCTCTTGAGTTTATCATAAAAATAAAATCCCGTTTCCCGGAACTTCTATGGGACTGGCTGGTTACGGGTGAAGGTGAAATGCTAAAATCCCAGCTGCCCGAATCAGAAATTAAAGAAGAATATACGGAAGAGGAGAAAATAAAAACAACTCCACTACCCGATCTTTTTACCATGATGAATGACGATGATGAATTCGGAAGTGATGAAACGGAAGCGGAACCTTCAATATCAAGTCCTGGAGAATCGTTTATACCAGCCCATGATAAAGCTCCGGAAAAAATATCGGATTCTCAGCGATTAGAAAATTCGGGTGATCATATTTTAGGACAACTATTTGGTAATCAACAAAGTAAGATAAAACGAATTGTTCTGTTCTACGAAAACGGAAAATTTGAAAGTTTTGAGCCTTAAAAAACCTGATCAAGGAAAATGATCAGGTTAAAAAAATATTTGAAGAAGAAAACTAAAGCTATTGCTTTATTTTATTTTAAAAAAATTTTCACGGATACAAGCTGATAGAATTTTTATCTTTTATGATCATCTGATCCCCTATTATATTTTTATAATTTAGTTTTAATAAGAGTGATTAGTGTATTGGAGAGTTATTCTCAGAGGACAGAAGTGTACTAGTAAATGAAGATAGTGTTTTATGTTTTTTTATAGTTTTATCAAATATAACTATTTAAAATCAAATCAACAATAAAAATCGAATTATTTTACACTATAACCAACGCATCTTACTATTATATTCATTATCATTAATTCACTGTTCCATTCCGTCTTTTAATTCCAATAAAAAAGACCTGCAAAACTGCAGGCCCTATATATATTGTGGACAATACTATTATTTCTTTATATATATTGTGGACAATACTATTATTTCTTTCTTCTTTCCAATTCTTTTTTGATCAGTCCAAGCTCTCTTCCGGTTTGTCCGGCCACAGAGGTGTTTTCCTGGGCTCTTCTAGTTAAATAAGGGACAACATCCTTTACAGGTCCGTATGGAAGATATTTAGCCACATTATAGCCTTTATCTGACAGATAGAAAGTGATATTATCGCTCATCCCGTAAAGCTGTCCGAAATAAATGTGCGGATTGCTGTTTTCCAGAGATTTTGCTTTCATTTTATCCATAATCAGCTCAGAAGAGATTTCATTATGGGTTCCAAAGAATGCTGACACTTTATCCAGATGATCCATTACAAAGTCAATTCCTGCATTATAATTTTTATCTGAAGCCTCTTTTGTCGGCTGAATAGGATCTGCGTATCCTTTTTCTGCTGCTCTGGCTCTTTCTTTTTCCATGTAAGCACCACGAACGATTTTATAACCGATGAAGTAATTTTTCTCTCTTGCTCTCTGAAGATGTGCCTCCATATACTCCAGTCTTCCGGTTCTGTACATCTGGATGGTATTCCAAACTATAGGTTTCTGCTGGTTATATTTCTCCATCATTTCTTCACAAAGATGGTCTGCTGCGTCCTGCATCCAGGTTTCTTCAGCATCTACCATTACTTTTTTATCATGTTCATGGCAAAGACTGCATACTTCATCAAATCTTTTTACCACTCTTTCCCATTCTTCTTTCTGGCTGGTAGTAAGCTCAGCTCCTTTTCCAACAGCTTCATAAAGATCAATTCTTCCGAATGCGGTAGGTTTAAATACAATAAAAGGAATCGCCGGATTTCCTACTGAGAATCTTACAATGTCCTTGATTTCTTTGCAAACCGCATCAAAAGTTTCTTCATCTTCTTTCCCTTCAATGGAATAATCAAAAATACTCCCAACTCCCCTTTTAAACAGCTGTTTTACAACTTTCATGCTTTCTTCACGGGTTTCACCACCGCAGAACTGCTCAAATAAGGTATTTTTTACAATTCCGGTAACGAAAGGGAAATTGTTGTGTACTGTGAAATTCAGAACAGATGTTCCAAGGCTTGTAAGGGTGGGCTGTTCAATCATTTTAAACATCCAGTAAGCCTTTCTCAATTGTGCATCAGACTTGTCTGCAAATGCAATTTTAGTATCATTAAAAATGGGCATTCCTATTTATTAAATTTAGTTATGCAAAGGTAATAATAACCTCAGTTTATTTAAAGAATTTTTTTACAATTTATGCTCTATTCCGTTTAAAAGCATGGCGATGATTCCTACAAAAACCCAGAATCGTAATACATTCAATGTAAGAAAGTTACTTCTTCTGGAAGCATTTAAAAGAAGATATATGCATACAATCATGACAAAAAGCCCGCCGGCAAAATAATAAGCCATGAATCCGGTAGTGCTGGTTTTCGTAATAATATTCATTGAAACTGCCATGGTAACGATCAGTAAAGAAGTCAGAATAATTTTTGTATTTCTGCTTTTAAAATAATTGGGAATGGTAGTATATCCGAAAGCTTTATCCACACTTCTGGTAATCGTATCTTTCACAATATCAATACATAGCAGGATAAGGAATAGAAAAACAGCCATCAGAAAAACCTTTTTGGAAAAAGTTTCGTAATACACCATCATTCCAAAGAACGGATACAGCGTCAGACTGACAAAAGTAAGGTTGTTCAGGATCAGTATTCTGCTCAGTTTATGGCTGTAAAACCACATAAAGAACTGATAGACCAGAAAAAAAACAAATACATTATGAGAAATTATCCAGGCTACCCCTAGAGAAATTGCACTGAGTGCCAGGTAGGCATAGAGAAAATATTTTTGTTTGATGAAACTCTGAACCCTTGTTCTGAAGGGTTTTACTACATGATCTTTCTCCAGATCGTAAAATTGGTTGATGATACCACCTGCCAGAATCGTAAGGACAGTACAAAAAATAATCCCGTGTACTTTGAAATCGAAGACAAATTTTCTGAAAGATTCATCCTGATTGAACAGGAAAAAAGTAGAAACATAGAGAGCGAACGTCAGCAGAGCCGCTACAAAAAACCGTGCTCCGAGAAGAAAGCCCACGAATTGTGAAAATCTGTAAAATAGAGATTTTGATAAATAGTTTTTAGATTGGAAAGGTTCTTTTTCAGAATTCATTCCAATCTGTTTAAAATCTGTAAATCACTTCTTTTTGGAAGCCGTCAAGCATTTTTTCTGCTTTTGCATAGTCTTTGGTAAATCCTAAGATATAGCCGCCTCCACCACTACCGCACAGTTTCAGATAATAAGCGTTAGAATCCAGACCTTTTTTCCAGATGTTAAAAATACTTTCAGGGATCATAGGACGGAAATGTTCATAAGCCCAGTGAGAAAGCTTTTTAAGGTTTCTGAAGAATGGATTCATGTCTTTTTTAAGGAAAGATTCGATACATGCGTTGTTATAACGGATGAACTCTTCTTTCAGGGTTTTACGGAAACCTTCTGTTTTCATTTTTTCGAAGAAAATCTGAATCATAGGACCTGTTTCACCAGTCATTCCGGAATCTATCAGGAAAATAGCTCCTTTTCCTTCTTCCCCTTCAGGAATATTTACCCTGTCTAAATTCTCTTTATTTTCGATAAGGATTGGCAGATTCATATAACAGATCAGTGGATCCATTCCTGAACTTTTTCCATGGAAATAGCTTTCCATTTCACCAAAAACAGCTTTTAATTTTTTAAGATTATCTTTCGAAATGTTTTCAGGATTCAGCTTGCTGATTGAATATTTTTCAAAAATAGCAGCTACCAAAGCGCCGGAACTTCCCACTCCATACCCCTGAGGAATATTGGAATCAAAGAAAAGTCCGTTTGAAATATCATTTTTGAAGCTCTCGATATCCAGCTTAAAGTCGTCGGAAAGATCAAGTGCTGTAAGAAATTCAGAATATTTCTGCAAATGTCTGTTGGAATTAAGTTCGAAATCAGAACTCAAATCTGAGAATTTCAAAGTCCCTTTATAGAAGCTGTAAGGTACAACAAGCCCCTGGGAATCTTCAATCATTCCGTATTCTCCAAACAGGATTATTTTTGCATAAAATAAAGGATTGGTCATATTGACAATAAATCTTTTTGCAAAGTTAAAAATTATTCCGCTGAATATAAGCAAAACTCAGGCCGAATTGTCTTCTATTTTACTTTCTTTAGTTCTTCTATTAAAAATACGAAAAAAATATGATAAATAACTATAATTTCATAGATAAAATTCAATGAATTACCTTGACAAAAAAAGACGTTAAAAATAACGTCTTTCAATTTTATAATGTTTCTCTGTCTTTTCTCATTTTAACCTTCAGGAATCTGATTAAAACCAATCCTGCGGCGAAGAATATAGTCATGGACAATGCTGCAATACGCATATTATTGAAATGTTCGATCAATGTTGCAAAGATAAATGTTCCGATGATAATAGCAATTTTTTCCAACACATCATAGAAGCTGAAATAGGTTGTATTCTCCATTGAGTTCTCAGGCAGAAGTTTTGAATAGGTGGATCTGGACATTGCCTGAAGCCCTCCCATTACTAACCCTACTACTGCAGCAACTCCATAAAACTGGTATTCTACTGTTGGGTTTTCTTTGTTCAGGAAATAAGCCCAAAGACAAGCTACAATCCATAGGATGATCGCAATTGAAATAACATTTTTGTTACCAATTCTCTTTGATAACCGTGAGAAAATAACCGCTCCAATGATTGCTTCAATCTGAATCACCAAAAGAGTTCCGATCAGCTTATCCTGAGCAAGGTTAATTTCACTTTTTCCAAATAATGTAGCCATAAGGAAAATCGTCTGCATTCCTACACTGTAAAAGAAGAAGCTCGACAGGAAGAATTTCAGGTTTCTATCTTTGAAAAGCTCTCCTCCTACCTTAAACAGCTCGTGGAAACTTTCTTTTGCAATATCTTTATAGAAGCTCAGGTTATCTTTAAATACTTCAAAGAAGCCTCCCTGTTCTTCATGTTTTTTGAAGATATTCTTATAGTTCAGCAGTACTAAATCTTTAGGCAGTTTATCTTTCACATCCCCAAACTGAGGAAGGTGCTTGAATGTATATTGAGAAAAACCGAACCACCATGCTCCTGTCAGAAGGAAACTGATTCTTGTAAACAGCAGCTGCTGCGCGGCTCCTTTAGCAAAAACCTGAATCAGTACCAAACAGATCACCACCAAAACTACGGAACCGATGTATCCGTAAACATACCCTCTTGCAGAAAGCGCGTCCTGTCTGTCCGGTGTTGCAATATCCGGGAGGAAAGAGTTATAAAAAACTAAACTTCCCCAGAAACCGACACTGGCTGTAATGCTGAATAAAAGTCCCAGAAATACATTATGCATTCCCGTAAACATGGCCAATCCCATACAAGATGTTGCACCAAGATAGCAGAAAAACTGCAGGAAAGACTTTTTATTTCCAATCGTATCCGCTAATGAAGATAAAAATGGAGACAGCAATACTACGATAAAGAATGATATGGTAAGGGAATATCCATACACCGCATCTGGCTGATATTCTTCTCCAAAAATTTTGATCATATGTCTTACCGGAACATCAATCCATGTTTTTGTTTCTGCCACGTATTCTTTTTTCTCGTAAGCAGTAGTAAGGATAGAGTAATAAATGGGAAAAATGGTAGAGGTAATCACCAGGGAATAAACAGAATTTGCCCAGTCATATACAGCCCAGGCTTTCATAATTTTCGGATTATTCTTTATGTTTTTAGGCTGTCGATTCTCAGTTTCAGACATTTCAAATATATATTAGTAGCACAAAAATAGAAAAACTACGGAATATTCTACGGTTTTTAATATTATTTTGAAAATAATAATTGTAAAGTATTGAAATAACTCAGCAAAGTTTTAATCACATTTGATACCATCAAAGGTTAGACCGCATCTGTTGAAGGTATACAACCTCCTATATTTATGTAGATAAATTATCTGGCTGGAATTATAAAGTTCAGCCCTGTAACTAAAAAATCGGGGTTTAAAGACCCCGATTTTTATATTTTAAACCACAAAATGCGGTTATATACTTATCAATTATACGTTTTCAATCACAATTGCAGAAGCACCGCCACCACCATTACAGATAGCAGCAGCTCCGTATTTCGCATTATTTTGCTTCAATACGTTGATTAATGTAACGATGATTCTTGAACCTGAACTTCCCAGTGGATGTCCTAATGCTACAGCCCCTCCGTTTACGTTTACTTTAGCAGCATCCAGCCCTAAGATTTTGTTGTTTGCCAGTCCTACAACTGAGAAAGCTTCGTTGAATTCGAAGAAATCGATATCGGAAACTTCTAATCCTGCTTTTTTAAGCGCGATAGGTAACGCTTTTGCCGGAGCTGTTGTAAAGTTTTCAGGCTCCTGTGCTGCATCAGCATAAGAAACGATTTTTGCCAGAGGCTTCAATCCAAGTTCTTCCATTTTTTCTTTAGAAACAAGGATCAACGCAGAAGCTCCATCGTTCAGAGTAGATGCGTTTGCTGCTGTTACTGTTCCTTCTTCTTTTTTGAATACGGTAGGAAGTGTTGAAATTCTGTCAAAGTTTACTGCTTTGTATTCTTCATCTTCAGCAAAGATAACTGGTTCGCCTTTTCTCTGAGGAATAGAAACCGGTACAATTTCTTCGCTGAATTTACCTTCGCTCCAGGCTTTTGCAGATCTTTTATAAGATTCTACAGCGAAGTTATCCTGATCTTCTCTTGTGATATTATAGTCTGTAGCACATTTTTCTGCACATACTCCCATATGTACTTTGTTGTACACGTCTGTAAGTCCGTCAAGTACCATTCCGTCAAGCATTTTGATATCGCCTAATTTTATAGCAACTCTTGCATTGTAATAATGAGGAACTAAAGACATGTTTTCCATACCTCCTGCAACAATTACTTCTGCATCACCAGCTTTAATAGCCTGAGCTGCCATTGTTACAGCCTTCATTCCTGAAGCACAAACTTTATTGACTGTAGTAGAAGGTGTATTGATTGAAAGACCTGCTCCTAAAGCAACCTGACGAGCCGGCGCCTGGCCTTCCCCTGCCTGAAGAACATTTCCCATATAGATTTCCTGAACTTGATTAGGATCTAAACCGATTTTATCTAATGCTCCTTTTACAGCAGTTGCTCCCAGTTTTGTAGCCGGAACTGTTGATAAGCTTCCCATAAAACTCCCCATAGGCGTTCTTACTGCGGAAACAATGAATACTTCTTTCATGTATATAATTTTTATTTAGCTGAAACGGAATAAAAATCCCGTTTTTATAGTTAGAATTTATTTCACTTTTATGTATACCAGGTCAAATTGAGTCCCTTCAATTTTGGTATTCACTTTCAGAAGATTATCCTGAGTGGCGACTATTTTATTATTGAAGACATCTCCTATCTGTGCAGGATCATTTTTATCAGATTTCTCTATCACGATTGCTTTATAATTGCAGTCATCCACAAAAACCAATGTCGATTTGATATAATCTTTTCCATTATTGAAATATTCGGTTTGAACATTATCTTTAATGGTCATATGCCATATTGCTTCCGGATAATTGGGTCTTAGAAATTTTCCTTCTTTTATGTTAGTACATTTAGGCGGATTATCCGGTTTTTTCTGTTCTGTTGCCTGAGCATACACCTGTGCAGCTGTCATCAACAAAATTCCTGCTGAAAAATTTTTTAAAAAGTTCATATTATATTTGTGTTCTGTTATTTACTTTTTTATTTCCTCGTGCAAAAACCATCAGAAAAGCACCTGAAAACTCTACAGCCCAACCCCATTTCAATGTAACGATTCCTGCAAAAGTTTCCTGCCAGGATTTGAATGGTAAAAAGCTAAAGTATTGCAGCGACTGCATTTTCACAGCAACTAAGGTAAATCCGAATAGAAGAATAAGGAGAATACCAAAGAACCTTACAATTTTTGCACTATTGTTTACAATCCCAAAAACTGCACATGCGGAGAAAATCCAGCATGCGATAGCCAGATAATGATCAAGCTTCCAATAGTTCCAGTTCCCTATTACAGGTACATGTACCAAGGGTAGAAAACTACCTACAATTACTAACAGTAATCCTAATAACTGAATATTTTTCATATTTACTAAAGTGCCAAAATACAAAAAAAAACACACTTTTAAATAGGGTGTTTTAAAAATAGAAATTCCGCACCCGAACACTTGTTAGCCATAAAAAAAAATCGATATTTCTAATTATTATATAAAGAAAAATGAGATTTATTATCAAATTAAAAATTAACATTTACTGTTTCTATATCAATCTGAAGTCCATATTTTTCTCCGGCAAAGCATTATTTGATAAAAGGATATTTGAATAAAAAAAAATTGCATCTTTTTTCAAAAATGCAATTTAATATCTTAATATATATAAGGTCTAATTAATGTTTAACTGATGAAACATCTTCCGGGTTATGTTTATGCTTGAACAATACCGCAAAGAAAACAGCCAGTATTAATGCATAGATTGCGAAAGAAAGCCATATCTGCTGCCAGTCTTTTACCATCACCACAGAGGAAAGAGTTCCATCTGAATTCACAGCTGCGTTGAAACTCTTCTTTAAAATATCCAGGAATGTAGGATTATCAGGTGTCGTTTGCAGATAAGCAGAAAGATCTGAAGCCGTAGAAAACTTATGGGTAAAGAACTTATCAATAGCCCATCCTGCAGCATAACTTCCAAAAACAGCTCCAAAACCGTTCGTCATCATCATAAATAATCCCTGAGCTGAAGAACGTATCTTTTTATCGGTAGTTGTTTCCACAAAGAGTGATCCTGAGATATTGAAGAAATCAAAGGCCATTCCGTACACAATACATGAAAGAATGATCAATGAAAGTCCAAATCCGTCCGGTACCCCATAAGCAAAGAAACCGAATCTTAACACCCAGGCCAGCATAGACATCAGCATTACTTTTTTAATTCCGAATTTCTTCAGGAAGAAAGGAATTGCCAAAATAAACAGGGTTTCTGAAACTTGGGAAATTGACATAATGATGGTAGATCTCTGTACCACGAATGAGTCTGCATATTTAGGGAAATTAGCAAATTCACTTAAGAATACATCACCATAGGCATTGGTAAGCTGAAGCGCAGCACCCAAAAGCATTGAAAACATAAAGAATAATGCCATTTTATAGTTTCCGAAAAGCTTGAAAGCATTTAAGCCTAACTGTTCAGATAATGGAGAGTTTTTATCAATCAGCTTTTGTGGTGGGCATTTTGGAAGTGTAAGGGCATAAATTCCTAAGAAAATTGCTACAACACCTCCGATATAAAACTGACCTTCTGTTGCTTTATTTCCACTAAGGTTGGTGATCCACATGGCAACAATAAAACCAATAGTTCCCCATACACGAATCGGTGGAAAGTCTTTCACTACATCCAGATTGTTATTTTTCAGGATTGTATAAGAAATTGAATTGGCCAATGCGATGGTAGGCATGTAGAAACACATGGCTACAAGCATTACCGAAAAGAAGGAATTCGGATCTGCAGAATGAGGCAGTATAAAAAGAATAACCCCATAAAGAATGTGTAATACTGAAAATATACGCTCTGCATTTACCCAGCGGTCAGCGATAATTCCAGTAATGGTTGGCATAAAGATGGAAGCAATTCCCATTGTTCCGAACACAGCTCCAAACTGAGTTCCGTCCCAATGTTTTGTACCAAACCAGAAGTTTGCCATCGTAATCAGCCAGGCTCCCCAAACAAAAAACTGGAGAAAACTGAGGATGGTCAGTCGTAATTTTAAATTCATAGTTTATAAAAAAAGTATCTCTTTAGTCAATTTTCTTTTTCCTCCTCTTGATTTCTTCCTGGATTTCAAGGGCGGTATCATAGTCTTCTTCTTTAACGGCTTCATCCAATAATTTCTGAAGTTCTTCCATTGAAAGAGATTTTAAGTTATCTTCTGTCTGTACAGTTTCTGAGAAAGATTGATCTTCTTTTGAAACGTCTTCCAGTTCCAGTAGAATTCCTGCTTCGTTTAAAACCTGCTGCGTTGTAAATATAGGTGCATCAAATCTTACAGCCATTGCAACGGCATCAGAAGTTCTGGCATCTAGGATCAGTTCTTCGTCGGTTACTTTATTTTTAAAGTTGATATTGGAGAAGAAAACTCCGTCTACAATCTGGTAGATAATGACAGAAATCAGCTCATAATTGGCAGAAACTATAAATTTTGTAAATAAATCATGAGTAAGAGGACGCGGTGGATGAATATCTTTCTCCAATCCGAGAGAGATAGACTGAGCTTCGAAATTTCCTATAACAACAGGTAATTTTATGTGTGTTTCTTCATGCTCCAGTAACAATGCGTACGCCCCCGACTGGGTCTGGCTGTACGATATTCCGCGAATAATTAGCTGCTTATAATCCATAGCTACAAATATAGATTAATTTTTTGTTGTGTTTTCACTTTTTTACGCAAAAATAAAAGCCCGGAAAGCCGAGCTTTTATCTGTATTGTTGATGATTGTCAAACGTCAATAGTGAATTTTGCTTCGCAAGTGAATTATTTCATTAAAAAATTGACGAGCAAAGCGAATTGACTATTCACAATTTACTTTCTTATCCTTTTATTGCTTTAATTTTCTCTGTTAATGCAGGAATAATCTGGAAAGCATCTCCTACTACTCCGTAGTCAGCAGACTTGAAGAATGGTGCTTCAGGATCACTGTTGATTACCACGATAGTTTTTGAAGAGTTAACTCCCGCAAGGTGCTGAATCGCTCCTGAAATTCCTACTGCAACGTAAAGATTCGGAGAAATTGCTTTACCTGTTTGGCCTACGTGTTCTGTGTGAGGTCTCCATCCGATATCAGAAACCGGCTTGGAACATGCTGTAGCTGCTCCTAAAACGTTTGCTAACTCTTCAATCATTCCCCAGTTTTCAGGTCCTTTCATCCCTCTACCTGCAGAAACAACAATTTCAGCTTCTTTAAGGTCTAATTTACCAGAACTCTGCTCGTGAGAAATCACTTTAGTATCTTCATTGGCAACAGATAAGTTTTTCACTTCTTCTGAACCTGATACTGCATTTTCTTTAACACCGAAAGCGTTTTGAGAAACAGTAACGATTACTCCGTTTCCTTCTGCTTTTGCATGCATGAAACCTTTTCCTGAGAATGCTCTTCTTTTTACCTGGAAAGGAGAAAGGCTTTCTGGAGCTTCCAATGCATTGGTAATTAAAGAATAGTTCTTCATTACAGCAAGCATAGGAGCCACGGAAGAAGCGTCAGTAGTGTGAGGGAAAACGATAATATTTCCGTCTGCTACTTCACTTACAGCCTGTGCAAATGCTTTTGCTGAGAAATTTTTAAGACCTTCGTCTTTGATATTGATAACGTTTGATGCTCCATATTTGTATAATAAATCTGAAGAATCAGTTGGGTTTACAGAGATTGCCGTAACGGTATCTCCCGCTTTATCAGCAATAGCTTTAGCATAAGAAACTGCTTCGAAAGCTGCTTTTTTGTAAACTCCGTTTATATTTTCTGCGTATACGAATACTGCCATTGTTTTACATTTAAAATTTAAAGATTGAAAAATTTAAAGATTAGATTACTTTAGCTTCTTCGTGAAGTAATCTTACCAATTCATCCAGATTATCAGGAGAAACCATTTTCACAGCAGCTCTTGGCGGAACGCTGTCATAAGATACACCCTGAACTTTTACTTCTGAGGAAGAAGGCTCTACTACCTGCAAAGGTTTTGTTCTTGCAGACATAATTCCTCTCATATTTGGGATGATAAGATCTTTTTCATCTACCAATCCTTTCTGACCTGCAATAACTGCCGGTAATTTTACTGAAATAGTTTCTTTTCCTCCTTCAATTTCTCTTACTGCTGTAGCTTCACTTCCGTTAACGTCTAATCCTACAGAAGCGTTTACGAAAGGTTGGTTTAATAACTGAGCTACCATTCCCGGAACAGAACCTCCGTTATAATCGATCGATTCTTTTCCGCACAGGATAAGATCATATCCTCCGTTTTGAGCTACAGCTGCAATTTCTTTTGCTGTAGAATAGCTGTCTTTCGGGTCAAGATTTACTCTTACAGCATCGTTAGCTCCAATTGCCAAAGCTTTTCTGATTACAGGTTCTGTAGCAGCATCACCTACGTTGATTACCGTTACTGTTGCTCCCTGAGATTCCTGAAGTTTAACCGCTTTTGTCAACGCAAATTCGTCTAGAGGATTAATTACCCACTGAATTCCGTTTTTGTCGAAAGCAGATTTGTCTGCTGTAAAGTTAATTTTGGAAGTAGTATCCGGAACACTACTAATACAAACTAATATTTTCATATGTTGTTCTTAATTTTTTTATTGGTCATATGTAACCTTAAGGTTTCATGTGTGCTATTTTATTTTTTCCCTTTTGGCGCATAAAATCATGACAGTTTATGCAGAGATTTTGTTTGAATTAATTTTTGCTAATATAAATAAAAAATATATTATGCATGCATAATACTTATTAAATTATTATTCAATACATTAGATGTAGTTACTTCGCTGGTTTTGTTGCCCTAAACTCTATTTTACTCGGCAAAACCCTTGGGTTCATCTTTAAAATATCCAGTACAAGATTCCCCATATCTTCAGGCTGGATCTTCCAACTGTCCTTTTCAGACGGAATATTTCCATTAAAATGAGTGGCTACTGATCCAGGCATAATTACAGTAGATTTAATATTGTATTTTCTTAAATCGATCATGGCAGCCTGAGTGAAACCTACCACTCCGAATTTGGAAGCATTGTATCCAGTTCCGTTTTCAAAGAAATTGGCACCTGCAAGACTGGAAATGGTAATATAGTAGCCTTCTGTCTTTTTCAACTCTTCTACAGAGGCTTTTAAAGTATAGAAAACCCCTGTAAGATTGGTTTCTATCATATCATTCCATTCTGCTGCGGTAAGTTCATCTACGGGCTTAAAAATCCCTAATCCTGCATTAGCAATAACATAATCCAGCCTTCCGAACTTTTCAACGGTATATTTTACAGCTTCCTGTTCGCTTTCCAAGCTTCTTACATCAGAAACAATTCCCAAAACATTTTCTGAATATTGCTTAAGTTCTTCTTCCGCCTTCATCACATCTTCTCTTTTTCTTCCTGAAAATGCTACAGAAATACCATTTTCAAGTAAAATTTTCGCAATCCCGAAACCTATTCCTTTGGTTCCGCCTGTTATATAAGCTGTTTTATGATCTGACATATGATTAAAATTTTTAATTCTCTAAAATAACAAAAACGCTCCAATTGGAGCGTTTTGCTGATACTAAGATTTATCAGTAATTATTTTTTGATGAACTTCTCTGTAAAGTTTCTTCCTTCTGTTTCCACATTCAATAAATAAGCTCCGGCAGATAGATTTCTAACGTTTACCTGATCGCCATTGAGTGTTGCATCCACTCTTTTTCCGGACATATCATATACTTCAACATGTTTAATTTTGTTAGGAGTTGTGATTTTTATAACCTCAGTAGCAGGGTTTGGATAGATGGACAGTTTCACATCATTTTTAACGGCATCTTTCGTAGATAACGCTGCTTCATTATTGATTTTAATATTATCGATATAGGCCGAACCTCCATAGTTGTCATGTACAAAATCCATTCTGTTAATATTATTATTACTGAATGGCTGTCCTGTATAGATTAGAGCATCGTTCAGGAAATATTGGATTCCTGTAGCCGTAGAAACTATTTTTACCCTGTACCAGGTATTGGCATTCCAGGTCTGGTTGGTATTAACCAGATTACCGGATCCTGCTGTAGCGAGTAAAATACTTCCGTCATAAGAAAAATCGATATAGGTAACAATTCCTCCAGCTCCTGTTGTACTTACTGTTCTAAAAACAAAATCTGAACTGGATGTACTTTTTTGGGTAAGTCTTACATCAAATGACTGTGTAAAGCTGTTATATGTCAGGGGTGTCGTAAAGGTATAAAAGCCACCCATTACCGGGCTCTGTTGCGGCCCATACGCTGGATCCGGAGTGATTTTAAAACTATTTGATCCCTGGCTTGCTATTTCAGATGACACCAATTGGGTTGTTATATATACCGGCGGTACTCCTCCATCATTGGTAGTAACCCAACCCTGCTGTCCATTAATGTTCCCTGCTGTATATCCTTCACTGGCTTCAAAAGAAATGGTCTGCTGGGCAAAAGATGATATTGAAATCAACGAAATTGCGAAAATGTAAAGTTTCTTCATGATATTTTTTTAGTTTCAAGCAAATATATACGTTTTAAATCTAAAAAACAAAACACGTTAATTTTTTACACATATTAACGAATTAACATAATATTTTTAATCAAAAATCGTAAAGATATTAAATCCAAGAAAGAATATCAATGCCGAAAAATCATCCATGAATACATTAAAACGCTAAAAAGATCCCATGTTTCCAGAGGTAAGAAATAATTTAGCGGATGATCACTTTTTCTGTAAAATTTCCTCCTTCGGTTTTAACATTGACACTATATATTCCTGCGCTTAAGCCTTTTACCTCTATTTTATTGTTGTTTATTTCCGTCTTTATGAGTTTTCCTGTCTCGTCATAGAGGTCAATACTTTTTACTTTGGCAACTGTATTAATATTGATAAAATCATGGGCGGGGTTAGGATAAACCGCAATTTCCTTAGTGTTTTCTTTAGAATCATGTACCGCCATTACCCCCAGTTCACTATTAATTTTGATATGATCAATATAAGCTAATCCCAATGAATTATTATGGACGAAACGAAGCTGGTCTATATTTAAAGAATTGGCGGCTGTTCCTGTGTAGATCAGCACATTATTAAGGTAATACCGCACATCTGTGGCACTTCCTACTATTTTTAACCGAAACCAGGTGTTAGGTATCCAGATTGAAGGCAGGGAAATCAGATTCTGTATACCTGAAACCGTGTTTAAAATCTTTACCGATCCTGTTTTTTCAAAATCCAATCTCACCACAGACTGGTCATCAATACTGTTTACACCCTGAAAACCAAAATCAGAGCCGTTGAACTGCGACATGTTGATATCGAATGATACAGAAAAATTGTTGGAAGCCAACGGTGCCGGAAGATTATAAAACCCTCCTATGATCGGATCATTCTGAGTTCCATATGTATTTTCTTTTACGATTCTAAGGGAACGGCTACCATCACTGGCTTTATCCATGCTGATGGTCTGATGGGTAACATTTTGCGGTATACCTCCTGTGGGAGTACTGATCCAGCCTGTCTGCCCATTGATATCTCCGGTGTTAAACCCTTCATTAGACTCAAAGGAAATGGTCTGCTGAGCTAAAATGCATATTGAAGATAGCAAAATTGCAACTGAGTAGTATTTTTTCATAGTAAATCAAGTTTTGTATTAAAAATATAAACTTTCAATGAATAGTGAAATAACTTATTGCAAATAAAAATTAACCCTTTTATTTTCAGTGAATTTAATTTTTAAAATTCTTAAAAAGACTCTGCCAGCAGTTGATAACAGGATAATATAAAGCAAAAAATAAGGTATCTCTTTCCAGAAATACCTTATGATATCGTATTATTGATCAATTACTTTGAATAATTCTCAAAGAACAATGGAATACTTTCAATCCCTTTATAGAAATTGAACAATCCATAATGTTCGTTTGGAGAGTGGATCGCATCAGAATCCAACCCGAAGCCCATTAATACAGACTTAGCCCCTAACACCTGTTCAAACATGGCGGTAATCGGAATACTTCCTCCTCCTCTGTATGGAAGCACCTCTTTTCCAAACGCAGATTCCATTGCCTGTTTCGCAGCAGCAAATTCTTTTGTATTGGTTGGTAAAACATACGGCATTCCTCCATGGTGAGGAGTCACTTTTACTTTTACTGTATCCGGAGCGATTTTTTCAAAATATTTCGTGAACTTTTCCGTGATTTCCTGAGGAGTCTGGTAAGGAACCAAACGCATTGAAATTTTAGCAAAAGCTTTTGAAGGAATTACAGTTTTAGCACCTTCTCCTGTGTAACCACCCCAGATTCCGTTACAGTCTAAAGTAGGACGGATAGAAGTTCTTTCTAGAGTAGTATATCCTTTTTCACCTTCGATATTGCTTAACCCGATTGATTTCTTGAATTCTTCCGGATTGTCTTTCAATTTGTTCATTTCAGCTCTTTCAGCATCTGAAACTGTTTCAACATTGTCGTAGAACCCATCAATAGTGATATGACCGTTTTCATCAATCAGATTAGCGATCATTCTTGAAAGAACATGGATAGGATTTGGAACCGCTCCACCATAAAGACCTGAATGCAAGTCTCTGTTTGGACCTTCCACTTCTACTTCTACATAGCTTAAACCTCTTAAACCAGTTGTTACAGTAGGTTGTTCATTGCTGTAGATATGGGTATCGGAAATTAAGATACAATCACAAGCTAACTTCTCCTTGTTCTCATTTACCCAGTCTCCCAAGCTTACAGAACCCACTTCTTCTTCTCCTTCTAAGATAAATTTAACATTGCAAGGAAGAGCATTGGTTTTCATCATGGCTTCAAAAGCCTTCAGATGCATGAAGAACTGTCCTTTATCATCAGCAGAACCTCTTGCGAAGATAGCTCCTTCAGGGTGTAATTCAGTTTTTTCAATATAAGGCTCAAAAGGTGGCTTTGTCCATAATTCCAACGGATCTGCCGGCTGAACATCGTAGTGTCCGTATACCAATACTGTAGGTAAGCTTTTATCTAAAATTTTCTCCCCGAAAACAATTGGATATCCTTTTGTCTGGCAAACTTCAACATTGTCAGCCCCAGCATTCTTAAGGTGTGCCGCTACTACATCTGCACATTTCAAAACGTCATCTTTATACGCCGGATCCGCAGAAATAGAAGGAATTCTCAATAACTCAAATAATTCATCCACGAAACGCTGTCTGTTTTCATTGATGTAATTTAATGTCTCTTGCATTGTAAAAATTTATTTTGTTAAAATTAAAAAAAATGCCTGGCAGGGACAAACAAAAAGAAAGGATTTTCCCAATCTAATGCTAATGAACCCCATAGCCCTCTTTTTAATAAAAAAATGCCCTGCAGAAACAGGGCACTTATATATTTTGTACTTCTAATTAATGTTCAGCTTTTGGAGCTTTATCAGCTTCAGCAGATTTTGCAGCAGCAGTACTGTCTGTTTTTGGAGCAGCAGCTTCTTCAGGTTTTGCAGGAGCTTCTTCTTTATGCTCTGCTGCAGCAGCTTCATGTCCGTGAGCTTCTCCCTGAGGAGCGTCAGAATATCTTTCTACTCCTTCTTCAAGTTTCAAAGTAGCTTTGTTTCCTCCTTGTGGAACTTTTTTACAGCTTACCGCTACCGTTGCAATCGCTAAACAGATAACTAATTTTTTCATATGTAAAATTATTTTTTTTAAAAAGTAATATGGAACCGCGCTATTTTTAATCTATTCTGACCCTCCAAACAGCAAGCGATTACATGCTTCAATTTTTGATTGCCCAAAAGTAAGAAATCCTGCTTTTTTCGGCAACATTTTTATACTGATTTTAATATTATTTTCCCTTTTTTGGATTGGGTAAAAATAAGATACTGATCTCCTCCGTCTTTTAAACCGTATTTCTTTTTGATTTCTTCAGGTTTTAAAGGGTAATTTTTTGCAATGATATTAAACTGCCCTTTCTTTTTAATACTTTTAGAATCAACAGATTCCATTTCCAAAATCCTTCCCGGAAAATTTTCAATCTTTTCAGTGGAAGTGTAAAGATGGCTGTTGGGATGAAGTTTTTTCAATCCGAATTTCAGGGAAATCAAATTAAAGACTCCCGCCTTCAAAATAGAATGGTTGGGAATATAAATGTATTTTTCTGGTTCAGAATATTCCGATTCTGCAGTTTCTTCTTCCCCAAATCTGAATGTAAAAGTCTCTTCTCCGCTTTCAAGGTTCACACAATTACAGATGATCTTATCCGTATTTTCGTTGGAGAGAAATACGACAACTTCTTTCACATCATTTTTGAGGGCAATAACATCAATTCTTGTAATACCGGGCAGCACAGAGACAAGATATTTAAGATCAATAAGAGGTGACAGTTTAACAACTACCTGACCGGAAATAGCCCGTAATTTTCCCTGAATTTCAAGAATATCAGGTGACAGGTCTTCTAAAAGAAAAACTTTGTTCTTTTGCTGGTCTCTCCTTGCCGGATCAAGATAAACAACATCGAAATATTCCTGATTTTCATCCAGAAAATCTTCGAGTTTTCTGTTGACAAATTTTGCCTTACAGCCCAGGATGTTCCAGTTATTTTCAACAATCTCTAAAAGCTCTGTATTCTGCTCTATTAAAGTGACATTCTCAAAATTTTGAGACAGATAAAAGGCATCAATCCCAAAACCGCTTGTAAGGTCAATGAATTTATTTCCTTTTAGAAATCCTGATTTATAAAGCGCTGTTTTTTCTGATGAAGACTGTTCAAGATTAAGCTGTGGTGGGAAGAGAATACCCTCTTTTAAGAGAAACGGAAATTTTCTCTCTGCCACCTGTTTTCCTTTGATCTGTTGTACAATTTCATGCATGGAAACCTCAGGAAAAGGGGATTTTTTTAGTAATAATGAGTGCAGATCTGTTTTTAGATTTGCATTGATATAGTTTTGAACGTCTTTGTTTAACAGTTTATTTCCCACAGATTCTGCCACTACTTATATTCATGTGTTTAAAATGCTTCGACTCCGCTCAGCATGACAATGCTAATGCTAAATGCCTAATTTACTATTGAGAGATTAAGACAGTATAATTAACCGTGTCATACTAAGCGGAGTCAAAGTATCACTATCTTAAAATTATCTTTTATAAAAAATATAGTCAGTCAATACCGGTGTTATACCTTTCTGTTTAAGCAAAGAATTGATTTGCCCTCTATGATAGGTAGAATGATTTATTGCATGAAAAAGCATTTCAAAAATGGTATTTTCAAACTTTGTTCCTCTTGAATTCTGATATTCTATTCTTTTATCCAAATCAAGATTACTGATAATGTCAATACTTTTAAGAAAATTCTTATGATTAATCTCCTCCAGGGATTCAAAGGGATTGATCTGCCATACTTCAAAGGTTTCCTCTCCCAATATCCGGGCATTCCAGATCTGTTGTGCATTAAAGGTATGATTTATCAAACTGACCGTTTTATCGTTAATAAGCTCTCTGTTTTCAGAAATAACTTTAATCATCTCAGCGTTGAAATGATGGGTATATTCAAATAAATCTATCAGTTTTTCTTTCATTACTCAAACATTTCAGCCCAGCGTACGGCTTTTATTTCTTTTTCGCTGTAAAGATCCGTAATAGACTTTTTAACGTCTAATTTAGGGTACAGATTCACTCCGATCAGCTTTATTTTACCTTCTTCAATCCATTGCTGCTCTTCAATCGCATGATCATAGATTTTTTTCTGAATAGCTCCCTGTTTCAACAGCTCAAGATATCCTCCTGCTTCTTCAATTTCAACAAATAAAGCCCATGCTTTTTCTGCAAACTGCCGGGTAATATCTTCAACATAATAACTTCCGTTGGAAGCATCTTCAAATACGTTGATGATACTTTCATATGCCAGAACAATCTGTTGCTTGAAAGAGATCTCTTCCGAGTTATCCGTACTTCTGTCTACAAGATAATTGTTGGAGAAAACAGCGTCTGCTCCGCCAATCATGGCAGAAGCAAGCTCCAGGGTAGAACGGATCAGGTTGTTTTCATTATCTGAAACAGCTTTATTTCGTAACGAAGTTTCAGCAAAGATGTAAGGAACTACATCCAGTCCGTATTCTTTTGAAAGCTGGTTGAAAATAATCTTAAAAGCTCTCAGCTTAGCCATTTCAAAGAAATAACTTCCTCCTACAGCTATTCTGAAAATCAATTTATTTAAAATTTCAGCTCCATACACTTCTGCTAACTCCTTAGCTTTCGCAAGGGCAATTCCAAGCTGTTGATAGATGGCAGCTCCGGCATTCTGATGCAGTGAGATATCTACGCAGATATTTCTTTTAAAATCTTTTGAAAGTAATTCTTTTACCAGCTGATCATCAATACTTCCTTCTTTTTCATTAAAAACATCAATCAGTGAAAAATACTGGTCTTCTTCTTTAGGACTGATGTGCCCTGCAAGATCTTTATTATTCACAAAAATGGTTTTCTGATCCAGATTTTCTACATTCTGATCCAGCATAAATGCAAATACTTCTTCTTCCAGACTTTCGTGGTATCTTGCAACCAGATGGGTACTTTCTTCAACTCTTGGCAGGTTTACCAAAGGCTTCTGAACTTCAGTATAAAAAGGCTTCACTTCTATTCCTTCCAGATTCTGTTTTTCTAAAATGGGATAAATATCCTCTGTTTTAAGTTGTTTTTTGACCAGGTTTTCCCAGTTTGAAAGTATATCTGTATTTGACATTAGTTTTTTATTTGTGAATTGTTAATGGTGAATTTTGCTTTGCAAGTGAATTTTTAAAAACTAAAAGTTAATTTCATCATTAACGTAATTCTATTCAACTTTTATTACTTTTTAGCCACTTTTGTGCTGTCTACCACCAAAATGAAAATTTCTTCATTCGGTTTTTTCATAAAATAATTTTCTCTTGCGTATTTTTCTTTTTCTGACTTGTTGTTCATCAGTTTCTTATAAAAAGCATCATTTTTTTCGTACTCTTTCTTATAATAATCCAGCTGCTCTTCATATTTATGAATCTCACCATTCAGTTCATTAATAACAAGAAATGAAGTTTTATCGAAAAAAATCATCCATACCAAAAACAGACAGATCGTAATGGTATACTTGTTCAAAACATATTTCTGGATAAGTTTGAATGTTTCAGATTTCGGCTGAATGTCTTTGATAAGGTTGTTTTCTTCCATTTTTTAATGTTTTTTCAACGAGTTTTTAATAACAGTAGTTAAAAAATCAATGGCTACGGAATTCTGTTTCATATTGGGGATAATAAGATCGGCTTCATTTTTAGACGGCTCGATGAATTCCTGGTGCATTGGTTTCAATGTGGTCTGATAACGGTGCAATACTTCGCTCAGATCTCTTCCCCTTTCCTGGGTATCTCTCCTGATCCTCCTGATCAGTCTTTCGTCAGAATCTGCATGAACAAATACCTTCAGATCAAATTCTTTCAGCAATTCTTTGTTGGTCAAAACAAGAATTCCTTCTACTACCAATACGTTTTTAGGTTCTACAGTGACATGATCTCCTGTTCTGGAATGTGTAACAAAGCTGTAAATCGGCTGTTCAATCGGCTCATTGTTTTTTAAAGCTTTTACATGTTTTATCAGTAAGTCAAAGTCTATTGATTTCGGATGGTCGTAGTTCAGAGCTTCTCTTTCCGTCAATGTAAGACCCTGGTTGTCGTGATAATAATTATCCTGAGAGAGGATATTCATTCCCTCAATATCAAGCTGCTGAAGTATCTTATCAACAACTGTAGTTTTGCCGGATCCTGTACCACCGGCAATTCCTATTACAAGCATTGTTTTTTTGTTTCTTTATAGTTGGTACAAATATACTATTTTAGATAAAATATGACAATGTAAGAGTATTGAGAAATTAAAAGATTAAAGGATTTAAAGATTAAAATACATTCCGGAAACCGGCAGGTCTTTATGATTAATTGGTATTACTCAACTTTCTTTTTGGGATTTAATAAAAAAAACCGACAATTCATTTGCCGGTTTTTTATTTTATACGATTTCGCTTGTTAATTCGCGCGAAATTAATTTTTCATGCATAGGCTTCAGAACATCCATTGAGCCTGTTTTTACGGTACATTTGCCTTTGTAATGAACAAGGATTGTGCATTGCTCAGCCTGTTCCAGCGTATGCTTGCATATTTCGATCAGACAGTCTATCACATAATCAAATGTATGGATATCATCGTTATGCAGTACCAGTTTATAAACTTCATCCGTATCATCCAGAACAAGTACTTCTTCTTCGTACTGACGTTTTGGATTTTCGTAATCTTTTATGCTGTTATAAAAATTCATTTTTATTCTTTTAAACTTCTCCTATTTTGTCTGCCAGATTATCAATCGCATTAGGTTCCTGATAAACAAGTTCCACCAGTTCAACACTCTTGTTATTCATTTTCAGAATTTTAAAGTGATAGTCTGCAAGATCAAACTCCTGGTTTTCTTCAGGGATTTCTTCGAGCTCATAAAGAATAAATCCGGCCAGTGAGTTGTACTCGCTTTCTTCGGAAAGAGGAAGTTTTCTGGGAAGGAATTCATTGATTTCCTCCAAAGGCTGTGTAGCCTGTACCCAATAGGTATTATCCGCTATTTTATCAACGATTTTTTCTTCATCGTCTTCTTCATCCTGAATTTCTCCTACCAATTCTTCCAGAATATCTTCCAGTGTAATAATTCCTTCAGTTCCACCAAATTCGTCAATAACAATGGCGATGTGCTGTTTTTTAAGCTGGAAAGTCTTCAGTAAGTCTGAAACTTTTTTACTTTCCACCACGAAGAAGGCGTCACGCATTAAGTCTTTAAGATCTTCATGATCAAGATCTCCTTTTCTCTTCACAAATTCTCTTATAATTTCTTTTGTGTAGAAAATTCCGATCACATTATCAATAGAATCAATATAAACTGGAATACGAGAGTAACCGCTATCCATTATTTTGTTGATAATATCATTGATATCTTCTTCAAAATCAATAGAGGTAATATTCTGCCTTGGAACCATGATCTGTTTTGCAGAATGATCTGTAAAATCAAATGCATTTTTGATGATCTCATAGTTCTCTTCTTCTATCTCTCCACTGTCTGCACTTTGCTTTACCAAAAGCTGAAGTTCTTCTGTAGAGTGAATTTCCTGTTCCGAAGCCGGGTGAATTTTCACAAGTCTTAAGAAACCATTTGACATGGAATTCATCAACCAGATAAACGGTTTAAAAATCGTGTAAAAAACTCTCAACGGAACTGCTGTTGCCATTGTAGTGGCTTCAGATTTTCTGATCGCGATTGATTTTGGAATAAGCTCACCGAAAACGATGTGCATGATGGTAATCAATACAAAACTGGTCACCACTGAAATGGTGGTAATCGTTGTTTGTGTCAAGTCTATATTAAACGAATGAAAGAGGCTTTCAACCACGTGGTGCAAGGCGCTTTCTCCCACCCAACCAAGGGCAAGGGATGCTAATGTAATTCCTAATTGTGTAGCGGAAAGATATTCATCAAGATGCTTGATAATATGTTCTGCCTGCTTAGCCATAGAGTTTCCTTCTGCAGCTTTTAGCTGAATTTGAGAGTAACGAACTTTAACAATTGAAAATTCTGCGGCTACGAAGAAGCCATTGAGTAAAACAAGAAATAAGGCCAGCAAAAGCCTGACTATGTCCGAGTCCATTTAGAGATTGTATAAATTTTATTAGGTACAAAGATATGTAAAATAAAAATAACCTGAATCCGGGATAGATTATTTCGATGGAGGAATTTTCGGAACAGAAAGTGACACAATAAAATACCGCTATTTTCAAATAAAAAAAATAATTGGAACAACGACTCGTTTTTCAACAGAAACGATATTTTTAAGCGGTAAATATCCGTTTCAGCCTTCCACAAACATAAAAGCACCGATAAATTCGGTGCTTTTATGGTATAGTAAAATAATTCTTTATGAATTTTTCAAAGCTTCTGCTCCGGAAACAATTTCCAGGATTTCGTTGGTAATTGCAGCCTGTCTTGCTTTGTTGTAGAAGATCACAAGATCATTCTTTAAAGCCTGAGCATTGTCTGTTGCTTTATGCATTGCAGTCATTCTCGCTCCGTGCTCAGATGCTACTGAATCTAAGATCGCTTTGAAAACCTGAGTTTTGATAGACTTTGGAATCAGGTTATCTAGGATTTCAGCTCTGTTAGGTTCAAAGATATAATCCGTTTCAACCTGCGGCTCAGTATTTTCCGGCATTGAGATAGGAAGAAGCTGTTCTGTAGTAACTTCCTGAGTAGCAGCATTAACGAATTTGTTATAGATAACATAAACTTCGTCAAATTTACCTTCTCTGAAGCTTGTCATTACCCCTTCAGTGATATGAGCAACTGCATCAAAGTTCAGATTATCATATACAGTACTTCCATTAGTATATACCTTACGGCTTTTTCTCACAGCATCATATACTTTTTTACCTACAGGAAGAACTTCAATCTCGTACTGAGCGTTGTTCTGAAACTGAAGGTTAAGCTCTTTTACGATAGAAGAGTTAAAAGCTCCCGCAAGACCTCTGTTTGAAGTAACAGCGATGAATAGTACTCTTTTAACCTCTCTTTTCTGAGCATATACAGAAATCTGATCAGGATCAGAGCTAGAATTTACATTCTGGATAAGCTCCTGTAATTTTTCAGAATAAGGTCTTAACATCACGATTGCATCCTGTGCTTTTTTAAGTTTCGCTGCGGAAACCATCTTCATAGCACGTGTAATCT
This sequence comes from Chryseobacterium sp. NRRL B-14798, assembly GCF_050470705.1. Taxonomy (NCBI): domain Bacteria; kingdom Pseudomonadati; phylum Bacteroidota; class Flavobacteriia; order Flavobacteriales; family Weeksellaceae; genus Chryseobacterium; species Chryseobacterium sp. NRRL B-14798. The sequence goes on along the minus strand of NZ_JBFLUL010000005.1, from coordinate 2,390,845 downwards.
GCATCGTAGATGAAATTGACGTAATTCTGCCTCGTATTTCTTTTAAGTTTGCCATTAATTTGGGTTCAAAGTTTAAGGTCTAAAGTTTAAGGTTTAAAACGCTATATTTCAAACCTTAAACATTGAATTTTTTAGTTGTATTTAGAAGCTAAATCGTTAGCTGCCTGCTTAAGAACACCTGTAATATCGTTATCGATTTTTCCAGCTTTGATAGCAGCCATTGTATCCGGGTGCTTAGATCTAAGGAACTCGATGTATTCGTGTTGGAATTCTTTAATCTTGTTCAATGGAACGTTTCTCATTAAGTTTTCTGTTCCGGCATATACGATAGCTACCTGACTTTCTACAGGAAGTGGTGCATTTACCGGCTGCTTAAGGATTTCTACGTTTCTTTCTCCTTTAGAAATTACTGCTAAAGTAGAAGCGTCAAGGTCAGAACCGAACTTAGCAAACGCTTCCAATTCTTTATACTGAGCCTGGTCAAGTTTCAATGTACCAGATACCTTTTTCATTGATTTGATCTGAGCGTTACCTCCTACCCTTGATACAGAGATACCTACGTTGATTGCAGGACGAACCCCTGAGTTGAATAGATCAGACTCCAAGAAGATCTGTCCGTCTGTAATAGAGATTACGTTTGTAGGGATATACGCAGAAACGTCACCAGCCTGAGTTTCGATAATCGGAAGGGCTGTTAATGAACCACCACCTTTTACAATTGGCTTAAGAGACTCCGGCAAATCATTCATTTGCTTAGCAATGTTATCATCAGCGATTACTTTTGCAGCTCTTTCCAATAGTCTTGAGTGAAGGTAGAAAACGTCTCCAGGGTAAGCTTCACGGCCCGGTGGTCTTCTCAATAGTAGAGAAAGCTCACGGTAAGCAACAGCTTGTTTAGATAAATCATCATAAACGATAAGCGCCGGTCTACCAGTGTCTCTGAAGAACTCACCGATAGAAGCTCCTGCCATTGCAGAATACACCTGCATTGGAACTGGATCTGATGCGTTAGCTGCAACGATTACCGTATAAGCTAAAGCTCCTTTATCAGAAAGCGTTTTAACGATTTGTGCTACAGTAGAAGCTTTCTGACCGATAGCAACATATATACAATATACTGGCTGACCAGCATCAAAGAATTCTTTTTGGTTGATGATCGTATCGATAGCAACAGTAGTTTTACCTGTTTGTCTGTCACCAATGATAAGCTCTCTTTGCCCTCTTCCTACAGGAATCATCGCATCAATTGCAACGATACCAGACTGTAAAGGCTCAGTTACCGGCTGTCTGAAGATAACTCCAGGAGCCTTTCTTTCCAATGGCATTTCGTATAAATCCCCAGTAATAGGACCTTTACCATCGATTGGGTTACCAAGAGTATCTACTACTCTTCCTAACATACCTTCTCCTACTTTGATAGAAGAGATTCTGTTTGTTCTTCTTACTGTATCACCTTCTTTTACTAATTTACTTTCACCAAGTAGAGCAACACCCACGTTGTCTTCTTCAAGGTTAAGTACAATACCTTCTACATCACTAGAAAATTTCACCAACTCTCCGTATTGTACGTTTTCTAACCCGTATACACGAGCAATACCATCACCGATGGTTAAAACTGTACCTACTTCCTCAACGTTGGATTGAGTATCGAAGTTGGCCAATTGCTGTTTTAAGATCGCAGATACTTCTGCCGGATTTATTTCTGCCATTGTATGGTTGTTTTTCTTAATTTAATTGGAAATCTTTTTTAACTTGGTTCAGTTTTGTCTTCACAGACGCATCTACCTGCTGGTCACCTACTCTCAGAATATATCCTCCAAGAATTTCAGGCTTAACATTTACTTTCAGATCAAAGTTTGAATCAGCATTTACAAGATTTGTAGATCTTAAAATCTGGTCAAGGTTCTCTTTTGAAAGCGGAGTTGCCGTAGTAAGCGTTACTCTTTGTACACCACTAAGGTCTTCTACTTTGTTGATAAATTCCTGAGCAATATTTTTCAATTGGTTTTCACGTCCGTGCTTAATAACCAATCTGATCAGGTTTTGAGAAGAAACAGATAAACCTTTGAATATTTCGTTTGCTACTTCTATTTTCTTTTTAGAATCGATGTAAGGAGTAAGGAAAAACTTGTTTAAATCTTTAGATTCAGCCATTACCTTTACTACATCTTTCATTTCTGAAAATACAGTAGCCGTTTGCCCAGCTTCGTTGGTGAAGTCAAGTAAACCTTGTGCGTATCTTTTAGCTACTTTAGATGTAAGCATTCTTAGTTAAGGTTTGATTTGTTTAAATAATTTTGAACTAATTCGTTTTGAGCTTCGCTGTTATCTAGCTTTTGCTTCAAGATAGACTCGGCAATGTTTACAGATAAAGTACCAATTTGAGTTTTGATGTCTGCCATTGCAGCATTTTTCTCAGCGTTGATAGTCTGTTTAGCAGCTTCGATCATTTTGTCTCCTTCAGCTTTAGCAGCATCTTTAGCTTCCCCTACGATTCTGTCTTTAATTTCTCTGGCTTCTTTAAGGATCGCATCTCTTTCGATTTTAGCTTCACGAATGATTCTTTCGTTATCCTCTTTTAAAGTTTCCATTTCTTTTCTAGCTAATTTAGCTTGATTAAGAGCGTCAACAATAGATGTTTCTCTGTCATTGATAGAATTTAAAATAGGCTTCCAAGCGAATTTACCTAACAAAAATAATAGTGCTAGAAAAATAACAGACTGGATAATAAATAGTCCTGATGAAAACTGATGAATTAATTCCATTATATAAATGTATAAATAATTATTACTTTTTTTAAAGAACCACTATCTGTAACCAACCGTCACAGATAATGGTTTGAATTTAATTAGTTTACTGCGAATAGAGCAGCAAACGCAACACCTTCTACAAGTGCAGCTGCGATAAGCATAGCTGTTTGGATTTTTCCAGATTGCTCAGGTTGTCTAGCGATAGCTTCAAGAGCAGCAGCTCCGATTTTACCAAGACCGATACCTACACCTAGTACTACGATACCAGCACCTACAATTTTAGGGATTTCCATAATATATAATTTTAAAAAATTTGTTTTACTTTAATTTATAATTTCAATTAGTGAGCTGCATGATGTTCGTGTTCGTGCTCTTCTACTGCCATTCCGATAAACAGTGCTGATAACATTGTAAAGATATAAGCCTGTAGGAATGCTACCAATACTTCAAGTAAATAAATCACCAATGTAAGGAAAGGGAATGCAACACCTGCGATAAAATTCTTAAATACATAGATCAGCCCGATCAAACTCATTACTACGATGTGTCCTGCAGTCATGTTGGCGAAAAGTCGGATCATCAAAGCGAATGGTTTAGTGATTGTTCCTAATAATTCGATTGGAAGCATGATCAGTTTCATTGGAACTGGCACCCCTGGCATCCAGAAGATATGTTTCCAGTAATCTTTGTTCGCTGAGAATGTCGTAATCAGATATGTAAGGATAGCTAAGAAGAATGTCATTGTAATATTACCTGTAACATTGATTCCAAAAGGCATTAATCCAAGAACGTTAAGGAAAAGAATAAAGAAGAACACTGTTAATAAATAACCCATGAATCTCTTATACTTGTGCCCGATATTAGGAATAGCAACTTCGTCTCTTACAAAGATAATTAATGGCTCTAAGAATCTTGCTGCTCCTGTAGGAACTACTGACTTCTTATAAGATTTAGCCATTCCAACAAACAATACAAACATAAAGATTGACACTAATAAAATAATCAATACACTTTTTGTAATAGAAAGATCTAAAGGCTTTACATTGGTAGGATGACCGTCTTCACCAAGTGTTAAAGTTCCAGCAGCATCAGTCTTATAGATTTTCTCGTGGTGCAATACATAAAAAGAACCATCTACTTCAGTAGGCTCCCCATGCATGAACCCTTCTTTGTTACTCATAAAAGAGTGGAAACCGTTATCATAAATAATAACAGGAAGAGGAAAACCGATGTGGTGACCTTCTTTATCAACCATCAATGTGAAATCATGTGCATCCAATAAGTGATGATCGATGAACTCTTTGTTTTCTTTGCTTACTTTGTCTTTCTCTGAAAGCTCTTGAGCAGGAGCTGCCCCAGCAGCAGCCTCTCCGTGCTGTGCAGACACTAAGTTTAATACAAAAATACTGTAGAATAAAACTGCGAATTTCTTAAACATTGATAGGTTTTTTTCGTTGTGCAAAAATATGATATTTTTTCTAGTTTCAATAAATAATTTTACTGTTTTTTATCATGATTAATAAGCTTGATTGCATAGTACGTAAGCAGTGCTGTCAGGACAAAATAAGGCATGATAAAATGGAATTTGTAGCCTGGAATCACTTCAAAGTTCAGTTTTTTTCTGATTAAGTACATTAAACCGAATTTTAAAAGGATCAAACCAATAACAGACAATCCTAAAAATTCCGGTGCTACTCTATTGATTAAGATAATAAGAGTGATCATCATCATAAACATGACACTTAGAAAAAGGTAAAATTTAATGATCACTATCTCATCCAGGTGAAAAACAAATTTCCATAGGGAAAAATGCACCAGGAAGGTCAGAAAGAATAAAACGACAACAAGAATATTGGGATTAATTTTCATTCTATATTTTAATTGATCGCAAAAATAGACTTTTTCTATCGTATTATACTATGATTTGATATTTATCATTTTTCTTCTTTGTAATAATATTACGTGTATATATAATATTACGTGTTCAAACACTTTGGATATCCTAAAAATTCCTTATTTTTGCAAACCTATAATTTACAATAAATATGTTTAATAGTTTACAGGATAAATTAGACAAGGCATTACACAATATTTCTGGTAGAGGAAAAATTACTGAAATCAATGTGGCGGAAACCGTAAAAGAGATCCGTAGAGCATTGGTAGATGCCGACGTTAACTATAAAGTTGCGAAAGATCTTACAAAGAGAGTTCAGGATAAAGCATTAGGAGAAAACGTTCTTACTTCCCTTACTCCGGGACAGCTGATGACGAAAATTGTTCATGATGAACTGGTAGACCTGATGGGAGGTTCTCAGGAAGGAATCAATCTTTCAGGAAAACCTACTGTAATCCTTATTGCCGGTCTTCAGGGATCTGGTAAAACCACTTTCTCTGGAAAGCTTGCTAATTATTTACAGACAAAAAGAAATAAAAAACCATTATTGGTAGCATGTGACGTTTACCGTCCTGCTGCGATTGACCAGCTGAAAGTATTGGGAGGACAGATCAAAGTTCCTGTTTATACTGAAGAAGGCGCTACCAATCCATCTACCATTGCTGAAAACGCGATCAATTTCGCAAAATCAAACGGTCATGATGTTGTGATCGTGGATACAGCAGGTCGTCTAGCTATTGATGAGCAGATGATGAACGAGATCAAATCCGTACATTATTTCATCAAACCGCAGGAGACTCTTTTCGTAGTTGACTCAATGACTGGTCAGGATGCTGTAAATACAGCAAAAGCATTCAACGATGCCTTAAACTTTGACGGTGTTGTATTAACGAAATTAGATGGTGATACTCGTGGTGGAGCTGCTTTAACGATCCGTTCTGTTGTTGAAAAACCAATCAAGTTCATCTCTACAGGAGAAAAGATGGAAGCATTAGATCTTTTCTATCCGGAAAGAATGGCGGACAGAATCCTGGGAATGGGAGACGTAGTTTCCTTAGTAGAAAGGGCTCAGGAGCAGTTTGATGAGGAAGAAGCTAAAAAACTTCACAAAAAAATTGCTAAAAACGAGTTTGGTTTTGATGATTTCCTTAAGCAAATCAACCAGATCAAGAAGATGGGTAATATGAAGGATTTGATGGGAATGATTCCTGGAGTTGGAAAAGCGATCAAAGACGTAGAAATCAGTGATGATGCATTCAAACACATTGAAGCCATCATCTATTCTATGACACCTGAAGAAAGAAGAAGACCTTCTATCATCAATACTCAGAGAAAAGCCAGAATTGCTAAAGGAGCAGGAAGAAAAATTGAAGATGTGAATCAATTGATGAAGCAGTTTGATCAGATGGGTAAAATGATGAAGATGATGCAGGGCCCTCAGGGAAAGCAAATGATGCAGATGATGAGTAAAATGCCGAATATGCCTGGAATGGGTGGAATGTTTGGAAAATAACAAAAGAACATATTCAAAATATAAAATCCGACTCAAAATTAGAGTCGGATTTTTGTTTTTCTTATCTTTAAATAAGCTGATTATTTATCAGATTTCTGAGCCTTTCCTTTGATAAAATAAGAGAAACCAACGTTAACCCCGAAAGTTTTAATATTCGTTTTAACATCAGTATTCATAATAGTTTCTTTATTTGAAAACTGATCATAGGAAATACCCAAATTGATTCCTAAAGACTGAGTCGCCATATAAGTTACCCCTCCTTTTACTCCCCACGCCAAACCGTCCGTAGTATTCTCTGTATCCTGCATTAATAAAGGATCAACCCCTTCATTATTGATATTACTATTATAAAAAGAATATTTCGTCTTATTGGATGCATATCCAATACCTGCCCCTAAAAACGGCACAAGCTTGCTGGAATTGGTAAAATAATAAGTAGCTGTAGGCATTACAGAGAACGTAGAATTTGTAGATTTAACACCTTGATATTTAGTAGTAGTATTAAAGTACCCTAAGTCGATACCAACTGCTAATTTATCAATAACAAAATACCCTACAGAAGGTGTAATTGAAAATGAGTTTACTTTAGGTCCGTCAACAGAGTTTCCTCCTACTTTTACCGTAGTTGTAGTGTTGTTAAAACCCATCCCGGTGTTCCCACTGATCACCCAGTCCCCTTTAGTCATTTGAGCATTAGAAAGCCCGAAAAGTGCCACTGCACCTGCTAATAATAGTTTTTTCATGGTTATTATATAAAAAAAATGTTTCCAAAAATACAAAAAAACCCCGAGAAAATCTCAGGGCCCTATTGCTATATGCTTTGTTTATTATTTTGCAAATACATATTTAACTCCGAAAGTTACAGAAGATAAATTCAATCCGAAGTTGTAGTTGTTTGTAGCATCACCATCTTTTGGCTTGTAGTTGCTATAACCGAACTCACCGATAGTAGCTTCGATAGACCAGTTTTTGTTTAAGAAATAATCTAAACCTGGCTTCACAGTAACACCGATTTTAGTGTATTTAGCTTCAGTAGAAGTAGAGTTTGTAACAACTGTATTTCCAGTAGTAGTTACAGTGTTGTCTTCAGTTTCAGTTTTTCCAAACTGCATAGGCACTGCTAATTGTCCGAAGAAATATAACTTGTCAGATAAAGTCCAGTATTTTCTTACGAATGGAGCAACAACAAAAGCTGGAGTTTTAGTTACTTTGTCATTTACGATTGTAGTGTTTGGTAAAGTTGCTGTAGTAGTTACAGTGTTCTTTTCAGTTTGGTAACCAACTCCTAGACCGATTGCTAGGTTAGTGTTTACGAAATATCCAACTGTAGGTAATACGTTGAAGTTTTCTTTTTTAATGTTACCGTTGTTAGTTTCTTCTTGAGAATAACCAACAGATCCTGATAAATATGTAGTTCCTTTAGCAATCTGAGCGTTTGATAAACCAAAAAGTGCAACAGCACCCGCTAATAATATTTTTTTCATTGTAAAAAATTTTAATACTTTCTGAGGGCAAATTTACAGTGGTCCCCAGTAATATTAAAATTTGTTAATGTGATTAATATCATTACTAAAATATAGGGTTTTATAAAAATAAATCCTAGTTAAGAGATGTTATTAAGTTTTTCACAATTTTATGAATAAAAAAATTACTTTTTTTCAACAAGAGCTGAATATATTTAGTTTTTTAAATTTTGTATTTTTTAGCAAAAGCCCATAAATTCTGGTAAAATGCTAAAACCTATTAACTTAATCTGCTTATTGTAAAGCCATTAACTCTTAAAATTTAAACAAATGTTTATTATTTGAGATTTTTTTTCTTTTTTCTGGTTGTCACAGCCCCTTTATAACAAAAGTTCTGATAAAAAATCTGCACAGTCTATATATAATATAATCAAAAAACTCCGGCCTTCGGCCGGAGTTCTCATATGCAATTGCTTTTTCTTATTTCAAAAAGAAATTAAATCCTAAGTTTACAGCTCCTACGTTCCAATTATGTTTGTACCAACCATAATCACGTGTGTTACTGATAGACTGATATCCGATATACAACTCTCCTTTGGACATCTGGTATCCAAATTTAGGCTGTGCATAGAAACCTCCATCTACCCCATCCTTTGTAGAAATACCATATCCAAGGTCTAATCCTACAAAAACAGGAGCTCCTTTAAATTTATATTTCCCGGAAACAGCTACAGGAACGAATCCGAAATCATCAAAGTTATCTTTTCCAAAGAAATGAGAATATCCTGTTGTTACCCCAAGGTCGAAACCTTTGGCAATATTCCACATATAAGCTGCATCCACTCCTAATGTAAATGAAGATACATCACTTGCATCAGATACAGGAACACCAATATGTCCACCCAATTTAAAACCTTCCTGTGCCTGAGCAACACCTCCTAAAAGTGCAAAAGCACCTAGTAATAGTAGTTTTTTCATTTTTTTAAGTTTAAATTTTACCCTGCAAAAATACTAATTATTTTCATCATTAGAATAAAATTGTCTTATAACAGAAAAGCAGGACAAAATTTGTCCTGCTTTTATTATCATTTAAAAGTAAATTTTTCAGAATTAATTTCCTCCGAATTTGAAACCTACACCTACCTGAGCAAAACTATTCTTTACAGTACCTCCGCTGTTGTCATTGGATAGGTTGGATACTCCTAAGCTGTATCTTGCATCAAAGAAAAGTCCGTTTTCCAGCATATATTCAACCCCTAAGAAAGGGGCAAGATTTAAAGACTTGATATCTTTTTTAATATCTACATCACCGGTATCTCCTTCCATTTCTACGTCAAGGAAATCTGAACCTATTACAGTCTTTTGTTTAGCAGTAAGGATAATTCCTACGTTAAGACCTGCAGCTACAGAGAACCCTTCTGTAATAAAGTATTTTGCAGAAACAGGAACCAAAAGAGTTCCAAAAGTTACTTTAGTTGATTCACCAAAATACATTCCTCCAGCATTTACTCCATCAATTTTCTCCTTGGCTCCAAGTGGTGAATACAAAACTTCTCCCTGAACTGCAAAGTTATCATTGAATTTGTACTCAGCCATTCCACCAATATAGAAAGTATATTTAGGAGACATTTTTCTTCCGTCAAGATCATCTTGCTTATCGTCTAGTTTAATAGTAGACATTGCGAAACCGGCTTTTGGACCAAATCGAAATTCCTGTGCGTTGGCACAAATTCCTATAGCAGCGACTGCTGCAACAAGTAAAAGTTTTTTCATGTTTAGTTAGTTTTACATTTAAGGTGTGCAAAACTAACTATTTTTTTCAAATTAACAAATTTTAACCAACTAATTTAAGGTTAATAAAAGGTTAACAGAAACTTTTACTCATTTTACTAGTCGTTTCTTAGTCTTTTCTCTTCTTCGTTATAAGCAAGGATAATCTTTCTTACCACCGGGTGTCTTACCACATCTTCTTCTGTAAGGTGCACAAATCCTATTTCTTTTACTCCATTTAAAATTCTCATGGCCTCTTTCAGTCCGGACTGCTGGTTTTTCGGAAGGTCAATCTGACTTGGATCTCCCGTGATAATGAACTTGGCATTCATTCCCATTCTGGTAAGAAACATTTTCATCTGAGCATGAGTGGTGTTCTGTGCTTCATCCAAAATCACAAAAGCATCATCCAGTGTACGCCCTCTCATGAAGGCCAATGGTGCTACTTCAATCACTTTCTTCTCCATGAAACCTTCCAGTTTCTCATGGGGAATCATATCACGAAGCGCATCATACAAAGGTTGTAAATACGGATCCAGCTTTTCTTTAAGGTCACCAGGAAGAAATCCCAGACTCTCTCCTGCTTCTACAGCCGGTCTGGTCAGGATAATTCTTTTTACTTCTTTATCTCTCAAAGCTCTTGCTGCCAACGCAACACTGGTATATGTTTTTCCTGTCCCTGCAGGTCCAATGGCGAAAACCATGTCCTTTTTCTCTGTTTCTTTTACCAGCTTTTTAAGATTGGTCGTCTTTGCCTTAATTACTTTGCCGTTGACTCCTTTTACGATAATATCCTGGTCGAATACCAGTTGTTTCTCGTTTTCGTCTTTAATATTCAATATATTTTCAACATCTTTCAGTCCTATTGAATTGTTTTTGGAGATAAAACTGACAATATCATCCAGTTTTTGTTTCAGTATGTCTAAAGCTTCCTGATTTCCCATGGCAAAGATAAAATGATCTCTTCCTGTAATTTTAATGGTTGGAAAGCTTGATTTTATTAAGTTGAAATATTGGTTATTAACTCCATAGAAGATTTTCGCATCGATATCTTCCAAATCATATGTTAATTCAAACATGCAGTATTTTTATTTTTAGATTTTAAAATTAAAGCTTTTTTTCAAATTTATATCAAATTCTTTTCAACAATCTTTCGGGCTTTCTTTTTATTTTAAATAACTTTGCAATACTACACTATTCTATAAATTGCTCATGTCAATTATTACCCTTACTTCGGATTTCGGAAATTTAGATTACAGAGTTGCTGCTGTGAAAGGCAAAATTCTGTCTCTAAACCCTGAGGTTAATATTATTGATATCACCCACGAAATCCAGGCATTCAATCTTATACAGACTTCATATATTGTAAGAAATGCTTATAAATATTTTCCCAAAGGAAGCATTCACATTCTTTCTGTAGACAGTTTTTACAGCAAATCAAGAAAGAATATCCTCTATAAAGCAGACGGATCTTACTTCCTGGCGGCAGACAACGGCCTTTTGAGCCTTATATTTTTTGATATAAAACCGGAAGCCATCTACGAACTTACGCTGAACAATCGTTTTGACGACGTTATCAACTTTACTTCTACGGACATTTTTGTTCCTGCAGCAGTGCATCTTGCCAATGGCGGACTTCCTGAAGTGATAGGAAGAAAAATCAGCACAGCAAAACAGCTGATGTTCCCGCGGGCGGTTTATAATGAATCGGAAGGGATGATTATTGGTGAAGTGACCTATATTGATAATTTCGGAAATATAATATCAAATATCAATAAAGATTTTTTTGAGAACATCAGTAAAGGTTACAACAGTTTTACCATAAAATTCAGAAATTTAAGCCTTTCAAGAATATTTTCCAGCCATACAGAAGTTGTTTCAGACTGGAAAAGGGAGACCGAATTCCACGGACAGTCTGCAGCGATCTTCAATGATAGTCAGCTATTGGAGCTTACCATCTACAAAGGAAGCAAGAAAAACGGTGCTAAAAGCCTGTTTGGACTGAATGTGGGAGAAAATATTTATATCGAATTCAGCTAAGATTATATATTTCTTAAAAAAACCGATTTTTTTTATATATTTGTCAAAATCTAAAAATCAAAAATGGCAGAATACAAATTATTGCTTCCTTCCATGGGAGAAGGTGTTATGGAAGCGACAATTATCACTTGGTTATTCAATGAAGGTGATAACGTAAAGGAGGATGACTCCGTAGTAGAAATTGCAACAGATAAAGTAGATTCAGACGTACCGACACCAGTTTCGGGGAAAATTGTAAAAATTTTAAAGCAAAAAGATGAAGTTGCAAAAGTAGGTGAAGCCATTGCTATTTTAGAAATTGAAGGAGAAGGTACAGCTTCAGAAGAAGTAAAAACTGAAACTCCAACGGCTGCTCCGGATGCTGAAACTTTAAAAGCGATTGAAGAGCCATTGCAAACAGTAGCTGTTTCAAACGTAGAATTCTCAGGAGATCTTTATCTGTCTCCACTTGTAAAATCTATCGCACAACAGGAAAAAATTTCTGAAACTGAACTGAAATCTATCAAAGGAAGCGGTTTGGAAGGAAGAATTACCAAAGAAGATATATTAGCTTATGTTGCCAACAGAGGAAGCCAGCCAGCTCAGCAGGCCGCTCCGGTACAGACAGCTTCTGCTCCACAACCGGCAGTATCAGCTCCGGCAGCTACTATTCCGGTAAGTGCAGGTGATGAGATCATTCCAATGGACAGAATGAGAAAAATCATCGCTGAAAACATGGTGAAAGCAAAACAAATTGCCCCACACGTTACTTCTTTCATTGAAACTGACGTTACCAACGTGGTAAAATGGAGAAATAAAAACAAAGCTGTATTCGAAAAACGTGAAGGTGAAAAACTGACTTTCATGCCTATTTTCGTAAAAGCGGTAGTGAAGGCAATCCAGGATTTCCCGATGATCAATGTTTCAGTAAATGGTGAAAACATCATCAAAAAGAAAAACATCAACATCGGTATGGCGACTGCCCTTCCGGACGGAAACCTTATCGTTCCTGTTATCAAAAATGCTGATCAGTTATCTCTTTCAGGTCTTGCAAAAGCAATCAACGATTTAGCTTACAGAGCAAGAAACAAGAAATTGAGACCAGAAGATACTCAAGGGGCTACGTATACAATTTCTAACGTAGGAAGTTTCGGAAACCTTATGGGAACACCGATTATTCCTCAGCCTCAGGTAGCTATTTTAGCCATCGGAGCGATCGTTAAGAAGCCTGCAGTTCTTGAAACAGCTGACGGAGACGTAATCGCAATCAGAAACTTAATGTTCATGTCTCACTCTTATGACCACAGAGTGGTAGACGGTTCTCTGGGAGGAATGATGCTGAAGCACGTTCACGACTACCTGGAAAACTGGGATCTGAACACAGAAATATAAGTAATGAGAATCAGTAATAAGTAATTTTTGCTGATTTTAAATACTAAACCTTCGATGTAATCGGAGGTTTTTTTTGTTTTTATTAATTAGACTCATAAAAACTCATAAGATTAAAAACCAAACAAAACAAACAATAAAAATTCAATAAAAACAATTTTTATTTATTAATTTGATAATTTAACACTTAAATATTTTTTGGAAGTTTAAGGTATTAGTATTAATTTTAAAACAAATATTATTTGAAATAGATACTCATTATAGAAGATCACGTATTTTTACATCTCTAAACTGACAAATGCTGAAAATTTTCGTCCTCATAAAAAGATCCCTCAAAAATTCCTTCGATAATATCCGGAACGAACAGCTGAAGCATAATCTGCTTCAGGCCATTCCCTTTTGGATAGGATCTGTAATTACAGGCTTTTTTGCTGTGATGTACGCACAGGTATTTGCATGGGGCGAACATCTGATGAATTTCATTTTCGACTGGCACGCATGGATGATCTTTATTATTGCACCTGTTGGATTTGTACTTTCCTGGTGGCTGGTGAAAGAATTTGCGCCGAATGCCAAAGGAAGCGGGATTCCTCAGGTGATGGCGGCTGTAGAACTGGCCAATCCGAAAGAACATAGGAAAATCCGGAATCTTTTAAGTATTAAGATTATATTTTTCAAAATCCTTTCCTCCGTTATTCTGGTCATCGGAGGAGGTGCTGTAGGACGTGAAGGACCTACCATTCAGATTGCCGGCTCTGTTTTCAGAAAAGTGAATGAATACCTTCCCGAATGGTGGCCAAAGATTTCCAAAAAAAATATGATTATGACAGGAGCGGCAGCAGGACTTGCAGCAGCGTTCAATACTCCGTTGGGAGGAATTGTTTTCGCTGTGGAAGAGCTGTCAAAAACTCATATTAATTATTTTAAAACGGCCTTATTTACTGCGGTAATTATTGCAGGGCTTACTGCGCAAACATTGGCAGGATCTTATTTATATTTAGGATATCCAAAAACCAATGACGTTTCCTTAATGGTGATGTTTCCTATTATACTGGTTGCTGTTGCTGCCGGCATTATGGCTAGCCAGCTAGCTGTTACCATGCTTAAAATCAATAGCTGGAAGAAGAAAAAACTGAAAACAGATAAAGCCAATATAGTTTTTCTGATCATTTGTGCCTTAATTATCGCTTCCATCGCTTATTTCATCAACAGAGAAGTTCTGGGATCAGGAAAAGAAATTATGGAGCGTGTCCTTTTTACTAAAGATAAACATGAAGACTGGTATGTTCCCATTCTGAGAATGCTGGGGCCTGCCCTTTCCTTTACTTCCGGAGGTGCCGGCGGAATTTTTGCTCCGGCTCTTACTGCGGGAGCAAGTATAGGTTCTGTTATTTCAGGAATTATTCATTTAACACCCAACGAAACCAATGTGGTGATTCTGGGCGGAATGGTTGCTTTCCTTACCGGAATTACAAGAGCCCCGTTTACTTCAGCGATTATCGTGCTGGAAATGACAGACAGACATTCATTGATATTCCACCTTATGCTTGCAGGAATGGTTTCTTCTATTGCTTCCATCCTGGTAAGCAGACATTCTTTATATGATGTTTTGAAGGTGAATTTCCTGACAGAAATAAGAGACCGGGATGAACAGAATCCGGGAACCTATAGCAAAGGTGAATAAATATTCTCACGAAACATTAACTATTTCACCGCTCCTCTTGCATATAAGAAATATATTTTCTACTTTTGCACCTCGAAATAATTAACAAATTCATTTAACATTATGAACAATTACGAAACTGTTTTCATTTTAACTCCCGTTCTATCTGAGGCACAGGTAGAGGAAGCAGTGAACAAGTATGTAGATCTAATCAAAGAAAAGAACTGCGAAATCGTTGCTAAAGAAAACTGGGGATTAAAAAAATTAGCTTACCCGATTCAATTGAAAAAGAATGGGTTCTATACTTTAATCGAATTTAAAGGAGAAGGTACTGTAGTTGCTGATTTAGAATTAGCATTTAAGCGTGACGAAAGAGTAATCCGTTACCTTACTACAAAACTTGACAAGCACGCTGTAGAGTACGCTGTAACAAGAAGAGCTAAAGTAAAAGCAGCTAAAGCTTAATTATTAACCCTATTTTTTAAAAAAGACAAGACATGGCAATAGATGAAATGGCTAAACAAGCCTCAGCAGGAGGAGAATCAGAAGTAAAATTCCTTACTCCGCTTGATATCAATACAAAATCTGAAAAGAAATATTGTAGATTCAAAAAATACGGAATTAAGCATGTTGATTACAAAGATGCTGATTTCTTATTACAGTTTGTAAACGAGCAAGGTAAAATTTTACCAAGAAGATACACCGGAACTTCTTTAAAATACCAAAGAAAAGTTTCTGCTGCTATCAAAAGAGCAAGACACCTTGCATTACTACCATACGTAGCTGACTTATTGAAATAAGACAAAAATAAATAAGAGAAGAGGTTTTTCCTCTTCTTTTGTTGCTGAATACATCATTAATTCTAACTTGATTTTAGATACAACCTAAAATCTAAAAAAGGACAACAACAATGGAAATTATCCTAAAAAAAGACGTAGAAAACTTAGGACTTGAGTTTGATACAGTAAACGTAAAGCCAGGTTATGCTAGAAACTTCTTAATTCCTCAAGGAATTGCTCTTTTAGCTACACCTAAAAACAAAGCTGCTTTAGAAGCTACATTAGAAGCTAGAAAAGAAGAAGAAGCTAAATTAATCGCTGCTGCTAACGCTGTAGTTGAGCAATTGAAGAAAACTTCTATCACGATCCCTGCAAAAGTAGGTGCTGGTGACAAATTATTCGGATCTATCAACAATGCTGATTTATCTGCTGCTTTAGAAAAAGCTGGTGTTTCTGTAGAGAAAAAATACATCAAGATTCCTGGTAACACGATCAAGAGAACTGGTAAATTCGCAGCTCTTATCAGACTTCACAGAAATGTTGAGTACAACTACGAGTTTGATATCGTATCTGATGCTCCAGTGGAAGCAGCTCCTAAAAAAGAAGAAGCTAAAACTGAAGAAGCTTAATAAGCAACTGAGAATTTCTCACAATACAAGACCACTTCAATTTATTGAGGTGGTTTTTTTATTGAACTACCCCGTCTTTTTGCTTTGCAAAAATCCACCCCTTCAAGGAAGGGGAATATAGGAAATCTTAACTGTTATTATTCGCTAAATTATCTTTTTAACAACCCTGTAGTAAGAACAGGTAGGAAAATCTTTTTCCACACTATAAACCCTTACCTCGCACCCCGTAACCCGAATCTCAAACTCTCAAACCCTCAAACCCTCAAACCCTCCAACTCACTACTTATCCCCTCTCAATTTATGCTGATACTCCGTAGGAGCCATTCCGATTACCTTTTTGAAGATATTACTGAAAGACGAGAGGCTGTTGTACCCTACCATCATGGCAATCTCATACATATTGTACTTTCCTTCCAGCATCAGTTCAAGGGAACGGGTAATTCGCAACGCTCTCAGAAAGCGAACGTAATTCATGCCCAGAATCTCTTTAAATTTCCTGGAAAGGGTTCTTGTACTCATTCCGAATTCTTTTGCCGTAGATTCAATCGTGAGGGGTTTCTCAAGGTTAGCATGAATATATCTTGCAATCTTCAGCAATGTTTCATCTTTTGGAAAAGGATGCTGTATCGGAAATGCCAGATGTTTATGTTTCTTTTCCTGTAAAACTCCTTTAAGAGCTTTGAGAAAATAATATTTTGAGGTATCATTTTTTGTGATTTTCCCATCCCAGTCTTTAGTAAAGAAAATCATCTCACGAAGGAGATTATTGACAGAATAAATATTGATTTCATCAAAAAAGCCACTTTCATTTTCTTCTTTCTTAAAATAAAAGTTATACAAATCAACCTTGGGGCTGGTTGAAAAAATATAATGCGGTGTACCGGCAGGAATCCACATAAAGCATCTGGCAGGAAGATACCAGTGTTTCTGATCCGTGAAAACATGCACAATACCGCCTTCTGCATAGACTAATTGTGCTGAACTGTGATAATGAATCTCTGTGGTAACATTTCCTGTGAGCACATGATAGATGTAAAATTCGGCATCATCTTCTTCTACCGCTTTAAAATGGCTGTCGTTCATACTCTAAAGGTAAGAAGAATTTTTAAATTGGCGTAAATGAGCAAATATTTTTCTGTTTTCACAAATAGGGTCTGTAGCATCTCATCGTAACTTTGCTGCATCAAAATCATTTTAGCAAAAATCCTTTAATTAATTTATGAATATCATATTGAACGCATGCCGGTATATGTGCATTGCGTTGTGCTTATTATTGAGCAGTTTTTTACATTCACAGATGATCGATTACCAGCATCTCGGCCTACAGCAAGCTGTAGAGATTGGTTTGAAAAACAACAAAAACATACAGATCAGTCATCTGAAACAGGAAATGTCCGTGACCAAAGAGAAAGATCTCAAGATGGAGAAACTCCCGGACATTGAATTTCATACAAGCTATAATCAGGTAACCAACCTTTTCCAGCATCAGAATGGTGTATTTAATAAAGCCACCAAGTATGATGTAATCAATGGAATGTATGATTTTACATTATCAGCATCGATCCCGGTTTATATGGGAGGGAAAATCAAAAATACAGAAAGGAAAGCGGCTATTGACACTGAAATTTCTGCTTTAAAAACCCATCTCGATGAGAGACAGCATAAAATGACCATCATTACGGCTTTTCTACAGATCCATCATTTAAAAGAGCAGCAGAGTCTTATTAATGATAAAATGAAGGAAGATTCCGTCAATATCAAGCAGGTAAAAGCATTGAAAGCTAATGGTGTTGTAACGGTCAATGAAGTCTTAAGAACTTCTTTACAACTTTCCAATCATAAAATGAGCTGGACGGAACTGGATAACGATATTCAGATTGCAGAGCACAAACTGAAAACAATTCTTTCGCTTCCGGAAAATCAGGAAATGCACGTCAATACAGAAGATCTTATTTCGGACAATGCTGCCATTCCGTATATTGATGAGTTTACAGAAACAGCTTTAAACAAGAATGAATCTGTTGAAATCACCCATAAGAATCTTTCTCTTAAGGAACTGGATCAAAAGATTACCAAAGCGAATTATTTACCCAAAATTACCGCTGGCGGAGAATATTTTTTAAAGTATCCGAACATGATGTTTTTCCCTCCGGAACCTTATGCGTATCGTTTGGGAATGATAGGCGTAAACCTTACCTATCCTATCGAAAATCTGTACAAAAATAAATACAGAATGCAGGAAGCACGGGAAAATATTGATCTTGCCAAACTTCAGATTGAAGAAAACGAGGAAAATGTAAGACACAATGTTTATGAGGCTTATAAAAAGTTTGAAGAGACAGACCAGAAGGTAAAAATTGCTGAAGAAGCGATTAAACAGGCTAAGGAAAACTACCGCATTGTAAGAACAAAATATGCCAATAAGCTAAGTCTTATCACAGAACTGATAGACGCAGACAATGCTTATCTGGAAGCTGAATCTAATCTTATTTCCGTTAAAATCAACAGACAACTTAAATACTACCAACTCCAATATACGATTGGAAACTTATAAAAACTATGGCACAGAAACAACTGACACAAAAGGAAAAAAGAATCAACAAGTCCATTACTTTACTGGCCTGGATTCTAATCATCAGCGGAATCACGGGAATGATCAGTTTTTATCTTTTTTCGAGAAAGAATGTGACAACCAATGATGCACAGATCGAGCAATATATTACGCCTGTATCCAGCAAGGTATCAGGTTTCATCAAAACGATACGGTTTAACGAAAATCAGTTTGTACATAAAGGCGACACTTTAATTGTCATCGACAACAGAGAGTTTGTGAATCAGGTACACATAGCTGAAGCGAATCTTCATGCCAATACAGCAACCATCAGCACTATTGAAAGCGGTGTCAGCACCAAAGAAAGTGATACAAAGATTATTGATGCTAAAATTGCCTCTGCAAAAATTGATATCTGGAGAACGGAACAGGATTTTAAAAGATATAAAAACCTTTTGGCAGAAGATGCTGCTACCGAACAGGAATTTGAGAATGTAAAAGCTTCTTATGAACAATCAAAAGCCAATCTTTTAGCATTGGAACAGCAAAAAAATGCCGTAAAAGCAGGAGCGAACGAACAACAAACGAAAGTTGCCCCTGTAAAAAGCCAGATCCAGCAGAGTTCTGCCAGTCTTAACAATGCGAAGCTTTATCTTTCTTATACCGTAATTATGGCTCCTTATGACGGATGGGTCGGAAAGAAGACCATTCAGGAAGGGCAATTGATTAAAGAAGGCCAGGCCTTGGTACAGATTGTCAGCAAAGAGAAATGGATCATTGCCAATTACAAAGAAACACAGCTTGGGCAGATTGATCAGAGCAAGGAAGTAATTATTACTGCGGATGCTTATCCCGATGTTGAGTTTAAAGGGAAAATTCTTTCCGTTTCTCCTGCATCAGGTTCTCAGTTTTCTTTGGTAAAACCGGATAATGCCACCGGAAATTTTGTGAAAATAGAACAAAGATTTCCTGTAAAAATTATTCTGGATAATAACAAAAACAATGAAAAGCTGCTTTCCGGAATGAATGTTCTGGTGAGCGCGAAGAAGATTTAAGTTTGAGAGTGGGAGTGTTTGAGAGTATTAGAGTATTAGTGTATAAAATATTCGGTTTAATTTAATTTTCAAATTCTCCCAATTTCAAATTTTCAAATTAAATTATTTTTTTAGCGAAAAGGCAAACCGCAAAATAGCAAATCTGCCAATTATTTCTTCAAGCATATTGGCCGTTTTACCTTTTACTTTTACACCCTTTTGCCCTTGTCTTTTCGCGTTTTTCAAACACAACTCAATAGCAATTTGCTATTTTGTTTTTTAGCTTAATGCTTCTAAAAATTATGCAGCACAATTCAGTTTATCATAAATGGGTACCACAATGGCTGAAACTGCCACTTCTTATACTGGCATTGTTTCCCCACCTGATGTTGTTGTCGCTTTTACATTCTAACAGCGCCTTCACATCTTCTTTTATGGATGTAGATTCAGATGACATCCAGTATTTAATGATTTTGATGTACGGGACATTTGTGGTTACCCTTTTAGTATTACAGAGGTTTATGGCCTATTTCAGCGTGAAATACTATGTTTTGCTGATGGCTTCCATTTCCGTGATTATTCTTTATATTTTATCAGTCACCAATGATTATCATGTTATATTGGTGATCCGGTTTTTGGAAGGAATTTTCGGTTTGTTGGAAGGTGCCATTTTCCTGCCTTTAATTATCGCAGAATTAAAAACAAAGCACGCCAAAGTCTTAGCATATCTTTTTATGTATACGATTATGCTGACCGGAGGAACTATTACGACTTCCCTGTTAAAATCAAGTATTGAAGATTATGATTTCCAACATATGGTTCTGATGATGGTCTACTTCCATGTGTTTGTATTGATCATCGGTATTGCTCTGTTCAACAGAAACCGGTTTTTTCCTAAAAAACCTTTGTATCAATTGGATATTACAAGCTGGTTTCTTCTTTGGGTATGCCTGCAGGCTGGCGGCTATGCCATTATTTATGGTAAAAGACTGATGTGGTTCGAGTCTGATACCATTATCATGTGTCTGTTTATATTTCTTCTTTCCGGAGGCTTATTTATGTTGAAACAAAGAAATTCCAAGAGACCGTTGTTCCATTTCGAAGTTTTCAGTTCCAAAAATGTCATTGTGGGAATGATCCTGTTTTTCATTTTTTATCTGATCCGTTCCGGGTTGAATAATGTCTACAGCATCATGGCTACCGTATGGAAATGGCCCTGGGATTATATTGTGAACATCCAGTACTGGAATGTAGCAGGAACTCTTCTGGGTATTTTGTTGTCAGGAATCTGTCTGGTTAGGGGAATTTCCTCAAGGATTGTTTTCTTCACCGGATTTCTTTTACTGGCCATAGATTGTGCATGGTTTACCTATACTTTTTATCCTGACACTACCCTTTCTACCATCTGTCCTCCCTTATTTCTGCAGGGTGTTGCTCAGGGATTCTTATTTACACCGCTTGTTTTCTTTCTGATTTCAGGAACTCCGGAAGAATATGTATCCAATGCTACTGCGTTGGGTACAACAACCCGATTCTGGACAACAGCTATCGGATATGCTCTGATGCAAAACCTGATGCTATTTTTAACACTAAAACATTCCGATGCACTCAGCGCTAACCTTACAGACACCAATCCTGTTTTTTACAATCAATGGAGCCAGATTTTCGGTGCTAATATTTCAAAACTGCCAGTGAATGATTCTTTATCCATGACAACAGGCGCTTTTAAAGCTAAAATAACAGCTCAGTCTATTCTACTTTCCAATATGGAAATTTTCACGGGCCTGTTCTGGCTGGCTCTTATTACTGCAATTGGGCTACTATTGTATCATCCTGTAAAAATAGCAGTACGAAATATTATGTAGAATTACTCTCCCCAAAAAGACCATACTGTTCCGTTGAAAACAGCCAGTTGCTTTTTCTGAGTATCATAAACCATCATACCGGCAGCAGGTGAGATAATATTAAGGTGAGGAGAAGCTACTTTCGGTAAAATCATGGCTTTATTATTATCCTCGAGCACCAGAATTCCTGAAACGGAAGATGGTGTTCCTACGGAAACTTTTGCATCAGGCTGATCTGCCAGACTATCCTGCAGACTTGTATCCGCAGTACCTGTTGTATCTACCGAAAGATCTTTCCAAAGGTTATTCTGATACACTTTCACCTTCATATCCGAAATATCAAAAACCAGAGTACCATTCTCAGGATTCTGAATGCCCGAGGTATTAGTTACCCAGGGAAGAACAATCCCGCGGTTCTCACTCCCGAATTCAATAGATGATGAAGCTGATTCTAAAACAGTTTTCCCTAAAGCAACCTGTGCATTCAAAATTCCGGAGGCTGTTATTATAATGATTAAGACTATTTTTTTCATAACGATTCAGTTTTTGGTTAATCCGGGCAGGTTTGGGTATTGAAACATTTCCAGCCCGCAGCTGTTCCGTCAATATTAACCTGCAGACAATTTTGTGTGGTATTGTAAACCATCATTCCTTCTTTAAGATCTGCCTGTGGAATGGCTGCTACCTGAGCATCGGTAAGCCTGTTAAGAACAAAGCCTTTATTTTTTGATTCCAGTACAGCCCACGCACCTTTTCGTACACCTGGCCAGTTGTTTCCTCCTTTATCTGCCCTGCTTAATGAAGTGATTCCAAAATCCGGAGTAAGAACAGTTCCCGCTGTAGCTGCAGGTTTATAACAAGGTACAGTCCCCTGAATCGTAACAGTTACCGTTGCCGTGTCACAATTTGACGGAGAAGCTGTCTGACAGATCTGATAGACTAAAGTATAATTGCCTGGAGGAGTTCCCGGAGCTACCAGAATATGTCCATCCGTAGTATTCAATGAAATATTGGGATTTGAGGTGGATACCTGAGATAAAATAACATTGGAAAGGGTTGCCTGTGCTCCGCCATACGTTTCAAAGTCGTTATCCAGTACAATTCCCACAGAAGATCCTCCTGCAGCAATAGTATAGGTATCATCTACCGCCATCGGGGGAAAATCTCCATTAATGGCAGGACAAAATCCGGGATTAATGATCAAAGGCGCACTACAGCTGTTGGTAGAAGCGCAATCATAGGTAACATTCGTCAGAAAGGTTGGATTACTGTTCATGAAAACCGTGCCTGGGTCAGAAACACCTGTTGTTCTTCTGAAATCAAGATTGGGCCCTACAGCAACATTTCCCACCTGAATAGGATTTTGCAACACTATATATCCTTTTTTTGTAGGTGAAGAAGGTCCCTGAATGGCAGCATTCCCTCCCTGATACTGGTTCAGCGCCAGTTCTCCTTCATTATAAATAACCGCATCAGCAGGGGCATTATTCATATTTCCCGTAGAGGTAAAAAGTCCAAAATTAAAAATTTCGCTGCTGCTTCCGGACAAATTAATATCTCCCCCAACTGTAAAAATTCCAGTATTGATAATTTTACCGCCATTAATATTAAATCCGTTCTGAGAGATAATGGTTCCACAATTGACATACACACTCTGTTCGTTATTCCCGTAATTACCACCAATAAATATCAATCCGCCTCCTTCGTTCCGGAATAAAGTGGTAGCAGAGCTGCTCATATTCAGGTTGCCGTTAATATTCAGATTTCCAAAATTATCAATCTTATTGGTGGAATTATCCCCTAATTGCAAAACTCCCATTTCTATAAGTCCTTCATTGACAATTTCATTGATCTGTCCGTCTATGGTGAGATTTCCATTCCCTCCACCTACTGCTATATTCCCGGTATTATAAACATGAACGTTGAGATTAGCAACACTCGTTATGGTCTGATTAAAATTGAGTGTTCCATGCACTTCAAGGCTTACAGGAGCATTTGCCGCTCCGCTTATACTATTCTGAAACTGCAAGGTAACACCGGAAGCAATACAAATCTTAGCATTTGTCCCGAACGTCGGATTATTGAATGTCATATCGGAAGTAAAGCAGACTGTTGTATTATCAGGAAAATGATAATTGGGATCGGTAGGGTTTTGAACACCGCAGCCTGTACATTGTGCGTAACTGAAATAATAAAAAAATAAAGGGAATAAATAGAGTAACTTTCTCATCCTTAAATTTAATATAAATAAAACTACAAAATTTTTATCACCAAATAATGATTTTTATAATATTTATCATTAAATTAATTAAAAAATAATATAAAATGATTTTATTTAGATCGATATTTAATTATTATTAATAAATTTCCAACCTATACGATCCTGAAAATAAGAACGTTCAATATTATAAAAGTCACCGATGGAAATTGAGAGTATTCTACTGAAGCAAAGAGATTTTTTCAAAACACAACAAACCAAAAGCCTTGCTTTCCGGAAAATGTATCTTGAAAAGCTTAAAAACCTTATTATTTTTCATGAAAATATGCTGTATGAGGCTATTAACAAGGATTTTGGAAAATCAAAATTTGACACCTTCACCACAGAATTGTCTTTTATTCTGAATGAT
Source organism: Chryseobacterium sp. NRRL B-14798 (assembly GCF_050470705.1). NCBI lineage: Bacteria > Pseudomonadati > Bacteroidota > Flavobacteriia > Flavobacteriales > Weeksellaceae > Chryseobacterium > Chryseobacterium sp. NRRL B-14798. The sequence continues at coordinate 2,366,920 of NZ_JBFLUL010000005.1, read as the reverse complement.
ATTAATTATTATATCAAAAATTTAAAATCCCTTTCAAAGCCTAAAAAAGTCAGAACCAATCTTGTCAACCAACTGGGAAGCAGTAAAATTTACGCTGACCCGATTGGCTGTGTACTCGTCATCGGAGCCTGGAATTATCCTTATCAGCTATCACTTTCTCCCATTATTGCAGCAATGGCTGCCGGAAACTGCTGTATTCTGAAGCCTAGTGAAATAGCAGAGAATACAATGAAAGCAATGGCAGCAATCATTAATGAAAACTTTCCGCCTGAATACCTGTATGTGTATGAAGGTGGTATTGATGAAACCACAGCTCTTTTAAAACTAAGGTTTGATAAAATATTCTTTACCGGAAGCACGAAAGTCGGAAAGATTGTTTACAAGGCAGCTGCAGAGCATCTAACCCCTGTAACCCTGGAACTGGGTGGAAAATCTCCGGCTATTGTTACAAAAAATGCCAATCTCGAAATGGCTGCCAAAAGAATTGTGTGGGGAAAATTCCTCAATGCCGGACAAACGTGTGTAGCTCCAGATTATCTGTTAGTGGAAGAAACTATTCAGGAACAGTTTCTGGAAATGTTGAGAAAATACATCAAAGAATTCAAATATGATCATGGCTCTGAACAATATACAAGAATTATTAACCTAAGGAATTTTCAACGCCTGGTACGTCTTATTGATAAAGAAAAAATCTATTCAGGAGGAAATTTTGATGAAGAAAAACTCTATATAGAACCCACTATTCTGAATCATATAGACTGGAATGATGACATTATGCAGGAAGAAATTTTTGGACCTATCCTGCCAGTCATCAGTTTTCAAAATTACAATGCAGCTCTTAATTCTGTTCTAGAACTTGAAAAACCGCTGGCCGCTTATCTTTTTACTAATGATTCGGAAGAAAAAGAAAACTTCACCCGTAAATTGTCGTTTGGAGGAGGCTGTATCAATGATACAGTGATGCATTTAAGTAATGATCATCTTCCTTTTGGAGGCGTAGGCAATTCAGGAATTGGGAATTATCATGGAAAATATGGTTTCGAAACCTTTTCACACCCAAAAGCAGTTCTTGAAAAAGCAACCTGGGGAGAACCGAATATCAAATATCCGCCTTATTCAGAGAAAAAATTAAGCTGGATAAAGAAATTAATGTAATGCTGAAGGTTATATTTGTACAGATTTAACTATTTGTATTATAACATATCTATAAATCAATGCACAAAAATAAAAACTGCCTCATTTCTGAAGCAGTTTTATATTTTTATCCTTTCTTTGGGGCCCAGGTAGTAAAGAATTCTTTTACTTTTTCTTTACTGTACCCTTTTCCTTCTTCCAGAACATCACTTTGCTGAACCTTAATCATTTTCCCATCCTTATCCAAAACGATAAAAACCGGATAACCAAATTTTTCACCCGGATTTCCATACTGGGCAAAAACCTTTTCATTCTTATTGTCCGGAGAAAAGTTCAGATGGTAGTATACATAATTCTTATCTACTAATTCCTTCAGTTCAGGAGTAGTCTGTACGTAATTATTAAAACGAAGACACCAGATACACCAGTTTCCACCAGCCTGGATCATCACATTCTTTCCTTCTTTCTTAGCTTGAGCAATCAGTTTATTAATATCAGCCTGAGCATCTGCTTTTGGGTCATAAGGTTTAGGAAGCTTAGCCTTTTCTTCAGCTGCCTTTTTCTGAGCCTCTAATTTTGCCTGTTCTGCAGGCACTATAAGAGCTGTTTTTTGTTTTCCGTTATCAGGCGAATTCTTTACTTCTTGTGAAAAAGCAAAAGCACTTAATCCCAGAGAAGCGAATATTATCAATTTTTTCATAATATAAAAGTAAAAAAAATAACATATATCCCTCAGCAAAAATAGAACCATAATTTTATTATCACTAAATTTGCGTGTTTTATGAATTTTCTAATCAAAATATTATTCCTGATCTCAAAGCTTCCTCTGAAAATACTCTATGTTTTTTCGGATGTTATCTTCTTCCTGAATTATTATATTGTGGGATACAGAAAAGAGGTTATTACTCAAAACCTTAGAAACTCTTTTCCAGATAAATCTGAAGAAGAAATTAAAAAGATCCGCAAGAAATTCTACCTTAATTTTTCGGACTATCTGGTAGAAACGATTAAATCTTTCAGCATTTCTGAAACAGAATCCAGAGTGAGAATGCAGCACATCAATCAACATTTATTTCACGAAGCTAAAGAAGAAGGTAAAAATATTATTCTTTTGGCAGGTCATGTTTTCAATTGGGAATGGATCAATGCACTGGCAAGAATTATTCCTCAGGCACACTGCCATCCCGTTTACAGAAAAGTAAACAGTGATTTTTGGGAGAATCAGATGAAAAAGGTCCGAAACAAATTTGGAAACGAAGCATTGGAAGCCAATGAGGTTATTCTGAATATTTTCAGATCTAAAAACAACGGTGACTCAGCGTATATGTTTGTCGCTGACCAAACGCCTCACCACGCTCATGTCACTTACGGATTAGAATTTCTAAATCAACGTACTCCTGCTTTTATAGGCTATGACAGGCTTGCCACAAGAATGGACCTTGTGTTCATCTATTGTGAAATGAAAAAGGTAAAACGGGGTTATTATCAGGTTAATTATCACAGAATATATCCGGATGGTGAAAAGTTTACAGAAAATGAGGTCGTGAGAAAATTTCATAAATTACTGGAAAACACTTTACATAAACATCCTGACAACTACCTTTGGTCACATAGAAAATGGAAATATCAGGACTCTATCAAAAATTTTGATTCCGAAAAAAAATAGGTTGACATGCAGAAAAAACTGGCAATTGCCATCTTAAACTGGAATGGCAGAAACTGGCTTGAGAAATTTCTTCCGGGTGTAGTTCAATTTTCTCAGAATGCGGACATCTATGTGATAGACAATCTTTCTACGGATGATTCTGTTGAGTTTCTACAAAAGAATTTTCCCACAGTACATATTATTAAAAATGATAAGAACTATGGGTTTGCAGGCGGCTATAATGAAGGACTGAAATCCATCAAACATGAATATTACTGTCTTCTCAATTCCGACGTAGAAGTTACTGAGAACTGGACAGAACCTGTGTTGGAATTGTTAGAAAACAATCCAGCTATATCCGCAGTACAGCCCAAAATTTTATCTTTTCATAACAGAAGTTATTTCGAATTTGCCGGAGCTGCCGGCGGATTGATTGACAACCTTGGATATCCATATTGCAGGGGAAGGGTTTTCGATGACCTGGAAGAAGATAAAGGTCAGTATAATGACGAAACGGAGATCTTCTGGGCATCAGGATGCTGCTTTTTTATCCGTTCAAAAGATTTTTGGGAGCAGAATGGTTTTGATGCCAGATTTTTTGCTCATCAGGAAGAAATTGACCTTTGCTGGAGGCTTATCAATTCGGGGAAAAAGATTTATTATACAGGAAAATCCAAAGTTTATCATGTAGGTGGTGGAACACTCAACAAGCAGAGTGCACAGAAGACTTATTTAAATATGAGAAACAATCTTTCTATGCTGCTTAAAAATCTTCCCTTTTCACAGGTAATCTGGGTGATTTTTTTCAGATTATGTTTAGATGGCATTGCCGGAGTGTATTTTGGAATTAAGTATGGCATTTCCCACCTGTGGGGTGTATTGAGAGCTCACTTTGCGTTTTATGGTCACATTCCGGGAACTTGGAAACTTCGTCAAAGCCATCAGAAGAAGGTTTTTTATCAATCAAAATGGCTGATTTTTAAGCATTTTTTAGGTGGCAGATGAGAGGTTATAGGTTGCAAATAGGGATTAGGGATTAGGGATTGGTTGGGAATTACGACTTTCTTACATATCATGAACTAAGGATTTATTAAGTAAAAATTTATAACTTTAATTAACCTTAAACTTTAAACTTTGAACCTTAAACTTTGAACCTTAAACTTTGAACCTTAAACTTTGAACCTTAAACTTTGAACCTTAAACCTTGAACCTTAAACCAGAGAACAGCAACAAAAGACAACCCCGCAATAAATTATAATTTTAAGACAATGGATTTTTGTGCAATAGATTTTGAAACGGCAACACACGAGAAAAGTTCAGCGTGTGAGATGGGGATTTGTATCGTACAGGATTCTAAAATTGTAGAAACAAAGACCTGGCTGATCAAACCTCCGAGTTTTCCCTATTTCAGTAAATTCAACGTTGCGGTGCATGGAATTCAGCCGGAGGATGTAAAAGATGCCCCTACCTTTGATGAAATATGGTATGAAGCTCAGGATATGATGTACGGAAGTCTTATGATTGCTCATAATGCAGGGTTTGACGCCTCTGTTTTAAGGGGATGCCTGCAGCATTACGGAATGTTTACTCCTAACTTGAACTATCTTTGCAGTATTCAGCTTGCCAAAAAATCATGGAATTATCTTCCTAAATATGGACTGAAGCCATTAGCAGAATATCATCAAATTGATTTTACCCATCACAGAGCAGGAGCTGATGCGGAGGTATGTGCCAAAATATCTCTACTGGCATTTGAAAAACTCTTCCTCACCAGTAATGATGAAGTAAATGAGTATATGAAAGCAAAAATTAAAAAGCTTTAGTCATTTAAAAACAAACGAAACCCGGGTTCCTTTGTAAAAACCTGTACTTGGTACAGAACATCTATCATTAATTACTCAACACTTCAGACAGCAGATTGAATTTTGGAATATCAATTTCAAAAGTTTCCTGTGTCTCCATGTTTTTAACCAGGTATTTTCCGCTCATATTCCCTACTCCGGAACGAAGCATCACATTGGAAAAATAAGCAAAATTTTCATTGGTTCCTATCTCGGGAGTCAATCCGATCACTCCGTCGCCTATAATTTCTGTGTACCCGAATCCGACATCAAAAATCAACCATTTTCTTTTCAATACTTTGATAGGAAAGCTTCCGTCATTTTCTATCGTGATATTATATTTAAAAACGTAACGGTTTTCGGATGGATAACTGTTTTTACTATCATATTCAGGTATTACTGAAACTTTGATATTGGAAGTCATTTTTGAAAACATCATTGTAGTATTTTCTTAATAAATACAAAAATCTCGCCTTTTTTAAGGCGAGATCATATATTATGTTATAATTTTATTAAAAACTATAATCCAAGGCCTTTTCTTTCGTCACCTCCCATTAGAATTTCAACAGGGTTGTCGATACCTTCTTTTACCGCTACAAGGAATCCTACAGATTCTTTACCATCGATAATTCTGTGGTCATAAGACATGGCTACATACATCATTGGTCTGATTACTACCTGTCCGTCAACAGCAACCGGTCTCTGGATGATGTTGTGCATTCCTAAAATTGCAGATTGAGGGGGGTTGATGATTGGTGTAGACATCATAGATCCGAAAGTACCACCGTTTGTAATGGTGAAAGTACCGCCAGTCATTTCGTCAACTGTAATTTTACCGTCTCTTACTTTAGTAGCAAGATCTTTGATGTTGGCTTCAACAGCACTGAAAGACATGTTTTCTGCATTTCTCAATACAGGAACCATTAATCCTTTAGGACCTGAAACCGCAATTGAGATATCGCAGAAATCATAGTTTACTTTGAAATCTCCATCGATAGATGCGTTTACATCAGGATACATTTGTAATGCTCTTGTAACAGCCTTTGTGAAGAAAGACATGAAACCAAGTCCAACTCCGTGTTTCTGAGCAAATTCTTCTTTATACAGTTTTCTCAATCTGAAGATTTCAGACATGTCAACTTCGTTGAAGGTAGTTAACATCGCTGTTTCATTCTTCACAGAAACTAATCTCTGAGCGATTTTTCTTCTTAAAACTGAAAGTTTAGTCGTTGTAGTAGATCTTGAACCTGTTGCAGTAAGAGGGCTTCCTCCTAATGCAGGTACTGCTGCTAATTCAGCATCAGTTTTAGTAATTCTTCCGTCTCTTCCTGTTCCTGAAACCTGTGCAGCATCCATTCCTTTTTCGTCAAGGATTTTCTTAGCAGCCGGAGATGGAGCTCCTGTTGCATAAGTTTGTGGCGCAGCTACCGGAGTAGCAGGTTTTGGAGCTTCCTGTTTAGCAGGTTCAGCAGCTTTCGGAGCCTCTTCCTGTTTTGGAGCCTCAGCAGCAGGTGCAGCACCTTCCGGCTTTTTAGCATCCATATCAATTAAACAAACTACCTGACCTACTTGTACCACATCACCTTCTTCTGCTTTTAAAGTGATAACACCACTTTGTTCTGCAGGCAATTCAAGAGTTGCTTTATCTGAATCCACTTCGGCGATAGGTTGATCTTTTTCTACATAATCACCATCTTTTACAAGCCAAGTTGCAATTTCAACTTCTGTAATTGATTCGCCCGGTGAAGGAACTTTCATTTCTAAAACTGACATATCGAGTATTTTTTATTTTTTAATTGATTATTATTTAAATTAAGCTGTTACTGGTCTTTTTGCAGGAGCATCATCTCTGTCGAAAACTCTGTTGATCACTGCATTTTGGTTTTTCTCAAACATTTTGTGGCTACCCGGAGCCGGAGCACCGCTTGGTACCGGAGCAACTACCTGAATTCCTGTATCTCTGAAGTTTCTCAGGATATAAGACCATGCCCCCATGTTTTCAGGTTCTTCCTGAGCCCACACCAGTTGTTTTCTGTTTTCATATTTGTTGAAGATCGCTTCAATAGCATCTGTCTGAAGCGGATATAACTGCTCGAATCTTACTAATGCAATGTTTTCACAGTTCAGTTCTTCTTTCTTCGCTAATAATTCGAAGTACAGTTTACCTGAACAAAGAACTAATTTCTCTACTTTTTTAGGATCTGCAGCAGGATCGTCTAATACCGGTTGGAATGCTCCGTTTGCAAAATCTTCAAGCGGAGAAACCACTTTAGGATGTCTCAACAGAGATTTAGGGCTCATTACGATCAATGGTTTTCTGAACGCCCATTTCAACTGTCTTCTCAATAAGTGGAAATAGTTGGCAGGTGAAGTAATATTGGCTACTACCATATTTTCATTAGCACAAAGGGTAAGGAATCTCTCCAATCTTGCTGAAGAGTGCTCTGCTCCTTGTCCTTCTGAACCATGAGGCAATAACATTACCAATCCGTCCTGAATTTTCCATTTTTCTTCTGCAGCTGCCAAATACTGGTCAACAATAATCTGAGCACCGTTCACGAAATCTCCGAACTGAGCTTCCCAGATGGTTAATGTATTTGGAGAAGCCATTGCATATCCGTAGTCGAAACCAAGTACACCATATTCTGAAAGGTGAGAGTTGAATACATCAAATCTGTTTTCAGAAACGTGTCTTAACGGGATGTATTCTTCTTCTGTATCTTCTGTTTTTACTACAGCATGTCTGTGAGAGAATGTACCTCTTTCCACATCTTCTCCGGAGATTCTTACATTGTGACCTTCTACAAGAAGTGTTGCATAAGCTAACCACTCTCCTAACGCCCAGTCTAATGAGTTAGCCTCAATAGCTTTGATACGGTTTTCAAAAAGTCTTGTAATTTTATTGATGAACTTTTTATCTGCCGGAAGTGTAGACATTTTAAGCGCCAATTCTTTCAGCTTCGCTAAATCATATTTTGTATCTACCGGTAACTGAACTGCTCCTCTTTTACCAATTGGATAGTTTACCCAATCTTCAGCCATGAACACATCCATTACGTTTTTCTCAATCTCTTTAGAAGCGTCAAAATCTTTATCCAGAAGAGCTTTGAATTCCGTTTCCATTTTAGCAATTACATCATTTGAAGTAACACTGTCTTTTAATAATTTATCTTTATAAATTTCTCTTGGATTCGGATGTTTTGAAATGGTTTTATAAAGGTTAGGCTGAGTAAATCTTGGCTCATCCCCTTCGTTGTGACCATATTTTCTATATCCTAAAAGGTCGATATAAACATCTTTTCCAAATTTTGCTCTGAAGTCAGCAGCAAAGTGGATGGCATGAACAACCGCTTCAGCATCGTCAGCATTTACGTGCATTACAGGAGATTCTGTAACTTTTGCGATGTCTGTACAATATGTTGAAGATCTTGCATCCATATAGTTCGTTGTAAATGAAACCTGGTTATTCACAACGATATGAACTGTTCCTCCAGTTCTGTATCCTTCCAAAGTCATCATCTGAGCCACTTCGTAAGCAATACCCTGTCCGGCAATAGCTCCATCACCGTGGATGATGATTGGCAATACTTTAGAATAGTCTTTGTATTTGTCATCTACTTTTGCACGGCAGATACCTTCTACCAAAGCAGCTACTGTTTCAAGGTGAGACGGGTTTGGCGTAAGGTTGATACAAACTTCTTCTCCTGAAGCAGTTTTGATTTTTTTAGAAGAACCTAAGTGATATTTAACGTCACCGGAGAATACATCTTCTTCAAATTCTTTTCCTTCAAATTCTGAGAAGATCTGCTTGTAAGATTTTCCGAAAATGTTGGTAAGAACATTTAGTCTACCTCTGTGAGCCATTCCTAATACTACTTCATCTACTCCTAACTGAGAAGATCTTGAGATCAGCTGATCTAAAGCAGGGATTAATGTTTCACCTCCTTCTAACGAGAATCTTTTTTGTCCTACAAATTTTGTGTGAAGGTAGTTTTCAAAAGCTACCGCCTGATTTAATTTTAATAAAATTTCTGTTTTTTCGTTGGCAGAAAGACTTGGATGGTTTTCATTTACCTGAAGCCATCGTTTGATGAAATCTTTTTCTTCAACGTTGTTGATGTGCATGTATTCTACCCCGATAGAATCACAGTAGATGTTTTCAAGGTGCTTGATAAGGTCTGCCAGCGTAGCAGGCTCTTTCATTCCTGTTTCAACCGCACAGTTGAATTTTGTATTTAAATCTTCTTTAGAAAGTCCAAAGTTTTCGATGTCTAAAGTAGGGGTATAGTGTCTTCTTTCTCTAACCGGGTTAGTCTTTGTAAAAAGGTGTCCTCTCGTTCTGTAAGCCTCAATAAGGTTTACTACTTTAAATTCTTTCTTGATATGCTCAGGAACTTCTCCGTTGGATACTGCCTGAGAAATCTGTTGTTGAACTGCCGGGGCAGCATTGGCTGAAGCCTGAATAAATTGAGTGTTATCGTCATCTCCGTAGTTCTCCAAAGCAAAATCGAAGCCTTGAAAGAAAGCTTTCCATGATGGTTCAAGAGAGTCCGGGAATTTTAAGTACTGTTGGTATAAATCCTCAATTAATTGAGAATGAGCTGCGTTTAGGAATGAAAATCTGTCCATTATTACAGTTTATCTATTTATTAAAATTTATTTGTAGAATTAATCTTCAAATTTAATAAAAAAAACCGAGTTAGAACAGTCTGAAACCGTTAAAAAAACTTAAGAAAAAATAAATTAAAAAAAAATCACTTATACACTGATAATGAGAGCTTAACATTCACCTCCTGACCTTCCATAGGACGTTCAATAAAGGTCTGACGGATATCTCCGAAGCGCATCTCGTCTTTTTTGGCTTTCTGAATGAGCTGCTGAATGGCCCGAATTCGCCCCTCGTAGCTCCCTTTGTAGTAAATTACATAATTTTGAGACGGATTTACGGACCTGAAATTGAAATTATTATCAGACACTCCGATTTTCTTGGAAAGTGGAATTCCGAGGAAATAAGAAACCTCTTTGTCTTTGTAATTATCGGCGTCAGTAATCAGGATCGGGTACCCGAATTCATCGTCTCTTTTCCCGAGATCCATCGTCACAAAATTATAGACTTTATTATAATTCATGACAATATTTTTGTAAAGAGCATCTTTCTTGTTTGAAGTACTTACATTAATTCCCAACAAAAGTTTGTCTTCTTCATTTTCCACCATAAGACTATCATATTTGATAGCCGCCATCTGGTTATCTTTTTCTACTTTATTTCCTAAAGAATTTTTAAGATTCACCATACTTTTGTTGATATTTTCAGCAAAACGGTCTTCAGTCCAGAAGTTTTGCACTCTTCTCCAGACCGCTAATTTGGGGGTGTGAACATACCAGATAATTTTTGTTTTTTCTGCAGAAACTGGTTTGAATTTAACATCAACCAATGTCGGATTTTCGTTTTTATCTTCAAAAAGCTGGTATTTCAACGTTTTATTGAGGTTCTCATATCTGATGAACATTTCTCCATCAGTATCATTTTTAGGATCCGCATAGCTGATGGCACTTCCCTGTCCTTCGTAAGGCGTATAATAATCAATATCTATGGATGGTGAGCTGGTAAAAAAGTTATTCCATCTTGTAAAATTCTGAAGATTATTAAACTGAGCAAAAACCTTATCTACAGGATAATCGATCTCTTTTTCAATCGTAAAGTTTTTACTTTCGTCTACAAAATAGTACATGGAAGCAGCATAAGCTCCTCCCAAAAGAATAATAATTACCGCTAAGATTTTAAAAATACGCATCGCACAAAAATAATACAAATATAAAGAGTGACCAATATGCTGATCACTCTGATTATATGTTTAACAATAATTAACCTTGTTATAAGCGGGAAGCGGGAAGTTATTATTTGACAGATATTGCTACCCGATTTTTGATTGAAAAATTCTTCAAACAAATAAAATAGGTCAGGATTTCTTATGAAAAACTAACATTTCTATTCCGACATTCATAACTTCCAGCTTCCATCTTCTTACTTCCATTCTCCTATCCAATATGTGTTCCCGGTGCAATAACAGCCCCTTTCTTTACTACCACAATCCCATCCTGAACAGAATAAGTTCCATAATCTCCGTCCGGAATATGTTTTCCACCGATAATCTTCACATTGTCACCGATATAACAGTTTTTATCCAGGATTGCTTTTTCTATATAGCAGTATTTTCCGATTCCCATATTCGGACGTCCTCCTCTGTCATTGATGACGATTTCTGTCGTATTCTGGTAGAAATCAGCTCCCATAACGTAGGAGTTTACGATGGTACTTCCTTTGTCAATTCTGGTTCTGTTTCCAATCACCGAATTTTCAATTTTATCTGCCATGATGATACATCCATCTCCAAAAACAGCTTTGCTTACATAGGAACCATTGATTTTTGACGGCGGAAGCATCCTTGCTCTGGTGTAGATCGGAGATGAAGAAAAAAGGTTAAATTGCGGCAGATCAAGGCAGAGGTCAAGATTGGCTTCGTAGAAAGATTCAATCGTTCCGATATCCGTCCAGTAGCCTTCATACTGATAGCTTAATGTCTTATATTTTCCGATGGAACTTGGAATAATATCTTTTCCGAAATCATCACCTGCCCCTTCATCAAACATCTTTTTAAGAATATTTTTTGTAAAAATATAGATTCCCATGGAAGCCAGAAACTCTTTTCCGGTGCGTTTATTTTCTTCTGAAACTTCAGATTTCATGCCTGCCAGCATATCAAAATCCGGTTTTTCATGGAAAGAAGTAATATTTCCTTCGTCATCGGATTTTAAAATTCCAAAACCGGTGGCATCTTTTGCATTGACCGGAATGGTAGCGATGGTAAGATCTCCTCCGTTTTCAATATGGAAGTCCAGCATTTCCCTGAAATCCATCTGATACAACTGGTCTCCTGAAAGAATCAGGATATAGTCGTAATCATATTTTTCAAGATGCTTCATCGACTGGCGGACAGCATCTGCAGTTCCCTGGTACCAGCTATCATTTTCCACATTCTGCTCGGCTGCCAGAATATCGACAAAGCCTTTGCTGAAGATGTCAAAGTGATAAGAATTTTTAATATGTGAATTGAGAGAAGCAGAATTAAACTGCGTTAACACCAGAATTTTATTCAATCCTGAGTTCAGACAGTTTGAGATAGGAATATCTACCAGTCTGTATTTTCCTGCAATAGGAACAGCCGGTTTAGATCTCGTATACGTTAACGGGAATAATCTTGTTCCTCTGCCTCCTCCTAAAACAATAGAGATTACATTTCGATTCATAAATATCTTGCGTTTTATTTTATTAAGTTTACTGTTCTGTTCTTAGTGTTTACTGCTACTTTAAAGCATTCTTTGTTTTCATATTGGAGTTCGTTTTTATAAACAGTCACCCGAAACTCATCTTTATCATTCAATACTAAAACCTCTTTATCCAGGTTATAGATCTCAATATTATATTTTTTAAGTTCATTGCTGAAGAACGGATTTGTAATAAGTACATCCATCACATCAGCACTCTTCATTACAAAGCCGTCGACATCTTTACGATACTTTTCTCTCCAGCCTTTCCCATATTTTCTTTCTATGGCATTATAAGTCCTTTTATTAAGAGCATCTATTCTCTTCATCTCTTCAGGTTCTACCAGACATTCACCTACAGAGTAATGCTTTATTTTCCATTTTTCGGCAATACCAGCCATTGCTTCATACCTTTCCGTTGCCGGAAGACCGTAGCCATAGATCCAATAATAACCTCCATGATAGCTTCCTCTGTCTTCTTTACATGAAAACAGCATAAACATTATCACAGAAAGAAATCCGAAAATCTTCACTCTATCAGCTATTATATAAAGCTATGTATTTTTCTGCAGATTTCTCCCATGCAAAATCAAAATTCATATTGGCATGGATAAGATCTTCCATAACTCCTTTTTGATTATAAATCGCCAATGCCCTGTTCATAGCATGTACAACATCATCTACACCCGGATAAGTAAAGTTCAGTCCTGCTCCACCGGTTGAAATATCTTCCACCGTATCTCTGAGCCCTCCTGTATATCTTACCACAGGAACGGTGCCATATCTCATGGAATACATCTGGTTCAGTCCGCATGGCTCTACTCTTGAAGGCATCAGAAGAAAATCTGCCGAGGCATATATCTTATGGGAAAGATGCTCTTTATATCCGAGATCCAATGCAAAATTGGTGTACGTATAATCGTATTCTTTCAGTTTATTTTCTATATAGGTGTTCCCTGATCCGAGAATCATAATATTTAAAGCGCCATAACTCTGCTTAATGCTTCTCCATACAACATCCGGCAGCAGATCTGCTCCTTTCTCTGTTGCGAATCTTCCGATAAATGCGAATAAAGGAAGTTCAGGTTTTAATCCATATTCTTTACAGAGATTTTCTTTATTTTTTTTCTTTTGAGCGACTGCATTGGTACTGTTAAAATTAAAATCAAGCATCGGATCGGTTTCAGGATTCCAGACTTCTGTGTCAATACCATTGATGATTCCATAGGCCTTTCCGAATTCCTGACGAACGAGGCTTTCAAGCCCGCGGAAGCTGATAAAGAGTTCTTCAAGATATCCTTCCGAAACAGTGGTAAAAGCATCAGCACATTTAATCATGCTGGCCAGAGGATTCATCAATCCGTTCCAATCCATCAGTCCCCATTTGTATGCATCGAAAGAAGGCATATATTGTGCCATAGTCCAGCTCATCATGCCCTGATATTCGCCATTATGAATCGTTCCTATTGTTTTTACTCCTTTTAAGAATTCAAATTCATAACAGTTTTCTACCATAAAAGGAACCAGACCGGTATGATAATCATGGCAATGCAGTACATCAGGGCGGATTTTCATCGCAGAAAGCCAATGCAAAACGCCATGCTGGAAAGCCAGAAACTGGAAGTTTTCATCCTGGTATCCATAAGGGTTGTCCCTGTCCAATAATCCCGGAATTCTTACCATATACAGCTCAAATCCCAAAACATTGGTCTTCTCTTTCAATACCTGAACCTGCAGCATATTGGCTGCCTGATGAATAAATCCGTCAAAAACCAGATCAAATTCATGATCATATACAAAGGATTTGTTGTACCACGGCATTACCACCCTGGCTTCTACTCCTGCTATTTTATTCTGATATTTTGGTAACGCTCCCACCACATCTGCCAGACCGCCTACTTTTGCTACGGGATAACATTCTGTACTTAAATGATAAATAACCATTCTTTATCTCTTATGTTTAATTCTGTGTAATTTATATTTTTTATCTTTCTTCTGACGTAAAACAATTCCAGCCAATGGCGGCAGCTTCACGGTCATTGTTTTGGTGTATCCTCTCCACTCTTCATACTTCTCTTCCAGGATTTCAGGCTCCACTCCGCTTCCACTGTACTTTTCATCATCCGAATTCAAAACAACCTCCCAGTGGGTGCCAGCAGGAATTCCTATCTTATAATCCAATACGTTGGGTGCCAGGTTTAAAGCCACCATCAGGACATCATCTTTTCTTTTTCCTTTTCTGAGATATACATATACTGAGTTTTCCAGATCATCTGCTTCCACCCATTCAAAACCATTTCTATCAAACTGATTTTCGTAAAAGGCAGTTTCTGATCGGTACAAACGATTCAGTTCTTTCACGATATCCTGCATTCCTTTGTGAACAGGATATTTCAGCAAATGCCAGTCGAGGCTTCTTGTAAAATTCCATTCACTGGTCTGCCCGAATTCATCTCCCATAAAAAGCAGCTTGGCTCCGGGATGGGTATACATATAAACATATAAGGTACGGAGATTGGCAAATTTCTGCCATTCATCCCCTTTCATTTTATAAATAAGACTTGCTTTTCCGTGTACGACTTCATCGTGTGACAAAGGCATCATATAATTTTCATTATACATATACATGGAAGCGAAGGTCAGTTTATGATGATGAAATTTACGGTTAATAAAATCTTCCTTGAAATAATCCAGCGTATCATGCATCCATCCCATCATCCATTTCATTCCGAATCCTACACCGCCGTCATGAACAGGTTTCGTAAGCATGGGAAAATCTGAACTTTCTTCTGCGATGGTGATGATATTATTCCCAAATTCTTTGTAGACAGCTGTATTAAATTCCTGGAGAAAGGCTTTCGCTTCCAGGTTCACATTGGTTCCATATATATTAGGTTCCCATTCGCCTTCATTTCTTGAATAATCCAGATGAAGCATTGAAGTCACGGCATCCACACGCAATCCGTCTGCATGATAACGATCCAGCCAGAACATGGCATTTGAAATCAGGAAGGATTTCACTTCATTTCTTCCGTAATTGAAAATATGTGATTTCCAATCCGGATGAAACCCTTTTCTCGGATCTTCATGTTCATACAGATAAGAACCGTCGAATCGGTGAAGCCCATTGGCATCTCCCGGAAAATGGGACGGAACCCAATCCAGAATAACGCCTATGTCATTATTATGAAGTTCATCAATAAGAAACATCAGATCCTGTGGTGAACCAAAGCGTGAAGTTGCTGCATAAAAACCGGTAATCTGGTATCCCCAGCTCGGCTCGTAAGGATATTCCATCACGGGCATGAATTCCACATGGGTAAACCCCATTTCTTTGATATAAGGAACCAGCTTTTTCGCAATATCCCTATAGTTTAAAAAACGTTGAGGCTGATCTTCTTCCCTTACCCAGGAACCCAGATGTAATTCATATACCGATAGCGGAGCTTCCAGTCTGTTTTTTTTCCAGCGGTTATTCATCCACTCCTGATCATTCCATTCGTACCAGGTTGTAGAAACCAGAGAAGCTGCCTGAATATTCTGTTCCCAGCTCAATGCATAAGGATCACTTTTTTCAAGAATTTCGCCTCCTTGCGTTTCAATAGCATATTTATATAATGTTCCCCAGATTAATCCTTCTATAAATCCTTCCCAAATCCCGGATTCATCCCATCGTGGAAACAAAATATGATCTTTATGATTCCAGTTGTTAAAATTTCCGATCACGGAAACTTTCTTTGCGTTAGGAGCCCAAACGGAAAAATATACGCCTTTTACGCCCTCTTTTTCTGCAGAATGTGCTCCAAATTTACCATACAGCTTATAGTGCCTACCTTCTTTAAAAAGATACACATCATGATCGGTGAAAAGCGTGTAGGTCTTAACAGAATTCATCAAGATCAGTTTATATTTATATTTTCCCTGAAACTACGAAAAATACTGACAATAGCGATGAATTATTCATCAAATAATTATCAACATCATTTCATGTTTTGTCTATTTATCAAATATATCATTTTTTAACTCACATTTTTTATGATTTCAAAACAATCTTTTTTTATAAATTTAACATCAATATTATTAAACACCTATGATGAGGTTTGAACTTTATACAGCAGAAATAGATGACAGGCCGGTATTTATTACCGGAAATTTCAATAGCTGGAATCCCAAAGATTATAATTTCCAGCTTAAACAAATTGATCCTTCCGGTTATTTTATAGAAATCGAAGATCAGCTTCTTCCTGATGATATTGAATACAAGTTCACAAAAGGAGGCTGGGAAAACGTAGAGCTGGATCAATATGGAAATATCACTCCCAACCGGAAAGCGAAAAAATCTGCCGGTAAAACGTCCGACTCTGTAGAAAAATGGAGATTGAACTGGGGACCGTTTAAAG
The DNA here is from genome assembly GCF_050470705.1 of Chryseobacterium sp. NRRL B-14798. Taxonomy (NCBI): domain Bacteria; kingdom Pseudomonadati; phylum Bacteroidota; class Flavobacteriia; order Flavobacteriales; family Weeksellaceae; genus Chryseobacterium; species Chryseobacterium sp. NRRL B-14798. Next base: position 2,350,574 of record NZ_JBFLUL010000005.1, on the reverse strand, counting down.
AAGAATATTATCCTATAGCAGAAGTTATTTCTGAAAATTTTTATATCCCGCAGCTTGACCGTTACCGCAAGGTTTGGGCACTCCTTCCTTATGATTATCATACAACGGATAAACAATATCCAGTTTTATACCTTCAGGACGCACAAAATCTTTTCAATGAAGGAAGCGGTTTCGGGAATTGGGAAATCGACAAAAAACTATCCATCCTTGCTGAATACGGGCGCGGCGATCTTATCATCATTGCGATAGAACATGGCAGCGAGGAAAGAATTAAAGAATATATTTTTGATAATGATCATGTAGCCAACGGTTCTGAAGGAAAAAAGTACATCCGTTTTATTGCAGATACTTTAAAGCCTTTTGTGGACGAAAATTACAGAACCAAAAAAGACCGTGACAATACCGGAATCGGAGGCAGTTCATTGGGAGCATTGATCAGTATATACAGCGGATTTCTTTATCCTGAAGTGTACTCCAAACTACTGATATTCTCACCTTCTCTATGGGTAGAACCCAATAACAACTTTCCGATGATGAATTTCCGGGTTCCGTTTAAAACGAAGATCTATCTCTACGGCGGCGGCCAGGAAGGTTCTAAAATGGTCAAAAGAATTCATATTTTTGAAGAATATCTGAAAAGATGGGAAGAGAAAAAGCTTTTTGATTTTGAATTCAAAACCAATATCAATCCTGAAGGCACCCACAATGAGTTTTACTGGTCTCAGGAGTTCCCAAGGGCTATAGAATGGCTGTTCTATGACAACACAGAAAATCCTGTAGAAGTAAAACCACAACAAAAAAGCATCAGAAACTAAATGCATAAAAACTGCTGCAGAAAATGTAAGCCGGACAGGGACAAAATGAAGGCGGCACTCTTTATGAATTTAGAAATTATAACATCTATTTATGAAACTAATCAATAAAAAAAACAAAAATTACACTCAGGTTTTCCAACTGTTTACGGAGGAAGAATGGACGAAAACCAGTAAAAATTTCAACAAAAACATTTCCAATTTTTTCACCGGAAAGAAATATGAAGTTTTTGTCAATGCTCATGAAGAAGGAATTACGTATTTCATTGGATTAGGAAAATCCGCCTTACAAAATTTCGAGATCCAGCAGGTGGCGGCTAAATTTTCACAGACACAGAAAGAAAAACTGCTGGCCGTACCTACATTAGCCCTTGCTGACTTCCTGAATGAAAAGCAGTTCGAGGAGTTTGTAAAAGGACTTTTAACAGGAACTTACAACTACCCTTTTGATAAAAAACACGCTTTCTGGAATACGAAATTTGAATTGCACTTTGAAAATTTAAGCCAGAAAAAATTAGATCATATCAGCCAGAAAGCAGAAGCATTGGTTAACGGGCAAACTGCCTGCCAGGACTGGCTTAACAAACCAGCCAATCTTAAAAAACCGGATATCTTAAGCGCATACCTTAAAAATCTGGCTAAAAAATATGACTTAAAATACACTGCTTTTAACAGAAAGAAATGTGAAGAACTTGGATTAGGCGCTTATCTTTCTGTGAATCAAGGAAGTGCTTACGATGCCGCTTTCACTATTTTAGAATATAAAACGACAGCAAAAAACGCCAAGACTTTCGGTCTGGTAGGAAAATGTATTCTCTTTGACACAGGAGGAATATCAATAAAAAGCTCTGCCAATCTGCATTATATGAAGTCCGATATGGGCGGAGCAACGGCTGTTTTGGGAACGTTAATCTATGCCGCAGAAATGCAGCTTCCTGTAAACATCGTCGCTGTTCTCCCTATTACTGATAATGCGGTCTCTGAAAAGGCCCTGCTTCCAAGTGATGTGATTACAGCCTACAACGGAAAAACAATTGAAGTACTTGATACTGATGCAGAAGGCAGATTAATTCTTGCAGATGGTTTGTCTTATCTTTCTAAAAACTACAAAACTGATTTCCTTATTGACCTGGCTACCTTAACGGGAAGCTCAGTGAGAATGTTCGGAGATACCTGTGCTGCTATGTTCTCCAATAACGAGGAACTGAAAAACAACTTAATCAAAACCGGTGACCAGACCAATCAGAGGGTCTGGAATCTTCCTTTATGGGATGTTTGGAAAGATGATATCCAGTCTGATGTGGCCGATATGAAAAACATCTCTCTGAAACCTGTAGGAGACTGTATTATTGCCGCAAAATTCTTAGAGCAATTCATTGAAAACCACCCTAAATGGGCTCATCTGGACATTGCAGGAGTAGCCTTTGGAAGTGTGGGTTATGCAAAAGAAAAAGCAGCAACAGGTTTCGGTGTTCAGCTCCTGGTGAATTTAATTGAAAATTATCACTAAAAATTAGTTTTTTACAAAAAAACTCTGTATAATTGATTAGTGGATTTTCAAAAACGCACAATATTTTATTTTTTGGTATTAATAAAATAATATATAAATGCTTTTATTTTTGAAAATTCACTAAATCTTAAAAAACATTATATGGAGAAGAAAACTATTGTGTGTATTTCGTGCTATTACAAAGGCTACGATTTTATGGACGAAATGAAGAAGCTCGGCAATAAAATCATCCTTGTAACCTCCGAAAACCTCAAAGAAAAAAACTGGCCCTGGCATGCGATTGATGAAACATTCTATATGCCCGAGCTAAAGCCTTCCGTATGGAATCTGGAGCACCTGATTCAGGGATTTTCCCACCTGATGAAGACCAGAAAAGTAGATGCTGTGGTGGCTTTGGATGATTATGATGTTGAAAAAGCAGCGTTAATCAGAGAAACATTCCGTATTCCCGGTATGGGACAGACAACCCACCGGTATTTCAGAGATAAACTTGCCATGAGGCAAAAAGCAAAGGATGCCGGGATCAGCGTTCCTGAATTCACCGCTGTGTTCAATGATAACGAAGTGGATGAATTTACAGACCGCGTTCCTGCTCCATGGGTACTGAAACCAAGGTCTGAAGCATCAGCATCGGGCATTAAAAAAATAACTTCCAAAGAACAGCTTCTTGAAGCCCTGGAAATACTGGGAGAAGAACGCCATCTTTTCTTACTGGAAAGTTTTAAACCCGGAGATGTTTACCATGTGGACAGTCTTACTTTTAACAAAAAAACAATATTCACTTCTGCCTCAAAATATCTTGCTCCTCCTATGCAGGTTTCTCACGAAGGCGGGGTTTTCAGATCCAAAACATTAGGAAGATATTCCGAAGAGTTTAAAGCACTGGAAGATATAAATGCCAGAGTCCTTTCCAATTTCGGACTTGTCAACGGAGCCACCCATACAGAATTCATCCGTGGAAAAGAAGATGGAAAATGGTATTTCCTTGAAACCTCATCCAGGGTTGGCGGGGCTCATATTCCGGATCTGGTTGAAGCATCGAGTGGTATCAATATCTGGAGAGAATGGGCGAAAATTGAAGATGCTCTTCTGAGAGGTCATGATTACAGCGTTTCTCCCCCTACAGGATATTATTCAGGTCTGATCGTTGCCCTGATTAAAGATAAAGAACCGAATTACAGCAGTTTTGAATGCGAAGAAGTTGTCAAATTTCTTCCGATAGACTATCATGTCGGAATTGTCTATAAATCCGGAGACGCCTCTGTTGTACAGGACAGGCTGGATTCTGCTGCTGAAATGATTCATGCGGATATGCTGAATATTCTGCCTCCGAAAGGTAATAAATTGAGTTCTTAACAATGAAACTTGACATTGATATTCAAAATGTTATCGAATTCATAATATACAATCTGATCAAAGATTCCCTCCTAAAATGTAATTTAGAAAAGATAAAACCAAATAAGAAAAATGCCTCACATAGAACATACAGAGTATTATTCAAATATATTGGGAACAAGTCTCAAGGTAGAAGTGACCGGGCATTACGGCCATCCTATCATCATGTTTCCAACTTCCCAGGGACAATATACCCAGAATCATGATTTTCATCTTAACGGAAGTATCAACTGGTTTATAGAACAGGGAAAAGTAAAGCTTTACAATGTACAGACCATCGACAGCTGGAGTTTTTATGATGAAAAAATCTCGCCTCAGCAAAGAATAAGGAATTATGAACGGTATGTACAGTTTCTGGTCCAGGAATTCGTGCCTTATATCCAAAAACTTCATAAAACCCACCGCGTTGCCGTTGCAGGAGCAAGTTTCGGGGGCTATCATGCCGCTAATTTTGCTTTCAGATTTCCGGATTTGGTTTCTCATCTGTTTTGTCTTTCCGGCGCCTTCAGTATAAGGAATTTTATGGATGGCTACTCTGATGATCTGGTATACTTCAACTGTCCGAGAGAGTTTGTAAGAAATGATGAAGCCTGGAAATATAAACACATGCATATTGTACTGAGCACTTCCGATCAGGATATCTGCAGGGATAAAAATGTTGAAATGGCTGAAATCCTCAGGATAAAAGGCATAGATTTCTGGTACGATGAAAGAAAATGGATAGGCCACGACTGGCCGCTATGGAGAATGGTCTTCCCTACCTTCATAGGAGCATTTTTCTCTTAAAAACAATAAAAAAGACAAATAGAAAAAATATACCCACCTTAAAAACAAAAATTATGACAAAAAAAGTAGGAATTCTTTTCGGTATGGAAGACACGTTTCCCTGGGCATTTATAGAAAAAGTAAATGAAATGGGAGGTGGCGATATCATCGCTGAACCCGTTACTATTGATAAACTGGAACAGGGTGCAGATTATGGTTATGCAGTGATCATCGACAGAATTTCACAGGACGTTCCCTTTTACAGAGCTTATTTAAAAAATGCTGCCCTTAACGGCACTTATGTCATCAACAATCCATTCTGGTGGAGTGCTGATGAGAAGTTTTTCAACAATGCCCTGATGTCAAAACTGGGAATTCCACTTCCTAAAACGGTTTTGCTTCCATCACACGAAAGACCGGACAATACTTCAGAAACTTCATTCAGAAACCTGAAATTTCCTCATGACTGGGAATATATCTTCAATTATGTAGGGTTTCCTGCCTATATGAAGCCTCATGATGGCGGCGGCTGGAAAAATGTATACAGAGTGGAAAACCCGGATGATCTTTGGAACAAACTGGGAAAAACCGAGCAGCTGGTGATGATGGTACAGGAAGAAATTATCTTTGACGATTATTACAGAGTGTACTGTCTGGGCCAAAAATATGTCCACATTATGCCTTATGAGCCGAGAAATGCGCCTCATTTAAGATATGCCACCACTCATCAGACCCAAGGTGAAGAGCTTGAAAAGCTATTGAAAACCATTCATGATTACACGATTAAAATGAATCAAGCGTTGGGATATGATTTCAACACCGTGGAATTTGCTGTAAGAGACGGTATTCCTTATGCGATTGATTTCTGCAACCCGGCTCCTGATGCAGACCGCAATTCTGTAGGAGAAGAAAACTTTGCATGGATCATAGAACATGCTACCAAACTGGCTATTGAAAAAGCTAAAGAATATGTTCCGGGGAAACCTAACATTGCCTGGGGAACATTCGTGAAGGATTCCATTAAATAACATTGAAAAAGAAATTAAAAAACACAAAATAAATGCATCATCAGTTTACTATTGGGATTGAAGAAGAATATCAGATCATCGATGTGGAAAGCAGAGATCTGGTTTCTCACGTTTCAAAAATCATTGAAGGCGGCAAAGCGGTTTTAAGTGAAAACTTAAAGCACGAAATGCACGAATCCATGATTGAAATGGAAACGGGAATCTGCCAGAATATTCAGGAAGCCAGAGCTGAATTAACGAATTTAAGGCGTCATCTTATCAATATCGCCCATGAACAGGGACTTCGTGTTTCCGGAGGTGGCACTCACCCATTCTCTCACTGGTCTGAAAACAATATCACTCAGGGAGAAAGATACATTAAAATTGTTGATGATATGGGAGATGTAGCCCGTGAAAATCTTATTTTCGGACTGCATGTTCATATTGGAATTCCTAATCGTGAAGAAGGCGTAAGAATTCAGAATGTGATGAGATATTTCCTTCCTCACGTATACGCCCTTTCTACCAATTCACCTTTCTGGATTGGAAGATATACAGGTTTTAAATCGTACAGACAGGAAATTTTCGTGAAATTCCCAAGAACCGGGATTCCAAGTTATTTCAACTCTCTGGCAGAATTCGACAGTTATGTGGATCTTCTTGTAAAAACAGGAACCATCGACAATGCCAAGAAAATCTGGTGGGATTTACGGGTACATCCGTTTTATCCAACTATCGAATTCAGAATCTGTGACATGCCGTTAAGAATTGACGAAACCGTTTGTCTTGCTGCCATAATGCAAAGTCTTGTTGCCAAAATATATAAACTGCACCAGCAAAATCTCAGCTTCAGAAGCTATAGAAGATTACTGCTGAACGAAAATAAATGGCGTGCCTCGAAAAGTGGTATTGAAGCCCATCTCATAGATTTTGGAAAAGAAGAATCTGTTCCTTATCCTCATTTGTTGAAAGAACTTTTAGAGTTTATTGATGATGTGGTAGATGATCTGGGATGCCGCCAGGAAGTGGAATATGCCTGGAAAATCCTTGAAAACGGAACCGGTGCAGACCGGCAGCTTCAGATCTTCAAGGAAACGGGTGATCTGACGAAAGTAGTTGATTATATGATCTCTGAAACGGAGTATGGCATCACCCATGGTGAACCTGCTTCATAATATTTTGGTAACTTTGCAAAAAATATGATGTAATGAAAGATATTCGAATTGCTCTGCTGGACATGAACAACAATCATGTGAATCAAGGTTTTAGAAATATTAAAGAAATTTCCGAAACTTTTCAGCAGAACTCTGAAGAAAATGTGGTGATCAAAACGTTTGATGTAAGATATAAAGATGAAATACCTGAAATAGAAGACTTTGATATTTTCATTTCTTCCGGTGGCCCCGGAAACCCACACCGTGAAGGCTTTGCATGGGAAAACCGTTTTGCAAATTTTTTAGATGCTGTTTTCGAGCATAATCAATACCATGAAGATAAAAAGTACCTTTTCCTGATCTGCCATTCATTCCAGCTGGCAAGTATCCACTGGAATCTGGGGAATATCTGCAAAAGAAAGTCTTATTCCTTCGGGGTAATGCCTGTTCATAAAACAGAGGAAGGTAAAGAAGAATTCTTATTCAAAAATCTTCAGGATCCTTTTTATGCGGTAGATTCGAGGGCCTACCAGTTTATAGAACCGGATCACGACCGTTTCCAAGAATTGGGAATGACCATCATGGCGATTGAAAAATTCCGTCCTCATATCAACCTGGAAAGAGCGGTAATGGCCGTTCGTTTTTCGGAGGAGATATTCGGAACACAGTTTCACCCGGAAGCCAATCCTGAATCTCTGATCGAAAACCTGAAGGATGAAAAGAACAAGGAAGCCATGATCGAAAATTTCGGGATGGAAAAGTATCTTGAAACGATAGACAGAATAGACGATGAAGATAAAATCATTCTGACCAGACATCAGATTCTTCCGAGATTCCTTCAGTTTGCAAAAAAAAACATTTTGAAAAAAGCTGAAACTTTGGCTTAATCAATACAAACCACAAAAGTCACAAAAGGGATTTGGGTATTACAATCATAAAAGCTGTTGAAAAGAACACATAAGCTTTCTTGAAAATCAAAGATTTCCCAATTAAATAGGTATTTTATAAAAGTCTATTGTAAACTTTTATATTCTAAAAACTTTTGTGCCTTTTGTGGTAAAATCAAATCGGGCAGAAACGTCCGGTTTCTTTACCATCACAAAAGAAAAAAAATATGATCCCAGAATACAGAAAACAGTTCAATCAGGAGTTTTCAGATGAAAAATACCATCAACTCAAAAATATACTGACTGAAAAAGGTGGAACAGCACCTGGTTTCAGAGTTTCAGAAAGTCCTATTTTTCTGACTAAAGAGTTTGAGAAAAAACTGATAGACGCCAGTGAAAGTATCATCAGCCAGATTAAAGCAATGCCGGCAGAACTCCTTCAAAAAGCCATTCCTGAAAACTGCAGGGTTCCCAATGATACCCATCAACCTCATTTTTTCACCATAGATTTTGGAGTCTGCAAAAGTGAAGACGGAGCAATAGAACCTCAGCTGATAGAACTTCAGGCATTTCCTTCTTTGTATGCTTTTCAGAAAGTATATGAGGAAACGTATTGTGAAGTCTACCCTTTCCTTTCGGAGATCAGAAATCCTATGCCGCATGAAACTTTTAAAAACTATTTGAAGGAACTGATTGTAGGTGATGAACATCCTGAAAATGTAATCCTGCTTGAAATCTTTCCGGAAAGACAAAAAACGGCTATTGATTTTGCTTTGACCGAGAAACTGCTAGGCATCAAAACAGTATGTCTGACGAAAGTAAAAAAACAGGGTAGAAAACTGTATTATGAAAATAATGGTAAGCTAACCGAAATCAAAAGAATCTACAACCGTGTGATATTTGATGAACTGGATAATATTCCTGATCTTACTACAGAATTTGATTTTCGGGAGGAAGTGGATGTCCAATGGATCACTCATCCGAATTGGTTCTTTAAAATTTCAAAATTCCTTTTGCCTTTATTACAACATCAGTTTGTTCCGAAAAGTTATTTTCTGCATGAATTTCCGGAAAATGAAAATCTGGATGATTTTGTACTGAAACCTTTATTTTCATTCGCCGGAAGCGGAGTTAATCTGAATCCGACAAAAGAAGTTACAGACTCTATTCAGGATAAGGAAAACTATATTTTGCAGAGAAAAGTCTATTATGAACCCATTTTTGAAGATATCAACGGAGATTTTTCAAAAGCAGAGATGCGTTTGTTGTATATTTGGCGGGAAAATGACGAACGCCCTATCCTATTGGAAAATCTGGGAAGAATGACTAAAGCCGCCATGGTGAATGTAGACTTCAATAAAAAAGACGCCATCTGGATTGGTAGTTCGAATGCTTTTTTCGGATAAAAAACTGATAAAACTAATACAACATGGAAGAAAAGCCAACCGCTTTTGCAGAATTTGAAAACCACACTTTAACACGGAGAAGAGATCTATTACCTGTCTGGATTAAAATTTTCTTATGGATCTTTTTAATCGGAGGAGCACTGGCTGCTATCTTTTTATTGGCAGGCTCTCTGATGACTCATGTCTCTTTATCATTATACGGAATGAATGCCAATCATCCGTATTCAATGACAGGACTTTTGATCTGCTTATTGTTTCTGTTCAAAGGTATTGTTGCCTGTGGACTTTGGTTTGAACAAAAATGGGCGCCGCAGGCTGCCATAGCTGATGCCATTATCGGGATTGCTGTTTGCCTTATTATGATGGCCATTATCCCGTTTATGTATCCATCAATCAGCTTTACCCTCAGATTAGAACTTATTCCTTTGTATTTTTACCTTAAAAAAATGCAGAGTATAAAAACAACCTGGGAAAACTTATAGAAACAAACCTCCGAAATTTCGGAGGTTTTATTTTTTATTCCCGAAGACCTCTCCCATCATAAAAAATCCCCCAGCAAAGGAGGATAAAAAAATTGACATGTACGCTGTGTTTTTTACAAACATTGTAAATATACGGATATGTTGTTGGCATAGTCTACAGGAAACCGTAATGATTGACTTTTAATTCTTCAACTTATTAATAACCCAGAATACTCTTTCTTAGCATCAAAACTAGGGCAGGCTTTATGAACATTTGGAAAATCTCTATGTCCCTGAATTGTAGCTTTAGGAAATTTTGATTTTAATTCTCTTAACAGCTTTACCATAGATTTTTTTTGGTCTTCCGTTCTTGTGTCTTTTGGATGGTTGCTTTTATCAATGCCTCCAATGTATGATATATTGATAATTTGAGAATTCCACCCTGCAACGCCATTGGATACCTGATCAATGGGCAACGTGTTAACTATTTTTCCATCAGCTTTTATCATATAGTGATAACCAGGATTTTTCCATTTCAGGTTTTCCTTCCAATACCTTTTAATGCTCTCTATTGTAACATCTGGCTGTGTTGCTGTACAATGTATAACGATGTAATTGATTGTTCTCATGGATTTCATTTTATTATTTTGAACAAAATTAAACTTGTAACTCCCAAAATAGTGAAGGAAAAACACCCTATTTACATTGTTGTGATCAATACCTTTTTAAACGTTTATAAAATAAAAAAACCTCCGACATTTCTTCGGAGGTTTGTTTTTTTATTCTTGTGTTATATTCTATGAATTGATCTTTTATATTAAAAAGTATAATTGTGAAAAGAAAACTCAAAAAGCCTGAAATACAGTAACAAAAAATCCCTCATAGTGAGGGATAATTTTTATAAATCCGGACATGCCATCTGATTGTCATGGGGAATACATACCTTTTCATTCCATGGCACCGGACAATCATGAAAGCCTGGAGGGCATCCTCCTTTTCCGTTGATACTTCTTAATTTCTCTTTAGAGATTTTCTTTAAATTTTTCATGGTTTTGATTTAAGTTTAGAAATCAAATATAAAAATTATTCTCCAATAAGAGATTTAACATAAAAAAATAATCGTTATTGATTCCTGTAAGCAAAAAAATAACAATAGATAAAAAAATTGCAATACGTTTTCCATTTCGTATTGCAATTGTAATAAGTTTTATAAGGGTGTATTTATATGTTTTTATCGTCTTCCAAAAGCTCCTTGGCCTGATATTCCTGAACCAGATCAATAGCATTGGAAATCACATCACTTAAAGCTGTGATAAATGTTCCTTCTTCTGCCATTCCTATCGCATGTTTTAAGGCTTCAATTTCTTTAGGAATGATCTCATAACTGACATCTCTTCCTGCAGAATTAATACCATCGATAATCAATCCGTTGATTTCATCTTCGGTTCTTCCACGAAGATGTTTCTCATTTCGGATGATAATATAATCAAACATTCTTCCGGCAATTTTTCCACATTCTCTGATATCATTGTCTCTTCGGTCTCCGACACCGGATATAATACCGATTTTCTTTGTAGATTCTACGTTTTTCAGATAATCTTCAATGGCTTCGTATCCTGAAGGATTATGGGCAAAGTCGATCAGAACTTTAAAGTTTTTGAATTTAAAAACATTCAGTCTTCCCGGTGTCAGCTGGGCACTTGGAATAAAGGTTCTCAAAGAATTGGAAATATCCTCAATCCCGAATCCGTAAAGATAACTTGCCAAACTGGCTGCCAATACGTTTTCAATCATAAACCTGGCCTTTCCTTCCATCGTAATCGGGAAGTCTTTGGCTTTTCCTATTCTGATTTTCCAGTCACCTTTTTTGATGGTTACAAAACCTTCTTCATATACACAGGTTATCTTTCCTTCTTTAGCAAATTTTACAATATGAGGATTGTTTTCATCCATACTGAAAATAGCCACATTAGAATCGAGATCACTCACAATCTTCATGGAGTATTCATTATCTGCATTCAACACACTCCAGCCGCTTTTTTTGACACTATCCAATACAACACGCTTTACCTTGGTAAGATCTTTTAAACTGTGAATATCGTTCATTCCCAGGTGATCTTCCTCAATATTGGTCAGAACCCCGATATCACATTGTGAAAAACCAAGCCCCGAACGTAAAATGCCACCTCTTGCGGTTTCCAGCACTGCAAATTCTACGGTAGGGTCTTTCAGAATAAATTCTGCAGAAAGCGGTCCTGTAGTATCTCCTTTTGACAGCATGGTATTTTGAATATAAATTCCGTCCGAAGTCGTAAATCCTACTCTGTACCCATTGCTTTTTACAATATGGGAAATAAGTCTTGTCGTTGTTGTTTTTCCATTGGTTCCTGTTACTGCAATGATGGGAATGGTAAAAGGTTTTCCCTGAGGATAGAGCATGTCAACCACTGGCGCAGCAACGTTTCTTGGCAGTCCTTCACTTGGAGCAAGATGCATTCTGAATCCAGGTGCTGCATTGACTTCAATAATGGCGCCGCCACTTTCCTTTAAAGGCTGGGTAAGGTTCTCTGCCATCACATCAATACCGCAGACATCCAATCCGATAATTTTAGAAATTCTTTCAGCCATTGTGATATTTTCCGGATGCACCATATCTGTTACATCAATGGAAGTTCCTCCGGTTGAAAGATTGGCCGTTGATTTAAGATAAACCACTTCTCCTCTTTGAGGAATTGTTTCCAAAGTATATTGAAGTTTATCAAGTAATTCTAAAGTGTCTTTATCAACTTCAATTTCGGTAAGGACATTTTCATGGCCATAGCCTCTTCTAGGGTCTTTGTTTTCTTTTTCAATAAGCTGCTGAAGGTTCAGTTCTCCATCGCCTACAACATGGGCTGGAACTCTTCTGGCTGCAGCCACCATTTTATTATTGATCACCAGTATACGGAAGTCGTAGCCTGTGATATATTTCTCAACAATTACTTTTCTTGAATATTTCTGAGCATGTTCAAGGCCTGTTCTGGCGGCTTCCCAATCGTTCACATTAATGGAAGAACCTTTTCCATGGTTTCCATCCAGAGGTTTTAAAACAATGGGATATCCAATTTTCCTGATTACCGCATGTAAACCTTCTTCATCTGTTACCAAATCTCCAATCGGTACGGGAATAGCCGCATCATGAAGCATTCTCTTTGTTAATTCTTTATTACACGCGATATCAACAGCAATAGAACTTGTGTTCCCGGTAATGGTAGCCTGAAATCTTTGCTGGTTCACGCCATAACCAAGCTGTACCAATGAGTTTGTCCCCAGTCTGATCCATGGGATTCTTCTGGATGCCGCTTCTTCTACAATACTTCCTGTGGAAGGTCCTAAACGAACGCGTTCCCTGATTTCTTTTAATCTATGGATACAAGCATTCAAATCATAATCTTTGCCTTCAATCAGTGCTTCTGCAATTTTTACAGATTCTTCTGCAGCAAAGATCCCTGCATTTTCTTCGATATAATTGAATACTACATTATATACTCCCGGAGTTTTTGTTTCACGGGTTCTTCCAAACCCCACATCCATTCCTGCCAGGGTTTGTATTTCCAAAGCGATATGCTCAATGACATGTCCCATCCAGGTTCCTGTTTCCACTCTATGGAAAAAACCTCCCTCCACTCCTTCCGAGCATCGGTGCGTCATCAATGATGGGATTAATTTTTCAATCCTTTCCCGGAATCCTTCAATTTTGTTGGTAGGATAATTCTCCATTTCTTCTAAATCCAACCTCATCTGTATCAGCTTCTTTCTTCTGATGCTCCAGATGTTAGGACCTCTTAGTGCCTGAATCTTTTCGATTTTCATAGTCTATTGGCATTTTAACAGTTAACAATAACTCCTTTCATAGCCAAAGATAATGTAAAACCCTAAACGAAACTATACCACATTTAAAGATTCATTAAAAAAAAATTAATTTTAATTAACATTCCTAAAACATTAAAAATCAACTAAAGATGGCATGAAATTGGCCAGAGAATGTGAATTATTTTTTAATTTTGCACAATGATGAAACCTGTTGGAAAATTAATAGTTATCGGAGGCGCTGTAAACAAAGGAAGTTTTGCTGAAACCGATTATGATCAGAATATAGAAAAGAATCTTAATTTTTTTGAGCGTGGGATCCTGCGAAAGATCATCAACGAATCAAAACTAAAGGAAAATTCTGTCATTGAAATTGTTACCACTGCCTCTCAAATCCCTCAGATCGTAGGTTCCGAGTACAAAAAAGCATTCGAATTTCTTGGAGCTAAAAATGTAAATGTGCTGGACATCCACAACCGTGAGGAAGCCAATTCTGATGCAATGGTCGCAAGAGCCAACGCTGCCGATGTAATGATGTTCACCGGAGGAGATCAGCTGAGACTGACCTCTATTCTTGGAGGAACAAGATTTCATGATACGGTTTTATTAAAATACCAGGAACAGGATTTTATTTATTCCGGAACTTCTGCAGGTGCTGCAGCAGCTTCTGAAAATATGATCTATCAGGGAAGCAGTTCTGAAGCTTTATTGAAAGGAGAAATCAAAACCACTCAGGGATTGGGGCTAATCGATAATGTCATTATCGACACTCATTTTGTACAGCGGGGAAGAATCGGGCGCCTTTTCCAGGCGGTAGTGAACAATCCTAGAACGCTGGGAATCGGATTGGGTGAAGATACAGGACTTTTCATTCATAATGATGTAATGACTGCTGTAGGTTCAGGTCTTGTTATTCTGGTAGACGGAAGGTTTATCAAAGATACCAACCTTACCAATATCAACCTTGGAGAGCCGATTTCTATTGATAATTTAACAGTACATGTAATGTCTATGAATGATCATTATGATCTTACGACAAAAACGCTGACGATTGAGAATTCGCAGTTTAATCCTATTCCACAGGATAAATAGAACAACAAATACAGCTATACAAACGGAACCTCGGTTCCGTTTTTTTATTTAGCATACATATTTTAAGTTGGCTAAAGCCATTGGATTTAAAATATTTATTATAAGGCGGGCTTTCTTCGTCTCCGCTCAGAATTATAGCCCACCTCTATTGATGTTGATATCCAGATGTATAATAGTTGCTTAACAACAACATCTTTTATCTTTTATCTTTTATCTTTTATCTTTTATCTTTTATCTTTTATCTTTTATCTTTTATCTTTTATCTTTTATCTTTTATCTTTTATCTTTTATCTTTTATTAATTAACTTCGTAAAAGAAATCATTTATCAACCATCATCTATAATTTTATGAAAGTAATTATCCACGGCGGTTTTTTCTCTGAAAGCGATCAAAGCCATGAAGTAAAAACAGCAAAACAGGAGTCATTAAAACAAATTGCTCAAAAGGCATTCGATTATCTTAAGACCCATTCGGCTTTTGATACGGTTGCTTATGCTGTTTCCTTGCTGGAAGATGATCCGTTATACAATGCAGGAACAGGTTCTCAAATCCAGAGTGATGGTGTTATTCGTATGAGTGCTGCCATTATGAACGGAAATACCCAGAAGCTAAGCGGCGTAATTAACATTGAGAATGTACAAAACCCGATTTTTGTTGCTAAAGATCTTATAGGTGAAGATGACAGAGTATTAGGAGGAAATGGTGCCAAAATTTATGCTACGGAAAATGGTTTTGAAAATTTTTCTACAGAAATTCCCCAGAGAAGAAAAGAATATGAAGCTAAACTAGCCAATGGAGGAAAAGGAACTGTAGGCTGTGTTGCAATTGATCATGAAGGAAAACTGGCTGTTGCCACATCTACCGGAGGTAAAGGTTTCGAGATTCCCGGAAGAATTTCAGATTCTGCCACAGTGGCCGGAAATTATGCCAATGCTTTCTGTGCGGTAAGTTGTACCGGGGTTGGTGAAGATATTGTCAGCAATGCTACGGCTGCAAAAATTGTAACAAGAGTTACGGATGGAATGAGCCTTCAGCAGGCTTTCGATAAAACATTTGAGGAGCTTAAAACCATTGATGGGTTTGCAGGCGCCATCGCCATTGATAAAGAGGGAAATATATATCATCAGGATTCGTATCCTACTATGGTTTTCGCCAGTTTTGATGGTAAAAAACTTGAAGTCTTTTCCTAAATTTAACATTTATTTATAAGTCCATTTATTTTTTTGGCACGTATTTTACATTATTGATAACAACAAATTTTAATATTAATACTTAAAAAAATAGAAATCATGGGAAACAAGACAAAAGGCTTATTAGCTTTACTAGGATTAGGTGCATTAGCTTACTGGAAATATAAGAATTCAAGCCCTGAAGATCAACAAGCGGTAAAAGATAAGATCAATACAGCTAAAGATAATCTTAACAAATGGGGAAATGACCTTAAGAGCAAAGCCAATGATGTTGCTTCCCAGGTTCAGAATAAAGTGGACGAAGCAAAAACAAAGGCTGAGGACTCCCTGAGCTAACCAACACAGAGCAGTTTTTTTTAACATTCATATATAGGAAAAAGTCATCGTAATAGTAATTGTGATGACTTTTTATTAGGATTAAAATAAATCTTATATTTTCTCTGCAATCAAAGCGAACACCAACGGTATTTTATTTCCGAACTGTGGAATTCTCCATTTTCCTTTTTCAAATTCATCTACATGTCTGAAGCACGGATAAGGTGACCAGTCAAATTCCTGAAAAGTCTCCAGCTTCAACCCTTTTTTCATTAAATTGTCAAGCACTTCTGCTAAGGAGTGGTTCCACATGACATACTCCTGTACAATAGGTGCAGACTGATCTGCATAAGTGCCTTCATAGGTTTCAACAATCGGTTTTTCATTGAAGTAATTATAAGCAACTTTTGTAAAGTCGTCATCAAACATCCAGACAACAGGATGAAACTCTGCCATAATAAACTGCCCTCCCGGCTTCAGAAAATGATTGATAATTTCCGCCCATTTCTCAAGATCAGGAAGCCAGCCAATGGTACCGTAACTTGTATAAACGATGTCAAACTTATGATCCAGAACATTGGGCAGCTCATATACATCTGAACAGATAAATTCTGTGTCTGTACCGCATTTTTGTGCAAGTTCTCTGGCGGTATCAATCGCTTTGTCAGAAAGGTCAATGCCGGTCACCTTTGCTCCCATTCTTGACAGGGAAATAGAATCCTGTCCGAAATGGCACTGCAAATGCAGAATACTTTTTCCTTTTATATCTCCAAGAAGCTCCAGCTCTATGGAGTTCAGCGAAGTTCTGCCTTTTAAGAACTCATCTACAAAGTAAAAATCCGATTTCAGATGAGGTTCTACTTTTGCATTCCATGATTTTTTATTAATTTCTAAATAATTTTCCATTGCTTTAGTCTAAAAATGGGAGTTCCACCCATCAAGTAATTTCATTATTCAACACAATGATTACAATTTCTCCATTAATTTTTTCTTTTGATCCAGAAATTCCTCCTCACTTAGAACTCCGGATTCCTTTAATCTTCCCAATTGTTCCAGCTGATCTAAAATACTAGGTTCGGATTTACTCTGAAAATGTTGTTCCGGATGGGACATGAAATCTCTTACTTTTTCACAAAACAGTTCAGCATGGTACTTTCCTACTCCATCAATTTCTACCACGTCATCAGTTACCTGAATATCTATGGAAGCTAATAAAAATTCTGTTTCATATTGTATGGAGCTTATTTTGCTGTAAGAAAAGTCTTCTACTTTCAATCCGTACATGAACTCCTTATCCACAAAAATCAGTCTTCTGTCTGTGGCTACCAGGATGATATGATGGTTGTTCAGTTTATTTCTGCCTTCTACGAGATAGACAATTCGTTCGTCCAGTGAAAGGATATCCGGTAATTCACGAATTTCTTTCCGGGCAAATATGGTAGGGCTGATATCCAGTTTTTTAAGCTCTTCTCTTATTTCGTCAAGTCTTGATTTTTCACTCATAGCGTTAGTTTTTGGGTCTAAATTACTCTTTATAAGTAATAAAAATTTAATTCAATAAAAATATTAGTCTTCTGATGGTATCACAATGGAAGTATGCAAACAGTATAGCTTCCAGCCTAAGGTTTCATACAACAGCTTTCCTTCTTCCGTTGCCACTAAAATATTCTTGTAAAAACCTTTGGATAAAGCGATCTTCTCCAGTTCTTTCAATAAAAAACGGGCAAGTCCTTTCCTTTGATGACTTTTTTCGGTAATAATCCTGTCATACACAGCAACATCATCTATAAGAGAGATACGTCCTATAGAAGCCTGCTCACCATTCTCCGCCACAATCGTAATAACAAAGGTTGTATTGTACTCAGAAAATTCCAGATGGTATCCTTCTGCAAGACTTGTGTCCGGAAATTCCATTGGATGAAAACAGGTCATCATATATCCCTGCGGCTGCAGTTTCCATCTTTCAGGAATTTGATCTGTAATTTGATCAGGGGGAACAGATGCTTTCAGATAAATCCAGGGCTCGGTAATTGAATTGGCAAGCTGAAAAAAATCATCATTAAGCTCAGGAAACACAAAACGTTCTTTTTGTTTTTCATCTCCTACAACAACATGAAATCCGGATTTATAGGACACAGGAAAAGATGTTTCTCTTGAAAGGCACCATCCTTTCAACCAGCTTTCCACTATTTTTGCAGATACTTTATCTTTCATGATTGGGTATAAAATTTTTATGGTAATTGCTCCAGCAGCTTCTTTTTTTGCTCTGCAAATTCGGCATCGGTTAAAATTCCGTTTTCCCTCAGTTTACCCAGTTTTTCAAGCTGATTCAAAATATCGTCTGATGAGACTGCAATACTTTTTCCTGCTGTACCCATTTGTTTTGGAGATTGATCCTTAGAATTATTATAAATGGTTTTTATTGTATCATAGAACTTCTCTGCATCTTCCTTATCCATATAGCATTCAAACTCAACTATTCTTTCTTCCAGATGCAGTTTAATAATCGGAGATCTCGGATGGGTTACAAAGCTTACCAACTGTATGTTTTCATTAGGGTAAATAGTAATCTTTGCGGCACCAAACATTCCTTTTGATACAGAAATCATCCTTTTGGGCGTTGCTACCAATACTCCGGCATCCAGTGTATTGACAAACTGAGCATCTGTAATCGCAATGATCTGTTCTTCTTCAGAGATAAGATAAGGAAGTTCCTTGATTTCTCCTTTGGTAAAGACGGAGAGATTAGCATGAAGCCTTTCCAGTTCATTCTTTATTTTTTGGTGTCTTCGCTTATAAACCTCTTTTGAGATTTGATGAGAACCGGAATCTATGGCTGCAGGAAGAGTCTTTCCTACCGTCATGACTGTCTGAGCTGCTTCAGTGTCTTCTGTATTCAGCATATTATTGATATCGTCAATGCTGAATGCATTAAGATTATAAAGCAACTCATCATTGATATCGCTCACTTTATTCAAACATTTGTTGCATAAAACATTACCATCCGAAAGCGAATTCGCTCCCAGAAGCGTATCCATAGATGTTAATTCTGTATTACACAACGCACAATTATTAGTCATTCCTTTTTTATTCAAAAGTATTTAAATTCTCAACATCCATCAAAAAAAAACAACCACAAAAGTAATTTTGCAGTTGTTCTGTTTTTAATATAATTAAGAAATTATTCTCCTAAAAACTCTTCTAAAGAAACCGTTTTCTGTATTCCGGCTTCAAGATCTTTAAAAGTAACGGTATTATTTTTAATTTCTTCTTCACCCAGGAAAACCAGATTCTTTATGCCTTTCTTTTCTGCATAGGTAAACTGCTTGTTGATCTTTGCATTTTCAGGGTATAGTTCTGCAGAAATCCCTTTAGCTCTTAGCTTCATGATCAGCTTTAATGCATCCGTGATTCCTTCACCTCCAAAGTTAGCAAACAGATATTCTATTTTGGCTGATGCTTCTTCAGGGAAAAGGTTGAGTTCTTCCATGACAAGATAAATTCTGTCTAACCCGAATGAGATTCCTATTCCTGGAATATTTTTAACACCAAAAACTTCAGTAAGATTGTCGTATCTACCGCCACCTCCGATGGATCCCATAGCAACTTCATCCGCTTTCACTTCGAAAATAGCACCCGTATAATAGTCCAATCCTCTTGCCAAGGTAATATTGAAGACCAGGTTTTGAATATCCACACCAAGGTTCAGAGATTGGGTAAGAACAAATTCCAGCTCTTCCACTCCTTTTAGTCCGATTTCGTTCCCTGCAAATTTTTCTTTTAACTGAAGAAGATTTTCCAATGCATCATCCGACTGGCTGAACAGGAAATCCAGCTTATCAATAGATTCCTGAGAAATTTCTCTTTCCAACAGTTCTTTTACAACTCCATCTTTCCCAATTTTATCCAGTTTATCAAGAGCAACAGTGAAATCAATCAGTTTATCTGTAATTCCAGCATATTCTGCCAATCCTGATAAAATCTTCCTGTTGTTCATATGAATGGTTACAGGAACTTTAAGATCTGCAAAAGATTTCAGATACAACTGAATCAGCTCCACTTCCTGCAGCAGACTTTCGCTTCCTACCACATCGGCATCACACTGATAAAATTCTCTGAATCTTCCTTTCTGAGGTCTGTCTGCTCTCCAAACCGGCTGGATCTGATAACGTTTGAACGGAAACGTCAGTTTACCATGATTCATCGCTACGAATCTTGCAAAAGGTACGGTAAGGTCATAACGAAGAGCTTTATCTGTAAGGCTCTCTGCACTGAATGGTTTTTCCAATGCTTTTTGAAAGTCATGAAGCATCTGAGTTTTTTTCTCTTCTTTCGCTTCGTTGATGCTTGAATTTAAAATTTTAAAAATCAAGCGGTCACCTTCTTCTCCGTATTTTCCTGTCAAAGTAGAAAGATTTTCAAAACTAGGTGTTTCCAAAGGCTGAAACCCGAATAATTCAAAATTATTCTGTAAAATATTGATGATATATTTTCTTCTGGAAACTTCCTGTGCCGTAAAATCTCTCGTCCCTTTTGCTAAACTTGGCTTCATTTGTTGTATGTCATTTTGATAAATGCAAAAGTAAGGAATTGAAAGGAATTTTACATAGTATAAAAAGCTGAAGAAAGTCTCTCTTCAGCTTTTCTTATTGCAGCATCAATTATTCAAAAAATCATACGCTTTCAAGAATCTCAAGGATCTCTTCACCATAGTTTTCAATCTTATGCTTTCCAAACCCTTTGATCTCGAGCAATTCTTCTTTCTTAGCAGGCTTATACTTGGCTACAGATATCAGTTCTTTATTGCTCGCGATGAAGTAAGTGGGCAGGTTCTGTTCTCTGGCTTTTTCCGATCTCCAGAATTTCAGAGCATCCAGAATTTTTTCTTCATCGATATTCAAAAGATCAGTATCTGCAGAATATTTTACTGCCTTTGGTTCTTTTACTGTACTTTTTATGGGCTTTAATTCCTCAAAATACAATATGACAGACCAATAACGTTCTTCGTTCACAAAAGCTGTTTCTACTTTCATAATCTCATTGGCGTCCAGGAAATCATCCAGCATTTTCTGATCTTTGTAGAGAAATTCTTCCGGAAGCCTGATTTTAAAAACTTTTACTTTCATCATTTGTGTTTTTAGAATTATTTACCTCCTAGTAACAGGATTTCATCTACACGAATTTCCGTGATATATCGCTTCACCCCATCCTTATCATCATAAGATCTGTAGGTAAGTTTTCCTTCAACAGCTATTTCTTTTCCTTTGGTAACATACTTTTCAAAGATTTCTGCTGTTTTCCCAAAGGCAATCAGATTGTGCCATTGTGTTTCTTCTACTTTTTCTCCTTTCGCATTCGTGTAATGATCGCTGGTAGCTAAAGATACACTTGCTTTTACGTTTCCATTGTCGAAGTTTACCATTTCAACTTCTTTACCTGTGTAACCAATTAATGTTACTTTGTTTCTTAGTGACATAACTTTTAGATTTTAAAGATTAATAAATTCAGATAAGAGACGTTCACTGTTTTTCTCAAATCTCTGTTGCAAAGATTGCGATGTTCCGGTAAGACAGTCGGTTATAAACTATTTAAATCCGTTTGTAGTCGCTTGTAAACGGATAGGAAAATAAATAGAATTCTTTATAAAACAATATTTATCAAGCTTAAAAACAATAATCTTCACTTTTAAAGTAAAAATTAAACAATGAAAGCCTTATCCTAAAATAAAATTCTTCTTTAAAAAACATTGAAAAATAGATGTATGACAAGGATTTTTTTTCTTTTTAATTTAATTTTTTTTTGCAAATTTGTAAAAATGTCTGATATGCAAAAAGAAAAACTCCGTACAGTAAGAAAGATGAAAGGTTTCACTCAACAGCAAATGGCTGAAGTGATCCCTACCGACGTCTCCAACTATAGCAGAAAAGAAAGCGGTACTGTATCTATAACACAGACAGAATGGAACAAACTTGCCCAGTTTTTAGAGGTTCCTATCGAAGAGATTTACGAAGAAGAGGAAGCTAAAATTGTTATTGAAAATCCTGTTTTTAATGATAATAATGGAGTCAATGTAGGTAATAATAATGCTACAGCAAATATTAGCAATGAATTAAGCATAGAAATCATCAAGACGATGCAGGAATATATTGGTCTGCTGAAAGAAGAAATCAACAGATTGAAAAAGTAACAATACAAATATTAATTACGAATAGGGGCTATCGCTAAAAAAATAAATTTATATTTTTTCAGCGATAGTTTTTTTTAACAATATCAACCACAAATTTTTAATTTTTCTTTTTTACAAGTAAACAAATTAAAAAAGCGCTCAACAAAATTGTTGAGCGCCTCCTACTTAATCATGCAACTAAAAATAAAATTGAAACTTATATTTTTTCACATTCAATAATGCTTTTTGCATCTGTTCCGATGTGAATAATCTGAGTAAATTGTAATCCTGCTTTTTCAATGATCAATTTAAATTCGTTTAAAGTTCTTTCTTTTCCCGTAAGGCAGGCCAGCATAACAATGTCCAGCAGTTTGGCGATATGGGGCTTATTTAAAGAATCGTCCGGGATAACTGCGTCTATAATCAACAGTTTGGCTCCTTTAGGCATTGCACCATAGCAGTTTTTAAGAATCTGTATACATTTATCATCATTCCAGTCATGCAGAATCCATTTCATGGTATATAAATCCGCACCCTGCGGAACTTCATTAAAAAAGCTTCCTATAGCTACAGAACACCTTTCACTAAGATTTTCAGGAATCATTTTGATAGTTTTTTCAATTACATTGGCTTCATCAAAGATAATTCCGGAGCTTTGCGGAGCATTTTTCAGAATAGTATGGATCATAACCCCATTGCCTCCTCCTATATCAACAATTTTTTTATAAGGTTTAAAATCATAGTTCTCTATAATTCCTTTCAGCTCCATACCGGACATTCCCGTCATTCCCTTTCCAAAGTTTTCACCTGTTTCAGGAAATTCTTTATAAAATCCCCAAAGATCTTTCCCATGAATGTGTTCAAAAGGAACTTTTCCTGTCTGAACGGCATATGTTAGTTCTCCATAGCACGGGAAATGTTCATTCATAATGGTCAGAACAAAATTTTTTGCTGTTCCGGGAACATCGGTTTGCAGGGCAGCTCCGAAATCATTCAAAGCAAACGTTTTGTTTTCTAATTCTTCAAAGATTCCTGCACCACACAACGCTCTCATTACCCGGTACAGTTGGGCTTCATGCGATTGTGTTTCTTCTGCAAGGAAAGAAATAGTTTGAGGACCAGAGGTCAGTAAATCTGCAATATTGAGCTCAGCAGCTGTTTTTACACATCCGGCCAGCCATAAACCACCCAGCATTTCAAACATTTTAAAAGTAAACTCTGGCTTAATGAGTTGTTTTCCCATAGCAAATATTGATTAATTTAATATCGTTAAATATTGAGCCTGAAAACAAGAACAAACTGATTAGTTTGTTCTTGTCTGACATGTGTCAAATTTGAAATTAAACTTTAAATAATGAGATTAGTCTTTTGCCTGAGAAATCCTTGTTATACTACTGATAGTAGCATCCAATGCGGTATCAGATTTTATTTTAATAAGATATCCGCTGCCTATAGACAAAGGATCGGCAACACTCACCAGATAAAAAACGAGATCTCCGGAGGTTACCCCATTGGGAGCAACAGCGGTCTGATCTATGGAGAATGTTGAAGGCGGAACAGGATTGGAAAGGTTTACTGTCACGAAGGCTACAGAACCATTATTCTTGTTGGCATAACTTACAATAACCCTCCACATATGAACCTGTCCGGCAATAGGATTTTCCAAAAACCGTCCTGTTGCCGGATCATATATATCTCCGGGTACCGGGTTGATAATATTTTCCGGCCATGTGGTTGTTGGAGATGATGCAAAATCTGTCACAATATTCATAGGAGTTTGATAAACAATGTTTTGATACGTCATTAAGGGAACTCCTCCGGAAGCTCTGAATGCAAATGAAGGTTTCACTCCTGCCCCGCTATTTAACTTAACAACTCCTTCATTGGCTGTTGTTAATGTTACTGAAGAAATTACAGTACTCCACTGGGTTCCATTATAATACCTCAAGGTTTTATTGGTGGTATCGTAGATAATCATTCCTGCTGTGGGTGTTGTCACATTGGCCGGAGGATTGGCATTTCTGGAAAGTATGACTGCAGAATTTGCAGAAGTAACATCCAGAACTCCTTGTGGAGATGTAGTATTAATCCCTACCTGTCCAAAAATAAGTGAAGAACACAGAATACTGAGTAATAAATTGGATTTTTTCATGGTTTGTTTTTTTGATGCATTAAAATTACAAAAAAACACAATACAGTGAAATAAAAATTCATTTTTTTTATTGAAAACTAGACTGTTATACATAACAATAAATATTTATTAATTAAAAATCCATTCTAAATATCGATAAATACTAAATTTTTCAAAATACAGTGAATTACACAAAACACATGCCTATATTCAAAAAAAATAATTAGTCTAAATAAATTTAGATTTTTCTCAAACGTAATGACATATCATATATAAACCATTGTTTTTCAGTTATTAAAATTCACTCCGTTCTACAGAGAAGTGCGTTTCACTATAATAATTAGCAATCTGACAGTTATCCATTTACAAACGGATATTTCTGTATCTTTGTGAAAATTCTTTTATGAAAAGGAATATCAATATTTTTGAGTTTCCTCTCAATTGAGGCATACTAAAAGGAAGATAAAAAAATACCGAAGAGTAAATGAAGAAGAGCATAAAAAGAACATTCAGAGTTTCAAAGTACGTAATCTATAAGGAAACGCTTGTTGATTATAAAGAGCATTTCTGGTCATTTTTAGGTGCATTTTTTGGAATCGGCATTATTGCATTTATTCAGTCCCATTCACTGGCAGAAACTGAGAATATATTCCTGATCGGTTCTTTTGGAGCATCCAGTGTCCTTATTTATGGTGCTATCCAGAGTCCTTTGGCCCAACCCCGGAATCTTATAGGCGGACATGTACTGTCGGCATTGGTAGGGGTTACGGTATACCAGCTTGTTCCGGATATCATCTGGCTTTCGGCACCTTTGGCAGTAGCATTTTCCATTGTATTGATGCAGTATACGAAAACATTACATCCACCAGGTGGCGCTACAGCGCTGATCGCGGTAAGTTCTACAGGAAAAATTCCTGAATTGGGATATTGGTATGTTCTCTCCCCTGTTCTTTCCGGATGCATTATTCTTTTGATTGTTGCTCTGTTTTTTAATAATATTACACCCAACAGAAGTTATCCAGCTCACAGCATGTTCAAAAAGCTGTTGAAAAAAAGACACCACCATCACTTAAAATAAAAATTATGAATTGTCTGGAATGCGGCGAGAAAATCATCGGAAGATCTGATAAAAAATTCTGCAACGATGCCTGCCGGAATGCCTATAATAATAAGCAGAATAAGGATTCTAACAATCTGATGCGGAATGTTAATAACAAACTCCGTAAAAACTACCGTATTCTGATGGAAATCAATACCGATGGTAAAACAAAAGTCCCCAGATCCAGACTGGATGGCTTGGGTTTTGATTTCGATTATTTTACCAATCTGAAAGTTTATAAAAATGGTTCTGAATACAAGTTCATTTATGATTACGGTTATAAACTTCTGGAAGATGATTTTGTACTGATTGTAAAAAATCAGGCATAAACCCACCCACCACCAATATAGAATTATGAAAGAAGTTGTCCTGATCACCGGCGCCAGCGGCATGATCGCTAAAGAACTGGCAAAAAAAATAGGGAGCGAATACGAGATCAGATTTCTGACCCGGAAAAAAAAACATGATGATGAGTATGAATGGGACATCAAAAAAGGAAGTATAGATGAAACAGCCTTTGACAATGTTTCACACATCATTCACCTGGCAGGTGCTAATATTTCAGAAAAGCGGTGGACCCCGGAAAGGAAAAGAGAATTGATTTCCAGCCGTGTAGATTCCGCAGAATTACTTCGAACCACTTTAAGAAAAAACAGGATTAAGCTAAAGTCTTTTATTTCAGCTTCAGGAATTAATTTTTACGGTACAAAAACCTCAGAAAAGATTTACACAGAAAACAATCCTCCGGGTAATGATTTTCTAAGTGAAGTGGTAGTTTTATGGGAAAGAGCTGCTGACGATTTCAAGGAACAGGATCTGGCAGAAAGGGTTGTCAAAATAAGAACTGCCGTAGTTCTTTCTGAAAAAGATGGAGCTTTAAAGAAAATGACCCCTCCTATTCAGTACTATATCGGTTCTCCACTGGGAAGCGGCCAACAATATATGCCATGGATTCATATTGAGGATATCTGTTCTATTTATGAATTTGCATTAAAAAATCCAACAATGGATGGTGCATATAATGCTGTTTCTCCACAACATGCCACCAATAAAGATCTGACAAAAAAAATTGCCAAAGTACTTGGAAGACCTTTATTGATGCCCAATATTCCCGGATTTGTTCTGAAACTGCTATTCGGAGAACTGGCAAATGCTATTCTGGAAGGTTCCAGAGCTTCTTCAAAGAAACTTCAGGATGCAGGTTTCCATTTTAAATTTCCGGACTTGAATAAGGCTTTGGAAAATCTCTTACAAAAACAATAACAGAATGGAGGAAGAACTTTTAATCCTAAAAAACATTTCCAGGCATATTTCACTTACCAATCAGGAGAAATCTTATTTTATCTCTCTATTAAAAGAAAAAAAGGTTGCCAAAAAAGAATTGATTTTACAGCAGCAACAAGTGTGTAAAGAGATCAATTTTGTTCAGACAGGAATTTTGAGAGCTTTTCATATGGATACCACAGGAAAAGAATCCACCATCATGTTTGCTGTTTCCGACTGGTGGATCACTGATATGTATTGTTTCATCAATCAGAAACCCGCCATGCTGAATATTGAAGCATTAGAAGAAAGTTGTATTTTGCAGCTTCAAAAAGATCATCTGGATGCGCTTTATCACAAAGTCCCAAAATTTGAACGCTTTTTCCGGATCATGATGCAGAATGCTTACATCAGAGAACAGCTCAGAACGATTGAAAATCTTTCTCTACCGGCAGAGGTACGCTATTATAATTTTCTACAGAAATATCCTGAAGCGGTAAAACGGATCAGGCAAAAACAAATTGCTTCTTATTTAGGTATTACTCCTGAATTTTTAAGCCTTATAAAATCCAAACAAAAAAACAGTTTCTCTTAAGCTATATTATTTTTTTTATTCTGAAAGTTCTGTTATTTTACTCAAAAAATTATGTTTATACTTATTGCAGGCCCTTATCGCAGTGGAACAAATGATGATCCGCTGCTTATTCAGCAGAATCTTCACAATCTTGAATCTGTCGCTCTTCCTATTTTCAGAAAGGGACATATCCCAATTATCGGAGAATGGGTTGCATTACCCTTGATCAACCTTGCCGGTTCTGCTCAAATAGGTGATGAAGCATGGCAGGAAATACAGTATCCAGTAGCCCATGCCCTACTTGAAAAATGTGATGCCGTGCTGCGTATAGAAGGAGCATCAAAGGGAGCTGATGAAGATGTAAGAATAGCTAAAGAAAGAGGTCTTACCATTTATTATAACCTAGAAGATATTCCTTATGCAAAATCCTGATATAACTATCCTTCAGACAGAAATCCTTTCAGATAACTGGTATACTTTAAACAAAGTCACCTACTCTGTTTTAAAAAAGGACGGAACTACAGAAACCCAGAGCAGAGAAGCTTATGACCGCGGAAACGGAGCCGTAATCCTTCTTTACAATAAAGTCTCCAACACCGTTATTCTCACCAGACAATTCAGATTACCGACCTATATCAACGGAAATGCTACAGGAATGCTCATAGAAGCCTGTGCCGGACTTCTGGATAATGATAATCCTGAAGACTGTATAAAAAGGGAAACCGAAGAAGAAACCGGATATAAAATTTCCAGGGTTGAAAAGGTTTTTGAAGCCTATATGTCACCCGGATCTGTGACGGAGATTATTTATTTCTTCATTGCAGAATATTCTCATGAAATGAAAATCAATGATGGAGGCGGACTGGAAGAAGAAGGTGAAAATATAGAAGTTCTTGAATTATCTTTTGAAGAAAGCCTGAAAATGATCGAAACAGGAGAAATCAAAGATGCAAAAACCATTATGCTTTTGCAGCATCTGAGGATCAAAGGAATCTTGTAAAATAGAATATGAGTGATGATTGATTAATGATGATTGATACAAAAAAACGTCTATTTGAATAAAAGCAATAAATTAACTCCGGTAGTTTATATGATATGAAGTCTTTGGGAATACAGATAATTAAAGTTAGTGCTTTATTTTTAGTCCTCCTTTTCAGTATCCTGATGCTGAAAGTGATTTCCCAATATACTTCTTTGGATAAAAACACCGGATTTCTGGCTTTCAAACAACAGGTAGTTGATAATCCGTACTGGATGACTTTTTTCTACATTCATATTTTTTCAATAACACTTTGTCTGCTCGCTGGCTTGACACAGTTTTCGAACTGGTTTTTAGCAGAAAACAGAAACCTTCACAAGCTTATCGGAAAAATATATGTGTACAATATTCTGATCATCAATGTTCCCGCGTGTTTTGTACTGGGACTTTTTTCAAATGGAGGGCTTATCGGAATTAGAGGTTTTCTGGTACAGGACGTACTTTGGGCTTATTTCACTTTTGCTGCCGTATTTTCTATCAAAAAAGGAAATGTGAACAGACACAGAATGTATATGGTCTTCAGCTATGCCGTCACCACTACAGCGATTACTTTCAGAATTGTTAAAAATCTGTTTTATAACGAAGCTTATCATGACTACAGTCTCTTTTATGGTTTGAATGTCTGGGCTGCCCTTTTTATCAACCTTTTCCTTGCTTATTTAATTCTTAGAAAACACTCCTGGTTAACGGGAGAAATCAAGGGTAGAAAAGAAAATATACAGACTGAGGAACGACATCAGAAAAAATGACGCAATAAATATGAAGGTGTTAAAAATCAGTTCATATTTGCTTTGCCTGGTCCATTTACCGAAAAAACGCATGGTGAGGTAAGAAATGCCTCCAAAAACTGCGATAATAAAAAGAAGAAAAAAATAATAGATCATGGTTTTGTGTTAATTGATGTAAATCTATTATTTTAAATTTAGAAAAACAACCAAACTGAGGAACTGATCTCTACTAACTTTATTTGAGGCAAAATCCACAATTCCGGCAAGGTTAAATATAACCGGATGTGTAAAGAAAAATCAAATCCTTTTGTTTCCATAACCCGGATTACAGTCTTATTGGAGTAAGCAATTATCATTAACAAAAAAACCTCTGTATCAGTTTATAACCGTCTATTTTTCAGAATTTAAAACACCTGAATTTTGAAAATACAAAAACGCAAGTATAAAATCCATATAAAATTTGCAAAATCAATTGAGAAAATCTATTTAATCCTTTATATTTTGAATTTAAAGCTTTAATTTTGCACTGAAATTCAGAAAATTCGGATTCTTTCAACAGGTTATGTACATGAAAAAAATGATGATCGGGCTTGCTTTGGCCTTATCCATTACTATTTGGGGGCAAAAAACTCCTGCAAAAGCAAACAGTCTGACCCCTTACAGCTATCAGACCTTTAACTGTGACAATAAAGGGTATTTTGACCCGGCTAAATATAAAAAGGAAGAAATAGACGGTGTCAATAAACTTTTGTATCAGTTCAATGGGGTTGTATTTGATACCCAGCCTGTTTTTAAAATTGCCCAGCTTGAAGAAATCCGTAAAAACAGAGAAACCTATTTACAGGAACTGGAAAAGCAGTATGAAGAAAAGAAAAAAGAATTGTACAGCCTTAAAGTAATTGATCTTCCAAAATGGAAAAAATTAATGGAAGAAACCATCGATTCTTTTGAAAATGAATACCAGCTTAATAAAGAAGAAATTCTTGCCTATTCTGATCCTACCACACTGAGAAACAGTAAATATTACAATACCTGCAGAGAACAGATTGACGCCATCTCCTCTCCCGACAGAGAAAAGATGTTTGCCGCATGGCGAGCGTATACTGAACTTAAAAGCAAAAATAATGCTGACCCAAAAGGTGTAATGGCAAGATTTGAGGCCAAAATGAATGATCCTCAAAAAGAAGATTATGCTTTAATCGATATGATTGGTTTAGGTTTTCATAACTGTGCCAACAGCAGTTTCAGACAAAAGCGTGATAATGAAGAGAGTTCTTACAAAGATTTTGATAAGATTTTCACCAAGCTGAAAAGAACTTGTGATGAACCTTAGGATTGATGTAAAACCTGAAAGATTAAATATAGCAGCACTCAGATTGGGTGCTGTTTTTTTATGTATTCCCAGATTGAATAAAAATTATGATCAGAGTTTAATCGGCTGTGAAAGTTAACTATATACATTCTACAGCACTTAATCATCCTAATTTAATGCTTTAAAAACAGCTAAATAAATTAATAATGAATAAGTTATGGTTTATCAGATTTAAATCCGTAATTTTGCACCCCGAAAATAAGGATTAGAGATATGAAAAAAATTGGTGAGCACAGAACACTTCTTGGAGTTGATAAAAACGTTACTTTAAAAGAATTAAAGACGATTTACAGAAATGTGATGAAAGATACCCATCCCGATAAATTCATTAATGATGAAGCAGGAAAGCAGGAAGCTGAAGAAAAAAGCAAATCTGTGATTGAAGCCTACCACTTTTTGGTAAGTATCAATCCGGAAACGCAGGAAAAATATAAGGAAGAATATACTGAAACCATTACAAAATCCAATATTCAGGATTTTTATTTGGAGAAATCAATTTTAACGGTTCAGCATCTGAACGGGAATATGTATGAATATATGGGCGTTCCAAAAAATACGTATATCAAAATGATCAATGCTGATTCACCAAGCCGTTTTGCAAGAAGACACATCTACGGAAACTTCGTTTACAGAAAGTCTGGAGAGGCTATGGCAGATTAATCTTTTCCTATTATAATATACAAAGCTTCCAGTTTTGCTGGGAGTTTTTTTTGTTGCCAAAACATGGCTTTATGTTTTGGCTAAAGCCGAATAATGAACGTTATAGAATTAAGCATGCTTCCTTCATCTGAGCTCAGGAGTAAGGCCGCTCCTATTGAATGAGCCAAAAGTTAACAGTCTACGTTTGTCATTCTGAACGAAATGAAATGAAGTGAAGAATCTCATAGGAAAGACTACAAAACGAGATTCTTCCTTCGTCAGAATGACATTTACCAACAAAAAAAGCCGTATCAAGATGACACGGCTTTCGGTTAATTAAAGGTTTAATTTATTTATCCAAATGCTTCGGAGTAAATCCGTCTTCATTCAATTCTCTATGTACGTAATCAGCTTTCATTTCAGCTTCGTAGTCTACTTTCTTATGTTGTCCCATTCTTCTTAAAAGAGAGTCAAATAATGAATATACTACCGGTACAATGATCAGGGTAAGGAATAGTGATGATGTCAGACCACCGATTACTACCCATGCAAGACCTTTGTTCATCTCTGCTCCGGCACCTGTTGCCAATGCGATCGGTAACATACCGAAGATCATCGCAATGGTGGTCATCAGGATCGGACGAAGACGTGCGTGGTTCGCCTGTACCAAGGCATCGTGAGTATTGGCACCAGCTGCTTTTCTTGCATTCGTAAAGTCAACGATAAGGATCGCATTCTTCGCTACCAGACCAATCAACATAATCATACCCAACATGGTGAAAATGTTCAGCGAGTTGGCTGTTAAGGCAAGGATAACCATTACCCCGATCATCGCCAACGGGATTGAGAACAATACCACGAAAGGATATACAAAACTGTCATATAGTGAAACCATCACCAGGTATACCAATACGATAGCTGCCAATAATGCAATTCCCAATGTACCGAAACCTTCCTGCTGGTTCTCCATATCTCCACTCCAGATGTAATCTACACCTACAGGCTTTTTATCGCTGTTCATGAACTGGTTTGCCCATTCATTCGCTACGTCCCCTACCGGTCTACCAACAGCTTTCGCTCTTACTTTTACAGAAGGAGATTTATCTCTACGTTCAAGCAAACTCGGTCCTGAACCCATTTCCACATTAGCAAACTGACTTAAACGAACCTGCTGCCCCTGAGGGTTTGTAAACATAAGGTTTTTAACGTCATCAATAGATTGTCTGTTCACATCACCGAAACGGATATTAATATCATATTCATATTCTCCCGCTCTGAATTTTCCGTCTGTATTTCCGTTGAATGCGGTCTGCATCGTCTGCCCTACACTTGAAAGATTCAGGCCTAAAGCTGCCATTTTATCTCTGTCGATACTTACCTGAACTTCAGGGCTACCTGTATCGGTTGATAATTCGGCGTCTACTGCTCCCGGAACTTTTTTCAATAGCTCAAGGATTCTTGTTGCTTCTTTCACTGCTGTAGCGTTATCCGGTCCTGTTACTACCATTTCAATAGGAGCATTTTCCGCTCCCATGATACCGATTGGAGCCGTTTTAAACTCAACTCCTGTGAATTTCTCTTCCAGCTGTCTTTTTATTTTTGCAGCTTTGATATTGGTACTTTCAGAACGCTCAGACTTATCAGTTAAGTTCACCTGAACCTCAGATTGGTAAGTAGTTGCCTGAGCACCACCAAAACCTGTAGACTGCTGTCCTACTGTTGTAATAAGATCTACAACATCTTTATCATTTCTTAAGAATTTCTCAACTTCTAACGTTAACTGGTTTGTCTTCTCAACGGTTGCATCTTTTGACAATTCCATTTGTACCAGGAACTGACCACGGTCAATTGGTGGGAAGAACTCTCCTCCGATAAACCCGAATGCTACCAGCATGAATGAACTGATTAAAACAATGAATGTGATTACCACTGTTGAAATTCTTCTTAACGTCGTTTTCAGACACCATTCAAGAATTCCTGTGATCCAGTGTGTAAACTTGTCTATTAATCCTTCAAACCAAAGAATGAATTTCTCGAACCAGTTTTTCCCTGTTAAATGTTCCAGTTTACCGAATCTTGATGATAACCAAGGAATAATGGTAAATGAAGCCAATAATGATAACAAGGTGGCAATAACTACCGTGACGCAGAACTGGGCAAGGATGTTGGCTACAAGACCTGAACTCATCGCGATCGGTAAGAATACCACTACAATTACCAGGGTAATTGCCGCAACAGTAAATCCGATTTCTGAAGCTCCATCATACGCTGCTCTGATCTTACTTTTACCCATCTCCATGTGACGGTAAATGTTTTCCAGTACTACAATCGCGTCATCCACCAGGATCCCTACCACAAGTGAAAGTCCAAGTAAACTCATTAAGTTCAAAGTATATCCCATCAGGTTCATTCCGATGAACGCTGCCACCAATGAAGCCGGGATAGAAACCATTACGATGAATGCGTTTCTGATACTGTGAAGGAATAGTAACATTACAATTGCCACGAGGATAATCGCTAAGAATAAGTCGAAAATAACGTGGTTGGCTGATTCAAGGGTAAATTCTGTCGTATCGTTTACGATTTTTACTTTTACTCCCTGAACTTTATAGGCTTCTTCTACTGTTTTGATGGTCTTCTGAACACTTTCAGATACGGCAACGGCATTCGCGTCAGATTGTTTTTTAACCTGCATCAAAATCGTAGGGAACTGATTGAATCTCGCTACTTTTTCAACATCCTTCTGAGAGTCGAAAACGGTTGCAATATCAGATAAACGTACCTGAGCTCCGTTTTTATTGGAAACAACAAGGTTGTTCATTTCCTCCGTAGATTTATACTTTCCTGAAAGTCTGATCGTAGATTTTGTAGTTCTCGTTTTCAAACTTCCTGTAGGGAAATCTAAGTTTGATGAAAGAATGGCCTGTTGCACGTCTCCGATTGAAAGTCCGTACCCCTGTAATTTTTTCTCATCAAGATTTACCTGAATTTCTCTTTCCTGTCCACCTACAAGGTCCACCTGAGCTACCCCATTTACACGGGAGAAAATAGGTTCAATCTTTTTATCCAATAAGTCATAAAGGTCCTTACTGTTCAGTTTATCCGATGAAATACTCATCGTGATAATCGGTAAATCATCTAAGGAGAATTTATTCAGAGACGGTGCTTTTACATCTTCCGGAAGGTCTGCCAGAATCGCATTTACCTTTCTCTGTGCATCATTCAAAGCGTAGTCTACATCGGCTCCATCGTTCAGCTGAACCATGATTACGGATAAGCTTTCGTATGAAGAAGATTCTACTTTTTTAACGTTTTCCAAAGAACCTACGGCATCTTCAATCTTTCGGGTCACGGAGGTTTCCACCTCTGCAGGCGAAGCTCCAGGATAGACCGTAGAAATGGTTACCATGTTGGTTTCAAACTTTGGAATCAATTCGTATCCCATGAGTGTATAACTCAGGATACCTCCCAACGTGAGAATTGTAAACAATACAATTACCAGCGAGGGTCTTTTGATCGATATTTCTGCTAACTTCATAGATCTGCTACTTTATAATGTTCACTTTAGATCCGTTGTCCAGGTTGATCTGTCCGCTGGTAACCACCTGCTCTCCTCCATTCAATCCGCTTAAAATCTGAACTTTATCTCCGTAAACTTTTCCGATGGTTACTTTGATCAATTTAGCAACACCATTCTGGACAACGAATAATTGTCCTGAGCTTACTCCGTTAACAAACGCTTCTGCAGGAACGGTCAGCATATTCTGAGTTTCTGCGCCATTGTTTGTACTGAATTTAGCCGTTGCATACATACCAGCCTTAAGGTTTCCTCTGTTTTGTACTTCGATTTCAACAGGGAAATTCAGAGAAGCATCACTTTTAGGAGCGATGAAAGTAATTCTACCTACGAAAGAATCTTCCGGAAGAACATTTACTTTAATCGGAACTTCCTGACCTAACTGGATTTTTCCGATCTGGCTTTCATCTACCAAAACAGATAGTTTCAGACTGTTGATATTAACGATTTCAAACATCGATGTTCCAGGAGAAACCACCGTTCCGGGCTCAACCATTTTCTTGTTGATGGTACCGCTGATTCCTGCACGGATGCTTGTATCATTTACTTTTACACCTTGTGCTCTTACTGCAGCCTGAGCATTTTTCAGCTGTAGTCTTGAGTTGTCAAGCTGTTGTTTTGTAACTCCGCCTGTTTTATATGCGTTCTCATAGCGTTGGTTATCAATAATAGCATTCTGTAGATTGTTCTGAGCCTGGGTAACATCCACTTCGATAGCATCTTTTTTGATCGTTGCCAAAACCTGTCCTGCTCCTACCCTTGAACCCTCTTTTACCAGAACGCTTACGATACGTCCTGATATTTCAGAAGACTGGTTCATTTCCTGCTTAGGAATAAAAGTTCCGTTGGCTGAGTAGTCTGTATCAATATTTTCCCTTGTAACGGTTACAATATTAACATTGATTTTATCTACCTGCTTGGCAACTTCTTTTACTTCCTGCGTCTGTTTTTCTTTGTTACCCGCAATCTTGTAAGCGGCTAAACCTACCAGTACAGCTGCTACGATGATATATATTAAAGTTTTTTTCATTTTAGTTTATTATAAGTTTTGTAGTGTGTTTAGTTCACCCTTAGCTTTTATCAGCTTGATCTCTGCCTGTTTATAATCCAGCAATGCATTAGAATAGTTCTGTTTTGCCTGCGTAAGAGCATTTTCAGAATCCAGCACTTCTGTAAGTGTTGCCAGCCCATACTGGTAGTTTGACTGGGTATTTTTCTGAACTCTTTCTGCCAATCCTACATTATCTTTCATGCTTTCGAGATTGATCAATGCATTTTCCATATTGGTAACGGCATTTTTATAATCTAAACTTAAGCTCAGCTGAGTGTTTTCAATATCAACATCAAGATCCTGAATATCAATTTCTGCCTGGTTGATTTTCGCTTTGGTAGCTCCACCCGTGAAAATAGGAATATTGACATTCAAACCAATTGCTGAAAAATCGCTCCAGAGAACGCCTTTACTAAGGCCATTGGTCAATGGGAATTTTGCTCCGTTAGCTCCCCATCCGTAGTTCGCCGTAAGATTTACTGATGGATAAAGATAAGCTTCAGTCGCTTTTTTATTGAAAACCAAAAGTTCCCTGTTTTTATTTAAAACTTTAAGCTCTGTACGATCATTAAGATTTACGTTGCTCGCAATCAGCTCAGGTTTTGGTTCGATTTGTTTTTCTTCAAGCTCGATGTCTGTAGAAATCGGGATTCCCATATAAAACTTCAGGGCATTTTTTGAAAGCTCCACAGAGTTGATTAAAGCCTGCTTGTTGGAACCGATATTGGTAAGCTGAACATTGGTTCTGTCCAAATCGATTGCTTTTGCCAAACCGTTATCAACCAAACTTTTAATAACATTTCTTACTTTTTCAGTGTTGGCATAGCTGGCTGTTACCGTTTTAAGGTTTTCCTCCTGTACGAACACCTGATAATAAGCTGTTGCAACATTTTCAATAATCTGTTCATTGGTTAACTGAGCATTCAGTACATAAAACTCTCTAGTTGATTTTGCAGCTTTCAATCCTGTAAATACTCTCTGATCAAAAATCGCCTGCTGAAGTTGTACAGATGCTGTTGAACCCCAAGGCTGCCCAAACTGAGCTCTGATTTTCTCTCCTCCAAATTCCAGCAAAGATTCCTGAATAATCGGATTATAGGTTAAACCTGCCGTAGCACTGACCTGAGGAAGGGCACCGGCTCTGGCTTCATCAATCTTGTATTCGGCTTTTTTCACCTGTAAAGCAGCTTTTTTAGCTTCTGCTTTATTTTGAAGTGCCTGTTTAATTGCTTCCTGCAGGGAAACCTGCTGCTGGGCAGACATCAGGGTAGAGCCGAAAATCATAAATGCTGAAGCTATCCCAATTTTTAGCTTTGTAGCAGTTATACGTTTTCTATTCATAATTTTATACTTCGTTTATTTTTTATTTAATTTTCATTCATTATTTATTTCTATTTGACGAATCATTTTCAGAAATACTTTAGTTTTTTTAGTTTTTGAACAACATATTGATAATAATTTCTTTTCGTTCAGAAATAATCTTATCATATTCTTCATCATTAATTAATAGATTCTCCATGAATAATGGTCTTATAGCACTAGGAAATACCAGTAGCGAAACCATATTCAGAATAAACTGAACTGGTGCCATTTTCTCAATATTTCCCAATTCCATTTCTTTTTCAATATCCTTGTACATATCGTTCAGGATATCTTCCTCAATTTCTCTGTGATGGCAGGTTCCTTTATTGATCTGTGACACGATATACGTTTCCAGATATGGATACTGAAGGCTTGTGGAAAGACTGCTTTCTATAAATTTGCTGATCTTCTCTTTAAAAGGAAGAGCTGAATTCTGAATGATCTTCGATTTTTCCTGTTCTACTCTTTGGGCTTCATCAAAGATGATCTGGATAAGCTTATCTCTTGAACGGAAATAATAATTAATAAGGGTTCTGTTCACTCCTGCTTCATCTGCAATCTCCTGCGTAGTAGCATCAAACTTTCCTTTCACAAAGAATAAATTCTTCGCTGTCTCCTTGATCAATTCCTGTGTTTGGTCTTTTTTTGCTTGATTTGACATTTTTGTTAAACAAATTTGTGCAAATTTATAGTAAAAATTATTTTTGACAAAATTGTTAAACAAAAATATTAAACAAAAATGTCATGACATCCATCATGTTTGTGAATGAAAGTTTACGATTACTTATTATTCAATAAGAAAGCTATTTTTATATCTTTGCCGCAAAAATTAATAACTGATGAAGAAAATTCTTTCGTTGTTCTCTTTTTTGAGCACGATACTTCTATTTTCACAGAAAAAAATTTCTGAAAACAACTCCTATTATTTTTATGAAAACAAAGGTCAGATTACGGATCAGAACGGGAAGGTAAATCAAGATGTACGATACCTTTTCCATTCAAACGGTCTTAATGTACAGCTTCGAACCGGAGGATTTTCTTACGATATTTACGAAATAAAGAAAACCAGTAATCCTGATTTTTCAAAAAAGGAAAAAAATGCGCTTTCAGTACCAGATCAGTATCATATCCGTGAATATATTTATGAAAAGCTGATTCACAGGGTAGATATTGATCTCGTGAATTCCAATACCCAATCAACAATTACTGCAGAAGGCCGATCTCCGGATTATGATAACTATTATAACCTTCCAGATAATCCAAAAGGCATTAGTAATGTTCACCGATATCAAAAAATCCGCTATAAGAATATATACCCTCATATAGATTTGGTATTCTTTAAACCTAACGATACTTTAAAACCCATCGAATATAATTTCATCATCAATCCTGGTGGAAAAATTTCAGACATACAAATGAAATTTAATGGAGCTCCTACTTTAATAAACAATGGTAGGCTCACCATGAATGTGCGGTTTGGGGAAATCTATGAAGATATTCCTAACAGCTGGATTGCCGGAAATACCAAAAAAAATATTGAAGTTTCTTTTAAGGATCTTGGAGACCATACTTTTGGATTTGCCGCTCCTGTAAATACTTCTGACAAGACCATTGTAATAGATCCGGTACCCACAAGAATATGGGGAAGCTATGCAGGAGGATACGGAGAAGATTACGGCAGGATAAAAACAGATCTTCAGAGTAAGGGCTATGTTTTCGGAACCACTACCAGTACCACAAACTTCGCTACTTCCGGAACCTATCAGCAAAATGTTGCCGGCGCTCTTGACGCATTCCTGATGAAACTGACCAAAACCGGGCAGAGGCTTTGGGGAACCTACTATGGTTTCGGAATGAATGACGGATTTGCAGATGTAGATTTTGATGAAAGTTTTAATATTTATGCAGGCGGAACCGTTCAAAGAGCACAATATAATGAAAATATTGTTTTGGTAAAGTTTAATAATAACGGAAGTTTTGCTTTTGAAAAAGAGTTTTCTTCAAGCAGGCAGAATAAACTCTATACTGTTTCCTACAGTCAAAATCATGTATACATTGGTGGTGATTCTTTCAGTGCTGACTTTCCGACTGTTAACGCCATGCAGCCTGCAAAATCAACACCGATCGGGTATACAGACGGTATTCTGGCATCTCTGAATTCAACAACAGGGAATGTCGATTGGGCTACTTACTTTGGAAGAAGTGACGGTTCTACTTCCATTTTCCAAATTCTCTCCTCAAGCGATAACCTTGAAATAATTGGAGCAACACAATCTTCTGCAATCCCTATGAACAATGCTTTTCAACCGTTAAAAGGCGGGGAATCAGACGGACTATACCTTAAGATTTCAAAATCAGGAACTTCAATTCTGAGATCAAGCTATTATGGAAACAGTGGTTCGGAACAGATATGGAAAGCCAGAATTGTAAATAATACTTTAATTCTTCCGGGAAGATATTCAACTACCGCTTTTCCAATGGGGCAGCCTGGAATATGGAGGGTAAATTTAACTACGAATGCGATTAGCAAAAGCTATTTTAACTTTACAGGCTCATTCCAGCTGTTGGCTTATCCTGATAATAACGGAAACGTTTTTTTTACAGGACTGCATTCCAGCGGGCAGCCTGACATCTCTACTCCGGGTGCCTACATGGGAATGCCCGCAATGTATATTTCTACATTTTTAATTAAATACAATCAGAATGATGTAAAAGAATGGGGAACCTATTATACAGGAAACGGTGCAACGCAACAGGGAGAGGCGACAAAAGATGATGAAGGTGCCATTTATCTGACAGGCATGTCAAGTGGGAATTCAGCTGGTATTGCAACACCGGGAACCTTTCAACAGTCGCCAGGTGGTGGAAATGATATTTTCATTGCTAAATTTCAGGATTGTACCTCTGCAGCGGTTGTTACTTCTAATTCTCCGGTATGTCCTAATGGGATAATTCAACTCAGCGCTACCGGAGGAACAGTATATAGCTGGACCGGGCCAAATGGTTTCACATCCAACGAGCAAAACCCTACTATTCCAAATGCGACAGTTACTCAGGCAGGATCTTATGTATGCCAGGTTTCAGGATCTGGCGCTTGTGACGGGACTTTTACAGTAAACGTGATTGTAGGTGACAATGCGGCTCCGGTTCCTGATGTTACTCTGCTGGCAGACATTACAGGAGACTGTCATACAATGGTTGCTACTATTCCTACCGCTACCGATAACTGCGCGGGAGCAATTAGCGCAACAACAACAGATCCTTTATCTTATTCAAGCCCCGGAAACTATATTATCCACTGGACTTATAACGACGGAAATGGAAATACCGCTACTCAGAACCAGAATGTAATTGTGACATCCACAGCTCTTCCGACAACAGCTAATACCCAGCAAACTTTCTGTGCCACCAATAATCCTAAAATCTCTGACATCCAGATCACAGGTCAGAATATAAAATGGTATGATGCGGCAGGAAATATTGTACCTGCAACAACTGTTCTTATCAATGGACAGACCTATTATGCTTCTCAGACTATTAATGGCTGTGAAAGTAATAAAACAGCCATTCAGGTAACCGTAAATACAACTCCTAAACCAACAGCCAATGTAAATCAGGATTTTTGTGCTTCTGCCAACCCTACTTTAGAAAAACTGGTTGTAACGGGAACTGCTCTTAAATTTTATAATGCAGCAGGAAATGTAATTCCAATGTCAACTCCTCTGGTAAGCGGACAAATCTATTTTGTAACGCAAACTTTAAACAACTGTGAATCTGAAAAACTGGCAATAACAGTAACTCTGTCTACGGATAATGTTCCTGCAAAAGATGTAACACAGGTTTTATGTAATTCAACTACCGCAAATTCAATGACTGTCGATCTTCATTCTTATGAAGCCAGTATTATTAATAATCCGGCCGGTTATATTTTTACCTACACTGATACTGCAGGCAACCCTATTGCCAATCCTTCAGCTTACGTATTGAATACCGGAACAACACTTATTCACGTAAGAGTAGCAACGCCTGACGGATGTTTCAAAGGAGTCCGGTTAAGTCTTACCCTAAATCCAAAACCTTTTGTTCTACTTCCTGATAAGCTTGATTTTTGTGAAGGAAAGTCTGTTGTTCTGGATGCAGGGCCAGGATTTAATTCTTATGAATGGAATACCGGAGCAACCACACAAACAATTACTGTAACGACTCCGGGAACGTATACTGTAAAAGTGGCCAATATTTTCGGATGTGAAAATACAAGTTCAACTCAGGTAAGCTATTCTGTTTTAGCACATATTGTTTCTGTCAATATCACGAACAATACAGCGACCGTTATTCTTTCTCAGAGCGGAAACTTTGAATTTTCTTTAAATAATTTCACATGGCAGGATTCCAACATTTTCACCAATTTAAGTATGGGAGAATACACCGTTTATGTGAGAACAAAATCCGGATGTATTATCGGACAGAAAAACTTCTCGATATTCAATATTCCCAATGCCATCAGTCCTAACGGAGATGGAATCAATGATGCGTGGAGAATAGCAGGATTGGAAAACTATCCGGGAACAGAAGTAAGTTTATATGACAGAAGAGGTGCTGTAATCTACAAAGAGATTATCAGAAATAAACCTTTCCAGTGGGACGGGAGATATGAGTCCCATCCTATTTCTACAGGAAATTACTGGTATACCATAAAAGTTTCTGACGGAAGAATCTACAACGGATGGCTTTTGATCAAAAACAGGGAGTAACAAAAAACGGGCAGAAATTTCTGCCCGTTTTTTATTTTTATAATAATTTGATTTTATCGTCTGAGATATCGATGATCTTATCTTTATAAAGTCCTCCGAT
The DNA here is from genome assembly GCF_050470705.1 of Chryseobacterium sp. NRRL B-14798. Taxonomy (NCBI): domain Bacteria; kingdom Pseudomonadati; phylum Bacteroidota; class Flavobacteriia; order Flavobacteriales; family Weeksellaceae; genus Chryseobacterium; species Chryseobacterium sp. NRRL B-14798. The sequence goes on along the minus strand of NZ_JBFLUL010000005.1, from coordinate 2,308,879 downwards.
TGCTTTCTTAAAGTTTTTCTTACTCATCTGAAGCTCATCTTTAATCTCTTCAGGAGAAGATTTATCGGACACATACAAAAGTCCGTAATTTTCTTCCAGTTTATTCAGAATCTTCTGTTTGAACTCATCAATATTTTCAAAACCTTCCGGCTGCAAAGAAACATCTATTTTACCGTCCTCACGGATAGCTTTGATGTATCCTGTTTCTTCTGACAATGGATACAGTTTTTTGAAAACATCGGAAGCATAAATCAAACCAATGTATTTTTTGTTGATGATCACGTTCCAACCCAGTTCACTTTCGTTCATCATAATCAGATCTACTTTGTCACCTTTTTTGAACGGAAGATCATCATACTGAGGATTTCTTTTGAACTTCGTGGTACCGGTAATCAGTTCCATATCTTCGTCTACATAGATATAGACCAGATATCTTTTTCCTTCGATGATTTTGGTTTTCTGCTGCTTGTAAGGAATAAATAAATCTTTAATGATTCCCCAATCCATAAAAGCTCCGCTAGGAAGGCTTTGTACACAGCTCATTACTGCAAATTCACCTACTTCAGCCAAAGGAATTTCAGTGGTTGCTTTTAATTTATCGTCATCCTGATATACAAAAACTTCAACTTCTTCACCTGTTTCTTTTTCTTCCTGAATAAAGATTTTAGGCAGAAAAGCCTTCTCACCGGATTCATCTACGAGGATCCATCCTGAATTAATTTTTTCTGAAATTGTTAAAGTTTGAGTTCTTCCGAGTTGCATTGATGATAAAATTAGCTGACAAAGGTACGGAAATTTGAAGATGCTATCCTAGTCAATGCTATTATAATTCTTTAAAGGTCCATCTTCATCTTTTGTAAAGCCTCTGAAACCTTTATATTTGAACAAAAATAATCATGAGAAAATTGATAATCCTACCTCTTATTTTTTTAACGTTTTTTCAAATGCTCAGCTGCTGAAAAAAACAGCACTGGGTATTTCTTACCGTTATACCGGAAGAAATGTTCTTCAGGCAGGATTAGAATACAGATTGGGTGAAACCTATGATGGTTCCATTATCGTTGGCCCTTCCCTGCTTTATACCAGAGCTGACCAAACTGATAAATTCATCCCGGAGATCCATATTAATTTTTTACGTTTCGGGCAAATGTTTGGAGTATCAGCTAATCCATATTCATTGGAACCGAGAATAGGTTTTTCGTTATTTAATGCAATATTTCTCAATACAGGATATGCTTTTCCCATTCATAAAGAAAAATATTTTAAAGGGATAACTTTTGGGATCCAGTTCAACATTGCACCAAAACATTCTAAGTTTTATGACCATCTGAAAATGATATAAACAGTTATTGGTTTATAGATGAATTTTTTTTCAAAACCAAGTTCCGTTCTTTATAGCAAAAACGTATAAAAAGGGCTGTCTCCAAAAGAAACAGCCTTTAATTTTAAATATTTAAATGATTAAATCTTTTAATCAGATATTACATATGAATAGGTCTTTTTGCTGTAGCATCCAATGCAGCTTCTTTGATAGCTTCTGCATAGGTTGGGTGAGCGTGAGAACTTCTTGCGATGTCTTCAGCGCTTGCACGGAATTCCATAGCAATTACCCCTTCTGCAATAAGGTCAGCAGCTCTTGCTCCTACGATGTGCATCCCTAAAACCTCATCAGTTTTTTCGTCTGCAATAATCTTCACAAGACCGTCGATATCACCACTTGCACGGCTTCTACCCAAAGCTCTCATCGGGAAAGATCCTACTTTGTAAGCAACACCTTCTTCTTTCAGCTGCTCTTCAGTTTTACCAACTCCAGCAACTTCCGGCCATGTGTACACAACACCAGGAATCAGGTTATAGTTGATGTGAGGTTTTTGTCCTGCCAATGTTTCAGCAACGAAAACTCCTTCTTCTTCAGCTTTGTGAGCAAGCATAGCTCCTTTGATAACGTCACCGATCGCATAGATATTAGCAACATTAGTCTGCAGGTGATCGTTTACTTTTACTCTTCCTCTTTCGTCAAGCTCTACACCTGCTTTTTCAAGACCAAGACCGTCTGTATAAGGTTTTCTACCTACAGAAACCAAACAGTAATCTCCTTCTACAACTACTTCTTCACCTTTTTTATCTTTAGCCGTGATCTTTACAGTATCTCCGTTTCTTTCAACTGCAGAAACCGCAGTGGAAAGCATAAACTTCATTCCTTGTTTTTTAAGAACTTTAGTCAATTCTTTGCTTAAAGCTCCATCCATTCCAGGGATGATTTTATCCATAAATTCAACAACAGTTACCTGTGCTCCTAATCTTAAGTATACCGAACCTAGTTCAAGACCGATAACTCCACCTCCGATTACTACTAAATGCTTAGGAATTTCTTTAAGGTTTAAAGCTTCCGTAGAAGTAATCACTCTTTCTTTGTCTAAAGAGATGAAAGGCAGTGTAGATGGTTTAGAACCTGTTGCAATGATGGTATATTTAGACTCGATCGTTTCTGAAGAACCGTCATTTTTAGTCACTTTAATCTGAGTAGCAGATTCGAAGCTTCCTACTCCTTCAAAAACAGTAATCTGATTTTTGTTCATCAGGTAGCTGATTCCGTCAGTATTCTGCTTGATCACTTCGTTTTTACGTTCGATCATTCTGGCAATATCCGCTTGCGGCTCGTTGATGATGATTCCGTGACCTGCAAAATTGTGTTTTGCATTTTCGAAATGCTCAGAGCTGTCAAGAAGCGCTTTTGACGGAATACATCCAACGTTAAGACAAGTTCCGCCTAAAGTTGAATATTTTTCAATAATTGCTGTTTTGAAACCTAACTGTGCTGCACGGATAGCAGCAACATAACCACCGGGACCAGAACCTATTACGGTAACATCGAATTGACTCATGTTATTGTATGAATTTGTTTATTATTATCTATCTTAATTCTCACAAATTTACATATAAATTACCAAGCACCAAAGTGAGTTTTATCAATTTTAAAAATGATAATTATATGCTCTAGTTTTATGAAAAGTATTATTTTATGAATTTTATATTTTCTTCATTGCCTTCCTTCAGATAAATTGCGGTAAATACAAGCGGTTTTTCAGCTGATGCATTATCAAAATGAAGGATTTTTACATTTTTAGGTTCGTAAAAAGCATCTCCTGTATGAAGTACCACTTTCTCATGTCCTTCTATTTGAAAAACGGCTTCTCCGGAATTAATGATTCCTAAAACGGGACAGGGATGCAGATGCTCGGGAGCTCCTTGTCCTGCAGCCATAGTTATTTCCTGAATCTCTGTGGATTTTACTTTCTGATCAAGAGCAGTTTTTAATAATTCTTTTCTGGAGATGGTCTTCTGCTGAGCAATCATAACAACAGAGTTCAGCATTAAAACAGCGAAAATAAGTGGCTTCATAGATCGGTATTAATTGTAAGAAATCAGTATAGCAAGATTATATATTCAACTTTCCTTGTCCAATGGTTCCCGTACTTTCAAAAAATGAGCCTCCATAGACATACCATTCAAGGCTTTCCAGATATTCTACTGCATTTTCCGGAGTGATGTTGGGACGGTCTTTTTTCGAAACAATTCCTTTATACCATCTCCCTGATTTAGGATAATGCTCATATTCCACAAAATAATGAATCCATATTCTTTGGCACAACTTGCACTGTTGAATCGTTACTTCTCCATATCTTCCGTTGGTATGATCAATTCCTAATGCTGAGCTTCTATATTCTGTATAGCTGGAGTTCGGTTTCTCGCAGGCGCATCCTAATTTTTGGATTTTATTCATGAATAAAATTGTTTTTCAGATAAAATTTGTAGCCTCAAAAGTAAGAAATTAACAGTCTATAAAGCAAATGGAGTCATTATGGTTTGATCAGATCCAATAAGACCTTTTCATATTTATCCAGAATAATATTCTTCGAGAACCTTGATTTAATAGAATTTTTTACAGCATCCCGATTATAATTGCCCTGAAGTATTCTTACAATTTCCTGGGCAAACCTGTCATGGTTCTCAATATCTGCAATCTCTCCATTTATATTATGCTGAATAATCTCATTAATTCCTCCGGGACAGTTGTTGGCCAAAGAATAAGTTCCGCAGGCACCAGCTTCCAGAAGAACGTTGGGAAAGCCTTCGTATCTTGAAGAAAGCACAAATAAATCCGCATATTTCAGATACTGGTATGGATTTTCCTGTCTGCCGTGAAAAATTACTTTTTTTAATCCTAAGAGCTCCTTGGTCTGAAGCAGCAGATCTTTATCTTTTCCATCTCCTAAAATATGAAGCATAATGTTTTCATTCTTCAGCCTTGAAAAAACTTTCAGCAAGTTATCAAACCCTTTTCTGGAAGACAGATTTCCAATGGCCACTACATTTTTATAATTGTATTTGAAACATTCAGGTTTTAAAGAAATAGCCATTTTATCTTCAATAAAATCAAAGTCTACAGGATTATTGATCTTGACAATTTTTTTCTTTTTAATATTAAAATTATCGACAAGATCTTTCATCATATCATCGCTTTGAGCAATGATTTTCTGATAGTTGTTGTAAAAATTATAGAAAAACTTAATCTCTTTGCGGGTTACATGCTGTGTAACAACATTAGTTTCCCTCGCAATAAATTTCGTTCTTGGAAACAGTTTTATAAACAGGGATAAATAAGCATTTACCTCACCAAAACCCGAAAAGACAATATCCGGTTTTCTTCTGTAGATTTCTCCTAAAATAGGTCTTAATGAATGTCTTATTCTTTCAGTATTGATATCGATAATTTCGACATCTTTTTTCAGAAAATTCAAATATCCGCCCTGCTTACGTAGCAGCAAAATCTTAGGCTCAAACCGATCTCGGGAGAGATGATTCGCAATAGTTGTAACAATCCTTTCTGCACCCCCGGTTTCTAAGTCCGGCAGAATAAATATGACAGATATTTTTTTCATCAGTGTAAAGTTAGTAAAAAGTTTTGTTAACCTTCAAGCCTAACTCGTTAAATAAAGGAATAATTTCGTTAATATTTCCAACACTTAGAAAGGCATACTTATCTTCAGTAAAATTGACTCCTCTTCTCTTAAAAAAAGAAAAACTTTCATCATTTTTACCGAAAAAAGTCTCAGGTTCACCAAAAATGATATTACCAAAATGTTTAGTATTCATTTCGGCATTTACTTCCTTTATTTCATTCTATTCCTTATACTTTACAATCTTCCCATTTTCCTTTTCAACAATAGCTATTCTTTGATTTGTAATTACATAATAATTGTTTTTCAGTCTCCAATACTTTACAATCCATCTTAAAAAAGCAACATATAAAGCATTACAAAAAACACCAAATCCTATTATTGAAAAGAGCCAAAAGCTGGAATTTAAACTACTTGTAATGAAAAACATACCTATTGCAAGGTAGAATACAGAAAAAGCTATCCTCAACTTTTCTGTCATATTAAAAAAGAAACTCTTCTTAGGAAGAATTTCTTTTAAAATTATTTCGTTATTGTTTAGAGTCATTTTAGTTCGCTACGTCACTGATGAATTTAATTCTCAACATTCTCACTTCTTCATCAGATAATTCATCCCCGAATTCATCCAGCAATACCTTCATGCTGTCGCTTTCAGATTCGTTCATGAATTCCATGAATCCGTCTACAATGTCCTCGTCGAAATTATCTTCAATGTAATAATCGATATTGAGTTTGGTGCCCTGGTAAACAATCCTTTCCATCTCTTTCAGGAGTTCATCCATAGAAAGGTTTTTAGCTCTTGCTATATCTTCAAGATCAATCTTTTTATCAGTACTTTGGATAATGAAAACTTTATGGCTTGATTTATTGGCCACCTGTTTTAATACCATATCCTGGGTACGTTCGATATTGTTATCTTCTACGTATGTTTTGATGTAGTCTGCGAATTCTTTACCGTATTTTTTGGCCTTTCCTTCCCCTACTCCGTAGATTTTGGTAATTTCATCTACCGTAATCGGATACTGAACCGTCATATCTTCCAAACTTGGATCCATAAACACCGTATATGGTGGAATTCCATGTTTTTTAGCGACTTTTTTCCTCAGTTCTTTCAACAGGTTAAAAAGATTCTGATCCAGACCTCCTCCAGCCTGCTGCTGTACCTGATCACTCTCAGCTTTCGCCTGGGTAAGATCAAATTCTCTGTCTTCAGCAATTAAAAAGGTATCTTTAGATTTGCCATTCAGAACACTTTTCCCTTTCTCTGTAATTTTTAAAACCCCATAGGTTTCAATATCTTTCTGTAAAAAATTCTGAACAGTCGCTTGCCTTAAAATTGTTTTCCAATAATTATCTTTTTCATCCTTTCCAAAGCCAAAGTGAGAACTTTGTTCAAGTTTATAGGATTTCGTCACTGCATTTTCTTTTCCTACAATGACGGATATCAGATCTTTTGATTTGAACTTCTCGCCTGTATCTCTAATCAGCTCCAGGGCCTTTTTTAAATCGGCAGTAGCATCTTTCAATTTTGGTGGATTGGATGAGTTGTCACACATCTTTGCTCCGTCTCCGTTCACAGGATCGAAACTTTCTCCAAAATAGTACAGGATATATTGTCTTCTGCTCATGGAAGTTTCAGCATAGCCCACCACTTCATTCAGAAGCTGCAATCCGATTTCTCTTTCAGAAACAGGCTTCTGTGCCAGGAATTTTTCCAGTTTTTCGATATCCTTCGGATCATAGAATGCCAGGCAGTGGCCTTCTCCTCCGTCTCTTCCAGCTCTTCCTGTTTCCTGGTAATAACTTTCCAGTGATTTCGGGAAGTCGTAATGGATCACAAAACGTACATCCGGTTTATCAATTCCCATCCCGAAGGCAATAGTGGCTACAATAACATCTACCTCTTCCATCAGGAATTTATCCTGATTTGCTACTCTTACTTTTTGGTCAAGACCGGCGTGATAAGGCAGGGCGTTGATTCCGTTCACCTGCAGAAGCTGGGCAAATTCTTCCACTTTTCTACGGCTCAGGCAGTATACAATTCCTGATTTTCCTTTATGCTGATTGATAAATTTTACAATTTCCTTATCTACATTGATTTTAGGACATACTTCGTAATAGAGATTAGGACGGTTAAAGCTTTCTTTAAACACCAATGCATTGGTCATTCCTAAAGTTTTCTGAATATCATCCTGAACCTTAGGAGTAGCAGTAGCCGTTAAAGCAATCACCGGTACATTGGCGATTTTGTCTATAATCTGTTTCAGATTTCTGTATTCCGGTCTGAAATCATGTCCCCACTCTGAAATACAGTGAGCCTCGTCGATAGCAAAGAAAGAAATTTTCACTTCTTTCAAAAAATCCAGGTAATCATCTTTAATTAATGATTCAGGAGCTACATACAGAAGCTTGGTTTTGCCGCTTTTGATATCGTCAAAAACCTGTTTGGTCTGCGTTTTGTTTAATGATGAATTCAGTACGTGTGCTACCCCATCATCAGATGAAAGGCCGTTCACGGCATCTACCTGATTTTTCATCAACGCTATCAGGGGCGAAACTACTATTGCCGTTCCTTCCGAAATAAGAGCCGGAAGCTGGTAACATAATGATTTCCCGCCACCTGTAGGCATTAAAACAAATATATCCTTCCCATTCAATAGGTTATCTATAATCTGTTCCTGCTGGCCCTTAAATGTAGAAAACCCAAAATACTTTTTCAATTCGCCTGATAAATTGGCTTTTTTTGCGCTCATCTAATTTTCTATTGCTAAATTTGCATCTCACCCAAAGTTATAAAAATTCTGCTTAAAATAAAAGCGAACGAATTTATAAAAAATAAAATTTATATTAAATATTCTTTTTAAAATATAACATTTTTTAGGAACTTTTTTGTATACCTTATCATCGTAAAATGGATAGAACCAACATTATATCAATTGCAAAAAGCACTTTAGAAATAGAAATTTCTGAACTTGAAAAATTAAAAAACAGAATTGATGACGAATTTGCCAGTGCAGTAGAGATCATTCATTCGGCAAAAGGGAAGCTCATTGTGGTAGGAATTGGAAAATCTGCGCATGTGGGTAACAAAATTGTTGCTACATTAAACTCAACCGGTACGCCTTCACAGTTTTTGCATGCTTCGGAAGCGATTCATGGTGATCTTGGAGTTATTCAGAAACAGGACGTGGTTTTGTGTATCTCAAATTCAGGAAATTCTCCGGAAATTGCCAATCTGGTTCCTTATTTAAAAGATTACTCTTCTTCTTTAATTGGCATGACCGGAAACAGATCCAGTAAACTGGCAGAATTTTCGGAAGTTATTTTGGATACTCATGTTGATATCGAAGCCTGCCCGAATAAACTGGCTCCCACCAGTTCTACTACAATACAAATGGCATTGGGCGATGCGCTAGCTGTTGCTTTAATGGAACTGAATGATTTCAAAGCGAATGATTTTGCCAAATTCCACCCGGGAGGAAGTTTAGGAAAAAACCTGACATCAAAAGTAGAACAGTTCCTTTCTTCTCAAAAGCCTCAGGTTACGGAAGATTCTTCAATAAGAGATGTCATTATTTCCATCAGTGCCTCGAGCCACGGAATCACGGTGGTAACGAATGGAGACCAGATTATTGGCGTTATTACAGACGGAGATTTAAGAAGAATGCTGATGAAAGGAGAAGATATCAGTAAGGTGTCAGCAAAAGATATCATGTCTGCCCGTCCGAGAACAATTGAAAAGGGTGCTTTGGCTAAAGAAGCCATGAAAATTCTGAAAGAAAATAATATCGGCCAGCTTGTAGTAACGGAAAACGGGAAGTATTTTGGGATTATCGATCTGCATAAACTGTTAGACGAAGGAATTAATTAGAACTTATAAATCAGAGGAGATGTTAAACTGAGGAATGATTTTGCGGATTACAGGTAAAATCTAACTAATCATTCACAGACTCTTGCTTCTGTCATTTTTTTTATAAATTTGCGCTTTAAAATTTTATTCTGTGAGTGAAGGTAAAGACATGTCCTTTCTTGGGCATATAGGAGAATTAAGAGGGCACCTGATCCGATCGATTATTGCTATCATAGTTGCCGCTTTTGTGGTAGGCTTTAACATCAACTGGATTATGGACCATATCTTTTTTGGCCCTACCAGAAATGATTTCCCTACCTTCAGACTTGTAAATCATTTTTCAAGAATGATTTTAGGTGAAGACAGTATTCATCTTCCAAAGGACTTTCCTGTTCGTGTACAAAGATTGTATCAGCAGTTCAATGTCATGATGGCTGTTTCAATTTTTGGCGGAATGGTAGCGGCATTTCCCTATATTGTATGGGAACTGTGGCGTTTTATCAGTCCGGCTTTACATCCGAGAGAGAAAAAAAATTCTATTTATATTATTAATGCGGTATGGATGCTTTTTATGACCGGAGTTTTATGCGGTTATTTTCTTATCCTTCCGTTTGCAGTCAATTTCGGAGTTATTTTTAAAATCTCAGATATTATTGTTCCCCTTTATGATTTAAGTGATTATACCACATTATTTTTACAGGTGGTGTTGGGTATGGGTGTTATTTTCCTTTTCCCGATTCTGATCTATTTCCTTACCAGCATTGGAATTCTTACGCCTGCGTTCATGAAAACTTACCGTCGCCATGCCATTGTATTAATTATGGTAGTAGCTGCAATCATTACTCCGGCAGACGTTTTAAGTATGCTGATGGCCGCATTCCCGCTGTTGATTTTATATGAATTCAGCATCATGATGTGTACATTCACTTATAAAAAAGTACAGAAAAACAACGCAAATCTTCCTGCAGTACAGAAATAAACAGTATTTTTTACTCATAAAAGCATATGCGCTACTATTCAGTTGAATAGTAGCGCTTATTTTATATAAAAATATTAATCTTAATTAGATTTATTCTTAATTTAATTAAAACAACAACAAAATTTAACCAAAAATATAAAGTTTAGAATAATTAACACAGTTATATCAACATTTCTTTTAAAAAAATACGCTATCTTTAAAAACTTTAACAACAATCAATAAAAATATGAAAAAGAAAATTATTTTCGTCTGTGCACTGGCTTTAAGTCTGGGCGGTTTGCAGGCACAACGCTGGGAACCTGTCTCGGAAAAAATTACCCCGATAAGAAAGGAAGTAAAGGTAGAATATGCTTACAAATTTGATCTTTCTGCACTAAGAAATCAACTAAAGGATGTTCCTGAAGCAGGAAAAGGAGGAAACGCTGTAATCGTTTCTATCCCTACAGCAGATGGAAGAATTGAAAGGTTTTCGGTTTACAGTTCGCCCGTAGTTGAAAAATCAATGGCAGACCGATACGAATTGGGAGCATATGCCGGTATCGGGTTAGATAATCCACATAAACAAATCCGGTTCAGTACAGCACCTAATGATTTCCAATCTATGACATTCGATACTGATTCAGGAAAATACGAATTTATAGAACCGATCAATAAAGAAAAGGATGTATACGGGGTCTTTTTCAAATCCAACAAATCCCATGAAGACCCTTTCGAATGCAGAACTGCTGAGCCTGAAAAGGCAAAGAAAGAAATGAATAAGCTTCTTAAAACAAAAAATGTTTTGAAAGGATTAGGTAATGCTAATAAAAGTAACGAACAAAAATACAGAACCTATAGAATTGCCATCTCGGTAAACGGTGAATATACACAGCTTGCCGGAAGTGTTCCTTTGGCAGCAGCACGTATTAATGCTACGATGAACCGTGTAAATGGTGTTTTTGAAAAAGATTTTGGGATCCACATGATCGTACAGGATCTTCCACAACTTATATTTGCAGATCCCGCTACAGATCCTTATTCGAATGTAATTACCAATTCAAATGGTACCTATAGCGCTCCCGCAGCATGGAACCTTCAGCTTCAGCAAACCCTTACCAATACCGCTGGTGTAGGTAACGCTGCCTATGATATAGGACATTTCTTTGGCCACAGAGGTGGTGGAGGCAGTGCCGGAGATGTGGGAAATGTCTGCAGAAATCCTGAAAACAACAATGATGCGACTTCCAAAGGAGCGGGAATCACTTCTCCTTCTACTCCGGATCAGCCTTTTGGAGATAATTATGATATCGATTTTGTAGCTCATGAAATTGGTCACCAGTTTGGTGCTGCACACACCATGTCTATTGCTTTGCACGGAGCCCACATGGAGCCGGGATCAGGATCTTCGATTATGGGATATGCCGGTATTACCAACTATAATGTTCAGATGCATTCTGATGCTTATTTCCATACCAAAAATATTGAAGAAGTAGGAGCCTACGTTAATGCTCAGGACTGTGGAATTATTACAAATGTGGCAAATACACCACCTTCTATTCAGCCAATGGCTAATAAAATGATCCCTAAAGGAACAGCTTTTGTGTTAACAGCTTCTGCAACAGATACACAAAATGATCCGATGACCTATACCTGGGAACAGTATGATCTGGCTACGTCTGCTTTTGGTCCGGTAAGTGCAACCAGAAATAATGGTGCGAATTTCAGATCTCTGATGCCTACCACTTCCCCTACCCGTTATTTCCCTAAATTCACCAACGTTCTTAATGGTACTCTTACCAGCCCTACAGACTGGGAAACTGTATCCAATATCCCAAGAACCATGAATTTCAAGGTAACAGTGAGAGATAACAATCCGGATGCTGCACAGCAACAGACACAAAGCAGTCTGATGAAAGTAGACATAGGAAATGAAGGTCCTTTCAAAGTAACTTCAACCACCGTTTATAATAATACGCCTGGAGCGGTTACCTGGGATGTTGTCAACACGAATAATGCTCCATACAATGTTCAGAATGTTAAAATAGATTATACTACAGATAATGGAACGACATGGACAGTTATCAGTCCATCTACTGCCAATGACGGATCTGAGCCGTTTTCATTCTCTTCTCTGGCTACAGGTACCGGTGTAAAAATAAGAGTAAGTGCCATTGATAATGTATTCTATGCCATTGGGAATGCTACTGTTTCCGCATCAGCGGGCGCCTGTACAACATCTGCTCCTACAGGAGTTACGGTAAGTGGTATTACCAGAACATCTGCATCTGTAAACTGGACAGCGTTAGTTGGAGCAACGTATTCTGTACAGTACAGAAAAGTGGGGACAGCCACATGGACTACCATTCCTGTTTCAACAAATTCTTATACTATTTCAGGGCTTACAGAAGCTACTCAATATGAAGTACAGATAGCCAATGTCTGCGGAGGTTCGGTTGGTTCTTATTCAGCATCAACAAATTTTACCACATTATCATTTACCAAATGTTCAATCACAGGAACAAATGCTGCTGACGAGTATATTTCCAATGTTACAGTAACCGGTGCGGGTATGAGCCCTGTTTCAAATAGCAGCAGCAATACACCTTATACAGACTATACTACAGATCCTTCAAAACTGATTACGCTGATGTCCGGATCTACAGGAAATAATGTAAGTATCACCAAAGGATGGACAGGTTCTCAGTATAACGACGGAGTAACCGCCTGGATAGATTTTAACAAAGACGGAGTATTCTCTTCTTCTGAAGTCATCTATACCAGTGCACCTAGTATCTTATCACCTGTTTCCGGAACATTCTCTGTACCGGCAGACGCGTATACGGGAGGAAACGTTATTATGAGAGTTGTATTAGGATATGAAAGCCAGCCAAGCAGCGGATGCAGCAACCAGCAATATGGTGAGGTTGAGGATTATCCGGTGTTGATTCAGCAGCAGCTTTCCACGAGTGAGACAGTGAAAGATAAGAGTTCAATCCAGATCTACCCTAACCCGGCAAGTGATATATTGAATGTAACTGAAATCTCATCTAAAGCTCAGTTTGTCATTACGAATATGGCCGGTCAGAAAGTAATGAACGGACCAATTAATGATCATAAGATCTCTGTTTCAAAATTAACAACAGGAACTTATATTATTTCAATTGAAGACAAAGGAACGACTTCAAATCTGAAATTCATCAAAAAATAAAACCTAACCCGTTTTTAGAGCCCGGCAATGACCGGGCTTTTTTTATGCCTTTCTAAAATCTGTATTTAATTTGATTTCCGGCATCGGGCTATTAATTTAATTTTATACTTTTGAAAAGATTTAATAACAGTTTACATGAAAAAATTGTCATACACACTCTTATTTGCATCAGGACTGGTTTTCGGACAGTTCTTTGAAAAAGATAAGACTTTCACCAAACAGGATACTTTAAAGGGTTCCAATACCGAGTTCAGAAATTTTTGGGATGTCAAAAAATATGACCTTTCCGTAGAACCGGACTTTGAGCAGAAAAGTATCAAAGGAAATAATAAAATCAGTTTTGAGATTATAAAAGATATTGCCAATCCTGTATTTCAGATTGACCTTCAGCAGCCTATGAAAGCTGACAAAGTGGAAGGAAACTTTCCTATCGCCAATTACAGACAGGATGGAGACTTTATTTTCATTACAGGGAATAAAAAATTCAAAAAAGGTGAAAAATATACGATTAACGTCATCTATTCCGGAAACCCAACCATTGCTAAAAACGCGCCCTGGGATGGCGGATGGGTTTTCACTAAAGATGAGAAAGGAAATCCATGGATGACTGCTGCTGACGAAGGCATAGGAGCTTCCATATGGCTTCCTACCAAAGATATCTGGAGTGATGAACCTGACAACGGAATCATCATGAAAATTATAACTCCTAATGATCTGGTAGGTGTGGGTAACGGCAGACTCACTGATAAAAAAACAGCCGGAAATAAAACTACTTATACCTGGGAAGTTAAAAATCCTATCAATGCCTACTCCATTATCCCCAGTATAGGAAAGTACGTCAATTTTAAAGATGTATTTGAAGGCGAAAAAGGAAAACTGGATCTGGATTACTGGGTAATTGACTATAATCTGGATAAGGCAAAAAAACAGTTTCAGCAGGTGAAGCCTATGCTTTCCGCATTTGAATACTGGTTTGGCCCGTATCCGTTTTATGAGGATTCATACAAACTTGTAGAATCTCCTCACCTTGGTATGGAACATCAGAGTAATGTAGCCTATGGAAACAAATATCAGAACGGCTATTTGGGCAGAGATCTTTCCGGGACAGGTGTGGGGCTGAAATGGGATTTCATTATTATTCATGAAAGCGGCCACGAATGGTTCGCCAATAATATCACAGCAAAAGATCAGGCTGATATGTGGATCCATGAAAGTTTCACCAATTATTCCGAGACTCTTTTCACGGAAAAATATATGGACAAAAAATCTGCTGACACCTATGTTCAGGGGATCAGGAAATTGATAGACAATGACATTCCTATTATCGGCCGTTATGGTGTAAGAAATGAAGGCAGCGGAGATATGTACCCGAAAGGAGCCAATATGCTTCACACGATAAGACAGGTTATCCATAATGATGAAAAATTCAGACAGATTTTAAGAGGTTTGAATAAAGATTTTTATCATCAGACGGTTACCACACAACAGGTAGAAAATTATATCTCCTCAAAATCGGGAATCGATTTTTCAACGGTATTTGATCAGTACCTGAGAACAATAAAAATTCCAACCCTTGAGTATGCCCAGGATGGTGATACTTTAAAGTTCCGGTATACCGATGTGGTAAAAAACCTGAAATTACCAATCATCATCAATGGTGATCAGACCATAACTCCAACGGAAGAATGGCAGACTGTAAAGCTTAAAAAGAGTACTCCGGTTGAACTAAACCCGAACTATTATATCAATTATAAGGAAACGAAATAAAGAAAAAGGCAAATCCGCACATCAGCAGATTTGCCTTTTCGCTTTTTTAACCTTGAAATTTTAAGAAAAGTTTAATACTTTCTTCGTAACAAATTCAGAAAAAAAGCAACTATTTAACTATTAATTTAAACCTAATGAGAAAAACAGTACTTAGCCTTGGTATTTTTGCTGCTTTTTTAGCAAATGCACAGTCTATAAAAACCACTATTGACCTTGTCAACGTAAAAGATGATAAAGTAGCCGTTACCATGGAGTTCCCAAAAATGAAATCCGGTGACATTAAATTTCATTTCCCTAAAACAGTTCCGGGTACTTATTCTGTAGACGACTACGGAAGATTCATCGAAGGAATCAAATTTTACGATAATAAAGGAAAAGAGCTTACTTATACTAAAGTAAATGACAATACCTATTCATTGAAAAATGCTCAGGGTCTTTCCAAAATCTCTTATCTTGTAAATGACAGTTTTGATGATGAATTGGATACCTCTAAGCATAAAGCCGTATTTTCTCCTTCAGGAACTGATATTGAAGAAGGAAAGATATACATGATCAATACCCACGGATTTATCGGATATATCGAGAACATGCAGGATGTTCCTTATCAGCTTGTCATTCAGAAACCCACTGATTTCTACGGAACGACAGCGCTGGTAGATCAGGATAAATCTGAATCAACAGATACCTATACTCTTGCCAACTATGCTAAGGTGACCGATTCACCATTAATGTATACAAAGCCGGATTATATTACCTTCAATGCCGGAGGAATGGATCTAGTGCTAGGCGTTTATTCTCCGACAGGAAAGTATAAAGCTGCCGATTTCAAAGAAAATCTTGAAAAAATGGTGGTTGCCCAAAAGAAATTCCTGGGCGATATGAACACGAATAAAAAGTATGCTATCATGCTTTACCTTTCCGGTGGTGACGGACCAAGAATCAAAGGTTTCGGAGCATTGGAACACCACGAATCGACAAGTGTGGTACTGCCTGAAGCAATGCCGAAGGATGCCATTGACAATACCATTACAGATGTCGTTTCCCACGAGTTTTTCCATACGGTAAACCCTCTGAAAACCCATTCCGAAGAGATTCATTATTTTGATTATGCAGATCCGAAAATGTCTCAGCACTTATGGATGTATGAAGGCGGAACAGAATATTTTGCCAACTTATTCCAGATCCAGGAAGGTTTGATCAATAAAGATCAGTTCCTTGAAAGAATTGGTGAAAAAATTGCCAATTCCAAGAGCTATGACGATACAATGCCATTTACAGTAATGAGTAAAAATGTATTGGTAGAGCCTTATAAAGATCAGTACAGAAACGTCTATGAGAAAGGAGCTCTTTTAGCCATGTGCTTAGACATCGAGCTTAGAAAATTGTCCAACGGAGAAATGGGATATAGGGATATGATCAGAAAATTGTCTCAGAGATTTGGTGAAAACAAACCTTTCAAAGATGATAAACTGATTGACGAATTGGTAACAGTTACCGGATATCCTCAGGTAAAAGAATTCTACAACAAATATATCGCAGGAAACCAGCCAACACCTTATGCACAATATCTGAGCATGGTAGGGGTGGATATTAAAAAGCAGGAAAGCCAGCCTTTGTTCTGGTTTATCAAAGACCCGAACCAGACAGGTTTTGATGAAAAGACCAATGCTTTTGCTTTTGATGAACATTCTGCGCTTTCTCCGTTTGCGAAAAGTATCGGATTTAAAATCACAGACCAGGTACTTGCTTTAGACGGAAGAACGGTAGATATCAAAAAGGTACAGGATTTTATTGGTTATACAAGAACCATTAAAGAAGGACAGGAAGTTACGGTAACCATTCTAAGAGACAATGCCGGCAAAAAAGAGAAAATGACATTGAAAGGAAAGGCTATTCTGGATAAAATGACCATGGAAACACTTTCTTTCAAAGCGAATCCAACACCGGAAGAACTGAAACTGCAGACTCAGTGGCTTACAGGTAAAAAATAAAGTGAAAAGCGGGGAAAATTTCCCTGCTTTTTATTTTTATCAGCTTTATCTTGATACAAACCTAACAGGTTTTGAAAACCTGTTAGGTTTCTTATTGGCCCTAATTTCAACGAGAATCAATCCTCTTTTCTGATCGTAATCCTGAAAGTACTCCCCTTTCCTACTTCAGTCTGGGAAATCTTAATATCTCCATTGTGGTATTCATGAATAACTCTTCTTGCCAGTGACAATCCTAGTCCCCAGCCTCTTTTCTTGGTAGAATATCCGGGATTAAAAGCATTTCGTGCCTGCTGTTTAGTCATTCCGCTTCCATTATCTTTTACTTCAATTAAAATATTCTTATTTCTTTCAAAGACAGACATGGTAATAGAGCCTTCACCTTTCATCGCATCCACCGCATTTTTTACCAGATTTTCAATGACCCAGCTCATCAGAATTTTATTGTGAGGAACCAGAACGGTATACGTAGGAAGATTAAGCGTAAAATTGATCTTTCTGGAGATCCTTGTTTTTAAATAATCATAATTCTCCTGAATGGTTTCATTAAAATTTCTGTCATTCAGTTCTGGAACAGAACCTATTTTTGAGAATCGCTCTGAGATCGTTCTGAGTCTTTCAATATCTTTTTCTATTTCATGTACTCCTTCCGAATCCGGATTATCAAGCTTCATAATTTCCATCCACCCGATCATGGATGATAAAGGAGTTCCGATCTGATGTGCAGTTTCTTTAGCCAGACCCGCCCAAAGATATCCTTCATCCGTCTTTTTAATAGTTTTGAAAAACCAGAAAGAAAAACCAAAATACAGCAAAATAAACAACCCTAAAATATAGGGAGAATAGCGAAGATTATTAAGCAGACGCGAGTTGTCATAATAGACAAACTGATTATTTCCATCCGGCACTTTAATCTCGATAGGATCATAATTTTTCTCCATATTCCGGATCAGATCCTGTAGTTTTTCAGGATTCTTAATCGTACTTTCAGGAATATTTCTATAGTATCCGAGGTCAAGAATCGGGTTCTTATATTTGTCTGTTACAATAAACGGAATGGTATTGTTGATATTCAGGATATCCGGCAGCAGATCCAGAACATCAGTATCCGGAGTTTTAACCTCCTGTTGTATTCTTATCGCTTTGGAAAGAAGACTGATCCTTTTGATCTCCTCTTTTCTGAGAAAATTAATAAGCGATGTTGAAGCCACTACAATGGCGATCACCAAAGTAGTCATCACAACAAAAATGATCCAGTTATTCAGTCTGGTGAGGATGGATTTTCTCAAAGGTATTTTATTTTAAAACATTCAGGATTTTCTGCAGCTCAGTATTTCCGCTTCCCTGATAGTTGTTGATGATAATCGAAAATACATATTTTTTCCCATCTTTTGCGGTGTGGTATCCGGCAAAAGATTTGGTATCTCTCATGGTTCCGCTTTTCATTTTCATACCATTATCCTGAACCGGAAATCCATCATAGTACGCTTCAAACCATGATTGTTTTTTAGCATATAAAAGAGCCTGCACTTCTGCTTTTGCGGACACATAATTCTGGGGGGAAAGTCCGCTTCCATCTGCAAAGTTGATCATATTAGGATTAATTCCTCTTGATTTCCAGAATTCTTTCAGATAGGCAACTCCGCTTTTAAAGCTTGAATTTCCTTTTTTCTCTTTTCCTAATGTTTTAATTAATGTTTCTCCATACAGATTGATACTTTTTCTCAGAAACCAGTACACTATTTTATCAAGAGTCGGAGATTGATAAGTCAGGAGAATATTATTTTTTGGAGCTGATAAAGGATTTTTTCCATCTATTTCAAGCTGAGAATTCGTTACAGCTTTTCCAGAAAGTTCAATTCCTGATTCCTTAAGCCATTGTTTTACTTCTGCTGCCAGCTGTAGCGGCGGATTGGGAGCAGAACCGGAAACCGTTACTGTTTTTCCAGCCGGAAGCATTCCATTAATCAAAGCGACATCAGAATGAGGAGCGGTAAAGATCAAGCTTTGATCCGAGTTTCCTCCTGTTTTCAGATCATTCAGCCACTTTACACCCTCCAGCGGATAAGAAAAGCTTTTAAAATCGGTTCCATTAATATTGATATCAAACTGGTTCTCTTTCCAGTTGATTCCCCATACACCCGCACCATAGTAATTCCCCAGGTCATCCCACGGCCAGCCTCCCGGAATCGTTTGATGATCAAAATAAGAATCATCAATAATCAGATCACCGGATATTTTTGTTATCCCTGAATTTTTGATAGCATCAATCAGTTTCCTTTTAAAATTTTCGGGTTTATAGCCATCATATCTCCAGCTTCCCAAAGTAGGGTCGCCATTGGAGCTGATGAAAAGGTTTCCATTCAGCGTTCCTCCGGAGATATTTCCGGAATAGCTTGAAGTGGTGGTAAAAGTATAGTTTTTTCCTAAAGTTTCCAGTGCAGCTCCTGCCGTGAAAATCTTTTGTGTAGAGGCAGTAGAAAGACCTTTATTTCCCTGATATTCATATAAAAAGTTTCCGTTTTCATCGGAAACATAAAAAGATAAGCTGGAAGATACTGCTCCTGAAGAATCCATAAGATCCTTTGTTACTTTATCTAATTTTTGGGCTATATTCTGTGCAGCAACCATCTGTACAGAGAGTATGAGAACTGCAAATGTTTTTTTCATTACATTGTTATTTGGGTCTGCATGCAAAGGTTTCCAATACAGTTTACAAAGAGTATACGGACCTTTTTCTATTGATTTAAATTCTGATCAAATATAGTTAAAATAAAAGCTTTTCATACTCACTGAGCTCTTCGGAGGTGAAAAGTATCTGATGGCCAGGAGATTTTTCAAATGAACGATCATGTTTGAAATATTTCTCATAATCATCTTCATCTATAAAAATGTCCATCTGGCATTCCTTTATATAGTTTGATTTTTCCCCGTAATCCTGAATAAAATATCCTGAATCATTCCAGGGTTCATGATGACATCGCAGACAATTTCTTTGGTGCACAGCTTTATAACCGCATATTTCACAATTCCGAAGGTCCTGAAATATTGCTGAGATTTCATTCTGGTTTTCTTCTGGAAAAACAGACAGGGGAACGCTTCTCAAAAGCAGATAATAATTGGGTTCCTGCCATGAAAAATAAAAACTCTCTTCATGATGGGTATAAAGCCATAAACTCTGAAGATCATATTCAATCTCGGCTTTGGCAATATCTTTACTATTCAGAACGCTCTCATTATTTCTTTTGATATTCTGTTTATCATCAATCTCAATAACGGGCTGCTGCTCCAGAAAATGGTCCAGGCACAATGTTGTCTGCCATGAGCCTATTGCTCTCATTTTCCCTTCGCTGCCACAGATTTCACAAGTCTTTACCGATAATTTCGAATACTTATCTTTGATGTTTTTAAGCTTGTTATTGAGTATTTCATCCTCAGAATAGGTATAGCATCTCAATTCACCAAACTTCTCCTTTCCAAAGACACGGTATTCCATATTCCAGCCTGCCAAAGCAAATTCATACAGCAATTTCCGGATCAGTTCATTCCATCCGGTACTGTTCACTGAAAAGTTAGTGAGATTGCGTTCTATGAAAAGATGAATTTCATTTTCGCTCATTAAAGTCTGCTTCCTGCTTCTATTTCGTAAGGCTCTTTTCCTTTTTCAAAAATCCTTGTCAGTTCACTTCCTTCTACAGTAATGGAATCATTGGTTCTTCTGATCCAGTTCCCTTCTCTGAGACCAACCACTTTGATATCATTCTGGGTAAGAAACTCCTGAATACGGGTTTCTCTGGTTTCTCCATTATGTTTTAAGTCGGGATTAGGATCAAGATAATGCGGATTAATATTGAAAGGCACCAATCCCATACAGTCGAAACTTGGCGGATATACAATCGGCATATCGTTCGTTGTCTTCATATTCTGGCCTCCGATATTGCTTCCTGCGCTGCATCCGAGATAGGCTTTTCCTTTTGATACATTTTCTTTCAGGACAGACATCAGGCCTTCTTCATGTAATGTTTTAACCAATAAAAAGGTATTTCCGCCTCCTGTAAAGAAACCTTTTGCCTGATGAATGGCTTCCTTTTTATCTTCAAATTCGTGAAGACCTTTCACTTTTATATCGATGGTTTCAAAGAAAGAACGTGCTTTTGCGGTATAATCATCATGGGAAATTCCGCCTGGTCTTGCGAAAGGAATAAATACAATTTCATCAATTCCGTTATAAAGTTGGATTAATTCTTCTCTTAAGTATTCCAGATATTCTCCACCAAAAAGTGTAGATGTTGAAGCTAATATGATATTCATACCACGAAATTTATAAGTATTATTAAAAAACGAATCACAAAGATAGCCTCAAAGATCAACGAATCAAAAATTAAATTAAAAAAAACATCAATCCCGTTAATATTTTCTAAAAAAACTTAAAGCCTCTAAAATTTACGGTTTTGTGGAATTATTATTGAATTTTAGATTTTGACTTTAAAATATAAGATTATGAAAATGAGTAAAATTAATAGCCTGTTTTTAGGCTTAATACTAGCAGGAAGTGTAAGTCTTGTAAATGCACAAACGACTCAGCCTGAAACTTCAGCAGCAACGAGTCAAACAACTAATCCAACTATCGAAGATCTTAAAAAACAGATCGCGGCCAATCCAAAGGATGCAGAATCATTAGCAAAACTGGCTAATGCTTATCAGGAAGCTTCAGACTGGCCAAATGCAATTGATACCTGGAAAAAAATATCAGTTTTATTACCGGACTGGGCTCCGGCTTATTACAGCCAGGCTTATGCCTATCAGTCTGCAAAAGATGATGCCAACGCAAAAATTGCTTATGAAAAGTATATTGCAACGGTAAAACCTGAAGAAGTAGAGCAAAACAAGAAGAATCTGGCATATGCTTATTTCTATCTTGCCTTTACAGAGCAGAAAACAGATCCTAATAAAGCAAAAGAACATATTGCGAAATCGATACAGTACGATCCTACCAACCAGGATGCTGTGAAGCTTAGCAAAGCATTAAATTCTTAGTAAAAAAGAAAATGCCGGAAATTTTTCCGGCATTTTTGTTTATTTATATATGTTTTAATATCAAAAATCATGATTTAAATTTAACGCAAAGATCAAGTAAATGCTGTTAAATTTTTGAGGAAGCAAAGGATGGAATCAATTTCATTGATCCTTTCTAAGCGCATGTAATCATAAAGCTTCATCAGCAATATTGTAGCTTTCTTAGCACCCTTAGGAATAAGAGAATTTAAGCTAATCTTTCCATTAAATTTAAAATATATTTTTTTGTGCAGAGTTACTCTTTTATAATTCCAGATTTCCTGTATTATTTGAAATTTTGTCTTGCTATGATCCTACTCAATCATCTTTCCGAAAAAATCTGTTTCACCATGCAGATGCCTGATGATTTTCTCAATATTTTTCTGAATACTGGCTTTAGTTTTTAAATTATTAATATACCTTACCAGCTCATTTTTTCTTGAAGGAATCAGCTTTTCAAAATTTTCCTTAGCTAAAGCACTTTCTTTAATTGCCTTTTCCAGTTGGGGATGGATGGAAATACTTCTGTCAGAATCATCATACTCCAGTACGACTTCAATGATTTCCCCGATTCTTTTGGGAGAATTTTTCAGCATAGCCAGATTCACGTAAAGCCTCCACTCACCTAAATATTTCATAAGATTCTGTTTGAATTCTTTCCCGTTCACCGTTCCTTTGACAGCGATCGGGCTCTTATTTCTCCCGGATTTTTCAAAAATCGTGTCCAGTATTTCTTCCGGAACAAATACAAAAGGATTAATTCCTATGATTTCCAATGTGGCGCTGAAACTATTGTTTTTCATGGATGGTAATTTAAGTTGGTCTGGCTGGAAGCTGGAAGCTAGAAGCTAGAAGCTAGAAGCTAGAAGCTAGAAGCTAGAAGCAAAAATAACAGTTTGACGAATATGTAGGGAATTTCTTTTTTTATTATTTCAAAACCATTACTTTCATACACTCCCACAGCCAAACCCGTTTACCCTCAAACCCTCTCACTCTACCACCGCAAACCCAAAATCCCGTAACTCAAAATTCATACCTCATAACCCAATTAATTCCCTATATTTGTATCAATAAATCTATTTATCAAAATGAAATTTTTTATTGACACAGCTAATTTAGAGCAAATCAAGGAAGCAAGAGACCTTGGAATTTTAGATGGTGTAACAACCAACCCTTCCCTAATGGCAAAAGAAGGTATTCAGGGAGCTGAAGCCATCAAAAACCATTATAAAACGATCTGCGAGCTTGTAGACGGAGATATTTCTGCGGAAGTTCTTTCTACAACGTATGAAGAAATGATTAAAGAAGGAGACGAATTGGCTGCTATTCATCCAAATATCGTTGTAAAAATTCCGATGATCAAAGACGGAATCAAAGCTTTAAAATATTTTTCAGATAAAGGTATCAAAACTAACTGTACATTGATCTTCTCTCCGGGACAGGCTCTTCTGGCAGCTAAAGCGGGAGCAACGTATGTTTCTCCTTTCTTAGGAAGATTAGATGATATCTCTACAGACGGTTTGAACCTCATTCAGGAAATCAGATTGATTTTCGATAACTATATGTACGAAACTGAAATCCTGGCAGCTTCTATCCGTCACTCAATGCATATCATCGACTGTGCTAAAATCGGAGCTGATGTTATCACATCTCCACTTCCTCCAATCTTAAGCTTATTGAAGCACCCATTAACAGACAGCGGATTGGCTCAGTTTGTTGCAGATTCTCAGAAATTAGCGTAATTACTGATCCTTGTTCAAACATAAAAATCCCGGAACATTGTTTCGGGATTTTACTTTATAGTGATCCTGTATATTATTCTTCCGGGATATTTTTCACAATCTTACACGGATTTCCCACGGCCACTACATTCTCAGGAATATCTTTCGTTACCACACTTCCAGCTCCAATCACAGAATTATTTCCGATAGAAACACCCGGAAGTACAACCACATTGCCTCCCAGCCAGACATTATCGCCTACTTTGATGGGATGTGCATATTCCAGTCCTTCATTTCGCTGTTTCGCATCAAGCGGATGACCTGCCGTATAAAAACTGCAGTTGGGGCCTATAAACACATTATCACCAAACTCTACTTTGGCACAATCCAAAATGACCAGATTGTGATTGGCGTAGAAATTCTCTCCTACGGTTATATTATATCCGTAATCACACCAGAAACTGGGCTCTATACAGATATTTTCTTTTATACTGCCGATAATCCTTTTAAGAAGCTGGTATCTGTTTTCGGAATCAGAGTTTTTGAGAGCATTATATTCCTGACACAAATCTTTGCATGCAATGCGTTCTTCTATTAATTCTTTATCGTAGTTGGCGTTGTATAAAAGTCCGGCTGCACATTTTTCCTTTTCTGTCATAAGATATAAAGTTTATTGCTTATTGCTTATTGCTTACTGCTTATTGCTTATTGCTTATTGCTTATTGCTTATTGCTTATTGCTTATTGAAAGATAAAAAAATATATTATAACATTATAAATTGATACGATCACATTTTCTTTGACTTCTTTTATCAAAAAAAACAGGATGACAAAAAATGCCATCCTGCAGATATTAGAAAATATAATTTTTAATTTACCAGATCCGGTTCAATCGGATTGTTATCTTTTTTTAGGGCTTCTTTAGTATTTTTTTCTATTTCCCTAAGTACCTGATTGGGATCTGAGATTTCTTTGCCGTCTCCTGTTCTTAGCTTGAAACTAAATTTGGTATTGCCATCACCATTTTTCATCAACATTTCTCTCATATTCTTTGCAGGATCATTTACATAAGCCTTCCATACTTTTTTGAACTGATCTTTTGTGACTTCCAGCTCTTTTCCGCCAACTCCCAGCGCTCTTACATGATCAGGCATCTGCATTTCCGATTCACCGGCCGGAGTATTAATCGTTTTATTACCTATCATCGTCATGATATGAGATCCGGTAGTATCCTCAATTTTTACGATAAGGCCGGGAAGGCCGTAAAAAATATAAGGCCCATCCTGAAAAGGAATATCTGTCGTAAACCAGGCTGTCCATTCCCTTCCTCCAAAGCTGGCAGTGGCTTTCTGAGCCTGATACGCTCCTATTTTTTGTTTCTCGGGCAATATCTTCCATTCCGGTTTCTGATCTTCTTTTATTTTATACTTATCTGTAGAAATGCTTCTGAAGAGATAAGTTTTAAAATCCGGGTATTGTTTGGTAACTTTATAAGAAACCTGCCCCGGTCTTTCTCTTTTGTTGATACTGATATTTCCGCTGCCTGCTTTCAACTGTTTTTCAAGTTCTGCTTTTCCGGTGGAATCTGCTACAAATTTATCACGGCTGTAATAGCTTGATCCGTTTTTATCGATATCGAGCATCATCATTTCCGTCTTTACATCTTCCTTATTATTGGAATCCGGAATAAACTTATATTCATAAAAAAACCTGTTGACCTGTGCACTGACAAGCCCACCCAGAAATAAAAAAAATAGAATTTTACTTTTCATAATGTATGTTTAAAAAAAGGCTTTGCCAATCTGAAACTGACAAAGCCTGATGGAACTTTATTTCTTTGTTTCAATTCTTATTTCCCCTTGCTTAACATCTCCTTTTTTCTGAGTATTGACATTAACTTTCGATATATTACTTGTATCCAATGAGTTAACATCGTCCTTAGAAACTTCCCTTCCGTCAATATAATACTTGTATTGTACATCATCATTACCGCTTATTCTGAAATTTTTCACCCCATTCATGGCAATATTTCCGTTGCCATCTTTTTTGATAAAATCAGCATTCATTACAATAACATCAGGTTTACCGTCAAATTTAATAAATGCTCCGTCTCTGAAGCTGACAGATCTTTTCTCTGCTTCCGCACGGGCTTTTTCAAATTGTTTTCGGATTTTTTCCCCATCAATTCTGATTCTTTCAGCCTTCACTCTGATTCTGTCTCCTTCGGCTCTTGCTGTTTCACCTTCTACTCTGGCTTTTAAAGCTTCTTTCATCGCATCTCTGGCTTCTGCCATTGCTTTGCGTACTTCTTCTTTTTCTTTAGCGCTCAGATCCTTATAGTAAACGGTGTTATTATTTTTAAAATAAACTACTTTGGGAGCTTTAGGAGCCTTTGGGGCAAGTGGAGCTTCTGGAGCTATTGGCGCCAGAGGTGCATCTGGTGCATTAGGCGGTGTGGGCGGAACGATGTCTTTTACCGCTCTTGCAGCCTCTCTTCCCGCTTTTTTAGCTGCTCTTTTTATTTTGCGAAGTTCTTTCTTATCAAGAGGATCCATATTTTCAAGCTCCTTCATCTGATTTTTCCATTCAGCAGAATTGAAATATTTATCAACTTCAACTTTGGCAGCGACCTCTCCAATCTCTGATGCCAGATTACTTATTTCTTCAATTTTATCACTGAAGGCATCACTTTCCGGATCCAATCCATCCAGCTCCTTCTCTTTTTCTTTTATCTTCTTTTCAAGATCAGTTAATTTTTTGTGTTCACCGGGTGATAAGGTTTTTAATTCCGGGATATTTCCCTGAACCGATTTTTCAGGTCTGATGGTATCTTTTTTGATTTCTGAAACTGCTTTTTTAATAGAAAGATTGGTTTCTTCGATTTCTCTGTTCTTCGCATTTACCAGATAAGCAAACGCTACGGTAAATAAAACCGGTAATGCAAGAATTCTTCGCGCATATCCGAACTTGGTTTTTGGTTTTTGTAACATCTTAAGTCTTTTTTTAAGGTTTGAACTTAGAAACGGACTGGCAGCAGGCAACTGTGTTCCGGAAAAGTGGCTTGCTAAAAGCATCTGCGCAAATGCTTTGGTGTCCGACTGCTGTACGGCTTTTTTATCCGCCAGGTATTCGTGGATGAGATTAATTTCTTTTTTGATGATATGAAAAAACGGATTGAACCAGAAAACAGAAGTAATAATCTCGATAAAGATCTTATCAAAGGAATGTTTCTGCTCAATATGTACCATTTCATGCTTTAAAATCTGTTTTCCGATATCAGAATGCAGGGTAATTGTATTCTTCCAGAACAGGTTTTTAAAATAGGAAAACGGAGCTTCATTAAGGTCTGTACGGTAAAAGTTGATCCCGTCAAAGCTTTCTTTCTGAAATTGATTTTTAAACTGCTGGATTTTAAAAATCCCATACAGCAGCCTTCCTAGAAAATAGAAAGAAACCAGTCCCAGAGCTGAAAAAATAATGTTAAAATAAAGGTTACCATTGTTTATATTTTTTTCTGAATTAAAATTCTGAATCTTGTCAAGAAGCATATACATATCATTATTCACCTCTATCGTAAAATCATCTACTCGGATGAGCGGCAATAACAGGGATATCACAATTGCTGCCAGCAGATAAAATCTGTTATAATGATGGAATGTCTTGTCCTTTAAAGACAATTGATAATACAAAAATGTTACACCTGAACATAAAATAATTTTTCCAAAGTATAAAAGTATTGCTTCCATAGGTCCTAGTCTTTATTTTTGAGTTCATCCAATAGCATCTCAAGATCTTCTACCGTCATTTCATTTTTTTCTACCAGAAATGAAACGGCACTTTTGTAAGAGCCTTTGAAATAGTTCTTTACAAGACTTTTCATGGTTTTCCCGGAATACTGTTCTTTTGAAACCAGCGGAAAATACTCATGCTGTCTTCCATGTACACGATAGTCTACAAATTCTTTGTCTTTCAACACTTTTAAAATGGTAGATACCGTATTGGTATGGGGCTTGGGTTCCGGAAAAAGATCAAGAACATCCTTAAGAAATCCTTTTTCTATCTTCCATAAATACTGCATTACCTGTTCTTCTGCTTTTGTTAAAGTCTGAATTTTCATATCCTGTTCATTTATCATTTATCGTGATATAAACCTTTCAACTTCTATATCACTAAGAAATTAGTTATACAAATGTAGAAATAAAATTTAACCAAACAACTATTTTTTTAGTGATAAACACCAGCAAAACATTAAACACCTGATAATCAATTGAATAAAAATAGTTAAAATATATTAAATTTTTAAGAGAGTGAAAATATAGCCTGCTTAATCGATAGAAAAAGAAACAATTCAGAGGTAAATCCTTAAAACTTGTTAAATTTTATTAAATAAAATTAAAATGAATTTGTTTTAACCGGGAAATTATATTTATTTTAGTGCTTTAAAAATTTCTCATGAAAAGATATAATTTACTGATTGTACTATTACTGCTTATTTTTAATGTTACTACAGCACAAAAGAAGGGTTCTCCTGCTGCCGATCTTAGCATACTGAAAGATACAAAATCAAAAATCGAAGCTACCGTTCCATTGGTTATTCAACATCTTCAGACGATCGCTACAAAAGAAGGCGATAATAATATTGTGAATAACGGAAAGATTGCTTTGGGTAAAGAATATGGTATTGTAGAATCTGAATGGTTTTTATACAGAAACAACATGAAAAACTGTATCCTGAACAATTCATCTAAAAAAGCTAAGAAATGTATGGAATACCATAACAATATGATGAGAGGAACCATGATCAATTACAACAATTATATTACTAACCTTACAAGAAAGAATGGTTATCTTGGAGTTGAAGGAGATACAAAATTCGATTTCAAACCTGCTGATATCGCTACAAAACTAAGTGAAGCTTATTTCAATGCCAATGATGCTGCAGGCAGAATGAAAGCGGATCAGAAAAGAGACTTTCTGGGACAGACCATGTCTGATGACAACAAGCTTACTCCTTATGCTCAACTGGCTCAATAATATTTAAATATATTTTAAGAATACAAAAAGAGAATGACGATCGTCATTCTCTTTTTGTATTCAAAAGCAAAAAATCTCCGCCGGAAAAAGCAGTTTTGTGGTACTAATCATAAAACCTTGGGGAAAAAGTAGAAAATAGGCAGAGATTTTTTTGCATACGCTCTACAGATCAACTGTCCTACCCATGATCTGTAAGAGCTTTACAAAAATAGGATTATACCCTTCTACTGGCTGAAAATACCTGTAGAATTAAACGTTCAGAACTGTAGAAGTAATACTACTTGTCCTTATAGAAGTAAAAGTAGCTGAAAAAGCTGCACTATGATCAGTACTGAATAGCTTTATTCTACTTCCACCAATGGTAGTAATTATGTAGTCCGTCATATTCAAACCCGCAGCGTGGGTACAGTGTGTTTCCTATATCATTCGTTTTTTCGGTTTCAAGCATAAGTCCACACGCTCCTGTCTCTTCACACCATTGTTTACTTCGGTCAATTAGTGCTACAGAAAACCCTTTTCCTCTATAATCCGGATGAACAAAGAGATCACTTAACAGCCATTGTTTTTGTAATTTGGTATAGTGAAATAGTTTATAAAGCTGTACAAAACCTACTGCTTTGCCCTCTGCCATTACAAGAAAAATATCAGATTCACTATTTAAAAACCTTTCTTTGAGAAAAGCCTTCCCCTTTTCAACGTCTGATTCCTGTCTGTAAAAAACACGATAAAGATTGAACAATTCAGCTGTTTCATCAAGATCCTCAAGACTTGCTTTTTTAATAATGTAATTCATCGTTATATCTATTTTTATTAACAAGGCAAAGGTAGCCTTAAACAGGACCAGTGGTATCATCCAGAAATATATTAAATCAATAGGCCAGATACTTTATAACTCTTTATTCATCTATAAAAAACCACATGTTTCGGATTGTATTGTTCTGAAGAACTATAGATTTTTGCAGAATAAAATCAAAACAATGAAAGATATCATTCATACAATCAAGAATATTGACTGGGAAAGCCTTACGGAAACAATGCATCAAAACGGCTATGCCATCATTGATAATCTGCTGTCAGAAAACGAATGTGAAAAACTGAAATTGGATTATGATCATCCAGCTTTTTACCGGAAAACAGTTGTCATGGCCAGACATCGTTTCGGATTGGGTGAATATAAGTATTTCAACTATCCATTACCTGAAATTATTCAAACCATACGAACAACTATTTATCCTTATCTGGCACCTGTTGCCAATGTATGGTTTAAAGCTTTACAAATAGACACCCATTTTCCTTCAGATCATCAAGAATTCTTAGACCAGTGTCATCTTAACGGGCAGCAAAAAGCAACGGCATTAATTTTAAAATACGGAAAAGATGGATTCAATACACTGCATCAGGATTTATATGGAGATATTTATTTTCCCATTCAGATTGTTTTAATGCTCAGCGAACCCGGCAAGGATTTTACGGGAGGCGAGTTTGTGCTTACCCAGCAGATTCCCAGAGCTCAGTCAAAGGCTATTGTTCTGCAACCCCAAAAAGGAGATGTTCTTATTTTTACGACTCAGTTTAAACCAGAGAAAGGAACCAAAGGCTATTACAGGGTCAATATGAAACATGGCGTAAGTGAAGTTAAAGACGGAAACCGTTATGCTTTAGGTATTATTTTCCATGATGCAGCCAGTTAATTATTAAACGTTATCAATAGATGAATCATGATTCAGCATTCTCAACTATCATCTGAAAACCTTAGAAGTAAAATCCATAGCAGGGAAATTCGTTTTGGAGGAAATAAAAAATTAAAAATCTACGGATTACTCAGTTGCCGTTCAGGAAAAAGAATGAAGAAAGAGAACAGGGTTTTCTTTGCAGATGAAAAAGAAGCATTACAAAACAATTACCGTCCGTGCGGGCATTGTATGAAAAAAGAAGCTTATAAAAAATGGAAGGAAATGAATACTGATTAAATCAAATTTCCGTGGGGTTTCATTTTGCCTGCAATGGCCAGGAAATAAAAAGAGAAGCAATATGATATTGCTTCTCTTTCGTTTAGTAGCGGGAACCGGACTCGAACCGATGACCTTCGGGTTATGAGCCCGACGAGCTACCTACTGCTCCATCCCGCGGTATATTTTTAGAGTGTTTACCGAAAACACTTGCTTAGTAGCGGGAACCGGACTCGAACCGATGACCTTCGGGTTATGAGCCCGACGAGCTACCTACTGCTCCATCCCGCGGTATATTTTTAGAGTGTTTACCGAAAACACTTGCTTAGTAGCGGGAACCGGACTCGAACCGATGACCTTCGGGTTATGAGCCCGACGAGCTACCTACTGCTCCATCCCGCGGTGTATTTTTAGAGTGCTTACCGAAAGCACTTGCTTAGTAGCGGGAACCGGACTCGAACCGATGACCTTCGGGTTATGAGCCCGACGAGCTACCTACTGCTCCATCCCGCGGTGTATTTTTAGAGTGCTTACCGAAAGCACTTACTTAGTAGCGGGAACCGGACTCGAACCGATGACCTTCGGGTTATGAGCCCGACGAGCTACCTACTGCTCCATCCCGCGATATTGGATTGCAAAGGTACGAATAATTTTTACAAATCCTAATTTTTCTTTTAAATAAAGGACTTTTATAAAAACTATTTTATTATTTGTATCTTTGTTTTATGGCAAAAATATTAAAAATTTATCCAGACAACCCACAGGAAAATCTTGTGAATGAGGTTATTAAAACTTTAAACAATGGCGGGCTGATTATCTATCCTTCTGATACGATTTATGCTTTAGGCTGTAATATTTTTGATATAAAAGCCATGGAAAAGCTGGCTCAGCTCAAAAAAATGAAGCTTGACAAGTCTAAATTCTCAATTATCTGTAATGATCTCAGCCATCTTTCTGACTTTACAAGACCTATTGATACATCAGTTTTCAGATTTCTGAAAAGTCATCTTCCCGGGCCGTTTACCTTCATTCTTGAAGCCAACAAAAGTTTACCTTTAGCCTATAAAGGCCACAAAACAATTGGTATCCGTGTTCCGGATCATCCGATTCCGCAGCTTATTGTTGAAAAACTTGGCCATCCCATAGCATCCACTTCCATTAAAGATGATGATGAAATTATCGAATACTCTACCGATCCTGAACTTATTGCTGAAAAATATGATCATCTGGTAGATATCGTCATTGATTCAGGATATGGTGATAATGTAGCTTCTACTATTGTAGACCTTACTTCAGGAGAACCGGAGATTATCCGTCAGGGAAAAGGGATCATTTAATTCAAGGTTCAAAGTTAAAGTTCAAGGTTTAGGGTACTGAATTATGAGTCTTACCGGGAAATATGCTGTAGGAATTTTACTCACTTTTGTTATTTTAGCGGCAGCGATGCTCTATTCTTTTCCTGCTGTTACCACAATAACGGGAATAAGAGGAATTACAGAAACCAATTTCTTTCTCAGCAGAATTATACTATGGATCGTTCTTATCATTGTATTTCTATACAATGTCTTTATTGAGAAAAGTGCTTTTTTACTTAAGGAAGAGACAAAATATTCAGCTGCATTTTATGTCAAAGCTGTACTGAGCTTATATTTTATCTGTTTGATTGGCGGAGGAATTCTGAATGCAATCATCCTGTTTTTTATAGAGGAAAAAATAAGCAATAAGCTTCTCAACCTTGTTCCCATTTTTAGAAATAACTATTTTTTAGTTATTTTTACATGCCTTACCGCTGCTATTGTAGAGGAATTGCTGATGCGGGGCTATGTACAGTCCAGGCTTGAAAAAATCTACAACAACCCCACCGTTGTAATTGTTATTTCATCGGTCTTATTTGGAATTTTACATAGTACTTACGGTACCATAAGCCAGGTTCTCGGACCTTTCTTTATCGGAATCGTGTTTGCTGTATTTTATAAACGCTATTCAAATATTAAAATTCTGATCATCTGTCATTTTATGATTGATTTTATCGCAATGATGGTCATGAATTGTATTGATATAAAACACTTATCTGTATTTTAACATTATGAAAATTATAACATCTCCTGCCAAATTAATGAACACGGAAAATTCAACGGATCTGTTGAAAACCACTACTCCCAAATTCATTGAAGATGCAGCATTGATACAATCTTATTTAAAAGAAAAATCCCCAAAATACCTTTCCGAGCTTATGGAAATATCCCCAAAGCTTGCTGATGAAAACTGGGAAAGAAATCAAAAATGGAAGTCCAAACCTACAGCAAAAGAATCTGCTCCTGCAATGTTTGCCTTTACAGGAGAGGTTTACAGAGGTCTTGATGCCAAAACACTGGATAAAAATGCTGTAGATTACCTTCAAAAAAACTACAGAATCCTTTCCGGGCTTTACGGCTTACTGAAACCATCTGATAAAGTAATGCTTTACAGACTTGAAATGGGCCGTCCTTTTGAATTTGAGCAATATAAAAACCTATACGAATTCTGGAGAGAAAAGATTACAGAGCAGTTGAATTCTGAGATGAAAAAAGGAGAAATCCTCCTTCACCTTGCCAGCAACGAGTATGGAAAAGTAATCGACAGAAAAAAACTGAATCACAAAGTCATTGATTTTGATTTTTATGAATTAAAAGATGGAAAACTGAAGACCATTGTTGTGTATACAAAGCATGCCAGAGGTCTTGTGGTTAGATTCTGCGCAGAGACCAATGCCAAAACACTGGAGGATGTAAAAGCATTCAACTATGAAGGATACAGAATTGATGAAGAGAAGTCTACAGATACAAAACTGGTTTTTACAAGATAAATGACAATCTCAGGATTTAAAAAATATTTCAAAACAGAACTTTCCGATCTTTATACAGACTCGGAAAGTGTGTTTTTATCGTCTTTATTCATTCATCAAATCGTAGGTTTCGATTCATTTCAGCAAAGAAGATTTGCTGAACAGGAGCTTCTGACTGATGATAAGGAAAAACTGTGTTTTCTTGTTTCAGAACTTAAAACCGGAAGACCTTATCAGCAGATATTAGGAGAAACAGAATTTTACGGAATGAAATTCTTTGTGGATGAAAATGTTCTGATTCCCCGCCCTGAAACAGAAGAACTATTGGAAATTGCTATCAGGGAGATTAAAGGTTCAAAGTTAAAGGTTCCAGGTCTAAAGATTTTGGATATAGGAACCGGAAGCGGAGTTATTCCATTGGTTTTAAAGAAACATTTCCCAGAAGCAGAGGTTTCATCTATTGATTTTTCTGAGAAAGCTTTGAAGACAGCCCAAAGAAATGCAGAGTATCACCAATTGAAAATCCGGTTCATTCATGCTGACTACCTTAATTTTGATCTGGCTGAAAATTATGATATCATCATTTCAAATCCTCCCTACATCGGGATTGAAGAAGAGATCGAAATTGCTGATTCTGTGAAAGGATTTGAACCTAAAATGGCCCTTTTCTCTCCTACTTCAGATGCTTTGATCTTTTACAGAAAAATTGCGGAAGATGCTGAAAAGTATTTGAATGAGAACGGACTTGTATTCCTTGAAATCAATCAGAAGCTGGGGCTGGAAACACTCAGTCTTTATCAGGATTTTCCTAATGCACAACTATTGAAGGATTTATCTGAAAATGACCGATTTATTTATGCAGGGAAATAAGTAATTTTACCTGTTTAAATACTGAACCTATGAAAACTTTACTATGGAAAATTCTCATTTGTCTTTCACTGATTATGCAACTGGTATCCTGCCAAAAGCATCCTCGGGATGTGGTGAGTAAATATTATAGTAAAGGAGAGTTCAACGGTTCCGTTTTGATTGTGAACAACGGCAGGATTGTTTGCGATACGGCTTTGGGTTTCCGCAACTTTGAAAAAGGGCTGAAAACAGATAAAAATACCTCATTTTACATTGCATCCCTCAGTAAACCCTTCACTGCAGCAGCTATTATCATGCTGGAGCAAAAAGGTTTATTGAAGTTTGATGATAAAGCATCCCGGTTTATAACGCTTCCTGAATATGCCAGAAACATTACGATCAGACAGCTTTTGCATCATACTTCAGGAATCAGGGATTATGAAAACCTGTTTTCTAAAAGAGGATTAACGAATCAGGAGGTAATAAACTGGCTGTTTGATCTTAAAAATCTTGATTTTGTTCCGGACAGCAAGTTTAAGTACAGCAATACCGGATATATTGTTCTTTCTCTGATTATTGAAAAGGTTTCAGGTAGATCATACAGTACATTCATCAATGAACAGATTATTACTCCATTAAAAATGAATAACACTTATGTGTATGAACCTGGGACAGTTATTCACAATAGAGCACTCGGATATAATGAACAAAAGCAGCCTGATGATTATTCAATTTTAACAACCGGTGACGGTGGAATCTACTCTACTCCTGAAGATCTCTATAAATTTGATCAGGCTTTACGAAACAATTCTTTTATTAATAAAGAAAATATAAGTATGATGTATTCTCCTTTCCAGTTATCTGACGGACAAATATCAAATTACGGCTTTGCGTGGTACATAGAGAATAAAAGCGGAGAAAAATCAGCAATGCATACAGGTGGCCTGAACGGTTTTAAAGCTTTATTCTGGAGAGATTTGGAGCATAACAGCTGTATTATTGCACTTACCAATCAGGGAGATGCATTTCCGCCACACCACTTTCTACATGACATAAAAAAAACAATACAGTAAACATGATTATTCAGCAACACGAAATCAATTCTATTAAAATTGCAGAAATTATTTCTGATGACATCATTATCCGGTCTGCACAAGACGGGTTGGATCTTATGGGAAATATCTATTATCAGGGGTTTGACAAAGTTATTCTTCACGAAAAAAATATTACTCCAGAATTCTTTGATTTAAAAACAAAAATTGCTGGGGAAATTCTACAGAAATTTTCAAACTACCGCATAGGACTGGCTATTGTTGGCGATTTCAGTAAATATGAAAGCAAAAGTATGAGGGATTTTATTTTTGAAAGTAATAAAACAAATCACATTAATTTTGTACAAGCATTGGAAGATGCTTTAGCTAATTTTTCAAAATAGTCTATTTTTCAATTCTTTAGATACAAAAACGGAAAAATTTTTCTTCAATTTAAGCTGTCACTACCCCAACATCATCTGTTTTTTTAATTTCTTACCACAATACAAAGATGTACATAATAAAAATAATCTTACCAATTGGTAAGCTTGTGTAAAAATTCAATACAAATTACACTAATCATTAAGAGAAGACTAGAATTAATTCTATAACCATAAACATCTGAACATTTCTTTGTACATTTGCAAAAAACACGAGGGAATATGAATCTTACTTATTTAAGAGCTTATACGGCTACATAATCATTTAATTTTTCAACCACCCAGGTAGGTATAGGATATTTCTTTATGAAGCATACTTGCTATATCTGTTGATGAGCTTTTGAACAAAAGTCTCGTCTGGCTATTATTTGAGCAAAACAATTCATTGTATTAATGGACTTGTTGGTTATATCTATTGCCTTTATGAAATTAAGCCTTATAAAGATTTCTTCCTGTAAAAAACAAAAAACACACAAATAAAAATTATTAAGACATCATGATTAAAAAATTATTTCTACCAATCGTTTTTGCAAGCTCGCTTTCTTTCGCTCAAGTAGGGATTAACACATCTACCCCTGACCAGAGTGCGATTCTGGATGTTTATAGTCAAAATAAAGGAATGCTGATACCCAGACTGACTACAGTACAAAGAGATGCTATTGCCAATCCTGCCAACTCGCTTCTTATCTACGATACAGATAAGAAATGTTTAAGTCAGAATATCGGTACTCCTCTCAAACCGGATTGGCTTTGTATCAGCAGCAATGCCGTAAAAATGTTTTATATGCCTAGTGTTTCTTTTGACACTTCCATCACAGCTACTGGCCGGACTAAAGATTTGTATACATTGTATAAAACACAGTTTGGATCTCCAAAAGCAAAGAGTACCAGTGCTCCAGCTTCTATTCCTTTTTTCCCGTCCAGTAAAGATCTTTACTATTATGTAACCGATGCCGACCCTAATGTATTCAGTAATATTTCTATTTCTGATGACGGAGTTATGACTTATGATGTAAAAGCTGCAGCTACTGACTGTTCTTTTATCAATATTGTTTTTGTTGTTAAATAATTGAGTTATGATAAACAGCAGCTCAATTTTACGGTACAAAAGGTTTTTGTTTACCTTTTCCTTATTTGCCTGTTCTCAAAACATTCAGGCTCAGAACGAACAGGGAACCGGTTATCCTTATTTTGTAAACTTTACTCAGGGATTACAGCCACAGGAAGCCTATAAGGTAGCTACCAGCGGTGTTCAGAATGACGCAACCTTTACCACAGACGGGCTAAGGCTCACCCGAAGTGTGAATAATATTTCAGGAGGAGTGATATTGGCGGATAAAATATTCAAAAGTGATCAGGGAATCAAGTTTGAATTTGAATTTGCCATTTATGGAGGAAATACCAACGGAGGAGATGGAATTTCCATATTCCTGGTAGATGGTTCTATTCCTAAAGATCAGCTTAACCTCGGATATTTTGGTGGAGGATTAGGATATAGTTTTGTACGTGGAGGAGAATCTACGGAAGGACTGAGAGGTGGTTATCTGGGAATAGGTCTGGATGAATACGGAAATTTTAAAACAAGTTTTAAACAAACTGAAAGGATCAGAAACGGAATATTTGGGGTGGGACTGGCAGATGGTCGCAGCAACGTTTCATTAAGAGGAAAGCGTGGAAACCAGTATCTGTCTTCAGCTGAGCCTGCAGGATATAACGGTTATCCGCTGCTTTACAGTATCGCAACCAATGCTTTACCAACCAGCAGCAACCGATCTGCTTATCTGGATACGGCAACAGGGAAATATATCGGGATTAAAAATACAGCACTTCAACAGTTCAGCATTGAAAGTGGCGGAACTACAATTCCTCAGAATGAAAATGATGCAAGATTCCGTAAAGCATATGTTACCCTTGTTCCCAATCCGGCCGGCGGTTACAATATAACCCTGGAAATCCAGCACGGAACGGTGAAAGAAAAGGTGATTGACAATTATTACTACCCTACTTCGCTGAAATATACCGAGACTACCATTTCCAACACTACGGTAAGGACTCTGGATACTTCGCCTCCTTCTACTTTCAGAATTGGATTTGCAGCATCTACCGGAGCTGCTAAAAATATACATTTACTGAAAAATCTAGGGGTTACAAGACCTTATGCTGCTGAAGTAACAGATGATTTGTTTGCAGGCTGCCCGGGGATAAAGTCAACGTATTATCCTTTGCTTAATGATGCGGCTTATTCTTCAGCTAATGGCCAGAATCCTCCAACCCTTTCCTATAACAACCTTGATTTTAATTCATTTCGTTTTTTAGATAATAACGGAGCTGTAATTCCCAATATAACAGGCGGTGTCTACACCAATAGTCAGGGAACATGGACTTATTTCCCAACTACCGGAGCACTTTCTTTCAAACCTGCGGCAGGATTCACAGGAGTAGCCCAGATACAGTATGATATTAAGGGAGGTGGAAGCAATGGTACTGAAGCACCTTACAATAGTGAAGAATACAGATCATTGCCGGCATTGGTACAGGTTAATATTTCAACTGCCAATAACTGCAGCAAAGCCTGCGTTATTTCTAATAAAAATGTAACTCAGAAAATAATAAGATAACCTTCTAAAACCAGCTTTTAAGAGCTGGTTTTTTTATTATTTACGGGGTTTTCGATAAAATACCGGACAGCATCCTCAATTGCCCTATCAATAGATTGATATTGAATCCCCAACTCGTCTGCTGACTTCTGATTAGAATAATAATTACAAATCTGCAGTGCTTTCATATTGGGGGTACTGAGGTTTGTTTTTATTTTTAATGTTCTTAAACCATCACCAATTAATCCAAGGAGACTCAAAAGTGTGTTGGGAATAGCAATCATAACCGGGTTCTGGCTGGTAATCCGGTTTACTTTTTTAAAAAACTCTCTGTAGGTCAGGTTTTCATTGGCCAGGAGATATTTTTCTCCGGTTCTTCCGTATTCAACAGCATTTACTATTCCATTGGCTGCATCTTCCACATGTACAAAGTTCTTACCTCCTTTCGGATAAAATACCAGTTTCTTTTTCCATGCCCAGAAGATTATTTTCCCAGAACTTGGCTTGCTGTCATATGCTCCGATCATCAACGTTGGATTAACAATGATAACCTCTGTGTTCTTACTATTTTTTAAAAGATAATCTTCCGCAGCCTGCTTGCTTTGAGCATACAGTGAATGGGTAAAAGGATAGATTGGGGGTGCTTTTTCGTTTCCCCGGAATGCGGTGTTTCCAAATCCTAAGGTATTGGCAGTACTCACAAACAAAAACTTTTTAACGCTCATCAATTCTGCATGGGTAAAAAGATTTACAACGGCCTCGTAATTCACTTTTCTGTATTCATCATAACGAAGATTCTGACGTGTTTCTGCTGCCACATGAACAATACAGTCAATATCGGTCAGGTGCCCAGAAATATCGCACAGAAGATCCGCTTCCACAAGCTTCAGATTTTCGTTTTCTTCGCCCAGCCAGCTGCTTTTCTTACGCACCAGAGCAATAACAGAATAACCATTTTGTAATAATTTAAGGATAACATTAGTTCCCAGAAGCCCTGTTGCTCCGGTTACACATACTTTTTTCATGCTTCGATCTCTCTTTTTATAGCCTGGGTCATCAATGGCAGTTTGATCCATATGGGTAAAATTTTCATCACCAGCCAGCTGATTGGGTTCACCATAATTACGGAATCTTTTTTAAATAATTGCCGGAGGCAGTATGAAGCTACTTTATCAGGATTCAAAAGTGTTAATCTTCCCATAAAACCTTGTTTTTCTATTCTTTCACAAACATCCTTATTGGTTTTCATTGCCCCGGGATTCACAACGCTTACAAAAACATTGGTATCTTTCAGTTCTTCATGCAGTCCTCTTGAAAATGAATGGATAAAACTTTTAGAAGCTGGATATACGGTTTTAAAACCAATCGGAGAAAAAGCAGCCATACTTGAAACATTCAGGATATAGGCTTTGGGTTGTTTTAAAAGGTTAGGAAGCAGCTGATGCGTGATCAATGAAGTGGCTGCCACATTCACCTGTAGAATAGTGTTGATATAATCCGAAGAGGCTTCCGTAAATTTTTTTGTTCCCCCAAGCCCTGCATTATTAATCAGAATATGAACATCAAAAGAACGGTTGAGCCATTCTGTAAGCTTCATTACATTTTCATTAACAGAAAGGTCTGTTTCATAGTAATGAGCCTTTATATCATACTGTTTCTCCAACTCTCCGGATAATTCTCTGAGATTCTGATCCGGAAGACTTATAAGAATGACGTTGATTTTTTGTTTTGCAAGATGTTCAGCAAATGATTTTCCAAGTCCCTGGCTTGCGCCCGTGACGACTGCATACGATTCTTTGGTATCCATAAGTTTAAATTGTATAGTACAAAGCTATCGTAAAGAGGATGTCTGAATGTTCAGGATTATCTGAACGAACTGATTTTAAGAACGGGAAGCTGAAATAAATAAATCACTGAAAATCAAAAATTTAAAACAAATAAAAAGTAAGAGTTTATAAACCTGAACTTATTTTCTGAATTCAGAAGGTGTTTGTCCGGTCACTTTTTTAAAAGTTGTATTAAAAGAAGTCTTAGAATTGAATCCGGATTCGTAGGCAATTCCCAAAATGGATAATTTGCTATTGGTTTCTTTCAACAGTTTTTTGGCATAATCCACTCTATATTCATTCACATATTGGAAGAAGTTTTTTCCAAAGCCTGTGTTGATGACATAAGAAAGATGATGGGTAGAAACGGAAAGCATTTCAGCCAGTTTGATCAGGTTAAGTTCGCTGTCAAGATACGGCTTTTGTAAGCCCATAATCCCTTCCAGTGAAGTTTTAATCCTTACTAATTCTTCATCAGAAATAAGTTTTCTTTTAACTTCTTCCGGATCCGAATTTTCGTCCATAGAGATCAGTTCCTGTCTTTGTTTTTCTTCTAAAGGATAAATTTCCTTCTGTTTCAGAGAATAATATCCTACACAGTAAATAACCGACAAAAAGACCGCATTGATAAAGAAATTCAGTGATTTCGGATCATAGAACAGATTATAAATCACATAGATAATATTCACGATAAGTAGTACCAGAATGATATATTCCAACCAGTTCAGATTGATTCCTTCGGTATTGGATGAGAACTGCTGAATTTTCTTTTGATGTTTTCTGATGGTAATATAGGAAAGCCCCGTGTAAAAGAGAGCCTGGATCAGGATCAGAATAATACTGAGATATTCAAATGGTTTTTTATATCCCAGTTTGATCAATATAAGACAAACCAGAAAAGCAGCCGGAAGGATTAAAAACTTAACCGCTGTAAGTTTAAAAGTAAAGGAAGGATTGGTATAAAACAGTACACTAAAGTAAAAAACGATAGGGGTAAAAAACTGGATAAGTCTAACCCAAAACAAGGAATGAAACTCGATGATTGAACCAGTGATGAGAAACAGTACTTCATCCAGCCAAAAAGTAGACCACAGAAAGAGAAATATCCCGAACCAGAAATTGGCCTTATGGTTTACTTTTAAGGGGTTGGCCAGCTTCAGCAGAGAAAGCAAAACCAATGAACCATAGATAAGTATCACGATGAAACTGTTTAACTCTGATGTGTTCATTGGTTTTGATATTTGATTATAAATAGTCTTTTATCCTATTCGCTTTCTTACAAAAATTTCATATCCTAGATAGATGAGCGGAAGTGACATGATTCCCAAGAAAAGAATATTGCTCATGGCCAGCTGCGGATGCATTACAATAGAGTAAACCAATCCGAAAAATGCTCCACCAAGGTGAGCAGCATGGCCCAGGTTGTCCCACTGCTTGGGATTCAGCATCATGTATACAGAGTATCCGAAATACAGTGTTCCGAATAACCATCCCGGCAAAAAGTTGACACTGATCTCATTCGGAGCCATAGCGATGGAAGCAAAAATAATTCCGGAAACCGCTCCTGATGCTCCAATTGCAGAATACCACGGCTGCTTTTTATAAATCTGCAGGCTGAATAAATTCCCCAGAATCATTGATCCGAAATATAGAATCAAAAATCCTACTTCTCCAAAGAAACTAATAACGACTCCCTGGAAAAAATACAGAGAAAGCATATTAAAAAATAAGTGCATAAAGTCTGCATGCAAAAATGCAGAGCTGATCAGCCTTACATATTCTTTACGATTCGCAATCGCTCCGACGTTGAATTTATATTTTTCAAATAATGCTGTGTTATTGAAACCCATATAGCTAAAAATACATGTGGCTGCAATGATAATGATAACAACTATATCCATTATGTTCTTTTATGTTATAACTGAATAAACATGCGATCTATTCATTTTCATTATTCCCGTTATCCTGGAAAAGATCTCCGATCATTCCTCCGTCTTCATCGGTTTCGCCGGCAGGTTCGGGATCTTCGTATACTTCAGGCTCTTCTTCTGCCGGTTCAGGAATGGCAATATTGATGGCTTTTACTTTGAACTTTGTAAACTGGTTTCCGATGGCTTTTATTCCTTTTACCGCTATAAATTCATCAATATTTATCGTTTCCGGATCGCGTTCTTTTCCTTTATCTTTTGCAAAAATGATTTCTGCAGTGGCATCATTGGCAACAATTACATTTTCAATGAATGATTTCGGATGTTCAGATGGCATAAAAGTCTGTACATTAACTGTATTTTCCAGTAAGAATCTCTTAATGAAATAAATATCTTTTTCTCCATCGTAATAAATACAG
This sequence comes from Chryseobacterium sp. NRRL B-14798, assembly GCF_050470705.1. NCBI lineage: Bacteria > Pseudomonadati > Bacteroidota > Flavobacteriia > Flavobacteriales > Weeksellaceae > Chryseobacterium > Chryseobacterium sp. NRRL B-14798. The sequence continues at coordinate 2,266,475 of NZ_JBFLUL010000005.1, read as the reverse complement.
GTAATCGGCTGTGCAGGTCTCCACTTTTCCAGTACCAGGTATTCATCATCAAAACGGTTGCCAAGGTCAAAAGATACCAGTTTTACTTCACCGTTTGTATTGATGGTCAGAATTTTATCATCTCCTTTGAAGCTTCCCAGCAGTGTTCCTCTTGCATCGGCATTCAGTCTTCTTACCGTATCATCAAACCAGATTTTTCTAGGGGCCAGAGTAGAAACCCCTTCTTCCTTCATATCTACTTTCTTGACAGCGTATTTAGTTACCAGATTTCCTTTGGAATCCCGGCCTTTGATGGCCAGATCGGAGAAGTTAATCTCCATTTTGTTCTTTCTGATTCTAGGGTTTGGTTTTAAAAGCACGGTTACAGTTTCTGCTTCTCCATTAGGGTTGGCTGAGAAATAGAGTGTTTCAGAACCCTTTTTATCTGAAGCTAGCGGATAATCTGTATTTCGGGTTACTCCGGTTACAGAGAATCGTTTCATATAATAAGGTCCTTCCCTGCCTTCACGGTAGATCATATTATACACTGTCCTTTTATCGTTTTTCTTCCATACGGCAACATGAAGGATATCTTTTCCGATGAAAGTTTTCGCTTCCACTTTTACAACCTTCATACTTCCGTCTTTTCTGAATGTGATGATATCATCAATATCAGAACAGTCGAACAAATACTGATCTTTCTTCAAAGATGTCCCGATAAAGCCTTCTTCGAAATTTGCATAAAACTTTTCATTGGCTACGGCTACTTTTGTAGCATCAATGGTATCAAAGATTCTGAGTTCAGTCTTCCTTTGTTTGTCTTTACCGTATTTCTTCTGAATATTTAAGTAATACTCAATGGCATAAGCGATCAGGTTAGCCAGGTTGTATTTCACCTGTTCTATTTTACCTTCCAGCGAAGCGATATTTTCCTTAAACTTATCCAAATCGAATCTTGAAATTCTCTTGATTCTGATCTCTGTCAGTTTTAAGATATCTTCTTCCGTAACGGCTCTTAAAAGATGCTTGGTATGGGGCTTTAATCCTGCATCAATGGTCTTCAGTACATCTTCCCAGGTTTTTACCTCTTCAATATCGTGGTAGATCCTGTTTTCGATAAAAATTCTTTCCAGTGAAGAGAAATGCCAGCTTTCCTGAAGCTCATGAAGTTCAATTTCCAATTCTTTCTTCAGCAATGAAACTGTATGATCCGTATTCGTTTTCAGAATATCGGATACCGTAAGGAACATAGGCTTATCCCCTACAATTACACAGGCATTGGGAGAGATGGTCACCTGACAGTCCGTAAATGCATAAAGAGCATCAATAGTTTTATCCGGTGAAACATCGTTATGGATATGAATAAGGATTTCTACTTTGTCTGAAGTATTGTCCTCAATTTTTTTGATTTTGATCTTTCCTTTCTCATTGGCTTTTAAAATAGAGTCAATAAGATCAGTGGTTGTTTTAGAATATGGAAGTTCAGAAATCACCAATGTATGCTTATCCGTCTGGGTAATTTTGGCTCTTGCTCTTACTTTTCCTCCTCTTTGACCATCATTATATTCAGAAACGTCGAGATAACCGGCTGTTAAAAAATCCGGATACAGTTCAAATTTCTTACCTTTCAGGTAGGCTACAGAGGCATTGATAAGTTCATTAAAGTTATGAGGAAGTATTTTGGTGGAAAGCCCTACTCCAATACCTTCTACTCCCTGTGCAAGAAGCAGCGGGAATTTTACCGGTAAATCGATAGGTTCATTGTTTCTTCCGTCATAAGACTTTGTCCATTCTGTAGTTTTAGGATTAAATACTACTTCCAGAGCAAAAGGGGTGAGTCTTGCTTCAATATATCTCGCAGCGGCTGCAGAATCTCCTGTATAGATATTACCCCAGTTTCCCTGTGTATCTATTAACAACTCTTTCTGCCCAATCTGCACCATGGCATCTGTAATGGAAGCATCACCGTGCGGGTGATATTTCATGGTATTTCCCACGATATTGGCCACTTTGTTGTAACGGCCGTCTTCCAGCTCCCGCATGGAGTGCATAATTCTTCGTTGAACGGGTTTTAAACCATCATATATTGAAGGGATAGCTCTATCCAGAATTACATAGGAAGCATAATCAAGAAACCAGTCTTTGTAGAGACCGGAGACTTTTTTTAAGCTTTCACCCTCATGCGAATATTCTTCTGTCGTCATCTAGTTTATCTTTTTTCTCTTTATTAGTTTTCACTACTTTGTTCAGAGAGAGTTTTAAATCGTTTACTTGTTTTCTGTTCAAATAAGAGATCTGGTACTTCAGGATAGTAGAACCATTATTCTTACTTGAAACGGTGATGTATAATCTTTTGAAAAAGAGAATACTGACTACATCATATTTGATCAGTTTGTATTTTGGAAATTCGTCGTGAAGAGGCTTATCCAGAAATGGAATGATATTCCTGTTTTTAAAATTCAAAGCTTCTCCATCGCTGTCATATTCAAAAATCTGTCTTCCGCTGATGTAAAAGATAATCAGCAGCAGAGCAGGAACAATAATCAATAAATAACTTTCTTTCCCCACTGCATTAAACCTATATTCATTAGCAGCAAATGCGATGATGCCAACCACGGTTATCATCAAAAGCAACGTGCATAAAAAATTATAAATTGATGCTTTATTACGGTTACTTAGTCTCATTTTATTTTTTTTGGCTGTGTAAGTTCTATAATTCCTACTTCATCCAAAGTTGTGCTTTTTTCAGTCTGCAATGGCTTTACAACCAGTTTTTTAAAGTTATAGTTTTTTTAATTTTCTACTTCATCCAGGAGTTCTTTTTTATCAATATCTGTATCATCCTCTACCACAAGGTTTTCAAGAATAAAAGTCTGTCTGTCCGGAGTATTTTTCCCCATATAAAATTCCAGAAGCTGATCAATCGTCTGGTCTTTTCCTACTACTACTGGCTCCAGGCGGATATCTTTGCCAATAAAGTGCTTAAATTCATCAGGAGAAATTTCTCCTAATCCTTTAAATCGCGTGATTTCAGGATTTTTCCCCAGTTCATTTAATGCTTTTACCCTTTCTATTTCTGTATAGCAATATCTTGTTTCTTTTTTATTTCTAACTCTGAATAACGGAGTCTGAAGGATATAAAGGTGTCCATTTTTAATCAGATCCGGGAAGAACTGCAGGAAGAAAGTAATCATCAGCAAACGGATGTGCATCCCGTCAACATCGGCATCGGTAGCAATAATTACCTGATTGTATCTCAGGTCTTCCAGACTTTCTTCAATATTTAAAGCTGCCTGAAGAAGGTTAAATTCTTCATTTTCATACACCACTTTTTTGGTAAGACCATAACAGTTCAGCGGTTTACCCTTCAGTGAAAATACAGCCTGAGTTTCTACATCTCTGGATTTTGTGATTGATCCCGATGCAGAATCTCCCTCGGTAATAAAGATCTGGGTATCTCCTTTTCTTTCGGCTTTCTGGTCGTTATAATGCTGCCTGCAGTCACGAAGTTTTTTATTGTGAAGAGATACTTTTTTTGCTCTTTCTCTGGCCAGTTTCTGAATTCCGGATAATTCTTTTCTTTCTCTTTCGGAAATTAAGATTTTTCTTTGAATTGCTTCTGCTATTTCCGGGTTTTTGTGTAAGAAATTGTCCAGTTTACTCTTCAGGAAATCAATGATGAATGTTCTTACGGTAGGTCCGTTGGGTCCCATGTCATTGGATCCTAATTTTGTTTTGGTCTGGGATTCAAAAACAGGTTCTTCTACGTTGATGGAAATCGCAGCAATGATCGACTTTCTGATATCAGAAGCATCAAAACTTTTATTGAAAAATTCACGAACTGTTTTCACATATGCTTCACGGAAAGCATTAAGGTGTGTTCCTCCCTGCGTTGTATTCTGTCCGTTAACGAATGAAAAATAGGTTTCTGTCTGTGATTTGTCGGAATGGGTAATGGCAACCTCAATATCATCATCCTTTAAATGAACGATCGGATAAAGGATATCGCTTTCCAGCTCTTCTTCCAACAAGTCTTTAAGACCGTTTTCAGAATAGTAGGTTTCTCCGTTGAAAAGAATTTTAAGTCCCGGATTCAGGTAAGCATAGTTACGGAGCATTCTTTCGATATACTCTTTTCTGTATTTGAAATGCAGGAAGATCTCTCCATCAGGAATAAAGGAAATTTCGGTACCGTTTCTGTCCGAAGTTTCTTTCTCGTCAAAGTTCTCTTTGATCATCCCACGGGAGAATTCGGCAGCTTTCATTTTTCCGTCACGGAAAGAACGGACTCTGAAATAATCTGAAAGGGCATTTACCGCCTTGGTACCGACCCCGTTCAATCCTACAGATTTTTTAAACGCTTTACTGTCGTATTTACCTCCGGTATTCATTTTTGAAACCGCGTCTACCACTTTCCCAAGCGGAATTCCACGGCCAAAGTCACGGATGGTAACTTTACCGTCATCCAGCTTTATTTCAATTCTTTTTCCTGCTCTCATTCTGAACTCATCAATAGAGTTATCAAGAATTTCTTTTAGCAGGATATAAATACCATCATCAGCGGAAGAACCGTCACCGAGCTTCCCGATGTACATACCGGGGCGCAGACGGATGTGTTCCTGCCAATCAAGGGTTCTGATATTATCTTCGGAGTAGGTTGGATTTATTTCTTGTGACATATATGATTTCAGCAAACATACAAAAGTACAAAATTGTCCAAAATTATCCGAATTTTTTCAACTTGTTTTTTTCAATATTTCACTGCAATCATTGTATAATTAGTAATCAAATTATATATTTTACGAAATTATCAACATCATGTGAAAATTTTATTTACTTTCCTCACATTCTCTACAGTTTTATTCTTTTCAACATGTTTTTATTACAGACTCTAAGGGTGGTGAATAACCAACCGAGATATTGATTTATTATTAAACTTTATTAAGTTTATTCCTTAAAAAAAGACCATCCTGTTATGTGGATGGTCTTTTTATTTCAATATTTACACTGTATACAATTTATTCTTTTCCAGCTGCCCGATTATATTTTTCAGCATAGCCGGAACAATCAGCTTATGGAAAGGACGAACGGGTAAAAAGTACAAAACGCCCCACCAGTTATGAAATTTTACCATAGTAGAGATGGTAAGTGAGTTTTGATTGACATCTTTACTATTTTTGTCAATTAAAAGAGAAACCCGGAAATCCAGATGTTTATCATCTTCTCCCAGAACAATTTCGTTACTGGTCTTATCAAAAATCTTAAAAAGTCCCGCTCGTTCGCCAATTTCGCATTGGAAAACCTTCTCTGCTTGTTGCTTCTCATTTTCAGAACCTGTCTTTAAACCGAATAATCCCATTACTCTATTTCTGAAAGCAAACATTTTCTTTCCCCATTTTGGCCCGCTTGTAAAGAAAGCTTTTCCTATTTCTGAGATATCGATATTTCTGCCACATTCTGTAAGTTCTCCCTGAAAACTATCAATATAATCGAAATCTTTTTTTCCCGGAGATAAAACAGATTTTTCAGGAAACTTTGTCTTCGTAATCTTCATTGTCATTGTTTTTATGGTTGTTGTCTAACAAATGTAAGTATCTTTCCATTCATTTAAAAGGAAAATTTAAACAAATGTTTAGATTTATTTAATACTCTGAAACTGACTATTGAGTCTTACAATTTGCCATCATTCTCTTTAAACCTGCTATTTTCTGATTTTTATTACCATAAGTTCAAACTGTTCTAAATATTTCATTAAATTCGGTCAACAAAACTGCTTTTATGATACAACTTCCTTTATCAAAACTTTCCAATGTAGGAACTACTATTTTCAGCCAGATGACTCAACTTGCCAATGAAAATGAGGCAATTAATCTTTCTCAGGGATTTCCTGATTTTCTGCCTGATTCAGAATTATTAAATCATGTAGATTATTTTATCAAAAAAGGGTTCAATCAGTACGCTCCTCTTGGTGGAATGATTGGCTTAAAGGAAGAAATTGCACGAAAAATTGAAAACAGTCATCAGGCAATATACCATCCGGAATCTGAAATAACAGTTACTGCAGGCGGTACTCAGGCCATTTTTACCGCTATCGCCTCTTTCATTAAAAAGGATGACGAAGTGATTATTTTTGAACCGGCCTATGACTGCTATGAACCTACTGTGGAACTTTTCGGGGGAATTATAAAGCGCTTTGAAATGAAAGCCCCGGATTATGAAATCGACTGGACTGCCGTAAAAAATCTTGTCAGTGAAAAGACCAAGATGATTATTCTTAACAATCCCAACAACCCTTCAGGAAAAATTCTGAAAGAAAATGATATACATAAACTTATTGAGATTGTAAAAGGAACTTCTATTCTTATTCTGAGTGATGAAGTATATGAAAATATTGTTTTTGACGGAAAACAGCATTTAAGCATCTGTAAATACCCTGAGCTGAAAGAAAGAAGCCTTCTTGTAGCCTCTTTTGGGAAACTTTTCCATGTTACCGGATGGAAAGTAGGCTATTGTGCAGCACCAAAAAGCCTAACAGATGAATTCCGAAAGGTTCATCAATTTAATGTTTTTTGCGTAAACACTCCCATTCAGCTCGCACTGGCAGAATACATGAAAAAGGATGAACATTACACCCATCTTAATCAGTTTTTCCAGGAAAAAAGAGATTTCCTGAGAAAAGGCCTTGCAAGCACACCATTTGAACTTCTGGATTGTGAAGGAACTTATTTCCAGGCAGTAAAATATGATAAAATTTCAGATAAAAATGATTTTGATTTTGCTTCAGAACTTACCATCAATCATAAGGTTGCCAGCGTTCCTTTCTCTTCATTTTATAAAAACAGGCTGAACGAGAATGTGATCAGATTATGCTTTGCGAAGAAGCAGGAAACACTGGAAAAAGCCCTTGAAAATTTATCAAAGGTTTAACAGTCATCTATTTTTCACCCACTTGACTTTTCAGATTGGCAGATCAAAACTGTCAGCCTTGTCTGTTTAATCTGCGGAGTATTTATTTATAATATTATTCCTGTCCGATTAAATTAAAGCATGAGTATCAGGTCGCTCCCCTGGACCTATAATTTAAAACAAATACGTTCTATTAGCAGTCAGTAGGATCCCATCGGTATCTGCTGTTAGTAGAAAAAAAATGAAGTCCCTGCAAAAAATAAAGCTCCGGAGGAGTGGACTGTTAATGATACGTAAATATTGATATTTAAATGTTTTTACAGTTTTATCGATAGTAATGTTATCATATATAATCATTATTTAGTGACTTATTTAGTTTATTTTTCCTATTTTATCTAAATCAAAAAAATAATAAATCAATAATTACCAAAAATAAAACTACCATGAAAAACAAGAATTTAAACAAAGGAAAAAAATTAACCAGAAAAGAGCTGCATAAATTCCACGGAGGATTGGGCAACATAAGATGTACCAATTCTTCAGGCTACTGTATCTACATCGGACCCGGCTGTTCAGAACAGAAATGTCAGTTGCCGGAACCTCTTGAAGCTGTTGAATAAAATACATTACTCCATATCCGGAATCGGCCGGCTCATTCTGAGCCGGCCGATTTATTTAAAGATAATAATTCACTTAAGGTTATTATACTTTATAAAAACATCCCTCCTGAAACTTCAATTCTTTGCCCGTTGATCCATCTTGCATCTTCCGTACACAGGAACGCTACTACTCCACCAATATCATCCGGAAGACCTACTCTTCCCAAAGCTGTAGCACCAGCTACCATGGCATTGATTTCTCCATTATCTCTCACCCTTCCGCCGCCAAAATCTGTTTCAATAGCTCCCGGCGCTACAACATTGGCTTTGATTTTTCTTGAACCTAATTCTTTTGCCATATATTTTGTGAGCATTTCAACGCCTGCTTTGATGGATCCGTAAACAGAAGATCCCGGTGTTGCGAATCTTGCCAAGCCTGAAGACACGTTGATAATTCCTCCTCCGTCATTGATAAATGGCAATAATTTCTGAGTCAGAAAAAATACACCTTTAAAATGAATGTCTACCACATCGTCCAACTGTTCTTCCGTCACTTCTGTAATCGGTGAATATAGGGCTGTTCCTGCATTATTGATCAGGTAGTCAATATGAGTGCTTCCTGTATTTTGCTGCAAGTGATCTGTTACGTTTTTCACAAAAGTATCAAAGCTCTTAATATCTTTTGTGTCAAGCTGAAATGCAACAGCATTCCTTCCCATTGATTTGATCTCATTGACAACAGTTTCTGCTTCTTCCCTGTTGCTTCTGTAGGTGATAATTACATCCAGTCCTTTTTGAGCAATTTTAATTGCTGAGTTTTTCCCTAATCCACGGCTTCCTCCGGTTACCAGTGCAATATTTGTTTTTGTGTTCATTGTATTTTGATTATTTTGATGGTACAAAGTTGGGAAATTTTCAGACTGAAGGGTTTGCTTGAATCAATCTGAAATTTGCAAAATTCAAATCAGGAACGAAATTCTAATGGAGTAAAAGAAGTTTTCCTTTTAAAGAAATTAGAAAAGTGGGCAATTTCCTCAAATCCCAGCGCATACGATATTTCTGACACATTCCATCTGGTCTGTTTCAAAAGAATTTTTGCTTCCTGGATAATACGGTCTGAAATTAATTCTGTAGTTGTCTTTCCGGTACTTTCTTTTAATCTTTTATTCAGGTAATTAACGTGAACGGCAAGCCTGTCTGCATAATCTTTTGCAGTTTTCAATTGAAGTCTCTGTTCCCAGGATTCTATGGGAAACTGTCTTTCCAGCAGCTCTATAAACAAAGAAACCACTCTCATAGATGCATCATTTGACGATGATATTTTGGAAGCAGGCTGTAATTTCTGTCCGTAATGGATCAGCTCCAGAACATAGTTTCTGATCAGATCATATTTAAATACATAATCTGAATCAATTTCTTTTTTTATCTTTTTAAAAAGGTTTTCAATCTCTTCTGCCAGTTCACCATCAATTTCAAAGATCGGCATTCCACCTGGCTGAAATATAGGAAGGTCTTCAAGGTTGTAGTACGATTTATCCTTGATGAAAAAGTCTTCGGTAAAAACACAGAAACTTCCTGACTGATCGGGATCTTCAGGAACCCAGTGATAAGGGACCTTAGGCGTTGCAAATAACAGTGCGTTCTGTTTAATTGAAATGACCTTGTCCGCATATTCTGCCCTGTTCCGTCCTTTTATAAAGCTGATCTTATAATACTTCCTTCTGTTATAGGGCATTTCAGAAGTGGTCTTTGCTCTTTCGATGGTCTGGGCAATATCGAAGACATTAAAATGACCAATGTCTTTGTGAAGTCCCTTTGGAAAAATACTTTCAAGATCTTTGCCCAGTTTGGCAGCCATCTCATTATAAAAATCTTCCAGTGAAGTAAATGCTAATTTTTCCATCACAAATAATTTGTAAAATTCAAATATACAAACTTATCAACCAATATTTTTTGAAATGAGTCCAGATTGTTTGGCGAAGCAAAAAAGTCTTTTTAAATCTCAAAAATAAAACCTTATTAACTTATTGAAAAACTCAGTGTATTTGCCGATTGCAGTTAATATTCACCATCAATACCATAATAAAATATTTAAAAAATCCTCCATTTTTTTCTAACGACAGTGATATACTTCATTTATTTTTATTACTTTCGTTAAAACTAACCCATTAAAAATCAAATCAATGAGAAATCAAATCAGTCAAATTGGAAAAAAATTAAACAAAAAAGAATTAAGAACAATCAAAGGAGGTCTTATTAACTGTATGGAACCTGTTTTATGTCCAACACCCTGTGAACCATCTTCTGATCCATACGGATGTACAATCATTTCTCCTAAATGTGCACAAAAAGAGTGCAGACCAGAGTTATAACTAAAGTATCATTTTAAACAAAAAACTATGAAAAAGATTGAATTAAGTAAAGGTAAAAAGCTTGAAAAAAAACAATTAAAAATGATTCACGGAGGTATGTTAGATTGCATGGAGCCTATCCCATGTACGGAATTTCCTTGTGAAACCTATCCTCCGGATGATGTCCGAAACTGCACCAAGATCTCTATTGGCTGTGCACAAAAAATATGCAGACCACAACCATAAAGATAGAATTCTTCACTAAACCAAAAATTAAACATTATGAAAAATCAAGATTTAAATCACGGAAAAAAATTGAACAAAAAACAATTACGAGTAATTACAGGTGGAAAAGAAATGTGCTTGCTTCCAGACCTTACTTGTAAGAAATATTCTTTTACCTGTGCAGAAATTCAGTGCCAGCCTGGTATTGAATTGTAGCCAATAAAAAACTAAACCATAAGACTTTAACGAATGAGAAATCAGCATGTAAATAATGGTAAAAAACTCAATAAAAAAGAGTTGAAAACCATTAAAGGAGGTGTGATGATATGCAGCCATCAAAGTATTTGCGCACAGATTCATCCTTCATGCTATGAACCGGAGTGCCGAACTGGACAGGCGCAGTTAAAATGCACAGATATAATCAATAACTGTGTAGTTTTCTCTCCATCCTGTATCGAGCCAAAATGCCGGTTTGATATAGGTATTCCACTTTAAAAATAAAAATACTGCTCTCTACTTCAGGGAGCAGTAATTTTTAGTACCTGTTCCAAATATCAAAATATAAACAGACAGCCTACATTATTAATTTTACGCAAAAAACGCTCCCAAATACATGGAAGCGCTTTTTTAATATAACTAACTTTAATACTTTTCTTATACGTTGAATCTGAAGTGCATGATGTCACCATCCTGTACAATATATTCTTTACCTTCTACAGAAAGTTTTCCGGCTTCTTTTACCTTTACTTCAGAACCGTAATTTACATAATCATTATACTTGATTACTTCTGCACGGATAAATCCTTTTTCAAAATCTGTGTGGATTACTCCTGCAGCTTGCGGAGCCGTCCATCCCTGTCCGATAGTCCAGGCTCTTACTTCTTTTACTCCGGCTGTAAAGTACGTTTGAAGTTTTAAAAGATCATAAGCTTTTCTGATCAAACGGTTAACCCCTGGTTCTGTAAGTCCCAGCTCATCAAGGAAAATCTCTCTTTCTTCGAAAGTTTCAAGTTCGTTGATATCAGCTTCAATCTGTGCTGCCAATACTACGACTTCAGCACCTTCGCCTGCAGCCATTTCTTCAATCTTGGCAATCCATTCATTTCCGTTTTTGATAGAATTTTCGTCTACATTACAAACGTAAAGAACCGGCTTATTTGTCAACAACTGAACTTCTCCGATAATTGACTTTGTAAAGTCATCAGCAGCGAATTCTCTTGCATTTTTACCATCCTCAAGGAATTTCTGTAAGTTCTGAAGAGTTTCGTAAGTAAGGATATCTTCTTTCTTCCCTGATTTGATGAATTTTTTAGCTTTTTCAACTGCTTTTCCTACCGTTTCAAGGTCTTTCAGCTGAAGTTCTATATCAATAATTTCTTTATCTCTTAACGGATCTACTGAACCTTCTACGTGAACGATATTTCCGTTGTCAAAACATCTTAAAACATGAATAATCGCTTCACACTCGCGGATATTAGCCAGAAATTGATTTCCCAATCCTTCTCCTTTACTGGCTCCTTTTACAAGACCTGCAATATCAACAATTTCAACTACAGCTGGTAAAACTCTTTCAGGTTTTACGATTTTCTCCAGTTCAAACAATCTCTGATCCGGTACAGAAACCGTTCCAAGGTTCGGTTCAATCGTACAGAAAGGATAGTTTGCTGATTGAGCTTTTGCGTTGCTCAGACAGTTAAAAAGAGTTGATTTACCTACATTCGGTAAGCCTACGATTCCACATTTCATATTGTAAAATTCAAAGTTTAAGGTTTAGGGTAACTCAAGGTTTCTCCAACTTTAAACATTGAACTCAGAACCTTGAATTACGAGTGTGCAAAGATAGTGATTTTTGAGGGAGTTTCATAATAAAAAAATCTGCCAATATTCTGACAGATTTTTAAAAGGTCTGGTTTCACCAATTGTTTTAAGGATTGTCCCCTGTAGCATTCTGAGCCAGCGGCACATCATTCGGTGCTTCCTGCAAAGTTTTATCTAAAGTAAATAAAGATTCATCTGTTGCTCTGTCGCCGCCTGCAATTTTTAATTTATCAATTAAGTTCTGCGCTAATGTTTCTTCTTCAATCTGTTCCTGTACAAACCATTGCATAAAATTCCACGTAGCCCAGTCTTTTTCTTCAAGAGAAAGATCTACAATTCTGTAAATTGCGGTTGTATTGTCAACTTCATGCTTAAAGACGCCATCAAAACAGGCAGTAAGGCTGTCCGGATCTGCCGGAGGAGCGGGAATAGCGTCTACTTTTGGTTTTCCACCACGGTTTAAGATATATTCCATGAATTTGATGGAGTGGTTTCTTTCTTCCTGAGCATGGCGGTAAAGAAAATTGGCAATACCCTGATAACCTTTATCATCAGCCCAGATCCCATAGGATAAAAAAACGTGTGATGCATGAATTTCTTTGTTCATCTGGTCACTTAATGCCTTTTCCATGTTGTCGGAAAGTCTTTTAGTATTCATAATGTTATATTTTGGTGATTATGGAATGAATCATGCAAAAACAGTTCCGATAGGGTTATTATTCCGTATAAAAATTCCAAAACACCTTTAAAACACAACTGAAATTCAGTAACTTAAATTAATAATTTATAGTTATTCTAAAATAAAACCGGTTCTGTCTGAGAACCGGTTTTTTAAATTTATTACTGAAATTGCTTCACATAAAGGTTCGCAATGACCAATTTATAATGGATTGTATTCCTACTATTTAATCCTTCTTGCTGTATAATCACTCTCATTTCCTAATCTGTCGATAGCTTTGATGGCAACGGCATTCAATTTTTTCCCGTCTTTAGATTTGGGAATATCTTTTGAAAGCGTATCCAATGTCAGAATTTCTGTTTGCCATACTCCGTTGTACTGTGTAAAAAGTACCCACAGGAAAACATCAGCGGCATTTTTTGTACTCCAGCTTGTCTGAGCAAAACTTCCGTTATCAGCAATAAACAAGGTTGGAGTCTGCAATGGAACCGCTTTTATCCATGGAGATTTCGGAACTAATGCTTTTTCATTGTATGGTCCGCTTTTCAAAGCAGGAAGCATATTTGGATTTTTGGTAAGCCCGGCAATACTCCAATGAATTTCTCCGGCATCATTTTTAAGGATATTTCTGGAAATTGCAATCTGGTTTTTGATTTCAGCCGGACGGTCTGATACTTTTATTTCAACAGTATTCAATCCCGGCCACAGGTGACGTTTCATTGTATTTTCAGACTGCCACCAGCTTAACAGGCCTTCGAAGCTTTGTCCTTTGGAATCTATAGGCCAGTAAAGCTGTGGTGAGAAATAATCTACCCAGCCTTTATTTAACCATAATTTAGCGTCTGCATACAGTTCATCATATTGTGATGATCCTACAACTCCTGCCGGATATCCTGGTTTCCATATCCCGAACGGACTGATCCCGAATCTTACATTATTTTTTTCTGCGTGAATCTCTTTATAGATCCGTTCTACAAATTTATTCACGTTATCTCTTCTCCAATCTGCTCTGGATAAGGTTCCGCCACTGCTTACATAGGCATTCCAGCTTGCATTATCAGGAAAATCCGCACCTTTGTTGTAAGTGGCATAAGGATAGAAATAATCGTCAAAATGTACAGCATCAATATCGTATCTTTTTACAATATCTTTCACCACATTGGATACGTGGCCTTGTGTTTTCGGATTAGCAGGATCAAACCAATACATTCCGTTCTTTAGTCTAACCACAATATCAGACAGTTTATTGGCCATTGAAAGCTTATTTACTGCGCCTCCGTTGGTATGATGTGCACGGTAAGGATTCAACCAGACATGCAGTTCCAGCCCTCTTTTATGAGCTTCTTCAATCCAGAACTGAAGTGGATCATAATTGGGATATGGTGCAGTTCCTGTTTCTCCGGTCAAAAAGTAAGACCATGGCTCGATATTACTTGTATAAAGTGCATCTGCGGAAGGTCTGATCTGGAAAATAGCAGCGTTGAAATTATTGTCTTTCAGCATATCAAGCATACTGATTGCTTCTGCTTTCTGCTGCTCTACCGTAAGATCATTTCTTGATGGCCAGTTGATATTGGCAACACTTGCGATCCATGCTCCACGGAATTCTCTTTTGATTTCGGGAAGATTGGTTCTGAAATTTTCTTCACCGGAAGATCCTGTACCTGTAGCAGGTTTTACAGCTGTCGGATTTACTTTCGGAGGATTTGTATTGTTGATTGGTTTTGTCGGATTCTTCGCGGAAGGTGTTTTTACAACATTGTTCTGAACGGAACAGGAGGTAGCGTAAGATGCAAAAACGCCCAATAAAACGATAAGTTTTAATTTATTCATTCTCATAGTCACAAAACTACTTTAAAATTTATTTTTTTTTTTCAGAGATTATTATGCCAAAATAAGCATTTAATGGGTAGGTATAGAAAAAAAGCCTCGAAAATCGAGGCTTTGATTTTATGTATAAGATTTTATTATGCTTTTGCAGATCTTTCCACTCTTTTTCTTTCTTCTTCAGAAAGGATTTTCTTTCTCATTCTGATGAAGTTCGGAGTTACCTCAATTGCTTCATCACCCTGGATGTATTCCATACATTCTTCAAGTGAGAATAAAATTTTCGGAGCAACACCAGTATCTTTATCTTTTCCGGAAGCTCTCATGTTGTTCAACTGTTTTGCTTCTACGATATTTACTACTAAGTCACCAGGTTTGTTTTGCTCACCGATGATCATTCCTGTGTAGATTTCCTCACCCGGATCAACGAAGAACTTACCTCTATCCTGTAGTTTAGCAATAGAATATTCTGTAGCCGGACCAGTTGTTTTGCTGATCAAAACACCATTGTTTCTTCCAGGAATAGCACCTTTGAAAGGCTTATATTCTGTGAAACGGTGTGCCATAATAGCTTCACCAGCCGTCGCTGTCAACATCTGAGAACGTAATCCGATCAAACCTCTTGAAGGAATTTCGAATTCCATGTGCTGCATTTCACCTTTAGTTTCCATAATGTGAAGGTCACCTTTTCTCTGAGTCGCCAGGTCAATAACTCTTGAAGCAAATTCTTCAGGAACATCAACAACCAAAGATTCATAAGGCTCACATTTCTCACCATCAATTTCTCTGAAGATAACCTGCGGCTGACCGATAGTCATTTCATACCCTTCTCTTCTCATTGTTTCGATCAAAACTGATAAGTGAAGAATACCTCTACCGAATACAAGGAATGTATTGGCATCGTCAGTCTGCTGAACTCTTAAGGCAAGGTTTTTCTCTAATTCTTTTGTTAATCTTTCTTTCAGGTGATTAGAAGTAACATATTTACCGTCTTTACCAAAGAAAGGTGAGTTGTTGATAGAGAACGTCATATTCAGCGTAGGCTCATCAATTGCCGTTCTTTCCAATGGCTCAGGATTTTCAAGATCTACGAAAGAATCTCCAATCTGGAAAGCATCAAAACCTACTACAGCACAGATATCACCTGCCTGTACTTCAGTTACTTTTTTCTTTCCTAATCCTTCAAAAACGTAAAGTTCTTTTACTTTTCCTTTTACAATTTTACCATCTGCCTGAGCAAGACCAATCCATTGAGATTCTTTGATCTCACCTCTTGTCACTTTCCCGATTGCAATTCTTCCTAAGAATGAAGAGAAGTCAAGAGAAGTGATCTGCATCTGAAGATTACCTTCTGTTACTTTCGGTTCAGGAACATATTGTAAAATACCATCCAATAATGGTAAGATATCTTCAGTTTGCTCTAATGAAGTGTTGAACCAGCCTTGTTTTGAAGATCCATAGAATGTAGGGAAATCCAATTGCTCTTCTGTAGCATCAAGGTTGAAGAAAAGGTCAAATACTTTATCATGAACTTCGTCAGGACGGCAGTTTGGTTTATCTACTTTATTGATAACCACTAATGGTCTCAATCCTAATTCCAAAGCTTTCTGAAGTACGAATCTTGTTTGCGGCATTGGTCCTTCGAACGCATCCACCAACAAAATAACCCCATCAGCCATTTTCAATACTCTTTCTACTTCTCCACCAAAATCGGCGTGACCAGGAGTATCGATTACGTTAATTTTTGTGTCTTTATAAGTAACAGAAATATTCTTAGATAAGATCGTGATCCCTCTTTCTCTTTCAAGATCGTTATTATCCATAATTAACTCCCCACTCTCCTGATTTTCTCTGAAAATGTTGGTAGCGTGAATGATCTTGTCAACCAAAGTCGTCTTTCCGTGGTCAACGTGTGCGATAATCGCAATATTTCTAATGTTTTGCATAAAAGATTTTTACGGGTGCAAAAGTAGTGATTTTTAATGAAAAAATATTTAGTTATACAAATATTTAATATTTTGTTTAAAATACTTATTTACAAGACAATAAAAAAGAGTGTTCAAAAAAACACTCTTTAGATTATTTATACACAAGCCTGCACTTCGCATGGATCTACTGCAGGCGGTTCTCCACATATAATGTCAAACTCTGCACAATTGCTGGAGAATCCGGTTCCCCATCCCCATCTTACAACGCATGTATCAGCATCTTTGCATCTTACCATTCCTTTGACGATTCCTCCCTGAACTGATTTCATTTCTGTTCTGGAAATTTTTTTGAGATTTTTCATGTTGTTTTTTTATTTGTTATTAGCCTGATAAAGATAAAAAAAATAAATCATGACAACTATTTATTAAAAATATTTAACATTTTTAATATCAACGTCTTATTAATCTGTAAAACACAACCAGATCAATCAAAACCACAAGCACAAATTTTACTAAAAAAGATTTTTTTGAAGTTTTATGATTGAAAATCACCATTCCTGAAGCCGCTCCTAAAATTCCACCTAGAAGGGAGATTCCTAAAAGAGCATTTTCGGAGATTCTCCATTGATGTTTTTGGGCCTGCCATTTATCAAATCCAAAGATCCCAAATGTAATCAGGTTTGTTATAAAAAGAAAAGGAATCATTCAAAAATTAATTTGTGGCAAAAGTAAAGCTTAATTTGTATATGGAAACAACTTTACAACCATGAATATATTTATAATTTTATCAGAATAAGATTTTATAAATTTGCACTTCCTAAAAATAAAATCAATGACAGTACAGGATCTTGCAGGAAGCTACTCTATTGAAGGGAGTAATCAGGAAGAGTCTTCCCTACCCACATATCATGGTATATTAACCTTATCCATTGACGAGAACAACCGTATCATTGCGCAATGGATTATCGGTGATCATATACAAAATGGTACCGGATTTTATAAAAATCATATCCTGGTAATCAACTTCAATTATGAAGGTGAAGATCTTAAAATATATAAAGGTGTTGCTGTATATCGCTGTCTGAATAAGGATATACTTGATGGATTCTGGTCTGAAAAGCACGGTAATCCTTTATATCTTGGAAGTGAATATTGTGTGAGAATTCAGAATTCAACGATTTTGAACTGATTTTTACAGTAAATAAAAAGAGCTGTCTTTTAAAAAGACAGCCCGGTTGTTATTACAATTTAAATAACTTATTTTTTAGCTTTTACATCGATAGCAATCTCGATATCTTTGCTGATCATCCATTCTGCAGGGTCTGCTTCTGAAGTACCGAATTTGATTCCCCAATCTGCTCTGTTTACAGTAAACTTCGCCTGAATAGCCGCTGAGCTTTCAGTCACATCTACTTTAGCAGGGAAAGTAACATTCATTGTTTTTCCTGATAATGTAAGGTTTCCGCTTACTGTTTTATTAGCTCCTGCTACTGCATCTTTTGGTGCTTCTTTCAAATCTGTAACACTGGTAATTTTGAAATCTGAAGTAGGGTTTTTAGCTACATCAAAGAAATCAGGGTTTTTAAGGTGAGCTTCAAGGTCTGCCGGTTTTTTATCTTTCTCTGTTACTGAAGCCGGATCTACTTTGATAGAATTCATGTCAATCACAAAGTTTCCTGCAGCAACCTGGCCTGCATCAACACTGATATCTCCTGATTTTACAGTAAGTGTTCCCCAACGAGGTGCCATACCTCCCTTGTGGAATGCTTTCCAGTTTACTACTGAAGCTGCTGTGTCTACTGCCAGTGTTTCTCCTTTGCTCTCTGCTACTGTTTGTTCCTGAGCTGTTGCTGCAGACTCTGCTGTTTTTCCTTTATCACATGATGCCAAAAGCAATCCTACTCCAACTAATGCAATTACGCTAATTTTTTTCATATTGAACTGTTTAAAAAAGTTTGAATTTTGTTGTTTTCGGGTACAAAAATAGAAAAACCTATTTGGAGAAGCCTTAACATACATCAAGAAATGTGGTATTTTTATAGTATTTGTAATGATAAAACCATTTGCGGAATATTTCTATTGAATTAAATGCCTACCGAAATAATTGGTATAATATAAAATAAAGAGATTAATACATTCAGTATCTATATTTTCTCATTCCAAAACCCTATTTTAGCTATCCGAAAACAGAACAATGACGACCGTAGAATTTATCCAGAGACAGCTCAGCATTTCTGAAAAGAACATCAACAATACTTTACAATTATTAGCAGAAGACTGCACCATTCCTTTTATTTCGCGTTACCGAAAAGATAAGACCGGAAACCTTGATGAAACACAGATTGAACAGATTTCAAAAATCAGCAGGCAGTTTGAGGACATTGTTAAAAGAAAAGAAACTATTGTAAAATCAATAGAAGAACAGAATTCATTAACGCCTGAACTTCAGCAGAGAATAGAAGAAAGCTTTGATATCCAGGAGCTGGAAGACCTTTACCTGCCTTTCAAAAAGCGTAAGAAAACCAAAGCTGACACAGCCAAGGAAAAAGGACTCGAACCTTTAGCCAGAATTATTATGAGTCAGAAAAGTAATGATATTCATTTTCTGGCTTCAAAATATCTTAATGATGAAGTAAATTCTGAAGAAGAAGCATTGCAGGGAGCAAGAGACATCATAGCAGAATGGATCAATGAAAATATGTATGTCCGTAAAAATCTCCGCAGATTATTTCAGCGTAAGGCTGTTATCACTTCTAAAGTTGTAAAAGCCAAAAAAGATGAAGAAGATGCACAGAAATTCTCCCAATATTTTGAATGGGAAGAAAGTCTTGGCAGAACTCCTTCCCACAGACTTCTGGCAATGTTGAGAGCAGAAGCGGAAGGTTTTGTAAAAACAAATGTAGCTGTAGATAAAGAAGAAGCAATCGGTTTTATTGAAAAAGCGGTCATTAAATCCAACAATGAAAGTTCGGACCAGATTGCACTGGCCATAAAAGACAGTTATAAAAGACTTCTGGAACCCGCTATTTCAAACGAAACATTACAGGAAGCCAAAGAAAAAGCAGACAAAAAAGCAATTGAAATTTTCTCTGAGAATTTAAGCCAGCTGCTTCTTGCTCCACCTTTGGGAGAAAAGAGAATTCTGGCAATAGATCCCGGATACCGAAGCGGATGCAAAGTTGTGTGCCTGGATGAGAAGGGAGATTTACTGCATAACGAAACCCTCTACCCTCACGCTCCGCAGAATGAAAGCGGAATGGCTATGAAAAAAATCCGTTCTATGGTAAATGCCTATAATATTGAAGCTATTTCTATTGGTAACGGAACAGCAAGCCGCGAAACAGAATTTTTCATTAAAAAGATCGCTTTTGATAAGCCTTTGCAGGTTTTTGTGGTTTCTGAAGCCGGAGCATCCGTGTATTCTGCAAGTAAAATTGCAAGAGATGAGTTTCCTTCGTATGATGTAACAGTACGTGGAGCTGTTTCTATCGGAAGAAGACTTTCTGATCCACTGGCTGAATTGGTGAAAATTGATGCCAAATCTATAGGCGTTGGGCAATATCAGCACGATGTGGATCAGACTCAACTTAAAAATGAGCTGGATTCTACTGTCATGAAATGTGTAAATTCTGTGGGAATTAATTTAAATACCGCCAGTAAGTCTCTATTAAGCTATGTTTCCGGAATCGGAGAAAAAATGGCAGAAAACATTGTGAATTACCGTACTGAGAACGGAGCATTTGAAGACAGGAAACAGCTTAAAAAAGTTCCAAGACTTGGAGAAAAAGCGTTCCAGCAAGCCGCCGCTTTCGTGAGAATCACCAATGCCAAAAATCCATTGGATAACTCTGCAGTACATCCGGAAGCGTATGGAATTGTAGAGAAAATGGCAAAAGATTTGGGTATTAAAACCACTGAGCTGATTGCCAATAAAGAAAAAATAGCTCTGGTAAAACCGGAAAACTATACAACAGGAGAAATCGGAATTTTAGGAATTAAAGATATTTTAAAAGAACTTGAGAAGCCGGGACTGGATCCAAGAAAAGCAGCAAAAGTATTTGAATTCGATCCGAATGTTAAAAGCATCAAAGATTTAAAAGCAGGAATGATTCTTCCGGGAATTGTCAATAACATTACCGCTTTTGGATGTTTCGTAGATCTAGGAATCAAAGAAAGCGGGCTGGTTCATATTTCCCAGCTTAAAGATGGCTTTGTATCAGATGTCAATGAAGTGGTAAAACTTCATCAGCATGTTCGTGTAAAGGTAACGGAAGTAGATGAAGCAAGAAAAAGAGTGCAGCTGAGCATGATTTTGTAATTTTTAACCGTTATGTATTTAAATTAAACCAACAATTATCATTTTGAAAACAAAGAATCTAATCTTCGATCTGGATGGAACATTATGGGATTCCAGAGCTACGATTATCAAAATATGGAATAAAGTATTGGGTAAACATCAGTTGATCCAAAAAGAACTGAAGCCTGAAGACATGGATCAGTATATGGGATTATTAGCTCATGATATTGTAAAAGATATTATTCCCGGCATTTCAGACCTGCAGGCTCAGAAACTTCTTTCTGAAATTGTAGGCGAAGAGAATAAAATACTTCACTTAGAAGGTGGAATTTTATATGATGGTGTGGAAGAGACTTTAAAGAATCTGGCTAATACCTATTCCCTTTTCATTGTAAGCAACTGTCAGGATGGCTATATTGAATCTTTTTTAGATTATTATCAATTCAGTGATCTGTTTGTAGATTTTGAGTCTCACGGGCGGACCAAAAAAAATAAATCTGAAAACATACAGCTTCTTATGGAAAGAAATTATTTATCTGCTGAAGACACCTTATATATTGGAGATACCCAAACTGATTATGATTCTGCAACATCCAATGGATTACCATTTATCTTTTGTAAATATGGATTTGGAAAGTTAACCAACCCTTTGTACGAGCCGGCGATTCTTTCCTTTTCACAAGTAGGACTCCGCGTTACCGATATAACCAAATAAAGGCGGTCTCTCAAGACAGTCTTTATTTTTTACAAAAAATACACTTACAAGTGCGCGCACAATGCGATTGAATATTATTTGGAATTTAAATTTTGCAAGAAAAAATAAAGATCCACATCGGATGGAATATTTAATTTTTTCCTTAATCTATTTTTCTTTGTTTGTACCGATCTGTGCTGCATAAAGCCATATTGTGCAATTTCCTTAGAGGAAAAGCCCAGCTGTATCATTGCACAGAAAGAAAGCTCATTTGCTGACAGCTTTGGATTAATCTCAAAAAGCTTTTCAACCAGCTCAGGATAAGCACTTTGATATTCATTAAAAAACAAAGGATCATTTTTCTTTGCTAAAAACACCAGCCTTTCATCATTAGCAGACATTTTTTTCATCAGAGATTCCGTCTCTAATTCTTTCTCCTCTATTATTTTACGCTTTTTAGTAATTCTTTTCTGATAAACCCAATATACAAATACAATAACACCCAATAATACAAAAACGATTACATTATATACGATGGTTGAATACTTTTTTTCAATATCATTTTTCTCCTTTTCCTGAATCATTTTATCAACAGAAGTATTGATTGATTCATCCCATACCTTTTCCAGACTATCGTTTAATTTAGCATATTTTTCCAGATAATCTTTCTCTTTTGAGTTATTGTTTAGTTTTTTATAGGTCTTGGCAATAGCTTGATACAATACGGGAACCTGATAGATTCTTTGGGTTTTTTTGAGTATTTCTACCGATTTAATATAATAATCTAATGCCTGACTATAATCCTGTTTTTCAAATAAAAAATTCCCGTAATAAAAATAAGTAAGCGCTCTCTGGGAATCCCAGTAATCTTTTTTTTCTAAAAGAGAAAAAGCCCTGTTAAAATATACCTGTGCAGAATCCTCATTTTTACCAAAAAGCAGATAGTGATTAGCAATCGTGGAATTGATAACCGGTGTTGGTTTTACATCTAAAGCTTTGTGTAGATAGATTAACGAAGAATCAACCGAATTTGTTTCCCTTAAAAAGTCGGCTCTGTTTGCATAAACAACAGATAAAATCTCCCGATCATGCTTATCCTTTATTTGTTTACCATAATAAACTGACCTGGAATTATACTTAATGGCTTTTTTATAAAGACCTATTACAAAATTAGCCTGGCCATACTCCTGATATAGTCTTGTATACAGGTAGTAATCTTCCATCCCTTCAAGGTCTTCTTCAGCCAACTGAAGGTATTTGAAGGCTTTTTCATACATCCCGACGGTAGCATACATATTCCCCAAATTAATGTATGAAATGACCACTCCTTTTTTATAATCCTGTTTTTTACTGATATTGTAAAATTTCGTATTAAGATCAATTAATTCTTTCTTTCTGCCACTTACTCTTAAATTCTCATTTACTTTTATCAACATACTATCTATATATTGAGGGGTGTATGTCTGAGAATAGAATAAGTTAGAAAACAAAAAATATATCAGCGCGCTTAGCAATACTTTCGAAAATTGGCTCAGCTTTAATGTTTGCATAGTAAATTTAATAATAATTAGTTTCTAAAGTGAAAGAGCAAGATCAGACTCTACCACAAAAACTACTTAACAAGATATTAATAATAACTTTTTCAACCAAATTATAACGCATAATTTAGTTTCCATAAAATTAAATAAAAAAAATATATAGTTACAAATTTTTTGCTAATTTTAGTTAAATTTAAAAACATATCATTATTATATTCACTATATATTGATTAATTGAAACGCATAAACAATCAATTTTAATAAATTTGAAATCATCAGGAAATTAATTTATATCAATAATTTATTGAGGTAGTATAATCAATTGATAAAATTCCATTTTTGCATTAGATTTTCATGCCCCGGATGCTATTATAGCAGCAAACTGTAAATTGATGTACTTTTGATGTATATAAAATTTTGCTTTAATCATATGCCAGATTTAACTTTGTAACAGTAAAATTTATTAATATAATCTGATATAAAGCACAAAAGAAATATTGAATTGAGGATTTAACTAAAGTTTTTACACAAACAAAAACATCTGTTGTAAAACTTTCAGTTCTCAATATTTAATAACAAAATCAGTTTTCATTTTTATAGAATTCTATAATACTGATCAAAGTTGCTACTCCCGTTTTACGGGAGTTTTTTGATCCTACACCATAAAAATTGATGTATCTCTGATGTACAGCTATTTGATTAAAAAAAAATAATGAATGCTAAATTTGAACAAATGATAAAAATAGGTTTACCTATTATTTTTTCTTCTCAGGTAGGAATTAATATCACCTGTATAGAATATTAATGAAGATATTCATTTTAATTCAGACCCATTTTTGTCATCAGCCCAACGAAAATAAGTCCTAAGACTTAATTATTTTTTGCGAAAAAAAATTTTAATTATATAATACCGTTTATTTTGAATTTTAAAAAAATACATATTGGCAGTACTATTAAAGCTAAGTTTCAGGAAGAAGCACTGGACATGCAGAGAGCATGCAGTTTCATGAAATGTACTGAATCTGAAATTGAACAAATGTTCCTTGAACAAGACCTGACAACTGATAAATTATTGAGATGGAGCAAGCTGCTGGAGTATGATTTTTTCCGGGCATACTCACAGCATCTTATACTCTTTTCTCCTCCCAAAAAGGTAGCTTCCCATAAAACTTCCGATAAAAAAACATCTTCTCTGCCTGCGTTCAGGAAAAACATCTACACCAAGGAAATAATAGAATTTATTCTTGAGCAGATTGAAACAGGAAAAAAAACAAAGCTGGAAATAATAAATGATTATAAAATCCCAAAAACTACACTATATAAGTGGATAGCAAAGTATACGGATAAAAATAAGTAGACACTTCCACTTTATTTTTGCATAGTTATAATATCACTTTAATGTCAATTTATCAAAGATAAATTAAATCTATCATTTTATGCTCGTGTAATGAATTGTCAAAAAAAGCAACGAATGAAAAATAAAAAAACAGGCTAATTTTAGTCTGTTTTTTAGTAAAATGTAGAAATTAAGATAAAAGTGTACTCTACTTTAATCGTTTTACGGACATTTGAGTAACAGGGCCAGATCCTGTAGCACCTGAGCTTAAATACCTGATAGTTACATCCTCTGTATTATACAGTCTGAAAGAATAGGTATGAGAAGCTAACATAGGAATTGAAGTAATGAGAGTATAGGTTTGCTTTGGCTCACCTCCGGGTGAAGTTGATGATCCTGCCCAATAAACATCATTAACACGCGCCACCCAGCCACTAATTGTATCATCCCATATGCCTAATACTGGAACCGTAGGTTGATTATTACTATCATTAGTTGTAGATAACTGTCCGTTCATTGTTACCTGATATACACCATCAGCTGATACTTTAAATGAATTAGTGGATGGTGAACCCGTATACAGATTTTCATTATCTACAATTTCATTATTTAAACTTCCTATAGCAACCGGAACACCACCGTTGGAACCAGCTGTAACCGTGAAATCATTAGTCATTTGTACAATAATTTCCTGGGCCACCAGAAATTGTCCATTTACCACGATCACAGTTCCTGTAGAACTTGGAACACCTGCAATAGACTCCCAGGTAGGAGCATTACCCGGTCCATTAGACTTAAGAACCTGCCCTGCAGTTCCTGCCGAACCTGCGGTAGAAGCAGTCCCTCCCACATTCAGTTCATTGACAACCTGTAAAGATCCGTTAACATGCAGGGACTTCATAGGAGTAGAGGTATTAATTCCAACTTGGGAATAATAAAATAAGGAAACAAAGATACTGGTAATAAGTATGGCTTTCTTTTTCATAATGAATATTGTATTTTAAATTGTATGCAAAACTATAACACAATACCACTTTTACAGCATACGACCACATACATCATAGATACAACATCCAACAACAACATATATAAAACTCTAAAAATCAACACTTCTATATCTTAAAAAAAAACAATATATCTATCCCGATTTACTATTCTCAGCTGTCATCAGAAAGATTTTTAAAGAAAAAGTAAAGATCAACATCTGAAGAAATATTCAATTTTTTCCTGAGTCTGTGCTTTTTATTCTGGACAGACCGATGTTCCACAAAAGTATACTGTGCGATTTCTTTTGATGTAAATCCTGCCCATATCATCGCGCAAAAAGCTAAATCAGATTTTGACAAATTAGAATTTATTTCAAGTAAATTTTTAATAAAGTCCGGATATGCTTCCTGAAATTTGTTGAGAAAATTAGGGTCGTTTTTTTTGGCCAGCTCGATAATATAATCGTAGGAATTATTAAGTTTTTCCTTTAAGACATCTGTTTCAAATTCCTTTTGTTTTATAATATCTCTATTCTGTTGACAGTGGATAAAGGCTAAAAGTAAAATAACAATAAGACAGAAAACTACACTTTTATAAACAAAAAATACATTCTTCTTTGAAATATCTGCAGATTCTTTTTCCTTTATCATTTCATCGATAGAAATATTGATGCTTTCGTTACAAACCTTGCTTAAACTGTCATTTATCCTTGTATACTTTTCAAGGTATTCTTTTTCTCCCTTCTGGTCATTTAAAATCCGATAAGTACCGGCTATTGTTTTGTATAGCAGAGGAATATTATAAACTCTTTTGGTTCTTTCTAAAATGGCAACAGATTTTGTATAGTACATCAACGCTTTTTCGTACTCTTTTTTTTTATTAAGAAAATTACCATAAAAGTAGTAAGTCTGCCCTCTCTGGACATTCCAGTAATCCGTTTTCTGCAGTAGTTTCAATGCATTATTCAAATAATACGAAGATGAATCCGGATTCTCTCTATAAACCATATAATGATTTGCTATCAAAGAATTAATTACCGGAGTAGATTTTATATTTAATGCTTTGTGCAAATAAACCAGCGAAGAATCAGGCTGGTGGATATCATGTAAGAAATCTGCCCTGCTTGCATAAATACCTGATAATATTTCCCTTTCATTACGATTGGAAATCAGCTTACCATAGTAAATAGACTGTGAATTATATTTCAATGCATTTGTGTACAACCCAATACCATAATTAGTCTGTCCATATTCGTGATATAGCCTGGCAGACAAATAAGCATCATTGATTTTTTTGATTTTTCTTTCAGCTTTCCGCAGATAATAAAAAGACTCTTTATAGTCACCTATGGTTGCATAGATATTAGCAATATTGATATAACCTAAAATTTCTCCTTTCAGATAATTCTGATTTTGGGAAATAATAATATATTTTTCGTTGAAAGAAATTAATTCTTTTTTTTCACCTCTTATTCTTAATTTCTCGGATTTAATTATTAATGCGTTGTCTATTTGGTCCGGAGTATAATTTTGAGAATATAAGACAGTAAAAATAGACAAATGGGCAAACACCATCATTAAAAATTGAAATATTCTTTTTATGCTCACGCTGATCATATTGTATATTCAATTGCTGTTCCTTTGATACTAACAAATAATTCTGCTTATTTCTGTACTTTCTGAAAAATTATTTTTTTTGAATCAGGTTTTTGAATGATAATAATTGTATTGGGGATTGTCATGAAACTTCGCTGACCTCCTTTGATCACTTTATAAGAATATACTATATCCTGATCTTTTTCCTGAAGGCTGACAGGGATAATCTCCACTTCCAGATTGGTTTTAGGGTAAATAAGAGCGAGTACATTTTCTTTTGAAAAATCAATAGGTGTTGGCTTCCCGCTCATGCCCATTGTTGTTGCAGCCCCAAAAATCTGATCAAATTCTTCCTGTGAAGTAATTATTTTTTCAGTTAAATCTTTTTGATGGGAGGTATTTTTAACAAAGTATTTCTTTGCTGATGTATAGGGAATATCTTTTTGAGAAACATTTACAGTACACGAAAAAA
Source organism: Chryseobacterium sp. NRRL B-14798 (assembly GCF_050470705.1). NCBI lineage: Bacteria > Pseudomonadati > Bacteroidota > Flavobacteriia > Flavobacteriales > Weeksellaceae > Chryseobacterium > Chryseobacterium sp. NRRL B-14798. The sequence goes on along the minus strand of NZ_JBFLUL010000005.1, from coordinate 2,239,244 downwards.
CTATGAGAGTACTTACTAAAGTCATGATGAAATTTTTCATTTTTTTCAATTTATTGTGTGTTAAAAGCTATTGTAATTACTTAACATATATAGTAAACAGAGCCGGGCTCGGGAATTACCTTAATTAACTTTAAAGGATATTAAGATGATCTGGTAAGAACACGTCCTGTTTCTACAATTGTATTATTTTATAACTTGTAAGGAAGGATAATTTTTTAGCTGATCTGCGGTAATTCCTGATGCAATGATACCATCCCGTATAGCTGGCTTCGTTGAATTTCCTGGTACATCCAGAGTAATTTTAGAATTCGGAGTATCAATTCCGCTCTGGGAATACATATCCAGCAACAATAATACGAGCAAGGTTAATACATTTTTTTTCTTCATAAGGTTTTTTGTTTCACCGTAAAAGTATAAAATAAGCGTTAGGATGCATTAAATGGCACATACATCACAGATACAGCACGACGAAACGTGCGTTATTTCAAGCAAATACTCCCGATTTATAGTAAGAGACAACCAACCGTTATCTGTAAGCAATTTTCGGATTTTTTGACATTCAGAAAAAGCTGTATAGATGATGTATACAAAATATTGCAGCGTATAGAACAAGACCTATATTTTTGCACAAAAACACAAACTATATACTTTCTATTAACTCACAAATCCTTTAGTTGATATAAAGACCAGGTACTAGAGTTGTAACTGACATTAAAGAAATAAACTATTGTAAAGTTCAAAAACAATTTTACTTTATTATTTTAAATATTAAAAGCATTCTTTTAATTGGTTGAGACACTCTCTTTAATTAATTTATGAACTCTAGTATTCTTTTTTATTAAATACAGTTCGCTCAAAAAAGAGCTATAAAATTGAAAATTTATATTATTATGTTACCAATGGATCATCACAAACAATCTCACTCAATGACGCCTGATTATAAAAAGATTTACCTTGATCTTGTCGACCTGAAATATCCTGAGAAAAAGGACGAGTGTGCAAAAATTTTATCGAAGAAAAATCTGTCAGCGTTTGATGTAATAGAAATTAACAGAATAATATTTAATTATAACCAGGACATCAAGGCAAATCAGTCTCATCGTTCCTACAATGAAGAAACGATACACAAAATCCTTGAATATCAGAAAAAGAATTATCTTAATAATACGCAGCTGGCCCTGCATTTTAAATTGAGTCGTAATACCGTTGCAAAATGGAAAAATTTATTCAATATTTAATCAATTCACAACCTCAATAAATTTATATACCCTCCTACTGTGCTTTTACTGCCTTGTTTAAAGGATGTAATCCGGATAAAAATAACAGAATCTTACCACGTCCCGGTTATATAGTAAGAGATATTCCTGTTTTTAGAAAAATTCTTAATAACAAATGCCGTTATTGACTAAAACATATATAACTATCAATACATGTTTTAAGCAATAACGGCAAAAAGAATATACCAGAATATGGTATAATATTCAGAGATTTAAAATTAGTCTTCTTTATTGTTTTTCAAATAAAGAACTACTTATAATCTTTAGAACTTCTTCGGGGCTCTTTTACTTCCGGCCATTTTACCACCTCTCCCTTTTCATCCTGAGGCATTACTCTTTTTTCTCTGTTACTGAATTCAGGATCCTCAGACGCCATATAAGCTAATGCCGCTGTTAAAATCACATTATTCTTCACCTCATCAAAAACGATCTTGTCATAGGTATCTTTCGTGGTATGCCATGTATATCCAAAATATCCCCAGTTCAGAGAACCTAAAGAAATTCCGGGAACTCCTGCTGCCACGAAAGAAGCATGATCGGAACCTCCACCACCAGGCATTCCTGGGAAATCTGTCTTAATGTGGCTTCTTACGGCTTTTGGAACGCCATCAAGCCATCTTCCTACATAATCATAAGCTTTTACAAATCCTTGTCCACTGATGTTAACCACTCGCCCCGTTCCGTTATCCTGATTAAAGGCTGCCTGTACCCCTTTAATTATCTGAGGATTATCAGCAACAAAACCTCTTGAACCGTTTAATCCCTGCTCTTCACTACCCCAAAGTCCGATGATAATAGTTCTCTTGTTATCAGGATAATATTTTTTCAGAATTCTCATGGCTTCCAGCATGGTAATCGTACCGGTACCATTATCTGTAGCTCCCTGTGCTCCGTCCCATGAGTCAAGGTGAGCAGAAAGAATCACGTATTCATCAGGTTTTTCTTTGCCTTTGATCATTCCGATCGTATTAAAGCTTTTGGCTTCTGGAAGTATTTTTGACTGGGCATCAATTTTAATTTTAGGCCGAGTTCCTTTTTCTGCCATTCTGTAAAGCATTCCATAGTCTTCCAAATCGATATCGACCATAGGAATTTTGGTAGTTTTTGCGCCGAATATTCTGTTAGCCCCCATAATACCTGTCCAGTTTGAAATGGCAATACCTGCCGCTCCTGCTTTTTCCAATGCTTCCGGAAGGCTGTTATTATCATAGCCGATATTCTTTATATAAGCTGCAAAATCTTTAGCAGCCTGATCTTTTTCCGCTTTAAGTTTTTCATACAATTCGGGGGTTGCAAATTCTTTGATCTGTTCATCAGAGCGTCCTATTTTCTGGTATTGTGCCATCAGCACAATTTTTCCTTTCACTGAAGGAAGCCATTGATCAAATTCAGCTTTAGAAGACACTTTCGGAAGAATGATCACTTCCGCTTCAATGGCTTTTTTTGTAGCCGGACTCCACGCCAGCTGAGTTGCTGAAAGAGATTTTATGCGTGGATAGGTCATATCAACATGAGTCGTTCCTCTCTGCCATCCTTTCCATGTTCCGAATTGCTGAAGATTGGCATCTACTCCCCAGGAGCGAAGTTTATTGACACTCCATTCATTTGCTGCCAGCATTTCGGGAGTTCCCACAAGACGGGGCCCGATGCCATCCAACAGTTCAGACGCCAGGTTTTCCAGTTGAGAATTATTATTGACTTCATCTACAAAACTTTTTACGATAGGGTTAAGCTTTTCTTTTGGATCAACCTTTATCTGAGCCCATGAAAACTGGGCAGCCAGCACTACTGCAGGCACTGCAAAAAATCTATTTATCCTCATAATATATATTGATTGGTTTAAAGATAAAAGAAATCAGGGAGATGGTGAAAAAATCAAGCCTAAAAAAGAGGCTTTTCAATTATTTTTATCAATATTTTATTCAAAAACAATAACAAAAATTCACCAATAACTGTAATCTACAAAAAACCATCAATACAACAGTCTTTGGGATTTTTAGAAGAGGACATTCACTTTCGGCGGGAATAAGTTATTTCAAAGACAACACCATTGACATCAGCACATAAAAAAACCGGCTTCAAAAGCCGGCTAAAGGCGAATTATTTCTTAGCTTCTTCTACAGAAACTTTTCTGAATTCTTTGAACAATTTGCTTAGTTCTAAAGCTGCTTTACGAGCTCTTGTACCAGCTGCTTTGTTTCCTTTTTCCGCTTGTTGGTTTGCCTCAGTTGTGAACGCTTCAAATTCTGCGTTGATTTTTTCAATTAGTTCTTTCATTTATTTAAAAATTTAGGCTGCAAATATAGGTTTTATGGCGATTCCAGCCTAATTGTGTAGAAAAAAAATAGTGGATTTACTCATTTTTTCTGAGTCTTTCTGAAATTCAATTTAAATTTTAAAATAAAATCAAATTATTGTAGAAAATAAGCCATGTTATTCGGTGTCACATAGCACATCAGTGAATATTTAAATAAACTATTCAAAATCAACAAGAACCAAAGAAACATATAGAGAAATCTTCTTAAAAATTTTATCTGTAAATCATTTATTTTCCTCAATTTATACGTATTTGATTACGTTGTTTTAAAAATCCAGTTATTTTGTATTTCTACCAGTATTTTATACTAAAATTTTAATGATATAGGACAATTTTAAACAAATAATGTCTGTACCGATGATATTTTAACGAACTGTATCCTTTTTGAATGGATTAATCTTATAATTTTGAATAAAAAAAAATCCCATGGATATCATTTCAAAATTTACAGTAGGTTCTGAAGAGGGAATTTCTGATCTTATAGCCATCATTGATTCTTCCGTTTATGCATTGCACAAAGAATTTGTAACTGAAGAAGAAATCAAAAAATATATTCACAACGAAATAGACCCGAGAAAGATGATCAATGACCTGAACGATCTTTCTAACCAACTGATCATGATGTATGCAGATCAGAAACCCATCGGATTCAGCATTATAAAAAGCGGTTCGGTACATCCGGGAATTCCTGGCGGAAAAAGAGCTACAGAAATCAGTTTTGTAATTCTTTCAGAGTTTGATCTTCCTGAAACAAGACAGTCTCTCTGGAAAAAATGCAGGTCAGCAGTAAGCTTTACGGATATTATATGGATCAATATCCTGGATCATGATCCGCTTGCAGACTTTTTAAAAGAATCCGGTTTTATCGCTGTGAGCAGTTCAAAAGCCGGACCTTTTCAACTGCCTTCTCATATTTTGGAACTGGAGATTAATAAAGGTTAATCCAGCTGCTTTAACCATAGATTCCATAGATATTTGCCTATGTAATAGTAAACAATCATTTTTTTAATTCCACAACTATTGAGGAAGACTATCATTTTAATTTCTATTATCTCATTTAAAATGATCTTAAGTAGATAACAGTTTACTTATCTTTGATTTTTATAATTTTTACCTATGAGTGATCAGCTGGAAACAATAGAGGATTATTACAGACGCATCCGTAAAAACCAGATCAAAATGTTTGATTCTGAGGATTTTGAAATGGGAAAATCTCACTTCAATATTTCCATGCGGAAATACTGTAGTTTTAAAAGCCCTTACAATCGTCGTGATTATTATAAAATAAGCTTTATTATTGGAAAGGGCACCATTCATTATGGTACTCATCAGCTGTATATAGATGGTCCTGCCCTATTTTTTCCTTCTCCAAGCATTCCGTATTCATGGGAGTGTGAAAGCGATGTACAGGAAGGATATTTTTGTTTATTTAATCAGGAATTTTTTAATGGGAATTCTGAATTCAATCTGTTTAAAAAAACGTCAATGTTCAAGGAATGGAGTAAGCCGGTTGTTTTTCTGACAGAAGAACAGGCTCAGCTGACAATGCTATATTTTGATCAGATTTACAGAATGAATAATTCTTCCTATCCTTTCCGCTGCAGCAGTATCAAAAGCAATCTTGCTTCTGTAATGCACCTGGCGCTGGAAAACCGTGTGGAAGATATCAATCCTAATGAACTTCCCGCAAATGTACGTCTGTATAAGTTATTTGATGAACTCCTCAACAAACAGTTTCCGCTGGACTCTCCTGCTTATCCGCTGGCCTTAAAAACGCCTTCCGATTTTGCTGCACACCTGAACGTACATGTCAATCATCTGAATTCTTCCGTTAAATCTGTAACCAACCTTACGACCACACAGATCATTAAAGAAAAGATGTTTGAAGAGTCTAAAAACCTGCTGAAGTATACGAATTGGGATATTGCACAGATCGGTTATACTTTAGGATTTGATCAGCCTGCTCATTTTAATAATTTCTTTAAAAAGCATGCGCAGACTTCACCCCTAAAATTTAAGAATCTGTCATAATATTTGATTTTTGTAATTTTTACTTTGTCTTTTAAAATCCGGTTTTGTATTTCTTGACTTATTTTTGCAATGTAAAAAATGAATGAATATGTTGAGAGAAGCATCTGAACAACGAATCAGATTAATTACCATTATGGCTTTCGTGTCTATCCCGCTTTCCGGGTTTGTCACGGACATTTATTTACCATCATTCCCTTCTATGGCCAAAGAAATGATGGTTTCGGAAAAAGATATTCAGATTACCCTGACATCATATCTGTTGAGCTACGGGATTTCCCAATTATTTGTAGGAGGAATTCTGGACAGCATCGGCCGTTATCGTCCCAAATTGATAGCCTTGTTCCTATTGATACTGACCAGTATTTTAATTACGATGACCAACAGTATTCTACTGATCTGTCTGCTTCGTATTCTTCAGGGAGCTGCAGTTTCAGTACTCGTTGTAGCTACGCGTGCTATTTTTGTAGATATTTATGATGCGGAAAAGGTAAAACATTATCTGAGCTACTTTACTATTGTATGGTCCTGCGGTCCTATTCTGGCCCCTTTCCTTGGAGGATATCTTGAGAAAATCTTCAACTGGCATGCTAATTTCTATTTTCTGGCAGCATATGCCGGATTTCTGTTCCTTTTTGAGTGGTTTTTTAGCGGGGAGAGCCTTCCGCAGAAAAAGAAACTGGATCTTTCAGAGAACATCAGCCTTTATAAGATGATGCTTAAAAACAGGATTTTCATGTTGGGGATTTTCATTTTAGGTTTGAGCTACTCTATCGTGATGTTATTTAATATTACCGGGCCATTTATTATAGAAAATACTTTTCATTTTACGCCGGTAGTGATTGGATATTGTACACTGATCTTAGGATTTTCATGGATGATTGGAGGTTTTATAGGCAAACGCAGACTGACTCTGGATTTTAAGCCCAGAATTTTACAGCCCATCTTACTTCAGCTGATCCTTATCGCAGGCCTGATCACCACCAGTTATTTTGCAGAAAGCCTGTTCATTATGATTCCTTTTGCCTTTTTCATTCATATCTGTTCCGGAATTTTATTCACCTCCTTTTTTACGACAAGTATGCTTTACTTTCCGAAAAATGCAGGTACAGCCGGCGGACTGATGGGTGGACTGGTGTATGTAATCACTTCTGTAACAAGTTTTATCATCTCTGTAAGCGGAACGGTAACAGATCAAAAAGGTCTTTCCTGGCGCTATCTGATCATTGCATGTTTCCTTTTGGGGATCATTCTTATCATGCACCAAGCCGTTAAAAAAGAAAAAGCAGAGAATTAGTCTCTGCTTTTATTTTATAATTTCAGGATAATTTTCGCCGTCTGTTATTTCATCAAAATTAGTTTTAATTAAAACTAATTTTTTGTATATTTGTTATGATAAGTCATGCTATAAAATCCATCGGAAAAATGCTTCTTATCCTGTTTCATCATTAATATAAAAGTATGCCTGTAAAACAGAATAATCTATCAGAGCTGGCTCTGGAGCTTGGCCTGGCAATGAGTGAAATGAAAAGCCGTCTCCGCCAGAAGATCCAGACTATCATTACTATTTATGATCCGGATCTTTCTTTTGAACTGATTGAAATTCTTGGTTTGCTTTCAAGACATAACGGCATCAACCAGCAGGAAATTGGAAATAAAGTAAGCAAAGACAAGTCAAGTATCACCTATCTCATCAACAGCCTCGTGAAAAAGGATCTTGTTGAACGGATAGCTGATAAAAAAGACAGGAGAAACAAACAGATCTTTTTAACTCCGAAAGGCAAACAGATTGTAGAAACCGTTTATCCATGGGCCCTGGATCTTTATAAAAAGGCAGCTGGTGATATAGAAGAAAAAGAGATCAGCAAAGCGCTGCTTTTGGTAAAAAAAATGACAGCTAACCTGGAAGAATAAGCACTAAAACATGATACAATATGAGAACAATTCTTGTACCTGTTGATTTTACATCAACTACGGAAAATGCAGTAAGAGTTGCCGCAGACTGGGCAAAAACCTACGAATATCAAAATATTATCCTGTTAAAAAATGCAGGAGAATCTGAATTTGACTACCTGCATATCGCAGAAGGGCATTCATTTGTCAATGAAGAAAGTATCAACAACCTGCTGCAAAGGACAGAATTGCTATTCGATCAGTTAACGGATATCATCGCTGAAAAGTCGCCTGAAGTAAAAGTTTCCAGGGTATTGAGCGATTGGGCACTCACCAGAAGTATTAATGAGCTTTTAAAAAACCAGCCTTCTGTGGAACTGATTATCCTGGGAAGTGATGACCAGACCTCTTCTACTGAAAGTTTTGTTTCTGAGAATATTATAAGTATTGCCAGAACAAGTCCTGTGAAAACATTAATTGTTCCCAACAGCTACCATTATTCACCTATTAAGAATATATTTATTCCTTGTGATATAAGAGGTATTAAAAGGTTAGAAAGACTGTTTCACCACAAATCTGTTATTCATAAGCAAGATGTCCGTCTTTCATTTCTCAATATCAACACCAGTGAAAAAGAGGACGAAACGCAAAAAAGAGAACTGGAGGATTACATTCGTGAGCATTTAACGGAAATTCCGAGCAGTATTCATTATTCTCATGATGAAAATATTATTAAAGGTATACTGGACTTTGCTGTATCAGATAAGGCAGACCTTATTATAGCACTACCCGGTAAGCACAGCTTCTTGTATTATCTGGCAAGCAGAAGTATTTCCGAAGGAATTTATCAGAACACCTCTCAGCCTGTTTTAATTTTAAAATAACAAGAAAATTGAAAGCTAATAATAAATTTTAGCATTTTCAATTTTAACCATTGCCAGCTCTTCCATTTTCTTAACATAGCGGATCACCGTCTCTACCCGAAGGCCGGTTAAGGTTGCTATTTGCTGTCTGGTGTAAGGAATCAGAAATGAATAGGGTTCTTCATAACCGAAATATCTTTTAAGGTGATCAAAAAGCTTCGTGAGCTTTACAATAGGATCTGAAATTGCCAGAAAGCTTGAAATCATATATCTGAAATGAAGTCTGTCTGCGGTATATTTATTTATTTCAAGCATTAATAAAGGATTTCCCACCAGGAATTCAAGGAACCTGGTTTTGGAAAGCCTGATAATTTCACAGCTGGTGACCGCAATAGCATTCACAGCATAATGGTGATTGGTAAATAAATAGCTTTCACCAATACAATGGCCATCAAAAGGAAGCCCATGAACAAATTCTTTTCCGTCTTCCAATAAATTATTCAGTTTAACGGTACCATATTTGATCTGAAAATAGAATTTTACAGCAGATCCTTCCTGAAAAATAGTTTCACCTGCTTCATACTTTTCCAGACTGGCTCCGAGGGAAAATAATAATTCTTCATCTATGATCATCTTACCATTATTAATTTGAGTAAAAATACTTAAAGAATAAGCAATGTTACAACTTATTAAATACCACAAAAACAGTAATACTCTTTTTCTACACTACTCTTCTTATATCTATTAAGCTGTAATTTTCTTTTTGTGTTTGGAACCCCAATCTGCCAAAGCAGCAATCACATCTTTCAGGGATTCACTATATTCTGTGGGAACATATTCTACCAGCACCGGCTTCTGATCCGTAATCACAGTTCTTTCCACCAGGTGATTTACCTCCAGTTTTTTCAATTCGCTGGATAAGACTCTTGCCGAAATTCCATTGATGGTCCGCTGTAACTCATTAAAGCGGGTATGTCCGCCCAAAATAGCGATCATTACCCTGATGGTCCACCGCCCACCCAAAACATATAAAGCATCCTCAGTAGCAGCCAGATGGGTACTGCACTGCGGCCTTGAGTACACTATTTTTTCTTCTTCCATTCTTCTGTTTTTACTTATTACTAACCTAAATGTTATTACTAACCTTTTGGTAACTACTATCTTTTTATTAGTAAATATAGATAATTTTGAAACATCAATTTTAAAAAAATAAAAAAATGAAACGTGTACTTCATATCATTTCAAGCCCGAGAAGCGAATCATCAATCAGTAAAAAACTGGGTCATGCTGTTGTAGAAAAAATTGCAGCAAAGTATCCTGACAGCGTTTTTAAAAAGCGTGATTTGACCAATCCGCTTTTTCCCCATCTGGAAGAAGCTCATATCAATGCATTTTTTACTCCAGCTGAAAACCGCACTTCTGAACAGCAGGAAATCGTAAAACTTTCAGACACGGTAATTGATGAATTACATGAGGCTGACATTATCATTATTGAAGCTCCCCTTTACAACTTCAGTATCACTTCTACATTAAAATCATGGCTTGATCATATTGCCAGAGCAGGAAAAACATTCAGCTATAGCGAAAACGGTCCTGAAGGCCTGGTGAAAAATAAAAAAGTATATCTTGCCTTTTCAAGTGGTGGTGTGTATTCTGAAGGAGAAAGACAATCTTATGATTTTGTAGTTCCTTACTTAAAACAAACTCTAGGCTTTATGGGGATGACAGATATTTCTGTTGTCCGTGCAGAGGGACTTTCTGTTCCGGTGATACAGGATACAGCCCTGCAAAAGGGGATTGAAAGTATTGTTGTAGAGTAAAAACTAAAAATGCTGTTCCTTTGAACAGTATTTTTTTTGCATCAGAATTTTATTATTGATGAAAATATGTAAAGGATTAAAAATATTTTCATCAACATATGTAAAGTTTTTTTCAATTTTTTTTGCTCATTTTTACTTTATTAAATAAAAGATTATGGAAAAAAATAAACAGCCTAAACTGATCAATCCTGCTGAGTTATTTGATCCCAGCCCTTATGGTTTCTCTCACAGTATTGCTGTGGAATCTCCATCAACGATGTGTTTTATATCCGGACAGAGCGGCGGTGTGGGGGAAAATCATGTGCTGGCAGATGACTTTAAGACTCAGGTTCAGGATGCTTTGAAAAATTTACAGATTGTTTTACAGAGCCATTCAATGACATTTGAAAATATAGTTAAAATCACCTTGCTTATTGTAAATCACAACCAGGAAAAACTTGAAATATGGGCTGAGGAAGCCAGGAATGTCTGGAAATCTTCGGTCCTGCCTACGAGTACACTTATTCCCGTAAGCCAACTGGCTTTACCCGGAATGTTGTTTGAGATCGACGCCATTGCTGTAAAACAACTGGCCAACTAGAAATATCTGATAATGGTATTATAATTCTTACCTTCAACCTTAATTAAAATCCTGCCTGAATATTCAATTCAGGCATTTTTTTTATCTATTACCGGCAATCGTCACTGTTTTATCCGATATATTTTGATAACAGATACCACATTATTTAAAATAATTCTAAACTATGTGAAAATAAAATCTCTTATAAACACTTCAAATAAAGGATTTGTTACAAAAAATTAAGACACTGTTAATTCAAATTACGTAGAAATACTGAATCTTATCTGCCGGGATGTGATTAATTTCGAATAAACAAAAACTGATACTATGGATCGCTTGAAATACAGTCAATCATTTCTGAAAAAGAGGTGTTATCTGAAATATCCGGCAGCTGTAGATCAATCAGCTTGATAGCCTCCTGTTAAAAGGAGTTGAAGATATTGAATCCAAATTTTTTACGAAATGAATATTATTAACAAAATTCTCAACGTCGACGATTATTATTTCGACGTGTTCATGTCTATCTCGGAAGCGCTTACCGGGTTTACGGTAAACGAACTGCAGTCAACAGGGCTTGCAGAAACCTATTACACTTATGTTTTAAAATGCCTGGAAGCAGCCACTTTCGTAGAATTCCTTACGGTTTCTAAAAATATCCTTGAAAGTTCTTCGGGTGAAGAGGAATTAAAAAAGGCTATTCAATCTGAAATTATTGCCCATCCGGGAATGAATGACATTTCAGGAAAAGTAATCACCATGTGGTATCTGGGAACCTGGGAAGGAGCATACATCAATGATCTTTCTTACAAGGAAGGCCTTGTCTGGAATCTGATGCATTCACACCCGCCGGGAGCCAAACAACCGGGCTACAAATCTTGGAATATTAAACCTGTAAACACCCAATCATGAATCCAACCCATAACAAAAAAGATGTGATCATTGTAGGAACAGGGATCGCTGGGTCATTAATCGCAAAGCTATTATCCGACCACGTATTTGACGCAACCAAAGGAAAAATGGTCCATCGTGCAGATGCCGGAAAATCCGATAACATCAGGGAAATATCAATCCTTATGTATGAAGCAGGTCTGGAAGCAGGTATTGAGCTGGATTCCGTATCCTCAATGACCACTTATAATGAATATATCCGTACTTTTTACAGAGAGGAAGCCAAAGTTCCCAACTCTCCTTATCCGAACTTAAAGCAGGCTCCTTCTCCCAACGTTCTGGATATGGAACATATTGTCCAGCCATATCCGGATAAAAAAGGGTATCTCGTTCAGTTCGGGCCGATGCCATTCGCAAGTGATGCGATACGGGTAGGCGGCGGAACTACCCTTCACTGGCTGGGAACTACACCAAGAATGCTTCCCAACGATTTTAAACTTACCGAAAAATACGGCATCAAGATTCCAAAGCCGGATTCTGATGAGAAAACTGCTGTCGACTGGCCGATAAGTTATGAAGAATTAAGGCCTTATTATGAGATGGCTGAGTTTGAAATCGGGGTTTCCGGGGATGTTTCAAGACAGGAATATCCAATTACAGAGAAGACGGAAGAATATTATGGAAACTATGTATTTCCGATGGAAGAAATTCCTCAGAGTTACATGGATCATAAGATTATTGAGGGACTTAAAGGGACAAGTGTAAAGCTGAGTTCAGGAGAGATTCCTTTAATGATGGTGCCTTCTCCACAGGGAAGGAATTCCATTCCAAATCCAAAATACGGAAAAACGAAGATCATTAAAGCAGAACCAAAGGATTCCGGCTATAAACTGGTTTTAGACAGTTCTGAAAAAGAAGAATACAAAGCTCTTGGTTCTGTTTGGAATCCTTATATGGGAGAACGCTGTGAAGGGAATGCTTCGTGTGTTCCGATCTGTCCTGTTCAGGCAAAATACAATGCGTTAAAAACATTGAAAAAGGCTTTATATAAAATGAATGATAATGATAACCTGAGCCGTAATCTATTCATGCAGATTCAGGCGCAGAGTGTTGTTTACAGGCTAAGCATTGATCAAAATGATAGTCATAAAATTTCAAAAGTCCATCTGAGAAGATATTTCTCAAAAGAAAAGACTGATTTTGTTGAAGAATCTATTGATACGTCTGATGCCATTGTCATTCTTGCAGCCAATGCTTTTGAAAACCCTAAAATTTTATTGAATTCCAAATATACAACCCCGGAAGGCGTAAAAACAGCAGCCAACAGCAGTGATCAGGTGGGAAGAAACCTGATGGATCATATGGTAATGCTTACCTGGGGACTTTTCCCTGAACCGGTATATCCGTACAGAGGTCCAGGTTCTACTACAAATATTTCTTCTTTCCGTGACGGAGAGTTCAGAAAGGACTTTTCAGCATGGATTTCTCCCCTTGACAATTGGGGCTGGGGCTGGCCGGCATTTTCTCCGGGTTCTGATGTGGCAGAATTTATCAATGATAAAAAGTTTGGGGCAGAATTAAGAGAAAAGCTCACCGACAGACTTTCAAAGCAGGTATTATTTCATTTTGAAATTGAACAGCTCCCGAATCCCAATAACAGAGTAACCATTAATGATGAGTATATGGATGTTCTCGGAATTCCACGCCCTGTTATTCATTATGAACTGACAGAGTACGAAATGAAAGCTATGGAACAGGCAAAAGATGCTTCGGATCAAATGTTTAAAAGATTAAACATCACGGATTTCACAAAATATACTGAGAAAGACAAAAACTCTGTGATATACAATAAGAAAAGATATTCTTACAATGGTGCAGGGCACATCGTGGGAACTCACAGAATGGGTTCTAAAGCTGAAGAATCCGTAACCGACAGCTACTGCAAAACCTGGGATCATCCGAATTTATACGTCGTAGGCGCGGGAAATATGACCACACTGGGAACATCAAATCCTACTTTAACATTATCAGCATTCACAATCCGTTCGGTAGAATCCATCCTTGCTGACCTTGAAATTCAACTTAAAAAATAACAACATGAGACAAAGACTTATCAATAAAACAGTTCAACCACAGGAAACTTTATTAACAGCAGGCAGAATGGCTTCCAGAAGTGCCGCGGTTACAGAAGCTATTTCATTACCTTCTTTATTATTTGATTCAACATTGAGCAAAGAAGACTGGATACGGGGATTAAAGCATCACAGCAAAACAGTTACTAATCTTTTACTGAATGATCAGATAAGTGACTTTAATACCTATCTGGAATCTCAGTTCAGTTCAGGAATTTCAGAAATGAAAAGAGAGGTAACAGAAATTGATTACAAACCGGTTTTGAAGGACCTTCTGCAAACTGCCATTCTTATTGAACATTCTACAATTCCACCCTATCTTACAGCTTTGTACTCGATCAAAGACGGAACCAATGCTCTGGCTTCACAAATTATCAGAAGTGTTGCTGTAGAGGAAATGCTTCACCTGATTATGGTTTGTAATGTACTGAATGCCATCGATATTCAGCCATCTGTCAACAAAAAGGAGAACTACCCTGTTTATCCCATGAAATTACCGATGAACGTTGATTTCTATGTAGGGTTGGAAACATTCTCAAGCAACAGTATTGCCACGTTTATTGCCATTGAAAGTCCGAGTGCATCTGTGGTAAAAGCTCCGAAATATGATGATGAAGCGGAGACTTCTGAACTATACTCTCAGAGAGCTGCCGTACAGGAAAAACACCTCTGGACTCTTGAAAACATGAAAGGTTTCATCATGGAAAATGTACACACCATTGGTGAATATTATGACGTATTATTCTTTTATATCGTTGTTTTCCAAATCATTGCTTACTATAAAGCACATGGGACACTTCCGACAAACTTTGAGGAATTAAATACCGGAGGAATTTTCACAGGAAATCCGGCAAAACAGATCCGCCCTGAGCAATATTACGGAAGCGGCGGGAAACTTCATTCTGTAGAAGCCTTAACGGGAGTAATTGCTGTTTTCCAGGAAATCAAAGGGCAAGGTGAAGGTGCAGATGATTCTATTTTCGATGTAGATCCGTCCCAGTTTGAAGAAGGGGTTGAACTGGCTCATTATTTCAGGTTTAAAGAAGTTTTCCATGAGCATTTTTATCTGGGAGGAAACTATGAGCCTTTCATGGATGAAAATGGAATGATGCCTGTAACCACACCGCCTACAGGAAAAGATCTTCCGGTAGACTGGAACGAGGCCTATCCTATGAAACCTAACCCTAAGCTGGAAGATTACGTCAAAAACAAAGAATTACATGCTCAGGGTGTGGAGTTCAATAAAACCTACAAACGTTTGTTAGATACCATACAAAGCGCTGTGGAAGGAAATCAGAGAGAACTGGAAAAATCCATTATGTATATGTATGCTCTGAAAGAACAGGCTGTAAATCTGATGAAACAACCGTTGGATGCTCAGACCAATGCGGGGCCAACATTCGAATACATCGACCTATAACCATAAAAATGATATATCATGCTTAAAAGAAAAAAAGAGAGCCCGGAAGCAGGAGGAGAACAGCTGTTCCGCAGAATGCCGGGACAAAGTGAAGTTAATCTGGCTGAATTAATGGACGGATATTCTAAACTTCTTATTGATGATCCGGTAAGACCATTCAGGGAAGATAACCTGCAGGCTATTGAGAATAATGTGGATTATGGAGTTCTGGCTGCCCTGGATGGCACATGGGTAAGCTATAATGTCAATTATAATAAAGATATTAGCAACCCTTCGTTAGCAAGCGGAGTACATACAACCATCATGCCTTCTCCCGGAACCAATCCGGGGACGATACCCGGAAAGTTCGCTTTTACCAGTGAAGAATATATTGAGAAACTTACCTTTTCCATTGTTCCCGGCGGAGTACGTAATCGTGGCGGTGCCAGTGAGCTTTTTTGCGGAGCAGTCAAATACGAGCAAAGCATTAAAAGTGTTAATACAATACCGGGACAGGATGCGCTGAAATATACTCCTATCCACGAAGAAAACGGAATGTACCTATGGCTGAGTGATGTCTATAACCATGCAGCAACAAAAGAATCTATTGAAAGAGACCGCGGTATTCATGCCATTTTAACAGAAGATGCAAAGTACGGATATACCGGAGAATACAGAGACGAGCCTTTGCTAAGGATTACACCGGACGAAGAACCCAACCCTCAATACATTCTTCAAAGCCAGCTGCAATCGGGACAGCCTTATTATGAAATCATTCCGGCACAGGAAATAAAGCCGGGAGCAGGGCTTGATGGGCCTTATTTTATCCCGGACTACTCTATCTCCCGAAGCGGTGTTATTCCACATGGAAGCACCATTACTTTGCTTGGAGATATTATTCCTCAGAATAAAGATAAGACAACGTACTATTTAATTGAAGGTTCACCTAAGTTCCCTTACGGTAAAGAGGCATGGGAAACCAATCATCTTTCCATTTCACGTACCATGGGAAATGCCGGAGTAACACCGGAAGAAATCATTGATCTTGACCAGCCAGCACCGGCGTGGGTTCATGAAAAACTTAATGATGATAATGATCCCGGCTCCAATAAGATCTATACCCAGAGAATTCTTGCAGACAATTTATATCCTTACTCTGTACGGCCTGACCTGAGGCTCAGGGATACGTTAAGAGGCCAGAAAGTCAGCAATCATGTTCATGTGAGAATGTCTTCAAAAATGAAAACAGGAGCACAGGGAGGCGTTTTGAATGTTCCGTTTGTCAACCGTTTCGTTCCGACTGTTGAGGTGGATATGGATATGTGGATCGAAACAGTAATTGAAGATGGAAAAGAGATTCTTCAGCTGCAGTATGAGCAGATTGTATTTTTTGAATTTGATTTCGGGAATGACGGAGGTACCACAAGCTGGCCTCATATCCAGGTAAATACCCTGCGAAAGATACAGGATATTCCTGAGGATCAGAGAAAGGTAATTGAAGAGCAGTTCTATAATACCGGAGTAAATACCGGTACAGCTTCTGGCTGTCCTTATCATAAAGGATAGGCTATACCATAAGTATCATATAAAAAAGGGGCAAACTATTGTCCCTTTTTTATGTTCTTTATAACAGATTAAAGATTATCGTGGGTTTGTTGTACCATGAAAGATATCGCCTTTTTGATTTTTTCCCGTCCTTCAGGCGTATTGGTATCTATCCCACAGAAAATACTTCCGTTCAGAGACGAAAACATATTGAGATAATACAATCCTGACACCATAATGGCCATGATAGAACGGTAGGTATCCATTTTATCTTTGAAATGTGATTCCATCAATAATTTGAAGATATATTCTCCGTTTTCCTCCTGAGTGTCAATCAGTTTTTTTAATGATTTCCGGGGTTCAGAAATAGTCCACAACAATAATTTTTGAGCTTCTTTATTGGCGTATACGTAATCAAACTGGGAAAGCAGCATATGCTCGATAAATTCTCTGCCTCCATCTTCAAGATTCGGTTTCATCTTTTCCACTTCCTCGCTGGTTACTTTTACCCAGAAATCCTGTGTACGAACATATTCGTCCATGAGGCCATCCATTCCGCCAAAATAGGTATAGATCATTTTCTTATCGACCCCGGCAGTCGCAGCGATATCATTAATCTTCAACCCTGCATGTCCCTTCGTTTTCAGTATTTTTCCAACGGCATCCAAAAACTTTTTTTTGCTGCGTTCCTTATTCCTAATACTACCTGATGCTGACTTTCTTTCCATGACTAAACATTCAATATACAAGATACAAGTTTAAGAAATTTTTTTTTATTTTAGACACTAGTTAGTGTCTAAAACAATCTATTTGTATATATTTGTACAAACTATAACCATTCAATATACAAAACACTATTGAAATTGAGAATTAAAAACTATTCAGATTGTATCGTTAGTTCCCTCATTTTAAAAAATTTAGAACAAAAATGACTGAGGTACAAACAACAGCAGCATCATTTTTTACAGTGATGCTGTTGTTTACATAGCAAATAATGGCTTGATATTAAATAAATATTTTCTACAGATATCCCTGATCAATCCTTCTTTGTTATTAAAGACGCTATTTTAAACTATTTCATAGACTTAGCTTAATCAAAAAGCATCGATAAAGAGAAATTTTCACATCAATACTGAAAAAATAATATACTGATTTTCAATAAATTAAATAAAATAACGAAAAATATTACAATTTTACACACTTAGCAGTGTCTTATTTTATATATTTGTACAAACTAAAACCATCTACATATTTTAAAACACTTTTTAGGTTGAAAAATAAGACAATTCAAATTGTATTATTTTAGTTCCCTCACTTTATGAGAATTTCGGATACGAAACAACTAAGGTAGAAACACAACTTACATACAGACCATTAGATTTCTAATGGTTTGTTTTTTTATAAGTTTCAGATTCCAAAAGGTTCTACAGGTTTTTGCAGGTATGATGCAGCAGAAAAGAAACAGCTTTTTTTATTTCATCCCGTCCTTTGGTTGTGCTTATATCAATTCCGCAGAAAATACTCCCATTGATTTCGGCATACATATTCAGGTAGTATAATCCTGAAGTCATGATCGCCATGATGGCACGAACATTTTCAGCATTATTTTTAAAGTGGAAATCCGTTAAAAGCTTAAAAATGTATTCCCCGTTTTTTCCCTGAGTTTCGGTGAACTTTTTTAAAGATTTACGGGATTCTGATAACCGCCAAAGAAGTAGTTTTTGTGCCTCTTTGTTGGTGTGAATATAATCAAATTGAGAGAAAAATGCGTTTTCCATAAAGGATTTTCCTCTATCATTTACCTGGGGTTTTATTTCCTCAATCATTATTTTACTCCAGTAATCCTGTGACTCTATATACTCATCTATCAGACCATCTATTCCTCCAAAATAAGAATAGATCATTTTCTTATCAACCCCGGCTGCAGCAGCAATACTATTCACTTTCAAGGCAGTATATCCTTTTGTTCTCAGTATTTTTCCAACGGCATCCAAAAATTTTTTTTTACTGCGTTCCTTGTTCCGGATATTTCCTGCTGCTGACTTTCTTTCCATGGTACACTTTTCAATCGTACAAGTTTATGAATTTTTTTTCATTTTAGACACTTTTTAGTGTCTAAATATATATATTTGCATTAACTAATAACCATTTTATATAAACAGACAATCAGAGTTGTGAGATTGAGAGTGATTAGATTGCACCGTTAGTTCCCTCAGTATAAATATTTTACTATTCCATTACTGGGGTAAAACATTACCACAGCATCATTATAAATGATGCTGTTTTTGATTAATAAGGGTATTTTTTTAGTTTTTGATCAGCTAAGGCTTAATTTTTTTAAATTTCATGGCCTCATAAAAGTCCCTTTAACAAAGGGTTTTCTTCACATTACCAGACTGTTGATCATTTTTTTTATTTTTTTTCTCATGTTAGACACTTACAAGTGTCTTATTTTGTATATTTGCTTCAAACTAATAACCATTTTTATATAGAAACACTCATTGAGTTGAAAAATTAAAGTTTCGAACAAAAAGCAACTAAGGTAAAAACATTAAATGCAGCAGCATCATGAGTTCTCTAATGGTGCTGTTTTTATTTAAAAACTTATTTTAGTTTGACCTACAGAAAATTGTATATACCGGGAATCCGGTATTAGAATAGTTGATATGAAGAGAGACTGTCCTTGGACAGTCTCTTATTTTTAAATTGAAGTTGTATTAGCCTTTTGCTTTCTCATCTGTAAAAAACTGAAATCCATTCTTCTTCTCAATAAGCTGCATTGGATATAACGAAGGATTATATTCACCATTCAATACTTCATTCAGTGCATGCTTTTTAGATTCCCCGAATGCAATAACCAGGATATTTTCAGCATGATTAATGATGGGTGCAGTCAATGTAATTCTGAACATTTCCTGAGGCTTAAGATAATAAGCAGATACCCATTTTTCTTTTTCATTTAAAACATCTTCGCCTGGAAATAATGAGGCTGTATGGCCGTCATCTCCCATTCCTAACAGGATAAAATCAAAAACACCTTCATCACCAAGAACAGTTCTTATCTGCTGTTCATAAGCTTTTGCATAATCTTCAGGAGTTATTCCTTCGGCATACATAGGAAAGATATGGCTTTTGTCAACAGGAACCTTACTGAGAAGCGCCTCATCTGTCATCCGGAAGTTGCTCTTATCATCGTTTAAAGGAACCCATCTTTCATCTACCCAAAAAAAGTAGACTTTATTCCATTCTATCTTTTCTTTATATTCCGGTGTTGCCAATAATTTGAAAATAGCTTTAGGGGAAGAGCCTCCACTTAACGCCACCACAAAATGGCCATTTTTCTGAATAGATTTTTTTGAAAGATCAACAAATGCATCTGCTGCCTTTGTGTACAGTTTTTCCAGATCGTCAAATACTGTGATATTCATTTTGTCTGTTTAAATTTTATTTTGATTTATACCCAGCTGTGCCCTTGTCTTTCCACCAAAGCATTAACATCTTCCGGTCCCCAGCTTCCTGCTTTATAATTCGGGAAAGATAAATCTTTGTTATTTTCCCATGCTTCCTGTATGGTAGTCACTACATCCCATGCCTCTTCCACCTGATCGGAACGCATAAATAAGGTAAGATCTCCTAAAAGAGCATCCTGTAATAAGGTTTCATATGCTTCCGGAGTATCTTCCTGACAGGCAAAATTATCGAAAATCATTTCTGCAGGCTTCAGATCCAGTGTCAGCCCGGGCTTTTTGGTCATGAACTGTAATCTGATATCCATCATGGGCTGAATATTAATGATCAACCTGTTGGCTGATAAAAGATGCGGGCTGTCTGAGAACGTTGAGTGAGGAAGCGGCTTAAACTGAATGGTAATGTAAGAATGCTTTTCTTTCATTTTCTTTCCGGTACGGACATAGAAAGGGACATCCTGCCATCTTTCGTTATCCAGATAAAATTTAATTGCTGCAAAAGTCTCTGTATTGGAATCAGGAGCAATTCCGTCTTCCTGGCGGTAGCCTTTCACCTCAATACCGTTGATGGTTCCTTTTCCATACTGGCCTCTTACCGCATAATGATCAACCTGATCGGAAGATATTCTCCGAATTGATTTCAGAACGTCAACTTTCCGGTCTCTGATTTCACCTGACTGCAATGAAGCCGGTGGTTCCATAGCCACCATACACAGAATCTGCAACAGGTGATTCTGAATCATATCTCTTAACGCACCTGTCTGTTCGTAGAATGCTCCTCTTGTCTCTACTCCAACTTCTTCCGCTACCGTAATCTGTACCGATTCTATATATTTATGATCCCATAAAGGCTCAAAAATAGAATTTCCAAATCTGAAAGCCAGTATATTCTGCACCGTTTCTTTTCCCAGATAGTGGTCGATACGGTAAATCTGCTCTTCTTCAAATGTTTTTGCCAAAAGGCTGTTCAATTCAACAGCAGATTGTTTATTGTGACCAAAAGGTTTCTCGATAATGATACGGTCTTTTTTCGGATCAGAAGCTAGTAAAGTCGTTTTGATATGATTGGATATTGTAGAAATAAAGCTAGGCCCGATGGATAAATAAAACAGCCTGTTTGCTCTCATCCCGTAAACGGTATCGAAATCCTGCAGTTTCTGCTGCAGATTTTCGTAAGAACTTTCTTCATCCAGCTGATGCTGAAAGTAAGTAATATGAGCCTGAAAACCTGCCCAGTCTTCGGAAGTCACTTTTTTTCTTGAGAAACTTTCAAGGTTTTCTTTGATATAATTTCTGAAATTTTCGTTGGTATTTTCTGCTCTTCCCAGTGCTACAATATTGAAGCCTTTGGGCATTCTGCCATCGATATATAAGTTGTAAAATGCCGGAAAAAGTTTTCTTTTTGCCAGATCGCCTGTAGCACCAAAAATAACAATAGTTGTTGGCTGCAAGACTTTATTTTGATTCATTTTTCCGAATTTTAGTTGTTTGCACTCTGCCAGGAAGTATGGAAAACTCCTTCTCTGTCAATACGCTGATAAGTATGAGCTCCGAAATAATCACGCTGAGCCTGGATAAGATTCACGGGAAGAGATTCTGTAGTATATGCATCAAAATATCCTAAAGCTGTCTGAAGTCCCAGGCTTGAGATTCCGTTGGTAGCGGCATATCCAGCTGTTTTTCTTAAACCTCTGATTTTTGATTTTACCAGTTCTGAAATTTCTTTATCAAGAAGAATATTAGAAAGGTTAGGGTTTTGGGTATAAGCGGAATAGAATTTTTCCAGCAAAACTGAACGGATAATACATCCTCCTCTCCAGATTTTCACAACATCTTTCAATGGAATTTCAAAGCCGTATTCTTCAGATGCTTTTACCAGTAAAGATAAACCTTGTGCATAGCTGATTAAAGTAGAAAGGAAAAGAGCATCGCCAACCTCCTGAATGAATAATTCTGTATTTTCAGGTTTTACAATTTCGTTATCGGCATATATTTTTGAAGCCTGAACTCTCTCGTTTTTATAAGCAGATAAAATTCTTGAAGTTACCGCAATATCAATGGTAGGAATAGAAACTCCGATTTCCATGGCCTGTTCTGAAGTCCATTTTCCGGTTCCTTTTGCTCCTGCTTTATCTAAAATCTGATCTACAAGATAGCCATCTGTTAATGAATCTTTTTGTGTGAAAATATCTCTGGTAATTTCAATAAGGAACGAGTTCATTTCGCCGTTATTCCATTCTTTGAAAACCTGATAAAGCTGTTCATTATTTAAACCTGCTCCTCTTTTAAGGAGATCATAAGCTTCACTGATCAGCTGCATTATGGCATATTCAATACCGTTGTGTACCATTTTCACATAGTTTCCGGCAGATCCTTTTCCCATATATGCTGTACACGCTTCGTTGTCTACTTTGGCTGCAATGGCTTCCAGCATCGGTTTTAGAAGTCTGAATGCTTCCAGATCCCCTCCAGGCATTATACTTGGACCTGTTCTGGCTCCTTTTTCACCTCCTGACACTCCCATTCCCATAAAATGCAGTTTCTTAGATGCCAGGTCAGCAACACGCCTGTTGGTATCTTCGAAATAAGAATTTCCTGCATCAATCACGATATCGCCTTCGCTTAAAAGCGGGGTGATATTTTCCAGCACAGCATCTACAGGTTTTCCTGCAGGAACCATAAGAATAATTTTTCTTGGAACTTCCAATGCGGATACAAAGTCTTCTAAAGATCCTGTACCCTTCACCTTCATTTCTGAAGCAGCTCCGCCTTCTAATTCTTTAACTTTCTCCTGATCAAGGTCGAATCCTGCGATTGAAAACCCGTTGTCAGCGATATTATAAAGCAGATTCCGCCCCATTACTCCAAGGCCAACCATCCCATAACTATATCTTTCCATTATATTGGTATTAATATGAATTTTTGTTATACAGAGAATAAAATTACGGAAATGCCTATAATGAAAAAAATAAAAGGAAAGAAAATGTTTGTTACACTTTTGTTACGTCCTCATTTATAAGCCTCTAATATTCACATTTTCATATGATTTTGTGTTTATAGAATAAAATTCAATCATTAATATGGGAATGATCTATTAAAACAGTCGGTTTTTTGGCATAATTAAACTTATATTTGCCAAAATTTATAAAGTAATGAACTATAAACTTGAACTCAACACTCAGGAGCCTAATTCTAAAATCGTTTTTAATAACATCATATTTGATTCGTTCAAGATTAATATAGTTGAAAGATATATCGGTTCCATGAAGGCTCGCCCTACGTTATGCGAAGTTTTATTTAAAGTAAGAACTCTGGATGATGTACTTATTAACAGAAAAGATGGTAATATAAGAGTAAAGATAAAGGGTGATGATTTTGAAACGTATCAGAAATTATCCCGCGATCTGAATTCTTATGAATACAAAAACAAACTGATTAACAGAAAAGAGGTAGAACAGAATTATGTTCATTTCATCCTGAGTTTAGTAATTACAAATTATCAGCTTAATTAAGCTGTTCCGGGCATTCTCCTTCTATCATTTTGCAGAGGGAGAATGTTCAGAAAACAATACACAGAAAGCAACCGGTTTTTAATTAAAAACGGTAAGTTATACTGAGCGTTCTATTTTGATTCTCAGCCATTTCGAGCTGGAAATATTTAAAAAAGTATAGTTTAAATCAAATTATTCGTTATTACGTAGGATATTGCTTCGATGATATTCTTCACTCCAATTCTCTCAAACAATTTGCTTCTGTGAAACTTTATGGTACTTGGTGACACAAACAATTGTTCTGCAATTTCTTCTATTTTTAATCCCTGAAGATAAAGCCGTATTATTTCTATTTCCCTTAATTTTAGGGCAACTTTAGATTCTTCTGTCCATTTTCCAGTGAAGAGATTATACTTCCAATAGGTTTCTGAGGTATTAGAAACGATCCTGATATTTCCCGCAGACCGGTTAAGAGAATAGGACACTACACAGACTATTTTGGAGATTTCTCCATCATCAAAGAGTTCTATAGGTGTAATCTTATGATTGACAAGCACATCTACACTGTTGGCATATTTAAGATGAAAATCATAGGTAATGGTATGTACTTTTTTTTCTTCAGGTGAAAGGCATTCAAAAAACTTTAATCCGTTGGTACTTACTTTCTTTAATATGTCAAGATCTGCCTTCTTGGTGTATTTACGAAAAAAATTATAACCCATTTTTTCAACTTCAGCAGCACTTAAACCAGAAAAAAGAAGAGGATTCTCAGAAATGAACTCTAATTTTCTTGTTTTAAGATCTGCAATATAAACACAGCCCAGACTGGTTTCCGATACCGCTTTTAGTACATTAAGATACTTCTCTGATGCCTTTCCGGCATATAATGAATTATTTTTATCACTCATATTTTTGACATGATAATAAGATATAAAACTTTTTTATTAGGCGACTTTTGCAAACATATTCATAATTAAGCTAAATAAAAAATCTATCAAAACTTAATTATAATTAAACTAAAAACTATAAATTATTTATTTTGATAATAAAAAAATCTATACAACTTCATTTTATTACATTTTCGCACATGTATGGAGATAAAAAAGAGAAAGAATGAAAGAAAGATATTTATATAAATCATTGTTTTTAAATGAAACTTGTATTTTTCTGTGTTGAAAGCATTTTGGGAAGATCAGTTTCTTATTAATTCATCAATCTTTGATTTAAAACTATACAAAAGTATAGTCATATTAAGTTTTTATTAAATTATTTTTACCCAAGTCACAATCATAAAAACTAAACTAAGAAAACTATATAAAAATGAAAGAAATCAAAACACATTAAAAAATACAACAACCCGTGCAGTAAAGTGAGTGATTTTTATAAAAAAATATAAAAAGGCCACCAACTCTGCAGCTGCCATTATTCCCACCTACTTAGACCCTACTACTTTTCTGTTTATCCGTTGATCACTTTTTATAAAAAGAGGTGATAAGGAAACATGATAATACACTTTAAACCAATTATTGTCTCTGTGATTGAAAAACAGAGGATTTTTCTATTGATTTCTGAACCAAATCTATAGAAGGATTCCTATTTCTTTCAAAGAAGAACTTAAGTAAATTGAATAACAGACTCTAACTTAAAATGAAACTATATGAGAAAAATTCTATCCATTATCTTATTTTTAATGACTTTTGCACATGCCCGGGGGCAAACCTGTGCACCAGTTCCAGTGCCGTTCTTACAGTCATTCAGTAGTGGAGCACTTCCCACATGCTGGATCAGCCAAAACCCTTCTTCCACTTCTACAAACGCTAATGTTAAGTGGAAATTTTCCGGATCAGCCGGATATGGAGCCACCGGAAACGGAGGGAAACCTGCCGGAACTTTTGCATGGGTTGATGCATCTTCACCTTATGCAGGTGAACACACAGTTGAACTGATAAGCCCTCAGATCAACTTAGTGGGGTTAACCAATCCTTATATCAAATTTGAATGGTTTAAAGATCATTTAACCGGACTCAACGGTACAGTACCTGCTGCCGACAACAATCAGCTAAAACTTGCTGTAAATAACGGCTCCGGATGGATACAGGTCTGGTCTGGTGATACCAATTCTCCTGAATGGAGAACAGTTGGTGTTCCTCTGGCAGCAAGCTATGTGGGTGCAACCATTCAATTAAAATTTACCGTTGATAAGGATGTAGCAGGAAATGGTGATTTTTATGATGATGTATTATTAGATGAAGTTCAGGTAATACAAGCTCCTACATGTTTTGAACCTGTTACTCTGCCTGTATCTAATATTGCACCTAATTCTGCAACACTGAACTGGACTGCTCCCCTTGCTCCGGCACCAGCTCCGGCCAATGGCTATGAATATTATTACAGTACAAACAGTACTCCTCCTGCAGCTGCAACACCAGGCACACCCAATCCCGGAACAAGTGCTAACATCAGCTCTCTGACTTCGGGTGCTACCTATTACTGGTGGATAAGATCTGTCTGTTCTGCAACGGATAAATCACCATGGGTTGCAGGCGCTCCTTTTACTCCAGGGCAGATTGGAGGAGGTACGGCTACTCATGCTTTTTTACCTGTATATTCCTGTTCAGGATTTAATTATTCCCAACAGATTTATTTGGCTTCAGAGATTGGAGCCGCAGTAGGAACCAATAATTATATAACAGCCATCAGGTTTTTTGCATCCACAACTGCAGCAACCCAGGCTAATTACAATCAATGGGTAGTGTATATGGGGAATACTTCACAAACAGATTTTGCAACCACTTCAAGCTGGATCTCTACCCCATCTTTAACACAGGTATATTCTGGCACTTTACCGGCAATGGTAGCTGGGACATGGGTTGAAATTCCTCTAAGCACACCATTCTTATGGGATGGTGTAAGCAATGTAGTGATAGGTGTTGATGAAAATTCAACAGGAACATCATGTACCGCCAACTGGGGAAGTTATTCTGCAGGAAATAACCGTGGAATGATTTATTACAATTCAACGACCAATCCGGATCCGGCAAATCTTCCAACTGCAACAAGCAGATATGCTGTATTACCGAGGTTACAATTGACAGGAACAACGTTACCAAGTTGTACCAACACTCCTCCAGCCAATATTGCAGTAAATAATATTACAGCAACTTCAGCCAATATTACCTGGACTGCCACAGCCAATGCCACATATGTTGTAAGATACAGAATACCTCCTTCCCTTACGTGGCAAACAATCAATGTAACAACTCCTTTTACTAATAGTGTAACGCTTACCTCTTTAACTGAACAGACCCAATACGAGGTAGAGATTGCAACCATTTGTGGAACGCAAGAGACATTTTCTGCTCCCGTAGGTTTTACAACACCTGCACTCACTTACTGTAATGGAGCAACGGCAACAGTTACGAACGGTTATATCAACAATATCACCATGATTGGTACGAATGTACCTTTAACCAGTAATAACTCAGGGCCGACAACGTATACGGATTATTCTACAGATCCTACAAAGACCATTACACTCCTGAGAAATTCAGTTAACAATACTCTGTCTGTAGGAAGGTCAATTATATCAGGAACTTATTCTACCAATGCATGGATAGATTTTAACGGGGATGGTATTTTTGATAATAATCCGGCAACGAGTCCCGGAGGAGAAAGAATCATGAATCTTGGCTATTCAAGCACCACTCCCGTTACTGCTACATTTGATGTTCCTGCCAATGCCTATCTGGGAACAAGTAAAGTAAAAATGCGTGTTATTGTATATTCTCTCACTCCAGCCAATGCCTGCGGACCTTTCACCAGCAATGGAGAAGTGGAAGATTATTATGTAAAATTTATAGATTTACAGCCTTGTACTACAGCTGCTCCTACTACTATTGCGGTGAATAACCTTACTCATAATTCTGCCTATGTATCATGGATTCCTACTGCTAATGCTACTTATATTATCAGATGGAGACAAGGAAATACAGGAGCATGGCTTCCATCTGCAACAGGACAGACACTTCCGGCAGGACAAAGCTTTTATACCATAACAGGACTCACCGAGCAAACCGGATACCAGGTGCAAATTGCAACCATCTGTAATGGAAACCAGGGAGTTTTTTCTCCAAGCGTAAGTTTTACAACTCCACCGTTAATGTATTGTAGTATGACCGGAACAGGAATTAACGATTACATTTCAAATGTGAAAGTTACCTCTGTCAACTTCCCGGTAATGGATAACCCATCAGTTCAAACGAATTATATCAGTTACACATCTGCTGCTACCCTTATTAATCTTGAAATCGGTTCTCAGGGAAATCAACTGTCAGTTTCTAAAGAATGGGCAGGAACTCAATATGCCGATGCTGTCAATGCATGGATCGATTGGAACAGAGATGGAGTTTTCACAGATGCTGAAAAAATAATGACGTCCGCTGCCAGCACCACCACTCCAATAACAGCAACTTTTGATGTTCCTTCAACAGGAGTTTATACAGGATCTTTAACAACAACGATGAGAGTGGTAATGAAACGAACCAGTGCTCCTGTAATGTGTGCAGATGCAGCCAATGGTGAAGTAGAAGATTATGCGGTAAGATTAAGACCATGCAGTAATGCAACACCCGGAAATCCAGTATTCACCAATATTACCCATAACTCTGTAAATATCAACTGGACAACTGCTGCTAATAATAATGCTTTTATTTTAGAATACAGACCTGTTACAAACCCTGTTTCTGCATGGGTTCCTTTAAACCTTTCTGTTTTAGGAGGGAATCCACCTGTAACAATCAACGCTTTAACTCCTGCTACGACTTATGAGGTAAGAATTGCAGCGGTTTGTGGTGGTACAGGAATCGGAGTTTACACGCCTATTAAAACATTTACAACGAGATGTGATCCTACTCCACCATTTGTAACGATAAGTAATGTAACGTCAAACTCAGCTTTGATCACCTGGAATCCGGTTGTTCCAAGTGCCTCTTATATTTTAAGATGGCGTGAAGTAGGTACCGGCCCATGGAATACACCAACGATCCCTCAACCACCTGCAAATTCATACACGATTCAAAATCTTGATTCATTTAAAACGTATGAAGTACAGGTTGCCAATATCTGTAATGGAGAAACAACAGCCAACCCGTGGTCTAATCCAAAAGTATTTACCACAGAAAGAATATGTGAAATTCCCCCTCCGGGGCTTATGATCACTCAGATTATGCCAACAACGGCAGAGGTTGTATGGGATCCTTTTCCGGGAGCCACTTATATACTGAAGTACAGAAAAGTAGGTATTCCGAGCTGGACAGAGGTTGTAGTTCCTACAAATACTTACACCATTACTGGCTTGCTGGAGCTCACTAAATACGAAATGCAGATAGCCAATATCTGTAACGGAGTACCGGGAAATTTTACAAAACTGTATTATTTTACAACTCCAACCGTCATCTACTGCCCGATGTCAGCAGCCAATTCTACAACAGAATTTATTTCAAAGGTTACTGTAAAACCTAATGGCAATAAGGAAATGATTAATGAATCTCTTGCCTCTACGTATTCAAATTTCACAGGAAATCCTTTAAAGTTTATTGATTTAATTCAAGGATCAAAAGGTAATCAGATTACCATTGATAAAACGTTAAGTTCAGGAACTAACGCTGGTGTTGCAGTCTGGATCGATTTCAACAGAAACGGAGAATTTGACATCAATGAAAGAATTCTGGCAGACGGACCTAATGGAACCCCAACAGCAAGTACAACTTTCTCTGTTCCTGACAATGCCTTCATAAGTATGACAGATTATAAATATGTTGTGATGAGAGTCGCTTTACAGAAGGATGGTATTCCTGTGAACTGTACGAATTTCAAAGAAGGTGAGGTGGAAGATTATACGGTCAGAATATCTAAACAACCTGTACCAAACTCTCTAAATCAGGCAGATATCCACATTTATCCCAACCCGGTAAGTTCAGTATTGTATGTAAAAAACATAAGCTTCAAAGCTCAATATAAAATTTACAGTGCTGCCGGAAGATTGATATCAAGTGGAATCATTCTGAACAATGCTATTAATGTGAGCAATCTTATCCACGGGATGTATATGATCGAGATAGAAGATGGAGGAATAACCGTTCAGAAGAAGTTTATTAAAGAATCCTAATCTCTTTTGTCAATGAAATTTCAATTTTAGAATCAAAATTCTGTAATTCATGAAAAACATTATATTTAGTTTATTATTTATCCTAATGAGCATTCCTATTTCGGCTCAAAGGGATACAGACCATTGGTTTGCACCTTATTACGCCTCCACAAGTTATACGCAGGCATTATATCTGTCTACCGACTCTGCCACCCCTTTTGTTGTTACAATTAATAATAACAATACTCCGATTGGCACTGTCACAATCAGCAAAAATGCTCCGCAAACCTTTGTTGTACCCATATCTGCTATCGCCGCCAATGTTACATCAGACGCTTATAGTGTTATCACTAAAGGGTTACATGTACAAGGGACAAAGCCGTTCTACTGTTCATTAAGAATAGTAAGCAATACTACACACGCCGAAATTATAACCAGTAAAGGGAAAGCCGGGATTGGTAAAGAGTTTTACGTGGCCGGAACTCCTACAACCTCATCACTTACCGGATATAATTTCACAGCAGGAATACTGGCTACAGAAAACAATACTGTAGTAACTGCTACATGGAGTGGAAACGTGACGTTCTTTGGAGCAGCACCAGCTACCAATACACAGACTATTACTCTTAATAAAGGACAGTCTTTTATTTTTGCAGGAGGTCCTGGAACGGGAGGTCAAAACCAGTCTGCTTTTATTGGAGCCAAAATTGTTTCCGACAAACCCATTACGCTTACCAATGGAAATGTCAATGGAAATTTTGGAAATAATACAAGTTCCGGATCTGATGCCATCCTTGATCAATCTGTACCAACAGAAAGGCTTGGAAGTACTTTTGCCATGGTAAGAACCAGATCTTCCTCTGATGATCTGGAAGGAGGTATCATTATTGGAACGGAAGACCATACTCAGATATTCATTAATGGTTCTACTACACCTATCGCAACGATCAACAGTGGAGATTTTTACAGGATCACAGGAAACAATTATGTTCAGCAGGGAAATTCCGGACATTTTAATATGTTTATAACGACTTCAAAAAATGTTTATCTGTATCAACTGGTTTCGGTAAATAACAGCAGTGCTACCTGTGGTTACAACTACATCCCACCATTAAACTGTTTTTTACCCAGAAAAATCGACGAAATCGGAAAGATCAATGAAATGCCAACCGGCACAGGTACTACAAGTACTGTTCCGAACGGAACTGTAGTAAAACTGAATATTTTAACTGAAGCGGGAGCCAATGTAACCGTAAACGGAGTTCTGCCACTCGCTTCAGAAGGTCCTTTTCCCTTAACAGGTAATAACAGCTGGGTAACGTATGCCATCCCTTCTATCACCGGAAATGTAACGGTTATTTCGGATAAAGCTGTAACTGCAGGGATTAATGGAGGATACAGCACGTCCGGATATGGAGGATATTTTGCAGGGTTCTCTTCTATTCCATTAATTGCAAAACAGACAGGAGAATGTATTCCTGGTATTGTTTTGGAAGTGGATGACAGCTATGATAGCTATCAGTGGTATTTGAATGGCAATCCTATTACAGGAGCCAATGCAAATACTTACACCCCTCTGGTTTCCGGAAATTATACCGTAAAAATAGCAGTAGGATCTTGTACTCCGGCCATCACCCCGGTTTACAAAGTGTTTACATGTCTTGAAGAGTCTACTAAAGCAATGACTGTCTGCGAAGGCTATCAGGCTATAGTCCCTCAGTTTACCAATTCAACTCAAAATTATGTTCCGAGTACAGTAACTATTATTACACCCCCGGCAAACGGTACCGCAACCATTGATCCGGCGGGAGTAATTACTTATGTTCCTAATTTCGGCTATATGGGTACAGACACTATTGTTTATAAATTTTGTGGAAACAACCCTGATTTTACAGATTGTGAACAGGTAACCTTAACATTAACGGTTTCTGAAAGCCCTATCGTTAAAGATGCTGCTCTAAGATCTTGTTTTGAACCATCTAATCCTGTACTGGGTGTATTCAACTTAACCTCAGCAGGAGTAAACGTACAACCTGGAACTATTAAACAATATTATCCTTCTCCTGCTGATGCCCATAACGGAACCAATGAAATTCTGACTCCAGCTAATTATACAGCACCAGACGGAGTGGTTTATATTAAGGTAAGCAATGCCAACGGATGTTACAGAATTGCAGAAGTAACGCTTACCGTTATCCCTCCTACCTACTCAGAGGTACTAAAGGATAAAATTATCTGTATGGAAAATACCACCACACTGGATGCCGGCCCCGGATATACTTCTTATCTATGGAGTACGGGAGCAACAACACCATCCATCAGCAATGTGGGAGTGGGAACTTATTGGGTAGATCTGAAAACGAGAGAATGTACGACAAGACAAACCGTAAAGGTTTATCCATCAGAAAATCCTGTAATTTCAGATATTAACATCAGCAATAATACGGTTACCCTGACTGCCATTGGAGGAACAACACCTTATCAGTATTCGATGGATAATATCAACTGGCAGAATGAAAATGTATTTACCAATGTTCCGCGTGGCAGCAATACTTTTTATGTAAAAGATGCTTATAACTGTACTCCTGTAGAGGTAGAAATTACAGTTCCTAATCTTATTAATATCATTACGCCTAATGGTGATGGAATAAATGATGTACTGGATTATTCTGCTTTGGCCGGGAAACCTAATTTCACATTCAGTATTTATGACCGATATGGAAGCAAGATCCACGAAGGAAGCAAATTAAACGGATATCAATGGGATGGCAGCATTGGCGACAAGAAAGTATCTACCGGAAACTACTGGTTTGATATGGGCTGGAATGAGACCAACAGAAAACAGACTCCGATAAAATACACAGGATGGATTATGGTAAAAAACAGAAATTAATTAAACATTTAAATATCAATTTTAATTATGAAAAAGCTATTATATATATTTCTCGTGTTCTTTTCAGGTATGCTCATCGCACAGAAAAACACCTATGTAAAGTTTGCTGTTTACAATAACACCATCGGAACTGCCAGTATGTTTGATCTTTATAAGGACAGTATTGAAAAGGTACACGTTTTTAAAACCAAAGCCAGTTTACCTCCTCATTTAAAGAAGTTTGACTATCTGGCTGATAACGGCCTAATAGAAATAAAATTTAAAAAAAATGCCGGCTATCCAGATAGTTTATCTCTGGAAATGCTGAATGAGCAGAATAATCTGCCCAAAGACAGACCTGTATTGATTGAAGGATATCAGTTTAATGATACCACTACCTTAGTTTATAATGAAATGATTGACAACATTGAACTTATAGATTCCAACGGACAGAAAAACATCCATATTTCAACTATAAGAAATTAATTACTGATATCAATCGGAAGTTAATTTAAAAGCAGAGACTATTTCGAAATGAAATAGTCTCTGTTGCTTTTCACAATATTCTTAATCTTTATTTCAATAGTTTTGAAAACCATATATAAATGTCCATATCACCGGGGACATTCAGTTTTTTCCTTAGATTGTATTTCTTGGTCTGCACAGTTCTTACTGAGGTGTGGGTATATTCAGCAATATCTTAATTACAATATGAATACTATCCTTCTACCACACCACTGAAACCACGTACGTATCACATACACAACATAGCAAAAGTGCAAACAAAAACCATTTAAATTACAAAATTACCAATTACTTTTGTCCGAAAATTATTCTATGCTTTTATAATGAAGTAGAAAATTGATCAAAGTTTAAAAGATAGCCCATTATAAAATCTTATCAGATAACCCCTAAAAACCCATACATATTATGAAAAATTTATTGTCGGTTTAGGTTATTGATGCTTCCGGAAAAACAGTTAAAACGATTGAACAGCCTTCATCTCAGTTGTATCTGAAGACTTAAAACGGGATTATATCTTGTTACTTTAAAAATGATAAACGGAATTACAAAAACGATTAAAACAATTAAGAAATAGCACTTTTTTCAGAATCAGAAAAATAGTTTTTAATATTTAGGATATCTTCTGCCTGCAGGTTTGTGTTATTTTCTGCAGGTATTTTTAAACGAAACGTTCAAAACATATTTTACTTGCACAGAGGCTACTTCATTAATGAGATAGCTTCTGTTTTTTATGACTATTTAAAGGTTTATTTCAGTAATTTGGAAAACCATACATAGATATCCATATCACCTGGAATATTCAGTTTTTTCCTTAGATTATATTTTTTGGTCTGTACGGTTCTCACTGAAGTAAAAGTATATTCAGCAATTTCTTTGGTAGAAAAATTCAGATAGATGTAGGCACAGAATCTTATTTCTGATATTTTTAAAGGAAAAACTTTCAGCAGTTCTTCTGAAAAGTGCGGATAATACTCATTGAAACGGGTTAAAAATTCAGGATTATTTTCTTTGGCAAGCTGTATAAGTTCTTTAAAAGCACTTTCATCTACAGATGGCTGATGAGGGATATCAATTTTATCCAGATTTTTACTTTTGTGCTTTCTATAATAATACAGGAAAAGAAATATAAAAAGAAGACATGCGGCAATACTCAACGACAGGATGAAGAAAAGTTTTTTTGTTTCCTTTTTTCTATTGCTATTTTCCAATTCATTCTGTTTATCTACAGCATCATTCAATGTTTGTTTTTGTCTGCTGTTTGAAGACTCTATATCCAACAGCCAATTAGCATAATAAGCGATACTGTCTTTCTGTCCTGTGCTTTCATACAGGTTCTTCAACTCCATTGCGACCGACTTTTGATAATTCTCGCTTTTATAATAATTATCAGCAATATTTTTACAGATCCATAAATGATGCTGGGCTTCAGGAATTTTATTAAGAGATTTAAAGTACCTGGAAGCATAATACGAGGTAATGTATTGCATCCCTATTTCATTGATCTTTTTCCCATTCTGGATGGCTTCCTCAATATATATTCTTGCAGAATCAGGTTTGTTGAGTTCAAGATACATTCCGCCAAGATACGGTGAGGTCTTATAACTGTTGCTCAATCTGTTCTTGTCTATCCTATAGAGATTATTTTTGTTTTCTCTGTAAATTTTAGAATACTTATATGCTGTTTTATAATGTTTTAATGCTAATTTTTTTTTATTAATTTCATTGTATATTCCGGCGTACTGCCAGTTAATCAGATAAATAAAATAAGCATTATTGGTTTCGTTCACCTTATCATATATTTCGTCCAATTGTTTCAGAGAAGTCATTCTTTCTCCTAATTTCTGGTATAGCAGTGACCTTTGAAGATGGAGATAAAATATAACCTCAAAATCTGTATCTGAATTGATGAGGTTTTCTTTTTCCACTTTATCAGTATAATAAAAAGACCTTTTCATATCACTGTTTCGGTTGTAGATATTGGCGATCTTCAGATACCCTAATGCTACACAATCATTATAAGAATTTTTCTTACACACCTTAATAAGACTGTCAATCTTCTCAATTTCCTTTGATCCGGCAGTAGAAAATTCGATATCAAACAGCACATTCTTTAATTCTTCTTCTGTATGTTGTGAATAGAAAAAGGAAGAAATAAAAAAGAATAAAACAGTCAGTTTTTTCATCATAATATGATCAGAATTAAAATACAATATTATACTACACTATTACTATATAACAAAAAATACATACGTATTACATACACAATTTATGAAAATCGCAAAATATAATTGTTTGTAATACAAAATTAGCAATTACTTTTGAATACCCGAATATTATATTCATTTTTCGAATACCACTATTAAATACCTAATTTTTAAAATGAGAAAAACTCTATTATCATTATTTTTGATATCAGGCTTCTGTCTTTCCAATGCTCAAAGGTGGGAAACCTCTTCACAAAAAGTGTCTGAGATCAGAAGAGAGGTAAAAATCAAGTATGCTTACAAAACTGATATTAATGCATTAATACAGTTATTAAAAAACGCTGAGGAGACCGGCGCCAATGCAAGAGCAGTAACGATTCAATTACCAACGGCAGAAGGAACCATAGAAAAGTTTGCGGTGTACAGCAATCCTGTGATGGAAAAATCCTTGGCTGAAAAATATGGATTAGGATCTTATGTAGGAGTGGGAATTGACGACCCCTCCAAATATGTAAGATTCAGTACATCCCCTACAGAAATACAGTCAATGATTATTAAAGAGGGTATCTTCCAGTTTATAGAACCTGTCACAACGGATAAAAATACCTATGGAGTATTCTATAAAACCGAAAGAACAGAGTCTGAGCATGGCTTTAGCTGCAGTATGGAAGGCAAAAAGGAACTGGACATCAAATCTTTAAAGAATTCCGGAAAAAATAAACTTGCCGGAATCAATATTACCGGAAGACCTGCAGCCTCAAGATACAGAACCTATAGACTTGCCTTGTCTGCAACGGGTGAATATACTACTCATTTCGGAGGGATGGCAGGAGCTGTTGCCCAGATGAATGCTACTATGACTCGTGTCAATGGTGTTTTTGAAAAAGAATTTGCAATCCATCTTACCATACAAAATTTCCCCAATATCATCTATGCCAATCCGGCCAATGATCCATACACCAATGATTTGAACGGGCAGCTTCAACAAACCTTAACTGCTCAGGTAGGCAATGCCAATTATGATATAGGACATGTCTTTAATGCCGCCGGAGGAAATGGAAATGCAGGATGCATAGGATGTATATGTACCAACCCTACCGCAGCAGAACCGTTAGGTAAAGGTTCTGCGTTTACACAAAATCAGAATCCTGTGGGAGACACCTTTGATATTGATTATGTAGCTCATGAAATTGGACATCAGCTTGGAGGTAACCACACTTTTTCTACAGTTACTGAAAGCTCAGATGTCAATATAGAACCGGGAGGAGGAACAACCATTATGGCCTATGCAGGGATCACAGCCAATAATGTTCAGATGAACAGTGATGCCTATTTCCACTATTCGTCCATCAATCAAATCCTTAACAACCTTGAAGGTAAAGTTGGGTGCGGCGTAGCTGAAAATATTGCCAATAATGCACCAGCTATTACCCCGCTGATTTCCTATACTATTCCCAAAGGTACAGCCTACTACCTGGATGCCAATGCAGTAGATGCCAACGGGGATCAGTTTACCTATAACTGGGAACAGTATGACAGCGTAGGCTCTACAAGCTCAATCTCAGGAGACAGCGGCTGGGGATTCAATCCTGAAGGTTCACTTACCCGTTCTTTTCCTGCAGTGGCTTCGGGAAGAAGATATTTCCCTAGCCTGCCTGTTGTAATGAGTGGTAAACTGACGAATAAAGACACATGGGAAACAGTTTCATACATTCCCAGAGTATTACATTACGCGGTAACAGTACGTGATAATAACCCGAACAGACCTTTAACGATTTCTGCAGAAAATACAGTAACCGTTGGAAATGACGGACCTTTCAAATTCAAAGGATTAACTCCTTCTACTACGTTGTATAATAATGCTTCCAATACCATTTCCTGGGATGTTGCCAATACCAACCTTGCTCCCTATAATGCTGCCAATGTAAAGATTGAATATACAACCGATCTGGTTAACGGATCAGCATGGACAGAACTGGTGGCTTCAACGCCTAATGACGGAAGTTTTGAAATACAGATGCCTGCTGCGCTTCAGGGAAATATTAAACTGCGAATTTCAGCAGTAGGAAATATATTTTATGCCGTTTCTCCTACACTGACCGTAGGAAATGCTCCCGCTTCTTTAAATAATCCACCAACGGGACTTACTGCGTTCGATAATGATATATTAAAAAACTCAGCAACTGTTTCATGGAACCATGTACCGGGAGCAACCTATTCCGTGAATTACAGGAAAGCAGGAACAGCAAACTGGTCCAATGCTGCCAGCCCGGTTAGTTCTGTGCTATTAAATAATCTTGAAGATGAGACCTCTTATGAAGTTCGTGTAGCCACTGTGATTAATAATGTTCCCGGAGCATTTTCTCCTGTGTATAATTTTAAAACAAAAGGATTGCGCACCGGATATGATTACTGCCTGATGACTACAGGAGGAAACACTACAATCAGTCCATATTTCAGTGGAATATTAAGAGTGACTTTAGCCAATGTGGATTTAGCTGGAAATGGGACAACCGTTCAGCACGCTTATAAAGATTATTCGGAAGACCCTGCCAAACTGATTCAGCTTACTCAGGGTGCGCAATATAATATGAACTATATTGTGTATGCTAACCGTGCTGGAGGAAACTATCAGGATTGGGTACAGGCATGGATTGATTACAACAGAAACGGAGTATTTGAAGCTTCAGAAAGAATTGGGATTAACGGCGCAGCTCCTGATGCCAATAAAAGACATCAGGGAAGTTTTGCATTTGCAGTTCCGGCCAATGCTTACAATGGTGACAAAACATTAAGAATGAGAGTAGCCAGCGGATTTTTCAATGCTTCAGCTGATGCATGTGCAAGTCCTTTCGTAGATGCCAATGGTGATATTATCTCTCATGGTTCGGTATGGGATTTTTCTGTAAAGATCAATGCAGCACTAGGAGTTAAGGAGTCCGTTCAGTCATCTTCTGATCTTGAAATCTACCCTAATCCTGCGGATACATTTGTAGAGGTAAAAAATCTGAAAGGTAAAGCTGATTACAAAATTTACAGTGCAGACGGAAGACTTGTTCAGGAAGGAAAACCGGACGGAAAAAGAATCAGTGTTGCCTCATTGATCAAAGGAGTGTATGTGATCACGATAAAAGATGATAAGGCGACTTATCATACAAAACTAATCAAGAAATAGTTGTAATAATTAGTGTACCGTGTACCTGTAGGTTATACGTGATGCCTGCAGGTACTTTTCTAAGTCAATTAAAAAAATAAACCCAGTCATTAACGGATAAAGAAAAGTATATAGCTCTATATTGATAAAAAAACATTTTTAATCATCGTTTGTGTTGTGTACCTGCATGATAAGTGGTTTTCTGCAGGTACCTTTTTTAAATAACTCTCAAAAAAATACTCTATGATAAAAAAACTACTCTTTCTTTTATGTACTGGTTTTTCAGTGTTATCATTCTGCCAGTCTGATGAGGTTCTGTTTATAGGAAACAGCGTCACCTATTTTAATGACATGCCTGAAATTTTTAAAAATATAGCGGCTTCAAAAGGGAAAAATCTATCTGTAACAACACATACTCCCGGAGGAACCGGATTTGTGAATCATGTAAATGATGCTTCATTGTATCAAAAGATAAGATCTAAAAACTATAAATACGTGATCATGCAGCCCGGAACTGCGGAATCTGCAGGTCATTCTTACCCTGTTTCTGTAACCGCTGAACGCGGCCGTAAAATCAGGGATTCTATTCGTAAATACAGTCCTTGTTCTAAGATTTTTCTGTATGAAATTCCCTATGGAGTCCCATCTGCCAATGAATACAATACCTATTTTGCATTTCAGCAGAAAATTAAGGATTCCATTACAAAGATGTCTAACCTGATGCAGGTGGAAATGGTTCCTGCCGGAGAATCTGCAAGACATTACTACAATTCTTCCCAGGATCTGGCTCTTCACGGATCTTATAACGATATTCATCCTGGACCTAAAGGAAGTTATCTTGTGGCAGCCACTATGTATTCTGCAATTTTTCAGGATCATGTATTTCCATCCACTTTTTATAACGGAATGCCTCAAAACACAGCCGAAAACTTTCAGAATATTGCAGATCTTGTTTTTTTTAATAATCCGCCACAATGGAATAGTAATACGTTTCACCTTCATTCGGATTTTATAGCAGGAATTAACGGAACAACTGTAAATTTCACCAATCATTCCGCCAATTACACATCTGTATTATGGAACTTTGGCGATGGCATCACCGATTCTTCATTGAATCCTGTTCATCAATATACTGCCCCGGGAACTTATACAGTCTCACTTACGGTCAGCAAAAACTCCTGTGCAGAAACTTTCAGCAAAACAATTACTATTGGTTCTTTGGGAACTGCGGATATGAATGTACAGCCTGAGCTTATATTTTACCCTAATCCTGTGAAAGATATCTGTTACCTCAAAAGTAAAGAGGAAATAAAGGATATTATCGTTTATGATATGGCTCAAAGGAAGCTTTTTGAGAGGAAAAATCTTCACACTCGTGATATAAAATTAGATTTTTCACCTTACAGTACAGGAGCTTATATGATCCATATTCTTTGCGAAAATGATCATAAAGAAAGTATTAAGATTATGGTTAAATGATTTAATAACGACAAAAAGAGAACCCAGGAGTTCTCTTTTTTATTGTATCATGATATGATCAGATGACCAAGACTATCCTGCAACAACCTCTTCATTTAAGTTTCAATAAATATTATTTAGTCTCTGTATCTTCAAAATATAAAAGGAAAAGTACTAATAAACAGTACTTTTCCTTTTATATGGGATGTATGGACTACAATAATTTAATATATATTTTATAACCCATAAGCTTCTATCCACTTTTGTTTTACCTGTTCTGTAATCAGATTGTATTCTTTATCTACTCCATTGGAAAGAGGATCTAGTGGTGTACGAAGTGGTCTTTTCCCTTTTTCTGTATTGACCAGCTTAAGGGCTCCATCTGCAATGATTTTTGGATCCGGAGCTGATTCCATAAAGAGTTTACCAAATACGGTCTGAATTTTCTGACTGATATCTGCCACAGCAGTACCATAAGATTCCTGAATGCTCTCGCGATCTCCATTAACATGCGCCTTACCTATAATTTCCGTCATGAACCCTCCCGGCTCAAGCAGTACTGACTCTATTCCCTGCCCTACCAGCTCTTCATACGAACCCTCTATAAGGCCTTCCAATGCAAATTTTGTAGAATTATAAGCAGACTGTAATGGAAGTGAAATTCGCCCTACCTGACTGGAAATGGTGATGACAAGACCATCTTTTGCAGCTCTCATAATAGGTAGAACTTCATTATTCACTCTCAATGTTCCCCAAACATTCACATCAAAGAGCTTCTGGATTTGTGGTATTGAATAAGATTCAAGAACTCCTGCTCCATATATTCCTGCATTATTAATCAAAACATCAATTCTACCATACTTTTCATGTACTAAAGCAACAGCTTTTTTTACAGACTGATCATCTGTGATATCCATATCTACTACTTCTGTATTCTCCAGCTTATTCAGATTTTTTGCGTGTTCAGCATTGCTTCCAGTAGTATTTCGCATCGTAGCTATGACGATATGCCCTTCTTTGTTAAATGTTTTTACCATTAATGCACCAAAACCTGTACTTGAACCTGTAATTAAGATTACTTTTTTCATTCTTTTTGTTCGTCCCATTTTAATTATTGACTCTTTTTAACTCAGAAGAATACCGGCCGGAATTCTTTTCATTAGTACAATATTTCCTTCAGACGGTTTATTCTGTTTCAGAAGAAAATACTTTAAAAATGATGTTGCAATTTAGCACATATTTACTTTCCTTTGTATAGTACTTTCCCAAAGGAAAGCGAAATAATTTATAAGCGTATGTCTGTAAAAAAAATTAAATCAAACTGCCTGGAAACGATCAAGCCTGTACGGGACGCTTTGGACGTTTTAAGTGGCAAATGGAAGCTGGCAATCATTGTATCTGTATCTGTAGGCAATGATCGCTTTACTGATATACAGGACAGTATACCAGGTATTACTCCAAAGGTTCTGGCTAAGGAACTCAAAGAACTTGAACAGCATCAGCTTATCAAAAGAACAGTTATTGATGATTATCCGGTTAAAATTATTTATCAGCCTCAACCTTATTCTTCAACTTTAAATCCTATCATCTTTGCTCTTAAAGACTGGGGAATTAATCATAAAAGAAAACTTTTTGAAGAAGGATTTACAATGAATGAAATAGGAGAAATTCCCCAATGTCTTCCTGAAGAAGGATAAGAAACAACTGATTTAGTTGATATTAAAACAATGCAATATAAAAAAAGCATAAAAAATTTGTTTTTATGACCAATCGGTCATATATTTGCATCATTATTCAGTACGATCATGGCAAAAGGGGAAGAAACCAGACAGTTCATTATAGAAAAAGCAGCACCTATTTTTAATACAAAAGGGATTGCGGCTACTTCTATGAGTGATATTATGGAGGCCACCAAGTTGTCTAAAGGCAGTATGTACGTTCATTTTGACAATAAAGAAGTACTTGCCTGTGCCGCTGTTGAGCACAATATGCAAATGCTGACGGAAAGACTTCAAAGAAACTTAAGCCAATACAAAACTTCCAAAGAGCAGTTATTTGCTTATATTGATTTTTTCAGTGATCCCAATCACCCGCCGGTAGTTGGTGGGTGTCCCCTGTTAAACTTTGGAACAGAAGCTGACGATACCAATCCCGTGGTTAAAGGAAAAGTAAACCGTGGCATACAACAGGGAGAAAAACTGATTTCCGGTATTATAGAAAAAGGAATTGCCAATAAAGAATTCAGATCAGAATGGAATGCAGAAGATTTTGCAACAGTTTTGTTTGCAATGCTTGAGGGGGGACACTTAATGTCAAGAATGGCTGGCAATAACGATAAAATGATCACTATTGGAAACAGCCTGAAAAAAATTATAGAGGAAAATACTGTATAATTTTTTTTATTCAAAATATGACCGATCGGTCATTTAAATTAAGAAACAATATTGTATAAAAAATTATAATCACAACAATCAATAAAAAAACAAAAACAATGTCAAAAACAGTTTTAATTACAGGTGCATCAAAAGGTTTCGGAAAAGCATGGGCAGAAGCTTTTTTAGCAAAAGGATACAACGTGGCAGCAACAGCCAGAAATGTGGAAACACTTCATGATTTAAAAGAAAAATATGGAGATTCCGTATTGGCTTTACCCTTAGATGTAGATAAAAGAGAGGAATCATTAGCAGTTGTTCAGAAAGTACACCAACACTTCGGCAGCATTGATATCCTGATCAATAATGCAGGATATGCATTAACTGGTGCAGTGGAAGAAACCAACGAACAAGAAGCAAGAGCACAGTTTGAAACGAATTTCTTTGGAACTTTATGGCTTACACAGGCAGTACTTCCTATCATGAGAGATCAGAAAAGCGGCCATATCATTCAGGTGTCTTCTATTTTGGGGTTAGCTACGCTACCAACCATGGGGCTTTACAATGCTTCCAAATTTGCTGTTGAAGGGTTAAGTGAAACTCTGGCCACAGAAGTAAAAGGGTTTGGAATCAATGTAACGTTGGTAGAACCTAATGGCTACGCTTCCAATATCTGGCATACAGGAATTAATACACAAAGTAATCCGGTTTACGACAACGTTAAAAAAGCGTTCTCGGAATCCGAAACATCTTTCGGAAGCGTTGAAGCGACAGCACCGGCCTTGATAAAGTTAGCAGAAACTGAAAATCCTCCACTGCGTTTATTACTCGGAAAAGTAGCGCTTCCATTTGTAAAACAGAATTACGAACAGCGCCTAAAGGTTTGGGAAGAATGGAATGATGTATCTGTAGAAGCCCACGGATAATTTCCAAAAATGCATCAACAAAATAAGCTCCGTTATAGTAAAACGGAGCTTATTTTTTATCTTTTTTTAGGCCGGCAACTCTCCCTTTTTCCGTAGCAACACTTCTCCTCTGTCTCCCTATTGATAACTTTTTCCTGTTCACCATCTGAAATGTCTGTTTCGCTGTGAAATATGGCTATTTGAACACATTACCCGTTTCCCAGGCGTATCTCAGGGTATAATTTTGTCTCATCAAAAAAGAAAAAACAGATTTAAAATCTAATACAGCAAAACAATGAAAACAACAATTTCAACAATCCTGTTAGCAGCAACTTTTATCTTAGGTACGCCTGCTATTTCTAAAGCGCAAAAAATTGAGACTGCCACTCTATCATCAAAAAATGATACCAGCATCCGGCCTTTTCACATCAGTATCCCGCAATCTCAGCTGGATGATCTTAAAAAACGGATTTCCGAAACCCGCTTCCCGGATAAGGAAACAGTGAAAGATGCTTCCCAGGGCATTCAGCTTGAACAGTTAAAAGAGCTGATCACCTATTGGGGCAATGGGTACGACTGGAGAAAGGTGGAAGATAAGCTGAATTCACTTCCCCAATTTGTAACAAAAATTGACGGACTTGATATCCAGTTTATCCATGTACGTTCAAAGGAGTCTAATGCAATGCCTGTGATCCTTACCCATGGCTGGCCGGGTTCTCCGCTGGAGTTTATCAATGCAATAGATCCTTTGACTGATCCTGTAAAATACGGAGGAAAAGCAGGTGATGCCTTTGATGTGATTATACCAGCTATTCCGGGATATGGTTTTTCAGAGATTCCTACTGAGCCTGGCTG
The DNA here is from genome assembly GCF_050470705.1 of Chryseobacterium sp. NRRL B-14798. NCBI lineage: Bacteria > Pseudomonadati > Bacteroidota > Flavobacteriia > Flavobacteriales > Weeksellaceae > Chryseobacterium > Chryseobacterium sp. NRRL B-14798. The sequence continues at coordinate 2,195,075 of NZ_JBFLUL010000005.1, read as the reverse complement.
GAACCCGGACCGTGTTGCCCGCGCATGGGATGTACTGATGAAAAGACTCGGTTACAAAAAGTATGTTTCTGAAGGTGGCGACCATGGTTCCGTTATTTCTGATGCATTAGCAAAACAGGCTCCTTCTGGCCTTTTAGGAATCCACCTTACCATGCCGGCTACTATTCCTGCCGAACTTGTAAAACCGATCAATGCCGGTGATCCCGCCCCGTCAGGACTTTCTGTCTCGGAAGCAAAAGCATACAATGCAATGAGTACATTCTTTGGAAGAAATGCAGCTTACGGAGGAATGATGGTAACACGTCCACAGACAACAGGATATCTGCTTTCTGATTCTCCAACAGCCTTAGCAGCATTCCTTTACGAAAAAATTGCAGAATGGAGTGAAAGTGATCTTCATCCCGAGAATGTCATTGGCCGTGATGCTATCCTCGATGATATTACCCTTTACTGGCTTACCAATACGGGAGCGTCTTCTTCACGTTTTTATTGGGAAAATAACAAGAATAATTTCAGTGCCGAGGCGCAGAAGACGAAAGACATTAAAGTTCCTGTAGCTATTTCGGTATTCCCTCATGAGATTTACCAGGCTCCGGAAAGCTGGTCGAAGCAGGCATATCCTACTTTATATTATTATCATAAAGCTTCAAAAGGCGGACATTTTGCAGCCTGGGAACAGCCGCAGGTCTTTACGGAAGAGCTTAGAGCCGCTTTCAAAGAGTTAAGAAAAAAACTTTAACAATATCAATCAACAATATCGTTTAATCTAAATAATAAAAATATGGAATTAAATACCATTCAGGAAGTAGAAAATACAACAGTAATCAATATCAGTAAAGTGTTGTATTCCGGAAATGTCATTGTAACCGGAGGCCGTAACGGAGAAGCAAAAAGCAGTGACGGAAAGTTAGATATTGAATTAACCTCTCCCGGTTCAAAAGGAAACGGAACCAATCCGGAACAGCTATTGGCAGCAGGATGGTCGGCATGTTTTATCGGGGCTATGCATTTGGCTTCTGCAAAAATGCGAATTGATCTTCCTTCAGACCTGTCCCTAAATACCTCTGTAGACCTTGCCACCAGTGATGACGGATTTTTCCTGCAGGCTCACCTACAAATCCTTTTGCCAGGCCTTGCAATAGATGAAGCCAGAAAAGTTGTGGAAACCGCTCATGCAACATGTCCTTATTCAAAAGCAACCCGCGGAAATATTAATGTAAAGATCGATGTAGTGGTGTAGTTTTCAGGATGTTTATCTCATTTTGATTAAAACCTTCCCTGCCAAAAGCAAGGAAGGTTTCTTTTGCTGAAATCTGTCTGAAAAGATAATCCGGATCTAAAGGTCTGTTATATTAATTTCCAAAATTGACAAAATGAGGAACATCCGTGGCAAAGCTGTTCAATGGTAAAAGATTATTCCTGTTACTGTTAAAGTCAAAAACAGAATTATTATCAAAAGGAACACGCGGATAATACATGAAAGAAATCTGAATCCTGTTGAAAACCAGATAAGGATTATTAATTAAAACACCGATCCCGATTTTTGTGTTGGCCTTAGTTTTAAACAGCTTATCATCAGGCATTCCGAGCCAGCCCACTGCAGTCGTTAAATATGGACTGAAGTGAAAATTCTTCCAGGTTTTATTAATAAACAATTGAAGCTGATACCTCAGCACTATTTTTTTTGTCCCGATATAATCAGAATTATAAACGGGGAACTCGTCTGTAGAAGAAAGGTTGATTCTATCCTTATAAGAATAATTATGCTGTGGATTTCCCAATGCCAGTGTTGGAGAGAAGAAATGTCTTGCTTTGGCAAATTTCCAGTCCATAAGGTTGGTGAAATAAGTTCCGTCAAAACGGAAAGATTCCCTGTTCTGGCTGTCTTCATTAAAAAATCTTCCAAACTGTGCTTTCACGGTGAAATACCCCAATCTGGTAAAACGGCCATAAGATGCAGAAATTCCCACATACGGATTCACTTCTTTATTTCTTGATAAGCCTCCGGCAATGACATTGACAGAATTACCATATGCAATATCCTCCGGCAAATCATACTGGAAAATATTTTTCTGAACCGAAAAGTTTCTCTGAATAAACCCTACAGACATCAGGAAACTGTTGTAAGAACTGAAATATTGATACTGATCGATTCCCGGGCTGTCTTTGTACTTATAGTTCTGAAATCTTCCTATGATGGCAATATTACTGGAAACCTTCTCTTTGGGATCCGATGAAACCGGAATCTGATAACCTCCCCATAAATCCTGACTGTACACTTTGATCTGAACTTCCGGAAAAGTGGTATCCGTATTTATCGGAAGTAAAACTTTCCGCATAAAATATTCAAATGTAAAACCTCCCGCCCATTTCGTCAAAGGGGAGAAAAAGTCTCTTCTGAGGCTGAAATTAATTCTTTCATTTTTCGAAAAGTCCCGTTCTCCAAGAATCTGGGCATTGATATAGGTACCAAAAAGATTATGGGTAGTATAGCTGCCTAAAAGATAGTCCTGCTTTTCTTTGGAATCATTTCTGTAAAGAAAGTCCAGTGTATGTCCCAGTCCCAATACATTTTCTTCCGTAACCCCCAAACCAATTTTGCTTCCGGAATAACTGATTCTCGGCTTCAGACTCCAGGAATCCAATACCTTTACGACAACATCTATAGAATCTTTACTCGAAGTGCTGTCGGAAACACTGATATTAACTCTGTTGATAAAAGGCATTGTTCTAAGCAAACGCTCTGATTCATAGAGCTTTTGGGCGTTATATTCTTCTCCTTCTTCAAAAAGCAAAAAATTATTGATTGTTGATCTTCTGGTACTGGAATGAAGGTGATCCTTTATCCAATCATACCATTTACCTATTTCCTTACTGTCATTAGAGCCATATCCAAAAGGGTCAATGGTTTCTATCCTCACATTTCTGATAATTTTTTTGTTATAAGTATTTTGTAAAAGCTTTTCAGTATTGGACTTCACGGAAGTGGAATCCGGCTCTCTACGAAATATAAAGCGGTGAATGAATTTGGTAACTTTTCTCTTATCTGAAAATTCTTCTATTTTGTAATACAGCGAATCTTTCTTTTCCTGTGCATTTAAAAAGAAAAAACCACTTAAAAGGAAAATCAGAGTTACAGTCGTTCTAGCCATTAGTCATCAAAAATTCAATAAAGTTTGTTGTATCAATTTGCAAGCCAATAAGGGCTGATCATAGATAAAGAAACAATTTTTATGATAAAATAGTAAAAGCATGCCCTTAGCTCACGTTTTTTCTACAGTTTAAAAAAGAAATAAACCACTGCAACCCATTCTTTTTTTATACCATAAGCGTAGCCTATTGTACTGCGGCTGGCATTTTCAACGGTTCCATCCTCTTTAATATATCCCAAAGTAGAGCGGCTGCTATTTTCTACTGTTCCGTCTTCCTTTACATAACCTACTGTGGAACGGTTTTTATTTTCAATGGTTCCGTCGTTTCTGATATAGCCAATTGTAGAACGGCTTCGGTCTTCAATAGTACCGTCATTCCTGATATAACCTACGGTGGAATGACTGCTGTTCTCAATCGTTCCATCACTTTTAATATATCCTAAGGTGCTTCGGCTGCCGGATTCGATGGTTTGTGCTTTTGTCAGTATCATGCCTGTTACTGAGACCATTAAAAATAGTATTTTTTTTCATTTCTTTTTAATATTTTACCTCAGTATAAGTTAAGATTCTCTTTTCAATTTTCTAAATAATCTTAAAACTAATTTAAATCATAAAACAATGGCATCCAGTACAGCCATTTTTTTGTTATTTTTACTCATTATAAATAAAAATAATACATGAAAAAATTTGTACTTACGGGAATAGTTATGACAGGAGGCTTTCTAACAGCTAAAGCACAGTGTAAGCCGGTGGCCTCTCTTGCAGAAAGTTTTGATACCTGGAAAGATATTCATAAATGCTGGACTGCTCAATCCGGGAAAGCAATGCTTTATGCAAGTGACAAAAGAATTATATTCTACTCCATGAGCAATCCGGGAGAAAATATGTATCTGATAACTCCCGAAATTAAAGCCGGAACCTATACGCTGTCTCTTGACCTTTCCGATAACGGAGGAGAAACAACATTAGAACTTTTCTCAGTAGATAATCCTTCTGATGTAAAAACCTATACGGCAATTACCAAACCTTCCAAAATAACAGGAGAGAAAAAAGCATTTACGGTTTCTTTGAAGAAAGATTCACATTTAGGATTGAAAGTTCTGCTGAATGGAGTGCATCAGGCTGTTTATCTGGATAACCTGTCCCTGCAGGCGAAGAAATAAATTGGCGTAAAGCTTACACATCAATACAAGGTTATACCTTCTGTTTTAAGAAAACTAAAACAGTTTTTTAAGTTTATATTCAAATGCAAAAACTTAGAGTGAAATTTTCACTCTAAGTTTTTCTGTTTCCGGTTTTTAAGAATGCAGTAATTACCCTACAATATTCTATCATTAATATCAAAAAGCTATTAACTTTTTCATGCTGTGGAAAATTAATAAAAAAGAGTATCTCCGCAGATATACTCTTAAAAAAACTCAGAAAAAAAACGAAGCTATATGCTCTAATTACTTTAGGTGATCAATCTGGCAGATTATATTATGAACATACGTTTCCATCTTGTGACAGTATTTCGGCTTAATCTAAAATGCCTGGCTAGCTGACTATTATTTAGTTTATGTTTTTTTTGATAAGTAAGCATTTCAAAAATAGTCTCTTTATTATAGGATTTGAATTTTTGGTTTTCGGATATCCTGTCAACAAAAATAATGTTATTAACTTTCAAAACATCTGATAAAGACATGGATTCTTTTGACAGATATCGCTTTACATTTTCCCATTTATCAGGGCATTTGGACTTTATGAAATCATGGTAAATCTTTTTATAATCAGGGCCTGTATTTATTGTCTGTATTTGCTTATCCATTTATTCAATGTTGACTTGGGAATTCCGTAGTGATTCGTGATTTCTACGAAGTTTTCTGTTTATCTTCTAAAAGTTCCAGTATATAGTCTATGGTTTCTTTGGTATATAAACTTTCCTGAACCGGGTCAGTTTAAATTGTACTCCATTTTTATTTTAACTGGTAATGCGGAGCATATCATATTAAATGATAGGAATAGAAACGAAAAAATCATATTTCAATCATTTTGAACATTCTAGGAGTAAACTCACATCTAATGATTTCTCAGAATACATTTCCGTAATCTCATTTTCTGCTGAATCTGTACTCAAAAACCAACATTTTATAAAAAGTAAGTTCCTGATCTATTCTTCATTAAATTGTTGGATATATCTTTTAAAAGCTGATTGATTTCATTCTCACTACAAAACGTAATATCAATATTTTTTCTTAATATTCTTCCTGAAGAATTCAAAAAAAGAAGGATTAAATATTTTCTAAAAGTCTGTTCCTTTATTTCTATTCTTACAATTTTCTTTTGCGCCGTTTCTAAAACCAAACTTTTTCCTCTGTTTGAAGGCCATTGATAGCTTTTGATGGAAATTATCTTTCCGGAATGCTCATATTCGAATATAAACCGGTTTTTTAACAGTCCATATACAAGCACCAATAAAGCTGTTAAGGAAAAAAATTCTATAGCAAAAATGTATTTCAAATACATGAGAATACCAATGTTCAAAAAAAGCAGCGACAATATAATTAACTGAACAAGCATATAACGGTCTACTCTTTTCTTATTATCTATTTTCATTACCCTTCAATGATTAAAATTGTCTATTCTTATTTATTTTCTCTGTATATATTTCTGATTTCAGATGCAGAATATTGCTATTCCATTCATTCTGCCAGCTTGTAAAAAAGTACCGGTTGAACTCCCAAAAAAGCATTGCTATCAAAAATGTAATTTTTATAATTTTAATCAGACTTAGCTTTCTATTTACATTCATTCACTTATTGCCTATTTTTATTCTTTAAGGTAAAGCGACATCATTCATAATTTAATCAAGTAAAACATGCTATTTATTTAAAAATAAGCGTTAAAACATCTCATAAATGTGAAATATTAATAGAAATTTCATTTAAAAAATTTGAGAATTGATTTAACTTTTAATTATTAGTAAGCATTAAAATTATTGACACAAATGTCTGATAATCTATACGAAGCATAAAATAATTACTGTAAAAATAGATTACTAATATTGTAATTTTTAATCTAATCTTATGTAGTTTATAAACGACATTTAATTCTTTTAACAATGATTTATTTTCACTACATTTATAATAACTGAATCGAATAAACACAAATGTATCAACTATCCTTAATATATCATAAAGCAGTTATATTGCTGCTATTATTCTGGATACTGCTTTGCTATAGCCAGCAAACAGTTTCTGTATGGTATGACACAGATAATGGACTTCCACAGAATAGGGTAAAAGATATTATTAAAGGTAAATATGGATTTATATGGCTGAGTACAGAAAACGGTTTAGTACGCTGTGATGGATACAATTCTATAACGTATAATTATCTTAATCTTAAAGACAATAGTGCTTCTGTATTTTTTGGAAATATTGAAAAAGATTCCATTTATAATTTTATTGCTTACACTGAAAATATAGTATCCATTACAGCTCAAAAGCTTCACGAGGCTGATGAATATGATCGTTATATATAAACGACAATATCAATTAAAATAAAAAACAAAAAGATGAATAGAAAAATTATTATTGCAGATGATCACTTAGTAGTAAGATTAGGTACTACCCTGATTTTGGAATCCCACTACAAAGATGTAAAAATTTCCTGTGCAAAATCCTATATCGAGCTCACAGAAAAATTATATGCTGAGTCGTTTGACCTGCTGATTTTAGATATCAATATGCCGGAAAGCAAATATTTGAGTATGATTGGTGAAATAAAAACAATACAGCCCAATCTTAAAATCCTTGTTTTTTCGGTGTATGACAATGATGTTGCCGTACGATACATCATTGAAGGAGCTGATGGATACATTAATAAATTATCAGATGAAAATAACATCCTGGAAGCAGTTCACCAAATCTTTGAAACCGGAACTTATTACTCACCGGATATTGTAAAAAAGCTTGTTTCATCTGCTAAAAAAGATACTCCCATCAATCCACTTGAAACATTATCTGAAAGAGAAAAGGAAATATTTGATCTCCTGGTGAAAGGTTATGGGAATATTGAAATATCGAATGAACTCAACCTTCACCTTTCCACTGTGAGTACTTATAAAGCAAGAATTTATAAAAAGCTCAATATTAAAAATGCTGTGGATCTTGTAAGGCTGGGCGATAGAAACCAGATCCACAAACATAAATAAACGTCCCCATTATCAAAAAGATGGGCTGAAGTACGTATTGAGAGTATAAAAAAACGGAATAAATATTCCGCTTTTTTATACTCTATAATCTATCAGAATCGTAAAGTTATTATTACAATTTTAGTAATGCTTTTTTGATTTAATTTTCTTCTGTAATTTTTGAGTCAAGGTAAGTAGCTCATTAATTTGTTCTCTTTGAGAGTCAATTTGTTTTTGCTGTTCTATGACATGTAAATACAGTTCTTCTACTTTTTCCAGAGTTTGGGTTGATAATCGGGTAATATCAAAAGAATATCCATCTTTCGTTTTCTCTAACTCTTTAATAGAAGTTACCCCGGGCAAATGCTTATTATCCTGAATAAACTTTTCTGTATCATAAATAGTTGAAAATTTATAATTTGAATTCATATTTGAAATCCCGTTAAAATACTGATCAAATACATAATCCGGATAAGTAGCTGTTGTTGTAGCAATGCTTCCATTTACTTTTAATCTTTCCGATCCGAATGTGATACCGCTATTATATCCTATGCCCAATTTCTGATGAATAAAAAAATTCCCATCCGGTTCTATGGTTGACTGTACTGTTCCTCGATCTCCCGCCACCGGAGCTGTCACAAAATCAATACCTGAGGGAGTATTTGTATAACCGGTCCCAATAGAAAGTACCGTACTGTTGCCTGTAGCAGAAATCTGTGCTGCCGAGTCAGTATCACAATAAATAAATAATGAGTAATTGCCACCATTGGAAAAACCCATTGAAGATCTTGTTCCTGTTCCTGAATCCTGTATAATCCCAAGACCGGAACTGTTATTAATGGTTGTAGTCTGTTGATTCTCAAATTTCAGATCTTTTCCATTCTGGTAAACCGTTCTGGTATTGGTAAGTGTACCATCTGCATTATAAATATTATTATAGATCAGTTTTTGCCATACTGTACCATCAAAATAATAATACCCGATACTGTCGATATTCGTTCTAGGTCCGGTATTATTACCTGTTGAGATATCTGTTATATATATCAATGCTCCTTTTTGATCAGCTCCATAAAGAGAATCCCCTTTGGCAGAAAGCTGTGCTCGGGTAAGCCTCGGCGCCTGAAGTCCGTCAATATCAGCAACCCCTAGTTTTCCATTAACATCCAATGTGGAATTAGGTGTTGTAGTATTCACCCCTACACCTGTGGTCTGTGCAAAAATATCAGAAGAAGCTGTTAACAAGGCTACCGTTAATAAAGTTGTTAAATTTTTTCTCATTGCTTTTATATTAGTGTTTAAACTTTTTTTGAAGTGAATAGATATGAGGCCAGCAAGTAAATATGATCTTATATCAACTTGTGCATTCATAGCACAAATAAAAAAATATCACTTTACTTAAAATTGGAATAGAAAAAAACGGCTTTTTGCTTAAGGATAAACAAAAAGAATAAAAATTTTATAGAGGCTTTACAACCTGAGATAAATGTATTGTTCTACATATAGCTTTTGGGGAGTACTTTAGAGAGTTTAAATATATTTTTATTGTTCTTTCATTTGTATTTCATCATTACTGACTTAAATAATTCTTTTATTTTTTAAGGATTGAACTACTTTATTTTAATGATGGTACAAATTTAAGACACGAGAGCTGAAAAATTTATTTGCTCCGTGTAAAAACAAATTGCCGGTCTTGTAATATTATATCTTGTTTCTGTAGTTTAAAAATTACATTTCCAGAATTTAAATGAATATTTCTACCAATGCTCTGTGAAAAAATTTTTAAATAAAATTATAGTTTTCTCACAGAAACTTTCAAAAATAAAACAGAAAACAGGACATCATCAATATGAGATGTCCTGTTTTCTGTTGAATATGGCAATGGATTATTTAAATAATGGTGACTTCAGACAAATCAGCTCCCAGGCCTTTGAGGGAAGCAAATGTTAGTTTATCCATCTTTACATTGTCAAAGTGGATCGTTTTAATAGCACGATAATACTTATTGGTGAGAGAAAAAGAAGGAATGAAAGATACATTATTTAATATTGAATCCTTAAAAGTAACGCCTTCCAATGAAACCCTGTCAAATCTTACCCCAATGAAAGTAAGATCCTCCAGAGACATTTCCCGTATATCACAATATTTAAAATGTACACCATCAAAAGTACATTTCTGGAACACTGTGTCTTTAAGATCAATCATTCTCAGTTTTACATCTTTCATTGTTAAATCAGTAAATTTAACTTTCCCCAGACCAATTCTATTGAATTCAGTCCGGATAAGAATAGCCTTATTAAAATCTGATCCTGATAGATCAAGTGTGGAGAAGCTGCAGTCTGTCAGGTTCGTTTCTTCAAAATTGGAATCACGCACATCGCTGGTTTTGAATAGGCTTCCGGTAAGATCAGCCCCGGAAAAATCCGATCCAGACAGTGAATTGGCTACAAATTTGGTATGATGTGCAGTAACGCCTGCAAAGTCTGTTTGTGAAAGATTGCTGCCTTTGAATGTGTTAAGCTGCTCTGGTATATCAGCCTGATCAAACGGTGCTGAGTTTTCTATTGGGCCAATACTCTTAAGACCTGCTCTTTCATTTTGAGATGGGTAATTTTCTGAAAAATAGTTGAGATCAACATCTAAAATATCAGCAAGCTGGTTGATGGTTAGGATATCCGGAACAGATTCTCCCCTTTCCCATTTTCCAACGGCTTGCGGACTAATATAGATGAGCTGGGCAAGCTGGGCCTGAGACATATTTTTTTCTTTTCGGGCCATCGCTATTTTATTGCCTAATATCTTCGTATCCATAATTGATAAGTTTTTTATTTCATTTAACGATACAAAGATAATCAGTGCACCACCCGGATATCTTATATTAATGAATACTTTGAGTTGTTTTACCGCTATTTATAGTTGTATTTAACAACCAGTAGTTGTTATATAGGACATCTGTAGTATAACTGCTGAGAATACTGTTCTAAATGATCAGTACAAAATCCGTCGTCCATCAAGTTTAAGAAGTTTATCCGCAGCCATCTTTTTAATGGTCCGTATTACGGTTTCAACACGTAAACCCGTTAAATTGGCAATCTGCTGTCTGGTAAGCGGGACCTGATAAGGATAAGATTTTTGCTTTAATGAATTTTCCTTGTAATAATCCAGTAAAGATTTTATTTTTGGTACCGGGTCTGTGGCTGAATTACTAAACAGTATTACATATTTATAAAAAAGCCGGTCGGAAAGATAACGAAACATGGTAAAAACCAACTCCATATTTTCACTCAATATATTCAAAAAGTTGGATTTTGGTAATCTGATAATTTTGCAATCGGTTCGGGCAACGGCATTCATCGGGTAATTCTTATCTCCAAAAAGCAGAGACTCTCCGAAGCTTTGACCTTCAAAAATAATGTTCAGGGTAAATTCCTTACCATCTTCATGATAATTATTTAATTCTACTGTTCCCGTAACAATCTGGAAATAATAATGGGGAATACCTCCCATTTCATAAATAGTTTCCTTTGCGGGATAATTTTCGTAAACTGCTCCGTTTTCGAGCAAAAGATTTTCATCGATAATCATATTATTCAATTTTTTGGTTATAGTTACGAATGAATATCTCAATAAAACCGGCAGTCTTTTAAGTGCAAGTTTTAAACAACTCAGATTGATTTTTTATCTCTGAAGGAATAAAAATCATAGTTGCTGAACATTATTTCGTAATTTTCAACTCCGAATAGCTATCTAATTTATTTTCCCCGACCCGTATGAATTAAGGCTGGTAGCAATAAGGTAAAGTTTGAGGTATAGAAAATATTGGTATTCGCATGTAAGCGTTACAGTATAGTTATATTGGGAATACAGTATCTCCCTTTGTAACGCTGTGGGGAATATTCGACATAATCATAGGGGAATAATGCAGTTATGCATTAACTGGCAATACCACAATATTATTAGCCATAGAACCGTGATAATCGTTTTTTAATGGTAACAATAATCTATTATTTCGGTCGTTGAATACATCTTTCAAAAGGTAATAATATGCTCCTTTCTGCCATTTGATGAAAATAAGTTCCTAACAACTGATGATAATTTTAGTTTAGGTTTGCTGTTCTTATTTCTTATTTTCTTTTATCTTATTATTACAAATGTAGAAGAATAATAGTATTTATCTTATGATGCTGATCATATAAAATAAACTAAGGATTAACCATTTTTCATGCAGCCGGATTGCATTGAACTTTCACCATTACAAAACGGTCGATTTTGGCCAAAAAACTTGAATTTGAAGAAAATACATTCACATTAAAAATACATTAAAAATAAAAAAGATGGAAAAGTATTCAAAAAATACCTCCTCCATCTAAGTTAACAATACAAGTTACTCTTTTCCCAACATTTTTTTAAATAGATTGAATTTCTGTCATCGGAACTGGTGATTACAGCAAATTTTTATGCTTCATCAGATAGGACAAAGCTTCTCTTACGGCCTGTTCGGGATTTTTCGGATTAAAACCCAATTCATTTCTGGCTTTGGAAATATCAAAATTCTGTTGTAGCCCTGAAAACATGGCAATATCCTTTGTAGTTAATACAGGAGGTTTTCCACTAATTTTAGCTGACAGTTCCATTAATCCGGCAATGGTATAGAGGACAAATTTAGGAACAGAACCCGGCACTTTGATTTTCAGTTCAGGATAAAGCTTTTGAGCCAATCTGATAGTGTTGGTAATAGTCATACATTTTTCATTAGCTAAGATATATCGTTCTCCTGAGCGACCTTTTTGAGCAGCAAGGTAACATCCTTCGGCAACATCTTTTACATCTACCCAATTAAGGGTTATTTGGGTATCCATTGGTATTTGTTTATTTAAAATTAACTTCAGTACACCATAGGACACATTCAAAGGAAGAAATGCTTCGCCACCTATCATTGCTCCCGGCATTACGGACACCAGTTCTATTCCTAATTCTTCAGCGAGTTGAAAAGCCAGTTTCTCACCATCGTTTTTCGAATTATAATACATATCCCGGCGGTCAGGATTATACCCATTACTTTCTTTAGCAGGAAGATGGGTGTAATCCAAAGCTGCAATGGAACTTACATAAACGATTCTTTTCACGCCCGCTTCAGCAGCAGCTTCAATCGTATTTCGGGTTCCGTTCATATTGACATCGTAGATTTCCTTTTTTGGATTTTTAGCCCACAATTTAAATGATGCACCTACAGCATAAAATGTATGAACCCCTTGAAGAGCCTTAACAAAGGAACCTTTGTCCGTAATGTCAGCCTGAACTACTTCGCAGTTCAGATCCTTGAAACATTCTTTATTTTGGATACTGCGAACGGATGCCCTTACATGAAACCCTTCTTTTATTAGTAATCTTACCAGATTATTACCCAGATGACCATTCGCACCTGATACCAATACTAAGTTTTTGCCTGTCATATCTTTTGATTTTAAATGATAATGCAAAATTCACTCATGCTCATTCAAAATCACTTCACAAATGTTACCTAATAATCTGCTTGCGGATACGGCTCAAACTTTTAGGATTCATCCCTAAAAAAGAAGCGATATACTGCATCGGGACATTGTGGAGAATTTCAGGATTTTCCGTTATCAGCTTTAAATAACGCTTTTCAGCGGTCAATGTTGCAAGATCCTTTGCCCGTTTTTCATTATAGGACAACGATTGCTGAAATACCAAAAAACTGAAATCTTTAAATGCAGGACTCTGCCGGATAAGCAGGTCGAGATCAGCTTTTGTGATGCGTAAAAGCTCACATTCGGTAATACACTCGAGATTTTCTTCAGATTTATTCTGATTGACAAAGTTGGTATATGATGTAATGAAGCCAGGAGGACAGTTGATATGTGTGGTTATCTCATCTCCTTTATCATTGTAATGGAACAGCCGCACAAAACCTGAAACCACAAAATACAGGTACTTTGGTATTTTTTCTTCTTCCTCAATTATTCTGTTTTTTGGATACAATACAGGTTCGAAATACCGATAACAAAGCTCTCTTTCTGAATCTGAGAGTTTTACATTTTTTGAAATAAGTTGGTTCAGCTGATTGTGCATAGCATTACAAAAATATAAACTTCCGGGTTAAAATCCACTATCATCTGAAATTGGCTACTTTCCAACAAGAGGATCTGTTACCAGTTTATTTACCTCTAATGGAATTGATTCCCACACTAATTAAATGATCTCTCAGTAATTTTTTAAATAAAATTACAGTTTAATTATAATTAATTTGTAACTTCATTTCATTATTTATGATTGTATCTTTTTGATATACAGCTAGTTTTACTGTATATCATTTTTTGGGCAAAGCTTATCATTTTTTATGATATCCTCTATTGAGTTAAAAAATGATAAACTAAAAAATAAACCATTAAAAACATATAATCATGAGTAATGAAAATTTTAACACGCTTGAACTGCTTCACAGAAAGTTCAGATACCCGTTTCCCACTTTAAAAAATCCTTATGCAGATCAATTGCAGGAAATAACAGAGCATCAATGGATCGACGGAGAATATCTCTGGCTCTATGAAAAAAATCCTGATGTCCGCAGGAAATACAAAAAAACAAAAACGGCCCACATTGCAGCGCAGTGGTTTCCTACCGCATCAGCCGAACGATTTAAACCTATTTGCAGGCTTATGCTCTGGACTTTGTACAATGATGATCTATATGAGGAAAGTGAACCTGATGACATCGATTATGTGCATTTGCAATCAATTGCAATTCTGAATGGTGAACTCAGTGCGGCACAGTCTCCAATTCCCTTAGGTTCAATGCTGGGCTCATTAAGGCAGGAACTGCAGCAGTTCATTCCACAGGAATCAATTTCCCGGTTCACACAAATGATCAGCAGGTACTTTAATGGATTAAAAACAGAGGTGCAGTATAAAAAAAATAAAACATTCCCAACAATCACCGAGTGTATTGCCCTGAGAGAAGATTCTATATGCCTGTATCCTTTTCTGCAGCTTACAGAAGTTGAAACCGGAGTCATTCTGCCTCCTGAAATTCATGCCCATCCGGTTATTCGTCGTCTACAGGCATTAGCGTGCCATCTGGTAACGTTTTTCAATGAAGTACAGTCTGTAATGAAAGATGAAGCCACAGAGAGTATTTATTACAATATTGTGAAAGTGATACAGCACGAACGCCAAATGTCTTTGAAAGAAGCCTGTCTGGAGGATCTGCGTCTCCATAATGAAGACCTGAAAGAGTTTATCACCTTACAGGCTTCTCTTCCGGATTTTGGAGAATGGCAGGATGCCGTAGTCAACTGGGTGCATTATATGAGTATGGTATTAAGCGGCTGGAAAAATATTTCTACCAAATTAGCCCGTTATAATGCCATGGAATTTCCGGATGCAGAAGAGATGAAAAACAAATTAAATCAGATATAAACAAGCTGTAAAAAAGTAAATCCAGAACAACCTTAAACTTTAATAAAATGAAAACCGAAGAATATCATTCAAAAGATTACCTACCACGCGGCTATTATCCATGGCCGGACCTTATCAGCCCGCATGCTGAACAAATGGGAAAAGATATGGAAGGATGGATTGATAACGACTATACTTTCCTGACAGAAAAACAACGTGAAAAATACAAGAAAATGAGGTTACATATGTGTACTGCACGTATGTGGCCAGACCTCACTTATGAGCAAAGTATCCCTTGCAATAGATTCATGCTGCAATATGTTGCGCTCGACGATCAGGTAGAACACTCATCTCCCAAGGAAATGGAACAAATGAGAAATCGATGTACAGCAATTCTCAGAGGAGAGCAGCCAAAACCCGAAGAAAATGCACTTTATCAACACATAGCATTAATAAGGGACGAATTCCGTGCATTAATGCCTGCGATATGGGTAGAACGTTTCATACATTATTTTTATCAATCGTTCCGGTATGGAATTGAGCTCGAATATCCTTACAAGAAGGCTGAACGGCCACCATCACTCCATCTTTTCAAAACCATCCGCGAATATTCAGTTCTTATGCGGCCGTATCTGATTTTTGGTGAGATAGAGTCAGGTCTCGTTTTACCTGAACATATATTTGAACACATTGTTTTTCAGAAAATGATATCTCATATGACCTTAACTGTGGCATGGCAGAACGATATTCATTCTCTGCCTAAAGAAATGGCGAAAGGAACTGAGGTTTTTAATCTAGTTTTTGTTTTACAGCAACAATACAATCTTTCATTGGCAGAAGCCTGTTCAGAAACTTTTCGTATTCACAACGAAGAAATGGCAGGTTTCATGACTTTACACAGCGAATACCGTGAGTTTGGAGAATATCAGGAACACGTAGACCAATTCGTTTATTATGCAGGAGTGGGACTACAGGGAGTGAATACTTTTTACCTCGAAACGGAAAGATATCTGCACGGAGGAGCAGGCTTTGCCTGGCCGGAAAAAATTGTAAATGAAAAAGATCTTCTTTAAAATCATTCAGGATATCAGAAAATAAGATAAAATATACTATTCTTAATGCAACAGCAACATTGTTGTATTATTATTTAATTGTGTTAACAGGGACAAGGGAAGAAAATGAAACAGCATATTAAAAATCAACCTGAAAGACAGAATGATATGATATACCGATATATGACTCAAAGCACAGACCTTAGAGATGTCTTCTAAGGTTCCAAAACTTACGAACCGGAGCAAAAAGTGGCCCGTCTGCAACTATTTAGTCTAAAGTTTCTGTGATAGCATTTTTACTGATTATACAGCCTGAGAATGTCCACCAATTCGGGTAGGGATCGTATTTTCAGTTTTTCAAATAACCTGTTTTTGTAAGTGCTGATCGTCGATGAATGGAGATTCAGCTGATTAGAAATTTCTTTGAGGGGAAGACCTTCCGCAAGCTTATTGGCAATTTGCAATTCGCGGTCTGAGAGCGCTTCAAAGGGAGATTTTTTCGTCGTGCCATTTAAGGATTCTAAAAAAATAGCTTCCTTTATATTATCACTGACATACCGTCCTTTACTGAGCATAGCCGCCAAAGCAGTTTCAATGACTTCAGTGGAGCTTAGCTTACTTAGATAGCCGCCAGCTCCCATTTTCAGATAACGCATTCCATACAGCTCTTCATCCTGTGAAGAAAATATTAGAATTTTTAATTCAGGTTGATGTAATTTTATGTAATCTATTGCTTCCTGAACAGTGCCATTGGGCATATTAACGTCCATGATGGCCAGATCGAATTCTTCTTTCAGAATCAATTTGTACAGTGATTTATAATCCTCTACTTCTGAAATTATGGCATCGGGTCTGAATCGTTTGATTGTTTGTATCAAACCCATCCGGACGATACCATGATCGTCTGCTACAACAATGCGAATGTTTACTTTTGAACCCATCATTCTATAAATTTACGTAAAAAAAGAGAAACCGTAGTACCTTTATTTTCAGCGGAAATGATCTGGATGTTTCCATGCAGCAAGGATATAAATTTTTTTACAATTTTCAAACTTAATCCAACTCCTTTCTCGCCTGCAGTTCCCAGAAATATGGGATTATCATAATTGTAGATCCCCGATAAATACTTTTCATTTATTCCGGTTCCGGAATCAATTACAGAAAGTACAACCTGATCACCTTCTGTAACGGCCTGAAAATAAATATCCTGACCCGGCAAGGAGTATTTTACCGCGTTGTTAAAAATTTTATCCAAAACATATTCGAGCAACAGGCGATCGCTTGTAAGAAATGCATTGTGATCTCCTTTAAAATAAAATTTAACGTTTTTTTCTTTTAATTTAACAGTGTATTTTTCTTCTAAATAGTGAAAGAGGTCCATCACCATGATTGTAACGGGTTTAATCTTAAATTCCCCGTATTGTGTTTTTAGCCAGGTAATGCTGTCCTGAATCGTTTGCAGATTCTTCCGGGCATCACGTTTTATCTGCGGCAATAACTTAAAAAAATCTTCCTCACTTATAGTCTTTTGCTCCAGCTCTTCGATAAGCCAAAGAAAGGTTCCAAACAGTTCTTTTGAGTCATGAGACAATATCGAAATCAGTCCGTTCTTGAAATTAATTTCGTTTTCAAGTCTTTCGATTTTTAATTGTAGTTCGTTGATAAAATCATTCATAAATTCAGTATCACGGTTAGAAGCTGTTTGAATTGTTTTTTGAAAGAAGGCAGAAAGAGTTATATTGTTTAAATACGAATAAAAACATATAGTTCAGACCTTTCTTCCAGGAGCTGGCAAGTTATAAAAAATATCATATTAGTGAAAAAAAAATCAAATGGGATTTACCTGAAATAATACAGGTCCTGTTTTATCTCACAAAAAAGACTGTGTCAGATTCCATGAGAATTTTGACTCTGGCAGACTGTTTACCGGTAGTATCGAAAATAGAGAAAAGGTGAAATATAGAACAGTATCAACAGATTACTGATCACAAAAAGCTGAATGATACAGGATAAAAATGGCAGACTGAAGTGGCAATCATTGATAGCCAGACTACCAAAATACATCCACAGGTACTAAAAATATAGGGCTGATGAAGGAAACTCATCAAAAAAGAAGACGCATCTATGGAGATACTTCAGGAAATCTTTTGGAAAGTTTTGTGGTTTCGGTCAATTGCTATCACGGAAGTACAGCTGTAAAATGCCCGGACAAAATACGTTCAGAATGAATTATCGCAATTAAACGGATCTATAAGAAAACTATTTCAGAAAGTAGGGTTAAATTGCCGTAAAACTATAATACACATTGACAGAGTAAGTGGTATTTTCCTTTCCTACCAAACTTTGGGCACCCGCAGGCGAAATGGTGTATCTTACATTTAGTCCGCGGTCCAGAACCGGAGCTCCGTTAAAGAGTATTTTTTGAGGAGTTTTGGATAAAGGTACACTTACAGAACTTCCATCCACACCAATTTGTAATATATTGGAATTAATGTTGGTCTGTAAACCGCCTTTCTTGAAATAATTTTCGTCCGATTTTACATAGAGCTCAAAATTTTCATTATTAGACAACATAATCTGGTTGGGAATCATTTGTGACTGACCATCCGTGTAATGGGCAGCAGTATTAAAATTGAAGTTGACATTGCGCCCGGAACTGGGAATGGTGATCTCCGACAGGGGAAGCACCTTCAACTGAACAGCCGTATTTTGCAGGCTGTTAATGGAGTTATCTGTACTGCTGGCATTGAAGTTCAATTCAAACGTGTAGGTTCCGGCTTCAAAAAAGAAGTTTTTAAAATCTTCCGCAGACACATAAAGCTGGGGAATGAAGCTGTTTCGGTTTCCCGCTGCAACACTGAAATTAGCCGCGGAAAAATTCTGAAAATCGGCAGATAAAGCTTTGGTGGTAAGTGCAGATCCGTTACTCCCCAATTTAATGCTGGCAATATTTCTGGTTCCCGGAACCCCTTTAGAAGAAGTAAACTGAATGTTTGCGGAAGCAGCTTTCGCCCCAAAATTAAAATCAACCGTATTCGCGATTTCCGTATTTCCCAAATCCCACACCCGAGTGCTTGTATTCCGATAGTCATTCAAAGAAGAAATTTCTATGTATTTTGTTAAAGAGTTTGCAACCCATCGTATAGATGAAGGAATAATTAAAATTGTTTTAAAATTACGGGGTGTGAAGTCATTATAATTCTGAGTGATATCCATGGAGTAATTCCCGGCACGGAAAGCATTGGCTGTAAATTGTGAGGCAGGAATTTTAAATGTAAAATTGATGTTTCCCCGGTTGAATCCTCCCGCGAGACTGATCGATGGCGGTTCAAACCATTTTACAGCGCTTGTACTGAACGACTGAAAACCTGGCAAATAGCCTGAAATTCCGGTATAGGGCAGCTGGCCTCCCATACTTTCCAACTGCCACAGAAGCGTGGAAGAAGGTAAAGTAAGTGAAGAAGAAGAGTGAGTAAAAGCTGGTCCTGAAACAGAGGTAAATGTAGGTGCGGTTGGGAGTAATCCCAAAAAGGCATAATCCCAGTTGGTTCTGTTGGCGTTCGTCATTACCCTTGTAGGTACTGAGGTAAATTCGGTCCTGTTAAAAATATTACTTTCAGGAACCGACAGGTACACATCCTGAGCTTTCGAGGCTGCAGACCCGCAGAAAACAATAAAAATTCCTATTAGAAAAGCCCTCATCTTTTTCATACTTTTAAATTTAAAACTTTTTCACCTTAATGGTGGTGTCTTTCTTCTTATATTCAAAAACCACGGTTTTTGAGTACCCTTCTTTTGTCACCAGAATCGTTTGGGTAGGTTGTGTATAGCTGTATTTGTCATTTTCAATATAGAGGTTGTATTTTCCATCTTTCAGGAAAAATTCAAACTCATTTCTTTGGTTAACCACAGCAGTATAGATTGCACCATCTTCACCTTTTGCATACACCACTATTCCGGTTACATCCGTTTCCAAAACATCGTAGGCCTGCCTGATCTCTGTTAATTTCCCGCTTACCCTGATGTTTTTTACCAGGCCCACTTTGCGGTTAATATTGTTATGGACCATAATGGAAGGATCCATCATCAACCGGGCACCTGCATTTTCGTTCACTTTCAGTGTGTAAGTACCTTCTGGCACATTCTGAAAGACTACTTTTCCATTCTTATCCGTCATCGCTACATAATTGTCCAGTTTTACAATTTCATTAGCAAGTACCGATTCGCCGGATTCCAGAAGTCCATTGAAATTTTTATCTTCAAAGAACTGGAAAGCCACTTTATGATTTCCAAGAGCCGTAGCGGTGGTAAAATATTTTTTAATCCCCGCTCTGAACTGGTAATAACTGCCGCTGCTTGCATATTCAGCCGTAGATTTATACCCGGAAAGATTAAAATAACCTGTGGTGGACCAGGAAGGCGAAATCTTATATTCCAGATTACCGGTGATATTACTGTTTAAATTTTGATACAGTTGCGAATAAAAGGTTCCCGCTGAAAAAGATCCGGTCAGATTATGATTAAACATCTGGAAATTATAAGAGGCGTATACATTGTAGTTGGCGAAATTACGGTTTACATTATAATAAGAATTTAAATCAAAGACACTTGTTGCGTTCCATTGGGCCGTTCCGTTGAGGGAGAATGACTTATATCTGTAAGACAAGGTTGTTTTCAAACTGTTGAACCAGTCTGGTTTATCATTCTCTTTTGAATAAGAATATTCCGCCGTAAGGTTCAATCCGTGAGCACCTAAAGTAGTACTGATGTTGGCTTCCAACCTATAGGAAAAAAGTTCCTGTGATGTGTAAAAATTAGCTGTTTTTTGCTTTTCAACCTTTGGAGACAGTAGAAAATTCCATTTCTTTAAAGAAAACTGATATCCTAGTCCCAAAGCTTCTGTACTGTTGAAATAATAACGCAAATTAGCGGTGTTCCCAGGTTGGATTGGCTCGCTCTGGAAACTCAGGAACTCAGGCTCTATCTGCGAGTTCTGATATTGTATAAAAGCGCGATGAGCAGCAGAAAATTGGCGGCCGATCCTCTGATTTGAGAAAAAGGATCCCCTTTTGATCCCTGCATAACTTTTGGTCGCAAAGGAATTGACAGATTGTATATCCCACTTCCCTATTTTCCCTTCGTAATTGGCTCCCAGTAAAGCTCCTGCATTTTCATCGTTGTTCAAAAGACCTTTTTCCTGGCTGACTCCCACCTCCGTTCGGATGGTGTGTTTATCGCTGACTAACAATGATGTGACCGCATTCGCTACCTGCGTATCTACGTTAAAGCGCGGATCATGGTCGAATATATAAGACACTTTCCCATTAAAAGATTTAGCATTCCCAAAAGCATATTTTGTACCTACCATGGTAGATCCTTCTGTTTGCTGGAAAAAAGTGCCATACAGATTATAATTATTTTCCAGCGCAAGAACTTCAATCTGATTATTTTTACCAAATCTGGTAGAAACCTTCCCGCCTCTTCCGAAAACCGGGTAGTCGTAATCGCTGCTGTTAACATTTCCCAAGCGTAATACCGTATTTTTTCTCTCCAGTTCCAGCCAGGTATCATACAGATTATAACGGCCGTCTTCAACATAGTAATCTGCACCGATATTGAAGCGCGATTTTACATTATCAGTAACACGAAATGCTGTGTTTCCCCTCAACTGGAGATAATTGAAACCTGAACTGTTTTCATTATAGCTCATTTCCGCAAAGTTACTTCCGCTCACCGCTTCATTTCCACGGGCAATCTGTCTGTTATGTGATAAAATGACTAAATAGAGCGTGTTGCTTCCCACGATTTTATTATCAAGAAGGTCTGTGACAATTGCATTAATATTAAATTCCGGATAAAGTGTATTCTGTTTTCTGACTGCAATTTTAATCTCAACCGTTTGTTTTTCCAAACCTTCCAGGGATACAGTCTGTTGTTTTGGCAAAATTTCCAAACCATCAGGAATGGATTGCAGATCAATTTTAACGGTGCGTTTACTATACCCCTGATTTTCTACAGTCAGCAGAATTGAGGATTGAGGTAAAGCAGGGTTAATGAAATTTTCGTAGCTGGTGGTATAAACTGCGATGTTTTTGTTCTCGCCCTTAGCAACGAAGAACGAGGCGCTTTCAGTTCTGGTGACCGTTGGAGTGGCGTACGAAACCTGGAATTGGATCTTATTGGATCTAAGTTTCATAAAATCCACGTTGGCAATCAGTTTCACAGGAAGATTTTTAGACTGACCAGCGCCTAAGGTAAAGTCATTTTTGGGATAGAAAAGCAACCCCGGATAGTTTTCCTGAGGAATAATATTCTGAATAATAATCTCTTCAGAACTTTTATTCTCAATGACCAGGAAATTAGTAAAGGTAGAACCTTTTTCAACAGCTAAACTGTCGTTTTCAAAATGGATTTGAATATCCTTTTTTTCCTGCGCAAAGGCCCACGAAAAGTGCAGAAGAACAAATATAAAAAATAAGATTGTTCTTCTTAGTACTGAGGTTGATATTCCATTCTGTGGTTTCAAGACTTACTATTAAAATTTAAAGTTTTTTTCTCCTACACGTAAATCATTGGATTCTGCCATTTTGACGATAACCACGCCAAGAAAGTTCCCTGAAATGTTCTCCGGTAAAGAAAACTGAACGACCTGATTGGTATCCGGAAGCATGGAGATTGAAATTGCGGGTAATTTTATTTCTTTGCCACTGTCTGTGTTGGTGAGTTCAAACTCAACGGTAGCATCATTAATGGTGTTTCCATCATTGTGAATGCTTACTGCGACTTTTCTGTTCGCTGCATTCTCATTGCTCACTTCTGCAATATTGGTAATATCCAGACTTTTTACATGGTTTCCCGGTGGAGTATAAAAGATGTGAAGTCCCACCTCAAATAAGGTGATAATACCAATACCGTTCTGAACACGTGCCTTATCTGCCTGCTGAGGAAGCTGAGTAAAAAACAACATACTGTTCGTAACGGCAGATTGTGATGCGTTTGCAGGAATCTGCATGGTTACTGCAATCTCCTTTGTACTTTTCGCAGGAACTGTTACAGTGTTTTCTAAGGTAGATACCCAGGAAGCATTAGACGTTTTTGAACTGCCTGCTTCAAGATAAACCTTATTTCCGTCTTCTTCTCTGAACCAGTCTTTAGAGTTGAGATTAAAGACATAATCCTTATCCGAGCTGTTCTGAAGCGTGACTGTCTTTGTTACTTTTTCTCCCGGATTGCCGGTAAAAAACAAACGTGTAGGCGACATAGAAATACTTTGTGCCAGAAGTGAAGAAGATCCTGTAAGGATAAAGAAAATGAAAAGGGGAATGAATTTGTGCATGGCGTAAATAGTTTAATAATAAAAGATTCCCAAAACTACTGAAAACATAGCAAAAGGAACCTTTTAAACTAAAATTTTTATTATAAAGCAGTCGCGGTATACGTTACTGTTTGTATATAAGTTCCGGCCGGTTTACCTAAAATATCTGAAGATGATGATTTTGCTGCCGGGATGGTGTAGTCCAGATTCAGTGTTAAGGCACTTCCGAGAGGAGCATTGGATACTAAAGTTCTTTCTCCTGGGGATAAAACCACGTCGTTTTTTGTTCCGCCCATACTTCCGGAAGCTTCTGCAGCTTTGATTGTCAAAACATCCACTGGGATTGAGTTTGAACCATTGACGAAATTCGGTCCCCCTGCTTTTACCTTTACATTAAAGTTCTTTGTGGAAGTAACTTTTAAAGAGTTCGCTTTGGTAATTGTCTGATCAGAGTTATAGTCTGCTGCAGTAACATAGTTAAAGGAAACTATACCACCAATTGCTGTACTTCCTGCATCGATAGAGATGACATCATTCAGGGTAATGTTTACAGCTGTGGTTGCGGTTGTATTTTGAGCTTGCACATTGTTAGTTCCAAATAGGATTGCTCCCAAAGTTATGGCTGTGATTGTGATTAGTCTTGTCATGGCAGTAATACTTTATTGTTATTTTAATTTAATTGTTCTTTATGAACACGAAAAATCTACAGCGATGATAAAAGTTTCTTTTTTATTATAAAGCCGTCGCGGTATAAGTTACTGTTTGCGTATAAGTTCCGGCCGGCTTACCTAAAATATCAGAAGATGATGATTTTGCCGCTGGAATAGTATAGTCCAGGTTCAATGTTAAGGCACTTCCAAGAGGAGCGTTGGTAACTAAATTCTGATCCGTTGCAGATAAAACTACAGTATTTTTTGTTCCACCCATTGTTCCGGCTGCTGTAGCGGCTTTGATCGTCAGAACATTGACAGGAATTAAGTTGGTTCCATTCATAAAATTAGCGCCTCCTGCTTTTACTTTAACGTTAAAGTTCTTTGTGGAAGTAACTTTTAAAGAGTTCGCTTTAGTAATTGTCTGATCAGAGTTGTAGTCTGCTGCAGTAACATAGTTAAAATCTACCGTATTACCAATGGCTGTACTTCCTGCATCGATAGAGATCACATCGTTCAGGGTGATGTTTACGGTTGTAGTTGCGGTTGTATTTTGAGCTTGAACATTATTAGTTCCAAATAGGATTGCTCCAAAAGTTAAGGCTGTGATTGTAATTAGTTTTGTCATGGCAGTAATATTTTATTGT
Organism: Chryseobacterium sp. NRRL B-14798; assembly: GCF_050470705.1. Classification (NCBI taxonomy): domain Bacteria; kingdom Pseudomonadati; phylum Bacteroidota; class Flavobacteriia; order Flavobacteriales; family Weeksellaceae; genus Chryseobacterium; species Chryseobacterium sp. NRRL B-14798. Next base: position 2,170,670 of record NZ_JBFLUL010000005.1, on the reverse strand, counting down.
TATTTTTATTTAATTGTTATCTTTTGTATACTGCAAATTTATAGTGGTGCTAAAATTTTCTTTGTAGTGGAAAAAGGAAGTTCGTGTAGTAAAATCACTACAAGGTTTATTCATATGATAAATGAAAAAGCCCTCAAAACTTAGAAAATGTTGAGGGCATATATAAATTACTGCTATTTCTATTATAAAGCTGTCGTAATATAAATTACCGGATTTTGAATTTTAGCTATCTCGGTTCAATACATACAAAATCAAAGGCCCCCTGAGGAAGCCTTCGAAACACCAAATCACAAAATATTAATATGAAAAATTAATTTATAAAGCTGTTGCAGTATACGTTACTGTCTGCGTATAAGTTCCGGCCGGCTTACCTAAAATATCAGAAGATGATGATTTTGCCGCTGGAATAGTATAGTCCAGGTTCAATGTTAAGGCACTTCCAAGAGGAGCGTTGGTAACTAAATTCTGATCCGTTGCAGATAAAACTACAGTATTTTTTGTTCCACCCATTGTTCCGGCTGCTGTAGCGGCTTTGATCGTCAGAACATTGACAGGAATTAAGTTGGTTCCATTCATAAAATTAGCGCCTCCTGCTTTTACTTTAACGTTAAAGTTCTTTGTGGAAGTAACTTTTAAAGAGTTCGCTTTAGTAATTGTCTGATCAGAGTTATAGTCTGCTGCAGTAACATAGTTAAAATCTACCGTATTACCAATGGCTGTACTTCCTGCATCGATAGAGATCACATCGTTCAGGGTGATGTTTACGGTTGTAGTTGCGGTTGTATTTTGAGCTTGAACATTATTAGTTCCAAATATGATTGCTCCAAAAGTTAAGGCTGTGATTGTAATTAGTTTTGTCATGGCAGTAATATTTTATTGTTATTTTTATTTAATTATTATCTTTTGTATACTGCAAATTTATAGTGGTGCTAAAATTTTCTTTGTAGTGGAAAAAGGAAGTTCGTGTAGTAAAATCACTACAAAGTTTATTCACATGATAAATAGAAAACCCTCAGTACCTGGAAAGTGCTGAGGGCATATATATTGATGTGTTTTTTTATTATAAAGCCGTCGCGGTATAAGTTACTGTTTGAGTATAAGTTCCGGCCGGCTTACCTAAAATATCAGAAGATGATGATTTTGCCGCTGGAATAGTGTAATCCAGATTCAATGTTAAGGCACTTCCAAGAGGAGCGTTGGTAACTAAATTCTGATCCGTTGCAGATAAAACTACAGTATTTTTTGTTCCGCCCATGGTTCCGGCAGCTGTAGCGGCTTTGATTGTCAGAACATTGACAGGGATTAAATTCGTTCCATTCATAAAATTAGCCCCTCCTGCTTTTACTTTAACATTAAAATTCTTTGTGGAAGTAACTTTTAAAGAGTTGGCTTTAGTAATTGTCTGATCAGAGTTATAGTCTGCTGCAGTAACATAGTTAAAATCTACCGTATTACCAATGGCTGTACTTCCTGCGTCGATAGAGATCACATCATTCAGGGTGATGTTTACGGTTGTAGTTGCGGTTGTATTCTGAGCTTGAACATTATTAGTTCCCAGTATCATTGCTCCAAAAGTTAAGGCTGTGATTACGATTTGCTTTTTCATGATGGTAATATTTTATTGTTATTTTTTACTTAATTGTTATCTTTTGTATACTGCAAATTTATAGTGGTACTAAAAGTTTCTTTGTAGTGGAAAAAGGAAGTTCATGTAGTAAAATCACTACAAGGTTTATTCATATGATAAATGAGAAAGCCCTCGATACTTTTGTAGTATCGAGGGCTTTTCTATTTAAAATTGGTATTGATTTACAATGCAGTGGCAGTATAAGTTATTTTTTGTGTATAAGTTCCCTGTGGTTTTCCTAAAAGTACCTTGGAGGCATTTTCAGCAGAAATAGAGTAAGCAATATTTAAAGACTGCCTGGTACCTAAACTTGCATTACTTACCAGCACCTGATCATTTGGAGATAAAGTGACCTCATTCAGGGTTCCCACCATACTTCCCCCTGGTATTGCTTTTACCTGTAATATATCTACAGGAATGACATTTGCGCCACTTACAAAGTGTGCACCTTCAGATTTTACTTTTACATCAAAATTTTTAGAGGAAATAATGACTAAACTATTGGGAACGGTCACATTTTTTGATGAATTATAATCTTTTGTGTTCCCATAATTAAAATCTACAGCGCCTTCTGAAGCAGCAGAGCCAATATCCATTGCAATAACATCTGATAAAATAATATTGACTGATGTACTCACCTGCTCTGAATGTTGTGCCATAACCCGGTGGGTTCCTAAGGCGGTTGCTCCCAGAGACAACGCAACGATAAAGATTTGCTTTTTCATGATTAATAAATTTAGTGAGGTGTAATAATATTGTCATTCGGAATTCATTATAAAGCTAATAACATTATATGACATTACCAAGACTTTTTTCATTATTGAGTGTATTATATAAAGAATTTGCCATCTTAAAGCGGTATAAATAATTGATTATAAACTGCAAGTATACAAGACAAACATCAATTAATTTAATTAACAATCAGTGATTTTAAATTCGATTAAACACGTCAAAAAATAGAAAAGTCGGAAGATTTTTCTTCCGACCATCATTACCATAAAAGGACTCCTTATTTAATCTTTAGTACCTATTTGTTAACCAATCTGTTTGTTATAAAACATTTTATATTAAAAAACTCTTTTTCCATTTGGTTACTGTGTTTGGGCTTAATTTAAAGTGAATGGCGAGTTGAGTGTTATTAAGTTTATTTTTTTTCTGATAATCAAGCATTTTAAGTATATCCTTTTTCATAAATGAACGATGCTTCTGACTGGCAGCAAAAGTTTCCTTATCCGGAATCCCAAAAATTTTTTCATTAAGTTCCATAATATCCATAACGGATAAACTTTCTTTCTCTAATAATCGTTGACAGGAATCTCTTTTTTCCGGAAACTCTTTTACGATGATGTCATTATAAATTCTTTTATAATCGGGAACTATTTTTTCCATAAAATGTTTTATTTAAATTTATTTCGCTTTTATACTTATATATCCATTTATACAAAGTTGTTTTAGGAATTTTATAATACTCTATTACCGCAACCTTTGACATTTCTCCTGATTCTATCTGTCTCAGAATAAAATCAATGATTTCCCTTGTGTAAATATTTTTACGAAACTGAGGTAGGCCTGGCTTTTTATTCTGTCTATTTTCTATGCTTTTACCTGCTATGGATGGGGCATACAATATCAAATGCTGAGAATACAGCCTGAAAAAATCATATTCTAATAATTTACTCCATTTCAACAGGTTTTCTGTTTCTATACTTGAAGATTTGTACATTCCTTTTATTTCCTGTTCAGTACATTTCATAAAGCTACAGATACGGGATAGTTCTATCCCGCTTTCTGCAACTTCTTTTTCAATCAATGTCCCTATTGGAATCTCTTTAAAATTCATTAGTCCGTGTTTTTAGAATCTTGTAATTGAAGGGTATTTATAAACCGACAGACGGAATTCATCTGCCGGATACAATGAATTTAAGGTGAGCTCATCCGTTCTATTTTATCATTTCATATCAATAGGATGACATTCTTTGTGCTGTCATAAAGACACGTCGGATATTATTGCTGGGATCAGTATCATTTAAATTATCTACAGAAACAAAAACGATTACTCTATACCAGATTCCGTCAACAATTACATCTACCGTTTCTATCTCCTGAGAATTATCACTGGAGTTTGTAGCTGTTACAGGAGTAGAACTGCTATTCATATTGTCTCCCCAGTTAAGATAAATTCCATTATCCGTTTCCATATAACCTCCAGGCGCTAATAAAACGTTCGAGCGGCGGAAGCGGTCTACGCTCGATAATGCCGAATACCATACTTTAATATTAGAACTGGAGGCATTTACCAAACGTGGATTGTAGGTAACGGCTCCTGAACCCTGATTGGAACTTGCATTAAAATCAAGGTCCAATTTTAACTTTCCTCCTAAAATAGCATCATAAGTACCGCCAACCTGTGTGCTCAGCAATCCTATATACGTCGCCGGTAATGTATAAGTAAAGAACTGATACTCTCCAGGTGCAAGCACTTTCCCAACACCTACTGTTGCACTACAGCTCTGCCCTCCTATCGAAATGGGAAATGTTGTTGTATTGGGGCTGGATACTGTTGGTATTCCGGAAACAGTATAATTTAAAGTACCTGATCCTTGCGCAAAATTACCCTGAGGAAGTGTTGCCGTAAGACCATTTACAGGTCCTATTGTTTGTGGACCATATATTCCTGCATTGCCTCCTGAATAAGGAATCGACATGGTACCCTGATAAGGAGTTCCGGCGGTATAGGTAAGCGGGCTTAGTGTTACGTCAGTACATCTCAAACCGCTTATCGTTCCCGACTGTAACGAGCGCCCATCCAAAGGTCTCCATTGGGTTCCGTCCCAATAAACATATCCCTTAAAGGTAAAAGTAGACTGAGTTCCCAGATTGTAAACCAATAAGCCAACTGCAGGATTAGGTATTGTAGACGCATCATTATATACTGTTAAAGCTACTCGTGGACCTAAAAACCCTTTTTGGCTGCCCGATGCAAGCTGACTTACATTAAGCTCCAGAATAGCAGATGCGTCGGGAATTGCACCAATACCTGTAGATCCTGAATTGGTTACAATAAAATCATTGGCTAATTGTGCGGCCGTTGGAGTTCCTGTTACAGCATTGTTTTTACCACCATCGATATTGAATATCCCTTGTGGATTTTGCGTATTGATGCCTACTTGAGCGAAAGCTAATGTGCCAAACGCTAAGGCAAGAATTGTATAAAATTTATTTTTCATTTTGTTTGATAATTTGGAAAACGGAAAAGAGTCTTATGAGTACTCTTTTCCATAGTACTATATTTTGAATTTGTGTTCCTGTTATTTTGCTATAAAATGATTTTGAAAGAGGGAGGAGACCGAATTTGTAGTCCTGCCAGAAAAGCCCTTTCGTACACATCGGTTTTAAGAGATTGCTCTGGACAAAACTGTTTTTCGTACAGGATAAATATCTTATGCTTTCTATGTAATATTCCTTGTTTTTCTTTCAACATGTTGGTTATAATAATAGCAATATCTTCTGATTTTCCATAAAAAATGATAGTAGACTTACCATTTTCAGCTCTGGAGATTTTCTGTTCAGAAATCAATTTTAAAACTCTTTTTTGTTCTTTTTTATCTTTAGCTTTTTTTATAGTATTACTAAAAGAACTCTGCTGTGTTTTTGGTAAGTAAGAAGAAGAAAGTACAACAATCTTGATATTGGACATTTGCTGCAGGTTATGCACTTTAGTGTTGGCTTTAATATATAATGAAACCAGACTATCTTTTCTCTCTAACAAAGAAATAATAATACTGTCTTTAATATAGAGATCACAACTTTTTCCAATATATAATTGAGCATATATCTTACAAAAAGAGCAAAGCAAAAGAAGCATACCTGATGCCTTTGTCATATTGTAACTCTTATTCTTAAAATACATTTTCACCTCATTGGAATTGAGCTGTAAAATTGATCTTATTTTAAGCTTAAATAAAGAAATACCATACGCTACAGATACCTTATCAACACGGTAAAATATACGGCATAGATACCACCAAAAGAACAAAACACACTTAATTTTCTAATTTTCAATACATTACAATAAACAATAATAGATCATTTAATTAACAGCATTAAAAACCAGAAATTCCTGTGCTACGCAAATGGAAATCTGATAATATTACAATTACCATTAACCTTGTATGAAGTTCTGAGAACCAAAAAAACAACACAATGACAAACCATTTTCAAAACCTGATGCAGATAAAAAAACAGAAAACCAATAGTCTAAAAAATCCGTTGAGGATAAAGTATAAATGAAATTGTGTGAAGTGTCTACAAAAATATGACTATGACTTTTATTATGGTATTAAAAATGGCAGATGATATAGTTTACCTTTTTGTAGTAAAAAACATTCAGAGCATTTAAAACTACAATTTCTGACCAACTAATTTCAGTATTATGTACAGGCCGCTATAAAGATTTAACATTACTTAATCACTTGGTATATTTTAGCTTACATTTTTATGGAAAATTAATTTTACAGAAATAATTTTCAACTACAAATAAGTAGTATCTTTTAACAAATATTTATGACCAATGTTACGTAAAATTTGGAATTATATACAGAATCTGCATATTGATCCCACTGCTGACAGATTTGAACGTCTGGATGCCCAAATATTAAATTTATTCGCATTTTCTATAGGAATAGTTTTACTTGTAAGCGGATTCAGAGATTTGCTGTTTGGTTTTGAGGGCTATTTTTTGTTATTGTTTGTGCTAGGCAGTATTTTTCTTATTCTGTTCTTTTTTACTAAGGCCCGGCAAAATATCATGATATGCTTTATTGTTATAGAGCTTGCTATGCTATTGGTTTTCTTCTTTTCATCCACTTCAGGTTTTGAAAATGGCTTGTCATTATATTATTTTTTGCTGCTCATGACTTCCTTATTTATTTTTAACACAAAGAAAAAATTAAAGTATATTATAGCTGTTTTTGCTACGGCGTTTGTTTTATTTCTCATAAGCCATTATTATGATTTTAGAATATTCAGGATTAAAAATGCCGGAAATTTAGAATTTTCAAGAAATCAGAGACTTTTTACTTTTTTACAAGTATTTATATGGTTTGCAATTTTCGGATATTTTATTCTGCTAAAACATTTTACTGTTTTGGAGCTGTACAGAAAAGTCCTTCGTAGCCAGAATATAATTGCTAATATACGTACGAGGCTGGATAAGAAAGACGATATAGATTTAGAAAACCTTGTAAAAATGGCTATGAATGATGACATCGCGTTCATACCAAAAATAAAACAATCATTTCCCGGATTATATGAAAACCTCATGCATGTAAATCCGGAAATTACATCAGAAGAGTTTAAACTATGTGCTCTTCTCAAGCTGAATTTCACTACAAAAGATATTGCGGAATACAATCATATTTCAATACGTACAGTTCAGTCAAGGAAAAGCAGGCTGAGGAAATCATTTGGAATCTCTTCTGATACAGATCTTTACAAATGGATAGATACTTTCTAATTTCCCTTATTCTAGCAGTAGCTGTTTATTAGAAATCAATAAAAGCTCAAAAAGAATTTTCTACACTTTTGAAAAAATTGGAATATCGTGGCTTTCTCATATTGAGAATGAGTTCACCCAAAGATCGATGGAGCCTGATAGCTTAGAAATGGAATTGCAAAATCAGAAGATGCCAAGAAAAGACCTGGAAATAAAACATTGGGTTGAAAAAGTTTTAGAAGTGATACCGAATCCATCAAAGCTATACTCAGAAGGAAATACAGAAACAAAACAGTCTATTTTAGCGGAAAAACTTGAGTTTGAAGAAAATGCGTTTCGGACACCAAATTAAATTTTGCACTACCCTATATCTTTAACAATAGTTTGCAAACAAAAAAAAGACGGACAAAACATAAAAAAAATGTCTTGTCCGTCCGAGTGACCGCCGAGGTGCATTTTCCGAACACTTTTATAGAAGATTTGAACAAAATAGCTGAGCTTGAGTCGTTAAATTTCAAAATTCATATTTGATTATTTTAATCTACCACTTTGGAACTATCAATTTTAGCTATGAACCTTCCATTGCCTTCTATCTCATGAAAGTTCAATCCCCTTGTTACAGCTTTAAAATCTGCTTGAGAGTTTTGAAACGAGGCAAAGACAATACTTTGTGCTTCTTGCTGCAAAGACAGCTCTCTTAAGAACTCATGAAAATCTTTTTAACAAAAGCGGGTGACTCCCATCTTTAGCATAGGAAGTCTCTAAAAGTGCGATATAATAAGCCCACATGGCGCGAATATGATCACTTCCGGAAGAATCAAACCGTAAGTCATAATATTTCAGTCTTCCATTTGGAAGGGCTACTTCTATTATTGGCATTTACTTATCACGGGATATGCGAATAGCGCTTTTATCTTTACTTTGATAGTTGAAATGTGTTAATAAAGTAACGAAACAATTTTCCAGCAATTGAATCTTTTCATCATCCTGTTTCGTAAAGAAATCTTCTCCTAAATTTGATTCTAAGCCTTTTAAATTGTCCCAATCATCTGATAGCATTTTGAGGCGATTTTTTAAACCCACTGTAGTTTCTACAAGCGCTTCATAAACTATAATTAATTTTTTCAGATTGATCTTTAAATATCAGGCTTTTCAACAAAACATAACTGTTATTTAATGGTTACAGCCATATTAGGAACTACAATATCGCCTGTTAAACCTGTATAACGTTGTGCAAATATTTCAACGTAATCATTCGTGGATAGTTCAGTTGTGCCATTAATGGGCAATACCACAATATCATTTAAAGCAGCTCCACGTCCATATACTTTATACTGACTGATGGCTGTTCCGTTTTTTGCAATATAAATGATATAAGTACCGGCTGCAGGTACCTGGAACGATACAGAACCCGTGACCTGAAAAATTCTTTTCTTTTTACCCACATACTTCAACCTGTTAGGAACCCCATCCGTAGTAAATCTGAACAGGTTTGATGAGGTGGAAACAGATGTTGAAGTGCCAATTTTTACAATATTACTTGGATTGGAGCTGTTAAAACTTACCCCAATACCGGTTCCTACTGGATAATCAACTGAAAAGTCACCAACAGCATTGGTGTCTGCTTCAGTTGGAAGACCTGCTGCCCTGACGGTCCAACTGTTATTAAAATTGTATCCTGAATACGTCCCAGTAGTATAAGGCTTGACATATCCAGCTGTATTGGTTCCTGTAAATACAACGGATTCCATCACCGCATCTCCTGTAATGGTAAGCCCGCTTGTTGAAACATCAAAACCGATGGCTGAGCCATTGACCTGGCTGAACCCGCCCTGTTTTTCAACCGATGTAAAGGTTCCCGTAAGCTTTTCGTAGGTGCCGGAATTATTAGCTGCCCATCCCATATTACTGAGCAGGAGCTGCCCAATATTATTGTAGGTAATACCATTGGTGTTTCCGGTAAATTGGATAATACTGAGAAACACCAGTCCAAGCCCAGAAATGGTTCCCACACTGCTTGAGTTTGCGACTACACTATCCCTGAAGATAAGGTTCTGGGCAGTTGTACCTGAAATATTAAAAACATTTCCTGATGGTGCACTTAGAGTAACACTCTTTATACTCCCACCTGTTGATCCTTCAAAAATATTTCCGTTGGCTCTGACAATAATATCATTATTGGTATCAAGCCCATGTATATAAGCATTATTAATTTCTATGGGTCTGTCAAACACTACCTGTCCATTGATTTCATACAATGTATCTGCATTTAAAAGGTACCTTGTTCCACCTCCTGCATTTAGTTCTGTTGCCAGCACTGTAGCTAAAACATCTGTAGACTTTATTCGCTTAAAATTAAGTCTTTCAGAAACATTACTTCCTACGGGGAACCATGCTGCCGTATTGGAAGTATAATAGTAAAGCTGTTTGAAATTAGTATCGTACACGATGAGTCCATCAGCAGGTGAAGCAATAGCGATCCGCTGGGCTGTTGTCAGACGTGGAGCTAGCAGCCCTCGGGTTGTGGAATTGAGATCTAAAATAGAGCTGGGATGAGGAGTAGTTGTATTTATCCCTACCTGTGCTCTCATTGAAAATGAAATAAGAAAAGCCATCAACAACATAAAAAGCTTTCCTGTAAAAGAATTTTTTTTTGTTTTCATATTAAAAGATTTAGGTGGTTTGATAAGGTAATTTTATGTCTCGGGTAAGCAGTAAGTCAGAAAAACACTAATCAGCGTTTTCCGGTGGTCTCAGAGTAAAAATGATTCAGTAATAAAAAAATCTACAGTACTGTATATTTTTCGTAAAAAGGAGTAATTCTTGTTCTGACAATAATTAAAGAAACCAGGTTATCGGATATCAGACAGGATATGGTCATTGTTTTATACCATTTATAGATCATAACAGTAATCCACCTGCCTTTATCAATGAGCCTGTACATCTTTTTTTTAAAGTACATGATAACAATGTCCTTCCTCTTGCCTTTTAGTGAAAATAAGTCTATCATAATATTTTGTAATTTTTAGTTTAACAATTTTTATGGTTTCCTTATTTCATGGATAGTTTTATTATTCCAAATGTCGTGAAATAAATTAATCTCTATTATGACGGTGATCATAAAAAGAACTAGTTAGTCTTTTTTTATTAATCTATGTAGGATTGTGTTTATTAATTACGTCAGCATAAAGGCAAAAATCATGGAGTTCCAAATCAAGATTCGACATGAGTTAGGCACATACTTGTTATATTAACCTGGATTAATGCTATTTTTAATATGGTAGGTCAAAAAGTACATATCTCAAAATGCTGCTTTTTGCCTTCAAACTCACCAATCATTTATGCTTAGGAGGATGGATTTCTTACCAGACAATTCCTCCTAATTTCATTCCTTTCACTGACGTGGATATCTTGATTATTTAGAACATATCCACATCAATTTTAGTTCAACAAAGCAAAACCCTTTATACTACGGAACTTGACGTATTAAAAAGTAATCCACCAAAAGTAATAAAATAAAAAAACCTTTTGGGACATTAGGAGGTTGAATATATCTTCATCCGATATTGAAGTAATTGAACACTTAAATATATACCTTTAAAAATGAGAGTCAACTACAGATTTATTAGTTCATAAATAATCCACAATACTCACAAAAATAAAAAAACTCCATTAAAAAATGAAGTTTAAAGTGTGTGATTAAGTATAGATAAATGATGTGGTGTCTTATGTCTTTTGTTTCAAAATCTGCATTAACACTAACAAGGCACATACCAAAATCTTCACTATTTAATGAAAATAACGCTTTTGTGGTATGAAATAAAAAATTAGCTTACAAATATCCTAAATTGCAAGAAGTTTCATCTCAACAAAAAATCCCCGGATCTCTCCGAGGATAAAACTAATAACCATGAAAACTCAACTAATGAGTTGTATTTTAATATACGATCAAATTTACGGTATGGATTTATTAAATAAATAAAAACCTCCCGGACAGCAGGAGGTATAAAAACTTATGTTAAAATTTATTTATTAACAGTACAAATTTAATAACTCTCTTTCAATTGATTTATGACTCAGCTCATAAAGAAACTCCCAGAGCAAAAGGAGGTTAAGAAGTGCTTTTGTAAAATACTGGTTTAATAAACCCTTTTTTGCGGATGGGCTCATTTTTTTCACCAAAAACCTTCATTTTTTTATGTTTTGCAAGAAATTTTATTATATTTGATTAAAGTCTGTTATGAAAGCCGACTACTTAATCATGCAACCTCTCCTATTGAGAGGTTTTCTTTTTCTTTGGATCATTATTGAAAAAACCTCCCGCAGGAGGTCCTTCTGTTAAATCAGTAGAAACTTGCATAATTCAAGTAATACAAATATAAAAAATCCCCAGCATAGCTAGGGATAAAAAACATTCTGTACTTGTCTCTTAATAAAACTTTGTAAATATACGGTGAGGCTGTAGTAATAACTCTACGGGAAACCGTAAATGGTAGTCTCCGGCAAATACATCCCTAAAGTTCCGTCTGGTTTTACTACAAGAGGAGATAAATTTGCTGAAATAACAGGGAGATTCTCGTAACGTACACTGCCATTAGTATATAGTTTTGTTGTAGGAGCCACCACATTAACACCAACATTCCATTATCAAGAATTATCAGGAGTTCTGTTCCGTTAGAATTACTTAGTTGTATTTGTATTGCCCTTTGATCTAACCTCCAGCATGGCAGAGGGATTTACTTCATTAAGCCAACTTGCACAAACGCAGGAGATGCCGTTAATAAATAAAGAATTATTATATTTTTTTCATTTGAGAAAGATTTTTATTTAGTTGTTGAGAGAATTAAAAATATTTTGTGATTTTATTGATCCGCAATATCTGATTGTATTCCTTGAAATAAGATAAGACAATTAGTAATGATACAATGAGGTACAACATTGTCAGAAAATGTAATTTGTTGATACGGAAGGTAACACATGCCTTTGTACCACTCTTGACAATTATACAATTGATTACAGTAATAGATTGTAAATTTTATTAAATAGGAATATCAATATTTTGTGATCCATTTATTAAAATCCGATTCAGAAGAAATACCCAGTTTTTTCTTTAAACGGTATTTTTTTGATTCTACAGTTCTTATAGACAGATGCGCATACTCCGCGATCTCTTTATTGGAAAAATTTAATTTTATATAAGCACAAAACAGAATATCATTCGCGGTAAGAGCAGGATTTTCTTTTGTCAAATTATCATAAAAGTCTGAATAAGCTTCCCTAAATTTATGGATAAAAGACGGGTCTGATTTTATAGCAAGCTGAACGACTTCCTCATAAAGGTTTTCAAGTTTTCTTCTGAGAATGTCAGTTTCATGTTTTTTGTCATTTAGCATTTTATCTTGCTTTTTATATCTTACTTTATGAACATTATCAATGATCAAAATAATGACTGTGCTCACTAAAATAATACTTGCGAAACCATAATAGAAATTCTTACTGCTGGCTGTAAAATCTTCTTCCTGACTTGCCAATATATCTTCTACAGATGTATTTAAAGCTACCTTTTCACCTTCCCGCAAGCTGTCATTTAACCGAGAATATTTTGCCAGATATTCATTTTCTTTTTGCAGATTGTTGAGACGTTTGTACACTATTGCCAAAAGCTTATACGTTTCTAAAGTCCTTTTTCGGAGTCCTGCCCCATGCGTAATAGCTAATGATTCCAATAAATACTGCAACGATTTATTGTATTCTTTTTTTTCTATATTAAGCCTTCCATAAGCTCTTAGCACATTAGCTTTTCCCTCCACAGGAATTTTTTTTATCAATAACAAATGGTTAGCCTTATTGATATAATACTCTGCAGAATCGATATTATTGTTTTTGAAATGTCTATTTGCAATAGTTATATAAAGCATCGGCATTGGTGACTTCATACATTTTCGTTCATTACTGTAAACTGAGTCTACCAACCCTAAAAAACCAAAACAAGAACGTTTCCAATCATAAACAGAGTATTGTATTCTCTGCTTTTCTTTTTCATGCGAAATTCTTTTGGCTGCTTCCAAAGCTTTATTAAACCTTTGCAATGCTCTTTTATGTAGCCCGAGGGAAAAATAGTTTACTCCATACACATGATTCATCTGAGCCTCAAGTCCCGCGTCATTATAGTTCGTGAGCTTTTTTCGGGCGATATCCAGAAATTGTAAACTTTCTTTGTTCCTATTTATACCGCTGAGTGCATGGGCAATATTGATATACCCTTTTATTTCACCTGGTATATAGCCTAGTTTTTTACATTTAATAATCAGTTTTTTTTCTGCTAAAATGATGCTGTTAAAATCACCTTTGTTAAGCCATTTATTATGTATTTCCTTCCGCAGACTATCGACTTCCCATGTTGCAGATCTGCCACTGCTCAACACTCCTAAGAAAAGAAGCAGACAAAAAGCTGCTTTTCCCAAAAAATATTTGATGTTCATAGTTTCGCTTTTTAGTACCTATTACTAAATACTATTAACTGTATCAAGACTTTATAAAAGCAATATTACTACTAGCTTTGAATTTATTTTCATATTTTTTACCACTTATAAAGTGGCTATTACAGAAAATCAGTAATAGCCATCTTTTATTGAAAACATTAAATCATTTTCATAAACCTTAGATAGGCTTCAATTACATTTTTATTAAAAACCGCAGGCCTGATATCTGTGTCTTTTAGAAAGTGTTCTGTATTGCTGCTTTTAAAATAATAAGTATTTTCATAGGCCTCAACAAGGGATTTACCTTCATGCACATCATCGGTAAACAAATAAAGCAAAGAGTAAATTGGCAGTTCCTGATTTCTCCTCCATTGCTCAAACCAATTTCGGAAATCCAAACCTCGCATTTCCAATCCACAATAATCACTAATTCGAACGCAAAAATCGGTAAGAGATAAATCATGCTCCGGTAGTGGATTCAGATTGAAATTTAGCCCTAGAGCTTCCGGTTTTCGGCTGATATGTGCCATCGCTTTACAAACGTAATCAACTGTTACTACTTCATCTTTTAGACCCATGACCAATGGAAATGCTTTCAGCTCAATACATGAGCGCATCAGAGAACTCCACCATTGATTTAAAGGTGTTGCGCCAGTTTTTCCATGACATACAACAAAACCTAAACGGAAATTGATCAATGGCAGCCCTTTTTCACGCGCTTTTGAGGCCATACTTTCCATTACCCATTTACTTCGGATATACCCCATATCACGACAAACCGCAGGCAGATTCTGTTCAATAGGCTCATCTTCTGTCATCCAGGTTTTCCCTGTAAAGCTTCTTCCCCAGCTATACACACCCATTGAAGAAGAAATGATCAAAAATTTAGTTTTATCATTAACAGCAAGATGAAGTATATTTGCCATTCCATCAACATTAGGCTTTTTAATATATTCATATGGTTTTACATAACTTACATCGCTTGCCATATGATAAATAACCTCAATATCTTTTAGTAGTTTTTCATATGTATTTTCGTCAGTCCCTAACTTAGGCTCGGTCAGATCTCCTAAAATAATCTTTATTCTATTTTCATATTCAATATGCCAAACCAATTTGAATTTTAAAAATGTACTTTTAATGCGTTCTAAAGCTAACTCTTCATTTTCGGCACGCACAAGACAATAGATCAGGGCTTCAGGATTTTTTGGAATAAGCTCTTCCAATAAGTGTGAACCAACAAAACCTGTAACTCCTGTAAGAAAAATATGACGGGGATTAGCTAAAATCTGTGGGTCAGGTTGTACTGTTATTTCAAAATCAAAAGGTAGTTCCGCATCTTTTAATAGCTGCTCCTCTACAAATCGGGCTTTCTGCTGTTGACTGGCTTCATTTTGATACAATCTGTTTTCTGCTTCGGTTACAAAAAGATTGATTGTAGGATAACGATATAATTCTGGAAGCGAAACTTTTTTCTGCACATTTAAAGGCAAGCGCTCATGCAGTTGAGCTAACATTAAAGAATGTCCCCCAAGATCAAAAAAGTTGTCGTTTTCATCTATGTGCTCAAGATTCAGCAAGTCCATCCATATTTCAGTCAATTCTTGTTTAAGATCCTCTGCCTCAACTTTTGCTTTTGCTTTTCTCTCAGTCTTCTGTAATGGGATATGCAACTTGCTTTTGTCTATTTTTCCTGTCAATGTCAAAGGAAGTTTATCGTATAAAATAACTTTTTCAGGAAGCATATAGGTAGGTAAACTCTGTTTTAACCTCGCGCGGATGTCTTCCAGTGAAATCCGTTCTTTGTCATTATCGTACAATTCTAAAAATGCAATAAGTATTGGTAATCCCGTCTGTGGACGATGAACTTTTACTGCTACATTAGCAACTTGTGTCAGCTGTGCTATATGATGTTCAATTTCTTTCAATTCAATTCTGAATCCCCTTAATTTCACCTGATCGTCAAGCCTTCCGACAAACTCTATATTACCGTCTTGCCGCCAAAATCCGCGGTCCCCTGATTTATAAAGTCGATAATCAGATCCATATTTTGATTTCATCCATACCGGAGCTTCAATAAAGACTTCTGCTGTCTCATTAGGTTTATTTATATACCCTTTAGCCACTTGCTTACCGCCAATATAAATTTCACCTGTGATCCCACTATTTACATACTCAAGATCCTTATTAAGGATATGTATATCTGCACTATCCAGTGGCTTACCAATTATATGGGGATTTGTATCATCATCTTTAAACTGATGGCTCACAACACTTACGGTTGTTTCTGTTGGTCCATATACATTAATAAGACGTACACGTTTACACCAGTTCTTAATGGTCTGCTCAGAAGGAACTTCTCCGGCTATTGATAATGTATGAAGGCTGCCAATAGGAACATCTGTCGGAAGAGTGCTCAATACAGCCGGAGGAAGGTAAGGAACAACATCTATATTATGATCGACAATAAAATCCAATAATGGTTTTCCTATTATTTTATTATCAGGATATAAAAATATAGTGGCTCCGCTAAATAAAGGAATCCACATATCGATGATCGAAACATCAAAGCCGGTTGAACTAAACTGAAGCGTTCTATCTTTCGCGGAAAATCCCCAAAGATTGGTAAACGAATGTACAAAAGTGTAAAATGCTTCATGATGGATTTCAACGCCTTTTGGCACTCCGGTACTACCTGAAGTATAGATAATATATGCCGTCTGCATAGGATCTATCTGATCAGGTTGTATCAACTGTTTATTGTACTCCAAGGCTTCATACACACGGTTATCCATTGTGAGGAGTTTAAGATCCATTCCAGCAAACTTATCGATATAAGTACTACCCGTAATAATCAGTTCTGTTTGAGCATTATCAAGCATCATTTTCATTCGGCTTTCGGGCAGCTGTCCATCCAAAGGAATATAGGCGGCGCCAATTTTAAGTACAGCCAAAAAGGATATAATCCGGTCTACAGATTGTGGCATGCATACCGCCACAGAGGTTCCTGCCTTCAGTTCCAAAGTTTGCAAGTAGGAAGCTAAAAGGTCAGAACGTCTGTCCAACGCACCATAAGAGATACTTTCGGTTTCAGATATTATAGCTGTTTTGTTAGGAAGGGATTTACTTACAGCTTTAAAAATTGAAATTACATTTTTAAAATCATTGTTCTGAATGAGAAAATCAGTAGAAAGATTTTCTTGATTGATTTGGTGTTTCATTTGTTTAAGTTTTTGGGTTACTAAAATATTTTTGAATATTAATGGGAAGTTCAGTCATCTGTCTCTCTAAATTAGGATTGGGAGAAAATCATAAAGTGGATTGCGCCTAACTAATAAATATTTATCAGACGATATTCCCTCCGAAAATTGTTATAGTTACCTATTGATTTATCAGTACTCATATGAAGCAAATATAATATGAGGCACTATTTAAACAATATGGCCTAAATCATACTCTACTATACTTTCTTTTTTTTCAATCATAAACTCAATTTATTACAAAATATAAAATACATCAATATCAAAACTCAAACATATTTCAAGCTCTTTGGTTCAAATAAGTTAAGGTGTCTTTATCCGATGTGAAGATTATTAGATTGTGATTGAATTGCCACCATTTTTCTTACTAGTTCTGATTCCGGGTTCAATTCGTAAACTGTAATGGATGTCACTTATTTTCTGGTTAAATAAGCCTCAAATGATAGGAATCGAAAATCTATTTTACCATCCCAAAATAATGGCATCAACTGTATTTAGTTGACGCCATTTGGCAAATTTGCAACCTTGACCAGAGCTAGACAAAACCTTTGCCTATGATTATTCATTTAAGTCAAATTAAACAGGAATTACAAAGCTCATTTTCATCAAGTAATTCTCTATAAAATGAAACTTCTTACAATTTAATTTTATAATTTAAAACTCAAAAGCTTAGTATGACGAACAGACCATTTTCATTTTTATTTTATTGGCTAATCAGTTCGCTACACACCATCTGACCCTCTGCAAAAAATATAAAAAGAACCCGCTGTCGCTCTGTATTTTTTTCTGCATTTGTTGTCAAATTTTCACTCCTTATATGGTATACTATATTGCATTTTAAAATAACTGATGACAAGATTGAAGTTTAATAATGAGTAACATAAGCAGCCCTATTATGAATCCTAGTGAAGTACTATATAAGATTTTTCTTATAATGCCGTAACACTAAACAATGCTTTAAATTCAGCAACGTTTGCATAACCAAAGCTAGTAGGATATGAAATCCCACCACTTGCACTGGCGGCGGCATTTGTTCCGGAAAGATAAACCACAGCGTTAAGGGTATCTCCTGCATTTAAGGAAACCATTCCGGTAACAAGCACAGAATAACGTAATGCTGTCTGTAGAGGTGTTGCCCATCTTATGGTGGCATTATCCATAATAATAGTGCCCCCAGAGGCATTTCCACCTGCATTTTTTCTTATTTCAAGGTTTACGGGATAGAAAAAACCTGAGAGATTTCTGCCCGGAGTAGAATTGGGCATGATGTAAGCAGAAATTAAATAAATACCGGATTGTGCAACTGTATACGTCCCGTTGCTCAGATTAAAGCGCCCATTTGGGTCGGTAACTGTAGTATCAAATTTTTGGAAAAATCTTTGGTTTACATTTCCGCCGTCAACCCCACCGTTCGTAATGTTGGTAGCTCCTAATGCTTCGTTAGATAGTGATATCGAAGCTAAGGTTGCTGAGGCTGGGTTCATAGCTCCCCATTGTGTTACTCCAGAAGCATTGGTTGTAAGGACATATCCGTTGGCAGGTGCATTTGATGGAAGTGTCAGTGTTCTATTTGCAGGAAGACTGGAAGGCGACTGTATTGATATGGAATTAGCTCCGTTTGCCGTATCTTCATAAAACTTTAATGATGAAGCCGTCCCTGTCTGATTGGTATTAAGTGAAATGTTACCTGCAACATCCAATTTTTCAGAAGGGCTATTTGTTCCGATCCCAACTCTATCATTAGATGCATCAATGCTTAAAGTATTGCTGTCAAAATTAATAGCATCAACACCAGCTCCCGTGATAGTAAGTTTATTCACACCGGTAACCCCCGATATATTGGTTGGCTCCGTAAGACTTCCTCCCAACTTCAAATTATTACCAGACATCGTTACACCATTGGTTGCTGTATACAGCGCTGATATTTTTTGCCAAAGTGTACCGTCAAAATAATAGTAACCGACAGTATTCACATTACTTCTAGGCGGGTTGGTATCTCCCCCTGTTACATCACCGACATAAATTAAAGCTCCCCTCTGATCTGCATTATAAACGGCTGTATTATCCGTTAGCTCTGCTCTTGTAATGCGAGGCGGTATTAGTCCATATACCTGCGTATTGTCTGCAATTCCCGAGGCATTTCTTTTTGCGCTCACATCCAATGTAGATTTTGGTGTTGTAGTATTTATTCCTACTTGGGAAAAAGCCATGGACGAAAAGAATAAAGCTGTGGGCAATAAAAAATTCTTCATAATAAATGTTTTAATTAATAAATATAAAATGTGTTTAATAGTGTTAATTTGTCGGTTAAAAAACGGTATAATCCATAATTGTTATGAATTATACCTTTATTCACCAAGCGTGTAATAGAACCTTCGGGAACTGCTATTATTGAAATAAATTGAGGGGCTCATGCAGTAAGTTCGGGTACAATTTGAGTATGTTTCCAGTCATCTATCCTGTTGCATATTCTGTATTCCTTCTTACCTCTTTTATACTTAATACATAGAGATAAGTTTTACCCGACAGCGTAATTATTTTTCTCATTGTAAGACAAATTTTATGCGGTTATGTGAAGCTAATTTTCATTTTTCAATTTGATTTAAAACGTTTCAAGTCCAATTGATTTTAAAGAAAATTGTATCACAAACATACTTATCTTACAAGAAAATATACGCACTGCATTTATACCGCATTTTGTTTTATTTTGATTTTCAGCATTTTAAAATCAAATGCAGTATAAATGCAGTATAAACAAGAGGAAATTGACAAAGTACTAATTTATATTGATTGAAAGCTGTATCAAAAGACAGCTTAATATACAATGAAGCCTTTTTAGAATCTACTACATGAATTAACATTTTCTATAATTAGCTACATCTTTGTAGGTAAATGTAAATCTTATGTAAACATTATTTTTGAGTATAAAGTCAAATATAGTAAGACTGCACTTTCTAAATCACATCGTTGATTGCACACAATAGTAAAGACGATTGACGCTATGGTATACAAATAGCCAGTCTATTATCTGTTGTCTAAAGAAATAATTGGACATCAGTCTTACTACCACCACTCCCAATTAATGTAAAGATTCTTTACGGAAATACTTTCGAATATTCTTGGTGAATCAATCTATCTGGCCAAATCTTAAAAATGAAAAGCATTTTAAATTTCAGATAATATTAAAGAGAAACATCATTGACTATCAAAATTGTGCCTTCACGTTGGGATATAGCAAAGTAGTTTAATATTTATTTTGTGTGATATATTAGTAGATCGTTTTAAGGGTCATCAATAATTATCGAAAAACAAACATTACAATAATCTATAACAGTTGTGATTCTCATCATAAAACTTTCGTTTTTTGACCGCTAAGTTTGATCATCAAAATAATTATTATGAAATATGTAACACAATACCTTTTCCTACTATGTACAACAGTATTAGCATGTACAAAATCTGAAACACAATATATTAACCAGGATAATAAAAAAAGAAACGGTGAATGACAAAGCGTCCGATACAATCCAAACAATAAAAGAAATATCGGATACAGTAAAGCTCAAAAAAGATAATCATATCAAAACAATTAATGAATAATTAAGTATGATTTCAAAAGGCAGATTAATTATTATTAGTGGTAATGATAAAATTACTACTGATGAAGCAAAATGTAAGTTAACATCATACCAACTGCTAGCCAAAGCTTTTGGGTAACTGTCTTTACAAAGAGATGTCCGTATTGAAGTCATTATGGTATCAAGTTTAATAGCCCGCAGAAAAGAGAACTATTCTACATTCTTGGAAAAGCAAGATTATCATAACGCAGGATGTATCCATATTCAAAAGAAACAGAATGTAGATGATTTTTATGAAAGAATATTGGAGGCAAATGTTGTCTGTGGAGTTTCACCTCCATTAATCAGAAAGCTTTTTTGATTTCCTTTATCAATAATAAGGGTAATTTTGGTCTGTTAAAATTACATCTTACTTGAAATTCGTAGAAGCTTTTTCTTAACTGGAAAGCTTATTTTGGTTTTATAATCTCTTTAATCATTTAAATTTTATGCATTCAACAGCTTTTGCCCGGTATCATTTTTGTTATCAACATTAAAAACTTAGTCATGGATATTCTGAAACAAATTTGGGATATAGATACTTCGCTGGATAGTTTTCAAATGGGAATCCGTGGTGTAACGGTATTCATATCGGCATTGATACTGATCCGTATTTCCGGTCGCAGATCTTTTGGTATAGGCTCTCCTTTGGATAATATCATTGTAATCCTGTTAGGTGCTATTTTAAGCCGGGCTGTGGTGGGAGCCTCCCCTTTCATCCCTGTCATTGTTACTTGTCTGGCAATCGTACTTCTTCATAGGTTTGTAAGTTGGCTGAAAAGTAAAAATTCTTCTTTTAACAAACTTGTAGATGGAGAGAAAATAATGGTTTTTAATGATGGTAAATTTTTACATGCTGGTATGTCCAGAGCTCAGATCTGCAAAGAAGATATAATGCAGGGGATCAGGAAATCTGCTTTAACTGATGATCTAAATGTTATCAGAAGTGTTTATATTGAATATACTGGGGAAATTACTGTTGTCAAAAAAGATACACAGGCATAATTCCCCATCAGTATGTACATTAGTTCACCATTTCGATAACTGACGTTAATGACAATAATTAATAAGCTGCTGTTCAAATAATTAAATCCCAAATATAATGGATTAATATATTATTTGTTTGCGAATTTTATAAAAAATAAAGCCTTAACATACCACAAAACAAATGTTATAGGCATATTTATTGTTTAATCATTCAAAAAATAATCAGTATGGAAAATAAATAAAGCAATTTCAGCACTTAATAAATTACTTCATACTACCAATGACAGAATTAAAGGTTTTGAAAGCACCGAAGGAAAAGTTTGGTAAAAGCTATGCTGATCTGAAGGGAGAATATGATAAAATTATCTCTCAGTCAAAAATAATGAAGAATGAAAATTATTAATCTCATTACTAAAAGAGGTAGAAATCCTGATGAGGAATCATTATCATTGGCTGGTAGTCTGCACCGAACTTAGATCGATATTAAAAATTCCATACCGACAAGTAATAGTGATTAAGGAACCTTGGAGAATATAGTTTTTGGTGAAAAGCATGCCATTGAAGCATACGATAATCCATTGAAAAGCGGTGATCTTTGTAGCGAAAGTTGAAAGATAATTGCGGAAAAGTTGAGACAGCTGCGCATTTCTTACTATCAGTTCGATAACATGAACGTTATAAAAAGAAAGATTAATAATCTGTTTCAAATCTAAGAAACTCTATGCTAATTTTCACAGACCAATTTAAGAATGAGAAGTGATATCCAAGTAATAAAGTTTTGACCCAGTGAGTTTCACAATATTAAGTAAAAGTTATAGACCTGATTTTTACCGTTAATACTATACATCATGAAAACAATTAAAAATTTTTGGGAAATACTTAAAGGCACATACAAGGATTGGAGTGCACGGGATCTGGGGACCGAGGCAGCCAGCTTAGCCTATACCGCAATTTTTTCGATTCCTGGGCTTTTAATTATAGTTATATGGTTCACGGGTATATTCTTTGGTGAAGAAGCGGTACGAGGAGAAATCACTAAACTTATCGGGAGCATGATGGGGAAAGATGTTGGTAAGAGCCTTGAAGAGATGGTCGTAGCCGGCATGGTGGATAAAAAGAACATTGTTATGAAAATCATTGGAATCGTTACGCTTGTTTTTGGGGCAACTTCACTTTTCTTCCAATTTCAAAAATCCCTCAATAAACTGTGGGATATCGTGGCAACTCCTAAAAAGGCCTGGGAAAAATATCTTCTCGACCGTGCGAATTCTTTGGGGATGATTATTGTCATTGCATTTCTTATGCTCATTACCTTGCTACTAAGTTCTTTCATCGGTCTTGCTAACGATTGGGTTATCCATCGTTTCGGGTTGGAAACCCTGGTTATGGTTAATATTATTAATATTGTTGTAGGCTTTCTTGTTACATTATTTCTTTTCGCGGCCATGTTCAAAATTCTGCCGGATGTTGAGTTACAATGGAAATCAGTGTGGGTTGGAGCTGCAGTAACTGCAGCACTGTTTACACTTGGAAAGTATATCCTCACTTTTTATTTTGAAACGTTCAATCCCAGCTCTGCATTTGGTACCGCCGGGACTGTTATTTTACTGTTGTTGTGGATTAATTATACCTGTCAGATTATTTTCTTTGGTGCAGAATTTACTAAGGTTTACGCTAAAAAAATGGGGCATCAACTTAAACCTTCAAAACATGCAAAATGGAGCCCGCAAATAGTATCCACAGAAGATTCGAAAAACATAGTAACTACTGAAAAAACACCTGATAAAACGGTGAAAGATTCGACAATTTAGTTTCGAAAACTTAAAGTAAAAACCATGAATAATTTCCACTTTTTTTAAGTTAACGTTTAGTGCCGCAGGTCTGCCAGCGGTGTGCCTAGCACAGCAAGACCAACTAAGCTATTAAAAGACCATTGAAATTAAAGTCAGGCACAATTTCACCCGGTCAGATATATCAATAAGTTACTTAAAGAATATACTAAACAAGGCGGAGCAATTGTCACAGGAGCACATCGAATGGTAAAATAACAGGCTAACCAACAATAGGATAAATAGGTATGATTGAAAGTATTAATAAAATATTTTTCCACCAATATTTTTTACAATATTTTCACGTTCCATCTTTTTTAATACTCTTATCACAGTTTCTATTCTTAGCCCTGTTAGCGACGCAATTTCAAGACGGGTGTAGGGAATTTGATAAGCGTATTGTTCTGTCACATTATGATATTGCTTCAAACAGTCCATCACACAGATTATTTTACTGAAGGTGTTTGTGGATGATAAATTATTTAACATCACATAACGGTAGTGCATTCTTTCAGAGGTATATTGATAAAGTTTAAATAATATGCTTCTATCACTGTGAATCAGATCAAAAAATCTGGCTATTCCAACTTTAATAACTGCTACATCATTCATTGCTACTGCATTGACGGGATAAGGTCTTTCGGAAAATATAAAAGTTTCTCCAAGACAGTGCCCGGTCGAAGGTAAACTATGGATAAATTCTTTTCCTTCCTGATGATAATTGTTGATTTTCACATTGCCATATTTTATCTGATAATAAAATTTGGGTATTTCCGATTCTCTAAATATCAAATCATTTTTGGTGAATTTCACTAATTGTCCTCCATAATGAAAAAGTAAATCTTCATCAACCAGCATATTGAAAAAATTATTAGGGGTATTAAACTTGTACTAATTAAATTGCAGAATTTAAAAAGCGGCATATATCACTAATGAGTGCGCAATTAACTAGCATCCAAAGGTAATGGTAAAGGACACTTCAAGTGTATGACCTAAATCATACATACGAATTATGAGTACAAAATGTCAATCTGTCAAAGGAACAATTTTACCTATATGTATTTAAAAATTTAGGTAACCAATACAATCAAGAAATTTTTGGTTGCTGGTTTTTATATTATCTTTAGATACTAATTATTAAAAGATCTGGTATAATCAGGAACATTTAATTTTTGATATTCTATTAACTTTAATTCTAACTCAATATTATTATGATTATCGATCAAAATCTTTTGCCGTTATACGGTGCAGAAACATCCCAGTTTAAAGCCCATGAAACAATATTTCAAGAAGGTGATACTCCAAAACGCTACTATCAAATAACAGAGGGAAGAGTGAAATTAAATCATTACGATGAAGACGGGAAAGAGATTATTCAAAGTATTTTGTTTTCAGGACAGAGCGTTTGTGAGTTACTTCTTTTTATCACCGAGAAATATCCTGTCAACGCGATAACCTTAAATCCTTGTGAAATCATTACCATTCCAAAAGACAACTTCTTTAAATTACTTGCTGATCATCCGAATGTATCTTTAGACATCAACAAGTTTATATCCAAACGATTGTACCAAAAATTTGTCATGATGCAGCATAATTTATCATTAAGACCAGAGGTGAGGCTTTTGGGAATTCTTGACTACTTTAAAAGCTACAGCAATAACAAAGAAAAATATTCATTTGAGGTTTATTTAACCAGAAAACAAATGGCATCCATTACAGGTTTACGAATTGAAACCGTGATTAGAACTATTAAGAAAATGGAAAGTGATCATGTATTAAAATTGATTAACAGTAAAATATTTTACTAAAACCTGATACTGCGTATTTAAGAGAGCTATTTCTACCTCAAATTATATAGAGGTAAGAAAAACTCAAAAGAATATCACTTACCTTTGCAGTTGTTTAATGTTTATTATTATGGAAAGCACTTCGATATACAGAAAAAAAGTAGTTCGATATAGTTATCTAAAATTGATTGCTTGTTCAATTTTGGTCAGTATAATTTGTTGTGTACTGGCTTATAGCTTAAAGCATAGTACTGCTTATGTACAGGAAAAATTATCTGAAAAAATTTCCGGCTTTGATCCGGGATTTTATATTATCGCACCAAGTATTGGTATTACGTTGATATATTTCCTGAGAAAATATGCTTTTCAAAGCAGAAAGAATAAGGGAATAAAGGAAATCTATACTACATTGGAAACAAGGAAAGATCACCTGCCCTTTTTTAAAATTCCTTCACACTACATTAATGGCTTCTTAACTGTTGCTTTTGGTGGATCAACGGGAGTTGAAGTCTCAACCGTTGTTGCAACCGCTACAGTAGGCAACCAAGCTTATAAGAGATTACAACCTGCAGGAGCTTACAAAACCGAATTGATATGTGCAGGGGCTATTGCTGGCGTAACACTGCTATTTGGAAGTTCGTTGGGCGGTTTGTTTTTCGCATTTGAGGTCATTGCACGAAGATACAGCAGGACTTTACTACTTAGTGCATTAACTTCGATGTTCATTGCATCAATTATTGTTTATTATTTTGATTCCACTCCCCTCTTTACTTTTGCAGTAAAAGAATGGCGGTGGCAGGCAATTCCTTTTGTGATTATTTTAGGATTGATAGGAGGAGTTTTGGCACTTTATTTCACTAAGATTGTTATCTATGCAAAATCTTATTTTGCAGAGATAAAAAACAACTTTATCCGAGTTAATATTGGAGCAATAACGGTAGGAGTTTTTATATTTTTCTTGCCAGCACTCTATGGTGACAGTTATCATGGTCTTGAAGAAATTTTAAGAAATAGTTTAGATAAATCTATTGATCTATTATACTTCTTTCCGCTGATCCTGCTCGTTCTGTTAAAACCCCTTGCAGCCTCACTTACATTAGGAGCTGGTGGTGACGGTGGTGTCTTTGCGCCTAGTATCGTAACAGGTGCAATATTAGGTGTTTTGTTTGCTCAGCTTTGTAACCATTATCTCGGAACTCAACTTGTGACTATTAATTTTGCACTTTTTGGTGCGGCGGCAATGCTTTCTGCTGCAATCCATGCACCTTTTACAGCAATATTTATTATTTCAAGTCTTGTTCCCAGTGGATATGTTTTGCTGCTACCATTACTAATTAGCAGTTTAGTTTCAAAAGTACTAGCGAAAAATCTCTTTCCCTATAACGTATATACTTATAAAGAACAGGCTGTCACTAAATAAATAATACATATGCAGAAATCTAAGTACTTTAATTTTAATAAACATCTTCTACTTTATAACAAATTTCAAACACAAAATCAATGCTTTCCTAGCGCAATAATTTGTAAACATCATACTTAATTAAGGATACATATACGATTTAACAGCTACAGGTAGTGTAATTTAAGTAATTCTAAGTTCATTAGCATCTCCATATCTTCAAACCTTTCATCTTACTCTGAAAAGTTTGAAGTTGTTATGTCTCCACGCTTGGTCTGGCTTCTTCACTGTCTAAGTAAACCGCACAACACCCATCGCCATCAACATAAAAACCTGTTCAATTCCGGCTTGGGCCCCTTTTATATTTTTACGCTATTTAATGATGTAATGGGCCAATGATATTGTCCATTATATCAGCCGTAATTTATTCAGCACACTATTTGATGAAGTCGCTACCACTTCCTTAATTGAATGAATTCCTGAACTCTAACGGTGAAATATTAGTTTTCGCTTTAAACAGTTTATTGAATGACTGTGGGTGTTCAAAGCCCAGTTCATAGGCGATCTCGCTTATGGTAAGTTCAGTTGTGGAAAGTCTCTCTTTGGCTTTTTCGATTAACTTTTCATGGATGATTTGCTGCGTGGTTTGTCCGGTCAACGATTTGAGCATTGCACGCATGTATTGGGGTGATATATTTAGCTTTTCGGAAAGCAGCTGCACCGTAGGCAAGCCATGCTCTATTATATTTTTTCCTTCAAAATAATCCGAAAGAAAATTTTCCAACCTCTCCAAAAACTGATGAATGACTTTCTTACGTGTTATAAACTGGCGCTGATAAAAACGTTGGGAATAATTAAATAGAGTTTCCAATTGAGAAATAATAATGTGTTGGCTGAACTGGTCTATATTGCTCTGATATTCCTGTTTGATATTTTCAATGATCTGCTTCATTTTCAGTTCCTCATCTTCTGATAGGAACAGCGCTTCATTAACAGAATAATCAAAAAATTCATATCTTTTGATGGAAGTGGAAAGTGCCGTATTCCAGAGAAAGTCCGGATGGATCATTAGCATCCATCCGGAAGGATTTCTTCCTTGTTCTTCACGTATCACACTTAAAATCTGATGTGGGGCCATGAAAAACATCACTCCTTCATCAAAATCATAATCATTCTGCCCATACCTGTACTTGTGCTCCATATCACGTTTTAGCGAGATCATATAAAAATCAAACAGAAGGCTCTGTTTTCCGACTTTTGTAGGCTCGGTCATATCTTCAAAATTGATCACACTAATAAGCGGGTGCTTCGGTCCCGGCAGACCACGTAGTTTGTGGAAGTCTGAAATGGTCTTAATTCGAACAGGCTTATCGGACATGGAATTATGTGCTTTTATATTAAAATAGATAAAACAAAAATACAGATTATCGGAGTTCCGAAAAATAATACGAACCTTTTAAATCTTCCAATAAAGTTGGATGTACAGGATTCCATCCCAGCGCATTCCTTGTCCATTCACTTGAAGTGGGGTTATCCAGCTCTGCAAAATGCGTAAACCAGGAAAAATGCTGCCCAGCTTCCTGAGAATTCAGCGAGGTAAAAGGAATATTTAAACGATCCGCAATTTCAGCGGCTACTGTCTTGAGCTCAATTCCTTCTTCGGATACTGCATGATATCTGGTTCCATTTTCAAATGGTTTTTCCAGCGCCAATCGGTAGAGCCCTGCCGCATCCAGTCGATGCACAGCTGGCCAGCGGTTATTTCCATCACCAATAACCGAAGAGACACCTTTTTCCTTTGCTATTTTGATAAATAGCGGAACAAAGCCGATCTGATCTCCTTCACCATGCACAGATGGCGATAATCTAATCACGGCGACACGCACACCTTTTGCAACCTGATCGTCCGCGGCATTTTCAGTTGCAATCCTCGGATGTGGGTGATGGACGTTGCGGTCTTTCTCAGTTGTGATGCCATCTTTTGAAAAAAGTGCAGTGCCGGAAGTGATGAGAAAGGGCTTGTCCGTACCAACCAGAGCATCTCCTATGGCGCCGATTACATCCCTATCCAATTCACACATTTCCTCAAACCGCCCAAAATCATGTACAAATCCTAAGTGTATAACTGCATCAGCTGCATTAGCCCCAGATTTCAGACGTTCAAAATCAGTAAGGTCACCGTGGTGGACCTCTGCTCCTGCTTTAATTAACTTCTTTGCAGATTCTTCCGACCTTGCAAGCCCAAGAACCTTGTGACCAGCTCCTAATAATTCTTGTACTACAGCTGTTCCTACGAAACCTGTAGCGCCTGTAACAAATACTTTCATTTCTAATATTATTTTATGAAGCAAAGTTCGAGGTTCTTATATCGCAAAATGTAGCCAAAAATAGCTTTGTTGTAGCCAAAACTTACAATTTAACTAAGAGTGATTTAGATGTTTGATCTTAAAGGGTCTCTTAATTGGCGGATCTCTCTGTATAGTCCCCGGCGAAACGTAATCCACACCATCAATTCCGGCAATCCTGCTACTGTGTGCATCCTGAATTATCTCTTTATCATCAAATCCAAGTAAGAAAAACTTCGAGGATAAGGAAATGTTATATCCATATACCATTACAGGTATTTGGAAAATCATGGAAGATCATCTTAAAAATAGAGAAGTCAGAAATAAGACTGTGCTAATACAGACTGGCTGGGATATAGATGACAAGGCTAACAGAACAAGACCAGTTCACACAGAGCTACTGGGTACAGGGATTTTGATTGTCTAACATCTTTGTAATTTACATAAATTGCCGGCTAAGAGTTTTTTCCTTCACCGCCGCTCCACCAAAATTTAAAGGTGTCGGGATATTTCCGGTAAGAACTTTTGCTTCAATTGAAAAAAATCATTAAGTTCGAATACGAACTTTATTACACTAAGAAAATTAAACATGGCAAAAAACATTGGACTAACGAAAGATGCCGGCTGGCAGTTTGGAATCAGAAAAACTATGCCAACGAACGTGGAAACACTTTGGGAAACCTTTTTTTCAGACAGGGGCTTAGGCTACTGGGCTGAGGGGGTTGATCAGAACTTTTCGACTTTTAAAGAATATTCACACATCCGAACTACATGGAAGCATAAAGATTTTGAAGAAAGTGCCCATTTGCAGGTCAGGTTTATTCCAACTAAAGATAAGGATAAGACCACAATTTCGATTCATGTTGATAATTTAAAAAATGAAAGTCAACGTGAAGTAACTAAAAAATACTGGTTGGTCGTGATTGAAAGTCTATACTTGCTAACAGCACCCTAGATTTCGGGCCAAGGGGCTAGATCTAATTTTTACTTTCCTTAACAGCTTCGAATAATCCAGGATAACTTTTGATTATACTTCTTGATCTACAAGAATCGTAGTTGAGAATCAGAATCAATGTTTTCATATAGAGATTGCTTTATTGGATTGAATACCATTGCCTTACCGGTTTTATTTCATTGCTCAGGATGTAAATGTATAAGACATCAATTTAAATTATAGCATGAATAATTTTGTGTTCATATCCTCGTTTCTTTTTTCCCCGACAACATAACTCTATATCAACATCATTTTTTGGCAGTCACAAGGGTATATTCACCATCCCAATTATCTTTCAAACCCGGACTTAACACCTCTCCATCTAAACCAATAAAGTTAATTGGCTTATTTATTTCATAACTGTAAGATGCTTATCTGCGATATTCTTCATTCAATCCGGCGAAAACTATCTCTTATCAGCTGATGAACATCAGAAAGTTTATAATACAACTTTCCGCTTATTGTATAATATGGCAGCCTTTTGTCTGAGCGGTAACGTTGCAACGATCTGGCACTGATCTTAAGTAATTGCAAAACATCCTGATTGTCCAGTAACTGTTCTCCGTCAATACTGTTTAAATCATTTTGCTTTCGACTTAATTTTTCGCCAAGAATATCAAATCGGGTCATAATACGCTCCATCCATGCCATAAATTCTGTTCTGTCAATGTTCATGATATTTATTTTAAGAGTAAAGCAAAGTTTACACTTTACTGGGAAATTCTTTCGGTAGACTGTCATAACTACCGAAAGATTATCCGCAAAAAAGACATAAGTTCACTTCATTGATCACAATCTGCAAAAAACTGATTAAGATTGTCGTTTAAAAGCTGAAGAAACTTAGTCCTGTTAATTTTTCTGCTTTTAATTTCATGGAGGGTCTTATAAAAGTTCCCTAAATTAACATTCAGTGATTTTTCGGTAAAACGTATTACCTCACTGAATTCAATATTTCCGCCGTTGAAACAGCAGGTTTGATGAAGTGCGTAGAGAAGTTCAACCAATCCTGACTTTGAAGCCGACCAGTTCAGGGGAGACCTGTCAGTGACTTTTTCAAAAATGTATCCTTCTGTTTGGCTGATCGATTGTAAAAGATATTTCTCTAAAAGATCGTTGGCAAGAATCTGGGCAACTAGGTGATCGTGAGATGTGGCAAACTTTTCATCATAATTATACAGCCCAGATTGAAGTTTTGTTTTGAGATCAAATTGATTCCTGACAAAATACTTCTGGTCCAGAAATGCGGCTTTCCGTCTGTAATATTCATAAAAGTCAATATGCTGCTGATAAAAATCTTTAAGCAATTGCAATTCACAATTATAATATTCTTTTAAACTTAATTGTCCTGCATTCGGTTTCGCCGCCTCAATAGCTAATAAATTTGAATAATAAATAAAACGCGAAATAAAAAGCGGCTTGAGTTCTTTAAAAAAATAAATTTCATCTGCTACGGATGAAAATTCAAGTCTGGCTACCATTGATTTGATGAGTCTTATGGCTGTATCAATTTCCATCAAAGATTTTTCGCAGGCTCCTATCCTATCTTCACTATGAGTAGAATCAATCATCTCTAATTTTTTGTCCAGTTCTCTTTGTAATTCTTTGCACTTTTTAAAAAACAGCTGTATTTCCATATTTTTATTTAAAAAGTACAAAAATTAATCAAATCATCTTTTCATCAATCCTAAACAGTACCATCATTATTTTTGCTATTCTCGATATTCTGGATAAACTCAACAGGGCTCATTGAAGTCATTTCATGAAACAATTTAGAAAATTTTGATCTGTTGGAAAAACCACATTCTTTAGACAGGTCATCGACCGCATATTTTCGCCATAGAGAATCGTTAATAAGCCTTTCTTTTGCATATATAATTCTTAAGCGGTTAATATAAGCATTAAAATTGCAGCCTTTATGCTCATTGATAATGGCAGATAAATATGCTGTATTGGTCTTCAGTTTCTTGGCCAGCTGGTTTTGTGTCAGTCCCTTTTCAAGATAAAAATTTTTCTCTTCCATTTGCTGCAGCTTACTTAGAATGTCTTCCACCAAATGTTCAGGCAGTCTGGAAGTCTTGACACTACTGCTCTGCTTAGGATCATCCTCATCTGGTTGAACATACTCCTTTTCCTTTTTATTTTTTTTCCTTGTTCTGTAATAACCTGCTACAGAAAACACTAAAACACTGATGAACGAAAGCAGTGCTATGGTATAAACGTAGTACGAGGTATTTTCCAATTTTTTCTTTGACTCCATCAGATCTTGTGTATCATATTCTTTATGAATCCTGGTTGAGAGATACTTAAAATCTGCAGATAATATTTTATCAAATTTTAATAATTGTCTAGTATAGTAAAGTTCTTGTTTATGATCTTTCTTATTTCTGTAATAATCAATAAGCAGCTCATATGTTTCTCTGGTCGCTGGTAAAACAAAATTATTTTGCTGAAATACAGAATCCACTTTTTTAAGGAAACCTATTCCTTCATCGTCTTTTTTATTTCTTAACAGAATTTTACCTTTCAAAAAGTAAATAACTGAGGCATTCGTAAAGTCATTTATCTTTTCAATAGCTCCTATAGCAGTATCAAAATCCGACAACGCCTCTTTATCCTTATTATTAAGATAACCCAGCACTGCTTTAAGTTTATAAAAATAACTCCTTTCCAGATCAAAATCTTTATCATTTGATGATTGCTCCAGACCCTGTTCTGTAAGCACTGCTGCTTCCTGATACCTGCCAAGCAGGACAAGACAAATGCCCATCTGATTAAGGCTGTTCAGGTAGCCCTTCTTTCTGTTATATCGAAGATTGGAAAGTGTTTCCGAAGTATGGGGTTTATTATAATATCTGCTGCATTGTAAGAAGATATTAAGGGCTTCCTCGTAATATCCCAGATAGCTTTTAACCACTCCTATATGATAGAGATTTTTGTAGTAGAGATAAGAATTATCAGAATTTTTTAGATATTTCCAGGCCTTTAGATATTCATCTAAGGCTTTCTGATATTTACGTAACGTGAAATAATATATACTGCCCTTAGTGAGATAGGCATTTCCGATTGTTTGAGAATCCTTTGACAATAATGCAGCCCATATCGTACTATCGGCGTAAACAAGTTTTCTGTCTTTGCTAAAGTAGACTGCATCCCTGTAAGCCTGTGATAATTCTTTGTAGTTATTTGTTTTTCCAGCTTCTTTAATATAGGGATTAACAAATTCCAGTGCACGGGCATCATTTTCATCAAAGTTATCATAACGTGCCCTGTAGTCTGAAAACTTCTGACCATCCGTTAAAATGCTAATAAATACAAAAAAAAATATTGCTTTTTTCAAAACAGAAAAAGTTTTCATCACAAATTTTTGAAATACAATGATTATTATTCAAAAGTACACAAATTGAAACAGGAATAAAATTATTTCAACAGAAAGGGAATTTAACAATCATCAAAATAAAACACAACAAATTGATTTCCAAAACATTAAATCAATATTATATTTTGATTTAATTTACAAAACATACCTCAATAATTTATAAATCAAGTCCAAACATCATTTTTTTCAGTCCGTCGATGTTCTAAATTCGTTCTCAGAATTCTAATAAAAACCGGCCGGGATCACTAATTTTTAAATCCCAGATTATGAAAACCTTAATTTACATTTCATCAGGAATTATCATCACTATAATCCTGCATGCCTGTCATCCGGATCAATCTGTATCAGCCGAAGGTCCTCAGGAGAATAATCTCAATATTAATAGTCTTTCTGCAAAATCAGACAGCACACAATATATGGAAAGCGATCCTCCTAAAGATCGCGACCATTGGAAACCTACAAACCAATAACCATTGAAATGAATGATACATCAATTCCAATCCTGACAATAAGATCAGGACAAAAGTGTCCGGTCAGCGGGCTATGGAAAAACAAGGGGACTTTCACCACAACAATCATTATTGCTGAGAAATCAACAATGCCGGAATATTGCGGACAAAAAGTTGTATGGATTCTTTTATACCAATGCTAATAAAATACCATGAGAAAGCTCGTTGAACAACTACCGACATTAACTGCTTACTTTTTTGTACTGCTGTTTATGTACGCATCGGTAAGCAAGATTCTTGATTTTGAAAATTATCAGGTTCAGATTGCCCAGTCTCCTATTCTGACAGCTTATGCCGGAGTGCTATCTTACGCTGTAATAAGTATTGAATTACTGATCGTTATTCTGCTGCTGATTCCACGTTTAAGACCTGCAGGTTTATTCTTTTCTTTGGGGATAATGACCAGTTTCACCGCTTATATCTATATGATCCTGCATTATAGTGAGTCTGTTCCGTGTTCATGCGGGGGTATTCTGGAAAAAATGGACTGGGATGAGCATCTTTTTTTCAATCTTGTATGTGTACTCCTGGCAGTTATTGCGTTGATCTGTATCTATCATAACCAGCAAAAAAACAGATATAAAGCTTATATAATACTATGCGCGACTATCCTGACAAGCTCTTTTGTAGTCATTCTGCTTTATATCAGTTCAGAATACACCATAAAAAAGGAAAATAATTTTACCCGTCGTTTTCTTATCCATCCGCTGATTGAAGATAAAGTATTAAAGCTTGACAATGAACATTATTACTTTGCCGGAAATAACACACTCAATGTATTTCTGGGAAACAAATCAACCCCTTTGGCTCTGACATCCACGGATAATCTTTTTAACGCATTACAAACCATGCATATCTATCCCGATCAGACAGATCACACCTACACTAACCTGCAATTAAGGGTAAAAGATTCAGATTATTATCTCTATGACGGAAGTGTTCCTGTTATTTATAAAGGAAAACTAACAGAACCGGCAGCCCGGACCATCAGCTATAACGAAGTGTACTTTAATCAGCTTGCCGTTATTGATTCTTCAACCTTCGCAGTAAGAATACGCAGCAGTAAGACTGGAGAATATGAATTAGGATTGCTTTCTCTAAATAGTCATCCGAAATTTACCTTACATGACCAGTTGCTGGAAAAGCAGATTGACGGAATATTTGATGCGGACGGCCAATTGGTTACTGACTTAAAAAGCCAACGTATCACCTACATGTATGCCTACAGAAATCAATTCCTGGTAATGAATGACCAGCTTCGGCTCAAGAAATTCAAAACCATTGATACCATTTCAAGGGCGCAGGTTGAGCCCGTTACTCTGGCGGATGGCAGTACAAAATTAAAATCCCGCCCTCAAAAGGTTAACGCTGCCTTAGCGGCTAATGGTCCTTTCCTTTTTAATCAATCCCATCTCATGGGAAAACACGAAAGCAAAGACCGGTGGAAAAGCTCTACGATCGTTGACATCTATAGGACGGACAAACAGGAATATACCGGAAGCTTTTATTTAGATCGTATTGATAACAAACCCGTTTCTCAGATTATGGTCACCGATCAGTACCTCTATGCTATAGCCGGCAGAAAACTGATCCGCTACCGATACCGAACATCTAATGTAAAATATTTTACAGCAGGGGAAGCTGAAAACCTGAACAAAGAGTAAGCAATCATTAACCAAAAACTTCAATTATTATGAAAAAGTTTCTTATTCCTGCCGCCCTGGTGATTATGGGCACAGGAGGTGCATTAGCATCAACCATCGAAAGTTCATCCAAAGTGATTACTATTGGATACAAAGTAGGCAATTTCGGAGAACCTACCTGTGTAGCCGTTAAAAACTGTGAAACAGTTAACACAGGAGTACTCTGCACGTACACAGATGCCACAGGCCCTCACAACTTAAAAAGAATGAGCGGCTCACAGTGCTTCGGAGATTTGTTTGAAATTTTACCGTAAACCCTATCAATTAACAAAAGAGGATGCCACAGGCATCCTTTTTATCATTTACGATTACTTTGAGAAGCCTGAATCACAATATAATTCAGCCACATTTCATTTAACAGCGGTTTTATTTCTGAATTGTATGGTAATTTTTTTAATGAATAGCTGCTAATCCCAACCGATGATCTACGCTATGTCCTTTCTCCACTTTCCACTTTACGGTACTGCCGTGTTGGTAGTTTTTTTAAAAAAGATGAAATTTTCTTCATTTAATTTTTAACACGACGAGTTCTGTCGCTACACGAAACTATCTTTGTATCAGTAAGAAAAAGGATAAGAGCTCTTCCAAACTTTACTTAAATTATTAACCAATTAACCTAACCAAATCATTATGAACAAATTCCCATTTACTCCTGAAGGAGTACAAGCAAAACAAAAAGAACTGAGTACATTAACTCTTGAAGAGAGATTAAAAATTGCTGAATATGCAGCAAGCAATCCTGTTGAATTCATTTCTGAAAACTTTGAGATGTCTGACGAGCAGCAGGTATATTTAAAAGAACTTGAACTGGTCGATATCAGAGTAACAGGATTCAGCCTTGCTATTGGATTCTTAGGACAGATTCCTGTTGAAATGCAGGATACAACACCTCCATCAGCTTTCGCTGCAAGAGGAAAGAAAAAGAAAGAACTTTCAACCAATGTAAGTACTACAACCAATCCACAAACCGGTGCTACGACTGTAACAGGTTCAGTAGGCATCAAATGGTCTTGGTAATCTTACAGTTGATACAATAGGCTGTCTGCATGGCAGCCTTTATTTAAAAAAGCTAATTTTTTTTCTTTTAATTTTTAACACGACGAGTTCTGTCGCTATACGAAACTATCTTTGTTTCAGTAAGAAAACACGATAAGAGCTCTTCCAGTCTTTACTAAGTTTAACCAATTAACCTAACCAATCATTATGAACAAATTCCCATTTACTCCTGAAGGAGTACAAGCAAAACAAAAAGAATTGAGTACATTAACTCTTAAAAATTGCTGAATATGTAGCAAGCAATCCGGTTGAATTCATTTCAGAAAGCTTTGAAATGTCTGATGAACAACTGTTGTATTTAAAAGAAGTAGAATTAGTCGATATCAGAGTAACAGGATTCAGCCTGGCAATCGGATTCTTAGGACAAATACCTGTTGAGATGCAGGATACAACGCCTCCTTCAGCTTTTGCTGCAAGAGGAAAGAAAAAGAAAGAACTTTCAACCAATGTAAGTACTACAACCAATCCACAAACTGGTGCTACGACTGTTACAGGTTCAGTAGGTATCAAGTGGACCTGGTAATTTACCAAGGCTTATGAACAATAAGGCTGCCCCATATGGCAGCCTTTATTTATTTTTTTAATTATATTTGCCTGACACCCCGATAAATAAGAAAATGAAAAATATTAAATCACATTTATTTATATTACTATTAACACTAACCCCTTTCTTTTTTAACGCTACGACCATACCTTTTGAGCTTATCGATGGAAAAATTGTTGTTGATGTAAGTATTAAAAATAATAGACATAGCTTTATTTTTGATTCGGGAGCTTTTACCATCATTTCAGCAGAGCTAAAAAACCAGCTGAATGAAAAAAAAAGTACAACTGTTTTCGAAGGCGTAGATGCAAATAACGCAAAGTCTAAGATGGAGGTTTTCTCAACAGATTATATCCAAATAGCAGATCTGAAAATGAAAAACATCAATTTTTCATTTGCTGACATCAGCTGGATGAGCGGCAGGGCATGCAAAAAGATCAGTGGAATTTTTGGTGCCAATATGATGAAGGATAAGGTTTGGCGAATAGACTTTAAGGCAAAGACTATTACAGTCTTTGATAAACCTCAGGAACAATCTGGTACTGTTGCAGCAATCTCTTTTTCTGAAGAAAGCTTCACGGGTGTTCCCAAACTTAATGCTAAAATAAGAAATCAAAATATAGAATTCATTTTTGATACCGGCTCAGGAATGGGCTTTACAGTGAATCAAAAGGTGTATGATAAAATAAAAGATAAAGACTTTCTAACTTTTGAAGGACTCTTATCACAATCCTTAAATAGTATTGTAAAAGGGCAAAGACAGGTTGATCTAATGGAAGTCGAGCTTAATAATACCCAACTTGGTCCTCAAATTATTGACAGCAGTTCAGATTCTCCTAATCTCATTGGTACAAAATTTATTGAAAACTACTTGGTAGACCTTGATTTTATCAGCAAAAAAATTCTTCTTGCCAATGAAGGAAAAAAGCCGCGATATCAAAGTTTCGGAATCGCATTAGCTCCTGTTGACAACAGCATTGTTATTGTTAACAAACTGGAAGTTCCTCAATTATCAGAGATAAAACTAACGGATAAAATTATTAAAATCAACAACACTGATGTTACAAAGGCCTCAGGCGACACCTTTTGTAAAATAAAGGAACTCCTTGACCAAAATCAGTCTATTACCATAGAGAATGAATCTCATCAAACATTCACTTTAGAAAAAAAAGATGTTTTACAGTATCTGCATTAGAATTAATATAATCACGTAACAGAACTTATCATGTTAAAAGCTTCAGAATATTCTGAAGCTTTTAGTTTTATTTACCACTTAGTAATTCTTAAAACTGTATATCTTTTTTCATTTGTTTCTCTATCCATGGAATCTCCTTCTTCCCTTTCAGAAAATAATCCCACCAATCCCGTATCCTAATTTCCAAATCTTTCTCTGCTTTGGAACCAGTTGTAAAAACATGTCCTTCTCCCGGATACAGCAATGCCACGACATCCTTTTTATTTCTTTTCAATCCTATATACAATTCCATCGTCTGATCCCATACAATCCTTTTATCCTCCATCCCGGTCCATAAAAGCATCGGGGCACTCACTAGATGTACATTATTAATCGGATTATTATCCATATACAGCTTCTTATTTTCTGCAAAAGAAGCATCCATATCATACTGTCCCTCTTCAAACTGCCAGTAAAAAGGAGTCGATGATGTTTCATTATAGGAAAAATACATTCTGGTCAGATCACTGGCTCCAGCTCCTGAAATATAGGTCTTAAAACGGTGGGAATGACCTGCTATAAAGTTCGTCCTGTAGCCGCCGAAAGAATGGCCTATCAGCCCCACATTCATAAGATCAACCCCCTGATGCCCCTCTAAAGCATCCAGAGAACTTTCCACACAGTCGAGTGCTGAGAGTCCTACCCCGGATGCTCCGTTTACAATATCCGGCAGATACACAAAATATCCATCTTCCAGAAGCTTCTTAATAGAAAACCCTACCGGAAAATTATTGAGTGGTGACAAATACTGGTTAGGATTTCTGCTTTGCACCTCATAGATATGTACCACCATCGGATATTTTTTCCCTTCTGTGTATCCAATCGGATAATACAGAAGCCCTTTTAAAGATATCTCCTCTTTATTTTTAAAACTAATAATCTCCATACTAATCAAAGCAGATGTTTTATCCTGTGGATTACTCTGAAAGATAACATCCCCTTTTGGGTGTCCGATCTCTTTATAAACAATTCCCGGCGGCTTATGAAGGCTTTCTTCCACATATATGGCTTTATTTAACATTCCATCCGCCTTATACCATGTAATATTAGAATCAGAAGAAGCCATGAGTGTTTCTACACGACCCTTATACCATTTCAAAAAAGTCTTCTCTATGGTTCCTTTCCGGGTTACTGACAAGAGCACCGGAGCATTTACATCCAGTATGCTTCTTCTGAAATTATAACCTGTTTCAGGATATAAATCCGTTTCATCTTTAGTGACCACCCTTACTTCATTTTCCTTATCGATAGTAAGTGCCGTAAACTTCCCTTTATTGATTTCATATCTCCAAAGATCACTGCTGCTTTCAAAGTAGATCGTTTTGCCATCTTTGCTGAAATACGCTTTTGTCAGGTCCTCTTTTTCAAGAACCATCCTATTTAAGGTATCTGTATCCAACAAGATCCATATTCCTTGCTTATTTTTATACACAAAATGATTTCCTTGATCTGATACTGAAACCTCCGCCTGCATGATGCCCAGATCTTCATACGTATTCCTTTTCATATTATAAAGCCAGCCATGAATCAGAGGAAACAGGGTGGAATAATTCTGAAGTTCATCCCTGTTAAACATCAGAAAGTAATCCGGGTTATTCAGGCTTGCTACCGTTGAAAAACGGTCAGAGGGAACCCTGATCACCTCCCTTTCTTCTTTTTTCCATATCCAATATCTTTTTACAAAAGAACCTTCCTGCTTAGCCTCCAGATTCCCGTCATTTCCATACCAGATATCCACCGTTCCTTTTTCTGCCGCAATATGCGTCATTCCCGTAATCATAACCGCTTTTCCTTTCTGTATTTCCGTAAACCGCAGGTATTCCTCCTGCTTTATTTCTCCGATATCCGGATACAGCAGCTCTAAGTTCGCTGTATCCACAAAAACAATTTTCTGAGACTTACTTTCTGTACCAGCATTACCGCCACTTGACACTTCTTCCTTAAGAATCATCAATTTTCCTGAAGGTGTTTCCTCAATGCTCCGTATCATACCGGATGTAGAATATACTTTTTGCACTTTATCACCGGAATACCTGACGAGCTGGTTTTCCCGGCCTTCTTTTTTCACAATATACAATGCAGTTCCTGAACTGCCTACCCTGAAATACTGCACCCGCTCTACTCTTTCCAACAGTTCAGATTTTCTATTATAAATATGAAGAATACTATCGCTGGTCTGCACAAAATACTTCTGTCCTTTCTCTATGATCCCGCTCTGTATAATACTTCCTGAATCACTGCCCTCCCGGCCTGTTTTCACTTCTTTCTGCATTCCTGTAGCAAGATTCCATAACAAAGCTTTCCCCTGCCCCAATGCCAGCAGCTGATTGCCTTTTACAAAAGAGTACTGGTATTTGTTGGTCAGTGTTCCAACCAGTGATTTTACTCCTGATCTTCCTGCAGCCAGTACCACTGCGGTATCATAATTATTCCTGTACACTTTTGTGGCTACGATCCATTTGCTGTCATCCGACACTTTATTAACGGCAATGTTGTAATATTGAGAACTTTCATCTTTCAATGAGTCCCTAAAGGCCTGTCCATAACAAACCATTCCCAGCAGAATAAGCAATAGAATAATCAGTTTATTGATGTTAATAGCCATTATTCTGCGGATTAAGGTTAGGATTAAGGAGGATATCTTTCTGCGGAATGGGCCATACACTATGAAAAGGTTTCCAATTGGGCTTTACCGCCTGCAGATCAGCGAGCCTGTTATTGCGTTTTAAGTCCAGAAAGCGGTGCCCCATTTCGGTAAAGAACTCCCTTCTATTTTCCAAGAGGATTTCACTCAGCAAAACCTCTTTTGGAACTAATGTTAAAGCACTCATTCCTGCCCGCTGTCTCACCGGATTGATATACTGCAATGCTTCCCCAATCTTATTCTGCTGAGCAAGCGCTTCTGCCAGCAGTAAATATACTTCTTCCAGACGGAAGACGATAGAATCTTCAGTATCATTGATGGTGATATTTTTATACTTATCCGCTCTGTACCACGTATTCCCTCCCACGGTTACCGCAGCCATCCACAGCTGTTTTCTAAGGTCTCCTGCTTCAAATGAATTCACAAGGCTTTCAGATAACGCGTATCCTGTAGGCGCCGCTCCTGAAAAGTAGTATACCATCGCTTCTTTCACAGGATCACCGGGATTCGCGGGCTTTAACTGCCATATAATATGCTTTGAATCCTTCTGAAACACCTTTGACAAGTCATTCTGAAAACTGTACAGCGGACTCCCCAAAATGGTCTTAAGCACATGCTCTGCCTCTGCCCACTTCTGCCTTACCATATACACTTTGGCCAGCATCAGCTCTGCTGTTTTCCGGTTGGGATATACCCTTTCCGCGTCCCGGTACTGATCCGGGAGCAACCCCGCACAGTAAGAAAGATCCGTTTCCAGCCTTGACAGCACCTCCCCGGATTCTATCCTTGACAAAGACTGGTTAACCTTATAATCCGTTGTTACCGGATAAGGAACGGGTCCAAAGACCTGCTGAAGATAAAACAGAAGTATGCTTCGGACCAGAAGGGCTTCCCCTTCTATTCTGTTCTTTTCATTACCCGGCAGAGCTGATGCTCTGACTCCTTCTATAATGGCATTGGCGGCATAGATGTGCTGGTACGCGGTTGACCATACCGAATACACGGTAGAATTGGTATCGGTCTGCTGATTGTGATACAGCGCCAGTACGCCATCGGTATCGGTTAAGGCATAAGAGTCCAGATCATCGGTATAGACACCCAGAAAAGGTCCCAGTGACTCCCCTGACAGCGGAGAATTATCCCTTAAACCCGCATATAGTCCTGCCAGCGATGCATTAGCGGTCTGAACGTCTGCAAAGACCTTATCTTTTCCGATCTGATTGGAAGGCGTTTCCACTTCCAGCATCTTTTCACAGGAGAAAGCAAGGATACAAAACAGCAGAATCATTCCCGTATTCCTCCAGAACACCATCGCCTTACGATATTGATTTATATTAATTTTTGAATTTTTCATTATTATTTTTTTTAGCATTTAGATTTACAGGGTGATCAGCACTCCCATGGAATAAGTTTTTAAAGGCGGCAGGAAGCCAATGTTCCTGAACTCAGGATCAGGCCCGAAGTATCTGGTAAAGGTCAGCAGGTTCTGTCCCTGAAAATAAACTTTCACACTTTTGAATGTGCCCTTTACCGGAGCCTGATAGCCCAGCTCCAGGTTCTTAAGCCGGATAAAAGAAGCATCGGACACCGCTGCCGTACTGTTCATAAAAAACACATGGAGCTGATTCTTGATCCCATTACTGCCTGAAGAATACGGCATATAGCTTCCCCCGGGATTCTCAGCAGACCATACATCCAATACCTCCTGAGGCTGGTTATTCATGGTTCCCGGTATAGGCATGATATTATTATAATTCCAGTTTCTCTGTTTCACAAACTGAAAGAGAAACGACAGGTTCCAGTTCTTAAAGCGAAGGGTATTGTTCCAGCCTCCAAAATACCTAACTCCGATATTCTCCACAGCCTGCCTGTCGTCAGGCGCTGTGATCCTGCCATCGCCATTAAAGTCTTTGAACCGGTATAATCCCGTAGCCGGATCAATTCCTTCATACTGATATACCTTTACCGATGTGATGGGCTGTCCTATAACATAGGTATTGGCATAGGTAGACCCTGCAAGACCCGGAAAAGAAACCAGCTTGTTCTTTGGAAAACTTATATTAACGTTGGATTCCCACTGAAAAGCTCCACCTGAAACAGGTCTCCCGGAGAGTTCCAGCTCCCATCCTGAGTTCTCCACGACGGCATCCAGATTGGCCAGTACACTTGGAAAGCCTGTTATGGAAGGAAGCTGATATCCCACCAGCTGACTCGAAGAACGGTTCCTGTACCACGCTGTAGTCAGGTTAATCCTGTTTTTCAGAAATCCCAGTTCCAAAGCCGCTTCCAGTTTGGTGGTCTTCTCCCAGCTGTAATCCGGGTTATACAGTCTTGAAGGATTGAGCCCTGCTGTATTGTTATAGAGGTATTCCGAGAGATCATAGGTATCCAGATACCCATAGTCTCCAATATTATCACTTCCGGTAGTTCCGTAGCTGCTACGAAGTTTCCCAAAGCTCAGCCATTTCTTATTTTTCAAAAATCCTTCCTGAGAGAATATCCATGCCGCTCCCACGGCCCCGAAATTCGCAAACTTATTGCTGGGACCAAAGCGGCTGCTTCCATCCCTTCTTCCCGTCATATTCAGGATATACCTTCCGGCATATTGGTAATTCACCCTTCCAAAGAAAGCAGCATAGCGGTACTCCGTTTTAATCTGATCGGTAATAATCCTGGTCCTTGCCGCTCCTATGTTCTCTATGAAGGCATTACTTTCAAATCCAATCCCGATCATAGAACCCT
Source organism: Chryseobacterium sp. NRRL B-14798 (assembly GCF_050470705.1). Lineage (NCBI taxonomy): Bacteria > Pseudomonadati > Bacteroidota > Flavobacteriia > Flavobacteriales > Weeksellaceae > Chryseobacterium > Chryseobacterium sp. NRRL B-14798. The sequence goes on along the minus strand of NZ_JBFLUL010000005.1, from coordinate 2,127,041 downwards.
GATTGCCTGTATCCCGCTGAAAGGTCGTCCCTACCAGCACATCCAAAGCATGTCTGCCCTTCTTCATCTGCCAGCTGAGCTGAGGTTCCAAAATAAAGGAAAAACGGTCCTGATTACTCTTATACGACTGCGAGCTCGCACTGGACTGCCCCTGATAGGATGAAGGATTATACATGGTATTGGGCTTTAATGACCTTTCATCAAAAGACTGGTAATTAAGCCCTCCACTGAACTTCAAAAACCAATGTTCCAGCAGTTCATACTGTACATTTATATTGGTTAAAAACTGCTTGTTCTCATAGGAATAGGAACTGTTATACAGCCCTGCCGGATTGTTGAAGGTATTGTTCTCCCAGTTGAGGCTTCCGTCGGGCAGATACAAAGCCGGAGCATTGGGTACCATCAGGAAAGCCTGTCTGGTGATATCCTCACTCAATACATTATTTTTCTGAAGAGAAAACCTGCTGGAGACACTGAGCTGAAAACGCTTGTCTTCAGAGGTGTGGCTGATATTGGCAGCCAGATTATCCGCCTTATACTTAAACCCTTTTGAAAACACGGTAGACTGCTCATTGTGCCCATAGCCTACCAGAAAACTTGTTCTGTCATTGCCTCCGTTTAAGGAAACATTCGCGGTAAAAGCATCTGCGGTATTTCCGATGAGCTCTTTCCTCCAATCGGTATACTTTGCCTGATCCCATACTCCGTTAACATCATACGCATTAGCCGGATATACAGAAATCCCGTCATTCTGATAGGCCTGCCTTCTCATCCTGAGATAGTCCCCGGTCTTCATCATGTTGAGGTTACTGATCACAGAACTCACCGCATAGGAAGTTCCTACATTTAATCCCAGATTCCCTGCTCCTCCTGCAACTGCACCTGCGCCAGCTTTCCCATTCTTCCCTTTCTTGGTAGTGACCAGCACGACTCCATTCGCTCCCCTAGATCCATAGATCGAGGTCGCATCCGCATCTTTCAGAATCTCAATACTCTCAATATCCGCAGGATTAATACTATTCAGCGGATTGATACTGCTGGCGGGCAGTACCGCTCCTGAAAACTGGGAAGCCATTTCTCCTCCTACCGGAACCCCATCCACTACATACAGCGGATTATTCCCCAAAGCCCTCAGACTGTTCTTTCCTCTTATCTGAATATCATAGCCTCCTCCCGGCATTCCCGAGTTCTGTACAATATTCACTCCCGCTACCCTTCCCTGAGCCGCAGAGAGCACATTCAAAACAGGTTGATTTTCGATATCTTTTGCTGAAACTTTGGCGATACTACCGGTTCTTTCTTTGTCTTTAACCTTATAGTAGCCAGCGTTGAGAATAACTTCTTCGATTCCCTTTACTTTTTGTTCTAAGCTGATATTAACGACAGTCTGATTAGTGAGTGTTAATTTTTCTTCTGCATAATCAGGGTGTCTGAACAATAGGATGGTATTTTCTGCTGAAACCTGTAAGGTATAGGTTCCGTTGTTGCCGGTCATCGTTACCTGATCACTACCCTCTTGTGAGATTATAACTCCTGAAAGAGGTTTACCTGATGAGGTTACGGTACCGGAAATGGTGCGTGTTTGGGCTTTTGTATGGATGCTTACAGCAGTAAACATGAGCCCAAAGAAAATGCCTCCTATATTGTAATAGGAATTTTTCATAGATTTGTAAAGGTTTTTAATTTTTAAAGATTAATTACTGAACTCCGCTCTTTCCCGTTGGTCTGCAAACTCTATGGGAAGGGGCTTTTTCTTTCTTCTGATTTTAAGTTGAGTAGTTTTTTAATTCATTTTGTAGTTAAAGACTTCCCTGATGCCCTTTGGTATGAAAAAGGACTGGTGAGGTTCTGTAAGCGGTGACCGCAAGGCACCGGAAAGAATTTAATATGAATGAAATCTGTGTTCCCGTGTAAGCTTTTTAAAGCCGCAATAGGTTGTACCCTCCTATTGTATCGTGTAGTCTGATACTATGTTTAGGAAGCGGGCTTAGATTTTTTGTGTAGAGATAAAGCGACTGCATTGAAAAAAAACGGCATGGGACTCTACATTATCCAATTCGGGGTACTGGTATACCTTACATACAGATAAGAGAGCCCACGCCTAGGTCGTGAGCTTCCTGCTTATCATCTCGTATGTTAAAAATTACCAGTTTTCGAATTTGAGACTCTAAGCAATAGCTTCTATTATTCTTTGAAGTATCGCAAAGTTACATTTTCTGTAACCTATTTTACAAATATAATAAAAAACTCTTATTTATTATAAGATCTTATAACATTTATTTTTTAAAAAATCCCGCTTTTTGTAAAAATATCTTTATGGGAGCAAAAGATGAAGAATTGGTTAGATTTGGAATTCACATAAAAGACCTTAGAAAAAGTAAAGGCCTAAGTCAAGATGATGTCGTCACTAATAGTAATAATCTTACAAAATCAACGGTGAGTGATGTAGAAAATGGTAAAAGAAATTTTGCCTTCACAACTTTTTTAGATTTAGCGAGAGGTTTAAATGTTTCACCTTTAGAGCTAATAAAATATTTTCGCATAGAAAATAATTTATAATAAAAAATAAAATCCTAACTATGTACATAAGTGATTTTATTGTGAATCATGTTTCTTTTTAATGTTGATTTGAAATTTGTGGAAGAAGTTCTTATGTTTTCTGATGAGTATTTTTTGAGACTTTATCTTAAAATTCAGTTATTTTTCACAGATTGCTTAATAGGTATTAGTGATGTTGGCATCACCTTCATTTTTCAAACATATACATTAGCTTCAATTTGTGCTCTTGCTAAAACAGAATCTCTTAAAAAACCATCTAAAACTGGCTTTCTAATAAATGAAAGATTTAATTTTTCATCTAGTTCTAAAGCTTTTAGACATGCAATTTTTCTATCTTCTTCGGGCATATGAGCCATATCAGAATCATTGATATATTCCCAATAAAAGCGATACCATTTTTCTACTCTCCCCTTTGCAAAATCAGAATATCTAATATCAATATCATAAATATTTCGCCAAGATTGTATTTCGTCAACCTTACCATCAGGACTGAAATAATTTATGTCCCAAACTATCTGTTCAGGTTTTGTGTTATCAGTAATTATGTCGAATGATACAGATATTTTTTGATGATTTAAATCAAAAGGATAAAATAAATGGCCTGTTGATATTGCTATAGTATCTTTATCACCCTTAACATCAAATGAGTTACATTCTTTACAACAGAGAATTAAATTTTCAAAATTAACTGAGGAAAATGGATATAACGATTTTGGTAAAAAATGGTCATATTGGTCACGCGTTTTACTTTCTTCCATTTTTAATTCTCCAATTCCACAGGTTGGGCAAAGAGTTGTATTTTTATTAATCTTTCTAAATTTATTGAAATGTTCTAAAAGTGTTGTATTAAATTTTTCACGAAAAGCATTTCCGTCTAATACTTGATCATATAAATTCAAGAAAAAATCTCTTAATAATTTCTTTAAACCTTTAACATTGCTGTCTAATAAAACTGGTGAATAGCCACCAGAGCATATTAACTCTATGTTATTACTGTCTTTTATTTGATGACAAATAGTAGTTCTTGTGACTTGATTGAGTCTTCTTAAAATACTATAAATATCAATTAGTGGTTGCTTCACTATTTTTGGGTGCCTTCTTACAATATCATAAAAATCGGGATCAAAAAAAACATTATCAAATGGACCTGTTTCATGTTCAATTCTGTCAAAAAACTGAATAACAAAGTCATGTAACATAACATGACAACTAATCAAGTATTTATAACTATTTATCATTTTGCTTATTAAGTTCATTTTCTCTGATAATCAGCTCTCTAAATAACAATACTTTTTCTACAGATTCTCCCAATATTCTTGCTTCTTCTTTAGCAGCTAATATATTTTCAGGACTATTTAAAGGCATGTTTTTAATCTTTTCAATAATTTCTAATGAAAGTTTAGAGATAGACTCTTTTTTACCAAAAATCTCTTCCGTTATAATATTAGCTGAAGTTCCAAAAGTTCTTATCCCTTTGTCTTTCGCCGTTTGATGTTCTACCTTGCTATTTTTTTTTCTAAAAATAATAACATTTTCTGGTTGGCAATCTGATATGATAAACGGTGAGTGAGATGTGATAAGTAGATCTCTCCTATTATCTAATGAGCTTGTTTGATCTTGTTTGAGACAATCTCTTAACGTTGAAACAAAATTGGAGCGCCAATCAGGATTAAAATGGGTTTCTGGTTCATCTAACAAAAACAAAGAGTTAGTATCCCTAAACAACAAACATAAACCTATGCAATGGATAAATTGATATTCACCATCTGATAAAGATTTTGTATAAATTACCTCATCAACATTATCTTTCTTTAGAATAACATCCTTAAATCTAAAAATTCTTTCCTCATCATACGGTAAAGGAATTACATCTTGATTGATGTAAATATTTTTAGAATGATAAACTTTTTGTTTTATTTTTTTTGTAGTTTTATAGTTATTCAAGTTAAGTAAAACTTGGAAAGTTCTAAACAACTCGAAAGCATCATCTGCAAAATGAAATTTGAAGGCTTGTCTACATTGTTTATCCACAAAATAATCTAAAATCAACTCTTTTGTATCATAGTTGTAATATGAGGTTGTACTGCAAGCTTTTAATCGTTCAATCGATTTACTTATCAAAGATGTCAGTTCACGGGTAATGTTGTTTTTATTTTTCCTTTCTTCTACCGGAATTGTTTGGAAAACATCTTTATGAACTTTTTCAAATTCATCCTTTTTTATTATCAATCTAAAAGATTTAATATCGTCAAGTCCTAATTCATTCTTAAAGGGAAGCAGTGATTCTTTTTCACGTAATAAATAAATAGATAACAGGACAGCTTGATTGTAGTAGTCATCCAAATATACAAATCTACTCTCAGGTTTAATGTAGTCTAAATCTTTGATCAACCTGTACAAATATTCATCATATTGTATAAATCGCATTTTAAAAAAGGGAAGATTTATTAATTGATTTTCACCTGACGAATAAGCAACAATAAAGTCGGGTAAAAAATCTTTGACTTCTTTTCTTTCTAATAATATATTTCCGCTTTTAACACATTCTGCTCTATTTAACCAATATACTTTTGGAGATTCATTACTTTTTTTGTCAATTTTAATATGTGCATCATAGCCAATATTAAAAGAAGAGCTAAAATGCTTTCTAGAAAAATCTCCTTTGATGTAATAATAATATTCCAACTCAAAAGCATCAGGATTACAACTTTCAGCAAAAAAACCTTCAGTATGTACATTTTTAAATTTTCCTTCTCCACTAAAACCCTCGGGTTTAAAATCCAAATAGATACATTCAATATGATAAAAAATTTCTGCTAAGACTTCAAGTATATTTGATTTTCCTGAACCATTTCTACCTACCAAACAGTAAGGTAAAAAATCCCATAACTTATCTAAATTGTAATCATTTAGAAAGTCTATTTCAAAGCCTGCCTGTAGGCTTCTAAATTGGGAATTTAATTTAAGCCTTTTTAATTTCATTAATTACTATTTCTAATTGATTTGTTTCTGAATTATATTTTTGTTTTAAAAATGATTTAGGTTTTGAAATTTCTTCAAAAATAAATTTTTTCCAATCTTCAAATTCAAAATATTGACCATGATGAGAATAGATTTTATTATAAATTTCTTCAAGTCTTGATAAATCTACTGGTCTGTTATAAAAAATCTTTTTAAGTAAAAATTCCTGGTCCTGATCGTGGTCTTCTATACTTCCATATTTTGCTACTATTTCTTTGGGAATTCCATAATATTCATCGAGTGACATATCTTTTATGTGTTTCTCTTTTTCAGGAAAAACCGGAAGGTTTTCTGTTTCAATATGTGGTTCTAAAGAACCTGCAATAGATGTTTTTAATTCGGTCTTAGATAATTCTAAATTTATTTTATTTAAATTTATTTCGCCTTTAAAAGCTTTTTGACTCAAAACCCCATACATATTCTCTAATTCTAGTAAACTAGACTCATAACTCTTTTTTAAACTCTCAACTTTTTCAACTATTGTAGCAAATAGATTTTGGAGTTCAATAGGAGGAATAGGTATGTTTATTTTTTTTAATGCATTAACATTAAAGTGTTTTTGAATTCCACCCACTTCATTGGATAGAACTATTCGTTTACCAATATCAGAATTGAAAAAGAAAACTAAATATTTAGAATTAATTAAATCTTCTTTGGGTCTTGTTATAATTAAATCAATGCAATTGCAACCATCCAATTCTTTAGGAATAATCGCTGCTGTTCCTGTCATACCAGTTCTCACAAAAACTACATCACCTTCATTTAAGATTGATTTTGATAATAAAGTTTCATTTGCTATTTTAGAAAAATAAACAAGGTTGGATAAATCAATTCTATTTGGTTTAATATTTAATGACCGTAATGCTATAATTCCTTCTTCTACATAATGAGATGCGGGTTTAATAACAACCCCTACAGTAAGTTTACTTAAATATTTTTCACCAGATAAATATTTCCACTTCTTTTCATTCTTTAGAGGATCTCCAAACATCTCCAAAAAAGTACTCTTCAAAAACTCATCTAAAAGCTTTATACTTTCTTTCCGCTTTTGGATTAGCTTGTCTGCCTGTGTTAAAATTTTTGCAATTTGGATTTGGTCACTCAACGAAGGTAAAAAGATTTCTATTCCTTCAATTGAAATAGAAGAAATATTAATTTGTGCACCACCATTTGCTATTGCTTTAATAATTGGATTAATGGTATTTAAAACATGAAATAGATAATCTTGATCTAATCTATTTTTATCTAATATCTTAAAACATCCTACTCGCTGATTTTGATATGCAATTTCGTCAGATTTATAAATTCCATATTTACCAGTTGTTGCTCCTGACATTGCAATCAGAATATCTCCATTACTTATTTTAAAATTATCAAATTGTTTTTCATAAATAGTTCTTACTGAATTTTGTGGTGTTACTACATTATCATTAATATTTGAAATACGAATAATCGGGACACCACTTTCAGTAAAATTTTTACTTTTAAAGGCATAACCATTTCTCAATTTACAAACAGAACCTAATTTTACAAATTCCATTAAAATAGCTCTTTTAATTCATTAATTCCTTCAATAATATCTGCTTCAATATTTTCTAATTTTTTAAATATTACTTTTGGTTCTTCAAATTTAACTTCTTCATAAACTTGTACTTGATATTTATTAAAACTTAAATCATAGTTATTATCAACAAGTTCTTGTTTTGAAATGTTGAAACAATTTACTGTTCTTTGATTATGTGTACTTGGTAAAGAATTACGTTTATGATATTTCTGAACAATGTCAAGTAAATCACTCTTTTCAATTTTATTACGCTTATCATCAAGAGTATACCCATCATTTTTCATGTTGTAAAACCATACATTATTAGTTTCGCCTCCCTTGGTAAAAATTAAAATAGCAGTACTGACTCCTGCATAAGGTTTAAACACCCCACTTGGCATACTTATTACAGCTTTCAATTCGCTTTTTTCCACCATTATTTTACGACATTCCACAAAAGCTTTTCCGCTACCAAATAATACACCTTGAGGAATGACAATTGCCGCACTACCTCCCATTTTTAGCATGGTATAGATACGTTCGATAAAAAGTAATTCGGTTTTGGTAGTTCCTAGTTTTAAACTTTCATTAATATCACCTTTGTCAATATTACCAGTAAAAGGTGGATTAGCAAGTACTAAATCATATAGCGAATCTTCATTATAGGATTTACTTAATGTATCTTTGTAATCAATATTAGGTTGGTTAATACCGTGCATCATGAGGTTCATCAATCCTAATCGTACCATAGTAGTATCAATATCATAGCCATACAACGATTCTTCAACAATATGCTTTAAATTTTCATTTAAAGTAGCTGAAACCGTGGCACGCATAAAACCATCTTCATCTGGTTGCAAGGCTTCAGGATTATCTTTTTTAACTAAATCAGTCAAAATATACTGATATGCTCCCAATAAGAAACCAGCAGTTCCACAAGCAGGATCAACAATTCGCTGCTCCAATTGAGGTTGCACTAAGTCAATCATCAATTTAATAATATGACGTGGAGTCCTAAATTGTCCATTTTTACCTGCACTGGCAATTTCACCCAATAACATCTCATACACATCACCTTGTATATCTTGAAAGGCGTGACCACCTTCATTGGCATCTTTTTCAATTTCAATAAAGATCTTTTCAATTATTTTAATGGCTTCTTCTAATAAAGACGGCTTCGGCATAATAAAAACAGCAGTTGCCATAGCTTTGGTAAACTTAGATCCTCCTTCAAATTCCTTAAGAAAAGGAAATACTTTGGTTTGTACATGATTTAAAAGTGCTTCGCCTGACATTCTTTTTGAAAATGTTGTCCAACGCAAGTCCTGCTTGCTGATTTCTTCGTCACTTCCTGGCACTTTAAACACACCATCAAACTTTGAGGTATAAGCCTCTCCTTTAGACTTTGCATCATGTTCACGTTTAGCCTCCAAATCATCCATTTGTTTCATAAAAATCAAATATGTAATTTGTTCAATGGCAGTCAAAGGGTTACTGATACCGCCACTCCAGAAGTTATTCCAAAGGCGGTCAATTAAAGCTTTTAGTATTGGGTTATTTTGTAGCATAAAAAAATCAGATTAAAATGTCAAAATTTCGTCTAACAAAGAAATTTTGACAGTCTGCAAATATACCGATTATCTATATTTACAGACCTGATTCGTGTACTTAATTTATAAATTAGATAAAATAATAAAAAAAATTCATTTAACTTAATTGCTGTAGATTTTATGAAACAAGTAATTGCATTCGCTAACGAATTTTGGACACTATTCATCTAATTTTTCGAGATAAAACATCCATATAATTGTTGCCAGAATCTAATATTTATATTAATAAAATTTCAACTCAAAATTTAAATTTTATTGAATGTGAATTAGAAAATGTGTTAATGAGAGTTTTCTTTGTGACTTAAAGTAATATGACTTATAAACTTTGATTTCAGATTGTTCTGTGAAATTTTTAGTAACATCTATTGTGTCTATTAATTCAATCTCTTCCACTTGTAAGTTTTTTATTAATTCAAAATAGTCATTTATTAATTTGGTAAAATCTGTAACCGTGCAATAACAGCCTAAAAACTTATCTGGAATTCCTAATACATCATAGTTATTAATAAGTTTCGCAATATGACTTTTTATTGTGGTTTTATTCAAATATTCTAAATTCATACCTTCATAAAATGTTAAAACATTTCCATTATTTGACTCTATTTTGATATCAATTTCACCTGTGGTTTTACCAGTCGCAGACAATCCATATCTCGATTGATCTTTACTTACAATCCCCATACTTGATAACTCACTACTAATAAAACTGTTTCTTGAATCCTCATGTCTATCAATAATTTTACTTAAACCCTGTAACTTTGATATCGCTGCTATAATGTCATAAATTAAATCTTTTCTTGCATTTGTTGAACGATATTTGAAAAGTAGATCATTAATATCAACTGTTAATGCAGATTTAAAGCAATCAATTGTAGAACGCCCAGTATCAATAAACTTCTTTAATACTGGATTGGGAAAGTAATTAGGATTCTGTTCATTAATACATAACGAACAATTACATGCAAATTCTTCATCATAGTCCTTACTATCCTGCATTTTAAAAAGCTGAAAAATTTGCAAGAGTTCATTTTTTATTAAACCATATAAATCTCTATTATCTGAGCCAGCTATAGTGATGTTTATTGTTTTAGAAAATTTGTCCGAAATAACTAACGCACTAGATGAATTATAATTAAAAATAGCACCACTTTTCCAATAATTATCGGAATTAAGTAAATAAAAAAGCTTACAAATAAGCCGACCAAGAATACCGTTGGGTAAAAAATTAAACTTATAACGGAACTTAAATATATTTTCTTGCGATAGCAGCTCCTCTGTGGCATTATTATTTGGTACTTCATCTTTAAGAAGTTCAGGTATTACATATTTATCTGAAGACCCAACCGTCTTAAAACAAATTTCAAATCTGTCCATTAACTCAAGCAGTTGTATATGAGTCTCTACAGGATAATTTTCCAAATCTAAATAAATCTCAAGATCAGAATAGGAAAATACACCATAATTTTTCTGAATGGTTATTGTGTCAATCAATGAATATACTGCTTTTGTTGCCCATTGTGGATTTATTATTATTATATTACGTAAAAGCGGTAGATTTTTAAAATGGATTATTTCACCAATATCATGTAGATAATCACTTATTAATTCCAAATGAGTTCTTGTAATATCATAAATGATTTCCTTACATAAATTTTTAAAATCAGAGATTGAAATATAATCTTTATCGATTTCTCCTAATTTTTTCCTAATTTGAATCCAGCTCGTAGGTAATTCTTCACCTATATGATCTAATCTTCTTACAGTATCATTTAAATTGATTAAGAAAGTATTTAAACCTTCCTTTGTAAGACAAGATACTTGGTAAAATCCAACAATATTTGGGAACGTTTCTTTATATCTCTTTTCATCAATACTGATAAACCTCACATCAGATTTATTCATTACAATTAGTATAGGACTACCGTTACCTAATAAGTTTACAATATTAAGCCAATAATCAAAATCCTCTTCAAATGTATCTTTACGTGGTTCCCAGACAAATATGTATATTGATCTTTTAGTTAAAAAAAACTGATGAGTACTATGATATATTTCTTGACCACCAAAATCCCACAAATTGACTCTAATCTCTTTTTTTATTTCGAAAGAGCTATCAAGTGAGTTTTGCATCATAATTTCCATTTTTGCCTCATCCTCTAAAAAGCTGAATGATTCAGAAAAAGACCTGTAAAATTTGGAACCAATCCTTTCATCAAAATCAATTTCATAATCTTCAATTTCATCTTTTGAAAAAACTTCAAAAACATCTTCAATTTGGTGATAACTGTTGTAATGAGGAGGATGTGCAGGAAAAAAAACGTCTAATTCCATTTTATCAATAGTAATACCATGTGTAACAGCTTCGCTACCCAATTCTATTGCTAGTGTGGGATCTTTTATTACTTTCATTAAAGTTGTTTTACCAACCTCTCCTCTTCCAACAAATATTAATTTAGTTTCATAAAATCTCTGCTTTTCTCTATATTTTACTTGGTTTAAATATTCTTGAATATATTGTAAATTATAACCTTCGAGAGAAATTGGAAGGTTGTTTAAAAAAGGATTATCATTGAAAAAGATTTGATTACAGGATAAATAATTTAGACTGTCTGGTAAATCATAAAGGAAATTTTTTGAGATATTTAAAACTTCAAGCTGATAAATTATATCCGGATCAAACTCAATATTATATATATAATTATTTGACAAATTCAAAATTTGCAAATTTTTTAACTTTGCAACATCTCTAGGCATTTCAGAAAAGAAATTATAACTTAAATTTAGCTCTATCAGCCAATGTAGATCTGAAATTGCCACCGGTAATTCACTTAGATTAAGAAAGCTTAAATCTAAATATTTACTTTTATTTTCGCGAGCATGATTAATTCGATCAATTGCTATCTCACGATTTTTAAGACTTTTCAATGATTATTAGTTTTTAAAATGTTGATTTTCTTATTTTGTTAACTTTTAATCTGCTAAATATAGATGATTATTAATTTATTTGAGCACTTTTAGCAGATAATTTAATGCCTAAATCTAATACAATTTCAACTACAGATATTGATTGCTAATTCTATACAAAATACAGCATCGTGTTATTTTGCGTAAATTAAACACAAAAATTACATGACAAGTTTTCTTTTTATATATTTGCGTAAAATAAACACAATTAAAATATAGCAGTTACAAAATAAAATCAGAACAACTTTCTTTCATTTTTTAACTAATATAAAAATAACAAAATAAATATGATCTTAGAAGTAGCAAAAAACATTACTGAATATACGGAAATGGTTTCCAAATATAATTCACACCAAGTCAATAACTGGTACAGAGGAATGAGTAAATCATCGTATTCTTTAGAACCTTCACTTTTTAGAGAAAAACGGGAAATTGGGATTCACTATAGTGGCAGAGAAATTAATGGTAGACAATATCGGAAATCGGAAGCCGTAATGAAATCAGATTTGGCAGCAATTGACAAGTTTATGAACCATTATCAAAACAAATTCCCAGACAAAAGCAAAGATTACAATCTTATTGATTTTCTTTACATTATGCAACATTATGATATACCCACAAGACTTTTAGATTTCACGAAAAATCCGAAAATTGCGTTATATTTCAGTGTCTCAAATGCAAGCGAATTTGAAGACTGGAATTCTGAGGATGAAATTGAAAGTTTTTATGAATCTAGTGGTTACTCAGAAGAAGGGTCTTCAATTCATATTGTTAATCCTAAGCTAATCAATGATAATACAAACCTATTCAAAAATCTAAAAGATGACATATTAAAAATTTATTCGATTGATTTAGACACTTTACACAATCTTACCTTCCCTATTTGTGTCAAAACTGACAATCAAGACGCACGAATAATCAGTCAGGAAGGTGTATTTATGCTTTTTGGTAGAGATTATAAGGCTATAGATGAATATGAAATTTTACATAATGATATTGTTAAAATTTTCATCCCACGTTCCTGTCGATATCAAATAAAAAAAGAATTAAAAGAGCAGTATAATATTAGCCATATAACCATGTATCCAGACATTAAAGGCATCGCAATTGAAATAATAGAGGAAATTGAAGCAAAATACAAGCGAGACTGCCAATCAATATTTGGAAAGTAATAAAGAAAATGCTAACAAATAGAAGTATTTCCAAGGCTGTCAAGCGATACCTATCATTACATTTAAATATCACATTTTTAAATTCCGAATTTTGGAAACTATATAAACGTGGTATAAAACCTATATAAAGTATGGCTAGCGTCACTTTAAGGATTGACATACTCATAACTCACTCTCTTATATAAATTTTAGAGGCAAGTTGCTATATTTGTAAGCAATTAATAACAATGCAAAATAGCACACCACATACCTTTAGAAGAGAAGCAATCTACATTGATGGTAAAGACAAAACTGATGAAATAGACTCTTATTCTTTTGAGGGCAATAAGTGTGTCGTGGTGTATAAAAGCAGTGGTAAAGCCTATTCTTATCCTCAACAAAGAATTAAAATAGTGAAATCTGCTATTCAAAGTGAGAGCGCAGGAAATATTTTTTCTTATCTAAAGGCGATTGCAGAAAGTGTTGGTTTGAAGACAGAAGAAGGTAATAATATTCTTGCCAATAGCTATGGGAGTATTCGTTTTATTCCTGAGACTTCTATTCTGTACAATTTTCTTAATGGAAAAGAACCCGAAAAGAATTACCACACCTGTCCTATTGAAATCTTTCCTTTTGGTTTTAATCTGAGTCAGAAAGCTGGAGTTAACAATGCGTTTTCAAATCCACTAAGTGTTATAGAAGGTCCTCCCGGCACAGGTAAGACCCAGACTATTCTTAATATCATTGCCAATGCAGTAATGAATAATCAGAGTGTGGCTGTTGTTTCAAGCAATAATTCGGCGACGAAAAATGTTTTTGAGAAATTGGAGAGCAATGGGGTTTCTTTTATAGCGGCATTGTTAGGAAGCAGTCAGAATAAAAAAGAATTTATCGATGCTCAGACTGAAATACCTGATCTATCAGATTTTAGATTAAAGGAAGAACAGGAACAATCTCTTATACAGTCTACTTCCTTTCTTTTTATTGAACTTGCAGAAAAGTTGGAAGTAAAGAATGAATTAGCTTTGCTTGCCCTGGAAATAGATAAAATACAAACAGAGCATCAGCATTTTACGGATGATATCGCTTTGGCAACTGAAATCTGTTTTAAAAAGAATGTCAGCTCCGATCAGTTGCTTTCTTTATGGATAACATTGGAAGACTATGAGAAAGCAGGTAAGAGATTTTACTGGTGGCGCAAACTGATATTCCCTTTTCTGTACGGGGTGAGAGATAAGATTTTTTATACCTTATCGTATGAAGAAATGATCAGAATTGTCCAGTCAAAATACTATGAGGTAAAAATTTCAGAGCTTAGTCTCAGAAAGCAGGAGCTGCAAAATACGTTACAGCATTTTTCCTTCCATGATAAAATGAAAGAATATACGGAAGGATCGATGCAGCTGTTTAAAAACAAACTCTACCAAAAATATAAAGGAGAAAAACGCTCAGAATATACCGAATGGGATCTTCGTTTTAAATCAGAGGGATTTATTAAAGATTACCCTATCATTATGAGTACGACCTACTCATTAAGAAGAAGCCTTGCTGAAAATGTGGTCTACGATTATGTGATTGTTGATGAATCTTCGCAGGTGGATCTTGCAACGGGTGTACTCGCATTATCCTGCGCAAAACAGGCCGTCATTGTGGGAGATTTAAAACAGCTTCCCAATGTCGTGGATTCTGAAACAGCAGAAAATACCGATCAGATCTTTAAGAACTATGATATACCGGAACCTTATCGTTATTCCAGTCATAGCCTGCTTTCTTCCGTGACAGAAATATTTCCGAAGGTACCTAAAACACTGTTAAAGGAACATTATCGCTGTCACCCTAAAATCATTGATTTTTGTAACCGTAAGTTTTATAACGATCAGTTGATCATTCTTTCGGAAGGACAGACAGAAAGAGAGCCTTTATTAGTCTACAAAACAACTGAAGGCAATCATGCCCGGCAAAGAGAGAATCAGCGACAGATTGATGTAATTATCCAGGAAATCATTCCACAGCAAAAGCTGGAGTGTGTGAATTTGGGAATTGTTACACCATACCGTAGTCAAACCTTAGCACTGCAAAGAACCTTTCAGGGAACAGATATCAAAGCCGATACGGTAGATAAATTTCAGGGAAGAGAAAATGATGTAATCATTCTCTCTACAGTAGATAATGAAATCTCACAATTCACCGACAACCCGAACCGCCTGAATGTAGCCATTTCCAGAGCTAAAGATCAGCTGATTTTATTGGTGAATGAAAATGAAAATGACAATAACATCTCAGATCTGATCCGTTATATTGATTACAACAATTTCAAGACCATTAACAGTGAGATACATTCAATTTTTGATTATCTGTACAAAGGATATGAAGAAAAAAGAAGAGCGCTTTTATCGGAACAAAAAAAGAAATCTGTTTTCGACAGTGAGAATCTAATGTATGCGTTAATCAGGGAAGTATTGTCCAACGATCAATTTTCAAAATTTGGTGTTATTATCCATTATCCATTAAGAAATTTACTATTGGATTTTTCCAGATTAAATCCTGAAGAAGAAAAATATGCTAGACATCATGCCACACATCTTGATTTTCTGATTTATAACAAGTTGGGAAAAAATCCTGTATTAGCCATAGAAGTGGATGGATATGAATACCATAAACTGGAAAGTCGACAAGCCGAAAGAGATCGTATGAAGAATGAGATTTTAGATAAGTATAAGATTCCTTTAGTAAGATTTTCTACGACGGGAAGTGGGGAGAAAGAGAAGCTGATCAAAGCTTTAAGAAAGCTGCAATCGTAAGATGTAAGAGACTATTGAAAACCTTTCTTTGGTAAATTCATATCTTATCCGTCATACCTACCACCTTTTTTAAGATGTAACACCTTAAACTCTAAACTGTAATTTTTCAGATCTTTTTCATATTATTAAAGGCAAAGGGTATAAGAATCGTGTCCTAAAAAAGGTAGCAACTTAATGTTGATAATATTTCAAACTTTTAAACAAATAAATAGTTATAAAAAAATAAACCCCTCTGAAGCGAGGGGTTTATTTTTACTAATTTGCACAACAAAATGCAGAATAATATTTATATGAAAATCTCTTCTTGATTGTTAAGATAAATATCTGTAAAATCTTCAAAACTATTAGCAACTACTTTATATTCTTCTCCACAAAAAGTAAAAATGCGATTTGTCGAAGGTAAAGTATCAAATAGTTCTATTCCAAAAGAGTAAAGATTGAATTCATAATTTCCAAAAATAAAGACATTCTTAAGTTTTTGAAAATCCAATCTATGATATTCTGGTATTCCGTCCCAATCTTTAAATTCATTAAATACAGTATTGATCCTTTCAATACTATAAAATTCATATAAATTATCTAATGGACTACCATTACTACCATTTATTAACATAAAATATTGCTTGAGATCTGAAGGTATTAATACCTTATTGTTATTTTCAAATTCTTGTATTTGAAAATTATTGGCGGTTGTAAAATTATCTACCCCTTCATGTTCAAAATGATCTCTAAATAAAATCAATCGCTTTTCTTCTTTATCTTCCATATTATTTTAAGGCTTTATTAATCATTTCTAGTCTTTGAACTTGAACTTTAAGAGCTGTTTCAGTAGCTTTACCAGCGGGAGCTCCTCCAGTCCCATTAATTATCCTCGTGGCCAATTCTTTGTAGGCTTGTAAAGCTTTTTTACTAACCATTTCTTTCCCTCCAGATTTGAAAAAAACGTTCATTTCAGTAGAATAACCTTTTACTACAACTTGTAATTCTTTAAAGCCTATTTTTTTTAAATTATGTACGAATAATTTTTCAGTCAAAATTCTTGTTCCTGCTTTTCCACCTACTCCGCCAATAAAGTATGATCCTACTTCTGCTCCGGTTTTAAGTTCATTATCTAGTACTGGATTATATTCTTTATGTTCTACAAAATAATCATCATCACCTCCTGCTAACCCATTCAACCAATTTAAAGCTACACTTCCAACATTAGTAGTATTTTTATGATACTTCTTTCCATCAATAGTGATAATTTCCTTAAGTGCGTCCTCTTCAGTCATACCCGCGGGTATAGATCCTGCCTTTCTTGCATTTTTCTTTTTAGGGTCGTCCTCACCACCTTCAAAAGTACCATTTCCATTGTTTGTCCAAGTACTGGAACCTGAAGTATTATCCCACATTTCTTGTAAAGAACTAACAGATAACATTCCATCTGGATCAATAAAGTGTATAGGATTATTATAGGCGTAATGATATGGTGTCCATTTTCTCGAAACTTCAGCAAGTGGATCAACTACACCCCATCTACCAAGGTCAGACAGATACATTCTCGCCCCGAAATCATGCCAGCCTGTTTCCTGCATTTCCTTTCCTCCAAACTTATAGTTATAATAGCTTCCAAAGTTTGAATAATTTGATCCTCCAATATGGTTTAACCCAAATGGATAATAATTATTAACATCCATTGTCTGAACTACCCCGGCATTATTCTTTCCAAAACTTACTCTTACATTCCCTAAATGATCCTTATAACTGTAAATATAACGGTTTTCTGCAAAACTGTAAAACCCTTCCGAAGTATCTACAAAATCTAACTTCCAAGCTGCACTAGGAGGAAATACAGGTTTAAATGTTGAATAAGCCTGCTCTTCATAGGCTGTTTCTGTTTTACATGTGATGCAGATCCCACCATCATCTTCATATGAATATTGAAACCCATCCAAATAATCCGTCATGCGAATTGTTGGTAGCCCCATATGAGCTTGCTGACTATATGTTTTACGAAGTTTCACTCCATCAGCACGATACAAATGACTTATATTGGTTGTGCTTATATTTCCAACAGGATTAGTAAACTGCATACTAATTGAAGCAGCCAGATTCATATGATTATAAACAATGGATTGGATTCCCTTATCCTTCATATCGGTCATATTTCCATTGAGGTCATAGCCAATAATATTGTTTCCGCCTTCATATCCTGATGGATTGGGTGAGTTTTCTACCACCTGATTCAGACGATTTCCTGTGTATTTATACTCAAGATCATCTACCTGTGTTGCTGTAGTTCCTGATACAGGATAAGCATTCCTTTTCAAGGTCATAATATTTCCATTTAAATCATAAGTCAGATTTTCATTGAAATTATTATTATAAGGGTTAGTAGCTCCTGGTTCTGAATAGATGGCATCTTTCAGCCTGTTAAGAGGATCATAAGTATAAGAGTACCTTTTCAGAGCACCCTCTGAAGCGTTTCTCCAATCTACTTCTGTAATATTTCCATTATATCTTCCCGAAGACAAGTTGGTATACACAGGATTGTTATATCTGACCTCATACCCAAATAGTTTCCCATTCAAAGCCGATGGATCATTGATCTTGGTCAGCCACCCTCTAACATTGTATTGGAAATCTACAGATTGTAATGGATTCGCAAGATCCGTCCCACCTACTTTTTTATTGGTAATCTGAGAAATTTCGTTATAGGTATTTTGGGCTAAAATCTCTGTTGGGTTGCTATCTACCTGATGTTTTTGTACCAATAACCTGTTTTGGTTATCATATTCAAACATTTCTGTGATGACTCTTTCAGTATCAGTATCTAATCGTTTATGCTTTGTTACAGTCTGCTTCGTAACCCCTGCAAAATCAAGTTTGGATTCAATATGGGTATACCCCCCCAGATGATTGATAGAATGATTTCCAATTACTCTTCCTTTTTTATCATAATAGGTATAATCTTTCGACCAGCTATCGTCATCAATATTCTTTACTAAGCTAAGGACAGGTAGACTTTTTGTACTTAACCCTTCTGCGCTAGGAATAGCATTTAGTGTAGGCTCTCCTAAAATATCCGTTGGAAAAGCAGGATTAAAAGTATATCCTGCAGGATAGGAATCATAATAATTAATGCTTAATACCTGTGCCAGACTTCCCGGAAGCGCCCTATTTGTATAATAAATTGGCATTGCACTTACGGTAAAGGAGTTGGCACTTCTTATCTCAAAGGTATAAGCAGATCCTGTGATAGTGGTCTGTAGAGATTGTCTTGTACCCGTATTATTGGTTATAGCTGTAAATGCAACTCTTCCAAACTGATCATATTTGGTTACAAGCCATTTACCCTGAGCTTTAAGATTCGCATCCTGGCTCATCACCAATTGATCGGCCTTATTATAGATCATATATTCCCATCCTTTCCCTGGAACCCTTTTTTCTACCAATCTGTTCTTCTTATCATATTTGTATTGATAACACAAATTATCAAGAGTTACATCAGGAAATAAACCGGTGGCCAAGCTTTTAACTTCATCTGAAGCTAGAGGAGGTATCACATAAGTAAGGTTTCCATAAATATCGTAAACATAATAGGTGTCAGCTTTCTTTCCATCTACATATTTTCTTTGTAAGATAGTTTTTCCCTCATTATTAATGAATTCTTCTGATGTATTGTTGTTTCCACTTGTAGGGGTCCAATTTTCATCCTTGGTCACTTTTTTTATTAAGTTTCCTGCGTTATAATTGGAACTGAATAATAATTTAGGATTATAAATATCCTGAGTAAATGTCAGTTCAACATTATATTTTTTTACTTCGTCAGATGTCAAATTTACATCATCAGTAAATTTTATTTCATGTCCACTGTTTTTCTGCCAAACTGTTCCAGGTGCTGACTGCATCAAAACTCTGTTTAACGGAGAGGCTTCAAAGACTTTTTCTGAGAATGCAGGCTCACCATTATAAAAAGATGATGCTAAACCTGACAACACCGCAGCATCAACCAAAAGACCATTATTTTGTGCAGTCGGAACAGGTAAAAAATCTTTCGATTTCCTACCAAAGTTATCATATTCAAAAAGAGTCACCAAATCCTTCCCTAAAGGTGTTGCTTCCTTGGCAACGCTCTGCAACTCCCTTCCCAAACCATCATAGTACACAATGGAAGTCTTTTTCTTCCCGGAATCTCCCAGGTCTGTAAGATAACTTACCGACATTACCTTATTCTGTGAAGTCCAGTTAGAAAGATATGTTGAAATATCTGTAGGGATGGAAACCGGAGTCGTTAAATTCACAGATATAGTTCCCGAAAACCCTGTTAAAGAAACAGGACTGGTATGATAAATGGCCAGTTGATTATCCACAATGAAAAACCGGTACCCTTTACCAGCAAAAAAATTTCCTGCCGGAATAGGAATTTCTGTATTGGGAAGCGTTCCCGCATAATCAGTTGGTGCTATTTTACCTTGTTTTAAAGTGGTTTCCGTAAAGCCAGCACTGAAACTAAGACTAAGCACATTATTGGTGATACTCAATGTTACCCCACCACCACCACCATTGGAGTAGGTGGTAAGCAGATTCCAATTGTAAGATTTAGAATAATTCGAAAATTGAGCTTTGATTATTGAGGTACTAAAGACAAGTATCAATAATACAATTTTATATGTTGATTTCATCAGATTATCAGTTTTTAATTTCATAAGTATAACTCTTTACAAGTTTTCCATTCTGATCCTTTACATTCATCAATCGTCCAATATTATCATAGTTATAATATTCAATCACACCTGATGAATTCATAATACTGCTAACCCCAAACTCATTCTTATAAGTGTACAGCGTACAAAGATGATTAGGCAGAGCGTTGATGATATTTGCTTGTTGCTGAAGTATTTGGGTATAATCAGGTGAAATTACATTAAGCAGAGGCTTAAGTGTTGCCAAATATCCTAAAACAGTACTTTCATCTGTAATTTCAACACCTTCTATCTTCAATATCGGATATTTATTATCGTAACCATAATAATAGTAGGTATAGTTTCCAGTTGGTAGGTGTGCCTTTAAAATATGTCCGTCAGTATCATATTTATCAACGATCAACTTTTCGTCAAGTGCATTATTGCCCTTAGCTTCCGATACTTTTTGAGGAAATATTCGGGAAGCCACAGCAGTTCCATTGGCAGCTACAGTAGATACAAGTGCGTAGTCTGTCTTCGTTTTGTTTAACAGCTCCTGGTTGGCAAGTTTACTGGCTTCCACAACAGGGTATTCTCGTCGACTGACCATGGCAGTATATGGATCAGTACCATTTTTATCAAAAGAATATAGATAATTATCCGATATTGATTTTCCATTAGTATCTACATATGATTTACTCTTCAGGAAATTATCTCCAAAGTTTCCATAATCTATAAAATTATTGCTTTCGGATTTCTCAAAAAACTGCCCTCCACTTCCATAAGTCCTGGTCTTTTTTGAAGTCAGGTTAAAGTCAGAATAATATAATTCATAAGCGGTTCCGGCAATAACATATTCCAGAGTCTGCCCATTAGATCCTGGACAAGCAAGAAAAAATTTACCACTTAGGCCTCTTGCTGCTTGAGGAGAGGTTTCACTATAAGTGAAAATTTCTTCTTTTAAAAGACTATTAGCTGAGTTATAATACTTCTTCTCTTTCGGAAGACCTCTTTTATAGCCAAACTCCGTATGGGGATCAAAAATGGAATTATTCTGGCCTAGTTTTCCACTATTGGGTAAATTTGGAAAGTCTGAATAATTAGTAAAATTATTAACTGTATATCCATTATTCTCTGTTTTTTCAACCACTGTTGAATACTCAATCTGGGGTCCCATCAAGTTGGAAAGCTGTACTACAGATCCTATACTGAACTGGGTTTGATAGTAAGGAATACCATTTTCAGTAGGGATAAGAAAATTCTTTACGTAATATACATTTTTTTGAAGAAGTATTCCAGAAGATATTGAGGAATTCGCATCAACGGTGTAACTGTACTCTTTTACAATCTTATTTTGTGAATCACTAAAATCAGACATTTTCTTTATCCTTACCCCTCCGATAATTCCACTTCCAGAAACCAGACTGCTGTTTGAATCAAGATACTTGGAATACGTATGAGGCTCATATTCAAACATGGTATAGCCTTTCAAAGGATACGTAATTTTTGATAATGTTCCAAAATATACTTTTGCAGGATCTGTTTCCCTTGAAGGTTCATGAATTGTTGGCGAATTATAATCCAGAGAAAAAGGAGTAGACTTGTAATATCCGAAATGGTCTACATTAGTCGAAAGCAGACCTGGAAGCTGATTAAAGTTATTGTATTCAAAGCTATGATTAAATTGATTGTCAACAGTCAGTTTTTCCAGCTTCAATCTCTCAGTGGGAATATTATTATAACTGAAAGAAACCTGTTTTAAGACATTATTTTGGCTGTCTCTTGCTACAAAACCATCTAATTTCCTCCATTTCAATGCATTGATATACGAGTCAAAGTGTCCTGATGTTACGTTGGGATTTGGGGTAACTCCATTCTGTAATCTTTTGATATAATAGAACATCGCATTTTCATGATCTCCCGGTAAAGCAAAACCAGCCAGATAGCTTAAGACATTAGAGAAAGCATTATCCAGAGTAGGATCTCCATTATTATATCTGTATTTCAATGAATTGGTAACTGATGATGCAAAATTGATCGTTGTTGAAGATTTTGTCGTAATGGATTTCAAATAGGTAGGAATGATAAGTTGTCCAGCAGCAACGACCTGATTGCTTATGCTGCTTCCACCACTACACCCCACCCCCGGGACGAATATATTACCATCAAACTGTTTACTATATCCGCTAAACGAATTCGTATTATAAAAAGATGCCATATAGTCACCTCTTTCATATTCAAAGGAATAAATCTTTGTTCCTTCTTTATCATACACTTCTGACAGATACCAGGCATTTGCAATAACCGGATTAACCAGTTGATTATAAAAATCGGGAATGGTATATTCTATATTATCCTGTATACCTCCAAATATATATTTATTGCCCTGATCATCAATCATTGTAATTTTACCAAGAACCTTTAAAAATGGCCTTTGATTGAAATTATTGGTAGCAGGAAAGTTCATTGGGGTAATCTTATCATTCATATTGATCTCCACCTTCATATTATCTTTGGATGATACTTTCCATACTCCATCAGAGCCTAAAAAGAACTTCCCAACATGTCCCATGAAATTGAAAATAAAAATATCAGGTTCCAGATCTGCTGCTGGAAAATCAGCATTGGTTGCCCCTCCATTTTTTATGACCGTTGTCATATTACTAACACTATTCCACTGGCTCCCGTTAAGTGCTGGAGTATAGTAATAATAACCGCTTGCTATTCCCCACTGGCTGGAACCCATGGGAACATCATTGGTGTATTTTTCGTCAAATGAAGTTCCTTTAACCACTCTCGCAATCACACCGCCTGCATTGAATGTCCAGTTTTGTCCAACCCATCCCGGAGTATCCCCTACTCTCACCCCACCTGTATCATAGCTTACACTTATATCTAATGGAATACCATTTTCATTTAGGGAATATAAAGGTATGTTCACATTAGCTCTCCCAGAGGAGAGATCCATTGGGATATCACCATACTTTCCTAGAGAAGCAGCATTAGGAGATTGTATATTTTTGGGTAGTTGTAATGTTTGTGCCCATATCGAAACATTGGATATCAATGGCAATGCCATTAGTAAAAATATCTTTTTCATTCTTATTTCTTAATTAACTTTGCATTCGCCGTTTTATTCGTATCAGTTTTTATAGTCACCAAATATGCTCCCTGAACCAAAGCCTGGGTATTGATTTTTGTCACTCTGTTCTTAGTTTTTATATTTTGAAGCTGTCTTCCACTCATATCATACAACCAAATATCTGCATTCTTAAAATCGAAACCGATTTCTACATAAGCATAATCAGATACAGGGTTTGGATAAATCTTGATATCATATTGAGGAAGAAGCTCAGTTACTTGCTTGTCTCCTAATTTTACAATCTTCCAGTTTTCTTTACCCAGCTCTTCTGCACTGGTTCCTGCCAGAATAATAGAACCATCTCTGTTGAGCTTTAAATCTGAAAGTCTTTCTTCCTTCTTTCTGGATTCTCCACCCACGTGTTTTCTCCACTGCTCATTTCCATTCTGATCAAGATACAGCATCCAGAAGGTTTCATCATCAGTTTCTATTCTTCCCTCAGCCTGAGTATAGCCACCTAGTAAGATTCCCTTAGAAGATTTATCATCTGTTGAATGAAGAACACTCATACTCATCAGAATGTCTCTATTTTTGAAATTGTAAGATTTCTGCCACTGCTCATCACCTTTTTCATTTAAAGAAATCAACCATAAGTCTGTACCCTCTTCTAATCCGACAGTTTTGTTTCCTGACCTTTCTGATCTGGATTCACCACCAATGATAAAGCCATTTGATGTCAAGGCTAACGTTCTGATATGATCATCATCTTTTCCTCCAAAGTTTTTCTCCCATTCTACTTTTCCGTTCTTGTCTAGTTTCACAATCCAGTAGTCGCCCTCACCAAAGTTTTCCGTCTGTTTACCCGTCTTATCTCCACTTACAACTCCACTTCTGGAGTAAATTCCCATCAATGCCCCGCCGTCTTTCGTTGGGATCATCTTTTCAACTTCATCAAGTCCGCGTCCTCCCAATGTTTGTTCAGATAATATTTTCCCATCTTTGTCGAGTCTTACAATCCAGACGTCCTTAAAACCATAACCTTTAGAGGAATTTTGTACATTCCCCGCAACAAAGAATCCCTGATCTATAGTCTGGATAACTGCTTTAGCTTCTTCATTCGAAGAGGTACCTAATGTTTTCTGCCACAATTCATCACCAAATTCATTGATCCGAATGAGCCAAATGTCTGAGCCTCCCTTAGAATTTTCTTTTTTATCAAGTCCTTTTTGTGAATATGACGTCCCAGAAATCACAAAACCACCGTCCTGGGTAGTGACAGTTGAAGATAAATAGTCGTGATTATTTCCTGATAAATATTTCTCGAAAACCTGTTCTCCCTGCTGATTCAATTTTATCAGGCGAAAGTCATAACCATTGTTTTGCTTGCTGTTTTGTTGGAGTTTATCCGTTTGGATACTGCTTCCTGTAATAAGGTATTGCCCATCAATGGTAGTAGTAACCTGGCTTAAAAAATCCTGTGAATTGGACTTTATGTCTTTCTGCCAGAGTACCTCCTGAGCAAATATCCCCATAGTACATAAGAATAATGCACCCATGTAGAGTTTTTTCATGCTTAAATTGTAATTAACGTTAATGAATAGTGATTTATAATCGTGTATATTAGAAATACACAAACTGTATAGTATAATTATTGTTCATGGTTATGTTTTTAATGCCTGCAAAATTAAAGATTTTAAAAGTTTCGCTCAAAGGAAATTTATTAACATTCTTGAATAAGACAAAGATATATCGGCAAAACGACAAAATATGTCGTATTATATTTTTGCTAAAAAAGTATATTTTAATAAGTTTTTATACCTCCTATGGAATAGGAGGTCTTTATTTGGTGGAGTTGTCTTTTTGAATTCTGAAATGATTCTTTTTACTTAAGAAACAGAAATGAAGTTCCAAAATCTCCTTTTAAAATTATAAATGCATCAAAATTTTTACCGTTTTTACTCTTCATATTTTTGATTAATGATGTTTTGTTTTGAGTTAATAGTAAAGTAAGATCTTTACTACTGAGTTGTATTCCGCATATAGTTCTGAAGAAAATCCAGTTGCACTTCTCATCGGGACATTTTACGATTTTATCTTTGATAATAAGATGATGCTGTTGACATTTAGGGCATTTCAATTGTGGGGTGTTTTCTTGGGGAATATGGAGTGATAAGAGTTCGTTGGTGATTTCAGTTGTATAGTGTTGGATGTCATTGATGAATTGAGTTTTATTGAGTTCACCTTTTTCAATTCTATCCAATGCTATTTCCCACTCTGCGGTCATTTGGACATTGGCTATTTTTTTGTCTTTGACAAGGTTGAAAACCTGTAAGCCTTTATCGGTGGGATGTAGAGTTTTGCTTTTCCTGAAAATATAGTTTCTGCTGAGCAGCGTTTCAATAATAGAAGCTCTGGTAGCCGGGGTTCCGATGCCGATATTGGAGAGGGCTTTTTGTTCTTCTTTATTTTCAATAGATCTACCCGCATTTTCCATCGCTGATAAAAGGTCAGCTTCTGTGAAAAGTTTGGGAGGTTGCGTAGTTTTTTCTAGTAGTTCTGTTTTTGAGATTTTGAGCTCATCTCCGGTTTTGAATTCCGGAAGTTCAGTAAGGACTTCATTTTTATTATCGGAGTTTTCATTGTCAGATAGAATTCCTTTGATGGCTCTCCAGCCTTTCTCTAGGATTGTAGAGCCTTTGATCTGGAATTCATAATGATGGACTTTTATCTGGATTTGGGTGACTTGCTTTGTACAGGTGTGGGATAGGGATTCCAATAATCGGTAAGCAATCATCTCGTAAATGGCTTTTTCCGTAGTGCAAAGTGCAGAAGGTGTTTTAGTGGTTATGAGTAATCCGTGATGATCGGTAACTTTTAGATCATTGACTATTCTCTTGTTGAAGTTTCCAAATTTTAGATGGGTTATGGCTGCTTTGAAGGGTTCGGTCTGATTCAGTATTCTGACCAGCTCAGGAATATCACTCCATACATCTTCAGGAATATACTTGCTGCCGGTTCTGGGGTAAGTGATGAACTGTTTCTCATA
The DNA here is from genome assembly GCF_050470705.1 of Chryseobacterium sp. NRRL B-14798. Classification (NCBI taxonomy): domain Bacteria; kingdom Pseudomonadati; phylum Bacteroidota; class Flavobacteriia; order Flavobacteriales; family Weeksellaceae; genus Chryseobacterium; species Chryseobacterium sp. NRRL B-14798. The sequence goes on along the minus strand of NZ_JBFLUL010000005.1, from coordinate 2,100,597 downwards.
GAGGCTTTGGGCTGTTTGTAAAACCTCATCAGCAGAAAGCCCCAGTTTCCTGTTGGCTTCTTTCTGTAATTCCGTGAGGTCGAAAAGTAATGGAGATTGCTCCTGTACTGTTTTAACAGATACATCTTCTACAATAGCTCTACCCTCCCGCTCTATGGATTTTTGGATTTGTTCTGCCTGCTTTTTTTCTTCCCAATGTAATAACGAAAGGCTGGTAAAATCTGTATATTCTTTTCTGTGGCTCAGCTGGATTTGAAAGTACTTTTGCTTGGTGAAGTTTTGATTTTGTAGGAATCTTTGACAGATTATAGCAAGGGTTGGTGTTTGTACTCTGCCTAATGAATAAACATCTTGGTTTCCTGCGATGGTTAATGCCTGAGTCGCATTGATTCCTACCAGCCAGTCCGCTTCACTTCTGGCTTTAGCTGCTTGATACAAACCGTCAAAGGCATCGCCTGGCTGAAGATTTTTAAAACCATCCTGTATTGCTTTTTCTGTCAGGGAACTGATCCAGAGTCTTTCAAAAGGTTTGTTGCATTGTAGGTAATGATAGATATAACGGAAGATCAGCTCTCCTTCCCTTCCTGCATCTGTGGCGACAATAATACTGCTACATTGCTTGATGACTTGTTGTATGGTGTTGAGTTGTTTTAAAGCGGAAGGATCAGGCTCATAGCCGTTGGGTTTCTTTAGTTTTTTGGGAGTTAGAATAAAAGGGTTGGGAAAGATAGGCAAAGAGGCTTTGTTAAAGCCTCTTATACCATAATCTTCCGGCATTCCTAATGCGATCAGATGTCCCAATGCCCAAGTGACACAGTATCCGTTACCGGATAGATAATTATCTTTTTTTTCATGGGCTCCTAATAATTGTGCGATTTCTCTTGCGACACTCGGTTTTTCTGCGATGATTGCTTTCATATGATGGATTTAGATAGTTATTATAGTTTGGATCCTCTTGGCTTTCTAACCTTTTTTTGCTGGTCTTCCTGCTGTTTATTGGCAGGGTGCTGCTGTTTTGATTCTAAAGGCTCCTTCACATTTTTAGTAGCTTCATTGGTTTTACCTTGGGTGTTAACCGCAGTTTGGGTCTTATGATCTTCTGTAGGCTTTGCCTCTTCTTTAAGTTTATTAGGATGAGTGAATGAAAAGTCGGTTTTGGAAGTCTCTTTGTTGAAGGTAATATAACCTTGATAGGCTTTACCTTTAGCATCGGTAAGACCGTCAACGTACACGGTTTGCCCAGCTTTGAATTTTTCATACTGTGAATCATCCAGTTCTTTTCCCCTGAATACTTTGGGTGCTTCTTGATCCGTAGATTGAGTTTGCTGTTGATTGTGTTGTTGTCTTTGTTGCGGTGTCTGATTATTATTGAACAGAAATTCCACATACCGCTTATCCGCATTGAATTGTACGGTGGCATCGAAAAGTTCACCTTTTTTAGAGGTCATGCCTTCAAGATACAATGGTCTTCCTTCCAGTAGGGTTTGTTTCTGATGTTCATCAAGCTGTATTCCTTTGATTTCATCAGGAATTTTCATATACTCTGCCCGATGGGCAACCAGTTCATTGGTTAAACGGTCACGGCTGATGACAGATGGAATAATTTCATCTGTTTTAGGATTGACCAAATCTACTACCCTGCCCATATTCCCGGTTTCTCTAAGGTTCTTTTTGTCTTCATCACTGAACTGATGACCCAGAAATTTATTATTGAGACTGGGCTCTTTTCGGATTCCATGCAGATGAACGGCAACCTGTCCTGTATCTCCTGTTTGAAGAGATAATCGGACATCCATCTTACTGACCGCCGTTCCCAGATTAATAGTGATGGGAATTAGTGTATTGGTTTTAAAACCTCTGAGTAATGCATCCATGGCATTCATTTTTTCAAGCTTCTCCTGATTAAGTCCGAATTTTTCCATCGTTTTCCAGTCGATCTGTTCCGGCTGAAAACGGTACTCCTGATTGTCGGTGTTGTTGTCCATTGTATTTTTATTTTTTGGATTGTTGTTGTGTTGAGGTAAAACTTCATAGTCTTTCAGCTTTTCTTTTTCTTCAGGTGATGCCTGATCAACATATTTTTGAAGATCCTTAGCGGTATTAACAGCATCATATTCTGAAACTTTAAAAAAGTTGAAATGCGTGGGATTTTTAAGCTGCCGATAAAAATTGGAAAAGAAGTTAGAGAATAGATCACCGTGCTTATCTACTCTGATCAGCGGCTCATTATCCTTTTTTTCTTGTGGAGGAACTTTTTGAAGATTACCTTCTTTATCAATTCCTTTAACCATCTCAATCTGATTGGTATGAATGTTCAGAACAAGGAGTGTATCTGTTGCCGGTTTGAGTTCATTGGATTCCTGAGGGGTTATCAATTCATTTTCCATTGTATTTCATTTAATGGAACCAAGGTATGGGCTCAATTAAGAAAATCCTGAAGATTGGAATGGTGATGAATAATTTGGCTGTGGATGTCTTGTTACTATCAAGAGTTCAAACATTCTCTGATCAATTGATGGACATCCGAAAGCTTATAGTACAGCTTTCCGCTGATGGTATAATAAGGCAGCTTTTTATCAGTCCGGTACCGCTGTAATGATCGGGAACTTATTTTTAAAAGCTGTAAAACATCCTGGTTATCCAGAAGCTGTTCCCCGTCTATTTCTATAAATCTGGACTGGTTCTTAATCATTTGCTCTTTCAGTAGGTCAAATCTTTCCATGATTCTCTCCATCCAGGCTATAAATTCTGTTCTTTCGATATTCATAACTGTGATTTTTATGATTGTTGGTGATATAAAATTGAACAACAGAAATCATATAAAATCACTAGTTTTTCGTAGTAACGAAAAGATTTTGTTTTTTTAATGTTAAAATTTATTACCAGAATCTAATTATATGACAATGAAAGCCTCGTGAATAGATAAGAAAAAGAAGGTTTTGAAAAAGGCTTAAGAGTGGTTAAAAAAATAAGATAGCCTGTCAGTCCCCAGCATGAAACTTCATGTGGGGTTATAGTTTTATTCTTCTCAATTTATATACACCTGTGAACCAGAAATGATAATATTGAAAAATCAGTAATCAATAAGACATGTTAAACCGTCTGCAAGTAAAACGTTGATTAGATTGCTGTAAATATTAAATTAAAGAAGATTGCTTCCTCCAATTATTGAGTTAACTGGCGGCCATGCCTCCAAAATAACTTTCCTTATATGTTTTGTCAAAATAGTTACCCAAACTGATAGTATGGCTTTCATCAACAGGATTAATATATTTCATAAACATCTGCTCTGTAGTATGTCCGGTTGCCTGCATTAGTAAAGGAGTGGGAATTTTCCCATAAAAGTTGGTTGCAAAACTTCTCCGCCCAATATGACTGGTGAGTGCTTCCCATTTTTCAACTATTAATTTTTTTACCCTGTGCCCTACACGTTTTACCGCATTTACAGACTCATTGAGCTGAGCAATCCGGCCAATTTGTTTAATATGGTTATTGTATTTCGTAGCGGAAAGTTTTGGGGGGAAATTATTTTTATACCGTTTAATAATTTCTAAAACAACTGGATGTATGGGCAGCAGGATCTCTTTTTTTGTTTTTTGCTGGATGAAAGAAATACACACCCGGTCATTCACTTTCTTCATTTGATCTGAATTAAATTTCATAAAATCTGAGACTCTCTGACCGGTATAGCAACTTATAAGAAGCCAGTCTTTGGCAGCCTGCAGCTCCCTTGGGACTTTAACCTTGTCTATTTTCATCACTTCCTTTTCAGTAAGATTTATGACGATTCTGTTTTGCCTCTCCCGTCTTATATCCAATTCCCTGACAGCAGTTCTTATACCCTTTCTTTCAGCGAAGTTTAGAATTGTTTTAATAAAATGAATAGTTCTGTATATAGTGTTCTCACTGTAAGCCTCTTCCTTTCCAAAAGAAATAAATCTTCTGATAAAATCTCCATCCATACTATTTACGTACAGTCTCTTAGCTGTAAAACCTTCAAACCTCTCAATAAAGTTAAAAAATACTTTATATCTTTTATAAGTTGACTGGCAAATGTATTCTTGTTTTGAGGAAATATACATATTGATAAAACAAAGCAGTGAATCTTTTGGATAATCCTCTTTCTCTTTACTGCAGAGATTTTTTATTTCTTTGAACAGATATCTTTGTGAAGAAAGTTTTCCCTTAGACTGATCTTCTTCAATACACTCTGCTAACCGTATTTTCAGAGCATCCAGCTTAGTATTAATTTTTTTATAGCACTTCAGGTAAATATTATTGGGACGTTGTTTTTTACTGTCCCAATCTTCCTGGCAGATTCTCAGCGGAGTTTTGAAATTGAAGAGCGGCTGACCCGATTGATTTTCAATTTTTAAATGAATAGATTCTTTTGCCAATCCACGATCAGAAATGAAAAATTTAAAAGTCATTGCTAGAAATATTAGGTTAATTTCCAGCTAATATAAATCAAAAGGTAGTCCTGTTTAGACTACCTTTCACTTACAAATATATAATAAATATTTTACTAGGCAAACAAAATTAACTTTTTGCGTATTAATATTTTAACTGGATTAAGAATGTTTTTTGTTAAAAATTATACATTATCACAAACAACCAACATAATTCAATTACAACAATTGTTCATTTATTAATAAACTAATATGCAGATATATATCATAAAAAAAAGTCTAAACAGGACTACTTTATGTAAACACACATGAAATTAACACAACAACCTAAAAAAATGGAAAAATTTTTATTATTAAATCCCCGACTCTGGCCGATAGAGTCTTCTCAAACTGAAATGAATGTCTCCATTCCAAATCTTATTTGGATGAAAAAAAACTATAAGCTTATTTGGGACAGTATTAGCTAAATACATACACACTTACCAACACGCTTCATTCACTTAATAAATATTATTTATAAGTTTTTACTGTGGCGGGCGCGTTGCTCTACAGCTTTTGCCCGCCAATTTTTTAGAAATAATGAAAACATATTAATAACATACAATTTATAAAATTTCCCAAAAAAAGTGATTTAATTATAATATTTAAGCCCCTTCTGGTTTCCCTCAAATATGCCACTATTACACTACACAGGTGATGAGAAAGAAAGGGGCTTAATTTTTATATGTGAATGGCACATTATGTAACAAAATCAATCTTTTATAAAAATAGGATTATGAAAAAAAAACTTATTTTAATCTTGGCTATTAATAGCCTCAGTATTAGCGCACAGCAAGGAGGAGTTGGCATTGGGACTACAAACCCGGACCCATCCGCTGCTCTGGATATAACTGCTGCCAATAAAGGGATTCAACTTCCACTCGTTGCACTCACTTCTACTCTAGACATAACAACAGTTGCCAATCCTAAAACAGGATTTATTGTTTACAACACAGCTGCAGCCGGAACAGGGAATACTTCTGTTACCAAAGGTCTTTATGCCTATAATGGAACGGTATGGGAAAAAATGTGGTCGAAACAGGAGGTAAAAACTGAAGTTGCAAAAATTCCATTTATAACCCCTGTTTTTGCGGCAAGTAATATAGCTGCTTCAGGTAGTATTGCTGCCGGCACAATCACAAATCTCACCTTTAATACTTTATACAAGGATTCTCCAGCAGGGGCACAAGGAGGCCCTGCTTATACTGGATACAGAATTCAAAGTGCTGGTGGCTATGTAATTTCCTTTAATGTGGATCTAAGAAATGTCTCCGGAGACACGAATGGAGGGGCAATGGTTTATGTACAAAAAAACGGAGGCAATATATGCAGCTACGGAACAGATAAACGATATCAATTCGGAGGTGTATCAAGTACCTGCAGTGTAAAACTGGTAGCCAATGACCTCATAACATTCAGCGTACAGTCTTCTAATGCCGCATATCAGATTACCAACCCTAATGTTTCCATTTCCAAAATATCAAATAATTAAATCAATCTTATGAAATCAAAACTTCTCATCTTATTTCTGGGATTAATGGCCATTATGAATAATGCCCAGATGGTGATAGGATCAGCCAATGTTTCACAATCAGCCATTTTAAAACTCGATTCAAATAATAAAGCCCTAAGGGTTCCAAGCTTATCCGTGACAGATAATGCTGATGCAGCAAGCCCTATTGCCTCTCCGGCAACAGGGGTAATGTTTTATAATACAAATTCAAACACTGCCAGCGATATCATCAAAGGAATAACCTATTGGGGAAGTGATAATAAATATCACCATCAGGCAAATACAGCATCAACTGATGATATTATTGCGGCTGCAAATATTCCTTTGTTAATATTCAGTGCTGCTGTTGGTCAAAAAGCCACTGTCCCTATAGGATCAGCTGGAGGAGGTGCTTTCACCACTCTTACCCTTACTCCTTCGGAAATTCTTGTCGATAAGTATGCCGGATGGAACAGTAGCACAAGCCAGTATAAAATCTCTTCTACAGGAATATATATGCTTGAGTTTATTACCGAAATGTCAAATATAGGAAATAATGGAGGAACTACTACTCATGATATATTAAAAGGGACTACTTCACTTGTCAGTGCATTTGGAAGGGATAACTTAATCAACAACAGGATGTACACTACCATAATCAGCACCCAGAACTTAATTTTAAATGATCTTATGACTTTTAAATATATCTATACCGCCAATAACTATAGAATTGAATCCGGAACAATCAACATTTATAAATATCAGTAATTATGAAAAAACAAATTATCTATATATTATACCTGCTGTTTATTTCTTGCAGCATATCGATAAAGTCTCAGGTAGGCATAGGATTAAACAATCCTGATACCAGTACAATACTGGATGTATATAGTACCAATAAAGGATTACTAATTCCAAGAGTCCAATTACTGGGAACTGATGATATCACTACAATTTCTGTAACATCCTCAACAAACTCGCCGGAACAAGGCACTTTGGTATATAATCTTTTGAACAGTGGTACCTCTCCCAATAATGTATTCCAGGATACATTTTATATTTGGACAGGTACCCAATGGGAAAGCATTGGAGAGACCGCCGATGTTCATACAGAAATAAACAATAATAATCTGACCAAGGTTTTATTTGCCGGAAAACCGGCAGTGGTCGCTGCAACCTATACAATGCCTAACTATTCAGCCTGGACTACAATGAATTTTACAACAGAAAGTGTGGACATAGGAAATATTCATAGTGGTGGAACATTTACAGTGCCAGCAACGGGCCTGTACTCATTTTTTGGAGATGTCTCTTTACGATTATCAAGTACTAATGGTAACTCTAAGGCATTTGGGGCCCGGATTTTTAACAGTACAACCTCTACAGTATTGGCTATTTCATATTATGGAACAGGGGCAGGAGGTGCACAAGGAGATATGCCATTGTATTGGATGGGTAACTTAACCGCCGGGGACCAAATTCAGGTCCAATACAGAATGAGAGCAGATAACTCAAGTACATTGTCTACAGCCACTGTTTCCAGTATAACTGTAAGAAAACATTTTTAAAATAATCTTAATCATTACAATTTTCCTTTGGAATCTTAAAAACACAAATTAATCATAAATAATATGTAAACAGACCTAAAATTCATTCATTATTTGCATTAGCCCTGGAAATAGAGTGTGGATTAATGAAATCGTTTCAATCAAACATATTTTAATTAGAATGAAAGGTAAAATGAGAGCATAGGATAGATTTATTTGATAGAAACGGGAAAATTTAGATATGCTCACAATTAAAATTAATTGAAATGTTGATGTCAGGCATGTTTTATTAGTTAATAAATAACTGTAAATAATGAATTTTAAAAAGATATACATAGGGAAAATGATTAAAGAAAAAGTTATAGAAAATGAGATAGATATATCTCGTATCTGTAACTTTTTCAAATTTTCGGTAGGAGAAATTGAAAAAATGTACGAAGCCCAAAGTTTGGACTGCGAAATCCTTTTGCAGTGGAGCAAGCTTTTGGAATATGATTTTTTTAGAATATACTCCCAGCATTTGATTCTGTATTCTCCCTCATCTAAAGGGAAAGTAAAAACATTAACAACAAAATCTTCCCTTCCAAAATTCCGGAAAAATATTTATACCAAAGAAATAATAGATTTTATTATTGAGCAGATAGAGGCTGGAGAAATAACAAGAAATCACGTAATTGAAAGGTATAGAATTCCCAAAACAACTTTATTTAAATGGATTAATAAATATAAATCCAGTAATGAAAAATAAAATCCAAATTATGATTTCAAAAAAAACTACTCCAAATTATAAACAGATTTATACTGATATAATCAAGACTAAGTTTCCAGAAAAAAAGGAAAAATGTATTTCCCTGCTTAATAAAGCTGATTTATCCCAAATAGATATTATAGAACTCAACAATATAATTTTTGAGAAGAAGGATAAAGAAATAGAAAAATTTAATCAGAGACTTCGTTCTTATGATCTCGTTTCAATTCAAAAGATTCTTGATTATCAGAAGAAATACAAATATAGTAACAGCCAATTGGCATACCATTTTGGATTAAGCCGAAATACAGTTACAAAATGGAAAAAAATGATTTCTAAACATCATGTTTAAGTGTAGTAGACTATTAAATTTTATTTTTAAGCACATCAGCTTCTTTCCTGAGCATAAGGTAAACTTAACGGGATTATTTAACTTTAAATTAAAAATATTTATATTAGCAGTATCCCACATTATGGGATTTTTTTCATCATTTGTGTTTTTTGAGCTTCCCTTCGGGGAAGTTTTTTGATTATGCCGTGTACTCAAAATAAATTCAATTCTTATCTCCCATTTTTTCTTTGATCTGTTTGATATCGGTTTTAATTTCCGTGATAAAGTTTTGAATATGGTGTTCTGCAAATTCATCAGGCTCATATTCTTTGGTGTTAATACTACAGGCAAATTCCCAGATTTCTTTAATTTCAGCTAATGGAATTTTATAAGGCTCATAAAATTGATTGTCAGCCTTTACCCATATACCATCTGCTTCATGAAACTGAAATCTTTTGTAACTGATACCATCATTGGTGGTAATAAAAACATACGTTCTGTCCGTTTTCAAGTCCGAAAGATTTTCAACATATTTTCCTACAATATAGGTTCCGTTTTTATAGGGGGGCATTGAATCTCCGTCAGCTGGAAATGCCCTGAACTTACCCCCTTTTAAAAAAGGTAATGATATGGTCTCCAGACCTTCTATGTATTCCGGATCTCCATAGCCATTCAGGTAGCCCATAGAAGCTTTTTGGGGGATAATCTCAATCTGATTGTTTCCATCTGGATCAACCTTTATAGGCAGAATGATCCTGTTCTCAGGAAGCTCCATGAGTTCATCGATGGAAAATTTTCTGACATCTACAGTCAACAATAGATCGATGCTGATGTTATAGAATTTTGAAATTCTAAGCAATATTTCAATAGGAGGTTCTGTTCTGCCATATTCATAGGCGACATATCTGGATCGGGTAAGAATTAATAGATCTGCCAGTTCTTGCTGAGTCATATTTTTCTTTCCTCTCAAAAACACGATGTTATCAGAGAATTTCGACATTGTTACAATTTTAGACAACAAAAATACAAAATTTGTTTCAAAACGTGACTAATTTTATCACATGGAAAGAGCAATTGTACATATGGATCTGGATACATTCTTTGTTTCCTGTGAAAGGCTGAAAAACTCTGAGTTGGAGAAAAAACCCGTGATCATAGGAGGTGGAGACCGTGGTGTAGTGGTGTCCTGCTCTTATGAAACCCGTTTTTTCGGAGTCAGAAGTGCCATGCCGATTAAAATGGCTTTACGGCTATGTCCCGAAGCAAAAGTAATTAAGGGGGATATGGAAATGTATTCCAATATGTCCCATATGGTGACTGAAATTATTCAGGAAAAAGTTCCTGTTGTGGAAAAGGCAAGTATCGATGAGTTTTATCTTGATCTTTCTGGAATGGATCAGTTTTTCGGATGCTATAAATGGACCCATGAAATTGCTGAAAGCGTACAGAAAAATACAGGATTACCGATAAGTTTTGCTCTATCCACTAATAAGACCGTATCCAAAATCGGAACCGGAGAATCAAAGCCAACCGGAAGGTTTGAAGTGAAACAGCCTGACATTCAATCATTCTTGAACCCACTTTCGGTAAAGAAGATCCCTATGGTCGGCGATGTTACCTTTCAGCTACTGTCAAGGCTGGGCATCAGAACCATACAGACCCTTTCAGAAATGCCTGTTGACGTTCTTCAGCAGCTGATTGGTAAAAACGGAAATGAACTCTGGAAAAAAGCACACGGAATTGACGAAAATCCTGTGGTTCCTTATTCGGAAAGAAAATCTATTTCTACAGAAGATACTTTTGCCCAGGATAGCATCGATATTCAAGGTATTCAAAGTATACTCTCAGGAATGGTTGAAAAGCTCTGTTATCAGCTCCGCGCAGAGAAATGGCTGGTATCAGTAGTGGTGGTAAAACTCCGCTATGCGAATTTTGATACGGAAACCAAACAATGCAGAATTCCTTACACCTCAGCTGACCATACCCTGCTCAGGTATGTTTTAGAACTTTTTAAAAAAGTATATACCAGACGTATGAGAATCAGGTTAGTTGGAGTAAAGTTTACCGGACTGGTTCACGGATGCCATCAAATGGATCTCTTTGAAGATACGGAAGAGTTGATATCACTGTATCAGACAATGGATAAAATCAAGAACAGGTTTGGAACTTCAAGTGTAGGAAGAGCCTCAGGTTTATTAAAATAATTAAAAGATGTTTCTGAATTGTCATTCTTATCACAGCCTAAGGTATGGAACCATTTCTATTAAAGAATTGGTTGAGCAGGCTGTACGTTTTAATATTAAAACCCTGGCTCTTACGGATATCAATACCATTACGGGGATCTATGATTTCTACAAACTTTGTCAGGATCACCATATCAAACCGATCGTCGGAGTTGAAATCCGGGTTCAGAATGAACTGTATTATATTTGCCTGGCAAAAAATCAGAGAAGTATCGGAGAGATCAACAGGCTTTTAACAGCTTATAACTGTGAAGGCACTGAAATTCCTAGAGCAAATCCTAATTTTACAGATACTTTTGTTATTTACCCAATAGAGAATATTCCTGAAAAATTAGCAGATCATGAATTTATAGGCATCAGACAGAACCAGTTAAATCTTTTGATTAAACCGGAATTAAAACAGTTCATTCATAAAATGGTTATTCTTCATCCGGTTACCTTTACCACCCCTGAAGAATATGAGCTTCATAAAATAATAAGAGCTATTGATCACAATACATTGATCAGCAAGCTTACAGAAGCTGATTACTGTAAAGACAACGAAATGTTTACTGATAAAAAAGAGCTTCTCGCTCAATTTTACCATGAGCCACAGATTATTGAGAACACAAAGTATATTGTCAATAACTGTCATTTTGATTTTGATTTTTCAACACCTAAAAACAAAAAGCATTTCACAGACAGCAAAGAAAATGATTCTAAGCTTTTAAAAAAATTAGCATATCAGGGACTTTCTAAGAGATATTCCGATGATAATCTACAGGCAAAAGAAAGGGTGGATAAAGAGTTAGGAGTCATTGACCAGCTTAATTTCTGTGCCTATTTTCTGATCACCTGGGATATTATCCAATACAGTAACCGAATGGGGTTTATGCACGTAGGAAGAGGCAGCGGTGCCAATTCAATAGTCAGTTTCTGCATCGGAATTACTGACATATGTCCCCTGGAACTGGATCTGTATTTTGAGAGGTTTTTAAACCTCAACCGTAAAACGCCTCCTGATTTTGACATTGACTGGAGCTGGCAGACCAGGGATATTATCCTTGAATATATTTTTGATAAATACGGAAAAGACCATGTTGCCTTCTGTGGAACCAATGTTGAATTTAAATACCGTTCTATTTTTCGGGAAGTAGGAAAAGTATTTGGGCTTCCGAAGGAAGAACTCGATACGCTGGCAACAAAACCCATCCAGGAACATGATAATAATTCAGTATCCAGACAGGTTCATTACTACGGAAAGCTTTTAGAAAAGTTTCCTAATCAGAGAAGCATGCATTCCTGTGGGATTCTGATATCAGAAGAACCTATCACCAATTATTCAGCACTCGAAATGCCTCCCAAAGGTTTTCCGATTGTACAGTTCGATATGTACACTGCTGAAGAGATTGGCCTTGAAAAATTTGATATTCTCTCACAGAGAGGCTTAGGTACCATTAACGACACGGTAAAGCTGGTGAAGAAAAAAAGAGGCATTGATATCGATATCCGGGATACATCTATCTCAAAAGACGAAGCCCGATGCAATGAATTCTTAAGTTCCGGAAAAACCATCGGCTGTTTTTATATTGAATCTCCAGCCATGAGAGGATTACTCCGAAGACTGAAATGCGACAACTATAAAGTACTGGTAGCTGCCTCTTCCATTATTAGACCCGGCGTGGCTCAAAGCGGAATGATGCGGGAATATATTTTCAGGCATAACAATCCCACAAAGTTTGAATACTTCCATGAGGTTTTTGAAAAAGAACTGGGAGAAACTTACGGTATTATGGTATATCAGGAGGATGTTATTAAGATTGCCCTGCACTTCGGAGGATTATCCGCCCCTGATGGTGATGTACTCAGAAGAGCCATGAGCGGCAAAGGCCGTTCTTTATCTGCATTACAGAAAGTAAAAGATAATTTCTTTGAGTCCTGTAAAAAGCTGGGACATCCTGAACAATTGTCTATGGAAGTATACCGCCAGATAGAATCCTTTGCAGGCTATTCATTCTGTAAAGCCCATTCTGCTTCCTATGCCGTTGAAAGCTATCAGAGCTTATACCTCAAAGTCTACTATCCCATCGAATTTATGGTTTCCGCTATCAATAACGGTGGAGGTTTCTACAGAACCGAAGTCTACATTCATGAGGCCAGGATGTCGGGAGCTGCAATTCATAATCCCTGCGTCAATTTAAGTAATTATCAGACAACAGTCTATGGTTCGGACGTTTATTTGGGATTGATGCATATTGAAAGACTGGAAACAAGGTTAGCACAACTGGTCCCTGAAGAAAGAACCCAGAATGGAGAGTATACCTCTCTTGAAAACTTTGTTAAAAGGATTCCTATCGGCATCGAAACATTGCAGATTCTAATCTTTATCGGAGCATTCCGCTTTACCGGAAAACAGAAGCATGAGCTGCTCATTGAATCAAGATTTCTTCTTGGAAATAATAAAGTTGCTTTCAGGCATTTGACTTTACTGGACGAACCTCAGAAAGATTATCAACTTCCCACCATAGAAAGAAATCCATTTGAAGATGCTTTTGATGAAATAGAAATATTAGGATTTCCTGTTTCTTTCAGCCCTTTTGATTTATTACAAACCCGATACAGAGGTTCTGTTTTGGTAAAAGATTTATTGAAGTTTCATAAACATCAGGTTAAAATGCTGGCCTATCTGATTTCAAGGAAGCATGTTCCTACCAAGAAAGGTACAATGTACTTCGGAACCTGGATTGATGCTGAAGGACAATATTTTGATACCGCTCATTTTCCAAATTGCCTTGAAGAATACCCTTTTCAGGGCGGTGGCTGTTATCTTCTATTGGGAACCGTAGAGGTCGATTTTCATTTTCCTACTGTTACCATTCATAAAATGGCCAAAATGCCTTTTATTCCGGATTCAAGATATTCAATGGATAAAGAGAAGTCATTGGAAGCCCAACGTAATTTGCATGAGGATGTCAGTATGACGTGGCGCAAGCCATATCCACAGGAACATGAGATTGGATTGCCAAGGCAAAAGATGTAGCATCCGAAATTACTAAAAAAAGATATCTTTAATTATTTTCAGTATTTATCTAGACTTCTCTTAATAAAAAAAGGAGTTATCTTTCGATAAGCTCCTTAATTTAAAATAACTATAAAGTATTAGTGAGAAGTAACATCTAATAAAGCCGGTAGACTCTTATCCCAACCGCCACCAAGTGCCTCTATACACGGCAACACTTGCTTTCAACTGATTGACCTTTTTTCCAACCAGTTCAAATTTATTGTACAAATCTAAATTTATACTTACTTTTGTACAATGAAAGATTAGGAAGAATTGAAAAGAAAATACTGGAGATTTCCCCGGAACAATTAAACAAAGAGGGCGGAAGCAATTGCATTTATTTTACGGCTTTCGACGATGTTTTATCGTTAGGCGTATAGGAAAAGAACGAATTGATCAACCAAATGACGAGGGAACGAAATATCTATTCCCAAAACCTAACCCGGAGAAGGATTACATTAGTGGATAAATAAGACTGCAAGGTTCAACCACTCATTTGGGTATATTGCAAACTCAAAATCGACAAGATGCCTATCTTGTCGATCAACTAATAACAATAATCGAATGAATGGATGAAAATCTTTTCCTATGGTTCGATTTCCTGGCGAAATTACAAAAATTTGAGTAAAACTATGCTTTCGACAGCCTTTCATTTCGGCTTCCAATTTATTTGGAATTATCATTATACAGGAAACAGCAAATAAAAAGGCTAAATTTCACCGGTATGGCCAATGCCTTTGTGAAAATGATCCGTCTAATCGTTTAGCAATCCGTATCATACCATAATGAAAGTCTATATATCAGAACAAGAATCATCACCCGAGACAGCTTTCGGCATTCTTATCCTCGATAACTTTTATCAGTTGCGGAAACATCGATATAGAAGATAGTATTCCGGCAGCGATTTCCAACAGGCTTTCATCATCGTAGTCTACTCATTCCCTTATTATCCTTACGCTTCATCTTTGGTATTTTTCACTAGACCAATGCTCCCAGAAAAGAAAATTAAGCCAAGAAAACCAACGACACCCAAAGTAGTGTAGCCTGGCTTTTATTGATGAGCTCATACCTCGAGTATATTAAACCAACGATGCCAAGAACTGTCAATATGGTTCCAAAAATTCTTTTAACGTTTATAGCTTTTTATTTTAAGGATATATTGGATGTTAATCAATTATATTTTTATTGATAATGCTTGTCTACTATATGCTTTAAGTCAATCCCTTGTTTAATTTGGCTCAAAAGAACCAAATCATCGATAAAAGTGTTTGAAGATGAACTCTTTAGGGTCAAAGAACCGACATTTGAAGATCAATTCTTTGTTGTTTTTTCCGCCACGTAATCATCTCGTCTCAATTATCCGCCTGTATTTAATATATGATTATGTTGATTCAAAATTTTGGACAAAATCGCTCATAGCAGCTTTTACAGTATTTTTTTAGAGGCCTGTATAAAATAGCATTATATCCGTAGGAAACTCCTTTCTTCACGATTTAAACCTACCTCTAATAATATAAGAAAAAATTAGTATGATTTCTAAAGTTTTCTAAAACAAAATCTAAAGCAAGAAAGAGGATTGAAACAGCTATTTTCAAATGAGGAGGACAATCTCAATCAGTAATATTTTGCGAAATTATTCCACACGCGATTACTAGAACTGTTTCCCCAATAACAGCTGTTATAATGATCCAATATATAATTTTTTCCATTCAAAAGAAATCTGAACAAAATAAAACTAAACTTAATCTAAATACACACCTGACTAATTTTAATAAATGTCTATTTAATGTATTTATTTTCAAATTGTTTGCCATACAGTTTTCTAGCTAGTATGACAATGATGTGGCCGATCATTGGATAGATTATAATACAAATCCCTATGATTAAGCCAGTTCCAAATAAGCCAAATATAATATGTAAAACTTGCATAGAATCCTGAAACATACCAAAAGAGATCTGCTCTGAAAAGTAAATCCATTTTGAACGTTTAACTCCCATCACCAGCAATATAAGCCAAAATCCTAAGAATGAAGCATTAAAGATCCGGCTTCCCAGAAAAATAGTCTTTTTAACTTTTGGTCTCATTCCTTTTACAATTTCCAGGATAAAACTTACAGAAGACAACAGAATAGTGGTATTAATCCCGATGATAGTTCCCATAGAATGAGCCACCGTAATGTGTGTTCCATGTGTAAAAAGATTAATGGCAGGAATGGAAATCAACAATGCTAAAAACAGGTTCAGAAAGATCCATAACTCTGATAACATCAGCATACGGTAAGATACTGAAAACTGTTTCTTACTTTGTGCCGGAATATCTTTTTTCCAAAGATAGATGATTCTTAGCAGGATGATCCATTCCGTCATACTGATGATATATGCTAAATAACGGATCCATTCTGCATTCGGAACGGGATAAATGTGATGTGCCCAATTGAACATCACATTAATAAGACCGAGGAAGAAAAAAAAGAATCCCGTTTTTGAATGGCTGTAACCTGACTTTCCACTGTTTCTTTCCATTACATACATAGAGGTACCGTATACCAACATATTCCATGCCCCTACATAGGCACCGCCTGCTTTCCACTGCATCGTAAGGTTTTGAGTATAGTGTTCTCTGAAGTAAGGCAAGATCCAGAGGTGAGCTTCTGTAAAATGAAAAATCATCAATACGATTCCCGTTCCCCACATCCAGTAATATACAGGCCAACGGGAAAAAGTACGCCACATCACACGAAAATAATAAATTCCGAACAAGATCCATCCTAAAAGAATAGGTACATAGAAACCATGAGGAAATTCAAGGTATTCTTTTCCTTCAAATTTCTTGAATATATAACAAGCCGCTATCAATATACCCGTAAATGTAAAGACCCAAAATTGCCACTTCATAATCCCTGAGCTTGTCTTATCATTCTGGATATACCACATGATCCCGCCAATAGCTGTCATAAAGATCCATGAAAGGGCAAAAAGAGTATGTAACGGCCGAAGAACAGTAAATGGAAATATGGTTTTAGCAAAATCCGGAACCGCATACTGTACACCAGATAAAAAACCAACAAAAAGACACAGTACCAGGCTCAGCAGCCCGATCAGTATATAATAGAAAGGATAAGCGTTATTTTTCATTTTTTACTTTTTGTGGATAGTCTACCCATCCGCCATAATTGATCACAGCATTCTGTGTTGGATAATACCCCGTTCTATCAACTTCTTTTAAAAATTGTAGGATCTGGTCCTGCTGATCAGGCGAAAAATCGAATTTGGGCATGGATTTGATCCCGCTGATCATCATTACCTTTAGATATTCATCACTTTTATCAGGCCTGGACGTAACATTAGTAAGATCCGGGCCTAAATATCCCCCCAGACCATACAGTTGATGACAAGCATTACAATTATTTTCCAGCCACAGTCTCTCACCGTTCAAGGCTTTTTCTGAAAGCTTAAAATCACCGTAATCTGCCTTTTCAGTATAAATTTCTCTATTGTAGAATGCGTAGATGAAAACCATGAAAAGAAAGATGCCCGCGTAGTATTTATTCATCTTCATTGATATTATTTTGTATGAATCTAAGTCTGTAGTGATCTCCAAATAAAACATTCTTCCTATTGGGGACGTTAGGTGCCGGGATCTGCCGGAATAAGGCTGAGTAAAAATGTGTACTTTTTTTCTGCTTCTGAACATATAGGATAATTTCCATCCGCGTAATACTCCTCATAATGAATATTTTAATTACTTGAAATGATGATAATACAACCTCGAATCATATACTCCATTGATCGCTTTATGTATAGAATAACATGATTTATGACACAAAAATAGAAAAAAAATCTATAATAAGACAAAAATGTCTTATTTATAATATCTTTGTGCAAGTAAACTAGATTATTAAAAAAAACCGAAACAATGAACGCAAATTTATCTTCCGCCCACAGAATTCTGTTTCTGAATACTTTGGCATTTACGATCTGTTTTGCCTGTTGGACTTTAAACGGTGTTTTAGTTACTTATCTTGTTGACAACAATATTTTCAACTGGTCTGTGGTAGAAACAGGCTGGCTTTTGGGAATCCCTATTCTTTCAGGCTCTATCATGAGACTTCCCTTAGGGATTTTAACAGATAAATATGGAGGAAAACCTGTATTCTCAACTTTACTTTTACTTTGCAGCATACCTTTATTTTTATTATATTTTGCAGATTCTTATTGGATCTATTTGTTATTAAGTGTCCTATTCGGAATGGTGGGCACAGCATTTGCCGTAGGTATTGCCTTCACTTCTGCTTGGTACCCGAAAGAATGGCAGGGACGTGCATTGGGAATATTCGGAATGGGAAATGCAGGAGCTGCTCTTACTACATTTTTTGCTCCTACTCTGCTCAATTATCTATCTGCTGATGATCCGGAAAACGGATGGAGAATGCTTCCCATCATCTACGGAATTACGTTAACGATCATCGGATTTATATTCCTGTTTTTTGTTGAAAATAAAAAAGCAGCAGTTCAGAACAAATCAGTAAAACAGCTTCTTAATCCTTTAAGCAAAATCAGGGTTTGGCGATTCGGTCTGTATTATTTTCTGGTATTCGGCCTGTTTGTTGCTTTCTCACAATGGTTATTGCCTTATTATGTAAGTGTTTACCAAACTTCATTGGTTTTAGCAGGACTTCTTACTTCCGCATTCAGTTTACCGAGCGGTGTGATCCGTGCATTTGGAGGCTATCTCTCAGATAAATTCGGGGCCAGAAAAGTCATGTACTGGGTACTCTATTCTTCTCTGGTCTTAAGCGGATTATTGATGCTTCCTAAAATGGAGATTTTGACACCGGGAAAAGGAATCACTGCAAAAAAAACAGGAACAGTTCAATCCATTGAAAAAGATAAGATTATTCTTGATAACGGAGAATTCAGCATCAGTTCAAAACCTGAAATACCTCAGCAAACCTCTGTATTACCCAAATCATTTTCATGGCAGGAAGTTTTGGTAAAACACAATGAAAAAGTACAGAAAAAACAACTTTTAGCACAGGGCGTTACCCTCATCAAATTTGAAGCACATATATGGGTTTTCTCCATTCTTGTCATTCTTATTGGCATTATGTGGGGAATCGGTAAAGCGGCCGTCTACAAACATATCCCTGAATACTTTCCGAATGAAGTGGGTGTTGTTGGTGGAATGGTAGGGCTTATCGGTGGTTTAGGAGGCTTCATTGGACCTATCTTATTTGGTTATCTCCTAGATTTTTCAGGATTATGGACCAGCTCATGGATTTTCGTGTTCCTGGTTTCAGCCATATCTCTTTTCTGGATGAATACAATAATCAAAAAAATGACACATAAAGAAGCACCACACATTAAGGATAGAATTGAACATGTCAATTGCAACAAAGATTAACATTAAACCCAAAAATAAACAACTAAAAAGATGAATGATTCACATTGGCTCACCAACTATGACTCTTCCAACGAAGAATTCTGGAAACGCAGCGGCAAAAAAACAGCATGGAAAACATTGACCATTACAACTGCGGCTCTCACCTTATCTTTCGCGACCTGGTTTTTATACAGCGTCATCGTTATCAAACTTCCTCACATTGGCTTTCAGTTCACAGATGACCAGCTATTCTGGATGGGAGCAATGCCCGGATTAGCGGGAGGGCTTCTAAGAATTGTCAATACATTTCTAATTCCTATCTATGGTACCAGAAAGGTAGTTTCTGTCAGTTCACTCATCAAGATCATTCCTGTGGTCATGCTTGGATTTGCCGTTATGAATCCTGAGACATCCTTTACTTATTTTATGGTGATTGGATTCTTGTTGGGAATCGGTGGTGGAGACTTTTCATCTTTTATGCCTTCAACATCCTTATTTTTCCCGAAAAAAGAAGCCGGAACCGCACTCGGTATTCAGGCTGGAATCGGTAATTTTGGAGTAAGCCTGGTACAGTTGCTTTCACCACTTGTGATCAGTTTAAGTATCTTTTCATTCATGGGAGGTGGCGAGATCATTGTGGAAACAGGTAAAACCATCTACTTGGAAAATATTGCGTTCATCTATGTTATTCCACTATTTATCATTGGAATCTGGGCATGGTTCTCATTAAAAAGTATTCCGGTAAAGGCATCTTTCAAAGAGCAATTGGACATCTTCAAGGATAAACATACCCTGTACTGTACAATGACCTATATCATGACCTTCGGGATTTTTGCAGGATTTTCGGCATCCTTCCCTATGATGATCAAAAACCTGTATGTTCCTTTAGACAAAAACCTTGATCCGCTACAGTTTGCATTTTACGGACCGCTTATTGGTTCAGCATCCAGAGTGATCTTTGGAAAAGTTGCTGATAAGATCGGAGGTGCATTACTTACACAGGTTACCGGAATAGCATTGATCATCCTGATTTGCAGATTGATTCTCGGAGGATATTTAACACCTACTTCTCCCGATCAGTTCGAGGATTTCCTATTTATCGTTTTAGCCATCTTTTTCTTCACAGGAATTGGAAATGCAGCAACGTTCAAGCAATTCCCAGTCATTTTCTCAGATTCTCCGAGAAAAGCAGCCGGAGTTATAGGCTGGACTGCAGCAGTGGCCGCTTTCGGACCTTTTGTGTTCAATGTTTTGATCACACAATCCAGAATGATGACAGGTGATTCAAGGCTCTTTTTCTGGTTTTTGGTAGTGGGTTGCGTAATGGCTACAGCTGTCAACTGGCATTTTTATACCAAATCTGGATGTGAAAGACCTTGTTAATAATAAAAACTTAAAAAAAATGAAAAAAAACCTCATGTTACTGATGATGATGATGATGATGATATCCATCATTCTGAATGTTGTTCTGGTCTATAAATTCTTTTATCAGGGCGAAAAAGTGATCATTAAAAAAGACAGCAGATCCGAGATAAAAATGACCAAAGAAAACCGTGAATATGTGATGGCAGAAATGCGGGGTTTCTTGGAAAGTGTACAAAAGATCAATGACGGAATTGCTAAAAACGATCCCAATATGGTCGCCGGTGTTGGTCAGCAATCCGGAGCCTGTAAGATAAATACCATTCCTCAGGGATTGGTAAGATCTTTACCCTATGAGTTCAAACAAATGGGCTTTCATACCCATGAACTTTTTGATGTAATGTCAAAAATGGCCAAGCAAAAATACGACAGACAGGAAATTCAGGTGAAAATGAATGAACTTCTCAACAACTGTGTTGCTTGTCATCAAACTTATAAAATAACCGCTGAACCTTAATGAAATGTTTAAGAACAAAATTACTTTAGGCATTTTAAGCCTCGCTTTCGGATTGGCCAATGCACAAATGGATAGTCTGAAAATGAACATTGATCTGCGAACACGAGCAGAACTGGATAATGGAGCAAGAACCCTCATTCCAAAAGGGAAATCTGCAGAGACAACTGTTCTTTCCCGTGCTCGAGTCGGAATAGATTATTATTATAAAAACCTGGAAGTTTACCTCAGTGCACAGGATGTAAGAACATGGGGAGAAACAGCTTCCAATACAGGAAAAAATCAGAACTTCACCATTCATGAAGCCTGGGCAAAATATCAGTTTTCAGGCCAATTTTCTTTGAAACTAGGGAAACAGATTCTTTCCTACGACAACGAACGTTTACTTGGGACATTGGATTGGATGATGCAGGGACGAAGTTTTGAAACTTTGAAAGGTATTTATACCCTAAGTCCGAATTCTAAAATCGAAGCTGCAATCACCTACAACAATGATGATAATGATACCAATGATTTGTCCGAAAAAGAGATTTACAGCATTTCGGAGGGTGGAGAAATCACAAAATCACTTCAGGTTTTGCATTATCAATTTACCGGAAACAACAAATTCCTATTCTCAGCCATCGCTCTGAATAATATTTTGCAAAATCCATCAGGTACCCATTATGATATGTTGACAATGGGAATCAATGCGAAAAAATATTTCGAAAACATCGGTTTTTTCGGTTCAGCATATTATCAAACGGGTAAAAACACAAGCGCTCAGACCAAGTCTGCTTATCAGTTTTCAATCAATTCAGATTTTCTGATTCATCCAAAGATTAATATTGTTGCCGGGACGGAATGGCTTTCCGGTAGGAGTTATGATACTTATTCCGGAGAAAACAGATCGTTCAGCCCTTTGTATGGAACCAATCACCTGCATAATGGGTTTATGGATTATTTTTATTTTGGAACAAGCCATTTTAACGGTTTCGGGTTGAATGATTATTATCTTAAATCTACTTTTAAGTTTAATTCTAACTCCATAATTACGGGTAACCTGCACATTTTCACTACAAACGGAAAACTGGGTGAGAATAATCTGGAAAAAAAATATTCATCTTATTTAGGAAGCGAACTGGATCTGGTTCTCATCCAAAAATTCTGGAAAGTGATCACGGTAAACCTAGGTCATTCCTTTATGTTTGCAAGTGACAGTATGAAAGTCCTTAAAAATGTTTCAGAACCAAAAGATCTGCAAACGTGGACGTGGCTTGCTCTGAAAATTGCGCCTAATTTCAAACTGAAATAATTTGTCTTGATCGATGAAAGTCATTAGAATTTTAGTGGCTTTCATTTTTTTAAGCTTCACTTCAACTTTATACCAAATATGAATCTCCTAAAATCTATGGTTTCGGCGAGGTTTTTGTATTTTTACAACCAAGTTAGTAGTTTAATCATTAATAAGAATAAATGTTGATATTTTCGAATACATGTCAGTATGCAATAAAAGCATGTATTATACTTGCCATTGAAAGGCGGAAGATTGGGATCGCAGATATTTCGGAAAAAATAGGCACCCCTACCCCTTTCACTTCCAAAATTTTACAGCATATGACCAGAAAAAAACTGATTTCTTCAGGAAAAGGAAAAGGTGGTGGTTTTTATCTCGATGATGAACAATTTGAGAATCTGACAATCAAAGACATCTATGAAAATTTTGAAGGTAAGGAAGTTCTTACCTCATGTCTTTTAGGGTTATCCTTATGTAATGGGGAAAATCCCTGTCCCATTCATCACCTTGCTGTTGCTGTAAAGGAAAAAGTGATGATCATGTTCCAATATAAGATCAAAGATCTGAAAGATCTTGGAAGTGTAATGAAGCTGATGAATGAGCCAGGAGTATTTTAAATTCTACAGCTTATAACTGCGGAATCTGGATCTGATCAATTTTTGATCTGTATGATTTCAGTTCAGAAAAAATACGGTCTACTTTTGATCTGAAATAGTTTGTATGGGCAAAAAGATCTTCATAATAAGCAATTCCTTTCAGTAAATTAGCTTTGAAGCTCTCCCATTTTTTCACCTGAGATTTGGTGATCTCTTCAGAAAAATCGGCTATTTCGTTTTTAAGATGATCCACATACAGTTTCAATTCGTTGATAAAGACATTTGGACGGCGTTCATCCGGCAAAACATTTCCGTATCCGTAAATATGGCGAACCATTTCCGAAAGTGAAAGTTCTCTGTCGAAAAAGCTAAGATTAGGTCCTGGGCAAATAACAACTCCTTGTTTCTCACCTTTTATCGGCAATCCGTGTTCCAGATAAGCGGAATTGACAAGACCTACACAAAGGCAGGATTTATCGGTGATATTTTTTCTGCTTTTTTCGTATTGTTTATCTGTAAGATTTGCTCTGTTATTTTCCAGCTCATCCATTTTGATATCCTGATATTTTTTTGAAGCGGTACAGGTTCCTTTCGGATCAAATTCTTTGCTTAAAGCCAAAAGTTTTTTAGGACATGAACTCCCGAACTTACTTTTTGCTATATTTTTTCCCTTGATGATCTCATTGCTTGTTCCTTTGATTGTATTGAACGGAACTCCCAATGGTGATATGTTGCTCAGATAGAAGTCTTCTTCTTTTCCTTTCACCAGAAGATCTCTTGTTTCCTGATCGAGAGAAGTAGCTTCCGGAACCAACAAAAACGGAGAACCCCATCCTACACTGTCTGCATTATAATTTGAGAGAAGAAATTCGTGTTCTTCAGAAGTTCCTACACCGCCTTGTACAGAAATTTTAATGTCTAAAGGCTCGGAAGGAGCCGTTTTACCCTTTTGTTTCAATGCTTCGCTCCATAAAGAATATGCCGAAGACTGGAGTTCACTCTTTTTTTGTTTGAATTCCTCCATGATTGGACCCATCAAAAGTCCGTCCGTAGCAAAAGCATGACCACCACAATTCAAACCGGATTCTATTCTGTATTCCGAAACCCAAAGTCCTTTTTTTGCAAGAAAATTTCCCTGGATCATCGCTGAACGGAAATCACTTACCTTGATGATGATCTTCTTTTTCAGTTCTCCGTTTTCATTAGGAAAAAAGTGTTCAAATTCCTCCAGATAGCTGTATAATCTGGGATTCATCCCTGCTGAAAACACTACAGATGAGGACAGTTTACTCTTCGCAAAACCACGCAGAGAAGCATGGGCATCATTATAAATCGTAGGAAGCTGTACATCCTTCACGAAGTTGTCCTTATCTACTTTGGTCATGATGTTGACATCAATTTCGCCCGGAAAAAGGTTTTCATCAATGAATTTTTTAATGTCTGCTGCGAGATCGTTTTTCTTATCGAGAATGTTCTGTAATCCTTTTTTGAAATCGGAAGTACTCGGCAACATTCCGATAAACTGTTTTAAGCTTTCTGTGTTTTTGGTAATTTCTTCTTTAAAATCTTTACATTTTTTCGTAACAATATCATCCATCATATCCAGATATGCCGTGATTCTTCTCGCTCTGTGATCTTCCGATTTTATGGAAATGGCAGAATATCAAAATTGAATTTCTTACTGTAAAAATCTCTCATTCTTTCCACGATCTCATCATCGATAATAGACACTACGGAAGAAATTCCAAACTGGGGCAACACGGATCGGACTGTCTATGGTATAAGCCAGTCCCATTACAGGAATATGAAAATTGTGTACTGGTTTTTTGTTCATTATTTATTAAATTGGTTTAGATTGATATTTTTAAATTCTTTATTGATGTAATTCTTTATTCTTAAAGCTCTGATAAACATCCCGATCGAGATCATAATGACCACCGAAGCAAAAAGCAGCCAGTATTTTGCACTTAAAAATGGAATGTAAACGATGGAAAAGAATCCCGAAAGTCCCAAAATAACCTCATTACATATGATCCCGAAGATCATGATCACAATACTGGTCTGAAGGAATTTGTTGATCTTGATATTTTCCAGATGCAGCATTTTCCAGATCAGGAAAAGACTCACTCCCATCAGTAAAACTAAGTGCAAATACCCGATCACGATATTGATATTGCTGAAAGCGTAAATTCCCAGTTCAGGAATTGCCGATAAGATCTGAAGAATGAATTTTCCTAAAAATGCAAAGCCTACAACCACAAGAAGCCATTTTTGTATGACATGCTGTTTTTTGAATAGTTTGGTTTGCTCGAACCATCTCCAAAGTTTAATTGCTCCTATAATCTGAAGGATAGAAATCACACCGAAAAAGATGTGAAGGAGCTCCGGCATATCTATCCATAAAATGGAAAGTCCATATCCGAAAAAACATCCAACAGCCAATAAGCGGAAAATGGTTTTATTCAGTTTTTCCTGAATTTGAACGCCGTATTTTTTCAGGGAGATCAAAAACAAACCTATGGAGGAAAACAGGAAAAATCCGTTATACTGAAAATGAAGATAAAAATAGGTAGAAGCTCTGAACAGCACATCGAACTCGTCTTTCCTTGCCGAAAAATATCCCAACCCGAAAATTCCGATCGCCGACAATGTAGCAAAGAATGCTCCTGACTTCAGCCAAATGGTTTCAGGATTCTTATTTTTCCTAAGATCAATCAGTAAAAATAGATAATAAGCAAAACCGGTAAATAAAGCTACTGAAGAAAACACGATGGAAAGCCAGAAATACCCTCCATAAAGAAAAGTAATCAGCATTCCGTATGAACCGATCTGATTAAAAATCTGCAAAAACTGATACTTTGAAACGGCAATTCCAGCATCACTTTCAGTCAGGTATTTCGTAACAAAAAGATAAATCGCTGCCGAAACCCATCCGTAAAATGCAAAATGAGAATGCGATTCCTGCATGAATTTATGAGAAAATCCCGGAAGTGAAAATGCGAGATTATACCTCATCATAACACCGACCACCGATACTATGAAGAAATTGAACAGGCAAAGCTTCAGCCAGAAATTAAAGTTTTTCATTACTACATTATTTTCATTTAATCATCAATTTTCTACACGGAAAAGCACTGAGTTCCTCTTCGCTATGATTGGTCATAAAAACCGTCGCTCCATTATTTTGATGTTCAACGATCTCCGTCATCATTATTTTTCTCATTAAAGGATCCACTGCGGAAAGCGGTTCATCAAGGAGAATGATCTCAGCATCCTGAACCAAAGCTCTTGCCAATGCAATCCTCTGCTGTTGCCCTCCTGAAAGTTTTGATGGGAAAACATTTTCAAAGTTTTTAAGGTTAAATTTTTCCAGTAAACGATCGATTTTTTCAGTGTTTTTTTCCTTCTGTGCAAAAGTAATATTCTGTCTTACCGTCATATTCGGAAACAAAGCATAATTCTGAAACATCA
Source organism: Chryseobacterium sp. NRRL B-14798 (assembly GCF_050470705.1). Lineage (NCBI taxonomy): Bacteria > Pseudomonadati > Bacteroidota > Flavobacteriia > Flavobacteriales > Weeksellaceae > Chryseobacterium > Chryseobacterium sp. NRRL B-14798. Next base: position 2,074,146 of record NZ_JBFLUL010000005.1, on the reverse strand, counting down.
ATGCTGTATTACGTTTTTGCGGAGGAAGAAAAATCCGGTTTTCAGTATCCAATACCGTTTCGTTGTTGATGTTAATCACCCCAAAATTCGGAGTAAGCAATCCTGCCATGATCTTAAAAAACACAGTCTTTCCAATCCCCGAATCTCCGGAAACGTGTATAATCCCACCTGTTTCCAGCTGTTCATTAACCTCTAACATTTTACTTCCCGAAGAGGTAAAAATCTGATGTTTTAGGTGGATCTCAATCATCGGAAAGTTGTAAAGTTAATTTTGCGGTTAATACTGTAAATCAGAAGCAAGATTAAAAAAGACAGTATGAAAAGGACAAATGCATACTTATTGGCTGCTTCAAAATTAAGTGCCTGAACCTGATCGTAAATAGCCACTGAGGCAATTCTTGTTTCCTTCGGAATACTTCCTCCCACCATGATCACAATCCCGAATTCCCCTATACAATGCGCAAAAGTGAGCGCAATAGCTGTAATAACGGAAGTCTTTATATTGGGGATAAGCACGCGGAAAAGGGTAACCAATTTTGATTTTCCCATCGTGTAGGAAGCTTGTCTAAGTTCATCAGGCAACGCTGAAAATCCATTCTGTAAAGGCTGGATCATAAACGGAAGGTTAGCAATAATACTCGACACAACAATTCCATTGAACGAAAAAGCCAACCGGACATCGAAACATTCCTGAAGATATTTCCCGAACGCATTTTCCGGACTGAAAGCCACCAAAAGATAATATCCCATTACGGTAGGAGGCAGTACCATTGGCATACAAATAAGAGTTTCCAGAACAAATTTCAGCTTGAAACGGGAATAGGTGAGCCAATATGCCACAGGAATGCCTATGATGATCAGTATCAAAGTGGTCACCAATGCTAATTTTCCTGTTAGGAATAATGTGTAGATAAATTCCTGATCTAGCATTTAGTGTCGTATTTCAGTTTGGTATCCGTATTTTTGCCAGATCTGTGCTGTTTTTCGGCTTCTTATAAAATCAAAGAACTGCTTGGCTTCTGTCTGTTTTTTTCCTTTCAGCAGGATGCCGCTTTGTGGGATTGAAGCTGCTTCGTTCTCCGACAAGAGATAATAATTCCCTTTAGCTTTCATTTCTTTGCTCATAGCTGTAGAAAGGGCTATAAAAGCGAGATCAGCATTCCCTGTAGCGGCAAATTGTGCAGCCTGACCAATGTTTTCCGCCCAGACTATTTTGTGTTCGATCTTTGGATAGATTCCTGTATTTTTCAAAGCCTGAACGGTATTTTTCCCATATGGAGCCAATTCAGGATCAGCAATTGCGATTTTTTTTATTTCGGGGTTCAATGATGTTTGCAAACCTTCTGAAAGATCAAATGCCGAGCTCCACATCGCTACTTTTCCTAATGCATATATTTCGGCTTTACCGAAATTCCTGTTTTCGTTTTTAATTTTCTCTATGAAAGAGGAATCTGCGGAGAGAAAGAGATTAAAGGGTGCTCCATTGACGATCTGCTGAGTCAATAATCCTGAAGATCCGAAGGTAAGTTCTATTTTTTTACCGGGATTTTCCGTTATATAAAGTTTTTTTAATTCTTCCAGAACATCTCTGAGGTTAGCCGCTGCTGCAACAAAAACAAATGAATTTTGTGCGCTATTTTTCTGATGGCCAGATTCTTTTTTACAGCCAAAAAAAAGTAACAAAGTGAAAATGGTAAAAAATAAATGTCCGAATCGAATCAATCTGTCCATAAGTAGCACGAAAAGAAATATTTATAATAAGACTTTCTTATCTCTTTTCAAAGATAAGGGTATAAGTTGAATTATTCAAATAACATTTCGTGAAAAATGAAGATTAATCCAGTTTTTTCAGGGTCCTGCATTTTTCTTTTTCTCCTGTTTTTATCAGAGAAATGTCAACATATTTTACCAATCGTTTGCTTGCCAATTCAAACTCTTTTGCCTTTTTATCAGCATATTCGTAGGTATACCCTACTCCCATCACCACTTTATGGCCGTTGCAGATCCCCATTGCCAAATAGAGGTACTCGCCTATTCCTGCCTGTTTATAAGTTGTCATACTGTTTAAAATTAATGATAAAAATCATTTCCAGAACTGATCCGGATAGTTGTCCTGCTCTTTCTGATGGATAAGGCTCAGTTTGTTTCCTATTTCCGTCATTTCATCATCTGATAAATGGTTTTCCAGATGTGGAAAATACATTCGTTCTTCAAAACGTATATGCCCGCTCAAAGCATCTGCAAAATCTTCTAAAAGTCTGGGATTCTGAGATTGATTCACAGTATTAATCAGCTTTCTTATTTCAGAATGTTCTTTCTGCATCTGAAACTGAAGGCTTTCATTTTCCGGTTCCGGCAATACGGTATCCTCTATTTCAAAATGTTTGCTCAGGCTTTCCTGCCAAAAATAGTTGATATATTTTTTGATCCTGTCGTAAATAATATTCTTTCTTACCCCTTCACGGATCTTCCAGCTGCACAACAATCCGAAATGATGATCTCTTGATAGTGGTACTAAATTTTCATTCCTTTTCATATCTTCAAATTTTAAAAAGAACTGCCGCCTTTCAGCAGCAGCTCAAGTTGATTATATTATCTCTTTTCTTTTAATGACCATCCTGTTTTAAGTCCGATAATGAAAATGACGATCAACAGTTCTCCCACAGCAAGCAACACATCCCCGGGAACGCGCAGCCAGCGTAAGGTATGCATCATATCGGTTTGCATGAATTCTGCGGAACGGGCATACCAATATCCTTCTTTAATAGATGCAACAGACTGCATGATGCCAATAGGAAGTAAACTGATGGTAACCATGACCAATAAGCCGATGTTGGTAAGCCAGAATGCCCATCCAATGAGTTTATCATTCCAGTGCCTGTCCGGATACAATCCACGCAATACAAACATCATCAATCCGATTCCTAAAATTCCGTACACTCCGAATAATGCAGCATGACCATGTACAGCTGTTGTATTCAAGCCCTGAATATAGTATAGCGCAATCGGCGGATTAATCGCAAATCCAAAGATCCCTGCTCCTAAGAAATTCCAGAAACACATAGCAATGAAGCAGTAGATCGGCCATTTGTAAGCTCTGATCCATTTTGTGGATTTACTGATCTTATAATTCTGCCATGCTTCAAACCCAATCAATACCAACGGAACAATTTCCAATGCACTGAATGTAGCTCCTAAAGCCAATACTGCGGTAGGTGTAGCACTGAAATACAAGTGGTGGAATGTTCCTAAGATACCCCCTGCAAGGAAAATAATGGTAGAGAACAATACGGCATTGGTAGCGGATTTTAATCCTAATAATCCCAATCTTGTAAATAAGAATGCTGCTACAACGGTTGCAAATACTTCAAAGAAACCTTCTACCCAAAGGTGTACGACCCACCATCTCCAATATTCGGCAATTGCCATGTGTGTTTGTCTTCCGTACATTAATCCTGCTCCATAGAACAATGCGATCGCTACTGCAGAAAGCGTGAATAAAAGTAGTAAATGTCTGTTGGCATCTTTTTTCTTCAAGGCAGGTAATAAGGCTCTGATCATCAATACCAACCACAAAATAAGCCCAACCAATAGTAAAATCTGCCATACTCTACCCAATTCTACATATTCGTATCCGGAATGTCCCCAAAGGAAATTATCAACATACCCTAATTTCTGCATTACTCCGAACCATTGTCCTGCCAATGAACCTAAAACCACGATCAGCAATGCCCCGAATAAAACATTCACCCCAAGTACCTGATATTTTGGTTCGTATCCTGAAACGGCAGGTGCAATATATAATCCTGTTGCCAACCATGAGGTTGCAATCCAGAAAATAGCCAGCTGAACATGCCAGCTTCGGGAAATGGATTGTGGCAGGATCTCATCCAGCGGAAATCCATAGAAAGCACTTCCTTCTACCCCGTAATGTGCGGTAACTACCCCTGCAAGCATCTGAACCAGGATCAGAAGAGCAACAACCCAGATATATTTTAACGTAGCCCTCATGGAAGGAGTTGGCTTCATATTTCTTAAAGGATCTTCCAACGGAAGTTTCTCGCTGAGTTCTTCTTCTTTATGACGGGCATGATAAAATACGAGTAAACCTACACAACCCAACAGCATCAGGACACTGAAACCTGACCATAAGTGCAATGAAGGCGGCGGAATATTACCGATCATCTCATCATGAGGCCAGTTATTGGTATATGAAACCTCATCGCCGGGACGATCTGTGATACAAACCCACGCTGCCCATGAGAAGAAGGCATTCATTTTTGCCATTCTTTCGGGAGTCTTAACTGTATTTTTCGGAATAGCGTATTGATCTCTCAGCTTTGCCATTTCCGGATCATCCATGAATATTTTTGCATAATACTTAGCCAGTTCTGCCTGTACTTTAGCACGTTCCGGACTGATCACAATGGTGTTTGTGGCTTCGTCCAACGTATTTTTGCGGATTTCTTTTTTCAGAAGAACCTTGTATTTCGCCTGTTCATCGTCGGATAAATCTTTATAAACTTTTCCATCTTTTTTAGCCAGTTCTTCCAGAAGAAGAAGTGATTCGCGGTGAAGATAGTCGGCACTCCAGTCAGGCGCGATGTATGCTCCGTGTCCCCATATACTTCCAACGGTCTGTCCCCCGATAGATTGCCAAACATTTTGTCCGTCTTTGATGTCCTGTCCGGTTGCTATAATGGTACCATCTGTAGTTACAATTTTGTCGGGAACCGGCGGAATCTTTCTGTAGATCTCCACGCCATAGAAAATAAGTACCGCAAAGGAACCCAGAATGACCGCCGTGAGCCAGATCCATAATTTTTTAGGTGTCATATACTCAATTTTTAATGTTGTACTTTACTGAAATTCTTTTTCCAGTTTAATTGCTTTCGGGAAAAGGATGTTATTTTCCAGATGAATGTGCTTGTGAAGATCATTTTCAAAATCCTGAAGCATTGAGAAAGTTACTCTATATGTGTTGCAGGCATCAGCCGGAGGAGTGTATTCATCAGTAAGTTCTGCAATCTTTCTCAGTCTTTCCCCTTCTACGGTGTGTTCATGCTTCATCATGTTCACCGGATTTTCCACTGTTCCGAATGGCGGCTGTGGAATTGCACTTCCGTCAATCTGTGCTTTAACCATGTTTTTAATGAATGGGAAAAGCATAAGTTCTTCTTTCTTCATGTGTGCTCCCAGATCCTGTGCAGAAGCATCAAACAGCTCTCTGATCTCAAACAGTTCGGGATGACTTCCACCATGTACCTTACAAAGCTTGTCTAAAAATGCCTGAAGAACAGGTGTTTTCTCTTCCACGTAGCGGTGATGTGTCTTCTCTACATAATCTGCGAGTAAATCTAATGGCCAACTGTTGAAATCAATAGAATTGTCATCTCTTTTTGAAAGGTTTTCTATTTCTTCGTAGATGGGTTCTGTATCGATCTTTCTGTTTTCGCAGGCTTCTTCGATGGTTCTGCCTCCTTTGCAGCAGAAATCGATTCCGTACTTTTTGAATATTGCAGCAGTTCTAAAATCTTCCGCCACTATTTCGCCTATAAAATCTGTCTTTATATTCATAATTTAATACTTTTTTATCTTTTATTGTTTTAAAATTTTTTGTTTTTTTTAAGGATTTATATTCTTATGATTTTTTTAATGAAAGAATATATTTTACCATTTTCTGTGCATTTTCTTTACTCATTCCGGCATGTGGTGTCATAGGAATATCTCCCCAAACGCCTTTACCTCCGTCAATGATTTTCTGTGCAAGCTGATCAATATCTGCTTCTGTATATTTAGCAGCCACTTCCTGATAAGCAGGACCTACTAACTTTGAGTCTAGCTTATGACAACCAAGGCAGTCTGTACCTTCCACCAATGATTTTCCTTCTGCAATTTCAGCTTCAGGACCGCTTGCTGCAGCTGTGGATGTAATCTCTGAAGAGTCTGCCGGTTTAGGTTCATCAAGCATTATATTGGATTCTGTAGCGTTTGTTGTATCTGTTGCTACTGTTTCTTTTTTGTCTGAACAAGCGGTGATGCTAAGTGATAACAGTAATGCTGCTAATAATAATTTTTTCATTGTTAAATACTTTTCGGATTATAATTCTAATTGTTTTTTGATTTCTTTTACAAGGGCTTCATTATCATTTCCTAAGCCCTCTTTCTGGAAAGCGAGTATTCCTTCTTTAGAATAGACACTGATGATATTGGAGTGAGAAAATTCTATCGGTGAAATTTCTTTATACTTCACAGCCATGATATTAGCCAATTCCCTTGTTTCTGCTTCTGTACTTCGGATGAAAGTCCATTCATCATCCTTAAATTTATTGATTTCCATATAGGCTTTCATAACTTCCGGCGTGTCTGTTTCAGGATCGATAGAGATCAAAACATATTGGATGTCATCACTGTCTACTTTTCCTACCATTTTAGAAATGTTTCTCATTTCATCAGCCAGTCTGGGGCAAGCCGTTTTGCATGAGGTAAAGATCATGGTGGTAACAATTACTTTTCCCTGGAAGTCGGAGAAGGTTATTTTACTTCCGTCCTGTTTTTCCCATTCAGAAGCCAGATTGTATATGGAATCAGGTTTCAAAGGTTCGTTTTTTTTGCTGCAGGAGAATAAAACCAGTGCCAACAAAAAATATAATAGACTTTTCATTTTATTTAAACTTTAATTAATCTTTCGCACATCTAAATCCAAGGTTGTTGAGACAGTAATCGGCTTTCAAGCTTCCTCTGAGTGCATACCGGACAAATGCCGCATAATTTCTGAGATCCGCTGATGTAACTGCCGCGCCTGCACAGAATAGAGATTCATTGGTGGTATTATCTTTTCTGGATTCCCCGCTCATCATCACCGAATTGAAATCATAGGTCCATTCCCACACCATTCCGTACATATCATAAACACCGTAATAATTAGGTTGTGAATGCTTTACAGGCTGTTTGCTTTTATCTTTTTTCTGATAGGATTTCAATATAAATTCTGTAAACTCCGGCTTTTGGGAAGCATCTTTGGAATCTCTGTCCGCAAGTGCTACATATTCCCATTCATCTATTGTCGGAAGTCTTTTCCCTACACTTTCGGCATACGCTTTTGCGGCATACCAGGAAACATTGGTGACAGGCGTTTCCGGACCTAAGTTTTCAGGAATTTCAAAATCGCTCTTCCAGTTTTTCAGATAGGTTGTATCTGCATATAGTCTTAGGATCTTACTTTTGGCCCATTGGGGATTTTTCTTCAGGAATTCGAGATATTCTCCATTGGTAACAGGACTTTCGTCAAGATAAAATGTTTTAACTTTTACGATTCTCCCTGAATCTTTACCAATAAAGGCTTTATACGTTCCCCCATCTATTTTTACCATTTTTTTTGAGCTGGAGACTTTGTTCGGATGGTGTTGAACGTGGGGCTTCGTATCAGAAACATCGCGGTGACCGGAACAGGAAACCTGACTGATAACAATTATAAAAAATATTACTAATACACCTTTCATGATTTCCCTTTTTATAATCCCCAATGAGACCTAAGTAATAACACCCTTTCAACTATATATTTACTTTAATTTAATTTTTCTTATAAATGGCCGGATTTTCAGGACCCGTCACTTTTATTTTTCCCAAAGCTCCTTTATTGAATGCTCTGAAAATGGCATGGTCTACGATCACATATTCTCCCGGAACGGTTGCTTTAAATTCTACGATTGTAGCTCCTCCCGGTGGAATCAAAGTAGTTTGTACATCTTCATTGATCTTGCTTCCTCCTTCTATGTATACTTTGTCAAAGATCTCACCGATAACGTGGAAAGAAGAGGTAAGGTTGGGTCCTCCGTTTCCTACATAAAAACGAACTGTTTCTCCAACTTTAGCCTGAAGTTCCCCTTTACCTAGCAAAGCACCTGTATGTCCGTTGAACACTACATATTCAGGATGTTCTGCAATGGCTTTGTCCATATCAAATTCCTGTAATCCTTTATCCCCGAATTTTCCTTTGGTGTAGAAATCTCCTTGCATGATGTAAAACTCCTTGTCTACTTTCGGTAAACCTCCTTCCGGTTCGATAAGGATCAAACCGTACATTCCGTTGGCGATATGCATTCCTACAGGTGCTGTTGCACAATGATAGACATACAGTCCGGGATTCAAGGCTTTAAAATTGAATACTTTCTCTGTTCCTGGTGCTACAAATGTGGCTTCTGCTCCTCCTCCGGGACCGTTCACGGCATGAAGGTCTATGTTATGAGGAAAATTGCTGTTTTCATTGTTTTTAAGGTGAAGCTCGATCTCATCTCCTACTCTTGCGCGGATAAAACTACCGGGAACTGTTCCGTTGAATGTCCAGAAGTTATATTGCGTTCCATCTGCCAATTCACCGACTTTTTCAATAATTTCCAGTCTTACAATGACTTTTTTGGCAGCTCTCTCTCCTACAGGAGCAGGTACATAAGGCGGAGCAACCAGTTTTTGTTCTTCTGATGAACCGTCTGTAGCTATTTTTTCGGCATCCGCTGTTTTATCTGTGGCAGCGGATGGATTTTGTTTGCATGAATTCATACTGATGAACGCAGACAAAACGGCAGTGATGAAGATGGATTTTTTCATTTTGATTGGTTTACGTTTTTGGCTTAAAATAATTTTATTCAATTTAACAAGATATAAATACCTTTTAGTGTTTTATTTGTCACTGCTTAAAACTCGATTTTAATTGATTCTGATAAATATTTTATTTTTTTAAAAAAGTCAGTTTCAAATCTAAGTTCTTGACAAACATTCTGATCTTGGAGTTTTCCAGCATATCTCTTATTTCTTTACGGATATGTTTGAAATCATTATGGATAGGACAAGGATGATCTTCCGAGCATTCTCTGAGTCCTAAACCACAACCTGAAAAAAGTTTGTCTCCGTCTATCTCTCTTACAATATCTGCTATAGATTGCTCGAGGTTATTTTCATCCATATAAAAACCACCGTTGGGTCCTTTTGCAGATTGTACAAAACCTTTTCTGCTGAGTTCCTGTAGTATTTTGGCAATGAAATACTCCGGGGAATCTATTCCTGATGAAATATCTTTGATCCCTACTCTGCTTCCGTCCTTGGACTTCTGCGCGATGAAGATCAGTGCACGAATGGCGTATTCACAGGTTTTAGAAAACATTTGTTATTTTTATATTACAAAGATATATATTCGAATTTATATAAAAGAGTTTTTGGTATTTTATTTTTCATGATAATCATCACTCCCATTCCAAAAGTCTTCTTTCTCCCTCGATCTTTTTGATCTCCGAAATATCCTGAGACATTTCGATAACCCCTCGATAGTTCTTCTGTGCGTCTCTTACGGCAAAATATCGTACATAGATTAACTTGTCACGATAATTGAACCAGAACGATGCTTCATTTTGCTCTCCTTTTCTGAAAGCTTCCAATATTTTCAGAACGGTATCCACACTTTTCGGAGGATGGCAAAAACGCACTTCTCTTCCGATAATTCCTGCACTTCTCGGGAAAACACGAATGTCTCCACGGTTATAGAAAATCACTCTGTCGTTTTCATCCACATAGGTAAGATCCAGCGGCAATGTTCTGAATAAAAGATTCACCTGTTCCACTGTCATATATCCTTCATCAAAGTGTGATGCATTTTCATCAAAACTTACATCGGTTCTTATGGTTTTATCTTCGGAAGGATGTACATACTGCTCTTCTTCCGGATATTTTGCGGGTGGCTGACTCAGCATCCAGCCGATTTCATCTTCGCCTTCTCTCATTTTTATCCATTCTTCATCGGTAAGGATCTCCATTGCATTCGGGAAGAGAACCATTTTTTCCACCTGCATCAGATTTCTTAAGTTCTGACCCGCATATTCTATGTTTTGTTTTGCGGAATCCAGATCTTTTTCTTCAATATTTTTTCTGATGATCCTGAAAATATCCCGGATCGTATCATGGAAAGACCACATATTTCTGGAAGGTCCGGTCCACCTTTTTTGCTCCAGAAAAGGAAACAGTTGATTTTCTTTTCGCTCAAATCTCCTCTCAACGGTTGACAAGTGGTTGAAAAGGTTATAAAATTTCTGAAATTCTTCCTTCGGATCTGTTTGAAGCAATTCTTCCAGTAATGTATCGATCAGCTCCTCTTCCACCAGATAAGTGTGAACGGGATGTCCTGCTTTTAATTGATTTTTATCCATTTTAGTTTTAATAGAATATTAATACCTTTTTGTCTTTTATAGAACAAAGGTAAGATTTCAACTTCAATTAAAAGAGTTTTTTATCTTTTAATATACTGATTTTTATCAGCAATCTTTAATGCTTTCCGCCGTTCAGTATTTTATAGATGTGCAGAATCCCCGGGAATATAGAATCCATCGACTCTTCGGCTCCTTTTGTTGAGCCTGGAAGTGCGATCACCAGAGTATCACCGATCATCCCGGCAAGACTTCTCGATAACATCGAATAAGGAGTTCTTTGCTGACCATAATTTCTGATCGCTTCGGCAACTCCGGGAATTTCTCTGTCCAACAACGGACGAACAGCTTCGGGAGTGACATCTCGTTTCGAAAGCCCGGTTCCGCCTGTAATCATTACCAACGAGATTCCGTCTTCTGCATACAGCCTGATCTTGCTCTGGATCTCAGCAATTTCATCAGGAATAACCACATAATCATTAATGTTTACCTTATTTTTCTCAAGGGATGAAATAATGGCTTTTCCTGCTTTATCTTCTTTTTTACCTTCAAAAATACTGTCCGAACACACAATTACAGATGCTGTGATCCCTTCACCGGAATCTTTGATATCGGATTTTCCGCCTTTTTTCTCAAGCAGCCTGATGTTTTTGATCTCAATGTTTTTATCGATCGGTTTCAGCATATCATACATGGTAAGGGCAACGATTGAAGCGGAATGCATCGCCTCCACTTCTACCCCGGTTTTATAGATCGTATGAATTTCTGAAGTGATATGAATATCCAAATCCATGATCTCAAACTGAATAGAGGTATATTCTATAGGAAGCGGATGACAGTCCGGAATAACATCACTCGTTTTTTTGGCTGCGAATAAGCCTGCTGTTTTGGACATTTCAAAAACATTTCCTTTCGGAACTTTTTGATTCACAATAGCATCGATCGTCTCCTGTGAACTGACGCTGACAACGGCTTCTGCAATAGCTTTCCTGAGTGTATTTGTTTTATGTGTGATATTAACCATACTTTATTGTTTATTTTCTTTCCAGGAGTGAGATTTATCCTCCAAAATTTCTTTCCCCCACAACGGAACTTCCTTTTTGATCCTGTCCACCATTTCGTCACATGCATTGATGGCTTCCTTACGATGTGGAGCTGAAGTAAACACAAAAAGACAGATCTCCCCCACTTTGATGTTTCCCAATGAATGATAGATGTGAGCGCAGGTAAGTCCGTATTTGGTTATGATCTCTTCACGGATTTCATGGGCTTTTTCCAATGCCATCTCCTGATAAGCTGTGAATTCTATAGATTCAACTTTCTTATCGTTGATTTTGTCTTCCCGAACCTGACCCAGGAATATGCTATGACCACCAATACTTGTTTTTACCGTGTGTTTAGCAATACTTTCGGCAACGAATGCAGGATCAATAGGACCTTCTATAAATATATTCTTAATTTTTTTCATGATAAACTGATTTTGCTCCGGTCGGGAAATGCCTGATCTCTTTTTCCGGAAAATAAGTTTTTGTGATCTCCACCGCTTTTTTGCTTCGGATTCCTGAGGCGCAAATGAAACAGATGTTTTGATAGGATTTTAATGATTGTAAATGTTGTTCAAGTGATGCCAATGGAATTTCCAGAGCGTTTAAAGCTTTCAATCTCGGTTGTTCTTCAGTTTCTCTTACATCAATAAGAACACTGTTTTTCTGATTCAGAAATTCTTCTAAAGCTGAATGCGAGCTGATGTCATCACCTTTATGGATATTACAGAATACATCATAATTGAAATTTTTGAATTCCTCTATGGTTTTCGGTCCTGATCTTTCTTTATTTTCAGTAAAAGTCATTTTCAGCGACTGGTAATTTTTGGTATTAAAGATCAGTAACTCATGTACCAAAACCTCATCTGAGCCGATCAGCAATTTGATGACTTCATTAGCCTGAAAAGTACCAATAACGGATGAATGGGACGGCAAAACTCCTGCTTCATTACAGTTCGGAACTTCATTAGGATTTGGCGGTATCGGAAAAAGATCCCGGTATTGTGTCACCGAATTTACTTTTTCAACATTGAAAACCGCCACTTGACCTTCATATCTGAAGATAGAAGCATACACCAAAGGTTTTTTCAAAAGAAAACAGGCATCATTCAATAAGTATCTTGTCATAAAATTATCGGTACAATCTACGATCACATCAAAATTATGGATCAATGAAAGAACATTTTGTGTGGTGACCAGCTCCTGAAAAGCGACTATTTCGGTTTCAGAATTCATGGTATTCAAATGTTCGAGGGCTGCAACGACTTTTGGAGTTCCCACATCTTGCTCGTCATATAAAAACTGACGGTGAAGATTGTGCAGATCTACTTTATCAGAATCTGCTATTCCTATCACTCCGACTCCTGAAGAGACCAAAATCTGGAGAACAGGGCATCCCAATCCGCCTGCTCCAACCACTAAAACTGATGAACGGGCAAGCTTTTCCTGTGCTTCAACGCCAAAATTCGGAAGTATAATCTGTCTGCTATATCTGTTTATATTCATGGTAATGTATTTTTTTAACCTCCTGAGTAGGGAGGTAATAATGCAATTTCTGCTTCACCTGAAATCAAGTGCTGGTTTTCTGCTTTCACTCCATTCACAACGACTAAAAAAGTGGTTTTCCCCAATTCAGGAAATTTTTCGAACAATTGCGATCTGAGTTCAGCAACACTGGCTGTATTGTGCAATGGAAGATCGTATTCTTCTACTTTAAAGATGTCTGTGAGTTTGCCAAATATTTTAAGTTTCATCTGTCCTGATTTTAAGTAATTCTAATTTATTTATCATACGTTCTGCCTCCCAAAAGCTTTCCGGTGTATTGATATTCAAAAACTGTGGTCTAAAGGATTCATCATACTGAATATAATGAGCATCTTGCTGTTCCAGAAATCGGGTCATTCTCAGGCGGTCATTCTTAATTGAATTTGCTAAAACATCAAGAACCACATAAGGATAAATGCCTAAAACCGGATATACTTTACCTTCACATTCCGCGATACTGATCTTATTTTCTGCTCTTCTTTGAAGAATATCTTTCATCAATTCCGTAGAAACAAAAGGCATATCGCAGCTACATACGAAAATATCTTCCTGACAGTGCTCTAAAGCAGACCGAATTCCTTCCATAGGACCTTTTTGCTCATATCGATCTTTAATCACATTCATTGGAACAGGATCACCTGAACGGTTTCCGGAAATAAAAACCTCATCGAATACTTTCGCCAAATTATCCACAACATGTTGTATCATCGTTTTTCCACTCATCTTCATGAGGGCTTTATCCTGTCCCATTCGGGAACTTTTACCACCCGCTAAAACAACTGCTTTCATTTCTGATCATTTTCAAATCCTCCAGATCTTTATTTTTTCACCAGGATTTATTTCGGTTATATTTTCAGGAAATTCAACCAGACAGTTTGCCTGTGCCACAGAATTCATTTTGTATGATTCCTGACCATTGAGGATGTGCACTTTTCCCTGGGAATACCAAGCTTTTAAAAACTGTGTCTGCTCACTGCTTCTTTTCATTACGAAAGATTCTGAAACCGCCACATCCTGACTTTCATTAAGGTTCTTTCTTCCGAAACATCCCAATACAAACGGTTTTACATACTGATGGTAACAGGAAAATACAGATGCTGGATTTCCCGGTAACGCAAAAACAAATTTTTCGTTAAATTTCCCGAAGAATAAAGGTTTTCCTGGCTTTTGTCTTACTTTATAAAACAATTCCGTAACACCCAGTTTTTCCAGAGCAGGTTTTACATAATCATAATCTCCCACGGAAATTCCGCCTGTAATCAGTACAATATCTGCATTTTCAAAGGCTTCTTTAATCGCAGAAAAAGTTGTTTCTTGTCTGTCTTCGGCATGTTTTATGAAGGAAAATTGATGATTGATCTCCGCTAAAGCAGCCTGTAAAGTGTATGTATTGGAATTGTAAATTTCTCCATCGGATAAAGTTTTCCCAACTTCCACCAGTTCATTGCCGGTAAAAACAAGACCGATCTTTAACCGTTTATAAACCTTAACTTTTTCTATTCCAAATCCTGCCAGAAATCCGATCACTGAATGATTGATAAATGTGTTCTTTTCCACAATCACAGTTCCTTTCTCGGTTTGTGAAGCTTTGAGACGGATATGGTCCCCTTTTTTAATTTCATCTGTATTACATTGGATATAATCTCCGTTGCGGACTACTTTTTCCTGCATCACCACAGTATCTATACTTTCCGGAACCTTTGCCCCGGTAAAGATCCGTACAGCTTCTCCTTTACCTAAAATAGGGTCATTTGTTGAAATTCCTGCAGGAATTGTATTGGTAACTTTTAATTTGGTAGAATCTTTCAGATCATCAAAACGAAATCCATACCCATCCATCGCAGAATTATCGAAAGACGGCACATCTAAGGTCGCCATGATAGGTTCTGCCGTATAAAAACCCAAAGCTTCCAACAGAGGCAATATCATATTCTCTGTCGGGAAAATATGGTTCTCTATGATTTCTCTGGCTTCAGAAACACTTATGTATTGATTCATTCTGATCATGCCTTGCTATTGCACTCTTGTTACTTCTATGCTTTTCAGCCATTTTACGTGACGAGGACCCGTTTTGGTATCAGACAGACTCACGAGGATCATTTCGCCTTTTTCTTTCAGGGGGTTTCCGTTCTGTTCAAATACTACATACACTTTATCTCCAGTAGGGTTATTGAACAATTCTGCCCATGAAAAGGTAGCTTTGTAATCATCTGAAGCTCTTGCAACAATGTAGAAATTCCTGTCTGTGTGATCCTTCTGTGCAATTTTTGCCTTTTCCACAATTTCTGTAAGCAGAACACCTTTAGTAGATTCTATATGACTTTTGGATATCCCTGACTGACAGACAATATCAAAATCTTTAATTTCCTTTACATTCATTTTTTTCAAAGAATCTACAGTGAGTGTCAAGGGCTTAACGACATCTCCCATTACGGTTATCTCTTTGTTTACATAGATCCAGTCATCATCATCGTGCTTATGATTTTCTTTTTCCGAAATGTTTTCTGAAATATGAGCCATACTTTGCACTTCAGGTTTTGCTGCTTCAGGTTTACTGCATTGCAACATTGGGTAGGTCATCGCTACCACCCAAATGAATTTTAAAAATTTTCTCACGGTTTGATTTATTAGTGTTTAAAATGATTACAGTTTTTTAGTTATTATTAATTTTTGTTTTTATTTTTTTCCAAATATAAAACTACCCGCCGATTTTTATCATACTCCGATTAACAATTGATTGATTTTTTACACTTCCCATTTCAGAAAACTGTCCACCTTTCTCTTTATGCTTTCTGGTGATGCCTAATTGAATCAGTTCCAGAAGGTCTTCTTCGTTTCTGAAAGCCTTCAGCAAATCAAATTCATCCGCTCCGAAAAGACAGTTTTTCATTTTCCCATCTGAAGTGATCCTGATTCGGTTACAGCCAGCACAGAAAGCATTGCTCATGGTAGAGATCAGTCCGAAAACTCCTTTGCTTTCTTCACTAATCCGATATTTTCTGGATGTATCATTTTTCTGATCCGTTATTTTTTCAAACGTAAAGTGCTGTGAAACCAAATCAAGCATTTCCGCGACCGGAATCACTTTTGCTTTTTCCCAAGAATTTCCGGTGAATGGCATAAATTCTATAAACCTCAACTCTATCGGATAATGATGGGATAAGGCAATGAATTCCGGGATCTCATCATCATTGAAACCCCGCATTACCACCATATTCAGTTTTACATTAAACCCTCTTCTGATGCTTTGTTTGATATTGTCCCAAACGGGTTGAAACAGGTCTCTTTTGGTAATGTATTTAAACTTTTCGCGATCCAGAGAATCAATACTGATATTGAGATTTTTAACGTTACATTCTTCCAGCGCATCAAAATACTTATGAAGCAAAACCCCATTGGTTGTAACTCCTGTATTGACATTTAACTTGGAAATCTGTCGGATGATATTTTCAAAATCATGTCTTACCAAAGGTTCTCCCCCTGTGATTCTGATCTTGTTAATCCCATAATGATGAACAAAAACCCTTGCAATTTCGAAAATTTCGCGGCTGCTCATCAGTTCTACGGATGATGTACTTTTGAACGGTTCATCGGGCATACAGTATAGACATCTGAAATTACAGTTGTCCGTAATGGAAAGCCTCAAGTAATCGTGTTTTCTGCCAAAAGAATCAAGCAAATCAATAGGCATTGTCATTCTCCTCTTCTGATTTTTTAATCTGTCCTGTAGGAATATCCGGTACATATCTCAAAAAGAAAAGTGTACACAGAAATATAACCACTGATCCAATTGCCGAATAGGCTGCAAAGTCCAGGTTTTCTTTATCCAAAGCCTTGTTGATCGTTCCAAACAAAAGCCACATTTGCAGACTTACCAGCAGAATATAGACGCTGATAATGGCAACAAGCATTTCATTGATTCTGAATGTTACTTTTTTAATAGGTTTCTTTCGTACTGACATCTCGGTAATTTTTTGTGTTGAACTTATCCGTGGCTTTCTTCGGTTTCTTTTTCAAAATCCGTCACATATATTTTATCCTCTTTGATCACGACCTTTAACTGCGGAAGCGGTCTCGGTGGCGGTCCCTGAATAACAGATCCGTCATCCGGATTGAAAAACCCGTGGTGACAAGGGCATTCGATCAGCTGTTCATTATGATTGTATAGCACAGAACATGACAAATGGGTACATTTTTGTTCAAAAACTTTCCATGTATCTTCTGCGAGACGGATAAGCATATAGGGATTACGATGATCTTCATTGATATAGAACGTTCTCATTCCTCCCACCTGTAGATCGGTCGTTAATCCTATAAAATAGGGTTTTATTTCTTTCTCTTTTCTGAAAAAATTAAACAATGGAACGGCTACATTGGCAAATGCCAAAGTGCCTGAGAAAAAAGTGATCAGTTTGATGAATTCTTTTCTGGAAACATATGCTGCCTCACGTTTTTTAATAGGAAAATCGGCTTTCCAGGCGGGGATTTTTTTATGATTTTCTGACATGTTAGTATGATTAAAAAACTTTTAATTCTTCGCTGCCTTTCGGCATCATTATATTTACTTTTGTATTTACGACTTCTTTCCCGAAAATAAAGCGGTTCACAGGTGTGCTGTTCGGTCTTTTCTTCGCTACATTCTCTCTGGTATCAAAGGTTAAGGCCCCACTGGGACAAACTGTTGCACACATAGGTTTAAGACCCGTACTGGTCCTGTCGTAGCACATATTGCACTTCATCATTAGCATCGCACTTTGATCCGGAATCTGCGGAACTCCGAACGGACAACCAATAACACAATTCGCACATCCGATACATTTTGATGTATCTGCGGTATGCACAATACCATATTCATCTTTTGTAATAGCATCTGCGGGACATACATTCGCACAAATGGGATCTTCACAATGCATACACACCTGCACGGTGGTCTGAACAGTTTCTGCCCTGTCTACATAATGAATATGAATCATCGAGGTTTCTCCGTTAGTCTCACATTCTGCACAAGCCATCTCACACGAGTGACAGCCGATGCAGCGCTGCATATCAACGAAGAATTCCATATCATTAAATTTTTCAAACTGTTCCGCCATAATCTTTTTAAAATTTAATATTGAATATCTCTACTTTGGTTAGCCAATTCTTTTGAATTTTCTCCTTTTTTACGCCCTGTTTTCTCCAATTTGCAGGCACAAACTTTAAATTCCGGTATCTTTGAAACAGGATCTAAAGCATCAATGGTCAACTGATTGACAGAATTCACACCGCCCCAGTGATAGGGGATGAAAACAGTATCTTCCCTGATTGTTTCCACCACATTTGCAGGGAACAAGGCACTTCCTCTTCGGGTAGACACTTTGATCAGGTCATTTTCCTGAATGCCATATTGTGCAGCCAATTTAGGATGGATCTCAAGTAATGGTTCTGGATAAATATCTACCAGCTTTCCAATTCTTCTTGTCTGTGAACCACTTAAATACTGACTTACTACTCTTCCTGTTGTCAATACAATCGGATATTCTTCATCCGGCTCCTCCATTGGTTTTTTGTATGGAGTCGGATTAAAATGTGCTTTTTTATCATTTGTATTGAATTGTCTATCTTCCCAAAGTCTTGGAGTTCCGGGATGTTCTTCACTAGGGCAAGGCCAGAAAATCCCCAGATTTCTTTCTATTCTTCCATACGTGATTCCGTAATAGTCTGCCGCACTGCCTTTGGAAGCTCTTCTAAGTTCATTGAAGGTTTCTTCGCTGTTTTTATAGCTGAATTTATCGGCTTCACCTAATCTTCGTGCCAGTTCCATAATGATTTCGCTGTCACGCTTAGCTTTTCCCGGAGGAGCTACCACAGCTCTAATTCTAATCACTCTTCCTTCTGCCGATGTAGTGGTTCCTTCTTCTTCTTCCTGCAAGGAGCCTGCAAGAATTATATTGGCGTGACGTAAGGTTTCTGATAAAAAGAAATCGATTCCTGCATAGAATTCCAGTTTTTCCAGTGCTGCACGAACGTTATTGTTATTCGGTAAGGAAACCAATGGATTGAAACATATCGATAATAAACCTTTGATCTCTCCACGATTGATGGCTTCAATGATCTCATAAGCACTCAGGCCTTTTCCCGGCATATCTTCTTCTTTGATGCCCCAAATATCAGCAACAAATCTTCTGTGTTCTGGATTTTCAATGTCTCTGTTTCCGGGAAGCTGATCACATTTATGACCATGCTCTCTTCCGCCCTGCCCATTTCCCTGTCCTGTAATCGTTCCGTAACCGCAATACGGTTTCCCGATCCTTCCGGTTGCCAACACCAGATTGATACAGCTGGAAACATTCTGAACACCTTTAGAGTGATGTTCTATCCCACGGGCATGCATCAAAAAACTGGTTTTAGCTTTTCCCCACATTTCTGCAGCTTTGTAGATCAGTTCTGCAGGAACACCGGTTACTTCTTCTCCCCATTCCAGAGTACAGTCTTTCACGGCTTCGGCAGCTTCTTCAAATCCTGAAGTGTGATTATTGATAAAATCATGGTCGAGCCAATTGTTATCAATTAAAACTTTCAGCATAGTATTGGTAAGTGCTGAATCTGTTCCCGGTTTAATTGGCAAATGGATATCTGCAGTTCTTGCAATCGGGATCTGACGCGGATCTATCACTATTAATTTTGCTCCGTTATCGCGGGCTTCCCAGATTTTATGTGTTAAAACAGGAAAACATTCGCTTACATTGGCTCCAGTAATGATGATTACTTCTGCATGAGCCAGATCAGCCCAACTGTTGGAAGATCTATCCATCCCAAAAGCTTTTTTATTTCCTGCTCCGGCACTCACCATACAAAGGCGGCCATTATAGTCAAGGTTGGCAGTTTTCAGAGCGACACGGGCAAATTTCCCTATCATATAGCTTTTCTCGTTGGTAAGGGATACCCCGGAAAGCATAGCAAAAGAATTTTTTCCGTATTGTTCCTGGATTCTTCTAATCTCTTTCACCACTACGTCATACGCTTCATCCCATTCGATCGGAACAAAACCTTTTCCATCCACTCTTTTGTAAGGTGAAAGCAAACGATCGGGGTGATTGTCCTGCATATATCGCTGAACTCCTTTCGGACAAAGTCTTCCTTCATTGAACGGAAAATCATTCCAGGGTTCAAAGCCAACAACTTTTTTGTCTTTTACTTTTAGTTGAATTCCACACTGCAAACCGCAAAAACAACAATGCGTTTTTATCAATGCATCGGGATTTTGTGGATTTGATCGTACAGTTCCTTTGTTAGGATAGTGTTGATGTGGGCCAAATATATTGATGATCTCGTCAGCTGATACGGGTAATTTTGCCATTTTATTCTATTTTAACCAAAATATTTTCCTGATTCTTGTCTTGCTTTAAGGTGCGCTTTGGCTAGCATTGCTCTTTTTCCTTCGGGGCTGTAATCCAAATAGCTTTTGCCATCTTCGCGTACTAAATCAAAGCCCATTTTTTTTGTGATTTCCTTCAGGTCATCAATATGCATTTTTGTGGTGTATTCGTCGCCTGTATGCGGACAAACCTGCATTCCCCTTCGTTTTCCTTCAATTTTATAGATATTTGCTCCCACTTGTGCTGGTCGCTGAAAGATGTGAAAGAACTTTCCAAAAGGGATCCACATAAGGAACATAGCTACCGTAATGGCATGGGTAATAGCCATAAACTGACTCATTTTTCCTTCGAGATAGGTATAATCAAACCAAATTCCCAATCCTGTCACAGAAACAGCTACCAATAAGATCAAAGGAAGCCAGTCTCTTTCAAACCATTGGGTAGCGATAAGACCTTCATCCACGAATCTTCTGTGCATCATAATGAGACAACCCACGATAACCATGATCGAGGTCCAAACCAGAATATGGAAAAAGAAAACGGCTATGGCAGTATCGAGAGGAAATGTCATCACAGTAAAGCCCATCATATGGGTTTCATACTGATCTATGGTTCCTGGTTTTAAGGTGAAGTGCAGCCATCCAAATGTAAGTCCGAATGTGACCATAAATGAGATGAGACATCCTGTAGCTAAAAGGAAATGTCCTAACCAACGCGTTTTACCTCTTGGAACGATGAATTTCTGAAAAATGATGTTACGAACAGATAAACGGATCACTTCTTTTACATAAACCGGGTAATCTTTACTGAAAATAAATTCCCAGGTACGCTTCCAGTATTTCTGTGTTGCCGGACGCTGTTTCCATACCGAATGATGATAGACAACTCCGAAAGTCATGCTGATCGTTCCGAAGAAATAAATGATCAAAGCGGCATCAAAATTCTGTAGATTTACCGATCCTATTACCGTAACGGCAATGACCACTAATGTGGCAATGATGGCATTAATAAATGCTTTTTTATTGATCTTTGTGAAAATGCTGAACATCTGTATAAGTTTTTAATGGTCATTCACTTAGTTGCATGCAGAATTAATCTCTGTAACAAAGATACAGTAATCAGATATTAAAATAAGACAAAAATATCTTATTTTAATTCATTCAAAATAATTTTTGAAGAATACACACCATATTCAACTGAAAATCAAATATTTAATACAAACATGATTTACATCATAGATCTAAAATCCAATCTAGATCCATAAAAAAGTACTGTAAAACAGTACTTTTTCGATTTATTTATTGTTAAGGAAATAGCCATTCAAAATCCTTCCCGTGGTGAGATCTTTCAATACCTGATTGGTGCTTATGCTGTTAAGTCCTCCCAAGTCTGCGATCCACTTCCCTGTTTTTAAGTAATCCAGATTTTCCAGTAAAATCGGATGTTTCCTTTTCATTTGTTTTTCGTTCAATCCGGTATAAAGACCGACTTTTAGCTTTTCTCTTTTTGTCATGGAAATCAGAGCAATGAGTTCAGAATCTACCCATTCCCCTCCCATAAAAAGAACACAGGTAATCGTTTTTTTATATTTCGTGATTAAATTCCGAAAAATATCATGAGTAAGCTCTGTTCCGTTTTCAGGATTCCACAGATGTTCTGAATGGCAACCTTCACACGCTAATTGACAGCCTGTAATGGTAAGACATAGTGAAACCTCATCAGGAATTTCCTGCAGAACAATATCATAGCTATCATACTTCAGCATTCCCGTAATATCTTCTTTTTTCTTCTTTCTGGCGATCTTTAGAGAAGTTGGTGACTTTTTTCAGATAACCGATCACACGTGTAGCGTAATCAATATCATCAGACTGACATTCTGTACAGTGATCCATCGTTTTTTTGTTGATATAACCGCAACTATTGCAAACCGTCACTTTTATATTGAAGCAGAAATAATTACATCCTGTATACGCAGCCACATTCAATAGTTTTTTAAAACCTTCCTGGGTAGGATATTCTTCAAGATTGCAATGATAAGCAGAGCCTCCGTCAAGATACTGTATATACTCGTTTCCGTGAAGGAAGAATTTATCGATTAGGTTTTGGCTTTCATCTTCAACAATATAGAAGTAAGAATTGTAGCAGTCTCTCGGAACGTACAGCCAGTCTTCTTTATCCCATTTGGCATTTTTTACACCCAGGTTTTCGGCAGGAACAAATTCTGTATTGAACATATATCCATATTTTTCTTTGGCTTCTTTATTTTTCGTAAAAATCAGTTTAAGATTTTCATTGATGAAGTTTTTGTAGCGCTCATTATCTGAAATTTCAATGCCCAGAAATTCTGCAGCTTCCACCATTCCGTTGATCCCAATGGTAAGGAACTGTTTGTCAAGAGAAATGAAACCCGCATCGTATACCGGAAGCATTCCCGCATTCTTATAATCCTGAATAAGACTTCTGAAAGCCACTTGATATTTATGAATATTATCAATCATTGTCTCTAACGGAATTTCTTTCTGATAAAGACGATTCATATTGATGGTGATTACATTGATGCTTCCTGTAGATACTCCTCCTGCCCCCAAAGAATAGCTGAATGTATTGTCTGATATTTCGTTT
This sequence comes from Chryseobacterium sp. NRRL B-14798, assembly GCF_050470705.1. Classification (NCBI taxonomy): domain Bacteria; kingdom Pseudomonadati; phylum Bacteroidota; class Flavobacteriia; order Flavobacteriales; family Weeksellaceae; genus Chryseobacterium; species Chryseobacterium sp. NRRL B-14798. Next base: position 2,051,385 of record NZ_JBFLUL010000005.1, on the reverse strand, counting down.
CTCAGTCTGCAACAACTTGCCAGAGAATCAGCGTTTTCGGACTGATAAATGAAGAATGAATTTCCTTCGCTCAACTCTTTTGAACAGAAATCTGCAAAGGCCTCATCATAGACTTTTTTGTCCCTAGTGAGCATTGCTGCCGTAATTACAGGGAATGTGAGTACTGCTTTGCAACGTTCTTTATTGAACCATTGCATGAAAAATTGCTGAAGTCTGTCCAAAAAGAAATAATCAGGCTTGCTTCCATCAGGAAAAAAGAATGTTCCGAACATTGAATCGAAGTAAGGTCTGTCGTACAAGGAAATATTCCAGAAAACGGACTGGTAACCGCGGGCTGCAGCCGGCTGATTGATAGCGTATACAACGTGTTGAAGCTCATTTTCAATCATTTCGGCATGTGTTTGAATATAATTTTCACCAAAATCTTTTCTTGCAAAGTGATCGAAATACAGCAGAAATTCCACGGTCGCCACAGCACCTGCGAATTGTGAAGATACTGAAAAAAGAAAATTCACAAAGGAGCCACAGAAACTGCCCAAATGTTTGGGGGCTTTAGACTCGCCACCAAGCTTTGTCAATCCGTCCAAAAGCAACGGATACATGGATACACTTACACAGTATGGTTTTAGACTTGTTTCATCATGAGCATAGATTTCATGTTCTTCCAACTGTCTTATATATTCTTTGGCAAGGCTTGCTCCAAAGAGTTCTTCTATCTTATTACCAATAAGATTGCGATTGATCTGGATGTTGATATCTTTGTTCAATTCTGCTTCCATGGTTGCAATATTTTTGGTGGAAACATTCGCGTTCGAGTCAAATATTGCTCCACTTGCGGCATTTTGAGATGCCAAATAGTTTTCAATGAAATTGCATTTGTTGGCCAACTGCTGTTCTGTAAGTCTTGTGAATTTGTTTTTCATAATATTCATTTAATAAGATATAAAGATGTTAATGTCTTTTATTTAGATAGAAGAAAGTTACATTGCCAAACAGGAAAATCCAGTCCAAATGAAACAGGCTTCCAAAATATCTGCTGACAAAAATATAAAATAGTTTACATACTCTTTATAAACACAACTATTTTCATTAGATAATTTAGTAAAATTTGCATCCTTTAGATTCGATCTGTAGATATTATTATTAAAAGAATTTAATTTAAAGTATAACTAGTGTGTTAATAAACCAATCTTATAGAAACATCCATTACAACGTAAAAATAATCCATTTTTAAAGACCTTGTAAAGATCCAACTTTGTAACAGATAAAATTGATAAATAAAACCATAAAATTTATACAAAATGTCTGTTTCTGATTTATTTAAACCCCTCATTTTTCTGCACGGTTCGCCGATGAGAAACCGTTTTATGTTGGCTCCCCTGACCAGTCAGCAAAGTGATTTTGATGGTACAGCCTCCAAATACGACCAAATATGGATGGAACAATTGGCAAAGGGCGGCTACGGATTAATCCAAACCAGCGCATCTACAGTAGAAGCCGGAGCCATTGCATTTGAACGGCAGTTGGGAATTCACAGTGATAAACATTTACCTGGATTAACGAAAATGGCAACAGCTATTCGTGGAGGGGGAGCTTTATCGGCTGTACAGCTTCATCACGCTGGACACCGAGCCAAACCAGAGTTTGGAGGAATTCCGGCTCCTGCATCAAGCAAAACATTGAAAGATATTAAAGCAATCTCAACCGAAGACGTGGAAAGAATTCGTGACAGTTTTATTGAAGCGGCAAAAAGGGCGCAATTATCTGGTTTTGATGGCGTTTCTGTTCACGGTGCTTTTGGTTGGATTTTGTCTGAATTTCTCTCACCAAACCTGAATGACCGAACCGATAAATATGGAGGAAGTATAGAAAACCGGGCACGATTCACCATTGAAGTGATTGAAGGAATTCGCAAAGCTTGTGGAAATGATTTTCAGATTGGATGGCGCTTGTCGATTGAACGATACGGACTTCGTTTGGAAGAATTACGTGAAATTACCACCGAAATTTTTGATAAAGAATTGATTGATTATCTGGATTTGGCACTTTGGGATTCGGCTCAGCTTGTAAGGGAAGGAAGTTTTAAAGGCAAAACGATGTTGAGTGTTTTTACAGAGCTTCCAAGAAAAGGCGTTCGCCTGGGTGCAGCCGGAAAAATTATGAGCGCACAGCGGGCCGGAGAATTACTGGATGAAGGTTGTGATTTTGTGTTGATTGCCAGAGCTGGAATCCTTCAGAGGGATTTTCCGCTTCAGGTAAAAGCGAATCCGTTGTATGACAGTCCACAGTTGCCTGTAACAGCCGGTTTTCTTCGTGAAGGCGGACTGAGTGAACGTTTTATTGAAACGATGCGAGGCTGGCAAACTTTTGTAAAACCCGGATCATAATAAATTTGAATTTTACTTTGAGCGAACTTTTTAACTAAAGTTCGCTTTTCTATGAATATTAAAGGACCAACTAAAAAAAATCTCCATTACAAAGTAGAAATGATCCATTCTTTAGCGTACTTTATTCCCACATCTTTGCAGTGTAAATTAAATTTTTATACAATGAAAAAGACAGCAATTATTATTCTTTCTGACCCAAAGTCTGGATCGGAAGAAGCTTTAGGAAGAGTGTTCAACGCTTTGGCTTCGGCTTACGAATTCAAGCACGCGGGTGAAGATGTGAAAATTATTTTTCAGGGAACAGGAATCAGATGGCCGGAACAATTGGAAAAAGCAGACCATCCTGTTCACGGGCTTTACAATGAAGTGAAAGATTATGTTCATGGTCTTTCGAAAGGTTGTGTAGCAGTATTTGGGACGGAAATTTCCGGGTACGAGTTATTGAACGAAAACGAGGTTCCTGGAACACCTGGTTTGCCAAGTTTCCTTAACCTGAGAAATGAGGGTTACGATATTTTGATTTTCTAATCTTGTCTTAAAACTGCTCTTTGAAATTTTTAAAGGGCAGTTTTGATTTAAAAATAATAATTAAATTGCAGAAACAATGCTATCACAATCTGTCTATACTCTCGTGAACGAGCAAAACGGAAATCTGGCTTTCAAACTTTTTGAGTTTGATAACAACAGCTATTTTGACCATATTCAGCGGAATAATTATTTTACTTTAATCCTGATTACTTCGGGAGAAGGCGTTGCGACGGTTGACCTTTGCGATTATTCTTTCAAGGAAAATACGCTGTTTGCATTTTATCCGTATCAGCCTTTTATGCTACAGTCTGCGAAGCCGATTATGGGAATTTCGATACAGTTTCACCACGATTTTTTCTGTATTTACAGGCATCATAAGGAAATTGCAGCGAATGGAATTTTATTCAATAATGTTTATCAACAGCCGTTTATTAGTTTAAACGAATTTAGTAAGAGTTCCATTTTAAATTTGATTAACGGAATTGCTAATGAACTTAAAAACGATGCTTTCAGAAAGGATGAAGTTTTGATTTCTTATTTAAAAATTTTGCTGGTTACGGCGACAAGAATTAAACTGGAACAGCAAACGATTCAAAATTCTGAAACGGTAAATATTAAGCAGCAGTTTATCATTCAAAATCTTAAAAATGCGATTGAAGATAATTTCAGAACTAAACATTCAGCCAGTGATTATGCGGATTTATTGAATCAAACTCCGGCTTCACTGGCAAGAATTACAAAGAATCATTTCAATAAAACCCTTTCTGATTTAATTACGGAACGAATTATTATCGAGGCTAAAAGAGAATTGTATCTTACAGACAAAACAATTAAAGAAATTGCCTACGAATTGGGCTATGAGGACGAATATTATTTTAGTCGGCTTTTTAAGAATAAAACAGATGTTTCACCACAGATTTATAGAAATACTATCGGTTTCAACAGAGGAGCAGAATCTAATTAAAATAAAAATGAATAATTACAATCAATACATGCTTGAATGCATCGAACTTGCAAAACAAGCTTTGGAAAAAGGAAATCCGCCAGTCGGATCTCTTTTGGTTTTTGAAAACAAAATTATAGGCAGAGGAATTGAATCTGGAAAATCAAGCGGAGATATTACGCAACACGCAGAAATTTTAGCGGTAAAAGATGCTTTAGTAAATGGTTACAGAGATGTTTTGGAGGAATCTGTTATGTTTTCAACTCACGAGCCTTGCATAATGTGTTCCTATCTTATCAGACATCATAAAATTGCGAAATTGGTCTTTGGAGTTTCTGTTCCTTTTGTTGGCGGACAATCTTCTGAATTTAAAATTCTTGAAACGGAAACGGTTCCCAAATGGGGAAATAGGCCTGAAATTGAATCGGGAATATTGCAGCACGAATGTGAGTTATTGAATGAACAGTTTACAGACTATCTTGCAAAACAGAAGTAAATACTAAAGTTTCAGTACGGTCAAAAGTTCAACAATTATTTTAGCTGTTGCACCCCAAACCTTATGGTTATCAACTTCATAATAAGGCGTTGTCACCAAATCTCCGGGAATACTGATTTCACTGCAACCGATAATATTGGGGGCTGAAAAGTACTCCAACTTTAATTCGAAAATTTGTTGTACTTCCCGAGAATCAGGTTTAAAATTTGGCCGATATGGAACATAACCAACTACAGGTAAGACATTGAAATCACTTGGGCCGATAAATATTTCGGTTAATATTCCTAAAATTTTGACCTCATCAGAATTTACTCCGATTTCTTCCTTTGCTTCACGAAGTGCAGTTTGGATAAGATTTTCATCAGTCAACTCAAATCTTCCTCCTGGAAAACCAACCTCATTGGAATGAAAACCATCGTAAGAATTCCTTAAAATCAAAGGGAAATAAATTTCATTATCGATTGGATATAAAAGCATCAAAACCGCGCTTTTCCGCGTTTTTCGTGTTGGTCTTAAAGTCAGATAACTTGCAGAAAGAGCTTCCATTATTTGATGTGCTTTTTCTCCTGGAAGTGTTTTATGGAGATTTTTCTGAATCTTTTCAATCAGTGAAGAAAAATTTTGCTTTTTCATAATTGCAGTTTTAACAGATTAAAAAAGTCGGCTAAATCCACTGTTAATAGATATTAGCCGACTCATCTTCTCAACATTCACAGGAAATATCCGAACAAGATTGCCCGCTAAAAGATTCCGGGATAAACATTGTTGTCAACCTTTCCTCAATAATTTCTTTTAAACTTTCAAAAGACTGAAAACCATGAGTCAAAACTTTCACAGTTCCGTTTTCCAAAGTCAGTAAAGTTGGAAATCCCTTTACGCCTAATTGCCTGCTAAATTGAAATCCTTGAGCAGTTTTCAATTTTATCTCTTCCGAATGAAATCCTTCTAAAAAAGTTTTTTTTTCAATTCCAAGTTCTTCTGCTAATTCTGCCAAAACCCCATCATTGGTAATATCTTTTCCTTCCACATAAAACGATTTTTGCATCAGGCTTAAAAATTCGAAATCTTTCTCCGGTAAAAACCTTTGGACTACTACTAAGGCCCTGCTCGAAGGCTCTGTATCATAATGAAAACTATCAGAAACAAACTTCATCGAATGGTCGAAATACTGACCACTGCGAAGACTTACGCTTCTCCAGTGATATGCTAGGAAATCTTTATACTCTTTTGTCACTTTCTGTGTGCTTCCCGGTGCAAAACCTCCTGAAATAATCTGTAAATCAATATTCGGATAGCTTTCTTTCAGTTTTTTCATCACCGGACTAAAACCGTAACACCAGGAACACATTGGGTCTGTAAAATAATACAATTTCATTGTTTTAAATTTTAATTGTTTTAAATTTATAAGACAAAGTTCAGCTTGTTTTGAATGAATTGATTTCTTAAAAAGTTCAAAAACTATCGTGAAAAGTTTAGAATGATTTTGTGCTAAAGTTGCTTTTGCAACTGTTTCGGTGTGTTTCTATATTTCTGTTTAAATGATGCTATAAAATGAGCGGGAGTTTCAAAGCCGACTTCATATGCTATTTCCGTAACGTTCTTTTCTGATTTTTTTAATAATTCGTACGACTCTTCCAATCTACGCTGCATAATCCATTTTCCGGGATTTGTTTTAAAGGTCTGCATAAATTTTCTTTTAAATGTTGACAAGCTACAATTGGCAAGAAAAGCATATTGCTCAAGAGAAATATTCTCTTTGTAGTTATTCTGCATTAATACGACCAAATCGGGATTATGATGATTATCAAGACTGCGTAATCGTTTTTCAAAATGATAACCATTTGGGGCAGAAATCAAGATCTGAAATAACTCTCTGATTTTAAATGGCAATAAAATCTGTAAACGATCTTTATCCTGACTTAACTCGAAATAAGATTTAAGCTGATCAATCACCGAATTCATTAATTTATCCTCCTCAAGCAACGCAATATCTCCGTTAAGACAGTCTTCACCCTGTGTGTCCGAAGTATTTTTACAATCGAATATTGTATCTATTTGGGATTGGAGCCAAGTATCAGAGAAAAAGATAATTATTGATTCGTAATCTTTTTCTTCATCTTCGATTTTGTCAGAAACCAGATAAGAACCTTTTTTCATAAAAAAACCGGAACCTGCCGGAACAACCCTCTTCATTCCACATCCCAAAATCTCCTTTGTACCTTGCAGAACAATGCTAATCATATTCATGTGAACGCACATATTAGCTCTGATAATTTCCTTAGAAGTCTGATAATACATCACTTGGATATCATCATTCCAAGATAAAACCTTGGAATTTTCTTTGATAATTTTACTGCAATTGAGATCGTTCATTTGTTCAATAATTTTCGTTCTGTGATCTGTAAAATTGATGAATCTGAATCTGATAAAAAATGGATAATTTTCACTTTGTAATGGATAAATTTTGTTGAAAATACTTTTATAAATTAAAAAAGAGAGGTATAATAATACATCTCTTCTTGCTAATTCCGGTTGCTAGTACATTTAATTTATTATTGCAAATTAAGCAACACTGTCTCTTCTTTTTCAGGATTAAAGCGATTCAAAAAATCCAGATATAAAAGTACGCTTCTTTCCACCCATTCTTCCGATGGCTCGAATGTCATTCCGTAGTATGCAAAATAGGGCTGATAGTCGGCTTTTATCCAATCAAACATTGCTTCATAAGGATGAGTGAGATCATCAAGATTAAATTTCAAAGGCGTGCCGCGTTGTAAATGTTCTTCTTTCAAACCTAATGAAATAGCCAAAGCGACTTTCTTTCCTCTAAACTTAAATCCGCTTGAACTCCCATATGCCCAACCGTGTGTAAGAACTTCGTCCAGCCACTTTTTTAATAATGCTGGAGCACAATACCAATAGTATGGGAATTGAAAAATGATATGATCGTGCTCTTCAATTAGTTTTTGTTCTGCTGCAATATCAAATTTTTGATCAGGATAAACTTTATGTAATTGATGTATTTGGAATTTTTCAGGATATTTTTCTAATTCTGTAAGCCATCTTTTGTTGATGACAGAGTTATCCATATCGGGATGCGTGATGATAATTAATGTCTTTTTCATTTTAAATTTTTAGTATTTAATTAAGTTTTGATAGACAAAATTAGATCATGATTTGAAGCACTTATTTCATTAAAAGTTCAAAAAATACTGTAAAAAGTTCAGAGTTATTATTGGGATATTGGTAACGTTGTTGTTTTGATTTGGTATACTAAAATATATAGTTGTCATAATTTAAAGGATATTAAACTTGAAACAAGTTCATTTTTATCCTGCAAATTAGACTGAGGAAGTCTGGTTATTATCCAAGATTCCAAGAGTTTTGAGTTTAGCATTAGATGCTAATGATTTATCCGGAACATTGTTTGTGATCGATTATAATCCAACCTCTCAACATACAAGCGAATTGCTAAATATCATCTCTACTCGACATCAAACCCAACGATCTGTATCAAAATCTTGCCATTCTTTCCTCAATACTGACCTTCTTTGGATTTCAAATTTAACTTCTCTTTAGTGTTTTGGTAAATCATTGTTTACTATCTAAACTTTTATCGGTTATTAGTCTTTTATGCTTCTTTCCCCACTCGATCATATCAGTAATTAGAATGCCATATTCCTTTGCATACTCTGTGAATTCATATTCAATCATTGAAGGGAAATCTACATCAACGATTCTTGTAATTAATTTATTGGCTTCGAGTTCTTTTAAATTTAATGATAACATCCGTTTTGTAATTCCCGGAATGCTTTTTTCAATGTCGCTAAAACGCTTATTGCCATTACAGATAGAATAGATAATAGGTAGTTTCCACTTCCCCCCGATTACATAAATTGTGTCCTGCAATGCCTTTATATCCTGAGCGTCAATTTTGGTTTTTACACATTCTTTCATATTCTTAAAATCTTTATTGTTTAATTATTTTAACAAAATAAGTTTTGCTTTTGTCCAATAGGCTTCGTCCATTTTCAATTTCAAGTATCAGCCGTGATACCGGTTACAAAGTTATACCTAATTGCTTATAACTTTGCATAAGTAAATGAGATAAAGGATCAAAATTTTATAAAAATTTATTCAAATTCTCAACAACATTATACAATTACTAAAATGAAAGCAGTCATATTAAAAAAGCAGGGAAATGTCGACCAACTATCAATGGCAGAGCTTCCCATTCCAACACCTAACGATAATGAAGTGCTCATCAGAGTTCATGCAATAAGCATTAATCCTACAGATATCTATGCACGGCAAAACCCTGCATTAGACTACATATTTAACAATGAAACACCCAAAATATTGGGCTGGGATGTTTCTGGTGTAATTGAAGCTGTCGGAAATAATGTCAGCACCTTTACTATTGGTGACGAGGTGTTCGGTCTACTCAATTTTCCAACCTTTACTACAGCCGGACACGCTAAAGCTTATGCAGAATATGTAGTTGCCAATATAGTTGACATTACAATAAAACCTGCTAATATTTCCCATGATGAAGCAGCTGCTGCAGGCATGGCAGCATTAACTACCTGGCAACCGCTCATCAAAAATCCTATAAAAATGGGCGACCGTGTGCTTATAACCGCAGCCGGTGGCGGTGTGGGGCATTTTGCCGTGCAATTTGCCAAATATTTTGGAGCTTATGTTATTGCTGTAGCTTCCGGATCAAAAAAGGACCTGGTGATCAGCCTTGGAGCAGATGAATTTGTCGATTATCAAAAGACTGACTTCTTAGAAGTAATCGAACCGGTAGACTATGTTATTGAAGGCTTACGGGATGAGCATATCCAAAAAACCCTTAGCATAGTGAAAAAGGGAGGTACATTATTAAGTCTATGGTCTCACATTGATGGAAGCGGATGGGAAAAGCGTGCTAAAGAATTAGATGTGCATGCGTACTATAATGCTGTTGTTTCAAATGGAAAAGATATGACGGCCATTGCAGGATTAATGAAAGAAGGTTTAGTAAAATCACATGTTTCCAAAAAGTTTAAACTTGAAGAAATAGCACAGGCCCATACGGAACTCGAAAAAAACCACACTGCAGGTAAAATTATCGTCAATCCGTGACGATAAACCTTCAGTAGACGTCTTAGAAATTGTATATGATCAATGATACTTAGACCAGGTATCTATAAACTAATATTAACAAACTTTAAAATAAAAATCACATAAAATGTCAACATTAAAAGGAAAAGCAGCCTTCGTTACCGGAGGAACTCGCGGAATGGGGAAAGCAATCGTAGAACGTCTTGCAAAAGAAGGCGCAATAGTGGCTTTCACTTATTTAAACTCAGAAAACAGCGCACAGCAAATCGTATCTGATATTGTTGAGGCCGGAGGAAAAGCATTAGCCATAAAAGCTAATGGAGCAATTCAAGGAGCCGTCGAAAATGCTATCGAAAATGCAGTAGCAGCATTTGGCAAAATCGATGTTTTGGTCAATAATGCTGCAGTAGCCGTAAACGGTCCGATTGAAACGGCAAGCGAAAGAGCAGAAGCATATAATAACCAGATCGATGTAAATATTCGTTCTGTTGCCGAAGCAGTTAGAACTGCACAGAAATATATGCCTGACGGAGGTAGAATCATCAACATTGCCTCGGTTGGTGGAATCAGAATTGGCAGTCCTGGCATGTCTGATTACATCGCGACAAAAGCTGCTGTCTCTGCATATACAAGAGGTCTAGCTTGGGATCTTGCTCCTAGAAAAATTACTGTCAACAGTGTAGAGCCGGGAGCTACGGAAACAGATATGCTGATTAATGCCGATGAAAATATACGCCAGTATCTCATGGATTCTATTCCGTTAAAGCGCTTTGCGCTTCCAGAGGAAATAGCGTCCCTAGTTAATTTCCTGGCTAGTGATGAAGCAGGATATATTACAGGCAGCAACTTTAAAATTGATGGTGGAATTTCTGCATAATTGATTTCGCAACAATATAAAACAGGACAAAGTTTTAAAACTTTGTCCTGTCCTTTAAATAATCCTTTATATAGTATTAAAAATAGCTAAGTATGAATGTTACGGTATGTGAACTCAGCAATGATAGAAGTGAATTTTTAGAAGACTGGCGAGAACTTCAAATTTATCTCGCTCAAAATAAGACAGATTTACTACTCTTACCTGAAATGCCTTTTTATTCCTGGTTTGTAATTAACAAGGAGGTTTCAGAAGATATACAGCAAAAAAGTGTAGAACAACATCAACTTTGGATCAAGGAAGTAGAAAAGCTTGAAGCAAAGTATATTGTTTATTCTACCCCTGAAATTGTTGGTACAAAATTTTATAATACGGCATTTGTATTTCAAAGAGGAAAAGGACATAGGAGAATTCATACCAAAGCACTTTTTCCGGAAGAAGATCATTTTTGGGAAGAAAGCTGGTTTGACAGAGAAGATAATATTTCCTTTGAGACAGTTCAGCTTGATGATTTGAAAATTGGTGTGCTCATGTGTACTGAGCTGTGGTTCACAGAAAAGGCCCGTCAATATGGAAAACAAAATGCAGATCTATTGTTATGCCCCAGAGCAACGGGGAAATCCTCTGTTGAACAATGGCTAACTTGTGGAAAAGCTTCTGCAATTATATCCGGGACATATTGTTTAAGTTCTAATCGCTCAGGATTCAGTGATGATTTCGAATGGGGTGGTACAGGCTGGATTATAGAACCGATGACGGGTAACTTATTGGAATCAACCACCTCAGAAAGAAAATTTGTAACCCATTGCATAGATGTGAAAAGATCAGTCCAAGCAAAGAAAGAATACCCCCTCTATGTTAATACTAACAAACGGTACCTCGAAAAGGAGTAATTTATCTTTTCTTGAAACCTTTAAAAACTCTGATAAATGCATCATCGTAAAATACCTTTGCAAATTTAGTATGATTATCGGATAATATTAATTCTGATACCATCTCCAATAATAAAAAAGTGTAGAGCAGCATCAGCTTTGGATGAAGAAAGAGAAAAAACTGTTTATTAAGATTTGCAAAACTAATCAATAAAACCGCATTCTGATTTTACATAACTTTTCAGATACAACAGGACTTTCAATTTCTATTTACCTAACAAAAACAGAATAAATGTATGGAGAAACGATACTTAATAATCAGTAAAATATAATATAACCCTTAGTGTCTTTCAAACCTATATAAACAACTCCTGCTTTTATTCTCTGGATAGAATAAAATAGCAGGAGTTTCTGGGAACATTTTTTTCTTTATTGTTGTTTTTAGAATCTTATAGTGTTACTTCAAGGTACTTAAAGCTTAGTGACTATTAAGTAACCATAATTATCACTTCCGTTCGGTCTATTCATTTGACATGTTAGGGTATTATAGCTGTCTCCTCCGGCATAATTAACAAACAGCGCCACTTTTTCATTGACTGTAGTACTCTGATAAGCAACAATAAGTTTCTATGGATTAGCATAACCATAACTGCTACTATGAATTCCTCCTGTCGCTCTTCTTCGGGCAATCGCATAATCTCTGAAAATTGTATTTGTAGTATAGACAGAGGTTCCGCTATTAGCTGTATCATATTTATGCAATTTGCCCTGTACTAGATGAAGTTGTTGGAAAACCCGGTACAAAGCACTGTCTGATACATTTCAAAAAGATATACACCAGGCTCAGGAATCGTCAGATAACTTATATTACTAACAGACTGTGAGTTTACCGTTCCTGAAGCATCGGTTCTGAACCCAAAACCAGTCGTATTACCTAGAACATCTCCCCCTGCAGGGAACGGTATATTGGTATATATATTTGTATTAAAAAGCGAAAAGCTCCCGAATGACGAGCTTCGTTTAAAATAAAAATACTGGATTGTTGCAGGCTTAATCTTGGCTGCACCAGTCGCATCAACAGCTAACGGGCTGTAAGGGGAAGACAAAACCTGCAGATTTTCATGTTTCACATCAGTCTTTACATGCAGTAAATCAGTTGGTAAAGATGCTCCTGCATTAATTCCTATATTTCCATTACTTTGGAGTTTAAATAATTCTGATCCATCTGAATTTTTAACTTCCAAGGCTTTAACACAATTCTTCATCAAGAATTTTTTCAACTACATTATTAGTAACAGTTTGTTCTTCTGCTCTTAAACTGTCACTTAGCAGCGAGCGCTTTAGTGCATATTCATTCTCTTTCTCCTTGTCGTTAAGTCCTTTATAAGCTTCTGAAATTAATTCATATGATTCCAGATTTCTTTTTCTTAGATTAGCTTTAGTTGTGATTTCTAATGAATGAATGAATTAAATAAATAATTCAATTCCTTTCCATACTGCTTTTTTCTGATGTATAGTTTCCCGAAAGCACGTAGCACATTAGCCTTACCTTCGATCGGAATTTCCTTTTTGAACAATAATTCATTAGCCTTTAATATAAAATTCAGCTGAATCAATATTCTTTTTTTGAAAATGTTTGTTAGCAATAGTTATAAACAACATAGGCATGGGAGACTGCATACATTTTTTTTCATTACTATATACTGAATCCATCATCCCTAAGACCTGAAAGCTAGTTCGTTTCCAATCATAGATACCATATAACCTTTTCTCTCTTAGCTTTTTGTCTTCTATTTTTTGTGCATAGGCAAATGCGATATCAAAAGTTCTGATCGCCTGCGAGTGCATATTTAGTGAATTATAATTGATACCATAAGCAAAATACAAATATGCTAAAAGGTTATCATCATCTTCTTTTTCAAGTTCCTTTTTAGCAATCTCTAAAAAATCCAGACTCATTTTGTTTTTCTTGAGTAAAGTCAGAGCATAGGCAATATTGATGTTCCCTCTTATCTTACCTTTCTTATAATCCTGTTTGCGAGCAAATTCAAGACAGATTTTTTCTTGCGAAATTATTTGTTTTAATTCACCACTTCTCAACAGTTTAGTAAAAACATCTGTCTGCAAACTGTCAATTTTATGTATTGAGAGTTGTGGCTTATATTCTAAAAAAGAAAAAATGATCCCTAAACAAAGTACTTTTCTAAAATAAATCATAACAATATCTAATATTGAATTAATATTTCAAAAAGCTATATTTAATCCTCTTATCAATAGTAATATATATCTTTTCCAGATCATTTGAAAAAAATTTATAGTTATTAAATAGGGGTAATTGTAATCTTTTTTGCATACATTTTTAGGTTTTAACTTTATAACAATTTAGATGTCTTAATTTATATTATTTTAATTAACAAATAGCTATTTAAAATAAATTTAATTCTAAACTATAATAAATATTCAAAAAAATATAAACATTTATATAATTAAAATCACAAGTGTATCAAGTATGCACAACCAACAAAAAAATAAACTTTTTTTAGCAAGGTATACTATATTTGAAAAATACACATTGTAGAAAATTCGACCGCAATCTATTAGTAGTGAAACTGATATTTTATCAAAACCCACCTTTAAACAAGTAATTATCTTCTGATATGACGATATTATTTTTTTCCATTAACATCTTATTGTCGGGGGTTCACTAGTTATTTTATAACTATAAACATAATCTTAATATAAATCTGATAAATCTATCAAAACAATTAGTTTTTCTGAGTGGCAATGCATTCTATTTCGATACTTGCATTTCTTGGTAATGACTTTATCTCAATTGTACTTCGTGCCGGAAAGCGGTTTTTGAAATAATGATTATATATCTTATTTACTGTCTCAAATTGTTTCATATCCGTAATAAAAATGGTGGTCTTGGCAATATGATCAAAATCTGAATTATTATCATTGAGAATAATCTCCAAATTTTTAAAAATCTGGACGGTTTGAGCTTCAATTCCGGATTTCAAACTACCTGTCTTTTGATCAAGACCAATCTGCCCTGAAACAAATATTAAATTCCCAAATCTGATTGAATGACTATAAGGTCCTATCGGATTTACCAGATTAGTATGTTTTACTGCTACAATCGTTTTTTTTGTACTGCATGACAACAATGTTAATGTTATGAAAAGTAATATAAATCTGTGCATTTTGGTTCATTTGATATTAAAAAAAGAGGTTAGCTTTCTAGACTAACCTCATACTGTACTTATCCTATTTTTTGATGAAGTTCAATAATTCGGTATTAAATTTATCCAACTCTTCAATGAACAAGGCATGACCGCTTTTTTCAAAAGGTACTAACGTTGAGTTTTTAAGCAAAATATTCATTTGTTCCGCAAGATCATAAGAACAGATTTTATCCAGCTTACCGTGTAAGATCAAAGTAGGAATTGTTATTTTCTTCAAATCATTACGCAAATCGCTATCCCTCAGAGTTTTTAATCCCTCAGCCATTGCATAAGGTGATGCCTGAGCCTGAATGCCTCCCAACCAAGCACCATGACCTTGGGAAACGCTGGTCTCATTAGCTGGAAATATCTTACCGAATGTGGCGAATAATTCCGGACGGTTAGTGTTGTTTAGGTGTATCAAACCATTGACATCTTCTTTAGTCCACAGGCCATAATTAAAGTCTGCCCTTTTTGTCCAGATCGGTGCTGCTGCCCCAAATAAAGCCATTTTTGAAACGTGGGCCGCATTGTATTTGGCTACATAGTGAATCACTGTAGCACCACCCATTGAAAATCCGCCGATTGTAGCATTTTTAACATCCAATTTGTCCAAAACAACCTTGATATCATCTGCAAATACATCATAATTATATTTGCCTCCCGGTTTGTCAGACAGTCCGAATCCTCTTAAAGTGATACCAATCACACGATATCCTTTTTGGATAAAATCGGCATACTGGTATTCATACATGGCATCACTCAATGGCCATCCGTGAATTAAAACAATAGGCTCTCCCTCACCAAGGTCCGTTACATGAAGTTTCACATTTTTCTCTACTTCAATATATTCTTCTCTTCCAAAGGCTGCTGGTGTTCTTTTTGTTTGTGATAAAACTGTGTTTGAAATTAATGTTGTAAATAATACGACTGCTAAAATTAAATTTTTCATGTTTCTTTAAATATTTATTATTGTTGTTATTTTGACACTACAAAGTTGCTCTTATTCCTCAGGCCTTCCAATGGACGGCTTTCGCTTTGAATTGTACTTTTTGTCTCTCTTGATTTCTATTCTTTTATAAATGATAGGATATCCTTGTTGATTACATCAGCATTGATGGTAGGCATGCCGTGAGAATAGCCCGGATAAATGATCAGTTGGCTATTTTTAAGAAGTTCTGCAGCCTTTACTGCCGTAGTCTGATAAGGCACAATCTGATCATCATCACCATGGAGTACTAAAACAGGTATTTCCAGACTTTTTAGGTCCTTTGTAAAATCGGTCTCAGAAAAGACTTTGATACAGTCATATTGTGCCTTGATACCACCCATCATTCCCTGTCTCCACCAGTTGTCCTGTATACCTTTTTTAATAACCGCATCTTCTCTGTTGTAACCGTAGAAAGGCACTGTAAGATCCTGATAGAATTGCTGTCTGTTATGAAGTGTATTATGGCGGATATCGTCAAATACAGCAAGTGGCACCCCTTCAGGATTATTGACATCAGCAATCATATAAGGTGTAATTGCACTTATTAAAACCACTTTAGATACGCGGTTTTTTCCATATTGGGCAGCATATCTTATTGCTTCGCCACCACCTGTTGAATGACCTACGTGGATCACATCTTTTAAATCCAGGTACTCTACCAATTCTGCAACATCCGCTGCATACGTGTCCATGTCATTACCCTTATAGGTTTGAGTCGATCTTCCGTGCCCTCTTCTGTCATGGGAAACAACTCTATATCCTTTTTCCAGAAAGAACATCATCTGTGCATCCCAGTCGTCGGATGACAATGGCCATCCATGGTGAAAAAATATCGGTTGCCCTTCACCTAAATCTTTGAAATAAATTTCTGTTCCGTCTTTTACTGTAAACTTGTTCATGTCTTTACTATTTAATTGTTGTTATTGTTCCTTTTTGTTATTGCAAAGTTGGGGTAATTCCGAAGGCGTATCAATGGATGGTTTTCGCTTTGAATTGCACTTTTTGCCCCAACAGGAACCAGTAGTATTATGAACAATCTGTTTTTGGGGACAAGTAAGGTGTAAATATGAAAAAAGCACAACCGATCAGGGCTGTGCTTGTACTGGATATTGGAGAAATACCTGGTTAAAACTGCTTTCTAAAACTGGTTGGGGATATTCCCGTGTGTTTGGTGAAAAAGCGGACAAAATAGGCGTCGTCTTCGTAATTCAATGTGTGGGCAATCTCTTTGACACTCATTGTAGTATGTACTAAAAGACGCTTACTTTCAAGTATAATACGGTTTTTTATAATTTCATTTGGTGTGTCTTTACTAACCAGGCTTATTTTTTTACTTAGATTTTTTGGAGTAATACAAAGCAAATCAGCATAATCAGCTACAGTATGGAGAGTCTTGAAATGCTGTTCTACCAATTTGCTGAATTTCCGCAGAAATTGGACATCGGCCTGCTGTATATTGTCTGCCAGCTGATGTTGCTGCTTCCAGATGCGTGTAGATTTAAGAATGATCAGTTTTAACAATGTCCTCAGCATTTCTTCTGTACCGGAATCTTCATTTTTCAATTCGGACTGAATATCACTGATGATCTTTTGGATATCAGCAGACTGTTCTTCATTTAAATTGATGAATGGAATTTCAAACACATTGTTATACAGAATACCATCACAGGCAACTTCATGATCATGAATTTCCACACAGTAAAAGTCCCTGTTAAAATGCATCAATTGCCCTCCAATAGTTTCACAGGGCTTTAAGATGACATGGGGATTAATAAATAATAAGGTATCTGTTTTCATTTCAATCTCCTGAAAATCCACTTGTATAATAGCTTTTTGTGGAATGAACAGGACTTTGATATGTTCGTTAATTTTGTTGAGGGTATCGTTTTGAACGGAGGATTTGCTAAATTCTAAATTCCCAAATTTTTTAAATGAAAATTCCTTTATCATTATAATGATTTAAAATTGCTATGTACATAAACTTAATTAGAAGTCTACTGTAAAAATAAGTAATAATATAACAGTAATGTCAACAGTATTTCTTTATTATCCAAGAGTTCATTATACTTTAGTTCCAATTACTTTCATGTATCTAAAGTAATCTGGTTATCTGGCTTTAATTAATGAGTTCCGTAATTAATCAATAGTAACAGAATCAAATCCTGAAACTTGTAATTCATTAGGTGTAGGAATGTAGGACCAGCAAATTACATCCATTTGAAAACCTCCCATGGCCTGCCATTTCTGAAGCTCAAAGTCATAATAACCCAGATCAAAATTATCTAAATCTTTATCGTACAATAAAACAGTTCTTGAAAATTGCTCTCCTTCTACCTTGGCAGGAAATTGATCCACTGGATTAAATTTTAGTTCTTCATTCATAATTATAGTTTTTCAAATAGTAAAGATCTGTTCAAATCAAATTTAACACTATTTTCTGATTCTTTTTATTATATGGTAGAACGAATGTTTGTAATCATTTAAAAACCTATGCACAGGATTATGATGATATGATCAGAGATCGTTGAAGATCTGGTAGATACTTTGGATTTACCTAACCAGGGTTACTATAAAAATACATTAATAGAAAATCGTTCGTCCATCAAGCTTCAGAATCTTTTCTTGTGCCATTTTTTTAATCGTCCGTATTACTGTTTCGACCCGCAAACCTGTCAAATTGGCAATTTGCTGCCTGGTAAGTGGAACAGGATAAGAGTAAGGATTTTGTTTTAAGGAACTATCCTTATAATAATCCATTAATGATTTTATTTTCGACACCGGGTCAGTGGATGAATTGTTGAACAGCATCACATACTTATCGAAAAGACGGTCTGACAGATGACGGAAAATTGTAAACATCAATTCTCTATTGGTACTCAACATATTCAGAAAGTTGGATTTTGGTAATTTCAGAATTATGCAGTCAGTTTTAGCGATGGCATTCATCGGATAATTCTTATTGGCAAAAAGTAAAGATTCTCCAAAACTCTGACCTTCCGAGAGGATATTCAGGGTAAATTCTTTTCCATCCTCGTGATAATTATTCAGTTCTACTGTACCCTTAACAATCTGGAAATAATAGTGGGGAACACCTCCCATTTCAAAAATAATTTCCTTTGCGGGATAATCCTCGTAAACGGCTCCATTTTCGAGCAAAAGATTTTCATCGATGATCATATTATCTATATTTTGTTATGGCTCCAAATGAATATCTTAGCAAAAATTGGCAGTAACGTTACATACAAATTTTGGGCCATTCATATGCAAAAAAGCCCTTCAATAAATGTCTCAATGACCATCTGTCTAACTCCTAAAAATCAGATATCGATCTATTGGCTGCCCAAATAATTACTAAAGACGCTCCAATATCCGCACCTGTAGCTTTTTAATTTTTCAGACTGCTCTCAATCTTCTTTAAAAATAACGTATTTATGCCTCGTCTTTAGTATTTTTGACGAGACCAATCCCCGAAAAAAAGAATATCAGTCCAAGAACTCCGATCACTCCTAAAGTCGTATAGGCTGAGCTTTTATTAATCAATTCATATCCTGTATAAATCAAACCTGCGATTCCTAAAACAGTCAGTATTGTTCCAAATGTGCGTTTAACGTTCATAACAGTATTTTTTTTTAATAATAGTACTCTACAATTTTTTGCCAGTTACTTGCGCTGATATTTTTGAGATTATCAGCACAGCCTTAAAAACAGTTTTCCCCTATTCAGTTAACTGAGATGCGAGGTTAAAAACTATGCTCCGAACTTTAAGGAAGGCTGATTACTTTTCCCTCTCTTTTTTGTTTGTTAACTACCATCATATGATTAATATCCGGCAGTTAAAAAAATTGCAAAAATTAAGCCGTTTGGATAAAAATATTCTTTAACAAGTGGGAAATGTCATAGTAACAATCCTATTGAATTCTATTTCGTTTTTTTATATATGTAAAAATCGAGTTAAAGTTCCGCTTGGAATTATGGTTGTAGACCAGAAGCATTAATAGTTAATCCCCATTTATTTTTCATATAATCATGTAATGGGGTATCCCAGAAGTAAGGAGGTGAGCAATACTCACTTATTTCTGGAAGGATCCTCTGAATCCTTTCTTCATAGATAGGATTTTCTTCAAATTTATCTGATATCTCTGAATACTTCTCACTTATAAAACGTATAAGCTCATTATCTATGAGTATTCCTTTCTTCTTTAATTGATCCAGCTTTTTAAAAAATTCAATTACAACCTTTTTATATTGCTCATCATCAATAGTTGAAAGAGATTCAAAATTCAAATAAGTATCTATAATATTATTAATTTCTGTTATTTTAGTAGTTTCCATAATCTTATGCTGCTTTAAAATAACTTTGCCAATAAAAACCCTGTTACTAAAGCTATAACAGCTGCAATTACAATCTTTATATAATCTGTTTTACTATTTTTAACCGCCGTATTCAGTCTTATATTTTCCTGCTGTAAAGATTCTACTGCAGCCTTTAGAGAAGCTGTCTTCTCATTAATAACTGACTGTAAGTTTTTCTCATGTAAAACATTGAGTTCCTTTTTATAGCTTTCCATTTCCTGCTGTCTTAGTTTCTGCTGTTCTGAAAAACTCTTTTGTGTTTCCTGAAGATGTTTAGCCGAAGACTCCTGAAATTTCTGGAACTCTTCAGTTCTTTTTGAAAGCTGATCTGTTAAAGTTTTTACCTGCTGGCCATGTTTTTCAGTAAGATCCCTCTTTAACTTCTCTACCTCTTCATTACGAACCTTAAGCTGCTCCGTAAAAATCTTTACCTGATTTTCAGCCTGCTCCTTAAAGTTTTTCTGTGCTTCGGTAAATTCGTCATTTTTCGTTTTAAGCTGCTTTTCCAGTGTTAACACTTGCTCTGCAAACTGTTTGCCTACATCCTTTTTAACTTCATCAATCAGTAATGCCCGGGAATTTGATTTCTCATGAGACAACTTTTCAACGATGGAGTGAAGCCCTGCTCCATAATCATGAGGAAGATGAAATCTTTTATCTGCCAGCTTATCGAGCAAAGTTTCATCTACCGTATGCCCTATTGCTGTGACTGTTACTGCTTCTATTGTAATAAACAGCTCTGAAAGCTGTAAATCATTAAAAGTTTCCATACTTTGTTTGTCTCCCCACCTCTTACCAATGCTATGATATCGTAGCCTAATGCTGAAACTTCTTCAAGTTTGGAAACAATAGAGGTCGATGAAGTAATACTGCAGGTATATTCCGAGACCTGGAAATACTTCTGGGAAACATCCAATCCTTCTGCAAAGTCTCTTTGGACAATCGCATTATTTCCATAAATGTTAGCAATTCTGATCGGCTCATCTTTCAGAATCTTCTCTCTGATCACAGTTTCCAGGTCCTTAGAACCCTTCCCAAGCTTCTTCTGGATAAGCTCATATCTCTGTAATTCTTCCTCCGAAATTGCGCGTTCTTCCTGCTGAATAATCTCATCCACTACAAAGCGAAGTTCCACAGAAGAGTTCTTAATATTTTTCTCAATATATCCTCTGAGGGTATAAATCTCATTATTTTCAATCTTACTTCTCAGTAACGCAGAAACCCGTACCCCAATAGAAATTGTATCAGATTCTGAAAATAAATTATCATAGTAATAATTTCCATAGGCTTTTCCACCACCAAAAGAGTATCTTCCCTTAAGATAAATAAGATTAACCGTTGCATTAAGTTTTAATGCATTACTAAAAAGGCCAAGTACCGATCCCGGAGAATAAACCTGATATGCCAACTCATTTCCCTGCATGTTTTTCAAACTCAAAATTAAATGACTTCAAAGGTATTGTTATTTTATTAATTTAACTTTTCAAACCTAGCATTGCTAGAATTCCCAATAATATGCATCCACATTATCAACCATTTTATTTTACAAAAATACACTCCGTAAACGACAAAACATGTCGTATTTTATCCCTAGAAAAATGGAACCCTGCCGGTTGAAGTTTTTTGATAAATTATAACAACTATTGTACTACCAGATCTGATAGAATAGAGAAAAAGTATGGGGTCAACGAATATAGTATTATTGTTAAAAAACGATCATTTCTTAGAACATCAATTTTGGAATGCAAAGTAACAAACAAGGTTTGAACGTTAAAATTCGTTAATTTAAACTATTATATAATAATTATTCTTGAGATTTGTTGTGAACATAAAATATATTAATATGAAAAATTTAAAAAAGCTTAACAAAGCAGAATTAAAAACAATTGTTGGCGGAGCAGATTGTACCAGACTATGTTTTATAAATGATAAATTAACATGCGTTCCGTATAATTCATGTGGCGGCCCTGGGCTTGAGCCATAAAAAAAGAATAACCTGTTTTTCAGATACATGTTTCCAAAATACTTTCAACAATAGTAAACCATGAAAAACAGGTTATTACCTTAAAACATCTATACACACCTAAGAATCAAGAACTAACCTGAACGTCAGATTAATCCGCTCTTTCATGGGTATTATAGATTTAGCTATCCGATGCTCCCAGTTTTCCTGCAAATCGCCTTTCATGATAAGCAGAGAACCATGCGGAAGCGGTAAACTGTACTTACTGGCATGGTGGTCTTTTTTCCTGAAATCAAAGTTCCTGGTTTGCCCAAGGCTGATAGAGGCAATCACAGGCCGTTTACCATACCGGCTTTCTTTATCTCTATGCCAGGCCACAGAATCATTATGGTCTCTGTAGAGATTTAATAAAACTCCATTAAACTTACAGTTAAACTCTTTTTCTATCCTTTCCTTGAGCAAGAACAGTTCAGGAGTCCATGGATTTCTTGGCCTTTCTTTTTCTTGAGCACCATAATCTTTTGAATCCCCATACCATGCTGTCAGCCGTGGAGTCAATACCATTTTATCATACATTTTCTGTGTACGCTGTTCCCATGACGCGGTATTGAGCAGCTTATCTTTTAACTGATCAGCTTGCTCTTTACTTAGGAAATGCTCCCTGTATTCCAAAAGATCCTTTGGAAATTCATAGAACGCTTCTGTATCGAATAAACTTAACTGATTCATAATTCTTCTTATCAAAAATTTTACTATTACTACTGTATCTTATGTCTTGGCAATCCAATCTCATGGGCCTGCGGATAAGGTTCTCTATAGGTCATGCTTACATCTTCCCTGATCTGCCTGTGAATATCATATTGTTTTTCTTTATCATAAGCATACCTTGGATCAGGAATCATGGGCATCTTTGCCATTTTATGAATGGTAACGGTAGGAAAATGAAAATCGACTTCCACGGTTCCAAGGAGCAGATAACATCCGCCACCCTGAAAATCATACTGCTTTAGACTATCAGGAAAATGAGCGGTATCAAAATAATCTCCGTTCACATCGGTCCACGTACCAAAATACATGGTGCCTTTCTTCGTGGGTACATGTTTTCTTGAAATCAGATACGCCAGCATTTTAACCTGCTGCTTATGAAACTTCAATAAATCCTTCACCAAAACAGAACCCCGGTACCGGGTCTGTAACAGATCAAAAGGGCTGCATGAAACAGGAAACCCAATGAGTTCAATTTCATCAAAGGCATCCTCAAAATGTTCCCGCTTTAATTCAGGAAGCTTAAATTCCTGAACCGGTTCTTCAATCAGCATAAGCCCTCTGTTTTCAGGCTTAAAGTTAACAAGCAGAACTCTCGCCTCAACAAGCAGTTCATTTTTAGGTTTTCCAGTAAACCGGAAGGCGCCGATAAAAATCAGGATCTGTATGGTTTCAATACCAATGGGAATACGTCTTATAAAATTCTCCAATGAGGTATATACTCCGTTGGTTTTTCTTTCCTCGACAATACCGTGGGCAATTCTTGTTTCCAGCCCTTCCAAAAGCATTAATCCCAGATAGATATCCGTCCCTTTCAGTGTTGTCTGATACTCACTGTTATTAATACAGGGAACCTGGATATTTCCGCCCGACATTTTTGCTTCATGAATATAGACTTCAGTTCTGTAAAATCCTCCCTGGTTATTAATCACTGACACCATAAATTCCAATGGGTAATACACCTTTAAATACAAGCTTTGATAACTCTCCACCGCGTAGGATGCCGAGTGTGCTTTACAGAAAGAATACCCGGCAAAAGATTCAATCTGTCTGTATGCCTCAGCGGTCAACAGTTCCGAATGGCCCTTCTCCTTACAGGATGCAAAGAAATTATCCTTCACCTGCTGAAGCTTTTTAATCGATCTTCCTTTTCCGCTCATGGCTCTTCGTAAGATATCCCCGTCCGCTAATGATAATCCTCCAAAGTACTGGGCAATCTTAATCACATCTTCCTGATATACCATAATGCCATAGGTTTCTTTCAGATGCTCTTCAAATACCGGATGAAAATATTCAAACTGATCCGGATGGTTATGCCTGAAAATATATTCCCGCATCATTCCGCTCTGAGCCACTCCCGGGCGGATAATGGAGGAAGCGGCGACCAGTGTTCTGTAATTATCACACTTAAGTCTTCTTAAAAGACCGCGCATGGCGGGAGATTCTATATAAAAACAGCCGATGGTTCTTCCTATCGCCAGATATTCATTGGTCTTTTCTTCATCTTTTGACAGTGATGTATCGCGGATATCCACAGCGATTCCTTTTGTTTTCTTAATAAGAGCTACCGTATCATTGATGGTACCCAGTCCTCTCTGGGAAAGAATATCAAATTTTTCCAACCCGATATCTTCTGCCACATTCATATCAAACTGAACAATCGGAAAACCTTTGGGAGGCATTTCAAGTGCCGTATAACTTGTAATGGGTTCTTCAGAAATCAGAATTCCACAGGAATGCATGCTTCTCTGATTGGGAAATTTCTCCAGCAGCTTACCATACTTTTGTACCATCCGCACTACCTTGTTCCTTTCATGGTCTTCCATAGGCTTTGTCGCCAGATCATCCAATTCTTCTTTAGGAAGTCCAAACACTTTTCCCACTTCTCTGAAAATAGACCGGTATTTAAACTCCACATTGGTTCCGCAAAAGGCTACATGATCCTTTCCATACCGGTCAAAAACATACTCCAATATCGTATCCCTGTTCTGCCAGCTCCAGTCGATATCAAAATCAGGCGGAGACTTCCGGTTAAGATTTAAGAAACGTTCAAAATACAGGTCCAATTCCAAAGGACAGATGTCGGTTATTCCCAGACAATAGCTTACAATAGAATTAGCACCACTTCCCCTTCCCACATGCATAAGCCCCAAGCTGTTGCTGTAACGGATAATATCCCAGGTTATTAAAAAATAAGAACAGAAATTAAGTTCATCGATCACTTTCAGTTCTTTTTCCACTCTTAATCTGGCCATTTCATGATGAGTTCCGTATCTTTTTTCCAGTCCTGAATATGCCAGCCTGCGAAGTAATTTTACATCATCTGCTTTTGATTTTGTATAAAATTGTTTATTCTTTACCTTTTTAAAATCAAATTCAAAGCTGCATTGTGCCAGCATTGCTTTTGTTCTTGTAACAATCTCCGGATATCTTTCAAATGCCTTTGCAATCTCCTTTTCAGTCATAAAATATTCTGATTCCCTACATATATCCCGTTTAGTGAGCTTTGACAATAAGGTATTATGATCAATGGCCCTGAGAATTTTATGCAGTTTATACTCCTCACCGGTTCTGAATGTAACAGGATGCAGAACTACCAT
The DNA here is from genome assembly GCF_050470705.1 of Chryseobacterium sp. NRRL B-14798. Lineage (NCBI taxonomy): Bacteria > Pseudomonadati > Bacteroidota > Flavobacteriia > Flavobacteriales > Weeksellaceae > Chryseobacterium > Chryseobacterium sp. NRRL B-14798. Next base: position 2,026,280 of record NZ_JBFLUL010000005.1, on the reverse strand, counting down.
TCTGGAAATCAGTTTCTGGTACTCAGGTCTTATCAAAAAATTCAGTTCCTCTATTCTCACCCCAACCCGTTCATTTTCCTTTAAGACTTCCGGGATATTACTCATAGGATAAACCACAAAGATATTTTCAAATTCCGGCGCTGTCTCTGAAAGTTCCTTATCGTCACAGTTATGCTGAGTAATAATGGTATTGACTTCTCTTATTCCTGAAAACTCTTTTGCAACAGCAATATACAACAGTTTGCCTTCCTTGCGTACCTCAACGCCTGCGATAGGTTTAATACCAACCCGTTCACATTCTTTCTTAAAATCATAAATAGCGGTAACGGTATTTATATCCGTCAGTACTAGCTCTGTACACCCTGATGCATAAGCCTGCTGCACCAATTCCTCTATGGATAAGGTCCCATACCGAAGGCTGTGAAAAGAATGACAATTCAAAAACATTATTAAAAATTTAAAATTATTTTTCAAAATCAAAACCTGAAGCTCTGCCTACTGCTCTCATGCCATATCGGTTCTTCAGATAATCCATGGTCTGATATAAATTCATCTGCTCTTCAGTATCTTCAAACAGGTTCATCTGGTGATTCCCATGCACGAGTCCGGTAAAGCGCAGCCCTACCAGACGAAGCCTCATTCTTCTGGTATATACTTTATTGAATAATTCCAGAGCCACTCTTGAAAGGGTGTGATCTGCAGAAGTATAAGAAACTCTGCATTGTTTGGTTTCGGTATCAAAATTGGCATACCGTATTTTTACAACCACTGTGGATGTCAGCCATTTTTCCTTTCTGAGCTGATACGCTAACTGTTCCGCCATTCCCGATATCAGCCTTTTCAATTCTGAAACATCCATAGTATCATTGGTAAAGGTTCTTTCCGTAGAAATGGATTTTCTTTCAGAATAAGGAACTACAGGATTTTCATCAATTCCATTAGCTTTTTTCCAAAGCTCTTTTCCGTTCACGCCGATCATCTGCTGTAAAACCAGAACGGGCATTTCAGACAGCGTATGAATGGTACGGATTCCAATTCTTGATAATAACTGAAAAGTCTTGTCTCCCATCATCGGAATCTTTTTAATAGATAGAGGGTTTAAAAAAGATCTGATCTCTAAATCTTTAATTTCCAGTCGGCCCACCGGTTTCGCTTCTCCCGTTCCTATCTTTGAAACAGTTTTATTAGCAGATAAAGCAAAGCTTATAGGAAGTCCTGTTTCTTTGGTAACAGCTGCCGCAATTTCCTGGGTCCACTGATAGCAACCGAAAAATTTATCCATACCTGAAAGATCAAGATAAAACTCATCAATACTCGCCTTTTCCATTACCGGAACTCTTTCCTGGATAATTTCAGTCACGGTATGAGATAAATTGGAATACAGCTCATGGTCTCCCCGGATGACTTTCGCATCAGGGCACAACCGGACTGCCATTCGGATCGGCATGGCAGAACGGACTCCAAATTTCCTTGCTTCATAGGAGCATGATGCTACCACTCCACGGTCACCTCCGCCAATAATCAGGGGAATTCCGTCAAGCTGAGAATTATTACGTCTCTCGCAGGATACAAAGAATGTATCCAGATCCATATGTACAATCGCCCGGTTCACGTCACAAAATTAGATACTATATGTATCATTTTTCATATATTTGCAGATACAATTTGTATCAATGTCAATTTTTTCAGATAACATCAGGTTTTTAAGAACTCAGAAAAAATTATCCCAGCAGGAACTGGCGGATAAAATTTTGCTGAGCAGGGTCCGGTATTCAAAATATGAGGACGGGCGTTCGGAAGCCCCCTACGAAATACTGATCAGAATTTCAAAGTATTTCAATTTAAGTATTGATCTTCTTTTGACAGTGGATATCAGGAAATATCCTTTAGAAGATGTATTGAGACTTCCGGATAATAGAATTGTTCTACCAGTTATCGTTGATCAATTAGGTAACAACAGTATTGAAATTGTTCCCCAAAAAGCCTCCATGGGATATTTATCAGGATACAGTGATCCTGAATATATTGAAAGCTTACAGAGAATTTCACTACCCTTTCTGACCAACGGAAAATACAGAGCGTTTCCGGCAAAAGGCGATTCCATGCCGCCCTTTAAAGACGGTTCTTACATTGTCGGGAAATATATAGAAAATATCAAGGATTTAAAGTCCGGCAAAAGTTATGTTTTCGTCACCCTGAATGATGGTATCTCTTATAAAAGACTTATCTCTTTGAATGAAAAATCAATAACCGTAGCAGCTGACAATTCATTTTATACACCTTATGATATTCCTTTCGGAGAAATCGTTGAAGTATGGCAGTATGCTTCTGGAATATTTCCTGAAGATTTTGAACCTGAGCTTTTTGAAAACTATAATGTGAAGGAAATACTGCTTGGGATTCAAAAAGATATCCGGATACTTGATGAAAAGTTTTCAAAAAAATTAGATTAAAATAATTTACACTATCCCATTATTATAACTATGAATATCTCCTATTACGATTTTCAGAATTTAACCGATCGCCAGACACAATATGAACTTGTACTAACTCATGGACGCATCATCAGTGAAAGAATGGTTTCCCAATCAAGATATGTTTTGTATGAAATTTCAAATTTTTCGGTAGAGCTGATCTATGACAACATGCATAATAAAATTATTGGTATGAATCTTTTTGAAAAGCACTCCAGTTATAGATAAAAATCCTGTTTTATCAATAATAAACAGGACAAAAAACACAAATGATGAAAAAAAAACGTCTCGATCGAGACGGCGTAAAATTAATTATTTTTACCATAGTAGCAACAAAAAGCTGTTAAAAAATTAATGTCTTATTGGTATTTTCCAGACAATCCCAGCCAAATATTCCCATCTACTTCCACTTTTAACTTTTCCTATCCAATAGGTCTAACTTCGATGTTAAATCAATACTTAACATCATGGAAGATATAGCAAATACCCAAAATCCTGATCCTGCATTAATTAACACTTTACTGGTTTTAAACCCTAAGACCAATAAAATAGAAGTGGTAAAAACTGTTGATGAAAAAGGTGATCTGAAAACAGTATCCAATACCCGGAAAAACCAGAATCAATTTTTAAAAATTGATAAGCAGGGCGATTTATTTTCCAACTTTTTTTCCAATTTCCTCAGCCAGCTCAAAAACCCTACTTCATTTAACTTTTTTACCTCTCCTCTCAAAGAATCTGAAAAAATTGGAAAACAGATTGAGCATTGCCTCAAGCATTCAAGCAGTGAAGGTGAAGAATTTCTGAAGACCTATAAAATAGTAACCCAAACACCATTACAATGAGTACAAATCCATCAACAGAAAAAGAGTATCAGTACTCCCAGGATCAGATTGACTGGGATATGATGTCAAAATTTGGGCTGACGCAGGAAAAATTAGAAAAAGCCAATGCCCTGGAACCCATGCTAAGGGGATTCAAAACCAATGGTCTCGTTCCCATCAGTCTTAATCTCGGAACAGCGCTTATCCGGACAGACGCCCGTCTTTCACTCAGCACTAATGATGCCGGCAATGTCATGATCAATCTCCACGGCATCAGAAAAGAACCTAATTTCAATTTTAAGTTTCTGGGTCATGAATTTACTGCTGAAGACCGGAAAAATCTAATGGAAACCGGAAATATGGGACGTGTTGTAGATCTTGTCAATCCAAAGACTGATGAAATCATTCCTTCCCTTATCAGCAGAGACCGGCTGACTAATGAACTTGTTGCCTATAAAGTAGAAAACATCAGAATCCCTGATGAAATCAAGGGTGTTAGATTAGATGAAGCCCAAAAGCAGACGCTGATAGAAGGCAAAGCATTATATCTGGAAGGAATGATCTCTACCAAAGGAGATTCTTTCAATGCCCATGTCCAGTTTAATGCCGATAAAAAGTATGTTGAATTTCTTTTTGATCAAAAGCAGATTCAGCAACAATCTCAAACCCATAAACAGACCGAGATACCAAGATCATTCAGAGGCAAAGAATTAAGTGACGAGCAGTACAGTCAGTTTAAAGCAGGTCAAACGATTTATCTCGACGGATTGCTGGATAAAAAGAATCAGCCTTATCAAGGATATATCACTCTTAATCAGGAGAACGGAAAAATCGATTTCTCATTTCAGAATCCTGATAAAATCCAACATAAGGCAAAGCCTACTGAGGAGCATACAACCCAGACAGCAGTGAATTCAGAAGGCAAGACCAACGAAGCCACCAAGCATTTAAAGAAGCCTCTACAAAAGGGTCAGCAGGCACCTAAAGACAAAAGCCAGCAGTTAAAACAGGACAAAGCTCAGTCCCGCGCTAGAAAACGCCTATAATACCCACTTCAATTAATAATCATTATGAAAGCAGTATTAGCAGAAAAGCCAAGTGTTGCCAGAGAAATAGCAATGGTTTTGGGAGCAACAGAAAAGAAAGATGGATATCTGACCGGTAATGGCTATGCCGTTACCTGGGCTTTTGGCCATTTGATTACACTCGGGATGCCAGAAGATTATGGCATTTCAGCTTGTAAAAAGCAGACTTTACCTATTTTACCTGACCCTTTTAAACTAACCATCAGAAAAGTAAGAAAAGAAAAACAACTGATAACTGATCCTGGCGTATCCAAACAGCTAAAAATCATAGAAAAATTGTTTACATCATGCAGCAGTATTATTGTTGCTACAGACTCAGGAAGAGAAGGGGAACTGATCTTCCGGTACATCTATGAGTATTTGAACTGTACCCTGCCATTTGAAAGATTATGGATCAGTTCACTCACTGAAAAAGCCATTAGGCACGGTTTTCAAAATCTGAAGCCGGGTCACCTATATGATGGATTATTCCATGCTGCTCAGTGCAGAAACAGAGCCGACTGGTTATTAGATATTAACACGACCCAGGCACTAACTATAGCAGCAGATGACGGGTTATATTCACTTGGAAGGGTCCAGACTCCCACTTTAGCTTTACTCTGCAAACGTTATAGAGAATATAAAGAGTTCACAAGCCAGCAATACTGGCAGATTGAGCTTATGCATCAAAAAGATTTTGTGGAGTTCAAAAGTCTTGGAGTACTCAAATTCAGCGATAAAAAACAAGCTGAGGACTTTGTAAAATCACTGGAAAGAAACAGGACTACAGCAACAGTCACTGCGATTACTTCACACCCCATAACAGAACATGCTCCTCTTCTGTTTGACTTAACCGGCCTTCAGAAGGAAGCTAATAAAAGATTCAGCTTCAGTGCTGAGCGAACACTCGATATTGCCCAAAGCCTTTACGAAAAAAGGTTCATTACCTATCCACGTACGGGCAGCCAATATATTTCAGAAGATCTATGGCCGGACATTCCAGATCTCATAAGAGTACTGCAGGAATGGGAGCCTTATAAAACCGCAGCAAGCATAATCCCATGGGGAAACTTCAATAAAAGCATTGTCAAGAATGCTAAAGTTACCGATCATCACGGGCTGCTTACTACAGAAAAAATACCTTCAGCACTTACTTCAGAAGAAAAGGTGATATATGATCTGATTGCTTTTCGACTATTTGAGGCCGTCTCACCGCCATGTGTCAAAGAAATCACAGAAATCAGTTTACAGGTACTTCACTATGATTTTACAGCTAAGGGACAAAAGATATTACAAACAGGCTGGCACCATATCAACGGCAATTTTTCTGAAGGTATCGATGAAATCCGGCAATTTCCTGAGTTAAAAGAAGGAATGGATCTAAAGATTAAAATGTTTGCTGTTCTGGAAAAGAAAACGCAGCCTCCCAGCCTTTATACCGAAGAAACCCTGCTTTCTGCAATGGAAAATGCAGGCAGAAATATTGAAGAAACATGGCAGCGAAAATATGTAAAGAATATCGGAATCGGCACTCCTGCCACGCGTGCCTCTACTATTGAGACACTGCTTGACAGGGGGTATATCAGAAGGCAAAAGAAACTGCTTATTCCTACTGATAAAGGCTTACAGGTATATGATTTAGTTAAGGATAAAAAAATTGCGGACGTTTCTATGACTGCAGAATGGGAACAGTCCATGGAGGATATTGAGAATAATGAATTGGGTGCTGCTGAATTTCAAAAGAACATTGAAAACTACACGATGACGATTACGGAAGAATTACTGCAGATAAAAATTGAAAGAACTCATCTTCCCGGTATTGTATGTCCCAAATGTAAAACCCAGTCATTGATGATTGATGATCGTGTTATAAAATGTCCTGATACGTATTGTAACTGGTATCAATTCCGAAATATCTGCGGAACCCGGATCGAAACAGCCGACATTGAAAGACTTGTCAAAAACGGGAGAACCGCATTAATCAAGGGTATGAAAAGCAGATCAGGTAAAACTTTTAATGCCCATATCATCCTTAACGAAAAAGCTGAAAGTTCATTTGAATTTGAACAAAAAAGACGATAAAGCAGCTCAATACTATTGATTTCCTAATCTCACAACGACTCTTATAAAAGCAAACTTAATTAACAATATAACGCATAGACACAGTAAATCGGAAAAGAGAATCATTTGTTTTAAATTTGCACCCGATTCTCATGTTTAATTTGAGTTTTCATGGTTATTAGTTTTTTATCCCCGGTCTCCGGGGATTTTTACTTTATTTTTTGGGTATTAAATGCTGTAACTCAGGATCGGCTTTAATACGCTTCATTTCATTTTCAATAATCTCTACCATATCAAGCTTCACTTTTTTATAGTTCTCTTCAATAATTGATGTGAACCGGTCTTCTCCACTATCATTTACAAATGATAAAATCTCTGGTATCCGCTGATAAAATTTAGTTTCTTCAGCTACTTTCTCATTATCCACTACGATTTCTGCATGAAACATTTTCTGTTCAATTCTTTCATCAAAATTATCAGATACAGCTCCTACAAACATTCCCTGGCTTAATGTTGAGATTTTGGAAGCCGGTATCAAGCTGTCTAGCTGGGTAGATATGGAAGTAGATTTATCATTTCTGTTGATGGTTATGCTTTGCCTTTTCTGCAAAATCTTTCCAAAACGCTCTGAAAGATTTTTTGCGGTATCTCCGACTACCTGTCCGCTGAATATATTGCCTACTGTATTCTGAATCACTTTACTTTCTTTGTCTCCGTAATCTCTGGTCAGCTGAGAAAAATCCTGAAATCCTAAGCAGACAGCTACTTTATTACTTCTTGCGGTTGCAATCAGATTATCCAATCCCCGGAAATAAATCGTAGGCAATTCATCAATAATCACTGAACTCTTTAGTTGTCCTTTTTTATTGATGAGTTTTACGATTCTGGAATTGTACAAACCCAGTGCTGCTGAATAGATATTCTGCCGATCCGGGTTATTCCCTACACATAATATTTTCGGTTCTTTCGGATTGTTGATATCTAATGAAAAATCATCTCCGGTCATGACCCAATATAACTGAGGAGATATCATTCGTGATAAAGGAATCTTAGCAGAGGCAATCTGCCCCTGAAGCTGGTCCTGTGCGCCACCTTGCCACGCGTCCATGAAAGGGGAAAGATAATTCTCAAGATCAGTATAAGAAGTTAATATTGTGAAAACATCAGAGTATTTTTTATTGAGTAGTTCAATGGCATGCGGAAAAGTGCAGTATTTACCATTTTCATATATTTTCAGGAACCAGATAATAGCAGCTAAAAGAATAATGGGAGATTCCACGAAGAAGTCTCCTTGCTTTTGAATCCAGGTTCTGTTTAAATTGAGCATGATGGTGTAAGCTGCTTCATAGGCATCTGAAATATCCGTCATAAAGTCAGGATTTAAAGGATTGCACCGATGGCTTCTTCGGGGATCATCAAAATTAATGACATAAAATTTCGGTTTTACTTTGTATTTATCCTGATGTTTCAATACATGATTATAAGCAATTGTTGAAAGATCATCAAACTTAAAATCATAGATGTACATGGAGAACCCCTTCTCAATCTGCTGTTTGATATAATTATTAACAATGGCGTATGATTTCCCTGAACCTGGTGTCCCCAGGACAATGGTTGCCCTGAATGGGTTAACAATATTAATCCAGCCTTGATTCCATTTTCCTTTATAATAGAATTTAGTGGGAAGGTTAACAGAATATTCATTTTCCATCAGTTGGGTTTCCTGCATAAAACTTTCATTCTCATTATTGAATACATCATCCATCAGGTTATGTTTTAACAAACGGCTCATCCATACCCCTGATACCATTAGGAGGATATATCCTACTGACATTGAAAGCATATATAAAAGAATGCCTGCCCCGCCCCATCTCAGCAAAATAGTATTCAAGAAAAACAACACCGTTCCTACTGCCATGAAGCCGATAATCCGAGGCCAGGTTATCTTCTCGTCTTTTACTCCTTTTGTTCCCAGGCAGCTTAGAGAGAGTAATACAATGCTAAAAACTTTTGTATAGAGACAGTGAGAGAACAACCCTGCCGTTCTTTGGAAATTCAGCAGTATTCTGTTGATAACTTCCAATGTCCATCCTTTTTCATGAAAAAATGGATAACAATACCAGTAATAATGCATCAGTACCATTAAAATACTGACGGTACGCATAAAAGCCATAATTTTAGCTAAGCCCCGTAGATCATCTTCACCCTGCATATCATTTATTTTTAGAGTTAGGATGATGAATTTATCGGGTAACAGAAGTCTGCTTTCTACACTGGCAGTGTCAGGCATTATAAGGAAGCATTTGGCACAGTACCGAAATTTATTTTCTCATGAATCATAGCAGTTGTTGACCAGGGAATTTTTTACATTTGTCTTATAACAAAATATCAATGAAACCTGTACAATCAAAATACACTGAATTACTGGACAGTATCGGATCCGCTATTGAGGTTGCAAGACAAAATGCGGTCAAGGCAGTTAATACTGAACTGGTGAAAGCCAACTGGGAAATTGGCAGGCATATCGTGGAATACGAGCAGCATGGTGAGGAACGTGCAGAATACGGAAGTAACTTACTGGCAACACTTTCCAAAGATCTGAGGCAGCGTTACGGCAAAGGATTTGGCAGGCGTAATATTTTAGATATGCGCAGATTTTATCTGACCTATCAAAAATGGCAGGCAGTGCCTGCCAAATTAAGCTGGACTCATCTGGTTACTTTGCTGGGCATCTCTGATGATACGGCAAGGAAGTTCTATGAAAAACAGGCAGTACTGGAAAATTGGGGCTACCGTGAACTGGAAAGGCAGATCAACTCTTCCCTTTTTGAAAGACTGGCATTGAGCAAAGATAAAAAGGGCGTACTGCAACTGGCGGAAAAAGGTCATATCGTAACCGATTCCACAGAGGCTATAAAAGATCCGTATGTCTTGGACTTTCTCAAATTACCTCAAAGTCATCGTGTTACCGAAAAAGCATTGGAACAGAAGATTATTGACAATCTGCAGATGTTTCTTTTAGAACTGGGAAAGGGTTTTACATTTGTCGGAAGACAGTATAAGATATCACTTCGTAACAGGCATTTTTATATTGATCTTGTATTCTACCACCGTATCTTAAAATGTTTTGTGCTGATTGATTTAAAAATAAAACAGGTTGAGCACAATGATATAGGACAAATGAATTTATATCTGAACTACTTTAAATCTGAAGAAAATGTTGTGGATGATAATGAGCCTATAGGCATTATCCTTTCTGCGGAAAAAGATGAAGTATTGGTGGAATATGCAACAGGTGGTATTTCTAATAAAATATTTGTTTCCAAATACCAGTTGTATTTACCTGATAAAAAGGAATTACAGCAAAAAGTACAGGCAATTATGCAAAAAGAAGGCTAAGGGTAAGAAATCATTAGACTATCTTTTTCTTTTCTTTTTCCACTTTCGCATTTGCTGTGAAAAAAACTGTTCTTCATCGTCTTCTCCCTGCACTGTTGGCAACAATCCGGGAAATGAGTCCATTGATTCAAAGTCATGTAAATCGTGATTGTCATCATTTAAGAATCCAAATAGGGGATGAAGTTGAAGGGGTAAAAATTGATTTGTTGGGAGTGATTCAGCTTCTGTCTGCTTTGCATCAGAGGATTTATTTAAATGCTCCTGATTCTTCCATAAATCATTAAAAACAGCAGCGGAGTATCCTTTTCCCAAATTTGAACCATTCCATACTGTTTGGGTGTTATGATCGATAAACGTGATTCCATACATACGTCCGGCTTCATTTCTGCGGATTACCGTATTAACACCCACAGACTTTAATTTCTCCACAAAATCTTTTTCATGATGACTCACTTTGAGGGCATTATCAATCCAGCCCTTTATTTCAGTTTTATTCGATTGAAGAATAGATTCTTTACTTTTTAAAAAATGAGATTCCAGTGCAGGTAAGAGTGCAGCTTTTCCAATGCTTGAAGCTTTCAATGGGTTTCCAATTTTATGTTTGTTTGTATCCAATGCAAAATACACCAACCCCCGCTGTGGTTTTCCATGCAATTCGCCATCAATTTTTTCAACTGCTATATTGAAAAGTGAAAGCAGCGCATTGTACTCTCCAAGTGTTTTAAAGGAATACACATCAGCTATATTCCTGATCACGGAGGCGATCTGATGTTTAATATTTCCAGTCTGATAATCAACCGGTTTGAAAACCATGTTATTTTTCACCTTCTGCCCTTCTGCAGCTGGCCATAAATTATAGGTATTTTCGAGTTGTCTGCACATATTCATCGACCGTCTTTTCTCAAATCGATCTGATATTTTCCTGCCATTTTCATCAACACATACAGACACAATATGAATATGGGTACGGTCGATATCAGTGTGTTTAAAAACCATGTAAGGCTGTTCACCGTACCCCATTCCATTCATATACTCTTCTGCCATCTTCACAAAATTCTTATCGCTGACCTTATCATTCGGATCGGGATTGAGCGATATATGTAAAGTATGTTTTTCCGTCTTTTGATTGGCAGCCAGATAAGGATCGAAAGATCTCATGAGTTGGGGTATAGTATATTTCCCATCTGTGGATTCCACCATTTTATTCATCAACAAAATTTGTCCATGTCCCTTTTCCACCTTATGATGATTATAGGCTAAGGCACCATATAAATTACTGCTTCTGCCAATTTTTGCAATCATTGAACCATCATTTTTCTATATTCCGGTTAGTAAATTCATTAGCCAATTCGATAATTTTCCGGCACAAAGCTGAAAGTTCAGCAGTGTGTCTCTCCAATTGATATAGAAATGCCGCAGCTTTTTTTTCGGTAAAATGAGTATATAATAACTTAACTACCTGATTGTAATTCACGCCCACTGCTCTGAACTGGGAATAAAAGGAAGTCAGCCTCATGTAAAAATCAACAGTACCTTTATCAATTTTTACTGTTTTTATTTCTTTTGAAAACAATACAGAAGTTATAAATTTAGCTTTATTATCTATTCCAGAGGCTTCAAATAAAGACAGAAATTTGCTATTATCTTCATCATCCAGCCGAAAAACATAACGGTGATTACAAGGGTTTATCTTTGGTTTTCGCCCACCTTTACTTCTCTTATTATTTTTCTGATCATTCATAGATATCCATTTAAAGTTTATAAACCTCGACTTCGGAGAGTGTTTCAAAGCTCCCGGCAGGGCAAGTTGTTTTGAGGCACAAAAAACAGTTATGAGGCACTCAAAACACAACTTGCCGTGTTCAGGCGAACACCCTATTTACCATATCACAAAAAATATTGTAACAAGCGATCAACATCTTTCAGATGTTGTAATAAACACCAACTCTTCTTAAAATTGTATACAATAAGGTAAACAGAAACAACCGGATATCTACAATAATCCCCCCTTCCAATAACTGCCAAATAACACCAGGTATCACCTGAAGATCAGCACTGGTTTTGAAAACTCTTTCCTTTACAGCAACACATAAAGTTGATGATGAAACGGGCAAATCATAAAAATGTAAAGTTTTAAAACTATAAAAGCGCAAAAGCAAAAAAGCAGTTACAGATATTCAAAAAAAGGTATTCTCTCAACAAAGCAGTTGCAGATATGCCCTGTAAAAAAGATGTAAATGTATACATCTTTAGATTTTTAAGATAATACAGGAGTACCCCTACATATAAATCAACTTATACAGATTCTTACCATTCAACATTATAAAACAACATTAAATACATGCATCATGAAAGCAACAAAAAAAACTTTAAAAGTAAGTTTCTCCACTCAAAAAGGAGGTGTTGGAAAATCGACGATTACCATATTACTTGCCGGCGTATTACATTACCGATTGGGATACAATGTTTTAGTCATGGATTGTGATTTTCCACAATACAGCCTAAGCAATATGAGGGAACGTGATAAAAAAGCAATTATGGTGAACGAGTACCATAAGAAAGCTGTTATGAAACAATTCCAACTGATCAATAAGAAAGCATATCCGATTATACGCTGTAAGGCAGAAAATGCAATAGAAGAAGCTACCCGATATATTAAACAAACTACCATAGTTCCGGATATTATCTTTTATGATCTGCCTGGTACCGCCAATACCAAAGGGGTGCTGACGACCTTGAAATCAATGGATTTTATTTTTGCTCCCATGACTGCTGACCGTTTGGTTGTAGAAAGTACGTTAGGATTTACCAAAGCTTTTATGGCGCTTCCTTCCGGTGAGCATGATTTTTCGCAACAAGCGTTATGGCTATTCTGGAATCAGATTGATGGTCGGGAAAAGACCGGGTTATACGAAATCTACGAAAAAGCGATTGCGACTCTTCAGATGAATATAATGGATACGCGAATCATGGACAGTAAACGATTTCGTAAGGAATCCGACCATATCGGAAACAGTATTTTCAGATCAACACTGTTACCAGCAGACTATCCGCTTTTAAAAGTGACAAGAATGGATCTGTTTATTGAAGAGTTTCTAAGAATCACAAATCTATAAAACCCAAAAGATGGCTACAAACAATGAGAACAACGATTTAGAAAAGGCTACTGTTGATGAAGAGTATTTAATGCAGGTCATCAGTGGTGAACAAACGGCTCTTGACGAACAAAATCATACAACCAAACCAGCTGTTCAAAAGTCCAAAGAAAAAGCAAAAACCAATTCTTTTAAAAAACTGAACTATGAAAAGACCTTTTTAACCAATCGCTTTCCTTCAGGAAGGAATGGTAAAGTGGTCTACATACGCCCCGAGTATCATGAAATATTATTGCGGATTGTACAGCTTTCCAGAGAAGAAAGGACAACTCTCTATTCCTATATTGACAATATTCTTGAACAGCATTTTCTGGAATATGGAAACGAGATTACGGAGTATTTTAACAATCACTTTAAACCCATTTTATAACTATGGAGACTCTCATCATTATTTGTCTTCTGATCATAATTCTGCTATTACTCCATGACAAAATTATCCGAAAACAATCCCATTGTCACAAAACTGAAGACCAAGCAAATAATAAAAAGCAACTCAATATTATGGGTGAAGCAAAAACTTCACTCCATTCTATGACAATGACTTCCTCTGAAAGACAAGAAAATGAACTTGGTTTTGATCCCTCTAATTTAGACATAGAATATGATATCAGCGAAAATATCAGTCTATTAAATCCGCAGGAAGAGCCGGAATATGGTTTTAATAATGAACCTGATTTTATTGAAGAGGAAGAAGAATGGAAAAAGTATAGAATAATCGGTGAGGATAACAGTTTAGCCCAAGGGATTACCTTTGAAGAACTGAGCTCTGTGGAGATGTTTGTGAAACAAAATAGTTTTACCTTATCTCAAAAGGAAACAGCAGAAGCGATCGTTCAAAAAACTTATGGAACCGAATTATATACCTTACTTGAGAATTCTATGGAAAATGATTCCCATAAAATAGCATTACTATTAGATAATTCTTTTAACAATGAAGGAATATCCGGTTCTTCCGATATGCGGAAAAGCGATCTCAATGATTTTGAAATAGGGAAATTCATTTGAAGTTCCCTATTTTCTTTATAAAGCACTAAACTATTTGATCAAAAACAGCTTTTTGTAAAAAATGAAGATCACCTTTTTCTGCCATTATTTTCTGATCTGGGTCAGTTGGACGTATCGCTAACCCAATTGTTCTATAGGAATATCTTTAACAAGATTTTTAGCAATATCATCAACTTTTGGAACTCTCCACTTTGTTAAATTAGCCAAATAAATCATCCATGTAAGTTCTCTACCGCTCATCTGCTGACTTTTTAAAATTTTTGTTAAAGTTTTAGACAGTAAAGTATCTACTTCTTCATACATCCTTTCGATATTATCCCCATATTCCCATTTATATCAAAAAGATTCCTGCCATCTTCAAAGAAAATAGCTTTAGGACTTTGCATCTTACTGATAATTCTTTTGGATTCTTTGTTATATACCCACAACATATTGTTTTCATCACTAAAATTCTTATTCAGGAATTTGGGTATGTAGTGATGTCTCTTTGATTGTTCTTTCATGGTTAAGTACTATTTTTTGAAAGTAATCAAAATATTCTTTATAAAGCATTATAGAGCCAAACAATTCCTGAAAACACCAAATTCCCAGGTGGCAACCCCATACCAAACACCTTTGTCTCAGAACCCGTAAAGCACGGGTTTTCATCATCATAAAATCTATTCATTATGAAAAAACAAAGAAAAAAAATCGTCTTAACAGCATTGCTTCTGTTAATCGGATTGAGTATGAATGCCCAGGGAAATGGTTCTGCAGGAATCACTGAAGCAACTCAAATGGTTACTTCCTATTTTGACCCTGCAACGAAACTGATTTATGCCATTGGTGCGGTAGTAGGCTTAATTGGAGGGGTCAAGGTTTACAACAAATTCAGCAGTGGTGACCCTGATACCAGTAAAACTGCTGCCAGCTGGTTTGGAGCGTGTATCTTCTTAATTGTTGCAGCTACCATCCTACGTTCATTCTTCCTTTAAAATCATTGATGATGAATACCTATCATATCAACAAAGGAATCGGAAGAACGGTAGAGTTCAAAGGATTGAAAGCACAGTACCTGTTCATTTTTGCAGGAGGATTATTGGGAATACTTGTATTTATCATGATCATGTATATGGCTGGTGTCAATACCTATATCTGCTTACTTCTTGGAGGAACTATTTCTGGTCTTCTCATTTGGAAGACCTTTTCTCTCAACAGAAAGTATGGAGAACATGGATTAATGAAATTGGGAGCAAAAAAGAAGCATCCAAGGTACATCATCAGCCGAAAATCCATTTTCAGGTATATCAAGATACACTCTAAAAAAGCTGTAGCATGAGAAATCAATCCAAAGCGACAACGCTGGAAAGCAGATTTCCACTGCTAGGTGTAGAAGAGAACTGCATTATTTCAAAAGATGCTGATGTTACGGTTTGTTTCAAGGTAAGTCTTCCGGAACTGTTTACGGTAGCGTCAGCTGAGTATGAAGCTATCCATTCGGCTTGGTTTAAAGCCATAAAGACATTACCTGATTACAGCATCGTTCACAAACAGGATTGGTTTATCAAGGAAAATTACCGTCCTGATTTATCTAATGACGATCAAAATTTTCTGTCCAAGTCTTTTGAAAGGCACTTTAACGAAAGACCTTTCCTGAATCATTATTGCTATCTGTTTCTTAACAAAACTACAAAGGAAAGGATGAGAACACAGAGTAATTTCTCGTCACTTTGTAAAGGAGTTTTGATTCCAAAAGAGATCAGGGATAAAGAAGTGATCAGCAGATTCATGGAAGCGGTTGATCAGTTTGAAAGGATTATGAATGACAGTGGATATGTTTTCCTTGAAAAAATGACCGCTGATGAAATTACGGGAACAGCAAAACAATCGGGATTGTTAGAACAGTATCTGACTCTGTCCAGAGAAATTAATCCATCTCTCCAAGACCTCAACTTAGGAGCAGAAGAATTGCGTATCGGTAACAACCGCATCAGCATGCACACTCTTTCGGATACGGATGATCTTCCGGGTACAGTTTCTTCGCACAGCAGATACGAAAAGTTAAGCACCGACAGAAGTGACTGCTTGCTCTCATTTGCATCTCCGGTTGGACTGCTACTCAGCTGTAATCACATCTACAATCAATATCTGTTTATTGATAACAGTGATGAAAACCTAAACAAATTTGAAAAGTCTGCGAGAAATATGCATTCGTTGGCAAGATACAGCAGAGCCAATCAGATTAACAAGGAATGGATTGAAAAGTATCTCAATGAAGCGCATTCTTTCGGACTACAGTCTATACGTGCCCATTTCAATATTATGTGTTGGTCTGATAATTCTGCTGAGCTTAAACAGCTAAAAAATGATACCGGAAGTGCCTTGGCACTGATGGAATGTAAACCCCGTCATAACACAACAGATACTGCAACATTGTACTGGGCAGGAATTCCCGGGAATGCAGGAGATTTTCCGAGTGAAGAAAGTTTCTACACGTTTATAGAACCTGCCTTATGTTTTTTCACTGAAGAAACCAATTATCAGGATTCCCCTTCACCTTTTGGGATAAAGATGGCAGACCGATTGACGGGAAAACCTATCCATCTGGATATTTCAGATCTTCCGATGAAACAGGGAATCATTACCAATCGAAACAAGTTCATTTTGGGACCTTCGGGGAGTGGGAAGTCTTTTTTTACCAACCATATGGTGAGGCAGTATTATGAGCAGGGAGCCCATGTTCTGTTGGTCGACACCGGAAATTCCTATCAGGGGTTATGCGAACTGATCAAAGGTAAAACAAAGGGTGAAGATGGAGTTTACTTTACTTATACAGAAGACAATCCGATTGCTTTCAATCCATTCTATACTGATGATGGAGTTTTTGATATAGAAAAACGGGAAAGCATCAAAACACTTATTCTCACACTATGGAAAAGAGATGATGAACCGCCAACCCGCTCCGAAGAAGTTGCTTTATCCAATGCATTCAGCGGCTATATTGATCGAATCAAAAATAATGAGCAGTTCCCTTCATTTAATGGCTTTTACGAGTATGTAAAAAATGATTATCAAAAAGTATTAGAGCAAAAAAAAGTCAGGGAAAAAGACTTTGATATTGCCAACTTTCTGAATGTTTTAGAGCCTTATTATAAAGGCGGAGAATATGATTACTTATTGAATTCAGAAAAGCAATTAGATCTTCTTTCTAAGCGATTTATCGTTTTTGAAATTGATGCGATCAAGGATCATAAAATCCTTTTTCCCATTGTAACCATTATCATCATGGAAGTTTTCATTAACAAAATGCGAAGACTGAAAGGAATCAGAAAACTGATCCTGATTGAAGAAGCCTGGAAGGCAATTGCTAAAGAAGGAATGGCTGAGTACATCAAATACCTCTTCAAAACTGTAAGAAAATTCTTTGGAGAAGCCATTGTCGTTACACAAGAGGTGGATGACATCATTCATTCTCCCATTGTTAAGGAAAGCATCATCAACAATTCAGACTGTAAGATCCTTTTGGATCAGCGGAAATACATGAACAAGTTTGATGATATTCAGTCTATGCTGGGTCTTACAGACAAAGAAAAAGCACAGGTTCTTTCCATCAATATGAATAATGATCCGAAAAGACTGTATAAAGAAGTCTGGATCGGATTAGGAGGAACGCACTCTGCTGTATATGCCACGGAAGTTTCCACAGAAGAATATCTGGCCTATACCACAGAAGAAACGGAGAAAATGGAAGTCATGCAATTGGCTTCTGAACTTGATGGCAATTTAGAGCATGCCATCAAGAGGATTTCTCTTAAGAGAATCAAATCGAATACAAAAGAAACTTAAATCATTTAAAATTTTACAACAATGAAAAATTCAATCATTACAACAGTTATGGTTATTGTATTAGCTATAACATCATTTGCAAAAGCACAATTTGTGGTTACGGATCCGGCTAATCTGGCTTCAGGAATACTCAACTCCGCCAATGAAATTGTACAGACCTCATCGACTGTTTCGAATGTAGTTAAGAACTTCAATGAAGTTAAAAAGGTTTATGAGCAGGGTAAGGAATATTATGACAAACTGAAAGCAGTAAACAATTTAGTAAAAGATGCCCGTAAAGTTCAGCAGACTGTTTTATTGGTGGGTGATGTTTCCGAAATGTATGTCAATAATTTCGGAAAGATGCTGAATGATCCCAATTTCAATGCTCAGGAGTTAACCGCTATCGCTAACGGTTACTCAACACTATTGAACGAAAGCACTGAACTGCTTAAAGAACTAAAACAGATTGTCACCTCTACCAATCTATCATTGAATGATAAGGAAAGAATGGAAATTATTGACAGAGTATATAAAGAGGTGAAAGATTATCACAATCTGGTAAGATATTACACCAATAAGAATATCTCTGTCAGTTATCTGAGAGCTAAAAAGCAGAACAATACGCAGAGAGTTCTAAACCTGTATGGTACCGTTAATCAAAAATACTGGTAAGATGGAACCTACTAATTTACATGAGGTGCTTCGTTCCGTGTATGAAGAGATGATGCCGATGTGTGCTGACATGGCAGCAGTTGCAAAAGGAGTTGCAGGGCTGGGAGCATTATTCTATGTGGCCGTAAAGGTTTGGCAGGCATTAAGTCGTGCCGAACCGATTGATCTGTTTCCTATGCTCAGACCATTTGCCATCGGAATCTGCATTATGTTCTTTTCAACAATTGTCTTAGGCAGCATCAACGGAGTATTAAGTCCGGTCGTTCAGGGCAGCCACTCCATGCTGGAGGGTCAGGTATTAGATCTTAATGAACTCCAGCAGAAAAAAGATCTGCTGGAAAGGGAGGCTATGCTTCGAAATCCTGAAATGGCTTATCTCATTTCTGATGAAGAATTTGACAAAAAATTGGAAGAACTGGGATGGTCACCTTCTGATTTGGTGACAATGTCGGGAATGTATATTGAAAGAGAAATGTTTGCCATTAAAAAAGATATCAGAGACGGTTTCAGAGAATTTCTGGAAATACTCTTTCAGGCAGCGGCCTTGGTGATTGATACAATCAGAACTTTCTTTCTCATAGTACTTTCGATTCTTGGTCCTATTGCATTTGCCATATCGGTTTGGGATGGTTTTCAATCTACGCTTACCCAATGGCTGACCAGATACATCAGTGTATACCTATGGTTACCGGTGGCTGATATGTTCAGTGCTATCCTGGCAAAGATTCAATCCCTTATTATAGAAAGGGATATTGAAATGCTGGCAGATCCCAACTTTATTCCAGATACTTCCAATACGGTGTACATTATCTATATGATCATTGGAATCATTGGCTATTTCACTGTACCTACCGTTACAGGCTGGATCATTCAAGCGGGCGGAGCGGGAAACTTTATGCGGAATGTTACCCAGATGGCACAAAAGTCAGGAAATATTGCCGGTGCGGCGGCGGGTTCTGCAGCTGGTAATATATCAGGAAGGCTTCTTAAATAACAAAATCATCAAATCATGGAATTTAAAACCTTAAGAAATATAGAAAACAGCTTTAAGCAGATCAGGTTATTCACCTTCATTTTCGCTCTGCTATGCTTTGGGGTGGTTGGTATTGTTGTCTATCAGTCATATAGCTTTGCCGAAGAACAGAGGCAAAAAATATATGTCCTGGATAATGGCAAATCACTTATGGTTGCACTGTCCCAGGATATGTCCATTAACAGACCCGTAGAAGCAAGGGAGCACGTAAGGCGGTTTCATGAACTGTTTTTTACGATTGCCCCCGATAAAAATGCGATTGAAAGCAATGTGAAAAGGGCATTTAATCTGGCTGATCAGTCCGCATTCAACTACTACAAAGATCTTTCTGAAAAAGGATATTATAACCGGATAATCAGTGGAAATATACAGCAGAGAATTGAAATTGACAGTATCGCTGCGAATTTCAGCAGCTATCCATATTCAGTAAAAACTTATGGCAGGCAGTTTATCATCCGATCCAGTAACCTTACGATCCGAAACCTGATCACCAACTGCTTCCTTGTTAATTCAGTACGATCTGACAGTAATCCACAGGGATTTACAATTGAAAAATTCAATGTACTTGAAAATAAAGATCTCGAAACCGTTAACCGATAAATGAACAAACATGAAGAAATTAACCCTACGAATTGACCGGTGGATAGAAAAAACGGAAAGCCAGTGGAAAGCAATTCCTATAAAAAAGCAGCGCGTACTGACAAAACTATTTTTTACAGGATATACACTTTTGACCATACTTGTTATCATTCGGATATGGGCAAAAGGAACTGGCAGTACTGATATACCGCTCATCAGGCATATCACTACTGCACCAGCAGATCTCAAAATCAAACAGCAGGCAGGCAATTCAATCTATAATTCCCCAAAAAACAATCATGATGAAAGCCCAAAATAACAGCAGTATCAGAGTCAGGGAAGGCAACCAAAGCAATAGTTCCGAATACGGATTTGAAAACCGAAAGCTCATGATTGAGCAGTTGAAAAAACCATTCATTTATCTACTAATGGTTATTGCATGTGCGAGTTTCCTGTTCTTAGTCTTTAAACCGGAAAAAGAGAATGATAACGCAGAAAAGGCAGGTTTCAATTCAGTTATTCCGCAGGCATCTGACGGCCAGTTGCAGTCTGATAAGCAAAAAGCGTATGAACAGCAGTTGCTTGAACAGCAAAATGAAGAGAAAAAAAATGCCCTCACAACCTTATCAGACTATTGGACGGATTCTTCTTCAGAAACATTACCCTCGGATCCGATGTCTTTACAAGATAAATCTGAATCTGTCTTATCCGCCCGGAATTCGATGGGCAGTTATCAGAATACCCGGCAAGTCTTAGGCTCATTTTACAGCAGGGATGATCAGGAAGTGGAGCACCTTAAAAAAGAAATCCATCGGTTACGAACAGAGGTTACAGAGCGGGAATCAATACCGGCCAGCACAAGTATCAATAACCAGCTGGAGCTCATGGAAAAATCTTACCAGATGGCGGCCAAATATTTTCCAACTTCTAAACAGGAGGTTTCAGAAAATAAAGGCGAAATAAAAGAAGGATCAGCTTCTGCTAAAACCATGATCACCATTGCAAAGCCTGTCATTCATCCTATTGTTTCAAGTTTATACCGCAGTACATCAGACAGCATCACCCTTAGCAGTATTTATGCTCAAAGATTTACAGGAATTCAGGATCAACAGTTCCAGGAATCACAACCCAGAAACAGTATCCGCGCTGTCATTCCAGAAACAAAAACAGTCACCTCTGAAAGTGTTATTTCAGTAAGGATCCTGGAGTCTATTTTGCTTGGACACATAAAAATCCCTTCTGGAACTTTTCTGAAAGCCAAGTGCAGATTTCAGGGCGAAAGATTGCAGCTTCATATCTCTGCCATAGAGTATGGAGGCATGATTGAGCCTGTTGACATTGATATCCACGATAATGACGGACTGCCAGGACTACATATTCCCTACTCTTCCGAACAAAGTGCCCTCAGTGAAATGGCCGCCAACATGGGCCAGAATTCAGGAACAAGCATTATGATGACGCAGTCTGCAGGACAACAGGTTGTTGCCGATATGTCCAAAGGGGTTATTCAGGGAATAGCGGGATATTTTCAGAAAAAGGTCAGGAATCAAAAAGTAACTGTAAAGACAGGACATCATGTTTTCTTAGTTCCAAAAAGTAAATAACATATAATTATACCATCATGAGAATAATACATCATATAAAGCTCTTAATAATTTTTTCGTTTATTCTGATCAATACTGTTAAAGCCCAGGACACTATAGGATATACAAATCTCCACAAAGCTAGGGTTAAACCATACAAGATGGAGGTCACGTATAATAAAACAACCCACCTACTATTTCCTTCACCAATACGATATGTTGATTTGGGAAGTGATTATCTTACAGCAGGCAAAACAGAAGATCTAGGAAATATTTTAAGGATTAAAGCAGCAATAAAAGATTTCGAGACAGAAACCAATTTTTCAGTGGTCACAAAAGATGGCAGGTTTTACAGTTTTGATGTTGTATATGATCCTTATCCTGATATACTCAGCTATGATCTTTCTAAATTACTTATGGAGACTGAAAAAGAGAGCGATCCTGAGGTTCTGTTTGAGGAACTCCAAGGGGATTCATCCGCTCTTACAGATCATATAATGAAAACACTGCAAAAAAGTACGAAACGCGGCACCAGACATATTCATGCAAAGAATGATGGTGTGTATTTCTCATTGAAATCGTTGAATACATTCAGGGGCAAGTTCTATTTTGTTCTTCAGATCAAGAACAGCCGAAATATCAATTATGATATCGATTTTATCCATTTTAAAATAACGGATAAAAAAAACCTCAAACGGACTGCTGTTCAGGAAAAAGTGATGTGTCCTGTACGGATATATTCTCCAGTAACAAATGTAGAAAGCCACTCCACTGCTATAAGTGTTTATCTTTTCGACCAATTTACATTGCTGAAAGATCAGGCACTCAGCATTGAAATATTTGAAAAAAACGGTGGCCGTCATCAGCAGTTAAAGGTAAAAAACAGAGATCTGGTCAGGGCAAAAATTATCAAATATGCTCCCAATCGTACAATATAAATTTACAGCGAAAAGACATCTTCGACCAAAGGAAAATCTGTCTTTTCGCCAAAAAATTTAAAAAACGGCAATCTTTAATTGCTGTTTTTTTATGATTATATTTACAAATCACTTACAGTAAACCTTCATCAGCAAATGACAAGTATTCTGCTGACGTTAAAATACAATGATCCTGCAGTTGAATATTTAAAAATTCAGAGGCATTCTTGATTGTACCGGTCATTTTCCGATCCTCAGATGACGGCTTTAAACTTCCCGAAGGATGGTTGGTGCTACAATGACATTAACCTCTTTAACTTCTTGGAAAAAATCATCTGTCACCACTCTTGGTCTACAGTTTAAATAAGAAGAAATGGAAAATCTACGTAAACATCTTCACCAACGTACTTTTAAGAAAGGTTTCGTCAAAAGTAATTAACAAAATGTCCTCGATTTCCTTCCAGCTGAATGTCCGATAATTACTTGGATTGGTAAAATAGATTGAATGTGGTTCAGCTTCAAAGCTTTGCTCATCGATTGTATATCTTCCACTGCCATTCTTGAAGAACAAAAAAAGAGAAAAATTGGGTCGGTAAGACGCAGATTGATAAGGAAGTTTGAACGGGATATCTCTTAAATTGAAAATAGTGAATCCCTCCATAAGATCAAACAGGTCTACAGGAAAGTTCAGTGCTTTGTATAGCTGAAATAGAGATGAGATTCGAAATTGTCTGTTGATTCCACTTTTACTGCATTTCAAATTTGACTTCCAAATTTAATAATTTGAAAACTTAAACTGATAAAATCAGGAATTGGTCTGTAGTCTTGATGCAAATATTAATATTTAAAAATGCTTGATCCCGATATGCTTCTTTACCTAATTTCATCCGAAAACTGATCTACGATCTTTTTCAGATTAATTCCTTTGCCTAATACCGGTTTAAAAATATCTCCTTCGCTCTGCATTCTTTCTATAGCATTGAAAATATGAAAATCAGCAATCTTCAAGCCCTTTTTAACTTCGTCCCAGTAAAGCGGCATGGAAACTGTAGCACCGGGTTTCGGACGGACAGAATAAGCTGCTGCGATGGTAGCATGAGGTCTGTTCTGTAAAAAATCCAGATACATCTTCCCTTTTCTATCCTTTATGGTCCGTTCGATACTTGTAAATTCAGGCAATTCCTTATGTACAAGAGTAACAATTACTCTTGCAAATTCTTTTGACTGTTCGTAGGTGTATTTATTTCCGAGAGGAATATAAATATGCAGCCCGGTAGATCCGCTTGTTTTACAATAGCTTGGAACCCCCATATCATCCAGAATACCTTTTGTTACCTGCGCTGCTTCGATCACCTGCTCAAATGAATTTTTATCCGGATCAAGATCAATAATACAAAAAGTAGGATGCTCAGGTTTTTTAATGGTACTGTTCCATGGATTCATTTCAATACATCCCAGATTAGCCATATACAGCAATGTAGCCTCATCTTTTCCTACAAGATAATGCCGGTCTTTATTATCGGTATCGCTATGATATAAATAAGTTTCTGCCCAATCGGGAGCTGTTTTCGTAACATCCTTGAAATAAAATCCTTCATCCTCGATACCGTTGGGAAAACGGTTCATGCTTTGCGGACGGTCTTTAAGATAAGGCAGAATAAAAGGGGCTGCCTGGTAATAGTAATTAATAAGATCTCTTTTTGTGATCCCTTCTTTAGGCCAGAATAATTTATCAAGATTGGTAAATTTGAGTTCATGTCTGTTTATTTTCCGCACCTGGCTTTTATCTTTCGGATTAAGAAGAGTTTTACGGCTGGTCCCGGTTCTTGCTTTTATCATTTTACCAGGGTGATCTTCTACTAGCTTTTCTATAGGTGCTTCTGTTTCCAGAACAACTTTTTTCGCATTTTTATCCTCTCTCATTCCCTCAAAAGAAGGATGCCTCATAACACCATCACTCGTCATCTCTGCAAAGCTTACTTCACACACTAATTCAGGACGAAGCCATGTTACCGTTGCATGTGGAGGGTTGGGTCTGAACCGTGAGGGTTTATTCACATCAGGCTCTTCTGCAAAAGGTGCTTTTTTGATAATCAGCGGTTTAAAAAGTTCCATCATTTCCGTCTGCAGCTTTCTATTGAATCCTGTTCCTACTTTTCCTGTATATATGAATTTACTGCCTTCATATACTCCAACAAGAATACTGCTGAAGAGCTTATTGGAATCATCGTTCAGGGTATATCCGCCAATCACAACTTCCTGCCTTTTATTAGCTTTAATTTTGAGCCAATCCCGGGATCGGTTATGTACATGATAAACACTGTCCTTACGTTTTGCCATTATACCTTCAAGGCCAAGCCTTTTCGCTTCTTCTAAAAAATCAGTACCTGACGTTTCAAAATGTTCACTGACAATAATACTGTTACTTTCAGGAAGCACTTTCCTTAAGACCGCTTTCCTTTCCAAAAGGGAAAGATCCTTTAAGTCTTTGCCTTCATACCATAGAATATCAAACACATAATAAACCAGATCGCCATCTGCTTCGCTCCGCCAATTCTGAAGCCGTCCAAAATCAGCGGTACCCTTTTGGGTCAGGACAACAATTTCACCGTCTATCACTGCATTCAGATTCAATTTTTTAAGTTCATCATATATAGGATAAAATTTTTCGCCAAAACTTTTATCGTTACGGGACTTTAATTCAACCTCACCATCATTCATAAATGCTACCGCTCTGTACCCATCCCATTTCACTTCATAGATCCATTCATCATTATCAAACGGCTTATCAACCAATGTTGCCAGCATCGGCTCAATTCGGGTATAAAATTTTTGTTCAGGCGATTTATTAAGAAGAGATTTGATGTTACTCTTACTTTCAGGTTCTTTATCGGTTCCAGCTTTCCTTTTCGTATTTTTCCTATTCTTTACAGCCTCATCTTCATTAATATCTGTTTTTCCATAGATATTAGCCGTTGCTTTTTCCATCTGTTCAATTGTCTTACCGGAAATCACTGACTTACCTTTCTCTGTAATATCTTTTTCACTGGCATATTGATCTTCAAGCTTCATCAGCAGCCAGCCGTTATCCCCCCCCTTCCATGCGCTTTTACGAGAGCAAACTCTCCTTTAAGCTTTTCACCATTGAGTATAAACTTAAGTTTCCCGGAATATAGTTGATGAAGA
The DNA here is from genome assembly GCF_050470705.1 of Chryseobacterium sp. NRRL B-14798. Taxonomy (NCBI): domain Bacteria; kingdom Pseudomonadati; phylum Bacteroidota; class Flavobacteriia; order Flavobacteriales; family Weeksellaceae; genus Chryseobacterium; species Chryseobacterium sp. NRRL B-14798. The sequence continues at coordinate 2,000,524 of NZ_JBFLUL010000005.1, read as the reverse complement.
AGATTCTTCTCTTGTTTTGTATGATCTTCATCTTGCAAATCTGCCGGCATATAGGTCCCCTGGTCCCACACGATCACAGTTCCACCACCATATTGCCCCTTGGGAATAATACCTTCAAAATTCCGGTAGTCATAAGGATGATCTTCAACCATCATAGCCAGTCTTTTTATGTCAGGATCCATTGAAGGCCCTTTTGGCACTGCCCAGCTTTTTAATATCCCATCCATTTCAAGACGAAAATCATAATGAAGATGTGAGGCATCATGTTTCTGAATCACAAAATGCAGCTCTTTTCCATTTGGTTTTCCTCCAAAAGGCTCTGGGGTCTTTTCTTCAGAACGCTTTTTGCGGTATTCAGATAAGCCCATAAAAATAGTTTTAAGATTTATTGCAGTGAGTAAAGAATCTTTACTTTCTATGTTTTTCCTTGAGATATTTTTCAAGTATTTTACGGTCATTCGATCCGGTTGCCCTTATCGCTCCTGTTACAGCCTGAGATGTCACTCCCATTTTTTCCTTAAAATATTGGATTTCGTAATTTTCCGATCCGCTGACTTTATTTCGGTCAGATGAACCTCTTTTGGATTTATTGTCTGCCATGATCTGATGTTTTGAGAATAAATATTTTGTAGGTTAAAAAAATTACAAAAACCAAGCCGTTTTGCGAAAATATATTTTATCATCACAGGATTTACTGTACCAACAACGATAAATAGGAGAAGAATGAATTACAAAGTAATTCTTAGGCTATCTCTATCGACCGGCTATGAAGATGCCGTTGGGTCGTCTTCCTACTTTAATCCTTGAACATATAATTTAGGTAATTGACACTCAGATTCAATTCATCTATTATTAAAATAAACATTCGGTAAGCTTTCCAGCTTTGTAATAAACAACTGAGCAAAATAAAATTAAGCTCCAACCTGATCCACGCAGCCAATTCTCAGAACTTAGATATAATGCTTCAGGAAAAGAAATCCTTACTGTAATGGTTTCAGATATTGGAGACAGAACAATATACGGTTACAAGACCGATATCGTATCAGGTAAAATAAACTACCGATAGACATCGAAAATGCATATCAGGAATCTACCACGTAAAGTGGTGTTCTAGAATGGAAATTCCGATTCATACAACTACTCAAAAAATAAATAGTAAAAGCGATGTGCCAACACTCTGTCCGGCTGATAAAATGTTAAAAGTAAATTCCTTACCATCCTCATGGTAAGTATTTACCTATACTGTTCCTGTAACAATCTGGAAATAATACTGAGGAATGCTACCAAAATGAAAGATTATTTCTTTGTCAGCATAGTCTTTGTAAACAGCTCCATTTTCGAGCAAAAGATTTTCATCGATGATCATATTCTTTTCATTTAAAGTGATTCAACAAAAAATCTTAGTAAATTGGTAAAAACAAATATCAAAATTCAAGCCATATCCCTAGCAAATACTGGTTAAAAGTTAAAAATATAAACCAAACATAATCTATAATAATAAATTTAAAATATAAAGATATTTTCAAGTAGCATATTTGTATTTTAAATCAATTTATAATATTATTTATTCTTTTTTGAAGTTGTAAAATTGCATGTGTTTAGCTGATATTGCATTTATGAGAAATATCTTCAATAATTAATTTAAGCCAATTAAAATGAAATATTATCCAATACCAGAAGCTTTAATGAATTATGTTGAATCTATCTGGTCATTTGAAAGCCCGGAGCAGATGGAAGCTGATGAACAAGCAGCTATAATTCCATCAGGTCGTTGGATCGTCATATGGAATTATAGTGGGAAATATGAACATATTATTCAAAATCAATCTTATCATCATTCGACATTTGATCTTCATTTGGTAGGACAGCACCATACTAAAATTGTGCTCAAAGGCAATGTTCCCGTACATTCCATCGGTATCAGTTTCAAGCCATACGGTTATTACTCAATAGCAGGTAGCGATCTTTCCAATTATCTCAGCAAAGTGGTTTCCATCTCAAAAAGAAAGCTTGACGGCTCTGAAGTTTTGACAGATTTTTCAGGAAACCTTCAGGAATCAGTAACTCAGCTTACCGAACTGCTTACAGAAAGGATAAGGTTTGAACCAGATAGCCGTGTTGTCCATATTGCGGAACAAATAAACGCTCACAAGGGCAATATTTTAATTAAAGATCTTTTTGCAGGAATTAATACTTCGCAACGCCACCTTAACAAACTCTTTAAGTTGCAGACTGGAATTACTCCCAAGGAATATGCCTCAATAGTACGTTTTCAGGAGATATTTAACCGTTACATAAGAAATAAAAAACCAGAGAATAAAAATGAACTGTACGATCTTTTTTATGATGAATCCCATTTTTTGCAAAGCTTCCGTAAAGTCTTAACATTACAACCGAATGTATTTCTGAAAAAAAACAATAAACTGGGAAACGAGTTTATTAAAAAATAAACAGGTCTGTTTTTTCCTATCACCAACTACATCTGTACTGTTACTTTGCAGAAAAAAAACAGAACAATATGCTAAACAAAGTAACTGACACAGCAAAAGAGCTTATTACCTTTAAAGCTGCAACTACGACTATACCGTATGCAAAAGAAATTGCAAAGTATTTCAGTATTGACAATCCACTGAATTCAGATTTTGGGTTCAGGGCAAGTGTGCTCCATTTTGAAATGCGCTACCTTTCCCTTGACTTTTTCCTTGAAAAGAGTGTTTCCTCGGCAGTACTTGAATTGTCAGCCGGATATTCATTGCGTGGGTTGGAATACACCAGTAAAAATCCTGACAGGATCTATTTTGATACTGATCTCAGGACGGTAATGAATGAAAAAATGGAAATGTTAAAACGTCTGAATATTCCTGTTCCCGGCAACCTCAAGTTTCAGGAATTTGACGTTTTGAACCCCGGCAGTATTCTGACTAAAGATGAGGATCTTCTTATTATTAATGAAGGCCTGCTCATGTATTTTGATAGAGAAAAGCAGTCTCAAATCCTTAAAAATATACATTCGGTCTTGCAGGAAAACGGAGGAACCTGGGTAACAGCTGATATTTATCTCAAACACGAAACAGGTTCCGTAGGTAGCGATAAGGATAAAAAATGGGCACGCTTCTTTAAATCAAATAATGTCATGGAAAATTATTTTGTTTCTTTTGACCAGGCAGAACAATTTTTTTATGACAATGGATTTATTATTATAAATAAATATGAACCTGAATTTGAAAAATTCAGCAGCCTTCCCAGTTTATTGAATTCTGCATCTCCCCAACAGCTGGAGGCCTTGAGAAGTAAAGGAAATGTTCAGCAGACATGGCAGCTTAAGATTAGGTAATACTATAATAATCCTTTATGTCTACTACTATATACCTTACGCTTTAAATGAAACGAATCTGAGTTTGTACCCATGTGATAGTTTGTTTGGATTTTGAAATATTATGAGATTTTTTCATCTTTAAAAAGAATTGAATTACAAGAATCAAGTATTATTTCCTTAATAAGTTAACAATAAACTGTGGCGGAAGCATGGCACTTGTTACTTTAAAAGATGGAAATATGGATAATACACTGGTTAAAGAATACAGTTCGTATCCCGTATTGAAAAATTTGAAAAAAACGATGGCTGCCATCAGCGGTTAAAGGTAAAAAACAGAGATCTGGTCAGGGCAAAAATTATCAAATATGCTCCCAATCGTACAATATAAATTTACCGCGAAAAAACACCTTCGACCAAAGGAAGATCTGTCTTTTCGCCGAAAATTAAAAAAACGGCAATCTTTAATCGCCGTTTTTATGATTTATAATTTACAAAATCTCTCACAGTAAACCTTCATCAGCAAATGATAAGTATTCTGTAGATGTTAAAATACAATGATCCAGCAGTTGAATATTTAAAAATTCAGAGGCATTCCTGATTTTACCGGTCATTTTCAGATCCTCAGATGACGGTTTTAAACTTCCCGATGGATGGTTATGTGCTACAATAATAGATGACGCATTACACAATAAGGCGGCCTGCATAATAATTCTAATATCCACCAGTGTTGCAGAAATTCCAGATTCCGAAATTTTCTTTATTCCTAAAACGTTATGTGCATGATTCAAATAGAGTGCATAAAATGATTCTCTATAGTCAATTTGGCTACTATCAAAATGTGCTCTGAATACTTCAACCGCATCATCTGAATTTGTTATCAGTTTTTCGGCATTCCCTTCTCTTGAATAAGTTAATTTAATTTCATTGACAATATTAAACTTCATTTGTTTTGCTCCGGATACGGCGGAGCCTTTCTTTTCCCGTACCTGCTTAATTATTAAATCAATTCCTCTTCCTATTGAGCTCAAGACTCTATTGATATTTCTCAAAAGAAAAACTGGAAAAAAGAAAGCAGATTATTGTTACGGGCAAAGTGAAAGGCAAAAGGAAACGGAATAACTGGAGGGTACCTTTAGGGAGGAAACCGTTTATGCCGTAGTCTTTTGACAGGGATATAGATAGAAAGGCTGACCGTTACAACTTGGCTGCCTTTTTACCGGTTATTTTTGAAATATCTGTAAACAATATTCAATTAAATAAGCCAGCAAAAGACATTATGTTCCAAATGAGCAGCTATTCAACATGATAAAGCAGTTAATAGTAATTTAACTCATAGTTAAACACATAGTACCGGAACTGACTAAATAGAGATGGTTTATGAAGAGAAATCGTAATCATAAAATAAGAAAAAGTAATGCTATAAAGACATTACCAAGATCATTATATAGTTATCATACTATTCAGCAACTTCCTTTTGAAAAAACAAAAAAAATACTTTTAAATTCGGGGCTAAAATTAACTGACCAAGAAGTAAAAGTAATCTCTGAAATTTTGCACAAAATTGCAGAACTCATTATAAAAGAGTTTATTACCAAATAATTCTTATATTGCATAAATTATTTTTTTTTGAATAACAATAGAAAGATCATGAAGATAGCAGATTTATACATTCGGGTTTCTACCGACGAACAGGCGGATAAAGGTTATTCTCAGAGGGATCAGTTTGAACGGCTTGAGCGTTACTGCAAACAAAACAATTTAATTATTGGTCAGACGATATTTGAAGATCATTCGGCAAAAAACTTTGTAAGGCCAGAATGGATTAAATATGTCAATCATATAAAAAAAAGGAGTACAAAATCCAATTATTTGCTTTTTACCAAATGGGATCGCTTTAGTCGAAATGCTGGCGACGCCTATCAAATGATTAAGCTGCTACAAAATCACAATATTTCTCCACAAGCTATTGAACAGCCACTGGACACAAGTATCCCTGAAAATAAAATGATGCTTGCTATCTACCTTGCTGCTCCAGAAGTAGAAAATGATCGCAGAGCGTTAAATACATTATACGGAATGAGAAGAGCGCAGAAAGAAGGACGAGTTATGGGAACCGCTTCTTACGGGTACATCAATAAATGTACTGAAGATGGCCGAAAATATGTGGCTATAAAAGAACCCGAAGCATCAAACATGCGCTGGGCTTTTAACGAACTTTCTAAAGGAAAATATGCCATAGACCAAATACGCAAAAAAATGAATTCGATGGGAGGAAGTCCTATCAGTAGAAGTTCATTTTATAAGTCTATCCGTAACCCTATTTATTGTGGCAAAATTTTTATAAAGGCTTATAAAGATGAGGAGGAATGTATTGTTGAAGGAAAGCATAAACCCCTGATTTCTGATTCATTATTTATCCAAGTTCAGCAGGTACTCACTGGAAAAGCGAAGGATGAAAGGCCAAGGGGCAAAATTCTTGTTTCGGAGAATTTACCACTCAGAGGTTTTCTGAAATGTCCCAGATGTGGGGAACATATCTCAGGAAGCGGCTCCAAGGGCAAACTTAAAATATATTACTATTACCATTGTAATTCAAAGTGTGGCTACAGATACAATTCCACTGTGGTCAATACAATTTTTGAAGAGCAATTAAAAACATTGAGTTTTAACGAAAGCGCAAAACAATTATTAAAGGAAATAATACTGTTTAATTTTAAACATATCCAACAAAATGTTGATGACAGAAAAAAAGATCTTATCTCGCAATTACAAGATTTAAATAATAAATTAGACAATGCCAGAGACAAATACTTGAACGATCTGCTAGATTATGATGATTACCGTCTCATAAAATCTGATACCAAAGCTAAGTTAGACAATTTAGAAATGGAATTACAAAATCAGAAATTGACAAGAAAAAATCTTGATATCACGAAAAAAGTTGAAACGGTTCTAAAGATCATACCTAATCTGTCAAAGCTCTACTCACAAGGAGATACAGAAACTAAACGTGACATATTGTGTTCGATTTTATCAGAAAAACTTGAGTTTGAAGAAAATGCGTTTCGAACACCAAAATTAAATTCTGCGTTATCTTATATCTTACACATTAACAATAGTTTACAAACAAAAAAAGACGGACAAAACATTAAAAAAAATGTCTCGTCCGTCCGAGTGACCGCAGAAGGATTCGAACCCTCACTGTCGGAGCCGAAATCCGAAGTTCTATCCATTAAACTATGCAGCCGTATTCATAAGTAATGAATGATAAGTAATGAGTAATGCTTGATTACCTATCATTTATACTTTAGAAAGTAATTTTCACGCCTCCCAGAATCTGCGCACCCAGGACTTTATATCCCTTGTATGTCTGGTATTTTGAGCTCAGAAGATTATTTCCGAGTGCGAAAATACTGAAATTTTTGTGAATTTTATACTCTGCGGAAAGATTTAAATCAGCATACCCTCCAACTTTATCATTTGTATTCTCTGTAGACTGGTAAATTATGTTAGGATCACCTATACCTTCTATCGCATAAGAGTTTGTAGTTCTGTCACTTGCAAAGATTCCTTTGAATCCAAGTAATAACTTCTTGTCAAGCATCGTATATTTTGCCCCGATGCTCGCATTGAACAAAGGAACGTTATAAATGTTGTCGTAAGTCTTAAGATCGTACTTGGTAAACCTCAATTCTCCGTCTAAAATAAGGTTAGCCAATGGGAAATACTGCACACTACCCTTAATATCGCTTACATTTCCGTCATCATACACTGCAGAGAATGTATTGGCAAAATTGTAGGCAGAACGATTAACAGAGTTGTTATCGAAAAGATCATTGGCCTTAAAGAACATAATATCTCTCATTTTTCCATAACCCGCAGAGAAGTCGTATTTCAGCGTTTCGTCAATGTCCCCTCTCAATCCTACATAAAAACGATATTTAGTCTCTGTGGGCTTTAAAAACTGGTCAGAAAGGATAAATGGATTCGTCTGTAACATATCTCCGTATGTATTCAGTTTCAAACCACCGTCTACCCCTCCGTAGAATTTAAATTCATTAGCAGCGGCAAACTGAAACTCTGCCTGTGGGAACCAATAGGTTTTATTATTTTTTTGCTGCTCTAGCTGATCGTTGGAATTTTTAGCATTCAGGAAAGAGAATGAAGATCCTAACGTCAAATAAGAGTCTCCTTTTCTGAAAGTTACTTTCGGAGTCAGGCTGGTATTGAAGAAGTTAGCAGAGTTTTTATCCCTGATGGCAAAATCTGTCTTTACCGCATCCAATCCTACTCCAAGGTCAGCATTCAGGTTGATTCCTGATTTACCTAATTCAACAGCATGTTTGGAGAAATTGGCAAGAATAGACACCTGATTTTCCTGAGCATCAAAATGATCCTTCAGGAATGATGATTTTACCCTTACATCATTTAAGATTTCGTTGGAATAAAAATCGTAATACCCGTTTACTTTAAACTGATTTACTTTTTGTTTCAGATCAAGCTCTCCGGTAGGCTGCATAGCGTAGATCCCATAATAATTATAGCTATCTAAGCCATATTCAGCATTAAGGTTGAACTTTCCTTTTTCACCGTAAGAGTTGAGGAAAGCGGCGATATTCGCTGAAGTCTGCCCGGATTTCCAGTCATAATCTTTTTTAAGACCATTGGTGGAAAGAACATGAACATCTGCACCTACTTCAAGCTTATTTTCAAGAGTTTTTGAAACGTTTCCATCTACCAGGATTTTCCCGTAGTTACCCATTCCGAACTGGAAATAGTTATTCTGAGCGGTCCCGTCAAATTTCGGAGCTACGTCCTCCCCCTGAATCGTTGAAGTTTTGAAATCTGAAACAGCAGGAACATCTGTGATGGTATATTTCACAGGTGTCTGCGATTTCTCTTCCGGCGGATAATTTTTAATGGTTTCCACAGAAGTTTTCTTCTTCTCGATCTTCTTCACTTCCGGTTCTCTTTTTTTGTTAAGAACCAGCTTTTCCTCCTTGATCTGGGAAAACGCCACCGACGAAACCCCTAAAAATAATATGGATAATAATTGAATTTTCTTGTTCATATTTTCTTTATTTGAAAAAAATATATAACGGGCTTTTATTTATTGGAAGCAATATAACTGCCTAATAAAGCTTTCCCCGACTGTTTTGAAAAAGTTCTCCCCAGTCTGAATATATTAAACAGCCAAAGGCTTTGATAAACTTGTAATTTGTATTGATAATTTTTTGTTGCACTATTCTCAGCTACATCATAACTGTAAACAATATCATAAGGAAATGCTGAAGGCAGTAACCCGACTGTAATCATACTTCCAATCATTGGGTTTCCACAAGGAGGAGTATAGGTTTTCATCGGATGCAGTGTTATCTTAGATACATTGGTACTGTCTTCTACAATTTCATAAATATCAGAATGTTTTAAAATCTCAAATTCTTTCTTAAGATCCTTATTCACTACAAAAGCTTTCTGTTTTTGAAAGTCAGCTTTTGCGTGGTTATACTCTTTTGGATAGGCACTGTATGAAGGAATACAGCTCCAGAGTGAAGCAGAAATTAAAAAAGAATATATGGTAATTTTAAAAACCTTCATGTACTATTTCTTAATCTGTTTTTTAACTTCTTTTGCTTCTGCAACAATTTCAGGGAAATCCTTATAGTTTGCAATGATCTGATCACAGGTATAACTTGCCTGGTAGTTATCTTTCAGGCCGATATAGTTTTTAGCCATCAATACCAAAGCTTTTGCTCCCCAGAATTCTTCTGATGCATAATTATTGGCAAGCTTAAAGATCGTCTCATTAGAAGACTTGAAAGCTTTTCCTTTGTTCTGATAATAGGCTTTTGCATATAAAGCTTCCGCAGCTACCGAAGTATTCGATGATTTTTCAAGAGAAGAATAGGCAGCCTGTGCATCTTTGTCTTTTCCTGAGTTCATCAGGCTTCTTGCTTTAATCACTTTCGCAGTTTCAATAACGGCTGCAGAGTTTTTAGAATTGGCGATTACTGCATTGGCTAATTTTTCAGCTTCTGAGAAATTGTTTTCTTCCGCATACAGTTTCATCAATTCCACATTTGCATAGTTTTTAATGCTGATGTTGGAAGAATTTTTGATGCCTTCAAGGTACTTTTTAGCTTCAGCAGTATTCCCCTGTGCAAGGAAGATCTGAGCTAAACGAGTTTGCGCATCATCCTGGTAATCATTCTGAATTCCAGTAACTTCCTGAAGCACAAGTAAAGCTTTGGTTGAATTGTTAGTCTGATAATAACTTTCTCCTAATTCGTACTTAGCCTGGTACAATCCTTCCCCTGTCGGGTTCTGTGTCAGATACTTTTCGTAGTAAGAAATTGCATTCTTATAATCTTTCTTCGCGAACAACTGCTTCCCTGTAGATAAGTTGATCTCATCAATTTCAGCAGCATCTACATTTACTCCAATATTTCTTGCGAAAGTTTCATATCCTGAAACATCTCCGTTTTTCGTAAAGATAGGTTTTGCAGCCTGAACTACTTTCTGAGCATAGGCCGTATTTTTATACTGCTCACCCAGAGATTTCAGTTCAGAAAGAGCTTTATTATTCTGGTTTTGATCGATGTAATTCTGCGCTCTATAGATAGAAGCATTCGCAATCAGATCTTTGTCAGAAGAACCTTTAATTACTTTTCCGAAATAATCATTGGAGTTAGCAAAATCATCCTGAGCTGCATATGCTGTTCCTATTTCGTACTGAGCATCATCATAATATTCTGAATCCGGATATTTTGATAAAAGGTTTTTAAGGTTGTTAATCTTCGCCTGTGTATCTCCTTTGAATCCCAGAGCCATTGCTTTTTGATACAAAGTATAATCCGTAGCATCTTCGTTTTTATCATAGATAGCAATGGCTTCGTTCAGATCATTGTTAGCATAATGGATATCTGCTAGACGAAGTTCTGCATCATTTTTAAATTCCGGTTTCGGATTAGCAAGATATTGTTTGAAATAAGTAGCCGCCTGATCAAATTTCTTAGATTTAAAATAGGCATATCCCAAATCATAAGGCAGCTGCTGCTTTTCAGGGAAGTTTTCCGTAAGAAGCTTTTCATAACGAACAATGGCAGATGGATAATTTCCTTTCTGATAATATACCTGTGCCAGCCAGTATAAAGCTCTGCTGTTGAATTCTTTATTGATATTAAAGCCTAGACTTCTTAAGAAATATTTCTCAGCTTCGTCATAGTTTCCTTTGTTGAATTCCTCCGTTCCTAATAAATAAGAAACCTCCTGGTCTACTTTGTTGATCTCAGGAGTTGAACTCTGTAATCTGTCAATCGCATTCAGCGTTTCTTTATAATTTCCGGAATATAGATAGGATTTTACCAGTAATGACCTCATTTCTGCGGCATTGGCTCCGTTCTGATTTTCGTTGATATAACTTTGAATTACCGCCGAAGGACTTTCAAACGGGTTACCGATATCGTAACTTAGTTTAGCGTACTGCTCATGGGCCAGCTTTTTCACTTTTGCATCATAATCCATCTGATAAGAAGAACGAAATGCGGAAAGCGCTTCCTGTTTTTTATCTACGGCCAGATAAGCATTTCCTAACTGGTAATAAGCATTTTGTGCCAAAGCAGAATTGCTGTTGAGAAGCTGGTTGTAATAAGAAACCGCTTCATCATATTTTTTCAGCTGTGCAGCGACAAATCCCATCTCATACAAATCGTTTTCAGATGGATTTTGCTGTACACTCAGATAATCTTTCAAATGTGGATACGCAGAGGTGTAATCATTCTTCATGAAGTAACTCTCCCCGATGATCTTATGAACTTCCGCTTTATAAGAATCTGAAATATTTTCGTTCAACAAAGCTGTTCCTTCTGTAATAGCCTGATCGTAGTTCTTATCATTGTAATACATCTGTACATAATAAGGACGTACCAGCTTTGAGAATTTATCCTGATCCTTTATCGAATCAAAATACTGGAAAGCTTTATCATTCTGTCTGTTGCTGTAATACAAATGCCCAAGCATATAAGCAATATCTCCTTTTTGGGACTGATCTGCTGATTTATAAGCTTCTTCAAGGGCATCAGTAGCTCCCTTGGAATCACCCGTCATGAATTTTGCATATCCAAGCTTCAGAATATACTCGGTATTCTCCTCTTTCGAAAGCTGATACTGGTTTACTTTTTTCAAAGTCTCCAGCGCTTTATCGAAATCTTTTTTTGCTAAATAGTAATCTGCCAGTGGAAGATTAGCCTGAGCAAAATAAGCAGAATTAGGATATTCTTTCATGAAAGCCGTTAACCCTTCTTCAGCATGATTTTTCTGAAGAATCACACCGATCACATTATCAAAAAACTGGGCGCCTTCCTTTTTCGAACGGGACAAATTCTGATTGTAGAAATATTGTCTTGCATATTCGTACTGGGAAGCGTTGTATATTTTGGTCTGATAAAGATTTTCGGCTAGATTGAACCTGTAATTTTCTTTCTGGGTAAAATATTGGGACTGTTGAGCATCGGAGATTCCGAAATAGATGACCGCAGCCGCTAAAAGTATTTTTTTTGATTTCATTCTTCTTGATATAAGAAAATTAGTCTAAATAAGTTAACGAAAATATTAAAAACTTATTGTTTAAGCAAGTTTTAACAGTGTTAATGACAGTTAATTCTTATTTGATAACAATGTAAATTTTCTCACCATACAATGATAAAATTTACTACATTCGTTTGATAAAATATAAACAATTTTAATAAACAGTTATCAAAAACATATTTTAATTTGATACTTTTTCAACAGCAGCTAAAAACATACCATAAACACACCATCTCATGAAATTTAAGATTCTTTTAGCATTAATTTGGGTAAACCTCCTGCAGGCACAAAAGTTTTATTTTCCAAAGACAGCTGTAAATGACTCTGTTATATTGGAAAAACAGATTCCAGGACTTGCACAGCAAGTGATTCCTCATCTTCAGTCGGTAAAATACAAACCGGAAAACACTGTTGATCTTATGGATAACCTTTTCCGTTTGCAGATAGTGGCTCAGGATTATAAAAATTCGCTGACTTCTCTTACTGAAAACCGTAAGCTCTTTGCGGATAACAATATGGGAGACTACAGATATATCGGATTTGAACTGTATGCCCTTGCAAAAATGGAGCAAGAAGAAAACAATACCTCATTTTCCAATGCCCTTCAAAAAGTATTTAATCAAAAATACGAAAGCCTTCCGGAAAAACTGATTCCAAGACTGGAACTCGCTCTTAACGGAGATGTGAACGCATCCAGAAAACTGTTGAAGAATTTCCTTGATAAACAAAAAGATAAGGACAGCATCGATTACAAAACGGCACTGGCTCTATGTAAAAATTATCTGAATTATAAAACCTACTCCAGCATCAAACCTCAGGTCATGCAGCTGCTGGTTTCAAAAGACAAGGAAAGATTCATTATTGAAACGAAAGATCTTAAGATCAATGGAAATACCTTATCAGTCACTATTGTTCGCAGAAAGGAAAACACATCTCCACTTCCTGTTATTTTAACCAATAATATCTATGCTGGTCCCATTGATGGTTTCTTTGGAAAGAGAGCCGCTACATACAATTACGTAGGGGTTGTTGTGAATACGAGAGGCAAGAGAAACAGCAATGATGTGAACAATCCTTTTGAGCATGAATCGCAAGATATTTATGAAGTGATAGACTGGGTCAGCAAACAGCCCTGGTGCAACGGGAAAGTAGGAATGATCGGAGGAAGTTATTTAGGCTTCAGCCAGTGGGCAGCCGTAAAAAAAGTGCATCCGGCATTAAAGACGATTGTTCCTCAGGTTGCCGTAGGAATCGGGATTGATTATCCGGCTCAGAATAATATCTTTATGAGCTATATGCTGCAGTGGATACAATATGTGACCAATAACAAATTTACAGATGAAGCAGATTTTACCAATGCTGTAAAATGGGATTCTATTTTTACAAAATGGTACAAAAGCGGGAAATCATTCAGGTCGTTAGATAAAATAAGCGGGAAACCCAGCAAAATATTCCAGCGATGGCTGGATCATCCGGGATATGATGAGTACTGGCAGAAAATGATTCCTTACAAAGAAGATTTTTCTAAAATTAACATTCCTGTTCTTACCACGACAGGATATTATGATGATGATCAGATTGGCGCACTGTATTATTTTAAACAGCATCATCAATACAATAAAAACGCAGATCATTATCTGGTAATAGGCCCTTATAACCACGGCGGTGCACAAAGTTTCGGATTTACTTACGTGAATGGCAGTCCTATTGATCCGGTGGCCAGAATAAGCATCGATGATCTTGCTTTCTCATGGTTTGATTATATTCTTAAAGGAGGAAAAAAACCTGAACTACTGAAAGACAGAATTAATTTTCAGGTCATGAATACGAATACATGGAAACATGTTGCTGATCTTGACAAAATGCATAATTCTTCTTTGAAATTCTACCTTCAGGACAAAAAAAATACGTCTTCAGTCTTTAATAAACCTGAAACCAGAAATTTTACAACTCAAATTATTGATTTTAAAAACAGGGATCAGAAAGACATTTATTACAAGGTCAGCAAAAAAGACAGTATCAAAATGACTAATTCTGTCGCTTTTGAAAGTGAAATTCTTGACAAGGATATGATCATGAGTGGAAACCTGTCAGGAGTTTTCAATGTTTCGATCAATAAAAAAGATTTTGATACGGATACCTATCTGTACCAGATTTCTCCTGATGGAAAATCCTATTTACTATCCACTCATATCGTGAGAGCCAGCTATGCAAAAAACAATCAAAAACGACAGCTTCTTGAACCGGGCAAGACAGAACAGATTCCCATTAACAACTCGTATGTTATGAGTAAAAAGATAGAGAAAGGAAGCAAACTCCTTTTGTTGGTCGGAGTCAATAAAAATCCTAACTGGCAGATTAATTATGGATCTGGCAAAGACGTAAGTGAAGAAACGATAAAGGATTCAGGGGAACCGCTGGAAATAAAATGGTACAATGACAGTTATGTGGAAGTCCCTGTTTATAAAGATTAAAAACCTTTTTAAACAAGTTTCAGCAGACTTCATGTGATAAAACAACAATAAATCATTTCATTCTTTACTGATAAAAATTCTTAATTTAGCCCGCTAAAAAAATAACCAATTGGGTAATTAATGGCGAAGTACATATTTTGATATGATACTTTTTCATCAGAAGCTCAAAATACATCATTAATGAAATTTAAGATACTTTTAGCATTATGTTTTGTCAATATAATGCAGGCTCAGAAATTTTACTTTCCGAGGACAGCGGCAACAGATTCTACAATGTTGGAAAAACAAATCCCGGAACTGGCTTTAAAGGTGATTACTGAATATCAGTCTCCTAAAAACAAACCGAAGTATACGCTCACGTTTTTAGACAATCAGTTTCGTTTACAGCTCGCTGCAAAAGATTATAAAAACTCCATTGCAAGTTTAACGGATTACCGTAAGGAATATGCAGACCATAATATGGCAGGGAACAAATATCTTGCTTTTGAAATCTACAGCATGGCAAGACTGATGGAAAAGGATAAAAAAATTTCGTTTTCCAATGCTCTTCAAACCGCCTTTACTACAAAATATGAAAGTTTATCCGAACCGCTGACCACCAAAGTAGGGCCCACCCTGGATATTGATTCAGATGTAAAGGACCATAAAAAGAGATTGAATGCAACACTTGACAAACAAAAAGATAAGGACAGCATAGACTATGCTTCCGCTCTGGCTTTATGTAAGAACTATGTCAATTATAAGACTTACTCAAGCATCAAGCCTCAGATTATGCAGCTGTTCAAAGTAAAGGAGCAGGAAAAATTCATCATTGAAACCAAAATCCTTACTTTAAAAAAAGGAACAAAACTTACCATTACGATTGTACGAAAAAAAGAAAACACTTCTCCTCTTCCCGTTATACTTACCAATAATATTTATGCCGGGGAATTTTTAGATGCAGCGATAGGGAAAAGAGCAGCAGTTTACAATTACGTAGGAGCCGTGGTTAACACCCGTGGAAAAAGAGACAGCAATGACCCCAATCATCCATTTGAAGACGAAGCTCAGGATCTTTATGAAGTCATCGACTGGGTCAGCAAGCAACCGTGGAGCAATGGTAAAGTAGGAATGATAGGCGGAAGTTATTTAGGATTCAGCCAATGGGCAGCTGCCAAAAAACTGCACCCGGCTTTGAAAACCATTGTACCTCAGGTTTCGGTAGGGATAGGAATAGATTATCCTTCTCAGAATAATGTCTTCAAGGGTTATATGCTCCAGTGGATTCACTATGTCACCAATAATAAGCTGACTGATGAAGCAAGCTTTAATAATGATACAAAATGGGATTCCATCAATACAGCATGGTACAAAAGCGGCAGATCATTCAGAGCCCTTGATTCTTTAAGCGGGAAGCCCAATACAATATTCCAAAGATGGCTGGATCATCCCGGTTATGATAAATACTGGCAAAACATGGTCCCTTACAAAAAAGAATTTGCCAAAATAAACATTCCTGTTTTAACAACTACAGGTTATTATGATGCTGATCAGATCGGAGCATTGTATTATTATAAAGAACATCACAAATACAACAAAAACCCTAACCATTATTTAGTGATAGGACCTTATGATCATGCAGCAGCTCAAAGTTATGGATACAATTATGTTTATGTTTTCGGTTATGGAAATCTACTCATAGATCCTGTAGCCAGAATAAGTATTGATCAACTTGCTTTTTCATGGTTTGATTATATTCTGAAGGATGGCAAAAAACCGGAACTTCTGAAAGATAAAGTCAATTTTCAGATCATGAACAGTAATACATGGAAACATGTTCCTACTCTTGATAAAATGCACTCATCTTCTCTTAAATTTTATCTTCAGGACCGTAAAAACGGTTCTTCAGTTTTTGAGAAACCCGGAACTGAACAATTTACCCAACAGACCATTGACTTTAAAGACAGAAATCCGAAATATCTTTATCATACAGTAAGCAAACAGGATAGTGTGTATGTAACCAATTCTATTTATTTTGAAAGTGAAATTCTGGAAAAGGATATTACAATAAGCGGAAATTTATCCGGAATATTCAACGTTTCCATCAACAAAAAGGATTTTGATCCCAAAACCCTATTATATCAGGTACAGCCTGATGGTAAGATATTTTTACTATCTACACACCTTACCCGAGCCAGCTATGCAAAAAACAATTCCAAACGTCATCTGCTTAAACCTGGCAAAAAGGAGCAGATCCCAATCAAAAACTCATTTTTCATCAGCAAAAAAATAGAAAAAGGAAGTAAACTGGTCTTACTGGTAGGAGTTAATAAAAATAAGAACTGGCAGGTCAATTATGGCACAGGAAAAAATGTAAGTGATGAAACTATAAAAGATGCAGGTGAGCCTTTGGAAATAAAATGGTACAACGACAGTTATGTGGAAATTCCCATTTATAAAGAGTAAATTCTTTTGTTTGCGCATTTTTCCCCAAATGTTTTTAACAACTGTTAACATCAAAATAAAAAATCATTACATTTGCTTTTTTTCAAATCAAATATAGTTATTGAATGAGTCAACTTTTTAGAAGAAAAATCTATTCAGATACAGATACATCAACAGGGCTTTTAAGAGTGCTGGGTGTATGGGACATTGTATTTTTTGGTATTGCGGCTATTATAGGAGCTGGGAGTTTCAGCAGTTTGGGAGAAGCCGTTTTCAGAGGCGGTCCCGGTGTAATACTACTCTATTTGATTTGTGGTTTTGCCTGTGGGTTTACCGCTTTATGCTACGCTGAATTTGCCAGCAGAATTCCTACGGCAGGTTCTGCATACACATATGCTTATGCCAGTTTTGGGGAATTGATTGCATGGGTTATCGGCTGGGCTCTGATCATGGAATATTCTTTCGGGAATATTTACGTAGCCTTTTCCTGGTCAGATTATTTCACCAGTTTCTTAGGACGTCTCGGAATGCATATCCCTGATTATCTTACCTGCAGCTATACCGAAGCCAGAAAAGCCGTTCAATATGGTTCAGAAAACAAGGAACTCTTAAATGCATGGAAGACCGCTCCATTAATCGGAAGTTTGAAATTCATTGTAGATATTCCAGCATTGGTTATTAACGGTTTGATTACATGGCTTTGTTATGTAGGAGTAAAAGAAAGTAAAAACTTTAATAACTCCCTGGTTATCTTAAAGCTTGGAGTAATTTTACTCGTTATTCTTGTTGGTTTTGCGTATATCAATACTGAAAACTGGACCCCAGTAAGCCCGACAACCGGAACACCATCCTTTATGCCAAATGGCTTTGCAGGGGTAATGAGTGCCGTATCCGGAGTATTCTTTGCTTATATCGGATTTGATGCTTTAAGTGTTCTTTCTGAAGAGACTAAAGACCCACAAAAGACTTTACCAAAAGGAATGATCATCTCTCTTGTGCTGTGTACTGTGATCTATATTGCATTAACGCTTGTATTGACAGGTATGGTAGATTACAAGAAATTTGACGGTGTGGGAGATCCTCTTTCTTTTATATTTGAAAAAACAAATGCTAATGTAGCATGGATGGAACTTGTAGTTTCTTTCGTTGCAATTGTTGCCATTACCACTGTATTATTGGTTTTCCAGATGGGACAGCCAAGAATCTGGTATGCCATGAGCCGTGACGGACTGATGCCTGCAAGATTTCAAAAAGTACATCCTAAGTATAAAACACCATCATACGCAACCATCGTTACTGGGATTGTGGTAGGTATTCCTATCCTGTTTACAGATAAAACTTTCATCCTTGATTTTACAAGTATCGGAACTATTTTCGCTTTTGTACTGGTATGTGCCGGAGTACTAATGCTTCCAGCTAAAGAAAAAATTAAAGGCAGATTCCACCTTCCTTACGTGAATGGTAAAATCATTTTCCCTGTTATTTTCATTGGTGGTTTGCTGGCTTTCTACCAGTGGCAGCCTGAGTTTTTTGATAATCTGATGAACTGGTCAGATCCTAATGAAGGAGAATTCAGAGCTTCTATTTTCTTTTTTATTATCATCAACCTGATTCTATGTGTCGTAGCTTTTATCAAGAATTTATCATTAATTCCATTGATTGGTTTAAGTTCATGTCTGTATCTTCTTACAGGAATGAGCCATGAGAACTGGTTCTGGTTCGGAATGTGGTTCCTGATCGGTATGGTTATTTATTTCTGCTACGGATATAAAAACAGTAAGCTTGGAAAAGAGTTAAAAGACAGCTAAATAAGCATTTAATAAAATTGCGAAAAGGCAAAATAGCAAAGAGGTTAATCCCGTTGGAAATACTGATTCGCTGTTTTGCCTTTTTCTTTTTCAGGCTCGTTTAAAAATCGGCAGCATTATTGCTTTGACTTCAACAGAATCAACAAACTATATCGCCATGGCCGAAAGAATCAAAACATATAGAGAGTTTTACCAGTTTTATCTTACTGAGCATAGTAAAACAGGCACACGCATTTTCCATTTTATCGGAACATTTTTAGTGTTTTTCGTAATATGGTATGTCATCAGTTCCG
Source organism: Chryseobacterium sp. NRRL B-14798 (assembly GCF_050470705.1). Lineage (NCBI taxonomy): Bacteria > Pseudomonadati > Bacteroidota > Flavobacteriia > Flavobacteriales > Weeksellaceae > Chryseobacterium > Chryseobacterium sp. NRRL B-14798. The sequence goes on along the minus strand of NZ_JBFLUL010000005.1, from coordinate 1,981,623 downwards.
GAAAAGAAAGATTTCTATGGTATATTCCAATTGTAGGCTACGGATTTGCCTGGTTCAGCCACGCCGTGATTGAGAAGAATAAGCCGGCTACTTTTAAATATCCTTTATGGTCTTTAATCTCAGATTTCAGACTGTTTTTTGAACTATTAATCGGGAAGCAGAAATTCTTTACGTCCAATAACCAGCCTCAAAATCAGGAATAGCCTTTAGTTTCTTTTCCTTTTTTAGTTTTGAAGACGTAAGAGCATTTCGACTTAGCACAATGTGAGATTTTCAGCAAATGATGATATTATTTTTCTCGCAGATTGTGGAAATTTCGCAGATTTTTTTTAATAATATCTGCCTGGTTTCCAAGAGCTGTAGAGGATATTAAAGTTTAGATTCCTTGCTTTGCCCGGAATGACAAAACAGAGTTTTGAAATTTTATCGGAGATAAAATCTTTGCGCCTTAAAAGCATTCCTTCTAATAATACTTGCGCCTTTGCGTTTTCCGACCTTTACTTTTAGATTGAGATTGCTTCACCTTCGGTTCGTAATGACTATATGTTGGTAGAATTCTGTTTATTCTGATGGAGTTTCTTCCCAATCAGATAACCCAATGAAGGCAGAATACATGACAATACAACCGGAACTATCAAAGCCAGACCTGATCCGTCAAGAATAACCGTTAAAGGAAAAAGATAGCCATTATAAATGATGAACGCCAATGTAAAAAGAAAACTGTCACTATTACCTGTAGAAAGAATATTAAAATCGCTTCCAAACTGATCAAACAAACCGGAGCAAACGAATAAGAAGACATTCACAAAAAACATCCATAGGACGGTTCTGTAGATCATCCCTTTTTTTGCATTCAGATATCCGGCGAAGATCAGAAATAAAGATAAAATTCCGGAAACGGCATAATCCAGTCCTGAAACATCAACTTCACTACCCATTCTTCCAAAGAAATACATCGCATACAATACCAGATTTCCGAGATAGATGACCGTTACATAATTCATACGTTAAAAATTTTGTGTTTACGGTTAGTATTGTTTTTCAAGTATATCGTAATGAACCGTGTTTACTATCTTCTCTGCAAGGATGTCACCATCTACTTTTTTCGGTTCAGGAATATAGCTTGAAAAGGTTATCGTATGATCTTTATTGATTGTTACTTCCACTTCTTCAAGGATATTTTTATCATCTACATAAAACTGGATCCTGTTTTCTACAACTCTCCAGAAAGAAAGTCTTGGTTCAGATGGACTGCAGTCACCCGACTTCCCTTCTACATAATTATAAATGGCAAAACCATCTTCCCTGATGGCATAATTTCTCATCAGGCGGCAGTTATCGAACTCTTTTATCACTTTCTTTTTACCTTCATAAAATCCGGCTTCCTTCAGTTTCCAGAATCCAGTAACGTTTTCTTTGGTTAATTTTTGGGCACTGACCAGAGAAACGGTCATACACGAAGCGAGAAAAAATATCTTAGACATAATGAATTTGTGTTTTTTTGATTGTAAACGAATATAATAGTGAGTAAAGAATTACGGCGGGCGGCTTCGCCGCCCGCCATAATTCTAAACCTTAAACTTTAAACTTTAAATTCAAAGCTCTATTTAAACTTCTTCTTAAAACTGAATTTAAGCATATTCATGAGTCCCGGTTCAATGATATCAATTCCCAGTCCGAAATTACTGTCAGCAACAGTATGATGATCTGTTCGGAACTTTTCAAACTCACTTTGCGGAATTTCAATATTGATCAGAGGATTGTATTCAATATAAACACTTGCCCCATTTTTGTTCACTTTTTTTCGACTTTTATAATCAAAATATGGGTTGGATATCGTACTTTCCTGAACTGTATATTTTTCTTCAACATCAATTTTCTGATCCGTCTGCAAATTGATTTCATATTTCTCACTATCGAAATTATGCCAGAAAGGTAAATCTTTGTGGATGAAATCTCTTGCACTCGCCTTCACTACATTTCTGTCAAAGTACATCAGAAAACGGTTTTTCTGCGGATCCACAAAATAAGGATTTTCAATGGTTGCGGTATACTGGATCTTAACTTCATTCAGTCTTTTGTCATCACTTACTACATCAATAGCAGCATCTTTGAATACGTTTCGGACATCTGTACCATTACGGTCACCTGAATAATTAAGCGCATAGAAAAGAAAGCTGTTCCAGCTGTCTATGATTTCTCTTTTATTGGTACTTTTAAAATACCTTCTCATAGCATTGGCTCTGTTTCCTTTATAAGTTGTTGATAAAGTAAGCTTTCCGATATTACCCTGTGCATTTAAATCTACTCTTTCATCAATGCAGAAATAAGGGAATTTATAAGATTTTCTTACCTGAAGCTCATGATCTTTCTTCACTTCCAGATAATGCATAAAATAGATAAAGCCTCTGTTTTCAATCAGTCCGAATTCATCACGGATGGTTGCATCAATGAAATATTCTTCACCTTTATAATTCACTTTTACGACAACATGATTGAAACTTAACAGGGACGGTAGATAATATTTAATATAATAATCCGTATTAAAATTAACCAGCACTACAGAGGCGTCTACTCCTATATAATCAAGGATTACTTTCAATAAAACCGATTTTGCCTTACAATCGCCCTGTTTATTTTCATACGTTACTGATGGTTCCTGTGGCTTATGACCATTCATTTCATCTGCATTGAAAACATAATAGATATGATTTTGTACATATTCTATGGCAAACTGCAGTTTTTCGTCCTGATCAGCAATGGCATCGAGTTTTTCAACCAGATTGGGAGCAAAATCCTTTAACGAAGACTTGTTAAAAATCTCCTCATAGAACGGTACAATATAGTTGGAAAGATCTTTCCAGTTGCTTTCTGTAGCAAAATCTACATAAGGAAAAATTTCACGGCCTGAATCTACAGGGTTGATATAATTCTCTTCTTCAATGACAAATCTATCTCCTTTTTTCAGATAACTGATTTCCGGCTCAAGAACATTTCCCTGCTCATCTCTGAAGAATGTTTTTTTATAGGCAACAGTCTGTTCACGTTCGTTGATGAATGTAAATTTAAAACTGCCATAAGCCCAATAGTTATCCGGACTTACCCAGACATATTTTGAGAACTCCTTTCTAAGAAAATCACGGTCTGTAAATTCTTTGATTCTTGAATCTTCCAAAATCAGAACATCATACAGCCTGAGATCTTTAATGGTGATATTGATTTTTTTATTACTGCTCAGAACTCCTCCACTGCTTTGGTTTTCACTGTCAAGAACCTTTATTTTTGTGTCCGGAATCTTATCGATCAGCACTCCATCCCTTAACACACTGATCCTGTGAATCTGGTAAACTTCATTTTCCTCAACAATCACATCAGAAACAGAAGCCCTTTCCAGGTTTCCCGGTTCGTTCAGAGTATACGCCATGCATACGTACTCACTGTTTTCAGTATTGCTTGTATAGTATTTTTTGTCTAAAAAGTAGCAGTAATCACGACCTTCATCAATTTGTCTTCTGGCAAATTCGGAGTCTTTGATTCGGTTCTTTATTTCCTCATCCCCGATATTTCCTGCCCACATTTCAGGTTTTTGAATCCTGTAATTTTCAACTTGCATTTGATTATCCATATTTATTATAAGAATTATATTTTGGTTAGTGTTCTTAAGAAATTCAAATTAAACGATTAAAAAAGTAAAAAGCAATAGCAGAACTACTACAATTAAGGAAAGCTAACTTCGGCATGGTAATTGCGAGGTATGGGGAAAATCAAGTTTATGAAAAGTATAGCAACAATTCTAAAAGGGGCAGCACCCGCATTAGCATTATTCGCAATGACACAATGTACAACCACAGCCAATACATCCGCAGGTGATGAAAAAACATTCATCGTAGGACCACAAACAGCAGATTGTACAGGAGTAGCTCCTATGAAATGTCTGCAGGTAAAAGAAAACGCTTCCGGAAACTGGACAAATTTCTACAGCAATATCGAAGGATTTACTTATGAACCGGGATATGAATATGTTTTAAAAGTAAAAACAGAAAAAATCGCTAATCCTCCGGCAGATGCTTCTTCAATCAAATATACATTGGTAGAACAGGTTTCTAAAACGAAAAAATAATCAATAAAAAACCGCTTCTGAAAATCCAGAAGCGGTTTTTTATTTTGCGGGAAGAACGAAGCCAGAAGTTTCTTTGGGACGATCAGGAAAAGTCAACAAATGATCCATTTTAAGTGTTTATTTCTGTCTTTCTTTTTACTTCCTTTCTATCTTAAAACCCGCTTTCTTTCTGGGGTGGATCGGGATATTTTCCTTTCGTAGCCTCTCCTACTGTGTTGGCTGTTGTCATCGCCACAACAAGATCATTCAGCATTCCGCTGGCTGCTGTTGGTGAATTGGGAAGGAGTACAAGATTACTTCTGTTGCTGGCGCCCACAGAATGTAAAGTATCATAATGCTGTGTTACTACAATAAGCGCTGAAGCCTCATGAGAATTGATATCCACATTATTCAGCATTCTTACAGACTCTTCAAGTCCTTTTGCAATTTCTCTTCTCTGGTCGGCAATTCCCTGCCCTTGTAATTTCTTGGATTCTGCTTCTGCTTTTGCAACCGCAACAATTCTGATTCTTTGTGCTTCAGATTCGTATTCAGCAGCCGTTTTTTCTCTTTCTGCTGCATTGATCCTGTTCATGGCATGTTTTACCTGCTCATCCGGATCAATATCTGTTACCAAAGCTTTGATAATATCATAACCATAACTGTTCATGGCATCCTGAAGCTCGCTTTTCACTGCAATGGCCACATCATCTTTTCTTACAAAAACATCATCAAGCTTCAACTTGGGAACTTCTGCTCTTACCACATCAAAAACAAAAGAAGTAATTTGATTTTCAGGATTTTCCAAACGATAGTAGGCATCTCCCACCTGACTTCTGATGACCTGATACTGAACAGAAATTTTCATTTTAATAAAAACATTGTCTAATGTTTTTGTATCAATCAGTACATCCAACTGCTGAATTCTCAGATTAAGTCTTTTGGCAATCTGATCTATGATGGGCAGCTTCAGGTGAAGACCTGAATGCTTTACCGCACGGAATTTCCCGAAACGTTCTATAATTGCTGCTGTTTCCTGCTTAACGACAAAAAACGAAGCGAATAAAATGATAAGCCCGAAGAAAATAACGGGTGCAAAATATATACTCATAGTTTTAATTTTTATTAATATGTCGTTACACCACCTGTTTTTGTTAAAAACATTTTTTGTAAGTAGCTGCTTAAATATAAGAAAAATAAATGTAAGATCCGGAATATAATCCCCGGGAAATCAGACTTTATGATATCATATTTTTTTTTAAACCAAAACTATTCTGAAAAAGACTTACTTTTGAATATTCATTACATCATGATTAATTCTAAAGAAATATTAAAGGATCACATTTCAAAATTTACTTCTCTCACAGAAGAGCAGTATGATTATGTCTTTGGACATTTTAACCTGATCTCTTTAAAAAAAGGGCAAAGCCTTATCTCGGAAGGTGATTTTGTGAATCATGAATATTTTGTTCTGGAAGGCTGTCTGAAAGCATTTTATCTTAATGACAGCATGAAAATGTTTATCCTTCAGTTTGCCATGCCTACGTGGTGGGTGACAGATTTTGATGCACTTTACAATAAAACAAGAGCAACCATCAATGTAGACTGTATCACCAATGCCAGCATCCTTTCTATTTCCAACGAGGACAGGGAAAAGATCTGTAATGAAATTCATGAAGTTGAACATTTTTTCAGATGGAGAACCAATAAAGGGTATGTAGCCGCCCAGAAACGTTTGTTATCTTTTATGAATAATGATGCCAGATTCCGGTATGAAGAACTTCTATCCATGTATCCTCAATTGTACAATCTGGTTCCGAAACATCTGATTGCATCTTATCTGGGAGTAACCAGAGAAACTTTGAGCAGGCTGCACCAGTAATCAACCTCTTTAAAACAATTAATCTCTTCCTCTATTTTGTGAGGTACATCACATAATTTTTTCCTTCAGTCGGCTGAACTTTGTGTCAATATTTAAACCCAATAAAAATGGACACAAAAAATTTTAAAGTCAATACAGAAAACAGTACTATCGACTGGATCGGAAGAAAAGTAACCGGCGCTCACAATGGAACTATCGGTATAAAAGATGGAAACTTCACATTTGGAGAAGGAAGTTCTATGTCAGGAAAGTTTGTCATAGATACCCGTTCCATCAAAATCCTGGACATTGAAGATGCTGAAACCAATGCACAGTTTGCCAATCATCTGGCTTCTGATGATTTCTTTAATTCTGAGCATTTTCCTGAAGCTCATTTCGAAATCACGCATGCTGAACCGGGTGATGAAAATCTTTATTATGCAAAAGGAGATCTTACCATAAAAGGAATTACACATCCTATAGACACAAGCCTGCAGATTGTAAAAACAGATAATATGGCCGTTCTAAAAACCAAGATCATAGTAGACAGAACGAAATTCAACATCAGATTCAGATCTTCCAATTTCTTCACCAACCTTGGTGATACGCTGATATACAACAATTTTGACTTAAACATCCATCTTGTAGCGGAAGCTTATTAATTCTATAACCTTAAAAATTTTACCATCATGCCATTCATCAAAGTAGATGTGCTTCGCGAAGATCTTAACCGCGAAACAAAACAGCAATTAATCAGAAAAATAAGTGAAGCTGTCACCTCAGTTTTGAATAAGGATCCTCACTTAACCCATATTGTCATTAACGAGATTGAGGATGATAACTGGGGATATGCCGGAGAACAGGTTTCAGTATTAAAAGAACAGGGGTTTTCAACAGGAAAAAAATAAATCAGCAATGAAAAAACAAACCGTAATTATAACAGGAGCTTCTTCAGGAATAGGATTGGAAACGGCCCGTTATTTCCTGGACAGAGGTGATAATGTCATCATCAACTCACAAACGGCATCCAAATTAGAGGAAGTTTATCATGAATTGGGAGCAGGGGAAAATCTGGCAATGGTTGCCGGAAGTGTTTCTGACAAATCAACAGGGGAAGCATTGGTAAAAACAGCAGTTCAAAGATTCGGATCAATCGACGTTCTCGTCAATAATGCCGGAATTTACGAGAACAAGCCTTTCCTTGAAGTTACCGAAGATTATCTGGACCGTTTTTTAACAACGAATTTAAAAGGAACATTCTTCACTACACAGGCTGTTATTCCTCAGATGATCAGACAAAAAGACGGTGTGGTAATTAATGTAGGAACACCATTGGTATATCATGCCATTGCAGAGTCTCCTTCCACAGCACCTATTTCAAGTAAAGGAGCTATTCATGCACTGACTTTGCAGCTGGCGGCAGAGTTTGGGAAAGATAATATCAGAGTCAATACGGTGGCTCCCGGATTGATCAGAACTCCAATGCATGGTGCAGACCTTGACAATAATACAGGAATTCACCTCATTAATCGTATCGGAGAGCCGGAAGAAGTTGCTCAGATGATTCATGCGATTGCAAAGAACACATTAATTTCCGGGGCCATCATCAATGTTGATGGCGGAATGGGTGCCGGGCATCATTTATCATGAAACTATCATTAATTATAGCATGGCTGCTCAGCTTTCCGCTGAGTAACCTTGCACAAAATCTAAAGGATATGAAAACCAATCAGACCTCAGAAACTGAAATAAGAAATGTCATAGAGAATTATTATTTCAAAGGGATTTATGAAGGAAATACCGATATTCTTGCCAAAGCTTTTTATAAAGATGCTTTGCTTTTCGGAGACGTTAACGGAGTTCCCTATTTCAAAACTGCAGAGCAATATATTGAAGGCGTTGGAAATCGTATAAGTCCGCAGAAATCAGGAAAAGGCTTTAAAGCGAAAATTATTTCAATCGACATTATGAATTCAATTGCTGTTGCAAAATTAAATGTAAGGATGTATGATTTTAATTACTATAATTTCATAACTTTCAATTATATAGACGGGCAATGGATGATCGTTAACAAGACTTTGACCAATGTACAGCCTTAATTCAGATTTTTAATGAAAACCAATACAATCATGTGGAATAAAAATAGAATTACGGAATTACTGGGAATAGAATATCCTATTCTGCAGGGACCTTTCGGCGGAGGCCTTTCCACCGTTGAACTGACAACAACAGTGAGTAATCTCGGCGGATTGGGAGGTTTCGGAGTTTATACTTTGTCACCGCAGGAAATCTATGACGTTCACAGAGCCATACAATCCAAAACGGACAAACCTTATAATCTCAATCTCTGGGTAAGCGATCACGATATTATTGACGAAAAACACACAAAAGAACAATACCAAAAGGCTGTTGAGACTTTCCAACCTTATTTTGATCTTCTGCAGACGGATATTCCTTTACCACCACTCTCTTTTGAATCAAGATTTCAAAATCAGCTGGAGGTAGTTTTGGATATAAAGCCTAAAGTTTTCAGCTTTATGTTTGGACTGCTTGGTGAAAACCTCATCGAAGATCTTCATCGTCAGGGAACCGTTGTTTTGGGAAATGCAACAACACTTGATGAAGCGATTGCTTTGGAAAAAACAGGCGTGGATGTTATTGTGGCTTCCGGTTTTGAAAGCGGTGGTCACAGACCTTCATTTCTGGATAGTGCTGAGTTTTCTGTAACGGGCACTTTTGCTTTGATTCAATTGATTAAAGATAAGGTAAAAATTCCTGTGGTGGCTGCAGGAGGTATTGCCAACGGCCGTGGAATTGCGGGTGCTTTTAAGCTGGGAGCTGATGCTGTACAGATCGGAACGGCATTTCTGGCTACTGAAGAATCCGGAGCGTTACCGATACACAGAGAGTTTTTATTTTCCGAAGCTGCGAAATCCACTACTTTAACCAGAGCTTATACCGGAAGATTAGGACGTGGGATTACTACAAAAATCACAAGAGATGTATTGGCTGCAACAGAAAAAACATTACCGTTCCCATTGCAGACGCATTTTATGGGAGCATTGAGAAAAGCGGCTTTGGAACAGCAAAAAAATGATCTGGTTTTCTTCTGGTCCGGTCAGATTGCGCCGCTTTTAAAGCATAAAAAAGCCTCTGCTTTAATGAGATCACTAATTGAAGAGGCTTCTGAATTATTACAGTAAATAGAATTTATACGGTCATTCCGATGTCTATTCCTTTAATTTTTCTATATAAATCGGTAGCGTAATTATCTGTCATTCCGGAAACGAAATCAATAACCCCAAGAACTTTCTGATAATCGGTGCCGTCATTGTAAATGAATTGCTTTGGAATTAATTTCAAAGCTTTTTCATCATATGATTTTCTGTTATCTTTAGACTTCAGAATGGAAGGAATAAAGTGATCCAGCAATTCATACATTACATTGTAACCGGCATTTTCAATTTCAACAACAGCTTTATGATTGTAAATTTTTTCTACCGAGAAACTTTCGATATCCTGCAGTGCTTTATTTTCTTTTTTATAAATATCAAGTAATCCATTACTAAGATTTCCTTCAAGAATCGTTTCAAAGTTATGCTTATACATCTCAATCGATTTGTTGATTAATGCATTGATTACTTTTGCTCTTAAATAAGAAATCTGTTCATTTTCATTGGATATAGAACGTAACTTTGTTTCAATTCTCTGAACATCATCCGTCTCCGATTTTACCAGCTCGAAAAACAGGTTTTTGCAGTCTGCTGTGGAAACAATTCCCAATCTGTGGGCATCTTCCATATCAATGATGTTGTAACAGATATCGTCAGCCGCTTCTACCAGCCACACAAAAGGATGTCTTTTGAAAATATGAGGTTCCTCACTTTCAGAAATAAGCTGTGTTTCTTTAGCAATTTCCAGGAATATATCTTTCTCATTCTGGAAAAAACCGAATTTCTTTCTGTGAATGACTCCTTTTTTCTTTGCAACAGCCTCACATGGATATTTTGCAATACTTGCCAGTGTAGAAAATGTCAGCTGGATACCTCCTGCATCTTTTCCTTGTTGCTGCTGTGCCAATACTCTGATGGCGTTTGCATTTCCTTCAAAATTAACCAGATCTGCCCACTCCTTTTCATTGAATTTTGATTTCAGATCCTTTTCATTTCGTTCAAAATAGCTTGCAATGGCATCTTCCCCGGAATGTCCGAATGCAGGATTTCCCACATCATGGCATAAACATGCTGCGGCAATTACATTTCCTAAATTATAGAGATAAAAATTCTTTGAGTCTTCAGTGAGTTCATTTTTAAAATCTTCAGCAATAAATTCACCGATAATACTTCCTAAACTTCTTCCTACGGATGATACTTCCAGAGAATGCGTAAGTCTGTTATGCACAAAAACACTTCCCGGAAGAGGAAAAACCTGCGTTTTATTCTGCAGTCTTCTAAAGGCAGAAGAGAAGATAATTCTGTCGAAATCCCTTTGAAAATCAGTTCGTGAAGCTTTGGTCTGTGGATTGTTTCCTGTACGTTGATTGGTGAAAATCTGGTTTAAATTCATCATTTTTCAAAATTACTCCAAATTTTAATTGTACGGAATAGTATTTATATTTTTATTAGTGAGATCTTCCATTCAAAAAATCTATGATAGTAAACGTTTTTTAGGAATCGGAAAGCTTGAATAAATATTTTACATTTGATACAACCAATACAGTTGAAGAATCCCTATAATTCTTCTTTCAAATTTTAAATTATAACTATGACAGACAACACATGGCTCAACAGATGGGACGAAAGGTACAGCAGCGAAGAATTTGCGTATGGAACAGAACCCAACAATTATCTAAGAGAACAATTATCACAATTAACTCCAGGTAAAATACTTTTCCCCGCAGAAGGAGAAGGAAGAAATGCTGTTTTTGCAGCCACACAAGGATGGCTGGTTTCTGCTTTCGATATCAGTGCAAACGGAAGAGATAAAGCGTTACAATTGGCCGGGCAACAGCAGGTTATTATTGATTATCAGGTGGGAGAACTTTCCACTTTGGATTATCAGAAAGAGCAGTTTGATGCCATTGCGCTTATCTACGCTCATTTTCCGGGTGCGATCAAATCTTCTATTCATCAGATGTTAAATCAATATCTCCGTAAAGGTGGTTTATTATTTTCGAAGCTTTCAGCAAAAATCATCTTGAATATATTGCAAAAAACGAAAAAGTAGGTGGTCCAAAAGATCTTGAGTCTTTATTCTCTATTGAAGAAATCAAAGCCGATTTTCCGGATTATGATATTATTGAATTAGCTGAAACAGAAATAGAGCTCAATGAGGGACTATTCCATAACGGGACAGGTTCCGTCATTCGTTTTGTAGGACAAAAAATGGCCTAAAAATATGTTAAACAGGTTTGTTTTGGGATAAAAATCAGGTTGTATGCAGCTATGGAATATTATTTGAATCTTTATATCAAAACAAACGTATGCCTGAAGGTCCATCCATCATATTAATGAAAGAAACCTTGCAGCCATTTGCAGGGCAGCAAGTGACAGAAGTTTCAGGGAATGCCCAATTTGAGAAAGATTCTTTTATTGGCCAGACTCTTCTCGAAATCCGTACTTTTGGAAAACAGACTTACCTCGTTTTTGAAAAGGCAGCTATCAGAATTCACTTATTAATGTTCGGTTCTTACAGTGTTGATGAGCAGACCAAACCGGATAAAAGTTTGCGTTTGGCCTTGTTTTTCTCTACCGGAAACATTTATTTTTATACCTGTTCCGTAAAATCCGTACCTATTGAATATCTTTCAGCAATTGATTGGGAAGCCGATGTGATGAGCGATCAGTGGAATCCCAAAAAAGCAGAAGAAAAATTAAAATCCAGTCCAAAAATGATGGTTTGTGATGCATTGATGAATCAGGATATTTTTTCAGGTGTAGGCAATATTATTAAGAATGAGGTTCTTTTCAGAATTGGTGTGCAGCCTGAAAGTTTACTGGGTAATCTTCCTGCTAAAAAAAGAAAAGAGCTCATTGCTGAAGCCAGGAATTACAGTTTTGATTTTTTGAAATTGAAAAGAGAATTTGTTTTGAAAAAGCATTGGCTGGTTCATACAAAATCGGTATGTCCGGTTTGTGGACAAAAATTGGTTAAGAAACAAACCGGCGTAGGAAAAAGGAGAAGTTTTTATTGTGAAAAGGATCAGAAGCTTTATTGAATAAACCGCTATTCTTATGTTTTGGTTGAAGCCGTTGATTGTTTTTATTTATCTAACGGACTAAAGCCCGTTGCTATTGAATCATAATATTCTATTTTTCCCCACTGATTACACAAATTTTCTAATCATATGACCGATATTTATTATTGCTCATTACTCATTACTTATATATCAGTCTGAATTGAGAAGACCTCCTGCAAATCTTGTAAAAAACTCGGAGCGGTATACTTCTCCAAGAGGAATTTCGGAGTCTTCAATGTATATATTATGATTGTCGAATGAATCTATAAAATTCATATTCACCACGTAGGATTTGCTTACTCTGATAAAGGTTTCCCCGGAAATCTTCTGATGAATGGTTTTTAAATTCATTGCTGTGATCAGCTTTTGCTGCTTTGTATGAATAACTACATAATCTTTGAGCCCTTCAATAAATTTAATATCTGAAAAACTGATTTTATAGAATCTTCGTTCTGCTTTGATGAATAAAAAGTCTGCCGTATTGGATTCCACGGTATTTTTAACGGTATCTTTAGATAAAAGCTCTGTATAAAGTACCGCTTTATCAATTGCTTTTTCCAGTCTTTGCGGATCAACAGGCTTCAAAAGATAGTCTACGGCTTCCAGTTCATAGCTTTTCAATGCATATTGAGAATAGGCGGTAGTAAAAATAATCAGTGATTTTTTCGGAAGCATTTCTACAAATTCAAGACCTGTTACCATGGGCATTTCTATATCGAGGAAAATAAGATCTACCTCATTATCTTTAAGAAATTCGAGGGCAGACGGCGCATTGGAAAATTCCCCAAGGATATCAATACCGGAAATTTCAGTGATCAGCGATCTCATTTCGGATCTTGCCAGAGGTTCATCATCAATAATAATACAATTCATCACACGGGAATTTTTAAATTTACTATATATTCTTTCTTTCCGGGATCTGTCTTCAGATCAAAAGTATCACTATAAAGAAGTTCCAGTCTTCTTGTGATATTGGCGAGCCCAAGTCCACTGCTCTTTTTGTCCGAAGGAAGATAACCGGTACTTATTGAATTTACACATTTAAAATAAAGCTGCCTGTTATTGATATTGATTTCTATTTTCACATAGGATTCTCTTCCACTGAGATCTACACTATGTTTCACAGCATTTTCTACAAAAGTGGTAAACAGATTCGGAGGAATAAAGGTACTGCTTATTACTCTTTGATCAATATTGACCTGAATGTCAAAAGAAAAATTGTCCCGTCTTATTTTTTCAAGATTTAAAAAGTTAGACAGGAAATCAATCTCTGAAGTCAGCAACGTTTTTTCTTCGCTGTTTTCATACAGCTGATATCTGAGAAACTCGGAAAGTTTTACAATGACTACAGATGCTTTGGCCGGATCTGTTCTGATCAATGCTTTTACATTATTCAGCATGTTGAACAGAAAATGCGGATTGATCTGGTTTCTCAATTCATTCAGCTCCATATTCAGGGTAAGATTGCTCAGTTCATTGATTCTTTTATTATCACTGATCCATTTCTGCAGAAGTTTGATGGTTGTCGTCGTCAGGATGATCGGAATACACATCAGAACGCCCTCATAAATGCCTCCTCTTTCATTATCTTTCGGAATGTATTGTGTTCTGAAATCCTGAAAAAGATGTCTGAAACTGTACCCGATGAAATTAAGTCCCATCACACCCATAAGGACGAGCAGAACAAGATAAGTGACATATTTTGTTTTAAAGAAAAACCGAGGAACCAATACATATATATTAATGTAGACCATTGCGATCAGAATCACATACACAAAGAATAAAACATAGTACTGATATATTCCGGAATACCAGTGCCAGAATCTTGCGCTGTACAGTAAAAAGAAAAAGAAGATCAGGAACAGCAGATGCCTTCGGAATCCATATTTCGCTTCCACCAGAAAATCGATCACAAAGGTTTCTTCAAATTTCCACGGGCTATATTTCATATGGCAGGCTCATTTTATTACAAAAATAGGCAATAACGGAAATTAAAGTTGTTTTATTATACAAAACCGGTATTTTATTATACCAATGATCATCCTTCAGGATTTCGTATAAAATACCAGCCATTTTGTATAAAAACAAATTTGTATCCTTCTTTTCTCTATTCCTTTGTGCTGATAAATGAACACATATGGAATTAACAGCTTTTCAAGAACTCACTCAGGAAATATCAGTAGAATGTTTTTTTATGACCGAATCTCAGCAGGAAGAAAAAGTAATACAGCTTATCGATCTTCACCATTTTGTAGAATGTTTCGATGCAAAAATGAAAATTGTTAGTTACCTGCATCATTCCATTAATATTGTAGTCCATGAAGGGGAGGAAAAAGGAATCCTGTTTTGTGATCTTAAACATTCTGCCGTTCCCGACAGCAATGCATCTGAAGAGTTTAGAAGAAGATTTGGGCTTTCAGAACTCTGGTTTGTTTTTGTAGAGGAAACATTTGTTCCTGATACTGCCTGCTACACGGATGCAATTATTGAAAACAGCCTGGATATATTCTACGACAGAATTTTCACCTTCAATTTTTTCCAATCTATCATTCAACCCTTAAAAAAAGAAAACTGATTTTACAATATCTGAACTTAATATTAAAATTCACAATCTGGAAGATTAAAAAAAAATTAAAATTTTCTTCTTCCGGCTTTTAACCATTTCTTCAAAATACAATCAAAAAACAAAGCCGGCATAAGCTGTTTCAAATTTCAGGGATTCCCTTCTCCTTATGAAAACTCTTATTACTGCATGCACATCACTGACGAAAAAGGATTTAAGAATTTGTATAAGAATTTATTAAAAACAGGACATGGCAGTACCCAAACAAATATTTCAGACTTTTAAAACCAAAAAACTTCCTTTTATTACACGATATCACATCTGGAATATGAAAAGAAAGAATCCGGAATACAGCTACTTCTTTTATGATGACAGTGATATTGAAAAATTTCTCACAGAAGAATTTCCTCCCAGCTATATCGAAACGTACCATAAACTGACAATTGGTGCTGCAAAAGCTGACTTTTTCAGGTACGCTATTTTATATAAAAAAGGAGGCATTTATCTGGATATTGACAGCAGTATCGTAAAGCCGTTCCGGGAACTTATCAAAGAAAGTGACGAAGCGGTGATCAGTGCGGAAAGACATGCCAATTTATATGTGCAATGGGGACTTATTTTTAATAAAAACCATCCTTTTCTTAAGAAGACATTAGAACTGATGCTTGATAATATCAATAATCACCGGTATCCGAATGATGTACACGCTACTACTGGTCCTACTGTCTTCAGTAAGGGTATAAAACAGTCTCTGGCAGAAAATCCTTCTATTCCTTTTACTTTATTTGACGGCATTGAGTTCAGAGGTTTTTTAAAGTTCAAATATAAACTGGGTAAGTTCTTTTTATACAAAAAAAGGTCTGAACACTGGAAGCAGCAGCAAATGCAGCAGGATATTATTGTTTAATGGGTTCCCATTTTTGAGAATACATTGATAATAATCACTCCGGTTACAATCAGGGCAATACCAATGATAGCCGGCAGATCCGGGATCTGTTTGAAGGCTATCACTCCGATCATCGTTATAAATACAATCCCTACGCCGGACCAGATGGCGTAGGTAATTCCTACAGGAATCTGACGAAGGGTAAGGCTTAAAAAATAAAAAGCGCAGGCATATCCGGCAACTGTTACTACAGATGGCCATAGTTTGGAAAATTCCTCAGATTTTTTCAGAAAAGTAGTGGCAATAATTTCAAATATGATTGCCAGAGCAAGAAAAATATAACTGCGTCCCATAAAATTCATTCTTTATACAAAAGTAATAAAAGCCCCCGGGTAATTCAAAAAATGACATCCAAGCCATCGGTCAGCAGACAATGTTATTTTCAGTTGTGACACAAACTCCTATTTCTCTCTGACATGAAATATGACAGCTGACAAAAATTCCAACATAGAAATCAGTGTTAAAAATAAATTTTATTAACATAAAAATCTGGTTGAAGTGAAAAATTAACGTGCAAAAAATACACTTTAAAACAATATTATGCTAAGCATTATTTATTATTTGTTTTATCAAGTCCAATGTAGAAGTCGATAAACGATTAACACATTCACATAATTTTACAGATAGAATAACAAAAGCATTAATAAATTCCAAATAATACATTAATTTATTGTAAACAAAAATTCACCGATACATGAACCCAAAACACACTAATACACTGATAAACATCATAGTATTTTACTTTGGCACATGATTTGAAAGTAGTAATATTGCAATTGAAAGATTGATAAAAAAAAGTCAAATAATTAAAAATAATACAAAATGATAACTTATATCGGTATCGCAACAGGTTTAGTCGTAATTACTTCATATTTCATGACAGTAAGAAGAGAAAGAAACTAATCTTAAAACAAAACAAGCCTATAGAAAATCTATACTAATTATATTGTTTTATGTTTTTAGTCTGAGAGATCAGATCGCTCTTTTACCCATCGGGTAAAAGGGTCCAAAAACATAAGCAGAAAGATCTTAGTTTCATAACAAATTTTAATATCCAATGAATAAAGCCGGTCGCAAGTCTGGCTTTATTTTTTATTGAGTCTTTTTCCCACAAATCTCACAGATTTTCACAAATTGTTGCTAACACCAACATCAGTTCAATTATCATTTACAATCCATTTTACGCTGGACCAGCTGTTTATTATTTTTCAGGATTCTTTTTGACATCCAATAAAGCTTTATCTTTGTTTACTCAATATTTTTAATTGTCATTATGAATCTGTACAACCTTATTATTCAAGACAAAGAACAGGTAAATCTTAACGAAGTATTCCTCAATGCCGGCAACAGAGAACAGCTTGTACAGCTTATCAAAGAGCATACTTACGCTAAAGAATTGCAGGAATACGGCCTTCCGGTTAACCATAAGATTTTACTTGAAGGAAGTTCCGGATGTGGAAAAACAATGACAGCCAAGGCCGTTGCCAATGCTCTGGGAAAAAATATTATTATTTTAAACCTTAGCAATATTGTGTCTTCGAGAATCGGGGAAACGTCCCAGAACATCAAAATGATTTTTGACAAAGCTGCCAGAGAAAGGTCGGTACTTTTTCTTGACGAACTGGATCAGATCGGAAAAGCGAGAGGCAGCGATGATAAAGATGTAGGCGAAATGAGAAGATTAGTTAATACCCTGATTCAGCTGATTGATTATTATCCTGAAAATGCGCTTTTAATCTGTGCCACCAATCATCCTGAGATTATTGACACCGCCCTTCTAAGACGTTTCCAGCTAAAAATTAATTATGAAATGCCTTCCGCTGAAATTCTGGATTCGTACTACAATCAATTATTAGCACAGTTTCCGGAAGATTTGAGAACGATTGAAAGAAAATACTCTGTTTCTTTTGCTGAAGCTAAAGACCATGCTTTAACCGCCGTCAAAGCTGCTTTAATAAAAAAACTGGAAGCTCAAGAAATTATCCCATCATGAAAGAAGATATCCTCTATAATCTCACTTTGATCAATGAAAGAATAAGAAAGGCTTGTGATCAATCCGGAAGGAATATTGATGATGTCAGGTTATTGCTCGCTACTAAAACTGTTTCTGCAGACCATATCAAAATTGCTTTGGAGAACGGACAGGAATTAATCGCAGAAAACAAAGTACAGGAATTGAAGGAGAAATATGAAGACCTGAAAGACATTCCCCATGAAAATCATTTTATAGGCCATCTTCAAACCAATAAAATCAAAGATATCCTGAAATATGATGTTACCTGCGTCCAGTCTCTGGATCGTCTGGAACTGGCTGAAAAACTTCATCAAAGACTTTTGGCTGAAAACAGAACAATGGATGTTTTAATTCAGGTGAATACATCCAATGAAGAAAGCAAATTTGGAGTTGATCCTGCTCAGGCTATTGAACTTACCCGAAAGATTTCCAACTACTCTACTTTAAAGATAAAGGGATTGATGACCATCGGTCTGTTCAGTGCTGAGACCGATAAAGTAAGAGCATGTTTTAAAATCCTGAAAAAACTTCAACAAGATATCATCACCGAAAATATCCCCAACGTAGAAATGAAAGAGCTTTCCATGGGAATGAGCAGCGATCTGGAAACGGCCATTGAAGAAGGTGCCACGATTGTACGGGTGGGGACTGCTGTTTTTGGAGCGAGAATCTACCCAGACACTTATTATTGGGATGAAGGAAAAACAAATAATAAAGACTAAAATTATATGTTCCCGTTTACTTATACTTTTGAGAGAGAAATAAAAGATAGCAAAACGTTTAAAAATGTCACTGATGCAGTATGTCATTCAATCACAGAAAGGGGTTTAACTGATATTGTTCTTGCTGACGGCACCATCATAGGTGAAAACAAAATGTTTAAACTTGATTTTGCCAACAAATCCCCATTAGTTTTCTCACTGGCAAAGAATACTTCTACTACAACGAAAATACAAGAATTCTTACCTACAAAACAAAAGCATTTTATTCTATCCTATTTTCCCTAATCTATTCCGCTGTACTTTCCTGATCCTGCATTTTATCCTACATCACCTGACTACTGAGATACTAATAGCTTCTCTCCTTTTCATTGCCGGTATCATTATACATTATTGTCATTATATTTTGGTAATAGATAACGTTTCCAAAATTTAACCGAAAATTAAGCAGTAAAAACCTATCTCTTTAGTAAAATACCGGCTTCGACAGGCTCAGCCTGACAACGCTTAAAAATTTCGGTAGGTATTCGGTTGTCCCCCTGAGCCTGTCGAAGGGTTAGTAATAAGAAAAACCTTTGTTACTCATTAATCCCAGGTATTAACTATAAGGACAAGTCAATAAACCCATTCCTTAGTCTACAAATTCGGTATACTTTTTGCTGTAAATATTTCGTAACCAAACAAATACATTTATGGATAAAAAATTACTATCGGTATGTCTGTTCATGACATTATTATTCTTTTTTTCATGTGAAAAAGAAAACACACAGATGAAAAGTGGAATTTCCATTGAAACCATTTCAATTATAACCTGCGTTACTATGGGCTTTGCTATTTTGCTGGCGTATAGCTTTAAACGAAGATAACAATCCGGAATTTAAATACTAAGCACCTCTCAATTTTTGGGAGGTGATTTTGTTTTAATTAAAAAGAATTTGGTACAAATCTTCAGCTCCACATATTAATATCACTACAATTTTTTATCTTTACTCATCATAAACCTTCAAATAAGCTTAAAAACCACAAATGGAACAAAAGATACATCAGGGAAGAAACGTAAAAAGATTCAGAGAAATGCTGGGCATCAAACAGGAAGCTTTGGCGCTGGATTTAGGGGATGACTGGAACCAGAAGAAAATTTCCTTATTGGAACAGAAAGAAACCATTGAAGATCCGCTTCTTCAAAAGATTTCTGAGGTTTTAAAAATTCCTGTGGAAGCATTTCAAAATTTTGATGAAGAACAGGCTATCAATATTATTGCAAGCAACTTCCATGATAACGCGACAGGTGTAATTGTCAATAATTACAATCCTATTGATAAAATCATCCAACTTCATGAAGAAAAAATTGCACTTTATGAAAGAATGCTGAAAGAAAAGGATGATATGATGACCAGGCTTGAAGGACTGATTAAAAGCAAATAAAAATCATTGAGATTGCTTCGCTACGCTCGCAATGACAATGGTCGTGCAAGGCTCGTAATTTGCCGAAAAAACACATCGTTTAAGCTTCGTTGAGTGGAACGCCTTTGTGAACATTGAAACAATTAGTTGTCAAAAAACCCTTGCAACATTTGCGTTAAAGAGATTGCTGCGCTCGCAATGACTATAAAAACAAAAATCCCTCTCATTACTGAAAGGGATTTTTTTATAATTATAACTAAGATTACATATAAGCTTCAATTGGCTCACAAGTACAAACTAAGTTTCTGTCTCCGTAAGCTTCATCTACTCTTGATACAGAAGCGAAGAATTTGTGGTCTCTTACCCACTCTAGAGGATAAGCTGCCTTTTCTCTGCTGTATGGTTTATCCCATGAATCTGAGATCACCAGTTGTTCTGTGTGAGGAGCATTTTTCAATACGTTGTTTGTTGCATCTGCTTCTCCATTAGCAATTTCATCAATTTCTTTTTTGATGGAGATCAATGCTTCTGCAAAACGATCGATTTCAGCCTTGCTTTCAGATTCTGTAGGCTCAATCATCAATGTACCTGCAACCGGGAAAGAAACGGTAGGAGCATGGAAACCATAATCCATCAATCTCTTCGCCACATCAGCCACTTCAATTCCTAAAGACTTGAACTGACGGAAGTCTACGATACATTCGTGAGCTACTCTTCCGTTTTCGTTTGAATATAAAATCGGGAAATGCTCTGCTAATACTTCTTTCAGATAGTTAGCGTTAAGAATAGCATGGCCTGTAGCCTTTTTAAGACCTTCTGTTCCTAACATCTTGATGTAAGCGTAAGAAATATTAAGGATTAATCCTGAACCGTAAGGTGCAGCAGAAATACCTTCAATTGCTTCTTTAGAACCAATTCTGATGTTCGCGTTAGACGGAAGGAAAGGTACTAAGTGTTTAGCAACACAGATTGGACCTACCCCAGGACCTCCGCCTCCGTGAGGAATTGCGAAAGTTTTGTGAAGGTTAAGGTGGCAAACGTCTGCTCCGATGTTTCCAGGACTTGTAAATCCTACCTGAGCGTTCATGTTTGCACCATCCATATATACTTGTCCTCCGTGCTCATGGATAAGGTTGGTAATTTCTTTAATGTTGGCATCAAAGAATCCGTAAGTAGAAGGATAAGTGATCATTACAGCTGATAAGTTGGCTGAATGAAGTTCTGTTTTAGCTTTAAGATCTTCGAAGTCGATTTCCCCGTTTTCAAGGTTTTTCACGACTACGATTTTCATTCCTGCCATAGCAGCAGAAGCCGGGTTGGTACCGTGTGCAGACTGAGGGATCAATACTACATTTCTGTGGTGGTCACCTCTTGAGATATGATATTGTCTGATGACCATTAATCCTGCGTATTCTCCCTGTGCTCCGGAGTTTGGCTGAAGTGAAGTTCCTGCAAAACCTGTAATTTCTGCTAAGTCTTTCTCCAGTTCACGGATCATTTCCTGATACCCTTCAGCCTGGTTTACAGGTACGAATGGGTGAATTGCGCCCCAGTTTTCCCATGAAAGTGGTAACATCTGAGTGGCTGCATTCAGTTTCATGGTACAAGATCCTAAAGAAATCATTGAATGAGTCAATGATAGGTCTTTTCTCTCAAGACGCTTGATGTAACGCATCAATTCTGTTTCCGTGTGGTATTTGTTGAATACTGATTCTGTAAGAATTTCGTCTTTTCTTAAGTTTTCTTCAGGAATACTGTATCCTTCTTTGATTTCTAATTTGAAAGTCTGCTTGTCTTTGAACTGAGCGAAAGAAGCCATCAGATAGTTTAATTTCTCTAATGTTGTACTTTCGTTGATCGCAATACTTACTACACCTTCTGTGAAATAGTTTAAGTTTAATCTGTGATCAAGCATTAGTCTTACCAATCTTGCTTTCTCATCTTCAGCCATAGTGATTTTCACAGTATCGAAGATTGGCTCTTCTACTACCTGATATCCTAATGCTTTAAGACCGTTTTTCAAAGCATTTGCTTTAAAGTGTATCTGATCAGCGATATAGTTTAATCCTTTTGGTCCGTGGTAAACAGCATACATACCTGCCATTACAGCCAAAAGAACCTGAGCTGTACAGATGTTTGAAGTAGCTTTCTCTCTTTTGATGTGCTGCTCTCTGGTCTGTAATGCCATTCTTAATGCACGTTTTCCGTACATATCCTGAGAAACCCCAATGATTCTTCCCGGAATATCTCTTTTATAATCTTCTCTACAAGCGAAGAAAGCTGCGTGAGGACCTCCGTACCCTAATGGAATACCAAATCTCTGCGTAGTTCCTACGGCACAGTCAGCACCCATTTCTGCAGGAGACTTTAGCTTAACCAAAGCCATCGGGTCACAAGCCACAGCTACCTGAAGATCAAGTTTTTTATATTCTACAATATCTTCTGTATAGTCTAAAACGATTCCGTTTTTACCAGGATATTGTAATAAAACACCATAATAAGAACCATCAAACTGGTGTGTTTTATGATCTCCTACTACAATCTCAATTTCTAACCCTTCAGCTTTTGTTTTTAATACAGAAATGGTTTGTGGAAGAACAAGGTCAGAAATGAAGAACTTGTTAGCTCCGGCTTTTTTCTGGTCTTTAGATCTGTTGTTGAAGAACATATGCATTGCTTCAGCAGCAGCAGTAGATTCATCCAATAAAGATGCATTTGCCAATGCAAAACCTGTAAGATCGCATACTACAGTCTGGAAATTAAGAAGAGCTTCAAGTCTTCCCTGTGCAATTTCTGCCTGATATGGAGTATACGCAGTATACCAGCTAGGGTTTTCAAAAATATTTCTCTGGATTGCTGAAGGCAAAAGGGTATTGTGGTATCCGAATCCGATATAACTTGTATAATCAGTATTTTTAGATGCCAATTCTTTTGAGTGGTTCAACATTTCGTATTCAGAAAGTGGTTCCGAGATCTCAAGATCTTTCTCTAAACGGATAGAAGAAGGGATGGTCTGAGAAATTAACTCTTCAATACTAGAAACGCCAAGTTTCTCCAACATCGCCTGTTTATCGGCTTCATTAAGGGAAATGTGACGGCTCACAAACTGTTCTGTATTCATTTTTATTTATTAGATTTTGTTTGTAAAAAGATGGGTAAAATTACAATTTTTTGAATGATTTCACAAGAGTACCAGAGAGGTGATAATTCACACATCTATTTGTGATTTTTATCACAATTTGCATTTCGTAAATTATGATAAGGTTAGCATTAATTTCATCAATAATAACCATTATTCTATACATAATACACAAGGAAAACTATCAATTTCTATATAATTAAGTTCTTTGCGTATTATTAAATTAGTGTATATCATCAATAAATTTCACCCTTATTATTGAATCTATTAAACGAATTTTTTTAAAAATATAATGTGTTCAACATCTATTTTTATTCTTATACTGAAAGCTTCTGTCATTCAAATTTACTTCCATTAAAACTCTTTTAAATTAATTTGAAACTGCTATTCATCAGGTTGTAAGAATTTTATGCAATTTTATTAATTATATTTATTCTAAATTAATATATTTGCAACATGAATATGATTATCCCATTTAAAGTTCCGCCATTGGCACCTTACTCATTCAATACCGAAGAGATGTTCTGTGAAAAGAAATCATGCTGTAAAAAATTCAAGAAGGGAAAAAGATGTAAAAAATGCCCGGGAAGAAAGAAAATGGCATAAACGCAATTAGCTGAAGTTTTTTATCAGCATATAGATCGCAATTGCCAGAATAATAATTCCCCAGATCAGCATCATTATCTTAGGCTGACCTGACTTGTTTATTCTTGTTGCAGGCTGCGGCTTAAACATTTCTTCCACCGAACTTTTGAACTTTTCAGAATCGTTTTCAAAAACTTCTGTGATGGTAATTCCCTGAACAACCGTTTTGTGCAAAAGAGAATTGGTTGCATGCAGCAGAAGCTGGAATTTTCCATCTTTAAATTCTGTGATCTTAAAGATCCTCTCTCCATACGGCTTTTCTAATCCGAAAGGCAATACTTTCACCACATCGGCATTACTCGTCTGCCAGTTGATGATAATCTCCTCTCCTTTTTTCGCATGAATTTTATTCGCTGTAAAAGTTTTGATGGCTGGCGGAATATTATACCTGAAACTTCGCTGATGGTTTTCTAAATTCTGATCATAAGTACGTCTCAGCGCGCGATCACTTAAGGTTTCATAAGCCTCCTGAATCTCACGGAAACGGTCCGCAAAAAAGTCATCATTGTCATTTTTATCGGGATGATATTTTAAGGACAGTTTACGATAGGCTTTTTTGACGTCTTCTTCTGAAGCATCCTGTGATATACCGAGAAAATAATAGTAATCTTTCATTGAGCAATACAAAAATAAGGATTTATTTTTCTTTGCGTTTGATGTTTACGGTAAAATTTTGTTGGAAGTATAGATCAAAAAGTCATTGCGAACTGCATGTGAAGCAATCTCAACATAGCTTATAATCCGTTGGTTGGAAAAACGCAAGGGCGCAAAGTTTTTTATAGCTGTCTGCATATTTTTAAGGCGCAAAGATTTTATCTCCGATAAAACTGTACTTCTCAACAAATACATGAATTGAATGAGTTCAACAGCCCCTTTGTCATTCCGAGCAAAGCAAGGAATCTCAACTTCATATTAAAGGTATTTCCCACAGATGCCGCAAATTACCCAGATCATTTCGTAGTAAATTCAATCATAAGAACTGAACGGTAATAGACCGACCGTAATTACTTACGGGAAATCCAATCCTTAGTGGGAGCAATCCACTCATTAAGTGCTTTGAAAAGAAAGCCATGATTCAATCCCGTATTAAGCTCTATTTCTTTAAAGTCTTTTAGGGGGGATCTGACGAACCGCTGTTCATACGACATCGGCACATGTCCGTCATCTGATCTCTCCGTAATAGAAAGAATCCTTCCATACAATCTGAAATTTTTATCTTTTTCCAAAGAATCATCTTTAAAACTGGCTCCGATGAAGACAAACTTCAATTGCGGATTCTTTTCATAATAAGACACATATTGTGCAATATATCCTCCCTGCGAAGTTCCCACAACGGTAATCCTTCCGGCAGGAATTCCCTTTTTCATCAGGCTGTCAATCTGCTTTTTTACTTTTTCAGCATACGCTGACGGATCTGTGTCCGCTTTTCTTTTCTCAGAAATGACAATCGTATTTTTATCCTTTAGCTTATTGAGTATTGTCTCATATTCTGCAACACCATATTTCGGATGCTTTTCCTCAAAAGAATGATCTTCCAAAAATTTATTATGTAAAAAGAAAATATATTGTTTTTGTTGTGACTTTTGCCCAAACAATATGATCGAAAAAAATGAAAGTATGACAATAAAAACATTTGTAAACCTCATCATAACCGGAAATAGCTTTTAATTAGAAAGAAACAAATATAGTGTTAAAAAGCCTTTACTGGGACTATTTTATGTAAAAATTCCGGCTCGGGAAGCTTCGCTTCCCGAGCCGGAATGTAACAATTTCAATTTAGTTTTTACTTTTCTTATGCTTCGCAGGTATTATCCTTTTTGCAGCATTTTGAACGGAATTCTTTTTTGAATTTCCCTTTCAGTTCCTGATAGTCTTCCTCATTCATTTCTCTGATCTTATCTGCCAGTCCGAAAGGTGACTTTTCTTTGATTCCATACTCATCAAAAATACCTTTGATAAATCTTCTTCTTTGTATTGCTTTTTTAGCGATTAAGGCTACACCTGCAACAGCTAATGCTCCAAGAGCCCCTTTTAATGCTGAATTTTTCATTTTTTCAAAATTTTAAATTTTACTACTTCTTGTTTTTTATAGAGACGAATGAATGCTGATTTTTACTTTACTACTTCTTTAAAAATTTCAGATTATTCGTTATTTCTGTTGAAGAATCCACCGGAGCATTTATTTCTCCAGACTTCTTTAAATTTCTCTCTTTCTTCAGGAGATAAGCCTGCCATTTTTTCTCTCATCTTTCTTTCCTTGAAATCTCTCACCCCTTTGCCAAAGTGGAAACCTCCGAAAAGAATTTTGCTTAAGATCAGTATTCCCATGGCCTGCCAGAAAGTAATTGTTTTTGCTCCTAAAATCTCCGGAAGAAGGCAGTTCCAAAGCATCATGACAATCCATGTAACGGCAGCTAAAATTAATGGCGGGCATAGCAATAAAAAAATCCAACCCTTTTTGTGTTTATGATTCATAATTTCTTTTTCTAACTTTTTAAATCTTCGTATAATTTTCTCAATCTGTTTCTTAAGTGCTTCACAGCATAGTTTTTTCTGCTGATGATGGTTTTGATGTTTTCTCCCTGTTCATCGGCGATCTCCTGGAGGGTTTTGTCGTTCAGTTCATTTTCTACGTAGACCAGCCTTTGTTTTTCGGGAAGTTCATCAAGCGCCTCAAACAGTTTTTTCCAGATCTCATCCTGAAACATCTTCACTTCAGGACCGGCACTTTCATCCATCAAAAGGATATCCTTGATAGAAAAACTGCCGTCTTCATCTTCATATACGAAATCTTCAAGATTTTCTGTTTTCTTTTTCCGGTAACGGTCTGTGATCTTATTCGCCGTCACCCTGTACAGCCAGCCCCCAACGTTTACGATCTCAGAAAGATTCGTAAGGCTACTGAACTGATACCACACTTCCTGCAGAATATCTTCCGCATCCTCCGTGTTTTTCACTTTCGGACGAATATAAGACATCAGCTTCCCTCCGTAGTTCGAAACGGTTTGTGAGATGATGCTTTCTTTCTCCTTCTGTGGCATTGTTATTTTTTCGACAACCTCCATACTGATATGACGGTTAGCCTTTTGGTTTTACTTTAATAAATTTAAAATATTTTTCTTACAATTCAATTTTTCTTTTATTCATCATGTTTTTATCTTCTCAATTATTCCCGGATTACTCATTACTTATGTTTAAAGAAGCTTTTTCCCGCTATCCGCTCATACTCCTCACGCCAAATTACCCCACCCTCTTACCCTCCGGCTCTTCCACCCATGTTCCGGGGTAACCGCTGCTATCGGGGCTAAGTTGGTGAGTGATAATTGGTAATTGATGAATGATGAATGATAAAATTGTAAAATAATATTTTTGTTGGAAAACGCAAGGGCACAAAGTTTTTATCGTTATAATGTATAATTGTAAGGCGCAAGAAAATCAGAGATTTTCAGCAAGCGATCTGTCTTATTATTTTCTAATCATGGGACTTCTCAAATCTATTTAGTCAACATAATCAGCTAAAAAACTAAAATAGGCAGTCTTCAATTTTATCGGAGATAAAATCCTTGCGCCTTAAAAATATACAGATTGTTGTGAAAATTTTTAGCGTCTTTGCGTTTTCCAACTCTACTACTTCTGGTTTTAATAAGATTGCTTCGCTTTGCTCGCAATGACTTTATGGTAAAAAGAAACGGAAGACCAAGCCTTCCGTTCCAAACATTATAAAATTATAGTTTACTTATTAAAATTTTCAGCAAAGAATCCCAACATCGATTTATAAAGTTCTATTCTGTTCGGCTCTTTTCCAAATCCGTGTCCTTCATCGTATTTTACAAGATAAGGAACTTCAAAACCTTTGGCACGCATTGCTTTTACAATCTGATCAGATTCATTGATGTTAACCCTTGGGTCATTAGCTCCCTGTACTACGAATAAAGGTTTCTTAATCTTATCAATCTGAAACACAGGAGATACCTCTTTAGCAATTTTAGCTTCTTCAGGGTTATCAAGATCATACCAAATCTGTTTTACCATTTCTTTGTATGGTTTCCAGTATTCCGGGAAAGAATCAAAAAAAGTAAAGATGTTGGATACCCCTACATAATCCACTCCACAAGCATATAAATCCGGAGTTTTGATCAATCCCATCAATGTTGCATATCCACCGTGGCTTCCTCCGTAAATAGCAACCTTATCTTTATCTACCCATCCCTGTTCAATGGCATATTTTACACCATCTTCCACATCATCCATCGCTTTTCTTCCGATCTGCTTGTAACCTGCTTTCTGGAATGATTTTCCATATCCTCCGGAAATCCTGAAGTTCACCTGAAGCGTAGCATATCCACGGCTTGCAAACAGCTGTGTTTCCGGATTGAATCCCCAACTGTCCCTGATTCCCTGAGGGCCGCCATGAGGATTTACGATCAAAGGAACTTTTTTACCTTCCAATGCAGCTTTAGGTAGGGTAATATATCCATGGATTGTCAACCCGTCTCTGCTTTTAAATTCGATAGGCCTCATTTCAGCCATGTCTTCTTCCTTCAACTGTGGCATCAGGTTGTACAGAAGCTTGGTCTGCTTGGTTTTGGTGTCGTATTCATAATAAGTCCCATAGAGCTTATCACTTCCTACAACAACCAGAAGTTTATCATTATTATCATCAGAAGAAACAATTCCAAATTCCTTGTCTCCAAACTGAGATTTTAATTTGTCATGTATTTCTTTATAAAATTTACTTACCGGAACTGTTTCTCCTTTGGTTCCTTCATAGCTGATATAGTCAAGCTCATAGTTTCTGTTTTTACCCGCTGTGCTTATTGAGCTTACATCATATACAGGATTGGAATAAATTTCTTTAATCACCGCATTCTTCTTCAGATCATACAGGACGATTCTCGCTTTATCGCTATCAAGATTGGTTACTACATACGCTTCATCTTTATTTTTAGAATTTTCATTAAACTCTATAATACTGAAGGTATCAGACCAGTCTGCAGATTTGATCAGATTGAATTTTCCGGTCTGCAGATCTTTATAATAGGTTTTTGTGGTTAATCCGTTTTCAAGGACGCTATAACCTCTCAGATTTCCGTCTTTATCAAAAAGATAATCGTCAATAGGGCTGTTGACATCTTTATTTTCATACAGCTGGGTCATTTCCCCGGTAATGAAATTGATTTTAAAAGGCTCAAAGATCTGCTTGTTGTTTTTATTCATGGTAACCACAACGAAATCAGTATCTTTTATAGGAATAATGGCCTGCACTTTTACTCCGTCAAATGGTGTTAAATCCTTTTGATTTCCTCCGTCTGTATCGGTAGCATACAGGTGGATATTTTCATTTCCGCCTCTATCTTGTGTATAGAAAAGGCGTTTTTTGTTCAGCCAGCCATAGTTTCTTATCAGATCATCTTTTTCTACAATAGCTTTGGTAATTTTTCCGGTGCCAAGATCTTTTACATAAACATGATTTTTTTTCTCCTGATCTTTTTCTTTATAGGAAAGATATTTCCCGTCCGGAGAAATTTTAAAGGCTGAAGCTTTTGGTCTTGCAAAATAATCTTCAACTTTGTATTTAAAATCTCCTTTGTCGTAGGAAATAAGTTTTTCAAGATTAGCCCTGGAAGATGGTAAAGTAGGATCTCCCGGCAGTTTGGCAGTAGAACTCTGTGCGTTGGTCATAATGGTGGATAGTACAATAAGGGCTGTACCGAAAATGTTGTGATTTAGATTCATAACTTCTGTTTTAAAGGTTAAAGTTATATAGGCATTTCATTTTTAGATTAGTAAAAACTCATGCTTTTCTATAATAAGACTCGTTACACCTATAAAATGTTACATTTTTATCTCATTTAGTTAAAAAAAATCCCGATTATAAAAAAAACAGCCTATACAGACTGTCTTTTTTAGTGTAAATAAATTCCGAAATACCAGGTCCAGACTATTAAAATAATCTGCATGGGAATCCTTTGAGTATAAAGATACTTCATTCCCGGCCCTGTGTAATCGGCTTTAAAAATATTAATCTTATTTCTGGAAGAATTGATATTGGCTATAAAAACCAATACGTAAAAAATAATGAGTAAAATTGCTGTTATCTCACGGATGGCAGGAATCATAAGCCCGATTCCTGCCGCAATCTCCAAAACTCCTGTACAATATACCCAAAACATCCTGGCAGGGATAAAATCAGGGATCATCATCGCCATTCCTTTTTGAAATTTAAAATGGGAAAAACCTGTAAATAGGATGAAAACAGCCATTCCCAGATTCCCTGAAAATATAAAATCCGGCTTTCCCTGAAACAAAAAAGTCCCCAGCAAAGCCAGAATAAATGTTGCGAAAAGTATTACGAGTAATTTCATTTATAGGTGGTAGATATTAGGTGGCAGGTAGCAGATATTAGTATTCAGGGTAAGAAACCAACTCTAAACCTTAAACATTAAACATTGAATTTCATCACACTGAACCAAGGCTCACTCCTTCCGCAAGACTTTTCACAACCATTAATCCTTTTGTAAAGCCTGTATTCATATGATCCTGCCACTGTTTTTCTACCTGAACCTCGGCGTGAAGTTTCGTTTTTCCGTCAAAGTCTATCAGAAAGTATTTTTCAAAACTCCCGTTCCACTCCATGACTTCTTTGCTTTGGGTATCTTCATGCCCATCTTTATCTACCATTCCCAGATGTTTAAACACAATATGATTGGGCTCGTCCATGCTGTCTATGGTTGAAACCATTCCTTCTCCCTGTGCATTCAGGAAATAGGTTTTTCCTCCTACTTTCCAGTCGGATTTCATAACAGATCCTGCTCCGAAATACTTAGTCCATTCACTATATGTTTCAGGATTCCATAGGATGTCCCACACTTTCTGCATAGGCGCATCAATTACTGTTTCGTATGATAAGGTTTCCATTTTTTATTTTTTTAGGGTGGTCATTGCGAGCAAAGCGAAGCAATCTCAGAGCTCGCAGATTTTTCTTTAATTCTAACTCAATTATTTACAGCTGATTTTCTGAAAGATGTTTAACGAGTGACATCGCTTTTGGAAACTTCTCTTCAAAAAATTCTTTAAATTCTGCCGGTGTCTGAATTTCTGTTTTCAGTAAAGTGCCTTCTTCATTCTCCTCAAGAAAGTAAGCCTCTGTAGCTTCACCCCAGTCCTGAGGAACTTCAATGCCTTCATAAATTTCTCCAAGGTGCAAAAATTTTATTTCCTCGTTGGGGATCATTTTTTCCACCCTGCTGTACATTCCGTTGTTTTTCGGATCAAGAAACTTGACAATATTATTTTTTTCAAGCGTTCCTTCATAAAAAGAACCTTCTGCAAATGCTGTTGTCCATTGTCTGTAGGTAATATCACCCCAAAGGACACTCCATACTTTTTCAGGTTCAGCATTGATCTCTATTTCATATGATAATTTTTCCATATATTTTTTAAGGGATTAGGTGATGGATAATAGGTTGCAGGTGACTGCGTTGGTGGGTGAGTTTGAGAGTAAGAGAGTAAGAGTGTTATTGTGACCACTTCTAGCTTCTCATTCTATCCTCCGACAAAATCACCTCCATTGATATGAATAATTTCTCCTGCAATATAACTTGCATCCTTTGAGGCAAGAAAAACATAAGCTGGTGCTACTTCAGAAGGTTGTCCCGCACGTTTCAGCAGAGTGTCTTTTCCAAAGGTGGAAAGGTCATCAAAAGCTTCTTTCACCAATGGAGTCCATATAGGTCCTGGTGCAATTCCGTTTACCAGAATTTCTTTTTCGGCAAGATTATCGGCAAGAGACCGGATAAAAGACAAAACAGCACCTTTTGTTGCCGCATAATCTATTAAGTGGTCACTTCCGCGGTACGCTGTAACAGAGGTTGTACAAATGATTCGTCCTCCTTTTGGTATCATAGGAAGAAAATTTCTGGTGAATGAAATCATGGAAATAATATTGGTATCAAACGTTTCCTGAATCTGTTCATCAGAGATTTTTTCCAGACTGCTTTTTGAAGTATGAATTCCTGCATTATTAACAAGAATATCAATATTCTTCCACTCTGTTTTAATCTTGTCTGCGCATTTGGTTCTGAATGCTTTCCGGGTAAGATCTCCTTTGATCAGAAGACACTTCTGCCCTTCTTTTTCCACCAGTCTTTTGGTTTCGTTAGCATCATCGTCACTTTCTTTATAGATAATGGCGACATCTGCTCCTTCTCTGGCAAAATGAACGGCCACCGCCTGTCCTATGCCGCTGTCTCCTCCGGAAATAACAGCTTTTTTACCCTGCAGCTTCCGGCTTCCCTGATAATCGTTCCTGATAATTTCCGGAAACACCCCGTCTTTAGGGACTTTTGACTTAGAGTCTGATTTGTTCTGTGTTTTCATATGCAAATCTTTTTTCTAAATCACATCAAACAATACGCCGAAAATATTTAAGAATTATAAGCGTCTTCCAGATCCTGAATAATAATTTTCTGCATTTTCATCATCGCCTGAACAACTTTATAGGCTTTTTCCTGGTTAGAATCATTCATCAGCTGGATGAGTCTCTTAGGAACAATCTGCCAGCTTAATCCGTATTTATCTTTCAGCCAGCCGCACATACTTTCTCTGCCACCGCCAGCAGTGAGTGTATTCCAATATTTGTCGGTTTGTTCCTGGTCATCTGTCATTACCACTAATGATATTCCTTCATTGAAGTCAAACTGGTGATCATAGGAATTATCCATACAGAATACGCTGTAATTATCGATTGTAAAATGAGCATGCTGAACATTTTCTGCCGGTTCCGGAATGTTATGTCCTTCGCTCCCTGCTCCGTAGGTCAATATATTTCCGATGCTTGAATTGGGAAAAGTTTTCGTGTAAAGTTCCATTGCTTCTTTGGCTTTTCCGTTATTTCCATGGATAAACATCAAGGTAGGAATTATTTTCTGATCGCTTGCTTTTTCTCCCAGAAACAACTGCCATGTTACGCCATATTTATCCTGAACCCATCCGTATTTCGGGCTCCATGAGTAAGATCCCAGTTCCATCAAAGCTATTCCGCCATCCAGTAACTGATCCCAGTATTTTTGAACTTCATCTTCTGTTTCACAGATTACCATAAAAGAGATGGAAGCATTTTTTTTGAATTGAGGGCCTCCATTCAGAAGCATAATTCTCTGTCCAAACAAATCAATATTCATGACAACAGGAGTATCTGCAGTGATTTCGCCTCCGAAAACCTTACAATAAAATTCGGCTGACTGCTTGGCGTCTCCATCATACCAGAGACATGGGAAAATATCGTTATTCATAATTTTAATTTTTAAAAAGGGTGATGTATTTTTAACTTTCTATACAGCAAAAACAGATCTTATGCCTTTGCTTTTAAACGATACCAATCCGTTTTACTGCAATGACACTGCAAAATTTTTCAGTTGTATATATATTATGCTTCTTTAAAGCAGACCTGATTTTCTTTCATGTAATTCTTCAGTTTCATCATCGCATTTTTACCGAAACCATGCAGCTGCATAATTTCTTTTTCGGAATAATCTGAAAGTTTTTCCAAAGAATTTATTTTTTCTTTTTCTAAGGCTTTTCTAGCAGGTATTGCAATAACTCCGTGAAGGAATTGCTCTGCAGAGTCATAATTAAAAGCATACATAGAGTTTAAACTCTTTGACATGATAACTAGATTGATCATGGCTACAAAAAAATATTGTTAATGATTCTCAACATATTTGTGGAAGTTGTTGAGAATAGCATACCAGCCATCCCGCTGCATTTCCACAGAATTTTGTTTTTCCGGATCGAAAATTTCAATCACTTTCGTTGTATTCTCATCTATCTTATCAAATACAACTTCAACTTTTCGTCCGTCCTCAAGGTGATACCTAATGATCTCATAAGGAATAATCTCATCATATACGCCTTCAAAATCGAATCCGAAGCTTTTGTCTTTTGCTTCCATTCTGTTTTTGAATTTGCCTCCTACTACAAGGTTATTTTCAGAACTAGGACAGTGCCAGGTTTCATGGGCGAAATTCCATTTCGTAATGTGCTTGGGTTCATTGAAATAATTCCAAACCTTCTCCACCGGTGCTAAAATTGTGATGTCTATTTTAATTGGATCCATAGTTCTATATTTTTAAAAGTTTAAATAAAGAGCTGCCCAAAAATGAGCATCTCTTTATTATCATTAGTTAAATATAAGATTATTTTGCAGATTCTTCATTATAGTTCACCATCCAATGAACACCATACTTATCCTGAAAACATCCGAAGTAGTCTCCCCAGAACTGATCTTCAATAGGCATTTCCACGTTTCCGCCATCAGAAAGTTCTTTAAAAATCCTGTCTGCTTCGCTTTTTGAATCAGGGAAAATAGACACATAATTATTATTTCCTACGGTAAGAGTCTGCCCGAATGCCGGTACAATATCGGAGGCCATTAACAGGTCCCCACCTACAGGCAGAGCGATGTGCATTACTCTGTTTTTTTCTTCTTCCGAAAGGTTTTCTGTTCCGGGAGCATTTCCCATTTTATGAATTCCACCAACGAATTCACCACCGAAAACACTTTTGTAAAAATTGAACGCTTCTTCAGCTGTTCCATCAAAATTTAGGTATGGATTTAATTTAGCCATGATTTTTAATTTTAAAGTTATTATTATAAAATATTGTTTCTACTGTTGATCCATTAAGGATTAATTAATTTACTATGAATAAAAAAACGCTTAATGGTTTAAAAATTTTTCTACTTCCCTGACGGTAAAGTCTATTAAGTTGGCATCAATACTTCCATCAAAGTCCGGCATCATATAAATACCATGAGTTGCGGGAAGTATCAATAACCGGGAGCCTTTCACCAACCGCCACATTTCGGCAGTATGTTCCGGCTTCATCACATCCTGATCGCCGCTGATAAATAATGCAGGTGATTTGATTGACCTCAGCACTTCATCATTCCAGTCCTGAAAAGTCTGCATCCTTGTACAATCTTTCTCAAAAAGGTTTTCAAGCTTTGAGAAATCAGGATTGAGGCTTAAGAAATTAATTTTAAAAGGTTCAGGCATTGATTCAAAAGTTGCTTCCTGCATTCCTTCAAAAAAGCCGTCTATCATTCCGCTTCTTTTATAAAAAGCAGAGGCAATCACTAATTTCTCAACAATTCCTGGATGACGATGCCCAATCTGCATTACGGTACTTCCTCCATTACTGAATCCCCAGAATGAAGCTTTTTCAATGTTAAGTTCTGCCAAAAGTCCTGCAACATCGTCTGCATCCTGTTCAAATGTTTCAGGAATATCGCGGTGTTCACTTCTGCCATGGTTTTGTAAATCGATTCCTATCAGCTGGAACTTGCCTTCCAGCCTTGCAATGACTTCTTTAAAATCATAAAGCATTGAAGAGCCACCGCCATGGATTAAAACCACAGGTTTTCCTGATCCGTAGATCTCGTAATATAATTGGATTCCGTTGACTTTTTTATAGCCTTTTTCTACTGGATTCATTATTAATATTTAAGATTTTCGTCCACATCATATTTCATTCCCGGATAATCCAAAATTCTGCGCATGAGACCTATCTGTCCGCAGAGATAGTCTTCACGGCCGATACACATTCCGACAAAATTGAGTTTTGTTTCTTTAATGAAAGGGATGTTCATTCCTATTTCAAATATTTCATCCAGCTCTTCATCGGTTACTTCATGAAGTTTTTGAAAGACTTTAGCTGAAATTGTATGAAAGTTTTCTTTCAGTTCAGCCAAGGTTGGATATTTTAAACTTTCATTCAATGCTTTTCCCTGGAAAAACAAATCATTGTAAGGGTCTTCTCCCTGAAGTCCAAGTACTGAACCTAATCCGTAGCGCATGTTGACAAAGTTTCCTGCCATCCATACGATATGATTGGTTTTATTTTCAATTCTTTTCAAGGCGTCTTCTTCCGAAATGCCGTCCAAAACGTTCATAAAGCTTTGGGAATGCATTCTGTAAGCCGGAATAACGAGCTCCATTTTTTTTGATTTTGGTGTGTTCATTTTTAATCAGAGATTAGAAGTTAGAAATTAGAGGTTAGTAGGTTGGAGAAACGTAAAGGCGCTAAGAGTTTTACAAACTATGCTTTTTTAAGTCGCAAGGATTTTGTCTGCGATAAAATTATACTCATCTGAAAAGGTAATACTCATATTTCAGCGATGCACCTGTCATTCCGAGCGAAGTAAGGAGTCTAAAAATAGCATGCTATTTTATAGCACCCGGTTTTCCTAAAATTCTGCGGAGATAACCCAGCTGCCCACTGTGATAGATTTCATGAAGGCTTAGGGTTGATATATCTTTAATCATTTCAGGTTTAAAACTATCAAGCGTGCTGAGCTTTGCTTCCAGCTTATCCTGGGATTGTTTAAGATAGGATTTTAAATCTTCAAAACTAATCAATTTATCTTGATGATCTAAAGCAATTTCACCCCTGTTATAGAAAGAAAATTTTTCACTATCCCAGACAGATTCTTCTCCTAAAATATTCAGTAAGGGATTTCTGATGTAAATTAAATGTCCAAGGATCCAGTTCATACAATTGGCTTCACCATTGGGAAAAATCATAGATTCTTCGTGGGTAATACCATCGATATTCATCGTAATCACAAAATAATTACTGGTTATCTGATTTTTTATGATTTCTATATCGTTTGATTGTGTTTCCATATGATATATTTTGTGGTGTTATGGATTATTCTGCAGGGATCTGAGAGGCATCACCATGCATTACTTCCCACTGATGGCCGTTGATATCAGCAAAACTGCTTTGATACATCCATCCGTAATCTACAGGCTCACTGTATTTTGAACCTCCGTTTTCGATCGCTGTTTTTACCATACCGTCTACTTCTTCCCGGCTGTTTACCCCGATGGCCAGAAGTACCTGTGTTGTATCTCCTTTAGCAAAAGGTCTGTTGGTAAAGGTTTGAAAGAACTCTTCTTTGAGAAACATGGTGTAGATATGATTTTCTTTCATGACTACACATATGGCCTTATCATCTGAAAACTGTTCATTAATAGAAAAGCCAAGCTTCGTCCAGAATTCTCTGGTTTTTTGAACGTCTTTTACAGGTAAATTGACGTAAATATCTGTAATATTCATTTTGTAAATTTTAGTGGTGATTGTTATCCAAAATTACCGGGATTCGGTAAGAATGTGCTTGCCATAGGGCAAGATTTATTTTTTATTTGGATTAATTATTCAGCAGGCATTTGAGACATATCTGCAAAAGTAATATTCCAGCCATGCCCATCCGGATCCCAGAAAGAATTCTGGTACATCCATCCGTAATCCTGGGGCTCTTCGTGCTGTCGTGCTCCGTTATCTACAGCAGTATTTACTATTTTATCTACTTCTTCACGGCTGTTCAAACCTACCGCTACAAGAACCTGACTGGTATTTTCTTTGGCAACAGGTTTATTGGTGAAGGTCATAAAATAATCTTCCTGGAGAAACATCACATAGATGGTATCATTCAAAACAACACAGGTTGCTTTATCATCAGAGAATTGTTCATTGATAGAAAAACCTACCTTAGTCCAGAATTCTTTGGTTTTCTGTACATCTTTTACCGGAAGGTTCACATAAATTTGATTGACTTTCATTTTTGTAATTTTAGTGTTAAATTGTAATCCAAAATTACCGAGGTGCAATGAAAATCTACTTGTCATAGGGCAAGATTTAATTTTTCTTAGGGTGGGAAACGATTTCTTTACGGATACGACTGAGAGAAGTGTCTGTAACTCCAAGATAGGAAGCAATTTGTTTCAAGGGCGCCAATTGTATGACTTTAGATTTCTGCTCCAGCAGATTCAGGTATCTTCTGGTCGCAGAAAGGGTAAACATTTCTACAGATCTTTGTTTGTAGGCAAAAAGTTCCTGAGACATCCACGATCTTCCCCATTCCCTGAGGTTGGGGATTTTATGGAACAACTCCTGGAAGGTATCATAATCCAGCCTCCAGCACTCGCAGTCTGTAATACAAACGATATTTTCCTGAGACGGAACCCGCTGAAACATTGACAACACCTCAATGATGACTTCATTTTCTACAAAAAAGTGGGTAGTTACTTCATTTCCATTGAAATCATTAACATAGGAACGCGCCAATCCGCTTTCAAGAATATAATATTCATTGGCCGTTTTTCCTTCCTCAAGAATGAAGTCACCTTTCTGGAAAGATCTTTTTTCATGAGCCTGGAATATTTCAGCAAGCTCTTCGGGGAAAAAAAAGGGGAAATCATAGCAGGTTTCTAAAGCTTTATTGGTCATTTGGTGTCAATTTTTTAAGTCTTTAAAAGTAAAATTTTTAATTGAATTCAGAGCAAAAAATATTAAACAAAGCGTTGAATGTTTTTATCAAAAACACATACCCTATTGAATTAAAAGCATTTCAAATATTTTTGTTTTTAAACAGCCATTTGAAACATACGATATATGACCACCCCGTCAAAAATTCTTTGAATTTTCGCCACCCCTCCAAAGGATGGGAATAACTACCTGCCGATAATAGTAATCGTAAACTTTTTAAAAGAAATAGAAAGCTTAAAATAAGGAAAGCTGTATTGATTTGGGAGCAGTGGGTTTCTGGGCATCGCCGAATACCGTTTTTCCGCCAAAGCGCCAGGAATTCTGTCTTTCATCTTCAATCACCTGCTGAATATCAAAATCCGGAGTGAAATCTTTTTCTGCTTTTGTTATGATCTCATGAAGTTTATTTAAAGAATTCAGCTTATCAGAATTTCCAAGTTTGGATTTTTCAATCCCTTTTCTCAGGATGCTGATACTTTCATCATACGTATTGATCGGCACCGGGAAAGGGTGTCCGTCTTTACCGCCATGAGCAAAGGAAAACCTTGCCGGGTCTGCAAATCTTGACGGCGCTCCGTGAATCACTTCACTGACCAGAGCCAAAGACTGCATGGTTCTTGGCCCTACTCCTTCCAGCATCAGCAGATCTTCAAAATTCTGTGGCTGCTGTTCTCTGGTAACATATAAAAGTGCTCCCAGTCTTTTCAAATCAACATCAGAAGCCTGAACATCATGGTGGGCAGGAAGAATCAGTCTTGCAAAATCTTTCATCACTTCCGCAGAATCGGTGTGGGAAATATCCAGAATTCCTTTCCTGTTCTCTGAAGCTTCAGTATCGGTAAGGTTAAGAATTCTTCCTCTTGAAATCCCATTGATTCCTGTGTGCGGCTGTTCTACAAAAGAGGTAATGTTTTCCGAGTGCCAGTGATAACGTCTTGCTGTTCCGTCAAATTCATGCATTCCCTGCTGAATGACGCTCCAGTTTCCATTGT
This sequence comes from Chryseobacterium sp. NRRL B-14798, assembly GCF_050470705.1. Classification (NCBI taxonomy): domain Bacteria; kingdom Pseudomonadati; phylum Bacteroidota; class Flavobacteriia; order Flavobacteriales; family Weeksellaceae; genus Chryseobacterium; species Chryseobacterium sp. NRRL B-14798. The sequence continues at coordinate 1,942,672 of NZ_JBFLUL010000005.1, read as the reverse complement.
CTGAAAGAATGAAATTGTGAAGATACAACTGATAGCCATCCTGAATGGCTGTATTATCTACTTTTGCAGAAAGCTTGCTGGCTCTTACCAGTTCTGTTCCGTCCAATCCGGTTTTATCTGCAATTTTAATTAACTCTGATGGAGTTTCGCGGGAAAACTTCCCTTTTCCGCCACAGATATAAAGTCCCAGCGATTGAGAATTTGGGTTAACAGAACGTTTTAAAGCTCCCATAACGGAAGTGGTAATCCCTGAAGAATGCCAGTCCATTCCCATCACGGCTCCAAAGCTCTGGAACCAGAATGGATCTGCCAAACGACGTAAGACCTCGTCTTTACCGTAATCCATGAGAATGACTTCAATAATGGAAAGCCCCAGAACAGACATGCGTTCATACAGCCATGGCGGTACTTTGCCATAGTGAAGAGGTAAATCTGCTGTTCCTGATCGTTTCATTCTATTATCAAACTGTAAAGGTAAGTTTTATTCATCTTATTATTTAATGATCCGGATCATTAATAATGTTTAATTACGGTAAAACATACGGATCCATAAAACCGTTTTTATTGGTGAGACAGTATATTAATCAGCTTATCAAATGGATCTATAACGAAAAATCTTCGTACTCCCCATTCTTCATGGGTAAGTTCATAAGTGATTTCAAAGCCTGCCTTTTTCATTTTATCATAGATTTCATCCACATTATCCACTTCAATGGAAAGATCTGGAACTTCTGTATCGTTTCCACCCTGTTCAGCAAAGCTGATCTGAGCTTTGGCTTCTTCCTCATTACCCAATGTTTTAATCCAGCCATGATCCATCAAAACCTCCAGTCCCAGAATATCCTGATAAAACCGGCTGGCTTTGGAAATAGTATTCGTTTTAATATTGACTACGATTCTTTTTACCATGTTCAAATTTTTTAATTAAAAAAGCCTTGCAAAATCATATTCACAAGGCTTTTCTACAAAAATTATTTTATTATTTCAATGCTGCAAGAGCGGCATCGTAATTAGGTTCATTAGCAATTTCCGGAACCTGCTCAGTATATACTACTTTATTGTTTTCGTCAGTAACGATCACGGCACGGCTCAGTAATCCTTTCATAGGAGAATCTGCGATGGTCACTTCATAATCGTCCCCAAAGCTGCTTCTGAAGTCTGAAAGTGTTTCTACATTATTCAATCCTTCTGCCGCGCAGAATCTTCCTAATGCAAATGGAAGGTCTTTAGAAACATTGATGATCACCGTATTATCAAGCTTTGAAGCTTCCTCATTGAATTTTCTGGAAGAAGCGGCACAGGTAGGGGTATCAATGCTTGGGAAAATATTGAATACTTTTTTCTTTCCGTCAAAATTTTGAAGTGTTTTTACATTTAATCCTGAATCTACCAATGCAAAGTCTTTTACAGTGGTTCCTACTGATGGTAATGCTCCTATTGTGTGTACTTCGTTTCCTTTTAAAGTGATTGTCGTTGACATAATATTTATTTTTTTATTTTTTCAAATGTAATCAAAAAAGAAAATTTTTCCGGTTTTATTATGGTTAAATTAATCTTAAAGTGAAAATAAAAAATATCTTATTGATAATCAGTTTTATCAGAGATAATTATTATGTAGCTGCAGACTTACAAAAGCCTGATTGTAAGGACAAAAAGTTCAGCCTCTGAACATTATAAAATTATTTCTAAAATAAATGTACCCGGAAGGTGAACATAAATTAAGCAGATATCAATATAAAGACTCAAAAGCCTCTTTTTTTTATGGAAATATCTTAAATAAAACAATGATATTTACTAAATTTGTGGGACTTAAAATTTCAAATAAAAAATAACAGTATAATGTCAGAAAAATCAAAAATCTATTACACACTTACTGATGAAGCTCCAATGCTGGCTACTCACTCGTTTTTACCTATCGTAAAAGCTTTTACAAAATCAGCAGATATCGAAATCGCAGTACCGGACATTTCTTTGGCAGGAAGAATTTTAGCCAACTTTCCTGAGTTTTTGAAAGACGACCAAAAGATCGGTGATGCTTTGGCAGAACTTGGAGAATTGGCAACAAAACCTGAAGCCAACATCATTAAGTTACCGAACATTTCTGCTTCTGTACCTCAATTGGATGCAGCGATTGCGGAATTACAAGGTAAAGGTTTCGCAGTTCCAAACTATCCTGCAGAACCTAAAAATGACGAAGAAAAAGCGATCAAAGCTAAATATGCCAAGGTATTAGGAAGTGCTGTAAACCCTGTATTAAGAGAAGGAAACTCTGACAGACGTGCTCCAAAAGCTGTTAAAAACTATGCAAAAGCTAATCCTCACAGAATGGGTGATTGGGCATCTGACAGCAAAACTGATGTGGCTCACATGAACAATGGTGATTTCTATGGTACAGAAACTTCTACAACTTTAGAAAACGCTACAAAATACAGAATCGTATTTAAAGGAAATGACGGTTCTGAATATGTTTTAAAAGACTACGCAGGTCTTCAGGCTGGTGAAGTAATTGATTCTTCTGTTATGAACTTAAAGGCATTGAAAGCATTCGTTCAGGAAGCTATCGAGGAAGCTAAGAAAAGAAATGTACTTCTTTCTGCTCACCTTAAAGCAACGATGATGAAAATCTCTGACCCAATCATTTTCGGGGCTATCGTTGAGACTTTCTTCAAAGAAGTATTTACAAAATATGCTGAGACTTTCAAGTCTTTAGATATCAATCCAAATAACGGTCTTGCTGATCTTTTCGAAAAAATCAAAGGAAACGCTCAGGAAGCTGACATTAAAGCTGATATTGAAAAAGCTCTTGCTGAAGGACCTAGAGTAGCAATGGTAAATTCTGACAAAGGAATTACTAACTTCCACGTACCTTCTGACATCATCGTCGATGCCTCTATGGCTGCCCTTGTAAGAGGAGGAGGTAAAATGTGGAACAAAGACGGACATGAGGAAGATACCGTTTGTATTATTCCGGACCGTTCTTATGCTGGTTTCTATCAATCTGTGATTGATGATATGAAAGCGCACGGAAAATTAGACCCTACCACTATGGGATCTGTTCCAAACGTAGGTTTAATGGCTCAGAAAGCTGAAGAATATGGTTCTCACGATAAAACTTTCCAATTGTCAGCTGACGGAACTGTAGAAGTTCAGGATGAAGCCGGAAACGTTCTTCTTTCTCAGAAAGTAGAAAAAGATGATATCTTCAGAATGTGTCAGACTAAAGATGCTCCTATCCAGGACTGGGTAAAATTAGCGGTAAACAGATCAAGATTATCTGATACTCCTGCTATCTTCTGGTTAGACAAAGGAAGAGCTCACGACAGAGAAATCATCAAAAAAGTAGAGAAATATCTTGCTGATCACGATACAACAGGTCTTGACATCAGAATCCTTGATGTAAAAGACGCTATGACTGAAACATTGAAGAGAGCAAGAGAAGGTAAAGATACAATCTCAGTTTCCGGAAACGTATTGAGAGATTATTTAACTGACCTTTTCCCAATCCTTGAGCTTGGTACTTCTGCAAAAATGCTTTCTATCGTTCCATTGATGAATGGTGGTGGTTTATTTGAAACTGGTGCCGGAGGTTCTGCTCCAAAACATATTGAGCAGTTCCTGGAAGAAGGATACCTAAGATGGGATTCTCTGGGTGAATTCTTAGCACTTCAGGCTTCTTTAGAGCATCTTGCACAAACTCAAGGGAATACAAAATCTCAGGTTTTAGCTGATGCATTGGATGAAGCTAACGCTAAATTCTTAGCTACAGATAAATCTCCTGCAAGAAAAGTAGGTCAGATAGACAACAGAGGTTCTCACTTCTATTTAGCAATGTATTGGGCTGAAGCGTTGGCGAACCAGACTGCTGATGCTGAACTGGCTGCTCAGTTTGCTCCTGTTGCTCAGGCAATGCAGGAAAATGAAGAAGTAATCAATGCTGAATTAATTGGTGCTCAGGGTAAACCTCAAAACATTGAAGGTTACTACAAAGCTGATACATATAAAACATATGCAGCCATGAGACCTAGCACTGTTTTAAATGAAATTATTGACGGAATCTAAAATTTATGAAAAAAACTATAACCCTATTATTTGCTTATTTATCAATATTTTCATGCAGCAGTTCAAACGATGATATTACGGAGGTGGTCACAGTAACACCTCCTGTTATTGAAAATAAGATTAATTTAACTTCAACTTACAGTGGTACCACTGAAACGGTAAGTTTAAAATGGACACTCAGCGGAGATGCCACTTATAATCATTATAAAATTGTAAGAAGTGATTCTCAAAATGGGATACAATCCGAAATTGGTAATAGCTATCCGAATCAGTTTACATTTACTTCAGCCGTACCATTTAACCCTTATGTAGAATATCAGGTTATTGGTATTAAGGCTAATGGTGAAGAGGTTAAAAGTAACATTATAAAAATTGAAAGACCTGAGATCAAATTGGTTAATCTTAAAACTTTTGATGCCCAATTTGATAAAAACTCCGGAAAGCTATACCTATTAGATACGGATGGGAAAATTGCTATTTATGATGTAAATACAAACTCTGTTACCCATCAGATCAGCACAAATGCAACTTTAGGCTACTCTGATATTGGAACCTATAATGGAAGTGTAGAACTATATGTTCCCAGAAATGATGGTTGGGTAGATATTTATGATGGAAATGACCTGACATTGAAAGCTCAGGTGAGTTTCGGAATGCCGCTCATCAGTACTGTTTATCATAACGGTATACTTTACGGTTCTTCAAATAGTAATAGCAGTTCCAGTGTGATTAAATCAGCAAGCAGAGCTACAAAAGCTATAATTTCTCAATCACCTCAGCTTTATTATAATAGTGGAAGGATGAGAAAAGCTGTAGGGACTTCTGTGCAATTATATACCATAACACAGAATATTTCACCTGTAGATATGGATCTTTATAATTTTGATCTTAATGGTAATTACATAAGTCATCAGGACGATACTTATCATGGAGATCACCCACTTAATTACAGGATATTTGAAGCATTTCCTGATGGAAGAATCATTACGGCAAGTTCAGGTTCTGTCTATAATTCGCAAATGATTTATCAGAATGATCTGCCTTCCGGAAATTCCAAGCTTTCAAGTTTTGATTTTGATGGTAACAGTATTATTGCAGGAACCACAAGTAAGACCATTGAGCTTTACAACATCAATTCTTACACAAAAACCAAGACAATCAATACAAAGAGATATCCTTATAAAGTGTTCAGCTACAATAATAAGGTAGTCTGTGTAAGTTCAGTTACTCAACTCAACGTTCAGTCTTATGATTATTCGGGAATAATTCCTGACAATATAATGATCGAAATTTTTGACAAATAATTATAAACCTCTCCTTTGTGAGAGGTTTTTTATTGGCATTATTTCCTATCTTCCACAATTACTCTTCTATGCTCCCTGCCCCAGTTGATCATTTCCTGAATGATATTTCCAAAGGTTCGGCAGTATTCTGTGGGTTCATATTCTATTAAAACAGGAGTTTCGGGATAAACGGTGCGTTTTAGCAGTTTATTCAGTTCCATATCTTTCAGTTCTTTAGAAAGCATTCTGGTGGTAATTCCGGGAATACTCCTTTCAATTTCCCTGAAGCGTCTGTTCCCGTTACACAGTGAATTGATGACAGGAATCCGCCATTTGCCTCCGATAAAATAAAGGGTATCCTGTAATGCTCTGAGTTCTTCGTTCTGGTCTCTTTCCATAATTGCAAAGTTAAGTGATATCACGAATGATACTGGTATACTCTGTGATACTGGTTACAAAAGTATACCATTTTGAAATAACTTTGTCAAAAAATTTTACAATGAAAAAATTCAGTAACAAACTGGCTATCGTAACAGGAGGAAACAGCGGGATCGGATTCGCTGCAGCAAAAGAACTTATTTCAGAAGGAGCAACCGTGATCATTACCGGAAGGCGAAAAGAAGCTGTAGAAAAAGCAGCCCGCGAACTTGGTGCCATTCCGTTTATCTCAGATCAGGCTAACCTTAACGATATTGATCTTTTAAAAGAAAATATTGAGAAACAATTCGGGAAAATAGACATCCTTTTTATCAATGCAGGAATTACAGGTACGTTGACTCCGATTGAAGATATGGATACCGAAAATTTTGATCAGGTCATGAACATCAATTTCAGGGGAGCTTACTTTACATTAAGCAAATTCATTCCATTATTAAACGATGGTGCTTCTGTCATCTTTTTATCTTCTATTGTGGCTTCTACCTATAAACCCAACAGTTCCGCTTATCAGGCAAGCAAGGCAGCATTGAACTCCATTGCAAAAACAGCCGCCGCAGAATTAGCTCCAAGAAAAATCAGAGTGAATATGATAAGTCCGGGTCCGATAAAAACAGAAATCATGAGTAAAGCAGGCCTGGATGAAGAAACTTTGAAAAATATCCAAAACCATCTCATAGAACAGATTCCAATGAAGAAAATGGGAACCGCTGAAGAGATTGCCAAACTGGTTACTTATTTAGCCGACAACGATTCTTCCGGGTATGTCACCGGAACTGAAATTGTGATAGATGGTGGTATTACTTTATAAACAACAGATTTAATCAAATCCCGGTAATTGTGTTACCGGGATTTTTCTTGTAGATTTTCGGGGTTAAAAATTCCGGATTCGCCTTTTGATTTGTCCAGCTCGGACAGTTTTCCGTTTCACAGCATGTACTACCCGCCTACTTTTGATCCAGAAAAATAAAACAATACTCATTATGGATACCGTAAAGAAAAAAAGAAATCCCATTGCCATCGTATTTCTGGCTATACTAGGTGTTTTCGGAGGGTTGCAGCTATTCAGTAAACCTTTGGAAGGAAAACCGGTTACAGGAAAAATTGAAGCCCCAAAGGAAGTGATCAGTATTCTTGAAAACTCATGTTTCAGCTGTCATTCCAATCAGCAGAATTTAAGCTGGTATGATAAACTTGCTCCTGTTTCCTGGGCTGTGAACAAAGATATCAAAAGAGCCAGAGAAGTCCTGAACTTCTCAGAATGGGAAAAGTTATCTCCTGCAGAACATCAGGGAAAAATGTACGCTATTCTCAATATGATGCAAAGTGGTAAAATGCCTCTCCATGAGTACACCCTTCTGCATCCCTCAGCCAGGATTACAGCAAAAGATATTGAAACGATCAAAAAATATACACTTTCATTATCCTCAGCAGGTCCTTCTGTTCAAAAAAAGATTGAGACACCTCAGGTATCATCCTCTGTACTAGATCCGGCATCAACCAATTTCCCGGTTTCTCCCAACGGTGTTCGATACACCGATGATTTTAAAAACTGGAAAGTCATCAGCATGAGTACGCTGTTTGATAACTCTATCCGTGTAATTTATGGAAATGATATTGCGGTAAAGGCTGTGGAAACTGAGAACTTTCATCCGTGGCCGGACGGAAGTGTGGTAGTAAAATCCGTATGGAAACAAGAAGAGCTTCCGGATGGAGAAATCAGACCCGGAAAGTTTATCAATGCGCAGTTTATGGTAAAAGATCCCAGACAATATAAAGATACAGAGGGTTGGGGATTTGCAAAATTTTCCGGAGATGATCTTTATCCGACAGGAAAAACCGCTTCCTTCGCCAAAGAATCCTGCATTGCCTGCCACAGACAACTCGCTGAAAAAACAGGATATCTGTTTGATGTTCCCATGAAAGTAAATACCCAAAGACTCATTCAAAATTTACAGAAAAAATGAAAAATACCATCCTGATCTTATTGGTAAGCCTTGTTTCTCTTACCGCCTGCAGTAAAGAAAACAGTGATATGAATAATGGCCTTTCAAGGGTTGTTTTTGACCCGGGACCTCTCAAATTTATCTCTAATTCTTTAAATCCTAAAAAAGAAACTATGTCTGCCTTATATGGGAACGAAAAAGCACTGGTATCTTTAACAAAAGAAATCCAAACCCCTGAAGCAGGTTCTGTGATGAAACTGGTAACCTGGAAGTATCATGATAATCCTCAATATATCGGAGGAACCATCACCGGAGAATTGGTAAGTATTGAAACTGTTCAGGCTGATCATTCTGGAAAGGTTTCCTATGATATAAAAAATAGTCTACCACAAAACAGCTCACCCAATAAAGAAGAAAGAATACAGTATTTTATGAGTTACCGCCCTGTAAACAGGCCTTAATAAAAAACTACAGTTTCACTTTTTATCATAATATTTTAAATAAAAAAGGTTAATTTAACCTTTTCAAATCAGCAGATTTCATGCAACAGCAAAAAATAAAAATCTCACAAGCTATTATCTGGATAAGCTCCATTTTCCTGGGAGTTCTATCTTCTGTACCCCAGCTGGCGTCTAATGAGTTCAACTGGAAAGAAGCCGTGGTCAACTCAGCTATTACGGCAGCATTTTCGGTGATCATGTGGTACGTCAATATTTATATGCTGAACCGCACCACAAAACGCAGACAGCATATCTCGTATTCCAGATTGATGGTGGTACTGGCTTTCGGGATGGTGATTATGTTTGGACTGGCATGGATTCAGCAGCTGATTCTGTCTCATATCAATTTTGGTCCTGTAATGCTGATGGTGGAAGTAAGGGGAATTCTGATTAACCTGGTTTGCTATATGTTTCTTACGCTGCTTCAGAACAACTATACAGGGCAGCAGATACAGCTTGAACTGGAAAAGGTAAAGAGTGATAATCTGGGTGCTCAGTATGAATTATTAAAGCAGCAGATCAATCCGCATTTTCTTTTCAACAGTTTGAATACGTTAAAATTAATGGCAGAGACTCATGACGAAGAAACCGTTGATTTTATTGTCAAGCTTTCTGATTTTTACCGTTTTACGCTGGAAAGCCGTAAGCTGGATCTGATCAGCGTTCAGGAAGAAATGAAAATCGTGGATTCTTATCTTTTTCTTCAGAAAGCCCGTTTTGGAGAAGGGATTAAGTTTACCAACGAGTTAGGAAAAGAAACCGCTCAAACGCTTATTCCTCCTTTTACCCTTCAGCTATTGGTAGAGAACTGCATCAAACATAATATTGTTTCTCAAAGCAAACCTCTGCACATTACAATTTATACCGCTGACGATAATATCGTGATCGAAAATCCTATACAGCGAAAAGTAACCCCTGAAGATTCTTTGGGAGTTGGACTGGACAATATTAAAATGCGCTACAAACATTTATTGGAAAAGGATATTACCATTCATTCAGGCGAAAAAACATTTCAGATAAAACTACCATTAATCCATGAATATAATCATTATTGAAGATGAATTCAGGGCGGCAAAATCCCTGCAGAATTTAATTTCAGACTTAAAACCTGAATCAAAGATACTAGGTGTTTACGACAGTATTGAAACAAGTATTGAAGGCTTAAAGGAAATCAAACCTGATCTTATTTTTATGGATATCCATCTTTCGGACGGACTCTCCTTTGAAATTTTCAAATCAGTGGAGATTACCTGCCCTGTGGTTTTCTGTACTGCCTTTGATCAGTATATGCTGGATGCTTTTAAAAGTAAAGGAGTTGATTATGTTTTGAAACCATTTTCCAGGGAAGATATTGCCGAAGCCCTGCGAAAAGTTGATGAACTGAAAAAATTCTTCCAGAAAAATGAACTTCCGGACCTGGAGTCTCTGATACAGAAAATCAGCCAGCCTGCTACTGCAGGTAAGAGTAGTTTTCTGGTTTTTAAAAATCAGAAATACACCACCATTCCTACCGAAGACATTGCTTATTTTTATATTCATAATGAGATCACCCATCTGGTTACATTCACAAAGGAACAGTTTCCTCTTACCCAGCCTTTAGGACAAGTGGCGGAACAGGTTTCCGACAAACAATTCTTCAGAGTCAACAGGCAATATCTCGTTAATTTTAAAGCGATTAAGGAGATGGAACATTATTTTCAGCGTAAAATACTGGTAAAACTCACTATTGAAACCCCTGAAAAACTTTTGATTAACAAAGAAAAGACCCATAGTTTTTTTACTTGGCTGGAGGATAGATAAAGCAGTAAGGAAGATGGAGGATGGAGGATGGAAGTACTTGAAGACAAAGTCTTATTTAAATAAATTATAGCCCTGATTGAGATGATCAGGGTTTTCTTTTGCTTTAATTTTTTTAAGATTCATTACTCGTATTTTTATTATCAAAAAATATAACCACCAATTCCTTTTTGCACTCCAAAAACTTCCTTCCTCTCTCTTCCGGCATACAGCCTTTAAATACTTCCCCCTACAATTTCCGGATTCACCTCTTAATTTGTCCGGTTTACCCTTTTTTGCATTCTTTTGCCTTTGAAGAGTATCTACTTTTGAATCAAATTAAAAGGCATGATACTAAAAAACTTAATCACAGTAAGCGCTTTCACCGCATTACTATTTGCTACCTCAGCATTTATCCATCAAAATAAAGAACAAAAGACATCACAATCTCAAGCTTCTGAGAATAACGGATTTGCTGTTTTGGAACTTTTTACTTCAGAAGGTTGCTCAAGCTGTCCTCCTGCTGATGAGCTGATGGGAAAAATTGAAAAAGAATATAAGGATGAACCTGTGTATCTACTCTCCTACCATGTTGATTACTGGAACCGCCTTGGATGGAAAGACCGATTCAGTAGTTCTGAAAACTCTCAACGACAACAGCAGTACAGCCGAATATTGAATTCACAGGTTTATACTCCACAGCTGGTAGTCAACGGAAAAACAGAATTTGTAGGCTCTGATGAAAACAATATCAGAAGTGCCATTCAGAAAGCCTTGTTTGCTTCTAAAAAAACAAATGTAGAATTATCTGCCGCCATTTCTCAGCATAAAATTGATGTTCAGTATAAAACACCTTCCGCAGATCCTCAGAATATGCTGCTCATTAATCTGGTTGAAAAACATTCTTCCACAGAGGTAGGGAAAGGCGAAAATGAAGGACGCCATCTGCATCACTGGCAGATTGTCTACAAGCAAAACCTCATCTCATTAAATAAACAGCAGGAAGGAACAACAAAATTTAAACTTCCGGAAGGATTTTCTCCGGAAAACTGGGAAGTCATCGCTTTTATTCAGAATAGGAGAACGGGAGAAATCTCAGGATCAGCAAAAACAGCTTTTAAATAAAATACTATACAATTTAATTATCACTAAAAATTACAACAATGAAAACAAAAACTACAAAAATTATCTATTGGTCAGGTGCTATTTTTATGTCATTATGGTTTGGAGCCAGCGGTTTCTTTGAACTGACAAAAAATCCGGTTGTATGGGATATTACGCGACAGCTTGGATATCCGCCTCATTTTATTTATATATTAGGTATTTTTAAAATCTCCGGAGTTATGGTTCTTTTGCTTCCCAATAAATTATTGAGACTAAAAGAATGGGTGTTTGCAGGAATGTTCTTTGATATTCTGTTTGCTTTCTTTTCAAAAATTGCGGTACTGGGTTTTCCGTCTACGGTAGATGCAATTGTTGCCTTTTCTGTGTTAACGGCAACTTACATCATGTTCAGAAAGCTGTATTCTCCTGAGGTGGTATTTGGAGAGGCTTAATGATAAAACTCTAATTTTTTCTTATGTTTGAAACAGATCCTTCCATTGCTTGGGAGGATCTGTTGTTTATATATGATCAATAAATTTTGGTTAAAACCGAATAAATAAATGTTGATTATGAAAGCGGACTAAAGTCCGCTGCTATGGATGATTTATATGTGGGATTGATTATGCTGTTTAGTTAACCACCCCGTCAAAAATTCTTTGAATTTTTGCCACCCCCTCCGGAGGAGGGGAATACTGAGCACCTATTTATTAATCCAGGTAACGTATTCCTTATCCCTAATCCTCTTTTTCTCTCACCTGCAACCTACGATCTGCTATCTGCAACCTATTCCCTAATTCATAAAACCTTCCGGAAACCATTCAAAGCCGGATGTTTTCTTTTTTGTGTAACCAAGGCCCGGCCAGGGTAAATGGTAAGCAAACGCTCTGATTCTGGTATCTGCCAGTTGTTGAAGGAATTTTTTTCTTGAAGCTGTTGCGATATCCAGATCTGTATCTCCGAAATAGCCCCATTCAGAGTGTGGAAACAAGATAACATCAGAATGGATAAGGTCTGCAATATAGATCAGCTTTTCGTTTCCTGAAGAGATGGTGGTAACGGTTAAGCCTGGTGTATGGCCAGGAGCTAACTGGAAACTAAAATAATCATACAATGTATTATTAAGGTCATAAAACTTCAGTTTGGGCTGAATCGTTTTCAAAATATTCTGAATTGCAGGAATAATCTGATTAAGAAATTCAGGTTGTGTTTTCAGTGCACTGTTACTGAAATCTTTGATGGAAGCTTTCATCCAGAAATCATGTTCTGTTTTAGAGATGAAAATATCGGCATTGGAGAAAATAAACTGATTTTGTTTATCCACTACTCCGCCGATGTGATCCGGATGGGCGTGAGAGATAAAGACATCGGTAACATCTTTTGGAGAAAATCCTGCTTTTTGAAGGCTTTTCAATAAAAATCCGCTTCTTTCATCGGCAAAAATTCCCATTCCGGTATCCAATAAGATGAGTTTATTCTTTGTCTTAACCAATAGAATATTCATCGCCATATCAATATAATTCTCCGGTCTGAAATTATCTTTAAGGATTGATTTCAATTCTGAAACAGTGCCTCTTGGTGCAAATGAATTCAGGTTTTCTTCATGGATATATCCGTCCGTAAGAACAAATAGTTCAAGCTCACCAAGCTGCAGTTTTTTAAATCCGGAAAGATCGTCTCCTGTTTTTTCAACAGTTGTTTGAGACTGTGCCATTAAGCCGGAGAAAGGAATCATGCTCAATGTTCCTGCCAATAATCCGTTCTTTAATAATTCTCTTCTGTTCATAGTCGAACTCCTTTTAAATATAAAAACAAAAAAACTGAGCTCTTTTTATTGTAAGAAGCTCAGTTTTTATCTAACATAGTTTTTAATTGTTCACCAGTTTCATTGAACCTTCATTGTATCTTTCTCCTACATTAGGGTATTTTTTCAGGATGGCATCAATGGTATCCAGATCTGATTGAGAAAGTTCTATATTGACGGCTGCAATATTTTCTTCCAGATATTTGATTCGTTTTGTACCCGGAATCGGAATGATATCATCTCCCTGGTTCAATACCCAGGCTAAGGCAAGCTGGGTTCCTTTCACTCCTTTGGAAGCTGCAAATTCGTTGATTTCGTTAGCCAGCTTAGTATTATTTTCAAGATATTCCTGCTGATAACGCGGTAATGATTTTCTGAAATCGTCATCACCCAGATTTTGTGCATCATAGATATTGGTAAAGAGTCCTCTTGCTAACGGCGAATAAGGAACCAAAGAAATTCCCAGTTCTCTGATGGTTGGTAAAATCTCATTTTCAACATCTTTCGTAAGGATAGAGTATTCTGACTGCAATGCTGCAATAGGGTGAATTTTATTGGCTTTTCTGATAGATTCTGCCGAAGCTTCAGACAATCCAAGATATTTCACTTTTCCTGCCTTTACCAATTCTGCCATTGCTCCTACCGTTTCTTCTACAGGAACATTCGGATCTACTCTATGTGCATAATACAAGTCGATTGTATCAATCTTTAATCTTTGAAGGCTTAAATCCACGGCCTGTCTTATCCATTCCGGAGAGCCGTCGAAATAAGTTCCCGGAGCACCGCTGTGGCTTGCCTTACCATCTTTAAACCTGAATCCGAATTTGGTAGCAATGAAAATCTTATCCCTGTTCGGTACTAAAACTTTAGAAATCAGTTTTTCATTTTCTCCATTGGCATACATATCTGCCGTATCCCAAAAGTTAACTCCTAAATCCAAAGCTCTGTGCAGGGTATTGATACTTTCCTGCTCGTCGGTAGGACCATATGCGAAACTCATTCCCATACATCCTAAACCAATTGCTGATAACTGTTCTTCTGTGTTTCCTAATTTTTTAAATTTCATGATAGGTATGATTTAATTTTACATGACAAAATTAGAACATCAGGAAGTCAACCCTGATATAGAATTCAAACTAAGAATTATAAAATTCAAACAACATCCATTCTTAAGGCATTGGGAGTAATTCCGGTTTGTTTTTTAAAATAATTGGTGAAATAAGCGGGTTCTTCAAAACCTAATCCGTAGGCAATCTCAGCAATATTCCAATCCGTATGTGTCAGTAAGGCATTGGCTTCCTGAATAATCCTTGCGGTGATCTGCTGGCTGGTTGTTTTTCCTGTAATCTCTTTTACCGAACGGTTCAAAGAATTCACATGAATGGAAAGACTCCGGGCATAATCATTCGGCGTTTTTAATTTCAAAAAGGCCTCAGGGCTGTCGATAGGAAACTGCCTTTCCAACAGTTCCATAAATAATGAAGCTACTCTTTGTGAAGCATTCTGATAAGGTTCGAAATTTTCTGCCGGCTGCATTCTCATCGTCTCATGAATCATCAGATGAAGATATGCTCTCAACATATCATATTTGTGAATATAATCTGACTGGATCTCCGTCATCATTTTGGTATAGATCTCAGCAAGTATTTTCTGTTGTTCTTCATTTACAAAGAAAACAGGAGTTCCTCCGATCTTGAACAGCGGAGAATCCTGAAGGTTTCCCATACGGCTTCCGTTATGCAGAAACTGATCTGTAAACAGGCAGAACCAGCCTTTCTGGTCCTCATCATCCGCTTCCCAGGAATAGGGAATAATAGGATTGGAAAACAATAATGCGGGACGGTCCACTTTGATCCATTTATCAGCATAATGAAGCTTTCCTTTTCCTATAATTAATGAAATTTTATAATAATCTCTCCTGCTGTATGGGGTAAGAGGAGAACAGTATTCCCGTGAAAATACATTGAAGTGTCCTATTTTTCTGACCCCGATACACTGCGATGCCAGATTGGGAGCATTTCTTTCATAAAAACCTTTGAGTGACTCGTGTGATTCCATAGATCAAAGTTATAAAAATCAAACAAATTAAATCACATCAGATATTGAAAAATAAAATGGCTGACAAAAAATGTCAGCCGTTATAAGTGATAGAGTTGATAATGGGTTTAATCCCAATCACCGTCATGTCCGTGACCGCGGTGTTTATTTTGTTTTTTATAGTATTTCTCCTGATCTTTATAATACTTTTCCTGTTGTTTACGGTATTTTTTATAATCGTTTTTGTTTCTTCCATAGACGATTACCGGATTCTGACCTCTGTAATATTTCTTTTTAAAGAGGATATACTTTTCTCTACCCAGAATTCTTTCCAGCTCTGAATAACGGTCATTCCTCCATCTTCCCGGTTCTACTACGTAAACTCTGTTCCACGTATCATAATCACGGTATCTGTCATTCAACACATAAATCTGATTGGCCTGTGTTGTTGAAAGCACAAGATCAGTAATTACTCTTTGCCAGTTGATGTCCGAGATACTTCTTCTATAATCATTATAATAATCGGACTGGGCATAACTAAGACTAAATGTCCCAACCAATAATGCTGTTAATATTAATTTTTTCATTTCACACCACTTTAAAATTAAACATGAAGGGATAGTCAATTAAAGTGCCAATTCTTAAATATAAATACTAATATTTGTTAATAAAAATCATAAACCACTGATTATCTTTGAAATATTTTCTGCGTTTTTTATGAAATTTATAAACATTAACCAATCCAAAGTCATCCTCAGAACGCAAATAATTACATCCAACGAAAACTTATGAAATATTAATAATCAATGAATTGTAGATTATTTTCAATATAAAAAAAGAGATCTATTTGAAGTTTTGGCTGAAGCCGTAGGAGAAATTATATATTGTATGGCGGGCTAAAGCCCAGCTCTATTGATCCTGACATACGGATATTTAATGGTAATATCTTTTATCTTTTATCTTTTATCTTTTATCTTTTATCTTTTATCCATTTATGTTATAAAATTCGTTAAGATTATTAAAAACTATTATCTGATATCATTTAATTTCGTAATTTTAATGAAGAGAATGTTTTTAAAGAAATTTTCTCAAATTATTTTTGATCAACCAAATCTTACATTGTTATGGAAAATATAAAGTTTCAGGTATCTCAATATCAGGACGAATTGCAGCTACTTATCGATGAAAAAAAGGCAGGTTATATGTCTATAGAGGTTGACGGAAGACTGCTTATTGTATTTTATACGAAACTTGATGAAGAGCGTGAGGGAAAAGGATACGCCAAACTATTGCTGGACGAGCTGGTACGCTATGCGGAAGAAAAAGATTTGCTTGTAGACCCGGAATGCGATTTTGTAAGACAGCAGTTTGAAAATCATCCTGCAAGGTATAAAGAAATCTGGCATGCCTGATCAGCTTTCCCACCAGGCTGTAAATTTCTGGTCTGACTGATTCAGATGTACAACCTCACCTATCATCGGGGTGAGGATATTCAACTGTTTTTCTTTTCCAAGGGCGGTTATCTTTTGTAAAGGCTCATTCCACGGATGAAGTGCCAGTGCAAATTTGGCAGCATGAACCGGGATAATACGCTGTGCTTTAAGATCAATAGCAGCCTGAACAAAATCTTCCGGTAAGGTATGGATATACCGCCATGCCTCTCCATATTGTCCGTTTTCAAGAACAGCATAATCGAAAGGTCCGTATTGCTCGCCTATTGTTTTAAAGTGGGAATCATAGCCGCTGTCTCCTCCCAGAAAAATTCTTTTTGTTGGGGTTGCCAGAACATACGAACTCCAAAGCGTATCATTCTGTCTCACTCTTCTGCCGGAAAAGTGTCTGGCAGGAGTGAAAACAATTTTTATATCATTTTTCAGGGCAACTTCTGTTCCCCATTCTTCTTCAATAAGCTTGTTTTCAGCATATCCCCATCTCTCCAGGTGCGCTCCTACTCCCAAAGGTATAATGGCCATGTCTGTTCTTTCTTCAATCGATTTTACCGTTGGGTAATCCAGGTGATCAAAATGATCATGCGTGATGACCAGATAATCTATGCCGGGAATGTCTTCAGGTTTAAAAATATCTGAGCCTTTGAAAGCTTTATTAAAGTATTTGAAAGGTGAGCCATAAAGGCTTAGAACAGGATCTATCAGAAAGGAAACGCCATCTGTCTGCAGGTAATAAGATGAATGTCCCAGCCAGATCAATACATCCTGATTTTTATCAAAATTTTTCAAATCGGTATGAAGAGCTGGAATTTCTTTCAAAGGTTTCAGCAGCGGATCTTTTTTTCCTAAAAAGAAATCATAAGTCACTTTTGACATTTTGTAGCCTTCTGTAAGGGAAGGTGTATGGCTGATATTCTGGAATTGTCTGTTTTTATAGAGTTTCGACTGCCTGATGCGCTTCAGCCTTTTCCCTTTTGGCACGCCACCAAACGCCTTCATATTGATCACGATAAAAAAAGTTACCGTCAAAACAACTATACACGTAATAATCCAGTAAATCATCTGTACGAAATAAATATCAAATGTATTGACTTTTGTCTTTACATGAAAGTTTATTCCATTTTACTGCATTTTTTAACTAAATTTATCATGTATTTTTAAAAATTTATTATTCATTTAAGTCGGGATTAATTTTAAACTTTTTATTTTAGCACCCTAAAAAAACTCAGATACATTGAAAAATTATTCGGTAATATTACTTCTCGCTATTTTTTCGTCCTGTGCCTCTGTAAAAAAACACAACGAACAGCGGGCTTCATGTATTCCACCGGAGCAACTTAAAGAGGATGTGGACTTTGCGTATTCAAAATTACAGCAAATGCACCCTCAATTATACTGGTATATTCCCAGAAAGGAACTGGAACGTAAATTTGACAGTCTCAAGCAAACGATCACCGAACCTCTTACCCCACTTCAGTTTTATTTCAAACTTCAGCCTGTCATCGCCGGAATTCGTGAAGGCCATCTTTCATTGAGAATTCCCAGAAAGAAATTTACGAAAGAAGAAATTAAAAGACTGGAACATCAAAAAGGAATGTTCAGCCGTTTTGAATATTATATATCGGGAGACCGAATGTATATCATCCAAAACAAAGATTCCATTGAGCACATAAAGCCAGGAACTGAAATTTTATCCATCAATAATATTCCTGTATCCGATTATATCAAGAAGTACAGAAGTCTGATCAGCAGTGATGGTGATAATACCACTTTCCACCCGTATTTTTTAAAAGATCTGTTCTTTAATTTTTATACTGCCGAAAATGGATTTGACAGCAAAGCTACTCTTGAAACCCTATACCAGGGAGAAAAAAAGACGTATACCTTAACCAGAGAAACAAAATCTGACGCTGATCTTGAAAAGGATAAGGAAATGCAGAAAAAGACCCCGGAAAAGAAACTGAACGACTATGTAGCTTCCAGTAATTCTTATAACAGAAGTTTTAAGTTTCTGGACAAAGACAGTACTATTGCTTATATTAAGGTGAAAAGCTTTTCAAGGGATTATTCGGATGAGTTTTATAAAAAGACTTTTGCCAAGATCAACCTTGCGAAATCTCCTTACCTCATCATAGATGTCCGAAATAATTATGGCGGCTCCTTGTATGAAATCAACAACCTGTATTCTTATTTAGCTGATGAGCCGTTTACGCTGATCAAGCCTTCTCAGTTAACTTCAAGAAATGCCCCTCTGCGTACCAATTATTTCAGAAAAAGTACTCCTTTAGAGTATGCTCTTAAAAGTATCGCTTATCCGAGTTTTTTTCTTGCGCAGACTTTCAGTACCTATAAAAAGGATGGAAAAGTATTCTACAAGATGAAAGCTGACAAACCTACAAAACCCAAAAAGGATGCCTTCCATGGAAAAATTTTTGTACTGATTAACGGAGGAAGTTTCTCGGCATCGTCTATTATTACCGCCAAACTTAAAAATGATAAAAGAGCAACGCTTGTGGGAGAAGAAACAGGTGGTGCCAATGACGGAACTGTGGCCGGTTTTTATTCCTACCAAAAGCTTCCCAATTCTGAAATCAGATTTCCCATAGGATTACTTTTGGTACAACCTAATATCAGTTTTTCAGATTCACGAAAAGGTGTTGTTCCTGATGTGACTGTTACTGAAAACATGCAGGATATTATTGATAAAAAAGACCCACAGCTGGATTGGATAAAAAACGAAATTGCCAAAGAAAAAGAACATAAAGGACAGTAATGAATATAGGTTTCGGCGGGCTTTCAGCCCGCCGAAACCTTTTCTATCTTTTTAATTCTTCTAAAAGATCTTCAATATATTGGATATATCTTCCATAGTAGCGTTTATACCAGAACCTTCCTACAATATAAAGCAAAAATAATCCTACGGTTACTGTACTAATTAAGATCACCGCAATCTTCAATTCACTCAAAGGTTTTGGCCACGGGATAAATTCAAGAACAATCAGGATCTCGCATACGAGAAACGGCGCAAAACTGATGTAGTATGAGAGGTAATACTGTTTGTTAAGATTGAGCTGCATCACGAGATCTTTCAAAGAATCATAGGTTTTTGGAGCGGGATTACTGATTTCATTGTACAATGTAAAGAACTTACTGAAAAAGAAAACGGTAACCAAAAGCATGGAGGCAATCAAAACTGTTATATACAACTGAAGTTTAAATGGTCTGCACACAGAGCACACCAGAAAAGCAAAGACAAAGATTCCTATCATCCACCAGAATTCCACACGCATGTTTTTACGTATCTTTTCCAGGGGGAGATGTAATTTATTCCTCTGTTCTATACTTATTTCAGGAGTTTCCTCCACAATATCTTCGTTCCAGGTATTTTTCAATTCATCGATATTCATTGGATTACTGATTTTAATGTTGGTTGGTTTTTATTTGGCTTAAGATATCTTTAAGTTTATTTTTTGCCCGGTTCATTTTCACTCTTGCATTGCCCTCTGAAATTCCCATCTGTTCTGCAATCTGTTTTCCTGAAAAATCCTCCAGATAATAAAAAATAAAGGCCTTGTCGATAGGATTAAGCTGATGAATAGCCTGATACATTTCAGCCAGGCGCTCTTCTTTACGGTAATCATAGTCTTCCTGAATAATAATTTGGTTAGAAAAGTCTTCATGGGCGATAAAGCTTCTTCTCTTTTCTGATCTCAGGAAAATAATAGCTGTATTCAAAGCAATTCTGTATAGCCATGTTGAAAATTCACTTTCACCTCTGAAACCCGGAAATGCTTTCCAAAGCTGATAGGTAATCTCCTGAAAAAGATCATCGCGGTCATCCTTTTCAGTCATATACATTTTAGAAATCTTAAACAGGATTCCTTTATGCTGTTCAATCTGACTTATAAACTCTTGTTCTAATGAGGTCATGGGCATTTACTCTATAGAGTTAGTTTTCGTTTAAAAAAATTGTTACAGATTTTTACAAAAGAAATAAAAAACCTGACCGAGAAATACTGCCAGGTCTCATTGTGTGTGTGTTTTAAGCTTTTTACTATTTCCCCGGAATAGCATGAGTCGAAATAATTTTTTCTGACCTGACCAGTTAGGAGAAAAAAATAATCACCTGATATTTTTTCATATCAGGTGATTGTTTTTTGTGTATTTAATTCTTTTATTATTTAAAATCAAAGAAATCATCTTTTTCCAGATAATGGTTCAGAGCTGTGATAAGCTGAGAAGAGCTAATACCAGCACGCTGTCTGAAAGCAAGATCTACCACATCCTGAATATTTTCATCTGAACACATATAATGGAGCTTGTTATGAAAAACGAAATCAGGTAAGATTTCATTATCATCCCCACCAATATCCAAAGGATCTCCGATAAAAATTTTCATTCCGGGCTTAAATTCGTCTGCTGAAGAATAAACTGCAT
Source organism: Chryseobacterium sp. NRRL B-14798 (assembly GCF_050470705.1). Lineage (NCBI taxonomy): Bacteria > Pseudomonadati > Bacteroidota > Flavobacteriia > Flavobacteriales > Weeksellaceae > Chryseobacterium > Chryseobacterium sp. NRRL B-14798. The sequence goes on along the minus strand of NZ_JBFLUL010000005.1, from coordinate 1,921,846 downwards.
AATTATATTCCGGGTCGAAGGCTGCTTTCCTGTCCTGCTTGTTCTTTACAAGCTCCAGAAATTCTTCTATAGAATACATCTGATTTTTAAAATCATCCATGTAATATTTTTTTACAACTCAATGTTCTAAAGATAGAAATTTTACAGAAGATACAGTCATTTCTAATTCAGTTTATTTAAAGCTCTCTGTAATGAACCGATATCCAGAAAATCAAATTTTGCTCCCACTATAATAATGATCAGAAGAACAACGGTCAGCAATAATATGATCAAAAAATACATGGATACAAACCATATCACGGTATTCAGAATGTTTCCTTTAATCCCCATTTTATTCATAAAAAGTCTCTGTGAACGTTCAAACCAGGTCATTTTCTTTTCAGGTTTTGGCCTTACTTCAATTCCGTTAAGCTCATCTACCAGACGCACTACATCATCAATATATCTTCCGTACATATAATAGATCCAGTATTTGATAATAAATGCAATCAACAGAAGGGTAATGAGAAGACTGATACCGAAAATAGCCAGGTTATATTCCCTATCAAAATGAAAATTAATTTTGATCAGAGACAAAAGAAACCCAAGAGGAATATAAGCAATATAATAGGAAATATAAATTTCTTTTGATATGAGGAGCTGCGTTCTCAGATTAAACAAATCATAATTGGTATTGATGCTGTTTTTTCCAAGCAGCTTATACAATTTCAGGAAGCGGGAATAAAAATAAATAATAACAGCAACTGTCAGAATCGTGACAAATATTGAAATGGTTTTAATATTAGAATCAGCAGAAGCCAATGGAACACCTGTTAAGAGCAAAGGCAGTGTTATAATCATCAGCCAGAATTCAGTTTGCATATTCACTTTCAGCATCTCCAACGGGGAATGTATTTCCTTCTGTTTTTCCAGAGAAATTTCAGGGGATCCGTGTCCAGTATCTTTATTCCAAAGTTCTTTAAAGTTTTCTAACTCCATAGTGTCATTTTTTAATGGGAATCTGCACCTTGTCCGGCAATAATCTCTTTCAGCTTTTCTTTTGCCCTCTTCAGCTTTACGCGTGTATTCACTTCAGTAATTCCCAGTTGTACAGCAATTTCTTTTCCCGAAAAACCCTCTAAAAAGAAAAATATAAGGGCTTTATCAATGGGGCTCAACTGATGGATGGCTTCATACATCCTCTTCATATTCATATCATCAGTATCATTATAAGGTTCCTGCCTGGCACTCAGCCCATCCACATTCTGATTTTGTATAAAACTACGTTTTTTTTCACTTCTCAAAAAAACAATGGCTGTGTTGAGCGCAGTTCTGTACAGCCATGTGGAGAAATCACTTCTCTTTTGAAAATCAGCGTATGATTTCCAGGCCTGGTAAATGATCTCCTGGTAGAGGTCATTCTGGTCGTCCTTATTATCCATATACATTTTAGAGATCTTGAAAATAACACCTTTGTGTTTTTCAATTTTCTCTAAAAATTCTTTTTCGGGTGAAGACATGATTTACACACTGATCATTAGATGACATCTCTAAAAAACACCATCCTATTATAACACAAAACTTTAATTTCCGGTATTAAGTTAAAAAAATCCTCAACAAATCAAGGTGTTTATTGAGGATTTTATTTTATGTTAAATATAATACTGGTCAGAATCAGAAAATATAGTCTGTGCTTAAAAAGTTAGAATCATGTTCCCTTACAATCGTATTCAGCAGCTCTTTGTTGGAATCTGTCAGCTTTGCCGCCACCAGAGACCGGATGGAGAATGAACGGAGCGCATCAAAAACAGAAAGCGTTCCTTCCGCACTGTCTTTTCTTCCGGTAAATGGAAAAACATCGGGACCTCTTTGTGCCTGACAGTTGATATTGACACGGCTTACAAGATTCACAAACGGATCAATCAGTCTTGCTACCTCATGCGGATCTTCACTGAAAATACTTACCTGCATTCCGTGGGAGGCATTCACCTGATATTCTATAGGCTCTTCTATATCTTCGAAAGGAACAACAGGAATCACAGGACCAAACTGTTCTTCATGATATAGTTTCATATCACTGTTTACAGGATATACTACAGCCGGAAAAACAAAAGATTCATCGGTGTAACCTCCATCTTTATTCAAGACTGCTGCTCCTTTCTGCACGGCATCATCAATACATTCTTTCAGGTAAGCAGGTTTGTTCACTTCCGGAAGCGGTGTTACTTTAACGTCTTTTTCCCATGGCAGCCCAGCCTTCAGCGCAGAAACCGCTGCGGTTAATTTCTCTGTAAATTCCAGAGCTACTTCTTTCTGAACGAATATCAGTTTCAATGCTGTACAACGCTGTCCATTAAAAGAAAGCGCTCCTAAAATACACTCACTCACCGCTACATCAAGATTTGCATTTTTGGTAACGATGGCTGCATTTTTAGCATCCAGACTCAGAATAGCTCTTAAACGGTTCACTTTCGGGTGCAGTTTTTTCAATCCGTTAGCCACTTTACTGGATCCGATAAAAGCCAGAACATTTACTTTCCCGCTTTCCATAATCGGAGTGATGATTTCTGATCCTTTTCCATATAATGTATTCACCGTTCCTTTCGGGAATGCTTCCTTGAATGCGTTTAATAAAGGATAATGAGCTAATACACCATGCTTTGGAAGTTTAAACAGGATGGTATTTCCCATGATCAAAGCCGGAATCAATGTGGTAAAAATTTCATTCAGAGGATAATTGAAAGGCCCCATACTTAACACTACACCCAACGGTGCTCTTCTGATCTGGGCTATTGTTCCCTCAGCCTGTTGAAAGCGTGAAGATTCCCTGTCAAGATCTTTTAATGCATCAATGGTCTGATTGATATAATCTACCGTACGGTCAAATTCTTTGGTAGAATCGGCCAGCGTTTTTCCGATTTCCCACATCAGCAGTTTGATAACCAGCTCTCTCTGCTGGATCATCAGGTACACGAATTTCTGCATGCATTTGATACGACCTTCCACTGACATGGTAGGCCATTCACCAAGACCATTATCATAGGCTTTTACACAGGCTTCAAGGACTTCCATGGCTTCATTCGGACCAATATTCGGGATGCTTCCCAGAAGTTTCCTTTCCAATCCGTTTTCTGTAGGAATGCATACCGGGGAATAGATTTCGGTAACTTCGCCGTTCCATTCCACCAGTTCTCCATTCAAAAGATAGGTTCTCTGATGGATAACCGGAACTTTATATTCTTCCGGAATTTCGTTTTCTCCTTTAAAAATGTTGTGATGAAATGATGCTGTATTTTCTGAACTCATAAATCTTTCTATTTTTTTATGTGATAAGATTGAAATTGTTTCAAAAGTCAGACTATCTGACTTTTGTCATTCTGACGAAGGAAGAATCTTAATGATAATCTACTATATGAGATTCTTCATTACATTTTATTCCATTCAGAATGACACCTTTGAAACTTCTACATTTTATAATATAAAGGTAAAAGGAAATTGTGTTGAAAAAAATAATCTGACAATAGATTCGATCTATTTGAATTAAAATTAATCTCAGCTCCTGAAAAAAGAATAATTTAGCTTAAAAATAAATTTCATGTTTTCAAAATTAGTTTGCAGCACACTGTTATTCTTCTCTGCAGTGGGGTTTGCTCAAAAATCTAAAGCGATCAATACTGTTTTAATGGGAGGAAAAGAAGTTCACACTTATGCCAAATTGCCGGCACTGAATAAACCGGCTCCTAAATTTACCCTTACCGATGTGAATATGAATGACCAGACACTGGATTCCTTCAAAGGAAGATACGTTATTCTGAATATCTTTCCGAGCGTAGACACTGGTGTTTGTTCTGCTTCTGTACATCATTTCAATGAAGAAGCAGGAAATCTTCCCAATACGGTAGTACTTTGTATTTCCAAAGATCTGCCGTTTGCCCAGAAAAGATTCTGTGGTGCGGAAGGAATTAAAAATGTAGTTATGCTTTCCGATTTCCGTTCCGATTTCGGATGGAACTACGGGGTGGAACTGGTAGATTCTCCAATGAAAGGTCTTCTGAGCAGAGCGGTTGTGGTGATAGATCCTTCAGGTAATATTATCTATGAAGAACAAGTGCCGGATATTTCTCAGGAACCGAATTATGAAGCGGCTATTGCGGCTGTGAAATAATAAATGGCTTAAAAAATAAAACTCAGCGAATTGCTGAGTTTTTTTATGTTATAATTGTTTTGTTGTAAAAACGCTAAGACGCAAAATGACATTAAAAACTTTCTGTTGTAAGGCGCAAGGATTTTATCGGAGATAAAATTTCACACCACCACTGTCATTGCGAACCGCAGGTGAAGCAATCTCAATATTCTCCCGCAGATTAGGCGGATTAAGCAGATAAATATGAAAAAGATCTGTGAGATCTGTGGGAAAATAAAGAGTCTTAATTTGTTTTATATTTTTTTCTTTTTGTAGTAATTACGATTACCCCATCTTTGGCTTTTTCGCCATACTTTACTACAGCAGAAGTTCCTTTCAGAACATTCATTGTTTTTATCAGATTAGGATCCAGTGCATTTATTGCCTCAAAATCACTTATTTTCCCATCTACAATATACATAGGTTTATAGACTGCTCCGCTTGAAGGAGCTCCACCAATACGTATATTGCTATTATCTTTAGGAGCCTTCCCAATTACTCCTGATAATTTTGATACAATTTCTTTATTTTCCTTTTCTTTGTCTTCTAATAAAGCACTGGCAGGCATTACTGCAACAGAACCAAGCCATTTTCTGTCTCTTTGAGTACTGAAAACAATTTCATGTTCATCTTCAGTCTTTAGGGTATCACAGGTTTTATTTTGCTGTGCGTTAGCACTTACAATCCCTCCTGTTGTCAGCATAAAGCCCACGGCAAACTTCACAAAAAGAGAATTAATATAAGAATAATGCAAATCCCTGTTGAGCTGTGATGGATTAAAAGCTCCACAGATTTCCTGCGAAGCATCAGCAAAAACATCTATAATCTCATCATCCGAGGCTCTTCTGAAATCTCGCACGGTTTTGGAACAGACCGCACAAAATCTTCCTTTTTCATCTGGTGTCATGGCATTCCAATTTTCATGACAGGGTTTGGGTATGGTTATTTTCATAGGATTTTTTTCTTATAAAGATGCATTAGTGAAAGAATAGGTTGGAATTACTATTAATTTTTTTGGAAAATAATACCGCACCACTTGCTGAAAATATCAGATTCTCTTTCATCTTACAAAACACATCAAGATAAAAACTTTATACCCTTGCAATTCTCCAACAAAAATTTTGCATATTTGTAGAAAATACGGGTCATGCAAAAAGAAAAACTACGCAATGCAAGAAAAGTAAAAGGCATCACGCAACAACAGATTGCAGATATCATCGCCACAGATGTCTCTAACTACAGCAGAAAAGAAAGTGGAGATGTAAGGATTTTCAATGATGAATGGGAAAAAATTGCCCGTTTTCTGGAAGTTCCCGTAGAGGAAATCTTTGAAGAAGAGGAAGCAAAGCAGATCAATCATTTTGATAATATTACTGGAAGTAGTGGTTTTGGAAATAACATAAATGGTAATCTTTATTGTAACGTTCCAGAGTTCCTTCTAGAAAGCCAAAGAGATTATATAGAAATCTTGAAAAAAGAAAACCAGAGATTACAAGAGGAGCTAAATGCCCTTAAGAAAAAATAAAAAACTCAGCAAATTGCTGAGTTTTTTTACCGTAGTTGAAAACACAAAGATCAAATTAAAGAAATACGATACTCAAGCGGGCAAAGAAGAATCAATCAGGATTGATTTTATGAAACTGCCGTTTTACATCCCGCTTCATCAGTGGCGCAGCCACATCCCTTTGCTTCCTTATTTTAAAAAGAATAATAATTAAAAGCTTTGCGTCAAAAAAACGTATTTTGTTGGTAAACGCAGAGCGCAAAATGATATTCAAAAAGACTGCTTTAAGGCGCAAGGATTTTATCTCCGATAAAATTTCACACCACCACTGTCATTGCGAACCGCAGGTGAAGCAATCTCAATATTCTCCCACAGATTATGCAGATTAGGCGGATTAAGCAGATAAATAGGAAAAGAACAGTGAAATCTGTGGGAAAATAATCACGTATTACCTGCTGAAAATCTCATATTGAGCGAAGTCGAAATGTTCTTGCGCTAAAAAATACTTAAGCTTAAAAACTAGCGTCTTCGCGGTTCTCCAACAAAAAAAACAAAACTTATTTCTGTGGAGTTTCACCACTCTCTTTCTTCTCTGATGTAGAGTTCTTTGCTGCCTTCACCAACTCATTGGTATCACTGTACAGCAATTCCCAGCCTGATACCTCTTTCATTACCGTAAGCAGATTAAGATAAGATTTCACTGTTTTCTCCAGATCTTTACGGATAGCACTGGCACTCGTCATTTGACGAAGATCGGCATTAGCTCCCGCCTGCTCTGCAAATACTATTTCAAAAGCATCCTGCTTAGCTTTCATCTCTGCAAAGGCTGCGTCCAGAGAAAGAAGTGTGATCTTCTGTTTGTTTTCTGTCGTTTCTAATGCTTCTATAAGCTTCTTCATCTGAGCCGTTTGTGAAGAATAACTCAGCCTGTCCAGGTTCAGCCCAAAAGTTTTGAATACTCCGTAGAGATCCTCTGCCAGCTGATAGTTGGCCGCAGAAGGCAGCTTACGATAGCCGTTCAGGAAAGATTTCAGATTGGCATACGCGGTATCTCTTTCGTGATCGGCAGTGGCTACATCTTTTCCTTTTCCACTGTAGACCTGCTTTGTATAGACCTTGTCATATTCCGTATAGGAAGATGCCAAAGCGCCCACAAGAGGATGATTGTTAATAACAGGGTATTTTCCGGATTGGGCATTGGAAATAATTCTTTGAGCTAAAGTCGCAAGATCTTTAGTACTCAGCTGTGTGAGGGCAATTTTCATTTTTTTGTGTTTTTGGGATTAATAAATTAACACTCAAATATAGAAAAATTTGTTTTGTTACAAACATACCTGCAACAAACCTCCCAAGGTCTTGGGAGCTTTACCCCAACCTGCAGGAGAGTTCCAAAGTTCTTGGGAAGTTTCAAACAGACTTGTTTGTAATAAACGGAGGACTTGGGAGGGGTGTTTTAGTATTGTTTTGGAGTTCTGGAGGGGTTGGGGAGGTTATAAATGGGATGTTTTACGGTTTCCCATAAATATGAGTAAATCCTTTTTAATACATTTATAATTACAATATTAAATTAAAACTAAACATGGCAAAAAAAAATGAAGAAAAAGGAAAAGATTTAGAATCCTCCAAATTAACAAGTTCATCACTAAGCGATTTCACATCCCTAGGCAATTCGTTTGACAAAATGTATGGTGTAAATAGAGGAACAGATTCTTTAGGATCACTTTCCAATCAAAATTCAATATCTTCTATACCACGGTTAATTGATATTATAAATAATCCAATTTCAACCTTTCCAAATAGTTTAAGATCTGATAATTTTGAAAAACAAATTAAGCTTGAACAAGATATAAATATAATTAAGTCTAAACTTAATAAAGCCCTAAAAGAATTAGATGAAGAAAAAGATAAATCAAAAGAGAAAGAAGAAGAGCTAAAAAAATTATTTGAGGAATTAAGCTCAAAGGAAGCAATTAATCATATTATTCCGAGAATTTGTGAAGATGCACGAGAAAAGTTATTTTCAAGTGAAGAATTTAAATCGAAGTTTGAAAATGGAAAATCATATGACACTGTTGTAGTGTCTATTGATATAAGGCGTTCTACTGAATTAATGCTAAAAGCTAGAAAACCTGAATTATTCTCTAAATTTATTACTGAATTAAGTGAAAAACTTTCGCAAATCATCATAAATAACTTTGGAATATTTGATAAATTTACTGGGGATGGAATTTTAGCATTTTTTCCAAAGTTTTATAGTGGTGAGGATGCAATAATTAGATCTTTAAAAGCAGCACAAGAATGTCATAGTATCTTTACCGAGCATTATTATATTTCAAGAGATTGCTTTAATATATTTATAAAAGACGTAGGTCTTGGTATTGGCATAGATTATGGAAATGTAACTTTGGTTAATACACGTAATGAATTAACAGTTGTTGGAATTCCGGTAGTTTATGCTTGTAGAATGTCTGGAGCAAAAGCTGGTGACACTTTGCTAAATCAACCAGCTAAAGAAGAACTTTTAACACATTGTACAACAAATTTAAAAATATCTGAAACTGAAATTCAGATAAAAAATGAAGGAACTGCTCTTGCATATAAAGCAGAATTTATATCAGAAATAATACTTAATGATGATTTTGTATGGAAAAATGACATAAGTTCTTAGATCTTTCAGATTTTAATAGAAATGTGACTTTATACATTTACGATTAACAAAAACCTGTCTCACGGCAGGTTTTCATTTTAATATTATTCATAAAAAATGGGCTTCCTTCGTCAATTCTCAGGATAATAGCCTGTTCCTATTGATATTGAGATTCTTCATTCCATTACATTTCACTCAGAATGACAGTTTTCCTTACAAATATCAGTTAAGATTCTACCAGTATCGAACCATCTTTCAAAATTAAATACTCTTGTCCTACTTCCTCAGAAATATTTTTCAAATCCTGATCATCAAACACCTGAGGAATATAGCATTTCTCGTGGGCAAACAATCCGTAATGGATAGGCACCAGCTTTTTGGCATGCAGAAGGTGGGCTGCAGCAAAAGCTTCTTTCAGATTAAGGGAAGCGGGAACCGGGCTGTATTCTAATCCAATGATCTCGAAATTCACTACTACTCCGTTTACGGGTAAGAAAGAGTAATCTATATTGGGGTTTTCTCTTCCAAGCTTCCAGAACTGGTTGTGCCAGATGGTATCTCCTCCGTGAAAGATTTTAGTATCACCATCATCTACAATCCAGGAAGATTGTATTTCTCCCACACCATCCATCGCAAATACCGGTTTGAAGGTGATATTGTTTTCTGTGAAGGTTTCATCAAGATCAAGAACGATCATTTCAACATCAGGTACAAGTTTTCTTACAATAGGCTCCAGTCCTGCGTAGATGATCAGTTTTCCGTCTTGCTTTAAGCATTTTTGGATTACTCCTTTATCAAAATGATCAAGGTGCATATGCGTAAACAGGATATAATCTGCCTGTACATGGTCTGAAAATTCCATGAGGTTTTCAACAGCATCTCCCAAAACGGGTTTGTAATAAGAGAAATCTTCTACAGCATCTATTAAGATGGTTTTGTTATGTGAAGTGAGTTTTACACCTGCCCAGTTTAATTTTTGTATTTCCATATTCTTTTTTCAGCAAAGGAAGAAACTTACGGAAGGCCAGTCAATAAACAAAAGATAATTAATGGGGGTGTTTTGAGGATGGGAGATGGGGGATGGAAGATGGAAGTTATTGAGGTGAAAGAACAACTATGTGACTTTTTTTATTTACAATAATTTTCCAATTAATTTTTAAAACCTACAGAAAATATGAAGACTGGAAATAACTTCCAGCTCCCCTCATCCAGCTTCCAGCTTCTTACAGAATACGCTTCCTGATCCGGCTTAAAGAAATAGGTGTAATCCCGATATAAGAAGCCAGGTATTTCAGAGGGATATTCTGAATATAATGGGGTTTGTTCTTCAGCAGATATTCATAAAGATCCTGTGGAGTGTTTTTCAGCAGAAGCATTTCCCTTTTCATCGCAGCATTGAGCTTTCTGCTCAGATAGTAGTTCTGTACGAAACGGCAGTGCGGATTGACAGCAAACAGGTTTTTCACCTCATCCAGGGTGATTTCCCAGGCCAGTCCTTTGTTGATGGACTCGTAAATGGCATCAGAACTTTTTTCTTCCACAGTAAAAATATCACCGGGAAAGTAGAATTCTGCACAGATCTCGGTATCGATATCTGAGGTGCTGTTGATGTAGTATTTACGGACAAGCCCATCTTCTACAAGATAGGCTTTGTTGTCAGTAAATATGTTTTTCTTTGAAAACTCAACTTCAGCAAACTTCTCCCATACAGGATCACTATCCTCTACGTTCAGGTGTGAAAACAGTTTTTTGTTGATGGTTGCCAATGTTGAATTTTTATATTACAATAAGTTTTCGTCTACAAGGTTCGGAAGTGTTACTTTTAAGTTTGGTTCTGCTTCCATCGCTCTTTTAATGGCAAAAACAGCGCCTTCATTTCTTGCCCAGCTTCTTCTTGAGATTCCGTTGTTTACATCCCAGAAAAGCATGGATTTTAATCTTCTGTCGGCATCATCGCTTCCGTCAAGGAGCATTCCGAAACCTCCGTTGATTACTTCTCCCCAGCCTACTCCACCACCATTGTGAATGGAAACCCAGGTAGCTCCACGGAAACTGTCCCCAATCACGTTGTGAATGGCCATATCTGCTGTAAATCTTGATCCGTCATAGATATTGGAAGTCTCTCTGTAAGGAGAATCTGTTCCTGAAACATCGTGATGATCTCTACCCAATACAACGGGTCCTATTTCCCCATTTTTAATGGCTTTGTTGAAGGCTTCGGCAATTTTCATTCTTCCTTCTGCGTCTGCATAAAGGATTCTTGCCTGAGAACCTACCACCAGTTTGTTTTCCTGTGCACCCTTGATCCACTGGATATTGTCTTTCATCTGCTGCTGGATCTCTTCAGGAGAGTTTTTCACCATTTCCTCCAATACTGCACATGCAATATCATCTGTTTTTTTCAGATCTTCCGGATTACCGCTGGTACATACCCAACGGAACGGTCCGAAACCATAATCGAAACACATAGGTCCCATGATATCCTGTACATAGCTCGGATATTTGAATTCTCTTCCTAATGTCGGGTTTTCTGCCATTACATCAGCTCCCGCTCTGGAAGCTTCCAGTAAGAAGGCATTTCCGTAATCAAAGAAATAGGTTCCTTTTTCTGTATGTTTGTTGATGGCTGCAGCATGTCTTCTCAATGTTTCCTGAACTTTTTCTTTGAACAACTCAGGGTTTTCAGCCATCATGGTATTGGATTCTTCAAAACTTTGTCCTACAGGATAATAACCACCCGCCCATGGATTGTGAAGGGAAGTCTGATCTGATCCGATATCGATTCTTAAATCTTCCTGATCAAATTTCTCCCAAACCTCTACAATATTTCCAAGGTAAGCCAAAGACACCGTTTCTTTGTTCGCCTGTGCTTCTCTTACTCTTTTTACCAATGCATCAAGATCTTCATGGATTTCATTCACCCATTTCTGATCGTGGCGGATTTTCGTGATCTTAGGATTCACTTCTGCACATACGGTAACGCAGCCTGCAATATTCCCTGCTTTGGGCTGAGCACCACTCATTCCTCCTAATCCTGAAGTAACGAAAAGACCTCCTTTAGGTTCTTTTTTGATTTTTCTGAAAGCATTTAACACCGTAATCGTTGTGCCGTGAACAATCCCCTGCGGGCCGATATACATATAACTTCCCGCTGTCATCTGCCCATACTGGGTAACGCCTAATGCATTGAATTTCTCCCAGTCATCCGGTTTTGAATAGTTCGGGATCATCATACCATTCGTTACAACAACTCTTGGTGCGTCTTTATGAGAAGGGAACAATCCCATCGGATGTCCTGAATACATTACCAAGGTCTGTTCATTACTCATTTCAGACAAATATTTCATGGTCAGCAGATACTGCGCCCAGTTGGAGAAAACCGCTCCGTTTCCACCATACGTAATCAGTTCGTGTGGATGCTGTGCTACTGCATAATCCAGGTTATTCTGAATCATCAGCATGATCGCTTTCGCCTGCTCAGATTTTCCGGGATAGTCTGTAATAGGCCTTGCCTTCATTTCATAATCCGGACGGAAACGATACATATAAATCCTTCCGTAATCTTCAAGTTCCTGCTTGAATTCAGGAATCAGTTCTGCATGAAACTTAGGTTCGAAATAACGTAAAGCATTCTTCAATGCCAGTTTTTTCTCTTCTTCCCCTAAAATTTCTTTACGCTTCGGAGCATGGTTGATATTGGTCTCGTATGGTTTTGGTTGTGGCAGCTGACTAGGAATCCCCTGCTGTATCTGTTCTTGAAATGTCATATTACTATTTAAAGGTCTATGTTTTTAAACAATGTTTGAAGTTTTAAAGATATTCAAAATAGGAAATATAGGCAAGAGGGGAAGGAAAGAATGGTTTAAGGTTTAAGGTTTAAGGTTTAAGGTTTAAGGTTTAAGGTTTAAGCAAAATTATGAAAACTGTAAATCGACTATCATTTAATATTAAATACTATATTTGAATAAACACACCTCAATTCCCCTCCCCCATATTAGTTGTTATTTCATATAAAAAAACCTTACTGAAATTCAATAAGGCGGTTTTTTGTATCGTTAAAGTTTAGGTTAAAACATCATCGTTTTCCTCTTCATGGTCATCTTCATTATCGCTGAGACTCCAGTAATTGTTTTCTTCATCTTCTGCTCCTATTTCTTCCATTTCATCATCGTCTTCGGCTCCCGGAATATCCAGTCCTTTATCGATTTTATCTTCATCAAAATCTTCATCCAGAATAGGATTTCCATCTCCATCAAGCGGAATATGTTTTTCTTTCTGGAAAATATCTTCATTGGGATTATAATCCATTTGTTCCAGCTTTCTGTTCTGTTCATTAATATTGTCTTCCGGTATCATGATAGTTGTATTTAAAGGTTTACATATTTAAAACAAAAATAATTCCAAGTTATGCTGAATAATCAGAATAAACGTCAGGATTTGCACAATGCGGCATTTTCTCATTTCGTGAAAAAGCGATGATATTTCCTGCTGCCAGTCTGGCCATTCCATTTCGGGCTTCAACAGTAGCAGAACCAATGTGAGGCAGTATACAGACACTGGAAAGCCCAAGAATAGGATCATCTGCAGACATTGGTTCCGGATTGGTTACATCCAGGCCTGCTCCCCAGATTTTTTTATCTACAAGCGCCTGATACAAATCTTTTTGGTTATGAAAACCTCCTCTGGCTGTATTGATGAAAATCGAGTCCGGCTTCATTTGTTCAAATATCGAATAATTAAACAATTCTTTCTGTTCAGGGGTAAAATTAGCGTGTACACTCAATACATCTGAGTTTCTGATCAGTTCTTCGAAAGAAACATAAGCTGCCCCCAGCTCGTTTTCTGCTTCCTTATTCTGATGGCGGTTGTGATAAATGATGTTCATACCAAAAGCTTTTTTTGATTTTTCAGCCATTTCATACCCGATTCGACCCAATCCAAAAATTCCCAGTGTTTTTCCATATAATTCCTGGCCCAGGGCATGTAGAGGATCAAATGCTCCCCAGTTATCATCTTTTACTTTTTGGAAATTATAGCTTGCCCGCCTCGCCACAGACTGCATGAGTAAAAAGGCCACATCTGAAGTAGCCCTGCTCAGAACATCGGGCGTATTTCCCACCGGAATGTGTCGTTGTGTAGCTTCTTTAATGTCAACGTGATCAAATCCTACGGAATAAAGAGCAATAGCTTTCACATTCGGGCAGGCTTCAAAAAAGTTCTTATCATAGGTAAAGTCTGTGCCAATACTTAACATCGTATCTGTATTTTTACAGTAATTAAGCCATTCTTCGTAAGAAAGGTTTTCTTTTTCCGGGATTACAATCTCCAGGCCTGCTTCTTCCAGCATTTTTATTCCTGTTTCTGGAATTCTTTTATTGATAAAAACTTTCATAATACTGTGGTTTGGTTATTTTAAATAAAAAACCTCACTCGCAAAAAGTAAGGTTATTGAACTTTAATATTAAAAAATTATTTCTCTTCATCCGAATGGTCTTTGTTCTTCTCCCAGGCTTCAGAAGCAATTTCCTGAATTTCTGTCCAAACTTCTTTTGCAGATTTCTGAGCCTGCGCCATAAATCCTTGTTTGGTAGCTTCCTGATTCCTGCTTTTCATGTCATGAAGGTAATCTTTCACCTGCTGGGAATAGCTTTCTATACTGTATCCCGGGTTATTATGCAGATTTTTCTGAAGATTACTAAAATCATGTGACGCCTTGAATCTGTTCGTGTCCATAATATTAAGATTTTAGTGATTGGGTTCTCATGTGAATCCAATTTTTATTCCGAAACAGATTTAAAATGTATTAAAAAAAGATTAAATCTTATTAATTATCGAATTTCAAAAACACAAACTATGGCTAAGAACAGGTATTTGAGACCAGGATGTCTGCTAATTCCTTATCTGTAATACATTATTGATTTGTATTTCCAAGCATCGGAACAAATTTATAAGCTCCGAATTCTTCTTTTTCAAATTCTGTAGGGCCTACTTTGGTAAATCTGTATAAAACCTGTTCATCCGTTGGTCCTAATGGGATCACCATTATTCCTCCGATGTTCAGTTGTTTTAAAAGCTCTGTGGGTAATGTAGAAGCGCCACAGGTTACGATAATTTTGTCAAAAGGAGCAAAAGTTGGAAGCCCGGCAAAACCATCTCCAAAACTCTGAAATTTTGGAAACAGATGAAGTTCTCTGAGTTTCTTTTTGGAAAAATCAAAAAGGTCTTTCTGCCTTTCCACCGTATATACATGGGCTTTCATCGCCATTAAAACTGCGGTCTGGTATCCACATCCTGTTCCGATCTCCAAAACTTTTTCACCTGGTTTTACCTTCAGCAATTCAGACTGTTCCGCTACCGTGGACGGATGGGAAATGGTCTGATGGGCGAGAATAGGAAATGCCCTGTCTTCATAGGCAAAATCTTCAAAAATACTTTCGATAAAAAGGTGTCTTGGAACTTCATTCATTGCCGAAAGTACATTTTCATCCGAAATACCAATTCTGTTTCGAAGGTAGTCTACTAAAATCTTTCTTTTTCCTTTATGTACAAACGAATCCTGCATTTGACAAAAGTAAGAAATTAGAAATTAGATTTCAAATCGGAACAAAGAATATCCCAAAAATAAAGCAGCCATTTTTCTTGACTGCTGTATTTTTATTTTTAATTCCATTTTATCGGATAAGGCCCGTAAAAATCGCTGAAGGTATTATCAGCACATCTTTTTCTCACAAAAAAGTTATAATTCATTGTTTTACTTAATCCTACATAAACAGCTTTTTGGCCTGCAAACACCAAATCTCCACTTGCAGGAGGAGCAAAACTTGTTGTCAAAACCGTTTCATATGCAGAAACTCCATCATTTTCCCAGGATACTGTAGCATCAAAAACAGAAGAATTCGCAGAAGAGGTTGTTTTTGAATAGGTTGCATATTCTGGTTTTACGCAGGTGGTAGTAGTGCCTGCCAATACGGTAACAGGTCCTGCCCAGCTGCTCCGGCCGTTGTCTATTCCGCAGTTTTTTCTTACGTAAAGGTCATATTTGTTATCTTTATATAGAGGGAGATTATAGAAGTTCTTATTGGTGACCACTGTAGTTCCCTTTCCCAAAGAGAAACCCTGTTCCCCATACTGTACTTCATAATAGCCTTCTCCCATACTGATAAAGCTCCAGGAAAGCCGATTATTTGTTTTTTCAAATATCAGATTTGTAGGAGTACCACATTTGGCCTGCGGGTCATATGGACTATCTCCTATACATCCGGCAGTGCATAATCCAGAGATGATTACAATCGAAATTATTCTTTTCATAGCTATTTTTCTGACCGTGAATTTAGTATAATTTCTTTAATGAATGAAGGCGTTCATTCCTGACTATCACCAAGTGAAAAGTCATGTATTTTATAAATGTACATTCACTATCTTTACAAAAATTTAATACAGCTATGTTAAAAGCAGGTTTGGTAGGTGCCGGACACTTGGGAAAAATACATTTAAAACTTCTTAATCAGTCAGATAGATATGAATTTGTAGGTTTCCATGATAAAGATATTGAAAACGGAAAGAAATTAGAAGCCGAATTCGGATATAAATATTTTGAAAATTTTGATGAATTGCTTGAGCAGATTGACATGCTTGATATTGTCACTCCAACTGTTTATCATTATGATTATGCTTTAAAAGCTATTGAAAAAGGCCTTCATTTCTTTATTGAAAAGCCGGTAACCCAAACTCTTGAGCAGGCAGAAGAAATTCTTCGTTTGTGCCAGGAAAAAGGAATCAAAGCACAGGTAGGACACGTTGAGCGATACAACCCGGCTTTTATTGCTACCAAGGAATACATCAGTACTCCGATGTTTATTGAAATCCACAGACTGGCTGAATTTAATCCCCGTGGTACAGATGTTTCTGTGGTATTGGATCTTATGATTCACGATCTTGATATCTTATTAAGCATTGCGAAATCCAAAGTGAAAAATATCCACGCAAGTGGTGTTTGTGTAGTCAGCAAAACTCCGGATATTGCCAACGCAAGAATAGAGTTCGAGAACGGATGTGTGGCCAACCTTACGACTTCCAGAATTTCTATGAAGGCGATGAGAAAGAGCAGATTCTTCCAGAAAGATGCTTATATTTCCGTTGACTTCCTTGAGAAAAAGGCTGAAGTGATCAGAATGAAAGATGCTCCTGAAAACCCTACTCCATTTGATATGATCATTGAAAATGCAGAGGGAGAAAAGAACCAGATTCTGTTTGAATATCCAAATATCCAGCCTAACAATGCTATTCTGGACGAATTAAATTCTTTCGCTGATGCGATTACTGGCGACAAAAATGTAGAAGTTTCTCTTGAAGATGGAACTGAAGCATTGAAAGTGGCTTTAGAGATTATGAAACTGATCAGTTAACATGAAAATAAAGTCTGCACTATTTTTGGCAGCAATCACAATGCTATCTTGTCATCAGAAAAAAAATGGTTACGAGATAGATTGTGATGATCAAAAAAAGCAGGCACAAAATGATTTCAATTATAAAAATTATACCTGGACCAATTTCTCTGGCTTAGGCTATGATTATCTGGGTGAAAAGGAATTTATAGAGCTTCTGAATCAGAATCATATAAAAACACAGCAAATTCCCATATCTTGTGTAAGGTTTCCGAATGATCAGTATGAAAACTGCCGGGAAATCGAGATGAACAGACTTATTTTAAAAAGATTCGGAAAGAAATTTATAGACTCATTGCGCTTTACCGCAAAGCAACTGTTTATAAAAAATCATCCCGATGAAATATTTTCATATGAAGAATGTGATGATATTTCGCGCTATCCTAACTCTACCGCAGACAATCAGTTTGAAAAACTACAAACTGATTATCTAAAAAAATTTCCTACTCCCCAAGGATATAAATCAAAAAAGGAAAAGTTTTATTCCTACACTTCAGCTTCTTTTATTATTACTAAAAACGGAAAAATTAAGGATTTATCAGTAAAAAGTGAATTTCAAAACAAAAAAAACAATATATTTGAAAAACAATTCAATAAACAATTGAAAGATTTTGTTTTACACACGCAATGGATTCCTGGCAGAATAAATGGTCTGAATGTAGATTCTTACTATGATGCCACCATTCATTATGACTAATTTCTAAAAAATTCCTATTATTTAAATCATTGAAACTACTATGAAAAGAGCCATTCTATTATCCGTACTTTTATTGTCTCAATTTGGGACATCACAATTACTGAAGACTTCAGGACAAAAAATCGTTAATGATAAAGGTGAAAATATTCAATTGAAAGGCCTTGGGCTCGGCGGTTGGATGCTACAGGAAGGATATATGCTGAAAACTGCTGATTTCGCCGGCCCACAGTATAAGATTAAGGAGAAAATTGCTGAACTGATTGGTGAAGACGGAATGAATGAGTTCTACAAAGCTTACCTGAAAAATGGAATCACAAAGCAAGATATCGACTTTTTAGCCAAAGCAGGATTCAATTCGATAAGGTTGCCGATGCATTACAACCTTTACACCCTTCCTATTGAAAAAGAACCTGCAAAAGGAAAAGATACATGGCTGGAGGAAGGTTTTAAAATGACTGATGATCTTCTTCAATGGTGCACCGATAATAAAATATACCTTATTCTGGATCTGCATGCAGCTCCGGGAGGTCAGGGAAATGATGCGAACATCTCTGATAATGACAAATCCAAGCCTTCACTTTGGGCTAATGAAGAAAACCAGAGAAAAACGATTGCGCTTTGGAAAAAACTAGCTGAGCGGTATAAAGATAATCCATGGATTGGAGGCTATGATCTGATTAATGAACCTAACATCAACTTCACAGGTAAAAACCCGAATGGTACAGATGAAATATCCAATGCTCCGCTCTGGAAACTTCAGAAAGACATCACTGCAGCTATTAGAGAAGTTGATAAAAAACATATTATTTTTATTGAAGGAAACGGCTGGGGAAATAATTATAACGGATTACCAGCAATCTGGGATAACAATATGGCTTTCAGCTTTCATAAATACTGGAATTACAATGATGATCAAACCATTCAATTCGCGTTGGATCTCAGAGAGAAACACAATATGCCGATATGGCTTGGAGAAACGGGAGAAAACTCTAATGTATGGTTTACTGAGTTGATTCAGCTTTTAGGCAAGCATAATATAGGATACGCCTTCTGGCCGATGAAAAAGATTGATAATATCGCGGGAATTACCAATGTAAAAATCACTCCTGAATATGAAAAGCTGTTGGATTACTGGAAAAACGGAGGTGAAAAGCCTTCTAAAGAGTATGCAAGAAAAGCTCTATTACAGATTGCCGACAATTATAAGCTGAACAACACGGAAATTAAAAGGGATGTGATTGATGCGATGTTCAGACAGATTACAGATGCTTCTACAAAACCTTTCAGAAATCACCAGGCTCCGGGAAGAATATTTGCTTCAGAATATGATTTGGGAAGAATGGGTGCTGCCTATCTGGATAAGGATTTTATCAATCTCTGGGTAAGTGATCCGGCAAAAAGATCGGAGTGGAACTCCGGACAGCAGATGAGAAATGACGGGGTGGATATTTATAAATGTAATGATAAAGTTACCAATCAGTATTATGTAGGAAAAACAGAAACCGGAGAATGGCTTCAGTATACGCTTCGATCAAAAGGAGATGCAAATTATACTCTGGACATCAGATATTCTGCTGCCAACGATGCTAAAATAAGAATTGAAACGGCTTCCGGAAAAGTTTTAGCTACAGTATCATTGTCATCTACGGGTGGAAATGAAAACTGGAAAACGGTTACTGCAAAAAACATCAGCCTTCAGAAAGGGGAAAACAAGATCAGAATCGTCTTTGAAAATGATGGAGTAAATCTGAATTATTTTGAATTAAAATAGTAATAATTGTCTTAAATTGCAGCTCTCTTCCGGTCTTCAGAAGAGGGCTTTTTTAATGATCATATTATGAAAAAAACAGCATTCTTTTTCCTTTTGATTTCAGCATTTACCTTTGCCCAGACTTCTTTATTAGAACAGAAAATAAACTCAATCCTTAAGAACAAAAAAGCTACTGTGGGCGTTTCTGTCCTAGGTTTTGAAAATGGTTTTACATACAATAAAAACGCAGACAAAAAGCTGCCAATGCAAAGCGTATTCAAGTTTCACATTGCCGCAGCGGTTCTGAATGCCATAGACCAGGGAAAGCTTTCTCTGGATCAGAAAATTAAACTGGATCAGTCAAATTTACTAGAGAATACGTGGTCGCCGCTTCGTGATCAATATGCAGGAAAAGATGTTGAAGTTCCGTTAAGTGAAGTGATTGAATATACGGTTGCCAAAAGTGATAACAACGGCTGTGATATTCTTCTCAGGTTATTGGGAGGTACCCAGACTGTTCAGAAATTCATGGATTCCAAAGGGGTACAAGGTTTTCAGATCAAATATAATGAAGAAGACATGCATAAAGACTGGAATGTTCAATATGAAAATTACAGTACTACAAAATCAGCAGTCGATATCCTTAAAAAATTCTATGACGGGAAAATACTTTCCAAAAAATCTACAGATTATCTGATGAAAGTACTATGGTCTACTTCCACAGGATTGAATAAAATGGTGGAACAACTTCCCAAAAACACTCCCGTGGCAAGAAAAACGGGAGCTTCCGGGAAAAATAAAGCAGGTTTGACAGGTGCGGAAAATGAAATAGGAATCATTACTTTACCGAATGGAAAACATTATGCATTAGCCGTATTTGTCAGTAATTCAACGGAAACGGATGCAGTCAACTGCAGGATGATTTCAGATATTTCCAGAGAGGTTTGGGAATATTTTAATAAGTAAAATTTTAAGCTTATTTTTAAAGCGATTTAACATGAAAAAAATAATACTAACAACGGCTCTGTTTGCTTTCACATTCTTTTACGCTCAGAAGAATCAGAATTATTTAGAGATCAGCTACGGAAGTGTATGCTGTGGCCCTGCCTCTGATAAGCCTGTGATGAGCTTTCTGAAAGAATTTAAGAACAAAAGCCAGATCAAAAGCCTGGAAGTCCTGATCCAAAAAGGGATGGGAAGAGAAGGCGAATATACATTGTATGTTGGCACCGATTTTCTTACAAAGAATCAGAAAAAACGATTGATAAGAGGTTTAACGGCTACTGTTTCCAATCAGAATAACAGTAAAAAAAGCCAGAGTGTAGGAAATGTTACCTTTGATTCAACAGCTGTTGTCACACAATCTGACCTTACAGACGCAAAAAATTTAACTATCTATAAAAAATAAAGGAAAAATGATCAAAAACATTGTAGTTATCGGAGCGGGAACCATGGGAAATGGTATTGCACATACTTTCGCACAAAGCGGTTTTAAAGTAAATCTTGTAGATGTATCCCAGGAAGCTTTGGACAGAGGTTTAAAAACCATTACTACGAATCTTGACAGAATCATTGCAAAAGGAAACCTTACAGAGGAGCAAAAAGCTGAAACATTAGGTAACATCACTACTTTTACAGCATTGAATGAGGCTGCAGGATCTGCTGATCTTATTGTAGAGGCTGCTACTGAAAATCTTGATCTTAAACTGAAGATCTTCGGCCAGATGGATGAGCTGGCTCCTGCCAATTGTATCCTTGCAACCAATACTTCTTCTATTTCTATCACAAAAATTGCTGCGGCTACC
The DNA here is from genome assembly GCF_050470705.1 of Chryseobacterium sp. NRRL B-14798. NCBI lineage: Bacteria > Pseudomonadati > Bacteroidota > Flavobacteriia > Flavobacteriales > Weeksellaceae > Chryseobacterium > Chryseobacterium sp. NRRL B-14798. The sequence continues at coordinate 1,900,837 of NZ_JBFLUL010000005.1, read as the reverse complement.
AAAAGAGCTGATAAAGTAATCGGGATGCACTTTATGAACCCGGTTCCTATTATGAAACTGGTAGAAATTATCAAAGGATATTCAACTTCCAAGGAGACTTTTGATGCCATTTATGAAATGAGTAAAACATTGGGTAAAGTTCCTGTAGAGGTAAATGATTATCCTGGTTTTGTAGCGAACAGAATTCTAATGCCAATGATCAATGAGTCTATCGAGACTCTTTACAACGGAGTGGCTGGTGTAGAAGAAATTGATACGGTAATGAAACTGGGAATGGCTCATCCGATGGGTCCGCTTCAGCTGGCAGACTTTATTGGTCTTGATGTATGCCTTGCTATTCTGAACGTTATGTATGACGGTTTCAAAAATCCTAAGTACGCTCCGAACCCACTGCTTGTGAATATGGTGACAGCCGGAAAACTGGGTGTAAAATCAGGAGAAGGGTTCTACGATTATTCTGAAAGCAAAAAAGCTGAAAAAGTTTCAAAAATGTTTTTGAAGTCATCTTAAATCAATAATTTTAATTATCTTTGAGAAAGTTAAAACATTAAAAAAATGAAATTACCAAAGTTTTTATTAGCAGATAATTCGGAATTTCCAGAGGATCTATTCGTGGTTCATACAGAATATCCAAGATTTATCTTAAACGTTGAGGAAGAAGAAGTTGAGTGGTTAGATGATCTTGAAGGTGATGATGAAGAAACGATGGCAGACGAGGCTACTAAAGTAGTAGAAGCAGCATTCAAATGGTGCGATGAAGAGTTGGCTAAGTACGACGAAGAAGAGGAAGATTAATAACACTCTAAACATAAAAAAGGAACTCAATTGAGTTCCTTTTGTTTTTTTATTCTGATTTAGTGAATTTTAATAGCAAAAGATTGTCTTTGTACAATTCTAAAGTATTTCCGGAAACCACATATTTGTTAGCTTTCCCCATCATATCCATAAAGTTCTGTTCTACCCCGATGTTGCTGCACATCATTTTTGTAGATCCCATCTGTCCGGCTGTAAAACTTCCTGTAGACGGATCTATGGTAGCCGTTCCGAAATAGTTGTTACATCCCGCATTTCCGGTGATCTTTTCTCCTTCAATATTCAATGTCGGAACTTTACCTTTTACCGTTTCAGCCAATGTCCATTTTGTGCTGGCAAGAGCAGGCTGAGCTTTTCCTACTTTAGATGCAGACGGGCTTGTCATAGATCCACATGAAGCCAATACTGCAGCTGTACATATACTTAAAAAAAGATTTTTCATTTTTTTCTTTTTGAATTAACCCAAATTTACGGAAATTATATTATTTAAACGGGCTGCCGTAAATTTTATTATTCTTTAACATTTGATATTTTGAATATTTTTCCGAGCAAAAGATCTTATTATGCGGTCATAAGTTGGAAAACGCAAAGACGCAAATTTGTTAATATGCAAAGAGTTTAAGGCGCAAAGATTTTATCTCCGATAAAATTTTAATACTATACCCGTGTCATTCCGAGCAAAGCAAGGAATCTATACAATAATTGGTTTATAAAATATATTGAGACTCTTACGGAGTGATAAAGACTGTGGATAGATTGTTTTTATACAAAATTTCCATTTTAAACACGAATAACATTAATATTTTCACTAATATCACTAATGCAATTCAATAGGAACGGGCTTTAGCCCGTTTTTCTATCCACAAAAATTCATTTGGCTTTAGCCCAAGCCTAACAACAATGGAATAAAACAAAAAACGGACTTAAAAAAGTCCGTTTCTTTTATTGTGAAATATATTTTCAAATATTAAGATCTCAACTCAGCGTTGAATTCTTTCTGGAAAGCTTTGATCAGAGAATCCATTACCTCTGTAATCTCTTTTTCTTCCAGTGTTTTTTCTTCGTTTAACAGTTCGAAGCTCATGGCATAAGACTTCTTACCTTCAGGAAGATTTTTACCTTCATACACATCGAACAGATTAATGTTTTTAATGAATGGAGATTTGTTCTTCTTAGCCGTCTGATATAGATCCTGATAGTTAACTGTTTTATCAATCAATAAAGCTAAGTCTCTTCTGATTTTGTTAAACTTCGGAATATCTTTGAATTTCAATTCATTTTTAGAACGTAACTCCTGAGCAAATTCCAGTTCAATTTCTGCATAGAAACATTCCTGATCAATATCAAAGTCTTTCAATAAGGCAGGCGCTACTTTTCCGATTCTTACCAATGCTTTACCATCCGCTTCATATACCAATGCATCAGAGAATCTGTCATCAGTTAGAGCTACTTCTTTGTAATCTACAGCCAATCTTTCCAATAAAACTTTTACATACGCTTTAAGGTTATAGAAGCTTACCGCAGATTTTGGCTGAAGCCAGTTTTCTGCAACGTCTCTTCCGGAAACCAGTAATGCCAGTTGTTTTCTTTCTTCGTATTTATCTTTTTTGTGATAAATTTTTCCTAATTCGAAGAATTTGATATCCTGATTTTTTCTGTTGATATTGTATACTGTATTCTGAAGAAGTCCTTCCAATAAAGACTTTCTCATAAATGCTAAATCTCCGCTTAAAGGATTCAATAGTTTTACAGCATCTGTTTCATCTTTTACAGAAGTTAAAGAGTTGTTCATTACTTCATTGAAACCAAGGCCTTGTAAAGTTCTTGCCCAGCTGTTTTCCAGTTCATCCTGATCGTTAGCACTTAGCTTAACAGGAGTAAATGAAATCTTCTGTGGAGCATCAATTTTATTGTATCCGTAGATTCTTAAAATCTCTTCAATCACGTCAATTTCTCTTGTTACATCTGCTCTGTATGCAGGAACTGAGATTTCGAAACCGTTTGGAATTTCATTTAAAACCTGAATTTCCAATGCTTTTAAGATTTCCTTTACTTTTTCTCTGTGGATTTTTGTTCCTAAAATCTGCTCAATTTTAGAGAATCTAAGGATCACGTAATTGTCCTCTATTTTCTTAGGATATTCTTCCAATAAGTCACCTACCAATTTACCTTCAGCAATTTCCTGAATCATTTTAATTGCGTGAGTGATGGCTGTTCTGGTAAGATTCGGGTCTACTCCTCTCTCAAATCTGAAAGAAGCATCTGTATTCAAGCTGTGCGCTTTTGCTCCTTTTCTCACTGCAATCGGGTTGAAGTAAGCACTTTCAAGGAATATTGTTTTTGTAGTTTCAGATACTCCTGAATTCTCACCTCCGAATACTCCGGCAATACACATCGGTTTATCTTTACCGTCTTTGATCATGATTTCAGAACCATTCAATGTTCTTTCAACACCATCTAAAGTTGTAAATTTTGTTCCCGGTTTTACCACTCCCACTTTCACTTTTTTATCTGCAATTTTATCTGCATCAAATGCGTGAAGCGGCTGTCCGTATCCGTGAAGAATATAGTTGGTAATATCTACAACGTTATTGATCGGGCTTAGTCCGATCGCTTTCAGTCTGTCTTTCAACCACGATGGTGATTCTGCAACTTTTACATCTTCAATAACTGCTCCGATATATCTTGGACACAATTCTGCATCTTCAATTTCCAGTTTGAAATCATGAGTTCCTTCATTATTCAAAACTTCAGAGGCTACTTTATTAAATTGTGACTTCAGTTGGTTCGTAGAAAGATAAGCGTGTAAATCTCTGGCAACACCATAGTGAGACATAGCATCTGTTCTGTTCGGTGTCAATCCGATTTCAAAAACCTCATCATTGGTCAACTCAAAATAGTCTGCAAAGTTTTTCCCTACTTCATATTTTGTTTCATCCAGCACCATAATTCCTCCGTGATCATCGCTAAGACCTAATTCGTCTTCTGCGCAGATCATCCCCTGAGAAACCTCACCTCTGATTTTTGCTTCTTTAATTTCAAAAAAGTTTCCGGTCTTGTCATAGATTTTTGTTCCGACAACGGCTACAGGAACAGTTTGCCCCGCTTCTACGTTAGGAGCTCCGCAAACAATGTTCAACACTTTTCCGTTTCCTACGTCTACAGTTGTCTTCTTCAGTTTGTCAGCATTAGGATGCTTTTCGCAGGTAAGTACTTTACCTACAACAATTCCTTCCAGGCTGCCTCTTACACTTTCAAATTTATCTATCCCTTCAACCTCTAGACCTATATCTGTAAGGAATTCACCGATTCTTTCAGTTTTTGATTCCGTTTTTACAAAGTCCTTCAGCCAGTTGTTTGATATTTTCATTTGTTAATCTATCTACTTATTTAATTCGTCAGATGAGTTCTAGATTCCACCTGCTCTATTTTGAAACTTTTATTTGAAATCCCACCCCTTTTCCGGTGTGATTTTTCGAGCTACAAATGTCGTGTTTTTTTGAGAAATAGAGAAATTTAGAAGTAATTTTAAGATAATAAATTTTCGTTAATCTTTCATGTGCTGATTCGGGAATCTATTGATCCGACGGTCTTACCAGCTTCTTCAGGCTGTCAGAAAATAATACCAGGCCTGCAGCCATCATGATAATATCTTTCAATACGAGACGTCCTGCTCCTGACAGATACGGAAATCCATATTGAGATGTCACTCCATCTCCGCCCAGATTGGGGACGTAAACTTCAGGAGTAGTGATCAGGAATGACAGGGTAACCAATGACATTAAAAATGTTAAAGCACCTCCAATTGTTCCAATTTTAGGAAACCAAATCCCCAGTAATACCATAACTCCTATTACAACGATCATTGTCCCTAAACCGTAGGAAAAGGCATATGTTCCGTTTTCCTGATGCCAGTCAATATTTTTCTGAACCACTTTTCCTTCAGGATTTTTATACAAAGTGTATTCTGCAACCCGTTTTTTATCTTCCTTAATAACTTTATGGTCTGCATTTTTGTAGAAAAAACTCATCAAAGGGCTGTTGGCAACGAAAGGCACAATTCCATCAGCTTCATAATGAAAGGCTTTCAAGCCTCCAATCCAGGCCATAACGATGAAAATTGAAATTCTGAGAAAATTGAAAAAGTACGTATCCCATTGTAATAATTGGTGATAAAGTCTGCTGTTTTTCATGTGATTTATTTTTTACCAAAGGTATTCACATGCCTGCAGCACCAACATAGACATTTCAGGACATTACATGGACATTTTCGCCACCACGGAGATCCCCACTTTTTCTCTGTAATTTTTAGGAGAGCAGCCTACTGACTTTTTGAAATACCTGCTGAAATAAAATTCATCTTCAAATCCCAGTTCAGAAGCAATCTCCTTTACAGATCTGTAAGTTAAATGCAACAATTTTTTGGCTTCCAGAATAATTCTCTCATTGATAAGCTGAGTGGGTGTTTTGGAGAATTCTTTCTTTACTGCCTTGCTTAATGTACTATTGGTAATGTTCAGTTTATCGCTGTAAAATGACAGTTCTTTTTCTGTTTTAAAATACGTTTCCAGAAGTTTCTGAAATTCTGCAGCATTTTTATTAGAAAGCTTTTCATTAGAAATTATGCTGTTTTCAATACTGCTTTTCTGTTTGCTTCCAATGGCAAGAATGAGCTGGATATAGGTTTTGATAATGGATTCCGAAAACGGATGCTTTTCACGTCCTTCTTTTTTAATATGATTAAAAAGCTCAAGAATATAATGATAACTCTCTTCCGAAAGCTCAACACTCGGATTCAGATAAATATTATTGAAAAGAAGTCCGTTACAAGCCACTTCTTTTTTATGATATTCTATACAGTAATAATCTCCGTGAAAGAAAAGCACGTGGATATTTTCATCAGATTCCGAAACCAGTTTCACCTTTTGATAAGGAGAAAGAAAGAGAATATTGTATCCGCTGTAAGAATAATTAATACCATCTACTGAGAAAACACCGGAACCTTTCCATAGAAACACGCTGTAATTTTCAGTTGTGAACTCTGCGGAAAAATCTGAGGTTTGGGAAGACTGTATTTTTATTTCCATGATGAGTTGATTTAAACACTAATGACGCTAATGATTCACAAATAACACTATTGATTTAATATTCTTTTGAATACGCCTTTCTCTTATTATACTTTTGCCTTGAAGCAAAAGTATACAAAAGTTCAAGACGGGAATCATCCGCTAAAAATTTGAATGTACTCCTAAAATTTCCAAACTCGCATGGATCATCTGGTTCTTCTTCGGTTCAATAGTATATCCCATGCTCAGACAATGGAAATTTTTTGGCGGATTACATTTAAATTTTCTTAACGCTCCTGATTCCTAAGTCGATTAGACCCTACAAAAAAAGCCGGAAAATTCCGGCTTTTTATTTGTATACTAAATCAATATTACAATCCGATTACCGGCATTGATAACATTAAGATATTTTCATTTTCTTCAAGACCATCAAGAGGTTCAATGATTCCTGGTCTGTTAGGCTGGGACATTTTCATGGTAATATCATCAGATCCTAAAATCGTAAGCATTTCTGTTAAGAATTTTGAACTGAATCCGATATTGATATCTTCTCCGTTGTAGTCGCAAGGAATCTGCATGTCAGCTTTATTGGCATATTCAGTATCTTCTGCATGAAGGTGAAGAATATTTCCGGAAAGCTTGAATCTTACCTGGTTGGTAGATTTATTAGACATGATAGACGCTCTTTTGATAGCTCCTAACAACAGATTTCTGTTGATGGTCAATACATTTGGATTTTCTTTTGGAATTACCGCAGTATAGTTCGGATATTTTCCGTCAATCAGTCTACAGATCCAGATATGCTTACCAAAAGTAAACTTAGCCATATTCTCATTGAAGTCGATGGTAACGTCTTCATTGGAACTAGCCAGGATATTTTTGAAAATGTTAAGAGGCTTTTTAGGCATGATAAACTCCATCGGCTCAGCATTCATCAGGTCTGCTCTTTTGTACACCACCAATCTGTGGGAGTCTGTAGAAACGAAATTGGTTTCATTTTCTCCAAACTGGAAAAGCACTCCTGTCATTACCGGACGAAGAGAGTCGTTACTTGTAGCGAATAGTGTGTTTGTCAATGCTTCAGACAATACTCCTGCCGGCATTGTTACACTTTGGGAAGCGTCGAATTCCGGTAATTCAGGATAGTCATCAGCATTGTCTAATGCTACTGCGAAATTATCTTTTTCATCTAAAATCTCAAGCTGGCTTCCGGTACCTTCAGCATTGTCTTTTACAACAAATGTCAGAGGCTGTTCACCATATGTCTTGATAAAATCCTGAAAAATTTTAGCAGGAACAGCAAATTTACCTGTATCATCAGACTTTACTTCCAGGGAAGTAACAAGAGTTGTCTCGCCGTCAGATGCTGTAATGGTAACATTATTTCCGTCTAATTCAAAAAGATAGTTTTCTAAAATCGGTCTCGATTGAGAGCTTGATATTACGCCACTTACAGTTTGCAAAGCCTTCTGCAGTTCACCACTTGAAATAATAAATTTCATAGATTTATAAAATAAGTTTCTACAAATATAATAAATACATACAACAAAGAAAAGAATAATATGGAGGAGTTTTTAACAAAGATCCTTAATTTGTTTTGAGCCTTGATATTATGCTTATATTTCTTCGGGGAACTCTATTTTATCAAAATACAAAGACTATCTTTGTCTCAAAAGTTTAAATTTATGCAAAAACCTCCCATCCATAAAAGTTTTCTCAATGCTTTCCGGGGTGTTTTTATGATGATTAAAACAGAAAGAAATTTCCAGATTGAACTTCTGGTATTCTTTGTCAATCTCTTCCTTATTTTTTATTTCAACCTGAGCAACACAGACACCGCTTTGGTTCTTATTGCCTCATTCGCTGTTTTAAGTGCTGAAATTTTTAATACCGCTATTGAAAAGATCTGTGATATCATTCAACCTGATTTCGACAAAAGAATTGGCTTTATTAAGGACATTGCAGCCGGAGCTGTATTGCTGACAGCCATTGCATCTGTGATTGTCGGAGTCTTGGTGTATGGGAAATATGTTTTCAATTAAAATTAGGGAATTGTTGACAAATATTGTTTAACCACCCCGTCAAAAATTCTTTGAATTTTTGACACCCCTCCGAAGGAGGGGAATATCACGTCTTCAGTTCAAAGGTTGTGAAGGCAAGTTTTTTCACTTTTTGTTATTTTACAGCGATGAAAATATCTACTTCGGCATCTGAAGGATTTTGTGCTTTTTCTCCATACACTTCAAAATCGGCGGTAAATGTTCTGTTCAAACCCATTTGCCAGATTTTTATCCATTCGTTGATAACCAACCCTTTTGAAAGGTCTCCTTTTGGGACAAATTTCAGATAGTCTCCACCATCAAAAGAATAGCCAACCATTCCTTCCGGGATGTTATCAAGGTTTTCGACTTTACATCCAAGAACCGTTGTATAAGGTTTTGTATGGTCTTTTTCGTAATCTGTATAGATGGAATAAATGGTATTGTCTATTTTATTTGGAATTGAATTGACAATATTCTCGCTGATCATTTTCTCCCATAATACCGGAATATCTTTTCCTGCCTGTCCATTTTCATTGGTTGTTCTTACAGAGATCCCGATCACCTTAAAAGGTTCTATTTTTACGTTATTCATTTATTGATTTTTTGTTAGCACAAAGATAAAAACAGGTTGTGACAAGGGTATGTCAGCAGTTTTTTTAAGTTTGGGCTGAAGCCAGTGAATTTATTTTTATAGGATAAGTGGGCTAAAGCCCACTTCTATTGAATATTAAATTGCTCATATTAGCGAAATCTGCGAGAGAACACTCAAGCTTAGATTTCTTGCTTTGCCCGGAATGACAAAGAGACTGTTGGAATTTCATAGGAGATAGTGAGATTGCTTCGCGTTGCTTGCAATGACTATTTTCCGACATAGATAAACCCTTCTTTTCCAGATTTAAAAACGGTTTTGATTCTTTTGTAATCATCCACTTCGTATTCATCTGCCTGGAGGATTTCTTCATCTGTCACGTCAAAAAGTACTCCTTCTATCTCATCCTCATTGTTTCCTGAAAATTCAAGTACAGGATGGTATTTCTGACCGCTTTTCCGAAGTACTTCAGGATCTGTAATTTCAAGCATACTTAATTTATAGCCTGATAAGATATCTTTTTCACCTTGTAAAATTCTTCCAAAAGTTTCAAGCTGTACCTGCTCTTTCTGCAGGGTTCCATAAGAAAATAAATTAGGCATTACAGATACTTTTCAATGATTGGAATTGCGATTTCGGCCATCATTCCATAGCCTTTTTCATTAGGATGCACACCGTCTGCAGAAAGCAGAATTTCTTTATCATCCAGGAAAGCAGAATAAAAATCTATATATCCCAATGAGTCTTCTGCTGCAATATTTTTCAAAATTTGATTGTAAACAACCACATCTTCATTGATTCTTTTCTTCCCGGAGCTGACTACTACTCCATCTATTTTTTGAGAGAAAGGAAGAATGCTTACAAGATAAATGGTATTGGAAAACTGCCTGGCATGTGCGACAGCTTCTTTGATATTGGTTTTAAATTTTTCAGGATCTACAATCTGTACTCCATCTTTTACTGCAAGATCATTGGCTCCATAGCTTAGAAAAACGATATTTCCATCAGCAGAATTTCTTGCAGCCAATTCATGAGGAATTCTTTTGAGCAATCCTTCTGTGGTTTCTCCTCCTATTCCGAGATTGAACAGGATCAATTCATCTCCATTTCCTTCATGAAATTTCTGCAGGGCATATCTTTTCAGAATATCTACCCAGCCGCCAAAAACTCCGTCATATTCTCCGTAGGTAATGCTGTCACCGAAGAACAGCCCGTACATAATTTTCTTCATTGAACTTTATTGTTTCCTGTTTTGTTGAAGTAAAAGTATTAAGAAAAAATCGTTTAAGGGAAATAATTCTCCTCAATTTTGTGTGATTTTTAACGCAAAAGACGCTCATGGTTTAACTTTTATGTTTTCGTTCGCAAGGGCGTTTCACTTAGCTATAGACCAATTTGTACCCTGGTTGAATAAACTTATTTGAACCATTAAGATTTTTGAAGGAATAAAGAATTATTAAGGCAACAGCTAAAGCTATTATGAAGCAGAATTCCCTATTCATCAGCAATGAATCTTAACTTTTCTTACAATCTTTATTATTCTTAATGGTTAAATTTTTGACGCAAAGGTTTTATTGTGAGTATGTTTATCCAAGGAAGCAAAGAATGAATCAACAAGTTGATTGGATGAAGCTGATATAACAAAATTACTTATTACTCATTACATCATTCTATTGTCAGCGTAATATTCGTATGTGATTCTATAATTTCCACCAGTATTTCAAAAAGCGTCTGCCCTTTCCCTTCAGTCAATTCATTTAATTTCTGCTGAATGAGCTCTGTGTTGAAGGGTTTTCCCTGCCTGATCTTGTTTTCATAGAATTCACGGGTAGCCTTAAAGCCTAAGTCTTCTTTTGACTTTTCTGCTTCTTTCCAGATGATTTCAATTTTTTCTTTGCCTTCAATCACTCCGAAACCTCCGTAGAGAATATCATCAAAGCCATCCAGTGTTCCTACTTTCCAGTCTGTATCCTTCATGAGAACGTTGGAAGCTTCTTCGTAGAAACCTCCTAAAGACGAAAAATGACCGCCATGGATGACGATCATTTTTCTTGTATTGTTATTTGAAGTATTCAACACCGTTTTTGAATATATTGTGATAATTCGCGGTTGGTATATTCTTCATGAGACCTTCTGCAAAACGTTCCGGGTGCCCCATTCTTCCGTAGATTTTTCCACATGGACTGGTGATTCCTTCGATTCCGAATAAAGAGTTATTAGGATTGAATGGCATTCCGTGAGCAATGTTTCCATCAAGATCAATATATTGAGTAGCAATCTGCCCGTTTTCATACAATTTCTTAATCTCTTCTTCTGAAGCCATGAAACGTCCTTCTCCGTGGGAAATCGGAATTGTGAAAGTTTGTCCTTTCATTCCTTTTAACCAAGGGCTTTCGTCATTCACTACTTGTACTGTAACCATCTGAGAGATGTGTCTTCTGATGGCATTATGAGCTAATGTTGGAGAGTTTTCATCCAGATCTTTGATTCTTCCGTAAGGTAACAATCCTGATTTCACCAATGCCTGGAATCCGTTACAGATCCCGATAATCATCCCGTCTCTGTCTAATAATTCGTGTACTGCATTTTTCATTTTTTCGTTTTTCAGAACGTTGACAATGAATTTTGCAGAACCATCCGGCTCATCCCCTGCAGAGAAACCTCCCGAGAAGGCAAGAATCTGAGAAGTTCTGATCTCTTCTACCCATGCATCAATGCTTTCATCCAGTAACTGATGATTGATATTGATTAAAGGCAAGCTGCTTACTACAGCACCTTCTTTCTGGAATGCATTCAGCGTGTCATACTCACAGTTAGTTCCCGGGAATACAGGAGCAAATACTTTCGGCTGTGCGATTCCGTGTTTTTTGATGATGATATTTCTTGGATGGATTGAGTTTGATTTTTCATCAATTTCAACCGTGATCTTTTCTTTTTCTACAGTAGGGAAAAGGTTCTCGAATGTATTGGTATATGCGGCTTCGAGGTTCGTGATTCGGGTTTCGAAATTATTAATCTTTAAAATCCCTGAATCTTTTACTTCTCCGATAAATTGAAGAGCAGCCGAGCTTAATTCTTCTTTGGCTTCAATGATCAGGCTACCGATATTTTTAGCTAATAAAACAGCTTCGTCAGCATTGATTTCAGCTCCTAATCTGTTACCGAAGCTCATTTTTGCTAAAGCTACTGCCAAACCTCCTTCTTTCACTGTTTTTACAGAAACAATTTTTCCTGCTTTGATGTTTTCGAAAATGAATTCAAAAGCTTCTTTTAAAGCATCATAGTTTGGAAGTCCGCTTTCCTGAGCAACGTGATTGAAGAAATACAGTTTGTTCCCTGCACTTTTCAATTCAGGAGAGATGATATTTTCTTTATCTCCGTTGGCACATGCAAAAGAAATCAAGGTCGGCGGAACATTCAGATCCTGGTAGGTTCCACTCATGGAATCTTTTCCTCCAATCGCTGCAAGACCTAAATTGATCTGCGCATTGTAAGCTCCTAAAAGTGAAGCTAGAGGTTTACCCCATTTTTCAGGATTTTGCCCTAATTTTTCGAAGTATTCCTGAAAGCTTAGTCTGATGTTTTTATAATCACCTCCCATCGCCACAATCTTCGCCACACTCTCTACGACAGCATAAGATGCTCCTAACAGTGAGTTTTGTTTTGAGATTTCAGCATCGAATCCCCAGCTTGCCAAAGAAACGGTTTTAATATCTTTTGCACCTAAGATCGGTAGTGTCTGTACACTTCCTTCCATAAGGGTCTGCTGGTATTTACCACCTAAAGGCATTGCTACCGTGGTTGCTCCAATTGAAGAGTCGAACATTTCAAGCAGTCCTTTCTGGGAAGCTACATTTTTATCTTTTAAGATGTTCAGGAAGTTTTCTGCTGTGAAAGCTTTTGTTTCTTCTTTTACTTCTTCAAGGTGAGTGATTTTCACTTCCTGAGATTTTGAACATCCATTGGTATCTAAGAAAGCTCTTGAAAGGTCCACAATTTTATCTCCTTTCCAGAACATCTGCATTCTTCCTGAATCTGTCACTTTTGCTACTTCTACCGCAACAATGTTTTCAGCTTCACAGAATTTAATGAATTTTTCTTTATCCTGAGGATCCACAACTACCGCCATTCTTTCCTGAGATTCGGAAATAGCCAGCTCGGTTCCGTTTAATCCTTCATATTTTAATGGTAATACATCAAGGTTTACTTCTAAAGAGTCTGCAATTTCACCGATTGCTACAGAAACTCCTCCTGCTCCGAAGTCGTTTGATTTTTTGATCAGCTTTGTTACCTCAGGATTTCTGAATAATCTCTGGATTTTACGCTCTTCTACAGCATTTCCTTTCTGAACTTCCGAACTCATCGTGTGGATAGAAGTTTCGTCCTGCTCTTTTGAACTTCCGCTTGCTCCTCCTACTCCGTCACGACCTGTTGCTCCTCCTAAAATGATGATTGAATCACCGTTAGCAGGTTTCTCACGTCTTACCCAATCTACAGGAACGGCTCCGGTTACGAAACCAACTTCCATTCTTTTAGCTTTATAGCCTTCGTCATAGATTTCAGAAACCATTGTGGTAGCAAGACCAATCTGGTTACCGTAAGAAGAATATCCGTTGGCAGCCTGCTTTGTAATCGTTTTCTGAGGTAATTTTCCTGGTAATGTCTTATCTACAGATTCCAAAACATCTGCAGCACCCGTTAATCTCATGGCCTGGAAAACAAAAGATCTTCCGGATAACGGATCTCTGATTGCCCCTCCCAAACAAGTAGATGCCCCACCGAAAGGTTCAATTTCAGTTGGGTGATTGTGCGTTTCGTTTTTGAATAGTAAATACCAAGGTTCTTTTTTACCGTCGTATTCTGCTTCGATCTGAATGGTACATGCATTGATCTCATCAGAAATAACAAGGTTATCAAGATTCCCTGTTTTATGGAAATATTTACCGCATACTGTTGCCAGGTCCATTAAGGAAATTGGCTTCAGCTCACGGCCTAAGAATTTTCTTTTTTCGATATAATCATTGAAAATAGTTTCCAATGTGTGTTTGAACTGACCTTCAAACTGAATGTCTGACAATTCTGTCTCGAAAGTAGTGTGACGACAGTGGTCGCTCCAATACGTGTCTAATACTTTTAATTCTGTTTCCGTAGGATTTCTTTCTTCAGTTTTGAAGTATTCCTGAATGAATTTCAGGTCATCCAACCCTAATGCAAAGCCGTGGTTGTTATAGAAGTTCTCAAGTTCTGCATCATTGAAATTGATAAAATTTTCGTGGATGATTACTTTTGACGGGGTTTCATCTGCAGGAATATCCAGAATGGATAAGTCTTTTTCCTGAGATTCCACTTTGTTGATCAGAAGGTCTTTGATTTTAATCAAATCCGCTTCAGAAACTCCTTCAAATTCGATTAATTTTCCACTTCTTACTTTTGATTTTTCATTTTCAGTCAGCAAAGCGATACACTGCTGCGCAGAGTCTGCTCTCTGATCATACTGTCCCGGCAAAAATTCCATTCCGAAATGAATAGCCTTTGCAGGGTTTTCTGTATGTAAAATATCAGTAACAGGGTCTACGAAAGTGTTGTTTACCACTTTTTCAAATTCTCCGTCGTTCAGGTTGAAAATATCATATACATTGTATACTTTCACGCTTTGGACTGCCGGGACAACCGCTTTTACTTCATCAAAAATTTTTGGACTTTCAACATCGAAAATTCCTCTTTTTTCTACGAAAATTCTTTTGTTATTAGACATTAGATGTCAGATTTTTAATATTAGATTTATTTTTTATTTTCAAATTTATTTCTTGCTATCTCTATTGAACGATGCAATTTTTCAAGCAAAACTTTTTCTGAAGGTAAGATAAGTAAATATTCTGCTACTTTTATATTATCCCCTTCCAGATTCATGAGTTCTATATGTTCGGAATTTTTCCCGGAACAAAGTATTAAACCAATGGGAGGGTTTTCACCTTCTACTTTTTCATATTTATTAAGGTATGAGAGATAAAGCTCCATCTGCCCTTTATGGCTGGCTTCAAATTCACCTAATTTCAGTTCGATAACGACTAAAGATTTTAGTTTCCTATGATAGAAAAGCAAATCCAGGTAGTAGTCTCTATTATCTATTGTGATTCTTTTTTGTCTTGAAAGAAATGCAAAATCACTTCCCAACTCAGAAATGAATTTTTGAAGTTCCACGATAATGGCTTCTTCTAAATCTTTTTCAGAAAATGTATCTTTCAATTCCAAAAAATCAAGAAAATAGGGATCTTTAAAAACCAAATCAGGGTTTAAAATATTATTTTCAGACCATTTTTTCAGTTCTTTATCTATTATTTCCTCAGGCTTTTTGCTTATTGCTGTTCGTTCAAAAAGCAGAGAATTGATTTTTTCTCTCAAGACTCTGACACTCCAATTTTCAATTTTACAAACTTCAAGATAAAAGTTTCTTTTAGTATCTTGCGAAATAGGAATAAGAAGCAGAAAGTGAGTCCATGATAATTGTCGCATCGCTGATGCGACAATATTAAAATCACTAAAAACAGACGCAAACTGCATCATTTTTCGGATATTTTTCTCAGAAAATGAATTTCCAAATTCTAACGTAAGTTGTTGAGAGATTTGTACAATAACTTCTTTACCATACTCTGCTCTCTTATTATCTAAAACATCTTCATTTATTCTTTTTCCTATCTCCCAGTACAAAACCACCATTGCCGAGTTTACCTGAGCAGCGACCTGACTTCTTGTCTTGTCTACCAGCTCCTTAAGATCGGTCATTAATTGTTGATGATTTTGATTCTGTAACATTATTAAAAATTAGATGTCAGATTTTTAATATTAGATTTATTTTTCTTTTTTACTTTTTCTGAGTTAAAGTTTTTTTCTTTAAACCCATCTATATTGGAAATTTTTGAAAGAGATTTTCTTCCCAATCATTATTCTGTACAAATTTAAAGGAATAAGTCATATGTTCTTCAAATTTGAACTGCCGAATTTCCAATTTTATATTATTTATTGATAAATTTATTCGGATTATCCTTATGTTCTTTCTGAAAGTCTTCTGCATTTTTTATTTCTTCTTTCAGCCAGTTTTCAAAAGGAACTTTCTTTTCATTAAAATCCTCAATGGCATAAAATGTTTTTCCATCTTCTGAAACCAGGAATTTGAAACGGTACAGCATATCCAAATCTTTCTTCTTGTGATTATAGGTATTCACCTGATAATACGGAAAGTTTTCTTTTGGTCTTTCTACGATTTCAAAAAAAAGATTCTTTTCTTTTTCAGACAGTTTACTGTAAAAATTTACATAATAAAGATCTGATAATTTTTTCTTCTGCTTTTCAAAGAACTGAAGGATATTCTTCTCCTTTTCATTATACTGAAACTGATTAGGATAATATTTACCATCTATTTCAACATCCTTTTCTGATGGTTTTGCCAATGGCTGAACCGTTTCTCCTTTGACATTCATCACGCCCCATTTTCCTCCTACAATGGATCTGTGCTCGTCATTTGTTTTTTCCCAGTCACAGCCGTCACAAAATGCAGCATATCCATAATTAAAAGGAAATGCAAAATCGTGCTTAGCTACAATAACAGTATTCCCGTTTCGGTCTGCAAATCCTACTTTACCATTTTTAACCAATCTTCTCAGTCCTTCAGAGAAATAATCTGCCCCATTGTCAAAAAGGAAAGGCTGATACAGGAATTTCCCATTTCTGTCATACACATAGCCCCATGCATTTTTCTCCGGTTTTTCACCTTCTTTACTGCCATCAAAAAGAATGGTTTCCCCTTCTACAGGATCTCCATCTTTTAGAAATGAAAAGATTTTGAACTGTGCAGGAACAATTATTTTTCCTGCTTTATCTTTTACTCCTACTAAAGAATCTTTGGATTTGAAATAATGTAAATCTTCTTTAGTCTGAGAAAAAGAAATGACTGGTGTTAATATAATGGTTAGTAGTAGTTTTTTCATATTAGTTGGAGTGGGAAATAAAATATGCAGCCGAAAAGACTGCATATTGTTTTATACTTTAAGATCAGCTTCCAATCCTATTAAGTCTTTGTTTTGGTCTATAATCGGCTGTACCTCGTTCTTGACGAATTCTTCCGTCTGGATCGGCGCGAAACCAATAAAGTTTTTAGGATCTAAAACTTCTTTCAGTTTTGATTTGTCTAGTTTTAAAGAATCATCATTTAAGATTCTTTCGATAAGGTCGTTTTCTTTTCCTTCTTCTTTCACTTTCTTTGAAGCTTCCATAGAGTGAACTCTGATCACCTCGTGGATTTCCTGACGGTCACCACCTGCTTTTACTTCTTCCATGATGATATATTCTGTCGCCATGAAAGGAAGCTCTTCCATAATGTGCTTGTTGATTCTGTTTGGATATACTACAATTCCGTTCAGAATGTTGTTCCAGATCAAAAGAATAGCATCCACGGCTAAAAACGCCTGAGGAATGGTTAATCTCTTGTTGGCAGAGTCATCCAATGTTCTTTCAAACCATTGTGTAGAGGCCACCATTGCAGAACTTGTCGTCAGAGACATTACATATTTTGCCAATGCTCCGATTCTTTCGCTTCTCATTGGATTACGCTTGTAAGCCATCGCCGATGAACCAATCTGGTTTTTCTCGAATGGTTCTTCAATTTCCTTAAGGTTTTGAAGTAGACGTAAATCGTTTGTGAATTTATGCGCAGATTGTGCAATATTTCCTAATAAAGCAACTACTTTCGCATCGATTTTTCTATCGTAAGTCTGTCCGGAAACTCCGAACACTTTATCGAAGCCGAATCTTTTTGAAAGTTCTTTATCTAGGTGTTTTACTTTGGAATAATCACCGTTGAAAAGCTCAAGGAAACTGGCAGCTGTTCCTGTTGTTCCTTTTACTCCTCTGAAACGAAGGGTTTCAAGGAAGAAATCCAGTTCTTCGATGTCAAGAACCAAACTCTGTAACCAAAGTGTAGCTCTTTTCCCAACTGTTGTCAGCTGAGCCGGCTGGAAGTGTGTAAACCCTAAAGTGGGAAGGTCTTTATACTGAATAGCAAAGTCTGCTAAGTTCTTCATTACGTTAACCAACTTTTTCTTTAAGATTAAAAGTCCGTCACGGATCTGAATTAAGTCTGTATTGTCTCCTACAAAAGCTGAAGTAGCTCCCAGGTGGATAATTCCTTTTGCTGAAGGCGCCACATCCCCATAAGCGTGAACGTGAGCCATTACATCATGACGGAATTTTTTTTCATACTCTGCTGCTTTCTCATAATCGATGTTTTCAGCATTAGCTTTTAACTCAGCGATCTGCTCGTCTGTAATTTCAAGTCCAAGGTCTTTTTCGATTTCAGCAAGAGCTATCCAAAGCTTTCTCCAATTCTGGAATTTGTTATTGTGTGAGAAGTTAAATAACATTTCTTCACTGGAGTAGCGCTCTTCCAATGGATTTTTGTAGGAATTCATTCGTTCTTTTACTTTTTAGATGTACAAAAATACGGTTTTTCATTGAGAGTTGAAAATCCAGATCTGATGATTTTCATTCATAATTTATACTTATACTTTTGTCTTGAAATCGAAGATTCGACATAGCCAAACAAAAGTATACAAAAGTTCAAGACTGGAATTATCCGCTAAAAATTTAAATGGAATCCTAAAATTTCCAAACTCGCATGGATCATCCGGTTCTGCTTCGGTTCTGAGCAAGTCCCATGCTCAGACAGTGGAAATTTTTTAACGGATTACATTCAAATTTTCTTAACGCTCCTGATTCCTAAGTCGTACATTAGTACATACTACTTTTTAATTGACTGGCGGTTAATACCATGAATAAATAAGTGACATATACAAAAAAGAAGTAAAACAATAACTTGGGAAATATTTAATATGATTTTCATTTATACTTTTGTCTTGAAACAAAAGTATGCAAAAGTTCAAGATGGGGAATCATCCGCTAAAAATTTAAATGGAATCCTAAAATTTCCAAACTCGCATGGATCATTCGGTTCTGCTTCGGTTCTGAGTAAGTCCCATGCTCAGACAGTGGAAATTTTTTAATGGATTACATTGAAATTTTCTTAACGCTCCTGATTCCTAAGTCGTACATTAGTACATACTACTTTTTAAATGACTGGCGGTTAATACCATGAATAAATAAGTGACATATACAAAAAAGAAGTAAAACAATAACTTGTAAAATATTTATTATGATTTTCATTTATACTTTTGTCTTGAAACAAAAGTATGCAAAAGTTCAAGACGGGAATCATCCGCTAAAAATTTGAATGTACTCCTAAAATTTCCAAACTCGCATGGATTATCCGGTTCTGCTTCGGTTCTGAGTAAGTCCCATGCTCAGACAGTGGAAATTTTTTAACGGATTACATTCAAATTTTCTTTACGCTACTGATTCCTAGGTCAATTGGTGAGAGCACATAAAAAGCTGTCCCATTTCTGAGACAGCCTGTTTTTACTATTTTTAATTAGTTAATCGATAATAAGTCCGCATGGTGATCCAACAGGAATACATTTTCTTTCCAGTGAGCACCAGAAGTATCCTGCCAGACACATCGGGATACCTCCCTGAACAATTTTCAATTCTCTTTTTGAAAGTTTTCTTAAGTTTTTCATAGTAACATTTTTTTGATTTTTCTCCTACTCTATATGCTTTTCGGATTACGCTTTAATTTGGTAATACAATATAGAAATTTTTCAGATAAAAAAATATAAACTATTCATTTTATACAATTTACAAAGACAATTTGTTTATTAACTTTTGATGATCATTATATATCAATATAGTTTTTCAAAACAGGGAAAATAAAAAACCTCTGCTATTGCAGAGGCTTCGTTTTATTTGTGGACACGAGCGAGACGCTCGCGCCAGCAGGGGAATATTTGCTTATATTATTTTACTAACATCCAAATTACTTATCAAATTTATATTATCTTCAATTTTGGTTTGCATCAAAATATCTAAAATATCCGGAGGTAAATCAATTATTTCTAAGGGGTTTATAGGAGTAGTAACCAAATGATACTGATTATCTATAAAATCATTTAAATTTGTTTTATCAAAAGAGTAAAGACCTCTTTGAGTAAAATAGATAAAATCTCTTAAATATCTTTCATTAGCACCACTTCCAAATATTCTAGTTAATAATTCATTTAATAAAGGATTTACTATTGGATCGGATATTTTTGGCAAACCCTTAAAATAAGATACTAATTTTTTATTGTTTACTTCTGAATTTGCAACTGTTTCAGGTAGTTTTCCCCCTCCAGAAGCAACAAAACTAATATATTTACCATCCGTAAAAAACCAGTCAATGTCTAATGTTTGTTGTTCTATTTCTGTATACATAAAATATAATTATTTTCCAAAAGTTGCTTTACAATTACCACACATCTGAACAACCTTTCCTGTCCTAGGTCTTATAGCTTCTGTAAAATTAATTTGCGATGGAAAGGCCTGTGGATTTTTTAGGAGCAATTCATTTCCAGCATGAAATTCCGCACAACATGCTACTGATGTTTTATTGATATTTTTTGTTCCAGCACCACCTAACATTTCTACTACATCTTGTAATTGTGGTGCAATTTCAGTCGGAGCCTTTGCGCTAATTCCAATCACTGTTTGTCCATTTAGTTCTGCTCCCACCACTACCGATGGTGCGCTTCCAGAAGCATAGATATCAGATGCTGTCTTTTCAACTCGAGAACTCAATCTCCTGATCCTAATAGCAGTTCGTAGTGAAGATATAGCGGCTCCTGTACCCCCAGTAAGCAAATCAATAGCTGTACCTTGCACTAATGGATTCTCAGAAACTTGCATCTGCAATTCCGTTTTACCACGTGATTCAGGAATAGAACTAATTGTAGCGCCCCAAGGATCACCAGATGATGGTGGGGTACCTATACCTCCTCCTCCAGCACTTCCAACATAAAATGTACTAACATGACCTTTTGAATTAAAAGTATCTGTAATACTTAAGTTAGTAGTATGAGAACTTACATTCCATGTTCCATTACTTCCTTTATTAACAGCTATACCATAAGAGCCTGAACCTAATTTATCAGCCCACTGCTCAGCATGAATTCTAGCATCCGATTTGAAAAGATTATTAAAAAAACCTGCTCCTCTAACCCATCTACCATCAGGATCTGTAAAATTTATAGGATTATTTACCGTATAGTTATACGGAGAGTGTCTTCTATACATTTCTCCCAGTGGATCTACAACACCCCATCTTCCAATATCCGGCATATACATTCTGGCCCCATAATCATACATACCAGTCTCTTGCAATTCCTTTCCATTGTACTTATACTTATATGATGGATTTCCAGTTAATACATTATATCCCTCATGTTTCAATCCAAACGGGTAATAGTTACTTTCTTCAATGATCTCTGTTCCTGCTCCATTTTTAGCATAGCTTAATCTTGTATTTCCAAGGTGGTCAGTATAATTATACACGTACTTTCCGGTTTCAACATTAAAATATCCTTCTGCGGTTGGGAAAAACTTTAATATCGAATTGGTATACTGAAAACCATCCAGATAATCGGTTGTTTCTGTTCCGAAAACCTTTTTTTGTTTCACTCCGTCTGCTCTGTAAATATAATCCATTACTTTTGAGTTCTGGGTAATCTTTCGTGGTAAATTTAGATAATTATATTGAATGGAGGAAATTCCTTTATCCAATTGGGTCGTCATATTTCCGTTATCGTCATAGCCTATTTCATTTCCTCCTACAGGATATCCTAAACTGTTAAGATAGGCATCGGATACTTTGGTAAGCCTGTTTCCCGTGTAGCTGTAGATCAGATTATCGATCACCATGGCCTCAGTACTTCCCGGGAGAAGTCCCTGGGTTCTTACCAGATTCAGAATATTCCCGTTCAGGTCATAAGCAAAGAGTTCATTGTATTCTTTCCCGGAAGGATTGGTGTCTTTTTGATAGAAACCTGCTGTAAGCCTGTTCAACGGGTCATAAACATATCCGTATCTTCTCACATTATCATTCGCTCCTGTAGAGGTTTTCCAATCAACTTCAGCGATATTGCCGTTGTATTTCGGTTTTACTTTGTGGTTTGGGTAATTGGTATTGGGGACTTCCAGACCTTGTACTTCATTATATTTTATTTTATATCCAAACAGGTCATTTCCAAGGTTGGCAGGATCGTTAATCTGGGTCAGCCACCCACGGATATTATATTGGTAATCTATCTGCTGAAGCGGAGAAGAAGCTGTAACTCCTCCCACTTTTTTATTCGTAACCTGGGAAATTTCATTATAGGTATTCTGAGCCAGGATTTCTTCAGCATTATTATCAATCTTATGTTTATGGGTAACCAAGCGGTTCTGACTGTCATAATCAAAGGTTTCTGTGATGACCCTTTCGGTATCCGTACTCAGTCTCTTATGCCTTGTTACAGTCTGTTTCGTGATTCCTGCAAAATCCAGTTTGGATTCTGTGTGGGTATATCCTCCCAGATGATTAATGGAGTGACTTCCAATAGCTCTTCCCTTAGTATCATAATAGGTATAGTTCCTGGTCCAGTTGTCATCCTCAATGTTTTTTACAAAACTCATTACAGGTAGTCCTTTGGTACTTCTTCCGTCAGCTACAGGAGTTTCAGTCAATACAGGTTCTCCCTGAATTGTTGAAGGGAAGGCCGGATTAAAACTGTAAGCAGGATAAGAGTCGTAATAATTAACCGACAAAATACTTTCAGGGATAAAATAGACAGCCGTATAATAAATATTCATTCCATTTCTTACAATACCTGTAGAATGGCGCGCATCATAAATAACCAAATCCTTGATCTGATCCTGTATTGTCGCCCTACTGTCATTTGAACTGAATATTCCTGTATAGGCAACTCTTCCAAACTGGTCATACTTGGTCATCAGCCATTTTCCAGATCCTTTCATATTGGCATCCTGGGTAAGCATCAGCCTGTCGGCTTTATCATATACCATAAACTCCCAGCCTTTTCCGGGAAGCTTTTTTTCCACCAGTCTTCCCCTACCATCATAATGGTACTGATAGCATAAGGTATTGAGAAGATCATCCGTAATAGGCTTATGAACAGCCAGAGGAGGAATGACAAAAGCCAGCTGGTCATATTCATTGTAAACATAATAGGTATCCACATTTTCTGCGGGGCTCATGACTTTCCTTACCAAAACAACCTGACCTTTACCGTTTTTAAATTCTATGGTTTCATTACCATCCTCATCTTTGACAGAGTTTTTATAAAGCTGGTTTGGGGCATAAACCGTGGCAGAGGATAAGCTCAGTGCACTTTTAGTAGCTCCATTTATCCAGCTCGTGGTACTAATGTACTGATAGACTTCATTCAGTCCGTTGGTGTCATAGCTGAACTTTACAGATTTTCCGTTCCAGTCATTACCTACCTGTTTCTGTTCCAGAACCCTGTCCAATGGTGAGCTTTCCAAAACTTTTTCAGAATAGATCTTTTCATTACCATACGTGTTAGGATAAACACCCAAGGGTCCTGAATAATAGTTTCCATTGCTGGTAGAAAGCTGGGGAACAGGTAAATAATCTTTTACCTGTCTTCCGAAAGGATCATATTCTATATGAGTAACTACATCACGTCCCAGTGGTGATGCTTTGACATTCACTACCTGTTTTGGTCTTCCCAACCCGTCAAAATACTGTACGGTTTCTGAGGATTTGGTAGCAGATGTTCCATTATAATCCAGATACGTTTTGGACTGAATATAGTTTTCATTGCTTGAAATCGTGGAAAGCTGCGCATAGGCTATATTGGATAAGAGCAACGCTCCTATTGGTATTATTATCTTTTTCATCAGTTTTAGTTTCTATAGTTGTATTTCATTTCCTTCAACACTTTACCATTCACATCGATCACTTTCTGAAGTCTGTTTGCGGAATCATAAACATAGCTTTCTCTGATTCCTGATGGTGGTGTGATGCTTCTTACCCCAATTAAAGGATCATAGGTATAGGTGGTAATCTGATAGTTTGGCAAACTACTTCTGAAGGTATTTAGTACAGATAAAAATGAAGTTTCATCATTATTAGCTGCAGCAGAAGCATCTGTATTAGAAGCATTAATAATGGAATCAATCAGTGACTGCTGGATGTCTGTTAATTTGGCACCTTCTATTTTGGCAATGGGCTGGGTAAAGTTATAGCCCCAGATGATGACTGTGGAAACACCTGCTTTTGTAGTGTACTGCTGAAGGTTTCCTTTGGAATCGTATTTATCATAAGTCACTTCGGTAGAAACAACATTCTGTAAATCAGTGGAGACAACAGAGCTTGGAAGTAAATTCAATGGGTTGTCATATTTGGTTTCGATCTTTGAAAGTGTTTTGCAGACAACTCCAATAGTTTTAGTTGTTTCAGTTTCTAAAGGAATACCAATCATATTGGCTGCAATTAATTTTTGATTGTTTTTATCTTGCGCATATTTATATTTTACTTCTTGGATACTTCCGTCAAACAAAGTAACTTTTTCTAAGTTAGGTCTATAATTATTCGTGTTATTAAAAACCGCTTTCTTTATTTCAGTAATACCTGAATTAAAATAACTATGTGATATCGCAGTCTGATCTTTTACCCAAACTGTTTTTACATAGGAATTACCTACTACACCACTGGAAACGGGTAAATATTCAGGAGCATCATATTCCATAAAAGTATAATCAAATGCCTCGTCTGCTACTTTTGCATTGAGAGCGTTGTAAATTTCTTTTTTAGCAAGCAGCCCACTGCGCATAATACTGAAATTGGGCCAAAAAGGACGAGAATTCAGTTCTGTACGAGGGTAATCGTAAGGTGTTTTGAAATAATATTTTGTATAGCCTTCAGTTCCTCCTGAGATTTTTACATTTTGATATATTATGACAGGATTAAGGGCTGTTACGCCATCTTCTGCGGCTCCTCCTTCTACATAGCGACCACTAGATTCTGCAGGATTATCAAACTTGTTATAATTATATTCCTCTACTTTTGCAGGAATAGTTCCTATTTGGATAGATGATGATATTTCATTATAATATTTTATGGTTGATATTCTCGCCTGTCCGGTTGAAGAAGGCTTGCGAACGATAGTTTCAACCGGCTCTCCCAAATGTTTTGCTTCAAAGTAAACTTGACCAAAAGGTATGGTAATACCTGGTTCTGCACTCACTAATGAAACATAATAATCACCGGCATCGGTATTATAAAAAGGAAAAAGCTGTCTGGTAGGATAGTCCGGATCAGGTTCTACAGCAGGTCCTAATGACATAGGTACAGGCTGATAAGAACTACCTACTTTTTTATAAAATACCAGAGACCAATAATTGTTGGCAAGCTGCCCTGCATTAATATCGATCGCAACATAATAAGGTTTATTAGGAAATGGAGCGCCACCATTGTTGACGGGTACAGTAAAAAAATACTTTTTGGCAATACTATTGATTGTTGTGAATGAAACATTTCCCAGATTTTCCTCCGGTACTACTATTTTAGGCTCTTCTGTATAATGAAAAGGAATAAAATCATATGTGTATCTAATGGTTCCGCCAGAAGGCAGCTGAACTTCTCTTAAAGTTGTTGGAATAAAAAGCTCTGGATTCGGATCTGTATTTGGCTCCTGAGTAAAAGTAATACTTCCGTATTGGAATTTCGTTTTTTCTATTTCGTTATTATTGACATCTATTTTAGTAAAAGACTCAAGACCTGTCTGAAAAGTATATTTAGAAATTAATTGACCCGTAACTGTTTTTAATGAAGCACTTTTTAATCTGAATTTATCTGCTTTTATATTTCCCAGATCTGTTGCATTTAGCTTATCATATTCAAATTTGATGAGTCCTTGATTTTTCACTTCAATATCTGTAAGCTTATATTGTTCAGATTCAATTACATCTGGTTCTCCAATGGGATTTGTAACATCCTTGAGGTAGTTATAAGAAGCCAGAATATTCCCGCTTTCGTCTTCAACAGAGGTCAGAAAGAATGCACTGCGATAATTTTGATTACCATATAATATACCTCCATTGGGATATTGATGTACCATTACTCTTGCTCTGGAAAGTCCATAAATTTCGAATTTATACTTTATACCTTTATCTGTTATAATGGTAAAAGAATCCACAACCAGAGTGGAAGTATTACTTGCTGCACGCTGATAATTAATTGTTGAAGAAGTTGAAGTAAGTTTTACCAATTTAAAAGTGTTGTTAGAAGTATCCCTTATAAATCTGAATTTTCCTGATTCCCCCGGAATGGTATAATTATAAACATCATCAAAATAATTCTTTAAATAACTATCTCCTAGTGTGAAATGTTCGTCAAACTCACCTATTATTTCTCTGGAAATTACTCCCTGTCCAAATAAGGACCAACCCCGTCCCAAATCACCAATCCACTCATCAGTTGCATTCACCGGATGATAGCTGATTCCCATATCGATACCAAAGCTTTTACTATTTGAAGGAACACTGAATAAGTTGTAGGATATATCCGGTATTCCTGTTTGTATCGAAACAGGGATATTATTATAGGTTGCAAGTGAAGAAATAGTAGGTACGGGTCGTGTTACACCTGTACTAGAGTTTGAATTTGAAGCTTGCCCGTAGTACAGTAAGCTCATGGATAGTAAACCCAAAGCGATGAGTTTATTGAATATATCTTTTTTCATTGCATTTATTTCTTAATCAATTTAGCATTCGCTGTTTTGTAGGTATCCGTTTTTATCGTCACCAGATAAGCTCCCTGAACTAAAGCCTGGGTATTAATCTTAGTCACTCTATTCTTAGTCTTTATACTCTGAAGCTGTCTTCCACTCATATCATACAACAGAATATCTGCATCCTTAAAACCCTGTCCTGAGCCTGTCGAAGGATCAAAACCTATTTCCACATAAGCATAATCCGAAACAGGGTTTGGATAGATCTTAATATCATATTTTTCAATCAGCTGATCAACCTGTTTGTCTCCCACTTTCACAATCTTCCAATTTTCTTTACCTAGTTCCTCTGCACTGGTTCCTGCCAGAATAATAGAACCGTCTCTGTTCAGCTTTACATCGGAAAGCCTTTCTTCCTTCTTTCCGGATTCTCCTTTGACATGTTTTCTCCACTGCTCGTTTCCATTCTGGTCAAGGTATAACATCCAGAAAGTTTCATCATCTGTTTCTATTCTTCCTTCTGCCTGGGTATAGCCTCCCAATAAGATTCCTTTGGATGATTTATCATCTGCTGAATGAAGAACGCTCATTCCCATCAGGATATCGCGGTTTTTAAAATTGTAAGATTTCTGCCACTGTTCATCTCCTCTTTCATTTAAAGAAATCAGCCAAAGATCTGTTCCTTCCTCTAATCCGACGGTTTTGTTTCCTGACCTTTCTGATCTGGATTCTCCGCCAATAATAAAACCATTTGAAGTTAATGCCAGCGTTCTGATATGATCATCTCCTTTACCTCCAAAGTTCTTTTCCCATTCTACTTTTCCGTTTTTGTCCAGCTTGACAATCCAGTAGTCGCCTTCACCATAATTGCTGCTGGCTTTGGAATAAGAGTCGATTTTCACACCACTTCCAGCCTTTACTTCAGAACTCCTCGAATACATTCCCAGTAATGCCCCACCGTCTCTAGTTGGAATCATCTTCTCTACTTCGTCTAAACCTTTTCCACCTAAGATCAATTGGGAGATTTCTTTTCCGTCTTTATCAAGTCTCGTGATTAAAACATCTTTGGAACCATAGCCTTTTGATGAGTTTTGGACATTTCCTGCAACAAAGAATCCTAAATCTGTAGTTTGGATAACAGCTCTTGCTTCTTCATCGGAAGAACTTCCCAAGTTTTTTTGCCATAGTTCATCTCCGAATTCATTGATTCTGATCAGCCAGATATCTGAACCTCCTTTGGAATCCTCTTTTTTATCCAATCCCTTTCCTGAATAAGAAGTTCCTGCCAAAAGAAATCCGCCATCCTGCGTGGTAACAGTAGCAGACAGATAATCGTGGTTTTGTCCTGAGAAATATTTCTCCCATGATTCTTTCCCTTGCTGGTCAAGTTTAATTAAGTGAAAATCGTAGCCGTTATTCTGCTTTTGGCCGCTGGCTGCTGGCGACTGGCTTTTAGACTGTATAGAGCTTCCCGAGATCAGGTATTGCTGATCAATGGTTGTGGTGACCTGGCTTAGAAAATCCTGGGTAGAAGATTGTATATCTTTCTGCCATATCACTTCCTGAGCAGATACACCCAGGGCTGTGCATAAAGTAAATGCACCGAAGTAGAATTTTTTCATCCTATGTTTTTTTGAGTTAGTAATTAGTTTCTTAAAACTTCGCGAATTTAACACTTTTTAAGATATGGAAATCATTTTTGTGTGGTATCCTGTAAATCATACTATTTTTAATTAGATTCTCTCTATTTATACCAGTTTTTATTTTATTATGATGTAAAAATATTTATCCACAACGTCAAAACATGTCGTATTAAACCGAATTAATTTTAATTATTGACATAAAAAAACCACTCTTGCGAGTGGTCTGTTATTTGTGGTTTTATTTTACTGATAAATGACTTCATCATTCTTCTTGATCTGATAGCTTTTTTTATAGGGAGTTAAAACATAGCTGTCTTTCACGTGAGCTCCGCTTTTCCATATTTTTGCTTTTCCCTGCTTATCCAAAATAATGCTTTTTGCAGCTCCATCCGGAATGAATACTTCGGCTTTAGTCATGCTTTTATTAAAAATAACTGCCGTCATTGAAGTATAGCTTTTGTCTGAGTTTACTTCTTTGAGTTTTATTTTCTGATTGAAAGTCTGTATGCAATTATTTCTTAATTGTGAATACGTATATCCTGCGGAGCCGATACAACCGTGAACATCTCTGTCGCCTCCGAGAACAGGAGTACTTTTTTGTGCAAAAACGAATGATCCAAGGAACATGGTACTGAGTAAAATTATTTTTTTCATAGGTAAAATTTTTGTTTTCTGATGGATTAAAAATATCCCAAAAATGTGATATTAATTAATTTCTCTAAGGTACAAAAAAACCACTCTTCCGAGCGGTTTTTTTTAACCGGATCTTACTGATAGATCACGATATTATCCTTTTTAAGCTGATATCCGTGCTTTTTGTAAGGAACCAATACATAACCATCCTTTTTCCATGCTTTGGCTTTACCTCCTGCTCTGGTAAGGATAATGCTTCTTTCACCGGCATCTTTTACAAAAACCTCAGCTTGTTTCATGTCTTTACTGAAAATAACTGCAGCTATCGAAGTATAGCTGTCTTTCGGAGCTACTTCTGTTAACTTGATTTTCTGTTCAAACGTTCTTATACAGTCTTTCTTAATTTGAGAATAAGTATATCCTGCAGAACCAATACATCCGTGTGCATCTTTGTCTCCACCTTTTATTGTTCCTTTTTGTGCAAATAGTAAAGAACCCAGGAACATTGTGCTTAATAAAATTGTTTTTTTCATGTCGATTTGTATACTAATAATTACCCGAGGTATTATTAAAAATCGTGCCAAAAAACTTCATAACACAATCCGGTGAATTACTTTTCCGGATATTACTTAGTCCAATTGATTTTTGAATGCTGAACATTGTCAGAACTGGTTCCGATCATAATATCAAATTCACCTGATTCCCAGTCATATTTCAAATCTCCGTTATAGAATTTCAGGCTTTCAGGAGTGATATCGAAAGTTACTTTTTTAGATTCTCCTTTTTTCAGAAATATTTTATGGAAACCTTTTAATTCTTTTACCGGTCTTGTAATACTTCCCACCATATCTCTGATATACAACTGAACAACCTCAGCTCCGTCATAATTTCCTGTATTCGTTACTGTAACGGATGCCTGAACCGTCTGATTTCCTTTCGCGGTAGCAGTGGAAACTGCCATATCAGAATAATTGAATTTCGTATAGCTCAATCCATATCCGAAAGCGTATAATGGCGTATTACATTCGTCCATATAGTTTGAACGGAATCTTTCATAAGTACATTTGTCTACTTTATCCTGACTCAGCGGACGGCCTGTATTTTTAGCATTATAATAGATTGGCACCTGTCCAAGGCTTCTTGGGAAAGTCATCGGAAGTTTTCCGGACGGGTTTACTTTTCCGAACAGAACATCCGCAATCGCATTACCTGCTTCAGATCCAGCAAACCAGGCATTCAAAATAGAATCCGGAGTATCTTTTACATTGGTTAAAGCTAATGGACGTCCTGTGAAAAGAACCATTGCAATTGGTTTTCCCGTCTTCTTTAACTCGTTTAGCAGATCAACCTGAGACTGAGGAATCGTAATTTCTGTTCTTGAAGAAGATTCTCCACTCATTTCAGCAGATTCTCCGATAGCCAGAACAATCACATCGGCTTTGTTGGCAATATCTACGGCCTCTTTTAGCAATTCTTCTTTGGAACGGTTGTCTCTGTCTGTTTTTTTACCATGAGCAGCATAGATTTCTTCTAATTTGGCATCATAGTCAATATTCGCACCTTTTGCTGATAAAAACTTAACTTCTTTTCCGTAGTTCGACTGTAATCCCTGCATCAAAGAAACTGAAGCAGCATGTTTTGTCGCAACACTCCATGTTCCGGCCATATTCATTGAGTTATTCACCAATGGGCCGATTACAGCCACTGTTCCTGATTTCTTTAAAGGCAATACCTGATTGTCATTTTTCAATAACACCATGGATTGGGCAGCTGCATTTCTTGCTATATTACGGTTTTCCATATTGTAGACTTCTTTTGCCGCTAACTTCGCATCTCCATGTTTGTATGGATTATCAAATAAACCAAGATCATATTTTGCTTCAAGAATTCTTCTTGCTGCCATATCAATTTCAGCTTGCGTAACTTTTCCTTCCTGAAGGGATTTTTTTAAAGTTGTTAAAAAACCTTCTCCCACCATATCCATATCAACTCCAGCTTTTAAAGCCAAAGCAGATACCTGCTGAAGATCTCCCATACCGTGGTCTACCATTTCATTGATACCGGTATAGTCTGTTACTACAAATCCTTTAAATTTCCATAGATTTCTTAATACTTCCGTCTGAAGCCATCTGTTTCCTGTCGCCGGTACTCCGTCCACTTCATTGAAAGAGGCCATTACAGAAGCCACACCAGCATCCACTGCAGCTTTGTAAGGAGGAAAATATTCGTTGAACATCCTTACATGGCTCATATCAACCGTATTGTAATCTCTTCCGGATTCCCCTGCTCCATATAGGGCAAAGTGCTTTACACATGCTAAAATATTGGTTCCGTTCGCAAGGTCTTTCCCCTGATAGCCATATACCATGTTTTTGGAAATTTCACTTCCCAAATAAGGATCTTCTCCTGAACCTTCTGATACCCTTCCCCATCTTGGTTCACGGGAAATATCTACCATGGGAGAGAATGTCCAGTTGATCCCGTCGGAAGCAGCTTCTCTCGCAGCTACTTTTGCAGACTGCTGGATGAGGTTCATATCCCATGAGGCAGCCAGCCCTAAAGGAATCGGGAAAGTAGTTTCATAGCCGTGAATAACATCCATCCCGAAAATCATAGGAATCTTCAGACGGCTTTTTTCTACGGCCACTTTCTGAACAGCCTTGATCTTATCTGCTCCTTTTATATTGAATAATCCGCCGACTAATCCCTGCTCTACTTTCTTTCCGATATCAGAGCTCTGTGCCTGTCCTGTAGTGAAATCTCCGGAAGTCGGAAGGTTCATCTGGCCAATTTTTTCATCCAATGTCATTTTAGATAAAAGATTGTCTACAAAAGCTTTCTTCTTAGCCTGATACTGAGCTGTCTGGTAAGACTGAACGGGCTTCGTTACCATTTCCTGTGCGGAAAATACAGGTGCCAATGCTAAAGTGGCGATTACAATTAACTTTTTCATAAATCTATCTTCTTAAATTATTGTTTTATATTTTTGCTTTAATTTGATGGGTTTATTTTTCAATCATTGGTGTCTTGGATTACTTTTCTTTCCTTTTGGACAGCATCCATTCATACAAAGCGGGATTGGAGTATGCCGAATCCCATGAATTATGATTATCATTCGGGAAAATAACCAATTCTGCTGAAGGGTTTACAGGATGCAGCTTTTGATAAAAATTAAAAGCATTGGCAGGTAGTACAATATCGTCCATTCCGCCATGGAAAATTTTCATGTTCAGATCTTTAAACCGATGAATATTGGCGGTCATTACCTGATCTGTAGGAGCACAAACTGAAGCCACTGCAGCAAACATTTCCGGATGCTCCATGGCCAGCTTTAAGGTTCCCCATCCTCCCATAGAAAGTCCTGTAAGATAAATACGGGAAGCATCAATTTTATATTTCTTCTGAATTTCCTTGATCAGATTATATACGGTAACCGTATCCCACCATGTTCCTTCCGGGCATTGGGGTGCGAGAATAGCTACAGGTTCTTTGATCAGGTTTTTATAGGTAAACGGACTGTGTGCCTTTACCAGATCAAGATTAGTTCCACGCTCTCCTGAACCATGAAGGAAAACAATTAATGGTACATTTCCTTTAACATCCTGTGGGTAATCCAGAATGTATGACATTTTCTCCTGTCTTTTAATTTCTTTATTGAGTTCCCCTTTTATCTCCTGCGCATTCATTGGTATTGAAAACGGCAGCAATAAAAGAGGAATATGTTTCAGTTTTAGTTTCATATTGTTATTTAGATTTTAGCTAGAGCCAACGGATTTGATCATTTTTATGTAAACGGGCTGCCTTCGGATAAGCTCAGGATAATGGCCCGTTCCTGTTGAGTTATTTTATTCCATATTTGGCTGACCGGAAGCTTAGCTTTTTTAATCCCTGCTGAATTTCCGGGGCATTCATAAATAATTTCCACAGGAATCCTGATCTGTAATTTTCAATCATTGGTGCTATCGTTCCCTGATCTATCGCCAGATATCTTGGGGTAAACCAATTATTATAATTAATGGAGGTCGCATCATAAGGTCCTGCAGATCCTATGAATTCAGGTTTTTGGGTATACATGAATCTCAGGAAAGCCATTGATTCTTTTGGTGTATAGGGAAAACTGCTCAAGGCAGCTGTAGGAGTAATCACTCCATTATCATTGCCAGGCATGTGAGCGGTGTATCCAGTGCTTCCATCTTCATTTCTTGTATATCCGGCTGTAAGCCCCCAATAGTTGGGACCATACCCTTTCCATTGTTTTGGATTTTCGACACAATATTGATAGTCGATAAGGGTTTGATTTTTATTGACGTCAAAGTAATTTTTGACAAGTTTATCGGATAATCCAGTCGGATCAAGCCCGATATATGAATATTGTGCCCAGAAAAGCGGGCCGCCGTATTCTTCGGCATAGTTGTGTTTTACATACAGAGGTAGTCCGTACTTTGTTTTATCTGTAAGGTAAGTTCCGTTTCTGGTCCAGCCTTTATAATAGGTTTCTGCATCAATGGAATAAGTAGGTGAAGAGGCTGCTAAAATATAAGTGATCAGGCATTCATTATATCCTTCAAGAGGAAAATTCATCTCCCATTGGTAATCCGGTGACCAGTGCCAGTATAGGACTTTCTGTCCTCCTTTGGTATACCAGTTCCATTGGATTCCTTTCCACAGTTCATCACATTTTGCTGCCAGTTTTTTTTCTTCTGCATTTCCGTTTTTAAAGTATTCACGAACCATCAGTATTCCTGAGGTAAGGAAAGCGGTTTCCACAAGGTCACCACCATTATCTTTTTTCCCGAATGGTACGGTTTTTCCGGTTTCCCCATTGATCCAATGTGACCATGCTCCTTTGTGGCGGTCTGCCTTAGCCAGAAAGTCCATGATGTGAGTAAGTCTTTTCACCGCTTCTTTTCTTGGAACAAATCCTCTTTCTACCCCTACCAGAATAGTTGCCAACCCGAAGCCTGAGCCTCCTGTAGTGATTACGTGCTTATCGTTATCCGGATAGATATTATCTTCATGGTAACGTTCTCTTCCCAGCATTGAGTTAGGTTCTGCATAGTCCCAGAAGTATTTTAAAGCATCCTTTTGCACTCTGTCCATCAGTTGTTCATCCGTGATATTGCTTTTTACCGCTTCAGTTTTTCCGGTTTCCTG
This sequence comes from Chryseobacterium sp. NRRL B-14798, assembly GCF_050470705.1. Classification (NCBI taxonomy): domain Bacteria; kingdom Pseudomonadati; phylum Bacteroidota; class Flavobacteriia; order Flavobacteriales; family Weeksellaceae; genus Chryseobacterium; species Chryseobacterium sp. NRRL B-14798. The sequence goes on along the minus strand of NZ_JBFLUL010000005.1, from coordinate 1,867,219 downwards.
TTTGGCAACGGGCGCATTTTTACAGGAATACACAAAGAATAATGAAGTAATAGCCATTGATAATACGTTCCTTTTCATGAGATCTCTTTTTTAGGGTTTCTTACTAAAAGAAGAGGAGAACTTTCATTCTCCTCTAAAGTTTTTATTGATTAAATTTTAATAGCCGGGGTTTTGTGCTGACAATCCACCTGCTTCCATTATAAAATCTTGTGGAAGTGGGAATAGTTCATGTTTTCCAACGATGAATTTTTTACCACCATCAGCCGCCATGGCTGCCTGGGCTTGTCCGGTTCTTACAAGATCAAACCATCTGTCATGTTCGAAAGCAAGCTCTAATCTTCTTTGTTTCCAGATATCCAATCTTACGTCTGCCTGAGAAGAAGCAGTCGTGTTTCCGATGTTAGCCCTGTTTCTTACCTGATTCAGGAAAGGAATAGCTGCAGATGTTTGCCCAAGCTCATTCATTGCTTCAGCTCTGATTAATAGTACTTCAGCATATCTCAGATAACGAATGTTTACATCTGTTGAAGCCTGATCTCTATAATTGGAAGAATAAGCTTTATAATTATAGAATTTATTTTCTGTATTTGGACCTACATAATATCCATCATATAAAGTCATATCTCTATGGATAATCGTAGCATCTCTTCTGGAATCCGTTGCAGAGTAGGCGTCATATAATCCTTGGGTAGGCGTTGCAAATCCCCAGCCCCAGCCTGTAGTACCTCTTGCTCCCTGAACCTGGCTATACTGCTGGATTGCTCTTCCTGCTGTTCCTCCACTACCATTAATTTCGAAGATAGATTCAGCATTATTTTCTCCGGAAACTTTATAAATATCCTGGAAATTAGTTGTCAACGAATAACCTGTAACCAAATTAGTCTCATCTACTGCCAGCTGCCATTTCTTCTGATATAAATATACCTTAGCTAAAAGCGCATGGGCAGCGCCTTTTGTAGCTCTTTGTCCACCGGTTCCAGAAGGCAAAACTGCTGCGGCGTCTTTAAGGTCTTTTTCTATAAATGCGTAAATTTCTTCCTTGCTTTTTCTGGTTAGCGTCATTTGCTTATCAGCTTCAACCCCTGTAACGGGAACATGATCTACTAACGGAACTCCCCCAAAAGACCTAACTAAAGTAAAGTACATAAATGCTCTTAGGAACTTTGCCTCTCCCGCTAATCTCTCACGTAATTGCGGGTCTGCCTTATCCAACTGAGGAAGGTATTTCAACGCTTGATTACACCTGTTAATCCCCTGATAATTAGAAGCAAACAATTCTTTGAATGATGGTGTTGATGCTGTAAATGTCAAAGCATCCAAAATGTCTTTATCTGAACCTGAATCACTTGCACTTGAACCTTTATCAGCATCATCAGAAACAATTGATGTAACCCCGATCCATGCAAATGTACTCATATTCCAGTCTAAAAACTTAGCATAAATAGCTGTAACTAAACTATTGGCTCCTGCATCATTATTGTATATTTCACCCAATGCGCTCTCAGGAATTGCTTCCGTAGGTGACACGTCGATAAAGTCATTACTACAACTTTGGTTAACAGCTCCTAAAATCAAAAATGCCGCTGCTATGATATATTTTTTGTTCATTTTTTTAAAAATTTAGGTTAACACCAAATACAAAAGATCTTAATGTAGGGTAAGCATCTAATTCTACCCCTGCACGTTTGTAAGGATCTCCTTCTGCAGTAGGATCCGCAGGATTATATCCTGATAATTCTGAGGAATATCCTGAGTATTTCTGGAAAACAAAAGGATTAATTGCACTTACATAAAGCTTAATTGATTTCATATAATCCGTTACATTTTTAAATGTATATCCTACTGAAATATTATTGATTCTGAAATAATCCCCGCTTTCCAGATAGAATGTAGATGCAATTGGAATATTTGCAGGATTTACAGGATTTGCTGCATTAGTGTTTGTAGGAGTCCAAAAATCATTCGCTACAGAAGCTTCGACATTTTCTCCACCATTCCTTTGTGCTTTTTTACCGTTATACACTTTGAATCCGAAAGCTCCATAACCACTTAGGGCAAAATCCCAATTTTTATAGGACATTGAAACATTAACACCTAATGTTGACTTTGGTATGTAAGAGTCAAAGAATCTTCTGTCTCCCGGATCTGCACTTCCTGTAATTCCGTTACCATTCAAGTCTTTAAACTTCAGGTTACCATTTGCATCATAACCATCAGCTTCCCATAAATAGAAACTTCCTAATGCATAACCAACTGCATTAGCGTTAAAAAGTTTTGTATCTTGTCCGTTTCCAAGATTTCCTCCAACAATTTGAGAAACAGGCTTAGAAAGATTAATGCTGGCAAGCTTGTTCTTATTATAAGAATAATTGGCACCAATTGAATAGGTAAAATCCTCGCCTACTTTATCAGCCCAGTTTAGGCTTACCTCAGCACCTTTATTAACAACACTTCCCATATGAGAATAATTCAAATCAGAAATTCCAGTTGCCATATATGGAACAACTCCCAAAATAAGATTTTTGGTCTTTCTGTTATAAATATCAAACGTACCTGTCAATCTTTTATTCAGGATTCCAAAATCTAATCCTAAAGAGGATTCTTCTGTAACTTCCCATCCTAAGTCCGGATCGTAACCTTTATTAACAGTAACTCCATTGCTTACTGGTGAACTTCCAAACGCATAATTATAAGTTGCTCCCATTGAAAGTGGTAGATAATTCAAAGGAACATTCTGGTTTCCGATTTTACCCCATCCACCTCTAAGCTTCAAAAGGTCAAAGAAACCATCTTTCATGAAGTTTTCTTCGGAAATAATCCAACCTGCACCAAAAGATGGGAATGTACCCCACTTATTACCAGCAGCAAACTGAGAAGAACCGTCTCTTCTGATCGTTCCACTTAATAAGTAACGATTCATAAATTTATATTGGAATCTTCCGAAATAGGAAATTGTAGTATTTCTGTTTCCTTTTATTGATTCAAGAGCTTTTGTATCACTATCACTATACAGGTTACCATAGTAATCAACTCCGCTAAGATTCCAGTAATCTTTTGCAATAGGAACATCTTTCCTGTTAATAATTAAAGTCTCAAGCCCATTCTTTACTGAAGCTTCTGTACCTACAACAACTTCAATATCATGGTTTTCAATTTTCTTTGTATAGGTTAAATAATTATTAAGTAACCAGTTGAAATAGTTCTGACTTTTATTGGTTAACCTTGTTAGTGGTGACGTAGCTGAGTATTGGTTTTCCGTTCTCATAGGATCACTATCTAACCAGAAAGATTTTGAATTTACGAAATTATAGTATTTATAGTTACCATATTCTCCACTAAATTGAGAGGTAAACTTTAAATCTTTATAGATATCTATATCCAATTTTAATCCACCTTGTAATAAGAAATTTCTACCTCTTTGATTGTCATAAGCAAGCTGCATCACCGGGTTGCCTACGTTATTAAATCGTCCTCCTTCATAATCGATATTCCCGTTGGTCTTATTATAAATAGGCTGACCATATTTTCCATTCGGATAATATACAGGGACTAATGGTGATTGTTTATAAGCATTTGTAAAAGCACCATACGATTTAGGAGTATCATTAGTAAATGTTGCGCTTAAAGTCTGCGCCAATCTGATTCCTTTGGTAATTCTGAACTCGTTATTGGTTCTTACTGTAGTCCTGTTATAATTTGTTCCTTTAAGGATAGACTGCTCATCATAATTACTTAAACTTAAAAAGTACTTTGCAGCTTCTGAAGATCCTGAAATTGATAAGTTATGCTGGTTGTAAATTCCCGTTCTTGTAATTTCTTTGAACCAATCTGTATTATAAGGTTGATTAGGATTCAAATAATTACTTGCTTTACCAGCATTATTATAATTTGCAAATTCAGACCCGTTAGCCATTTTAATGGTTTTTAAAGGGGTTCTAAATCCAACCAGTCCATCATAGGAAACGCTTAATTTTCCTCTACCTGACTTTGTCGTAATGATGATTACTCCATTAGCAGCTCTGTTACCATAGATAGCCAATGCTGCAGCATCTTTCAATACATCATAGGTCAGAATATCATTAGAGTTGATATTATTAATGTTATCAGTAAACATTCCATCAACTACATATAAAGGTGTTCTTCCACCCAATACAGTACCAAGTCCCCTGATCATCACTGTCGGAGTAGATCCTGGTGCATCGGAAGCTATTACCTGTACACCGGCTGCTTTACCCTGAATGGCTTGTGATGCATTCAACACTTTAGTTTTAGTTACTTCTTCCGCACTGATAGAACTAATAGAAGTAGTGTTGTCTACTTTTTTACGGCTACCATATCCAATCATAACGACTTCGTCAATCTTCTGGACTTTAGCAGAATCCTGCGTAACCTGTGCATTCACGTTCATCCCGAAATATAACACGGCAATGAGACCTGAATACTTTAAATTACTTTGTTTCATATAGTTTCAATTTTATTCAAATAAATTCAAATTTGCACCTGTCTCTAAATAGTGGAGTTATTTAAAATCTCAAAAAAAGACATTAGCCAAAAATATAAAAAATATCCAACACTGTTAAACTATCTTAAATATTTAAAAATTGCTGTATTTTATTACATTGAAAATGCCAAAAAAATAAATTTTATAATTTTTTATTTAAAATCAAGATCCTTTATTCATCATATTTACAAATGAAATTTTAACATTTTTGACACAATATTCACCAAAACATGTACTCAATTTAATATTTTGTTAAATTGAGAATAGTAATTACCTTTGGTGCAGTTTTTGACAAATGCATCTTAGAAATAAATAATAAAAAGATCAATGAAAAAATATATCATTGCAGCCGCTCTTTTGATTGGAACCGGTGCTGTTATTACCACCACTGTACAATCCTGCACTTCATTGGCAACATCAGACATGGGGCTTTCTATTATCAAAAGAATTCTGCTCAATGGTATTGATAAGGGAATGAGTATCTATGGCAACAAAGAAGCGTTCCTGCAGAATAATATGGTTGATAAAGCCCTTCCAAAAGAACTGAGAGACATCAATTCCACACTGGAGAAAATTGCTCCTTCACTGGTAGCCAAAGAAAGAGATTATATAGCACAGGCAGCGGCTTACACAGTGAACACATCAAAACCTATTTTGCAGGATGCAGTAAACAGCCTGAATGCTCAGGATGTAACGAGAATTATGCAGGGAACCACTGCTACACAGATTCTGAAGGAAAAAACATCCCAACAGCTTATTGCGGCCATTGCTCCTAAAGTAGATGAAAAACTGAATGAATATGGAATTGTAAAAACCATTAATACAGCGCTATCAGGCAGTAATTTTCTGGGCAGTCTTTTAGGGGGAAATAACAACACTGTCAATTCAGGAGGATTGAGTAAACTTGCTTCTGAACAGCTGGTGAATGGATTATTCAATATCATTGAAGATTATGAACATCAGAACTCCAAGTCCCTGCTGGGACCGTTTGGAAAATAGGAAAATTTTCGCTATTTTTATATTATATTAACAATTGCAGATGGATATATTACAAGGAAATCAACACGCAAGCCCTGAAGACTTTTATCAGTCTTTGAGGGAGAAACTGGAGGATCATCATGATTTTCCGGAGGATTATTTATTTAAATTTATTATTCCTACAGACCAGGCAAAACTTACTGAAATTTACAGAGTTTTTGATGGTATTAAATTTACACTGGGAAACCGCGAAAGTAAAAATGGAAAATACACGGCCTGCAATATCAATGCATTTGTTCTGGATGCCAATCAGGTAGTGAATATTTATAAAGAAGTAGCAAAAATAGAAGGCGTTATTCTATTGTAAAAACAAAGGCCGTTTCATCATGATGAAGCGGTTTTTTATTATTAATACATAAAAACAGAATATGATGAACATCCAACTGATCCTATTTAATGTCATTTTAGCAACCTCTGCTACAAACTGTATGCACAAAAATAACAGCGAAAATAATACCCCAAATATCTCTTCTGCAGTTCAGCAACAAAAGATTGAACAGATCCGGTTAACAGAAAGAACAAGAGGGTTCAGCAGAGATATTGTTTTCACTCCTTCCTCAAAAGAATCCAATATCAATGAAGAGATTATAAATACCAAAATCTCCACCGCCGAATGGCTGGCAGTTTCCAGGCTGGCTCAGAACATTGACCTACCGAAGATATCTGAACTCAAATCTCCAACTACAGGCAGATATTCTGACCAGGCAATGATATCATCTATGATCATTACCGCTGGCGGAAAAGAGTATACCTCCTCAGAATTTGATTCCGGACGTCCTCCAAAAGAACTGGAAGCTTTATATAAGGCGATAAATGGCCCGGTTACTACAAAAACCCCATAACATAAAAGATCCGCTCTTTCATGGACTGCCCCTAAAAAGTGTCTAAACTTTTGGGTGTAGTCTACAACAGAACGGATCTTTTTTATTTATTAAATTTCGTTTATTTTTCAATAAAGAATTTTACATTTTCAATAGGTCTTCCCAGCATTGCTACTGAACCTTTTACCAGAATGGGTCTTTGTATTAAAGATGGGTTTTCGGAAAGGATCTTTATCCATTCCTCTTCCGAATAGTTTTTATCTGCATAGTTCTCAACGTAAAGCTTATCGGTTTTACGGATAATATGAAAAACACTCTGATTCAGTTTCTTCAGCACCGTTCTTATTTCAAGAGGACTTAAAGGATCTTCAACAATATTAATGATCTCAAAAGGCACTCCGTTTTCGTCAAGATACTCCAGTACAGCGTTTGACTTTGAACAGTTTCCGTTATGTAAAACTTTAACTACCATGATATATTTTTCAAAAATTAAACTTGGTCTTAACAAATTTAAAAAGATTTACCCTGAGTCTGTCTTAATGTTCTGATAAAAATATGTTAAAACAATCCGTGTAGCTCTGCTTCAATCTTCTCCAGAATAAACCCGAAATCTTCAGGTTTTTCAACGAAATCAAGATCATCCACTTCTACAATCAGAAGTTTTCCTTCTGTATAGTTGGAGATCCATTTTTCATATTTCTGATTCAGTTTGGAAAGGTATTCAATACTGATGGATGCTTCATATTCACGGCCTCTTTTATAGATTTTTTTAACCAGGTTAGGAACATCAGATTTCAAATAGATTAAAAGATCCGGAGCAGATACGAAAGACTTCATCAGATCAAATACTGATGAGTAGTTATTAAAATCCCTGTCTGAAAGAAGGTTCATATCATTCAGGTTTTCCGCAAAAATATGGGCATCTTCATAGATCGTACGATCCTGAATAATGTTTTTCCCGCTTTCCCTGATCTCCTTTACCTGACGGAATCTGCTCCCCAGGAAATACACCTGCAGTGCGAAACTCCACTTGCTCATGTCTGAATAAAAATCTTCCAGATAAGGATTATGATCTACATCTTCAAATTGTGCATCCCATCCGTAATGCTTGGAAAGCATCGTTGTCAAAGTTGTTTTTCCGGCTCCGATGTTTCCTGTAACTGCAATATGCATAATATTCTTTTTCCTTGTATTTACCGATTAGTTGATAAGTTTTTCGACAGCCTCAGTCTGAACCTGAGAAATATCTTCAATCAATTTCTGTAAAGTATTGTCTGAAGGTTTCTCTACTGTATTCTCATCTGGCTTTTCTTCCGTCTTTTCTACTGGTTTTTCTGTAGATGGCGGAGGAGATTCCGGCTGAGCTTCGAGCTGTTTTTGCTGTTGGGCTTTCTTTACTTTTTCAAGGCTGTAAAGATAGAGTTTGTTCCCTTTGATTGCAAAATAAGAGAGGATGTTTTTATCCACAATTTGCGCTTCCTGATCTTCGAAAACAGTTGCCATACCTTTTTCAGGGATGTATTGTGAAATGAAATTACCCGCGATAACCATGATCACATCATTTTCTCTTCGAAACCGTTTTCCGTTTTCCAACGGGGCTTCAAAAAGTTTTTCAAATTTCAGACTATAGATTCTGATATGTTTTCTCGTTAAAATATAGACCTTATTTTCATAGACCAGCATGTCCATTAAATCTTCAAAACTGATGTCAAAAGGATATGAATTGATGGTGGTATCATTCCTGAAATTATACTGTATCAAACGTTTTGTACTGTCGTCCAAAAGCCAGAGCTGCTGCAGATCTTCTGCATAAGCCATTCTGATAAAACCAAATTTTTGTTTAAAATCCAATCGTTGAATCTCATTCATATTCTGGTCTACAAATTTCATTTCCTGGGCATTTTCTGAAAATAATGGCACATTCAGAGGATTTTGTACGGTCTGTACTTTGTACGGAACAGTGAGCATCATTTTTCCGATCTGTTTTCCAAGGGAATCATATTTGGTAAAACTAAAATCTTTGTTTTTATAGATATACAGATTTCCGTAGTCATCGGCAAGCATATCTTTTGCCTCCTTCAGTTTTAAAGTATCTAAAGGAAGCACATCCTGCGCAGAGACTGAGCAGAAAACTAAAAGCAGTATCAGATATAATAATCTCAAATTCTTTTTTACTAAGATAGCGCTCCTGAGGGAACGCTACCAATTTACATACTTTATTTTATTCAGAAAGAAATTGTTATTAACTTTTCTTATTTAATAACAACTTCATAAATCTTCGACCAGTTTTTTCCTGTCACCAGCATATTATCCCCTTTGAAGGCAATTCCGTTCAGTACATCATCACTTCCTTTGGTATTCTGTTTTGCGATTTCAGTAAAGTCAAAAGTTCCCACAACTTCTCCATTGGCTGGATTGATCTTTAAAATAATCGGCTTCTGCCATACGTTGGCATAAATAAATCCGTTGTGGTATTCCAGTTCGTTCAACTGATCATATGCCTGTGAACTTCCTGCAACCGCAATATACTTAATCAGTTTTGAAGGATCGTTGACATCAAGGAAATATAAAAGTTTACTTCCGTCAGAAGCGATCAGGTTCTTCCCGTCATACGTTAATCCCCAACCTTCACCTAATACATTTGGATAAGCAAATTCTGAAAGCAGCTTTAAAGAACTTTTATCATAAACATATCCTTTTTTACTCTGCCACGTCAACTGATAAACTTTATCACCTACGATGGTGCTCCCTTCAGAAAAATCTTCCTGAGCCTGTTTCGTAGAAGCCAGCGGAGTTGTTGTTCCCAGCGTATATTTTAAAATCTGTGAAGATCCGTTCTGCCCGTCACTTTCATAAATCGTGTTTCCTTCAATCTGGAAGCCCTGTACAAAGTTTTTAGGATCGTGAGGATATTCGGCTACAATCTGATAAGGAATATTCTTTTCAGGATTTTTTGCAAATACATTGATCGTTGCATCCTGGTTCAGAACTTCACCTCCCTTAGTTTTAATATTGAATGTAACGGCATTGTCACCTAATGTGAAAAATTTAGGATCAATTGTTAAATCTGTTGTTTCTTTATCTCCAAAGCTGATTGTTACGCTTTCTGCATTTTCCGTTACCTCTTTCGGAAGCTCAAGCTTATCTCCGAAATGGTATCCCTTCGCCTCCATTGAAGTATTATAAGTGTTTAATGTATTAAGAATTTCTTTATCCTTATTACAAGACGCCAATAATAAAATCGCTGCGAAACCCGCTATTATACTTTTTTTCATTGAATTTCTAAATATTTCTCCAAAAATAGCAAATTTTATTCCGTATTCCCAATATTATCTGCAGGTTCACCAAATTGTAATAGGTAACCATTATTGTCATATATCGCAAATTCTCTCATTCCCCACTCAAAAGTTTCGATTTCATAGCAGACTTTGGCTTTCGTTTTAAGGTCTTCCCAAAGATCATTCACTTTATTTACATTGAAATAAAACGAACCGGAAAAACCAATGGAAGTATTTTTTTCATGTTCGTTAGGCTGAGACAGCATGATGTATATGTCATCTTTACGAAGGGAAGCCCATTGCCATTCGTTATTCCTGTCCATAAGGCTAAACCCAAGAACACGCATATAGAATCCTATGGTTTCATCAAGATTTTCAGTCCATAAAACAGGGCGAAGTGCGGTAAATTGTGTCATGATTCCTGTAATTCAAAACTATTTCTGTGAATTTTCATATTCAGGGAAACCCATGTTTCCTGATCAATCTTTGCTTCGCTTTTAACGTATGGGTCAAAAGCAAAACCTACTTTTCTGTAACATTCAATAGCTCCGGTATTCCAGTCGTAGACATTCAGCTCTGCTGTTTCTTTATCAAAATGACTGAAGCCATATTTCAAAAGCTCCTGCATCACCTTCTTTCCATAACCTTTTCCCCTGTTGTTCTCATCCCAGATCAGAATTCTTCCCAACAGGAATGTTTTTTCTTTCAGAAATATCTGGGCATGCCCGATTGTACGTCCTGTCTCATCTGTAATTTTAAAAAGAGTTCTGTTTTCATTGAACAGATCAGTTTCCAGCTGTTCTTCTGTGAGAGGAAAACGATATGCCGGACCGGCAAACTGAAGAAGCATTCTTTCGTCTTTTATCTTTGAAATCAGTTGTGGAGCATCTTCTATCGTAAAAGGGTGTAATGTGATCATGATTTATTTTTCTAAATATTCTTTTAAGCTTTGTCCCAAAATCGTATTCCAGCCCTTTACAAAATTTTCTCTTGAAAAGCCTTCTCCTAAGTCTTTAAAGTTTTCAATATCTTCATGGGTCAGCTTTACTAAAGTTTGACCGTCTTCTGGCAGCAGTTCCCAGGTTACAATGGTCTTCATGGCTGAAAAATCAGGATAAGACCATGTATGCTTTAATTTTTCATTGGGTATTATTTCTAAAATCTGTGCGTGGTGATGGTATTTATTCTCACCTCCCGGTTCATAGAAGTTGAATTCCTTACCTGTTTCCAAAACAAAATCCTGGATATCAAAATACCAGGATTTCATCTCATTTTTATCGGTTAATGCTTTCCAGACTTTTTCAGCCGGAGCATTTATGGTGTACTGAACAGTGATGGGTGTACTCATATTATAGGTTTAATATGTTTAAATGTACACATTTTACCTATAATCTTTAACCACAAAAGTCACAAAGTTTTATCTACTAAATTATTAAGTTTAAATTTCTACTCATGAGAAGTACACGTAAGCCTTCAAAATTTCAGAATTTTCCTTTTGTGAACTTTTTATTCCTGCAAGTTCATTTTAACTTTTATCTTTTGTGACTTTTGTGGTTTATTTTGTAATTACCCATGTGAAAAACCTGTGATCTTGGCTTCGTCAAAATCCAGCTGCATTTCAATGGTTCTCATCACATGATCATCAAAGATCTTTTCTCTTTTCATTCTGTGCAATTCGTTTCTCTGTGCCTGAATGATCTGGCGTAAGACATCTTTGTTTTCGTTGATTGCGGACACATAATCTCCTGTGGAAGCCATGCATTGGGCTTTATCTGCTATCAGCATCATTTCATTTTCCAGCTTGTGCTTTTGATGACGTACGAGGCTGTTCGTTACGGCTAATTCAGAAAAGTCATTATCCAGTTTGTGCAAAGCTGTTTCTTTCAGTTTACGCATAAGGATTACCTCCTGTTTTTCTTCCGGCAATTCGCTTCCGGCATCCTGAATATTTAATAATTTCAAGATGGGCGCCAACAATAAACCTTGCCCTACCAGGGTGATCAATATGATCACGAATGTTACAAACAAAATAATATTCCTGTGTGGAAACGCTTCTCCGTTAGGTAAAAAAGCAGGGATCGATAATGCTGCAGCCAGTGAAACCACTCCTCTCATTGCTGCAAAACTGATGATAAAAGGCTCTCTCCAATCCGGTTTGGGAACTTTTAACCTTAATTCTTTAGAGCAGATTCTTGGGAAGTACATTAATGCGTAACTATACAAAATTCTTGTTCCGATAATCGCTCCACCAATCACTACACTGTAGAAAATACCTTCAGAAATGGTATATTCTTTCATCCCTTCCACTACAATAGGAAGTTCAAGACCAATCAGGATAAAGATGATGGTATTCATCAGGAATATCAGTACACTCCATACATTCCCCGACTGAATCCTGGAGGTATGGCTTAAATAGCAATGTGAATTATAAGACATCAATAAACCTCCGGCAACTACAGCCAATACTCCCGAAAAATGGAAATGTTCCGCTCCCACATACATAATATAAGGTACGATCAGGGTAATAATGGTATCGATATTGGAATTGGTCGGGATAACTTTTAATAAAGCTCCAAACAGGAAGCCTACTGCCACTCCCACAGCAATTCCACCGATCGCCATCGTGAAGAAATCCTGAACGGCATCTCTCCAGATAAACTGTCCTGAGATAACGGCGGCCAGTGCAAATTTAAATACAATTAAACTGGAAGCATCGTTGATCAAACTTTCTCCTTCCAGAATATTAGTGATCTTTTTAGGAATTTTCATATGCTTCAGAACCGAAGTAGCAGCTACCGCATCCGGCGGTGAATTGACGCCTCCCAACAGGAAACCCATTGCGACTGTAAGTCCGGGAATGATAGAAGATGAAAGATAAGCAACGACTATGGAGGTTAAGAATACCAATCCAAAGGCCATTGAAAAAATCTGTTTTCTCCATTTATGAAAATCCTGCCATGAAGTAAACCATGCGGCCTCAAACAAAATTGGCGGAAGGAAAATCAGAAAGACAAGGTCAGGTTCTATTTCAATACGCGGCATTCCCGGCACAAAGCTTATCAGTAATCCTGCAATGACAAGAAAAATCGGGTAAGCTACTTTTAATTTCTGGCCGATCATCACCAATATCATCACAGACAGCAGGACTGCAATGGATATTATAACATAGCTGTGAATCATTTTTAAATAAGTTTTTTTAAGTTTAAGTGTTATTTTTTATGGGATATCAAATATTTATTATTACCCAAACCTGATAGGTTTCAGAAACCTATCAGGTTTAGATATATTCGAAGTCTGTCATTAATCAATATCTGAGATCATAAAAAGATCAATCTAAAGCACGATATTATTCTTCGGAGTAATGGCTGGCGGAAGATCAGATTCATCCAGCATATCTCTCATATCGATTTCAATTGTACGGCTGATCTGGGTGATGGGAACGTCATTGGGACTTCCTTCAAAAGGATTTACCGAAGCCTCCCCCACGCTGTCCAAGGTATGGAAGCACCATGTTACCAGTAAAGAAAACGGAATATTGAACCACAATGTCCAGCCTTCTACCGATGTTCCTTCACCTAATTTATCAAACTCCTTCAATAATCCAAAAGGCACAAAAACAATGAATAAAAGCAATAGATATGTTGTAATTGAAGAGAAATTTCTCGGATAGGGAAAGTTTTTAATTCTTTCAGCTTTTCCCTGATTATCGGTAAACTTCACCAATTGCTGGTTGATCTGTGTCCATTGAAAATCATTGATTTCTCCTTTTTCGTAAGCTTCGGATAAAACTTTACTCTGGCTGGCTATGAGTTGAGTCGCTCTGTTTTTTTTGCTTACAATGTACTGGAGCTCAGATTCAGAAAGATATTTTTTCAGTTCTTCGTCCAGTGTAATCAGTCTTTCCGGAATGTCATATTTTTTAGCATATTCATCAAACTGATCTGACCCCATATTTTCCCATGCTCGCGGTTCACGAAGCTGAAATCTCAATGCAGTAAGCCATGCATAATGACGAAGGAACATTTCTTTTACTTTACCGGAGTCTTTGGAAAGAAGTGCATCTCTCAGAATATACCCAAAACTGCGGCTGTCATTAATAATGGCTCCGTAAATCTGTCTTGCTTCCCAGAGTCTGCTGTAGCTGGCATTGTTTTTAAATCCAACAATAAAGGCAACCGCTGTTCCCATGATCGCAATCGGCTGCCATGGAACGGAAAGGAACTTCCAGCCTAAAAAGTACAGGACTGTAGGAATAGCTGATAATATAACCAAAGCGTAAATGCTCCGTCTGGTCCAGATAATGAACTCCCGGGCTCCGAATCTTTTTCCTGAATGCATAAGTGTTTATTTTATAGGGTTTATTAAATTTTCAAATAATGATTTCCAGAAGCATTCAGCAACAGTTTTATTAGTTTTTGGTGAACGGGATATTATTATAAAAACCAATCTGAATCTGTCCGCGGTTTCTGTTCTCCTGAATCTGGTTCATATAGCCTGCTTCAATCCTCATATTTTTGTTGATGACATATCCTAAGGCTCCATAGACTCTGTTTCTGTCGAAAACCGGATTGTCAAAATGCAGAAAAATTTCGTTATATACTGATGCGTAAAAGGTTTTCGGAAGTAATTCTTTTTGAGTAATCGGAATATTGACTCCCAGCATATAACGGAATCTCATTCTGAAATCATCCTGAAGAAAACGTTCTTCCAAACGATAGCGGTGCTGGAGATAGAAACGTCCGAATTTCTGTTTGGTAATATACTGCTGGAAAATCCTGTGTTCAATATTTTCTTTTTTTTCACCGTTGATGTAAGGCTGACTGAGAATGAAACCGTAACCCAATAAAACATTGTTATTGTTCTCTGTAAGATCATATCCGATCCCTGTACGGATCAGTAACTGCTCGAGATCTCCAACTGCATCGAAATTACGGTACTGAATTTCATTGTGCCAGTTCAGCTTCTTACTGATTTTGTTATTTCCAAAATACATATACCATGCTCCCAGATCGTTTTTTTGAGCAAATGTCAAAATGGATCCCAAACCTAAAACTGTGAACGCCAACTTCGTAAAAACCTTTCTCATATTTACCAATTACTATTATCTATCGTTTTAAACAAAATTAATATTTTAAATCAATAATAGCAAACAATATTTTATAAGTTAGTTTAAAGAAGTACGGATGCAATGGTCTGCATCCGTTTTTTTGTAAAAGATTATCCTGGAACCTGTTCGGTAAGAACATCTGTTTCATTGTAATCAAAATAAGTACAGGTCATGGCATGAAGATCCATTGTCCAGCCTGTGATTCCGTTTTCTGCGCAGTCTTTACAGAAAGTTATATAATCTGTTCCTCCCTGCTGGTGAAGCTTCAGTTTTATTTTAAAATTTTCGAGGTTCAAAACATCGGAAACAGGAAGAAAATCATATTTGCTTCCGGTCTGCACAGATTGGTTGTCAGTATTAAAGTACTCAGTATTTCCGTCTGAAACATATGCTTTGTAGTGAGAGACACCTAATGCTTTTATAGCCTGAATATATTGCGGAAAATCAGCTCCGCTTTTTACTTTTTGGTGCTCTGCTTTAATGTTTTCAATAGTAAATTTCATCTTTTGTATTTTCTGTTTTTAACTATAAATTATTGTTTCTCACAAGCAAACCATTGGGCTCTGCTTATCAAAACAAAGGCTAATTTAATCAGAAAATATAAATTTTATTTAATTTTTTTATGAAACAGATCTATAGCATTATTCAAATCTGTCTTTTAAATAATTCATATCTGCAATTTTACTTTCTATGGCATATACCACTAAACCTGCGGTATTTTTGGCTCCGGTTTTCAACAGAAGGCTGTTGCGATGACCTTCAACCGTTCTGGAGCTTATAAAAAGCTGATCCGCAATCTCAGAAGTGTTGTATTGTTTGCAGATGAGTTCCAATACCTCTTTTTCTCTTTTGGAAATATGATTGGCATCAAAAATACTGGAAACCTTTTTCTTAGGTTCTGTAAGGTTTTGATGTAAAGCTTCCATTACCTCATTGTTATAAAAGAAACCTTTGCTGTGCACTTCCCGGATTGCCGTGAGCAATTCTGCAGGGCTTGAGTTTTTTTTAAGAAAGGAACAAGCCCCGGACTGTATCATATTGACAATAAATGCTTTCGTGTTATAGCTCGTTAAGGCAATAATTTTAATCTGGGGATATTTGATGTGGATCTGTTTGGTAGCTTCTACTCCGTTAATTTCCGGCATATTGAGGTCCATCAGGATAATATCAGGCAGTTTTTCCAGGGTTACAAGCTCATCCAGCAGCTCTTTGCCGTTGCTGAAGTCACTTACCAGTTCAATATCTTTTTCTCTCTGTATCAACAATGAAATTCCCTGACGAAAGAGTGCTTCATCGTCTACAATTATGACACGAATGATATCCTTTTCCATTTTATAATGATTTAAAATGTAAATTCTACGGTAATTCCTTTATTGTTTTCACTTTCAATTTTCAGTGTTCCATTGATCAGTTCTACCCGGCTTCTGATATTTCTTAAGCCTAATCCACCTTTCAATGTATTTTCATTAAGATCAAATCCTTTCCCATCATCTTTATAGATACAGGTATTTTTTCCGGCTTTTCCCAAAAATTCTATATCAATATGCGTACTTTCCCCGTGTTTTATGGAATTGTTAATGAGCTCTTGTAGTATTCTAAAGATATGCAAATTTTTTTCTTCTTCTGCTTTTGCAAAGTATAAGCTGTTGGAATAAGTAACCTGTAGGGTTTTGGATAAGTTAATTTCTGAGCACAATGCATCTATTGCAGCATGGAGTCCAAATTTTTCTAAAATCGGAGGAAGGAGATCGTGCGAGATTTGTCTGGCACTTTCTGCAGTTTTATTAACCAGATGTATGATTTTATTTTTCAGATCGTTGTATTCTTCCCTGGCCAGATTATCAAAATCCAGAAGGTGGATATTTAAAGAAACCACACTGAGTTTTGAACTGATGTCATCATGCAGATCCTGGGCAATTCTCAGTCTTTCTTTTTCCTGGGCACTGATAATGGCGTGGGTAAGCTCTTTCTCGTATCTGACCTCCAGCTCCTTTTTCTGAATAAGGTTTCTTGTTATCTTCTTATTAGAAAAATAATAAAATATAATCAGGGTAACGGCCAGTAAGGTAAATGCCAGAAAGGTATAAACGATAGTGGAAATAATTGTATTCTCATTCATTTTGTAAAGTCATAACAGTGATTACACATTTTTTTTGCGGGAAGACAGATAGTCTGTCAGAATAAAAATCTGATACACAATAAACATAACAACATTGAAAACCCATATCTCTTTATGCAGTTTTCTGTTCATCACCGTATACAGGTTTCCCGACAAAAATATTACGGTACTGCTTATCAGATAAAGTAAAAGTCCCAGGCTTATATAATTGTATTTCTTATGGGTATCCAGTATATTATATAAATGAAATAATGCCAGAATTATGATTGAATAAGACGTGACAAAAATTTCAAAAAGATTAAAAACATAATACTTTTCGGGGTATATGATATACTGTATAACAAGAACTACGGGAATGATAATTAAAAGTGTACGTGCTGTTTTTTTCTGGTATTTTTCCGTTACAATTTCATGGAAGAATAATCCCAGTAACATGAATTGGCCTATCAGATAATAATGTGAGAAAAACAGATTATTGATCTTCTGTGAGTTCAATACATAAAAAACAATTTCACACAGTAATATCCAGGCCAAATAACCAATGAAGAATGTATAGGCTTTTCCGGCTCCGGAAAAACCTATACAGTATACTGCCAGGTTAATCAGCAGAATGCCTTTTCCAATTAATGACAATATTTCAATCCAGTGATCCAATGATCTCTAGTTTACAGGTTCCACCATTTTGCAGCAGAGCATACGCTCGGGCAGGGTGTTGTCATGTCATATACATAATACCCTTTATCATAATCCACAATATCATTGTTATCTGCATCTACTCCTACCAGAAGAAATTTAAATTCTCCTTCATCGGTAATGGCATTATAACCCCGGTATCTCTCAAATCCTTTGTCATTAATAAAAATATCATGAACGTCCTTTGCCGGGATAAGGTGGGCCCGGATAGATGTTCCATCGATAATTTTTGTATTCTGCCAATTGCTGATCCATTTTTTAGCGTCATCTAATAAGACTGCATGTTTAGGTAATTCCATAGTTTTTCTCGTTTTAAATTATATAATAGGTTTAGAATAAGTGACTTCAGCTACACATTACAAGTTATGAAAAAAAACTAACCATACTGTGAAATACATTCATTTTAATTAACATAATATCCTTTTTTCAAAATTATAATAATAAAAACCACCAAAATTGCGTATTTCTACCTGTTTTTCAATTCGGCATTTAATACGCTGTTGTCACTTTGTATTTCTCGGTTACTTTGTGGTATCCTTTACAGAAAAAACTCATGAGCACATCAACAGTACGGGAAGCTTATGATCTTCTTTAAACATTAAAAAATCTGTATCATGAAAAAAATTATCTTTTTTGGAATCTTTGCTTTCTTAAGCAATATTACAATGACCAGTGCACAGACAACTACTGTGACTTTTGAAACTTCATCTGGCGGCAGCACAAGCTTTACCAGCAACGGATATACTTTCAATATCATATCACAGGCCGGAACTTTCAGAATTCAGGGCAATTATCCAAACACCGGCTGGAACGGAACAGCTAATGATAATTTCTATATCGACAATACAGGTACAACCAATATCAGCTCTCCCTCTTTCAGTGTTAAAAGCAATTCTGCATTCACTGTATCAAAGTTTTGGGTATTTTTAAGCAATACTGCTTTAAACCAGTCTACCTCATCAGGAACACTTATTATTACGGGAAAATTAGGGGGAGTTACAAAGTTCACCACCACAAAAACATCCGGATTTAATACTACATTTAATGCAACTACGGGAACGACAGGTATCAACAACGGATTTACCCTGATTGATCTTTCCTCCCTAAATAATCAGAATAACAGCAATACTACCATTGATGAAATCCAGCTGCAATCCACCGGAGGATATGTCTATATGTGCCTGGACGCATTTACATGGACAAAAATTTCTACGCTGGGCACTTCAGAAAAATCTATCAAAGACAAAAAGAATATTTATCCTAACCCAACTTCCGGTATCTTCTATATGGATGACCTGAAGAAAAATGAAAATGTTTCTTTATATGATCAGTCCGGAAAACTTATGAAATCCACAACAGCTGAAAAAGATAAAAATAAGTTTGATATAAGTGAGTTCCCTGATGGTATCTACCTTATCACAACAGCATCAGGAAGCTACAAAATCATTAAAAAGAAATAATAGCTCAGCAACTTATCAGTAAAAAAACCGACAGGCTCCTGTCGGTTTTTTTATTATTTTGAGTGCAAAGATAAATTTTATGAGTGCTGCATTTTAGCTGGATCGTCATAATTTACCATCCAGTTGATTCCGAATTTATCGCTGAACATTCCGAAATAAGCTCCCCAGAAGGTATCAGCCATTGGCATTGTTACCTGTCCGCCTGCAGAAAGACCACCGAATAATTTGTCTGCTTCTTCTTTAGATTCAGCGTTCACAGAAATAGAGAAGTTGTTTCCTGCCTTGAAGTTGGAAGACCACTCTCCTCCTGTATCGCTTCCCATCAAAATCGTTTCTTTAGAGATCGGAAGAGAAACGTGCATGATTTTGTTTTTGTCTTCTTCAGGCATTTCTTTTCCTTCCATTGGAGGCATTTCTCCAAATGTTCCGATATAAGGATATTCTCCTCCGAAAACAGATTTATAAAAATCGAATGCTTCTCTGCAGTTTCCGTTGAATGTCAGGTAAACGTTTACTGTTGCCATAATTGTTTTGTTTTTTTAAGTTCAATTTGTTTTTATTGAGGTTTTTCAGACAGTGCTTTTAATCGTGAAAGCCCTTTCTGATAATCTTTTCCGATAGCATTCTCCATATTCATAAATAACTTCATCAAGGTAAACGGATAAGGAATCTCAGAAGTAAATCCCCATGTTGCCCTACTTCCGTTTCCTGCCGGAACTACTGTTACGTAAGCATTTGCTTCACTTTCATAAGGGGTAAGAAATTTGATTGCCGTATCTATTCTTTTACCAGCTTCATCTACTTTTTCCAATTCCTGGCAGCCTTTTCCTGCCTGTTTATTTTTACTATCCCAGCAAACTTTTTCTCCGTGCTGGCCAGTTGTTCCCGTCCACTCTTTTTTCATACCCGGATCAAGATCATTCCATGGACTCCATTGATCCATTGCTTTGAGGGTATTGGTATTCTGCCATACTTTTTCCACCGGTGCATTAATGGAAATCGATTTTTCATATTGACAGTCACCCGGAATAAAAGCAGCCCAAATCAGCAAAATGATTAGTAATGTGGCTAATAGTAAAAAAATACGTTTAAATGTTCTCATCATCAATGTGTTTTTAATTATTATCTGTGTTGATCTATAAGAATCATATTTCCATCCGGATCTTTCAGATAGATATGTTCTGGCCCGGAGGTGGTTTCATCGGCTTCTCTACTGATTTCAACTCCGTTTTCTTTTAATCTTTTCTGAATTTCACGCACATCATCAAAAGATTCCAGATTCTGTGCATTTTCGTCCCATCCCGGATTGAAGGTAAGCATATTCCCATCAAACATTGCCTGAAAAAGTCCTATCAGCGTAGAACCGTTTTTCATGATCAGGTAGTTTTGTGCTTCTGTTCCTGCCATAGTTGTAAACCCAAGCTTCTCATAAAAGTCTTTTGATTTCTGAAGATCTTTTACGCTTAAGCTGATTGAAAATGCGCCTAGTTTCATAATGTTGGTAAGTTTTTAAAGTAAGCCCCCGAGGTCTGGGGTATTGTTAAGTCGAATAATGAGGTTGTTTTACTGATTTTTAAGATGGGTCTTAAATTCAATGGTTCCGTCATAACTTTTCCAATCGCCTGTAAGTTCGATGTGCTGCTCTTCAATTTTCTCTGTCTTTCTATTCCATTTGAAATTGTAGACAAACTTCCCTTTGAAAAGTCCGGAATGTTTTCCTTTATTCTCTTCCGCCAGCTCATACTCCCCGTATACGGTTCCATGTTTTTTGGAATCTTTATATTTTAAAATGGTAATTTTGCCTTCAAATTTCGTGTAATTGGTATCCACAAGGGAATATCCTGAAACAAAATATTCCTGATCATTTTTTTTATTCTGCTCAGAGATATTGATCTTCAGTTTCAGTTCCTGACCTTTATTTCCAATGGTTCCTATATAAGGTTTACTGTTATTCAGCCATGTATTGGAAATATCAGGCATCTGACCCCATACAAAATTGGCAGCCAGAATGAAAAGTAATAAAAGTTTTTTCATACAAAGTGTGTTTAAACGCCAAATTGTGCCAGGTGATGGTTCAGGTGCTTGGCAAACATATTGTTCCATTCCTGGGAATTCAGTTTACCAAAAGAAAAAGATTCTTTACCATCGAATGCATCTGCTCCCAGCTGCTGAGTCTTCTGGATAAAACCAATCAGTCTTGTTTTTTCTTCATGAAAATTCTTTCTGGTGGTAATCAAAAACTGTGGAGCGGTAGGTGAATCTCTTGGATATGCTTTTTCTCCCACTACTTTAGGTTTTACAAAAGTTTTTAATATAAATTTTGCAATCGCTCCCGGTTTTTTGTGTTTTTCCGGTTCATATACCATTTCATAGGTAATACAGCAGTGTGCCAGCATCTGGTCTACTGTCATTTTTCCCCACAGACCGTGTGTATCTTCCACCAACTTATTTATTCTATCAATATAGTTTTGAGCATCTTTTGCATCAAATACATTTTCCATATAATTTCTATTTTACTATGGACAAATATATCAGTTTTTTTGTTTGATTTTATCGTTGGCTGAAAAAATTGAGGGGTGCTTGTTATGAGATACGAGTTACGGGGTACGGGATTCGAGTTCGAAAGTTTTTCGGCTATTTTTCGATTATTTTTTACGTATTTTTCCCTGCTCTTTAATTTGTCGTCGGGTATAGATACTGATCATCTGCCAGCCTATATACTACAAAAGTAACCAGCAAACCAGCATCATATCAACCTCTAACTTAAAAACCAGCAACAAATTAACCAAAAACTACTCTATCTCTTCCCGAGAAGTATCCTCAATTGTAATTTCCTGGGGTGCAGATTTTTTGAAAATAAACCATAGTTTGATCTTTAAAGCAATCCAGCCGATAACAGCATATATTACTAAAAGGATACTTAGATGTTTCAGATACGGGAAAGTAAGCTCTACCGAACCTTTTTGAATCAATAAGATCTTGAAAGCCTGTAAAAAGGGAGTCAACGGAATAATATTCGCGATAAACTGTACAAAAGCAGGCATTGCATTCAAAGGCCATGTAAAACCACTGATAATGAAAGCCGGCGAAGCAATGACCATCAGGATTTGTGTCGCCTTCAAAGCATCCGGAATCAGAATACTGATGAATACTCCCAGAAATGAAACCGATCCTACAAAAACAGCGGTCAAAAGAATAAAATTAAAAATTCCTTCCGGCATCGGAACATGGAAAATCATGTGCATAAAGTAATAAATACCTACAATAAGAACAGAAAACACCCAGATCGGAATGACTTTTATCAACATGGTCGGGAAAGCCCATTTTTTCATTTTAAGATATTCTTTCACAAAAGATCCTCTTTCAAATTCAGAGGCAAAACTCACTGCCATTGCCAGCAGAATGACCTGCTGTAATACCACTGCCAGCATTGCGGGCCACATGAAAATCAGATAATTTCCGGTAGTGTTAAAGAGGGTGATATAATTGGCTTTGAAAGGTTCATATTGTGTTGCAGCCTTTGCAGCAGGCATTCCTGCTTTCTGAAGTGCTTTAATGGAAGCTCCGGCAGAAAACGTTCCTATGGTCAGCTGAAGTGCTTTTGATGCAAAATTTGCCGTTAAAACATTTCCTGTATTGATATACACATTCAGTTCAGGATATTTTTTCTGCAGCATATCTCCTTCAAATCTTGAGGGAATAATAACCACAGCAGCTGCCTCATGCCTGATTACCTCATCTTTTATGCTTAAAGGTTCCTGCAGATATCTGATAATTTTGATGCTTTTATTATCATCCAACATTTCCGTCAGTTGGTTGGATAACGGTGTATTGTCTCTATCAACAACCAAAACAGGAGTATTTTCAACTTTTCCGCTTTTGTAGACAAACCCCAGCAAGGTGGCATAGAAAACCGGTGCCAAAAAGAACACCGTCCTTAAGGTGGAATTGCCGATAAAAAGTTTGAACTCACGTTTCAAAAGACGGAAAAATTCTTTCATCTGTATATTTTTATAAGTGGAAGAACGAAATGAAATTTTATAGAAGCTTCATCTGTCCTTTTCAATTTATTTCAGGATTACGTTGGCATTGACTAAAATATTTTTAGCCTTATTCATGTCTTTGGGTTTTACTTTGATCTCGTAGATAGCGTCTTGTAACTGATAGTCCGGGTAAGCCGTGGTGATATCCGCATACTTTGTCAGCTGTTTAATATACACGATAGTTCCCGTAAGGTTTTCTTTGTTATAGACTACCTGCATGGTGACCTCCTGTCCTTTTTTATATTTTGAAATAGCACTTTCCGGGATGGTAAATCTGAAAAAAGTACTCTCAGGAATATATCCGTTGAACAGAGCAAAACCAGCGGTTGCCAACTCGCCTGTATTCAGGCTGATGGTCTCAATTTCCATATCATTGGTGGCAATGATATACCTTTCGGAATAGGCTACATTTGCTTCCTGTAAAGCGCCTTTAGCCTGTGATGCCTGTCCGGCTGCCATTTCTACTTTTTCGAAACGGGTTCCTCTTTTCACATCATCCAGTTCTGCCACTACAGCATCATATTGTGCCTTTGCGCCCTGTAATTTTGCGTAGATTTCGTCATGGGCCTGTGGAGACATTAAACTGTCGCGGAACATATTATTGGCTCTTCTGTATGATTTCTGAGCAAATTCATATTGTTCCTTCAATCCTTTATATTTGGCCTGAAGCTGTCTCATCTGATCGGCTGTTGCTCCGTTTTTTGCCATTTGCTCCTGAGCCGTAGCCGCACTTACTGCTCCTTGCGCCTGTGCAATTTTTGCAGAAACTTCCGGTACATCAAGCTGTGCCAGGGTATCTCCTTTTTTCACAGTCTGACCTTCGGAAACATATATTTTCAGAATCCTTCCGGTAACTTTAGGGGCAAAAGAGATCACATCCTTTTTGGTTTTTCCTTCCGGTTCTTTGATTTTCTCGTTTTTTTTGTCACAGCTCCCCAATAAAAACAGAGCAGCGAAGAGTATAGATATATTTTTATGCATCATTTAAATTTTTAAGGGATTAAATAAAATTTGGTGATATCCAGTTCCTGGGTAGATCTCATCAGTTCTATCCCCGCTCTTCTCTGGTTGAAAATGGCATTCTGATATTCCAGTTCTGCAACTTCAAGATCATTTTCGGCATCAATAAGCTGTGAAGATTTGCTCATTCCGTACCTGAATTCTTTTTCTGCCTGTACGAGTGCATTTTTTGCCAGTTCTTTTTCTTTGGCTTTCAGGGCAATTTGTGCAGAAGCAATATCATAATTGGTTTGATTATTGGCAAGATTCAATGTCAGCTTTTTCAAAGCGTCATCTTTCTGATTTTGCAATACTTCTTTTCCGACTTTGGCGGTTTCTTCAGCATGTTTTCCTTCTTTCCCGTCAAAAATTTCCCATTTAAAACCAACCCCTGCAGTAATCAATGGAAATACATTGATGTTATTAGGTCTCCAGTCCAGCTTTTTCCCTTCATATCCAAGAATTGGCACAGCAGGGATTACATTTTCCGAAGATTTTATTCTATTCCCGTACAATCCGATATAATAGGCGGAAGCCATCAGTTGTACTTTAGGAATCATCCACGTTCTTTCTGCTTTTATTTTATAGTCTGCCGCACTGATTCCATGTTCCAGTGCACGGATTTCTGCTCTCTGTTCAATCCCTTTTTCTGCAGCCAGCAATTCTACAGGAGATAATACAGGATCAATCATTCTGAGCCTTTCTCTTTGAATCCCTGTCAAAATATAAAGCTGGGTAAGAAGAAGTTCTTTTTTCCCTTCATATTCTACCATTTTAGCATCCAGAGTAGCCTGGGCGAGTTCAATTTTCTTATGGTCATAAGGCGTTATCAAACCATAGCCAAGCGCTTTATCAGCTGTTTTTCGGTTGATATCCAATCTTTTTTTACTTTCATCCAGAACCTTTTTAGACTGATGAATCAATGCTAACTGATCATAGGCTTTGGAAATGGTGGCAATCACCTCATCTTTTGTTTTTTCCAGAAGGATATCTTCAGACTTTTTCTTTTCTTCCACCGCTTTTTTCATGTACTTCACCTTTCCTCCTGAATACAGCAGCATTTTGGCATCTGCCTTGGCAATACCTGAAAATCCGGATACATTGAAATTATTGTTGAAAGTCCCTTCGGGAATATTGATAAAGGGAGCGAGATTGAATTCCGGGGACGTCAGTCTTGCTGTTCCGTTAAGATAACCGGCCTGACCGCTCAATTCCAGGGTTGGAAGAAAGATATCCTTCAGTTTGTGCTCGTCAAGATCGGTAAGCTTATTTTGGGTAATCTGCATTTTAAGGTTCGAGTCCCGAACCATAGCACTATCCAGAAGTTCTTTAAAATCCGGCGCAGACTGTGCCCAGCCAAAAGCGGGGAAAGCAAAAAAACTAAACGTAAAAATCAATAAATTGTTTTTCATGGTTTATGTTTACAACAAATATAATGCAAAAATTATTAAAATCTTTAAAGATAATTCTACAAGATGGTGAATTTAAAGTAAGTTTAAAATATGTTTAAGTTTAAAACCTTATAAAATAAAGTTTTGTCGGAGTCGTTTAAATATTAATTAAATACTAGAAAACCTGAAAAAAATTTTAACTCTACTTTTTCTGTATTATTTTTACGACACTTTTTTCAGGAAACAAAGGAAGAAAAGAACATTTTCTGAAAAAAATCATTCTGAATTTGGAATTTGGATTCCTTCGGAATGACAAACTGGATGGATAGGCTTGTATAATAAATTTCTTAATCTATAAAATCTGTGAAAAACAATATTTAATAGGAACGGGCTTTAGCCCGTTTAATAAAAAACAAAACTTCAATTGGCTTCAGCCGAAACCAAAAGTACAACGCAGTCTTCGCAAAAGCATTGTTGATAGCTTTGAATTCGTTCGCAAGGGCGTTTCACTTAGCAAAGACATGACGAATTATTTTACCCTGAAAAAAACGAAAACTCCCCACATCGCTGTGAGGAGTTTTCTATATAATTATAATAAGCTGATTTATTTTTGAACTGCTTTTTTCATGGCAGCATCAGGACGTAAAATTCTGTAACGGACTTCAATGTCTTTCGGTACATAGAATACCAATGGAAGTTTACTGTTGTATCTTACAATTTCAGGCTTTAGGGTAACAAACTTTTTAGTCAGTTTTTTATCCAGACAAGCCATCAGCGTTCCCGCTGTTTCTCCTTTGGATTCTACTTCATAATAGTTGTATCCCCATCCCTGAAGATCCTGGGTTTTCATTTCTCCCATTAAGAAATAATTGTTACAGTCTAACATTTTTTCAGCACCTACAAAAAGCTCAACTTTTAAATCGTTTTCGTTTTTTGCTACAGGAAGCTGAATATATACTTGTTTATAACCTTCTTTTGCTTTCGGGAACATTTCAATCTGTAGTTTTTCAAACTTTTCTGCTTTCTTTTGTGCAAAAGCATTTACTCCGGCCATCAATACCAATCCTGTAATTAAAGTTTTAGAGAATTTCATCTTTTAATAATTTTTTTAATTGATATTACCTTAATTCCAAAAACCATTCCAAATTAAACAATTGTTTGATTTTTCGATTTTATTCTATTTTGCTTGAAATTATAAACAAAAAACTGCAGTAACAATTACTGCAGTTTTTTATAATTTAGTCTGAAATCGCCACATTAGTTCCTTTTGTATGGGCATTCATCTGTGGTGCGTAATAATTCTGCATGGTGGTAATTCCGTTGGAGAACCTACCAGATGCATTGGCAACGACGTCATATTCAAATACATATTTTCCTTTCGGCATATACTGAATATAGAAATTGGTAGAAGCATCTTTGGTTGACTGATAGTAGCCCACATTATTTTTCCATTGATATCCGGATAATACATCTGCAGGTTCGAACCCTGCTGCACGCATATCTTTAATATGAATAAATTCCATGGCTCTGTCTGTATTCAGAATCATCCTTACGGTTACTTTATCTCCTACTTTCAGTGGGGTTTCTGTTGAAATTTTCTGAAGCTCTTCTCCGTTTACCGTTTTCACTTTTTTATACAGTTCTTTCGTTACAGAAATATAATTTTCAGAAGATTTGATTTTATCGAGATCTTCGTAATACTGCCAGAACAATCCTCCCTGAACAATTCCGGGACCAGGTTTTGTAACCGTTACGGTCGCTAAATTTTTATCTATAGCTTCCGGTTTCACGGTTGATTTTACATAACCAGTTGCCTGTGTCTGAGGAGCCAGTTCTTTTCCTCCCCAAACAATTGTTGCTTTATCACTTTCAGCCCCAGTCCATGATTTTCCTGAATTCAAAATGGTAAAGATCACCTCAGCTGTTCCTCTTGAGCTTCCCCATGAGTTGACTTCTTTTTGGGTTACCAGCCATATCTTGATATCTTCAATAAAAGATTGATCATTAGCTTTCAATTTGTTGAAAGCTTCCAGTGCTCCGGCATGGTTAACTACTTTTGAACCAAACCATCCCCAATCATTCAGGTTTTGTTTCCAGTAGACTCCTTGTGTTTTGGTATCTGTGGAAGTTTCTTTAAAGTAAGTCATTAACTTATCTGACACCTCTTTCAGACCATAATCGTTCATCAATAATGCCGCACGGTGAAGTCCGAAGAATGTAAAATCTGTGATCTTAGCTGTCTTGGCTTTTTGCTTTACCAGCGTTTTCAGGGTAGCTCCTTTTCCTTTTAAAGGATATTGCTGCTCCCAGTAGTTTCTGGTATCAAGATAATCCATCGTCCAGTTGTTCCAGACATTTCCTTTTTTTGCATCAAAATATTTATTCACCTCATTATCTACATACTGGATCAATTTAGCAACAAGTACTTTTTGATCTACATTTTGATAATCCTTCACATTATCTTTTAACCATGAATTAATTTTTCCTAAGTTTTTAAGGATATACAATGACGTTCCGTAAGAACTTGGATAGCCGGGATACCATGAGAAGCCACCATCAGGATTCTGTAGTTTTTTGAAATCATCCCAATCCTGATTGATAGAATTTTTCATCGTATTGACATCAAATAACAACGCTAATTTCTGCATCTGCTCACCCTCATTTTTACTTTCCAGCACCCACGGAGTTTCTTCAAGCAGCAACTGTTTCAACTCCTGATTTTTTTCCAGATTTGATTGTAATAGCCCTTTGTTCTGATATTCTTCAAAAACTGTTTTCATTTTCGGATTGGCTTTGAAAATTTCCGAAGCCAAAACATCTGCAAACCATTTGTTAAAGATTACGTCTGCAGAGTTATTCTGGTCATTTTTCAGACTTGGAAGGGCAAACATGATCTCCCAGATCGGATTGGTTGTCAGTTCCAACGTATTGGAAACATTGGAAGCCGTTGTGGATCTATTATTTTTAAGATTATCTAATACAAATGTTTTGGTTTCGCCTTCTTTCACAAAAACCGGAACAGCATCCGTCACAAGCATTCTGTTAGGCAATACAGCAATGGCTTGCTGTTCTCCGTCAGAATAAGCTCCCGCTTTGGCCACCACTTTGAAAATAACAGAAGAAACATCATCCGGAACCTTTAATTTCCATGTTAACGCACTGCTTCCGTTTTCATTAAGATTGAAGTTTTGTACTCCGGAAGTGACCCCAAACTTCGAAGAAATATTTTCATTGGTAAAGGCATCCAGAATCTGTAATTCGGCAGAACCATTCAATTTTTTATCGGTAAGATTGGATAACTTCGACTGTAGATTCAACTCGTCTCCTTCTCTCAGGAATCTAGGATAGTTTGGCGTTACTGAGAATTCTTTCTGCGTTACCACTTCTTTTTCCAACGTAGCTGCTCTTGCATCTTTGGTGTGGGCAAGGAACATCAGTTTCCACTTGGTCAATGCTTCCGGAGAGGTGAACACGAAGTTGACATTTCCTTCTGAATCGGTTTTCAAATCCGGATAGAAGAATGCAGTTTCATTCAGATTCTGGCGGACAGCTACTTTATCCAAGTCTTTCTCTACATCAACAGAGCCAGGAACGTCTGTATATCTTTTTCTCTCCTCTTCCGTCAATTGTCTTCCTGAATCAAGGAGATCAATCGCACTATCATTCAATACCACAGCTTCTTTTGCCACGGCAGATCTTGCTGTTTTAAATTTGGCACCAGCAATTGGTGATGGGGGTAGTGCAATTCCTTCCTGATTGCTAACTCCTACAATGGTTTCTCTTGAAATTGAATAATAATTTCCATCAAACCAATTAAACTGTGGCATCTGCACATATCTGTCTTCAAAATATCTTAATCTTTTATAATAGCTTTGCTGTTCCAGAAAATTTCTTATTCCATAAGAAGTTACCATTACAAATGGTGTATACAATTTCCTCCAGCTGTAACTGTTCGCTGCAAACTGATCCAGAGACATGTCATACATATTGGCCAATACTTCAGCATTGATCTTTTCCTTGTCATTTCCGGTTACTTTTACCGTCCATT
This sequence comes from Chryseobacterium sp. NRRL B-14798, assembly GCF_050470705.1. NCBI lineage: Bacteria > Pseudomonadati > Bacteroidota > Flavobacteriia > Flavobacteriales > Weeksellaceae > Chryseobacterium > Chryseobacterium sp. NRRL B-14798. Next base: position 1,837,721 of record NZ_JBFLUL010000005.1, on the reverse strand, counting down.
TTTCTTTAACGTTAGGTTCCAGCTTATCTCTGAAAGTAATGGTTTCTATTTTCAAAGGTTTTTCTGTGTCTTTTATTTTTAAAGAAACAGATTGTGTATTCACATCATTAAATGCTACCAGCTGAAACTGAAGGTTAAGATCCGAAACACTTTTATCTTTAGGAATTTCAGCCGTGTATTCTAATATTCCCTTTTTCATCTGATGAACTTCGGAAACGGTTTTTCCGGATCCATCCTGCACAAAAACATTCACCAGTGCATCAGGAATTGCCGAGAACACATAAACTTTAGCTTTTTCACCTCTTGGCAATTCTTCTTTCGGAGCAATCACTGTAAGGAAAGTTTTCTGATTGGGTTTTAAAGCTGTTTTATCCCAGACACTGAAATACTGTGAAGTTTTGATAGTATCTTTTCCTTCAATATTGAAAAGTTCAAGTTGATAATCCCCTGCTTCCAGTTTTCCTAAATCAAGACTGGTTGCTGCCTGAGAATTATCAGCGGAAGGCTGCTGCTGTCTTTCAATCAGTACTTTTTCGGTTTTCCAGTTTTTCATCTCATCGTTTTTATCAAAAAGATCATGTGGAAATTTGCTGATAAATTCTTCTTTTGAATATTTCGGAAGATTCTGAATATCAGATTTGAAATTATCTCTGAAGATCCTGTCCGGAGCAGTCAGCTTCGATAACTTAACCTGATAAGGTTTCTTTAGATTCTGATCGTTATAATTTTTGGTTTCCACCTTTACTTTTACATTTTCGTCTGTAAAAGTATTGCTGATATTTTCTGCCTGAATGTAATGAGAAACAGAAGCCACTTTCAATTGGGTATCAGCCGTCTGTGTTTCTCCATTGATATCTGTAACAGATGCATTCACTGCATAGTTATCAATCTGTATTCCTTCCAGCTTTTCATCTTTTTTAAGTTCCAAACGAATCGTAAACTCTCCTTTTTCATTGGTTTTTGCTTCGCCCAGAATCGAGTTTTCATTATCATCATTCTGCGGATACCAGCTGAAATATCTCCATCGGATATTCTGTTTTTTGATTTCATAGTTTACGGCCGTATTACTCAGCGGAACACCGGAAAACATAACAGCTTTTCCTTTCAGTTCTATTGTCTGGCCATATTTGTATTCCTCTTTAACAGGAGCAAAGGTTACTTCAAATTTTGGTCTTTTGTATTCTTCTACCCTGAAATTTTTATATCCCGTGCTTTCCCCTTCTATTCTCAGATAAAAGTTACCGTTCAGTTTTCCTTTCGGAAGAATGAAACTTCCGTGATAAGAACCGAATTCATTGGTGGTAAATTCCTGGGAAGAAACCTCTTCACTATTGGTGTTCAATAACGTTATTTTTTGTTTCAATCCTGAAAGAACAGCTTCAACTTCCTTATTCATTCTGGTATTCACCACCTTAAAATAAACAGTCTGTCCGGGACGGTAGATTCCTCGGTCAATAAAGATCTGGGCAGTTGAACGGGTTTGTTTGTTAGGATTGTAATCTTCAACAAATCCTCTGTTTCCATACACCTGCATGATCTGGAAATCATTGGTTTTAGGCTGCTGGATCAGGAAAGTTCTGTAATATTCTTTACTGTCTGTGGAAGGAAACTTAAATACTCCGTTGGCATTGGTTGTTCCTTCAATCTTATTTAATGTTGTATTAGAAACAAATTCATAAAACCGAAGACTTTCATTAGCCAAAGGCTTACCATTCTCGCTATTAACCAGTTTCAATTCATCCGAAAGAGGGTTTCTGTCTGTTTTGGACTGATAAATAATTCTGTTTCCGGAAACCAGAAAATATAAATTATGTCTGGAGTCTGTATCTTTCATATCTGCTCCCGCCACCGTAAATTCTGCTACATATATTCCTGATGGAAAAGGTTTTACTTCGAGTGAAGTGGTATGATTCTGATAATCCTTTGGATCCGGAAGCTGGAATGTTTCTTTTCTTACCAGATTCTTTTTCAGATTTCCGAAAGTATTGGAATAAGAATTCTGAACGTATTGAAGGAGTGATGTAAAATCATCCTTTACTTCGTAAATATTCAGGGTAAATTCTGATACATTCTTATACTGCGCAACAAAATGAACCGGCAGATCATTCTGGGTCTGGGATTCATATTTTAAAGTCAGATAAGGATTGACAATCTGGGCTTCTTTACTTTTAATATTCTCCAGGAAAGCAGATTTCGGATAATCACTTTTTGCCTGTGCCGCTAATGCAAGAGCTTCTTTAGGCTTCTTACCCACAAGCTCATCCATGATGTCTCCCATAATAACCACTTTATAATCTCCCTCTACATTGGATTTCAAAAGATTCTGAAGCTGCTGAAGTTTATCCTTGCAATGATTGAAATTACAGTTTTCCGTTATCTTTTCTTTCATGAAATACAACTTTGGATTTCCCGTATTCTGTTCGATCAGTTCATCATACATTGCATTGATTGCTGTACGGTTGGCTGTCAACTCATTTTTGGTAAAAATGTTGTTTTCAGATAGAAACGTTATTTTTTTAACGGCATACCAATCCGCCAATGTCGGAAAATAGGCAAAGTCTCCTGTCTCTGAAAAGATATTCTTATACTTTTCCAACGAGATCTTTCTCATTTCAGGTTTTTCCTGATCAAGCTCCTGAAAATTTTTAGTCAGGTAATTTTTAAAATCAAGTTTACTCCAGGTTTCAATCTGCGAAACATCCTGAGAGTTGATATTGGTTCTTCCGTTTATTTTCCATGAATTCTGTTGATAATAATCCATAAAAAAGCCATTCAGCAGAACTTTGTACACCAGTTTACCTTCTCCGTTTATTTTTCCTTCTGCCTCTTTAAGTTTTTTAAAAAACTGAGAAGCAGCATCATTCTGGTCATCGTCAACAGTTTGGTTTACAATACTGAATTCCGCTTTCAGAGAACGGATCAGCTCGAAGGCATTATTTTCTTTCATGGCTTGTTTTTGTATGTCTAAAATAATGGGAAGATTAGATTTATAAGCTCCTTTTGAACTATTTTCAGCCACTTTTTTCCATTGGGTATCGTAATATTTCTGTGCGGATACCGTTGAAAAGCTCAGCATTACAAGCAAAAGCAGAAAAATCTTGGAAAATCTTTTCATATATATTAATTTTGATAAATGAACATCTTAAAAATACTGAAAAAAACCGTTATAGACAGCCAGCTTTATGTCTCTCTTATGGGAACTCTTTTTGCAGTATTTTTCATGAAAGAGCAAAACACATTCCGTTTCCCTACCTTTGCACTTATTTTCATCACTTATTTCAGTGGTTATCTGTATACTAAATACCAATATACCAGGCACTTTTTAAAAATACTTGTTCTCAATGCAGCAGCAGGAATTGTCTGTGCTTTTTTAATCATTCATAATCACAATGAAATAAGACTGCTTAAATGGTTTATCATTGTCATATTGGGATTGCTTTACAATAGTTTTTTTCTTGATGTTTATATCCGGAAAATTCCCTTACTGAAAGTTTTTTACGTAGGATTAGTATGGGCATTGGTTAATTGCTGGCTTACCCTTCCTGAATTTAGTATTCCTATTTTTCTGATCAGCTTTTTCTTTATCACCGCACTTGTTCTTCCTTTTGATATCCGTGATATGAACAGCGATACCGTAAAAACCTTTCCTATGCTGATTGGGGTACAAAATACCAAGTACATTGCTTATGCACTTGTTTTCATCAGCAGTATCATTTCTGCTTTTTATCTTGATTTGGAATATGCGCTTGCTTTTTTTATGGCCAGTATCACAACTTATATTCTCATCTATTTCTCTGAAAATAAAAGAGATGACGCTTATTATTCTTTCGGGGTGGAAACTTGTTCGGCACTTCCCTTTTTATTTTTACTAATAATGAAGTATTTTTGACGAATGATTATCAAAAAGCTTTCCCTCTATAATTTCAAAAACCACTCTGAGAAAAAATTTGAATTCTCTCCGCAAATCAACTGTTTTGTAGGTAATAACGGCGTTGGGAAAACTAATATTCTGGATGCTTTGCATTATTTATCCGTAGGAAAAAGCTTTTTAGGAAATACGGACCTTAACAATATTAAACAGGAGGAAGACTTTTTTACCATTGACGCGGAAATTCAGAATGACGACAGCGAAGATATCATCAGAATTACCCAGCCTAAGGAAGCTAAAAAGGTCATCAAAAAGAATGATAAAAACTACGACAGGCTTGCTGATCATATCGGTTATCTTCCAAGTGTTATGATCTCGCCTTATGATTCTAATCTTATTTCGGATTCCGGGGAAAGCAGACGAAAGTTTCTGGATGCAATGATCTCTCAGACGGATTCTGAATATCTTTTTGATCTTATTCAGTATCAGAAGACCATTCAGCAGCGAAATGCGTTACTGAAATATTTTGCAAAAAACAGAACCTGGGACAAAGATTCTCTGGAAATCTATGATGATCCGATCACCAGATCCGGAACAAAAATATTTAAGAAAAGAAAAGAATTTGTAGAACAGCTCAATCCAATTGTTCAGAATTTCTATCGTATTATTTCCGGTGGCAAAGAAACGGTATCTGTTATTTACGAATCTCACCTATTGGAGGATTCTTTTGACAATCTTTTAAGGGAAAGCCTTGAGAGAGACCGTATGCTCACGTATACTTCAAAAGGAATCCATAAGGATGATCTTCTTTTTGAAATGGATGATGTGTTAATCAAAAAAATCGGATCTCAGGGACAGCAGAAATCGTTCCTGATCTCTTTAAAACTGGCTCAGATGAGTCTTGTAAAAGAGCTCACCAAAAAGACTCCTATCCTGTTGCTTGATGATATTTTCGATAAGCTTGATGATACCAGAGTTTCGCAATTGATTGAACTTGTCAACAAGGAAAGTTTCGGACAGATTTTCATTACAGATACTCACAGAGAGCGTACGGAAAGTGTTGTGAAGAAAATTAATGAGGAAAGTATCATTTTTGAAGTTTAGTTAAAAAAATATTTAAGCCGATTTATATATATCATAGTATTTTTTATCTTAACTTATCATTCTAAACTCCATCCTGAATCCCGAAACACCAAACCCGAATCACGCAATCCCGAGCCCCAACTATGAAGAAGAAAAAACGTGAATATCAATCCTCCGAACTGGTAAAATCTTTTGCCAGGATTTATGGTTTTGAACATAAACTTGTTGCTTTTGACATCAAGGACTTCCTTGAAGAGTATCTTGATGAAAGTCTTTTCAATGAAATCAGAAGTGTCAATATAGAAAAAGAATGTATTATCATTAAAATTGATTCTCCTTTACTGAAACATGATTTTACGATGCGTAAAAGCTTTTATCTTAAAAAGTTCCAGGACAAATTTGGGGCAGATAAATTTAAAGATTTACAGATTTTATAGTTTTTTTGATATCGTTTTACATTATCATTCAATATTATTGATATATTTATCATACAAAAAAAATTAATCTCATGAAAAAATCAATTGCATCAAAAAAACTGACAAGAAAAACTTTAAAAACAATACAGGGAGGAGGCGTTGGACAGATCTGCTGTGCTGTAAGCTGCGCTAATGAAAACGAATGTGCTTATTGGACAACATTGCCGACAAAATGCCCATTACTTCCTATTTGTCTTTAATAGCTATAACAATAGAAAAATGCTACCCTGGGGTAGCATTTTTTATGATATTAATGTTCTTCTGATTTATTAGAAATGGTACTGCTCATCAAATCGTCTGCTTTCTTGTCCAGACCTGAGCTAAGCGGCAGGAAGAATTTCAGCGGATGTTTCGTAAAGTATCTGAAAATCTCTTTATAGATTTCACTTACCTGCCCAAAGTTCATTTTTCTTGACCTGAAGGCCAAAAACATGGATAAACTAAAACTTACCAGGAAGTTGAAGAATCCGATTAAAAAGACGGTAAAAAAGGATATCCAGAATGTATAGGAATCTACTGAAAAATCTTTTCCGTACAGTCCTAATGCAAAGTTTCCGGCGGCAAAGGTAATGTGTCTGATATCCAGATCCAGCCCGAAAAACATTCCGACAGGTGCAGTTGCTCCAAGGAAAACTCCAAACCAGAAATTGGAAATAATTCCCGGCCAGTTTTTAGCATAATATTTTGAAAGTCCTTTTGCGAATTTCTTTCCGAAAAAGCTTCTGATTGAAAGGTTTTTGGCAATTCTTTCCGGGATCTGATAAAATACCGAGTTGTTCCCGATATTTCCCGAAATAATTCCGGAAATAAAGAGATAGAATCCGGCAATACTTGCGTGCAGGATAGCTTTTGATTTAAAAGGATCGAGGTCTTTTAACAATTTATCAGAACGTTCAACGGCAAGATTTTGTGAGAAAAAGACATCCAGTCCATAAATAATGGCAAGCGCTACCGGAAAAGCAAGCAACACATTCCCTACAAAGGCAATGAACTGACTTCTGAATAATTTAGATACCAAATGGGCAAATTCTGTATTATTTCTTTGGGCATTCCCCTCTTCGGATAATACTTTTGTCATCGTAGCGGCAGTCATGGCCGGCTGTTTTGTAGCAAGGGTAAAACCCATCAGATAGATCATCACGAATCCCATTGCATAGTTCATGGAGTATAGGAAAGCGTGTGAAAAATCACTTCCGGGAATATATCCATACAGCATTTTCAGAACACAGAGCGCTCCTACAATTATTCCACCGCCGCTTGCCTTGTAGAACATGGTCATATACTCTTTCCGGTTAGAAGTTATATAGTGAGTTCCGGCTTCTGCAGTATGGTTGGTAATAAGATGGGAGATCAGCCTTGTACTGTCGTTGATAAGATCTGAAATGTTATTTTTATGGGATTTATAGCTCAGGATATTAAAGATCAGCTGTTTTGATTTGATCTGAACATCTTCTTCGGAATCAATTACCAGTAATTGTACGATCTCATAAATTCTTTCTGTCTGCTGACGGATTTTTAACAGGGATTGATTAATCTTTCCTGAAATACCATATTTAGCGGAATTTTTAAAAGCAATATTCACAAACTCCTGGCATTGTTCTGCGTAGATTTTTATCTGCTTATATCTGCTGTCTTTTGAATGCAGCTGTACTTCCGGATCTTTTACAAGATCATCTGCCAATGTCTCCAGCTCATTCTGTAGAGCCAGAAAGGGATTGTCTAAATTTCTGTATTGAGGTGCCATTCTCACTACTTCCACTTCCATCGCCATTCCGGTTACCCTCCAGGAAAGGATGTTCATAGAGAATATAAGTTCTTTTTTCACATTAGGACGGATAATAAAATCCGATGCTCCCAATAAATGTAAAAATTCATTGATCTCGTTTTCAGGAAGATTATGGAGATATTTCAAATCTTTTTTCGGCCACATACTGACATTATCGATCATGTACCAAACCGTATTTTCGTTTTCAACGGGTGGCAGAACCTTGTTCAGTATTCTTTTTTTAAGCTCAGGTAAAAAGGCATTTTCTGAAAGAATATTCGCTTCTGTAAGGGAAAGGTTGAAAGGTCTTCCTCTAAAAATATTATGAATGTAATATTTAAAGTTCTGAGCAAAATCAGGATTGCTTCTGAAGAAATTAAGCACATCTGTAAAGTCCGCCTCTTTTATGGTCTCCAGAAACTCTGCAAAGGGTTCTAAAGAAAGAGTTTCGTTCTTAAAAGAAAAATATTTTTTAAGAACTGACTCAAAATTTGTGCTGGAATTAAAGAATTTCATTAGTACAAAGATACTATTTCAAACTCACATTCCTCATCTGTCTCATAATCCAATTATGTTTCTTTCTCAGATATGGGGATGGATTTTTAGGATCATACTTCTTTGGATTAGGCAATACAGCAGCAATCCACGCTGCATCTGAGACACTTAAATCTTTGGATGATTTGCCAAAATAATATTGTGCCGCAGCTTCCACTCCAAATACTCCCTGCCCCATTTCTATGGAATTCAGGTATCTTTCAAGGATAATATCTTTTGTCCATACTTTTTCGATGATGAAAGTATACACCGCTTCCAGTCCTTTTCTTACCCAGCTTCTGCCCTGCCAGAGAAATACATTCTTTGCCGTCTGCTGGGAAATGGTGCTTCCACCTCTTATTTTTTTGCCTTTCTCATTATATTTCATCGCCTTTTCAATGGCTGTATAATCGAAACCGTCATGAACAAAAAATTTCTGATCTTCTGAGGCAATTACGGCTTTTTTCACATTGTTTCCCATTTCGTCATAGGAAATGTAATCCCTGTGCAGTTTTCCATATTCAAAAAGTCCTCCAATCTGGGTAAGAGTGATGGGAGGATTAAAAAATCTACCCCAGATGATAAAAACTACATTCAGAACAAGAATGATGAAGATAAGCTGTTTAATTTTTTTCCACATAACTTGATAAAAAGGAAAGGCAAAAATAAGCAAATAGTACGAGTTACTGCAATTCTTTCATATAAGTAAGCTGATAATCCGGTAAAAGTTCCGGATGGAAGATCTTAATATAATCTTTAAGGATCAGATCTGCCCTTATCACACCGCTTTCAAAAAAATCATTGGCTTTCAGTTTTTCTTTTCCGGCAATGGTATATATTTTCCCTTTATTGAATACATCCAGTTTCCCATAGAAAGGATTCATGCCAAGCATTTCTTTTTTCGAAGCATGGCTTCCTGCATTTACCCAGTACTGAACACCACCGGCTTTGGCATATACTTCCTCAAAACTCATTGTCAATGCTTTTTCGTCTTTATTATCCTTCATGATATAATTCGCATGGGCATCTGAAATATAATGAGCCACGGAAGTATTTCCTCCCGGAAGATACCAGACATCTCCATACATCTCATTGGCAAGTACAACAGGTTTTTCTTTTGCTTTTGATGCAAGCTGCTTCAGATCGTTATAGTTTTTCTCCACTTCCTGATATTTGGTTGCTGCTTCTTTTTCTTTTCCTAAAAACTCTCCGAAAATCTTGATGTAAGCCGTTTTTTCCAAAGGTTTCTGTTCCATATATTCATCCAGAAATATTACCTGGATACCGTTATTCTTTAAAAGCTCATAAGTATTATCAAAACTGGCAATATGATTGGTAAAAATAGCATCCGGTTTCATAGAGATGATCTTTTCCACATCATACTTTTGTTCGCTTCCTACATTCTGAATTTTTCCTTCTTTAATCAGATTCTGAATTTTTTCTGAATAAATATACTCCGGACTGGAAACTCCTATGATTACATTTTCCGCTCCAAGCTCCGAAATATATCCGGCCATACTTGCATTCAGCAGGATTATTTTTTTGAATGGAGTTTGATTTTGCTTAAAATTGTAAGTAAAATTACCCGATTTTAGCTCCAGGGTACCATTATGTTCCTTAAATTGGGTGCGGTTTGAGATATTTGTCCAATCTGAGGACGAAATTTTTGATTCTCTTTTACAGGCAATTAGCGAGAAGACCGTAAATAAAAGTAAAATTTTCTGTTTCATGTTTCAAAGAACGGAAAAAAGTGGTATATTTGCAACCGTTAAACAACAAGATAACAAAAGGCCTCGTGGCGCAACTGAATAGCGCATCTGATTACGGCTCAGAAGGTTACAGGTTTGAATCCTGTCGAGGTCACAAGACCGACATTTGAAGATTTCATTCTTTGATGTCGGTTTTTTTTATTCCTAATCCGTTGTTATAGTGGTGTATATACTGAGCAACGATATTCATTTTAGGTGTTTGAAAACTTTTTCCGTCAAATTCTACTTTTTGGGGAAATATCAAACACACTATAGTTCCCATTGTAAATTCTGATTATTAAAGATCAATAATTCAAAAGATAAAAACGAAGTCAAAAAAGATTATGATATTGACTTTACTAATAAGCCGGCAGCCTATTTATCAAAGCAACAAACGATTTTTAATTACTTAACGGAATATTAAAGCAATATTTGCAGATCATATGTTTGAATATTTTATTATAAAAAATAGATTGTCCAAAAGAACAATCTATTCAATATATAGCATTACTGTGTTTGTAGATCAGGTTGCAACTAATTAAAAAAAGCATTTACAAGCTTTATGAAAGAATCCTAATTTCTACAATCCAGTGACACTGAATAATAACTTTAGCCCAGACTATTGTATAGGTAAATGAGTATCCTCCGATGGCCGTAACTAGAGTATTATGTAACTTAGAAACACTACCAAATTAAATGGATTGCCAGCGTTTAAAGAAACCATTCCGGTTACAATAGCTGAATATTGTAATTTCACATGTACAGGAAGTATTTATTTCCACTTATGCATGTACTATGCAGTTTAAAAACAAAACAACAATAGGTAATTTTTTTTCATTCTAGTGTTTTATCTGTAATGTAAATGATATGAAATTAAAATCAATAATATTTATTAGGCTTTATATTTCGTATTTTTTTATTTTTTTACTAAAACTAATTTACTCTTTCTAATGATAAACGTACTACTCTGAAAGAAACAGGAGTACCAGAAGCAGTATAAGTAAATCCTCTCATTTGAATCTGATCCCCAGGTACTAAATCTACTATTACACTCCAGGTATTGGAAACGGTTTCATTTGCATAATTTGTTCCTGCCCCTCCAGGTACTGCGGTCGTGGAACGATTGCCTATCTGAACGCCGTTCTTAGTTGGAAAAGCCATGAAAGAATAAGTGGTGGGAACATTCCCATTTATTAACAGCCCTGCAGTATATGAGATTATATATGTTCCCCCTTGATTAGCAGGAACAGTAAGTGTGGTATTATTTGTTCTCCATGATGAAAGATTACCACTTCCCTGACTTATATCAAAGGTAGTAATAACATTGTCAACAGTCCATGGAACACTATTACCATATACTAATGCACTATATCCTAGTAGTGTACCACCAGAAGCCGGGGTAACAAGGGATTTCCATATAGTGCCATCAAAAAAGTAATATCCTACAGCTGTTACATTGATTGTTTTCGCCGAAGGTGAATTTGTTGCTGCTGTAACATAAACAATAGAACCTGTTTGATTAGTTGAATAAACGTTATCTTTTGCTTTTAACTGATCTCCTGTTAATCTGGGAGGTATAAAACCATCTGTTACGGTTGGACTTGCGGCTTGTCCTTCCACATCTAATGTAGCTTTAGGTATTGGAGTATTAATACCTACTTGAGATTTGTAAAATCCAAGAATCAGGATTGTACAGAATAAGAATAAATTTTTCATGTGTTTAAATAAATTTTACGTGTTTTATCGATGCATAGGCATTATGAAATAACCTCTAAAGAAATTTTTGGCGGTAATATGAAAGTTAAGAACACTATTTTTATCTATATTGAATCCCGTGTTATATAATGGTTCCGTTTACCAGTAAGACTTGACCAAAATAAAAAGCAGGAATCAAAACAGTTTACCAATAATTGTATTTTTTTATTGTGTATTTTTTATTATCCAGCTTTTACACTTTATTAATATTTTTTTTAAAAATTGCCCATATAGCGCAACGTAAGATTAGAAAGCGTACCATTGGGGGTGATTGTAGCAGCATCTGTAAAAGTAGGGTCTTTATAATATCTGTTTATGGAAAATCGGATCCTGTCATTTACATTTAAAGTCACAAACCCGGAAATGGCTGTGTTGCTGTCAAGAACATTTGGCCCGCTGGGAAACCCGTATGCAGTGCGCAGATTAGGTACAGGCTCTGCACCATTTACCAAAATGATTCCCTCATAGGCATCTCTGGCAGGATTATTACCATTTGTAATGCTATGAAGAGAAATTACACCCTGAACATGATAAGTACCTGCTTTTTGCACAACCAGTTCTCCGGCTGTATTGACTGCAAAGTTACCTGTATCATTAGCAATAAGTGTAGTACCGTCAAAACCAAGAGTTCTTACATTGGTTGAAACAGAAGTTAAGGGTCCTTCATCAAATACATTTTTACAGCTTACATAGGTAATGGTTTTGTCCTTGGTCATTTTATTCATAGAAAGAATGGGAATCCATGTATTACTTGTATTATTCCACCAATAAAACCCTCTTTCAATAGCCTCAGTGAGCGGATCTTCAAAGTCAAGGAAAACCAATAATCCATGTGGTTTGGCACTTGTTACATTCAGTGATGTTACCCTTGGTACGATTACTCCTTCGTTACTTAAAGGATTATCTTTATCTCTTGTTTTAACTTCTAATGTGGTTTTAGCAGCATTGGTATTGATCCCAACCTGGGAGCTTAGAAAGCTAAAACAAAAAAAGTTAGCAAGTATAAGTAAAGTTGATATATTTTTCATAATTATTAATCCAAATAAGACAAGGTTAGTGTATAAACAGACTCCGGCCCAACTTCCGTAGTACATGAACTGGTTCTCCGTGTCTGTACTGATATTCTCTGCCCTTTAGTTAATGTTATAATATTTGAAATCGTATGATTGGTACTTCTTTTAGCATTATCTGCTGACGGTAATGGTGATTTAGCTATAAGAACAGGAGAAGCCCCGTTATCTATAAAAATTCCCACTTCTGTTACCGTTGCCCCAGTATCACCTGTATTTTTATATACACCACCGGTAAAGAATACTGAATAATTTCCAGTTTTCCCTACAACTACATCGCCATTCTGTAATGTGTAATTTGCATCCGGAGCTTTCAAACCTGTAAAGGAGGTTTTAAACCAAGCATTAGTATTTGTGTCACTATTGGAAATTACAGGAAATCCATTTCCTGAAGCAATCGTCTTAAATAGATTCTTTCCTAAAATCTTAGTCTGGAATAAATACTGCCATAGTTTTTTGGGATCATCCCAGAAATAGTACCCCTCAAAACCTGCCGTAATTGCGTTATCCAAAAAAACCAGCATTCCATTCTGAATCTGAGCAGGATCCACAGATGAAAATCGACTTACAGTTGGGAATAACATACCTGCAGAGTTTTCCGGAGTATCAGTATTTTTTGCCTGTATATCCAGCAGAGCCTGCGGAGCACTGGTGTTTATACCTATCCCATTCTGAGCAGACAAACATTCTACAGCAAGCATTAAGAAAAATAAAGTTATCTTTTTCATTACATTAAAGATTAATCATTCAGATATGTCATTGTAATACAGTTGGTTCCATAACCTGTGTATGATGTACTTCCCGTCTCAGTAGTTTTTTGTACTGTCACTATTATAACATCATTCTGAGCCAGATTTAAAATTCCACTAAGCGCCACGCTGGTTGCTGTTGTACCTTCATTAGTTATCGAATTGGAAGTTGTCAAAACTGTTAATCCGTTCTTTTTTATTCTATAAGTATAAATTGCTCTATTCTCATTAACTGTACCGACGTTTTTTTTTAATGCTGAATTAAAACTGACCAGATAGGTTCCGCTTTTTCCTACAGTAATCTGATTACCTGAAACAGAAAAACCTGTGGTATTATATGCCTTTAATGTATTAAATAATACATTATTCTCTGTATTTCCGGAAGCAGAATAACCAACTCCTGTTACTGCATAAATACTATCATCATACAGCCGGTTATAACTACTAAGAAAGGAAACCCAGCTTATGCCATCCCAATAATAAAAACCATCCGGAAGTGTAGCGTTCTGAAATAAAAAAATAGTATGCCCCTTCGACTGAGCAATAGGAAATGATTTTACTCTGGGAATCAAGATCCCATCCATCCCCGTAGGAGCCGAAATACTTGTCGGCTCCATATGAAGGCTTGCAATGGGAGAAGTTGTTCTAATCCCCACTTGAGCTAGGTGGAACATTGGAACTAATATAGCTCCATACATAATAAATTTTTTTTGCATGTGTATGTTTTTAGAATTGTGTTTTACCTTTAATTATACCTTACTAAGAAGGATATAATTATAATTTTTCATCTTAAACTGTATTCGTAACCGTGCAAATAATTACAGTGTTACTTAATGCAAATCACATGAAATTACTTTATATATGCAAAAAAAGCCAGGTACCAACGAAGTACTTAACATTACAAAACACTGATAATCAAACACAAAACCTTTTATTCTAATTTTCCCGAACCATAGAGTTGAATCATCCCCATCAGGAACTTTAATCCTCTTTCTTAAATTATTTTTTTGTTCCTGATGATCTGTATTGCTCTAAATATATGCTTGCTATATATTTCGTTGTAAGGCTTGAAAAATATATGCACAGAAGATAAGTTAAGAAACTTTAAGATTGGCATGTAGTTCCAGGGTCTTTTTCCGAAAGTCAGGGAACTGTTCCTAACAAAGCACCCAAAATTCTGGACTGTTATTCTTTGCAAGTTGAATATCTGGTTCCAACTCGTGCCAATAGACAGCTTAATAGTACTACTTCAAGACAATATTCATTACGATACAATATAAAGTCGCTGATATAATCTTTATATATTGTATCTCTATACTTTTATCTTGCTGTAATCATAAGTTTTACTAAGACCAGAATATCCGTTATTTTTCATTTGCGCTTTTTTATATGAAAGAATCTAAAGCTCCAAGTTTTAAAGGGACGAAGCAAAACAATTCATCGATTAAATCAAAAGAAATAAGGCACCCACAAAGTACCTTAATAAAATTAGCGTAGAAAATATATTATCAGAAAACACTATTTAACCCAAGAGTCATATTCTCTTTTCAGAAGTATTTGAAATCCTTTCTAAATATTAATTTCTTTATCCGTCTTATTTCTTATCCAAACTACTATATCTTCCTGTGCAGGGATATTTAATCTTTTTCTTAGATTATATTTATTATTTTTTATCGTCTGGACAGCCTTAAAGGTATAATTAGCAATATCTTTTGTATTAAACCCTAAATAAATATAAGCCGATAAGACGAGTTCGGAAACTTTTAAAGTAGGATTAATACTGAGAATTTTACTACGAAAATCAGGATATACTTCTTGAAAACGTCCCCAGAATTCGGGATGGTTTTCTTTTGCCAATTGTATTATTTCATCAAAAGTTTCATTTACTTTTTGCTCTAATACTTTCACCTGTAAATCTTTTTGCCAAATAGTTGTTGTACTCTCTTTCAACAACAGATCCTTTTTCTGTATTTTGTTGTAATATCCAAAGCATCGTAAAACTATTAGAATAGTTATCCCTGAAAATAATCCTGTAATTATGTAATACCATTTCTTATTCGAATCTTGGATCTGTTTCTTTTCATCATCTATGATTTTTTTTCCAGAGGTCTGTAAAGCAATCAAATTACCTTTCTCAAAGCTATCCCTAATTTTTGTATATTTTTTCAGATATTCATTGGCTTTATAAAGATTATTCTGAAGATTATATATTTCAGCTATTTCTTTGTAATTCTTCATCATGTTTTTGGGTCTGTTCATCTTAATTGATAAAGCGAGAGATTTTTCGTAGAACTCCAAAGCCTTATTGTAGTTTTTTATACTTTCATAATACTGTCCGGACATATAATTAAATACCAAAAAGTCAAATGTCTCCGTAGAGTTTTTAAGTAAACCTTCAGCCTCGTCAAGATAAAATTTTGCAGAATCAGGATTTTTCTTATTTTCGAGAAAATAGCTTGTAAGATTAGTTGCTTCCACTACTCTTGGTAAAATTTTATAAGCTTTGTGTATATAATAGTACATGGAATCATTATATTCAATCAGTCCGAAGTTTATAGCTTTACACCCATAAATATAATGAAGACGTTTTCTCTTTCGCTGTTTATCTTTTATTTTCACAGCTTCTTGAAGTGCTTTATCAAAGCTTTCGTTGGATTTTGCTATTAATCCTAATTCCTGGTAGTTTTTTCCGTAAGCAGCAAAAAATGCTGAGAGTAATGCAGGATCGTCTTCAAATGTATTATACAAAGCTTCCGCCTTTTGCAGGTATAGCTGTTCTTCATTGTACTTTCCCAAGGAATGAAGAAAATTTACCATATGAATATATCCTCTTGCCTTGCCTTTTGTATAATTTATTTCCTCTGACAATTCTATTGACTTTTTAGTTTGTTCAATCCCATCATGAATTCTGCCTTTCTGAATGTATTGGCTTCCTATTTTGTTTTGTAAACGGTCTATTTGTTCAGGAGACCATTTCTGAGTATAGAATATACCGGACAAAAACAAAAAAAAGATTAATAATATCCTCTTCACTGCCAGGAATAATATACCCTTCTTATTTTCCTGAAAAGAAATACTTTTTGCCCCTACATCCATTGAAACATATAAATTATTATTAATTACACCTATCCCTTCCTGTGCGAAAATAATTTTGATAAGGGATAAAAAAAATAAAGTTATCTTTTGCATAGACATAATTATAATTTACTACAGTTGGTCAGCTTCTGATTTGTATAAAGTCCTTACTGCTATAGTTCCTTTTATAGTAGCTTAGGAAGTATCATTACATTTAACTGGGCAATTAGAAGAGTTTCAATCCAAATTCATTGAAGATAAAACACTTGTTTTCTAAAATAACCTTTACAAAACCACAAAAGGTTTCATTTTAAAACACTTGAGTTCACTTAAGTAAGCTTAAAATAAAAATGCATAAAAGTGCACATAAAATGAAAACCAAAGATTTTCACAAAATTTAAGTGTACTTATTATACATAAAATCTGACTCTTAAAACGTAAGTATTTAAAACCTTTGTGTCTTTTGTAATTAAAAATAATGAATATAAAACTTTAACCAGCTTCATCATTAACAGAATCTAACAACCCTGCTACATATATTAGAAAATAATCAAAATTTTAAAAAAGTCAACAAAAAACTCACACATTCAAAAATAATAAAATAATCCAAAAATACAATTAAATAAATGTTAAATGATAAAAAATAATAAATAATATTTAAAAAAAACAACAACATAATAGATAATTACACAAAACAAAGCAAGCGCAAAAATTAACACAATCATCAAATTATCAGCTCTTTATTATAAAAAAAACAACTAAATACATCTAAAATTGAGACAATTTATTTGAAATAACTAATGCAATTGTACTAAAGCAATGGACTGATAATTAAATAATCCGACTCTTATCTGTTCGATACATACCTTGAATTCGTTAAATAATACTCTTTGGATATTTATTCAAGTTCTATATAAGATTTACAAAAACCACCTGAAGACTAGCCGTACTTAGTTTGCCAGTTTTAGGTTCTTATAATTAAATTGCAGAAGTTTTATTTTAAGGAAAACGACGTTATAAAAATGAACTTTTCAGTTCTTACTTAATTTGGTTTAAACGAACTCAATCACCTTATAAGTGTTCAAAGATAATCCTGTTGGGGTCATAAAGATTAAAACAGCTTCAACTTAATCCAAATTGAGCCATTTTTATTTCAGACTATTCGTTTAAAATTTTTAGTATATTTAATCATGATTGTATAAATATTTTGAAGGGGCTAAATAATAATTGATGAAATTAATTCGTGTAATTAAAAGAACAATTAACCGCATTTTATTTATAAATTGATAGAAGTAGTAACAAAAATTTTTAAATCTTCATTTCAACCCTTCTCACCCATCCTGTTCAAAATCACTCTTCTCAGCCTCTCTTCATTTTCATCACCCCAATATCCCAGTGCAGAAATTATCGGAATCAATGTCTTTCCAAAATCTGTGAGAGAATATTCAACTTTTGGTGGAACCTGAGCATAAATTTTCTTTGTAACAAGTTCGTGCTCTTCAAGTTCTTTTAACTGGATATTTAAAACGCGTCTCGAAGCATCCGGAATTTTACGCTGTAATTCACTTGGGCGCAGATGACCCTCATTGATAAACCACAGCAGACGGATTTTCCATTTACCGTAAAGGACTTCACCGATAAGGTCAAGACCACAGTTTAAATTCAAGGGTATTTTTCTTTCATGCATACACAAATTTAATCCAATGTGCCAAATTGCACAATAGGGGAAAAAATTATCCCTATGCAATTCGGTTTTCCGTTATTGCCTGAAAAAGTGATACTTCGGAAATTTGTATCAAAGAATTTAACAATGGAAAATCTATTTAATTACAACAACGAACTTCAAGGTAAAATTGCCTTAGTAACAGGCGGAACAAAAGGAACCGGCAAAGCAATCGCAGAAAGACTGCTGCAAGCTGGTGCAACGGTTATAATAACTGCGAGAAACGCGCCTGAAAAAGAAAACAGCAACCTGCATTTCATTCCTGCCGATTTGAGTAAAGCAGAAGGAACCCAACAAGTCATCAGCGAAGTGCTGTCGGCTTATGGGAGACTGGACATTCTTGTGAACAACCTGGGTTCTTCATCAACACCCGCTGGTGGATTTGCAGCATTAACCGATGAAGATTGGGTATCAACCTTACAAGCTAATTTGCTTGCTCCGGTTCGTTTAGACAGAGGGTTTTTACCACAAATGATAGAACGAAAAAATGGTGTAATTATTCACATCGCTTCCATCCAGGGTAAATTACCCCTTTATGATTCAACCTTACCCTATGCGGCTGCAAAAGCAGGACTGAGAAACTATAGTAAAAGTTTATCGAACGAAGTTACCCCAAAAGGTGTTCGGGTATTGGCTGTTTCACCAGGGTGGATCAATACAACAGCTTCGGAAGCCTGGCTGGGTGAAATTGCGAGAAACGCAAACAGTACTATAGAAGAAGCGCAAAACAGCGTTATGGATGCATTGGGCGGAATACCTTTCGGAAGACCTGCCGAACCGAAAGAAGTAGCTGAATTAGTTGGTTTTCTTGTTTCACCAAGAGCCAGTTATTTAACCGGAACTGAATTTATAATCGATGGCGGTACAGTGCCGACAATTTAATCATCTTAAAATACCATACAATGAATTTACCAAACATTATTTCAGAATTGGTGAAAGCCCAAAACGAATTTAACAGTGCAGCCTATGCAAATTGTTTTGCTGAAAATGCAGAGGTATTTGATGAAGGCAAAACCCACACCGGAAAAGCAGAAATTGAAAGCTGGATTGACAAAGCCAACAAAGATTACAAAGCCAGTATGAAACCATTAGATTATAACGAAAGTGAAAACATCTTATCGGCGGAAGCTTCGGGAACATTTCCGGGCAGCCCAATTGTTTTAAAATATCATTTTCAATTGTCTGACGGACTCATTCAATCTCTGAAAATAACGGGTTAATATTTCAATAAACCTGAATGTACTGGGTTATATTTCAAAGTACTACATCTTAATGATTTACAGATTATTACCGTATTTCAGAATCCCTTTGAAGCGTAAGCACGGCTTTCTGTAAAATCTACTTTTGACCGTTTCATTTCCAGTTGATATACTCTAATTTCGATGTAAGTAACTCAATTATTATTTTCTTCCCTATATTTATTGTTTATTCAATCAAAATCAAATGAATTTAGACTTTGAAACATTTAAAAAAGACATCAATTGGTTTATCAGGCCAAATGATCTTGTTACATTGTATGATACAGAATCAGTTCTGAATCTTTCCGATAATTTTACATCAACATTCCCTAAATTATCTCAACTTATTCAAAGGGCCAGAAAACTGGAATTTAGTGTAAACAATAATCCCTACCGATTGTTCTCATGGACCAATAAGTACAATAAAAGCTGTGGATGGTTAACCAAAATTGAGTTAGAAGATACGGATAATATTGTGTTAGCAA
The DNA here is from genome assembly GCF_050470705.1 of Chryseobacterium sp. NRRL B-14798. Lineage (NCBI taxonomy): Bacteria > Pseudomonadati > Bacteroidota > Flavobacteriia > Flavobacteriales > Weeksellaceae > Chryseobacterium > Chryseobacterium sp. NRRL B-14798. The sequence continues at coordinate 1,818,152 of NZ_JBFLUL010000005.1, read as the reverse complement.
AAGAACATGAATTATTACTTAAAGAGATAGGCGGGATTTCAGAATCTTATCATCAGCCCGAACCGGCCCTGACTAATAATCAGGACTATTTATTCTTAAAATCTGCCTGCATGACGGGAATCGGCGAATGGGAAGAATATTATGAAAATCTTTGTGAAGAAGAACACAAACAACCGATACAATATAATGACTTCATTTGCTTTGCCCTGGAAGCTAATGGCAATATGACAATGTATGAAAAGAATTCAGGGAAGGTACTTTTATTTGCACATGATCATTGGTTTGAGAATGTTGATCCCCTTGAAGATCAGCCTGAATACACTTTTTACACAATACAAGATGTTGACAATTTTGTAGATTATGTTGAAAAGATGGCTGAGGAATGGTCAGAGGCTGTATTATAATGTAATTGAGACTGTTCTGCATTTTAAAACTTAAACAGGAAATGATTAGAACTGCAACAGCAGCCTTATACAATATCAAAATTGTAAACAAAAAATCCCGGATAAACCGGGATTTTAATTTGTAATTCAAATTATTTTATCTCTACAGGAACTGAGATTTTGTCCCAATCCATTGTAAATCCATTACTGTTTATTTTATAAACTAAAGTTTCCTGTGTTGCTGGCAAAGCTTTTGTTTTTACATCAACACGTAAAGCATCTTTAGCTTGTTCATATTTATAAGCTCCCCATTGTTTTGGTTCTTTGTTAAAAATGGCTGTCCAGGTTCCGCTTTGTTTAGGGATTAAGAAAAAGCTGTATTTTCCGGCAGGCAGTTTTTTACCCTGAACGGTAATATCTTTATCCGTTTCGAAGGTAGTTGCTTCATTCGCTCCCGCCCGCCAAACTTTATCATAAGCTTCCAGACCGCCCCAGATTGTACGTCCTTTCACAGAAGGGCTGCTATAGTTTATTGTAATGTTGGCATCTTTAATTTTTCCCGTAGCCGTAGCCGGAGGGCTGGCAGGTTTTTTAGCCTCCTGTGCAAAGGCATTCATTGAGATCGTCATGGTAGCAACAAGTACAGTTGCAGATTTAAGAATCGTTTTCATAATATTTTTATTTGTTTGTTTTTAATATTGTTCGTTTACGAATTTACTGTTTTCTGCTTATAAAACAGCAAACCGATTGCAGAAAATATAATGACTGCTGCTGCCCCGATTACATTAAGCCAGAGGAAAGAAACGATATCGAACTGATACACGGCAATAACCGTAATTTCCGATACAATGGCAGCAATAAATACATTCGGACCGTTGATCCTTTTATAGTAAAATGCAACAAGGAAAATCCCCAATATAGGTCCGTAGAAAAGAGAACCTAATACGTTAACCGCTTCAATAAGTGAACCCATTTGCGTAGCAAACATAGCTACACCGATTGAAAAAATACCCCAGGCTAAGGTGTGCAGGCGGCTGTATTTCAATTCGGTTTTATCATCAGGAATTTCTTTGCTGTATAGTAAATGAACATCTTTTAATGAGCAGGCGGCAAGGGAATTCAGTGCTGCCGAAATGGAGCCCCAGCTTGCCAGAAAAATGACGGCAAACAGCAGCCCGATCATTCCTGCAGGCAGGGTATTTTTCACGAAATACAGGAAAATATAATTCGTGTCCGTTTTCTCTGCATTATAGTTTGAATTATTAATAGCTTCCTCTACCCTTCCATGCAATGCTTTTACTTGCGATTGCGTATCTTTAAAATCCTGAATCGTTTTGGCAAGCTGAGGAGAATTTTGTTCTTTCAGCTTTAAAATTTCTTTCGATTCTGCATTAAATTTTAGTTGTAAATCCTGATGCTCTTTTTCAAAAACTGCAGCCTGCTCAGGTTGTTTTTCCTTTAAATACTCATAGGAGCGTTCGTTAAAATAAATCGGGGCCGGTTTCAGAGAAAAGAATGCGAAAAGCAAAGCACCAATCAGAAGAATAGCAAACTGCATGGGAATTTTAACCAGTCCGTTCAACAGCAAGCCCATTTTTGCATTGGTATTGTCTTTCGCAGTGATATATCTACCGACCTGGCTCTGGTCCGTACCGAAGTAAGAAAGCGCCAGAAAAAAACCGCCAATCAAGCCACTCCAGATATTGTATTTATCTTTCCAGTCGAATTCTGTGGTGATGACATTGAGTTTCCCGGATTTTCCCGCCAGATACAGCGCATCACTAAAACCAATTCCATCCGGCATATTCTGAATAAGGAGATACCCTGCAAAAGCCATGGTTCCCAGAATAATAAGAAACTGTAATTTCTGGGTATGAGCAATAGCTTTTGCCCCGCCAACGTAGGTATAAATCAACAAAATACCACCTGTTAAAACATTGGTTACATAAATATTCCAGTTTAAAACACTTGATAAGATGATACTCGGAGCATAAATGCTGATCCCCGTTGACAAACCCCTCGAAAAAAGGAAAAGCAGTGACGTAAGTACCCTTGTTTTTTTATCAAAACGGTTTTCTAAATATTCGTAGGCGGTGTAAACATTTAAGCGCTGAAATATCGGGATGAAAGTAATACAGATCACAATCATCGCCAAAGGCAAACCAAAATAATACTGCACAAAGCGCATTCCGTCTGTATAAGCCTGGCCCGGAGCTGAAAGAAATGTAATAGCACTCGCCTGGGTGGCCATAATGCCGATCAGCACAATATACCAGGGCATTTTATTATCTGCTTTCAGGTAGGATTCGTTGCTTTTCTGGCCACGGCCGATGAATACGCCGTAAACCACCACTGCAACAAGTGTAATAACGAGAACGGTCCAATCTATAGTACTCATGACCAGAATTTAGTAAACCAATAATAAAATGCAATCTGCAAGATTAATGCAGCTGTTAATAACAGATACCAGGTATTCCAATTTTTAAGTTTTTTGTTCATTAGTTTTTCTGTGCAGATAAAAAGTTTAGAAATAAACGTGCTGCTCCGGCATTTCCTGCAGGCAGCTGTCTGAAAAATGCCAGTGGCGTATAAATAAAATTACCTTTCCCGTACTTCGCGTATAAAGTTGAACCCTGAAGAGGCTCTTCATCTGTATCGTGCATTTCAAAAAGCGGTTCATATGCTGCATCCCATTGAGCAGGGAAATAGGCACCGCGTTCCTGTACCCAGCCCTTAAAGTCATCCGCAGTGATTTTATTCGGAAAGTTCAGTAATTTATGACTGGGATTTAAAAACTTTACCGCAGCATTTTCTTCCGTAACCCGTTTATTGGCAATACTGAAATTGTACATTCCCAATTGATCAACGGTGGTATCCTGGTTGGTGTTATACTGCATCACCAGATTGCCACCAGCCTTTGCATAAGACCATAAAAAAGGCATCCAGCGCCCAAGCTTTTTCTCCGTATTGTTGGCACGGACACCAAGCACGATGGCATCATATTGCGACAGCTTGTTTTGACTGCCGTTTCCACCGGATTCATCTAAGTTACCATAAAAATCTCCGTCTTTCAGGATATCTACCTGAACACCTGCAATGCGCAGAAACTCAGGAATAAAATCACCCGCACCTTGTATATAACCTACTTTTTTTACTTTCGCCTGAATATCGCCTTTCATCACCGTCACAGTGGCAGGCGCAAAATATTGCAGGGAAGGTAAATGTGGATACTGAATTAATATTTGTTTTTTATGATAGGTAGCCCCATCTGAAACATAATTAGCGTCCAGCTGCAAACGGTTTGAGTTTATGGAGGCAAGCTTAGCTTTTGGAATAACATAATCGAAAGTGAAATCTTTCTCTTTTACAGCTCTTACATCAGCGCTTCCTAATCGTTCTCCGTTGTACATCAGGTTTAGAATACCTTTATTGAACGGTTTGTTAGAATTAACCTTAAAATTTAAACTTACCTGCAGGTCTTCATTTTCTTTGACCAGATAAAGTGGTTGGATAAATTTCAGCTCCACAGCAGGAACAATACGCAAGGCTTCAACCACATCGCCACGCACAGGGTCCAATTTCTTGAAAGATAAAGGAAGCTTAACCTGAAACTTTTCCGGGCCGATTTTTAAACTGACCAGAACATTCAATGGTGCTTCTGCTTCAGGCAGACCAACTAAAGTTTGATCCGTAACAGCGAAAGTTGCTGCGTTCACAGGTGGTATTGCCAGCCAGTAAGGTTCTGTAAGTGCTGCATCTGCAGGAATCTGAATATCATGCTGAATGGTAATTAAAGAATCTTTTGACAGTTCCCTGTTGAAACTTTCTGATTGGGTTAACCATTTTACATTCTCTAAAACGACAGGATTTACAGTTCTTGAAATCAGATTTAACCTGAAATTATAATGATCTCCGGCAACCGCTTCACCCTGATTGGTAACCACCTCGCCCATAAACCCGGCACAGCTTAAAATAATGTTGTCAAGAGATTTAATTTTATCCTTTTTCTGGTCCGAATCCCGCAACGCCATGACCTTTTTTCTTAATGCAAGCAAAGCAGGCAGGCTCTGATCGGGGTTATTGAAATTGAAAGCTGAAATAATCTGATCTAATGACTGGTCAATATCAGCATTTCCCTGTGAAGTCCATGTTTTAGTAACTCCGTCAAAAAGAGTCGCTTTTGCAGGCTCACCGGCAACATGGGCAAAATATTCCGTTCTGATGCCGGCTACAGACTGTGTTCCCGCGCCCTGGCTTTTATGTAAACTTCTGCTTAATCCTGCCAGTTCCCCATAGCCCATTCCCAGTTGAGCGTCATATTGCCCGACGGTAACTTTCAGTTGATTTTCAGCTGTAGTATTGACTCCGCCAAACCGGAAGGTATTCCACAACACGCGTTTTGGCTGCCATATATTCACATATTTCAGCTGATCCGGGAAAGCATTTTTATCTCCTGCCAGCTTAAAAGCTTTTTCCGCAACTACCGCCGAAGCCGCATGCTGTCCATGGCCAGCTGCTGCCGTAGGAGGAAAACGGCAAATGATAACATCAGGCCGGAATTGGCGGATTACCCAAACCACATCCGCTGTAATGCTGTCTTCATCCCATTGTTTAAAAGTATCTGTTGTATTTTTAGAAAATCCGAAATCAATAGCGCGGGTAAAAAACTGTTGGGCACCGTCTAACTTTCTTGCTTCCAAAAGCTCATGTGTTCTGATCAATCCCAATGCAGCCCCCTGCTCCGTGCCTAATAAATTCTGACCGCCATCACCTCTGGTTAAAGATAAATACCCTGTTTCTACATTTTGACTGTTGATTAACCAGGAGAGCAATCCCGTATTCTCATCATCGGGATGAGCTGCAAGGTATAAAACTTTAGGAAGATTTTTCAGCGTTTTGATTTCACGGTAAATTTCAGATGATTTTGAAGGCCGGACCTGCTGGGCCGAACAAAAAACAGTATAAAATCCAAGGATAAATACAGTGCTTACTTTTTTGAACATTTGAATTTGCTTTGCAGGCAAATATAAGTAAATCATCCTTCTTTCAACATTAAAAGAATCAGACTGTGAATTTTACAGAAAGGTTTTTCAAAATTAACCACAAAGTCCCAAAAGTTTTTATTGCTTAAACACCCTTGGTATACTTCTATACACAAAGTAGATAGCTTAGCTTAAAAAGCTTTTGTGGCTTTTATTGCTCGTAAAAAACAAAAATTAAACGGTTAAAAAAATGAAATTTTTATCTTAAAAAACATATCATAATGAAACTGAATATTACCAATTAGTTAATTTTTATCAATCACAAAGGTTTTTTTTTCATTTTTCACAAAAAAAAGAATTATATTTGGTACACACAAAATAACACCCTCATATGAAAACAAAATTTACACACCTCACTGCTATTCTTATTTCAGGAGTTTACTTCGCCCAAGTAGGGATTAATACTGCCTCACCTAAAACAACATTGGATGTATCTGCTACAAGAGATACTTCGGGGCTGATTACGAATAACTCACAAACATTCGGATTACAGGCCCCAAGACTCACCAGAGCTGAGCTTACAGCCAATACCGCTACCTATGGTATCAATCAGACCGGCGCATTGATTTATATTACGGACGTCACCGGCGGAGATGCCACAGGCCAACGTATCAATGTTACTGCTATGGGCTATTATTATTTTGACGGAACAGTATGGCAAAGACTGACACAGGCAACCAATGCCGTAGCTCCGGCGATTTCTGCATTACAATGTACTACAGCTTACTTAAGTCCTTCTAATTATACTCCCGGTACTCCTTACACCGGAAACCTGAGAGTTACTTATAGCGGAGGAAACGGCGGAGCATATAATTCAGGAACTCCTTTTACGATCAACGGATTAACTTTCCAGCTAAGACCGGGAACTTTAGAGTTTGGTGATGGCGAACTGGTATTCTCAGTAAGCGGAACTCCCACCACCGCTAATGACATGACTATTCCGATGACCAACAGTACGGTTTCTTTCCTAACAGCAGCGCAAAACTGTACCGCTACAGTGGGAAATAGCAGCCGTGCAGACATTACTCCTGTTGCTGTGATGGGATATCCCACCCTAACAACCGATTCCAACGGGAAACAAGCCTATACTTTTCCTCTTGCTACCCCGGATGGTAAGTATTCTATCAGAGTAATATTTGACACCACCAGTGGTACAACCGCTGCAGTTCCAAATGTACAGTTATTTAATAATACAGGGGCTACCGTGAATCTATATTGGAATTACAATACCGAATATGGCGGTTATATTGGAGCAGCTCAAACTACCAACAATATTACTTCAGGAGTATGGGGCGGTATGGGAGATGCAACAGCTACCTGGTTTCCTCAAGGCACCGGAGCAGTAGGAAGCGCTTACTGGGGGAACGCAGGGATTATAGATGGTTCCAGTGGCGGACCTGAGCATAGAAGATATACCTGGATAGACAGCAACGCTTCTTCAAAAACTGCTTATACCGCAACCATTATGGCAGGAGCCCCCACCTCAGGGAGTGCCCAACCCAACCTTTCTAAAATTTACATAAAGATAGAGCAAGTAAAAGCTCAATAATATAATGCCCCTGAAAAAGGGGCATTTTTTATTTTTAATGGGTTTCAGCTATCTTCTTTTCTCTTCTTCTCTGAAGAATAAGGTGTGCAGCATCCAGCATTTTCACCGTATGAATATAGGGCATAACGATATTCCTTTCCGGTAGATTTTCATAAACACCCATTGAAAAATAGACGATTCCGGACATAAAATAATCAAATTCTTTGAGGGTGTAGGCTCTGAATGCTTTTTTGAAAACCAGCAGAGGATTCCGGTATTCTTTCTCCGAAAGCAGACCAAGAACCCAAGGGGAAATTTTTTCCGATTGTGTATCGACCGTCCATTTTCTGTCCTTCAGCATCATGAGATAGCCCGCCCGGATCAATGACCTCATCGACTGATGAAACTGGAAGATCACCGCCGGATCTTCATGGATCCAGCTGTTTCTCTTTACTGCATAATTCATAATGTTGCTGAGCCTTTCTTTGGAAACATCCAGCTCATTGAACTGAAAGAATGTTTCTATCAGCTGCAAGCCGGCGTTCTTCTTTTCTGCCCGAAACCGGGAATCTAAGTTTGTTCTGCTTTTTTTCATTGTTTGTGTTTTTTAGTGTTGAAATTTTTCTTAACCATTAAGAGCTTTTAAGGGGTGAAGAATCGTTAAGCTATAGCTGAAGCTATTTTTTAAGCGAACCGTTTTATTTTTCTTCAATTTTCTTAATGGCTTATTTTTTATAAATGTAAGAAAAAATTGCAAACATTCGGATTTGAGTCCGAGATTTTTATAAGAATATGTAATTTATTTGTTTCTATGACTGAAGCAAATAGAAAAATTGTTGAATTTATAAGGGATGAATGGGTTATCCCGATGAACAATAACAGCAAATTTGCAGTAGATCATAACATTGATGAAAAGACCGTTCGAAGAATAAAAGACGACAAAGATTATCAAATTGCTCTTCTTACAATAATGCGAATCTGCCATGCTAGAAATTTAACTCTTGCCAGCTTTTTTAAAATGGTTGGAATATAGATTACGAAAACAATATAATTGATAAATCCTGACGAAAGTTGGGATTTTTTTGTGATGAAATTTTAAAAAATTCCGTGGAAATACTGAGTCAATATTTTAAGATGATTTTTATTTTCGCTTTTTACGGAAAGCCTTTTTTTTTTTAATTATATATCATAATATTTTTGTAAAACTATAATTTTTCAAAAACTTAAAAAAGAAAAAATTAAGAGAATGAAATATTTATATCAATTATTTTTAGCTTTTAACTCGACTTGGTTAATTGCCGTAGTATTTCTTGTAAAAGAAAAGTATGAATTAAATTTTATTGAAAAATTTTCCATGTATTACTCTTGGATTATATTTATTTTAATCCCAATCATCTTAACTATTTTGAGTTTTCTAATTGCCATGAAATTACCAAAGGATAATTTACAAAGAAATTCAGTTATGGAAATTGAGCTAGCAAATAACAATTTTTTACCAACTTATTTAGGGTATTTTTTTGTGTCTTTAGGTGTAAACGATATTCCTACTCTTGTTGTAGTTTTTTTAATCATTTACATCTTTACATTTTTATCACAAACACTTTATTTCAATCCTATTTTTTTACTTTTTGGCTATCATTTTTATTTTGTAAAAACATCAGCAAATATTAAAATATTTTTAATTACTAAAAGAAAACTAAAAACTCCTGGAAATGATAATTTTAATAATTTGAGGAGAATCAATGATTATACATTTATAGAACTTTAAAACTTATAACATATGGCAACCTTTATTTATGGGAAAGTGAAAAGAAAACATAATATTTTCAGAGTAATTGAGACAGAAGAAGAAGTTTACAATACTTCACAATTAAATTTAGTCGGTGTTGATTATAATCCAAATACGCTCATTGAAAATGAAGAACTTTATAAAGTTTCGCAATTTTCTCAATCTGGTTTTTCATTTGATTTTATAACTAATGATTTGAACTCGGTCAATCATGATCAAATAACTAGAAACGATCTCACAAAACTATCATTTATTTGTACAGTACAGGATAATTTATATTTTTTTCAAATTATTAATTCAAGTTTTTTTATTAGTAAAAAATGGTTTTCTATTGATGAGTTAAGAATAGAAACTGAAAAACCAATTATTACAGTAAATCCATTTGCTGATGCAATATATGATAAAAACTCTGACATACTATACTTCAAAAAATTAGCTGCGGCACAAAAAATATTTAAAGGAATGGATCAACTATATAAAGAAGCAACTGCTTTAGAAACTGAGTCCTTTTTACAAAATGATTTCCTGCAGGTTGATTCTAATTTTAGTAGTAGAAACGTTACAGTACCTAACAGAAAAAGGATTGCATTAGTAATGGGAACACTAAATAATTTATCTTATACCGAAAAACAAGCTGTGTATTCATATATTAGTCAATATAGTCAAATAGAATTTCGAGGTGGTAAGTTTAAAATTGAAACAGATGAAGATCTTAAATTTGTTTTATGGGGAATCGAACAAAGATTTTATACAACTCCAATAGGAGGTGAAAAAAGAATTGCAAACTCTATAATTAGTATTTAGTTGATTTCGTTAATTCTTATAAAATCATTTTATTTTATAAATTTGTAACAATAGTCAATTACAAATGTTCAGGATATGGAAATAGCATTTTATTATTCTTTCAAAGAATTTGAAAAAAATTATAATATTGATTTAAAAAACTGGAGTGACAATTATCCTGATGCTGATGAAACTGCTTATTTAAATGAACTAAAAAATATATACCAATTATTTCTATATGAAAATAATTCTGATTTCATAATAAGTTCAAATTGGATTCCTAATGAATATCCTGAATATTTTGAATTATCAATTATAGCATACCATGAATTTATGCAAGGGAAACTAATAGATTATTTGTATAGTAATGGATTTTCAAATTTTGATGGAGATTTTTTAGAAATTCCGTTTGATACTGATGTAATGGATTTTTGGGACGATTGCAATATTAGAACCAGAAAAAATAATGCAATCATTGACGACGAAAAACACAAATATTTAAAAAAACTTTTTGTTTTTAACAATCATACACATCAATTAGATTTTGACAGTAAAAAATTCACAAATTCTAAATTTGCAATAAAGAAAATTTTAGAACTTTTAGATAAAAAGTCTCAATTAATTACCTCAAAAATCAAATTTAAAAAAGTATTGGTTGAAGACAAAGATATTTTCCCTACATCACAAAAAATAAAAATTAAAGGCAGTCTTCAATCTATTGGTTATTTATTTTCTGAATTAATCGAAAAAGGGTTCATTGAAGCTCCAAAAAGAAATGGTAAGGATAATACCAGTGCCATATCTCGAATGATTTTAGATCATTTTGAATTTATAGATAAAGAAGAGCAACCACAGCCTGAAGATATACGCAAAACTCTTTTTACAGAAAATAAACTTTCAACAGAAAAACAAAATCAGTTTAAAATTCCTCAGAGTAAAATTATCAATACTGATTAAAACGTAACAATCTAGTTTGTAATCAATTATTATCGTTTCTGGATAAACTGGATAATAATTTGGATAACACTCATATTCAACAATAATTAATCTTTGCAGTATCAATTAACAAATATTGCAAATGAGTACAATTAAAACTATTGAAAAAAGTCAAACAAAATTTAATGAAGAAGTCTTAATAAATTCTTATCAAGAATACCCAACCAATGGTATTTTCAAAAATACTTCTGAAATACAAATCATAGCAGCATTATACTTAGTTTTCAAAATGTTTCGAAAAATCAAAATGAATTTTGACATTAATTTGAGAATTTCTGGGAGAAACAGAAAGTAAAGTAGTAATAAAAGCTACTTATGTCTTTCTAATCACATTCCCCGTAAGACTAATATAATTAAACATACAAAACGTCGCCACCGCTCCAAACGTATGCCACAAAAAGTGTGTTCCGAAGCTGAACCATTCCCATTTATCAGCGATACGGAAAGTCAGTGCAAAAACAAATGACAATACAGCAAAGCCTACCCATTTGCCAGCCTTCCATTGGGTATAGATCAAATACCTTAGTACCGAGAAAACTACCAATGAGGCCATGATGGCATAATTGACGTTGATAAAAAGGGAAGGATTATCGATCAGAATCAAGTTTCTTAAAGCAAACATCAGAGCGACATATCCCAGAACCATTACAGCAGCATAGTACCATCGGGTGCTCTGCGCTACAAAATAAAACCCTGCAGACAGGCATAATAGCATAATCGGAAGCCAGTCCATCATAATAAATACCGGCCATTGTCTGAAAGAATGGTAAACCGTTCCCCCAATGGCACCAATATATAATAAAACCAGGCAGTAGGTTAAAAAAGGATATTCTTTGAAGTTACCTTTCAGCTTAATGGTCCAGAAAATGGCTATGGCTAAAAACAATAAGGCTGTTAATGCATTGAAAGGCTCAGGGAACAACTGAGTCATATCTGTTTCTTTATATAACAGGCCTCCATCCGGAGGTATCGGGTTTATCGGCATTCTCTTTTTTATATTATATTGAAAGGCCTGTTTTGGAATGTAAAATACAAACACAAGCCATTTTTTTCTAAACATGAGTAAATCATACACTTACTTCTTCTAATATAGAAAAAATTATGGCATCATCTACCTGTATGCCCGATTATATTTTATTGCAGCAGTCTTCTACTCCATCAAAAGGAGCCAAACCTGAAACCGTTATCAATTCTTTTTTGCTGATAAAATAGCTACCGGTAAACGCTTTTTCAGGGAAGCATTTATTCGTAGTACAAAAACGAATAAACCTCTGTGGTGCTTTTGATTATGGAGTTCTTTGCAGTTCATCAGGTATTTTTAATTAAGATTTGTTTTCAAAATTTTAAGTTTTTTTTAAATACCACATCTTTGCAGATATGGTGTTTGAGGCACGGCGCTTGCAAAGTTCATAGTACCAATTTAAAATATAAAAATATGAACAACGAGAAAACAGTTTCAGTATTAAATGATTTACTGAACATTACCAACGACAGAATTCAGGGATTTTCAAAAGTGGAAGACAAAGTATGGGATGAGTATCCACAGCTGAGAGCAGATTATGATACGATGGTGGCCCAGTCTCACAAGATGAAAAACGAATTGAGCAATCTGATTACAGAAAGAGGAGGCACACCGGATCAATCAGGATCTACTGCAGGAGCCATCCACAGAGCATGGATTGATGTTAAAAATTCTTTTGCCACAGATACAGCCGGCTCTACGTTAGGAAATGTTGTATATGGTGAAAATGCGGCTATAGATGCTTATCAGGATGCTTTAGACAGCGGTGATCTTTGTCCGGAAAGTTCCAGAGTGGTACTGGATCAGCTTCATCAGCTTAAGGCTTCTCATGATAAATTTGAAGTTCTTGAAGATTTAAAAAAGTAGATATCCTCTTTCTCACGAGGTAAGTTTTTATTTAATCATCACACAACAATCGAACGTTGTAATCGGAGGTCAAAGACCTTCCGATACTTAACACAAAAAACAGTACTATGTCAAAGAAAATCGCAATACTGGCCACACATGGCTTTGAAGAGAGTGAATTAAGCTCACCAAAAGAATATCTTGAACAACAGGGATGGACCGCCCATATCGTAAGTCCTGAAGCGGGAAGCATTAAAGCCTGGGCAGAAAAAGACTAGGGTAAGCAATATCCTGTAGATCAAACGCTGGACAATGCAGCCGCTTCAGATTATGATGCGCTGGTATTACCGGGAGGCGTTATTAATCCCGATCAGCTGAGAACCAATGAAAAAGCACTCACCTTTGTAAAAGATTTTTTTGCCCAGCATAAACCTGTAGCAGCCATTTGCCACGGACCGCAGGTACTGATCAACGCGGGTGTGGTAGAAGGAAGGAATCTGACTTCCGTTAACTCCATCAGCCAGGATCTAAAAAATGCCGGTGCACACTGGGAAGACAGCGAGGTGGTAGTAGATGCCGGACTCGTGACGAGCAGAACACCAAAAGATCTTCCTGCCTTTAATGCCAAAATGGTAGAAGAGATCAGGGAAGGAAAACATGAGGAACAAACGCTCTGAAACTAAAAAGTCTGGCTCTGCCAGACTTTTTTCTTCTCTCCAAATTTGATAAGAGCTATGTAAATACTTAAAAAGTACCACATTTCTCTCCTATGGCAAAAAATTTGTACCTATTTAAATCCAAATCACAATCGTATGAACAATATAGTAAAAATTACATTGGCTCTTGCAGCAGGAAGTTCTTTGCTTTATATGGGCCTGCGAAAGAAAGGCAAGAAAAGCAAAGTATATCTTGCCCCTGACGGAAACACTTATAAAGAAAACCAGATTTACCGGACTTACGATAATAAGCTTTATAAGAACGGCAAGGAGTTTCATTATCCCATGCCCAAGTTAGAGAATGATCAGTCTTTCAATAAAAATTACAGCACTACCACTGATACCATTTATTCAAATTATAAAACTGATCATAAAAGCACACAATACCACCATAAAGGTTTAAGACATCAATAAAGTGAAGCCGCCACTACACCACAACACTAACCACAAAAAGATAATAGTATGAGAAATTTATTATGGCTTGTTGCAGTCATCTGCATCGCAGTCTGGCTACTCGGAATGCTTGGAATCATTCCCGGTATGGACACAGGAAGTTTAATCCACACCCTTCTGGTGGTTGCCATTATTGTCGTTCTGATCAATATTTTTACCGGCAGAAAGCCTCTTAATTAAAAACAAAAAAAATCAGAGTAGAACACCATCTACTCTGATTAATTTTAATAAGCTATATAAGATAAGGTTAGAATTCTTTTTGTTGAAAACTGTGCGTCATCATTGGGAATCCATATATTTTTTCAGGTCTGAAATAGTTTTAATTTTAAGTTCATCAGCCTGTTTCCTCCGCATCATCAAAGCATATGCATTGTTAAAACCAAGTGGCTGCAGCCATTCAATTCCGTACTGTTTCCGGAATTCCCGGTTAACATACTCCAGCGTTTTTTCCGGGCTCTTAGACACTTCTTCTATCGTTTTTGTCGAAGGTTTCAGCAAGACCAACAGTCCGGTTCCTGTGTATTCAGGATATACATCAATGGCGTCATTCATCAGAGCATCAAAGCAGATTTTCGTTCCGCCGAGCCCTGTTTTTGTTTCTACTTTATAATCTGTGTAGCCTTCAATGAGCATTTTGTACATTTCGGCCAGAATATATTGCTCACCAAAAATTTTGGATCCGATTTTTATGGTTTGGGAATTTCCTTTGCGTGGATCTTTATATAAATTTGTTTTCATTAAAAAATTTTTAGCAATTTTTTCGGGAGTCTGTTTAAGATAATCGGCTTTGTAATTCAGTTCAGTCATGATAGAATCATTGAATTTACCTGCCAAAAGGTTCAGTGTTTTTTCCAGTCCGGGAAACTTTTCCAATGTTTTTGTTTTGATCACCGGAGCCGCAAAATAAGGAGGAAAAATCTTCCTGTCATCTTCCAGAACATACAAATCAAAAGCTTTGATCCTGCCGTCTGTTGAATATCCGCTGATGAGATCCAGCTCTTTTTCGTAGGCTGCTTTGTACATAATGGCATCACTTACAACCAGTGGATGTGCATCAAGCCCATATACCGAACGAAGTCCCAGATTTCCGTCCTGCCGGCCCATAAATTCAGGGGTAAAACCTGCCTTAATCTTATGGTTTGAAACCGAATTTAAAAGATAAATAATCCCGATAAATGCCAAAACAGCCGGAATTATATATTTTAATTTCTTTACAGACTGATAGCTTAATTTCTGTAAAACGGCAATGGTCTGATCTAAGAGAACAGCCAGTAAAGCTGCGGGAATTGCACCGGCCAGAATCATATGGGTATTATTAAGGGAAATTCCACCAAAAATAAATTCACCCAAACCGCCTGCCGCCACAAATGAAGCTAAAGTTGCCACCCCCACATTGATCACCGCTGCCGTCCTGATTCCTGCAATAATAACAGGCATCGCCAAAGGAAGCTGAACTTTGAAAAGCAGCTGTTTTCCATTCATTCCCATTGCTTTTGCAGCTTCTGTTACCGCCGGATCTACTTCCGTTATTCCGGTGTATGTATTCCTGATGATCGGTAAAAGAGCATAGATCAGCAATGCAACAATGGCCGGAGCTGCTCCAATCCCGAAAACAGGAATCATAAAACCAAGCAGCGCAATACTGGGAATGGTCTGTAAAATTCCTGCCATTCCTAAAACAGAACCTGATAATTTTCTTTTTCGGGCAATGAGAATTCCTAAAGGCACCCCGATCATGATCGCCAGAAACAGAGATAAAAAAGTGAGTCCCAGATGCTGTACAACCTGAGTAAGCAGTTTTTCATGCTGCTCCGTGATAAACTGCCAAAAACTTTGCTCGCTCATACAGTCTGGAATTTTCGGTATTCATTAAATGCTTTAACCAGATTTTCGTAATCTTCGGAAAGGAAAGTATCTGTACTCAGATGTTGCAAAGCGTCCCAAACATTGGTATTATCAGAAAACTGAAGTTCTTCATAGAAACGGCTGCCTTCAATCAGAGAGCTCAGATCTTTCAATCTGCCTACTTTGTATTCCAGTAAAAGCCGGTTTTTAGCAAAAAAATTCTTAACAAAATCATTTTTGGGCTGATACAACATTTCTCCCGGAGTTCCTGTCTGAATAATTTTCCCCTGATCCATCAGGCAGATTTTATGACCTAAATCGAAGGCTTCCTGAACATCGTGGGTCACCAGAATAATGGTTTTATTTTTAAGTTCTTCGAGTGATTTGAATTCTGAATGAATATCACTTTTGGTGATATTGTCCAGCGCTCCGAACGGCTCGTCCATCAGCAAGACAGGGGCATCGGCAATCAAAGCCCTGGCAATTCCCACTCTTTGCTGCTGTCCGCCGCTTAATTCGTTGGGAAACCGTGTAAGTACGTCTTCAGAGAGATGGAGTTTGTGTAATAATTCAAGGGTTTTTCCGGCTGTCTTTTTTTTATCCCATTTCAGCAAATCGGGAATGACAGCTATATTCTGTTGTATGGTATAATGGGGGAACAACCCGGAATACTGCATGACAAATCCAATTCCCATGCGAAGCTCTTCCACTTTTTGGGAAAGAATATTCTTGCCATCAATCAAAATAGTTCCGGAATCTACTTCGATGAGGCGGTTTATCATTTTCAGCATGGTGGTTTTTCCGCAGCCGCTTGTTCCCAGAAGCACCAGAATTTCCTTATCATTGGCCTGAAAGGAAATATCATCAACTGCTTTTTTTCCATTAAAACTTTTTGAAACCGATTGAACTGTAATCATAGGCAAAATTATTGTGCAAGTCTGATTCCTGTGAACTGCCACTGTAAATGAGTCGGGAAAAAGTTCCGGTAGGTATTTCTGCTGTGTCCCGGTGGAGTGGCCACAGAAGCACCACGAAGCACCATCTGATTCACCATGAATTTTCCGTTATACTCTCCTACTGCTCCAGCTTCTTTTGTATATCCCGGATACGGAAGATAAGCGGAATTCGTCCATTCCCAGCGGCTTCCCCAGTTGAAACAGGATGATGCAGCTTCCCATTCAGCTTCGGTTGGCAGGCGTTTTCCTTTCCACGAAGCAAAGGCAGATGCTTCGAAAAAACTGATATGACAGACCGCTTCCTCTAAATCGATTTCCCGCAAGCCGTTTAAAGTATAGTTCATCCACTTCCCATCAATGAAATGCCAGTATAAAGGGGATTTAACATTATTTTGCTTTACCCAGTCCCAACCCTCGGCGTGCCAGTGTCTGAAATCTTTATAGCCTCCGGCTTCCATAAATTCTACATATTCTTTATTGGTCACCAATTGACTGCTAATTTTAAAATCATTCAGATATACCCTATGCCTTCCCAGCTCATTATCAAAACAGAACCCTTCACCTTTAAAACCGATTTCATAAATTCCTTCTGAAAAACTGATCATTTCTGAGTTTCCGGCAGATTCTTTTTTTGAAATATTTTCTTTTTTATAAGCAGGAAATAAAGGATTATGTCCTAAAATGTATTTGATATCTGTAAGTAACAATTCCTGATGCTGCTGTTCGTGGTTTAACCCTAATTCCAGCAGAGATTCCAATGGCTGTGTAAGATATCCGCTTTGAAGAAATTCATCCATCTTTTGATCCACGTATTCGCGGTATTTAAAGACATCCGAAACAGATGGACGGCTCAGGTTTCCCCTGTCGGTGCGGATAACACGGGCACCGATGGTTTCGTAATAACTGTTGAACACAAAATTATACTGAGGATCAAAAACTTCATATCCTGGAAAATTGGACTGTAAAATAAAGGTTTCAAAAAACCAGGTGGTATGGCCCAGATGCCATTTCGGAGGGCTCACATCTACTACGGGCTGAACTACATAGTCTTCAATTTCCAGAGGGCTGCAAATCTCAACGGAACGATTTCTAACTTCAAAGTACTTTTTTGTCCAGTTTTTATGAGTATTCGCTTTTACAGACAATACATCTTTTTTCATAAAAAAATCATTTTTAAATTATACCATCCAGATAGAATCTACAAACCAGTTTTTAGAATCTTTAATCTCAGCAAGAATATGAAAACCCGAGTCTCCGGCAAGTTTTCTGATATCCTGTTCAGAAAATTTCCGGGAGATCTCCATATCAATCAATTCATCTTTTTTGAAGGTAAACAAACAGTTTCCTATATGAACTTCCTGATCACAAAGACTTACCAGGAAACTTCTGCAATCTCCTGAAACCGGGTCATAATTTTGATAATGCTGGAAATTTTCCACCTTGAAATCTCCTTGCAGTTCGCGGTTGATTCTTGTAAGAAGATTTAGATTGAATGAAGCGGTAATTCCCGCAGGATCATTGTAAGCAGAAAGAATGGTGTGCGGATTTTTCTTGAGGTCAAACCCTACAAGAAACAAATCCCCGGAATTCAGTTTTCTTTTCACTTCACTGCAGAAATGGGCGGCTTCTTCGCTTTCCATATTCCCTATATTTCCACCTAAGAAAAGAACTACCTTTTTTCTTTTCGAAATTCCGGTGGCTTTATCAAGCATATCAAAATACTCTCCTTCCAACGGTAAAACTTTCAGTTCAGGCAGGCTCTTTTTGAGGTTTTCCTGCAAAACAGAAAGAATATTTCCTGAAATATCAATAGGCATATAGGTGAAGTTTGTTCCTTTCTCCACTAAATTTCTGAGAAGGTATGATGATTTCATCGCATCGCCAGCTCCCAGTTCTATCAGATCAAAAGATTCATTGATATTGGAAATTGCTTTTACAAGTTCCTCTGTTTTATTTTGAAATATATCCAGTTCACAATTGGTAAGATAATATTCCGGCATCGCCATGATCTGCTGGAAGAGATGATCGCCTGTTTTGTCGTAAAAATATTTTGAAGATAATTTTTTCGGATGAGCGGACAATCCTTTTAAAATGTCCGAACCGAAATTATCGGCACCGTCATTTTTAAAATGACAATTCTGTTTTAACTGTACATTCATAGTTTATATTCTGTTTGGTCGTTCATTGAGTACAACTATCTTGCCGACACCGGAATTACTTTCCGCATATCTGTAAGCTTCTCCAATTCATCTAATTAAAGATAGGCTTTATTTGTGGTTTTAAGGTACCACATCTCACTTTATTGATAAAATACGGAGCAGATGCCGGATAACTTTTCTTGGATCAGCCCGTTTTATCAGCATTATTTTTTTTAAAACGGCCAACAGTTTTCCCATTAAAGCCTTTGCATCAAAGTCTGAAAAAACACGGTATAAATCGGATAATTATAAGTTTTTAACCTTTCCGGAAGTCTTTAAATGATTACATTAGCAAAGAATTAAAATGTGCTGAGATTTCTATGAAAAATATATTCTGTGTAATGCTTCTTTCAATGGTACAGCCTATACTGGCACAAACCAGACTGGAAAAAGCAATTACCAATCTTGAGGATCATTACGAGCAGGAGAAAGTATATATACTTACCGACAAATCACAATATGCAGCTGGTGATAAAATCTGGTTTAAAAGTTTTGTATTTAACGGTTACAACCGGTCGCCACTCTCTACTACCCTATTTGTAGAGCTTTACAATGCTGATAAAAAATTAATCGACTGGAAAACTGTACTTCTTACGAACGGGGAAGGCAGCGGGGATTTTCAACTGAAAGAAGATCTCCCGGAACAGGTTTACTTTGTGAGAGCCTACACTCCTTATATGACTAATTTCAATGAAGACTTCCAGATCGTCAAAACCATTCCGGTTTACAATCCGAACTCTGCGGAATCATTGGTTATTGCAAAAAATTCCGACTGGTCTGCCAAAGTATTTCCGGAAGGCGGAACTTTCATTAATGGTACCTCTACCAAATTTGCTGTAAGGTTATCCGGCAATTCATCCCTTCCGGAGAGCTGGTCCGGAAAAATAATTGATATTCAAGCTCCCAATACTCCTGTTACTACCTTCAAATCTTTTGATAAAAATGTGGCTTCCTTTACAATAACTCCGGCATCAGGAAAAAAATACCAGGCCATTATTCAGGACAATAAAGGAAAAAGCCAGACCATTGATCTGCCTCAAGCTGCAGACAGCGGTCTTAGTATAGAGGTTGTAAGTGCCAAAGAAGGGATAAAATACAACATAAAGGGTATTCATCTGAAACAACAGCTTCAGGGTTATAAAGTTGTAGGACTCATCAATAACCATCTTGCTTACAGAGCCAATATCAACCATCTGACCAGTGATGTATCAAGTCTCATTCCTACAAAAGTAAGTAATGGTGCGAATGGTATTTTACAGTTGGTTATTTTTGATGAACAGGACAATATCGTGGCAAAAAGGCTTTGCTTTATAAAACCTGCTGATCTAAAAATTGAGAAAGCAGAAATAATAGGACAAAGCTTAAAACCAACGCCAAGAGCATTCAATAGTATTGATCTTTCCCCCGAGTCTTATTTTAAACATTACACGGTTTTGGTGAGTGAAGACGACGGCAGCCAGACTCCTGAAGAGGAAAATATTCTGAGCAGACTTTGGCTGACGGGAGATTTTACAACAAGAATAGACAGCCCGGCGCAATATTTTTCTAAAAATGCCAACACTGAAGCGCTGGACGCCCTGCTTATTTCAGAAAACTGGAAAAGATTCGACTGGAATTCTGTACTCAGCGGCGCGGCACCCACCATTAAAACACAGTCTCAGCAATATCTGTCTTACAGGGTGAAACCTATTAAAAACAATGCCCTGATGATCAATTCGGCGGTCAATTTATTATCAAAATCGGGTGAAAATCAGCCAGTATTCGGTCAGTTCAAAACAGATCAGAATGGGTATATCTATTTAAACAACCTCAATAATGATGAACCGCTTGAGATCTCGGCCTTTGTGAATTCAGAAAATAAAGAATCGGGAAATGATGATTTGTTTGTTACCATAGAACCGTTAGTGACTCCTTCCCCATTTACAGGTAATTTCCCGGCAACCCCATACACATTGGTAAAAACCGACAAAAATAAAAGCCTGCCTCCAACCATTTCCAGAGCGATCAACACTCAGAAAAATACTAAAAAGAAAGAGAGTAATGATATACAAATCCAGGCAGTAGCTTTGGTAGGAAAAAAGAAAGATCCGAAAGCAGAGCTGGATAAACAACTGTCCAGCGGCATGTTCAGTTCTGTCAATTCTACAGTATTTGATTTCGTTAATGAAGACCAGCATATTTCAGGATCAAGCAATATTTTAGACTGGCTGCAGGGAAGAGCTGCCGGCCTGACATTTCAGAAAAATAACTCAGGAGCAAGCGTTCCTTATATCCGCGGGCAGCAGGCTAAGCTCTATTTGGATGAAATACAGACCGATCCTACCATGATTACCAGTCTTCCGGTTAATAATATTGCGATGGTAAAGATCATTAAAGGATCCGGATTAATAGGCGATGCCGTAGCCATCTATACCATGAAGGGGAATATGAAATCTAAAAGTAATGAAAAAGAATTGAAGAAGAACAATGTATCAATCATCAAAGGATATGATAAACCTTCAGAGTTCCCTATTGAAATGATCGATGACGATGCTCCGGAAAAAATTGAAAATGATACCCGCGAAACCCTCTACTGGAACCCTGATTTGTTTGACAGCGACTACGTTCCTCCAAGAATTAAATTCTTTAATAACGACAGCGCCAAGCAATATAAAGTTCTGATCATAAGCTTTGATGAAGATGATAATATCCTGTATGATCAGCAAATCTTAAAATAATCTTCAAGATGATTCTGAAGATCATTATAGGGGACAAGTCTGTATTTTAGGCTTGTCCCTTTTTAATTAATGACCATTGCTTTATCCGCTTTCTTTGCGTGGGACAAGAGCTTTGAAAAAGAAAATTCCGGTTAGTAATTTTCCACGGAGAATCGTTAAACTCTCTTTGATTGCGAAAGATTCATTTTACATTTATTTCAGGACGGTATCATAAATTGTATTCAGAAGATCCTGTCTCATCTTTGAGTTTCTATGATCAAGAAGGATAATAATTCCCCACTTTTTAGCCCTGTTGTAACATATGACAGAAGACTGCCCCATAGAATCTCCGGATTTTAAATAGAGCGTATTTTGATCATCCGTTGAGATATGTAAACCTAATCCTATTTCTCTTTTGTCATCTTTGTAAAAGATTTTTTCCCCTATTACAGCAGCCTGTCCTACTTTTGTTTTATCATTTAATACTACCTTTAAAAATCTGATCATATCGGCTGAATTAGATTTTACCAATCCGGAGGGAGCAATAACATTCCAATTAAAAAATTCCTGAATTCCGCCATCCTGATTGTGGCCTGTCGTTTTGTTTTTCACGTTAAA
The DNA here is from genome assembly GCF_050470705.1 of Chryseobacterium sp. NRRL B-14798. Classification (NCBI taxonomy): domain Bacteria; kingdom Pseudomonadati; phylum Bacteroidota; class Flavobacteriia; order Flavobacteriales; family Weeksellaceae; genus Chryseobacterium; species Chryseobacterium sp. NRRL B-14798. The sequence continues at coordinate 1,796,282 of NZ_JBFLUL010000005.1, read as the reverse complement.
ATTCTTCATTAATGTGGTAGTCATTTTCAATGGATTTGTCAGCTTTTCTCTGATAATGGTATCATAACTCTTTCCATACACTTTTTCCAGAATCTGCCCCAGTAAAGTGTATCCAATAGTAGAATACCTGTACTTGCCATAATCTTTCAGCTCATTGCAGGTATTGATTAAAGCTGTCAAGTTATTTTGGGTGACATTGCTTATAGGCTGCTGTGGATTCAATTCTATTAATTTTGCAAAGTCGATATCCGGTAAACCGGATTGATGCGAGGCGAGATCAGCAATTCTGATTTTATTTTTAAGACTTTCATGCAAAATATACTCTTTGGGAAGATAATCATCTATATAATCATTCAGTTTTATTTTGTGTTCTATCACTGCCTGGGCAATTAAATTTGCAGTTAAAATTTTAGTAATGGAGGCAATTTCGAACAGAGAATTTTCATCAATTCTGCTTTTACTTTCCTTATTTACATTACCATATGCAGTATAATATTCTTCATTATTACTGATAAAGCCAACGCTGATTCCTACCTCCGGATTTTTTTTATAATTATCCTGAATGATAGAATCGATTTTTGCGGAAAATTTTTGTCCGAAAGAAAAGCTGCTTAAGAATAACAGTACTGCTAAAAATTGAAATGATGTTTTCATTGTATCGTTTTTAATATTAAAAATTTATTTCGATACAAAGATGTGATAGCACCTGAAAATAAACGACCGAATAAAAATAATCGTCCACATTTGCTTAGAAAAAAAAGTACGAATCATTCTGAAAAAGCGTACAGGTAATTACAAAAAACTGTATTACAGACTTTTACGATAAAGCGTAGGTGTAGTTCCCGTATGTTTTTTGAAGGCCGTATTAAAAGAAGATTTTGAATTGAATCCCACTTCATAGAGAATTTCTAATATGGTCACCTTACTTTTGGTTTCATCTTTTAACATATTCATTGCATTTTCTATACGATAGGTATTTACAAAATCATAGAAATGCTGCCCCAATTGATGATTGATTAAAAGAGACAGTTCTCTGACAGGAATTCCAATTTCATCCGAAACCTCCTGAATGGTAAGTGAGGAATTAAGAAACGGCTTTTTCTCCACCATATAATTTTTTAATTTCAAAAGATCCTCATTATATGCCCTGTCACTGGTTACCGGGTCTTCACTGTTTTTCTCTTCCGAAACCATCTCGGAAACCAGTTTCAATTTTGAATCAACATTTCTGAAAAGCTCAGGATGATTCAGTGCTTTGAAAAGATACCAGCAAATAATAAAAAGGGATAATAATAGAAGTCCAGCCTTTATCTCTTCCGAAATGTAGACATAATCTGAAAATTTAAGGATATTTTTTAAAAGAGCAATGGCATAAACCATACACAATACAACCGTAAGCTGGAACAACCAGTGGTAAGAACTGATGTTTTTCCCGGCATAATTTTCAAGATAAAGTGTCTTTGATTTTCTTAATACTCTGAAAACCGCAACAAAATAAATAACCATCTGGACATGTAACAGAATATGATTAAACTTCAATTCTATCATGTTCTGACGGTTTTCAATAAAGTGAATTTTCGATGTCGTATCTACTCCATAAAAATGAGGCAGCAAAGCCAGATTGGCAATTAAAAAAGGAAATGCATGCAGCAGATATTGAGGTTTCAGTTTGAAATCCGAGTAACAAACAGACAACACATAGAGATAAAAAACCGGTATTTGCAAAAAGACAAGCATATTTTTGAATATCTCAAGGTTGGATGGTCCATCAGACACCATATTAAACAAAGGATCGCTAATATCTATAGCGTTGATGATGAGAAAAACAGCAAATAAAACATTGCTTACCCTGTTTTTTGTCTTTACAGTAAAGAGGAAAATAGCAAGAAGTACGGAAATGAATATGGAAACTGAAGCCACAATAATTAATAAATTAATCTTATCCATTCCTTACTCTTCTTTTTTTGGGGGTTATTATATTTTTAAGTTTTTACAGGTATTCCGTAGGTATTCTGAGAATACCAATCCTACCCATGCAAATATAAAAATTAGATTGACACCGACTGAGTTTTTTATCTATTGTATGTGAGAGGTTGGAGATTGAATGTCGGGAGATTAAAGAATCCTTTCTTGTTGCTCATGGTATTGTAAATTAAATATCCCAAAAAACAATAAAAATATCCTTGTCAAGGTTTAAAACCTTGTCAAGGATGCCAAAACATAAGTTCCTTTGCCCGAAACATCTACCATGCAGGCAAAAACAGTTCTTTGTCTTTTTTTAAACAAAAATTGAGGTTTATTATCATAAAGGAGTGTAAACTACAGACATCGTAGCTTCCATCTGTCTGTATGACCCACCTTTATCACATTGGCTGTATGCATGAAATTGTTCACCTGCATTTAATACAAAAACAGCAGTAATATTGGTGTATCCATTTCCCATATAATTGGATCCATAATGCTGGGTAAGTTTATTTGCTGTAGTTCTTACCCCAACCGTTACTCCTCTGTAGTGGTTTTGTGCTAACGTTCCGTCAGGAACCTGGTCAAAGTGGGCTGTGATACTTATTGTGTATAATCCTGTTTTGACTGCCTGAAAGGTACCGTTATCAACTCTTGTCAGATAGGTATTATCAGAAAGACGGGTATTTTCAAACCACATGATGGCGGAGGAGCCATCTCCCGATTTTACAGAAGGTCCGGTTCTTGTCGCAACCAAAACACTGGCCGGTGTTGTGATGTCTACTTTTTTAGCAACTCCATTAGCATCCAATGCCATCAACATGTCTGTGCTGTTCATTGTGGATGATGGAACACCTCTGAATCTTACATTTCCGTCTACATCCAGTTTTTGTGTAGGAGACATTGCATAATTGGCATCAATACGTCCTATTCCCATATTTCCGTTCTCATTAATTAAGACAGCTGGTCGGTCGCTGGTAGAAAATGTAAGAGATGAAGAATTGGTTGCCCCATTACCCCAGTAATTGGCTTTTATCCCTGCTAATGGGAAGTTAGCTCCTGAAATCTTTCCATTAAAGGATAATTTTCCAAGCTCTGCTCCGGCAGATAAGTTATTAGTTCCTGTTCTTTCCAGATTAATTAATGGAGAGCTATTCGTTGACTGAACTTTCAACTGGTTACTGTCAGTATTGCCGTTTTCTTTTATATGCAGGCCTGCCTCAGGTAATTGCGTCCCTATTCCCACTTTTCCGTTGTCTTTAATAACGAAATCGGTGTTTGAAGATCTGGCAGTTCCGGTAGAAGATGCTCCTAATTTCACCATTGTATTGGCGGGATCATCTATGAAAGCATCGGTTGTAGGATCCCCTGCGGCGATAGTTCCCGAGTTCAGTTTTTGCCAGCGGTTCAGTTTGCTGTCAAAATAAAAATACCCGGTGCTGGTTACTTCTGCTGTCTGCCCGCCGGGAGCTGTATCTGCAGCTGTTACATATACCAATGCTCCCTGTTGTTTTTGAGTATATGTCTTTGCTCTGAGTTGTGCTCCAGTAATTCTGGGCGCGATAATACCGTCGAATACATTTGTAGATGTGGGCTTACCTACTACATCCAGGCTGGCCTGAGGGTCTGGCGTGTTGATACCTACTTGAGAGAACACCTGAAGGCTAATTATTAAGCCTCCAAGTAATAGAAGTTTTTTTTTCATTATTTGATCATTTTGTTGGCGCAAAAGTAATGAGATAAGAGGGTACACCAACAATATCTATATACATCAATGATACACTTTCAACAAATTTTACATACATCAATTATGCATTTATCCAGTATATATGCGATATAAATGGGATATATTTTTCGTCCGTTTTAAAATTGTTCTAACTATTGATCTAAAAAGTGACAGATCTGTTTTTGTTTTCTTGTTGAGTTTTTTCTCACGACCTTGATCTGGTTTTTAGTAGTAAAAAGCCAACATTCTAAAAACAAAGCTGTTTACACTTTATAAAACCAAAAAAGTCATAAAAAGGTTTTATTTAAAACACTTACATTCACTTAGGTTAGTTTAAAATAATACCGCAGAAAAGCCTACATAAGATGAAAACCAAAGATTTTCACAAAACTCAGGTGTACTTATCACAAATAAGGTTGGTTTTGAAAAAGCTAAAGTGTTTAAACTTTTGTGCCTTTTGTGTCGGAATTATACTGCACAGGAAAAACTGTACTTTGTCTTTTTTACTTGAGCTTGCTACTATAAAGAAGCCTTTTGCATAGTAAACAATAGGAATCTTCAAAAAAAACATCATCTTTCAAAAGAAACTCCCAAATATTCCGTTTAATTCTTAAATTTGGCTTATGCGAAAGAATTTTTATTTCATCCTTATATTATGTACTCTTACCAGCTGCTATACCTATCAGGTAAAAAAACCAGCGGTTCCGGCTGCTGACAATAATCAGGCTCCTAAAAAAAATACCGCTGCAGCGAATAATACTTCTGCAGAAATGACAGGTTCAAACCCTGCATCCCAAAGTCTGATTGCCCAACCTGCACCTGTGAATATTCAGGAGAAACTGGCCGCCGGTAAAAATGTTAAAATTGAAGTTGACAACAAAAGCTATAAGGTAATCGTTGACCGATGGGAAGGAGACAGTCTGGTAGTACATCCGGTTCGTAACGCTAAAAAAAGTCTGAAGTTCCATAAGAATCAGATCAACAGCGAAAGAATTGCAGAAAAACGCTTTTCACAGCCTATTGCTGATATTCTTACCGTTACGGCTTATGCCGCTATTGGTGTTGGAATCTATCTTCTGGTCAAATAGTTTTTAATTTCCCTATTCTTTAAATTCTCCCTGGCTCCGAACAGCAAAAATTTTGAAAATTGACAGAGTAAGAAGACCTTACTATAAAATCTAACAAAACAGACTGTCTTGTTGAGACAGTCTGTTTTTATTATTTATTTTTGGTTGATTATGGCCAGATCACCCCGGATTGTTTAGGGCTTGTCCATGGTTTTCCTGCAGGACTTGTACCCGGATGGGCGGCAAGACATTCACTTACCCATGTAGCACCTACCGCATGTGATTTTACTTTTTTCACAGAACAATAGGTCGTTCCGAAGTTATCTTTATACAGCTGGTAGTTAGGATACGCACCTTTAGCTACTAACTCTTCATTATTAAGAAGCTCAACATCATCACTCACTTCCGCAGGATAATCCACAATAGCACCAAGAACCCACGCTATGGAATCTCTATTATTACCGGCTACCAGACTTGGCGGAGGGCTGAGTGTGATCTTGATCGTAGATTTTGACTGATCCACAGAGAAGGAAGAAGAATAGGTAGATTCTTTAACACTTGCCAAAGGAATTCCCAAGAAAGAAAGCGTAGCAGAAGAAGACTGTTCAAAGGTTTTCTGAATACTTTTATAATCTTCACCTGTTACAGTGATTTCTACCGTAGGATAATTGGAAATGGCCACCCCGTTCAGTAAACCGAAAGGTCCTTCAGGTCCGAATTTCATTCCCGGATCCGGAGAAAATTTGTATCCCGAGATATGTTTTTCGTCCTCTTTGTCTCTGCTGTTGATCTGTGCTTTACGGATAGGGTCAAACCATGCCCAGTACATATTGCCGGCAATATTAAAATCTTTTGGTCCAAAGTTTACCAGGGTAACTCCTATAAACATCATTGATATTTTGATGGAGTTTTTGCTTGTGGCAATATTTTCACTGAAATAGTTCGCATTGCCTCCAATTCCTAAAGTAAAGAAATCAAAGATAGGAATAGAAAAACCCGTTTTTCCCTCTACGGAAACACGGAAACGGCTATCAGATTCACGGCTTACTTCCATATCGATCTGAGCGGTCTGAGACGTATTTTTAAGACCATTTAAAATCTGGTCAAGCGGAGTGGTCACCTCAAAAGCCGGTAAGATACTGTCGTCATTCAGCAGCAGTCCGCCATTTTCCTTTTTAGGATTCTGTACATTCTTTAAGGCTTTGGATAAGTATCCATTATTCATTGTCACATTGTTCTGCAAGGATATGGTAGCCCCCAGCGCATCCAGATAACTGGCTAATACCGGGATAATAGGTTTTCCGCTCGCCGGTGTCTTATTCAGTAAAGCATCAAGGTTATCGCTTTTCTGAATCTGGTACAAAGTAGTAGCGGGATTCGCCCATTCTGTAGCGATTTTATCCATAATAATATCAATAGGCTGCATGGTGTCAGTAGCAGGAGGAAGCGTATTATAAGCGGCCACCCAGGCATTGAGCAAGGCCATTTGCTGATCTGTAGCTCTTGTATGGGCGTCATTCAGCACAGCTGTATCTTCTACAGATAGAGAATAGTTGACTTTTGAGAAAGCATCAATAAAGTAATTGGTAAATACCTGATCCAGCTGTACCGGCTCAGTATTGGCTCTGAGATTGGAAGATATCCAGTCGTAAGTTTTTTTATTAAACTTCAGGTTAGACGGATCCTGCCAGTAGTAAGGGAAATTTCCTTTTCCATTGATGGTGATCGCAGACAGTTCTGTACTTAAAACACTGGCAAGAATATCATTGGCTCTGTCTTTCAGTTCTGTAATAATTTGTGATGCTTCTACAAAGGGAGCAACATTTTCTGGATTTTTCATGATAATAATATTGGGTATGGTTCCTACTCTTTTGCTGGCTTTTCGGATACTGCCGTTGTTCAGGGTTTCGAAGCTTCTTTTGAACATACCAAAGTAACGGTGAAAAAAGAACGGATTTTAGGGTATAAATTTCCGATTTTGAAGCCGGGTATTTTTACTGTAGCCTATAGGCATTTGTACGTACGACATAATAGTGACCATCAAGCACGGAAACCACAAGACCTGTTTTTGGCCGTGTTGCTTTTGATAATCTAGGTTCACAAAAAGTTCTGGAAAAATGTGGGTTTATAAAAATCGGTACCGATAAAGGTTTTGCCAATGCCAGGCAAATAGAAATTGAAGAATTTATTTACAGACTCGACCAGATGGTGGCTCATTAACTAAGAAAACATTAAATACCAACCTTTTACACACTCAAAAACAAATCAATCCTTAAAGTGATAAAGAAAAATAACATCCCCTGTATAAGCTGGTTTTATGTGATCTTTGATCAGGAGTCTGGCCTCCACAATTGCTTTCACAGTTCCCCTGAGGTTAACCACAGATTTTACGGTTGCCTGCAGTTTTACTTCACTATTTACAGGGACAGCTTCTCCAAACTTAAGGTTTTCTATTCCGTAATTGATTTCCATTTTTACATTTCTCACATCTGCAATCTGTTTCCAGAGATAGGGAATCAGGGATAATGTTAAATACCCGTGAGCAATGGTTGATTGAAAAGGGCCTTCTTTTTCTGCCTTTTCCTGATCCGTATGAATCCACTGGTGATCCTGTGTTGCATCGGCAAATCTATTGATCTGATCCTGACTTATTGTATGCCAGTCAGAATCACCTAACATCTGCCCTTCAAGGGACTTATACTCATTAAAATTATTAATAATAATCATATCTTTTCTGAACCTTTTGAGGGATTAAATATGTACAGCTCGTCTATTATTACTTTGGTAAGTGTAAATCAAGTCTGTCTATTTATTTTCCAGGCGTCCGGTTTTAGTGTGTCAATATTCAGACCAATTGCGCTCTTATTTTCATATCCCAGAAAAACCTCTCACATATAAGCAAGAGGCAAATGAACATAATGAAAATAAAAAATAATCTACATTACATCAATGTTCTTTCAAACAATATCCAGATCCTGAAGTTTCATGAATTTTGAATGAGAAAAATGTAAATACGAACCCTGATATGGCAAAGAATGTTATTCTAACCTATCTGCAAGCAAGATTTTTATTATGCTAACTTTACGTTAACAGCATTTAAACCTTTATCGCTTTTTTGTACATCAAAAACTACTTTATCGTTTTCGCAAATCATTCTTGTGTTTAATCCTGAAGAATGTACAAATATATCTTTACTTCCGTCTGCCGGAGTAATAAAACCGAAGCCCTTTGCTTCATTGAAAAATTTTACGGTGCCTTCTTGCATTGTAATTGTTATTAAAAATTGTGTATTATGATCTGTAAACGCTACAGATTTTATTTAAGATATTCTGACAGGTATTGTATTTCCCATCATTGGTTGAATATTTTTAAGGTCCGGGCGCTTTACCATCTGGGGTATTGAAGAAGCCGGATCTGTAATAATCTCTACGGGATTATTCAGAATTGTTTTGGCAAAATATTTTAAACTTCCCGGCATTGTTGCAGAAAAAAGCATGTTTTGTCTTTTATGGGAAACCAGATTCAATATTTTTTTTATATCATTAATGAATCCCATTTCAAGCATCCTATCTGCATCATCCAAAACAAATAACTCAATTTTAGAAAGATCGATATGTCTCTGATTTTCTACATCAAGCAGTCCTCCAGGTGTTGCTACAAGAATATCTACCCTTTTTCGGAGTGCTGCAAGCTGGCTTCCAATGGAAACGCCCTCATAAATAGAAAGCTGGGATAATGGCAGGTACTTACTGTAAATTTTTAAATTTTCTTCTATCTGTATTGCCAATTCTCTTGTTGGAGTAAGGATTAAAGTCCGTATTTCTTTATGATCCGGAGTTTGTCTTTTCAGCAGCTGCAGAATAGGCATAGCAAAAGCACCTGTTTTCCCGGCACCTTTTTGTGCAGATCCTATAATGTCTCTTCCTGCTAAAATATGAGGAATCACAGTATACTGTATCTCAGTAGGCCTGGAATATCCTGCTTCTGTCACCGCACGGATAATAGGATTGATCAGATTTAAATTTTTAAAATTCATTATAATTCCGGATTCCGGTATTTTACAAACAAACCTGCTGAACAGAATTTGAATTGGAGTATTATAATGATACACAAAAGAGAATTCTTTTCTGCTCATCTTTTTCTTGCTTCAGCTATCATAATATCCTTAAATATATTATGGTTAACCGGCAATAACGTGTCGCTCTTATCTACAATAGAACTTTATAATCTCTTATTCCCGTTATGAAAACAAACACTATAAATTGGTAGCTGAAAAAGCAAAACTGAAAGAAAAAAGTGATTTAAACTATGACAGAATAGCAAAGGCAGTGACCTGTTTTTTATAAATGTACTGCAAACCTACAATAAAAAAAACGAACATAACTTTATTTAATTAATTGATTATCAAAAATTTATTCGTACCTTCTGCCAATTAACCAAATTGTTTGCTGACGCGGATGATTTTAAACTCCGGAATATGCAAACTTCTTCCCCCATCCCCCAACCTTCTCCCAGAATATTAGAATCCCATTCTGGCCCACATGTAAGAATTGCTTATTTCATTATGATACATCATAAACCTGAAGTATTTAAAAACATGTTTGAGAAAATCTATACAAGGGATCAGTTTTATCTTATCCATATTGATAAAAAAGCGAAACAAGAGTTCATTGAAGAAATACAACTTTATATCGTTCATTTTCCCAATGTCTATATTCTGGACAGTATGAATATAGTTTCGGGAGGTTTCAACATCGTTCAGGCAGAATTGAACGCTATGGAATTTCTCCTGAATGCAAGTAAAGAATGGGATTATTTTATCAATCTGAGCGGTGAAGATTATCCACTGAAATCACAAAATATTATCCGTAAATTTCTTACCATCAATAAAGGCAGGAATTATCTTTTTTATTATGATCAGAAGTTTTACAGACCCGACACGCTGAAAAGAATACAAAATCACTTTACGGAATTGGCTTATATGATCTCGTCTTTCATCTACAAACGATCTTTTATGAAAGATGTGATTCCTTATATAGGTGGTAAATGGTTTATGTTTACAAGAGAAACCTGCTTATTTTTAACCAACAACAAAATGGTAATGGATTTTGAAGACTATTATCTTCATACTTTTTTACCTGCAGATTCATTTTTTCAGACTGTTCTTATGAACACATCATTCAATGATATTATCGTCAATGATGATAAAAGAGCAGTACTTGAGACCTCCTTTTTTCAAAATACACAGAATACATTCAATTATATTCAATCATTAAAATCCGGTAATCAGCTTTTCATCAGGAAGGTTAACAAAAAAACGGATGAAAGTATCAGACAATATATTGAAGAAAGTTACCTTACTCCCCTTCCCTATGTGAATGAAATTGAAAGGGAGCTGAAAAGAGATAATCGTCAAAACAACTGATTTTAACCAGCCGCCCCGAGTATTAACAGATCCTGTTCAGTGCTTTTCCCTTAAATCACTATATTTGATAGAAACATCTTAAAAGCTGTTTCTCCGAATTTCAAATATGGAAAAGAAGTTGGCATCAGGACAATTGAAACTTGCAACACTGGATAGCCAGGGATTAACGCAACACGCGCCTTTCGGAACCGGAAAAGATGCGGTTCTTAAGGCTTTGGAGCACCTTGGATATATACAGATCGATACTTTATCTATGGTGGAGCGTGCTCATCATCATACTCTCTGGACAAGAATCCCTGATTTTCATGCAGATTATCTGGAGGAACTGGTAGAAGAACGTAAGGTATTTGAGTACTGGTTTCATGCTGCGTCTTATCTTCCTATGCAGGATTTCCGGTATGTTTTGCCTCAGATGCTGATGATTAAAAGAGGAGAATCCCGTTACTACAATGCTGATCACAGGGTAATGGAATATGTGAGAGACACCATTCGTAACGAAGGCCCTAAAAGAGCGAGAGATTTTGAAAATGAAAGCCATAAGACAGGAAGCTGGTGGAACTGGAAACCTGCCAAGCTGGCTCTTGAAAGACTTTTCATGCAGGGAGACCTGATGATAAGCGGACGTGTGGGAATGCAGAAAACATATGATCTCACCGAGAGGGTTTTACCTTCTTCTATTGATACTACAGAACCTACTCCACTTGAGTTTGCAGAATATCTGGTAAAAACCAATCTGAGAGCTTATGGATTTACTACATTAAAGCAGATCACACACCTTCGGAAGGGAAATGATGTAAAGAAAGATGTCAATAAGGTCTTGCAGACAATGCTTGAAGAAGGATTGATATCTCAGGTGAAAACAGAAGGATTATCTTCTGTCTTTATGCTGAACCATGTTCTTGAAAAGACATTTGATCCCGGAAATTCCAATATCTGGCTTTTGTCTCCGTTTGATAACGCTATTATCCATCGGGACAGAATCAAACAGATCTTTGATTTTGATTTCCGCCTGGAATGCTATACTCCAAAAGAAAAAAGACAATACGGCTATTTCTGTTTACCCATACTGTTTGGGGATCAGTTTATCGGAAGGGTTGACTGTAAAGCGCATAGAAAGGAAAAAAAACTGGAGCTTATTCATCTGCATATTGAAAACAATACTGTAGACATAGGGTTATGGCTAAAACCTTTCGTAGAAACCGTAAAACGTTTTGCTGTTTTCAATGGCTGTGAGTCTTTGGCTCTGACTAAAGTAAGTCCGCCAAAGTTGAGTACATCTGTAAAAAAAGAATTATCCAAAGCAAAGTTTAAAAAGTAACAGATGTATCTGTTAAAAGGATAAATCGCATTATTGAGGTCAATAATGCGATTTTATTTTTACAGGAAGAATCCTATTAATTTAATTTCTGATTTGTTTTCTGAACAAAATCATTCCACTGCTGGTTCAGGTAAGCTGCAGCTTTCGTTTTCTCATTATCATTCATAGAAGAATAATTAATAGAATTGAAAACCAGTTTTTTCAGGGCTTTCACATCCAGCTCCCAATACACCTGTGTTACCCAGAAATCATAGCTGAGACCGGTATATCCATAGACAGAAGGGTCATCACTGCTGATGGAACACTGTACTCCGTTACTTAATAAAACTCTTGCCGGATGATTCCTCAGATCACTTACATATCCTAAGATCTGATTACTGATCGGGCTCACTTCCACCAATTTATCCTGTTTTCTGATCTGATCCATGGTTTTTGGAAAATAGATGAGATTCAGTCCATGACCGATTCTTTTATTATTGAGCGGTGCTACATCCAGAACATTTGTATTCAACATAGAATTGCTTTCTCCGGCATGAAGGAAAAGAGGCAGCTCTACCTTATACTTTGTACTAAGTTCATTCATTTTTGCCCAGCTTTTTTCAAAAAAACTGATATGATGACCTGCTGCTTCATCCGCTACAAGGTCAAAGCCTGAGATCATATCCGGAAATTCTTTCTTCATTTTAAATGCCGTTTCCAGCTGTTTCCCGATACTTTCATTATCGAGGAATTTAAAGCTTGAATAGATCAGTTTCAGGGTAAACTGCGGATCTGACTGGTGTACTTCTTTAAGAATGTCCTGCAGATCTGTGACAGAAGTTTTCAAAGGATATTTTCCATGCTGAAAATCATAAAGCTCATCAAAGATATATCTGATTTCTACGTGCTGTACGTTGTCTTTGATCAAATCCTGAAATCCTTTCAGATAATATGCTTTAAAGAAAGGACGGTATGGAAGCAGTAAACTGATACGTTTAAAACGTTTTTCAAATTCAATCCAATAATCTGTATAAGAGCAAAGGCTATCACGTTTCAGCGTAAGAAGATCCTGCAGTTCTTTTTCAAAACCAGGGTTCGAAGTAAGCTTTTTATCAAGGTTTACAAATCCGGCCGGGACTTTTCCTTTTTCAAAAAAAGCCAGCTGTCCGAAAATGTACTGATCATTATCTTTCTGATCGTAAACATAACATTCCTGGTATTTTCTGGCCGTTGAAATAATCCATTTTACGTCTGTTATTCCACCGCTATGGGTATGCAGCAAACCTCCTTTCGGCATTGCCTGAAGAATTTCAAACAGCTTGCTGCTTTCTATTAATGGTTTTAATTCATTAAAAGAGCTGTTATATAAAGATATTTTCTTTGCTTCCGAATCACTGAGAAACTGTTTACGAATCTGGAATAGTTTTTTATCCAAAGCGATTTCTTCATCGGACAATTTTATATCAGCATCAAATGCCATTAATGCATTTTCTGTCTCTGATAATGCCAGTTTCTGTTGGTATGCAGATTTTTCGGTCACTTTACCTTGCCCCCAAAATAAGGGTGCTCCAAAAAGTGATATATATATAAGGTATTTTTTCATCATAATAAATATTGGAGGAATTTTTTGTACTATCGGCTATGCTTTAACCGTTAAAAGTAGCTTTTTACAGCAAAAATTGTGCAAAATAAAGCTAATTCAAAAATAATATTAAAATTTTTAAAATCTCCAGGTAATTATAATGAAATAAAAAGTATGCAACATCAATACTGCAGGCTTATATTGATCAAAGATTATTTATCATCCTTTACGGGAAAGAGGTTCTGAAATGCAGAGGAGAAAGACTGGTGTTATTTTTAAACAGTTTGGTGAAGGATTATGGATGCTCACAACCTAGTTCATCGCAATTTCATTTATTTTTTCAATGAAACAGCCTAATTTTTAACACTTTTTTAATCTTTAGCCGTTGCACCTATTTTTAAGTTTAATTACCTTTGTCTCTGGGATGCGGAAAAGATTTTATCAATATTTGTACAGCTTGTTATTTGCGATGCTTACCGTTTTAGGATGGTATTACGGGCAAATTCAGCAGTATATTTCAACGGATATCTCTTCCGATCTTCATTTTACCACTGATCTTCTTGTTCACGAAAAAAAGAGCTTCAAAGACTCTTTTGCATTTCTTAGAAATAATGAAGCTCATGATACTTACAATGTCAGCCATCCCCTGTACAACAAAATCAGAGCTAATCTTTCTGAAAACGACAATGAAAATGATGACAACGTAGAGACCTCTGGTTCTACCGAGCTTCTTGCTCTTTTCAAAGATGGTTTCTGGCATCTGATTTCAGGTTTCGTTACTACATTTCACAACAGACAAATCGCTGTTTCACTTGCCCAATCAGAACTTTTAAAGACCTTACATGATGATCTGTACCTCCAGTACAGGGTCATCCGACTGTGATTTTATACTAATTTTTTCGAAAACCTTATCCGCTTTCATACTCTGTTATGAGAGCCGATGACACTATTTTTTCAATTATAAATTATTATAAAACAATATATTATCATGGTCAAGAAAAGTCTCATGTATATCAACTTGTGCCTTATTCTCTTGTTTGTAAGCTGTCAATCTGAAAAAAAGGAAAAAACAGAAGCAGCGTCATTCAACGTAACAAGCCCGCTTATCAAAGATACTTTGGTGAACAAAGATTATGTTGCGCAAATCCGTTCTATTAATCATATTGAGCTTCGAGCCCAGGAAAAAGGATACATCCAGTCTATTTATGTAGATGAAGGACAGTTTGTACAAAAAGGGCAGCTGCTGTTCAAAATCATGCCTAATCTTTATGAATCTGATGTAAACCGTGCCAAAGCGGAATCCAAATACGCGCAAATCGAATATCAGAATACCAAAAACCTTTCTGACAAAAACATTGTTGCCCCTCAGGAAATGGCTATGGCTAAAGCAAGGTATGAAAAAGCACTGGCCGAACTTGCTTCAATGAATACCCATTTAAAATTTACCGAAATCCGTGCTCCTTTCAATGGAATTGTAGGAAAGCTACACGTACGTAAAGGAAGCCTTGTAGATGAAGGCGAGCTTGTAACTGAACTTTCCGACAACAGCAAAATGTGGGTATATTTCAATGTACCGGAAGCTGAATATCTTAATCAGATGGATGCCAAAAAGGATAATAATCCAATGCATGTACGTTTAAGAATGGCCAATGGCAAAGAGTTTACGCAAGATGGTATTGTACAAACCATAGAGTCTGATTTTGACAATGAAACCGGAAATATCGCTTACAGGGCTACTTTTCCGAACCCGAAGGGACTGCTGAGATACGGAGAAACCGGAAACATCGTTATCACCTCTCCTTATGCCAATGCAATGATGATTCCACAGAAGGCCACTTTCGAAGAGCTGGAAAAGAAATATGTCTATGTGATCGGTAAAGATGGTAAGGTACATGCAAGAGAAATAAAAGTTGCTGCTGAATTACCGCATATTTATGTCGTCGCTTCAGGGCTTGGAAAGGATGACAGAATCCTTTTGGAAGGGCTTAGAATGGTTCAGGAAAACCAGAAGATCAGCTCAAAATACCAAAAGCCTGAAAAAGTAATGTCGAACCTGGATCTGTACGCCGAGTAACCCAAAAGCAGCATTATGTTTAAAAAAGTAATACACCGACCGGTTTTCGCCATTGTGATATCGGTTGTGATCCTGTTTATGGGAGGTATCGCCATGAAGCAGCTTCCTACGGAACAGTTTCCAAAAATTGCACCTACCACAGTAGCCGTTTCTATTGCCTATCCCGGCGCGAGTGCAGATGTATTGGTAAAATCATCTTTAATTACGATTGAAAATGCCATCAATGGAGTTCAGGGAATGCGTTACATCACCACCGATGCCACCAGTGCAGGAGAAGCTACTGTGAACGTTGTCTTCGATCCCGGAACCGATCCGAATGAGGCAGTCGTTCTGGTAAAAACCAGAGTGGACCAGGTAATGCCTTTATTACCGGAACTGGTACAGAAAGAAGGAGTTGTTGTCAACCCGATTCAGCCCAGTATGCTGATGTACGTGAACCTTTACAGCACGAATAAAAGTATGGATGAAAAATTCCTGTACAACTACTCTATGGTGAATATCATCCCGGAAATTAACCGTATCCACGGGATTGCAAAATCGCAGATCCTGGGTAGCCGAAGATATGCCATGCGTATCTGGCTGAACCCTGACCGTATGCGTGCTTATGACATCTCTGTAGATGAGGTGATGAAAGCTATCGGCGAACAAAGTATCATCGGACGCCCGGGGAGAATCGGACAAAGTTCCGGTATTGCAGCACAGTCACTGGAATATGTACTGACTTATAAAGGGCAATACAACAAACCGGAAGAATATGAAAATATTATCGTGCGTTCCAATGCCGAAGGTGAAAATGTGAAACTGAAAGATATTGCCAAGGTAGAGCTTGGAAGTGAATTCTTTGATATTTATTCCAACCTTGACGGGCATCCTTCTGCTTCCATTGTATTGAAACAAAACTACGGAAGTAATGCCAATGACGTGATCAGAGATGTGAAAGCGAAACTGGCAGAAATGAAAGGGAACTTTCCTCCGGGTGTTGATTATAAAATCAGTTATGACGTTTCCCAGTTCCTTGATGCTTCTATTGAACAGGTGATACATACCTTAAGAGATGCATTTATTCTGGTGGCCATTGTAGTTTTCATTTTCCTTGGCGACTGGCGTTCTACGCTGATTCCTATTATTGCCGTGCCGGTTTCTTTGATCGGAACTTTCTTTGTGATCCAATTCTTTGGGTTAACCATCAACCTTGTTACCCTTTTTGCTTTGGTACTGGCGATCGGTATTGTGGTTGACAACGCGATTGTTGTCATTGAGGCTGTTCACGCCAAAATGGAAGACAGTAATATTTCGCCTTATAAAGCAGTAAAAGAAGTGATGGGTGAAATTGCGGGTGCTATTATTGCCATTACAGCCGTGATGGTAGCTGTGTTCATCCCTATTTCATTTATGACGGGTCCGGTGGGAACTTTCTACCGTCAGTTTTCGATTACTATGGCGAGTTCTATTGTTATTTCAGCGGTAGTAGCCCTTACGCTGACTCCTGTTTTAGCCGCAATGTTATTGAAAAACCACCATGGAAAGCCTAAAAAAGCCAATATTTTCACCAAAGCTTTAGACTCATTCAATAGCGGTTTTGATAAAGTAACCGGAAAATATGCTTCATTCCTTAGAAAAATCGTAAGCCGAAAGGTGGTAACATGGGGAATTCTGATTGCTTTCTGTGCCGGAATTGTGATGATCAATAAGGTTCTTCCGGGCGGGTTTATCCCGAATGAAGACCAGGGAACTATCTATGCCATCATCCAGACTCCTCCGGGTTCTACTTTGGAGCAGACGAATAAGGTTTCCAGAACATTGCAGAAAATCTGTATGGGAGTAAACGGTGTGGAATCTGTATCGTCCCTGGCAGGATATGAAATCATGACTGAAGGCCGTGGTTCGAATGCAGGAACATGTCTGATCAACCTTAAAAGCTGGAACGACCGTGATCATTCTGTGAAGGAGATCATGGAAGAACTGGAAGAAAAATCAAAAGACCTTGGAGCTACCATTGAATTTTTTGAACCACCGGCTGTACCGGGATTCGGATCTTCGGGAGGTTTCTCCATGAGATTGCTTGATCTGAACAGAACTACCGATTATCAGGAATTTGATAAAGCCAATAAAGATTTCATCGCACAGCTTAAAAAGCGTAAGGAGCTTTCAGGAGTCTTCACCTTTTTTGCGGCTAATTATCCTCAGTACGAGCTGGTTTTTGATAATAATGCAGCGATGCAGAAAGGAGTTTCTATCGGAAAAGCGATGGACAACCTCAACATTCTGATCGGTAGTACCTATGAACAGGGCTTTATCCGTTTCGGACAGTTCTTTAAAGTATATGTACAGTCGTCCCCGGAATTCAGAAGACTTCCTACAGATATCATGAATCTGTATGTGAAAAATGACCGTGATGAAATGGTGCCTTATTCCGCATTCATGACAATGAAAAAGACACAGGGACCTAATGAAATCACCCGTTACAACATGTACAATTCTGCTGCAATCCGCGGACTTCCGGCTGCAGGGTATACAACGGCAGATGCTATTCAGGCTATCAACGAAACAGCGGCCAAAACACTTCCTCACGGATACAAAGTGGCATGGGAAGGATTGTCTTATGATGAGGCGCAACGTGGTAATGAAGCGATCTATGTATTCCTTGTTGTTTTGGTATTTGTGTATCTGGTTCTGGCGGCACAATATGAAAGTTTCCTTATTCCGTTTGCGGTACTTTGTTCACTCCCAGTCGGAGTTTTCGGATCTTTCTTATTATTAAAAGCGATGGGACTTGAAAATGACATCTACGCACAGGTTGGATTGATCATGATTATCGGATTACTGGGTAAAAACGCAGTGCTTATTGTAGAATTTGCCGTGAAAAGACGTCAGGCAGGAGATTCTATTCTTGAAGCTGCTGTAGAAGGTTCCAAAGCCCGTTTCAGACCGATCCTGATGACTTCTTTTGCCTTTATTGCAGGATTGGTTCCGCTTGTTTTTGCAAGGGGCGCCGGGGCCATCGGAAACCATACTATCGGTGCTTCCTCACTGGGCGGAATGCTGATCGGAACTTTATTCGGAGTGATAGTAATTCCTGGGCTCTACTACATATTTGCCAAGTGGTCTGATGGTAAAAAAATGATTAAAGACGAAGATGAATCTCCATTAAGCGAAGACATGATCCATTATGAATAAAAGAAAAATATATCAATATGCAGGTCTGGCAGTCTTCTTATTAAGTCTTACTGCCTGTAAACCTATAGAAATAGCACAACGTACTGAGAACAAAACTGTTCCTGAAAAATATGGTTCAGCAGAAAATGACACCATCAATACGGGAAAAATGAAGTGGAATGAATATTTCAGTGATCCTCATCTTCAGGAGCTGATCAGTCAGGCCCTTCAGAATAATCAGGAACTGAATATTGTCCTTCAGGAAATTGAAATGTCTAAAAATGAAATCAAAGCCAGGAAAGGGGAATATCTTCCTTCTGTAGGTTTAAAAGCCGGAGCTGGCGTGGACAAGGTAAGCCGGTACACCAATATCGGAGCCATGGAGGCCAATACTGAAATAGAGCCCGGCAGAGAAATGCCGGAACCTTTATTTGACTTTGGTGTTGGTGCCCAGGCACAATGGGAAACCGATATCTGGGGAAAACTTCATAATGCCACAAGAGCGCAGGTACAAAGGTATCTCGCGAGCATTGAAGGAAAGAACTTCATGACGACTCATCTTATTTCTGAGATTGCAGATTCTTATTATGAGCTGCTGGCATTGGATAATGAGCTGGTAATCCTGAATCAGAATATCAAAATTCAGAATGATGCGCTGGATATTATCAAAGAGTTAAAAAAGAATGCGCGATCCAATGAACTGGCAGTACAGAGATTTGAAGCCCAGGTTCTGAAAACTCAGGGCATGCAGTATGACATCCAGCAGAAGATAGTTGAAACGGAGAACAGGATTAATTATCTGGTGGGAAGATTTCCACGACCCGTGGAAAGAAGTCAGGATTCTTTTGATTCTATTGTTCCGCAAGCGGTATATGGAGGAATTCCTTCTGAACTTTTGGAAAACCGTCCGGATATCAAACAGGCTGAATATGAACTGGCTGCTGCCAAGCTTGACATTAAAGTGGCCAAAGCAAGGTTCTACCCTTCTCTTGATCTTTCTGCAGGAGTCGGGTTACAAGCTTTTAATCCACTGTATATCATCAAACCTCAGTCGTTTCTGTTTTCTCTTGCGGGAGAACTTACAGCACCATTGATCAACAGAAGAGCGATTAAAGCGGCTTATTATAATGCCAATGCGAAACAGATTCAGGCAGTATATCATTATGAGCAGACTGTTTTGGGAGCTTATATTGAGGTAGCGAATCAGTTGTCTAAGATTCATAATCTGGAAAGCAGTGTGAATATCAAAACGAAGGAAGTGGATGCTTTAACAAAGTCTATAGATATTTCCAACGACCTGTTCAAATATGCCCGTGCTGATTACATGGAAGTTTTACTGACTCAAAGGGATGCTCTGGAATCCAGGTTTGAGCTGGTAGAGAAGAAAGTGAACCAACTTAAAGCGAGTGTTGCTGTTTACAGAGCGCTTGGCGGTGGTTGGGATCAGGCTCCGTTGGCAGTTCCGGATATTAAGAAAGAATAAATCCATATTTTAATCTTGTTTTCATAAGAAGTCTATCGAAAGATGGACTTCTTTTTTTGTTATCACCGCAGATCTCACAGATTGACACAGAGGTTTGGGATAATTTTATATTATGATTGATCATTGATCATTGATCATTTATCACTTATAATTCAAATCATCCTTAGCCCTGATAGCAGCGGTTACCCCGCAGCAGAAAGTGGATTCAGCCAGGTGCGAGGAGTATGAGCGGATAGCAGGATAAAGCTTCTAATCCTCATTTTCATGGAATACAGCTATAAAATAAATAAAAAGTCTACAAAATAAATAGACTTCTTGTTTTAATTTTAATTCACACTTGAAAATTAACTTTTTTATTATTTTTCAACATTTGCAACACTTCATCCAATGAACTGATAATCAATTTATTATTTTATTAAAATCTAAATTCCAACTATTAACCTACTAATTTGGTAGACTAGTATGATTTATCTCATATTCCCTTTTTGTAGGGGTTCGCCTTTTATTAAATAATTTTGACCCAGTTAAAAAAAATCATAAACTTTATTCTCATGAATAAGAATACCTTTAATTCTTACCTATGCACCATTACGGTGGCAGCTCCTGCACAGCAAAATTGTTGTGGAATGTCTGCCCTTTCACAGCACCAATGTATTTCTCAAGATATGTGCTTTGATATGATGGGCATGATGATGATGTGCTAACTTTTTAAGAGATACATTCATTACTGTAGGAATTAAAGCCAAAGAGTTCAAGGCTTCTTTCATCCGGGTACCTCTCCTGTAATTTTACTATTCGTTTTATAACCTCCCTGAAAAAAGGAGGCGGAAAGTCACATTTTTTACCGGGAGATCAGCAGTAATACACAATTCAGTTTTAAACCTAGATTAATATAATGAAAAAGAAACAATGCAAGCTTGGTGTATTGGCCTTACTCCTGTTCGCGGAATATGGTTTTGCACAAAGCAAAGACAGTCTTTCCAAAGAAACTTCCATCAAAGAAGTGGTGGTGGTAGCTTTTGGGAAGCAGAAAAAAGAAGAAATTACGGGATCTGTACAGTCGCTGAAGGCTAAAGATCTTTCTAATCTTCAAAACGGAAATATTCTTCAGGGAATTGGAGGAAAAGTAGCGGGAGTACAGGTGATTTCCTCAGGACAGCCGGGCTCCCAGCCGACCATCAGAATGAGAGGAATAGGCTCTATCAACGCGTCCAGTGATCCGTTAATTGTACTCGATGGCATTCCATACAGCGGAAACCTGAACAGTATTGCCGCATCGGATATTGAAAGTATCTCTTTTCTTGAAGATGCTTCTTCGAATGCTTTATACGGTTCCAGAGGGGCTAATGGTGTTATTATTGTGAACACCAAAAGAGGAAAAAGTAAAGGTGTAAGTATTGAGGCCGATGTAAAAACAGGGGTTAACTTCAGGTCTATTGAGGATTATTCTGTCTTTACTTCTCCTCAGGATTATTACACCGCTTATTATAACAGAGCAAGAATTGGCGAAATTGCAAGACTGAAACAGCCGGGAGCTGTTCCTTCAGGCCCTTCTCCTCATGATGTGGGACTTGCTGCTCTTACCAAACTGGGATATAATGTATATAACGTTCCTTTTAATCAACTAATTTCAAAGGACGGTTCTTTCAATCCCGACGCAAAGCTGCTCTACCAGGACAACTGGAAAAAGCTGCTTTTCAGACCGGCTTTGAGAAGGGAAGCAACAGTGGGAATCAATGCCAATGGTGATCAGGTAAAATCGTACACTTCCCTTAATTATCTGGATGATAAAGGATATCTGATTTCGTCAGGTTTTGAAAGGTTCGGGATCAGGTCTAATGTAGACTATTCCATCACTTCCAAACTGAAGCTGACCAGTGCTTTATCTTATACCTACAGTAAGCAGGATTTCGGGGAGACCGGAGGTTTTTCCAACCCTTTCCAGTTTGCCAGAAATATTGCTCCTTTCTATCCTGTTTTCCTGAGAGATAACAATTACCAGAGGCTTTATGATAGTTATGGAAATGCTCTATATGACTACGGAGACGGCCAGGGACCTAACGGTGCCACAAGATCTTATGCGGTGTTTGAAAATCCTGTAGGAAACCTTCAGAAAGATAAGTCACAGACTGTCAGTAACATTACCAACCTGAACCTGGGTTTAAATTATGAAATCATCAAAGGACTTGATTTCACTTATAATTTCGGAGCTTATCTCGAAAATACCAGAAACCTGCAGTTCGGAAATACGGAAGGAGGAACTTCATCTTCTGTGGGAGGAACAATTTCTCAAGGTTCTAATTTTAAATATACCCTGAACCATCAGCAATTGCTTACTTACCAGAAAAAGCTGGGAAATCACAGCTTCAACCTCCTTGCAGGGCATGAACTGAATAAAATAAAAGATGATGGATTCTCAGGATCAAAACAGCAGCTTTTACTACCCGACTCTCAGTCATTTGACAATGCCGTAAAAATTACCGACTTATCCGGAAGCGGTTATGAATATGCCGTAGAAGGTTATTTCACGAGGTTATTGTATAATTATGACGGAAAATATTTCTTTAATGCCAATATCCGTAGAGACGGTTCTTCCGTATTTTCTCCGGAAAGCAGATGGGGAAATTTCTATGGATTAGGACTTGCATGGAATATCGCAAAGGAAGATTTTCTTAAAGACAATCGTATTATCAATGCTTTAAAATTAAAAGCTTCTTATGGACAGCAGGGAAATGACAACATTCTTTTAAGTGGTTCCAGCAGAGATTATTATGCGTATCAGGATATCTACGGAATCAACAACTTCGGGGACGACAAACCTGTTCTGTCGCTTAAAAAACAAGGAAATAAGGATTTAAAATGGGAAACCTCCAAAAACCTGAATGCCGGTTTTGAAATTTCACTTTTAAAAAACAGAATCAGTCTGAATGCCGATTATTTTGAAAGAAAAGTTTCGGATATGATTTACGCTCTTCCTCTTCCTCCATCCAATGCGGGTTCATATGTGAAATACGGAAATATCGGAGATATGACCAACAGAGGAGTTCAGGCTAATGTAAGTGTCGATATTCTTCGCGGTGATGAATTTCAATGGAGTTTTTATGCCAATGCTACTCATTACAAAAACAAGATTACCAGATTACCGGCTGAGCAGAGAAATACAGGGCTTGTTTCGGGCTTATTTATTCTGACCGAAGGCGGTGACCGATATACCTATTTCCTGAAAGAATTTGCAGGAGTAAATCCTGAGAATGGCGATGCTTTATGGTATCGTACAACCATCAATCCAACCACTCATCAGGAAGAAAGAACGGTGACCAGTAATTATAAGGAAGCCACCGACTATAACACCGGAAAGTCTGCTATTCCAAAAGTATATGGAGGGTTCGGAACAGATTTCAGTTATAAAAGATTCAATCTGGCAGTGAATTTTGCTTACCAGTTCGGAGGCTATGGATATGATGATATTTACAGAAGCTTATTCCATTCTGACAGCTATGGTTCCAACTATTCAACAGATCTGGATAAAACCTGGACTCCGGAAAATCCAACGGCTGCCTTACCTAGAGTAGATCTTACGGCTACGAACCAGAACGGAAATTCAACACTGTATCTGATCAAATCGGATTATATCAGCCTTCAGGACGTAACCCTCTCCTATCAGCTTCCCGATGGTTTTGCACAACAGGCAGGCTTATCAGGTCTGAAAATCTATGTGACAGGAAACAACCTGTACCTATGGTCCAAGAGAAAAGGCTATGATCCGAGAGCTTCACTGACAGGAGTTTCAGATGCTTACCGCTATTCTCTTTTATCCAGTGTCTCTTTAGGCTTTAAACTTAATTTTTAAAAGAACAGGAATGAACACAATACAATACTTTATAACAGCTGTAACCCTAAGTTTTTTGGCTACCAGCTGTGCCAATGACCTCAATACGTTACCGGAAGGGGATATTTCCGGGGAGCAGCTCAATAACGATGCAAACAGTCCGGAAAAAATTCTGGGTGGAATCTATCTTGATCTTCGAAGCAATGGTGCAGGCGGTACCACCGTTCACTCAGATTTCGGAATCATGGGAATTAAAGCAGGTGCTGATCTGATGTCTAATGATGTGATCCAGTCTACCAACCAGCATTTAGGAATGTTTTATAATTATGAAGCCACTAATGCCAGTAATATTGCTTCTGAGATTGTATGGACTACTTTTTATGCAAGAATATTCGTAATCAACAAGCTGCTGGATGGTCTGGATAAAAATGCCAATGCAAAAAACAGAGCCATTGCAGGACAGCTGCTCGCTTTAAGAGCTTATTCCTACTTTTATCTGGTGCGTTTTTATGCCAATGATTATAACGGACATCAGTCTGAGCCCGGCCTTCCATTGGTTCTTACCGCAGCTAATCCAAGTCAGGGACTTCCGAGATCAACAGTTGCTGAGGTATATACGCAAATCAAAAAAGATATAGAAGAATCTGTAACGCTTCTGGATACTTACACCAGACCTTCCAGAGCCCAGATAGACGAAAGAACTGCTAAAGCTATTGCCGCAGAAGTATTTCTGGAAACAGGAGATTATATCAAAGCGGCTAAATATGCTGAGGAAAGCAAGCAGGGAATTGCCCTGATGACCGAGGATGATTATACCAATACCGGATTTTCCAATATCAATAATCCTGAGGTAATATGGGGTTTTCATAATACCATTTCCACAATGAGCATCGGAAATTATTATGCTTCTTTCTTCTCCA
The DNA here is from genome assembly GCF_050470705.1 of Chryseobacterium sp. NRRL B-14798. Classification (NCBI taxonomy): domain Bacteria; kingdom Pseudomonadati; phylum Bacteroidota; class Flavobacteriia; order Flavobacteriales; family Weeksellaceae; genus Chryseobacterium; species Chryseobacterium sp. NRRL B-14798. The sequence continues at coordinate 1,771,761 of NZ_JBFLUL010000005.1, read as the reverse complement.
TGTTTGATAATACGAATGAAGGATATGCCGGAGCCGCACAGATCCGTAAGCTGATTGACAAGCGTCTTTATGAAGCCATTCCGGCAACGGATTACCGTAAAAAAGTATTCAATGGAAACCAGAATGCTGCATATACATTCAACGGAAAAACGAAGAATTATCCGCCTTACGTAAGCTGGAAGTTTAAGGATCCTACGCTTTTTGAAGGAGATTATATTTACATCAGAGCATCTTCACTATATTATATACAAGCGGAAGCTCTTGCCAGACAAGGAAGAGAAGCCGAAGCAAGACAGGTATTATTTGACATTACCTCCAAAAGAGATCAGGCTTACACATTATCTACGAAATCAGGCAGCGAGCTGATTAATGAAATTGTCCTGCAAAAGAGAATAGAACTTTGGGGTGAAGGCTACGCCTGGTTTGATATGAAAAGATTAAACACCCCTTTAGAAAGGGTATACACAGGAACGAATCATACTTTTGGAAGATTCAACCTGACTCCTGATAAATTCAGATTCCAGATTCCTAATAAAGAGATTAATAATAACCCACAAATCAAGCAGAATGAGTAGATAAACCAAAAACAATTTTACATTCAAATATATTCAGTAACGAGGCGCCATTTACTTGTAAGTGGTGCCTTTTTTATTGACTAAGGTTAGGTGCTGATATTTTTTGACTTTCACTTGCTAAAAATCTTTGATCTTCTTTCACCTTAAAATTATTTATGGAATTAAAAAGACTTTGCGTTTTTCGTTTTCAAAAACACACAAATAAGAAAGGTATAATTGGAAAACGCAAAGACGCAAAATCCTATTAAAAAGGCTGCTATAAGGCGCAAGGATTTTATCTGCGATAAAATTGAATACTGTTTATTTCCAGGTCTCTTGCTGATTCTTTATTTTATAACAATATCAGACTTGTAATGATCTTTTACCAGTTCTCCATTTTTATACAATCTCTGGTTTACCACCTTTCCTTTTTCATTAAAATAAAGCCACAATGCATTTTTTCTTCCTAAAGAATCCAGGCGTCCCATTTCTTTCGGCATTTTATTATTATGAAGAATCTGAACAGGATACAATCCTTTCAGATCTTTCAGGGAATCCATTTTTGCAGGGATCAGTTCTGAATCATTCCCTATTTTGAAAATATATTTTTTTCCTTTATCACTATTCAAAATCAGTTCATCACCTGATATCTTATATTTACCTTCTGAAAAAGGAGCTGTTACTATGTGATCATAGCTTACAAATTCTGTTTTTAAAAATTCAAAATTTCCATCTTTTATAAAAAGTGAATAGCTTCCATTTCCCGATTCCAATTCAACATATTTAGGATATTCTTTATCCTTTTTACAGGAAATAATAGTGAAAAAAATGATAGAAAGGCTAATAGTTTTAATTTTCATGGAAACTAAATTATTAAAATATTCTGATTAAAATAACAGTATATCTATATTCGTGTTATTTCAGATTCCTGCCCTACCTTTTTTCAAATTCTCTGAGTTTGTGCTTCATCAGCTTGATTTCTTCGGATTGGGTTTTAAGAATATTTTTCTGCAGGGTAATCAGCTGCGGATCGGTAAGATGAGCCTTTTGTGACATTAAAATAGCTGCTGCATGATGAGGAATCATACTTTTGACAAACTGTCTGTCATCAACATTCATCTGTTCTCTGATTCCGAACCAGGAAAAAATACCTGATATTACGGCAATGATCACTATAGTCCAATTTATTGCTTTGTTGGTATACATCTTTCGCATCACCCACAATTCAATGAGAAGCATCGCTGAAGTCATCAACAAAGCCATATATAGATTATTAATGTTCGAAATAAGATTCTTCAGGCTGTCTATCATAGCATACATAATGATATACATCGCACAAAACATCACTACAGCCATCAATACAAATTGTCCGTACATTGTAGAGGAAGAACGTTTTGAATGCTTTTCAACTTCCATGGAAGAAGATGCTCCATGCTTATGCTCTGTATTTTCCATAAAAAGAAATTTAATTGATTATTGGGTATCATCAGCATTTTTGAGTATTACTACTCATATAAATTCAAACCAAATTTAAAAATACAGACTTTTATCTTACTGATTTATGTTTTCACTCATATTAATTGACAAAAATATTTACTTGTACAATCTGAGGAAAAAGATATATTTGGAAGCTCAAATCTTTAAAACAACCATTTACAAAAGATTCAATAAGAATTTTCTTATATCTCAATTTTTAGCAAAAAAATAAGTAATGACCAAAACACAATTATTTTTCACAGGTATATTTTCTACGTTGTTATCTGTTGCCGCAGCAGCTCAGAAACAAGACGCTTACACTCATAAAATCGACAGTATTATAACGTCTCCCAGCCCGATAGCTTTCAATGGCGTCGTTTTGGTGGCTCAGAAAGGAAAAGTACACTATCTGAAATCCAATGGCTACAAAGATTTTGATAAGAAAATTCTTTTGAAAACAGGAGATCAGTTTGAAATCATGTCCAATTCTAAGCAGGTTACCGCAGTATTGGTTTTACAGGCTGCCGAACAGGGAAAACTGAATCTTCATACTCCTATCAGAAAATACCTTCCTTCTCTTACCCAAACCTGGGCCGACACAGTTACCGTACACCATCTTCTGAACCATACCCACGGGATTAGCAATCTTGAGAAACCTGCAGCTTTCAAAGCCGGTACCCAGTTCAAATATGGCAACCTTTCTTATATCATGCTGGGGGAAATCCTTAAAAATACAACAGGAAAAAGCTTTACTGAACTTGCCGGTTCTCTTTTTAAAAGGTTGAAAATGGATCAGACTTTTGTTTACAATACAAAGAATAATCAATCTCTGGTTGCAGGTTATATGAATGAAAACAATCAGTTTGTAAAAGTAAAAGAGTCCTTTCTGAATGATGATATTGCTCCTGCTGCAGGCGTCATTTCTACGGTGCAGGATCTTGCAAAATGGGATCAGGCTTTATTTAAAGGAAAACTTCTCTCTCCTGAATTTCAAAAGCTGATGCTGACACCTTCTACAACTTCCCAGCATAATGTGTTTGGAAAAGAAAGTATGGGATTCGGGTATAATATAAGATTTATCAAAGAGGCAGGACTGGATTATTTTGCAGTCACAGGTCTTGGTGATGGTTTCACTTGCCTTAACACTTATTTTCCTTCCACTGATACCACCCTGATTATTCTTGAGAATCAGATGCCCGAAAACAGCGAATACTGGAGTTTCAAAGAGGCTGCAATAAAGAATGTGATTCTTACAGCTATAGCTTCTCATTAATATTTTTTATTGATTATTCACAAAACCTCATTTTTAACATTTATTTTTAATAAATTTTTAATTTCATAACACGTGAGTAAATTTCACTCTGTTTCTCAACACCTTACACCAGATTTGAAATATAAACCTGGCATATAAAAAAATAACAGCACTGTCACAAAAGAGATTAAAACCCTATGAATCACAACTCTTTACATAAACAATGGAGCCCATAACATCAGCAGATGATCTCTTATAAGTATTAAAAAAAAATGTTACTTTTGCTTTAACGAATTAAAATTGCTTTTTAGCTTTTTTATGAGTAAATTTATGTGCACCAAGTTATAAAACATTAAAATTCATTCCATGAGAAAAATAATTCTACTTATTACATGTATGTTCGGTATTTCAGTTTTCTCACAGATCAAAGTGTTGAAAAATGAAAGTTTGGTGGAAATTGGTAAAGATAATTCCGTTGGTCTATATAAAAAGGAAGATAAATTTACAGTGAACTACCAGGATCTGAACACCAGCAACCTGAATACAATCCGGTCTTTTTCATTCCAGAACCTTAATGGAGATGTTGCCGGGCTCTATAAACTGATTATGGATGGTTTTATTTCCACTCCAGAAGAAAATATTATATTGGAACTGCCTAATGATATCATAGAGCTTCATTATGAAAAAAACTATGGGCAGCAGACCATGCAGTTTATTCAGGTGATCAACAAGAACCGGAAATACATTGGAAAATCACAGTTTTTAACCCAAAAACAGGTGGAGAAAATTTTTGGAAGAACGAACGGAAAGTATGCCATGTATGACAAACCTTCCAGCATAAACCCTTCGGCAGTAAAAGGAGCCACCAATACTGCTTCTACAGCAGCTCCGGCATCTGGCGGAGCCAAGAAAAAATCAAGAAAATAATTATATTTTATAAATATTGCGAAACTCATTCTATCGGATGAGTTTTTTTATTTTATTTTTGCAGAAAGACATTACAATTTATGCCGCTTCAGATAATCAATTTAACCAAAAAATTTGGTGAACAGACTGCTCTTGACAACATCAACATTTCTATTGATAAAAATGAGATCATCGGTCTTCTTGGTCCGAACGGAGCCGGAAAATCTACGCTGATGAAGTCTATTGTGGGGGCTCTGAAAATTGATCAGGGAGAAATTATTTTTAATGGAATGAATATCTCAGACCATGAGATTGAAAGCAAAAAGAAAATCGGTTTTCTTCCTGAGAATAATCCGCTGTATCTGGAGATGTATGTGAAAGAATATCTTCAGTTTGTGGCCAATATCCACAAAATTTCCGAATCCAGAGTAGATGAAGTGATTGAACTCGTAGGAATTACTCCGGAAAAATCAAAAAAAATCGGACAGTTGTCTAAGGGATACAAGCAACGTGTAGGATTGGCACAAGCTATCATTCATCAGCCGGATCTGCTGATTCTGGATGAACCTACCAATGGTCTGGATCCCAATCAGATTATTGAAATCCGTAATGTGGTGAAACAGATCGGACAGCAAAAGACTGTTTTACTGTCTACCCATATCATGCAGGAAGTGGAAGCACTGTGCTCAAGAGTCATTCTGATTCATAAAGGAAATATTCTTCAGGACTGCCCTATTGATGAATTCAAAGGTAAATTTGAAAGCCTGGAAGATGCTTTTGCAAGTTATACGCAGAATTTTAAGGTTAAGGTTGAAAACTAAATTAAGAGTTTCATTTTTGTAATTATGAAGACAAAATTTACTTTTAAAGTTTTTTTACCAGCTTTATTGTTAATTGCTTTTTTTTATGTTATTATATTAGTTATCCCCGGGATATTTATTACAGAAAATTATAATACCCCATTATTTCCAAGAATATTTATCCCAAGCATACTTATTTTTTCTTTCGTAGTACTCTTTGGAGAAGTAAGAACAAAATGTATCAGTATAACAATTAACAAAAATGATATTGTTGCTAAAAGGTTTTTTGGACTTTTAACTAAAACTTATAAAATTTCTGAAATTGAAGGTTGGAAATTTAGCTATTTGACAGGTAAAGGAGGAACTTATGAATACCTTTATTTGTATAAAGATGGAAATAAAGTTGTAAAAATATCGCAATTCTATCATAAAAATTATTTTCAGGTAAAAAATTACATTCAAGGAAATTTTAAGCACTTAGGTTATGAAAAGTTATCTTACACAGATGAGTTCAAAGAAATATTTAAATAATTATTTTTAATCTATTTTTAGTTCATACAAATTTATTATAATTAAAAAATCATTGTAATAAACTTTACGCACTTGTTCCTAAAAAGAACATTCAGCTGAAATATGGCTTTATATTTGATAGAATCTGAAATGTTAACCAATAACCACTCAATATGATAAAGCATATTTTATTAGGGACTTTCTGTTTAGCCCAGTTTTCTTTTGTTCAGGCTAAAGAAGTTCCCGCTCCGAAGACAGATGGTTTTATAACTTCTTCTGCCCTTCAGCAGGTACCGAAGACTGTTATTATTAAAACCAAAAAGTTCAAGATCAGAATCGACAAACAACCGAATGGAAAATACCTTTACCAGTCCTGGAATGCCAATTCAAAGATCACCGCTAAGCCAAGCATGATCATCAGCGATGGTGAACTGATTCCTGACGGTACAGGAGGAAATTATTATATCGAATTCAACAATGAAGGGCACAGCTATCAGATCTGGAGAAATTATCTTACAGATTCTCCGAAAAAAGCACCTTATACATTAGTTGTAAATGATGCGAATGACCGTGAAATTGTTCACCAGGACGGATATGTCGTGAAAAATTAGAATTATAAAAGCGGGAAGCTGAAAGAATGAGGCTGAAAGTTATTATAGTCTGCCTATAACTTCTCTTTTAGAACCCAAGATTGTTTTCCTTTCTTATAAAATAAAAGTCCTGTATTGATTAATGCAGGATTTTTTTATGTTCCAGATTGTTTTAATTCTGTGAAAAAAGTACTTTCTTCATAGCTTTCTTTTGCTGCTTTGTAACCGATATTGAAAATCTCTTCCAGTCTGTCTTTTCTCCGTTCGAAAGTTCCGTAGGAAGATAATTTTTGGGAAGAAATGAACCAGTCACAGTAATCAAATTTTATTTTTTCGATTCTGTAGGACAGAAGGTCATAAGAGCGGGAAACGATTGCTTTAATAGAGTTCAGATCCTTGATCTTTGCTTCATTGGGCGGAGATACAAATACACCGATCAGCTTATCACAGTCTTCCCTGATGATATCTGCGGGGAAGTTATTCAGTACTCCTCCGTCACAATACATTTCATCTCCAATGATGTAAGGAGTGGTGATTCCCGGAATGGAGCAAGAGGCAATAATGGCATCAACAATTTCAAAATCTTTATCAAAAATTTTCTGGGTACCTGCAACCAACTCTGTAGCTACGATTTTCACTTCAATATCAAGATCACCTAATTTCATTTCGTGGAAAATAGGTTTCAGGTAGTTTCTGAAGATCACTGAAGAAACCAGTCCCGGCTGATTGAACGTAAAGTGTTTCCAATTGAAAAAATAGACAGAATTGAAGAATTCCAGGATTTCTTCCGGAGTTTTTCCGACAGCATGAAGACATCCTACAATAGATCCTGCGCTGCAGCAGGAAAGAATATCTATCTCAATACCTTTTTCCTGTAAGAATTTTAATACTCCTGCATGAGCGATTCCTTTGGTACCGCCTCCTGATAAAACAAGTCCTACTCTCTCAAAATTCATTGAATAAATGTAAGAAAACAGTCTGAAATAATTAAGTTAATTTTTATAAATATGCTAATTTTAAAATTATTTTAAGAAAAATCGTTGTAATCACATTAAAATTCAATCAAACAGCTTTAAATCCTTAAGCGGCCTGACCTTATAGTCTGCTATTAAAGCCCATACTTTTCAAAATTAATGTAAAAATGATCATCCAGATATTAAAATATATCCTATAGTTTTTTACTTTTATCAAATCAATTTTTAATAAATGGTTCTTGTAAAACAAATCGTTTAAAGTGAACAATAATAATGACTTAAAAGACCTTGCCAAATTATTTCTGAAGCTCGGAATCATTGGATTTGGAGGCCCGGCAGCCCATATTGCAATGATGCAAAAAGAAGTGGTAGCTGAAAAAAAGTGGCTGACAGATCAGGAATTTCTGGATCTTATTGGAGCTACCAATCTCATTCCCGGTCCTAACAGTACTGAAATGGCAATCCATATAGGACGTGAAAGAGCAGGCTGGAAAGGACTTATAGTTGCCGGGCTTTGTTTTATATTTCCTGCGGTTATTATTACCGGTATTTTTGCATGGCTATACAAAGAATATGGCCGGCTTCCCGAAGTATCTCCTTTTATTTATGGAATAAAGCCTGCCATTATAGCGATTATAATAGGTGCCGTATTCCCACTGGCAAAAAAATCAGTAAAAACTTTCCCATTAGCGGCTGTTGGAGGAATTGTTCTCATATGTTCTTTGTTAAAAATCAGTGAAATAGTATTAATGTTCGGAGCCGGATTTTTAATATTGATGATAGAGTATCAGCAAAGAAATAAAAAGCTGAACAATTTTATTTTTATTAGTCCACTTCAGTTTTTACTGTCTAACACATCTTCTCTGCTCAATTTAAAATTATTCTGGATCTTTCTGAAAATCGGAGTCATATTATATGGCAGTGGATATGTTTTATTCGCTTTTCTGGATACAGAGCTTGTTTCCAGAGGGATTATTACCCGTCAGGAACTTATAGATGCTATCGCCGTAGGCCAGTTTACTCCGGGGCCTGTGTTTTCTTCAGTGACATTTATCGGATATCAGATCAATGGACTTTCGGGAACTTTGGTATCTACTTTAGCCATATTCCTTCCTTCTTTTATATTTGTTGCTTTGTCCGGTCCTTTCATAAATAAAATGAGAAATTCTGCAACATTTTCTTCTTTTCTTAACGGTGTAAATGTGGCTTCTGTAGCTCTCATTCTGTCTGTATGCATCACTATGGGAATTGACAGCATTACCGACTGGAAAACAACTCTTATCGCCTGTATAAGTATAGCTGTTGTATTCGGATTTAAAAAACTAAACAGTGCTTTTTTAGTTATCGGAGGAGCACTATTAGGTTTTTTACTAAGCTTTTTATCCTGAAAAACACTAATGAGTATACTTTCTATAAAAAACCACAGATAAAAATCTTTGGTTGTATGATTAATCCTGGAGCGAATTGATTTTCTTATCAATTAGATGGGCATTAAACCTAACAGGTTTTAAAAACCTGTTAGGTTATTTTTACATGTTTAAAGAATCAATTGCCAGCCTTACACGCTAATAAAGAATCTAAATAATAATAAATTCAATTTGGAACGATTGGTTTAAATTGTATATTTGCAGTATGCCAAGAAATAAAGAATTCGACTATACGGAAAAACTGGAATTAGCCCGTAATCTCTTTTGGGAAAATGGATATCACGCTACCTCAATGCACGATATTGTAGATGCTATGAAGCTGAACAGAAGCAGTATTTATGATACCTATGGTAATAAACATGATTTGTTCTTAAAATGCTTATCCAATTATTCTGATTTCAAAGAAAATCAATATTACCAGGCGTTACAAGCAAAAAATGAAGGTATAACCGCGCTTGAAAACATTATCCGTGATGTTGTTGAACAAACTGTAACTGATAATAAAGCATGCCTTACGGTGAAAACCATTTTCGAAATTGTTCCGGAAGATCAGGAAGCCAGGCAGCTTATTTTAAAAAGTGGCAAATCTTTACTGGCTATTTTAGAAAAAGCAATATTACAGGCTCAGGAAGATGGAAATATCAAAAGTACAACTTCAGCTCAGATTATTGCCCGCTATATATTATCTTCTTTCAGCAGTTTCTGGAGCCATTATAACCTGACCCAAAATAAAAAGGAAGTAATGGAAATGGTTGATTTTTTAATAGATCAAATTAAGAAATAATTTTTTTTATCAAATTCTGGAACGATCGGTTTAAATAAAAATGAAGAACAATATCATAATAACAGCTACTCTTCTGATATTCATAAACATTACCAATATGAAAGCTCAGGACAGGTCAGCAATACAACAACAAAAAAATATGAACAATACAGATCTTGCGACACTTCGCAAAAACAAAGTGAAAACGTATTTCAAAAAAGTGGATGAAGGGCAATTTGACGAAGAATATTTTAATCTCTATACAGATGATGTAGAAATATATTATCCTAAATTCGGGTTTGAAAAGGGAAAAAATGGAATCACAAATTTTGGAAAAGTAATGGGTGCTCATCTTCAAAGCCTCAGCCATGATATTGATAATTTTAAATATGTAATTTCTGACCATAGTATTGTGGTAGAAGGGACAGAAAGGGGAATTACAAAATCCGGAAAGGAGTGGCCTGATAATAAGATTTCTTATGGTAAATTCTGCAATGTTTTTGAATTCGAAGATGAATTTATCAAACGTATACATGTGTATGTAGATCCTGATTTTACTTCAGAAGATGTAGATAGAATAAATATATTTAAAAATCCATCGTTACCTATCAACAAAGAATCTCTAAAAACAACAAAAGAGGTAATAGATGAATTTTTTGCTTTACAATCCGGAAAAAAGGAAGGAAATATTTTAGATTTATTTTCTGATCATGCAGACTGGGACTTGCCTGGAAATAAACAAAAATTTCCGTGGACAGGTAAAAGGCAAACTAAGAAGGAAATAGAAGAATTTTTTGAAGAATTATACTCAAATGTCAAACCTGAAAAATTTGAAATCGACTTTATAGCTGTTAATGGTGAAAATGCCACTGCTACTGGATATCTGTCTTCAAAAATTTTAAAATTCAATAAGATATTTACTACTGAATTTGTTGTGATTTTTAAAGTAGTGAATGGTAAAATTGTGAAATATCATTTTCTGGAGGATAGCTATAAACTTAATGAAGAAATGCAGTCCAAAGCTATTAATGTGCAATAGAGATTTACAAAGTTATTATTACTTTCACTAAAAAAACCCGGAAAATCCGGGTTTAAATTATATATAAGATTCTGTATTTCAGATTAAATATGAATCACCTCACCGTAAGCAGCAGCTGCAGCTTCCATAATCGCTTCAGAAACTGTTGGGTGCGGGTGGATAGATTTGATGATCTCGTGACCTGTGGTTTCTAATTTTCTCGCTACAACAGCTTCAGCAACCATATCTGTTACTCCATCACCGATCATATGGCATCCTAACCACTCTCCGTATTTAGCATCGAAAATCACTTTGATAAATCCGTCTGTGTTTCCGTTTGCAGTAGCTTTACCACTTGCAGAAAGAGGGAATTTACCAACTTTGATTTCGTATCCTTTTTCTTTAGCCTGCTTTTCAGTAAGACCTACAGACGCTACTTCAGGGTGGCAGTATGTACATCCTGGAATATTGCCGTAGTCGATTTTCTCAACATGCATTCCTTTGATTTTTTCCACACAAGTAATTCCTTCTGCAGATGCTACGTGAGCCAATGCCTGAGTTGGGATAATATCTCCGATCGCATAGTAACCAGGTACTGAAGTTTCATACCACTCGTTTACCAATACTCTTCCTTTATCTGTCTGGATTCCTACTTCTTCTAGCCCAATGTTCTCGATATTAGCAGCAATACCTACAGCAGATAATAAGATATCAGCTTCAAGAGTGATGTTTCCGTTAGCTGTTTTCACAGTAGCTTTTACTCCTTCACCAGATGTATCAACACTTTCCACTGAAGCGTTTGTCATGATTTCGATTCCTGTCTTCTTCAGAGATTTCTCCAAGTGTTTTGAGATTTCTTCATCTTCTACCGGTACGATGTTTGGCATGAATTCAACAATGGTTACTTTAGTTCCCATTGTGTTATAGAAATCAGCAAATTCTACCCCGATAGCTCCGGAACCTACAACGATCATAGATTTCGGCTGCTCAGGAAGAGATAATGCCTGTCTGTATCCGATTACTTTTTTACCATCCTGCGGTAAGTTTGGTAATTCTCTTGAACGAGCTCCTGTAGCGATAATAATGTGAGTACCTGTATATTCAGTTACTTTTCCTTCTTTATCTGTAACAGAAACTTTTTTACCTTTCTGTACTTTTGCAGTACCAAGAATTACGTCAATCTTATTCTTTTTCATCAAGAATTCGATTCCTTTGCTCATTTTGCTGGCAACACCACGGCTTCTCTGAATCACATTCGGGAATTCAAAGCTTGCCTCCACTTTATTCAAACCATAATCTTCAGCATGGTTGATATAATGAAAAACCTGAGCAGATTTCAATAAAGCTTTAGTTGGAATACATCCCCAGTTAAGGCAGATTCCTCCTAAATTTTCTTTCTCGATAATTGCGGTTTTGAAACCTAATTGCGCTGCTCTGATCGCAGTAACATATCCACCAGGACCACTTCCAATGACAATAATATCGTAATTCATTACTTTAAAAATTTTTATGCGAATTTAAGGAAAAATATTGGATGTTTTATGTTTCTTCAAACTGATCTTAAAATGCACCAATAAAGCTATTTTCATTCAATTTTCAACAAAGAAAGAGAATACACAATGCATTCTCTTTCAATAAACTTTCCTTACGTTGAAAACTTTTCAAAACTTTACGGATAAAAAACTGGTTTTACCATTTTAAAAACTGCAAAAATACTGTATTATCTTGCCTGTCTAAGCAATCGTTTTTCAGCTGCATATCTTTCATTCAAAGCTTTCATCTGATCTCTCTTCATCTTTTTGGTCGCAAGCGGGTGATTAAGGATCAGTTTTTTTTCAGTATTGTATTTTTTGGTAAGTTCTTGCATTTTAATATTGACCAACTCACTTTTTGAAGGATGCGGAGGTACCGGCGGATGTTTCTGGGCAGCAACATTCATGGATAAACCTAATAACAATACTGTTGAAATTAATAACTTTTTCATAATGTTCATATTTTTGAATGTTTTCAATTAAACCAATATCATTTAATGAAATTCATTCCGGTTCATGATAAATCTTACATATATCATACCAAGATTTTTTAAAGAAAGCATAGTATGTATCTCAAGGAGATAATTCCGCTTAAAATAGTGTACATTGAGAAATGCCGAACATTTATTGATATTAAAATCTTAATGGTTTATTTAAAAAACATTTAAAATATTCATTATCAAATAATTTTCATATGTTTTTTTTATATTTTTGTGTTAATTAAATTATGCAATATGAGAAAATACATTTCGATCCTTTTATTGGCTGCTATTCCCTTAACTGCACAAGTAGGCATTAATACAACAACACCTAACAGTACGCTTGCTGTAAACGGTTCTTTAAGGGCTGGCTATACTCAGATTACTGCTACAACGTATAATATTCTGGCTACTGATCATTATATTACCTATAACGGAACTGCAGATGCCACCTTTACCCTTCCTGTGATCGGAACCGGGACAACCAGTTTTACAGGAAGAATTTATAAGATTAAGAACATTTCTCCCAATGCTATTACATTACAGGCTTCCAGTGGAAATACTTTAAGAATAGACAATACTCCTGTTGCTTCTTTTGTAATCCCTACTGGAGCATATGCCGAAGTAGTAAACAACAGTAATACTTCCGGAGGAACATGGGATTTATCTTTTACAGTTCTTCCAAAACCAAGCAATGTAGAAATTTATGGTACACAGCTTTTCATTCCTCCTCATGCCCTTGGAACAGCAGCCCTTGCTGACTGGACCAATCATGCTAATGCAGGCTATGATTCAGGTGCTGCAACAGACAGGTGGTGGATTGTGAGCAAAACATCTGTGGACAGAGCCCAGACTGCTTCCTACTCCAATGCCAGCAGAATGACCCTCGTGTATGAATATCAGGGTACTCCTTTCAATGTTACCAATATGTATCCTATTCTTACCGCAGGAAACAACTCAAGTTTCCCGGATGTGTTTACAGCATCTTTTGTAAGTCTGGCCAATAACGGTACTGGCGGTAAAACCAGGCTTACCGTATCTGTTGCCCGTGTAGACTTTATCGGTACGAATGGTGTAACAACCAATAACAGTAACTGGGCAGGAACATTCTTACTGAACGTTTTACTGGCCAGAAAATACTAGACAATCTCAATAATAGATACAAAAAAGAGCAGAAATTTCTGCTCTTTTTTATGGTCATAAAACTTCAATATTTTGTTTTAAAGGAAGGTTCTTCGATGAATTACCGATCATAACTCTGTACGTTCCTTTTTCTACCACCCATTCCATTTTTTCATTTAAAAACTGTAATTGTTTTACAGGAACTTCTATAGTGACTGATTTTGATTCTCCAGGTTTTAGTTCTACTTTCTGAAATCCTTTCAGTTCAATAACTGGTCTTGAAACGGAAGCCAGCAGGTCTTTCACATACAGCTGAACGACTTCACTTCCGGCTTTTGAACCTGTATTTTTCACCTTGACTTCAGCAACAATGGTTTCATTTTCAAAATACTGAGTCTTGCTCAACTGAAGGTCAGAAATTTCAAAAGTAGTATAGCTTAATCCGAAACCAAAGGGATATAACGGTTCTCCGCTCAGGTCATGATAATCATTTCCTCTTCCTGTCGGGTGATGATTATAGGTTAAAGGTAACTGACCTTCCTGAACCGGAAAAGTGACAGGCAGTTTTCCGGATGGATTTTCAGCTCCGAAAAGTGTTTTTGCCACCGCATTTCCCCCTTCTTCTCCCGGATACCAAATATCCAGGATCGCTCCTACTTTATCTTTCCAGGATGTTGTTTTTATGGCAGACCCTCCTACTAAAACAACGGCAGTGGGTTTATTTAATTTTGAAATTTCGTGAATAAATGCTTCCTGATTTCCGGGCAGCCCCAGTGATGAGCGGTCCTGAAATTCGCCTTCATGAATTCCTGCCGTAATAAGAATATAGTCTGCTTTTTGGGCAAGGTCCAAAGCTTCTTTAAAATCTTTCGGATAATCATATAAACCATAGTTCCAGATCAATTCCAGATTGGCTTCGCCACGATTTTCATGGAATTCGATCTTAATGTCATATTTTTTCCCCTTTACGAAGTCTACCTCCGTTGTTTTTGTGGAATAGCTCAGCTTTTCCCATTGATCAATCACTAATTTTCCATCCAGGTATAATCTGAAGCCATCATTTCCACGCAGGCCGATCTGGTATTTTCCGGAATTGGGAGCTTCCAGCTTTCCGGTCCACCGGATACTATAATTGTCAGACTGCAATTTTTCCGGATCAGGAGAATATAAAGTCCATTTGAAACTGAGGTTTTCATCCTGCCTTCCAAAAGCCGGATTACCTTTTAAATCAGTATTGGCAAAATAGTATCCTGTTAATCCTTTTTTATTTTCAGAGGACAGATATTCATTTGGAATTGTGGTAAAATCTTTTACATTCCAGTCAATTCCTTTTGAATACATAATTTCAGTCTCTGTATTGTTCACATAGTTTTTAAGGCCATCCAGGATATTTATTTTTTTGTTTCCGGGCCCTGAGTAACCTCCTAATCTTGCATCCACAGCATCTGTTCCTACCAACAGAATCTTTTTAACATTCGCAGGAACAGGAAGCGTCCGGTTATTATTCTGAAGCAAAACAAAAGACTCTGCTGCTGCTTTTTCTGCCAAAGGTTTATGATTGAGTTTTTTTAATTCTTCAATTTCCTTAACAGAAACATAGGGATTTTCGAATAATCCAAGCTCAAATTTGGCTCTCAATACTCTTGATACAGCATCGTCTATTCTTTCTTTTGAAATCCTTCCATCCAGGAACGGAGGTATAAAGAGCTGATAATGTTTATATTCGGTTTGAAAAATCACGTCAAGTCCTGCATTGATAGCCTGTGCAGAAGCATCATCATAGTCTTTTGCTGTAAAATGCAGGACATTGGCGCCTCCTACTGCACTGGCATCACTGATGACAAAGCCTTTGAAATTCCAGTCTTTTTTCAATTTTTCCTTTAACAGCCAATGGTTTGCAGTTGAAGGTCTTCCATCAAGCAAATTATAGGAAGTCATCACAGAACGGCTTTTTCCTTTTGTAAAAGCATTGTTAAAAGGAATTAAATGGGTTTCCTCCAGATATCTTTTGCTCCAGTGAATCGGGTATGAATCTCTTCCTCCTTCTCCTACATTGGCCAAAAAGTGTTTGGGAGTGGTAATAATTCCCATCTTTTCAAAGGAAGTGACAAAACTTACGCCCATTACGGATGTCAAAAATGGATCTTCACCATAGGTTTCCTCTGTTCTTCCCCATCTGACGTCATTGGCAAGATTTACTACAGGTGTCAGAATCTGGCGGATTCCTCTCAGTTTTGATTCTTTTGCAATCGCTGTTGAAACCCTTGTCATTAATTCAGGATTGAAAGTAGCAGCCAGGCCGATTGCCTGCGGAAAAGCAGTAGCGCCATCCCGAACCAATCCGTGTAAAGCTTCATCAAAAGGAATCATGGGAATTCCCAATCGTGATTCTTCCACAAAATATTTCTGAATGGCATTGATCTTTTTCACCAGTATTTCTGCATCTTCACTGGCATTGTATTTCAGCAGTTGTCCTGCTGCTCCGCCTCCCTGATTTCCTGCGCTCACCTGAAGTCCAAAAATTCCATGTGAATATTGTCCTTTCGGGACGTTATCCAAATCTCCGGGAATCATAAAACACTGCCAGAATTTTTCTTCTGGGGTCATTCTCTTCAACAGATCCTGAATTCTGGTTTCAATGGGCTGCTTGGGATCTTTATACAAAGGTTTTTGAGCAAAAGTAATCACAACATTCAACAATAATGCGGCTCCGGCAAGTTTAAAACAAATACATCTCATTATTGAACGATTTGAATTACAGTTGAATATTTTAATTGAGTTCTTTCTTTCGGCAAGTTAATTTCAATTGAATTCCCTGATTTTTTCCATTGAATTTTGTTTGATAAGCCTAAAACTTTCAAAGATTTCGGTTTAAAATGATCAGGAATGGTAAACCTTAATGTTGATGGAGACTCATAATTTGTCTTTTCATCCAAGTGAAAAATATTCAATGTCTTTCCATCTTTGCTTTGTGTATAATAAAAATTTCCGTCGTGATAAGGTGCAATACTTCTTGTTGCAAAAACCGCAGACTGATTTTTATCCATCCAGCCTGAAATTTGCTGTAACCTTTCATATACAATGGGATCGTAATCTCCGTTAGGTCCTGGTGCAATATTCATAAGGTAATTTCCTCCTCTTGAAATGATTTTAACCAATGTTTCAATGATCTTCTGGGAGGTCTTATAGTTGTCATTGGGAACATAAGAAAAGGAATCTCCCATGGTGATGCAGCTTTCCCACGGAATGGAAAGAGCATGTTCCGGAATTGCCTGCTCAGGAGTAACATAGTTTTCCCATTTTCCCGGAACGGTGCGGTCTACAATGATGATTCCCGGCTGATTTTTTCTAGCCATCGTGCCTATTTTGTCCATATCGATGTCCTGCTCTACTTTGATAGTGCGCTGCCATTCTACTTTTGGATCTATGGTGTGAAAAGGACGTACCCAGCCTCCATCCAGCCAGAGAATATCAACTTTCCCGTAATTGGAAGTAATTTCGTTCAGCTGATTAAAGGTCAACTTTTTAAAGTTCTCCCATCTTTCCGGATATTTCTTTGGGTCATAATTGACATTTCTGTCTTTGGGCGGAAAATAAGACCACCAATAATCATCGGAATGCCAATCAGGTTTTGAAAAATAAGCACCAATTTTAAATCCTGCTTTTCTGAACGTATTGAAAATTTCTTTCGTCACATCAGATTTTGGATTTTTTGAAAAAGGGGTTTGGGGAGAAGTAATTTTATAATCCGACTGCCGGGTATCAAACATGGCAAAACCATCGTGATGTTTGGTGGTGAAAACCACATATTTCATTCCTGCCTTCTTCGCCGCGTCTGACCATTTCTGAGGATTGAATCGGGTTGGATTGAAGGTAGTCTGAAGATTTTCATAATTTTTTACATATTCGTAATATGACTTCCCGTGTTCGGGTTTTCTCTGTGTCCATGATTCATCTTCCGGGCATATGCTCCAGCTTTCAACAATTCCCCACTGGCTGTAGGTTCCCCAGTGCATAAACAATCCGAATTTCATATCCTGCCACTGTTCCAGATTTTGTACCACCAAAGGGTCTGTGGGCTTCTGATATCCATCTGATACATTATGAGCCTGTGAAAATGCAATTGAACTTATAAAAAGGGATGAAAGGAAAAAGGGTTTTATTTTGGATATAACCAGCATAAGGAATAGTTTTCCGCTAATTTAATTATCCTTAGGGAAACCTGCAAACATTAGGATTCCAGGAGATTAAGAATCGCTTCATCAAATGTAGAATATGAAAACTTAAATCCGTTTTTTATAAGTTTTTCCGGATAGACGTTTCTGCTTTTTAATAATAATTCCGTTTCTGTATTCAGAAATATGGAGGCTATTTCGAGCTGCCATACAGGAGCATTAAGTCCAAAAGGAATTCTTATTTTATTTCTCAGTTTTCTCATCATGCTTTGATTGGAAAGAGGGTTCGGAGCGGTTATATTTACTGTTCCCGAAAGATTCTCATTCTGAATAATACAGTTTACTGCTCTACAGAAATCATCAACATGAATCAAGCTTACCATCTGATTTCCCCCTCCCTGTTTTCCTCCTAAACCCAGTTTTGTAATCATTTTCAGTTTGGGAAAAGCACCGCCAGTATTTCCCAGAACAATAGAAGTTCGGAGAGCAACTTTTCGTATTTCTTCATTTTTAACTGCAAAAAATTCGTTCTCCCAGCTTTTGCATATATTCATGGAAAAATCATCTCCTACAATTCCGTTTTCTTCTGTATTGAGGTGGTTTTCGGAATGAACGTAAATGGTTGCAGAACTTGCATTCAGCCATATTTTTGGTTTTTCAGAACATTGGTCTACCGCTTCCTGCAGTATTCTTGTACTATCAATTCTTGAAGAATAGATCTCCTGTTTATTTTTCTCATGATACCGGCAATCCACAGATTTCCCCGTAAGATTGATCAGAACATCGGCATTTTCAAGGCTGTTTTTCCATTCTCCTATTGTTCGGGCATCCCAATAGATTTCGTTTTTACGATGAGGCTTCCTGGTCAAAATATAGACCTGATATCCTTTTTCTGAAAAGTATTTTTCTAAATTTTCGCCCAGGAATCCGGTTCCACCAGCTATGATTATTTTCATTGTTTGAGATTTAATGTTTTGGGTTCAAAGTTTAAAGTTTAAGGTTTATGGTTTGCCCACAGATTTCACTGATTGGCACAGATGATCCTGGATAGAGAAAGATGTTCTTTACTCTTGTACTTTTTAATGAATGTATTTTTTGGTTTTGACCTGAATTTCGGAGCCTTCGGCCAGCATTATGGAAAGAGGCAGCTGATGATTCAGGCATTCAAAATTATTTCCATAGATCTTTTGAAAATCTACTTCTAACTGATATTCTTTTACAGTATACCATTCCCATTTCGGATGACAGACTTCATATTCAGAAGTTGTGTTTTCTTTTTTGGTAAAGCCAAAATAGTGTTCTGTGATAAATTCAAATTCTGAGTTTTCCTCCATTGGTTTTGCTGTATTTTCAGCCATAATCTGAATGGAATACCAGTTTTTATCCTTCCATGAATAGCGGATCAGCAGTTCTTCCTCTCCTTTTTCCATCTGATTTTTCATGGGCATGGTATGATAATTTTCTTTGTAAACAGCATTGGCGACCAGACTTAATGCAGGTTTGGGGACAATTTCTTTAATAAACACCACTCCTCTTTTCCAGATTCCGTTTTCTTTTTTCTTTACATAAAATCTTAGATTCACTTCTTCAAAATTCCGGTGAAAAGGGACCGGTATACCCAATAATTTGGTATTTAAAAACATGAATCCTACCAGACTTACATAGCATTTGCCTTTATAAAAATCGAGTTCTGTTCCTCCTGGAAGGTAGGGCAGCAAAACTTGAGGATTGATTTCGTAATTGATGATGGCCAGCTTTCGCCATTCTGCTTTTAAAAAGTTCATAACACTGTTTTTAAGGTTAAAAAATCGCAATCCCGTCACGGACAGAAGATTCTGCAATAGTTTTGATCATTTCATTTCTTCTGAGTAAAAATTTCCTTAGATATCCTTTAAGAAAAATTGAGTTAAATAATTTCCCTAAAATACCCAGCGGAGATTCAAATTCGAAAATATCTGTCATCAGGGTATTTCCATTTACGGATTTAAAAATATGTCGGTGGCGCATGGATTTGAAGGCTCCTTTCTGCATGACATCAATAAACTGAAACGGTTTTTCCATGCTGATAATTTTCGTGGTGAGATTTTGATAAACTCCCAGATGTTTTGCCCGCCAGGTTACGGTTTCGTTTTCTTCAATTAATCCAGAAGTACGTCCTGCAATGGCTTTTTCATGAGACTTTGAGGTTGACTGTTGATGAAGATCAATATTTCTTGCCAGATCAAAAACATAGTGAATATCTGCTTTGATGATTGTATTTAAATAGATGGTTGACATTTTTAAAACATTTTAGCTTGTTATATTTTAATTCCAAAAGTGGTCAGAATAATGATTGTTAGCGCTATTAATCTAAATAATGTCCAGGAAATGGTAGGAAGATAATTCAGCCTTAGTATTCTGCACCTTCTGATATGTTCCAGAAACATGATCACTACTACAATTCCAAAATATATCATATAAAAAACAGGAGTAAAACTGGTCATCAGCGCAGGAATTAACAGTAAAGTTCCGATTAAAGAAACAGTCATCATATTTCCGAGATAATCCCAAATTTTATCTTTGAGATAAGCTTTTAAAAAGATAGTCTGCCAAAGGATCTGGCCAAAGCAAACGGCAAATTCTCTCACGAAATTCCTCTCTAAATTCAAGTTCAGTTTACCGGAAAATATACTTAGGATATATGCTGAAAAAATAACAACAAAACCGATGTATGCAATTCTGTATTTCAGATTAAAATCCGGAACACAGGATTGTTCTGTATAGTCTTTTGAGGAAGGAATGATCTGTTTCCTGTTATAAGAAACGAAAGAATACAGTTTTTGAAAAAACCAATACAGAGGTTCTGTCCGTGCAATTTTTGCCAACAATGGAAAAGAGTTTCCAATGATGAGGAGCAGACTGTCTAATCCGTAAACGACTTCATTTTTGTTGTGATCTACCAGAGCAATTTCATTTTTCGCACGGTTGAAATCTATCAGGATTTTATTTCTCAATGTGATTTCTGTAAAGGCTTCTCTTCCATCTTCATCCAGCATTCCGCATTTAGTAAAACCTTTGGAGTAGAGATTGCACATAGGACATTCATTGTCGTAGATTAATGTGTGGTTTTTGAGCGTTTTCATAATTGTGATTTATAAGATTCATAAGTAGTGTAACAGTCATAAACATACGCCGCTGCCATCACAGGGCTATATAAAAGAACAGCCATTAAAACATATCCAAAAAAATCATTGATGTGTTTCTCTGTAAACAAGATGGTTACAATAATCCAGACCGGTACTATTACAATTCCATACGCGATATACAATGCTGACTTTTTTGTTTTGAAAAACAGTTTGATCAGGAAACTTACCAATTGAGGAATTCCTACTATAAAATAAAACAGAACAAATCCAGACAAACCACCAAATATAAAAACCTGAGGCCCAATTATTATAAAGAATAACTGAATGTAATAATCATATTTTGCAAATGTTTTCATGGCAGCAATGGTTTTAAAGTGATCCTTTTCTTCTGAAATAAATAATCAGGAATAAATGAATGATTAAATTTCTCATAATTATTATTAATTTTATATTTTCAGTAATTTTTGAAAATTAAATTAAAATAAAAAAGGATTTTCATCCAGATTTATTTTATTGTAGCTTATTCTTTTTTAAATAGTCTTTTAGCGTATACCAAGTAGAAAATCTACATGTAGTGTCATTAATGGTATCGGATTTTCCTTTATGACAGAAAATATATTCATCTCTTGTGGTACACTCTCCATCTTTAGGAATTTCTCTTATTATATTTTCCGTTTTTACCAAATACGCCCATGCTTCTTTATCCAAAATCTTCAAACTACCATTTTTCAGTCGGAGAAAGTAATTCTTTCCCTTATTAATGATGATTATTGAATCTTTACCCTGATGAAAACATCCTATTGATTGAAATACCAATTTTGCTTCCGAGTCTTTTAGATTTTCAAAAACAGTTTTATTATTTTTTTTTAATAAATAATCAGGATTAATACTAACTCTGTATGTTTTAGATTCATCAACTTTTATTTCTTTTTTTATGGTTTCTCCAAAAAGATTTTCATAAACAAATGAATACTTTCCTTCTTTTAAACTGTCAAATTTTATATTGGAATTTAAGAAAAGAGCAGACCCTTCAGGTTCTAGAATTTTGAAAATCTTCTCATCCTTATAGATTTCAATTTTGTACAAATCGTGACGCCCATTATCATATTTATCAGAGTTTTCTATATGAATATCGAAATTTGCCATTACATTTTTCTGACAGCTCATCATCAGAGTTAAAAGACATAGTAACAAAAGATTTCTCATTTTTTGAAAATTTATTTCAACAGATTGGTAATCTTCCCTACCAGCCAGTGGTCATCACTTTTTATCGCCAGATCCATGATGTTATTGATTTTTCCGGTGACAGAACTGAAATCATTCATCAGCTTGATAAATTCCTGTGCTTCTTCTGAATCTTTATCCTCAATATTTTTTAACTCTTCAAGAAAGGAAATGACAGGCTCTATTTCTCTTTTTCTTCTTTCTTTGGTAATTTGCTTGAACAAATACCATACATCTTTTTCTGCTACGAAATATTCTTTACGGTCGCCTTTTACAAATTCCTTTTTTACGATGCCCCAGTCTATCAGAGCACGTAGATTCATATTGGCATTTCCTCTTGAAATCTCCAGCTGTTCCATAACTTCATCTGTAGAAAGAGGTTTTCCGCTCGCCAGAAGCAATGCATGCACCTGTGCCATCGTACGGTTGATTCCCCAATTGGTAGCAAAGGTTCCCCAGGTTTGAATGTATTTTTCTTTGGCTTCTGAAAGTTGCATCTTGTTTCCTTTTTAATTTCTGTAACAAATGTAATTATATTTTTTGAATTTTCAATAATTTTTGAAAATTAATTTTTAAAAAAAACAGACATCATTGAGAATGTCTGTTTATGAATTACTTTTGAATTGTTTTATAGCTCTCTATCAGTCTTATAAATTCTGAACGATAGCCTTCTTCATCCTTACTTTTTCCCTGTTTAGCAAGGTTTTCAATATCGGAAAGATCTTTTTTAGTAATCAGTTCTGAGTTTCTTAGGACTAAACCGAACCAGGCCACGGAAGAGGCAAATTTAAAATCCGGACTTGCTGAAGATTTATCTTCTTTTTTAATCACTTTAGTCATCTCAATGCTTCTGTCTCCATCAGGTTTTTTGTACCTGAACTTTATCGTTGCCATTTCATCTCCAAAGTTCTTCTTCTTGGAAATTTCAGAGTATTTCAATTTTGTTTCTTTTGGGGTAAATCCAGAATCTACGTTGGCCGGGATAACTTCATATAAAGCAGTGACTGTATGTCCGCTTCCCAGTTCTCCTGCATCAATCTTATCATTGGCAAAGTCTTCATTTCTCAGTTTTCTGTTTTCATAACCGATCAGTCGGTATGATTTTACATATTTAGGATTAAACTCAATCTGCACTTTTACATCTTTGGCAATGGTATAAATATTTCCTGCAAATTCTCTTCCCAGGAATTTATTGGCTTCCTGCATATTATCAATATAGGCATAATTTCCATTTCCTTTGTCCGCCAGAATTTCCATGGTATTGTCTTTATAATTCCCCATTCCATAGCCAAGGCAGGTAAGGAAAATTCCGGTTTTCCTTTTTTCTGTGATCAAAGTTTCAATATCAGTAGTAGAAGAAGCTCCCACATTAAAATCACCATCTGTTGCCAGAACAACTCTGTTATTTCCCCCTTTGATAAAATTTTCCTTTGCCAGCTTATAAGCCAATTCAATTCCTGCTCCTCCTGCAGTGCTTCCTCCTGCCTGAAGATTATCTAAAGCTTTAATGATTTTGTCTTTTTCTCCTGCTGATGTAGGAGGTAGTACCATTCCTGCATTACCCGCATATACTACAATCCCAACCTTATCCTTAGGTCTGAGCTGGTTCAGTAAAACTTTAAGAGAAGACTTCAGCAATGGCAGTTTATTTTCCTCACTCATCGAACCTGAAACATCAATAAGAAAAACAATATTGGAAGCAGGTAGACGATCCATCGGAATATTTTTACCCTGAAGTCCTATTTTGAGCAATTTATGTTTAGGATTCCATGGAGAATTACCATATTCAGTATTAATTGAGAAAGGATAACCAGTTTCAGGCTGGGGATAATCATACTTAAAATAATTGATCATCTCTTCTACTCTCACTGAGTTTTTATCAACCTTACCTCCGTAACTGATCATTCTTCTGACATTGGAATAGGAAGCATTATCTACATCAATAGAGAAGGTAGAAACAGGTTGATTACGGGTTAATTCAAATGCATTTTCAACTAACGCTGCATATTCTTCATTGATATAATCAATATCCTGATCAGCTTTTTTTGTAGTCTTTTTAACATTTTTTTTGTCACCAACTTGATGGTCATACACTCTTCCTGATTCAGGGAATTTTATAGAACGTTCTACTTCCATTGCAGTAACTGACTTCGGTTTTGGGCAGCCATTATATTCCGGTAATCCCGGAACCGTAGGACAGGCATCGTCTTTATCCAAAACACCATCTCCATCTGTGTCCGGCCATGGACAGCCATTATTTTCAGGAGGTCCCGCAACTGTAGGACATGCGTCATCTTTATCAATAACACCATCTCCATCCGACTCTACCCACGGACAACCTTCATTTTCTACCGGACCGGCAATATCAGGACATTTATCTAATTTATTAGGAATTCCATCCTGATCTTTATCTTTCCTGACACTGTAAGTCTTGGATTCATTAGTTGTTTCAGTATTTTTTTGAGTTTTACAGCTTGTCAACGCAACAAGCACTAGCATGGTTATTACAATTTTTTTCATCTTTAAAAATTTCGACAGGAAATTATTAAAATAAATTCAAACCTGTTAATAATTGTTAAATAAA
The DNA here is from genome assembly GCF_050470705.1 of Chryseobacterium sp. NRRL B-14798. Classification (NCBI taxonomy): domain Bacteria; kingdom Pseudomonadati; phylum Bacteroidota; class Flavobacteriia; order Flavobacteriales; family Weeksellaceae; genus Chryseobacterium; species Chryseobacterium sp. NRRL B-14798. The sequence goes on along the minus strand of NZ_JBFLUL010000005.1, from coordinate 1,747,250 downwards.
ACTTATTCTTTAAATAAAAAAGACACTTAATTTTTAATGACCTTAAATGTTTCCCATTGATCATTAGTATGAATACGTACAAGATAAATCCCTTGAGGATAAGAAGTTAAATCAATTGTATTTTTACCTTCCGGCAGTTTTTCTTTTCTCATAATAATCTTTCCGGCAAGATCATACACAAACAGTTCTTCAATTGGTTTTCTTGTTTTTATCTGCAGCTGACCTTTTGTAGGATTTGGAAATAGCACAGTTTTAATATCAATCTGACTGTCAATTTCTTTTTCCATTTTTTTGTTGATGTTATCATTTGAAATTCCTGCGCTACATTCTGGCAAAACAGCTCTCTGAAGGATTAATCTTAATAATAAATCATTCAACTTTTCAACTTCATAAGAATCTATGGTAGGTTTAATATGGCTGTTTCCTATTCCACTGTCATCTGTAAGGAACGTATAGGTTCCATTGGTGAGTAAAGCAAATGTACGCATCAGATATTCTGTTTGTTTATCGGTATCACTGGCTGCCAATGGTATAATGGTAATCCCTTTCTTTGTCGCAGTCTTTATTGTTCTGTATAAATCCTTTATATTCTGCTCCGAATGGTGTGGAGGAGCATCCAGAATTAAAAACATAATTTTCGTTGAATTTTCATCACTCCACTTCAGCTCATCAACAGAAACTTCCAATGCTTCAACAACCGCTTCCGGTGTATCTCCGCCACCCCCAGCGTTCTGTTTTTTAATAAACCCAACAAGATCTTCTGCATTATCAGAAAAGTCAAATTTTCGGGTCACATATTCATCTCCCTGATCTCTGTAAAAAACTGATCCATATCTTACCGTTGTATTTTTAAGCTGTCCTTCAATCTTTTTCAATACATCCAAAAGTTCAGACTGGAGATAAGAAATTTCATCCCCCATAGAACCTGTAGCATCAACTACAAAAGCAAGATCCAATACACGCTTTTGCAGACAGTGTTTATCAAGAATAATCAGGTTTTGTCCATTTTTAAAGGTTCTGAGATTACTACTGATGATCTGCCCTGAACCATCAGATAAATAATATTTCTCTGAGTCAGGTTTCTCGTCAGTCATCGGTGATATCCATAATTCCACATTGCCCAGATTATCTGAAACGGCTTCCCAGATAATATTTTTCTTATCATCCAATAGTTTTATTTTCTCCCCTATTATCGGTTTTCTGTCTTTATTGACCAACTGAACTGAAACCCTTTTATCAGGAAAGAATTTCCATGTATTTTTATACTGATCCAGTGTAGGAACTGCAATATCTTTCCAATAATCCCACTTAGAAAAATCGTTAACTTCTCCCGCTGTGAGCTGGCCTGCTTTGGGAAGTTCTTTTTCAGGTTCTTCAGCTTCTTTTAGTATTTTCTCAGCATTGTCTGAAGATAACTTTTTGAGTTTTTCTATTTCATCGTTAGATAAACCTTTTGTGGTAATTATAACAACTCCGTTATTAGCTTTGCTTCCATACAGGGCAGTAGCTTCAAGCCCTTTCAGTACTTTTAATTCTTTTATTTTTTTTGGATCCAGAGTATTTAAAAATCCAGATTCTCCGCCTAAAACAACTCCATCAACAATATATAAAGGAGCCGTCGAGCGACCATCAATACTTCTTGAACCCCTTATTAATATTGCATCATGCTTTTTAATTCCGGTTGACACTTCTAACCCGGCAACTCTTCCAGCCAGTGAAGAAACGGCAGCCGGAGCATGCACAGGAATTTTATCTGTAGAAGCAATCATAACCGTTGAGGAAGCGGTAACAGATTTATAACTCTTTTTAATCCCATAAGCAGTGACAACAACTTCATCAATCTCTTTTGTCTTTAAAGTATCACTGTATATCTGAGGCAAAGATGCTGTTACTCTCTCAGAAACTTCCAATGGCGGAATATTGCAGATAGGATGAGATTGATACGGATCTATTCCTGCAACTGATGAAGATTTAAGTTCTGTGGGAAGAGGTACCGTTACAGGCAATTCTTCTTTTCTGATATTCTCCTTGATAGTCCTGTCTATCTTTGCAATATCCATTTTGTTAATCGGACTACTTGAACTTGTATTCTCTGCAATTACAGGTTGTAAAGGTTCTGCAGTCTCTTTTTTATTCATAAAGTAAAAAGCCCCAAGGCCAATCATCAAACTTGCAGCAATACCATACGGCAGCCAAAGAGGAATAATCTTCTTTTTATCTTCTTTTTTATCTAATTTCTTTTCAATTTTTCCCCATACTTTCTCAAAACCAGGAAAAACAGCTGGCTCTTTTGAAATCCTGGAAGCTTCATTGAATTGTTGATCTATATGATTATTTTCCATTGTTGTAAAAGTTTAAATGTTTTGATTTACGAGAAGTTCCTGCAGCTTTTTCCTTGCAAAATTGAGCTGGGATTTTGATGTTCCCTCACTGATGGAAAGCATGGACGCTATTTCTTTATGAGGATATCCTTCAATAGCAAAAAGATTAAAGATGGCTCTGCAGCCTTCAGGAAGAAAATTCAGTAAGCTCAGAATATCTTTTTCCAGAGAAAGGTTTTCTGTAGTTCCTTCAGGATGATCAGGAAAATTTTCTTCCAGGGAAATAAACAGTCCTTTATCCGATCTCAACTTCTGTAGGCATTCGTTTACCGCTATTTTTCTTGCCCATGCTTCAAAAGTTTCGGGATTCTGAAGCTGAGTAATTTTCGTAAAGATTTTATAGAACGTATCTGCCAATACTTCTTCTATATCTTCGTCGTTTTTCAGATAGCGTCTGCAGACTGCGTAGAGTCTGCCCGCCATTTTCTCGTAAACCTTCCGCTGGGCATTGCGGTTGCTACGCTGGCATTCCAATAATAATTCTTGTTCCATAGTCAGGAGTTATACTATGATAGATGCGGAAACTTTTGAAAGGGTTGGAAACATGATCAACTTTTTTAAGAAAATAATTAAAAAATAAAATTATAAAGCAACTTCTTACTTCTTTTGAGTCTTTTTTTAATTTCAAATTTAACTTTTCCCCTTGTAACAAATCTCTATTATCAACGACTATTAATACAAATAATCTTTTTATAGTAATGAAAAATGCCAAAATTGCATCATTACTTTTTGTTTTGTCTGCAGGAAGTATGATGTTTGCCCAAGATGACTTAATCAACAAGTTAAAAAACAATCAATCACAAAATGCTAATTTTCAGTTCACAACGTTAAAGGACGTAGGTGCGACTTCTGTAAAGAACCAGGGTTCATCAGGAACTTGCTGGAGCTACTCCGGAAACTCTTTCCTTGAATCTGAAATGCAGAGAATGGGCAAAAAACCTGTAGATCTTGCTGAAATCTTTACAGCAAGAAATTCCTACCACGATAAAGCAAAATTATATGTTTTGAATAATGGCGCTATCAGCTGGGGTGACGGAGGAGAACTTCACGACGTAATCAATATGTACAAAAAATACGGAGCAGTTCCTCAGGATGTTTACACTGGATTAAAAGCAGGACAAACAACCAATAACTTCAAGGAAATGCAGGGCAAACTGAAACCAGTTCTTGACAGCCTTGTTCAGGCTTCTTCAAAAGGAAAACTGACCGATAACTGGATGGATTCTGTAGATGCTATTCTTGATGAATATTTAGGCAAAGTACCTTCTAACTTCACATATGAAGGGAAAAACTACACTCCGAAAACATTTGCTAAAGAAGTAGTAGGAATCAATCCTGAAGATTATGTGGAATTATCTTCTTATAAAGATTATCCATATTTTCAGAAATTTGTAGTTCCGATTCCTGATAACTGGAGCCACGATTCTGATTGGAATGTTCCGATGAAAGATCTTACTGCAATTATTGATAACGCTGTAAATAAAGGATATTCTGTAGGTTGGGCAACGGATGTTTCTGAGCCTTATTTCTCTTACAAAAACGGGGTAGCATACGTTCCGGACATGGATCTTGACCAGATTACTGCAGAGAACAAGCAGACTTTGTTTACAGAGCCTAAAAAAGATAAAACCATCACTGAAGACATGCGTCAGAAAGCACTTAACAACCTTTCTACAACGGATGACCATGGGATGCACATCGTAGGTTTGGCAAAAGATCAAACGGGTAAAGAATATTATATGGTGAAAAACTCATGGGGAGTAACCAATGACTTTGCCGGATATCTGTATGTAACAAGACCTTATGTTGAATATAAATCAACAGCAATACTTGTTCACAAAAATGCAATTCCCAAAAGCATCTTAAAGCAATTGAAACCAACTAAGAATATTGGTTTATAAGATAAAGAAATCATTTCTGCCATTTAATTAAAAGGTAGTTTTAGATATTTAAATCTGTTAAAACCCGCTTCTGGAAATTCCGGAAGCGGGTTTATTTTATCATTCCATCTTTGAAAAAGTACATTTCACATTATTATCCGTAAAGTATTGTTGCGTTTTCAAAAAATATTATATTTGTGTAAATCAACAAATTATTACCTATGAAAAATCTAAGAAAATTATTAAAACCAGATCTAAAAAAAATCAATGGTGGAAATGCTCCTGATTGTCCGGAAGGGACTACAGCCTGCTACATTCCTGGCAGCAATGGAATCCCTCCTCGCTGGAAATGTGTCCTGGATTCAGTTGGGTGTCCATAAATTTACAAAACCGGCTTTCAGGAAATCCTGAAAGCCGGTTCTTTAATAAATAGGTGAAAATTAAATATAAAATAAAGTGAATTATGCTGATCTAAACCTGTCAGGATAGTCAATTCCACTTCGCAAGCCCCAAAATTATGCTGTTAACCGACAGCAAAGCGAATTCACCATTCCTTGTTGATATTAAAATAAGACGCTCATACTTTCTGCTGAAAAATCCAGAAGAGCTTCTGTATTGCCGTCTTTGATCTTCTGTACCCACTGGTAATCCTGAAGAATAGCTCTACCTACCGCAACAAGGTCAAATTCTTCATTGTCAAGTCTTCTGATCAATTCTGTAAGGTCTCTTTTTTCTGTTCCCTGCCCTGCAAAAGCATTAAGGAAATCACCATTTAAACCTACAGAACCTACTGTAATGGTTGGCTGTCCGGTAATTTTCTTTGCCCATCCTGCAAAGTTTAAGTCAGAACCTTCAAATTCAGGCTCCCAGAAACGACGCTGTGAGCAGTGGAAAATATCCACACCAGCTTCTTTTAATGGTAATAACCAGTCTTCCATTTCGTTTGGAGTGAATGCCAGTCTGGTTTTATAATCCTGCTGCTTCCATTGGGAAAGGCGGATAATAATGGTAAAGTCCTCTCCTACTGCTGCTCTGATTGCTTTTACTACTTCTACAGCAAATCTGCTTCTTTCTTTCAATGTTTTACCGCCATATTCATCGGTTCTGGTATTGGTTACTTCCCAGAAAAACTGGTCGATGAGGTATCCGTGAGCGCCATGAATTTCAATACAGTCAAAACCAAGATCTTTCGCTGACTTTGCAGACGCAGCAAACTGTGCAATGGTATCCTGGATATCTTCAATGGTCATCGTAGAAGCTTTTTCCATTGGAACCAACGGATAGTCTTCTGTCATTCTTGTATCTCCAACGTGCCAGATCTGAGGACCCATTTTACCTCCATTCTGATGTACAGTATCAATGACGTTTTTCCAGCCATTCAAAGCTTCTGTTCCATAGAAATCCGGGATATTCTGCATATTTTTTGATCCAGGTCTGTTGATAACAGTTCCTTCGGATAGAATCAATCCTACTTCTGAAGCAGCTCTTCTTCCATAATAATCTGCAATATTCTGAGTGGGAACTCCATTGTCAGACTGTGCTCTGGTCATTGGAGCCATTACAATCCTATTTTTAAGCTGTAAATTCTTATATTGAAACGGTTTAAATAATGATGATGTGCTCATATTTAAATTTATATTTTATAATTGTTACACAAAGTAACTAATAATAGTTCACTTTTGTATCTTTTATTAAAAAAATAGTGGTAACTTCGCAGTAACTTACATTAGTAACATCAAAGTAACATATGAAACTGCAGTTTCATATGATATTAAAATAATAAAGATCTTTCTATGAAAAAGAATGAATTAATGCAATACAGCTGCCCTCTGGGTAAGGCCATGGCCGCTTTGGGAAGCAAATGGAAGCCTATTATTGTTCTGGTGATTAAAGACAGAAAATTACGTTTTGGAGAACTGGCAGTACGCATTAATGTCATTTCCAGGAAGGTATTAACTGATCAGCTTAGAGAAATGGAAACCGATGGATTGGTTATTCGTGAAGAGTTTAAAGAACTTCCTCCAAGAGTGGAATATTCTCTTACAGAAAAGGGATTGGCTCTACTGCCGATTTTATATTTGCTGGAAGAGTGGGAAGCAAAATATCAGGTGAAAGGACAGCATGAAGATAAAGATTGTGCTTTTCTGAATGAAGATGTAAAAAATAAAAAGGCTGTCAATGTTTGATAGCCTTTTATCTTGGATAACACTTTCAAAAAGGTAAGTATATCACCAAAGTGTAAGTATATAGTTTCTAAAGTGTTTCTGATGCAAATTTGCAGAAAAATGTTCATTATGAATTACAAAGAAATTGCAAAAGAAACCATTGGAAATCTCTACAGAGCCCACAACAGCATTAGAAAATCCGGAATTGATGAAAAACTAATTGCCTTGGTGGAGCTGCGTGTTTCTCAAATCAATGGATGTGCCTATTGCTGTAGTTATCACGCTAAAGAACTTTTTGATTTTGGCGTTGAGCAGGATCTCATCAACAGACTTCCGGGCTGGAAGCATACCAATGTCTACAATGATCAACAAAAGCTTGTTTTGGAATGGACAGAAGCTGTCATTTACAGCAAAGATAATTTGGAAAGCACCAAAGCAAAGCTGATAGACCAATTTTCAGAACGAGAGATTGTAGAGCTTACCGCAAGTATTACCTTGATGAATACTTTGAATAAGTTGAGGATTGCGTTGGCAGAAGAGGATTAGCAAACAAAAACCGCTCCCAAAAAGGAAGCGGTTTTAAATTTATCTAAAATCCCGATTAGAATATCGCTGGATATTTCTGAGGATTTGTTTCATTAAACATGGCGTAGATCTTTTCTACCATATCGTCTGCAGACGGCTTACTGAAATAATCACCATCACTTGCATATGCTGGCCTGTGATCATTGGCAGAGATCGTCAACGGATCTGAATCCAGATATCTGAAAGCTTTCTGCTTTTCAAGGATCTGCTGTAAGATGAATCCTGTAGTTCCCCCTTCCACATCTTCGTCAATCACTACTAATCTGTTGGTTTTCTTAACACTTTCAGCAATTTCGTGAGATAAATCGAAAGGAATCAACGACTGAATATCAATCACTTCTGCAGAAATTCCTAATTTTTCCAATTCGTTAGCGGCTTCCATTACAATTCTCCATGTAGAACCATAAGTGACCAAAGTAACATCTTTTCCTTCTTTTGTTACTTCAATTTTCCCTACAGGAACAGTAAATTCGCCTAAGTTATCCGGTTGTTTTTCTTTTAATCTGTATCCGTTCAGACATTCTACGATGATAGCAGGTTCGTCAGCCTGAAGCATAGTGTTGTAGAATCCTGCTGCTTTCGTAAGGTTTCTAGGAACCAATACCAAAATACCTTTTGAAAGGTTCAGAATACCAGCCATTGGAGAACCTGAATGCCAGATTCCTTCTAATCTGTGACCTCTCGTTCTGATAATTAATGGAGCTTTCTGACCTCCTTTTGTTCTGTAATGTACCGTTGCCAGATCATCACTCATTCCCTGTAAACAGTAAAGAACATAGTCTAAGTACTGGATTTCAGCAATTGGTCTTAAACCTCTCATCGCCATACCAATTCCCTGTCCAAGGATCGTTGCTTCACGGATTCCTGTATCAGCGATACGTAAAGCACCATATTTTTCCTGCATTCCTTCCAATCCCTGGTTGACATCACCGATGTTTCCGGTATCTTCTCCAAAGATTAAAGTTTCAGGATATTTTTCAAAAATTTTGTCAAAATTGTTTCTGATCACTACTCTTCCGTCTACCTCTTCGGAACTGTCAGAATATACAGGTTTGATTTCCTGAACATTCTCAGCTTTCCATTGGGACTGAGAATATAAGTGAGAAGAATAGTTGTCTTTTTCAACAGCAGATACTTCATTGTATTTCTGCATCAATTGATTTCTTTCCGCAGAATTTGTTCCTCTTGTCGCCAGCAAAGTCTGTCTTACCAGATGGAAGATATCTTTCTTCGCTTTTGAAACCAATTTGTTGAAATGAGCGATATAATTTTCAACTTCAGCATTCTGTCCTTTAAGGTTTTCTACTAAAGGTAAAACAGACTGAATAAGTTCTGAAATAGCTTTCTGATAATTTTCCCAGGCTGCCTTCTGTCCGGCTTTTGCTGCTTTTTTCGCTTCGTCGTCGATAGCCTCCAGTTCTTCAGCAGTAGCAATTACTTCTTCTTTTCCATCAATTTCGATAGAATAGTTCAGGATCCACTCTTTGAATTTCGCCAGCCCGTCATACTCAGCTTCCCATGCCAGGCGCTCTTCGTTTTTATATCTTTCGTGAGATCCGGATGTAGAATGTCCCTGTGGCTGAGTAACGTCTACCACGTGTACTACCACCGGTACACTTTCTGTTCTTGCAAAATGTTCTGCCTTAGCGTATGCATCTAATAATGCAGGATAATCCCAGGCTCTCACCTGGATAATTTCACACCCCTGGTTTTCTCCCTCTTTTCTCTGGAAACCACTTAGCATTTCACTGATATCCGCTTTTGCTCTCTGGTTTTTTGTAGGAACTGAAATACCATACCCATCATCCCAGATAGAAACAATCATTGGAACCTGAAGAGCACATGCAGCATTCAAGGTTTCCCAGAAGTGTCCTTCTGCTGTAGAAGCATCCCCAATGGTTCCGAAAGCAATTTCGTTCCCTTCTCTTGAGAATTTTTCTGAACCGTCAAATTTTACGCTTTTATAAATAGTTGAAGCCTGAGCCAATCCCAATAATCTTGGCATCTGCCCTGCTGTAGGAGAAATATCGGAAGAAATATTTTTCTGAGCTGTCAGATCTTTCCAGCTTCCGTCTTCATGTAAACTTCTTGTTGCGAAATGCCCGTTCATCTGTCTTCCGGCTGAAGCAGGTTCCCTTTCCACGCTGGTATCTGCATACATCTGCGCAAAGAAACTTTCTACCGTCAAGGCATCTATTGCCAATGCAAAAGTCTGATCCCTGTAATATCCTGAACGGAAGTCTCCATTTCTGAAAACTTTCGCCATTGCAAGCTGAGGAAGTTCTTTTCCATCCCCAAAAATTCCAAATTTAGCTTTTCCAGTGAGTACTTCTCTCCTTCCGAGATAAGACATTTCACGAGAGATCCTTCCTAACCTGTAGTCTTCAAGTATCTGATTTTTAAAATCTTGAAAGGATATTTGCTGTGTTTCAATATAGGTTGTTTGCATAGCTAAGTAAAAAAGTTTTTAATCTTCAAGTATTTTGCTAATATACACTTTTTAAATTAATTTTAATTTTTAATAATCTTTTTTAAAAATTTGATAATAAAAAAAATTGTGCTTTATTTTGAAAAAAAATGTAAAAGATGGAAAAAAAATCACCTCATATCTTGAATGCTTCCAGCAATCTTTTAGGATTTTCCCTACTCATTATCACCTCGTTGAAAATCTCTAAAATTAGTCAGCATACCTATTTGGACGAATTTGCAGGATTTGCCTGTATTCTTTTTGCCTGCAGCTGTTTCTTTTCCTTTCTGGCAATCAGAACAAGGAATAGTAAGCGGGAATACACGTTTGAGAACATTGCGGATTATTTATTTTTAATCGCTTTATTTTGTATAGTTCTAGCCGTTATCATTGTAACCCTGAAAATTATTTAATTTAAATTTTTCGCTTAATTAAACAATCAAAGGTAATAAATAGGGATTATTATAGGAAGATAAAAAAATTTATTAAGCAGCTCTTTCTCATTTTTATACTGAATCACTATCAGATTCTGAATCTAATAAGAAAAGTGCTGTATATACATTTTCAGTTTCCCGAAAATCTATATACAGCACTTTAGTTTAATTAAAGTAAAAATAGAATCAGATCTTCTGAACAGTTACATTGGTAACATTTCCACTTCCTGTAGATCCGGTTTCTGTCGAAATAATCGTAGAATTTTGATTCGGCGCTGCCGTAAAACGGATCTGATACCCAGCTGTAGGCGCAACAACCACGGTTGTATAATTCATCAGTTCACCGACAGTTCCCGAAGCAGCAACTGCGTTATAATGGCTTCCTCTTCCCAGATAATTCGCATCCGGTACAGGTCTGATACCGATGAGCAGCTGTGTTCCTGCGGGCATATTGGTAAAACTTGCCTGCAGCGTTACCAGATAATTTCCAGGCTGGTTAAAAGTCATCACCCCAGTTCCGGTATTATAAGAATAGAAAGGGGAAGTCGCTATCGGTGCTGCGAATAATAAAGTCGTGATCGTAGAAGAACTGATGTTCTGATTCGCTGCTAAACGCGCATGAAACAGTGAATAAGCAGTAAAATCTATGGTCTTCAGAATTCCGGTAGCATCAGCTACAACTACCCTGTCGGTTCCTCCGATACCAATATTCGAATTAATATTACGGATACGGGCATTTCCAGACGCAACATCTAATTTTTCAGTGGGTGAAACCGTACCAATCCCTACTTTAGCACCTGAAGTTACACTGAAATCATTATCCTGTTGAGCCACAGAAGGAATTCCTGTTGCAGGATTGTCTTTAGAACCGTCAATATGAAAAGTTGTCTGGGGATTTTGAGTACCTATTCCCACTTGTGCGTACGCGATGAAGCTTGAACTGATAGCACACGCTATCATCATTGTTTGAATTTTTCTCATTATTTGTTGTTTTTTTCTAACCACAAATAAACAAAAATTATATTGAAAATCAATGAATTATTAGTAATTATTTTGCTTAAGTAATGCAAAATATTAATTTACAGTAATTTAATCTTATAAAAAAGCAAACTAATCACAACTCATTGAATTATTGGAAGATAAGATTATTTTTCTTTCAATAATGAGGATCCGTTACACCATGCGGGATTACAGGAAAAAGGAGAATAAAAAAATTAAAACTGACCAAAAAGTGTTACTATCAGAATTTTCTTTCAATGACATAATCCAGCATAATATGCAGCGATTTTCTTGCTTCAGAATCCGGAAACTCATTCAGAATATCTTTTGCTTTCTGCTGAAATTCTTTCATCACTGTAATGGCATAATCCAATCCACCTGAACTTTTAACAAATTCTATAAGCTCTTTTACACGCTTAGGATTGTTATTATATCGTTTTATGGTATCGAAATAGTACTTTCTGTCTTTTTCACTGGTGATCTTTAAGGTATGAATCAAAGGCAGTGTCATTTTCTGTTCTTTAATATCAATTCCTACAGGCTTTCCGATGACGTTTGAACTCAAATAGTCGAAAAGGTCATCTTTAATCTGAAATGCCATTCCGGTAAAGGTTCCGAAATCCATCATCTTATTGGCTAAAGCTTCATCCGCATTATTGGAAAGAACTCCTATTTCACAGCATGCAGCAATCAGAGTTGCTGTTTTCTGCCGGATAATTTCATAATAAACCTCTTCCGTAATATCCAGTTTTCTGGCCTTTTCCAGCTGAAGAAGTTCTCCTTCAGACATTTCGCGGATGGTTCTGGAAATAACTCCAAGAAGATCATAATCTTTGTGGTCTGTAGATAGTAAAACTGATTTTGATAAAAGGTAATCCCCAACCAAAACCGCAATCTTATTTTTCCACAGTGCATTGATTGAAAAGAAATTACGACGTTTAAAACTTTCATCCACCACATCATCATGTACCAGAGTAGCGGTGTGGATCAGCTCAATCATCGAAGCACCCCGGTATGTTTTTTCCGTCACCTCACCCACCAGTTTGGCACAAAGAAACACAAACATAGGACGCATCTGCTTTCCTTTGGTGGTAACAATAAAACGGGTTACTTTATCCAATAAAGCTACTTTACTCTGCATTGACTCATAAAACTTCTGTTCAAAAAGTTTCATTTCATCATTGATCGGTCGTTTAATCTCTTCTACAATGTTTGCCACAATCTGCGATGCTGGGTGAATAATTATTAATTCTCACAAAGATAATTTTTTTCGCTCAATTTTAAGGTAAAATTAATCTTTGAGTTGTTCTTTCGGGATAAAATAAAGTGAAGGTTTTGCAGTTCCCAACGGAGACCTGAATTTTTCTCCTGAAATATAAATTCCGTTTTCATCTGCGCTTATCCCTTCAATTTGTGATAATGAAAGCGCAGTTCCAAGGTAATAATGTCTGGGTTTTTCTTTAAAAAATATGCCGGGTTCCGTTTCTGCAAAAACATCTAAAAAGATCTCCGTTTTCCTGGTATATCCCACTAAATAAAGCTTTTTATCAAAATAAGAGGCATCTGTAACCACGAAACCTGTTTTATAGGTTTCTATCTTCTCTGCTTTCTGCAGTTCTGAAATTTCCGGATCTACGATATAATGTGAGGTTGCTTTTGAAGCCCACTCTTTGGTAAATATATGCAGCTTTCCATTCAGATAAATCATGGCTTCCGCATCGAAATCGTTTTTTGTGTTTTTAGAAATAAACTCAATCTGTTCGGGATAATAAAACAGAATTTTTGTTCCGTCAAAGGCTCTTTCCGAGCCGGGAATTTTAATATCATTAGACTCATTGAGACGTTGGTATGGGACTTTGTAAATCATCAGATCTTTTCTTGTTCCGGTATTGTTTCCGAAATCCCCGATATAAAAATTTTCTCCGTCATTAGCTAACGCTTCCCAATCTGTATTGATCAAATTGGTTTTCAGTGTCCTGATAATTTCTCCACTCTTTTTATCCAATTCAAAAAGTTCGGCAGGATTTCCACTGTCATTGAATGTATACAATCTTCCGTTTAAAATATTCAGTCCTGAAGTTTCCTGAATTTTATCATCTAGGTAATTAACTCTGTATTTTTTTATTTTCAGAAAATCAGTCCGCTGGGAAAATGCAGATTGGCCAACGAAAAGTGCAACAATCAGAAGGAGTTTTTTCATAAGACAAAAATAAGGTTTTATTGTGAGTTAGAGACTTGGAGACTTGGAGGGTTTGAGCTAAAAGCGTTTGCATGCGATGCGAGGTACGGGTTTCGGGATGCGGGTTTGAGATAAGAGTGGAGATTCCTACGGAATATAAATACTGTATAGCCTTTGAAAAATGCCCATTCTAAAAATAGAAAAACGGACTAAAATAGTCCGCTTTTCCCTTAGATTTCTATTGATTTAAATCAGAAGTTAAGCCGTTTTCTGCTCTTTCTGATTTTGCTGTTGTTCTTTCTTTTGTGCCTGTTTTGCAAAATACTCTTTCTGATATTGCCTTACCGTTTTTCCCGTTCCATCATGTCTCCATCCCGGTGAATTGAAAATATAATTGATTCTGTCTGTAAATTTTAATCCAGGCTGCTTCAGATCTTTCCAGATTTTTCTCCATTCATAAAATAATACCGTATCCGGTCTGTTATCCGGCATTTTTGGATAGATTCCATATTTCACGGGTACATTCGGATCTTCTTTTTGGAAGGTTCCAAATATTTTATCCCAGATAATGAGACACATTCCCATGTTTTTATCCAGGTATTTTACGTTACAAGCATGGTGTACACGGTGATGAGAAGGCGTTACCAGAATATATTCCAGAAATCCCATACTCTTCACAGTCTGCGTATGCACCCATGTTCCATACACTTGTCCTATAGCGTATGCCACCATAATATGCCAGGGATTGAATCCTAAAAATGCCAGCGGCGAAAAATATAGATATCTGTAAAGCGGCTGTAATACCGGGCTTCTGAATCCTGTTGTGAGGTTAAAATATTCTGAGCTGTGATGCGTAATATGAACTGCCCAGAATGCTCTGGAACGGTGGTCCACATAATGCAGCACATAATAGGCAAAGTCTGTGATGATAAAACATGCCAGCAAGTACCATACGCTAAGGTCCCAAGAGAAAAGCCTGTGATGGTAAAAGAAGAACATTACGCCCATAGCAAATGCCTTCATGATAAGGTCAAGGCCAAAGTTCATCAATGCAAGATAAACATTGGTGGCAAGATCTTTCCCGCTATATAACTTAGCTTCTGAAACGTGGCTGTAAATCATTTCCGCTAAAATAACAGTGGCATGCAATGGGATAGCCCATGCATACACATTTTCCAGCCCGTCCTCGCTCATAAGAAAATCCATCATCACAAAATAATTTGTGCAAAGGTAGGGTTTTAAGCTATTTTTTAAGAAAGTTTTAGGCTTTTTTTAAGGAAATTTTAATCTGTTGTTTTGTTGGCCAACTGTCCGCAGGCGGCATCAATATCACCTCCACGGCTTCTTCTGACCATTACAGTAATCCCTGCATTTTCAAGCTGACGGATGTAATTTTCTTCTGCCTGCTTGTTACACTGGTCATATTTTCCGTCCCCGATCGGATTGTATTGAATCAGGTTTACTTTTGAAGGAACCTGTTTGCAGTATTTGATTAAAGCTTTAATGTCTTCATCGCCGTCATTGATTCCTTTCCATACGCAGTATTCAAAAGTAATCACAGAACCTGTTTTTTGATACCAATACTGAAGAGCATCCATAATATCCGTCAATGGGAACTTATCAGAGAAAGGCATAATTTCATTGCGCTTGGATTCGATAGCAGAATGAAGGGATAAAGCCAGTTTCACGCGCAGTTCATCATCTGCAAGCATTTTGATCATCTTAGGGATACCGGATGTAGAAACGGTAATTCTTCTTGGAGACATTCCCAATCCTTCCGGCTGGGTAATTTTTTTGATGGCTTCCACTACGTTTTTGTAATTCATCATCGGCTCTCCCATTCCCATAAATACGATATTGGAAAGCGGTCTGTCGAAATACATTCTGCTCTGGCTGTCAATCAGGGCTACCTGATCCACAATTTCAGCAACTTCAAGGTTTCTCATCCTTTTCAGTCTTGCTGTAGCACAGAATTCGCAGTTTAATGAGCATCCTACCTGCGAAGATACACAGGCTGTTGTTCTTGTTTCTGTAGGAATAAGAACAGATTCCACCATCAGTCCGTCATGAAGTTTCACTCCGTTTTTGATGGTTCCGTCAGAGCTTTTTTGAAGAAGGTCTACGGAAACAGGATTAATGGTATATTCTTCCGAAATTCTCTCACGAAGTGATTTTGAAAGATTCGTCATTTCGTCAATCGAATGGAGGTTTTTACTCCATAGCCAGTCATAGACCTGTTTCGCACGAAACGGCTTTTCTCCTAAAGACACAAAGTATTCTTTAAGCTGGTCTAGTGATAATGTACGGATATCTTTCATTGTAAGGTTGTAGATTTTAGGTGGCAGGTTGCAGATACTATTACCTGCAACCTTTTACCTATTATCTTTTTTATAGAATTAACATTGCATCACCGTAAGAATAGAATTTATACTTTTCTTTTACGGCTTCTTCATAAGCATGCATTACAAAATCTCTTCCGGCAAATGCAGCAATCATCATGATTAAAGTAGACTTCGGTGTGTGGAAGTTCGTAATCATTGAGTTCGCTACTCCGAAATCGTGAGGAGGATAAATGAATTTGTTTGTCCATCCGTTGAAAGCAGAGATTTTTTTGTTTGAAGAAACAGAAGTTTCCAATGCTCTCATGGTAGTAGTACCTACTGCACATACTCTTCTGTGAGATTCTACCGCTTTGTTAATGATGGCAGCATTTTTCTCATCGATAATGATTTCTTCAGACTCCATTTTATGTTTGGAAAGATCTTCTACCTCAATCGGGTTGAATGTTCCCAATCCCACGTGAAGGGTAACTTCAGCAAAATTGATCCCTTTGATCTCCAATCTCTTCATCAAATGCTTAGAGAAGTGAAGACCTGCTGTAGGGGCAGCTACTGCTCCTTCTACTTTTGCATAGATTGTCTGATATCTTTCTGCATCTTCAGGTTCTACAGCTCTTTTGATATATTTTGGAAGTGGAGTTTCTCCCAATTCTTTTAGTTTTGTTCTGAATTCGTCGTAAGATCCGTCGAATAAGAATCTTAATGTTCTTCCTCTTGAAGTTGTGTTATCAATAACCTCAGCTACCAAAGACTCATCTTCAGTGAAGAATAATTTGTTACCAATTCTGATTTTTCTTGCAGGATCTACCAAAACATCCCAAACTCTGGTTTCTTTATCAAGCTCTCTTAATAAGAAAACTTCAATTTTAGCACCTGTTTTTTCTTTATTTCCGTAAAGACGTGCAGGGAAAACTTTTGTATTGTTGAAGATGAACAAATCTTCTTCATCAAAATAATCCACAACATCCTTGAATAATTTGTGCTCGATAGTCTGTGTTTTTCTATCAAGTACCATTAATCTCGCTTCGTCTCTGTGCTCTGATGGGTGTTCTGCTAATAATTCCGCAGGAAGATCAAAATTAAAATCTGATGTTTTCATTTTTTAAATTACGGTTTAAAAATTATTGAAATTACAAGGTGTAATTTTCGGAGTGCAAATATACGACATTGAACACCCCTTTGTCAAGTATTATTTACAATCAAATATAAAACCGTGATTTTACGGGGAGTTTCAAGACATAAAAGAGTATTTTTGGAAAAATTAAAATTCAATATGGAACCTGTAAGTAAAATATACTTCATTGATAATCCGTATCCTAATGGCCACAAAATTGAAACCTTTAGCTGGAGTGGAAGAATTGATGAATCTGGATTTATCTGGTTTGATTTTCATTTAAAAACTGAAAATTATTACGCCAATGACGATGAAAACGGGGAAGACGACGACGAAGATCTGTCCGACTGGGACTCCAAAATCGTATGGAGAAACTATCATGCCTGTACACTCTCGTCCAACTATTGGGGTGAACAGAGAGGAATCAGAATTAATAACCTTGATGAAAAATTAGATTTCGATGCTGTTGTTCAAAATGATCTTTTCAGTAATGATCTTCCGTCTGAACAACATTCTGATGATGATGATCTTGCTTTCAACATCTACCTGCTGGGGCATGACAGCTGTGCCGGACATCAGATCCGGTTTTCAAAAAAAGAGAATCACCGGTATGATATTATATGGACAGGCAAAATAGCATTGACCTACGCAGGCGATTATGAGTTTTCACATGATTTCAAAGCGGAAATTTTCAATACAGAATTTGAAGGTTTTCATTACCCTAAAACCTGGTCACTGGAAAAGGCAACTGAGATGTTCAAAACCAGACTTGCCCATTTTGAAGCGTATGAATTTGTAGATCTGAATCCTAAAAGTAACAAAAGGGAGTATAAACTCGACAAACTAAAGTAATAACACTCTAAAAACAGCCAATTAAAAAATATCATTATGAGTAAATATTCAATTGAAGCATTTATCAACGAAACCAAAGAAAATCCGCAGCAAAGAGATTATTTTGAACTGGAAACGAAACATCTTCTGGAAATCAACCTTAACAATCAGGCAGTATGGACGAAAAGAGGAAGCATGGTAAGCTATGTGGGAAATATCAATTTTGAAAGACAGGGAATGCTGTCCGGAGGAATTGGAAATCTTTTAAAGAAAGCTATCAGCGGTGAAGGAGCCAGGCTGATGAAAGCAGAAGGAACCGGAAAACTATATGTTGCAGATTCCGGGAAGAAAGTCCGTATTCTGTATCTGAACAATGAATCTGTTTGTGTAAACGGAAATGATATCCTTGCCCACGAACAAAGCGTAAAAAGTGATATTACTATGCTGAAAAGCATTGCTGGAATGATGTCCGGAGGTCTTTTCCAGGCAAAACTTTCAGGAACGGGCCATATTGCTATTACAACTCACGGAGATCCTTTAACTTTACTTGTAACTCCTGATACACCTGTATTTACAGATCCGAATGCTACTGTGGCATGGTCCGGAAACCTCAGCCCGGAACTGAAAACCAATGTTTCTTTCAAAAGCCTTATCGGCAGAGGAAGCGGCGAAGAGTTTCAGATGAAATTCTCAGGTCATGGATGGGTACTGATTCAGCCTTATGAAGAGGTATATTATATGGAAAAATAAAAGAGACAAATTGTGAAGTGATTTAGTGTAAATACTTTAATGATAATGAACTTTTTGATGAGATTACAAAAATGACTTATTCTGAAATACGAACATTTTTCAGAGACTATATTGAAGGCAGCCATCCCATTCCTTTAAAAGAATATCTGGAAAAAGCAAGTTTTAGTTATGATGAAGCCACTGGAAAAGTAACTCATGACTCCAACCCTGATTCAAAACAAATTGCATTAAGAAAAGACTGGATCAATCAATAAATTTTCACGTATATAACAAATATTTTTTAAAAAAATATAAATGAGTAAAACTGCTAAAAAAGTGAAAATTAATAATCTATATTTTAATAACTACAAAACTGTTCAATTTTAAAATCCAATAAGCCTCAAATTCTTACAAACCACCTTCATCACTTCATTCTCTAATTATCTATCACCTTACCGGGATTTACAAAAGTTTTAATATATTTAAAAAAAATATATAGATGAACAATAGTAACTCCCGCAGAACCTTTCTTAAGACTGCAGCTTTGGCAAGCTTTGGGGCATTGGTTTTACCCAATTCTTTATTTGCTTATTCCAATGATTTTAAAACAGATAAAAAAGTCCGCGTCGGTTTTATCGGTGTAGGTCTTCGTGGCCAGGAGCATGTAAAATTACTAGCAAAACGTAATGATGTGGAAATTGTGGCGTTTGCAGATCCGGAAAAAAGGATGCTTGCCGCATCTCAAAAAATCTTAAAAGACAACAATAAACCGGCTGCCCAGGAGTTTTCCAACGGGGAATATGATTATAGGAATCTTTTAAAATTAAAAACGATAGATGCTGTTGTGATCGCTACTCCATGGGAATGGCATCTTACCCAGGGTGTGGAAGCCATGCGCGCTAAAAAGATTGTAGGCATGGAAGTTTCCGGAGCGATAAAGCTTCAGGACTGCTGGGAATTTGTAAAGGTATATGAGGAAACGAAAGTTCCTATCTTTATGATGGAAAATGTATGCTATCGAAGAGATATTATGGCCATCCTGAATATGGTCCGTAAAGGAATGTTCGGAGAACTGGTACATGGAAGAGGCGGTTATCAGCATGATCTGAGAGGTGTTCTTTTCAATGACGGGGTTAATCCATACAATTCCGGTGCTGAGTTTGGAGAAAAAGGCTTCAGTGAGGCAAAATGGAGAACCGAACATTATGTAAAGCGTAACGGCGAGCTTTATCCTACTCATGGATTAGGTCCGGTTGCAATGATGATGGATATCAACAGAGGGAACCGTTTAACAAGGCTTTCTTCATTCTCTTCAAAATCTGTAGGGCTTCATAAATATATTGTTGAGCATCCCAAAGGGGGAGAAAACCATCCTAATGCCAAAGTAAAATTCAACCAGGGAGATATTGTAACCACTCAGATTGCCTGTGCCAATGGAGAAACCATTCTTCTTACTCATGATACAAGTTTACAAAGACCTTATGATCTTGGTTTCAGAGTTCAGGGAACTGAAGGATTGTGGCAGGATTTCGGATGGGGAGATTTCAACCAGGGACATATTTATTTTGAAAAAACCATGAACCATACCCACCGTTGGGACAATACTGAAAAATGGATGAAAGAACACGATCATCCGATGTGGAAAAAGTTTGAAGCTACTGCTGCAGGCGCAGGACATGGCGGAATGGATTTCTTTGTAATGAATACTTTTATTGAATGTATCAAACGGAATATAGAGTTCCCGATGGATGTGTATGATCTTGCATTGTGGTATTCAATTACACCATTAAGCGAAGAGTCTATTGCCAAAGGAGGTCAGGTAGTTGATATTCCTGATTTCACCAATGGAAAATGGAAAACCCGTAAACCTGTATTTGGAATGACCGATGAGTTCTAAGAAAACATTACTTATACTGGCAGGCGGATTAGGAAGCAGATACAAGGGGCTTAAACAGGTAGACGGAATACTCGATAACGGCTCGCCAATTCTTGAGTATTCCATCTTTGATGCACTGGAAGCCGGTTTCCAAAAAGTAGTTATTATTGTCAACAAACTGATTCCTGAAAGTTATATTGAAAGGCTCAACGGCATTTCAAAAGCTAAAAATTTTGAATTGCTTTGGGTATATCAGGAGATAGACAGCATTCCTATTTCACTGGAAGGTTTTGATTATCCCGATCGTAATAAGCCATGGGGAACCGCTCATGCCGTACTTTGCGCCAAATATTCAATACAGGAACCTTTTGTGATGATTAACGCGGATGATTTCTACGGAAAAGAAGTGTATCAGCTCGCTGCACATGAAATTAACCATCATCATATATCAGATACACAATTAGGGATGATTGCTTATCCTGTGGGTACAACATTGAGTGGAAATGGTACTGTAGCCAGAGGAATATGTACGCTGGATGCTGAAAACTACCTGATCAAAGTAGTGGAACAAACATCCATTCAAAGAATAAATAACTCAATTGTTTACATTGAAAACGGAGAAAGTATACAACTGGATCCTGACACCCTGGTATCCATGAATTTTTTTATTTTCCACCCTCACATTTTCTGTTATCTGGACACCTATTTTTATGATTTCATAGAATCTGATCCACTGCCTGATCAGGAATTTTATATTCCTTCTGCAGTACAAAGAATGATGGATGAAAACAGAGTAAAGGTAAAGGTGAAAGTATCTCCTTCCCCATGGATGGGAGTTACATATGCTGATGATAAAAAGGAAGTTAAAGATTTTCTGATTTCAGAGATTAAAAACAACAGATACCCGGAAAATCTATGGAGCTAAATGATATTGTTGCTGAATTTATCGGTACGGATAGTTATGACCTTACTCCTATTACTGACGGGTTGATCAATACCACCTATCTTCTGGAGGATAAAGGTCAGGGGAAAAAGTTTATTCTGCAGAAAATCAACAATCATGTTTTTAAACAGCCGGAAGTGGTCGTTAATAACCATTTAATGATCAATGAAGTGCTCAGGTCAAATCATTATCAATTTGAAATTATAGAACCTGTTCCTTCTCTTACCGGTAAAATTCTGGTAAAAGATAAAAATGGTCAGCCATGGCGTATGTTAAGTTTTGTAGAAAACAGTACAACATTCCTTACTGCTCCCTCTTTGCAGACGGCTTTTGATGCTGCTAAAACCTTCAGTTATTTTCTCAATACGGTAAATACTGAAAAACTGCCTGCCATTGAAGATTCTCTTCCCAATTTCCTCAATTTTGAGAAGAGGGTTGCAGATTATAAAAACTCACTCAAAAATGCAGATCCTCATTTAAAAGAAAATGCCCGGGCTGAAATTGAAATCACCAACCAGCTTTTATCCTTGCCGGACCGATGGATTGAAATGGAGAAAAACAATCAGATCCCAAAAAGAATTATTCATGCAGATGTAAAGATCAGTAATATTCTCTTTGATCAGAATCATAAGCCGCTGGCTGTGATTGATCTGGATACCATAATGATTTCTACCATTTTATATGATTTTGGAACGATGATCCAGTCGTATACCAATACCACCCAGGAAGATGATGGAAGTGCCATAGATAATTTCAACCCTGAAATGTATAAAGTCGTAAAAGAAGGATTTTTATTTCATTTAAAAGAAAAACTGACACCACTGGAAGCTGAGAATCTCGATTATGCAGCACAGGTCGCTATTTATATTCAGGAACTTCGTTTCTTAACCGATTATCTGAATGGGAGTACCTATTATTCTATCGCGCATCCTGAACACAATCTGGACAGAACTAAAAATCAATTGGAACTGTTAAAAGGATTGAGAGAATATCTGGGAGCTGGTGGAGAGTCGGAGAGTTTGAGGGTTTGAGGGCTGGGTTTATAAAGTATATAGATTCCTACTGAAAGACAAAGTGTACGGATAAATAAAGCGTCCCAGTTGTCCATTCCGTAAGAATCTAGCTTTATCTTCTCCCTCTCAAACCCTCTCATTCCCAAACTCTCAAACTCTCCCAGTCAATATCCCGAATCCCGCACCTCGAATTCCAGAACTCCTAATCACCCAAAAATTCCAAAATTCTTTTCCACTCTTCCAGCTTCTTTTCAAAAGAAACCGTATGAAGCGGGCTGGTAGAAGGCAATAAAAAAACGGGCAGCTTATAATCTTTCCCGAGCAGTTTCTGTAAGTTCTTGTATGACTTTCCGCCGTTGCAGAAAATAGCTTGGATGTTCGGATGTTCTTCTAACAGTTCTGCAATCTGATTGGCTTCTTCATTCCTGATTTCAGAATCCAGACTTCCTTTTCTCTCGCAGGAATCAATGACATCCCACAGGGCAATATGATGTTTCTTTATCGTTTCAATTCTTTGTGTGTAATCATCAGTAAATTGTTCGTTCAGCAATTCAAAAATGATTTTCCAGAATTTATTTTGCGGATGGGCATAATACTGCTGTTTTTCCAGTGATTTCACTCCGGGAATTGATCCTAAAATCAGAATTTCAGACTGAGCGTCAATAATGGGTGGAAATGAAGAAATACGCTTTTGCATATTCAAATATAAAGATTTAATTTATTTTAATTAGGCAGGAAACCGGGAGCCTGAAGAAGGAAGTTATTGAGGTTTTGGCTAAAGTCATTGTTTTTTAATTAAAAAAAACGGGCTAAAGCCCGTTTCTATTGATATTTTATATTGTTTGTCTACAAAGTTTCCTTCAGCCAGTCAAAGAATTCTCTCTGCCATACCAATCCGTTTTGTGGATGAAGTACCCAGTGGTTTTCGTTCGGGAAGTACACCAGTTTAGATTTTAATCCTCTTAATTTTGCAGCCTGGAAAGCTTCCTGACCCTGCTCGTAGGGAACACGGAAATCGATTCCTCCCTGAACAATCATAATAGGTTTGTTCCATTTTTCTACAAAATTGCTTGGATTGAATTCTGTGTACGCTTTTGGAAGTGGTTTTTCCCATGGAGAACCAAGATCCCAGTTGGCAAACCATAGTTCTTCGGTAGTCAGATACCATGATTTCATATCAAATAAACCATCATGAGCTATAAATGTTTTGAATCTGTTCTCATGGATTCCGGCCAGCATAAATACACTGTATCCTCCGTAACTAGCTCCTACAGCTGCTACCCTGTCACCGTCCACATATGGTAAAGTTTTCGCAAAATCTGTGGCTGCCAGATAATCTCTCATTGGCTGTCCGCCCCAGTCTTTTGAAATTTCTTCATTCCATTTTGTTCCCCAGCCCGGCATACCTCTTCTATTCGGAGCTACCACGATATAATCATTAGCTGTCATTAAAGCAAAGTTCCATCTTACACTGAAATACTGAGTAAGTGCAGACTGTGGGCCTCCCTGGCAATATACCAGAGTCGGATATTTTTTGTTCGGGTCAAAGTTCGGTGGATAGTGGAACCAAACTCCCATTTCTTTACCATCTGAAGTTTTCACCATTTTAAGTTCAGATTTCCCCTGAGCCAGCTTAGCATAAGTTTCCTTGTTCGCTTCAGTTACCTGCTTCATTTCTCCATTCTTAACGTTTACAGAGAATAATTCTGTAGCATGGTTTACGTCTGTTCTTCCTACTAAAAGTGAAGTTTTATTGTCTGTAAAGATTTCGTTTACGTCAAAATCTCCTTTAGTGATTTGCTGTACTTTTGCTGATTTTGAATCCAGCGAGAAAAGCTGTTTTGTACCTCTGAATGCCGCTGTGAAGTAGATCGTTTTTGAATCTGCTCCCCAAAGAACGTCTCCTGAAACACTTTCATCCCAGCCTGAGGTAAGGTTAGTGGTCTTCCCTGACTTCCAATCCAGGATTTTCACATCATTTTTATCTGCTTCATATCCATCTCTGGCCATACTCTGCCAGATCAGAGATTTTCCGTCCGGGCTGAATTTTGGGTTTACATCATATCCTTTGTTGGATTCTGTAAGGTTTTTGGTAGTACCTGATGCCAGATCATAAGCAAAGATATCGGTATTGGTACTTGTAGCATATTCTTTACCACTTTTAGGTTTTGTAACATATAAAAGCTGTGCAGAATCCGGGCTCCAGATAAAATCTTCAGCACCACCGAAAGGTCTTTGCGGAGAATCCCAGGTTTTTCCTTCCAGAAGATCTTTCGCTCCTTCTACTTTATCGGCTGTATTCACTACAAATACATGGTTATATTTTCCTTCATTGAAATAATCCCAGTGTCTGTGATTCAGGTCTGTGTATACCTGAGCCGTTGTTTTAGGAGTATCGCTGAATTTATCTTTCCCCATTACTTTTTCTACCAATACCTGCTTGCTGAAAGCAATTTTCTTTCCGTCAGGAGAAATTACGATATTATCTGCTTCACCAATGGTATAAAATTCTGTCCAGGTTTTTCCGGCATCTTTAGAAAGATAGATTTTATCTCCTTCCTGAGCATAGATTCCGTTTTTATCCCACTGAATAAGGGCTTTTTTCCCGAAATCGATTTTGGAAGACTGGTTATTAAGAACATTCAGAAAATAGTTTTCATTTTTCGTTTTCTCTGTTTTCAGGTCTACCTGCCCTACTTTATAGATAAGAGAACCCTGATCTGGTGAAACTGCCTGTACCCCAACTTTTTTCAAAGTCCAAAGAATTTCAGGCGTCATTACTTGTTGTGCATTCATTAAAAGCGGAGCTGCCAAAGCCAGCAGGCTGTACTTAAGTTTCATATGTTGATATTCATTTTTAACGGATGTACAAAATCAGTTGATTTCCTACATCCTTTTATTAAATTCAAAGATTGCCAAAGTTAATATTTAAAATAAAAACGGACGAAAGAATTAACATTAAGTTTTTAAAGTTGAAAAATAATTGATTTATGTATGGCAAAAATTTTATTAGTTTTACAAAAAACTAAACTAATACCCATTTAATATGAAAAAATTTATACTTTTTTCTTCACTTTGTGTGTCCTCATTTTTTTTTTCACAGCTTACGATGAGTCCTTTTCCCAATCATTATTATAATCCTTATCAGGTCACAATTAATGGAAACGGGACTATTTATTACACCACTGACGGAAGCACTCCGACGATTAGTTCTTCCTCTGCCGTAAATAATGTTCAGATTTCTATTGATCAGAATAAAGAGATCAAGGCATTTCTTGTTAACGGACAAGGAAGTTCTTCTCCTGTAATCAGTAAAAAGTATTATACAGGAAGTATTCCTACTGCTGCTATTTATTTTAAAGCACCTTCCACATGGGCATCAGGAAGCTGTGTAATGGTTGATATGGTCAGTCCCAATTCTATAGACGGATTTGCAATCGATACATTCTGGCCCGGAGTTGTAATGCAACCTGCCGGATGTGAATCATGGTATAAGACTACGAGAGATTTTGAAAGTGCCAATGTCCGTTTTAATAACTGTACTCTATTTGAGAATATTCCTGCTACCATCAGTACCAATCTGATTCCGATGGGAAGTACTTTGTATTATGATTTTACAGATGGAGTAATAACCACTCCGCCTTCATGTTTATTTTTAATATCTAATGAATCAGTCTCTAAAAATAAAAGCGTTTTAATCAAAGTTTATCCGAACCCTGTTTCAGATATTTTAAAAGTAAATACTGACCGGAACTTCAACGAATATGAGATTACAGATGTGAATGGAAGGGTGATTTTAAAAGATCAATTTATGAAAGAAATTTTAATTAGTCAGCTTATCTCAGGAAATTACTTTTTAAAGCTTAAAGATTCGAAAGGAGACCTCGTGTTACTGAAGTTCATTAAAAAATAAAGAAATCCGCTCGTTGAGCGGATTTCTATTTTGATCTTTATGATTTTAATTAATCTCCATCTGAGAACATTGAATTCGCCAGAGAAGTTACGATTGATAATAATATACTGAAGATAAATGCCCACCAGAACCCATCTACAACCATACTGTCTATGAAATAGTCTGCAATCAGGACTATTGCGGCATTAATTACCAGCGCAAAGAATCCTAAGGTAAGAATAGTCAGCGGAAGGCCAAACAGACTTAAAATTGGCTTTACAAATATGTTAAGAACCCCAAGTACAATCGCAAAGATGATGGCTGAAGAAAATCCTTCAAACTGCACTCCCGGTAAAATTTTAGTTAAAAGATAAGCAACAATTGCTGTAATAAAAAGTCGGATAATTAAGTTCATTGTGATATTTTTTAATGTTTATGGGGTTTGTTGAGCAAAAGCCATTCCATTCCGGAAAAAAAATGCTTTGAAACCCTTTATTGAAGGAATATTCCAGCTTTTATTCCCTTTAAATTCTTATTTTATTTTCATCATGGTAACTAATGAGGTCGCCACATGACTTTCAGAAGCAGAACCTTCGGTCTGGACATAGATTTCCGTTCTCACCACAACAATTTTTCCACCCCCTTTAATGACATAGGATTTTGAAATCAAAGCATCACCCATTGCCGGACGAAGGTAGTTCACTTTCAATTCAACGGTCACTACATAACAATCTTCCGGATAGTGGCTCACAGCGGCATATCCTGATGAAACATCCACCAGAGAGGCGATCATTGCGCCATTGAACATTCCTGCTTTTCGGGTCATCATTTCCATCTTAGGGATCTTCATCGATATAAAATCAGTTTCTACTACCAGCAGTTCTGCTTTATAGAATTTCAAGGTTTCCGAGCGGCTGAAGCTGTCTGTAATGAGTTTCTTTTTTTCTGGTGTCATGAATTTTATTTTAAACAAAGGTAAGCGCTATAAAGTTTTTGATCTCAATGATCTTTCAATTTTTCATTAAAAAGCCGCTCCATAAACATGAAACGGCTTCTTTTCAAGGTTTTATACCCTTCTTACACAACAAACGATAACTTTTCGGATGAACCTGACGCTTTCATATGATGATCTTCTCTGATCATATCGGCTGCTTTTTCACCAATCATAATGGTAGGTGCGTTGGTATTTCCGGAAACCACATCCGGCATGATGGATGCGTCAGCTACCCTTAATCCTTTTATTCCGTATACTTTCAGTCTCGGATCTACTACAGAAAGGCTGTCGACTCCCATTTTACAGGTTCCGGTCATATGATGATAGGTGGAACATGATTTTTTGATATGATCTATCACTTCCTCTTTTGTTTTTCCCATTTCACGGCATATTTCAACGCATTGATAAAGGGCTTCCAGATCGGATTCTTCAGAAAGATACATCGGGTTAATTTCCGGAGAAGCGAAAGGATCGGAAGACGTCAGTTTGATATACCCTTTACTGGCAGGTCTGATAAATCCGGCGCAAAATGTAAATGCGTTTTGCGGCCCTGTGAATCCCGGACTGTAATAAGGAAGTCCCATAAACAAAGGCTGCAGATCAGGGAAAGCCATTTCTTCTTTGCTTTTCCAGAATAACTGGGCTTCCAGCAGATTGGCTTCCGGAGCAGGAATATCTTTTTTAGCTTTAAAAATAACACTTGCCAAAAGATGATCCTGAAGGTTTTTTCCAACTCCTTTCAAATCTTTTACTACCGGAATTCCTACTGATTCCAATTCCTGTTGATCACCAATTCCGGAAAGCATCAGAAGTTTGGCAGATTCTATGGTTCCACAGGATACAATGACTTCTTTTTCTGCTTCCACTTCTACTAATTCACCGTCTTTCAAATACTGAACTCCAACACATTCATTTTCTTCAAAAATTAATTTCTGAGCCAGTGCATTGGTATGAATATACAGATTGGGCCTCGATTTCACAGGATCCAAGAATGCTTTCGCGGTAGAACATCTTTTACCGTCTTTTCCTACACTGAGGTGGTTAAGACCTGCACCCCAGATTTCTTTATTAAAATCATCCGTTAAAGGATAACCAAGTTCCTTACATGCTTCAACAGCACTAACTGAAATGGCATTCGGGCGCTTGATACGACTTACAAAAAGCGGTCCTTCCCCTCCATGAATGTCATCTTCACCTTCTTCATGGGTTTCTGATTTCTTAAAATAAGGCAGAACACTTTTCCAGTCCCAGCCCACACATCCTTTATAAGCCCAACTATCATAATCCTGCTGATGCCCTCTGATGTAGATCATTCCATTGATGGAACTTGAACCACCCAAAGTTTTACCACGAGGCCAGTATCTTGTATTCCCTCCTGCATACTCCTGCTCAACGGTATGATACGCCCAGTCTCTCTCCGTATTCCAGATAGCGGGCCAGCCGGCCTGTTCTTCCACTTCAGCCACTTTATCATCGGGACCTGCCTCCAGTAAAAGGACATTTATATTTTCGTTTTCACTTAATCTATTAGCGATTACAGCGCCTGCCGAACCGGATCCGACAATTATAAAATCGTATTTCATGAGTTCTAACTTTATTTTTTAATGCTGATGACTTTAGGAACGGTAACTGCTTTTAATCCTTCTATTCCGAATTCTACTCCATAACCAGATTGTTTTACGCCTCCGAAGGGAACAAACGGGTGAATAGCACCATGTTGATTGATCCAGACAGTTCCTGCTTCCAGTTGTACAGCGACTTTCTGAGCTTCGTCAGGATCATCACTCCAAACGGAAGCTCCCAGTCCGTTTTCTGAATCATTGGCTTTACTGATGGCTTCTTCCAACGTTTTATACTTAATAATTGGTAACACAGGACCAAACTGTTCTTCGTCTACAATTCTGTCTCCGTTATCTACATTTCCCACCAGAGTTACGGGAATAAAATAGCCTTCCAGATCAGGTTTTTGCCCTGTGAATATGAAGTCTGCCCCGATGTTTTCGGAATCATGAATCAGATCCTGAATTTTATCGTACTGCATTTTATTCTGGATAGGCCCTAAAACGCTGGCTTCATCCGCTCCGTTCCCCATTGGAATATTGGAAGAATAGTCTGCCAATGCTTTAACGACTTTTTCGTAATCGTTTTCATGAACGTATAGTCTTTTTAAGCAGGCACAGGTTTGCCCCATATTCAGGAAAGCACCCCAGAAAATCCCATCAATATACTTGGAAACATCAAGTCCGGGTAAAATAATTCCTGCATCATTTCCTCCACATTCGAGGGTTAACCGGGCCATATTTTTAGCAGAAGCTTCAATGACTTTCTTCCCCGTTGCGATAGAGCCTGTGAACATAATTTTCCCAATTTCCGGATGTGAGGTAAGGTAACCACCTACTTCTCCTCTGCCGGTAACTACCTGCAAAATATCCTCAGGAAGGACACTGTTGATCACTTTTATCATTTCCAGACTGCAGTAAGTGGTATATTCCGAAGGTTTGATGATGACAGCATTTCCCATTCTCAATGAAGGAATAATCTGCCAGATAGCAATCATCAAAGGCCAGTTCCAGGGAGCAATGGCTGCTACTACTCCAATCGGGTTTCTGTATACAACATCTTTTCGTGTGTCGTCTTCGAAAACAATTTCTTCGGGTAAATCCAGTGATGCGGGAACCTGTGTCCAGCCTACACAAGCCTGCATTTCGAAATTAGCTCCAGGACCATTCAACGGTTTTCCCTGCTCGCGGGTGATCCATTCTGCAAGGTGTTTTGAATTTTGCTGCAACGCTTCCGCTACTTTTAATAAAATCTCTTTTCTTTCTGCATCCGGTCTTGCGGCCCATAGTTTCCGGGCTTTTTTTGCTTTCTCAATTTTAGCATCAATCTCCTCACGAGAAGTATTGGTTACTTCACCTATAACCTCTAAGGTAGAAGGATTTACGGATAAAAACTGAGTATCTGGGATATGGGTTTGTTTGGCTGCTGATGTATTTTCCATTGTTTTAAATTATTTTGTATTTTACGTAATCCGAAAATGGTAATAACATGATATAAATTATTTACTTATTCTCTATTTTTTTTAACCTAAACTCTCCCTATCATGGAAAAGATCGAAGAAAAAACTGTTTTCAGCATTCCTTTTGGTGAATTGAATGTATTTGAAACAAATGTAGTTTGTCATGATTTTCCTTTCTTTTTTAAAGAGCCTGTTATCACGCTTATGCTGAGTGGCAATAAGATTATTCGCAGTGATGATGAGACTTTTGAATTCAAGGAGAGAAGTGTATTTATTCCGCCCTGTAACAAGGAACTGAGTATCGATATCCATCCCGTTTTTAAAGAACCTACGAAATGTCTGGTATTGAATATTGAGCAGGAGTATATTGACAGTGTATTCTCCGAAGTGATTGAAAACTGGCATCCGGACTGGGACAGAACAGGAATTATGATGAAAGAAAACACTGTGAAAAAGTTCATCAGTTCGGATGAGTCTTTATGGAGAAGCCTTACCAATCTTTATAACAGAAGAATTGACGGAAATCTTCATAATACCTCGGATTTTCTTTTAAGCTTAAGTCTTAAAGAACTGATTTATGAGCTGATGAAAACCAATGCAAAGCATATCCTCCTCCATTCTGGAAAGGCAGAAAATATACAGAACGGACTTCAGGAAGTGGTTCATTTCATCAAAAACAATTACAGAGAACCAATTACCATCAGGAGACTTGCTGCGCTTGCAGGAATGAGCGAAGCCAATCTGTTTAAAAAGTTTAAGCATTCCTACAATTGTACTCCGGTAGAATATATTATTCAGTTGAGAATAGAACACGCCAAGCAATTGCTGATCAGCAATCCTGAAATCGGGATTAAAAATATCTGTTTTGAATCAGGTTTTAATACATTGGAGTATTTTTACAGAAAATTTACCCAGATCACCGGAAAGTCTCCGAAGAAGTTTAAGGTAGATTGATAGATAAAGCTGGAAGATGGAAGCAAGAAAATGGAGGTTAGTACCGGTCTTTTTATTTCTGGCAGTTGTCATTATTGAATAAAGTAATCATCCTATGTACTGTAAAAAAGTGTTCATTGTTGTAAGTCTTCTCTTATGCTGTGTCTTTTATGCGCAAACCCTGCATTTGTATGGCGGTGCAGATCAAAAAGAATATCTGGGATGTTTAAACTGTGACAATTTTGATAAAAATTCGATATGGAATAAGTTTGGTGATTACGGAAATGTTTTCAGCTCAAAATCTATCTGGAATACGTATGGAAACTACGGAAGTACCTATGGCCCCTATTCACCATGGAATGCTTATGCTTCTTATCCTCCTGCAATTGTTGATCAGGATGGAAATTTCTTCGGGTTTCTTACTTTGAATCCTTATCAATCTGACAGGTCTGAACTGGAGCTGGCTATGATTTTATGTAAGCATCATGAGGAGATTAAAAGCGATGTGGATGGCTGGTATGAGAAGTTATTCCGGTAAAACCACCTGTCAAAAAAAGTGTAAGGCCGGATTTCTTCGGAATGAAATTTACGACGTTTAGTTTATTCGTACATAATGTCATTTCGTAAGAATCTCTGGATAGACGGGTTGGAAAACGCAAAGTCGCCAATTGTCGCCAAACTATCTGTTTTTGAGGCGTTAAGATTTTATCTCCGATAAAATATAGTATTGCTTTACATTTACAAAAAAATTTATTTAACTTTCCTATTATTGAATTCAAAAACTCACGTACTCCATTATGCTGAATGATTACAAAAAACACGAATTATTTGGGAAAACCCTGATACAGAAAATTGATATATCAGGGTCCTTCAGGTATGATTTTCCGGTTTCGGAGCAAGCTTGTTTTCTGTATGTGCTTAAAGGTGAGTTTCAGTACAAAACAGAGGAACAGGAGTTTGATGTTTCTGCAAATTATTCTCTTTTTCTGAACTGTATGAGCTCCGGAAAACATATTCATAACTCAGCGTCAGAAGATCATTGTGAGATTGTGATCGTTACGTTCTATCCTGACATCCTGAAAAAAATCTATGACAGAGAATTGCCTTTATTACTGCAAAAACCTTCCGATATCGTTTCGAATAAATCCAATGAGAAAATAAACAATGACTTTCTGATTCAGAAGTACGTAGAAGGGCTGCTTTTTTATTTTGAAAACCCTTCCCTCGTTAATGAAGATATATTGGTTCTAAAACTCAAGGAAATCATTTTGCTGTTGGCTCAGTCACAGAATGCTAAGGCCGTTCAGCTGATCCTGTCACAGCTTTTCTCTCCCACCACTTATTCTTTTAAGCAAATCATTGAAGCGAATTTATTTTCACAGCTAACAATCGAACAGCTTGCTGAGCAAAGCAATTTAAGTGTATCATCTTTCAAAAGAGAATTTGCAAAACTTTACAACGATACCCCCGCCAATTATATAAGAAACAAAAAACTGGAAAAAGCCGCCGAATTACTTTTAATATCCGATGAACGCATTACCGATATCGCGTTCGAATGCGGATTCAACGATCTGACCACTTTTACCAAAAACTTCAGCGATAAATTTCATATAACGCCCTCCAATTACCGCCAGGAACGGAAAGGATGATAATCGTACCTTTTTAAAGATTATAAATGTATTTCCTGTTTTGATAAGGAGTTCTTTTTTGAACCAAAATCCCAAATTCTTGAACTAAATCCCAAAATCATTTCTGTATTTCTATCGCAAATTTGTACCGTCAGTTACAGGGAACAGTAATATACCTGCAGCTTATAAGTATCAATTTTAAAATACAATCAATATGAATCTATCAGGTTTAGGAATTTTTCACACTATTATTGGCGTAACAGCTCTTGTTGGCGCAGTGATAGGATTTATCAGATATGGTAAAATCAATCTGGCTCAGCCGTCAGGAAAAGTCTATTTTTATACGACGGCCGTCACTTCACTTACAGCATTAGGTATCTCCAAAAACGGAGGTTTTAATGCAGGACATGTGTTCTCATTATTTATCATTGTTTTGATCACTGTGGCCTATTTTCTTTTTGCCAATAAAAAAGAAAGTAAGAAAGCCAGGTATTTTGAGAATTTCCTGTTGTCATTCAGCTTTTTCCTGTCGCTGGTTCCCACTGTTAACGAGACATTCACACGGGTTCCGATTGGACATCCTTTGGCTAAAGATATCAAAGATCCCATCATCGGGCAGACTCTTCTTGTTATTCTTCTGCTTTTTATTGTTGGATCTGTTTTTCAGTTTATCAAACAGAAAAGGGAGAATGTTGGCATTTCATGATGACAGGTTATTCGAGAAACTGTAAAACCAGTCCGTCAAAAATTCTTTGAATTTTTGCCACCCTCGGGAAGATGGGAATTTTTACATATTCAGTTGGAGTATTGGTATCTAGGATAAGGCTTGTGATTGTGCAGAAAAGAATAAGATTGGATTCCTGTGGAATAACAAATACAACGCTTAGTTTATCCGTACACCTAGTCATTCCATAGGAATCTAGATGGGTTGGAAAACGCAAAGACACAAGTTCTTTCCATACTAAATATTTTTAAGGCGCTAAGATTTTATCTCCGATAAAATGGTTATTGCTGAATGATATCTAGAAAAGTGCAGGAATCCCGATATAAAATAACCGATACGCTTAATCAGGTATTGAAAAATCACGGGTTCGAATCCCGTATTCTCCACCTGATAATTCCAGTTAGTTTATTCTTTCCAAATGGTAGCTGATAATTTAGATTAAGTATACTATTGATTAGCTCAATTGTACCTGGAAATCATCACTTAAAGTCAAAACACCTTCTGTGATTGCTTCCGGGTGGGTAGAGAAGCCTTTTAATTTTGAAGTTTTTCCTTTTAATACCAAATCTAAAAGTTGTTTATCGGATAGTTTCTTGCCGAAGATTTCGAACGTAATTTTAAAACCGCAGTTTTTGAAATCGGAGCAGCCTACGGCGGTTTTTCCTTTGATCAGATTATGTTCTTTACATTTCGGGCATTTCGTTTCTTCCCAGGACTGAAGTTCTTTTTTCTGCGCAGGTTCTCTTTTTTTCTTCTCCTTGACTTCTTCTTTTTCTTCTTCCTGGAGGGTAATTACTTTTCCTTTTCCGTACACCACTTTTTCAGTGAGTTCTGTCACCATCTGAATCAGTTCTTCTTTGAAAAGATTGGCTTCATACTCTCCTTTTTCAATTTTACGAAGTTTGGATTCCCATTCTCCGGTCAGTTCCGGGCTTTTTAACAGTTCGTCTTCGATGGTATCGATCAGCTGGATTCCGGTTTGGGTAGCGATCAGATTTTTTCTTTTCTTCTCGATGTATTTTCTTTTGAAAAGGGTTTCTATGATGTTGGCACGCGTGGATGGTCTTCCGATCCCGTTGTTTTTCAGCATTTCACGCAATTCTTCATCTTCTACCTGTTTTCCGGCAGTTTCCATCGCTCTCAGCAGTGTTGCTTCGGTGTAAGGTTTTGGAGGAGTCGTTTTTCCCTGATGAATCATCGGATCGTGGAGTCCGGTTTCTCCTACAGTAAATTCAGGGATGGTTTGTTCTTCCTCTTTTTCTTTTTCCTTATCGGTGGTTTCCTCTTTCGGTTCTTTGGCGTAAACGGCTCTCCATCCTGCTTCAAGAACCTGTCTTCCGCTGGTTTTGAAAGGAATGGTTCCTACTTTTCCTTCTACCAAAGTATTGGAAATTTTACATTCCGGATAGAATACTGCTATAAAACGTTTTGCAATCAGATCATAAATCAGTTTTTCTTCCCTGCTCAGATTCTGAGAAGGCGGAATTTCCGTAGGAATGATCGCATGGTGATCGGTTACTTTTGTATCGTCGAAAACCGCCTTTGATTTTGGAATCGGAGCTTCCAGCAACGGAGCAATCAGATCCTGATACGGATACATTTTCTGAAGAATTCCTGCAATTTTCGGATATAAACTGTCTGATAAGTAGGTGGTATCAACACGGGGATAAGTTACGTGCTTCTTTTCGTAAAGACTTTGCACATAATTCAACGTATTTTCCGCCGAATAACCGTATTTTTTATTGGCTTCCACCTGAAGTCCGGTCAAATCGAAAAGTCGTGGATTTTTTTCTTTTCCTTCTTTAATTTCGAAAGAAACGATCTCAAATGGATTGACTTTAAGGTATTCCAGTCCTTTTTCTGCACGTTCCAATGTTTTTAAACGGTCAATGGCTGCGTTGAAAATAACGTCACGGTATTTGGTTTTCAGTTCCCAATATTCTTCTGTGGTAAAAGCATCAATTTCTTTCTGACGCTGCACCAGCATTGCTAATGTGGGAGTTTGCACTCTTCCGATAGAAAGAACTGCTTTATTTCCTCCAAATTTTTTCGTAAAAAGCCTAGTTGCATTAATCCCTAACAACCAATCTCCTATGGCTCTGGCATTTCCGGCCAGATAAAGGTTTTTATAATCTTCTGCCGGTTTTAAACTGGCAAATCCTTCTTTAATAGCATCTTCCGTTAGTGAAGAAATCCATAAACGCTGAATCGGTTTGTTGCATTTTGCTTTCTGCAATACCCAACGCTGGATGAGTTCTCCCTCCTGCCCGGCATCCCCGCAGTTAATGACCTCATCACATTCTTCAACTAATTTTTCAATGACTTTAAACTGATTTTCAACACCTTTATTAGGGATCAGCTTGATTCCAAAACTGCTGGGAATAATCGGCAGTGAAAAAAGGTTCCAGGATTTGAACTGTGGACCGTAGTCGTGTGGTTCTTTTAAAGTACAAAGGTGTCCGAACGTCCATGTTACGCAATAGCCGTTTCCTTCCATATAGCCTTGTTTAGGCGTGGTAGCGCCCAATACTTTGGCGATATCTCTGGCAACACTGGGTTTCTCGGCAATACATAATTTCATGAACTCGGGTTTATTGGAGGAGTGCAAAAATCGGGATTTTTTTTGACTTTGCAAATTGGGATACATATCAACTTTAATATAAGAGATCGTTTATATGGAGATATATTAATATTCACTTCATTTTTTATGTAGATGTCTATTAATAGCAGTAAATACTACATGCTTTCTTTTTCTAATTTGATTCATAAAATGATCCTCTTCAAATATTGAACAGCAACGTTTTACATAAGAATAATAATTAGATTCTTTTTTGCTATTAGAAGAATAGTGTGAAAATTCATAAAATCCTCTATCATTCTTAACTAAGGAATACCGTTTTCTATCCAGTATTTTAAGTTCAGTACTCTCAGAATCTTTAACCTTTAAAGGTCTATTATATAACTTTTTTATTTGATTAATATATATCGCCTTCTTTGCTTCTGGATTCTTATCCACTAAAGTCCGTGCTCTTTTACATCTTCTCTTTGTTATTGAAATGATTTTCCTATAATAGGAAGATAGGTTAGCCGATTTTATCACTGTCTTATATCCTCTAAATTCAAATCCTAGATATAATAATGGAGTTTCTTTTTCTTCCTGTGTTGTTTTATTTACTTTAAAACAAGTCAATCTTTTTTGATTATGTTTCGGAGAATAATTAATATTTCTGAAAATAAATTTTTCAGTCTTATTTTTACTTATTTGAACTTTACTTTCTTCTACAAGGTTGTAAATGAATTTTTCAATAAACTCCGCTTGATGAGGTTTACAGAT
Source organism: Chryseobacterium sp. NRRL B-14798 (assembly GCF_050470705.1). Lineage (NCBI taxonomy): Bacteria > Pseudomonadati > Bacteroidota > Flavobacteriia > Flavobacteriales > Weeksellaceae > Chryseobacterium > Chryseobacterium sp. NRRL B-14798. Next base: position 1,710,791 of record NZ_JBFLUL010000005.1, on the reverse strand, counting down.
TATTACAATATCATCCGAATATCTCTTATAATAAGCTCCTCTTTCAATTACAATATCATTGATTATTTTCAAGTCAAAATCATACAAATATAGATTGGCAAGAAGCGCACTAATTGGAAGTCCTTGTGGAATTCCAATATTTATTTTTTCTTTGGAAAAAAATGGATTACTATAAATTCTAAGTTTTCCTTCTTTAATAGTTTTCCTAAACTCCTTATTACTCTCAAAGAAACATTTGAAACCTTTTTCTTTCCTTATTCTGGCTAGCTTTGACTCATCAAAACCTAATCTCCGCCCTTTCTTATTTTTCTTTTGTATTCTTAGATCATCGAGAAGTACATATCTAAATTTTGTACATGCTTTAAAAACATTATAATGATCTTTTGGTAACTCATCAACTCCTAAAAGCCACTTCCATTTCTGTTTTAAAAATTGATGATCTAAACTTGAAAAAAAGCTTTTTAAATCAAAAGTCATAACGCAAACATCTTGACTCTCACCTCTTTCTTTTATTTCATCAAATGCTTCTTTTGCAAAGTGAATTGTACTTTTACCTTTTTCATTTTCTTTAGAAATTGGAATTTTGCGATAAGCATTTACAGAAGCATTTAATATAGAATTTTCCTTTAATTTATTTTCGTAAAGCTCATTAAGGAGATGTTTATAGTATCCATATACAAGTGCATCCATGTGGCTGGCATAATGTAAAGGACGAAGCTTATATGTTCTTTCAGGCTCATTAGTTTCTTTATGAAAATGACAATGTCTTCGACTATCTTTATGCTTATGTTTTTCAGGATCTCCCTTCTTATATTTTCTATCCTTTAAAACGGTATGTATAAGCGGATAAAATGCATATCGTTCTACATACTCTTTATTACTAATGTTATAATAATACCTCTTCCAATCCTCCCCTATTTTAAGAGAAGGTGACAGGTGCAAATAACCTTTTTCTTTTATCCAATCTGGTTTTTCCATTATAAAAAAAGCTTGCAAAAAGACAATAACGTTTTATAAATTACATACAGCTTACGCTCAGATAAGTACCCAATTACTGAGTCATTGATATTTCCGTAATTAGTAATAGAAACTCTAGTAAGTATAGTTCAAACTGTCTGCTTAGAGGTCATAATTAAATTAATACAACATGAAAGCAAAGATGATAACATTAATAAATAAGTTTATCCTTTTGGCAGTTTCAATATTTATTTGTAAATTGCTTCTATTGGTCATCCCTTTCGGGGGATTGACTCTGATGAAATCCTCATACCTTATAATCCAAATTATTATAAGTATATCTTTTTCTATAAATTGTAGTAAAAGATCTTTTATCTTATTTCTAGTTGTAATTAAACTTCCTTTTGCAAGCACTTCAAAAATAATCATTTAATTGCTATATTTGTACAATAACCTTGAAAATATTGTTTAAGCATGGAGAAGTTTTCCATTGGTGATCTAGTATCTCTAAAAAATCATCCCTACAGCATAGTTTATAATTCTAAAATTGGAGCAAATGCTTTATTAACTCCTCCAATAATGGTGGTAACAGAAATCTTAAACTCAAAAAAATTTGATCCTGATTCCGAAGAAATAGAGCTTTTACCAGGCCAACTACTTTGTACGTATTTTAATTCTAGAAATTCATCGTTTGAAAAATCTTGGTTTAAATTTGATGAGATAATAAAATTACAAGAAAAAGATAATGAACAGGAGCAGAAAGAAAATAATGAAGTAAAGCATCAAACAACGGTAGACATTTTATCTTTAAAAAAAGATTTTAAAAATAAACTAGTTATTTTATTAACTGCTGATAGAGAATTAAGTAAAAAGAAAATTAGCTGGTCAAAAAATAAGGAAGAAGAAAATTACAAAACTGATTCATATTTAGAATTTTTGCCTCCTGTGATGACAGTTATTGGCATTGTAGAAAATTCTAATTATTTAAAAAACAGAAGAGATTCAAAGGACGGTTCATTACAAAAAGATTGTAGTAAATATCTATTAAAATGCAAATGGTTTAACCATATAAAGCAAACTTTTTCGGAAGAATTATTCCCTTATAAAATTATTCAAAAAGTTAATTTTCCAAATGAAATTTTAGAAGAAATTAAAAAAGGTATTAGCAATAAAACAGTTTTCACATTAGAATCGAAAGAAAAAGAAATCAAGCTTGATAATAATATAAAAATAAAGAAAATTATTATTTTTAAAGAAGTTATTATATTAAATCATATTGTAAAGATTCTTTATAAAGACATATTTTCAAATAGGATTTTAACAGATAATTTAGAAAGTCTTGATGTTAAATCTTTAGAAAGTAAATTGGATGAATTGGTTGAAGAAAAATATCCTGATTCGACAAAAGCACTATATAAAAAAAGAGATGAATTACAATGGAATGAAAATAAGTTCTATAAAATTAGATATACAGATAGGAATGGAAGACATACGGAAAGGTATATAACAAATTCTAAACTAGAAACATTTGACACAGAAGATGAGGCTAATGTAAAATTTATTATTGCTAATTGTTTATTAAGACAAGGGGAAATCAGACACTTTAAATTAAAAAATATTAATGAACGACTAGAAATGAAGGATGACTTTGATAAATCTATAAAGAATAGTTTATATCAAAAAGCCCCCTTATAAAAAGGGGCCGGATCAACAATGTAATGAAACTAGTTCATTATTTCTTTTTTACTTCTGAAATGGCATCGGAAATTCCTCCGCCTGCGGTTTCAAAGAAGGCAGGACCAGCCAGAAGATATACTTTTTCTAATTTTTTGGTGGTGGATAATTTGTGTTCTTTCAGGTAATTTTCAGAACGGTTGGCATGTACAATTCCTCTTACTACATTTCCGGCTACCAAAGCGGTGGGTGAATCTATTCCGGCATCTTTCAGATCGCTGGCGAATGCAAAATTGGTAACGCCTAATCTCATGGCTTCACGGGCTGCCACTTCGCCTACGGAAGTCATTAAATCAGGAGTAAATTTATTACGGTCACCTAAACCGATCAATAATAATTTCTTTGCAGACATCGATCCTGCAGGTGGCGTAATTAAAATCGTTTCCAAAGAATGCCCCTGAAACTGTCCTGTTTTTCTAAGGTTGGTCAGTTCTCCTTTTAAAGCTTCATCAAGATGAACCAATCCGTTCAGTTTTGCCGGCAATGCCTGAGCACTGAAGATGTCACCTTCTGTATATTCGAAAACACAGGCTACCTGAAGCTGGGCGTCAGCAGACGATGGGCCCTGTACCAATCCTATCATGGAGATTCCGTCTACGGTTCCCCAGGTTTTGGAAGTTCCGATGGCTGTTGTTTTTGCAGGAGCTGTGGTTGTAGTTTGTGCAAAGTTTAAGGTAGATAATGCTAAAGCTGCAATTACCAGTGAGTGTTTTAGTGTATTTTTCATTTGATTTATTTTTTGTTGTTTGTTGAGGGGTTCGGGATGCGAGTTGCGGGTTATTTTTGTTGCGGGTTTTAATTTTTGTTTGTTGGAATAACGCAAGGACGCAAAGTTTTTTTAAGGTTTATGTTGTTAAGGCGCGAGTCGCTTCGCTCCGGCTATTTTTATTTGTTTTTCAAAGGTAGTTTCTGTGATGGAAAGGTGCATTGATGTGGGATAATTGTTTAATTTATTTTCAAATGATCTCATTTTCAAATTTTCAAATTCCCTGTGTTTTTTTAAAATTTAAATACAATTCTGGAATTGATGAAGAGTCCGTCTTTGTGGTTGTCGATTACATCGTTAATGAAAGCTCCGGTATTGAAATACTGTATTCCTGTATTAAAGGTTAAAAATGGATTGATCTTATAATTAAAGCTTCCTAAAAATGCGGTTCCGATGTATCTCTTTTTTGAGTTGGAAGACGCCAGGTTTAGTGTTCCGCTGGGTCTGTAAATTCCGTCTTGAGTAGAGTATCTCCAGTTGAAAACTACGTCTGCCTGTACGGTTATTTTTTTACCTAAATCAATAGTTGCATAGGGATGAATATCAATTAAATTCACCGGACCAATCTGAGGATTAAATCCAAAATAACCTCCTTTCGGATACAATGGATTGAATGTTCCCAATGTTCCGTCTCCTTTATTGCTGTCTCCTGAAATATAATCGTTTCTAAGGTTGATGGTCGGTTTTCCTTTTACATTTTCAAACATATATCCGATATCTGCAGAAGCCGTCCACGCGCTGATATTTCCTTTATTAAAGTTCCCGAACTGGTAGGCTGCTTCAAAATTGTAAATAAAACCTCCTCCATATTTCCAGAATCTTCCGCCAAAAGTATGTCTGTTTTCATCGGAAAGCCCGTCTTCAAAACGTACATCCTTTCTGTGAATCCCCAGATAATAGAGCTCCAGATTTCCGCTTCTGGGAATAATCCATGTGTTGTAACTTCCCCAAAGGTTGATTGATTTTGAAGATTTGTTATCAAATGCTCCCGGGCTTATTTCACTGGCAGCCATCATAAAGGCATCAGATCTGAAGTTCCCTCTTTTGTACATGAATTTTAATCCATCAAAATAAAGTCTTAAATTCGGACCTTCTCTTACTGAGATCAGTCTTCCGCTTCCATAATCAAGTTCCTGTCTTCCGGCACGTACGGTCAACTTTTCTTTATCATTTTTCAAAATATCAACATCAATGAAAAGATTCTGAATATTCAAATGGTCTTCGTCAATAGGTCTCGGACCGTTCTTTCTTCCATTTTCCCATGCACTTCTCACCTGTCCGAAAATTCTTACTCTTGAGCCCAGATGCAGATCTGCATGTACACTGTATCTTTGAATCAGAAAAGGATTGCTTCCAATTCCCATTCTTCCCCAATCTTCATTATTAAAGTCTACAAATTCCAGTCTTGCTTCTCCTCCCAATGAAAGATAATTGTTGCTTTTTTCTGCAATCGGTATGTATTTGATGGAGTTGTAAAAAGTTTTTGCAGAGTCTTTATAGGAAGCATAATCTTCATCAAACCTCATCAGCTTAAACTGAGCAGAAATTTGAACGGGAATAAAAATCTGCAGCAACAGTACAATGGCGATCAGTTTTTTCATGATGATTTCTTTGTTAAATAATGATCCACCGAATATCTTCCAGCTCCCATAAACAGTAAAAACAGATAACATAAACTGTACATAAAAGGAGTATCTTTCACCAGTAAAGCATCATTCCAATGAAGTATAAAATATCCTGTAAGGGTCACTGCCAGGATTGGTAATACTGCAATTCTTGTGAAAAAACCAAAGATCACAAATACCGGAAATACCAGATTGGCTGCATCAGCAAAAAGATTGTTGAAAGCTTCAGGAAGATGCAGCGGGTTGGGTACCTGCTCTGCTTCTGAAACGCCTACTCCTATTTTTTTTAATCCGTGTGCTACGATTAATTCTACAGAAAGGAAGATTCTGAAAGCTAGAAGGGCAGCATCTGTTAATTTTCTTCCGGGATTGGTATTGGTGATGATATGGATTAACTTTTTCATGATTGGAATAAATTTTAGCTATGAATTAAATTGATTGTCGTGATTGTATTAATGCTGGGTTGACCACCCCGTCAAAAATTCTTTGAATTTTTGACACCCCTCCAAAGGAGGGGAATTTTCACCCCTTCAGTTGGAACGTTGATTGATTTGAATAATTAAAAACTTTTGTGGCTAAAAAATTATTTTGTCTGATAGCCTCCGTAATATTTTACAGGTGACCAGTCGGGGATGACTGGAAGTGGTGCCGGAGCTGCTGTTTTGTAGGTTTCATCTCCGTACACGACTTTTCCGTCTACGATCGTCAATTTTGAGGTGATGTTTTTGATGTCTTCATCATTGACTGTGAAATAATCTTTATCCAGAATGGTAAGATCTGCAAAGTATCCTTTCTGTATTTTTCCTTTCTGATAGTCTTTAATGAGTTCGTATCCTCCGTAAGTAGAAAGTGATAAAGCAGTTTTTCTGTCCAGCGTATTTTCTTTACCCATCACCTGAGTTCCTCCTATTGTTTTTCCTGTGGTGATCCAGTATAAAGCTACCCATGGGTTATAACTTGCGACTCTTGTTCCGTCTGTTCCTAATCCAACCGGAATTCCCATTTCCAGCATTTTTTTCACCGGAGGAGATGTCAAAGCCGGCTTTTTACCATATCTGTGGATGAAGCTTTCTCCCTGATACGCCATTCTGTGCTGTACTGCAATTCCTCCGCCCAACGCTTTGATTCTTTTCATATTATCTTCGGTAACGGTTTCTGCGTGGTCGATAAACCATACTAATCCGTTCAAAGGAGTTTCTTTGTTTACTTCTTCAATGACATTTAAAAATCTGGTGATACTTTCATTATAGGTTGCATGAATTCTGAAAGGCCATTTGTTTTTTACCAGAAGACTTACCACCTCTCTCATATTTTTCTCCATCGTAGCCGGAAGTTCCGGTCTTGGGAAAAGAAAGTTTTCAAAGTCGGCTCCGTCTGATACCAGGTTTTCCCCTCCACCGTTGACATGATAATCGATTTCATTAAAATCATTATGACCATGGTCGTCAATTTCTACCATTCCAATCCATTTGGTGTAATCGGCAAGCTCAGATCCTTTTTTCTGGGCAAATAAATAGTAAGGAAGACGAACGGTAATTTTCCCTTGTTTGTTCAGCTGATCCGTTGTTCCGTAGTCATCCGGAAAATTCTGGAATCCTCCGCCTGCGTCCATTACTGCAGTCACTCCCAATCTGTTCAGTTCCGTCATGTATTGAAGGGTAGAATTTACTTTTTCTTCTTCTTTCAGTTCCGGAAGTTTCGCTAATGTTGAATAAAGAATAAATGCATTCGGTTCTGCCACCAATAATCCTGTGGGATCTCCGTTATTGTCTTTTTCAATTAAACCTTGAGAAGGGTTTGGGGTATCTCCATTGATATTCAGTTCTTTTAATCCGGCTTTGTTCAGCCAGGCTTTTCCATAGAGATACATGATGAAAGTAGGCACATTTCCCGTAGCTTCATTAATTTCAGCCAGTGTGGGAAGTCTTTTTTCTTCAAACTGATATTCATTCCAGCCTCCGATGACTCTTACCCATTGTCCCTTCGGTGTTCTCTGAGCCTGTTCTTTCAGCATTTCCAATGCTCTTTTTAATGATTTCACACCATCCCAACGAAGTTCGGTATTGTAAAATCGTCCTCCTCTGATTACATGCAAATGGCTGTCAAATAAGCCTGGAATCACTCTGTTTCCTTTAGCATCAATGACTTTTGTATTGCCGTTTTTTAATTTTAAAATCTGGGCATTGGTTCCTACCTGTAAGATTTTATGGTCTTTGATGGCCACAGCCTGTACTTCAGGATTCTTATCATCCATTGTGGTAATCTTTCCATTGGTAATGATCATGTCTGCTTTCTGAGCATTCAGAATTCCTGCTGCCAAAACTGTGGAAAGGGTAAGTATATTCAGTAGTTTCATAATTTCAATATTTAAGTTTGAAGGTTTCGGCAGGCTGAAAGCCTGCCGAAACAGTCCCATTAGTGTTTTAACATTTCCTGAGCATACTGAATTCCTATACCATAAGCTCCACCATGTTTTTTCATCAGATCATTAACCGGTTTGTATGTTTCTTTTCTAGCCCAGTCTCTCTGCAGTTCCAATACATACTGAACAGAAGTGATAGGATGTGCTCCTGCCTGAACCATACGGGTGATTGACTGATCGTGCGCTTCTTTAGAAATATCCCCAGAAGCATCTGTTACTACATATACATCGTAACCTTCGTCAATCGCTGATAATACAGGTCCTACGATACATACACTTGTCCATAATCCTGCGAAAACCAGTTTCTTTTTATTTTTTCCTGTAATGGCTTTATGGGCATTAACGTCTTCCCATGTATTCATGGTAGTTCTGTCTACATATCCACTGGTTGCTTGCGGATATACTTCTGAAATTTCCGGGAAAACAGGTCCGCTGAATGACTTTTCTGCCACCGTCGTTACTACTGTAGGAACATTGAATATTTTTGATCCACCTGCTACCAGTGCCACATTGTTTCTTAACTCTTCCATGCTGATGCTTTTGGTTGCAAAAGCCATTTGACCTTCGTGGTCGATGAGTACTACGGCGTGATTGGTAGGATTTAATAATGATTTTCCAGGGTTTTGAGCTGATGCAGTTAATGATAATAAACCAGCTGCAAATGATAGGATTAATTTTTTCATAATAATTTAAAATTTAAGAGTTGTTATTTTTGTTTAATTTTTAAAGTGTCATCGGTACGTCCATTAAAAGGATTTCTGTACCTTCCTGAAGGGTTTTGATCGTAATTTCCTGAATATCCCAGACTCCGAATCCATCTCGTTCTTCTATAATCTCACCGCCTATTTCTGCGCTTCCCTTCAAAATAAAAGCATAGACTCCGTTTCCTTTTTTTCTGATTTGATACTGTGTTTCTTTATTCTCCTCAAAAGTTCCCAGATGAAACCATGCGTCCTGATGGATCCATACACCTTCGTCATCTGCATTGGGGGAAAGAATCTGTTGAAATTGATTATGACCTTTGGTTTTATCTAATGTAATCTGATCATATCTCGGCGTCACATTTCTTTTTTTCGGATAAATCCAGATCTGAAGGAATTTTACAAGTTTATCACTGTTTTTGTTGAATTCGCTGTGCATAATTCCTGTTCCTGCACTCATGACCTGAATATCTCCGCTTCTGATCACCGCTGTATTTCCCATGCTGTCTTTGTGTTCAAGATCACCTTCCAAAGGAATACTGATGATTTCCATATTGTCGTGAGGGTGGGTTCCGAAACCTCTTCCTGCTTCCACTTTATCATCATTCAGGACTCTCAATACTCCAAAGTGCATTCTTTCAGGATTATAATAATTGGCAAAACTGAAAGTGTGCTGACTCAACAGCCATCCGTGATCTGCCTTCCCTCTTGTATCAGCTCTGTGGATCACAGAGTTTTCTTTTATTTTTGATTCTGTATTGGGAAGATGATTGTATCCGATCGGTTCTAGTGGTTCGATCTCATCGATATCATTTTTCATAGCGCTTGCCAAAGAAGCTGATGCTACAAACATTCCTGTTCCCAATAATCCTTTCTTTAAAAAATCTTTTCTGTCCATATCAGATTGTTATTTGTTCTTGTTTGATAGGACAAATTTAGAGAGACCGGAAACCCTGCACATTTAACTAGTTTAATAAATGACTTTGAAGCAAAAAAAAAATGCCGGATACTTTTTTATTCGGCAGTATAACTATAATGGATTGTTATTTTTTGTAAAGTGTAAAAGTCTTTTTACTCTTAGGAACTATTTAATTTGATATAATATTTTAAAGAATAACTCTATTTAGATTCTACGGAATGACAAACTGTGTGGGTAAGACCGTTATTTCAACTGTGTCATTCCTTAGGAACCTCTGTAGGAATGATAAGCAAAAAAATAATTGGAAAACGCAAAGACGCGAGTTGTTTTTTAAGCTAAATATTTTTAAGGCGCAAGGATTTTATCTCCGATAAAATGGGTGACTATAATTTCACAGAAATATTCACACCTATAAAACCCATGCAAATCTCTGCAATCTGCAAGTATAAAAAACTAAGATTTATTTCTCCTTTGAAGCAAGACGCTTCCTAATGGTGCTTACAAATTCTTTTGAAACCCCAAGGTAAGAAGCAATGTAGTATTGTGCTACTCTTTGCGGAATTGAAGGATATACTTTGATGAACTCAATATATCTGTCTGATGCGGTTTTGGAAATGGTATTCACCAGTCGGCTTTGCAGGGTTGCCAGGTTCCTCTGAACCAGCATTCTGAAAACTCTTTCAAATTTGGGAACTTCCTGCAGCAGTTTTTCTTTTGTTGTAGTATTCAACATATAGATTTCCGAGTCTTCCAGTGTTTCGATAAAAACCTTAGAAGGCTTCTGTTCATGAAATGATGCAATATCACTGATCCACCAATCTTCGATGGCAAACAGTAACGTTACTTCGGAACCATTATCATCCAAACAATACATTCTCACACATCCTTTATGAATATACCCTTCAAACTGGCAAATCTCTCCTTCTCTCAGTAAAACTGTTTTTTTAGGAAACGACTGACAGACAAGCAGGTCTGTAAAAGTTTTTTCTTCTTCGGGAGTGATTGAAATAAATCGCGTAATATTTTTGATGATGTTTTCGAACATAATGCAGAGTTTACCCCTGCAAATTAGGAAAAAGACTGTAAACTTCGTTCTTTAAAAGTCCACTTCCTCCTCCATAATGATCGATTACTTTAACATCCTTATCCAAACCGGCACAAAATATTTTTATATCTTTCTCAAAATCATCTTCTAAGCCGGAGCTTAAAAGGACAATGTCCACCGTATTTTCCTTTATGTATTCATAGCAGAAATTTTCATCATTTTGTATCTCTGCTGTCCAGCCCTCATTATTTTCGATAATTCTTTTTAAAGTATCCAGAATTTCCTGGTTCTTTCCAATCACTAAAAAATGTAATGTTTTCATGTTGTTCAATGTTTAAAGTTTAAAGTTCAAGGTTCAGAGTTTAATGTTTATATTGTTTACTTGAAGGGTAAAATGACGATTTGGATTTCTGCGGAATGATATAGTGTAAAATAGATAAAGGGCTTAGTTTGTTCATTCTGTCTGTAATAATTTACACTCTTATAATTTCAAACGCACCCATCCTCATACTCTCCCACTCGTATCCAAAACCTCGAAACCTCGCACCCACTCTCTTACCCTCAAACCCGAAACCCGCTACAAATGTTTATTTCCTGTAATTTTTAATTCATTCAGATCCAGTTGTGATTCTGCTTTTCGAATCTCGTCATCACTGAAAAGTTTTTCGCGTTTCATTTTAAAGAGTTCTTTTCTCTGTAAGGCAAATATATCCATCATCACTTTATGATATTCGGCCATATCGTTTTGCCTGTTGGTACACATTTCAATAGAATTGAGATGATTCTGGTGAAGTTTGATATCACTTTCCAGCGTATTTTTAAGATTTTCAAGGAGACTATTGCTGTTCAACACCTCATTGTATTCGTTATCAAGCCTATGTACAGCAAGCTTATCCAGTCTCATCTGAATCCCGGCCTGCTGTTCCTGAGAAGGCAAAATATGATCGATCTCCCCTATTTTGGTTAATTTAATGATCAAGGGCAGGGTAAGTCCCTGAAACACTAATGTCACAAAAATGACGACAAATGTGATAAAAATGATCAGATTTCTCATAGGAAATTCAGCCTGCGAATTCATCATAACCGGAATGGACAGTGCTGTTGCCAGTGAGACCACTCCTCTCATTCCTGCCCATCCTATAATCAAGGGGTTTTTCCATCCCGGACTCGGATCACGACGGGCTTTTTCACTGAACCATCTTGGAAGATGAGCTACGGGATAGATCCATAAAAGACGTACCACAATGACAATCAAACTTATAACCAAACCATATTTGATACCTTCCATTACTGAAATTTCACCCAATCCATTGATTATATCAGGAAGTTCAAGACCTATTAATACAAAAACCAAAGCATTCATCACAAAAATCAGGGTGTTCCAGACTCCTGTCATATTGATTCTCGTAGTTCCGGTTTTGAAAATCTCATGAGCACGGAAAGACATAAACAACCCTCCGCTCACGACAGCCATCACTCCCGAAAAATGAAAATGTTCTGCAGAAAGAAATAAAATATATGGCGTCATTACGGTAAGTGCCGCATCAATAGCAGGTGTTGTAGGTAAAAAACGGTGAATGGCATAAAAAATATGTGCTCCGGCAATTCCTACGACAATTCCCATTCCTGCTACCAGAAAAAACTGTCCTGTAGCTTCATGCATTGAGAAAGCACCCGTCATTACAGCGGCCAGAGCAAACCTGAAAACGATCAGTGAAGAGGCATCATTAATCAGACTTTCTCCTTCCAGTATAGCGAGGGTACGTTTCGGTACTTTTAATCCTTTTAAAACTGTTGTGGCTGCTACTGCATCCGGTGGCGAAACAATTCCTCCCAATAAAAAGCCTAAAGCCAGCGTAAATCCCGGAATCAGCATTTGTGAAGTGTAAGCAACAACCAAAGATGTAAGAAATACCAAACCAAATGCCAACAAGCTGATAGGACGTTTCCATTTCCAGAAATCATTCCATGAAGTGTACCAGGCTGCTTCGTATAAAAGAGGTGGTAAGAAAATCAGAAATATAATCTCCGGATCCAGCTTTAAAACAGGGACTCCGGGAATAAGGCTGATCCCCAATCCGGCAAGTACCAGAAAGATAGGATAGGCAATTTTGATCCGTTGTGCCAGCATGACCAGCAGCATAACAAGTAATAAAAGTCCTAATATTAAAAGTAATTGTTCGTGCATGTTTTTGAAGTTAGATTTCAGATTCTGATCATTTATGTTTGGGCTAAAGCCAGTGGTAAATTTATTTTTTTAAAGGCGGGCTAAAGCCCACCGCTATTGAATGTTAATTTATTTATTGAGACTCCTACGGAGTGACAATCTGTATGGATAGTTAATCCTCATACTTTGCCATTCCGTAGGAATCTCCACTTCACTAGGTTACTTAAAAATGTAATAACCACAAAAGTCACAAAGTTTTTGTTTTAAAATGTTTGTAAAGTTTAATAATATACAATATAAAGATCACATGAGAGAAAAATCAAAGATTTTTATAAAACTTAAGTGTTCTTTTTAAGCGCTCGATATTTACTTATCAAATCTTTTGTGACTTTTGTGGTTAAACTATTTAAATATAACTGAATTCGCTATTTCAATTTCTTCTTCGTTAATAGAATGTCCAAAATTGGCATATACTTTTTCTGTTACCTCCGCATTCATTTCTCTAAAAATATTAGCTGTAGCATATACTCTTTCTACCGGAACATGAAAATCAGGATTGCTGGTTCCCAGGAAAACCGGAGTCCCTGCAAAATCACCTTTATAATTTTCACGGTTGATTTTATCTCCAATCACGCCACCAATAATAGCTGCCGCTCCACCGAACTTCTGAGCATTACGGGCTAAAAATTCAAGGGTAAGACAGGCTCCCTGGGAAAATCCGAAAAAGTATATATTTTCAGGTTTTATTCCTGAATTGACAACCGCTTTTACCGTTTCTTCAACCATTTCAAGAGCTGATGATAACCACGGTTCGTTTTGTTCCACCGGAGCTATAAATGAAAAAGGATACCAGCTGTGATTCAAAGCCTGTGGGGCTAGAAGTGCATAGTCTTTTACATTCAAATGCTGGGATAAACTCAGAATATCCTGAGCACTTCCTCCGCGTCCGTGAATCATGATCAAAGCTTTTTCCGCCTGATTTAAGGGTATTCCTGCTGTTTTTATATTTAAAGTATGACTCATTATTTCTATCTGAATTTTTCTGTTGGATAATCGATTTTGGGAAGAACTTCTTTCAAACGTTCTCTTCTTTTTTCAAACTGTAGCGGCAATTGCAGATCTTCACCTAAAAATGCAGCTTCTTCATCCACGTCGAACCCTGGGCCTGAAGTTGCTATTTCAAACAAAACGCCTCCCGGTTCTTTAAAATATACGGAAGTAAAATATTTTCTGTCTTTCACTTCGGTATGCTCCAATCCGTATGTGTTGAGTCTCTTTACCATTTCCAGCTGGGACTCTGCGTCGGGAGTAGCAAAAGCCACATGATGAACGGTACCTCTTCCTGCTAAACCTTTTAAAGCATTTGGGGTAGAAAGCAGATCTACATATTTCCCCGGCATATTTTCTGTTCCCAGTCTCAATCGGTCAGGGCTTTCTTTGATCACTTTATGATCCATCTGGGTGGTCAGAAGTGCTGCTGTTCTTTCATAAGCATCCTGCCAGATTTCCACATGATGAATCCCTTTGATGGCATAATATTTTGGAATATAACCATTATAATAACCTTTTCTTTCGTCTTTATCATTAAAAACCAATTCCAATCCCAGTCCGTCAAAATCTTCAAGATAAATGAAAACTTCATCAGAAAATCTTTGCTGCGGCTGTTTGAAGGGAATATTAAACTGTTCCAGACGGTTCATCCAATAATCCAGGGCATCTATAGAAACTGAAAAAGCAGTGGTGTTAAGCATTCCTTTTCCATGTCTGCCATTGATCAGATCTTTACCATAGGGAAAAGTAGTCATAATCGTTCCAGGTGTTCCGTACTCGTCACCGAAATAAAAATGATAAACATCTGAATAATCAAAATTGACTGTTTTTTTGACTAAACGAAGCCCCAAAACTCCGGTATAAAAATCTATATTTTCCTGTGCATTGCCGGTAATTGCCGTTACGTGATGCAGTCCTGTGATAAGTTTCATTATGATAAAATTGTTAATTGGTTATTTAATGGGATGCAAGATTTTCGGGGTTCGGGATTCGAGTTGATAAGTTCGGGAATAACTTTATTCATCTTCTGTTTTTAGCTCAAGACACTCTCAAACCCTCTTCCCCTCAGACACTCAAACTCGAAAACCCGCATCCCGAAACCCGACTCTCAAACTCCCTACAGTTCTTCCTTCAGCCAGACATCATTATATTCTTCCGGATGACGTTTGAACTGAGCATGAACATACGGACACAGCGGCAGAATCTTTAAATCATTTTCTCTTGCATAGGAAACCAGTCTTTCCAGTAAGATTTTGGCAAAACCTTTTCCTTCATATTCCGGATTTACTTCGGTATGGTAAACAGTCAGCTTTTTTCCTATAACTGATATGTCCATTTTACCTGCTTTATGATCGTCTGAGAAAAGCTGAATCTCTCCTTTTCTTCCTTCTAAAACTATTTCTGTTCTTTCCATTTTTTATTTTTTTGGTATTAAATCGTGCTTTTTTTAACGCGAAGATTTAATAATAATCCTTCATATTTTAAGTTGACTTAAGTATGGAATCAACAAGTTGATTCGATGAAGCGTCCTGTTACAATTACTTAAAATAAGTTTATATTCCGGATGTTTAAATCTTTATTCAAAATTAGCATCTTTATAAAATATGACCGATGATCTATGATAAGTTCGGCAATACTCCTTCTATTTTCTCACGCATTCCTTCGTATTGAACAGGAAGTTTAAGGTGGGTTCCCAACTCTTCCAAAGGCTCATCTACAGTGAATCCAGGATTGTCGGTTGCTATTTCAAACAAAACACCACCCGGCTCACGGAAATACAGTGAGTAGAAATAATCTCTGTTGATTTTCGGAGTGATGCTTAGTCCTGCGGATAAGGCTTTCTCACGGTATTCCATTAAAACATTATCATCTTTTACCCTGAATGCAATGTGGTGATTGGTTCCCGCTGCATTTCTTCCGGATGGAATGGTTTCGTTTTCAATAATGTCCACAATATTAGCGGTATCAATGGCATCAGTAGTAAGTCTGTATCTTTCACCTTCCTGTTTCTGCAAGTCGTATCCTAAAATATCGGTCAGAACTTTGATCGTAGGATCTGCTTTTTTCAAGGTTAAAGTCACATTATGGAAACCTTTTAATGCATTTTCATCTTTGATATCATCTGTTGTCCATACTTTTCTGTCGTCTTCACTAAGAGGCTCTATCAGCTGTAACTGGAGGCCGTCCGGATCTTTAAAAGAAATCATCTTTTCGCCGAATATTTCTCCTTCTTCTGCGGCTACATTAAAGCTTTGTAAATGGTTTTTCCAGAATTCAAGGCTTCCTTTCGGTACAGAATATCCGATATGAGTCGCCATTCCACTTCCATTGGTACCTTTTCCTATTCCTTCCCAGGGAAAGAATGTAAGAATGGTTCCCGGGGTTCCGTTTTCATTTCCGAAATAAAAGTGATACGTTCCCGGATCGTCAAAATTTACTGTTTTCTTTACCAGTCTTACTCCTAAAACTTTGGTATAAAAATCTAAATTTCTTTTCGCGTTGTCTGCAATAGCAGTAATATGATGCAGACCTAAAATTCTATTGTCCATGTCTTTTAATTTTGATGCTAAATTACAGCGAACAGAAATCCTGCGCATTTAACTAGTTTAATAAATGCAAAACCTCTTTTTCTTTACCGGAGTTTAACATTTACATAATTCTCATCAATTTTAATTTATATTACCTTTTCCATAACGCCTGTTTTAATCAAAATATGATCTTTTCTTACCAAAACATTATAAAATAAATCTATTTAATACTTTAAATCCAATACAAAACCGTATATAAAAAATTGATTTACAAACAATTAATCTATTAACAATAATTTAATGTTCAAAATGTCTACTTTTTTAGTGGACTAATAAAAATTATATTCTATATTTGCAAACGTATTCAGGAAATAAAACAAAATGAAGGCAGAATTAAAAAATAATTCAATGAAGAAACATACCATCAAAAATATGATGAAGGATATCTGTATGCCTGTACATCAAGAATACTGTGGTTGACCTTACTTTTATTTAGATATATTTTCAAAGGCTTTACCACGTGGTAGAGCCTTTTTTCATTGAACACAACAACATTAAAAACATAAAAATGAGCAATTCTAAAAACAAATGGTTAATTCCATTGGCGTTTACAAACATCTATGTGATATGGGGAATTACGTTTTTAGCTATTTCATTTGGCTTAAAAGGTTTCCCACCTTTCATTCTTTCCGGATTGAGATTTCTGGTAGCCGGAATTCTCATGATAGCCTATCTTCTCTCTAAAGGGGAAAAAGCAAATTCTCTGATCAACTGGAAGAAAAATGCCATAACCGGTATTCTTATTCTTACCGGAGGAACCGGGCTTGTTGCCTGGGGAGAACAGTATGTAACGGCTTCTGAGGCGGCCATTTCTATTGCAACAGGACCATTTTGGTTCATTGCTATCGATAAGAAAAACTGGAAATATTATTTTTCGGATAAATTCATTCCGATAGGATTGATTATCGGTTTCGTAGGGCTGATTATGTTTTTAAAGGGCAGTGTAAATTCTAATGCCCATGCATTGGCAGATGGAAACCTGCGTATTACTGCGTTTGTGGTATTAGGACTAAGCTCCATTGCCTGGGTATTGGGTTCATTATATTCAAAGAAAAATCCGGCTTCCCAATCTACGTTTATGAATATTGCCCAACAGCTTATCGTAGCGGGATTAGCCTCTTTCATTATCGCCTTTTTCAGAAGAGAATGGACTGATTTTTCAGTTTCTGCGGTTCCATTATCGGCATGGTTTGGGGTTCTATTTTTGATCTTCTTTGGATCGATAGTCGCTTATTTGTCGTACATTTGGCTTCTGTCCGTAAAACCCGCTGCTTTGGTAAGCACCCATACCTACATCAATCCTATTGTAACCGTGATTGCAGGCTGGATTGTTGCCCACCAAAGCATCAATGGAGGTCAGCTGTATGGTTTATTCATCATATTGCTGGGAGTACTTCTAACCAATGTCACCAAGTATTTCAGACTTTCAAAACGGGCCAAGGTCAAAATCAGAAGAGTAAGGAGATTTTTAAACAGAACGGGCAGAAGATATCAGCCTATTTAAAAAGTATATAAAATCAGAATGATAGAAATCAGAAACATATCAAAAACATTTCATCAGAAAAAACAGTCTTTCAAAGCACTGGATAAGGTAAGTCTTACTATAGATAAAGGAGATATCGTAGGAATTATCGGTTTTTCAGGTGCAGGAAAAAGTACGCTGATCCGTACCGTAAATCTATTGGAAAGACCGGATGAAGGACAAATTATTATCAATGGAAAGGATTTTACAAAGCTCAGTTCCCAACAACTGGCTGAGGAGCGTAAAAAAATCGGAATGATCTTCCAGCATTTCAATCTTCTTTCTTCAAGAACTGTTTTTGATAATGTAGCGCTTCCTCTGGAACTGGATCATACCAGCAAGGACGAAATCAACAGAAAAGTAAACGAACTCCTGAAGATCGTAGGCCTTGAAGATAAAGCCAATGATTATCCAAAAAGCCTTTCCGGAGGACAGAAACAGAGAGTCGCGATAGCAAGGGCTCTGGCCAATGATCCTCACCTTCTGCTTTGTGATGAAGCAACCAGCGCACTGGATCCGGCAACAACACAGTCTATTCTGCAGCTTTTAAGAGATATCAATCAGAGACTGGGAATTACCATCCTTTTAATTACCCACGAAATGGAAGTCATCAAATCGGTCTGCAACCACGTTGCTGTGATCGACAAAGGAAAATTATTAACAAAAGGAACTTTAAGCGAGATTATTTCGGATAAAGAACACCCGATCATCCGCCAGTTCATCAATTCAGACATCATGACTCTGCCACAGGAACTCAGCAGCAGACTGCAGAAAGAACCAAAAGAAGGTTTATTTCCGCTGGTCGAAATAGAACTTAACGAAAACATCAGTGTTGAACAGATTCTTTCAACACTAGACAGCCAATATAAAATCCCTTATAAATTGTTAAAGGCAGATGTAGAATATTTTGGAAATTCCAATTTCGGTAAACTACTTTTACAGCTTCAGGGTGAGACTGAAGAAAACCAGCAGGCGATCTATTATTTCAACCAAAATAAAATTCAAAATACAGTAAAAGGATATGCTTAGTGATGCGGTAATTGCCCTTTTGGCAAAAGGAACCTGGGAAACAGTTTATATGACATTTTTATCCGGATTTTTTGGATTTGTGCTGGGACTTCCGGTAGGAATCCTGCTATTTTTAACAAGAAAAGGACAACTGCTGGAAAATGCAGCCTACCATAGAGGATTATCTATATTGGTAAATATTTTCCGTGCCATTCCCTTCATTATTTTAATTGTATGGATGATTCCTTTCACAAGGATTCTGGCAGGAACTTCCATTGGAGTGAATGCTGCTTTGGTTCCGTTAAGTGTGGGAGCTGCTCCTTTTATTGCTAGACTTGTAGAAAACAGCCTTATCGAAGTTCCACACGGCCTTATAGAGACGGCAAGAGCTTTGGGAGCTTCTCCATTACAGATTATCAGAAAAGTTTTGCTTCCTGAAGCACTTCCTTCATTAATCAATAATGCAACCATCACTTTGATCACCTTAGTAGGTTACTCTGCAATGGGTGGTGCTGTAGGAGCTGGCGGACTTGGACAGGTGGGTTACCAGTACGGATATATCGGATATGATATTGTAATTATGAATACCGTTTTGATTCTGCTTGTTCTTTTGGTTTTCATCATCCAGTTTATGGGCGACAGATTGTCAAAAAGATTTGATCACAGGTAGTTTTTGGGTGAGAGTGTTTGAGAGTAGGAGTGTTTGAGATCCGGGGTGCGAGTTTCGGGATACGGGGATGAATGAGATCATTTTTTACTCTTTTGCTTCAATAGTATTTAAATAAAAAAATAGAATGAAAAAAATAAAGATTTTTGGTTTAGTGGCCGCCGGAATATTGCTGTTCAGTGCCTGTTCGGGAAGAAAGGATGATCCGAACTTTATCCGTGTAGGGATCACGTATGGCCCAGAGCAGGAAATTGCTGAAGTAGCTAAAAAAGTAGCTAAAGATAAGTACAATCTTGAAGTGGAACTGATCCCTTTCAACGATTATGTAGTTCCCAATGAAGCCCTGACTAACGGGGATATTGATGCCAATGCCTTTCAGCATATTCCTTATTTAACAGAACAGTCAAAGCAGAGAGGGTATAACCTTGTACCTGTAGGAAATACATTTGTGTATCCTATTGTTGCCTACTCCAAAAAAATTAAGAATATCAGTCAGTTACAGGCAGGCAATACGATTGTTATTCCCAATGATCCTACCAATGGAGGACGTTCTTTACTTCTTTTACAGAAAAATGGTCTGCTGAAATTGAAAGACGGAGTTGGACTTCTACCCAAAGTAACCGATATTACAGAGAATCCGAAACAGCTTAAAATTATGGAGATTGAAGGAGCGCAGATTCCAAGGGTTCTGGATGACAGAGATGTTGTTGTGGGGGTAATTAATAATAATTTTGCAGCACAGGCAGGTCTGGATCAGGAAAAGCAAGGTATTCTTGTGGAAGATAAAGATTCTCCTTATGTGAATGTAGTAGTCGCCAGACAGGATAATAAAAACAGCCAGAAAGTAAAAAACTTTGTAAAAGCCTACCAGTCTGCGGAAGTGGAAAAGAAAGCTAAGGAAATCTTCAAAGGAGGTGCTGTGAAAGGATGGGATTGATGAGTTGGAGGGTTGGAGAGTAAGAGGGTTTGAGTGTAGATTCCTTCGGAATGAACAAACTGCACGCTATACTTATACGTCCGCCTTGTCTTCCGTAGGAATCTAAACACTGTGTTAGGAGCGTAAGATTCGAGGTGTTGAATGAAAGTATACGAGAGTAGCTTCATTCGTCTTTTACCGTTTTGCAATTTTGCTTTTAGCCTTTTCACTTTGATGTCTCAACATCAACTTCTCTTCAGTTTTCCGCATTTACAAATACAATATTTAATAATAAGCTGTCTGCAAATAATCAGGCAGTTTTTTTATTTGTCAATTTTTTATTTTCTCAATTTGAGATAATAAAAATTTTCTCTATTTTTGTTTTTAATCAAATAGAAAGGCATTATGTTAAAGAAAACCGTCATTATAAGTTTATTCACCTTTATTTCTGCTTCTTATATGGCTCAGACTAATACTACCATTCCTGTTTATCTGGATGAATCCAAACCTGTTGAACAGCGTATTCAGGATGCACTATCAAGAATGACACTGGAAGAAAAAGTGGCTATGCTTCACGCACAGTCGAAATTCAGTTCACCGGGTGTTCCGAGATTGGGAATTCCTGAATTCTGGACTACAGATGGCCCGCACGGGGTTCGTCCTGAAGTAATGTGGGACGAATGGGATCAGGCTGGATGGACCAACGATTCTATTATCGCCTACCCTGCCCTGACTGCTTTATCCGCAACATGGAACAAAAAAATGTCATGGAACTATGGGAAAGCGTTGGGTGAAGAAGCCCGCTACAGAAAAAAAGATATTCTTCTGGGACCAGGAGTTAATATTTACAGAACTCCACTGAACGGAAGAAATTTTGAATACATGGGTGAAGATCCTTATCTGACGTCCAAAATGGTAGTTCCTTATATTAAAGGTGTGCAGTCTAATGGCGTAGCAACTTCTGTAAAACATTTTGCCCTAAACAATCAGGAAATGTTCCGTCATACAAGCAATGTGAATGTGGATGACAGAGCATTGTATGAAATTTACCTTCCTGCCTTTAAAGCAGCGGTAACAGAAGGTGATTCGTGGACGATCATGGGAGCTTACGACATGTATAAAGGCCAGTATGCCAGCCAGAATCAATATCTTTTAAACGATATTTTAAAGAAAGAATGGAATTATAAAGGCGTAGTGGTATCCGACTGGGGTGCTGTAAACAATACAGAACAAGCTATCCACAATGGTCTTGATCTTGAATTCGGTTCATGGACCAACGGACTTTCTGCAGGAACTAAAAATGCCTATGACAATTATTATCTGGCAAAGCCTTATCTTGATTTGATTAAAGCAGGAAAAGTAGGAACTAAAGAATTGGATGACAAAGTAACCAGATTACTTCGTCTTGCCTATAAAACAACAATGAACCGTAACAAGCCTTTCGGAAATATTGCTTCCGAAGAGCATAAAGCGGTTGCCAAAGAAATCGGAGAAGAAGGTATTGTTCTATTAAAAAATCAGGGAAATGTTCTTCCGATTGATGTTAATAAGGCTAAAAAAATAGCGGTTATCGGAGAGAATGCCATCAAAATAATGACTGTTGGCGGTGGTTCTTCATCTTTAAAAGTGAAATATGAAACACTTCCTTTAGACGGAATCAAATCCAGATTCGGAAAACAGGTAGATGTACAGTATGCAAGAGGGTATGTGGGCGATATCGGAGGAGAATATAACGGAGTAAAATCCGGACAGGACTTAAAAGACACCCGTTCTGAAGCTGAATTACTGAATGAAGCAGTAGAACTAGCTAAAAAATCAGATTATGTCATTTTTGTAGGGGGGCTGAACAAAGCAGATTTCCAGGACAGTGAAGGAAACGACAGAAAAAGCTATGGACTGCCTTACAATCAGGATCAAATCATCTCTGCTCTTGCCAAAGCGAACAAAAACCTTGCTGTGGTTTTAGTTTCCGGAAATGCAGTGGCCATGCCGTGGATCAAAGAAGTTCCAACGGTTGTACAAGCCTGGTATCTTGGATCCGAGGCCGGAAATTCTATTGCTGCCATTTTAGCAGGAGATGCCAACCCATCAGGAAAACTTCCGTTTACATTTCCGGTAAAACTTGAAGACAATGCAGCACACCAGCTTGGAGAATATCCGGGGCAGAAAGATGAGTTAGCTGCAGGAAAAGGAAAAGACCAGAAAAATCCTATCAATATTACGTACAACGAAAGCATTTTTGTAGGGTATCGCTGGCATGATACCAAAAATATAAAACCACTGTTCAGCTTCGGGCATGGTTTGAGCTACACTACTTTTGAATTCGGAAAAGCAAAAGCAGACCAGACTACTATTTCACAGGATGGTAAAATCACATTTACAGTAACCGTTAAAAATACAGGTAAAAAGGCAGGTGCTGAAGTGGCGCAGCTTTATATCAGTGATTTAAAATCTTCTGTTCCACGCCCTGCAAAAGAATTGAAAGGTTTTGAAAAAATATACCTGAATCCGGGAGAACAGAAAGAAGTGACTTTCACCATTGATAAAACGGCTTTAAGTTATTTTGATGCTCAAAAACACGATTGGGTAGCTGAGCCCGGAGACTTTGAAGCTCTTATTGGAAATTCTTCAGATGCCATTAAAACCAAAGTGAAATTTACTCTTAAATAGAAAAACTGAGTATAAACTCTATTTATAATTATTTGATAGAATGCAAACAGATTCCGGATTGGGATCTGTTTTTTTTAATTTTTCTCCCAAAGATTACAGAGATTTCACAGATTTTTATAGACAATCAAGGACGTACCTCAGTGCTTCTAGCTTCCAGCTTCCAGCCAGAAATAAAAAGCAGATTCCCAATTGGAAACCTGCTTTCATTATATCTAACAAATCCTGAATTATTTTCCGCCGCCGCCGTTTTTCTCTACGTCGGTTTTTGTATTCTCCTTTACCTTCTGGTTTCCAAAACGCTTTACAAAAGTAAGAGAAACTCCATACCAGTCCCATTTTGAGTACTCTCTGAAAGTTCCGTCCGCGCTGTATGTTGTGTTATCGCCATAAGGCCTTTTAAAGATGTTCATCAGCTGCATGCTCAGCTCCATCTGGGTTTTCGGGAATATTTTAGTCACTGAAATATTATGGAAAACATTGGTATTGTTGGCATATGAGTTACCGTTATTCTGATTGGCAAGTTCCATCCATGCACTTACATTAATGTTTTTATTAAACAGATTAGTATAAGATATATTCGCTGAGGCTCCCCAATAGCTGATATAATCCTTAGCTCCCAATTTATTCTTCTCGTTAAAATCCTTATTATTAATGTAGTACCATCCAAATCCGGCATTCACATTCAGTTTATTTTTCAGGAAATTCTGATTGGTATTGGCAAATAGGTAGTATTTTTCAACCTTTCCATCAAAGTTCCCCGGCAATGAAACTGTTCTGCCATTTTCCGTTACGTAAGTCGTCCAGTAATCCTGATTCGTGTGCATATATCTTGCAGAGATAAAGTACTTTTTCAGAATTCCGAACTTCAGATAAAGCCTGTCATTCGGGTTAGGATTCAGATAAAGGTTTCCTCTGGAATACGTTCCGTTAATTTCAGGCATAAGGAAGGGATTAAATTCAGAATACCAGGGTCTCCAAATGCTTCGGTTGTAGGTAAGACTCAGGTCAAATTTCTCTGAAAAACTATATTTCAGCAATAAGTTGGGAAGAAAAGAGCCGTAAGAATCCCTTCTTTCCGTACCTGCTACATCCTGTCTTACTTTATAATCAATATATTCGTAACGGATTCCGACTCTGGTTTCCAGTTTTTCAAAAAATGTCTTGCTGTAATTGGCATATAAGGAGCTCAGATGATCTTCATAATGGAATCTGTCATTGCGGGAAAGATTAGCGAATTCCGGGATGGCATTATCAATGCTGAATCCATACAGGCTGTTAGGAATAACATGGTTGTTTATTTCGGTCTTCCCTCCTACTTCCATGGTGCCACCCGATTTACCAAAAGGTTGTGTATAATCAACTTTCAGATAATAATTACGCATCTGATTGCTACTGATAACGCCCAGCTGCTGATGGGTTATCACCCCTTGCTTAGTAATTTGCTTGTCGATCAGATTATCATTATTATCACTGGAATAATTGGTTCCTAAATTAATATCTAAGATTCTGTTCTTTTCTTTATCATAATATTTGTAGAAAGCATTAGTCCCCAGATTACGGCTGAATCCCCAGTTGTTTTGGTTCTGAAGGAAAGATTCTCCCGGATCTCCGTCTTTTGTAGTGGCCCCATCAGATTCTGCAGTATGAAAATTCCTGTTTTGTGAATATTCCAGTACAAGCCCGAAGTTATTTTTATCATTAATTTCAAACTCCGAAGTGGAAGAAACAGAAGGGCTTTCATTTCTCATTACATTTTTCAGATTAAACTGTGTCAGTTTATTTTCCGCATAGCGGTTATCCCATGTCTGATTCGTCTGTACATAAGTTCCGTTATTATAACCTCCTATAAGGGTTTGGGTAAACTTTTTCTTATGGTAGTTCAGGTTGAAATTCGTGTATTGCGAGTTTTTGGTACTTTGTCTGTTGTTGAGAGATATGCTTCCTTTTAATCCTTCATCATCCCTTTTTTTAAGGACAATATTGATTACGGAACCGGAAGTTTCATAACGGGAAGACGGGCTGGTGATCACTTCAATTTTCATCAGGTTATCGGCAGGAATTGTTTTAAGATATTCCTTGAGCTCCTTACCTGTAAAAACAGATTTCCTATCATTGATATATACGGTAACCAATTGTCCCTCAGCTTTTACCTCATCATTGTTATCAATACTTACCAGAGGAGTCATTCTCAGCACATCCCATGTTGTATTTCCCGCCAGAATTGCACTATTCGCTACATTAAATACAGTTCTGTCTACTTTAGATTCTACGGTTGGCTTTCTGGCAACCAGAGTAACCGCTTCTATTTCTTTTGCATTTCCTTTTACAGTATCGTTGGCAGCCGGAGCTGGAGCTTGTTGGGCCATTGCTGATACGCCTGCTAATATTGCTATGGGAAATAATAGTATTTTCATGTGAAATTATAGTTTTTTCTATAAGACCACTATCTTCATTAATATGTTACATTAAAAAGTAAAAAAAAGCAAAATAATTATTTAATTTTCAAGCATATAACAATTAAAACATAAACATAAATTTAAAAACGATGTAAATTTTTCAATAAATCAAACCAATAAAACTCACTTCCATTATAAATATTCTTAAAAAACAGTATTTATACGAAATTGAAAATTTATTTTAATTCCAACAATTTGACAAGCAAAAAGCCCGGATCTCACCCGGGCCGTTAGCAATAGCAAATTGACAAGGATTACTATTAAAAAATATATGCTAGTTTACACTTTCAAAGTAATGAATAACACCAACTTCAGGCAGACGAAGCGGATCTTTATTAAAACCGGATTCTTTATTCCTGCTGCTTTCCAGAAAAGAATTACTGAAAAGTGCATAAGAAGGCTGTTCAGCGACTCCGTTTTTCAGAAGCTGATGAGCCTCCACGATTGTTTTTCCATATAATTTTCTGAAGTTTCCGATATTGTACTGTGAAAAAGATCCGTAATGAACAATAAACTTGAGAGCCAGATCAATTTTGGTACTTAAACTTTTACTTAACTCTTCTATTTTCCTGTTGAAAGCAGTCCGCATCTTCCACAGCATTGTTGAAATACTCTGGTAAGACGGATTTTCATCATAACGGTAAAATAAAATGGCATCTCCCTCAATCTCGGAAATTTCAAAATACCGATCGTTCACATCAATAAGTGTCGACAGTAATTGCCGTACAATATACTCGCCTGTATACAATTTTGTATTGAACACAAATTCAGTAAATCCGCTGAAATCCGGAATGAGAATAATCCCCTCCTGTATAGTTGTCTTCATAATGATAATGGATTAAAACCTGCTTCATCCTTACAGACGAAGCAGATTCAATTTTACTTTATCATTGTAAGACATTAAAAAAATCCTGTGGAAATTTCACTTCTATTTTTAAACAACAATCATCAGCTCCTTATCATATCCATTATACTTTTCGTCAATATAACCATGAGGATTACAGATAATTTCCGTTTCTCCGATCTTATATCTTGCGGGAGTATGAATATGCCCGTGAATCCAGTACAGAGGCTGATATTCTTTGATGAAATCTTCCAGATCAGAAGCATAAGCCGCTGTTAAAGGATCATTTTTGTAATGTTCTGGCACTGACTGTATGCTGGGTGCATGATGGGTAACGACAATATTTTTAAGTCCATTTGAGCCTTCAAGACTTTCTTTTAGCCATTGTTTTGAAAGCTGATGAATTTTAAAGGTATCCAAAGTTCTCATTTTCGAATAAGAAGGATCTCTTTTGATCATCTTATAATCATTCATTTTGGGCTGACAAAGCATTCCGTATTGAACAGGATTTCCAAAGATGGAAAAATCAGTCCACAGCGTTGCCCCGTGAAAACGAATTCCCTCAATATCAACATGTGAATTTTCAAGCACATGAACATTGGAGTTCGACGCCGCCTCTTTGATCTTATGAAGTGTTTTAGGGTAAGAACCTTTATAGTATTCATGATTGCCCAAAACATAGATCACAGGTTTATTGGATATTGCTTCTTTCATCCATTCTATCCCTTTGGTTCCCAGATTGACATCTCCTGCCAGCACAATTATATCGGCATGATCAAAACATAATTCCGTACTTCCAAATTCCCGGTGAAGATCGCTGATAACCTGTATTTTCATGATATATAGTAAGCAGCAAAGGTAATAAAGGGAATAAAGGGAAGCAGAATAACAAAAATCAAAAAAAAGAACCGGCACCTAAGCACCGATTCCTTCGTCATATAGTTTGTGTATTTTTAAGGCTGCTCGTTATGAAACGGCTACTTCTGCCTGCTTCACTTTTATGCTTTTCAATATAAAATAAAATAACATTCCGAGAGCCAGTAAAGCGTAACTGATCAAAATAATAAGATTCAGGCTTCCCACAGAAAGTTCTGACGGAAAGATCTGGCTCATTAAGGTCATAAACGACAACCCGATTCCTGCTCCCAAAAAGTAACTTGTAGAGCTCAAACTTGATGCCAATCCGTAATCTGAAGGTTCAACATCCTGAATACCCATTACTGAAAGTGCGGTAAAGCAGAATGTCATTCCTATTCCTGAAATACATGCCGCTCCAAGCAAAACCATAGTCAGCGGATGTCCTGCATAAACAGAAATTAAGAGCAGCAGCCCTCCGGCCAGCATGAACAACCATCCTAAAACACCCATTTGAGAAGAACTCAGACGTTTGGATACGTGCGGCAGAATGAATTTAGCGGTTAGCGCAGACAGAATACTGAACGGAACAAGCATTAATCCTGCAGAAGCAGCGCTGTAGCCCATATCTTTCTGAAGCATCAGTGAAATCAGGAATAAAAATCCGATAAAAAATGCTCCCAGGGTAAAAAATACCGCATTGGAAACTACTAAAGATCTGTGTTTAAACAGTTTTAAATCTACCAAAGGCTCTGCAACGGATTTTAAACGGTAGTACACCATAACAAGAAGTACTAAAGCGAGTATTAAAGAACCTGTTACCAGGAAAGGCTGTTCTTTGATGTGAACCAATTCGTGCGTTCCGTAAGTCAGGCTTAGCAATCCAAACACCATCAATATTCCTGAAACCATATCGGTTTTCTGAGCGGTTTCGCTTTTTTCATCGGTTGGCAGATAATAGTACGACAGCAACAATGTGATTAAAAGAATAGGAACATTGATCAGGAAAACCCAATGCCAGCTCAGGTAAGTACTGATGATTCCTCCTACTGAAAGTCCGCTCCCTGAACCAATGGCAGCAAATGAACTGAAAATTCCGATGGCGCGGTTTCTCTCCTGTTCTCCTCTGAAGGTATTGGTCACTATAGACAATGCAGAAGGCATTACCAATGCTGCTCCCAGTCCCTGCAAAGCACGGAATACGGCCAGCACTTCAAAGTTTTGAGATAATCCTGCTCCTAATGAAGTCAGCATAAAAATCAGTGCTCCAATCAGAAACATTTTCTTTCTTCCGATCTGATCTGAAAGTTTCCCTCCAATGATCAGAAATCCTCCAAAGAATAACACATAGAGCGTCTGCAACCACTGAACCGTCTCTGCTCCAATCTGAAACTGCTGCTGAATAGAAGGAATGGTTAAATTAATAATGGCAATATCCAACGCCTCTACAAATGTTCCTACCGATGCTAAAATTAATATTAAATTTTTCCTTGTATCCATGTTTCAAATTTCCTGCAAAATTAAAATTAACAGAACGTATTTAAAAATTTAACCTTAAATTTGGAACAATATTAAATATTTAAAATATTTAAAAGAACAAAACACCTGATACACCATAAAAAACCTATAAAAACAGAACAAAATGGCAACTGAAAATTATATTCCTGATGAAAAAGACTTATCCATCCTCCGTCTGCTTCAGAAAGACGCGAAGATGAGTGTCCGTGATATTTCGGCAAGAATCAACTTAAGTCCTACACCTACGCATGAGCGTATCAAACGTATGGAAAAACAGGGAATCATTAAAGAGTATACTGCTGTGGTTGACCGTAAAAAGGTTAATAAAGGAATGATGGTGATTTGTATGATCGCTTTAAATGTTCACAACAAGAAAACTGCGGGAAAATTCATTGAGGAAGTGGGCAGATTGAAGGAGGTGGTAGAATTTTACAATATCAGCGGGGATTTTGATTTTATGCTGAAGATCCTTGCTCCCAATATGGATGAATTTCATGAGTTTTTCGTGAACAAATTATCAGAAATTGAAGGAATCGGCCAGACGAAGAGCATTTTTGTTATGAACAGCATTAAGGAAAGTGCGCAGATTGTTTAAGACAAAATAAAAAGCAGCTGCGTGAAAACATGCAGCTGCTTTTTATAGTCAATCAATATTAGATTAATTTTTCATCATCTATTTCCAGTAATTCCAGACTGATCCGTCAAATACCGCCAGTGTTTTACTGACCGTATCATAGCACATCATACCCGGATAAGGATTTTTAACATTAAGATGCGGTGCTGCTATCTGAGGAAGAATCATCGCTTTATTCTGAGATTCCAGAACCAATACGCCATCAGCAGAACTTGCAGCCTCCCCCATAATGACTCCTTTTCCCGTTTCTGCAGAATTATTAGCGATAACCACACTTGAATTACCGGCATCTGACAGGGATTTCCACACATCATTTTCGTACATTTTTACTTTGTTATCCGTGACATCAAAGATGAATGTTCCATTCTCTAAAGATCCTGCAGGAAAACCCGATGTTGCGGGAAGAATTATACCCTTTGTATTTCCTGCTATGTTATCAAAATCTAAGACCGTACTGTTTCCATCCACGGACTGTTTACCAATCGCAACCTGAGCAAAAAATGTATTGGAAATAACCAAAGCAGCTGCTATACTTATATTTTTTATATTGTTCATATTCTTTATCAGTTTAATCATTACAGCTTCTTTCTACACATTTCCATTCCGTACCGTTGTAAAGCTTCACACATTTATCCTGAATATCATACAGAAGCATTCCTTCTTTCGGTTCTGCGATGGCATCTCCGGGCTGTGGCGTCTGGCTTACATGCTGAACCCTGGTAATCACAAAACCTTTATTTTTTGATTCCATAGCCAGAAATCCGTTAGGTATATTTTCAGGCCACGAATCGCTTTTCTGCTGTACGGTAATTCCAAATTTTGTATATCCGTCAGGTGTCCCTGAAATTCCGGGCTTTGTACAAAATCCATCGATCTCATCAATAATCACGGGAGCATTTCCACAGCTTGTTTTGTCTTCTGATAATCCTTCGGGCCAGAGAGCAGGACACATGGCTTTGGTTGCATTGGGTCCGCAGAAGCTTGAATTCCCCATTCCCAATCCTATAACAGATCCCATGGCAATGGTTACGATCTGGCTGTCATCACTGATAATGGAAGCTCCTCCACCACCACTTACGTCTGCTTTTGCAATACAGTACGCTCTTCCGGTAGGAACACCTACATATTCAACAGAAGGGTATGTCGTAGACTGCTGGGTAAATGTTCCGCAAATTTCTACCACGCTGCTTGTTCCCATTTCAATAACAGAAGTTGTTCCGGGATAGAAACCGCCAAATGTCGGGTCTTCCTGAATCACTGATCCTACAAGAGATAAGAAAGATTTGGTTCCCAGTTTAATTTTTGAATTTTTCTGAGACCCGAAAGTTCCTACTTTCACAGTTCCTGTACATTTAACACTTGTTCCGTCAGTAATTTCCAGAATCCCATCAACCTGAATACTATTGGATTGCAGCTGTCCGGATTGTATAATAAGGGCAGCCCCGTTCGGAATGCTGATATTGGCACTTACACTTAGGTTTCCATTGAGGCAATACGTGTTTCCGCTTGTCATGGCCTGCCCTGTATAAGGAATACACTGAGCATAGGCTACAGCACTGAAAATGAGCATTAATAAAAAAATCAATTTTTTATTAAAATTTAAAAAAAATAGTTTATTCATATACATTTATAATACTTTAACAAATTATTACTGCTTTAATAATAAATTTTTAAACTTTCAACATCATCGACCCCACTAACAACAATTAATATACCAAACAATTGTTTAATTTTTTAATACTTACATGATATTTTACCACCCCACATTATTACCGGCGTTGTTAAAAAACTCTTATAAATGTTACACCACAACCAACTACACCTTCCAAATTGTGTTTATATTCAGCAGAATTATTTTTTAAATTTTTACATTTCAAATCGTATTTTCACCCTGTGTTTAATAGAAATAATTCTGCACTTGTTGATATAACAGGTACTTCTTTATACAGCAAGCCTCTCAAAACATAGCTTGTTTTTAAAACCTACGCAGTTTTTAACTGAATACAGCAATAGATAATCTGAATAGCAGATCTGAATGAAAATTCACATTAAAAACCGTAAATTTGCAGCATGAATAACGATACGATATGCGCGCTGGCTACGGCCAATGGAATAGGTGCTTTAGGCATCATCCGTGTTTCAGGAAATGAAGCTTTATCTGTAGTTCAGAAAAGTTTTCCGGCCAAAAATCTGGAAAAACAGAAATCCCACACCATCCATTACGGTTATTTTATGGATGAAGAGGAAGCGATTGATGAAGTGATGCTTTCTATTTTCCTGGCTCCGAAAAGTTTCACCACTGAGAATTCTGTGGAGATTGCTTTTCACGGCTCTCCGCATATCGGAAAACGTATTCTGGAAACCCTGATCAAAAACGGAGCGAGAATGGCCAAAGCAGGAGAATTTACTCTTCGCGCTTTTATCAATGGTAGAATTGACCTTTCCCAGGCGGAAGCGATTGCTGATGTGATTGCTTCTGAAAATGAAGCTTCGAGAAAAGTTGCGATCAATCAATTGAAAGGAGGAATCACCAATGAAATCTCTATATTAAGGACTGATCTGCTAAATTTCGTTTCCTTAGTTGAACTGGAGCTTGATTTTGCGGAAGAAGATGTGGAATTTGCTGACAGAAGTGCTTTAAGTGGATTATTGGATAAAATTGAAGTCAAACTAAATTCTTTGATTGAAAGTTTCCAATACGGAAATGCCATTAAAAACGGAACTGCTGTTGCCATCATCGGAAAACCGAATGCAGGAAAATCTACGCTGCTGAACTCCCTTTTAAAGGAAGAAAGGGCAATTGTGAGTAATATTGCCGGAACAACGAGAGATACCATTGAGGAAGTTCTTCATATCAAAGGTCATGCTTTCAGATTAATTGATACTGCAGGACTTCGTGAAACGGTGGATGAAATTGAAGCGATCGGGGTGAAAAAAGCTAAAGAAAAAGTAGAAAACGCCAATATTCTGGTGTATCTGGCAGATGCTGCTACCGAGGATTTTTCTGAAGATATTGAAATGATCCAATCTTTGTTAAGAGAAGATCTGAAGCTGATTATCTGCGCGACAAAAATTGACGAAGTAATTCCTACCAAATATGAAACAGTAGAAGATATTTTCAGAAGTGCTATTTCTCACGAATTTGATTTCATCAAAATCTCTGCAGTTGAAAATCAGAACATCCAGGATCTGAAAAATGAACTTTCCTCGTATGTGGAACATTTGAAAACTGAAGAAAATAACGTTATCATCACCAATCAACGACACTTTGAAGCCTTAAGAAAATCCATGGATGCCGTTCATAAAGTAAAAGAAGCGATCTCTTTCCAGATCTCTACAGAATTACTGGCGTACGAGCTTAGAAATGCCCTGGAACATCTTGGTGAAATCTCCGGAGAGGTGACCAATGATGAAGTGCTGGGGAATATTTTTTCTAAGTTTTGTATTGGGAAATAGATCCAACCTTCTTTATCATATTTTAAGAATTTTGAATTCAAAATATAAAACAGCCTTTTTGAGGCTGTTTTTTTTTGTTTATGGACGTCTATACCTATGTCTCATACCCTCCGAAGCCTGCAGCCTTAGAGCTTTTTGCTAAAAGCAAACACAGTTAATATTTTACCTCAAAATGCAGTTTCTACCATAATATGGTTTCCCGTAAAGGAAATTAAAAAAATATTATTTAATTCGCATCTGATGTCGTTCAAGAAAATTTTACACATAGTTTTGTCAGCCTCAATTTCGAAGTTTTGATTTTATGTCCGTTTCCAGGCTTTAAGCCTGAATATTTTTAAAGATGCTTTTTTATAAAAATAAAAAGATTAAGATAGATTAGTATAAGAGTAAGCTTGTTGTACTATGGAGAATAAGAATAATTTTTTGTAAACTTACAATATTAAAAAGTAAACCATTTTCAATAAAAATATTTGTATTTTTTTTGAATGAATTATATAGTAAAATGCTTTAAATTAAGTTTAAACTTTCTATTTGAGGAGTAAAAAAATCTTGTCAATATAAAATCAAATGATGAAATATTTACAATGGAATAATGCTATATCAGAATATTTATTTAATGCGGCTAATAGTGGTAGGGATGTTTATTTATATTTGACTAAGGCCGATATTATTTTGATTGGAAGTATATATTTCGATATTGAAACAGAAGAAGAAATTTGGAAAGATTTTATCAATTCTATTAAACGTGGTTTTCCAGGTTCAAATGGAAATGTTATTGCAAAAGCAAAATTTGCTCATTCTAAAAATAATCTTGTAGGTAAAAATAGATTAGATGGAACGCCGGCTACAATAGAAGATATTCCTGTCTTGTATCCACCATTTATTTCCTATTTAATTTTTTTGGTACTACCATTAGTAGAAGATATAGATGACACTAATCTAAGAGCAGATGCTTATTACGGCAGACTTAACGCTTTTCTGCAAAGTCATCTAATAAATGGAAATATTGGCACAGCTGATTTTCGCAATAATCAAATTAATTGTTTATGGGAAGATTTGGCGAATTGGGCTAATATCAAAAACAATGGTGATTTAGGTTTGTTTAATGTAGTTCCCTTTTCAAATGCAAATTGGGTTTATGTTGGAAAAGTTTTTTCGCAATGTGTCCTGCCACCAAAGTTTTTAAACCGTTTGCCGGAATTATTTGAATCTATTGGTTTAGTGCCGAACACGTTTTACGATGATAATTTTTTACAAGAAAAAATTAAAAACAGCCGAACTGATTTAATTCCTAAAAGCACGTTAGATTTTTTGAAAAAAGACGATGAGTTATCCAACTCAATCATTCAAACAATTCAACGTCAATACAAAAAATGGTCAGGCGAAACACACGAAGAAATTGAAGAAGGAACAACAACAAGAAAGAAAAGAAATTACACCGTTGCACCTTTGTTTCTTCAATTTAGAGTAAACACAAACGATGAACTCATTTCGTTTTCTTACAGAATGTACTCGTCAAATGATTATCCAGAAGATTTGAAATTTGGCGAACACGAAAACTTGTATGAAATAAATGGTTGGTCTAAAACAGTACTGCTTGAATTTAACGAAGGACTTGAACTGAAAGATAGTTTCAATAAATGGATTGCGAAATTCCCAAACCGTGATGTAAGATTATTTGTAAGTGCAGGAACATTTCAGTTGAGTAACGATTTTTGGATTGAAACGGACTTTCTTTCAAAAACAGACAGAATGTATTTGTTATGCAAAAACGAGAAGCAAGAACTTATTAAAGATTGGGGCAAAACATTTGGCAACGGAAATTTTAAACAAGAAGATTTTGAAGGTTTGCCTGAAAATTATTCTTTGTTTTGGTTTCGCAATCCAAAACAAAGTCTTGCTGGCATTTCAATTCTTACACTTTACACCGAAAAACGTATTGAATTAGTTGGTGGGTTAAAAATAAATTTCAGAACCTATTCAAATGAATTTTTACCGGAAGTCGAAATTGTAAATTCAGACGGAAACGAAAATGTGTATTTGCAATACAAAAATACAGACGAAAAAATATTTCTTTCTAAAAAAACATCGCTCGACAACCGTTGGTTGTTACCCGAAAAAACAGCAACAAATACCGATTTTTACATTAAAGTTGAAGATGAAACATTTTCAGGGAATGCACTTGCATACAATCTTGTTTCGTCAGATAATACAGCAATAAAAGTTGGCGGCTCCAACTTACCGAAACGAGATGCATTTGGACGAAATGTTACAACAGATGCGGAACAATTTTGTTTGGGAAGTAACATTGTTAATCCAAATAAATCAAGCCAAAGATATTTTTCTACTTATGGCTCATTATTTACTTCTAGAATTCAAGATACTCTAACAAATATTACGACTGCAATTTTTAATAATCACAATGGAAATAATCTTTGCAATTTTCTATCATTGAAAAGCGAGCTTACAACGGAGGATTTTTTCAAAGCGTTTGAATTTTTCTATTCAAAAGAATTTCCTGAATATCAAGCAAGCACAAACTACAATCTTACAAAACTCAAAAAAGTGTCATTGAATTTTTACGATTTCACAGGAATACTTGACTACGATTATGAAACGAAAAAGATTGTTTTAAATCCACTGCAATTTATTTTCATACCGGCAGAAAAAGGGAGAAAGGTTTTACTGATTGGAGCAAGAGATACTGCGTTAATTGAAAAAATAATAACCACAGCACCAAAGTACAATTTGCAAGTAGAAATTACAAAGCAATTTTCTTCAAACGAAAGATTGCTTTTGCCTGATGTAATTACCATAAGGGCTTTCCAACAAGTAAATGATTCCTATGGTGAAAACAGTATTAAAGCATTTGCAAACGAATTGAATATAAAATTTACAACAGATTATTATCCGCAAGTTGCATTGCAAGATTTTTCTGCAACCATTACGGACTACGAAGAAACATTACAAGAAACTAATGAAAATGATTACGATTGGGCGAGATACATTTTCAATCCTGAAACGTTAGATTTTGACAAAAATGAAACGCCCACTTTTGACAAATCATTCTCATTGGTTAGATACAAACTGAATGAATATACTTATGAGTTCAAACTTTGGAAAAACAACAAATGTTATAAAGTTGATATGAATTGGGGAAGATTTATTGCGTTGAAACACTTCCAAAAAGAAGTTATTTTGTTTGACAACTCAAGCAATAAAGTTGCAATTCCTATTGCAACACCTTTGCCAAGATTATTGTCGGAAGCAATTATGTTGTTAAGCGGGAAAGCCCCCGATTTCAGAGAAATTGACGGTAAAAAATATAGAGTTTATGAAAATGTAGTTGGCATTTTCACTCAAAACTTATTCAGATTAAAATTAGGTCAAACAGCAATAAATACAACATTATGAAAGACCCAATAGGTTCGTTTGAAACCATAAAAGAAAATTTTATCCGCTATGTAAAAACAGCGTTCGGAACAAAGTTTGAAGGCGTTGAAAAAGAGCGTTATGATTTATTGAATTATGATAAAGTTCTTTATCGTAAACCTTGGATTGAACCATTGCCCGATTATGTTTCAAGTGGTAAGAAAATAAACAATTTAACCGCAGAAGATTTAGGAAATGCGTTGAGTGAATCAGAAACTAAAACTTTCAAAGGACTTGTAAATACAGGACTTGTTGGAGATTTCCCTTTGCATTCGCACCAAGCAGAAATGTTGAAACAAGCATTGCTTGGAAATAATTGCATTATCACTTCCGGTACAGGTTCAGGAAAAACAGAATCTTTTTTGCTTCCGTTGTTTGCTCAACTTTCAAAAGAACTTGCAAATTGGACAGCACCCAATCAACAATCTACAAGCATAAATACTTGGTGGCGTGAAAATGGTGGACTTTCTGCAAGACAAATTGTCAATACTTCAAATTTCACGTTAAGCAATGATGTAAGACAACGAAATCACGAAACACGAAAAGCCGGTGTAAGAGCATTGATTCTTTATCCGATGAACGCTTTGGTGGAAGACCAAATGAGCCGTTTGCGTAAAGCGTTAGATTCTGACGACACAAGAAATTGGTTGAGCAAAAACACAAACGGAAATAAAATTTATTTTGGACGATACAACGGAAGTTCGCCTGTTGCCGGTGAGTTGAAGAAAATAAAAGATGACGGAACTTTTGCAATCAACACCAACAAAGTAAATCAACTCAAAGAACAGTTACAACAAATTGAAACGGATTCAAACCGTGTTGCACAATACATTCAACAAACAGAAGAAACAAAAAGCGATGCAAAAGATTTAAAATCATTTTTCCAACGCTTAGACGGTGCAGAAATGAGAAGTCGTTTTGATATGCAAGTTGCCCCGCCCGACATTATGATTACAAACTATTCAATGTTGAGCATAATGTTAATGCGGGATATTGACAAAGGAATTTTTGATGAAACAAAACAATGGTTAGAAGAAAGCGAAAATAACATTTTTCACTTAATCATTGACGAGTTGCACTTATACAGAGGAACACAAGGAACGGAAGTTGCATATTTGCTTAAACTTGTCCTTAATCGATTGGGGTTAAATCCTAATCACCCACAATTACGCATTCTTGCTTCAAGTGCTTCATTAGAAGCCGGAGACGAAGAAAGTAAAAACTTTGTGTGTGATTTTTTTGGCGTGAACCACGAACATTTCAATCAAAATTTCAAAATCATTGAAGGGAAAAATAATCCAATTACTTCATTTCCTGAAAACGGAAGAAAACTTCCAATAAATCCTTTCAAAGAAATTGCGGAAAAATTTTCGGAAGTAAAAGGAAACATTGCTAATGAAAATTTCATTTCAACCTGTGAAGCAAGTGCAATACAACTTGCAACAACTTTCGGTTTATCACAAGACGGAAGCGGAATTTCAAAATTACTTTCAGTAATAATCAATCCAAGTTTTCAACTGAAGGAACGTTTGTTTTCGCCTTGCCAAGATTACAAAGCAGTTTGTTCAATCCAAGCAAACGGTGATGATAACGAAAAATATTTTGCTGAAACAATCTTTGAAAACACAACAAACAAAGAGGATTTAGAAAATGCTTTGCGTGGTTTGTTAATTGCAAGAGCAATGTTAGATGAAAAAGAGTTTGAAGATATTGCAAAAACAATTCCTGACGACAGAAAATTACCACGTTTTAGATTTCACTATTTCTTTAGAAACATTGAAGGAATTTGGACTTCTGTTAAACCCGATGAAATTGACGAAGCATATTCAGACAAGGAAAGAACCGTTGGGAAATTGTATTCAACTACACGCATAAATTCAGAAAAAGGAAACCGTGTTTTAGAATTGCTTTATTGTGATAATTGCGGAACTACATTATTTGGTGGAAGCCGCCTAGTTACAAGAAATAAATCAGGAAATAACTCCTTTGAAATGCTTCCAATTAGCCCTAATATTGAAGGTATTCCTGAAAAAACACCTGCAAAACTGGTTGAAAAAAGAAGTTATCAGGAGTATGCTGTCTTTTGGCCAAGTGGCAATCAACAATTCACACTACACGATGCAGCACAAGGTATTCCTCAAAATTATTGGCGACAACCAACTTTAAATGGTTTTAATCAAGTTGATTTTGAGGCGAATTGGATTCCGGCTTCATTGAATTGTATTTCAGGAGATATTGATTTTTCTCATACGAAAACAAATGAAATACCTGAACAATGGATAAAAGGGTATTATTTTACAATTACAAATTCTACAAACCGAGATATAGCTTTTAATATTTTCAATTCAGATATTACTGTAGAAACGCATAGAGCGTTACCAAGTGTTTGTCCGAGCTGTGGAATAAATCATCAAAAAAGGCAACAACGATTTGATAAAAGCAAAACTTCCTCCATTCGTGGTTTTAGAACAGGTTTTGCTAAAACAACACAAATGTTTGCAAAAGAGTTAATGTATCAATTACCCACTGGTGACAATGAAACGGAAGATCCTAAGCGAAAATTAATTGTGTTTTCTGATAGTCGTGAAGATGCTGCTCAAATTGCAAACGGAATTGAACGCAATCACTTTACAGATTTAATACGTGAAATTTTAGTCAAAGAGTTACATTCTAATTTGATGTTTCGCTATAAAATTGTGAATGCATTTGATAATGGATATATAACAACGCAACAAGAATTAAAAGAGCAGTCTCAAGCAGTTTTTGATGAAATTGAATATTTAGTTGAAAACGCAAATTACGCAGGAACAAACGCAAATCGTCTAAGAGAAAAAGAAATAGCCTTTTCAAAACTAAGTGAAATTCGTTCACTTACCTTAAATGTGAGAAGTTTAGTTCATATTACAAACACATTAGACCTTGCACCACTCATTAAACACTTTATAAGTCTAGGGATAAATCCCGGTGGTAACGATATTTCGCTTCAAACAAAATTATTTAATGGGAATTTTGTTCCTTGGTATGAACTTATTGATTTTAAAAATTTTCAATGGGCGAACGGGGCAAGTCAGGAATATATTGACAAATTAAAAGAAGGCTCATTTAACGGGCTAGCTTCGATATTTTTTGGATCTCTTTTTTATTCATTTGAATCTTCTGCATTGGGCTACGTATGTATAAATTCAGAATTGCAAATTATCTCAGACCAAGCAAGTCGAGTTGCTTTATCAAAAGGTGATTTTTTACAAATTTTAAATTCGACAATTAGGATTTTAGGTGACAAGTATAAACATAACAAAGTCGATGATGACAATATTCCCTTCAATCCACCGATAATAGCATATAGCAGTTTCCCTGAACAAGTTAAAAAATATATTCGTGCTATTGCAAACAGATTTTCTAAACAAGAAAATGAAATAGGAGAAGCCGTTTATAATACTCTTTCAACAAGTAATTTATTGAGAGGTGATTCGGGTATTCAAATTGAAAATCTATTCGTTAAAGTTGCTCGCCAAACAGACTCTATTTGGACAAGCCAAAGAGGGAGCCGACCACATTTGCATTTTAGCGGAGGAATTTGCACACATTCTTGTACTGAATTACAACAACAAGCAGATAAAATTTGTGATGATATTTGGAAAGAAAACTATCTTTCATTCAACGCTATTAAACAGCAACGTTCTCCAATCCGCTTGCATTGTGAAGAACTAACAGGACAAACAGACGACCAATTTGAAAGACAAAGACATTTCAGAAATATCATTTTACCAGATGAAGGCAATAGACAAGTCAAAACAATAGACTTATTGAGTGTAACAACAACTCTTGAAGTTGGTGTTGATATTGGTGCTTTGCAAGCTGTAATGTTAGGAAATATGCCACCGCAACGCTTCAACTATCAACAAAGAGTTGGTCGTGCAGGACGTAGAGGGCAAGCTTATTCGGTTATTTTGACGTTTTGTAGAGGTAGAAGTCACGATGAATTCTACTTCGCTAATCCGCAAAAAATTACAGGCGATGCACCACCAACACCTTTCTTGACAATGGGTCAAGAAAGAATTTTTAGACGTTTGCTTGCAAAAGAAATCTTACGCAAAGCATACGTTGAAAAAGAAATTGATATTACTTCTGACGACAAATCAAGTGTTCACGGTGAATTTGGGTCAGTTGATAGTTGGATTGTTTACAAACCTGAAATTTCCAATTGGATAAATGAAAACAGAACTAGCATTGAACAAACTGTTGATGCGTTACTACCGCCACAATTACAAGA
Source organism: Chryseobacterium sp. NRRL B-14798 (assembly GCF_050470705.1). NCBI lineage: Bacteria > Pseudomonadati > Bacteroidota > Flavobacteriia > Flavobacteriales > Weeksellaceae > Chryseobacterium > Chryseobacterium sp. NRRL B-14798. The sequence continues at coordinate 1,670,566 of NZ_JBFLUL010000005.1, read as the reverse complement.
CAAAAAAAATGAATTTGTAAATTGGGTATCAGACACAACAACACCTAATGGTCTTATTGAAAAAGCTGAAAGTATAATCAACAATGAAGAAATTGCAAGCAATGATATTTCTGAAAAATTTGCCGAAGGCGGAATTTTGCCAATGTTTGGAATGCCAACCACAGTTAAAAATTTGTATCACGGTATAAACAGAAAACCTGAACCACTTTCTATTGACAGAGCTCAAGCAATGGCAATTTATGAATTTGCACCGGGTGCACAGAAAACAAAAGACAAAGCCATTCATCAAGTAATTGGTTTCACAAGCGATTTTATTAAAACACGCAGAAACGGTTTTGAAACTATAACAAATGTTGATACGGCAAATCTTCTTCCCTTTTCACTTAACCGCTGGTTTGTGCGTTGTAGAGCTTGTGGATTTTTTGAAACATATTCTGTAGAACGAAAAGCTGAATTGGAAAGCCAAAATCAATTTGATGCATGTCCAAATTGTGGTGAAGACAATCCGAACAAATATCAACCGCCATTTAAACTAAAATCACCAAGAGCATACAGAACAAATCTTTCAGCCGGAAGCGATACAAAAGATGATTCTGAATTTTTGCTTTCACGTCCGCCAATATTTGCTGAAAAAATAGGTTCGGCAAGCGAAAAAACAATGGGTAACGCTTCATTTTCTATTTCTGATAATGATGTTACTTGGCGTGTAAACACAAATTCTGATAAATTTTTCACAGGACGACTTTACAATACAAATAACAGTTTTCCTTCTAATTCTAACGGATATTGGTTCAATAACCAATGGTTGCTAAACGACTTCGCAACAAATGTTCCTGATGAAAGTGGTTATTCAATGACTATTCAACAAATTGCAACAAGTGCTGACGAGCAAATTGCGTTAGCGAGCCATAAAAATACAGAGATATTCAGAATTACACCAACAAATGTTCCGTATGAACTTGACTTGAATATGTTTTTTAGCGAAACAGATTTGCCACACGTCAAAGCACAAAGTAATGGAGTGCGTTCCGGTTATTATTCCGCAGCATTCTTACTTCAAAGAATTTTAGCAGACAAACTTGACGTTGACCCAACAGAAATTGAAATTGCTGATATTTCAATGAAAGAACTTGAAGATGGAAGAAGAATTGCCGAAATTATCTTGACTGATGAATTACCAAATGGTTCAGGTTTCGTAAGATATTTATACAACAATCTTGCAAACATCCTTTCAGAATCTATCAATCCAAGTAATCCGAACAGTTATTTAGGAAAAATTCATTCGCAAACCCATCAAGAAAAATGTGATGATGCGTGTTACGATTGTTTGAAAGTGTTCCGGAATATGAACTATCACAGTTTGCTTGATTGGCATTTAGGTTTATCAATGCTTCGTCTAATGAATGACTCAACTTTTGTTTGCGGAGCAGATGGAAATTTCAACTTTTTTGAATTACATAATTGGCTTGCATTTGCTAAAAAATTGCGAAATTCATTCTATGACTCTTTTTATTCAAAAGACGAATCAACTGAAATAATAGAAATTGAGGGTTTACCAATTATCAAGTGGGGAAGACGTCAGCGAAATGTGATAATGATTGTTCACCCATTCTGGAATATGAGAAATTTTTCGGAAGCAAATTGGTTGGCTGAAATATATAATGAAATCAAAGAACATACTGAAGGTAACGGAGGAAAAATTAGCATAATTGACACATTTAACTTGCATCGCAGACCGGGTTGGTGTTATGAAAAATTGATAGAGAGATGATGAATAAAGTTGGAGAAATAAATTTTAAGGAAATCAAACGCATTTCGCCAAGCCAATTTTACTCAATGAAAAACTGTGCTTACAAATCGTTATTGGCAGAAGCATTTGACAAGAAGCCGTTACTTCCGCTTTCGCCAAATGCGTATTTCGGAACGGTTTTGCACAAAATGCTTGAACTGATTGCTAAAGGAATTGTGAAAGATGAAGATGATTTTAATGCAGAATTTGACAAGCAAGTGAAAGCACTTGAAGAAGATTTGCGACAAAAAGGTTTTGGCTTTTTTGTCCCGTTAAAAATTAGTTTACGAAATTTTGGATTGAAGAAAATTCAACTAAAAAAGCATTTGCGAAGTAAATCCGAACAGTCGGCAAGTTTTAGTAATTCAAAATTTCATTCTGAAAAATGGTTTGAATCGCAAGATAATTGATTGGTGGAAAAGTTGATTTAGTGATTGAGAACGGAAATGAAATAGAAATTTTGGACTTCAAAACCGGTGCAATCACACAAGATTGCTTAGATGATGAGGGCGAAATTTATTCAGATGTAAAGAACGAATACAAAGAACAACTTAAACTTTACGCTTACTTGTATTTTGAAAACACAAACAAGTTTCCAACGGATTTGAGTTTGGTTGATTTAGCGAAACAGAAATTTCCGGTTGAGTTTTCAGAAGAAGAATGTAAAGCGCTTTTTGACGAGGCAAAAAACCTTCTAACATCGACTAATGATTGCATAAATACAAAGTCATTTTCGGCAAATCCCAAAGAGGAAAATTGCAAGTATTGTCTTTACAGACCAGCTTGTTCTTTCTTTCATAAGAAACTTGAAACAGATTATTCTTTCAACGATGTATTGGGTGAAATTAAAGATGTAAAGAAATTTCAGAATGGAAACGTAACCGTATTTTTGCAAAATGAAAATAAGAATCTAATTATTAAAAATTTTTCTTCGAAAATGTTTGACGAACTAAATAGTCATAAGGATAAGCAAATTCGAATTTATAATGTCAGAAAAGAATCGACAGAATTTGTTTATTCAATCACTGAAACAACTATGATATATGGATAAGGTAATACAATTTGAATCATTAAAAGATGCTGATTTAATAAAAGGTGCTACATATAAAGGTGGTAGAATTTCCAATCTATCAAGTGAACCAATCTCTAAGCTTCTCCCTGTAGGAAATCAATCAGGAATCCGTTTTTCTGGGAGCTCGTTATCTCCTAAATTAATAGTACTTTATACTACATTCAAAGATAATGATTGGCCGGATGAATTAATTTCTAACAAAGTTATTTATTATGGAGATAATAAATCGCCAGGAAAAGAAATACATGATTTGCCAGGTAATCAAGTATTACGCTCAATATTTAATAATTTCTACTTGAAAAAAGAATATCCGCTCATTTTATTATTTTCTAAAGGCCTTGAAGGTTTCGATCGGATATTCCATGGTGTTTTAAAGCCGGGTTATAATGGGTTGAATGAGATGGATGATTTAATTGCTGTATGGAAAACAAAAAAAGAAGAAAGATTTCAAAATTATAAAGCAGTTTTTACCATATTACCGACTGAAATAGTTAAAAGAAAAGATATTGAATCCTTGATAAAATAATATGTTTAAAGAGACAACTAAAATACCTGTTCTTTCTTTTTATTCTGGTGGAGGTTTTCTGGATATGGGTTTTGAACAAGCTGGTTTTGAGATTGTATGGTCTAATGAGTTTGATGATATTTTTGCAAAATTACATGCGGCTGGTATTACTTCTTGGAGAAAATCTAATGGCAATGATATTAAAGCGGAAATTTTTAATACTAAATCTATTACAGAAATTAGTTCAGAAGAAATAATTTCAGAAGCGTTTCCTAATGGAAAACCTGAACATTTTGGAATGATTGGTGGACCGCCATGTCAAGATTTCACTTTGAACGGAAATTTGCAAGGTTTTAATGGAGAAAGAGGTAAACTTACTGTTGTTTACTTTGATAAAATTTTAGAATTAAAACCAACCTTTTTTGTAATGGAAAATGTAACTGGTTTAATGAAAAGAAAAGAAACAAAAGAGTATCTGCAAAAGCTTTTAAAACGAGTTGAGAAAGAATATTACGTTGATCACGAAAAATTAAATTCTTTGAATCATGGCGTTCCGCAACATAGGGAACGTGTTTTTTTTGTTGGTATTAGAAAAGATTGCCTTAGCAAAAAAGCAATTGCAAAAACACCTTTTGGAAAATGGTTTCCTTTTCCTGTAAATGAAAAATATCATAATGCAGCAACAAAATACAATTGGGGAAAACAAGTTCCATTTGGAAAATTATTGAAAAAACCGGAAAATGTGCCTTTTGAATTATGTGTAGAAAGTTGTTTAGTTCCAAAACATAAGTTAAATACAATTCCAAATGCAAATGAGATTTTTACTTTGTACAAATCTGTAAACGAATTAGAGCAAATTGAAGAAGGCGAAACAAACCGACCTTCTTTCAAACGACTTCATCGTTTTAGATATAGTCCAACAGCTTGTTATGGAAATAATGAAGTGCATCTACATCCATATATGCATAGGCGCTTATCGGTTCGAGAAGCATTAAGAATACAAGGTGTCCCAGATACTTATATTTTGCCTGTAGAATTACCTTTATCTAAAAAATTTAAAATGATTGGAAATGGCGTTCCTGTACCTTTAGCAAAAGCTATTGCAATTGGATTGTATGATTTTATAGTAAAAAGCAAAGTAATCCTATAGAATAAGTAGTAAATTTACAATAAAATCATAAAAGAATGGATATCTGGTCAAAAGAAAAACGTAGTGAAGTGATGAGTAAAATCAGAGGGAAGAATACTAAACCGGAAATGATTTTACGTTCACAACTTTTCATGAAAGGGTTTAGATTCAGAATTCACAAAAAGGATTTACCAGGAAAACCAGATATCGTTTTACCCAAATATAAAACAGTAATCTTTGTTCATGGCTGTTTTTGGCATTATCATAAGGATTGCAGAGAAGGAAGAATTCCCGCTACAAATTCTAAATTTTGGGAAGAAAAACTTTCGAAGAATATTGATAGAGATGAGAAGTATATAAAAGAATTGCAACAATTAGGTTGGAAAGTTATAGTAATTTGGGAATGTGAAATTGAAAAGAATATAAAAGATACTTTAGAAAAATTGATTGTTAATATTAAAAATGACAATGAATAAAGTCTTTACACTATATTTTACTTTCTTTGAAATGAATGTAAAATTCATTCATCCTTTTTGTTGATGCTAATGGAAGTCTATAACAGATATTAATAACAGTAGCAGTATAAGATCTTTGAATTTCTGCAAATTAAAAGCATTGTAAAAAAAGTCAAGAAGATTTCAAGGTATAGTTGTGGGTGAAACTTTACTTAAATGATTTGCGGAATAAAGGTTTACACTGACAGTATATCAATTCAAAATTTTGTTTGGATTTTTTTTGAACTATAATATTCCATTATTTATTGATGTTTTGCTACATATTTGTTACTATGCATTTGCAAACTATTATTAGTACAATATTTTACACTTTCTGTATCGAGAAGTAAATTCTATCACCACTCAAAAATTTCAAATCCAAAAATAAAAGACAGCCCTTCCAAGGCTGTTTTTCATTTATTAAGCTCTTCAACTTTAAAAAAATAGCGAAAAAGGGTAATGTTTTGATATTGGTCTGCGGGGGTACCTTTATCAAAAATAAGTATCATGAACGCAATTATTAAAAAACTATCCATTTTAAGTGTGCTGATTTCACTGATGAGTTTCTGTTCCCTTGTGTTTGCTCAGGTTTATCCAATCGGACAGATGTTTTTGACTACTTATGGTCAGTCTTTTACGATGTATAATACAGGGGTGATTGTTCAGGATGGCAATCCGGGAAATGCAGGCCAGGCCGTATATGATCAGACCGGAATTAATTATCTGCGCTTACCGTCTGCCGTTCCTTATCAAAAGGCTTTTTTTCTGGATTTTAATAAAAATATTATAGAGCTGGATTACAGATATGGATACCGTGTCGTGGGTTATTCCAATATTCCTGTTCCTCCTCCACCGGTTATGTATCTGCCAAAGCCTACGTACGATCATCAGATAGGAATTGAAACCGCTGACGGATTAAGACCTTTGCCTACGCAGATTATTGACGAGCAAAAACCTTATGGAGATGTGATGATGACCAGTGAGCAGAATGCCGTGGACTGTTATAAGAATTCTTTGAATTTTGACGGATCATTAAACCAGTTGAAATTCGGGGACTGTATGGTAACGAATATGGCAGGACAGAAAGAACTTGAAATTTATAAATGTGCCAAAAATTCAGCAACCATGGAGGAACAAAGCCTTTGTATGCTCAGTATTTTAGGCGGTTCAAAAGAAAAACAGATTACCCGGGATATGATGAAGTGCTATAAAGAATATGGCGGCAATTATGAAATGTATCCTCTTTGTTTTGCTGATAAAGTCAATGATCCTGAACTCAAGCAATTAGTTTCCTGCTTTAAAGACCAGGCCAACAGTGGAGAAATATCTTTTATGGGAACTGCCGTGTGTTATGGAGCAGGTAAGCTTAATCTGAATACAGAAGCTCAAATAGCCGTGGAATGTGCGGTAAGCACCGGAGGCCAGCCGTATGCATTTGCAGGATGTGCGGGAGGCCAACTTACCTACCGAGAATTAAATAAGTGTTTAACAAACGGAGTTGGTGGTGACAACGGCTGTTTTGGAAAAAATAATACGATTGTTAAAGGATTAAACCAGATTGGAGACGCTTTAAAAGGTCAGTTTGGTCCTAATAACGATATCGTCAAAACATGGAATACGACCGTTCATGATTTACAATACGGTCCCGGAAAAAATCATGAAGCGGTGAAAGTGGTTAGAAACATAAGCAACGAACTGGGAAAAGCGGGAACTAATGTAGCTAAAGAAATAAAAAAGGTAGTGCCCAAAATAAAAATAAAATGGTAAAGCTGATCTTCTGAAAATAAATAACTGATATGTAACCCGGTCTATCAACGATGAAATCCAATATCCTGAAGATGTTGGATTTTTCATGACATCATGATTTCGATGCAAATTGAATTAACAAATCAGGAGAAGCCTGTATTCACCATCATTTTCCACAGGTGCCCTGTGAACACAAGGCAAAGCGGATTGCTCAGGATGATCTACTGCAATACGCCAAAGATGGCCAATTCCTAAATTGACAGGCTCTGCATCGGGCTTAGGATGATAATGAAGATCAAAGAAATACTCTTTCAGGAAGTCTTCAAATTCGTCTTCAGTGCCATCATGTAATTTTTTGAGCTGTTCCCGGACTTCAGGAATTACAATTTTCTGTTCCACCTGATCATTAGCTATGATATCACTTGCCGTTCCGTGATAAGTGCATAGAAAAGTATCTGTTGCAACAGGCGAACGGTCAACATGATACGAGTATACATCCGTTGAAATAAAACCGAGTTCTTCGTCCCGCTCATAATTTTTAAGCAAATTAAGAACCGGGGAAGCTCCGAAATCTGTTAATAACTGCAGGTCATTTAAAATAATTTCTCTCGCCATACTTCCCTCTTCTGACAATTCCAATGCTAAAAGATCTTCGCCGGAAACTTCTGTAATATCATCTTTCAGCTGAAGCTTTGTGACAATTTCTTTAAAGTCACCCACTAAATTCCTATGCCAGCAAATGGCATTCATAACGCCTTGAAAACGGGTATTGACAAGTTCAGAAAAAGAAGAAACCACCTCAATTTGATCATGGCCGGAAAATGCAGTGCTCATAGGTTGGAATAAACAGTTTAGCTGCTTAATTCTGTACAAAAATACGGAATAGGTTTTCAATCGCATAAGATGAAGGCTAAAAAAAACAGCATCCTTTTTAAAGAATGCTGTTTATATATAAGGTTATTAATTTTCAGTTTTGTTTTTTTACTTCTTCAGTATCTTTTCTGTTACTGTTGAAGATTTTGTTTTAAGTTTAATATAATATACCCCTGTCTGAAGAGAAGATAATACGATCTGTTCCTGCATCATAGTCAAAGTTCCCTGTTTTAACAGTTGTCCCGTAGTTCCAAAGATTTCATAAGAAACCAAAGGCTCTTTGCTCCTGACGGTAAGCACATCCTGAACCGGATTCGGGAATAATTGAATTCCTGCCTGTACGGCTGTTTCCTCTACCGACATCTGGCTGCATGCTGACTTGGAATATTTTGTAATGAAAGACTGGGATTTTCCTCCCGTCACATTTACTGTCATGGTATTGACATTATCATTGGAATCTGTAAAGAGCTGGTCATGAAAAAGACCTCCCAGTACATAGTTTCCATCTTTATCTACAGCAATGGCTGTAAATTCATCCTGAACCTGAAAATTACTATGAATTTCTCCGGTTCCAATTACTGCACCCGTATCTTTATTGAAACGTACTAGCAAAGGATCTGATAAATCTGAATTAGGACGTGTCATTGAAAAGCTTCCCCAAATCTCATTCCAGCTTCCTTTGGCGAAGGCCAGTTCATTTCCGTTCAGTGCCAGCTTTCCTTTCATGAAACGGTACGCAGAAAAGCTTGTAAGCCCATCCGGAACTTTTGCCCATTGTACGGCTCCATCAGCATTCAGTTTCATCACAAAAGGAGTCTGTCCCTGATAATTTTGTACAGGAAAAGAATAGTTTCCGAAAGTGGTAGGAACTGTTCCTGAAAAATAACGTCCGGAAATATAAATATCCGAAGAACCTGAACCTTTGATTACGGAATGAATTTCATCATCCATAAATGCCGGTAAGCTATTGTCAAATTCTTTTCTCCATAATTCAGCTCCGGTACTTCCGTTAAACGCAAGTATATAGGCATTTTTTGTAAAAGGAATATTATTGTACGAAAGACTTTCCATAGTACTGCTGTAGTTTCCTACCATTCTTTTTCCTGCCAGATAATATCTGTTTAAGCTTTCATCGTACAGCAGATTTACTTTACCATCAGTTCCTCCTGCAGTTAATCCTCCGCTTATAGGAAGCAACAGTGGCGTTGCAGGTGTCATACTCCCGTTATCATAGTTGAATTTAACCAGATAGTACTGAAAGGAGGTAGTGAAGGTTGAAGGCACGGTAATTAAACCATTTAAATGATTTCCTGCTCTGAAACCCATAACAGCATGAATATTTTTGGATGAATCCATATACATCATCTGAACATCACAGCGTCTGCTGAGATAACTCACATCTCCCTGCAAAGCTTTACTCCAATCCAATGTTCCGTCAGAAGTTTTATATTTAAGCAGATATGCCGCTTTATGCGCCGGTTCTACTGTCTGATCATAATACGTATACAAAGGCATGGTGTGAGTAGCATCAAAATGCATAGGAAGAGCGGTAGGATCGCCGCTGTAAGAATTATTATAAAGAGTAGCCATTACATATAAACCACCATTATTATCCACTTCAATATGCCAGGCATTTTCACCATCTTCTGATCCGCCAATAACGGTAGACCACAGTGCATTACCCTGACAATCCGTAGCAAACAAAATAAGATCACGTAGTCCATAATTAGGTACAGCTACCCCATTCAGATTCTGGCCTCCATTCCATACACTTGCGAGATAATAGGTGTTGTTATTATTATCTACAACAATATCCCGTATAGATTCATCAAATTGGTAATTAAACCCCGGATCGGCAGAACCGGATTGGCCGCCAGCCTGTTTTGCCCATTGCCACTGGTAAGTCTGGCTAAAAGATAATACCGGCAACATCAATAGTAATCCCCAAAGCTTGTTTTTTAGTTGTATCATATAAATTCATTTAATTATCACATACTATAAAAAACAGTGCTCTCCGAAGAGAACACTGATTTATAAGTCACTAATTTTTAATTAGTTTCCCTTGTAATGATGTATCTCCCGTCTGTACAATAACGATATAAACGCCTTGCAGCCAGCTGGAAACTTCCACGTCTACCTCTCCGGAAGCCGCTTTCACTTCTTTACGGAATTTGACATTGCCCATGGCATCAAAAACTGTAATCTGTTTTGCCAATAACTTTTCGTTACCTGTATTGTATGAGATTTTCACTTTTTCCTTCGCAGGATTTGGTATCATTTTCAGAGAAGAAACAGCAGCAGCGGTAACACTTCTTGATGCACTTCTCATGCCTATCCATTCCGGATCTACCGCTTTGGTACTAAACTTACATGTCTCATTATAGAATAAAACCTCGTCTGTACCCTGGAAGTTTGGATTTGGATAGAAAGCTAACGGATTAGCATTCAAATCATACACTCCTCCTGCAGGAATGGTAATAATAGACGGAATATAAGTTCCGTATCCGTTAACACTTGAAACATTAAGACTTATTGGCTGTCCTCCGGCATTGTGAATAATACCAGAAACAGAGTAATGGTCTCCTACCCACTTCATTGGTTTAATATCTCCTTCAATCTTACAATCTGTTTCGTATCCACAATCTTTACCTGGATAGTAATTCATGGTTCCTGATGTATACTGACATCCTAAGTGATTTACCTGTAATTGGTATGTACCAGGAGAGCCGATATATAACGGGAAGATAAAGTTATTGTTCCCGGTTTGAATACTGTTTCCGAACAACATCCAGTCATGATGATCAAATACCCCTTTTGGTCCTATAATGTAATTCTTCTCTCTGAGACATTCATCATAGCATCCTGTAGGGAATACCCACATCAGGCTTTCAAGGCTTAATGGTACTTCTACAGAGCTGGATACTTTACAACCGCTTGGCGCAGTATAAGTAACCTGGAATACACCACCTTCATTGACTGTAATTGTCTGACCAGACATTCCATTACTCCAGTTATAATTTCCTGTAGATGGTCCTGATGCAGTTAACTGAATTTTATAAGGCTGGCAGCTCACCAAACTATACGTTGCCGTAATAGATGATGGCGGATTACTTACCGTAAGGGTAAAGTTTTTAGAGCTTACACATCCTGATGTACCCGGAGTTCTTACCTCAAGAGTATATACATAGGTACCTGCAGCTAATGATCCTGTATTAAGAGTGATCGGATAAGGAGCAGAAGTCCATGGTATAACTACTGAACCTGCTTTCTTCCATTGGTATTCTAATGTATTATCTGTTACAAGACCAGTCAGTATGGTAGAAGATCCTGCACAGATAGTAGCTTTACCGGAAATATTTACATATGGAGCATTTTTAACCGTTACTGTTGCAGGTTTAGTACTCATGATGCTTGTTTTACAACCATCAGGTGATACCAATACCGGCCAGTAAGTTCCCGACTGAGTAGGCGTGAATGTCATTGAATTTGGAGCTCCAGGCACCGGCTGTGAACCATTCATCCAGATATACTGGCTGGCAGTTCCTACCGAACCATTAAATACAAGTGTAGGAACAGATCCTGCACAGGCAACTACGTTAACAGGTGAAATATTACCATCAATGGAAGCTTCATTCACGCTAATGTTTGCAATTGGTGAAATATATACACATCCGTTAGGAGTAGTTACTTTTAGCTGTATTGTCTTGGCACCACTTGTATTATAGGTAACCGTAGCAGTTGCTCCCGAAGCTACATACGCTGTACCATCAAAAAGCCATGTGTAGGTATTAGCCGAGTTGTATCCCGGTGCAGTGAATGTAATAGGTTCACGTACACATAGCCATGCCGGAACCAGGAAGCTGGTACTAGGAACCGGAGCTAATGTGATCGTCTGTGTAGTGGTACACGCTGGTTTCCCTGGCGCAGACATTGTCATGGTGAAGGTATAAGTACCTGGCGCAAGGTTGTTATAAGTAGCCGTCTGTCCTGTTTGAGTTGGCTGACCCGGGCTGGTGAAAGTATACGTAATAGATGACTGGTTAATCTCAAATATAGTAGAACTGTTAAACAGAGTCACGTTATATCCGCCTCCGCTGCATACCGTGCTTACACTGAATTTAGGTTCATAGTTCTTTCTTACTTCTACTGCTTTGCTGTACCAGCATGAACCATATCTTAAACGTACAAAAACAATATGTGCTCCTGCAAGTGTAGTCTGATACGTTGCTGTAGGCTGTCCCTGAGGAGAAGTTAAAGTAAGTACGTTGTCTGATGACCATTCTATCTGATCAGGAGTTCCGTTATACGTTAACCCTGATGTTGAAATTGTATTACAACCTGACCAAGTAGCTGTAAAGTTGATCTGAGGATCTGTATTACAAGTTCCGCTGCTTGGGCAAAGCTGGCTCACATTAATATTCTGTGAAGAAACCACACAACCATTAATATCTACAGCCTGTACTCTATAAGTTCCAAAAGCACCTGCACCGCCTATGGTGTATGAGTTGGTTGTAGCACCTGATATAGGTGAATTGTTTTGGAACCACTGCCAGGAAGTAATATTGGTAAGTCCTGTAGAACTATTTGCCGTAAGCGTATACGGTGTCATTGTTGTAGGATCACATACCAGGATATTATATACCGGAGAAACTGTAATAATAGTTTCAGGATAGATTGTAAAGTTTGCGCTTGCAGTAGGCTTATAGTTACATCCGTTAGTTCCTGTATAAGTTACTGTAACCGTTTGAGAAACGTTACTTCCTGATCCGTTTTGAATATATCCGTTATTAGGGAAGCTGTAATTTCCTGATGGATTATAAGTGGTATTATAGGTATTTCCGTTTGCAAAAGTGAAAGTTACACCCGTTGCTGAAGTGATTGATCCCTGATTAACAGAGAATGTAAGGTTGGAACCTAAACAGATTCCTCCAACATTTGTGAAGCTTACCACAGGAAGCGGTAATAAAGATACCGGAACACTGATGATTTTTGTAACTCCACATTTTACAACTCTCAGGTTCAGCATAGTGCTGCTTGTTGTAGAGATTTCGTTGAAGTTGACAGTAATGTTACTGGTACCCTGTCCCCCTACAACACTTCCGAAGTTAGGACTTCCGAATGTCCATTCCATAAAATCAGGAACAATACCGTTCAGATTTGCAGTAAATGTCTGTGTGCTGCTCGGACAGAAAGGTCCGCCCGGATTAGGATTAACCGTAATGGTATTAAGGTCTAACGGCGCTACACTGAACGAAATCGGAGCAGAAAGACATCCTGCATTACTCATCGATTTATTCTGTGCAGATACTGAATAGGATGAAGCACCCGTATTAAAGATAACCGTTACAGAAGATCCTGCATTACTACCCTGGATTGTTCCGTTAGTAACACTCCAAACCGGAACCATTCCCGGATCCACTGAACTGATGGTATACACATAAGGTTTTCCAGGACATACTTTTGTCTCACCTGAAATAGTTCCTGTAGGGGGCTGCGGAATTGGTAATACCTTAATAATTCTTGGGTTACTTTCACAATCTCCTCCTTGCTTCACAGCAACGATAGTATAGGTTCCCGCGGTGTTAAAAGTATAGCTGAATGGCCCGGATACTACTCCCGAAGTCACAGTAGAGCCTCCGGTAGTTACTTTCCAGATAACAGGTACATTAGGGGTAGCTGTAAATGTCTGGCTTGTTCCCGCACAGATCTCATCCGTACCGCCGCTTATCGTTACAGGCTGTTCAACAGTGATATCAATTGAGGCATTTCCTTCACAAGCTAATAAAGTATTGTAGTAGGTGGCCTCAAGGTGATATGTTCCGGGCTGAGTAGCCGAGAAAACAATTTCATTTCTCTGCTGGGTATTAACCAGCAGCCCTGTTCCAGGCCCGGATACATTCCAGTTAACTTTTGTCGTAGGCCATTGAGGAATAGAATAGGTATATTGCTTTCCGGCGCATACTTTATCCTGTCCTTTAACTTTTGCATTCTTTAAAATCACTGGGATTTTAACTGTAGTCCATTCAGGGCAGGCACATTCAGACATATACATGACATACCCGAAACCGTCCAGAGGATCCACCTGATCCCAAACTACTTCAATTTCGTTACCGTTATTGTTTATAATGTTTCCACCAATAACTTTCCATTGTCCTTTGTTACACCCATCCTGAGCATTGTATTTCTCAGTACTTCCTTCACATACTACAGAAGCACAATTGATCTGTACAGGATAAGATTTTACTACCTTGATTTCCTTTCTGTACTTGCTCTGGCATCCGCACTTATTGGTTACGGTAAGCTGAATGGTATAATTACCGGGATTAGTGTAGACATGAGACGGTTCAAAAGCTGTGGAAGTGGAAGTAGTTCCATCTCCGAACTGCCAGAAATAATTGACAATATCTGACCCTCCGTTTTGTTCGGAAAGGTTATCAAAATACACCGTTGTATTATTACATACCGTGTAATCCAGATTAAGCAATTCAAACTTAGCAATAGGTCTGTTGATTTTTTCAATACAGATGGTCTGTGTTTCCACAGTTCCGTCGTTGTATGTGATAACAGCCTGTAAAGATCCATTACCGGCGGCACCCCACGTAACATACGCCAAGGTATTTCCGGTTCCGGAAATTGTGGCAGTTCCTCCCGAAACTGACCATTGTACATTAGAAACGTTGGATCCCTGAACCAGATATTTGACAGGGTCTATTGACTTCTCGCAGACGCGGAGGCACTGCGAAGAATTGATGTAGGAACTGGCGATACCGTTGTCAGGGATCTGACCTTCTTTTTCGCCGCGGAATTCCTGGCATCCGACCTCTTCGGTCCATGTAATTTGAGCTTGTGCTTGCAGTACCCACGGTACCAGAAGCCAACATAGCAGGAGCCATCTGAAGACGTGCTGCCTGCCAAAGTAGGTGTTGTTTTTCATAGTTATTAAAAAAGTGTTATTAATTTTTTGTCAAATTAATAAAAATAATAATACAAAAATCATTTAATCGTGAAAAAATAACATTATTTCACAACTGAATTTCAACAATATAAACAAATTCGTGATTATATACTATTTCACCAACACATTAGTTATGTAAAAAAATCCCTGTGCTCCGGCCTATTTAAGCGCTCCAACCCCATTTTAACAGAATAAAATCATTTATTTTAGCGTATTAAAACCCAAAACAAACAACAAAAAAGTAAATAAAATTAATTTTTTACTTCAAAATAATAATTTAAATTAAAATTAATCACATATACAAAACAGGTAAAACAACAAAATTTTATCCATTTCTTTTCTTAAAAAATTTCTCATGTAATCCGGCAATTTATTCTTCTTCTATAAGCATCACCTATGCCCACCTGCATCGATATTCGTAACTACGATAATGAGAATTGCTGGCAAGATTAAAATACTTTATCTTTGTTTTTCAAGGCTTATCATCAACATTATATTTGAATATACCTTCCCTATGAAAAACAACAGCTTTTTATTCTCTGCTAAAGGAATCTGTACAGCAGCTTTTATTTCCTTAAACACAATTGTTTATGCTCAGAAAACCGCAGATATCTCAACCATTTCGGACAAAACACTAAACAGCATCCTGGAGAAGAACAGAGCTTATTACAGCCAGGGAAAAGTAGCTGATTATATTCCTGAACTGGGAAAAATGGACGCTAAAGCAATAGCCTTTTCAGTGGTAGACAAAAATGGGAAAGTATTCAATGCCGGAGATATCAATAAAAAATTCACCATGCAGAGCATTTCCAAAATCATATCGTTAATGGTGGTTGTCAATGAAAAAGGAGAAACCAATATCTTTGAAAAAATGGGATATTTCGGTTCCGATAAACCTTTCAACCATTTTTCCAACCTTGAAACTACAGGAAAACCGCTTAATCCTATGATGAATGCAGGGGCAATTCTTACTACTTCATTAATTTCCGGTGACGGAGAAAAACCATTCCTGAAAATACTGGATATGGTAAGATATATTACTAAAAATCCATCCATAGATTACAACAAATCAGTTTACGAATCTGAAAAATCAACAGGACACCGCAACCGTGGAATGTTTTATATTATGAAAAACAGCGGACTGATTTCGGGAAATGAAGACCAGCTGGACAACTATTTCAAGCAGTGTTCCATTGAACTTACCGCTGAGGATCTTGCTAAAATAGGTTATTTCTTTGCCAACCAGTGCGTAAGATTCGACGGAGATACCACTTTTAAAAATGCCGATATGGCCAAACTGATAGAATCACAAATGCTGACTGCCGGAATGTATGAGTTCAGCGGTGAATATTCCAGAATGGTAGGACTGCCAAGCAAATCCGGTGTAGGAGGCGGAATTACCGTAAGTGTTCCGGGAAAAATGGGAATCGGAGTATTCAGTCCTGCTTTAGACCAGCATGGAAATTCTCTGGCCGGCTATCATATGATTTTAGATCTGGCCAAACAGTATGGATTAAGTATCTTTTAGTTTTTTAAACCAACAACAACTCACCTGCAATCCTGCTCACTGAAAGGAATTTTACTTCAATGATCCCACAAAGCATGCCAATGGCTTATTAACAAAAACAACAACAATCGACACATAAGAAACAGTAAGCATATCAAACACTTACTGTTTTTTTTATGAATTTCGGAAACATATATTAATTATTCTTAAAATATCCTATCTATTTCTTTATCAAAAGGATAGGAAAAATTCATAAATAATTTAAATTAAATCACAATATATTGATTAATTTTATATAAATTTGCACTGTCCATTTATCAGATTGACAAAGGAGATTCTTACACTTTCGGACTCTTATCACTGTATATTATCTTTTTGTAATATTACTCAAAACAAATCTCTTGTTTTTGAAATATTTTATTTTTTATTCCTATATTTGCTTAACATTTTTTTAACTATAAATAGTTATAGTTAAAATTACTAAGATTGTATCGTCACGTTTCTAAGAATAATAAAACAATAAATATACTTTAATAGCATTTGAATAATTATACTTTTTATATTAAAAAATAGTTATCAAATTGCATTTATGATTAAATATATAATACAATTTTATTATTTTTATTTCATCGTAACAAAATATCATTGTATATCCCAGTGATATTGATGTTTTGTTATGAAACAACATTAACTATCCCAATACCGTAAATGCTATGAAAAACTTGACCAAAATCAGGCTGATGCCCTTTGAACAACCGGACACTAACCTTATATTATGCAATCTATTCCAGACCAATAGATCATTGAATAATTGCCAAAAAAAGATTCAATTCGTTAACGATCTAACAAAAACCAATTTTATTATATCATAATGATAAGCAATTGCCTTATTACCGAAAGGCAAAGCATGTTGTTATGAATCTCTGCTATCATTCAATAATTATCACGCCATGAAAAACTTAACCATTATTGGACTGACGCCTTTTGAAAAGCCGGACGTTACTCTTATATCCAGATTACACCAGGCGGGTGCATTCCCCGTTTTAAGTTTAGGAAATGAGATAACGGCTGCACAGGAAGCGTTACATCAACTTGATCAGATAGACGTACCATCTTATGGTATTTATTTTTCTGCAGACAACTTCGTCTCTCTTCAAATTCCTGAAAAGGTAAGATTTGCGATCCTTCCATTCGGAATGTCTAAGCCCTCTGCGCTGCCTGCAGTTTATCAGGTAACCAGTCTGGAAGAAGCAAGACAGGCTGAACAGGCGGGAGCAGAAGGAATCATTATCAAAGGAAATGAAGCAGGCGGATGGGTAGGCTATGAATCCACGTTTGTATTATTCCAGCGTGTGATCAAAGAAATCCAGAGCATTCCGGTGTGGGTACAGGGAGGAATAGGTCTCCATACCGCAGCGGCAACAAAAGCTTTGGGAGCAACAGGAATTGTACTGGACAGCCAGCTAGCGTTGTTCCCCGAAAGTTCAGTTCCTCAGGACCTCAAAGAAGTATGCTCAAAACTGAATGGTACAGAAACTAAGGTGATTGCCAACCATCGTGTATTGGTGAGACCCAACTCACCTTCCTTACCCGAGAATACAACTGCCGGAGATCTGAAACAATATTTTACAGGCCTGGATCTCAGCACTTGTTACATTCCAATGGGACAGGACATTTCGCTGGCCACAGATCTGTATGAAGACTTCAAAACACTGAAAAAACTTATTTTCGGTTTCAAAGAAGCCATGTACGGACATCTGAAGCAGGCAAAAGCACTCAAAGTAATTGATAAAGGAAACTCTTTAGCTCAGGAACTGGGACTGCAATATCCTATTGCTCAGGGCCCGATGACCCGTGTGAGTGACGTTCCTTCATTTGCCAACGCGGTAGCAGATGCCGGAGCTTTACCTTTTGTTGCTTTATCCTTATTGAAAGGAGAATCTGCAAAGTCTCTGGTAATGGACACCAAAAAGCTGGCCGGAGAAAAAACATGGGGAGTAGGAATTTTAGGATTTGCCCCTCAGGAATTAAGAGATGAGCAAACCTCTTATATATTGGAAGCAAAACCTCCGGTAGTTTTAATTGCAGGAGGAAGACCCGCACAGGCTAAAGTATTTGAAAAAGCCGGAATAAAATCATTCTTACACGTTCCTTCCCCCGCTCTTCTGGATATTTTCCTGAAAGAAGGAGCTAAAAACTTTATTTTTGAAGGACGTGAATGCGGAGGCCACGTAGGACCTCTGTCCAGCACAGTTCTTTGGGAAAAACAAATTGAACGTATTTTAAAAGAAGAGCATCCTGAAAACATCAGTGTATTTTTTGCAGGGGGAATTCATAACGCCTTTTCAACGGCATTTGTTTCCATCATGACAGCTCCGTTGGCTGCAAGAGGAGTAAAAATCGGGGTATTGATGGGTACAGCCTATCTGTATACTCATGAAGCTGTACAGACAGGAGCCATTCAGGAAGAATTTCAGTCCCAGGCTATGCAGGCAAAAGATACGGTCTTGCTGGAAACAGCTCCAGGACACGAAACCCGTTGTTTAAATACAGCTTTTACCCACCATTTCAATACAGAAAAAGCAAAACTTCTTGCTGCCGGAATGGATAAAAAACAAGTCTGGGAACAGCTTGAAAAATTAAATGTAGGCCGTTTACGTATTGCTGCGAAAGGCATAGAACGACAGGGCGATAAGCTTGTCAATATTCCTAAAGAGGATCAGCTGGACTTAGGAATGTATATGATCGGACAGGTAGCCACCATGCAGAATCGTGTGATCTCACTGGCAGCACTTCATCAAAGTGTTGTAGACAATTACGAACATATTCAGGAGGCGGCATTACCGGAAGAACCCGTTTCTACGGAAAAACCGCTGGACATCGCCATCGTAGGAATGGAATGTATTTTCCCGGGAGCTAAAAACCTTGATGAATACTGGAGAAACATCATTTTAGGAAAAGACAGTGTCACTGAAGTACCCGACGAAAGATGGAATAAGGAATTATACTACCATCCGGATTCTGACGGACCGGATGTATCCCACTCCAAATGGGGAGGATTTATTCCTAAAATCGATTTCGATCCATTGGCATTCGGTATTCCACCACAATCTCTTGCCGCTATTGAACCTACTCAACTGTTAACTTTATTGGTTGCCAAGCGTGCCATGGAAGATGCAGGATATGGAGAAAAACACATCAACAGAGAAAACATTTCTGTCATCATAGGGGCTGAAGGAGGAAATGATCTTGCCAACAGCTATAGTTTCAGAGGATATTATAAGCAGGTTTTCGGAGAACTTCATGAAGAAGTAAAAGAAGCCTTCCCACATACGACTGAAGATTCTTTCCCGGGTATTCTGGCAAATGTAATCGCAGGTAGGATTACGAACAGATTAGACCTTGGCGGCAGAAACTTTACGGTAGATGCAGCATGTGCTTCTTCTTTGGCTGCCATTGATCTGGCATGTCAGGAACTTGTATTAGGAAAATCTGATATGGTTCTTGCCGGAGGTGCAGACTTACACAATGGAATTAACGATTATCTGATGTTCTCCAGCACGCATGCTCTATCCAGAAAAGGAAGATGTGCTACATTTGACAGCGATGCAGACGGTATTGCTCTTGGAGAAGGTATTGCCATCCTTGTTTTAAAAAGATATGAGGATGCCGTACGTGATGGAGACCGTATTTATTCAGTGATTAAGGGCGTTGGAGGATCCAGTGACGGAAAAGCATTGGGCTTGACTGCTCCAAGACAGATAGGTCAGGTAAGAGCATTAGAACGTGCTTACACCCAGGCAGGTATAAGCCCTGCATCTGTTGGATTAGTGGAAGCTCACGGTACAGGAACGGTGGTAGGTGATAAAACCGAATTAAGTGCACTGACTAATTTATTCAGCCGTTCAGGGGCATTACCCGGGCAGACTCATTTAGGATCTGTAAAAACACAGATTGGTCATACAAAATGTGCAGCAGGATTAGCAGGATTAATCAAAGCTTCTCTTGCAGTATATCACGGTGTAAAGCCACCTACCCTTCACCTTCAGCAGCCTAACGCGTATTACAATGCAGAAACCAGTCCGTTTGCATTCCATGCAGAAAGTGGATTATGGGCAGAGAAAAACCGTTATGCAGGGATCAGTGCTTTCGGATTTGGAGGAACAAACTTCCATACCGTTATTGCGAACCATCCTAAGCAGGATGATTCAATTGCCATGCAGTCATGGCCTTCAGAACTGTTTGTTTTCCGTGGAGATACATATGAAGAAGCGAAAGAACAGTCCGGTCAGATTAAAACTTTATTAGAAATTAATGATGGTATTCCGTTACAGGATATTGCATACAGCTTAAGCATCAGTTCAGAAAAGCCTATCCAGTTCAGCATTGTGGCTGATACGGTTGAAGATCTGATGATGAAGGTTGAGCTGGTATTGTTAGGAATTGAGACTAAAGATACATTTACCGTGAATAAAAAAGAAGGTAAAGTAGCGTTCACATTCCCCGGACAAGGCAGCCAGAGAATCAATATGGCCCGTGACTTATTTGTCGTTTTCCCGGCCATGCGTAAGATTATTGATAATTATCCTGAGCTTGAAAAAGTGGTTTTCCCATCTAAAACTTTTAATGAGGCTGATGTAAAACAACAGAAAGAAACCATTAAAGATACCCGTTTAGCACAACCACTTTTAGGAATTGTAGACCTTGCATTGGCTCGATTCTTAGAATCATTGGGTATTATTCCAGATATGCTGGCAGGCCACAGCTACGGTGAAATTCCGGCTTTATGCTTTGCAGGAGTATTTGATGAAAATAAACTGGTTGACTTAAGTGTTCAGAGAGCTCAGTCTATTTTAAATTCTGTGGAAGGAGGAGATCCGGGTTCAATGCTGGCAGCAAGCGCTACAGCGCAACGTTTGCAACCGATTATTGCGAAAATAGAAGGATGCTATCCTGTCAATTTCAATGCGCCAACACAATGTGTGATCGCCGGAAGTACGGATGCGATCAATAAACTGCTTGAGACGCTTAAACAGGAAGGGATTTCTGCTAAAAAACTGGAAGTTGCCTGTGCCTTCCACAGTCCGTTGTTAGCAAAATCCAAGGAATTATATGCTGAGGTATTGAAAGATATTCCTTTCGGGGAAATGCAGATTCCGGTATGGTCCAATACCACGGCAGAAGTATATCCGGCAGATCCGGCAGAAATAAAAGAAAGACTTACTGACCACCTGGTACAGCCTGTGAGATTTGTAGAACAGCTGCAGGCCATGTACAATGACGGAGCAAGAATCTTCATTGAAGTAGGACCGGGAAAAGTTCTTACCGGATTAACCAAATCCTGTCTGGAAAAAGATCAGCTGACCTTATATGTTGAAGACAACAGCCACAATAAATTCAGTCACCTTCTTTGTATGCTGGCACAATATTTAGGAACCGGCCGAAGCTTTAATATTGAAAAACTTTTTGATGGCCGAAACGTGAAGGTTATTGATCTAAACCAACCTGAGCTTTATAAGAAAAGTCCAGCCATCTGGCGTGTTAACGGGCAGACTGCCCATCCAACTCATGGTAATCTGCCATCTAATGGTGCATTACCACTCATAAACCCTATTCCCATGAACAATTTTATTACGAATCATCAGGCACCGGCAGCTGAAGCGCAATCTACCGCTGAACGTATGCTGCAGGAATATTTAAACAGTATGAAATTAATGATACAGGCACAACGCGATGTGATGCTTTCCTTTATAGGACAGAATCCTCAGGCGTTTCCTGCTCCTGTATATCATTCACCGGTGCAGGCTCCGGCTCAACAGCCAGTTTCTGCTATTCCGGTTCAGCCTGTTCAGCAGGAAAGACCAGTAGCCGTTACAGCCGTGAAACAAGCACCTTCAAAAGATATCAAATCCTTATTACTGCAGGTGGTAAGTGACAAAACAGGATATCCTCAGGAAATGCTGGGTATGGAAATGGATCTGGAAGCGGATTTAAGTATAGATTCTATTAAAAGAGTTGAAATCATCGGAACACTTCGTAACGAACTGGGAACTCTGGGCAACGGAAACACCAGCGAAGACACCGTTATGGAGCAGCTGGCAGGTATAAAAACATTAAGCGGATTAGTTTCATGGCTTACTGAATTCTCAAGTGCTGAAACAACTGTTGCCACAGAAAAAAATGGATCTGCGGCCGAATCAACAGCTTCAAAACTACAGGCTCAGCCGGCATTTTCTCTTGAAGATCTTCAAAATGCGATTCTGAATATCGTAAGTGAGAAAACAGGATATCCGAAAGAAATGCTGGGTCTTGATCTGGATCTGGAAGCAGATTTAAGTATAGATTCCATCAAACGTATGGAAATTATCGGTGATCTTAAAACCAAGATCGGTTTTGGTCAAAACCTTGAACAGGCTGATGATGTCATGGAAAAACTGGCTGCGATTAAAACACTTCGCGGACTGGCAAGCTGGATCAATGAAATGAATGGCGAAGCCACTGAAACCAATAATGAAATTAAAGCAACCCCTGTAGAGCCGACTCAAAACGTACTTTCACGTCTTCGTTTTGACATCACACCTACTGATGCTTCTTTAGTGCAAAACACAGAAGTATTGCAGGGAAAACGTTTTGCCATTACCCAGGATAACAGCACTCATACCTCCGCAATCAAAGAAGCTCTGGAAAAACACGGAGCCATCGTAGAAGTAACAGATACAGAAAAAGATCTTTCCAACATTGACGGATTAATCATGCTGGACCTGTTCTCAGCAGCAGATAAACCAAGCATTATCGATCATGTGGATCTGATCAAAAAACTGGATTTTGATAAAGCAAAATGGGTATACCTGATCTCAGATATTCCTGCACATCTTCAGGAAATCACAGATGTAAGCATATTGCGCCATCATCAGGGTTATCCGGGACTTTTCAAAAGTCTAGCCAGAGAATTTGACAATACCGCCTGCAGACTGATCAGCCTTAGCACGCCTCAGGAAGTGGATCAGATTGCTGAAATCACTTTAAAGGAAATCCTTACGAATGATAAACCCGCTGAAATCATTTACAAAAATGATCAGAGACATAAAATAGACATCATTCCTTCTCCATTATCCACGAGTTTACATGAGGCCCATATCCAGCTAGATCAAAAATCTGTGGTATTGGTACTTGGAGGCGCACAGGGAATCACCGCCGAACTGGTAAAGCATATGTCTCAGGCTTATCCTTGTACCTATATTCTGGTAGGAAGATCCGCAGACCCTAGAAATGAACTTTCTGCGAAAGATTTTCAGGGAATGAAAACCAAAGAAGAAATCAGAGGTTTCCTGATCAAGTCTGGTCAATTCACTTCTCCTGCAGAAATAGAAAAAGAAACGACGAAGATTTTCAAAAATAATCAGATCCTGCGTACTATCCGTGACATGGAAAACCTTGGAAACACGATCATTTACCAATCACTGGATCTTTGTGACGAAGAAGGTTTAAGCAATCTGATCAGCAGTATTTATGAGAAATACAACCGTCTGGATGGAGTCATCCACGGAGCAGGTCTTTTAGAAGATAAATTATTCAAACAAAAGACCACAAGCTCCTTCGGACGTGTATTTGATACCAAAGTAAAACCACTTCGTGTATTGGCGGAACAGCTCCGTGAAGACTGCCAGTTTGTGGTATTATTCTCAAGTATTGCTTCCGTATACGGTAACAAAGGTCAGACCGATTATGCGGCCGCCAACAGTGTACTGGATGATTACGCGAAAGCTTTAAATAAAAGATTAAAAGGAAAAGTGATCTCTATCAACTGGGGCCCATGGAAAGGAGCCGGAATGGTCTCTTCCACCCTGGAATCTGAGTACGAGCGCAGAGGTATTTCCATGATTCCATTGGATGAAGGAAAAGAAATCTTCCTTAACGAAATTAAATACGGAACAGAAAGCCAGGTGCTGATCATGTCAGGAAATAATTGGTAAAACACTGTATAAACAAAGTATGAAAAAAACAGATGTTGCTGTAATTGGTTTATCCTGTGTCTTTCCCGGGGCACAGGATGCCAACACTTTCTGGCAGAATATTGTCAATAAAGTCGATTCTACCGAACTCGCTCCGGCGGATCGGATAGATCCTGTTCATTTCAGTGATGCCACAAGCCCCGTTGACCGTTTTTACTGTCAGCGTGGAGGGTTTATCCCTGATTATACTTTCGATCCTACCGCATTTGGTATTTTGCCATTAGCCGTTGAAGGAACGGAACCTGATCATCTGCTTACCCTTGATCTGGTACAGAAAGCACTGGAAGATGCAGGTATATTTCAGAAAAACATTTCCCTTGAAAAAACGGGAATCATAATCGGTAAAGGAAACTACACAGGTCCAGGTGCGACCCGAGCTATAGAAATTGTAAGAACCGGAGAACAGATTTCTTCATTGTTACAAGAGTTACTGCCTCACGTTTCTTCTTCCGATATTGAAAAGGTAAAGCATGCATTTCAGGAACGTAAAGGTCGTTTTGCAGCAGATACTGCGATGGGATTAATTCCCAATCTTGTTGCTTCTCTTGTCGCCAACCGTTTCAATCTGGGAGGTGCTGCATTCACTGTAGATGCCGCTTGTGCCTCTGCTTTAATTGCTGTAGATCATGCAGTGCAGGAACTTCAGAGAGGCCGTTCCGATATCATGATCGCAGGAGGTGTACACACAGGACAGAATGCTGCCTTCTGGAGTATTTTTGCCCAGCTGGGAGCAATGTCACGTCAGCAGCAGATCAAACCTTTCAGTATGGATGCTGATGGTCTGTTAATCGGAGAAGGTTGTGGTTTCGTAGTCTTAAAAAGACTGGAAGATGCCGTTCGCGATCAGGATAAGATCTATGCGGTTATTAAAGGCGTTGGCGTAAGCAGTGATGGTACCGGAACCAGCGTGATGAGCCCATCTGTAAAAGGTCAGCTGAAAGCGTTGGAACAGGCATGGATCAATGCTGATTTAGATAAAAATAAAGTGGGATACCTTGAGGCTCACGGCACAGGAACACCGCTTGGAGATAAAACAGAACTTCAGACCTTAGCCCAATTCTTCGGAAAAGAAGAATCAGCTCCAGCAGCGGGTATCGGATCTGTAAAGTCCAATATCGGACATGCCATGCCAGCTGCCGGAATTGCTGGATTAATTAAAACCTGTCTTGCCTTACATCACGATACTTTGCCGCCAACCTTGTATTGTGAGAATCCCACTGCAGAGATGCAGAACACAAGATTCGAACCGGTACAGGAAGCCAGAAACTGGTCAAAAACAGGACTACCAAAAGTAGCTGCGGTGAATGCTTTCGGATTCGGAGGAATCAATGCACACATTGTTTTGGAAGGGTATGATATGCCTAAAAAAGATCAGGTATTGATCTTGGCCAGACCTACTCACGAAGAACTGCTATCTGCATTACAAAATAATGAAACAACTATCGGCGAAGGAGATTTCAGAGTTGCGATATTCGATCCAACTCCTGCCAGAATAGAAAAAGCCATAAAAATTGTTTCCAAAAATATCATCTGGAAAAACAAACAGGATATCTGGTACACTTCTACCCCATTATTAAAAGATGGCGGTAAAGTAGCCTTTGTATTCCCTGGATTAGATGGTCTGGCAAAAGGTGAGGTAGAAACGGTAAGCCGTTATTTCGGATTATCAGCACCAATCGAAACAGAAGGTGAAGGTCTTTTAACCGATGCCTTAAACATCTTCAACAGCTGCAGTATACTTGATAATTCATTAAAAAAACTGGGAATTATTCCGGATATGAATGCAGGGCACAGTTTAGGAGAATGGCTGGCAGGATATTCGTCCGAGCTCGCAGAAGCAAATTCTGTAAAAGCTTTAATTGACGTGCTGAACCCTGAAACTTTTGAATTAAAAGATTCCAGATTCATCGCCATAGGAGCCGGAATTGAGGTAGTACAGCCTTTTATTTCAGAAATTTCAGACTTATATATTTCCAATGATAACTGCCCTAATCAGGTGATTCTTTGCGGAAGCAATACTGCTCTGGATGAGTTGGTTCCCTTGTTAAAAGCAAAACAGATCTTCCATCAGGTATTGCCGTTCCAGTCAGGATTCCACTCTCCTTTTATCGCTGATAAATTGGATGTGATCCTTGCGGGGATGGAAAAAGCACAGTTCCAGCAGACGAAAATCCCATTGTGGTCTGCCACCACTTTAGAACCTTATCCTGCAGATCAGGCAGCGATCAGAAAACTGAGTGCCGAACATTTGGTAGAACCTGTCCGTTTCCGTGAACTGACAGACAAATTATACGAAGAAGGCGCAAGAGTCTTCATTCAGGTCGGTACAGGAGGACTGATCGGGTTTATTGATGATACGTTAAAAGGAAAAGCATTCAGTACGATTGCTTCCAGCGTTCCGACCCGTTCTGCATTGGCTCAATTACAAAGAGTAGTTGCTTCATTATTTGTAGAAGGAAAAACAATTGCCCTTGACTTTTTAGAGATTCAAAATCATTCGAAAAAAGCTTCAGGAAAAGGCATTAAACTGGAATTAGGTTCACCTATCATCCGGAATTTTAAAGAGGTGAAAGCGTTGGCTCAGTCTTTTGACACGCCAAAACAATATGCAGCAACAGCTTCAGCTATTGCCACAAAAAGCGGACATCCTCTGGTACAGGCATTCCAGGATAACGTTGCCGATATGATCCGTATGCAGGAAGAAGTATTGACTTTATTCCAGAACCGTCCGGAAATCACCATCCAAAGACCTGCTCCTGTAGCTCCAGCCCCACAACCCATAAGAAGTACGACCTTTACAAAAGATCTGTATGTAACACTGGAAAGCCATCCATACCTGATCGACCACAGTTTATTGAGACAGCCCAAAGGCTGGGCTCATGTAGCAGATATGGAACCGGTTATTCCGATGACGATGATTTTTGAGCAATTAGCAGAAATCGCAGAAGCAGAAATCCCGGGAACATTGGTTCATAAAATCATGAATGTAAGTGTATTCCAATGGATGAACGTGGCCAAACCTTTCGAAAAAACCGTAAAAGGAGAATGGCGTTCACCGAATCATGCCTATCTTGACATTGAAAACTTTGCCAACGCAGAAGTAGTCTTAAAATCTGCTCCTGTTCCAACACCTGACTTCAATCTTTCCATCGGTAATCTTTTACCTATCGAAAGAACCCCTGAAGAAATCTACGACATGCACATGTTCCATGGAGACCAATATCAGGGAATTACAGAAGTTTCTGCCGTAGGAGATAAAGGAATCATCGGGAAGATAAAAGGAAACGGAGGTAAAGGTTCATTGCTTGACAATGCAGGACAGCTGTTCGGACTTTGGCTTCAGCTTACTTTGGTGAAAGACCGTATTGCATTCCCTGTGAAGATCAGAGATATTGAATTCTTCGGAGATATGCATGATCAGGAAGGCATTTTTGAATGTACCTGCATGCTGACTGAATTGAATGATGAATTCGCCATCGCAGATATCATCCTGAAAAGAGACGGAAAAATATGGTGCGCGATTACCGGATGGCAAAACAGAAGACTGGAAATTGATGCCGCCTTATGGAATGTTTCCATGTCACCACTGCATAACAGACTTTCAGAAGAGATTGCTCCTGAAGTATTTTTCTTCCATCAGGCCTATACCAGAGTGGCTTCATGGGATTTTATCCTGAAAAGATATTTCAACCAGACGGAAAAACAGCATCACCAGCAACTGTTGCCGAACAAGAAGAAAAATTGGATGGTAAGCCGTGTGGCGGTGAAAGATGCCGTAAGAAATCTTCTTCGCAAAGAAAAAAATCATGCCTGCTTCCCGATTACGTTTGAAATCCGTTCCGATGAAGTGGGGAAACCTTACCTTATCAGTGATTTTACAGATAACATCCATATTTCTCTGGCTCATAAAGGAAAAGAAGCTGTTGGGATCGCGAGATATGGAAAATCTGTAGGAATTGATATGGAACTGATGGAAGAACGCAGTTCAGGATTCTACGACATGGTATTTACCGACAAAGAATTAACCTTATTAAAAGACCGAGATCAGGCAGAATGGACCACCCGTTTCTGGGTAGCCAAAGAAGCTTATGGAAAGTTTCTGGGAACAGGACTGAAAGGAAATCCTAAAGCCTTCGAAGTCGAATTGATAAAAGACGATCACCTGTGGATCAACAATATTGAAATCAAAACTATTAAACATAAAAATTATATTATCGGATGGACACTGTAAACGCAACATTAAAAATGAACCACGAAGAACTTTTTACTTTATTAAAAGGTTTTATTACTGAAGTGATAGGTGCTGAATTTGTAGAAGAGATGGACATTACTCCTGAAAGTTCATTCACCAGAGATCTTGAAATGGACAGCATTGAGATTGTCTCTTTCTCTGAAAAGATCAAGGCGCATTTTGGCGATCAGATCGACTTTACAGGTTGGTTATCATCTATGGATCTTGACCAGCTTATTAATCTTGACCTTAGTATGATCATCAATTATATCTACGAATGCCAATAATCACTGTCAATAACAGGCAAGTTCATATACAGGAACTCAACAAAGGAGCCGGACAAACCGTGGTACTCATCCACGGTATGTTCAGTAACCTGTCCATTTATTATTTTAATATTGCCCCAATTCTGGCAAAACATTTCCATGTGGTGATGTACGATCTGAAAAGCCACGGTATGAGTGAACGCTTTCTGGATGGGTACGACCTTGACAATATGTCATCCGATTTAATAGGTTTAATAGATCACCTTCAACTGGAAAAAGTACACCTTGTCGGCTATAGTTTCGGAGGTCTTATCGCTTTAAAAACAGCTTTAGAATACCCGGACCGCGTGAATCAGCTTGTGGTGATGGAAGCTCCGGATCCTCAGGACGAAAAAGCCCGTAACATCATTGATGAATACAGCAAAGAATTTCTTGAGCATTACGTAGCCAATTTTACAGATACCACCAAAGTACAGATGGGCAAAAGACAAATGGAGAAGAACCACCGTATGTATGAATTTCTGTTTAATCAGACCAGCATCAAAGCAGATATGATTAAGGAAAAACATTTCCTGGGTGAAGCCCGTTTTAATGAATTATCGTCTCCCACTCTATTGCTTTATGGCGCTGATTCCAACTGCAGACCTACCGGTGAGTGGCTGCAATCTCAAATCAGCCAGTCTGAACTTGAATTAATTCCGGGTGATCACAATATTCCGATTCAGGAACCTCAGCGCATTGCTGAAACGATCGCTCAATTTTTATCTAAAATTTTAACACAAAACCATGGCTAAATTTGCATTTATAGTTCCACCATTGACAGGTCATGTCAACCCTACTTTAAGCATTGGTGCTACCCTGCTGGAAAGAGGACATGAAGTAGCCTGGATCAGCCTTGACCCGACTTTAGAGGCCAAACTTCCCGAAGGAGGAAAATTATTACTGATCCAATATGATCAGACCGACGAAGAAAAGAAAGAAAGTGAACAATATCTCGATATTATCTCCAAAAAAGTAGTGTATGGAATCGACAGTGTTAAATTCCTGTATGAAGAGGTTCTTATCCCGCTGAACAGACATTGCTATAATGGTATTGTTACTTTATTAAAAATAGAGCAGCCCGATTTGGTTATCGGGGATCATCAGTTATTTGCAGCTCCGGTTGCAGCCAAAACTCTTGGTATTCCTTACGCCACTTCTGTTACCGCTCCGGCAGCTATTAAAATCATGAATGAACTTCCAAAAGTACACGAATGGGAAGTGAATCAGATCATCGATTTGCAGAAAGAACTGGGTTTCCAGGAAGACCGCTCTCTGGCGACTTCAGACCTTCTGACCCTGGTTTTGACTTCCGGTTATTTCTTTGGGGAAATAGAAGATCTGCCGTCTCAATACCAATTCACAGGTCCGGTTCTTACGGAAAGACGTGTTTCATGTGAATTCGACTGGGAAAAATTAAAAAGCAAAGACAATAAAAAGATCTTAGTAAGTATCGGAACTACCTTCGATCACGACCATAAAAAAGCATTTTTCCAGAAGGTTATTGATGCCTTCAAAGATGAAGATTTGACTGTGGTAGTAGTTTCCGATCCACAGCTTTTTGAGCAATGGCCGGACAATTTTATGGTGTATCAACAGGTTCCACAGCTGGATCTACTGCCTCATCTTGACGGTGTGGTGTGCCACGGCGGCCATAATACCGTTTCTGAAACATTATCCAATGGTATTCCTTTGGTTGTGATTCCTATTGCCTATGATCAGTCGCATGTTGCAGGGCGTGTGGTGCGTACAGAAGCGGGTGAGCGCCTTAATTTTAACAGATTTAAAGCCAATCACCTGAGAGAAGCCGTACACAAGATTTTAAATACTCCGGGCTACCGTGAAGCGGCTCAGAAAGTAGGAAAGTCTTTTGTGGAAGCAGGAGGCGCTGCTACAGCAGCCAACCTATTGGAACAGGCTATAGTAAAGGCTTCAAAACCTGAAAAACCGTCTAGATTTTTATTTGTAGTTCCTCCATTTTTTGGACATGTGAGCCCTACTTTAAGTGTGGGAGCGAGTTTAATTGCCCGCGGACATGAAGTAAAATGGTTTGGGATTACCCCGTTAGACAGTAAACATATTCCTGAAGGAGGTTCTTATTTCTACCCTGAAGAAGATCTTGTTCCGTATCAGGAAGAAATTGCCCGTATCTTGAAAAGGCAGGACGACGGACCCGCATGCTCCGGTCCTGAAGTAATGAAACTGGCACTGGAAGAAACCTATGTTCCTTTCGCTAAAATGATGATGCCGGGATTAACGAGACTCACTGAAAGCTGGATACCTGACGTGATTGTAAATGACTGTATCACTTTCGGAGGGGCTCTTTTCGCCCATAAAAACAATATTCCTTGTGTAACGACAACTCCTGTACCACCAGATGTGATGGGAGATACGGAAAAAAGTGCTCCAAAAATCTGGGAATGGCAGCAAAACCTTATCAAAGACCTGCAAAAAGAAGTAGGAATTCATGAGGAGGGAATTTATATCCATTCTCACAAACTGAATATGGTGTTTACCTCCCAGGCTTTCGCAGGATTTGAAACCGTTCCGCCTCATATGAAATTTGTGGGCCCGGTAAAAGGACGTCCGAATGATGCTCTGTTTGACTGGGATAAACTGAATGCGTCTACCACTCCAAAAATCTTTGTATCATTGGGAACGCTGCTGGTAGACATCAGAAAAGCTTTTTTTGAAAAAATCATTGCAGCATTTAAAGATCAGCC
This sequence comes from Chryseobacterium sp. NRRL B-14798, assembly GCF_050470705.1. NCBI lineage: Bacteria > Pseudomonadati > Bacteroidota > Flavobacteriia > Flavobacteriales > Weeksellaceae > Chryseobacterium > Chryseobacterium sp. NRRL B-14798. The sequence goes on along the minus strand of NZ_JBFLUL010000005.1, from coordinate 1,639,225 downwards.
TGTAACCGTGATTGCCGCTACTCCACCCGAAATTTTTGAAGAATGGCCGGACAACTTTATCGTGAACAGCTTTGTGCCACAATCGGCAGTGATGCAGCGAATGGATATGGTCATCTGCCACGGTGGTTTCAATACTGTAAATGATACTTTCCGTAACGGATTGCCCATGCTGATCACGCCTATTGCCTATGATCATTTCCATATTGCCAAACTGATCGAGCAGGCAGGCTGCGGAATCAGCATCCGGTATAAAAGACTCCGCGTAGAGGCCCTTCGTGAAACCGTTTTTGAATTATTGGAAAATCCTAAATACAGAACTGCCGCTCAGGAAGTAAGAAATACATTCACCCTTTCCGGAGGAAATGACAAAGCGGTAGAGTTGTTAGAAAATTTTGTAAACGAACATTCAACATTAGCTTCTGTGTAGCCTATGAATCAACCTATGAAAAGAAGATTACTATTTGGTGAACGTATGTTACTGGGAGACGGAACAGAACCTTTTAACGCGGTCATTCCGTTCAGACTGAGAGGAACTTTTACCTTAAAAGAGATCCAGCAGGCTCTGGCCCGGATTCAAAACAAACACCCTTGGCTGAGAGCATTAATCAGCCATGATGAAAAAAATATTCCATGGTTTAATGTTCCTGAAAAAACGGTTTCCATTCCTGTAAGAATCGTCACCAGACAAAGTGAGGACCAGTGGCAGGAAGAATCCATGAAAGAATGGAACACCATCTTTAATTACGAAAAATTACCCCTGATCCGGTTTGTCTGGATCAAAGGGGAAAACGTTTCTGACATGTTATTTGCGTTCCACCATTGTCTTTGCGATGGTGGTTCTGCAATGGCCTTCCTGAAAGAGTTTTTAATGGCTCTGGACAACCCGGCTGCCGATATCGGGATAGAAAACCCGATCTTGGGAATTGAAGATGTGGTTCCTGCCCATATCCTGAACAGCCGCAGACAAAAACTGAAAGCCAGATTTATAGGTAGGCTGGCTTCTACCGCGATTAAATGGATTCCTACAGGCAAAAAAGCTGTGGAAAGACAAAGTGATTACCTCATCCATTGGAAGCTGGATGAAGCGGTAAGCAAAGAATTAATCGCTTACTGCAAATCCCAGGGGGTAACGGTAAATACATTTTTAAGTGCGGCGGTATTGCAGGCATTTAAAAAAGTAAGAGCAGAAAAGTCCTTCAATAAAGTTTCCTGTCCGGTAGACATCAGACGTTTTGCAGGACAGATCAAAGAAGATCATATTTTCGCTTTCGGGCTGATGATCGTGGTTTCTTCTGATGAAAACCTAAGCTTTGAGGATAATCTCCGTGTGATGCAGAAAGCTGTGGAAAAAAAGACCTCAAAACTGAATCCTTATATCACCATGATGGTCATGGAATCCGGGCATGATGCCCTGAGTAATTTCACCAGGCTGTTGAAGAACGGAAAATCCTCCAACGATTGTATGTTTTCCAATCTGGGACGCATTCAGATTCCTCATGAGTACAAGGAGTTTACGGTAGATACGATTTTCAGTCCATCAGTAATAGGACCGCTGGGAAATACAACTACAATGGTAACCTCAACGTACCGGGGTGAAATGGATTTTTCATTCATGGGAAGCGAAGGATATTTACCTTACACAGATGCACTGGCAGTTCGTGAAGAGGTAATGCGGATCATTCATTCTCAACTAAAACAAATGGCAGTATCATGATCAAAAGACCCTTAATGATGGTGGAAAGGATCATGTATGTAGATCCTGAAACTCCTTTAAACTGTATCTATACGGCAAGAATCAAAGGAGAGATTCCTGAAGAAAATTTTAAAGCTGCTTTAATAAGAATCCAGCAGAAGCATCCTATTCTAAGAACGAATATTGATCATAACATCGGAAACTATCCTTATTTTATGGGACAGAAAGATATTGAACCTATTCCGCTTCGCATTGTAGAGCGTACAACAGACGAAGATTGGTTCAAAGAATCCGAAAAAGGATGGTTTAAACTTTTTGAAACACCCAAAAAACCATTGACCGAAGTAGTCTGGGTAAAAGGACAGGATATTTCCGAAATCCTTTGGATCATGCCTCACTGTATATCCGATGGAACCACCGGAGTAACCTTACTGCGTGAGCTTCTGAGTTTGCTGGACAATCCTTATGCTCCATTAATTCCTTATGTTGCTTTTGAATCTGTTGATGATTTCCTGCCTTCGGATTTTAATACAGCAATCAAAAAATATAAGGCCGGTCTTTACCTTCTGTTCGCCAGAATATTCTTTTCCATCCAGCGGAAAAGCAAAAAAAGAAACCAGGGAAAAAGCTATACCATTCACTGGAAAATGACTCAGGAAGAAACCCGACTTATCACTGAAAAATGTAAAGCCAACCAGATTTCTGTGCATGCTTTGCTATGTTCTTCCGTGATGCAGGCCTTCCGTGATGTTCAGGGGGACCGTGCCAAAGGTAAAGTGATCAGCCCGGTAGATGTGCGTCACTTTATTCCGGAAATTAAAGAAGATCATTTATTTGCTTTTGCCCCAACCGTGGAGCTTTCCATCAGGAAAAACAGCAATGATGTGATGGACAATGCCAGGCAGATCAAAAAAGATCTTACCGCAAAAATCAATAAGATGGAAGCCCGTGAGCTCCTTTGGATGGGAGAACACATGCATCCTGTTGTAGGGCGGATGATCAATATGCTGAAATCCAGCGAAGGCGGGCATGATATTACCTTATCCAATATGGGCAAGATCAATATCCCGAATGATTATAAAAACTTCAGTCTGGAAACGATTTTTAGTCCTACCGTGGCTTTCCCATGGCTGAACTCAAATACCTTAGTCACCAGTACGTACAACCAGCAGATGGACTTCACCTTCATGTCCAATGAAAATTTTCTTCCCAAAGAGGAAGCTCATCTGATAAAAGATAAAGCCATCGAGCTATTGACAACTTCTCTATGAAATTTAAAATAAAGCCTCCGAAGCCCAGACTGATAAAGAAAACCACCCTCAAACGCTTTCTCATAAAGCGTACGATTTATTATGTCCTTCCGAATGTGTTTTTTAATTTCATTATTGCTTACGCCAGTTTCAAAGAATTGGGCTACACCCATTTTTTTTCAGGAACTCAGAATTTGGCCCGTCTTACCCTGCCGATGGCCATCTTCCTTCCGGTGGTTCTTACCATAGACATCATCAAAAGAGTAACGGATGCTGCCAGCCAGGAAGCCATAGAGTTTACGGTAGACGAACAGCTTAATATCAAAAAGCTGATGACCAGACTGAGCATCTTACATGGATTGATTACAGGACTATTGGTATTGTCGCTGCTGTTTATAGGACAGTATAATTTTTCAAAAGATTACAAACTGGATGCAACAGCAATGGCTGTTGTGGTGGGAACGCTGGCCGGAATTCTGTCTGTGGTTTTTGTATACTTACCCATATGGAGGTTAAGGAAATGGATGTGCAAAGTAACATCAGTCCCTGCAGATTTAAACACATAATTTCCCAATAAAAACATACATCACTGTATATCATTGAATTAACAATAAAAAAAATATAACAACACCCGGTTGATCATGAGGTTACCGGGTATTTTTACGGGCATCTTGACTTAATTTTTTTCTTTAAAACTTACTATTTGGTAAATTTTTTATATTTATATAATAATTTACAAGAATTTTTCTTGAACAGAATGGTTAATAATGTATGTACAAAATCACGGATCAATTAAAAAATATAGGATTCAGTATCAATCGTTTAGATTATATTATCGCCCGAAATAACAACAAAAGAGAATTCAATACCCTGGAATATTTTTGTATTTATATTATTCTGGAAAACACCCAGCTAACGGTAGAGAATGTTCCATACCCTTTAAAAAGAGGAAGTATTGCCTTCGTAGGGCCGCAAAAGAAAATAGTTTTTGGTGAAACCAAAAGATCAGATGTGTATTCAATTGCTTTTTCATCCAGTTTTTATGAAAGATCAACCAAAGACAGTCTTTTTATCAATTCTCAGCTTTTTTATAATTATAATTCCGATATATTTATAGCACCTTTCCTCAATGTAGAACAGATGAGAGTGGTTTTTCTTGAGCAGATGGAAAGTTTCAGAAAAAAGGATGAAAGCTTATATATAGCTGCTGCCCATAATGCTATAGAACGACTGATGCTGGATGCCCTTCTGCATATTCCTACTGAAGAAATCAAAAAAGAAATCAAATTTGACTATATGTATTATGTCAACCGGTTCAAAGTTCTGTTGCAAAGAGACTATAAAAAGGCAAAAAAAGTGGCTTATTACGCCGAAGAACTTAATATCTCATCAAGAAAACTGACCGAGATGACAGAATATGTATTGGGAAAAACAGCCAAACATATCATCATTGAAAAACTCATTACCGAATGCAAAAAAGCCCTGAGCTTCTCCAACTCCACGATTTCTGAGATATCTTATGATCTGGGTTTCAGCAATGAAGGAAACTTTACTAATTTTATTAAAAAACATACGGGAAAAAATCCCTCCGAAATGAAATAATTTGTATATTTACATAAGTAACCTTTTGGGGAAAAATATAGGTTATATGCTTGCAAAGTATATTTTATTCATTTTGCTTTATTTTGCTTTTACAAAATCATTTGCACAGGCAGCAGACGGTTTGAGGCTTAACGTTAGGCTTTATCCTGTACAGATGCTTGCTGTAGGCACAGGATTTTCGGACGAAGGGAGCGAGTCTTCCTTCCGGGAAGTTCAGTCTGTAACCATCTCAAGTCCGTCCGGATTTCAGCTGAAAGCAGAATATGATGAAGATCGTGATACGTCCGGTACTTCCGAAAGCAACAGGGAAAGATCTGGTGATTACCCTCTTATCAGCCATCACAAAGGGGTGGTTCAAAAGAGATATATCATCGATTATGAGTTAGAAAATGCAATGGAAGATTTAAGCTCCAACAGCAGTGATGAGCAAAATTTTTTAATATTAACTCTAATTTCTCAGTAAAAAATTAAGCAACGCTTAAAAAAATTACTATGCATTGAATAATAATTCTACAATTTATTCATTCCCTATATATTAAGTAAAATTAATGTTTAAGATTAATAAAGCATTTTTTTTACTTTATGGTGATTTTATCACCATTTAAACTATACTTTTTGTGTAATTATTCACAAAAGGTATTTATTCCTGCGCGCTTATTTCTCCGTAAAAATTCACAAATAATAAGTATTTTTTCACAAAGGTCCTGATGTTCTTTGTATTTACCTTTGCAACCGCAATTTTAAAAACAATTAATACAAAAAACATCCTTAACCTTATGAAAAATTTGATCTTAGCTTCTTTTGCTATCCTGGGATTCTCAACATTAAAAGCACAACAGAATGTAACCCTTAACGTGAGACTTAAACCTATTCAGACTCTTGTTGTTAACAACGCTCAAAAAATCGTTAACCTGGACTACGTAACCAAAGATGACTATGCCGACGGTGTATCTTCTCTCAACGCAGATCACTTAAGCATTTACAGCACAGGAGGATTCCAGGTAAAAGTAAAAGGTGGTAACGATGTATTACAGCAGGGAGGTAAAAACATCCAGGCTAACACGATCCAGATTATTGCAAGCGCAGGCTCTGAAGCTGTAAACGGTGCTCAATATGCTCAGAATGTACATTTATCAGCTAGCGAAGCTACTTTGGTAACTTCTTCTACCGGAGGGGTAGACAAGAAAATCAATATTGAATATAAAGGTGCAGGAGCTAATACTTACCTGGATAACTATATCGCGGGACAAGATCCAACAGTATATACTACTGAGCTGACGTATACGATTATTTCTCAATAATAGCTATCATTATGTAATGATAAAGTGTTGTACCTACCCCAGCACTTTATCAACATTTAAAAACTAATCTCCGTCATGAGCAGACTCTCTCTTTTCCTTTTCAGTCTTCTTTTCCTATCCTCTTTTCGCGGATACGCACAAACAGGAGTTTCGGTTTCACCGCCAAGACTGTACTTTGAATCGGGAAACGGAAACAGCAATACCCAGACAATAACGGTAACGAATGTAAGTGCCAAGAATTCTCTGGACCTGGCTGTAAGCCTTGGAGACTGGGAATATGACGGCAAAGGTGAGAATGTAACCTATCCCGCCAATACCCTTCCCGCTTCCTGCGCAAGTTGGGTTTCGGTCAAAAAGGAAGATAATTACTTTACTTTGGCTCCGGGAGAAAAAAAAGATATTGAGGTCACCATTACGGTTCCGAATGCGCTTTCAGACCAACTGGCTGCCCATACAGCCGTTTTGTATGTTAGTCAGATGAACCCGGTAGATGATGTGGATCATAAGGGCGCCAACATCAAAGTGAGCATCCGCTCAGGAATCAAATTATTCCATAAGCTGCCTGCCGCCAAAACTAAAAAACTTGAAATCCAGAATCTGGTTTACGGAAAAACAACCAATACCATCAACCTCTTTTTTGAAAATCAGGGCGATGTATGGGGTGACGGAAAAATTTTCACCGACTTTGTGAATACCCAAACCGGGAAAAAAGTATCACTGGATCCCATTATCTTTTACAGCATGCCCGGGAACAAAAGAGAAATGGATATCCCGCTTCCGGCAAGCCTTGAAAAAGGGAAATATACCGCTTCTGTAATGATCGATTACGGAGACAACAACAATCTGGAATTAGGAGAATTAAGTTTCAGCTATGAATAGTAAAAAATTCTTCTGTTTCTTTCTGCTGATCTCTCTGAACTGCTTCTCACAGGTCAATTACAATTCCTGGATAAACAGCTACTTACAGATTAATTCCTACAGCGGAAATACCAATCTGGATGCATACACCTTTACCCTGTCCGGTAATGGAGCGTTTAATATTCCTTACTGGAAAATATCCATGAGGCTGAAACAGCCTATCACTTCTACAGACGGAAATTATACGATGCCTTCCAACAAAATATCATTTCAGCCGGTTTCCACTTCAGGACAGGCTTATCCGGGACCCGTACCCACCATTCCTCAGATCGGAATGCCGTTAAATACTTTTCTTCAGGCCAACCAGGAAATCTTTTTAATTCCACAGTCCAATGCAGCACTATACAACCAGCCGCCACATCCCAACGGTTACTATAACCTGCAGGTAAAATACAGCCTGACCGTTATGGGAGGATCTTATCTGGGAAGTTACCCTTCCTGGACCAGATTTACTGTTCCGGTTCAGTTTACAGCGTATGACCAGTACAACAATATTATCGGCAGGGCTGATCATAATTTTCAGATTCACATCGGACCGCTCAGCGGAACTCCGACCGATGTCCCTGAAATGTCGCTTCAGTTTTCAGCAAAAGCGGTCAACGGATCACTGGAATTCAAAAGTATGCCGGATTATGTCAACGGAGTAAGTGTCACCTATTCCAATGGACTGATTGTAAAAAGCAATACCAATTACCAGATCAAATTACGTTCTCTTCAGGGGCAGTTCAGCTCTCCAGCCGGAAACTACATTGCTTTAGGAACCGTAAAAATGAATCTCATCCCCGTTTCTGGAAACAATGGGAATGTATATCCTATCCTGCTAAGTGCTTCTCCCCAACTTATTGCGACTGGAGGCTCAACCGGAAATTCAAGCTTATATTACGATATCAGATATTCCACCAAAGCCAATGATGAAAGATTGATTAATGCCAAATCTGAAGAATATTCCACCACCCTTCAATACGAGATTATCCCCCAATAACCATGCTTCAAGACCTGTTCAAAAAAATCTTTTTCATTTTTTTGATTTCGTTTCAGATATGGATTCCGGCGCAAAGCAGTTCCGGGATAAGTCTTGATATCCGTAATGAATCCAGAACAGATAAAACAGGCATTCTGGATCTGATCATCGTCCTTGACAATCAAAGCACCAATGATTTCAAAGGAAAAATAAATATTACTATTCCTCAAGGTTTCAGAAATATTTCGGGCAACAATCTTCAGGTGGAAATGAAATCCGGTGAACATCTTTTCATTCCGGTAAAGATCGTAGTCAGCAATAATGCCGTTTCAGGAGAATCCCGTCTGGGTTTCCGTCTTTCTGACCAGCAGAATAAAACAATGGCGGAAAAAGAAATACCTTACACCGTTACTGAAAATAATGCCATGCGCATCACGGCAGAAACCCCTCTGATCTATGTAAATAAGGCTACCGATTCCGTAGAAGTAAGGGCAAGGGTTTCCAATCTTGGGAACAGAAAGCAGCATGTAACGGTTGTCTTTAAAATTCCGGAAGCAGAGCAGGGAAATGCTTTTATAGAGAAAACAGGAAGTATTGGCGTGCAGAAAGATTCAGTCTTTGTGTTCCGTTTTCTGCCTTCCCGAATCAGATCCCGCAGCACTCAGATTTCCGTTAATATTGCAGGTTTCAGAGAGCCGGACAGAGAGATATTCGGCAACACTACGGTATCTGTGCAAAATGTTTCTTCGGTACAGCGTTATGAGGATATGGAATCCACCGCTTTTTCCAACTTTACCAGGAATACCATCACGGCAAGTTACAGGCATGCCGGAGAAAACCTGGACATGTATCAATTGGTAGGTTCGGGAGGTTTCAACCTTCCTTCAGGATATATTTTCATCCGGGGAAATATCTATACCATGAAGAATCAGAGCGATCCTATTGTCAATAATACCTATCTGACCTATCACAGGGAAAACAGTGAATTCACGATCGGAAATATTAATAAATTACTGGAACTTTCCCTATTCGGAAGAGGGCTGGAATATGCCTACACGTCTCCGGACAAAGACAAGAAAATTGAAGCAGGTTTCGTAGACCAGACCTACAGCCTGATCGAAAGAAATTCTTTTCTGAAATATGGTTATGGATTTTATACCCGGGGAACTCTTGGAGCTCAAAATGCTTCCCGCAATATCTCCGGAACGTATATTTTCAGGGATGATCCTTACGAAAAAGCCAGACATCATGTAGCCGGAACAGACCTTCAGTATGCTTTCGGCAAAGACTGGAGAACCAATACCAAGGTCTATGGCGGACTGAGTTTCTACGAAAACAACCAGCCCTCCAAGCCTTCTTTAGCTTTGGAATCCCAATATTCCGGAATGATCAAAAAGGTGAATCTGAACGGAAATTATTTCTACAGCACAGATTATTATCCCGGAAACAGAAGGGGAATTTTGCAGATTCAGCAGAATTTCTCTACCATGATTTTCAAAGACCATAATGTGTATGCCAACATTACGGCTTCCCATTTTTCACCCAAGTTCTACTTTTACGACAACACCCTGAATTCAAGCAATCTAAGACTGGATACAGGAATCAACTTCCCTAAAAAAGGGAATTTCGGGATGGGACTTGGCTATCAGTATCAGGAAGAAAATTCCAACTCTTATAATAATTTCTTCAATGCCCAGCCTTACGAGAACACAAAACAGCTGAAAGCCCAGCGTTTTACGGAATACCTTACCTGGCTGAGCCCTGATAAGCAACACTCCTCCATCTTAAGCATGGAAACAGGATTGGTTCAATATCCGGACAACGACAAACAGCAGTTTCAGATGAAAGCAAGCGGAACCTACAGCTACAAATGGCTTACCGTGAACGGGATCTATCAGCATGGAAGTTATTTTCTTTCCGAATATGCTTTTTCAAAAATGATGAACCAACGCACACCCTACGAAAAACTTTCCCTTTCTGCTTTTGTGAATAAAAATTTCTTCAACCGTCAGCTGAATGTCACCTCAGGGGTTTCTTATACGGATGATGTTCTGTACGGAAAATCGCCTTCCGGCTTTATGAACCTGAAGTATTCAAGGGAAAAATATGCCCTGTACCTGAACTCTTCCTACTTCAGTTATACTGCAGGAAGTTTCACCAATAACCTATTGACCGTTGAAGCCGGTGTGACCGTCAACCTTAGAAACAGCACTCTTGATCCGGGTAAAAAAGGTGATATCAAAGCATTTGTCTATTATGACCTGAACGAAAACAATATCTATGATGAAGGCGACAAAGAAGCGGCAGGTTATCTCATTATGCTCAACAATATTTCATTTAAAACCGACCCGTCAGGTTCTATCAGCTACCGGTCTATCCCTTATGGAAAATATGCCCTGAAACAGGTGATCCAGCAAGGCTGGTATTATGATGAAACTGAATTTACGGTAGACAAACATCACTACTCTTTTGAGATTCCCCTTCATCAAAACGGAACGACCCAGGGAAAAATAACCTATGATTTTGACACCAAAACAGCAGTAGATTTCACACCCAAAGTCGGGGGTATTCTTTTCAATATTTACCGCAACGAACAGTTAGTACATCATATCATCACCGACGACAACGGGGAATTTGCCTCATTCCTACCCTCCGGAACTTACAGGATTGAGCTGAACAAAAACTCTCTTCCGTCCAATACCTATTGTGAACGCTCTACAGATACTTTCAAAGTGGAAGCCGGGAAAATAGTAAAACTGGAGCCTTTTGTGATTAAGGTAAGGGAGAAGGTGATTAGGGTGAAGAAGTTTGGGAATTAAAGCAATGAAATATAACTCATTACGCCCCTTCGTTATTAAGAAATATGCCTGAAGTATCTATGGAGTAAGAAAATAGTTTCAAAATATCAATCCGTTTTTCATATAATTTTCTATCTTTGATAGTATCATATGATATTATCAAAGAAATGAAACCTCCCTATTCCATTACAGACACCATTTTATTCTTAGTGGCTTCTATTTCTGAAAAAATAGGAGAAATCAATGCTTCCCATCTGTATAAACCTGTCACTGAATTAAGAAAGAAAAACAGAATCAAAACCATTCAGGCTTCATTGGAAATTGAAGGGAATACCATTACTGAAGAGCAAATAACTGCTTTATTGGAAAATAAAAGAGTCATTGCACCCCAAAAAGACATTCTCGAGGTTCAGAATGCGATAAAAGTTTATGAAGAAATCAATCAACTCAATCCTTATCACCTGAAAGACTTAGAAAAAGCGCATTCCATTCTGATGAAAGGACTGGTTGCCCATCCTGGTCAATTAAGAACCACTAATGTAGGCATCATTAAAGGTTCAAAAGTAGAACATATAGCACCGGGAGGCACCATGGTAAAAGGATTGATGAAAGATCTCTTTGCTTATCTTAAAAAAGACAAAGACCTTATTTTAATTAAAAGCTGTGTCTTCCACTATGAGTTTGAATTTATACATCCTTTTACAGACGGCAATGGAAGAATGGGCAGACTCTGGCAGACCTTAATTCTGATGCAGCAATATCCGGTATTTGAATATCTGCCCGTAGAAACCCTCATCAAGCAAAAACAGACTGAATATTACAATACCTTATCAGAATCTGATAAAAAAGGAAATTCTACCCCTTTTATAGAATTTATGCTGAGTATTATTCTTGAATCTCTACAGGAACTTTTACAATCTCAAAATAAAACATTGTATACAGAAGACAGAATTTTCTTATTTAAAGAGAAAGTAAAACAAAATACGTTCAGTAGGAAAGACTATATGCAGAACTTCAGAAATATTTCTGCCCCCACTGCAAGCAGAGACCTGAAATGGGCGGTTGAACAGGGTATTTTATTAAAATCTGGAGAACAGAGGTTGACAGAATATTACTATAAAGAATAATGTTACAATGGCTGTAGTGTTTGTAATGCCGTTGGGAGATTGAGAAGGTGGATGTGTAGGAGGATTGAGGTTGTAACATCAATTTATATTAAATTCACTATGATTCATACTATTAAAAATCAACATACAACATTCTGAATTTACAATAGTTTAAGGCTTCATTTGGCTTTCTTATTGAGGTTTCCTTATATTTACCTCTTAAACTAAGAAAACCAAATGCTTAATCAAAACCCTGAACAAATTGCTCGTGATCGCATAGACGAAATGCTTCGTCAGGCAGGATGGGCTGTACAATCTAAAAATCAAATAAACTTTAATGCTGCAAAAGGTATTGCTGTTCGTGAATATCAGACTTCAGTAGGACCTGCTGATTATGTTTTATTTGTAGATCAGAAACCTATTGGTATCATTGAAGCCAAAAAGGAAGAAGAAGGGTTTCGGTTAACAACAGTTGAGGAGCAATCAAAGAATTACGCACAAGCACAACTGAAATTTTTTAAAAGTACAGAAGTAATTCCTTTTGCATATGAAAGTACTGGAGTAATCACTCGTTTTACAGATTATAGAGACCCGAATCCACGTAGCCGGGAGCTTTTTCATTTTCACCAACCTGAAATGTTGATGGAATGGTATAAGAAAGAAAAAACATTACGAGGACGTTTCAATGATATACCAGCTTTAGAAGAAGAAGGATTACGTCCTGCGCAGGTTGTTGCCATAAATAATTTAGAAAAATCATTTAAACAAAATAAGCCTAAAGCTCTAGTGCAAATGGCAACCGGAGCTGGTAAAACATTTACAGCAGCAACATTTATTTACCGTTTACTTAAGTTTGCAAAAGCAAAGCGTATTTTATTTTTAGTTGACACTAAAAACCTGGGAGAACAAGCGGAACAAGAGTTCATGGCTTTTCAGCCAAGTGACGACAATCGTAAATTTACAGAGCTATACAATGTACAACGATTGAGCTCTAGTTATATCGCATCAGATAGCCAGATATGTATTTCCACTATTCAAAGAATGTATTCTATTTTGAAAGGTGAGGAAATGGATGAAAGTGAAGAAGAGAATAGTCCTATTGAACAATCATCGTGGCTTCAACAAAAGCTGGCTGAAAAAAAAGCTGTTCCCGTTTCTTATAATGAAAAAGTACCTATTGAACAGTTTGATTTTATTGTCATTGACGAATGCCACCGTTCTATTTATAATTTATGGAAACAAGTTTTAGATTATTTTGATGCATTTTTGATTGGGTTGACAGCAACTCCAGATAAACGTACTTTTGGTTTCTTCAATCAAAATGTAGTAAGTGAATATACTTACGAAGAGTCTGTAATTGATGGTGTGAATGTTCCTTACGAAATTTATTCTATTGAAACAGAAATCTCCAAGAAAGGAGGGCTAATAGAATCAGGATGGTTTGTGGATAGAAGAGATAAACTTTCCAGAGCTAAACGTTGGCAACAAGAAGATGAAGATACAGAATATCTGCGCAATGATCTGGATAAAGCTGTTGTAAACGTATCACAAATCCGTACAATAATTAAAGAGTTTAAACATGCTTTAGAAACTAAGATATATCCTGATCGTTGGCAAAATAGTGAATATGAAGTACCCAAAACTTTAATATTTGCCAAAACAGATTCCCATGCAGATGATATCATCAATATTGTACGCGAAGAATTTGGAGAGGGTAATGATTTCTGTAAAAAAGTAACTTATAAAATTGATGAAGATCCAAAATCTTTATTAAATCGTTTTCGTAATGATTACTATCCTCGTATAGCAGTTACAGTAGATATGATTGCAACAGGAACAGATGTAAAGCCATTAGAAGTATTGCTGTTCATGCGTGATGTGAAAAGTGTCAATTATTTTGAACAAATGAAAGGACGTGGTACACGAACTATTAATGATGATAAATTACAATTGGTAAGTAAAACAGCTCGTGTAAAAAATCATTTCGTTATTGTAGATGCTGTGGGAGCTACTAAATCTAAGAAAACAGATAGTAGACCTTTAGAACGTAAACCATCAGTCTCAATGAAAGAATTGTTGGGTGCAGTAACTATGGGTATTTCAGATGAGGATGTATTTCTGTCTTTAGCCAATCGACTTATTCGCTTAGATAAACAATTGAGTGAAAAGGAAAAAGAACATATTATTGAGCTTTCCGGAGGTAAACCATTAATGCAGATTATCCGTGAACTAATTGAAGCTTTTGATATTGATAAAATAGAAGAAAATGCCCAAAAATTAATACAAATTATTCCTATACAGGAACGCACACCAGAAAAAATAGAAAAAGCAAAAGTAGAAGCACATGAAGCTTTGATCAGAAAAGCATCATTATCATTTAATGGTCCGTTGAATGAATATATTGATAATGTAAGAAAACAACACGATCAAATTATTGATCATATTAATATTGACACTGTACTAACTTCAGAGTGGGATACAACAACCGTTGATAAAGCTGAAAATTTAATTAATAATTTTGAAGAATATCTACGAACTAATAAAAACGAAATCACCGCATTAAGCATTTATTTCGATCAGCCATTTCGAAGAAAAGAAATAACTTTCAAAATGTTGAAGGATCTTATGGAGAAAATACGACTGGAAAAACCGATATTTGCACCCCTGCATATCTGGGACGCTTATAAAAACATTGGTGCAACAACTGCTCATGCTCCTAAAGATGAATTAACAGCTTTAGTCTCAATATTACGGAAAATCTGTGGAATAGATGATGTTCTAAAGCCTTATGATAAAACGGTGGATGACAATTTTAAGCAATGGATATTTGCTCAAAATGCCGGACAACATAATCGTTTTTCATCAGAGCAAATGGAATGGTTAAGGATGATTAAAGATCATATTATTAGCTCTTATCATCTGGAATTAGATGATCTAGACTATACACCATTTGATGTACAAGGTGGACGTGGAAAAATGTACCAGCTCTTTGGTAATGATATGCAGACTATTATTAATGAATTAAATGAAGCTTTAGCAGCATAATGAGAGAAGACTGGATTGAATGTACATTAGAAGATATTTCCTATAAGATTACTGATGGATCTCATAATCCCCCTAAAAAAGAATCAAATGGATATTTAATGTTAAGTGCTAAGAATATAGCAAATAATAAAATTGATTTTTCTGAGGGTAGATTTATTTCAAAAGAAAATTTTGAAATTGAAAATAAAAGAACGCAAATAGAACCTAATGATATTTTATTAACTATTGTAGCAACAATTGGTCGATCTGCAGTTGTTAAAGAATATAAGAATCAATTTGTATTACAGAGAAGTGTAGCTGTTATTGGTACATTTTTAAATTCATTTTATTTAAATTTTCAATTGCAAAATCCTTTTGTCCAGTCTTTCTTTATGAATAATGCGAAAGGAACAGCTCAAAAAGGTATTTATTTAAAAACACTCTCCACTACCCCCTTGCAAATATGTTCAATTCCTGAGCAACGTGCAATTGTTAAAAAAATAGAAACTTTATTTTCATCTTTAGATGCTAGTATTGCAGATTTGAAAAAATCTCAAGAACAGTTGAAAATCTATAGACAAGCTGTTTTGAAAAAAGCTTTTGAAGGAGAGTTAACAAACGAATGGAGAAAGCAACAAACAAATTTGCCAACAGTCGAAGAATTATTATTTCAAATTGAACAAGAGCGCAAAGAGTACTACCATATTCAGATTGAAGAATGGAAATTAGCTTTACAGTATTGGGAAGAAAATAAATCAACTGGAAAAAAACCAGAAAAACCTTCTATTAATAAGATAAAAATTGATACCTCAACAAAATTAGAGTCTGGATTTTACGCTAAACTAGGTAGTATATCTGATGTAGTAAGAGGAGGTTCTCCAAGGCCAGCTGGTGATGAAAGGTTTTATAATGGTAATATCCCTTTCTTAAAAGTTGCAGATATAACAAGAATTAATAATAAATATTTAACTGAATTTACTTATACCATAAAGCCTGCCGGTTTACAAAAAACAAGATTCTTAAAAAAAGGCACTTTAGTAATTAGTAACAGTGGAGCTACTTTAGGTGTTGCTAGGATATTGGGAATTGACGCAACAGCAAATGATGGAATAGCAGCATTTCTTAACTTATTACCCAGACTAACTGACTTTTTCTATTATTATTTAAATTCTAAAACATTAGAATTTAGAGCTATTGATCAAGGTGCTGGCCAACCTAATTTAAATACTGATTTATTAAAAGAGTTTATAGTACCAATATTTTCTGTTAATGAACAACAACAAATCGTCCAAGAAATAGAATCACGTTTATCAGTTTGTGATGATGTAGAAAAACAAATTAAAAATAGTTTAGATCAGGCAGAAGCTCTACGCCAAAGCATTCTGAAAAAAGCTTTTGAAGGAAATTTGCTTACTGAAGAAGAATTAAAAGCCTGTAAAGCAGAACCGGATTATGAACCAGCCTCAGTTTTATTAGAAAGAATGAAGGCGGAGAAAGAGGCTCATAAACCTTTAAAGAAAATAAGTAAAAAGAAAGTATCTAAAATAAGAGGTTAAAAGAAGTTAGAAGAATGACTGAGTCAACAATTATATCAAAAATATGGAATCTTGCTAATGTGATGCGGGATGATGGTGTAGGTTATGGAGATTACCTGGAACAAATCACCTATTTATTATTCCTGAAAATGGTGGATGAATTAAATAGTCCACTTTATAATAAAAATATACCATTACCTAGAATAAAAGATGTTGAAGGGAAAGAAATTCCAGATGGAGATATTTGCAATTGGGAAAATTTAACCTCAAAGAATGGAGCTGAATTAGAAAGTTTTTATGTACAGCTTTTGCGTACCCTTTCTAGTGAAAAAGGAATGCTGGGGCAGATTTATGCGAAAAGTCAAAACAAAATTCAAGATCCATCTAAATTATTACGCATCATTACATTGATTAACAATGAAGAATGGTCTGTAATGGGTTCTGATGTTAAAGGAAAAATCTATGAAGGTTTATTGGAGAAAAATGCAGAAGACACTAAATCTGGCGCCGGGCAATATTTTACTCCTCGTGCATTAATTAATACTATGGTGAAGTGTGTACAGCCTAAACCGATGAAAACAATCATAGATCCAGCGTGTGGCTCTGGAGGATTCTTTTTATCTGCTTATGAATACATTACACATCATCACAAATTAGATCGTGAAGAAAAAAAGTTTTTAAAAGATGAAACTTTTCATGGTAATGAAATTGTAGCTAGTACCCGTCGTATGTGCTTGATGAACCTATATTTACATGGTATTGGAGAAATAGATGGTGAACCTTTAATTAAATCTTCCGACGCTTTAATTGCAGCAGAATCTAATACTTATGATTATGTATTGGCTAATCCTCCTTTTGGAAAGAAAAGCTCATATATAGTAACTAATGAAGAAGGAGAAGTAGAGCGTGACGATATGAGCTATAATCGTCAGGATTTTTGGGAAACAACTTCCAATAAACAGCTTAATTTCTTACAACATATTAAATCTTTGATGAAGATTGATGGTGAAGCCGCAGTTGTTCTGCCAGATAATGTTTTATTTGAAGGTGGAGCCGGAGAGGAAATCCGTAAACAATTATTAAAAACTACTGAATTACATACCATTTTACGTTTGCCAACTGGTATTTTTTACGCTAATGGTGTAAAAGCAAATGTCTTATTTTTTAATAATAAGGCTGCCTCTAAGAAGCCTTGGACAAAAGAAATTTGGATTTACGATTATAGAACAAATGTACATCATACTCTAAAGAAAAAACCTTTAACAGAAGCTGACTTAGAAGATTTTGTTACTTGCTATAACAGTTCTAATATAAACAACCGTAAGGAAACCTGGTCAGAAGAAAACCCCGATGGACGTTGGAAAAAATTCACCTATGAAGAGATCATAGCCAGAGACAAAACTTCTTTGGATATATTTTGGATTAAAGATCAAAGCCTTACAGATTTAGATAACCTACCAGAACCTGATATCTTGGCACAAGAGATTATTGATAATATAGAATCCGCTTTAGCTAGTTTTAAAGAGATTATGAAGGATTTGGAAAATTAAAATCATATAAAAAAGGTTCAGCGTGAGCTGAACCTTTCCTTTTATAATATCTTAAATTACTTCTTCTCAATCAACCTCTCCAGCCTCACCATCATCTCATCCTTCTCCTTCAGCATCCTTTCATAAAGTTCCATCTTTTCTTCATGCAACTTCTTTATTTCTTCAATAGGGTTTACATTAAAAGTAGGAGTATGGCCTGTGTTCAGGAAAGAACCGTTATCAAACGTATTAGAAATAATATTCACCGCCTGCTCCTCATCAAAATTCTGAAACGCTTCCACCGGAATTTTCAATACTTCAGAAATTCTTTTCAGTAAAGGGTCTTCAATAATTTCTTTCTGTTCCAGCAGAGAAACTTTCTTCTGGTTCCAGTCGTCCCCAAGGTCAAAAGCCAGTGCTTCCTGCTTGATGCCCAGCATTTCCCTGAATCGTTTTACATTGCGTCCCTGATGTATTGTATGTTCCATGATATATCAACATTTATGAGGTTTAAATATAGAAAAATATTTATAAAAATGCCCCTTAAAAAACAGCTTAATTACAATCTCTGTTCTTCATGCTGATACTGTGAAACGGTCCTCCTCTCCTATTTCGCCATTTCCGTTTTTATGCCCGCTTTTTTTCATCAAAAAGTCAGAAAAAACAAACGCTGTTATCTGGTTTTCACTTTCTGGTGAACATGCGCTGAAAATCTTATATCTCTCTATTTTTCTATGCCTGGCACTCCCTATATTTGATCCTACAAACCAAAAAAACACAATATTATGGCACTAGACAATTTAATCAGTGTAAGCTTTTCAACAAGTGATCTGGAAACGATTGATAAAGCAATTCAGGACATCCAGTCTGTACTGCTGGGAAAAACCATCAACCTTACTCCGGATCAGCGACAGCAATACGGAAGAATTGCAGAACAGAACAAACTCTTCGTGAATAAAGCCAAAATCTATATGGAACAGTATGCCCAATATGTTCCTAACTTCCTGGATAAAGCAGAATTCGATAAAGATTATATCGCCAGAGAACAGATCGAACAAAGGCTGCAACAACTGGATTCTTTAACAGAACAGCTTTCAGACACCAAGGTATTGCTGGATCACGATAACTATCATAACGCCATCAGTTTCTACCGAAGCATCAGATACCTTTCCGAAGAGAATGTACCGGGGACCAATGTTATTTATGATGATATGAAGCAGTTTTTTGTAGCGGGACAGACTTCAGCCCCCACTGAAACACCATCTACATCCGGTTCAAACAACAATCAGTAAGAATAAATACTTTTTTGGGAGCACGTGAAAACGTGCTTTTTTTGTGATGATCTATCTGCTTATTTTTGGTTGGAAATCGCAAAGCCGCAAGTTCTTATCATAAGGACGCTGTTTAAGGCGAAAAGATTTTATCTCCGATAAAATTGCTGTACCCAATATACTTACCTGCTGAAAATCTTTGATTTTCTTGCGCCTTACAAAACATATCAATATTGAAAACTTTGCGTCTTTGCGTTTAAAACAAAATAATAAGCCATTGTATTAATCAGTAAGAATAAATATTTTTTTGAGAGCACGTGAAAAACGTGCTTTTTTTGTGATGATTTATCTGATTATTTTTGGTTGGGAATCGCAAAGACGCAAGTTCTTATTATAGGGATGCTGTTTAAGGCGCAAAGATTTTATCTCCGATAAAATTTCTGATGACCTACTTTAATTTCCTTGCTGAAAATCTTTGATTTTCTTGCGCCTTACAAAACATATCAATATTTAAACTTTGCGTCTTTGCGTTTAAAACAAAATAATAAGCCATTGTATTAATCAGTAAGAATAAATATTTTTTTGAGAGCACGTGAAAAACGTGCTTTTTTGTGGTTATCTGTTTACCATATTTTGGTTGGAAATCGCAAAGACGCAAGTTCTTATCATAAGGACGCTGTTTAAGGCGCAAGGATTTTATCTCCGATAAAATTGCTGTACCCAATATACTTACCTGCTGAAAATCTTTGATTTTCCTGCGCCTTACAAAACATATCAATATTGAAAACTTTGCGACCTTGCGTTTAAAACAATAATAAGCCATTGTATTAATCAGTAAGAATAAATACTTTTTTGAGAGCACGCGAAAAACGTGCTTTTTTTATGATGATCCATCTGCTTATTTTTGGTTGGAAATCGCAAAGGCGCAAGTTCTTATTATAGGGACGCTGTTTAAGGCGCAAGGATTTTATCTCCGATAAAATTGCTATAATCCAATATACTTACCTGCTGAAAATCTTTGATTTTCCTGCGCCTTACAAAACATATCAATATTGAAAACTTTGCGACCTTGCTTTTAAAACAAAATAATAAGCCATTGTATTAATCAGTAAGAATAAATACTTTTTTGAGAGCACGTGAAAAACGTGCTTTTTTTGTGATGATTTATCTGCTTATTTTTGGTTGGAAATCGCAAAGGCGCAAGTTCTTATTATAGGGACGCTGTTTAAGGCGCAAGGATTTTATCTCCGATAAAATTGCTATAATCCAATATACTTACCTGCTGAAAATCTTTGATTTTCTTGCGCCTTACAAAACATATCAATATTGAAAACTTTGCGACCTTGCTTTTAAAACAAAATAATAAGCCATTGTATTAATCAGTAAGAATAAATACTTTTTTGAGAGCACGTGAAAAACGTGCTTTTTTTATGATGATCCATCTGCTTATTTTTGGTTGGAAATCGCAAAGGCGCAAGTTCTTATTATAGGGACGCTGTTTAAGGCGCAAGGATTTTATCTCCGATAAAATTGCTATAATCCAATATACTTACCTGCTGAAAATCTTTGATTTTCTTGCGCCTTACAAAACATATCAATATTGAAAACTTTGCGTCTTTGCGTATAAAACAAAATAATAAGCCATTGCATCTGAAGAAACAGAATATTTTAAAATGCAAAGGTTTTATTGATTCGAATTGATGATTGGAGGAAGCAAAGAATGGTGGCTACGCCACTGATGAAGCCAGATGAATAGTACGCATGATTCTTACAATAATCTATTACCCCTCTTACCTTCCTAACACCCTCCAGGTAGTATAGCAACCGTCTCCGCCCCTTTGGACAACGGTCTCTACCCTCTTATATGAGCAGGTGGAGCCCCTTATACAAGTCCGTCTAACCCCTTACCCAAGGGGGTATATCCCCTTCATGAAGAGGGTGGAGACCGTTCATAAAGTCCCTTCAGGGGCTTGGTGAAGGGGTTAGAGGGACTTTGGAAGGGGATAGAACTGTTTTTAAAGAGAATTTTTATTGAAATTTTTATGCTTTCCCGTAAACAGAACCTGTATATTTTTTTTATTATTGTCCTCGAAAACTAATAAGATATGAGAATAATTGCTCTAAAAGGAAAAGGTAATTCTGGCAAATCGACTACTTTAAATCTTGTTTATGATTCTTTAATCAATATACAAGGAAACCGGAGTACTCCTAAAAAAATACTTGGAAATCCTGTACAGAGAGATTTTGAGTGTATAGTAACCCGAATAAACCAAACAACTATAGGCTTTTATACTATGGGAGACTATTCCAAATATACGCTACAAGCAATAAATGCTTTTCAGCTACTCAATGTGGATATTCTCATACTGGCTACCAATTCAAAATTTAAAAAACCTACCCGTAGAATCAATCAATTTCCAAATAGTCATATTATTATGAAATCTATTCCAAATGTAAAATCTACTGTAAATATGAATGCAGAAAATCAAAAGGATTGTAATCAGATCCTTTCTTTGCTATAAACAAAGTTTAAAACCTAAACTATACTAAGTCAAAACATTTATATGAATTACCACGAATTACAGGTAAAAGCCTATAACTGGTTAAAGCACCTGCATGATACAAATCCTGATTTTACGTTTTCAGTAAGACAGAAAGCTTCTAAAGGAGCAGAGCAAAATTATTTTATCGGAACCGAAAGATCCCGTTATTTCTCTACTACATTCTGGAATATACCCGTTTCTTATCCCGGCTCATCCACAGACTTGATTAATCTGGTTTTTGCTTTGAAAAAAGGGAACAAATTATCTCTTTATATTCAGTTTTATCAGACAAAAGATCCCAACAATGATCAGAATCAATATGCTCTGGAGCTTATCAGAAATATAAAACCCCGTTTGAAGAATCTGGATCCTTTGGTATATGGTGAGGGTAAAGAAACTCTAAAAATGGAATATTTTGCGATCTACCTGCCAGAGCTTTATGACAGTTTTGAATCATCTATTCATGATCTCAATACAATGCTGGAAAAAGTAATTCATATTGTAGATGAAGAGATCACTGCTATGAAAAATACTCATCCTACATTTAAAGCAAATCGCTTTCTGCCAAAGGAACAGGAAAGAATGATTTCTAAAATGTATGAAAGATTTGACAGATATTCTGCTAATGTGAATGATGAAGAGAATGAAGAAGAAAGCTGGACCATTCTGGAAGATTTTGATACCTGGTTTGTAAAAAATTACGACCAGCCTTCTGGCATATTTCATGGGATGATATTCGGATTCCTTTATCAGATTTCTCATTCCAAAGATCTCATCTCAGAGGAAAAACTGAATGAATATGATTCTGAAACTATTGAAATTATAAAAAAAGAAATTCCCAATTTTGATTATGAGGGCCTAGACTATTTTGAGAAATTTCTGGATTATACCGTTAAAAATTTTACTACTTTTCATTCTGTCATGAAACAGCCACTCAACCAAATCTTATACGGCCCTCCCGGAACCGGTAAGACCTACAATACCATCAACAAAGCCATTCAGATCGCTAACCCTGATTTTGTTCTGTCTGATCATACCCGAAAGCAAATCAAGGAAGAATATAAAAAGCTGGTAGATGAAGGAAGAATTGTGTTTACAACCTTCCATCAAAGCATGAGCTACGAAGATTTTATTGAAGGGATTAAACCTAAAATCGATGAAGATGAGAACGGAAATAAAAAAGTCATCTACGAGGTTGAAAGTGGAATTTTCAAAAGAATTGCTGATAAAGCCAGAAAACCAAGATTAAAAAGTGAAAATTCAATAACACCATATACCTTTGATGATGCCTGGAGTGATCTTGTTCAGGATGCAAACAGACATCTGGAAGATGGAGATCCGCTTGTATTAACCATACAAACTCCGAATCTGGGATTGAGAATAGTGGATATTTCTGATAAAGGAAATCTAAATCTCAAGCCTATTTATTCTGAAGATTCAAAAATTTATACGATATCTTATTCCAGAGCTGAGAAATTGCAGCAGGCATTTCCTGATCTGTCCGTAATTAAAAATGTGAATACGGAATTCAGAGAAGTGATCGGAGGTTCCAATTCTACAGCGTATTGGTCTGTTTTAAATTATATCAATAATAAAATAAAAGAAAAATCTATTACCGAAGTAAAAGAAGAAACTCTTCCTCCCCTTCCTCATGTATTGATCATTGATGAAATCAACCGTGGAAATGTGTCTCAAATCTTTGGAGAGCTCATTACACTTATTGAAGAGGATAAACGTATCGGCAATAATGAAGCTCTGGAGATCACCCTTCCATACAGTAAAGATAAATTCGGAGTTCCTTCCAATTTATACATTATCGGAACCATGAATACAGCAGACAGAAGTGTGGAAGCTTTGGACACAGCGTTGAGAAGACGATTTTCATTTGAAGAAATGTCTCCTAAACCTGAGCTTCTGAACCCGTCAGCAATGATAGAAAATCTATTATGGGAGTATAAAAGCTATGAATGGACCGACAAAGAATATCTGACTGAAGAGAATAAATTATTTTCTGTTTTAGGTGTTTCTGAAGACTTCAAAAAAGAAAAAGAAGGTATCTGGGAACAGATGAAAGAAGATAAAAAAAATAATATCGTCAGAGAATCCGGATATTTTCAAAGGTTTGATTTTGAAAGAATAGATTTTGAAAAATTATTGACCATCATAAACAACCGTATAGAAAAACTGATTGATAAAGATCACGCCATTGGACATGCTTATTTTATAGGAAAAGACAATACAACCATCAGAGATTCTTTTTATAAAAATATCATTCCTCTACTACAGGAGTATTTCTTTGGTGATTACGGCAAAATAGGATTAGTACTGGGCAAAGGATTTGTGAAAAAGAAAGTTACCGAATCATCTGTTTTTGCAGCATTTGATGACTATGAAAGTGAGTATTCAGAAAGAGAATCGTATGAAATCATAGATTACAGAAAACCAGATCATCATTATAAAATTGGAGATACCGACATGGATTTCTCTAAAGCTCTTCTATTGTTAATGAATCAGTCTGTTTAATGAAACCAATAGAATCCATTGTTGTTTTTGAGCATGAAAAGCTCTACTTTACTGATGAACATAAAAAACTAAAACTGGACCAGGCTTTAGAGAATTATTATGGAGATGGAACTCCTTTTTTTAGCCTTATAAAAAACGGTGTAAAGTTTAATCAACATGTAGGAGTCATAAAGATTGCCCAAACAACCATTGAAATTCTTCCGAAAGCAGATCATAACGGCAAAGATGAATGGAGACAGCTATTGCACGACATGATAAGAACGGTATGGGGATTTGAAGTAAAGGTCTCCAGCAGTGCTTCGTTAAAGCTGAAAAAAAACTCTATTCTGGATCTTTATTATGAACTGTATGTAAAAGAATTAGAATATCTGCTTCACCGTGGACTCATCAAAAGATACAACAGGAAAGAGGGAAATCTGCATGCTTTAAAGGGGGCTCTGCAGTTTTCAAAACATATATCTCAGAATCTGGTTCACCACGAAAGATTTTATGTAAAGTACTCTCATTATGATGTCAATCATGAAATACACCGCATTCTCTACAAAGCTCTGAAGCTTATTGAACAGACTAACAGCAAGCCGGATCTGAGCAGCAGAATTGGTATGCTACTGTTGAATTTCCCCGAAATGAGTGATGTCAAAGTCACAGATTCAACATTTGAGAAAATCAACTTTGACCGGAAAAATCAACATTATGAAAAAGCTCTGCAGATCGCAAAGCTGCTATTGCTGAACTATCATCCTGATGTTTCAAGAGGGAAAAATAATGTACTTGCCTTAATGTTTGATATGAACCGTCTTTGGGAACAGTTTATATATGTTGTTTTAAAGAAAAATATACAGCATATTGATATCAAAGTAAGAGCCCAGCAATCCAAAGAATTCTGGAGATCAGAAAACGGAGCCAGCAGAATGAAACCTGATATTGTTCTGGAAACTAATGGAAACAGAATTGTTCTGGATACAAAATGGAAAAACTTAAACGGAAATTATCTTCCGTCAACCGAAGATCTAAGGCAGATGTATGCTTATCACCGATATTTTAAAGCAACAAAAACAGCTCTGATATATCCGGGAGAAGAAAGTAAACTGATTAAAGGGGATTATTCGGCTATAGAACATGATGATGCCAACGATACACTGACTTGCGGAGTTGCTTTCATTTCGACTCATCAAGATATAAAGCAATGGAAAGAGAATATTGTATCATTTGTAAAAGAAAATTTTCTCGCTTCACACAAAACTTATTAAGGTAAATTTCGATTATTATAAAAGTTTAGATTCCTGCGGAATGACTAGGTGGATGTTTCTATGTGCGTGCACAGCTAATTATTGTCGGAATGACAAAGTGGGCGCTTATTTGTATTTACGTTTGTTTGTGCATAGTTACTTGCTTCAGACATAATACAAACTGCTCGCTTAGCTTATCCACAACGTTTATTGGTGTGTACGTGAATAGTTACTTGCTTCAACATACTACAGACTATTCACTTAGTCTATCCGCAACGTTTATTTGTGTGTGTTTGTTTATGTGTGCATAGTGAACGGATGAAGGAGCGCGTCATGATACTTATTGTACAGCTGTTTCAACCAACTCCTACGCCCCTCATAATACTTTAACACCCTTTATAGCCTCTCCCCCGATAAATTTTCGTTCTTTTGCAAAAAGTTTTAATTTTTACCCAACCGCATGTCTAAGTTTGATGAAATCCGGTATTTCAATGATCAGGAAGTGAATGAGAGATTACAGAGCATAGCCCGTGATCCCATGATGAAAGCCTTTATGAATTTTACTTTTCCTGATACAGATGAGCAGGTTTGGCTGGAACAGTTTAAAAATGTTCATTCCATCAGTGATTTCCAGCATCAGTTTGTAGCCTATGCCGTTCGCCAGATCCTTGCAAAAAGTTCTGACGGTTTAACGACTTCTGGATTTGATAAGCTGGATAAAAACACTGCTTACCTATTCATCTCGAACCACAGGGATATCGTTCTGGATACTTCACTGCTTAATCTGGTATTGCTGGAAGGAGGTTATGTAATGACTGCTTCTGCCATTGGTGATAATCTTGTCCGTAAAAAGTTCTTAAACGTGCTGGCAAAACTGAACCGGAATTTTTTGGTACAAAGAGGTCTGCCCCTTCGTGAACAGCTGACAAGCTCACAGACCATGTCTGAATATATTAAAGAGCTTCTGCTTCAGGAAAACCGCTCTGTATGGATTGCCCAGCGTGAAGGCCGTACCAAAGACGGCAACGATTCTACCCAGCAAGGGGTTTTGAAAATGCTTGCCATGGCAGCCGGAGATCAGCCACTGACAGAGTATTTTAGATCCTTAAAGATTGTTCCTATCTCTATCTCCTATGAGTATGACCCTACAGATTCCTTAAAAATGCCTCAGCTGCTGGCACAACACAGGGATGAGGAATACATTAAAGGGAAAAATGAAGATTTCACCAACATTATCAGCGGAATTCTGGGACAAAAAA
Source organism: Chryseobacterium sp. NRRL B-14798 (assembly GCF_050470705.1). Lineage (NCBI taxonomy): Bacteria > Pseudomonadati > Bacteroidota > Flavobacteriia > Flavobacteriales > Weeksellaceae > Chryseobacterium > Chryseobacterium sp. NRRL B-14798. The sequence goes on along the minus strand of NZ_JBFLUL010000005.1, from coordinate 1,612,683 downwards.
AACGCATCCACCTTCATGCCGGTGATGTTCTGGATCAGGAACTGGATGAAATTGCAGCGGCCATTGACAACAAAAATAAACAACTGCAGGCCATTGCACAGGTAATCGACCGTTCTATCATCAGTAATTATAAGCTTTGGCCAACCAAGTACATTGCCTATGATCTGCTTCACAACACCAATACTTACGCTTCCGAATATACGGAGCAGGAAAAACAGTTATTTGTCCGCAGACTTGAAATGCGTATTGATCCGTCTGATCCTGTTTCCAGAGAGTATTTCTTAGCAATGTATGCTAATCCTTTGGTGAATAAACTGAAGGTTGAAGAAGAATCTAAAAACTAGTTGAGGATAAAATAAAGATAAAAAACCACTGTTATTGAGCAGTGGTTTTATTTTTAGTCTTTCAGATTTTTATTTGGATTTCGACATGTAATCTACTTCTATGATCGCATCTGCAAATGCTTTTGGAGCTTCCTGTGGCAAATTGTGACCAATTCCGCCCGTTAAAGTATGATGTGCATATTGACCTGTAAATCTGGAAGCATAACTTTCCGGTGCGGGAAATGCTGCTCCGTTGGCATCACCTTCCATAGTAACCGTTGGAACCGAAATGGACGGAGATTTTGCCAGACTGGCTTCAAGTGCATCATATTGTTTTTCTCCTTTTGCTAATCCCAGACGCCAGCGGTAATTGTGGATCACAATATCCACATGATCAGGATTATCGAATGCTTTGGCAGAACGCTCGTAGATCTGGTCATCAAAAACCCATTTTGGTGAAGCCGTTTTCCAGATCAGTTTATTAAAGGCTAAAGTATTGGCTTTATACCCCATATATCCTCTTTCCGTTGAAAAATAATACTGATACCACCATAACAGCTCGGCATTCGGAGGCAAAGGTTTTTCATTGGCCTTTGGACTTCCAATCAAATAGCCGCTTACCGCTACCAGTCCGGTGCATCGTTCAGGCCAAAGGGCTGCCATAATATCTGCAGTTCTGGCTCCCCAGTCGAAACCGCCAACGATAGCCTTATCGATTTTCAGAGCATCCATAAAAGCAATGATATCCAATGCAACAGCACTCTGCTGACCGTTGCGTTTTGTATTGGGAGAAACAAAGGTCGTTGTACCGTAACCTCTTAAATAAGGGACCAGAACACGGTAGCCTTTTTCAGCAAGGATCGCGGAAGATTGTTCAAAACTATGGATATCATAAGGCCATCCATGAAGAAGGATAACCGGTTTTCCATTGGCCGGGCCCATTTCTGCATACCCAACGTTCAAAAGCCCGGCTCTTATTTGCTTTGTATTCTGAAAAGCGGATCTGATGCTTTCCGCATCCTTTTCACCCGTGGTATAAGTCTGTGCTTTCAGAGGCAATAATCCTATTCCCATAAAAATAATCAGGGACAAAACGGATTGTATTTTTTTACTGAAGTTCAATGTAGTATTCATAATAGTGATGTTTTGTGATGGTAAAATTATGGCAAAGCAGAGATCGGAATAAGAACAAATACTTTGAACAGGTCATATTAAACGTTGAATACTGATTTTCGGGCGGTAAACCGGACAGGAGAAAAAACAACAGCGCTATATATTATGATGTTGATAGACAAAAACATTATCCATCACCATAATTTTTTTCTAAAAGCACTATCTTCGTATCTGAAAAAAAATTACAAAATTTTACAAAATGAAGAAATTCCTATTGCTGGCTTCGTCTGTATTCGTTCTCCATTCATGTGTGGTAAGAACAGCTACTAAAGTGGTTTCCGGAGCAGTAAATTTAAGTTACAAAGCGGTAAAGGGAACCGTTAACGGAATCAGCTGGGCAGTGAGCAAAGCAAAGGGGAAAATTGATGAAGACCGTCTGGATGGTACCTGGAAAGTAGTGGGCGTTTACCGTGGTTCTTTTGAAGATTTTTCAAAAGATCAGAATCCTGACGGATCATTTACTTCAGAATGTACGGAAGGTTTTGATCAGATTGTTTTCAAGGCTAAGAAATCTAAATTCAAGCCCGTACATTGCAGCACACAGGATGAAGATTGGGTAAAATATTCAATGGAATTCGGAAAAAATCCTTCAACGAAGGAAAAGGAGAATTATATCGAATACAATTCCAATAGCTATATTTCCGTTATCGATGTAACCAATAAAACAATGGTTCTGGAAGGCAATCTTATGCCTAAACAGGGATTTTCCGGTGGTAAGTTATATCTTCTTGAAAAAGTAAAATAGAACTAAGGGCTGCATTTTTGCAGCTGCAGTTTCTGTTCACTGTTTAAACCTTCAAAACGATGCATAATCTTACTCCTTTCTTCGAAACAGCACTATATCCTTTGTTTGATCTTACCGATGAGGAGAAAGAAATGATCCTTGCCGAAGCAAAAGTATGGCATCTGGAAAGCAACAGTTATGTCATACGGGAAAACTCAACGGCAGACAGCCTTTTTTTTCTTCAAAAAGGAGTTATCAGAAGTTTTTATATAAAAGACCATAGAGAGATCAACACTGAATTTTTCTTTGAACACGATTTTTTTACAGCACTGACAAGCTATCTGACCGGCGAAAAAACATCTCTTAATTTTCAATGTCTGGAAGCTTCAGAAATTATTATTCTTCCCAAAAAACTGACAGACAAGCTTTTAAAAGATCCGAAATGGCATCAGTTCATGAATCAAATCCTTACGAAAGAGTTTATTAAAAAATGCCGCCGTGAAAGCTCTTTCCTGCTTCAGGATTCTTATGAACGGTATCTTTATTTTCTTGAACAGTTTCCGCATTCTGAAACCAGAATTCCTCTTTTCCATATTGCTTCTTATCTGGGGATGAGTCCTGAAACCTTAAGCAGGATCCGAAGTAAAAAAATAAAGCAAATTGATTTAAGTCAAGTAAACAGAATCTGATTTTCTTCACTTTTGTCTAAATATTTTAATAATGGACAAAAGGGTACAATTTGATTTTGAAGTGTATTTTACCAATGGGGGAAGCCTTAAAGGGGAAGAATTCAGACTTGACATTGCAGGAGATCATATTACAGACCAGGAACTGATTGATTATATTATTGATGATCTCCGGCTTCTTATGGCTGGTGAAGTCAATATCCTGAATAAGCAGGTCATTAACGAACCCCATAAAAGAAAGACTGTACAACAAAAACCTCCTGTGGAACGGCTGATCGATCTGAGCCACACGATTGAAGAAGGACTTATTACTTATAAAGGGCTTCCCGCTCCTCACATCTGTGATTATCTCAGCAGAACGGAATCTCAGAAATTGTATGAGGAAGGAACTTCGTTTCAAATTGGTAAGATTGAAATGGTTACGAATACAGGAACTTATATCGACTGTCCTTTCCACAGGTTTGAAAACGGAAAAGACACCGCTGAAATGGAACTGGAAAAACTGGCTGAATTAGAGGCGGTAGTAATCCGGATTCCTTATACGGAAACATTGGAGATTACAGATCAATATCTCAGAAACCGGGAAATCAGAAATAAAGCGGTACTTATCCATACGGGATGGGATAGCCACTGGAATACGGAGACGTATTATGAAAATCATCCTTACCTTACGCAAAGCGCGGCAGAATATCTTAAAGACTGCCAGGTAAAACTTGTAGGGATTGACTCTCATAATATTGATAACACAAAAGGCAAAAACCGTCCCGTACACACCATTCTTCTGGGCGATGAAATAGTAATTGCGGAGCATCTTTGTCGTTTGGAACAGCTTCCTGATGAAGGTTTTACCTTTACGGCTGCCCCTCCAAAATTCAAAGGAGCCGGAACTTTTCCGGTAAGGGCCTTTGCTTCAGTACAACAAAACTTATAAAGAGTTTCCTTGAAAACAGCTCAAGAAATTGATAATGAAGATTATTTTAAAAACCGTTCTGCAATAAAATACCCGCTTCCCACCACCAGTAGTGGCAGTGCCATTGAAATCAGGATTAAAGGCCAGGCAAAAATTCTGAAATAGGTATATAAACTTACTGAGGAAGGATCCTCAGGATCATAGATCACAGTCTCAGTTTCCCCAATGGCCCATGCTGAGGGATTGGTTCCTTCCGCCAGTTCAAAAGTATGCTCCATATTATTTTGCGACCGGAAGGTAAAGACAGGGCTGAATACGGTTCCCTCTGATTCATATTCTCTTAATGAGGTAACGGTTGCCGTTGCCTTTTCTGCTTTTTTTAAGAATGAAAGAGTATTTTTAAAGCTCATTAATGCTGCTGCAAACAGAATGATTCCTGCTGCAAGGATGATATAATATTGCCACATAGCTTTCGTTTTTTTTCTGTCCATACTATTTCATCCTGAAAACATATATTTTGATTATCTTTCTTGTTTTCAGATTGATACCCCGAAGATACAAAGATTTATCACATCATTATTTAACCCTTAAAAAACAATCTGTTATCTGGTTTCTATATCTACAATTTGCTTTCCTTCATTACCCAGATAATGAAGAACCAACTTCTCATATACTTTATAACCGTCATCAATATTGGTAAAAATTATAATTCCCTTCCCTGAGCCGGGTATGATGATGGCAATACATTGTGTTCCCTGATCAGCTCCGCCGTGGGATAAGGCATAATCACCGTTTCCAAGGTCGTATATCTCAAACCCCAGTCCAAAATATTTTTGATCTTTTACTTTGACCTGTTTTTTGATCATTTCCTGAAAAACATCCGGTTTCAGATTTTTCTTATTCATGACACTGACCATAAAGTTGCCGTAATCTTCAACCGTAGTATAAAGATCATCAGCCGCATTGGCCGTTTTGTTTTTTTCGGTTGGATAAGGTTTACCATCTTTATCATATCCTATAGCCAATCTTGATTCGTCGGTATTCTGATCCCAGATATAATGGGTATCATTCATCCCGAATGGCTGAAAAACAAGTTCTTTTGCCAGCTGATCCAGTGATTTTCCAAGCTTTTTTTCCAGTGCTTTCCGAAGGTATTCAAAACCTTCTCCTGAGTATTGGTATCTGGTGCCGGGATCAAACTGAAAATTCAGCTTTTTATCTGCATTCATCCATCTCCAGTTCGGGAAACCTGTCTGGTGGCTCAGGATCATTCTGGTGGTTAATTTTTGATGCCTTGAATCGTTGCCAATATCTGGATCTGTCCAATAGGCATCAAGAGGTTCATCAAGCTTCCATTTCCCAAGACTTACCAATCGTAATGCAACCATTGCCGTAACAGGTTTTGTAAGTGATGCGACATTAAACAAGGCATTATCAGGTGCTGCAATCCCTTTCCTGATCTCACCGAAAACTTTCACCTGCTGCAACTTTCCTCCTTCTATAATTCCTAATCCCAGGGCAGGAATATTATTTTCTTTCAGCCAGCTTTGCATGGAATGATCGTTATCAAACATCGTTTCACTATCGGTAGTCTGCTTCGGATGATGATTAAAACTCAATGAATTTTTAAGCTTCCACTCACCATTTTCCAGTATCCATAAATGGGTAAATTTTGCTTCCCCAACCAGTTTTTCAGCATGATTTACTATCTTCTCATAAAAAAGGTGGTCTCCATTCTGAATGGCAGCGTAGATCTTTCCGTCTTTATACATGGGATAAATTTCTGTGCTTTTATTAATAAGCACTCTTCTTATCTGGTAGGTCTCCGGGGATTTACATAATCCGTTTTTAAAATCAATGATAAATTTTTCCCTGTCCTCAAAACCTCCTTTGTCATGATAAAATTCAAACTTTTCGCTCAACAGATTTTCCATCTGCTTGATGTTGCAGGTATTGTAGCCTACAGAAAAAAACAGGCTGTCTTTCGACATAATGGTTTTATACAGAGAATCTGTTTTCTCTGTTTGTGCCTGCGTGACACTCATGAACAGCATAAAAAAAGGAAGGGTGAACCTTGAAGACTTTGTCATTGTTATTTTTTTGACAAAGATTCGATTTCCTTTTGTTTTTCTGCTAAAAATGAACCCGACAAAAACCCGACAAAGTCCTGACAGGTTTTATATCATACTGAATTTCAGTCTGAAATAGAGTTTTTTATTCTTATCTATCTCAGCTGCATTCCGAAGGATAATAAATACATTGGAGAGAACAATGAGGATCATCAGGATCAGGGTAAACTGCTTTCCGAACTTTAAAAAGATGCCGAGCATAAAGGTAATAGGTGCCATCACTGTCCAGATCATCTGAACGGAAATAATCTGTCTGGCCAGACTGTTTCTCTGCTTCATACTATGCATGAGAATAAGCGGTACAAAAATATTGAGTGGCGGTAAAAGAGTAAATATTAACGAGGAAAGATTAATGATTTTAATGTATGAATAATTGATTGGAGCTTCCCCTTCTTTTACTTCTATTTCAACCTTATCTGTTTCTGAAATTATTTGTGGTTGATCCTGTTGCAATTCAACCTCTTCTATTCCTAAAGCCTGAGCCAGTGATTTTAACGTATGTCCTTTAGGTTCTGTTCCCGATTCTATACGTTGAATGGTTCTTACAGAAATTTTTGATTGTTCTGACAGCTCTTCCTGGGTCAGGTTCTTTTGTTCTCTTATGGCTTTTAGCTTGGACATCGTTTAGGTATTCGGAAAATATTTTAGCTAATTTACTGTTTTCATTATTAAAATCTTTTCTTACATCCGCTGATGTTTAAATTATTATTAATATAAAAAATAAGTGTATTTTTATTTAAAAATAACTTTCTATTTTTCAGTCATTTATAAACTTTAGCACCAGATCAGTTTATGGAAAATACAATATCCAAATCCGAAGTCAGGAAGAATATTGCCACTTATCTCATTCTTACCCTGCTTTTCTGTCTTCCTGTTTATTATATGTGTATCAGCACCGGAAAACTTGGCGGCGGAATAATCTCTTATGCAACCATTGTCATGTGGTGTCCCGCTATTGCTGCATTTCTTACCTGCCGTATCCGAAATATCCCCATTTCTTCCCTGGGATGGAAGTGGGAACCAACAAAATACCAGATAATGGCCTATTGTATTCCCGTTCTTTATAGTTTGGTACCTTACCTCATCATCTGGATCAGTGGTGCCGGCGGCTTTTATAATCATGAATTTGTAGCGGAAATTGGCAAAGGAATGGGCTGGAACCTTCCAGATGGTCTCACGATCATTCTGTATGTTATTCTGATGAGCAGTTTTGGCATGGTACGTTCAGTAGGCTCTGCACTGGGAGAAGAGATAGGCTGGCGTGGTCTTCTGACGCCTCAATTGGCCAAGATCAATTCCTATACCGCTACTTCTCTTTGGATGGGTGTAATCTGGTCGATCTACCATTATCCTCTTCTGCTTTTCTCCAATTATAATACAGGCGGCCCCAAATGGCTGGCTCTTACGTGTTTTACGGTGATGATATTTGCCGCTTGTTTCATCTTTACATGGTTAAGATTGAAATCCGGAAGTTTATGGACAGGTGTTATTTTACATGCCAGTCATAATCTTTTTATCCAGTCTATTTTTACACCTCTTACTGTAGATACAGGAAACACCAACTATTATATTGATGAGTTTGGTATTGCCCTGCCTATTGCTACAGCTGTTGTGGCTTATTTCTTCTGGAGGAAGAGAAAAGAATTGCCGGTAGATGAAAACAGAATTTTAAATTGATCATGTGCAATTTTTATATTTAATGTAAACAAAAACAGCATCCTGAATAGTTTCAGGATGCTGTCTCTTAACCTTCAAGCAGTTTTTCGTAGCTTTTACTTCGCTGAGGGACATACCTTTCATATGCTGTTTCTCTTTCTATCCAGTCTGCAGGTTGCAGATAACTCAGAATAATCTTCATATCGTTTTCGCTGAAACCTTCTGAAAAGCTTTCCTTACCTTTTTTAGGTATAGCACTCGGAAGAATGTTATCTTTACGGGAAGGAGCCATTTCGGGACCCGCATATATTTTCTTTCTGGCCTCTCCTTCATCGTTTATTTCTTTTATCTTTTTTTCAAGGTTTTTAATAGTTTGACTTTGCGGACTTTCCCCACTTTCTTTTAACCTTGTAATGTGATCTTCAAATGGTTGCTTCCTTTCCCGGATTTCTTTGTTTATTTCCTGAATCTGATATTGAATAAATTTACCGGATCTTGTAGGAGGTTCTGTCAATACAAGTCTCTCATATCCTGTTGCTTTACCAGTTCCCTTTGTAAAACCATCCCCTTTATCAAACCAGCTGGTCATTCTGTCTCCGCTTTCACTGCCTTTTTCTTCCATATACCGAACCTTATATCCCAGCATAGCCATTACTTCCAGATTACCACTTCTGAAGCCAAGATGTTTTACATTCTTAAAGTGTGTATCAAAATACTCATACAGCTTAAACTGTCCCATACGGGTGTTTCCTCCCCATGCCTTCAGTTCCGGAGAGTTTCCTTTCCAGAATTCCGTAATATTGAAAACTTTTCTGGATGGAGACTTGCTGTTAATCTCCTCAGCTGTTTCATCATATTTCTTTGCTCTTTCTTTCAGATATCCTTTATCCCCGGTAATGATAACGGCATCATACATATCCGCCACCCTGTGCACAATCTGCTTGATTCCCCAATAGCTGGTATCATGTTCTATATGGATATCACCTCCCTTTCCGCTGAAACGGGACCATAAAATCAATAGATTATTACCGCTTGTCGGAATTCCCTGGGTTTCCAGCCATATTCTTATGGCATCATCCTGGCTTCCGTTGATGTCCCATGCGTTTCTTAATGCAGTTCTCATGTTATCAGAAAAGTTGTCGGCGATATACCGTGTGCCTTCTCCTACAGGTTTGTAGTAGTTTCTGATTATTTCTCCTCTTGAGATATTATTATCATAAATTTTCACAAGGGTTACTACCTTTTTTTTAAGTTCACTTGCCAGCCCCGGACTCCGCACTTCTGCAACATTATGAGTATGTATCCTGCTTTCATCTATTCCGGAACTTTTGTAGAATTCTATAATAGATTTGCTGTTATCATAAGGATCTGTCATATTTCTGTCTTTATCCATTGTTGTAGAAATCAACACATGGTATCTTTCATTGTTTATTAATGTGGCGGCAATGGCAAACATGTCTCCTGTTGCGTATCCCGGCTGCACTATGATAAAGGGAATTACTGTTTCTTCGCTGTTCTGATTATTCATAATATAATTTTAATGTTAGAATAGGTTATCAGACAAATTTCAAGGTAAAGCAAGGACTGGTGTAGAGGGGAAGCTCCCATTTTCAGAAACTAGGGGTTTTCCCTTATTTGCGGATGATGTATTCGGGATTCGAGTGTTCGAGTGTTTATCAAATTAAACTTATAGAATTGTTTTTTGGGTTTATCATTTTTAAAATACATTCATTCTATCAAAAATTCACTCATAAGAGAATTCCCTTATTTTTTAAAATTCCGTTTTTTCCCTTAATGAAGATTTATTCTGATTGCTGAAATTTGTATCAGACAAAAGAGATCAACAATCTCATAGTCAAAATTTAGTTAAAAAAATAGTAACCCATTAAACCCAGAATATGGCAGAAACAGTAAACACCCAGACTACAGATGCAGTAACGCAGACTAACGTTACGGTACTTGGTGAGTCTCCCGCACAGGCTATGAGTATGCTTTACCAGATGGCCACGCATGCCAGTGGAATTTCCATTCAGAATTCTGTGACAAACCAGCAGAACTTGAACCAGCTCAACCCTGCGATTGTTGCAGATGCCATTAAAATTTTAAAAGGATAATTTAAAACCTTACCATCATGAGTGAAAACAACAGTGAAACCCAACAATCCCAGGCGGCCAATGCTACCACTCCGGCGGAGAAAGCTGTAGTATTTGTGAACAGTGAGGTATTGGCTCCGCCTAAAGCTTCTCCAATGACCGGAGTAACCAAAGTAATGATAGAACAGTCTACAGGGATGATGGTTCAGGATTTACAGTCATTCTTAAAAGGATTTGAGCAGGTAGGTTTAATTGCATTGAGCAGATTGGCTAATAATTTATTGACCTACGGAACGACTTTCGGGCCGGCTCCGGGCAATAAGGAGACCTCTGTTCAGATGGCTGAAAATATTCAAGGCCAGGATGCAGGAAAAGGAAATGAAATGATGAAAGACTTATTCAAAATGGTAAGTGATTATGCTGAGGTAAAGGCAAAAATTTCCAATACGATCTATAATGTCAACGCGCTTCCTGTCTCAGAAGCACTTCCTTCTCCCCCATCCTATACGGAAGTTTCTGCAGAGACAGAAGATCCTGAAAAAAAAAACGGGTAGATCCGGTTCCGGAAGAGATCTCCTCAGAAAAAGAAAGTATGAGAAGAAGCTTTATAACGGCTGATCATGGGGGAAAATTAGTATTAAAGTCGGTTAAACTGACCCAGCCACTTGAAAAACCGGAGATCAAAGAAGCGGTAATTCCTTCGGTCGAAACTGAAGGTGATCCCAGGAAAAAAACAATAATAACCCAGCTCATTGAAAAAATTAAAATAAATAAAAGATGAATTATTCCTCAGTAACCAAACCCGCCAAAATTTTAAATCTGGAAAGCTTAGATGATTTAAATGAAAGACTTTATCTGCTCAAAAGCAATGAAATCAGTTATCTGGACACCAAAAGTTCAGAACCTAAAAAGACGGAGAACAATTCGGAACGATTTGTATTTAATCTTCAGACATCAGACATTAATATTCAGCCGTCTTTACGACTGGTTAACTGCATCGGCAGAGGAGGCAAAAGATACAATCATTTTCAGTCTTTTGTAGTGGAACCTAAAGATAAATCGACAGGAATTGCCGTAATCATGGTCAAGCTGGATGATCCAAAGGTATTTTACTGCAATGTAAGAATCCTGCCTCTTACGACCCTGAACGAAATTGCAGTTCCTGATTATGATTCGAAACTTCTCACGATCAATCTGGAAAGATCAAAATGTGTACTGAAAGCAGATATTACGATCACACCTTCCAATACGGGTGAAGCTCAGTACTCCGTGCATGATGTGGATGTAAGTGCCATTTCCGATCTGGTTACCCAGGATGAAATGGTGGCATTAAAAAGAGAACTGGAATTTCAGGCCTCCAAGCTCATCGCCCATTATTTTCAGGAAATCCTGAGTATCATAGTAAACGAAGTCCCATCCGGTAGTAAATCTCTGATTATTCCGGATGATTATATCCTGACCCTTCCTCCGCATCAGTTAAAAGAAATGCTGACTGCCAGCGCTATCTCTGCATGTATTGCTTTAGAAATTACAGGTTATAACGTTGTAAAAGACCTCAACCGGGATTGGAAATCTGCGTCTGCATTTATTAACTATCTGCTGTAACAAGACATTTTCATTTTTACAATAGTATAAAACAATAAGTATGCGTAAAAGAATCCGCAAGAAAGCTCCTGCTCCCCAACCTCCGGTACCTGTAACGGAACCTGAAATGGTAGAAAAAGAAATCATGCCTTTTGTTTTAAGACATGAAGATGAAATTATCAGCTATATCAGGGACAAAGCTGTCAAAGAGACCATGAAGTCTCTTGCTCCTCTCCTGGAAAAACTGGAAGAAGCTGTAAAACAGCATGAAGCAGCTCCTGCTCCTGTTGCTGCTCCACCACCTGAAACCCCTGTCATGAATTATGAAGAACAGCTGAAAAAGCTGCAGGAAGCCTCTACAGCAAAGGTAAAAGAGAAAGAACTTAAAATAATGGAGCGGATGAATAAGCTGAATACAAGATTGGGTAATATCAAACCTTAGAACCACCAAAACGAATTAATATGAACGAAATTGATACAATCATTACCGGAATGTCTACCGCAGTACCTCAGGCTATTTCCGCACAGGTAAGCGCACATTCCACCGGACAGATGCAAATCAATTCTGCATTGAATCAGCAACGGAATGCTATGACCGGGATCAGCCATTATGTGATGGGATTAAAAAAAATGAGTTCCAAAAATATAAAAATAAAGGAATTGGAGTCATTTAGAAAACAGCGTTTCTAATTCCTGTTCCACACAACTACGGATGCGGTTTATTTCTCTGCAAAGATGAAATCCGGTGCCCTCAGCATATATACAATCAGGTCAACATTTATTTTTGCACCGCCTTTCAGATGCTGTCAATGTACAAAAACAATCATTCAGAATCCATCGTTAGCCCAAAGGAATCCGACATTGACGGTATACCTGCAGCAGGAATTTATTTTTAAGACAGATATTAAAAATAAGACCGCATCCTTTTTAGAAAAAATATGCTTTAAACTCGCGCAGATTTTACAGACAGGGGTTTCAGCCATTGTATTCAGAGCCACCCTTCAGAGCCAATTTATTCATAACCTGTCTATACCAATGTTTTTGAAACGCATTGATCTGCAGGATCTGTGGTGAGTTTAAAACCCAGATATAAACTAGTTTACTTCAATAATTTATTAACCGAGATCCGATCTCAAAAAAAACAATTACAATTATGCCAGTTAATGAACAAATCACAGACGCAGTAACACAATCGAACGTAAAAGTAGTAGGAGAATCTCCTGCAATGGCGCTAGCCAACGTGTATCAATCTGCAGCCCATTCTACAGGAATCATGTTTGAAAATGCGGTAAACACGCAAAATCAGCAGAATATTTTAGGCCAGGCGGCAACCACTCAGGGAATCCTGCAGATCTATAGCCTGGACACTGTAGCAGACGCAGTTTCTATGGCTAAGATTCTTAAGCCTTAATTTTTAAACTTTTTGATAAAAGTAATCACCTCAGCCGGAAAGCCCGGTTGTTTTTAACTCAATAAATCATCATCATTATGCCAGTTAATGAACAAATCACAGACGCGGTAACGCAATCCAACGTAAAAGTAGTGGCAGAGTCTCCTGCCATGGCGTTAAGTAATGTGTATCAATCTGCTGCACATTCTACAGGAATTATGTTTGAAAACGCAACGAACGCTCAAAATCAGCATAATATTGTTACCCAGGCAGCCACTACACAGGGTGTAACTCAAATCTACAGTAAAGATACCATCGCTGATGCTCTTTCTATTGCTAAAATTCTTAAACCTTAATCAGATTTTGCCTACCGCAAAATAAATTAACCCGCCGGAAAACCCGGTAATTTTAACCCAAATAAACAATAATCATTATGCCAGTAAACGAAAAAATCACAGACGCAGTAACGCAATCCAACGTAAAAGTAGTAGCAGAATCTCCTGCAATGGCTCTAAGCAACGTGTATCAGTCAGCTGCACATTCTACAGGAATCATGTTTGAAAATGCAATCAACACGCAAAACCAGCAGAATATTGTTACCCAGGCAGCCACTACACAGGGAGTAACTCAAATTTACAGTCTGGATACGATAGCCGATGCGGTTTCTATTGCTAAAATCCTTACTCCGTAATCACTTTTTACGAAACTATTATAATCAATTATCCGAACAGCCGGAAAACCCGGTAATTTTAACCCAAATAAACAATAATCATTATGCCAGTAAACGAACAAATCACAGACGCGGTAACGCAATCCAACGTAAAAGTAGTAGCAGAATCTCCTGCAATGGCGATGGCCAACGTATATCAATCAGCGGCCCATTCTACAGGAATCCTGTTTGAAAATGCAGTGAATACCCAGAACCAGCAAAACATTGTTACTCAGGCGGCGACTACACAGGGTATTGCTCAGATTTACAGCCTGGATACTGTGGCTGATGCAGTTTCAATCGCTAAAATCCTTAATCCTTAATTCGTTTTTGCGAATAGCTTAAATACCATTATCCGAACAACCGGGAATTCCGGTTGTTTTTAACCCAAATAAACAATAATCATTATGCCAGTAAACGAACAAATCACAGACGCGGTAACGCAATCCAACGTAAAAGTAGTAGGAGAATCTCCTGCAATGGCACTAGCCAACGTGTATCAATCTGCAGCACATTCTACAGGAATTATGTTTGAAAATGCAGTGAATGCACAAAACCAGCAGAACATCTTAGGTCAGGCAGCCACTACACAGGGCGTTATCCAGATCTACAGCCTGGACACTGTGGCAGATGCCGTTTCTATTGCTAAAATATTACATCCTAAATTATAGTGTTTTTTTAGATTTCTTGTGATCAGGGAGTACTTTGAAGTGCTCCCTGATTCTTTTTGGATCAGACTATTTATCGAACAATATAATTTCATCCGGATCTATTACCTTATTCTGTACGGCATAAATAACAAGTCCGGCCATATTTTTCACGCCGGTTTTAATCATGAGATTAGTCTTGTGGGTTTCTACTGTTTTGGGTGAAATAAACAGAGAATCTGCAATTTCTTTGGTACTCAGCTGCTGGCAGACTAGTCTTAAAACATCAATTTCCCTGTCTGTCAGTTCATTTTTGGAGAACGCGTGAAACTCCGGAAGCTTATTGGAAAGCTGGGTTCTCATGACATTAATCTGGTCATTGGAAAAATAATGTCCGGTATGATGAACTGTCTTGATTACGGATAATAATTCTTCGAGTTCAATTTCTTTGGGTAAAAAAGCATGAGCACCCATTTTCAGCATCTGCCCCATGAATGAGCGGCGGTAGAAGCTGGTAAGAACAATGATTTTTGTTTCACTTTCTTTTTGAGCCAGTTCGGCCATTACTTCAAGACCGTCACCATTGCTCATTCTCAGATCCAGAATCAGGATATCTAAAGAAACAGAATCCTTTTCTTTAAGAAACTGATATCCTCCCGTTGAGGTAAGTACAACCTGATAATCTCCATTGTTTTCAATATAATTTTTCAAAAGCTGTACAAACAGCAGATCATCATCTACAATTCCGATTTTAATTTTTGAGTGTTCCATGTTTATTTTTTATTGTATTGCCATACAGGCAATGAATTTTGTGCCTTTTTCAGGCTGGGTTTTAAGTTTATAGATGGCTTTAATTTTTTGAGCTCTGGACTGAATATTCTTCAGCCCGATCCCTCCTGACTGGTTTTCAATAGCGAACCCACGGCCGTTATCCTCTATGGTTAATATTAAATAGTTCAGAGAGATTCTCAGTGAGACATCTACTCTGGTAGCTTCGGCATGTTTTAAAATATTGGTGATCAGTTCCTGAACAATTCTGAAAAGATTTAGTTTTACAGGATTGCTGATCGGGGTTCTGATCGTCATATGACTGAAAACGACCTCTATATTTTTATTGATCTGATCAAGATAATCTGCAATTAAATCTTCCAGTTCTATCTCATCGAGATCAGGCGGAGTAAGATTATGAGATAACTCCCGGATCAGCTGCATCGATTTCTTTAAATCACGATTCAATTCTTCCGGTTTTTTATCATTGATATTCAAACGGATAAGATTCAATTGTGAGATAATATTATCATGAAGTTCTTCTGCCAGCCTTTCTCTGTCCTGTTCCTGTACCAGCAGCATATTTTCCCGATATTCTTTTTGGGTGTTCCGGACCAGCTTTGAGACTTTCTGTTTATTTTTCTTTATACTTTTCAAGTAATTAATTACCAATAACGTAATGAATAATGTTGTTAAAAAAAACAGCCCAATACCAATCCAAATCCATAGAACTATCTGATCCTGATTTTCCCAACGCCCCATCCCAGATTAATAAAAGCAAGATAAAAAGACAATAGCAGAATGCCTCTAAAAAGCCAGACAGGAGCTACCCAGTTCAGATGATTGCTGATTAAGAAATTAAAGGTAGTGGAGATGATACATTCTATAGAGAAAAACAGAAAAACGATGATGTTCACAATAAACAGATCTCTGTTTACCCTACCTTCCCTGATAATTTTCATAAAATAAGAGGCCGCATAACTACAAATAATAATACTGGTGATAATGTTGAAATAAAAAGTAACCTTTGTATCATTCTGAACATACAGCACATTGGTAATCAGCACCAGTACAGCATAACAGTAAATCATCCACCTTAATTGACGGGAAAGCCGGATATAATAATTGCTGTAAATCACAGTAAGGATCATCAAACCAAAAAACTGGCTCAATATATAATTATAAGTATTGAGTGTATTTAATTTCATCAGCCGGCCTGTTAAATCCGACAACTCCAGCATCAGTTCCCCCGAGAGAAGTATAATCACAGGAAGTTTTGTTTTGATCTCTTCCTTTATCAATACAACCAATCCGGTACATAGGACGAGATTAATTATAATTTGCAGATACAGGGATAAGCTGTTATACGACAACACTGGTACTTTGCTTCAGAAGTTGATAATCATTAAGAGTATCAATAATCGTAAAGGGAGGTCTTGGGGTGGAATAATTTTCAGCAGTCTCGCTCATATGATTGATGGCAAGACTTTTCACGGTAATGATTTCAATATGATAAGGGAAGTCGGGATCTTTCTTCTCCAGATCATCAGTAAGTCCGAAGAAGCTGGTACAGGTCTGTCCTGTGGTAATTCCAATATTCTCATAATCTGAAAACGGAATGGAAATCAACTGGAAGATATCCGCCGTTTTCTGAGCTTCTATCCACGATGTTCCGAACATATTCCATCTGAAATTCCGGTTAATGGCTGATTCAGAAGTAATCGGGGGAACGTCTGCCACTATATCATTACTGCTTTCTATTTTTGATTCACTGAACTCGCGTAAGAAGTCTTTCGTCAGGATGGTATTGAAATCAGCATCTTTATCACTTTTGGAATCGATCAGGAAAAATTTCAGCTGCCCTTCATGAATGCCTACATAGGCGTGAATCATTTTGGGCTCGGTGGTTCCTAAATTTCTTTTCCATTGTTCAATGTCTTCACCTGAAACGCTGAAGTGAGTTCCCTGATTCAAATAATTCAAAATTTCTGCTCCATTGGTATCAATTCCATTTTTGTAAGAATCAATAAGATTTTTCCATTTTCTGATAGCTTCAAAGATGTTTTCAGTAGTCATGATAATATTTATTTGTGAATGATAATTATTTTATGCGTTGAAATTTACAAAAAAAAGAGACTGGTATTTCTTTTTAAATCACATTCAGGTGGAAAATAAAATTTAATTGAATAAAAATGAATTTTTCTTCTGTCCCTGATAAAATTAAACAGGAAACACCTCTTATCTTTGCACCGGAAACCTTCTCATTTAAATAAGAACTGTCATGATTCCATTCCACGAGCTACTATTTTTCATACTGGCTGCACTCATTTTAGTCATCAGCCCCGGTCCTAATATGATTTATCTGATATCAAAGTCGATAACACAAGGGAAAAAGTCCGGATTTATCTCATTAGCCGGAGTCGTATGTGGATTTTTATTCCATATCATCATGGTTTCATTTGGTCTTACCGCTGTTTTACTGGCTGTTCCACTCGCTTATACCGTTCTTAAAACCCTGGGAACAGTCTATCTTTTATATCTTGCTTATCAGGCTATCAAGCCCAAAAGCAGAAATATTTTTGATGTTGATAAAAATGGTGCTCATGATAGTCCCAAAAAGCTTTTCACCATTGGTTTTTTAACGAATGTACTGAATCCGAAAGTGGCTGTGTTTTACCTGTCTTTCTTTCCTCAGTTCATCAAACCCGAGTATGGTTCGATATTTACCCAAAGTCTGGAACTAGGGATCATTCAGGTTCTGATCAGCTTCAGCATCAACTTTATCATTGTATTAACAGCTGCAAAAGTTGCTGTATTCTTTTCCAATAATCCGGTGTGGATAAAGGTCCAGAAATGGTTTATGGCCAGCGTATTAACTTATTTAGCCATAAAAATGGCATTTTCAAAAGCAAAATAAAATCCGGAACAGGTTTCCTTCTGTTCCGAATTCCGGTGTATATTCATATAAAATCTGACTTAAAGAAAGCATCATGATTATGCACCGCGAATTTGAGATTAAAATCCGGGATGTAAAACCGTGAAAATACGTAATTTTGCTGTTCCGTATTATCCTCATCACAACAGGTTTAAAGATGAAACAGACCATTCCCACCTATGATTTAAATGGTATCACCCACCATCAGTTCCATATCAAAAGGATGGATAAACAGCCTTATGATTCTGGGGATATTCTTCTGGGCAAAGGTATACACCGGGACAGTCATTATATTTTCACCTGTATGGAGAGCGGTCATGTGAGAATGATGGTTGACTTTAAAACTATTGAAGCCAAAGAATCCACTATTTTCTGTGTATTGCCGGGACAGGTACATCAGGGACTTCTTATGAAAGAGGTCTGCGGATGGTTTGTAGCAGTAAAAGCAGAACTTGTTCCGGATACAGTTCGTTCTTTTTTTGATGAATCTTTGGGTGAAATACAGCCGCTGTCTGTGGATAAGAACCTTGTCAAAAACCTCAATACGACAGCCGGCCTACTTCATTTCTCATATACAAACGAAATGCTTTCCACTAAAGAAGGATTTCTCATTGTTCAATCACTGCTTAATGCCTTTCTCGGAATGTTTGCCCAGTTGTATTCTCAGAAAAATACTTCTCCGGCTTCAGAGGAAAACCGTGCTTTACAATTAACCCGTGCATTCAGGGCTCTTGTCCGGAAAAATTTCAAAACCATGAAAAGTCCATCAGAATATGCAGAAATTTTGAACATTACAAGAGGATATTTAACGGAAACGGTTCGTGAGGTCACAGGAAAGCCTGCACAACACTGGATTCATCAGGAAATTTTAATCGAAGCCAAAAGATTGCTGGTCTTTACCAATCTGAGTGTAAAAGAAGTAGCTTATGAACTGGGATACAGTGATCATACCTATTTCAGCCGTTTATTTTCCAAACTTGAAGATCAATCTCCATCAGAATTCAGAGGACGGCATCAATAAGATCATCAACCACGAATAATCCAATTAATTCCCCGAAACCGCTATCGGTATTTTCTGATTTTGCAACGTCCTTTGCAATAAAAATGATTTATGCCGAGCCTACCAAAATGGATCAATGACACCGTAGAAAATGTCTGGTCCTCAAAATTCAAAGAATGCACCGTTAACCATATAGAACAGATCACCAATGATCTTCGACTGATACGCTTTGAAACAGAATTAGAGAATGTTCCTTATGAACCTGCCTATGCCATTGGAATAAGAATCAACGACAGGGATTTCAGGAATTATTCTCCTTTTAATTTTAACAAAGAAGCAGGAACTTTCGATATTTTGTTTCATTTGCATGACATGTCTGCTGCAGGAAGTCATTTTGTAACCCAACTGAGAGAAGGAGATTCCATAAAACTTTTAATGCCCAGAGGAAAACAATTCTTTACTCCCGGTGCCCGGATTCATTTTTCTCTGGGAGATGAAACATCATTGGGAAGTTCTCTTTCGATCAAGGAAGCGGTGGAGGAATCGGGTTCTTTGTTCATTTGTCTTCATGAGCTTGATGATTGTTCTGCTCTTGAAAAGCTTAATTTATATGGCTATCACTGTCCTAAAAACAATACCATGAGAATGATTGAAGCTTTGAATGATTTTCTGCAAGAAGAAAAAGAATCCATCTCTGATGATGAGGTTATTTTTTATATCACAGGAAACGGAGGACGAATGTCTCTGATCAGGAAATTCCTTAAAGCCAGAGGTGTTTCCCCGAAGTGCATCAAATCACAAGCCTACTGGATTGAAGGGAAAAAAGGACTGTAAAAATGGATCAACAAAAGTGTTTCTACTTTAATAATGAAACTTTATCTGCTAATAAAACACCATTATTACCAGATAAAGTTATCATTTTCCGTTACCAAAAAAATAAGGTGCAAATTATTTATACTTCTTTCCTAATTCCCTCACCTTACTAAGCCATTGAGACAGCTGCTCCTCTTTAGAATTCCTGATAATACCTACATAAGTCACTTTCACCGGTTTTACCCCACAGTATTCAAGTATGGATTTTTTAAGCTGATTGACACTGGGTCTGCCAAAAAACAGACGGTAATACCATCCAGGTTGGTCTAATGTGGTAATAATGTGGGCTGTTTTACCTTTTAAAAGCTTGTCCCACCACACAGAATTTTCACGATATTTATAGGCCATTCCCGGTAAAAAAAGACGGTCTATAAATCCTTTCATCAAGGCAGGAAATCCTCCCCACCAAACCGGATGTACCCAAACGAGATGATCTGCCCACTGAATAATTTCCCAGGCTTTGATCAGATCCGGCTCAAGCTCCATTCTTTTCTGATATCCAAACTGTAAATTGGGATTAAAGTTGAGATCCCGTATTACGATTTCCCGCACTTCTGCTCCTGTTTCTGAGGCTCCCAACCTGTAAGCTTCTGTTACCCCAAAATTGAAGGAATCTTTATTGGGATGCCCATTGATAATGGCTATTTTTTTCATGATTTCACATTAATATTGATAGAATCGTAGGCATTAAGCTGTTCCATTAATGATAAAGGCTCATGCAGCTGATGGCTGAAATACACCTTGTTTTCATGAGGATTTCTCAACAGTTCTTCGGTGTGCAGAACAGCAGATAAAGCGGTTAATTCTGCCTGTCCTTTTTCACTCTGCAAACTCAGTCTCTTTTGTCCTGACGGATCATCGACTACAATTTCAAAGACCGCCTGATCTCCGTTACCGCTGGATCCAAAAATCATTTTTCTTTCTTTTAAAGACAGAATATTGTAGATTCTTAAATATTGAAATGCTCCCAGCAGCCAGGTTATGAATTTTGAGTTGTAGGTCATTTTCACACTCACATCGGAAATTCTTTCCACTTTGTTGAGAATATACAAGTCGGGCACATCAAAATTATAGGCGCTTCTCTTCCCGATTCCAAAGGAAAAATTAAAAACTTCTGTATCTAAAAAATGTCTGATAGAAACCGGTTTGTCATTCTTATAATGCACAAAAGGAACGGCTACATTTTCTGCCATAAAGTGAGCAGAACTCTCTCCTGCCAGATCTTTTACAGAATAGTAGACAAACAGTTTCACCTCATTAATATCACCGGAATCTGACAAGGTATTGACTAATCCAGGGACAATACCACCCATCCAGCCTGAACTGAAAACAATTCTGCTGTTAACATCTGATTTACCGGCAATTTCATAAGCCTTCACCAAAGCCGGAGTAGGTTTTGTAATATCCAGATAGTCTATGTGGTGATCAATCGCAAAACGAAGTACATGATCTTCTTTATCATTCACGGAAAGGATAATGAGATGTATTTTTTTCTCTGAGATCACTTTAAACGAGGAAGGATCTGTAACGTCGATCTTCAGGTCTTTATCTGTTTTTCCACCTTTTCTCCCTCCGATAAAAACAGTAAGATGAGGATTTCTTGATATCAGGATCCGGGAAATTGTTTTTCCAACCAATCCATTTCCACCAATTATCAGAATATTTTGCTCCATAACTTTTTTTGACAAAAGTAGAGCGCTGCTGTTTCAATAAACAGGACAAATGTCTAAAAAGAAATTTCCTTTCTGATGCGGCTCAGGTGACGTTGGGTAATGCCAAGGTAGGAAGCCAGATACTGCAATGGAATGTTTTGAATATAATCAGGATGATTCTTTAACAGTGTTTGATAACGCTGGGCTGCGCTGTCTCTTTGCAGCTGAAAAAAACGTGATTCCAGTTCAAGATATTCCTGTTCTGCAATGATTTTTAAAAACTTTGTCCAGTTAAGACTGTTCTGAACCAGTTCATCTACCGCATCTTTTTTAAGAATAATCAACTCAGCATCAGTAATAGCCTGCATACTTTCTTTGCTTGGGCATCCGGAAACAAATGACGAATAGGCGGCGATCATATGATTGGGAAACCGGAAA
The DNA here is from genome assembly GCF_050470705.1 of Chryseobacterium sp. NRRL B-14798. NCBI lineage: Bacteria > Pseudomonadati > Bacteroidota > Flavobacteriia > Flavobacteriales > Weeksellaceae > Chryseobacterium > Chryseobacterium sp. NRRL B-14798. The sequence continues at coordinate 1,590,993 of NZ_JBFLUL010000005.1, read as the reverse complement.
CAATACGTCATATCTTTTCCTTCATCAGAGGTGTAAAAGGAACGGAAGATACCGGACTTCACCAATCCTACTTCCTTGCAAAGCTCTCCTTCCTGTATGAAATAATCATTTTTGCTGATATGCCTGAATTCGGAATGCTTCAGAAATTCTTCAATTTCATTTTCTGAAAACAGATTAAAGCTTCGGAAATAGTCACGTTCCATGATATCAAATAAGTTTCAGCGAAAATAAATAAAAAGATGGAGGCAATGTTGTTTATCAACGCAAAGTTTTAATTTTTGCAGAGTTTTAATGTAAAGAGGGCAAAGACGGGATCAATTTCATTGATTCATTCTAAGCTCATACATAGCCATATAGCTTCATCAGCGACTTTGTTGAAGCCTTAGCCCTCTTAAGAATAAGATGTTCTAATAGTTTCTTTGCGTTTTTATATCAATCAGTTTGAATATTTTAAATCAAATAGATCCGGCTGATTCCCATTGAAAACAAAAAAAATCATCTCAGGACGAGATGATCTACCGTTTTGAATTTACTTGAGTTATTTATGAAGATATGAATGATGTTTTGTTGTAACAAAGATAGGTGAACCTTATTTTTTATGCATCAGTGGAATCCCTGTAATTATATCCGTAAAAATACGGTTGTATAAAACGAAAAGCCCTGCAGGAAATACCTTACAGGACTTTTGGATTATCTAACAATATTCAGTTTAAAGTTCAAGGTTTAAGGTAAAGTAATGATTGTCATCTGCTTTCACCTTTGAATCTTAATTAAAGAGGGCTTACCAGTTGCAGGAACCATTCTTTAATTTCTCCTTCCAGATAAGGAGCCAGCTTTTCCTCACAAGTTTTGTGATAGCTGTTCAGCCATGCAATTTCGCTTTCTGAAAGGATTTCTTTTACCACTGTATCTTTGAAGAACGGGCAGAATGTTAATGTTTCAAATTCATAGAATGTTCCATGAATTGTTTTTTCTGCTTCTTTTACTGCAATCAGGTTTTCATGACGAATTCCATAATGACCTTCCAGATAGTAACCCGGTTCATTTGAACAAACCATTCCCGGAAGAAGTTCCTGAGGGTTCAGATCTTTTCTGATGTTTTGCGGTCCTTCGTGAACGTTCATGAAGCTTCCTACCCCATGTCCTGTTCCGTGGTTGAAATCTTTCCCTTCCATCCATAGCGGAAGTCTTGCAATAGCATCCAGGTGTACTCCTTTTGTTCCTTTCGGGAATTTCACCATTGATAAACGGATCAGTCCCTGTAATACCAATGTTGAATTTCTTTTAAACTCTTCCGAAGGAGTTCCTAAAGCAAAAGTTCTTGTAATATCAGTAGTTCCTTCAAGGTACTGACCTCCTGAATCTACCAGGATCGTGTCCTCATTGGTAACTTCTTTACTACCTTCTTTTTTGGCAGAGTAGTGCATGATAGCACCGTTATCTTTATATCCAACGATAGACCCGAAGCTTTCTCCGACAAAGTTTTCACCTTCTGCACGGAATCCTCTCAGTTTTTGTCCGATAGAATACTCATTCATGGCTTCTTTTCCTGCATTGTGCGTTAGCCAATAAAGGAATTTCACCATGGCTACTCCGTCTCTTACCATTACTGTTCTGAAACCTTCCAGCTCAGCTTCATTTTTCTGGGCTTTCATAAGATTTCCCGGAACCGGAGCTTTAATAAACTGATTGTCTGATTTTAATGTTTCAAAAATCTGTTGGTTGCTGTTCGGAGAAACCAAAACTTTTTCGTTTTTGAAAGTTTTCAGATAATTGTAGAATTCTTCGTAAGGCATCATTTTTACAAAGGAATCATCCATTTGTTTTCTTGCAGCCACTTCCATTTTCTCTAATCCTGTGAACAGAACAGCATCATTTTTAGTAATCACAATGTATCCTAAGAATACAGGATTGCTTTCTACATCACTTCCTCTCAGGTTCAGTGTCCATGCCACATCATCAAGACTTGAGATAATGTGTACGGTAGCTTCCTGCTCTTCCATTTTCTGACGGATCGCAGCAATTTTATCGGATACTGATTTACCGGCTCTTTCAACCGGATGAACAAAGATAGGATTAGCAGATGGAGTTCCTCTGTCTTTCCATACTTCTTTTAAAAGCGGAATATCTGACAGCGTAATATTTTTGGAGTTGAGTTTTTGAGAAAGCAGTTCCCAGTTGGCATGAGAGGCTGCAACAGCATTTACCGCCACTTTACCGCCTGAAGGAATTTCTGAAATAATCCAGTCGATATAATTGGGAGTTCCTTCCATTCCATCTTTGAAGAGATCAATTCCGGAACCATCCAGCTCTATAGCAGCTTGTGTAAAGTATCTTCCGTCTGTCCAAAGTCCGCCTTTATCTTTGGTAATTACCACAAAACCGGCAGAACCTAAGAAGCCGGAAAGCCAGGCTCTCTCCTGCCATTCTTCGGGAAGGTATTCGCTCATATGCGGATCTGCAGAATATACTATAAATGCATCAACATTATTTTTCTGCATTTCTTCACGAAGCGCAGCAACTTTTTCCTTTGAAGTCATTCTTTTTATTTTTAACCACCGAAAGTTACAAAAAATTTGATGTCTGAAGGTAAATCTACCGGCTATTTTGCTTAATAATTCTTTATTCTTAAAGTGTTCTGAAAAAAACTAAACAACTAAATATATTTAACAAAACAAACCATTTTTAAGTAAAAAAAACTACCACATTATCAAAATAATAAATTTTTGGAAAGATTATTGCTACATTTTATTGCATGAAACAGCAAAACTACAATAACCACAGGAAATTTTATCCGCCACATCATTTTATTTATCTTCCATTGCTTATGATATTGGAGATTTTAGGAATTTACAAAATCTGGGATGACCCCGGAAATCAGCTGATCTGGATACTGTTTTCTGTCGTGATTTTTTTGCTTTTTTATCTGGCACTGATGACAAGGCAGCATTATGCGCTGGGACTTCAAAACCGGTTGGTTATACTGGAATTTAAACAGCGTTATTTCGAAATTTTCAATAAAAGGTCTGATGAAACTGCTGAAAAACTGAAATTCGATCAGATTGCTGCATTGAGATTTACGTATGATGATGAATTCAAAGAGCTTTTATACAGAGCACTTCATGAAAACATCTCAGGAGACGAAATTAAAAGGTCTATCAAAAAATGGAGAGCTGACCGACTCAGAATTTAACACACCTACAAAATATATACCTATGAAAAAATGGAGCTTTTACAGTATTATACTGTTAAGTATACTGACATTAACAAGTTGTGAAGCCGTAGAAACAATTTTTAAGGCAGGAATGTGGTGGGGAATAATCTTAGTCTGTGTGATAGTAGGGATTATTTTACTGATTTTTTCGAGGGGTAAAAACTCTTAACCATGTTTTATGGAGAAGAATACAGATTTGGAAATCATTTCTCACCTTAAGCCTTCAAAAATTGTTAAAATAATGAAGGATCCGGAAGCTTCTGCAAAGGCGGTACATCTCGTATATACCACCGATGCGGAAACCGCCGGAATTACCCGTAAGAAAACCGGGAAGAAATACTCCTATTATAAAGACGGAGAAAAAATAAAGGATAAAGACGAAATTACCCGGATCAATAAACTGGTGATTCCGCCTGCGTGGGAAAATGTATGGATCTGTGCTCTTGACAATGGCCATCTTCAGGCCACGGGTTTCGATGTAAAAAAAAGAAAACAGTACCGCTACCACCCTCTGTGGAGTGCTTTAAGAAATCATACAAAATTTTACAGAATGCTTCAGTTCGGATATGCATTACCGGACATCCGTCTGCATATAGAACAGGATCTTGCCCTGAGAAATTTTGAGAAACGAAAAATCCTTGCCTTAATTGTAAGCCTTATGCAAAGAACCAATATCCGTATCGGGAATAACGTATATGAAAAATTATACGGTTCTTTTGGTCTGACCACATTAAAGGATAAACATGTAAAGGTAAAAGGACAAAAAATTTCTTTTTCTTTTAAAGGGAAGAAAGGTGTCATGCATCAAATCGACCTCAGGAGTCCAAGGTTGGCAAGGCTTATTCAGAAATGCAAGGATATTCCCGGGAAAGAGCTTTTTCAGTATTTTGATGATGAAGGAAACCGCCATTCCGTCGATTCCGGGATGGTGAACGACTATATTAAAGAGATCAGTGGTGAAGATTTTACCGCTAAGGATTTCAGAACATGGTCCGGAACCGTAAGTGCTCTGATCGCTTTTAAAGAGATCGGATATGCGGAAAATGACACTGAATATAAAAAGAAGGTAAAAGAAGCCCTGGATATCGTGGCAGAAAACCTGGGAAATACATCGGCTGTCTGCAAAAAGTATTATGTTCATCCTTTAGTCATTAACCTTTATGAGAATAATAGTATCAAAAAATATCTTGATGAACTGGAAGTGATAGAAGAAAATGACGGAAAAGCCGATCTTACAAAAGAAGAAAGACTGGTGCTGAAGATTCTGGAAAATGAAAAGATGTAAGGGAGACCAATCAATAGTGAATGGTGAATTTGCTTCGCAGTGAATTTTTTATTCTGTACTTCAGCATCATTGACTATTCCCTTACGCAGCAAAAATTGACCATTGACATTACACAAATTCGATTCTTTATATCAGACTGAAATCCTGCTGTTATTCAAAAACTGAATCCTGTATTCCTTTGGCGTAATTCCTGCAATTTTTTTGAAAAGCTGGGTAAAATGGGATGCGGTATGGAAATTCAGTTCATAGGCAATTTCTGCAATATCTTTACTGGAGTGAAGTAATGCTTTGCTGTAATTGATATCAATCTCATTGATCCATTGTTTTGGGGATTTCTGAGTAACTCCTTTGACACATTTATTCAGATAACTTTCTGTAACAGACAATTTATCAGCATAAAAAGCCACTCTCTTTTCTCCGACATGGTATTTGAACAAAAGATCACGGAACTGCAGGGACAGCTCCATGGGGCGTGTTGCAGATTTGTGATGGGTATCAGAATCTGTACTCAGCATTTTGATCAGAATCAAATGAAGCATTGTCACAACGACATCATTCACATTGAGATTATTCAACCATAATTCCTGTTCCATTATCGGAAGAAGCTGTGTGATGGTTCCGTAGGTTAAGCTGTCCAGATTCAGGAAAGGTGTCATGAAAAAGATACTGCTTTTATGTTTTGGCAGTTCCTGTTCAGATAGAATATTATTTTCATAAGCAAGGAAGAAACCTTCAATATCGTCTGACAGCTCTACGGTTGCGGTAATTGTCCCTTGCTTAATAAAGATCACACCTCCTTTTTCAGCATGATATTCTTTATTTTCAAGATATTGTCTGATATGGCCATTGGTAACGAAAATAATAAAATTGAATGTGGTACGATACGGAATCACCGGCATCAGAATACCTTTAAGATAATTTTCTATCCGATACAGCTGTATATCAGCATTATTAGCCAATATCTTATCCGTAATATTCGGCAGAAAAAGCTTTTTATATTGAAAATTGGATAGTACTTCCATATCCTTGTTATGATTATTTAAAGTTATACAAAATATTTTAAAGCAAAGGAGGTAAGTAAAAGAGTGAAAAAGCTAAAGTCTAAATAGTAAAGACCCCGAAACACGTATCCCGAAACCCATAATTTACTCTCTTCAACCCTTCTACTCTCAAACTCTCTCACCCTCTCACTCTACTACTCTCCCACTCTCATGTTTAGAACTTATAATACACTCCTACTCTCACTCCAAAAGGACTTCCTGGTGTATAAGTAAGATCTGTAATGGGTTCTGCTTCTCCTTTTAACTGCGTTTCTGTGGCAAACTGAGCTTCATTCCATTTTACATTGAAAAGGTTGTTCATCTGAATATTCGCTCCCCATTTCTGACGGTTATAGGAAAGCATCAAATCATTCACAAAATAGGCTTTTGTTCTGATGCTGTTATCCTCAACAGCGGGTCTTGCTCCCAGATATCTGTACTGAAGTCCCAGAGAAAAACCATTCAGGAAGTCCCAGTTGACAGATCCTGTGCTGGTGACTACCGGAGCTAGCGGAACATAATCCTGGCCTTTTTCTTCTTCGGTAAATCTGGCGTGGGAATAATTGATATCTGCATTCAGATAAAAGTTTTCCAACGGTTGGAAACGAACACCAAGATCAACCCCGAAACGTCTTGATTTTCCGGAAGGCTCTACTACTGCATCATCTCCCACATACACAAATTCCTGCTGAAGATCCATATACCATAATGCCGGAGTAATAATCAAAGATTTGAACGGGTGCAATCTTACCCCGAAATCTGCCCCTATAGAATATGGAAGCGTATTTTCGTTCTTATTGGGAACTACTACTCTTAGGTCATTGGAGTGGAAACCCATTCCTGTTTTCAGGAACCACATGACATTGTCATTCTGAGCATAGGAAAAATTCAGTTTGGGACTCAGCCTTGTTGCTTCTTTCGACTGTCCGGAAGGTAATTGTTCCACATCCAGGAGATTGTGCATATTAAAGATAAAATGATCCACTCTCAAAGCTGGATTGATGGTCCATTTTCCTGTCTTCCATATCAATCCTGAATAGGCATGAAGATTGGTTTCCGTTCCTGTCACATCGGATAGTCTGTCCAGCAGAAGGTCTCTGTGATAAACGTGATTAAGCTGTAAGGTATTGATATCATCATTTCTTAGTCCGATTCCTGAAGTCCAGTTTAAAGAGCTGTTGGCAAAAGAAAAAGTCTTCGTATACTTTACTTCAGCACCGTAAATATTTCTTCCATCCGTCTGCTGAATTTCGTCTCCATGCTCTTTATCCTTTAAATTAAAGGTAAAATCGGAATACAGGTTGAAATTGTATTTTGAATAAAAAGCCATCGCATCAATCTGCTCGGAAGGAGAAATAATGTGCTTAAAGTTCATCTGGAGGTTTGTTCTGGAAGTTTTCCCACCTTCAGTAGGATCTATACTTCCCCATCGGCCAATGATTCCTTCGTCTACAGCACGTTCCGGAATCTGTCCGGAAGCATTCCAGGAAGAATTAAATGTTGAAAACTGGATATTGAAGTAATCTTTGTCAGTCAGCCATTGATTGTATTTACCGAAGATATTAACCCTGTTAAAATTCTGTTTTACATCAAAAGGTCCGTCGGTATAGTTGTATTCCGCTGCCACATACGCATTCTTTCTACCAAGATCATCATGCAGAATATTGAACATTCCCAATACTCTTTTGGAGTTGAAAGAACCTCCTTCCAGTTTAATCATACTGTTTTTCAAGCCATTGTAGGTCTGAAAATCAACATAACCAGCGGTATTAAAGTCCCCACGGTCCATGTAATAGGCTCCTTTTCCAAAATCGATATTGTTTACTGTTTCAGGAATCACAAAATGTAAATCAGAATATCCCTGACCGTGGGCGTGAGAAACAATGTTCACAGGCATTCCGTCTACATTGACGCTTACATCGGTACCATGATCCGCATCAAATCCTCTTAAAAAAAGCTGTTCTGCTTTTCCTCCTCCGGCATGCTGTGCAATAAATAATCCTGGAACTTTCCTCAACAGATCCTGCGCTGAATTTACCGGAAATTTATTCAGATCAACCTTGGTAATAGCAGACAGAAATGAACTGTGATTGATGGCTACTTCAGAAATCTGAAAGGGCTTATGCTGTAAAAAAATAACTTTATTTTTATCATCATCATTGGTCACGACCCATTTTACCTCATCATATCCCTGACGGCTGACCACAAGGGTATCGGGAAGAGATTTTACAGGAATGGAAAATGTTCCGTCTGTTCCTGTGTGGATATGGCTGTTTCCGTGGTCATATTTTACCAAAGCATCGGCAATGGGAAATTTGTCATCTGCATCTTTTATCAGCAACTGTTTTTCTGTTTCCTGCGCCATCATTTTTCCACTGAATGCCATAACCAGAAATACGGCTGCTATTTTTGTTATTTTCATTTTTTAGTTTAATTATATTTTGATTTTAGAAACCAGAGGTTAGAAGTTAGAGGAATATCAATGGTGAATTTTGCTTCGCAAGTGAATTGTCAATCATTATGAAAAAACCTTAAACATTGAACTTTCTCACTCTTAAACTCTAAGACTCTCCAACTTTTTATTTTTTTGTTTTAAGAAATATTTTTTGAATCAAAAGTGTAATCCATGTTCCGGCTACAAATGGGAAAGTAAATACTCCGCCCACTATATCCAGGCAGTGATTGTCTATTAAAAGATCATCAATGGCAATGGTAATGAGAACGGCGATCAATACCCATAAACCATCCGTTTTTTTGACTCCGGAAAAAACAATTGCGGAAAGCACAGCATTAAATCCAAATAATCCCATGTGGATTTCTTTGATGGGTTCGCCATTCAACTGTGATAATCCCGCACCCAAAATAGACGCTGCCAATCCATATAAAGCAGCTATCGGAGAGCTAATAAAAACCGCCAGAAAGAAAATAATCCCGGAAAGCACTCCTCCCTGAAATATCACTTCCCCAAAGCCATTGGTACAGGTAAGAAAGTCATCATATTCTGAAGGAACCACTTCACTGCTTAGCATTTCAGAAGGTGGAATATTGGTAAAATGATGGAGTACAAATACCAATATCCATGTAATAATGATAAAAGGAAAAGTAAACACCGGTATTTTCTTTTGGATAAAGAAATGCTGAATAACAGCCGCTAACGCTCCGCCCAAAACTATTAAGATCCAGATCAGCAAGGTTGTCTCAAATAGAAATGCCAATGCTACCCCTACAAGAGCTGCACTGAAACCATAAAGTCCCGCATTGATTTCAGATTTGTCATAATTAAGCTTCATTGCGATAAAAGTTCCGGCTGCTGTTGAAAGCAATACCGCCACTCCGCACTGCCAGCTTCCCATAAAAATCCCTATCAGAAACAGGAGTCCTGTCCATCTGTTTTCCTGGAGCATAATCTGCCCGATTCCTTTTAAAATATGGTCTAAAAAAGGTAGCTTTTTGAAAAATTCGTTCATAGTTTTTTTAATTTATTAATAATGGGGTTGTTGTTTGTTTTTCGTTGCGGGTTGTTTTTCGTTGCGGGTTGCGAGGTGCGGGTTTCGGAATCCACATCAAAACTCTCTTACCCTCAAACTCTCCCACTCGAATCCCGAAACACGAAACCCGTTTACCATCCAAGAAAGACCATTCCCACACCGCACACAGTTACTACTGCTCCACTTACTACTCCCATATATCTTTCAAGTTTTTCGGTATTGAATAATGTTGAGTAACCATAACGCCCCAAAAGAACCATCCCAAGCATGGTTAATACTGTAGTTGCTGTGAAGGAAGTTACCAGTACGGCAATTTCAGACATGGAATGTTTTACTCCTGAATAAAATAATAGGGGGATCAAAGGTTCACTTGGCCCCATCACGAAAATCATGAACAGGACAAGCGGTGTTACCTTTATTCTTTTTTGAGGCATTACGATTTCGCTGTGGTTATGTTCGTATACGTACACATCATCACCCATTACATCAAAATGCTTATGCGGTTTGTTTCTGATCGCCTGGATGAGGCCGTACACAAGGTAAACACCGCCAAAGATCAGCAGTGCCCATCCTGAGAAATTCCCTCTCATATCCTGAAACCAGGAGATTTTATTCAGCTGCCATCCGAGGAAAACTCCGATAAAACCTAAAATCAGAGAACTGAATACGTGTCCGAAACCGCAGACAACCGTTAATATGGCTGTTTTCATGCCGCTCCACTTCTTAGATTTTGAGATCACTATGAAAGGCAGGTAATGATCCGGCCCTGAAGCGGTGTGTATAAAACTTATTGAAACGGCGCTTATAAGAAGTGCCCAAACTGTACTATCCATTTTTTATTAATTCTGTTATTTCAGATTCTTTATTAAGTTTTGACTGAAGCCAATGGAAGATTTCTTTTTGTTAAGCGGTCTAAAGCCCGCTTCTTGACAAGGACCTCTTTTTACTCCAACGACCAGAGAATCTCCTGAATATGCAGGAAGAAGTTGTACATCAACTCTCCTCCATGTCCCAAAGCTCTTACTACAAAACCATTTTCATCCATTGCAGAAACCCCTACTTCCATTTGCTCATGGTGCTGTGCGGCGGCTTCAACAATCTCTTCAATCAATCCATTTTTGTCTACATTTTCCTTTGTACTATAGAAGATCAGAGTTCCCTGGTGCGTATACTGTTCCAGGTTTCCGATGCTGCTGATCGGGATCATGTCAGGTTGAATCAGAACGTTATCTTTCACCACAAGCTTGTTGTTATGATAGATTTCCATGATATTCTGAAAACGTTTCAGTTTAAAAACTTCTCCATAATATTTTCTCCCACAGGTAATAATCTCGCTGATGATGATCTGACTGTTTTTACCGACATGAATATTGGCTTTACTTTTAAAGTTGGAATCCTCGTGAGGAACAATCGGATGAGGAACATAAGCGAAAGAAGTTTCATCCTCCATAGAAACATTGAGTTCCTGAAGCGCTTTATTCTGCATGTTGAAAAGCCTTTGGTAGGATTGTGACTGCAACTGAAGCGCAGCTCCTTTTTCAAGTGCAACATCCAAATGATAGTGATCTCCATCCAGAATTCCCGGAGAGGAGCTCATCACCATCTGATAGAGCTTTTTGTCACTTTTTCGCTGCCCAACAGAAACCACTCTGAAAGGAAGCGAGACATAAAGGTCTTTCACATAGGATTCTCCTCCCTTAAATCCTGCAATAATTTTTAAATGACTATCCATTTATCTTACCAAATTCGGTTCTTCAATTTCTTCTAAAAGGGCATATTTTTTAATCCAACCAATTACTTTATCCAGTCCTTCATCTGTTTTGAGGTTGGTGAACACGAAAGGATTTCCTTTTCTCATTCTTCGGGCATCATTTTCCATCACTTCAAGGCTGGCACCTACGTAAGGGGCAAGATCAATTTTATTGATGATCAGTAAATCTGATCTTGTAATACCAGGACCTCCTTTTCTAGGGATTTTTTCTCCTTCTGCGACGTCGATGATAAAGATGGTAACATCTGCAAGGTCCGGGCTGAATGTCGCTGAAAGGTTATCACCTCCACTTTCAATCAAAACCAGTTCGATTTCCGGAAAACGTGCTGCCAGTTCGTCTACCGCTTCAAGGTTCATACTTGCATCTTCACGGATGGCGGTATGAGGACAGCCTCCTGTTTCTACTCCGATAATTCTGTCATGAGGAAGAAGACTATTTTTCGCCATAAATTCAGCATCTTCTTTGGTATAAATATCATTCGTGATGACTCCAAGATCATAAGTCCCGAATAATTTTCTGCTTAAACGTTCCAATAATGCAGTTTTTCCTGAACCTACAGGTCCTGCTACTCCTACTTTTATATATTTTCTGTTTTCCATTTTATTTAAATTTTATTTTTTAACGCTATATGCGCTAAGTTTTTTTGATTGTGAATATTTTTCGATCGCAAGGACGTTTCACTCAATGGGCAATTCGTCAATTTGCTCTTTTACCTTTTACCTTTTACCTTTTACCTTCTACGACATATAAAGTCTTGAATAAAGCCTCTCATGCTGCATACATCTGATATCAAAGGCCGTATTACAAAGTCCCACCATGTCTCTGTCCAGATCTATAGTTTCTAAAACTGTTTTTTCCATGACGGGATAGAGTGAAAATAGAATATCCTGTCCATCCAGCTGTCCAAGAGGAACAAGCTTTACAGCGTTGGTAATCATCCCGGCAACCGAAGTGTAATAAAATCCTAAAAGGGCTTCGAACAAAGGAATTTTCATTAAATAAGCATACACTCCGAACACAATACAGTAATGAGAATTGGCTTCTTTATGCTGAATGGCTTTCTCAAAAGCTTCCATTAAAGGAGAATTTTCTCTTCTTTTGAAGATTTTAATCAGTCTGAGACCCAGTTTCTGGCTCGCCTGGCGGATTTCCTTTGGACATTTTATAGCATTACATTCATTATCCAGTTCTAAAAGCTGCTGCAAATCTCCCTTTTGTGCTGCATCATAAGCCAGTTTTACAAAAGCACCGTCATTGAATTTAAGGTTGTACTGAAGCATGTTCTGTACAAATTCTTTCGCGGTTGCCAGATCATGTACAATTCTTTCCTGCACATACGTTTCAAGTCCGTTGGAATGGGTATATCCTCCGATGGGAAGTGTAGGATCTGCAAGGTGAAGCAATCCTGACAGGAAATTTATATTATTCATCTTTCGGAGCCGCCATTTTTAAGATTTTTGTAAAGATTGTGGAGCCGAGACTTCCATGTCCATGAGGCTCTACATTAGATTTAAGAAGATTAAGCAGTTTCACCGATTGTTTCTCCGGTTTGAAACCACTTGCTTCCAGCCATCTGAACATCGGCATTTCAAAAGGGAGCAAAACTTTGTCATTCTGAATAAAAAGCGGAATATGTTTATTTCCGATCTCATAACATACAGTTCCCATTTCCAGCAGTGAGGTGGGTGACATCACAATGGCTTCCGTTTCCAGAACATTGATTGCAATTATTTTTTCGGCATCCTCAAAAAGAATATCACCTTCACGTAATCGTTGTCCTTCTCTGAGAAACTTGATGGCAACATCAGTTCCCTGTCTGGTTTTTTTACGCTGGATTCTTTTGGTGGTTTCAAACCATTCCAGATCAAGATAGTCTATGGCTTTCTCCGTAGGATTTTCAGCAAGATTGCCTATGATTTGATTAATGATCATTTTTGTTTTTTTTTCTGAAGTCTAAGTTTTTGGAGATTCCCACCCCGAATGTTGAACCGCTGATTCCGGCTACATAGCTTTTCGTCCAGCCCTCTTCTTTTGTTTTAGTCTGAAGCATTGAAAGTTCTGCGAATTTGAATTTCAGTGCCCAGCCTCCTCCTAATACGATTCCGATCAAAGGATAGGCACGAAGACGGAATCCGTTAAAATTCTGCATGGCATCCGCTGCTGTTGAAAGCTGCTGTCCCCAAACATAGTGGGCATCCACCTGACCAATCAACATAAAATATTTTCCAAGCATTACTGAAGGACTATACCAGATTCCTGCTTCATTTTGCTTGTAAACTACATTGTGATCCACTGTATTCTGCGAGTAAGCATAATTAACTCCGATAAGGTCATTATTATTGACGAAGTACCCTACTCCAAGCGGTGCACTGGAAACGGTACTGCTGCTGCTTGATGGTGTTGTAAGTTTTGAATAGTCTAATGAACCGTACACCATAAACTGCCCTTTGGGTCCGTCTTCATCACTTTTAAGCCTGTGTCCGCCCAAAAACTGGGCATTCAGATTTCCTGAAAGTATACATACACCAGCTATCGCAAGAGAAACAACTGTTTTATTTAAATATTTCATTCTAAACTTAGTTCTATAATTGTTTTACAATAGAGTCTGATAAATCTTTTTTTGTTGTTAAATAAACCTAACAGGTTTTTGAAACCTGTTAGGTTTATTTGTAAAATTTATCTTAGAACAAGTAATACAACTGTGTTAAAGGAAGTGTTTCTGCCGGTTCACAAGTGATGTATTCTCCGTCTACCGTTACTTTATAGTTTTCAGGATTCACTTCAATTAAAGGTGTCTTATCATTATGGATAAGGTCTTTTTTACCAATATTTCTACAGTTTTTCACCGGAAGAATCATTTTTTCCAGTTTGTAAGAAGCAATGGTTCCGTTGTCAATTGAGATCTGAGAAACAAAGTTCGCGCAAGTACCAAACTTAGCTTTTCCATGGGCTCCAAACATATTTCTGTAAATAATAGGCTGAGGTGTTGGAATAGAAGCATTAGGATCTCCCATTTTAGCAGCAATAACAAATCCTCCTTTTACAATCATTTCCGGTTTTACTCCAAATAAGGCAGGTTTCCAGATCACCAAATCCGCTAATTTTCCTTCTTCAACAGATCCTACATATTCTGAAATACCGTGCGCTATAGCCGGGTTGATGGTATACTTCGCTACATATCTTTTTGCACGGTAATTGTCATTTCCACTGTCTTTATCTTCAGTAAGATCACCTCTCTGCTCTTTCATTTTACTTGCCGTCTGCCATGTTCTGGTAATCACTTCTCCTGGTCTTCCCATCGCCTGAGAGTCTGAACTCATGATACTGAAAACGCCCATATCATGAAGGATATCTTCTGCTGCAATGGTTTCAGGACGGATACGTGAATCTGCAAATGCTACATCTTCAGGAATGTTTTTACTCAAATGATGGCAAACCATCAGCATATCCAGGTGCTCATCAATTGTATTTACGGTGTAAGGGCGCGTAGGATTTGTTGAGGCCGGCAATACATTCGGATACATAGCAGCTTTAATAATGTCCGGCGCGTGGCCTCCGCCTGCTCCTTCTGTGTGGAAAGTATGGATTACCCTTCCGTTGATGGCTCTCATGGTATCTTCCAGAAACCCTCCTTCATTCAGAGTATCTGTGTGGATGGCCACCTGAACGTCATATTTATCGGCTACTTTCAATGCTGCATCAATGGTTGCAGGAGTTGCTCCCCAATCTTCATGGATTTTCACTCCCAAAGCACCTGCTTCTACCTGTTCTTCGATAGGTTCTTCTGCCGAGCAGTTTCCTTTTCCGAAGAAACCAAGATTCATAGGATATTCTTCTGCTGCTTCCAGCATTTTCTGCATATTGAATCTTCCGGGAGTAACTGTTGTAGCATTGGTTCCGTCATTGGGGCCTGTACCACCACCAATCATTGTGGTGATTCCGCTGTAAAGAGATGTTTCAATCTGTTGAGGGCAGATGTAGTGAATGTGGGTGTCAATTCCTCCGGCAGTTACAATATATCCTTTCCCTCCGTGAACTTCCGTTGAGGCGCCGATGATCATATTAGGTGTTACACCGTCCATCGTATCAGGATTTCCGGCTTTTCCGATTCCTACGATCTTTCCGTCTTTGATTCCGATATCTCCTTTTACAATTCCCCAATGGTCAATAATTACCGCTCCTGTGATACAAAGATCCAGAACGCCTTCGTCTCTTTTGGCCGTGACATTCTGTCCCATCCCGTCACGAACGGTTTTTCCTCCGCCGAAAACGGCTTCGTCACCAAAATGAGTGAAATCTTTTTCGATTTCAATAATAATTTCAGTGTCTCCCAGCCTGATTTTATCTCCCGCTGTAGGACCTAATATATTGGCGTATTGTTTTCTGTCTACGTGTAAGCTCATCTTAATGATTTTTAAAGTTTAACTCTTCAACTTTTGCAAGGCTTACTTTTTTCTGTTCTTCAGAATCTACCTGCCCATCGACAAGATTATTGAAGCCCATTGCTTTTTTGGTTCCTCCTATTTCTACCAATTCCACTTCTTTTTCTTCTCCCGGCTCAAAACGTACTGCAGTACTTGCTACAATATTCAGTCTCTTTCCGAAAGCTTTTTCGCGGTCAAAGCTCATCGCTTTATTAACTTCAAAAAAATGGAAGTGTGAACCTACCTGAATAGGCCTGTCTCCGGTATTGGTTACTTTTATTTTTACAGTTTCTCTGCCTTCATTGCAGATAATTGTTCCTTCTTTTACAAAAATTTCTCCTGGTATCATAATCAGTAGTATTAGCGGATTGGATTGTGTACGGTTACCAGTTTTGTCCCATCTGGGAAGGTTGCTTCAATCTGAACATCGTGGATCATTTCCGCAACGCCCGGCATTACATCCTCTTTAGTTAAGAGATTAGCGCCTTCCTGCATCAGTTCGGCTACTTTTTTCCCGTCTCTTGCGCCTTCAAGCAGAAAGTGGCTGATCAGAGCGATGGATTCCGGGTAGTTTAATTTAAGGCCTCTTGCTTTTCTTTTCAGAGCGAGTTCGCCTGCCAGAAACAGCATAAGCTTTTCCGTTTCTCTCGGTGTTAAGTGCATAATATTTTTTATTTAAAATTGGACAAACAATATCCGGTTCACCTCTCCGTAAAGGCAAACAGAAATGTTCAAAAATGTAAAATGGGAAATGATGTTTTCAGATCTGTATTGACATGAATACAAACCACAACGGATCATTAAAAATTAAGAAAAGGGATTAGCAGCCCGCTACCTGCAGACAGTGATACAGGATGTATCTTGGTGCCGTAATATAAACGCGGTTTTGAACAGCCGCAACCTGTGTATTGTAAGTGTAACCTGCAAAGAAATAGTGCAGCCAATTCTGTGCAAGTATTGAATAATCAAATTTTACTTTCTCCCAGTCGTTGGAATCCTGCACATCCTGCACATCTGAAAAACTATAGAGTTCAGGCTGGGTCTGCTGATCAGATTTCTGCTGTAAAAGATGAATTTTTGAAAGGATATCAGAATATGCCTGAGTTTTTCCTTTATGTGCAAAAAGACCTGCACACAACGCTGAGAAAAATATCACAAAAGAGAAAAATAATACTCTTTTTTTCATACCTGATAATAATGATGTAAAATTAGAACAATCTGATCCCTCCGGCTATCAAAAAAATTATTTAAAATGTTCAAAATCGCAACAAATGTGAATTTATATAATTTTAACATTGTAACATAAACCATTTATTTACAGCCATTAACAGCAATTCTTAAACTATGACAAATGTTTTATTGTCTTAATTCCTATAATTCTAATAAAATGATGTGTTTTTTTCTAAAACCTAAAGAATCCTCATAATAGACCATAATTTAATAAAAATTAATCTCAAAAAAAACGTATATGACATTACCGGATCTTTTTTCTGGTTTATCTGACAAAAAAAGGCTGCATTTTTTCTTTCCTTATAATTATTGTAAATTTGTATACACATCTTATTAATTTAATAAAATAATAAAACGTAATATGTCAAAAGCAATTTCGCAAGTACCATTAGCGGTAAACGAGCCTGTAAACTCATACGAACCGGGATCTCCGGAAGTTAAAAGCCTTATCGACACTTATAAAAAAATGTGGGCTGAAAAGGTAGAAATCCCAATGATTATCAATGGAAAAGAAGTAAAAACTGAAACAAAAGTACAGCTTCAGTCTCCACAGGATCATGCTCATGATTTCGGATTCTACTATCAGGGTGGTATGCAGCATGTGGATGACGCTATCAACGCGGCATTGGCAGCTAAAAAAGAATGGAATGAACTAGGCTGGGAACAGCGTGCAGCAATTTTCTTAAAGGCAGCCGATCTTTTAGCAGGACCTTACAGAGATGTGATTAATGCAGCAACAATGATCGGGCAGTCTAAAAACGTACACCAGGCTGAAATTGATTCTGCTTGTGAGTTCATCGACTTCCTAAGATTCAACGTAGAGTTCATGACAGAAATGTATGCTGAGCAGCCGGTTTCTGATAAAGGAATCTGGAACCGCGTTGAATACAGACCATTAGAAGGGTTCTGTTTTGCAGTAACTCCATTCAACTTTACAGCGATTTCCGGAAACCTTCCGACTTGTATGGCCATGTTAGGAAACGTAGTGGTTTGGAAGCCGTCTGACAAACAGGTATATTCTGCAAAAGTAATCATGGATGTATTAACAGAAGCGGGTCTTCCTGCAGGGGTTATCAACATGATCTTTACAGATGGAAAAGAAACTGCTGAAAAAGTATTGGCCCACCCGGATTTTGCAGGTCTTCACTTCACTGGTTCTACAAAAGTATTCCAGGGAATGTGGAAAATGATCGGTGATAATATCCACAACTACAGAACATATCCAAGAATCGTTGGAGAAACTGGTGGTAAAGACTTCGTTATTGCTCACCCGTCTGCTAACGTGGAAGCTGTAGCTACTGCATTGGTAAGAGGTGCTTTCGAATACCAGGGACAAAAATGTTCTGCTGCTTCAAGAGCTTATATCCCTAAATCTCTTTGGGCTGATGTGAAAAAAGTAATGGAAACTCAGATGAGCACCATCAAAATCGGTTCGCCGGAAGATACTTCTAACTTCGTCAACGCTGTGATCGACAAGAATTCTTTTGAAAAATGTAAAGGATATATCGACAGAGCAAACGCTTCAGGTGAAGCTACTGTTGCTATCGGTGGAAAATATGATGATTCTAAAGGATGGTTCGTACACCCAACAGTAATTGAAACTACAAATCCTCACTACGAAAGTATGGTTGAAGAGATCTTCGGACCAATCTTATCGATCTACGTATATGAAGATCAGGACTGGAAAGAAACGTTGAAGCTTGTAGATTCAACATCTCCTTATTCATTGACTGGTTCTGTGTTCTCACAAGACCGTTACGCAATCGCTGAAGCTTACAAAGCTTTAGAAAATGCATCAGGTAACTTCTACATCAATGATAAACCAACGGGTGCCGTAGTAGGACAGCAGCCTTTCGGTGGTGGTAGAGCTTCAGGAACAAATGATAAAGCAGGTTCTAAAATGAACCTTCTAAGATGGGTTTCTGTAAGAAGCGTAAAAGAAACTTTTGTTTCTCCTAAAAACTACAAATATCCATACCTGGGATAATTAATAAATAATGAGTAATGGGCAATGAGTAATTGTTGTCTGTTCTTTGAATACAGCCTCGGAATTTCGGTTTCGGGGCTTTTTTGTGGTGATAGGCGGATGCGAGGTTCGGGATGCGAGTTGCGGGAATTAGAGTTCAAGGTTTAAAGTTATGGGTATCCAGAAATACACTTTTACTCCTCCGATACTCAATACTCGATATTCAATACTCAATTCCCCACAACTCTCTAACCCTCCTACTCTCCAACACTCTAACTCCTAATACCTAACTCCTCATCCCTACAATCCGCTACCTGCTACCTAACATCTTTTAACAAACTTTACCTATATTTTACGATTTTCAAAGTCCTGTTAGGAATAATTATTGATTTTCTGTTAGTATACACCCCAAAATAAAATAATATGAAAAAGTTATTGCTAACAGCCGTCGGAATAGGAATATTTGCAGTGAGCTGTGGAACCAAAGAATCGACAATGTCAACAAGTAGCAGAGATTCAGCAACAGTAGACAGTACCCAAAAAAGTATACCGCCTACAACTACTGATACGATGACTACAAAAAGGACGAATCCTGATACAATCAAGATCAAAAGGGATTCTATGGCAACGTCTCCTGTCAAATAATATGTATATACGTTTAATTTAAAATGGAAAATCTGCAGATGAAAGCGCTGCAGATTTTTTTATTGGATAACCAGAAATTTTGGATTGAAAAGACGCTTATTCCATGTTTTTGACTACAGCCGGGGATTATATATTATTTCTAACGGCGGGCTGAAGCCCACCCCTATTGAATCCAAAATTTAAAGGAACATCTTTTATCTTTTATCTTTTATCTTTTATCTTTTAATCCTTATATTTGATTAACATCAACAATCAAAATTAACTATTATGAGAAAATTATGGATAGGAGCAGTTCTTGGACTTCTTTTCCTTGGAAGCTGTGCTCAAAACAAAGAAAAAAGAGAGGAATATAAAGATGCTCACAATAAAGATTCCTTAAGAAACAGAATGGGAGATTCTGCTGTAGCGAATTCAATCCCTTCCCCGGATTCTTCAAAAGTAAAAACCGACAGTACGAAAGTTAAATAAAATCACAAATCCACAGACATCTGTGGATTTGCACTTAAAAAAACTTGACTGAAAAAAAACCGGGCAATCAACCCCGATTATAGGATATGGCAGATATTCTGGTCAGAATATTTCCTTAAAAAGTTAAAAAATGGGATTTGCAGTTTCTCTTATAATGATCTTAGTTCAGAAATGAAATAAAAGTGATAAGCTGTAACAGAATTGTTGTGTACTTTGAAACTGCTACAAAGATATGATAGCAGAGGGTTCCTTTAAAATAATAGGTTGTTCATTTTCGTGAAAATAGCAATATAGAATTGGATAAAATGCCCGTTTTTAATCATTTTCGGGAAAATGACTATTTTTTATCTGACCGGGTTTCACTATCCAGATATTTGATGTAAGCTGATGGAGAATAGTCTGTGACCGCCTTGAATACCGCAGCAAATTTACTGTGGGAAGAAAATCCGCATTCATCAGCAAGGATACTTATTTTATACTGTCTGTACCTCTCATCATTGATCAGTTTGTCTACAATATAGTTGATTCTTAAACGATTGATATACGTTTTAAAATCTGCATTTTTATGCTGATTGATAACATAAGAAAGATATTTTGTATTGGTGTTCAATTCTCCGGCGAGAAAAGAAAGGGACATGCCTTTATTGTTATAAAGATTACCTTTTTCAAAATCCTCAAGCAGTTCCAGTAGTTTTGACTCTGTTTCCGGGGTCATCAGAGAGTCATTCCTTCTTCGGTCTGTCTCGGAGTCTTTTTCATCAATTTCTTCCACAAAAATATTGGAAAACTCAAAATCACCAGATTGTTGTAAAGGATAGTGTGTCCTGTTACCGATCATGTTCAACTGAGTTCTGATGATATTTCTAAGCTTTGACCGCTGTTTTTTCTGTTTCCTTCTAATAAAAAGAAACAGACCAACCAATGAAATGGACAGAATGACAATAGCCGCATTCTTCACTCCATTCATCTGCCCATTTTTTTTGGTAGCTTTTCCTTTGGGATTTTCAGAATCTTTTATGGCAAAACTCTGATTGCGGGCTGCAATACTGTCATAGGCACGCACATATTTTACTGCATATAAAGAAGCCTTGAAATTGTCCCCAATCCCTTCATAGTAATCATTAATATTGGAATAAACTGCTTTTTTAAGCTTAAGGCTCCGGGAAGTATCGGCAATTTTTTCTGCTTTTTTAAGATACAGTTCAGCATCTTTCCAGTTTTTCTGCTTCAGACGGATTCCTCCCAGGCCATTATAAACCAATCCCAGCGTACAGCTTCCTTTTTTTAGCAATCCTTCAGCTTTTCTATAGTAATCTTCAGAGACAGAATAATTATTAAGCTTGAAATAGACATCTCCCAATAGTTGATAAGACGCGGCTGCCGTTCTGTTTTCATTATAACTATTGATCTTTTCAAAATATTTCAGGGAGGATTCGATATGCTGTATGGCATTAGGATAATTCCCCATCTCCATTTCGTAGAAGGCCATTTCCTGATTCAGCAGTCCTGCGGCTTCATTACTTTTCTGAAAATCGGTGATCCGGGCTGAAGCCTGCAGCCCTTTTATAATATATTTTTTGGATCTTTCGTATAACCCTACCTGTCTATATTGTCTCGCAAGTAATCGGGTTACTACAGCCATCCATTCAGGATCATTAATCTTATTGATTACCGAATGGGCGTTTTCACTGTAACAGATTGCTTTTTTAAGTTCACCTGCATGATGGTACAGCTCTGAAGAAAGGATAAGACATCTTATTTTCTCTGAAGGCTTTTGTGCCTTCATATAGAGAGAATCTGCAGTTTTAATGGCTTTGGGTAAATCTTTATAGGCTGTAACAGAAGAAGTCCTTTCACAGATAAGATCAAAGCTATTTTTTTTCTGGGCGAATATGGGAACTGCTGTTATCAGCAAAAACAAGAATTTCAAAAGACTTTTAGGCATAGAAAAACAAATTATTATTTTCATTTTATAATAATTCATCATTGATTTCACGGAGTGTCTTTTTGTTTTTTACAAAACTAGTGATATTTTATTTTTTATTAAAATATTATATTGAAATTTAATCATTTAACCAAAAACATCAATTTGTATTAATTTTAATAATAAGACAGAAATAATACATGGTTTTCTTTAATATAAACTGATTTCTGTTTTAAAACCAAAATTCCTGTATAATTATTTTTAATATGGACGGCTCAGGTGTCGTCATATTTATTACATTTGCATGGAATAAAAAGTTTTTATGAAAAAAATAGCCATACTTTCCTCAATCTTTATAGGGGTCCTAGCCTGGGCACAGGGAATTAAATTTGAAGAAGGCAATTTTGCCTCCATTCTTGCCAAAGCAAAAAAAGAAAAAAAACTGGTCTTCATTGATGCATATGCTTCATGGTGCGGACCTTGTAAACTGATGGTTAAAAATATTTTCCCACTTCAGTCTGTAGGTGATTACTATAATTCCCACTTTATCAATGCTAAAATTGATATGGAAAAAGGAGAAGGAATTGAGCTGGCCAAAAAATATAATGTAAAAGCATTTCCTACTTACCTGTTTATTGACGGAAATGGTGAAGCTGTACACAGAACTTTAGGATATGTGGAAGAAAAAGACTTTATCCAGTTTGCAAAAGACGCGGAAGATCCAAACAAAAGACTGACTTCTCTGAAACAGCAGTTTGAAAAAGGGGAAAAAGATCCTGAGTTTTTAAAGAATCTTGCAGGCCTTACTATGTATAACGATGCTGAGTTTGCCGGGAAAGTTCTTAACCGTTACTTTCAGCAGAAAACAATTTTAGATCAGGAAGATATCCAAATGCTTCTTTCAGGAGTACAGACTACAGACAGTCCTTTATACAAAATTTTTCAGGATAAAAAGGCTGATATCGTTAAGTTCTTTCCGGAAGATAAATACGAAAAGTTTGAGAAAAATATCAAGCTGAATACCATTTCTAAAAAAGCTTATAATGCAGAGACTAAAAAATGGGATGACAGTTATTTTATGGCTGAAGCTCAGAAATTTCTAAGCAAAGAAGAGGCCGACAAGATCTTAAAAAGAATGAAAGCAAACAGGGCTTTAAAGAATAAAGATATTCCTGAGTATGAAAAGCTGATCCTTGATATCTACAAAGATTATTCTGCAGCAGGTTCTGAAGAACTGAACTCTCTTGCATGGAACTTCTTTGAAAATGTGAGCAATAAAGCTTCTCTGGAAAAAGCCATTGCATGGGCGCAGGAATCTGTAAAGAAAAACCAGAACTTTGCCAATACAGATACTTTAGCCAATCTTTACAATAAGGTAGGTGACAAGAAAAATGCAAAAATATGGGCTGAAAAGTCTATTGAACTGGCAAAAAGCACAGGACAGGATTCTACAGACACAGAAAAATTATTGAAGAGTCTTTAAGAGTTATTCTAATCATAAAACAAAACCCCGCAGAACTTCCGTTCTGCGGGTTTTGTTTTTTTAAGAAAGTGCTTATTTCTAATTATTATATACCAGAATCTGCATCTTGGTAAGCATTGCTTCGGTATCACCATTATATCCGGCAAAAGTGGAAGGAACTACATTTACACTTGCTGTACCAACCCAAGAAACATACTGAACCTTGAACGTATATGTTCCTGAAGACAGGCTGACAGATTTTAAAAAAGTAACAGGAACAGGCATATTTACTAATCCTCCCGACAAACCACTATTAGAGAAAATACCTGCTTTAGAGACATAAGCAGACGAAATTTTAGTTCCATTCTGCAAAAGCGTGAAAACCCCCTGAGAAGTTGTTCCTGAGGATATATCAAGGGCATAACCTATAATCGTAAACAAAAAGGTTTGCGTTTTTCCTGCCGGAACAGTTACTGTATAGGTAACTCCCGGTACATCTATTGTTTGTCCTGCATTAGCACTGGCAGTAGTAGTTCCCTGTACATAATAAGCGCCGTTAATAGTTCCGCTTATTGTATTTAGGGTTTGCCATGAAGGAGCGGCTGCTGGTCCATTAGAAGTTAAAATCTGACCGGTGGTTCCTGCAGAACCTGCTGTTGTGGCATTTCCTCCTACATTGATTTCATTGACCACTTGTAATGATCCGTTAACGTGCAAAGTTTTCTGAGGAGTCGAAGTTTCTATCCCAATTTGGGCAAACGAAAATAAAGGAACTAAAAAAGCCCCAGATAATAAATAGTTTTTCATGTTTTGTTTTTAGAATTTTTAATAAAAGTAAAATTACAAGAAAAAACAATCAAATCATCCTAATAATAATGAATATTCTCAATTAAAAATGATAAAATATCTTATAAGTTCTATACTCTTCGCAAGTTTAAAAATCAACAAAAAAAAATACAACATATTGACAAGCAAAGAATAAAATCAACTACTATGATCACAATAAAAAATATATAATCTTTTACAAAAGAAAAACCATAAACTAAAGTTTATGGTTTTTGATTTATTTTGTCTTGTTATGCATCACCTAAATCAATTAATTAAAAATCAACCAATTAGATAAAATCAATTAAAAAAACTGCCTAATTTATTAAATGATGAAAAATTAAAAATTAAACAAAACACTCCCCCAGGTGAATCCACTTCCAAATGCTGAAAGAAGTACAAGGTCACCTCTTTTTATTTTTCCCTGTTCTATCGCTTCACTCAAAGCAATAGGAATAGAAGCAGCGGTTGTATTTCCGTATTTCTGAATGTTGTTGAAGACTTTCTCATCCGGTAATCCGAATTTTTCCTGTACAAACTGGGCAATTCTCAAGTTCGCCTGGTGCGGAATAAACATATCAAGATCTTCAACCGTCTTTCCGGCTTTGTTCAAAGCTTCCATCATGGTTTCGGGGAATCTTGTTACCGCATGCTTGAATACGAAGTTTCCGTTCATGATCGGATATACTTCTTTGTTCGTTACATTTTCAGGATCTTTTCTCATTCTGTCGCTCCATCCGAATTTTGAACCCGGGAACTGGGTACAAAGATCGTCAGCATATTTTCCTTCAGAATGCATATTCATTGCTAAAATATCTCCTGCATTCTCATCTTCTGATGCAGAAAGAACAATTGCTCCTGCCCCATCACCAAAAATAACAGAAACTCCTCTACCTTCGTCAGAAAAGTCCAATCCGAAAGAATGAACTTCTGCTCCTACCACAAGAATATTTTTATAAGTACCGGATTTGATGAATGCATTGGCCACACTCATAGAATATACAAATCCTGAACATTGATTTCTTACATCCAGTGCTCCGATCGTATCACATCCCAGCATGTCCTGAAGCAGGACACCACATCCCGGAAAGTAATAATCCGGTGAAAGCGTTGCAAAAACAATATAATCAATATCTTTTGAGGTAAGACCAGCATTGCGGATGGCTTTTTCTGCAGCTTTAAAACCTAGATAAGCGCTGGTTTCCTGAGAGTCATATCTGTTTTTTCTGTGTCTTCTTTCCTTGATACCTGTTCTTTCCGTAATCCATTCGTCATTGGTAGTCATTAGTTTTGCTAAATCATCATTTGTAACAACGTTATCTGGAACATAAAATCCCACACCTTTTATTGTACTTTTAATCATATAGTTTTTTAATTTTGGCAAAGATAAAACTTATTTAACACATAGTTTTTCAAAATATTAGTATTTTTACTTTATGCCAATTGATACGATATACAGAACCTCCCAGTGCGAATGGGTAGATGTAGAGGCTCCTACTTTAGAAGACCTGAAATTTCTTCATGAAAGATATGAAATCAACAACCTTCTTCTGGAAGATACGATGGATCCTAATCACCTTCCGAAATATGAAGAAGACGGGAATGTAAAATTCTTTTTACTCCGTGAAAGTACCGAACTGGAAAGAAAGAATTTGAATACCATCAGTGATATCAGTACCAAGATTGGGATTTTTCTGGTTGAAAATACCATTATTACCATCCACAGGATGAAAACCAGAAGTATCACAGAGACCAAGAAAAAAGTCTCCCTGATTCAGGAAGATGTTACTCCTCAGCAAATCACCCTGATGATTGCTATCTTAATTATGAAAAGTTTTGACGATGAATCTTTAAGTCTGTTCGAAACGATGGACAATATAGAAAATGAAATTTTTCTTAAAAACACGAATCATACCAGCCAGATCCGCCGTCTTTACAAACTGAAACGAAAATCGGGCTTGAATTCCCGCGTACTGGTAATCTCTACGGATGCTATTGATAAATTTAAACTGCTGAATTTACAGGACTCAGAAATTGTCGATTTGAAAGATAAACATAAGGATGTAGTTGCCGATTTTGATCATTTAAACATTCAGATTACCAACCTTATTTCCATGTTCCTGGCACTTTCGGACCAAAAAGCCAACCAGGTGATGAAGGTGTTGGCCATTTATTCTGTTTACTTTTTACCAATCACTTTCATTGCCGGAGTTTACGGGATGAATTTCGATAATATGCCTGAGCTTCATCATAAGTATGGATATTTTATAACATTGGGAGCGATGGCTACTGTAGTAATCAGTACATTTATTTATGTAAGGCGAAAACAGTGGTGATTCATTTTTATATCAATACAAAGGCACAAAGATTTTAATAATCCAATTGATGATCTTTGTCTTTTACCGGCACATCCTCAAAACAAAATACCATGACTACCGAAAACCTCAACAAAATTCTGGAAGATCCTTCTCTTTCACAGGCATCAAAAGATAAATTGCTTGCCTTACACGGGAATATAACTGCCAAAGAATTCTCTGATATTCTGGATCAGTCCGGTAATCAGTATATAGAGTTTGTACAGGAAGGTGGCGGTGTCTGGGGAAGTGCACTGGTAGGCTATCTTTATGGTCTGGAAATATTCGGAATCCGTTTTCTGAAAGTAGCAGGAACGAGTGCCGGAGCTATTAATACCATGCTTATTGCAGCCTGCAAAACCAAAGAAGAACCTAAAAGTGAGCTGATCAAGGATATACTTTTCAGCTGGAATTTTGCTGATTTTATGGATGGGAAAACCTATGTAAAAACGACTCTTCATGCGATGCTGAACAACAAAGATTTTTTTAAAATCAATGCCATCATTGCAGTCATTCTTTTCATTATTCTGCTCAGCATTCCTTTTCTGGCTCCTCCCACAACAATCCTGAATGCCAAGCTGATGTTCCTGATTCCATTGATTCCGGCTGTCATTCTCTTTTTCTGTATTAAAAAGCTTTATAATAATTTCAGAAAAGAAAACAGCGGACTGAATCCCGGAAATGTTTTTCAGAATACCATGCAGAATGCGCTGGCCCAATTTGGAATACAAACAGTTGCCGATCTCAATAAAAAATTCATTCAGAAAGAAAAAGACCTCAATCTCAGCTACCGTTATGGGAACGGGCAGGAATATTATCAGATGGCTTTGCAAAGCATTGAAAAGATTAAAATCAAAAATCAGGAACACATTGACCAGACCCGGTACAGAATTTTCTATGAAAGTGCCGTCAATAATGATTATTATAAAAACAATCCGTTTTACCTTCTTTCCTCAGAATATGTGGTTATTACCACTGATATCAATGCTAAAATTAAAGTAGAACTTCCTACGATGGCCAATCTCTACTGGTCCGAAGAGGAACTGAAGCACATCAGCCCGGCTGAATTTGTAAGAGCCTCTATGGCGGTACCTTTTTTCTTTGAACCTTTCCAGAAACAAATTAACAGAAACGATGATTCTGTAAAATATGCCTGGAGGTATTGGATGAATACCCAACCGGAAAATATAAATCCGGCAGGAGTTTTCATTGATGGCGGCAGTATTTCCAACTTCCCTATTGACCTTTTTCACGCGGATGAAGTTTTTTATCCGAGAATGCCTCTTTTTGGGGTACAGCTAACCAGTGATTCTGCCATTCTTTCTGAAAAAGGAAAAACCAGTGAAGAAATCCTTAAAACACCGTTCAGCTACGCAGGAAATATCATCAGTACCCTGAAAGGTTTTAATGATAAGACATTCCTTACCAAACATACTTTTTATAAGCTATACAGTATACAGACCGTTAACTGCGGCACCAGCAGCTGGCTGAATTTCTTTATGAAAAGAGAAGAAAAGGAAGAACTCTTCAACAGAGGTTTTCAGGCTGCCCTTGATTTTCTCAACACATTTGATTGGGAAAAGTACAAATATGAAAGAATGATGCTTACGATGAAGGAGAAAAAAATACTCAAAGAAGAGGATACGCCTACGGTGGGATAAGGGTTTTTGCTTTTAAATTTAATCAACATTATAAATAAAATACGATGATGAAATACATCTGCCAATGTTGCGGAGAAGAGAAAGAAGACTGGCCTGCGATATCCTATAATGCTCCTTATTTCTATTACTGCTTATCGGAAGAAGAGTTAAAAAATACTGAACTTACCTCAGATTTATGTGTTGTTGAAGATCCTGAAGATACCCATAGATTTATCCGTACTGTTCTGGTACAGGAAGTCACAGATGACTGTAGAGATCTGGATTATGGAATCTGGGTTTCACTGAGTGAAAAAAGCTTCAATGAATATGTTGAAAACTATGATAACAAGGAATTTGAAGCTGAATATTTCGGATGGCTTTCCACCTATCTTCCGGATTATGAGTTTGAGGAAAGTGTTCCTACAACTGTAGTAGTCAATAATTCTATCGGGCGTCCCTTTGTTTATCCTCACCAAAGCTATGAGCATCCGTTTGTATACGACTTTTATAATGGCATTACAAAAAAAGAAGCAGAGAAAAGAATAAACAGGGTTTTAAATAAAGAATAAATGAACTGGATTATCAGAAGTACAAAAAAGGTAAAATTCCATACCAATCTTCATGAGGTTTTGAAACCTATATGGAATGATCTTGCCATTTATAAATGGATTTTGACGGATTTAGATTTTATATCTGATCAGACTCTTCCCATTAATTTTGATGAAGATTATTTTGTGTTGGATCATCCGGAATTTGAACAGCTCTATCAAAGCAATACTCAGATCATTTGGGGGATCATTTCAGCCGTTCCAAATACTATTGAACCCGATACTTCAGCCTTTTCCATCTTATCTGTTGAAGATACAAGTATTTGGGAACCTGATCATTTTTTAATTCAAGAAAGCATTTTAGAAATTATTGCTTTTGACAGTGGATATACCCTTGTGAAATTTAAAGATATAAATCTTTCAGATACATTTAAAGAATATTTCCAGGAGCAGGCAATAGATCTGCAGAAGTTCAACAAGAAATATAGAACTGGAGCATGAAAAAATTGATCTCAGAAAAGTTTCACATTATTATTTTGATAGCCACTGTAATTTTTATCATATTTTGTTTAATTAGTGCCCATTTAGGAATAAACAATATACTCAAAAGCCCAAAATACACCATTGGAGAAGCTATATCAGACTGGCATCACAAAAATAATAATGGTGTAGGAATAGATTACAAATATGATGTTAATGGTATTATCTATTCTAAAACAGCCAATTTCTCTTATAAGAAAGGAGATAAATTTCTGATCATTTTTGATTCTATAAAACCCGATAATTCAGCGATACTTGACATCTATTCTATTGAAAACTACCTTATGGATGTAAAAGTTCCTTCAAAAGGCTGGAAATATCAGGATGTTCCCTTTAATATTGACAGTAATACCATAAAGAAATATGTACAGGACTGGAATGTGGAGCCTTTTGAATACATACAAAAGTAAATTGAACCCGTTTTAATTCAAGTTCAATTTTACTTTCATTCAGTTATAAATTGTCCAGAAACTTCAGATACATCGGAACACTTCTGTTGATCCATTCATCGGAAGAATCTCTTTCAATTCCATAATACACGAATGGTTTTTTATAATCGGCTTTTATATAATCGAAAGTCAGTTCATAAGGTCGGAAAAGTTCATTCATCGTGTATTTATATTCCCCTGTTTCAGAATATCCATCTTCATCTATTCCTGCGGTAACAGCCAGTGTCATTTTCTTTCCGGCCAGTTTGAAACCGCTGTTGCTTCCATACGCCCAGCCATACAAAACCACTTCATCCAGCCATTGTTTTAAAAGCGGCGGACTGCTGAACCAGTAAAAAGGAAACTGAAATACAATCTTGTTATACGATTCCATCAGCTTCTGCTCTTCTGCCACATTGATTTTTCCATCAGGATAAGCTTCGTACAGTTGATGAACCGTGTATTTCTCAGGATATTTTTTTAACTCGTCGATCCATTTTTTATTAATCACTGATTTTTCAATATCAGGATGGGTAACAATTACTAAAGTCTTCATTCTGTTTAAATTTCTGTTACAAAATTACAACACGTTACTTACATTTCGTACATTAGCAACCTATTGTATGGTACTATAAAAAATGTAAGTAATGACTAAAATAAAGGAAACCTCAACCAATTTTGCCAATAAAAAAGCACTTGCTGATGAATGTCCGGAAATCTATGCTTCCAATATTATCGGAGGACAGTGGGCATTGGCTATCTGTTGTTATCTTATCAACGGGAAAATGAGATTCGGGGAACTAAAAAAGAAGCTTCAGAACATTACTGAACGTATGCTTACTCTCCAGCTCCGCAGGCTGGAAGAGGACAAAATCATTACCAGAACCGTATATGCCGAAGTTCCTCCACGGGTAGAATATGAGCTTACAGAAATCGGCTATAAGCTGAGGCCCATCATTCTTGAGTTTGAAAAATGGGGTAATGAGCATAAACAGATTATGGAAAACAAGTAAAAGGTTTGGTTAAAAGATTTTTGCAAAGATCTTACACTCAACGGAGACAGGCACATAAAAATGATCTGATCGATCAATTCAATAGAAATGGGCTTGAGCCAGAGCTTAAAACCCTAGCTACCAGCTGACATATAAAATGGAATTTCTTTTTCTATTCTTAATTTTCGGAAGCTGGATTCCTACCTTTAGATTAGTTCTATGAAATAAATGATTACATTTAGAAAAGAGCAAGCATTTAGTTACACTATAGATTCCTTAGAATATGATTCATATTCCGATAAAGAACTAAATGCTTTTTCATCAAAAGGCTTAAATAGAAATTCGGGATTTAAAGCCCATTATCAAGGTGTTAAGAATAAGATGAATTGCTCTTCCATTTATAAATTAAACCAAAAGTATGGAAAAAATTGTAATAGGTATTGACATTAGTGCTAAGACACTGGATATCTGTATTAAAAAGTGTGGTTCTTATTCTTTTTATGTTATTGCCAATGAAGCTAAGGCAATCAAAGTATTCTTCAAAATCTTTCAAAAATCGAAATCTGAGATTATAGTTTCCATGGAAAATACAGGAAGATATAATTGGGAATTATATCAGGTTCTGGAGTATTTTAATTTTAAAGTTTTTGTACTTAGCCCCTTACACTTAAAGAAAAGCATAGGCTTAATAAGGGGTAAAAATGATAAAATTGATGCTAAAAGGATCTGTGAGTTCACAGAAAAACATGAAAAAGAGCTCATAGAATGGAAACCATGCTCTGATAACATAAAGAAAATTAAAGTGCTGTTTTCTGAACGAAATTCTAAGATAAAGCTAAGAGCTTCTTTATTAAAACAAAGACATCTTTATTCACAACTTGAAAATATAGGATATGATTCTAAATTTTTAAAAATGAATAAAAAGGAGATTGAAGTTTTAGAAAAGCATATAAATTTTTTAGAAGATGAAATAGAACAAATCATTGATAATGACTCAGATTTATACTCCAAGAAGCAATGTATACAAAGTATTCCAGGAGTAGGAAAAGTATTAAGCTGGATGATTATTGCCAAAACGGAAGGGTTTACAAAGATTAATAACCCCAGAAAATTAGCTTGTTATGCAGGTGTGGTCCCCTTTGGCTATCAATCTGGAACATCAATAAAATTTAAACCTAAGCTTTCTTATTATGCGGATAAATCATTGAAAACAGTACTCCATATGGCTGCAATGAGAGCTGTGAGACTAGAAAATGATTTAAAAATATATTATAACAGAAAGATAAGTGATGGTAAAAACAAAATGGCAGTTTTAAACGCTGTGAGAAACAAAATTATTCATAGAATTTTTGCAATGATCAGAACGGGGAAACTATATGAAAAAAACTATAATAATTCTTTGTTTTTGTCATAGAAATCGGAATGACTGAGTGTATGCATAATGTCAAACAATTCTATAGTTCATTCTGTAGGAATCCAGACTTATTAATTCAAAGAAAGTCGTATTCTACTTCCCCTCAACCTCTTTCCACAAAGGCTTTTGAGCCAATACTTCCGAGTGTACAGGACAGGTTTCATGATGGGCTCCTTTCAGATATCCGGTGCTCATAAGAAATTCGTTTACAATTTCTCCACCTGTAAATTTGAATGTTTTTTTGAAAAGCTTCATCCATTCCTGCAAAGTCAGTGGATGATGATGCTCCAGCCATTTTTCAAAGGATCCAAATTCCTTTTGTAATTCAATGATTGTTTTAGCATTTTCAATGGCAGCATTTACCTTTAATTTATTTCTGATAATTCCAGGGTCACTCAACAGCCTTTCACGGTCTTCTTCTGTATAAACCGCTATTTTCTGAATATCAAATTGGTCATAAGCTTTTCTGAAACTGTCTTCTTTTTTCAGAACCGTTTCCCAGCTTAGTCCCGCCTGATTAATTTCCAGAATCAGTCTTCCAAACAATTCATTATCATCATGGATAGGAAATCCGTAGTGGTTATCATGGTAATTTTTGTGCAGTTCTTTTCTGCTCTCAGGCTGCATTCCTTCTATTGCTAAACAGTAACTCATTTCTGTATATTTTCTATTTTGTAAACTTTCTGACTGTAAAGATAAAGCAGGATTGTGACAACTGTTCGTCAGTAGTGTTTTAATTTTTAGATTTAACAGCCGTAAAAAAAGTTTTATAACTTTCTGTCCAGAGAAATTTAGTAGTTTAGAAGACTCAAAACAATTACCATGAAATTACTGTTTTCCCTTCTTTTGATGATAGGTTCAATGTTCTGTAAAGCACAGAATTTGTATTCTAAAGCTTATGGAGAACCTACAAACCCTTCTGTCATTTTTATCCATGGCGGGCCGGGAGGAAATGCAACTTTATTTGAGGGGACTACCGCGCAAAAACTTGCCGACAAAGGATTTTATGTCATTGTTTATGACAGACGCGGTGAAGGACGTTCAAAAGATGAAAGTGCAACCATGACATTTAAAGAAAGTTTTGAGGATTTAAAAGGTATTTATTCCGCTTATAACATCAAAAAAGCCAATATTATTGCTCACAGTTTCGGCGGAATTATCGGAACTCTGTTTACGGAACAATTTCCTGACAAGGTAAAGTCACTCACCCTTGCAGGCGCTTTATTTACCCAGCAGGAGACCTATAACCATATTCTTAAAAAGGCAAAAGAGCATTTCCAAAATGATTCTGTGCAGCTAAAAGAGATTTCAGCAATAGAAAATCTGGATAAAAATTCCGCAGCCTACAGAAAAAGATGCTATGAAACGGCTGGAAAACTTGGCTTTTTTGACATGCCCAACCCTACTCCAGAAAGTGAAAATCTGAGAAAGAAATACCTTACAGGAGAATTTTATAAAAACAATATAAGAAACCCCAACTCTCCTCTTACATTTTATCAGAATGAACCTTTAAATAACCTTGACAATACTACAGTTCTAAAAGATATCCGAAAGAAAGGAATTCCTGTTTTTGCCATATATGGTAAGAATGACAGTATATTTTCAGAAAAACAACTTAATGATCTTAAAAATATTGCCGGAAAAAGAAACTTTAAACTGATTGATAACTGCTCTCATTACTTATTTGTAGATCAGCAGGATCATTTTTTGGAATTTATTAAGCTTACATTGAAATAAAGCGTAGTTTTGTAATTATGCCCAGTTCAGGACTTCATATGAAAACTTATAAAGGTGTCATTACGATGCTTATATTGGTGTTTTCGCTGTCTCCGTGCTCAGTCAAAAGAAATGTCCTTGATATTTTTGACATTCAGTACATCAGCGGGCTTAATAAGGTAAAAACAACCTCATCGCTCTCTTTCAGCTGTGATACCGCTTTTGCTTCTTCAGAAACTGCAGTTTCAAAAACCAAAATTCAAAACCAGTACCATAAGTTTTTATCTGGTTTTAATTCAGCTACGGCCAATCTTTTTGAAGAAAAAGCTTTTCTCAATAACTATTCCGGGCATTTTACCGGGAACAGCCCTCCGAAATATATTCTGTTTAAAAGACTGAGACTTCATCTGGTTTAAACTTTTTTAAGTCAGATTATAAAAAACAGTTTTTTACAACACAATATTAATTTCAATGAAACATACCTTAAACAGCCAGTCTTCAGACATGGCCGGATTATATACTTTATCCCTCCGTATGGTTATCGGATGGACCTACTTTTCAGCGTTCTGGCGCCGTCTCATCCTTGAAAACAAACTTATTCCCGACGAAAAAGGATATATCGGGGAAAAATTCAACCATTTTTTACCCAATGCACTTGGAATAAAACCTGTTATTGAATATCTGGTGACTCATCCCGATGCTTTACAACGCTCCATGATGATTTTTACGATTATTGAGGCAATTGTCGGATTATTCATCATCCTCGGTTTATTTACCAGGCTGATGAGTATTGCCATTTTCAGCCTTGCTCTCGGGATTTTATTAGGTTCCGGCTGGCTGGGAACAACCTGCCTTGACGAGTGGCAGATTGGTGTATTGGGTGTAGCCGGTGGATTTGTCATGTTTCT
This sequence comes from Chryseobacterium sp. NRRL B-14798, assembly GCF_050470705.1. Taxonomy (NCBI): domain Bacteria; kingdom Pseudomonadati; phylum Bacteroidota; class Flavobacteriia; order Flavobacteriales; family Weeksellaceae; genus Chryseobacterium; species Chryseobacterium sp. NRRL B-14798. Next base: position 1,556,710 of record NZ_JBFLUL010000005.1, on the reverse strand, counting down.
CACAGGAAGTGGTCCTTATTCTCTGGATCATTATTTCATGAAAAACAACAAAAAATTCACTCAAAAAAGATGGTTTCAATGGCTTGGCTCAGGAAATTTTCCTGTGTCAGATCCAAAGGGTTTTGTACTGGCAGGCTCACTCATCATATTGGGGTTAACTCTTTTTACCAATCAGTATTTTCATGGAGGTGTGTGGGGAACACTTCACAATAAATCGGTAAAACCCAAGCTTGAAATTTCAAAAATCTCTCATCAGCACTCAAAGTTAACATTTGAAGTTTACAGGACGGAAGGTGCTGATGTGTATGGCTCTTTTCTGATGGGGATTCATATCCTCGACAAAAACGGAAAGATTTTAAAGGAACTGGATCATAAAGAACTTGCCGGAATTCCTAAAGAGGATATTCAGAATCATTATGTTGCCAAAGTGAAACCGGGAAAACACAGTCTGATAATTCCCTTAGGAGCAAAAGCTGATGTGACACTGAATATTGATGATATTTTCCAAAAAAATGATATCCACAGTCTGAAACTGATTGATGTGAGTGGTATTGAATGGATAGAAAGGATTGATTAGCGATGCGGGGTGCGAGACGCGGGTTCATGTTTAGACTAAAACTTATCCTTGATTTATTATAGAGAAAGCGGACTAAAGTCCGCTCCTATTGAATGCTGCCTGTACAATTTTCAGGTACTATTTATGTTGAAGGCTATTTTTCTGTAACCATGACATGATAGCTGCACTTGCTGTCCGGATCAAGTCTGAGTACTTTTATCTCAAGTAAAACATCCAGTCCCATAGTGTCGCAAATGCCCTGTATAAAAGGTTTGATGACTGGCCATTTCAACAGACCTGCAATTTGCAGGCTATGGGTGATTTTGTGGTAACGGTCTACTCCTTTAATGAGCAATTCGCATTTGTAGTCATTTAATTCTTTAAATTCAAAATTATATTCAGGACTGGATGTAAAAACTGCTCCCATCAATATTTTTGCAACAGCCGGAATTCCAGGCTGCAAATTGGGTTTTACTTCAAGATTCCTCAGTGTCATTCTTGATCCCAGATCGTACATAAAAGTACTGGAAATCTGTTCAATAGCTTCAGCTCCGTAAAGTTTTCCAATCTGTTTGAGCATGCCTCCATAAAAAGCCCCTGTAATATCAGAGAGGCGCTGGGTAAGCTCTGTAAAAGTTCCGGGAAAGAAATCTGCAATAAGCTGAGCCTGATTCATTTCAGGAAGATAGACATCATTTTTTCTGAAATCTGATAATGCCGCGTAAGTTTCCGGCAGTTGAATTTGATTCATATATAATAAGTTATTAGTGGCTTGAAATCATGATTTAGCTAAATAATAAAACGGAATACAATACTTCATACCGTTTTCGGATATTGGGAAATTGTCTTTATGAACTATAAAAAGCAAGTGAAGAACAGCCAGGTCTTTCAGTTCAATAACCGGAAATCAGATAAAGTATGAGGCAGCATTCCGGCAAATCCTTTTTGAATGGATTATTACAAGGTGAGGGAATTTATTCATATTTTTTTCATTTGGTGATGTAAAGCTAGAAAAAATAAATAAACTCTCCAATAAGTGATATTATTTTTTATTTAACAAAATGAAAACAGAAAGTATTGTTTATTATCATGTTAAGGCAGATACAACAAAAAAAGACCTTCGAAATTCCGAAGGTCTTTTTAAATCTAGTGCATGGCTTCACTCAAATCTATTTTTTCTTTGCTTTTTCTTTCTTTTACGAGTAAGATAAACGGAATACATATCAGGAATACGATTCCGAGGTAAAGAAATACATCCATATAAGATAAAACAGTGGCCTGTTTTGTTACGGATAAGTCGAGCATTTTATAGGCGGCATTCATTGCTGCATCAGGAGTCATCCCTTTCGCTATGAAATTGGCCTTCAATGCTGCCAGTCTTTGCTGAACATCAAAACTGTTTTCGTCCAGGTGGGAAATTAAGTTATTTCTGTACTTCTGTCCCGCATTGGCAATAAAGGTGGTGATCGCTGCAATCCCGAAAGATCCTCCCAGCTGTCTCATCATCCCTGTAAAGGCTGCTCCCTGACCAATCTCCTGCCCTTTCAGGGTACTTAATGACAAAGAGGTAATCGGAATAAATAATAATCCCAGACCTGCTCCTCTTACAATCAGCATCCAGAAGAAGGCATCTTTACTGGTATCCGGGGTCAGAATTTTGTATCCCCAGAAACTGTAAACAAAGAAGATAAATAGTCCTAATGAAACCAGGATCTGCTGTTTTGCTCCTTTTGCCAGTAGTCTCCCAATGATGGGCATCATGAAGGCTGTCGTTAATGCAGCCGGAATCATCAAAGCTCCTGACTGAAGTGCTGTCCATCCCAAAATACTCTGGGTGTACAAAGGAACGATGAATGTAGAACCATACAATCCGAATCCAAGAACGAATGACATCATAGTCCCGATTCTCAGGTTACTGTTTTTAAGTACTCTGAGCTCAACAATCGGGTACTTGAAGGTAAGTTCCCGCCAAAGGAAGAGTATAAATCCTAAAATTGCTGCTACAGTAAAGGCCACGATCATTCCACTTTCAAACCAGTCTTCTTCATGTCCTCTTTCCAGAATAAACTGTAATGAGCCTACTGTAACTGCCAGCAGAGCAATTCCAAGCCAGTCAACATCTGAAGCTTTACGTTTTTCTGCATATTTCGGGCTTCTTACAAACTGAAGCGTCATCAGCGTTGCAGCAATCCCAATCGGAATATTAATATAGAAAATATAGGGCCAGCTGAAGTTATCAACGATGTATCCTCCAAGAGGCGGACCTAGTGTAGGACCGATAATTACCCCAAGTCCGTAAATAGCCTGAGCCATACTTCTTTTTTCAATCGGATAAGATTCCGTAATAATCGTTTGTGAGGTTACCAATAAGGCTCCACCCCCAATTCCCTGCATCAATCTGAAGAACACGAGTTCCCAGATATTGGTCGCATTTCCACATAAGAATGAAAATACGGTGAATATAATGATGGATGCCGCAAAGTAATTTCTACGCCCAAACTGCTGTGAAAGCCAGCTCGTCATCGGAACAATGATAACATTCCCGATGGCATACGCTGTAATCACCCACCCTACTTCTGAAAGCGTAGCTCCAAGATTCCCCTTCATTTCATTCAAGGCAACATTGACAATCGTGGAGTCTACAATTTCAAGAAGGGCACAAAGGATAGCCGTAATCGTAATAATTACTCTCCGCGCTCCATATTCTACTAATGAATCTTGCATAAGTTTTTTTCGATGTGAAAAATCAATGGCAAATTTTGCTTCGCAGGTGAATGGTGAATTGTAAAGCCTGCCGTTTAATTGACAGCAAAGCTGATTCACTATTGACAACGAAGTTCATTGACTTTTAACAATTTTAAATGTTATTTCAAAGCAACTTCTGCCTTCACGTTCATTCCTGTTCTTAATCTTTTGGCAATATTCTTGTCAAGATTTACAAAATCAATTTTTACAGGAAGTCTCTGAACTACTTTTACGAAGTTACCACTTGCATTATCCGGAGGAAGAATAGAGAAAGTAGCTCCAGTAGCAGGAGAGAATGAGCTTACCACTCCTTCAAATTCTTTATCAGGGAAGGCATCAATCTCAATTTTCACTTTCTGCCCTTCTACCATTTTATCTACCTGCGTTTCCTTAAAGTTGGCCACCACCCATTTCTGGTCGTTTTTAACCAAAGCAAACAACTGAGCTCCCGCCTGCAGATACTGACCTGCCTGCGTAGGTACTTTTCCTACGTATCCATCTTCAGGAGCAAGGATTACAGTATAGGATAAATTCAATTTTGCATTTTCTACATCTACTTCTCTTTGTTTAGCAACAGATCCTGCCACACTGATTTGTTGTGAGCTTGCAGCCGTCTGAGAAGAAGCGATGTGAGTTTGCTGAGCAATTTGGTTTCTCTGATCCACTAAAACCTGCAACTGTCTGTCTGCAGATTGTTTTGCTGCCAAAGCCTGCTCATACTGCTGTTCCGTGATAGAATGGTCTTTTACAAGATTAGCATATCTTTTCAAATCCTGAGAAGTTTTCCAGACATTTACTTTTGCTGCTTCTATCTGAGCATTAGCAGTAACTACCGCTGCTTCAGAAGAACCTATATTTTTTGAAGTAGCTGTGGTAGTAGCTTCTGCATTTGAAATATTGCTTCTGGCTGTAGATAAAGCTGCCTGAGCCTGTTCCAGAGCCATTTTCTGATCCCTGTTATCCAAAATCACCAAGGTATCTCCTTTCTTCACAAACTGGTTGTCTTTTACTTTTACCTGAGCTACATAGCCGGAGATTTTAGAAATTACCGGTGCCATATTGGAAGCAATCTGAGCATCATCAGTCTCTTCGTGATACTGTCCGTAAGTAAAGGCTCTGTAACCGTAGATTCCTCCTCCGATTACTACTGCCGCTAAAATGATAGGAAAAACTAAACTTTTTTTCTTTTTAGGTTCAGCTGCCTGTGTATTATTATTTTCCATTTTGGTTTCGATCTGATTATTTAATTGTTAAAGTTCCTGTTGTCTGTAATAGTTTTCTGTATGCCAGTGCAGCATCTGCCTTAGCATTGATCACGCCAACATTGGCAGCAATCTGAGCTGCGTCTGCATCCAGCAATTCAGTCATGGTTGCCAAACCGTTGTCGTATTTATTTTTGGTAATTCTGTAATTTTCATTAGCCTGTTCCGCCGATTTTTCAAAAACAGCAATTCTCTTTTTCGAATAGTCTGTGTTCTGATATTCTCTGTTGACATCAAGCTTAATGTTATCATTCAGTAATTCATCAGTAGCGGCAAGCTGTTTTTCTCTCGCCTGCGATTGTCTCAATGAAGAATTTTCTTTCCAAAGATTGGACAGGTTATAAGAAACCCCGATTCCTACATTGATGGCATTGTATACGGTAAGAAACTTAGGGATATCAGCTGCTACATAACCTCCTGTAAATGCGATGGAAGGAAGATTTTCTGCTTTTGCTGCTTTCGAACCTAATTCTGCCGCTTTTCTCTGTTGTGCCAGAGCCTGTAAATCTTTACGGTTTTCTCTGGCTTCATTAACATAATAATCAACAGGTTTTACATCTGTTCCTTCTTCAATATAATTTTCATCTACTGCCAGTTCCGTTGTTTCGGGAAGACCAAGCAATAAATCCATATTGATGTTGGCAATATTGTAGTTATTCTTGGCTTCCAATAGCTGAAGTTCAATATTTGAGGTCTGAAGATTTGCCTTTAATCTGTCGTTTCTTGCAATCAAACCATTGTTTTCCATTTTAAGGAAGGTTTCATCTCTTTTTTGAGAAGCGGCAAGATTTTCTTCAAAAACCTTGATGGACTGGTTGGCTTTAAACAGGTTATTATAAGCCTGGGCAACGTTATAAGCAATGGCAATTTTATCATTCTCCGTGCTTAATTTAGAAGCTTCTACCAGATATTTTGCTGACTGAATTCCGTATTTGATTCTTCCACCGCTGTAAATGGGAACGCTAAGATTAGCAGAACCGTAAACTACCTGATGTATTTCAGGTCCGCCAGCTCCTCCTGCAAGACCAGAAAGTTTGATATCAACATTCGGTTTTATCGGAAGGTACATATAGCTACCAGACACCTTTAATTCCGGCAGTTGTCTGTTTTTAGCCTCCAAAAGATCAGCTGTAGCCTCTTCGATCTTGGCTGCATCGATCTTGAGATTCTTGCTGTTCTGGATTCCCAGCTGCACGGCCTCGTCAAGAGTAAGTGTTCTTTTCTCCTGAGCATTCGCATTTGCTATTCCTACGAATAGTGATAATGCAATCACTGAGTTATTTATTCTCTTCATAACCTAAAAGGTCTTTTAGTAAATATTTAATATGTTTATTAAGTTCTGTGTAGTATTTTTCATCAAAAGCTTCTTCATCTTCTGTTTCATTCAGGAACTCTTTATACATTTCTTTTGCATTGAATGCATAAAACAAGGTTCCGCTTACGGTAGAATGAAGGAGATAAATAGGTGGATTTTTTGTGAAAATTCCATTTTTAAGACCACTTTCCAATATTTGCGAATACATAGAAAGGAATCCCATTTTGGTTTGCTTCAAAAATTCTATAATCTGAGGATTCTTGGTATGCAGCTGCTCTCTCTGCATAATCCTGTAGAAACATTTTTGAGTCCGGATCTTGTGAGAAAACTGATCGATTACTCTTTCAATCTTCTGCCATTCGTTGATGTCTGTTCTTCCCAAAAGGTCTTTTGAGAAAAACTGACCTTCATTCATTCTGTATTCCACTAATTTCTCATAAAGTTTTTCCTTAGAGCCAAAATAATATGAGATCATAGAGATGTTTACATTCGCCGCCTTTGCAATTTCCCGGGTGGAAGTTCCTTCGAATCCCTGTTCTGCAAAGAGCTTCTCGGCAGCGAATAATATATTTTCTTCTTTTGAAATCATGTTAGTGTTCATTTTTCAGGGCGCAAATGTACACAAGTTTTCATTCAAATCAAACGATTGATTGATTTTTTAATATAGATTTAATTTATTACAAAGAAAAGACGGTTTCTATAATATATGCTGAAAGCGCAGGAAAGGCACTTTTTGATTAAAAGAGTTTTATTTTGAATTAATATTCGGGAAAACCTGAACGATAATGTTAATATTTTCAGAATGCATTCAATTGAAGTAAACGTAAAAATATAAGGAAAATAGAGCTGAAATAATAATCTGTCCAGAACAAAAACAAAAACTCCGGTAAATCCCGGAGTTTATTTATGTGCTTTTATGAATATATCTTGATAATTTTATTCCCAGGTCGGTCCAGACGATTTTGGGGTTTCCGTTTCTGGTCAGGTGCAGATCAGCAACATTGATTTCTTCTAAAATGCTCTCAATATTGGCTCCGCTGATAAATTTTGAAAAACCGGCCCAATTGAAACCGTTCGCATTGATCTTTTTATAAACCAGATTTTCGGACTGATAATTCTGAAGCAGCGCCAGTCTGAAAATTTCAGAACAATAATTGAGGAAGTTTTTTTGCTTTTCTCTGTTCCACCCAGCAATTTCCCTTGCCCATAAAATAATACTTCTGAGATATTCCGGTTTCTTTTTTACCATAAATGCATCTCTTACCCATTGTACAAAAAGCTTTTCAAACTCATTGCTTTTGTCTCCTGAGTTCAGAAGCTTAATGGCGTCATTGAGGTCTCCCTGCGCCTCATGAACAATTTCTCTTACCTTATCTTCGGAAACAGAAAAGTTCTTTTTAAGATAATTTTCAATATCTTCATCATTAATTCTCGGGATCTCTACAATCTGTGTCCTGGAAAGAATGGTAGGAAGAATATCATTGGTACTTTCGGCAGTGAGCAGAATGACTGTTTTTGCGGGTGGTTCCTCTAAAAATTTCAAAAATTTATTGGAAGCCGCGATATTCATTTTATCTGCTCTCCAGACAATAAGAATTTTGGTTCCGCCTTCAAAACTTTTTAAAGAAAATTTCTGGTTTTGATCATCCACTTCATCCGCAGAAATAAATAACTGTTTATTTTCTGATTCTAAAAAAGCGGTCCAGTCGTCGTAGCTTGCATAAGGAGAAGCCAGGATCATTTCTCTGAACTCGTCAAATTTATTTTTGCTTAATGAGTTTTTATTATCCGTAAAAACCGGAAAACTGAAATGCAGATCCAGGTGATTGAGGTGCTCAACCTTCGCAGCAGCATGTTCATTTTCCTGGCTGAAAATTTCCCGTGCATAGGCCAATACCATTGGCAGTGTTCCGTATCCCTCCTTTCCTACAAAAAGTTGGGCATGGCTCACTCTGTTTTCAGCAATGCTTTCTCTAAGAAGTTTTTTCAGATTCGTCTGTCCGGCGATGTTCTCCCAATTCATGTTTCAAAGATAAAAAATCTTATTTCATTTTATAAAATTAAGTCTGCTTAAAATAGATAAAAATATAGATCAGCCATTTTGAGTTTCTTTACATCTTTAAAAATGCAGGATGTAATAAAACCATTAAGAAGGATGGAAAAAATAAAGTATAGTTAAGATGAATCATTCTGATCTAAAGATTGAAGAGAAGGTTATCTTAATATTCGTAGGACCTTCATATAATCTTAATGGTTCAAAAGAAATATGTCATATTATAGGTAACATCAATAATAGGATTAGAATAAAATATAAAATTAAATTTTACACAATTTAATTTTAAGCAATACATTTGTAGAGTGAAATTATTTGTAAATTTATTACCATTTCACACCAATTCAAATATTAAATTATATACCAATGGATATTAACCTGGAACAAAAAATCAAAGGGATATTTCAACAGCAGAAATCCTTTTTCAAAACCAATCAGACAAAAGATATTGAATTCAGAAAAGCACAATTAAGAAAATTCCGGGATGTTTTTCTTCAGCATACCGATGCACTTTGTGAGGCTTTGGATACAGATTTGGGAAAAAACAGAAAAGAAGCGGAATATGTGGAGATTCAAATAGTGATCAGCGAACTTGATTATTTGCTGGAAAATATTGACGAATGGGCAAAACCGACTTCTGTACCTTCCAAACCACATCCTTCAGGTGCGGAAGTGGAAAGTAAAGTAACGTATCAGCCTTATGGAGTTACCTATATTATTGGTCCTTTCAACTATCCTGTTCAGTTAACATTCAGTCCGTTAATCGGAGCTTTGATCTCCGGAAATACAGCCATTATAAAACCTTCTGAAAATACACCACATGTCGCGCAGGTGCTTGAAGATATTGTGAAAGCATCTTTTGATGAATCTTATGTAGCCGTTATTCAGGGGGCTATTGAGGAAAATACTCTTTTACTCAGCTTACCTTTCGATTATATTTTCTTTACCGGAAGCCCGAATGTCGGGAAAATTGTGATGAAAGCCGCTGCCGAACAATTAATTCCGGTTACGCTGGAACTTGGAGGAAAATCTCCCACCATTGTTCATAAAGATGCCGATCTGGATAAAGCTGTGGCAAGAATATCCTACGGAAAATGGATAAATTGCGGACAAACCTGTGTCGCTCCCGACTATATTTATATCCATGAGTCTGTAAAAGATGTTTTTATAGAAAAATTTAAAGCTCATTTAAATACAAGTTATGAAGGGAATTCTTTGGGGAAAATCGGGAAAATTGTAAGCCAGAACCAAATTAAACATCTGGCAGGTTACCTGGAAGCTGCTCCGGAAAAAGTAATCTACGGAGGACATTATGATCTTGAAACCCGTCATTTTGAAGCTACTTTAATGGATAACGTGACCTGGGATGATCAGGTGATGCAGCAGGAGATCTTCGGCCCTATCCTTCCCGTTATGACCTATAATAATATTGAAGAAGCTCTCGAGGAAATCAACAGCCGTCCAAAACCTCTTGCATTATATGTTTTCACGGAAGATCAGAAATTTGCAGATTATGTTTTAAACCATACCACAAGCGGTGATGCTGAAATCAACAGTTCCATTATCCATGTAGGTTCTCATTATTTACCTTTTGGAGGCGTAGGAACTTCGGGAATGGGAAAATATCACGGAAAGTTCAGTTTTGAATGTTTCAGCCACAGCCGTTCTGTACTTCAGGTAAAATAATAGTATAAATGCTTACTCATATAAACCGGGACTGTTCATCATAGAACGGTCTTTTTTGTAAAACAGAATTGCTGTTTTTATTGCTGAAAATTTGCATTTTTCTTTTAAAGGAAAGCCCTTAACAAACTTTAACCACATATAATTTTTACAATTCATTAATATTTAAGATATTTGCGCATTGTTTTAAAAATCAAGAATGAAAAAAATCTTTGTAGTATCATTCATATCAGTTGGATATTTTCTGAACGCACAGAGTCTAAGCAACTCTCCTTATGCAACTTATGGAATTGGAGATGTGAAATATGATAATACGATCGAAACTGCTTCTATGGGAGGTATATCTACTGCTTTTATAAGTGATTTTACCAGTAGTTTCAATTTTGCCAACCCGGCAAACAACGCCAATTTTGAACTTACGAGTATCAGACTGGAAGCTACCAACGAAAACAATTATTTCAAATCGAACTATAACGATATGAAATCTACAAAGCATTCTACGTATCTTTCCAATATTTCGATTGCATTTCCATTATCTTCAAAAGTGAAAATGGGGATCTCTTATCAGCCTTACAGTTCTAAAAGCTACGATATCGTAACGGAACAGTTTACAGAAGATAAAACTCCTCTTTACAAAAACAGCTTTAAAGGAAGCGGAACTTTAAATACAGCTCAGCTTGCTGTGTCTTATAAGATCAATCAGGAATTATCCGTAGGAGCAAAAGCCAACCTTTATTTCGGAGACCTTAACGACCTTAATGAATTCCGTGCTTACAACAGTAACCTTGGGACTTATGTAGGTGAATATGTTAATGGCTATGAGACTAAAAACAGAGTCAGAAACTTTAATTTTACACTGGGGACAAGCTACCAGACTTTAAATACACGTACTGATAAGAAGTTCACATTGGGAGCTACTGCCACTTTTGGGAATACCAGTAATATGACGACACAGTATGTCAACAGTACCTACAGATATTCTGATGCTCAGGAAACCACCAAGCTTAGCGGATCGGAAACCATTATCGAGCAAAAAGAAACAAAATCCAAAAACCTTCTTCCGTTACAGGCTTCATTAGGGGTGGGATATGGTAGTGAAAACCATTGGTTTGTATCAGGACAGCTTGATTATAAAAAAGGAGAAGACATCTCTTATTTCGGTAAAACCTTTGATTTCCAGGACACTTACAGAATTTCTGCAGGTGGATGGTACCTTCCTAACTATAATAACTTCAGAAACTACTTCTCAAGGGTGATCTACCGATATGGAGCGTTCTACGAAAGAGGAAATCTTAAACTGGAAGGAAACAGCATTAATAAGTTCGGTATTTCAGCCGGGGTAATGTTACCGTTCAAGAACAGCAGTATCACAAGAATGAGTGGTCTTGAAATCGGATTGGAAGTGGGTAAAAGAGGAACTCTTAAAAACAACCTGATCAACCAGAACTTTGTCAACCTGAGAATCGGCTTTAATTTCGCTGATAAATGGTTCAGAAAGACTCTTTATAACTAAGATGAATTTTTCAGAAAAAATATCATATAAAAATATAGCATGCCTTTTTAGTTGTGCTATATTTTTTATATTGACATCCTGTGAGGAGGATCTTACCAAAAGAAATGGCAACCAAAGCAAGAATTTCCCTTCACAGATTATCAACAACGCCAATATTATACAGCGTGACTCCGGCTTTGTGACTTTAAAAGCCAAAGCCCCCATCATTGAAAAATACGAACTGATCGACAGCCCGTATGTGGTAGCCAGAAAAGGAATTGACATTGAGTTTTTTGATAAAAAGAAACCTAAGGTTCCGGGAAGAATTACCGCTAAATATGCCCGTATTTTCGAATATAAAAAATTCTACGAAGCCAAAGGTGATGTAAGGATAAAAACCAATGAAGGGCAGAGATTTGCCATGCAGAGTATTTATTGGGATCAGAAAAGAAACAGAATCTACACCAAAGATACAGTTTATGTTACCATGGAAGATGGCTCTACCTTGATAGGTGCCAATGGAATGACTGCCAAAGATGACTTTTCCGAATATACATTCTATAACAATTCCGGAGATTTCAGTTCAAAAAGAATTTCTGAAAATAAAAAATAAATCCAAAAAGAATGAAAGCTGTGGCTATTGGACTGATGTCCGGGACAAGTCTGGATGGTCTGGATATCTGTCTTGCTGAATTTGAAAAGCAGGACACATGGACTTTTAAAATCCTGAAAGCCGAAACACTCTCCTATTCTGAGGATTGGGAAACCCAACTTAGAAACTCCATTTATCTTTCGTCCGAAGATTTGCTGGAACTGCATTCAGCGTATGGTTTTTATCTCGGGCAGCAGGTTAAAGCATTTATTCATCAGCATCAGCTTGAAAATATCGACTTGATTGCCTCTCATGGGCATACGGTTTTTCATCAGCCTAAAAGAAAATTCACCCTGCAGATCGGTGACGGCAGAGCCATAAAGCTGGAAACCGGGTTACCTGTTATCTATGATTTCCGAAGCCAGGATGTGTTGATGAAAGGAAACGGAGCTCCTCTGGTTCCTATAGGTGATGCATTACTTTTCTCCGGATACAGCGCCTGCCTGAATTTAGGTGGATTTTCCAATATTTCTTTACAATGGGATGGGAAAAGGATCGCTTTTGATATTGCTCCCGTGAATATTGTTTTGAACCATCTGGCCCAGCAGCTGCATAAAAATTTTGATGAAAACGGAGCACTGGCCGCACAAGGAAAGATAGATGAAATTTTACTGAACCAGCTTAACAGCCTGGATTTCTACCAGATTTCGCATCCAAAATCTTTGGGAATAGAATGGTGCCATCAACATATATTTCCCCTTCTTGAAAATATTGAAGCCTTAGATGCTCTGGCCACTTTTACAGAACATGCTGCCCAGCAGATTGCCAACGTCATCAATGAATATAGTATAAAAGACATCCTTATCACCGGAGGAGGCGCTTACAACACTTTTTTAATCGAAAAAATAAGAGCAAAAACAAAGGCCGAAGTGATCATCCCTGAAAAAGAGATCATCGATTATAAAGAAGCCTTGATTTTTGCCTTTATGGGCGTTTTAAAGATGAATAACGAGATCAATGTATTGTCTTCTGCCACGGGAAGTACAGCGGATCATTGCTCGGGAGTTATTGCATAAAAAAACTTTCATGTAAAATAAAAAAACCTTCAAAATGAAGGTTTTTATTATTTATAAGCTTCGATTTTATCCGTAAGCGTATTGATAAAGTTCTGTAAAGGCTTTTCTACCATCATTTTGATGAATGGATTGAATTTCCCTTCAAATAACATCTGAACTTCGGTCTGGTTTTCACTGATCGGGTTCAATGTCGCTGTTAATGAGAAGTCCAGACTTGAACTTGCAGACCTTAAAACAGCTTTCTGATCATCCACTTCATCTATTTTTAAAGCGATTTCAGGCATCCCCTGTAATCCAAATTTAAATCCGTTATCTCTTGTTTCAAATTTCTGAAGACCGTCTGGCATAAAATCTTTATAATTTTCAGGAGATTTCAGCAACTCTGTAAGTTCTTTAGATGATTTATTGACAATAATCTTTCGTCCTTCTAAATTCATTTTTTATTTTTGTATTTAAATTCTTAACTATTACAAATGTATAAAGTTTTTGTCAACGAAAAAAAATTATTACTATCTAAGCATCCTGAAGAACTTGAAAAAAAGCTTGGATACGAAAATTATACAACTTTAGAGATCGCCCTGGATCTTCTGGAGAATACTTCTGTGCAGGAACTTAATGTGTATGGAGAGAATTTGGATGAAATCTGGCAGGAGTTTCAAAAGCTTTTCAGAATTATAGAGGCTGCAGGAGGTCTTGTTAATAATCCTGAAGGTAAGATTCTTTTCATCAGAAGATTAGGCAAATGGGATCTTCCCAAGGGTAAAATGGAAAAAGGAGAATCCAGAGAAGAGTCTGCCGTACGGGAAATAGAGGAAGAAACAGGGTTGAGTGATGTTGAGCTTGTACAATTCATCAACACGACTTATCATATCTATGTAGAAAGAAACGGGGAGAAAATCTTAAAATGCACCCATTGGTTTGAAATGAACTTTGACGGCGAAGATACTTCCAAACCGCAGATAGAAGAAGGTATTACCGAAGTAGCCTGGAAAACGACCTCAGAAATTGAAAATGAAGTGTTCCCGAGTACTTTTAAAAATATCAAACTAATCGTAAAAGAATTCTGGGATTCGAAGAAATAAGTAAGAAGGCTGGAAGCTGGAAGAATGAAGCCGGAAGTTACGATCCGGCCAATTACTTCTTTAAGTTATTCATCAGTGAAATTTTATAAAGCTGAAGAAATAAGAGAACGGTCTTTAATTTCCTTCCTTCATGAACACTCCTCCCCCAGCGCCCAGCTTCCTTACTTTAAATAAAGTCGATCACTTTCTCCAGAGCAATTCCTCTGGAACCTTTCAACAATATATTGTCAGACTGAATGCTATTCTGTTTCAGGTATTCTGTTAATTCGGCCGTATTTTCAAAAGCAAACTCTGAATCATTAACCGCTTTAAAATGTTTTCCGACAGTAATGATCTCATCGAAATGAAGATCCTGAGCCAGTTTTAAGATGTTCTGATGCTCTTTCTCACTTTCATCACCCAATTCCAGCATATCTCCGATGATAATGGTTTTGCTGCCTTCAAAACTGATAAAGTTATTTAAAGAAGCGGTCATAGAGCTTGGATTGGCATTGTAAGTATCAAGCACCAAAGTCCTGCCCTCTTTTTTCACCACCTGAGATCTCATATTGGTGGGGGTATACAGCTCCAGAGCATGCTTAATTTTTTCAAAGCTGATTCCGAAATGAAGGCCAAGACTGGCAGCAGCACAGAGATTGGTAAAGTTATACTCTCCTGTCAGTTTTGAAACGGCTTTTACGCCCTGATAGGTCAATCCTACAAAATGTTCAGCGGAAAAAGATTCAAAATTGTAATCCGATGTTTCTTTTCCAAAAGTAATTTTAGGTGAATAGTTTTCAGTCTTTTCAGCCTGGATCGGATCGTTTTCATTCACAACAATTGTTCTGTTGTTATTTTTAAGATAATCATACAGCTCAGACTTTCCTTTGATTACTCCCTCAAAACCTCCGAAGCCTTCCAGATGAGCTTTCCCAAAGTTGGTAATATACCCCAAATCAGGTTGTGAAATGGTACACAGGAATTCAATTTCCTTTTGATGATTCGCTCCCATTTCAATCACAGCCATTTCATGTTCCGGCTTAATGGAAAGGATTGTCAACGGAACTCCGATATGGTTGTTCAGATTTCCTGATGTATACTGAACGTTAAATTTTTCCGAAAGAACAGCATGGATAAGCTCTTTTGTAGTCGTCTTTCCATTACTTCCCGTAAGCCCGATAAAAGGAATATGAAGCAGGCTTCTGTGATAGATTGCCAATTGCTGTAAAAATTCCAGCGTAGACGGAACATAGAAAATGTTTTTATCTCTGTTTTCAAATTCCGGAAGTTCAACAATCACTGCCAGAGCTCCGTCATCAATGGCTTTTTCTGCCAGCGTAGCTGCATTGAAATTCTCACCGGAAAAGGCAAAGAAAATATCATTCTCTGCTATTTTTCTGCTGTCAATGGTTACTTTTGCCGCCTGCAGAAATAAAGGATAAAACTGTTCTATATTCATGTGGAAATATATATTTTTTTTAAGAATTGACATGCAACCGCCAAATCTACACGAGTATTTCAGGCTTTTCAGCCCAAGCGGTTTCATGGTTCAAAAATAAAAAAACCTTCCGAAAGTCCGGAAGGTTTTTTGTAAGTATTTTTTGATAAATATTATCTTCTAGTTCTACTCTTATCGCTGGCTTTAGCATCCTGTGCAACACGGAAACCTACCCAACCATAAGCTCTGTTTTGATTTTTATATCTTCTTTGTCCCGGATCCAGCCAGTATGCTGTATCCTGCCATGAACCTCCTTTTACTACTCTAACCTCGTTAGAGATTGCAGAAGTTCTGTCTTTGGTATCTTTTTGTAGTTTCACTCTACCGCTTCCATCTACAACGAAGCTTGTTTTAGGAGCGTTGTACATATCGAATCCGGCAGCAGAATCAGAAGCTCTGTAATATTCTAAAGAAGACTGTCTGTCACCATCTCTGTAGTTTCTGTAGTCAGCAATAGTTTGTCTTTCGAATTGTCCAGGAAGTCCTCTGTAAACTAATCTTCCATCCGCTAACGTATCATACTTGATAGTACCTTCGTCGATCATTTTATAAGTTCCGTCACCGTTTCTTACGATCGCCTGAGGCATGTTTCCTCTGTAGTAGTTGAAATCGTTGTAATCTTCATCGATGATAGGTCTGTAAACGTCAGCCGTCCATTCAGAAACGTTTCCGTACATACCGTAGATTCCTAAATCGTTAGATGGATATTGTCTTACGTCAGAAGTCTGAGCTGATCCGTCGTTTTTCCAACCTGCGATACCAGAATAATCACCTCTACCCATTTTGAAGTTTTCAAGGAACATTCCTCTGTCTCTTCCTTTGGAACCTCTTAATCTTTCAATTTGAGGTTTTTTACCCAGATATTGGTTATATTCTCTGTTTTTAGCCATACCCAGAGCTGCATATTCCCATTCTACTTCAGTAGGAAGTCTGAACTTCTGTACCATTGCAGAATTCGGAGCTCTGTTAGCTGCAAGCAATCTCTGGTTTGTCGTTTTCATACCAGTTTTCTGCTGCATTCTTTTCTCATTGATATATCCCTGCATTTCAGGATCATTCGATTTGAATTTATCCATATTGAAAGCAGTTCCTCCCTGGTTGTTGGATTCGTTGATATACAAATCTTTGGCAATAATACCAGCCTGCATCAAAGCTTTTTCATTGGCTCTGTCAGACAGCCATTCACAGTATCTGTTTGCCTGAGTCCAGGAAACTCCTACTACCGGATAGTAATCAAATTCCGGAGAACGCAGATACGTTTCGTTATAATCGTTTCTTGCTAATTTGTTGTCCCATAATAAGGTATCCGGCAAAGCACCGTTATAGATCTCCTTAAAACTCGGGTCACTTGGTGGGAATACATACTTCAACCATGTAAGGTATTCGCGGTATTCGTAGTTAGTAATTTCAGTTTCTCCGATAAAGAATGAACTTACCTGCATTCTGCGAGGTGTGTTATTCCAATCGTGCATAACATCATCTTTCACTAATCCCATTGTAAAAGTTCCACCTTCTACATATACCATCCCAGGCCAACCCTTCTGCTTCTGTTGCTTTCCTGCAAAAAACCAACCCTGTTTTTCGTTTGGTTTCCAACCTGTTTTGCTGACAAATTTTTTGGTACCGCCACCTTTGCTGGTTCCTGATCCGCCACAGCTGGTTAATGCAAGTGTAGAACTTAATGCTATTAATGAAAACAACTTTAGTTTTTTCATAGTCGATATAAATATTTTCAAAGTACAAAGAAAAAATAAATTATTCAATAAATCAAGTAAACATTTGATTTTTTTGAAAAACGTTAACAAATTAATTTTATTGTATCACAATTTAATTCTAAAATTTTCATTTATTTTGTAATTTAGCAATTTCAATAGTAAACATGAAACGAAAAATTACGATTTTATCTTTAATCGCTTTTGCATCAACACTTTACGCTCAAAGAAACACCATAGAATGGAATGGTTCTAAAATCCAGGATTTTGGTGACACAAAATTAAATCTTCCTAATTTTAAAAATGAAGGTTTTTCTTACAGCCAAAATAATGTTTTTATCGTAAGCAAGCAAAAAATCGGAGAAAAGCAATTAAAAATCTCAGACCTTGTCTGGGAAAGCGTTTCAAATCAGGATTTGTTTGAACTGGATAAGGGCAGACTTCCTGATTATGATGTAGCAGATGTTTCCTATTATACTTTAGATGGTGAAAGCTATGCCAGCATTAGTATTGCTTTATTTAAAAATGTAAAAGGCCGTGTTCAGAGATTATCTTCGTTTAATGTTTCGGAAGCTTCTTCTTTTATCAATACAACAGGAACTGTTAATAAAATAGGAACCACCGGCAATCCTTTATCAAGTGGAAATTTTTATAAAATAAAGGTAGACAAGTCCGGAGTATTCAAAATCACTTCGCAGTTTTTAAAAGACAACGGAATCAATCCGGGTTCTGTAAATCCTAAAAATTTCAGAATTTATGGAAACGGGGGAATCATGCTTCCCGAATACAACCAGGATCCAAGATACGGTGCTTTACAGGAAAATGCCATTCAGGTGGTAGGTGAAGATGACGGGGTATGGAATGACAATGACTACGCTCTTTTCTATGCACAGGGTCCCGACGGATACAACCTTTATGATACTTCCAACGGGAACGGCTTTAAAAGACACGATACCCGGTTCAGTGAAAGAAGCAATAATGTCAAAAACATCTATGAGGATTTCTCCTATTATTATATCAACTTTGATAAAGGTGCGGGAAAAAGGGTTGCGACTGTAGACGGAAACCTTCCAGCCCAGCTGATTACAAGGTATGACAGTTACCAGGTGATCAACAAAGATCAGAAAAACCTGTTAAAAGTAGGAAGAACATGGGTAGAAGATATTCCTTTCACCAATGAAAAAACAGTAACATTTACTACCAATTCCCCGATACAGGCGAATGATGTAATACGATACAGAACCCAGGTGGTAGCGTACAATTCCCAGCAGAATACGATAGATTTTAAAATCAACAATTTAAATCCGCACCCGCTGCAGGTAATTCCTACAGACACCTCTTCGTATCAGTATACTTTCTATCCGGTAACTTATACTGGAACATTAACCAATCTTACCGGAAATCAGTTTACACTGGTTTATAATCCTGATATCTCCAAGAATCCGAATGGAACTTTCTATTTTGATTATGTAGAGGTTCAGTATAAGGAAAACCTTGCATTCAATGGTTCACAAATGAACTTCAGGGATTACTCAATTGTAAGTGGAAGCAATACAGACTATGGTTTCAGTATCAGTAATGCTGCTGCTATAGAACAGGTATGGGATGTAACGGATATTACAAACGCCAATAGAAGAGTGAATAAGGCAGGAGCCGGTTCTTTCAGCTTTGCGTACACAGCTGCTGATCAGAATTTCAACAATGAGTTTGTAGCTTTCCGTGCTGATGCGGCTTTCAGTCCGCAGTTTGTGGGAAGAATCTCGAATCAGAATCTTTCCGCAATACAAAACGTAGATTATCTGATCCTTACCGTTCCTGAAATGATGGGCCAGGCACAGAGAATTGCCAACTACCATCAAACCAAGAATAACTATAAGGTAGAAATTGTTGACATCAATAAAATCTACGAGGAATATGGCAGCGGAAGTAAAGATCTTACCGCGATAAGAGATTTCGTAAGTAAACTCAATACCCCACTGGGGAGACTTCAATATGTATTTATCCTTGGGGATGCTTCATACGATTATAAAAACAGGGTTCCGAATAATTCAAACGTTGTTGCCAGCTATCAGAGTGAGCAGTCTTCCGATTATGTATCCTCTTTTGTGACGGATGATTATATCGTAATGACCAAGCCGCAGAATACATTATTAATTGAAAACAACCTTCCGGATCTTCCGGTTGGCAGAATTCCGGCAGCCAATGCCAGTGAAGCCGGAGATATGATCAATAAAACACTGGCTTACTATAATTCCCTTCAGGGACAGTCGAGCCCGTTTGGAGACTGGCGTATGCGACTTGACTTTGTAGTGGATGATAACAACGAAGGGGGAAGCCCTTTCCACAATGTCATGAACAACTCCCTTGCCGGCATATTTGAACAGCCTGGCCAGCAGGAACTTAAAGAGTATAATGTTAAAAAATTATACATGGATGCCTTTACCGCCCAGAGTACTTCCGGAGGACGAAGATATCCGCAGGTAAACCAGGCCATTTCCAATGCTATCGGAAACAGCTTATATCTGTTTTATTTCGGACACGGAGGAATCAATGGCTGGGCACAGGAAAGAGTACTTACCAGCACAGAAGTTCAGAATGCCAACAATTTCTCTAATGTATACAGCAGATTCCCGTTTGTATCTACCATTACCTGTGAGTTTACATTATGGGACGAACCTTCAACCAACTCTGTAGGAGAACAGTTTATTAAGATGAAACAGGGAGGTGTTTCTACCATGATTACCTCCAGCCGTGCTATCGGGGTTGATTATGGACGTGATTTTACCAATACCTTTACTCAGAATATTTTTAAGTTAACCAATGACGACTTTAATACGCTGGGGAATGCCCACTTAATTGCCAAAAAACAAAAAGGACCAAACAGTAACCACTTAAAAGTAAACTTACTGGGTGATCCTGCCATGAAATTAAGCAGACCACAAAGACTCCTGGTTATTGATAATATTGAAACACCTGTTCCGGGACTGATCAGAGGGCTGGATTTTGTAAAAATCAAAGGACACATCAATAATCCGAACGGAACACTGAACAATACCTTCAACGGAAAGGTCAGCATCAATATTTTTGATAAGAGATTAAATAAAAAAACATTAAATAACAGTGGCGTTTTATCTCCGGTGTTAGAGTATACTGAGGAAGGAAGTGCTATTGTAAAATCTGCAGGAACTGCTGTAAATGGGGTTTTCACTGCTGAATTCTATGTACCTAAAGACATTAACTATGCTGTAGGCCAGGGAAGAATACTAGCCTATGCAGATAATAAGTCAACGGATGTTTTCAACAATCAGGCTGTACAGGTTGGCGATATTAATCCAAACGGAATCAATGATAATCAGCCTCCAAAAGTAAAACTGTATATGAACAACACCAACTTTGCAGATGGTGGAATTACCAATCAGAATCCAATGCTTCTTGCCTGTCTTACCGATGATACAGGAATCAATTCAACAGGATCCGGTGTAGGGCATGATATTACAGTATATCTTGACGGGCAGATTATCAATACTGTTGTTTTAAATGATTTTTATGCTCCGGGAGAAGGAAACGGATGTTTAAATCCTAGTCTTGCCGAATACCAGAAAGGAAATGTAACCTACCCTTTCAGAAATCTTGCAATAGGACAGCATCAATTAACATTTAAAGTTTGGGATATAAACAATAATTCTACAACTGCTACGTTAAATTTTGAAGTTAAAGATGAGTCTGACCAGCATCTGACAATAAACCGTCCGCTAAACTGGCCAAATCCATTTACCAACAAAACCTATATTCAGTTTGAACACAATTGTGATGATATTCTGGATGTGAACGTACAAATTTATACAATAACAGGAAGATTGGTAAGAACTTTGTCGCAGCCGGTGGTTGCAGAACCGTTCCTACAGGGCTTCAGAACCCCTCGTCAGGCCATAGAATGGGACGGAAGAGATGATTTTGGAGCTACTGTAGCAAAAGGTACGTATATTTTTAAGATATTTGCAAAAAGTCAAAATCAAGAAAAATGCAAAGGAAGTGCTACAGCTGTAGAAAAAATGGTACTTTTGAAATAATAAAATAGAACAATAGACAATAATATTAATAAAAAACTGATAATATATAAAAGACAACATATGAATTTAACTACTAAACTGCTATTAGGATTTGGTTTGAGTGCTGGTTTTTTAGGCTATTCGCAAGATTTAGGTAAAGTAAACCCAGTTCTTACCGGAGCTCCTTTCTTAAGAATTGCACCTGATGCAAGATCGGGAGGTATGGGAGATCAGGGGGTGGTAACCTCTCCGGATGCATTTTCACAATTCTGGAATGCGGCTAAATACCCTTTCAGCAGGACAAGTTCTTCCGTAGGTCTTAACTATACGCCTTACATGGGAAAACTTACCAATGATGTATTCTTATTATATGCTTCGTTCCATAAGTTTTTAGGACAGGAAGAAAGATCTACAATCTCCGCGAGTATCTATTATTTCAATATGGGACAGGTAGACCTGACTCAATTGGTGGGTACAGAAATTGCTTCTATGGGTACATCAAAACCAAACGAATTCTCCATTGACGTTGCCTACGCTTTGAAACTTTCTGATTCATTCTCCGGAGCTGTTACCGGTAGATTTATCCGTTCAGACTTAGCCGGAGGATTCAACACAGATACAACACTTAAGGCTGCGAACAGTTTTGCAGTAGACGTTTCAGGATACTATACCTCTCCAAGATTCTCCAGTATTGGCGGATATGATGGTAAAATCAATGCAGGTTTAGCTATTCAGAACTTAGGTCCAAAACTGGATTATACAGGGAATGAAGAATCAAGATCTTATCTTCCTACTATGGCAAGATTAGGGGTTGGATACGATATGTACCTGGATGATATGAACAGAGTTGGAATTTCTGTGGAAGGTTCAAAACTATTAGTTCCTGGATCTGAGTATGCAGGAATAGACCCGAATACAAGACAGCCTATCTACCAGATCCCGAATGTAGGACCAATGGCTGGTATCGGAAAATCTTTCAAAAATAAAAACAGTATCATGTATAGTGGTGCTCTGGAATATTCTTATGACAATGCATTTTCTGTAAGAGGAGGTTACTTCCATGAAAGTGAAGAGCAGGGAGCAAGACAGTTTGCAACTGCAGGGGTTGGGCTAAGATACCGTTCTTTCGGACTTGATCTTTCTTACCTGATCAATATGTCTAAGATCAACAGTGCTTTGGATAACACGCTTCGTTTCGGTCTAACCTGGAACATCGGAGAAGAAACATCCAACAACGATCGTTAATAAAAGAAAAAGCGATAAAAAAAGCCTCATACATTATTGTATGGAGGCTTTTTTTATGTCAATTGTCAATGGTGAATCCGCTTCGCTTGTCAATTTTTTTATGCTGCAATCATTCAACATTCACTTTGCAAAGTAAAAATTCACTTTTGATTCGTGAATAGCCAATCGTCAATCCGTTTCGCTTGTCAATTTTTTTATGCTGCAATCATTCACCATTCACTTTGCAAAGTAAAAATTCACTTTTGATTCGTGAATAGTCAATCGTCAATCCGTTTCGCTTGTCAATTTTTTTATGCTGCAAGCATTCACCATTCACTTTGCGAAGCAAAAATTCACTTTTGATTCGTGAATAGTCAATCGTCAATCCGCTTCGCTTGTCAATTTTTTTATGCTGCAACCATTCACCATTCACTTTGCGAAGCAAAAATTCACTTTTGACCTTTAAATAATGTAATTGTATAGTCAAGAAGTTTTCCATCACCGTAGTCGCCATGGCCGGGAACTACAATTTTCACATCCGGATATTCTTTTTTTACTTTTTCAACGGTATTGGACCAGGCAAAAACATTGGCATCACCCAAATATCCTTTACCTGCCTCCAGCTCTTTTAACAAACAGCCTCCAAATAAAACATTCTCGCTTGGAAAATATCCCACAGCATTGTCTTTTGTATGCCCTTCGCCGAAAAATTTTGCTATGACATCTTTATCCCCGACTTTTAAAATAACAGAATCATTAAAACTGTTTTCAGGAATAACAAAATTATTTTCTCTGGCCAGCTCAATTGTTTTCACATAGGAATAGGATGAAATATTGTGCTTATGAAAAGTCATCAATCCTCCCAAACTGTCATCATGAAAATGGGTTGGAATAATGGCCTTAATTTTCGAATCAAGCTTTTCATTAATCCATTGTATCAGCTCTTCTGAACTTTTATCATTGGTAGGTGTATCAAAAACAACGGTTTCGTGATGATCTTTTACAATCAATCCATTACAGGGTACATTCCCGAAATCATTGGTCTGTTTAAAGGAGGTATGAATAAAAGAATTCTCTGAAATCTGAGTAATGATCAGGGTTTTTGATTCATATATTTTCTTTGCTTTAAAACTGTTTTTGCTCTGTGAGCTACAGCTTAACATGATCAAAGGAAACAAAATGGCCACTATATTTTTACTGATGAAATTCATAAAATGATAATTTACGCTTGAGATAAGCTAAGATAGGAATTCGTGGAACAGGATTTGTTAGCTGTTGTGTTAAAAAATGACGAATTGTAAGTGGCGAATCATTCATATGTTTCATCTGTCAATTTATTTTAAATAATACTACATCTTAATTAAAAAAAATATAATATTTAAGTTAATAAAAGTCTCTTATTTATGGCGATTTTCTTAAATTCAATAGCTATTTTTGTAATATGAACTATTCGGCGGAACTAAAAAAATTTGTAACCAGTCAGTATGTATATTCTGCGATCAGAATTACATTAGCTACTGTTCTGCCTTGTTTAGTCCTCGCCCACTTCGGGATTTTGAAAGAATACTTCCTTTTCCCACTAGGAACCAGCTTTGTAGCCCTTACCGACCAGCCAGGTCCATTTATCCGAAGAAGAAATGCTCTTACTTTTGCGATCTGCTGTTTTGTCTTTGTAGCACTTATTGCCAGTCTTGTGATGAATATTAAAGTGCTGGTCATTCTGGAAGTCATTGTCTTCGGGATGTTTTTCTCCCTGATTGGCGTTTATGGCCAGAGATTGGCTGCAGTAGGCTCATTATCTTTGGTAGTACTGGCCATCTTTATTGACGGGCATCTTACAGGAAGCAATATTTTTAAAAGTCTGCTGATATTTGCTTCAGGCTGTATCTGGTTTCTGTTGATATTCCTTATTGTAACTACCATTCGTCCTTATAAACTGGCAAGCCAGATGATTGGCGAAAATTATCTTCAGCTGGCTGAGTTTTTAAAGATCAAAGCCAATTATTATCAGAAAAATCCGGATTTTAATAAGCTGACCACTCAGGTTATTGCCAAGCAGATTGAAATAAAAAACCTTCAGGAAGATACCAGAGAAACCGTTTTCAAAACCAGAACTATTGTCAATGAATCTACGACCACCAGCCGCTTATTAATGCTGATGTTTCTTAATTCGATGGACCTTCATGAAAAACTGATGACCTCGGAAAGTGACTATCAAAAGTTACAGCAGAGCTTTGAAGACAGTATGATCCTGGTGAATATCCATGATTATCTTAACCTTCTGGCGGAAGAGATCACCAATATCGGAATCGCCCTGCAAAGTGGTACCAGAGCCAAGCCGATGTTTAATCTGGAAGAGGAATTAAAAAACTTAAATTATAATTATTTCGAACTCAGAAATAAACAGCTTTCTCCCGACAATCTGGAAAATTTCATGATCCTGCGCCAGATCCTGATGCGTATCTATGAAATCACGAAAGAAATCAACGAAATATATAAAGTATTTTCACAGGATATCAAGCTGGCGAAAAGTTTATCTACAGGGTTGGATCTTAAGAAATTTATGCCCAATGAACCTAAACTGAATGCTAAGGTTCTGAGAAATAATATTTCCTTATCATCTTCCCATTTCCGCCATGCTATAAGAATTACAACAGCTCTGCTATTGGGATACGTTTTTTCTATGTTCGATTTTCTGGGACTTGGACACACGTATTGGATATTAATTACCATTACAGCGATCTTAAAACCCGCATATTCCATCACTAAACAGAGAAACCTTCTCCGTCTCTATGGAACCATTGCCGGAGCAAGTATAGCTTATGCCATTCTCCATTTTGTCCATATTAATGGCGTTTTATTTGCGATCCTTCTGATCAGCATGATCATGTGTTTCAGCTTTCTGAAAGGAAGATATTTCTGGGCGGTATTATTTATGACAATCTATGTATTCCTCAGCTTTAATTTCTTAAACCCAGGGAAAGTCAATGTTATTTTTAAAGACAGAATCCTGGATACTGCTATTGCCGGGATCATTGCCTTTGCCGTGTCATATATTGTACTGCCGGTTTGGGAACATACGCAAAACCTGGATCTAATGAAGAAGTCTGCCGCGGACAACCTTATCTACTTCCAGAGCGTGATTTCCAAATTCCTACAGGGAAATTTCGATCTCGAAGATTATAAGGTAAAGCGAAAAAATGCCATTATTTCTTTGGCTAACCTTTCCGATAATTTCCAGAGAATGATTTCTGATCCTAAAAATCAGCAGAAAAAACTGGAAGTGGTTCACCAGTTTGTGGCAACATCTCACCTGATTACTGCCTATACGGCTTCCCTATCCCAATATGCAAAAAGTAATGAGCAGTATCCTGAAATAGATGCTGAAAGCTGGAGCAGAAAGATTGAGGCCGAAATGCAGCAAACCTCTACCCTTCTCAACGGAAATGATATTAACGAAACACTGAAAATGGAAAGCCGTCTTGAGCCGGAAGATTCCTCCATTGAAGATATGCTCCTGAAAAGAAAAACAGAGATTGAAGAAAATGAAATTGTTGACCGAAGAGATCCTGATAAAATTTCACATTTAACCGAGCTTAAAAATATCCACGATATTCTTGAGCTGATCTATGATGTCGCAAAAGAGCAGAGAAAAGTGATCGAAAAATATAAAAACGAAACTGAGCCTACTCCTCCACAATCGTAAAGCAGTAATCGTCAAAGAATTCCACCCTGGCTTTGAATTCATCTGAAAACTGATCATCGTAAACACGGCAACTGATTTTATGAAGGTGCTTCAGCTCAAAAGGCTTTACTTCATAATTCTTTTTTAAAGACCAATATTTTGAGTGATGAATTTTGTACATACTTTCTTTTACACTCCATATAATGGTATAGAAAGTATCCGCTTTGTCTTCCGGAATAAATCCACGCTCATTCTCATAGGTAAATTTATCAATCACTCTTAAAATCTTAGGATTGAATTTCTCAATATCAATTCCTATTTTATTTTTAGAAACAGCAATCGCTGCAAAAGGAAAAGAATGCGTAATAGATATTTCCGCATCGTAGGGAGAAAGAAAAGGCTCTCTTTCTTTATATAAAATTTTAGAATTAGGCTTTAATCCTTTCAGGAGCTTGCGAACCATCAGGACTTCCAGCAATTTTTTAGGATGATAATCTTTTACCTTCTCAGCATTTTCAGGCTCCAGAAGTTGGTTGATATCAAGTTCTTCACTTTCATCGTACTTCCAAACCAGAATGGTGGCATTATCATCTGAAAAATCTCTGTAGAGGGGCATTCTTTTTTTATTGGACAAAAATAGTGAAAAGATGCGGAAGTTGAAAGGAATGGAAGATGGATGCCGGAAGATGGAAGTTACTATTCATCGTAAAAATAATTTTCCGTTGAGGAAAAAACAAACTCTTTGTTTCCTTAATCTTTATAACTTCCAGCATCATTCTTCCATCTTCCAGCTAATTATTTAGACTGATGATTCACATCATTTCTGTGCTCTATAATTTCAAGTTTTGAATTTACAAAATAAGCACTTCCGAAACCATTTACATAAGAGCCTTTTACAGGCTGCAATGCAATTAAAATAAAATCTCCCATTTCGGAAATTACCTCTACTACTTTGCCATGAGTTTCTCTAAGTTTCCCAACAACAGCATTCCATACTTCAGAATCTCTTTCAATCTGAGAAGTGGCTGCTTCAATGGTCAGACGTTCGCGGGCATAGATCTGTTTGGTGGCAGATTCATCTTCAATAAACATAATGGATGTTTTTCTTCCGTCTGCAAGGTTTTTAGTATGTTTTGCCATGAAAGATACCAGAATATAGAATGTCTGATCAACCTGTACAAAAGGTGCATAGCTTGAATTAGGATTTCCTTCAGCATCAACAGTAGCAAGAATTACACTTTTTGAAGCATTGATCAGTTCCTGTACTTTGGGAGCAACAGGTTTGATTTTCTTTTCTGTATGGGTTTGATTCATAATATATTTGTTTATCAGATAAAATTAGTTATTTATATTAAGACTAAATAACATTAATCCATGTTTAATCTCATAAAACCGAACTTGGTTTGCCGTTTTTATATCTTAATTATAAATCGTAATTTTGCCTTTCGTTATCAATTGAATTTTAAAACTATTCATTACATATGAGTACTACAACACAATACGTTCCTTATAAAGTTAAGGATATCTCCCTTGCAGAATGGGGTAGAAAAGAAATTACCCTTGCAGAAGCAGAAATGCCAGGTTTGATGGCTATCCGTGAAGAATACGGACCATCTCAGCCGCTGAAAGGAGCAAGAATCGCAGGATGTCTTCACATGACCATCCAAACGGCTGTGCTTATCGAGACTCTTGTAGCTTTAGGAGCTGAAGTTACATGGTCATCTTGTAATATTTTCTCTACACAGGATCACGCTGCTGCTGCTATTGCTGCTGCTGGAATTCCGGTGTATGCATGGAAAGGATTAAATGAAGAGGAATTTGACTGGTGTATTGAGCAGACTTTATTCTTCGGTGAAGACAGAAAGCCATTAAACATGATTTTGGATGATGGCGGAGATTTAACAAACATGGTTTTTGATAAATACCCTGAGTTCACAAAGGATATCAAAGGTCTTTCTGAAGAAACCACTACAGGTGTTCACAGACTTTACGAAAGAATGAAGAACGGAACTTTAGTAATGCCTGCCATCAACGTAAATGATTCGGTTACTAAATCTAAATTCGACAACAAATACGGATGTAAAGAATCTGCTGTAGATGCAGTAAGAAGAGCTACAGACGTAATGCTTGCTGGAAAAAGAGTGGTAGTTTGCGGATACGGGGACGTAGGTAAAGGTACTGCTGCTTCATTCAGAGGTGCTGGTTCTATCGTTACTGTTACGGAAATCGACCCGATCTGTGCACTTCAGGCTGCTATGGACGGTTATGAAGTAAAAAGATTAGATACTGTGGTAGACAATGCTGATATCATCATCACTACAACAGGTAACTTCAATATCGTAAGAGGAGAACACTTCCTTAAAATGAAAGATAAAGCGATCGTTTGTAATATCGGTCACTTCGATAATGAAATCGATATGGCATGGTTGAACAAAAACTATGGTCATACTAAATCTGAAGTGAAGCCTCAGGTGGATATCTATACAATCGAAGGAAAAGAAGTAATCATCCTTGCAGAAGGTAGATTGGTTAACTTAGGATGTGCTACTGGCCACCCAAGCTTCGTTATGTCTAACTCTTTCTCTAACCAGACGTTAGCTCAGATCGAACTATGGAATAACTCTGCAGCTTACAAAAACGAAGTATATATGCTTCCTAAGCACCTGGATGAAAAAGTAGCTGCTTTACACCTTAAGAAATTAAGCGTGGAGCTTGAAACTCTTTCTCCTGAGCAGGCTGAGTATATCGGTGTAGACGTAAAAGGGCCATTCAAGCCTGAATACTACAGATACTAAGATCTTAATAAAACATGATATGATCCCGCTATTGGTAAGATAGTGGGATTTTTTTATGCGGAGAAATAAAGCATTCGTTATTTTTGTCCCCTAAAAAAATAACATGAAAAAATTCTTATTTCTGGGGCTCGCGGGCTCTGTAATCTTCTTTAACAGCTGCAGCAGTAATGATGATAATGAGGGAAACAATACCTCTTCTAAAGTATTATTAAGCAAAGTCACAATAGTTTATTATGACAATCCATTGCAGCCGCAGACAAGCATACAAACTCTGGAATACAATAATCAGGGTGAACTTATCAAAACATCGTCAGCTTTAGGAACTTCCAAGTTTGAATACAGTAACGGAAAACCAACTAAAACCACATATTATAAACCAGATGGTACGGTAGACTATTACTCAGCATATAGTTACAATGGAGATCTGCTTACGACGGTTAAAGCCATTTATACTACTAATCCGGATTATAACAGAACCATTACTTATAATTATAATACCAACGGACAGGTAATTTCTTCATCTCTTTGCCAGTCACCAGCCTGTTCCAACCCCATCGTGGATACTTATACTTATGATGGAAACAATATTTCAACAGAAATTTCAGAAGGTGGAGGATCCAGCTACAGCACAAAAATTGTTTACTCATATGATGATAAACAGAACCCATACATCAATATCAACAAATATTTAAAAATTATGATGGGAAGAGCCTACGCTGTAAGTCAAAACAATTATCTGTCGGAAAAAATCAGCTATAAAAGTAATGGAGTCTGGACACAAAATCAAACCCGAACTTCCACCATTCAATACAACAGCGCTGGTTATCCTACTGAGGTGATTTCAAAAGAAGCCAACGGAAATCTTTCAGCGAAGTATACTTACGAATATATCACTCAATAATAAGGCTTTAACTCTTCAAAATTTGGAGAGTTTTTTTATCTGATATATTCGTCATCAATTAAGCCTGTTTTTATAAATAATGAATATATTTAATCCTTATTTAATAAAACTTTTAAATACATGAAAAACCAATTATTTATCGG
The DNA here is from genome assembly GCF_050470705.1 of Chryseobacterium sp. NRRL B-14798. Lineage (NCBI taxonomy): Bacteria > Pseudomonadati > Bacteroidota > Flavobacteriia > Flavobacteriales > Weeksellaceae > Chryseobacterium > Chryseobacterium sp. NRRL B-14798. Next base: position 1,526,868 of record NZ_JBFLUL010000005.1, on the reverse strand, counting down.
GTTGATGAGCTCATTTTTATTCCTCAACTGCAGTAGCAATAATGACGAAAATAATGAACCCAATCCTTCTGATTCTCAAATATTATTAAGTAAAGTCACTACAGTTTATTATACAAGTCCCTCCGGGCCGCACACCAGTATTACAAAATTAGATTATAACAGTCAGAAACAATTACTTAAAATTACATCAGAAACTACAACCTCCGTTCTGGAATATGATGGTGCCGGAAAACCTTCAAAAATCACTTACCAGAAAGCAGATGGTACCGTAGCTTATTATAAAACCTTTACTTATAATGGTGATCAGCTTACGATGATCAAGAAAATAGATCCAGATACTCACTATAATACAACAATGACTTATACTTATGGTAAAGTTACTGCTACTTCTACTTGTGAGTCTTCCAGTTGTCCCATTCCGTCTACCATGTCATATACTTATAGTGGTGATAATGTTTCGGAAGAAATTTCGGTTAGTGATGGTATCGGCGGTCCACATACTAATAAAAAAGAATTTTCATATGATAATAAGGTAAATCCCTATTCTTTGATGGGCAAATATTTTAGAATGATTATGGGAGGAGCAGAGTTTTTAAGTCAAAATAATTATACCACAGTAAAAATAAGTGGCAAAGATGGCACTGGAAACTGGAGTCAAATTATGAATTTTACCTATCAGATAGAATATAATAGTAATCAACTGCCAACTCAGGTCATGGTAAAACTGGATAATAATGATTATGCAAAATATACTTACGAATATATCACTCTGTAAAACAAGGCTCTCCATTTTGGAGAGTTTTTTTATGAGCTGATTCCCGCTATCCGCTCATACTCCTCGCTCCAACCTGCCCCAGCCTCTTACCCACCAACTCTCCCACTCATGCTTCGGGGTAAACGCTGCTATCGGGGCTAGGAGAAGATGATGAATTATAATTGATAAATGATGAGTGATGAATGATGAATAGATTTATATTATTCAATGGTAACGGGTTATATCCTGAGTTTAGACGAAGGGAGCCTGAAACATACACCTACTTCATCCTTCTATCCAGTATTTTTCCCATATTTTCCCTTTGTCAGAGCTCTATTTATAAAAAATGAATATCTTAGCCCTCTTAAACAAAACATTAAACTATGAAAAAACAAAGAGTATCAAATGCATTTGTGGCTGCGTCGTGGGTAGCATTGGGAGCAGGAATGATCGGCTTTATTGTCGGTCTTGCAAGAGCAGAAATGCTGCTGAATGAGAAAGGATATTATTTTACCATCCTTCTTTATGGCTTATTTGCTGTGGTTTCGTTACAGAAAGCAGTACGTGACAGATTAGAAAACATTCAGGTGACCGATATTTATTATGGAATCTGCTGGTTTGCAACATTATCATCTATTGTACTACTGGCCATCGGACTTTGGAATGCCACCATCCTTCCAAGTGAAAAAGGTTTTTATGCCTTTGCCTTTCTACTGGCACTCTTCGGAGCCATCGCAGTGCAGAAAAACACCCGTGATAATATGATTCAGGAATAAAGCAAACTCTCCAAAACGGAGAGTTTTTTATTTAAATAATCTCATTGAAATTTATAAATTACTACAAAATTTACATTTAAGTTAAAAATATATTAAGTTTTTTGCTATTTTAGCTGTGCTTATTTCACAAACTAATGACATGCACAAAAATTTTCACTTTTTTCTCTCCATATATTATCATTTCATTTCGCAAAAAACACTTCCGGTAAAGTCATATAGGAACATGATCAAAATTCCATATCCGTTCAGTAACAAGTTCTGGCGGATAAGAGGATCTCTCCTTTCTATTTATTAAACAATAGCCTAAGACAACAACTAATACCCATAAAACGATAACCATGATTCTAAAGAAAATTCCAACACTCATTTTTCTTTTGTTACTATTTCTCGCAAAGGCACAAAATGAATTTATCACTATCTGGAAGCCGGCCTCTACTGTATTACCGGCGGTAAATGTAGACGCTCCGTACCAGGCAACCACACAACAGATATGGTTTCCCGGGATTGGCGATAATTATGATATTTATTGGGAGGAAGTGGGCTATCCTCAGCACAATGGCTCCCTCCTCGATGTAACTTCCACAAAACAGGTTCTTATCGACTTTGGTACATCAATCGCAGAAAAAAATGATGCCAAATACAGGGTGAAAGTTACGAATGGTAACGGAATGTTCAGGCAGATAAAATTCGGAACTGCTCAATTATTTCCTGGTCCTGAGCAAATCATTCCTATCTGGCAGATCAATGGAAGTTCAGATAAAATACTGGAAATAGAGCAATGGGGTAATATTTCATGGACTACGATGAACGGAGCCTTCAGCCTGTGCAGGCTTATGGAGCTTACGGCAACCGATACTCCCAATCTTAATAATGTGGAGGATGCTTCTTTCATGTTTTATGGCACAACCAGCTTTAAGGGTGCCAGTTCTATGCAAAACTGGGATACATCGAAAATTAAGAATTTCAGCTTTATGTTTTCACTTTTATTTGATACGCCCCCAGCAGCCGGGCTGACTGAGCAATTCAACCCGCCTTATCTTGACAGCTGGAATATGTCTTCTGCTACCAACCTCAGCTATATGTTTGGAAACAGAAAAGTTTTTAACCAGTCTCTTAATAGCTGGGACGTTTCCAAGGTGACCGATATGAGCTGGATGTTCGGGCAGTGTTTAAGTTTTAATCAACGTCTGGATAACTGGGATACCTCAAGCCTTGAAGATATGCACTTTATGCTTCACATGATTCCTGTCTTCAATCAGCCTTTAAACTGGAATACTTCAAAAGTGACCAATATGGCGCATATATTTCATGGCTGTACATCATTTAATCAGTCTTTAGAAAATTGGGACATGACCAAAGTAAAGAGAATAGATGATATACTGAATGGTGCAACGAACTACAATCAGCCATTAGGAAACTGGAATTTGGTTTCACTTATTAATGGTGCAGGCTCTTTAACACTGTCAGGACTTAATTGTGAAAATTACAGCAAAACACTCATCGGATGGGCAGACAATCCGAATACAGCGAACAATATCTCATTAGGTTCCTTAACAGTACTAAAATATGCTCCCAATGTATCAGACAAAAGAGATATTCTGATCAATAAAGGGTGGTCATTTGTAGGTGATACTCCAGGAAGCTGCTTATTATCTTCATCGGATATAAAGCTGAACAAAAAGCCTCTGCTTTATCCTAACCCTGCAGTGGATGATATTCACATTGATGGAATAGCTGATATTAAGGCATATAAAATTTATGATGCCAGCGGAAGACTTGTAAAAGAAGGAAATCCTAATAATGATATCATCAATGTAAGCACTCTGCCAAAAGGAAATTATGTGATACAACTTGTCATGAAAGAAAAAACGGTTTCTTCAAAATTCATTAAAAAATAACCATAAATTTTTCCCTATGTTACTCAGAAATTTTTTGGTAAGCTTTTGTATTACACTGGTATTCATAGCTAAAGCCCAGAATGAATTTATCACGATCTGGAAACCCGCTTCCACGATAACACAGCCAATTACTGTAAGTGCTCCTTATCAGGCAAGTTCCCAACAGATATGGTTTCCAGGAATTGGTGAAAACTATGATATCTATTGGGAAGAAGTAGGATATCCCCAACACAGCGGTTCCCTCCTCGACGTAACCTCCACAAAACAGGTTCTTATTGACTTTGGTACGTCGATCGCAGAAAAAAATGATGCCAAGTACAGAGTAAAAGTAAGTAACGGAAATGGCGTTTTTCAACAAATAAAATTCGGAGATGTACAGGAAACTCAGCTTCCAGATCAGATTTTCCCGATCTGGCAGGTCAACGGAAGCGCTGATAAGATACTGGAAATAGAACAATGGGGAAACATTGTGTGGACATCGATGAACAATGCCTTCAGCCAATGTAAACTTGTTCAGATCACGGCTACAGACACTCCCGACCTAAGTAATGTTGAAGATGCTTCTTATATGTTTTATGGTACAAAAAGCTTTACAGGCGCAAGCTCCATGCAAAACTGGGATACTTCTAAGGTTAAGCATTTCAGATTTATGTTTGCTTTGATCTTTGACACCGTTATCAGCTCAGTTTCTGATCAGTTCAATCCTCCTTATTTTAATACTTGGGACATGTCCTCTGCAACTGATCTCAGTTTTATGTTTGCGGGAAGAGCACATTTTAACCAGACCTTAAACAACTGGAACGTTTCGAGCGTAACGGATATGAAATGGATGTTTGCTCTTTGCCCAAACTATAATCAACCAATGGATAACTGGGATACCTCAAGCCTTGAAGATATTCGTTTTATGTTCCATTTTGATTCTGCTTTCAATCAATCTTTAAACCATTGGAACACTTCTAAAATTACCAATATGGCCCATGCTATTCATGGCTGCACGGCCTATAGTCATTCCCTTGAAAACTGGGATATGACCAAGGTTACCAGAATAGACCAGATTCTTAAGGAAACACCCAACTTTAATCATTCCCTTGCAAGTTGGAATCTTGCCAGCGTTAATAACGGGGCTCAGGCTTTGATGCAGACAGGAATGGATTGTGAAAATTTCAGTAAAACACTGGCAGGATGGGCAGATAATCCTAATACTGCCAATAATGTTGATTTAGACATTGTAGCCCCTTTGACTTATGCTTCCAATGCAACAGATAAAAGGGATATTCTTATTAATAAAGGATGGACGATGTCTGGTGATACGGTAGGAAACTGTTTACTGTCCTCATCAGAAGTCAGGCTGAATAAAAAACTTTCACTATATCCCAATCCCGCTGTGGATGATATTCATATTGAAGGACTAAGTGACATTAAAAAGTACAGAATTTTTGATGCAAGTGGAAGGCTTGTACTGGAAGGAAATCCTAATAAAGAAATGATCAATGTAGGATCATTACCGAAAGGAAATTATATTTTACAGCTCATTTTGAAAAATCAGACCATCTCTTCAAAATTCATTAAAAAATAAAGTAAAAAGCCTCGCTGAAAAGTGAGGCTTTTATTTTGAGTTGAAAAATAATCTATTGGTCAAAATAATTAGGATGCTGGGCTTTGATATCATCTACCGTTCCCAGTACTTTATCTTTTAAAGAATCCTGATATTTCTGAAGTTTTGCAGCGACTTCTTCATTACCGCTTCCTAAAATTTTTGCAGCTAAAATCCCGGCATTCAAAGCTCCGTTCAAAGCTACGGTAGCTACCGGAATCCCACCGGGCATCTGAAGGATAGATAAAACAGAGTCCCATCCGTCTATAGAATTACTGGACAAAATAGGAACCCCGATTACCGGAAGTGTAGTACAACTCGCCACCATCCCCGGAAGATGTGCTGCTCCACCTGCTCCGGCTACAATGACCTTCAGCCCTCTTTCCTTAGCAGTTTTTGCATAATCAAACATTCTTTCCGGTGTTCTGTGCGCTGAAACTACTGTTAACTCATAAGGGATATCGAGGCTTTTAAGAAAATTTGCAGCCTGTTCCATAATCGGCAGATCACTCTGACTGCCCATAATAATTCCTACCATCTTCAATTTTATTAGATGTTCAAAGATAAAAAATAAAAATGTAAAGAGGAAAGACTACAAAAAATCCGGGAAACGATTTATGATTATAATTCCTAAAAATAATTTAATCTTTCAATAGATCTTCCATTTAAAATGTAAAGAATAAATAAAGATCTTGTTGGCTCAGATTTTTCATCTGTACTCCTATAAATTACAGCATCTGTATCCATAACAATTCCTGGGAAAATAGATATATTTGTTGTTACACCACATTAAATTGAAAGATTATAAACTTACACTGGCTGTATGTACCGTTGCTATTGTCTGGGGTACTACGTTTTTATCGATAAGGGTTGCGGTAGAAACAATACCCGCCTGGTTTGTCGCAGGAATACGTCAATTTCTTGCAGCGATTATCATGTTCCTTATTCTTACCTATAGAAAAGAATTCAAATGGATAGGCTGGACAAGTCTGAAGTATCAGTTGATCTTCTCTTTATTAATGCTTGTGATTGCAAACGGAATGACTACAGTAGCGGAAGAGGAAGTTACCAGCAGCCTTACTTCACTGATAAGTGCCTGCTCTCCTATCCTGGTGTTTTTCGGAAGTATGGCTTTAGGCCTGCAGAAATTCAGCTGGCGGGCTTTTACCGGAGTTGTTCTGTGTTTCAGCGGCATTCTTTTTATTTTCTGGGATGGCATTAATGATCTGAAAAATCCGGATTATGCACTGGGAATATTATTTTTATTCATTGCCATTGCGGGATGGGCTTCAGGAACTATTTTCACCAAAAAACTGAACATTCAAAGCGGGAATATCTCACTGAACCTCTTTTACCAGTTTGCCTTTGCGGGAATTATCCAGATTATTTTTGCCTTCCTTTTTTCAGAAGACTATAATTTCGGAAACTGGAGTCTGAAAAGTATTTCTGCGATGCTTTATTTATCGTGCTTCGGCTCTGTAGCTGCATTTTTTGCTTTTCATTATGCATTGACCAAAGTTTCTCCGGTTCAGGTATCCATATTGGCCTACATCAATACGGTAATTTCCATTTTTTTAAGCTGGCTGATTCTTGATGAAAAGATTTCTGCCAAATTCATCATTGCTGCCATACTTATTATTGTTGGGGTTTTTGTGATCAATTACAATCCGGCCATGTTTAAAAAACAAAGAATCGAGTCGTAAATCAGAAAATAATATTCATTATTTCAACCCATCTATTCCGCTGCTTTTTAATGTATTAAATAGAATTAAAAGCAGATCCGTTATATGGGGATTTTCTATTTCCTTCATTTTTTCTTATATTGTATACTCCAACCGATACAATATGCTGAAAAACACATTTTTTTTATTGCTGGCTGCCACTTTTCTATTGGTAAGCTGTGATTACAAAGAGAAGGAAAAGAACCTGACAGACAGGGAAAAACAATTATTAGAGAAAGAAAAAGTATTCGCAAAAAAAGAATCCGAATATCAGTCTCTGCTGAAAATGAGAGACAGTATTTTTGCGAAAAAAGATTCTGTAGTGATCACCGCTGCATGGCCTGCAGAAATTTCCGGACCATGGAACGGTAAAGTAATCTGTACAGAATCCAACTGCAGCGAATATGCTGTAGGCGACCAGCGTACCGATATCTGGGAATTTGATAATGATTCTACCCAGCCTATTACCAAAATCATCAACAATAATAATCTGGTAAGGCTTTATACAGGCAAGTTTGAAAACAATGAGATCAGACTGTCCTTCAAAACCGATTCTACGGCCAAAAAGAATGTAGAAATGAGCGTTCTTCTTAATGATATTTCGGACAACAAGATCAAAGGAACCAGAACCATTACCTCTGATGGCTGTACCGCCAAGTTCTCTGTTGAATTAGTACGTTCCACAAAATAAACACATATGATTTTACTGAGTATACACAACCTGAGTCTTCCCATAGAAGATCCGGTACTGAAATTCCTGTTAGTACTGGTCATCATCCTTGCAGCACCATTGCTGCTTAATAAAATTAAAGTTCCCCACCTTTTGGGACTTATTATTGCCGGGGCCATCATTGGTCCGAACGGATTCAATGTATTGTCCAGAGACAGCAGTATTGTAGTAACCGGAACCACCGGACTTCTTTACATTATGTTTCTGGCCGGGCTTGAGATCGACATGGGGGATTTTAAGAAGAATAAATGGAAAAGTCTCACCTTTGGTATCTATACCTTTACAGTTCCTTTTGTACTGGGATATCTGGGAGGATATTACCTTCTTCACTTTTCAATGCTGACTTCCATTCTGTTTGCCAGTCTTTTTTCATCTCACACGCTTATCGCTTATCCATTGGTGAGTAAGTTGGGAATTGCGAAAAATAAAGCAGTTAACATCACCGTTGGTGGTACGATGATCACAGATATTCTTGCTTTATTGGTACTTGCTGTGATTGTGGGAATGTCTCAAGGTGATGTGGGAACAGAATTCTGGGTTAAATTATCGGTCTCTTTTGTCGTTTTTGCCCTCATTGTACTTATTGTATTCCCTATTATAGGACGATGGTTTTTCAAAAGAGTGGATGATAAAATTTCGCAGTATATTTTTGTACTGGTTATGATTTATCTGGCTGCTATGCTTGCTGAACTGGCTGGTGTAGAAGCTATCATCGGAGCATTCTTTGCCGGACTGGCGTTAAACAGACTTATCCCTCACACTTCTTCTTTGATGAACAGGGTTGAGTTTGTAGGAAATGCCATATTTATCCCGTTCTTTTTGATCAGTGTAGGAATGCTGATTGATTTTAAAGTTTTCTTTAAAAGCTGGGAAACACTTGAAGTTGCCGCAATTATGCTGGTTGCCTCTATCGGAGGAAAATACCTTTCTGCGGTGGCCACTCAGAAAACATTCAGACTAACCAAAGAGGAAGGAAAACTGATATTTGGATTAAGTTCCGCTTCGGCAGCAGCAACACTGGCTTCCGTAATGGTTGGATATAACATCATCCTTTCTGAAACCGAAACCGGAGAACCTGTAAGATTATTAAACGAACACGTACTGAACGGAAGTATTCTTCTTATCCTCATTTCATGTACGATCTCGTCTTTTATTTCCATGGCGAGTGCCCAGAAAATTGCTGAGAGTGATAACGAAGATACCGTTTCCGGAAATACCCATGAGGAAGAAAATATTCTCTTAGCCATCAACCACGAAGCCACTGTTGAGAGAATGGTGAATCTGGGAATTCTGATCAAAGCACATTCGAATACAGAAGATCTTTTTGCTTTGAATGTCATCAACGAAGACAAAAATGAATCTTCGGTAAAGAATGCGGAGAAACTTCTTCACCAGGCAGCAGATGCAGCTGCGGCGGCAGATGTGAAATTACAGGCTTTAAAAAGATATGACAATGATGTCATCAACGGGGTCAATAATGTGATTAAAGAACAGAAAATAACGGATCTTATCATCGGATTGGAAGATGAAAAAGGGTTCTCCCCTTCTTTTGTGTATAACCTTTACAATGGTTATCTGCAGAATGATGATGTGAATGTGCTGGTTTACCATGCTGCACAACCGCTTTCCACCATTAAGAAATATGCGGTGATGATTCCTGAAAATGCTCATCAGGAAGCAGGGTTCTTCCATGCACTGCTGAGAGTCTGGAATATTGCCCGAAATTCCGGTGCTACAGTTGTTTTTTATGCTCCTGAAAATATTATTGATATTCTTCAGAAAATCATAAAGAAAGCCAATATAGAAGCTGAATTCATTATCATGAGCACATGGCAGGACGGAGAAAGAACCGCAGCACAGCTGAAAGATGATGAAGCCTTGATTATTCTGATGGCCAAGCGCGGTATGAAGTCATATATTCCAAGAATGAGACTGATCCCTGAACTGCTGAACAGGAATCTGAAAGACAATAATTACCTTCTGATTTTCCCTTTCTCGGAGTATGACAAAAACAGCCCGGAAATACGTTCTGTAGGAAATCACGGGGATTTTGTGGAGATTGGAAATGTGATTCAGAAGATTTTTAAATAAAAAGGCTGGAAGAAGGAAGAAGGGTGCCGGAAGTTTCTTCTCTGCGAATAATTAATTCTTCGTTATGATTAAACAATTAAATCATCAATAGCGTCGGGCTCCATAGGAATAAAATTGGCTTTAACCGAACTTAATTTTAAGTTTTCGGCTAAAGCCAATTGAGTTGACAATTATTTTTAAACGGGCTAAAGCCCGTTCCTATTGAATTTTGTATTTTGGCAAAAAAATAACCTATGAAACAAATTATCGGATTTCTCTTCTTTTTTGTGTCCATCATTCTTTCTGCACAAAACCTTACCCTTTCGGATAAAGAACTGAAACAAAAACTGGATTCTATCAAAACTGAAGGAAACCTACTCTATTCTTACGAAAATGCATCATGGCATGCGGGAGATCTTGTAGGCAGCAATAAAAGACTTGCTGAAAATACAGGAAGCTATGTCACGTACCAGAAAAACGATACCATCAAAACTTCCTTTCTTAATAAAGCAGGTAATATGATTATTGCAGAACTGTCTTTCAAAAATAACCAGACAAAACCTGTCAAAGAAAATTTTAAAGAAAGGGGACTTAATGAAACTGAAAGTATTTTAAAAAATATCCGTTCTGCCATTATTCCACAGTTATCCGACCCAAAGTATTCGGTAACGGTACCACAGGGATATAGTCTTAATATGATTATTATTCCGTTTAATGAAAACTATAAGGTGTATTTGATACCTGGTACTGTCCAGTCTGGTATAATTCCTTTCGGAAATGATTATCTTTTTGTTTCGGATAAAAAAGGGAATATTATTTCCCATAAAAAATTTCACTCAAGACTTATTCCAACCTCTACAGCCTTAGAAAATGGAGGAACGGTAACTATGTCTACCCACAGCCATTTAGTAACCAATCCTTTTATTTCTGCAACGGACATTTGTACGTTTAAACTCTATGCACCGCTTACAACGCTGGAAGAATTTTCTGTTTTATCAACCGCTTTAGGAAGTTATATTAAATACAATTATAAAAAGGATAATATTGAGGTGGTTAAAAATCCTTAATCATGAAAGCATTACATTATCAATAGGATCGGGCTTTAGCCCGATGTGAACAATCAAAATAAAATTGGCTTTAGCCGAAAACCTAAAATTAAGCTTCGGCTAAAGCCAATTGAGTTGACAATTATTTTTAAACGGGCTAAAGCCCGTTCCTATTGAATGAGTTCAAAAATAAAAGGGAGCTGTTTTTAAAGTTAAAACAGCTCCCTTTTATCTATCTTAAATCGATATTACTCAGCAATTACTCTTACCATTCCTTTTACCTGTACAAGCTTTTCCATAAGCTCTTCTCTGGAATCTGCAAGAACGTTGATATGTCCCATTTTTCTTCCCGGCTTGGTTTCAGTTTTTCCGTATAAGTGGATGTATGTTTCGGGAAGCTTAAGAACATCTTCCATTCCTTCATAGACTACTTTTCCGGAATATCCTTCTGCTCCTACAAGATTCAGCATTCCGCTGTAAGTGATGGCGTCAGTATCCGCTAATGGTAAATTTTTAACCACGCGGTACATTTGCTCAAATTGGGAATTAGTATTTCCTTCCTGACTCTGATGTCCTGAATTGTGAAGCCTTGGAGCAGTTTCATTTACCCATACTTTTCCTTCTTTATCAAGGAATAATTCGATGGCAAACAACCCCGGAGAGTTCACTGCAGCCAGAAATTTTTCAGTAATGGAATCAATCTGGTTCTGAACATCTTCCGTCAGCAGAACCGGACATACATTGAAATCCAATAGATTCAGTTTTGGATCGGCAACCATTTCCGTTACCGGGAAAATATTGGTTTCTCCTTTTTCGTTTCTTGCTACAATGACAGAAAGTTCTTTTTCAATATCAACAAGACTTTCAATGACAGAAGGTTCAGTCCATAGTTGCTGATAGTCTTCTTCCGTTTTGATCACCTGTACTCCTTTTCCATCATAGCCTCCGGTATTCATCTTCTGAACAAACGGCAATGGCATGATGATTTTCTCATCACTGTTCCATACTACCTGAAATTCCGGGCTTGGAATATCATGAGCTTTATAAAATTCTTTCTGAAGGATTTTTTGCTGAATTGTTTTGATGATATTGGCATTAGGAACCACTTTTATTCCCTGCTTTTCAAGTTCTGCCAGTGCATCAGCATTTACGTGTTCTATTTCAATGGTTACAACATCTTTATCTTTTCCGAAATTCAAAACTGTTTCATAGTCATTGAAATTTCCCTGTGTAAAATACGAGATATTATGACATGGTGCATCAGAGGCCGGATCCAGAGTATAAAACTCATCATCATACTTCAGTGCACTTTGTATCAACATTCTTCCCAGCTGTCCGCCTCCCAGAATTCCTATTTTCATTTTTTATTTTTATTAGATTTACTCTTATTGAATTTTATCAATTTTTAAATAGCCTAACCCCATTGGGTTCTCCTGATTTTCTTCATCAGACTTATGAAGAACGATAGAATATTTTTCTTTCATGGAGGCAGGAAGGATATCACTTACATTGAAAATATCATCAATATCCACTCCATGCTTATCATCAATATGGCTTACAGCGCCTTCAAACCCCATGGTCTGATAGAATTCGGTAGCTTTTGCTCTTTTCACAATCTCTCCCATAGACTGTCCTACCATTAAGTGCTGCTCATGAAATTCTTCAAAGAAACCTGGCTTATAACCTCCCAGATTCAGAAAAAACAACTGGTTTTCTGATGTCTTCTCTCCCTTTTCTACAATTTTCACCTTGTAACCGTCTGCAAATTTCACTTCCTGGTAACAATCCAGGTGAATTTTTCCTTCTGCTTCCTTCCAAAATTCTTTCATATCAGGAATCAGATCTTTCAGATTCTCCGCAATTCCGAAGAAAACATCGTGCTGCTCTATATTTCTGCCTTTGGGTGTTGCCCCGAGAATGACATAAAATAATTTCATTACATTTTTCATGCATACAAAAATACGTTAAATTTATCTTTTTCAAATGTTTGGCAGACTATCACAATAATTTTATATTTGTAGTATTATTTGTAGTATGTCAGAAATCATCATACTCTTCCTTGGCGCAATTTCAGCGGGTCTTTTAGGTTCACTTACGGGTTTAGGAGGAGGAGTTATCATCATTCCTTTATTAACGCTGGGATTCGGCGTTCCAATGCATTACGCTATCGGTGCTTCACTTATTTCTGTGATCGGGACCTCTTCCGGTGCGGCTGTAGCTTTCGTAAAAGAAGGTTTTACCAATATGAGGATCGGAATGTTTCTCGAAATAGCCACCACAGCAGGCGCTATTATTGGGGCCCTTGTTTCAGGAATGCTTAACCCAAATACAATCGGAATTATTTTCGCAAGTATCCTTCTTTTAACCGTTATTTTAAATCTTAAAGGGAAACCTGATCACCAGGAACCTTTGGTAAAAGGAAGTCTGGAGGAAAAGCTGAAACTGTACGGAACATTTCCCGATAAAGGAGTATTGAAAAGCTATTCTGCAAGAAATACAGTTCCCGGATTTTTGATGATGATGTTTGCAGGAGCCATGTCCGGACTTCTGGGAATAGGTTCCGGTGCATTGAAAGTATTGGCAATGGACAATATGATGAAGCTTCCTTTCAAAGTATCTACAACCACCAGTAATTTCATGATCGGAGTAACGGCAGTGGCCAGTGCCCTGATCTATTTCCAGAGAGGAGAAATCATTCCGGTAATTGTAGCTCCCGTACTGATCGGAGTTGTGATCGGAAGTTTTATCGGTTCAAAAACGCTGATGGTATCGAAGACCAAAAAATTAAAAGTATTTTTTGCCATTGTGATTACCATTCTTTCCATTTATATGATGTATAACGGTATCAACAAAAGTTTCAGATAATGAAAAAGAATTTTACAGATGTAGATCTGAACCGTTCGGTAGGAAATCTTCTGAGACTGGGTGTTATTCTGTCTGTGGCTACATCATTGATCGGTTTTATCAAGTTATTTTTTGAAGGCTTTAAAATGCCCGAAAAATATACCAGCCTTGTCGTAGGTACTTCTTCTGAAAAGGTCTGGGGACATTTCTGGGACTCTCTATGTAAAGGAGAAGGTACAGCTATTATTCAGCTGGGTATTCTTTTGCTGATCTTCACTCCTCTGATGAGAATCGTTTTCGCTTTAATAGGTTATTTAAAAGAAAAAGACTACGTATATGTAGTCATTTCTTCTATTGTTTTAGCGATTATGGCGGTGAGTTTCTTTGCCGGTTACGCACACTAATTTTTTACATTTCATAAAACTCTAACGGCAGCTGGTCGGGATCCTGGGTAAAGAAAAATTCTTTTCCTGTGAATTCGTCTATGCGGATTTCTTCACAGATTAATCCTTTTTCTACCAGCTCATTTCTTTTTTCCATAACATTTTCTACCGAGAAAGCGAGATGCCTTAAACCACATGCTTCGGGACGTGACGGACGTTGGGGAGGATCGGGAAAGGAAAACAGCTCAATCACATAATGATCTCCTATAGCAAGATCAAGTTTATAAGACTGTCTTTCTTCGCGGTATACTTCACGGATGATATTCAGATCTAAAATTTCCGTATAAAACTTTTTTGAAACGGCATAATCTGAACAGATGATGGCAATATGGTGAATCTTCATTTTTATTTTAACCTGATTTTCAATTGAACTTTATTATTGTATTTCTTTACAGTTATCCTTTCTTCTCGTATCAATAATATACTGGATCTTCCATTCATTATTCTGTTTTACCAGCTGAAAACTATTTGCCCCGCAGTGTGATAATTTTCCTTTTAAATAAAAAGAATACGGGGTAAACACAGTTGCCAGATTGCCATCTGTATGAATGGCTTCTACTATAATTCTTTCATCCAGATCTCCTTTTGTAAATTTGGAAACCGAAGTGATGAAATCCGAAATACCATCACTTTTTACAGTACCGTCTTTTGTGATGGTTTGAAGTACTGCACTCTCTGCAAAAGCGGATTTTACCAACTCAGGATCTGCATTTTTCATACCAAGGAACAGGTTTCGGATAGGTTTTTCAATATCTGTATTCTGCTGGCCGAAGCACGAAATACTAATCAGAACAAGAAATGCCATTATTTTATTCATAGTATAGATTTAGATAATTAAAAATAGATAAAATAAAATTTAAATTGATTAACAAATTTTAAAATTCATTTTCCTTAAATTGTGGTCAAAATTATTTCAGAGCTTTTTATATGTGGATTATTTACCTGACTCTGGCCATACTTCTTATGGTCATGACAATACTGCCGAAAATTCAGCATTCCCACTGGATATTCAGAGTTCCTGAATTTGCCAAAATACAGGTTACCTACCTTATATTCTTTACTTTTTTATTAGGCTTTTTCACAGATTCTACAGAATATTTCTGGTATTATCAGGGCCTTCTGCTGGTCATGTTTATTCATCATGGTCAAACACTCATCAAATACACCCACTTTTATCCTGTAAAAAAACACAGACAGCTTCACAGATCTTCTGATAAACTGCATTTTATTTCGGCCAATGTCTATCAGTTCAATAAAGATTATGAGAAATTCATCGGACTCGTTAAAAAGTACAATCCTGATTTTTTCATGACGATGGAAAGCAATAGTGACTGGGAAAAAGCAATGAGACCTCTGGAAAAAAAATATTCCTACCAGCACAAAGTGACTCTTGAAAATACCTATGGGATGCATTTTTATTCAAGAGTGGAGATTAAGGAAGCAAAAACCCATTATTTCGTTGCTGATGACATCCCGAGCATTGAGATCCATATGAAAACCGCTGATGGTTTTTCTTTTGTTTTCTTTGGAGTTCATCCGCCGCCACCAAGTCCTACGGAAGAAGAAACATCAAAGGAAAGAGACGGCGATCTTCTAAGTACAGCCAAGCGTGTAAAAGATATTAAAAAGCCTGTTATTGTCGTAGGAGACTTCAATAATGTTGCCTGGTCGAGATCATCTGTCTTGTTCAGAAAAACAAGCCACCTGATAGATCCCAGAATCGGGCATTCTTTCGTTTCTACTTTTCATGCAAAATACCGTCTTTTAAGGTTTCCTATCGATCTGATGTTTCACAGTGAAGATATTTTTATTAAACAGCTGAAGACCTTGGAAAATTTTGGTTCAGACCACCTTCCGGTATACTGTGAGTTTTTCATAGATCATCACAATGATGAACAGGAAGAACTGATAGAAACAGCAACTGCTGAAGAGAAAGCTGAGGCTGAAATCATGATTGAGGAAGGAAAGAAAGAAGATGGAGAACGCGAAGCTGTTGTTACTGAAGATTAATAAAAAAAGTGGGCTAAAGCCCACTCCTATTGAATATTTATTCTTATTAAAATTTCATTATATCCTTCACTACTCCATTCTTTTGAGTGTGTTGTAATAATTCAGCTTCAATAAAGGTTTTGATCTGTTCTTCAGACCCATTATTCGGGAATAGAAGGTGAACATTCGCTCCTGCATCCAGTGTAAAGAATAGTGGAAGTCCTGTTTCTCTTCTGAAGTCCCAGATTTTATTGATGACTTCCAATGTTCCTGTTTTCATCAGGATAAAAGCAGGATCACTCATCATCATCATGGCATGCAGGGTAAGTGCTTCGTGTTCTACCAGTTTGATAAAACGTTCCATATCTCCGTTTTTCAGGATCTCTTTCATGGGAACAAAGTTTTCCCTTGCTTCCTGAAATCTTCTTTCTGCATAAGGATTCGTCTTCATCAGGCCGTGTCCTACTGTTGAAGAAACACTTTTCTGCCCTTCATGGATTAACAGAACCCAATCATTAAAATTTTTGAATACTTCATGAATTTCAGCATCGGGATACTGTACTCCGAACAAATCTGAACTTCCTTCTACCTCATCGGTTTCACCCCACACCACAAGTCCGTTATACAAGCTCCGGCATGCGCTTCCACTTCCCAATCTTGCCAGGAATGAAGCTTTTCTCA
Organism: Chryseobacterium sp. NRRL B-14798; assembly: GCF_050470705.1. Lineage (NCBI taxonomy): Bacteria > Pseudomonadati > Bacteroidota > Flavobacteriia > Flavobacteriales > Weeksellaceae > Chryseobacterium > Chryseobacterium sp. NRRL B-14798. The sequence continues at coordinate 1,510,322 of NZ_JBFLUL010000005.1, read as the reverse complement.
AAGATTCTTCTCCAGACGTTTTTCCTGTAAACGAAGCATCCAGCGCCATCAGACATTTTGCAATCGCTCCAAATCCAGAAGCCGAACTTGCAATCCCGGAACTATGCGGAAATGTATTCTCTGTTCTGATGATATATTTTCCTTTCAGAATCCATGGAAGATACTGTTCTATATTTCTGAAATATTTTTCAATTTTTTCGGCAAACTTCACTTCTTCATTTCCAGCCAGAAAAGTTTGTACTGAAAAAGGTTCATTCGCAGTAAATTCCATTGAAGTATTGGTCTTACAATGGTTTAACGTGTAGCTGATGCTTGGGTTAGCAGGAATCTGATCAGCATATTTTCCCCAATATTTAATCAGGGCAATATTGGACGGACAGCTTTCCGAAACCGTTTGGGTATGAATGGTGAAATTTTCTTTTCCTATAAAATCCTGTGTTGTCATAGTTTACTTTAAGTCGTTATTTTGAACCACCCCGTCAAAAATTCTTTGAATTTTCGCCCCCCTCCAAAAGAGGGGAATTTTCACGTCTTCAGTTGTAATTGATGTGAAAAAGGTGATTAAAATTTTTAATACATCTTCTCTATAATATCCGCATATTTTTTGATCACCACATTTCTTTTGACTTTCAGGGTAGGAGTAATTTCTCCTGTATTGATGTCAAATTCTGCCGGCATTAACGTGAATTTCTTCACTTTTTCATAATCTGCCAGGTGGCTCTGTAATTCTTTGATTTTTTCTTTATAAAGATCGATTACTTTCTCATTTTTTACAGCATCTTCCCAATTGGTAAAAGGAATATTATTTTTCTTAATATAATCCTGTAAGAATTCGAAATTAGGAACAATCAGTGCTGAAACAAACTGTCTGCCTTCTGCAATCAGCATAATCTGCTGGATAAAATTATTATTGGTCAGAAGGTTTTCAATCTGTTGCGGAGCAATGTATTTTCCGTTGGAAGTTTTCATCAGGTCTTTGATTCTGTCTGTAATGATCAGGTTTCCTTTCTCATCAAATTTTCCGGCATCACCGGTTTTGAACCATCCGTCTTCTGTGAATACTTTTTGGGTTTCTTCAGGCTTCTTGTAGTATCCTTTCATGATTCCGTTCCCTTTGGCCTGAATCTCATCATTTTCTCCGATACGCATTTCTACTCCCGGAAGAGGCTTTCCACTGGTTCCATGCTCAAAGTGAGTTAAAGGGAAAAGGGTCAATGTTGCAGTAGTTTCCGTTAATCCGTATCCAACAGTTACGTGAATGCCCACTGACTCAAAGAAACGGGTAACTTCGGGTGACAATGAAGCTCCACCACAAGGTAAAAACCATAATCTCCCACCCATTTTATTTTTAATTTTACTGAAAACCAACATATCAGCTATAGATTCTTTGAATTTTAATCCAAAAGGAACCGGCCTTTCATTTCTTCTTAATTCTGCGGTTTCCCATCCGGTTTTAAGGGCCCAGTCAAAGATTTTCTTTTTCAGAACTGAACCTTCTTCCGCTTTTTCAAGAACTCCGGCATATACTTTCTGGAAAAATCTTGGTACGGCACACATGGCAGTAGGTTTTACTTCTTCCAATGCTTTGGCAACATTTTTCGGATCTTCAAGGAAATACACACGGGCACCGCCATACAGGCATAATAAACTCCAGCTTCTCTCAAAAACATGGCTTAAGGGTAAGAATGCCAGTGAAAGTTCTTCTTCAAAGTTTTTAAACTTAAAAAATTCAAAATGAGAATCGAATGCTTTGATGAAATTTCCATGGGTAAGCATTACTCCTTTTGGAATTCCGGTAGTTCCGGAAGTATAGATTAATGTAGCGGTATCATCATTTTCTTTCTTACAGATCTCCAGCTCCGGCGAGGCTTTTGCGATAAAATCTTCAAGATAAAAACTATTGAACTCTTTCTTGATCCACACTGCTTTTTTAGAAACAATAATGGTTTCAAGATTGTTTTCTTCTTTATGTAAAAACTCAAGACAGGCATCGTACTGCATCTGGTTTCCTACCAAAACGGCTTTAGCACCGGAATCGTTTATGATATGTTCTGCCTGCTCAGCATTATTCGTGGAATAAATGGGTACTGTAACTGCCCCGATAGCCAGAGAAGCCAGATCCATGATCATCCATTCTGATGAATTGTCTGAATAAATCGCCACTCTGTCATTTTCCTGAACTCCGGATTCTTTTAAAGCATTGGCTGTTTTAAAAATAATTTCACTGAATTTTTTCCAGCTCAGCTCTTTCCAGGCATCTTTCTTTTTAAATCCGATGGCCGCTTTTATAGGATGTTTTTCTACATTTTTAAGGATAATTGCCTCTGCAAGATTCATTTCTTCAGCTTTTTGTCGTTAATATAATTGTTCAGGTGAAAGTCTATACTTTCTTTTACGGGAATAAACTGATAATTCAGCTTTTCTCTGACTTTGTGATTGGAAATGGTGTTGAATGAAGAGATGGCCTCAATATTTGATTTGGTTACCATCCTTAGTTTGGGAATCAGCCATCCGAAAAGGGTGTTGGCTATTCTTCCGATATTGAGTACAGATTGTGAAAGAATTCTCGCATCTTTAAGTCCCAGGCGTGATCTTACCTGTTTGGCAAGTTCAGCATATCTGTTGTTTTCAGCGACAATAATAAAACGTTCTCCGAAAAGGTTATTTTCCATTAATCCTATAGCCGTATTGGCTACGTCCCTTACGTCGACATAAGCAGAGCCTCCTGAAAAGGTAAAGCTATTGTCTTCAAAGGTTGAGAAAAGCTCGCCGCTGCTTTGGTTCCAGTTTCCGCTTCCTACGATCATGCCGGGATTAATGATCACCACATTCAGTCCTTCTGCTGATGCTCTCCATGCCTCCATTTCGGATAAATGCTTAGAGATGGCGTAGGCAGAATGTTCCAGTTTTGGATTAAAGTCAGAATCTTCATCCAGTTCTCCTTTTTCATTGAAATTATCAAGAACGGCAACAGAACTTACGTGGAGAAATTTTTTAACGTCGGATCCTTCACAGGCAAACAAAAGATTTTCCGTACCCTTGATATTGGTATGGTACATTTCTTTTTCATCTTTCGGATGAAAACTTACTTTGGCAGCACAGTGATACACCTCATCTACGCCTTGCAGTGCAGTTTTTAAAGAATCGAGATCATCAAAATCTACGTTTATCCATTCAATTTTATGGAAAAAATCGTCAGGATTCTCCGTATAAAAGCTGTATGAATGCTTTACTTCGTTTAAATTGCTGCCCGGCCGTTTGGAAGCACGTACATTTTCCCCTCTTTTAAGAAGTTCCAGTACAATTATTCTTCCCAGAATTCCGGTAGCACCCGTTACAAAAATCATTAATTATTTTCAATTTTATTTTTTAAAAGATTATATGTACCTACATATTTATCATAATTTGGGTGATATTTAAGTTTCTTTAAGTCATCTTCTAGTATTTTTAAATATGTCTTTAATTCTTCGTTATCATCAATTACTAAGAGACAAAAATTATATAATGTTTCCCATTTTTTAGAAAGAAATTGTTGAGGATTCTTTTTTGCTAATTCAGACTGTATTTCAAAGGCTTCTATAAATGCATTTTTTCCTTTTATTTTTTCGTTTCTTTTAGTGTAAAGCTGACCAATATTTGACAATGTACTAGCAACATTAGATAAAAATACTTTGGGATTTGTATTGGCAAGTTTTCTTCTAATACTTATTGCTTCAAGATAGGTTTCTTCTGCTTTTAATAGCTCGCCTTTTATTGTTAATAAATTCCCATAATTATTTAGTGTGGTAGCAACATCAGACAAAAATCTCTGAGGATTTTCATTAGCTAATTTTCTTCTTATAATTAATGCATCAGTATAAAATTTTACAGCTTTTGAAAATAGATTCTTTCTTGCATATATATTTCCTAAGTTATTTAATACGTTTCCAATAATAGGAAGAATTATTTTTTGATTTTCATTTGATAATTTTTTTCTAATTCCTAAAGCTTCAAGGTAGTATTTTTCAGCCTTTGAAAAGTTATCCATTCTATTATATAGACTACCCAGATTATTTAGTGTTGCAGAAACTTCTATCAAATATTTATTTGGATTTTCTTCAGCAATTCTTTTCCGAATCTCCAATGATTCTTTATAATTGGACTCTGCTTTTACAAAGTCATTATTATCTGAATATAAATTTCCTAAATTATTTAATATAAGTGAAACATCAACAAGATATTTTTGAGGATTTTTTTCTGCTAAAGACTTTAAAATTTTAAGAGCATGCGTATACGATTTTTCAGCCTTTGAAAACTCATTCATCCTTTTTTCTAAGTTGGCAATGCTACATAAGCTGTTTGCTAATTCCAACTGAAATTTTTCAGAATCATTTTCTACTAGCTTTTGACGTATTTTTAGAGCTTCAGAATAGGATTTTAGAGCTTCTGAGAAATTATTCATATTAAGCTGTAAATTACCTAAATTATTTAAAGTAATTGCAACTGACGAATTAAATTTCGGATCTCTAATTGCTAAATTTCTATATATATCTAGTGCTTCCTTATAAAAATCTTCCCCTTCTATAAAATCATTCATTTGGGTCTTTAGATTTCCAAAGTTATTTAATACAATAGCAACTTTTTCAGAGAAGATATCATTTTTTTCATCTGCTAAAAGTTTATACCCTTTTAAGGATATATTATAAAATCTTTCAGCTTCTGCATAATTATTTATAGATTTATTTGCAGTTGCTAATGTGAAAGCTATTGTTGGATTATCAATATCAAAAAAAGACTTGTATTCATTTAATAAACGTAATATTTCCTTCCCAGAAAATGGAATTGAAGAATATACTTCTAGTAAGTCAACAACAATATCATTTGCCTGTTTTTTAATGGGTATATTTAATTCTTTTGCTTTTAATAATTGTTCATTTAATGTATTAACTCTTAATGCAAGATGTTCAATATCCTTATTCCCTTCAGCAATTTTCTCTAGTATATATACATTTCCTAAATTTTCTGTTTCATCATTAAATATTTCATCAAAATAAATATTTGTTGCTCTTTGATTATATAAATCTCTAGCATAGTAGCTTAATTTAGATGGTGTAGTCGGATTTATCCAAAAAAGGATAGGAATATTTAATGATAATAAATCTTCCCTTGAAAAATTTAACAATGTTAAAAAGCCAATGTCTTTTTCAAGCATATTATCCAAATCATTAATAATTAAGCCTTCAACATTTCTATTGTTAATAAAATTGACAATATTATCAAAAATTGATAATTCATTTTTAAAGTTGTCCTTAAAGGAAAAATAAATAATTTTTTTTGCTTTTGTTTCTAAAACTTTCTCAAGAGAAATATTTACCTGTTTTCTTAATATTTCATCACTAGAAATACAGAATAGGAAAGATCCTCCTATAGTATTTATAAAGTATCTTTCCAGAGAACGTAAGTTTTGATGATATTCTGTACTAAATTTCACTTCCTCGTTCTATTTCCCTTTCTTTTAAAATTTCTTTCACAACAGGATGTACATCGTACCAACCCTCTCCATTGTATCCTAAAATTGACAAATTGTGTCTCAAATCCAAATCAACCTCGGAATTATCCAACTGTTTTATTGTACTCTTATTTAATTTCTCTAATGCTTCATAATAATCATTAGCACTAATAACACTTCCATCCTCTTTTATTTTTTCTGCTATAGTCTCTTTATAAGAACGCTTTAACTTAATAAAAGCTTTATTGAAATGCTTTTCTTCAATAATCTCTAAGTCATCATCTAAAGCATAATCAGCAGCATCAATAATCATCCTAAATAAATCTCGAATACAACCACCACTCGATTTAATAAATTTCACTAAAAGATCTTCGTCTTTAATACAGTCATAAACATCTCTTTTCTTTATTAATTCTATCAAATCATTAATTCCCTCTGTATTTTCTGTACCATCTTTATGATAAACTTTTACCATTGGTAATTCATAAACATTATTATCAAAGGCTCCACTAATTATATTTGATACATGACTACATTTAAGAGCTATAGGATATGTAAAAATCATATTTGTTCTTAAACTAGTAAATACAGAACTGTGAATATGAAAAAGTTTAGATGCTATTTCAATATTTAATTTGTCTGTATCCTCTACAATTACTAACAAACCTTTATTATTAGCCAATAATGCAAGTGAAATTTCTCTAATTAAATCATTACACAAACTTAACAAGTCTGCAAGCTTATGTTCTACAACCTCATTAATAGTCTTTTTGGCTGAATAATTTAGCTTAGTTACATTCTTTAATGTAGTAAAAAATTTTGACAAAAGAGGTATTGAAAAACCAGCCTCTGCCTCTACTGATGCTTCAAAATCATTTGAAAATTCTTTAACCTTACTTATTTCTTCTGAGTTTGTCCAATTCTTAATATTCTCTAGTAATGAAGGTACTATATGAAGATTGTTATCATTAGCATACTCAAATAACCTCTGCATTATAAGTATAATTAAATCTGTATAATTAAAATTAACAGGGTCTAATTCATCTTGAATAGAAATATTTAAAACAAAAAAATCATTTTCTAGCTCTTTTTGCATTTTATTAAGTTCTGTGCTTTTTCCACATCCTGCAAAACCAGCTAAAAGGCAGTGTAATTCTCCAATTTTATCTTGTAAAAGTCTTCTCTTAATTTTTTTTATTGGATTATCACCTCTTGAAGAAAATAAATCACAATAATATTCATCTAATTGATCTACGCTTAATTGCTTTAAAGATAGAACTTTATATATAGTTTCTAATTTTGACATTTGATTCTTAGATATATATACAAATATATGATTAAAATATCAATTATATCTTAAGTCTCTAATTACAAATTTCTTGACAAAACAATTATTCTTTTATCTTGAAACAGCATCAAATTGTTATATTTAAAGAGTGTTTTTCAATATAAACTGAAAAGTCCTGAAAGAATTGACAACTTTCAGGACTTTTTATATTTAAAATTCTTTATTGCTTACGCCATTACCTCATTATTTCTTCTTGGCGCTTTGTCGCAGAGAACATCTGCAATGCTTTTGGAAATAAGGTTTCCTTCTGTAAGATTATCCAGCCAGAAGAACTCTCCTGCCGCATTGATCTCGATAAAATAATATTCGTCTTCAGGGGATACAATCATATCTATGGCTCCGTAATCTACATTATAAGTATCAAGCAGTTCAAGCAGTTTTGCTTCTACATCTGCCGGAAGTTCTGTTCTGCTCCATTTATCAATCAAATTAACGCCGTCTTTTCTCCAGTCTACTTTGGCATCCTCAGACTGTTGGGAATCTATTTCGAATGCATACACATCTCTTCCCACAATAGTAATACGAAGTTCTTTTTTCTTTTGAATCATCTGCTGAAACTGCATCGGACAATACAGCAATGAATCCAGTTCTTCCATTTTATCTTCGCCAACAACGTTCGTAAACACTACATTTTCTACCCCATCTTCATAAATGGCAAAACCGGTCTGCATTTTAGCCACCACATTCTGATGTTTTACAATAAATTTCCTTGCTTCATCAGGATTATTGGTAAGACAGGTTGCCGGAATGGTGAGACCTAATTTATCTGCAATTTTCAATTGTTCTTCCTTGCTGTCGAGTCTTCTGTAAACACTTGGTTTTCCCAGAGAATAAGCATCCACAGATTCGAAGAAACCAAAAAGGGTATTTCTGATTTCTCCCATAGCCGCACCGTAAAATTTAGAGTCCATTTCTTCCTTTAATCCTTTTCCGATATTGTAGGCTCTTCTGTACCAGATGGCTGAAATATCATCCAAACGATGTTTTGTTTCAGGCGTTTCAAGGTAGCTTACCCATTCTCCGTCCTGGAAAATAGTAGACAGTTTGTTTTGTAATGGATAAACGTCTACATCAAAGCGAATGACTTCACAATTATTTTTTTCAATGTATTCTGTTACTTTTTCAATGGAAAAGTTATCTGCGGTATGGGTAATTATTAAAATTTTATTCATGGAAATTAATTCTTTTGATAAGGTTATCGGCAATTTTTTCTGCAATGGGAAATCCCAGTTCTTTCTGAAGCATACCCCATTCTCCCTGAGGATTGACTTCAAGGAAATAATACGCCCCGTCTCTTCCTTTGATCATATCGATCGCGCCTATATAAAGTCCCATTTCTTTCATCATGGAAGTGAGATTGGCTCTAATGGCATCAGGTAATTCGTATTCTTCCCAGAAATATCCTTCACGGGCTACTCTCCAGTCCGCATTTTCACTGTTATTGATTTTTCCTGTGAAAAAATCACCATCTACATACACGATTCGTAATTCATATTCTTTTTCAATATAGGGTTGAAAAATCATCGGACAGTATGCAATATCTGAAAGGTGCTCCAGGGATTCTTCTTCAATAACCGTAGTGGAAATCATATTTTCCCCTGACATTGTTTTTGCGGTAACTCCGTGAAGCTTCGCAATGGCTTTTCCCTGGCAGTACTGATGGAAAAATGTGGTTATTTTTTCTTCATCATTAGAAAAAATGGTTTTGGGAATGGTTAAGTTATTTCTTTGTGCAATTTTCAGCTGAAAGATCTTATTACCGTCGATTTTTTTTTCACTTTCATAAGGGTTGATCCAGGGAATATGTTCTAAAGCGGTTATCAGGTTATATCTCAGGCTTCCATATTCGTTGAGAAAGATTTTTTCATAATCCTGATCCAGTTCTACGGGAGCACTGATCTTCCAGGCTTTCCTGTGCCATACGCCTTTGATATCATCAGAATGGATGGTATTTCCTGCTTCGTCAGTCAATTCAAATGAATCTTCATGAATACTGATTTTCTGAAGATGGTTCAGGCGGTCAGAATTCAGTCTGAAAAAGGGAATATTTTTAGAGGTAAGATATTCGAAAAAGAGATCAATATTATAAAAATCCTGTGAGTGGGTGATGCAGAGAATCATTTGCCGGTTTTTTATTAAAAAGGGAAACTTACTATTTAAGTTTCCCCTATTATTCTATTGAATATTCTACTTATTATAGTGGAATAGTGATTGTATCATCATCACCGTCTGATGGATATTTCAGCGTGTGCATCATATCATCTTTTGGAGAGGTTACCGTATCTATTGTCGGCTTTGTAATCAAATCTGTTTCAGCAAGTGTGATGTCACTTCCTCCTTTTACAGTTTCAGGATCCTTCACCTGTTTTTCCAGGAATGATGCGAAAAACGGCTTCTTCTTTGAGTTGTTGCTTTTCATAATGTTTTAGTTTTGGTTGGATTATAATTTAGCTTATGCTTGTACATTATCATACTTCTAAAACATCCTCATCACCGTCAGAAGGATATTTCATGGTTACATTATCATTATCAGGCTTGGTAACATTATCCTTAAGAGGAGTCGTGATCTGATCCTGCAGGGCTGTAGTGATCTGATCTGCCAATACGGAAGTAATACCTCCACCTTTTACTGTTTCAGGATCTTTAACCTGTTTTTCTAAGAATGATGCAAAAAACGGCTTCTTTTTTGAATTTTTGTTTTCCATAAGTTAATATTTTTATTGTTTTTTGAAAATCCAAAGTACAAAAATTTCAACTCATGGAGAAATAATATATGTTTTTAATAAAATTTTAACATAATATTAAAAATCAAAGTATAAAATTAATTTAAACCAAGAAATTCCTTAACAACATTTGCAAAATCAACCGGATTTTCTGCCTGCACCCAGTGTCCTGCATTTTTCACCGTCACTATTTTAGCTTTAGGAAACTGCTGCCTGATACCGAATTCATCCTGTGGAAGGATGTAATTGGATTTTGCCCCTGCTATAAACAAGGTTTCACCTTCAAAAACTCCGAATTTGATGGCATTGGAAACAAACTCAGTATATTTTTCAGATAATGTTTTAAGGTTGAACCTCCAGCCCAGTTTTTTATTGTCATCCCAATACAGATTTTTCGTCAGAAACTGTACGGTAGATCTTTCGGGAATATATTGGTTCAGAACTGCTTCCACCTCGTTTCTTGAAGTTACCGTATTGAAATCAACGGTTTCCAGTGCTTTGATAATTCCCTGATGATGTGGCGGATATGCCTTAGGTGAAATATCTACAACAATCAGTTTTTCAACACGTTCAGGATATTTTATGGCAAACTGCATCACTGCTTTTCCGCCTAAAGAATGCCCTAAAACATGCGCTTTTTGAATTCCGTAATGATCCATATAACGGGCAATATCATCGGCCAGGTCATCATGCGACATGCTGTCTGAGTGAAAACTTCTTCCGTGGTTTCGAAGATCGATCAGGTGTACCGGAAGATATTCTCCCAGATCCTTTCCGAAACTTCCCCAGTTGTCGAGCATTCCGAATAGTCCGTGAAATACAAGAAGCGGCGTATTCGTTACATTTTCGCCGAATATTTTTGAGTTTAAAATTTCCATATTTTTAGAAGTTAGATGTGAGAAACTAGAAGTTAGATAAATTATGCATCATCTGTTTATGCTATTTTTAATATAATTGAAGTTGTACTAACTTCTCATCTCTAACTTCTGATTTCTTATTCATTACCATTTTGCCAGTCTCTTCAGATAAGCCTGAACTGTATTTTCCAATCCCATATAAAGTGCTTCAGAAATCAAAGCATGTCCGATAGATACTTCCAGAAGGTTCGGAATGGTATCTGAGAAATACTTCAGGTTTTCTAAGCTCAGATCATGTCCTGCATTAATTCCCAACCCGAACTTTGTCGCTTCAACAGCAGTGTCGTAATAAGGTTTTATAGCCTGTTCTTTATTGGTAAGATAGTTTTTTGCATAAGCTTCAGTGTACAGCTCTATTCTGTCTGCTCCTGTTTTGGCCGCATATTCTACAAGCTCCGGTAAAGGATCAAGGAAAACAGAAGTACGGATTCCCACTTTTTTAAATTCTGCAATGATCTCTGTAAGGTAATCGAGATGTTTTTTGGTATCCCAGCCGGCATTGGATGTAATGGCATCATCAGCATCCGGTACAAGAGTCACCTGTTCAGGTTTCACTTCCAATACCATATCAATAAAATCCTGATGAGGATTTCCTTCAATATTAAACTCAGTCGTAACCAACGGCTTCAGATCATAGACATCTTTTCTTGTGATATGCCTTTCATCAGGTCTTGGATGGATGGTAATCCCCTGTCCTCCGAATTCCTGAATTTTTACAGCAGCTTCTGTAACACTTGGAGTTTCACCTCCTCTTGCATTTCTTAACGTCGCAATTTTATTAATGTTTACGCTTAGTTTTGTCATTGTTATTTTAGATGTTAGATATAAGATGTTGGAAGCTGGAAGCATGGAGTTGGAAGTAAATCCAGACTTCGTACTTTTATTGGTCTTCCACATTTATGATCATTTAAAAATTTAATTTAAAATTTGGGTTAAAAGAGACTGGAAATACCCACTTCCCTTTTCAATCTTCCTGCTTCTACACTTTCACGCTTACCTGCATCACCTGAAGTTCAAATTCTTTTGAAGCCACCAGTAAATGGTCAAAAATATCGGCCTGTATCTGCTCAAAACGTTCCCATTTGGAATCATTGGCAAAACAGTATACTTCAAGCGGAAGCCCTTGTGGGGTGATCTCCAGCTGGCGGACCATCCGGGTTCCGTTTTTATCAATATCAGGATCATTTTCAATATATTTCTGTGCATAATAGCGGAATACACCAATATTGGTAAGCTGTCTTCCATTCACAATTTTATCTTTATGCTCAAGACTTTCCTTTTCTTTTTTAATTTCTGAAGTTCTTTCTTCAAGATAATCTGAGATCAGATTAATCTCCTTTAACCGCTCAACATCTTCATCCGTCAGAAACTTAAAAGAATTGATATTAAAGTAGATTGATTTTTTTATTCTTCTTGTATTGGATTCAGACATCACCTGCATATTCTTGATCTCAGTGGTCATCAGATCATAGGTTGGAATTGTGGAAACCGTTTTATCAAAATTGGTGATTTTAGTCGTCAAAAGGTTGATCTCCGTGATATTCCCTTCAATACTATATTTGGGAATACTTACCCAATCCCCTACTTTTAAGTTTTTAGAAGTAGCCACGTGAAGACCTGTAACAAATCCTAAAATAGTATCTCTGAAAACCAATACCAGAACAGCTGTAATAGCCCCCAGACTTCCTACGATAGTGGTTCCTTTGATCCCGAAAATCACACAAAGTCCTACTACTGTAAATATGAAGAGTCCTAAAATCTTTACAGTTTCTGAAATGGCATTAAGTGCCATTATTTTGTAGAAATCCTGTTTAATACTGAAATAATTTCTGAAAGCGGTCAGTGATCTGTAGAGCATTCCCGCTACTATCAATACCAATCCAAGATTGATACATCTTATGATAAAAATGGTGGTTTTGGGCAGTGCATTTTCAGGAAATATAGATCCCTGGATCCCGGCAACCGCAATCAAAGCAGCAAAATGGGCTACAGAATTGGTGATTTTCGACTGATAAATAGATTTTACGATCGGGAACTTCTGTTCATTATGAAATAACCTGAATACTGAATTGATAATGAATTTAAAAATAAAATCAGTGATTAAAAACAGGACAAGAAGTAAGCTCAGTTTTACAATGATATGAAAAACCCAGTCGAGCCCGGCTGGCGAAATCCGGGTGATATAGATGTAAAGCTGCTCGCTCAGCTCCTGTATAAAGTTTTTGGTTTCTTGTAACTGGTCATTCATTACAGCAAATTTATGAAATTAAGAATCATCATTTTATTATTTGCAATCAATTTTCATCCCAAAAGGGATTCATCAGAAAATATTTAATAAAAATTATAAATCTTCTACAGTCCACCATTACAATTGAAAAATAAACCACAAACAATACATTTAAGTAAAAAAAATTAAAACAAATTTCAATTTTAATGTATTAATATTAAAATTTTATTAAATTTGATTAAATTTGATTAAAACTAAACCCATCAAAATCAATTAAATATGAAACAAAACTACTTGTTGATCACGCTATGCAGCCTTCTGCTCTTAGCTAATTGTAAAGGAGACGACTCTGTTACTCCCGAAGAAAACCCCACAAAAGTAATATCCACAGGAACAGTGGAAGGCAGAGTATTGGCAAAAAACGGGACCAAACCGATTGGAGGGGCTCTTGTATTTACTACTGACGACCAGAGCAATGTTTACCATACCTATTCCAATGCTGACGGAAGTTTCAGCTTAACAGCTCCTGAAGGCAAGACAACCCTTCACATTCAGACAGGTGATGGTAAAAACTTCAGAACAGAACTTCCTCTTACCATTAAGAAGAATGAAACAGTTACTGTAGCTGCCACAGATTCAAAATTGGATCAGATAGCAAAAATGGCTTATATAAAAGGAAGCTATGATGAAATTGAAGCCATTATAACCTCTCTCGGATATACTGCCACTGAAATTACGTATCAGGATTTAAAAAATATCAACACCATTTCCCAGTATGACATTATCTTTCTGAACTGCGGATCCCGTACCTACGCCCAAACAGGAACTTCAATGCCGAGCAATGACGTTAATGTTTATACCAATCTTTCCACTTTTGTAACCAATGGCGGAAGTCTTTACAGCTCAGACTGGGCTTCGGCTTATCTGGTAGGAGGAAATACTAATACCGAAAACTGTAATGCACCGGGAGGTTTTATCAATGATAACCTTCTTTGTCTGCAGGATACAGGCACTGCCACTACTTATATGGGCTGTAACGTTTCAAACACGGCTTTGGCAACTGCATTAGGATTTAATACCCTGGACATTCAATATGATATGGGCGCATGGGAAAAAATTCAAAACTATGATCCTTCATTCTGGGATGTTCTCGTAAAGAAAGGCAATGAACCGTTGATGATAAGAACAGCACATTATACCAATCCCTCAGCCCCACAAACTCCTGTAGGAACTTCTTTAAACAACAACCACATCACCATCTGTCATCACACAGCCAGTGGAAATAACATCACCATTACCATCAACCAGAATGCCTGGAACGCCCATCAGGCACATGGAGATACCATGGGATCCTGCACAGGAAACTCTACCAGCGGAAATATCTATTATACCACTTTCCATAACCACGCAAGCGGAAATATCGGTAAAGCAGGACCGATTCTGGAATACGTAATCTTAAATTTGTAATAAAATTTTATAACTCAGTTCTCAAAGTGGCTTTTTATAAGGCCACTTTTTTTATATTGCATGTATATTTTTTTAAAGAATGGATACAACGATTATTAATATTTTCTGCCTTATTTTATTATTTATAGGAATATTGGGAACTTTTCTTCCTGTATTACCTGGTCTTTTACTGAGTATCTGCGGACTGTTGATCTATAAATTCGGGACAGATGCGGATCTTCCGATGATTTATATCTGGGCCTTCGGAATTCTTACGGCAGCTTCTGTAGTGCTAAGCTATGTGATTCCGGCAAAGACCAACAGAAAATACGGGGGCACCCGTTGGGGAAGTATTGGTTCTGTTATCGGAACCATTGTGGGAATATTTATTCCGATTCCATTGGGATTTCTGATAGGAATGTTTGCAGGGGTATTTATTGGTGAATTACTTCACGACAGTAAGGATATGAATAAGGCCTTACAATCTACCAAAGGAGCGCTGATTGGATTCATTTATGGAACCGGATTCAGCTTTGTGGTAGGAGTGGCAATGTTTTTGGTAGTATTACTTGATATGTTCAACATCATTTAATTAAATATAAGAAACTATGTTCCATAAAGCTATCATACTCAGTCTGGGGATATTTGCATTAACAGGATGCGATGCCCAAAAGAAATCCAGAATTAATACAAAAGCCGCTGAAATGTCTGCAGGTACAAAATCAACAAGTCCTGATAATCAGAAAGATGGTATTATCTACCTGAGTGAAGGAGAGAATAAGTTTTTAAGAGAATACCAGATGAATGTGACATTCAAAGGGGTTTCTGAAGACAGCCGTTGTCCTGAAGGAGTCAATTGTATCTGGGCGGGCGTTGCTCTTGCTCAGGTGGAAGTCATGGGAACTTCTACCCGGCCGATGATTCTGAACCTTGCCAGCGGAGATTTTCCGGCAAGAAATTACCACCAGTCGACAGAATTTAATGGTTACACGATTACATTACAGGACATTGCTCCTTATCCAAAATCACAGGACGGAACAAAAGCACTAGCCGGAAAATATAAAATCGGAATTACAATAAAAAAAGCTGAACCATCAGCTGATTCTACCACGAAATAGGCTTCTTCCCTTTGGAAACAAGATACTCATTAATTTTTGAGAAAGGCTTGCTTCCAAAAAAACCTCTGTGCACAGAAAAGGGTGAAGGGTGTGCCGATTTCAGAATAAAATGTTTAGCCGGATCTATGAGTTCGGCTTTTTTTTGTGCAAAAGCGCCCCACAATACAAACACGACATTCTCTTTTTTATCTGAAATTTCCTTAATAATAAAGTTGGTAAATTTTTCCCAGCCAAGGTCTTTATGGGAATTGGGTGAATGCGCACGAACCGTTAAGGTAGCATTCAACAGTAAAACACCCTGTCTTCCCCAATCATCAAGTTCTTTGGAAGTTCTTACAACTCCCAGATCATCTTTTAACTCAATAAAAATATTTTTAAGGGATGGCGGTGCGGCAACCTGTTCGGAAACAGAAAAGCATAAACCATTCGCCTGATAATCATTATGGTAAGGATCCTGCCCAATAATCACGACTTCAACATCATCAAAAGCAGTAAGTTCCAATGCTCTGAAAATCTGATTTTTTGGTGGAAAAACTTTGGTTGTTGCATATTCATTCTTCACTTTCTCCCAAAGGGTCGTAAAGTATTCCGTACTTTTTATCGGGGCTAAAATTTCTGTCCAGGTCATAGTGCAAAAATAATAATATTAAAATAAGGGCTTCCATTATACCTTAAATATCTTCACTTTTCTTTCAATCAGCATATAGGAAAAGTAAGACAGCAATAATGAAAAAGAGATTAACAACAAATTATTAAGATGATAATTATTCACAATAACAAAATCCTGTTTCTTCACCATATAATGGATAATATATAATGAGTAAGAGATATTTCCCAATAAATAAATGACTTTGGTTTCTAAAAATGCTTTTAGGTGATTTGACTTTCCCTCATAAAGGTATTTGATCATCAATGCTGATAGCAAAGGAATAAACAATAATCCTTTTTCCACAAACAACATGGATGCAAATAATATGAGAATAATATACATGATCAGATTTTCTTTCTTCATTTTAAATTGTGGTAAAAGGGCAGCCCCAATACCAAGAAAATAAGAAGAAATTGTCCTTAGAAGAGAAACAAGGCCGTATGGAAGATCAAGGTATCTTGGTGATTCTCCTACTTCCATGGGATGCTCAGAACCTATATATAAATGGCCGGGAATATAAGGAAGTGAAAACCTCAAAACCAAACTGGTAATAATTAAAATTTCGCTCCGTATTTTATACTGCAGAACAAACCATAGCATAAAAGGGAATATCAGATAGCAAATCCATTCTGTGCTCAGCGACCAGTAGACAACATTCAACAGATAATCCGGATTAAAAAAACATTGTAATAAGGAAGCATTAATGAGAAATCCTGCTACAGAAGTCTTCACTAAAAACAATGCAATAAAAATAACTGATACAATATACACAGGATAAATCCTGTTGATTCTTTTTTTATAAAAAACCTCAACTCCTTTATAGTTCAGATCCTTCAACTTTCCGGAATAGGAAACTGTTAGCAGAAAAGCACTTAATACAAAAAAGACATCAACAGCAAGGTATCCTTTTCCTACTATATCCTGAATAAATTCGTTCCTGAAAAAACTAAAATGAAAAAAAGCTACCCATAATGCAACAACTCCTCTAAGCCCCGTTAAAGATTTTACTTCATTTTTCATATGTACTTTCAATCGGCAATAAAGATAGAGAAAAACCCGCTAGATTTGATAAGAGCTGCGAGAGGCTTTTTGCAGTCTGAAAATAATATTATCCGGAAAACCTTCATCCTGCTTTCCTTCCTGCAAAATGAAATGATGTTTTAAAAGAAGTCCTTTTGAGCTTTCATTGAATTTGTTGGTAATGGCTACAATGTCCTGTAAATGCAATTCGTTAAATCCAAAATCCAAAACGGCCTTCAAAGCTTCAGACATGATTCCCTGCCTGTGGTATTCGGGTAGTAATTCATAACCGACTTCCGCTGTTTTACGGTCTTCAGAAAAATTCCAGAGACAGATGGTTCCGATAAGGTTCGGCTGATCTTTTAAAGAAATTCCCAAATAGATGGTTTGGTTATTTTTAGTATTTTCTTTAATCGTCAGAATAAACTGGAGCGCATCGTAGTTATTTTTAGGAGACTTCCTTATAACGAACCGATTGATCACCTCATTGCTTCGGATTCGCAAAATATCATCAACGTGGCTTTCGTTGATATCTCTCAGTAATACTCTTTGGGTTTCCAGTTTCATATTTCAAATTTAATAAAAGAATATCATCGGTTTATTTTTTAGCGTTAAAACTTTAAATCCCGGTTAATTTATTCTGTAAATCTCTCAGATATACGTAATAATCAAAATTCTCACTAAATTTGCACTGTGTATATAGATAAAGAAGATTTAGACGAATTAGAGTTTCCGCAATTGCTCGCGGAAATCTCCCCATTTGCGTATTCTCCGAAAACAAGAGAAAAAATTCTTCAACTTCGTCCGATGGAAATTGACGAGGCGGAACTTTCATTAAAAAAAACGTCAGAATATCTGTCGAGTTTTGAAAGTTCAAATGCGATTCCGTTTGATGAGTATGAAGATATTGAAAGTGAGCTGAAATTGATGCTGATCGAGAACTACCGTCTGGAAAATGCTGCTTTCATCAAAATAAAAACCATCACGGAACAGATCGGAAGACTTCAGAAATTCTTCCCAACCATGCCGGAAACGTTTCCTACTTTATTGGACGAAGTTTCTGTACTGGAATTCAGAAAAGAGATCATTGAGAAGGTAGATAAGGTTTTTAACCGTTTTGGTGAAGTAAAAAATGAAGCTTCTCCAGCTCTGAAAGGGATAAGAACTGAAATTCAGCTGGCTAAAAAGGCGATTCAGGAAAATTTCAACCGTGCGCTTACCACGTACGGACAGAGTGACTTTCTGGATGACATCCGGGAAACAATTATTGACGACCAAAGGGTTCTGGCAGTAAAGTCAGGATTCAAAAAAAGAGTTGCCGGAAGAACATTAGGAATTTCCAAAACAGGTTCCATCACATATATTCAGCCGGACAGTGTTGTAAAGCACTATTTCAAACTCCGTGAGAATGAAGAGGAAGAGAAAAAAGAAATTGATAAAGTTCTCCGTAAGCTTACAGCTGAACTGGCAGAATTTCAGCCTCAGCTGTGGAGATATCAGGTGTATATTTTTGACCTTGATCTTACGAGAGCTAAAGCGAAATTTGGTGAACTGATTAACGGCGTTCTTCCAAAAATCAATCATCATAAAACGCTGAGATTAAAAGATGCCTATCATCCTCTTTTATGGTTAAGAAACAAAGTAGAGAACAAAACCATTCACCCTCAAACACTTACCTTAACAGAACATAACAGAATCATCTGTATTTCCGGTCCGAATGCCGGTGGAAAGTCAATTACCCTGAAAACGGTAGGATTATTACAGCTGATGATTCAGAGTGGTATTCTGGTTCCGGTTCATCCAAAATCTGAAATGTTTTTCTTTGAGAAAATTATGACGGATATTGGCGATAACCAATCTATTGAAAACCACTTATCCACCTATTCATCAAGATTGAAGAAAATGTCAGGAATCATCCGTGAAGCAGACGCCAATACGCTATTGCTTATTGATGAGTTCGGTACAGGTTCTGATCCGGAGCTTGGTGGTGCCCTGGCAGAAAGTTTCATGGAGTTTTTCTATGATAAAAAGAGTTTTGCCATTATCACAACGCACTATACCAATATTAAACTGGTGATAGAACAGCTTCCCAATGCCCAGAATGCAGCTATGCTCTTCAATGAAGAAACACTGGAGCCGATGTATAAGCTTGAAGTGGGGCAGGCAGGAAGTTCATTTACTTTTGAAGTTGCAGAAAAGAATAAAATTCCAAGATTTATCATCCATTCTGCCAAGAAAAAGGTAGAGCATGATATTGTGAATCTTGATAAGACGATTGTAAAACTGCAGCAGGAAAAATTTGAGGTTGAGAAACTGAAATCCGATCTTGCCGAAAGAAAAGAATCCGTAGAAGATAAACGCGATAACCTTCAGAAACTGAATGACCAGCTTCAGCAGAAACTTTTCAATTTCCAGAAGCTGTATGAAGAGGAACACCGCAGACTTCAGTTCGGAAATAAGATTGAAGCATTCATCGACAGCTATACCAAAGGAAAATCCAGAAAGGATGTGGTAAAAGATTTTGTAAAGCTTCTTGAACAGGAAAAATTCCGAAAACTGGGAACAGATAAGGATGAATCCAAACGCCTGCAGGTTGTCAAGAGAAAAATCACTCAACAGCTGAAAAAAGAAGAAGTAATTGAAAAAATTGCTGAAACCAATGAAAAACTGGAAGAAAAGCGTAAAACCGATCGTGCTGTATGGATGAAAATCGGACAACGTGTCCGTATTACAGGAAGTACCAGTGTCGGAACCATTGAGAAAATTTCCAGAAACAAAGTGATTGTCAATTACGGAACTTTCAAAACCACAATTGACGCAGATGAACTTGAGAGAATTTAATTAATCTATCCGAAGATTTAGTTACGTAAATACAGAGAGAGCACTTTTCGGAGCTCTCTCTTTTTTATTATTTTTTAATGAAGCTTTTCATTCTCTCTTGTATAAAGGTTTTTAATATATTTGAATTCATAAAGTATTGAACATGGCAAGAAACTTTACTATTCTTTGGATCTTTTATAAAAAAATACAGATCCCCGCCTTATTGTTTTCATTACTTATTTCTTGTTTGCTTCCCTTCAGTATTGAAACATTTGGATTAAGTTTTCTTCTGATTTTACCTGTTCTTCATTATTTTATATATGAAGTAAGGCTTAAAAGCGAATATTACTTTTATGCCAATTCAGGCTTTTCAAGGATGTTTCTCTGGACAGGAACAATAGTATCGGGGATTATTGTAAAAATTATAACATTATTTTTATGAGCAGACTGCATGTTGATAGCGTAACCAAATCTTTTAATGAGAGGAAAATTCTGCAGGATATTTATATAGGATGCGAAACAGGACAAATCATAGGCCTGTTGGGCAGAAATGGAAGCGGGAAATCAACCCTGTTAAAAATTATCTTCGGAACTGAATATGGCGATACTCAGTTTATAAAATATGACAACACTATTCTGAAAAGCATTTCCGACAGAAAAAACAGAATTGCTTACTTGCCACAAGATCTTTTTTTACCCAAAAATATAAAAATAAAAAACCTGGTTCCTCTTTTTTGTAATCAAAAGAATACTGAGCTGCTTTTTACATCAGAATTCGTACAGCCTTTCCTTCATGAAAAGCCTAAAAACCTTTCCAAAGGTGAACAGAGAATTATTGAAACTTTGATGATTATTTATTCTGAAGCTGATTTTGTTTTACTGGACGAACCTTTCCATAGTCTTTCTCCGAAAATTTCTGCAGCATTGAAAGCTGCAATCATTGAACAGTCTGCGTATAAGGGATTCATTATTTCTGACCATAATTATCAGGAAGTTCTTGATATTTCACACCAAATATTTCTTTTGCGTGAAGGCTATCTGAAACAAATACAAGATTTAAATGAACTGCAACGGTATAATTATCTTCCGAAAAGCATTTAATTTATATATTTGAGGGATCAAAAAAATTTCATGATGACTTTCATAAACAAAGTATTCTATTTATCTGCATTCAGTATCTTATCTGTTGTCTTTGTAAAAGGACAAACTAAAGTTCCTTTTGGAGTGGTAAAAGCTGAGGAAGGATATGCCAACGTACGTGTACATAAAGACGACTACCGAAAAATTGTTGATAAGATCCGTATGCGCAAAGGTGATGTATTTGTTTATGTAAAACCGGCTCCGGGAGAAACAGAATGGATCTGGATCAAATATCCTGAGAAACAGGATGACGACAAGCCTTTTGTGCGTTATGAAACTCTTGATAAAGAAGGAATGGTGAATAAAGGACGTATTGCTTATGTAGACCAGCTTCCCGCCTATACTCCATCCAAATCCAAAAATGGAAGATCCCTTATTTTTACCGATAATTCCGATCCTAAAATCCCTACCGCCCAAAGAAGCAAAGTAGTCATTGATATTTACCCTTCCAATGCAGGATACCGTAAAAAGGAAAAAGATGCAGATGGAAAAATTCTTACGATTGATAAAGTAAAACCATGGGGAATTGGAAATGACCTTCCTGAGGGAATGACCGAAATCAAATCCATCAGAGTACAGCAGCCCGGAAGAGGATCTGTTTTTGTAAGGGAAGCCATCAAAAACATGTTCCAGCCTACCATGGATTTTGAGAACATCGGGGTAACTTCTCTCGACAATGATAATATTTTCCTTTATATGATCAATGGTTCAGGGGAAAACAGATATACAACACTCTGGACAATTAAGAAGGGAAGAGTAATCAGCCAGATTATTTATCATAATCCGGAATAAATTCATTATTTTTGCATTCGAAAAGTTTTTACGCTTATTCATCACAGAAATTGGTTCTGCATCACTGCAGATTAAAAGGGAACCGTGTGAAAATCACGGACTGTCGCGCAACTGTAAAGTAACTGAAGTCTTTATCAAAGATCCACTGTGCGAGGCATGGGAAGGAGATAAATGATGTTACAAGTCAGGAGACCTGCCTTTTTCTTAAACATGTAACTTTCGCGATTTGAAGTTGTATTGATCTGATGGATTGTTTCAGGAATTCTATAAGTTCCTGTCATTATTCTGTTGTTTTAGTATCATTTCATTTCGCTTTAATTAATAATGATATATGACTACAGAAGAAAGAATTGAAGCATCCGAAACCAGAATCTTTAAAGCGGTTTTCCCAAACACAACCAATCATTACGATACCCTTTTTGGAGGTACTGCCATGCAGCTGATGGACGAAGTAGCTTTTATCACCGCAACCCGTTTTGCCAGAAAAAGAGTGGTAACCGTGAGCAGTGATAAGATCGATTTCAAAAAACCTATTCCTGCCGGAACTATTGTGGAACTGATCGGGAAAGTTTCCTACGTGGGAAAAACCAGTATGAAGGTTAATGTTGAAATTTACACTGAACAGATGTACTCCTATGAAAGAGAAAAAGCTATTGTCGGTGATTTTACTTTTGTAGCCATCGACGAATTCAAGAAACCAATCCAGATACTATAAACAATAAAGCTTCGGGCGGCCTTTGGCCGCCCGAATTCTTTATTATATTTTCATTGACATTATTTCAAAACCTTTTCTGTTTCCAGACTTCTGTTCAATAAAAGTTCAAAAGCCTCTCCCATCTCGTCTGATGCTCTGTTGATTGCATTTTCAAGCATATTCCGGATCTGTCTTTCCGTCACTCCGGCTTCTGTCCAGCTCTTTCCTGTAGTATGGGAATTTAAAATAAACGGCATAATTCTATCGATTCCACAGGCAAAAATAGCATCCGGAGTTTTCTCTTCTTCAAACTCCAGCCACAGGTTAAAAAATTCTGTACGTAAAGGCTCATCCAGAATTCCAAAGATCTTTTGGGCTGAAGCTTTCTCTCTTTCAAACTTTCCGACCATAGCTTTTTCATCAAAAATAAAAGTGTCTCCGGCTTCTATTTCCACAAGATCATGAATGGAAAGCATTCTTATCACCCTTAACAAATCAATATCAGCACGGTTTTTAGCATACGGATAAAGGATCTGGGCAAGAATAATGATCTGCCAGGAATGTTCAGCCGTATTCTCTCTCCGGGAATCGTCTGCATTATAATTTCTTCGTTGTACATTTTTAAGCGCATCTACTGCCAGAATAAAATCTATCTCTTTCTGAATTTTCATCTTACTTTTTATTTCTGTTATATTGATCTGCCGGATATACCTTTGTTCTGGTAATCCATTTATTATTGATCTTTTCTTTCGTTATGACCTTTACCTGATCCTCATTGGTCATATCTTCCTCTTTTTCCAGCACTCTATCCAGTCCTTTGTTCGGAATAACGGCATATTCTGTTGTAAAAATCCTGCAACAACCGGACTTACCGTAGGAAATAAGACGCTTTCGTTTAGCATCTGCTTCAAAAAAATCAAAACCGTTTGAGCCCAGGTCTGTAAGTTCTTCACTTTTTACAAATGCCATTCTTGTAGTATTGAATACATAAACATCATAAGAAGCCGAACTGTAATTTCCCATATTTCCGTTTCTTATCGCTACATCTTCGGTGCCGTCAAAATTAAAATCATCTACAATAATACTACGCTGATCCTTTGAAAGCGGAATCAATTTCCCTCGAACCAGTTTCTGACCCTGCTCCGCATATACAACAAGATCATCAGAAACAAAAGTCTGTACTTTGCTGTTTTTATGGTCAAACAGTTCCACCGTTCCTTTTCCTCCACATCGGTCATCGTAACAGTTTTCTGTCTGAATGACTGCATCATAGTTTTTTGATACATTTTTAATTTCAAACTGATATTGCCCGAAACAGAGCGGCCCCAAAAGAAATGTTAATAAGTGCCTGTACTTATTTAAAATATTCATGGTAATAGGAATGATTTGGGTGTTTTTTTATTTCTAACAAAAGTACGAATCATAATACCGATCTCAAAATCCATGTCTTATTATCTGCCAGAATTTCCCTTTCTATAAAACAGTATTCACAGATAAGAAGCTTTCTCCCGCTATCCGCTCATACTCCTCGCGCCTTTCTTATATCAGTGCTGCTGTGGGGTAACCGCTTCTATCGGGGCTATAATATGAGTAATGGGTAATGAGTAATAATAATTAATAAAAGTTTATTTTTTTCTCTTGATTTCTCTCAATCTCATTAAAAAAATTTAAATTTTTCAGGCATTTTCAACTAAAATTTATTTTACGTAAAATTCAAGATAAAATTTATTTAATTGATTTTCAATATTTTAAACAATTTATTTTAAAAATTTCACTACTTTGTATTGCATAATACCATTTTATTTACATATCTTTGTAATGTAAAATTAGAATAGGCTCAGCTAGCTAGGGGCATTTTTCTAAAAATATAACTAATTAACAAAACTTATCAAAGATGAATACCGAAAATACCAAAGCGCAAATGCGAAAAGGAATTCTGGAATTCTGTATTCTAAGTCTCATCAATAACCGAGAAATGTATGTTTCTGATCTTATTGATGAACTGAAAAAAGGAAAACTGGATGTAGTGGAAGGGACCCTCTACCCTCTTCTTACAAGACTTAAAAACGGAGAATTTCTCTCTTACAGATGGGAAGAATCTACCGGAGGACCACCCAGAAAATATTATCAGATCACAGAAAAAGGAAAACTTTTCCTGGATGAACTTCTCAATACATGGAATGAACTGACAGCCTCAGTAAACCAAATCACCCAACAAAATTAAAAAACAAAGCTATGAACAAGACACTCTCAATAGGACTCGCAGGTTTTTCTTTTACCATAGAAGAACACGCATATATAAAGCTCAGCGATTACCTGAACGCACTGAGAAGCTCTCTGGATGCTTCTGAGGCTGATGAAGTAATGCATGACATAGAAATAAGAATGGTGGAAATTTTCAAAGATTCTTTAGGAAAACGTGAAGTGATCAACGATACCGATGTAGAAAGGGTAATCGCACAGATCGGAAGCCCTGAAAAAATCGAAGAGCAGGAAGAAGCGTATTATTCTGAAAAAACATCTGCCAGAAACTATAATTCAGGAACTCATTATACCGATAAAAAGCAGCTGTTCCGTGATCCGGAAAAACAAAAAGTTGCCGGAGTCTGCGCAGGCTTAGCTCAGTACGTAGGAATGGATATTACTACCATGAGAGCAATCTGGCTGGGAATTTTCGTATTAGGAATTTTTACAGCAGCCATTTCTTCTTCATTAATAGGTCTTCTATATGTAATCCTTTGGATCGTACTTCCAAAAGCTGAAACAGCAGCAGATTTCCTGAAAATGCAGGGAAAGCCTATGAACTTCGACAATCTTAAGAATGAGTCTAATAAATTGGTACAGTTTGCCAATGAATCTACTCAGAGGGTCGGAGAAATCTATAACGAAAACAAGCCGTACATCAACAATGCAGGAAGCGGAATCTGGAATGTATTTAAGTATATTGTAGGAGGATTCTTCGTATTGATGGCTGTAAGCAGCATTATCGGAGTGTTTGTATTATTTGCCCTTTTCGCAATGGACACAGACTTCCCGGGAGCTAATGAGATCAGATTCTATATGGATGATCAGGGATTGGATAAAGTACTGGCTGCGATGATGGTGATCGGAAGTTTAATTCCGGCAATCCTTTTCAGCTTGTTAAGCATCAAAATATTCTCTCCGAAAACAAAACTGAGAAATATCGGATGGGTTGTAGGAGGTTTATTCCTTCTTCTGATCGGACTTGGAACTTACTTCGGTATCAGCATGGCTAAGAAAGATATGATCTACAGAGGAAGTAAGGAAGATGTAGAAAATGTTGCCATCAATACTACTTCAGATACTGTTTATGTGGATGTAAAACAGATCAACATTCCTCAGAGCTTCAAAGCGTATGACAATGATATTTATTCTGATAAAAAATCAGTGTATGAAGAAGATTATATTTCTGTAGATGTAACCAGAAAACCGGACATCAAAACACCGTATCTGATCATCAAAAAAGAAGGAAAAGGATATAACTTCCCTATCCAGCTTACAGTTCCTGTAGAAGTGGTCAACAATAAAGTATTACTTCCAAACTACATCAAGTATCCATATGAGCACAGATTCAGAGATTACAGACTTGATTATGAACTTGTAGTTCCTCAGAAAATGGTGGTTATATCGATGAAAAAAGACCGTATCAACATGGATGGAGATTTAGACGGAGACGGAATCAATGATAATGATCAGGACAGTGATGAAGACAACAACGGTGTCAGAATCGAAAAAAATAAAATCACGGTAAACGGCTCCAGCATTGAGTACAACTCTGATGACAAAGACAGCATCATTGTAAACGGTAAAAAAGTTCCGAACAACCAGGCAAAGAAAGTAATTGATTCTGCAGTGTCCAATATTAAAAAATCAAATAAAGATATGGACATCAAAATCAAAGACGGGAAAAATGAAATTTCCATACAAACTAAATAATTAACTTCAGAGAGTGGTAGAAGGTGTGGGTGGATGGCAACCGTTTGAAATTCACACCCTTCTTCTCTCAGAAAAGTGAAAATAAAGCTCCATTTAGTTTCTTATGTGAAAAAAAAGTTTTAATTTCGTAAAGCTAAAATTTAATAACCAACCAATCAAAAACGCAGCCTTATCATGATACAATTTGCAATGGAATTCGTAATGAAAATCGTAGATTTAATTAGCGGTTTGTTTTAAGAGCGATAATATTTCAATATATTTGTAAAGTATAACCAAAGTTTGGTTATACTTTTTTGTTTTTAATCCGGGAAATCTATGAAAAAGCTATTAGGCAAAGCAATGTTAAAATTATTAGGTTGGAAGGTCGTCCTGCAGGGCGATGTCAACAACCTGAACAGGTGTATCCTTGTGGTTGCACCACATACTCATAATATGGAGTACATTTTAGGAAATTTCGCCTACTGGTCCTTGGAAAAACCTTTAAAAATTATCATCAAAGATGCACACACCAAAGCCTGGTATGGAAGTATCGTAAAAGGACTTGGAGGTATCGGAATCGACAGAAGCCAGAAAAACGACCTTGTGAATTTCGTGGCCAACCAGTTTTCAAAGGAAGATTTCAGTCTTGTTATTACTCCGGAAGGAACCAGAAGCTGGGTACCGAAATGGAGAAAAGGATTCTATCATATGGCTTTGGCTGCAAAAGTTCCTATCGTTCTGGCAGCAGGGGATTTTAAAAGAAAAATTGTGTACCTGGGTTACACCATTCCTTATGAAAGAATAGCCTCAGTACCTTTTTCAGAAATCATGCAGGAAATCCAGGACTATTATGTAAAAAATGACATTGTTCCAAAAGTTCCGGCCAACTGGAATCCCAATATTATGGGAACCGAGCTGGAAGCTAGAAGCTAGAAGCTAGAAGCAAAATTAATCATCATTTATCAACTATTAAAATGAAAGGTCAGACAAAAGAAGAAATATTAGCATTCATCAATAACTGGGGAGACGTAACTCTTGCTAAAACGCTTGAAATCAAATTCATCGATATTGATCTGGAAAATGAAACCCTTACAGCAACAATGCCTGTTCTCCCAAGAACCCACCAGCCGTTTGGCATCATGCATGGAGGAGCAAGCTGCGTTTTAGCGGAAACATTAGGGTCAAGCCTGTCTAATATTTTTATCGATGGTGAAAAATATTATGGAGTGGGAACCAATATCAACTCCAATCATTTAAGAAGCAAAAAAGATGGTATTGTAACCGCTACTGCACGTTTTATCAGAAAAGGCAAAACCATGCATGTCTCTGAAATTGAAATCCGTGATGAAAAAGGCGTTTTGATTAATCATACTACAATGACGAATAATATCATTCACAGATAAGTTGCAACAACATAAAATAAAAAGAGCTTAAACTGAATTTAGGCTCTTTTTATTTTGACATCTTTAAGACTAGTAATACCTTTGTAAAAAGGAAAATCACAACGGGAATTTCTATGTATTTCCATGATGATTTTTCAAAATCTTTCATAACTCATGATTTATTTCAAACTTCCTTTTGACGAGAGACTCCTGTCTGCTGATGAAAATAATACAAAAAATGCTGTCAACTTTTTTTCTTATAACGGCCTGGATCAAATCAGCTTCAACGGAGAAATTTGTGAAATTGATGCTGTTGAATTTGCTCATACTTCTATTACCAATGAAAATCTGATCAGTGATTCTACAAATTCTTCTGCCGAAACAAAAGATGAATACTGCGAAACATTACAGAAAGTGATCGAAGTGATTAAAGAAAATCACCTGCCAAAGCTGGTTTATTCCAGAAGAAAGATTTTCAAAGACTTTAGTTCCATCGATTATAAAGAGAGCTTCAAAAATGTATGTAAAAATTACCCCAATGCTTTCAGATATCTGTTTAATGATGGGAAAAATGCATGGATGGGAGCTTTCTCAGAAGTATTAGGGAAGTTTAATAAAACGACTCACGAATTTGAAACCATGGCTCTTGCCGGAACTCTTCCTGTGTCTGAGGAATGGTCTGAGAAAGAAATTGAAGAACAAAAGCCGGTTACTGCCTACATTCAGGATATTCTTAAAAACTATTCTGACCATGTAGAACAATCGGAAACCTATGACCATATTTCCGGTAATATCAAACATTTACGAACAGATTTTAAAACCAGTATACAACCTGAAGATCTTGATAAAATTATTCAGGATCTGCACCCTACTCCTGCAGTCTGTGGTATTCCAAAAGATTTTTGCAATGAGAATATCCGTAAATATGAAAAATTCCCCCGTGAATTTTATGCAGGTTATATCAAGGTTGAAACGGATGAGAGTATCCTGTATTTTGTCAATCTGCGTTGTGCAAGACTTTATAAAGACTCCGTACATGTTTTTGTAGGAGGCGGAATAACAGCTCAAAGTGATCCGGAAAAAGAATGGAGAGAAACAGAACTAAAGTCT
Organism: Chryseobacterium sp. NRRL B-14798; assembly: GCF_050470705.1. NCBI lineage: Bacteria > Pseudomonadati > Bacteroidota > Flavobacteriia > Flavobacteriales > Weeksellaceae > Chryseobacterium > Chryseobacterium sp. NRRL B-14798. Next base: position 1,481,512 of record NZ_JBFLUL010000005.1, on the reverse strand, counting down.
GAGGCGATATTGAAAAACCTGGTTATTTCCTGATATTTTTAGATTCTCCCATAAATTCCGCAGATTTTCAAGGATAAAATATATTTCCTTCTCTTGAACGGGCTAAAGCCCACTCATTTTGAATTAATCAGGTCAATTATTTATGTAAAATAGGCATTGATATTGATAGATTTGCCCACAGATCGCACAGATTTGGAAAAGATATCTATATATATTTTCTTTGCTGAGTGCAGCGCCTTTGCGAACAATTTTAAAGCCATTTATCGTCCTTCTGCGGGCTTTGCGTGATAATATTAGGTTTTGGCTGAAGCCAATTGAATCATATGTTTTATTTAAACGGACTAAAGTCCGTTCCTATTGATACAAAAAAACAGTATTGCATTTAAGACACCTAATTTCTAATCCCTTATTCCTAATCGCTGCTACCTAATTCCTATTATCTACCACCTAAAAAACAAAAACCTCCTTCAAAAAGAAAGAGGTCTATATCTATATTGAAATAATCAATTTATTTCTTAACACCGATTCTGCTCCAGGTATCCATTACAAAAAGCAGGATAAGGCCTATGGCAGCAGCGCCAGCAGAGAATACAAACTTAATGTTATCTTCATCTCCAAGGATATCTGTCGCTTGCCAGTTGATAGCATAAAGATTGATGGCGATGAATACGATAAACAGTACTAAAAATACTTTATAAAACTTCTTCATGACTCTTAAAAATTAATATAATTCTGCACGAGTTGAGCAAAATTTGCGGTGAATAATTTAATTGAAATTGCCAAAAGGATAATTCCGAAAACTTTCTGAAGGATCATCAAAGTAGCATCCCCAATTTTCTTCTCCAGCCATTTCGCTGATTTCAGCACCAAATATACGAAAATTGTATTAAGAATGATTCCGCAGATAATATTAATATCATGAAATTCAGCTCGCAGAGACAGTGCGGTTGTTAGGGTTCCAGCTCCTGCAACCAGCGGAAATGCGATGGGTACAATGGATGCAGCCTTTGCTTCAGTGGTTTTATTGATTTCAATTCCTAAAATCATTTCCAGGGCTATGACAAAAATCACAAAAGCTCCGGCAATGGCAAAGGAATTTACATCCACTCCGATAAGCTTCAGAATCTTATTTCCTACGAACAGGAAAACGATCATAATTGCTCCCGCAGTAATGGCAGCCTTTCCGGCTTCAATCTGTCCAAACTTCTGCTGAAGACTTACGATAATAGGAACTGAGCCGATGATATCGATAACGGCAAAAAGAACCATAAAGCTGGTAACAATCTCTTTAAAAGAAAAACCCTCAAAAATTTCCATCTCTTTGTAATTAAAAATTTCGCAAAAATATGAAAATAAACTGATTATTTGCTAATTTGTGAATATAAATTAACAATAGTTTTCAAAAGTTCTTCCAAAGCTTCAGCAGATTTCACAGGATTGTATTTTTCCATCTGAACTTTCTGCTGCAGTCTGCTGTATTCATCTGCAACTGAAGAACCCTTGTGTTTTTCAAGAAAAGTTTTAAACTCGGGAGTAGAGCCTTTGTAATACTGGCTTCTTACTTCCTCGTCCAATTCTTCCAGCGTTACAAAGAACTTTTCATACTCTCCGTTATCTTTAAGATTTTCCAGATATCCAAAATAATCATTAATATCTGTTTTCATCAATTCTCTGATCTCTTTTTCTGTTTCAGCCACTGAACCTAAAGGTTTTGAAGGTACAGTTTCCCTAACTAATGTACGTTTTTTTTGCCAATTTTTAAATAGCAGATATGCAACAAATAAACTGATCAGAATAGCAATATTGGTCAGAAGAATATTCCAGTGGAATTTGCTTTTTTCTTTTACTTTAAAAGAAGTGGTTTTTAATACCGGAGTATTTACCGTCTCTAAAAGGTTATTGGTATATTCATTTACTTTCTCCACTGTAGAACGTGCTTCCAAAATCTGATCGTGGGAAAATGCGTTCAGATCCAGTGTTTTCTGTCCAAGATCTACATATTCTTTGCTTGCTGGATCAAAGAAAGCAAATTGTTCCGTTTTAATTGAAATTACTCCTGATTTTTTAGGAATAATCACATAATTAGCCAGGATTTCACCTTTCATTCCGGAAGTTCCCGGAGCAACTTTTGAGGTAATTTTGGGGGCAAAAACTTCATAATCCGGAGAAGCAGCAATCTTGGGAAGTTCCATATCAGGTAAATTACCTTCTCCTGAAACTTTCACCACTATATTCAGAGGCTTTTTGGCTTCCGGTTTTTCTTTGGAAGCATTGTATACGTTTACATTAAAGTTTCCAACAGCATTTTTAAAGCATTCGGGAGCTCCTTCAGGAAGCCTTCTTACGTTGATTCTGACTTTATTGGAAACAATTTTTGTTTTATTGGAATAGGTACTTACTGAAGCAGATACTCCGGGAACTTCCACATATCCTGCTTCATTAGGAAATACCATAAACATGGCCAGAACCTGCGAAGGCATATTTCCATATCCGGACGGATCTATCTCAGACTTATTAAAATTAATAGGATGTACGTTGATATTGTCCTGCTGCGGAAGGTGAATATTTTTCACCTTTCTCAGGTTATCCATATTTCTGGAATAGACTCTCAGAACAGCTACAGTAGGCTGATCCTGATATACATCCCTGTCATCAATTTCCATATTCAGATACACATCATTGGAAGTATTTGCTGCCAGAGATCTTCTGTCGACAATATCACGGATATTGACATCAAAAGGTTCTGTTTTATAGATTCTGTTGTTGACGGTAACGAGAACGGAACCGATTTTTATTTTTCCTTTTTTCTTAGGTTCCAGAGCAATTCTGGAGACTTTTTGGGTAATTAAAGTATTGGTAGCAGGATCAATCACGGTATTCGTAACAGACCCGCTTCCTATAATATTAAATTTTGAAAGATCCGGAAGCTGGAAACCTGTCTGCTGTACAAGGTCACTTCCGTTAAGTTCAAGAACGATGGTCAGGTTGATGATATCCTTACCTGCATATTCGGTTTTATCTGCATCCATAGATAGATTTACCTGTCCGTAAGTAATTACGGATGCCAGCGTTAGCAATATGTAAATCAATTTATGCTGCATCACCAATCTTTCTCGTTGCTTTCAGGCATCGAATAAGAATTTTTGTTTAAAATTCTTCTGGCGGTTTCTTTTTCTTTTTCGTTTATTTTATCTAAGATCGCATTTTCAAGATTCTTGGGCATTCTGCCTTCATTATTTTGATTCTGCTTAGGATTGTCACCCTGGTCACTTTTACCTTCGTTTTGCGGGCCGTTACCCTGATCCTGTTTTTTGTCCTTGTCGCCTTTCTGATCATCTCCTTTGTTCTGATCATTTCCGCCGCCACCTTTTCCTGAGTTATTCTGTTCGTTTTTTTGCTGTTGTTTTTCTTTCTCTTTCAGTTTGGCAATCTCATAATTTTTTCGGGTTACCTCACTGTGGGGATCCTGCTTCAAGGCTTTTTTATAATAATCAGCAGCTTTTTCCGGCTGATTCATCTGCATATAAGCATTCCCTAAATTATGAAGAGCAGCTGCTTTATCAGGAAGTGTCTGTGAAAGTTTTTCTGCTTTTTCAAACTCAGCCTTTGCTTCTTCATATTTTTTACTTTTATACAATGCATTCCCCATATTATAGTGAGCGGTAAAATCTTTATCATTGGATTTTATCGCTTCCATATATTTCGAAGAGGCACCTTCATAATCTTTACCGTCAAATTTCTGATTGCCTTCATACACTAAATTCTTATAGCTTTCCTGCCCAAACATGAAGCCTGAGAAAGAAATGGCAACAATAAACGATAAAAATATGATTTTAGTATTCATCACTTGCAAAATTATTCCTTTATATGTTAAGAAACAGAGTTTTAATTGTTAAAGTTCGGTTAAAGTACTTGTAGAATTTCTTCTATAAATAAAGGAATTCTACACATTAAAATCTTTTTTAGGATTAAAAATATAAATTAAAAAGAAAAACAGAAGAGATACTGCAAGAAAATACTGATAATAATGGTTGGCATTTTGTGATTTTACCATAGTTTCCGCACCGGCAGATTTTTTATTTACTGCATCTACAATCCTGTCCGGAGCTTCATTGATATTATTTCCGTCAATATAAGTTCCATCTGTAGATTCCGCCATTTTCTTTAATGCTTCCGTCTGCCTTTTTGAAATCACCGTACCTCCGTTGGCATCGGTTTTATACCCCATCAGCTGTCCGAACACATATTCAGGAACCGGTGCACCTTCATCTGTACCTACTCCTACAGAAGTAATGCTTATTCCTTCTTTATTAGCTAATCTGATGGCAGCATTATCATTTCCTTCATTATCTTCACCATCACTCAGCAGAATCACTTTTCTGGATCCTTTGCTTACATTTTTAAATTTTTCAGCAGCAGCCTGCATTCCTTTCAGAAAATCTGTTCCCTGAATCTGCATAGAGCTGGTTTCAATACCGCTGATATAAGTTTCCGCAGAATTATAATCAGTTGTCAGAGGCATAATAGACATTCCATTCCCTGCAAAAATCACAATACCTACCTTATCATTATTCATTTTCTTCATGGTAGCCAGCATCAGATTTTTGGCTTCCGTCAGACGGCTTGGTTCTATATCCTCAGCATTCATAGAATTGGATACATCCAGCATAAAGATTACATTGTTCAGCTTCTGGGTACTTTTCACTTCTTCTGAACCGTTCAAAAGGTCAATGATAGAGAATATCAGAAATAATGTTCCCAATAAATATAATGCAGGAAAAAACTTTGTAAATCCTGATCTTTTTTCAAATAAATTCTCGTGAAACTGGCTGGCAGCAAAAATTTCTCTTTTTTTATTTCTCCATTGTAAAAAACGGATTAAAAAAGAAGCTAACAGCGGCAGAAGCAACAGTAAAAATAAATACCAATAATTTCCTAAAGACCAACTCATCAGCTTAAAATTTTATAAAACACCCATCTCAACAATGCATCCAGCACCAGCATGGCCAGTGCAACCCAAAGGAATATTTTGAAATACTCTTCATAATTGTACAGCTTGGAAACCTTTACATCAGATTTTTCCAATTGGTTGATTTCATTGTATACTTCTTCCAGACTGCTGTTTGAAGTAGCTCTGAAATATCTGCCTCCCGTTGTCTGAGCTATTTCTCTCAAGGTATTTTCATCTATCGTCACCTCTGTTTCAGTAAAAATCAAATCACCAAAAATGTCCTGCGATGTAGGCATCAGTGCATAACCATTGGTTCCAATTCCGATTGCATATACCTTTATATTATTATTTTTTGCCAGTTCGGCAGCAACCTGTGGTGGAATCGCATTCTGAATATTGCTTACCCCATCCGTCATCAGGATCACCACTTTACTTTTGGCTTTACTTTTAATCAAATGATTCACTGCTACAGAGAGTCCTTCACCGATAGCTGTTCCAGGTTCAAGACCTGCGGAATTCAGGTTTTTAATTTCATCAATAACCACCTGATGGTCTGAGGTAACCGGAACTTTTGTGAAAGCTTCTGCAGCGTATGCTACTACGCCTATCCTATCATTGGGACGTTTCTGGACAAATTTCACGGCAATATCTTTCAGGGCGGTAATTCTGTCCGGGCTCAGATCCTTCGCCAGCATACTTAGAGAAACATCAATGGATAACATAATATCGACTCCCTTTGTATCATCTCTGTCCTGAGAAATGGTAAACGTTCTCGGTCTTGCCATCGCAATAATCAACGCAGAAAGAATGATATATTTTGATATTTTCAGCAAAAAAAGCACACCCTGGATACTCCCGCTGTGATCCATATTTTTTACGGTAGGAACTTTTATACCTTTTCTTTTATTTTTTCCAATATCTTTAATTAAAAGTGGGATAAACAGCAGAAAAAGCAGCAAAAACCATGGGCTGTAAAACTCAAAATTAAACATCCTTTCTTAAGTTTTCGAATTCTAAATCTTTGGATGATCTTTTCACAAAATCCCTGATATTGGCAAAATCTCTTTCCATGGTTTCCTGATCAGGAAATGTTTTGGCAAATTTCACCAGGTCTCCCCTAAGGAAAACATCTTCTATTATTTTTTCGTTGTCCTGCGAGATGGTATTATTTTTTTTCATGACCTCAATAAGATCATCGGTAAGAAGTACATCTGCAGGAAGGCGGTATTGTTTTGTAATGAAGGTTCTGGAAATATCGATCAGTTCCACATAAAACGAACGGAAGTTTCCTCCTTCAATATATTTTTTCTTTTTAAGAGAGTCGAGCTCTTTTAAGGTCTGGTTGGTTGCCACTACAGGAGAACTCTTTGATTTTCTTCCCCATTTTACAAACATAATAATAGCAATAACCAGTGCAATACCAGCCAATGCAGCAAGGATATAAAACTTATAAAGCTCCCAATAATCTTTGGGTTCAAGTTTCACCTGCTTATTATTCATGATATCATTGATCTGATCTGCTTTTTGAGCCGTATTAATAACATCTATTTCGTAAGGAATTGTTTTAAGTATTCTGTCACCCACTTTGAATTCCAGTTCCGGAATGGTAAATTTTCCTTCTTCAAAAACAGCAAATTCGATTTTTCTTTCATAGGTGTTAGCCGTTTGTCCGATACTGTCTTTGGTTTCTTCAAAATGAAAAGGAAGCAGCTCATTTTTGGCTGCTGAAGTTACCTGCTGCTCATTAAGGTTATCAATCTTTATGGTAAGATGATTGATTTCTCCGAGAGCAAGAGTTTTCTTTTCTACGTTAGAGGATAATATCTGTGAAAAAGCATTTGCACAGATCAGAAAAGATAATATTAAAAGTATTTTTCTCAATGTTAAATAATAAGGCAAAACGCCTGATGTTTTTAAGTTACGGGCTCAGCCCGATGTTATTTTTTCTGAAAGTAATTATACAATAATTTTGAATAATCCGAACCGGTATTGATATTCATAAAACTGGCAGAGCTGTTGGCAAAGTCTTCTTCCAGCGCTCTGAGTTTTTGTTTTTGAGCTTCTGCGAAGGTATACCGCCATCTTGCACTGGAAGTATTGGCCCAGATCTCTTTTCCGGTTTCTACATCAAGTAATCGGGCATATCCGACGTCAGGGATTTCATTATCTTTTTCATCATAAATCCTCATTCCCAGCAACTGATGTTTCTTTGAAGCTACTCTCAGCATTTTGGAGTCATAGGCATCCTCAAAATCTGAAAACAGAAATACCAGAGATTTTCTTTTAAAAATTCCCATCATATATTCCATTGCCTTGTCTATTTTAGATTCTGCCGGAACATAATCTGCAGTGAGAATATTGCTGATAATAGAAAGGATATGTTTTCTTCCTTTTTGAGGAGGAATGACTTTATATACTTTATCAGCAAACAGGATCAATCCTACTTTATCATTATTACCAGCTGCTGAAAATCCTAAACTGGCGGCAATTTCAGCTACATATTCCCTTTTCAGCTGGACTTTTGTTCCATAATCCATGGAAGCGGAAATATCCACAAGAATCATCATTGTCAGTTCCCTTTCTTCTTCCATTACTTTTACGAATGGTTCACGGAAACGTGCGGTTTTATTCCAGTCGATTCTTCTGATCTCATCTCCAAACTGATAAGGACGTACCTCAGAAAAAGTCATCCCCTGCCCTTTAAAAGCACTGTGATATTGCCCCATCAAAGCAGCCTCCGTCTTTTTTCTGGTACGGATTTCAATTTGCTTTACTTTTTTTACAATATCTTTTATCTGCATAGACGAGTTCAAAATTCAAGGTTTAACATTCAAAGTTTCATGTTGGGTGAGGTATCTGGGTTTTGGGCTAGTCATTAAACTCAATGGATACGTTCGACCACTCATTATCAAACTTTGTGTTGTATTTTTTATAAAAATTGATGGCTGGCTCATTCCAGTTCAATACCTGAAACACCATTCCACTGTAATTATTCGTTTGACCATATTCCAGTGTTGCATCAAATAATTTTTTTCCAATCTGCTTTCCTCTTAGCTTTTCAGTTACTACAAGATCTTCAAGATACAGTCTTCTTCCTTTCCAGGTTGAATATCTGTCGTAATACAGGGATATTCCAACTATTTCTCCTTCATATTCCGCTACAAAAGCTCCCCACACGGGAGAAGTTCCAAAACCATCCTGAGTAAAATCCTCTAAAGTCACGGTTACTTCATGCAGCGCTTTTTCATATTCTGCCAATTCTTTTATCAAATCCAGCATGGCAGCACAGTCCTGCTGAACTGCTTTTCTTATGATCACATCACTCATTATGGTGCCTGTATTTTTGCTAAAATTCTATTGATAATTTCCTCAGTTGTGATCTCTTCCGCTTCTGCTTCAAAGGTCAATCCCATTCTGTGTCTCAATACATCTTTTGCCAATGCTTTTACATCTTCCGGAATGACAAATGCTCTTCCTTTTAAGAAGGCGTAGGCTCTTGAAGCAATAGCAAGGTTGATGGATGCTCTTGGAGAAGCTCCGAAGCTGATATAATTTTTAAGTTCAGAAAGACCGTAATTTTCCGGATAACGTGTTGCGAACACCATATCCAGGATATATTTTTCAATTTTCTCGTCGAGATAAATCTGATTGATCAGTTCTTTTGCATCTACAATATCCTGAAGGGAGATTACAGGCTTAACCGTTGGCTGGTGTGAGGTTGAAACCATTCTCATCACCTGTCTTTCATCTTCAAAAGCAGGATAATCTATGGTACACTTCAGCATAAAACGGTCGCTTTGTGCTTCAGGAAGCAGGTAAGTTCCTTCCTGGTCAATAGGGTTTTGTGTCGCCAATACCAGGAACGGTTTTGGAAGCTTCATGGTTTCGTCACCAATCGTCACCTGTTTTTCCTGCATGACCTCCAGAAGCGCTGACTGTACTTTTGCCGGCGCACGGTTGATCTCGTCCGCCAAAACAAAATTCGCAAATACCGGCCCTTTTTTTATAGAAAAATCATTGTCTTTGATATTGAAAATCATCGTTCCCACTACGTCTGCAGGAAGTAAATCCGGTGTAAACTGAATCCTTGAAAAATCTCCATGAACAGCATCTGCCAATGTTTTTATCGCTAAGGTTTTAGCCAGTCCCGGTACTCCTTCAAGAAGAACGTGTCCGTTTCCCAAAAGCCCTACCAAAAGACGGTCTACCATGTATTCCTGCCCAATAATAACTTTGTTGATTTCCTGTCTCAGAAGAGTAAATAAGTAGTTTTTTTCTTTTACTTTTTCCGTCAATTGGCGGATATCTTCAGCTTGATATATCTCTGACATAGCTCGATTTAAAATAAGTGGTAAATTTCTGATAAATACTTGCATTAATCAACATAATAAATGCCATTTTTGAGTTAAAGTTTGTTAAAAAATCCGGCATTAACAATATTTTCAATGCTATAATACTGTATTTCTTATCTATATATAAATCCAGAAATTCAAATTATTACTATTAAACCATTCTTTATTTTTTTCATATTATCGAAAAAAAATGTCACAAATTACTTCTGCAACATTTTTTTAATTGTTTGTCTAAATTATCAATCAAGAGCTGTTTCTTAGTATTTAAAGCTTGGTTATAGTAATGGTAAATATATTTTCAGGAGCATCAGTAGTATCTTCATAAGCACCGACATTTATAAAATAATCAGTTCCTCCCGTAGTGGTAATAGTAAGGGTTTCTGCTGTACCATTGCCACCAGTATCTACAGTTCCTGTACATGACAGATTACTGCAGCTGCCACTATATACAGCTATCTGCGGATCATAGCTACTTCCGGAAGGCATAGTCACCTTAATCGTATACTGACTGCCATCACCCGTAAACTTAAACCATGTACCATCATTCATTCCTGCATCTCCACTACTTGTACATACCGTTATATTTCCGGCATTATTAGTTGTAGATATAGCATCATTCTGAGTGTAGGTGTAAGGAAATACTGATGCCAGCAATGCTCCCGCACATGCGTCATTTACAGGTATTGGAGGAACAGTTTTAAAAACAAGTTCTGAACATCCTGAAGATTCAATACCTCCTGAAACTGATGTTATTCTTAAATAGCAAGTTGTTCCGGCCGGAAGAGCTGCAGAAGGGGTAAAGCTATTTCCGGATACGATCTGCTGATTAATAATATCTGAACTTCCTGAACTTGTCCCCACTGAAACTTTGTAGGATGCAGCACCTGAAACAGGATACCAGTTGAAATCAGGAAATAGAGAAACGTTTTGAACATTATTTACAGGATAAATAACAAAAGGACAGGCAGGGCTGACATTTGGTGTAAGACCTGAAATTGTAACTGCTGATTTATAATCTGCACTTATTCCTCCAGGAGGAGATGCAATATCCACTACAGCGCGGTCTCCTTTATAGTACAGTGTTGAATATGGAAAATGAGGATAGACATGGAAAGCTTCATCAAAATTATTAATATCAATATTCGGAGAGTTTTCTTTTGCTGCAACAACTAAATTATCAACATTATTATAAGTAAATGGCGTAGTAAAAACAACTTCGACTTTATTATTGTTTTTGGTGACAGCTCCCGTAAATACCTGTGTCAGTTGCGAAGCAGGAATCCAGTCTGTGCCGGAAGAAAAGACTGTTTTTGAAGTATGCCCGAGATATACGGTCCAGTTTGAAGATTCAGTAATAGTAGAGGAAGAATCCACATAAAATGTAAGGCCGGTAATAGAACCTGCCGTACTGGCATTTAATTCCTGTTTACGATATATCTGCTGTACATAGGAATAGGAAAAAAAACTGCTTACCGGAGCAACACCAACATTTGAACTACCAATATTGATATTGATTTGCGCATCCATTATCGCAAATATAAAAAATAAAGCTAAAAGTAAAATTCTTTTCATCATTAATAACATTTAGGTAAAATATAGTGCTAATTTAATAATAAATACTTTGATTACAGCAATAATAAATATATTTCATCACATAACCCTATACTAAGAAATAATTTAAACAAAAACAAACTAAAATTTAAAAACAATAAACATTTAACAATAATACAAGACAATTACACAAAATAAGATAAATTAAATTTGATTTTAATAAATATTTAATACATTTACACTAAACATCAATACTATGTATAAAAAGCTATCCTTTTGCAGTTTTTTCATTGCCAATTTCGTTTTCGCCCAAACGACCATGACCAATATAATTTCTGATGCTGTCTACTATGATGGCTATGCAGCTACGGTATCCAATCCTACGCCCGTGGGTTTGACCAGATTGAATAACTCCAGATACACCAGAAAGCTTACTGACGCAGAACTAGACTCTTTCAAAGCTAAGATTGCGATGCGGGTAACAATCGCTGCATTGTGTGACAATTATGACCGTCTCGGAGAAGTCTTTTTAGCAATGGTACCTAAAAACCAATCTATTTACACCATCAATGATTCTAATGTCAAAAGAATAGAAGTAGGCAGATATATTACTCCTTTTATGAATAAAAACAAAACACCCTCTGAAGTTCCTTACACCTATGATGTCAGCAATTTGTACAGCATATTTCATGATACAACATTGCGTGGCATGTACGATCTGTATATGGAACTGGATGTTTTCGGGGTTCCTTATGCAGCACAGACTCAGGTTTCAGGCTGCACAAACAGAACTGATGTTTTTTCAGGCACCCTTACTTTTTTCTCAACGGATACAGGAGCAGCACCTACAGACAGCAATAATCTTTTACCTCTTCTAACTTACAGCAGTCTTAATAACTACAACAGCACCGATGTTACCGGAGAAACGGTTAGAATTGTTACTTTTAATCTGCCAAGCCCTGTTACAAATGCCCGTTTTTTTGTAATTTCTACTCCCCATGGGGCCAACAGTGGCGGTGAAGAATATGTCAGAAGACAAAACTATACCTATATAGATGATGTACAGGTTCTCACCTATACTCCAGGAGGTATTTCATGTGAACCGTACCGTGTATACAATACTCAAGGAAACGGAATCTATGGTTCTACTCCTAAAACTTTTGCTGACTGGACTTCATGGAATAACTGGTGTCCGGGAAATTCTGTTCCCATCAGAAAATTTACATTACCGAGCTTAACTGCGGGGAATCACACCTTGAAACACACAATTCCAACTGCCGTTTTCAACCAACAGCAGGGAGAAGTAAGGTTATCGGTTTATATGCAGGGGAAGAGCAATACAGCACTGAATGCAAAAGATATCAGAACAGTTGACGTGAACATATATCCCAATCCTACTACGGACTTTGTCAATGTAAAATCAAAAGCAGAAGTCAATTCAATCAGTGTTTTTAATACAGAAGGCCGAAAACTTTCCGAAACTTATAACGAAAACAAAATAAATCTTTCGTCATACAGCACAGGGGTTTATTTTCTACATATTGTTTTAAAAGACGGAACGACCTTTACCCACAAAATAATCAAAAAATAATTGCGGGCAGATTTTTCAGAAATAATGAAAACATACCCTCCCTGAAGCTTTTCACGGGAGGTTTTTCATTAATTATCACATATTAATACACATCTAAAACACTCTGTTATCAATAAAAATTAGCCAAAGAACAACCTTAATTTGCTCTTTTTTCAAATAGTTAAAAAATTTTAACTTTAATCCTCTACCCAAAAAAATTGTCATTTCCAGTTTATTAAACTATTTTTGGTGATTAAAAATTTTGCAAAATGAATTATCATTTTCAAGCACACAGACAGGTTAGAAAGAACCTTTTAGATATCCTTCAGAATACCTCTCATGAAGATCTGATCCTGATTCCGGATGGTTTCAACAACAATATTTACTGGAATATTGCCCATACTGTTGCCACACAGCAGCTACTGCACTATTACCTGAGCGGAAATCCTTTCCGTATAGATAAGTATTGGATTGAAACATACAAGAAAGGGACTTTGCCCAACTTAAATGTTCAGAAATCAGAAGTGGAAGATTTAGAATTTTTACTTACCGAAACTTCAAAGATTTTAATGAAGGATTATGACAGTGATTTCTTCTCAGACTACACTCCTTACACCACAAGTTTCGGAATGGATCTGAAAAGCATTCAGGATGCCATCATCTTCAACAATATGCACGAAACCCTTCACTATGGATATGTGATGGCACAAAAAAGAGCAATTTTAGGAGAGAAGTATTAGTTCAAAGTTTAAGATTTAAAGTTTAAGGTTATGGGGACTATTAATAGATTTGAGGATTTAGAGATCTGGAAATTATCCCGACAACTATGTAACGAGATTTATAATATTATTGAATCTACAAACCTTAAGAATAATTTTAAACTTAGCAATCAAATTGATGGATCTTCGGGGTCTGTAATGGATAATATTGCCGAAGGATTTGAAAGAAACGGGAATAAAGAATTTATACAATTTCTTTCTATCGCGAAAGCTTCCTGTGGAGAAACCAGATCACAATTGTATAGAGTTTTTGACAGGAGCTTTATTTCGCAGGAAAAATTTGAAACATTAATTGAGCAGACAGAAACGTTAAGTAAAAAGATCAGCTCTTTTATAAAATATTTAAATACAACAGATTTAAAAGGAACAAAGTACAAACCTTAAATTCAAAACTTTAAACTTTGAACTTTAGACTTTGAACCTTAAACATAAAATTTTAACAACTCAATGAAAGACGATTTTATTTTCGGGCTGCGTCCCGTGATTGAAGCAATTGAAGCGGGAAAAACGATTGACAAGATCTTTGTGCAGAATGCACTTCAGGGTCCTATTTATGCTGAATTAAAAGCCATTTTAGCGAAAAATAAAATCCGTCCCAATTATGTTCCGGTTGAAAAACTGAACCGTTTTACAAGAAAGAACCACCAGGGTGTGGTTGCTTTTATTTCGGACGTACCGTTTCATAAAGTGGAGGATATTGTTCCACAGTTATTCGAACAGGGAAAAACACCTTTCCTTTTAATTCTGGACAGACTTACCGATGTAAGAAACTTTGGAGCCATCTGCAGAACAGCGGAATGCGTAGGAATAGATGCAGTTATTATTCCTGAAAAAGGAGCTGCTCCTATCAATTCCGATGCGATAAAAACTTCTGCCGGAGCGATCTATAATATCAAAATATGTAAGGAAAACAATCTTGCCCACACGGTAGACTTCCTTCAGCAAAGCGGAATTTCCGTATATGCAGCCAGCGAAAAAGCGCAGAAGTTAATCTATGATGTTAATATGACTGAGCCATGTGCTATCGTTATGGGAAATGAGGAAACCGGAATTTCTAAAGAAGTATTGCATCATGCTGATGAAAAAATAAAACTTCCTATTGAAGGAAAAACACAATCCCTGAATGTTTCTGTAGCATGTGGAGCGATTTTGTATGAAGCGGTAAGACAGAAAATGTCCGTGATACCTAATCCATAACCATGAAAATACAATCACTTTTACCTTTATTTTTTGTCCCGTTGGCTTTTAATGCCCAGACAAAAAAAACAGCAACAGACAACCGTCTTGCCACTGATCTTTATAAGATGGTTCAGAAAGAAGCTGTTGCTTATATGCAGGATCCTGCACGTGTAGGAATTTCAATAGGCATTTTTAAAGATGGTAAAAGTTATTTTTATAATTATGGGACAACAGAAATAGGGAAATCAGAACTTCCAACCTCCCAAAGTCCATATGAGATTGCATCCATCACAAAGACCTTTACCGGAACACTTCTGGCTCATGCTTTAGTAGATGGTAAAATCAAAATGGATGATGATATCCGGAAATATCTGGATGGAAATTATCCTAATCTTGAATTTGAAAAGCACCCGATAACAATCGGTAATCTAACCAATCATTCATCAGGATTGCCTCAGTTTTTACCGGATCAGTCTGAAACATTCAAAAAACCGATGGACTCTGTTGCCCTCGCATTGTCGGATTTTTATAAAAACTATTCAAAAAAGAATTTTTATGAGGATCTTCATCAGGCTAAAGTGGATTTTGTACCCGGAACAGAATATAAATATTCCAATGTCGGAACACAGATTGCCGGGGATATCCTGGAAAAAGTATATCATACAAGCTATGAAAACCTGCTTTCAGAGTATATCACAAAGCCTCTGAAAATGAATCATACTATTATTGGTACGAATTCTGCACAGCTATTGACTCGTTATAACGAAAAAGGAAAGATAATGCCCAGAAATTTCACAACCATTTTTGCTCCTGCAGGAGGAATCATTTCTACTACAGGAGATCTTGTGAAATACATGCAGTATCATCTGGATGAGAACAATAAATATGTGAAAGCATCCCATACTCCTTTTGTAAAAAGTGAAGGAGATGCTATTGGATTATATTGGAGATTGCACACCTATGAAGATGGAACTGAAACCGTTTATCATACAGGAGGTACATTTGGTTTTTCAAGTGTTCTTCAGATATATCCATCAAAAAACATGGGAGTCGTAGTACTTTCCAATGAATCGGATGGAGAATCTCAGGGAAAACTGCACGACATCGCAGATAATATATTAAGAAACAGTAGTAAAAAATAAAGTTAAAAAAATCGAATGAAGAATATTGCAGCGCTTGCGCTTATATCATCAATAGCTCTTGTATCTTGTAAAAAAGAAACAGCAAAAATAACGAAAGTAGATCCTAAAACCGGAAAAACAGTAACGGTAGAAGTTCCTGCTGATTCTGTAGCGAAAGTTTCAGAAAACCCTGCTATCAAAGATTCTGCGGGAGTTATTACACAGACTTTCAAGCTGGAAAAAGGTAAAACATATCCTCTTACCACTTATCAGAGAGATGTGAAGACTATGACTGACCCTCAGGGGAAATCCATCACCGCTACCAGCGAATCTACAGATGAGATGAATTTTGTAGTGGATGACATCAAAGGAAACGTATATGAAATGACGCTTAACCTTGTAGCAAAGAGAAGTTCTCAGTCGGCACAGGGAAAAACGGTAGTAGTAGACACCAAACTTCCTCTTCCTAAAGAAGATGATCTTAAAATGATCTGGAATGTAAACAAAGCGCTTACCGGAAACAAACTTCAGATGAAGATGGATACAAAAGGGAATGTAATTTCTATTACAGGATTTGATGCTGTTTACACAAAAGTAGGTAACGCAGTTGGTACACTTATCAAAGATGCCAATGAAAAAGCAAGCGTAGTAGCAAGCCTTAAGCAGTCTTTCAACGAAAAAGTACTGAAAGACCAGTTCCATAAAAACCTGATGATTATTCCTAAAAAAGGAGTTAAAATCGGAGAAAAATGGTCAACTTCTGAAAATGCTGACGCCAGCGGAGCTGTTAAAGTAACCTCTAATTATGTAATGAAAAGCTTAGGAAACGGAGCTGCAGAAATTGCAGTAACCGGAGGTATTCCCAAAAAAACAGAAAAGAAAACTCAGGGACCTATCACACACAGCCTGAGCAGTGAGCTTGTTCAGAACGGAACCATTAAGTTTGACGAAAGCACGGGATGGATTACCAACCAGAATATCAACGTAAAAACAACTCAGATAGAAACCATTTCCGATGGAAAACAGTCTCAGTCTATGAAAAGTATTTCCAATTCTTCGGTAATGGTAAACCCATCTGCTAAATAACTTGAATAAACATTCAGGGTTTAAAGTTTACATATTAAACCCTGAACTTTAAACAAAAAAATTATGAAGTACATTCTTGAGTTAGTACTCACTGCCATTATTATTTTCTTTGTCTGGAATATTCTGAAAAGAATTTTCTTTAAGACATTCTATAGTTACCGTTTTAATAACAATAATCAAAACAACGGGCAGCAGGACATCAACAACTCGAATAAGAATAACAAAAAGAACCTTAAGTGGGATGCAGAAACGGTAGACTACGAAGAGGTGAAAGAGAGTAATGACAAAAGGTAAAAATTCCAAGAAATAAAAGATAATAACCAGCATGGCAAAAAATAAAAACTTAATTTATATTGCAATTTCATTAGTAGTATTTATAGTTTTAGCATTTTTATATTCCACTCCTGTATTTTCAGGGAAACAGCTTTTCCAGCATGATATTGTACAGTACAGAGGAGGAGCAAAAGAACTGCTTGACTACAGAGCCAATACCGGAAATGAAACCTATTGGAGTGACTCCATGTTTGGGGGAATGCCGACTTATCAGATGGGAAGCCAGTTCAAAGGTGATATCATCAAAAAAATAGACAGCAATCTGAATTTCCTGCCAAGGCCGGTTAATTATCTCTTCCTGCTGTTTGCAGGTTTTTTCCTTTTGGGAATGGTAGTGGTCAGAAACTGGAAATATGCTCTTTTGGGAGCTACTTTCTTCGGACTTTCCACCTATTTTTATATCATTATTGCAGCCGGACATAATGGTAAAGTAAATACCATTGAATATTTCGCACCGCTGTTAGCCGGAATTTTACTGGTGTATATCAGGAAACAATACATCTGGGGGTTCATTGTCACTACCCTTTTTATGGGTCTTCAAATTGCTGCAAACCACCCACAAATGACCTATTATCTGTTCATTGCGTTAGGATTCTTATTCCTTTCTGAATTGATCAGAGCCATCCAGAAAAAGACACCGATGAAGCACTTCCTTATTTCATCAGGGATTATCGCAGCGTCATGTGTTATCGGGGTTGGAATGAATTCACAAAGAATCATGGCCAATTCAGAATATGTAAAAGAAACGGTTCGTGGAAAGCAGATTTTAAATAACGACAGCCATACTTCAGGAAAATCCGGAATGGACAAAGAAAGTATGCTGATGTGGAGCTACGGGCAACTGGAAACTTTAAACCTTTTTATTCCAAGATTAATGGGAGGCGGAAGCCAGGAACCTGAAGGAAAAGAAATCATGAACAGAGTTCAGGAGCTGGTGCAGGAAAATGTAGGTTCACAGGCTGAAATGGACAGAATTTCCAAAGGTTTCAGCGGGGTTACTTACTGGGGAGACCAGCCGGGAACTTCAGGACCTGCCTATCAGGGAGCAATTGTTTGTTTTCTTGCTTTATTGGGATTCTTTTTTGCCTCGAAAAAATACCGTTACTGGATTTTAGGAGCTTCCATCCTGACCATTTTACTGGCTTGGGGAAGTAACTTTATGCCATTATCGGATTTCTTTATCGATTATGTACCGTTCTATAATAAATTCAGAGCTCCTTCTTCAATCTTAGTGGTAGTAGAGTTATTATTCCCATTAATTGCCATTTTGGGATTATACAGATTCTTTACAGATGAAAAGTTGACTGAAGAATATAAGCAGAAAATTCTGATGTATGTAGGAGGTGGAACGTTAGGATTTTTATTGATTCTTTTAATCTTTGGAAAATCATTGTTAGGTTTTGCTACAGAAAACGAGAAAACCTACTTCCCTCCTTTCCTGCTTGATTATCTTGTAGATGAAAGATATAAATTATTCAGAATAGATGCCATAAAAGCATTCATTTATGTAGCGATTACTGCGGCAGCTCTATTCTTAACTTTAAAGAAAAAGCTTAATCAGAATATTGCTTTGGTAGTGATTGGGCTTGTAAGTTTATTTGATCTTTGGTCGGTAAACAAACGTTACTTAAACGATGAAAACTATGTTGATAAAATCTTCGCTGAAAATCCTTTCCAGACTGAAAGTTCAGACCTGTTGGCTGAAAAAGTGCAGGGAAATCCAAATCTTGAATCTATTTTATCCAATGTCAACATCAACAAAACATTGGAGACTATTGCTGAGAAAGACAAAACACACTACAGAATTTACAACCAGACATTAGGAGTTACCAGCGAAACCAATACCTCTTATTTTAAGGCTTCCATCGGCGGTTATCACGCTGTAAAATTAAGAAGATATGACGATGTACTGAATGAATACATCAATAGTATTGATAGTATAAAAACACCTAATGTATTAAACCTGTTGAATACCAAATACATGGTTTTCGGAGGTCCTGAGCAGCCACAGGTTGTTCCTAATCCTAAAGCTAATGGCAATGCATGGTTTGTAAGCGATTTAAAATTTGTAGATACTCCTAATCAGGAAATAAAAGCGATCGGGACTATTGACAACAAGAAAACAGCTGTCATTGCTTCATCTGACAAATCATATTTTGATAACAAACCTGTTCAGGCAGATTCTACAGCATTTATCACTCTTACGAAATACCAGCCTAACGAACTTGAATTTAAATCTCAGTCGAAAACACCTCAATTGGCCGTATTCTCTGAAGTTTATTATCCTCATGGATGGAAAGTGTTAGTAGATGAGAAAGAAGTTCCTTATATCAAAGCAGATTATTTGCTTCGTGCCGTACATGTTCCGGCAGGAAACCACCATATCAGAATGGTTTTTGAACCTGAAGTGATTGAAAAAGGAAAATGGCTTTCTCTTCTTTCATTCGGATTATTTATCCTGTTGGCTGCATTTGGAATTTTCTGGATGAATAAGAACAAGAAAAAAGAGATTGTAACTGAACAAAAAGCTTAAAATAATTATTGCAGTATGTCATTCTGAATGAAGCATAGCGTAATGAAGAATCTCAAATGAAAACATTAGGTACTCATAATTACTATGTCTATATACTGACTAATAAAACAAAGACAGTATTATATACAGGAGTCACCAACGATTTGAAGAATAGACTATACTGTCATAAAAATCCAGAAGCTGTTGAAAAAAGTTTCACCTCAAGATATAAATGCTTTTATTTAATATATTTTGAACATTTTGGTGACATTGAGACAGCAATAAATAGAGAGAAACAAATAAAAGGCTGGACCAGACAAAAGAAAAAAAACTTAATTAAAGAATTCAATCCAGATTGGAAATTTCTCAATGAAGAGATAGAGTGAGATTCTTCACTGCGCTACGCTTCGTTCAGAATGACAAAGACCATTAAGTAAAAAATGGAACAGAAGAAAATATTGATTATCACCTATTACTGGCCTCCTGCGGGAGGTCCTGGTGTTCAAAGATGGCTGAAGTTTGCAAAATATCTACCTGATTTTGGTTGGAAACCGATCATCTATACTCCGGAAAATCCAAGCTATCCATTGCTGGACGAAACACTGATGAAAGATATTCCGGAAAATATCGAGATGGTAAGAACCAAAATCTGGGAACCTTATCAGCTTGCTGAAAAACTGAATAAGAGCAATAAAAAATTCAAAGCCGGACAATTTGATGTAGGCAAAAACCAAAGTTGGAAATCTAAACTTTCAATTTGGGTAAGAGGTAATTTTTTCATTCCTGATGCCAGAGTTTTTTGGGTAAAACCATCCGTTACATTTCTGGAAAAATACCTGAAAGAAAATAAAATAGACACCATCGTTACTTCCGGTCCGCCACACTCTCTGCATCTGATTGGTTTAGGGCTTAAAAATAAAATGCCGGACCTGAAATGGGTTGCTGATTTCCGTGATCCATGGACAGAGATTTCCTACTACAAACATCTGAAATTAACTAAAAGTTCAGATAAAAAACACCGGCAGCTGGAAAGTGCTGTATTTAAGAATGCAGACATCACTTTGGCTACAAGTTACACTGATGCTGAAAACTTCAGAAAGGCCGGAGCTAATGCATTTTGTATTACGAATGGATTTGATGAAAGCGATTCAAGCAAAAAAGCAGTTGAAAATAAAAATTCACAAATTGAAAAAGCATTTACGCTAAGCTATATCGGAGTTTTGGAACAGCTGAGAAACCCTGAAAATCTTTGGAAAGCACTCGACGAACTGGTGAAAGAAAATGCTGAATTTGCGGCTGATTTTAAGTTGAAATTTGTAGGACGAATAGATGATAAAGTCCTCCACTCCATTGAAAATTCAAGTCTGAAAAATCATATTCTGAATCTTGGATATCTTGCCCATGGGAAAGCTGTTGAAGAAATGCAAAACTCGGATATGCTTCTTATTACCAATTTCCCGAACGAAGCTTCAAAAGGAATTATCCCCGGAAAAATATTTGAATATCTGGCTTCAGGAAAGCAGATTCTATCTTTCGGTCCGGACAAAGCGGATGTCGCAAAAATTCTGGAAGAAACGCAGGCAGGAAAACATTTCAGTTATCAGGATACAGAAAACATTAAAAAGTTTATTCTTGAAAAATATGAACTGTGGAAAAATGACAGCCTTATTGAAAATACCCAGCATATTGAACGGTTTTCAAGAAAAAATCTTACTCAACAGCTGACTGAAGTTTTGAAATAAAAAAGAAAGGAAGTTAGAGGCTGGAAGTTTATTCCAGTCGCTAACTTCTAACTTCTAACTTCTATATTGTCCACTGGTCATTCACAACGGCAATCAGATAATATTTACCCTCAAATTCTTCAAATACGAAACGAACCGTTTTCCAATCCATATTACCGGATTTTTCGGTTCCTTTAATATAGTTTTCTGTGAAATCAGCTTTTGGATATATCTCTTTTAAATTATTCAGGGAGTTTCCTCCGCCGATAAATTTATTCACTGAATATTGTGAAGCTGTAAAGTCTTTAGAAAAAACCCATTTGCCAAGATAATCATTGATGGTTGCTTTATAAGGATCTCCTGAACCATCCTGTGTACCCCAGGTAAACAAGGTTTTGGTAGGCTGATATTTTTCAAAATCTGCTTTAGAAAAATGTTTATCTTCCTTCAGATTAACAAAAGCGTACATTGAAAAACGGATCCCTTTTTGTGGGTGAATGAAGGAGGCAAAAGTTGCATAATCTTTAGCTTTCAGTGCTTTCAAAACCTCATCATTAACCAGCTTTAAAGCGGCTTCTTTATCCGCATGGGTCTGAACTGTACCTGCAGTGTCTGTTTTATTTTGTGCAATAGAATCTATTTCGTTCGGAACAGGTTTCCCAGCCTCTTTCTTACAGGCTGTAACAAGGCTCAAAACGAATACCGCGATCAGTAATTTTTTCATATTTTACATTTTGCAATAGGTAAAAACACCAAAACTGATGCCAAGCGATACATAATCTAAAGAGATAAAGACGATGAAGGTTAAGAGGTTTCGGCTTCTCATTTTAAAAATTACATCGTACATTTGTTAGATGGAAATGTTGGATATTCTGATTATCGGGGCCGGACCCATCGGTTTGAACTGCGCCCTTGAAGCTCAAAAAAACAATCTTAGTCATGTAATCATAGAAAAAGGAACCATTGTCAATTCACTGTACAATTATCCTTTGTACATGCGTTTTTTCTCCACTGCTGAAAAGCTGGAAATTGATGAGATTCCCTTTATTTCTACTGCTCCAAAACCTGGAAGGCAGGAAGCTCTGGAATACTATCAGGGAATTGCCAGACAAAAAAGCCTGAATATTAACCTGTATGAAAAAGTTCTGAGCGTTTCAAAGAAGGATGAGATATTTGAGATCAAAACCACCAAAGCAAATTATCAGGCTAAAAATGTAGTCATCGCTACGGGGTTTTATGATATTCCTAACCTGATGAATATTCCCGGTGAAGACCTTCCTAAAGTTAAGCATTATTATACGGAACCTTACCCTTACGCAAAGCAGAAAATTGTGGTGGTAGGCTCCAGTAATTCTGCTGTAGATGCAGCCCTGGAAACGTACAGAAAAGGAGCTGATGTAACGATGATTGTCCGTCATGCTGAGATTTCCAAAAGTGTAAAATATTGGGTAAAACCAGACATTGAAAACAGAATTGCAGAGGGCAGTATTAAAGCTCATTTTAATGCAGAAATGATCGAAATTAAAGAAAATTCTGTTGTTTTTAAAGATGAAAACGGAGCTATTCATGAAATTGACAATGATTTTGTACTGGCCATGACAGGCTATCTTCCTGATTTTGATTTTCTGAAAAATTCAGGAATAGAACTCAATGGAGACTGCCTGAATCCTTTTTACCATCCTGAAACCATGGAAACCAATATTTCCAACCTCTATCTTGCCGGTGTGGTATGCGGAGGAAAAGATACTCACCTTTGGTTCATTGAAAATTCAAGGATTCATGCCAATATGATTATTAATTCGATTCTTTCCAGATCTTCATCGTAAATGATTACAGATATTAAAAAAAGTTTCGGGCAATTTCTACGAAATTGCCCGAAACTTTTTGCTTTTAATCAAAAGCGCTATATCATCTCTTTTTCTACCTTATTTTTATCCTTAAGCATCCATGGAACGATAAAATAAAAACCAATAGCGATAACTGCCGCCAGAACTCCTGTTCCGATCCATAATGTATTGAAACCTAATTTTTCTGCTATCAGTGTTCCTATATAAGGTGTTACAATAAACGCAATGGAAAATGACATTCCGTTCAGTCCCATGTAAGCGCCTTTATTGTTCTCTCCCGAACGTAATGCCGTAATCGTTGACATAAAAGGAAGTGTCCATATTTCTCCCACGCAAAGCAATGTCATAGACAGCACAAGGGTAATCAGACTGTAATCGAAAGCGAGCATGGCATAGGAAATACCACACAGGAAAGTCCCGATCAGCATAGTAAAAGCTAAAGTAAAATACTTCTCAGCAATCTGTACCAGTCCCATTTCGAGCAGTACAATCAGAAAACCGCTGTATCCCAGAATATATCCGATATTCTGCTGGCTCAGATGAGCTGTATCCTTATAAAATATCGTCAGGGTACTGAACAGCTGGAAGAAACATATGGAAAACAGCATACAGAATACACAATAAATAAGGAATTTACTGTCGCGGTAGGGTGAACTTTCTTTTTTAATAATAATAGCTTCTTTTACCTTTTTTGCTTTCAGTTTAGCTAATCGTGCCCGGTTTTTAAAGAACCAGATATACATCAATCCCGCCAGCAAAGCAGCCAGTGCATTACTGAAAAACAGAAATTCATAAGAAATAGCCGACAAAATACCACCCAGTGCAGGACCAATGGAAAACCCAAGATTGACGGCCATACGATTGAGCGAGAAAGCACGGGTAATATTTTCAGGTTTTGCATATTTAGTAATCGCCACCGAGTTTGCGGGACGGAACGTTTCACTTACAATACTTTGGGCTAAAATAATTCCTGCCAATCCGGCTTCTGTTGTAAAAAGCGGAATCAAGCAGAATAAAGGAACGCTGAGCAGCAAACTCAGACTCTGCACCCTGTACTCTCCTATTTTATCCGTAATCATACCTCCAAGCCATGATCCGATAACCGAACCTATTCCAAAAAAGCTCAGTACAATTCCGGAATTTTCAATACTGAAATGCAAATGATTCGTCATATAAACTCCCAGAAACGGAAGTACCATAGAGCCGGCCCTGTTGATGAGCATTACCAACGCCAGCATCCAACTCTCCTGCGAGAGTCCTTTGAAAGAACTCGTATATACGTTAATTAATCTCACAATAATATTTTGGGGAAATTTGACAGTGCAAAATTAGATAAAAATAACCCAAAAGTCTTTGTTTAAACCCTATTTTTATCAATAACCTTCAACAGACAATCAACTTTAATCTGAAAAAACAGTTTTATCTGCTATATAAAAACAATAAACTTTTATAAAAATCGTAAATTGCAGTAAAAACAGATGCTTTTATACTAAATTCACTTAGAAACATAATAAAATTTTAACCAATACTGAAGAATGATAACCTACGAAAATTTACATGATACGCTATCTTTTTACAGTATTGACTGCTGCCAATCCTATTACATTTCTTCCGGAAAACCCATTTTTGAATTTCCAAAAGCTCCTTTCAGAATGGATTATTATGCACTATGTATCTGTACTGCCGGAGAAATCAATATTGAAATAGACCGTCAGAAATACAAAGTAGATGCTGACAGCTTTCTTATTGCAGCACCTTCTACCATTGTGAAATTTGGAAAAACCAGTGATGATTTTACGATGAAACTGCTGTTCTTCGACAAGAACTTTCTGATTAAAAATATTTCCAATCCTTTTATCATTGAGAAAATGAATCTTTTCTCCAAAGGCTCATACAGTATTGTAAAAACTACGGCAACCAATTCTTCACTTCTGCAAAATCTTCTGGATTACCTCGATAAAAAATCGAAAAAGCAAGGAAAATTTACAGAGGAGATTATCCGTACCATTATTTTCAATCTTCTGCTGGAGACTGCTGAGATTATGGAACAGGAAAATGCTGCAAATCCGGAAAAGGAAGAAGGAAAAAAAGACCTTTATCTCAAATTCAGTAAACTGATCCGTGAAAACATCACCCGGGAAAGAACGGTTCAGTTTTATGCGGATCAACTGCATGTTTCCAATAAATACCTCATCGAAATCATTAAGAAATCAAGCGGAAAAACACCTCATGAAGTGATTGATGAAGCATTACTGAAGGAAGCGTATGTCATGCTTGGAAACCCTGAAATCACCATATCGGAGATCGCCTTTGAGCTTCAGTTTAACTCAGCATCAGCTTTCGGCCGTTTCTTTAAAAAACATACGGCACTTTCCCCTTCGGAGTACAGAACTAAAGAAAATATTCAGTCATGAGAATTTGGGGATAATAATTCTGAACTTGGGGATATATATCGCTTTCTGAATAGAGGTACCTTTATACTGTTAATTAAAAACAATAAAAGATGAGTACGATCAATTCAAAATTCGATAAAGTTTTAAATGCCTCTGAGCAGTTTGGAAATGTAAACCACGAACCGGATTCAAGCAAAGAAGTTCAGATTAACACTCCTGAAAAGACGATGCCTTTTTCCGACCAGATCGGAAACTACCAGCGTAATAAAGGCATCCCTTTACAATCTTACGAAAACAGTAAAATCTATATTGTTGGAAGCGGAATTGCCGGCATGTCGGCAGCGTATTATTTTATCCGTGATGGCCGTGTACCCGGCAAAAATATTATTTTCCTCGACCAGCTGAATGTGGAAGGCGGATCTTTGGATGGAGCTGGTAACGCAAAAGACGGTTACATCATCCGTGGAGGTAGAGAAATGGATATGACTTATGAAAATCTATGGGATATGTTCCAGGATATTCCTGCTTTGGAGCTGCCTGCTCCTTATAGTGTATTGGATGAATACCGTCTTGTTAATGACAACGACCCGAATTACTCTAAAGCAAGATTGATCCACAATCAAGGACAGATCAAGGATTTTAGCAAATTCGGACTTGAGAAAAAAGATCAGCTGGCGATTGTAAAACTATTGCTTAAGAAAAAAGAAGAACTGGATGATCTTACAATTGAAGATTATTTTTCTCAATCTTTCCTCAACAGTAATTTCTGGTTCTTCTGGCGTTCTATGTTTGCCTTCGAAAACTGGCACAGCTTACTGGAACTGAAACTGTATATGCACAGATTCCTTCACGCCATTGACGGAATGAAAGACTTCTCATGTCTGGTATTCCCCAAATATAACCAGTACGACACGTATGTAACTCCATTAAAAAACTTCCTGGTGGAAAAAGGGGTGCAGATCCAGTTTAATACTTTGGTAAAAGATCTTGATATTCATATTAATACGGAAGGAAAAACTGTAGAAGGAATTATCACTGAACAAAATGGCGAAGAAGTAAGAATACCGGTTGGTAAAGACGACTACGTTATTGTAACTACCGGATCTATGACAGAAAGTACGTTCTACGGTGACAACAATACCGTTCCTGAGGTTACGATAGACAACAGCAGTGCAGGACAAAGTGCAGGATGGAAGCTTTGGAAAAATCTTGCTGCAAAATCTGAAGTATTCGGAAAACCTGAAAAATTCTGTAGCCACATTGAAAAATCTTCATGGGAGTCTGCTACCTTAACCTGCCGTCCTTCTGCTTTCACAGAGAAACTCAAAGAACTGTGTGTAAATGATCCTTATTCAGGAAGAACAGCCACAGGAGGTATTATTACCATTACAGATTCTAATTGGGTAATGAGCTTTACCTGCAACAGGCAACCGCACTTCCCTACTCAGCCGGATGACATCCTTGTAGTTTGGGTATATGCTTTACTGATGGATAAAGAAGGTAATTATATCAAAAAAACAATGCCTCAGTGTACCGGAAACGAGATTCTGTCCGAGCTTTGCTACCACCTTGGAATAGCAGATCAGCTGGATAATGTCACTGAAAATACCATTGTACGTACTGCATTCATGCCATATATCACGTCTATGTTTATGCCTAGAGCGATGGGAGACCGTCCGAGAGTGGTTCCTGAAGGATGTACCAACTTAGGTCTTGTAGGACAGTTTGTAGAAACCAATAACGATGTTGTCTTCACTATGGAAAGCTCTGTGAGAACTGCGAGAATAGCTGTTTACAGCCTTCTTAATCTTAACAAACAAGTGCCGGATATCAATCCGTTACAATATGACATCCGACATTTATTAAAAGCTACCCAGGCTTTGAATGACTATAAACCTTTCTTAGGAGAAGGGATTTTAAGAAAAATATTAAAAGGAACTTATTTTGAACACATCCTTGTAAACCGTCCGGAAGAAAAAGAAGAACATGAATCTTTCTTAACCAGATTTCAGGAATGGGTAAAAGGAGTAAAAGACTAAAAATAAATCTCATGGATTTTAAAAATATAACGATAGCGGGAAGCGGCGTATTAGGATATCAGATCGCTTTCCAGACGGCCTATCACGGTTTCAACGTTACCGTATATGATATCAATGATGAAGTATTGGAAAAAGCCAAAGGTAAATTCACCGCTTTAAGTGAAGCTTACAAAAAAGATCTGGGCGCAACGAAGGAACAACTTGATGCCACATTTAAAAATATCAATTATTCATCAGACCTTGCTGAAGCAGTTAAGGATGCCGATCTTCTGATAGAAGCAGTTCCAGAAGATCCAGCAATTAAAACAGAATTCTACCATAAGCTGGCTAAGGTTGCCCCGGAAAAAACAGTATTTGCAACGAATTCTTCTACTCTTCTTCCAAGTCAGTTTGCTGAGGCTACAGGAAGACCGGAGAAATTTGTAGCCCTCCATTTTGCCAATGAAATCTGGAAGCATAATACCGGAGAGGTAATGCGTCATCCGGGAACTTCTCAGGAGGTATTTGATTCTGTGATCAGATTTGCGAAAGCGATTGGAATGGTAGCACTGCCTATCCAAAAGGAACAGCCCGGGTATATTGTCAATTCATTATTGGTTCCGCTGCTTGGCGCTGCAGTCAATCTATGGGTTGATGAAGTATCAGATCTAGAAACAATTGACAAGACATGGATGGTAGCAACCGGAGCACCAGCAGGGCCATTTGGTATTCTGGATATTGTAGGAATTACGACGGCTTATAATATCAATAAGATGGAAGCTGAAGAAACTCAGGATCCACTAAAGATAAAAGCTGTAGAAAAATTAAAAAAAGAATATATTGATAAAGGAAAGCTGGGAGTATTGACCGGGGAAGGATTTTATAAATATCCAAACCCCGCCTATCAGGACAAGGATTTCCTGAAGTAGAATCTTAAATTTCAGATTTTTAGCTATTAAAATAAATCAGGACTTCAATTGAAGTCCTGATTTTTGTTTTTATGATCTGTTCCTGAAAATTATTCAGGTTTATAAGAATCTTTCAATGTTACTGTTCTGTTGAATACCAAGGTATCTTCAGTAGAATCCTGATCTTTTGTAAAATATCCGATTCTCTGGAACTGTAATGGTTCTCCTACAGCAACCTCTTTCAGGCTTGGTTCAGCAAATCCTTTCACCGTAGTTACAGACTCAGGATTGATGAAGTTTAAGAAATCTACATCTTTTTCCGCATCAGGCTGTTCCACTGTAAACAGTTGGTTGTAGATTCTTACTTCTACAGGAATAGCATGTTTTGCAGATACCCAATGTAAAGTTCCTTTTACTTTTCTTAAACTTTCCTCTGTTCCGCTTCCCGACTTACTCTTCTCATCATAAGTAGCGTAGATCGTTGTAATCTCACCATTTTCATCCTTCTCCACTCTTTCGGCTTTGATGATGTAAGCAGACTTCAAACGAACTTCTCCTCCTAATTTAAGTCTGAAGAATTTATTGTTAGCTTCTTCCTTGAAGTCTTCACGTTCAATATAGATTTCTCTTGAGAATGGTACTTCTCTTGTCCCTGCATCTTCCTGTTCAGGATTATTCTCAGTTTCTAACCATTCTTCCTTATCTTCCGGATAGTTTTCGATCACTAATTTCACTGGATCTACTACTGCCATTACACGCTTGGCAACCTTATTCAGGTCTTCACGCACGCAGAAATCCAGTAACTGAATTTCGATAAGGTTTTCTCTTTTCGCAACCCCTACTTTCTCAATAAAGTTTCTGATAGAAGCCGGAGTAAATCCTTTTCTTCTCATCCCCGAAATAGTAGGCATCCTAGGATCATCCCATCCGGTTACTACCCCTTCAGCTACAAGTCTCTGAAGCTTTCTTTTGGAAGTAATCATATAGGAAACATTCATCCTTGCAAATTCCCTCTGTTTGTTTTTAACCCTTCCTTCTTCATATACCTGATCTAAATACCAGTTGTACAATGGTCTGTGGTTCTCAAACTCCAGAGAGCAAAGTGAATGTGAAACCTGTTCGATATAATCGGATTCACCATGAGCCCAGTCGTACATCGGATAAATTTTCCAGGCTGTACCTGTTCTGTGGTGAGGTTTATTCAAAATTCTGTACATCACAGGGTCACGCATATTCATATTAGGCGAAACCATGTCGATTTTTGCACGAAGAGACATCGAACCGCTTTCAAACTCTCCGTTTTTCATCCTTTCGAATAAATCTAACGATTCTTCAACAGGACGGTTTCTGTATGGAGATTCAATTCCCGGCTCTGCAGGATTTTTTCTTTGCTCGGTAATCACTTCAGAAGGCTGCTCATCTACATAAGCTTTTCCTTCTTTAATCAACTGAACTGCCCAATCGTAAAGCTGCTGGAAGTAATCGGATGCATACAAAACTTTATCCCATTTGAAACCCAGCCATTCAACGTCTTTCATAATAGAGTCTACGAATTCCTGTTCTTCTTTTTCAGGGTTCGTATCGTCGAAACGAAGGTTTACGGGAGCATTGTATTTTTCGCCCAGTCCAAAGTTGATGCAGATGGCTTTTGTATGCCCTACATGCAGATAACCATTAGGTTCAGGCGGAAAACGGAAACGAATCTGCTCTCTTTTCAGACCGTTTGCCAGATCATCTTCTATAATTTGCTCAATAAAATTGAGTGATTTTTTTTCTTCTTCCATTAAAGTAGCTTTTATTTTTTAGCAAAAAAAGTTTTACAAAGTTACGGAAAAATAAGCTTTTGTAAAAGTGGTAATTTAAATGCCTTACCTGTTGTATTTCGATATTTTTTCACTAATTTCGGAAAGCTAATACCATTGTAACCATTAACCGTTATGGCTGTTTATATCCTAAGCAACCGGAAAATTATCCGGCATAAAGGTGAAAGAGTAGACTCTTTTTCCAATGAAGAATACTCGATTCCTAATTTCAGAATCGCCAAGTGCGATTTTGAGAACTACAAGGAGCCTTCAGAACAAGTCAAAAAGAAAAAGGATTATATCAACAGAAATATTTTAAATTACAAGCTTTTTTCTGAACCCGAAAAACAGGGTTATGAAGAAGTTCTGGAGGTATTGCTGAGCGAAAAAGGAATTAAAAAATCCTCTCTAACAACCAATAATCTTGGCGGAACCCAAAGAATGTTTTATGAACTGTACAAAAACATGTCTTCCACCAAAGACAGAAGTGATGTAATGATATTCATCCATGGTTATTTATATGATTTTGATGATGAATTAAAAGCTATACTTGACCTTAAAAAAATATTTATTGATAATCCGGCATCGCCTGTAGAGCATATTTTATTTGTGAGCTGGCCCGCCTCCGGCAGTATAATTCCGTTGAGTTATTTTGATGATAAAGCTTCCAGCATCAATTCGGGAACATCTTTGATGAGATTGTTCTATTTCTATACTCAATTTTTAAAAGATATTTTTTCCAACCGGGATCTTGCTCCCTGCAATCAAAGAATACATCTTGTGGCTCACTCTATGGGAAACAGAGTGCTTCAAAGTATGTTATACAGCCTTAAAAGGGAAAATATCCTTCGTGTTATCGACCAGGTTCTCCTGTTAAATGCTGATGTGAGCTATAAAGTATTTGAAGATGCTGAGGATTCATTTAATAAGCTGCCCTTACTGGCTAACAGGATTTCTATTTACTTAAACAGACAGGATATTATTCTGGCGGCTTCTCAGTTTACGAAAAATATTCTCACCCCAAGGCTGGGTAAAAATGGTCCGAGCGGTATTGATCAATATAAAGATATTGTGTCTGTCATCGACTGTACCTTTGTAAAAGATGATCTGCTTAACAATTTTAAATATGAAGCAGGAAACCATTGGGGATATCTTTCCAGTTCGCAGGTACAGCATGATATTTTCCAAAATTTATATGGAATTGACAGAAATCTTATTTCCAACAGGTCTAAAGATAATGAAAACATTTTCACAATTTTTTCTTAACAAATAATTAAAATAATCTCCAAAAAATGAATTATACGTTAAAAATCAGCTAAAAAATATCAGTATGGCACAATGATTGCTAATTCATTTGTTAGGGAATTACAATTTTTAATTATGGGACAGATTAAAAAAAGGTTTTCTAATATATTAAACTATATAAAGAAAGCCATTTTCGTAAAAGATGTGATTTAATTGAGTAACAACCTCTAAATCAACAAAATATTCGATCTATAACTGCCAGGTCCTCCTACAGACCGGATTAAAAAAAATTCAAATATTCTGAACAGGAAGGGATTGCAGGTGAAAAACTGAAACCAACCAAATCCATATTCAATACTATCTAAATATTCGTGGAATTATTACATATCTCCTTGAATTATTAATAATTCAAGGAGATATGTAATAAAAAAAAGAGGAAAATAAAAAAGTCAAAGGGGGAAGACCACCTCTTGGGTGCAACAACTGGGATCCGGCAGCGATGTGCTGCAGAGCATGGGCACCTGACTACTGTGGGCAAACTACATGTCCGGATTCACCTCCACCATTATGCTAATTAACTTTTTCAGTTATATTTTGAACCAAAGCAGCTCATTTCTGAGTTCTAAAACGGATTCAAAATTATTGACAAATAAAGCTCCAGTGCCTAAACCTTGAGGCATTGGATTTTTTTTGGTAAAAGTATACTGAGCAATGGCATTCAATCCAATATTACTTTCTAATGCTGAAGTAATCCACCAGCTTATATTCTGATTTTCTGCAAGGGAAATCCATTCATCAGAACCTGAAAAACCTCCTACTAATGCAGGTTTCAAGATAATATATTGCGGCTTGATTGTTTCCAAAAGCTGTTTCTTCTTTTCAGAATCTATCATTCCGATCAGTTCTTCATCCAATGCAATCGGAGTAGGTGTTTTTTCACATAACTCAGCCATTTCATCCCAATTTCCGGCCTTGATAGGCTGCTCAATGGAATGGATATGAAGATCAGCAAGCTGCTGTAAAACCATCACCGCCTCGTTTTTACTGAAACCTCCATTGGCATCCACACGCAGTTCCAACTGATCTTTGGAAAACTTTTCTCTTAATTTCTGAAGAATAATATGCTCAGATTTCCAATCCACACCTATTTTTAATTTGATACAGTGAAAGCCTTTTTCCAGTTTTTCCTGAATCTGTTCTTCCATATACGTTGCGTCGCCCATCCATATCAGACCGTTGATGGTAATGGCAGACTTTCCTTCAGTAAATTCACTTGGAAAATATAGGCTGCCTCCATATTTTAGATTCTGAATGGCCTGTTCATATCCAAACCAGATTGAAGGAAACTCTTTCAGTTCCTGCTTCAAAAAAACGCTGTCCTGATTAATATTTTCACAAAGCCACTTCAGTTTTTCTTCATAATCAGGTCTGTCATCAAAACTCAGCCCTCTGAAAACAGCACATTCCCCTACTCCTTTTCTTCCCTCTTTGGAAATTGTCAGAATGAAGGTCTCTTTATCAAGCAAAACGCCGCGAGATGTTCCACTCGGGCGCTTAAATTGTAATAAATATTGTACGTAAGTTGCTTCCATTATTTTACGCTGTCGATACGCATAAACTCTTCTGCTTTTTCCACCATGTCGATACTTCCACAGAAGAAAGGAATTCTCTGGTGAAGTTCTGTAGGTTCTATCTCCAAAATTCTTCTGAATCCGTCAGTTGCTTTTCCTCCGGCCTGCTCTGCAAGGAATGCCATTGGGTTACATTCGTATAACAACCTTAGTTTACCATTCGGAGCCTGTGAATAAGAAGGATAAATATAAATTCCCCCTTTCAGCATATTCCTGTGGAAATCCGCTACTAAAGAACCTATATATCTTGAAGTGTAAGGACGGTCACCTTCTTCCATCTGGCAGTATTTAAGGTAATTTTTTACCCCCTGAGGAAATTTGATATAATTTCCTTCGTTGATAGAATAGATTTTACCTGTTTTTGGGAAAGTCATATTAGGATGGGAAAGATAATATGTTCCTAGAGACGGATCTAATGTAAATCCGTTTACTCCATTACCAGTTGTATAAACAATCATGGTAGATGAACCGTAAATAACATATCCCGCAGCAATCTGATTGATACCTTTCTGTAAAAAGTCCTCCAGCTGTACCGGAGTTCCAGGTTCTGTAACTCTTCTGTAGATGGAGAAAATAGTTCCCACAGAAACATTTACATCAATATTGGAAGATCCGTCCAAAGGATCAATCAGTACAACATATTTACTTAAATGTCCGTTTTCACCGCATTTGATATCAATAAAATCATCATTTTCTTCAGAAGCAATACCACAAACAACCTCTCTCTGAGACAAAGCCGTAATAAAAATTTCGTTAGCGATTACATCAAGTTTCTGCTGTTCTTCTCCTTGGATGTTCTGGTTTCCTGCAGCTCCTGTTATATCTACAATTCCGGCCTTATTTACTTCTCTGTTTACCACTTTCGAAGCCAATCTTATTGCACTTAGAAGACGAGAAAATTCACCTGTAGAATACTGAAAATCGTCCTGTTTATCTATAAGAAATTCTCCTAAAGTCTGTAATGGTTGATTTGACATATTTTTCTTTTTACGTTTTGCCCAAATTTCGGAAAATTTATCGCATTGAGAAAATTAAATTAAAAAAGAGATTAGTTACTGTATTTCAGAAAGATACAAACAAAACATAACATTACCCAACCCATTTATTGAAAATTATGCCTCCGAATTTGCTGTTTCATGCTTATAAAAATTTGAGATTATTTCATGAATTGTTGATTTTAAGGAAATCTTAATTCTATCTCCGCATAAGGCTATTTCATATCTCGTTGTAAATTTATAATTTTGACGTCCGTAAAAAACTCATGTAATTTTTTATCTAACAATTTTATTTTTAACAATTTAATGAAAATTTTCAAGTTTGGTGGAGCATCGGTAAAAGATGCTGACAGTGTAAAAAACGTGTCCATGGTTCTAAAAAGCCAGGGATTTGCCAAATGCTTGCTGGTGATTTCAGCAATGGGTAAAACGACAAATGAGTTGGAAAAAGTTGTAGAACTTTATTTCAAAAAAGATAATTATCAAACTGAGATTGAAAAGATAAAACGAAAGCACATTGAGATTGCGGAAGGACTTTTCCCTGAAAATCATGCGGTTTTTGCGGAAATCAATCTTTTCTTTGATGATATTGATTCATTTTTACGAAGAAATAAATCTCCCAACTACAACTTCGTATACGATCAGGTGGTAAGCTGTGGAGAAATGATCTCTACTAAAATCGTGAGTGAATACCTGAATGAGATCCAATTTACAAATCAGTGGCTGGATGCCAGGGATTATATAAAAACGGATAATTCATACCGGGAAGGTACGGTAGACTGGACAAGAACGGAAGAATTTATTTCCCATCTTAATCCTGAAATCTGCTATGTAACTCAGGGATTCATCGGTTCTGACGACAACAATTTTACGGTAACATTAGGAAGAGAGGGCTCCGACTACTCCGCCGCCATTTTTGCTTACTGCTTAAATGCTGAAGCAATGACGATATGGAAAGATGTTCCGGGAGTAATGACCGGAGATCCGAGAAAGTTCAGTGATGTAACCCTTCTTTCCAATATTTCTTATGAGGAAGCTATAGAAATGGCTTATTATGGTGCCAGTGTAATTCACCCTAAAACATTACAGCCGTTACAGCAAAAAAACATTCCTTTTTATGTAAAATCTTTTGTAGAGCCTACCAAAGAAGGAACAAAAGTGGGTGCTTCTGATAAAAATCAACAGGAAGAATCTTATATTCTGAAAGAAAATCAGGATCTTTTGAAAATCTCTACAAGAGATTTCTCTTTCATTGCAGAAGATCACATGAGCCTTATTTTTGGATATTTATCCAAATACAAAATTAAAGTTTCCCTTATGCAGAATTCTGCTATCTCTCTGGCACTGTGCCTTGAGGATAAATTTAATCATATTGATGAGCTCAATGAAGAGCTTCAAAAAATTTTTAAAACCGAAGCAATTAAAAATGTATCTTTATTCACAGTAAGAAATGCGAAGAAGGATCACATTGATAAATTTTACCATGAAAAAAATGTATTATTGGAACAAATCTCCAAGAATACTCTTCAAATGGTAACACAATAATATTAATTGCGACTAAACACACATGAGTTTAATTTCGAAAAACGATCTGATCAAAGCTTCCGGCTTAAATAAAATTGGGTTTCTCAAGAACCCGGTAGCATCTGCTGTGATGAGCATTGCTAAAATAAACGAAGTAAATAAATTATACGATAAATTAAAAGACAAGGAAGGCAAAGACTTTTTCGACTCATTTGTGAGAGAAAGAAACCTAAGCTATGTAGCTTTTGAAGAGGATCTGGCAAAGATTCCGAAAACGGGACCGTTTATTCTCGTTTCCAATCACCCGCTGGGTGCTATTGACGGTATTCTGATGTGCAAGATCCTGACAGAGGTTCGTCCGGATTTCAAGGTAATGGGGAATTTCCTTTTGGAAAAGATCAAACCTATGGAGCCGTATGTAATCGCTGTAAATCCTTTTGAAAACAGAAAAGAAGCTTACAGCAGCTCTTCGGGAATGCGTGAAACCCTCAAGCATTTACAAAACGGAGGCTGTGTAGGTATTTTTCCGGCAGGAGAAGTTTCCAACAAAAACAATCCTTACGGAGAGATTTTAGATAAAGATTGGGAAAAGACGGCACTTAAGCTTATCAGAATGGCTAAAGTGCCGGTAGTTCCTATGTATTTCCATGCCAAGAACAGCAGACTTTTTTATCAGGTAGCCAAGCTTCACCCGAATTTACAAACTCTTATGCTTCCTGCAGAAATGATGAATGACAGGGAAAAACCTATCAGAATCAGAATCGGACGTCCTATTACCGTAAAGGCAATGGACGACATGGAAACGATTGAGGAATTGGGAGAGTTTCTGAAACGTAAGGTGTATATGATGAAATCTTACTATGAAAAAAGAAAATCCCTTGCTCAAAGCATTAACCTTCAGAATTTATCTGTCAAATTTCCTTTACTCAAGGAGGAAAATATTGTTCAGAATATCATTGATGAAACACCTCTGGAAGACATTATCAAAGATGTTGATAAACTGAGAGGAACTGATAAAATGCTTTTCAGTAACGGAAATTATGAGATCTACTTTACGACTTACGAAGAAATCCCTTCTATTATGAGGGAAATCGGACGTCAGAGAGAGCTTACTTTCCGTGCAGTAGGTGAGGGAAGTAATCTTCCATTTGACCTTGATGAGTATGACAAACATTACCACCATCTTTTCCTATGGGATAACGGTGAGAAAAAACTGGCTGGTGCTTACAGAATGGCATTGGGTAGAGAGGTAATGAAGAAATACGGCATCAAAGGCTTCTATACAAGCTCTTTATTTGAGTTTGAACAGGACATTCATCCTTTCTTCAAAAAAGTGATTGAAATGGGTCGTGCTTACATCTGCCAGGAATATCAGCAGAAACCTCTTCCACTCTTCCTTTTATGGAGAGGGATTGTGCATGTATGTCTGAGAAATCCTGATCATAAATTCCTTATGGGTGGCGTGAGTATTTCGAACAAGTTCTCTGAGTTCTCAAAATCGCTGATGATTGAGTTTATGCGTTCCAATTATTTTGATTCTGCAGTAGCTCAGTATATCACTCCAAGGAATGAATATAAAGTAAAGCTTCGTGACAGAGATAAAAACATTTTCTTTGAGGAAATGGAGTCTGATTTGAATAAGCTGGACAAGATTATTGATGATCTTGAACCTGAATTGAGACTTCCTGTTCTGATCAAAAAATACATTAAACAAAATGCTAAAGTAATTGCTTTCAACGTAGATCCAAACTTCAACGATGCGATCGATGGATTGATGTATATCCGAATCAGTGATCTTCCGGAAAACACGATTAAACCGGTATTGGAAGAGATGAGTGAACAGATCAGAAAAGAGCAGGAAAATAATCCGACTGATAATCAGTAAGTTTTTAACTTTATTTAAAAAAAGTACGATGAATACTTGCTTTGTATACTAAAACTTACTACTTTTGCATCACTTTAAAACAACGAAGTAAGTCAAACAAAAATATAATGGTTTCTTAGCTCAGTTGGTAGAGCAATGGATTGAAAATCCATGTGTCCCTGGTTCGATTCCTGGAGAAACCACTTTAAAACCTCTGATTAGTCAGAGGTTTTTTTGTTTTTATGGAGTAATGATCAAGCACAATTATTAGGGCTATACAAAAAGTTTAGTTAATCTGTCCGATATATTCTGCCAACAGCTGTAGGTAGAGAAATTCCCACACAAAATATGGGAATTTCCATCTGTAGCTTCCAAAGTATTTATCAAAATTCGATTTCAATACCTGCATTTTTGTGATAAAATTCTTTCTTTTAAAGGACATGAACTGTTTTTAGAACTTCCATCTTACAAAAGCTTCCATGGCAGCATAGGTAGCAAGTCCCATTTTATGGTAGGTCTCTGCCGTTTCTCTGTTTCTTTCTTCTGCTCTCTGCCAGAATTCTCTCGTATCTGTCCCTTGAAATACTACTCCATCTTTTTGAGATTGATGTTTGAAAATCCCATAGCGTTTTTCCAAAATTTGATCCGGACTTAATGGTACTGCCATTTCTATTTCTTCTATAGACCATTCTTTCCATGCTCCTCTGTATAGCCATAACCAACAATCTTTCATGTATTCCTTGGATTTTAAATTTTTAACAGATTCAAAAACAGCATCCAGACACACTTTATGTGTTCCATGAGGATCTGCTAAATCACCTGCCGCATATATCTGATGTGGTTTTACGCTATCTATAATATCTGTTACAATTTCTATATCCTCTGTACTCAATGGTTTTTTTTCTATTCTGCCTGTTTCATAGAATGGCATTTCCAAAAAATGAATATGGGTGTCTGGTATTCCCACGTAATAACAAGTAGATCTTGCTTCCCCTTTTCTTATTAAGCCTTTTATATGTCTTACTTCAGGAATATCTATATCACTGTTTCTCTTATTTTGCAAAAATTTGATGGCTTTGTCAAAAATCTTTTGCGCTGCATTATTTTCGATGCCAAACATTTCATTGTAATCACACACAAAATTGGCAAACCGCAATGCTTCAGAATCTGCTACGGCTATGTTACCGGAAGTTTGATAAGCTACATGAACTTCATGCCCCTGTTGGTGCAGCCGTATGAAAGTTCCGCCCATACTGATAATATCGTCATCCGGATGCGGACTGAATATCAGGATTCTTTTCTTGGCGGGGGCTTTCCTTTCTGGCCTGTTACTGTCATCTGCTCCCGGCTTACCTCCCGGCCAACCCGTTATGGTGTGTTGTAATTTATTGAAAATCTCGATATTGATATTATAAGCAGGACCTTTGTCTGCTAACAAAT
This sequence comes from Chryseobacterium sp. NRRL B-14798, assembly GCF_050470705.1. Lineage (NCBI taxonomy): Bacteria > Pseudomonadati > Bacteroidota > Flavobacteriia > Flavobacteriales > Weeksellaceae > Chryseobacterium > Chryseobacterium sp. NRRL B-14798. The sequence continues at coordinate 1,442,690 of NZ_JBFLUL010000005.1, read as the reverse complement.
CGCTCATTCCGTTTTCTATATAGTCAGAATCGGTAAGCTTTAATATAGGTTTCTCTATTTTTTGGGCTAATCCCAAAACTGCTTTTCGGGTTAATGCATCAGTCCATTCTATTTTTTCTACCAGCCATGGCGTATTAATTCGGGTAAGTTTATGAGCTGCTGCCTGATCCAATACAAAAGTTGCGTTTTTATGTTCCTGCAAATAAGAAGCCGGCACCAGGTTGGTAACAGGACCTTCTACAGACTCTTTGATGATATTTGATTTAGATTCACCCCACGCTAATAGTATTACTCTTTTCGCCTCCATTATTTTCTTCACTCCCAATGTAATAGCTGTTCTGGGGGTATTTGACAGCCCCAAAAACTCATTGCTTGCTGCTACTCTTGTGATATGATCTAAAGCTACAAGACGGGTTTTGGAATTTTGTAGGGAGCCCGATTCATTAAACCCGATATGACCATTACCGCCAATACCCAGAATCTGCAAATCTATCCCACCTAAGGCTTCTATTTTAAGTTCGTACTCTGTACAGTAATCTGCTATTTCCTCTTTAGATAATGTTCCGTCAGGAATGTGATAGTTTTCAGGAAGAATATCTACTTTATCAAACAACAGTTCTTTCATAAAACGAACATAACTATGTACGGAATCCGGTTCCATAGGATAATATTCGTCAAGGTTGAAAGCAATTACGTTTTTGAAACTCAATGCTTCTTCTCTGTGCATGCGTACCAATTCAGCGTATAAGCTCTTGGGTGAGGAGCCGGTAGCCAAACCTAAAATGCAGGGTTGTTTTTGAGACTGCTTTACACGGATAAGGTCTGAAACCTCTTTTGCTACTGATTTTGAAGCTGAAAGTGAATCCGTGAAAATAACCGTTTCTATCTTTTCAAATCTTTTTTCAAATCCTGTAGAAGAATCTATTGTGCTTTTTAACATAGTAATTTGGTTTTGGAAAGTGATAAAATTAAATTATATATAGAACTTGTATTTCTAATTTCAATAAAAAAAACAAATAAAAGAGATACTTCATATATACATCATATCATTATATAATTAATTATCAATACTTTAAAGTTAAAAAGATAAAGTCTATTTGTGGCGTTCGGAAGATTGGCAATATCTATTTATATGGAGTTCAACTGTATTCTCAAACTGTTTCCGGTAGAAATCATAGGTACATTCAAAGCAAAAATGTTCGGGAAGTTCACAAAATGATTAAAATTTCAGTTTAGTAATCAACTCCATTATTACGATACATAACAAACTCTTTATCACATTTATCCAAAAAGCTAACGTATAAAAAATGTGATTGAGAATCTGAGTCAATGATTCTTCCAAAAATATTTTTGATTTTTTTATTAAAATCTTCAGTACCAAGAGTATTATAGCCATTTGAATTTAATAATTCATGAGCTACTATGGCTGTTGCTTCCAATTCTTTAGTCTCAAATTGAATTTTTGGTAGTCCTGCACCAATAGTGTAGGTTGATCCCTGTTTAAGTTTTTTTTAAGACATTTTCGACGATACTATCACTCTTATATTTTGTACCAATAATAGAATGAATATCTTTTTTTTCTTGCCCGTTATTATTACCACTAACGAATAGTAGAGATACCATCAAAACATTTAGTATTTTCATCGTATAAATTTGTGTTTCACAATTAAAAAGAAGCACACCCATTTCTGACTGTGCTTGATATATTATTTTTTAGGATGTTGTTTTCGCCATTCTGTAATATTCATAGGTCGGTTATCCGGGCCGCAAGTACTATTGTACTCACATTCTTCGACAAAATATTCATCATAGTCTGCATTATCCCACCATTCTTTAAATTTTGGAAGGTTGAAATAATTATTTTTCTGTAGAATATCTACTTCTTCCTGATCTAAAAAGAATCTTAACCTTCCCATCATCTTAGAGTTATCTCCATATCCAGAAACAAATCTTTTGTCATACTTATATTGTTCAGCAAAATAAACAATATTCGCTAGTATTTTAACTTTATCTTCCTTTGAAACACCCGTTTCTTTGTTATTAAAATCAGCAAAATATTCAATATATCCTTTGATATAATCAAGTAAAAATCTATTTTCATTTGACATATCGTTTGTTATATCCGGAGTATAAATCTCTTGTAAAATTTTAAAAGTATTAGCATGTATTTTTACTGTTTCATCACATTGCTTTACCCAAAACAAATTCCCATAATCAGACGGATCTTTTTTATCAAACTTTGTTCTTTCAATAACCCACTTCAATAAATCCATATCCTGAGTGTAGCCAAAAGTTTTTACTAAAGCCTCCATAAAATATGAATCATTAAGAGTAAGCCATTTATAACAAGCTTTATTATCATTGAACAGATAGAGGTTGCGGGCAAGAATTGTTTTAATATTTCTTTCACGAATCTCTTTTAAATCTGTAAAATCTTTCCAGTAATATATTTTCACCTCTACTGCATGATTATTATTCTCAGCATCTTTTTCAAACTGAAATAATTCAGGATTTTTAGTATAATCCATTATTTCAGGAATACTGTATAAATCTGAAATGAAAGATCCATTCTTAAAAATATAAGTACTATATGGATTTACATCGATACTGTTTGAATTTTTATACAATTTCAGGTCCTTCGAACATTTATCTTCAAAATTGATATGTAAATACTTTGACTCTGATTTAGGATCAATTACTCTTTTGAAGATCATATTAATTTTAGTAATGAATTCTTCTGCACTTGGTTTTTTATATCCATTATCATCTAATTCTTTTGCTATAACAGATTCTGTAGCTTGTAAATCTTTCAATGCAAAGTTATAGGTTGGATAATCCGTCTCACTTTTCTCTCCACTTACACCAGCTGCCAATTGTGATTTCAGAACGGATAAAAATGAGATATCGGGATTTACAGCTGTATTTTGGGAGTGAAAATTATTTAACAACAATACCGCCAGGAAAAATAAAATTCTTTTTATCATCGTTGTGTTTTTAATAAAAGCACAGCTTTTAAACTGTGCTCTCAATATTTATTTCTTAGGATGTTGTTTTCTCCATTCTGCATAATCCATAGGTTGGTATCCCGAACCGCAACTTCCTTCATATTCGCACTCACCTACATAATAAGCATCATAATCCGCACTATCCCACCATTCTTTAAATTTTGGAAGACTGAAAAAATTATTTTCTTTTATAACCTTAAAATCATCATCATTCAAAAAATAACGAAGTCTAGCCATCATCTTATTATCATCATTAAATTTTTTATCATAATTATATTGTTCAGCAAAATATGCCAAGTTTGCCATTAGTTTTAATTTTTCGTTTCTTGTAAGGTCAGTGGATTTATCACGTCCTAAAAATTCTAAATAGCTTTTGATATTATCAATAATAAATCTATTTTCAGATGGGTCATTTGGTATATGGAGTTTTTGAAGAAGCTTGAATGTATCTGCATGCAGTTTGAATTTTCCATTACACACTTTAACCCAAAAGAGCTTACCAAAATTCCGGGGATCCTTTTCATCAAATTTCGTTCTTTCAATAACCCATTTTAATAAATCAGGATCTTTTGTGTATCCGAAAGTTTTAACTAAACTTTCCATGAAACTTTGATCATTTAAAATAAGCCATTTGAATTGTGGCTTACTATCATTAAAAAGGTACATATTACGTGCAATAATATATCGTGGAACTTTAATTTTAAAAGAATTATCACCATTAATATTTATTAATTCCTTTAATAAAAGTATTGGAAAAATAAACTGATTATTAGTATTGATAAAAGTATTCTGAGTAGTTGAATAAAGTTCATACTTACTTTGTTCAAGTGTCCCAGGATTACCATCAAGGTGATTACCAAATACTGTTATGTACCCATTCGTTTGATCAATACTCACGCATTTATTAGAACTATGACTGATTGAAAAAATAGTTTCAATCTTATTGTTGAAGGATTCAGCTTTTGGTTCAATATAACCATTACTGATCAGATCATCATAGATAATAGAAGAAGCTAATTTTAGATCTTCTACATTCAAATTATAAGAATCATCATATTCCACTTCATCAGACTCAATTTTCTCTTGTAGTTTAATATGTTTTTTAATGTTTTCAACTAAATTTTGTGAGTTTGTATATTGCTTATTTATAGTATTCATGCTGTTATCTTGTCCCATACTATTACAAGCAATGAGTAGTAGAATAATTGTGAAAATATTTGAAGTTTGCATCACTAATTGTGTCTAAAAATTAAAAGAAGCATATTTAATTATGAATTTAATCCGGAGCGCCTACACTATCAAATCCTTCTGCATAACTAATTACTTCTTTTAAATTTGGAAGATTATAATAATTATTTTTCTGCATTTCTCCTTTCAACTTAGGCCATTTAATCTCACTTCTTGAATCATCTTCAAAATATGCTCCTAAAATATTCCATCTAAGATCCCAACCATCCTGATTCCTATGATTTTTTTTGAACAGGAAATCATAAGTATTTGCAAGATAAGCTACCATTTTAATTTTTTCATTCTCTGAATAATTATTGTATTCATCTGTTTGTAATAATTTGGAAACAAACTCCATTAATCCATATAAATCTTTAGGATTAGAGCTCTTTTGATAAGTATCAGTCAAACTCTGCAATATCCCATCCCGTATTTCTAATTCTTTATTACAATTTTTGGCAAATATAAGTTCACCTATTTTATATTGATCTTTAGATTGAATATATTCATTAATAAGCATTTCATTAAATTTAGGTTCTTTATCATAACCGAAATTTTTAACCAATAATTTTATAAAGTTTTTATCATGAGTTACTAACCAAATGATATATGTTTTGTTATCATTGAACAAGTACATATTTCTGGCAATAATTCTTTGATTATTTACTTTTCTTTGCTCTTTTAGATTTACCACATCTTTCCAGTGTGGAATTTCAACGTCGACTTGTGAGCTTGATTTTCTAATAATTTTACTAGATTCGATATCACTTAATGTGGGATATTCTTTTTGATAATCAATAATTTCAGGTAAATAGTAAAAGTCGGTGAAAAGTTTTCTTTTTTTGTCAATATATCCTCCTTCATAATCAACACTATTATTACTATAAGTTACAAAACTTCTGTCACATTTATCAAAATAGTTTACGTATAAGAATGGATTACTTGAATTAATACCTATTATTCTTCCAAAAACAGTTTTAATCTTATCAATAAATTCGTTATTAGATATTTCCTTAAATCCATTTGAAAATAATATTTTTTGTACAGTTTCAGCTGATGCATCTAGTTCTTCAATATCAAATGGTATTTTAACTAGTTCAGCTCCTGCTTCATCAATTGATTGACTTGCCCCCTCCTGCAACTGCTTCTTGAGAACTTTTGGTATTATAGTATCATCATTCATACTTATTATTGCTTTTTGATTATTTTCTGAACTGGACTTTTTTTCCTGGCAGCTTAAACTGCTCATTATTAATAAGGAATATATTGTTAGTCTAATTTTACTTTTTATATTCATAGAAATTATATTTTATTATCTGGAACTTTCTTTAGAGTTTTCAGCATTTACATCATACTTTGGAAGTTGTTTGTCTTTGTCAGATATTGTATATTTTTTAGGCTTAGTAATCGCAATAATTGATTTACTCTTTTTATCAACAGAGCCCAAAATTATTTTTTGATGCCCTGCCGTTTTTTCGCCATTCCCCTGATTTCCTCCCAAATATACATATCTTGTACCATCTAAATTTTCACCGGCTATCAATGCCACGTGTGAGAAATCAAAAACTATTAAAGCTCCTACAAAAGCTTCACAATCTTCTCCATTTTCCCATGTACTTCCTTTCCACCCAAAAGCTGCTGCACTTTTGGCAGTATTAATCCTTTTATAATCCTGAGTTTGATCGAAACACCATGCTAGAAATGCTCCACACCAAGGATTTGTATAATCATAACCTAGCCCCGCAGCAGAAGACACATCAAAGTATTCTGTAATCTTTTCCTTTAAAGGACTATCAATTTCTCTTAGTCCTTTATATTTTTCATACTCTTTCCATGCAACTTGAAACCATGGAGCATCTCCTACCAAGTTCAATCCTGCCCCTTTTCCACACTCTTCCACTCTAAATACTGCTTTCATAGAATCACTAGCTTTAACTTCCCAATTATCTAGCTTACCTCCACGATACCAAATTTTTCTGTGTAATCTTGATGGTGTAAGTTTATTCAATATGTCAACTACAGAATCAACTACCACATCATCCGGTGATTTGCCTGTATCATCCGCTTTAAAATACATAGCGTCCTTATACCAATCTGCCATCCCAGTTATTGCAGCTTCCTTAGGGCTATAATCTCTATCTACCCCGTCAGCAATCATAACCCCAGAATCGCTAGCTTTTTCATCTATTTTTTTCTGAATTTCTTTGTAATTACCTTTTCCTGTTATTTGTAGCAATCCCCTGCCTCTAAAATTCCAGGTATCATCAACAGATTCATTTCCAAGCCTGCCTCCATATGCTATTTCTGCAATTTTCTTTTCATTAGATTTATATCCATTTTTTGAGCTTCTACCATATTCATATGCTAGATCATTAGGTGGACTTTGTTTACCTAGTTCAGGATTTGCTCTAAAATTTTTAAAATGTTTTGGTAGATCTTCCGCTGCATAATCCAAACTCTCACCATGGAGACCTCCTTTCAAACTGGTTCCTGCTTCTTGTAATGATTGTGCAAAAAAATGAGCTTTTCTTGCACAAGTGTTTAATTCGAAAATATTTCTGTATTTGTTTAAAGTTAATGCTAATTCTTGCAAATCTTCATTCTTAGCATTTTTATACACTCTTTTGAGGATATCAACTGTAATTTCAGCTTTACATCTTGGGCAACCATTTTCACCCTCTTTTTGTACCTCCGCCATTTCCACCACCACAGGCATCACATCATTATCAATAGCTTCGGGGGTCTCTTTCTGAGATACTTTAAGACAGCCACTTTCGTAGAAGATAAACTGCTTTCTTAGTTCCAGCATTTCTTCTTTTGTAAAGGGGGTTCCGTCTTTTTTATACGCTTTAATCCCCAGTTTTTCCATATCCTCTGTTCTAACCAGATCGGCCGGAAGTGTACTGTTGATCGTAAACTGGCTTTTTTCTATTTTCCAGACTTTCTTTTTGGGATCTGCGGGATCCTGTACCTGGCGGGAAACCTGCGCGATGTAATAGTCAAAGTTTTTCGGTGGATTTTTCCATTCTTCTTTTGCGGTGAAGGCCACTTCCAGCAGGCCGTCTTTTCCTGTTTTTTCCTCGTTATAACTTTGTTTGCTTTCGTGGGTATAGGTGATATGATCTTTTTCGTTTAATCCTTCTTTGGGAATCTCCTTCAGCACATCAATCTTCAGAGTTTCTTCCGTCATATTAACGGTATGAACCCAAAGCTTATGGGTTTTGCCATAGAAAGTCTGCATCCGCTGAATATCTTTACCATCTTCGGTAGAGAACATAATCGATACAATTTTCTGTTCGGAAGTGATGGTCAGTTCTTCATTGGAATCCAAAACTTCAAGATAAGTTGTGGTGCTGTCTACCACCACAGGTTTCGTTCCCTGAATGGTAATATTTCCCGGAAGTACAATATCCGCAGATGAAGCTGCCTGAAGCTCTACCGTGAATACCAGACGGTAAGACGGGTTCGGATTTTCTGTCGTTTTAGGGATAGCAGCCAGCAATTTTTTCTTGTAATCATCATTCGTGATGATAAGGAATGAAGCTTTGCCTTCGTTATTAAGAGTAACTGTTTTCTCTTCCAGCATGTATTTATCTTTCTCTTTATAGAAATCATCACCTTCGCCTTTTACCCAGATTTTTACTTTTAACGTCTGATTCTGCAGTCCGTCAATTTCAATAAATCCATAGGTTTCCTCTCCGAATCCTGTTTCGGTACGTTTCACACCGGTTCCATAAGCCCACAGCGCCCTTTTTACAGCAGGTTCAGAAACTTTTACTTTCGCTTCTATTTTCTTTCCATCGGTATAATCTCCTGTTAAATAGGCAGAAATAGTGTATTCGCCGAGATCATTGAATGTAATGGTCCCGTCTCCGTTATTGGTCACTGTATCAGGAACTTCTATTTTTATGGCTTCATTGCCAGCCAGCGCAGCAATTCTTGCCGTTGCCGTATATTTTATTTTTGTTCCTTTCGGAATATTAGCTGCCGGAAGGGTAAATTTATCTATGACATTTTGAATCACCTCAAAATTAAAACAGTCTGATCCGGAAAAACCAGGCTGCTTTCCCGCTCCCAAAGGATTAGCATAAGCTTCGAGTATATATTTCCCGAAATATTGATTGCTGCCCAGTTTTGCATCATTATACAGAAGTTCAGCTACCTTTTTATTGATTGTACCTGTTCTGAAGGAAGGAGAGTTTTCAAATAAAGCTACTCTTCCTATACCTTCCTTTTTAAGATACCAATATACGGAAGTGCCCGAAGGCATATAATTGACATTAAACTTCGAAGCCTGCACTTTAATGGTATCACTGAATCTCACCAGACCCGGTTCTCCTTTTACTCCCATGACACCCAGACTGTTTTCAATCTTAATCTCCACAGATTGCGGTTTGGGATCTGTGGGATCTGTAAATGCTTCTACCGTATATTTACCGGCATTTTTAAAGGTAAGAATGACACGATCGCCAGCACCCGTTACAGAAACAAGGTGTGATGAAGAAGCTCCGGAAGAACTGTTATACAGAACAGCTGTTCCCTGCTTTACAGTCCAGTGAACGGTATTTACAGGCATAAAGAATCCTCTGTTCAGTATTTTTGCCTGATCTGTTGTACTGTTGAGTTTACGTTCAATGGATAGAGGTAAAGGAATATTAATCAACGTTGAAGAACCTGGACTAACAATTTTCTTAACAAAATCCTGTATAACTTCCACATTGAGAGAGCATTTGGCATCGCCTGCTTTTTTACCATAAGCTTCCAGCCGGTACTTTCCTTCTGTAAGTCCATCGAATATTTTACTCATGGATTGGCTGAAACTGCTTCCCAATCCAATAAATGTTTTTATTTTATCTTTTGTTCCTTCCCCTTTGAACAACGCCCAGATGATTTTTTTCTCATCACCTTTGAACTGGGCTTTTAAGTCCAGGTTATCACCACCAAAAGGGTTCATAATAGGAAGAAGCGGGCCATTCATTCCTTTGATATAGTAATAAGTACCACTTAATTTATCACTCGGTATCGGTCTTACCATTGAAATGGATGACACTGCTATGCTTGCCTGAGAAGCAGAGGATGACGGCCATTGTGGCGAAGTATTGGCTACTGAAAACTCATCAGCTTCTTTGACATCTATCTGTGAAACATTATTGGCCTGCCCGGTGGTTGCAAAAGCAATTGTTCCGGGAACACCATATCCCGGACAGTTCCCTGTAGAAGCATCCAACAGGATTTTCATACTCTTATTGAATTCTACGTTTTCGTAGTAGTCTTTATATTTGATATTGCATTTGCCTTTACAAGGATAGGTTTTCCCGTCTGAACCTTTGCAGTTCCCGAATCCGTTTCCGCCTCCGAAACTATCTGCTTTATCATCAAGATAAGTCGCTACAGGTTTATTTTGTGCAAAATATTTGTTTTTGCCCAGTTTTTTTTTCTGGCTTTTCACTTCCATCGGAACGGCCGTACCATTGGAGTTGTTGGTTACAGAGCTGCTGCAGTACGCAGTGGCTCCTTCTATAATGATGTATCCTTTATCCGCCATGTCATTTGTTCATAAAGATTAAGTCATTGTGATCGTTTCCCGGTATACTGTTTTTTCTCCATCTGACAATATAAAGTCAGCGCTCTTTTTGGAATACTGTTTTTTTCGGGAATTATATTCCATTTGTATATTTAATTTTACCTGATACGATCCCGTCTGATACAGGTATTTTTTGTCCAATTCTTCTTTTATATGAACCGGAACTTTGATTTCAGAGGTAAAAAAGGCTTCAAATCCATATTCTCTCTGTTTGGCAATGATAATTCCAGTACATTCTACATCCCCGATTCCTTTGATATTCCAAACAATGGATTCATCATTTCTTTCTCCATTATCAACATAATAAGGAGCGAACAGCAACAGGTTCCAAAAGGGCTCTTTCAGTTTATTTTTATAAAAGACCGCTTCATCTTCAAATGTGGTCAGATATTGGTTTCTGAAAACATCTGCATTCTGGTATTTTTCCTGAAGTCCGGCTGTTTTGAATTTCCAGTCTTCAATATTTTTCTGATGATCTGCAGCGCCAAGAAAACTACCCTTTTCATCCACTTTTATTTCCACAGGATAGGAACTCTGCTCCAGCACATGTAGGATTTCCATAAATTTATTTTCTGATGGGAAAGGAGAATCTTCCATTTTCTCTATCTTCCAGTTTTTTGTATGATGCTCATTTACCTTTTCCTGAAGGGTAATTTTAAAAGATGAATAGAATCCTTTTGCTTCTCCAAACTGTATCTCAAGAGCATTTTCCACCTGATATTGGTGGGTTTCTGAAGTATATTTCTGAAAAGGTTTTACTCTTGTTTCTACCATACTGTTTTGTTATTACCGGCTGTTTAAAAGTCATTCCATTCACGATACAGCTCATTTATTTTATGAATCATTAAACTTATTATCCATCCTGAGATCCCACCAATCAACAGATATCTCAATGTTTTCATACTAAAAACCGAATGGAAAATAAATCCAGTTAAATGATCCTTTGATAAAGCAGAATCCACTCTATCACTTACTGAATCCCATATTGAGAATAATATTCCTATAAATCCTCCTGCAGTTATTATTCTTTTCTTCATATTTCCGGAATAAAAATTTTATTAATTGTATTACTTATGATTCAGTGCTTTATTTCTTCTCAGCTATTTCATCCGGGATATTAGTAATTTCATATGATGTTTGTAAATCAGTGTATATCCTTTTTGAGTCAGACAAAAGCTTAACATCTGCTTCATTATATTGTTTTTTAAAAATCGGATAGTGAAGATCTGAAGTAAACTTGTTAATAGTTTTATTTTTATCATTTATGATATAAAACCTTAAACTTGCATAATAAGGCTGATCATAGCCAACATTGACCGCTATATCCTGATGATACTCTCCAAAATAAATATTTTCATTTTCCAGAGTAATTAATATCCTGTTTCCTTTCAGATCAATACCGTCTGAATGGTTTATTTTAAAGGTTATTTTTTTGCTAAGCTGATGTACATTTTTATTAAATGATTGGGGAATCTCTCCTACAAAATTTTTAAATGCGGTTGTATCAATAATGACAGAGCCGCTTTCTAAACTATAATTTTCCCTATATCCGCCCAAATCTTTATTTTTATTACAGCTTATTAAGATTAGGGCTGTAAAAATTAATGTGAGAAGAGTTTTTATTTTCATAATTATTTTGGTAAAAATTTTTCATAAGTTGCTGGTACACCAACGGGCCAGGTACCTGCTTTTACATCCAAATATGCCCCATCCGGATTCCAGATTGCTTTATCTAATTTTATTTCTTTTTTTCTGTATTTATTATAAGTATCCATATCTTTTGGATCCGACTGATACGTATCTTTTAAATCTGTTTTAAAGTTTTCCCAAGTTGAACCACCCTCATCATGATCAGAAGCATAAGTATCCCTATGATTCTGTGTTCCCCATGCATCTTCATACAGTGATCTCCTCATATAGCCATAGACTGTTATTTTCCCATGGTTAGCCATTTTTTGTGCCAAGCTTTTATCTTTAAAAGCATTTGTAGTTGTCTCCGAACTTGTTCCGATACCGGTTCTGCATGCATAAGAATAAAATACAGATGTATTTCCATCTAAAAACACAGCCGGATTAACTTTTGAAAAGCTTTTGGCATCAAGTTCTTGTTTATCCGCATTTTTACCCTCATACCCAAATGCTATTACTCCCTCATTGGTTGCGTTTCTTACATAACCATGAGAGTATGCAAAAATTTCCTTTACTCTTCTTTTATTATCAAAAGCTGCACTATCCCTGTTCCCAGAATTAATAATATTAATAACATCATCTATCGTAGTAACTCTTATTACTGTTAAGCCATTATTATGCTTAATTAAATCATTGGTTATTGTTGATAACTGATTTTCAGAATATCCATCGGTAAACAGGGCTACTTTTACAAAGGGGTAATTAGGATATTTGGTACGGACTTTTCTGACTGCCTCTCCTGGAAACATCAGTTTATTTGCAATATTTGTTGAGTGCTGCTCAGTACCTATAATTATTACTATCTCTTCTTTTATTAAATATACTTCTGCTTTTACATTCGGGCTATATTCTTTAAAAAAGGCATATACTCTCAGCTTAGCGATATTCCTATCCTTCGGTACTACATAAGAAATCTTTTCTTCGCCTGTTACCTGTGGGGCATTGGCTATATTTGTATCATCATACTGTATCGCCCACTTAAGAGCTTTTAATTCTGATTTCGAAGGAGTTCTGCTATACTGTGTTGCTTTAAAATAATACTTAACTCCCTTTTTTATAATCTTAACTTCTTTTGTACATTCTATATCTTCATAACATTTCACTGCCTTCACAAGTAATGACTGAATTTCGCCTTTCCCCTGGTATTCATCAAATTTTTTCCCACCTTTTTTCCCATAAAAGGTGTTCTCCTGAGGAGATTTAAAATCCAGAGTTCCCTTGGAAGCATCTTTCATGATATGTTCTGCTTCCTTATAGGATTTCCCAAAGACATTTCTTATAATATTTCCGCCTTCGCCTGCCATATTACTGCATTTTTACCTGTTTACCGCTATTGATAAGCACTTCCCTGGCACTTTCAACATTAATGGCATCTTTTGTACTGATGTAAGAGCCGGATTCCATATTTTCTGTAATATTTTTGGCTGTAGATTTTCTGCCAGCTTCTGCGGTTTCAATAATATTGCTTGCTGTCAGATTATAATCATCATTAGCCGTTTCCGTGATATCTTCCCCAGCCATAATATTGACATTCCTCTGAGCAGAAGCAATGATATTTTTACCTGCATTGATCTGCACATTTTCCCCGGCTGTGAAGGTGATATTTTTTGGAGCATTCACCACAATATTTCCTTTTCCATCCATGAGATAAGTATTACCACTTGGATCTTCAATAAAGATGCTTCCTTCCTGATCGTTAAAGATCACTTTATTACCACTTCTGGTCTGAATCGATTTAAGATGATTATTGATGCTTCCTCCCAATGCAACCTGTCCGTGGAACATTCCTCCCATCGCAAACGGAAAATCGGGATGATGGTATTCAAAACCTACCATTACCTGATCTCCTACTTCCGGCACAGCAACAAAACCTCTGTTTTGAGTGACCATATCTGTTCCTCCTGCATCGGGGCTCATCATTCTGATAAAATGAGTGGTATCAGGATGTTGCTGCCAGTCGAATCTCACCTGTATTCTTCCCTGATTAAGCGGATCTGTATTGGAAATAACGGTAGCCACCTGCGGCTCGGCTTTAGGCTGTTTAAAATCCGGTTTTGGCATAAAGCCAGTGCCTTCAGCAATAGCTTCAAAACTTCCTGTATAATATCCTCTGGCATTGACTTCGTGTGAGACTTCGGTAATTGTAAGTTTTGTAAAATAGGAAGTCTGGCTGGTATCCGGTTTCCGCATTTCCATATCTGCAAGGCATCCCGGATATAAAAACGGAACAGTTGTATTTCCTGAAACCGTAAATACTTCTACAGCAGCACTGCCTGCAGCACTTTTCTGAGAATCGCTTACATCCACAAACATATTGGCATTAATGGGAGCCGGAGAAAGTGAACGGGTTTTAAAGATATTATTGTTCAGTTCATATGCTTTGGAGGGTATTTCGCCCAAATGTCTGATATTATTTTCAGAGCCTTCCATTTTGGTATGGCTGCTGCTGTTATAACCGAAAAATTCAGGATTGGTATGAACTGCATTGAGTTCTACCTGCACATCTGTTGCGTTGCTTCCGTATACAAGCCGGATCGGTTTTTCTGAAGGGGGAAGTTTGCCGAAATGAAGCACCTCGCCATCGTAGTAGAACTGCTCTCCGTAGGCTTCGGCTGTTCTTGCAAGATAGTTATAATGGGTTTCATTATATTGTGAGCTATAATTGATATAGCTTTTATTCTGTGTATCTACTCTGAAATCAAATTTCTCTGATCCCAGGGCTTCTTTAAGTATTTTGTTGGCAATAATTCCTGTATTCACAGCCTGATCACCTCCAAAACTTTGAGTATGGGGAGCTGCATCCATCAATATGGTAGGACTCTGGCCTCTCAGCACAATATTTCCAAGGCTCATTTTTTCCTGGCTGAATGCAGCTTTGGTGATAACTCCTACAAAAGTTCTTTCCGGGCTTTCACTTTCGTAATCTTTGTATTTGAAAACAATGGTGATTCGTTTTCCCAAAAACTGGCGTGCCTGTTCCAGGGTATGGTTTTGAGCTTCCCCGAGAGAATCATGAGCTAAGATCAGCTCAAAATTGTGGTGTCTTCTGGCACTTTGCTGCAGATGGAAATGTTTGAAGTGTTTGATAATTTTGCCTTCAATCACAATATCCAGTTTCACCACACGGTTGATTCCGGGAATATGATTCTCAGAAATCTTATCTGAATTCGAGATATTTTTATTCATAGTGATTAGGTTTTTTCAGAACTTTATTTGAAATAAACAGTCGTTCTATAAGGTTAAAAAAGGCAGAACAGCATCCCTTGAAACGGGTGTACTATTCTGCCTGATATTTAAATTCTGAATGTGCTTAAGAAGGCCATGCTCCGAAGTATGATGAATTCCCCAGATCGATCTGTTCTGCACTTACCACAAAACTGATATACATACTGTTGTCATCCACAGCATCGAAATCTACTTCATGCTGGATTACATAACCGTTGTTCCACTTCAATGTTGTTAATGTTCCTTCTTCGTGAGATTTGTTGAAAGTAATCTCTCCTACTGTAGGCTTATATTTTCCGTTCAGTAAACTTTCCAGGATGTCTGATTTTTCAGTAGCTTCTACTGTGATTTTGATAAGAGCATTGGAAGGATCTGATGCCACACGCCCTGAAACGTCCGTAGATCTTGATACACTGTAGTTAAGCTTTAACAGTTTTTGCCCTTCACCGTTGTTGAATTTTAAAATTCCTCTTGAATTTCTTTCTGCCATGATTGTAAATTTTAATGGTTAATATATTGTGATTGTTTGCTTTCTATATCACCAAATATAGATGTATTTACAAAAAGCAAATTGCATTTATTATTAAATTTCGAAAAGTGTAGTAATAATACGACTAACACCCGTTAGGTAAATTAACTCTTATAAATCAGGTGTTTGCTGTTTTTTATCACTGAAAATCGGATAATTGTATTGGCTGTTTAAAATTGGTTAAAGAAACAATAATATATTCCCAAAGCAACCGTAAGAAAAATCTTAAATACCAGGGCTAAAAACCTTTTAATAAAACGCTGTGAAAATAATTTTCAAAAAAAACAGAAAAAATTAAAGTACCAAAATACTGATGAACAGTACATTGAATACTGAAACCAGCTTTATCAGGATATTTATTTGAAAAAATAAAACAAAATACTTGCGCGGTATTATAAAATGTTATACTTTTGCATCACTTTAAAACAACGAAGTAATAAACAAAAACATAATGGTTTCTTAGCTCAGTTGGTAGAGCAATGGATTGAAAATCCATGTGTCCCTGGTTCGATTCCTGGAGAAACCACTTTAAAACCTCTAATTTATTTTAGAGGTTTTTTTGTTACCTTATTTTCCTAAACCAATGTGGGGATCAAGCGCAAAAGTTGGGGACCGAGCAAAAAGTGGGATCAATTTCATTGATTTTTTTAAGCCTGATCATAATCATAGACCTTCTTAGCACGACTAGAAGTACGATGATGTAGTAAATAAGTAAATGAGTAAATCAACTGTTCAGCCAGTTCAGGCATTCAGTAATCTGCATTTTACTGATAAAAATTTCAGTATTCACTTCCGGTTCCGGTGAAAGCCTAAGCTCTACTTTCTGGCTGGAATGCTTGATAATTTCGGAAACCGCGTCTTTATTAATGATAAATTTCCTGTTGATCTTAAAGAAAATTTCAGGGTTCAGTTTCTGAATAATATCTTTAATGGTATCATCATAAATATAGGTCTGATGATCTTTTGTGGTCAGGAAAAGGTATTTCCCGGAGGCAAAAAAGTAGGCAGTGTTATGCTCGTCTATTGATTTTAGTTTATTTCCTTCTCTTACCATGAAACGTTTCATCACCTCATCTTCTGCCTGTCGTAATGAGGACATAGATTTAAGAACCGGTTCAGGATCAAAATTGTTTCTTATAGAAATAAATTTTTGTAAAGCTTTATGGAGATCCTCTTCTTCAAAGGGCTTCAGAAGATAATCAATGGTAAAATGTCTGAAAACCCTCATGGCATATTCATCAAATGCAGTAATGAAAATAATCGGGGTAAAAAGTTCTATCTGTTCGAAAATTTCCAGACTCATTCCATCCCCAAGATGAATATCCATAAAAATAAGATCTGCCGAATCTTTTTCAAAGAAATCGATTGCCTGTTTTTTGGAACGAAGAATAACAGTCTCTGTAACAGGGACTATGCTCTGTGTATCCAAAAGATTTTTCAGATAATTCACAGCCAGCAGTTCATCTTCTATAATGGCAATTTTCATAACGATGCAAAAGTACAAAAAAACCGCTAGAACGATTAAGTTCAAGCGGTTTCCTCTGTATTGAATTTGATATGAAGTTTTATAAATTAGGGTTATTCTTCTTCGCACTCATTGGATATTCAATGGTATATCGCGGATCATTCTGCTGAAGAATATACTCGTTGCCACTAATAGTATGGCTTATTTTTTTCTGATTTGCTCTTCTTAAGTCGAACCATCTTTGGCCTTCCAAAGCAAATTCTCTGAATCTCTCATCCAGAATAAATGTCATAAACGCAGCAGAATCCATTGTGTTTACTGCATTTTGTACTGAAGTATATCCCTCCGGCGTATATCTGTTTTTTAATACTTTCAGTAATGTTTCTTTAGCTTCAGCCAGTTTATTCAGCTTTAATAATGCTTCAGACTTGATAAAGTACTGCTCCGCTGTTCTGAAAGACACTTTGAATTCTAAACTTCCTCCTTTGGTGACTTTATACTTACTACCATTTTTTTCAAAATACATGCCAAACCTTTTATCTGCCGTGGAATTGTATGAAGAAATCAGTTCCGGAGATGCAAAAGATAAATTTTTGATTGAATTATCCCATGTATTATCCAAAGCCATGATCGACTCCGGGGAAGCATAATGGTTAGGTGGTGTGTTTACCGTATTTAAATTGCTCAGATCTCCTTTTACTGCCAATACCTGACCTGCATAGTTTAAAGCCTTGTTCCAGTCTCCTTCATATAGCGCTGCTCTTGCTTCAAAAGCCAGCAATGCTGTTTTTGAGAACCTGTAATTAACTCCCAGCGGCTGCTTCTGCTCAATCATCAAATCCTCAGCTTTTTTAAGATCTGCATGAACCTGATTGTACACCTCCTGTACTGATGATGGCTTCAATACCTGCTCAAGATCGATTTCAAGACTGATCGGAACTCCTCTGTCGGTAGAAGCTGTAGCACTATTATACGGTTTACCATATAAATTCACCATATCAAAATACAGGTAAGCACGAAGAGCATACGCCTCTGCTAAAATCTGATTCTTTTCAGGAGAATCCTGCATGGTTTTGCTTCCTTCATTGATAATCTGATTCAGATAAAAGTTCACGGAATAAAAGCTTACCCATGGAAATTCCGTAGATGCCTGATCATTATTAGCGTCTTTCCACATCGCAATTTCACGATAGGAAATAAAATCTGTTGAATTATCATCGATATTCACCTCATCGGTACGAAGTGCCACCAGTGATTTGTGAACAGGATATTTTGAATACGCAGATGTAAGGACTTTTCTATAGTCTTCAGTAGTCGTAGGAATCACTTTTCCTTCCGGCTGAATATCTAAAAACCTGTCGCATCCGATATTGATAAAGCTGATTGCTGCAAGAGCTATGATTGCTGTAATTTTTCTCATTTTTCTCAAGTTTTAAAAAGAAACATTAAATCCTACGGTCACCGACTTGGTGATAGGCTGTGCATAAATATTACCATACGTTTCCGGATCGAAATATCCTTTGTATCCGTTGCTGAATACAAACAGGTTACGTCCTTCAACGCTCAGTCTCAGGCTCGAAATCCCCATAGGATTTGTAAATTCTTTAGGAAGTGTGTACCCTAAACGGATGCTACTGATTCTGATATAGCTGATTTCTTTTGCCCATACATCCAGTAAGCTGTAGGCATTGGAACGGTTTCCTGTAAACCATTTATTGGCCATCCATCCGTCCGGGTTAGCTTCCATATCAGGACTTGTAATTCCCGGAAGCGAACCTCCAGCTTCATAAATATCTCTTGTGTAGTTTCTTCCTCTGTCTAACTCCATACCTCGGTAAGAAGGAGTTCTCATTACTGTCTGCTTCAGGTTGAATGTTGCAGAGATGGTAAGGTCAAAATTACTTACTTTAAAGGTGTTGATAATCCCTCCGGTAAATTTCGGATCTCTGTCTCCTACATAAGTAAACAGGCTTCTCAGCTCAGCATTTGAAAGTTTGGTATCAACAAGCTGCCCTGGCAGGAAATCTGCATACACATCATATAACTTAAAGAATTCTGCTGCTGAAACCTTCTGATCTCCTTTCCAGAATAATGGGTTTCCCTGTTCATCCATTCCTGCTGTTTTCAAAGCAAAAACAGCATTTACCGGAAGTCCTTCTCTTGATGGAAGCAATGCATTATCACGCGGCTGCTCACTCAATACTCTGCTCTTGTTATGTGCAAAGTTAATGGTAGTCGTCCATTTGAAATTATCATGATTGATGTTTCTGGTAGATATCGCCAGTTCAAAACCTTTGTTGGTCAGGCTTCCCCAGTTCATCATCGTATATTCGAATCCTGTTTCCAAAGGAGTTTCTTTCATACTGATCATATCCGTACCTTTTCTGCTGTAGACATCAGCGGTAAGGCTTACACGATTATTGAACAATCCCAAATCAAGACCTAAGTTGGTATTGGTTGTTTTTTCCCATCTCAGTTTATCGTTAGGAGGGCTGAGAACATTGATAATCGATTCTTTTCCTCCAGGAAGAATGGTGGCATCATTATATTCACCGATAAAGAATGGTGAGGTGTTTCTGTCGATATTTCCCTGAAGACCGTAAGATGCTCTCAATCTAAGGTTGGATACAGCAGAAATATTTTTCATAAAGTCTTCCTTCGTTACCAGCCATGATCCTGAAACGGCCCATATCGGAAGGTATTTATACTTTTTGTTAACTCCAAACAGGTTAGTACCGTCATATCTCACACTTCCAAAGAATGTATATTTCTGATCATACGTATAAGAAGCTGTAGCAAACATAGATGCATAGGCATTCTCGATAGGAGCTGCTTCACGGTAGGTTTCATATCTTTTATCAGCTGCAAAACTTGAATTCGGGAAAACGATTGCTGTGGCTCTTCTTGTTGAAGGATCGTATCCGAAAGCCCTCGTGATGGTTGTGTTATCTTCTGTTTTACGGATTTCTGTTCCTGCCATCAAATCAATTTCATGTTTATTGATCTTCGTGCTATATGCCGCCTGTAATTTCCAGTTGTACTGGAAGAAATCATTATCCCAGTTTTGTTTTACCGCACCAGCCGGCAGAAAGTAATTGTATTTACCGTCTTTGTAGTAACGGGTATTTTCTTTCATTTTTCTGGTAAAATAGGTATTCTCCGCTGCAAATTTCTCTGTTTTATTAGCATCATACTGAAGTCCCAACTGAGAAGTAAATCTTAAACTTTTTGAAGCTTTATATTCTAAATCTAAAATTGCTTTCAAAGAGTTATTTTTCAGTGAATAGTTGGTATTCTCTCGTTCTTCAAGGAAGTTGAAAGGAATATAACGATCTTCAAAACCATCCATATCTCTATCATAATTGTAGCTTCCATCCGCATTGAAAGGCTTCATGTAAGGATTGGCATTTCTTGAATAATTCACGGGGTTGATTGAAGCATCAGCATCTGTTACAAAAGATGTACGTTCGCTCTGCGTTCCGAAAATAGAGATTCCTGCATTTAACTTATCGCTTAGTTTATAATTGTTTTTCAAAGTCAGGTTATAACGCTTAAAACCTGTACCGATAGTTGTTCCTTCTTCATCATAATATCCCAGGGAGAAATAGTAATCTGCGCGATCACTTCCTCCTGAAACACTTAATCCGTATTGTTTGTTGATGGCATTTCTGTATAACAGTTTGCCCCAGTCTGTATTGTTATTTCTTAAACCGTTAATTTGTTGGCGTGTGAATGAGTTCAAAGCATCAAACCCTCCGTTTCTGAAAGCATCAAGCTGGTTATTCTGCGTCAGGATTCTCATTACTTCTCCTTTATCGGCACGGTACGTAAGATCTGCACGCTTGGCAAGCATCAGTTCCAGGTCTACTTTTTCAGAAGCATTTAAAAGATTTAATTTATCAAAATCAGGACGAGAGGTAACGAAAGTGTCTGCTGAGAAGTTCAGTTTCAGACTTCCTTTCTTTCCTTTTTTGGTGGTGATAGAGATAACTCCGTTGGCTGCTCTTGCTCCATAAATAGCTGTTGCCGCTGCATCTTTAAGGATGGTAATATCTTCAATATCGTTAGGGTTTAAGCCTGCGATAGAGAAGTTCTGGAGCTGATCAATATTGTCTTTATCCGTAAAATTCGGAACATCATTTCCTTCTAACGGAAGACCGTCAATGACCCATAGCGGATCCTGGGGACCGGAAAGGGAAGCTGTCCCTCTGATTCTGATCTTCGCCGGACTTCCCGGAGCTCCCGTTTCAGGAGTTACTGCCACACCGGCAATCTGCCCTGCCAGCATCTGGTCTACACTGGCAACACCAGCCTGGCTGATGTTGTCCATTTTAACGGTAGAAACCGCTGAAGTCTGCTTACGCTTTTCAATTTTCTGATACCCTGTGATAATAACTTCCTGGATTTTATTTTTTTCTGAAACCTCAGAAGTCAGTCTGATAGTATAATTAGTCTGTCCTTCATTCAGCTGAATGACTCTGGATTCATACCCAGGATAACTTACCAATACCGTTTTTGTATCAGCAGGGATTTCCAATATAAATTTTCCGTCCTTATCGGTTACCGTACCTACTGATACACTTTCGATAATTCCTTCCAACTCTGTTTTTGTAGAGACCGATTGGGTCTCGATTTTTATAGACGCACCGGTGATAACCTGAGACGTATTTCCGTCTTCTATTTTCCCGGTGATGGTTTTCTTTTGCTGGGCCATTGCTATATTAGCAGCCAAAAGAGGTAAAAGTATTAGAGTTTTTTTCATTGCCGTTTATTTGTTTAAAGCCTCTTGTATACGAATGATTAAATCTGTGTAATGTGCTCTGGAAGCATCATCACCTCTGTACCTTGTTCTGTTCAGTAAATCCAGAACTTTCTGAAGTTCTGCTCTCTTGTAAGTTGTCACTTCAGATACTCTTTTCATGGATGAATAATTGATATTCCTCAAACCATGATCATCTTCATGAAAATTACAGATGGTAGGCATATTCAAAGTATCATCTACTTTCAATCCTTTCACTGCTGTTTTTTCAAATAATTTGTTCACAGAGACAATCAAAGCATCCACATAATTTTTCTGAGTCATTTTCTCAAGCATCGTAAGGCTTCCTTTTTTACTGAAAATGGCAGTTCTAACCTGATCAAATAAATTTTCAACCGTATAGATTTCTTCTTTAGAGCCAGACACCTGATGTTTCAGCTCATTTTCAAGTAACCTCAACAATCTGTCATCCATAAACAAAGAATAGATATTTGCATACTGCATTCCTCTTGCCATGGTATATGGTGTCTGCTCGAATGGTCCCATTGGTGAATCCTTAACCGGATACGTTTTTTCTGTAATCGGATTAAAGAATAACCATTCCGGAAGGTTGATGGCATTTTTAACAAGATAATCAACTGCTCTTCTCTGAATTTCTGCAGGTACAGCTTCATAGGCTTTCTTCTTGTTACCAAAAACAGTATTGTTCAGATAAATTCCTCCTACATTCGCCATCACATGACCTGTATACAAATCCCACTGCCCGATTACTCCCAGATACAGTTTTCCGGCATCTGTGTATTCTTTACCATCTTCATACATCCATTTCAGGAGGTTGTTAATTACCACTTTCAGGTTTTTGATTCCGTACTCGCTGGCTTTCATCGCATCATCACCTAAATCTTCAGACTGCGAACGCGGATCAATGGTTTCCAGGTAGCTCTGCTGCTCTCCATAGAAGTACATCGGGTCATCTTCATGTTTTTCAATTAAGTTTTTCAGCGCTTTCTTCTCTACGAATTCATCCGGATACCAACGGTACCCCCACTCGATGGCATATTTATCGTAAAGACCAATTTTCGGAGTGATTGCTGTAACACCATCTTCCGGCTGAGCTACATAATTGTAACGGGCATAATCCATAATGGAAGGTGCCGTACCACCCATTTTGTCTGTAAATTCTTTGGAACGAAGCGACTCTACCGGGAATGCAAAGGATGCTCCCATATTGTGCTTCAGTCCGAAAGTGTGCCCTACCTCATGGGATGAAACAAAACGGATCGCTTCTCCCATATGTTCATCACTGAATTTATTTCCTCTTGCTTTAGGGTCAATAGGTCCTGTTTGAATTCTCATCCAGTCATGAAGAGAAGTCATTACATTATGCCACCAGATTATATCTGCTTCGATAATTTCCCCACTTCTCGGGTCTACTACTGATGGCCCCATTGCATTTGACTTTGGCGACGCGGCGTAAGTAATTACAGAATATCTTACATCATCAATATCAAAATCTTCATCTTTCTCATCCGGCATTTTCGCAATCACTGCATTTTTGAATCCTGCCTGCTCAAACGCCGCCTGCCAGTCATGTACTCCGGCGATAATCTTTTCACGCCATTGTTTCGGAGTTGCCGGATCGATATAATAAACAATCGGTTTCTTAGGCTCTACCAGCTCACCTTTTAAATATTTTTCTTTGTCCTCGTCCTTCGGTTCAAGATTCCATTTGGTAATAAAGAATTTCTCATCCATTTTTTGCTGGTTGTCATTAAACGACCAGTGTTTTTCGGAGAAAAATCCTACTCTTGAATCCGATACTCTTGGTTTCATCGGTATTTTAGAAAGCAGAACCAGATTGGTTGTAACGCCTAAAGTTACCGGAAGATCTACCCCGCCTTCATTGACAGAAGTGGACAATTGGGACTTCACCACAAGGTTTTTAGGAAAAGTCTTCACACCTTCTATGTAAGAAAGACTTGACTTCACAGATCCACCCAATCCTACATTAGCCAAAACATCATTAAAACTTTTCTGATTTCCGTCAAAAACTTTGTTCACTTTAATGGCTACAGCCGTAGAGTCGTTGTTTTGTGCTTCAATATCAAAGACTTCAATCACAGATTCTGAAAAGTTATCTTTCACAGATTTTGTAATGGCGTCATTTTTTGGGGATGACACTTTAGGTACCATCGTTTTTACCCATACTTTTTTAGCTACAGGATCACGGTAAAAAGAGATGACCTTATTCTCATAGTTCATTCCTTTGTTCAAACCAGCCTCATTGACCTGCATGGGTACCTGAGAAAGTTTATTGACCACCAAAAACTGACGCCCCATCAAACTGTCCGGGATTTCAAAATAAATATCCGTTTTTACCTGAATGGTATTAAAAAGTCCTTTTTTATAGGTTCCTTTTTTGATCAGGTCTTCAATCTTTTTGGTTTTCTTGGAGGAAGAGGTTTCTGTCTTATCCGTTTTTTCTTTGTTGACCTTTACCGTATCTTTATCTTTTTTCTGTGCTATTGCCATTGGTGAGGCCATAGCAAGACCGAGATACAGTGCCAGCCTGTAATTCTTCATTAAAATAGTCCGATTCATTCCAAATAGTAAATATCTTAGTTTCAGCCAGCAAAGCTATAGGTATCATGAATCATATATATAATATTAGGGAGTGAATGGCGCTAATTCGGGAGTGAATGGATTTTTATTTTACTTCATTAAAGGCAAAAAACATACGAAATATTCACTATCTACAGAAATATGAAGAAGATTATTCTTAAAATATCCATAAACCTGATTCAAATATTCAATTCCGAATTTCTCTCCCTGTACCGTTTCCGTCTTAGGCTGCAAGGTATTCTTTACCGTGATCCCGTCCTCATCAACGATAATGATAATTTCCAAAGGCTGATCCATCGTTGCAATATTATGTTTGGTCGCATTTTCCGTGACTATCTGAAGGGATAAATAGGGAATTCTTTTTTCAAGACTTTCAGGAGCATTAATAATCAATTCAAACTTCAGTTCTTCATCAAACCTGCTTTTCAGAAGTTCCATATAGTGCTGTATAAATTTAATTTCCTGCGAAACAGGAACAATATTGTCTTTTGGAGGCACTATAAGATACCTGTAAATCCTGGAAAGATTCATGGTAAATTTCTGTGCATTTTCTTTATTGATCCCGATCAACATATAAAGGGAATTCAATGAATTGAAAAGAAAATGGGGATTGATATTATTTTTAAGCTGCTGAAGCTGATTGATCACTTCTGCTTTGTGCATCTTTTCGTTTTCTACCAACAATAAATTCTTCTCAGACTGTATTTTTTCTTTTTCCTGATAAGCCAGGCTGGTTGCTCTCTGAAACAATATAAAGACCGTTACAATGAGAAACAACGCTGCCAGAAAAATATAAACAGTATAGGTTTTTATCTTGCTGATATTTTCGTCAATAATAAAATTTACATGGTTCACTACCGTGTATCCATCAAAATTATCAGTCTTCAATGGTTTTATAAAGCGTGTTACCTCCACTCCCAGATATTCTGAAACGGCTGTTCCTTTAGTATATCCTGCTTCAGTTTTGCTGGTCAGTGTATCATTAGCTTTAATATCTGTAAAGTCAAAAATATTCTTTCCGATATACTTCTTCTCAGGATGGGTAATACAGATTCCTTCTTTGGTAAAGACATAAGCGTAGGTATTGGAACTTTTATCGACATTAATAAAATATTGATGAAGATCATCCAGGCTTACGGTAGAGCCATAGTACAATTTGTTTTTATCAGGTAGTATCAAAGAATCGTAACTAATCCAATACATGCTGTCCTTTTTGGTAAGCAAAAGGTCTTTAAAATGTCCCGGTCCGTTATTCTTTATCACAATAGAATTCTCTTTACGATCTGTCTTCCTGAAAATACCGGATAAAGGATTATTACTATCTGTTTTTCCTGAAGTGGTGTTTTCATAATAATACCAGCTATAGGGCAGCAGATTTCTTTTTTTATTTAATTCATTTAAAACCGAAGAATAATCCTTGTAATTCTTCAGTCCGTCCTTTTGAATTAGTGCGCGAAGCAGATACTGATAATCCTCAATATTTCTGAATTCATGTTCTATCGATTCATACTTTCGGAAGAATGTTTTCTTTGCAAAATCATCGGTATTCTTACGGCTGTCTTCTGTGATCAAAAGACTCAAAACAGCAAATGCTGCTACTGCGATCAGGCAGGCAGATAAAGCGGTGATATAAATGGATTTTTTGGATAAGGCGTGCTTAAAATTAATAATCAAATTCTCTAAATTATGGATTCCTCTACATATAAATTATTCGTTTGCAAAGATATAACAAAGATTTCAGGACTGTAAAGTGAATTAAATTTAGATTTCATATTTTAAAGTAAAAAACAAAAATCAGATACGCTTAAGTCTTAAAGTTCGTTAATATCGTCATTGAGACCACCTATTCATCACGCTATATTTTGAAAATTAATTATCTTCGCCTACAAATCTTATTTAAAAATGAAGAAGATCATCTCCGGGATATCTATTTTTTGTGCCATCGCTATTTCAGCTCAGGAAGCCATCCAGTTTCAGGAACTGCCATTCAAGGACATTATTGCCAAAGCCAAGAAAGAAAAGAAATTGGTTTTTATTGATGCCTATGCATCATGGTGCGGCCCTTGTAAAATGATGGAAAAAAATGTCTTCACACAGAAGTCCGTGAGTGATTATTACAATACCAACTTCATTAATGCGCGATTTGATATGGAAAAAGGAGAAGGCAGAGATATCGCTTCGAAATTCGGAGTACGCTCATATCCTACTTATCTTTTCCTGAACGGTGAAGGTGAGCTTGTTTCCCGAAATACCGGATATATGGAAGAAAGCCTGTTTGTAGCAATGGCTCAGGATATCAATTCACCGGGAAACAAAAAAGGATCTCTTAAAGACCGCTTTGCCGGCGGGGAAAAAGACCCGGAATTCCTGATCAATATTATGAAGCTTAATGCCAACTCAGATTATGAATTTGCCAAAAAAGCTTCAGAAAGATACTTCCAGAACAAAAAGAAAACCGAAGAATTGTCAAAGGATGAAATTGGATTTCTTCTTTACTTCGTAAAATCATCGGAAGATATCAACTATCCTGTTTTTGCATCCAGAAAAGCAGAGATTATTAAATTCCTTCCTGAAGAAACTTACAATGAATTTGATGCCCAGCTGAAACTGGGAAAAATAGTAGAACAGTCTATTGATGATAAAAATAAAAAAATCAATGATGACTATTTTATGAAAGCTGCCGAACCATTGGTAGGGAAAGAAGCTGCTGTTAAAAAGCTGAATCAGACTAAACTCAGCTATTATGAACAGAACAGTAATTTTCCTGAATACGAGAAAGCGGCTTTAGATTATTATAAAAATTCTGATGCCTTTGATCCGAATGAGCTCCTGAGAGCAGCATGGATATTTGCAGATCATGTGAAAACTCCATCTTCATTAAAGAAGGCTACAGAATGGGCAGAAAAATCTGTTATGAGAAGCGAAACTTCGGAAAACACTTATATTCTTGCCAAGCTTTATCACCTTACCGGAAATAAAGAGATGGCAAAAAACTATGCTGAAATGTCTAAAAATATGGCAGTTCAGGGCAATAAGGATTCTCAACTGGCAGATGAACTATTAAAGCAGATAAAATAAACATTATAAACCGGATGAAATATAAATTATTAGCAGCAGGCATTTTAGCTTTCCTGTCTACAACTACGTTGAGCGCTCAGGAACAGGAACAAGGAGGACAGGATAAAAGTTTATACATAAAAGGGAATGCTTTATTTGCTCCGATAGGGATTTTAAACCTGGGAATAGAAAAACAGATCAGTCCAAAATATACCCTTCAGGGAGATGTTTTCATTTCACCATGGAAATCTTTCGCAGGACATAAACTACAGTTTTACTCAGTTTCTGCAGAAGGAAGATATTACTTTACTGAAGCTTTCAAACATTGGTATGTAGGTGCAAACGTAGCTGTTGCTGCTTACAATGCCACAAAATGGAGTTATTGGAATGACAACACCTTTGAAAACTGGAATGGGGAAATCCTTAAGAACTCCAACCTGTACCAGAAAGGATTTTCTGTAATGCTGGGAGTTACAGCAGGATACCAGTTTCAATTATCCGAGCGCTGGAATCTTGATATTTACGGAACAATCGGAACATCACAAGGATTTTATAAAGGGTACGACAAATCTACAGGAAGGCGTTACGATTCTGCCAAGGAATTCAATAAAAGCGGTGAAATCATCCCCTACAGAGGCGGTGTCATGATTTCTTATAAATTAAAATAATACAATGAAACCATTCGGAAGAAATCATATTATCATTTCAGTCATCACTTTTGTGATTCTTTTTTTAATGAATTATATCGGGAATGATTTACCTGACAAATTACAGAGAGCCTTAATGACGGCTTTTGCAGGAGTTGTTGGATTAACTATCGGACTATTTATATTAAATAAGGGCAGAAATGATAAAAATCCGCCCCAAAATTTTGATTAATTAATCTTCGTACACCACATATCTGGTTCTGATCTTTTCGAAACTTTC
This sequence comes from Chryseobacterium sp. NRRL B-14798, assembly GCF_050470705.1. Lineage (NCBI taxonomy): Bacteria > Pseudomonadati > Bacteroidota > Flavobacteriia > Flavobacteriales > Weeksellaceae > Chryseobacterium > Chryseobacterium sp. NRRL B-14798. The sequence continues at coordinate 1,414,601 of NZ_JBFLUL010000005.1, read as the reverse complement.
CAGATCTTTTTTCCATGAAGCTTTAATTTCCGGAATTGATTTTCCTGCGATGATCTGTTTTCTCAATTCATCAGTTCCGGATAAAGTATCAAACCACAGATTTTTCAGGAAGAAATCCTGCTGTGGATTTTTATAATTCTGATAGGCTTTGATTACCCATTCAAGATTCAGTTCTCTTAAATCTTTAGGATAACTGGAAAGGTTTTCACCATAACACAGCTTCCCGTTCAGGAAAGGATCTTTGGCACCATAGCTTGGTTTCGGCGTAAACTGATAGGGCAGGTTTTCCGTCCATGGAGAACCATAAATCTGGAAAGGAAGATCTGTTCCTCTTCCTACAGAAACCTGAGTACCTTCAAAAAAGCAAAGGCTTGGATATAAATTAATCGCTTTATCATTGGGTAAATTAGGAGAAGGTTTATCAAGTATTGGGTAACGCTGTTTTTTATGATAATTCTTCATCGGAACAAGCGTATATTTCGCCTGTACTTGATTTTTAAGCCATTTCTCTCCGTTTACCATCTTTCCATACTCTCCTATTGTCAGTCCATATACTACAGGAACTTCGTGAAGTCCGACAAAACTTGCCCATTTTTTCCTCAATACAGGACCGTCGGTATATCCGTCATGCGGATTGGGACGATCTAAAACCATGATCTCCACATTGTTTTCAGCGCCGGCCTCCATCAGGTAAGACAAAGTGGAAATATACGTGTAAAACCTCACTCCAACATCCTGAATATCAAAAACAACTACATCAATTCCGGAAAGCTGTTCCGGCTTTGGTTTTTTATTATTTCCATATAGTGAAACAATGGGAATTCCGGTCTTCACATCTACTCCGTTCTTCACTTTTGCACCTGCATCTGCATCTCCTCTGAAACCATGTTCAGGAGCGAAAATAGACTTGATTTTAATTCCGTTTTTTACAAGAAAATCAACCAGGTGGGTTTTATCACTCATTAAACCTGTCTGATTGGTTACCACCCCTATTGTTTTATTTTTTAACAGCGGCAAGTAAATTTCAGGCTGGTCGGCACCCGTTTTAAAATCCGGTTGAACTTGAGTCTGAGAATAATATTGGTTGAATACTCCTAAAAAAATTAGGCAAATCAGAAGTAAATTTTTAATTTTGAAATCTAAATTCATAAGCTTGAAATTTCCTTTATATTTCTCTAGAAAAATAGCATTTTCCAAAGATAACAAAAATAACCTTTCAAGGGTTATCATCTTCATTGGCAGGCTTTCCGTAGCATTGGGAATTATTGTTTCCCTCATTACCGTAGCCACCGGTTTTGGTTCAAAAAAAGCTATCAAAGAAAGGCTGGCTGATTTCAGCGGACATATTACCGTAAGATCCACAAGATCCAATTCTTCATACAATACTTCTGTACTGGACAATCAGGGACTGAATATTGCCAAGATAAAAGAACTTCCCGATGTGGAAAGCACTCAAAAATATGTAACAGTTACCGGAATTATGCGTAATGAGCACAATTTCGCAGGCATTATATTTAAAGGAATCGGTAAGGATTTTGATAGTTTAAGATTTAAAAAATTCCTTATAGCCGGAACAACTCCGAAGGTAACAGAAAAAGGATTCAATAGTGATGTAGCGATTTCTCAGAAAGTAGCCAATGACCTTCATCTTAAATTGAATGACAGCATTGTAACCGTATTTTTAAAAGCTGATCAGAAACCGCTTTACCGTAAGTTCAGAGTTATCGGAATTTACAGAACGGATATCAAGCTCATTGACGAGCAATTCGTTATCGGCGGTATCAATCATGCCAGAAAAATTCAGGATATGAAACCTGATGAAATTGGCGGAATCGATATCTTCCTGAAGAATGTGAATGATATCGACAAAGATTTTCCTGACATTGAGAAACTGATCGGGTATAAAAATTATGCTGAGAAAGCGACAGAAAAATTCCCGCAGATTACAGACTGGATCAGTATTTTTGATACCAATATTGCTTTGATCATTATTATTATGCTTATCGTAGTGGTCATCAATATCATTATGGTTTTGCTGATCCTTATTATCGAAAGAACCAATTCTATTGGTCTTCTCAAAACATTAGGCGCAAGCAATTCACAGATAAGAGCTACCTTTATCAATTATACCCTGATTATTATGATTCCAGGGCTTTTGTACGGAAATGCTATCGGATTGGGATTGATTTTAATCCAGAAATTCTTTGGAGTTATCAAGCTGAATCCTGAAAATTATTATGTAAGCACCGTTCCGGTAGATCTTAACCCTATTGCTATTGTCTCCATCTCAGTAGGAATTCTTATTATCTCAGGACTGGCTTTGATTATTCCGAGCTACCTGATCAGTAAGATTTCTCCGGTGAAAGCGATTAAGTACAACTAACCTGATAATTGATAATTGATAATTGATAATTGATAATTGAAAGTTATTGATTGTGTATCAGTTGATTTCAGTGTTATCCACAACTTATCCACACGTTATCCACAGCACAGATAATTTTAAAAGCCTTATCTTTGTGCCGCTTATAAAACATTTATGAAATACGCAAAAAATATCCTTGAAACGATAGGTAACACACCGCTGGTAAAGCTTAACAAAGTATTAGGTGAAGATTTTCCGGCATTGGTATTAGCAAAAGTAGAGACCTTCAATCCCGGAAACTCCGTAAAGGACAGAATGGCTCTTAAAATGATAGAGGATGCCGAAAAAGACGGCAGATTAAAACCTGGAGGAACCATTATTGAAGGAACTTCCGGAAATACAGGAATGGGACTGGCTTTGGCAGCCATCATCAAAGGGTACAAATGTATCTTTGTAACCAATTCAAAACAGTCAAAGGAAAAATGTGACATTCTTCGTGCTGTAGGGGCTGAAGTAATTGTTTGCCCTACCGACGTAAAACCTACCGATCCGCGTTCTTATTATTCAGTTTCCAAAAGACTGGCAAAAGAAACGGAAAACGGATGGTATGTCAACCAATATGATAACCTGTCCAACAGAGCTGCTCACTACGAATCTACCGCTCCGGAAATCTGGGAACAGACAGAAGGAAAACTGACTCATTTTGTAGTAGGAGCCGGAACAGGAGGTACAATCACCGGGTGCGGAACATTTTTCAAAGAAAAAAATCCGGACATCAAAGTAATCGGAGTGGATACTTATGGCTCTATTCTGAAAGAATTCCACGAAACAGGTGAGCTTCATTATGATCACGCTTACACTTATATCACAGAAGGAATCGGGGAAGATATCATTCCTGAAAACTATGATATGTCTGTAATTGATCATTTTGAAAAAGTAACGGATAAAGACGGTGCTATCTATGCCAGAAAACTGGCGAAAGAGGAAGGTATTTTCTGTGGATATTCTGCCGGAAGTGCTATTGCATCTTTGATTCAGATGAAAGATCAGTTCACAAAAGATGATGTCATTGTTGTTTTACTTCATGACCATGGCTCAAGATATGTAGGAAAAATCTACAATGACGAGTGGATGAAGGAAATGGGATGGCTGGAAGAAAGCAAATAAACAAATTAGTTAGAATTCAAAAAGACTAATTGGTTAATCATAAAAAACGGAGCAAAATTTTGCTCCGTTTTTGTTTTTATTAATCGGTTTTAACTTTCTCTTTCAATGTATTTTTGAGAAAGCTGTATTCTTTCTCATTCATTGATTTTCTGGGAAACATATAGCTGTATTTTCCTTCCAGAGAAATAAATTCATGAGTGCTGTCGAAATATTCAAAATCCTTCCATTCGCTGGTTTCTTTATCGCCGTCAATATTGACGGTGAAAAAGTTCTTATCCAACCTGATTTCATATACTTTACATCTTTCAAGCCCGCTTAAATAATGATTCACCTGTTTTTTCCATCTTGAAACTTTATTAACACTTACGGATAAAAAAACAGCACAAAGCAGAAATATAAAGCTTAAAAAGTATAAAATCCCTACACTTTCTTTACTTAAAAGATCTTTGAAAAGAAAAACAATAAAAACAACTACTGCTGCTGCAATGGTGGCAATCGTTTTACTTTTTGTAGTGGGTGAAAAAAGCAGACTTCCCTGATTACCGCTAAAATAAATATCTTCAAAAATCTTCCTGTCCGGCTTTAGTGTAATCACCTTTTCTTCATTCATAATTATAGAGTTTGCTTTAAAAAGCTACAAAACTAAACTAAATATCTTCATATTGATCACTTATAGCAGAAAGTTTATTCATGAGTTCTCTGTTTCTGCGGTTCAGCGCATCCAGTTTTTTCAGCATATTATGAATCACTTCAAGGCCGGGCAGGTTAATTTCGAGATCATAATGCCAGTTGGCAAATTTTTCCAGGTCAGGCAGATCTTCATACATCAGATAATGAATATTGTTTTCAATCTGAATATTCAGCAGCCCGTAATCTACAAGTTCATCAAAAAAAGTAATTTCTATATTATAGATTTTTACGAGTTCTTCCCGTGATATTCTTTCACTCATAGCTTAGGAATTTTTTAGTTGTTCAAAAAGTTCTTTCTGCTTTTCGGTAAGGTTGGTTGGCAGTTTCACTTCATAGGTTACAAAAAGATCTCCGTGTTCTCCTTCTTTTTTATAGACTGGAAAACCTTTTCCTTTAAGTCTTACCGTCATTCCGGTTTGGGTTTCCGGTTTCACTTTAAGGTTTACACTTCCATGGAGCGTATGTACTTTTACTTCTCCGCCCAGAACGGCAGTATACAAATCAATGGTGACTTTGGTTTTCAGATCATCGCCGATTCTTTCAAAATCCGGATCAGCCGGGATATTGAAGGTAATGTATAAATCTCCATTGGGTCCTCCATTTACGCCTGGATTTCCATGTCCTTTTAACTTGATCTGCTGCCCGTCATATACTCCTGCAGGAATCGTGATTCTTACTTTTTTACCATTGATTTCAAAAGTTTGCGGATGAGTAGTTGCGGCGTCCCTTAAATTTAAGTTCAGTTCAGCATGAATATCCTGTCCTTTGAACTTGCCAGAGGCTCTTCCTCTGGAACTTCTGCCAAATCCACCGCCTGCACCGCCAAACATATCCTGGAAGAAATCTGAGAAATTTTCACCTCCACCAAAGTCTGCACCGGAATAACCTCCGTTATAACTTTGTTGTTGATACTGTCTTTGCTGTTGCTGCTGGGCTTTTTCGTATTCTTCGCCGTGCTTCCAGTGTTCTCCGTACTTGTCATATTTTGATCTGTTTTCCGGATTACTCAGCACTTCGTTCGCTTCATTCAGTTCTTTGAATTTCTTTTCTGCTTCTTTGTCTCCGGGGTTGAGATCGGGATGATGTTTTCTTGCCAATTTCCGGTAGGCTTTTTTGATATCATCCTGTGTTGCGTTTTTATCTACGCCTAAAATTTTATAATAATCTATATAAGCCATAGAAATGAGGTTTACTCAAATTTATGAATTTTAGGTCTGAAAATTGTATAACAGAATGTTAAAAATAAACCTATCTTTGATAAAAAGCCATACATGAAAGATGTATTGAAAAACTACTCCGGAATCATATTTTTACTTTTAGGAATTATTGTTGGAAGCATCATAGGAATTGTTGCACCCGGTTTTGTGGAATACATTAAACCTTTGGGAGATATTTTTCTGAATCTTCTTTTTGTGAGTGTGGTTCCTCTGGTATTTTTTGCGGTTTCCAATTCTATTGCCTCTCTGGAGCAGCAATCTAAATTTGGAAAGATCATCCTTGTAATGGCCCTTACTTTCTTATTTTTTATTCTCACAGCAGCTGTTTTCACAATTTGTGCGGTCTACCTTTTTCCGGTTTCAGGGGTTTCTGGAAGTTCTGAGATTATTTCTGAAGCAGCCAATGAGGATACATGGGGCAACAGAATTGTAAGTTTCTTTACCGTGGGAGAATTCACAGAGCTTTTCTCAAGAAGGAATATGCTGGCTCTTCTGGTATTTGCTTTCCTGACAGGGTTTGCAGCCAGAAAAACAGGAGAAAAAGGACAGCCTTTCAGAGTGTTTATCGCTTCAGGATATGAAGTGATGAAAGAACTTCTTCTGCTGGTGATGAAGCTTGCTCCTATTGGTCTGGGCGCTTATTTTGCTTATCAGGTCGCTACTTTAGGGCCACAACTTTTTGGATTTTATGCTAAACCTTTAGGGTTATATTATATTGCAGGAGTTATTTATTTCCTTGTGTTCTTTTCTATCTATGCGTTTATGGCGAATGGACAAAATGGAGTCAAAAGTTTCTGGACCAATGCCATCTACCCTACTTTAACCGCCATAAGCACTTGCAGCAGTTTTGCAACAATGCCTGCTAATTTACAGGCGGCTTCCAAAATCGGGATTCCGAATTCTATTGCCAATCTGGTGATTCCTATTGGAACGACACTGCATAAAAACGGATCTTCCATGTCATCTATTATCAAGATCTACGTGGCATTCTTAATTATTGGGAAAGATTTTTTTGATCCTGCCAATCTTCTTTTAGCTTTGGGGATTACTGTTTTTGTGAGTATTGTAGCGGGAGGAATTCCTAACGGCGGGTATATTGGGGAAATGCTGATGATTTCTGTTTATAAACTACCCCAGGAAGCGATTCCTGCCGTAATGATCATCGGGACATTGGTAGATCCGTTGGCTACCGTTCTGAACGCTGTGGGAGATATTGTGGCGGCTATGTTTGTCAACCGGTTTGTCAAGGTCTGACTTTTTTGTTAAAGTACACTATTCACTACGTTTTACCGGTTCGAGGTTTTCATATTCTTCAGGAGTGAAAAGCCTGTAATGAACTTTAAATGTTTTTCCCAAGGGAGTTTCCAGTGAAAACCCACCGGGTCCGAAACCTTCTGTAACATCAAGGGTAAAATGTGAATATTTCCAGTATTCAAACAAATCGCGGTCTATCCAGAACTCATGTCCGTTAATGGTTCCTATCATGGCATCATTCATTCTGGGAAAGAAGCCTCCTTTTTCAAAACATTGCGGCTGTGTACCCTCACAACATCCTCCTGCCTGGTAAAACATCAGGGGGCCGTATTGATCTTCCAGCTTGTCAATTACTTCAAGTGCCTGCTCCGTAGCGGAAAGTCTTGATCTTTTTGTTTCCATTGTTTTTATTTTGATTTAATGTAAACCTTATATTGACAAAAGATCCCGGTACAATAAATTAACCGGGATCATCTATACATCATCAAATTAATTTGAGCCGGCAATATCCAGAACGATTCTGCCGTCAATCTGTCCTTTTTTCATTTTATCGAATACATCATTGATATCTTCCAGTTTTGCAGGAGTAACGGTGGCTTTTACCAGTCCTTCATTGGCAAAATCCAATGCTTCCTGCAAGTCTTTTCTGGTTCCTACAATAGAACCTCTCACGGTGATCCTTTTCAAAACCGTTTCAAAAATAGGGAGTTCAAAAGAGCCGGGAGGCAGGCCATTCAGAGCAATGGTACCTTTTCTTCTCAGTACATCTATTCCCTGTTTGAAAGCGATAGGTGAAACCGCAGTAATCAATGCACCATGCATTCCGCCGACTTCTTTATGCAAATATTCTCCAGGATCTGTGTTTTTTGCATTGACTACAAGGTCTGCACCTAATTTTTTCGCCAGTTCAAGCTTATCATCTGCTACATCAATAGCAGCAACATGCATTCCCATAGCTTTTGCATATTGAACTGCTACATGTCCCAGTCCACCGATTCCTGAAATGGCTACCCATTCGCCGGGTTTTGTTTCTGTTTCTTTTAATCCTTTGTAAACTGTGACTCCGGCACATAAAATTGGGGCAATTTCCAAAAAGTTAACATCAGATTTCAAATGTCCCACATATCTTGAGTCTGCAATGACGTATTCTGCAAATCCGCCATCTACACTATACCCTCCGTTTTTCTGTGCTTCACAAAGGGTTTCCCATCCTGTAATGCAATAATCGCAGCATCCGCAAGCACTGTACAGCCATGGAACTCCTACCGCATCTCCTTCTTTCACAAAAGCTTCCGGTCCGCAGGCTACCACGATCCCTACTCCTTCGTGTCCGGGGATAAGCGGCATCTTAGGTTTGGCAGGCCAGTCGCCATCCACAGCATGTAAATCTGTATGACAGACTCCACAGGCGATGACTTTAACCAGGACTTCATATCTTCCGGGTTCTCTTACAGGTACTTCTTCTATTTTCAAAGGTTGGCCGTAGCCCTGAACTACTGCCGCTTTCATTGTTTTTGGAATCATATTTTCTTTTTTGGATTGAGTTATTTAAGGTTATCAGTTTTTATCTCTGCTTCTGAACAGGTAAATTTCCCTGCGTGAGGGATAGGAAGGGCGGCGAGGAACGAGCCGGTGCGCAATGCAATGGAGCACCGAAACGAAGTGCAGCCCTGGATAGCCCGACCGTTTTGCCCTGGATAAAGCCAAGGCAATCGGGCACGTCCTAAATAATAATATTAAAAGAAACCTAGCTTATTCTTGTTATAAGAAATCAGCATGTTTTTGGTTTGGCGGTAATGGTCGAGCATCATTTTATGATTCTCTCTTCCTATTCCTGATTGTTTGTAACCTCCGAAAGGAGCTCCTGCCGGATAAGAGTGATATTGGTTTACCCATACTCTACCTGCTTCAATCTGTCTTGGAATATTGTACAGCTGGTGGGCATCTCTGGTCCATACACCTGCTCCCAGTCCGTAGATCGTATCATTGGCAATTTTCACGGCCTCTTCTTCATCTTTGAAAGTGGTAAATGCCAGCACAGGCCCGAAAATTTCTTCCTGGAAAATTCTCATTCTGTTGTTTCCTTTGAAAATGGTAGGCTGAATGTAGTAGCCGTCTTCAAGATCTTCTCCCAGGTGATTGACATCTCCACCCACCAATATTTCTGCTCCTTCATCTATTCCCAACTGGATATAGGAAAGGATTTTATCTTTCTGGATCTGCGAAGCCTGCGCTCCCATCATTACGGTTTTATCCAAAGGATTTCCTACTTTAATAGCTTTTACTCTTTCGATTACTCTTTCAATAAAGGCATCTGCAATTCCTTCCTGAACCAGTAATCTTGAAGGACATGTGCAGATTTCTCCCTGGTTAAGGGCAAAAAGAACAGCTCCTTCTATGGCTTTATCTAAAAATTCATCATCTGCATCCATTACAGAATTGAAGAAAACATTGGGTGATTTTCCTCCCAATTCCAACGTTACCGGAATAATATTTTCTGTAGCGTACTGCATTACCAGACGTCCTGTTGCAGTAGATCCTGTAAATGCTGCTTTGGCAACTTTCGGATTGGTAACGAGCGCCCTTCCAAGTTCTGCTCCAAATCCGTTAACAATATTAATAACTCCTGCCGGTAAAAGATCACCGATCAATTCCATTAAAACCATAATAGAAACAGGTGTACTTTCTGCCGGTTTCAACACGACGCAGTTTCCTGCAGCCAATGCGGGAGCCAGTTTCCATACTGCCATCAGGATCGGGAAATTCCATGGGATGATCTGTGCAATCACTCCAAGAGGTTCATGCACGATGAGGGACACGGTATCTTTGTCCAGTTCGTTATGAGATCCTTCTTCAGCGCGGATCACAGATGCAAAGTATCTGAAATGATCAATAGCTAAAGGTAGATCTGCTGCCAGTGTTTCTCTTACAGCTTTTCCGTTATCTATTGTTTCTACTGTAGCAAGGTATTCCAGGTTCTGTTCCATCCTGTCTGCAATTTTGTTCAGGATGATGCTTCTTTCTGTAGAAGAAGTATTTTTCCATGTTTGAAATGCTTTTTCAGCTGCATCTACAGCCAGTTCCAGGTCTTCTTTGGACGAGTGTGCTACCTGGGTGAAATTTTTGCCATCTACCGGGGAAACCACGTCAAAATACTGTCCTTTAACGGGTGGAGTGAATTTCCCGTCAATATAATTATCGTATCTGTTTTTAAACTCCGGGCGCTGTAAAAGCGTTGTTGATCTTGGTTCTGTAATAGTGCTCATATTAGTATTGTTTTTATTTTTCGATAACGCCAAATTACACTGAGAAGCCAGAAAGAGTATAGCACAATCGTATAAAAAAAGTGGAAAATAGTGCAAGAGGTTCAATTTTAGTATTTTATTAACAGCAACGTACACTCAAATTTTCTATATTTGAGTTACCTCTTTTTCAAAAAAATTTAGAAATGAATAACAATAGTAAGATTTTATTAAACACTCCTGAATTACGAAAGGAGAGCCAACTATTGAGTCTTGTTGAAAACCAGACGAAATTCAATCTAAACAATTGTGAGTTCAGCATTTATGAGACTCACCAGGCCGCTTTTGATGTAAAACTTCATTTTGAAAACATTGCATTTACGGCAATGCTGAGGGGTAAAAAACATATGAAACTGGATAATAAGACCAGTTACTTTGATTATTATCCGGGAGAAAGCATTCTGGTAGCCCCGGGAGAAACAATGGTGATTGATTTTCCTGAGGCGGATGAAACTCCTACCCAATGTATTTCTTTAAGCCTTAATCCTGATTTTATTGAGGATTCTCTCAACTATCTGAATTACCATCTTCCTAAAGTAGATGAAACTTCCCAATGGAACATTCAGCTTGATGAGTATTTTCTGTTTAATAATAAAGCACTTGCTTCTGCCACCAACAATATTATGAGAATTGCCATGGATGATAATTCTCAAAAAGATATCATGGCTGATTTTGCATTGAAAGAACTTCTGATAAGGCTGATGCAGACTCAGGCAAGGAGAATGGTGGAAAAGAATATTGTAAAAAATAAATCCAGGATAGGTTTTGCAGTAGATTATATTAAAAGAAACCTGCATCAGAAATTATCGATCGACAGTATTGCCAAGCTGGCTTATGTAAGTAAGTCGAATTTCTTTAAAATGTTCAAAGATGAGTTGGGAACATCTCCCAATGATTTCATTTTGCAGGAAAGAATCAGCAAAGCGAAGGAATTGCTGGCAAGCCGGACCAGCATAAAGGAAACTGCTTTTCAGACGGGATTTTCAGATACGAACTATTTTACAAGAGTATTTAAACAACTGGAAGGAGTGACTCCGAAAAGTTATCAGGATAAAATAATATTTCCTAAATAAAATGGTGAATTTGTAAAAAAAACGAGACTGTCCGCAAAAGTACAGTCCCGTTAATTTTTGATCAGCGAACTACCATAGGTCCTTATTTATAACCTTCATTTTGCTGAATAGAAGAATTAATATTAATTGCTCCCAATGGAATCGGCCATTGCCATTTGTAGCTTGAAGAAGGCAGGTTAAGTGTGGGAGCAGGAGCACCTCCTCCTGTACTTAAGGCGCCCAGAGCAGGTCTCGTCAAACCAAGTCCTAATCTCTTGAGGGTGTACCATCTGTCATCTTCTCCCATGAGTTCCAATCTTCTTTCTTTCTGAATTTCATTCCACAACGCTATCCCTGTAAGGTTTAGTGGGGTATAATCAGAATACCTTGATTTTCTAAGAATATTAAGCAATGCAAGAGCTCGGGCAGGATTAGAGGTATAAGCTGCTTCAGCACCGTTAAGGTAAACTTCTGCCGTTCTGAGGTATTTGTAATTTACAACATTTGGTAAAGATTCTCTGGTATTATATTTTATAACATTTATATAGCTTTGGCCTGAATAGGAACTTACCTGGAAATAGGTACTTTTTCTGATATCTTTAGAGGTATACATATCATAAAAATTTTTATAAACTACAAATTCAGATTTGATAGCACCTCCCACAATCTGATTATATGAAACGCCCACTGTAACCTTTTCTGCATCAGAATTCAGTATTTCAAGCAAAGTTCCGTCCTGATTGGTATTGTTCCAGACTGACGGGAAGTTATCAATTGACCCTACACTTGGCGAAAGAGCAATGGATTCTTCCGCTGTCTGAAGCGCTTTTGTATTATCTCCTCTGTAAAGATACACTCTTGAGAGTAACCCATCTATTGCAGCTTTATTAAGCCTGCCTTTCGTAAATGGTGCAGCAGTGTCATTTGTCTGTGGAATATTGATTCTTGCAAACTCCAGATCTCCTATAATTTTATCATAAACCTGAGCTACGGTCAGATCTCTCGTTACCGGACTATTGGAGGTAGTTGTCATATATGCTATTCCTAAAGAACTGTTGGCATCCGCAGACTGAGTAGGTATTTTGCAATATGCTCTTACAAGATCAAAATGAATAATTCCTCTTAGGGCTCTTGCTTCTGCCTCAACTTTCAAGGCATCTGCAGGGGAAAGGATTCCTTTACCCAGGTTTTCCAAAACAAAATTAGCTCTCGAAATTGCCTGGTATGCTGCGCTATACAGAGCTGTGGTCTGACCGTCGTCGGCACCAAATTCTAAAATCCAGGCTCTGTTATTGGATAATCTGCCTGAAGGGCTCTGAATTAAATTATCAGATGTGATATCTGCCATAATATTCTGGTTTCCACTATCGCCTGAGAAATAGCCTGTTTCTTTCATGACATCATAGATTCCGTCTAATGCCAATCTGTAATCCGAGGAGGTTTGAAATGCCTGATCAGACAATGTATTTTTACTTGAATACTGATCCAAATCTCTTTCGCAAGAAGCTGCAGTCAACAGAGAAAGGAATAATCCCGATATAATTAACTTTTTCATTTTTTTTACATTTTAAAATTCTACCTGAATACCGAACATAAACTGTCTGACAGCCGGATAACCAAATTGTGCAAATGAACCTGCCACATAGGTTTGACCAGCCTGCAGCTGACTCTCTCCGGATCCTACTGCTACCTCCGGATCTCCTTTAAAACTGGTCCACGTTAATAAATTCTGAGCCTGCACATATATTCTTAATGAGTTGAGCGGAACTTTATTGCCCAGACTTTTTTTACTGAAAGTATAGCCAATCATCAAGGTCCGGAATCTCAGATAATCTGATTTTTCCAGAAACTGGTCAGATGCTCTCAGTCCTAAAGTTGTCGGCTTCGGCAGAACATCGGTATCTCCGGGATTTTTCCAGTAATTAAATGCATCTACACTCATATTATTTTTTCTGTTGGAAGGATTCTGCAACATTTGTGACTGATAATTATAGGTATATGCACCTGTTTTGAAAGAAAAGTCTGCGAAAAGGTCAAATCCATAAGCTTCAAGGCTTAGCCCGAATCCACCAAAAAATTTTGGCAGCGGGCTTTTATCTGTGATATCTTTTTTATCCAAAGTGGCATTGTAAACATCTGTGGCTGTTCTTCCATTCACTGAATAAAAATTTTCTCCTTTATCCGGTGTAGTTCTGTCTGTATAGTATAGTGCTTTTCCATCAGCAGAATTCACTCCGGCATATTCTACCAGCCTGTAGAAATAAGGTGTTTCTCCTACCATTAAAGAAGTTTCACCTAAATTTCTCCGTGTATTTATGCCATCAAGAGAAATTATTTTAGCTCTTTGCCAGGAAGCGTTGCCTCGTAATGAGAGTTTTATATTCTCCTTTTTGATGACATCAAAGGTAAATTCTGTCTCAATTCCTTCAGTACGCATATTACCAAGGTTTTGGTATATAGAATAATTTCCCGATTCATAAGGCATAGGCAGGAGCTGGATAAAATCTTTACGGTCTGAACGGTATACTTCTGCAGCACCTCTGAATCTGCTTTTCAGAAATGCAAAATCAACTCCTAAATTGGTTGTTCTGTTGGTTTCCCATTTAATATCAGGATTTCCTATAACATCTGTAGGAATCATTGTTCCTCCTGTTCCGTAATCTCCATAAGCAACATATCCTATATTGGCATAATTGGGTATATTTCTGTCATTACCGGTTATCCCATAAGATGCCCTTAGCTTAAGATCATTAAAAAAGTTTTGGCTGAGAAAATCTTCCTTGCCGATATTCCATGCTACACTGCTGCTCCAGAAAATCCCTGATTTGTTATTGGCACCGAATTTCGAGCTTTTGTCCTGACGAATAGAAGCTGTGACTAAGTATTTTTTCTGATAATTATATTCAAAAAGGCCTAATAATGAGAACAGGGTACTTCTTATCTTATTTCCTGTAAAGGTATTTTTATCTGACGGAGTTGTATTAGAAGGTACATCAGAATTGGGATTTTTATAGTTGGTACCACTTGCTGTAATATCTTCTGTAAATTCATTGCTAAACTCTACAATACCTGTTGCACCCACATAGTGATCGTTCAACTGTTTCCTGAAATCCAACCGGTTTCCATAAATATAATTGAATGTGTAGAATGTTGATTTGGTCAGTTTGCCTAATCCGTTGGCTCCGTTGGTCGTAATATCTAACTGTGAACCTTTTTTAACATTTGTAGTATTTACCAGATTGTCATATAAAGAATTAAAGTACATTCTGTAGGACAATCCGTCATTGAATTTATACTCCCCAAATATATTTCCGGATACCCTTAATCGTTGTTCAATATCGGGCACATTTCTTAATGATTCAACCACATTTGATCCTGCTCTCAGTTTTATATTGTAGGATCCATCAGAATTATATACCGGCTCAAACGGATTGTACCTGTACATTGCACCAAACGGGCTTTGGGTATTATTTCTGTCGCGAATATTCTGAGTATTCTGGTAGGCAGCCCCCAGGTCTAATCCTACTTTTAGTCTGTCACTTAGGTTATTTTCAAAATTAAACCTTCCTGTATATCTGTCAAGACCATTTATATCACGTACAATACCATCATCTTTATCATATCCGAGAGAGTAGTAGAATTTATTTTTAGCACCTCCACCTCTTGCAGAAAGCAGATAACTCTGAAGAAAAGAAGTTCTTAAAATATCTTTTTGCCAGTTATGGTCTAGCTTCAGAAGAGCTTCTTCATCCGCAGGGGTATAAACCGGCAGCCCACCAAGCCCGAGTGCATTCATTTCTCTTTCATATTGCAGTTTTTGGGCAGAATTCATCATTTCGAAATTAAGTTCTTTATCAGAAATTTTTTCTGAAAATCCGAGCCTGCTTTCAAATGAATACTGGGTTCTGCCACTTCTACCCTTTTTTGTAGTGACAACAATCACTCCATTTGCTCCTCTTGAGCCATACTGGGCAGTTGCTGCAGCATCTTTAAGCACTACCATGCTTTCGATATCATTTCCATTAACTGCGCTGAATTGTCTGGCTGTCATATATATACCAT
Organism: Chryseobacterium sp. NRRL B-14798; assembly: GCF_050470705.1. Lineage (NCBI taxonomy): Bacteria > Pseudomonadati > Bacteroidota > Flavobacteriia > Flavobacteriales > Weeksellaceae > Chryseobacterium > Chryseobacterium sp. NRRL B-14798. Next base: position 1,399,495 of record NZ_JBFLUL010000005.1, on the reverse strand, counting down.
CCACGACATATAAAGGTTCTGAACTTCCGCTAAAACCTGCTATACCTCGAATATTAATTTCAGCAGCAGCTCCCGGTTGTCCGTTTTTAGCCTGTACAAATACTCCAGAAGCACGCCCCTGCAGCATATTACCTATAGAAGTTGCGGGAGTTTGGGTTTTTAACTCGTCAGCCGTAATAACAGATTGAGCCTGGGCAATTTCATCTTTGGTCTTTTTTTGATACCCTGTTACAATAACTCCTTCGATTTCTTTCCGGATGGTATCATTTTTCGTTTTCTGTGCATACACCGTATGTCCCGAAAAGAACAAAACACCTACACTTAATGCATAAAGTTTAACATTCATATTTAACACATTTTAATATCCATAGACAAATATGTTAATAAATGCAAGCAGAAACAAACATTAAACAACTGATAAACAACAATTTAAAGTGCAATAATTTCGTTAAAAAAGCAATTTTAAAAAATCAAACAAGAAGTGATTTGAAAAAAAGTAAAAAAAATCCCGGACAACATAATATTAACACAATATTAAGAAGTTTTAAAAATTTCGTAAGGTCAGCTTTAATGCAAACAATTAACTAAAAAAATCAGTTTAAAAATGAATTGTAATAAATAAAATACTGTTTTCACCCAGGTAAAATCCATATAAAATAGTAATAAAATTATCCTTATATCACAAATACGACTCATAATTTAAAGCCAATATCATCATTTCATTGCATTCGCTTTTCAACTTTTAATTCCTGATCTTCCATAACATAAGCGAACTAACTGTCAACTTATTTCAGGACAGGACAAAAAATAAAAGCATTCCATATAATGAAATGCCTTTACTTTTAATATTAAAATATATTATTTTCGAGTATACAATTTTACTCCCATAAGAATAGGATCCCTCAAAATTAAATATGATTAATACTGATCATTCTGCTTAATATTCGGGTTTGCCTGAATAGCAGAAATAGGAATTGGCCACTGCCACTTGTAGCTTCCAGCTTCAAGAGTCTGTGCAACCGCAGGGGTACCGGTACCATCAAAAAGATCTCCTTTACCTGATCTCTGAACGGCAAGGTTTAATCTCTTCAATGTATACCATCTGTCATTTTCAAATGCAAGCTCCAGTCTTCTTTCTTTCAGGATAGCATCTAAAAGAGCCTGTCCTGTTTCTGTACCAGGTGTAAATGATGAATATCTTTCAGCTCTTAATTTATTTAATAGAACCAAAGCCTGTGCACCATTACCTGTTCTGAAATATGCTTCAGCTACATTCAATAATACTTCAGCAGATCTAAGATATTTAACCGGTACAATATTAGAAGGACCACCATTACCAGAATATTTTGTAACGTGGTTGTATTTTTGTCCGCTATATGTACCCACAGTAAAGTAAGCTCCTTTTCTAACATCATTTGATGTATAAGCTGTATATAAATCGTAATCTACAACAAATTCTGATCTTAAAGCCGGAACTGACTGGTTGTATGCAACTCCTACCGTATTTTGCTCGGCTGCAGAATTCGATATCTGGAATAATACTCCATCAGTAATTCTGGATATACCTTCGTTTTCTTTCCAGATTCTTGTAAAGTTATCCAATGTTGTGATACTTGGAGAAAGGTTTAATGCTAATTCACCATATTTGATAGTATTAACATAGTCTCCTCTATAAAGATCAATTCTGGACAATAATCCGTATATAGCTGCTTTGCTCAATCTTCCTTTATCAGCATCATTCTGAGTTATATTATCAGCAGCAAATAATAGATCTGCTGTAATTTTATCATATACCTGATCAACAGTAAGATTTCGGGATGATGTATTATTTAAAGGAGAATATGTTTCAGAATAATAAATTCCGATCGTATTTTTAGCTCCTGCAGATTGAGTTGGGATTTGGGAATACGCTCTCACAATATCAAAATGAGCTATTGCTCTTAATGCTCTTGCTTCAGCTTCCAAATTTGTTTTCTGTGTTCCGGATAATACTCCGTTATTGATATATTTCAAAACAAAATTAGCTCTGCTGATTACAAGATAAGCTGCACTAAACAAACCTGTTGTCTGTGAATTATCGGATGAGAATTCGAAGTTTGACGCCGCAAAATTGGTATTTCTTCCTGTAGTTGTACGAACCAGGTTATCAGTGGTAAGATCACCCATGATAAGTTGGTTTCCTGTATCACTCGTATAATACCCAGCTCCTTTAAGCGCTGTATAGGCACCGTCCATGGCCTGTCTGAAGGTCTCAGGTCTCGTCATTGCCTGCTCCTGATCTTCATTGATTGATGAGATTTGATCTAAATTTCTGTCACAAGACGTTAACGATACAAAGGCAGTTAACGCAGCTAAACTTATTTTTATTATATTCTTTTTCATAAAGCTATTCAATATTAAAATTCTAATTGCAATCCTACCAGGATTGTTCTGACAGCAGGATAAGTATAAAGGTTAAATGATCCGGGAACAAATAATGATGATGAGTCAGCGGATCCTACAGAAACTTCGGGTTCTCCGTGGAATTTAGTTACCGTAAATAAATTTTGCCCCTGTACATATGCTCTTAGCTTATTAATTGGCGATCCTTCTCCAAGGAATGCTTTATCAAATGTATATCCTAATGTAAGTGATCTTAATCTCAGGTAATCTGATTTTTCAATCCACTGATCAGAATCACGCATACCATTTGAGTCAACTTTCTGGAATACTCCTGTGTCTCCAGGATTTTGCCAAACCTGAGCAGCAGCCTGTGCCATATTTCTACCTGCAACAGCCAAAGTTGGATTAACAGCGGCAAAATACATGTTGTTATAAGTATATCCGCCTAGCTTAAATGCAAAATCTGCACTGAAATCAAGTCCTTTGTACTGAACTGTAGTTCCGAATCCACCAAAACTTTTTGGGAATGGAGACTTATCAGTGAGAGGAACAGCATTTGAAGCACTGTAAACATCCGTAACGTTTCCAGCTTTATCATAATATAATGCTTTTCCGTTACTTGGATCTACTCCTGCAAACCTAACATTATAGAATACATATGGAGTTTCACCTACTTTAAGATAAGTATATCCTAAATTTCTTTCTGTCTGGTCACCTGCTAGCCTGTCAAGAACAGACTTCTGGAAAGAGATGTTAGCATGTAGATTCCATTGGAAATCTTTTTGCTTTATCACATCCACACTAAGTTCAACTTCAAGTCCTTTCTGAGACATATCTCCTGCATTGATATACTGGTAGTATCCACCTTCCTGCTTATCCAAAGGTACAAGCTGTACGAAATCTTTTCTCTTATTTTTGTAAACCTCTACGGATCCGCGAATTCTTCTGTTCCACATCGTAAAATCAACTCCTAAGTTGGTAATCGCATTAGACTCCCATTTAAGATTGCTGTTACCAATAATATAATCACCTTTTGAAACTGTTCCCGGATAAGAAGTACCGTTAGCACCATATAAACCGTAGCTGATATTATTGACATTATAATAATCAGGTAAAGTACCATCATTACCTGTAGTACCGTAAGATCCTCTAAGCTTTAAATCATTAATAAACCCACCTTTCATGAAGTCTTCCTTCGCGATATTCCAGGCTGCACTTGCAGACCAGAAAATACCACTTTGGTTATTGGCACCAAATCTTGAAGAAGCATCTCTTCTCAACGATCCTGTTACCAAATATCTACCTTCATAGTCATAGTTTAACATCCCCGCTAAACTGAATAAAGTATTTCTTACTTTAACTCCAGTAAATGTATTTCTATCTGAAGGTGTAGTAATAGATGGAACATTGATTACCGGAGATTTCAATCCGTAAGCCCCTCCATTCATCGTTTCGTTGTAGTTATCGTTATATTCGATAAATCCTAAGAAATCGAAGTTGTGGCTTCCGTATGACTTTTTATAGTTAATGGAGTTGTTCCAGGTATAGTTAAATGTGTAGAATGAATTTTTGTTCAATGACCCTGTAGGAATTTTGTTGTTTAACGTTAAATCAAGGTTTGAGCCTTTCTTCAACCACTGAGTTCCCATGTACCAATCGAAAAGTCCGTTAAAGTTTGTTTTAAACTTCAGACCATCGATAATTTTATATTCTGCGAATAAAGTAACCGGGATTCTTAACCTCTGATCATCCAGTCTGTAATTACGGATCTGCTCAACAACGTTAGAACCCGCTCTCATTGTTTGATTATAGCTACCATCAGCATTATAAACCGGTTCATATGGAGCATATTTATACATGGCTCCGAATGGGTTCTGCGTATTGTTTCTGTCCATAAAATTCTGAGTTTCCTGATACTGAACCCCCAGGTTAATCCCTACGTTCAGTTTTTCACTCAGTTTATTGGTAAATCCAAAGTTACCTGTATATCTCTTAAGTCCGTCGATATCTCTGATAATCCCGTTATCAGAATCATATCCTAAAGAGTAATAGAAAGTACTCTCTCTGGAACCACCCTGGGCACTGAATAAGTAAGACTGGATGCTTGAAGGCTTCAACAGATCTTTTTGCCAGTTATGATCATAAGCAGCCAATCTATCCATTTCTTCCTGAGATCTTGGTTTAAATCCAAGGTATCCCAATTGATTTTGGAAATCCATCAACTCTCTTGAATTCATCATGGTGTAGTTATTATCCTTAAGCCTTTCACTAAAACCAAATTTAGTCTCAAATGAGTAATGAGTTTTCCCAGCTTTTCCGGCTTTAGTAGTTACTACTACTACCCCGTTTGCTCCCCTCGCACCATACTGTGCTGTAGCAGCGGCATCTTTAAGAATTGAAATAGACTCTACGTCTGCAGGGTTGATTGCACTGAACTGTCTTGCAGTCATATACATCCCGTTTACTACATAAGTAGGCTCTGAAGAACCACCAACACCGGCAATCCCTCTTACCTGGATGGTAGCAGCAGCACCTGGCTGCCCGGTAGTACTTTGTACAAATACCCCTGAAGCTCTACCCTGTAAAGAGTTACCGATAGATGTTGTAGGAGAGTTTCTTCTGATTTCATCACCACCAACAACAGCCTGAGCCTGGGTAATTTCATCTGCTTTTTTCTTCTGGTATCCAGTAACGATTACTTCATCGATCTTATTCTCCTTCAGAACAGAATCATTCTTAGATTTTTGCGCAAAAGCAGCTTGTCCCAAAAAAAACAAAGCTCCTGCACTTAATACATGTAACTTCACATTCATATTAACAGATTTTAATATATTCAAGCGACAAATATGTCGATAAATATCTATAACATCAATTCGCTGAATGCTGAAAACACGCTTCCAGAACAGAGAGATTCACATTCATCTAAAAAAAATGATGAGAAATCATTTTGAAAATATTTAAAAAATTAACAAAAAATAAGTCAATTTGTATATTAACGAAATTTTAATAAATTTTAAAATTAAAATCAATTTTCATTAATTTAAAATAAATGATTAAAAAAATAAACATTAATAACAAATTGTGAAGTAAAAAATACATATAAATAATTCACCAATTTAAAGAAAATGGAGTGAAAAACAGGCTTTCTTCTTAAATTTTATATAAAAAACAGCCTTCTGCCAACAGAGAATTCCTGTTTCAGAATTTTTTATTCATCATAACAATTAAAAAAACCGTTCATTTACTGTTTACTGAGTTCAAATGAATTGTAGAGAATTTCACACAGCATTTATTGTCGTTTTTTGACTGTCTCATTATTAAAATTACAAATAATCCAACTGTAAAATACCATAATATCTCTATAGATAAAAAAGTAAAGCATCCCGAAGTATGAGATGCTTTTATACAATTTTACTGAGAATATAGTTACTTCTGGTAATGATAGTATCTTGCTCCGATTAAAACAGGATTTTCTGTTTCAATAGAGACAAGTCCAAAGCCTTTGTAATTTTTATTTACAGAATCTTTCAGCTGCTTTCTGTGAAGCTTTTCATAGGTTTCAAAGTCCACAGCAGTTCTGCTGTTCAAATTTTCAAATAAATTCCATTTTTCTGCTACTTTTCGCCAGTTTCCGGATACCTTCCCGGCAAACACCTTTGATTTCGATCCGCTTCCATATCCCACAAAGCCAATTTCTTTTCCTGAAAGTTCTTCATTTTCATTAAAAGATGTCTGTAAAGCAGAAAGAAATGCCATAAAAATAGAAGCGGTGTACATATTCCCGATCTCAGAAGAAGCTCTCTGGGTCTTTTCTATCTTATCATTGATTAATTTCAGATAATTTTCTGATTTAGCGATTGCTTTCTGTTCATCAGCCGTTTCATAGGAAAGACCATTCTCCAGACTGTAGATTTCTGTGAAAACTCTTTTTCCGTGGAAGGCATAAGGAAGATGGAAGATAATATACTCCCAGTTTTCATATGGTCTATCCTGTCCTGTTAATTCTTTATAATGATAATAAGCTTCTTTTATTCTATCCTGATAGCATTGGTTAGAATATTGTCCGTCAAAAACAGGCTCATCTGTAAAAATTTCAATCTTTTCTGGATATGTTTCAGGAGCCCCATTCAAGTCTTCTTTTTTATATGATCTTCTGGGTTTGAAAAAATCAAAAACACTTTCTGAAGCAACTCCCCAATTATTTTCAATTTCAAGAAGGTCCGGTTTGGATGAAACCAAAAGGGCTACCGCGCCACCTCCCTGTGTATATTCTCCTGAAGAAGCCAATTCATATTTTGCATAATCACTGGCTATCACAACTGCTTTTTTATCAGGATTTACCCTCACAAAGTCCAGAGCATTGTGTAAAGCATCTACTCCCCCTACGCAGGCAAAAGTCATATCAAGCACATCACAGTTTCTGAAACATCTTGTTCCAAATTCTTCTTCCAATACTTTTTCTACCATTTGTACAGCATAGGAAGCTGTAGGTTTTGCCGCATCTACAGCACTTTCTGTTCCCAGATATACTCTTGCCATTTCCTCAGGGTTGATCTCATAATCTTTTATAAGCTTCAGTAACGCTTCTGCTGCAAAAGTGGCAGCGTCTTCGTGAACATCAGAAAGTCCCATTTTATGAAGACCCAGGCCTTTTTCCAATTTCGCCGGCTCTATCCCTCTTTTTTCTGCTAAATCCTTAATCTCCAAATATAAACCAGGCACATAATAACCCGCTGCTTCAATTCCAAAACTCATAATTGTCTAAATTTTAAACGAATTTATGAAAGATAATGCAAAAAACAGTGGTAAAAAATGCTAATTTTTGCAACATCATTAAAAACCAATGCGTTTTAAAATATAATACAGTAATCCAGAAACCTTTAACAGTAAAAGAAAGCCGGCATATTTGCCGGCTTTATCTATTTTACTTATAATTTTCAATTGCTTTATTGATGACATCAATCTGCTTGTTGATACTTGCGGCGTTTTGCGGATTCTGTTTCAGCAGTTCCATTTTTTTGCTCAAGCCATCTTTCAGCGTCTGAACCATCATCATTTTAGCCTGTGGATTGCCTGCCATTTGGTTTTTGGCATATCCTGCTATTTTAGTGACACTTTCAGTAGCTTTCAGGTTATCGGAAGTCATGATCCAGTTGAAACCGTCTTCTGCTGCTTTTCCCAATTCCGGATTCTGGAATTTAATGAATGGATAAAAAGTGGCAAGAGGTGCAATATTTTCTATCTGTGAAGTAATTCTGTTCTTTACAATAACAGGAAGCAATTGTGCCTGCAATTCTTCTGAAGCACCTTTCATATCAATTTTATCAGCAAGACTGTTTGCTCTTGACGGATCAATAGAAAGAAGCGCACCCATTGAACTTCCTTTTACTGCATTTGAAACAGCATTTACACCTTTTTCAAATAAAGGAAGGTATTTTTTATCTTTTGTTTTTCCTAAAGCCGTAATAGCTGCCGCTTGTACCAATGTTTTAGGATCATTGGAAGCCAGTTTTTCAACTTCAGCACCCAATGCTTTCATTTGTTCAGGATTAGTAAGGTCCATTAAGTTTAATGCTTTTTTTCTTACTCTGAAGAAAGGATCTTTTAATGCAGCAGCCAATAATTTTACAGATGCAGGGTTTTTCCCGGCCTGATCTTTAATTCCGTTTAGAGCCAGATATCTGCTTTTAAATTCCTTGGAGTTGGTAAACTGCATCAGATTCTGTTCCGGAGTTTTAGTATCCGTAATATCAGCAAGTAAAACTCCGTCTGCGTTGATATTGACAAGATCCGGTGTTTTAGAAACATCAAAACTGAATGTATTTTTTGCTTCTGCATTTACCCAGACATTATATCTTTTAGGTTTTCCATTGTCATAGACATCAATAGCCAGAGGAAATTCAAATGGTTTTTCCTGAGTTTGATTAATGGTTACGGCAACCTGTTTTTTTACCGGCTCAAAGGTGGATGAATAATTAATCTTTGGGTTTCCGCTTCCAAAATACCATTGATTAAAGAACCAGTTTAAGTCTTTCCCGGAAACTTTTTCAAAAGACAATCTTAATTGGTGGGCTTCAGCATTTTGGTATTCATTGGTTTTCAGATAATCATTCATTCCGGCAAAGAAGGCATCATCTCCAAGATAGTTTCTCAGCATATTTAAAATGCCACCTCCTTTCTGGTATGTTACAAGATCAAAAACATCTTCACGGGATTCGTAATTGAATCTCACCAGATTTTTATTAAAATCGGACGGATTATGAAGATAATTATTCACATCCGTCATCAGGTGATAATCTGCCTGGTCTTTTCCATATTTGTATTCATTCCAAAGGTATTCGGAATAGTTAGCAAAAGATTCATTGACGGTAAGGTTGCTCCAGCTTTCTGCCGTTACCAGATCTCCAAACCAATGATGGAACAGTTCATGGGCAATGGTATCTTCCCATGTATTTTCATCGATAAGCTGACCGGGTTTCTGAAGGATATCACTTCCATGAAGAGTGGCTGTGGTATTTTCCATTGCACCACTTACATAATCTCTTCCGGAAATCTGGGCATATTTCGCCCATGGATAGTCATAATTCAGCTTTTTGGAGAAAAAGTCGATCATTTCCGGAGTATTTCCGTAGATCTGTTTAGCATAAGGCTCGTATTCCTTTTCAATATAATAATCAACAGGAATGTTTTTCCATTTGTCTTTTACGATGGCATATTCTCCAACGCCCATAAAGAAAAGATAAGTAGAATGTCTCTTGTCCATCACCCAATGATCGGTTCTAAGTCCGTTGGATTCTTTTTTAGAATCTTTCATAAGACCGTTGGAAAGCGTTACATATTTATCAGGAACTGTCATAAAGATTTCCTGTGTTGTCTTTTGGTTGGGTTTATCAATAGTAGGAAACCATGCTGAAGAAGATTCTGTTTCTCCCTGTGTCCAGATTTGTGTTGGTGTGTTGGGATCTGTTCCCTGAGCGTTTATGAAATACAAACCCTTTGCATCATTGATTGCCATACTTCCCTGTTGTTTCACTTCATTCGGGCGGGAGGTATATTTGATGTAAACGGTATAATCCTGATTTCTCTGATAAGTTTTATCCAGCGTAATTTTTAGAACATCATCTTTGTATTCGTATTTTAAAGGAGACTTTTTACCGTTGTTATCAAGAGCCACTTCATGAATCAGCATTCCTTTTGCATCAAGGGTAAGCTCATTGGTGGCATAGAAGTAAGGTGAAGCGGTAAGCCATTCTTCCCCATTCATCTGTTCTTTCTGATAATCGAAATTCACTTTCAGTTTTGTGTGCTTAAGCTCCGTTACTTTCGTGTGGGTAGCTCTGTATACTTTTTCTCTTCCTGAAGTTTCGGTTTGTGCTGATACATTGGCGGAAAATAAAATTCCAAGTATAGCAATTGATAAAATAGCCTTTCTCATCGGTTTGCTTTATTATTTTTTAGAATTATTTTTTTATGATGATGTCGAAAATATCATTAACAAGGGTTTCATAGTCGCCCTTTTTAAGTTGTTCCTTCGTTTTTGCAAACGCTTTTTTGAGTTCACTTTCCGGATTTTCGTCATCCACTATTTCTGCGGATGCCACACCTTTCAGCTGAAGTACAGCATTCTTCAGTACTTCAATATCTGCATTTTCTTCAATATTAATTTTTAAATATTTCATAATCTGTTCTTAAGCATTTGACATTTATGATATATTGCCTCCCAACGGATCATCTTACAAAAGAAATCCGGTGAACGGGCATTGTTCTTCCAAATGTAAGAAACTATTGCCAAAAGAAAGCGTAGTAAAGGATTTATATTCTAATTCCCTGACTTATGACCACAGACAATATCATCTATTCACATGAAAGTAATAGAAGTAAATTTAAAAAATAAAAAGATATAAAAAATTAAATGGCTACAGGAGCTTTGATCCCCGGATGCGGATCATAATTTTCCAGCGTAAAGTCCTCGAAATCGAAATCAAAGATATTTTTAACGTCAGGATTTAATTTCATTGTAGGAAGTGATCGTGGTTCTCTTCCAAGCTGTCTGTTTACCTGTTCAAAATGATTGTTATAAATATGAACATCTCCAAAACTGTGAACATAATCCCCTACTTCAAGATCACATACCTGAGCTACCATCATCAGCAGCAATGCATAACTTGCAATATTGAACGGTACACCAAGGAAAACATCTGCACTTCTCTGATACAGCTGCAGCGATAATTTACCATCAGCTACGTAGAACTGGAACAAGGCATGACAAGGAGCCAAAGCCATGTTAGGAATTTCTGCAACATTCCATGCTGATACGATAAGTCTTCTGGAATCCGGATTTTTTTTGATCTGGTCAATTACTTCTGTAATCTGGTCTACTACTTTTCCGTCTGCTCCATTCCAGCTTCTCCATTGTGCACCATAAACAGGTCCCAGATTTCCATTTTCATCTGCCCATTCATCCCAGATGCTTACCCCGTTATCATTAAGATACTTAATATTGGTATCTCCTTTCAGGAACCAAAGCAACTCATAGATAATGGATTTCAAATGCACTTTTTTGGTCGTTACCAAGGGAAATCCTTTAGACAGATCATATCTCAGCTGATATCCGAAAACACTTCTTGTTCCGGTGCCTGTTCTATCTGTTTTATCAGTTCCGTTGTCTAAAATATGCTGTAAAAGGTCCAGGTAGTTTTGCATTTTGATAAGGAATTTATGGACCAAATTTAGTAAAAAAAAAGCATCCTGCCTATGGATACTTTTTATAAGAGATTTATGTTTTTTTCGATAAATGAATGTATAGACTACACTCTCAGCCAATTAAGACAACAGATGGATTACAATACAGAGACACTAATTTTTTCACTGTTTCCGTTAATGGATTTCAGCTGTCCGTTTCTGTTTTCGTCTATAAAACTATCAGTATAATAATCAAGACTCACAGGACCGAATTTTACAAGCTTTTTATACTTACTCTGATCAATCACGTCTTTTGCTCCATAATCTATCGCAATAGATCCTATCGTTTTCAGCTTGCCCATCTTGCTGTTATCTATGATATCATTAGGCCAATAATCTATAGCAAGATTTCCTATTTTCTTTACCTTACCTGCTTTTTCTTCAGTAAAGGCCGAATCTTCCCAATAGTCTACGGAAATATTCCCTAAACGTTTCAGCTTACCGGCTTTTTCCTTAGTGAAAGCAGAATCTTCCCAGTAATCTATTTTAACGTTTCCAATGCTTTTAAGTTTTCCATATTTCACTTTATCAAAAACCTGATCATCATAGTATTCCAGCTTGCCATTCAGGTCAGGAGCATTAAAATCAGCAATTGACCCGTCTGCATTAAGTGTAAACACAAAACCATCTACAGTAAATTTAACTGTTTCCAGATCATACGTTTTTGACGAAACGGAGGCACGAACCTGTGCATTGACCGCCAAACCTACCAATAAAAAGGCAAGGAAAAATAAATTTTTAATTTTCATATTATTTTAAAGATTATTACCAAATATGCTCAATATCCTGACTGATATTGTTGATGGTAAATGTCTCTCCCATTTTCTTGCCAAACATAGCCTTCACTAAAGGAGATTCTGCAGAAACCGTCATGATTTTCTGGTTCTCAACAATAATCTCTCCCATTGACGCCGCAACATAAAACATTCCTTTATTGGTTTTCACCAATGTTCCGTTCTGAACTTTTTCCGAAGGATCAGAAGTTATTTTCTGCAAAACAGCCTGTTGATTCAACACTTCATTGAGCTGCCTCTGCAGGTTATTGATTTCCTGCTGAAGCATTTCTCTTCCGGTTTCATATTTATCACCCATCGAGCTTTTGGTGTCATTGTTGGAAGCCCGTGTTTCTGCAATAAGATTTTCAAAATACCGGATTTTATCTGCGGCTTTTGCTTTAATGATATTGATTATTTCCTGTTTGTTCATTGGATGATCTTTTTTATTGCGGGCAGATAAACCACCCCGTCAAAATCATAGATTTTGACACCCCTCCAGCGGAGGGGAATTAGGTACTGCTTAGTGACTATGCATTAAGATAAAGCCAAAGATTTAAATATTACTTTTCAAATACGGCAAAATCAGATACCTTAAAACTAAAATCTTTTCCATTGCTGAAATCTCTTTTGGTTTTATCAAAAACATTTCTGAAGGTTCCGGACAGATGTTCGTCTTCAATGGAGAAATTAAGCGGTTCTTTTGACATGTTCAGGACTACCAGCACTTCATCTTTCCCATTTTTCCTTACATAAGCAAGAATTTTATCATTGGCTGTCGTATTAAGAAGATAGGTGGTCACATTGGAATCACCTCCTCTTAATGCAGGATTTGATGTTTTTAAATCCAATAATGTTTTATAGAAATCTGCAGCCTGATAGGTATTGGTCCATTTGATAGCATCTTTTTCGAAAAATTCCAATCTCTTCATATTTGGAAGTTCCTGGCCGGAATATAATAACGGAATGCCATTCCATGTTGCAGAGAATACTGCCATAGGTTTTGTAATGACTCCGTATTTTTCATATTCTGTTCCGTTCCATGAGTTTTCATCGTGATTGGTGGTAAACCAGGCTCTCATTGAAGCGTCTCCGATATTGGAATATTGTCTCAGAAGATCTTTTAATTCCTGAAGAGGTTCATTATTTTTGTAATAGTCAGCAGATTTATGCATCCATTTCCAGGAATAACTGGCGTCGAAAACTTTACCGTACTCCGGACTTTCCAGTTCATCAAATTCTCCCAACCAGAAAAGAGGCTTTATTTTTTCCACTTCAGGACGTGCCTGTTCCCAGAAATCGACTTCTACCCATGAAGCAAGGTCACACCGGAAACCGTCGATATTGGTTTCCTGTACCCAGAACTTCATAGCATCAATCATTGCCTGGCGCATTTCCTGGTTTTTATAATCCAATTCAATAATATCATCCATTCCGGAAGCAATATGGAATTTTCCATCCGGATCTTTAAGATAAAATTCAGGATGTGTTTTTGTCCATAGATGATCCCAGCCGGTATGATTGGCTACCCAGTCGATGATGACTTTGAATCCTAACCTGTGAGCTTCATTCACCATATCTTTAAAATCCTGCAGGGTTCCGAATTCAGGATTGATGGAAGTATAATCTGCTGCGGCATAAGGACTCCCCAGACTTCCCTTTTTATTTTGCCGGGCAATCGGAGTAACAGGCATAAACCAGAGTGTTTTTACTCCCATAGATTTCAGTCGGGGCATTTCTTTTGCAAATGCTTTGAAAGTTCCTTCCTGAGTGTATTGTCTTATGTTTACTTCGTAAATATTTGTATTATGTTTCCAATCTTTTGGCAGTTCTGTCATCTTCCGGATTTTTTTTTGAGTGGTACAGGAAACAATTCCCAGACCAATTACAGCTAACAAAATTATTTTTTTCATTAAACTATTTTTAACAAAAGTAAGGATTGTTTTTGGAGAAAAAGGATAAGTAGTATTTAGACTTATAAAAAATGCTGGATCTATTAAAACCATTAAGAAGGATTTAAGAAATAAAGTCTAGTTAAGATGAATCATTCTGATTTTTAAGCTTAAAGCGAAGCTTATATTAACAACTTAATACCAATATTAATGTTTCAAAATAAAAATTTAAAGAAATTCTGTAAAAAAAGCATAAGTAAAACTCCATAAAAAAGCCCCGGATTAAAATCCAGGGCTGAGATATTTTTGTTGACTATCTTTCATCATCATTGTCATCTTCCTCATCAAAGACATCGTCATTGTAGTCTTCTTCTTCCTCATCATCAAAGCTGTCATCATCTTCATCTGAAAAGTTTCCTCCCGCTACGAAATCATCATCAAAACCGAACTCATCATCTACCAATGGCATTGCTGATTTCTTTTTGCCACCTCCGGCACTTCCGTTTTTGCTGGGAGCTTTTAATGGAACATTTCCAAATCGGTATACGGTGATCGGATAGTTCACGCCTTTTGTTTCTTCAATTACTTCCACAAGCTCGCAGAAGAATTCCCAAAGATCAAGAAGTCCATACTGGAATTGCGCTTTGTCACCTACATTTTCAAAAGCTTCATCAATGTAAACATCTGACATGATCTCACCATCACCATCATCACTCATATCTTCCAATGGGACACTTTTTACGATCGTTCCGTCATCTTCCAACAGATTAAAAGTAGAAAGTTCATCTCCCTGCAGACTGAATGCACTTTTAATTCCTAAATGTAAGTTCCATAACGTTTGTTTTCCCTTAACTTCGACATCACGGAAAATATCCTCTTTCGCATCTAATATTACGCGGATTTTGTAAACCATATCAGTTTCTTAAATTACTTTTTGCCTTTATAATTATGATAAATCTCTGTTGCAAATATATAATAAATGACATGTGACAAAAAAATATTTCAGGATTTTTTAAAATATTTTTTTTTCTTACATTTTGCCGGAATTATTTACTTTTTTCAAGCATAAAACTGAACTTCGTCCCTTCAAGGTAAACGCTTTCTACCGTAATGTTTTCGTTGTGAGCTTCAAGGATGTGTTTTACAATAGCCAGACCAAGTCCGGAGCCGCCTTCTCTTCTGCTTCTGCTGGTTTCCACACGATAAAATCTTTCGAAGATTCTTGGAAGAATTTCAGATTTGATACCCATTCCATTGTCTATCACTTCGATCAGAACCTTATTTTTAAGGACACTGGTTTTTACGATCACTTTTGCTTCCTGCCTGTTGGCATAATGAATAGCATTGGAAATCAGATTAATAAAAACCTGGGAGATTTTCTGTTTATCGGCTTCCACAAAAATCTGCGGATGAAGGGTCTGAATTTGTAATGTTGTATTTCGTTTTTCAGCTTCAAGATCAAGAAGGTCAAAAATCTCTTTGATCAGAAGATTCACATCGAATTTTGAAACGGTAAGATTGATTTCACCGGCTTCCAGCCTGTTAATCATATCAAGATCTGTCACAATAGCGATCAGTCTTTCTACCGATTTATCAATTCTCTCCAGATATTTGTCACGGATTGTAAGATTATCCACGCCGCCGTCTCTTAGGGTTTCTACATATCCTTGGATAGAAAAAAGAGGAGTCTTCAGCTCATGGGAAACATTTCCGATGTATTCTTTACGGTAACTTTCCATCTCTTTCATCATATCAATTTCGGAAGCTCTCTGCTGATTAAGGTCTGAAAATCTTTCTCCCAATTCTTTAATGGTTATATTTTCATCATTATCATGAACCATTTCCTGAGGAAGGATTCCGGAAAGTCCTTTCACCTGCTTTCTTCCGTAATAATTAAAGAGCAGCTCCAGCACCACACAGTTGATCATAAAGATCAGGATAATACAGATGAAAAGACCCGTTTTGAACAAAGGGGTCTCATAATAGATATCTTTCAGCGAATCGAATACGACTACTAAAAGGAGCATTACCAGTGTCAGCAGACAGGAGGCAACGAGGGTAAGTCTGTAAAATTTCAATTTTACAACGTTTTAATGATTGAACGTAAAGTTAGGATTTTTAAATAATTAAACGATCAGTTTATACCCAATCCCTTTCAATGTCTGAATCGTATTGATTCCCAGTTTTTCTCTTAGTCTTCTGATGTGAACATCAATGGTTCTTTCTCCTACGATCACATCATTACCCCAAACTTTTTCCAGGATCTCTTCTCTTTTGAAAACCTTCTCCGTATTGGAAGCCAAAAGGTAAAGCAAATCAAATTCTTTTTTAGGAAGAAGAAATTGCTGTCCGCTCTTGGAAACCCTGAAGTTATCTTTGTCGATAACAAGGTCTCCGATTTCGATGAGTTTAGCATTGTCAGACACCTGAGAGGTCAGCTGTAATAATGCATTCACTTTAGAGATAAGGATTTTTGGTTTGATCAGTTTTACAATGTAATCATTAGCACCCGCCTGAAAACCTGCTAATTGAGAAAACTCTTCGCTTCTTGCAGAAAGGAACACGATAAGTGTTTTTTGCAGTTCTTTCACTTTACGAAGTTCCTGACAGGTTTCTATACCATCTTTTTCAGGCATCATGACATCTAATAAGATAAGATCCGGAACAATTTCCTTTGCTTTTTCTATACCTTCGTTACCATTGGTAGCGGTATAGATATCATACCCTTCTTTTTCCAAATTGTAAGACAGAATCTCTAAAATGTCCAGTTCATCGTCTATTAAAAGAATTTTTTTGCTCATCTTCTAGTTTAAGAATTCCCACAAAATTAATTATTTCAATTGATTTCATCTATCCGCCAAATGTTAACTAATTATTAAAAAATTACATTTTACACATTAATTACAAAATCAATAAAAAAATCAATAAATAAATATACACAAATCAAATATAAGGAATAATAATTAACATTAAAACAAAAATTATAATTATATAAATTAAACATCGATAAGTATAAAATATGTTCTTTCGTTAATACAAACTTCATAATTAATTAAGATTCTCCTAAAGTTTTCTTAAAAACTTAGCCTTTATTTTGCCCTTGAAAAAGAAGTAAAAGAAGTAATAATGAAAAAACAACTCCACAAGAGCATCATGCTACTTGCCTTGTTTTCTGCTGGCTATGCTTTTGCACAAAGTCAGATTTTGGAAGGTAGGGTATTGGACGAGAAAGATAATACTCCAATAGAAGGTGTAAAGGTAAAAGTAAATGGTCAGGAAGTAACCACTGACATTTCCGGATACTACTCTATCAACCTTTCCCCTGGCACCAATTACATTGTAACCGTAAGTTCCAACGGGTATAACAGAAAAGAGATCAGTGAAGTTATTATCAAAAATGAAGGTAACACCCATCTTGATATCGTTCTGGATAAGCCCTCTACCAAAGAGAAAGAAATTGAGGGAGTTGTCATAAAATCAAACGCAAGAAAAGAAACCATAGCCTCTACCATCGGTTTACAAAAGAATGCCGGTGTAGTTTCTCAGGTTATCGGTGTTGAAGCGATTAAAAGAAGTCCGGACAGAAACACCGGTGAAGTTCTGAAAAGAGTTTCAGGGGTGAGTTTATTCGACGGAAAATATATTGTAGTAAGAGGTTTATCAGACCGTTATAACCAGGCCATGCTGAACGGTATTCAGTTATCCAGTACGGAGCCTGACAGAAAGACTTTCTCTTTTGATCTTTTCCCTGCTAACGTTATCGAAACCCTTGTTATCAACAAAACGTTCATTCCGGAATATACAGGAGAATGGGGAGGTGCTTTGATTCAGGTAAATACGAAGGATATTCCTAATAAAAACTTCTTCAATGTACAGGTAGGTGTAGGTGGAAACACTGCTACTATGGGACAGGAATTCCATATGCAGAAAGGAGGAAAATGGGACTTTTTAGGAATTGATGACGGTTACAGAAAACTTCCTACCAATATGCCTGCGAAAAATGCTTTCAGTATTCTGACTGAAGCACAAAAAACAGAGATTGGTAAAGGATATACCAAGAATCTGGGATACAACAGCATTGGTTATCCTGAAAACTTAAGTTTACAATTAGACGGAGGTTTCAACACGAAAGTATTCGGAAAAGATTTAGGAGTAATTGCTGTTTTAAACTATAGTAACAACAAAAGAAGAACCGAATCTACCAACCGTTTCTTTACTATCAACGACCAGCTTGCTGATACCAACTTCGATTATTTTACAGAAAAATACAGCAATGATATTATTTTAGGAGGGATGTTGAACCTTTCTTTAAAGCTGAACAACAATAATAAAATCTCCTTAAAGAATATCATCACCAACAATACGGTAAATCACATGTCCTTCAGAACAGGAAAGGACTTTGAATTTGATCCGATCAACGGTACCAATATCATGGCAAGGGAAATTGGATTTAAAGAAACAACTTTCTATAACTCTACCCTTTCCGGTAATCATAAAATTGATGTACTTGGCGGATTGACCGTGAACTGGTACGGAAGTTTCGGAATCCTTGATCAATACATTCCTTTGCTGCAGCGTTTACAGTATAACCAATATACGAATATGCCGGGAAGCCCTTATTTAGCATTAATTTCTAATGGTCTTTCTCAAAAATCAGGAAGTGTATTCTACTCCACCCTAAGCGACTATTTATATAATGCAGGAGGTGATGTTTCCAAGACGTTTACGATGTTTGGACAAAAACAAACGATCAAAGGAGGTTATTTATTCCAGGTAAAAGACAGAATATACAACTCAAGACCATTCTCTGTAAGGCTTGAAAACTTCAATCAGGGATTACTTTCCCAGCCTTTTGAAACCATCTTCAATCCTGGTAACTTCGGAACTAACGGTGGATTCACATTTGATGAAATTGCAGGAAACCAGTACAGATATATTGCCAACACCATCCTTAACGCAGGATACTTACAGTTTGACAATAACTTCACACCATGGTTAAGAGCTGTCTGGGGATTAAGAGTGGAGAACTTTGACCAGTTGGTAGGAAGCACGAAGAAAAGCGATGACCGTTTTGTAAACACTCGTGTTACAGATTTCTTACCTGCTGTGAACTTAACATTCAAGGTAAATCCTAAAATGAATATCCGTCTTGCAGGTTCGCAAACTGTTGTAAGACCGGAATTCAGAGAGGTTTCTCCTTTGGCATATTATGATTTTGACCTTGGAGCAACTGTAATCGGTAACAAATCTATCGAAAGAACCAAAATTACGAGTGCCGACCTTCGCTGGGAATTCTACCCAAGAAACGGGGAAATTATTTCCGTGGCAGGTTTCTATAAAAACTTTAAAAAACCGATCGAATTATACTTCAACCAGTCAGGGGTAGGAACGAGTAACACCTTCAACTATCTTAACGTAGATAAAGCTGATGCTTATGGATTGGAAGTGGAAGCCAGAAAAAAACTGGATTTTGTAAGCGCTCTTAAAAACTTTACGCTGGGTGGAAACGTAGCACTAATTAAAAACAGAGTAACAGACGAAGCGACTAACATAGACAGACCAATGCAGGGGCAATCTCCATACACGGTCAATTTAAGTCTTCAGTATGATACTGAAAAATCAGGATGGTCTTCAACGCTATTGTTCAACATGATCGGAAGAAGAATCCTTTATGTAGGAAACGATCAGGTTCCACCAATCTGGGAAGCACCAAGACCTCTTTTAGATTTCCAGCTTTCTAAAAAATTATGGAGCAACAAAGGAGAGATCAAGCTGAATGTTTCAGACATCCTGAACCGTCGTGCGAAATTCTACCATGACCTGAACGACAATGGCAAGTATGACAGCAAAGATGCTCTTGCTATTGAAAGACTTACAGGAACCAATATCAGTTTAACACTGGGATACAATTTTTAATTCACTCAACAAATAATCTAATAAATAATTTAATTCTTTATAACATGAAAAAGTTCGTTTTATATTCTTTAATGCTTGGCGCTCTAGTATCAACTACCGCATGTAGAAATATAGAAGAAGATGGACCTACCATTATTCAAAATGGAGGTAACGGAAACGGAGAAACTGAAAACCTTATTCTTTCAGGAAAAATCACTTCCAATACTACACTTAAAGCCAATAAAATCTATAAGCTGAGAGGACTGGTATATGTAACTAACGGAGCTACTTTAACGATCGAGCCAGGTACAAAGATTGTAGGTGAAGCTGATAAAAACGGAGCTTTGATCATTACAAGAGGAAGTAAAATCATGGCAGAAGGTACTGCTGCCAACCCTATTATTTTCACTTCAGAAAAACCAAGTCCTAAAAGAGGAGACTGGGCAGGTTTAGTTATTTTAGGAAATGCTCCTACCAATGCATCTTTCGGAGGTGCAAACGGAGTTGGAGAAATTGAAGGAGGAATCAACAACTCTGAAGGTCTTGGACTTTATGGCGGAACCAACGCTGCGGACAACAGTGGTGTATTAAAATATGTAAGAATAGAATATGCAGGATATGCATTTTTACCAGATAAAGAGGTTAACGGACTTACATTCGGTGGTGTAGGTAACGGAACTACAGTAGATTATGTAGAGGTTGCTTATGCTAACGATGACAGTTTTGAGTGGTTCGGAGGAACAGTAAACTGTTCTCACCTTATTTCTTACAAAGGTCTTGATGACGATTTCGATACTGACAACGGGTATTCAGGAAAGGTACAGTTTGGTATCGCAGTAAGAGATTCTCAGGTAGCAGACGTTTCAGGTTCTAATGCATTTGAATCTGATAATGATGCCAACGGTTCTACTTTAGCCCCTCAGACATCCGCTACGTTCTCTAACATGACGATTATCGGGCCAATCAACTCTGCAAATCCTGGATCAATCAATGCGTTATTCCAGAATGCACTACAGATCAGAAGAAACTCTTCTATCTCTGTATTCAACTCTGTATTCACAGGGTTCCCGGTTGGTTTATTCATCGATGCTACAAAAGGTTCTCCAACAGATAACAATATTGTTGGTAACAAATTATTCTTCGAAAACAACATATTGGCCGGAACTACAACTCCTTTAAAATTCGGGCCATCAACTTCTACTCCGACAACATATACTTTAGCTGACCTTACTACATGGTTCAATGCTAAAGGAAACACCATCCTTGCTTCTACAGCTGATGTAAAACTTGCCGGTGCTTGGGCTCCTGCAGGAACTACTCCAAACTTTACCCCTACTTCAGGTTCTCCATTATTAACAGGTGGAGCATTTACAAACGCTAAATTAGCAACCTGGTTTACGCAGGTTACTTACAGAGGTGCTGTAAAAGATGCTACGGATACATGGTATGCAGGATGGACTAACTTTAACTTATAACATCATCATATAAGTACCTAGATTTAATTTCAAATAGAGGCCTCCGGAAGTAATTTCCGGGGGCTTTTTTTATCGTTATTACGGGATATTACAAATAGTAGGAATTTTGAATATGAATAGATGTTCACATTGTAAAACATATAAAGGGAATATGAACAGTAATTTTGGGGTTTGAATACAGATATTCTTTCATAAGTTTTGCTAAAGCCTGAGGTATATTTTTTTCCATTCAAACGGGCTAAAGCCCGTTCCTATTGATAAAGAAGAACCCCGAAACCCGAATCCCGAAACTCATAACTCATAATTCAAAAAAAGCCACCAGAAAAGCTTCCGATGGCAGTTACAAAAAACAAGTGTATAAAAATATATATACTTCACATTAATTTCTCCAAAATAAATTCCCGTCATTCATCAGGGCTTTTATTTCAGACATTCTGGAAACAGCTTCTGCAGAGCATGAAGCATCTGTCAGAACAATTGCTGCTTCATCACCGGCTTTTGGCCATTGCTGCTTTCCTTTTTCGTCCAGAGGAAGAATGGCTTGAGTCGCAAACTGCAAAGCTCTTGAAAGGGCATATTCTGTAGTATAACCGTACAGTTCAGCAATAAGATTCGCTTTCTGCAGCATACTTCCGGAACCGAACGTACTCCAGTAATCCTGTACATTGTCGTTTCCAATCAATACGTTTACTCCGTATTTTTTCAGGGTTGGAATAGGCATTACTTTTCCTTTAAAAGGTACGGAAGAAGCGATTCCTACTTTTCCGGCAGCCAGTCTTTCTGCAATCTGTTCAGTTTCTTTAGGAGAAAGATGAGCTAAAGCAAATGCATGGCTTACAAACGTTTTTCCCTGAAGTGCAGGGTTTTCCATCGCTTTATCAATCAGATAACTGATGGTTTTCATTCCAGACTCTCCTGCTTCGTGCAGGTGAATATCAATTCCTTTGTTGTGATCTAAAGCCAGCTGAACGGTAAAATCCATTACTTTCTCAATACTTCCATCAATACTTAAAGGATCCAGCCCACCAATGAATTCTACACTTTTCAACTGTGCTGCTTCTTTCATCAACGGAGCAGATTCCGTATAATACACTCCATGCTGCGGGAAGGCCACCAGTTCAGCTTTGAAAGAATCTTTTTTATTATTAAGAGCCTGCTCAAGATGTTCCAGGGATTTCAGTCCAGAGGTAGGATCAATATTGAAATGCGTTCTTACAAAATGCGTTCCGTAATGCTGTTGTAAACTGATCAGCTGTTCTGCCCTGCTTACCGAAGTCTTCAACAATTCAGGAATGATTTCCTGTTCATAGGCGATCATATCTTTCACTGTTTTTCTTTTCGGAGAAAGGGCCTGCCATGGAAGACCATATAACGTTTTATCCAGATGAATGTGCATATCCCTGAATGCGGGAAGCATCAGGTATCCTTTAGCATCGATTGCATTGGAAGCCGGATCATTGGCTTTTACTGTTTTTATTTTTCCATCTTCAATTTCAATACTGAAAAGGCCTGTTTTTGTTCCGGTAACCTCTTCTTTTTCGTATTCAAAACCCGTTTCCAGACGGACATTTTTCAGGGAATAGTTTCCTTTTGCAGTTAATTGATAGGGAAATTTCATGATTTAAAATTTAACAATACAAAATTAAGCCGGCCTGAGAGTAAAACCGGTGTATCAATTATGTCTTGTTTTGTACAGATTATTCTTTAAACTGGGAAGGTGTCATTCCCGTTTGGGCTTTAAAGAATTTTGAAAAGCTGGCATGATCATAGAAACCAAGATCATAAACAATATCTTTTACAGACATTTCGGAAACTTTCAGCAGTCTTTTGGCTTCCAGTAAAATGCGGTTCTGAATAAGTGAAGAAGCTGAAGCATTGAGGTTTTTCTTACAGACAATATTCAGGTAGTTGGCAGAAATATTCAGTTTATCGGCATAAAAAGATACAGATCTTTCTGTTTTAAAATATTCGTCAATAAGATGCAGAAATTTTGAAATAATAGGATTTGAGTTATAGATTTCAAAGTCTTTAAAAGCGCCTTCCACAGATTGACTCACCAGCAAACCGATCAATTCACTTCTTTTTTGAATCAGTTCCCAAAAGACTTTTTCCCCACTCAATTCTTTCTGGATAGCCTGAAATTCATACAGAAAAGTTTCAAAAACTTCTTTGGAAAGATTGATCACCGGATGGTTCTGGTAATACGAGGCAGAAAACCGTAATGAGGGCAGAAAACTTTCAAACCAATCTCTGCTGATCATCAGCTGATACCCGATGGTTTCTTTTTCAATCACCCATTGGTGTACCTGATCGGGAAAAACAAGATGAATCTGATGGTCTTTAACCTGATATTCTGTAAAATCTATGGTATGTGAACCTACTCCCTTCTCAAAAAGATTGATGATAAAAAAATCATGTTTGTGCGGATCATCAATGGAGCGCGCTCCGGAAAGTTCATTAAACAGCAGATTACAGCCCTTCAGCTGATTCTCACTAAATTCCTGAATTCCCAAAATAGGAAAATGATCTGTATGGTAAGCCACTCTGCCTGATTTTCTCCTAAAATTACTAAAATTTATGAGAGAAAAAACTAAAACAACCACAAAAGGAACAAAAGCTTTATCTGCATCACGCTATCTTCATTTCCATCTTCGTTTCGTAACTTTTCGTAAACTTTTCATCCCCATTATGGTTGAAAAAACACAACTAGATTATATATTAATTTATTTAATCTTTTTTTTCTACATTAAAAAACAACGTTTCCTTCATGAATTAAAGACTCCACGTGTGAAATTCGTGATACTGCTTCTGCAGAACAACTTGCGTTGATCAATACAAAATTTGCTTTATCCCCGGACTTCGGCCATTGTTGAGTACCTTTATCATCTAACGGAAGAATATTTCCAGTTGCCAGTTTTAAGCTTCTTGATAATAAATACTCTGTTGAATATCCATACAATTGAGCCATTAAATTGGCTTTCTGAAGGACACTTCCGGTTCCGAAAGTATTCCAGTGATCCACAATACTGTCATTTCCTGTGAGAACAGTTACATTATGCTTGTAAAGTGTTGGTATGGGCATAATCAGCCTTCCGAAAGGGATTGTAGAAACAATTCCAATCTGTGCATCACCCAATTTTTCAGCAATTTCTTCCTGTTTTGCGGCTTCTAATTTTCCAAGAACAAAACAGTGGCTTACATATGTTTTTCCTTTAAGAGCTGGGTTTTCGTTTACTTTTTTAATCAGGTATTCTACCGTTTTCAATCCCGAGTCTCCGGTTTCGTGTAAGTGAATATCTATTCCTTTTTTATTGTCTAAAGCAAGCTGAACAGTAAAGTCTACCACTTTTTCAATATCGCCATCAATGTTGAACGGATCTACTCCACCAATAAAATCGATGTCCATCTTCGCAGCTTCTTTCAGATAAGGTACGGAATCCGTATAGAATACACCATGCTGTGGGAAGGCTACCAATTCAGCTCCAAAGCCCTTCTTTTTATTTTCTAAAGCTTTCTGAAGATTTTTTAATGACTGAAGTTTTGAAGTGGGCTCAATATTCACGTGACTTCTTGCAAAGGAAGTTCCCTTAGACTGTAATAACTCAATCAGTTTTTCGGCTTTGAAAGTTGAATTCTTCAGCATCTCAGGAAGCATTTTCTGCTCCAGTTCTATCATTCCTTTGACACCTCCTGTTCTTTTTCTAACGGCCTGCCATTGATCACCATAAAAGGTTTTATCCAAATGGATGTGCATATCCTTAAATGCAGGAAGCATCAACAGTCCTTTTGCATCTACCGCTTTAGCATTAGGTTGATTGGGTGAAATCTTTATAATTTTTCCGTTCTCAACTTCAACATAAAATAGATCCGTTTTGGTAGAAGTCACTTCCCCATCCTGGTATTCAAATCCTGTTTCCAAACGAACATTCTTAAGGTTCATTTTTCCTTTTGCTGAAAGATTTTTCTCATCGAAAGGCGATGCAGTCATGATATTAGGTATTAAAGTTAATCCCGCTACAGCCAACGCTGAATTCCGGATAAAATCTTTACGGGAGATGGTATTGTCTGAGGTCTTCATTTCCAATCTATTTAAGACAAAATTAAAAAGAAGCCCCTTGAATGAGGTGTATGGTTTATTACAAAATCTGTATGATTTATACTTTGTGGTAATTCCCTGCTGAAATACTCAGTTTATCTTTCTACACTACAACTAAGAGTATCCCACAACGCTTGTCATTCCATAAAAATCCAGATTATGCTGTTTTTACTCTTCTACCGCAGTGACAAAGATTGCGTTGATTTTTTTCAATCTAAACTCATCAAATCAATTTTCTTTTCCATAAAAAAACCGGATCTAAAATCCGGCTTCATTTATTTTTATTTATTTGAATATTCAAATTTTCTTACTGCTTCCAGTGTCATATCAATTTCTTTATCCTTGATCGCATCACTGATGAAGTAAGTTTCATAACCACTTGGCGGAAGATATACTCCATTCTGCAACATTTGATGGAAGAAATTATTGAACAATGAATGGTTAGCTTCCTGAGCCTCATCAAAGTTGGAAACACTTTTAATATGGAAGAATACAGACATCATAGAACCTTTTCTGTTGATTCTGTGAGCGATTCCTTTTTCATTCAGAATTTTCCCTATTTCAAAATCCAATGTTTCTGTTGTTTTCTCCAATCTGTTGAAAAACTCAGGATCATTTTTAATAAGCTGAAGAGTTTTTAATCCGGCTCTCATGGCTAAAGGATTTCCGCTTAATGTTCCCGCCTGGTATACCCCTCCTTTTGGTGCAAGGTGATCCATAATTTCATTTCTTCCTGCGAAAGCTCCTACCGGAAGACCTCCACCGATTACCTTTCCGTAAGTCACTAAATCTGCTTTTACATTGAAAAGTTCCTGTGCACCTCCGAAAGCTAATCTGAAACCGGTCATTACTTCATCAAAGATTAACAAAGCACCGTTTTCATCACAGATCTTTCTCAGGTTTTGTAAGAAATCGTTTTCAGGCAGTACACAGCCCATATTCCCTGCTACAGGTTCTATAATTACAGCTGCAATTTCTCCCGGATTGTGGCGGAATAAATCCTGAACCTGTTCAAAATCATTATAACGGGCCAGCAAAGTATCTTTTGCAGTTCCGGAAGTTACTCCCGGAGAGTTTGGATTTCCGAATGTAGCGGCGCCGCTTCCTGCTTTGATCAGGAATGAATCTGAATGTCCGTGATAGCAGCCTTCAAATTTTACAATCTTATCTCTTCCTGTATATCCTCTTGCCAGTCTTATGGCACTCATACATGCTTCTGTTCCTGAAGAAACCATTCTGATCTGGTCAATATTAGGAACATTTTCAATGATGAATTTTGCAATTTCTGTTTCCAGCTCTGTAGGTGCACCGAAAGAGAATCCTTTCTCTGCCTGTATTTTCAGTTCTTCCAATACTTCAGGATGTGTATGTCCTAAAATGGCTGGGCCCCATGAGTTAATATAATCGATGTAAGTATTGTCATCTGCATCGGTAAGGTAAGCTCCTTTTGCCGATTTCATGAAAACGGGCACTCCTCCTACGGATTTGAATGCTCTTACCGGAGAGTTTACACCTCCCGGAATGTATTTGTAGGCTTCATCAAATAAAGCCGAACTTCTTTGATACTTCATTTTTCTTTTATTTTATTATTTAACCCTCAAAGTAAAGGGTTCCATCTTCTCCTGCATAATTTTTCTGCCCATTACTTATCATGTAATATATCTGAAAAGGATTGCCATTTTTCAAAACGATCATAGCTGGCTCAAATTTTCCGTATAAAACCTTATTATTGGGAAGAATTGTCTTAAAAATCACATTATTTCTGTTATTCGGATCAGGTTCTGAAAGAACAACTAAATGGCTGTCATCTATCAGATTGATTGTTTCATATCGTATAGGATAAACCTCCCGCAAATTTTCATCTGCTAACCCCAAAAAACCTGAAACGTTGGTTGTCAAAATATAAGGTTTACCTTTATAAAACTGCCATCCTACGTATGCTATATCCTGTGTATTGAGAAATACTTTCTTAAGTTTAGGGACATACATCCCGACATAGGTATTTCCGTCCATGATCTCCAGAAAATCAGCTTTGTAATTCCATTGATAACCATCATTATCATATGACTCCAGCATATCCAGATCATCATCATCAAGATCTTCCCTGCTTAATGTCAATTTTGCGTTATTTCTGTTAAGCGGACTATAATTTTCCCAACCACTGTCTCTTACAGGATAACTTTCTTGCTTAATATATTTGTCAAGACGCATTTTGGTCTTGATGGAATAGTAATAATAATCCCATCCATCAAAAACCAGATATTTATCTCGTTCTACAGATATGGGTGTATTGGAAATAAATGGCATGATGATAACAGCATTTCGATCTACGATACCAAATCTTCCATTTTGTTCTGCATGAAATCCTCCTATGGATTCATCATAGCTGCTTATACTGCTATATTGCGGCTGTACAGCTATAAATTTATTAACATCACACAATCCCCACAACTTTCCTTTTCTGTAAGGAATATAATTTTGATCCTGTGAAAATATTGTACACGACATGAATATCAGAAATATCGACAGATATTTAGATTTCACATTTAATATTCTCATGGCTTTGGAATCGTTATTAGTTTCGCGGTTTTTTGTCTATTAAATAAATCAGCTGTCCTGCTGAAGGCTGCTGCCCTTCATCCATTCTGTTTTTAGCATATAATTTATTTAACTTGATTCCGAATTTCTGTGCAATATCATGCATATCTTCTCCAGACACCGCTTTATAGGTTGCGGTATTTCCTGTAGAGTTTTTTGATTCAAGGAAAACGATATCATTTTTCTTTAAAGACTCATTTTCCAGTTCATTCCATTTCATCAGCCTGCTTTCGCTTACTTTGAATTTGTTGGCAATGAATTTCACATCGGTATCTTCAGGAATGATAATATATTTCAGCCCGTCATTCGGGTGACTTTTGATAAGAATAGAATTAAGAATTTCAGCTTTCGTTTTGATTCTTTCTACTCTTTTTTGCTGTTGTGCATAAGAAGTCTGTTTGTAAGGAACTTCAACGGTAACTGGTTCTTTCACTTTTCTGGTTGCTTTTGAAGGTTCCAGCTGTGCCATGAAAGTTCTGTCGTCTTTCAGATCCGGGTACATTTTAAGAACAGCATACAATACTTCATTAGAATTGGTATTGTCGTATTCATATAATTTATACTTTTCAATTTTGGAGATAAGAATGGAAGCATAGCGCGGGTTGGTAGCATATCCTGCTTTTTTTAAGCCGGTTGCCCACGCTCTGTAATCTTTCATATCCAGTTTGAAAAGGTTGGCGTAATATTTTCTTGTGGATAAAAATATAGAATGGTCTTCATAAGACTGTCTTGGATCATCGTATACACGGAAACACTCATTGGGTGCATCATCGGTATGCTTCATTGTTCTACCGGTCCAGTCTTCTTTACATTTTATACCGAAGTGGTTTTTACCTTCCTGTGCCAGTCTGCTCTGCCCGCCTCCGGTTTCCAATAATCCCTGAGCAAGGGTAATAGAAGCCGGAATTTTGTATTTTTCCATTTCTTCTACTGCATATTTAGCAAACTTCTGAATATACTGATCTTCGGTTGCCCAAGTCTGGGCTGAAAATTTTGATAAAACTAAAAGGCTTATGGATAGAAAAAGTCTTTTCATCTTATATTTTTTATTGTTTTAAAATGAAAGATGGAACACTAAGTGTTTCATGTTTTTCAATTTTACTTATATAATTAAATTTCTATTCTGTTTTTCCAACAGCAGATTAGCTCCTTCAATCCCCTGTAATCCACCAGTGTGAAAGCACAAAATCTTACTGTTTTCAGGAAAATATTCTTCTTCTATCAGTTCAAAAATCTTCTCCATCATTTTCCCTGTATAAACCGGTTCCAGAGGAATACCGTATCTCTCCTTGAAATCATTGATAAAACGGACGTTTCCATCACTTATTTTACCATAACCTCCAAAACATGAATTTATTAGATTAAAATTCTGTCTCAAAGTTAATTCAAAAATTTTATTTTCCAGAGAAGCATCGTCAACAGCTTTAAATCCTATAACTTTCTGATTCTCTTCACAAAATTTTGAAATTCCAGCAATAGTACCTCCGGTTCCAACTGCGGTGCAAAGATAGTCAAAATCTTTTGTTTGTTCGTTGAGCATCATTTTTACCCCTTCCACAGCATCTTTATTGGTACCTCCTTCAGGAACTATCAATGCCTCAGGAAACTCCTGCTGAAGGAATTCCGTGAGTTTTTCTTTGTGACGGTATTCTTCGCGGGTGACAAATTTCAGGTTCATTCCATTTCTTTTCGCAAAAAGTAAAGTTGGGTTATCGCGCCATTTTTGCTCCAGTTCTTCTCCTCTGATGATTCCCAGTGTTGGAATACCCGCCATATTCCCTACGGCAGAAACCGCAGCAATGTGATTGGAAAAAGCACCTCCAAAAGTAATGATATAAGGGGTTCCCTGATTTTTTTCGAGATAGTTATTGACATTGTGAAAAAGCTTCCAGTATTTATTTCCTGAAATTAACGGATGAATCTGATCTTCCCTTTTAATGAAAAGCTTTACGTTTTTATGAATTGGAATTTCCTTGATGGAAACAGGTTCTGGGGGAAGTTTTAATAGCATTTCAGTTTTACGAATCAGAGTTTATTCTTTACAAAAGTAGGAAAAGATTTAGTGTTGTGACAATTTGTTGTTTTTATTGTTTTTTTACCATAGATAACACGGATTTCTATAGATGGTTGTTTGATACTTTTTTAAGTTTTGGCTCCTATGTTTGCAAAAGAATAAATTTACATACAAAGCAAAAGGGGTGAGAGAACAGTTTTGGCTAAATAACTCAGGAAGTATATTGTGCTTTAGAAATGTCCTCACTTCTTTATTCCTTTTAGAGTTTGAACAGAATTTAAAGAATCGAAAAAGATATCTTGGATAATAATCAGGAGACAAAACGAAGGAAGACTTGCTTTTATTTAAAGATAAAAATATGAGTGCATTAAAACAGGTTGTAGGAATAGATGTAGCCAAAGATGAACTGGTGGCAAGTTTTGGCAAATTAATGGAAGATCTAAGTACAGAAATCAAAGATTATAAAGTTTTTAGCAACAGCGAAAAAGGCTTTGAATCACTTCTTAAATGGGTGTACAGCAAAAAGACACTTAATATAGAGGTTATTTTTGTCATGGAGGCTACAGGGGTGTATCATGAAAGATTTGCTCATTTTCTTTATGCAAAGGAAGAAAAAACAGTCATTGTGCTGCCTAATAAGATCAGTAATTTCATCAGGACTCTGGATATCAAAACCATTACCGATAAAAGCTGTTCCATAGCTATTACACAGTTTGGTTTAAGCAGAAAACTAGAATTATGGCAACCCGCAAACCTTGTGTATAAAGAACTTCAGCAGCTAAGCCGCGAGAAAAACCAGGTTATTCAGGAAAGGGTAAGGTGTATGAATCAGCTGCATGCTGAAAAGACTCAAGCTCTTCCGAATTCAAGAACCATAAAACGGCTGACCGAGCGTATTTCGCTATTGAAAAAACAGGAGAAAGAAATTAATGAGGATATGCTTGCACAGGTAAAGAAAAGTCCTGAGGCTACCAGGGGAGTTAATCTGTTGAGCAGTATTCCGGGTATTGGAAAATCAACGGCAATTGCTGTTTTAGCTGAAACCAATGGTTTTGAGCTAATCAGAAATAAAAAACAACTGGTAAGTTATGCAGGATTAGATATCCGCGAGAAACAGTCCGGAACATCAATAAAAGGTAAGCCAAGAATTAGTAAGAAAGGAAATAAAAATATTCGAAAAACATTACATTTTCCTGCCATGACAGCCGTCAAAATGAATAAAAACCATCAGGATTTGTTTCAAAGAATTACAGAAAAAACAGGAATTAAAATGAAGGGATTGGTTGCTGTACAAAGAAAACTCTTGGAACTGATGTATATTTTATTTAAAAATAAAACTTTTTACCAGATAGATTTTGAAGAAAGTAGGGTAAAAATCAAAGACGTTCACCCTACGCAAGCTAACTCAAGGTCGCTTTTATAAATATAAATGTATAAAAAATATTTGGAAGTTAACACAGAATCTAAAGCCGGATGAATTTTGATTTTTTTGATAAAAGGGCTAAAGCCCATTCCTATTGAATTATACAGTACTGCAATGTCAAAATATTCCGGTTATCTTGATGTGAAAGATCTTAATACTTCTGTCATTACAAAGAATAAATCGGAAGCCAGAATCCAGAAGCCTGAACCAGAATCTCGTAACCCGGAACTCCAATGCATCATGCCCTTATTCTAAAGATATTTCCTGAAGTTCCACAATTTTCTTTTTCTGAGATAATTCAGGTTGTTTTCATTAGCGTAGGCTTCTCTTTCAAAAGAGATTCTTCTGTAAGCCAGATAACCGTCCTTCAGTTTAAAAAACCAGTAATAATATTCAATACCATAGAAAATATAGAAGAAAATAACGAGCATTTCCAGTTGCTGCCGTAAATGAATTTTTTCGTGATTGATCAATACATTATTTTCCTTATCTTCGGGTTTCCTAATGAAGATAAAGGGAAAGAGAGCGATGCCATTAATTTTTAATTTTTTTAAAGGCTTTTGGCATACAATTATCATAGTAACAAATATAAAAAGTTTTTTGACTAGCATTTAACTTATGGCCCATTATGACATCAAAGAAGGTGAAGACTTCTACTATAATGAACAGGGGTACAAGGTTTTTACAGAAAAATTCCATCTGAAAAGAGGATATTGCTGTAAAAGCGGCTGCAGACACTGTCCTTACGGGTACGATAAAAAGACTGATACATTCATTAAAAGTGATAAAAAAAATAAATAAAATGAAAAAATATATTTTTATTTTGTTGGCATCTGCTACATTAGGCTTAACTTCTTGTAGCCCTTTTCAGGTACGTTCGGATTATGCTGAAACCGCCAATTTCAATTCTTACAAAACCTATAAAATAAGAATTGATGATCTAAAACTGAATGATATTGATAAAGACAGAGTGCTGAATGAGCTGTCGAGACAGCTTCAGAGCAAAGGACTTCAGTCCGGAGAAAACCCTGATCTGATTATCAACGTAAAAGCAAATCATAAAAAGATTACTGATATCAATTCCTCTTCTCCTTACGGAATGTGGGGATGGGGCGGACCATTCGGATGGGGTGTTGGTATGAACAGAACATGGACAACCAACTACAATGAAGGCGCTTTGATCGTTGATCTTATCGATGCAAAAAGCAACAAATTGGTTTGGCAGGGTATCGGAAGCGGAATTTCTGTAGATTCTCCAAAAGCAAAACAGAGACAGATTCCAGAAATTATGGCTGAGATTATGAAAAATTATCCGCCACAAAGAAAATAAGATGTAAGTCATCCATTATATAGCCGGTACGTTTGGTATCGGCTTTTTTTATGGATAATTATTTGTTTTTTCCTGCAGATAACACAGAATTACACAGATAGCCGTGATATAGTCTTCTGTTATTTAAGTTTTGGCTGAAGCCAGATGATAAACGTCTTATTTTAAACTGGGCTTCCTTCGTCTACGTTCTGGATTATAGCCCGATCCTATTGAATTTACAATATTGAGGATAGATTATAGAAAAATCATAATTCAAGATATAAAAAACTGAATCGCATACGAAACCTCATCGTTCATCATCATTCATCATTTATTACTCATTATGCATTACATACAGTGTGTTTAAAATTAACAATTTTGTAATTTTTTATTCACAAAAATTGTGGTATTCTTGCTGAAACTTTATATTAAATATTAATTATGAAAAAAATCATTTTATTTTCTGTATTTGCGGGACTTGCCCACGCCCAGGCTCCTGCAGGATACTACAATTCTGCCAACGGACTGAGTGGTGCAGCACTGAAAACTGAATTAAGCAGCATTATCACCAACGGACATATTGATAAAGGGTACAGTGGGCTTTGGACAGCTTATAAAACCACTGATATCGATAAGGACTATGAAAATGACGGAACCATCCTTGATATTTATTCTGAAAGACCAGCAGGTAGTGATCCTTATACTTATACTCCGGGATCTGATCAGTGTGGAACGTATTCTACTGAAGGAAATTGTTATAACAGAGAGCATATTGTTCCTCAAAGTTTTTTTAATCAGGCCTCTCCAATGGTGTCGGATATTCACTTTATCAGAGCTACAGACGGAAAGGTAAACGGAATGAGAAGTAATTATCCTTTCGGAAAGGTAGGAAGTGCTTCTTTTACTTCACAGAACGGATCCAAGCTGGGAACATCTGCTTCTTCAGGATATTCAGGAACGGTATTTGAGCCTATTGACGAGTTTAAAGGAGATGTGGCCCGTATGATTTTCTATTTTGTAACCCGTTATCAAAGCAAGCTTTCTTCTTTTTCGTCAGGAAATATGTTAGGAAGTTCTGCGTTCCCGGGATTACAGACATGGGAACTTAATGTCCTTTTGGCATGGCACAATCAGGATCCGGTTTCCCAGGCTGAGATCAAAAGAAATAATACTTCCTATACTTTTCAGGGGAACAGAAACCCGTTTATCGACAATCCAAATTATGTTAACCTTATCTGGGGTTCCCAGCAGCCTTCAGGTGATACCCAGGCGCCTACTACAGCAACAGGTCTGAATGTTTCAGGGACAACTTCCAGCAGTATTTCTCTTGCATGGAATGCTTCTACCGATAATGTAGGAGTAACAGGATATAATGTTTACATGAACGGAAATCTGCAAACGACTACGAGTACAACTTCTACAACCATTTCAGGGCTTACGCCTTCTACAACTTACAGTTTTTACGTGGTAGCAAAAGATGCAGCTGGAAATTCTTCATCGAACAGTTCAACAGTTTCCGGTACTACTAATTCTGGCGGGACTAATCCAGGAACCAGCTGTGCCAATGAAAATTTTGAAACCATTCCTGCAGCCAACTCTACTTATACAACCAGAACATGGAGCAATGGCGGCATTTCCTGGACCGCAACGGATGCAAGAACAGACCAGACTATTAATAATAAAGCAATTACGGTAAGAAACGGTTCTTTAACTTCCGGCAGTTCTGCAAACGGTATTGGTTCTTTAACAGTAACTACACAGCTTAAATTCTCAGGAACCAATGGTACTTTTGATGTAAAAGTAAATGGAACAACCGTAGGAACTATTCCTTACAGTACTTCATCTACAACCACGACTATCAATAATATCAATATTTCCGGAAATGTAGTGGTAAGCCTGGTTAATACTTCATCAAGTAACAGAGTTGCTATTGATGATCTTTCATGGACATGTTATTCAGGATCAACAGCAAGAATGGCTCAAAATACAGCAGCAGAAACTACATCCAACAGCTTTAAGATCTCTCCTAACCCTGTTACCAACCAGGAGATTTTTGTAAAAGGAGATCTTCAGAAAGTAAAAAAAGCCGAGATTTATAACCTTCAGGGGAAAACTCTTCAGACAATTGACCAGCCTTTCAGAAATGGAAATTCTATTAAAACCAGAAATCTTGGTCAGGGAGTTTATATTTTGAAACTGGATCAGGTGACGATGCAGTTTATAGTGAAATAGTTCAAATAGTAATTTGATATAAAAAATGCCGGTCTTTTTAGACTGGCATTTATTTTTTAAACTCTCGCAGATTTTGTTGATTGAGCAGATCTTTTTAACGCAGAGATTTTATTTTTCTAATGTTTTATTTTAGAGGGCAGAGAGGAATCAGCAAGCTGATCTGACTAAGCGAATGTTCTAAATTCTCTGTTTATTTTATCTTAATTAATTCGCAGAAATTTTATCCAGGTCCGGATATCCTGATCCTTTTAAAAGGTCTTTCCATTCTTTATTTCTGAACACGAAGAGGTTGCAGCGGTATTCGTCCGGTCTGTTATCTATTTTGGTTTCGCAGTAATAATAGAGCATATCTTTACTTCTCCAGATCGCGACTTCCTGTCTGAGTTTGTTATGTGTCCGGATGATCTCATTATCTTTAACTTCTGATTCAAAACCTTCCCGAATGGTATCAAAGCTAGGTTTCTGAAGTGTTTTGTTTAAGTTTTCCAGAAGTGCTGTTTTTTCCTGCTCTGTATAAATATCAAGCTGATACATTCCCAGTTCGTCTTCTTTTTCGTTGGCAAGCGGGCCAATTTCCTGATCTACTTTTCCGAAATGTAAAATTACTTTGTTTGTATTTTTATTATTTTTTCCTTCCAGATCAATTCCGTTGAAGTGCAATAATTCTTTT
This sequence comes from Chryseobacterium sp. NRRL B-14798, assembly GCF_050470705.1. Lineage (NCBI taxonomy): Bacteria > Pseudomonadati > Bacteroidota > Flavobacteriia > Flavobacteriales > Weeksellaceae > Chryseobacterium > Chryseobacterium sp. NRRL B-14798. The sequence continues at coordinate 1,363,994 of NZ_JBFLUL010000005.1, read as the reverse complement.
GAAGCAAAAGCCAGCTTTTCATTTCCGATCAGGGTAACTTCACTGGTACGGACGGCTTCTTTTGCTGTTGCTCCGGCAGATTTTAAAATATCGTTGATATTTTGTCCTGCTTTCAGTTTAGCAAGATTGAATGGTTCGGTCTGGGTACTTCCCTGTGTTTCAACCAAAGACTCAGTATCTTTATTTTTCTGATGGCCGCATGAAGCAACTGCCAGACAGAGCATTGGTACTACTATATATTTCAGTCTTTTCATAATGTTAGTGCTAGTATACAGTTATCAATAATAGAACAGAAAAAAAATGATTCAAGTATCCGGAAAACGTTTTTTATTCATTTTTTAACTTCAAATTCCTATTTGTTTCATGAATATAAAACGCTTATATTATTTCAAATTCTTCTTTTCCTTCAGGTATATAAAATGAAATATCAAGCATTAGTTCTTCTTCTGTTTCAGGATTTTCCAGATATAAAGCAGACTCCCCGTTTATTTTTTTTAAAAAGGCAACTCTATTCTCCGCACATACAAACATAACGGCATCTTTGGAAACAGGCTGTATTTTAAATCCGGACTTGAAATCTTTTACAAGATCAGTAAAGCGTTCTTCCGATTCTGCTTTTGACAGATACATAGAAACAGCCATATTTTCTTCTCTTCTGGAAATTGATTTCTTATAATCTTCAAATTTATTTTCTCTTATTAATCTTGATATATGATCATAAGCCTGCTCCAGTTTTTTTCTGCTGTCTTTAATATCCTGCAGGTTTCTCCCGTTCTGCCATGCCGAAAGCTGATAAGGAACTTCTGCTTTAAAGGAGCCAACATGTTTGATAACCTGTTTCTTTTTGTCTTCAATAGCCTCTGAATGATAGTCTCCAAACTGTTTATCAAAAACAAAATCATTAGCCACATCAAAAAGTTTGACATTAAATTTCAGTTCTGATTTAGGATGCAGCTGTACATCGCCAATATTAGGTAAAATGGTTGCTGATATCGTCTGAACACCACTTTTCAATATGGCAAAATTGATAGGAATATTGGTGGCAACCTGTCCCTCAACATTCATATGAATCACAGGATAATCATTAATCCTTATTTCAAACAAACAGGCTGATGCACTGAAGTCGATCATATAATAAGGTTGTTGTATCATAATTTTAGTTTTTAATGATTTTAGACCAGTCTGTAAACATTTTACTGATGGTATTGGTATTGATGATGCTAAAACAAAACATTCCAAGGAAAATAGAGCTCCAGCACCACGCAAGTTTAACTCCGTTTTTATCTGTTATAAAAAAAAGAATGAGCATGGTAACCGTTCCAAAAAAGAAGGTGAAAAGCAAGGTATACAGTATTGCCTGAATGATATACATATTGAATTTCAGTTTCCTGAACACCCATCCTATGATACTCACCACCATAATCAGTCCTATGGGAAGAAGCATCGCCCCGAACAAAACAATTTCGGGTTTTTCCATCAGTATATTTTCATATCCGAAAAATGTATTAAAACTGAACTCCTTCATAATGTTTTTCCTGATTTGAAACGTCTAATAGGGTTTTGTCTTTATAGCCCAGCATTTTTGCCAATATAACATTGGGAAACTCATGAATTCCTATATTATAGAGGTTTACACTGTCATTGAAAAATTCTCTTCTGTCTGCTATTTTATCTTCCATTCCGGAAACTCTTTTCTGTAGTTCCAGGAAGTTATTGTTTGACAGCAGGCCGGGATAGTTTTCTGAAACAGCAAAAAATGATGAAAGTGCTTTTGATGTCTCATTGGCAAGCTCTGTTTTTCTGTCGGAATCATTGGTGTTGCTATAGGAAGTTCTTAGTTCTGTCAGTTTGGTAAGCAGGTCTTTTTCATGTGCCATAAACTGTTTGGCAACATTGACAAGGTTTGGAATTTCGTCTGCTCTTTGCTTCAAAATAACATCTATATTCCCATATGCTTTTTCCACATTGAATTTCAGCATGACAAGCTTGTTATACAAACTGATGAAAAAAGCCACGATGGCCACGATAAGAAAAACGGCGATAACAATTGCTACAATTTGATTCATTATTGTGATAAGATTAAAATCATTACGATAAGTATAACAATACAGGTGACAATAAATGACCTCAACAGGGGCTGGTATTTATTCCAGACTGAAATTCCTGCAACAGTGGTAATTCCTAAAATCTTATGCCCTGTATCTTTTCTGATGAAAGCTTCCCCGTTTCTTGAGTCGGCAGCTCCCACAAGAAGCATTTCTTGGCCGGATTTAAGCAATGTCTCCTTGTATCTTTTCTGTCCGTTATAACTTACATTGGTTTCTTCGATGAATATCAATTCTATGCCTTCGGGATGTATTTCAATGGTTCCTGAATCATCCTGCATCAGAAAGAGATTGCACTGGGTTTCTCTATGAATTGTTGTATAAGAATTTTTCCCTTCTTTATCTCTGGTTACATCTTCAATTGTATAATAATATCCTATGCATTCTTCTTTCGCGACGGGTGAAATCAAAGGTTCTTTCATAATAAGTTTTCCCTGAATTTCTACCAGCCCCATGGCCACAGATTTTATTTTGGATGTGGGTAATGATGCCTGAATTCTTAAAAATCTTTTTCTAGAATTAGGAAGTAGTAAAATAACTGCAATGACAGAAAGTATAACTAACGGTAAATACGTAATTACTTTTTCTGCATAATAATCATAATTATCCATCAATAAGAATCTGCTATGAAGTATACGTTTTTAGCAGGTGTACTGCTGCTGTTTCCTGCCCGTCTGCCGTCTTCACCTGATTGTCTACAATATAGAGAACAGAGGAAGTATTGGGTTTATTATTGGTGTATTCATAATATTGTACCAATACCATTGTTTTACCTTTCAGATCCCAGGCATAGGCTGCATTCCCCAATATTTTACCTTCACTGTTCTTTGCCGGAACTCCTGCAAGAACTTTAGGATTTTTATATTGTGATTTGAGATAGGCTAAAAGATCGTTACCTGCAGCAGTATCTTCCAGTTCTATTTTCACACCTTTAGTAAGCCTTTCTGTAGTATTGTTAATGAGTAATCCTACGGTGGAGTTTTTTACATTATTTTCTTTGTGTTCGGGAAACGATATATTTCCGAATTTATATCCGGAAACATCTTTGGTATAAGCTACAGGCAATGTAGTTACAATTTCCCTCGCTTCTGTCTGATATTTGGTGTCTTTCAGAACTTCTTTATATCCTTTGGAAAAATCTATTTTTTCCAGATCTGTCTTTTGTTGTGACTGGCATGATACAAACATGATAAAACACAAAATTATTAAAACTATCTTTTTCATATGATCTAATTTCTTATTAACGGAATATCGGCACTGAATCCGAAAAGTTCTTCAAGACTTTTGATGACATCAAATTTAGGTACAATTTCGTTAAATTTACCTTCTGCGATAATACCTTCGTCTTCTGAACTTCCTTTAAGTTCTGCCGGTTTTTTACTGCCACCTCTAGGTATTTTCTTTTTTGCAGACATTCCTACTTTTCCTTTAATCACATACTCAGCGTTGAGTCCATCAAATCCTAATTCCGGGCGGTAATTTAATCCTTTATCATCAAATTTCACACCATGCCCGAATGTAATGGAAGCTGATCCCTTTCCGCTCATTTCAAAATATCCTTCTACTTTCACAATGACAAGATTGGCTTCTGCTTTTGCCCAAACCCCTGCTTTTAATTCAATTTTAAGGGTATTTTTAGCTTCTATTTTTCCTTGCTTATCACTTTTTTCGCTTACAGTATTGAATGAAAAACCAATTGATGTTTTGATTTCACTTGAAATAACAAGATCAATGTAAACATCTGAACTCAGTTTAGCTCCGAAATCATCATTCCCAAACTCAACTCCTGTATTCATCTGGTCTTTGATCACTCCATACAACCTTACAGCACCTGGTGCTGCGGTTCCACCACTCACGGCTCCTGCCACCAGTCCTACAGCTGTACAAAGGAGGTCTATTGTAACTTCTAATCCTATCAGGGGTTCTGCATTAAAAGATATATCAACCTTTGTTCCTAATCTTTCTATTTCGGTATTTTTCTGTTTGGCTCTTTCTAAAAACCATTCACCTTTTAGATTAATATTAGGAGGCTTGATTGCGAAAGTTACCGGAAGACCTTTAAAACCTATATTTCTAACCTGTCCTTTAGTTTTGTTGGTAATACCGTCAGACATTGCTCCCATTGATCCGAAAAGATCATAAAGCTTTTTGAATTTTGTCTCGTATTCTCCTTTAACTTCCTTACTTTTCTGAAAACTGCCGCTTCTATTCTTTTCCCATTCACTTTTCAGGCTGAATCCGAAGGAAGCATCCTTTTGTTTCCATCTTCTTTCAGCACCTATTTTACCGGCTTTAGCCTGTAGGTCTTTATGTTTTGCCGCTGGCTGGTTCTGCCATTTCACACTCAGTTCATTGGTAAGATTAACGAAGAAAGTAAGTGTCCATTTAATGTCCGGGTAAGCTTTGATTAATACGGTTGTTCTCTTTTCATTGCTAAAATACCTGCATGTATGTGCGTGAAGATGGAATTGATTGGGAGTGGTCCACATCGGCCAGATATATTGTATAGGAAAAGCATTGAATTGTGATAGATCTGAGTATACTCCATAATTAAATGATGGTGTGGTAAATGTCTTTACAGTATCTCCTTTATCTATTGCCTGCCCTACATCTACCATCAGGACCTGTTTTTTATGTTTCCCTTTGCTGTCTCTGAAGCATTCATTGGTTTGAAAACCGGTAACATCAATCGTTATATCTTTCTTCATGGATACACTAGGTGCTGTCACTTCATAGTTAACCGTTTGTGCATCATGGGCATTGAATACAAATGAGATGTCTACTCTACGGTTATTTTCATAGTCTTTCTCATTTTTATACTTTATATTATCTCTTCCTTTTTTATCGTCAGTAGGATCTACTTCTCCTTTTCCCACAGAGATGATTCTTCTTGGATCTAATCCACCGTCTGCAAAGAATTTTTTCACAACATCCGCTCTTCTCTGGGAAAGACCTTTATTGTAATTCTGTTTTCCGATTACACAAGCGTAGCCACTCAGATTCATGGTGGCATCTTTATGTTCTAAAAGGAATTTGAGTACATTATTCAGGATGGCGACTCCATCTTTATCAATTTCTGTAGAATCGAATTTATAAAAGATGGTTCTTTTAATATGTTCCTGAAGCGCCGGTGACTGTATTTGCTTTATACCATTACCATTATCAAAAACTTTAACGGTTGTATTATTAGCCTTTCCGTCTTTTATTTCACTTTCTGTGATTTTGATCACTTCAAACTTACAAGGTTCCAGTCTGACGGAATTTACATCCGGCTTATACACTTTAGTTGGTGTCTGGTTCTGGGCTCCGTTGGTATTGGTAGTAACTACTTTATTTTTTACATTCAGATAGATGGCATGAAGGTCATCTCCAAGCTTGTCTTTAATGTACTTTTTGGATGCAACATCTTTTACTTTAACATAGAACTCCTCTACATTCTGAATATTGTCCACATAAGCCATCCAGGCAAAGGTATTTTCTATTTTCAGATTCACTTCACCATCTATTACCTGTACATTGTTATAGGTATGCACCAGTTTATCTGCTTTTGCGGACTGCTGATTCCACAATTCAATGCTGACTGTATTTCCATTGAGTCCTTCCGTCACGAGGTTCAGATGAACGATATGTCCATAGGAAATATATTCGTTTTTTTTATTGTTTTTGATGCTTTTGCTGTTCTTTTGGGTAGACCATTTGCTGCTTACAATTTTGGGCTCACACCAGCCTTTTACAAATAGTCCTGTATTACCTTTAGGGTCTCTTACTCCTGAAAGACTGGCTTCAATATAAAACTGATAGCTTCCGCAGTACTGCTTACCAATTAAAAATTTATATCCTGTAGCAGAGGTTATCTGATTGATGATAATTTTTTTGCTGCTGTTCTGCCTCATCCAGGTAAGAGGTTTCTTTTTGTCGGCATCTGTGGTGCCCGGCAGCCATTCATCCACACCAAACTGCACCCACTGATCCGGTTTTATGGTAATCCTTTGCCCTAATACAGACATTTTGGGGTAATACAATCCGCTTACAACTTTTATTTTTTTTACGCCTTTTGCCATTTTCTTATCATTTAGATTGCACCATCCTGCCCTCCTCCTGAAGGCTGGTCGTTATACATTTCTTCGGAATCTACCAGTGGATTGATCTGCTGCTGAACATCTTTGTCTGCATTTTTAAAGTTCTGCTGGCTGGCTTCTGCTCTTTGCCCGTGGTCTATAATCTCGATGCATGGCGTTCCGGCAACAGCACACACGGCTTTGCTGTCTTCCACAATGATATATCCGCCGTTGCTGAGCTGTACTTTATCATAAAAATTCTGCCATTCTGTAACCATAATTTTACATGGTGGAGGCGGACCTCCCATTTTGGTACAGTTTCCGAATGTGTTTTTTTCAAATGTGGCTGCTCCTATTTCTTTCGTAGTAACGATCAGTTTTTTGGAAGCGCTTTTATCATTGGCATATTCTTTTTGGTGTGTAAGTACTTTGAGCTTGTCCGGAGCCTGTCCGAACTGGCATTTGCATAGGGCGCCCTGTACTACAATATGTTTTTCTGCCATATTAATTTTATCTTTAGTGAAATGGTAATTTAGTTTTCATCAATTCCTGAAACTGATACTGAAATCTTTTTCTCTTCCTGCAGCATGATACTGCATTCCAGGTAAAGAGATTCCGGAAGTGAAGTTTCTCCTTTCAGATAGCTTATGAGTCTGAAAGTTCCTTCTTCATTCATCACAGGATGATCTTCTATAATCAATGAAAAAGGTGATTTTCTTATAAAATCATCAATATTTCTTTCTTCATATAACTTTCCATATCCTTCTATGGTAATCAGGCCGGTTTCTCCTTTCACCGGATCTGTTTCCAGTGTCAGTTTATATGCAGGTTCAATGGCATTATCTGTTACCGGAAAGGTTTCTGTCATCTCAGTTCTATATTCATTTCCGAAACGCTGGTATATTCCAAAAAATAATGAGCGGATGAAATAATCATTTTTAATATACAGATTGATTGCTTCGGGCTGGCTGATCACTTTTTCAATCTTTCCGCAGTATTCGTCTACCGTTTCGCCATCAAATTCTTTATAGAGTTCTTCTTTTACAGCTGGCCATCTTTTGGAAAATACCTCTGCATTTTCTACGGTTTCAAACCTTCCATGTTCATCTGTACTGATCTGTAAAGGATATAAGATCCCGGAGGTTCTGTAAGCGAGCAGATCTGCAATTTCATTCACTTCTTCTTCGTTGAGATAGAGTTTTGATGTTCTGTCTATCTCAAAAAAATGATGCCCTTTTTCTGTTTTCAGCCAGCGAACTGATGTTTCATATTTTAATTCGTTTTTCGATTCTCCTTTTTCAATGGTAATAACGACACTGTATCTTCGCACTTTGTTTTCAGGCTGAAGAGTAAGGCTGTTTCCTTTTCCGAATTTAACCAGACTCTTTTGATCAGCAACCGCTGTTCTCGGAACAAAAAGCTCTTTCTGCCCGTTAAGATTGATCAGGATCATATCTTTCACAGCACAGTGGTTATTATGGAAGAGTTTTAATGCATCTTTATCCAGCCCGTACAGCGAGGCTATACTTTTTAAAGTTTCATCTTTCTGAACGGTATGTATATTATATTTCTGCATAAATGTTCCTGCTTCAATTTCTTTCTTGGTATAATACTCTTATTTAAATATTTAATGGATAACTCTTGTTCTGTTCGGTCTCGGATCCATACCTATTTTTTCTCTTCTTGCTGACCAGTGAAGGTAATGAAGACGAAGGAATCTCAAATCGTTCTGTTCTTTTACTTCTTTCTGATAAGCATCCTGACGGTCTTCCGGGACTTCGTTTCCACCATAAGCATCACGCAGCGCTTTAAAATGTTTGAAGGCATAAGGTTTGCCATTTCCCATCACATAAGTTCTGAGACGGTCTTTTATTCCTATTAAAAACTGATCATTCAAAATGGAATATTTATCATCAGTCATTTTTTTCAAGGTGATAGGAAGATTTTTCTCAATGCCGTATTCAGCCATAAAATGTAGAGGAATATAGCTGTAAGTTTTCAGCAGGTAACGGGACCCTCTCAATGATAAATAGAATCCGGGGGTAATGGTAAGCATATCTTTTTCATACCAACCTTCTGATACGAGTTCTGCTTTTAATGCTTCTAATTTGGAACTGGTTGTCCAGGATGTTTCCACTTCCTCCCACGTTTCCTGTCCGTTTTCATAGGCACCACCCACGTCGCAGTGTACACCCGGAAAAGTTTTTTCAGTTCCGATATGTACCCTTGTCAGGTCAAAGTTTTCTCTATGCTCATTTTCTGCGATGAAGTGAACTACAGTCTGGGCTTTTCCGATTTCATTCAGGCTTAATTCTTCTACATCATTGCTGAAATTGGGAACTGGTGACAGATATTTTGAATAGGAAGAAACGGTATCGTAGATTCCAAGAAATCTTACTTTTAAAACATCTACCTTTAATCCTGCTTCTTCAAGCTTAAGGCCAAGATGTCCCCATTTTGGAAGTTCTTCGGAATCAACATTTTTCCCATCATCATCTGAATAGGTGGTCACTGAAACAGCTTCGTTTGCGACGGTGCGTGAACTGGCTTTATATTTTGCTTTTCCGATTTCGTATACAAAATTACGTGCTGCAGCAGCTCCACGGCTGAATCCGAATACATCGAAAGTAAGAACAGCAATCTTATCGGCTTTCTTTTCTGCTTTAATGGTTTTCACCTTTTTTACAATTTCTTCGCAGCCTTTTCTCACTTTTGATCTGATCCCGGTTTCTCCGGTCCCGAAAGCGTATCCGAGCGTTGCATCTCCTTCTTTATCCAATGTACCGATACCTTCTATATAAATTCCGAAGTTTTTATCATAGTTATCCCACATGCGGGCTACATTACTCCAGTCATTATTATAACTGGTATTGTCTTTAGCTCCACCACCATGTTTTTTATGGGCATCTGTTCCCTTTTTTCTTTCCTCTGTATTGGTTTTATTATTCAGGGTTCCGTCAAAAAAAATCCCAATGGTAATATCCAGTACTTCCTCTTTGGATACAGATGGTGTATAACTTCCAAATTGATTGTTGTGCATCGTTCTTGTTTTTAAATTGACTGAGTGAATATTATCATTCTATCTTTCGGGATACCCTTATTTTTGCTTTGGTAACTGCCAGTTTTTCTTTTTCAGATTCTAAAGAGATCAAAACTTTTGTATTGTCTTCGTTTACTTTAATGGTCAGATCAATATTTTTGTCTTTTCCTGATTTCTGAAACAAATCAAATATCTCTTTATCATCAAAAGCGTCTATCCATACTGCATACCTGTTGTTGTTTTTATCTTTCCAGTAAAAACCGCAGAATCGTGGTATAGCCCTGCTTTTGTAGGTATTCTCTTTTAAACTCTGGTCAAAAAGATTTTCCTGCTCGCCGTTGTAACTGGTAAAACCAAAATCTATCCAGGCGGCTCCTTCAGGGAGAATCACGGAAGGTTTCCAGCTGTATCTTTCCCGATAAACGTTATAAATATCTGCTGGCGGATAGCCTTCTTTTTCAATTTTCTCACGAATTTCCGGCTTGAATGTCTTATAAGACGGATCTTTCAGCATTCTTTCTGCAAAGCCTTCATTCAACATATACTGAGCATTCTCGTATGCTTTTTCTTTGGTGATAATGGTATCATGAGCCTGAAAAGCACCTACTTCTTTCTGGTTTCCCGGACCTTTCATCCAAAGCACAACTCTTCCTTGTGGAGCTAATCCTACCACAAAGGAATTGTAAGTGGCTTTCTTTTTTGTGTCCTGGTCTACAAACCCCTTATCCAAAAGTTTTTTGATCTTTTCTTTATCCAGGTCCCATTTTCCGGTATAGAATTTATTTTCTACCAAAGAGTACCATGTAAATTCCAGTTTATGGGGAGCACTCATGCTTTCGGTATTGACATTCATGGTACCGCCTTCTTTACCCCAACCTGTATTCTGTGTTCCCCAGATGGCATCAAAACTGTAAGTAAAACCATCTGCAACAATAGCTCCTTCATATACTTCCATCGGGTATTCCTCCGGAGCGGAAACGGTTCCCAGCCAACTGTATTTTTCTTCCATTTTTTTATTCTGACAATTCGTTAATGAAAAACACCATATAAAAAGAATCAGCAGGTTACATTTACTTATGACCATGGGACATAATCTTCTTGTTACTCGCTAAAACCAGATTTTCCTTATGTGCTTCCACATTGATTTTCTTTGCTATTTTTTCAACCTTTTTTCCTACGCTCAGATGGTAAGAATCTTTAACTGTTATGCGCAGGTTGGTTGCTGTTTTGATGATCGCCATATCAGAAAAGTTTTGATTTTTCAGCACTGTTGAATTCTACAATCTTTCCGCTTTGCATGGTCATATTTTCCAGCTCGCTGAACATGGAAATTTCACCTGCAATTTCATTGGAGGTTTCAGATTGTCTTTTGAATTCTTTTTCAATCATTTCCGTTCTGGTATCGGAAGTTTCCGTAATATCTCCCGAAGCCGTAAGTTTCATATCTTTTCCTGCGATGGAAACAATATTATCGTTTGCGGTACTGGTAATACTTGCTCCTGCGCCTATAGAAATTTCTTTTCCTGCAGTGATGTTGATATTATCACCCGCATTCAACGTAAAATTTTTAGGGGCTTTCATACTGATATTTCCCTGTCCGTCCATAAAATAAGTGTTCCCGCTTGGATCAAGGATCGTTACACTTCCTTCTTCATCATTCATCAGGATCCTGATTCCGCTTCTGGTTTGAATAGACTTAAGGTGATTGTTTACGCCACCTCCCAACGCTACTCCACCATGGAACATTCCTCCCATTACGAAAGGTCTGTCCGGATGGCTGTGCACAAAATTAACCATCACCTGATCTCCCACTTCCGGAATAGCTACGTATCCACGGTTTTGGGTAATCTGATCTGTTCCTCCGGCATCAGGGCTCATCATACGGATAAAGTGAGTGGTGTCATTCGTTTGCCAGTCGAATCTTACCTGTATTCTTCCCTGTCCTTCCGGATCTGTATTGGAAATTACTGTGGCTGTCTGTGGCTCGGCCTTCGGAATGGTGTATTCCGGCTTTGGAAGAAACCCTGTATCTGCCGCTATTCCTACAAAGCTTCCTTTATAATGACCGATGGTGTCAATTTCATGTTCTGATTCTGTAATCATGATTCTGGTGAAATAAGAGGTTTCATTGGAATCCTGTTTACGCATCTGGACGTCTGCTACGCACCCCGGGTGAAGGAAAGGAACCGTTGTATTTCCTGAAACGGAAAAAACATTCACCGCCTCACTTCCTGAAGCGCTTTTCTGCGAATACTCCACATCCAGGTGTGTGGCAGCTTTGATAGGAGCAATCTGTAAAGCCGGTGTTTTATAAATAGTTTCGTTATGGCTGTATGCTGTTTTTGCAAGATCACTCACATGTTTGATGGGTGTAGACCCAGAAGTCAGCTTTTCATTTTTATTACTGTTATAACCGTAAAATTGTGGTTTGGTGTGTACCGCTTTCAGCTCAACTTTAATTTCATTGGCGCTGCTTCCGTAAGTAAGGGTAATAGGTTTATTCTGAGCCGGCAGTTTTCCGAAATGTAAAACTTCACCATCGTAGTAGAATTGTTCACCGTATGCTTCGGCCATTCTTGCCAGATAGTTATAATGGGTTTCATCATACTGGCTGCTATAGATGATCTGAGAGAAATTATTGGCATCTACCCTGATATCAAAACGGCTTTTATCAATCCCTTGTTTGATCACTTCTTCTGCAATAATTCCGATATTAACCGGCTGGCTTCCTCCAAAACTCTGGATGTGTGGTGCTCCGTCAAGAAGGATGGTCGGACTGTAACCTGTAAGTACAATATTTCCCAGACTCATATGCTCCTGACTGAATCCTACTCCGGTAATCACTCCTACAAAAGTTCGTTCCGGACTGTTATCTATATCTTTATAGGAAATAACCGCCGTAAGTCTTTTTCCGAGAAACTTGTTAGCTTCCTCCAGTGAGTGGGTCTGTCTGTCTCCCAGGGTATCGTGTGCCAGTGTCAGTGTAAATTCGTGATGTCGTCTGGTACTTTGTTTAAGCTTGAAATGCTTGTAGTACTTGATAATTTTCCCTTCTATGACAAGAGAAAGCTTTACCAGACGGTTGATACCTGTGTGATGGTTTTCGGAAATACCATCTGCATTCTGCGTCGGACGAAAAGACGCCGCTTGTGAGTTTCCAGGTGTATTTGACATATTTTTAGTGATTTGATTTGTTTTTTAAACGATTATCCAACAGAAAGAGAGTTTAAAAATTAAAAACAAAAATCCTGCAGAATATAGTCCTAGGTAAAAAAAGACCGTCTTGTAAGGACAGTCTTTTATTTCTGGCTCATGAAAGACTTAGCTCATCGGCCAAAGTCCGTCATAAGATGAGTTTCCATATGTGATGCTTTCAGCACTTACTACAAAGCTGATCAGCATATTATTGCTATCAATGGCATCAAAGTCTACTTCATGTTGGATTACATATCCGTTTTCCCATTTCAGAGAGATCAATGTTCCTTCTTCGTGAGATTTATTAAAGTTGATTTCCCCGCTAGTCGGTTTATATTTACTGTTTAATAAACTTTCTAAAACATCAGATTTTTCTGTTGCTTCAATTGTTACTTTGATCAATGCGTTTGACGGGTCAGAGGCTACACGTCCTGAAACATCTGTAGATCTTGACACACTATAGTTAAGCTTTAACAACTTCTGACCTTCACCTCCATTGAATTTTAAGATTCCTCTTGAATTTCCTGCCATATTCTTAAATTTTAATCATTAACGAGATCCCTGCTATAGGATTTATATAACAAAGATAAAGTTCATGTTCTAATTTAAAAAGTTTTTAAGGCACTGTTTCATAAATTGTAGTAGTTCTACGACATTTTAAAATTCTACACAACAAAACAATACAGGAATTTTAATCTAATAAATTATATTTTTTATTAAAATTTTTCTACATAACACCAAAGAAGATCAAAACACAAAAACAACTAATAATCAAACGGTTACTGTTAATTCTAATAGTTAACAGTGTTTGTACATATACCCGATTACCATAATAATCAGGTTAACGACCACCATAATCATTAAAATTTTACTGTATTTTCTTTTTCTATCGATAAAACTTACCCCAAGGATCAAAAAGAATAACAATAAAGTGTATACAGCCGGATACATTTGAAACGCTTCCGAAAACTTTCCTTCAAATACCAACAGGATCGCTCTCTGAGCACCACATCCCAGACATTCTACCCCAAGGAATTTTTTACTGGGGCAGGTAAGCATGAAATCATCAATGTTCATTTCTGTGGTTTTACAGATTAATGACTTCACTAAGAAGAGATTTTGGCTCTGGTATACTGATGCGGGAAAAAGCAGTCTTCTTTCATTTCAAAAGATCCCTGAACAGCAATATAAGGATTTCTAAGAATCTCCCTTGCTACGAAAATAAGATCAGCATCCCCTTTCTGAAGGATTTCTTCGGCTTGTTCTACCTTGGTAATCAATCCTACCGCTCCTGTCTTCACTTCAGCCTCATTTCTCACCTGCGAAGAAAAAGGAACCTGATAACCATCGAAAACCGGGATCTTAGCTCCATGAATATTTCCACCACTGGATACATCTACAAGGTCTACGGAATGTTCTTTTAAAATTTTTGCCAGCGCTACACTACTCTGAATATCCCAGCCATTCTCAGCATATTCCGTTCCTGAAATTCTGACGAAAAGGGCTGTATTTTCGTCCAGTTCTTCATTAACAGCATCTACAATTTCGAGCAGAAATCTGATTCTGTTTTCAAAACTTCCTCCATATTCATCCGTTCGGATATTGGAAAGCGGCGACAGAAACTGATGGATCAGATATCCGTGAGCGCCGTGAATTTCGATGACATCAAAACCTGCTTTTACGGCTCTTCGGGCTGCTTTTTTAAAATTCTGAACAATCTCCTTTACCTCATCTGTACCCAGTACATGCGGAATTCTTTCCGTAGGGTGATAAGGAATAGGGCTTGGAGCTACAGTTTCCCAACCTTCTTCCACAGGAATCTGTATATTATTCCATGTTGATCCTTTTCTTCCGGCATGGGCCAGCTGGATTCCTATTTTACTTTCTGAATTTTTGTGTACAAATTCTACGATTCTTTGCAGCTTTCCTGCCTGTTCATCATTCCAGATTCCCATGCAGTGATTGGTAATTCTTCCTTTCGGTTCTACTCCTGTAGCTTCTACCATCAAAAGACCGGTACCGCCCTGCGATCTGCTTCCGTAGTGTACAAAATGGAAGTCGTTAGCCTCTCCGTTTTCACATGAATACATACACATGGGTGACATTACCCATCTGTTTTTCAACTCTATATTTCTGAATTTTATCGGTGTGTATAACATTTTTAAACATTAAAAAATTGAACTTTTCAGGGGAAGAATAAATATTGCCCACTTCATTAAAAAGAACTAATTTTACCCCCCTTTTTTAGTTGACAATATATGAAAAAAGACATACAGATCGGTTACGAATATTTTAAAAATAGCAGTGAGCTGAGCGATATAGAAAAACAATTATTTGAAAGAGCCAAAGAAGCTCGTGAGAATGCTTATGCACCTTATTCTCAATTTTTGGTAGGATGTTCCGTATTACTGGAAAACGGAGAAATCTATTCCGGGAACAACCAGGAGAATGCAGCCTATCCGTCAGGATTGTGTGCAGAAAGAACGACTGTTTTTTGGGTAGCTGCCAATTTTCCGGATGTGAAAATAAAAAAGATCTTTGTAGTAGGAGGTCCGAAAGAGTTTCATGAGAAAAACCCACCAATACCTCCATGTGGAGCATGCCGCCAGAGTTTAATTGAGTATGAAACCAAGCAGAATGAAAATATCGACCTTTATTTCTCAAGCATGAATGAGGAGGTTGTAAAAGTGCATGCCGTGAAAGATCTGCTTCCTTTTTATTTTGATTCTACGTTTTTGTAACCAGATGAAACCTGATTTTAGCTCCCTGCCCAGGTTTGAAACTTTGACAGGCTATGAAGCAAAAAGTTCACATCGGCTCATCCTGAATAAACGTTACAGTGAAATAAAATAAGAAACCTAACAGGTTTTGAAAACCTGTTAGGTTTGTATGATAAGGAATAAAGATTTGAATACTATAGAATAAGGATCAGCATAAAAAAGGCTGTCTCCTGTATTGGGACAACCTTTCTTTTTTATTCTTCTTCAGATTCTACATCATCATCTTCGTCTTCGTACTGCTCAAGATAGTAGCTAAAACTAAATTCTTCAACTTCTTCTTCCGCATCCTCCAGCGTCGTCAGAAGATCTTCAAAAATCTCAAGCTGATCTACAGTCATGTTGACGAATTCTAAATGGAGCGGCATTTCCAGACTACCGGTGATGGTATCAAAAAGGGCATCAAGATTATCCCCAAAATGCTCAGGAAGCTGAATTTTCTCCTTGAGCTGGGCGTAAAAATCTTCATAGTCACCTATGTCCGTAAAATCTATATATACTGTCTTCATATTGAATTAAATTTCCAATTTTTATTGATTAAAAAAGTCTTGCATTTTTGCGGATCTTTTCAGAGCCACTCATACAATATTTTATTTTTCAAAATTACGACTTATCACCCCTTAAATACAAATTATGCACTAGTCATTGCGAGAAGCTTAGCGACGAAGCAATCTCAGAAAACATCCATAATATCTTCCACATCCTCCGCAAGACCATTCCAATCAGGGTTTATACTATTGATTAAATCCAGTTTCTTTTGCCTGGAACCTGCTTTTATTTGTTTTTCTCTATATATAGCATCACCTATTTCCTGAAAGGATTCCCAGTATACCAATATATATAAATTATATCTTGAAGTAAAGCTTTGAGAATAATATGATTCTTTATGCTGTTGAACACGTTTAGGCAGATTTGAAGTCACTCCTGTGTAAAGAGTAGTATGATTTTTATTCGTCATAATGTAGACAAAACCTGCTTTCATCTGTGATTCTTTTATAGAGATTGCTTCGTCACTCCGTTCCTCGCAATGACGTTATTGCTTTTCAAAGCTCTTATAATGGTTTTTGGTAAGGTATACATCGCCATTTTGAGTGTAGATGATACGGTCAGCATTTCTTCCACCACAATGATAGTTTACATCTGCTTCAAAGTATCGTTCTCCATCCGGCAAACGTCCTTCTCTGTTTCCGAAATGATCTCCGCCGATAGCTTTTCCAGGTAGTACATCACAAAGATTTCCTTGAGAAGGATTCCAACCTTGTTTCCTTGCTTCTTTTTTAGTGATATAATAATCCGGAAGCTTATGATTTTGCTTTACATAGCTGATTACCATTTTCTCCTCTGTAAGCTGATCTATAGAAACCTGACCAGATGAACTTCCATCGGAAGAAGTACTTCCGTAACTCACTGCTTCTTTTTTTACAGAATCTGACCGATCTTTCTTATTTTCAATAAAGTTTCTGTAGACATACATTACAGACATTCCGAAAAGGAGTCCCAGACATATAAAAAATACAGATCTTATTTTTCCGTTCATAACTATTATTTACTATATGATGTATTAGTCAGCTTACCAATGAATAGTATTGTTATGCTCTCCATTCTTCAGGAATATCGCAAACCGGGATAGGATCCATCTTATGTCTGGCAGCTTTATGCATTCTGTCGAAGATCAGGAACACTTCCTTATCTCTCCCTTCGTAATCTTCAGCCGTTTTCGTTCCGTATTCTTTCTGGATTTTTTCCAGTTCCGGATAACTTGCACCAATCTGTTGTTCATCTGTTCTTTCCGTATCCCAAAGTCCATCGGTAGGAATAGCCTCCTGAATGCTTTTGATAAGATTTAATCCTTTAGCAAGTTCATATACTTCAGTTTTATAAAGATCTGCAATAGGTGAAACATCTACCCCACCATCTCCATATTTTGTATAAAATCCAATTCCGAAATCTTCTACTTTGTTTCCTGTTCCACAAACAAGAAGCCCGTTCAGCTGTCCGTAATAATAAAGTGTAAGCATTCTGAGACGTGCTCTTGTGTTGGCAAAAGTCAAATTCTCATTGGGATACACCTCATCATTTACATGGAAGGTTTTATAGATCTCTTCAAAGGCCGGGGTCAGATTTACAGATATTGTTTCTACATTGGGAAATCTGGATTTAAGATCATTCATATGATCCTGTGCACGATCTACCTGATCAGCTTTCTGACGGATCGGCATTCCGATTAGTAATGTTTTCATGCCTGTCATTGCTGCTAAAGTAGAAACTACTCCGGAATCTACACCTCCGGAAACTCCGATTACATATCCGTTTACTTTAGCATTTGTAGCATAATCCTTTAACCAGCTTACAATATGATCTATTACTTTTTGTGTCTGCATTATTTATATTTTTTAGTCTATTCCAAATTCATGAGGGTATTTTACCACTCCTTTTTTATCTTTTAATCCGTCTTTTACCAATTCTACAGCCATTCCGTTTTCTTCCGGAATATCAAATGGAAAAGAAATTCCAAAATTACTTGTTTTTTTGTAACCAAAGCGCGGATAATATTTTTCATGTCCGATAAGGATTACAGATTCATATCCTAATTCTTTGGCAATTCGATGTCCTTCCAGAATCAGTTTCGTTCCGATTCCCTGATTCTGGAACTCAGGTTTTACGGAAACAGGTGCCAGTGCAAGGGATTCAAACGATTTTTCTTCATTGACAATTTTAATTTTAGTAAACAGAATATGTCCTGCAATTCTACCCTTTTCATCTTCGGCCACCAATGATAATTCCGGGATGAAAGCTTCTGAACGTCTTAGTTTTTCTACCAGAAACTGTTCCTGATGATTACTGTATTCCATTTCTCTGAAAGCTTCTTCCGTCAGCTGAAAGACCTTTTGATGATCTTCTTTTTCTTCTTTTCGTATTGTTATCATTTTTTACTGTATTTTTCACGCTTCAGTTCATACCAGAAACAGATTCCGTCGGGTTCTTCAAACTCGTCGGTTTTTTCAAAACCTAATTTTCTTAGAATATGATTGGAAGCATCATGTTCAGAATGGGCATAGGCATAAATGACTTCTGCATTTAAATCATTAAAACCATAATCCAGAGAAGCTTTTCCGGATTCCACAGCATATCCTTTTCCCCATGATTCCGGCAGAAAACGATATCCCAGTTCCAGCACATTTTTATAACCATTGGTTTCATGGGTAAGCAGTTTCAAGCCGCTCCATCCTATCAGAAGTCCGCTCTCTTTTTCTACTACTCCAAGCCTTCCTACTCCATTCTCCTCATACTGTTTCTGAATCATGCTGATGACCTTTTTTGATTCATTGATATCCGTCAAAGCCGGTACACCAATGTATTTCATAACTTCAGGATTGGAATCCAGCAAAAATATGCGTTCAAAATCTTCATCTTCGAGTTTTCTTAAAATCAGTCGTTCTGTTTCTATCATCATAATATTAGTCTATTCTTCAGCTCCAAAAATGGTTACGTTAGTTTTAGCACCCTTCTTTATATCTGTTTCTCTTATCTTATTCCCCATGATATTAAGGGTTTGTAAAGCCGGGTTGCCGGAAATATCAATTTTCTGAAGCTTGTTATGCTGTACATTCAGCTTTCTTAATACTTTAAACTGAAGCAGATTTATTATTTTTAATTGATTTAAAGATAATGTTAATTGATCAATTTTCGGAATCTCCATCAGCGAAATACTTTCCAACAAATTATTATCGAGATATAATGAACTTAAATTTTTAAGGTTTTCGGCTTTGAATGAAGAAATTTTGCATCCCGTACATGAAAATAATTCAAGCTGAGACAAATCATTAAGTACAATGCTGGAAATTCTATTATCATCGAGAATAACCATTTTCACGTTTTTAAAAAGTGACAGATCTTCTACAGAAGTAATTCCTTTCTGAACCAGGAACAGATTGGTAACCCTACCTGCTTCCGGAGATTCAAGTATTCCGTTTCTATTCAGATCAAAATTTTCCAGCACTGCTTTTTCAAAGTTTTTATCTTTAAATTCAAGGTTTTGCCCGCAGAAAAAAGAAAGCCCGGAAATAAGGCAACCCGCTGTAAATATTTTAATTTTCATCATGAATTGTGTATTTAATCCTTATTTTTGTAAACTTAAATTCCATGTAAAAATAATGAAGATTTTTAGATATATTGCGCTTTCTTTCGTTTTAGCTGCCGGGCTTGTTTCCTGCAAAAAAGAACCTGAAAATCAATGGAAGGTCGAAGTCAAACAAACTGCCGAAAAAGTTGACATTACAGATATTTCCAAAGAATTCTATAATCAGAACATTCCATTGGATCAGTTTAAAGCTCAATTTCCTTGGTTCCAGGGAAGTGTTTCTGATGCTGATTTCGAAAAAAGAAGAGCAGATGCTGAGGAGATAAAAATCTACAAGGAAGCTATCGGGAAAATAGATCAGGCAAAGCTGCAAAATGAGCTTCAGAGCTTATTTTCTCATATCAAATATTACTTTCCTCAATTTAAAAATCCAAAAGTATATCTGTTCTCATCTGCTCTACAGATGGTACAGGATCCTATATTTTATGATGAAAAAGGCAATCTGTTATTCATAGATGTAACCGGTTTTATGGGTGATGGAAATCCTAATTACAAAGGGCTGGAGTTGTATTTCCAAAAATCAATGAATCCACAGAATATTGTTCCTAAAGTATCACAGTTGTTTGCAGAAAATATTGTAACGGAATCTCCTGATCATCAGAAATTCATTGATCAGATGATTCTGAACGGAAAAGTAATGATTCTTCAGGATGCTTTTCTTCCGGATACTCCCGATTATCTGAAAATGAATTATACTCAAAAGCAGTATGAATGGGCAACCAGTAATGAGGCGAATATCTGGAATTATTTTGTAGAAAGTAATCTGATCTTCGGCGATGATCCGAGACTGGGAGAACGTTTTATTTCCCCAGGCCCATTCTCGAAGTTTTATACAGAAATTGACAATGAATCTTCACCACAAATCGGGATTTTTACAGGCTGGCAGATCTGTAAAGCATACTTTAAAGAAAAGCCTGAAACAAAGTTAACAGAGTTCCTGAAAATGGATGCTACCACAATTTTTAATCAATCCGGTTATAAACCGAAACTTAAATAATAGAAATTTTAGAATTTAGAAAAAATAGAAAAATGAGAAAGACTCAGATTACGATAGATGTAGAGCTTGATGAAAATCACGTACCGGAAAATATTACATGGAACGCTCAGGATGGCGGTATTGAAAAACAAGATACCAAAGCAACCATGATTTCCGTATGGGATGATAAAACAAGAGAAGCGTTAAGAATTGATCTTTGGACCAAAGAAATGCCTGTAGACCAGATGAAGATGTTTATCCACCAGATTTTAATATCTCTAGGAAATACGTATCAGAGAGCAACCGGAGAAGAAGATGTAGCGCAGTGGATGGAAGAAATTGCAGAAGAATTTGCGGTAAAATCTGCTATTAAGTAAAAAAATATAATTGCAGTAAGCTGCAGGCAGTAAGCGGTAAGCTTTTTGTATTCAGCTAGAGCAAATTTTAATAAAACAATCCGCTTAAGCAATATACTTTATTGTTTAATGCTAAGCCTAAAGCAAAAAATTATGAATTTTAATACAAAAGTAATTCACGGAGGGCAGCACCACGAGTCTGCAACAGGTTCTGTAAATGTACCTGTATTTTTAACCTCTACGTTTGCACAGAAGAGTCCGGGAGTACATTCCGGATACGAATATTCAAGAGCTGCCAATCCTACAAGACAGGCATTGGAAGATTCTTTGGCAAGTATTGAAAACGGAGCGAGAGGTCTGGCTTTCGGTTCCGGTCTTGCAGCCATCGACTGTGTTTTGAAATTATTAAACCCTGGTGATGAAGTGATTGCTGTAGATGACCTTTACGGAGGAACTTACAGAATGTTCACGAGACTTTTCGAAAAATATCAGCTGAAATTCACATTCGTAAATTTTGACGATGTTTCTAAAATTGCTGATGTCATTACAGATAAAACAAAACTGATCTGGGTAGAAACTCCTACGAATCCTTTGATGAAATTAGTAGATATCAAAGCAGTAGTAGAAGTTGCAAAAGGGAAAGATATTCTGGTAGCAGTAGACAATACTTTTGCTACGCCTTATATCCAGAGACCTATTGATTTGGGAGCTGACATTGTAATGCACTCCGCAACGAAATATTTAGGAGGCCATTCTGATGTGATTGCAGGAGCTCTTATTGCTAAAGATGCCGAACTGGGAGAAAAACTTCACTTTATTCAGTTTGCAAGCGGTGGTATTTTAGGTCCTCACGATTCTTATCTTGTATTGAGAGGAATTAAAACACTGGCCTTAAGAATGCAGAGACATTCGGACAATGGTCTTGCTGTAGCGAAGTACCTTGAGACACATCCAGCTGTGGATAAGGTAATTTATCCGGGATTGGAATCTCATCCACAGTATGAACTGGCAAAATCCCAGATGAAGGAATCAGGGGGAATGGTTTCATTCACTTTTAAATCTAGTAAGAAAGAAGATGCTGTCAAATTCTTGGAAAAAGTAAGAGTATTTACCCTTGCGGAATCTTTAGGAGGTGTAGAATCTTTGGCTAACCACCCTGCGTTGATGACTCACGCTTCAATCCCGGCAGAAAAACGTGCTGAACTGGGAATCACAGACGACCTTGTTCGTTTAAGCGTAGGCATTGAAGATGCAGAGGATCTTATTGCAGATCTTGAGAAAGCTTTTTCTTAACATACAATACATTAAATGAGAAGGGTTTTGATAATCCTTCTCATTTATTATAACACCAACTGATATTATGAAAAACTCAAGGAAAGCAACTATTTCCGACTTACCACAACTCGTAGAATTATTTGATCAGTACAGGATATTTTATCACAAAGAATCAGATATTCCTGCTGCTACAACCTTTCTTCAGGACAGACTTGAAAACAAAGATTCCGAAATTTTTGTTACGGAAGAAAATGGTAACCTGACAGGTTTTGTACAGCTATATCCTATATTTTCATCTACAAGAATGCAGCGTTACTGGCTGCTGAACGACCTGTATGTAAATGAAAGTCACAGAGGAAAAGGATACTCTAAAAAACTGATTGAAGAATCTAAGCAACTCTGCCGTTCCTCAAAAGCATGTGGAATTCTTTTAGAAACAGGAAAAAGCAATGATATTGGAAACCAATTGTATCCAGCCAGCGGTTTTGAGCTTTATGACTCTGTAAATTTCTACGAGTGGACGAATCATGATTAATGAGTAATTGATGCGTTACACTCACCATCCCGAATCTCAAGACCCCGAATCCCGAAAACCCGTAACCCAAACAAAAAATAATATGACCGACTTTCAAAAATACATCCAAAGATATTTAGATCAGATTCCATCAGGAAACTGGATCAATGAACTGCAGATATCAGCAGACAAAACCATCGGAATTTATTCCAACCTTACCGAAGAACAATCTAATTTTGCTTATGCAGAAGGAAAATGGACTTTAAAAGGTCTTCTACTCCACTTATCTGATACAGAAAGAGTCTTCCAATACAGAATATTAGCTTTTGCGAGAGGAGAAAAAAACAATCTTCCCGGATTTGATGAAAATGAATATGCAGAAAATTCTTTTGCAGGTGAAAGAAGCCTGGAATCTCTTTTGGAAGAATACAAACTGGTGAGAAAATCTTCACAGATTTTATTAGAAACTCTTCAACCTTCTGCTTTACAGAATACAGGAACAGCCAATGGCCATGAAATATCTGTAGAAACTATCGGAAAACTGATTATAGGTCACAATTATCACCACCTGAATATTATTGAGGAAAGGTATTTATCGAAATTGGGATGGATGTAAGAAAACGAATTCCCCTTGCCAGCCTGTTAATTTTCATAATTTCTTTTTGTTTTACAGCTTTTAAAGTTGAAGATATGGGAGAGATTAAAGATTATAAATCATTTGAAACTTTTCTTATAGGTTCGATTAGCTTTTTAGGCGGGGGCTTATTTGAATTTCTGGTATGGACAGCTAATATTTAGTTCTTTATTGCAGTGGTATTCTGTTATAAAAAATATTTTTTAATTTCTATGATATTGGCTGCAAAAGCTTTTTTAATTGCAGGAACATTTTTTTTCTGGAAGGAAATTCTGGCTGCAGAAAATGGAAGAATGGGAAGAATATACAGCTTGGAAACAGGTTATTTTTTGTGGATAGCTTCTATTGCATTTTTAATAGCTGGCTCATTATATTTATCCATAAAATCTAAATTTATCAATCATAAATTCTCATCCTGATGTGCAATGAGATCTATAAAAAATTTAAGAATCACAGAAAGTATTCAAACTGAAAAATTAGTTTTTGAAGAAAGTTCATACGATAAGTTTGATACGATCTCGATCTATTTTGGATTTTCTGCATTGGCAGGAGCTTCTCTGCTGTTATTAAAAGAAGTAGATTTTTCTTTTAATAACAGCTTCGAGTGTGCAATTCTTATAAGTTTATTCATCTGTAGCGTATATGTGCTGTATTGTAAATACACCGAAAAACATTTGAAAGAAATTAAGTTTGAAATTCCTAAAGAAGAAGCTAAAAGCAGAATCATTGAGTATGGAAAAAAACATCATCATAGAATTTCAAAGATTTCTGGGAATCTGATTTTCCTTAATGAACCGACAGATCTCTACAGTTTGGGTAAAGATTATGAACAGACAACCATTGTATTTTTTAAAAACAATGCGATTCTTTATACTTTAATTAAAGAAGGTTCAAGATCAAATTTCCCTGTCTTGATTTCACAACATCTTACCAAAAAAGATTTCAAAAAAATACTACATCCTGATTATATTGAGCCTATTAAGCGTACAACTTATTTTAATTCATTTTTTCATGGATTATAATCTTTGCATCTTGTCATAATAATCAAGCTGAAAAATCATATTTAAACCCCATTTTTTTGCCTGAAATTCTTATATTTTCTACCTTTATCCATTCTTTGAATTCACTACAATTATGGAACATATTATCGAAATATTAAAATCCGGCGGAACAATTCTTTACCCTACTGATACTATCTGGGGAATTGGTTGTGATGCCACCAATATAGAAGCAGTCAATAAGATTTTTGACATTAAAAAGCGCGAAAAAAACAAATCCATGATCATCCTTGTGGAATCTGAGAAAAGACTTCAGGATCTTGTGGATGTTCCTGAAATGGCCTGGGAAATTATTGATCTCAGTGAAAAACCGGTAACTATCGTTTACGAAAACCCAAGAGGTTTACCCAAAGAACTTCTTGCAGAGGATGGAAGTATCGGAATTCGTCTTGTAAAAAATGATTTCTGTAAAAAACTGATTACAAAACTGAACAGACCATTGGTATCTACCTCTGCCAATTTCAGCGGTGAAAAAAGTCCATTGAAATTCTCTGATATTTCTGAGGAAATAATCAGCCTTGTAGATTATGCAGTGGAAGAAGACAGAGAAAAAGTTTCAAAATACTCAGGTTCTTCGGTGATCAAAATATGGAATGACAACAGAATAAAAGTTCTTCGGGAATAAGAATTCTGAACTTTTATGTTTACTTTTTAGAGTCTTGTCAGTTCATATCGGCAGGATTTCTTTTTTTTAATTCTATCTTTGCAAACTCAACTCATAAACTATTTGCTATGAATCATCACGAATTTGCCCAAATGTGGATCAATGCGTGGAATTCTCATGATCTGGAGGATATACTTTCCCACTATTCAGATGATATTGAGATTACAACTCCTATGATTGCACTGGCTACGGGCGGTAAAGAAAGTTCTTTAAAAGGAAAAGAAGCTGTTCGTGAATATTGGAGAAAGGCATTGGATAAATTTCCTGACCTCCATTTTGATCTGATCCATTCCACAGCAGGAGTAGATTCGGTAGCATTATTTTATAAGTCGATTATGGATAAACATGCCGTTGAAGTCATGTTTTTTAATGAAGAGGGAAAAATTAGTAGAATGTATGCTCATTATGATTAATGGGTAACATACGTAGAAATTGTCACTATTATCAACGATGAAAATTAATCTTAATCAAAATAAGAATTTAAAACTATTTAAAATCATTTCTGAAGCAGCAGAAAGGAATAACCAGTCCGTATACATTGTGGGTGGTTATGTGCGAGATCTGCTGATGAACAGAAAAGCATCTACCGATATAGATTTTGTAACGGAACAAAGCGGTATTGAGCTTGCTCAGCATGTAGCTCAGGATATAGATCCGAAATTGAAGGTTTCCGTATTCAAAACTTACGGAACGGCTATGATCAAGTATAAAGAACTTGAACTTGAGTTTGTGGGAGCAAGAAAGGAAAGCTACACAGAAAACAGCCGGAAGCCGGAAGTGGAAGGCGGAAGTCTTGAAGATGACCAGAAAAGAAGAGATTTCACCATCAATGCGATGGCTATTTCTTTAAATAAAAATAATTTCGGAGAATTGATTGATCCTTTCAATGGGATTGATGATCTTGAAAAAGAAATTTTAAGAACTCCCCTGGAACCAGCACAAACCTATTCTGATGATCCGTTAAGGATGATGAGAGCAGTACGTTTTGCTTCCACTTTAAATTTTAAAATTGAGGAAAATTCTCTGAAAGCGATCCAACAGGAAGCAGAAAGAATCAGGATTGTTTCCATGGAAAGAATCATGGTAGAGTTTAACAAAATCATGATGTCTGAAAAACCGTCTATCGGATTGAGACTGATGGAACAAACCGGTCTTATGAAGCTTGTTATTCCTGAACTGATCGAACTGAAAGGCGTGGAAGAAGTGGAAGGACAAACTCATAAGGATAACTTTTACCATACGCTGGAAGTAGTGGATAATATTTCTGTGAATACCGATAATCTTTGGCTTCGCTGGTCTGCCCTTCTTCATGACATTGGGAAAGCTCCGACGAAAAAGTTTGTAGAAGGAACAGGATGGACTTTTCACGGGCATGAATTTTTAGGTTCAAAAATGGTAAAAACACTTTTCCAGAGATTGAAATTACCTTTGGGAAGTGACATGAAATATGTTCAGAAAATGGTCAAGCTTTCATCAAGGCCAATTGCGCTGATTACGGATGATGCTTCAGATTCTGCATTAAGAAGACTTTTATTTGATGCAGGAGAAGATCTGGAAGACCTTTTCACCCTTTGCAAGGCAGATATTACCACTAAAAATTCTAAAAAACAGGAGAAATTCAAAAGAAACTTTGAATATGTAGCGGTCAAGATCAAGGAAGTGGAAGAAAAAGATCAGGTAAGAAACTTCCAGCCGCCGATCACCGGAGAAGAAATTATGGAAATGTTTAATCTTAAGCCGGGCCGTGAAATTGGTATCCTGAAAGAGAAAGTGAAAGAAGCTATTCTTGAAGGTGAAATTCCCAATGAAAAAGAAGAAGCGACGAAATTTGTCATTGCTGAAGCTGAGAAACTGGGATTAACCTTATAATTCGATTTAGAAAAATATTAAAAATTCCGGCGGGATGTTCCATCCCGCCGGATTTTTTTTCTTAAGGAAACAAAGCCGGCCGGTTTCTTCGAAACCGGCCGGAAAAAAACACAAATGATGAAAAAATAAAAAATTATTTTTAGAAGTAATAATTATTGCGGGTTAAGGAAAGTTCCGTTAGCACCAAGACCACCTGTTTTAAGGGAAGTAAGCTTGGTACCCGTAGTTGCTGAATATACAGTCATTTCGCTTTCCTGAGTGAATTGTTTAACATCTGATGCAAAAATTCTACCATCAATAACATTAAATCCATAAAGCGTAAAATAAGGACCACCATCTGCAGCTGTTAATAGCGGGCTTGCAGGAACTGTTGGTGTAGCTAAACTTGTTGTATACACTTTATTGGCAGAACTGAAATAGATTTTATCATTATCAATCTGAAGATTGGTAGCACTTGGAATTCCTGTCAACGTAACTACCGGTGTCATAGCCCCTGTGCCGGAGATTTTATAGATATAAGAATCAGTAGCTGTAGAAGAAATTGTATATACATTGGATTTGTATGAAATAGTACTGTTAATCTTACCATTCGGAACAGTAAGTTCAGTTTTACTGTCATTAGAAGTATTGATATAAGTAATCATATTTCCATATCCGGAAGTAGCATTCTGCACAAAAATATTTCCACCTGCTTCTACTGCTTTATCAGCCCCGCCTGTCATCGTGATTTTGCTTACAAATGAATAGTCGGAAGCCTTATATTTTGTTACACTTGTTGCATTCGTAGAGAAGTTTAGATTAGCAACATAGATAAAATCATTAGCAAAAGCAATTCCTCTCGGGTTATCAATCTGATTAGTGATTACTCCTAATTTCTTAAATGTATAACGGTCTACTACAACAATTTTGTTTGAGTTATTGATCACAAGATAAGCCTTATTTCCATTAAGACCAATGGTCTGAAGAACGTCACCCAGAATTTCTTTATTGTTATTGTACCCATATACGTCATCCTGCTTTAAGCTTAAATCTCTTGTCAGGAATGTTACTTTAGCACCCTGGCTGTTAAAATTACCTTCATTAGAGATAAAATATCCGTTCTGGTAAGTGATCGGAGAAATTTCAAACTCGGCAGAGTCACTTGTACATGAAGACATATTAAACAATAGTACAACTGCAAATAAGACAGTTAAAAGTTTAGTTATTTTCATAATTTATTCAATTTTAATTTATTAAAAATTTATTGCTGCATACACACTATAGTTTCTTTTTGGTAAAGGATAGAAAGAAACGGTTTTATAGTAGGTATTGGTTAGATTATTCACTTTAAACCCTAAGGTATATTTTTTTGCTAAGGTGGCAGAAACTCCCATATTTAAAAGAAAATAAGGATCTATAGCTTCTGATCTCTTTTCATCACTTGTGGTGTAGGTAACACCGTTCAGCTGTCCCTGTGCATAAAACCTGAAGAAACCATATTCGTAATCTATACCGGCATTTCCCCTGTGCATGGGAACGTAAGGTCTCTGCATCTTCGTTTCTTTATCGATAGCTTTTGCATAATAGTATGCTGCATTGGCTCTGAATTTATGATTTCCCCACTGCTTGCTGAAAGACAACAGGGATTCCAGCCCGTAAGATTCGGATTTATTGACATTGTATGCCTGCCAGTATCCCATAGCCGTTGGAAGCCATACAATAAGATCTGTGATGTTCATATAGTAGGGAGACAGAGTAAGTTTGAAATCTCCCACTTTGAACTCATTGGTCATATCCACCTGAGTAGAGGTTTCCGGTCTCAGATCTTTATTTCCTCCCGGTTCATAATAAATATCATTAAATGAAGGATATCTGAAGTTTTTGGATACGTTAATACTCAGATCATACCATTTTGCGGCGTTCCATTTTCCGGAGAATGAATACATAAAAGGAGACTTTACATCTTCTACAAAATCTTTTTTGAATCCTCCTTCAAAACGCAGATCTTTTGTTGCAAAATACCGCAATAATCCTGAAACAGAACCTATATTCCTGCTGACATTGGATATTCCGCTCTCGTACCCTTCTCCTTTATTAATCTGAAATTCTCCGATGATATTAAAATTCCATTTTGAATTCAGGAAATAATTAAAATCATTTTTAAAGATATAATTTTTCCCGGTTCCTCCACTGGATTTAGGTTGGTTTAACGAACCGAAATACTGAAAATTCTCTTCCGTATAGGCTGCTTTAAGGGAATTACTGAACTTCGCTTTGTTCCAGTCCCAAGAAAGAAGACTTCTTACACTTTGAGTTGTATATTTTGTTTTTGTTCCCGTTTCCTCATATACAGGATAATGCTGTGAAGAATCAAAAAACTGGCTTTGCCACGAAACCTTATGATCGTTTGTAATTTTATAGGATGCTCCTACATTGAACGTCGTATTGTAATAATTCCCGTTTCTGTTGATGTAATTCAGATCGCTTACCTTATAATCATTTTCACTTACAGAATAATTTCCGGAGGCTTTAAAACTGAACTTATCATTGCTGTAAGAACCTTTTACAAAGTTATTATAGGTATTAAAGGAAGCCACTTCAGAGAATAAAGAACCATGGAAGCCTTTATTAAAATCAAGAGTATTATTCAGGTGAATACTTCCCCCGATGGCACCACTTCCGTACACTACACTTCCTCCACCCGCTTTGATACCGATCTGATCATAGCCGAACAAAGCAATATTATTGATATCTCCCTGGCCTAAAAAATTAGAATTGATATTAATTCCGTTCCATACGAATGCAGTCTGCTGGGCAGTTGTTCCTCTGAAAGAAGGCGAAGAAACAGCACCACGGCCATTTTCTTTAATGAAAACCTGCGACTGAAACCTCAGAAGCTCCGAAAGATTACCGGAGTTTTTTTCAGCATCTTCTGCTGTAATTGTTTTTACGGGATGAAAAAGTTTCACCCTGTTCATCTGGTTGTCGAAGACATAAATAGTGTCAATAGTTTTCTCTTGTCCAAAAAGAAAACACCCATAAGATGAAAAAAGCAGTACTAAAGATCTTTTTATATCCATACTTTTTTACTTTTCCTCCGAAAGCAATATGTTTTTAATTATAATCCTGGCAGGTCTCCTGACTTTCGCATTCTGCTCCTTCCCGTTTTTACACAGTGGCGTTTTGCAGAAACTTGTGTTGCGATTTACAGTTGCGGGGACAGTCCGGGAGTTACACCCGATTCCCTTTTCATTCCAAAATACTGGAAACCAAAATTTTTGCAAAGATAGTTTTTTATATGTATTTGCCAAAAACCAGACTTTTCTATACAAAATATGCTATCCTTTTGTTATATACACAAAAAAGAACGGCCGCTTTCAATATTGAAAACAGCCATTCATCCCACTACTTTACTATTTATATATGTTACTTTTTAATAAATTTATAAGACTCCTGTTGTACTCCTTTTACGGAATATTGTAAAATATAATCTCCTTTTGACAGGGATGAAACATCAATCTGTCCTTCTACAGTATCCAATGATTTTACCTTTTGTCCAACCATATTATAAATTTCTGCTTTCTCTATTTTTCCTTTTCCTTTAAAATACAGGATGTCAGCCACTGGATTAGGATAGATACTTGTATTGTTTTTCTCTTTCACAGCATCACTCACCGATAAAAATTCAGAAGTATCCAGGTAAAAAGCAATCATCTGCCCTGAAGCATTCGTCCCTGACCCGGCAATTTTCTTTCCGTCCTGTGAAATTGCAAGAGGAAGTCCCATTGTTACTCCATTAGTGGCAATTCCTAAAGATGCCGCATAATCATTCAGGTTAATTCTCCCGGCGGCAGAGGTCCAGATAAAGCCTTCTCCTGACATGGGAGGAGCCCCAAATGCTCTGTAATACCCGATCACTTTTTTCCCATCAGCAGAAATCCCGGTGGCACCTCCTTTGAAGCTGAAAGAAGCATTAGGATGCGTTATATAAGTAAGTCCGCTCACAGCATTCCATACATAAGGATTAGGATTTGCCGAACCTATTATTGTATTTCCGTCAGCAGAAATTCCTCCTGCTTCTCCTACATGATTCCCATTATTATCTGTAATAAAACTTTCCACTCCATCCTGCCATTTTGCTCCGCTTCTTGTTCCGGTTGATTCATCCTGCCAGCCTACAATCACTGTTCCTGCTGCATTGATTGCGTTTGCTCTGGAGCTGCGTCCGGGAACTATACTTCCCAGATCTACCACGCCGTTTACTTCATCCCATTTCACAGCATGCGCATTCGCTGCGGTGAGAAAACCAAGACCAACAATAGTATTTCCATCAGTCGACATTCCCCAGGTAGAGCTTACGCTGCCATCCCATCCTGTAGGTACAAGCCCGCCTCTGTTTACCCATGTGGCCGTAGCGACATCATAAGTAGATATTTCATTGAATCCTGTTGCGGCATTGGTAACCGACGACGATATTTTGGTTCCGTCATTCGAAACAATGGTTCTGCCTGCAGCCGGATATCCGTTTGTTATAGAACCTATCTGTACGAGTCCTCCTGCAGCATTCCATTTATATATACTTCCTGCACTGGTGTGCAAGCTTACTACTCCATTATCCGATACTGCGCCTACATTATAATTTCCCAAGCCGATTACAGTAAGCTGCGCTTCTGCAAAACCAAATTTCAAGAAAAGATAAGCTATCAATATTTTCATTGACATTCTGTAAAAATTTTTCATATTTTATTATATTTAGCGTTTTGAATTGGTGAAAACAATATTAATACAACATTCACTCAATTAAAAGAAATTGACTTTCATAATTCGTGAATTTTAAAAGAGTTTAATTTTTAAAATACTAATAACCAAATAGATATAAAACAATATTTTGAATATGGATTTTACCGGAATTATTCAAAAAAACACAAAAAACAATTTATCAGGACAAAAATTATTTCAAATCTTACTGTTTATTTTCTGCTTCCTTATTACCAAAGGACAGTCCGGCCCCGACTTCAATATGCTAGCAGATAAAGCATTTCTGAAATTGTATCAGAATCCCGACGAATGCATCAGTTATACCCAGGGAATTCTTGTGAGTGATCAAAACGCGGAACACAAAATTGTACTTCAAAATATTATTTCACAAGCTTTTGCCCTGAAGGGAGACTATGTACAGTCTGTCAATATTTTTGCTCAAAAAGAAGATATTGATCAGAAAAATAACCTTTCATATTTTATGCAGGTCTTCAGTGGTTATAATCTTGCTGATCAGTATCAGAATCTGGGTTTATACAATCAGTCAAAGACAATTATTACCAATCTTTTATCCGATCAGAAACTTCCTAAAAGTAATGATCGTTCCTTAAGAATCACCACTGCAAAATTGTATCAGCTTCAGGCATTAAACTCAGGAATCAACAGAAACTATCCTGAAGCCTTACAAAATCTTGATAAAAGCAACCAATACCTTGGGAATCATAATGAAGAGAACAGAATTTTAAAAATAGAAAACAGAATTTTTCGCTCTTCTTATCTGCTGAAGCAGAATAAATCAATAGAATATAAAATACTTATAGAAAATGTGATTGCTGATCTTGAATCTCAGAAAAACCAGCCGTTTCTTTTAGGTTTGGCTTATGAGAATCTGTCCCAATACTATTTTCTGAAGCAGGATTATGCAACCTCTATTCAAAAATTGGAGGCAGGTCTTCGATTGATCGAGAATCTTCCGTTTAATAATTTAAAAATTAAAATTTACGAATCACTGTCCCGTAATTATTACGCGGTACATAATGATGCAAAATATCATCAGTACAATAAACTTTACACTGATTTAAAAACAAAAACAGATTCCGGTTCAAAAGAAGGGATACGATATCTGGTGAAGCTTGTGGAAACCAATCAGAATAAAAACATTGAATTTCAGAGGTATATGCTTTTAAGATCTTCCTCGGTTTTAATCTTCATTTTATCTTTGATAATCCTGGGCTTGCTTGCCTATTTTTTAGTCATTAGAGGTAAAAATAAAGATTTAAAAAAACAGTTTGATTTCTTTGAAAAGCAGACCAGCCAAAAGACTCAGCCGGCTATTTCAAACAAAACAAATACAATAAAAGATAACGGGACGCCAAAAATATCGAAGGAAAAAGAAGATGAAATTCTCCAAAAGCTAGAAGAATTTGAAAAATCCGATAGGTTTCTCAATAAAAACATGTCTCTGTCGCTGCTTTCTTCTCAAATGGAAATCAATACAAAGTACCTTTCCGAAATTATTAACAGTAAGGAAAAAAACTTCAATGGATACATTAATAAACTTAGAATCAATCATATTGTACAGCTATTAAGAACTGATTCTACTTTTCTTAATTATAAAGTGAGCTATCTTGCAGAATATTCCGGGTTTTCTTCACACAGTGCTTTTACAACTGTTTTCAAATCTGTTACCGGCATGTCTCCCAACACCTATATTCAGGAAATCAGTAAAACAAAAGTCTTATGAAATCAATTTTAAAAATAGTACTGCTGCTGGCTGTTTTTTGTCATTGTGTGAAAGGCCAAAAGACACCCGATAGTGTCTTAATAAAAAAAGCAAAACTTGAAATTTATGACAACCCCGATAACACCATCAAAATCGGGGAACAATTATTAAAAAAATCTCATGATATAAAAACCTCCATTGATCTCTATATGCTGCTTTCAACAGCCAATATTGCTAAAAGAAATTTTGAGGAATCTTTACAATATATTTTAAAAGCAAAAGAACTTCTACAAAAAACCAATGACCCCAGAAGCCAAGCCGGGGTTCTCATTTCAGTCGCTATCCAGTATCAGCAAATGGAACTTTTTAACAAATGTCTTGAAACACTGAATGAGGCTGAACAGTATATTGCAAAAATTCCTGAAAAAAATCCTGAAAAATATAGTGAGACTGCAGCAAGCTATGCGATAAGAGGAATGGTTTACAAAAGCCAGTCTAATTCAGAAATTGCTTTGGAAAAGTTCCTGATTTCCATACAGAATTATGAAAAGGTTCCTGTAAAGAAAACCACTTACTCCAATATGAGTGTGGTATACTACAATATTGGATACTGTTATCTGAACCTTAATGAGATTGACAAAGCACAAGAGTCATTTTTACAGTCTGTCAGCTATGCCCGGAAGAATTATGGTAAAAGTCTGGAAGCATTTGCTTTGAAAGGAATTGCTGAAATACACAAACAAAAGCATGAAAATCAAGCCGCAATAGATCTCTTACTAAAAGCCGGGGAACTTTGTAAAAATACCGGAGATATCATCCTGAATGAAGGGCTTTACAAGGAATTGGCAGAAAATTATCTTGCTTTAGGACAACAGGATCTTTATCAGCAGTATAATAAAAAATACCTGGAAATGCGATTTCAAAGAAAGCAGAATGAACTGAAGTCTATTAATCAGGTGATCGACAATCATAACAGGGAAACCGTTTTAAAAAGTGAGAAACTAAAATCTGATGATCGTTATATTAAAATAGGTTCTGTTTTCCTGGGAGGTATTCTTATAATTCTACTGTTATATCTTATTATAAAAATCAGAAAGCAAAATAAGAAGTTTCATCATGAGATACAGCAAATGATACGAACATCATAAGCTGTAAAAAACAAAAAACATTCCCGGTTGGGAATGTTTTTTTATAATTTTCAATTTACTTACCAATAACCTCGGTAATTGGGTTTCCTACATTTCCACTCGGGAATTGAATTTTCAATAAAGAAGATACCGTAGGTGCAATATCCGTCATGTGATATTCTTTATTGCTTTCTCCCTGCTTCACTCCCCAACCCATAAAGATCAATGGAATATGAGAATCGTAAGAATTCCATACGCTGTGCGTAGTTCCTGTTTTAGAATATGGCGGAAGCATAGAATCGTGAGAAATTAACTGGATATCTCCGCTTCTCTGTCTGTTGATCCCGTTAATAATTCTTTGTTTGATTGGCTCCGGAATGCTTGACTCCTGAATTTTGTCTACAGAAACAGCATATAAAACAGTAGGATCTTTCTCAATTTCTTTTACAGCGAAATTTCTAACATCATCCAATTCAAGCTTGTTGTCTGCCAATACTTTTCTGTCGAAATAAACCTGATAGTTATCAATGGCGTTGACCAGTTTATCGGTTCCGAATTTTTCTTTCAGTTTCTGGTTCAGATTCTTTTCCGCATCTTCTCCAAAGAAACCTGTAGGGATTTTATGTTCTTTAAGGAATCCTACAGAGTGTGCTCCACCGTGGTCAGCAGAAAGGAAAACCGTGTACTCGCCTTTTCCTACTTTTGAATCAAGATACTTGAAAAACTCAGCTAAATCCTGATCTAATCTGATATATACATCTTCTACTTCAATAGAATTCGGCCCGAATTTATGTCCTGCATAATCCGTAGATGCCAGATTAATCGCTAAGAAGTCTGTAATATTATCTCCACCCAGCTTTTCACCTTCTACAGAAGCTTCTGCCAGTTTTAAAGTCAATGTATTTCCAAAAGGTGTATAACGGATATTGTCTTTTTTAGTCTGGTAATCTTTTGCTAAATTACTGTAAGGGAAAGTAGGTGTTTTTGCACTTCCCAACAAGCCTTCCCAAGGTGAATTGTCTGGTGCGCTTTCTGTATATTCATTGATTGGAAGTAATGTATTCCAGCCATTGGCTACTAATTTCTCAGGAAGATTCTGAGAGTTGAATGATTTTACCCACTGTGGAAGATCATTCATATACCATGTACTGGTAATGAAATTTCCTGTGCTGTCATCAAACCAGAAAGCTCCGTTTGGAGTATGGCCTGCAGGAAGAATGGAAGCACGGTCTTTCAAAGAGACACCGACTACTTTTCCCTGGAAATTTGTTGCCAGTCTCAATTCGTCAGTTACTGTGGTAGACCAAAGGTTTTTCGGAGAATGGCTTCCTGTTTTTGTATTGGTAGTACCTACCGGCTGAACGTTCTCATCTGCGGTACAGTAAACTCCTTTACCTGTTTCCTTATCTGTCCAGTCATTTCCGGCAATACCGTGAATAGCAGGTACAGATCCCGTATAGATACACGTGTGCCCCAGAGCCGTAATGGTGGGAACATAAGGAATATGTACATTATTTAAAGAATATCCTGTATTTAAAAGCCTTTTGAAGCCGTCATTCCCGTATTTACCATAAAAACGGTACAAATAGTCCCAACGCATCTGGTCTACTACCAGACCAACGACTAATTTGGGTCTTTCCAGTTGAGTATTTCTGTTCTTCTGTGCATTGATTGTAACTACGGAGAATAAAGTAGCTGCCGCAATTGAAATGTTCCTAAGCATCCAAGTAAAATTTTTATTGATGACAAATTTAAGGGTTTTGAAAGTTTTGGAGTGTGAAATTTTATTTAATTTTGATTATTGTACAATTATCAACCAATCTTCTATGATTTTAGGCGTATACTGGTATTTCAAATTTCCGGAACAATTATATGACTTTCAATTTTTCAAATTTTCTCCTGGACTTGGAGGACATGCCGATACTCCTGCTGAACTGACAACCAGAGTACAAGTGGAAAATACAGATGATTTTATTCCTAAACTGGAAGCACTAAAATCAGATTTCAAGAAAACATATTTACACCTGAATATCGATGGAAATCAAATCATCATCAATATTGGAGACCATATGCTTTTTGATTTTCATTTTCAGTTTGCTAAATTGGTTGAAGAGCTATTGATCCGTGAAAATGCAGTATTATTGGATGCAAGTCTTCCTTTTGCCATTCAATCCAGCAAAAACTATCCTCCGGAAAGAGAGGAATTCAAAAATATACAGCACCGTTTCATTCAGATGGTGGGTTCTGACTTCAAAAAAAGTAATGCAGAAAATTATGCAGCCAGAATAGATTGTAATCTGCCTTTACAGCATAAAAAAGAATTGATTGATGACCTGACCCGGATTTCCAGAGAAGAAAACCTCCATGTATTTTATTATAATGATTTTGATTATAAAAATCATTGTAATCTGATGCTCTTTTTCACCAATGGCAGACAGAAAAAAGAAACCATTCAAAAGGTTGACATCAATTCATTTGGACGTAAAGTGCGGCAGCTTAGCCAGAAATACCCTCTTCATTTCGGTCATTTTGGAAGTTTTAAAGAGTATCCTTTACATGGGCCTCATATAAAACTGATGATAGATGAAGAATATATTATCAACAAGAAATAAAAACATTTAAATTCAATCATATGATCAAATTCAAGTATGTCATTCTCTATGTAGAAGATGTAGAAATGTCTATGAGTTTTTATAAAAACACCTTTGGCTTTGAAATAAAATTCATAACTCCCGAAAAAGATTATGGTGAGCTCCTGACCGGAGAAACAAGTCTCTCATTCGCTTCTGTGAGCCTGGCTCAGTCCAATATTAAAAAAGGATTTATAACGGCAAAAACTGAAGACCAACCTTTCGGAATGGAACTTGGGTTTACGACAGATAATGTAGAGGCTTTGGTAGAAAAGGCAATACAAAACGGCGCTGTTCTTTATGAAGATATTGCTTTAAAACCATGGGGACAAAAAACAGCTTATATTAAAGATCCCAACAATTATCTAATAGAAATCTGTACTGAAATTCACTAAAATAAAAATATGGAAGGGTGGAAATAAAAAAATTACAAAAACTAACCTCTAATCCAAGTATGGATTGGGGACATAACGGGTATACAACGGATGTAAGATATGTGGTTTCCTCTATTGAGTTTGGAGGTTCTTTTGAGTTTATTTTAAAAGAGAAGTCTTTGCCTTACCACAAAATATGGGAAACGACTTCTGAAGATCTTGAAGAATTGAATACCATCATTGAACAGGGAAATTCTTTCGGTGCTTTTGTTAATGAAGAATTGGCAGGCTGGATTATCTGTGAACAAAGAACATGGAACAATAGTTTTTATATTGAAAATATCCTGGTCAACGAAAAATACAGACGACAGGGAATCGGAATTAAATTGATTAAAAGCGCCATTAAAGAAGCCAGAAAATTGAATTCCAGAGTGATTGAACTGGAAACACAGAATACCAATTATCCTGCAATACAATTTTATAGAAGAATGGGATTCAATATTACCGGACTGAATACAAGATTCTATGAAAATCCAGAGGAAATTGCGCTTTTCATGACTTTAGATATAGAGTAATTTTACCACATTCATTAAAACACTTGCTGGTGTGTTAATTTTTTTTTACATTAGTAATCAACAAATTAAAAATGATTACTATGAAAAATTTAAAAAAATTAAAGAGAAATCAGCTGGTGCTGATCAGTGGTGGTGACACTCCCTATGCTTTATGTGATCTGGATGGCAACTGCCCTCCGACAATAGGTTCCTACTATTGCAGTGATGGTACCTGTTACAGAGTTTCGGGTGGTGGCGGTAATCCCGGATGTAATGAGCCAATGCGTCTGTGCCAGGAATGGGAAACAGGATGTGGATGTGTTTATATGTAAATGCATTTTGTTAGATAAAATTTTGGAAGGGCGGTGTTTACCGCTCTTTTTTTGCAATCAGCCATAGCATTCATTAACTTGCATCTCTTAATAATACATCAAAGAATATCATTATGAAGACATTAATCTGGAAAGGAATCTATTATCAGTCCCTTGAATATTTCAATCTATTATCCAATGATAAAAATTACACTATTGAATCAAAAATCATCGGTTGTATTGAAGATAAAATATACAATGTAGAGTATAAAATCCATACTGATAAAAACTGGATCGTTCAGGATTTTCTGATCGAATCCGAGATCAATACAATTAAAAGAATTTCTTCGGGCAAAAGAAATCAAGGCCAATGGGAAATTAATGGTGTTGTAAATCCTGAATTTGATCATTTCAATTTCATAGACATTCCTCTTAGTCCGTTCACCAATACTCTACCAATCAACAATTTAAAACTTTCAGAGAGCGGTTCTCAAAAGATTAATGTTATATATATTGACGTGTTAAAACATAATATCAAACCTGTTCAACAACAATATACCCGGACAGCTGTTAATAAATACCTGTATGAAAATATCGAAACCGATTTTAAAGCTGAAATTTCGGTGGATGAAAGTGGATTAGTCACCAGCTACCCTGAATTGTTTGAAAAGATTGCAGAACTTTAATACCATAAGAATTAAGAGGTGATAAAGCAAAGGAAGATAGTTTGGTATTTTAGTAATAAACAACCCCTTACAATTGTTATAATGGTATGAAAACAATTGCTATCCTACTCTTTTTTCTCACTTTCCTGACTGTCGTTTCCGCTCAGAATAAATCATCAGAAGGGTTCGTTGAAACCTCAGATCACGTAAAGATCAAATATAAAGTCTCCGGAAAAGGAGAAGCTTGTATTTATATTCCAGGTGGCCCCGGACAGGGATATCCATCTTTTGAGCTGATGGGTGGAAATAATCTGGAAAAAAACTTACAGATGATCTATATGGACCAGCGGGGTTCCGGTGAATCCGGTACATCGGAAAATTATCATCTCGATACAATGATTCAGGATATAGAAGAACTGAGACAGCATCTGAAATTGAAAAAAGTATTTTTACTGGCTCATTCTTTTGGTGGAATCATTGCTGTCGGTTATGCAAAAAAATATCCAGAGTATACCAAAGGCCTCATTCTTGCGAACGTTACCCTTCATTTTCTGAATGATGAATCTGTCAAAGAACAGATTGAATACGGAAACAGCCTTTTACAGTTAAAAAACAGAGTGATTCCTAAAGACAGTCTTTCTTCAGAGCTTTCAAAAGTCAGCAGCGCTTTAAGAAAGAAAAGAATCGGATATAAATTCCTGACCGAAGATATTGAAACCATAAAAGAGTCTGATAAAATAGATTCTCTTCATCCCCGCATCATCGACTTTGGAATGGCAGTGATCTCAAAACCCAAAGAATTTCCTGAATATTATGCCGATTATGCACCCATCACCAGGGACATTCGTGTTCCGGTACTTATCATTACCGGAAAAAATGATAAAGCAGTCGGAACTCAGCATTATAAAACTTTCCAGTTTCCCAATCAGAAAGTAGTTTCTATTGATGGCGGACATCTTTTGTACTACGAGAAAAATAAAGAATTTGTGAAGGCTGTTACTCATTTTGTAAAAACAACGAATTAATAGCAGCTGTTTATTTTTATAATCAGTTTTGGCGC
The DNA here is from genome assembly GCF_050470705.1 of Chryseobacterium sp. NRRL B-14798. Classification (NCBI taxonomy): domain Bacteria; kingdom Pseudomonadati; phylum Bacteroidota; class Flavobacteriia; order Flavobacteriales; family Weeksellaceae; genus Chryseobacterium; species Chryseobacterium sp. NRRL B-14798. Next base: position 1,324,151 of record NZ_JBFLUL010000005.1, on the reverse strand, counting down.
GGCCTCCGGCCGCGCCAAAAACTTCCTCCATTCAAATATTCAAACAAAATCCGGCTGTTTCAAATTTGAAACAGCCGGATTATATCTATTTTAATTCCTGCTTAAAAGCGGGTAAATCATTAAAATTTAAGATCTCCATTCACTTCTCTTACCGCGTTAGCAGCTTCAGCAAATTTCAATTGCTCTTCAGCAGTTAAAGTTACATTTACAATTGATTCTACTCCATTCGCTCCGATAATAGCCGGAACACCTAAGCAGATATCGTTTTGCCCGTATTCTCCTTCAAGCATTAAAGAACAAGGAATCATTTTCTTCTGGTCACATGCAATGGCCTGAACCATTACAGAAACAGCAGCACCTGGAGCATACCAAGCTGAAGTTCCTAATAATTTTGTAAGCGTAGCTCCTCCTACTTTAGTTTCTTCGATCACATATTTTTGTTGTTCATCACTTAAGAACTCAGTTACAGGAACCCCGTTTCTTGTTGCTTTGCTCAATAATGGAAGCATACCTGTATCACTGTGAGCAGCGATTACCATTCCGTCAACATCAGAAATCGGAGCTTCTAATGCTTCAGCCAATCTGTATTTGAATCTTGCAGAGTCTAATGCACCACCCATTCCGATGATTTTGTGCTTAGGAAGACCTGAAGTTTTGTGAACAAGGTAAGCCATAGTATCCATTGGGTTGGAAACCACGATGATGATTACTTCCGGAGAGTGTTTTACTAAGTTTTCAGTAACTTCTTTCACGATACCAGCATTGATACCGATCAATTCTTCTCTTGTCATTCCAGGCTTTCTGGGAATTCCTGAAGTGATTACTGCTACATGAGAACCTGCAGTTTTGCTGTAATCTCCTGTTGTACCCGTAATTTTTGTATCAAATCCGTTAAGAGATGCTGTCTGCATCAAATCCATTGCTTTCCCTTCAGCAAACCCCTCTTTAATGTCTACCAAAACTACTTCTGAACAGAAGTTCTTCATTGCGATGTATTCTGCACAGCTTGCTCCTACAGCGCCTGCACCTACTACAGTTACTTTCATATTGTTACTTTTTTAAATTATTTTTTTGTTAGTTAAATTTTAATTTGAAACTCCCCAAATTTAACAATTCCTGAAAAATTGCGCAATTTTTCAGGAATTTAATTAGAATTAAAATAATTAGTTGACATTCAGTAAAAACGAATACAGTTTTTTTGCACCGGAAAGCACTTCATTGTAGCTTTCTTCTGCCACCTCAGTATCCAGAACTTCTTTAAAATTTTTCCACATCGGGCCTGTATTTTCCTGATAACATCCGAAAAAATTGAAAGTAACGTCGTCAAAACCTTCCGTTTTAGAAAGCTGTTTAGCAATAACATTTCCTCCCAACGTAGACCCTTCAATCACATACATCGCTCCAAGCGCTTCATGTTCATTAATGAATTCAAGGTCGTGGGACGCTTCCTGATTTTTCAGGGAAAGGCTTTTCAGGTCTTTTTCAATAAGGCAAAGCTTTTTTCTTTCCTCAAGCTGAAGTTTTTCTGCATACTTGTCTGAAAGACTGCTGAATATTTTATCTTCGCTGTGAAGAAGCATCAGGTAATTGGTATGGATGATTTTTTTATAATCCTCTAAAGTGAAGGTTTTGTTGAAAATCTTCTCAGAATTAAAAAGTTTTTCTGCTGCATCGTGATACTCTGCTGTATTCTGTTTAAGATATTCTGATACCATAAATAGCGTTTTAAAAGTTTCTCAAATGTAAGGCTTTTTGAACGTTAAAATAAATGAAGTCCCCTCATTATTACTCTCAAAATCAACATTTCCTCCAAGTCTTTGCATAATGCGGTGCACAATAGATAGTCCCACTCCGTTTCCTTTGAATTTTTTGGCATTATCCATCCTGTTAAAGATTTTAAACATTTTATGTTTTTCCTCCACAGGAATACCAATACCGTTGTCTGAGATCCTGTAAATAATGGTTTGCCCGTCTTCTGTCCCTTCAATTTCTACTTTTGGAAGATCTTTATGGGAAGAATATTTCACAGCATTGTTGATGATGTTCAGAAACACCTGATGAAGCATTGTCTTATCAGCCAGTACATCCGGACACTCTTTGATGATAATCTCACTGTTGGCACTTCCGTAGGTCATCTTGGCATTTTCAGATATCTTCTCAATAGTATACGTTGTTTTCAGACTTTCAAGCTGAATTTCGCTGTGCTTGGCACGGCTCAGCTGCAGGACGTCATGCATCATTTCAGCCATATTATCAATTTCTTCAATAATTGCATTGATCTTGGCTTTACTTTTTTCAGAATTATCAGCAAGATTTCCCAGAAGCATTTGTGCATTCAGTTTCATCACGGTGAGAGGTGTTCCCAGGTCATGAGAAATAGTGTATGAAAAACTGTCAAGTTCCTCATTTACTTTTTTAAGCTCATCATTAAGCCTTTTAATCGCATTGTAATTTTTATGGGAAGTTTCTAAGATCAGATCCCTTACAGCCTGTACTGCACTTACATTTCTGGAATTCCATCTTTTTGAATGCCCTTTGATATTTTCTGTAAAAATGCGGAATGAAGTTCTGGGAGATATCATTTGTCTTTCCTCTCCGTTCTGAGAAAACACACTTACTTTCTTCTCCGGATTTCCGGCCCAGTTGATATGTTCATCAAACTCTTTTCTGAACCAGATCAGCATTTCATTTTTATCCCTTTCAATAAAATAGATGGCAATTCCTGCTGCATTTTCAGTCAGTTCAAGTTCTTTGCCATAATCTTTAAGGAAGTTTCGGCTCACATAAATACGTTCATTGGTATTACTAAGAGCCCATGCTGCAACTCGTCCAATATTTTCATGATCAGGAGTACTTCCGTCTGTTATTATATTTTCATCAGAAACAATGGCAAGACCATCAGCTTCCGGTAAGTTTCTGATTTCTTTTTTACATTCAATAAGAGAATTAAAGAGATTGTTATGCTTTAAAAATTCCGTTTTCAGCTGAGACATTCTCTCATTGAGTTCCAACCGGTAATTCAGTTCGTTTTTTGATTTAAAAGAAGAATAGGCATTCGCTGCCAGAGCCGTAAAAATTCCGGCCTGTACTCTATCTTCAAGATCAATATGTTTAGCTTCAACATTCTGGCAGGTTACCAGGCCCCAGAGATGATCATCAATAATAATGGAAACACTGAAGCTGGACGCCACTCCCGAATTTTTCAGATACTGTGCATGAACCGGTGACATTCCCCTGGATGCGGAGTAAGTAAGATCAATATTTTCAGGGCTTCTGCTTAAAATAGGAACCGTATCCGCATATACATTGCTGAAGATTCTTTTTCTTTTTTTCAGATAAAGATCGCGGGCCTGTTTCGGAATATCAGACTCCGGGTAATGAAGCCCCAGAAAGCTTTCCATATTTTCGTTTTTCTTTTCTGCGATTACTTTTCCGGAACCGTCCATCATGAATTTATAGACCATCATACGATCATAATTCACCACCTTTGAAAGAGTTTCCAGAAGATGGTTCCAGAGTTCCTTTTCATTATCGATGATGTAAAAGTTATCATATTTATTGGAAATTCGTTTATTGGGATTAATGATAACCTCTTCGAACTCCAGAAAAATATAAAGTTCACTTCTGAAAACAGAGAAATGATATTCTGTACCATTAATAAAAATCTTATCGAAATAAGTTTCATTCTTACGTCTGGTAAACTTATCCAGTGAAGTATAGATTTCTGAATCAATAATGCCCTGAAAACTTTCCGGAAAGTCAGTAATCTTTCTTCCGAACAGCTCCTCTGAGCGCTCAATTTTAAATAGATCCGAAATATTCCTGCTAAAAAAAGTAATGGTACGAAACTCTGCGTCAATGCCAATCAAATAGCCAAAACTTTGTATAGAACCCGGAATATGGATAGGCTCTTCATGGCATTCTATAAAACTCATATATCTTTTCAGTCTGTTAATCAAATATAACGATTTTTCTGAACAGCTTTCTATTTTGTGGTATCTAATTTTAAAACACACAATACCAACACTTTACAACACAAAACAGTGAAAATACAGAAGAAAAAAAACATTAAAACATTCTTTATTTTTTCATCCCTTTTATATCATATCATTAAAATATACAAAAAAAAATTAAACTATCCAATTATCATTCTTTAACCATGATTCATAACATAAATTACATATTATTAATCCAAATGATTACTTTATTTAAACAAATTTTGCTAAATTTATATCACTAAATAATGAATATGATTAAAATACATTGAATTATTCACAACAAATTCAATATAAAATTTAAATTCAAATAATACTATTATGAAAAAGTTCCCATTAATTTTATTTTCTCTGATCCTTTCTATAGGATTATGGAATCCTTCTGAAGCATGTACAAGAGTAGTGTACAAAGGTCCCCAGAATACCGTTATTACAGCCCGTTCCATGGACTGGCGTGACGAAATCCCTGTCAATCTCTGGGTTCTCCCAAAAGGGATAGAACGAAATGGACTGGTAGGCTCTAAATCTGTGAAATGGACCGCCAAATATGGAAGCCTTGTAAGCTCTTCATGGGATATTGCTTCAGCTGACGGCATGAACGAAAAAGGGCTGGTTGCCAACCTGCTTTGGCTGGGAGAATCTCAATATCCTAAATTTGATGGAAAAGGTAGTAAAAAAGGTATTGCCATTTCATTATGGGCCCAATATTATCTTGATAACTTTGCCACAGTAAAAGAAGCCGTAGAATTTTCACGCAAAGAGCCTTTCGTTATTGTTAGTGATTATATTCCGGGAACAGAAAGATTTACCACCGTCCATCTTTCCATTTCCGATGCTTCAGGAGACAATGCAGTATTTGAATATATTGACGGAAAGCTTGTCATTCATCATGACCCGTCTTACACGGTAATGACCAATTCTCCTATTTTTGAGGAGCAGCTTGCCCTTAACAATTACTGGAAAGGTATTCCGGGGACCGTTATGCTTCCGGGAACCAACCGGGCAGCAGACCGCTTCGTAAGAGCTTCTTACTATATCAACGCGATTCCTCAGACTGCAGATACCCGCACAGCTGTAGCCAGTGTTTTCAGCGTAATCAGAAACTGTTCCGTTCCTTACGGGATCACTTCTGCCACAGAGCCTAATATTTCTTCTACAAGATGGCGTTCGGTTTCAGATCAGAAAAACCTTGTGTATTATTTTGAAACAGTCTTTACTCCAAACACTTTTTGGGTAGATCTTAAAGAATTTGATTTAAGTCCAAAAGGTAAAGTAATGAAACTGGATCTTAGTAATTACCGCACCTACAACGGAAAATCCAATGCAGAATTTAAAGAATCTGCTCCGTTCACATTCTTAGGATTAAAATAGATATTTCACCACAAACTACTTATGCTTAAGTAAATCTGGTCCCTGCAGATGAAGACCTAAGTATTCCGCACTATGAGTGAATGTATGATCATTCAAAATGCATCAGATACATGTGGTAAAATAAAATTCACAATTAAAAAAACAAAATAGATATGGCCTTTTTTTCGATTAAAAAGAAAAGCCTGATTCTGTGTATGCTGGCCTGTGGGTTATCTGCTTATGCACAAAATCAGGATTCTCTTAAGACCACCTCTGCTCTACAGGAAAAAAATGATGTTAAATATCCGCAGTTGCAGATCAAAGGTCTTTTTCAGGCACGTTACCTTGTTGGGATGAGTAAAGATGTAGACGTAAACGGACTTCATCACACCGATGGTTCCGGAACTGACAATAATTTCATGCTCAAATACATGAGGGTTCAGGTTCGCGCGCAGATCAGTAAACGTACTGAAGTTGTAGTTTTGGCCAACCTTGCCGATTTTAAAAATGATCCCAAAAGCAGAGTTCTTGAAAATGCTTACCTGAAGTATACTTTCAATCCCAAATTAGCGATTACTGTAGGACAGTTCAGACCCTGGTTCGGTATTGAAGAGACTTACCCTATTGATATTATTAAATCTTTAGACTGGTCTAACCAGTATACGGAATTCGGAAAGCTGGGCTGGACAAGTTTCCAGATCGGAATGTCTGCTACAGGACAGCTTCAGCTGGGAGAAATTCCTTTCCAATATGCGGTTTCAGTGGTGAACGGAAACGGAAAAAACCAGGTTAATGATAATGACAACGGAAAACAGTATTCTACCCGCCTTGTTTTCGGATTATCAAAAAAATACAATTTCAATGTAGGTCTGAATGGCGGTATCGGGGAAGTTTTCAGCAAAAAAGTATATGCGCTGGGCGTAGATCTGAGCTCACTGATTCAGTTTGATCCAAAATGGAGCCTTGATATGCAGCTGGAAGCTAAGCAGGCTACCAACCATGTTCTGTACAATTCTATTGCTCCTGAAATTCGTCCTGAAAACCCAGATCAATATCTGATCCGTGGTGCCTATTTTCTTCCGAATCTAAGATATGAGATCAACCACAAAAACCTCAGCGCCTTCGAACTATCCTGCCGTTACGAATACCTTGATACCAATTTCAGAATGGCTTCCAACCCAAGACAGACGATCACCCCGATGTTCGGATTGGAATTCCTGAAAAATTATGGGGCAAGAATTCAGCTGGGAGTTCAGTTTGACCGCTATAAACATCAGATAGAAAATACATCACAATACAACAATAATCTATTCATTGTACAGGTACAAAGTAGATTTTAACGATTAAATAGTAGTATCATGAAAGAAATTAATATTAAAAACGTAGCGATCACATTTGTTGTTGCGTTGATCATATGGTTCATTCCTGCTCCGGAAGGTGTTGCAGAGAATGCCTGGCATCTGTTTGCCATCTTTGCGGCAACCATTTTAGGAATCATTCTTAAGGCAGCACCAATGGGAACAATGTGTATGATGGCCATTGGTTTTACAGCCCTTACGCAAGTGGTAGCTCCGGGAGACGCGGGAAAATCCATTACCAAAGCGCTTTCCGGTTTTGGAGACAAAGTAATCTGGCTGATTGGGATTTCATTCTTTATTGCCAGAGGATTTATCAAAACCGGATTGGGAAACCGTATTGCCTTTTTATTCATCAGAGTTTTTGGAAAAAGCTCACTGGGACTGGCTTATGGGTTAGGACTTGCCGACGTTTGTCTTGCTCCTGCTATTCCGAGTAATACTGCAAGAGGTGGTGGGATTATTTATCCTATCATGAAATCTATGGCGATAAGTTTTGATTCCGTTCCTGAAAAACCGGAAACTCATAGAAAATTAGGTTCATTTTTAACGTTGAACAGCTACTACATGAACCTCATCGCCTCTTCCATGTTCCTTACCGGGACAGCCAGTAACCCGATGTGTCAGAAGTTTGCAGCCAACCTTGGTATTGATATTACATGGATGTCATGGGCTGCTGCAGGGTTCATTCCTGGTGCAGTAGCGTTCTTTGTCGTTCCCTTGGTATTGTACAAATTATATCCGCCAGAATTGAAAAAAACAGGTGATGCTCCGAAAATGGCAGCTGAGAAATTAAAAGAAATGGGACCTATTTCCAGAAACGAATGGCTGATGCTGCTGGCATTCTTCATTCTGCTGGCCCTTTGGATATTCGGTGGAGCGCTTTCTATTGATGCTACTACTACAGCCTTTATCGGATTAACATTATTACTACTAACCTCAGTACTAACCTGGGAAGACGTAAAAGGTGAAAAAGGAGCATGGGATACTATCGTTTGGTTCGCCGTACTGGTGATGATGGCAAGTTCTTTAAATGAATTAGGTTTCATTGGATGGTTCAGTAATCTTATCAAAGTACAGATTGGAGGTTTGAGCTGGCAGGTAGCTTTCCCGGTTATTATTGTAGTATATTTCTTCAGTCACTATATTTTTGCCAGTGCTACTGCTCACGTAGCGGCCATGTATGCTGCCTTGCTGGGTGTCGGTGTTTCTTTAGGAATCCCACCAATGCTGCTGGCAATGATGCTTGGTTTCATGGGTTCAATTTACGGGGTACTTACTCATTACGGCCACGGTCCTGCACCGGTATTCTTCGGAAGCGGATATGTTGACCTGAAAGTCTGGTGGCTCAGAGGTCTTGAAATTGGAATCGTTCTATTGATCATTTATATGGTTGTAGGAGGATTGTGGATGAAAGTCTTAGGATATTATTAACCAATACATCAAAAATATGTTATCAACACTGTCAAGAAAAATGCTGATGTGCCTTACAGGACTCTTTCTGGGATTCTTCCTGTTGATTCATTTCCTTGGAAATCTTCAGCTTTTTCTTCCACAAGAACAAGCGCACCTGCAGTTTAATGCTTATTCGCATTTTTTATCAGGAAATATCATTATCAAAATAGTCTCTTACGTTTTATATGCCAGTATTATTCTGCACGCAGTAGACGGACTGATGATTACTTTAAAAAATAAAAAATCAGGAGGCGGTTATCAAACGGACAGACGTGGAAGAGCTAGCAAGTGGGCTTCCAGAAATATGGGAATCCTGGGAACATTAATTCTGATTTTCCTGGTGATCCATTTCCAGAACTTCTGGTATATCTATAAATTCGGAAATCCTCCTTTGGATGAAAACGGAAATAAAGACCTCTACATTCTGGTAGTGAATGTCTTTAAAGAATGGTGGTACGTTATCATTTATGTTGTATCAATGATCGCTTTGTGCTATCACCTGATTCATGGAATACACAGCGCTGTAAGAACCCTGGGATTATATCATCCTAAGTTTGTACAATGGTTCAAAACTATCGGGATTGCGTATTCAATCATTATCTGTGTAGGTTTTGCATTGATGCCTGTGTATGTATTCTTCACTTATCATTAAAAGGAACGATCATGATTTTAGATTCAAAAATACCACAAGGCCCATTGGAACATAAATGGGAAAATTATAAAAAGAAAGCAAAACTCGTAAACCCTGCCAACCGTAAAAAACTGGATGTGATTGTTGTAGGAACAGGATTGGCGGGAAGTTCAATCGCAGCTTCTTTAGGGGAAATGGGATATAATGTCAAATCATTCTGTTTTCAGGACAGCCCGAGAAGAGCACACTCTGTGGCAGCACAGGGAGGTGTGAATGCCGCCAAAAACTATAAAAATGATGGTGATAGTGTCTACAGAATGTTTGTAGATACCTTAAAAGGAGGAGACTTCAGAGCCCGTGAAGCCAATGTCTACAGAATGGCAGAATGTTCTTTGAACCTCATCGACCAGGCTGTTGCACAAGGTGTACCTTTTGGGCGAGAATATGGCGGATATCTGAACAACCGATCCTTCGGAGGAGTTCAGGTAAGCCGTACTTTCTATGCGCGAGGACAAACGGGGCAGCAGCTTCTTCTGGGAGCTTATCAGGCTTTAATGCGACAGGTTGGAAAAGGTTCCGTGCAATTATTTTCAAGACATGAAATGCTGGATCTGGTTACTGTTGATGGGAAAGCCAGAGGAATTATCGTAAGGAATTTAGACACAGGAGATATTGAAAGACATGCAGCACACGCTGTAATATTGGCAACCGGAGGTTACGGAAAAATTTATTATCTGTCAACCCTTGCCATGGGATGTAACGGTTCTGCCATCTGGAGAGCCCATAAAAAAGGAGCTTTAATGGCTTCCCCAAGCTGGATTCAGGTACACCCTACTTCACTTCCACAATCCGGAGATTATCAGTCTAAACTGACCTTAATGTCTGAATCATTACGTAATGACGGCCGAATCTGGGTACCATTAAAGGAAGGTGAAACCAGACCTCCCAATGACATTCCTGAAAATGAAAGGGATTATTATCTTGAAAGAAGATATCCGGCTTTCGGAAACCTTGCTCCAAGAGATATTTCTTCCCGTGCAGCCAAGGAAAGAATTGATGCCGGTTTCGGAATCGGGCCTTTGAAAAACGCCGTTTATCTTGATTTTTCAAAAGCAATACAGGAACAGGGAAAAGATAAGATCAAAGAAAAATATGGAAATTTATTCGATATGTATCTGAAAATAACAGGATATGATGCGTATAAAGAACCCATGATGATCTCTCCTTCTGCCCACTTTTCAATGGGTGGACTTTGGGTAGATTATGAACTGATGACTACTGTTCCCGGACTGTTTGCGTTGGGTGAAGCTAATTTTGCCGATCACGGAGCCAACAGATTAGGAGCCAACTCTCTTTTACAGGCGTCTGTAGACGGATATTTCATTGCGCCTTACACGATTGCCAATTATCTGGCAGATGAAATTCACACCGGAAAAATTTCACCGGATACTCCTGAATTTGAACAGGCTGAAAAGGCCGTTAAAGATCAGATCAACGATTTTATCAATATTAAAGGAACCAAAACCGTTGATTACTTCCACAAAACTTTAGGAAAGCTCCTCTATGATTATTGCGGACTGGCAAGAAATGAAGAAGGGTTGAAATACGCCATTCAGGAAATCCGAAAACTGAAACAGGAATTTTACAAAGACGTAAGGGTTTCCGGACAGGGAGATAAAATGAATACCGAACTGGAAAAAGCAGGCCGTGTAGCCGATTATTTCGAAATCGGAGAACTGATGTGCTATGATGCATTAACCCGTAACGAATCCTGCGGTGCTCACTTCAGAGAAGAATTTCAGACCCCGGACGGGGAAGCCATGAGAAATGATGCGGAATACCAATTTATTTCTGCCTGGGCCTGGAAAGGTGAAAATGGTGAACCTGAATTGATTAAGGAACCTTTAATCTTTGAAGAAATTCAGCCAACGGTAAGAAGTTACAAATAAAAACAGAAAATTATGGATTTACATCTTAAGATATGGAGACAGAAAGACAGAAAAAGTGAAGGAAAACTGGTAGGTTACGACCTGAAAGGATTGAATCCACACATGTCTTTCTTAGAAATGCTGGACACTTTAAATGAAAAACTGATTATTGAGGGTGATGAACCTGTTGAGTTTGATCATGACTGTCGTGAAGGGATCTGCGGACAATGTGGAATGATGATTAATGGTATTGCCCATGGTCCTTTGAAAAATACAACCACCTGCCAGCTTCATTTAAGATCCTTTAAAGATGGGGAAACGATTCTGATAGAGCCATTCAGAGCTGAAGCATTTCCGGTGAAGAAAGATTTAAAAGTAGACCGTTCTGCTTTTGACAGAATTATATCTTCAGGAGGTTTTGTATCTGTGAATACAGGCCAGGCTCCTGATGCCACAGCAATTCCGGTGACTCACCAGACGGCTGAGGAAGCTTTTGATTCTGCTGCGTGTATCGGATGTGGAGCGTGTGTTGCCACTTGTAAAAATGGAAGTGCAGCTTTATTTACCTCTGCAAAAATCACTCATATGGCGCTTCTTCCTCAAGGGAAAGAAGAACGAAGCAAAAGAGTACTGGATATGGTAGCCCAAATGGATACGGAATTATTCGGGCACTGCTCCAATACAGAAGCCTGTGAAGTAGAATGTCCTCAGGGAATTTCTGTCCTGAATATTGCCAGAATGAATTTTGAATACAACAGAGCTTTGTTTTTCAGAAAGAAAAATTAATCTGAGAAAACAAAGATGATCATAAGTAAAGGACGAATTTGTAAATTCAAATTCGTCCTTTTATTTCTTATTCTATCATGGCCACCACTCTCGCCGGAGCTGCAGATCCGCCAACAATTTTTAACGGAAATACACAGATTTTAAATCCGGATGGAGGTAATGCACTGAGGTTTGTAAGCTGTTCGATGTGTAAATATTCTTTTTCGATTCCTACACGATGACCTTCCCAGAAGAATTCAGGGTCATTCATTTCTTTGGCTTTCTGAGCCATATATTTCAGGGGAAGATCCCAGCCCCACTGATCGATTCCCATTACTTTTACGCCCTGGTCAATCAGCCATTCTGTAGCTTCTTTACTCATTCCCGTTCCTTTTTCCACAAAATCCGGAGTTCCCATCATTTTATCACGATCGGTTCTGATCAGAACAATATTTCCTTCCTGAATGGTAATTCCGTTTTTATCGAGATCTTTTTTCAAATCCTCAACAGTGATAGCAACAAAATCTTCTTTATGCGTACAATCAATCACAATTCCGTCTCCGTAGCACCACTCCAGCGGAATCTGGTCTATCGTTTTAGCAGGCTTTCCTTCTACTACAGGGCCATAATGCCAGGGAGCATCAATATGTGTTGTAGCATGAAGTCCCATATTTTTGATCGTGTCATCTGCCCAGCCTATCCAGTTTTTAGGAAAAAGCCTTGACGGAAGCCTCAATGCCAGACGAATCAACCAATGCGATTTTCTATGGGCTTTATGTTTGATTTTCACCCTCATGAACCATGGGTCTCCTGCATTATACTGAATCGGCTTTGTTAAATCGACAAGTGTTGTTTTCATATGATTTAGCTAAGAAGACAAAGATAATGAATAAGGCAAAAAAACGAATAGATAGTAGCAAACGAAAAAAAGATTAGCCATTACTGATCGTTTTCTAATTCTATCGGGTTTTCATATTTTTTGTTTTCTTCTCGTTCTTTTTGTCTTTGTCTTATCATTTCTTGACCTTGTATAATGGTTGTTCCATAACTTGCGAGTACAGCAGCGGCATTGGCTTCATTATTTCTAACTGCTTGCTTTAATTTTTGTTGTGTGGTTTCTATCGCATCTGTATATCTGCTCTTTTTAATGGTAATTAATTTACCATTTAATTTAGATGCAGGTATAGATTTTACCAATTCAAAATCAAAATCTCCTTTATCATCTGTTATTTTAACAATCAGTCCTGGTAATCCGCTAAATTTATATGGACCGTAAGGCAACGGAATTTCGGGATCATACCATGCTATCCAGTTCCGCCCTTTAAAAGTAACTTCTGCTTTTTTACAAATAATTGTATTGATTACTTTGGTCTCATCCACAAGCCTCCAATTCTTTATTATTGGTTCTTTATAGGTAAGTAAAGACATTCCAGCTGATCTAAAATATTGTATATTTTCGTTGGATTGAATTATGGTAAAAGATAAACCTGTTTTTGGAATCACTACCCCTTTTTTCCAGCCAAGAGTTATACTGCCATCAGCATTCTTTGTGCTTGTTCCTGAAGTGGCCATTACCGAATCACCTTTTAGCGATATAACACTTGCAAAAAATGCACGTTTATCTCCTATCTGTAATGAGAATTGTTCTTCATGCCGATAATCAGTCCGTGTATCGAATTTTGCTTTTAATTGATAGGTAAATTCCCCACGCAGAGTATCCTGTTTGTATGATTGTGTATAAAATAAAACACTATAAAATAAAATGAATATTTGTATTAGTTTTTTGTGGTAATGCATAAGAGATATTTTCATTATAAATTGCACTTATAGTATTAACTTTTACTATAAGTGCATTTACATTAATTAGGCTAGATTATTACTAGGTCCATAATGAGAAGCTGGCTTACAATAATTTGCTTCAAGAGCATCAATCCAAGCATTTGCTTGCTCAGCGGTCCAATCTTGAGTAGTTGTAGCTTTTACTCCACATGAAGTTTCAGCATACCAAACTTGGCCTGCCTTTACAGTTTTAAGATCTTCACGAGTCAATTTTTTTAATTGTTTCATAAAATATGTTTTTTTAATTGAGTCTCAAATATATACAAATAACTCACATCTGAAGGATATTTTTTGTTATGTTAAGTAGTTGTTTATCTGTTAAAAAAATATTTTTTGCTTAAAAATTTCTGTATAAAATTGAATTGATTTTTATCCTGTTACTTAAACAAAATGCATTTATTAAAAAAATGCATTTGGAGATTTTTTTATATGTTAAATAGTCAATGTCAAACAGAAACTTTACATCTAAAGTCTGAAAATATGTATTTGTTCTGATGTATTATTATCAGATTTAGCGTTTTTGCTTTTTGCTGTTTTGTCTTTTACTCTCTACAACCCTCTGGGAATCACAATCTTCTTCGGATCATTCTCATCATACATGATCTCAATAGTTCCTTGTTGAGGAATGGAAGAAAGCTTTAAAAGGCTCACAATTTTCTTATAAACAGCAATATGTTCAGTCCCTCTGAAATCTTTAAAACTTACCTGAAACATGATTTGTGGCTGATCGTTCACTGTAAGGCCTGTCTGGCTTACACTGATAATATTGGCTTCAGCATTTCTTCCTGAAAAAAGAATACCTTCTTCTTTTGTATTTTTTAAAAACTTCCCGAAAATAAGCTGAAAAACCAGGACATAAATAATGGTCATCACCCCGCTGAAAATAATCGGGTGCATGAATGTCAGAAACCTCCAGCCGAAATCAAAAGATTCTCTCCAATAGAAATAAGAGTATAAGCCAATAACATAAGCAATCAGTAATACAAGAAATACGATTCGTAAAATCATTCCTGATGTATTGAATCCTACTTTCTGATCACTTAAAATAAAATAGGGTTCCTGTGATACCTTAGGATTCAGCAGTACCTTGATTTTGTTTCCTACATCAAATCTTCTCTCCTGCGGTCTGGAATCATGAAACATCATTGTATGTTCTATCACCGTATTGCTGAGATTGGGAAATGAAAGCCCGACCTGAATGAGATTCATGTTTTTTTTAGGAATGTATTTGAGGAGTTTATAATCAATGATTCCCGCTTCTCTTGGAATTCCGTTCTGTACAATGGACCGGATCGTATTTTTCTCTTTAAAAGTTGTAATGAAAAGCTTGTTGATAAAGAAAATAATCACATATCCCCATATTAACAAAGAAAAACCGAGATACCCATAGCTCACCGCTAATGAATTTCTCGGTTCTGTTGCCAGCTCCTCCGTCATCATGTAAATGAAAATTGGAAAAGGAACACAGAAAAAGAAGAGAAAAGCTCCCCAGAAAATGATCATCAATTTCATAGCTGTTATTTTGTAATCAGCAATAAAGTTATGATATTATTATGGAACCGGAGACTTCTTTTTATACCTCTTTTTCGAAATAAAGTCTGTAATATTTTCCTTTATCATCCTCACCCATTTCAATTTTCTGTCGGTCTCCGTGGATGTAGATATGGAAGTTTTTATCTAATTTAATAATACTTTTAAAGTGTCTCTGAGTCTTTTTTACCGCCGCTTCACTGATCGGGAACTCTTCAGCAATATTCACCTGCATGTCCTGTTCGTAGTCTGTTTTAAAGTTCACGAAACTTTCAATTACATGCTCATCACCCAATACTTCATTGGCAAATTCATCCAGCTTAAATTCTTCTTTTTCCTTAAAGAAATTGATCGACTTATTCAGGAAATCTGCCTGGTCTGCTTTGGAAACTTCAAATTCCTGAGGAAGTTGTTTGGTGATATAATCTTTATACACCATCAGGGCTTCCTGCGTGTGGAAATATTCGTCATCACGCTGTTTTACTTTCAGGAAATCTTCGAACCAGTAGTACATATCCCCGTTTTTGTTGTTATCAACTACAGAAAGTACATATCCTGTTTCTTTATTGTTGTTGTAGATCAAAGCAGCCTTATCAATTTTAGACAAACCTATTCCCTGATCTTTTTCAATATCAAATGTCTCTTCAGCAGGATTGATTTTCAGGAAAGATTCTCTCTTCTCCGTTTTAAAAATCCCGATTTTATCCACTCTGTCCGGACGGTCGCTTTCATCTTCGAAAAGTACGATGAAAAGCTCTCCACTCTGAACTCTCGGGTTCTCAGCAGCCTCGAAAAGATGTTTGGCAATATTCTCAGATTCCCAGATAAACTTGGATTTATCATCAAAAATTTCAGATACTGCACTGTAAACCGGATTATTCACCAGATAAGTGTCACTGTAAAAATGGAAGGTTTCTTCCGATTTAAAAGAACCTAAAAAGTAGTCTTCAAGCATTTCTGCCATTCCTTCTTCCAGCTTCAACTCCTCCTGGGAAAGTGTCAGCGAATCTCCGTTGATCTTATTTCCGACTCTGTGTACTATTATTTTTGAAAACATTTTCTGAATATTTGGACTGCAAAGATATTCATTCTTATTCTTTCTGCGAAACTTAAAAAATGTCATTTTATAACACTCTCTTTTAACCACCCCGTCAAAAATTCTTTGAATTTTCGCCCCCCTCCAAAGGATGGGAATTATCAGTCCTCAGATTAGTAATAAGGTGTGATAGCAGCAATTTTTGTCTTTTTATTTTTTCCAAATTGATAAGAACCTTATCATTTTGACAAGCTTTTCTGTTTAAAAAACTTAATCATAAAATCACAACACATTATATATCAACACTTTAATCATATTCCATTTTCATCGGAATACCATTGGCATCATGATTTGAAAACATAGAAAAATGGACTTAAAGACTTTAAACAGACTCGACAAGCTCAGAAGGTTAAAAAGCAAAGGACCTGCAACTCCGAAATGGCTTAAACCCTATCATATGCTCTTTTTTGCTTTTTTAACCATTTTCATTTTTGGTGCCTTCATCAAAATGCTAGAACACTATCACCATTAAAATATAATACGATGAACTATTTACAAGCCGTAAAGGAAATCACCGACGTGGTTCCCGACTTTGAAAAAGATGTACAGGAAATCAAAATTCAAAACTCATACAGCATTATCCGCACTTTTACGGAACGTATTAAAAATATGATCAGACAGAATGACAGAAATCTGCTGTTCAGGAGTTTACAGAAAATGGACAAAATTTACACTGACGGAGATACAGTATTAAAGAATGCAATTGAGACAACCTTTATCTATTCTCTGGACAATTGTACTGCTTTCTGCACTGAGGAATACAGAAAAGTGATTTTTAGTCATATTTCTGCCAACCTTCAGAAAGTATATTCAAGACAAATTTACAGTCATGGCATATAAACGTTTTGTTACATTTTTTATCCGTTTCATTACAAAGTGTTTAAATTAAACAAAATTAAAAATAACTCACAATCAATAGATTATGAAAAACAAAATCAGAAAAATTTCAGACTGGAAAACCTGGAAAACAACGACTAACAGGCACAATGCAGAGATATTACTCACTCACATTGCTGTGATCGTCGGAGTATTTATTTTTGCAGCCTGTCTTTAAATTTTGGTATACATTTCGCTGCACTAAAAAGTGTTTGAAAAATTCTTAATTATGATGAAAGTACAAATGCAAACTATTAATCAAAAAATAGCTGTTGAATACTTAAAATTTTTCTATCCGCCACTTCGCAATGAAATCACCCAGCTGTCTGTACAGGACAATTTCGCCGGGATCATGCAGGCTACCGTAAATTATCTGAAGCACCTGCTGCAGGAATCGAAGATCAATATCATTGCCCATCACATCAAGTTGATGGACTGGATCTACAGAAACGGGAATTCTTATGTAAGAACCATGATTGAAAACCTGTTTGTAAGATCTTTCGAAAGCTTCAAGAAACACGCAAAGATCCAACATTGGAAACTTCTTTACCAATATATGCCTGTCAGCTTCCAGATCATTTATAATGAACAACAGAAGCAGGATCAGATATATTTTGGGAAATAAATTAAGTCAAAAAGCGAAAAGGTAAATACGCGTTTACCTTTTCGCCTTTTCATTCCTGATCGATATAACTCCCACTCTAATATGTTTCACAAATAGGTGTGAAACTTCTTTTTATAAAATATACCATGAAATACTCTTTTTATGCCCTGATAATGGCATTGTCATTAATATCGTGTGAAAACAACGACAATATAATTGATGATCCGAGACCTGTTGATAAAAATGTTTACTCGTTTCAATTTAAAAGTTATACTGTAAAAAATACGGTTTTGTACAAAGGATCAAACGGAGAAAAATCTACTCCGGATGAATCTTACCTTACCGATTACTGGAGCCTATACCAGGAACCTGCATGGGAAAAAATAAATCTTGATCTTAAAAACAAAACGATCAGGTTATTCTCAGAAACCTCATCTACAGATTTTGCTTACAGCTTTACCATCGCGAATGATTCTGTACTGATCAAAGAGAACAACAATAATAAACCAACTTACATTGGTGATTTCCATAAAGACACTTCTTCATTCACCTTAAAAAGAACATACCGATACGTTAAAAAAGTTTCCCGAGATGACCAGGACGCACTATTAATTACCAAAAGTTCTCATTTTGGAACAACTCAATACGAAAATATTTTCGGTAATATATTCTCCAAACCTTCTGAAATGATCAAAACAGGAGATCAGGTTTTATGGAGCAATATTGAATATTCTTATAAATAATTGTAGCTACATTTTTATTTTTTAATTATTAACTCAGAAACCAACTTCCCATCCTGCAAGATCCGGAAGGTTTTCGTTGAGAAATATTCTGTAATAATATATCTTCAGTTATTTTATTAACTTTAGATATTATTTATAAATAATGAAGAATAAATATTTTTATGGATTTTTAATCACTTTTATTTACACAGGATATAATGCCCAGGTTTCTGATACAGTAAAAAAACTGGCACAGCCTTTAAGTACTCTTTCTTATGCTGAGTCCTCCCATATTGGCTATGGAGGTGAAGAAAGTAAAATTTATAATCAATTTAAAAAAATTGCTAAAACAGCAAGTAATGATGAGCTCTATTACTATGCGATGAATGGCAGCAATGCGTTAAGGGTTTATTCCGCCAAGGAGCTATTTAAAAGAAATGATAAAAGATTCTTAGTTATCTATACTTTCTATTATAACAATCCTTTAATGATGAAATATACTTTGGGATGTGTCGGAGAAAATAAAAATATTTCAGAATTTTTAAAAGATGAAGTATACTCTGCCCAGGATTATATTTCGTTGCGGGATCATTTATTGAAAAATAAAGATAAGCAAGATGAAATGTCAAAATTACAATTAAGCCAAATCAGAGACCATGGCTATGGCAAGCTTACAGAAGAAAATGTCAATTCAGTTAAAAAGCATTTAGAAGAAATTGATAATAAAAAATCAAACTAAAACTTATCTGTTCAATTTGATATCCACCTTTTAACAGATCTGAAATGATTAAAATAAGAAAATACTCCAACCAGGCAGGATATCCTGAACCGCGACGGGTCATCAGATACACCTTATTCTGGTGCCAATCCGGAAATGCAGAAATTCTGATTGACGAAAATATTTTTATGATGAAAACCGGTCAGGTTGTAACCATTACTTCAGGACAATTCCATCAGTTAAAATCAGTGGAAGGAGAATTGACTGCATTGGAATTTACGCTGGATTTTTTCTGTAAAAGTGATAGTGATATTGAACTTATCTTCCACAATGGTCTCTTCTGTCATTTTGGAATGAATGAAATGATCACTGTACAGCACCCTGAATTTTTCTCTGAAACATTGAACACTATTGAAAAAGAAATTCAGCAACAGCCTTACCAGTATCTGATCTCTACACATTCTCTGGTGGAATTGCTTCTGGTAGAAATCAACCGCAGTAAAATTGTCCACGGCGATGAAATATGGAAACCCGATGCTTTATTTTTAAAGTTCCTTGAAACTGTAAGGGCAAATTTTAAAAATAATTATCAGGTCTCTCATTTTGCTGATCTTCTCGGAACCACTGAAGCCAAACTGAATGAGGTTTCAAAACTTCATACCAACAAAACGGCCCAGAATGTGATCTACAGCCTCATTATTTCTGAAGCTAAGAGACTTTTATTATATGAAAAGCTGACTGTAAAGGAAATTGCCTACCAGCTTGGTTTCAATGATCCTTTCTATTTTTCAAATTTCTTTAAAAAACATACTTCACAGTCTCCCAAAGAGTATCAGAAAGTGGTAAAGGAAATTTAAAAACTTTCAGCTTCCTTCTTCAATATTACATGCTTTTCCCGGAATTGTCTATTCTTTAGGCGGCGGCTTTCGCTGAACTTTGTACTGTAATTAAAACCTAAAAATTATACGTATGAAAACGCAACAGGATACCGCCGTTTTTTTATTAAGAATTGCTCTGGCTGCCGGATTTTTATCAGCAGTAGCAAGCAGGCTGAATCTTTGGGGGGCTCAATCTTCAGGCTGGAAAAATTTTGTTCATTATACCGCTGAAACCAATTCATTTTTACCACCATCGTGGGCACCTTGTATTGCCCTATTTTCAACGGCAGCTGAAGTTTCAATAGGCTTTATGCTTCTTCTGGGTTTTCAGATAAAAAGAACAGCAAGGTACGCCTCTGTGCTCACTTTATTTTTTGCCATAGCCATGAGCATTTCTTTTGGAATTAAAGAACCTCTGGACTATTCAGTCTTCGCATTCAGTGCAGGGGCATTTCTTCTGAGTACATTTTCCCATTATAAATGGAGTTTTGACCATTTCTTACATCAATAACAATTAAAATTTATATTACATGAACACCAACATCCACGATTACATCGTAAAAACAGAACAGAAAGAATGGCAGCCTTTGATTGAAAAAGGAATTCATTATCAAGGTATTTTTGTAAAATCCTTAAAATTTGATCCTGAAAAAAAACGTTCTACCAGTATTCTTTTAAAATTTGAACCAGGAGCCAGCTATCCTTATCATAACCATCCTGCAGGAGAGGAATTATTTATACTGGAAGGTGATGCAACTATTGCAGGAGCCCGGCTTGAAAAAGGAGATTATCTATATACTCCGCCTGATTTCAAACATTCCGTGAAATCTGAACATGGCTGTACCATTCTTTTTGTTGTACCGGAAGAAGTGGAAATTCTTAGCTGATTACAAAACAAAACCACGGTAATTTTTACCGTGGTTTTTATGAATTTTAAAGAGGATGGAATTATTATTTTAAAACTGTTTCATCAGGTGATATCAGTATGAAGTCAATTAACGTTTTTTTCTTTCTTATGACATCCACCATAGTCTGTACTGAAAAGGTGAGAATAATATACAACGGGATCAGCATACACACGTATCCAATTTCATGTTGCCGATATCCGAAAATTCCTTTTCCCCACGAGATTAATATCCATTGAATCATGTACATTGAGGTCAGGTTTTTACTGCAATATTTGAGAACACGTATAAAACCATTTTCTTTGGCGTTTGCCATAAACGTATTAATCAGCCATAAAAACAGTAGTGTCCAGCCTGCAAAATAAAGAACACCTCCGGGGCCCATATGATAAAAACCATTGTAATGATAATCACCATACAGAAAGACCAGCGGTGCTCCTATGGCAATAAATAACAGTCCGGCATACAGCATATTTCTAAATATCTGTTGGGTATTGTAGTTCAGCTCCTGAAACCATTTCCCGAAAAACATTCCGATGATGATAAAGGCCATCCATGGAAAAACAGGGAAATAGACATATGCCGGATAATCGGTATTGAAAAGGAGATCCAGAACATAATTGATCACAGGATAATCCAGGTTAATTCCGCTTACTTCCCTGGATACCAGCGCAACGAATAAACCTATTGCCAGAATGATATATTTATTTTTCACATACGCCCTGATAAATCCAACAAATAATAAAGACATCCCAGCCAGCTGTAAAATATCACCCAGCTGTACCAGATATACATACTGCTGTTCTATAGGTGCGCCCCAGCCATATTTTTGGATAAAATTATCGGGAGCAAAATTAAAAATGACAGGAATCATAAACTTCATAAAGTTCATGAACAACCCTGCAAATATTAGTAAAGCACCCCGTTTTAAAGCACTTTTAAGACTTTGATGACTGGAAGTCATGAAAGTAATTCCCATACAGATCAGGAAAATAGAAGTTCCCCTTCCAAGAAAAACAATAAAACTGCCGACAGCTGTTTCATATTGTGATTTTACATTGGCATACACCAATAAGGTATGTATAATGATCATTCCGATGACACTTATACCTTTTATTACATCCAGAGTAAGGATTCTTTTGTTTTGTAGTTTCATAGTTTTTAATGAAAATGTGGATTAGATGGACAAAATTGTATTCATTAATGATTTCTTTAAATTATATTTTTATTTATTCTAAATAAAACCAAATATACAAATTAAAACCATTCCTCATAATTCATGAATCAATTTTCATAAAATAGTAATACTTAAACATTTACTCCAGTATAATTACAATAATATTTTCAACACTCAAGTATGTAATTTTCCTTGAATCGTCAGACAATGAAAGTTTAATATTCTATGTCTTTAAATAAAAAAACTCTTCCAGCAGGAAGAGTTTTTATCATATCTAAACTTATAGCTTTAAATCATAGCAAATGATCTTTTAGAAATCATAGCCCCGAACCAAGCATTTTTATCCAGATAGGTTGATACACAGGATTTTTAATTCCTTCCACATGATAGGGATTAGGAGGAGTACGCATATTTGTGTTTTGAACAATAGACTGATCTAATGCAAAAACATTCTCTGCTGGGATATGGAGTGTTTTACAAATTTCCGCTAGCTCTGTTGAAGCAACCTCTTTTACATGATAAGTTGCAAAAACATTTTGAGGTGATGTTACTAATTTTTGGGAGTACCACCCTGCGATTTTTTTCGTTTTGGAATTACTGTAATCCCACCCCCCTGAAAAGCTGATGATCCTGGCTACAGACTCATGCTGGGCAATAAATTCAGCCATTCCTCCCCCCTGAGACTGACCGGCTATAGCGATTTTGCTCCAGACAGGTTTACCTGTGTTGTGATCAAGATACTGAGACCATACACCCTCTTTATCATTTTTTGACAAATACTGTAAAAGTTCTGTCAGGCGAGGTATTATGGCATCCTGATACTGATCCGGAATAGGCAGGAAAGTATTATCACCATAAATACGTTTTCTACGGAATTCTGCAGCACAGTCAATATTTTGATTCAAATAATCTCCTTTACACACCTGCGAAACTCCAGGGGTACTTATAAAAGAAAGTGCTATAACCCTATATCCCTGCTCCAATGCTGTTTTTAAAAAACTTTGGGGAACATGAACAGTTGATCCTTTAGTCCCTGTGAGCCATAGCAGTACTTTATTATTCTTAATGGCCTTATCATAAAATACAATATGTGCACTGTCCCAGTTCTTTACCGAAGGATCAGCTTCACTGGGTTTCACCTGAATCTTTTTATATCCGGAAAAATCAATAGCAGGATTTACCTTTTGTGCTTTCAGATTTGCGGACAAACTTGCCAAAAATAACACAATAAACAGTATCATGGTGGATAATGAGGTCTTTTTTTCCATAGTATTTAAAATTAAATTAGACAATTAAAGCACTATAACAAGTGTTAAAAATCAGTTCTCAGAATAAAATCTACTCCCATTTGGGCGTGCAGCAATGTGGTGTTGAATACCGGAATCTCCAGATCATTTTCCCCGATAATAATCGGAAATTCTGTACATCCCAATATGATACCTTCAGCACCCATCGTTTCCAGGATTACAATCTGATCCAGTATATATTTTTTTGTTTCAGGCTTTAAAATACCAAGAGACAGTTCTTTTTGTATGATCATGTGAAGATTTTTTCTGTCTTCCTTTGTGTCAGGTACTATGACTTCAATATCGTAGTGATCCTTAAGAATTTTTGCAATAAATGGCTCCTCCATCGTAAATATTGTTCCGATAAGCCCAACCTTTCGAAGACTTTTCTTTCTAATGGCAGCTCCTGTTGCATCTCCGATATGCAGTATAGGAATCCTGCTATGGGCCTGCACATCATGATATACTTTGTGAGGGGTATTAGCACAAAACATGGCTGCAGTGGCTCCGGCTTTATATAATTGATCGCAGGCTTCAATCAGCATTGCTGCAATTATATCCCAATGATCCGACTTTTGCAACTGATGCATAGAATACTGATCAAGATTTACTAATACAAGAGGAGGATTTGTATTATTACCGAAATAATCATTGATGGTTTGGTTCAGGTACATGTAATATTCCAGCGTTGAATGCCAGGAAAGACCTCCGACAAGACCTAATTTCCGTAAGGTGGGATGGTGCAGAGGATAACCTGAAGAACTTTGATTATAATTATTCATGACAGTTTTGTTTGCAGTTCTCTGCAGCCGGTACTTGTACTGCAAAGCCGGAAATCTCACCCTCTTCTTTACAAAATAATCGTATGCAATTTATAGGGAAGTACATTTTCTATTTTTTACCAAGATTAAGAAAAAAACAGAGAGAAGCATAATAATACCCTACAACATATATACGCCACTTTGTAGGTATACCCACAAAAACTACTCACACATAGTGCCTTTTTTTGTTTTTTGAAAACACACAATAAGGCGAATTACTAATCGATCCATTATGTAATAGGTTCAAAACCAATTTTTGGATTAATGATTCTTATCGTTAAAATTATTGTATTGAAATACAGGAAAATGGATAGCCCCAACTGACATGCATTCCTTCATTTATTATCCAAAACAGCAATTATAAACTCATTATGTATAGTCAATATTTTTTACAGCAACAACAAAAGAAAACATCATATTTTATTATTTAATTCACTATAATGGATGTAATACATTGGCATTTTTTAAAATCATGTATTTTATAAACAAATGAAAATGCACATATGATGTATATAAAACCTTAGCTAAAAACTACGGATTATAAAATTCAGATCATAAATTCTGATGTTCTATAGCTTTTCAGGATAAAAATTAACAAAGAAACCGAAACAAAAAGATTTGTTCCGGTTCTGTATTATCTATTCAAATTAGCCGATACATGGATATTCTTTTCAAACCTGCTATGGCTCCAATATAGATCTGAAAAAAAGATACAGATTTGTCTCGCTTTCCAGATTCAGTTTTTTCCGTATTCTGTACTTTTTTGTCTGTACAGATCTGTGCTCCATAGAGACACTCTGAGCAATTTCCTTTGACGAAAAGCCAAGCCATATCATGGCACAAAAAGTTAAATCCGATTTGGAAAGATTAGGATTTATTTTCAGCAACTCCCTGAATAATTCCGGATAGGCTTCCTGGAATTTAGGAAAAAAATCAGCTTTTTTTTCTCTGGCAAGCTGAATGATATTCTCATAATTTTCACTGAGTTTTCTTTTCAGGTCTTTTGTTTCTTCCCCTATTTCAAAAATTATTTGTTGACTTTCCGCCAGCTTTTTTTTCTTTTTTCTTACATGTAAATAAAAGTAAACGGTGATTAAAGTAACCAACAGCATTGCGATACCACTATACCACAGCGTGGTATTATTTTGTTTTTTAAACTGAACTTTTTCGTTTTCTCTATCTTTATTCAGTCTGTTGATGGAGAGGTTTACAGCCTGATTCTGGTTGGCATTAAGGCTGTCCTGCAATGAAATTGCCTTTTTCAGATATTCATTTTCTTTTTCAGCATCTCCTTCATTTTTATAAAGTCCAGACAGTTCCTTATAATTGTTAAGAAGAAGTTTAGGTCTGTTGACCTGCTTAGCCAATTCAATTGACTCCTTAATTGCGTTGATAGCCTCACTGCTTTTTCCCTGACTGTTCAGAAATATTCCATAATTCTGTAAAACAACAGCTCTCTGGAATTTGTCATGTTTAAAATTCCTGGTTTCTAAAAGCATAAAAGCCTTTTGAAAGTAATACCTGGCAGAATCAGGTTTCACCTCAAATATGGTAAAGTACCTTGCAACATTAGATATATCGAGAGGATTTGCTTCTATTTTTATAGCTTTATGCAGGTAAATAAGAGCAGAGTCAGGCCGGTCAACATTGTACATGTAAAAAGATCTGGTTGAATAGGCATAGTGTAAAAACAGACGGCAGTCACGGTTATCTTTTCTCAGCTTCAAAGCATAATTCACAGCTTTTGAATTGTATTCCAAAGCCAGCTTACTCACATCCATTTTACTATAAACCTGGGCATACTCCTGATTAATTTTACCGAAAAGAAAATTATCATTGCTTTTCCCGGATATATCTTCAGCCTTGTTTAAATATTCTAACCCTTTCTTTAAATTACCCCCAAATACATATCGGTTGGCAATATTGGCATATCCCATTGCTTCTCCTTCGCGGTAGCCAATCCGGATTGCTTCCTTTATAATTCCTTTGTTCCAACGGATAAGATCATCGTCAGATATTCTTGTCCGGAGTACTTCATTTGTTTTCATCAGTAAAGTATCAATATTCCTTTCTGTATATCGTTGTGAAAATAGTTGCGAATAACATATTATGAAAGAAAATAAAATTATTTTATTTATTTTTTTTTAAAAAAACATAATAACGAGTTATTGATTAAAGATAAAAAAATACTTATCATGACCAAATAAAATTATTATGATAAGTACATCAGATTAATATTCTCCAATTCAGAAAACAAGAAACAAGGCAAAAGTTTCCTATCCATCATAATTTACTGTTCTGTAAAGTATAATTACTCCTTTTTTGAATGTTATCTTTTCTCTGTTTTTATTTACACGAATAACAAGATTGAGAATCACATCAAAATATATGTTGTCTCCCGTTTTCACCTGCTACCGGTAATAAATTCAATTTTTTTCTTTTTTGCTTTAAAGAAATGATTCAACCTTATTATTGGTTCCGGATGTCTGGAATCTCACAAAGAGATCAGCGATTCACTTTTCTTATATACATATCTATCTTATTTTTCACAAGGTTAAAAAAAAGTGATAAAAAATGCACAATAATAACATACATCGTACATACATCATCTTCTCAAATCCCTATAAACAAAGGATTCAAAAAAATCATACATCCTTACTACACCCACTTGAAAATGCACCCTATTTCCACCTGACAGCAAAAAAAAATTCTAACCAGAATCAACAGATGTATAAAACAGATGTAAAAATTATTATAACATTAGCTGTCTCTTTATTAATTTAAATCAATAACACCCTCCTTATCTTGATTTCTCCTCTATAAATCATGATTTAAAATTATATTGGTAAACCAATCTTTATTTACAACCTCTTATAGTAAGCTGATAAAAGCAACCAGGGCAAAAAGCAAAGATAGTATTTCCCTCTTTAATTCACTATAATGTGGTTTAATTTATTAACATTTTTTCCTTATATCATATATTTTTTCAATAAAAATACACTAATGATGTACCTATGATATACCCATGTTGTATCTATGATAAGCGTATAATATACTTTAAAACTTCACCAAGCATTACCTTTGCAACCAATCACAGTAAGTAAAGCACGTAGATAAAGTTCAGTAATATTTTCACTGCTATTATAACTGTTGATATAGGAAAATTATTAATTAACACATATTATGAAAAAAAATTTATTCGTAGTAGGATTGCTTGCTACCTTTTCATTGGCAAAATCACAGGTGGGGATTAATACCCCAACCCCCGCTGCAACACTTGATGTGACCGCTAAAAACAGTACTGGTACCGGTACAACAGTAGAAGGATTACTTATTCCAAGAGTAGACAGACAAAAAGCTCAGAGTATGACCGGGGTTCCGGTATCAACCCTTATCTATGTCAACAATATCGCTACGGGTACCGCTGCAGGTACCGCTTTGAATATTGATACCGTTGGCTACTATTATTACAATGGTACTGTATGGACAAAGCTGAGCACTCCCGTTAATATTTACAATGCAGATGGCACCCTTACCGGTAACAGAACAGTAACGCAGGGAGCCAATACCCTGGCATTCACAGGGACAAAAACCAATGCTTTTTCTGTCAATGGGAAAAATTTCTCCGTGGATGCTGCAAACAGCAGAGTGGGAATCGGTACCATCGCTCCTGCTTCTGCCCTGTCTGTTCAAAACAGTGCGGGAGCTACAGCCAATACCATTTCTGCAGGAATTGAAAATTGCGGGGCTCCGTGTTCACAAGGAGTTTCAAGAAATATTACCCTCTATAATTTAAATAGCACCGGCGGGCAGTTTGCAGAGCTGGGGTTCATTCCATCAACATCTGAAACAGGACTATCAGGAGCAAGCATTACAGGAATCGACCGTGATGCAGCCAACAGCTATGCAGGATTACAATTTTCAACCAGAAATGCTACAGATTATGCGCCGAGACTGACCATCAAATCTTCCGGAAACATTGGTATCGGGACAACAAATCCTACTAGTAAGCTTCAGATTGAATCAGGAACAAGCGGGGCTTTGAAAATTGTAGACGGAACGCAAGGGACAGATAAGGTGTTAACATCCGATGCCAGCGGAGTAGCAACATGGAAAGCTCTACCGGCAGCACCTGCATCTGCCAATATCTATAACACGGATGGGTCTCTGACAGGAAACCGTACTGTTACCCAGGGAGCCAATACCCTTGCCTTTACAGGAACACAGACCAATGCATTTTCTGTGGATGGAACTACCTTATCTGTAGATGCTGCCAATGACCGTGTAGGTCTTGGTACTGCAACGCCTGACACCAAACTGACCATCAGCACCCCTGATAATAGTTTTGGTTTAAACCATACCAATGGTACAGTGAATCTGAAAACATATATCGGAGCAGGAGCAGGTTATGTGGGGACTACTACTTCAAATAATCTGAACCTGATGGCTAATAATAGTGCAAAAGTGGTAGTTACTCCTTCCGGGAATGTAGGGGTAGGAATCAATAGTCCGGATAATTCAGCATTGCTGGATCTTAATGCTGCCAATAAAGGACTTTTACTGCCAAGAGTATCCCTGTCATCTCCATCAGATGCCAGTACTGTTCCCGCACCTGCAAAAGGCCTTCTGGTGTATAACAACAATACAGCCATGTCACCTCAGGGAGAAGGAATTTACTATAACGGAGGAACAAGCGCATCACCGAACTGGGGTAAAATAGGACCTGTTTCAAAAATGTATTTTAAATATTATACTTTTACAAACCCGAACGGAGATTTCATCTCTAACTTCGATACCAAAATACCTGTTTCTTCATATACTGCCATTGTAGTGGGATTTGACACCAATAATCACAGTGATATCAATGCAGGCTTTAAAGGTAATGGTTCAACCGTTTTTGATTTTCAGGCACCAGATATCTATACTTTTCAGCAAAACGGAACCTGGAGGATTTATGCAGATGTCCCTAATGCAAATACTACATCAGGCAGTTCATTTGTGTGGGGAATCAGAGTACTGATTATTTCCAATGAACAAATGTCGAATCTGAGTACTGGCACTTATAATCTTGGAGGCAGCAGCGTCGGAGCGGCAACTGCTTCTCCCGTTCCATAGCAGTAACCAATAACTAAGTCATCTGGAACATATCCAGCTTCAAATACTCTTCAAAAAAAATTTTGAAGGGTATTTTTATTTATTGCCCTGTCCTTTTTTAGTAATGAAGCTGTTTACACTTTTATATTCATTATTTTTAAATACAAAAGACCCAAAAGTTTTAAACACTCCATTTTTTTAGAGTCAGACCTTATATATAATAGCCCACTTAAGCTTTGTGAAAATCTTTGCCTGTTGAGCGAAGTTGAAATGTTCATCTCTTATGTGAGCTTTTGTGCAGTCTCATTTTAAACTTACTTAAGTAAACTCAAATGTTTTTAAATGAAATCTTTTGTGATTTTTGTGGTTTTGTAAAGTGTAAACAACTTTAATATTAGCTTTGACAGGCTCATCCTGACAACGTTTAAAAATTCCAGTTGGTATCCGGGTTGTCACCCTGAGCCTGCCGAAGGACTATCCATATGAAGACCTTTTGTTAATTATTAATCCCGGGTATTCATAAAAGAGACAAGTCAATAATTTTATTAAACCTGGATGATTATTAGTACCGTGAGATACCTGCTCATCCAGGCTTTATATTTTTACACTTAAAATATGCAGTAATTACATTAAGCCTTTTTACAATCTGTATTTCATTCAAAAATACCATTTATGATACCATCAATACCAGATGATGTATGAGCTTATATCTTTTACAGCTACAAGTAATTTCTTTTTTAATCAAAATCAAAAGAGCCTTTACAAAAGAGCTGCAGAATACCGGAACACCGTATTGCTAAGGTTTAAATATAAAAAGATAAAACACATTATAGATTAATTATTTCACACAACAATGATAATACAAAGTATAAAATACATTGATTTCATCAAATGATGTACATGTGATGTATGTGTGTTGTATATCAAAAACATGCGACCACCTTAATAAATCTTATTTTTACTAAGGAAATCATGAAATAAATTGAAGATCAAAAAAACAATACTATACAGCACAATCTTTTTTATTTCATTTCAACAATTGAAATGAAAGATTGACAAAAAATATGTGAATCTGATATAGATATAATAGTAAAATGTAAGGAGACTCTGTTGCTATGATGGAGTTCCCGACAACAAAAAGAGATATTAATTTATTCTAATCTTAATTTCTTATATATTATGAAAAAAAATTTATTACTAGCCGGCTTGCTCACCACCTTTTCTCTGGTGGCAAAATCACAAGTGGGGATCAATACAAGTAATCCTCAGGGAATATTTAACATTGACGGATTAAAAAATAATCCAACAACGGGAGTGCCTTCAACAGCTCAGTCTACTGACGATTTTACTGTGATATCTAACGGTAATGTTGGGATAGGCACAGTATCCCCCACTAATAAACTGGTGGTAACGGGCATTAATGCCCAACCCTCAGCATTGGGCACAGCCAATACCAATGCTGCACTCAGAGTTGATGGAAATACCAGCCATGCGCTGGATTTCGGAACCTATGCCAACTCTCCTTATGGATCCTATATTTCAAGCCAGAACAAAACGGCTGCCACAGGTCTTCCATTAGTATTAAATCCGGTGGGAGGAAATGTAGGGGTTGCTACAGATTCTCCAGGAACAGCTTTGGATGTAAACGGAGCGATTACCAACCGTGAAACCGCTTTAGCTGTTGCGGGTAATGCTGTTACGATACCTGCCAATGTCAGCCAGGTACAACTTACCGGCGCTGCTACAGCAACCGTTACGGTTACTGCGCCTGCTGCCCCTAATGCAGGTCAGCGAATCATTGTTTATAATAATACAACAGGAGGTTTTGGCGCCTCATTAGGTGGGGTTACCATTCCCAATGGCAAAGCTTTGGAATATGTATACAGTAATTCAGGATGGAGATCTACAGATGGCGGATCTGTAGGAGCTACTCCGGTAAATCTCTATACTGCAGACGGTACTCTTACCGGAAACAGAACGGTAACACAGGGCGCTAATACCCTGGCATTTACAGGAACGCAGACCAATGCATTTTCTGTAGACGGAAATACCTTATCTGTGGATGCAGCCAATGACCGTCTGGGAATTGGAACCACTACCCCTACGAATAAGCTGGTGGTAGCCGGAATCAATGCACAGCCTTCTGCATTGGGTACAGCCAATACCAATGCAACCTTTAGAGTTGATGGGAGTACGAACCATGCTCTGGATTTCGGAACCTATACCAATGCCCCTTTTGGATCTTATATTTCAAGCCAGAATAAAACTTCAACTACGGGTCTTCCTTTAGCACTTAATCCTGTAGGCGGAAATGTCGGGGTGGGTACCAATGCTCCTGATAACTCAGCTTTGCTTGATCTTACTGCTACCAACAGAGGCTTTTTGCTGCCAAGAGTATCATTAACCTCAGTCACAGATGGAGCTACTGTTCCCTCTCCTGCAAAAGGGTTAATGGTTTATAATTCCAACACCGCCTTAACTCCCTATGGAGAAGGACTTTATACTAATTCAGGAACTCCGGCAGCTCCAAAGTGGGATAAATTAGCCCCTCAGACAACTGATTATCAACTTTTAGGAGTTTTTACGGATACGGCAACAGCTCCGGTAGGCCAGATAGCACTACCTTCTGGTACTACTGTAAATAATATTGATCTGGGATTATCTGTTTCGGTAACTATTCCAGCTAACAATACTGCTAAAATTGTTGTAGATTATAGCGTTCCGATGGGGACTGGAGTTCAGTATACTGGTGTACCTATTACTGGTTATTTTGGAATACGTTTTCTCAAAGATGGTATAGAAGCACCAGAGTGTTCCAGAAAATTTACCCTTCCGGAAGGAACTACTGGCTCTGAAATGGTTTCTGTCTCCGGAAAATTTAATGATACCTTTAACAATACCAGTGCTTCTCCTGTTACAGTAACCTATACTTTAAATGGGTATGCTGAAAGTAATTCTTATCCAGTTAGGTTTAATATGTGGTCCGCTACAGGAAGTAATTTCAACTGGGGTAAAGCTTCAATGGCTGCTACTGTTTTCACTAAAGATAACTAGTAAGTAAAAGCATCATCAATTACATCAATTACAAAAAGGTCTCTTGAGCTCAGCTCCAGAGACCTTTTTGTTTTATGAATTTAATTTTTGCAAGCTCAAAACACACAAAATAAATCTTTCTGGTTAAAATAGTTTTACCATAAATTATTATGACTTAGGTAATTCCGGCGGACGTACTTTGTATTGATAACTGCTCAGTGTTTTTAAAAATGCTACGATATCAAACACTTCGTCATCTGTTAAATTCAGTTTTTTTACCATTGCTGATTTACGAGGAAACTTATGATCATTGATCTTTTCCTTCAGCATTCCGGCATTATACATCATGACAACGTTCGCCAGCTCAGGGAAAAGCCCGTTATGCATATAAGGTTTGTTCTCAGAAACTTCTCTCAAGGCAGGGGTTTTAAATTTTCCTACATCTTCATTTTTATGGGTAACGATATATCTTCCCAGATCTTCATATGGTGTTCCATAATAAGTAAGCCCCAGATTGTGAAATTTCCGGTCAGAGAAATAAGGTGTATTGTGGCAGTTGATACAATTAGCTTTGGTTCTGAATAGATGAAGACCATTGATTTCGGAATCCGTTAAAGCATCTTTCTTTCCGGTAACAAACTGATCAAACCTCGAAGGCGGACTGGTCAGTGAACGTTCAAATGCGGCAATCGCTTTTGCAATCTTTTCTTCTGTTACGTCTTCGTTTCCGAAAGCTTTCAGAAAAAAAGGTTTATATTCTTTAATCTTACTGATGTTTTTTGTTGCCATAGACATATGAAGATTCATTTCTACCGGATTTTCAATAGGGGCTTTCACCTGCTCTTCCAACGTTGCGGAACGGCCATCCCAGAAAAGTGTTTTAGCATATCCTATATTTACCAAAGCAGGAGCATTTCTGGTTCCCGTCTGCCTGTTATGACCAAAAGAGACCCTGCTTCCGTCTGACCATCCTGTTTCGGGATTATGACAGCTGGCACAGGAAATTTGTCCGCTTCCTGACAATCTCGGATCAAAGAATAACATTTTTCCCAGTTCCGTTTTATCTTCGGAATAGGGATTATCTTCAGGAAAACTCATTTTTGGCAACGGTCCGATATCCTGAAACCCTTCTTTAGCTTCATCAAATAAATGAGGTGCCGGCCATTTACTCTGGTCCCCGCTGCTGTACAGTGTGCGAAGCTCTTCCACAGTATATCCTGCAGGATCATTAGAAGTATAACTTAGTAAACATAGTACTCCGGCAACTGCCAGAAAAGCAATATATCTTTCTTTCATTTATTTCAATAAAAATACTGAACCGTACAAAGATAGCTTTATTAGCATGCTCATTGCAAAAGTTTTTCAACGCTGCAACTATGGCGACTGAAAAACATGCTGAAAATTAAATGCATAAGAAGAGGAACCGTGTTCCTGCAAATATTCTAGCCGTTTCAATGCTTCATCTATACCAGGATATTCATTATTTTTAATCCACCACATCGCATAGTGAGCTTTTCCGTATTTTTGGAACCATTCTCTTCTTCTTCTCAGAAAATCAACGTGGAATGTTTTATAAGTAAAATGTTCCAGGGATTCTATGTTTTCCCACACCGATAAATTGATGATAACCTGTTCATCGTTTAGTGGATTAAAACTTGTAGCATTGTTTTCATCATCTTTGAGTCTCCAGATAAATCCGTCGCTTTTCTCTGCCAATTGGTTTACTGAATCCAAATGACTGACAAACTCATTCATCACCGGATCTTCTATGTTGGTTCCTATCATTCGGGCAACATTAATTTGGGCTAGCTGATACATTTTTTTATTTCTTTTATTCTGATTAATATTGTGTAAAAATAGCTCCTGTACTATTATCATAAAATAACTATCAATTTAGATACTATAGAAAAGATGGAAAAAAAATGTGAGTCCTTATTCGTTAATGTTGATCAGAAATCTTATCCCTGTGCTGTAAGTTTCGTAATGGATCTCATTGGAGGAAGATGGAAAGGGGTTATTCTCTGCCACTTAAAAAATGGGGATAAAAGGTTTGGCGAGCTCAAGAAAGACCTTTCTTTTATTACAGAAACAACTTTAAGTATTCAGTTGAGGCAATTGGAAAGAGATCAGCTGATAACACGAACGGTATTTGGAACAAAGCCTCCGGTAAAAGTTGTATATAGTCTTTCAGATTTGGGATTGTCATTTATTCCTTTATTGGATCACATCAATGATTGGGGTAAAATGATTCTGAAGGATAAAAAAGGTACTTAAAAAACTGTAACCCTATTTCTGAGGGCAAGTTAAATCTCCTGTAAAATAAAACCCGGCAGCAAACTTTGTTTGCTGCCGGGTTGATTTATAATTAAATGTTAGTGTTTACATTTATTATTTTACTTCTTCGAAGTCTGCATCCTGTACATCTTCAGCTCCGGCGTTTCCACCAGCATTCTGAGCTCCTGCACCTGCATCAGCACCTGGCTGTTGACCCGCTGCGTATAATTCTTCAGAAGCGGCCATCCAGGCTGCATCTAACGCTTCAGTTTTAGCTTTTACGTCATCAGCATTTTTAGCTTCGAAAGCTGTTTTTAATTCTGCATGAGCTGCTTCAATAGCTGCTTTTTTGTCAGCAGAAAGTTTCTCACCGAATTCTTTCAATTGTTTTTCAGTCTGGAAGATCAATCCGTCAGCTTTGTTGAAGATTTCAACTTCTTCTTTTCTCTTAGCATCAGCCGCAGAGTTTTCCTGAGCTTCTTTCTTCATTCTTTCGATTTCTTCGTCAGAAAGACCTGAAGAAGCCTGGATTTTGATAGACTGCTCTTTACCAGTTCCTTTATCTTTAGCAGATACGCTTAGGATACCGTTCGCATCAATATCGAATGTTACTTCAATCTGAGGAACTCCTCTTGGTGCTGGTGGAATATCTGTAAGGTCAAATCTACCGATTTCCTTGTTATCGTTGAACATTGGTCTTTCCCCCTGTCCAACTCTGATGCTTACAGCCGGCTGGTTGTCAGAAGCTGTAGAGAATACTTCAGATTTTTTTGTTGGGATCGTAGTGTTCGCTTCAATTAATTTTGTGAATACAGAACCCATTGTTTCGATACCTAAAGAAAGTGGCGTAACGTCAAGTAGTAATACGTCTTTTACATCTCCTGTCAATACACCTCCCTGAATAGCTGCACCAATGGCTACAACCTCATCCGGGTTTACTCCTTTGGATGGTTTTTTACCGAAGAATTTTTCTACTTCTTCCTGGATAATCGGGATTCTTGTAGAACCACCTACCAGGATTACTTCGTCGATATCAGAAGTTGATAAACCAGCATCTTTTAATGCTTTAGCAACAGGCTCCATAGATCTTCTTACAAGATCAGCAGATAATTGCTCGAATTTAGCTTTTGTTAAAGTCTTCACTAAGTGCTTAGGACCTGTAGCAGTAGCTGTGATATATGGTAAGTTGATTTCAGTCTGAGGAGAAGAAGATAATTCAATTTTAGCTTTTTCAGCTGCTTCTTTCAATCTTTGAAGAGCAATGGCATCAGCTTTCAAGTCTACCCCTTCTTCAGCTTTGAACTCGTCAGCCATCCAGTTGATGATCACATCATCAAAGTCATCACCTCCCAAGTGGGTATCACCGTTTGTAGACAATACTTCGAATACACCGTCTCCCAAATCAAGGATAGAGATATCGAAAGTACCACCACCAAGGTCATATACTGCGATTTTCTGATCTTTATGGTTTTTATCAAGACCATACGCTAACGCTGCAGCGGTAGGTTCGTTGATGATTCTTTCTACTTTAAGACCTGCAATTTCACCAGCTTCTTTAGTAGCTTGTCTTTGTGCATCGTTGAAGTATGCAGGAACAGTGATTACTGCTCTTGTTACTTCCTGACCAAGATAATCTTCAGCAGTTTTCTTCATTTTCTGAAGA
Organism: Chryseobacterium sp. NRRL B-14798; assembly: GCF_050470705.1. Taxonomy (NCBI): domain Bacteria; kingdom Pseudomonadati; phylum Bacteroidota; class Flavobacteriia; order Flavobacteriales; family Weeksellaceae; genus Chryseobacterium; species Chryseobacterium sp. NRRL B-14798. Next base: position 1,288,156 of record NZ_JBFLUL010000005.1, on the reverse strand, counting down.
GTCATTGCAGAAATTTCCTGTGGAGTATATTCTCTATCGTCGATTTTTACTTTTACTGTATCGTTTGGTCCGGCAACTACTTTATAAGGTACTCTTGTGATTTCAGAAGCATCATCTTTAAAGTGGGTTCCGATAAATCTTTTGATAGAGTAAACAGTTTTTGTTGGATTCGTTACAGCCTGTCTTTTTGCAGGATCACCTACTTTTCTCTCTCCGTCTTCCGTAAAAGCTACGATAGAAGGAGTAGTTCTCTTACCTTCTGCGTTAGGAATAACAACAGGGTCTTTCCCCTCCATTACAGCAACACAAGAGTTGGTTGTTCCTAAGTCAATTCCAATTATTTTACTCATAATATTTTATATTTTTTCTATTTTTAATTTTAATTTACACTCTCAATTTCTCAATATCTGTACCATTCAAAAAAATATGACAAAATGACACAATAAAAATAAAAACCCCGATAAAATCGAGGTTTTGAAATTATATTCAGGAAAAAAAATCATTTTTTATGTATGAAGATATGTCAACTTCTCCTCTATGAGGTGAAAGATACTATTTACTTTCTTTTAAAACCCGGATTAAAAAATACCCAAGGTCAGGATCTACGGAATATATCCTTCCTGTATTAATGCCAACTCCCATTCCATTAGCTCCAAAACCTGCACCGTCTATTCCGATGCCTGAAAAGCTGTAGAATTTATTAAACTGCTCCGGCTTCCATTTTACCCATACTGCCATTCCAGTAATTCCTCCTTTTACTATTTTAACCTCTTCATTTTCCTTTATTACTACAGTTGCAAATGTATTGTCTTTTACTTCTTTTCTGGCTCCGTTTACTTTAAACTTTGACGTATTTTCACTATTTAAAACGGGTTCCCCAATAATATAAATTCTATTTTTTTCAATCAGCAGACTTTGATCTTTGATATCAGAATCCCGGATATGATAAGTATCCAATATCAGTTCAGACTCATTTTGTTTATCTCCTTCTTTGAAACTCACAATATAATAGGCATTGGCTCCTGCATTCTTTGCTTCATCGCTAATAGCTGTAAACAAATGTCCGAGGTAGGTACCGGGATAATGAGCTTTATATCGTCCTAAAAAAGCAGATTTATAGTTTTCCTGATTCTGTAAAGGAATCATAAATTTTTGAGGAGACAAGTTTTCCAAATTTCCTTTTTCCAAAACCTCTACATATTGACTGTATCCCCAACCAAATAACTGTAGCAGAAGTATAATCATAATTTTTTTCATGGTTACAAGTTTTTATAATTCTTTAAAGCATTTTCTCCAATGAATATGTATCCTGATTAATAGCAAATAGTTCGTGATATAAATATATCAAAAACCACTGAAAACCAATTACTTTATAAGGAAAATCGAAGATCACAAAGAATAACTCATCAAACCTTTAAAAATTAATCAAAGTTTAACCTAAGAAATAGAGGAAGAATCTGTACGAATGATTATTTTTGATAAAATATACACATTTAGAATGTCAATACACTTTAATCCCCGAGATATTACTTGGCTTGCCTTTAATGAAAGAGTTTTGCAGGAAGCTATGGATGAAAAAGTTCCCTTACATTTAAGAATACGTTTCCTCGGAATTTTCTCCAACAATTTAGATGAATTTTTCAGAGTGCGTGTTGCCGGATTAAAGCGCGCCATGGATTTTAAGGAAAAAGTGATTGCCGAATCTTTTTATCAGCCGCCATCCAAGATCCTTCAGAGAATCAATGAAGTTGTGATGAGACAACAGCTGAATTTCGATAAAACCTGGAAAAAAATCCAGACCGAAATGGCTGATCATAAAGTTTTTATTAAGAATGCCAAAAACCTGACAGCCAACCAAAAAGAATTTGTCAGACAATATTTCGATGAAGTGGTAGAATCCAATGTGATCCCGATTCTCCTTCACGAAAATACTCCTATGCCTTATTTGCGTGATAAAAGTCTTTATCTGGGAGTAGCCATGAGAAAAAAAGACTGGCAGTATTCCAGTAATTATGCCATTATTGAAATTCCTTCCCGTTTTGTAGGAAGATTCGTATTGCTGCCAACAGAAGATCCGGAAGAAAAAAATGTAATGCTTCTGGAGGATGTAATCGCCTTCAATCTTCCGCACATATTTTCTTATTTTGGATATGATGAATTTGCAGCCAATGCATTTAAAGTAACAAAGGATGCCGAACTGGATCTGGATAATGATATCAGAACCAACTTTGCAGAAAAAATAGAAAAAGGACTCAAAAACAGAAGAAAAGGAAAGCCTACCCGTTTTGTTTTTGATAAAGATATGGATAAAGCTCTGCTGGAACTCCTTATCAGAAAGCTTAACTTAACTAAGAAAGACAGCATCATTCCGGGAGGCAAAATTCATAATTTCAAGCATTTCATGGATTTTCCCGATGTTTTTGAAAAGTATGAAAGACCTGTAGAAAGAACCTCTTTTACGCATCAGGCGTTTGAGCATGGGGAAAGAGTGACAGATGTCATTTTAAAAGAAGATGTACTCCTTACCTTCCCTTATCACAAGTACAATCCGGTGATTGATCTTCTCCGTGAAGCCGCTATGGATCCGGATGTAAAATCCATACAAATTACAGCGTACCGTCTGGCAAGCAGTTCAAAAATTATCAATGCTCTGATTTACGCTGCCAGAAATGGTAAAGAAGTGACTGTGATGCTGGAGCTTCAGGCAAGATTTGATGAAGAATCCAACCTGGAATGGAAAGATATGCTGGAACCGGAAGGAATTACTGTGCTTGTAGGAATCCCTAATAAAAAAGTACATGCCAAACTTTGTGTCATCAAGAAGAGAGCCCACAATAAAACAATCCAGTATGGCTTCGTAAGTACCGGAAATTTCAACGAAAAAACAGCCAGAATATATGGTGATCATCTGTTGCTGACTGCAGACCGAGGCATCATGGCAGATATCAATAAAGTCTTCAATGTGTTGAAAAAACCGAAAGATGATTTTATTTCCATTTTGAAAACTTGTAAAAATTTATTAGTTTGCCCTCAGTTTATGCGTGAAAAGATTGTTCACCATATCGATAAGGAAATCGAAGAAGCTAAGGCAGGACGAAGAGCAGAAATCATTGTCAAAGTAAACTCAATGAGTGACCGCGCACTGATTGAAAAAATATATGAAGCTGCTAAAGCCGGAGTGGTAACCAGAATGATTGTAAGAGGTATCTATTGTGCCGTAAATCAAAAGGAATTCAAAGAAAAAATAAAAGCCATCAGTATTGTAGATGAATACCTGGAACACGCCAGAGTTATGTATTTTTACAATAAAGGGGCTGAAGACATGTACATTTCTTCCGCAGACTGGATGACAAGAAACCTTGACTACAGGATTGAAGCAGCCGCTAAAATCACTAATAAGAACCTTAAGAAGGAATTAAAAGATATTCTTGATATCCAGCTTAGAGATAACGTAAAAGCAAGGATTTTAGACAAAAAACTGAGCAATGAATACGTAAGAAATGATAAAAAAGAATGCCGATCACAAATAGAAACCTATAAATATTTAAAAGCTAAAACAAGCAAGAAATGAAGATAGCAGCGATAGACATAGGGAGTAATGCAGCCCGCCTTCTTATCAATGAGGTAAAGATCAATAACAGAAAGCCTGAATTTATTAAGCTGAACCTTCTCAGAATTCCTCTGAGACTGGGAATGGATGTTTTTACCATCGGAAAGATAGGTCCGGAAAGAGAAAAAATGGTCATTGATTCCATGAAAATCTTTAGTGACCTGATGAAAATATACAAAGTAGACCACTACAGAGCCTGTGCTACCAGTGCCATGCGTGATGCTGCCAACGGTAATGATATCATCAATCTGGTAAAAGACACATCAGGAATCAATATTGAAATTATTTCCGGTGATGAGGAAGCTACCCTGATTTATGAAAATCATGTTGCAGAAGGTCTTGATAAAGAATTTGCCTATTTATATATCGACGTGGGCGGAGGTTCTACAGAACTGACCTTCTACGAAAATGGCAAGATGGTTTACGAAAAATCTTTCAACATCGGAACAATCCGTCTTCTCAACAATCTTGTTACGATGGATAACTGGAAAGAAATGAAGGAGGAAATCAAGAAAAATATTGTCAGCAAAAAGCCAATTGTTGCCATCGGTTCGGGTGGAAATATCAACAAAGTATTCTCTATGAGCAAGACCAAAGATGGAAAACCAATGTCTCTGTCTCATCTGAAAAAGGTTTACAAAGAATTCAATGAACTTTCTGTGGAAGAAAGAATGACCAACTACAACCTTAGAGAGGATCGTGCCGATGTATTGGTACATGCCCTGGGAATTTTTAACAATGTCATGTCATGGTCTGATATCAATAAGATCTTTGTTCCTAAAATTTCCGTAGCAGACGGATTGATCCATAATATTTACAGTCAGCTGCGACATAAAAAGTAAAGCTTATAAAGATATTGAAGGCCAGCGCAAAAATGCGCTGGCTTTTATTTTAAAAGTTTTCCCCATTGTCATTGCGAGAAGCATAGCGACGAAGCAATCTGTATAATTAAGTTTTAGCTAAATCCAGTACAAGGCGGCTCATTTTTAAGGCGGGCTAAAGCCCATCCCTATTGAATTATTGAATCCAGACATTTAAGACAACATCTTTTATCTTTTATCTAAAATTTTAAAGTAAAACCCTATCCCTATCCGTCATATCCAATATCAATAGCAAAGCAATGAACCCAATCAAAATAATTCTTACAGGAGCTACGGGAATGGTAGGCGAAGGTGTTTTAATGGAATGTCTTGAAAACCCGGATGTTTCCGAAATCCTGAGCATAAGCAGAAAACCCTCCGGGAAAACGTATCCTAAGCTGAAAGAATATCTCGTCCCTGACTTTCTTTCGCTCGATCTGAATGATGAAAAACTAAAAGGTTATGATGCCTGCTTTTTCTGTGCAGGAATTAGCAGTATAGGCATGAACGAAGAAGAATACACCCAAATCACTTATGATACAACCCTTCATTTTGCAAAAGCTGTTTTGAACCAAAATCCTGAAATGGTGTTCAACTATGTTTCCGGGGCAGGTACAGACAGCACAGAGAGTGGAAAAATGATGTGGGCCCGTGTAAAAGGAAAAACAGAAAATGATCTGAAAAGAATGAATTTCAGAGGCGCTTATAATTTCCGTCCGGGATTTATGAAACCTGTTGAGGGTCAAATCAATGTAAAATGGTTTTTTAAACCTTTTATTTGGATTTTTCCTGTATTTTTTCAGTCAAAATCATTAACTTTACACGAAGTGGGTAGAGCAATGATCAATGTGACACAAAAGGGATACCCTACATCTACTTTAGAAATTAGAGATATTAAAAATTTAGCGCTATGAGAGACATGTTAAAAAGAATTGTTCTGGTTATTTTTGTACTCTTGCTTGTGACTGCTGTTTCAGGATATTTTTATATGCAGAAACATCCTTTGGAAGGAAATAAATCAGGTACAATTTTAAACTTTTCGGGAAAATCAGGAAAATAATTTTCATTCTAAAGTTTCTTATTCAACATAATTTTTTGTATTTTATCGGAAATAAACCTATTTTTTAAACATTTTTTAAAGTTCCATTAAAATAATTGCAAGGTATAAAGTTCATTTTTGTATTTATCTAATTGAAATAAAAAATGATCAACAATTACCTATTAAAAGGGTCTGTGATTGCCGCATTCTTCTTTCAGAGCGGTCTTTTCGGGCAGACACTGATTCATTACTGGAATTTTAATGATAATGCTTCTGCAGCCACAATTACGACCCCTAATTCTACGATGGTAAATGGTTCTCTTGCACCTATAACAGGAGGAACGAGTGTTATTGATTTTGCCGGAGGTACCGGACAGAATTTTAGTCTGCAAAATTTAAATGCAAGAAACGGTGATGGCTCCGGAGCCCATTTAAGATTCAACAATCCGATTGGAGGAGCTTTACAGTTTAATCTTCCTACAACGGGCTATAATAACATCATTGTTAAGTTCACCACCAGAAGATCCGGTCAGGGAGCAGGAACACAGACCTGGTCTTATTCAACAGACGGAACTACTTTTGTACAGTTTCAGACCGTGTATCCTCAGGATGCAGATCCCCAGCTGATAACACTCGATTTTTCTGCTGTACCGGGTGCTAATAACAACCCTAACTTTAAATTAAAGGTAGAATTTTCGGCAACAGGAGGAGGAACAGGCGGGAACAACCGTTTTGATAACTTTACAGTAGATGCCGTTCCTGCGGGAGGCCCTGATACTACTCCACCAACGGTTACTTATTTACCTGCTCACAATACCAATAATGCTTCGACGGCTTTAAATCCGACCTTATCTTTTAACGAAAATATAAGGCTAACAGATAATTCTGCGATCAACGATTCCAATGCACAGAACCTTATTGATTTCCGTCTGGGAAATTCTTCAGGTACCCCAATTCCTTTCACTACAACATTCACTAACAATACCATCACTGTAATTCCTGCTTCCGGACTTGTGCCGGGGCAGACCTATTATTTAGCGCTTAAGCCCAATGTGGTTGAAGATTTCAGTGATAACGGAATTACAACTGTCACTTCCACTACTTTTACTACTGCCGGAACAACAGTTGCTTTAGAAAAGAATTTTATTAAGGTTAATGAAAATGCGGGAAATCTTGCATTTAAAATCAATATTACCAATCCTTCGGCTTCTGCGGTAAACCTTGTTGTAAAACCCGCACCTTTCAGTACAGCTGACAACAATGATTTTACTTTAGCCAATCAGACTATTAACATTAGTCCATCTACAACGAGTTACACCGTCAATATTCCGATTATTGATGACACAGTGGCAGAACAGCAGGCTGAATATTTTGTGGTAAGCCTTGAAAATCCTGTTGGAGCTACTATTTCAGGAGACAATTCCGCAACCGTTTATATTGTAGATAATGATAAGCAGGCTCCGGTTCCTTCCCATCAGATTCAGCTGAATTATCTTCTAAGTTTTGATCCTTCAGGAAATAATAACAGTTCTACGGAAATTGTGGTTCATGATCCGTCAACACAACGCTTATTCACGATCAGTTCGATTACTGATGTATTTGATATTATTGATTTCAGTAATCCTTCAATACCTTCAGTCATAAAAACAGTGAATATGGCTCCTTATGGCGGTATCACAAGTATCGCTGTGAAAAACGGAATCATTGCAGCCGCCTCTCCCAATACTGATCCCCAGCAAAATGGATCTGTAGTATTTTTTGACATCAATGGAAATTTCCTGAAGCAGGTAACTGTAGGAGCTTTACCGGATATGGTGACATTCTCCCCTGACGGAACAAAAGTAGTTACCGCCAATGAAGGAGAACCTAATGATGCCTATACGGCAGATCCTGAAGGAACCATCAGCATCATTGATATTTCCGGAGGTATCGGAAATCTTACCCAAAGTAATGTAGCGACACTTAATTTTAATAGTTTTGATAATCAGGTAGCAGCATTAACCGCTACCGGTTTAAGAAAAGTAAGAACGAATAATACCCTTTCTCAGGATCTGGAACCGGAATATATAACCATCAGTGCCGACAGTCAGAAAGCATGGGTAACTCTTCAGGAAAACAATGCCATCGCTGAGATTAATCTGGTTACAAAAACCATCACAGGAATCTGGGGATTGGGAAAAAAAGACATGAGTATTCCGGGTAACGGTTTTGATGCCTCAGATAGTAATGGAGAGGTTTTAATTGCCAACTGGCCGGTAAAAGCTTACTATGTTCCGGACGCTGTACAGAATTATAAAATAGGAAACACCAATTATATTATAACCGCTAATGAAGGTGATGAAAAAGATCTTTCAGGATTCAGCGAAAGAACTACAGTAGGTGCTAACAGTTATACTTTAGATCCTGTATTGTTTCCGAATGCAGGTATTTTAAAAGCGGCTTATAATCTTAGCAGATTCAGGGTTTCATCTGCTACAGGAAATACGGATGGAGATTCGGAGTTTGAAGAAATGGCGGCTTTAGGAGCACGTTCTTTCTCTATTTTCAATGCTGATACTAAACAGATTGTCTACGACAGCGGAGATCAGTTTGAAAGATATATTTCAGCTTACCATCCTTTAATTTTCAATGCTGATAATGAGTCTAACGGTATTAAAAACAGAAGCCGCGCCAAAGGTCCGGAACCGGAAGGAGTTGCTTTAGGAAACATCAACGGACAGACGTATGCTTTCATCACACTGGAAAGAACCGGAGGTGTTATGGTTTATAATATTACGAACCCTAATAACCCTACGTTTACAGATTACAAACATTCCCGTTCTACTTCAGCATACGGAGGAGACAATGGTCCTGAAGGAATCATTTACATTGCCCCTGAAAATACAACAACCAATAAAGGGTATGTGATCGTTGCGAATGAGATCAGCGGAACTTTATCCATGTATGAAGTAGCCATGCCTGCTACGCTTGGAACAGGTGAGATAAAATCTGAACAGGCAACCTTCAATGTATTTCCAAACCCTGTCAACAAAGGAAATACACTTTATTTCAACAGAAAACAGGATTACGAATTGTACGATATGTCCGGAAAATTGATCGGAAAAGAAAAGAATGCTTTAACAATCAATACTTCTACGCTTTCTACCGGTGTTTATCTGGTAAAAACTTCAGAAGGACAGATCAAGAGAGTTATTGTAAAGTAAATATATATATTACAGCATACCATTCCATTGTAAAGCTTCGGATTTCCGGGGCTTTTTTGTTATTGGAATATACAATATGCCATATGAAGACTCTTTATTTAAGATGATTTAACTTTTGAAATACTTGGAAGAAAGCATTTTATATCTATATTTATCCCGAATAAAAAACCAATTCGCATGAAGAATATTAAAACCGCAGGAATTCTTACTTTCCTGTTGCTGGGAACAGCTACTGCTTTCTCACAATCAAGAAAAACAGAATCTACAAAAGGTGTGGAGAAAACCGAAGGCAATAAAGTGGTACATGTAGAAGGTGTAGGACATACACTCAATTATACACTCAGCGGAGGCGTTGTTGAGGTAGAAGGTGGTGATAACAAGCTTACGGTAAAAGGGAGTGCAAAAAAAGTTACAATCTCAGGAACAGGTAACAAAATATACATCGATAAAGTAGACAAAATATCCATGGAAGGTGGTGATAACACCGTTTACTACAGAACTTCAGGAACAAAATCAGGGAAACCGGATGTTTCTATTACTGGAGTGGGAAATAAGGTTGTAAAACAATAAAAAAACATTTTTCGGAATCTGAAAAATCTCATCCTAGACCTAAAGTATAAATTAATTAATAAACCTGACGGGTTTTAAAAACCCGTCAGGTTTGGTTCACCAAGCTGAACCAAACTTCTTGCTATTAATACAAATAAAAGACAGTCCTTAAAAATTCCTGCTTATAAAGTATCTCCTTATGACCTTTTTCAAATAAAAATTTCAATCAAATTTATTATATTATTTGTATATTTAAATAACATTTTAATATTTAACAGTAAAACCATTTTACAGTTAAAAAACACAAAACCAAAAGAAATCATGAAAAAAGTACTATTGTTCTCATTAAGCTTATTTTTCAGCTTATATTTTGCTCAAGTAGGGATAAACACAAGCTCTCCCACTGCAACTCTTGATGTAAAAGCATTAACAACAGCCACAGCTCCTGCTATTGCTGAGGGATTAATCACTCCTAGATTATCAAGAGCTGACCTTATTGCTAAAGACGGGGCTTATAATTCCCCGCAAACAGGTACCTTAGTATATGTATTAGATACAACAGGTACCCTTACAGTAAAAACAAACAATGTTACTACACCCGGCTACTATTATTTTGATGGAACGATCTGGCAAAAAGTAATTACCTCTGTTCCCAGCGATACCAGTATATATAATACAGATGGTACGATACAAGCAAATCGTACTGTCGCCATGACTAATAAAACATTATCTTTTACGGCAAGTACCCCCAGTGTCAATCAATTTAATATTGACGGCACTACTTTTTCTGTAGATACACAAAATGACAGAATAGGAATCGGGACTTCCGCACCTACTACTAAATTGGATATTAATGGTAATGTGAGAATTGGGACTGCTGCAAGTTCCAATTCATCAACTAATGTTTCTACCCTTGTGAGAGACAACACAACAGGAGAAGTGAAAATTGCTGTTTCATCAACCGGAAATACATCACCGCTAAATTATATTGTTTATACAATTTCTAACGTTAATGGAGACTGGATTGCTAATTATGACACTAAAATAAGCAGCACAGATTATACTGTGACAGTAGTAGGAAATAGTTTTAACACCTCTTTAAATACTAATACAGGAACAACACCTCCTACTTATGCTCCCGCAAATGTGTTTGCATTTACTTCTGCCGGAACATGGCGTTTATCAGCTGACTATTTAGCCACGGCTACTCCAGGTGGAGTGAATGGAACATGGACAATCTACTGCCTTGTTATCAATAATAGTGTACTTAAAACGCTTACACCAGTGTCTCAAAACTTAGGAGGATTAAATAGTGGAGCAGCAGCTGCACCTCCAGCAGGATTATAATTTTCATTTATTTCGTGAAAATATACCTAGAAATTAATAAACCTGACGGATTAAAAACACGTCAGGTTTGGTTCACCAAACTTATTGTTATTAATGCAAATAAAAAGACAGGCCTTAAAAAAAGCCTGTCTTTTTAAAAATATCTCAGATATAATTTACTCTACGTTGATTACCTTTTCGATTTCCGGAGCATGTTGTTTGATTGTATTTTCAACACCCAGTTTTAAGGTTGAAAAATTCAATGAACACCCGGAACAGTTACCTAAAAGTTTTACAAACACCTGATTATCTTTCACATCAATAAGCTCAATATCACCACCGTCTTTATTCAAAAACGGCCTGATGCTTTCCAGAGCTTCCATTACTCTTGTTACTGTATCTTCGTGCGTTATGTTTGTTTCCATATTTTTTCAGTTCAATTCGGTTTCTTCAAATTTTATTGAAATTATTATTATTTTGCTTTTGGCGAGCATCCTGCCATTGTGGAAATCTTCACTGCTTCAGTGGGAGGAAGATTTTTATTTCTTTCCACTAAGCTTTCTACCATTTTTCTGGCAGTTTCTGTGTAGATATCTTCAATTTTAGATCCTTCCTGAAGTGCTGCCGGTCTTCCAACGTCACCTGCTTCTCTGATGCTCTGGATTAGTGGAATTTCACCCAATACCGGAATTCCAAGATCTTCCGCTAAATATTGTGCTCCCTGGTTTCCAAAGATATAATATTTATTGTCAGGAAGTTCTTCCGGTGTAAAATACGCCATATTTTCGATCAAACCAAGCACAGGAATGTTAATACTTTCCATCTGGAACATGGCAATTCCTTTTCTTACGTCTGCCAATGCAACATGCTGAGGTGTACTTACGATGACCGCTCCTGTTACTGGTACTTCCTGGATAATTGACAAGTGAATGTCACCTGTTCCCGGAGGAAGGTCAATTAGAAGGAAATCCAGTTCTCCCCATGCTGCATCTCTGATCATCTGGTTCAAAGCTTTTGAAGCCATAGGACCTCTCCATACTACTGCCTGATTGGCTCCTGAGAAGTATCCTATTGAAAGCATTTTTACTCCATAATTTTCGATAGGCTTCATCAGATTCTTACCATTCACTTCTACAGAAATTGGTTTTTGTCCCTCTGTATCAAACATGGTAGGAACTGAAGGACCGTAGATATCAGCATCCAGTAATCCTACTTTAAAGCCCATTTTAGCCAACGTTACTGCCATATTTGCAGAAACGGTAGATTTCCCTACTCCTCCTTTACCGGAAGCAATAGCGATAATATTTTGAATTCCCGGAATTTGTTTTCCTTTGATCTGACTTTGCTGAATTTCACTAGGCTCCGGAGAAACGATTTTAAGTTTTAAATGAATGTCTTCTCCAAACTCACTGGCAAAAGCCTGTTTCATGGCAGCCTCCAGTTTTTTCTTTTCGTGCATTGCAGGCGAATGGGCAGTCATATCAATATAAACATCGTTACCCATAATCTGAAGATTATTCACCAAATCGTCTACTTCTATTTCTTTAAGGAATTCCTGAACCTTTTCTTTCGTCAACATATAAATATAAATTGTTTACAAATTTACGGATTTTTTCGGTAATTTAGAATCAATAAAATCTATAATATCAGGTGATAAATCAGATCGTTAAAAATTTCTTATTCTGTTTTTTCATTCTGATACCACATCCTCTCCCAGAAAGCAATTGATATGAAAACGACCTCCTATCCTTCCAAATATGCACAGCCAAAAGGAATTATTATTGTTGGAAAAACAAAATTCAAATGGTATGACCTGGCCAATGATCCTGCAGAAGTTTCACAACAGGACATTGAAAATGCCCAAAAGTGTATCGAAAGTGCTGAAGAAAACTTTAAAAACATTGATGATCTCGGATTTGTCATTATGCACCGCTGCGGAAAAAACTATCTTTTACTGGTATGTACATGGCGAAATGAAAACGAATTATGGGAGAGCGTGTATTATGATGGTTCCGGACAATTTGAAATATGGGACAGAAACAAAACCCACCTCCCAACTTATTGTGTCTGGGAAATGGGTATTGTCTATCATGAATCTCAGTCCTGGAAAAAATATCTGGGCTCCGGAAGAGAAGACAAAGATAAAGAGACCTATCTCAATCATTTTTTTGAAGGAGAAGTGTAATTTAAATTCGCTCTGTCTTCTTATGAATGAGATCGTTTTTAACAGGACAAACGGTAATGATCTTTTATTGCATCACTTTTGCTGTTTTTCAATATCTTCGTCTGATAAAATCAGAACATGAAAAAAGGGCTTATTGCATTTTCTATATTTATTACTCAGATCATTTCTGCACAGAGCTATTCCCAATATGTGAATCCGTTTATAGGAACCGGAGGGCATGGCCACACTTTTCCCGGGGCAATCGTTCCATTCGGGATGGTACAGCTTTCTCCCGATACAAGAATTGATGGAAGCTGGGACGGATGCAGCGGATATCATTATTCGGATTCTGTAATCTATGGTTTTTCTCATACTCATCTGAACGGAACGGGAGTTTCCGATTATGGAGATATCATGCTGATGCCTACGATGGGAAACCCAGGTCTGGGCAGCAAGGATTATTCTTCAAGGTTTTCACATAAAAATGAAAAGGCGGCTGCCGGATATTATTCTGTAAAATTAGATAAACATAATATTGGAGTGCGTCTGACAACGACAAAAAGAGTGGGTTATCATGAATATACCTTCAATAATGCTGGCAATGCCAATATTATCTTAGACCTCAACCACAGAGACAAACTTCTGGAAGGAGAAGTAAAGATCATTGATGATAAAACCATTGAGGTTTTCAGAAGAAGTGAAGCATGGGCCACCAACCAGTATATCTATGCCAGAATTGAGTTTTCAAAGCCTATGAAAATTTCAAAAAAAGAAGTTAACGGAAAGCAGGAAAACAATCTTTTTACCGGAACAAAACTGGCCCTGGCATTTTCAGCCACCGTTAAAAAAGGAGAAAAGATCAATGTAAAAGTTTCTGTTTCTCCTACAGGATATGAAGGAGCAGGAAAAAATATGCTGGCAGAAGGACAGTCAGGCGATTTTGACACTGTAAGAAAGCAAGCTCAATCTGACTGGGACAAAGAGCTTTCAAAAATTGAGGTGAAATCTGATGATAAAAACAAATTGACCGTTTTTTACACTGCTCTATATCACGTTTTCACACAACCCAACATCAATATGGATGTAGACGGAAGATACAGAGGTAGAGATAATAAGCTTTATACCGCCAATGGTTTTGATTATTATACGGTATTTTCACTTTGGGACACCTTCAGAGGAGCACATCCGCTGATGACTTTAATCGACAGAAAAAGAACTGCTGATTTTATCAATACCTTTATTAAACAATACGAACAGGGAGGGAAACTTCCGGTATGGGAACTGGCTTCCAATGAAACAGAATGTATGATTGGCTACCACTCTGTTTCCGTCATTGCAGATGCTATGGCTAAGGGAATTCAGGGGTTTGATTATGAAAAGGCATTTCAGGCTGCAAAAGGTTCTGCCATGCAGGATATTTTTGGATTGAATGCTTATAAACAGAATCATTATATCAGTATAGATGACGAGCATGAAAGTGTTTCGAAAACTGTAGAATATGCTTATGATGACTGGTGTATTGCTCAGATGGCAAAAATTTTAGGCAAAAAAGAAGAGTATCAGGAGTTCATGAAACGTTCTCAGAACTGGAAAAACCTTTACAATCCAAAAACAGGCTTTATGCAGCCGAGAAAAAACGGGAATTGGTATGAGCCTTTTGATCCGAGAGAAGTTAACAACAATTATACGGAAGGAAACTCGTGGCATTATTCATATTCTGTACAGCAGGACATTCCGGGACTTATTGCTGCTCATGGCGGGAAAGAAAAGTTTGAACAGTTTATTGATGCTATCTTTACTGCTCCTGATAAAACTACGGGAAGAGAACAAGTGGACATCACAGGATTGATGGGCCAATATGCCCAGGGAAATGAGCCAAGCCACCACATTGCCTATCTGTATAATTTCGTCGACAAGCCAGAAAAAACAGATGCGAAAATCAAATACATTCTTGATAATTTTTATAAAAACACCCCTGACGGATTGATCGGAAATGAAGACTGCGGCCAGATGAGTGCATGGTATGTTTTAAGCTCAATAGGAATTTATTCTGTAACCCCGGGATTACCGGAATGGGAAACCACCACTCCATATTTTGACGAAATTAAAATTCACCTTGAAGACGGCACTACAAGAACGATTACAAAAACTACAGGCAGAGCAGAGCTCAAAAAATTAGGTTTCGAAAATGTAAAACCTGCTAAAGATTTTAAATATCCTGAACAGACAGCCTCTCCGGTAATTGCTGCCGACAGAATCTTCGACTTTTCTACCAAAGTTGAAATCACTCCATTAAACCCAAGCGACAAAGTATATTATATGACAATGGATGAGAGTGACAGCAATAAAAGAAAAACATTCTCTACTTATAAAGGCCCGATTTCCATCACCAAAACTACTCAGGTAATGGCTTATGCTGAAAGAAACGGCGAAAAAAGCTCTGTGACAACCGCTCATTTCAACAGAAGACCAAACTATTGGGATATTAATATTCTGTCAAAAGTGACTCCGCAGTACAGTGCTACCGGAAACTTGGCACTTATTGACGGAATCAGAGGAGATGTTAATTGGAGAAAGGGTGAATGGCATGGTTATCAGGGACAAAATTTTGAAGCTATTATTGATCTTAAATCCCCTCAAAACATTAAATATTTATCTTCAACGTACCTTCAGGACAGCAAAGCATGGATTCTGATGCCTAAAAAGGTGGAATATTACGCTTCCATGAACGGAAAAGATTTTGTCCTTCTGAAGACCGTTGACAATACTATTGATCCTAAGGATGAAAAAGTACAGATCAAAGATTTTTCTACAGAAATTCTTCCTACCGAAGCACGTTATATCAAAGTAAAAGCCTACTACTTCGGAAAACTTCCGGAATGGCATCAGGGAGCCGGCGGTGATGCTTATATCTTTATTGATGAGATTGCTGTGAAGTAAAAAAACAAAAACAACACCTATGAAAAAATTATCATTACTACTCTTTTTACTTTTAAGTATTATAAAAGTTTCAGCTTGTAAATGTGTATATGAAACCTTAGCACACAATTATCAAAATTCTGAATTTGTAGGTATTATCAAAATTTTGAAAGTATATGACGAAAATACTGAGCAAAGATCCTATAAAGCAGATATTGAAATTGAAAAAGTATATAAGGGAGCTAAAACATTCAAAACAATGAATGTGAGAGGACTCATTGGAAATTCCTATTCCGGAGCTTGTGAAATTGATGTCCTGGTCAATGAAAGATATCTGATCTTTTTAAACCAATACAATAACACCTATTCCATTTCATCCTGTACTCCAAAATCAAAACTGGAAAATAAACCAACAAAAGATGAAAAATCGTGGCTTAAAAATCTGGAAAAAGCCTTTACTTATTTAAATAATAATACATTCAGGTTTATAGGCTTACAGTTTACCCGTTGCTATGATGAATTCCAAACTGAATATAAATCTGATTTGTCAAAGATCAGTGGATTCAAGCCTAAGCAGCCTTTTGCTATCTATAAAATAAAAATAGATGATACATCAAAAATTCAGGAAATTACTCCTGTTACAACTTTTGGAAGTAAGGATAATATGATCGAAAATATACTGAAAACAAAGATGAAAGTCTCCACACCGACATCTTTCTGGAATGCCAACCCAAAAGAAGGTCTACTATTTCTCTCCTATCATAAAGAAAATATAGACAAGCCTTATGGTGAAGTCATCTCCTGTGATTAATACTAAAATAAACCCTTCTTCAGAATGTGAAGAAGGGTTTATTTATCAATTCATTCTTTCCGACCATTGCAGAACTTCCGGAAGTTCGATATCAGAAAATTCGATGTGTATGACTCTTCTTTTCTTTCCGTTCGTTGTTCTGTTAGAGCCGTGAAGCGTTAAAGGTTTCATCAGCATAATTCCCCCTTTTTCTACGTTGCAGATTTCTTCTGTTTCTACAGTCCAGTCGATGGTTTCCGGTCTGTAAATGCCTTTTGTGTGGGATTTTGGAACTACTTTCAATGCTCCGTTATTTTCATCGGTATCATCCAGATGGATTCTGATGGTATAGATATTTTCCAAAACGTTGAGTGGAGGCTGTACCGCAAACTGATTTTGTTTGGTGGTCCAAGGTCCGAAATTAGCGAGTTCCAACTTCTTATCCACAGAAATAGTAAGATCCTGATGATAGGCCACGTACCAGTTGGAGGTTTCAGGCTTATCAAAATAGATACTTTTAACCACAAAATATTTTTCACCGAAGATTTCTTTCACCACTTTCCGGATGTTTTCATTAAACACAAGATCTTTGATTTCCGGAACTTCTTTTAAGAACTGCCTGATAGCAAAAAGGTCTTCAGACTTTCTAAAATTTTCTTTTGAAGTGTCTATATTTTGCAGAACAAGGTTGATGTCTTCCAGTTCTTTCTGCGAAAACACATCATTGATAACAGCAAAGCCATATTTTTCAATATGGCTTTTATGATTTTCTAAGTTGTTTAAACTCATTGATATTTAAATTTTGTCTAATGGTTCAGTTAACTGTCCTTCCCATTTTGAAACTGCTGTGGTTGCCAGTGTATTTCCAAGTACGTTCGTCATACTTCTACCCATATCACAGAAATGGTCAATTGGTAAAATCAAAGCAATACCTTCCGGCGGGATACCAAACATTGAACATGTTGCCACAATAATTACCAGAGAAGCTCTTGGAACTCCTGCAATCCCTTTTGACGTAAGCATTAGTACCAAAAGCATAGTGATCTGCTGTCCAAGGGTCATTTCGATTCCGTAGATCTGTGCAATGAAGATTGAAGCAAATGTCATGTACATCATACTTCCGTCCAGGTTGAATGAATATCCTAAAGGTAAAATAAAAGATACTACTCTACTGTTACACCCAAATTTCTCCAGTTCTTCCACCAATTTCGGGAATACTGCTTCTGAACTTGTAGTAGAGAAAGCAATCAGTAATGGTTCTTTAATTCTTTTTAAAAGGTCAAAAAGACGGTTTCCTAGGATGAAATATCCTACCAGTAAAAGGACCAGCCAAAGAACTCCTATAGCAAAGAAGAAGTCTCTTAAATAAATAGCATATACTTTAAAAATTTCAAAACCATTGATGGCCACTACGGCTGCAATAGCTCCCAGTACTCCAAGAGGAGCAAACCACATGATATAGCCTACCATTTTAAGAATAGCATGCGCAATAATATCAAATAGTTTCACAACTGGTTTAGCATATTCTTCTCCCAGATTAGCCAAAGCAACTCCAAACATTACCGCAAATACAACAATCTGCAGTACTTCGTTGGTAGCGAAGGCTTCAAATAAACTTTTAGGAATCATGTGTTTTACGAAATCTTCCATGGAAAAACTTTTGCTGCTTTTAAGAAGTTCGTCAGCAGAAGCGACATCCTGAATTGGTAATTTGGTAACATGTCCTGGCTCCAGCCAGTTAACAAGGATCAACCCGATAAAAAGGGAAATCAGAGAAGCTGAAATAAACCAAAGCATGGCTTTTGTACCTACTCTTCCAATCATTTTGATATCACTCATTTTGGCAATCCCTACTACTAATGTCGTAAAAACCAATGGAGCAATAATCATCTGTACCAATCTGATAAAAACCGTTCCCAACAGTTTTATGTTTTTAGAAAAGGGTTCTGCACTATCCGGATAGCTCACGTGTACAATACCTCCGATTCCTACTCCCAGAAGAAGGGCAATGATAATTGCTATAAAAAGTTTATTCTGTCCTTTCATATATATAGTTCAATTTGCGCAAATATAATGGTTTTTCAATTGGCAGACGATTTTCTTCTATAGCGTTGAATTTTGCATTAAGTTTTTAATCCCTGAAAATTAAAACCCTGGTTTAGAAAATATTGTAAAAAAATTAAGAAACATTTATTGACTTTTTATTCTTTTGGTACAAATTTTATTATTACATTTGAGTGTATAACAACATTAATAAATATACAATATGAAAAAAACTATTGCAATGGCTGCATTAGCTGTAGCTGTATCTTTCGGTGCTATTTCTTGTAAAAAGAAAGTTTCTGATGCCGACCTTCAGACTCAGGCTACAACTATAGTAACTTCTAATCCCAATGCTTCTGTTGAAGTAAAAGAAGGTGTAGCTCACTTAAGTGGTACTTTCGCAGATCAACAGTCTAAAGACGCAATGATTGCTAAATTAAAAGCCATCAGCGGAGTAAAAGACGTAATGGATATGTCTACCGTAGTAGCTCCTGCACCTGCAGCACCAGTTGAAACGGCATCTGCTGTAGATCCTGCTGTTCAGAAAAAAGTTCAGGATGCAGTGAAGGATTTCCCTTCTGTAAAAGTAGAAGTTATAAACGGACAGCTTACGCTTACAGGAAATGTTTCTGCTCTACAGGCCAGAAAAATCAAAGAATCTGTAGATGCTTTGAAAATCGGAAAGTATAACAACAACCTAATCGTAAAATAATTAAAGATGAGCGAATTACAAGATAAATATTCAAGTGTAGTTTCAGCGGCACAGTCTGCAGGGATTTCCAATCTTCAGGTTCAGGAGCAGGACGGAATTCTTTATGTTTCCGGAAATGCTTCCAATACTGCGGCTAAAGATGCTGTATGGAATGCTTTAGGAGCTATTGATTCTACTTATTCTGCTTCAGATATCAATATTGATGTACAGGTTGCAGGTCTTGCTGCAGGAGCTTCTTTAACAGTGGCTACTGAAGAATCTAACCTTAATATCAGACAGGAACCTTCTACTGAAGCCGCCGTTGTAGGTAAAGCTGCAAAAGGTTCTTCTGTAACGCTTATTGAGCAGACTTCTGATGACTGGTGGAAAGTGAAAAATGCAGACGGCCAGGAAGGATATGCTTACTCAAGATATTTAAGAGCATAATTTTTATTAAAAAATAATAAATTTTCACAAAAAAAGCCTAGAAACATCCCAACTTTGGGATGTTTTTATATTTTTACGGCTCTGAAAAAAAAACTAATGAAGAAAACTCTGTTGCTATTGACTTTGATGTTCACTGTCATTATTCTGCACGCCCAAAAGTTACACATTGACGGAAAAATATCCGATTCCGAAAAGAAAGCGATAGAAAATGCCACCGTCTATCTTTTGAAACAAAAAGATTCATCCATTATCAATTATACGGCAACCAATAGGGAAGGGAAATTCTCGCTGAAGATTGATGATATGAAAGAACCTTCCATTCTTAAAGTAGACGCTGATAAATTATCTTCCTATTCGAAAAAATTTGAAAAAATAAACCAGTCATTATCACTGGGGGATATTCAGCTCGAGAAACAAGGCATTGTGAATACGATTGATGAGGTAAAAATTACGGTTTCTCCGGTAAAAATTAAAAAAGATACGATTGAATTTAATGCAGCCGCTATCAAAGTACGGCCTGACAGTAAAATTGAAGAGCTTCTGAAGCAGATTCCCGGTGTAGAAATCAGCAATGAAGGAAAGATTACTGTGAATGGAAAAGAGGTGGATCAAATTATGATCAACGGAAAACCTTTCTTTGATAAAGATGGTAAAATCGCTCTTCAGAACTTACCGGCAGATATCATCAAGAATATCCAATTTACCACCACCAAAACAAAGGAGGAGGAACTGAGCGGAAAAGCAGCCAAATCTCAGAATACGACCATCAATTTTAATATTGATGAAAAGAAAAATAAAGGTTTACTGACAAGACTTACCGTCGGTTATGGATCAGACAAACGGTATGAAGCAAGCGGATTGGCCAGTTATTTTAAAGGGGATACGAAAATAAGTCTATTGGCTTCTTCCAATAATATCAATTCCCAGGGATTTTCCAGAGATGAGGTTTTTGACAGCATGGGTAATGGCCGGAATGCCTGGATGATGCAGGGAGGATCTGTCTCAACGGTAGGAAATGTAACTTACTTTAACCAGGGAGGTGGTACGAAAGGAATTCAAAGGTCTACGACCATTGGCTTAAACTACAGTGACAAACTGGGAAAAGATGCCGATCTGGATTCCTTCAGCCTAATGCATTCCGATTCCAATACGGAAACAAAATCCAAAGTCTCAAGGTCTACTCTTCTCCCTGCTTACACGCTTCAGACCAATTCTGAAAGTAACGGAGAAAATGAATCCAAACAATACAGTTTTGATACTTCAGCTAAAATCAAGCTGGATTCTATGACAAGTATCTACCTTTCTCCGAGATTTACAAAAAACAGCAGTTTCAGTTTCAATAACTCAAGATCCTCTTCTTTAAGGAATGGCAGTCTTCTGAATGAAAGTAATGCGTATTCCAGTAATGATTCGGAAAGCAATTCATTTAATCCATATCTCTATTTTTCAAGAAAATTCAGAAAAAAAGGCCGTTCAATTTCCGCCAATATGAACAGTTCCATTTCAGAATCCAGAAGGGATAATCTGAATCAATCTCAAAACACGTTCTATCAATCCAATGGAATATCAACAGACAACAGGGATCAGTTAGCCAAAAATAAAAATCAGAACAGCAGTTTCAATTTTACTGCCGGATATACAGAACCTGTTTCCGATTCTTCAAGTGTAAGTTTTGAAGTGAAATATGAAACCCGATCTACTAGAGACTTGAGGAATGTAAATGATTTTGATAATACAACCGGAGACTACACTAAATACAATCAGCTTTTATCCAACAATATGAAGCAAAGAATCAATCAGATATCTCCTGAGTTGACTTACCAGATTAGCAAAAAGAAACTGAATTTCTGGGCTTCCATGAATCTTGATATTTCGGATATGAAGGTAAATTCTATTTATAACGGCCAGCAATATGATCTGCAGAAAAATTTTGTACTCCCCCAATATAATGTCAATCTTTACTACCAGCTGAGTGAAGGAAAAACCTTAAACATTTACAACTATTCCAACTTCACCATTCCCACCGCAGAACAACTGACTCCATATAAAGATGAATCCAATCCTTTGATTACCTATCAGGGAAACCCTGATTTGAAAAATACCTGGACCAACAATCTTTATTTGTATTTCAACAATTATAATAAAGTAAAAGACCTCAGCTACTATTTCAATATTGGCTTTATGTACAGAAATAATGACATCATCAATTTTTCCACCTATGATAATGCAGGGAAACAGGTAATTACTTATGACAACGTAAGCGGAAATAAAAGCATCAATGCCGGCGGAGGTTTCAGTAAAGTATTGAAATGGAAGAATAATAAACTTATTATCAATCCAAGACTCACCATGAATTATGCTTACAATAACGGTTTTATTGATGGACAATCTTTCACCAGCAATTCTTACAATCTAAACCCAGGTCTTAATCTTACCTATGAAATCAAGGATAAAATGACCATCAAACCTTCTTACAGACTTGGATACAGTTTCTCCAATTATACCAATTATAATGTAACGAATGTAAATACAGCCAATCAATCCTTAAAACTGGAACTCACCAACTATATGCTGAAAGGCAATTTCGTATTTGGAAACGATTTTGAATACAATACCAATTCCAATATTGCTCCGGGCTTTAAAAAAGATTTCTACTTCTGGAATACCAGCCTTGGATATTCGTTCTATAAAAAACAGTTTACGGCAAAAGTAAAAGTTTATGATGTTTTAAATCAAAATCAAAGCGTAAGAAGAACGATCACCGATTCTTATTTTGAAGACCGTGAAGATCTCATCCTGAAACGATATATCATGTTCTCCATCAGCATGAAACTGAATAAATTTGCAGGAAAAAAGAAGTAATACATCACACCATACTTTATATATAATTTTTGATAATGGCCGGATCTTTCCGGCTATTTTTATAGACAACCTGAAATATAATACTGAGCTCCATTACAAGTGAATACGTAATATTCCCCTCCTCCGGAGGGGTGGCGAAAATTCAAAGAATTTTTGACGGGGTGGTTTTTACAACAACCTTTTAAACAAGATTTACGAATAAACGTGTTTTTATTTTTAAATTAGCATCAAATTTTTTTATGAAAATCCATATTTCAGTATTATGTATTCTTTTTTTCATTCTTGGAAAAGCTCAGAAAACGGAACAGAAAGATACCTTCGTTAAAGACAATTTCACCAAGAAAGAATTTTATATTCCCATGCGTGATGGCGTGAAACTTTTTACTGCGGTATATATTCCGAAAGATATATCGAACAAAAACAAATATCCGTTCCTGATGCAGAGAACCTGTTACAGTATCGCACCGTACGGAGAAAGTGAATATAAAACAAAGGTAGGTCCCAACACGTATCTTATGAAAGACAAGTATATTTTCGTGTATCAGGACGTACGCGGAAGATATATGAGTGAAGGCACTTTTACCAATATGACTCCGCAGGTGGAACGCAAGACCAAAAAAGATGTTGATGAAAGTACTGATACTTATGACACCATCGAATGGCTTTTGAAAAATGTGAAAGATAACAATGGTAAAGTAGGCCAATTCGGAACATCATACCCGGGATTCTATACTGCTGTAGGAACGTTGTCACAGCATCCTGCTTTGGTAGCTTCTTCACCACAGGCACCTATTTCTGATTTCTGGAATGACGACTTTCTTCACAACGGAAGATTTATGCTCGGCTATTTCAGAACATTCCCTGTTTTTGGGGTTCAAAAAACGCAGCCGGAGAAACAGGCCTGGTATATGGATTCTTTCATCAAACAGACTTCTGAAGACGGTTTGAAATTCTACAGAGATATGGGTACTCTGAAAGATGGATATGAAAAATATTACAAGAATAATTTCTTCATGACAGAGATTATGAATCATACCAACTATGATGAATTCTGGCAGAAAAGAGGTCTTCTTCCTCACTTAAAGAATATCAACCATGCTGTAATGACTGTTGGCGGATGGTTTGATGCAGAAGATCTTTCAGGACCATTGAATATTTATAAAACCATAGAAAAAACAAGCCCTAAAGCCAAAAATACTATCGTTATGGGACCTTTTTCTCATGGCGGCTGGTCTCAGGAGCAGGGAAAACATTTCCACAGTGAAACGTATTTTGGTGACAGCATTGCTACATACTATCAGAAAAATATTGAAACAAGGTTTTTCAATCATTATCTGAAAGGCAATACCAAAGAAGATGCAGGACTTCCTGAAGCACTGATGTATGACACCGGTGCTAAAGCATGGAAGGAATTCGCTTCTTACCCACCGAAAAATGCTCAGAAAGTGAATTTCTATCTTTCTGATAAAACCCTGAAAAAATCATCCGGACAAGGCTATTCTGAATATTATAGTGATCCTAACAATCCTGTTCTAAGCTCAGATCATTTAAAAGACTTTAACGGTTTCACTCCAAAAAATTATATGTCGGAAGACCAGAGATTTGCTGTAGGAAGACCAGATGTATTAACATTCACTACCGATGTATTGACTGATGATATTACATTTGCAGGAGAGATTGTGGCTAAACTGAATATTGCATCCACGTCTACAGATGCCGATTTTGCAGTAAAACTGATTGATGTTTATCCTGAAGATTTTAAGCCTGCAGAAAAGAAAGAAGGCGTTATCTATGGCAACTACCACCAGATGGTAAGAAGTGAGATCATGCCTGCAAGATTCAGAAATACCAAAGAAAAGGGAGAAGCTTTGGTTCCGAACCAGAAGACGGCTGTTAACTTCAGACTTCAGGATGTAGTTCATACGTTCAAAAAGGGACACAAAATCCAGATTCAGATCAGCAGCACATGGTTCCCGCTTTTCGCCATCAATCCACAGAAATTTATGGATAACCCGAATTTTGCCAACAAAGAAGATTACACCAAAGCATTCATCAAAGTGTATGATGACAGCTCCATTGAAGCTGAAATTTTAAAATAAATTGAAAAAGCTGTTCGTTTGAACAGCTTTTTTGTTTTTAGAGCTTGAAGTTTATTTTAAGTTTTGGCTAAAGCCGGATGATTTTGTTCTTTTGGTTTAAGTGGGCTAAAGCCCACTTCTATTGATGGAAATGATAAGCGTAATTCTCTAAAGTCTGCGTAAACAGCTTGCCATTAGATAAAGCATCATTAGGACTCCTTCGGAGTGACAAACGTTATGGATAAAATTTCTCTTAAAAACTATTCTTCAATGGTTCTGAAAGTCAGGTTTACTCTTGAAGTTTTCACTTTTGTAGTGGGTGGAAGCCTGTGAAGCCAGTTGTCTTGGGTAGTTCCTTTCATAATTAATAAACTTCCGTTTTCGAGGAATATCTCAACTTTTTCTTTGGTTACTTTATGTTTAAATAAAAATTTTCTTTCGGCTCCGAAGGTCAGAGAAGCAATGGCTCCATGTTTTTTCAGATCTGTCTCGCCATCGCTATGGTAGGCCATTCCTTCACTTCCGTCGTGGTACAAATTAAGCAGACAGGAATTGTAGGTTTCTCCCGACACTTCTTCACATTTTTTCTTCAGTTCCAGTAATTCGGGAGTCCAGAATTGGGCATATTTTGTTCTTTTTGAATAAGTGTATTCAAATGCTTTTTCTCCAAACCAGGCCACTTTTCTTTTGGTTAAAATCAGTTTTCCAAAGATTACCGCCTCATCATTCTCCCACGGAATCTGATTAAGCAGATATTTATAGTAAAAATCTGATTGTTCTTTGGAGAAAACTTTTCCGTAGTAGTGAACGGTTCCATCGTGTGGAAGGATATTCAGTGGATAATCTGATATTTCTTCGAAAAGACTCATCATCGTTTTAATTTTTTTTAATTAAACACTAATTACACTAATATTTTTCACAAATAACACGAATTTTTATATCAATAGGAATGGACTTTAGTCCGTTTTATTAATATGGCCCTTTATAAAATCTTTTGTCGTAAAAATACGCTACGAGTACACCTGTGATCCTTCCCAGCCTACTATCAACTGTTTCCTGTCACTTCCCCAGCGATATCCACCGAGATGTCCTGAAGACTGAATGACACGGTGGCATGGGATAAGAAATGCAACCGGATTACTTCCAATAGCCGTTCCCACTGCTCTGGAGGCTTTAGGATTCCCAATTTTTTCTGCCAGGCTGCCATAAGTAGACAATTTTCCCATTGGAATGGTCAGCAGACTTTCCCACACTTTCAACTGAAAATCGGTTCCTTTTAAGTGTAATTTTATTGTGTTGAGTTTTGTCCAGTCTTTATCAAATATGGACAGTGCGTTCTTTTGAAGGGCATCCTGTTTTTCAATAAAAGAAGCATTGGGGAATTTTTGTTTCAATTCCCCGAATGCTTTTTCTTTATCGTCTTCAAAAGCCATATAGCAGATTCCTTTTTCTGTAGAAGCTACTAAGATATTTCCGAAAGGACTTCCGGAAAAACTGTAATGAATAGTAAGGCTTTTTCCTCCGTTTTTATATTCTGCCGGAGACATTCCTTCAATCTTTACAAACAGGTCATGAAGCCTGCTTGTACTGGAAAGTCCTGTCTCATAAGCTGTATCAAACAAACTTGCTTTTTCTTCCTTCAATAAATTTTTAGCATGTTCAAGACTGATGAACTGTAAAAATTTTTTCGGACTTGTTCCTGCCCAATCTGTAAAGATTTTCTGGAAATGAGCCGGACTTAAGTGAATATTCTCTGCCACTTCCTCCAAACTTGGCTGAAGCCTGAAATTGCTCCGGATATATTCTATCGCCTTGGCAATTCTGTTATAATCTATCTGACTTTGTGTGGACATCATATTATTGTTTTTACCTCACAAATTTCCAAAGAATATACGGCAGAAAAAATCCGATTCTTGCGGAATATTAGTTGTTGTTATAAATATCGTAGTAAGCAAGCATTTTGTAATATAACTTTGCAGACAGGAAAGCTGTTGGCTTAGCCATTGGTGAATCCATTAATTCTACAATGTCAAATGCTACAACGTTACATTTTTCAAATACTTTTCTTAATAATTCCAACGTTGGATACCATTGTAATCCACCCGGCTCAGGAGTTCCTGTAGATGGGGCAATAGAAGGATCAAAAGCATCTAAATCAATCGTGATATACACATTTCCTGATACTTTCTCCAGTACATCGTTGATCCAGTTTTCGTTGTTGGCAATTTCGTGAGCAAAGAATACTCTTCCCTCAGGTAAATATTGCGCTTCTTCAATATCCATAGAACGGATTCCCACCTGCACCAGGTTATGCTTTTGATTGGCTTCAAAAACAGCACAAGCGTGGTTGGAAGTAGAACCGTGAAACTCTGGACGTAAATCTGTATGAGCGTCTAATTGAAGTACCGTTAAATTTTCAAATTTTTCTCCTACTGCACGGATAGAACCGATAGAAACAGAGTGCTCTCCACCGAAAAGAGTAAATAATTTACCGTCATTGTTCAAAAGCTCTTTTGTTTTCTGATAAACAGCTTCCGTCATTGCTTCCGGACTAGAGTTTTCAGACACTTCTCCTGCTAAGTAAACTCCCTGAAGGTATGGTTCTGTTTGCGTTTCAATATCATAAAGCTCCATGTTTTCAGAAGCGTTTAAGAATAATTCCGGACCTTTATCAGCTCCTTTCCCCCATGTTGAAGTTCCGTCATAAGGAACAGTTACCAACATTACTTTCGAATTCTCTAACGTTGCGTTTTCTTCGGGAATTCCTGCGTATGTTCTCATGCTTTATTTAAAAATTTTAATGTTTTAAAATTGAAATATTGACCACAAAGATACAAAGAGTTTATGAGTTGGAGAGTAAGAGTGTAGGAGAGTTTATGAGGATCAGAATTTACCACTCGCAGTCTATTACCTGCTACCTAAAACCTATCATCTATCATCTATCATCTATTATCTGTTACCTCTTCCCTTTCCACTCTCAACTCAAATAACTATTTTTGTATAAAACTCATTATATGCCTTTAAAAGCTGTACTTTTCGATATGGATGGTGTTATTGTAGATACGGAACCATTACATAGAAAAGCTTATTTCAAAACTTTTGACGAACTGAAAATCGTAGTTTCCGAGAAGCTGTACACTTCTTTTACTGGTGCTTCCACCAAAAGAGTCTCTGAAACATTGATTAATGAATTTAATTTAGATCAGACTTATGAAGCCATTGCTGGAATCAAAAGATCTCATTTCAAGGATTATTTTTACAATGATGATGAGTTTGATTTAATTCCGGGAGTAAGAAAACTGATCGAGCATTATCACGAAAACGGAGTCAAGCTGATTCTGGCTTCTTCTGCAACAATGGTAACCATCAATATGGTTTTTGAAAAATTCGGACTGGAGCAATATTTCAGCGGAAAGATTAGTGGTGCGGATTTAAAAGAATCAAAACCTCATCCTGAAGTTTTTTTACTGGCCGCAGAAATGGCAGGAGAACCTGTTGAAAACTGTATGGTGATTGAGGACTCTACCAACGGAATTCTGGCAGCCCACAGAGCAAAAATTTTCTGTGCCGCATACAGAAGTCCTCATTCTAAAAATCAGGATTACACGTTGGCAGACACTGTAGTTTCTGATTATGAAGATCTGGAACTGGATAAAATTTCAAAATATTTTTAAAATAAAAAAGCTCTCAGAAAAACTGAGAGCTTTTGTTTTCTATAAGTTTTGGCTCCTATGTTTGCAAAAGAATAAATTTACATACAAAGCAAAAGGGGTGAGAGAACAGTTTTGGCTAAATAACTCAGGAAGTATATTGTGCTTTAGAAATGTCCTCACTTCTTTATTCCTTTTAGAGTTTGAACAGAATTTAAAGAATCGAAAAAGATATCTTGGATAATAATCAGGAGACAAAACGAAGGAAGACTTGCTTTTATTTAAAGATAAAAATATGAGTGCATTAAAACAGGTTGTAGGAATAGATGTAGCCAAAGATGAACTGGTGGCAAGTTTTGGCAAATTAATGGAAGATCTAAGTACAGAAATCAAAGATTATAAAGTTTTTAGCAACAGCGAAAAAGGCTTTGAATCACTTCTTAAATGGGTGTACAGCAAAAAGACACTTAATATAGAGGTTATTTTTGTCATGGAGGCTACAGGGGTGTATCATGAAAGATTTGCTCATTTTCTTTATGCAAAGGAAGAAAAAACAGTCATTGTGCTGCCTAATAAGATCAGTAATTTCATCAGGACTCTGGATATCAAAACCATTACCGATAAAAGCTGTTCCATAGCTATTACACAGTTTGGTTTAAGCAGAAAACTAGAATTATGGCAACCCGCAAACCTTGTGTATAAAGAACTTCAGCAGCTAAGCCGCGAGAAAAACCAGGTTATTCAGGAAAGGGTAAGGTGTATGAATCAGCTGCATGCTGAAAAGACTCAAGCTCTTCCGAATTCAAGAACCATAAAACGGCTGACCGAGCGTATTTCGCTATTGAAAAAACAGGAGAAAGAAATTAATGAGGATATGCTTGCACAGGTAAAGAAAAGTCCTGAGGCTACCAGGGGAGTTAATCTGTTGAGCAGTATTCCGGGTATTGGAAAATCAACGGCAATTGCTGTTTTAGCTGAAACCAATGGTTTTGAGCTAATCAGAAATAAAAAACAACTGGTAAGTTATGCAGGATTAGATATCCGCGAGAAACAGTCCGGAACATCAATAAAAGGTAAGCCAAGAATTAGTAAGAAAGGAAATAAAAATATTCGAAAAACATTACATTTTCCTGCCATGACAGCCGTCAAAATGAATAAAAACCATCAGGATTTGTTTCAAAGAATTACAGAAAAAACAGGAATTAAAATGAAGGGATTGGTTGCTGTACAAAGAAAACTCTTGGAACTGATGTATATTTTATTTAAAAATAAAACTTTTTACCAGATAGATTTTGAAGAAAGTAGGGTAAAAATCAAAGACGTTCACCCTACGCAAGCTAACTCAAGGTCGCTTTTATAAATATAAATGTATAAAAAATATTTGGAAGTTAACACAGAATCTAAAGCCAAATTGATTTTTCTATTGATTGTAAACGGGCTAAAGCCCGTTACTATTGATATAAATTATTTATACCCAAGAAGTTTCAATACATCTTCAGGTTCCTGCTTTTCGCGGAAAATCTCATATTGTAATTCGCCGTTTTCATCTTTCTGAATCAGGACGTGTCTCGGCTGAGGCATCAGACAGTGGTGTACTCCGCCATATCCTCCGATTGTTTCCTGGTAAGCTCCGGTATGGAAGAATCCGATATACAAAGGTTTTGTATCACTGAAAACAGGTAAATAAATGGCATTGGTATGCTGTTCAGAGTTATAATAGTCATCCGAATCACAAGTCAGTCCTCCTAAGAATACTCTTTCATATGTATCTTCCCAACGGTTAAGCGGAAGCATGATAAAGTGTCTTGAAATGGCCCATGTATCAGGAAGAGTGGTCATGAAAGAAGAATCAATCATATTCCATTTTTCTCTGTCGTTCTGACGTTTCTGAGAAATGATTTTATAAAGATTGGCCCCACTTTCCCCTACGGTAAAGCTTCCGAACTCGGTATAGATATTAGGTTCTTCTACTCCTTCCTCTTCACAGAATTTTTTGATCTGAGAAACGATTTCTTCCACCATGTACTGATAATCATAATCAAAATTCAAAGAAGTTTTAATTGGGAAACCACCTCCTATGTTCAGTGAATCCACCTCCGGAGCGATTTTTTTCAGACGTGCATATACACGAAGACATTTATACAATTCATTCCAGTAATATGCTGTATCCTTAATCCCTGTATTGATAAAGAAATGAAGCATTTTCAGTCTTGCGTTCGGATGTTCCGCGATCTTCTGGCTGTAATAAGGAATAATATCTTTATATCCGATTCCTAATCTTGAGGTATAAAATTCGAACTTCGGTTCTTCCTCTGATGCAATTCTGATTCCGATATCAAAAGTGGAATCAATACTTTCAGTAAGCTTATCCAGCTCTCTGTAATTATCAAGAATCGGGGTAATATTTTCAAATCCGCTATTGATCATATCTGAAATCTTTGCCAGATAATCATCGGTTTTAAAACCATTACAGATCACTTCGATATTCTTATCTACCTTACCCTTCTCATAAAGAGATTTTACGATATCCATATCATAAGCTGAAGATGTTTCTATTGAAATATCATTCTTCAGAGCTTCTTCCAATACAAAATTAAAATGACTGGATTTTGTACAATAGCAGTAGGTATAATTCTTTTTATATTCGGTTTTCTCAAAAGCTTCTTTAAACCAGCCTTTCGCTTTCTGAATATTTTGAGAAATTCTCGGCAGGTAGCTAATCTTTAGCGGGGTGCCAAATTGTTCAACAACATCCATTAACGGAATATCGTGAAACAACAAATTGTTCTCAGAAACATTAAATTCCTCCGTAGGAAAATATAATGTCTGATCAATAAGTTCCGAGTACTTTATTTTCATTTCTAAACAAGTGAATTAAGAAATGCAAAATTGCTAAAAAACTTTCATTTTTAGGTGTTAAAATTATTATAATTTTAAATAAACACCCAATATTGAATCCCAGAAAAATTTATCTCTGATAATCAATACGTAAACTTCTGAATGTATTCTTTTCTTTTGGCATCTGAAATCCCTAATACCTGCTGAATATAGACATCTGTAGAGCCATACTTTTTATTGATCTCCTCAAAAGCTGCATCAAGATATCTTTTTTCTACCCAGCTGAGTTTTTCCAGCACCTGTAAATCCATCTTCGGATAGAGGAAATGTAAAGTATGGGCAAGGCGTAATCTTTTTTGAACAAGATTTTTTCTGTAGTTATTGGATAAAAGA
The DNA here is from genome assembly GCF_050470705.1 of Chryseobacterium sp. NRRL B-14798. Taxonomy (NCBI): domain Bacteria; kingdom Pseudomonadati; phylum Bacteroidota; class Flavobacteriia; order Flavobacteriales; family Weeksellaceae; genus Chryseobacterium; species Chryseobacterium sp. NRRL B-14798. The sequence goes on along the minus strand of NZ_JBFLUL010000005.1, from coordinate 1,256,694 downwards.
TATTCATTATAAACAGTCTCTTTATCAAACTTCAGAATGGTAAGAATTAATGCGGTGGTAATTCCGGTTCTGTCTTTTCCTGCGGTGCAATGGTAAAGGATAGGATCTTTGGATTCCAGTATTTCCGTAATAATCCTTTTTATCATTTCCGGATTTTTAGTAACATACTCACGGTAGAAATCGATCATTCTTTTATCAGCATCGGAAGCATTTACTTTACCTTTAAGAACAAGTTTTTTGGCCTGAGCCAGCTGATCTCCTTCATCTTCAAATGCTGAGAAGTTTTTGTAAACATTTTCCGAAGGCAGCTGATCGGGCTTTTGAGCAATTTCCCTGGAGTTTCTGAGATCAATAATTTCTTTGATTCCCAGTTTTTCAAAATCGTCGAAAGATTTCCTTTTAAGCTTATGAAGATGGGCACTCCGGTAAAATTTCCCTTCTTTTAAAGTTCTTCCATCTGCATTTTTGATATTTCCTACCGTACGGAAATTGGTTACTTTCCTGATCGGGATCACTTTTTCAGTTTCATTTTTACCATATTCAGGTGTTTCAAAATGCTGTGTTTTACATGAGAAAATACAGCATAATGAAATGGTGAAAACTGATATTCTGATTAGTTTATTCAATGGTTTTTAATAAGTTTTGGCTGAAGCCAATGGATTCTTGTATTTTATTAAACGAGCTTCCTTCGTCTAAGCTCAGGATTATTGCCCGTTTCTATTGATGTAAAAATTCGTGCCACTTGTGAAAAACATTGGTGTAATTTGTGTTTAATGACAGTCTTTTTTTACAATAGGTAAGGTCCATTTCTATTGATAATAATCACTCTAATAAATTGCCGGATATTCAATCTCCTTGATCCCTACAAAAAACAAGACATCTCCTGATTCATACTCTATAGAAACCTCATCTTCAACGGCAAAATTCCGGGTTCCTATTCTTGAAGTAATGCTAAGGCTTTCATTAGTCAAAGGCCAATTGAGACCTTTTGTCGTGATATTATTCACTGATGGAAACGGATAAAGAGAAATCATCCTGTTTTTCACTCCTCTCAATGTAAAATGATTGGGAATAAAATAATATTCTGAAAACTCATCATAAAATTTAATATTCATCAGGTCTTTGAATGCAAAAGCAACGGTAAGATTTCCAAGAAAATGATCCTGCTCACCACCGCTTCCTCCAAAAACATCAACTGCTGAAAAACCTTTTTCCTGAATAATTTCCAGAGCCTTATGAAAGTCTGTTTTTTCCTGATCTAATGTAAGGATAAATTTTTCCTCATACATATCTTCATCTGATCCGGAGTGCGAATCAAAATCGCCGGATATAAAATCCAGCTTATCCAAAGGAAATCCCATTCTTTTTAAATAATGAAAGGCACCGTCTGTGCAGGCAATCAATTCATAATTTTCAGGGCTGGGTAATGATTTTGGAGCATCTCCGTTGATGAAAAGTACTGCTTTATCTTTCATTCGGATTCCAGTATTCTTCCGGTTCGTTGTTCAGTTTTGATATGTATCTGGCCAATACAAAAAGATAATCTGAAAGCCTGTTTAAATATTTAATTAATTCGGGACGTACTTCTTCTGATTCATTCAGAAATACCAGTGAACGTTCTGCTCTTCTGCAGATGGTTCTTGCTGCGTGTAAAAAGGTTGCCGGTTTACCTCCTCCAGGCAGAATAAAATACTGAAGCGGCTCCAGTTTTTCATCAAAAGCATCCATCCACTGTTCCAGTTCCTCAATTTCTGTTTCTGAAATAATGATCGGAAGACGGGATTTCCCATTGGCAAGCATCAGCTTATCCACAGGTGTTGCCGCCTCTGAACCTACAGTGAATAAATCAAACTGTATTTTCTTCAGCTGTCTCAGCACTTCTTCATCTTCGATATGACTTTTTGCAATTCCGATGAATGAATTCAGCTCATCTATATTTCCATAACTGTCTACTCTTGCACTGGCTTTGGAAACTCTTGTTCCGCCATACAATGCAGTCTGACCTTTATCTCCTGTCTTTGTATAAATTTTCATAGTACTAAAATACCTTTTTTTATACAATGTAAAAAGTAAAATGTAGTAATAACTTCCTGTTCTATCTTAAAAAATAAAACTGACATTAGAAATTAATGTCAGTTAATATTGCGTAGATGGCTTTTATATCTTTTGGGGTTACTTTCCCTATATTAAAGCACTAATTATTTATTTATACATTAAAAAGTATAATTGACATTAAGCTGAAAAGTGGTTCCGTTAAATCCAAACTGGTTGACCTCCCACGGATATTTGAATCTTCCTCCAAGATCTGTCACTACATCTCCTTTGCTGTCTATGACGTCCGGGTAAACATTAAATAAATTATTTACAACTCCGGAAACTTTAAGGTCATTCGTAATTTTATAGGTTAAAACTATATCTGTAACCACCTTACCGGAAAATGTCTGATCTTTGGCAGGATCAGTGGCATGCTGCCATGTAACAGAACCAAAGTAAGTATTATTAAGGTTAAAATTAAACTTTGTAATGTCATAAGACAGACTAAGGATTGTTTTTGTTTTTGGCCTTGCAGAAGTAATTCTGGATTGTTCCTTTCTGTCAAAAAAGTTTTCTGAATAGCCATTTTGCGCCAAAATAGACGGAACGGCAATATTATCTACTATTTTAGTCTCGTTATAATTGAAGGCAGCAATAACGCCTAATCTTCCTTTTCCAATAGCAGAAGTATAATAATTCGCGACAAAGTCTACTCCCTGAGTAACTGTATTGACAGCATTGGTGAAAAACTTCAGGGAAGTTATTTTATTATTGTTTAATATGACTTCCACAGGGTTTGACAGGTCCGGACTTCCGGGAGCTCCGGTTTTGTATCCAATATCTCCTGAAAAAAGTACACGGTCTTCAATTTTTATTCTGTAATAATCTGCTGTAATAGTAAGGTTTTTAAAAGGTTTTACGGCCAATCCCCCGGTAATGTTAAAGGCTTTTTCAGCATTTAATTTTGGAACACCAAGATCAGATCTTACAATTTGAGAGTCATTATTAAAGGTACCTTGATTGGCTACCGTATTCCCTGTAATTTTGGTCTGAACATTGGAATAATATATCTGGTGTAAGGAAGGTGCACGGAATCCTGTAGAAACAGATCCACGGAAAACCAATTTATCATCCAGCAATTTATATCTTGCATTTCCTTTCCAGGAAACATTATTTCCGAAATCACTGAAGTTTTCATATCTCACCGTTCCTCCAACTAATAAGTTTTTTGTAACATCCCATTCAGCATTGAAATAGGCTCCGATATTCTGACGGTTTTTATTGACTTCATTTTGAGGCTGCAGTCCCGGAAATGATTCTGCGCCACTTCCCATATAAGAGGCTTCTTCTCCTGCCCTAGCCTGATAGTTTTCATTGCGCACCTCAACTCCGGCTCCTAAAACAAGCGCACCAAAATCCCGGCTGACATCTATGTTTCCTATAATATTACTGAACTGATGACCACCTGCCTTAAAACTTGTTGGTGACTTTGCACCCAAAGATGTATTAATGGTATTTCCTACTACATAATCTACTGCATTAGAGCCAAAGGTGGCACTCCCGTCAAAACTCCATTTTCCAAACATTCCTTTCCATCCGGAGGTTAAATTATAATCATAAACATCTGTTTTAAATTCCGGCTGAAATCCATTGTAAACCTGCCCTTTTGGAGTTAATAAACCAAAATCTGACGGTACCCAATAGGGTGTTCTATACAAAGCGAAACTGGTCCCATTTCTATAAGTTGTACCCCCAAAAGCATAAAATTTACCCGTCTCACCTGTTGGCAATTCAAAATTTACAAACATATTGCCCACTTTGGTCTCCGGTTGCCCGATGATCATTCCTAAACCGGGATTGGCCTGAGTCCAGGCATTATCTACACCAAAAAGTTCATCTTTTGTAACAGAACCTGCGCGGTTCGTTTTATTTTGGGAAGAAAATCCTAAGGTAATATTCAGGCTTCCTGTTTTTGCAACCCTGATTCCTGTATTAAAATCTGCACCGATATTAAAACCGTCTCCTTTTGAAGTAATTCCGGAAAAGAGATTCACTGTGCTTTTCCCAACACCATTCTTAAGGATAATATTGATCACTCCTGCAATAGCATCAGATCCGTATTGTGCAGATGCTCCATCCCTCAGGACCTCTACGTTTTGTAAGGCTGCTGAAGGAATACTTTTCAGGTCTGTACCTACTTCACCTTTTCCCGGTGTATCATTTACGTAAATGAGAGCACTTTGATTTTTTCTTTTATTATTAACTAAAACTAATGTTCTGGAAGGCCCCAAACCCCTTAAGTCTGCCGGATCAAAATGGGCCGTGGCATCAGAAACAGTTTGTTGTGATGAATTAAAAGAGGGAACAGCATAGGTTAAAGCTTTCTCAAAAGTAACCTGTCCTGTAGATTTTAGCTGCGCTGCTGAAATATTGTCTATAGGAATTGCTGAGGTAATGATGGTTCTGGGCTTAGTTCTCCCCGTGGTCACCACCACTTCGTCTATTTTATTTTGTTTTATGCTGTCCTGAGCATATCCCATAACACCAGCTCCGCTTAATACTAAGACATAGATTTTTCTATTCAATAAATTTTCCTTCATGTCGATTGTTAATTATTCAATAAAACTAGTAAAAAAATTAACATTAAACATTAAAATAAAAAATATAATAACAATTCTATTTCATAATTGCGAAAACTATGCCATTTAATAAAAATAGAAATTAATACTCGAAACGTAAAGTGAATTATTAATAACATGAAAAAATATAAATCAACAACATCATATTTGTATAAAAAAATTAATTAGTTAACATCACAAATAAACATGATTTTATTCGTTCTGAAAGGTAATTTTCAATGAGTTAAGATGGGTTCGCTTTGGCTCGCAATGACCGGAAAATGAATGGAAATAAAAAAATGGCCGGGAGAAACCGGCCATATCCAAATTATTTATTTACCTCTACGTATTGTATGATGGTCTGATTTTTTGGGTTGTAGATAATGGTACTACTGTTCGGAAATCTTTTCAGCTTATAATACTGAATATTTTTATCGGATTTAATATCTTCGAGAATACTGGTGTCAAATGTATTATCAGGAAGAAATTTTGATAAAAAGCTTATTTTGTCAATAATGTTCTGGCCATCAATCTTTCTGGTAGTTTTATCAGATTTATTTTCATCAGACGTTGGCTGACTTTCCAAAAATGGCAGCAACACTGCAATGTCGGCTTTATATTTAAAGATATATCCTTCTGGTCTTCCCGGAATTTTAATTTTCTTTCCTTTTTCTTCAGAAACAATGGAAGCCCCTGTACCAGGGAAAACGGTATTAAACTTTACGTCTTCGGCGTTGGTTAAAGAATTTATAGATTCATTGACTGTTTTCTTTACTGTTTCTTCTACAGCCTGCTGTGTTTTTTGTTGTACTGCTTCGGTTGTTTTCTGGACAGTCTGGTCAATTTTTTCCTCAATCTTATTGCATGATACTAATAAAAAACCAGTAATAACAGGCAAAATATACTTCTTCATAATTCTAATAATAGCGTTTTTTTTATTAATATCCTCTTTTCTAACGTAAAAACGGGCCAGGATATTTTAGCAAAGAAAAAATATTTTTTCAATATGAAAAATCCTGCTGACAAACTGTTGTCATAACCCTCTCTTACCTTTGTATCAACAACAAACAAAAAAAACAAAACATTATGACAACTACAGCAACAGCCACTAAACAATTCATGACTACAGATCAGTTATTAAAAGACTGGCAGGGACACAGAAATCTTACAAGAAGAGTGATTGAAGCTTTTCCTGAAAAAGAATTATTTGAATTTTCCGTTGGAGGAATGAGACCTTTTGCCAAACTTGCCACAGAGATGATCAGCATTGCAGGTCCTGCTTTGAAAGGAATCATTGAAGGGAATATGGAAGGTTATAATGAAGAAGGCTTCAATCCTTCAACTAAAGAAGAGTTATTAAAAAAGTGGGATGAAGAAACAGAAGTAATCAACCACTATTTCAATCAAATTTCTGAAGAACGTTTCCAGGAAGTATTCAACCTGTTCGGACAATATGAATTCCCGGTGTATGAAAATATCCTGTATTTTATTGATAACGAAATCCACCACCGTGGGCAGGGATATGTTTATTTAAGAGCTTTAGGGATTGAACCACCTTTCTTCTGGGAGAGATTTTAATACAATGGGAAGGTAAGATTGCAGAAAGGGTAAACAAAACTTATATCTTTTTTGCGACACAACAAATTTTCTTATTTGCAATTTTGCCTTTTCCTTAAACCATTTCATTTATTGCCTCAATTAAGTCTTTAAACCTCAACAGTCTTGTTGGGGTTTTATTATTGATGTCTTTCAACCATTTTTACAAGCAGTTCATTCAAACGGACACGAAGACTTTCCGGCTCCAGAACGGTAGCATAATCTGCAAAAGTAATGAGCCAGCGGGGAAATCCATCACTGATCCATTCTGTTTCAAAGGTGAGTTCCATCCCTTGTTCGGTTTCTACTTCTTCTATCAATCCGTAATATTTTTTAGAATTTACAAGATGATTCATGATCTTTTTATCAACCAGCAGTTTGGCTTTAACCTTATTTCCGTTTGCTTTTTTACGGTAATCATTCACTTGTCCGTATTCCTGTAAAAACGGATTCTGTGTTTTTGAGATTTCCAGAATTCTGTCGATACGAAACTGCCTGAAATCTTTTCTCAAGGTACAGTAGGCCATGATATACCAGAAATTAAATTCGAAAAACATCCCGACTGTTTCAATCGTTCTGTTGTTTACTCTTTCATCTACGGTTTTATACCTGATATTGAGCTGGGTTTTCTCCGCAATACTTTCGAGAATAATAGGAATTACGTTTTTAAGAGAATCTCCGGAATCTGTATGAAAACTGAAAACATCTATTTGCTTCTCGATATTTTTAATCAGATTTTTATCAGAATATTTCAGTACCGAACGCACTTTTTCCATAGCTGCCTGATAGTGATTTCCCAGGCTTTGGTGGGAAAATTTCTGCATCAGTTTTTCAGCAGTAATGAAACTTAACACTTCTTCTTTGGTAAACATAATCGGAGGAAGCTTATAGCCTTCCATTAAAGAATAGCCGTTTCCCGCTTCTCCAACAATAGGAATACCCGCATTTTCCAGGGTTTTTACATCACGGTAAATAGTTCTGATACTTACATCAAACTTTTCAGCCAGATCCTGAGCGCGTACAACAGGTTTCGACTGCAACTGGGTAAGGATAGCCGTTACCCTATCGAGCTTTTTTAAATAGTGATCGTTCATGATGGAACAAAGCTAAAATTCTTTTTTGAGGTATGACTTATAAATGAGATGGCTTTTTGACTTTAATTTTCTTTAAAAGTATTCACCAGTTTATCGAGATTAAGACTGCGGGCTGAGGCATCAAAAATCTCACGGTATGTTCCTTCTTTATTGTATAATTCATCATGAGTTCCATTTTCAACAACTCTACCTTTTTTCATCACATAAATCGTATCTGAATCCAGAATCTGTGAAAGAGAATGGGAAATGATGATCACCGTTCGTCCTTCTTTAATGGCATCCAGAGAATTCTTGATCTGTTCTGTAGCAATGGCATCAAGGCTGGCTGTTGGTTCATCCAGAAAAATAATCGGTGGATTTTTAAGGAACAGTCTGGCAATGGCAATTCTCTGCTGCTGTCCTCCTGAAAGCTGAGTAGCATCATGCTGATATTTTTCAGGAAGATCCATGATCTGATCGTGCAGATAAGCTTTTTTTGCAGCCTCCTGAATTTTTTCAAAACCGGCATTCATATCTCCGTAGCGGATATTATCTTCTATGCTTCCCTGAAAGATATGATTTTTCTGAAGTACCAGCCCCAGATCACTTCTCAGGAAAGTATTTTCATATTCATTAAGGTTGACTCCATCCAAAAGAATCTCCCCGGAATCCGGAAGATAGAATTTACACAAAAGATTGATAACCGTTGACTTTCCTGCACCGCTCAATCCTACCAAAGCAGTCGTTTTTCCGTTTTCAATTTTCATGGAAACATTGTGTAAAGCTTTCGTACCGTTAGGGTAAGTAAAATCAACATTTTTCAATTCAAAAGTTCCTTTGATTTCTTTTTCTACAAAAGTACCGTTTGATTCTGTCTCACTATCTGCATTTAAAATATCGAAATATCCTTCGGCATAGATCATGGCATCGTTCATATCATCATAAATCCTGTGAAGCTGCCGGATCGGTGCCGAAACATTGTTGAAAAGCATAATATGAAGCATAATTGCTCCAATGGTCATTTGCTGGTCAAGCACAAGATAAACGGTTAAAAGAATGATCAAAACAACACCGAACTGCTCAATAAAAGTTTTTAAACCATCATAAATAAAATTGGTTCTTCTTGTGATCATCTGGCTTTCCATCAGCTCCATCTGAAGGTCATATTGTTTTTTCCCTTCAAATTTTTCCCGGACAAAACTTTTAATGACCATAATAGAATTGATCAGGTTCAAAAGTCCGGAGGTCTTTTTTTCTCTCTGATTCCTAAGCTGACGCCTCACTCCGCCCAGTTTTTTGGCCTGCAGGGAGCTGATGTAGAAATAGATCGGTACAATAATCGTAGAAACCAGTCCCACATACACATTCTGCATATACATAATGATGAGGGCAATAATGGCATTGGAAAAAAGAGGCAGGATATCAATAAAAAAGTTCTGAACCAATCTGGTAAGACTTTCTATTCCGCGGTCTATTCTGATCTGTAATTTTCCGGATTCATGGTTTTCATCATTAAAATAAGCAACTCTATAGGTTAAAATCTTATCAATGGCTGATTGTGCCAGCACTGAGCTCACATTGATCCTAATTTTTTCGCCATAAAATTTCTGTCCGAAGTTGATAAAGATGTTCAACAATTCTTTCCCCAGTAAAATAATGGAAATAATAATGAGAATATGAATTCCCTCCGACATCGGATGCGGAAGATGCGTAAGTTTAGTGACTTCATCCACCGTGTATTTCAGAACAATCGGGTTCACCTGTGCTGCCAGAGCACCCAGAAAAGTAAGAAACAAGGTTCCGTAAATCATAGGTCTGTAAGGTCTGATGAACGGGACAAGCTGTTTATAGATTCCGAATAAGGTGACAGTTCTGTTAAAAGGTTTAGCCATAGAAATCATTTTAAATGAAAAACGTACCGCTTTCAAGAGAAAAAGGTACGTTTTATTATCATGTTCAGCAAGTGAATGCTTATATTTTATCCTTCAAATACATAAGTTGTAAGGTAGTGCAGCTCTTTTCTGCTGGCTTCTTTAGACTCTGCTTCTGCCTGTTCCAGAGAATATTGGGAATTGATTTCTTTTTTCTGCAAAACAAATGAGTTGTTGGCATTTTTATCCACTACATCATTAAAAATATGTTCAATTTCAGAGTTCGCTAAGGTTGCAAAGCTGACTTCTTCAAAGCCATGTAACAATCTAAGATCATCAAACTGACTGAAATTTTCATTCACAAATCCTTGCAGCTGTGATTTTGAATCAAAATTACCAGCCCAGATATTGTAAGCGTATTTCTTCTTTTTAGGCTTATCTAAAATACTCTGATACACGAAGTTTTCACCCAGATAGGCTTCTCTTACCTGCGGATCATTGGCAAGATCTTCCGGAAGTCCTTCTTTAAGGATCTTTCCTTCAAACATAATATAGGTTTTATTGGTAATCGCCAGGGTTTGCTGTACGTTGTGGTCGGTAATCAGAATTCCGATATTTTTATCAACAAGACTTCTTACAATTTTCTGAATATCTTCTACGGCAATCGGGTCTACCCCTGCGAAAGGCTCATCCAGAAGAATGAAGTTCGGGCTTGTGGCAAGACAGCGTGCAATCTCGGTTCTACGTCTTTCTCCCCCGGAAAGAAGATCACCTCTGTTTTTACGAACGTGCTGTAAAGAAAACTCTTCAATCAGTTCATCACATTTGATCTGCTGCTCACGTTTTGAAAGTTTGGTCAGCTGTAATACGCCCATGATATTTTCCTCTACAGACAGTTTTCTGAAAACCGAAGCTTCCTGAGCCAGATATCCGATTCCCTTCTGGGCTCTTCGGTACATGGCATCGGTAGTAATCTCCTGCTTATCCAGAAAAATTTTTCCTGAAGTAGGCTTAACCAACCCTACAATCATATAAAACGATGTGGTTTTTCCTGCCCCGTTCGGACCCAGCAAACCAACAATTTCTCCCTGTTGAACCTGTACAGAAACGCCTTTTACAACTTTTTTAGGACCGTATTCCTTGATTAAGTTTTCTCCTCGTAAAATCATAGGGCAAATATATCAAAAATATAAACTTCACTTATAGGTTAATCTAAACTTGTTTACGTTAAATCTAAACTTGTTCATTTACAACCTATTGTAACTTTTCACTACTTTAATCTACTTATCGTAAAACATCAATCAATTATAAATAGTAAGAAATGGAAAACTACGGGTATACAAAAACAGAAAATGTGCACAACCAGCAAAGCAATGTTCCTTACCGTTCAGAAAAGAAAATCCCTGCCGCTATATTGGGAATTCTTGTGGGATGGCTGGCTTTAAATAAATTTTATCTTGGATATACGAAGGAGGGAATTATTCAGCTGCTTCTGAATATCGTTACTTTTGGTGCTGCCTCTGTTATTCCTTTTATCGAAGGTATTTTATATCTTTTTATGAGCGATAAACAATTCGATGATACGTATGTCTATGGAAAAAAAGGATGGTTGTAAAAAATTATCATCACCTCATTAGAAATAAAAAGAGACTACCGATTGAGTAGTCTCTTTTTTATTGGAATGAATTTAATCATTATTTATTTAAAAGAATAGCTGCTTCTTTTGCAAAATAAGTAAAGATCATATCTGCACCAGCTCTTTTAAAACAAGTCAAACTTTCAATGATTGTTTTGTCGTTATCCAGCCAGCCGTTTTGAGCCGCTGCTTTTACCATGGCATATTCTCCACTTACATTGTATACTGCAATCGGAAGATCGATGGCTTCACGTACTTTGGAAACGATATCCAGGTACGGAAGTCCTGGTTTAATCATAATTACATCAGCTCCTTCATCTATATCTTTAAATACCTCATTCAGGGCTTCGCGTGAGTTGTGGAAATCCATCTGATATGTTTTTTTATCTTTCGGAATTTCCATATCATCTTTCGGAGCACTGTCTAAAGCACTTCTGAAAGGGCCGTAGAAAGAACTTGCATATTTGGCAGCATAACTTACAATTCCTACATCTGTAAATCCGCTTTCTTCCAAAGCTTCACGAATGACCATTACTCTGCCATCCATCATATCACTTGGTGCTACAAGATCAGCTCCTGCTTCTGCATGAGATACCGACATTCTTGCCAGTGCATCATTGGTAGCATCATTTACAACTTTTCCGTTTTCAATAATTCCATCGTGTCCGTAGATTGAATAAGGATCTAAAGCTACATCCGGCATTACAATCATTCCCGGAACGGCATCTTTGATGGCTTTGATGGTGTTCTGCATCAATCCGTCTTTGTTCCAGGCTTCTTTTCCTGTATTGTCTTTCAGATGTTCTGACACTTTCATGTACAAATTGACAGCTTTTACCCCCAAAGAAAATAATTCCTTACATTCCTTCACTGTTAAATCTATACTGCGCCTGAAAATTCCCGGCATAGACGGGATTGCCTCCTGCTTGTTTTCGCCCTCCATTACGAAGATCGGCATTACAAAATCATCAGTTGTAAGCACATTTTCTCTTACCAAACCTCTGATAGATTCATTAACTCTAAGTCTTCTATTTCTTGAATGTATCATTTTGGAATACTTTTTGAATAAGTTTCTACAAATTTAATATAAGTTCTGCAAAAAACTATTGTACGAAATTGCAGAATGTATTACATTTGTTATATATATTCGAGAAATTATAAATTTGATGAAAAAACTTTTACTTTTATTTCTATTTGTAGGCACTTTTGTTGGATTTTCCAACAATTTCAAAGCTCAGCTTAGAGAGCCGGGTTCCACCACTCAAAAGGCGGATGACGGTGTATTGCTTGCCTATCCAAATCCTGCAAAGGATTTCCTTATTATTAAGGCAAAAGATTCTTCTTTAAGAATCAAAAGCGTGACTTTTTATTCAATTTTGGGTATGCAGGTCGCTAGTTATACGGTAAATATGAATTCCGGAGAGATTAATATTGAAAAATTGAAGCCCGGAAAATATATGATCCGATATATTTTAAGTGACAACACACAGAAAGTTACTCAAATCGTGAAACAATAAATTAAAATCCTGATAATCATCAGGATTTTTTCTTTTTACATTAATTCTGTTTTAATATTTCCGTAACTTTCGGGACTTTTTCATACTAATAGTAAAAAGAAACGATTTAATGCTAAAAGCTGAACATATTAAAAAGACCTATAATGCCGGAAAAAAGGTCGCCCTGGATGATTTCAGCATCCATGTCCCGAAAGGCAGTATTTATGGCCTTTTAGGTCCCAACGGAGCCGGAAAAACTTCTTTTATCCGCATCATTAACCAAATTACTCAGGCAGACTCTGGAGAAATCCATATCAATGGCCAAAAGCTTAATCCAGGTCATATTAAAGATATTGGCTATATGCCTGAAGAAAGAGGACTGTACAAAAACATGACGGTTGGTGACCAGATTCTCTATTTCGGGGAACTGAAGGGAATGAGCAAAAGTGATGCTCTGAACGAAGCCAAAAAATGGTTTGAAAAACTAAACATCGACCAATGGTGGAAGAAAAAGCTTTCCGAACTTTCCAAAGGAATGGCTCAAAAAATCCAGTTTGTAGTTACTGTTCTTCACAGGCCCCATTTATTGATTCTTGATGAACCTTTTTCAGGTTTCGATCCTGTGAATGCCAATTTAATCAAAGATCAGATCATTGATCTTAAAAATAACGGAACGACCATCATTCTTTCTACCCACAGAATGGAAAGTGTGGAGGAAATGTGTGATTATGTTGCGTTGATCAACAATTCAAAGAAGATTATTGACGGAAGGGTTTTTGACGTAAGGGAAAAATTCAAGAAAAATATTTTTGGGATTACGCTTTCTGAAGTAAGCAATGATCAGTTTGAAAATTTCAGAAACAAATATGAGATCTTCAATTTATCCAATGAAAACAATCTTGTTTCTTTTGACCTGAAAAATGAGGAGAGCCAGAATAATGTTCTTCTTGATCTTGTACAGGTAGGTAAAGTGAGATCATTCGACGAAAGAATACCAAGTATGAATGAAGTGTTTATTAATGCTGTAAGTAACCATTCTTAATTTTATGAATAATATTTTTTTAATTACCAAGAGAGAGTTTCTTACCCAGGTTAAGAAAAAGTCTTTCATCATATTGACTCTGCTTGCCCCTGTCCTGATTATTGCTTTCGGAGCAGTGGTAGGGCTAATGTTTAAGGCGAATGAATCACATAGTATCATAGAAGTGGTTGACAAGAGCGGCTTGTTTACCAATCAGCTTCAATCAAATGATAAATTAAGCTATGTTTTTGTTTCTGCAGCGGATGAAAAGTCCAAGATTAACAATCTAAAAGGGAATGAATCTCTCGATGGCATCCTGATTCTTCCGCAGCTGAAAAACCAGAATTTTGATGAGCTTGAAAAGGAAACCAGACTGATTATCAACAGTAAAATCGGGTTTGACACAAAACAGAGAATTGTATCTGATATCAGCAATGTTGTCCGAAAAGAAAAGATCAAGCAGCTGGGTATTCAGGAAACTCAATTAAATGATCTTGATAAAAACTTTACCTTAAAAACCATCAACGTTACGGATAATAATAAAGAGGACTCGGATCTTGTTTTCGGGGTGAAATCCGGATTGAGCATGGTACTGATGTATGTTACTTTTATGTTCATCATTATTTACGGAGTAAGGGTGATGAGAAGTGTACTTGAAGAAAAAAATAACCGTGTTGTGGAGATCATTATTTCTTCTGTAAAACCTTTTGAACTGATGATGGGTAAAATTCTGGGAGTAACCATGGTTGCACTGACCCAGTTTCTGATCTGGATTACCATGTCTGTTATTGGTGCATTGGTACTCAATACAGGGTTCTCTCCTCTTCAAAAGAATATTCCGGGGGGAAATGAGGAGATGGCAAGTAAACTGGATATGGGACAGCTTGCTACCCAGATTTCTCACAGTTTACTGGAGTTGAACTTCCCGCTCATCATCTTTGTATTCATCGTATTTTTCCTTTTAGGGTATATCTTCTATAGTTCTATTTATGCAGCTATTGGTTCTGCAGTGGATAACGAAACAGAAACCCAGCAGTTTACTTTATTTGCTATTTTACCGCTGACATTAGGAATGTATGGAAGCTTCACATTGATGAACAATCCGGAAGGTCCTTTAGGCTTCTGGCTATCCATCATCCCGTTTACTTCACCGGTTGCTATGATTGCCCGAATTCCGTTTGGAGTTCCTGCATGGCAGATTGCATTGTCTATTACATTATTGCTGGTAACTACTATTTTCATGATCTTCCTTGCCGGAAAAATCTATCGTGTAGGAATTTTAATGTATGGAAATAAAGCTACGTTAAAAGAGCTTTGGAAGTGGATTAAAGGGTAATGGCTAAATAACGGAAAAGCTGAAAACGCTGATTGATTTGCCAACAGATAAAAAAAAAAAAATCCCGGAAGCTGCGTTTCCGGGATTTTTTATATTCTGAAATATTCTATTTGAATATATAGCTTAAAGTAAGTGCAATTACCTGTTCTGATTTTTTCTTATCAGTACCTTTGGTTTCTTTAGCAAGACCAGGATAAGTATCGCTTAGACCTAAGTCATATTTTACCGCTACTTCAAGTTGTCTTTTGTAGCTATATCCTACGCCCAGACCAAGTCCCCAGTTAAAACTGTTGGCCTTACCGTTTACGCCTGCCGGCTGGTTAGGATCAGTAACATCGGGATCATAATAAGGTCTGCTTACTGGAGCGTCTTTAACGTTCTGGCTCAGCAAGAAGTTAAATCTAGGTCCTATCAATCCAAAGAATTCTGATTCTGCTTCAGAAAAATATCCTTTGAAATAAAGAGGCACACTCAGGTAGTTATTAGCATATAATGCGTCATAACCACTTACCCCTTTAGCATCTTTATCTTTTCCTGTTTCTCCTGCACCATAGTACAGAACTTCAGGTTGAATAAAGAATTGGTTTGCCTTTCCTACGGGAATCAATGCCAAAGCTCCAGCCTGGAAAGTATATCTTGGGCCTGAAGGATTATGGGCGTTAGATACTCTGGAGTAGTTTAAACCTCCTGTCACTCCAAATCTTGTGCTTTTCCACTGCACTTGTGCAAATGATAAAGCAGAAAACATTAAAGCTGAGGCTAATAAAAGTTTTTTCATATGCTGGGTTTTATATTATCCTAGAATCTTAGCTACAGTAGCACCAATATCAGCAGGAGAATCAACAACGTTGATACCGTTTTCTCTCATGATTTCCATTTTAGCCTGAGCTGTATCTTCAGCACCACCTACGATAGCACCTGCGTGTCCCATTGTTCTTCCTTTTGGAGCAGTCTGTCCTGCGATGAAACCTACAACCGGTTTAGTAGATCCGCTAGCTTTGTACCATCTTGCAGCTTCAGCTTCAAGACCTCCACCGATTTCACCGATCATTACAACAGCTTCAGTTTCAGGATCGTTGATGAATAGCTCTAATGCTTCTCTTGTAGTTGTTCCGATGATTGGGTCACCTCCGATACCGATTGCAGTAGAGATACCGTAACCTGCTCTTACTACCTGGTCAGCAGCTTCATAAGTAAGCGTTCCTGATTTTGAAACGATACCTACTTTTCCTTTTTTGAAAACGAAACCTGGCATAATACCAATTTTAGCTTCTTCAGAAGTAATGATTCCAGGGCAGTTTGGTCCGATTAATCTGCAGTCTCTGTCAGCGATGTAAGATTTTACTTTTACCATATCAGCTACAGGAATACCTTCAGTAATACATACAATTACTTTGATTCCTGCTTCAGCAGCTTCCATGATAGCGTCTGCTGCGAATGCCGGTGGTACGAAAATGATACTTACGTTTGCTCCTGCTTTTTCAACAGCGTCAGCTACTGTATTAAATACCGGCTTTCCTAAGTGCTCGCTACCTCCTTTTCCCGGAGTAACACCACCTACTACGTTTGTTCCGTATTCAATCATCTGACCAGCGTGGAAAGTTCCTTCGTTCCCTGTAAATCCTTGTACAATTACTTTAGAATCTTTGTTTACTAAAATTGACATTTTATTGTTGTTTTAATTTATTTATTATTTTATTAATGCTCACAAATTTACTCAAATTTCTTTGATTTTGGATAAAACCTTTGGAATTGTTTATTTGAGATTTCTCAGTTTTACTTCTTTTTTCAGATAAGTTTTAAAATCTTCTGCAAACATCCCGATATAGGTTCCTTTTTCAAGATCTCTGTTGACGCCGGTTTTTCCCAAAAGTACAGATCCCGACTCAATTTTGTTTCCGGAAGCGATTCCTACCTGTCCCCATAATGTCACTTCATCACCGATGATACAACATCCTGCAATTCCAACCTGAGAAGCAATCAGACATTTTTTTCCGATAATGGTATCATGTCCGATCTGAATCTGGTTATCCAAAACGGAGCCTTCCCCAATGATGGTAGAGTCTGTAACTCCTCTGTCAATGGTACAGCCGTTTCCAATCTCCACATTGTTTTCAATAACAACATTTCCAACAGAAATCAGACGGTCAAAATTTCCGTTTAATTTTCTGTAATAAAATGCATCACCTCCTAAAACGGTGTTGGACTGAATAATTACGTTATCTCCGATTTCCGTACGATCACCAATGACAACATTAGGAAAGATTAAGGTATTTTTCCCGATTTTCACGTTGTTCCCGATTACTGCCGAAGAATGGATTTTTGTTCCCTCTCCTATTTCAACATCGTGTAGTTCTTCCGTGAAATTATAGATTCTGGTAAAATGGGTATTGATTTTATTAAAGTCTCTGAAAGGATCATCAGAAACCAAAAGTGCTTTGCCTTCCGGGCAATCTACTTCTTTATCAATTAAAATAATAGTAGCTGCAGAGTTTAATGCCTTGTCGTAATATTTAGGGTGATTCACAAAAACAATATCACCTGGTTTTACCATGTGAATTTCATTGGTCCCCAATACTTCGAAATCTTCAGGCCCTACAAATGCTGAACCTATTAAATCTGCAATGGTTTTAAGCTTTTGCGGAGAATGGAATCTCATAACAATAGATTTTCTTATAAAACAAAATTCGGAGTGCTGATGCAAACCGAATTTATGTAAATTTTATTTATTCTTTTACTCTTTCTAAGTAGCTGCCGTCTTCAGTGCTTACTTTAATTCTGTCTCCCGGTTCAATGAACAAAGGAACCATTACTCTTGCTCCTGTTTCAACGATTGCGTTTTTAAGAGCATTGGTTGCTGTATTTCCTTTTACACCCGGATCAGCTTCGATAACATCAAGGTATACGGATTGTGGAAGTTCAGCAGAAAGTGGAGTTTCATCAGCTTCTTTCAAAATGATAGTCACTTCTTCACCCGCTTTCATAAACTGAGAGTTCTCAATCATTTCTTTGTTGATGTATAACTGAGAGAAATCATCATTGTTCATGAAGTGGAATCCGTTCTCATCATCATACAGATACTGGAATTTTCTGGTGATTACTTTTACTTCATCAATTTTGTGTCCTGCAGAGAAAGTATTATCAATTACTTTACCGTTCGTCACTGACTTTAATTTTGTTCTTACGAAAGCAGGTCCTTTTCCCGGTTTTACGTGAAGGAACTCGATTACTTTATAAATATCATTGCTATATTCGATGCATAGCCCTTTTCTGATATCGTTACTTGTTGCCATTAATATATTATATTCTTTTATTTATTATTCTCTTTGTTCACCAAATCAATTATATCCTCTAAGTAATACTGATTGGTCTTTAGTTTTGAAATGACTTCAGGATCATTATCTGTGAGCTTCACAATAAGTTTTGTATCTACTACCAATCCGAAGCTGACATCTCTTTTATCAGAGGTATTATTTGATTTTTCAATATCAATCAAAAGAACCTTGTAAGAATTTCCTTTTTTATCCTTCCATGCAAACTTAGGAGTCAGCCCTGCATTTAAAGCACCTCCCAGCAAACCTCCTCCATAAGGATTATTGTATGAAATTGCTTTTTTATCTTTTACTTCATCAAGATAGACCAGAAAATATTTCTTCCCAATTACATTGACTCTTGCAAATGTATCAAAAGAATAGATATACGCTGCATAGGTCATACTAAAATACAGATTATCCTGATATTTCATCAGCCATGCTCTATTCTCCTTCTTTGCTTTTTTATCCGTATCTGTATATCTGAATGGAGATATTTTGATGTAATCTTCATTCTGACTTTTTACTTCTGCATAAACACTGGGCTTAGCAAGGCTGTCTTTTTTATAGTCCGAGAAGCCGTAATAGAACTCCATACCTGTTATTCTCTGGTTCTGGGACAGATAAAAATGGGAAATCGCCAGTACAAAAAGGAAAGACAATTTTTTCATCAGTTACTCTCTTTACCGGTTCCGTATCCTTTTACGATACCTCTTGGTGAGTTTTGAATAAACTGTAAGATCTCATCTCTCTCAGCCGTTGGAAGCATTTCTTTTTCAATATGGGAAATAGCCTGTGAAACGTTCATCTTCATCTGGAAGATGGCTCTGTAGATTTTCTGGATTTCAAAGATTTTCTCATTGGTAAATCCTCTTCTTCTTAAACCCACAGAATTGATACCGGCATAAGACATAGGCTCTCTTGCAACTTTTACGTAAGGCGGAATATCTTTTCTTACCAGAGTACCTCCGGAAATCATGACATGTTTTCCGATTTTACCGAATTGGTGAACTGCTGATAAACCTCCCATTACAGTATAATCTCCAATCTCCACATGTCCTGCAATACCACAACCGTTTACAATGATAACGTGATCTCCGATAACACAATCATGGGCAATATGCGAAGTAGCCATAATAAGGCAGTTCGCTCCTATTTTAGTATATCCCAAAGCCTTTGTCCCTCTGTTTACGGTAACACACTCTCTGATTGTTGTATCATCACCGATAATTACCTGGGTATCTTCACCATCAAATTTCAGGTCCTGAGGAATTGCAGAGATTACAGTACCCGGAAAAATCCTACAGTTTTTTCCTATTCTTGCGCCATCCATAATGGTTACATTAGGACCAATCCATGTTCCTTCTCCAATTTCTACATCCCCTGCAATGGTAGTGAAAGGTTCTACGATTACATTTTTGCTGATTTTCGCACGTTTATCTACGGCTGCTAATTGATGAATCATTTAATCAACTTTATTTTTTGCAACTTGAGCCATAAGCTCTGCTTCTACTGCTACAGTGTCTCCTACATATCCATACCCCTGCATATGAACAATTCCTCTTCTGATAGGCTCTATCAATTCAATTTTGAATATAAGTGTATCTCCCGGAATTACTTTTCTCTTGAATTTCACCTTATCAATTTTGATGAAATAAGTAGAATAGTTTTCAGGATCCGGAACGCTGGCCAATACAAGAATTCCTCCTGTCTGTGCCAATGCTTCTACCTGAAGAACTCCAGGCATTACAGGTTCTTTAGGGAAGTGTCCCACGAAGAAAGGTTCGTTCATGGTTACGTTTTTCAAACCTACTACGTGAGAGTCTGAAAGTTCAAGAACTTTATCGATCAATAAGAACGGAGGTCTGTGAGGCATAAGCTTCATAATTCCGTTGATATCGAATACTGGTTCTTTTGTCAGGTCAAAATCCGGAACGTTTTTCTTTTTCTGCAATTTCCACTGGCGGTTTAGTTTTTTCGCAAACTGAGTATTCACAAAGTGTCCCGGTTTGTTAGCAATAACTTTACCTTTTATTTTTACTCCTGCCAAAGCAAGGTCACCGATTACATCCAGTAATTTGTGTCTCGCCGCTTCGTTAGGATAGTTTAAGTTAAGATTGTCAAGAATACCGTTGGGTCTTATCGATACATTATCTTTCCCAAAGGCTTTCTTTAATTTTTCTGTAGTTTCAGGAGTAAGATCTTTATCTACATATACAATGGCATTGGAAATATCTCCACCTTTGATCAAACCATGATCTAAAAGCATTTCCAATTCATGCAGGAAGCTGAATGTTCTTGCTGATGAGATTTCGTCTTTAAATTCTGAAATATTTTTAAGAGTAGCATTCTGAGTACCTAATACTTTAGTCCCAAAATCTACCATAGTAGTTACCTCGTAAGTATCCGAAGGAATGATTGTGATTTCCGAACCAGTAGCCGGATCACTGTAGGTAAGAACCTCTTTTACAACAAGATATTCTCTTGCAATGGCTTGTTCTGCTACTCCCACACTTTCGATAGCTTCCACAAAGTATTTTGAGGATCCATCCAAAATTGGTGGTTCAGAGGCATCCATTTCTAAAATTGCGTTATCAATATCACAGCCAACAAGGGCTGCCAGAAGATGTTCGCAAGTGGTAATTTTTACCCCTAATTTTTCTAATGTAGTTCCTCTTTCGGTTGCTACCACATAATTTACATCAGCTTCTACCTGAGGATGTCCCTCCAAGTCTGTTCTTACAAATACAAAACCTGTATTTTCTTTAGCAGGTTTAATGGTAAGTTTTACTTCTTTACCAGTATGAAGGCCAATTCCAGAAAGAGTTACCTCTTGCTGAAGTGTTTTTTGCATATCACTCATTAGTATTATCTTTTGAGTTATTCTCAAGATTATTTATTCTATTTACAATTCCAGGCAAGTTCCTGAAATGAACATAACTCCTTAAATAGTCATTGTAACTGATTGCTGGTGAACCGTACAAAGTTTCTCTGTCATTAACACTGGAATTCACGCCACTCTGAGCCTGAATTTTCACCTGGTTTCCTATTTTGATATGTCCTACGACACCTACCTGGCCACCAATCTGATTCCAGTCTCCGATAGTAGTGGAACCTGCAATTCCTGCCTGTGCAGCAATTACGTTGTTCTGACCAATTTTCACGTTGTGGGCAATCTGAATCAGGTTATCAATCTTAGTTCCTTTTCCTATTATTGTAGAGCCTATTGTAGCTCTGTCGATACTACAGTTTGAACCAATTTCTACATCGTCTTCAATGATTACATTTCCAAGCTGCGGAATTTTCTTGAAGCCTTCAGCCGTTGGCTGGAAACCAAAACCGTCTCCTCCGATTACCGTGTTGGAATGAATCACACAGTTATCTCCAATAATACAGTAGTCGTAAATTCTGGCACCACTGTCTATCTTACAGTTTTTACCAATTTTCACTCCTTTCCCTATATATACATGTGGATAGATCTGTGATCCTTCCCCGATCTTAGCTTTCTCGGAAACATAAGTAAATGCCCCGATATACGCTTTATCTCCTATGATAGCGGTATCATGAATAGATGAACCGTTCTCAATACCTTCTTTTCTTCCCTGCATTTCCTGATATAAATTCATCAGAATCTGAAAAGAAAGATAGGCATCTTTTACAACGATTAAGGTAGGGTTATAATGATTTTTCTCCAGAAGTTTTTCCGAAACGATGATAACAGAGCATTTTGAGCTATCCAAAAAATGAGAAAACCGATCTTGTGCTATAAAAGAAAGATGTCCCGATTCCCCATTTTCAATTGGTGAAACTCCCGTAATAAGTGCATTCTCGTCACCTATTATTTTTCCGTCAATAAAACTTGCAATTTGCGAAGCTGTAAATTCCATATTCTGCAAAGATAAGAAATTCTATAATTTGCAAACATGTTTTAGTTTCAGATCGTAAATTTTAATATTCTTTAAGAGTCCAGTCTGGAGATATCTCTTGGAAACATAAGGATATAGCGGGTCGTCTTATTTACGATTAATCCTGATAAAAGCTGATCTTCCGACTCATGCAGCCTGGTTCTTTTTCCGTTTTTATGCAGTAAATAGATTGGCTGTTTCTCTGCGTGATAAGGCAATAATTTTCTTTTAATTTCATGAACCAATTCGTTACCATTATCGATTCCGAAAAATTCATTGCTCTTTTTTATTTTTTCATCAATTATTTTCTCATCAAACGGATGTGATGAAATAATTGTTTTAGGCAAATTTCTCTGAATTACACATTTACACCAGTATGACAATACAAAATCTTCTGAATTCTGCCATTCTTTCATGGCCTGAATTACATCATTATCATCAAGCTGAGTAAATCTTTCAATATCTTCATCTGTGGCACCGCTCTTTTCACGGTATAAAAAATATTTCAGATTGTCTGTTGCCGGAAGTTCTACACCCTGGGAAATCAGATATTTTGCCCTTTCAAGAATTTTAACCAAAAGAAACTCTGCCAAGGCTGAAGTTTTATGATAATACACCTGCCAATACATAAACATTCTGGCAGTAAGGAAATTTTCAATGGAATAAATTCCTTTTGCATCAATCACCAGTTCGCCTTCTTCGCAGACATTCATCATAGAGATAATTCTCTGAGTATTAATATTTCCTTCGGAAACACCTGTAAAAAAACTGTCTCTTTTAAGATAATCCAAACGGTCAACATCCAGTTGGGAAGAGATCAGCTGGTTAAAAAACTTTCTGTGATACTTCCCCTGAAACATTTCAATAGCCATGGATAGTTGGCCTTCAAATTCCTCATTAAGCTTATTCATCAGCAGCAAAGAAAGATTTTCATGATGCCAGTCATCCATCAGCATACTTTCCAATGCGTGTGAAAACGGACCATGACCAATATCATGCATCAAAATGGCCAGCATCGCCCCTTTTTCTTCTTCCTCAGAAATTTTCACTCCTTTCTGCTTCAATGTTTCTAAAGCTGTAAACATCAAATGCATCGCTCCAAGAGCATGATGAAATCTTGTATGGGTAGCACCGGGAAATATCAGGTTCAGAAGTCCGGTCTGCCCGATTCTTCTCAATCTCTGAAAGTAAGGATGCTCAAT
Source organism: Chryseobacterium sp. NRRL B-14798 (assembly GCF_050470705.1). Taxonomy (NCBI): domain Bacteria; kingdom Pseudomonadati; phylum Bacteroidota; class Flavobacteriia; order Flavobacteriales; family Weeksellaceae; genus Chryseobacterium; species Chryseobacterium sp. NRRL B-14798. The sequence goes on along the minus strand of NZ_JBFLUL010000005.1, from coordinate 1,233,595 downwards.
GATATCAAATAAAATTTCGTGTGGAATTTTGATAAACCCGTGAACAGGATCGTTGATGATTTTTAGCTTATTCTGCATTGAAACTTCAGTATTAGTAAACAAAGTTAGGCATTTTAAAATTTAGCCTTTTATTAAATTACTATTAAGATTTTGGGATAACATAATTATACACCAAATATTTTTCATCAAAAACATCTTCATATCAACTTCAGAAATTCCTAAATATCTATTTATTATCAATTCGAGATTTTTTGAAAACCTTTTGCGTCTGTTATATTAAAGGATTATCTTTGAGAGAAAACACGGCAACCTTTAATGAGACGCTTCCCGCTTTTCCTCTTTTTACTTTTAAGTTTGAACTTTTCCGCACAAATGATCACTGAGACCCAAAAGCTGGAATCTCTTTGCAGGATTTGGGGATTTTTAAAATATTACCATCCCCGTGTGGCAAAAGGAAATCTTAACTGGGATAAGCAGCTTTTTCAAAAAATCAATGAACTTGAAAATATTAATGATAAGCAGTCTCTCAATAATTTTTATTCTGAATGGATTGAGAGCCTGGGAGAAGTTCCGCCATGTAAAGAATGTTCAGTTAAAGATCAGAAGGTGTATTTCCTTAAAAATTTTGATCTACGCTGGATGGACAATTCACAAATTTTCTCTGATGATGTATCTCAAAAGCTTCGTTACATCGAAAAAAACAGAAATCTTGGAGACAATCACTATGTGGGAAAAGGGGGAAGAAAAATATATTTCAGGAATGAAAAATCCTATGGTTCTCAATTCACTTCCACAGCCATTAGTTTACTGGAGCTATTCAGATACTGGAATTACGTGGAATATTTCTTTCCTTATAAATATGAAACCGATCAGAACTGGAATGATGTACTTACAGAAATGATTCCCAAATTTCTATTGGTTGATAATGATGAAAATTTTCACTTAACATTAGCAGAACTAGTGGCTAAAACGGATGATTCACACGCTTATCTTTCTTCAAAGGAGATTCAGCTTCATCTGTATGGTCAACGAAAAGTTCCTGTAGAATATATTTATGCTGAAGGAAAACTAGTGATTACAAAAGTTAATGACACACGGCCTGAACATCAAGGCCCACTGCATACCGGAGATGTTATTTATGATATTGAAGGAAAAACTATTCCACAGATGATCAACAGTTTGGGAAAGTATGTACCTGCCTCCAATTCATGGGGCAAGGTCAGCAAAATAAAAGACAAGCTGCTTTTCACTAGCAATGATTCTGTTTCTTTAAAGATTGAAAGAGAAGGACAAAATATAGAAATAAAAACCAGAACATATCTTAGTAAGAATATTATTCGTGAAAAGAAACCTGTTGTAAAAAAGTGGAAATTGATGGATGATGAAAAGACAACCGGATATGTTAATATGGGGATGATTGAAAAGGATGATCTTGATGAGATGTACAGCAGTTTAAAATCCACAAAATCCATTATCTTTGATCTCAGGAATTATCCAAAACAAACGATTGTACCCTTAAGCTTTCTTCTTCTTCCCAACCCGGTAATCTATTATCAGTTTACTTTTCCTGATACCAGCTATCCCGGCAAATTCTACAGCAGAAAAAATGTCATCGGCAGGAAAAATCCTGAATACTATAAAGGAAATGTCATCGTTTTAGTAGATGAGAATACACAAAGCCAGGCAGAAACCACGACAATGATGTTCAAACAGCATCCGAAAGCTAAAATTATTGGTAGTAATACTTCAGGAGCCAACGGAGATGTCATTATGTTTAAAATTGCTGATCTCAATACACGGTTTACAGGCCTAGGTGCTTATTATCCTGATGGCAGGGAAACCCAAAGAATAGGAATCATTCCCGATATTCTGGTAAAACCAAGTATTGAAGGGATAAAAAACGGAAAAGATGAAGTGCTGGAAAAGGCTTTGGAGTATATAAAAACCACTAATTAAGTGAAGTGAAAATGTGAATTATCCTACGCCATTTTCATTTAACTTATATTTAACTTTTAATCTTTTGAATTTGTGAGATTTTAAAAGGATTTGGTCAACATTTTGATAGAATAACCATGTAAAAAATAAATTATGTCAGAAAAGATATTATGGATAGATGATGAAATAGATTTACTTAAACCTCATATCGTATTTTTAGAAAAGAAAGGTTATCAGGTAACCCCTGTTAACAATGTCAATGAGGCTTTGGAGCTTATGGATTCAGAGAAATTTGCTTTAACGCTAATTGATGAAAATATGCCGGGTATTTCCGGTCTGGAGGCAATTCCTATGATTAAGGAAAAAGATAATGCCTTAAAAATCGTCATGGTAACCAAAAGCGAAGAAGAACACATTATGGAAGAAGCGATCGGTTCCCAGATTGCCGATTATATATTAAAGCCTGTAAATCCCAATCAGATATTACTGTCTTTAAAGAAAAACCTTCAGCAGGATAATCTTGTGGAACAAAAAACAATTTTACAATACCAGCAGGAATTCAGAAACCTTTCCATGGAACTTTCTTATTTGAGAACGTATCAGGAATGGGCTGAGTATTATAAAAAGATTCTTAGCTGGGAAATCAAATTTGATAAGGTAGCAGACAATGAATTTGCCGATCTTCTGCAGTCTCAGAAGGAAGAAGCCAATATTCAGTTTGCCAAATTCATTGAGAAAAATTATGAAAACTGGCTTACAGATTCAGACAAACCGATGATGAGCCACACGCTTTTCAAGGAAAAAGTGAAGCCTGAAGTGGAAAAAGAGAAAGTTCTTTTACTGATGGTGGATAATCTTCGGTATGATCAGTGGAAAGTAATCGAACCTTTATTTACAAAATACTACAATAAAATATCGGAAGATTATTATTATAGTATTCTTCCGACAGCAACACAATATGCAAGGAATTCTTTCTTTGCAGGATTAATGCCGTCTGAGATAGAAAAACGCTTCCCTGATAAATGGTTTAATGATAACGAAGAAGGAAATAAAAATGAGTTTGAGCGTGACTTCCTGGAAGATCAGATGAAGAGAATCGGTCTTGGTTCAAAGTCTATGAAGTATCTTAAAGTACTGAACGCTGATTTTGAAAGAAAGATCTATGACGATTTCAACCAGCATAAAAATAATGACCTGCTGGTTATTGTGTACAACTTTATTGATATCCTGTCGCATGCAAAAACAGACAATCATATTGTAGACCAGCTGATTCGTGATGATAAGACTTTCCGTTCCCTTACCTTCAACTGGTTTGAAAACTCTTCTTTATTGAAGATCATTAAGGCAGCTGCAGAAAACGGATATAAACTGGTGATCACAACAGATCACGGTACTGTATATGTTAAAAAGCCAAGTAAAGTGGTAGGAGACAGAGAAACTTCTACGAATATCAGATATAAAACAGGCAAAAGCTTAACGTATGATGACAGTGACGTATGGGCTATTACCAATCCGGAAAAGCTTTTCCTGCCCAAAGGAAATTTAAGTTCGAAATATATTTTTGCTAAAAACAATATATTCCTGGCGTATCCTAAAAATTACAATCATTTTGTTAATTACTATAAAGAAACTTACCAGCATGGTGGAATTTCACTTGAAGAGTGTATTATTCCTATCAGTATTTTAGAACCCAAGTAGTTTTTTTCATAGTTTATTTAATTTTGGGTTTAAAGGCGGAAAAAATCTTGCGATTTTTTCCGCCTCTTTTTTAAGGCACTTATTTTGCATATCAACAGACAACCTTAAATATATATTTATGAAAAAACACATTTTTATTGCAGCAGCATTCTCAGCATTATTTTTAACCTCATGTAATAAAGAAAAGACAACAACAGATTCTACTCCCGCTTCTGTAGACAGTGTTGCATCCAAGCCATCTGATTCAGCAGCTGTTTCAGGTACTCAGGATGAAATTGTAAAAAGTACTTCGAAAGACAAGAACGGGAAAACCCTGGATATGACTTTCAACAATACCAAAAATACGGCTACTTTAGTATTCAACAATGAAACCATTGAGCTTCAGGGACAAAAACCTGCATCAGGAATATGGTACAAGAATGACCATTATGAACTGAGAGGAAAAGGCGAGGAAATAGAACTGACAAAAGACGGTAAAACAGTTTTTAAAAATTAAAATCACTTACTCAGTATATAAAAGTCGGGTTTGAAATTCAGAACCGGCTTTTTTTATTTCCCTACATTTGAAAAAATTTATTTTGTTTATGAGATTAATCACCTACAATGTTAATGGAATCAGGGCGGCTTTTACGAAAGATTTTCTGGGCTGGCTGAAGACTGCCGATCCGGATATCATCTGTATTCAGGAGAGTAAGGCCGGAAACGATCAGATAGACATCGAAAGCCTTGAAAAATTGGGATATCACAGTTATTGGCACTCAGCGGTAAGAAAAGGCTACAGCGGGGTCGGAATTGCCTCAAAAATAAAACCCAACCATGTAGAGTATGGTTGTGGTATCGAAAGCTATGATAATGAAGGAAGAATCATCCGTGCAGATTTTGACGGATTTTCCGCGATTTCGGTATATGTTCCTTCTGCATCTAATATTGAGAGGTTAGATTTTAAAATGCAGTTCTGCCATGACTTTCTTGGGTATATTAAAAATTTAAAAAAAGAAATTCCTAATCTTATTATCTCCGGAGACTTTAATATCTGCCACGAGGCTATCGATATTCACAATCCTGTCGGTTTAAAGAATGTTTCAGGGTTTCTTCCTATGGAAAGAGAATGGATGACCAATTTTATCAATGAATGCGAACTGATTGACAGTTTCAGGTTCTTTAACAATGAACCTGACAATTATACATGGTGGAGCTACAGACAAAACTCAAGGGAAAGAAATAAAGGCTGGAGACTGGATTATAATTTCACTTCCTATAGTTTAAAGGATAAGCTCAGCAGGGCTGTCATTTTAAAGGAAGCGGTACATTCCGACCATTGTCCTGCTTTAGTCGAACTAGATGTATAAAAAACAGATATCCATACAAAAAGCCAGCTGAATCAGCTGGCTTTTTTTTAATTTAAATCATAAAATTAATCGACAATTTCATATTCGACTGGAATAGTACCATGACTGATATCTCCAATCTCATCGAACGCAGCTTTAGACATATCTAAAGATCTTGATGAATGGTAAGGCCCTCTGTCATTAATTCTCACTATTACCTCTTTACCATTTTTAAGGTTGGTTACCTTAACATTTGTTCCAAATGGAAGCGTTCTGTTTGCTGCAGTAAACTTTGAATTATCAAAGATTTCTCCGCTAGCGGTTTTTCTACCGTTAAATCTATCGTGGTAGTACGATGCATAACTTGTTTTTTTCGCATCTAAGGTATTACTTGTAAATGAGTAAACACCTAGGGTTGAAATCATCATTATGATTACGAGAATGAATCTTTTCATCATTTTGAACTTTTATTGGTTTTGACGGGACAAAAGTATCAGGAATCTTCAGAAAACCCTACTCCATATGTTAAAATCAGTTAACAAAACACTAATAAAAAGTTAACAATCCTTGCAAAGCACTATAAATAGGGCTTTTAAGTTACACTGTTAAAAAATGTTAAAAAAAGATCTAAAAAGTTAACGTAATTAACTAATTCATGCATAATTTAAAAATAACAAATCTAAAATATATTGATAATCAATATTTTACAAAAATCATAAAGTTAAAATAAAATTTCAAAACTACTTGTTAAAATTTTAAAGTCTTAAAATTCAACTTTAGGAAAAAACTTTTCTCAGAAGCTCTTTAGCTTCATCTGTTGAGATTATGCAATTGATTTTTAACACCTTTTTATTTTGTTAAAATGTAAAGTCTGATTCATCAGCCCATATTTGATTTCAATTGTTCAAAAAGTGATTCAATCACGATGTATTACCCGAAAAAATAAAAGAACATCCTTCTCTGTAAAAAAGCAAAAAACCAATGATTTCTCATTGGTTTTTTATTATATAATTAAGTATTATACTATTTTAAATATTCTAAAACATAGTCATATGTTCCGCTTGGATATACTACAGACATACTAGGAGAACCTGTAACAGCAGCTCCAGTAGATATATCATATGAATACAATTCTCTGGAATATACATTATTAGTACCTGCTTTATAAATAGTAATTCCGTACAATGCTGTAATTCCACCTGGCGCTGGGATTGTTACTGCAGTAGTAGTTCCATTTGCAGTAAAAGTTCCTTTGATACCATAAATCTGCGCATTATTTACTTGTCTGTTTGTAACAGTTTCAGTAGTAAGAATATTTTCTTTCGGAGCAGACCCTAATGGTAACCATTGCCCTGAAGCTGAAGAGAATGCTGGTGTTGGAGTAGGGTTGCTGAAATAGTAAAAACCTACACCTACCGTTTGGTTTCCGATACCTGATCCTGTAGCAGGAGTAGTACCAGCAGTGGAGTTATATACAATCATCCCATCATATGCTGTAGGGAAATTAAGTGCACTAGTTACTGGTGTTACAAAAGTGAACGTAGTTAAATTTGTTCTAGGAAATGCTAATCCTTTACCATTACTAGTTGATGTTGTAAAGCCGTTTGCAGAAGCATCTAAGAATACGGATTGTGTAGCTACTGTAGCACTGACAGTACCATTTGATCTCAATTGAGCGAAAAAAGTGCTTGATGCCGCAACAATGGCAAACAATGCTGATGTTAAATATACTTTCATAATTGTGTTTTGTTATTAGAATGAACTATAGCTATACCAGTTTGTCCCATCACAAATATAAGACAAAGATCCACCTGATTGAAGAGGTGTCGTTGAAGCAGTACTATGAGCTCCCGATACACTAAAGAAGGCTCCATTGGTTGCATCTATAAATGTAATAGTTTTACCGTTGGTTTTCGTTAATGTAGCTAAGTTAAATGTAACATTTGAAGTAACCAGGATTGCATTATTCAAGTCTGCATCTGAGATTGTAGAAGCTGTTTGTGCTCTTACAGTCATTCCTGAAGGAGCTGCACCACCCCCAAAAGGCTTCCATTCTGGAACCGTATTATCAAAATAATAGAAACCAGGGCCAGTAATTTTAGCTTTTCTAGCTCCTGTACCGGTTCCTGAAGTAATGTAAACAATGGCTCCATTTTGAGGCGCAGCATATGTTCCACTAGTATCATCCTTAGCGGATAATTCGGCTGCTGTCATACGAGGGACTAATAAGGCGTCAGGTCTTGCATTATCCGTAGTGTTTGCTACTACATCTAAAGTCGCGGCAGGTGTGGTTGTGTTAATCCCCACTCGCCCCTGTTGAGCTTTAGAAACAGCCGAAAGGCCAACAAGCATAATTGCTGTTAATAAAAATTTTTTCATAAGTTTTTAAAGATTTTTAATTACATTTTTTTTCATCAATATTTCCAAAAAGAGATGATACATCTCAACTTGTGAACATTAAAACAAAGCCAAAGTAATACAATAACTATTTCAATTGACTTTTAGCTTATTTAATGATTAACTTGCTGAAAGCACATGATTTAAAAATATTGCTTCTTGCGCAAATTTAAGGATAATTTTCGATTTTAATTACATTATAAAAGAAAATTAAAAATTCTTAATTACACAAAAAACTCTAATTATATGATTATCAATAAAATAAAAATATATTACCGAGAAAATTCTATGTTAATTTTCATTAATAATTTGATTTTGGAAATACTATTTTGACTTGATTAGTAAGCCTTTAGCTAAACTAACTCTCCGTATAAGTCAAACTCTTCGGCAGAAGTAATTTTCACGTCTGCAAATTCACCAATAGAAATATAAGTATCTTCGGCTGAAACCAAAACCGTATTATCTACATCCGGTGAATCGTACTCAGTTCTTCCGATGAAATAATTACCTTCTTTACGGTCAAAAATACATCTGAATACTTTACCGATTTTTTCCTGATTTTTTTCCCATGAAATCTGAGACTGCAATTCCATAATTTCTTCTACTCTTGCCTCTTTTACTTCCTGTGGAATATCATCTTCCAAAACATAAGCTGTAGTATTCTCTTCATGCGAATAGGTAAAACATCCTAATCGGTCAAACTTCTGCTCTCTTACCCATTCTTTAAGTTCCTGGAATCTTTCTTCTGTTTCACCGGGATATCCAACAATAAGCGTTGTTCTGATTGCCATATCAGGAACTTTCTCTCTGAATTTTCCTAAAAGGGCATCTGTTTTCTCATGCGTAGTTCCTCTTTTCATAGATTTCAACAAGTCTGAATTGATGTGCTGAAGAGGAATATCTATATAATTACAGATTTTAGGTTCTTCGCGGATAATATCAAGAACATCTTCAGGGAAACCGCTTGGGAAAGCATAGTGAAGACGAATCCATTCTACTCCTTCTACTTTTACCAACTCTTTTAAAAGATCACCTAATGCTCTTTTTTTATACAGATCCAACCCATAATAGGTAAGATCCTGGGCAATAAGAATTAATTCTTTTGTCCCTTTTTTTGCCAGTTTCTGAGCTTCCAAAACCAGTTTTTCGATGGGTGTTGAAATATGCCCTCCTCTCATCAAAGGGATGGCGCAGAAAGAGCATGGCCGGTCACAACCCTCAGAAATTTTAAGGTATGCGTAATGTTTTGGAGTTGTTGTTAATCTTTCTCCTACCAGTTCATGTTTATAATCTGCTCCCAGATGTTTTAAAAGTACCGGAAGATCTCTTGTTCCGAAATATTGATCTACATCCGGGATTTCTTTGATCAGATCCGGTTTATATCTTTCAGACAGACATCCTGTAACGAATACTTTTTCCACCTCGCCTCTGTTTTTAGCGTCAACGTAATCGAGGATCGTATTGATAGATTCTTCTTTGGCATTATCAATAAATCCGCAGGTATTGATGACCACAATGTCCCCACGGTCTTCGTGAACCACTTCTTTGCCATTGGCTTTCAGCTGGCTCATTAATACTTCAGAATCATATACATTCTTGGAACATCCAAGAGTGACTACATTGATTTTCTTCTTCCCTACAGATTTTGTACGCATCGTTTTGATTTTGAGTCTGCAAAGATACAAAATATTGGAGAGTTAGGATTAAAAAATAAAAACCACTTTATAAAAGTGGTTTTCAGGGATATGCTTTAAAAGTTTTTTTCTTTAAATCCAGGAGCGTTCTGATCTTTTTCGGAAAGTATGGCATCTTTTTCATCTACCTTCCAATCGATATTAAGATCAGGATCATTGAATTTTACACTGCCTTCTGACTCTTTATTGTAAAAATTATCACATTTATACGAAAATACAGCATGGGTACTTAATACAGAAAAACCATGTCCGAAACCTCTCGGCACATAAAGCTGTAATTTGTTTTCAGCAGTAAGTTCTATTCCGAACCATTTTCCGAATGTAGGAGAATCTTCCCTAAGATCTACAGCCACATCCCAAACGCTTCCTTCAAGACAGGAAACCAGTTTTGCCTGGGCATGTTCTCCTTTCTGAAGATGCAGGCCTCTTAATACTCCGTAGGAAGATCTGGAAATATTATCCTGCACAAAGTGCCCGTTCATTCCGGTAAGTTCTTCGAATTTTTTTTCATTAAACTTTTCAAAGAAGTAGCCTCTTTCATCTTCAAATATGGTAGGCTCTATGATGTAGCAGTCTTTAAGCGGGGTTTCTTTAATTTTCATAATAGTTAAAAACTCTATTTCAATGTGGTTATTAATGTTTTAAACAAGATCTTTATATCGTTTTTGAAAGACATCTTTTCAAAATAGTCCAGATTCATTTTTACTTTGTTCGGAAATAACACTTCATCATTGTAAGCTAAAGGATCTTCCTGGTTTTTCAGAAGGTATTCTTCGTCTCTATATTTAATACTTGCTTCACAGGTAAGCCCGGGTTTCAGCTCCAGAACTTTCCTGTCTTCTCCGACAAGTTTATCGTAATATCCTTCAATATCAGGCCTGGGACCTACAAAACTCATATCACCTTTTACAATATTAAACAATTGCGGAAATTCATCGAGCTTAAATTTTCTGAGAGTCTGCCCTATTTTTGAGCATGTTCTCTTCTGTTCATGAATTGTTTTAATCTTAAAAATGGTAAAAGGCTTTCCATACTGCCCTATCCGGGTCTGAAAAAAGATTCCGTTGGAAGATGTATCCAGACTTGCAATCACAAATAAAATAATCAGTACAGGCATAAGAAAAAGGATCAATATTGCCGATAAGACAAAATCAAAAACTTTTTTCCAATATTTATACTGATTCATTAAGTTCAAATAATATTAAAGTCCAAAGTAAGAATGAACAACCTTTGCTATTCTTTCTTTGTCATCCTCTGACAGATTAGAGCCTGAAGGAAGGCATAATCCGTTATCAAAAAGTTTTTCAGAAACATTCCCGCCATAATAAGGAGAAGTTTCAAAAACCGGCTGCAAATGCATAGGTTTCCAAAGCGGTCTTGATTCTATATTATCTTCTAAAAATGCAAGTCTTAAACCTTCTCTGTTTTTTCCTGTCATTTCCGGATCAACAATCACTGCAGATAACCAGTGGTTGGAATAAAAATCATCATTCGACTCTGAGAGTACAGTTACCCCTTCAATATTGCGGAAAAGGTCAACATAGAAATTGTGCATTGCTCTACGGGCAGCAACCCTGTCCTTAAGCACTTCCATCTGTCCTCTTCCTATTCCTGCTACAATATTGCTCATTCTGTAGTTGAAACCGATGTGTGAGTGCTGATAGTGGGGAGCATTATCTCTGGCCTGTGTAGAAAGGAAAACGGTTTTATCTTTATCTTCCTGAGTATGACAAACCAAAGCTCCACCTCCTGAAGTGGTAATAATTTTATTTCCGTTAAAACTTAAAATTCCAAAACGGCCGAATGTACCGCAAGCCTGTCCTTTATAAGTTGAGCCCAGGGCTTCAGCAGCATCTTCTATCAAAGGGATCTGGAATTCCTGAGCAATGGCAGTAATTTCGTCCATTTTTGCCGGCATACCATACAGATGTACTACAATGATTGCTTTAGGTTTTGTTCCTTTTTGGATTCTGTCTTCGATGGCTTCTCTCAGTGCTTTAGGGCACATATTCCATGTAACCGGTTCACTATCAACAAAAACAGGAATTGCCCCACAATACGCAATTGGATTGGCTGAAGCAGAGAAAGTCATGGATTGACAGATCACCTCATCGCCATGTACAATTCCGCATTCGATAAGAGCAAGGTGTAATGCTGCAGTACCTGCAGACAGCGCAGCCACTTTTACACTTCCACCTAAAAACTGCTCCAGATCACCTTCAAATCCGTTAACATTAGGTCCCAACGGAGCTACCCAGTTTTCTTCAAATGCTTCGTTGATGTATTTTTGTTCATTCCCTCCCATATGCGGTGAGGACAGCCAGATTTTAGTATTCATATTTTTGATTAGTAACTTGTTTATATAATATTTTTCTTGATAATTCTCCCCGGATTTCCCACAATAACTGAGTAATCGGGAACATCGGTAATGATGACTGCACCGGCACCAATTACACACCATTTTCCTATTTTGATTCCCTGGATTACAGAAGCTCCTATTCCAATCTGAGAGCCTTCACCTACTTCCACTCCTCCGGCAAGTGCTGAGTTGGGAGAAATATGAACAAAATCTTCAATCACACAATCATGATCTACAGATGCATTGGTATTGATGATACAATGTTTTCCAATGGCCGTATCTGCATTAATTACCACGCCTCCCATGATTACTGTTCCTTCTTCTATTTTCACAGAACCTGAAATGATTGTTTTGGGATGTATTAAAGTGCCAATTTTATGATTAATCTGTTCTGCGATTTTCTTACGGATCAGATTGTTGCCAATTGAAATAATCAGTTTTTCTTTATCATCCGGTAAATTATTCAAAACCGGAGATCCATAGCATTCCTTTTTAGTGACATCCTGATCTATAAATGCCTTAATTTTTATGTCATTAGCAGCAGCAATATCTGCAATTACCTTTCCATGTCCGCTTGCTCCAAATAAATACATAGCTATTAATTAATTTCCTTGAAATGGTTCTATGGTAACGTGTCCATCGGCTGAAATACCTTCTTTTATAAAAACTTTCTTTATAGTAAGAAATATTATTTTCAGATCCAGGATAAAGGATACATGATCCACATACCAGACATCTAAATTAAACTTTTCTTCCCAAGAAATAGCATTTCTACCGTTAATCTGTGCCCAGCCGGTAATTCCCGGTCTTACTTCATGTCTTCTTGCCTGATGATCATTATAAAGCGGCAGATATTGTACCAGTAACGGTCTTGGCCCTATTAATGCCATATCTCCTTTCAAAACATTAATCAGTTGAGGAATTTCATCTATAGATGTTTTACGGACAAACGATCCCACTGCCGTAAGTCTCTCTGCATCTGGCAATAGATTACCTTCAGAGTCTGTTTTGTCATTCATTGTTTTGAATTTTATAATGGTAAAAATTTTACCGTTTTTGCCAGGTCTTTTCTGAAAGAAAAAAGGTTTCCATTCATTTGCGATGGCCAAAGCAATAAAAAAAACAATAAACACAGGACTTATTATAAGCAAACCGGTTAAGGCTAATATAAAATCAAAAACTCTTTTTACAAAAACACGATACATCTTTTTCTTTTCTCTTTATTTTTAAGCGTTAATAATTTTATCATAAGATTGTTGTACCAAAAATTCTCTTTCCAGGAATTTTCTGCTGTTTTCTCTCATTTCTTCAAAATCATTACTGTCCATTTCTACAAATTTATCTATTGCTTTTATCATCTCCTGAAGATTTGCCGAATGCACGGCTATGCCACAATTATTCTTAACTACATCTGTTCCGATATCTGTAGAAGAGTCTGTAGCTGTAAGGACCGGCAATCTGAACTCAAGATATGAGAGTAAACGAGATGGATAATTCGGGATGGTGAAATCTTTATGCAGAAAGATCAACCCGACATCACAGGACTGTACCAGCAGGTCATACTCAGTTTTTGGAATAGCAGACAAAAGCAAAGCATTTTTGGGGCGGAAAGTATCAAACCACTTCCTCATTTTGCCAAATTCTGTTCCTGAGCCCACTATCACAAAAAATAATCTGTCATCTTCTGATTTAGTTTTTAAGGTTTCTATCACAAAATCAATTCCCTGAGGTTTTCCCAAATTCCCACCATAAATAAAGATTTTCCTATTTTCAGGGATGCCATACTTAGCATGAATTTCTTTATATTGGTAACTCATTTCTTTATTTATAGGTAAGAGCTCAATAGCATTTGGATTTACCTCCAGTTTTTCTTTGGGAATAAAAGGATTATGCTCCATCACAAATTTTAGATTGGCATCAGACATACACCCAATTTTATCTGAAATCAAATATAATTCTTTTTCTTTATTTCTAAAGTAGTTGTATAGTAATCCTTTCTTAGACATCAGCTGCATATCAACAGCATTCTGGGGGAAGATATCCTTTAGGAGCAGATATGTTTTAGCCTGATCTCTTTTTTTGATATATTTAATAAGGTTTGTAAAAGTAATAGGAGGCGTGGCATAAATAATCAGATCAAATTTTACTTCTGGCAAGTGTTTATTGATGGCTCTCAGAAATAGTTTATCGATTGTTAAGGTAGAAATTCCCTTTTCAATAAAGTTCGTTTTCTGGATATTAAGTGTCTTTACATTCAGAAAAACAGTATTCCCTTCTTTTTTCACATTAGTTTTTTGATTTTCGCATCTTTCAACAGGGGAAACTATATACAGGTAATGCCCATGCTGGGAAAATTCCCGCATTAAATCTTGATAAATACCACGTTCTTTTAAGGTATTTATCTTCACTAAGGTAAGAAACATTATATTCATAATTTACTCCAGACTACTCTGTTAACGTAATCGGTATAGCTTACAATAATTCTAACCGTTTTTTCTGACACATTGGGCATAGAATAATCTGCCACAAGTCTGTAGTTTCTATTTTCTCCTGTCTGCTGCTGCTTAAGCTGTACCAATCCCTGCAAAATTCTCTCAGGAGATAATCCCACCATCATAACAGAAGCTTCTTCCATAGCTTCAGGTCTTTCATGTGCTTCTCTGATGTTAAGCGCTCTGAAATTAAGGATTGAGGATTCTTCTGAAATAGTACCGGAATCCGACAGTACAGCATAACTTCTCATTTGAAGAGCATTGTAATCATGGAACCCAAGGGGTTTTAGAAACTGAATTTCAGATCTCACCTGCACCTGCATTTTATCAATCATATTTCTTGTTCTGGGATGAGTTGAAAAAATGATTGGATATTGATATTCTTCTGCAATTGCATTAAGGCTGTTGATGAGTCCTCTGAAATTTTTATCTGAATTAATATTTTCTTCTCTATGGGATGATACTACAAAATACTTTCCTTCTTCAAGATTTAATCTAGTAAGAACATCGGAATTTTTAATTCTGGGAAGATAATGATTCAGAACCTCGTACATCGGGGATCCCGTCTTAATGATTCTGTCAGCAGGAAGTCCTTCTCGCAAAAGGTATTCTCTGGCAATATCAGAGTATGTTAAATTGATATCTGAAATGTGGTCTACAATTTTCCTGTTGGTTTCTTCGGGAACTCTTTGATCAAAACACCTGTTTCCGGCTTCCATGTGGAAAATCGGAATCTGTCTTTTTTTGGCAGGAATAGCACATAAACATGAGTTTGTATCTCCGAGTACTAAAAACGCATCTGGCTTCACTTCCTCGAGAAGCGGATCAATTTTAACCAAAATATTTCCAATTGTTTCTGCAGCTGTTTTTCCTGCTGCTTCCAGGAAATGGTCAGGTTTTCTTAAACCTAAATCGTCGAAAAAGATCTGGTTAAGTTCATAGTCGTAATTTTGTCCTGTATGGACTACAATGTGTTCTACTGCTTCAGAAGTATCTAAAGCGGTTAACACTCTTGATAATCTAATGATTTCCGGCCGTGTGCCCACGACTGTCATTACTTTTAATTTCATCATATGGTTATAAAAAAGTTATTCTTATAAAATGGAGAACTACAAAGGTAAAAAACGCGAGTAAAGTTTGCGAGAACAACCTGTATTTGTTTCTCAATTTTTCATCGTTATTAATAAAAAACGGATAAAAAATGATTAATGAAGCTAAAAACCAGGATAAATAGGCAAATCTATGAGCGTGATTTACTCTTACCAAAAATAAAAATATAGTATTTGTAAAAATAAAAACATTCACTATCCTATGATAAGTGACATCTTTTATCTTTTCAATGAATATAAAATAATAAGAAATTGCCATGATAACCGAACTATAGGCAATCAGATCCCAACGGAATACCTGCTCATCAATATTTTCTATAAAATATTGTGCTCTTTCATCCGGGATTAAGTTGGCAACAGTATGTTCAATTTCAATTCCAAAAAAATAAGAAGCAGGAATTGCCAATCCCCAAATCCAATAGAATTTTCTATCAACTTTGCTTATCAGTCCTGAGAAGATATATACCAATACCGGAAGTCCCAAAGAAAAATGAGATCCAAATGCTAGTAACATGAGTAAAGACTTCCACCATTTGTTTTTAATAAAAACCCCATATAAAAACATGACGGATGCCATCCCCTGTCTGATACCATATACATTATAATTCCAGTAATAAAGGGAAGCTGTATGACAGATAAAAAATAATATCCAGTGCTTTTTAGAAATATGTTTTGATACCAATACCAACAGTGCTACCGATACTAAACCACATAAGATAAAAAAACCTCTCTCATTGGTAATATAAGAGGTAAACAAAATAAAATACCCGAAAAACAAATCCTTATTCGGCATGGGCGAAATACCTTCTACACGTGCTATATCAAAGAATTCCCTATACATTTCGGAGTCTGTGAAACCAGTGATACCTACGGGTCTGAAACCAATAAGGATAACTAAAAACAGAGGAATAAGATAGAAATAGCCTGTATTTCCATCTATACTGAGTAACCGTTTTTTTGAATAACTATCTATCACAACTGCTGTGACCAGCAATGATGTAAACAGATAGAATACAATTGAAAAAGCAACCGGTGTATACATTGATTATACTTTTACGAAATATGTATCAGGATCTTCCGGGTTGAATGCTTCGTTAATCCAAAAAATGGTATAAAGATCTTCATTTCCTATATTCTTAATATTATGGGTATACCAGATAGGCATATCTACATAAGCGGGCTCATCCCCTTTCAGATAAAAATCGAAAATTTCATCAGTATCAATTTTTCGCAACTGGATAAGTGCTTCTCCTTTTATTACTGCGAACCTTTCAATTTTTCTGGTATGAAAATGGTCTCCTCTCGTAATTCCGGGAACTGTTGTAGAGAATGAACACTGACCGCCTATTCCAAGTCTGATCACCTCTACAAAAGCTCCTCTCGGATCTGTATGTTGTGTGAATTTGACAGGATAATGGTTTTTAATATCAAAATAACAACGGAAAGTATTAAACAAGTTCAGATCAAAAGCTGATGTAAGCTGTGGAACCTCACCATTATCAAAATATAATTTTTTATAATTTTCAAGTTTTAACAATACTTCAGAGACTTTATTTACTGAAGTATGCTCTACTTCGTAAAACTCTTTGGAATCTGACGCTTCTATCTGGCCGATGATTTCCTGTACGAGCTCTCCTACGTAGATTAGCTTCACTTCGCCGTCATTATCAATAACAGGGGTTTCACCATGTGTAAGCTTGTAACAGAAGGTGGCAACGAAAGAGTTATAGTTTGGCTTTCCAAAAGGTCCGAAAACATTAGGAATAATCATTCCTGTAAATTTTCCGCCAGCTTTTTTTGCCCAGTCTGCCAAAAGCATTCTTCCTTCTTTTTTCGATTTTCCATATAGATTATCTCTTTCTTCCTGAGAAGATGATGAAAATAAAACATGAGCCTTTGATTCTGTTCGTTCCAAAGAATCTATTAATTTCCTTACGAGTTCAATATTGTTACTGAAAATCACTTCAGGATCCGGATGACGATTCATTGCTGCAAGATGTACAATGACATCACATTGTTTTGCAAATGCATCCAGCTGATCCGGATGATCAAAAAAAGATCTGTCAAACTCAATCCTTTTATACCGCTCAGGCTTTAGCCCCAGTGTATTGTACAGATGTGATCCTACAAAACCGTTTTGTCCGGTTATTCCTATTTTTATCATCATTACATATTTTCAAAATAATCCAGAGGGAAACGATGGTCATCATCAATTTCACCTAAAGAATAATTTACCATTACTAAAAGTTTCGATCCCTTTTCTTTTGCCTGAATTGCAGAGGCATACCCTGCCGGCATATGAAGTACATCCAATTTTTCGTCATTCAACTCAAAAGTAAGAATCTGAAGATCTTTTGAGGGTTCACCCCAGTGATCAATTTTTACCAATTTAATCATAAAAGCTCCCTGGATGGCTGTAAACCAACGTTGTTCTGTCTTATGTCCGGCCCATCCTCTTATATAATCGATATTACTATTCTCAATGCAATATATTCTTTTTATTGCAGAAGCATTATAATTATTATTGAAAAACAGATTTCCTCTTTCATCAGCATATTTTCCACCCTCAATAATTTCCGGATTATTCATTTTTTAGTCCGGATATTGCATTACATCTTCTCCTAATACTTCTTTTCTGATCAAAGGAAGCTTCAAAAGAAGTTTTTTCATTCCTTCAACATCCTGCTGCTTCGTATTATGAGAATGATAATCTTCTATTTTTGAAATGTCTTTCATACCTTCTGAAAAATACTTATCATAATTAAGATCTCTGTTATCTGCAGGAATTCTGTAGAAATCTCCCATATCTTCTGCCTTCAGCATTTCTTCACGTGTACAAAGAGTTTCATAAAGCTTTTCCCCATGTCTTGTTCCAATTACTTTTATCGGACTGCCTGCTTTAAACAATTCTTTAAGAGCCTGAGCCAGATCACCGATAGTTCCTGCCGGTGCTTTATTGACAAATAGGTCTCCAGTATTTCCATTTTCAAAAGCAAATAAAACAAGTTCGACAGCTTCCTCCAATGACATTAAAAATCTCGTCATCTTTGGATCTGTAATAGTAATAGGTTCACCGTTTTTAATCTGTTTAACAAATAATGGAATCACAGAACCTCTGGATGCCATAACGTTTCCGTACCTCGTAAGACAAACTGTTGTATTTTTCAAATTTCTGGAAGCTGCTACTACTACTTTTTCCATCATTGCTTTGGAAATACCCATAGCATTGATAGGATAAGCTGCCTTATCCGTACTCAAACAAATCATTTTCTGAACATGATTTGCTTCAGCTGCATCAATTACGTTCTGTGTTCCTTCTACATTGGTTTTTAATGCCTGCATCGGGAAAAACTCACACGAAGGTACCTGCTTCAAGGCTGCAGCATGAAAAACATAGTCTACTCCTCTCATAGCCTGTTCAATACTTCTGTAATCTCTTACATCTCCGATATAAAATTTCAGTTTATCATTTTTAAATTGATTTCTCATATCATCCTGCTTCTTCTCATCACGGGAAAAAATACGGATTTCTTTAAAATGATCGGTATTGATAAATTTTCTTAGAACGGCTGTTCCGAAAGAACCTGTTCCTCCAGTAATTAGTAATACTTTATTTTGAATATTCATGGAAAATTTTTATTATATTATTATAATGACTGATAAAAGAATAGCTGTTCTTAAAATGTTTCTGAGCATTCAGACTCATTCTTTTAAAGTCTTGTTCATTCACGTTACTGATCATTTCTGCAATAGCCTCAGGATCGTTATAATTTACAAAAAAACCTGTTTCTTTATCCAGATTCATATACTGAATGTCTCTGTATTGGGTTGTAATCAGCACACAGCCATTCTTTAATCCTTCTATCAGAGATATAGGCTGACCTTCTGCATTATAGTTGGTGGGTAAAATCAAAAAGTCAGCATTCTTTAAAAGCTGATCTTTGGCTTCACCCTGAACCAACCCTTTATAGACAACATTGTCTTCCAGCTTATTTTCTTTCACAAAATTATGAAAGTAATCTTTTGCTTTTTCAACGCTGTCAAAAGTCACATCATCCGAGTTACTTAAAAAGTTTCCACAGAAATAAACTTGTGGAGAAATATTATATTTTTCTTTAAGAATCAGGGACGAATGCAAAACATCCAGATAGCCTTTACTCTCAATAAGATTAGAAAGATACAGGATCACCGGTCTGGTCGGATTATATTTTTTTTCTATTGACTCGTCGTTATCAAATTCCGGAATTCCATTAGGAACTACCTTTACTTTTTCTTTATAGTTATCTACAAAATCAAAAAGATCAGTATATACTCTGGACAAAACAATAATACAGTCACATTGGTCGTATGTTTTTTTGATTATTTTCTGAAGGAAAGGAGACTGTTCAAGATAGAATGTTTTAAAATTGCCTCCATGCAGGTGGGCTACGATTTTCTTTCCGAATAATGCAGAAATCCAGACAAACATAAAATCTCTGCAAAAGCCCAGTCTGGACTGTGCTACTGCAATGTAGATCATCTTTGACTTACCTATTGTCGTTATATAAAAGTAAATCAGTTTGATGCACGCTGTAAGATATTCCAGTATCTTCTGAAAATTACTGTCGGTATCTACGCTTACTGTGATATACTTGAACGGAATCATTTGCTTTTTCAGTTCGTCCAAAAGCATATCAAAACATATAGACTGACCACTTATATTTTTAGGGGAGGATTTTACTCCCATTAAAACAAATTTCATCTTTGTAGTTTTATATTACCCGGGCTAAAAATTCTGATAATAACAAATACAATTACCAGGGTAATAGAGTTAATAATAATATTAAGGAGACCAATATTCGAAAAGGCAACAGATCCCGAAATAAAGAGTGTATAAAAATAAATATATTTAAATCGTCCTTTCTTACATCCCTGATAGAGAGTATTGGCAATTCCTCCAAGAAGAAAGTAAGCCAATAACAGTCCTATAATTCCAAAGTTCATATAGGCTGCATAATTACCTACAGGAAAGGAAGTCATATAATCATCATCTACACGGTAAGGTTTATCAATAAACCGTTTTTCGTTTGACATTACTGCCAGGTAAAGGCCATCATCTCCTTTTGGTAGCTTACTTACATCGCTTCTTATAATGGGATGCAGTAAAATTTTTACTACATCTACATATCCTTCTCCATACCAGAAGCCATGTCTGTCAAACATATCTATGATAAATAAATACCTATCCAGTCCACTCATATCAGAAAGCAACTGATAAGACTGATAAGAGTTTTCATCTTTAGTTGTCATCACAGATACCAATCCTTCATTATTCCATGCTGCCGTTCCTCTGAATTTTGGGATGATATACATTACTCCGAAGAAAAGTGCCATCAATAAGATGTACTTGGGCTTAAAGAATTGTTTAATAGATGCTGGCTTTTTTATTTGTATAACAATAAAACAGAATATAAGCATGTACAATATCTGAGTACGTCCGCCGGTAAGCAGGGAAGATAACAGGAAGGTAATAAAAAACACTCCCAGGTTGATCTTTTGTACCAAGTTTAACCGGTCTCTTAAAAGATAGAGATATAATATATAATATCCGATAATTTGTTGAGTGAAATAGATATATCCCAGTTTACTTATATTTTCATTTCTATTGATAAAAATTTGAAAAAGATTGTCAAGCTGTAAGGATTTAAAGTTATAAACAGAAAGTAAGTAAAATATAATACTTAATAAAAATAACAAATTCTTACTTTGTCCCACCGTAATAATATCCAGCTTACTAATCAAAGAACTTAACATTTTTTTCAGAAAAGATACAGTCCCTACAATAAAAAAAATAATACAGCCTACATGCAAAAGAATATACTTGAACAGCAAGTTATTTAAATTATCAGGATCAACAGGTGTATAGATAATATCAGGATGTTTCACTATATAGAACATATAGGGAGTAGCCAATACCGAAAAAAACAATATAATATTTATGGGTAAAAGAAAATCATACTTTTCATACCCAAAAAGTCTGTAATTCTTCCTAAAAAAGAAAAATACCAGAGTAAGAAATATTATATATAATATTATAAAAAAAGTCATCTAAACTGTTTTAGAATTTTCTCATTGATAGAAAGAAATGCGGGCCATGAATATTTTTCTTCTGCCAGTTTTCTACATCTTGCAGGCATTCCATCCTTTTCAGAAATATTTAATATTTCCAACACTTTTAAAGCTATATTTTTAGGATCTGTAGTAGATATTCCACCTACATTTTCGTTACAATAGGTATCAAGGATCATAAATCTTTCTTCCTCATTATCAGCAAGCATAATGACTGGGACTCCTGAACTGAAAGCTTCAAGTGTTACCAGTCCTAAATTGGGACCGTCCACAGTTTGTAAGTAAAGATCAAACATTGGAATAACTTCATTAACATTATCTATAAATGGTCGCAAAAAGACTTTATCCGATAATTGAAAATCTTTTATCATACCCAGTAGTCTTTCTTTTTCAGGACCTTCTCCATAGATAACACCTATTGTATCTTCATCCTCAATATGTCTGAAGGCTTCTACAAAAAGATCAACCCTTTTTATAGGATAGAGTCTGCAACATATTCCAACAATCCTCTTATTTAGAGGTAAATTAAACTGCTCTCTCTCTTTTTTATCGGCAACATTAAATTTATTAATATCTACAGGGAGCCTGTTGATTATTACTTTCGAAGGATCTACCTTATTTTTTTGCTTTAGCTGTAAAGATAGGTATTCACTCAGTCCGATAAAAATGTCCGTACTTCTATTAGGCAGGTTAGTTTTCCAGATAAATTTTTCTTTGGCATCAGCATTTTCATATACATGCATGGTTATATATATGATTTTAATTTTTTTATTAAAAATTTTTAATAACCAAAAAATCAGTGCAGAATCAGGCTGGCTACAGTATATTGTATCAATATTATGATCCTTAAGGTATTTTTTTACTTTAAAAATCTTTGAAAGCATTTTAAAAGTATTGGTTCTATCAGAATCATCAAACTGATGTATTTTTTTTCTATCAATAGCAGGGAAACGTTCCAGTAAATCCATATTGCATGAAAAAACAGCATAATGCAGATTATCATACTGCTGCTCCAAATTTTCGAATAACTGTGCAGAAAAACTTTCTGCCCCCCCAAAACACAGTGTATTAGAAACAATCAATATGTTATTCATTTCCTTTTAAAATTTGTTTGTTAATAATATACATAGAAATACCAAATAAGCTACCACACCAAAGTATATTATATCCTAAAAAAGCAATTACAGACCCCGTAAGACCAAAATAAAACGTAAACGGATAATATAATAATGCTGCAACAACAATCATAAAGACTGAAAAATACAAGGCCACTTTATTTTTATCCATCACTGTAAATAGGTAATTGTAAGGTATCTGGATGAAATAAACCAAAATTGAAATTAAAGATAGTTTCAATAACCACAAGTGGTTCATATCAAAATTCTTGAAGAGATAATTGATGTAGTCTGAAACAAAATAAGAAATCAATAAAATAATAAGTCCTGCAGCAAATAATGGAATTGCAAGTTTTATTGAATTTATTTTTAGCCTTTGAAGTGACACTTTATACCATTCTACCTGTTTATTAATCAAAAAACTACTGATTGCACTTGTAAAAATAGAAAATATCCCCAGAATAGTAATAATTATACTAAACAGACCAAAATCCTCTGGGCTGCATATCTTTTTTACAATAAATAAATTCAGCCTTGCAGATAATAAGTATATGGTGCTGCTCATTAACAGGGGCAATGTTCTTTTAAAAAGATCAGTCTGATAAGTATCAAGAAATATGATTTTTTTAACAATTCCCTTTTCAAAAAAAAGAAGAATAAAATTGACCAAACACCAGATTATACTGTTGAATAAAAATATATAGCTGATCTGATGGAGATCAAACCCCTTATAAATCCCAAGAATGACAAAGGATATAAGGCTTATATAGTGCATGCTTTTTAATATTGAAAATTTTAAAATTTCCTCCTTAGAAAGCAATGTATAATAATAAGTTTCAGACAAAGAATCGATTCCTCTGGAAACTATCATTAGCAGTACTATTTCGCTGAAAAGGTTTAGTTCCAATAGTACAAATGAAATAATAAATATAGATAATGAAATCAGGATTCTAATGATATATAAAGATATGGCATATTTATCCCTAAGTGCTGTCTTCAGTACAAAATCACGCCGCATAGTTGTTAACAAGGCAACAGCTAAAACACTGGAAACCAACTGCCCCACAGTATTAGCAAATGTAAGTTCTCCAATTTCTGCTAGAGATGCTTTCTTGGAAAAAGAGATCAGGATAACAAAAACTGAAAATCCGGCAATATACTCCGGTGCAGACATCAACAGCATATTTTTGAAAGCTCTAATTTTATGTTTCATAAATCTCCTATTTAGTCTGATTTCTCAGAATATTCCTTTGCAGGATTACCTTTTACCATTTTATTATCTCCAATGTTACCAACCACATTGCTTCCTATACCAATAAGACTTCCATTGCCTATCTTTACTCCATTTCTGAAATTTGAAGAAGCTCCCAAATAGCAGTTCTCTCCGATGATGACATCTCCACAAATAGTATTATTCGCTGCAACCAAGGTATAATCCCCGATTTTAGAATCATGATGAACAACAGTATTAGGGAGAATACAAATATGATTTCCTATTTCTGCGTTTGCAGTAGCTACAACTCCGGCCATAATAAGGACGTTTTTTCCTACCTTTACATTCCTTCCGATAACAGCTTTAGGATGGATAAGTGTTGTAAATCTGTCAGTCTCTATTTCAAGCCCATCAATTATTTGCTTTCTTTTTTTATAAGAATCAGGACTGCCATTGACAGCCAGGACTTTAGCTTCAGGAAATTCCTGAAATGCCTCTCTGCTATAAATTTTAATGCCATACTGTTCCGTTCCGATCATCGAAGGATTATCAGAAATAAAACCTATACAACACTGCTCTTCAGACAGACAGTCTAATGCCTCAATACCAGTCCCGCTATAAGGAAATATTAATATTTCTTCTTTAGTTTTCAATAGATTTAAAGTATTCAGCTGTTCTTAAAATACCTTCTTCAAGATCTACTTTTGCTTCAAAGCCTAAAATTTCTTTTGATTTTGCTACACTTGGGATTCTCATTTCAATGTCAGCACTAAGAGCATCTTTGAAGATGATTTTACTGTTGCTCTTCAGTACTCTGCATACAGATTCAGCTAAACCTAATGTTGTAATAACCGTTCTCTGGTTACCTAGGTTAAAGCTTTCTCCGATAGCTTTCGGATCTTCAATACATCTGATCAGGCAGTCTACAAAATCATCAACAAAGCACCAGGCTCTGATTGCCGTACCGTCTCCATAGATATAGATATCTTCATTTTTAAGCGCTTTTTTGATGAAAATCTGTAAAGCACCTTCCCCGGTTTGTCCAGGACCATATACGTTGAAAGGTCTTACAGTAACCACCGGAAGTTTATGCTGCTTGTAATACGCGTGAGCCAAATGTTCTCCGGCAAGCTTACTTACTGCATATACCCATCTTGCTTCTCCTACGCTTCCTGCAACCGCAGTGTCTTCTTCTCTACTTTTGAAAGCGTGGCTACCAAAAATTTCAGAAGTACTGAAGTCTACAAATCTGTCTTTTATTCCATTTATTTTTGCTGCTTCCAACGCATTCGCAGTTCCGATCATGTTTACGCTCATTGTTCTTACCGGATCTTTGATTACAGTATCAATACCTGCAATACCTGCTGCGTGAACAACAACGTCAGCACCTTTCATGCTTTCTGTTAAAAATGCTAAGTCTAAAACATCTCCTTTGATGACCGTCAAATTCTGGTGATTTGCTAACCCGCTTGAACTTAATGTATCTCTGTGAAAGTTATCATACACCACAATTTTATTATTCTCTATGTAATGTTTAATCAGAGTATTGGCAATAAATCCTGCACCTCCGGTGATAAAAATCGTTTTGTTAGTTATCATTTTAAATAAATTTTTTTTGATTCGTTATATCGTTATATTTTGTTGACTATTTGCGAGATTTTGAAGACTGTATCTTCTGTCAGTTTTTCATACAATGGTAAGGCAATTCCCTTAGAATATGCCCTGTAAGCATTCGGGAACTTTTCTCTATAATCCAGATTGTATTTGTCTGCATAGTATTTCATAGCAGGAATACATTGAGCTCCGTAGTTTGCCCCAATTTTATTACTTCTTAAAAATTCAAGCACTTCATTTTGCTGTAAACTGTCGTCGATTAAGACGTGAAAAGTCTGCCATGTATGGTTTCTTCCTTCAGGCACTACAGGTAATGTGATCTTTGGGTTATTAATTTCCGATAGATACACCTCTGCCAAAGTTTGTTTCATCGTAAGGATATTATCCAGTCTCTGGATCTGGCTGTGAGCCAGTGCTGCCTGAAAGTCCGTCATTCTATAGTTGTATCCTGCTTCTACAAATTCCATTCTGCCATCCTGCATTTCAATACCATGATTTCTAAGTATTCTTACCTTAGCTGAATACCCGGGATTATTCGTTGTCAGAATTCCTCCTTCACCGCTGGTAATACTTTTACGTGGATGTAATGAGAATGAACCGAAATCACCAAATGTCCCTACTTTTTTGTTATTCTGAGTTGCTCCCAAAGCACATGCAGCATCTTCAATAACATACAGATTATGCTCGCGGGCAATATCCATTACACTTTCTATGTCGCAGGCTAAACCAAACTCATGAACAGGGATAATAGCTTTTGTATTCGGAGTAATAACTTCTTTTATTTTATTGACATCAATATTAAATGTATTTTCATCAATATCTACAAAAATACATTTTGCGCCTACCAGTTCCACTACATTAGCTGTAGCCACATAACTGAATGCAGGAACAATGACTTCATCACCAGCACCAATTCCTAATGTAATTAATGCCAGGTGCAAAGTAGAAGTTCCGTTACTCAGAGCTGAAGCATATTCTGCTCCCAAATAATCAGAGAAGAAGGTTTCTAATAAACCAACATTCTCTCCCTGCACCAGCATTCCTGATTTTAAAACATCCACAACACGGTTAATATCTGTTTCATTAATATCCGGGCTTGCCAGCGGAACAAAATTTGACAACATAATTATTTTTTTAATTGATAAATCCTTTCAATAATATCTACTACTTTCAACCCTTCCAAAGCATTTGTTGTAATAGTATTTCGTCCTTTTAACACGTCTACTACATTTTCAATAATGTAGTGATGGTTGGCTGCAGAGCCTTTGTATGCGCCATAATCATTTCCAGGGTTTGTAGGTGGTAATTCTGGCATTACATAATCTTTCACATTGCATACCTCCACTTTATCCATATATTGGCCGCCAATTTTTATAGCACCGTTCTCTGCAATAATTGTCATTGAACTTTCAAGGTTTTGATTCCATACTGAAGTAGAATAGTTTAATGCTCCCATCCCACCGTTTACGAAATCGAAACTAATAAATCCTGAGTCTTCAAAATCTGTAAGAGTCTGATGATTAAAATCTGCAAATTTTGCCTGTATATTGGTAATATCACCGAAAAGCCAATACATAATATCGATAAAATGAGAAAACTGTGTAAATAATGTTCCTCCATCCAGATTTTTCTTTCCGTGCCATGACTCCGGCTTATAATATCTGTCATCACGATTCCAGTAGCAATTAAGCTGAACCATGTATATTTCACCCAATTTTCCGTTTTCTACCATACCTTTCACCCAAGCAGAAGGTGGAGAGTAACGGTTTTGCATTACCGCAAAAACCTGTTTGTGTTTGTGCAAAGCCTGGAAAATAAGTTTTTCCGCATCCTGCTTGTTCAAAGTCATTGGTTTTTCCACTACAATATGCTTTCCGGCATCAATGGCTTTATAAGATTGTTCAAAGTGGAATCCGTTGGGAGAAGCGATATTGATAACATCTGCTTCTATCCCTGATTTCAAAAATTCATCTAACGATGCAAAGAAAGGAACATCATAGCTTTCAATTCCTAAAGCAGCTTTATCCTTTATGTCTATAAGAGCTACAAGCTCACATTCTGAATTTCTTGTGATCATCTCGGCATGTCTCTTGCCAATATGTCCGCAGCCCACTACTGCAAATTTTATTTTTTCACTCATTTGCATATTTAAATTTTTGAAACTTTATTATTTTCTAATTTATATTTTTCTCCACTTTCTTCACAAACGGCAATATTATCTGCATCAAACTGAAGTTTATGCCCGAATTCGCTCATCCAACCCATTTGTCTGGCTGGGTTTCCCACTACCAATGCATAATCCGGAACTTCTTTTGTAACCACAGCTCCTGCACCGATAAAAGCGTACTGACCTATATTGTGCCCGCAAACGATAGTTGCATTAGCACCGATGGAGGCACCTTTTCCAACATGAGTCTTCAGATATTCATTTTTTCTGTTTACTGCACTTCTGGGATTTATCACATTGGTAAAAACCATTGAAGGACCTAAGAAAACGTCATCATCACATGTTACTCCTTCATAGATGGAAACATTATTCTGAACTTTTACATTTTTCCCCAAAACGACTTTAGGTGAAATGACAACATTCTGTCCAATATTGCATTTTTCGCCCAAAATGCAACCTGTCATCAGATGTGAAAAGTGCCAAATTTTGGTTCCGTTTCCTATTTGACATCCATCGTCAATAACGGCCGTTTCGTGTGCAAAAAAATCCGACATATCTGCTTTATATTAATTAAAATAATTCTTAATTTCTGTAATAATAATATCCAGTACTTCCTGATCAAATTCTGTATGTACAGGAAGAGAGATTACTTCTTTGCAAAGCTTCTCTGTAACCGGAAGACTAAAACCTTCTTTCACATATTGAAGAAAAGCTTCCTGTTTGTAAAGAGGCAAAGGATAATATATCATACTTGGAATATTCTTTTCTGCCAGATATTTTTGTAATCCATCTCTTTTTCCATTTTTCACTCTAAGGGTATACTGATGAAATACATGGGTAGAATTCGCAGCTCTTTTAGGAGTTTGAATTTCTGATATACCAGCAAGATTGGCATCATAATAATCCGCCATTCTGTTTCTGGAAGCTGAATACTCATCCAAATGTTTAAGCTTAATTTTCAATACTGCAGCCTGAATGGTATCCAATCTTGAGTTACAGCCTAAAACTTTATGATAGTATTTCTTTTCCTGACCGTGATTGGCAATCATTCTGATTTTGAAAGCCAGTTCATCATCATTCGTCATCAATGCACCTCCATCGCCATAACATCCAAGGTTTTTTGATGGAAAAAACGAAGTACATCCGATATGTCCGATAGTTCCCGTTTTTTTTACAGTTCCATCTGAAAATGTATAATCAGAGCCTATTGCCTGAGCGTTATCTTCTATAACAAAAAGGTTGTGTTTTTCTGCAAATTTAAGAATTTGTTCCATATCAGCACTTTGGCCATATAAATGAACAGGAACAATCGCTTTGGTATTGGGGGTAAGATATTTTTCAAGACCTTCCAGCTGTATATCAAAAGTATCTTCATTTACATCTACCATTACAGGTTTTAATCCTAAAAGACCAATAACTTCAGCAGTCGCTACGTAGGTGAAAGCAGGGCAGATTATTTCATCTCCAGGCTGCAGATTAAAGGCCATCATGGCAATCTGAAGAGCATCTGTTCCGTTAGCACATGGAATCACATGTTTTACTCCCAGATATTTTTCAAAATCCTGTTGAAATTCTTTTACAGCAGGACCATTAATAAATGCAGTATTATCAATACATTCTTGAATACTAATATCTACCTCTTGTTTTATTTTCAGGTACTGACCTTTAAGGTCAACCATTTGAATTTTCATATTTTAGTTTTTTGAGTGGATATAAAGTGTTTTAACTTATAATAAGTTCACTAATTTTATTTCCTATAGAAAGGCAAGATGTAGCCGCCGGAGAAGGAGCATTTCTAACATGAATAATATTTCCGTTTTTCACGATGTCAAAATCATCAATCAATCCTCCATTTCTGTCACAAGCCTGTGCTCTAACTCCTGAACCTCCTGATAAAAGATCATTCTCCTGTATTTCCGGTAGAAGTTTCTGAAGTGCTTTTGTAAATGCAGATTTGGAAAGTGAACGGTACATTTCTCCCATTCCCGTTTTACCATATTTTGCTACAATTTTTCTAAATCCTGGCCATAGCATGGTTTGCATGGTTTCATTGAAATTGAAATCGAAAAAATGGTATCCTTCTTTTTTGAAGGCCAGAACAGCATTAGGGCCGGCTTCAATATTACCGTCAATCATTCTGGTAAAGTGAACACCGAGAAATGGAAAACTGGGGTCAGGTACCGGGTAAATAAGATGTTTTACCAGGTATTTTTTTTCATCCTTGATTTTATAATATTCTCCCCTGAAAGGAATAATGACCACATCATTTTTTTCATTGGTCATTTTGGTTATCTTATCAGAATATAATCCTGCACAGGAAATAAGTTTTTTGGTCTTAAACTCGGAAATATTAGTGCTGACAATAATTTCAGATCCTTTATCAATAATGTTTTTTACTTCATTATTAAATCTTACTTCACCTCCTGATTCTTCAAAAAGTTCTTTTATTTTTTTTGCGATTCCAGGATAGTCGATAATTCCGGTTTGTGGAACTTTAATTGCTTTTACGCCTTCACAGTGGGGTTCAATTTCGCGAAATTCTTCTCTGGAAAGATATTTTAAATCCTGAAGTCCGTTTTCAACTCCTCTTTTATATATATTATCTAAAAGGGGTAATTCTTCCTGTGAAGTAGCTACAATTATTTTTCCGCAAAGATCATATCGTATGCCGTATTTCTCAGCAAAGTTAATAACGGAATTATACCCTTCGATACAGTTTTTAGCTTTAAGGCTTCCCGGTTTGTAATAAATCCCGCTATGGATTACTCCACTGTTATGTCCCGATTGGTGCAATGCCACATCGTTTTCTTTTTCCAAAATGAGAATCTTAGAATCAGGATTTTTCAGCTTAGTCTGATAGGCTGTAGCCAATCCTACCAGACCTGCACCAATGATTATAATATCATAGCTCATGATCTTTTATAATCTTGCATCAACCAGATTTCTGTCTAAACATGCTTTGGTATCAAAAACCACTGCATTTTCTTTTTTAAGCAGATCCAGATCCATTTCCAGGAACTCATTATGAGATACTGCAATCACTAAAGAATCATACTTTTTACCTTCCTGAAGAACGTCAAGAATATCAATTCCATATTCGTGCTTTACTTCTTCTTTGCTTGCCCACGGATCATAAATATCAACATTTACTCCGAAATCAGCAAGTTCTCTATAGATATCTACAACTTTAGTATTTCTGACATCCGGACAGTTTTCTTTGAATGTAACTCCTAAAATCAGCGCATTCGAATTTTTGATCACTCCTCCTTTTGCAATCAGAAGCTTCACTACTTTAGCAGCCACAAACTTTGCAATAGAATCGTTTACTCGTCTTCCAGATAAGATCACATCTGGATGATATCCCAGCTGTTCCGCTTTGTGTGCAAGATAATAAGGATCTACGGAAATACAGTGTCCTCCCACCAATCCTGGTTTATACTTAAGGAAATTATATTTTGTTCCTGCAGCTTCCAATACATCATTCGTATCGATACCTACCCTATCAAAGATTAATGCTAATTCGTTAACAAAAGAAATATTAACATCTCTCTGTGCATTTTCAATAGCTTTTGAAGCTTCTGCAACTTTAATACTAGGTGCTTTATGAGTTCCGGCTGTAATGATTTTCTTATATAGATTATCTACTTCTTCGGCAATCTTTTCTGTAGAACCTGAAGTTACTTTTTTAACACTGGTAAGCGTATTTACCTTATCTCCCGGATTAATTCTTTCCGGAGAGTAGCCTACAAAAAAGTCTTCATTAAACTTAAGTCCTGAATATTTTTCAAGAACCGGCACACATTCTTCTTCTGTACACCCAGGAAAAACTGTAGATTCATAAATAACAATATCATCTTTTTTAATAATTTCTCCCAACATTTTTGAGGCCGAAATCAATGGATTAAGATCGGGAGCATTATATTTATCAATAGGGGTAGGAACTGTTACAATGAAAACATTAGCTTCAGCAATATCAGATAACTGGCTTGTTGCTTTATAACCTAAAGAGCCATTAGATTCCCTGTATTTTTTCAGTCCGTTATTTAATTTATCAACATCAGCTTCAAGCGTTATATCCTTTCCGTTATTAAGCTGATCAACACGCTGTGTATTGATATCAAATCCAAAGACAGGATAATGATCTGCAAATTCAAGAGATAAAGGAAGACCTACATAACCCTGGCCTATAACCGCTATTTTATATGTTGTTGCCATTAACTAAATTTATTTTTTATTTTTTGAAACCAAGATTGTTCTGTATGCTGGTTATAGCCATAACCGTATTTGTTACTATATCCTAAATTTTCTCTGCTTACATCATTAAGAACAAATCCTACATTTCTGATTTTTCTCTGATCAATATTTCGGTTGGCAAATTCCAATAATGCCTTTTCTGTGTATTTAGATCTGGAAACATAAATGGTTACATCGGAAAGTTCAGCAATAAGGAAAGTATCTGTTACAAGAAGCAATGGTGCAGTATCGAGAATAATATATTCATATTTTTCTTTCAATTCCGTCAGAAGAATTTCATAACGGCCGTTAGATAGCAATTCTGTCGGGTTCGGTGGAATCATTCCTGAATAAATTACATCCAGATAAGGATTAAAAGATGATACATGAATAATGTCTTCAAGTTTAGTATCGTCATTGTAAAGATACTCCGTAAGCCCGGCAAGTCCTTTTCTGGCAGGATTATATCTCTGAAGCTGCGGGTTTCTGATATCAGACCCTATGATAATTGCTTTTTTCTTAGGATTGGCTAATGTTAAAGCCAAGTTTACAGATGTGAATGTTTTCCCTTCTCCTTTTACCGTTGAAGTAACAAATACTATTTTTCCTTTTTTCTCTTTTGAAAGCATGAAATTCATATTGGTAATAAGAATTCTGAATGCTTCCGCCATAGGAGTAATATCATTCATTTTAACAATCTCAGAGTCTCCTTTTTCAAGACTTGGCAGTTCTGCAATAATAGGTGCATGTACCAGCTTTTCAAGATCGTGTTTTGTAACAACCTTATTGTTGAAAATAGTAGATAAATAAATAATCAAAAATGGAATTAACAGTCCCAAAAACAATGATGAAATAAGGACAATCTTTCTGTTAGGTGCAATAGGGCTTGATGACGCGTATGCTTTATCTATTATTCTTGCTTTAGGTGCAGTAATAGATTCAGCAATTGCTGTTTCTTCTCTCTTTTGAAGTAATAACAAGTATAAATTCTCCTTAATCTGCTGCTGTCTTTCAATACTTCTGAACATTTTTTCAATAGAAGGAAGTTTAGATATTTTATCTGAAACTTTATTCTGCTCACCAAGATATTCATTTCTTGCCAGCTCAAGACCTGTTTTGTTTCTCTGCAAACTCTGCTCAATAGATTGACGCATTGTGTTGATCTGTTTGGTAATATCTACCACTGTTGGGTTTTCTACAGTTGCAGACTCTAAAAACCTGTTTCTCTGAAGAACAAGCTGGTTGTAAGTAGCAATTCCTGCAATAGCTTCAGGGTTTTTCAGTCCTACATTGGAAGGTAAAGCCTGATACTGGCCCTGTTTATTTACAAAACTGATCAAAGCATTAGTAAGTTCCAGCTGCGCATCTACATCAAGCTGTTTTTCTCTTGCTGCGGCAGAACTTTCCAGGCTTATTTTTGCTTCTGTTTCAAGATCTGTAAGGTTATTTTTGGATTTAAATATTTCTTTTTGACTTTCTACATCCCCAAGTTCTCCAGTAAGTCTTTTAATTCTGTCTTCAATAAAGTCCAATGTCTTTTTAGATTCAGAATTCTTATCTAAAATAGCGTCATTGTTATATGCTACAACCAAAGCATTAAGTACATCTTCCGCTTTTGTAATTTGTGGATAGCTCATATCCAATTTTAATACAGTAGCATCCTTATTAATTAAGCTAACCGCAAGCATGCTTTGCAGCATGTCTACTTTTGCATCTACTGTTGAAATGTAAAGTTCAAGATCATTCAGATTTACTTTTTTTAAAGCAGCCGGATTATATTTATCATTTTTAGTGATAATAATATTGGCAAAGGGAAGACCTATTGTCTTACCATAACCGGTAATAATTTCTTTTTGAGGTTCGTCTGTACTTACTATTAGTTTTTCCCCCTCTATTTTTAGCAGAACAGGAGTAGAAATCCCCCCCGGTTTTTCATTAATTACCCTTACTTCAATCGGTGAGGTATCTTTATAGAGTTCAATTTTTCTAAGTTTAGACTTTGCAAAAATATCGGTCTGAAGGTTTTTATTAATGACTACTTCTTTCATTAGTCTTTTTGACTTCAGCATCTCAATTTCATTAGCAATACTGTTTGTTTTCAGACCACCTAAATTCGAAAAGTCTGGTAAAACACCCAAATCATTATTTATGGGAGACGAGGAGTTTTTAGCATCTTTTACAAGTACTGTTGTCTGTACATTGTAAACAGGAGTCATAAACTTCAATGCAATATAGCCAATTACCAAAGCAATAAAGGCACTCAGAGCAAACCACGGCCATTTTCTTAAATAGGGCTTTACTATTTCATTAATATCAATATTCCTTGAACTATTTTCTACTTCTAAAGGTGCTGAAGACTGTTGGGTGTTCATTAATTTTTTTATTTCTTAAATAAACTTATTACTACTGCTATTGCTGTGATAGCTATAGAAGCTGCCGTAAGGTAAAGAGTTGTATTGGGATTCTGTTTTGCTAAAACATCTTTGGTATTACTTGAGGAAACAATAATGGCATCCCCTTGCTTCAGGTTGTAATAAGGAGAATTAATGAGATTGGCATCCCGAATATTAATACGGCCATGAGAAACAACACCATTTTCTGTTCTGATTACCAATATGTCTTCTCTTTTCCCATATTGCGTCAGGTCACCAGCCATACCTAATGCATTTAAAATAGTTGCCTGCCCGCTTGCTATAGTATAGTCTCCCTGTCTGCTGACTTCTCCAAGTACTGTAACTTTAAAATTTGAGAGCCTGATATTAATTGTTGGGTTAATAACATATCTCGTCATTTTTTCTCTAAGTTCGTCTTTAAAAGCGGTCAGACTTTTATCCGATGTATTCAGTTTACCTAATATAGGGAAGTCGATATCTCCATTTGCATCTACAATATAAGTTGGTCCTGAAATTACTGTTGATCCCTGATTAGGAGTATTTCCGCCGGCCATTGCATTTGTCTGGATAAGTTCTGAGGAAGAATAATTCTGATTAAAAGGCTTTACAACATCCATATCTTTTGCAGTGATCAGAATAACCAACTGATCTCCCACCTGGATTGTGTTTGCTGAATTTTTCGCAGATGCATTAATTGCGACCTGTTCTATATTCTGCATATAATTTAAATCATTCTTAGCATTGGGGTTCACTTTGCAGGAAATCACCAAAGAGGACACCAATACTAATGTTAATATTTTTCCTTTCATTATCTTGTTAAATTGTGCAAATATACATTTATATTTTTTCCTATTTATCCAAAGCTTCATAAATTGAATTATTGCTTCGGAATTCCGGCACTATTGTTTTAAGAATCCTTACAACCTCCACTTTATCCCTTCGCAGGGAAGCCTTGGTAATTTCTTTAGTAAGCCTGTCTATATCTTCAAATCCCATTGAAGGATCTTTAGAAATCATAATTTTGTCGTTATGAGTAGGAAGTGTTTTTGCATCATCACTCAGAAGTTCTTCATACAGTTTTTCTCCCGGTCTCAATCCCGTATAGATGATCTTGATATCTATATTAGGTTCGAATCCTGATAACTTTATCATTCTTTTCGCAAGATCAATAATTTTTACAGGCTCACCCATATCAAAAACAAAGATCTCACCTCCTTCTCCCATTGTTCCGGCCTGAAGTACCAGTTCACATGCCTCAGGAATTGTCATGAAATATCTTACAATTTCCGGATGAGTAATTGTTACCGGCCCTCCGGCTTCAATCTGCTTTTTAAAATGAGGAATTACAGAACCGTTGGATCCTAATACATTTCCAAATCTTGTTGTAATAAATTTGGTAACGTTACCTTCAACATTCTGAAGCGATTGTACAAAAAGTTCAGCAGCACGCTTTGAAGCTCCCATTACATTGGTTGGATTTACAGCTTTATCTGTAGATACCATTACGAACCTGTTTACTTTATACTTGCTGGATAGTTTTGCAACAATCTTAGAACCTAATATATTAACAAAGATCGCTTCATGAGGGTTTTCCTCTACTAAAGGTACATGTTTATAAGCAGCCGCATGATATACCATTGAGAAATTATAGGTCTGGAAAAGAGATTCCATCCTGTGATGATTGGATACATCTCCCAAGACAAATTTGAAAGCGATATGAGGGAACTTTTCTCTCATTTCAAGTTCAATTTCATAAAGTGGAGTTTCTGCCTGATCTAAAACGACAATCAATGAAGGATTGAAAAGAGCAACCTGTCTTACGATCTCACTTCCTATGGATCCTGCTCCACCGGTTACTAATACTGTTCTATCAAAATGTCTGCTTTTAACTTTTTCGTTCTGAATTTTGATAGGTTTTCTATTTAACAAATCTTCAATCTGAAGATTTCTAATAGATCCACCCAGATCACTGTCTCTCAGTTTTTGTACTGATGGTGCTTTAAAGACATTAAGATCTTTCTCTAAAAATAGATTCACCCATGAATTCATCTCATCTCTGGCCATCATTTCTTTAACAATAAGAACGCCGTCAATAATAAGATCTTCTTTGGTATTTTCTTCTATTTTTTCTTTTTCATAAATGGGCTTTCCCAACAGGGACGCTCTTTTAGAATCTGTTCTTTGTGTCAAGAAACCTACTACCTGATAAGGTAAACTCGGGTTATCAAGAATTGCACGTGCAATAGCAATAGACTGCTCATCAATTCCCAATACTAAAATTCTTTTTTTCAGTGCGCTTCTTCTGTATTCCCTCACAATATGGAAAAATTCCTTCACATAGAGTCTGAAAAGAAATAATCCCATAAATGAAATTACGAAATAAAGCATCAGATAAGGAGTAAGGATAAACTTACTTCCTGTGATCCAGAAATAGCAGATGTTTATTGTTCCGATAGCCAGCATTGTGCAAAAACAGGATATCAGAAGCTTAAATAAGTCTATAAATGTGGAGTGACGGATAATCCCGGCATAAGTCTTGAAGACATACATAAAAGCAGCATTCACAAGGATAATAAAAGCGAAAATCAGGCTTTTATCATCATGATATATAAATTCCTGCTTGGTAATCTTTGCGATAATGTAAGTGGAAAGAAATAAAGATATTACAAGAATAATAATGTCTATTACAAGAATTATCCATCTAGGAAGATATCTTACGTCTGAGAGATTGACAACATTATCCCCTCCAAATATTGTTTTTCTAAGAGAATTGTACATTGTCTGTATTGGTGTTCATATTTAATTAGGTATAATATCTGATTATCCAATCAAAGATAATTTTGATACAATCATGCAAAAATAAATAAATTTATTTCAATATGTTGAAATCAAAAATAAATTTGATGTTATATTTATAAAATCTAACAATTTCATTTCGATACAGCTAAATCCAGAGACAAAAATCATACCATATAAACTCTTTATGAAGATAATATTTACCTGTATAAATTCTTGTTATCAGCTGTTTTTCTTTAAAATAATTATTAAATGTTTATATATCAACATATTTCCATGAACTGATTGTTTTTTTTCTATAAGTCATACTTCAAGTTTTTTTTTAAATTTATTAATATTTAGCCAAAAATATCGATTATTTTCTCATATTCAAAACCTTTACTCATCAAATGTTTTATAGTTTTGGTTTTTTTTTGATATTCTTTCAAGCCTGTTTGTTTGGTGTAATAATTATCATAAATTTTTCTGATTGTTTTTTCATAATCAACATCATCAATTTCATCAAAACATGAGTTTATCAACTTCTCAGAAATCTGTTTTTGTTTCAGATTGATTTTAATTTTGGTTTTCCCCCAATGTTTGATGTAAAATTTCCCCCGGATATAGCTTCGGGTAAACCTTTCTTCGTTGAGATAATTTTCTTTCAGAAGAAATAAAATAATTTCTTCTTTCGCTTCATCAATAAGCAAAAACTCCCTCATCTTCTGTTCCACTTCGGCATGACAGCGATCCTGGTAAACACAGTAATTAACCAGTTTCTGCTTAATTTCATCGAAGGTATACGATTTCTTTTCCATTTGAATAAAAAAAGAATGAGCAATCCGCCCATTCTTTATATGATATTGGAATGTCTGTTAGTAATTGAACAGAGCTTTACCTTCCATTAATTCGTTCACTTTCTTTCTTACAGATCCAAGAACCTCTTCATTTTTGATATTGTCTACCACTTCAGAAATCAATCCTGCAATAGTATCCATATCGTTTTCTTTCAATCCTCTTGTTGTAATCGCAGCAGTTCCCAATCTGATACCAGATGTTGTAAATGGTGATTTATCATCAAATGGAACCATATTTTTGTTACATGTAATATCAGCAAGTACCAATGCTTTTTCGGTTTCTTTACCGTTTACTCCTTTATTTCTGAGATCTACCAGCATCAGGTGATTATCTGTACCACCGCTTACGATATCAAAACCTCTGTCGATCATTGCTTTTGATAATGCCTGAGCATTAGATTTAACCTGTTTTGCATAATTTTCGAACTGTACATCCAAAGCTTCCCCGAAAGCTACAGCCTTACCAGCAATCACGTGCTCAAGAGGTCCTCCCTGAATACCCGGGAATACAGCTCCGTCCAGCACCTGGCTCATCATTTTGATTTCTCCTTTTGGAGTTTTGTGACCGTATGTATTTTCAAAGTCTTTTCCCATCATGATCATACCTCCTCTTGGTCCTCTCAGCGTTTTGTGAGTAGTAGTAGTTACAACATGACAGTGTTCGAATGGTGAGTTTAATAATCCTTTTGCTACTAAACCAGCCGGGTGAGCGATATCTGCCCAAAGGGTAGCCCCAACTTCGTCTGCTACTTCTCTGAATTTAGCATAATCTAAATCTCTGGAATACGCTGAGAAACCTGCGATAAGCATTTTTGGTTTTTCTCTCAACGCTACTTCTCTCATTTGGTCATAATCAATAAGACCTGTTTCCTGCTGAACTCCGTAAGAAACTACATTATATTGAATTCCTGAGAAGTTCACCGCAGAACCGTGAGTAAGGTGTCCTCCCATTGAAAGGTCCATCCCCATGATTTTATCACCTGGTTTCAAAACGGCAAGATAAATGGCTGCATTCGCCTGAGAACCGGAATGTGGCTGAACATTCACGTAGTCAACTCCGAAAAGTTCTTTAGCTCTGTTGATCGCTAAAGTTTCAACCTCATCTACTACTTCACATCCTCCGTAATATCTTTTTCCGGGATATCCTTCAGCATATTTATTTGTCAGTACACTTCCCATTGCTTTCATTACATTTTCAGAAACAAAATTTTCTGATGCAATAAGCTCTAAACCATGGGTTTGTCTTTGTCTTTCCTTTTCAATCAGGTCGAAAATAATATCCATTTTACTTTTAGTTTTTGAAATTTTCACCCCAAATGTACGGAATTTTCATCGAGATTTCCCTATTGAAAAAATGATTTTTAAACACTAAAAAAAGAAAAGACCTATGAATAAATCCTGTATTATGATTGTCTTTATTGTACTAAAAAGCCTCTAAAATTCTTCATCTGACAGTTCCTTATTCACTATGGCTCCTGCAAAATTACCCTGTGCAACGGCATTGGCTACGGAGCGCATCATGGTTACATTATCTCCACAGGCATAAACTCCGGGAATGCTTGTTTTCTGCATCATATCTACTTTAATAAATCCCTGTTCTGTTATTTCACAGCCCAGATCATCAACATTAATATTTTGCTCAAAAGGAATTTTCGCATACAAAGCCTGTAAAGGAATTTCCTTTCCATTTTTGAAAATAATTCTTTGAATGAAGCCGTTCGTATGTTCTATACCTGCAATTTCATCTTCGTTAAGAATGATTTTATTCTGCTTAAGTTTTTCAAGCTGTTCTTCGGTAAAAGCTGCTTTTCCATTTGTAAACAGCGTGAGATTTTTAGTCAGATTAAAAATCAGTTTCGAAAATTCGTAGCCCATATCTCCGTTGGAAAGAATTCCCGTAACCTCGTTTTTCACTTCATAACCATGACAGTATGGGCAATGTATCACAGAAATCCCCCAGCATTCTGCAAACCCGGGAATATCCGGCATTGTATCTTTTACGCCTGAAGCCAGAATCAGTTTTTTAGCCTTAAATTTTTCACCGGAGGAAATTTCAACCTCAAAACCTCCGATCGCTTTTTCTGTTTTCGCTACAGTTCCGTTGTAAAAATGCACTGTATTGTATTTTTCTACATCTTTTCTGGCAAGCTGTGCAATTTCTGATGGTGTTTTCCCATCGTGAGTGACAAAGTTATGAGAATGCGGAGTTTGTCTGTTGCAAGGTTTTCCGTTATCAATAATCAGGACATTTCTTAAAGATCTTCCTAAAGCCATTGCTGCAGATAATCCTGAATAACTTCCTCCTGTTATGATGACATCAAAGTTTTTGTTTTCCATAGTTTAGTTGATAATTGATAATTGAAAATGCAAAGTTAACCTAAAATCAATTAACGCAATAAAGTTGCAATAATATTTATCTATTAGCTTTATCCTATCTGCAAATTGTCATTTACAACTTTATTAAAATTATTTCCACCCATTTTTAACTTCGATAATTTCGTCCTGAATTCTCTTGTTAATATCTACTTTCGCTCCCTGCAAACTGAAAATTGCAGTTCCTCTTTCTCTCGCGTAAGGATTGGTAATGGAATCTTTTAATGTTGCAACTTCGAAAAAGGAACCGGATTCTTTAAGTTCTTTTCCTGCTTCAGATGCCTCTTTAACCCTGATTACATTTTTATATTTTTTGCTTACATCTATCCAATTGATATAATCTGCATTAAATGACACCGCCACGACCCCGGCTTTTGAGTAATAATTAATAGCTCCGGTCTGTCCGTAATTATCACATAGTACCATGGTATTTCCGGTTTTTGACAATCTGGAATACTCTTTATCTACTTTTTGAGCCAGCTCTTTCCAACCCTGCATATCAGCAAAATCCTGTGGCAGCGGATGATCTTTTCCATCTTCCCAGCGAAGCAGTCCTAATTTTTTATACTGGCTTTGGTGGGATACGATATATTCAGGACTTTTATTTGGAAAAGCCACATTATACAAAGGCAGGAATAAAAGTATTGGAATAAGTATGCTAACCGGTTTTAAAAATCTTTTCCAGCCTTTTTCAAATACATTTCCGAGAAAAACAGCACCAAAAGCAATATAAACAGGATAGAGCCCTATCGCGTAGTAATCTTTTGCTTTAAAGAACAAAAACACAGTAATTGTGATGATATAGCTCCAAAAGAAAAACCTGTATTTTTCAAAAGGTTTGTATAACAGCAATGCTCCCCAGCCAGCAATAATCACAAAAATAACTCCGGCAAAAAATAAAATCTGGGATTTCATAAAATCCATTCTATCTACATGTACAAGCTGCCGTTCAGAAAGTTCTTTCATATGATGGACAACCGGGAACTGATTCTGATACTGCCAGAGGAGATTAGGAAAAATAATAATTAAAGCCAAAACAGCTGCCCAATATATATGAGGCTGCATAAAAACCTTCCTTTGCTCCGTCAGTAATAAGGCAGGAATAAGCCCTAATAATGAAAAGGCAATATTGTATTTATTTAATAATCCGATTCCGACAATGACGGCTCCTGTGTAAAGCCACTTTACTTCTTGGGAATTGAAATATTTGATCAGGCTGTAATAAAGGAAAAGCCAGAGAAAGATCTCCAGAGATGTCGGCTGGAACAGCATATTGACCCGAAGAAGTACTGAAAATAATATTCCTGTAGAAGCCAGTATTTTAGCAAACAGGCTTCCCTTGAGTTCTTCCACAACTTTCCATGTAAGGACAATCGTCAAAGTTCCAAACAGAGCTGGAAAAAATTTAACCCAAAATATGGAATTCCCCAACATTTTAATGATCCAGGCTATCCAGGAATTGGCAGGCGGAACCGAAAGATATCCCCATGCAGGATGATTCGCCTGATCAAGATGCAGGTATTCATCCCGGTGAAGTTCATACTCAGGGCTTATCAGAGAGTATTGAAGGGCAAACTTTGCAACGATAAAAAGAAACAGAATCCAATAGTCTTTTTTCATGGGATATAGTTTGGAATTTTAAAGATAAGACAGTTTCAACCTCTTTTCCGTTACAATATTATTTCAAATCTGTTATCAATAATTTCAGTTTTTATCTTCTGGATATTGTCAGACCAATACTTTATTTCGTCATTCTTCTCAGGACATTTTTCTATAGGAAGCTTCTGGCAGGCAGCTAAATATTCCTGATATGTTTTCAATATATTATTCAGATACGTTTCATAGTCTTTAGGATTTCCAGGAATATACCCTATTCCATCACAGCCACATGAGTGAAAGCATTTCCCTGTTTTAAAAAGGCTTTCTATAATCTTCCATTCTTTGAGAGCTGTTTTTTTAGGGGCTTTAAAATCTTTCCCCATATCAGCCATCATACTGCTGCATTCAGGACATTTTATAGTCCGGTTTTCAATCTCTGAAACAATTTTTTCCAGCTCTTGTGTTCCTGCCTTTGTAAAAGCATATCCTACATTACGGACTGACTTCCCTGGTTCATGGTATACTTTTTCTTTTTCGATCCTTTTTATAATATCATAAGCATCCGGCTGTTTAAATGATTTCCGGCATTTGAAACAGACATAATGTGATTTATAAGTTTTCTGGGCGTAGCGACACATTTTTTGATGGATTTATATAATTCAAATATAGGAATTTACACCTGCAAAAGATTTTGACGTAAAAAAGAATCCCCGAGAAAAAAATTCCTCAGGGATTCACAGTTTAAAAGTGTATAGTGTAGTTTATTATTTTTTATTCGCTTTTTCTTTAAGCTCTTCTTTGTCTTTATCAGATGGATTCCACACTTTAATTTCGGTGTCTTTTGTAATATTGGATCCCGGAAGAATCTGAACATTGATCCCATCACTTGCTCCCAGTTTTACATATACTTTTTTGAATTTCCCGTCTTTTTGTTTCACTTCCACGAAAGGAACATCTTTTCCTTGTTTCTTTTCATACTGAATTAAAGACTCATCCAATAATAATGCATTTTTCTGAGAACTTAAAACAATTTCACCGTTGGCAGAAAAACCAGCTCTAATATACTCATTATTAGGATTAGTTACATTACCTTCTACCGGAAATTTAATAGTTCCTGCATTATCCTTGCCTTTTGGAGCAATCATGGTTAGTTTTCCGGGGAATGTTTTATTCTGAAGAGCACCGATCACGATGTTCATATCCATACCTTCACTTAGCTTTCCGGCCTGCGCTTCATCAATTTCACCTTTAAAGATCAGAACATTCAGATCTGCCACTGAACAGATGGTAGTTCCGGCGTTAAAGTTATTGGCTTCAATCACCTGGCTTCCTGCTTTTACAGGAACTTCAAGTACAGTACCTGATGCTTTGGAACGGATTTCTGTAGTGGCCAAACCTTGTCCTTTAAGTTCAGGAGTTGCCCCTGTTTTAGCGATCTGCAATCTTTTTTGAGCGGTATTCAACTGCTGCTGGGCATTTTTCAAAGTCTGCTGCTGAGAATACAACTGCTGCTGAGCGTTCAGATACTCCTGCTTAGAAGCGACTCCCTGCTTGTAAAGCTTATCCTGCATATCAAACTGCTTCTGCATGTTTCCTACATTCATCTGGGCATTACTGATCTGGATCTGTGCATTCTGAACTTCCTGCTGAGCGGCATTTACTTCTGAGATACTCGGAACAATTTTTACGGTAGCAATTAACTGCCCTACTTCTACCTTATCTCCTTCTTTTACTAAAATTTTATCTATAATCCCTGCAATG
Organism: Chryseobacterium sp. NRRL B-14798; assembly: GCF_050470705.1. NCBI lineage: Bacteria > Pseudomonadati > Bacteroidota > Flavobacteriia > Flavobacteriales > Weeksellaceae > Chryseobacterium > Chryseobacterium sp. NRRL B-14798. Next base: position 1,190,375 of record NZ_JBFLUL010000005.1, on the reverse strand, counting down.
TTGGGCTTGATTTCAATTTCTTCTTTGGGAACAATTTTTCCTGTTGCCATTACTTTATCATCCATATTCTGAACGGTAGGCTTACGGGTAAGGAAAGCTTCTCCTTCTTTAGAGTTTGATTTGATAAGATAGCCAAGCCCTGAGAACAATGCCACTGCAAATAAAAGCCCTAATACTATATAAATGGCTTTTTTCCAGGTGAATTTCTTTTTCATATGTATAGTTTATTTTTTATTCAATAGATTGAAAGATTTAAAATTTAAAGATTGATTCTCTATAGTCCTTTTTCTAAATCTTAAAATTGTTTTATTTTCAAATTAATTACTCTGTTCTTAATGCTTCAATAGGCCTGATCTTTACGGCTCTCTGTGCCGGAATCATCCCGATTATTAATCCCAGAATCACCATGACAGCCATCGCAGCAAATACGTTTCCGTAGTTCACTGTCGGATTATAGAAAGGAAATGAATCCTGCCCCTGGGTAACCGCATTGAGAATCATTAATACAAAGATTCCAAACATGAAACCTATTAATCCCGAAGAGAGTGTAATAACAACACTTTCCAGGAGAATCTGATTTCTTACTTCCGCAGGTTTTGCTCCCAACGCTCTTCTGATCCCGATTTCTTTGGTTCTTTCTTTTACTGTAATCAAAAGGATATTTGAAATCGCGATAACTCCCGCAAGGATAGTCAGTGTACCTACAATGATTGTTAACAGCTGCATTCCCGTAAGGAAACCTGTGAGCTTTTTAAATTCTTTTCCAAGGTTGAAACTTCCGAAAGCATTGGTATCTTCAGGGGACACTTTATTTTTGCTTTTTAAAACCTGTTTTACATCTTCTTCTACGGAATTGACATTGGCATTCGGCTTACTAACAATGGCAAACATGTCTATCTGATCTCCTGCATTATACATTTTCGTATAAGTGGAAAGTGGAATGAAAGCCGTTTGATCATTTTCAAATCCTCCTCCTTTTTTTACCCGGAAAACGCCGATAACATTGAAGAACAACCCTTTAATATTGATTGATTTTCCTATTGGATTCTCTTTTTTCTTGGAATCAAAGAAGTTTTTGTAAATCTCTTCTCCAATAACAACTACATTTTTATTCCCGGAAACATCGGCATCATTGATATAACGTCCGAAGATCAGTTTCTTTTCTGAAATTTTATTTCCCACAGAATAATCTCCGGTAAGCGAATAGGTTCCGTTCTTACCGTTTCTGGACATTGCTTCCCCGGGAGTTCCTGTAAAGCTTCCTCTCGCATTTTGCGGCGAGATATAATCTATGGCTGTTACTTTTCTTTTCAGCATTTCCATATCGTTTAAGTTCAGATGAACTTCTCTTCCTTTAGGAAATCCTTCATATGGAATTGATGTTTTTTGTGCCCACAGGAAGATTGAATTGGTGGCAAAACCGGAAAATAATTTATCAAAACCATTCTCCATTCCTTTTGCTGCTCCAAGAAGGCTTACATACAAAAACATTCCCCATCCTACACCGATCATGGTAAGAAATGTCCGGAGTTTATTATTCCTCAATGAATAATAAATTTCCTGCCAAGTATCTTTTTTAAATATGATATTCACCTTGTTGAATTATGAGTTATACATTATGAGTTATGAATTCCATCAATCTGCATTTTTGCCTTTTGTTTATATTATTCCGTTCTCAGCGCTTCAATCGGTTTGATTCTGGAAGCTCTGTATGCGGGTACAAATCCTGCGATCAGTCCTGAGAAAATCAGTGCAATGAATGCCATAATGATGGATCCCCAGCCTACACTTGGGTTTTTAATAAAAAACTCTTCAAGGCTGTTCCCGATAAGGTTTAAGGTCAAAACACCTATTCCTACTCCAACAAGTCCGGACACCACTGTAATCACAACACTTTCCTGAACAATCAGCCCTACAATTCCGCTTGGTTTTGCGCCAATAGCTTTTCGTACTCCGATTTCTTTGGTTCTTTCTTTTACGATATACACCATAATGTTACTGATCCCAATGATTCCGGCAAGCAATGTTCCTAATCCGATAAACCCTACAATTGCTGTAAGTACCGCCATAAACATGAATGTGTCGTTCATATTTTTAGCATTATTCCAGACACGGACACCGTTTTCATCATCAGGAGAAACATTTTTCCTTGATTTCAGCTTATCTTTAAGTTCATCTCCGTATTTAATGGCTTCCTGAGGAGTCAGTTTATCACTGTATGAGATATAGGCAATATTCACCGTATCGGAACCTTTTTTCATCTGCTGCAAAGTGGTAATCGGCACCGTGATATGTCTTTCATCCCAGTCTCCACCATCATCTGAAAATACGCCCACCACTTTAAACATAGTTCCATTGATATCCAGTTCTTTTCCTACAGGACTTCCGTTCTTGATCAAATCCCGCTGTACCATTCTTCCAATGACTGCCACATTTTGCTTTCCTTCCAGATCTCTTGGAGAAATATATCTGCCGTCTATCATTTTCCGGTTCTCAATCACCTGCTCTCCGGGTTCTGCTCCATGGATCTGATAGATTCCGCTTTCTTTACCATATTTCACCATTAAACTGGCATTGTATCTCGGGCTGGAAGCTCCTACATTTTTTTTCTCAGCGTTAATAAGAAAATCATAGTCACCATTATTCAGTGTAACGGTTCGGTCTGACTGCAGTCCTTTATAGGCCAATGTCGTTTTTCCGGTAGTAATGGTGATCAGGTTTTTGGCATCACCTGAGAATCCTTCAGAAAAAGCATTCTGAAGACCTGTTCCAATTCCAAAAAGTACGATGAAAATAAACAGTCCCAAAGCTACTGTAAACCCTGAAAGCACTGTCCGAAGTACATTACTCCGGATAGAACTGAATATTTCCTGCCAACGATCTAGGTCAAACATTTTTATCGGTATTTAAAGATTGAAAAATTTAAAGATTAAAAAACAGAATCATTAAATTTTCAAATTATCTCATTTTCAAATTATCAAAATCCTAAAGCACAATCTGCTTAATAAACTCATCACTTTCAATAATCCCATCTTTCAGTACTACATTTCTTTTGGTCTGTGCAGCTACATCAGGCTCGTGGGTTACAACGATGATTGTTTTTCCTTCATTATTGATATCCTGAAGAAGTTTCATAATATCATGAGTGGTTTTGGAGTCTAATGCTCCGGTTGGCTCATCTGCCAGTACTACTTTAGGATCTGTAATCAAAGCTCTTGCAATGGCTACTCTCTGCTTCTGCCCTCCTGAAAGTTCACTTGGAAGGTGGTTGGCCCATTGTGCCAATCCTACTTTTTCCAGATATTCCATAGCTTTCTGATTTCGCTCTTTTCTTGGTACATTCTGATAATACAAAGGCAGGGCAACATTTTCCAAAGCTGTTTTATAATTGATAAGGTTAAAAGACTGGAAAATAAATCCCAGGAATCTACTTCTGTATTCCGCAGCCTTTACCTCGGATAAATGTTCAATAGGAACTCCATCCAACTCATAGGTTCCGGAATCTTTTTCATCCAGAATTCCAATAATATTAAGAAGGGTAGATTTTCCGGAACCGGAACTTCCCATAATGGAAACAAACTCCCCTTCAGAAATATTCAGATTAATTCCTTTGAGAACATGAAGCTTGCTTTTCCCTGTATCGTATGACTTATTTAAATCCTGAATTACTAACATTAAGTGATGTATGTTTTATACCCAATAAGTAGATGATATTTTCAAATTGTTACAAGAATAAAAATTTATTCAAATATTTTTTTGTTTAATACATTAATCCTTTATTAATAATACTTTACAAAATATTGTTTAACTGTAACTCCCAATTTATATCTATTTATCCTCAAGATTGCTGTCCAGCCTATTATCCGAGCCAGTTTCATGTAAATGTGGAAAACTTTTCAGGCTAAAAGTCAGCCTATTAGTATTTACCTCTTTCAAAATCAGTTCTTTTTTTCGAACTTTGCTATTAGTTCTTTACAAGAAATATGAATTTGGGGAAGTGAATAACTTTAATTCACAACTTCCAGATAAACAAAAAGTTAAGTATTTCCGGAACGTTATCCACAAGGATCTAAATTATTTAATTATAAAGATATTTAATATGGGAATTTTTGATAAAAGAGTAAGTTATAAGCCATTTGAATACCCGGAGGTTCTTCAATTTGTAGAAGCCATCAACAAATCGTTCTGGGTGCATTCGGAAGTGGACTTTACTGCAGATGTTCAGGATTTTCATTCGCAGTTGGAACCACATGAGAAGCATGCTGTGAAAAATGCGCTGTTAGCCATTGCACAGATCGAGGTGTCTGTAAAGACATTCTGGGGAAATTTATACAACCACCTACCCAAACCGGAATTCAATGGATTAGGATCTACTTTTGCAGAATGCGAATTCCGCCATTCTGAAGCATATTCCCGTTTATTAGAGGTATTAGGATATAATGATGAGTTCCTTAATGTTATCGAAATTCCTGCTGTAAAAGGAAGAATAGAGTTTCTGGGAAATGCTTTAAAACATGCTAACTCTGCAACACCTAAAGAGTATGTTTCCGCTTTATTATTATTCAGTATTTTAGTGGAAAACGTTTCTCTTTTCTCGCAGTTTGCCATCATCCTTTCTTTCACAAGATTCAAAGGGTTTATGAAAAATGTTTCCAATATCATTGCATGGACTTCCGTAGATGAGCAAATTCACGCTAACGCAGGAATTTATCTGATCAACAAAATCCGTGAGGAACAGCCTGACTTGTTAACAGACAGCGATATCGAAGACATTTACACTTTGGTGGATGAATCTATCGCAAGAGAAGGAGACATTCTTAGCTGGATCTTTGAACTGGGAGAAATCGACAACGTTTCTAAAGAAGATCTGTTAAACTTCATGAAATACCGTGTGGATGACAGCTTGAAGAAAATCAACATGAAAACAAAATACAACATTACTCCTGAACAATACAGACCAATGGTATGGTTCGAGGAAGAAGTTTTCGCCAATTCATTAGATGATTTCTTTGCAAAAAGACCTGTTGACTATACAAAACACGATAAGAGTATTACAGCAAACGATTTGTTCTAATATTGGGGCGCGAGCGAAGCGAGCGTCAAAGCGGTCAGTATCAGGACTACCCTTTTCTGATTAATAAGTGAAATTGTTGTTCATCAGTAAAGCACAAATACAAAAGAAATGATTAATGTAATAGTAACCTATACGGTAAACCCCGAATTTGTTCCAAACAATAAAACCAATATCCAAAAATTTCTGGTAGACTTCAAGAATTTAGATGCTTCCACTTTTGAATATAAGGTTTTTGTAAAGGAAGATGGTGTTACTTTTGTACATTATTCAAACTACATCAATGAAGAAGTTCAGCATGAGGTTTTGAATGTTCCGTCTTTTAAAGAATTTCAGAGATTAAGAGATGAAAGCGGGCTGAACGGTTCCCACAAAGTAGAAATTTTACAATCAATAATATAAAAAAACAAAATTCCGGAGTGATTCTCTCATTCCGGAATTCGAAAATATAACATCTATGGAAGAGCAAAATTCAAATATATGGTGGCTCAATGAAGAGTCTGAGCAGATGCTGAACAGAGGATATCTGTTGAAAGGTGAAACGGTAGACGGCGCTATCGACAGAATTACCACTGCCGCTGCAAAAAGGTTATATAAACCTGAACTTCAGCCGGCTTTCAAAGAGATGATCACGAAGGGATGGATCAGCTTCTCTTCTCCTGTATGGGCTAATATGGGAACAGAAAGAGGTCTTCCTATTTCATGTTTTAACGTTCACATTCCGGACAGCATTGAAGGAATTACCCACAAAATGGGTGAAGTTATCATGCAGACTAAAATCGGAGGTGGAACTTCAGGATATTTTGGAGAGTTGAGAAACAGAGGAACCGCTGTAACGGATAACGGAAAATCTTCAGGAGCTGTTTCATTCATGAAGCTTTTCGACACGGCTATGGATGTTGTTTCTCAGGGAGGAGTAAGAAGAGGTGCCTTTGCTGCTTACTTAGATATTGACCACGGGGATATTGAAGAATTTTTATCCATTAAAGATATCGGCAGCCCGATTCAGAACCTGTTTACCGGAGTATGTGTACCGGATTACTGGATGCAGGATATGATCGATGGTGATATGGAAAAACGTAAAGTTTGGGCAAGAGTATTGGAAAGCCGCCAGCAAAAAGGGCTTCCGTATATTTTCTTTACAGATAACGTCAACAGAAATAAACCTCAGGTTTATAAAGACCTGGGAATGACCGTGAATGCAAGTAACCTTTGTTCTGAAATCATGCTTCCGTCTACTATGGAAGAATCTTTCATCTGCTGTCTGTCTTCCATGAACCTGGAATTGTATGATGAATGGAAAGATACAGACGCTGTAAAACTGGCAGTATACTTCCTTGATGCTGTATTATCAGAATTTATTGATAAAACTGAAGGAAACTATTACCTACAGGGTGCAAGAAACTTCGCGATGCGTCACAGAGCTCTTGGATTAGGAGTTTTAGGATACCACTCTTATTTACAGAAAAACATGATTCCGTTTGAAAGTTTTGAAGCGACTCAGTTCAATGCGAGAGCATTCAGACATATCAAAGAGCAGGCTGAGCAGGCTTCAAGAGAACTTGCCAACATCTATGGAGAACCAGAAGTATTGAAGGGATACGGATTAAGAAATACCACAACAATGGCTATTGCTCCTACCACTTCAAGTTCTGCCATCTTAGGACAGACTTCTCCGGGAATCGAGCCTTTCTCTTCCAACTATTATAAAGCAGGTCTTGCGAAAGGAAACTTTATGCGTAAGAATAAATACCTTGCACAACTATTGAAAGAAAAAGGACTGGATAACGAAGAAACATGGAGAACAATCATGCTGAACCACGGATCGGTACAGCACCTGAACGAGCTTACTCCTGAAGAAAAGGCAGTATTCAAAACGTTCAAAGAAATTTCTCCAATGGAGATTATTTCTCAGGCAGCGCAGAGACAGCAATATATTGATCAGGCACAGTCTCTGAATCTTCAGATTCCTTCTACAATGCCTGTAAAAGATGTCAACTACCTTTATATTGAAGCCTGGAAAAAAGGAGTTAAAACACTTTACTACCAAAGAAGTTCATCTGTTTCAAAAGAAATGATGGTTAACTTCGTATCATGTTCAAGCTGCGAGGCATAGGACCAAGTAATAAACACGCTATATTTACAAAAGCATACCGAAAGGTGTGCTTTTGTCGTTTTCAATACTGATTCTGTCTGATTACTTTCCATAGAAATCATAGAATGCTCTGAGATTTTTGGTTTATATTTGTGTTCATTGTTTAATACCAAAACTACAGATATGAAATTCGGACAAGTAGAAGACCCATCAAAAATAGATTTCACATTACCTAAAGATCATCCCAGAACGAAAGAAATACTGGCCCTTAATAAAAAAGGCCTGGAAAATATTTCTATCGGGTGTGCAAAATGGAATAAAACAGATCTCAAAGGATTCTATCCTAAAGGAACCAAGGATGAACTCACCTATTATGCCACTCAGTTTAATTCTATCGAATTGAATGCTACTTTCTATGGAATGCCCACTCCGGATCAGGTAAAAACCTGGAAAGAAAAAACACCGGAAAATTTTAAATTCTTTCCTAAAATCACAAATACCGTTTCCCATTTCAGAAGGCTGATTGATGTGACGGATCCTGTGACTCATTTTGCTTCCGCTGTTATTAATTTTGATGAAAAACTGGGAATGGCTTTCCTTCAGCTTCATGATAATTTTAAACCTAAGGATTATGACAGACTGGAAAAGTTTGTAAAGGAATGGCCAAAAGAAGTTCCGTTAGCCATAGAACTCCGAAATACGGAATGGTTTACCGATGAAGAAATACTTAATACAACATGCGAACTCTTTGAAGCTCATAATATTACCAATATCATTGTAGATACTGCAGGAAGAAGAGATATGCTTCACATGCGTCTTACCACACCCAACGCATTTATCCGTTATGTGGGAGCCAATGCAGAAAGTGACTACGAAAGACTGGATGACTGGCTGAAGCACCTTACCAAATGGAAGAAAGAAGGTCTTCAGAACCTTTACTTCTTTGTACACCAGAATATTGAAAAAGCATCTCCTCTATTATCTGCTTATTTTATCAAAAAAGTGAATGAGGAATGGAAAACGGATATTCATATTCCGCAAATGGCAGCAGAAAGCACCGGAACCCTCTTTTAATATGATATAAAGTCAATGTGGAGATAGACTGTAGCTTATTCCTTTACATAACGAAAAAATTCATATATTAGAGTATAATGTATTTCACTCGACATTATACTTTAAAACATAAATCATGGAAAAGGAAATTTGTACAATTAGTATTGCTACCAACTGGCTTGGTGATGACTATATTTTTTATGAAAACCATACGATAAAAAGAGTATATGATAATCACAGTCTGAATTTCAACAAGATTGAATGGCTTGAGCCCAAAGAAATCAGTAAACAAAATAAGGATAGATTGATTAAAGCCTGTCCTGAAGAGTTTAAAGAGCGGATTATGCAAATTCTGGATTATCCTTAATAGAAACAAAAAGGTAATGAGTATTTGAAACTCATTACCTTTTTTATTTATTTTTTCTAAGAAGCAATACGAGATTGAGAAACAGGAGCAGGAAGTCTAATGTAATCCAGATACCTAGCTTTGTATTCTCATAATTATAAGCATCCACCTGTTTTTTGGCAGCATCAGAAAGCTTCATACTTTGATTGATGTAGTTCTGCACTTCTACAATCTGGTCGATATTTTTATTGGGTACAGAGTGTTGAGAAAAGTACACAAGGTTTTTCTTTCCAAGATAGCCTGCAATCCAATATTCATCAGACTTATCCATTTTGAGGTACTCTATTCTGTAGTACTCGGGGCGTATTTTTCCGATATGTTTAGGTTCAAGAGTAGTGTTCTGATCTGTTTTATTTACTTTGATTAAATAAAAGTCTAATGCCTGTGGAAGCTTATTAATCACCTGCAGCCCCACAGAATTATCCACGAATGCCACAGCACTTTTCTTGATAAACCAATACGTAAAAACAGAAATTGAAAAAACCACCGTTACAATACGAAACAGCTTTGCCCATCTGGCCACGCTTCCTGATTTAACCTTAAAGAGAACCAAGGAAAGAACAGAAGCTAAAAATATTATGAAAATAATGAGTGTCATATTTTACAAAGATACTTCTTATCTCTATTTTATCTATATTTGCGCCCATATTTTAACTTTAGATAACCATGAAAAAAACACTTTCTGGCCTTATTTTCTTTAGCATAGCTTCATTTTATGCACAAGTGAAGTTTGAAAAAGGGTATATTATAGACCAAAATAATACAAAAAAAGAGGTTCTGATCAAAAATAAAGGGTGGGTAAGCAATCCCGACAGCTTTGTTTTTAAAACAGATGAAAACTCTTCTGAAGATAAAGGTACAACCACTACAATTAAGGAATTCGGGATATATAATGATGTTAAATATGTTACTTATAATGGTGACATTGACTACTCATCAGACGATATTTCCAGTTTTTCCCATACCAAAGAGCCAAAGCTTGTAAAGAGTTCAGTATTCCTGAAAGAACTCGTTACCGGAAATAAAAAACTATATATTTATAAAGGTCATATCACAAGATATTTCTATTCTGAATCGGATGCGATCATCCATCCATTAATTTATAAGAAATATTTTTTTAATGGGAATAGTTCCCAGGTTGCTACCAATGATCAATATCTTGATCAGTTAAAAACTATTTTTTCTGATAACAGTGATGTCCAGACACTAGTAAACAGAACACAATATACAGCGTCTAGTTTAACAAAAATATTTAAGGCTTATAATAGTAAAAATTCTGATGGTTCAACAACTAATCAAATCAATGATCAGAATTTTACAGAAAATAAAAAGCAGACAAAATTCAATCTTGCTATCAGACCGGGAATTAATTTTTATGCACCGTTAAAATTAGAGGATTCTTACAACAACCCTGGCTTTTCTTCAAGATCGAATTTCAGAGTAGGGCTAGAAGCTGAATTGGTTTTACCGTTCAACAAAAATAAGTGGTCTATCATTCTTGAACCTACGTACTCACAATATACTAATAAAAAAACAACTATCCGAACAGAGGACAATCTCTATAATATTACCATGGATAGTTATTCTTCTATTAATATTCCGGTAGGGATAAGGTATTCTATGTTTTTGAATGATAAATCAAAAATATTTGTTAATGCTGCCATCAACATATTCAACATAAAAACAAGTTCCCCATCTTCTATAGATGTAGATTATGATGGAAAAGTATTTGATAATATAGCCCTAGCTTCTAATCAAAGTTTCAGAGGTTCTTCACTTGGTGCTGGATTTACTTACAATAATAAATTCAGTATAGAAGCAAGATTTAATAACCGTACCAACATTCTGTATAAGGATCTTCCTCATGCAGATCTTAAATCTGTTTCCTTAATTCTGGGATATAACATTTTCTAATCTACATTCCATTCTTTATAAAACTGGTCGAGGAAATTCAGCATATAATTATGTCTTTCTTCGGCCATTTTTTTTCCTTTTTCAGTATTCATCATATCTTTCAGAAGCAGTAACTTTTCATAGAAATGATTAATAGTTGTCCCGTTAGATTTTTTATATTCTTCTTTTGACATTCCCAGTTTGGGTTTCATATCCGGATGATACATCAGGTTATTTTTAAAACCTCCAAAATTGAATGTCCTGGCAATTCCAATAGCGCCTATGGCATCAATACGGTCTGCATCCTGTACAATCTGAAGTTCAATGGGTGGGTTTACAGGCGCCTGATCTCTGTTTTTGAACGAAATATTTTCGATCACAAATAAAACCTTCTGAATGGTTTCTTCAGGTACATTCTGCCCTTCGAGAAATGCTCTCGATATTTTCGGAGCAATAGTTTCATCTCCGTTATGAAATTTAGGATCAGCAATATCATGAAGAAGGGCAGACAACTCTACAACTTCTTTGTCACAGTCTTCTGTTTCTGCTATCTGAGCAGCCAGTTTCCACACCCTTTCAATGTGGAACCAATCATGTCCGGCTTCTGCTCCTTCTAATTTTTCTTTTACAAATGCTACAGTGTTATCAATCGTACTTTTCATTTATCTGTCAGTTCATTTAAAATAATATCCCAGAGTTTGCTGTTGTAACTTCTAAAAAAATTAATATGTCCGATTTCTTTTTTATCAGATTCTGAAGCAGCCACCAGTCTGTACGTAGGTTTAAGATTTGAATAGGTATTATTTAATAAACTTAATACTCCTTTTTCCGTTAACCATACATCATCTTCAGCCCGGATTACAAATACTTTCTGAGTTAAATTTTTAGAAAAATCATCAATTTTTTCCAACAGCTTGTTGGTTGATTTCTTGTTTAAAATTAAGGTTCTCCAGTCATATGCACAATTTTTTGGAAGACTTTCTCCCAATCCAAACCAATGCGCCGGAAAATATCCTAACAGTGAAGTAGTTAAAGGCTGCGCAATTCCAAAGCCTAAATACGCTTCAACTTTTGTTCTCCCTTTAAGGTTTCCTACAAAGGCATTTTGAGTTCCTACAAAAACAAATTCTTCAAAGATGTTGGAATCCTCATTCATTCCCAGAATCAATGCACCTACAGAATGCCCCAAACAGTACTTTTTATAGTCTTTAAATTCTGATTTGATATATTGAGTTACCGTTTTATAATCTTTTGACCCCCAAAGTCTCATTGAGCCATGGAATCCTCTCATATTTTTCGGTTTGGAAAGTCCAATTCCCCTATAGTCGTAGGTAATGACAGTAAATCCCTGTTCACAAAAGTAGCTGGCAAAAGAAAAATAGATCTGCTGCTTTACCCCTGTCGCCGAATTGATCAGTAATAATTTTCCATGGTCTCTTTCCGGTTTAAACAAATGGGCAGTTAGTGTGACATGGTCTTCTGTGGTTAATATTAGTTTTTCCATAGTATAAAAAGAAAAAATCCACTATAAAAGTGGACATTTTACTTATATTTTTATGTTAAGTTTCAGACTTTTGATATGTCGTAAATAGCTTTATGAAAAGAAATCTGAGATTCTTGGCAATCCTGTCTGAGAGCCTTTACCTCCGGAAACCCTTGATGAAACTTCATTCCCGAATTTCACACAATCTTCAATAGAATTCCCATGGCATAATGCAATGGCAAATCCTGATGTAAATGCATCCCCCATTCCCATTTTATATACTTTTTCGTCTTTATCGTTTCTGTAATATTTCATTTCTGTACCATCAAAGTAAATGGTTGAATTGGTGTCATCCCTTACAAATACCTTATTGAAATATTTTTTAAGAACTTCTTCTCTTTTTTCTTCCCCAAAAATAACATACAGTTCATTACTCTTAGCCACAATAAAGTCGACCATTTCTAAGATCTCTTGACTGACTCTCATGGCAGGTGAGGCATATAATCCTACTTTTTTCCCGTATTTCTTAGCTTTCTTAACGGTATGCTCTACGACATCCATGGAGACTTCAAGCTGTACAAGCACAAGATCGGTGGTGTTGAAATATTTCTCTGCTTCGTCTATATGCGATTTGCTGAGATATTTATTGGCTGCAGGTACTACAACAATTGCCGCATTTCCGTGAGAAGTCGTCACATAGGCAGTTCCCGTAGCTTCTTTATCTGTTTCATGAACAAATCCTACATTTACATTTTCGCTTACCAGATTCCTCATGATCTGCTGTCCAAGAGGGTCCATCCCAACGCATCCGATAAAGTATACACTTGCTCCCAACCTGGCTGTACCTACTGATTGATTAGCACCTTTGCCTCCAAAATAACTATCTGATTTGACAGCTAAGACGGTTTCGTTAGGCAAAGGGAGTTTTTCGGTTTCAAGAACCAAATCTATCGATGAGCTGCCCACAACAATAATACGAGGCTGTTCTGATGAGAAATTCATTGTGTTTTGTATTAGCTTTAAAATTTATAACTGACAAAATTGTGTCTCAAAAATAACTAATTTAAAATTAACTTATCTCAATAAATTCAGTAATTATTTTCACGGGTTGTTGATCTTTATCATAAGCGATATAGCTGGCATAAAATCCTTCTCCATATCCGGTTTCAAAAGCAAAGATGGTTCCAGGATGTTCTTTTGCCGGTTTAAGAAAGGCATATTGATCTATGGCACCGTTTTCATCAAAGAAATAATCATGGAAAAACTCTTCATAGATTCCCATAAAATCTCCTCCTTTATTCTGATACAATCTCTGTTCCAGTTCGTTAAGACTGTTTTGGGTATCGACATCCATCAGGCATCCCATCCCGCTTTCCACAGGATATCCAAACACTTCTCCTTCTTCAAGATCTTTTATTTTCTGTCCTGCTGTAGTTGCCAGTTTCCATTCTTTAATTTCAGAATCACTGAATATAATCTCTGCATAGGCCACACAGTTACTTTCTCTTTCTTTATGAAGCATTACCGAAAAATCTCCTTTTGGAAATTCTGTAGTAAAAGGTAGCATATCATTGGTGATCAAGGGATCACAGGCAACCAGTTTCCCGCTGGAAAGGTAAATCTTTCCTACTTCAAAACTTTCAAGTAACGGACTTTCTACAAAGTCTTTCGAGAATAGTTTTTGTATGTTTTCTATATGTGTCATTGTATTTATTCTTTTAAACCATCAGGCTGGATACAATTTTCATCTGTACCCAGCCTGAGATTTTGACAAAATTTATTGTCTATACTTTATAAACTTTTCAGTTTTTCTTCAAGGATCGCAATCTTATCCTGAGCATCTTTTTGCTTTTGACGCTCTACTTCTACGATTTCTGGTTTTGCATTCGCAACAAATTTTTCATTGGAAAGCTTCTTCTCTACTGAAACCAGGAATCCCTTCAAATATTTCAGTTCTTCCTCAGTTTTAGCTTTTTCCTCTCCTAAATCTAAGTTTTCACTTAAAGGAATAGAAACTTCAGTTGCTCCTACCAGGAAGGTAAAACTCGGCTTATCAGTTTTCTGTCCGAAATGGATATCAGAAACATTAGCAAGCTTTCTTACTACAGCTTCATTGGCAAATTCAGATGCATTGGTATAAACCTCAACTGCTTCTCTTGGTGATATTCCTTTTGTCTGGCGGTAGTTTCTAACTCCTGAAATCAATTCAGCTGTGATTTCAAAGTTTTTAATTACTTCTTCATTAAAGCTTTCTGCATTCTTCTGTTGAGCAATAACCAGCGCATCATCAATACTTCTTTCTGAAATCAACTGCCAGATCTCTTCAGACTGGAATGGCATGAAAGGATGAAGGAGCTTCATCAATTCTTCAAAGAAATAGATCGTTTTATGATATACTTCTTTAGAAATTCCTTCGCCATAGTTAGGTTTAATCGCTTCAAGATACCAACCGCAAAAATCATCCCAAATTAATTTATAGATCAAATGCAATGCATCAGAAATTCTGAATTTCTCGAATTGATCATTAATTTCAGCAATTGTTTTATTAAGCTTGTTTTCAAACCACTCAATAGCCTGATTATCGGTTTCAATAGCTGGCTTATCTTCATGATTCCACATATTGATCAGACGGAATGCATTCCAGATTTTCGTCATGAAATTTCTTCCCTGAAGCATTAAATCTTCATCAAAAAGAAGGTCATTTCCAGCTGCAGAACTCAATAGAATTCCTACACGTACTCCATCTGCTCCATATTTGTCCATTAATTCAAGAGGGTCCGGAGAGTTTCCTAAAGATTTTGACATCTTTCTTCTCTGCTTATCTCTTACAATTCCTGTAAAATAAACATTTTTAAACGGAACTTCTTTTCTGTATTCCAATCCGGCCATAATCATTCTGGCTACCCAGAAGAAAATAATATCCGGACCTGTAACCAGATCAGAAGTAGGATAATAATAGTTGATATCTTTGTTTTCAGGATCAAGCAATCCGTCAAACACAGACATTGGCCATAACCATGATGAGAACCATGTGTCTAATGCATCGTCGTCCTGTCTAAGGTTTTCTGCAGTCAGATCCGAATTTCCTGTTTTTTGTTTTGCCAGTTCTAAAGCTTCACCTTTAGTTTCTGCCACTACGAAATCATTTTCTCCTTCTCCATAGTAATAAGCAGGAATCTGCTGTCCCCACCACAACTGACGGGAAATATTCCAGTCACGGATGTTCTCCATCCAGTGCTTGTAGGTATTTTTAAACTTTTCAGGATAGAACTTAACCTCATCATCCATTACTACATCCAAAGCGGGTTTAGCAATTTCAGACATTTTTAGGAACCATTGTACTGAAACTTTAGGTTCAATAACCGCGCCAGTTCTCTCGGAAGTTCCTACTTTATTTACGTAGTCTTCAGCTTTCAGCAAAAGATCTTTTTCTTCAAGTTCTTTTGCAATCTGCTTTCTTACATCAAATCTGTTTTTCCCTGCATAATGTAAACCATGTTCATTAAGGTTTCCGTCATCATCCAGCGCATCAATCATTTTTAATTGATGTTTCTGCCCTATCTCATAGTCATTGATATCATGTGCAGGAGTAATTTTCAAAGCTCCTGTTCCGAACTCAATATCAACATATTCATCCTCAATAATCGGGATTACTCTGTCAACGATAGGTACGATTACATTTTTACCTTTCAGGTGTGCATATCTTTCATCATTCGGATTGATACATACTGCTGTATCCCCAAAAATAGTTTCAGGACGTGTAGTCGCTACTGAAAGGAACTCTTCTGAACCTTCAATCTTATATTTAAGGAAATATAATTTCCCGTTTTGCTCTTTAAAGATTACTTCTTCGTCAGAGATATTCGTTTTCGCTTCCGGATCCCAGTTCACCATTCTATAGCCTCTGTAGATGAGTCCTTTATTATATAGGTCTACGAAACTTTTGATAACCTGCTGCGAAAGTTTATCTTCCATAGTGAACCGGGTTCTGTCCCAGTCACATGAACATCCCAGTTTTTTCAACTGCTCAAGGATAGTTCCTCCGTATTTGTGAGTCCAGTCCCATGCGTGGGCTAAAAACTCTTCACGGGTAATATCTGACTTATTGATTCCTTCAGACTTCAATTTAGCAACAACTTTAGCTTCAGTAGCAATTGAAGCATGGTCTGTTCCCGGAATCCAACAAGCATTAAACCCGCGCATTCTTGCACGGCGGACCAGAACATCTTGAAGGGTATTGTTCAACATATGCCCCATGTGTAGTATTCCCGTCACGTTTGGCGGAGGAATGACCACGGTATAGGGTGGTTTGTCGTTAGGTTCTGAGTGGAAATATTTGTTTTCCAGCCAGTAATTGTACCATTTCTGTTCTGTTTCCTGTGGATTGTACTTTTCTGAAATCTGCATAAATTCTATTTCTTTGGCTTGCAATTTGCAAAAATAGTCTAAAGAAAAAAATTTTTAAGCATGAATTAAAATAATTTTTAACTTTGTTTCACAAAATTTATCTAACAAACGTATTAACATTCAAGAATATGAAAAAATTAATTGCAGGAATTGCACTATTCGGGACATTTGCTCTGGCATCTGCACAAACCATTACATTTGATAAAACGACTTTCGATTATGGTACTATCAAGCCTAATGCTGATGGTACAAGATTCTTTACAGTAACGAATTCAGGGGATAAGCCTTTGATTCTTTCAAATGTAAAACCTTCTTGCGGATGTACAACTCCTGAATTCAGCCAGGACCCTATCATGCCTGGAAAGTCTGCTAAGATCAAGGTTGGATACAATACAGCGATCCCTGGCCCTTTCAACAAAATGATTGAGGTTTTCTCTAATGATCCTGCAAACAACAGAAGTGTAATCTACATCAAAGGTAACGTAGATGCTAACGCTCCTGAACCAAAAGTATTGACTCCTGCTGAGCAGAAAGAGGCTGCCAAAGCTGAGAAAAAAGCTGCAAAACTTGCAAAAAAGACTGCTGCAAAGTAAGCTCTACTCAAAAAAATAAAAGAACCGTCTCTATTGAGGCGGTTTTTTTATTACATTTATGTTTGATTAGGTGGAAGATGATAGGTAATAGATGGCAGTAAATGTATGAACGCTGATCATATATATGATTTAGATTTTAGCTCCTCCGGTCTTTTTTAAATGGCTGGGCTAAGGTCTACCCTATTGAATTGTAATAACATCTTTACTTTTATCTTTTTACTTTTATCTTTAAATAAAAAAAATTATGGACACCGATTTCTCAGATAACTTTAAGGTAAACGGAAAATTTTCGATAAAAAAGGCATCAACATCTTATAATGGAAAGCTCACTAAAGAAGAAGGAGAGCAAATGCTGATTCAGGAGAAGGAAAAACTTCGTGAGCTGCAGGAAAAATTATATGCTGACGGAAGCCAGTCCTTGCTGGTGGTATTACAGGCTATGGATGCAGCAGGGAAAGACAGTATGATTGAGCATGTTTTCGGAGGAGTAAATCCTCAGGGATGTAATGTAACCAGTTTTAAAACACCCAGCTCGAAAGAATATTCTCATGATTTTTTATGGAGGCATTATCTTGCACTGCCACAGAAAGGAATGATCGGGATTTTCAACCGTTCTCATTATGAAAGTGTTTTGGTTTGTAAAGTACATCCTGAATATAATCTGAGTGAAAAGACATGGTCTTCCGTAAAAGATTTTGACAGCAAATTCTGGGAAAACAGGTATGAGAGCATCCGCAATTTTGAAAAGCACCTTTCACAGAATGGAACTACTATTGTGAAGATATTTTTACATGTTTCTAAGGATGAACAGAAACAAAGACTTCTGGACAGAATTGATGAACAGGAAAAAAACTGGAAATTCTCTGCCGGAGATCTTCCTGAAAGAGCGTTGTTTGGCCAATATATGGAAGCTTATGAGGAAGCCATCAATGAAACATCAAAAGATTATGCTCCATGGTATGTAATCCCGGCAGACAGTAAATGGTTTGCAAGAGTAGCAGCTATTCAGATTATTATTGATACCCTGGAGAAAATGAATCTCAAATATCCTACTCTTTCCGATAAGGACAGACAGGAATTACAGGAATCCAAAAGACAATTGGAAAGTGAATAAAATAGGGTTGGATGATGGAAGCGTGAAGACGGAGATTTAAAATCATTACGTTTTGAGAAACTTCATTCTTCAAGCCTATGACTTCCAGCTTAAAAAAAACCACGAGAAAATCTGTAAGCCGGATTCTGTACTTCCGAAGAAGTGCCTGTTATTTATCTACGTATTACATTGCTGCAATACTTGAGCTGATTACCCCTCGGCTTTCAGGACGAGCCGCCCCTATTTTCATTGCTGAAAAGAACCGATATACTTATCATTGCACCGCAAAGAGTTTACCTGGTTTCACTACAGCCGAACTGTACCTGCTTTCTGTTGCACTTGTCCTACCCTCACGGGTGACGGATGTTATCCGCTTTGCTGCTCTATGGTGTCCGGACTTTCCTACCTCCTGTAAACAGGAAATCAACAAGCCGATTTTCTCGCAGATGCAAAGGTACACAAATTTTGTGGTAAAAAGGCAAAACGGTAAAATGGCTAAATGGTGTTAGTGCTGCGTAAACGATATGGATGTATCAATACTATTCTTGCATTTTTTTACCTTTTTACTATTTTACATGATAATTTTCCCCTAATTACCAGTTTATTATTATCTTCGTGCCATTATATATCTATGGATTCCAGAGAAAAAGAATTTGCGCAGCTTATCAAAGATAATCAGGGACTGATTATTAAAGTATCGCGTTTGTATACCAATTCTCTGGAAGATGAAGAGGATCTTTTCCAGGAAATCGTGTTACAGCTCTGGAGAAGTTATGATTCTTTCAAAGGAAACTCCAAAATTTCCACATGGATGTACCGTGTAGCGCTCAATACAGCCATTACCCTCTTTAGAAAAAAAAGCAAAAGTCTTCCTACCAATGAGCTTGACATCAACCACAGAGATTTTGTGGAAGATGATGACGAAAAACAGCAGCAGGTATCACTTTTGTATACGGTAATCAAGACTCTTCCTAATGTAGAAAGAGCCATTGTCATGATGTATCTTGACGATCTGCCTTACAAGGACATTGCAGAAAACCTCGGAATCACTGAAGTTAATGCACGTGTAAAAATGAACAGATTAAAGAAAACCCTTAAAGAACAGATGGAAAAATATGCCTGAATTTGATTTAGATAGCTTTAAGAAAACATGGCAGGAACAACCTGTCCAGCCTAAATATGACAACAAGGAGATTCTTCAGATGTTGAATAGAAAATCACGTAATTATGTGAAGTATATTTTCTGGATCAGCGTTATTGAATTCCTGTTCTTTTCTGTATTTGGGTTGTTCTACTTTTTTCAGGAAGAAGAGTCGGAAAGTTTTCGTAAAATGCTGACAAGATTGGGTGCACAGGAGGCTCCTGAAATAGAAAGCAACTTCGGCCATGCCTATCTGGCTATAAAAATCTTAAGCTTGCTGATTACAGCTTATTTCGTCTTGAAATTCTATCAGAATTACCGGAAAATAAAGATCGAGGAAAATCTGAAAGGGCTTATCACACGAATCATCAAGTTCAAAAGAACGGTGAATGCCTTTATTCTGATCAGCATTGTATTGCTGCTGCTATTCACTTTTGTGCTGATCGCTTTTATATTATATATATTAGATTCCCAGAATATACAGCCTACCAGCTCCAGTCTCACCATCATTATTGTTGGAATTACTGTCAGCACACTACTGGCAATCTCTATGATCTGGGTTTATTACAGACTGGTATATGGTACTATTATTAAAAAGCTTGATAAAAATCTGAAGCAGCTTAAAGAGATAGATTCTCAGGAAAATTAATATACATAGGCATAGTTCGGGATATAATCATTAATTTTATTCCACCAAATCTTAAACTATGCCCTTATCTTATGTGTATGGAACTTCTGACGTTTCATTATTAGGACAGACCATCGGAGCCAATCTTAAAAGTACTGTCGAAAAATACCCTCATCAGGAAGCACTTGTCTGCGTTCATCAGAATTACAGAGCGACTTATCAGGAATTTTACAATCAGACCACAGCTGTTGCAAAAGCTTTATTGTTTTTAGGAGCAAAAGCAGGTGACAGAATCGGGATCTGGTCTTCCAACCGTTATGAGTGGGTACTTTTACAGTATGCCACTGCCAGGATAGGAACTATTTTAGTGAATATCAATCCGGCTTACAGAACTCATGAACTGACCTATGTACTCAATCAGTCCGAAGTTCGTTTTATTTTTTCTTCTTTAAGCTTTAAAACCAGCAATTATAAAGAAATGGTTGAATATGCAAAAGAAGTTTGTCCAACCCTGGAGCATGAAATATTCTTTGATGAAAACTGGGAATATTTTGTGAATAACGGCCAGGAAATTTCAGACGAAGTACTTCACAGTTTTGAAGAACATGTACAGTTTGACGATCCTGTTAATATCCAATATACTTCCGGAACAACCGGTTTCCCGAAAGGGGTCACACTTTCTCATCATAACATTCTCAATAACGGTTATTTTATCGGGATCAGATTAAAATATACTGAGAAAGACCGCGTCTGCATTCCGGTACCCTTTTACCACTGCTTTGGGATGGTTATCGGAAATATGTGCTGCACAGCTCACGGAGCCTGTATGGTAATTCCGAATGACAGCTTTGATCCGGAGATTACTTTAAAAGCTGTTTCACACGAAAAATGCACTTCTTTGTATGGCGTGCCGACCATGTTTATTGCGGAACTGGCAGTAAAAGATTTTGACAGCTATGATTTTTCAAGTTTAAGGACCGGTGTTATGGCTGGTTCCGTATGCCCTCCGGAGATTATGAAAAAAGTGGAAAGCCTTATGAATATTAAAGAAATGAGCATCTGCTACGGGATGACGGAAACTTCACCAGTATCTACTCAGACTTTAATAGGAACACCGCTGGAAAAGCAGGTCAGCACTGTAGGAACCGTTCAGGATCACCTTGAGATCAAAATCATTGATGAAAACGGAAGGACTTTAAAACGTGGAGAGCATGGAGAACTTTGCACCAGAGGATATTCTGTCATGCTGAAATACTGGAATGATCCTGAAAATACAAAGAAAGTACTAGATGATGCCCGCTGGATGCATACCGGAGATATGGCCGTAATGGACCAAGATGGTTATATTACTATTTCTGGAAGAATAAAAGACCTCATCATCCGTGGCGGAGAAAATATTTCGCCTAAAGAAATTGAAGACTTTTTATATACGTATACCAACATTCTGGATGTTCAGATCATTGGTGTTCCGAGTGAGAAATTCGGGGAAGAAGTAATGGCCTGGATAAAGGTGAGAAAAGGATTTACCATCACGGCAGAAGAACTTCAGGAATACTGCAAAGGAAGGATAGCCCACTATAAAGTTCCGAAATACTGGAAATTTGTAGATGAATTCCCAATGACCATTTCCGGAAAAATAAGAAAGGTGGAAATGAGGGAAATTTCAATGAGAGAGCTGGGGCTGGAACATGTAAAGCAGGGCTAAAATTAAAAAACAAAAAGCATTTCAGACTGTGAAATGCTTTTTTTATATTTTAAAGTTCTTTTCTTAATCTTGCGACAGGAATATTGAGCTGTTCACGATATTTTGCAATCGTTCTTCTGGCAATATTATAGCCCTGCTCTTTCAGGATCACCACCAACGCATCATCTGTAAGCGGCTTTCTTTTATTTTCTTTACTGATCACTTCCTGAAGATGGGTTTTGATCTCCTTGGTAGAAACTTCTTCTCCATCGTCATTGGTTAAGCTGTCGGAGAACAGATCTTTAAGATATACAATTCCGTTAGGCGTATCTGCATACTTGCTTTTTACCACCCTTGAAATGGTAGAGATATCAAAACCTGTAATATCAGCAACATCTTTTAAGATCATTGGTTTCAGGGACTTTTCGTCACCTGTAATGAAATAATCCTTCTGGAACTTTACAATCGCTGTAATTGTTTGTAATAAGGTATTCTGACGTTGATTAATCGCATCAATATACCATTTTGCAGCATCCAGTTTTTGCTTGATAAATAAAGCAGCCTGCTTGTGTTCCGATGAGTTTTTATCATGGGAATAGGTTGTCAGGATATCTTTATATTCTTCAGACACTCTTAAAGTAGGCGCATTTTTGCTGTTCAGCATAGGAATTACCTGCCCGTCTTTCACCTGAATCACAAAATCCGGAATAATTTCCTGATTGATCGTAATCGTCTGGGTATCAAAGTTTCCTCCAACTTTCGGAGATAATTTTGAAATTTCATCCAGCGCATCTTTCAGATCATCTTCTTCAATATCATATTTCTGAATGATCTTGTTATAATGCTTATTGGTTAAAGCTTCAAACTGATGTCTTAAGATATTGGCAGCCAAAGAAACAGCTTTATCAGAGCTTACTTTCTTTTCGATCTGCAGTAAAAGACACTCCTGAAGACCTCTTGCTCCTACTCCCGGCGGATCCAGTTTCTGAACATAATTTTCAAGGATATCCTCCACTCTTTCTTTCGTGGTATAGATTCCCTGTGAGAAGGCAAGATCATCAACAATTGATTTGATCTCTCTTCTCAGGTATCCGTCTGTATCTAAATTTCCGATAAGGTATTCTGCAATCTTAAGATCTTCCTCACCGATATTCACCAGGTGAATCTGTTCTGTAAGATAATCATATAAGGACTGTCCTTCCGTTAAAAGACTCTCGTTATCAAATTCTTCATCATCCGGAGAATAGTTGCTGGATGCGGTTTTATAGCTGGGTTCATCGTCATAGATATATTCGTTGACGTCGAAATCTGTCTCAATGCTGTCTGTACCCTCATCCTGATAAGCGTCTTCAAGGGAAGAATAGTCATCTTCCTTAGAATCTTCTTTTGCAATTTCCAAAGCTGGGTTTTCTTCCAACTCCCTCTCCAACTCCTCTTCAAATTCAAGAGTATGAAGCTGAATAAGCTTCATCAACTGAATCTGCTGAGGGGCCAGCTTCTGTCCTAATTTGAGTTGTAAGTGTTGTTTAAGCATATTCTTATTTGGCGTTTTAACATAACATATTCTACGAATTTAATAAATTTATTTGATAAAAAACATATTTAGCATGATTTTTGCATTACTTGTCCTAATATAATAAACTATTAAAGAATAAAAAAAGCCTTAACTTGTGATTAAGGCTTTTTTTATTGTTCTAGAATTCAGCACTTTTGGGTGTTCTAGGGAAAGGAATTACGTCTCTGATATTCGTCATTCCTGTTACGAAAAGAACCAATCTTTCCAATCCTAAACCGAAGCCTGCATGCGGCACAGAACCGAATTTTCTGGTATCAAGATACCACCAAAGTTCATGCTCATCTACGTGCATATCTGCCATTTTCTGTTTTAAGACATCTAATCTTGCCTCTCTCTCAGATCCTCCGATGATTTCACCGATACCAGGGAAAAGAACATCCATAGCAGCAACGGTTTTGTTGTCATCGTTCAGTTTCATATAGAAAGCTTTGATTTCTTTCGGATAGTCAAATAATACTACCGGGCTTTCAAAGTGTTTTTCAACAAGATATCTTTCATGCTCAGACTGAAGGTCTGTTCCCCATTTTTCAACAGGGTACACAAATTTTCCTTTTTTATTTTCTTTAGAGTTCAATAAAATTTCGATTGCTTCTGTATAGCTTACACGCTTGAAACGCTTCGCTACCACATTCTGAAGTTTTTCGATAAGACCTTCTTTTGCTCTTTCTTTTTCCGGTTTTGTCTTTTGTTCTTCTGTAAAACGGTTATCCAGGAACTCAAGATCATCTTTGCAGTTATCCAATACATACTGGATCACATATTTTAAGAAATCTTCCGCAAGGTCGATGTTATCTTCAAGGTTGTTGAATGCCACTTCCGGCTCAATCATCCAGAACTCGGCAAGGTGTCTTGTCGTGTTGGAATTTTCAGCACGGAAAGTAGGTCCGAATGTATAAATTCTTCCCAATCCCATAGCTGCAGTTTCTCCTTCCAACTGTCCTGAAACGGTAAGGTTTGTTTTTTTACCGAAGAAATCCTGTGCAAAATCAATTTCACCTTCTTCAGTTTTCGGCATATTGTTCAGATCAAAGTTGGTTACCCCAAACATTTCACCTGCTCCTTCTGCATCTGCTCCTGTAATTACCGGTGTGTTGATATAGAAAAACTGATTCTGGTTGAAGAATGAGTGAACAGCAAAACTTACTGCATGACGCACTCTGAACACCGCTCCGAAAAGGTTTGTTCTGAATCTTAAGTGAGCCTGCTCACGAAGTTTCTCAAGACTGTGTTTCTTAGGCTGAAGAATTGTACTCTGAAGTTCTTCTGTAAAGTTATCTCCTAAAATAATGATCTTTTTAGCAATAATTTCCACAGATTGTCCTGCTCCCTGGCTTTCCACCACTTCTCCTACCACTTTCAGGGAAGAAGCCGTACTGATATTTTTGATGATTGCTTCATCAAAATTTTCGAAATCAACAACTATCTGCAAATTATTAATCGTAGAACCATCATTAAGCGCAATAAAGCGATTAGCACGGAAGGATCTTACCCATCCGTAAACAGTAATGTCATGATGTAATACTTTCTTGTAATCCTTTAGGATTTCTTTGATCGTTTGCTTTTTCATTTGTTGATGATAAATTTTTTATATAAAAATTAATGTCTGCAAAGTTACAAAAAAACAGCGCAACTTGATGATTGCGCTGTCTTTAAAAATCATTTAACTGGTATTTAAACTCTCAGTTCAGGAAATTCACCTTTTCTTCTTCGGACTCTTCTGCATTTTCAGGTACATTTCCACTCAATATTATCCTGAACTTCAATAAAATCCGGAATACCCGGAATGAACACTTACACGATCACTTTTAAAAAGAATAAAATATGATTTTATTCTGAGTTTTCATGGAATTAGTTATTGAAATGGTTATTAGTTTTTAGATGATACGTTCGTGGTCATTACCGGGGCTTACATCCATTTTTAGACTATACTATACTTTTAAACTGTGGCGGATTCACCGGATTTATACTGTTTAATGATTTTTAAATAATCACTACACTTTATATTCTAAATTTCTAAACAAGTACTTCATTATTTACATTTAATTTTCTGGTTATTATTTCTGTTTTTACCCTCATTTGTTATTCTTTTTCTGATACAATTCCAGACCTGGATTTTAAATAATCAGGAGTTTGAAACTGATATCTTGTATTGTGCACATACAAAATAAATGATTGTGTTTTTACCTGAAGCAAAGATGCAGGAAGTGAAATAATGATACAAGGGAATGGTTTATAGATTCATAAATTTATATACCTAAAATCATGAATCTATAAATAATATTAAACTGAAAATCAATCGATTAAATTAATCCACAGACATATTTTCAATTTCTTTCAGGTAGATAGAAAGTGGTGTTCCGGTTCTTTTTTTGAAGGCTAAAGTGAAAGCCTGTTCATTATTATATCCTAATTCTTCGGCGATAAAAGGAATTTTATAAGACCTGAATTTTTTGTCATTGGCCAGTCTGCTGATGGCATAATCAATACGAAGATCATTGAGATAGGTTGCAAAGTTTTTCCCTTTGTAAGTATTGATAATTTCTGACAGATATTTTGAGTTTGTTTTTATTTTTTTGGCCAGACTTCCCAACGTGATTCCTTTATTCAAAAACTGATCTTTGCTTTCAAATATCTCAAGTTCATGTAAAATATTCCTGGCAATATCTTCAGAAATAGTTCTTGATGTTTTATCTTCTGTATTTTCTGTGAGAAGAGGTTCTGATGAAATTTCCTTTTTAATTTCCCCGTCACTTTTTCTCCCTACCCTGTTTTCATTAACGGATTGAATAAGATCCTGAGCGATCTTTTTATAGTTCTTTTCAGATTTTTTATATTTAAAATAAACGTTGATAAACAGCAAATGCGAAATCAACAAAAGGCTCAACACAATATAAAAGAGGCTTTTTCTTTTTGTAAGTTCATTGGTAATATCCTCTTTCTCCTGCTGCAGTTCCGGAGTATCATATCTTCTGGGAAGCTCTCTGGAAATATACCTGAACTGTGTATACAGTACCTGATCCACCTTTAAAAACCGGTCCACATAATACAGCTGCTTTTCTATATCATTATTTTCTTTATAATGATCAATGAGGTAAGTATATACATCTCTCAGCTCGGGATAAATATAATTCGTTTTAAGAACCAAAGAATCGATCCTGTGGAAAAAGCCTGCTGCTTTTTCTTTTTCCTGAAGTCCGGCATAGGATTTTCCCAGGTATAAAAGAGTGTAATTCTGGTCTCTTTTATCATTAGTATTTGTAAAGAAATATTTTTCGCACTCCAATAAGGCGTTAATTGCTTTCTGATAATTTTTCAAATGCAGATGGTAAGATCCCAGCAGCCCAAGATTCTGGTAATATCGGTAAAGATTTTTATTTTTTCTGGAATCCAGTAAGCCTTCCTGTATCAATGTATAAGCAGAATCCATTTTATTGATCTCTATATAGGCGTCTGCCAGATTCAACTTAAGAGATTTCTGTTCATCTTCATTCATATAATCGGTATCATACGCATAATGTCTTAAAACTTTAGCTGTCTCAGCGTGTTTACCAATATAATTATTAAGGGAGGCAATACTGATATGTGCCATGGCAATCTGCCTTTTATTTCCTTTTTCTTTTGCATATTTCAGACCTAAAATATAATTGTTCAATGCAGCCTGAAGATTATCATTTCTGAAATACAGATTCCCTTTTAAAAGATAAATTCTGGCCGGATATATATTTTCTTTGGAATTCCTGGTGATCTGTTGTAAGCTGTCAAGATATTTTAATGCAATGGGCAGAGTTTCACCAAAATGGAGCATAACATATCCTTCAGCAATCTGAATCGTATTTTTTTCAGATTTTGCTTTTTTAAGATAGCTTTCTGCAATGCTTTTACTGTTCACATCCCCGACATGGCTGTAGAATTCTTTTTCCAATTTGTCATAAGACCGTTTTTCGGGAATATTTTTTTCAGCATTATTGGTTTGTGCATGAAAAAACACATTCCCAATAACCAATAACATTAGTAAATATTTTAATTTCATCACTCATCCTGGCTATATTACAAAAATATTATTTTTCTTCAGTAGATACACCACAGCTTTTGCTTTTTTCGTGTATTTATCCATATTTTCATTAAAAACAATGGTAATTTAATCAACAAAAGAGAGACAGCTTAAAAAAACTGTACTCTCTCAAAATTATTTCCATTCTATTTTACCTTCCATATAATATACCCTTCCGTTGTCTTCATAGAGAAGATCATAGCCCTGAGAGGTAAGATAGAAATGGCAGACTTTCATTTCATTATTTCTATCTCTGAATCGAATTACAGCAGGACACATTTTCGCCCTATCCATTTTCTTCACCATGACATCAAAATTCTTCTGAATATTTTTCCTGCTGTACAAGGACAGCATTCTGTCATCAATAAAGCGGACATATTTCAAAGATGACAGAGGATGGGTAATTAATTTAAAGGGCTGTCCTGCGAGCTTTGCAGCATTCTCATTGAAAAAATTTGTGATTGAAATACTGTCCTGGGTAATACTTTTCACCACACTTGATTCATACCTTTGTCCATCCTCAAATTCCATACTGTAGATGGCTTCCATTTTAATGGCAAAACCTTTCCCTGATTTTCTTAAATCTGTCAGATCTGTAAATTCTTTTCCTTTTTTAATGACAATCAAAACATTCCCTTCTCCAAAATCACAGTCGTAATATTTTTTATAATCGAAAGGTTCTTCAATATGGGTTTTCAAGGTATCATTCACTGTATTTTGTGAAAAAACACATATTGACAGCATCAGTAAAAATAAGATTAGCATATAATTTTTCATGGCTTGATGATGTAATGGTTAAAACTTATTTTGGCGACTCTCCTGCACTGTCTTCTTTGTTTTCTGCTTCTTAAAATTCCAGTTGATAAGAGGAAGCTTCCTTCTTCCGTTCTCATTCCAACCACCAATCTGGATGCCCCGGAAATCCTTACATTGATTATACAAACCGATCTGGATTCCTCTGCATTTCTGCCCGATATTGGCCAATGGCGCTACAGAAACACTTTTCATCTCGTGATGCACATTAAAAAAGGGAGAAACAGACATTCCATTGGTCACCGCATACGTATTGATATTACTCGATACATTAATTTCCAGTCCGTTTGTGACAGTAGGTTCCATATTGATGAGCGACAACTGAAGTCCGTTGATTGTATTCATCTTTTCTCTGGGAACAATGACATAATCACCGTTGTTTGGTAAACTTAAATTGAACAGCATTAACGGTGGCAGGAAAACACCCATAAAATTGAATCCCATTCCCAAACCGTTTACTTTTTTAGGTTTAAAATGCTCTTCTTCATCAAAATATTTGAATAAAATCCCATTGACGTTTCGGACATTCTTTGAAGGTGAAGCGGCAATCAATCTCGGTTTCAAAGAATCTACTTTTAAATTGTCTGATGCATAGGCCAGACTGCTGAATAAAAGAACTGCTATTAATAAAATTCGTGTTTTCATAACTCTTATTTTAAAATTACAGTTCAAAATTATCCGCTAAAGATCCAGTTCCGAATGTGAAAAAAAATTAAAAAAAAACTCCTGTTTGCGAAAATCGCAAAATGCGGGTTGGAAGCGGAAGAAGAAAGCTGGAAGTTACTTTGGGTGATCAATAGTGATTATAATTCCAATTACTTTTAAATTGGTATTGATTCTTTCGACCTCCGATACTTCCCTTCTCCCAGCTTCAAGCTTCCAGCCTTCTAAAATCAAAAACTCTTTCCACAAAAAATACTACATTTGTGAAAATCACAAAACTATGCACCAGGAGGCTTTATTAAAGGAAATCCGAAGAAAAATCGGTGAGAAATCTTTGAATGATGAGATCGCCAACATTCTTAATATCAGTTATGATGCCGCTCACAGAAGAACTTCTATGAAAGCCAAGTTCAGTTTTGAAGAAGCACTGGAGCTCGCCAAATACTATCAGATCTCATTGGATCAGTTTCTGGGAACGGAAAATCAATTGGTTGTCAAAAGAACACAGCCTGTAAAAACTACAGAAGATCTTTTAAACTATTTTGAAAACTCTCTGAAGATTTTGAATGTTTTTCAGAACATTAACAATTCTAAAGTATTTTATTCTGCAAAAGACATCCCGTTTTTTTATACCATTTCAGATTCAATGTTATCCCGTTTCAAGTTTTATGTATGGATGAATTTACTGAATCAGGATAAGTTCTTAAGCCCTTTCCATAAGTTTACTATGGAATACCATTCTATAAAAAACGAGATGCTGAAAAATCTTTATGATAAACAAAATGTAACGGAAATATGGAATGACACTACCATTATGAGTGTATTGAGACAAATTTCGTTCTATTATGAAATGGGATTATTAAAGAAAAATGAAGTGGATCTTATTCTGGAAGACCTAAGAACATTACTGGAAGAACTGGAGACTAAAACACTGGAAAAAAATAATTTTCAGATCTATGTCAATGATTTAGTAATTTTAAACAACAGTATTTTATTCAAAAATAAAGAACAGTGTTCCTTTTTTGTGCCTTTCAGCATGTTTGGATATATGATGACCAATGATAAAATGACGTGTGAAGATTCTCTGAGCTATTTTGAACATCAGATCAAAAACTCAAGATCACTGAACGAATCCGGAAACAGAGAGAGGAAAATATTTTTTAATAAGATGTATGAGCAGATCGACAGATTAAAACAAAATTTATCATGAACAGTCTTCGTAGTGGCGAATATTTCGGGGAAACCAATCAAATGGTCAATTTGGAAGGATTGACCATCACCGATACGGAGTATACTCATCCTTACGTAGACTGGCACTATCATGAAAATGCTTATTTCACTTTTCTTCTACAGGGCACCATGACAGAAGGAAACAGAAAAGAAACCTACGGCTGTTCTGCAGGGACATTATTGTATCATCATTGGGAAGATCCGCACTATAATCGTAAACCGGATATTTTCACAAGAGGCTTTCACATTGAGCTTTCGCAAAGCTGGTTTGATCGGTTTGATATTCAGAAAAATAAAGTGGAAGGAAGTTTTAATATCAAAAATCCTGCTTTAAAACTATTGGTTTATCAGATGTTCAAAGAAACCAAAACCAATGATATTTCTTTTGATCTAAATATTAATCAGTTATTACTGCATCTTTTCAACCAGTTAACTCATCAGAAGGAAAATACAGAAAGAAAACCTTTGTGGGTAGGCCGGATCAATGAAATTCTGCATGAAAGCTTTACAGAAAATCTCAGTCTTACAGAACTTTCCAAAACACTGAACATCCATCCTGTTCATCTCAGTAGGGAATTTCATAAACATTTCCATTGCAATCTGGGGGAATATCTCAGAAAATTAAAGATTAATAAATCAATGGAACTTCTCAATTCACCTTCTTCTTTAACGGATATTGCTCTGGAATGCGGTTTTTCAGATCAGAGTCACTTTATCCGATGTTTTAAAGAAAATATCGGAATTACTCCTTTGAAATACAGGAATCTGTTGAAAAATCATTGAAACTTGATTGTTTGAGATTCTTCATTACATTTCATTGAGACTGACACGCGTTAAATAACATCATTCACGATTTGGATACATCATTCCCC
The DNA here is from genome assembly GCF_050470705.1 of Chryseobacterium sp. NRRL B-14798. NCBI lineage: Bacteria > Pseudomonadati > Bacteroidota > Flavobacteriia > Flavobacteriales > Weeksellaceae > Chryseobacterium > Chryseobacterium sp. NRRL B-14798. The sequence goes on along the minus strand of NZ_JBFLUL010000005.1, from coordinate 1,159,623 downwards.
GATTTGGATACATTTCCCTTTTCGTAAGTTTTCATCTTTGTACCATCATTTAAACAAAAAAATATTTAAAAATGGAAACAAAAAAAGTATGGTTCGTGACAGGAGCTTCAAAAGGCTTAGGATTCGAGCTGGTAAAAAAATTACTCTCAGAAGGATTTCAGGTTGCTGCAACAAGCCGTACCGTTGAATCCCTGATCTCCAACATTGGAGAAAGTTCAGAAAACTTCCTTCCGCTCAGCGTAAACATCACAAACAATAATGATATCAAATCTGCTATTGAAAAAACAGTAAACCATTTCGGACAAATTGATGTAGTGGTCAACAATGCAGGTTACGGCCAGATCGGAACACTTGAAGAACTTACTGATGAGGAAGCAAGAGAAAATTATGCAGTGAATGTTTTCGGAACTTTAAATGTGATCCGAAACGCCATGCCTTATCTGCGTAAACAAAGGTCAGGAAACATTTTCAATATTTCTTCTGTCGGAGGATATTCTGCTAATTTTCCAGGCTGGGGAATCTACTGTTCTACAAAATTTGCGGTTGCCGGATTTACGGAAGCGCTGGCTGAAGAGGTAAAAGATTTCGGAGTTCATGCTACCGTGGTTTACCCGGGATATTTCCGTACCGATTTTCTAACTAAGGATTCTGTGAAAACCCCTGCCAATCCTATCCAGGCTTATGAAGCAGCGAGAAATTCGGAACAGGCTCACCTTAATGAAATCAATGGAAATCAGCCTAACGATCCTGAAAAAGCAGCGGATGTCCTGATTCAGATCAGTAAAGAGAAAAATCCTCCGGTACATTTATTATTGGGTGTAGGAACGATGGAATTTCTGAATAACAAAATTGATATTTTAAAGAAAGATGCTGAGAAATGGGAAAGCCTGACTGTTTCTACTGCAATTTAATATAATCATGTCCTTCGACTCCGCTCAGGGTGACATTTCTAATACTGAATGTTTTAATTTATATTCCTGAATTCGATATAAAACTTTAGAGAGATCAGTCTTAGCGGAGCCGAAGACTTTTTGGATCAATGTGTTATCATTTTGAAAAAACAACTAACTTCGTTATATGAAACAACCTGTTCGTTTTAATTCTATATCCGATTTTCATGCTTTCTGCGGACTTCCGAGTCCTGAGCATCCGCTGATCAGCCTGATCGATTACAGCAAGGTCCGCTATGTTGTAGAAAATGAAGAATTGAGATGGATCCAGAATTTTTATTCCATTGGTTTGAAAAAAAATGTTACTCCAAAGTTCAATTACGGGCAGCAGCAATACGACTTTAACTCCGGAGTGCTCTGTTTCGTTTCCCCGCAACAGTATTTAAGCCTGGAAATCAATCCGGATATAGAAGCAGAACCTACAGGATATTTATTGCTTATTCATCCTGATTTTCTGTGGAATACTTCATTAACCCGGAAAATAAAGTCTTACGATTTCTTTAGTTATAAGGTGAAAGAAGCACTTTTCCTTTCCGATAAGGAAGAGAAAATCCTTGTTGATCTATTTAAAAATATCGAACGGGAATATATGGCCAATATTGATAAATTCACACAGGATCTGATTATTGCCCAGATTGAATTGTTACTGATTTATTCAGACCGCTTTTATGAAAGGCAGTTTTTCACCAGAAAAAAATCAAGTCACGAATTGTTATATAAATTTGAAGACATTCTTTCTCAATATTTTGAAAACGGAAACCTCCTTGAAAACGGAATTCCCACAGTGAAATGTATTGCCGGGCAGATGAATATTTCACCTAATTACCTTGGAACGCTCTTACGTCTTCACACCCGGCAAAATACACAGCAGCATATTCAGAATAAATTAATTGATGCGGCAAAAGAACGTTTAAGCACCACCAATTTGTCTGTCAGTGAAATTGCTTATGAGCTGGGCTTTGAGCATCCGCAGTCTTTCAGCAAACTTTTTAAGCAAAAAACAAATCAGTCACCAGGAGAATTCAGAAAGCTTTTCAATTAGCACCGCTTTGAAATGATCATTATAAAATAGCAATGTTAATTTCATTCTATTTCACTCTAAAGAAGTTTATTATTTTTGATTAAATACTTCTTTGATATGAAATCATTTCTACTATTGATCTTTATTTTTATATTTTGTCTACATCACGGGCAAAACAACAATATTGTCAATCCTGAAAAAATTGAGAATCCGGTTCAGAAAAAAAATAGTGGAAAGATTGTTTTCCTTTCACAAAATACGCCGCTGGACAACCTGAAAGATTCAGATATTCTCACTTCTGCGGTATTTCAGGAAAACGGAAATCTTGGTATTCATGCTTTTTTTGATAATTCGCTGATCAATTATCTTCATCAGCTTGAACCCGGCTGGACTATGGATGAGTTGTTGAAAAAAGGAAATTATCAGTTCTCATTTTATGTAGACGGAAAACTTATTTATCAGGAAAATCTCAATACAGGAGCGGGAACTTCCGACCATAAAAAATTCAAAACCAGCTTACGAATTCCTCTTCTCAGCAGCAAAAATGAAGATTCCTGGGGAAGGTATTTATGGATGCGTTTTTATATGGCTCATAACGGAATTGATGCGCTGACAGCAGGAAATCATATTTTAAAAATTGAAATCAGACCTTATATCAATACTTCTACGATCCAAACGGGATCAGTCATTGCAGAAGGACAAATCAATCTTACTGTTCCTGCTCAAAACACTACAGAGCAGCAAATCGCCATTCAACCTATTCAGTCCAATAGCGGTTGGAATATTTCACAGGAAAGAATCAATACGGAAAGCATCAGAACTCTGAATAAGAAAATTGCAGAAAACAGGTTCAAAAATATCACCGGAATAGCTGTTATAAAGGAAGGAAAATTACTCCTTGAAGAATATTTTAACGGATCCGGAAGAGATTCATTACAGGATACGCGCTCTGTGGGAAAATCATTTTCTTCTGCTTTAACGGGAATTGCAATCCAGGATGGATATTTAAAAAGTGAAAATCAAACTCTGAAAGAATTTTATGATCTGAAACTTTTTAAAAATTATTCTTCTCCAAAAGAAAATGTCACTATAAAAAGCTTACTGACAATGAGTTCAGGATTTGACGGAAATGATGAAGATTCTGAATCTCCGGGAAATGAAGAAAATATGTACCCGACAGAAAACTGGGTAAAGTTTACGCTGGATCTGCCTGTGACAGGGAATAAAACCGGTAAAAACTGGAGTTATTTTACGGCAGGTGTTGTATTATCCGGAGATATTTTGGATAAAACAGTTCCAAAAGGTTTAAAAAATTATGCAGACAAAACATTATTCCAGCCACTCGGAATCACCCGCTATAAATGGCAGTTTACACCACAGCAGAAGCCTTCTTTGGCGGGAGGACTCCGTATGAGACTACTGGATCTTGCAAAATTCGGACAGTTGTATAAAAATAATGGCGACTGGAATGGAAAAACGATATTGAGTAAGGAATGGATTAAAAAATCCTTCACCAATTATTTTCCTGATCATCCTGATTTCGAAGGATATGGCTATCTGTTCTGGCGAAAGATTTACAAGGTGGGAAACAAAAGCTATGAAGCTTTCCAATCCAGTGGAAATGGAGGAAATAAGATTATTATTTTCACTCAGATACCAGTTGTCATAGTAATTACAGCGCAAGCCTACAACAAGCCCTATGCACACCGGCAATCTGAAAAAATAGTACAGGATTATCTTTTACCCGCCTTAAAAATGAGTAATGAATAATCAGTAATGAGTAATGTAGAAAAGTGAGAAAGAATAGCTTATTGCTTATTGCTTATTGCTTATTGCTTATTGCAAAACTATTCGTCTTTCTTTGAAGGAACCAGAAAAACATCAATAAGACCTTCAGGAAGTTCCATTTTGATGGTTCTTTCTTCTCTGTCTACCTCAAGAATCCAGTCTTTGATCATAGGAATCACCACTTCTTTTCCATCCAGATTGGTAATGAAATACACCTGCGCTGTCTGATCGTTTACAGATCTGATTACGCCACAGTTACTATCATTCTGATCAAGAATTTCAAATCCGATGATTTCGTGGTAATAGAATTGTTTTCCTGAAAGTTTTGGCAGTGAAGCAAGCGGAAGGTAAACACTTTTACCCAGCACCTGATCTACCATAGCTTCAGAAGAGTTTTTGAATGCAAGATTCAGAGCATCCAGTTTGCTCCATGATGATTTTTCAATAAAAAATGGAACCAATAATCCGTTGATTTCAACGAATATTGATTCCAATTTATTGTAAAGCTCGGGTTGATCGGTATCCAATTTAAGGATCACGTTACCCGCAAGTCCATGTCTGCGTGTGATTTTTCCTAAAAAATAGCAATCTTCTTTACGCATAACAGGTTTTGTTCTTAAGCTTCAGTGTTTTCTTCAGTTTCAGCAGCAGGAGCTTCTCCTTCTGTAGCTTCAGCAACAACTTCTTCAGCAGGTGCATTAGCAGCTTCTTCAGCAGCTTTAGCATCAGCTTCAGCTTGTGCAGCAGCAGCAACTCTAGCTTCGTTTACTTTTACTTCAGCTTCTAAAGCAGCTTTCTTAGCATCAGCTTTAGCAGTAGCTAAACCTTCTACTTTACCTTGTACTTTAGCATCTTTAGCTTCTACCCAAGCATTGAATCTTTTTTCAGCTTCAGCTTCGTCAAAAGCACCTTTAGCTACACCACCTTGTAAGTGTTTTTTGTAAAGAGCACCTTTGTAAGATAAAATAGCTCTAGCAGTATCAGTAGGCTGAGCACCGTTGTTTAACCACTTTACAGCAGAATCAACGTTCAATTCGATAGTTGCCGGGTTAGTAATTGGGTTGTAAGTACCTAGTTTTTCGATGAATCTACCATCTCTTCTAGCTCTAGAATCTGCAACCACGATGTGGAAAAAAGGTTTCCCTTTTTTACCGTGTCTTTGTAATCTGATTTTTACTGACATAATGTTTGAATTTTACGGGAACTCGTCCCAGTTAAATATTTAAGAGTGCAAAGATAGTAAAAAAGTTTGAAGTAAAAAGCCTCAAGTAAAAAGTTTTATAAAATTCATTATTTTTTAACTAATCAGTGCAAAAGAGAATACTGTTGAAATAATCACAGAAATTAAAACTGCCATAAAAACAACAAAATTATCTCTTGTTTTTCCTGTAATCCCATAGATCACCAAATAGTTGATGATATACGCAGGCACCAGTAGAAAAAATGAAAACTGCCCGGTAGATGTAAGCACAGCCTTAAAAAAAAGACTCCCGGTTACAGAAGCTATGATAAGCCCTAAAAGACTTTTAAAAATGATTTTCTCATCTATCTTATCATTTTCTTTGACTTTTGAAAACTGATCAAATTTATTCAGAATAAAAATCTTTAAATCGCTGCTGCTAATCATTTCTGAAGAAATATTTTCAAGGATAACATCTATATTTTCTCCCTTTTGTACCCTTTTGTGTACTTCAAATGAGATTCTCCCTTTTTCTTTGACTAAAACTTTCCTGTATTCTGCTGTTTTTACAAATTCATCATAATTGAATTGCTGACTGATGGCTTCCCGCAGTTCATCATTGACTTTACCAGTATGATCAGTCATATGAAGATAGGCAGCATGAAGATCTTCTTCATTATAATTTCTGTAAATATTCTTCATCTACACCGTTCCCATATAGAAAAGTCCAAGGCACTTCTGGTTTTCCTCAATGGTCAGAGAGTCTTTCAGCTCGTCCACGATTTTAGGAGAACTCCAGTAACACCCGATATTATTTGCTGTACAGCTAAGATACATATTCTGAACCGCCATTGAAGTCGCTGCTATTTCTTCCCATTCAGGAACCATTCCGCTGAAGTTGACAACAATAGAAACCACAACATTGGCTTTATTGATTTTAAAACCGATATCGTTGTATTTTTTTTCTAAAAAAAGTTGTTCTGGAGTAACGGTCTTATAGATAGCCTGCATTTCTGCTGCCAGCTGTGCTTTTTCTTCTCCTTTGAATATTTTGAAACGCCAAGGCTTAGTACGTTTGTGATTGGGAGCAAACGTGGCAGAATTTACAATCTCTTCCAAAACTTCCTGAGATATTTCTGTGTCTGTATAATCTTTCGGGAAAATACTTCTTCTCTCCTCTATAATTTCTTTTAAAATGGTTGCTTTACTCATACCTGCAAATTTACAACATGAAATTCAATCTTCATTTTAAAATGTTAAGGATGTATAGCCAGTTTACGATTTTTATACGCCTGATAATTGCTTATGATAAATGTTGCTGCAATGATTAAAGCAATCAGAATACTCAGCCATTTTTCATAGACTTCCCCTTTTGCCGGGTTCAGCATAAATAACACAATAAAACTTATGGAATATACTACCCCGGCAATGATCCATCTGTTATCGGGATCAGGATATTCCTTCACGGTACTTGCTTTATTGTAATTAAAAACAGGAAGCAGTTTATGTTGATCCCAAATGACCAATATCAGTACGGCAATCATCATTAAGGAGGTGATTATCCAGGTCCCCGAAAAGGAAAGGCTGAGGGTAATAACCCAGATATTACTCAAGATAGCCAGAAACATCAATGCTCCCAATGTTGCAAAGCGCTGTGTCATCAGTAAAATTCCGGCTGCCACCTGTGCCAGTCCTAAAAAATTCCAATACAATCCGGATTGATATAAAGCTTCAAAAAAGTATCCGATTGGGTTATCAGCTGAAATTCTGGTAAACCTCTCTCCCATAAGCTTTATTAAACCTGATGGAAAAAAAGCAGAGCCTACGAGATAACGAAGGTGAATAATGATCCACTGATTAATTCTGCCTGTTCTTAATTGTTCAAATTTCATAGTATAGTATTTTGCATAGCAAGGTACTAAATAAAAATAAAACTTCAAATATAAATTTGAAGTTAATCTTATTAAGATGAATAACTATATGATACTGCAGAATCTTATTTACAATACCTCTACAATCTTCTGATGGATTTTATTCAGGGTAAACTCGTCTCCGGGTCTCATTCCCATCATTTTTTTAGCCATGGGGCTTTCCGGAGAAATAGCGTAGAATCTGTCGCCCTCAAAAAAGAACTCTCCCAGCGACACGGAAATGTAGAACCTGGCTTTATTGGTAATCACCAGTGAACCGAGCTGTACCCTTTCTGTAGCTGTATTTAGAACCTTTGCCATATTCCTCCTAAGATCATTCAATGCGCCAAGTTGCCGCTGCATCTGATAAATTTCCTCCTGCATTTCTTCTCTCATGCTGTCATATTTCGGAGTTTTTTTGATGTCACGGCTGGCTTCCATGGTAAATTCGATAAAGTTTTTCAATTTTTCAATTTTCTCTGCGATGGTGGTCTTCACAAAGTCTCTGATATCACTTTTTTCAAATACAATCTTCTCCATACAATCTATTCTTTATATAAAGATAATATTTTTAGAATAATATTTCAATGACTTAACATAAAATAACGCTTCCACAATCAACATGATGGGTAAAAAGAATTTAATAAAAAAGCCCTGTACATTGTACAAGGCTTCCTATTATTTTTCAGCAAGTCTCTTCAGATCTCCCAGTCCCTGACTAAACATTTTATCCATATTACTGTCCATCATAGGCTTCATAATTTTCATCATGGTATTCAGCTCATTATCGATCATCCAGGTCACTTTTGTACCGCTGCCCTCAGGAGTCAGTATGATATTACTTTTAGCAGTTCCTTCAAAAGGTTGTATGAAATGAAGCTGGGTTCCCAGTTTCTCATTCGGGATAATTTCTGTGATAGACTGTTCTCCTTCACTGCCGTCACCCTTCCAGTGATAAGAGCTGCCAGGCTGGTTACCCGCACCTGAATAAGTGACAGAAAAGTTTTTGATTTCTTTAGAAAAAGGATCCCAGGTATTGTATGCTTGTAAAGAGCTGGTATGCTGCCATACTTTTTCCTTTGGAGCATTAATGACAATTGATTTTTCATAGTGATAATCTTTACTGAAAGCCAGCATGGCAATGACAGCATAGATAAGAATCAGTACGATGATAATACCGATAATTTTTAAGAGTGTTTTCATAGTCTTTATATTTAAGGTTATTTATTTAATAATGACTTTTTAATCTGTTCTCAAAATTAAATATTCCCACATCACTCCTTCTTTCCATATGACAAGATTAATTAAAGATAAGGTATTTTTGTCATACCACACCAGTAAGGCATTATTTTTGAGCGTTTCAGCTGTGATTCCCTATGAATCATTAAATTTACCTTATCTAAAAAGATCAAAAAAATGAATATTTTAACAGAAAAATTTAACACTCCATATCATTCGGCTCCGTTCGACAGTATTAAAAATGAAGATTATCTGCCTGCATTTAAAGATTTAATTCAAAAATCTGAAGCGGAAATTGATGCTATTGTCAACAATCCTGATGCTCCCACATTCGAAAATGTTATTGAAGCTTTGGCCTATTCGGGAGAACAGCTGGATGTGGTTTCTAATATTTTTTTCAACTTAAATTCTGCAGAAACCAGCGATGAGATCCAGCAGATTGCCCAGGAGGTTTCTCCGATCTTAACGGAATATTCTTCAAAAATTTCTCAAAACGAAGCCCTTTTCAATAAAATCAAGAAAGTATATGATGAAAAGGAAAAATATAATCTCAACGAGGAACAGGAAATGCTTTTGAATGAGACCTACAAAGGTTTTGTAAGAAGCGGAGCTTTACTGAATGAGGAAGACAAAGAAAAATTAAAGAAAATCAGCATGGATCTTTCTGTAAAATCTTTACAGTTCGGACAAAATGTTCTGGCTTCCACCAATGCTTATTTTAAACATATCACCAATAAGGAAGATCTTGCAGGAATTCCTGAAGCCATCATGGATCAATATGCCGAAGAAGCTAAAGAAAGAAACCTTGACGGCTGGGTGGTCACCTTACAATATCCAAGTTATATCCCGTTCATGACCTATGCTGAAAACCGTGAACTGAGAAAAGAACTGGCCTTGGCCAATGGTAAAAAATCTTTCGACGGTGGTGAATTTGACAATCAGAATTTGATTAAAGAACTTCTGAATTTAAAACAACAGAAAGCTGAACTTTTAGGGTATAAAAACTACGCTGATTTCGTTCTTGAAGAAAGAATGGCCAAGTCTCCGGTGAAAGTTTTCGATTTTTTAAATGAACTTCTTACCAAGGCAAAACCTTATGCCGATAAAGAAATTGAAGAATTAAAATCTTTAGCAAAAGCTGACGGAATTGAGGAAATGCAAGGTTACGACCATGCATTCTATGCTGAAAAACTTCGTAAGGCGAAATTCGACCTTAATGATGAAGAATTAAAACCTTATTTTCCATTACACCAGGTGCAGGATGCTGTATTCGGACTGGCTGGAGAACTTTTCGGACTGACTTTTGAGGAAAGAAACGATATTCCGAAATATCATGAAGATGTAAAGGTATATGAAGTAAAAGAGAACGGAAATTACAAATCATTACTATACGTTGATTATTTTCCAAGAAAAGGAAAAAGAGCCGGTGCATGGATGACCAGCTACAAAAACCAGTATAAGCGAAACGGCGAAAATTCCCGTCCGCATATTTCAATTGTCTGCAACTTCAGCAAACCGACAAAAGATACGCCTAGCTTATTGACCTTCCAGGAAGTGACGACTCTATTCCACGAGTTCGGGCATGCTCTTCACGGGATGATGGCAGATACTCAATATCCTACTCTTTCCGGGACTTCTGTAAAATGGGACTTTGTGGAACTTCCATCACAGTTTCTGGAAAACTTCTGCTATGAGCCTGAGTTCCTGAAAACTTTTGCAAAACACTATAAAACAGGAGAAGTTCTTCCTGACGAAAAAATTGAAAAAATCGAGCAGTCCAAAAATTTCATGGAAGGTTACCAGACTTTAAGACAACTAGGTTTCGGACTTCTGGACATGAATTATCATACTAAAGTGGCAGAACTGGAACATGAAAGTGTAAAAGAGTTTGAAGATAAATATACCAAAGCAACCACTCTTTATCCTTCGAATTCTGAAACAGCGATGAGCCCAAGCTTTTCTCACATTTTCCAGGGAGGATATTCGGCAGGATATTATTCTTACAAATGGGCGGAAGTTCTGGATGCTGATGCTTTCCAGTATTTCAAAGAAAACGGAATTTTCAATCCTGAGATTGCAGCCAAATATAAAGTATTGCTTTCTTCGGGCGGAACAAAAGATCCAATGGAGCTTTACAAAAGTTTCAGAGGCAGTGAGCCTAAAGTGGAAAGCCTGTTGAAAAGAGCATTTGGATAGGATATACCTTGAAAATTATGACAGAAGAAATCAACAAGTTAGAAGCTGTTTTTAATCAATCTTTAAAAACAGTTTTTGAACGTATAACTCCTGAAAAGATTGATGAAATTCTTGACAACAGAGATTCTGCAGAGTTTTCTGATGAATGGATGAAAGCCTATCAGGCAATTGAAGAAAAATCTTTAGATGAGGAAACAGAAGACAAAATAAGTGATATCCGGAAGGAAATTTTTATTTCCACCTTCAAAACCACCGACTCTTCAGATCTTCCCGCTTATATTTCCGATGATTTTGGTTTGATCTGCTCTTACCATATTCATCAGATTGAAAATAGCTGGGTAACCAATTTGCTTTTCACTTATCTTCATCATCAGATTCCAGATGGTGAACTGCTGAAAACAGAAAAAACAATAAAAGAACTGATTGAATAGATCAGAAAACACAAAAAAAGAACAGCGTTTGCTGTTCTTTTTGTTTTAAATTAGCCGCTCGAAAACCTCAAAATAATTCCTGATCCATGACCATTCAAGAACAAATCCAGGACTATATCAACAGTCAGCCGGAACTGAAACGCAATGATATGCAGGAACTCCACAACATTATTGTGGAACTCATGCCGGAATGCCAGCTGTGGTTTCTGGATGGTAAAAACAATGAAAATAAAACAGTTTCCAATCCTAATATCGGATATGGATCATATACCATGCAGTATGCAGATGGAAAAACCAGAGATTTTTACCAGATTGGGATGAGTGCCAATACCACAGGGATTTCCATTTATATTATGAATATCAGTGACAAAACTTACCTTTCAAAAACATACGGAGAAAAGATAGGTAAAGCTGGTGTAACAGGATATTGTATTAAGTTTAAAGCTTTAAAAGATATTAATATTGAAATACTGAAAGCTGCCATACTGGATGGACTCAAAGAATAACTTTTTTATTTCTGTAAAAAAATACCATATCTTTTCCAGGAAAGCTAAATTTGTACAGGAAACGAATAGTATCCATTTTGTAATTTTAAATAATGAGCACGTTAAAACAAAGATTAGAAAACGTAAAAAAACTTCAGGCCAAAAGATGGGAAAACGAAGATCACTGGGATACTTTAAACGATCTGCTGATCAGAGAACTGGATGAAATTTTACTGGTTGAGCCTGAAAACACTCCGGCTTTAATTAATATGGGTGCTGTTTATTCCGATATGGGAGAAAATGAAAAAGCACTGGAATATTTAAATACAGCATTAAATTTAGGTTCTGAAGACAAAAATCTGTTTGTCAATCTTTCCATTGTGCTTGTTTATATGGGAAAACATCAGGAAGAGTATCTTGAATATCTTGAAGAAGCTGAAGACAAAACGGAAGATCCTCTTACTTTTAAAGCACATTTTGATCCGCAATCCCTTTAAAAAAATCATTTAAATTAAAACTTACAATCATGTTACTGGCCATATTACTACCCTTTTTATCTTTTATCGTCCGTGGAAAAATTTTCACCGGAATCATCTGTCTGATTTTACAAATTACCCTTATCGGATGGCTTCCTGCGGCAATCTGGGCAGTTCTTTCTTTAAACAATGAAAGAGCTGACAAAAGAAATGACAGATTGATCAAAGCGATGCGGAAAATAAAAAATAAAACTGCTCAAACCCATTACAAGCACCTGTTTTAAAACCAATTAACAGATATCATCTATTATTTCTTAGTTTTTGATTTATAATTTTTATCAAAAAAAATTGCGAAACCGAAAAGTTGCACATATATTTGCAACCATATGGTTTCATTTAAAAATCATCGTTTATGAGAAGAGATATTTTTCAGGCTATAGCAGATCCCACACGCCGGGCTATTATTGCACTGATTGCAGTACAGGCGATGACACCCAATGCCATCGCAGAGCATTTTGATACCACCAGACAGGCTGTTTCAAAACATCTGAAAATTCTGACGGAATGTGAATTGGTAACCCAGAATCACCAGGGAAGAGAAATTTATTACTTTTTAGAAATTGATAAAATGAAAGAAATAGATCATTGGCTGGAACAGTTCAGAAAGATTTGGGAAAGCCGTTTCGAGCAGCTTGATACCTTACTGGCAACATTGAAAAGCCAGCAGAAATAAAGTTTAATACGACAACCAAACTATAAAAATATTATTATGAAACATCATCTTCAGTTCGATTTTCTGGCAGACAAGGAAAAGAACACCCTTACGATCAGACGTGAATTTATGGCAAACCGACAAATGGTTTGGGACTGTTACACAAAAAGTGAACTTCTTGACCGTTGGTTTGCTCCAAAACCGCTGACTACGAAAACAAAGTCAATGGAATTCCGGGAAGGCGGGCACTGGCATTATGCAATGGTAGAGCCTAATGGAACAGAATACTGGGGCTGGGTAAGCTACCACACGATAAACCCAATAGATTCTTATACATCAGGTGATGCTTTTTGTAATGAAAAAGGAGAAATCAACACCCATCTTCCTCAGGCAGAATGGACAGTAACTTTCACTGATAAAAATGAAAATACCCTTGTAGAAACAATTGTTCACTATCAGTCCTTAGCTGATCTGGAAACCATTATCGAAATGGGTATGGAACAGGGAATGATGGCCACACTGGAAAAACTCGACGAATTATTATTAACATTAAATCAATAAAAATGAGCCACAAAATCACAGTTTCTGCAGTCATCAATGCAGATGCACAAAAAGTATGGAATTATTACACCCAACCGGAGCATATCACCCAATGGAACTTTGCTGATCCTTCCTGGCAATGTCCTTCCGCTTCAAATGATATGAAAGTCGGAGGAAAATATGCAGCAAGAATGGAAGCAAAAGACGGAAGTTTCGGTTTCGACTTTGAAGCTGTTTATAATGAAATAAAAGAAGGCGAAAACTTTACCTATACCATGCCGGACGGAAGACAGGTACATGTTGACTTTAAAGAAAACAATGGCCAAACCCATGTAGATGTAGCTTTTGATCCTGAAAGCCAGAATCCTGAAGAAATGCAGAAAGGAGGCTGGCAGGCAATTCTTGATAATTTCAAAAAATATACGGAATCAAATTAAAAATTTTCAATTGAGAGTTGGTATAAAGCTGGATGTTTTACATTCAGCTTTTATTTTTAAGGATCGGAAACCTCTCATCTCTGATATTGTCGTAAATTTATATTTCAAAATGTGAAATATCTGAGATTAATATCAGAAAGAACTGCAATCCTTGTCAAGATTTAAAACCTAGAACCACAATTTTTTGAAGCTATGAAAGAAAATAAATACGATAATCCTTCATTTTTTGATCAATACGAAAAAATGCTTCGTTCCCAGATAGGATTAGAGGGAGCAGGAGAATGGCACACCTTAAAAAATATGCTGCCTGATTTTCAGGGAAAAAATGTTCTTGACCTTGGCTGTGGTTTCGGATGGCATTGCCGCTATGCGATAGAACACGGAGCAAAATCTGTAACCGGAATTGATCTTTCAGAAAGAATGCTGGCAAAAGCTGTGAAAATCAATAGTCTGCCTGGAATTCAATATGAAAGAATAGCTCTGGAAGAAGTGGATTATCCTGCTGAAAAATTTGATATCATACTCAGTTCTCTCACCTTACATTATGTAGAATCCTTCGATAGTATTGTTCAAAATATTTATAAATGGCTCACACCCGGCGGATCTTTTGTATTTTCAGTAGAACATCCTGTATTCACTGCAGAAGGTGGTCAGGATTGGGTATATGATAAAAATGGTGAAAAAAACTGCTGGCCGGTAGACCGTTATTTTATAGAAGGAAAAAAGAACACTACTTTTCTGGGAGAAAATGTCATCAAATATCACCGTACTTTAACTTCTTATTTAAATACATTATTAAAAGCAGGCTTTAAAATCAAAGAAGTTATTGAACCTCAACCAGGCGAAGAGATGTTGAAAGAAATTCCGGAGATGAAAGAGGAACTCCGCAGACCGATGATGTTGCTCATTTCAGCTGAAAAATAATTTTCAACCAGAAATTCCCGCATGCATTCCCCTTATTATCTGATGATGTAAGAAATACTAAAAAAACAATATCATTTTCTGTTTTTCATTCGGAAGAACATCGTCCGGAACTTTAAGAATATCGATCATTACAAAAAACATACAGAGAATAGTGATCAAAAATTGGAGAAAGCCGTTCACCATGGTGGTTCTGTTTTTACCCCAAAAGAATTGATAAAAAATAGGGATTTACTGTAGCAGAGTTCGAAGACTCAGAAGGTAACAGCATTGCACTGCATGAAACAGTACAATAGCATACCATTCATTGCATATTATTTTTTTTAATACAGTTGATGCATATTTTGTATATTTAAACAACCATTTGAAATCTAATTTGGTAAATAACTATGGCGGAAGAACTATATTTCATCAAGACCAATCCCACTATTGCCAAAATTAATTTGTACAATAAACTCAGCCGTGAAGAAGAACATATTCTGAAATTTCTTCAGCCTGAAGCGAAAAACAGCCTTGAAACCATTAAAGAAAAAGTAAAGAGTTCTGTTGAAGAGCTTACTCAGGAAGAACTTATGCTTATTTTTCAATGGTTTCACAAAGTATATTCTTCAGATCACGAAGAGACCAAAACACAGCTTTTCATCAATGGTATTGATCTTTTTTATGAAATTCCAACAACCGTTCATGCCGAGAATTTCCTTCAGATCCTTTCCGATTATGAAAAACTGCTGAAACAGGACATGAATTATATTGTGGATGCTAAAAATTTCAATCAATTTCTGATCTTCGGAATATTTCTGACAGAGATGATCAACAGAAAACAAAATTCTGATAATATCCTTTGTGAATATCTGAAACCGGATAACCAGTCTTTGTACCTTCTGGCAGAAGACCAATGTGGCTTGAAAGATTTTGATCCTGCCATTATCCCGGATCTTCAGCATTACTTTACCGATCTTTATGATCTGACCAGATTTTACAAGGGATCAATCATCAAGCTTGAACAGGAATAGAAAATTATACGGTTTATGTAACATCCTGCATTCAATAATTGTCTTTTATAGTATTGAACCAGGATAAAAACTATAACATAGCCGGCAGTTTCCTTTTACGATGCGGAACTGCTTGCTTTTTTATGAAACTTCTGACATGAGGTTAAAGAACAGCAAAAGCTTTATGAACAACTTTACATCAGATAATCAAATCATCATCAGGAAAGGAGCCAGTGATGATCTTCCGGAAATGTTGCAGCTTTTTACGGCAACCATAGATGAAGTATGTAAAAAAGACTATGATACTCAACAGCTTGAAACCTGGAAATCCGGGGCTGGGAATGAGGAGAGATGGATGAAAGTGATCCGTGATCAATATGTTTTGATTGCGGTCATAAAAAATAAGATCGCTGGTTTTTGTACACTTGCTCACGGAAATTATATTGATCTGCTTTTTGTACACAAAGATCATCAGCATCAAGGTATCGCAGCCATGCTTTATCGTCAGATTGAAAAACAAGTTTTGCTGAATTATGAAACGAAGGTTACTGCAGATGTAAGCAAAACGGCCAGACCATTTTTTGAAAAAGCAGGCTTTCAGGTTGTTCAGGAAAAAACGGTCTATGTAAAAGGAGTTCCTTTGACCAACTTTACAATGATAAAATACCTCATCGCTTAATTTTCAGGCTTATGGAATTACATTCTGAATATAACGAGTACAGAATTTCTGTTCCTCAGGAATTTGAAAACGTATTTACTCATTTTTATTTTGCTGAAAATACTTCAGAATCCTCCATTACCAAGACGCTTTTACCTACTTATCAGACAATTCTGTTATTTTGTTTTGGAGAAGATGCTACAATGTCTACGCGGGAAAAAACGATGATAAGTGTGGACACATGCATGGTATTCGGGCCGGTGAGGCAAGCTTTTGAATATACACTTCCCGCAGGGTGCTCTATTTTGGTTGCCAATTTTAAGGATGATGCATTCTTCAGGTTTTTTGGAAAAATATCTATTGAACAATCGGTAAAACATCCGGATGAATTACTGGAAGAAAATTGTTTTACAGACCTTTGGCATCAGCTTAAAAGCTTAGATTCAGTCACAAAACAGGTAGATTACATTCTTGAATTCTGTAAACCTTATCTCCAGGATCGGGACATTACGGGACAGCTTTTGAGCAGTTTTGAGAATGATCTGTTAAATCCCGTTAAAGTAATTGCAGAACAGACTCAGCAGACAGAAAGAAACATTCAGCGAAAGCAGAAAGAGCAGTTTGGCTATTCTTTAAAAGAACTTAACCGTTACAATCGATTTTTAAAAGCTATACAAATCATTGAAAAGGAAACAAAAAGGCAAAGCCCTGTCAGGTGGTTTACGATCATTGATGAATGTGGCTATTATGACCAGAGCCAGCTCATCCATGATTTCAGGCATTTTATCAACATTTCTCCGGCTCAATATTTAAAATTCCAGCAGGAAATCTGTAATCCCAGGTCCGGATAGACCGTTTCGTTTTCTTACAATTTTTGAGAAGGACGCCGCAGTACTTTTGTCTCATTAATCTTAACAATCAAAACAATGAGACATTTAATCATTTACGCGCATCCAAATGAAAACAGTTTAAATCATCATCTTTTAAACACAGTTGTTGAAACCCTTCAGTTTCGTAACGAGGAAGTTGTTGTGAGAGATCTTTATACCATAGACTTTGATCCTGTACTTTCTCTGGATGATATGCAGGGACAGCGTATGGGAAAAGTTTCGGATGATGTAAAAACCGAACAGGAATACATTTCGTGGGCAGAGCAGATTACTTTTATCTACCCAATCTGGTGGACCGGACTTCCTGCGATAATGAAAGGATACATAGACCGTGTTTTCAGCTATGGATTTGCCTACCGTTATGATCAGGGGATACAGAAAGGACTCCTGAAAGGTAAAAAGACGGTGATTATCAATACCCATGGAAAATCTCATGAAGAATATGAAAAAACAGGAATGGATAAAGCATTGACACTAACTTCTGACAATGGCATTTTTATCTATTCAGGGCTTGAAATCATCAGGCATTTATTTTTTGATAAAGCAGATAAAGCTTCTCCCGAAAATCTGGAAATCTGGAAAGGTCAGATTAAAAATTTATACTCTGAACATGTTCTTAACTATTAATTTTTTTCTTAAAAAAAACTTATTGAAAAATGAATGATTTACCCTTTATCAGAAGCTTTATGCAAGGCAACTAAGAAAATAATAAAATACAGTTTTTACATCTTTATCCTGTATTTTATTTTTAAGGGATTTATGGCATGAAATTAGCTTCAAAAATCGCAAGTAAAATTGTTTTGAACCATTATTTTAAGCCATTAAGATTGATGGATGGTTAAGTTTTTCTTTTAAAACAAATCTTGTTATAACCCTGCAATGCGTCTTAATGGTTTAAATATTGGATCCTCAGGAATTCCCTGTATATTTGCATCACAATGAAACATCTGAACAGTATATTACGTCTTCCATTCTTCAGTGAATATTACACTCCGGGCTATCGTTCGGGAAGACTTTCTATATCTGTAATCCAATAAAATAATCTAACGTATATATAGAGCCCGGACATTACCTGTCCGGGCTTTTTCATTTTAAAACTATTCAACATGATTCATCCATTACAAGAAAATGTAGCTATCATCCTGCCTGAAAACGGTCTGGAAGAAAAACTGGCTCTGGCCTCTAAAGAAAACAGAAAACTTTCCATCAAACTGGGTTTTGATCCCACGGCTCCGGATCTTCATCTGGGGCATGCTGTGGTCTTAAAAAAACTGAAACAGTTTCAGGATCTGGGACATCAGATCATTATTGTTGTGGGAAGTTTTACAGCAAGGATTGGCGATCCCACAGGAAAAAACAAAGCAAGAAAACCTTTAAGCGCTGAAGATGTACAGCATAATGCCCAGACTTATATCAATCAGCTTTCAAAGGTAATTGATGTACAGAAGACAAAGATTGTTTTCAATTCCGACTGGCTGGATGCCCTTACTTTTTCTGAGGTGATCCAGCTTCTTTCAAGAGTTACCGTTGCACAGCTGATGCACCGAAATGATTTTAATAAAAGGTTTACAGAAAATACACCTATTGCCATGCATGAACTGGTTTACCCGATTCTTCAGGGTTTTGATTCTGTAAAAATTGAGTGCGATATTGAGATGGGAGGCACAGACCAGCTGTTCAACTGTACGATGGGAAGACAGCTTCAGGAGCTGCATCAAATGCCTGCTCAGATTGTCATGTGTATGCCATTGCTGAGAGGTCTTGACGGAAAGGAAAAAATGAGTAAATCCCTGAACAATATTATCGGACTGACGGATGAGCCTAATGAAATGTTTGGAAAAACCATGTCTATTCCTGATGCTTTGATTGAAGAGTTTATCAACCTGACTACCGATTTTTCGATGGAAGAAAAAACAGCGATTTTTTCCCGGTTAAACGAAGGCGAAAACCCAATGAATATAAAAAAAATCATCGCTAAAAATATCATCAGCCAGTACCATGATTTGGCTTCAGCGGAAAATGCAGAACAGTTCTTTATCAACCAATTTCAGAATAAAAATTTTGAAGAGAAAGTGTATGAACCTGTTGTAATTGATTCCCTGAAAAGTATCGACAACAGGATTTCTATTGTTGAGCTTTGCCACCAGCTTAAAAATGATCTCAGCAAATCTGCCATCAGGAGATTGATTGAGAGTGGAGGAATTCAGATCAATACCATTAAAATAACAAACGCAAATGAAGAGATGGAGTTGATGCCTCAAATTAAAATTAAAATCGGGAGAAGGAGCTTTTTTGAGCTGGTGTAAGGCTGGAAGATGGAAGCTGGAAGTTTCTGGCAGACATGAAAACTTCTGAAGTTTGTTGAGTGGAATATTTTTAAAAAAACAGAAGTTACAATAAAAAATGCAGAAGTTCTCTACAGCACAATAGTAACTTCCAGCTTCCTTCTTCCAGCTTCCAACCTTTAACCTATGCAAGAAGAAATAGGACTGAAAATTGCATTCAAGTAAGAGCTTAATTTCTTATTTTTGAATATGAATCTTAACCTGCGCTATCAACAAGCTGATGATACTGATATTGATTTTCTTCTCGATCTCAGAATGAAAACCATGAATCCTCATTATGAAAATTCCGGGCTTTCTACCGACAGGGAGACAACTTTGCAAAGAATTCTGTATCAGTTTGAAAAAGCCAATATCATTTTTTTAAATGATCAGCCCATCGGGCTGTTAAAAGTAGACAGAACATTTACCAATATTGAGGTTCTGCAGCTTCAGATTGATCCCAGTCAACAGGGCAAAGGGCTTGGAAAAAAGATCTTGTCAGATATTTTAGAAGAAGCTTCTTTAGCAGGGAAAACGGTTTCATTAAGTGTTTTAAAAACGAATAAAGCACAGCATCTTTATAAAAGTCTTGGGTTCAGAATTGTGGGGGAAGACCAGTATTCTTATTTTATGGAAACGGAAAGACAGTAAATGTTTTTTAAAAATTTTAGCTAAAGCCGTTGAATGTTTCCCTTTGATTTAAACACAAATCTCACAAATAAATGAGCACAAATAGCCACGATCATCTGTGAGATTCTTCATTACATTTCATTCCATTCAGAATGACACTCCGCAAACAAGCCTTGATTACCCGTTAGTCTTTACTGGTTTGCCATGGTTACGTAAATCAATCTTCCGCCTTCTTCTGCAGATAACAATATTTTTTTACCATCAGTGAGTTCTACCATAGAGCCTGGTGGAATTTCTTTCTGTTCTGTGACATCCTTCATTCCTGATAAGCTTTGGTTGACCAATACCCATCTTCCCTGGTGGAACGTAAAATATCCTACCGGCATTTTATCCTGCATCGTCAGATTCTCGTTGCGGATCACTTTCCTGGAAACATGCCATTTGAAAAGATACTGATTATGATAAACCATGAGCCTGTGATTTTCCGGTTTCCATACCTCATCATCAAATTTAAAATATAAGTCTAAAACGGGTAATGTTCCCTGATGTGGTGTTCCGCAAAACGGGCATTTGGGATTGCTGGTATTATCAAAGACGTACCATTTTTCTGTACAATCCGGATTAAGACATGGTTGGATCAGATCTACGGTTTTCAACAAAGCTGTTTCCCATTCATTGGCAGTGGGACGTCTGATGGGATCATGTAATCCATCAACGAATGTCTTTCTGAACAATTCTGAAATATAAGGGCCTGTAACCGTATAAGGAATTTTCTGAGGGTCGCCCCAGAATGCATCCCATTTTCTGAGATGATCGGACTTCACATGGTTGGAATTATTTTGCGGATGTTCTACAAACATTGCTTTTTCTCCCATGGACAGAATTTCATCTTTTTCAGAATCCAGATCCCAGATTTTACCTCCACGCAGCGGATGCCTTCTCAGCAGATACATATAAATGAGAACCGCAAGAGCATGCAGGTCTGTTTTTTGATTGGGTAAATGCCTGTCCGGATCCTGAAGTTTCAGATGTTGGGTTTTTAAAACTTCAGGCGCAATAAAGTCGGCGGTTCCTATGACTTCCGGTGGAAAGAGTCTGGGAACCACAAGACCGTCAATATCGATAATACAGGCAGATTTTGTAACGGGATCTACCAGAATATTGTTATAAGACAAATCGGAGTGTGCCAGTCCCATCTGATGCAGCTTTTTCACTCCTCTGCTGATATTGACTGCAATCTGAAAATAGCTCAGCCAATCTCCCAATTCTGACCGATCCAGTCTCAACGGATACTGCTGATTCCGGAACATGGGAGCGGTAAACCACTTCCCCACTTTATCCTGTCCCTGGATATTATCCGAACCGATATAACCTTTGGCAAAATAAAATTTATGGTGATAAACAGGAACTACAATTCCCGTTAGTTTATTTCTTTCAACAATATCATAAGGCCATCTGAATATTTCGTTCAGAAAGTACTCTGAAGCATTTCCACTCTGTAAACTTTGCAGATAAGTGGAAACAATTCTCATGATTCTTTCTTTTTGTCCTTCATCCAGCGGATTCCGGTAAAAAGCAACTACATATTCTTTATCAGGCGAAAAATAAACATCCTTCACCCCGCCCCGGATAGGGTTTTCATCTACGTATTCATAGGATTTGGCTGTATCCAGAACAGAGACAACCTTAATGGTCTTTTTCATTCGTATTAATAGATTATTGCCAATGTACGGTCATCATGATTTCCTCTGCTCCAGAAATCGCTCCAGATTAAAAGTTCTTCATCAATCTTTTCATCGTTGATAAAATCTACTTTCGCCCTGTCATCATTATTCCCGGCAAGGTCTTCAAAAAGTGCTTTCCAGTTTTCTGTGTCTTCCAGTTTGTTTTCGGTGGTAAATTTAGGATCATAAATGCCATCTGTCATCAACACCAGATAAGAAAAATCTTCTACACAGGTGATCTGAAAACGGGAAGCTATTGTATCATTAAAAATTTCTTTCATGGTGATGAAACGTGTCCCTCCACCAAATTCTCCCACATCCATCCGGTTTAAAAGCTTAACTTCAGAAAAATCCGTGTTAATAAGATTGATCGGGCAATCTCCCACTCCAAAACTCAGCACAACATATCCGAAGCTGTACTTTTTAAGCAAAATAAAAATAAGGGTTGCATGCAGATCATTTACTGAAAAATCATTTTCCACTGCTGTTTTTTCCAGTGTTTGATAAACATGTAAAACACCTTCCGATAAGATATTGATGATATTCTGTTTAGATTCTGACTCATTTTCTACGAAAGATTGGCCGTTATACAGCATGCTGACGTTATTTTCAATCTGGTTTAAAGTCTCCTTTGAGTTAAAAAACCGGTTGATCGTTTCTGTTGCCAGTCTGGAACCTTCTCTTGCAGCTTTTGCTGAGCCCGCTCCATCTGAAACAGCAATAATATTCCAGCCATCGGAAAGCCTATTTACAGCAAAATCGTCTTCACGAAATTTGCCTTCATGCGCATGGGAACGTCCTCTTTTGGAAGCCACCACAATTTTTTTGTCTGAAAAAGAACCTTTCAATGAGTCTTCTTCCGGTTTATAAAAAGCTGCGTTTGTATCGCTTGGAATATTCTTCCATAAGTCTTTGGGATCTGCGTTAACGAAAAGTTGTATTTTCTTAGTCTCCATCTGATGCTGATCGTGAATATGATAAAACTGAATATCCAGATGATACATATTATTGGTAACCGGGATTCCTGAGATTGTATTGTTTTCAAAAGTAAGCCCTGTTTCTTCAATGTTTCCAATATTCTGAATCTTTATGTTCGGGAAATCTTCCATATCGAAAGTGAATTCATAGAACTGCTTTGCACTGGCATTTTTCAATATCCAATGAGCATCTTTGAACTCTTCTTTTTCTTTAAAAACAACAGCTTGTTCCATCGTCTTTGACTTGGATTCTGCGGCAGACTTCCTGAAAAATTTGCCCATCATTAGCCCAAAGTTCGGTTAATATCAAATCCTCCTCCGGAAAATCCGTAATAATCCGAAGTTCCGCACCACGGACATTTGCTGTACCCTTCTCCTCTCAGACAGTGTATACCTCCGCAAGAGCAGGTGGCCAATGCAATAGGATTGGCACAATGAGGACATGAAGTACCTCCATCCAGTTCTTCTATATTGATTTTAAGATACGTTTTCTGATTGGAAGAAAGTCTGTAGTAGGCTTTTTCATCAATTTTATATGCTCCGTCCAGTCTGTAATATCTTGTAGCCATTCCCGGTATGCTTGATTCTGCGAATGCTTTTTTAAACTTCATCAGATAAAGCTTTTCCGTTTCCTGGCATTTTCCGTTCAATACTACAAAATTATTATCCGGGAATCTCTGTTCCATTTCTGGATCTACTTTCTCCAGAATCATGGAATCTATTTTAGACAAATTAATTCCTTCTTTTTTGGCTTCTGTGACACTCTGGCTGGTTGTTTTAATAGAATCTGTTACCCATTTGAAAAACTCTTTGTAAGAATTCTCATCAGAATTATTGAACAGTAAAACATGGTCTGCCAGAGATCCGAGAAGTTTATAATTGGTATTTTCTCCAATAGAAACAGCAATAGTGTTAGATTTTCCGTTGTATTTGTGAGTCCATCTTTCAATGGCTTTGGTCGCATCATCAGTGGGCACTCCGTCTGTAAAAAGAAACACTATAGGTTTCCAGTCGCCTTTTCTTTCATACGTTGTTTTCACAATATCCCTGTCAATACAATCCATTAGTTTAATTAAACCCTGGGAAAGTGATGTACCACTTCCGACCGGAATTTTAGGCGGATAAAAACTGATAATATCCTGCATCGGCGTAATGATTTCAGCTTCTCCCGCAAAACCAATCACGGAAATGTAGACAGTTTCAAGTGAATAAGGATCTTTTTTTAATTCCCTGATGATATTGGCGATCCCTTCCTGTACCTGCTCAATAGGTTCTCCTACCATAGATTCGGAGACGTCTACTAAAAAATAAATAGGCAGTCTTCTCATGCTGTAAAGACAATTTTTTAAATAATAATAGTAAGCTCCGATGGTGGCGGAGGTAATGTGATGTTTTCTCCTGTATTCTGAGATTGTCCTCCCTGCGTAATGGAAGAACTCACCCATTTGAAAAAGGAAGAGAGGGTAATGGCATCCGTAGTATCAAGCTTTACCACATGATCTGTGAGTTCCTTCAGAAACTTTTCATCAGCTTTCGGGCCTGCTGCACATCCTACGATAGCACCAAATTCCAGTCCTCTGATCACCGGGATCATCTGCCTGTATTTCTGAATATCCGAAGGTTTTCCATCCGTAAATATAAAAAGCAGCGGCTGCCAGTCTCCCTTTGTATCGGCAGATTCTTTTACAATTTCCTTCTGCATCAATTCTGAAACCATTTCCAGGGCTGCTCCTGTATGCGTCGGACCACTATCCGGACAGGTAATTTCCATGGGATAAAAGCTCGCCAGGTCTGTTAAGGGTATCATATTTTTAACCTCTCTATCGAAGGTAATAACACTCAAATGCAGGCTGTCCATTGCCTGCGGATCTGCACGGAGCATACTGATAAGGCCGTTGAAACCATTATTCAGCGCCTGAATAGGCTCTCCGTTCATGGAACCTGAAGTATCTAATAAAAAATAAGCTAATAATCTCCTGCTCATTATAGACAAGTATTAATTCGAAGCCGTCGGCGGAAGTCTTCGACTTCCGCCGACGGCTTTTATTATGATTTGATAAAAATTTGAGAATCTAGTTGGAATACGCGTATTGCTGTCTCAGAATATCGATAAAATTATCTGTATTGTGTGGTTCTCCCACAGCACGGAATTTCCAATCTCCGTTGTGTCGGTATGCTTCTGCAAAAACCATGGCACACATTCCGTTCATACTTGAATCACCGGAAAGGCTGTATTTTGTAATTTCTTTTCCTGTAGCATCTACAGCACGGATAAATGCATTTTCAATCATTCCGAAGTGCTGATTATTGGTTCTTCCTTGATAAATAGTAACCAGGAATACAATTTTCTGATAACTCTGATCCAGCTGATCCAATCTTACAATGATCTGTTCATCATCTCCATCTCCTGCTCCGGTTCTGTTGTCTCCGGTAAGCCATACATTTCCGCTTGGATGCTGCATGGAGTTGAAGAAAACCACATCTCCCTGGTAAAGCCCCATCTGTCTTCCGTCATTGGTCTGTACCGTTCTTCCCAAATTGGCTACTTTTCCGTTGCCATCTAAAAGAAATGCTACTGCATCAAGGTCGTATTCTGCTTCTTTACTGAATAGTTTTCCAAAAAATCCACCTCCCTGCTTTCTTACGTCCCATCCTAAGCCGATGGTTACTTTTGAAAGATCATACACGCTTTCGCCGCGGTCATTCTTTCTTAAATCTATCGTTTGTCCTTTCTGTAAATTAATTGCCATAGTTATAGTTTTTGTGTATCTGATATTTTATTTGATGATTTGCCCTTTGTAGTATTTTTCAAGAAAGAAGCCAAGATCTGCTCTGTATCCTATTCCTGAAGCTTCAAACTTCCAGCTTCCGTTTCTTTTGTACAGTCTTCCGAATTCTACACCGGTTTCAATAGAAAAATCCTCATCCAGTTCGTATTTTGCAATCTCCTGGTTTGAATGGTTATCTACTACTCTGATATAGGAATTTCTTACCTGTCCGAAATTCTGTCTTCTTCTTTCAAAGTCTTCTATGGTTACCACAAAAAGGATCTCTTCTACTCTTGAATCTACTTTATCCAGGTCTATAATGATCGCTTCATCATCGTCACCATCACTGTTTTTACCACTCGGATCATCTCCTGTATGGATAAGGGCTCCATCCGGAGAATTTAAGTTATTGTAAAAAACGAAGTATTCTTCGCTTACTAATTTTCTGTCAGAATCAATCATGATTGCAGAAGCATCCAGGTCAAAATCGTAGCCGGTTCCTTCATTCGGATCCCAGCCTAATCCAATCGTCATTTTCGTCAATCCTATCTCGATCTTTTGTCCTTTCTGTAGATTAATTGCCATAGTGTTTTATATTATGATTATTTTTTGCATTAAGATAGAAGTGATTTATGAACTGACCAAATTTATTCATTAAAAAAATATTTTATACAACTCAATTAAAAGAATTTAAGCCACAAAATAAAAAGGTCCAATTAAAAAATTGAACCTTGTATTATATAAAATGTATTGAATTAATTTTCAAATTCTTTATCTGAAACAGCAGCATTTCTTGCTTTTGCCAGCATGGGAATGGAAATTAATCCCATCACCAGCATAATCACAATCTGCAGCGGTAAAGAAATAAAGGAGTACGTAAGTCCCATTTCACCGCCAAAATCTGCACTTTTCCCAACTGAAATAAACAGCGCCATAAAACCATACTTCATGGCAAGGTTATACGCTCCGATTCCTCCACTGGCAGGGATAATCATTCCTAATGTTCCTACTACAATAATAAAGAAACCGTCTGCAAAGGTAAATGCTGAAGTTTCAGGAAGAGCAAAACATACCAGATATGCAGCAAAGTAATAGCAAATCCAGATTCCTAATGTATAAAGAATGAATTTCCCTTTTTCTTTTAATTTAAAGATGGAAGTTATCCCCTGAAAAATCCCGTCAATAAAGCTAACCACTTTTCCTAAAAAAGGAATTCCTGAAAGTTTCTTTTTAAAAACAAAAAATACAATTGTTCCAATTACCAGAATGGAAAGGATCAATATTATTTTATTAGGATTAATATTTACTCCTGAGTTTTTATAGAATGACAGAATGGCTTCGTATTTAAACAATAACGTCAGTCCTAAGAAACCAAGCATACAGATCAAATCTACTACCCTTTCCAGAATAATAGTTCCGAAAGATTTATCTACAGGTACTTTTTCCACCCCATATAAAGCGGTTGCCCTTGCTACTTCGCCACTTCTGGGAATTGTAAGGTTCATCAGATAACCAAATGAGATGGACCAAAGCGCATTGGAATTGGAAATTCTGTGTCCCATCGGCTCCAGCATCAGATTCCAGCGTATCGCTCTGAACCAGTACGCCAGAAGACCAAATACGGAAGCAAACAATACCCAGATATAATTAGCTTTTGCCAATGACTTTTGAATGACTTTAAAATCCAGACCTCTTAAGGCAAGCCATAAAAAAAAGCCTGCAAAAGCAAGCGATATTACTATTGTAAGTATTGATTTTACCGGACTTTTTGATATTTTCTCCATGTACTACGTAAGAAGATTTGTTTTTTCATCCGGGAAAACGATTTTTGGCTGGAAGTCTTTTGCTTCTTCCGGAGTCATCTGAGCATAGGCAATGATGATAATGATATCATCTTTCTGTACTTTTCTTGCTGCAGGACCATTCAGACATACTTCCCCTGATTTTCTTTTCCCTTTGATCACGTAGGTATCAAAACGTTCTCCGTTGTTCACATTCACGATATAGACTCTTTCTCCCACTACCAGACCGGCAGCTTCTATAAGATCTTCATCGATCGTTATACTCCCTATATAATTAAGGTCAGAGGCAGTTACTCTCACCCTATGAATCTTAGACTTGAAAACTTCTATTAACATGTTGCAAATTTATTAATAAAAATTAATAAAACAGGCGTTTATTATCATTTTAAAACTCCCACAAACACAGGTATTTAATTTAACAAAACACAAGAAATATAAAAATTACTTATAAATTTAATAATCATATGGTCAAAAAAATTAATTCTTCATACACAATTTAGGATTTAATAAATACGGAAAATAATATTAACTTTTTGCTAAAGTCAATACACATAAGCATTTGGCATGATTTTAGTAACCTGTAACGTAGATTTTCTGTGAAAAGTGGAATTATCATATTTTAACTGATTTCAGTGAAATGCAAAAAAATTGCACAAGTTTTAATAAAAAAATTGCACAATTAGAAAATAGTACTATATTTGCTATAATTACGAACTAACTTTAATATTAAAAATTATGAACAAGTCTGAATTAATCGACGCAATCGCAAAAGATGCAGGTATCACTAAAGTTGCAGCAAAAGCTGCTCTAGAGTCTTTCATTGGTAACGTTACAACTACATTAAAGAAAAAAGACGGAAAAGTTTCTTTAGTAGGTTTTGGTACTTTCTCAGTAGCTGAGAGAGCGGCTAGACAAGGTATTAACCCTGCAACTAAAAAACCGATCAAAATTGCTGCTAAAAAAGTTGCTAAATTCAAAGCTGGAGCTGATTTATCAAATGCAGTTTCAGGTGCTAAGAAAAAATAATCATTCAGATTACAAAAATTCAGGGCTGTTTCTTAGAAACAGCCTTTTTTTATGTCAAATTGTGACCGGAAATTCAACTATTAAGAAGCTTTAAGTGGTTTAGAATTATTAAGTTTTGGCTAAAGCCGATCATCATATCTAATAAAAATAAGCGGGCTAAAGCCCGCTTATTTTGATATTACAAATTTTATATTTTCAAGCGCCTTATCTCCTATTGAAAACCGCCACTTCTAACTTCTAACTTCCCATTACGGAGCCAGTCTCGAGATTTTCCAGTCAAGATCTTCAAGCTCATAAATAATCCTGTCATGAAGACGATTGGGTCTTCCCTGCCAGAATTCAATTTCATAAGGTCTTGCAAGATATCCGCCCCAGTGGGCTGGTCTTGGGACTTCCGTATTTTCATACTCCTTTTCCAGCTCTTTTAATTTATCTTCCAGAAATTCTCTATTGGGAATCTCCTGGCTTTGCGGAGAGACCACAGCGCCGAGCTGGCTTCCTTTCGGCCTGGAATGGAAATAACCGTCGCTAAGGTTTTCTGCCACCTTTTCAAGATCAGCTTTGATGATAATCTGCCTTTCAAGATTAGGCCAGAAAAAATGCAGGCAGGCTTTATGGTTGTTTTCTATTGCTTTTCCTTTTTTGCTGTGATAATTGGTATAAAAAATAAATCCTTCATGGGTATATGCTTTAAGCAGTACCATTCTTGTTCTTGGGCACCCATCTTCTTCTACTGTAGAAACCGCCATAGCATTAGCTTCTGAGATCATCGGACTCTCATTGGCTTCCAAAAACCAGTCTCTGAACTGTTCAATTGGATTTTGTTTTATCTCACTTTCAATAAGTTGGGATTTCTCGTACACTTTTCTTCTGTCGTGCAGGTTTTCCATAAATATTTTTTATTAAATTTGAGTATGAATCACTCATACAAAGGTAAAATATTAATCTCGACACCCGACATTTCCGGCGATATTTTTTCAAGATCGGTAGTATTGGTTATTGAACATAATGAAAGTGGTGCATTTGGTTTGATATTGAATAAAAAGAACAGCCAGATGAGTAGCAAATTCAAAGATTTTTTTGACTTTAAAATTGAGGTATATGATGGAGGACCTGTAGAAAACGACAAGGTATTTTTCATTGTAAAAGGCAAAAGAGTTACAGAGATCTATACAGATATTACTGATGAATACTATCTTACAGAAGATATCGAACGTATTATTAATGCGGTTTTAAGCAGTGAACTGGATATCAACCATATCAAAATCTTTTCAGGATATTCCGGATGGTCTTCTCATCAGCTGGATACTGAAGTTCAAAGAAAAATGTGGACGGTAGTGGATGTTTATAATCTTGATTATACGCTTCCCAATGATCAGACACTCTGGAAATCTATTATGCAGAATCTTGGAGGAGAATTTCTTCTCTGGGCCAACTCCCCTGAGGATATTTCATTAAATTAACAATATCCCTTTCATATGATTAAAAATAATTAACAAACTTTAAGATTCTGTTAACCAATTTTAAAGAAAGTTTTTCCGTTATTTGAAAAACTAAAATCACTGATATGAAAGGTATTACACTACTTGCTTTATCAATATTTTCTACAGCGTTTTTATCATTTACTCCTATCAGCAAAAAATACATTGTCATTGATGCCGGACATGGCGGAAATGATTTTGGGGCTGCTTATGGTGAAATTCTGGAAAAAAATATTGCATTAAGCATTGCTAAGGAAATCCAGAAAATCAATGAAAGCCAGGATAAGTATGAGGTTATTTTAACAAGGGATGCAGACAGTTCTCCTACCCTTGCTGAAAGAACAGATCAGATCAATAAGCTGAACCCTGAAATGGTCATTTCTCTTCACGTTAACAGTTCTCCTCAAAGAGAAAGATCTGATAACGGATTTGAAGTTTATGTTCAGAATTCTGACATATCAAAGGAATTAGCCGGAAAAATCTATAAGAAATTCAATGCCCGTAAAATTGAAGAACGCCAAAATCTTCATATGCTAAGAGAAACCAAAGCACCTGCTGTATTGGTAGAACTTGGTTTTATCAATAATTCTGATAACAGGAATTATATTACCAGTGAGAAAGGGCAGAAAGAAATCGCACAAAAATTTGTTGAGATTATCAACGAATATTAAATAAAGAAACAATTTCTGATTTTACTCAGAATAAAACCCGGTAAAGGACTTCTGGAACTTTGTTGTTTACCGGGTTTGTCAATTTTTATGAATTAAAACTTTTCTTCCAGCTTTCTACCCATCCGGAGAAACGGGAAGTTTCAAAAGTCTTGTTTCTTATCTTACCTACAGAAAACATACCTTTCTCATCAGAAATCATTAAAATTTCTTCAGCCTTCTGAGATTCAAATGCGATAATCTCGTGTTCCTGTATATCAGCAAGATTATTTTTATGTAAAAAAGTAACAAAGTTTTCCATCAAAGGAGAAATGTAAGCTCCTTCCGTCTGCTTTGGTACTTTGATAACATCACCTTCTAAAAAGAGAAGATTTCCGGCAGTGGTACGTGCTATTCTTTTGTTTGGATTCAGAAGGATCACATCGTCAAGATCATTTTCCTGCGCATAGATCACTCCGTAAATGTTTTCCGGACAGTGAACCCGGATATTGCTCAAAAGGTTGTTGTTAACATTAATTTCCTTAATCAAATCCAATTCCAGAGGTCTTTGATGAACAGCAAGCACATCAGCCATTTCCGTCACCTCGTAAAAATAGGAAACAGAAGATTTGGCCAATGTCATTCCATCATTATTTCTGAACACCTGGAAATTGATAATTCCATTGCTTATGCCTTTGCCTTCAATAATTTCTTTTTGAAAAAGGGTCTGGAAAAACTCCAGCGTGTAAGTCAAAGGAATATTCAGTCTCATCTTTCTCATGGAAGCCATTAGAAAAAAATAGCATTCTTCGTCCATGATCAATCCACCATTTCTTAGAAAGAAAGAAACTTTTACTGAGTCTCCCCAAAGAAAAGCTCTGTTCTTTACATGTAACTCGTCTGATGTAAAATATTGATTTTCCAAATTTTGATGTAATTTATTTACAAAAAAATAATGAACGATAAATCGTTCATCAGTTTTATCATTTCATATAGCCCGGTATTATGCCGCACCTAGTTTTATTCTAAGGTTTTCGATAAGATTTTCCCAATACATTGCATTTTCCTCTTCATCACCTTCTTCACAGAAGTCTGTAATATTTAGAGCCAGATCTTCTGTAATATCATCAATTGTGATAGTCATTTCAAAGAAATTTTTTGTTCCTTCATCTTCTTCCCATCTGAAACGCACGAAACCTTCAGGCTTATATCTGATCAAAGTGGCCTTCTCAACAGGACCTCCACCCCAGCTAAAAAAGAAATCATCGCCTTTCTCTGTTACCTCATCCGCAAACCATTCAGACAATCCCTCTGCAGTCGCCAGATATTCATACAAAATCTCTGATAAACAGTGCATTGGAAATTCGTAATGGACTTTATGTTTCGCCATATAATCTTTGTTTTATCGTCCCGCAATATATAAATTAATTTTTTTATTACGCAAAAAAACAATTACTTTTTTATAGAATCTGCATGATATTTATCACTGGATTTAAATCCCTGTGATGGTAAGTTTTAAAGCTAAAAGTTACCATGCAAGACATAAAAAAATCTCTCCTTTCCGGAGAGATTTTATCTTTAGTTTTCATTCAGTATATCGAGAATAATCTGACACCCTTCTCTTATTTCATCCAGAGATAATGTAAGAGGCGGAGAGATTCTCAGGTATTCATTTCTGTACAGCTGCCAGAAAACAATAAGCCCTTTATCCATGCATTTTTTAGCTACTTCCAGTGTGTATTCAGGAGTTCCTAAGTTCACGGCAAGCATCAGCCCTTTACCGTTGATATTTTTGATTTTAGGATGAACCAAAAGTTCTCTGAACAATTTCTCTTTTTCCTCTACTTCATTCATTAAGCCGCTTTCCAGCACTTCTTTCAATGTTGCATAACTTGCAGCCGCAATCAACGGGTTTCCTCCAAAAGTAGTAATGTGACCCAATTTAGGAGAATGTGAAAGCGTTTCCATGATTTCTCTGGAACTCATAAAAGCTCCTACAGGAACACCGCCTCCCATTCCTTTACCCATGACAAGAATATCAGGAACGATACCAAAGTGCTCGAAAGAGAATAACTTCCCTGTTCTTCCAAATCCCGGCTGTATTTCGTCTAAAATTAAAAGCGCTCCTACTTCTTCACATCTTCTCTTCAGTTTGATCAGGTAATCGTTATCCGGTACCAAAAATCCTGCTGCTCCCTGAATGGTTTCAAGGATAACACAAGCCGTCTTTTCTGTAATTTTATCGAAGTCTTCTTCATTGTTAAATTCAATAAAAGAAACCATCGGTAATAAAGGACGGAATTCTCTCTTGTGAGTTTCATTTCCTGAAACACTCAAAGCGCCGTGGGTATTTCCATGGTAAGAGTTTTTAAAGGAAACAATTTCTTCTCTTCCGGTGTATCTTTTGGCTAATTTTAAGCTTCCGTCAATGGCTTCCGCACCGCTATTCACAAGGTATGTAACTTCCAGGGGATCAGGAGTAGCTTCAGCAAGCAATCTGCATAGTGCTACAGGCTTTTCCTGTGCATATTCGCCATACACCATTACGTGTAGGTATTTATCCGTCTGCTCTTTGATAGCATCCACAACTTTAGGATGTGAATGTCCCAGCGTATTGGCAGAAACTCCTGCTACAAAGTCAAGATATCTTTTTCCGTCTGTACCGTAAATATAGCTTCCTATTGCTTTCTCTACTTCAAAACCTGCAGCAAATTTTGTGGTTTGAGCCTGATATGTAAAAAAATCTTTATGCATTTCCATTGTCTCCAAAAATTTCAGCAAAGCTATAAAAGATTCATTAAACGTTAAAATTAATCCACAAAAAAGACCAGCACTTTACTGGTCTTTCTGTTATTTTCTGGTACGTTTAGGTTTTTTAGCTTCTTCTTTGGCCTTTTCATCATCTATGGCTTTCTGTGCTTTATCGAAGAGCTCATTATCTGCTGTATATTGTATTTCTTCGTTATTCGGAGTGTCTACAAGGATGTCCTGCCATTTCCGGATCCTGTCTTTGGTATTCCAGTTAAAATCCGGGAACTTTCTTTTTGACGGCTCTATCATACTCATCGGATAGGTATCGGAAACAGCTCCGATACTGCAGGAAATAATCTGTAATGCTCTTTCTTCAAACAATGCTCCGATAATTCCGCAGGTAGACAAGGTAATCCCTATTCTTTCCGGTTTTTTGGTTTCCTGATCGGTATCATCAACATAGACGATAGATTGGGCGTTTCCAACTACTCTTGCTTCTTTAATAGCATTTTTCTCATAGTACACCGTCATGAATTTCCCTTTCACCTGATTGAACTCATCTTTCAGGTTCAGGGAGTCTACTTTACTGATGGCAAAGGCA
The DNA here is from genome assembly GCF_050470705.1 of Chryseobacterium sp. NRRL B-14798. NCBI lineage: Bacteria > Pseudomonadati > Bacteroidota > Flavobacteriia > Flavobacteriales > Weeksellaceae > Chryseobacterium > Chryseobacterium sp. NRRL B-14798. The sequence goes on along the minus strand of NZ_JBFLUL010000005.1, from coordinate 1,126,066 downwards.
TTTCCAATTACTTTTAAGGAATCAATATCTTCCGTTTTGGTATTGAAGTAGGCTTCTACTTTATCTCCGGTTACCTGCTTTTCACCGCTCCAAAGAATCGGGTTGGTATACATATGCATGATTCCGTCTGTTTCGTTGAAAGCAATGGAATCTGCTCTTCCCTGTGCATTGGATTTATAAATACGGGCTTTTTTGAAGGCTCTAAGATAGCTTTTCTTCACTTTGATATCCAGTGAGTCCGGTCTTTGATAAGAGATAATTTTTTCTGCAGCGAAATAAATGGAGTCTTTTTCCATCACTTTTACAGCATACGGACTTTTGGTCATCATTGCAGAGTCTTTTTTCTCAAAAATTTCTCCGTATCCTCCTTTTATGTATCTTCTTTCTTTAGGATCATCCAGGGTTACATTGCCTGTTGCTTTACCAAACCCTGAAATCTGATTGTAGTACATATCAGCACCGGTAAGGATTTTTTCATTGTAAAATATCCTTGAGTTTTTGGTTAAATACGCCTCCTTGGAATCCATTTTATAGGTTCCTCTTTCCGTATAGATTCTGTTTCGTGGATTGGTTTTGCTGGTAATGGTTGTAGGACCATTAAAATCGGCAATTTTTGTGTTTTGATTCTGCTTGATATTTGGACCTTCTATAGTATACTGAGGGGTTTCAATCTTTACATTTCCTGTAAGGTCAACTACTCTTGTATTGAGAAAATAAGTTCCTACTTTAGCATAGGTAACATTCTGGCCATCCGAGATCGTTCCTCCTGTATTAAAATACGCTTGATTAGCCAGCCTGTCATAATACAGAATATCTGTTTTTATGGTCTGTTTAGGATCCGTCAGGACCACATTTTTTCGGGCAACACCTTTCTGGGTATTGGCATCATATTCCATTTCTCCTGCTGTGATTACAGAGCCGTCTGTATTTTGAAGTCTTGTATTACCTATTGCTTTTACAAAGTTTTCTTCATTATACAGAACTACTTCATCTGCAGTAAGAATGGATCCCTGATGTTCTATCTGAACATGACCGGTAAAATATTGATTCCCGTCGTATTTTTCAGGATCTTTCTTGATTTCGTCTGCGTGGATGATCTTTACTTTATCTTCAGGTCTCACCTGTTGAGGCTGAGTGGGTGAAGGAGCCTGCAGATAAGGATCTCTCTTCACAGGAGTTTTATCCTGCGCAAAGTTGAGCGTAGAAATAAAGAGTAACAGAAAAAGGGCTATTCTCATTAATTAGTCATTCTTAGTGCCATAGAAATATAGCGAATGAGAATCAATTTTTACGCCAAATGCTTCTTCAATGGCTTCTTTGATTCCTTGGATTCTTGGGTCACAGAATTCAATAATTTCCTCAATCTCTTTATCAGAGTCTTTTTTGTAGATCACCAGGTGATCATGCTGTTTGTCAAAATAAGACTTTTCATAAGACGAAGAAGTCAATGTCTTTTCTCCGAACTGATGCTTACGGATTAAACCTGCATCAAGGAAAATTTCAATCGTGTTGTAAATCGTTGCTTTGGAAACGTGATATTTCTTCTGCATCATCAGAAGATACAGATCATCAACATTGAAGTGATGATCCATATTATAAATTTCTTCCAATATCGTATATCTTTCAGGTGTGTTTCTGAACCCTTTTTCTAATAAGTAGTTTCTCAAAACATCCTTGATCAAAGCTATATTTTTTTCTTTTTGTATTGTATCCATTAAAAAAATTATCTACAAATTTATTGAATTTTATTTAAATAGATAGTATGGTTAATACAGGTGGCTACGAGTTGTGACGGAAATACCCGGACTGCTCGATCTTATTGTCATAAACTGTTAATTCTGTGATCGGTGCAGATTCCACTTCAACATTGTGCGAAGATACTCCCCAGGCCTTAAAGTCGTCACTTCCGATATACTTCACAAAGTTGTAAATGTTAAGAGTAATCTTTTGTTTAACCGTTAAAAGGATATCGTTGATATAGGTGTTATCTATGATGACATATTTAAGATCCGGCGGTATATCATGAGCTCTTAAAGATGGATGGCTGCTTCTTGAAGGAATGGTTCCGTCCGCCATTAAGTCTTTAAGAACCATATTGAAATAATCGTTGATTCTTCGGTCTACTTTAAATCCTAAAAGGAAATTGATCTTATAGACGGTTCCCGGAAGAATCTCGTCTACAGTATATCTGAAAGTATAGGGATCTTCCTGATTGACAATACTCAGGATAAAATAATGATCTGCTCTTTTCGGCTGTTTTTTGATGATGGAATAGATAATTTTGGATTCCACTTCATCATTTCTTTTTGCCCTGCTCAGGTAAGCAAGATTGGTAGCATATTTCGGAATGGTTTCGTCCAGCTTCATGTCTTTAAGGATAGACACATATTTTTCTATTTTCACAAACTGGATAAATCTTGTTTTGATCAGTCTTCCGTTGTACCATGCATACATAGAAACTCCGATAGAACCTGCCAATACAACGGTAATCCATCCACCTTCCATAAATTTGATGATGTTGGCACTGAAGAATCCTAATTCGATAGCCATGTAAACCATTGCGAAAACCAGAATCAGAACCTTGCTTACTCTATGCTTCAGCAGCCAGAATACTAATAAAACGGTGGTCATCAACATCGTTACGGTAATGGAAAGTCCATAAGCGGCTTCCATTTTTCCTGATTCTTTGAAATGCAGAACGACAATGATACACAGGATAAGAAGTCCCCAGTTGATTCTTGGAATATACATCTGTCCTTTTACTCCGGAAGGGTAATCAATTTTCTGATTCGGCCAAAGGTTAAGAGACATTGCTTCTGAGAATATGGTGAACGAACCTGTAATCAATGCCTGGCTGGCAATAATTGCAGCGGCTGTTGCTAAAATTACTCCCGGGATGATCATCCATTCTTCCATGATTCCAAAGAAAGGATTCACTACAGAAAATCCTGGTTTGTTATAATTGGTTAAAAGCCAAGCTCCCTGTCCAAGATAATTAAGAATAAGCATAATTTTAACGAATGCCCAGCTTACTCTGATGTTTTTGGCACCACAGTGCCCTAAATCGGAATATAATGCTTCTGCTCCGGTTGTACAAAGGAAAACAGCTCCTAAAATAACAATGGCACTCGGAGAGTTCACAATAAGCTTATAAGCGTAATAAGGATTGAAAGATCTTAAAATCTCAAAGTTTTCACTTAAATGCATTACTCCCAGACCTCCTAATACAAGGAACCAAACCACCATTACCGGGCCAAAAAACTTTCCGATAAAGCTGGTCCCGAACTGCTGTACGACAAAAATGGCAATCAGAATTCCGATGGTGATTGGAACAACAGGAGTATGGGGATTATAAATTTCAAGACCTTCAATAGCTGACATTACCGTCAGTGATGGGGTAATTACTCCGTCTGCAATAAGTGCCGCAGCACCAATAATTGCAATGAGGTACAGCCATCCTTTTTTAAGGTTTCTTACCAGTGAAAACAAGGCAAGAATACCTCCTTCACCTTTGTTGTCTGCTCTCAAAGCAATGATCACATATTTGATTGTGGTCTGCAGGGTAAGGGTCCAGATAATACATGAAAGAGCTCCTTCTATGTATTCATTGAAAGGCATATTGCTCCCCTGGGATCTTGCATTCACAATTGCTTTCATTACGTAAAGCGGAGAGGTACCAATATCTCCAAAAACAATTCCTAGAGACACTAAAACTCCTATGAAGGAAAGTTTCTTTATGTCGAAGTGGTAGCCATCTTCTGTAACTTCTGCCATATCAGCTTAATTTATTTTAAAGGCGCAAATTTATACTAATTTTATGATGTCAAGAATTTTTCTTCATGAATATAATAAATGAAAAAACTTCCTTTCGGAAGTTTTTTTCTATAACTATTTTACGTACATCGCTTTTTTGATCTCCTCTTTTACTTTTTCAAGTTTTGGGAACCATTCTGCAAATAATGCTGCAGAGTAAGGTGCAGGTGCATCAGGAGTAGTAATTCTCTTGATAGGAGCATCCAAATAATCAAATGCTTTTTGCTGTACCATATAAGTAATTTCTGAAGATACTGATCCGAATGGCCAGGCTTCTTCTAAAATAACCAGTCTGTTTGTTTTCTTTACAGATTCTAAAATTGTATCGAAGTCAAGAGGACGAACAGTTCTAAGGTCGATAACTTCTACAGAGATTCCTTCTTTAGCCATATCTTCTGCTGCCTGTAAAGCCAGTTTCATGATCTTTCCGAAAGAAACCAGAGTAACGTCTGTACCTTGTCTCTTGATATCTGCTTTTCCTATTGGTAAGTAGTATTCTTCTTCAGGAATTTCCATTTTATCTCCATACATCTGCTCAGATTCCATGAAAATAACAGGGTCATTATCCTGGATCGCTGTTTTTAACAATCCTTTTGCGTCATAAGGGTTAGAAGGTACCACCACTTTAAGTCCAGGGCAGTTGGCAAACCAGTTTTCAAATGCCTGAGAGTGAGTAGCTCCTAATTGTCCTGCAGAAGCAGTAGGCCCACGGAAAACAATTGGACAATTCCACTGTCCGCCACTCATCTGACGGATTTTCGCTGCGTTATTGATAATCTGATCAATTCCTACCAATGAGAAATTGAATGTCATAAATTCTACGATGGGTCTGTTTCCATTCATTGCAGCTCCCACAGAGATTCCTGTAAATCCAAGTTCTGCAATCGGTGTGTCAATTATTCTTTTTGGACCAAATTCATCCAGCATTCCTTTTGAAGCCTTATATGCACCATTATATTCTGCAACTTCCTCCCCCATCAGGTAGATGGATTCGTCTTTACGCATTTCCTCGCTCATTGCCTGTGCAATTACCTCACGAAAAGTATATTCTGCCATATTTTCTTGAAAAATTTAGACTACAAAAGTAGTGTTTTTTTATTATACACATCATAAAAACGCTCTTCATTTCCATGAGAAGTCATAATATTAACTGTATTTAAAATAAATTTTTCTTCCTGATGTCCCGTTCTTGTGGATTTTCCAGCTTCCTGAGAATTTTTGTTCATAAAAAATGACATCTCATTTCTGAAATGTCATCTAAAATTCTATTTAAACTTAAATTAATTAGCTTTCTCCCAAACCTGGGTTCTTCCTAATAAAGATAATCCTAAGTAACCTCTTACGTTCAGTTTATCACCGCTTCTTGTAATGGTACATTTATATGTTTTTCCTGTTTTAGGATCAGTGATGGTTCCTCCTGTGAATTCATCGCCGTCTTTTTTCAGTCCCCTGATGATTTCCAATCCTAAAATTGGTTTTCCTTTTCTGTCATCTTTACAAGCCGTACAGTTTGATTCAGCTGGTTTTATCAATAACTGAGAAACTTTCCCATAGTATTTTCCGTCTGATTTTTTGTACACTTCAACAATAGATTTTGCCTGTTTTGTCTCATCATCTATCGTCTTCCACTTACCTTCTATCTGTGCAAATGTAAGTACACCACATAAAGAAAGTGCGAACGTTAACAATATTTTTTTCATATTTCTTATAGTTTTAATTTTAATACAATATTCTTATCTACGTATTGATAAAAATATAAATTAATTTTCAACGAACAAAAACTTTTATTATACAAAGCATAAAGAGGATATAAAAAGTAAAATCGCTAAAATGCGAAAAAGCTAAATTTCAATCGGCCTGTTGATGTTTTCGCAATTTTACAGATTTACCTTTTTGCCATTTCGCCCTAATACAGTTTCCTGTTAATCACTCTGTCCATGTAATCCTGATACCACGCTTTTGCTGTTTTCTTTCCCTGCTCTACTTCCGGATTTTTAACCTCATTAACCAGATTCTTTTCAAGGCCCAGATCAGATTTATCATATACCCCTACTATTTCTTTTCCGTCAAAACGATAAATATAATTTCCGATCATGAACTGCTCCATACTTCCGTCAGAATTCACAACAATGAAAGGATATTCCTTATCGCTCACCAGACTTCTTCCCCAGCTTCTGATAGGCTTGTTATATCCTATAAGGTCAGCCAGTGTAGGATATATATCTGCCTGCTGTGCAATTTCCTGGCTGACTCCTTTAAGCTGGTATTCAGGATTCGGAGAATAGAAAATCAACGGAACAGCATAACGGTTCATCGCTTTTTCATATTCCGGATAATAGACCTGGTTGGTATGATCTCCCGTGAAAACAAAGATCGTATTATTGAACCAAGGCTGTTTTTTAGCTGTTTCAAAATATTTCTTTATTGCATAATCCGTATACTGTATCGGTTCATGCATTTCTATTTTTCCCTTTTTAAATTTTCCGTTGTATTTTTCAGGAATTTTAAAAGGGTGATGTGATGAAGCCGTAAACACAGTAGTCATAAAAGGCTGTTTCTTTCCTACATTTTTTGCAAAATACTGAAGGAAAGGTTCATCCCAGACCGCCCACATCCCGTCGAAATCTTCATCGTGGTTATACTCTGTTTTCCCGAAATAATGCTTAAATCCTAATATATTTCCGAAACCAAGAAATCCCATAGAACCATTTGGCGCTCCATGATAGAACGAAGTGTCATAGCCAAGGTCATTACATACAGAAACAATAGACTGGATTTTCTGATTGGAATAAGGTGATCCCGTAAATGCATCCGTAAGACTCGGAATTCCTGCCAATACGCTGCTCATCCCATGAATTGATTGTCTGCCGTTTGCAAAAGTATTCGGAAAAATAAGACTCTGGGTTGCCAGACTGTCCATGAACGGAGTATAAGAAACGTAATCTTTAATATTTTTATCTTTATTAAATGCCCCGGAATATTCTCTCCCGAAAGATTCTACGATGAAAATAACAATATTCGGACGGTTCTCTACTTTTCTGTCGTACACTTTATAAGGCTGTACATACTCTTCTATATCTTTTTCGCTCACAAAATGAACTTCCTTGAAATTATTGGTATTTAAAGTCCTGAAAAAGGAGAATGTACTGTTGAGCACCATATTACCCTGCAGAGGATTGGTTACAAAACGGGTTGCATCCACCATATTAATCGGTCTGGTACTGTGTTTAAAATCTCCTCTGATTCCTCCCACAACCAGCACCGCTGTGATACATAAAGTAATAATGGAAGTAATAAAATAAGGTAGTAATTTCAAAGGTTTCACCTCTTCTACTTTCACCTTTTTATAAAGGAAAACCCATAAGATCATCAGGATCATATACCATATCAGTACGAAAGGATGTTGTCCGATAGAAATCATCAGTACCTTAGAAACATTGGATTCGTGCTCAGCTACCTGAAATACTGCTGAAGTAAGCCTTGCCTGTGAAAATTTATAGTAAATAAAATCTCCGAAGTTCATGGCATAAGCAATCCCGTTAGTAATAAAATACAGCCAAAAAAGAACTTTCTGGAAAGTTTTCTTTGTGTTGATGACCAATGGCAGTAAACTAAGCAATATAAACAGTGCATTAACATACAAAATGGCTGTGGTATCAAAAGCAGTACCATGGAAAGCCAGCTTTATATATTCTGAAACGGAGTCTACTTTAATCAGATCTTTATTGAAATACCAGAATAAAAGTCTGGCAATCTGATAAAAAACATAGGCCAGAAAAATCCTGTAAACCAATGCCAGAACTTCCTGTTTTCTAAATCCTTTTAAAAATTTCATGGGGCAAATTTACATCAAAATCATTTTAATGCGTTTTTTAGTTCATATTATTTTGAGTTAGAATTTTTAAAAACTGTAATTTTGTGTTTATGGATTTTATAAAGAATAATCTGGCCAATGCTTTAACCCTGGCTAATTTATTTGCAGGCTGTGTAGGTGCAATACATTTAATTTTAGGAGATTATCAGACAACGGCAATCTGCCTTATTCTCTCTTCGGTTTTCGATTTTTTTGACGGCTTTGTAGCCAGAGCTTTAAAATCAAACTCCAATCTTGGCCTTCAGTTGGACTCGCTTGCGGATATGGTAAGCTTTGGAGTGATCCCAGGACTTACGATGTATAAAGCCCTTGAACCTTTTGGAGCTGAGCTTTTGGGAATGCATTTCCCATTTGAGATCAAGTATCTGGGACTCATTGTCACAGTATTTTCCTGCCTGAGGCTTGCCATTTTTAATTTGGATGAAGAGCAGCGTTATTATTTCAAAGGATTGAATACACCTACCAATACCGTTTTACTGTTCGGTCTTTATTATGCCTTTAAAGAAACCGGAAATTTCAGCTTTTTATTTGATCATGAATTGCTATTAATCCTGCTTACTCTTCTTACTTCATGGCTTCTGATCAGCCCGATCAGGATGATGGCTATGAAATTCAAATCAAAACAATTAAAAGATAACTATCCAAAAATTATATTACTGGCAGGAGGAATTGCCATTCTTTCGATATTCCAGATTGTAGGAATTCCTATGCTTGTTATTTATTATATGCTGGTATCTCTCATTTTTCAGGGACAGCTAAAATAATTATTAAAATAAAACACATTTCAAATTATTAATCATTGACATGAATTTAAAACTCCATAAACCGCTTTGTATTTTTGACCTGGAAACCACAGGAACCAATATCGGAAAAGACAGAATTGTTGAAATATGTATTTTAAAAGTAAACCCGGATGCCTCCAGAGAGAGCAAAACATGGCGTGTAAATCCTGAAATGCCGATTCCAAAAGAATGCAGTGAAATCCACGGGATCTATGATGAAGATGTAAAAGATGCTCCTACTTTCAGGGATATTGCCGCTAAAATTATGGAAATGATTTCAGGAAGTGACCTGGGAGGATTCAATTCCAACAGGTTTGATGTTCCGCTTTTGGCTGAAGAGCTTTTAAGAGTAGGAATGGATTTTGATCTGAGTAAATTCAGACTGGTCGATGCACAGACTATTTTCCATAAAAAAGAACCTAGAAATTTAGGTGCAGCTTACCAGTTCTACTGTGGAAAAACATTGGAAAATGCCCACTCTGCAGAGGCTGATGTAATGGCAACGTTTGAAGTTCTTGACGCTCAGGTTGGAAAATATGATGATATTCCGAATGAAATAGCACCGTTAAGTGAATTTACATTCCATAATAAAAATGCAGACCTTGCCGGATTTATCGGATATAATGAAAAAATGGAAGAAGTTTTCAACTTTGGAAAATATAAAGGACAAGGCGTGAAAGCGGTATTCCAAAAAGACTTAGGATATTTCGGGTGGCTTCAGAACGCTGACTTTCCGTTGTATACCAAAAAGATTTTTACAAAAATTCAATTATCAAGCAGGTTTTAAAAATGTCTGATCTGATTCGTTTTAAATTTTATGAAACTGCCCTTGAAGCTAACAGGGACAAACAGATATTGGCTGAAAACGGTATCAACAGTTTCATTGCGAATGAGCAGCTCATCCAGTCGGATTGGCTTCTGTCTCAGGCGGTAGGCGGCATACAGCTTCAGGTATTTGAAGATGATATGGAAAAGGCCCGGCAGATCCTGCAGGACTATAAAGACAATGAACAATACTCGCTGGAAGTAGAACATACCATTGAAGATCCCGAGTTTGATTTTGTCTGCCCGAAATGTGGTTCCAATCATATTTACAGAGATGACAGTGCTACCAGTTTCTTTGGAATTTCTTTTCTGACGAGCCACAAATTCAAATGTTATTATTGCGGGAATGAGTTTACCCACTAATTTATTCAGGAATCAATAGTTTTAAACGATCTAAAAGATTGCTTCGTCCCTCGCAATGACGGGGTTAAAAAAAATATAAAAAAAGAGTTATGAAAATAATCTGCATAGGAAGAAACTACAGTGAACACGCGAAAGAATTGGGAAATGAAATTCCTGAGAATCCTGTTATCTTTATGAAACCGGATACGGCAGTTCTAAAGGGAAATGATTTCTACATCCCTGAATTCTCCAATGATATTCACTACGAGCTTGAAGTGGTATTAAAAATTTCAAAGGGAGGAAAATATATTCAGAAAGAAACAGCGCACAAGCATTATGAAGAAATTGGTCTTGGAATCGATTTTACAGCCAGAGATCTTCAGAGCGAACTGAAATCAAAAGGGCTTCCATGGGAGCTTGCCAAAGGTTTTGACGGCTCTGCTGTGGTAAGCTGTTTCTTCAAAAAAGAGAACTTCAGTCTTGAAAACCTTCAGTTTTCGTTATTAAAAAATAAAGAAAAAGTACAGGATGGCAATACGAAAGATATGATGTTCAATTTTGATGATATTGTAGCTTTTGCTTCTCAGTATTTTACGTTAAGGGTAGGTGATCTTATTTTCACAGGAACTCCAAAAGGGGTTGGCAAAGTAGAAGAAAATGATATTCTGGAAGCTTATCTTCAGGAGGAAAAAATCCTTGATATCCGAATATTATAAGTATTTAATATTAAAGTCTGACAAATTTTTCCTATCTTTAGGTAACAAAATTAGAGGTTATGATAAATATTGTATTACCCGTAGATTTTGGGGACAAGACAGACCAATTGGTAGACGGTGCCATAAAATTTGCAAAACAGCTTAACGGCAGAATTTACCTGATCCACGTAGCACCATCAGATATCGGCTTTGCTATTGGTGACATGGGATTTCAATATTTTCCGGAAGTGGAAGCCAACGAAATCAGAGAAGAGCTGGTACAGCTTAATAAAATTGAGCAAAGAATCATCAGCCATGATATTGATTGTGAACACCTTTTAAAACAGGGGCTTGCAAAAGATATTATTCTGGAACATGCAAAAGCCAAAAATGCTGATTATATTGTGATGGGATCACACGGCAGAAGCGGAATTTATGATGTATTCGTGGGAAGCTTAACCAAAGGAATAACGAAAAGTTCAAGTATTCCTGTTCTGGTACTTCCGATTCACGACTAAGAAAAAGAAAATTTTAATCGTTAGTAATAAAAAAACCGATCAAACCCTATTGTTTGATCGGTTTTTTACTATATAACCAATTAATTAACCTTCTTTTTTATAGATATTCGGATCGTAGTAAGGGTGCTTACCTTCCGTTGGAGAATAATAGTCTTTATCTTTATCGCCACCTAGTGTAACCACCAGTACGTAGCACCAATAAGTGAATAGTACACAGCAAACTATAAATAGAATCCAGTTTAAAACATTACCGAAAGCATCAAAGAAACCGAAAGACCATTTGAAAACTTTGCTTAAGAATAGAAAGAAAGACGTCATTATTTTCCTTTTTTAAATTAACTTTGTACAAATTTATAAAAAATGTTTAAATTACTTTCAAAAGAAAGCAATATTTTTTCAATTCCTGTTTATATTGGTTTTCTTCTTTTAGTAGTCATAATATTTAACATACTGAATTTCAATACTTACGAAGCCATAGTTGCCGGAATAACTTTTCTGGGAATTGCTTTGGGATATTTTTGTTTTCACAGTGTTGCCCTTAATTATCAGACCCATCTGCCCTTATTTTTATACACCTTTTTTATTTTCGGGCTGTATCCCGGAAATCTGGATATAGGAATTGCAGTTTCTCTGCTTACCAACTCTTTCCTTATCCTGCTTCTGACGAGTGCAGATGAAGATATCAGGAAAAAATCATATGTATTGGTAGGATCTATTGTAGCCCTGAACTTTATTTTTCTTCCTACCACCTGGCCAATGGCTGTTTTTGTGATCATTCACGTGATTGCCACTTCTGCCAAAATAGGGTTGAATCTTTTCAGATTCCTTCTGGGAATTGTTCTGATTGCATTCAGTTATTTTTCTGTCATGTATTTCGTTCAGTTCACTTCATGGAATATCGATTATTTTCCGTTTGGAAAAATGAAACCGGTAACAGATTACACGGAACTTCTTCCGCTGATTCCTGTGGTTCTGATGCTTATTTATGCTGTGTACGACCATTTTAAAAATTACAACAAGAAAAGTCCGATAAGCAGATATAAATACACTTTCCTGCTGGTCTTTTCTGTAGCACAGCTCGTTACTATCATTCTATATATGAATAAAAGCTATGAATATCTGCTGCTCCTGGCATTTCCTTCAAGTATTATTCTGAGCAGAATGATGAGATTTTTACCTAAATACTGGATGCGTGAAGCCAGTGTATGGCTTATTATTATTAGTTTACTGACCTTCAAAGCGGGTACAGTTTTTGATTTATTTTAGAAAATTATGATTCAGATAGACGATAAATTGATTTCTGAGGAAATTTTTTCCGAAGAATTTGTTTGCAACCTTACGAAATGTAAAGGTGCATGTTGTGTGGAAGGAGATGTGGGAGCTCCGTTGGATAAAGACGAGCTTGAAATATTGGACAGTATTTTTGACAAAATAAAACCTTACCTTACTCAGGAAGGTATTAAAGCCCTTGAAGAACAGGGAACATGGACTACTGATCCACACGACGGAATGTATGTTACTCCAATGGTGGAGAACCGCGAGTGTGCCTATGTAACCTTTGATGAAAAAGGTATTACTAAATGTGGTATTGAGAAAGCATATGAAGATGGTGCAGTAGACTGGCAGAAACCTATTTCATGCCATCTTTACCCAATCCGTGTTACGGAATACTCTTCATTTACCGCATTGAATTATCATGAGTGGAATGTATGCAGCGATGCCTGTACGCTTGGAAAAGAACTTCAGGTTCCTGTGTATAAGTTTTTAAAAACTCCACTGACGAGAAAGTATGGTGAGGAATTTTATACTGTTCTGAGCGAAGCTGCTGAAGAATGGAAAAAAGAGTATGGTTCTTAACCGATACACATTCGAATGAAATAATAAAAACCGCAGATCTCTCCGCGGTTTTTATTTTTGTTATCAATAAAGATGAATTAGTTCGTTGTACTTCCTTTTTGGGTTTCATTTTTTTTAGCATTCTCCCAACCGTCTTCAGGCATAAGTATGGCTACATTTTTTTCTTTTGTCAGATATTTCCTGGCAACATCCTGAAGGTCTTTTACCGTAAGTCCTTTTACTTTATCCGGGTAATTCAGAATATTATATTGATCACTTCCGTCTAATTGATTTTGAGCAATTCCCTGTAACCAGAATCCATTGTCTTTAAGACTTGTTTTATATTCATTGTATTCTCCTTCTTTGTATTTATCGAGATCTTTTTGTTCAGGGCCCATGTCTATCAGTTTTTGTAATTCGGCTACTGCACTTTTTGTAAGCTGATCTACATTTTCAGGGCCACAAGGGAAATTAATGCTAAAATCATAGGCACTGTAAGGGATTTTACTGAAGCTTCCGCTTGCGCTTCCGCCGTAAATACCACTTTCGTCTTCTCTCAGTTTTTCAAGGACTTTAATCGTAGCGACCTCTCCAAGAGCTGAAAGTGCCATAGCTTCCTTCTCATTATAAGGCGCTTCTCCGCTGTAAGAAATTGTGACAAGGCTCTTCGGTTCTTTTCCTTTTTTATAAACCTTTGTATATCCTCCTTTCACTGGTCTGTAGCCTGTATCTTTAAATGTAGACGATTTTCCGGTAGCAGGAAGGGAAGCAATATACTGCAGGATCTCACTTTTAAGCTGTCCTTCATCTATATTCCCCACAAAATAGAAGTGGAAATTACCTGCATTGGCAAACTTATCTTTGTAAATATCATATGCTTTTTTATAATCTGTATTCGCCCAGTCTTTTTCGGTAGGTTCAAGGCCGGTAAATCTTGGATTCTTCTGATTGATAAATTTGGAATATTCACTGGAGAAATAGTATTCCGGATCAGAATCCACATTCGCCAGTATGGCAGATTTCTTTGTTTTATAGGTGTTGAATGATTCCGGGTTATAATTTAAGTCTGTAAAGCAGGCATAGATCAGTTCCATGGCAGTCTTCAGATCTTTTTTCGAACTTGTTCCTGAAATACCTTCTGTAAGACCACCGACATAAGAGCTTACACTCACCTGTTTTCCTGCAAGATAGTGAGCAAGATCTGTCTTTGAAAGCCCTGCTAATCCGGCTTCCAGTAAAGCATCAAATGCAAATTTTGTTTTATTGTAATCGGCATCCGGAATGACAGACAGTCCTCCCAGGCTTATTGCTGCAAAAACAATCTCATCATCCTTAAAATCTGTTTTCTTGAAAGTAACCTTAGCACCGTTGTTCAAAGTCCATGTGGTCGTTCCTAATTTGGCGTCTGCTTCTGTTTTAGTAATTTTCCCTTCGGATTTAAAAGGTTTTACTAAGCTTTCAGTTTTCTTTTTTTCTTCATAAGGTTTAAGATCAGCCACTTTTACAGCATCAAATGTCTTCAGAACCATCGCCTCTTTTGGCATGGTAATACCTTCCTTTTTTGGACCTGTAATAATAATGACCCTGCTGTCATTCTTTACCCGCTTTTTGATAATTTCATTGGTCTGTTCCAGCGCTATGGATGGAAGAACTTCTTTAATATGTTCATATCCCCAGGTAATTCCAGGTATTGGCTCCTGTCTCAGGAAATGGTTCACGTAGCCATCGATAAGTTCACCGCTTTGGTTTTTGTCTTTGTTGTTGTAAGCCCATTCATAAGAGGAAAGCATCCCGGCTTTTGCCCTGTCCAGTTCAGATTGGGTAAATCCGAATCTTTTGGCTCTTTCCACTTCTTCCAAAAGAACTTTCAACGCATTCAACTGGTCGCCGTCTTTTGTAGCTGCGGCACCCTGAAATGCTTCTTTGTTTCTTGCGTAAGTTCCTCCATGGTATACTGAACCATAAGTAAAAGGAGGATTTGGAGAATTAACCAGTTCTGCCAGTCTGCTGTTCAGCATAATATTTACAAGGCCTTCAACAATACTTCTATCATATTGCTGCACTGTTACATCCGGCTGGTACACTTCAGAATCTTTGATAATGAACTGCACTCCTGAAGCCGTAGCATCAGGATCAGTCTCAATAGCAACCAGTGCTTCTTTATGATTCGGAAGATCAAATGATTTTCTTTCTCTGGGTTTTGAAGGATTTTTATATTGGCTGAAGTTATTCCTGATCTTTTTCTCTATTTCATCCACATTGATATCTCCTACTACCACAATTGCCATCAGATCCGGACGGTACCAATCCTGATGGAACTTCCGGATAAGATCAGGTCTGAAGTTTTCCAGCACTTCTTTTTTACCGATAGGAAGTCTTTCTGCGTACTGAGATTGGTATAAAAGCTTTGGCAGGTATTTATCCATCATTCTCTTATCCGGTCCGAGACCTAATCTTAGCTCTTCCAGTACCACTCCTCTTTCTTTATTGATCTGTTCATCAGAAAGTGTTGCGTTAAATGCCCAGTCTTCCATTACTTTCAGACCGGCATCCAGATTTCCAGGTTTATCCAACGGGACAGGAAGCATGTAGACGGTTTCGTCAAAGCCGGTGTAAGCATTAAGGTGCTGCCCGAATTTTACCCCGATAGATTGTAAAAAGTCTACTAATTTATTGTCAGGAAAATTTTTGGTTCCGTTGAAGTTCATATGCTCCATAAAGTGGGCCAGTCCTCTCTGATTTTCGTCTTCAAGAATAGATCCGGCATTGATTGCCAGACGGAATTCTACTTTTTTTTCCGGTAAAACATTTTTTTTGATATAGTACTTCATTCCATTGGAAAGAGTACCGATTCTTACGGACGGATCCACAGGGATGTTTTGTCCATAGATATTGACAGACATCAGGAAGATGGCTGAAAACGAAGATAACATTCTTTTCATCTACATTATTTTTTGACCTTTCAAAAATATCAATTCTCCCAGTGACCGGGCTTTAGCAGAGGGTTAAATTCAAGTTAAAAAATTTAATTATTATAAAATGAAAGCAAATTGTTTCTTTTATATTACTTATATTGATTTTTAATTAAAAACATTCATTAATTATTTAAAATAGACTAATTAAAAATAATCTCATCTGATTCATTTTTCTTGAAATTACGGTTAACAGATCCATATATACTTCTTTTAAACCCAAAAAACCGTTGTAAAACACAACAGTCATATTATTTTGATTAAAAAAATTCAGTTATTAAACCTGATTTCTGAAACACTGCAATAGCATATTAAGAAAACTTATTGGCATTTGGTTCATATTTTCTACCATAAAAAAACCGGGAATTCCCGGTTTTGATGACTTAAAAAAGTATTTTATTATTTAAAATCAGCATCCGTTACTCCGGAGTTGATCAAAACTTTTGTTGTTTTAATGGTCATTTTCTGACCTCCACCCTCAGCTTCCACTTCAGCCGGGAATTGTATTCCGTCTACAGCCATATAGCTTTTAATGGTTGCCTTTCCTTCACCGGCATCCGTCTTATACAAAAGTCCGGTTCCGGCATCGAAATAGAATTTTCCTTTATCGGAAGACAAAACATTATAATCTTTTCCGTCAAGTTTTTCTGTAGATACTGTCTTGAAATTAGATGCATCAAATGCTAAAGCATCCATTGGTTTTCCTTTCATCAGGTCAGCAATCTTGTCAGCAGGAATATCTGTTTTAGTTCCCATCTGATCAAAATATCCTTTCTCACCGTCAAAAAGCTGCACCATTTCTTTTCCCATAAAAGATTGTACAGATTTGAATTTATTTCCTAATTTCTTAGTTGTCATTTGGATTTCCATTCCCTGCACGGCAACGGTATTGTCAGTAATGGTAGATTTTACAGCGTCTAGTTTATCTTTTCCACCTAGTGCTTTGAAATAATTATCAATAACCTCTTTAGGTGTAAGTTTTGATTGTACGGCTTCTGTTTTAGCAGATACAGCCCCTTTCTTCTGAGCTGCTGCAGGTACTGAGAAAAGTACAGCGCAGAAAAATGGAATGATGATCTTTTTCATATTTATAATAAAGTTTAAAGGGTAAATATAGGAATATTGGCGGACATATAAATAAGTAACTTTGAAAACAAAAACCCGGCCAATTAGTTTACCGGATACATCTGACGTAATTCTTAGAAAAGATTTACAACAAAAAAACCGCCAAAGAATTGACGGTTTTCAAATATTTATATCTGAGTATAATTACTTCTTAAGTTCTTCTAAAAATTCGTCGTGAGAAATTTTAGTTTCTTTTTTAGTCGCTTTTTCAAGAATCACATCTTTCAGTTTAGCCATAGCTACTTCAGAAGAAATTTGTCTTACCTGCTCCTGGTCTTTCAACATTTCAACAGCATATTTCTGGATTTCTTCATCCCCTAAGTGGTGGATTCCGTAGATAGCCAATTGGTTTTTCACCAACTGTTCTGCCTGAGCCAATACATCAGCATAGTCAAGGCTGATTTCGTTCTCAGTCATCAATTTACCTTCGATGATCTGATATTTCAACTGGTTTTTCTCAGCTTCAAGAATTTCTTTAGCCTGTTCTTCAGACTGGATATTCTGGTTAGAGAATAACAACCACTTCACAAGGAAAGATTCAGGAAGTTTTACTTCTTCTTTCTCAGTTACCTGCTCCAATACTTTATTCACAAAGTGAACATCAGCATTCTGCTGGAAATACTCGTCTAATTCAGTTTTTACTTTATCTTTAAGCTCTTCTTCAGACTTGATGTTTCCTTCTCCGTATACTTTGTCGAAAAGATCCTGGTTCAGCTCAGCTAAGTTTAATGAATAGAAATCTTTCACTTTAACTTCTACTTCATTGTGGTGTAAGTGCTCAACTTCTTCTTTGCTGAATCCTAATTCTTTAGCTAATTCTTCATCACCTGTAAGAGTTTCTTTAGATACTTTTACAGATTCCTCCATTTTCAACCCTTTTACCAACTTGAAAGCTTCTTTGTTTTCAGCTGTAATAGTAAGGTTTTTTGGGTGGTGGTGGTGCTCACCTTCAGCATCTTCTTCCACAACCTGAGAAACTTCTAAAGCAATGTAAGAATCTTTAGTGATTTTATCTTGAGGAACCTGCTCTGCGAAACGCTTCTGCATGTTTTCAATGCTTTTACCGATTTCTTTGTCAGAAGCTTCTACTTTGTAGTGAGGAGCTTCATATTTAGCTAAATCTATAGTGAATTCAGGCTCAAATCCTACTTCGAAAGCAACTTCTAATTGATCAGCATTGTAATCGAATTCGTTTACTGGCTGAGGAACAGGCTGACCAACTAATCTTAGTTTGTTTTCATTAACATAGTTGTTTAAAGCATCAGAAACTTGTCTGTTGATTTCTTCAAATGCAATACCTGCTTCATATTGTTTTTTAACCATACTCAAAGGCACTTTCCCTTTTCTGAATCCAGGAACTTGCGCATTTTTAGCATAATTAATCAACTGCTTCTCTACTTTTTCTTTGTAGTCAGATTTTTCCAATGTTACTGTAAGCAATGCACTTACATCATCATGGTTTTGTGCGGTAACCTTCATTATTGATTAAAATTTTAGGTTGCAAAAATAGGAATTTTTTATGAAAAAAACTCATTTAAAATCAACTTATAAAGCCAAATATTGTTAAATAAAAAACCACCGGAAAATTCCGGTGGCCCAAACAAGATTAAAGGTATATTAATTAACAATATTATAATTGGCCTCCGCGTCTGTTTCTCCTCCTGTATGAGTTCCGTAAATCACTCCGTTTCCACTTACAGCAGAAGCTTCAGAAACTGTTACCGGCTCATGGAACAATGTAAGAACCAGCTGACTAGGTGCAGAAGCATTTTTTACAGCGGTATTGACTACCCATTTTGTTTTCAACCCAACACGGTTTCCATCATCTCTTTTGGAAGATTCATCATCTGTACGGGTTAAGGTGATATCAGAATTGGGAAAGTTATACACCAGGAAATGTGCATTTTTTGCTTCCTTAATTTCCTGAGTAGTATCTTCATCACCATTCTTGAAAATAACTTCTACATTATAAGTATGGCCATTGATCAGTTTAACATTAGGGTTTGTGGTACTGTTCACCTGATAATCATAAACTACGGGAACTCCTGTAGCTTCATCCGTTACTCTTAAGAGAACATCTGACAATTCTTCCTGAGGAAGGTCATCTGCTTCATCATCGCTTCTGTTACACGATGTTAAGCTTAAAGAAACAGCTAAGAATAAAAGTCCTAAGATAAGTGTTGTATTTTTAAAAATATTTTTCATGTTTTTGATTTTAAGTAATTAAAATTGATATTTAAGAGTTAAAATGAAGTTTCTTCCCATTTCGTTGGAAAAGAAACGTAGTCTGTTCAGATAATCTCTGTAAGATTTGTTGAATATATTTCGGACTGAAAAATCAATTCCGAAATTTTTAGACAGATTTACCCCTGTCTGAAGGTTCCAAAGGGAATATCCGTTTGGAGGTGTAGAAATATCCACTTCTTCATTGTAAGGATTTCCGTCTGAATCAAATAATCTGATCGGAACGTTATAAACAGGAAATCTCTTCTGTTTCAGATAAGTATTGTTACTCACTGTGAAATAGAAGTTTTTCCATTCTTTTTTACTGAATTCCAATGAATTGTTAAAATTCGGCGGCATCATTAAAATAAGCGGCACATCATGAGTAGTATCCTGTCCATACACATAGGAACCGCTTCCTTTGTATGTCAGATTATCTGTAATTTTAAGCTGAGCATCGATATCCAATCCATACATTTTTGCATTGATCTGCTGATAACTATACTCTACAAAAGCTCCACCCCATTGTGTATTCAGATAACCTGTAGGAATCTGATTGATGAAATTCTGAGTATAAAAGAAATACGGGTTTACAGAAATATTTAATCCTTTCAGGACATTTGCTTTTACGTCTGCCACTAAATTAAACTGATTTCCGGTTTCACTTTTCATTCTCATATCCCCTCTCTCAATGATCGCTGCGGAATGGTGAAGTCCGTCTGCAAAAAGCTCTGCGATATTCGGAGATCTTGAAACCCTGGCGTAATTGAATTTCAGGTTAAAATATTCGGATGGATGGTAAACAATTCCCCCGTTTACTGAAATATTATTATAACTTAAAGACGGCTTGGTAAGAATTCTGTTTTGGTTGATTCTTACTACAAAATCTGAATAATCTGATGCATATTTTTTATTCCAGTCACTCAGATCAAACCATTTTGTTACTTCGTAATGATCATAATCGTATCTGCCTCCCAGTTCAAGATCCAGTTCCGGTGCAATTTTATATTTCAGTACGGAATAAATTCCTGCATAGTATCTGTCATAGTTCGGAACAAGACGTCTCGCCTCGGTCTGGGTACTGGAATAATTGTTTTGATATCCTGCACTAATTCCTGTTTCAAGATTCCAGTTTCCTCTTTCTATCAGGTGGTTTACATTCAGATCGTTGGTGATCAGTTCAAGGTCCAAAGCAGGTTTTTTACTTAATGCTTCTGTACGCCTGATATCATATTCTTTTCTATGATTGTACTGAAAGCTGTAAGTAGCTGTTATTTTTCCAAAATTTTCAAACCTTTTGTAAGCCGAAACTTTAGCAATATGATGTTCAATTTCCTGTCGCGGATTATCGATATCATAACTAAAATCTCTCTGATATATTGGTTCCGGAGATGTAAGGGCATTACGAAGATCTGCAGAGTTTCCTACATGAGAACTTCTAAGAATCCCGACGGTACTTTTAGTCAGATAATAATCAAAAGAAAATCCTTTTTCAAATGTCATTTTCTGCACCCCAAAATTAAATCCCGAGCTCTCAAGTCCTGTATTCATCAGGCCATAATCCGGAGCTTCAAGATCTCCAAGTTTTTTATAACTTCCATTGGTTTTTATAGCCCATCCGTTCTCCCATGTTTTTGCAAGTTTTACATTAAGATCAGCGCCTCTTCCGTTTGAAATCCCGGAAAGAGAAACATTTCCCATAATAGTATCTTTCTTAGGCAAAACCTGAGGCTGTAAAACAACAACTCCACCTACAGCACCTGCTCCATATTTCAAAGCTGATGCTCCTTTAATGACATCAATATGTTCAAAATTATTGACATCTACGTTAGGAGCGTGCTCTACTCCCCATTCTTGTTCAGCAAGCTTTACCCCATCATTAAGGATGGAAACCCTGCTTCCATAAAGACCGTGGATAATAGGCTTGGCTATGTTATTTCCTGTTTTCAGAACATTGACACCAGAAATATTGGTTAATAAATTTCCTAAGTTCTCAGTAACATTTCTTGAAAGCGTTGATTTATCAAGTGTTTTCACCACCATACTTCCATTGTTCTTATGACTTCCATGAATGGTCACAGTTTCGATATCTTTAATGTGGTGTTCCAGTGTAATCACCAGCTGAACATCCTTATCAACTCCTATATTTTCAGTATAATCATTGCAATCAGGATGTTGAGCAATGAGTGTATACTTTCCTGCAGGAATTTTGTCAAAAGAAAACTGACCTTTCTTATTGGTTTTAGCTGTAAAGTTCCCGATTTTAATCACTGCATTTTCCAGCCATGTTTTATCATGGAAATCCTGAACGGTTCCCTCTACAGTATAAGTTTTTTGTGCACTTGTAAATACTGATCCACAAAAGACCAGCAGCAGGCAATATATCAATTTCATTGTAAATAGATTGATTGCGCACCCTTTTCAACAGGGTACATTTTCGTTAAAATTTGTGAGAAGGGCTAGTTTTAAATGTACAATGTAAAAGTCTAATGTCTGATGAGAAGTTAGAGGTTAGAAGCTAGAAATTAGTAATTGAACATTATTTAAATACCAATTACAAATTAACAGTTGTTTTTCCAGCAACTCTAAACCTTAAACTTTAAACATTGAATTTTAAAGTACAGAACTTTAAACCCTATAGAATCTATGAATTATGCAAATGCGGGCGGCCCCCGAAGCTGGAAGGTGAATTTGGTCTGTGACCAGATTTTCTCCTGAATGGCGATGATTTGTTTTACTTCATGGCTGTAATGCTCAAAAGTAAAGTTGAATTCTTCAGGAGCTAATGTATGTCCGGTAACCAAAAAGTGGCAGGCCAGACAGTCACCAGCTTTCTCTTTAGTAACGGCTTTCGTCATTGTATTCTCTGCTTTTTTAAGATGAAAAGCCTTAAAATAGTCTACAGAATCATGATGGTGAAAGCTTTGAGAAAGCAGCGCAAGGAAATACACTCCAAACAACAGTTTGGAGATAAAACTCTTTAGGTTTCTGCTTTCTTTAAAAATCATGGTTCAAAATTATGAAAATAATTTAATTGTTTCCTTAAACTTTTATTAAATTACTTAATAACTGTTGACAATAGGTAGAAGTTAATACGGTTTTGTTACAAAAAAAAATGCTTCATCATTTTAGTTGATAAAGCATTTATATTTTGGTTTAATCCAGTTGGGTTCCAAGATATTCCCACTCCTGTAAAGCTGTATCCAGCTCCTCCTTAGCTTTGTTATATTCTTCTAAGGTTTCATCTGAAGGATTTTCTTTGGCAAAAGATGCTTCCATCTGCTCTACTTTTGTTTCAAGCTCAGAAATTTTCTCTTCCACTTTCTTGATTTTATTCTGAATATTTTTCTGTTCTTTACTTACAATATTTGAAGACTGGCTGCTGCTTACAACAGGTTTCTCCTCTACTTTCTTAGGTTCCACCTTTACTTCCGTATGAAGTTTGGCTTTTTCTGCAGAAATCTCTCTGATGGTTTCTTTCTGTCTGTACTCAAGATATTCGTTGATATCACCAAGGAATTCTTTCATTTTCCCATCACGGAATTCGTAGATTTTATCACAAAGTCCCTGAAGGAATTCCCTGTCGTGAGAGATGACAATTAAAGTTCCTTCAAAATTCTGCAGTGCCAGCTTGATAATTTCCTTAGACTGGATATCAAGGTGGTTGGTAGGTTCGTCCATGATCAGCGTGTTGAAAGGACGAAGCAACAGTTTACAAAGTGCCAGACGGTTTCTCTCTCCTCCGGAAAGTACTTTTGTTTTCTTAGTAACGGCATCTCCCTGGAAAAGGAAAGATCCTAATAAGTCTCTTACTCTTGGTCTTGTTTCTTCTGTTGCTGCATCTTCAGCTTCTTCCAGAACCGTTTTATTAGGTGTTAAAACCTCTTCCTGATTCTGAGCGAAATATCCAATGTTGACATTATGTCCAAGATTCCAGGTTCCTGAATAGTCTTTGATATCTCCTGCCAGGATTTTAGCCAGCGTAGTTTTTCCCTGACCGTTCTGCCCCAGAAGGGCAATTCTGTCTCCTCTCTGAACGATGAAGTCTACATCATCAAAAATTTGCTTCTGTCCGTAGGCTTTTCCAAGATTGATCGCTTCGAAGATCACTTTTCCCGGAACCATAGACTGTACGAAACGGATATTGAATTTTGAAACGTCTTCGTTATCCACTTCAATACGTTCAATCTTATCTAATTTTTTAATAAGTGACTGCGCGAAAGAAGCTTTGGTAGCACTTGCACGGAACTTATTAATGTTATCCTCCATTTGTTTGATCTCCGCATCCTGATTCTTTTTAGCCTGAATCAGTTTTTCACGGCGGTCTTCTCTCATGATCAGATACTTGGAATAGTTGGCTTTGTAATCGTCAACTTTTTTATTGTTGATATCAAAAGTACGGTTACAAACCGCTGTCATAAACTGTTTATCGTGACTTACCAGAACAATAGCTCCGGGATAATCCTTAAGGAAGTTCTCCAACCAGATGATGGATTCCATATCCAGGTGGTTGGTAGGCTCATCGAGAAGCATGATATCGTTCTTCTGAAGAAGTAATTTTGCCAATTCGATTCTCATTCTCCATCCTCCGGAAAATTCATCGGTGATTTTCTGGAAATCATCTGCTTTAAATCCTAAACCGAATAACACTTTTTCCATGTCACCCTCAAGATTGTAGGCATCATGGTTCATCAAAAGGTCATTCAGCTCGGTCATTTTATTAATCAGATCCGTATAGGAATCACTTTCGTAATCTGTTCTTACAGTCATCTGGTGATTCACTTCTTCAAGCTCATTCTTCCAGGCATTGATCTGTTCAAAAGCCTGCATGGTTTCTGCCCAGACCGTTCTTCCTTTTACGAAATCAAGATCCTGCTTCAGGAAACCAATGGTAACACTTCCTTCAGTGACAACTTCTCCCTCGTAGAAATTAATTTCTCCGGAAAGCATTTTCAATAAAGTGGATTTTCCTGCTCCGTTTTTACCAACGAGACCCACTTTATCATCCTTTTTAATGGTGAAATTGACATTTTGAAATAAATAATTTCCTGAATGATGTAATCCTAAACTTTGAACCGAAAGCATCTTAATTAATAATTAGTAATGAATAATGAATTTTCGGGTGCAAAAATACGGAAAAAGAAATGAATAGCCGAGAAATAAAAAAACAGGCCAGAATTTGGCAATTTTTCTCTGTAGGTAAAACATTAAACCGCAAAAAAGGAGACACCATGAGATGTCCCCTAACCTAAATTTAAAACTGAGAAGTATTTTCACGAATGCTTCTATTCATTTACTCTAACAGCTGCCGGTGTTTTTACAATAGAGCGAAGCCAGATATCATTATTGGGAACGTTTGTTCCATAAAGAAAATCTGCAACAAAGCTGTCTTCCGGCAGATGAAGTTCTACGGAAAGTCTTTTTGTCCGGCTTGTTTCATCAACGGAGGTACTGCTTGATACATTTAATCCGTTATTGATCAGCTCAATATTAATTTCACGCTGGGTTCTGTACCGGAAACTATTACTGTACAATCCGAAGTTTGATGAAATATGCGTATACTCTGCAAATCTTCCGAAATCATATATTGGCTTTTTGTTTCCGGAAAGATCCTTCAGATATTCTTTCATTTTACTATAATACCTGCTAAGAAAAGAATGTTTATTATAATCTGTTCCGAAATAGGCTTCATTTTCTGTACTAAACACTGACAATATGATATTGGTCTCATCCATCATCAGTTTTCCATATACTTTTGAGAGGTCGTTATATACTTTATCCCTGCACACAAATGCCTGCGAAAGTCCATTCACTGTTTCCACTTTATATTCTGAGAGCAATGCATCCCAGATTTTATTTCCATCAGCACTGGTTTTTGCATTTCTGATATCTGAAACATAGCTATGCAGATCATCAACATTTGCGAAATCTGTAGAAATATAAACAGATTGCGGTCCTTCAAGATAGCCGCCTCCAATATCGGCATGATCTCCGGGAACGAATACTTCTTTCCAAACTGATGATTTTTTTTCTGATTTCTGATCCTGCATTGTTTTTGAATTCTCAAATAAGCCGGTAAGCGGAAAGAAAAACCTGCCCTCATTAACTGCACAGAAATGCAGAGCATTCTCTATCTGTACAGACATATTCATATTATAGGTATTAAAAGGTTTGGACTCTACCGTATCAAAAAGCCCCAGAAATTTTATTCTGCAATTTCCCACAGCATAATGAGTCAGAAGCTGATTACAGAAGGTTCTTGCCAACATACCTCCCCGGCCGAATCCGTATACATAAAAATGGTATTCTTTGGTGTCATCATGGGTTATTTTTTGCACAAATTCCCCGGCTTTCTGAAGTTTATCATCAGATGAATAACCACTTCCATAGGGTGGGTTTGCACAGGTTGCCATAGCAAAATTATTATCTTCATGACCTGTTACAGTACCAATTCCTTCAATATATATCTTTTCATCTCCAACGAACAGACTGTATAATTTATAGATATTGCTGAAAGTCCCGTAATAGCTTTCATTATTATTCAGCGGTTTATCCGGAGAAAGAATATTGCCCCCATTATTTCCTGTGCCGTCAAAGAAAATCCCGACGGAAATCACTCTGTTACCATTCATGTTTCTACTTTAATTTTTTATTACAGATCCTGTTGTGTTTTTTTCAACTGACATCCCTTAAAGAGACATTCCAAAATAACAGAAGAAAAACAAGGTTCGCTAGAGTGAAAAGTACCAAATAAAAAATTCCGTATTTCTACGGAATCAATTTATATTTTTTCAAGAGAGTAAATATTGTTGACAATAGCATAGATGACTATTCCTACTGTATTTCTGGCTCCGATTTTTTCGAGAATACGCTGTCTGTGACTTTCTACAGTTCTCGGGCTGATAAAGAGTTTTTCTCCGATTTCGTTGTTAGTCAGTTCCTGGCAGATCAGTTTTACCACATCTTTTTCTCTTTCGGATAATTCATCTTCTGTTTCAAAAAGAGAATTTTTCTTGGCAGAACTGTTCATATAAGTAAACAGCATCTGATGATCTTCAGCCGTAAAAAAAACTCCGTTTTTGTCTACCATTGTAATGGCATCAATAAAGGTTTTCTTATTCGAATTTTTCGGCAGAAACGCAGATACTCCCAGCTTGACCATATATCCGAGAATTGAGGTCTTATAATGGGATGACAGGATAATAATTTTAAGATCGGGAAATTTCTCTTTGAGGATTTCTACCAGTTCAAAACCGTTCATCGGTTTCATCTGAACATCTACAAGAGCAATATCAGGGAATTCATCTTTTGAAAGTTTTCCGAGGTCTTCGATAAAATCGGGGCCATTATCTGCGGTAAGGGTCACCGATATATTTTTTTCATTGGACAGCAGCATTTTTACCCCTTCGAGGATCAGCTGTTCATCATCAATCAGTGCTAGTTTGATTTGGGAACTCATGATATTTTGGAATTTTTATGATTAAACGACTTCCTTTGTTTGAAAATGTTTTTTTCCATTTGTGTGTGGCATTCATAGATTTGATGCGGGATTCGATATTTTTTATCCCCATTCCTTTTTTCACTTCTTCATATTCAAAGCCCTGCCCGTTATCCGAAATCACTACAGCCATATTTTCAGGATAATCTTTCATGTAAATCCAAATATCTGTTGCGTCCGAATGTTTGATCACATTGGTAGTAAACTCCTGAATAATTCTGTACAGCTGTACTTCCACGAAAAGATCTTTCTTTTCATATCCCTGCATCACCTGCAAAGAGATATTGATTTTGTGGGAAAGGTTGGCTATTAATTCTTCAACATATAAAACCAGCCCTACCGACTCCAGGTTTACAGGGTATAATGAATGGGAAATACTTCTGGCAGCATCAATCAGGGAAGACATCTGGCCGTAGATATTTTTTTTGATCAGCTCATCGCCCTGAGTATCCAGATTATTTAACCATAAGGAAAGGATATTGAGACGGTTTCCGATATCATCGTGAATCATGACCGCAATTCTTTTTCTTTCTTCTTCCTGGGCTTTGATGTTTTCCAGCACCAATTTCTTCTGATGGAGAACTTCCGCCTCATGCTGTACATTTTTCTCCTTAATGATTCTGGTTATAAAAGCCCTGTACGCTAACAGAATAAAGGATACTATAACTGTTATGGTAACAATTATAAGGATCAGCAGATTGATATTTAAAGTTACTTCTTTAATCTGATAAAAGTGTATAAAAATGAACAGTACAAAATACCCGAAAGAATATTATTGGCACTGAGAATTGTATAGTAATCGTTTTCCGACAGATTGGCAATCTGATGCTGGATAATAAAAATAAATACCGAAACGGAATAGTAGAAAAAAATACTGGCATCTACGAGAAGAAAACGATTCTGTAAAGAGGTATTCTTAATCTCACGGATCAGCGTAAACCCGGAAAGACAGATGATAATGATATTGGAAACTACTTTCGCTATATCGGCATTGGCAGGATAATCGAATCCGTATTTCGAGATCATAAAACCCGCTGCCAATGTACCTGTAATCCACAGAACAGCTTTTGGCCAGTCCAGTTTTCTGACAAATAAGCCCGTCAGAAGGAAAAATTCTCCTGCGATATATAAAGGATAGAGGAATGAGGTATCATTCAGTCTGAAGATATAAGGCAGCGCCAGATTCAGCAGCTCAATAAAAAAAAGAAAAGCAATACAATGAAAATATTGCTTTTCTTTATGATTTAATATGCGGTATTTTGCTGCTCCCAGCAGTATAACAGATAGAAGCAGTGCATAATTCAGGAATAAAATTGCCTTATAAAGTCCAGCCATTCCTCAGTATATCATTTTAAAATTCGCATCCTACATCTACATCCGGAATACGGCAGATAGGAGGACACGGCTTTGCCCAGTCATAAGTATTGGAAATCACTTCTGCTCCCAGTTCTGCATTCCTGAGATTTTCACGGAAAGAGATAAAAATAAGGGTTACCAGCATTTTTCCATAGATATCATTGTATCTGATACCAAAAGAACAGGTAATACCGGCCAGCCCTTCATCTGAAAGGCAAAGGTCTGCTATAGGAACATAGAATTTTCTGAAAATTCCGCTGCCTTCATTTTCTCTGCTCTCTTTATAAAACCAGTCCATCCCCTGGTTTCTCCAGCGTTCAATGGCATCTACAGCTTTGTCCTGCTCAAGAACCGGTGTATTGGAAACGGGGAATCCCATATTGGCATTCTTCTCCATACTCTCAAGATCTCTGGAAAGAACCGCATTTCTGATGACAGTATATTCCTGTATTTCCTGCAGCCTCAGATCTTTATCAAGTTCGGTAAGGAAGCTGTATGGATATTCTTTTACATCTATTTTTTCCCCGTCGTTATTCATAGGATAAAAAATAAGAATCAACCGGTCTCTGTAAATTCCTACTGCAGCACAGAAGTCTTTATAATCACTGAACCCTTTCATCCATTCAAGGTGTTCTCTGGAAATATTAAAAACATAGTTGGTAGGGATAAGCTTTTGAATCCTGGAAAAGTCTGAAAGAGATGCTTTCCACTCATTTGATGCTGTCCTGCATTCTTCTACAGGCAGCATATAGTCTACAATGTTTAATGTTGACATAAGCATAGTTTTTAGTCCTATAAAAATATAGAAACTAAATATGCTACGCAAGAGGATTTTAATTAATAATTTTTCACAGTAATATGATAACAGCTCTGTTGTTTCTCTTTGATGAAATATATTCTACCGGCTTTCTCATAATACTTTAAAACTTTCTCCAATGCCAATTCCATTTTCGGATTGTACTTTAAAACGTTGTTGAATCTTACATAAGAAATGTCAAAAGAATTGCCATAATTGTGTGAACTAATCCCTAGTGAGGCGTTGGAATTCACTCTTCTAAGCCTGCATTGGTCTTCAAGCGTTCTGGTAATGGATGAAACAGTAAAGGTACCGCCTTTTGTATCCTTGCTGAACTTAGAACCTATTTTTTCCAATGTAGTTTTTGCCTTTGATACCATATAAGCCCTGCTGTAATCAAGTTTTTGAACGCGATATCCTTTACCCGATTTTTTTATTTTGTGGAATTTGCCGCTATTGATGTATCGCTGCACTGTTTTGGAATCTTTCAGCAGCTGTACCCCAAAACTTTTTGAGGCATCAAGATGAGATTTATAAAGCGGTGTAGGTTCAACCTTCAATACAGTGGCAAGATCATAGCAGGGAAAAGCTTTTTTAGCTGCCTGCGAATAATGTAAACTATAAATAAAAGGTACAAAGACCACACAAAAAAACTTTCTCATTCACCATCCTTTTAAATTACAAATGAAAGATAAAACATTTATGTTATATCTTTCAAAACCGACTATTATACTCTCTAAACAAATCCCAAACAAACTTTACACCAAATTACAGATTTTGTAATTTTTGTTCTCTCTTTTTTGAAATATTTTTCAGATTTATCTTTTTACTTTAAGATTTAAATTTTACATTTGAGATACTTTAAACAATAAACAACATGATAAAAAAACTTTTCGCTGAATTTTTCGGCACATTTTGGCTTGTTTTCGGAGGATGTGGAAGCGCTGTTTTTGCAGCCGGTGTTCCAGATATTGGCATCGGACTTTTAGGAGTTGCTTTAGCCTTCGGTCTTACTGTTCTTACCATGGCTTACGCTGTAGGGCATATCTCAGGAGGGCATTTTAATCCGGCAGTTTCTTTTGGACTTTTAGCAGGAGGAAGATTTTCTGCAAAAGACCTTATCCCTTACATTGTAGCACAGTGTCTGGGAGCAATTGTAGCAGCAGGATGCCTGTATACGATTCTTAACGGAGCCGGAGCGGTAGAATTCTCAAAACCCGGAGATTTCGCTACCAACTTTTACGGTGAAGCCGTTTATAACGGAAAAGCTTTCAGTATGGGAGCTGCATTTCTTGCTGAGTTCTTATTAACCGCTTTTTTCCTTATTGTAATCATGGGAGCCACGGATAAGTGGGCTAACGGTAAGTTTGCCGGTCTTGCCATCGGTCTTGCTCTTACGTTGATCCACCTGATCTCAATCCCGATTACAAATACTTCTGTAAACCCAGCGAGATCACTTTCTCAGGCAGTCTTTGTGGGAGGAATTGCCATGTCGCAGCTTTGGCTGTTCTGGGTTGCCCCTATTTTGGGAGGAGTTGTAGGAGGTTTAATCTACAAGTTCTTACTTCAGAGAGATACTGCTGAAATTGCAGATTAATTTTAAAATACTATTCAATGATAAAATCCTGTCAGGCGGCAGGATTTTTTTATTTTCTGATTTTGAATAATTGTTTTGAAATTCTTTGTAAACACAAAGTTTTTATAAAGATGAATTTTTATTTAAGGGAGCAAAGTGGTTACGACTACGTCGTTGATAAAGTGATAGGTTTTACGATCGCTTAATAAAAATCAATGAAATTGATTCCTTTTTTGCTTTCTTAAACTTTAAAAATAAGTCTTTGCGTTAGAATAAGAGACCTCCTTAATTTTATTTCAGTTTTTTGATTTCAAAGGGATTTTTAAAAATAAGTTCCTCATGCTTTCCTTTGATTTCCATTTTACGCTGGAGAAGATTCAAAGCCATCTTCCTGATAAAAAAATCTTTGTCATTCAATCTCCAGTAGGAATCTTCATGGAGTTTTTTAGGCTGGCGGATCAGATAAAATTCGGTATCCCAGGTATCCGCATTGTGATAGAATTCAATGATTCCGCAATGTTCCGGAATTAAAGCAGCATCTACCATTCCCATCGGGAGCAAAAAACTGAAAGAATTACACATATAATCCCCACAGGAAATTTTATCGTGTTTCAGAAATTTTTCTCCGGTGTCTTTATTCAGGTATGATTTTTTGAAATCATTTTTAAAATCACTTTTTGAAAGTTTAATTTCAATTTCATGACTTCCACCTTCCGAATCTATGATTAAGATGTCTGCTTCCCAATCTGCCTGAAAATAATTCGTCAGTACGATTTCTTTTTCAAAATCGCAATGGGAATGGATGTAGGCGTGTATGAGTTCTTCTATTTTGATCATTTTTTTATGATGGTAAAGATATTTTTAATAAAACGCAATGCCCGCAAAGTTTTTAATAGCCAAGTGTTTAAAGGCTCGCAAGGGCGTTTCACTCAGCAAAAGTTTCAAATTATTTTATGATACAAAAATTAACAAGTGGAGCGAATTGACAATTAACAATTGCTTTCTTCGGTTTAAATCATCAGCTAACCAGTAAACTACATCCTCTGATATCTGAATGGTCTATTCTTCCTAACACCTGAAATTTATCACCGATTATTTTTCCTAAATCCTGTGTGGCAATAAATGAGCAGGAATGGGTATTGGCAAGATCAATAATATTAATAGCTCCTGTGCGGCCTTCTTTTTGGTACGTTAAGGGATCTTCTGCATTGCGAACCATAATTCTCATCCAGTTGGGACACTCATATTCATTATTTCCAAGGGAGTAAGCCTGTGAAAGTAACTCTGTCATAGAATATTCTGAATAGATTTTCTCCGTTTTAAGGCCTTCCTGCAATATTTTAAGCAATTCATCCTTGGTCATTTCTTCCTTCCGCCCCTTCATACCGCCGGTTTCAATCACTATTAAATTTTCAGGGAAATTCAGGAATTCTTCGCTTTGCTCAGAATGACAGTAATCAAGAAAGTCTAATAAAGCAAAAGAAACTCCGAAAAGAATCACTTTTTTATCCTGCAAGGTGTTCAATAGTTCAAAGAGTTCAGCATGATTATAAAGGAAATATCCGTTTTCCGGCTTGGCAGATTTTTTCATCAGATAATCTACCATATAGATGAGTGATGAATTCTGTCTCTCAAGATAACTTGGAAGCAGCCCCAGAAAAATAAAATCTTCCGGTTTTCCGATGAACTGTTCAAAGCTTTTATAAATACTCTCCTCATAAAGTTCCGGATCTGCGATGAAATGTTTGGAAAGGTTCATCTGGGTGGTTCCTGAACTTTGAAAGAAAAGATCCGTATCCACATTTTTATCCAGAATCTGATGATTTTTAAACATTTCAATAGGAAGAAACGGAATCTTCACCAGACTATCTACCTCATCGGGACTAACCTTCAGAAAATCAACAAATTTCCTGTATATTTCAACATTTTCATATTGATAACGAAATGTTTTCAATGAGGCATTCAGGAAATCCTGTTCAGTCTGTATGTTGAATATATTTTTCAGTTCCATAATTTTTGAGTTTCTTAATCCCCGGCTGCAGGGCAATTATAGAGATAGAATATTTTTTTAATAATTTTTTAATGCATAAAACCTATTTTGGTAGACTTATTGCAATGACTTATCCGGAATATGGATTAAAAACAAGAGTGGGTTTTCCACCCGTTCGAAAGTTACCTCTTTTTAGAGGTAATTTTTTTTGCTTTATTTTTCAAAAGTTTCCAGTTCAAAATCTTTTTCAAAAACCCCGTAAGTGAAATAGGAAATCCAGTCTCCAAGGTTGATATATTTTGCATTCTGTTCCAGATCCAGTACCATAGGCAGATGTCTGTGTCCATAGATAAAATAATCAATCTTCTGGGTTTTCAGCTTTTCTTTGGAATAAATGATGAGAAACTCTTTATCTTCTCCCAGAAAAGCCTTGTCCTCTTCTCCTGAGATCATTTTATTTTTTTGGGAAAGATACAATGCTACTTTCATCGCAATATCGGGATGAAGCCATTTGAAAAACCATTGTGCCACAGGGTTTGTGAATAATTTTTTCATTCTTTTATAGCCTTTATCTCCAGGTCCCAAACCATCTCCATGGGCCAGCAGAAACTGCTTCCCTCCCATTTCAAAATATTGTTTCTGATAGAATACGGTACACCCGATTTCTTCTTCCAGATAATCTTTCATCCAAAGATCATGATTTCCGACAAAGAAATAAATATGAATTCCTCTGTCTTTCAATTCTGCAATTTTCCCGAGCACCCGGACATATCCTTTGGGAATGACATGCTTCCATTCGTGCCAGAAGTCAAAAAGATCACCCATTAAAAACAAAACCTGCGCATCTTCCTTGATCTCATCCATCCAGCGTATAAATCTCTCTTCCCGCACCTTGCTTTCCTTTGGTGTAGGGGCACCAAAATGCTGATCCGAAGCGAAATATACTTTTTTTCCAGGTTCTAAATTAATTGTTGTTTTTAACACCTTCTGAGTTTTGTGAAAAATTATTGATTATCTTCTGCAACCCATTCTCCATAAGAGTTTTCTGTCTCATGAAGTTTAAGATAGGCTAAAGAAATTCCTTCGGGAAGTCTCGATTTGATTTTAGCAGCAATGGCATACAACATGTTTTCACAGGTTGGCTGGAAGCTGCAATAGATTACTTTATGTCCTTTCTGTTCAAGGTCATCTCCCAGTTCTTTGTGTGGAGACAGCGCATTGACAAGAACCGCATGGTCCCATACATCTACGATTTCAGATTTTACGATACTTTTGATATCTCCGAAATCTACCACCATTCCATTTTTAGGATTTTCAATATCATTAATCGGTTTTCCTTTCACTGTTACAAACAGTTTATAGGAGTGCCCATGCATATTTTTACACTTCCCATCGTAGTTGTAAAGCACGTGAGCCGTTTCGAATGTAAAAATTTTTGTAATACGTATCATAGTACAAAGATAGGATAAAACAGCTTAATAGAGAAAAGACTGTTTCTATTACAACGATTTTAAAATATTCTTTTTAGAAAAAACCTGAAAATAATATTGTTGAAATAGAAAGTTTCATGGAGATGTTTGTTTGATGTTTCCCTAGTAAAAACAGCGGTCGTTTTATTCTATTACATTACAGGAAAAATTATTCATTATATTCTGGTTTTAATTGACCGGTTTGAAAGCCTAATTCTCTCAAATAATCAAGTCCGTTTTGTATTTCCATTGAATTGAAACCGGACCATCCTTTTTTTAACCCCATTACAATTAACTGCCTGATGTATTTAGGCTTATTGAGATTTATCTCATCTTCTGAACCTGTGATTTTATTCATCAGTTTCACACCTGATTTTAAAGGCTGCCCCATTACATAATCCTCGACAGTCATAAATTTGATGATTAGAGGGGTTTGCTTTTGTCCGTTTAAAAATACTTTTACAGTCAAAGTATTAGTTTTAGTTTCAGAGTGATATTGATCAGAAACCAAATACAAGTATTCTATAGTATTGACAGTTATTTTTCTTAACTTATTTTTCATTACCTCGTTCTTCTACCCAGATATTTCAGACATTATCTTATCGTTTTTTCAAACTTGTTAATAATGGTATACGCTTTATCTTTTACAACAATATCATAATTTCCTTTATCCAGGATTAAAAAACGACTGTCTTGGGAAGTATTGAGTTCAATGATATCCGCAGGAACACCTTCCTTTTCAAATTCACCTTTTCTGTAAGCTAAAACCAGGGCCGGATAATTTGAAATTTTAGAAGAAGGAATTTTGTAAAACTTCCTGTTTTTACTCAACATCCAATGCGGCCTTCCGTTGATGTATTTAGTAACAGGATGAATGATTTTAATATCAGTATACAACTCCTTGTCTTCTCCATTGTATATTCCCTTATTTTCATCTTTCAAAACAACAGGGATGGTATTATTTATCAATCTTAAAAGCGGTTCATTATACTTCAGGCTACTTTTTTCTGAAAACTGAGTCTGGTCAATCGTAAAAGGATTGATCCCCGTCAGGTCGGAAAGTCGCCCCGCCATTGTTTTCTCCCAGGATTTATGAACCCCTTCATAAGCATGCTGATAGCCACAATAGATCAGATATTTGCCTTCTTTATTTTTCTGCATAAAATCGAAGATATTGTTTGCCTCTCCTATTTCCCTTTGTTTATTATTTCCTTCTGCTTCATATGAGAAAAGCTTGAACCCAATTTTCAAGGCATTGTAAATAAAGTTTCCGAATTCCGGTTCTTTGGAATAATATCCACTGTTAAGAGCAGCAAATTTTGTGGTGTTTACAGAGTCACCCGCTAATGTTTCAAGTCCCAAATATCTGTAACCTTTGTCATATAATCCCTGAAGTAAGGAAGATGCGAAAGTTCGGTGACTGGCATTGTGATGGGCTTCATTAATGATGATAATCTGTTCACTAACGGATCTTTCTAAGATATAATCTTTTGCGTTGACGGGGATTAATTTCGTAAACTTCAAACTATCTGCAGTGCTCAGCTTTTTCACTCTTCCAAAAGTCATATCCCAACTTTCCAATGCAGATTTATATTGTCCGCTTATCGAGTAAAATGTTGCAGCCATCTGGCTTCTCCAGGATTGACTTTGGGTGGAGTCTGCCACCTTTTTTTTAATATCATCTGTAAACCAGTAAGGATTTTCCTGGCCATAGCCCGCCATGCTTAACAAGAGTAAAGTCAGTGAATAAGAGAATTTCATATGTATCTAGTTTTTGATTGATAATTGTCATCCGATAAGCTACAAATTCAGAGCCAACAGTACAAGAGGCCTGGCTCAAATCATTTCTTTATAAGTTATTTGCAAATTTTGATTTATTTACAGTTACTTTATTCTTAAAAGCTTTATAAATATAGTATTGGTTGATATTATTCTGAGTAATCAAAATAGGTTCAGCATTATCCTCAATTACAATTTTAGAATATCCCAGATCTGATGAAAAGGCATTTGAATTCCATGAATAATACAATTCAACGGCTTTAATTTTATCAAAATCTATTTTTCTCTCTTTTTGGCTCTGTTTATCCAATACTATGATTTGCTTTTCTAAAGGATCAATTTTAGCTTCTTCCCTTAAATTTCGCAAATAATATTTTTTTCTGATTATTGCTGTTCCCAAAAAGAGATAAGTAAGAAAAGAAAACAGTAAAACCGGAACAGCAAATGAAAATATCTTTGATAATGAAAGTTCATTCCAGTTCAGAATCATTTTACGTACAATGGCACCAGAAATAAAAACAGTAAAACACAGATAAAAATACCCCAATATCAAATTGCCTACAATTTTATTCTTTTTATACTCAAATTCCATTTTAACAAGTTAAAATTGTTTTACTCTACACCTTGTTCTAATTAAAAAACTTCTCCAGCCAGTCGTTTTCCAGACGTTTTATTTTTTTGGTTTCAGGATCAAACAGAATCCAAAGCGTACTTGAGTCTACCACAAGTTCTTCATTGCAATAGAACTCAACTTTTCTTGGCTGTTTGGCTCCTTCGGGAGTCAGAGGATAAGTTCTTACCGTAATGATATCATCCAGATAAACCTGTTTTTTATATCGGATATGATGATCCAGAAGCATCCAGGCGTCGTTTACATATTCTGTTTGCTGTTTCAGAAGATCCCAGTGCTCTGCTGCCACTTCTTCCACCCAGTGTACATATTGTACATTATTCACATGGTTGTTCTGATCAATATGCTCTTCTGTTACTTTGATCTGTTTTTCGTACATCAAATTCATTCTCCTGAAAGTTTACTCAAATGTATCATTTTAAAATAAAACTTTCTTCATCCAGCCACTCACTTTTGTCCATAAAAAAACGGAATCATCGTTCTGATTCCGTTACAATATTCAGTATATTGAAAATTCTTATTTAGATTTCCCGGCTGGCTTGGCAGTTGTTGCCGTAGCCCCTAATTTGGTTTTCACAGTAGCAGTGATATCTTCGCTTCCGTCTGTGTAAAGAAGGTTATTAGATTCCTGTGATGCTACATCAAATACAAAATTCAGGTTTCTTTCTTTTGCTACAGCATAAATAGCATCTTTTACTTTCTTCTGTAAAGGACTAAACAATTCGTTTTGTTTGGCAGAAATATCTTTAGCAGCCTGTGTTCTGGTTTCCTCTATCTTCTTACCTAAAGCCTGTAATTCTGTTTGTGCTGCAATCAGTTCTTTGGTCACAGCTTCTTTATTGGCTTCGCTTAACGTTTTTTCTTTATCCTGTGCCGCTTTCAATTTAGTCTGATAATCACCGATAAGCTTCTCAATTTCAGTCTGCCTGGTCTTAGTCAGGTTATCAATAGTAGTTCCTATAGTTTTTACTTCAGATAAACTTGCAAAAATGTCCTCTGTATTTACACTTCCAATCTTCTGTTGAGCATGTACAATATTTGCAGTAAGTGTTAATCCTAACGCAATAAAAATTGTCTTAATTAAATTCATTTGTAATAATATTTTTTTTCGCTCCCAAATATAACTCAAATTTCAATTACTTATCATGTAATTATTAATTTGAAATTACATGGTGTAAAAAACAGGTTTAAACAACTTCAGACAAAGAAAAACCTCCTCAAAGAGAAGGTTTAACATCAAAAAATATGGAAAAATGACTAATGGAACTGTGCTGTTTCTGTAGAATCTTTCATTGCTACAGTAGCTGAGGAACCGTTGGTAACAATATTCTGCACTTCATCAAAATATCCTGTTCCTACAAAAGATTGATGCTTCACCGCTCTGAATCCTTTCTGCTGTAGTGCAAATTCGCGCTCCTGAAGTTCAGAATATCCTGCCATTCCTCTTTCTTTATAAGCCAGTGCCAGCTCAAACATGGCTGTATTCAAAGCATGGAATCCTGCAAGGGTAATAAACTGGAATTTGTACCCCATTTTAGCCAGCTCTTCTCTGAAAGTAGACATTTCTTCCACACTCAGTTTTGCAGCCCAGTTGAATGAAGGTGAACAGTTATAAGCAAGCATTTTTCCAGGGAATTTTGCATGAATTCCATCTGCAAATCTTCTGGCCTGCTCCAGGTCAGGATTGGAGGTTTCCATCCAGATCAGATCAGCATATGGCGCATAAGACAGTCCTCTGTCGATTCCCTGCTCAACTCCGTTTCTTACCACGTAAAAACCTTCAGAAGTTCTTTCTCCGGTTACGAATTTCTTATCTCTGTCATCAATATCAGAAGTCAGTAAATCTGCTGCATCCGCATCCGTTCTTGCAATGATAAGACTTGGAACGCCCAATACATCGGCAGCCAGACGCGCTGCTATCAACTTATTGACCGCTTCCTGAGTAGGCACCAATACTTTCCCGCCCAAGTGGCCACATTTTTTAGCGGAAGAAAGCTGATCTTCAAAATGTACGGCAGCCGCTCCGGCTTCAATCATTTGTTTCATCAGTTCAAAAGCATTCAGATTACCTCCAAAACCTGCTTCTGCATCGGCAATAATAGGCACCAGATATTCTTTATTTCCTGTTCCGCTTACAGACTGCACCTGATCCGCTCTTAGTAAGGCATTATTAATTTTCTTTACCACAGAAGGCACTGAATTGGCCGGATACAATGACTGATCCGGATACATCTCCCCTGACAGGTTAGCATCTGCAGCCACCTGCCATCCTGAAAGATAAATTGCTTCCAGGCCGGCATCCACTTCCTGCACCGCCTGATTACCTGTCAGTGCACCCAGTCCCGCCACATAATCCTGGGTATTTAATTTATCCCAGAATTTTTTGGACATTTCTGTCGCAATAGTGTATTCAATGGTATAAGAACCGCGAAGTTTAAGAACTTCTTCTGCCGTATAAGGTCTTTTTACACCGTGCCAACGTGGATTTGTCAGCCAATCTTGCTCAATAGCCTGGATTTGTTCTTGTCTTGTTTTCATAATATTTGGATTTTGTTTGATTAGATTTTTGGGGTTCGGGTTACGAGGTTCGGAGGTACGAGATATAATTCTCAAACTTTCGGACACTTCTACTCTCTCACTCTCCAATTAGATAAAAGGGTATGCTTTAAGGGTTAGAAATTCTTCAAAATTTTCGCAGAAAATCAATTCATTGAAAAGTTCTTTGGCGAGGTTGAATTTTCCGCTTTTGAATAGGGTTTCACCTACATATTTTTCAATATGATCCATTTCTTCTTTTTCCCACTGCAGTACCATGCTTCGGGTTAATGTTCTGTCGTCACTCAGAACTGCTTCATTTTTCAGCCATTGCCAGATTTGTGTTCTTGAAATTTCTGCAGTAGCGGCATCTTCCATCAGATTATAAATAGCGGCAGCACCGGTTCCCATCAGCCAGCTTTCAAGATAAAGAATTCCTACATTGATATTTTTACGGACTCCTTTTTCTGTGATTTCTCCTTTGGGAATTTCCAGCAGCTGGCTTTCTGTTATATGGTATTCAAATTTTTTATCGATCTGATTTTGGGAAGGCATAAACTGGTCAAAAATTTCTTTTGCGACAGCTACCAATGCGGGATGTGCTACCCAGGTTCCGTCGTGACCGTTTTTTACTTCCCTTTCTTTATCATTTCTTACTTTTTCAAAAGCAATAGTATTGGCTTCGTCATCATCTTTTACAGGAATCTGGGCAGCCATTCCGCCTATTGCATGTACATTTCTTTTATGGCAGATTTCAATCACCCTTTTTGAATAAGCACTCATAAAGGGAGATGTCATGGTTACCTGATCTCTGTCCGGAACAATAAATTCGGTAAGGTTTCTGAATTTTTTAATGTATGAGAAAATATAATCCCATCTTCCGCAATTCAATCCTGCGCTGTGTTCTTTTAATTCAAATAAAATTTCATCAATCTGAAACGAAGCGGTAATCGTTTCTATTAAAACAGTCGCTTTAATGGTTCCCTCCGGAATTCCGAGATAGTTTTGCGCAAAAACAAAAACTTCATTCCACCAGCGTGCTTCTTTATAATGTTCCAGTTTTGGAAGATAGAAGTAAGGACCGCTGCCATTTTCCAAAAGCTGTTTTGCATTTCTGAAGAAATATATTCCAAAATCAGTCAGTGATCCGGAAGCTTTTTCTCCATTGATTTCAATATGTTTTTCAGGAAGGTGCAGGCCGCGTGGACGAACCTGTAAAACAGCCGTTTTTTCATTAAGGGTGTATGCCTTTCCTTTTTCGTTCACAAAATCAATAGTCCGGTTAATGGCATCAGAAAGATTAATCTGTCCCTGAATACAGTTTTCCCACACTGGCGAGCTGCTATCTTCAAAGTCGGCCATAAATGTAGAAGCACCGGAATTCAAGGCATTGATAATCATCTTGCGGTCAACAGGACCGGTAATTTCTACTCTTCTATCCAGCATATCGTCAGGAAGCGGAGCACATACCCAATTTCCATTCCGGATGTCTGCTGTTTCTTTCAAGAACTCAGGAAGATTTCCTTTATCAAAATTTTGCTGAGTAATTTTTCTTTCTTCTAAAAGTTCAAGTCTTTTATGATTAAAGTTCTGATGAAGCGAAATCAGAAAATCTGCCAAATCGGGAGTAAATACTTCCTCAAACCGCTTCTGTGCCTTTATTTCTAATTGAGTCTTTGTTTCCATAACCTATTGATTTTGTGATTTGATATTACAAACATAAATAAAAATTTTCACAAATAGCGAACGTTCGCTAAATTTATTTAAAAATTATTATGCGAATAATCGCATCTAATTATTTATATTTGAAGTAATGAATTCAGAAAGCGACTTTATCAAAACAGTTTTCGGGCTAAAACTGAAACAGCAGAGACAAAAGAAAAACTGGTCTCTGCAGGATCTTGCTGTAAAGACAGGATTATCAAAATCTTACCTCAACGAAATTGAAAACGGGAAAAAGTATCCCAAGCACGATAAAATCATTCAGCTTTCTGAAGCACTGAGCTGTACTTTTGACGATCTGGTTTCTACCAAACTTGATAAAAGCCTTTCCCCTTTCAATGAAATCCTGCAGTCTGATTTCTTTAAAGAAGTTCCTCTGGAGTTATTCGGAATTAATAAAAACAACCTCATCAGCATTATCAGCGATGCACCGAAAAAAGTAACGGCTTTTATTAATGCCCTGATCGAAATTTCTCAGAATTATAATCTTGGTAAGGAAAGATTTTATTTTGCCGTCTTAAGGTCATTTCAGGAATTATATGATAACTATTTTCCGGAAATTGAAGAAAAGGTTGATCTGTTTACCCGGGAAAATCAGTTACAGCCCGGAAAAGATCTAAAGTCTGACATCCTGGAGGCAATTCTTGCAGAAAAATTCAGTTACACCATTCAGTCTGAAGATTTTGAAAAATATGGAACTCTGGATAACCTCCGCTCTCTTTTCATTCCTGAAAAAAAATTATTACTGCTGAATCAAAAACTGGAAAAGGATCAGAAAACATTCATTCTGGCTAAAGAAATCGGCTTCAATGTACTGGAATTAAAAAACCGTCCCAATACCTATTCGTGGCTTGATTTCGGAAGCTTTGAAGAAATTCTGAATAACTTTTACGCCTCTTATTTCGCAGGAGCATTGCTCATTTCAAAAGAACCTGTCATTGAAAAAACCTCAGAATTTTTCCAGCAAAATACATGGGAACCTAAAAATTTTGAGAGTCTTATCAGCAGTTTCACCCACTCGCCTGAAACATTTTATTACCGGCTGACCAACATCCTCTCGGCTGAAATGGGAATTAAAGATCTTTTTTATTTATGTCTGGTAAAAAAGAAAAATTCGGATAAAATTCAGATTTTAAAAGAGCTTCATCTTAATCACCAGCAGGCTCCTCATGCCAATGCAATGAACGAGCATTACTGCAGAAGATGGATTGCGGTAAAAAATCTTGGTGATTTAAAAGAAAATGAAACCCTGACGGATGCTCAGGTTTCTCATTATAAAGATCAGGGAATAAGTTATCTGGTAATTTCTACTTCACAAAAAAATCCATTCTCAGATGGAAGTAACAGAAGTTATTGCCTAGGGATTTTACTGAATTCCCAAACGATTAAAAAAATTGGTTTTATCAAGTCTCCTTCCTTAAAAACCATTAATGTAGGGGTTACATGCGAATCCTGCAGTATTCCTGACTGTGAAGTGAGACAGGCTCCACCGGTAAGACTGGAAAAGGAGCATTTTAATATGAGTATGAAGAATGCTGTTGAGAAGATCAGGAAGACGTTTGATGATATTTAAAAAGTGAATCGTGAATTATCAATGCGCTTCGCTTGTGAATTTTTATACGGTTCGGGGTGC
Source organism: Chryseobacterium sp. NRRL B-14798 (assembly GCF_050470705.1). Taxonomy (NCBI): domain Bacteria; kingdom Pseudomonadati; phylum Bacteroidota; class Flavobacteriia; order Flavobacteriales; family Weeksellaceae; genus Chryseobacterium; species Chryseobacterium sp. NRRL B-14798. Next base: position 1,084,076 of record NZ_JBFLUL010000005.1, on the reverse strand, counting down.
TGGATCAGGTTTGTGAATAATAGATTTGCTGTTGAAATTCACGGGTAAGTTATTTTTCTAAATGTGGAGTTCACAAAGTTTTTTATACTATTTAATAGCTTTTCGGCCGCTATGGCATTCCACTCAACAACGAAAAAATTCCTTTTGATAAATGAAATCATTAGCTCATAAAATTCGCGAACAATAATAATTCACTATTGACATTGCGAAGCAAAAATTGACAATTATTTTCATATCTTAGTAAAAACACACTATGATATTAGATATATTGTTTCCTAACCGCTGCATCCACTGCAGCAGAATCATTGATCCTGAACTTTTGGTTTGTGATCTTTGTTTCAGTCAGATTCACTTTACCCATTACAATTATTTTGAAAATAATCCGATTAAGGAAAAATGCAGTTTATTTTTTCCGGTTGAAAACGCATTCGCTTTAATACAGTTTGAAAAGGAAGGTTTAAGCCGTCAGATTATTCACGATCTGAAATATAGAAGCAGGGAAAAAGCAGGAAAAATCTTAGCCGATTGGACAGCAGAACGACTTGATTTCAAAGATAATTTCCCTGACCTTTTAGTAAGTGTACCGCTTCATCCAAAGAAACTGAAGAAAAGGGGATATAACCAGCTGCATTTATTTACTGAAACTTTATCTTCGTTTTATAACATTCCTTTTGATCATAATTTAATTAAACGAAATCATTATTCTAAAGCACAGGCCTTAAAAGACAAGAAACACAGACTGGAAACTGTCAATACATTCTCCACAACCAAGCCTGTTACCGGAAAACATATTCTTTTGATTGATGATGTTTTCACGACAGGAAATACGGTTTCATCAGTGGCGTGGGAGATTTTAAATGCAGGAGATAATAAAGTAAGTGTTTTGGTGATGGCTGAGGATGTTTGATATGGGAACGGATGCGAGTTTCGGGGTGCGGGTTTCGGGATTCGGGATTCGGGATTCGGGATTTTCTGTACGGAGAAATAATCAAAATATTTTTAAATCCGAAAACTCTCAGACACTCTTACACTTCCGCCTCATCCATTTTCACGATTCAATTCTTTTTCCTAATTTTCAGAAAACTATACAACTATGCCCAATCTGATTTTACTGCACGGAGCTTTAGGTCACAGCGACATTTTTAAACCTTACCTGAATGTCCTGTCATCCTATTTTACAGTTCATACTCCTCTTTTTTCAGGACATGGAGACCTGAAACTTCCTGAAGACGGCCTCAATATTAAAAAGTATGTCGAGGAATTATCCGAGTATTGTAAAGTGAACCATCTGACAGACGTATCTATTTTCGGGCACAGTATGGGTGGTTATGTCGCACTTTGCTACGCAATGGAAAATCCTGACAATGTAAATTCTGTTATAACACTGGGCACAAAGTTCGACTGGACTGAAGAACAGGCTTTAAAAGAAAGTAAGATGCTTAATCCGGATGTTATTCTTGAAAAAATTCCGCAGTATGCCCAGCTTTTAGAATCACAGCACGGAACAAAGTGGAAACAGCTTCTTCCTGGTATTGCTGATTTAATGATTGATTTAGGTAAAAATCCGCCTCTGGAAAATAATTTTGCTACGATTACCACTCCCGTTCAAATCATGGTGGGTGATAAAGATAATATGGTAACGCTGGAAGAGAGTTCAAGGGTTTACAGAAGCCTTCCAAATGCAAAACTGGCCGTACTTCCGGATACAAAGCATCCTATGGATAAAGTACGACCTGATTTATTATTGAACTTAATAAAAGATTTCTGGAATCTTTCTTAATTATCGCTGAAGTTTTTCTCCGTAGCTCAAATCTCCGGCATCTCCCAATCCTGGTGTGATATACCCTTTTGAAGTTAAGTGTTCATCAATTGCTCCTACCCAGATATGAGCTTCAGGATATGCATTCTGAACAGTTTCAACTCCCTGTTTCGATGCAATGGCTGCAACAATATGAAGCTGGGTTGGATTTCCGTTGGTCAGCAAATCTTTGATGGCTTCAATAAGAGAAGCACCAGTTGCAAGCATAGGATCAGCTACAATAAGGGGTCTGCCTTCAATGCTTGGGCACGTAAGATAATCCTGTTTGATTGAGAAATAATCGTTGGCATCATGTTTTCTGTAAGCTGCCACAAAACCGCAGTCTGCTCTGTCTAAATAGTTCAGGATTCCTTCGAATAACGGAACACCTGCTCTTAAGATGGTTGTAATAACCGGCTGCACGGCTATTTCCCTGCTTTTTATTGTATCTAAAGGAGTTTGAATTTCAACTTCTCTGTACTCCAGTCCTTTACTGATTTCAAAAGCGGCAATCTCCCCGATTCTTTCCATATTTCTTCTGAATCTCATTCGGTCATGCTGGATTGTAACGTTTCTAAGTTCGTTAATCCATTCGTTGACAAGAGAAAAGTGTTGCGATAAAATAGTAAGCATGAAAATTTTATTTTTAATTTCAGTTAATTGATATTAATTGCCGCAAAATTACAACTAAAAAACGAATTGAAAGATCGGGCTGGAAGAGAAAGTCTGGTTGGGTGATATAAAAATCTCCGGCAAGCTTCGCTTGCCGGAGATTTCCGATGAACATTTGTTCTATTATTTTTGTCTGAAATACACTTCAATCGGAACTCCGGTAAATCCGAATTCTTTTCTCAGCTGATTTTCAGTAAATCTTTTATATGGTTCTTTCACATACTGTGGAAGGTTGCAGAAAAACACAAACTGTGGTGACGGTGTAGGAAGCTGAACACAATATTTGATTTTGATATATTTTCCTTTCAATGCCGGCGGTGGTGTATTTTCGAAGATCGGAAGCATTACTTCATTCAGTTTTGAAGTTTTAATTTTCTTCTTACGGTCTTCATAAACCTGCATAGCTACTTCTACAGCTTTTAAAATTCTTTGTTTCGTTAACGCTGAAACGAATAAGATTGGAATATCCTGGAACTGACCGATTTTATCTTTGATTGATTTTTCAAAATCACGCATCGTATTGGTCTGCTTGTCCTCGATCAAATCCCACTTATTCACTAGGATTACGATTCCTTTTCTGTTTTTCTGAGCCAGTCCGAAGATATTCATATCCTGAGATTCCCATCCTTGTGTAGCATCAACCATGATGATCACGACGTCAGAATATTCGATAGAACGGATCGATCTCATTACAGAGTAGAATTCAAGGTCTTCGTTTACCTTAGACTTTCTTCTCATTCCTGCAGTATCTACCAACACAAATTCGTGTCCGAATTTGTTATATAAAGTCTGGATACTGTCTCTCGTAGTTCCTGCAATATCGGTTACGATATTTCTTTCGACATCCAATAAAGCATTGGTCATGGTAGACTTTCCTACGTTTGGACGGCCTGCAATCGTAATTTTAGGCAATCCTTCAAATGGATCTTTATATTCTGTAGTAGGGAAATCTTTAACGATATCATCTAACAAATCCCCTGTTCCTGAACCTGTAGCAGAAGAAAGTGTATAATATTTATCAATTCCTAACTGATAGAATTCTGTTGCAGGAAGTTCTTCCTTGGAAGAATCTACTTTATTGATAACAATATAAATAGGTTTGTTGGATCTTCTGAGAAGTCTGTAAATTTCGTGGTCTGTATCAGTAAGCCCTTCTTCCACGTTCATCATAAAGATAATAGAAGTGGCTTCATCCACCGCTAATTGTACCTGCTTACGGATTTCTTCTTCGAAGATATCATCTGTACCTACATCATAACCTCCGGTATCAATTACGGTAAAGTCTACTCCGTTCCAGTCTGATTTTCCGTAGTGACGGTCTCTTGTAACACCAGCTGTAGAATCTACAATAGCTTCTCTTCTTTCTAATAAACGATTAAAAAGCGTGGATTTTCCTACGTTGGGACGTCCAACGATTGCGACAATATTTGACATAAAAAATGTTTAATAATCCTTTTGCTTTGCTCAGGATATGTTATTAATGGGTTACTCCAACTTTTGGAGCCCAATTTTTTGCAAAGATAAGGTTTTATTATTTAACTGAATTTTGAAGGATGGGAGCTGGAAGAAGGAAGCGGGAAGTTATTATTCCTCGAATAAATTAATGTAAACCCTACTCATCAAAATGAGCAAGTAATATCCACAAATCTAATGTTTATGGATAGAAGAAGACTTTTTTTAAAAATTTTAATGAAAAATAATTCTTTGGATATCAATACATAAAGCTGTCTTCTTACTAATTATGTTAATTAATCTTTAATTTAGATTTTCATATTTAAAATAATTTCTATAATTTCGCGGCATAGAAACAGACCCATGGTGTAGCGGTAACACTACTGATTTTGGTTCAGTCATCTGGGGTTCGAATCCCTGTGGGTCTACAAACCATCCTTTTTCAAGGGTGGTTTTTTGTTTTTTCTTTTACAATCCCATTAAGCGTTAAACCTTATTCTCGGGTTGCCGGCATTATTTGAACCTGTTTATAAACAAAAAACTACCGCAAAAATAGCAGTGGTTATTATTATTTCACCAGACGAAAGGATTCGTGCGGTAACTTGGGGCTATTTGTTATTCGTGGACACGAGCGAGACGCTCGCGACAGCAGGGGCTTTTACTACCCACCTACCAATATCTACCATGTGAAGTTTCGCACCTGTCTCACTGCGACTCTTTACTATTATATTTGTAGCACTTACAGCTTACTATAAAGAGAGACTGCCTCAAAGGTAGTCTCTCATATTTACTATATAATTTTACTCTTCGTAGTCCTTTGAAAATTTTATTCCTTTTCTCATAAGCAATTCTTTTATTTCTTTTGATTTTTGATATGGAGATGTTATGCGAATAATTTCATTTTTAGAATTAAATATAATATGCCAATTTTTTACATTGTAATCTATTAGCTCTTTTGCTAAATTGAAATTTTTATATTTAGTTTCTTTAAAAGAGTTTTTTAAAATATTTGACTTTTTAGATGATTCATCTATAACTAATTTATAACCATCTATTTGATAGACTTTAGTGTATTTTGCATCTTGCAATAACATTGGACTTACAAAAGTAACATCCACCCAATAGCTATTTTCATAATATTTACTGGTATTAGCTCCAATTAATAATATGTTTTCCTCTTTACTTAGAATCTTTTCTGAGTTTCTATATTCAATATATGTTTTAACTATATTTTGATATAAGTTATTTTTCTTTTGGCTGTTAAAATTATTTTTACAACTACAAAGAATTATAATGCACATTAGTAAGAAAAATCTTTTCATATTTTTATTTTTTTGTTCTACCTGTATATACAGATGCTTCATTACTATATCTAAAATAGCCTACATTAGGCGTATATTGATATGAATTTTTAATATTATCATACTTTACACGATCACCTAAAGGTAGTGATAATTCACTTACCCATGTTCCATTTCTAAGAAAAGAAGTAAATCCTGATGGACCAGGTTCTGAACCTGGTATATGAGAGTGAACCCTTTCTTGAATAGTTGCCATATTTATAAAATGAGAAGAGCTTGACCCTGGTAGACTTACATTAACATAACCAATTGTCTTAGCTATACTAGAACTCGAATTAGCTGTATGATTGGTAGTTATAATATTTGTAGAAAAACCATCTGAAAAACCTAATCTATCCTGTCCAAATTCGACTTTTGTATTACTAGCAGCAAATTCAAAAAACTGGGTTGCAACATCATAATTTTGTATTTGCAAGTAGGTATATCTAGATGATCCTGCTTCTCCATCATGACCTTGTGTTTTAATGTTTTCTGTCTTAGCATCTCCTATCTGCGAATCTCCTGTTGGATTTGATTCTGATACGTTTATTCTTGCAATTTGTATAGACTTGGATTCATCTTCATTAGTAATTGTATCATAAGCATTATTGTCTTTTGTTCTTTCTATAGTACCATCATTAAATATCTTAATCTTATCTTCTGCCTGCATTCCATCAGGATCGATAAATCTTATCGGATTATTAAAAGCATAGTTATATGGAGAAAATCTTCTTGAAGTTTCAGCAAGAGGGTCAACCACACCCCATCTCCCAATATCCGGCATATAGAATCTCGCTCCATAATCATACATCCCCGTCTCTTGCAACTCCTTTCCGTTGTACTTATACTTTTTGAAACTATTCTGTCCAAAATAAGCATTACCGGTTTTCAGATGGTTCATTCCAAAAGGATAATAATCATTACTGTCTACGATTTCAAAAACACCTGTGCTGTTTTTCCCAAAGCTCACTCTTATATTTCCTAAGTGATCCTTGTATTGGTAAATGTAATGATTTTTCTTAATCATAAAATCCTTCAGAAGTAGAAAAAAACTGTAAATCAAGAGTTTTAGCTGACGTGATAGAAACGGTAGTATTTTCCAATGAAAAAGCCTGAGGTTCCATTGCTTTTGCTGTCATCAATTCAATTTCTCCTCCCGGATCCCCTCCTGAAGTAACAATATCTCTTTTAAAATACTGAAAACCATCCAGATAATCGGTTGTTTCTGTTCCGAAAACTTTTTTTACCTTCTGGGGTATAGACACGAGCGAGCGTGCGCGCCAGCACAGGAGTAAAGGTTTAACACAGCAGGATATGGGTGATTTGATGCACACGCATAGAACCGGATATTCTAAAATGGAAAACAACCAACAGAATATTCTTGTTGACAAGTTGGTTTTTGTCGCTAAACATTTCGGGATTTCTGTCGATGATATTATTTTCTTCAATGAAAAAAATAATGTTCCCAACGAAGTTTCTATGGAAGATACCGCAGTTCTGGAACAACTAAAACTCATCAACGAACTCGACACCGAAGAAAAAAATATTCTCCTAAAACTTATTGAAACTTTCGTCTCTAAAAAACGTTTTAAAGATTATCTGCAGAAAAATATTGCTGCTCTATAAAACAAAACCCTCGCAAATTGCGAGGGTTTTTTATTATCTGCCACACGATACAATCGCGCGGCAGCGGGGGGAATAACTTACAATTTCACCCCTCATAATGAGTCCCCATAATACTTTTGACAACTTTTATCTCAGTACCTATTTCATGAGAGGGAGCCTTAAAATATTATTTCTTAAACTGTATATTATTACACTTATTTTTCTCATACCAGTCTATCCAACCTTTTCGGTCTTTCTCATAAACTCCAGATGGATACAGACCAGCATAATTAAGTCTACTTTCAAAAGAAACATGGGAATACTTTGAAATAAATACAAGGGATTTATTAAATTGACTGCCTTCATTTTTATTTATTAGACTATCAATAATCTTGATATTAGAAAAATACTCCTTTTTGAAATCTAAATTTTCAATACAGTCTCCATCGACATACACATTATTACTTTTCTTTACAGAGTTGGTACAATTCACCAACAGTAATAATACTAAAATAAAAAATATATTTTTCATATTATGGTAATGTTGTTTTTTTAACCGTTATTCCTCCAGTAGTATCGTTTTTCCAAATAGCTTGATTAGTTTTGGTTTTGTCTTTCTCTTGGAATACATTGATACTCATCGGACCTTCAGTTTCTATTCTTTCATTTCCATTTACTTTACCCTCTTTCTTAAAAGCTTTTGCATGAGCCTTATTAAAATCGGGATATGTGGTATTTCCGGCAGCATCTGTTTCTGTTTTTCCTATGTCGCCTTTTTTGAGTCCCATTTTAGCTTTTTCCAGCTGCTCAATATGCTCATGAGTTATAGCTCCTGCACTACTTGTACCTCCTTTTCCAACTTTATCAAATTCTAAAACATCTGCCATATCAATCTCACCTGTTTGAAAACTTCCAACCACAACTGATTTGTCATTTTCTACTAAATCTTGACTAACAATTTCTTTTGCTGTAATGACCTCATTATAGTTATCATAGAAAGCCTGTTGTTCTTTGGTTAAGGTAGCATCTTTATTAATCATATTAAGAGTAACTTTATATGTATTTGTCCCTTGTATTTGAGTATAAACAGCTTCATATTTCCCCCCAAGTGAAGAATTTACTAAGTTTTCATAAGATTGTCTTGCAGTTGCAGTTGCAAATGAAAGAATTAATTCATTTCCGTCAGGATCTATAAATGCAATAGGATTATTTCCTGCATAGATATATGGGGACATCGGTGAATATTTTTCAGCCTTGTTGTCAATTACTCCCCATCGTCCAATATCCGGCATATAGAATCTTGCGCCATAATCATACATTCCAGACTCCTGAAGCTCCTTCCCATTGTACTTGTACTTATACGAAGGATTTCCCATCAATACATTATACCCCTCATGCTTCAATCCGAACGGATAATAATTGCTTTCTTCAATGATCTCTGTCCCTGCTCCATTTTTAGCATAGCTTAATCTTGTATTTCCAAGGTGGTCTGTATAATTATACACATACTTTCCGGTTTCAACATTAAAATATCCTTCCGCCGTTGGGAAAAACTTTAATATCGAATTGGTATACTGAAAGCCGTCCAGATAATCGATTGTTTATGTTCCGAAAACCTTTTTTTGTTTCACTCCGTCTGCTCTGTAAATATAATCCGTTACCTTAGAGTTCTGGGTAATCTTTCGTGATAAATTTAGATAATTATATTAGATGAAGGTATATAATCGACTGAAACAGCTTATAGTATAAAAAAACCTCCACTGTTGCAGAGGTTCTGTTTTACTTTTGGACACGAGCGAGACGCTCGCGCCAGCGGGGGGGGTTATAATTGTATAGAGTATTAATGTGTAAGCGTCGAGCAATCAGCAGAAGGATTAGAAAATGTAACATCTTCGTATGTATCAGAGAATTTTAATTTTCTATTCATTAAAATTGACTTCATACACCCCGAAATCGGAACTGGTGATAAAAAAGTTATTTCATTTTTTTTGTTTAAAACAATATGCCAATTTTCAAAATCATCATTAATCATTGTTTTCTTTTGATTGAAATTTTCATATTTGGTTTTTTTAAACATTTTCTCTATGCTTTTACACTCATTATCAGGTAGTATAAGTTTATAACCTTCAAATATATAAACATTCTTATATTGAATACCTTCCATAAATTCAGGTTTGAAAAAAGCTACATCAATTGAATATTCACTTTTCTCTTTTGTTTGGTCGTGAAAACTCACTGCTAATATTTCATTCCTATTATCAACTTTTCGTTTTTTAGAAATATATTCTATATATCCTTTGATAATATTATGTAAATCTTGTTTTTTAATAGCACTTTTATTAAATGTAAAAAAGAAAACAAGAGTAATTAAAAGTATTTTTTTCATAGATTTAGATTGATTTATTTTTTCTTTCCTGTATATACTGCTTCATTGTAATTATATTTTACATACCCACCATTTGCACCGTTATTTTTTAGCCATGTATTATAAACATACTTAGATATTGCATTATTGCTTTTTGAACGTCCCTTATCACCACCATCTTTATATGCTACGCCAAATGTTGGATTTCCTTTGTTCCAATTTCCTTCACTAAATCCAGAAGGATTATATTCAAATCCGGGATGGGAATGAACAGCTTCAGAATACACCCCATCTTTTGTTATATGCATTGTACCAGACCCCATAGTCAGATTATGATTAGCCAAAACATCAGCAGCACTTGCATGCTTAGTCTCATTGTAATTTGTGCTTATTACATTTGTAGAAAATCCGTCAGAAAAATCAAATTTATCCTGCCCAAATTCTACAGAAGTATTATCTGCTATAAATTCGAAAACTTGTGTAGCTGTATTATAATCATTTATTTGGAAATAACCGAAATCAGGTCCAACTCCTGCAATTGAAACCTTTTCATTCTTCAACTCGCCTATTTGTGAGTCTCCTGTAGGATTTGTTTCAGAAACATTGGTACGAGCGATTTGGATAGACTTAGACTCATCTTCGTTTGTAATAGTATCATAAGCATTATTGTCTTTTGTTCTTTCTATGTTACCATTGTTAAAGATCTTAATCTTATCTTCTGCCTGCATTCCATCCGGGTCAATAAACCTAATCGGATTATTGTAAGCATATGCATAAGTACTCCAACGTCTGGAAGTTTCCGCCAACGGATCCACCACCCCCCATCTTCCAATGTCCGGCATATACATTCTTGCTTCATAATCATACATACCAGTTTCCTGTAATTCCTTGCCATTGTACTTGTACTTTTTAAAACTATCCTGTCCAAAATAAGCATTACCGGTTTTCAGATGGTTCATCCCAAATGGATAATAATCATTACTGTCCACGATTTCAAGAACACCTGTGCTGTTTTTCCCAAAGCTCACTCTTACATTTCCTAAGTGATCCTTGTATTGGTAAATATACTGATTTTTCTGATAATCATAAAACCCTTCAGAAGTAGGGAAAAACTGTAAATCCGGAGTTTTGGCTGATGGGAGAGAAACGGTAGTATTTTCCAATGAAAAAGCCTGAGGTTCCATTGCTCTTGCTGTCATCAATTCAATTTCCCCACCTCCTCCTGAAGTAACGACATCTCTTTTAAAATACTGAAAACCATCCAGATACTCTGTCTTTTCTGTAGTAGTAGTAACGGTATAATATCCTGAAACACTGGTTACAGAGGTTTTTTCCAGCTTAGTACCATCTGCTCTATACATGTTATTGATAACAGTGCCAGCAGTACCGAAATCTATACTCATTTCCTGAGGAAGATTCAAATGATTGTATTTGATGTCTAAGATTTGCTTATCGGGCATTGAAATCATATTTCCATTGACATCATATCCGATAGGTAATCCAGCGGTACCTTCATATCCTGTATTATTACCGCTGTTATCTTTAATTTTAACAGCCTGGTTTCCCATATAATCATATGCAAGATTGTCAATTACCGTAGCGGTATTGCTTCCATTCTCCATCACAGAAGTCCTGTAAAGGGCGGTAATATTACCATTTACATCATACTGCAGAGATTCTGTATTTTCTTTGCTGTATGGGTTGTTGGGATTCTGATAGTATCCTGCCGTCAGCCTGTTGAGTTTATCGTAAGCATAACCGTATCTCTTTGGGGTTAACGAAGGATTTACGCCCAATGTTTCAACAGATCTCCAGTCTACTTCTGCGATATTGCCGTTGTATCTTGGAAGTACATCTTTACCTGAAAATAGTGCAGGGTCAGCATTGGTAACACCTTCTTTCTGAGTATACTTGATTTTATAAGAAAAAAGCTTGCCTCCTAAATCCGTAAGACTCATCTGGGCTTTGTTAATATCAGTCATCCATCCTCTGATATTGTAGGCATAATCAATACTCTGAAGATTGTTTCCTACCTCCTTGTTGACCAATTGAGAGAGTTCATTATAACTATTTTTAGCCAATAGCTCTTCTGGATTATTATCTACCTGGTGATAATGTTCCTTTAGTCTGTTTCCATTATCATATACAAAGCGTTCTTTTACAGTGATTCCTGTTTCACCTGCCTTTCGTAAATGCGAGGTAATGGTTTGCAAAGCAAGACCTGCAAAATCCAGTTTGGATTCTGTGTGGGTATATCCTCCCAGATGATTAGTGGAGTGACTTCCAATAGCTCTTCCTTTCTGATCGTAATAGGTATAGTTCTTTGTCCAGTTATTATCTTCAATATTCTTTACAAAACTCATTACAGGTAGTCCTTTGGTACTTCTTCCGTCAGCTGTAGGAGTTTCAGTCAATACCGGCTCTCCCTGAATTGTCGAAGGAAATGCAGGATTAAAACTGTAGGCAGGATAGGTATCATAATAATTAACAGTTAACACCTGGGCAACACTGGTGGGAGTCGAAAGCTTGGTATAATTTACAGGTATGCCATTTAAGGTAAATCCAGGTGTAGTAGTTCTGGTTTCATATAAATTAGTATTGGCATTGACACTATTTTGCATTGATGCCCTGCTGGCAGCATTATTGGTGATTCCGGTATAAACGATTCTTCCAAACTGATCATATTTAGTAAAAAGCCATTGTCCTTTTCCTTTAAGAACTGTATCCTGGGACAGGATAAGCTGATCAGCTTTATCATACACCATATACTCCCAGCCTTTGCCAGGAAGCTTTTTTTCCACCAGCCTTCCCCTGCCATCATAACGGTACTGATAGCATAAGGTATTGAGAAGATCATCCGTAATAGGCTTATGAACAGCCAGAGGAGGAATAACAAAAGCCAGCTGGTCATATTCATTGTAAACATAATAGGTATCGATATGTTCTGCAGAACTCTTTACTTTTCGAACTAATAGAACCTGACCTTTACCGTTTTTAAACTCTATGGTTTCATTATCATCCTCGTCTTTGACAGAGTTTTTATAAAGCTGGTTTGGGGCATAAACCGTGGCAGAGGATAAGCTCAGTACACTTTTAGTAGCTCCATCTACCCAGCTTGTGGTTGTGGTAAACTGATAGACTTCATTAAATCCGTTGGTATCATAACTGAACTTTACAGATTTTCCGTTCCAGTCATTACCTACCTGTTTCTGCTCCAGAATCCTGTCCAAAGGAGAGTTTTCCAGCACTTTTTCAGAATAGATCTTTTCATTTCCGTAGGTGTTAGGATAAACACCTAATGGATCTGAATAATAGTTTCCATTGCTGGTAGAAAGCTGGGGAACAGGCAAATAACCTTTAACCTGTCTTCCGAAAGGATCATATTCAATATGAGTAACTACATCACGTCCCAGTGGTGATGCTTTGACATTCACTACCTGTTTTGGTCTTCCCAACCCGTCAAAATACTGTACGGTTTCTGAGGATTTGGTAGCAGATGTTCCATTATAATCCAGATACGTTTTGGACTGGATATAGTTTTCATTGCTTGAAATCGTAGAAAGCTGCGCATAAGTTATATTGGATAAGAGCAGAGCTCCTATTGGTAGTATCAATTTTCTCATCAGTTTTAGTTTTTATAATTGTATTTCATTTCCTTCAACACTTTGCCATTCACATCGATCACTTTCTGAAGCCTGTTTGCGGAATCATAAACATAGCTTTCTCTGATTCCGGATGGTGGCGTGATGCTTCTTACCCCAATTAAAGGATCATAGGTATAGGTGGTAATCTGATAGTTTGGCAGACTGTTTCTGAAGGTATTCAGTACAGACAAAAATGAAGTTTCATCATTATTAGCAGCAGCAGCGGCATCTGTATTGGAAGCATTAATAATGGAATCCATTAAAGACTGCTGGATATCTGATAATTTAGCTCCTTCTATTTTGGCAATAGGCTGAGTTTGGTTGTAACCCCAGATGATTACTGTTGAAAGACCATTTTTTGCGGTATATTGCTGCAAATTTCCTTTGGGATCGTATTGATTGTAAGTAACTTCTGTGGTTTGGGTATTTTGCAAATCGGTAGACACAACAGAGCTTGGAAGTAAAGTCAATGGGTTATCATACTTCGTTTCTGTTTTAGAGACAGTATTCAAGTTTTTCTTTACTTCTGTTTCTAAAGGGATACCAATCATATTGGCATTAATTAGCTTTTGATTTCCTTTTTCGTGAGCATAATTATACTCCGTAGCATTAATCACCCCGTCAGCCGTAGTGTATTTCTGTTTTTTTAATTGATGGTGGGAAGGATTATCATAAAAATACTCAATCTTAGTTTCAACAGGATTACCATTAAAATAATCCGTCGTTTTTTGGGATTTCAGATAAGTGAAACGGCTAATATTTTTATAGTATACCGCATCTAAATTTTCAAAATTATTCCAATTTCCGTCATTCAGAACAGGTTCAAATATTTTTCGTCTGGTAATTGCTCCCATATAAGATGTTCTTGAAGTATCTTCTGAGAAATTAAATTCAACCTTTTTAAGAATTACGTTGGCATTGTCTTTATAAACTGTCAGGATTTCTTTTCCATTGTCCCATCCAGAATTAGTCCATGGGGCCGATATAATTGAGCTCCCCTTAATTGGATCTCCCCAATAATCTGTATTTGAGCTAAAATAATGAATGGTTTTACCTTTTTCTTCTATTTTTTCTTCAACAGTGTCATAAAATATATTAGGATTAAATGAAAATAATCTCCCGATATTTGATGAAGTTATCGCTGTATAATTTAGAATAATAGGCGTAGTTGATGTCAAAGCTCCTCCTACACATACAGAACCGGCAGTTCTGTTTTCTTTAAATAAAGGCTCTCGCGTCTGATGAATAGAATATTCTCCATTATCATTTACATAGTTATATTTTCTTGTAATAGGAAGCCCATCAATAGGAGTCTCAACAGTTGATGAAACCCTGTATCCTCCTAACAATACATCCTGCAAAACATACTCATCATCTTTATCATAGTAAGTTGTTGAAGCATATGCATCTGCACAAGCAAACAATGCTGTTAAAACTATTTTAACAGGCTGATTTTTATTAACATTCACGAAAACTTTTTTATTTGTGTTCAATGATGCTTCAGTTGAGGTTCCAAGAGGAAAATAAGTATTATATAGTGGGCTGTACTCCAATAAAGTTAAAAGGTTACCTGTCTGATCAAATACTTCTAAACTGGCTTTTTGCTTACCTGTTTGTAAAGCAGGACTATTTTTACAAGTACCATATGAGTAGAGGTAACTTGATAATCCAATTTGAACAAGTCCTGTTTTTTGTGGAATTACAATGGTTTCTTTATTTGTCTCGTATGTACCTAAAGGATTAAATGTTGAAATTCCTATATTGGCCTTCGTAGCAGGAACCAAAACATTATCTTTCTTTTTGTGGTTCTCATAGTTTAATAAAGTATTTCCACCTGTTGGATAAGTTATGGTTTTTAGCAGTCCATATTGTCCAAGATTGGGCACAATACTCTGATCAGCCCCATTATATTGTGGGGCAGAAGTATTACTGCTATCAAAAATTTGGGGAATAAGAGTACTATTACTCTTACCATTATAATATCCCCACATATCTCTGGAAAAACTTAATCTTGAAGGAAAACTTTCTGGATTATTATAGGAAAATTTATATGAAGAATTGCTTTTGTTATTACGGATTTCACTCAGAAACAACCTTGAAACACTTGTATTAAGATAATTAAAAGTAACATCATCTATTACTTGATCGTTATGATATTTTTTAATCCCAGTCAGTTTTGAATAATCTCCATTTTGTACTGAATAGGTAAAAACAATTGAGTTATTGTTTGAGTCATATATTTTTTTGATCTGTTTTCCTGATACCTCCTGTTCTGATTCGGCAATAAGGCCGATATTATTTGGCGGTAATGCATAATCTACCATAGGGCAGGAGTTTCCACCATTTGGGCCTGATCCTATATCTCCATATTTCTGTTGTGGTCCTGTGGTGTAGGTCATAGTTTGAGATTGTGATAAAGTACTGGTATAGCTTACATCCTGGTACTCAAGAGTGAGTGTTTGGCCGTTTGCTGCGACTACAGAGGTAAGATACCATGACTGCGGATATTGTGAAGGAATCTGATGCCCGCCAACATTCAGGGTTCTGTTTAGCACATTTTCTACAGCATTAAAATTATATCGTACTCCATTATCCAGAATAATTGAAAATAAATTTCCATTATCATTTTTTTTAATTTGATAATCTTTCTGATCTAACATAGTGATATTACCAGCTTTATTGATCATAAATTTCATATTATAGCCACCAAAGTTGGCAGAATACAAATCAGGTTCAGAATCAAAATCATCATTCTCACAGAGTTTTAGGTATTCTGTTAATTGAGTAGAGAAATTTTCTATTAATGGAACCTCTCCACCAACAAAATTACTTTGTTCATCAGGCTTATCCCTTATGGTTCTGGTGATTACTCCACCTGAAATAAATGTCCAGCCTAATCCAACTGAGCCATTCATCTCATCCACATTAATACCGTTAGAAGCATAATTTAGAGAAATGGGAATATTGGTCCCATCAACTGAAAGTTCTGTAATGGGAATATTAATATTAGGAGCACCTGTAAACATTCCTATAGGAACATTTCCATACTGGCTAAATTTAAATGATTCAGGACTCGTCGGAGATATCTTAGGAATGTGCTTACCTGCATCATTAGTATTGGCAGTATAATCCTGTGGAGTATTACTCTGGCTATACATCAAAGCAGAAAGAATAATCCCTGCCAATGTTAAAGTTTTTTTCATTGTGTTTATTTTTTGATTAATTTGGCATTCGCCGTTTTATTGTTATCCGTTTTTACCGTCACCAGATAAGCTCCCTGCACCAAAGCCTGGGTATTGATCTTAGTGACTCTGTTCTTAGTTTTTATACTCTGAAGCTGTCTTCCACTCATATCATACAACAGAATATCTGCATCCTTAAAACTCTGTCCTGAGCCTGTCGAAGGATCAAAACCTATTTCTACGTAAGCATAATCTGAAACAGGATTCGGATAGATCTTGATATCATATTTTTCAATCAGCTGATCAACCTGCTTGTCTCCAAGTTTTACAATCTTCCAGTTTTCTTTACCCAGCTCTTCTGCACTGGTTCCGGCCAGAACAATAGAACCGTCTCTGTTCAGCTTTAAATCCGAAAGTCTTTCTTCCTTCTTTCTGGATTCTCCTTTGACGTGTTTTCTCCACTGTTCATTTCCATTTGGATCAAGATAGAGCATCCAAAAGGTTTCATCATCAGTTTCTATTCTTCCTTCTGCCTGAGTATAACCACCCAATAAAATTCCTTTCGAATATTTATCATCAG
Organism: Chryseobacterium sp. NRRL B-14798; assembly: GCF_050470705.1. Classification (NCBI taxonomy): domain Bacteria; kingdom Pseudomonadati; phylum Bacteroidota; class Flavobacteriia; order Flavobacteriales; family Weeksellaceae; genus Chryseobacterium; species Chryseobacterium sp. NRRL B-14798. The sequence goes on along the minus strand of NZ_JBFLUL010000005.1, from coordinate 1,067,438 downwards.
CTGAATGTAGAACACTCATTCCCATCAGGATATCTCTGTTTTTAAAATTGTAAGACTTCTGCCACTGTTCATCTCCTCTTTCATTCAAGGAAATCAACCAAAGATCCGTACCTTCTTCTAATCCTACCGTTTTGTTTCCTGACCTTTCTGATCTGGATTCTCCGCCAATGATAAAACCCGTCGAAGTTAAGGCCAGCGTCCTCAAATGATCATCGCCTTTTCCTCCGAAATTCTTTTCCCATTCTACTTTCCCATTTTTATCCAGCTTTACAATCCAGTAATCACCTTCGCCAAAGTTTTCTGTTTTCTTTGTCCCACTTATAGAACTTCTGGAATATATTCCAAGTAGCGCTCCTCCATCACGAGTAGGGATCATCTTCTCTACTTCATCAAGTCCACGTCCCCCCAATGTTTGCTCAGACAGAATCTTTCCGTCCTTATCTAACCTAATGATCAGGACATCTTTTGAGCCATGACCTTTAGATGAGTTTTGTACACTTCCAGCAACAAAGAATCCCTGATCTGTAGTCTGAATCACAGCTCTTGCTTCTTCATCTGATGAGCTTCCTAAAGTTTTCTGCCATAATTCATCACCAAATTCATTGATTCTAATTAACCAAATGTCTGAGCCACCTTTAGAATCTTCCTTTTTATCAAGTCCTTTTCCTGAATATGATGAACCTGTGATCAGAAAACCACCGTCCTGAGTAGTAACCGTTGAAGATAAATAGTCGTGATTGTTTCCAGAAAAATACTTTTCAAAAACCTGTTCTCCCTGCTGGTTTAATTTAATCAGGTGAAAGTCGTAACCGTTGTTCTGCTTGCTGTTCTGCCTAAGCTTATCGGTCTGAATACTGCTTCCCATGATCAGATACTGTCCGTCAATTGTTGTAGTAATCTGGCTTAAAAAATCCTGAGCTGAGGACTTTATATCTTTCTGCCAAAGTACCTCTTGGGCAAATATGTCCGTAATAGTGCATAAAGACAATGCACACATGTAGAGTTTTTTCATACTTGTGTTATTAATGTTAAGTAAATATTGATTGATGTATTGTGTATATAGAAATACACAAATTATCGAGGTGTAATTATTGTTTCATGGTCATGTTTTTTAATACTTACAAAATTAAAATTTTTAAAGTTTATCCCAAATAAAATTGATTAACTTTCTTTAATAAAGCAAAGATATACCTGCAAGGCGACAAAACTTGTCGTATTATATTTATAAAAACTTTAAAGTAATATATTGAATTTGTAAACAATACTCTCCAATGATATTTCCTGATAAGTTTTTTATATCTGATTACCATTACGAAAGTAAAATAGTTATTGATCAACTACAATTTTTTTGTTATGATTTTTTTATATCGGTTAAATATCTAATTTTTAACCACTTGTAAATTTAATTTATTCTCCATTGAATAAATACTCTATAATATTTTTCCATCTAAACATTGTGATTAACGTTTACATTAAAACTGATTATGAATAGTTTAATATTTTTACTATTGATAAACCAAAATCGGCTGCCCTTCCGGGCAGCCGATTCTATTATCTAAAAAATTACTTTTTATATATCAAACCTATCCAGATTCATCACCTTCGTCCACGCCGCCACAAAATCTTTTACAAATTTGCTTTGTGCATCGGCACTTCCATATACCTCAGCCACGGCTCTCAATTCAGAATTGGAGCCGAAAACAAGATCCGCACGCGTAGCGGTCCATTTTGGCTGGCCGGTTTTCCGATCAGTTCCGATATACAATTCTCTGTCATCTGACATTGCTTTCCACTGAGTTCCCATATCCAGAAGATTTACAAAGAAATCATTGGTAAGAACGCCCGGACGGCTGGTGAATACACCATGTTTTGAACCGTCAAAGTTCGTATCCAAAGCACGCATTCCTCCGACCAATACGGTTAGTTCCGGAGCGGTAAGGGTTAATAATTGTGCTTTATCAATCAGTAAAGATTCTGTAGACACCGTATATTTTCTTTTCAGATAATTTCGGAATCCATCAGCAGCAGGCTCAAGGTAACCCATAGATTCTACATCCGTCTGTTCCTGAGAAGCATCCATTCTTCCCGGGGCAAAAGGAACTTTTACGTCCTGACCCGCATTTCTGGCAGCCACTTCAACAGCAGCATTTCCTGCTAGTACAATTAAGTCTGCCAATGATATTTTTTTACCTCCGTTTTGAGAATCGTTGAATTCTTTCTGAATTCCTTCCAGAACATTTAATACTTTATTCAATTGAGAAGGATTGTTGACTTCCCAGTTCCTTTGAGGCTCCAGTCTGATTCTTGCTCCGTTGGCACCACCACGTTTATCACTTCCTCTGAAAGTAGAAGCGGAAGCCCAGGCTGTAGATATCAGTTCTGTATTGCTTAGTCCTGAATTTAAAACTTTTGATTTCAATGCCTCCACATCATTTTCATCGACCAGTTCGTGGTTGACTTCCGGAATAGGATCCTGCCAGATCAGTTCTTCCTGCGGTACATCCGGTCCCAGATAACGGGCGCGTGGTCCCATATCTCTGTGTGTTAATTTAAACCATGCTCTGGCAAACGCATCGGCAAACGCATCAGGATTTTCGTAGAAGTGTCTTGAAATTTTTTCGTATACAGGATCCATTCTTAACGAAAGGTCTGTGGTAAGCATGGTTGGTTTATGTTTTTTGTCAGCATCAAATGCATCAGGAATGATTTCAGCACCGTCTTTGGCTACCCATTGGTGAGCTCCTGCAGGGCTTTTTGTTAATTCCCACTCATTTTCAAAAAGATTTTTAAAGAAGTAATTACTCCATTGGGTAGGAGTTTCTGTCCAGGTTACTTCCAGTCCGCTGGAAATCGCGTCTCTTCCGCTACCAGACTTATACGTGCTTGCCCATCCTAATCCCTGCTGTTCAATTCCGGCTCCTTCAGGTTCTTTTCCTACATGATCTGCCGGACCTGCTCCATGGGTTTTACCGAAAGTATGTCCTCCGGCAATCAAAGCAACGGTTTCTTCATCGTTCATCGCCATACGTCCGAAAGTATCACGGATGTCTTTAGCAGCAGCAATAGGGTCAGGATTTCCGTCCGGACCTTCAGGGTTTACATAAATAAGCCCCATTTGTACAGCAGCCAACGGATTTTCAAGGTTTCTTGAATGAATATCTCCGTCTGCATTATCATCAGTAGGAAGAACCGCCGAATGTCCTTCTGCTACTCCCTCCGAACCGTGAGCATACCGTAAATCACCTCCAAGCCATGTCTTCTCAGATCCCCAATAGACATCGGAATCCGGTTCCCAGACATCTGCACGTCCTCCCGCAAACCCAAATGTTTTAAAGCCCATGGATTCAAGAGCGATATTCCCCGTAAGGATCAGAAGGTCTGCCCATGAGATGTTTCTTCCATATTTTTGTTTGATGGGCCACAATAATCTTCGTGCTTTATCAAGACTTACGTTATCAGGCCAGCTGTTCAACGGTGCGAAACGCTGTTGCCCAGCTCCTGCTCCACCTCTTCCGTCACCTACACGATACGTTCCGGCGCTGTGCCATGCCATACGGATAAACAGAGGGCCATAATGACCAAAGTCGGCCGGCCACCAATCCTGAGAATCTGTCATCAATGCATGAAGGTCTTTTTTTACAGCCTCCAGATCAAGGCTTTCAAATGCTTTGGCATAGTCAAAATCCTTATCCATAGGATCTGAAAGTGAAGAATGCTGGCGCAGAAGATCTACTCTAAGCTGATCAGGCCACCAGTCAGAATTCTGAGTTCCTCCTCCTGCTACATTCTTCTTCATTGTTCCGTTGTGAAACGGGCATTTACTGATGTCATTCAAATCTTTTTCCATTGTCGTTTATTTATTTTTTATGTTGATTAATACAGTTTCCAATTGTGTTCTAAGAACATCACAAACCTACAACGTTTGCTCAATAAATACAATCTATTAATTTTTATCTCAATGATAGTTAAAAACTATAAATAAATATTTTCAACGGCACAATATCTGGTCAGAATTGTGGTATTAAGTTAGTCATTTTTAAGATTAACTTAAATAAAAACAACAGTATACCTTCCAATTTAGAATTACTCAACGTAAGAATGTAAAGGGAGAAGGAAGTTGAAAGGAGGATGTTTGGCGTCACCATGAAAATAACATATTAATTGCTAAAAAATACACTATTACAACATTTTCTGGAAGCTGTTCCTTCTTCCAGCTTCTAACTTTCTTTCACTAAAAATAAATTAACTATCTTTATATTTATAAAACATGAACATCCGCTATGAAAAAAATAATTGTTGTCGTTCTCGTTGTATTTATCATCATACAATTTTTTCCTATCGATAAAACGAATCCGCCGCCAACTCCCGGTATGGATTTTCTGAAAATTAAAAATACTCCTGAAAAGATAGCGCATACAATCAGAACATCATGTTATGATTGTCATTCCAATGAAACAAAGTATCCATGGTACAGCAATATCTCCCCGATGTCATGGTGGGTAAAAAATCATATTGACGAGGGCAGGAATCATCTTAATTTTTCTACCTTTGCAGTGTATGAACCTAAAAGACAGCTTCATAAACTTGAGGAATGTATAGAAATGGTTGAAAAAAAAGAGATGCCGCTTGAATCCTATTATTTAGGCCATCAGAATGCTAAACTTTCTGATGAGCAGCGTGCAGATCTTATCCATTATTTCAAAAAAGTAAAAGAAGACACGGAAAGGGGAATCCTATTTAATAAATAACGTCATGGAAAATTGGGAAAATAAGCATATTGTATTTTTTGACGGAGATTGCGGAGTCTGCAATTTCTGGGTACAGTGGATTTTGGAACGGGACAATAAAGACCAGTTCATGTTTGCTTCTCTTCAATCTGATTTCGGACAGCAGTTTTTATCTGAAAGAGGGCTGGAAACCAATGTATTCAATACTATGTATCTGTGGAAACCCGGACGGTTTTATCTGATCAAGTCAAGGGCAGTACTGGAAATAGCTAACTTGTTGGGAGGCATATATAAACTTTCGTTTATCGGAAAAATCGTTCCGGCATTTTTAAGGGACAAGGCCTATGATCTTATTTCCAGAAACAGGATGAAACTGGCCAACCAGAAATGTTATTTACCGGACCTTCATCAGAAGAAAAAATTTATTCAGGTGTAATTAATGATTCTTACACCGTTTCATTTAACTTATAAAAAGATCATTCCGTAAGAATTTCCTACAATATTAATGCTTTGTATAGATATTCCTACGGAATGACAACTAAGACGTATAGTTTTGCTAGTTTAATGTTTAATGTTTAATGTTTAATAGAAATTAAACTGAAGAGCAGCCTCTTACCAGCTTAATCAATTATCAATTATCAATTATCAATTATCAATAATTACTCATTACCCATTGCTCATTACTCATAAATTCAGTGACCACACAGAATAAGAATTCGGCGGACACTGGATTTTCACCCATTTATCTCCCTGAGTTGTTGGGTACCAGCTTGAGTTCCCTGTAAAATCTTTGATCTGCTGGCTGCTCCAGTTGGTTTCTATCCATCTTTCCTGCCAGTTTGAAGACGTATTGATGTAAACTACAAGTCCCGGATTACCATTATAACCGTTACGTCTTGCAATATATTCATCATTATCGGTGTAGAGAATGGAAGTTGTTCCGGTGGCTTTGTTATTGTGAATCCAGATCAGATTGTTCAGTCGTTCCTTATTTAACCATTCTTCATAATCTCTGTAAAAAATGGTAGGATAACCTTCATGGGTTAAGATATAGGCATATGCCGGCATTTTATTGTAGATGATATCGGTATCATGATTGGCAACAAAGGTGACTGCTTTGTATGGATTTCTTTTCCACATCATATCATCATTCAAAGCATTTAAATTACCATTATCAAAGGCTTCATCCATTTTATAATAGGCCGCAAAATCAAATACGGAACTGTTGGCATTATTGGCCCACCATTCCAATGTGTTGACATTTGAATCCCATAATTCCCCGACAGAAAATCCACCTACGTTAGAATTCCAGGTGTTAACAACCCATGGTCCGAACCCCTTAACGTAATCAAACCTCCAGCCATCAAATTTCATCACATTTTTATAATATTTTGCTACGGAATCATCTCTTCCCCAAAGCCAGTCCTGCACATGAGGATTCGCGTGGCACAAATCCGGAAAGCCACCAAAAGCCCCTTCATCATTATTCCCGTAAGCATTTTTGTAAAAGTCATTATAGTTTCTCTGGAATTTTCCGGAAGCCACACCAGAAAAATTGGTCCAGGTATTAGTTCCTGTAAAAGGATTGGCTTCAGACTGCCCGCCACTGTTGTGATTGATTACAATGTCTGCATACACCTGCATGTTTTCAGCATGCGCTTTCGTAATCAATGCTTCCAGTTCGGCTCTGGATCCGAAACGGGTTTCTGTGCTTCCATTCTGATTAAAATTTCCAAAATCATAATAATCTGTAGGATCGTATCCCATAGAATATGCACCGTTCTGTGCTTTTGATGCCGGCGGCAGCCATACCGCACCAATTCCGGCATTGGACCACGCTGTTATTTTGTCTTTAACGGTATTCCACCAGTTACCACCTTCCGGAACATCCCAGTAAAAGCCCTGCATAAGAACTCCGCCACCCGGTCCGGCTACGAATTTACTTTGTGTGGAACCTGAACCGCTTCCTGTACTGAAAGGCCGGCCATCATGATGGGTCACATTCACTGTTTTGTTATGAACCTCTTCCTGCTTGGTAGGTTCTGTCATTAATTCATCACTTGTACGGCATGAGCTTATTAATGCTAAAGCCAGTAGTGAAAGGAAAAAGTTTGTTTTTTTCATCGCTGTAATTAATTATCAATCTATTAAACAAGATACAATTTTATTAAAAACAAAATCAAATAAACGGGAAATATTTTCATTTCACCTAATAAATCAAGATGAAAGGCATTCAATTTTTTTCATTAAAAAATCATAAATTTTTCAGATTCCCGAGACAATTTTTCTTTTAATGCATATATTTGCATACTATGGAATACAACACCCAAAAAACTCAGCTTCATATGCCGGAATATGGCAGAATTATACAACAGTTGGTTGAGCGCTGCAAAGAACTTCCTTCCAAAGACGAAAGGAATGAAATGGCTATGGCAATCATCGATTTTATGGGTCAGAGAAACCCGCAACTTCGCGACGAGGAAAATTATAAACATAAACTTTGGGACCATCTTTTTATTCTTGCCAATTATGATCTGGATGTAGATTCTCCTTATCCGTTCCCTACAATGGAACAGCTGGCGGAAAAACCTAAAAGAATGGAATACCCAAAACTTCAAGGTGACTTTAAGTTCTACGGAAAAAGTATTCTTCAATTGATAGAAAAAGCAATCGAACTGGAAACAGGTGATGAAAAAGAAGCCCTTATCGAGGTGATTGCCAACAATATGAAGAAGTCTTATAATGTCTATAATAAAGAACATGTGACGGATGATGTTATTTTCCGCCACCTGAAAGAACTGTCTGAAAACAGGCTGGATCTTACCGGAATAGATTCTCTTGAAAAGAGTAAAATCTATTACACCAGCAATAATAACAACAGGAACAATAATAACAACAACAGGAACAACAGCAACAATAAAAATAATAACCAGCCCAACAAAAGAAGGCATAATAACAATCATAAAAACAGAAAATAATGAGTGGAACATTTCAAATAAGAGGAGGAAAAAGACTGCAGGGTGAAATAACTCCACAAGGAGCCAAAAATGAGGCTCTACAAATTTTATGTGCTGTTCTTCTGACAGACGAAGAAGTAAGAATCAAAAATATTCCTGATATCCATGATGTGAACCGACTGATTGAAATTCTTGGGGATTTTGGAGTAAAAATTACCAAAAATGGACAGGGAGATTATACTTTCAAAGCAGATCAGGTTAATTTTGATTATATTAAATCTAACGAGTTTAAAAAAGACGGAGCCAAACTTCGCGGATCCATTATGCTGATGGGACCAATGCTTGCCCGTTATGGAGAGGCTTATATGCCTACTCCCGGAGGTGACAAAATCGGGAGAAGAAGATTGGATACTCACTTTCAGGGACTTGTTGAATTAGGTGCTGAATTCAATTATGATGAAGAGGAATATTTCTATTCTTTAAAAGCTAAGGAACTGAGAGGAAAATTCATCCTATTGGAAGAAGCTTCTGTAACCGGAACGGCCAATATTGTAATGGCAGCCGCATTGGCTAAAGGAAAAACAAGAATCTACAATGCTGCCTGCGAACCTTATCTTCAGCAATTATGTAAAATGCTGAACAGAATGGGAGCCAATATCTCAGGAATCGGATCCAACCTTCTTACTATTGAAGGGGTTGAATATCTGAGAGGTACTGAGCACACCATGCTTCCGGATATGGTAGAGATCGGCTCATGGATTGGTCTTGCAGCCATGACAAAATCTGAAATTACCATCAAAAATGTAAACTGGAACCAGCTTGGGGTAATTCCGAATACCTTCAGAAAACTGGGAATTCAGCTTGAACAAAGCGGTGATGATATCTATATTCCGGCACAGGAGCATTATAAAATCCAGAAATTTATTGACGGTTCTATCCTTACGATTTCGGATGCGCCATGGCCTGGATTTACGCCTGATTTATTATCTATTATTTTAGTAGTGGCTACTCAGGCCAAAGGAAGTATTCTGGTTCATCAGAAAATGTTTGAATCCAGATTATTCTTTGTGGATAAATTAATTGATATGGGTGCTCAGATCATTTTATGTGATCCGCACAGAGCTACGGTAATCGGATTGAACCAGGAAGCTCCGTTAAGAGGGACAACAATGGTTTCCCCGGATATCAGAGCCGGAAATGCCCTTCTTATTGCAGCACTTTCTGCGGAAGGAAAATCTATTATCCACAATATTGAGCAGATCGACAGAGGATATGAAAATATTGATGGAAGACTGAGAGCTATTGGTGCTGACATTGAAAGAATCTAAAATTATTTTATTGAGCTAATCCTTTAAATAATGGCTTCGACAGGCTCAGCCTGACAACGCTTAAAAATTTCGGTTGGTATTAGGGCTTTCACCCTGAGCTTGTCGAAGGGTTATCAATAAGAAAACCTTTGTTAATTATTAATCCCGAGTATTAATATTAACTAAAGGGATAAGCCAAGAATTTTATTTAAAAACGTTCAGAATATTCTGAGCGTTTTTTGTTTTACCACCCCGTCAAAAATTCTTTGAATTTTTGACACCCCTCCGGACGAGGGGAATTTTGTCCCGGTTAATGGTTGATCTTTTTAATCTACTTTTCATGTAAAATAAAAAGCGCCCGGTAAAACCGGACGCTTTGAGTAATTAAAACTATATGAATCTCACTTAAAAATATGTTCTGCAGGTATATTCTACCGTCGTATTGATAAGTTTATTTTTATTCAGATACACTTCAAGCTGCTGAAAATCTTCTGAATTGACATTAATATATAACTGTACTGAACCGAAACTGTACCCGTTCACATACTCTACGTTAGCAGATAACACTCTATGATAAATGCCAAATTGATTGTAGATCGTATTCATCAAATGTTCAAATTTCATTTTGCCATTCAACTCTATTTCCAATAACAATTCTTTTTTAGGCAGGTTAATTTTATTTTGTAAAACCTGCAGGCCGGGATTAGGTGTAATCATTGCTAAACATTTTTGGGTTAAACTCTGTCAGATCATATGACACTTTTGCTTTTAAATCTGTGACAAAAATATAAAAAAATATTAGTCTACCAAATTAGTAGACTAATATTTTTAAAAATTTAACATAAAAAAGAAGCCTGTTGAGCTTCTCGTACGTTTTAATAGTTCCCTATTCTTTCCAATTTATCAGAACCAGCCAATCCGTTTGGGTTACAACCTGGCTCTCCTTCAGGGACTTTGAGATTTTTCTTAGTATAAAATTCTTCCCAGAATGTATTCGTTTTTCCTGTTTTGGGATCAATAAACGTCATCGGCTCCAGTTTGAAAATATGTTCGTCCCGAAAAGCTCTTTCCACAAAATCTGAACAATAATAGGAATTTTCATCAAGGATATAATTGAAATTGTAAGGTTTTCCCAGCATGGAATTCGCTTTTTTAACCGCTTCAGGAATTGCTTTCCGAAATTCCGGTTTTAACCGGTAAACAATCACATCCTGACCTTCTTCTTTCTGATCTTTAATAAAGTCTTTTAAAGCTTGTCTCTGAGAACCGCCTTTTGGTGCAGCATGCAGAACAAACATTTTGAGGCCCTCTTTTTGCAGAATTCCTATATGATCAAATGAAGCTGTTTTTTGTTTTTGAGTTACATTATTAATCGCTCCGGAAAGCCCTGTTTCTTTTGCAGTTACAAAAAGCAGGTCTCCGTTTTTGAGATCTATAGTACTTACCGAAACATTATTATTACACTGTACCAATAATAACATCAGACCGTATAAAAGTCCAGCCACAGACCTCTTTTTTAATCTAAATTCAAACATTCGATTATATTTTCGGAACCAAAATTACAAAATAGAATTCATTACATTTGTGGGAATATTGATCTATTCTTCACCCCAACCCAAACACTTCAGGAATTTTATGCCCCATATTTTATTAATTGAAGACGACGACAGACTTTCAAAATTGATTACAAAGGGATTTCAGGAAGCAGAGTTTGAAGTCACTGCAGCTTATGATGGAAATACCGGTCTGAAGCTGGCTTTACAGACCCATTTTGATCTGGTAGTGACAGATATTGTATTACCCAAAAAAGATGGTCTTGAATTCTGTAATGAAATCAAAGCTTTAAAACCCAATCTTCCTGTTATGATGCTTACTGCACTGGGAACTACGGATGATAAGCTGGAAGGATTTGATGCCGGAGCTGATGATTATCTCACCAAACCTTTTGAAATGCGTGAACTGGTGGCAAGGATTAAAGTACTTCTGAAAAGATTTTCACAACAGCCCCACCAAAAGATTTCTGTTCTTACATATGAAGGTATTGAAATGAATCTGGAACAAAAAACCGTGAGCCGTGATCATACGCCTATAAAATTGACCCCGAAAGAATTTAATCTCTTAAAATTCATGATGGAAAATTCAGAAAGAGTGCTTTCCAGAAGTGAAATTGCGGAAAAAGTGTGGGAAACCCATTTTGATACGGGGACCAACTTTATTGATGTCTATATCAATTATCTCCGGAAAAAAATAGATAAAGATTTTGAAACCAAACTGATCCATACCAAAGCCGGTATGGGATTTATTCTGAAAAAAGACTACGAAACAGGCACTGTACAGTAAGCATTAAGATAAACTAAAAATATCCGGATGAAAATAAGAACCCGACTAACGCTGCTTTTCACCTTAATCACTGCAATGCTTTTAGGTATTTACAGCATTTCGATCTATTATTCATCCAAAGAAGCCAGAGAGCAATCTTTTTACAGCGAACTTCAAAATGAAGCGATTGCCAAGGCCGATTTATTTTTCCGAAGCTCACTCCCCGAGCAGGAAATGCACAAGCTTTATAAAAATAATACCAGAACGCTTAACGAAGTTCAGGTAGCGATTTATGACAGTAATAAGGAGCTGGTTTATCATGATGACGCCAAAGTAGATTATGTAAAGGAAACTCCGGAAATGCTTTCTCAGATATTTCAAAAAAAGAAAATTAATTTCTTTCTCAATGATCTGCAGGTCATCGGAATCGTGTATCAGTATGAAGGAAAAACGTATGCGGTAACTGCGGCAGCTTATGATCAGTACGGATATGATTATCTTACACATCTTCTTACCATCAGTATTATCTCGTTTTTCATTATTCTGATCTTGATCTATCTGGCCGGAATATTTCTTTCTAAAAAAGCATTGAGTCCGCTGACGGACATGGTTATTCAGATAAAAAAAATAACCGCCGGGAAATTACAATTACGCCTGAAAACAACCAAAGAAAAAGACGAACTTAATGAGCTTGCTGAAAACTTCAATGGAATGCTGGAACGGCTTGAAAATTCCTTTGATTCGCAAAAACATTTTGTATCCAATATTTCACACGAACTGAGAACGCCTTTATCAGCCATCATCACCGAGCTGGAACTGGCTTCTGTAAAAGATAAAACCAGGGAAGAATATCAGGAAACCATTCAATTCGCGCTGGATGATGCCCGGAATATGGTAAAACTGTCCAATAGCTTAATGGATCTCGCCAAAGCAAGCTATGATCCCAATGAGATCAGTTTTTCTGAGGTACGTCTTGACGAAGTTCTTTTGGAATCTTATACCAAAATCACCAAAGAAAATTCAGGATATAAAGTTTCTCTGAACATAGAAGATTCGATAGAAGAACACCAGCTAATCATTCAGGGAAATGAATATCTTCTTCAGGTGGCCTTCAACAATCTTATCGACAATGCCTGTAAATATTCTCCGGAACATACCTGCCAGATTGATGTAAGTATGGATTCAAAAATTCTTACAATCAGTTTTACCAATACCGGAAATAGTATTCATGAAAAAGATTTACAGCATATTTTCGAACCTTTTTACAGAAGCGAAAACTCCAAACTTGAAAAAGGTCATGGAATAGGATTATTTCTCACTGAGAAAATTATTCACCTTCACAATGCAAAAATCAAAGTTGTATCAGAACAGAATAAAACTACTTTTAAGGTAGAGTTTATCACCCAGTAATTGATCAGAAACTTCATTCAAATGTATTTGAATCTTAACTTTCCTTACAACCTTCATTTACTTAATGGTTAAAAAAATTTCATCAATCATGAGAAAGAGATTTTTTATTGAAAACGGTCGTTCCTATACTCGCTGTAATTACACAGGCAATAGAAATCCATTGCAAAAAAGATAATTCCTCAGCAAGAAAAACCAATCCTGAAAGTCCTGCAAATGCCGGTTCCAGACTCATCAGAATACTGAAAGTCTTTGCAGGAAGCTTTTTCAGAGCCATCATTTCCAGTGAAAAGGGCAAAGCACTCGAAAGAACAGCCACACCAAGTCCTTTTATAAAAATAGAAGGAGTAAGATTGAAAACTGCTCCATCCCAGATGGTAAAAGGAATAATGACAAGGCTGGCAAATATCATCCCGGTGGTAACCGCATCTTTTCCATCCATTATTTTGGAGACCTTTCCACCCATTACAATATACAGGGCCCAGAACATCCCTGCCAGAAAGGCCAATCCAAGTCCTAACAAATCGACATGATCATTTTTCCACGGAACAATTAACAGAATTCCCACACAGGCCAGTAATGCCCACACGACATCCAAGAGTTTACGGGACAATGCCAATGCGAGAAATAATGGCCCGGCAAATTCCACAGTAACAGCCAATCCCAGCGGAATCCTTTGAATCGCCATATAGAAAATAAGATTCATTGCAGCCAATCCAACTCCATAGATTGCACAGTATTTCCATTTCTGGCTGTTAAATTGTAAAAACTTAGGACGGTTAATCAAAGTAAGCAAAACAGCAGAAAGTACAATTCTTAAAGTAACCGTACCAATAGCTCCGATTACAGGAAAAAGCTGTTTTGCAATGGAGGCTCCTCCCTGCACACAGATAATCGCTAAAAGCGTAGCCGGTATTGCTAAGTTTGATTTTTTCATTTCTACAATATATAATTCAAAAGATAATGGAAAGAAGTCTCCGGGATTAAACAAGCGCTTATTTTATAGGATAAATTGTCAAATTCATCCTACAAAAAATCAGCCTCCAAATGTATTGAAATTTTATCGCTTATCATGGGTACAGTTTACACATATTAAAAGGATATAATAAACAACTGTTTCCTGCAGAATCATCAAAAAAACAGGAAGGAACTTTCTCTAATGATTTTCTAATCACATTCTAAAGCTTTTCTAACGGCAAAAAAGGGCAGTCAGTTTTACTTTTGCACAGTAAAAAATAAAGCAATATGGACTCAGATCCTTACAGTAATTATCAATCTTAAAAGCTTTAGTTGTACTCACTTTTCCCGTACAGCTGAAAAGCTTACAAAAACAGGAAAAGTTATGAATACATTCGAATTTACCCTTCGTCTCCTTACCGCATTTTGTTTGGGAGCCGGTATTGGCTTCGAAAGACAGTGGCGCAAAAAAAATGCAGGTCTCCGCACCAACACTCTGGTATGTATCGGTTCTGCGGCATTCGTACTGATTGCCATCAGAATTGGCGGCGATGCAGCCGGCCGAATCACTTCTTACATCGTCAGTGGAATAGGTTTCCTTGGCGGCGGTGTTATCATGAAAGACGGCCTCACCGTAAGAGGATTAAATACAGCAGCCACATTATGGTGTTCAGCAGCCATAGGCGCATTATGCGCTTTGGGATATCCTCTGGAAGCCTTTATCACAGTTCTCTTCATTGTATCTACCAATATATTCCTGAGGCCTACTCTATCCTCACAGAAAGAAGCCAGAAGCAAAAAATGGTTCAGTACCAGGAAAAATAATAAAGAAAAAGTAAAAATCAGCAACAGCACTCAATTGTATTAAGATCATGAAAAAAATAATCTTAAGTAGTATTATTCTCTTTGCAGTCTCTTGTAAAGACAATGCACCTCAGCAAAGCAGAGAACCGGAAATCATAACAAAAGGTAACCAGATCACCATTCCGGAAACCCATCCGGTTTTCAAAAAAATTAAAACACAGATGGTAACCAAACAGGAACACAGTGATGGTGTAATTTCAGCGGGAACAATCCAGGCAATTCCCAATCACTACGCGGAAATTGCCAGTCCTTTTTCCGGAAGAATTACAAAATCTTTTATTCAGCTTGGACAGAATGTTTCTGCCGGAAATCCACTTTTTGAAATCCTCTCATCAGATTATTTTTCAGTTCAGAAAGATTATACGGATGCTTTAAATGATGTACAGCTGTCAGAAAAAAATTACAGACGTCAGCAGGATCTCGTTAAACATGGAGTCGGAGTACAGAAAGAGCTGGACGAAGCGGAAACTGATTTTAAAAATAAAAAAACATCCCTTTCCAATGCCTCTTCTGCCTTGAAGGTTTATAACAGCAAAGGAGGAGGCATAGGAAGTCCGCTTGTTGTAAGGGCTCCCATTGGCGGAGAAATTATTTCCAACAAAATTGTCAACGGGCAATACCTGAAGGGAGATGCAGATCCTGTAGTAATCATTGCAGAATTATCAAAGGTCTGGATTTCCGGTGATGTAAAGGAAAAAGATATCCGTTTTGTCAACATTGGCGACCAGGTTTCTGTAAAGGTAAGTGCCTATCCCGACAGAAATATTACCGGAAAAGTATATCACATCAATGAAATGGTGGATGAAGATACCCGAAGTATCAAAGTTCTTATCGAATGTGATAATCCGGACAGAAAATTAAAACCGGGAATGTACGCCACCGTAAACTTCTCAACAACCCCTGAAAAGACGGTGATGATTCCTGTAACGGCCTTAATGCAGGAGGACAGTTCACAATATGTATGGATAAAAACAGGAAAAAGCCAATTTACCAGACGTTCTGTGACAACGGGAGAAACCGATGAAAAAACTGTAAGAATCATATCGGGATTAAAACCCGGAGAAACCATCATGACCGAAGGCGGAATTTATATGCCTGATACAAAATAATGTAAATGAAAAACTATGAAGAAATTATTGACAATCTCTATACAGAAGAGATGGCTGATGCTTGCCCTCTTCCTTTTACTGGGATTCTTCGGATACTATTCCTGGACCAGATTATCCATAGAAGCCTATCCTGATATTGCCGATGTCACTTCCCAGGTGGTAACGCAGGTTCCGGGCCTGGCCGCCGAAGAAGTAGAACAGCAAATTACCATTCCTTTGGAAAGATCTTTGAACGGACTTCCCGGAATGCATGTGATGCGAAGCAAAAGTACCTTTGGGCTTTCCATTATTACGATAGTATTTGATGATGGTATAGATGATTACTGGGCAAGGCAGCGTATTCAGGAAAGACTGACGGATGTGGAGCTTCCTTATGGGGCACAGCCCGGATTAGATCCCCTTACCTCTCCCATCGGCGAAGTGTATCGTTACATTATTGAAAGTAAAAGCCACAGTCTGCGGGAATTGACAGATTTACAGAAATTTGTCATTATTCCCCGAATCAAACAGGTTTCAGGAATTGCTGATGTCACCAATTTCGGAGGAATGACCACCCAGTTCCAGATTGAGCTGAATCCGCATAAGCTTGAACAGTACGGTTTATCCCTGTCAGAAGTTACCGAAACAATATCCAAAAACAATGTCAGTGCCGGAGGAAGTATGCTTCCCCGTGGAAACCTTGCGTATGTAATCCGCGGAATTGGTTTGGTAAAAGACCTGGATGATCTGGGAAAAATTGTAGTGAAAACCCAGAATGGGGTTCCTGTTTTCCTGAATGATGTTGGAACACTGAAATACGGAAACCTTGAAAGAAAAGGAGTCCTTAGCTACACAGACCGAAAACGGGATTATTCTGAAAGCGTGGAAGGAATTGTACTATTGCTAAGAGGACAAAATCCTTCCGAGGTACTGGAAGGTGTGCATGAAGCGATTGAAGAACTGAATAACGAAACACTTCCACCCGGAGTAAAGATCCACCCTTTTCTGGACAGAACAGATCTTGTAAAAACAACGCTTACCACAGTTTCTCATACCCTTACCGAAGGAATTGTACTGGTTATTATTGTACTGATTGTATTTCTGGGAAGCTGGCGGGGAGCATTACTGGTAGCGATTACCATTCCGCTTTCTTTATTATTCGCTTTTATACTAATGCATTTCACCAATATTCCGGCTAATCTTCTTTCACTGGGAGCGATTGATTTTGGAATCATTGTAGACGGAGCCATCGTCATGCTGGAAACCATTCTCAAGAAAAGAGAAGAAAATTCTGAAGACACACTGGAAGAAAAAACAATTATCCAACGAGTGATTGAAGTGGCAAAACCTATTTTCTTTTCCACGATCATCATCATTACCGCTTATCTACCTCTGTTCGCTTTTGAAAGAGTTGAAAAAAAATTATTCACCCCTATGGCTTTTACTGTTGGATATGCTCTGTTGGGAGCTCTTGCTGTAGCATTACTTCTGATCCCGGGATTAGCGTATGTGATCTATAGAAAACCACAAAAGATTTATCACAATAAATGGCTGGAGAAATTAAGTACAGCCTATGGAAAAAGCATTGAAAAAATAATGCAGACTCCTAAAAGAGTTCTCATTCCCATTATGATTGTTTTGGTATCTGCCGGAATTCTCTCCTGGCATGTGGGAAAAGATTTCTTACCTGAACTGGATGAAGGCTCTATATGGCTGCAGGTACAGCTTCCACCCGGAATTTCTTTAGCCCAATCAAAAGAAATGAGTGATACCTTACGTGCCCGCACGCTGAAACATCCTGAAATTACGTATATGATGGTTCAGGCAGGACGTAATGATGATGGTACCGACCCATGGACCGCTTCCCACTTTGAAGTATCAGTCGGAATAAAACCTTACAGCGAATGGCCTTCGGGAAAAACAAAAGCAGACCTCATCAAAGAACTTGCTGCAGATTATAAGGACATGCCGGGATTCACCGTCGGATTTTCACAACCTATGATTGATGGAGTTATGGACAAAATCTCCGGAGCGCACAGTGAGCTCGTGGTAAAAGTATATGGAGAAGATTTTAAGGAAACCAGGCGAATTGCAGAAAATGTATTGTCTACTTTACATACAATTCCGGGTTCGGCAGACCTTGCCATTGATCAGGAGCCACCGCTACCTCAACTGCAGATTATTGCCAACAGAGATAAAATTGCTCAGTACGGACTGAATGTAGCAGATGTGGCCGACCTTATTGAAGTGGCATTGGGAGGAAAAGCCATCTCCCAGATCTTTATCGGCAATAAAGTATATGATATTTCATGCCGTTACACAGAAGACAGCCGCGATACTCCGGATAAAATCGGAAATCTGATGCTGACTTCAGCTTCTGGAGCCAAAATCCCTTTATCACAGGTAGCAGAAGTGAAATTAAGTACCGGAGAAAGCACCATTACCCGAGAAATGAATAAACGACATCTTACGGTAAAACTGAATTTAAGGGGCACCGATCTTTCTTCTTTTCTGAAAAAAGCACAGGATACAATTGAAAAAGATATCCAATACGATCATGAGAAATACCAGATCAAATGGGGCGGACAGTTTGAAAATCAAAACAGGGCATATTCAAGGCTGGCATTTATTGTTCCGCTGGCATTAGCTATTATGTTTCTGCTGCTGTATGGTGCCTTTGGAGATTTCAGGCAGGCTTTGGTACTGATGTCTATCGTTCCGCTGGCTTTATTTGGGGGAATGCTGGCTCTCAATATCCGCGGAATGTCTCTGAATGTATCTTCTGCAGTAGGATTTATCGCTCTCTTTGGAGTGGCCATCCAGAATGGAGTGATCATGATCTCTCATATCAATGATTTGCGTAAAAAGGGATATGAACTGAAAGAGGCTGCCATCAAAGGGGCAAAAGACCGTTTCAGACCTGTACTGATGACCGCGACGGTTGCTGTCATCGGATTATTTCCGGCATCGCTGGCCACAGGCATCGGTTCTGATGTACAGCGCCCACTGGCAACAGTAATTGTTTACGGGCTGATGTTTTCTACCATTTTAACCTTATTCGTGCTTCCGGCTATTTATTTTATGGCTGAACGCCGAAACAAAAAACAAAATTTAGAATCAGATGAAAATTAGAGTTCGTTTTATCATATTATCTATCGTATTGCTCAGCATTACAGGGATGAAGGCACAGGAAAAAGAACTTTTACCCTTTGAAGAATACCTGAGTCTTGTAGGAAATAAAAATTTAGGCTATGCTTCTCAAAAATACAATGTAAGCATGTCCGAAGCAGCTATTCAGACCGCTAATATGTTTCCTGATCCTGAGCTGGAAATGGAAACCACCAATAACGGAGTAAGACAAAGTATGGGTTATGTGTATGGTACCTCACTTGGCTGGACACTTGAATTGGGTGGTAAAAGAAAGGCCAGGGTAAATCTGGCAAGAAATCAATCGGAGCTGAGCAAAATACAATTGCAGGATTTTTTCAGGAATCTTCGTGCAGATGCCAGTTTAGGATATATTGAGGCTTTAAAATCCAAGGCTTTGCTTGAAGTACAGCAGGATTCTTATCAAAACATGCAGCAATTGGCAAAATCCGACAGTATCCGCTACCAATTGGGAACGATAACATGGGTCACTTCCAAACAGAGTAAGCTGGAAGCAGCTTCTTTGCTCAATGAAGTATATCAGGCTGAAAGTGCAGAGCAGCAGGCTCTCACCGGTTTATCTGTATTTCTGGGAGATGGCAAAATTACAGGCAGAGATATTGCCGGAGATTTTAATGCTTTCAACCGAGATTTTAATATTGATGATCTGATTCTTCAGGCTTTAAATGAAAGAGCAGATTTATTGGCTGCGAAACAAAATACAGAAGTAACCAAAAGCCAGATCAGCCTTGAAAAAGCTAATCGCATCATAGATTTGGGCATTAGTGCCGGAGCAGAACGGCATACCGAAGCAACGAATGAAATTGCCCCTTCTCCCTCTGTAAATGCTGTCAAAATGGGTATTAGTATTCCTTTAAAATTTTCCAACAGAAGAAATGCCGGATTGAAAATAGCAGAAATGGCCCATTCGCAGGCAGAAGTTGAGTATAAACAGATCGAACAGGAAATAAAAGCTGAGGTAATGCAGGCTTATCAACAGTACACTGCCACTCAGAAACAGCTCAGACAATTTCATAACGGAATGCTTTCTGAGGCGAAAAGTATTCTTGAAGGAATCACTTACAGCTACAAAAGAGGAGAAAGCTCTATCCTTGAAGTATTGAATGCCCAGAGAACCTATAACAGCGTTCGAAAAGATTATTATGAGGCTCTTGCAGATAATGCAGCCGCTCTGATTGAGCTTGAAAGAAAAGCAGGAATCTGGGATATTCATTTTTAGCTGGAAGAGGGAAGCTGGAGGATGGAAGTTTCTGGATGTCGATGAATAAATACACATCATTTAATTAACTTTTTAATATTCAGATTGCTCATCAAGGAATAACAACTGATAGTTTTTAAACACAAATATAACTTCCTACTCCCGTCCTCCAGCTTCCAGCATAAAAAAGAGCCCTGAAATCAAATAGATTTCAGGGCTCTTTTTATTTCTTATACTGTGATTCATAAATTCCGATCCAGTCATCAGGCGTCATTTTCTGACTCAGCTCGGCAATCAGTTCAAAAGGAATATCTTCTGTTTTTTTGAAGCGGACACAGGATTTACCCATATCCAGCTTTTTCTTCGAATATTTGGGATATTCTCCTACGAACCAATCCAGAAGTTCCGGCATGGAATATAGTCCCATATGATACAAAGCTATAAAATTCTTCTGGGAAGCAAGGTTGATAAAAGGCAACGGTGTCCCGGGTGCACAATGATATCCGGCAGGATAGGTTGTCAAAGGAACTACCCAGCCTATCATCCCATAATTTGAAGCGTCTTCAAAACCTTTCGGAAGGTTGTCGTTCACCGTATCAAATAGTTTTTTAAAAGCTTCCTGTCTTTCTTCAGGAATTTTTGAGATATAATCTTCTATAGAAACCGACTGAATCTGCATGTGATAATTTTTTCTAAAATACGATTATTTTATAAAATTGTACACACTGAACATCTGAACCTCCTTGCTGCTCTTTTGAAGGAACATCATTTTGTTGACATTCGGAACGTACTGAATCATATTTCCATCTGCAAAACCGTAGTTCTGGAAGAAATTTCTACCTTTATAATCGAGGCTTACTTCCTGAGGTTTCAGATTGGCGAAGTCAAAAACTTTCATAGAAAATCCTGTATTACCAAATGCTCCTTTAGGATAGAAAGCGGAAATATAAAGTTTATCTCCTGCTTCAACCACATGAATTCTTTTTCCGGTAGAAGTTCCTGCTGCTACGAATTGCTTTACTTCACCTTCTTTATTAAATTTGATCAGCATTCCCGCATCCAGAGAATATACAGGATCAGGGAAACGGTTCATTGCTGTAGGCATCGGTCTTGTCACCGTCTCCTGCTGAACAGCCATTAAAGTTTCATCCCCTTTTACAATCGTTTTGATGACTTTCACATCACTCATGTCTTTGCTTCCAGCCAGATTGGTATTGCTGATGACTGCTTTCCCAGACTTCATATCATAGTACATTACCGTTCCAAAAGTACTTGCTCCAATGGTAACCGCTGCATTTTTTCTTCCAAAAGTTACCAGGTAATCATTATCATTTTTACTGAATGCATATAATTTTTCAGGAATATATTTATCATCGAACGGAAGGTCTTTATCTTCCGTATTGGAAACCAGTTCCAGCTTGTAAGCTTCCTTCCAGCCTGTTGCTTTACGTAATAGAACGATTTTCGCCGAGTTAGTTAATGTCAAAGACTTTTCAACATAATCATTACTCAATGTTATTTCTTTGTTCCAGACCGGAGAAAGTGTTCTCAAATCCATTACCAGCACATCATTGACATTATCTGTCTTTTTATTCGCATATCTGTCATTGAAGATGGCTGCATATTTCCCGTTTTCTGAGAAAAGGACATAAGTAGTTCCTGATTTGTTGGTAGACTCGATGCTGTATTTTGCAATACTCTTTGTTGTAAAAGTACCTTCTTTTCTGCTGAAAACATGCTGGAAAACTTCTTTTCTGTTTTCTTTTCCGAAATACTCTTCCGTAAATGCTATAAATTTATCATCATCAATCTGTTGTGACCCCAGATAATTGTGAAGAACACCATTCGTTTTGTTAGCATAATCTTTCACATAAGTATCCACAAGACTTCCGTTCTGATCCAGTTTTCTCATCAGTAATTTCTTGTGAGGAAAAACATTTCTCATCAATCCGTCAATATTAATAGCACTGAACATATAAGAATTGTAGTCATCTGCCAGTACCAGTTTATCATCCGTTTCAAGATTGGCATCCACTGTGAATTTTGTTCCTTCTGTTACTTTCGACTGTGCAAAAGAGTACACAGAAGCGGTAATTAATGCCGAAGCAATAATCTGTTTAATCATATCGTTTTCTTTAGTTATTATAAATTTTTTCTTCCAATCTTTTCAGTTCAAGATTAGCATCGTAGGATAGTTTAATATCCACTAAATGCTCCTGTAACTCATTTAAATATTTCTCTGCTTCCTGATAGTTTCCTAAAGCAATATTCAATCTGATCAGGTTAAAATAAAGGTATTCTCCGATCTTCTGATTGTAAACTGCTTTCTTATCGTTGTAATTTACTTTTGTTAAAGCTGTTTTCCAGAGATCAATTCCTTTCTGCATATTCTCCATGGCAATTTTGTTCGGTGCATAATCCGATTTTGCCTGAAGTTTTTTCAGATTGGTGGTCACATAGATATACGCTTTCTCCAGATCATCATACTCTCCTTTGTTCTTCACAGTTGCCAAGGTCACGGTAGAATTGATGGTCTGATACCCAAAATTTTCATTGATAATATTTCTTGTACGGTCAATCGTTCTTTGCAGGAATCTTTTTTCCTGAGCATTCAGATTAATTTCATTAGTCGGAACGCTTGCTATTTCTGCAAAATCTGAGAAGTAGGTTTTATCGAGCTTTACTGTACCGCCTTGCTTCGCTGTGATTTTTGTAGGCTGGTTGGCAAAAGTTTTCCCCTGATTGTCCTGAAAATTTGTTCTTTCCATTTCAATGACAATATCAAGATAATTTCCACCTTTTGAAAAACCAGTCACATCAATTTGAGAAGCCAGAATTTTGTTATCTACAATTAAAGCATCCCTCAGATCAGGCTGCTGGTACACCGGCATTGGAGGAATATTAAGGATAGGTCTTGAAGGAAGCCTCAGTACAGGAGCTCCATTGGTTGCTGCAATTTTTTCAACAGCTGACAATTTGCTGTATTCTGCAGATTCAAGTTTGTATTTTTCCTGAAGTTTTTTTACTTCAGCATCATAGTCTTTTAATCTTTCCTGATGCTCATACTTGGCATTTTCAACATTAGTCTGGTAATTATCTACCTTTTTCTGGTGGTCTTCTTTTGAAATTCTGATGACATCATCTTTTGTAATATTGTAGGGAGACTTTACCGTAATCGTATAATTTCTGTTGGAAAGTTCCGTAGGAAAAACCGGCTCTTTTAAAAGCTGGAAACTGATTATTTCTTTATCAATTCGCTGAGCCTGGGAAAATTCGGAATAAAATAATGGTATTAAAAAAAGCAGTTTAAATTTATTCATGGATATTATAGTTTTCGGTGCAAATGTATAATAATTTTATGGACATTTTCTGATAATATTTTGTCCAGTTATTATCAAAACTGGTCACAAAAAAGGCAACCGCACGAGTGCAGCTGCCTACAGAAATTATTGACTCAAAAATTATTATTTTTTTAAGGCTTTTACTGTTGATTTTGAACCATCTTTAAAGTCTATCGTCAGCAAGTATAAACCGGCATTCAATTCCCCCAACTGAAGTTCGGCAGTGGGATTGTCAACAGTTTTCACTACTCTTCCCGCTACATCTGTAACTGTTATAGCCCTAACATTTTTTACATTATTAATATGAAGTGCATCTTTAAAAGGATTCGGATAAATATCTCCTTTTTTAAGACCATTTACTTCAGCGGTACTGAGTTGTGTATTTTTTTCTGCAGAAAAGGCAAAAAGATTCACAATACCATTACCTCCGCTTTTTGTCAGGGTTACACTTTTTACAGGTTTAGATTGGTTCGCCGTATCAATATTCAATGCAAACTGATATATTCTGGGATTAGAACTATCAGGTTCTAGATCATCATTACCCACAACAACCCTTCCCAGCCCCTGAACCGCATAATTGGCTCCGCCATACCAGTCAGCAATACTTATATTGGAAAATATCTGAGAAGTATTATCGGTGAATGTCACAGTAGCCGTTACAATAGCGCCGCCACTTCCGCTTGTAGCAAGCATATATAATTTTAAAGCTGTTGATGGAGTCACAAATTCAAGTGTTCCATATTCCCCGGTACTTTCCAGCCTCAGCGAATTATTGGAATTCAGAGCTCCCAACTGATAACTTAATCCGGGAGTCGAGGCTACTACAGAATTGAGAATACCATTAGCAGGTACACCAAAAGTTAGCGGCGGATCAGAACTCACAGCTTGAAAATCTGTTGCAACAAAAGCATAACCTTGCCCATCAATATCATTGGTAACAGAATCAGAAGCAGATCCGATACCATTAGCTATTACATCAGCGGTAAAGCCTGAGGAAACCGGCATGGTTTGATAATTCTGAGCCTGCATGGCAACGGTAGAAAATAAAGCAATACATGAAAGCTTTTCTAAAAATAGTTTTTTTTTCATAATGAGATGTTTTTTATGTTGAATCTAATCCAAAAATAAAAAACCAATACTTAAAAAGCTATTTCCCAAAACAATAAATAACATATCGACTTAAATTCTAAAAAATAGCTGCAAAAAAACTAAAATTATTAACACCAAAAAAAATAAGTAATGAATATTATTTACTTATTCTCAACAATAAATCTCTAAATAAAGAAATAATCTATCACTTAAAAATCGGAATATTAAAAAAAAGCAAGTTAAACTGATCACAAAAAGGCAGCCGCACGAATGCAGCTGCCTACAGAAATTATTAACTCAAAAAATTTTATTTTTTAATGGCTTTTACCGTTGATTTTGAACCATCCTTAAAGTTCATCGTCACTAAGTATAAACCGGCATTCAATTCCCCTAACTGAAGTTCATTAGTTGGATTGTCAATAGTTTTCACTACTCTTCCCGCTACATCTGTAACAGTTACAGATTTTACATTTTTGATATCTGCAACATGAAGCACATCTTTAAAAGGATTAGGATATACATTCACATCTTTTTTCTTCAGATTTGTTTCTGAAGTGGATAAAGAGGTAGCTACTTCAAAGTTAAAATCAATAAATTCTCCTCTTGAAATAGCAGAACAAGGGTTTGAAGGGGCTGTACTGTTATAATCAGTCACCACTCTCATTCTATAAGATCCAAGAGGTGTTCCTGCAGGGACTGTGATAGATCCCGACGTACTTGTAACATAAGTATTGGTTACAAACATTCTTTCTGAAGCTTCAAAAGTTAAATTATTATTCCAGTCTACCCAAACCCCAATTCCACATGTAGGACCACCGGCCGTAAAAGATACGGAAGTACTGGATCCCGGAGCATTGATTATTTTGTTACTGGTTGTTGTTAAATTCTGATATCCGCCTGCAACACTTGAACCGGATGAATAAGCCATATCTACAAGTCCTCCTGTAGAACTGAAGTCAGAAAGCCATGAATTCTGAGAAGTAGATGAAGGTAAGCAATACCCTGTTCTGAATGTAAGCACCTCACTCCAGATACTTTTATCAGCAGCACTGCATACAGATCTTACCCATACATAATAATTGGTATCAGAAGATAATGAACTTAATGGTGCAGAAGTCGTAGCAGAAGTTACAGAATTGGAAGCGTTCAAGACAGTAGATGCATCAGGTGCAGTATTCGTTGTACTGTAGTATACTTCGTATCCATTTGAAGGAACCGAAAGAGGAGCAGTCCAGCCAATTGTTGCAGAGTTCACTGTAAGATTGGATACCGCAACTGCAGTCGGCTCAAGGCAGGAAGGAATATCCTGAACGGTAATATTATCAATATAAATAGAACGTGAAGAACCTCCTAAACCGTGTTTAAATGCCAGTTGCAAATCAGAACCCGCAGGAATATTCACTGTATATTGTGCATGCGTAGTTGTAAGGGAAATAGGAGCTCCTATCTGTGTAAAGGATGCAGGATCCGCAGGGTTCGATAGTGTTCCCACCAATAAAGTATAATTACTACCTCCGGCTTTTGCATAGAATCTTACACGTTTGGTCCCGTCTGAAAGGTTTACCGCTGGAGGTGCAACCAACATCTGACTGCCTGTAGTCCCACTCGAGTTATTCATGTAGTAAGAATTAGGTGCTGAATAACTATTGGAGGTTGATACATAGCCATAACCCGAAAATGAAGGAGTTTCCAGGTATGCCCAGCAGCTTGGAGCATTGGTATTGGTGCTTGAACCTGTACTTGTCGTATCAAAGTTTTCTGTATAAGGAACCGTGAAAGTAGAACATGCCGTTTTAAATGTTCCTGCAAAAGACCATACACTCTGTCCCGTTACAGTATTACAGTTGGATCTCACCCAATAATAATAGGTTGTATTGGAATTAAGACTTCCTATTGTTGTACTTGTTCCTGTTACTCCCTGATAAGTAGGTGTTACCGTACTTGCCGGTATTGTGCTGGAAGTACTGTGGTACACATCATAACTGGCAGCACTGCCTGTCCATGAGACTAAAGCAGAATTGGCTGTGATTCCGGAAACGGCCTGCAATACAGGAGGCATACAATCCGAATAGGCATCTGCCGAAAAAGCAAAAATATTCGGTATACCTGAACCGCTTGCTTTGGTTACCGTTACGCTCTGTATTAGTTTTGCCTGGTTCGCAGCATCTATTGCCAGTTCAGCCTGATATAATCTTGGATTGGTTCCGCCCTCAGGAGAGGGGATATCATCACTGGCACCGGGAGTAGCCCCGGGCTTTTTAATCCTTCCTATTCCCTGGATGGCAAAACTAGGTCCATTATACCAGTCAGCAAGACTGATACCTGAAAACGTCTGCGAACTGCCATCGGTAAAATTCACCACTACATTTACCGTAGAAGTACCACTTCCACTTACAGCAAGCATGTACAATTTGGTTGCAGCTTTCGGTGATGTAAATGCCAGGGTTCCGTTATCATTAATTGCAGCCAGTCTTAAAGAGTTGTTCGCACTCAGACCGGCCAGTTGAAAACTCAGCCCCGGAGTAGTTCCCACTACAGAATTAATAACCCCATCAACAGGAATACCATAGGTAATAGCTGCACTTGTGGAGGTTAACTGAAAATCTTTAGCTACAAAAGCATAAGAAACTCCATCTACGTCATTGTTTGTAGTAATTGTGGAAGAACCGATGCCATTAGCAATCACATCAGCTGTAAAGCCTGAGGAAATGGGCATGGTTTGATAATTCTGAGCCATCATAGCCGTGGCCGAAAACAGAGCAATAGCAGGTATTACTCTAGAAAATAAATTTATTACCATTTTAATCACATTTGAGGCGAAATTTAAGAAAAATAATAACACGAAAATATTATTTTTAACATAATCATAAAGTTTATTTTAAATACATGAAAATTTAATATTAAACAATCAAATTTTAAAGACAACATAAAACGTATGAAACATCTTCTTATTGATTCTTAATTTTATTATTGAGAAATTAAATCCTATTTTTGTCATACAAATTTTTTGAACAATGCCGAATATTTCAAACAGAGCACTGCATATGCCGCCATCGCCGGTAAGAAAACTGGTTCCTTTTGCGTTACAAGCAAAACAAAAAGGAATAAAAGTATACCACCTTAATATCGGACAGCCTGATATTGAAACTCCGGAAACAGCTTTAAATGCTTTAAAGAACATCGATTTAAAAGTATTGGAATATGCTCTTTCTGAAGGTAATATAGAATACAGAAAGGCCCTTACTGAATATTATCATTCATTAGGCTTCTCAGATCTTACTCCTGATAACTTCATTGTTACCAACGGAGGTTCTGAAGCACTTAACTTTGCGATCTCTACTCTATGTGATGAAGGTGATGAAGTCATTATCCCAGAACCTTACTATGCCAACTACAATGGGTTCACCAGCACATTTGATGTGAATGTAGTAGCTGTACCTTCTACAATTGATACTGGTTTTGCTTTGCCGCCTGTTGAAGAATTTGAGAAAAAAATTACAGAAAAAACAAGAGCGATCATCATCTGTAACCCTGGTAACCCTACCGGATATCTTTATACCCGTGAGGAACTTCAGAAACTGGCAGAAATCGCTTTGAAATATGATATCGTCATCATTTCTGATGAAGTATACAGAGAATACGTATACGATGGAAAGCAGCAGATCTCAATGCTCGATTTCCCTGAATTAGCTGAAAACTGTATCATTATTGACTCTGAATCCAAGCGTTACTCTATGTGTGGAGTAAGAATCGGATGTATGGTGACACGTTCCAACAAGATCCGTAATGCGGCGATGCTTTTTGCACAGGCAAGATTAAGCCCGGTTCTTTTAGGACAGATTGCAGCAACGGCAGCACACCAGAACGACGGCCCCTACATCAGAGCAGTAAGAGAAGAATATACCCACAGAAGAAATGTACTGGTAGATCTTTTAAACGCTATTCCTGGTGTGATCTGCCCTAAACCAAGAGGAGCTTTCTACTGTGTTGCAGAACTTCCGGTAGACGATACTGAAAAATTTGCCCAGTGGCTACTTGAAAAATATTCTCTTAATAACGAAACCATCATGGTGGCGCCTGCAGGAGGATTCTACAGCGATCCTGAATTAGGTAAGAAACAGGTAAGAATTGCCTACGTACTGAAAGAAGAAGATTTAAAAAGAAGTGCTGAAATTCTTAAAGAAGCTTTAAAGAAGTACAGAGAAGAATTCAGTCTGTAAAAATATATTGATGCCGACAACAAAAAAACTCCATCTGAAAATCCTGTTTTCGATCCTTTTGCTGTCGGCATTTTTTTCCTGTGATTCCAAAAAGACAGAGCCATCTGTTTCTCAAAAAAATCCACATGAGATTACATTCATCAGCGTATCCGACATCGGAGGACATCTGGGAAACTACAGAATTGTGAAGGCCACAAAAGATTCTGTTTTTGCAGAACAAGGGATGACAGCCAATCAAACCCATAAATCATGGGTATCTGCTATGAATTCCGAAACCTGGAAAAAGCTGGTATCAACAATCAATATTGTAGATCTTGATCATATCAAAAGTTCTCCAAGCCAACAGTCTGTAGACGGAACAGATGAAACCTTCCAGATCCGGACTCCCAAAAAATCACATATCTATGTGAATGCTTATGCAGATACTTTACATTACAAGCAATTACAGCAACTTAAAGAACAACTAAACAAAATTCTCCCCAAAGAATACCAATAAAAACATGCAGGAAAATTTTTCACTACGACCTTACAACACATTTGGTGTTGAAGCCAAAGCCCGTTATTTTACGGAAGTTAATACTATTGATGAATTAAAAGAGGCACTTATTTTCGCGAAAAACCAAAATCTTCAGCTTCTGTTCCTGGGAGGCGGAAGCAATATTCTTCTTACCAAAGATTTCGATGGTCTTGCTATCAGACTTAATTTAAGAGGTATTTTCGAAGAAATCATCAATGAAAATGAGGTATGGGTAACCGCAAAAGCAGGTGAAAACTGGCATGAATTTGTAATGTACTGCCTGCAAAAAAATTATGGAGGACTTGAAAATCTTTCTTTAATTCCGGGAAATGTTGGAACTTCTCCGATGCAGAATATCGGAGCTTACGGAACAGAAATTAAAGATATTTTTGTAAGCTGTGATGTATTGGACCTGGAGAATCTTGAATTGAGAACTTTCAATCTCGAACAATGCAGGTTCGGATACAGGGATTCTATTTTCAAACAGGAAGGAAAAGGCAGATATGTTATTCTGGAAGTTACTTTTAAACTGACTCAAAAAGATCACCATATCAAAACCGAATATGGAGCAATTCAATCTGAACTCGAAAATCTTGGCATTGAAAATCCAACCAT
Organism: Chryseobacterium sp. NRRL B-14798; assembly: GCF_050470705.1. Lineage (NCBI taxonomy): Bacteria > Pseudomonadati > Bacteroidota > Flavobacteriia > Flavobacteriales > Weeksellaceae > Chryseobacterium > Chryseobacterium sp. NRRL B-14798. Next base: position 1,037,664 of record NZ_JBFLUL010000005.1, on the reverse strand, counting down.
TCAGGATGTTTCAAAAGCAGTGATCAATATCCGTCAAAGCAAATTACCGGATCCTAAAGAAATTGGAAATGCCGGAAGTTTTTTCAAGAACCCAACCATTCCTTTAGCTCAGTTTGAAGCATTAAAACAAAAATTTGAAAATATTCAGGGTTACCCGAATGGAGATGGGGTAAAAGTTCCTGCCGGATGGCTGATTGAACAATGCGGATGGAAAGGAAAACAAATCGGAAATGCAGCTTCACACAAACTGCAATCTCTGGTGATCATCAATGCAACCGGGAGTGCTACAGGAAAAGAAATTTTTGATTTTTCTACAGAGATCATTAATTCTGTAAAGGAAAAGTTTGGGATAGAACTTGAACGGGAAGTGAATATTATTTAATCTAAAAATATATAAAGGCTGATTTGTATGAATTCAGTCTTTTTTTATTACTTATTATCTGTAACTGTTGGATGAACGCAAAGTCGCAAGGATCTTTTATTTTTCTTTGTTATTATTTTAAGGCGCAAGGATTTTATCTTCGATAACATTTAATGCTGTACGATCTTTGTGCTACAAAAAGATTAACCTTATTTCATTCTCACCCTTGCTGAAAATCTCGATTTTCTCGCGTCTTAAAAACGGCATATTATTCAAAATCTTTAAGCCTTTGCGCTCACCCAACAAAAATTAATTCAGAATCATTTCATATCTAGTCTCCGGAAAATCATTATTTTAGCTTAAAAATTACTAGTTGTGATGAAAATAGCTATTCTTGGTGCCGGAAATATGGGGCTTTCTTTTTCGAAATCATTCTTAAAATACGAACTGATCAAACCTGAACATCTGCATCTTATTATCAGAAGCCAGGAAAAAATCTCCAAAATAGCTGACGAATTTCCCAAATCCAAAATCTCCACTTTCGAAGAGGTAAAAGATATTGATGCTGATTTAATCATCATTGCAGTAAAGCCTCAGGATTTTCAGGCGGTTGCCCACAACATTCAATTTACTTTCAAGGAAAACCAGATGGTCTTATCCATCATGGCAGGGATTAATATTGAAAAAATCCAAAAATTGCTAAATCATCCGCTTGTGGTAAGAGCAATGCCGAACTCTCCTACCCTTCTGGGAATGGGAATCACAGGGTATACTGCTGCCAACGGAATTTCTTTCAGCCAGTTAATCAATATTGAAAGATTATTAAACAGCACAGGAAGATCGGTTTATCTGGAGGATGAGGAACTTCTGGATGGTGTCACTGCCCTTTCAGGAAGCGGCCCTGCCTATTTTTATTATATTATTGATGCTATGATTAAAGCCGGCATTGAAATGGGAATTGAAGAAAACCTTTCCAAACTTTTTGTAAAACAGACGATGCTGGGAGCTTATCATCTGATCAATAATTCGGAAAAAAATCTTGAGGAACTGATTAAAGATGTTGCATCCAAAGGAGGAACTACTGAAGCTGCTTTAAAAACATTTGAAGAAAACAGTTTCAAAGAAATTCTGAAGCAGGGAATTCTGAACGCTGAAAAGCGTGCAAAGGAACTTAATAATTAAGTTTCCTATCCAAAAATCTGCGTAGCAACCAACCAATATATACCCCGAAAGTATTCAGGAGGATATCATCTACCTCAAATATTCCCATTCTGGTAAAATATTGAAGCGCTTCCACAATAACAATACATGAAATAAAACCAAATATCAGGGGTTTCAGCTTTTTCAGTCCGGGAATTACCCAGCCCATAAACCCAAAAGGAATAAACATCATAATATTACCCAAGACAATTGTTACTATATCTATAGTTTTATTGGGTCCCTGGATAAATTTGATGGTAGAAAAAACTGGTTCTACGGTGATGAGATTTTCCTCATACTGAAATCTGCCCATTCCCAAAAACATCAGATAGAGCAGAAACAGAGTATACGGAACAATTATGATTGTATAAATTTTCTTTAACATCGAACTGCTAATATATTCATTTCAAAAACATTAAATTTGTGTATTAAAATAATTTAATGAAATACGTTCTACTTACACTTATTTCAGCAATGCTGCTGTCGGTTTCATGGCCAACTTATGGGGTTCCGTTTTTTATATTTTTTGCTCTTGTTCCTCTTCTGATGATGGAACATGGCATTTCAAAATTTTCTGATTATAAAAGGAAAAGCTGGGTGGTCTTCGGATTATCTTACCTATGCTTTGTCATCTGGAACGTAGTCACTACAGGATGGCTGTATGGTTCAAAGAATCCGGATGGAAGCCACTCACTGATGGCTGTTTTATTCCCTGTATTAGTCAATTCTCTTTTATATTCTCTGGTATTCCAATGTTATCACTGGTACAAAAATGCTCAGGGAACGTATTGGGGATTAGGCTTTTTAATTGCCATCTGGATGAGTTTTGAAAAATTTCATTTAGGATGGGAACTGACATGGCCGTGGCTGAACCTGGGGAATGTATTTTCAGACTATCCCAAACTGATCCAGTGGTATGATACTTTGGGAGCAACCGGAGGAAGCTTCTGGATTCTGGTCATCAATGTTCTGATTTTTTATACTGTAAGAACATGGGAAGCCGGAAGAAAGAGAAAAGACCTGATCAAAAACTCCGCTATTGTTGCTGCTTTAATTGTTCTGCCGATGATTATTTCAATAATCAGATACAACAATTTTGATGAAAAGCCAATCGGACAGGTTAATGTTCTGATGCTTCAGCCGGATCTTGATCCTTATGCTGAAAAATACTCCAAAGATAGCCTGACTATAGAACAGGATTTATTAGCGCTTGCTGAAAAAAACTCAACCGGTAAGATTGATTATTATATCGCCCCGGAAACCGCTCTTCCGGGAAGAGGATCTATTTCCGAAACAGGTTTTGAAAAGAGTTTACTTCTTAATAATATCAAAGGATTTTTATCCGGTCACCCGGAATCTGTTTTTGCTACAGGAATTTCTTCACACCGATTCTTTTATAATCCTACCGACTTACCTAAAGAAGCTTACCAGATTAACAGCGGTGTTTGGGTGAGCAGTTATAATACTGCCATTCAACTGGTGCCTAACCAAAAAGTACAAGCTTATCACAAAGGAAAACTGGTGCCAGGTGTTGAAATATTCCCTTATATGAATGTTTTGAAACCATTATTGGGAGATGCCATGCTGAATCTTGGAGGTACTGTAGCTTCTCTGGGAACAGACAAAGAACGAGTTGCCTTTGCAAATCCTTACAACAAAGGAAAACTAGCGCCTATCATTTGCTATGAAAGTATTTATGGTGAATTTGTAACAGACTATGTAAAAAAAGGAGCTAACTTTTTAGGTATTATGACCAATGACTCATGGTGGGGCGTTACCGAAGGGCACAAACAGCTTTTATCTTATGCTAAACTGAGGGCTATTGAAACAAGAAGAGAAATCGCCCGTGCAGCGAACAGCGGAATTTCAGCGCATATCAATGCTAAAGGAGAGATAACAGCCGATACTTTCTATGGTGACCAGACAGCCTTATTCGCAAAGGTAAACCTGTATGATACAATGACATTTTATACAAGAGCAGGAGACCTTCTTTCAAGGTTTTCCATATTTGCGTTAGGATTCCTATTGTTCTACTATCTGATTGAATGGTTCAAAAAGAAAACAAAGAAAGCGTAATCCGAAGATTAAGTAAATTTATTAGATAGAGATAAAATGAAAGAAAAAATATTCAGATACAGATATTCTCTCATTTTTCTGGTGTATTGTCTTGCAGTATACTTTTTAAGTAAAAATGCCAGTCTTGTATTTGAATGGAAGGTAATCATGGAAGATTTTTCCGTCTATCATGATTATTATTACCTAGGCAAACCTTCGGCTTATATGCCGCCTTTATATCCTTATTATTTACTTTTAATAGAAAGTATTGTTAAGACACCAAAGTGGGTTATGATTTCATGTGTTCTGCAGTCTGTCATTTTATTTTTCTCGGTTTTATTACTTGTTGTGTCTTTTGAAGAAAATGCGATAAAAAAAAACAGGTATTTCTTTGCTTTTGTGGGTGTTATTTTTTTTCCGCCTATTCTTTTAGGCGCTACAAAAATCAGTTCATTTGCTCTTACACTATCTGTATTCAGCATTTTCTTTGCGTTGGTATTGAAATTATCACAGAAGGTCAATGTAAAAAATATAATATTAATTTCAATATTTTCAATAGCCGGGCTGTATCTCCGGTTTGAATTTCTGTTTTTAATGATCAGCTCAGCAATTATGCTGATCGGATATAAAAAAATAAAATATTACAACCTTCTGCTTGTGTTTGTATTTATTTTCATTACCTATCTTCCATGGTGTATAAGAAACTATGAAAAAACAGGAGTATTCCATTATTCAACTTCTCTCAATTATAATTTCGCAAAGGGGAATAATGAAAAATATGATATTTTCTCAAGTGAAAACCTGCCGTATGATCCGGCAAAAAAAATGATATTAACCGATGAATATCTCCGTCAGAATTTCACAGATGAGAAACAAATAGATCAATATCTGCAACAGCTCAACAAAAATTTCATTTCGGAGCATCCGGAACTGTTTATTAAAAACAGTTTAAAAAAAATAGGAATCAATTTTTTAAATTATTATCCAGGAAACTATAATTTCCCAAGCGTTTACATAATGTATCTGTACTCTGTTATTTTACTCGTTTTTAATTTGCTTTTAATTTACACAATTATTCAAAAGCTAAGATTAAGATTCACATTTGATGCTGCATTTCCCGGAGTTATTTTCATTTTCTATTTATTGTTTTATTCTGTAGCACCGTTACCAAGATATTTCCTGTTATATTTCCCGCTATTTTTCCTTTTTGTATTTCAGAATTTGAATGATAAACTCTATTTATATTTGTTGAAACTCAAAAAGACAAATGGATAAAAAAGAGAAAAGCCAGCTGGACGTCTGGCTTTTCTCATTGATAGAAGATAGAATTGATTCAATTACTTAATCGTAAGTTTCCTGGTGGTTATTTCGTTTTTTATCTTCAGTTTTAATACATAGATTCCTTTTGGTAAATGAGCAACATCAATAGACTGATCTCCATTGATACTGATATTCAGTTTTCTTCCGTCCATCGAATACATTTCAACTTCTGAAACTTTTTCTCCTTTTATATAGACTTTATCTGACACAGGGTTCGGATAGATAACAAGCTGCTTTTCAGATTTGATTTCCGCTGTTCCCAAAACACTTTGGGCAGAAGCGTCAGAATATACTTTTGCAGCATCAATTGATTTCACGCTCCAGTATACATTCTGAACAGCCTGATCAAGCTCAAGGAACCATGATGGTGTCGTTACCACATATTTGGCAATATCATGAGCTCCCTGCGTAGTTCCTACCGAGATCTCATAACGTAATGCACTCATCGGAGTTTTATCATCAGAAGCACCACTCCATGTAAAATTGAAACGGTTTCCGTTTTTAGTCAGATTCAGTTGCGTTGGTGCTGTAGGTTTGGCATTTGCTTCTGCAGCATTATTTTTAAATACTTTAGTCAGTGAAGGCAGATCTGAAGCAGACCAGTCGAATCCACCCAATAAGATGTCAGGATGATGATCATTATTAAAATCAAAAAGCTGCACCAGCCCTGGCCCTCCAAGGGCAGTAATACCATTTAGAGTTCCTTCATTGAATTTATGATTGGAAACATCATAGATATAGGTTTTCACTACAGCATTATAATTTTCATTTCCTGAAATAATAAAGTCGTAATAGCCGTCATTATTTAAATCTCCGACACTTAATGCAACATCAGAAATATCGCCTGCTTGAATTATATGAGGAGTTAATGCTCCGGTACCATCATTCATTAAAACAGCAGAATAGGCATCATCATTGGCATCTCTCCCAATTACCACGATATCCTGAAAGCCATCAGCATTAAAATCTGCAAAATCTATTTTTCCCACTGCAACAGGCGCAAGATCCTGTGTAGGAGTCAGAACTCCAGCCTGGTTCATATATACTTTGGATACCGCATCTCCGTTGATGTCTGATCCGATAATCACAAGATCCAGCAGGTTGTCGTTATTAAGGTCTACTACTTTAAAACTTCCACTCTGAGTTCCATCTATCCAATTTTCCGTAAGATCAAAACCAGTCCCTGTATTTTTATAATAATCCAGACTGTTTCCGAAGCCTCCTCCATGAGCATATTGAGTTCCATTAAGAGCATAATCAGGCTTTCCGTCATGATTAAAATCAAAAACTTCCAGGGATCCGTAAATTTTTCCCGGCAGTTCTGCTTCTTTTATAAATCCTGTCCCGGTATTTTTGAATCGGTATTGTTTATAATTAACAACATCCATATAGCTGAGCCCTGTAGAAACAATATCCATTAGGCCGTCATTATTATAATCAATGAATTTAATATCTCCAAGATGGGTTACATCAGCTCCCAACCCTGCAAACGGTAACAATGTTGTTCCATTGTTCTGATATACTTCATTATACGTACTGTCCACATTTCCATCGCCATCAGTATCTATTGCTCCGTTAAGTACAATATCCAGCGTACCGTTGTTATCTATATCTGCAATATCAGCTGCAGAATAATAAAAATTATTCATGCCGGTCTGAATCTCAGTAAAGTTCTGAGCCATGATACTGACAGGCAGCATAGAGCATAAAATATAAATCCTTTTCATAATTGTTTTTATTTAGATTAATTAAAAACAAAGATAGAATATTAAATTTTCCGGGTGAAAAAAAGGCTGTATGAAATATATCAGCACTGATTATCTGCTGCATCCCAAGGATTCTGCTATTTTAAAAATTCAATATTATTAATCAGCCACTTATTTGCAAATATTTTCCAAAAGATTTGTCTATCTAAAAAATTCTTCGTTATTTTGCACTCTCAAATATTATACAAATAAGAACATCGAGATATGTCAAGAATTTGCCAAATAACAGGAAAGCGTGCAATGGTTGGTAACAACGTTTCTCACGCTAATAACAAAACGAAGCGTCGTTTTGAAATTAACTTATTAGAGAAGAAGTTTTACCTTCCGGAGCAAGATAAGCACGTTACACTGAAAGTATCAGCTCATGGATTGAGAGTGATTAACAAGATTGGAATCGAGGAAGCTATTGAAAGAGCTACTAGAAACGGATTGATTAAAAAGAATTAATAAATCATGGCAAAAAAAGGAAACAGAGTTCAAGTAATCCTTGAATGTACAGAGCACAAAGAAAGTGGTATGCCAGGAATGTCAAGATACATTTCTACAAAAAATAAAAAGAACACTACAGAAAGATTGGAATTGAAAAAATACAATCCTGTTCTTAAGAGATCTACCATTCACAAAGAAATTAAGTAATTTATAAATAATAACTTACCATGGCAAAGAAAGTAGTAGCAACCCTACAAAGCGGTCAGTCTAAGAAGATGACTAAAGTGGTGAAAATGGTTAAGTCTTCTAAATCAGGAGCTTACGTTTTCGAAGAAAAAGTAATGAATGCTGATGAAGTAGATGGTTATTTAAAAAAATAATCAGTACTTTGTTTACAATATAAAAAACTACTCATTTTTTGAGTAGTTTTTTTGTTATATTCGTTTCATAAAAAACACATTATGAAGCAATTCTTTATTTTATTTTCAGTCCTACTATTCACAGAGTCTTCCTATCATTCTCAAACCCTTCAAAATAAAAGAAGCGCTACAGATAATGTGAAAATTATTATTCTGGGGAATGTACAGGATGCCGGCTCTCCTCAGATCGGATGCCGTAAAGAATGCTGTGTGGATCTCTGGAAACATCCCCAGCCCGACAGAAAAGTATCTTCTCTGGGAGTCATCGACGACGAACTGCAGAAAAATTATATCTTCGATGCCACCCCGGATTTCACTCAGCAGCTGCAATTCCTGATGGAGCATTCAGCTGATCCAAAGAAAGCCGTGCCTGATGGTATTTTTATTACCCATGCCCACATCGGACATTATACAGGTCTTATGTTTTTGGGGAAAGAAGGTATGAATTCCAAGGATGTCCCCGTCTATACCATGCCCCGTTTAAAAGAGTTCTTTGAAAACAATGGCCCATGGTCCCAGCTGGTCCGTTTAAATAATATTATTCCCTATGAGATGCAAAATGAAACACCAATAAAGGTGAACTCTCATTTAGAGGTTACTCCTATACAGGTTCCTCACCGTGATGAATATTCGGAAACAGTAGGTTTCATCATTAAAGGTCCTCATAAAAAGGCATTATTCATTCCGGATATAGATAAATGGAATAAGTGGAAATACCATATTACAGATCTCATAAAAACAGTAGATTATGCATTTCTGGACGGTACATTTTATGATTCGGAAGAAATAGGCTACAGAAATATTGAAGATATCCCGCACCCCTTTGTAGTGGAGAGTATGGAACTGTTTAAAAGCCTGCCGCCTGAATATAAAAAAAGAATTTTCTTTATCCATTTTAACCATACCAATAAAATTTTAAATCCTGATAGCAGACAGAGTAAACAGGTTATTGAAAAAGGTTTTAATATAGCACGCCTGGGAGACGAATTTGACTTATAATTGCAATCAGTTTCTTTATCAGACTGTAATAAAAACCCTGCTGCTGAATATCAGGAAATAAAAATAATAAAGACTTTGTTTACATATAAAAAAACAACTCCTGTTTTGGGTAGTTTTTTTGCTATCTTTGCTCACCAGATTATTAATCAGTAAAGTATGAAAAAGATACTTGTTCTGGCCTGCACAGCAACTTTTCTATTTTCATTCAGTCAGAAAACAATGAATTTAGAATATAAAAGTTCGCCGAAAGTTTTCAGCATAAAAGGATTATCTCAATCGGTAAGTATTGATTGCGGAAATTCCAGAATGATTTTGCTATCCGGACAGGTTCCTCTGGACACGGAAGGCAATCTTGTGGGAAATACGATTGAAGAGCAGACCCAGCAGGTTTTCAAAAATATTGAAAACATCCTGAAAGAATATGAAGGTACAGGAAAAGATATTATCAAACTGGTCATCTACACCACAGACATCAAAAAAACACCTGATTTCAGAAAAGTAAGGGATTTGTATGTCAATCTTCAGAATCCTCCCGTAAGCAGCCTTGTAGAAGTGAGCAGGCTTTTCAGAGATGATGTGTTGATAGAAGTAGAAGCCACAGCAGTGATTAAAAATAAATAAGAATAAACTAAAACTATGAGTTGGTTTAAAAATATTTTCAAAAAGGAAGAAAAGGAAACCTTAGATAAAGGATTGGAAAAATCCAGCCAGGGATTCTTTGAAAAAATGACGAAAGCCGTAGTCGGTAAAAGCAAAGTAGATGATGAAGTTCTGGATGATCTGGAGGAAGTACTGATTGCTTCCGATGTAGGTGCCTCTACCACTATCAAAATTATTGAAAGAATTGAAGAACGTGTTGCCAGAGATAAATATGTAGGCGTCAACGAACTTGACAAAATTCTCCGTGAAGAAATTTCGGGATTATTGCTTGAAAATCCACATGCCGGTACGGGAAATATAGACACTTCAAAAAAACCATATGTCATTATGGTAGTAGGAGTAAATGGAGTGGGAAAAACAACAACCATCGGAAAACTGGCTCATCAGTTCAAATCGGAAGGTAAAAAAGTAGTTCTTGGAGCGGCTGATACCTTTAGAGCGGCTGCCGTTGACCAGCTTGTTATCTGGAGCGAAAGAGTGGGTGTTCCCATTATAAAACAGGAAATGGGATCGGATCCTGCATCTGTAGCTTTTGATACGGTACAAAGTGCTGTAGCTCAAAATGCAGATGTTGTCATCATCGATACTGCAGGAAGACTTCACAACAAGATCAACCTGATGAACGAGCTTTCCAAGATCAAAAGAGTGATGCAGAAAGTAATTCCTGATGCACCTCATGAAATTTTATTGGTGCTTGACGGCTCTACAGGGCAGAATGCTTTCGAACAGGCAAAACAATTTACAGCAGCAACGGAAGTAAACGCGTTGGCAGTAACAAAACTGGACGGAACAGCCAAAGGAGGTGTTGTTATCGGTATCTCCGATCAGTTCCAGATTCCGGTGAAGTATATCGGTGTAGGCGAAAAAATGCAGGATTTACAACTTTTTAATGGTACGGAATTTGTAGACTCATTCTTCAAGAAAAGATGATTTATATCATGTTTTCCCTTATATTAGTAACAAATCATTTTTAAAATATTAACAATAAAAAAATTTGCAACTATGGGAATTATTACATGGATCTTATTCGGTCTTATTGCAGGTGCTATCGCTAAAATGATCATGCCTGGAACTCAGGGAGGAGGATGGCTTATCACTATCATCCTGGGAATTCTGGGAGCATTTGTAGGAGGAGCTATAGGAGTTTACGTTTTACACTGGGGTGATGTCACTTCATTCTGGAATCCGAGAAGCTGGATTCTCTCAATCGGAGGCGCTTTAATCATTCTCTGGATTTATGGAATGGCCACAAAGAAAAGCTGATAGTAACGCTGATAAAAAATAAAATCCCGGATCTGAAATTTCAGGTCCGGGATTTTTGTATACAATATAAAATTTAGTTAGTTGTTGATTCTGATCTGATAAGGCATTTCCATTTTCACCTCAGACTGTAGTTTTTTGTTTGTGATCTGCTGTAAAATCTCATAGTTGGACTTCCCTATCTTATTTTTAATAATTCTTGCCGAAACATCTTCCTCATTCAGGTCTTTAAAGATTTGTTCGAACGGGGTCATTCTCTTAGGGAAAGCCTCTACGTGGTAAGATTTCATTCCTGCTTTCTGAGCGGCAAATTTCACAGCATCAGCTAAAGTACCCAATTCATCCACCAATCCAATTTGCTTGGCACGAACACCACTCCATACTCTACCGCCTCCTACATTATCAATCTGCTCAAAAGTTTTCTTTCTGTTCTGAGTTACAAAATGTACAAATCTCTTATAGGTACCTTCCACACTTCTTGTCATCATATTGACTCCATAAGGGGTCACTCCGTTTAATCCTGAATAATACATAGAGTTGGCATTGGTAGAAACAATATCCGCACGAATCCCGTTTTTAGCAGCAATATCTTTATAGTAAGGCATCACCCCGAACACTCCGATAGAACCGGTAAGTGTATTAGGCTCTGAATAAATTTTATCTGCAGCCATTGCTACATAATATCCTCCTGATGCTGCATAGTCTCCAAAAGAAACGATCAGTGGCTTTTTCTTTTTCAGCTGCTGTAATTCAAATAAAATTTCATCTGAAGCATTGGCACTTCCTCCCGGAGAGTTGATTCTGAACACAACCGCTTTCACTTTATCATCCTCCTGAAGTTTTTTGATGTACTTCACATATTTCTCGGAATGAATATCATTGTATTCATCTCCGTTATTAATAGATCCCGAAGCATAAAGTACAGCGATCTTTTCACCGGATTTATCTTCATCCGCATAAGAATTGATATAGCTTGTCAAAGAAATCTTGTTCAGCTTTTCTTTATCTTTTACATTAAGCTTCGCTTTCAGAAGATCTTCATATTCGGATTTCTGGATCAGCTTATCCGCAAGTTTATACTGTAAACTCTGCTCAGGAATCATTCCGTATAAGCTGTCTGTAATTGTTCTGAACTGAGCAGTATCAATTTTTCTTGAAGCAGCCATTTTATTGGATGTATTTTTCCAAAGATCATTCAAAAGAGTACTTAACTGTTCTTTATTTTCAGGAGAAATATCATTTCTTAAAAAGGGTTCTACCGCAGACTTGAATTTACCGTGACGGATTACTTCGATTCCGATTCCGTATTTATCTGCAAAATCTTTGAAGAAAGTAACCTCAGTAGAAAGACCTTTTAATTCGATCATTCCTGCCGGATGCAGGTAATATTGATCAGCAACAGATCCTAAATAATAAGCAGACTGTGATACTCCGTTTCCATAAGCGTATACAAACTTTCCGCTTTTCTTGAAATCCTCAATAGCATTTCTAAGATCATCAATCTGTGTAAGGCCTGCAGACAAGTCATCAGCTTCTATACTGATTCCTTTAATATTATCATCAGTTTTTGCTTTGTTGATAGCCTCTAATGCATCATATATAAGAATACTTTTATTTTGGGCGCCTATCCCGAATAATCCCATCTCTTCTTCGGTAGGACTATCGATGATACTGGTCTTTAAATTAATCGTAAGAACTGAGTTCTTTTTCACCGCCACCGACTTATCATTCCCCATTGCACTGAACACAAGCATCATGATGAAAAAGATGAAAAATAGAGCGCAAAGTATGATAATTGCGACTATATTTGCCAAAACATTTTTGAAGAAACTTCTCATAAATCAATCAATTTTCTAATATGTCGCAGCATAAGGTCGTTTTGTTACTGGGAAGTAACTTAGGAGAGCAAAAAAAAAATGTAGAGCTTGCATTAAAAAAAATCAGTGAAGCCGGAAATTACATTTCACAAACCAGCGAATTTTTAATGTCTGAGCCTGTAGAGTTTGCCAGTTCCAATATTTTTTGTAATATTGCAGCAATAATATTCACACATCTTTCACCCATTCAACTGCTTGATTGTATTAAGAATATAGAAGTTGAGATGGGAAGAATTAATGATTCAAAAGTATCCGGTGGTTACACAGACAGGATAATTGATATTGATATCATTAAGTATAATGAGTTGAATTTTAAATCAGAAAGATTAGAAATCCCTCATAAAAAACATCTTTTTGAAAGGGATTTTTCCAGGATATTATTAAAAGATTTTATTTAAAACATAAAACATATTGTATGAAATTAGGTTTATTATTATTGGCTACGTCATTGCCAATTGCAGCTTTCGCACAGAACAGCGGCACAACAGTAAACTCTTCCACAGAGTACCCTAATACATTCTCCTCAGGTTCCGCTAATGTAAAACCCTTTGACAACAAATCCAGACGTTTCAGAGACTGGTCTATTTCTGTTGGAGGAGGTCCTGCATTTATGGTACACTCCGATTTAAAATCTATCCGCAAGGATAAGACTAATTGGGGATACAATGCTTACGTAAGCGTGGACAAACAAATCACACATGCATTCGGGCTAAGCCTTATGTATATGAGAGGAGAAACAAAACAGACAGCCCAGCTTCCTGGTGCTGAAGGTGTAAAATCAGGAATAGCTACTGCAACAACACAGTTTGACAACATCTCTTTATTGGGGGATATCAACTTCTCGAACTTATTCAGAAGAGTAGACAACCACTCTCCATACAGATGGGCTTTCCACGGATATATGGGTATCGGTCTTCAGGGATTCAGAACGTCACTGCATGATAATGACGAATTCAGATGGAGCAATTCTCCAAGAAGAACTCCTTTATTCATTAAACAGGACATTGATATCAACTCTATCTTCTATCAGGGAGGTGTGGGAATCAAGTACAATGTTTCAAAACTTATTGACGTTGAGGCAAGAACCATGTACATTATCAGTGGTGATGATGAATTCGATGGCGGCGGATGGGCAGATCCTAATGATTATGATCCTTCCACTCCAGGTTCAAAATATAACATGTTAAATTCCAGAAGATCTGATAACGCCTGGACAGTAAGTTTAGGAGTATCTTTCAAACTAGGAAAGCACGAATCTCATCTGGCATGGCATGATCCGCTTCAGGAAGCTTATTACAGAACCAGCGTTCTCGAAAATGCAAGTACTGACCTTGTTGTCTGCGAAAAAGGAGATGCAGACAATGACGGAGTATGCGATGACTGGGACAGACAGCTTGATACTCCTGCAGGAGCAAGAGTAGATGGAGCCGGAGTTGCTTTGGATATGGATCTTGATGGAGTTATTGACCTTTACGATAAGTGCGTAACTGTACCAGGACCTGTTGAAAATAACGGATGCCCGATTAAATAATTAAAACAGTCTTACAATTCTTTTACAAAAAGAAATCAAATAATAATACACGATGAAATTAAGTTTAGCAATTGTTGCATTAGCTTTGGCAATTCCTTCTGCCGCTTATGCACAAGACTCAACAGCAGTTTCGAATGGAAAATATCCCAATACATTTTCCTCAGGATCTGCCAATGTTACACCATTTACCAACCAATCCAAGAGATTTAATGATTGGTCTGTTTCAGTAGGAGCAGGTGTTCCGCTTCTGCAGTCAGCAGATTTAACCTCTATCAAAAATGGTAATGGTAAAAACCTTTTTGGCTATTCAGCGTATGTAAGTATTGATAAAGCGATTACCCATGCTTTTGGGATCAATTTACAGTATGACAGAGGTGAAACCAGACAAGGATGGTTCAATACTAAAAATGCAGCACCGGATGCAACAGCAGTAGGGGCAAGAACTCAGTATGACGCGATCTCTATCTTAGGAGATATCAACTTCTCAAACCTGTTAAGAAGAGTTGACAACCATTCTCCTTACAGATGGGCACTTCACGGATATGCAGGTATCGGTACTATTGCATACAGAGCATATCAGAAAGACGGAAGCAACAGACAGAGATTGATGACAGAAATCAAACCTTTCGAATTAGGTTCTATGTTCTTTCAGGCTGGTACAGGTCTGAAGTTCAAAGTGAACAGAAGAATCGATATTGAAGGTAGATTAATGTATGTGGTAACCGGTGATGATGAATTTGACGGTGGAGGTGATGCTTACAGCACTATCAACAAGCGTTCTGAGCAGGTTTCAGACAACTTCTTCAACGCTACTTTAGGTCTTTCTTTCAAACTAGGTAAGCACGAGTCTCACGTAATGTGGCATGACCCGCTTCAGGAAATCTATTATAAACTTGATGTACTGGCTAACAAAAACCAGGATATTGAAGTATGTAAAAAAGGAGATGCTGATAATGATGGTGTATGCGACGATTGGGACAGACAGCTTGATACTCCTGCAGGAGCAAGAGTAGATGGTGCCGGAGTTGCGCTTGACACTGACTTAGACGGTGTAATTGACCTTTACGATAAGTGTGTAACGGTTCCAGGACCTGTTGAAAACAACGGATGTCCTGTTGTTAAAGATAATAAGCAAACTGCTGTAGAAGTAGAGAAAACCCTTAAAGATATTTATTTCAACTTTAATAAAGCAACCATCAGACCTGAATCTAATGAGAAACTGGATCTGGCTGCTTCAATTATCAAAGAAAACGGAGGTAATTACCTGTTAACAGGACATACCGATATCAAAGGAAATGCAGCATACAACCTTAGATTGTCTAAAGAAAGAGCAGCAGCTGTAGTTGGAGCTCTGGAAAACAGAGGCATCAATGAAAATGTGCTGAAATCAAGAGGAGTAGGTTCTGCTGAAGCTACTATCCCTGCATCAGCTTCAGATGCTGAAAGAATGGCGGACAGAAAAGTTACTGTAAGATTTATAGAAAGTTCAGAATGGGATTCTATCAAAAAGAAAGACTATGAAAATGCTCCTGTAAAAAAAACAGTCAAAAAAGCTCCCGCTAAGAAAAAGAAGAAATAATTTCAAATACTTCATAAACCGAAAAGAATTGTTCTTTTCGGTTTATTTTTTTTCTACTACGAATTTTTTTACATACCTTTATCATTATTTTCAGGACAATTGTACAAACACATTAGTAATCAGTACGTTTGTTTTGAAAAAAATTAACACAATATCACTTTTTAGCGTAAAAAATCATTTAAAATAACTTAACTTAAAAAAATAACACTATGAAATTAAGTTTAGCAATTGTTGCATTAGCTTTGGCAATTCCTTCTGCCACGTATGCACAAGACTCAACGGCAGTTTCAAAAGGAGAATATCCTAATACATTTTCTTCGGGATCTGCTAATGTTTCCCCATTCACCAATCAATCTAAAAGATTTAACGATTGGTCTATTTCTGCCGGGGTGGGTGTTCCACTTCTTCAGTCTGCGGATTTAACCTCTATCAAAAATGGTAACGGTAAAAACCTTTTTGGATATTCAGCGTATGTAAGTATTGATAAAGCGATTACCCATGCTTTTGGGATCAATTTACAGTATGACAGAGGTGAAACCAGACAAGGATGGTTCAATACTAAAAATTCAGCACCGGATGCAACAGCAGTAGGAGCAAGAACTCAGTATGATGCGATCTCTATCTTAGGAGATATTAACTTCTCAAACCTGTTAAGAAGAGTTGACAACCATTCTCCTTACAGATGGGCACTTCACGGATATGCTGGTATCGGTACTATTGCGTACAGAGCATATCAGAAAGACGGAAGCAACAGACAGAGATTGATGACTGAAATCAAACCTTTCGAATTAGGTTCTATGTTTATGCAGGCTGGTACAGGTCTGAAGTTCAAAGTGAACAGAAGAATCGATATTGAAGGTAGATTAATGTATGTGGTAACCGGTGATGATGAATTTGATGGAGGAGGTGATAAATACAGCGCTATCAACAAGCGTTCAGAGCAGGTTTCAGACAACTTCTTCAATGCTACTTTAGGTCTTTCTGTTAAACTTGGAAAACATGAATCTCACTTAATGTGGCATGACCCGCTTCAGGAAATCTATTATAAACTTGATGTGCTGGCTAACAAAAACCAGGATATTGAAGTATGTAAAAAAGGAGATGCTGATAACGACGGGGTATGCGACGATTGGGACAGACAGCTTGATACTCCTGCAGGAGCAAGAGTGGATGGTGCCGGAGTTGCGCTTGACACTGACTTAGACGGTGTAATTGACCTTTACGATAAGTGTGTAACTGTTCCGGGACCTGTTGAAAACAACGGATGCCCTGTAGCAACAACAGGACCTGTAGTAGAAACAGAAACTAAATTGGAAGGAATTGAGTTTGATTTGAATTCTGACAGAATTTTACCTTCAAATACTCCAATTTTAAATAATGCAGTAAACTATATTAATTCTTCAAATGGTTCTTACAATGTAATCGGAGCTACAGATACAAGAGGTACTGATGCTTACAACCAGAAACTATCTGAAAGAAGAGCAAACAACGTTAAGAACTATCTGATCAAAAATGGTGTTCAGACAGGTAAACTACAGGCTATAGGAAAAGGTGAAAAAGACCTTAAATATCCTGAATGTGAACCGGCAACGAAGTGCCCTGAATGGAAAAACAGAGCCAACAGAAGAGTATACTTCGAAGCTAAATAATAAACATATTGATACATTATATGAAAGTCACGCCCTGCGTGACTTTTTTTGTCCTAATTCTTTCCTTATTTTTACAACATGATTTCTCCGCAGGATTTTCAAAAGCTAAAATATGATACTCTTAAGTATTTCTGGGGTTATACCGACTTCAGAGATTCTCAGGAAGAAATTATCAATGCTGTAATCAATGAAAAAGACACCCTGGTTCTCTTACCTACAGGAGCAGGAAAGTCTTTATGTTATCAATTACCAGCCTTACTGAAAGAAGGAACCTGCCTTGTTGTTTCTCCTTTGCTGGCATTGATGAAAGACCAGGTTAATCAGCTTAAAGCGCGTGGTATAGAAGCAGAATATCTTTCCTCCGAATTGGATGAATATGATGCTGAAGCCATTTATGACCGCTGTAAAGAAGGACTTACCAAGCTGCTCTATGTTTCTCCTGAAAGGCTTACCAATACTCAGTTTATTCAAAATATGGAAGAAATACAGCTATCCTTCATTGCCGTTGATGAAGCACACTGTATTTCAGAATGGGGACAGGATTTCAGGCCCAGCTACCAGAATATAAAAGGATTCAGAAATAATAACCCGGAGATTCCCTGCCTTGCCTTGACTGCAACTGCAACTCCGAAAGTGCTGGAAGAAATTAAAAATAAACTGGAACTGAAAAATCCTTTTGTTTTTCAAAAGAGTTTCAAAAGAGAGAATATTAAAATCTTTACAGATGAAGTATCTGATAAATTTCAACGTGTTTTTGATATTCTAAAATACAGCAATGATTCCGGAATTGTTTACGTAAGAACAAGAAAAGAAGCTGAACTGCTGGCAGAATTTCTAAAGAAAAATCAACTGAAAAATGTAGATTATTTTCATGCCGGTCTCACAACCAAAGAAAAGAATGCAAGACAGAATCTTTGGAATAACAGTGACAATCACGTTCTTATTTCTACCAATGCCTTTGGAATGGGTATTGACAAAGATAATGTCCGTTTTGTCATTCATTATTCTCCCGCTGCATCCCTTGAAAACTATTATCAGGAAATCGGAAGAGCCGGAAGAGATGGCAAAGACAGTTTTGCCTTCATGCTCTGGAACAAACAGGAACTATTGAATTTTGATCAGGTTTTAAAAAACCAGACTCCCAACAAAGCTGAGTTTTTGAAAATCGTTAGTTATCTCTACTCTATTTTTCAGGTAGCTGAATTTGAACTTCCGGAAAAGACATTTCAACTGAATCATCTCAGTATACAGAATTTTACAAAACTATCGAAGGCCAAGATCAACAATGTACTCAATTTTCTGCACAATCAGGAAATTGTTTACTACAATGATAACAAAAGTCTGTCTTCGCTCGAACTTTTTATTAAAGCTGATGAGATTGACCAGTTGCCACAAAAAGATGGCCATTTCATAGAACTCCTTTTCCGTACCATATCAGGAATTACTACGCACAAAGTTATGTTCAGCGAACAGCAGGTCAGCAACAAAATCAATATCAGTGTTCCTTTAATCAAGGAACGTCTGAAAGAGCTGCAGCAAAAGAATTACCTTGAATATATTGACGGAGCATTAGCCAGTATTAAATTCCTCAAACCCCGTGATGAAAGAGCTGTGAACAGCGCTTACTGGAAATTATTTGAACATATTCAGAGGAATAAAATCCAGAAATGGGAAGAGATGAAGTTTTACGTAGAAAATAACGACTACTGTAAAATGAAACTAATTCTTGCTTACTTTGGTGAAAAAAATTCAAAAAACTGTGGACAGTGCTCTGTCTGCGAAAAAAATAAGCAGTCTATCTTTGGGAAAAATATTTCCCAGCAGATCATTAATTTATTAGCTAAAAAATCGGCTACTATTGAAGAACTGTCTATCCAGCTCAGCTATCATTCCAAAGAAAATATACTGGAGAATCTGATTTTTCTTTTGGATTCAGGAAAGGTAAGAATGCTGAATTTCAGAACGTATGCGCTGAATCATGAGTAATGAGTAATATGCAATGAGCAATGAGCAATGATTGATAAATATTATGACCCTCAACCTGCCTAAATCTCAAAGCTCATACTCTAAAACTCTCCTACCTTCAAACCCTGATATTTTCCGACTCTCAGATCAAAAACTTATCTTTGCATTATGAAATCATTGAAAGTCGTTTTTTTAGGAACTCCTGAGTTTGCAAAAACCTCTTTGGAGGCCATCCACCAATCTCACCATCAGGTAGTAGGTGTTGTAACTGTAGCTGATAAGGCAAGCGGACGCGGACAGAAAATTCACCAGTCACCGGTAAAAATCTATGCAGAAGAAAATAATATTCCTGTTTTTCAGCCAGAAAAGTTGAGAAACCCTGAATTCCTGGAAGAACTTAGGAAACTGGATGCTGATGTTTTTGTAGTGGTTGCCTTCAGAATGATGCCTAAAGTGCTTTTTGAGATGCCTAAAATGGGAACTTTCAATCTTCATGCTTCACTGCTTCCTGATTACAGAGGTGCTGCACCCATCAATTATGCTGTAATCAACGGAGAAGAAAAAACCGGAGCAACTACATTCTTTATTAATGAAAAAATTGACGAAGGAAATATTCTTCTTCAGCAGGAAATGGAAATTTTACCGGATGAAAATGCAGGAAGCCTTCATGACCGACTCATGGAAATGGGCTCAGGCCTTGTGGTTAAGACATTGGATGGTCTTGCCGAAAATGCTATTGAAGAAAAACCTCAGCCCCATGTAGAACATCCTAAAAATGCTTATAAAATTTTCAAGGAAGATACGAGGATTAATTGGGAACAGCCTTCAAAAACTATTCATCAGTTTATTCTGGGAATGTCTCCTTATCCTGCAGCCTTCACTACTTTAAAGATTGACAACGAAGAAAAAGGATTAAAAATATTCGGGGGTAAATTTGAACTTTCTGATCACGGAAAACCAGCCGGAACGCTGGATATTTCAAAAAATGAATTTAAAATTTACACTCAGGACGGGATCTACTACCCTCTTGAACTTCAACTGGAAGGTAAAAAAAGAATGATGGTAAAAGATTTTCTGAATGGCTTCCGAAACTTTGACGGAATTACATTAAGCTAAAATAGACTATTATCAAACATAGAAAAAGTCCCGAAAACATGTACCAATAAACTTTCGGGACTTTTTATTTTTTTCGGTCATCAGCTTTTACTGACAATTTTCTTTCGGATTCTGCTTATAAATTCCGGAGTTACTCCCAGATATGCTGCAATCTGAATATTCGTTAAACGGTTGGCTGTCTGTGGATAATCTTTTAAAAACTCAACATAACGTTCATCAGAAGGCTTGCTTAGATTATCAATAATTCTACGCTGTAGTGCAATAATTGATTTTTGAAATTTAAGCCTCATTAATCTTTCAATCTCCGGCATTTCAGTATACAGTTTTTCTTTGTCTTTTTTGGGAATAAGAAGGATTTCACTATCCTCAAGCGCCTGAATATTGAGTTTTGAGGGAATACGGTTTACAAAACTATCAATATCGGAGATCCACCAGTTTTCAATTCCAAAATACAATATCTGTTCGGCTGCATTATGATGGGTATGAAAAACTTTAAAACATCCGCTAACGACAAACCCTTCAAATTCGCAAATTTCACCTTCTTTTAAGAGGAATTCTTTTTTCTTGATTTTCCTTAAACTGAAAGCACTGCAGTATTTCTCCAGCTTTTCATCTGAAATTTCAATATAGCCCCGGATATGTTTTTTTAAAGATTCAGTCATGGTTTAAAAAATAAAAAAGGTTTAGAAAAATCCTAAACCTTATATTTTATATTACAAACAGTCAATTAATGTGAAAACAATTCACTATTGACCATTCATTTTTTATAGTTGTACCATCTCCGTAACCTCTACATCATATCCTCCAACCTGAGGTTTGATATTAGGGTTTTGAGTGATTACTTTAAACTTGTTGATTCCTAAATTCTTAAGGATCTGCGTTCCGATTCCATAATCTCTGTAGTTGTAGGCCAGTGTAGGATGCTGCTCCTGACCGTCCTGATAGTTCAGGAACTGCTGAAGTTTTCTCAATGTATTTTCAGAATTAGAAACATTGTTGATGAAAATAATAGCTCCTTTTCCAGCCTCATTAACCATATTGGTTACTTTTTCCAAAAGGGGTTTCTCCCCATTATTTAATCTTGTCAATACATCGAAATAAGAATCTGAAGACTGTACTCTTACCAAAACAGGCTCATCTACTGTCCATGATCCTTTTGTCAGCGCAAAGTGGATCTGGTCATTGGAAGTTTCTCTGAAAGCATAAAAATCAAAATCACCGTAATGTGTTTTTACTTTTTTCTCTTCAAGTCTTTCTACAAGATTTCCTTTTTTAAGCTGATAATGGATCAGGTCTTCGATAGAAACGATTTTCATATCGTGTTTTTGCGCAAAAGCGTGAAGTTCCGGCAGACGGGACATTGTACCATCTTCATTCATGATCTCGCAGATCACTCCTCCTTCTTTCAACCCTGCTAAATTGGTGAGATCGATAGCAGCTTCAGTATGTCCGGCTCTTTTCAATACCCCGCCTTTTCTTGCGCGAAGCGGGAAAATGTGGCCAGGTCTCATAAAGTCTGTAGGCTTGGATTTTTCATCCATCAGTGCCAAAATTGTTTTTGCTCTGTCACTTGCAGAAATTCCGGTAGATGTTCCGTTACCCAGAAGGTCAACTGATACGGTGAAAGCAGTTTCCTTAGGATCGCTGCTTCTGCTTACCATCACTTCAAGTCCAAGTTCATCACATCTTTTTTCAGGAAGCGGCATACAGATCAGCCCTCTTCCGTGAAGAGCCATAAAATTGATAATTTCCGGCGTTGTCAGTTCTGCCGCGCAAAGAAAATCACCTTCATTTTCTCTGTCTTCATCATCTACTACTATGATTATTTTACCATTTCTAAGGTCTTCGATAGCCTCTGGAATAGTATTTAATTTAATATCGGACATTTTTACTTTTTATTTGTGCAAAGATACTCATAAAAATAAGCATCTGCCAATTAATTATGTATGGTTTATTACGCTTTGGATAAAGAGTCTGCAGCCTCTCTGAAAATCTCGTAAGATCTCAATCTTTTCTGATGATCGTAGATATGTGAATTGATCATCAGTTCATCCACCTGGAATCTTTCCTGGAAATCTTTAAGCTTTTCCTGAACTTCAGCCTTATCTCCGATAAAAGTATATCTCAGTTTCTGTAAAACCATAGATTTTTCCATTGGCGACCAGATTTCATCCATATCATCCACCGGTGGAGCAAAAGGTTTTCTGTCGTTTCTTACAATATTGATGAATGCCTGGAATAAAGTGGTGGAAATTTTATGAGCTTCCTCAGAAGTTTCAGCCGCTACCCCATTTACACACGCAATGATATAAGGTTTATCCAGATATTTTGACGGTTCGAAATGTTCTCTGTATATTTTAAAAGCCATTTCCATCTGCTCAGGTGCAAAATGTCCCGCAAATGCATAAGGCAGCCCTAGTTCTGCAGCCAGCCATGCACTGTCTGTACTTGACCCCAGAATATATAGTGGAATATCCAATCCTTCTCCCGGAATGGCACGAACCATCGCCTCTGAATTTTCTTTTGAAAAATATCTTTGAAGTTCGAGGATCTGTCTTGGAAACTGTTCATTGATGATGGCTGGATTCCTTCCCAACGCTTGTGCTGTCAAGCCATCTGTTCCCGGAGCTCTTCCTAATCCAAGGTCAATCCTTCCCGGAAACAGAGATTCCAGAGTACCAAATTGTTCTGCAATGATCAGAGAACTGTGGTTAGGAAGCATAATTCCTCCTGAACCTACTCTGATTGTTTTCGTTCCATTGGCAATGAAACCAATTAAAACAGAAGTTGCAGAGCTTGCAATACTTTCCATATTGTGGTGTTCTGCCAGCCAGAATCTTTTATAATTTAAATTTTCAGCGTGATTAGCTAGTGATAAGCTGTCCTGAAAAGTATCATGAATGCTTTTACCTTGCTTTACCGGGGCAAGATCTAAAACAGAAATTTCAAAATTTTTCATGTTATGATGTTAATTTTTCTTTAATCTGAAAAACAAGGCAAATTTAAAACATAAAAACTGCATTAGTTACTTTTTGTAATTAATAAAAACAATTGCTCAGTTCAGGGAAAAACTATTGGAATGAAAATTTTGCTTACATCGTTTTACCTATGTGATCTTAAAATTAAATAATCATATTAAAAAACATATTTTAACAAAAATAATTCAACAAAAAGAGATATATTTATTATATTCGTATACCAAATTTTTAAAAATTTTAATATGAACAAAAAAACAAACAGCCTGTTTTATAAGCAGATGTTGACAGGAAAAACTGTCTTTATGAGTTTTCTTATTGCTGCAATATTTTCGTCTTGTAGCAAAAACAATGAAGAAATTACTTCTGAAGCTCAAACCAATGCCTTCAACGCAGACAATGTAAAAAAAGGACAATTGAACGGCCAGGAAATTACCTATGAAAGAAAAAACGGAATGAATTTTTTCCAGGGAGATATTGTTCTTACCGACAAACAATTATCAGAAGGTAATGAAGTTAATAAAGGCGGTGCAAGCTATTCAAGATGGCCGAATGGTAAAATTTATTATACTATTGCCGGCAATATGGGTTCCATCAATGTTAACAAAATCAACTCTGCCATCAGCGAGTACAATAATAAAACGAATACACAGTGGATCTACCGTACCAACCAGGCTAATTATGTGGAATTTATTTTCGGAAGCTCATCAGGATCTGATGGCTGGGCTCATATCGGATATCAGGGTGGAAAACAAACCATTTCTTTGGATCAGTACATTTCTGTAGGTTCAGTGATTCATGAAATGGGGCATACGGTAGGACTTTATCATGAACATACGCGTAAAGACAGAGATCAATATGTAAAGATTCTGTGGAACAATATTCAAAATGGACAATCTTATAATTTCAACATCTATAATTCCGGAACAGATATAGGCCCGTTTAATATTAATTCTGTGATGATGTATTGGCCGACCTCATATTCCAGAAACGGGCTGCCTACGATTACCAGAGCTGACAACAGCAATTTTACTTATACCAGAACCGGATTTACTACCGGAGATATCAATACCATCAATGCGATGTATCCTTAAATTTTTAAGAATCGTCTCTCCATAAAAAAAGAACTCTTATGAGTTCTTTTCTTTTTTATAATTATAATGATTGATTAAAATCCTGATTTCGTTAAATTCAAAATGGCTTGGCAGTGCATTCTTCCACTCGGTTAATGTTTCATGTGGATTTTTATAGAATTCATCTTCAAAAGCCTTAATTTTATCCGAAGTAATGACTCGGGAAATATCCAGCAAGCCTTGTTCGGCAAATTTGGCAAGATGCCCAATAACGGTTTCTTTCACCAGCCCTCTTTCCAAGGCAATTTCTCCGATCGTTTTTCCCTGCTCAAACAGCTGGAAAGTTAAAACCTGTGACGGAACTTTAGCAATTTTCAGATTGATTTCCTTATCATTCTTTTCATCTAAAAGTTTAGTTTCAAGTAAGTGAATATCTTTCAGACTGTTCAGATATTCTTCAATGTCTTCCAGCCAGCTTTTAAATTCTTCATTATATTGTTTTAAACCTTTCGCTCCTTTTATTTCAGCATAAAATTCTTTCAAAGGATCGAAAATCTTATTTCTGGTTTCTGTAAAAAAGAAATTAACCGCACCTTTTGATTTGCTTTCAATCTCGGACCATTCTTCTTTCTGTTCAATAAAACTATTGACTTTCTGAAAAATAATACGTTCCAGTTTCTCAAAGATTTTTCCAAGATTTACTGCTTCATGTTTTAACTGAAGATAAAGCTGTTTGGTTTTGACGTGGTCTATATTCTTGGTGACAATGGAAAGGTTATTCCACTCCTCCACTTCCTTTAAAAACCATGTACAATCTAACGTACGCAATACTTTTCTGATGCTGTAATCATATTTTTCCTGATTTAAAATAGCTTCTACATGGTCATTGGCAATCGTATCTGTGTGGAAATGCAAAATTCTGTTATCCTTGAAAATAACTTCAGGGGTAATTTTTGATTTTAAAACAATTCCTTCCAAAGTTCTGCAGCGGGATAAAGCTACATAGACCTGACCGGCAGTAAAACTCTTTCCTGCATCAATAATCACTTTATCAAACGTTAATCCCTGACTTTTATGAATCGTAACCGCCCATGCTAATTTGATAGGAAACTGCTCGAAACTTCCCAACACTTCTTCCTGGATATTTTTATCAGTATCAAGAAAATATTTTTTCTGTTCCCAGGTTTCTCTTTTGACAACAATTTCTCTTTCACTTTCATCCAGTACAACACGGATTTCATTTTCATCCAATCCGATGATCTCGCCCAGCTTTCCGTTAAAATATTTCTTCTCACCGGAAATATCATTTCGGATAAACATGATCTGAGCTCCTGTTTTCAGTTCTAAAAACTGTTCGTTCGGAAATTGATTTTCTTTAAAATCCCCTACCAGCTTAGCTTCATACACCTGAGGATCAACTTTTATTTCTGCCAGTTTTTCCTGATTGATTTCATCTGCCATTTTGTTGTGAGAACACAGATATACATAGGATTCTTTTCCCATATCAAAGTCAGGATCATACCTTTCATTGAGATGATCAAAGTCTATATTATCCACATCGCCGTCACGGATTGCATTCAGAATTTCCAGAAACTCTTCGTCAGATTGTCTGTATACTTTCGTCAGTTCAATTGTAACAATAGGAATTTCCTTAATGGCATGGCTGTCAAAAAAGAAGGGTGAATTGTAATACATTTTCAGGATATGCTCATCCCTTACCACCGGAGGAAGCTGAAACAAATCCCCGATAAAAAGCATCTGTACCCCTCCAAATCTCTGATTATTCCTTCTGATAAATCTCAAAGAAAAATCCATCATATCCAGAACATCAGCCCTCAACATTGAAACCTCATCAATAATAATGATTTCAACCTCTCTCAGAAGCTTCAGCTTATCTTTACGGTATTTGAAATGAGGCATCAGATCGGCAATATTATTGGCCAAACTGGTATCTATCCTTTCTGTAGTAGGAAGAAAGGTTCTCAACGGCAGCCCAAACATGGAATGGATGGTTACTCCTCCAGCATTAATGGCAGCAATTCCCGTGGGAGCCACTACAATATGCTTTTTCTTTGTACGCCTTACAAAATCATTAAGAAATGTCGTCTTTCCTGTTCCGGCTTTCCCGGTTAAAAAAACGCTTCTGTTCGTATATTCTATTAAGTCAAAAAAATGATTATTCATCTTCGTCAAAAATACGGAAATGAATTTGAATTTCTTACCTTGGCATAAGTTTTGAAAATTCTTAAAAAGAAAAAAGTTTATTGTGAAAAAATTATTCTTTCATATCCCGGCAATAGTATTGTGTACTACATTAACTTTAGTTTCGTGTAATACATCAAAGAGTGCCAATACCAATCTTCCTATTGATATTGCTGACAGACCTGCTGACGAGGAAAGTCAGAAATATGAACAGGCACAGCTGGATAGATTAAAAGCTTCTATTGAATCTGAAGTATCAGGAGAAAAATGTACGGATGCCAGCCAATGGGCATTTGCTCCTATGGGATCAAAAGCCTGCGGTGGACCTCAGCAATACATTGCCTACCCTAAGAAAATAGAAGCGACTTTCTTACCAAGGGTGAATGAGTATACGGATAAAGTGAAAGCTTTTAATGAAAAGTATAATATTACGTCTGACTGTATGATGATCGAGCCACCTACATCACTCAAATGTGTCAATGGCAAGATCAGACTTATTACACCGGATAATAATTAACAATAAAGCAAAGGTTCTATATCAAATCGAAAAAGCTCTGTTTCAGAACAGAGCTTTTATATTTATTTTTAAATAGATCAATGGTGAATTTTGCTTCGCAAATGGATGCCAAAAATAATTGACAAGCACAGCGAATTGACCATTGACCTTTCACTATTTTATAGTCAATAAGTGAATTTTGCTTCGCAAGTGAATGGTGAATTCTGATCGCAAAAATTGACAAGCACAGCGAATTGACTATTCATTATTCACTATTCACTTGACATTCTAAAATTGATGATCCTTCACATTTTCCTTATACCATGATGAATATTTCACATAGTTATCTGCAATTCTGTTCACTTCTCCTTCCAGTAACTGAGCATTGATATCTTTTATTTTTCTTGCAGGAACTCCTCCCCAGACTTCTCCGGATTTAATGTGCGTTCCCTGAGTCACTACAGAACCTGCTCCTACAATGGAGTTTTCTTCTACCAGACAATCATCCATCACAATAGCTCCCATTCCGATCAATACATTATCTTTAATGGTACATCCATGAACAATCGCGTTATGTCCTATGGAAACATTGTTCCCGATATTCAAAGGATATTTCTGATACGTACAGTGCAGCATTGCATTATCCTGAACATTTACCTTGTCTCCCATTTTGATATAGTGAACATCACCTCTGATCACTGCATTATACCAGACACTGCAGTCTTTTCCCATTGTAACATCGCCAATAATAGTTGCTGTTTCTGCTAAGAAAGTATTCTCTCCGATCTGTGGTGCTTTTCCTAAAAGCTGTTTTATTAGTGCCATAATATTTATTTGAAATGTAAAAATGTGCCCAATTGAAAATTACACTATCTTTTCTGATATCTAACTTCTAAATTACAGTGATAGCAAAAATCTAACTCTCAATTTTCAGCTTCTAACTTCTAATGCGTATTTTTGTATCTCAAATTTAACGAAAAAATGCGTACCGTACTTATAGAACCAACTGAAAACCCAAAAGTGATGAAATTTGTAGCAGATTACAACCTCATCCCAGGGTCTTTAGAACTGGACAGAAATTCAGATATTTCGGAAATTCCTCTGGCACAGGAACTTTTCAATTATCCTTTTGTGGAAAGAGTTTTCATTACCGCTAATTTTGTAGCAGTAGCAAAACAGGATACCATAGAATGGGAACATGTCGCTGAAAGTCTGAAAAATGTAATTGAGGATGAATTACTGGCTAACCCTAGAATTTATCTTCAAAAGAAAAAAGAAATGTATCAGATCTATGCTGAAATGACTCCGAATCCAAATGTAATGAAGTTTGTTTCGAGCAAACTACTGATGGATGGTTTTGTGGAAGTAAAATCGAAAGAAGCGGCTGAAGAAGTTCCTTTAGCACAGGCTATCTTTAAAGAGTTTGATTTTGCAACGGAAGTTTTCATTTCAGACAACTTTGTAGCTGTTACGAGAGATAATTCTGTAGAATGGCACCAGGTGATGATGACTGTTCGTGCACTTATTGCCGAATATCTTCAGAACGGAGGTGAAATTTCAAAAATCGAACCTCAGAAACACGAAAACCCAGTTGAGAAAATTATCAACAGAGATTATACAGAGGATGAGCAGAAAATTTCTGACATTTTAAATGAATATGTAGCTCCTGCCGTAGAAAATGATGGTGGAAAAATTTCTCTGATGGAATACGATCAGGAAAATAAAACAGCAAAAATGCTTCTACAGGGTGCGTGCTCCGGCTGCCCAAGCTCTACTGCTACTTTGAAAAACGGAATTGAAAATATCTTAAAACAATTCGTTCCGGACTTAGTAGAAAGAGTGGAAGCTGTAAACGGATAAAACTGCCGAAATGCCTCCCGGAAAAAAAATTGTCGTGATTATTGGAAGTGCTTCGGCAAATTCCAGCAATCAGAAACTGATGGAACAGGTGCTGGAAAAAACAGACAACGCAAATACAGATTTTCAGTTGTATGCTGACCTTTCTGTTCTTCCGCATTTTGATACCGCATTAACTGATGATCATACTCCTGAAGAAGTTCTGAAGATCAGAGAGGATATTAACCGTTCAGCAGGGGTGATATTTTCTACACCGGAATATATTTTCAGTATCCCGGGAAGAGTAAAAAATCTGTTGGAGTGGTGTGTTTCCACAACGGTATTTTCTGAAAAACCTGTTGCTGTGATTACCGCTTCTGCCAGTGGAGAAAGAGGTCACGAAGAGTTATTATTAATTTTAAAGACTCTTGGAGCTATAACAGATGATAAACATCAGGCATTAATAAAAGGGATAAAAGGTAAATTTGACGGCAATGGCTTACTGGAAAGTAATACCTTTGCCAAAGTATCAAAATTAGTAACAGATTTTAGAACCTCTGTTTCATAATTAAAATTTAGAATATTGAATAAGAAAGGAATTTTACTAGTCAACCTCGGATCACCGAGATCAACAGCTGTAAACGACGTAAAGGAATATCTTGATGAATTTCTGATGGATGAAAGGGTGATTGATTACCGTTGGATCTTTCGTGCACTGCTTGTACAGGGAATCATTCTGAAAACCAGACCTGCAAAATCTGCTGAAGCCTATAAAACAGTCTGGACCGATAAAGGTTCTCCACTGATCGTTATTACTGAACAAATTCAGAAAAAGCTTCAGAAAGTAGTAGATGTTCCTGTGGAAATCGGAATGAGGTATGCTGAGCCGAGTATTGAAACCGGAATTCAGAAACTGGTTGATCAGGGAATCACTGAGATTGTTCTTTTTCCATTATATCCTCAATATGCGATGAGCACCACGGAAACGGTTATTGAAAAGGCCGAAGAGGTAAGAAAAAAGAAGTTTCCCGGTATAAAAATTAATTATATTCAGCCTTTCTATAACAGAGATATTTATATCAACTGTCTTGCGGAAAGTATTAAAGAGAAGCTTCCTGAAAATTTCGATGTATTGCAGTTTTCTTACCATGGTGTTCCGGAAAGACATATTTATAAAACAGATCCTACAAAGACCTGTAACCTTAATGACTGTTGTTCCAGAGATGATAATCCAAGTCATCAGTTCTGCTACCGTCACCAATGTTATAAAACAACGCAGCTTGTTATTGACAAACTGAATTTACCTAAAGAAAAAACGATTGTTTCTTTCCAGTCAAGATTAGGAAAAGATAAATGGATTGAGCCATATACCGACGAAACATTGGAAACAATTGGTAAAAAAGGGATCAAAAACCTGGCCATTGTATGTCCGGCTTTCGTTTCTGACTGTCTTGAAACCCTGGAAGAAATTTCTGTGGAAGGAAAAGAACAGTTCATGCATGGTGGTGGAGAAAATTTCCATTATATCCCATGTCTGAATGATGAAGACCGATGGATTGAAGTGGTAAAAACACTTTGTGAAGAAAAACTTAATGATTTCTATTTAGTATAATTTTTTTTGCTAAAAATATACAAAAGGCCACAAGAATTAACTTGCGGCCTTTTCATTGAATATATTAAAGATTTGATTTGGTTATTTTTTAATCAGGTTTCCTGCTTTTTCTCCGTTGACCAATACAATGTATACTCCCGGAAGAATATTAGAAGGAAGCTGAATGTTCAGTTTATTTGTCCCATCAGTAATTTCAACTTTTTCTGAAATTTCTTTTTTACCTGTAAGGCTTACCAGTTCTACAATTCCTTTTCCTGATTTTCCTTCAAAGTTGATGGTAAATCTGTCTGTTGCAGGATTCGGGCTTATCGTGTACAGTGCTGTATCTGCTGTTGCCATTTTTCCTGCCGGAGAAGTTCCACCTCCTACACCTACAGCATTCCATGCATTTTTAACCTGAGTCACTTCATTGCTGGTTGCTCCGTATAAATCAGTAGCTGCCTGAATAGAATAGGTTCTTGCATTGGCATATGTTGAAGAAGAGGTCAGATAAGTTGTCAATGTTCTGTATGCAATGGCTCCAGCCTTATCAAGTCCTATTGCGGAAACATTGTAAGCAAAACCTTTGTCATTCGTACCGGAACCTCCTGTTACTAACAGATAATACCAGAAGTTAAGTACACCTGAATTGGTATGAACCCCACAATAATCATTAGACTGGCTTGGAGTAACGCAACCTGAAGTGGTGGTAGTTTTCCAGTAGGTTCCCATATAGGTATCCGGCTGGCTGTATGCGTTAGGGTTAGCCATATTCCTGATTACATAATTGAAATCTTCTCCCAGTGTCCAGCTTGCCTGTGTAGGTCTTGCCCAACGTTCAATGGTGTTTCCAAATATATCTGAGAAGCCTTCATTTAATGCTCCTGATTCTCTTTGATACGCAAGGTTAGCTGTTTTGGATGTTAATCCATGCGTAATTTCATGGCCGCAAACATCAAGTGCTGTTAATGGTTTTCCTCCGTTTGTAGTGGAACTACCATCTCCATAGGTCATTCTGGAACCATCCCAAAATGCATTAAAATAGTTGGTAGAATAGTGAACATAGGATTTAATAGCAAAGTTATTATTATCAATACTCTTACGTCCGTATTTTGTATAGAAGTAATCCACTGTCATTTCTGCTCCCCAATGGGCATCTGTAGCATATTGATCTTTATTGGTATTGACATTATTCCAGTTGTTGTCCGTATCTGTAAAGTCTACTGCAGAAGCATAGCTTGTTCCTTTTTTCAGGTTATAAGTTTCTACTGAAGTTCCTCCGTTTCTTCCTGTTTCTCTTAATCTGTAGCTTCCGTTATAAGAGTCTGTAGTGATGCTGCGGGTTCCGCTATATCCTGTAACGGCTGTTCCCGGTGTGTTTACTTCGTGAATAATGGCATCTACTCCCAGCACTTTTCCATTTTTAGCATCTACAAAAACATATTGTCTGCTTAATGGTTTTTCTGCATAGATATCGAATTTATAGGCTAGCCTTAAATCATTCAGCTTGTCATCATCAGGATTTGAATAATAAACCAATTCACCTTTTGGAGCATAGCTTGCATTGGGATCACCGGTTTCTTTTTTAAGAAAATCTTCTTCTTCTTTATTTTTCCATTTATAGGATTCTGCTCCTACAAATGACAAAGCGCTCTGTAAAGCAGTATTTTCAGCAAGGCTGGCCGTTTTGTCAAGACCTTTCGGAATTTTAATAACCCATTTTCCTGATTGTCCTACAATTTTACCGTCTTTTGTCTGTACCGCCATCATTCCATATTCTACAGGAATATCATTAACGGTCTGTTGAAATCTTTGAGTTTCAAAACCTAATGCATCTTTTTCTAACCCTAGTTTACGAGCCTGCCCCGGAGAAAGTCTCTGAGAAGCTTCGTCAAATAAAACAGGGGCTCCCTGATAGGAAGGTGCATTTTTTTCAAATCTCATAAATTCAGCATGTAATCCACTTTTTCCCGGAACTAATTTTGATGGTGTGTTTTGCCCAAAGACAAAAGAGCATGCAGCAACGCTTGCTACTAAGATAAATTTCGTTTTCATATTAATAATGGTTGATTGTGGTGACGAATTTATAAACTTTTCACAATAAAACAACACTATCAATGAATAAAATTCAATTGATATTATAAATCAGTAAATAAAACACAATGATGATTTTAAAACAAAGAAAATTATTTAAATATAATTTTTCTGCAATATGAATTTTATGTTAAAAAATTTAACTAAAATCATTTTTTTGTGAATTATTATTTTTCACTATGCAGTGCATTATATTATAGAAAATTAATAGTAATCTAAGATCTAAGTGATTAATTCTTTTCAATATGAGCAAAAAAATAGGACTATCTTAAGAGACAGCCCTATTTTATATGTATATTTTAAAGTATAATAACTTAACGTTTATTCGCAATGGGTGTTCTGAATTCTCCATATCCCATCAAACCATCATAATTTCTTCCGAATGGTGCATAATAAAGAAAAGCCTGATAGAGATTTTCTGTCTGCCAGAAATTACCGTTTATTTCTCCAAAGTTCAGAGAACCGTTTCCTTCTTTTGTTGCCAATACGTAGTTATAAAAACCTTGTTTCAGGAATATTTTCGCGACATACTGTTTGGTAGATGCGTCATACTGCATTTGATTTTCCTTGCTGGGCTTAAAATTATTAAATCCTCCCAGTACGTAAATCTCTTTATCCACAGGATCCGAATCCAGATAGAAGTGAACCCAAGAATAGTCAGCTTCTCTTTCAGCATCTCTCTCTCTTCCCAAATCGTTCCTTCTGTAGTACCAGGCTCCATTCACATCCGGCTGATACTGATAATTTAAAGGGAACGCCCATACCGGATGAAGATACGTCTGGTTCACATCATCTTTTATTTCGGTAGCACGCACCATATCTGCGGCCATATTCATATTTTTATTATCAAAATAATAAAACTCATTATCCCCAGGAAAAACAAGATTCATCTGCTGGAACAAAACCTGATTTCCTAAAACACTGCTCGGTTTAAGATTGGATATCACCATATTCGGGTTGTTATTCTGCATCACATTCATCGTGATTGAATTGACGTTGGAAGAAATATCTCCGCCTTTCGGAGAAACATTCACTTCTACCCTCTGGTTAACGTTGGGATTTTTCGCATCTGCAAATCTTGAAATATTTAACCCCACAGACGTTACATCTTCTACCAGATAAAATCTCTTTTTGAACAGAGGCTGGTCTGCCGAATCTTTGTAGACAATCAGTTCATAATTCCCTGAGACTTTCAGCTGGATTTTATCATTCGGGAAAACAAGTTTATAGTGGGTATAAGCCTGTAATGTATTGAAAGAATATTGAAACTGATCCAGAAGAGCATTCATACTTCCGGTAGCAAATTCTGTAAAAAACAGGTTATCTTCATTCCAGTTTCTGTCATAGTGTTTGAAGGTATACCTGTAGATCTGACTGCCGTTGGTAAGATCATCAAAACCTAAAACCAATTGTTCCCCAATTTTAATGACAGGGGTTTCATCATTGGTCTGAGGGTTGAACAGCTGAATACTTTGGATATTTTGTCCAAAAACCAGTCCGCCCAAAGAAAGTAAGAGTATTCGCAAAGTTTTCATTATGACGAAGATAACGAAAAATAGCCATT
Source organism: Chryseobacterium sp. NRRL B-14798 (assembly GCF_050470705.1). Lineage (NCBI taxonomy): Bacteria > Pseudomonadati > Bacteroidota > Flavobacteriia > Flavobacteriales > Weeksellaceae > Chryseobacterium > Chryseobacterium sp. NRRL B-14798. The sequence goes on along the minus strand of NZ_JBFLUL010000005.1, from coordinate 1,003,647 downwards.
TTCTTAATAATATCGTATTTTTGAATAAAAAATATTCAGATATGCTTCAGATTCAAGGTTTCGTATTCAACTTTGCGAGTGAAAATACTTACATCGTCTATAACGAAAATAAAAATGCCTGGTTAATCGATCCGGGAAATATGAATGCTCAGGAGACTCAGGCTATAGATAATTTTATTACTGAAAAAGGACTGAAGATTCAGAAAATTCTTTTAACCCATGCTCATATTGATCATATATTGGGACTTCAGTGGGCTTTTGACAAATTCAAGGTACCGGTACATATGCATCAGGAAGACCAGGAAGTACTGGATATGCTTCAGGCGAGTGGTATGAGATTCGGAATGCAGATTAATCCGGTAAAAGTGGATGTAGAATATATTAAGGAAGGTGATGAACTTGATCTGGATGGAGAAAAGTTCAAAATATATCACGTTCCTGGACATTCTCCGGGAAGCGTTGTCTATCATAACGAAGCACAAAAATTCATGATCTCCGGTGATGTTCTTTTTGAAGGCAGTATCGGAAGAACCGATTTATATAAAGGAAATTATGATCAGCTGATTGAGGGTATTAAATCGAAACTTTTTATTTTAGATAATGATACTCAGGTTTTCTCAGGACATGGAAATCCTACATCTATTGGTTTTGAGAAACAGTATAATCCTTTTTTGAAGTAAACAATCTATTTAAACCTCATGCAGATAATGCAGATTCCTTCGAGATGAAATGATTTAAGTTTATTAAAAAATACTCATATAGCTAATCATTAAGAAGGATTTAAGTAATAAAGAATAGTTAAGATGAATCATTCTGATTTTTAAGCATAAAGCGCTGCTTATCTTAATACTCTCAAATGCTTAATGATAAACCTTTTTGTTTCAAAAAATAAAATTTAATCTTCATTAACAGGTCGCTCCTACGGAGCTTTATTTTACGGTGATCTTATTATTTTTCTATTAACAGTTGATCCCGATGGGATCAAATCCAGCTCCAGTAGGAGCTAACTGTTAATAGACGTATATGTTTTAACATTAGAGCTCCGGAGGAGCGACCTGTTAATCCATGCCATAAATATTGATATTTCCAATGTATTTAGACTTTTTATCGGACAGTTATGATAAAAAATACAAAACCGTCAGAAAATTCTGACGGTTTTGCTGTTATAAAGAAATAGAATTTAGAAATCCAATGTGATGGATGCTCTGGCAGCAGCTCCCATGATAGGTCTGGCCATGATGATTCCGTCTCCATTGGGCGATCCTGCTCTTGGATCTCCTTCTGTAATCCCGATGGTGTTAAAGATATTGGTTCCATCCACTGCAAAGCGTATTCTTCCTAACTGGTAAGACATTCCCGCTCCAAATTCTGTGAAAGAAGGCAAAGTCTGTACATTCTTCTCATCCTGGAAGCGTTTTCCATAATAATTCATACTTACATAGGCTCTCCATGATTTGGTAATATTCACAGCCGGTGAAATATTGAAGAAAAATTTAGGCATCCTTCTTACTACATTTCCTTCAAGAACACTTCCGGCCTCAAGGTTTTTATATTTTGGACTCTGAATGGTTCCGTTGAATGTTACTTCTACAATATTATTGAATAAACGGGCGAAACCTTCCACTTCAACTCCATAGTTTTGTGTATTGGCAAAGGTATTTTCAGATTTTCCATCAGAGAAAACATCCGTAAATGACAGGTTCTTCAAGGTAGAATAGAACGGAATCACTGCAACATCAAAAGTACGCGAGTAATATTTATACCCAACCTCCAATTGGTTTGTTGTCACTGATTTTAAAGGTTTATCAGGAGTTGGATTGGAGAAATAATTGTAGTACGCTTCTTCATTCGGAGATCTGAAACCATTGGAGAAACGGGCGTATACTGCATTTTCTCTATTGATTTTATAATTCGCTGCTAATGTAAAAGATACTTTATCCACATTATAGTTCCAGTAGGTATATTTATTTCCCAATACACTCATATTATCATCAGCAGTAGTCGTGTTGAAACCATGAGTCCCATCAATGGTTAACCCTGAATTATTTAAATTCGCACTTGTTGTATTGGCAAAATTTCCTTTGTAATAATCGTGGCTGTAACGAAGACCTCCGTTTACACTTAAGGCATCGGTAATATTATAATCCAGGTTTACATACAGATCATTCAAACTTCCCTGAGTCTGGGTATCCCTCTGCAAAAATGTCATATTGGTAACCCCGTTATATGTTTTGGAATACCCAATATCTGACGGACTTAAAGAAGTATCTACCAGATTCAGTAATTCAGGTCTGTCCGTTGCTGTAGTCAGAATATTACTCCAGTTCCAGTATTGGTGTGATTTCCAGTTGGATTTATAAAAACCTGCGGTAACATTTCCTTTATCAAATTTATAGTTGAACTGTAAATCGTTCACAAGATTATTCATCTGCTTATCGATTGCCCAGAAGCCAAGCTTTTGTACATATTGAGGATCAACCACTCCTCCACTACCTACCAATGAGTACTGATAGTTATTTCCGGCAATTCCGTTGCTCTTTGCAAAATCGGCTGCCGTTTGCGGGCCTCCTGCCGGGAAAATCCCCGTATAGTTCATATTGATATTGGTGTATCTGGTTTTGTTTAAAACTGTGAAATTATTTCCAAGATCATATTTAAACTCAGCACCCACGGCATCTACTTTCGGATGGATCCCGTCTTCAAGGTTTCTGTTGAAAAACCCACCTCCGGCCTGTGGAATGTTCAGCTGGCTGATGGCTCTATAGCTATATGTTCCATAGTTGGGATCAAAACCTTGAAATCCTTTTAGCTTGTTTCCGTTTTGTACCAAAGGAATCGGAAGGAAGAATGTATTTCTATCATCCAGTTTTTTGTAATATACTTTTACATACCCTTTATCAAAAACATATTTCAGGTTCATTCTAATCTGCCCGCCGTTATTGGCTTTAAAACCCGTCTTCCTGATCCCGTCATCTGTTCTATAAAAACCACCGACATTGAAAAACAATTTATCCTGAACCAATGCACCTCCTACATTCACATCGGTACGCATCAATCCGTAGGTACTGGTTTCAAGTTTCGCCGTACCTCTGAAATCATTGGTTCCTTCTCTGGTAATAAAGTTGATCAGACCACCTGGAGAATTCGTTGCATAAATAGATCCGGAACCTCCTCTCAAAGCTTCCATACGGTTGACCGAATTGTCTACACGGAAAAAGTTATCTGCATTGGCAAACTGAAGCGCTCCATCTTCAAAAACCGGAAGACCGTCTTCCTGGACCTGTACAAATTCATATGCTCCTGCGGAAGGAATCCCTCTTGCAAAAAGGTTGTTTCCTACTTCTCCTCCTGAAGTTTCCACGGCAAATCCCGGAACTCTCTGTAGTAAAGCCGCGGCACTGATCGGGTTCTGCTTCTGGATTTCTCTGGAGCTAAACGTAGAAATCGCTGTACTGGATTCTATTTTTTTCTTTGGATTTGAGTTTCCTGTGATGACAATCTGATCGATGGAAGAAACTTTTGCAGAATCCTGCGTGGTTTCCTGGGCATAAGCATTATTAAAATATAACGTAGCTGTTGCGGCGATTAAAAAGATTGATTTTTTTTTCATAGCCATATTCTTTTATTGTTAGTTCAGTTTTGTTGTAATTGTAAATACACTCCATTGGTCCAACCGAATCCGTCCTGATTGGGGTATTCCCCGCCGCCTGCTATTGTTTCTGTGTCTAATGCATTGTATTTTTCCATCAGCTTTCCGGTGTTTTTGTAGACCCTTTCTACATTGGAACACCAGTTGTTTTTAATTTTTTCTGCCAGCTCATCAAAGCCGTAATTTTTCATTGCTTTAAATCCTAACCATTGATAAGGAGCCCACGCATTGGGAAGATCCCACTGCTGACCCGAGTTTTTAGTTGTAGTAACAAGACCACCCTGGTAAAGAAACTTTTCAGCAACAGCTTTAGCAACTGCCTCAGCCTGCTCCTGATCTGCAATTTCAAGGAATAAAGGGTAAAGAGCAGCAATATGTTCAGACGGTGTTTTTGTGTTTTTTTTAGTATGATAATCTTTATAATTGTTAGTATTTCCATCCCAGAAATAGTTATTGATCATCTGTCTTCGGCTTGCTGCTCTTTCTGAAAAATAATTTTCTTTTTCACTCAGATTCTGAAGTGCTGAAGATTTCGCCAAAGTCATTTCCAAATGCCACAAAAGACAGTTCAAATCAACCTGGGCAAGATTCAGCGTTTCTATTGTCTGTATATTTTCTCCGTCTGCAAACCATCGGCTGGAAAAATCCCAACCTGATTCACAGGCGCTTCTTATATTTCTGTAAAATTCATCACCTGAAGCTTTCTCATGATCTTCAATATCGATCAGATAACTTTCGGGCCGCGGTGTATTTTCTGCATCGTAATAACGGTTCAGGATATCTCCATCTATTGTTTTTACCACTCTTTTTACACTGGACCCGTTTTCAAGTCCTTCTTCCCCATTCATCCAGAAAGCATATTCTTTCTCCAGTGTTTCGTGGTATTTCACATAAATCTCCTTGTCTCCTGTCGTTTCGAAAAGAAGATCCAGCATTAATGAAAAGTAAGGAGGCTGCGATCTGCTCAGGAAGTGAGTTCTGCTTGCATTCGGAACAAATCCTATATTTTGGATCAGATAAGAACAGTTTTCAATAATATTTTTCATCATTTCTACTCTTCCGGAAACCTGCAATCCAAGCATAATAAAGTAGCTGTCCCAATAGAAAAACTCATTGAAACGGCCACCCGGAACGATATAGGGTTTTGGTAATTTTAAAAGGGTTCCTTTTTCTTCATACGCTGTACGGGTTAACTCATCCCATAGTTTTTCAATATGCTCACCAATGGGAAGCTGATCTTGTCTCTGAACAGAAACTCTTGCTCCTAAAAAGTCAAAATGAGTCATCACAAAATCTTTCAGATCAAAACCTTCCGTATTTTTGGATTGTTCATAATCCTCATTGATCTTTGCAATGGGAAAAAGAGGAACTGCATCCGTCATCATTTTCTGATCCTCAAAAATTTCAGATCTCTGTACATTATCAAACAGACTTTGAATTTCGTTTATATAAAGTTGATTACTCATTGTTACTTTTTAGGATTAATTTTTAATTTATTCATGAACACTGCCGAAGTTATCAGTAATGAAAGCGGAATCAGGGAAAGGTAAAATGCCCGCTGCCCGCTGAACTCCTGAAATACAAAACCGGTAATGATAGAACCTATCGTTCCCCCGATTGCTGAGAAAACAACGATCAATCCTGACATCGCACTGTGCAGATATTTAGGGATTGATGCCAGAATCACAGAATTAATACTTGGATAAATTGGTGCCAGCAAACCTCCCATCAAAGGAAATAAATACACAACCAAAGGAGCATTCAACCAGTTTGTATTTGTATCAATATGAATATTATGGGTCAAGGGCAAAACCAGCAATAAACTGATAGCAAAACCTACCACACAGAAAGAAACTACATAGATCCAGCTGAATTTTTTAGAGAAGAATCCCGATAAAAATCTTCCCAAAGCAAAAGCTCCCGCTAAAACCGCTCCCGCCTGAATACTCATAGAGGTAGGCACTTTTAAAATCTCTTTATAAAATGTGGGCGTCCACGTTTGAAAGCTCTGCTCTACCAATACAAAAAGGAAAGCGCATAATAAAAAACATAATACTTTTTTATAGCTGAATAAGCTTACACTATTTTTTAAATCTCCCAAGAGATCTGTTTTATCACTTTTAGCTTCCTGTTCGTTCAGTTTTGAAAAGAATAAAAATAAAAAAGACAAACTTGAAAGTCCTCCCAGCACCCAATACACATTCAGCCATTCAGTAGATTTCGGATTATGATCATCTATATATAAACTGAATAAAACATTTCCAGCCAGTACTCCGATCATGAAAAACCCTTCCAGAAATCCCATAAAACTGGAATGTTCTTTATCTGTTTCCGTTACCAACCCAATAGAAGTAAAAACTGATATTTTGATCAATGCAAAAGAAACTCCTACGGTTGCGAATAATAATTTGAATACCCAGAAGTCATTGGTAAAAGGCATTACAAAACACATGCAGCTTACCAGCAATAAAGCGATCAGCATTGATTTTTTGATTCCTATCTTCGGAAGAAATGAAGCCAGAATGAAAGAACATATGGCGATTGGAAGATCTTTGAAGCCTTCCAGAACGCTTGCCGAAGATTTTGAAATCCCAAAATTCTGCTGTACCTGTAGAATGACTGTTCCTACAGAATTCAGAAGAATGGCAAAGACAAAATAGTTTAAAAATAAAACGGCCTTGATGTTAAGATTTTTCATTCAGGTGATTTCTTGTTGGCTAAGATAGAAGCATTTCTGTTAACGATAATTTAACACAGTAAATCAATATTTGAACTATATTAATATATTTAGTATTTTTAGTGAATAAATATGATTAATTAGATGAAAGTTACTTTTGAAAGGGTAATCCCTAATGAAAAGAGCTCATTCCGCACCATTCATAATAATTCTCCCATTTCAGAATTCAAATGGGAGTATCATTATCATCCCGAAATTGAGCTGGTATGTGTTATTTCCGGGAATGGAACCCGTCACGTGGGTTATCATAAAAGTAATTATACGAACGGAGATCTGGTATTAATCGGGTCCAATATTCCCCATTCCGGATTCGGTCTGAATTCTATTGATCCGCATGAAGAAATTGTACTTCAGTTCAAAGAAGAAATTCTTCAGTTTCCCCAGCAGGAAGTGGAAGCAAGATCTATCAAAAATCTTTTGGAACTTTCAAAATACGGGATTCATTTTCATCAAAAAGTAAAAAAAATAATGCTTCCCAAACTGAAGCTGATGCTGGAATCTGAAGGGTATAAAAGATATTTATTATTGCTTGAAATTCTTTTTGAACTTTCAAAATGTGAAGATTATGATCTTTTAAATAAGGAAATCATGCCCTACACCATTATTTCAAAAAATAAAACCCGCCTTGAAAACATCTTCACCTATGTAGAACATCATTACGATAAGGAAATTGATATTGAAGAAGTAGCAAAACTAGCTAACCTAACTTTACCTGCTTTCTGTAATTTCTTTAAAAAAGCAACCAAGATTACGTTTACAGAGTTTGTGAACCGCTATAGAATTAATAAAGCCTGTCTGCTGATGGCGCAGGACAGATCTATTTCAGAATGCAGCTACCAGTGTGGCTTTAATAATGTGACCTATTTTAACAGGATGTTCAAAAAATATACGGGCAAGACTCCTTCGGAATTTATCAGGAATTATTCTCATAGCAATGTTAATGTAGATATAAAGACTGAAAAGGAGACTAAAGCTAAAGTAAGTTTTTAGTAGAAAAACTACGCTGAGACTACTATGAAGTGACAAAGTGAATGAATAGACAATGCTTTCGTATTTGTCATTCCGTAGGAATCCATACTTACTTATGAAAATTTTGCAGGTACTTATAATAAAAAGATCAGTTGTGCCGAGACTCCTACGGAGTGACAATTCGTATGGTTATACTAAACGTTGTTTTTGTCCATTCCGTAGGAATCTAGACTTACTTATAGAAAATTTATAGAGGTTTATTAAAAAAGGCATACGATACTGAGGCTCCTAAGGAGTGACAATTCGTATGGTTATACTAAACGTTGTTTTTGTCCATTCCGTAGTAATCCAGACTTACTTTTCAGAAGTAATAATAAAAAGAATACAAAATGTGTTGAGACTCCTACGGAGTGACAAAGTGAGTGAAGAAATCTACTGTGTATTAAAAATCTGCTTCATCTGCAAAATCTGCGAGAGAAAATAACCCTGCAAGCAACAAAAAAGCCACTCCAAAAGAGCAGCTTTGTATTATTGAGTAAAAACCAGTAACTAAATAAACCAGCAATTATTTCCATTTAATATTGCAACCCATGCTAGGTCTCTGAATTTCTTCCTGAGCTTCTCCAGCCAAAAGATTCTCAAAAGCAATAATCAAATCCTCACCTGTAACATCTTTATTATTTCCCGGTCTTGAATCATCCATCTGACCTCTGTATACAAGATCAAGCTTATCATCAAAGAAATAAAAATCCGGTGTGCAAGCTGCATCGTAAGCTTTTGCTACTGCCTGGCTTTCATCAAACAGATAAGGGAAATCAAATCTTCTTTCAATTTGAAATTCGATCATTTTTTCCGGAGAATCTGCCGGATATTTTTCAATATCATTCGCATTGATGGCGATGAATTCAATTCCTCGTTCGTTGTAGTCTTCATATAATTCATTGATCTTATCAATCACATGAAGAACAAACGGACAGTGGTTGCACATAAAGATTACCAAAGTACCTTTTTCTCCTTTCAGTTCTTCCAAAGACTGAAGTTCATTCGTTTTTGACGGGTTAGGAAGTTCAAAAAACGGAGCTTTTGTTCCTAATGCCAGCATATTTGAGGGAGTATTCATATCCTTATTTCTTTACCGGCAAAGATAATTATTTCTTTTGTTAATTAGGAAGAAGACATTTTCATTTTTAATTAAGTAAGGAAGCTGGAATCTGGAGGATGAAGATTGTTAACCCTCAAAAATAGTTATAGTCAAATTCTATTATTATATTATTTACCTTCAAAATAACTTCCAGCACCCATTCTTCCAGCTTCCAACCTTTAATTAATCTTCTTTAAAAAGCAGACAAACCTATAAAACTTACAATATCCCTTGGAAGTTATATTAAAAAGTTTGTAGTTTTGCTAACGCTGTTAGTAAATAAAAATCATGGGTCTACATGAACGCCGTCAACGAGAAAAAGAATCCATCCGTGCAAATATTTTGCAGGCTGCTTTTACGTTGGCGAAAACTGAAGGCTGGGGTTCGCTTTCTATGCGCAAGATAGCAGATGCTATTGAGTATAGTGCTCCCGTTGTATATGATTATTTTGAAAATAAAGAAGCTATTCTATTTGAAATTTCTTTAGATGGCTTTCATAAGTTACATATAGAATTATTAAAAGCTCAGCAGAAACACGATACTCCGGAAGAGCAGCTTGTTGCCATTGTGGATGCGTACTGGAACTTTGCTTTTAAAAATAAGGAATATTACCAGCTGATGTTTGGTCTTGGAATGCAATGTTGTGGAAAAGGGCAGATGAAAAAAGAATTCTCATCATTTCAGGAACTTATTTATGAATGTACTTATGAGATTATAAAGAAAAACGGATCTAATCCAGACAATGCCTGTCATATGTCCCACGCTCTGTTTTCTGCCGTTCACGGTATGATCTCTATTATGATGATGCGTACAGCTGATATCCCTTCAACAATGAATAAAACGACTTTGGACGAAACTGTTTCGGCTTTTATTAAGTCTTTATAGATTTTTTTTGAATTAAAAATTAACACCGTTAGGAAAATTAACACTGAATTAATAGATTATTCTGTTATTCCTGATTAAAAAATGAAATCACTTATGAAGCAATATATAAGATTCAGCTGTTAAAAGTAATCATTTTTTGCTTACAAATTAACACTGTTAGTAAAATTAACACACCTTACACCATCATTATACACTTCAATACATTAAAAAAATTTCAATTATGGAAACAATCGACCTCATCGGACATTAAAAATTCTGTAATTTTTTTTGAACAAATTATTAACACTGTTAGGAAAAAATACAGCATTTATCAAAACATTTTTTACTTACCTCTAACACTTCATTAAAAAAATTAAACCAACAATGAAATTACCTGGAAAAACAAGGTTTATTGTACTTATAGCAAGTATAATTCTTTTACAGAGCTGCACAAAAGCCGCAGAAGGAACCAATGCCGCACCTCCAGCTCCAGAACTTCCGGTTTATACCGTTATCACTTCACCCGCTACTACATATCAGGAATTCCCAACTGCATTGGAAGGGAAAAACAACGTAGAAATCAGATCTCAGGTAGATGGATACCTGGACAGAATCTATGTAGAAGAAGGAGCATATGTAAGAGCAGGACAACCGTTATTTAAAATAGATTCAAGAAGCTATGGCGAACAGATGAATATGGCTCAGGCTAATCTTCAGGCGGCCAATGCCAATATTCAAAAAGCAAGAGTGGAAGTAGACAGACTTCAGCCGCTGGTTGCTGCAAAAGTAGTTTCTGATGTACAGCTTAAAACCGCAAAAGCCAATTATGAAGCGGCTGTAGCAGCAGCTGCACAAGCGAGAGCCTCTGTAGGAAGCGCCAGAATCAACGTAGGATTTACAACCATTACAGCTCCTGTAAGCGGCTATATCGGAAGAATTCCTTATAAAAAAGGAAGTCTGATCTCCAGAACAGATGTGAATCCATTGACATTACTATCTGATATCAGTGAAATCTATGCGTATTTCTCTTTAAGCGAACTTGATTTCATTGCTTTCCAGAATAAATATCCGGGAGCAAGCTTAGAAGAAAAACTGAAAAATATGCCGATGGTAGATCTTGTGATTGCTGACAACAGTACTTACCCTGAAAAAGGAAGATTAAGCATTGTAGATGGACAGTTTGACAAAACTACGGGAGCTATCAGTGTACGTGCCGTTTTCCCTAACGCCAACGGAACTTTAAGAACCGGAAATACAGGAAGAGTGCGTATGCCACAGCTGATTTCTAATGCAGTCGTAATTCCTCAGGAATCAACCTTCGAAATTCAGGATAAAACCTATGTTTATGTAATGGGTAAAGACCAGAAGGTAACCGGGAGACCGATCAAAATATCAGGAAAAACGGATAGCTATTATTTTATTTCTGAAGGGCTTAAGCCTGGAGAAAAAATTGTATTCACGGGAATTGGAAACCTGAAAGACGGAGCTTCCATCAAGCCGAAAAATATTTCTTCGGACAGCTTGTTAAAAGCAAAACCTCTATAGTTCTTTCCGAATACAGAAGACTTAAAAAAATAAACTTCTTATGTTAAAACAATTTATAGAAAGACCGGTCCTTTCAACGGTCATCTCCATAATACTCTTATTATTGGGAGCTTTGTCTCTCTTTAATTTACCGATTGCCCTTTTCCCGGACATCGCTCCACCAAGCGTTCAGGTAACGGCATTCTACCCTGGAGCCAATGCTGAGGTCGTAGCCCGTTCGGTAGCTACTCCTATTGAGGAAGCGGTAAACGGAGTTGAGAACATGACTTATATGACCTCAAACTCCAGTAACGACGGTACCATGACCCTGAGTGTTTTCTTCAAACAGGGTGCCGATGCAGACAATGCAGCAGTAAACGTACAGAACCGTGTATCGAAAGCGATGAGCCAGCTGCCTCAGGAAGTGGTACAGGCCGGGATCTCAACCCAGAAGGTTCAGAACAGTATGATTATGTTCATGGGACTGACCAGTGAAGATGCAAAACAATATGATGAATTATTCCTTCAAAACTATCTGAAGATCAATGTTATTCCACAGATACAGCGTATTCCGGGGGTAGCACAGGCTCAGGTATTCGGGACAAGGGATTATTCCATGAGAATCTGGCTGAAACCGGATCGTCTGGCGGCTAATAATCTTTCTCCACAGGAAGTTTTGGGAGCCATTAAAGACCACAACCTTGAAGCTGCTCCGGGCCGTCTTGGACAGGGAAGTAAGGAAACCTACGAGTATATCCTTAAATATAAAGGAAAACTGAATAAGGGTGAAGACTATGAAAACATCGCCATCAAAGCAAACAGTGATGGATCTTTCTTAAGATTAAAAGATGTTGCAAGAGTAGAATTCGGTTCTTATACGTATACTGCCACCAACAGGGTAGACGGAAAACCGGTTGCCGGATTTGCTATCCTGCAGACAGCCGGATCCAATGCCAACGAAATCCTTACGGAAATTGAAAAGCAGGTGAAATTAATGGAAACCACTCTTCCAAAAGGAGTGAAGCCAATCATCATGTACAACTCTAAAGACTTCCTGGATGCTTCTATTCATCAGGTTGTGGAAACACTTGTTATCGCTTTCATCTTGGTATTTATTGTAGTATTTATTTTCCTTCAGGATTTCAGATCTACCTTAATTCCTGCTATTGCCGTGCCGGTTGCAATTATCGGAACCTTCTTCTTCCTGCAGTTATTTGGTTTCAGTATCAACATGCTTACCTTATTTGCATTGGTACTCGCCATTGGTATTGTAGTGGATGATGCCATTGTAGTGGTAGAAGCCGTCCATTCTAAAATGGAACAGACGGGAATGCCTGTAGAGCATGCTACGATGCACTCGATGAGTGAAATTTCAGGAGCTATTATTTCCATTACATTGGTAATGTGTGCCGTGTTTATTCCGGTTGGATTTATGCAGGGACCTGCAGGAGTTTTCTACAGACAGTTTGCTTTCACATTGGCGATTGCGATTTTAATTTCAGCGGTGAATGCATTGACATTAAGTCCGGCATTATGTGCGATGTTCTTAAATGATCCTCAGGGAGAACATGGAGAGCACGGTCATAAAAAAGGTTTTGGAGCAAGATTCTTCAATGCTTTCAATGCGAGCTTCAACAGCATGACCAGAAAATACATCTATAGCCTTAAGTTTTTAATTAAAAACAAATGGGTTGCGATAGGAGGTCTTGTTATCATCACAGCAGCAAGTGTATTTTTAATCAAGAAAGCGCCGTCAGGATTCATTCCTACGGAAGACCAGGGATTCGTATTATATGCAGTGAATACTCCTCCGGGAAGTTCACTGGAAAGAACCCACAGAGCTACGGCTCAAATTGATCAAATCATCAATGGTGAAAAAGCAACCAACCACCTTTGGGTAGCGGACGGGATGAACTTCATCAGTAATGCCAACGCATCTCCCTATTCTGCAGGTTTCATCAAGCTTAAAGATTATGACAAGCGTGGTGAAATGAAAGATCCCGATCAGATTGCAGCAACGTTGACAGGTAAGGTAAGCCAGGTGAAAGATGCCAACGCATTCTTCTTCAACTTCCCTACTGTACAAGGTTTCGGTAACGTTTCCGGATTTGAATTCATGCTTCAGGACAAAACGAATGGTTCTTTTGAACAGTTGGGAACAACCACACAGCAGTTTATCGGAGAGCTTATGAAAAGACCTGAAATTGCTTTCGCCTTTACAACATATGCGGCAGGAAACCCTCAGTATACTATTGATGTGGATACTGATAAAGCTAACCAGCTGGGCGTTTCTGTAACAGAACTGATGCAGACCATGCAGATTTATTTCGGAAGTAGCTTTGTATCGGATTTCAACAGATTCGGGAAGTATTACAGAGTAATGGCTCAGGCCGATATTCCTTACCGTACGGATGTTAATTCATTAGAAGGAATCTATGTTAAAAATAAATCAGGAGAAATGGTTCCTGCCAAAACTCTGGTAACGTTAAAAAGATCTTTCGGTCCTGAAACGGTAACAAGAAACAACCTTTTCAATGCTGTTACGATTAACGGAACCCCGAAACCTGGATACAGTACCGGAGATGCCATCAAAGCGGTAGAAGAAGTTGCCCAGCAGTCACTTCCGAGAGGATACGGATATGAGTGGACAGGGATTACCCGTGAAGAAATTAAAACAAGCGGACAAACTGCCTTTATTTTCTTCTTAAGTATTCTATTCGTTTACTTCTTACTGGCAGCTCAGTATGAAAGTTATATCCTTCCGTTTGCGATTATTCTTACCATTCCAACAGGGATTTTCGGAGTATTTGCCTTCACAGGACTAGCTGGAATTGATAACAATATTTACGTTCAGGTAGGATTGATCATGCTTGTAGGACTATTAGCGAAGAATGCCATCCTGATTGTGGAATTTGCCGTACAGAGAAGAAAGGCAGGTAAAACATTGATTGAATCTGCCCTTCAGGCATCGAGATTACGTTTAAGACCGATCTTAATGACCTCTTTTGCCTTCATCGTGGGAATGCTTCCATTGGTATGGACGCAAGGTGCTTCTTCAAAAGGAAACCACTCTATCGGTTACAGTACCGTAGGAGGAATGCTTACAGGGGTAATCTTCGGGATCTTTATCATTCCGGTAATGTATGTAGTGTTCCAGTACCTGCATGAAAAAATGCCAAGCAGAAAAAAGAAAAGACTTCTGAAAAAACAAATGGAGGAAGAACTTTTAGCTGCTAGTCACTAATAAAAAAATGAATGACAAAAACTTAGAGAAAATTTTAAGATCATAGGTTTACCTATTTACCTGCCTGTTCTTAATGGTTTAAAAAACTAACTATTTTCTCCTACTAAAGAAATTTTTGCATCAACAGAAACCTCTCTAAGTTTTGTCTTCAATTAAAAGTTTAAAAACTATGAAACGAGTAAAAAATATTATTCTAACATTTGTGCTGGCCATCGGCTCTGTTTCGTGTGTGTCTAAACTGGCCTACACGGAGCCTGAGCTTCCACTTCCGGAAAAGTTCCAGTACACGGCCACTGCAGACACAGCCAGTATAGCTAACCTGGAGTGGAAACAGTTTTTCAGTGATCCTATTTTACAGGGACTGATTGAAAAAGGAATTAAAAATAATTATGATCTTCAGATTGCCTTAAAGCAGGTGGCTGCTTCACAGGAAAAACTGAAACAGGCAAAATATATGCAGTATCCGGATGTTGGGTTCGGAGTAAGCGGACAGATTTCAAGACCATCCAAAAACAGCATGAACGGGCAAAGCTTAAATTTATTTTTAGGCTCGAGCCATGTTGAGGATTATAACGCAGCCTTCAATCTTTCATGGGAAGCAGATATCTGGGGAAAAATCAAAAACCAGCAGGAAGTTTCAAGAATGCAGTACCTTCAGACCTATGAAGGTTCAAAAGCAGTTCAGACTCAGGTAGTAGCAGCTATTGCACAAGGGTATTATAACCTGTTGATGCTTGACAGACAACTGGCGATCGCAAAATCCAACCTGGAACTGACCAGCAATACCCTTTTAATGACCCAGAAAATGTGGGAAAGTGGTGATAATACTTCTTTGGGAGTACAGCAGGCCGCTGCACAGAAACAGGCTACAGAGCTTCTGATTGCCCAGCTGGAACAGAATATTGCCATCCAGGAAAATGCACTGAGTATTCTGGTTGGAGAACTTCCCAATAAAGTCGACAGAACCATTGAAATGTCTGATACTTCACTGCCTCAAAACATTACGGCAGGACTTCCGGCAGCTATGGTAAGCAGAAGACCGGACGTTCGTCAGCAGGAACTGGTTTTATTAGAATCCAATGCGATGGTAGGAATTGCTCAGGCGAATATGTATCCGGCATTGAAAATTACTGCTAATGGTGGAGTAAATTCATTCAAGTTTGACAACTGGTTCCAGATTCCGGCTTCGTTATTCGGATCGGTTTTAGGGGGAATTACCCAGCCTATTTTCCAGAAAAGACAATTGAAAACAGATCTGGAAGTAGCCAAAATTCAAAGAGAAAAAAATGTTCTTGCATTCCGTCAATCAGTATTAAATGCTGTGGGAGAAATTTCTGATGCCTTGGTTTCCAATGAAAACTTAAAAGTTCAGGAACAAAAAGCCACAGAACAGGCAACTACACTAAAAGATGGAATTAAAAGCGCACAACTTCTTTACAAAGGAGGTTCAGCCAATTACCTGGAAGTGATTACAGCACAGGGGAATTCCCTACAGGCAGAGTTGAATCTGGCTTCCATTAAAAGACAGAGATTAAGCAGCATTGTAGATTTATACAGAGCTTTAGGCGGCGGTTGGAAGTAGTAAATTAAATTATATTTGTTGAAGTGCGGTTCTTTTCAGAGCCGCATTTTTTGTATTGTTTCTGTTTATTACAATGAATATAAACTTAGATTCCTACGGAATGGCATAGTGTATGGATAAATAAAGCGTCCGGTTTGTCATTCTGAATGGAACAAAGTGGAATGAAGAATCTTTAAAAACAATCGATGAGATTCTTCCTTCGTCAGAATGACAAACTAAGTGCTTAATTTATTCCTGAAATTGCTCAGCAATCCATTTTAACAGAGCCTCAAAGTCTTCCTGAGAATATCCCAACTGTAAATAATGAATATCATCCCCTTTTCTGTACCATGTCAGCTGGCGTTTCGCATACCTGCGGCTGTTCTTTTTAATTTCCGAAACCGCAAAATCAAGATCCCATTCTCCATCAAAATACTTGAAAAGTTCAGCGTAACCTACAGTATTCAAAGCCGTCAATCCTTTGAATTTCTCAAGGCTTTTCACCTCATCCAGCAGTCCGTTTTCCATCATGATATCCACTCTGCGGTTAATTCTGTCATATAATTCTTCCCTTGGAGCTTCTATCCCGATTCTGATTACATTAAAATCTCTTCCATTCTGAGACACTGAAATATGTTCAGAATATTTTTTATCCGTTTGCCAGATAATATCAATAGCTCTCAACAGCCTGCGGTGATTGTGAATATCCACCACACTGAAATATTCAGGATCCAGTTCTTTTAAAATCTCCTGAAGTTTTTCAATTCCCTCCTGCTCCATCATATTTTGAAGCTTCTCCTGGTTTTCAACATTGGCTTCCGGAAGATCGTGGAGACCTTCTATCACAGCTTTTTCATACATCATGCTTCCTCCAACAAGAATTACCGTGTCATGAGCAGCAAAAAGGTCATTAAGTTTTTGAAGCGCATCTTCTTCATACTGCCCGATAGAATAATACTCTTCCACTGAAAGATTTCCGATAAAATGATGAGGTGCCTGCGCCAGTTCTTCTTCCGAAGGGGCTGCCGTTCCTATTTTCATTTCTTTAAAAAACTGGCGGGAATCACAGGAAATAATCTCCGTATTGAAATGTTTCGCCAAATCAATTGCCAATCTTGTCTTTCCTATTCCGGTGGGTCCTACTACAGAAATTAAATTTTTCTTTTTCACAGCGCTAATTTACGAAAACGAGCTCATTTGAATTTTTATTTTTAAACACAAAAAAGCTACGGATTGTTTTGAACCATTAAGAATATTTAAGTTGTTAAGTTTAATTAAGAAAAAATCAAATAGATTTCTTTTAAGCACTATGCTAAAAGCGAAGCTCATCTTAATATTCTTAACATCTTCATTAAAATTTTAATGGTTATTTAAAATTGAATGATCAGATTGTATACGTTGGAATTTCATTGTATCACATTATACACTTAATTGTTTATCTTTGTAGAACAATAAAAAACTATGATTTTATCAATGACCGGATTCGGTAGAGCCGAAGATGTTTTTGAAGGAAAAAAAATTACTATTGATATTAAATCTCTGAACAGCAAGAGCTTTGATTTAAATATTAAAATTCCTTTACGTTATAAAGAAAAAGAATTTGAAATCAGAAAAATTCTTAACGATAGAATTATCCGTGGAAAAGTAGACTGCTACGTTAATATTGAGAATCTTGAAGAGTCCAACGATGTAAAAATCAATAAAAACTTAATTGACTCTTATATTAACGAACTTAAAAACATAGCTTCTGACGGTCCCAATTTCGAATACCTTAAAATGGCAGTAAGACTTCCTGATGCCATCACTTCAAGACCTGACGAATTAACGGAAGGTGAATGGGAAGCTCTGGCTAAGATTGTCAATAATGCCGTAGACAGATTCGAAGAATTCAGAAGAACTGAGGGTGGTATCTTACACGAAGAACTCAACAGAAATATTCAGAATATCGACAAATATCTTAGCGAAGTGATTCCTTTTGAAGAAGAAAGAATTGTAAGCGTGAAAGAACGTTATCAGAAATCTTTGAAAGAATTTGAAAATGTTGATGAAACACGTTTCTATCAGGAAATGGCCTATTTCACTGAAAAACTTGATATTTCTGAAGAAAAGGTAAGACTTGCCCAGCACCTGAAATATTATAAAGAAGTAATGGACAATGAGTCTTTCAACGGAAAAAAACTGGGATTTATTTCTCAGGAAATCGGAAGAGAAATCAATACACTGGGTTCTAAAGCCAATCACGCAGAAATCCAGAAACTGGTGGTGATGATGAAAGACGACCTTGAAAAAATTAAAGAACAAACGTTAAACGTATTGTAATGATAGATACGGGGTACGAGATGCGTGGTTGTTCTAAGAATAGATCACCAAACTCGAAACCCGTAACCCGAAACCCAAAAAAATGGATAAAGTAATTATATTTTCAGCACCATCAGGGAGCGGAAAAACTACATTGGTAAAGCATTCACTGGAGACATTTCCTGAACTGGCATTTTCAATCTCATGTACTACAAGACAGCCAAGAGGAAGTGAAGTACATGCCGTAGATTATCATTTTCTGACACCGGAGGAGTTCAGACAGAAAATTTCCGAAGATGCTTTTGTAGAATATGAAGAAGTTTATACTGACAAATATTACGGTACTTTAAAATCTGAAGTAGAAAAAATCTGGAATCAGGGAAAAGTTGTTATTTTTGATGTAGATGTAAAAGGAGGCATTTCATTAAAAAAATACTTCGGTGAAAAAGCGTTGTCTATTTTTATAGAACCGCCTTCCATTGAAGAATTGGAACGAAGATTGATCTCCAGAAACACAGATGATGCAGAAACCATAAAAACCCGTGTCGCAAAGGCAGAAGAAGAAATGACCTACGCCAGCGGGTTTGACAAGATCGTGATTAATGAAGATCTTGATGCAGCTAAAAAAGAAATAGAAAGTTTAATAAAAAGTTTTATCAGTAATTAATGGCTGGAAGATGGAAGAAGGAGGATGGGAGTAAAATACTACACTCAAAATCTAACTTCTAATTTCTAACCTCTAGCTTCTGATCATAAAAAATTGAGGTTGATATGAGTACCGAAACATTAGAAAAAGCTAAATCTGCAATTCCTGTCAGAGGATTTCTGGATATAAAAGATATTGCTATTCCTCAGGGTGAAGAATTGGTGAAGGCCATTCTCAAACTGAAAGAAGAAAAAAATGCGGTTATTCTTGCCCATTATTACCAGCCCGGAGAAATTCAGGACATCGCAGATTTCCTTGGAGATTCTTTACAGTTGGCAAGACAGGCTAAAGATACCAATGCTGACATGATTGTATTCTGTGGAGTACATTTCATGGCAGAAGCCGCTAAAATTCTGAACCCAACTAAAAAAGTAGTTCTTCCTGATACCATGGCCGGATGCTCTCTGGCAGATGGATGTTCAGGAGAAGGACTGAGAAAAATGCGAGAGCAGCACCCGAATGCTTTAATTGCTACTTACATCAACTGTAATGCTGAAACTAAAGCTGAAAGTGATATTATCGTTACAAGTTCAAACGCTGAAACAGTGATTGAAGCACTTCCGAAAGACAGACCGATCATCTTTGCACCGGATAAAAACCTGGGAAGATACCTTTCTAAGAAAACAGGTCGTGATATGATCCTTTGGGACGGAAGCTGTGTAGTACACGAAGCATTTTCAATGGAAAGAATTGCCCAGCAATTGGCAGACAACCCGGATGCAAAACTGATTGCACACCCTGAAAGCGAAGAAGCGGTATTGAAATTAGCTCATTTCATCGGCTCTACTTCTGCTCTTTTAAATTATGTAGAAAAAGATGACTGCCAGAAATTCATCATCGCTACTGAGGAAGGTATTCTTCATGAAATGAAAAAACGTGCACCTCACAAAGAACTGATTCCTGCATTGGTTTTCGACGAAAGCTGTAACTGTTCAGAATGTTTTTATATGAAGCGTAATACAATGGAAAAATTGTATCTATGTATGAAATATGAACTTCCGGAAATTCTTATCGACGAAGAATTAAGATTAAAAGCATTAAAGCCTATTGAAGCGATGCTTGATCTTTCCAAAAGCATAAAATAATTTTTTTATCACGAATATTTATTATATTTAAAACTTAAACTAATAATAAATATGAAAAATCTAAAAAAATTAGACAGAAGAAGTCTTAAAAATGTAAACGGAGGAAGTAACATATGTAACTTAAACTGCGAAATACATGAAACCTGCGGAGCAGGATGCAATGGAGAATTGATCTGCGTACCCAGAGGAATGTATATTCCGGATAACTGTTAAAAAAATAAAGCACTGTAAAAACAGTGCTTTTTTATTGTTCTGAAACAGGTCTTGTGCTAAGAAACACCTCCGTCTACGCATTCCATACTTACCAGAACACACATCTTACAATAATCAGGCAGTCCCTGATAAGCAGAACATGGATACTGATATTCTGGACCATCTCCGAACGTAGCATTCTGAGGACACCCTGCACATCTGGACGGACCAGCTGCCCCATTTAATTTTTCAAGTTCTTTTCTGTTTAATTTCTTTAAATTTTTCATAGTTGTTTTAATTTTTAATACGTTTTAAGATTCTGAAATAAGACAACTTCCCGGAATTGACGGATCATAAGGGAAAAGATAAAGACAAACTTTACGCCCTTTAAGATCTGTGCATACTGCACACCCTTTTGGTCCGCAATCGAGGTCAACTGCACAGCTGTCTCCTGTACCTCCGATAATAGATCTTAAGCTTTCTCTGTTTAATTTTTTTGAATTTTTCATAGTATTTTAATTTTTAAATTGAGTTTAGTCTATTCAATACTAAAGCATTGGTGCATAGCAGGTTCCTCCCGGCTTCAGCCAGCATCCCCAATTCCCGCCTCCGCGGAAACAAACAAACTGCTCGCCTCCACAGGCTTCAATCTGAATATCAGTGAAACCACCTTTGATGTTCTTCTTGTCTTCTCTTGATAATTTTTTAATTGTTTTCATATGGTAATAATTTTGGTATTCTGTAACAATAAATTGATCATTTGAATCAGTAAGGTCCGAAGCATTCAAAGCTTACCAGAACTCTTCCTTTACAGCATTCCGGTAAAGCATGATAATCGGCACATGACCTTGGCTCGCCTGGTCCGTATGGGCCGGCAGGACAATTCTCAAAACAGTTATTCACATTTCCTCCACTGATTGACTTCAGATTCAAACGGTTTAATTTCTTTAAATTTTTCATAGTTATTTCGTTATTAGTTAATATCATAAATGTAACATTTTTAATCAATTACACCAAAATATATCTCATAAAAAGGAAATATATTTTATTATGTTAAAAACTTGTCTGTTTCAAAATAATTTGTACATTTGTTCCGTTACAATGAATTTTTTAAGAAACATATCTGATATTTCTGCTCTGAAGTCACTTATTTCAGGCGTATCTTCTGTTTCTACATTTGGCACTACAACAATTACCCCATAACGGGGTAGATTTTCACATATTATTCCCGGTACCCGTACTCTTTTTTTCAAAGAGTAACCACTTCTTTTTATCCAACTTCAAAAAAATAATTGATGAAAGTTTTAAAATTCGGCGGAACATCAGTCGCCCATTCTCAGAATATCTTACTGATGGAAAAAATCGTAAAAAGAGAATCTTTAAAAAGTAAAGTTGTTGTTATTGTATCAGCTCTTCACGGAGTTACAGATCAATTGATCAAAGCAGCAGAACAGGCTTCTGTAAAAGATGAAAATTACAGTCAGGCCGTTCAGAACCTTGAAGAAAAACATATCAGTCTGGTGAAAGAACTTTTCCCAATCACAGAACAAAGCTCATGGCTGAGTTTTGTAAAAAAACATTTCAACGATATCGAAGATCTCTGCAATGGAATTGCTGTTCTTGGTGAATTGACAGATAGAATTAAAGATAAAATTGCTTCTTACGGAGAATTCCTTTCCTCAAAAATTATAGCTGCAAGATTACAACATGAAGGATTAGACTGCGTCTGGATGAACTCTGCAGAACTGATCAGAACAGACAGTAATTTTACCCATGCAAAAGTAGATTTTAAATCCACCGATCATAATATTGCCCGTTTTCTGAATGAAAATCAGAACCCCATTATCGTAGGACCAGGTTTTATAGCGAAGGACGAGAAAAATAACGCCACCACATTAGGGAGAGGCGGATCAGATTACACCGCATCTATTATTGCAGCGGCTATTGATGCAGAAGAACTCCAGATCTGGACCGATGTAAGCGGAATGATGACTGCTGATCCCCGTCTGGTCTCCAATGCTAAACCTATTTCAGAAATATCTTATCATGAAGCGATGGAACTGTCACATTTTGGGGCTAAAGTGCTCTACCCGCCTTCCATTCAGCCTGTCATGGTAAAAAATATAAACCTGCTTATCAAAAATACTTTTGATCCCGATGCAGAGGGAACTCTGATTTCTCATCAACTACAATCTTCAGAAGATGAAAAACAGATTGCAGTAGGAATCTCCAATATGAACAGTATTGCCCTGCTTACACTGGAAGGCAGCGGAATGGTAGGAATACCCGGAATTTCAGCTAAATTATTTCAGTGTTTAAGCCATGAAAAGATCAATGTAATCCTTATAACACAAGGTTCTTCAGAGCATTCCATCACTATTGCGATTGAAGAAAAAGAAGCTTTATGTGCCGAGCATGCAATCAACTCTTCTTTTGCGGATGATATTAATCTGAAAAGAGTGTACGCGGTGAAAATTGAGACCGGACTTTCTATTGTAGCTCTGGTTGGAGAAAGTATGAAAAGCAGAAGCGGTGTAAGTGCAAAAATGTTCGGATGTCTGGGAAATAACGGAGTTAATATTAGAGCCATAGCACAAGGGTCTTCGGAAAGAAATATCAGTATTGTGATTTCAGAAAAAGACAGTAAAAAAGCGGTAAATGTACTTCACGAAGATTTTTTCGAATCTGAAATAAAACAAATTCATCTTTACATCTGTGGAACAGGAAATGTAGGTTCAAAACTGATCCAGCAGATTTATGACCAAAATGATTATCTAAAAGAAAACTTTCTGATCAACCTGAGAATTGCAGGAATCTCCAACAGCCGGCATATGATGTTTTCAGATCAGGGAATATCACAGGAAAATTATTTTAACTGGAATCAGCAGGGTGAAAAAGCCTCTGCCAGGGAATTTGCTGATGAAATTATCCACAGAAACCTTAGAAATTCTGTTTTCGTTGATGTAACTGCAAGTCCTGAGGTTCCTGAAGTGTATGAAAGCTTATTAAAAAGAAGTGTGGATATTGTTGCCTGTAATAAAATTGCAGCTTCTTCTGATTTTAAAAAGTATAAAACCTTAAAAAATACCGCCAGAAACCACAACTGCAGTTTTTATTTTGAAACCAATGTAGGGGCAGGGCTTCCGGTAATAGGAACTATCAACGACCTCATTAAAAGCGGAGACCAGATTCAATCCATTAAAGCTGTACTGAGTGGAACATTGAATTTTGTATTTAATGAGTATGACGGAAACAGGACTTTTTCCGAAGTGGTAGCCCAGGCTCAGAAGGAAGGATACACAGAGCCGGATCCAAGGCTTGATCTTTCGGGAACAGATGTAGCAAGAAAAATTTTAATTCTGGCCAGAGAGGCAGGATATCTGCTTCAGTTTGAAGACATTGAAAATATAGGTTTTCTGCCTGAAGAATGCATGGAAGGAAGCGTTGAAAACTTTTATGAGAAACTCACAGTATATGAAGACCATTTTAAAAACTTATTAAACAATGCTAAAGACGAAGGCAAAATATTAAAATACGTAGCAGAATTTGAAGACGGAAAAGCCAGAGTAGGTTTACAGCATATTGCTCCGGACAGCGATCTGTTTCATCTGTATGGCAAAGACAATATTGTCATTTTTAAAACGCTGAGATATTCCGAACAGCCTTTGGTGGTAAAAGGAGCCGGTGCCGGAGCGGATGTAACAGCGAGTGGAGTTTTTGCAGATATTATCCGTTCTATTTAAAAATACAAATATGAAAAAAGTAAAATTAAAAGTACCTGCCACTGTTGCCAACCTGGTTTGCGGATTCGATATTTTAGGAATGGCAGTTCATGATCCTTATGATGAAATGGAATTCAGATTATTGGAAACTCCTGATATTATTATACAACATACAGACTCTTTCGGGCTGCCTGAAGAACCGTCCAAAAATGTTGCAGGCATCGTCTTGTTGAAAATTCAGGAACATTTTAATCTGAAAAATGGTTTTGAAGTGATTATTCATAAACATATAAAGCCTGGAAGCGGGCTCGGCTCCAGTGCGGCAAGTGCCGCCGGAGCCGCCTTCGGAGCCAATATATTATTAGGAAACAAATTGTCAAAAGAAGAAATGGTTCATTTTGCCATGTTTGGAGAAGAACTGGCTTCGGGAGTACGCCATGCAGACAATATCGCGCCATGCATCTATGGTGGGATTACACTGGTAAAATCTACTGATCCGATTGATATTATTCCGCTGAACAGCCCGGATTTGTTTGTAACAGCAGTACATCCGCAGGTAGAAGTTAAAACTTCGGATGCCAGACAGATTTTAAAGAAAAACATCAGTTTGAAAAGCGCTGTGGAGCAATGGGGAAATATCGCAGGGCTGGTAGCTGGAATTGAGAAAAATGATTTCCCGTTAATTGGAAGAAGTCTTAACGACGTCATCATAGAACCTGTCCGCAGTATCCTGATTCCGAAGTTTGACGAAATCAAAAAAAAAAGCTTACAGATAGGATCTTTGGGAGGAGGAATTTCCGGATCAGGACCTTCCATTTTCATGCTGTCAGAACAAAAAGAAACGGCAGAAAAAATTGCTCAGATGATGAAATCAGTCTATGATGAAATTGATATAAAAAGTTTTGTATACGTCTCAAAAATAAATCCGGCAGGAATTAAGATTGTTGAAGAAAATTAACCTTAAAAAACAGAAATGAAATATTATAATTTAAAAGACCATCTGGAAAAAATTGATTTCAGAGAAGCAACAATAAAAGGTCAGGGAAAAGAAAAAGGATTATTTTTTCCGGAAAACATTCCGCAATTTGATCAGGAATTTATTCAAAATCTTCATCAGTATTCCAATGAAGAAATTGCGTACCAGTGTATGAAAGATTTTGTGGGTGATGAAATTCCTTCTGAAATCTTAAAGGAAATTGTTACTGAAACAGTCAGTTTTGATATCCCTTTGGTTAAGATCAATGAACAAATCTCTATATTGGAATTATTTCATGGTCCCACCCTGGCTTTTAAAGATATCGGAGCCAGATTCATGAGCCGCTGCCTTTCCTACTTTTTGAAAGACCGGAATAAAAAAGTCACTGTTCTGGTGGCAACTTCTGGAGATACGGGAGGCGCTGTAGCCCATGGATTTTATAAAGTACCGCAAATTAATGTAGTCATTCTGTATCCTAAAAACAGAGTCAGTCCGGTTCAGGAAAAACAATTGACCGCATTAGGCGAAAATATTTCAGCGCTGGAAGTCAACGGAAGTTTTGATGATTGTCAGAATCTTGTTAAACAGGCTTTTTCAGATGAAGAAATCAATAGTCAGTTATTTTTGACCTCTGCCAATTCTATCAACGTTGCAAGATGGCTTCCTCAGCAGATTTATTATTTAATCGCTTTAAAACAATGGATACAGGAGCATAAGGAACAACCTGTAATCTGTGTACCCAGCGGAAATTTCGGAAATATCTGTGCCGGGCTTCTGGCTCATGTCAGAGGTTTGCCTGTCAGCCATTTTATTGCCGCCTGTAATGCCAACCAGGTAGTTCCTGATTATTTTAAAACTCAGAATTACCAGCCACAAAAAGCCATTACCACTCTATCCAATGCTATGGATGTGGGAAACCCAAGTAATTTTGTACGAATTCTGGAGCTTTTTGGGAATCAGTTTGAATTGGTAAAAAATAAAATTTCAGCTTATTCCATTGATGATGAGCAAACGATGAATACTATCTCGGAAGTTTATGAGAAATACGGATATGTTCTGGAGCCTCACAGCGCTGTTGCATTGGCCGCAATGGAACAATATCTGCAAGAAAATCCTGAACAGAAAGGATTTATTCTGGGGACTGCACATCCTGTAAAATTCCCTGATGCGGTGGAAAAAGCCATTCATACGCAGATTGAAATTCCTGAACCTTTGAAAGAACTTATGGAAAAGGATAAAAAAACTGTAGAAATAAATTCAGATTTTGAAGAATTAAGACGATTTTTGCTTCATAAAATCTAAGCAATGAGCAAAATATATCTTGAAGATGTAAGAATATATGCCTACCACGGTGTACTTCCCGAAGAAAATATCATCGGTACCTATTATATTCTGAACGTAGAACTTCATACCGATCTGTGGAAAGCTGCAGAATCTGATGATTTGCATGACACAATAAGCTATGCAGACATCAATGATATTCTTCATGGTGAGATGAAAATAAAATCCAGATTACTGGAACATGTTGCCGGGAGAATGATTACAAAAATTCACAACAGCTTTCCACAGATTGATTATATTAAATTAAAAATCACCAAAACAGCTCCTCCAATGCAGGGAGAAATGAAAGGCGCCAGCATTGAGCTTGAAAAAAGCTTTAAGCCGGAAAATTAAAATTCATATTTTCGTTGATAAAAAAACATTCAAATTGAAATTCGTTACAATATTATTTTTAGCAGCAGGAATCAGCGTTTTTGGCCAGACCACCGTTGATAATCAGCTGGCAGCCTATAACTTTCCGAAGATAAAATCCAGTATTACAATGCCTGTGACCATTCCTCTTTCGGAACTTAGCAATATGATCAATGCTTCTGTGAAAGATCTCGTTTATCAGGATGATTCTTATACAGACAATAATAATGACCAGTTCAAGGTAAAAGTTTGGAAAACAAGACCTATCCGCCTTGTAGGTGGAACCAGTCAGAACCTGCTGATTGAAGTTCCTTTAAAAATATGGGCAGAAAAAGGAATTGGTACATTGGGAGTTTATACCTATCAGAATACAACCTTCGAAACGGTAATGTCTTTCAATACCACCGTTACTTTTAAAAATAACTGGACCATCACAACGAACACCCGTCCGAACGGTTTCAGATGGGTTACAAAACCTGTTCTGGATTATGGAAGAATACAGATTCCTATTACCTCCTTTGTTGAAAAAAGCTTAAAAGAACAACAGGAAAAATTTTGTAAAACAATTGATCAGCAAATGGCTGCACAGTTGAATTTCCAGCAATATGCCTTAATGGCCTGGAATACTTTTCTGCAGCCCTTCAATATTTCTGAGGAATATAATACCTGGCTGAAAGTAAGTCCGGTGGGAGTTAATATCACTCCTTTGAAGTTCTATGGAAATCAGATCAACGCTACTCTTGGTGTTGATATCTTTTCGGAAACTTTCACAGGAAATAAACCTGCAGCTTCTTCACCGGTGACCAGCGTTGCCAATTTTAATACAACACCGGCAGTTGCAGATCGATTTATTTTGCAGACCACTGCTAATATTCCTTTTACTGAGGCAAGTAGTATGGCAAGAAAAACTTTCCTGAATAAGGAGTTTGATGTGCGTGATTCTAAAGTAAAAGTAACCGACATCAGAGTGTACGGTGTTGATGACAGAGTCGTTATTGAAGCGCAGACTGATGGTTATATAAAAGGGACTTCCATTATTTCAGGGGTTCCAGTATATGACGAAACGAAAAGGAAAATTGTTTTGTCACAAACCAAATTCAAGCTGAAAACGACCAATATTCTGCAGAAAACGGCTTCCCTTCTGTTCCAGGGAAAAATTGTAAAAATGATTGAGGAAGAATATGGTATCCCCACTCAGGAGCTGGAGGAAACTTCAAGGAAAAGTATTGAAGAAGCTTTTAATAAAGAGTATTATAAAGGATTAAAAATGAACGGAAGAGTTTTCAATCTTAAGCCCAGTAAAATTCTACTTAGCAGTACAGGAATTACCGCCGTTATTGATACAAATGCTTCGTTAAAATTGATTGTGAACGGATTCTAAAATTTTAAACTCAAAAACTAAACCAAAAACTAACAACCGACCATGAGAAAATATTTACTAGTTGTAGATCGAAACAAAGCTGAAAAGCTGACCAGATTTGCTAATTTTTTTATTGACAGACTTGTCATCTCAGTTTTTTTTCTTGCTTTGGGCTTTACTGCTTCCTTACTGTATAACCTAGCCAATATTGACTTTCTGATCAAGATTATTTATAAGATGTCAGAAATCAATAGGTTTCTTGATATACTGATAACCTCTCTTATCTACTTTATGTACACTTTTCTGATAGAATATTTTACCAAAGGAAGATCGATCGGCAAGTATATTACCGGAACAAAAGTCATTTGTATTGATGGAACAGAACCTACTTTCAATGATTATTTGGTTCGCAATATTTCGAGAATTGTTCCTTTTGATACATTTTCCTTCTTAGGTGAAAATGGCTGGCATGATAAATGGAGTGAAACAAGAGTAATAAACATCAAAAATTATCAGGCTGAAATTCAAGCAAAAAGCGAAATTGAGGATCTTGGAAAGAAAGAAATTGCTTAAAAACTTTTGTTCATAAAGAAATTTTACTATATTTGCACACCTCAAAAATGGTAAAAATGGTACTTTGGCCGAGCGGCTAGGCAGTGGTCTGCAACACCATCTACAGCGGTTCGAATCCGCTAGGTACCTCAGAAAAAACCTCTAAGTTATTTAGAGGTTTTTTTGTTTTTATATTTTTACGTTTTTCGAATTCCATTCTTTCTTCTCAACAATATTATTATGAAAAAGTTGATGATCTTCTTTCTGATCTCATTTGTCCTAGCAGTTTTAAACGGATATTTCTTTAATTATATTAATGATACCTATTTACATTTTGATGTCGATTACAATAAGTCTCAAAATATCTCAAAAAATGAATTAAACTTTATTGCCGTATTCGTTGCCCCTTTTATTGAAACTTTTATATTTCAGTATCTCCCCTACCTGATTTTAAGCAAATGGATAAGGCTCAATAATAAAGCATTTTGCATTATCATTATGAGTATTATTTTCGCATCAATGCATTATTATAACTGGTTCTATATTACTATGACATTTTTTGGCGGAATTATTTTAAATAACTTTTATATTTATTATCACAAGCAGATTCCTCACTACAGTTTTATTCTAACAGTACTCTTCCACATGTTGTTCAATCTTTATGGGTTTTTGTTTATCATGTAACTTTCCTTTATTAAAAAAAACAAGCTCTTCCTGATCAAAGAAGAGCTTGGTAAATAATGCAAAAAGTAATGATGGATAAAAAATTATCTTTTTCAAAGATAAAGGGATAAATCAACCTGGGTTTATGAGCAGCGTCATATCATATCAAAAAAAAATCCCCGGAAATTCCGAGGATAAAAACTAATAACCATGAAAACTCAAATTAAACATGAGTTACATTTCTATATTGAAAAATCGTGCCAAGAATAACAATTTTGAGAAAAAAAGTTAATTTCTTACTACAGCACCATTTTAACCAATTCAGCATTTTAAACCGATTTTACTGATACTTTAAAAACCACTTCATAATTACTTCTAATAATTTCAGATAAATATAACGGTCCGGCAAAAGTATTAAAAAAAAAATAATTTACATTTTAATAAAATAAAATTTACATTCATGACATAAAAAAAATTAAAATAACTTAATCGGCCATAAAAATATTTTTTGTCACAAATTGGCATACTTTATTCTTTATATAAACCAACCCAGTAAAATTTAAATGTCATGTCACAAAAAAATTTTAATAAAGAAGATTTCACAAAAATCAAAGATGGGGAATATCAGTTGGAGTATACAATAAGTGAAATAGGTGAAGGGGCAGATCTTATCGTGGAAAGAATGACAGAAAATGGAAACTATGAAATGATTCAGCCTCAGTTACGAAAATCAAATGACAAAATATCAATCATTTGGGACAGTCCGTTCGACGGTAGAATTCTATTTGATGTATAAGGGCAATTCAGACATGTTCATCATATAGAAAAAGCCCCCAGAAATGGAGGCCTCAAAAAACACAAATGATGAAAAAAAATTTTATATCAGAGATAAAAATTATTTTATCTATTAATTCTTAGTCAAAGATATACCACTCTTTTTTTTTATTTTATGATTATACTCATAAAATTTTTAATTCTTTTAAGTAGGGATTTTTCCGAGCCTTTCAAATATTTCTCAAAAAGAGACAATAATTAAAATCTGTAATACTCTGTTTTCTTATAACTGGGAGAACAGCATTTCTTTAGATGAAAATGCATCATAAAAATATCATGTTTTGCACAATTATCATATTCGCTAAGTCATATAAAGCATAAAAAGAAACGGCCTCCGCAAGGAGGCCTAAAAAACACAAATGATGAAAAAAATCTATTTAGAAAAATCCAAACAGAATATTGTGGAATCATTCAAAAATGGTCATTATATTGTTACATTTTCTAAGCAGAAAACACTATACAATACTGGAACAGAAGAATGAATACTTTCTATAAGAATCAAACTGCATCTGAAGATCAATTAAACACCAAAACAGGGTGAAATTATTTAGTAAACTAAAAGATCTTCATCTGTGGAACGGGTAAATTTAGTTAAATATTTATTTGCTCACAAGACTATTCCTCCCAAATGATTGGAATATACACTGTAACATATCCATCAGCATCTACATGGGCATCAGAAACCGTTGCAACGACAGTTCCATAACCTACCCAGCCTCCCTGGCCCTGCGTAGCAGAAAAATTATAGGTTCCTGCAGGAAGGCCATCATAATATTGTGGAACAGATTGAAATCCGCCACCGTAATAGGTATCATACACTTCTCCTGTAGCTATATTCTCAGCAAGAAAACTTCCTACATCATAATTTCCAGAAAGAATTTTGGTTCCGTTTTTTGAGAGAAGACCGTACCGGATCTTATAGGTCTGAGTTTTTGGCGTTTCACCGGTTATTCCTGAACTACCTTTATAGGGCTGGGCTATTTCTCTGGAGGAAAACGATGTGGCAACAGTAAGCAATGTAATCACTGCTGATACTGTAAAGATTGATTTTTTCATATTAAAACGAATTTGGTATTCAAAAATACTCAACTTATATGAATTTAATAAAAACTATTAATGAAATAAAATTTACAAATATTCCTGAAACCCTGCATTAACAATATAAAATTCATCATTATTCAAAATCATTTTCCTTTTAACTATTAATTTTAACACTCGTTAACTAAAATTTGGCTCTATAATTGAAAATACAACTAAAATTAAAAGTCAATTGACTTTATTGTATTAAAATTTGAATTATGAGAAAGATAGTATTAGCAGGTTTTTTATCCGTCTTTTTAATGACGGCCTGCAAGAAAGATGACCGTGTTGCAGAAAAGTCGCTGGAAGCACAGAAACTTGAGTTTCAGGCCAGACAACTTGAAATAGAAAAACAAAAACTGGCTATTGAAAAAGAAAAAATGGTGTACGAAGCCCAGAAAAAAGCAGACAGTATATCAGAAAGCAAAAAATCAAGAGCTGCTGCTGAAAATAATTCAAAACCACAGGTGATCAGAGAAACACGAACAGTATATAGAGACAGAAGCTCAAACTCTGGTTCAGGCAGCAACGGAAGCTATGCAGATAACGGAAGTGGTACTTCACAGGGAACCACACAGAAAAAAGGATGGAGTAAGGCTGCCAAAGGAACTGTTATTGGTACCGTAGGTGGAGCAGCTGTCGGAGCGATAGTGGCTAAGAAAAACAGAGGCCTTGGTGCTGTCATAGGTGGTGTTGTAGGAGGTGCTACAGGATATACTATTGGTAGATCACAGGATAGAAAAGACGGACGAGTACAACCACGTTAATAAATATTTTAATGATAAAATACAAAGATTGCTTACTTTTAAGCAATCTTTTTTTATGATACTGATTCTGTTTTCATCCATTTTCATGATTCCTGTCCTGATGGGCTGGGGAAAGATCATGGAAAATATATGGGGAGTTCTGTTTCAGGGAATTTCAGGGAAAATTTTATCCGGAATCCTGGGATTAAGTCTGATATGGACAGTTATCTCATTTTTCACTCCCTTGAATATCAATATAGAAATACCTTCCATATTCTCAGGGTTATTCTTTTTCTTTAAAAACAAACTTTATCAGAATTTCTATAAGCTTACAAAAAAAGATTTTAAAGTATTAAGTGTAAGTTCTCTGGTTATTATATTCGCAGGTTCTTTTTATCCTTATATATTGGATCATTTCGGATATTATATTCCTACGTTGAAATGGCTCACAGAATATGGTCTGGTAAAGGGAATTTCTAATGTAGATCTCACCTTAGGGCAAATGTCTGTCTGGCATACCTTTCAGGCTGGGTTCTCTAATTTCTCTGACCCTTTCTTAAGAATCAATACGGTGCTGCTTATCATCTACAGTATTTATAGTATTGAAAAGAAAAACTGGATACATCTATGTTTCCTACCGGTATTACTGCTGTTTTCACAGTCTCCAAGCCCTGATCTTCCTGTTATTATTTTTTCATTGATTATTTTAAATGAGATCATGACAGGGAACAGAAATTCCACTTTCCTTTTTACATTTTCAGTATTTGTTTTTGCCATAAAACCAACCATGATATGGCTGCCTGTATTGACATTCCTAAGTTCAGTTTTTATTTTTAAAACCCATTTCAGATCCTTCTTTTCAGGAATAATCATTTTACTGCTTTTCTTCATTAAAAATATCTGGACATTTGGATACCCCGTTTTTCCGATAGCAATAGGCGATATAGGAGTAGCCTGGAAGCCTGATCCGGAGGTTTTAAAAATCTCCTCACAATTTGCCATTATGAAAACGTATGATATGCAGTACACGTATGAGGAAATCCAGAAATTTTCAACTGCAGATTATATCAGAAACTGGTTTTCTCTGGAAGGAATCAAATCCAAAATCAACATTCTTTTTGTTTTGAGCTTAGTCATTTTCACTGTCTTTACCTTAGTAAAAAAGAAAAAGCTCACCACCCTGATCTGTCTTTCATTATTGATAAAGAGTATATTAGTTCTTGCTTTTTCAGCCCAGTACAGATTTTTCACAGATGTCTTTTTCGTGATATTCTTTGTTATTTTCCATGAATATTTTGATCAGAAAAAAGCTGTTATTGTTTTCTCAATTTTAAGCGTATTTTTTATTTCCATTTTATCTTTCCCGGAATTTATCCAGAGATATCTTCCAAGTTTCAGAGCCGGAAACTTCATGAGAGGATTTGAAAAAGAACAGATATACAAGCCTGCAACGTATGAATATCAGCAGTTTCATACATTTAAGGTAGGAAATTTTAAATTTAATATGGTTCACCATTATCCTTATAGTTTTGACACACCGCTTCCGGCCATCACTCCGGCTTATTTTTTCGATAACGTGAAGGCGGGTATTTTTCCACAGCTCTCGGATAAAAATGATATCAAAAAAGGATTTATCTGGAAAAAGATGACCTCAGAAGAAAAAGAGGAAGTCCAAAAGGTTATCAATACTATCAAAAACAATGATAAATAGAACAAATCCAGAAACTTTATTATCTGAAGAAAAAAAGGTAATTTTGTATCATGTTCAACACATTAGGTAATCTTCTTAGTCTTACAACATTTGGAGAAAGTCACGGAGTGGCTTATGGCGGTATCATTAATAATTTTCCGGCAGGTTTAACGGTAGATCTCGATAAAGTTCAGTATGAACTGAACCGAAGAAAACCTGGCCAGTCGGCAATCGTTACACAAAGAAAGGAAAGCGACACGGTAAAGTTTCTTTCAGGAATCTTTGATGGCAAAACAACAGGTACGCCCATCGGTTTTATCATTGAAAACGAAAATCAGAAATCGAAAGATTATGATCACATTGCTGGCGCATATCGTCCAAGCCATGCTGATTTTACTTATGACCAGAAATTTGGTTTCAGGGATCATCGTGGTGGCGGAAAATCTTCTGCAAGAGAAACAATGAATTGGGTAGTGGCAGGAGCCCTTGCCAAACAACTTTTACCCAACATTGAGATCAATGCTTACGTTTCTTCCGTAGGTGATATTTTCTGTGAAAAGCCTTATCAGGCTTTAGACTTCTCCCAAACAGAGAGCAATGATGTTCGTTGTCCGGATACTGAGACGGCAGAAAAGATGATTGCAAAAATCAAGGAGATCAAAAAAGAAGGAAACACAATCGGAGGAACCATCACCTGTGTGATTAAAAATGTTCCTGTAGGAATAGGTGAACCTATATTTTCAAAGCTTCAGGCTGAACTGGCAAAAGCAATGCTGAACATCAATGCCTGCAAAGGATTTGAATATGGAAGTGGTTTCTGTGGTGCTAAAATGACAGGAAAAGAACATAATGATGCCTTCAATACGGATTTCACCACAAAGTCTAACCTTTCCGGAGGTATTCAGGGTGGAATTTCCAACGGAATGGATATCTATTTCCGTGTGGCTTTCAAACCTGTAGCTACTATTCTGAGACCTCAGGACAGTATTGATAAAGACGGAAATCCAGTCATTGTAGAAGGAAAAGGACGTCACGATCCTTGTGTAGTTCCAAGAGCAGTTCCTGTAGTGGAAAGTCTTGCGGCATTTGTACTGGCAGACCTGTTTTTGATTAACAAAACAAGAAACATCAATAATTTTTAACATAAATATTTTTGGTAATGAAAAATTACTGGGATAAAGGAATTTCGTTTGAAGAATATCTTCAGATTGCAAAAGAAAGATTAGAAAATCCTGCCAACCAACAGGAGGCTGACTATAAACAATATTACGAGCTGGGTCTTCAGAGAATGGACAGAACGGTAAAAAAGTACGTTCCGGATGAAGATCAGCTGAAAGAACTGGCTGCCAAAAACTTTGACGGAAAGATTTTAATCATTTCTGAAGCATGGTGCGGAGATGCTAGTGCAACAGTACCTGCTCTTTTCAGATTTTTTGAAGGACACAATGAAGTAAGAGTTTTCCTGAGAGACAGTGATAAAAGTTTAATCAACCAATTTTTAACGAACGGTACAGAATCCATTCCGAAAGTACTTATCCTTGACAAAGACCTGAATGTGAAAAATTCATGGGGTCCACGTCCTAAATATGGTTATGAACTTCTGATGAAATATAAAGCCGATCCTGAAGCCTATCCAAAAGATACTTTCTATAATGATCTGCAGATTTATTATGCCAAAAACAGAGGAAAAGATGCTGTTCAGGAAATTTTGGACCTTCTATAAACAATAGATATGAAAAAAAGTATCATTTATATTGTAATCATAGCAATCATTGGCGTTGTTGCATTTGTACCGGGAATAAAAAATTTCCTTAAGGATACTTTTTTTCCGGTAGCCACTATTGAAAATGCTGTTCACATCAGTGAAGAGGATTATGATATAGAACTTAAAGGCATTAATGCACCAAGCACCAATCTTAAGAATTTTAAAGATAAAGGGGTTTTTCTGAACTTCTGGGGAACATGGTGCCCGCCTTGCAGAAAAGAATGGCCTTCTATTCAGAAACTTTACGATACAAGAAAAGATCATGTTGATTTTGTTTTAATTGCCATGAATGATAAAGAAGAGGATGTAAGGAAATTTTTGAAAGAAAACAACTATACTGTTCCGGTATATATTGCTCAAAGTCCTATTTCTGAGAAAATTCTTCCAAAGGTATTTCCTACCACTTTTCTGCTGGATAAAAACGGAAGAATCCTTATTAAAGAGGATGCTACAAAAGACTGGAACACAGAGACTGTGCATCAGTTCATTGACAATATTATCAAATAATATTTTAACTAAATTTTATAATTTGTTGGTACAGGATTTGCGAATTTTATAGCGTTGAAAAATTTATTAATCCAAACACAAAATGAAATATTCAAAATTAAATCTTGCAAAAGAAGCCATCAATCATAAGGGCTTTATCAAAAAGATCCCTGATATTTTCAGAATGGTCAAAATGTGGAGAAAAGGAATTTATCCAATGAAATCCATAGACATTATTCTTCCTTTACTTGGAATTTTATATGTACTCTCTCCTATTGATCTGCTTCCTGAATTTGTAATACCGGTTCTTGGAGTCATGGATGACCTGGCAGTATTGTCGCTTACCATTCCTAAACTCATCAAAGAGGTTGACAAATTTTTGTTATGGGAAGCCCAGCAGAAATATAGCGGTACCCAAGTCATTGATGCTGAAATCGTAAAATAATAGTTTATTATATTTTTAACACCATCCCGGCCAATCCGGGATGGTTTTTTATTGACAAATGGGCGATAAATTTTTAAGCCTTATTTCAATTCCTTAAATTTGCAATATCTAATAAAAAATAATGGAAAGTAAAAAAGAATTCTTCTTAGAGTGTTACAAACTAGGCATCATCAAATTCGGCAGGTTTACCCTGAAAAGCGGTATTGAAAGTCCTTTTTATGTAGACCTGAGACCTTTGGCTTCAGATCCTAAAATTTTAAAAAATCTTGCTAATTATTTATTGGAAATGCTTCCGTTAGATAATTTTGATTTAATCTGTGGAGTTCCTTATGCTGCTCTTCCTATGGCTACAGCAATGTCTCTGGAAAGCTATATTCCATTAATTATTAAAAGAAAAGAAGCAAAAAGCTACGGTACCAAGAAGCTGATTGAGGGAATTTACCAGAAGGGGCAAAACTGCCTTTTGGTAGAGGATGTGATCACTTCAGGAAAATCTTTGCTGGAAACTATTCCTGAAATAGAACAGGAAGATCTTAAAGTTTCAGACATTGTGGTGGTACTTGACAGAGAGCAGGGAGGAAAACAATTATTGGAAAGCAAAGGATACAGAGTGCACACCCTTTTCAACATTTCGGAAGTATGCAATATTCTTCAGGAAACTGGTGAATTGTCTGATGAAGAAGTAAAAAGAATCCAAGACTTCCTTCAAGGGAACCATATTCAGTTTGAAGAGGAAATAAGATCTTCTTATGAACAAAAACTTCAGGTAACACAGCATTCCGTTTCAAAAAAATTACTGGAAACAGCTTTGGCAAAAAAATCAAACCTTATTGCCTCTGCAGATGTTACTACAACTCAGGAGCTGTTGGAGCTTGCTGAAAAAGTAGGTCCGCATATTATTGCTTTAAAAACGCATATCGATATTATTTCTGATTTTGAATACGAAAAAACAATTACTCCTTTAAAAGCTATTGCTGCAAAACACCAGTTTCTACTGATGGAAGACAGAAAATTTGCTGATATCGGAAATACACAGGAACTTCAGTTCACAAGCGGGGTTTTCAAAATTACGGATTGGGCAGATTTCGTAACTTCTCAGGTAATCGGAGGTTTTGAATCATTAGACTGTTTCAAAAATGTAGGAGTGGTAGCCATTGTTGGAATGTCTTCCAAAGGAGCTTTAACAACTGCAAGCTATCGTGAGGAAGCTTTAAAAGTGGCTTTATCTCATCCTAATGTCATTGGTGGTGTATCTCAGAATAAAATTCCTGAGGATCTGCTATTGTTCACTCCTGGGGTAAACCTTGCGGATTCAGGAGATGGTAAAGGGCAGCAGTACAACACACCGGAACATGTTTTCAAAACACTGCACACAGATTTTATCATCGTAGGAAGAGGAATCTACAAATCCAATGATCCTGAAGCATCTGCCATCACTTATAAGACAGAAGGATGGAATGCTTATATTAATTCTTTGGAAAAAAAAGCAATTCAAGGTTAAAATGCTATAAAGTATATACAAAATAAGTTATATTTGGGCTTTATCACGAATATTTGAAAAAGATCAGCATTTGCCTTATTTTGTTATGGGGAGTTGTACAGGTTTCTGCACAGACAGACAGTATATACATTGAAACAAAACTGTCTCCTGACAAAAAAAACCTTGAGGTCCGCCAGGAAATTGTTTATTATAATCAATCCGGGAAAGACCTGCAGACCGTAAAACTCCTGAATTGGGTTGCCGCGTACAATAAACGGGGAACTTCTTTAGTCTACAGAAAACTGGAAGACCGGAATAATGATTTGCATTTTGCAAAAAAAGACCAATTGGGAAAACTTCTGGAACTGAACATTAAAAATTCTGAAAATGAAGTCCTTCCTGTCAATACCCTCTCAGATGAAAATCTTTTTATTCCTCTGAAAAATATATTAAAACCCGGCGAAAGCGTCACTCTACAGTTGCAATACAGGATGCAGCTTCCCGATAAAACTTTTACGGGATACGGAACATCCGTTCAGAATACTGTATTAAAATATTTCTTTATTGTTCCGGATCATTTTGATCCGGACAATATTTTCAGAAGAAATTATCACGATATTGAGGAACAGGTAAGCTTTAATACTTTCTGGACCGTCAATTTTGATATCCCTGTGAACAGTTTTGTTGAAGGTAACCTTCCTCAGGTTCAGATGAACTCATTTAAGGGCTATCTCGATTCGGATCCTGAGTTTTTAATTTCTCCGACAGCATTTCAATCCATAAAAACCAATGTTGACGGAGAGGAAATCGAAATCAAATTTGGATATAATCTGAAACCGGATGAAAAACAAAACCTGGAGTTTTATCTTCCTTTACAATTAAAATTTATAAAGGAACGCATCGGATATCTTCCGAAAAGTATTTTTATCTCAGATAAATTCAGAGCCAAAGAAGACTTTTTCGGGAATAATGATATTACTTTCTGGAAATTCAGATTCCGCCTGTTTACCGAGACCGAAAAAACCGATATGGATTATTTCGGGATCATTGCCAAGAAAATACTTGACGAAGGCGTTATTGCAGATAAAGAAAAAGACCATTGGTTTAAAAATGGTTTAAAATCTTATCTTGAAATTCAGTACCTCAAAAAATTCTACGCTGATACGAAACTTCTAGGGACACTTCCAGAGACCAGAATCTTTGGACTTAAACCATTAAAGTTATTCCACGCCTCCAAAGTAAAACTTCTGGACCGCTACGGACTTTCCTATCAGTATATTATGCTGCAGAACCTTGATCAGAAAATCGATGAACATTTCCCTGTTCTGAGTAATTTCAATGATATGGCCATCAGCAGCTTTGAAACAGGAAGCCTTTTCAACTACTCGGCAGACAAAATGGGATATGAACAATTCGATGGGATTGTAAAAAATTATATTTCTAAAAATTCCGGAAAAAAAATTAATCCTGAAGAATTCCTGTCATCTCTTTCTGAAAACAATACATCAACAGCCTATCTGTCCAACTTTTTCAAACAAAAGAACAGGGTTGATTTTAAATTAAAAAACATTAGAAAAGATAATGACTCCCTGCAAATAAAAATTGTAAGAAATACAGATATTTCTATTCCTGTAAAGCTGGAAACAGAAACCAGAGAAGGAGAAAAGAAAGCGTATTGGATAGACACGGAGGAAAATGAACGTACTACCAGCCTGTCGCTTCCTGCATCAGAGAATATTTACAAAACCACCTTAAACAGTGGCTATATATTTCCTGAATCCAATTACAGAGACAACTTCCTGTATGCGAAAGGTTTATTTTCCAATGCAAAAAAAATTAAACTTAAACTAATAAAAGATATTCCCAACCCGGAATACAATGAAATTTACATCAGCCCAAGGGTGCGTTTCAACAATACGTATGATAAATTTCTTCTGGGAGCCAATTTTAAAAATCAATCTTTCTTTGACCAGAAGTTCCTGTATTCGGTGACTCCAACCTATAGTACCGGAACAGGTAAACTGACCGGTTCAGGAGCTGTCTCCTATTCTATTCTGCCTGCAGAAAGCATTATCAGAAGTCTTACATTCGGGGTTTCCGGTTCTTATTTTCATTATGATTATGATCTTGCCTACAGAAAGACTTCTATATCTTCTTCTATTAACTTCAGAAAAAACCCGAGAAGTACCGTTAGCAGAAGTCTCGGCGTATCCTATAATTATTTTGAAAGGGATCTGAGTCCTAAGATGATCGCCAATAATGATTACAGCAAATATAACCTCTGGAGTATCGGATATGGTTATAGTGACAGCCAGATGATCCATGAAAAAAGTTTCAGCCTGAGCACCCAGGGAATGGAAGATTTCAATAAAATAACGGCTGAAGGCTTTTACAGATGGGAATTTGCTCCAAAACAAAAGCTGAGCTTACGTTTATTTGCCGGATATTTCTTAAGAAACAACACCAGAAATAACCTCTTCGACTATGGAATTTCCAGGGTTTCCAACTATTCATTCTCTTATACGCTTTTGGGAGAAAGTGCCAGCAGCGGGCTTCTTTCCCAGCAGTTTATATTAGCTGATGGTGGTTTTAAATCTTTTCTTCCGGGAACAGTCAATCAATGGATCACTTCTGCCAACGTGGATTCAAGTGTATGGAAAATCTTCCATGTATATGCGGATGCGGGAGTGTATAAAAACAAAGATCTTCCCGCCAAATTCATCTGGGACACCGGAGTTAAAGTAAGAATCATCCCTGATTTTCTGGAAGTGTATTTCCCGATACAGTCGTCTTTAGGATTTGAACCTTCATTCAAAGATTATGGGAAGCGTATCAGATACACTTTAATTCTTAATCTCGGATCCATTATTAATGCAGCTAGAAGAGGTTGGTATTAAGATTCTGAAAAATAAAAAAATAAGGACAACCTGTTATCGGTTGTCCTTTCTTATTTAAAACTAATCTTTTATTATTTTCTGTGAGATCGGAATATTGTTAATGGTTCCCGTCACAATATAAGTTCCTTTTGGAAGCTCTGCAATATCAAGAGTTGAGGCCAGCTTAGTAGGTGATTTTTTAACGACCTGTCTGAATGTATCATAAACTTTCACATCTTTCACCTCAGTTCCGAACACTACTTTACTGTCTTTTATAAATGGATTCTGTACAAAGCCTGACTTCACGCTGCCTTCTAGGGAAAAGTCTGCCATATTATCATTACTTCCTGCTAAATTTCTTCTGATAGCCGTGGTTGTAGTGGGAGATGGAGCCGGCCCGTCTCCTTTAAACTGATCTGCATTGGATCCGTACCCTACAAAATCCAGGACATTGGATGCAGAAGGTCCTGTGACCTGCACTATATTTCCCGCTAATGCAACTTTTCCTGATACGTTGGAAATTTTTAATCCGGAAGATTTATTGGGAGTCCCATCAAAATTTACGATTGTTGTTGCAATAAAATCCGGTGTTGGCAGATTTTCGACACCACCTTCAATCGCTGATTCCTGAATCAAATAGGTTTCTTCAGGTCCTAATGTCAAATCCGGAAGCGTATGATATTCTGTAAAAGCTCCTATCGCCGGAGCATATTGAATACTTGCTCCCGTCAAAGAAACCAAAGTAGTTCCGATATTTTTAAGGACGATATAATTATTCTTTAATACAGCTCCTGAATTGGCATTCCCGCCATAGATCTCATTGATCACAATCTGAGCATTTGAAAAAGAAGTTAATAATGTAAGTCCAGCAAGAGTAAAGATTTTTTTCATCGTATTAATTTTAGAAATGGATTGATCATAAAACATCAAAAATAATACCACCAAATTATGAAATATATAAGATACAAAAAGCTAAACATCAGGAAATAATCACAAAAACAGCCGCTTCATTGAAGCAGCTGTTTATATTTTTATTGAAAAGGGATTAGTCTTTAAGAACTTTCTGAGAAACCGGCTGGTTGTTTACTGTACCCGTAACGATATAGTTTCCTTTTGCTAATTCAGCAACGCTTACCGTTTCATTTTGTCTTACAGAAGCTTCTTTTACAAGCTGTCCGAAGCTATTGAAAATCTTCACATCTTTTACATCAGATCCGAAAACAATTTCATTATTTTTAACAAAAGAGTTCTTTACAAAGTTTCCTGACTTTATGTTTTTAGAATCGATAACAGCTAAAGTGGCGTTAGATGCAGTAACCGTTAAAGAAATATCATCTATTCTCCAATTGGCAGTACCCAAAGATGGAGTTCCTGTACCAGGGCTGTCGCTTCCATAGATTCTTAGTGTAACCGGAGCTGATTCTGCACCTACTAAATTACTCCCTGAAAAAATAATATTATTCAAGGTCCATGTACTGTTATTGTTAACGTTTACAGTTCCTATCGCTGCTGCATAATTATCGATGCTTGAATATACGGTAATCTTTCCGGGACCGGTAGATGTCCCTCTCGACCCGAAATTTAGAGAATTCAAAGTTACTTTGTTACCAGCAACAGGAGTAACAGTAACACTAAAATAGGTGCTTGTTGCAGTTGAAAGTGGTTCTTTAAAAGCAGCAGCACCAAAATTACTGGATCCGCTTGCTCCTGCATATCCTGTAGATACAGATGAAGCAGTTATTAAATTGGTAGTACCATTATTATTTCCCTGAGTTGCTGCAAAAGCCACATTTGAAATAGTAGCATTGGTACCGGAAATAGGATTTACAGAACTACCATCCCAAAGGTAAGTTGTTTGCGCAAAAACCACTGCGCTCAGTGCAACTGTTGCAAAAAGAGAATAAAGTTTTTTCATGATTTATTTTTTGTTGTTAATAATTTTCTTTCTCTAACAAAACTACATTCTATTTTTTTTTCAGGGACAATAAAGAGGTTAAGTTTTTGTTAATAATAGTTGACCTCTTAATGTTAACATTTTTTAATTATTTTTACGAATTATTTTTAAAAGTTGCGGAATTTTGTCATTCTATTCGTTTTGTTCTTCGTAGGCATATTTTCAGGAAATGCTCAGGTATTTTCATGGAAAAATCCCAACGTGCCTGAAGACAGCATAAAAAGGGACAGTATTCTTGCGGCAAAGCTGGAGCAGGACATCTTTGCAAAGGACACTCTGGATTTTATAAGAACGCACAATAAGATCATTATTGATGAAGCCGTACTGGCAAAAAATGATAAAAAGAGATTTTTAGGAGAGCTTAACTCAAAAGGATCTATTATCCGTGGGATTACTTTTGGTAACAACCAGGGGCAGTCTGTACAAAGTTCCATGGATCTTCAGATATCTGGGCGGTTATCCAAAGATGTTACTATTTTAGCAAGTATTTCAGATCATAACCTGCCGATTCAGGCTGATGGTTATACCCAGACTTTGGAGGAGTTTGACAAAATCTATATGCAGCTTAATATCAAGGATAAATCTATCCTCAGAGCAGGGCATCTTGACCTTGTGGAAGCTAAAAATTATTTTGCCAAATACCAGAGGAGAAGTATGGGACTTCAATTCCAGACAGAATTCGGGAAGGAAAACAAGACATTCCTAGATATCTCTGCAGGGGTTGCACGAAGTGAATTCCACAGAATCCGTTTTCAGGGGGTTGAAGGTAACCAGGGACCTTACCGTCTGACAGGTAAGAACGGTGAACAGTTTATTACACTGATCTCCGGTTCTGAACAGGTCTTTATTGATGGAATTTTAATGAAGCGCGGTGAAAACCAGGATTATATCATCAATTACAACACCGGTGAAGTTACCTTTACCAGTTTCCGTCCTATTTTCCAACAGAATTTCATCACGATTTCTTATAACTATGCCAACAGGAATTATTCAAGGTATCTGTTTACAGGAAAGCTTGAGCATCAGAGAGAAAAATTCAAGGTGGGATTCAACTGGTTCATGGAAAATGACAATAAGAACGCACCTCTTTCTTTAAATCTGTCTAAAGAAGATGAGCAGATTCTGGCTGATGCTGGAAATAATCCTGATCTGATGTATGCCCCTTCAGGAGTTGTAACCGAATATGATGTCAATAAAATTTTATACAAACTAAGTCCCGCAGGTAATTTCTATGAATATTCTACGGATTCGAGTTTAACACTTTATCAGGTTTCTTTTACTTATTTCGGAGCTAATCAGGGAGATTATAAAATTGCACAGACCACCAACAACGGGCGTGTTTTTGAATATGTAGGCCCAAATGGCGGAGATTACAGAGCGGTAAGAAAACTTCCTTCTCCTCAGAAATCCCAGGTATACTCTCTGAACTCTGAGTACCTTTTAAATGAGGGAAAAATAGGTGCAGATATTTCTTTGAGTAATTATGATGTCAATTTATTTTCATCAAAAGATTCTGATCAGAATATCGGCTATGCATGGCGTATTTTTGGAAATAAGAGCTTTACAAAAAACACATGGAAAGGAACGCCAAGCTTTGAATATCAATATATAGACAGACAGTTTCATATCCTTGACCGTATCAACGATGTAGAATTCTCCAGAGATTTCAACCTTACCCAGGAATTCAATAAAAAGACCCAAAACAGATTTATCTTCAGTTTCCTGAATAAATGGAATAATAAGTCTACGTTGAATTACCGCATCAATTATCTGGATGAACAGGATTCTTACAAAGGGATTAAAAACGACCTTGACTTTGGCTGGCTAACGGGAAAATTCTTTACTAAAGGTAACTTATCTTATCTGAGCACCAATGCTACTCTTCAGGATACAAAATTCATCCGTGGTGGAGTTTCAACAGAGTTTACCGGTAAAAAAGGAAGCTGGGCCATTGGTGGAAGTATGGAACATAATGAGAAGAAGTACAACGATACCCAGCTTATGGATGTCACGAGTTTCAGCTGGAAAGAAATCTTTTTACAAAAGAAAATCGGTGACAGCACAAGAACCAAATTATTGGCAAAAGTATATATGAGGGATAACGACTCTGTACGTGATAACAGGCTTCAGAATATGAACAATATTCTGGGGATCATGGCTGAAAGTCAGATTATCAAAACCGAAAGAACCAGTTTAAATGCTCTAATTCATTACCGAAAATTCTTCTACGCAGGGGCGGAAGGTGAAGTAACCCGTAATAATGATTTCGTTGTTGGAAACATCTTATACAACCAGCAGCTATTCAGAAACGGGATGCGTCTTCAGGCTTTCTATGAGCTGGGGAACGGGCAGGAAGCCCAGAGGGAATTCCAGTACATCAAAGTAACAGACGGACAAGGTGTTTATAAATGGACGGATTATAACGGAGACGGCGTTCAGCAGCTGGATGAATTTGAAATTGCCGAATATTCCGATCTGGCCCAATACATCCGTGTCTATACAAATTCTGTACGCTATATTCCTTCCAATAAAAATAAATTGCAATTGGCTTTGTTTGTCAATCCGGCCATTGTTTTCAACTCTGAGAATGGATTTTTAA
Source organism: Chryseobacterium sp. NRRL B-14798 (assembly GCF_050470705.1). Taxonomy (NCBI): domain Bacteria; kingdom Pseudomonadati; phylum Bacteroidota; class Flavobacteriia; order Flavobacteriales; family Weeksellaceae; genus Chryseobacterium; species Chryseobacterium sp. NRRL B-14798. Next base: position 958,757 of record NZ_JBFLUL010000005.1, on the reverse strand, counting down.
AACGTTGGAATTTCAATATTTCATTAAATTCTCAAAACTCATTCTACAAAAAGGAAAAGGTACTTGTGCTGAATCCTTTTGAAAAGAACAGTGACCAGATTCTTAAAAATCAGAATATTCTGGCTTCCGTACAGTTTAATCCAACCGATAAATCAGGCTGGAACGGAAATTACCGGTTCATCACCAATGACAATCTCATCAATGCCAATTTCAGTAATGAAGAACGTGAGCAGACTTCTCATTTTCTGAACATAGGATATTGGTTCAATAAAGAATTCAGAGTGGATTGGGAAAACTCGGTTCATGATATCCAAAACTCTTCACAGTTATTTAAAACAAGAGATTATCGTCTGAATAATTTTGAAACCAAGCCTAAAGCAACGTATAAATTCACCGATGCTATTCAGGCTGAATTATCTTCTGCTTTCCGTCAGAAACAAAGATTGGATGGCGAAGAACTTCTTAAGGCTTTTGATGTTACAGGAACCATCCAGTGGGAGCGAAGAAAAACGTCTATCCGTGGAAACTTCTCATTTATCAATAACGATTTTACAGGAAACAATTTCAGTATTGTAGGAAACCAGATGCTGGATGGGCTTAAACCCGGAAAAAACCAGGTGTGGAGTGTATTTATCCAACAGGCTATCAACTCATTCATCCAGCTGAACCTTAATTACGAAGGAAGAAATTCAGGCGACCGTACCATTCATATCGGAAGTATGCAGGTAAAAGCAAGCTTCTAACTATGGACAACTGGAAGTGAGCAGTCAATCAACTCTTATATTCACTATTTAAAGTCTTTTTCTATCCTCCAATTTCCAAACAAAACAATCATTTATGCTGATAGATAATATCATATTTATGAATGTTCAGAATTTTGTAAATTTGCACCATGATAAAAATAGGCAACATAGAACTGCCGGAATTTCCGCTTTTGCTGGCTCCGATGGAAGACGTAAGTGATCCTCCGTTCAGACGTTTGTGTAAAATGCATGGTGCAGATTTAATGTATTCGGAATTTATTTCTTCCGAAGGGTTGATTCGTGACGCTATCAAGAGTCGTAAAAAGCTGGATATTTTCGATTATGAAAGACCCGTTGGGATACAGATTTTTGGTGGTGACGAAGAAGCTATGGCCATGTCTGCAAGAATTGTTGAAACGGTAAATCCGGATCTGGTAGACATTAATTTCGGATGTCCGGTAAAAAAAGTTGTCTGCAAGGGAGCAGGTGCTGGGGTTTTGAAAGATATCGACCTTATGGTACGTCTTACAAAAGCTGTTGTAAGCTCTACCCATCTTCCAGTTACTGTAAAAACCCGTTTAGGATGGGACAGTACCAGCATTAATATTGATGAAGTAGCAGAACGCCTTCAGGAAACAGGAATTAAAGCCCTTACGATACATGCAAGAACCCGTGCTCAAATGTATAAGGGTGAAGCAGACTGGGAACATATTTCAAGAATTAAACAAAATCCAAATATTGAGATCCCGATTTTTGGAAATGGTGATATAGATTCTGCGGAAAAAGCATTAGAATATAAGCAAAAGTATGCCTGTGACGGTATTATGATCGGGCGTGCTGCTATTGGATATCCATGGATTTTTAATGAGATCAAGCATTTCTTTAAAACAGGAGAGCATTTACCTGAGCCAACCATTTCAGACCGTTTACTGGCGGTACGTCAGCACGCAGAATGGAGTGCTGAATGGAAAGGAGAAAGGCTAGGCCTGGTTGAAATGAGACAGCATTACAGCAACTATTTCAGAGGAATTCCTCATTTCAAGGAGTTCAGAAAAAAATTCCTGGAAGTTTTCACTATGGAAGAAATGGACAGCCTGATCAAAGAAACCCAACAGTTCTATGAAGAATATCAGGCACAGCTATAAAATAAAAACCATCAGCAAAACTGATGGTTTTTTTATATTGAGAATCTGATATTAATATCCTTCTGATGAAGATTCGTTTTTAATTAATCCCAGAGCTGAAGAAGTTCCAATTCTTTTAACTCCCATTTTGATCATTTTCTCAGCATCTTCGGGAGTTCTTACTCCTCCTGCTGCTTTTACGGGAAGTTTGCCGGCATTGCTCAGCATAATTGTTATTCCTTCAAAGGTTGCTCCGTTAGGTTTTCCTTCGGCAGTTTTATAAAATCCTGTTGATGATTTGACAAAAATTTTCGACAATTCATTTTCAGAGAAATTTTCTTCTGCCCAGGTAGAAATCTTTTTGGTAAGATCTGCAATTTGTGCATCCGTTAAGGCTGCAATTTCAATAATCCATTTTGCAATTTTATGATGCTCAAGTGATAATTGGGTACATTTTACAAATTCTTCTCTTACCAGTTCTATATTTCCCTGTAGATAAGCGGTATAATTAATAACAAAATCCAGTTCATCTGCTCCTTCTTCTATTGCTTTTGAAGCTTCTGCAAGCTTTTCATCAATAGAATACGTTCCTTCGTGGAAACCTATTACAGTTCCTACTACAACATTTGAATTTCTTTCCTGAATATATTTCTTCACCTCCGATACATAATCCGGACGAATCATCACGGCAAAAATACCATTATCTATTGCTTCCTGAGCAAGTTCTTTATCTTTTTGAAGTGTTTCTTCGTGGGAAATACCTGATTGTTCTGGGGTTTTCAGGTAAGTTGAATCCAAATATTGGGCTATGTTCATGTCGTTATACTTTCAATTGTCTGTAAATACCTTGTTCCAAAGATATAAAAGTTTCTGTTCTGGTTACACCCTTCAGCTTTTGAAGCTTGCTAAGGATCTGCATTAAGTGATCATTGTCTTTACAAAGAACCTTCAGAAAAATAGTATAGTTTCCTGTCGTATAGTGGGCTTCCACTACTTCGTTGATATCATGCAAAGACTTTACCACCTCAGGATAATGGCTTGGCTGATCTAAAAATACACCAATGTAGGAAATTACTTTGTATCCAATTTTCTTAGGATTAAGAAATGATATTGAATTTTCAATAACTCCTGCATGTTCGAGTTTTTTGATTCTTTGATGCACTGCAGTGGTGGAAATTCCGACATTTTTTGAAATGTGGGCTAAAGAAGTTTTAGCATTGTCCATCAACATGTAGATGATTTCTTTGTCAATAGAATCTAAATGATAGCTTGTGTTGCTCGAATTTTTCATTTTCTACTTTTTTATTATTTATGTTTTTTAATGTAAATTTTTAAATTTTACAAAAACCGGAAAGTGATCGCTATATCCTCCTAAATACCTCGTACCAGCATAAGTTCGGAAAGGCCGTCCTTCAAAATTTCTGGTTCTGCTGCGGATTTTTTCAGAATTAAAAATATGGGCATCCTGAAAAGCCAGCGTCTTATTATCAAGTAAAGATCTTGACATAATGATCTGATCATACAGCAATCCAGATTTATAATGAAAAGTAGAATAATTTCTTGTAGAAAACAATTGTTGAAAAGGGTTCATTAAAACCTTCTCACGGTCATTGTCATAGAGAATCTGTACTAAATTTTCATCATCCGGGTTTTCGTTAAAATCACCACACAAGATAACATGCTCTTTGTCAGCATTTACAATTTTCATAATCCGTTCCCGGACTTCATTCAATATAAAGGTTCTTTTTGGTTTATTGATATCTTTTTCGCGTTTAGAGGGAAGATGCGCGATAAAGACATTAATAAGTTCCCCTTTATATCTGACTTTTGAAAAAAGTACGTCTCTGGTTGTGTCGTAATTTTCTGTGTTTTTATTTACTATTTCAAAAAAGAAAGTAATGGTTTCTGAATCGATTACCTCTACTTTATTTTTATCATATAACATGGCTACATCCACTTTTCTTTCATCCATGGAATTATAATGTACAATTCCATATTCTGAATTAAAGGGTTCCATCTCCACAAGATTTTCCAAGACTTTCCTTCCGGAAACTTCTGATAATCCTATTAAAAATGGTAATACATCATTCTCCTCCTTCATCAGCTGAAATACGTGCGAGATTTTAAAAAGCTTGTTTCTATATCTCTTTTCATCCCAATTCCTTAATCCTGACCGGGTAGGATCTAATTTGTGGACAGGTTTCGGATCGGGCAAAAATAAATTTTCAACATTATAAAAAGAGAACAGCTCCATCTACACTAATTTCTATACTTTTAATTTATTATGTTCTTTTTACTTTAAGATGTAAATTTATTATTTTTTTTCAAATTTTCGTGATTTACCTCCAAAACTGTAAATCAATTTCCAATAAAAAACAATTCAAATATAGTAAAAAATACTAACGAAATAAACCATTATAAATTAATTTTTTAATCATTCGATAGTTTCGATATATTAATCAAAATTGAGACAATATAAAAAACACGGAATAATCGGAATAAATTTTCAATTTAAAATCGCTATCATTAATATTTTTCATGCTTTTTTAAATAACAACAAATATTATTCCATTTACCTATAATAAATGGAATAAAAGTGAAAGCAAGAATTATATTCGTTTGGCAATTCTTGTTTACAGTAAATCGGGACGTTTTTCTTTTGTGATTCTTACTGCTTCATCGTGACGCCATTCTTCAATCTTTCCGAAGTTTCCGCTCAATAGGATTTTGGGAACATCTAAACCTTTATAACTTTCAGGCCTTGTATAGATGGGTGGTGAAAGAAGATCATCCTGAAAACTATCTGTTAAAGCGCTTTGCTCATCATTCAAAACTCCGGGAAGCAATCTGATAATTGAGTCTGCCAAAACACAGGCTGCGAGTTCTCCTCCTGTAAGGACGTAGTCTCCAATTGAAATTTCTTTTGTAATATGAAGGTCTCTTACTCTTTGGTCTATTCCTTTGTAGTGCCCACAGAGAAAGATCAGATTTTCTTTGATAGAAAGTGAATTGGCAATTTTCTGATTCAAAGTAACTCCATCCGGTGTCAGGTAGATCACCTCATCATAGTTTCTTTGAGATTTAAGCTCTGAAATACATTTATCCAGCGGCTCAACCATCATTACCATTCCTGCTCCGCCTCCATAAGGCTCATCATCAATTTGTCTGTGCTTATTGACTGCCCAGTCTCTTAAATGGTGAAAATGTACTTCTACCAGTCCTTTATCCATCGCTCTTTTCAAAATAGAAGTTTTGAAAGGACTTTCCATCAATTCCGGAAGTACGCTTATTATATCAATTCTCATTGTAATGTTCCGTTTTTCTTAGTAGGTATAATAATTAATCTTAAAGAAGAATCTTTGTTGATATAGCTCCACATCCAGTTGAAGAATATGGCCAGCTTATTACGAACGCTCAAAATTAGCATTAAATGGAGAAACATCCAGAAATACCACGCCAGAAATCCCTGGAATTTTATAAACGGCAGATCAACCACTGCTCTGTGCTTCCCAATAGTCGCTAATGAGCCTTTGTCATCATACTCGTATTCTTTCCATTCTCCCTGACTTTTCTTTAAAAGATTTTTACCTAAATTTTTGGCCTGATTAATGGCTACGTTGGCTACCTGGGGATGCCCCTGCGGATATTTCGGTGTTTCCATATAGGCAATATCTCCGATAGCATAAATATTATCGTAACCCTGTATTTTATTATATCGATCTACAATATATCTGTTTCTCACTAATTTTTCTTCCGGAAAACCTCCTACAACATTTCCTGTAACTCCTGCGGCCCAGATCACATTATTGGATGGTATTTCTTTCCCGCTTCTGAGATGTACTTTGTCACCATCATAGTCTGTTACCACTTCCCCGCTCAAAAAAGTAACACCAAGATCTTTCAGATATTTCTCAGATTTTTCCTGAGCTTCACTGCTCATGACAGCAAGGGGTTTTTCTGTGGAACTTACCAGAATAATCTTCAGATGGTCGAAATTCATGTAAGGGTAATCTCTTGGAAGGATGTCCTTTTTCATTTCAGCAAAAGCTCCAGCCAGTTCTACTCCGGTAGGCCCGCTTCCAACGATCACAATATTCCAGTTTCCGTCATCGCTCCTGCTTTTTTCAATAATCAGTTTTTCAAAGGTCATCAGAACATGATTCCTGATACTGATGGCTTCCTGGGTATTTTTCATCCCGAAAGCTTTTCCTTCCAGTTCTTTGTTCCCGAAAAAATTTGTTTTACAGCCCGTTGCTATGATGAGTTTATCATAAGTAAATTCTGCTTCATCCGTAATCACTTTATGGTTGGCAGGATCTATTTCTTTCACCTCAGTCATACGGAACTGTGTGTTTCTGGATTGCTGAAAAATCTTTCTGAAGGGAAAAGAAATGTTGGAAGGTTCTATCCTTCCCGAGGCTACCTGATAAAAAAGCGGCTGAAACATATGGTGGTTCATCCGGTCGAGAACAATCACCTTTTTGTTCTTGTTATTCAATGTTTTTGCAAGCTGCAGCCCCGCAAATCCTCCTCCAATAATGATGATTTTTTCGCGTGTTTCCATAATACACAAATTTACTGATTTTATTTTAGCATTTCGCAGTGAAAAAAGTTAGTTTTGCAAAACTTTATGACACCAAAAAAGTACACCAAAAAAACTGCCAAACAAGTCCATAAATCGAGACGGAAGAAGTATTTTTTCCGGCGATGGGTCATACTGGCAATTTTAATAACGGCACTAGTAGGAACAGGACTTTACTTAAAGCAGTCCGTCAGTTATTACTATGCATTGTACTTTAATAAATTTAAGCATAAAAAGCTTCATAACAGTGAAAAGGAGGCAGCAAGAATTCAGAGAATATTAGCTAGCAACCTTGATAAAACCTATGGTTTTGATGTTTCCCATTATCAGAACCGGGAAGATATCAGATGGGATAGTCTCAGTATCGGAAATAAAACGATTCCGCTGGAATTTGTCGTGATGCGTGCAACGATGGGAAACCGGAGTGCCGACAAGCATTTTGATGAATTTTGGGAAAGTGCCAAAAGGCATGAGCTTATCCGTGGTGCCTATCACTTTTACAGAGCCGATGAAGATCCCGTGATCCAGGCCAATAATTTTTTAGACAACGTGAAACTTGAAAGCGGAGATCTTCCTCCGATTCTTGATATTGAAAAAATCCCAAAGCGTAAAACCAACAAAAAACTGGTTGAAGACCTGAAAGTATGGTGTAAAATTGTAGAGGAAGCCTATGGTGAAAAGCCTATCATCTACACGTACTACCATTACTATAAAGATTTTCTGAAAGGCGAGTTTGAAGGCTACCCTTTATGGCTTGCCAATTACAACGATGTTCCCTCACCTTCTCCCGATGACGAGTGGGAGTTCTGGCAGTTCACAGAAAACGGTATTGTTCACGGCATCAATGCAAAAGTGGATCTTGATATCTACAATGGCAGTTCATGGTCGTTAAAAAGACTGACACTGGATTAGAAAATGGAAGTGTATAGACCTGTTGATTGTTCAGCTTGTCAGACACATCATGCATCATACATTAATCATTTTCATTCGTATTATTGCTTCCGTTTTTATCCATTTTCACGTCAATATTAATGGCTGGTGCGGCAATGGTCATTTTCTGCCAATCACCATAAAACTCCCTTATAAATCCCGTTCTGAACAATGCAGCGCTGATTTTAATCCTGCCGTCAAAATCTTTTAAAAACTGTATGCCGATAAAAAATTTTCCCTGCAGCCAGATATTACGGTCGCTGACATCCAGTGTATACGTTCCGTCTTTAATCATATCTTCAGTGAGCTCTACGGTAATCTCTTCTTCAAGGATATTTTTATCCGGGAAGCCATTTTTTTCACTGTAAATGCTATATCTCATTAAAACCGGCTCGGTAGAAACATAGCTGGCTATATTCAGATTGATATTTTTAAGCTTTGATCTTTTCTTAGCGTTGAATTCTAAAGCTGTTTCTCCAAGAAAACTCTTTTTGTCAAATTCCGGGTTAACAGAATAAATAACACTTTTTGTCTTGGTATTGACCCCCCAGTTTTTATCTACCAGCTTTTTAGGCTTAATTGTAATCTCTTTAATATTTTTAGTTTTCTCTGTTAAAAATATTTTTTGCTGGTCATACTTTTTAAAATTCTGTATTGTTTCCTGATAAAGATTGTATCCCGGGACTTCTATTTTTATTTTCTGTTGGGGATCTGTATTGGAAAGATCAATTGAAAATTTTCCTTGTTCATCTGAAATTGTACCTGTCGATTTCTTCTCAATCCCGATTTTCACATAAGGAATAGGCTGATTTTCGTTTTTAGAAACAATAGTTCCGGAAACAACCTGCGCATGGAAGGCTGAGGCTGCCACAAGGAAGAATAAAGTAGAATATATTTTCATGTTAAAAGTTTGATGCAAACATATCTATTTTCAATATGCCGGCTTCCCAACATTTTATTAAATTTATTCTCCCTTTAGTTAAAATTATTTAAAAAATTTCCGGAATTCCCTCATAGCTTTATCAAGAATTTAAACTCAGAATTATAGGATATTCATAACCTCTTCCCAGGAATGAACTCTTTCATAGGTATCATTTTCTATCAGTTCATTATGAGGCTGGGTAAATATCAGTCTTTGTCCTGAAAAGTGATCCAGATTTTTAGGATAATCATCAATCATGACATCTCCGGACACTACTCTTTTACTTCCGCAAAGAACAATCTGTTCCCATGTGATAAAAGGAAAATGTTCTGCCAGCCAGTCATATTTTTCCCGTAGACTGTTCGGAAATTCCATTCCGGCAGATACAATATAAAGTTCATATTTATTATTAAGGTATTCTATGGCCTCACGGCTTCCTTTCATTACCGGTAAGGTTCTGAAAAAGCCTACTTCATTCACATGCTTTTTTCCGTTGGGAAAAGACTCTATTTCAGGCTTACCAGCCAAATCACTGATTTCAATTTCTCTTCCTGTATCCCTTTTTTCAAATTGCGCCAGCTGATGATATACATCCGCCATTACTCCATCCATGTCGACGATAACTTTTTTCATTACTTCAATCAGATTTTGTATTATGTATTACTTTTACAATGTACATTTCATTGTAGTTGATCAAATTTACTGATTAGTTTTTTCAGATAAGGGGCACAGTTTATTAAAAAATTATAAATATTCATTTTTATAAAAGAGGTTCCGGGAAGTTTTAGGCTACATTTTCGTATTTTTGCGGTTCAATTGAAATTTAAAATCAAACTATTAATTCCCAATGAATTACGTTTCTGCAGAAAATCTTACCAAATCTTACGGCATCAAAGTTTTGTTTAAAAATATTTCTTTCCACATCAATGAAGGAGATAAAATAGCGATTGTTGCCAAAAACGGAAGTGGAAAATCTACACTTCTTAAAATACTAATGGGTAAGGAAATTGCAGACAGCGGAACTGCGATCATCAATAAAGATATCCAGGTGGTATTATTTGATCAGGAGATTGATTATGATCCTAAGCTGAGCATTGAAGAATTTATGATGACCCTGGATTCCGAGCCTATCCTGGCGCTTAAAAACTATCATCGTTCACTTCATTCTACAGATAATGATTTTATTGAGAAAGCACTGGCTGATATGGAAGTTCATAAAGCCTGGGATCTGGAAAATGAAATGAAGCAGATTCTTTCCCAGCTTAAAATTACAGATCTTGAAGCTAAAATGGGAACCCTTTCCGGAGGACAGATCAAACGTGTCGCGCTGGCTAAACTTTTAACAGAAACAAGAGCCGAGCACAGACATACCCTTCTTATCATGGACGAACCTACCAACCACCTTGATGTGGACATGGTAGAATGGCTTGAAAACTATCTGAACAAAGCAAAAATCACGTTACTTCTGGTAACCCACGACCGATATTTCCTTGACAGTGTTTGTGATATCATCTGGGAAATGGAGGATCAGAATCTGTATGTTCACAATGGTTCGTATGCTACTTATCTTGAGAACAAGATGATTCGTGAGGAGAATCTTAATGCTACAATTGATAAAGCCAATAACCTTTACAGAAAGGAACTGGAATGGATGAGAAGACAGCCAAAAGCCAGAACCACAAAATCAAAAAGCAGAATTGATGCTTTCTACGAAACGGAAAAAGTGGCCAAAACCGACACCAGAAAAGACGGACTGGAACTTGATTTTGAAATGAAACGTCTGGGAAATAAAATTCTTGAACTCAAACATATTGATAAAAGCTTTGGGCCAAAAGTTCTGTTAAAAGATTTCAGCTACCAGTTTCAACGTGGAGAAAAGGTGGGAATCATCGGAAAGAACGGAGCGGGAAAATCTACCCTGCTTAACATTATTCAAGGTTTTGAAAAAGCCGATAAAGGAGAAATTGAAACAGGAGAAACTATTTCTTTCGGTTACTTCTCACAAAAAGGTCTTACCTATAAAGAGGATGAACGTGTGATTGATTTCATTAAAGAAATTGCAGAATTTTATCCTTTAGCGAATGGTAAAAGTTTATCCGCATCACAGTTCTTAAGATTATTTTTATTTGACGATCAGACACAGTATTCTCCTATTTCCAAACTTTCCGGAGGTGAAAAAAGACGACTTCACCTGATGTATATTTTGTATCAGAATCCTAACTTCCTGATTTTTGATGAGCCTACGAATGATCTTGACCTTCCAACGTTAACAGTTCTTGAAAACTTCCTTCAGCAATTCCAGGGATCTTTGATTATCGTTTCCCACGACAGGTATTTCATGGACAGAATTGTAGACCATGTTCTGGCTTTTGAAGGCAACGGGAAAATCAGGGATTTTGTAGGAAACTTCTCAGAATACAGAGAAGCCAGAAGCCGTGAAGAAGCGTTAGAAAAAAATGCAGTGGTAAAACCTGAGCCTGTAAAAGAAATTGTTTCTTCAACAGAAAGTAGCCAGTCTTCCAATTCTAAAAGAAAACTCACTTTTAAAGAACAAAGGGAGCTGGAGACGATTGAAAAAGAAATGCCTGAACTGGAGGAACAGCGTGCAAAAATTCTGGATAAGCTCAACAACGAAGCTGATTATGAAAAGATAGCCACTCTTTCTTCCGAGCTGGAAACGGTTTCAGAAAAACTGGAGAACCACGAAATGAGATGGCTGGAGCTTCAGGAGCTCCTTTAATAATAGGAATGAGTTCAAAGTGTCGCAGAGTTGGATTGTAGACGGGTTGGAAATTTCTAATCCCGACTGGTATCAACCTTGAACTTTAAACCTTGAACTTTGAACTCATTTCTAATTTATAATTTTACTATTCTTTCTTCTTTTGCACTTTCAAGAGAAGCATCAATGATTTTCATATTCTGAATAATTTCTTTTCCCGGAGATGGTAAGGCATATCCAAAAACGATGTGTTCATAAATCTGCTGGTAATAATTCATATAGTTTCCGGCTTCGCTGGAGGTAAGAATTCGTTCTGTTTCAGAATGATCATTCAGGAAGTTTAAAATTCCGTCCGGTGCAGTCAAAGGCTGCGTCCATTCTTTACCATATTCAGGAACGGCACCTGCTACCAGTTCATTTTCCTGATTATCGGTTCTTTCCTGCAGGAAAGTTCCTCTGTCTCCATGAATTGTGTACGCATAATGCCCCTCTTTACTGAAAACAGATGATTTCAGTCTTACTCTCAGATTATCTTTATAGAATAAAAGAATTTCAAAATAATCGTTAGCGAATTCGGCTCCTTTCATAGAAAATACATCGGCAAAAAGTTTTTCCGGATACCCAAAGTACTGCACCGCCTGATCTACAAGATGTGCTCCCAGATCATGAAGTGATCCTGATCCCTGCTGATCAGGACTTTCTTTATGCTGCTTTCCACTGGCCGTGGTACGGAATCTGTCAAAACGTATTTCCACTTCTTTAATATTCCCTATTTTCTTATCATTCAGAATTTTTTGAACCTGCAGAAAGTCACGGTCGAATCTTCGGTTTTGGTATACACTCAAAAACAAACCTTTTTCTTCAGCCAGTTGCACCAGTTCTTCTGCTTCAGAAACATTTACTGTAAAAGGTTTTTCCACAATAATATTTTTTCCCGCTTCCAGTGCTTTTTTGGCGTACTCATAATGGGTCTGAACCGGAGTATTGATGATCACCAATTCTACATCTGCCTGCTGAAGCATTTCTTCCACGGAACGATAGATCGTTGCCTCAGGATATTTCACCTTCGATTCTTCCTTGCTTCTTTCCACCACAGCAGAGATAAAAAATCCCGGATGCTCCTTTAAAAAGGGAGCATGGAACACTTTCCCACTCATTCCAAAGGCACAAAGCCCTGCTTTTACCAATTGCATATTATAATTTTTTAACAAATATATTCATAAAAAATTCTCTATCCCTTAGTGTAAAGGAGCTATAGAAATAATCCATCTCGTCGACTCATAAAAATATGATTTAAATCATAAAATTATTTTTATCTATTCTAAACAAATACTTACATTTGCGCCTTATTTAAAACTGTTCTACATAAAAATAAAATGAAAAGACAATTACTTTCTTTAGGCCTTCTGTTTATCGCCGCTTCGGCAAGTTCACAGATGAAAAATACTGAAGTAGATACTATCAGAACTCAAACTATTGAGGATATCAACCTTCATAAAACGGGAAATCCTAACCAGGCAAGACCATTATCAACAAAGTCAAATCTGACGGTAATGGAAACTCCCCAGCCCATTGCTATTGTTACTCACGAAATCATTGAGCAGCAGCAGGCAAAGCAACTGAGTGATGTTCTTCAGAACGTAAACGGATTGTATATCACTTCATCCAGAGGAAATTCTCAGGATAGTTTTGGTGGACGTGGTTTCATTTTAGGAAATGATAATATTTTTAAAAATGGTTCAAGAGTAAACAGTGGTGTTTTCCCTGAAGTAAGTGGTCTGGAAAGAGTAGAGGTTTTAAAGGGAGCCAATGCCATGCTTTTTGGAAATACAGCAGCTGGTGGTGTTATCAATATGATTACAAAAAAACCTAAGTTCAATTTTGGTGGAAGTATCGGGTTAAACGGCGGAAGCTGGAATTCCTATAAACCAACAGTTGATATTTATGGTCCTTTATCTAAAAATATTGCTTTCAGAGTAAACGGAGCCTATGAGCATGCTGAAAGTTTCAGAGATGTTGTAGAATCAGAGAAATATTATTTCAATCCATCATTCCTTTTCAATTTAAGCCCAAAATCACAATTGATTGTGGAAGCGGATTATCTTAAAACTAATTTTACTCCTGATTTCGGGCTTGGTTCTATTACGGAAAAAGACCAAAGCTACAGATTAAATGATACTGTTTCCAGAAACACTTTCTACGGAACTAACTGGCAATATCAAAATGTACAGCAAGCTTCTACGAATATAACTTTTAATCATCAGTTCAATGAAAGATGGTCTCTAAATGCGATTGCTTCTTACCAAAACTATACGAAAGATTATTTTTCTTCTGAAAGAGTGCAATGGATCTATGACACCAAAGATACCACTGTAGATCCTAACAGATTATCATGGAAAAGACCTTTTGGCAGAACTTATAACGAACAAAATTATACTTCAGCACAGGTAAACATCAATGGTGAGTTCAATACTGGAAAAATCAACCACAAAGTTTTAATTGGGGCAGATGCTGATTACGGTCAGGCAGATGCTTATGCTTATACTGTTGCGGCTCCAAGAAATCTTCTGTATTTAGATGATCCGTCAACGTGGGGAAGTATTGATATGCCCAATTCTACTCTTAGTACGAGAAACAGAATCAATACAAGAAGAATCGGGATCTATGCACAGGATTTTATCAGCTTAACAAAACAATTAAAAGTAATTGCAGGTTTAAGATGGTCTTATATAGAAAACATGCCTACGCTGACTACCCGCTTTACATTAAATGATAAAATTGAAGTCGCTAATTCGTCAACGTCTGACAATGCATTTTCTCCGAAAGTAGGTTTGGTATATGCTCCAAATGAAAACCTTTCAGTATTCGCAACTTATACGAATTCTTTTGCAGCAAATGCAGGGTATACTTCAGATCAATTTGGCACGGTAAATACCAATCAGCCTGTTACAGATGTTCAAAATCAATTAAATACTTTATCTAGACAAAGTATAAAACCTTCAACAGTTGATCAATATGAAATCGGTATTAAAAAGAATTTCTGGAACAATGCTTTAGCTGTTAACTTAACGGCTTACCAGATTATGTACAATAATTATTACCAAACCTACTGGTTTGCTTCTGCTTCAAACGGGGCACCGGTAAATTCCACAGACACCAATCTTAAAGAATTTGCAGGAAATATGAGAAGCCGTGGTGTGGAACTGGACATTACAGGAAATCCTACAGAAAACTTATCTATAATCGGAGGTTTTTCTTATAACAATTCGGTTTATACCGACACTCCTGAAAAAGGATATATTGAAAACCAAAGACTGGTAAGAACACCGGCTACAACAGCAAATGCTTCTGTTTTCTATAAATTTACAAACTACGTAAAAGGGTTGAAAATCGGAGCTGGAATTTATTACATCGGGGATAGAATTGCCGGATGGAATGATACAAAATCTACAAACACAAGTAGAAATAACGTGAGCAGAATGTTTGATCTGAAAGATTATACGACTGTTTCCGTGTCAGTAGGCTACGAGTGGAAAAAATTCTCTATCCAAGGGAAAGTGGGCAACCTGTTTGATGTCGTAAATTACAATGTTCACGAGAATTATTCAGTGAATCCGATTACGCCTAGAAATTACTATTTCACATTGACATACAGACTCTAGAATTCTTTATATAATAATTCTTTCACTAAAAGTGGAAATTGCATTTTTGCAGTTTCCACTTTTGAAATTTTTAAACAAAAACAAAAAAATAAAATATGGATAAGATTAAAGACACAAGAAGTTTCATGAGAATTACGCACCGTTACCTGGGATATTTCCTTGCCGGAATTATGGCTGTGTATTCGTTAAGTGGAATTCTTCTGGTGTACAGAGACACAGATTTCCTGAAAAGTGAAAAGAAATACGAAAAGAATATCGCAGCCAATCTTTCAGAAAAAGAGCTGAAAAAAGAGCTTAAGATGAAAGGCCTTGAAGTGGAAAAAACAGAAGGAAGTGTTCTTTATTTTAAACAGGGAACTTATGACAGTGCAACCGGAAAAGCCAAATATACCAAAAAGGAACTTCCTTTCGTATTGGACAAAATGGTTTCGCTTCACAAATCACAATCGAAAGATGCTATATCTCCTCTAAGCGTATTTTTCGGAGTTTCTCTTTTCTTTTTCGTCATCTCAAGTTTCTGGATGTTTAATCCCAAGACCAAAGCATTCAAACGTGGAATCAAATTTACAATTGCAGGTCTGATCATTTCGGTGATCCTTTTATTTATTTAAATTCCGAATGGGCAAAGAAAAATAAGTGTTTTATATAATTAATGATATATTATCTACTTTTATCATTTTTTTCTTAAAACAACCATTTTATTTTCTTTATTATCATAACATATAGAGCCGACAGGTGAAAAAAATAAACTATATCTCGTTGAAAATCTTAACGTTTGTTTAGAAAAATTACGTAAAATTAAGAGTCTGGCACATTTATTGTTTTTTCTATAATTCGTGAATAATAAACATTTAATTATTAAAATAATAAATTATGAAAAGACTTATTTTAACAGGGATATTAGCCATAGCAGGCTTAACAGCAACTGCCAACGCTCAGATTCAAAAAGGTAATTGGATGGTAGGGGGTAACCTTGTAGGTGCAAATTTTGGGTTAAATGAAGGAGCAGGATATAACTTTGCAATTCAGCCTAAAGGAGCCTATTTCATCGAAGATAATATCGCAGTTGGGGGATACGTAGATTTAGGCTTTAAAGGAGCTAAAGATGCACCCACTACTTTTACATATAATGTAGGAGCATTAGGACGTTACTATCTTAATCCGGGAGAGCAGGGAGTAAACAACTTACTACACCACGGAAGATGGTTCTTCGAAGGTAATGTAGGTGTTGGAGGAATGTCTATCTCTAAAGGAGGTTCTTCTTCTAACGGTCTTAACTTCGGATTCGGACCTGGTTATTCTTACTTCATCACACCAAACATCGGATTGGAAGGTTTAGTGAAATATGATGCAAATGCAGGATTCGGAAGCGGTGGATACACTAACAAAATTACTTTTGGTTTAGGATTCCAGATTTATCTTCCAACGTCTAAAGCGAAACAAATCATCAACGACGTTAAGTAATCACTGAAATACTTATAAAAAAAATGAAAGCGCCCCGAAATTTATTTCCGGGGCGCTTTTCGTACAAATTAAAACTAAACTATAAAAAATCAAATAAATCATGTATTAGGTTGAGGGGTGTATCTCAGATAGGGCTTTATTTCCGTTACCCCTTTCGGGAATATTTTCCGGGCATCTTCTGTAGAAATGGTTGGAGGTACAATAACATCTTCTCCAACTTCCCAATTCACAGGCGTAGCCACACGGTAATTGTCTACCAGCTGTAAAGAATCCAGCACTCTGAGGATCTCGTCAAAATTCCTTCCTGTAGAGGCCGGATAGGTAATAATCAGTCTTACTTTTTTGGAAGGATCAATAATCAGAAGAGAACGTACTGTAGCGGTAGCCGAAGCATTGGGATGAATAAAATCATACAGTTCTGAAACCTTTTTGTCTTTATCTGCGATAATAGGAAACTTTACATTGGTATTCTGAGTTTCATTAATATCTTTTACCCAGTTTTGATGATCTTCTACCCCATCTACACTCAGGGCAATTACTTTTGTATCTCTGGCATCAAACTCAGACTGAAGTTTTGCGGTATATCCCAACTCCGTTGTGCATACCGGTGTATAATCTGCAGGATGCGAAAACAGAATTCCCCAGGAATCTCCCAGATAATTATAAAAATTGATATCGCCGACCGATGATTCTGCCTGAAAGTTGGGTGCTGTATCTCCTAGTTTGATTGACATAATATTCTTTCTTTATAGTCTACAAATTTAGTAGACTTTTTGGAACTGGCAAATTTTTTGATGAAAATTTATATCTTTAATTAAAATTTTATTCATGGAGAAAACCGGACTCAGGTATGTAGATCTTGTTTACAAGGTATTGGAAAATTGGTACATCACCTTCGCTGAACTTACCCCCAAGCTGATTGTTGGAATTTTAGTATTTACCTTTTTTCTGGTTACCAGCAAATATTTAAGCCAGGCAGCGGTAAAATTATTCCATAAATTTTTTCCTAAAAGTCGCAAAGAGAGTTCATTAGTCACCTTAATCAGTGTATTCAGATTTTTGATCATGCTGATGGGAACCTTTATTGCTCTTGAAATAATGGGTTTCAGCGGCTTTCTTTGGAAGTTTATCGGAAGCTTAGGAGTTGCCGGGGTTATTGCCGGGGTTGCTCTGAAAGACCTGGTATCCAGTATTTTCTCAGGAATGCTTATTGGAATTGACAAAGCTTACAAGGTAGGAGATTATATTACGATCGGAACCCACTCAGGAACAGTACAGGAAATCGGGTTTCTCACTACAAAAATTCTTACTGATGACGGAAAGAAAGCTTATATCCCTAATCAGGTTGTTTTCAATGCTCCGTTTTACAATATTACAGCCTCTCCACAGCGAAGGATAATTTTAAACTTTGAAATTCCGGCTGATGAAGATATCACTAAAGCTCAGAAAGGAATTCTTGATGTGGTTAAAAATCTTGATAATGTGGATAAGCTGGACACCGTAGAAGTAATTTTTACAGACTTGAAGCAAGGTGCATTTAATCTGCAGGTAAAATTCTGGATAAAAGTAGGGGCTAATCTTGCGCAGGTAAGAAGCCAGGCTTATTTAGGGATTAAAGAACGCTTTGATACGGATAAAATTCAGCTGGTAACGCCAACGAGCATCAGCATTACAAGTGGAGAGACTAACTTGCCGGAAAGTCATCAGGATAAGTAAAATTATTTATAAAATAAAAGACCATTTCGAGTATTGAAATGGTCTTTTTTATGATGATTGATTGGAGATATTTAAACCTAACAGGTTTTAGAAACCTGTTAGGTTTACAGTAGTACATTTCCGCTGAAGTTATTACAAAACTGTGCCCTTCACGTTCCAACAAAAAAAACGTTCCAAAATTGGAACGGTTTTCTATTTTATTTAAAAATTTCAGCTTATGCTAAAACTTCTTTTACTTTGTTTGCAGCTTCTTCTAAAGTAATTGCAGAGTGTACCGGAAGACCAGACTCGTCAATTAATTTTTTAGCTTCTACAGCGTTAGTTCCCTGTAATCTTACGATCAATGGAACAGGAAGGCTACCCATAGCTTTGTAAGCATCTACAACACCCTGAGCAACTCTGTCACATCTTACGATACCTCCGAAGATGTTGATCAAAATAGCTTTTACGTTTGGATCTCTTAAGATGATTCCGAAAGCAGTCTGTACTCTCTGAGCATCTGCAGTACCACCTACGTCAAGGAAGTTTGCAGGGTTACCACCAGATAATTTGATGATATCCATAGTTGCCATTGCAAGACCAGCTCCGTTTACCATACAAGCAACGTTACCATCCAGTTTTACGAAGTTAAGACCAGCTTCACCAGCTTCTACATCCATTGGATCTTCTTCTCTTGTATCTCTAAGTTCAGCTAAGTCTTTGTGACGGAACAATGAGTTGTCATCTAAAGTTACTTTAGCATCTACAGCGATAATTTTGTTATCAGAAGTTTTTAATACAGGGTTGATTTCGAAAAGAGATGCATCAATACCTGTGTAAGCATTATAAAGAGAACCGATGAATTTTACAAATTCTTTGAAAGCATTTCCTTCAAGACCTAGGTTGAAAGCAATTTTTCTAGCCTGGAATCCCTGAAGACCTAAAGCAGGATCAATGATTTCTTTGTGGATCAAATGAGGAGTTACTTCAGCAACGTGCTCAATATCCATACCACCTTCAGTAGAATATACGATTGTATTTTTACCTTCAGCTCTGTCTAATAGAATAGAAACATAAAATTCTTTAGTTTCTGACTCACCTGGATAATATACATCCTCTGCAACCAAAACAGAATTTACTTTTTTACCTTCAGCAGAAGTTTGTGGAGTAATCAACTGCATTCCGATGATGTTCTGAGCGTTTTCTTTAAGCTTATCCATGTTTGGAGAGAACTTTACACCACCGCCTTTACCACGACCACCTGCGTGGATCTGAGCTTTTACTACCCACCCTTGAGCGCCAGTTTCAGCAGTTAGTTTTTCAGCAGCAGCTACAGCTTCATCTACATTGTTTGCAACGAAACCACGTTGGATAGCTACTCCATACTTTGATAAAATCTCTTTTGATTGATACTCGTGAAGATTCATATTATTTTTATTATTTTATTTTAATATTTAAAGGTTGACAAATTTACTAAAAAGACACGGAAGTTCAAGTTTATTGACTTAAAAATTAAAGTCTGGCTGACTTGATTTTTAACATATCTTCCTGTTTTCCCTTATTCTTTCGCTAATTTCTCAGATTGAACAGGTTGAATGTTCGTATGAGCCGTCTTCTTCTGTTAATTTTTATTTCCTAAATTCTGTTTTTGGCAAAATATAAGATCAGCATTCCCCAGCTCAAGATCATCATCAGACCTCCAAGCGGAGTGATAGGGCCTAAGAATTTAAGATTCATTCCCCAATAATCCTGCATACTTAAGAAATAGATGCTTACTGAGAATAAAAATGTTCCTGCAATCATTAAAATGGAAGTCCATTTTTCAGCAGATGTTTCGAATTTTAAGATATACCCGATGATCAACAGGAAAAAAGCTGCATACATCTGATATCTTACTCCTGTTTCAAAACTTTCCAGTCTTTCCACAGCTAATATTTTCTTTAAAGCGTGTGCTCCGAAAGCACCCAGGATTACAGAAACCATTCCGTAAACTGCTCCAAAAATTAATGTGATTGTTTTCATTTTATAACTCTTCTAATTCTAGGGTTAAATATTTTTTTGTTTTATCATCCTGCCAGGTTCCTGAAATTGTATTTCCATTCATATCTGCTTCTACAAAAGCTCTTGGGATCCATTTGCCCGCAGCTTCATCATAATGATCATTCTCAGTAATGGAAATATGATTTCCTTTCATTTTACCGTCCCATGGGATCAGTTTTTTATTTTTATCATACCAATACAATGCAGTAAAGGAACTTGTATCATTTTCACTTTCTCCTTTATATAAGCGGCTGATAAAAACAGTGACAGGATATTTGCCATCTATTTTTCCTTTGTACAACTTATTTCTAAAACTGGTGGCACCTATTTTTTCAGAACCGGAAATTAAATTTCTTGCATAAGGACTCCAATATTTTTCCAGTTCTTTGTAGGAAAACTTTATTTCGTGACTGTCGAGGTCATCCAGAGCTCTCATAGCATGGTTGGAGCATCTTCCGGCAACAAAAGTCAGTTTATCTTTTCCGAAAAAATATCTGATGTCTTCTAAAGTATGTTCTGTAAAACAGTCCTCATACATAGCGATCTGATCTTCAGTTTCCTCAGATGGATTTTTTTCTGCTTTCAGCTTGACCAGAAAGTCGGCAATTCTTTTCTTTACTCTTTTCTGAATGATACTTTCAACCATTTTAACTGAATTGGGTTGAAATAAATCTTCAGCATTGATAAAATTTCCTGTTCTCAGATCAAAATTTTTCCAGATTAAAAACCCTTCTGGATAAGCACCTGAAGCTTCGCCGTCTATGGCAATGCTCAGGATATTTTCAGGAGTTTCAATTTTATCCCAACTATAAAAATAAAGATAGTTGGAATAGGAATTGGTTGCTGTAGAAGCCAGTTTAAAAGGGTTTCCGCCAGATCCGGGAACATATTCCAGCTGATCTACCTGCAGAAATGTATTGATTTTATTTTCGACCCGCGGATTTTCAGGATAAGAAACAACCGGAAAAACGGTATCTTCAGTTTTAGGCTGCAGATTAGTGATTTTCACTTTTTGCTGCTGTGAAAAACTTAACCCGGAAATCAGTAAGAAAAATACAATACCCTTTTTCACTATTTTGATTTTAAGTACATTAAAATGAACTTGGCAACCAGTGTAGAAATCCCCAGTATGATAAACATATTGGCGAATTTTTTGGAACTTCTGAAACCTTCATTGTTTGTTTTCTTCAGAAAGAATCCAAAAAGAAGGAATACGATAGGCAAAATGATCTGTAGCATTAGTTTCCTCTCATTCTGTTAAATTCATTGATCACCTCATGGTGGCTCACCGTCTTATCTTTAAAATACGTTACAAAGTGCTGTTTTTCTTCTTCAGTAGCGCCCAATTGGTTCAGAATATTCAATAAGTGCATTTTCATATGTCCTTTCTGGATTCCTGTGGTTACCAAAGAGCGCAATGCTCCAAAATTCTGAGCAAGACCTGAAACTGCCAGGATGCTCATCAGTTCCTGTGCTGAAGGTTTACCCAGTAGCGCTAAAGAGAATTTTACCAGAGGGTGAAGATTGGTAAGTCCTCCCACAACTCCAACGGAAATAGGAAGATCAATCCAGAATCTGAAAATTCCGTTATCTGTTGTACAGTGAGTCAAAGATCTGTATTGTCCGTCTCTTGCAGCATACGCATGCGCACAGGCTTCCGTAGCTCTGAAATCATTTCCGGTAGCGATTACAACGGCATCTACTCCATTCATTACTCCTTTATTATGAGTAGTCGCACGGTAAGGTTCTATTTCTGCAATGGTAACGGCCTGTTTGAATTTAGAAGCAAATTCTTCAGGAGAAATTCCACTGTCATCTTTTAAATCTTCCATTTTGCACGAAACCTCAGCTCTCACGATACAGTCAGGAGTAAAGTTGGAAAGAATATTCATCACAATCTGTAGTGAATTCTTTTCTTCCTGAGTAAAATCTTCGCTGGTAGCCACTTCCTGTCTCAATGTTTTTCCAAACTGCTCAAGACATGAGTTGATAAAGTTCGCTCCCATTGAATCCACAGTATCAAAGCTTGCTTTCAACTGGTAGTAATTCGGCATTTCTGCTGTTTTATCCACCAGGCTGATATTTAAAATACCTCCGCCGCGTTTTCTCATATTCGCCGTGATATCTTCTGTAGCTTCAAATAATTTTTTCTTCAGGCTGAAATTAAAGAAATGTAATAATTTGTGAGGTTCTACATTAAAAATAAAGTGGGTATGCCCCAGTTTTTCAGTATTGATAATCGTTGTTTTAAAACCTCCTTTATCGATCCAGAATTTGGCAGCTTTGGAAGCAGCCGCTACTACTGAACTTTCTTCAACTGCCATTGGAAGCGCCAACAGTTTTCCGTCGATTAAAAAGTTCGGAGCAATTCCGTACGGCATATAGAAATTGGAGATGGTATTTTCAGAAAATTCTTCGTGAAGCTTCTGAAGATCTGCATCATCATTCCAGTATTGTTTTAATATATTTTGATATTCCTGGTTTCCTTCAAGATATTCGTTTACGAGCCATTCAATTTTCCCCTGCTTTGGAAGCTTGGAAAAACCTTCGATTGGTTTATGATTCATGATATAAACTTTAATGAGCCGTAAATATAATGATTTTGAGACTCTTTTTTGTTGATAACTTCTATGAAAAAAGATTGACTTTTATCAATTTTGGAACTAAATTTGAACAATATTAAATTACAATTAAGATACAAAACATATCAAATCATTTTAAACATGAATTTTGACCGTCTTAAAGAAAAGCTTGAAATCCTTGCTGATGCTGCGAAATATGATGTTTCCTGTTCATCAAGCGGAGGTACAAGAAAAAATAAAAAAGGAGCATTGGGAGATAGTTCTGCAAGCGGGATCTGTCATACCTATACAGAAGACGGAAGATGTGTTTCTCTGCTTAAAGTTCTGTTGACCAACCACTGTATTTATGATTGTGCTTACTGCGTTTCCAGAAGTTCCAATGATATCAAAAGAGCTGCTTTTACAGTAGAAGAAGTGGTAGATCTTACCATCAATTTTTACCGCAGGAATTATATTGAAGGTTTGTTTCTAAGCTCAGGAATTTTTAAAAATGCTGATACCACAATGGAAAGGCTTGTAAGAGTAGCTAAAAAGCTGCGTCTGGAAGAAAATTTTAACGGATATATTCATTTAAAATCTATTCCCGGGGCAAGTGATGATCTGATGCAGGAAGCTGCGTTGTATGCAGACCGTTTATCCGTCAATATTGAAATTCCTACAGAAAGCGGATTAAAATTGCTGGCCCCTGAAAAAAACAGGCAGGATATGATCAGTCCAATGCGGTATATCCAAAAAGGAATTATTCAATATAAGGATGAAAAGAAAATTCTGAAAAAAGTACCCAAGTTTGCGCCTGCCGGACAATCTACACAGATGATCGTAGGAGCAACCAATGAAAACGATTTACAAATCATTAAAGTGGCCGATCATTTTTATAAAAACTTTAATCTGAAAAGAGTTTATTATTCCGGGTATGTTCCGGTTCTGGAAGACCAGAGATTACCCTCTTTAACCACAGAAGTTCCTATGCTTCGTGAAAACCGATTGTATCAGTCGGACTGGCTGATGAGATTTTATGGTTTTAAAGCGGAAGAAATTTTAGATCCGAATGTTCCTTTTCTCGACCTGGAAATGGATCCGAAATTAAGCTGGGCATTACGGAATCTGGATCAGTTTCCGGTGAATCTCCAGACTGCCGAATACCGGACGATTTTAAGAATTCCTGGAATTGGTGTTAAAACAGCTCAGAAAATTGTAAGTGCAAGACGTTTTCAGATTTTAACGATGGATCATTTGAAAAAACTCGGAGCGGCTGTCAACCGGGCAAAATACTTTATCGATTTTAATGCTGGGAATGCCTACCTGAAATACTTAACGGATAAAAACTTCAGGAAACTGCTGATAGGCGGAAGTTCATCCAAATTCCATAACCAGTTTTCGCAACAGCTGACTTTGTTTTGATTTTAAACACAAATGACACCAATATTTTCACAAATGGGCACTAATTTATTATGCAAAAACATAGCAGCATTATTGTCATTCTGACGATGGAAGAATCTCTAGATTCTTCACTTCATTTTATTTCGTTCAGAATGACACCCCAACTAAACTTTAAATTTTTACACTCAACACATGACAACCCTACTCTACGATGGAAGTTTTGACGGTCTTTTCACAGCAGTATTTGAAGTTTTCGAATATCGTTATAAAGATGTAGAAATTATAAGCAGGGAAAGGTTTCATCAGCAAAATATTTTTGCTGAGATTCACGAAGTCATTACCCAAACAGATAAATCTGAAAGGGTTTTGAATAAATTAGAACAGAATATTGGAAAACAGGGCGTTTACAAACTTTTAAAAGTTTTTTTATCGGAAGATCCGGAGCTGGAAAGCCTTATTTTATCTGCGGTAAGACAGTCAGTGAAGAATCCAGAAAATAATATTCTTGAAAACTTTGCCGATAATGATGTTTTAAAAATTTCAAAAATCTGTAAATCAGTAGACCGGGAAAGACACAGAATGACGGCTTTTGTCCGATTCGAAAAAATGCAGGATGGTGTTTTTTTCTCCAAAATAGATCCTGACTTCAATGTTCTTCCTTTAATCAGAAAACATTTTCACGACCGATACCAGGATCAGAAATGGATGATCTACGATCTCCGGAGAAACTATGGACTTCTGTATGATCTGAACGATTGTGAGTTTTTCTATCCTGATGAAAAAATTAATCTCCATAATTATCAGCAGAAATTTCATGATGAAGAAAACAATTATCAGATACTCTGGCAGCGATATTTCACAAAAACCAATATCGTGGAAAGAAAAAACATGAAACTCCATATTCAGCATGTTCCCAAAAGATACTGGAAATATCTGACTGAAAAATGGTAGCCGTAATTCCATATTGTGGATAACTTTTTATTTGGATGATAAAAGCTGCGATTTCAAATTATTTTTTGACCCATATTTTTTAATCTCTTCATTTTACGGAAGATAGAATCCACATTAATAGAAAACCCATATTGTGGATAACTTTTTTGAGTTAACATACCGTTAACATTGAAAATAGTTCAACATCAATTTTCTTATAAAAATGGAGGAAATAAAGCCAGTTCCAGGAAGTAAAGGAATATAAAAATATATTATAAACCCATGTAAATCTGTGACCTAAAGATTCAAAAACTAAATCAACATTTCCAGTTTGTGGATAACTCTCACTTTCTGATGGTCCGTAACGCTTTTTTTACAATATACTGCGTTTCTTTTGTCGGACTTTCCCGAAGCCATTCATCACAGATTTCCACTACAAATTCGGGTTGTGATTTGCTGGCATCATTCAGCCAGTTGCCTACGCTGTCCTGTACATATCTGGAGGAATCTGATCGTAAAGGTTCCAGAATTTCCAGTCCGAGTCCCGGATTTTGTTTTAAAGCATCGATATGTTCACACCATACCCCTCTCGGTCTTGTAGATTCACTGGCAAAACGTCTTACGTTCTCATTGTCATGTATGGTCCACGTTGATAATATGGATACACTTTCTTCCAGGTTTCTGGAAATATCCGGACGCACTGTCATCCAGCAGATTTCCCTTACCCCAAAATGAGAGTCAAAAGCGAAAGGCTGAATTTTTTCTAATTTTTCTCTGAGTTTTAAATCGTTGTTTCTTCCAATCGTATAAGCTGCCCAGCACCGTACCAAATCTGCGGGATGAACTGACAATTTAAAAAGAAATTCGTCATCCTTATTTTTCAAAGCCAGATTAAGAAGCCCAACACCAATTGCTTCATTAATGGTATTGACAGTTTGCTTTTTCAGCTGGTTTACATTTTCTAAAACGGGTGTCAAATATTCCTTACGATCATTCTGTAAAAGCAGATTTTCCAACAGCAATCTTTGATCTACAGCCAGCCATTCCGTAAGATTGGCGGTTTCAATTTCTCCTCTGTTCAGCTGATCCAGAATATCCGCTGGAATATCTTTGATGGAGCGGGCTCCTTTTCGTTTTTCTGTCATACTATTTAATGATTACCTTTACAAAAGTCTGAAAGTGGGCGGAGAAAAACAATACCGCACATTTTTACCACATAGGGATAAAAAAGTCAATTTTATGGAAACAAAGGGAAGAGCTGAAGAAAATAAAATATGTCCGTTGGAAGTTGCTGTCAATACTATCAGTGGAAAATGGAAAATTCCCATTGTCTGGCAGATTAATGAAGGCAAAAAACGTCCCAGTGAGTTTTTACGCGGGATTGCAAAAGTGGACCGCAGGGTTTTGAATCAGCAGCTGACTGAAATGGTAGATGATGGCATTTTAACAAAACAATCCTTTAATGAACTACCTCCAAGGGTTGAATATACCTTGACAGAACTTGGGGAAAAACTTGTGAAGATCCTCTGGCAGCTGAATGATTGGGGTAAATTGTTGATTCCTGGAAAAGAGGAGTCGTTGAACCGATAAATTTTCAAATAAGATATTGGCGGATAGGTGAAAAAAAATGATATTTGTGTTCACTAAAACGCATAAAAAAAGTTATCACAGGAATCATTGTTATTCTCATTTACATAGGCTGTACAAAAGAAAAAATATCAGACCGTTTATTACCTGAACCAGATAAAAATGAGCATTTAATTGCTGAAAATGCTTTAAAAATCAATAAAGGTAAAAATACCATCAGGCAAAGATTTTCACCTCCGGAAGGGTATGAGTGGATGGAAGAAAAACCTGGCTCTTTCGGGCATTTCATTGAGAATTTCAAACTCAAACCATACGGCAGCCAGATTGTAAAATATGACGGGACACCTATTTCTACCCAGCATCTTCATGAAGCGGTTTTTGATATTGATACCGGAAATAAGGATCTTCAGCAATGTGCTGATGCAGTCATCCGAATGAGAGCTGAATATCTTTATAAGGCAAAAAAATTTAACGAAATTAAATTTCATTTTACAAGCGGTGATCTTTTCAGCTGGAATGATTATAAAAACGGAACGAGAGCTTTTGTCAGCGGAAATTCTGTCAACTTCAGAAGAGCTGCGTCTTTTGATGATTCTTATCAAAGTTTCAGAAATTATCTGGATGTCATTTTTAATTATTCAGGAACGATTTCATTAAATAAAGAAACAAAACCGGTCAATAAAAATTCAGATCTGAAAACAGGAGATATTTTAATCACACCGGGAAGTCCCGGACACATTGTTTTTATTTCCGGTGTCTGCCGGAATAAGGAAGGAAAAAGATTATTCTTATTAAGTGAAGGATTCACCCCGGCGCAATCAGTTCATGTACTTTCAAATCCGTTTAATCCCTATTTTACGCCCTGGTATGACCTTGACATCCATGCTGAGGAGACCAAAACTGCACGATATTTTTTTAAACCTACAAACTTCAGAAGCTTTTAATAATTTATATTCAAAACTATTGGAAACTTACTACGATAATCTGAACTTGTTTTTGTAAATTTGTTTTCGAAATTTTTTACTTGATGAAAGAGAGTGCTGTAAAAAAAATTGCAGTTCTTACTTCAGGAGGTGACTCTCCGGGTATGAATGCGGCGTTAAGAGCGGTAGTAAGAACCGCCAATTACTATAATATCGAATGCTACGGAGTGAGGGAAGGTTACAACGGCCTTATCAATAATGATTTCCTGAAAATGGGAGCCCGTTCCGTAAAAAATATAATCAACCAGGGTGGAACCATTCTAAAATCTGCCAGATCTGCTGAGTTCAGAACTAAAGAAGGCCGTCAGAAAGCTTACGACAACTGTATAAAGCTGGGAATTGACGGATTGGTATGTATCGGAGGTGACGGAACATTTACCGGTGCCAAAATCTTTAATGAAGAGTTCGGAATCAGAGTAATCGGTATCCCGGGAACGATCGACAACGATATTTTCGGAACTGATAATACGATCGGATACGACACTGCATTGAATACGGCAATGGATGCCATTGACAAAATCCGTGACACGGCAACTTCCCACAACAGGGTTTTCTTTGTGGAAGTAATGGGTCGTGATGCTGGTTTTATTGCTTTAAACAGTGGATTGGCAACAGGAGCTTTGGATATTTTAATTCCTGAGAAAAAAGACAGTATTGATGAGCTTTTCACGAAATTCAGGGATGCGGAAAAAACCGGAAAGGCATCAAGCATTGTGGTGGTTGCAGAAGGTGAAAAACTAGCCAATGTGTATGAACTTGCAGAAAAAACCAAACAGACCTTCCCTGATTATGACATTCGTGTAGCGATTTTGGGACATATGCAGAGAGGTGGTTCTCCAAGCTGTGCAGACAGAGTTTTGGCAAGCCGACTGGGCTATGGAGCCGTAACCGGATTAATGGAAGGACAAACCAATGTAATGGCAGGAATGCGTTCCAACGATCTGACGTATACGCCAATTGAAGAAGCCATTAAAAAACATAATGAAATCAATAAAGACCTTTTACTGATTTCAGAAATTTTAGCAATCTAATTATTTTTATAATCTAATAAAAACAAACTATTATGTCAACAATTAAAGTAGGTATCAACGGTTTTGGTAGAATTGGACGTCTTGTTTTCAGAGCAATGACTGAAAGAGACAACATTGAAGTTGTAGGAATCAATGACCTAATCAATGCAGAATACATGGCTTACATGTTAAAATATGACTCTGTACATGGTATTTTCCCAGGTGAAGTTTCTGTAGAAGGAAATGATCTTGTAGTAAACGGGAAAAAAATCAGAGTAACTGCTGAAAAAGATCCAAGTAACCTAAAATGGAATGAAATCGGTGCTGATTACGTAGTAGAATCTACCGGTTTATTCCTTGATAAAGACAGCGCTGCAAAACACCTTGCTGCAGGTGCTAAGAAAGTAATCCTTTCTGCTCCTTCTAAAGATGACACCCCAATGTTCGTAATGGGGGTAAACCACAAAGAGCTTACTGATGATATCAAAATCTTATCAAATGCTTCTTGTACTACAAACTGTTTAGCTCCTTTAGCTAAAGTAATCCACGATAACTTCGGAATCGTAGAAGGTTTGATGACTACTGTACACGCTACAACAGCTACTCAGAAAACTGTTGACGGTCCTTCAATGAAAGACTGGAGAGGTGGTAGAGCTGCTCTGAATAACATCATCCCTTCTTCTACTGGTGCTGCTAAAGCAGTAGGAAAAGTAATCCCTTCACTAAACGGAAAATTAACAGGTATGTCTTTCAGAGTACCAACTGTTGACGTTTCTGTAGTAGATTTAACAGTGAGAATTGAAAAAGCGGCTTCTTATGAAGAAATCTGTTCAGTTATCAAAGCTGCTTCTGAAGGTGAATTGAAAGGTATCCTAGGATATACTGAAGATGCAGTAGTATCTCAGGACTTCGTAGGAGATAAGAGAACTTCTATCTTCGACAAAGATGCTGGTATCATGCTTTCTCCTAACTTCGTGAAACTTGTTTCCTGGTATGACAACGAAATGGGTTACTCTAACAAGTTAGTAGATATGCTTGTACACGCTGCTTCTTTATAATCAATAATGAGCGATAAGCAATAAGTAATATAAAACCTTCCCGATGGGAAGGTTTTTTTATAAATACTATATTTGTCATTTAGTACTTTTCCTTTCCAATTGTTTAAAAGTTTGTTGAGATTTATTTTTTTGTATTGTCATTGCCATTAGAAAATAAATTATAAGTTACAGCAAAGAAAATAGCTGGTTTATACATTTCAGAATAGGAAACATCTAAATAATTAGGATTAATAAAATTATCATTAGCATCTAAATTATTTCTATTAAGTTTTTTTACATTTACAAAAGAAAGGCCTCCTGTAAAAACAAGTCTGTTCTTTTCTAAAAATGCAACAGAAGGTCCAGCATAAAAATTGAGTTTAGCATCCGTATTAATACTAATTCCCGATGAAATACCAAACATTGCCGTTTTTCCAAAATCCCAAAATACATGAGCTAAAACTCCAACTGCATGTGTAATACTATTTTTTTCATTTTCGTAAACACCACTACTTTTACCATCACTACTATATTTTAAAAGATAATTATCATCTCCTATAAAACTTAACATATAACCAGTACTGAAATTAACTTTTACTCCACCAAATGTTGTAATTTTTATAGGCTCAAATTTCTCTAACTCTTTATTATCTTTTCCTAAAAGAACAGGAGTTATCACTATTTCATCATCTGTTAATTGAGTTGCCTTAGTAAATGTAACGAAATCATCATTTTTTATAGTTTCATATGTTTTTCTCCCCACAAACGCTTTATTTATTATTTCATTTTTTTTCTTTTCTTCATTAACTATATCGATAATATTTTTTGCAGAGTTCATTTCTTCTTCAAACATAACATTAGTAGAACTTACCTTTACATCATTAATTTTTGCTTTAGAACCATTAACACTAATTGTACCTAACAAAGAAATATTATCGGTTCTTGAATTAACATCTTTATAAAGTTTTTTCAATTCCAAATATGATTTCTGTAATTCCAATATGTCTTTTTCTATAGGAGTATCTATTTCATATGTGTTTTCATATATTTTTTTTGCAAGAGCTTTAACTGAATCAACATTCTTTATAAAGTTATTATCTCCAAGTAATTCAACCAAAATATTATTTAGATTTGCTTTTCTCTCTATATTGGATGCTTTTTCTATTAAAACCTGATATTCAGCAATAAAATCTTCCTTAGGATTAAAAGAACTTGAAGCAGGATTTCTTCCTTTATTCTTATTTTCTTCACTTTTCTCTTCATTTCCTATAAAACTATCACTTATCGACTTTGGAATTTCAAATTGAAAATTTTCACCTTTAGCTTCTATATTACTACCTATTACTTTTAAAGGATTAACATTACTAATAACAAATTTTATAGTACTTCCTTTTTTTAATTTAAATCCAGCAGGATAATTATCCTTATTAAACGGTTTAATAAATATTTCTAGAGAATTTCCATTTTTTTCGGTAGAAGAAACCGAACAATTTTGTCCAAAAGCCATCCCCACCCAACCGAGCAGAAACAGTAATACAATTTTTGTTTTCATGATTATATATTTTTTAGATTAACCCTTTAGTTATTAATTTTATATAAAGCTACAATGGCTTATTATGATCTGAAATAACCCAAAAGGGTAATTTTTAAGCTTAAAAAATCGAAATCAAAAAGAATTTTAATTGATGCCGCTTCCTGACAAATCTCACCAAAATATTTCAGCATAAAACTTGTATTTTTATAGGGAAAGGAATGAACATGATACAACCCCGTTTTAAAGACGCTCCCCATTTCAGGAAATTTTGGGAACATGGCAACGGAAAGCAGCTTATAGAATTTTCCGGAGCAGAAGTGAGTTTTGAAAACTTTGAAAAATTTGCTCCCTATTTTCATCATACGGATGAGATCGGTGACGAGGTGGTAAAAGATATTTATTTCACTAAAAAATTTCATGAGGCTTCCAGGGAAATTGAACTTTACATCAGAAATGGAGTTTCAGAAACTGATGATGTTCCTGAAAGTATAAAAAAAATGTTCAGCCAAACTCAAAAAGTTCCGGACTGGCTGGATTATAACCTGCTCAAAAGCGGAGCTGAACTCTGCATGAGAAGCAATCTTGATTCATTAATTTCATTAAGGGATTACTGTCTGATTGGTGGTTATGATTATGCCTACCTCAACAAACCTTTAATTGTTACAGAAGCTTTGAAGAAAGGAGCTGTGAAAAGGCTTTCTGAAACATTGGACTTTTGGGTGAATGCTACCCGGTACAACGCATTGGAAATCCATGCAAAAGGATATGAATTTGCCATAAAAACCCGTTTGATTCATTCTTACGCAAGGCTTTCCATTAAAAAACATTATAAAGACTGGAACACTGAAAATTGGGGAGAGCCTATCAATTCATGGGACATGATGGCAACGTATATCGGGTTTAGTCTGGTATTCCTTCATAGTCTTAAAAAGCTGGGAAATCGTTTTTCTGTTGAAGAAGAACAGGGAATTTTCCATCTTTGGAAATACGTGGGTTACCTTTTGGGAATTCCGGAACAGCTTCTTCCTGATGATAAGAAACAGGCAACGGAATATTTTTATTTATGGACTTCCGTTCAGCCCCCTTCGGATAAAGATTCTGTTCTTCTGGCTCATTCTCTTTTGGATGAATCATTGGAAAATCCTATTTTAAAATTTGAGTTCCAGAGAAAAAATTTAAGATATCTGCACATCTGCTGTACCTGGTTTTTGTTGGATGACGAAGTGTGTAAAAGATTACAAATTCCGGAAGTTCCTTACAGAAATCTGTTTCCAAAATCGAAAATACTTTTCAACACAATTTATGACAGCCTTATAAGCCGCAATGCCAGAATAAAAAGAGGAAACAAAGATCAGATGAAAGTACTGGAAGATTATCTTGCCATCACTAAAAATTCAAATTTTCATTAAAATCAATTGTTGGAACTCGCAAAGGCGCAAAAATTTCAAGACATTGCAAAAGTTTTTTAGTACGCAAGAAAATCGAAGATTTTCAGCACGGAATATATAATTTCAAGTAAAATTCTTGCAATCAACGATGATACAGGTTTTCATTAATATCTGCGTTATCTGCAAAATCCACGTGGGGTAAAAAATACATATACTACTCAATTTTATCGGAGATAAAATCCTTGCGCCTTAAAGCATAATCTATATTAAAAGAATGGCGCCTTTGCAATTTCCAGCAAAAAAAACTCATCTTAATAAAGTAATAAGCATAAAAAAATACTTTAGATACAGCATTCCGCATCTGCTTCGTTATGAATGAGATCAGTAATAAAATTTTATCATTTTTTAACTCTTAAAACAGCTTTCAGAAACAAATAATATTAGCTTTTGATCTATAAATTATGTATTTTTGAGAAATTATTTTAATAGAGATGAGTAACATTGATGATAAGAAAAAAGCACTCGCTTTAGTGCTTGACAAGCTAGATAAAACATATGGAAAGGGAACGGTAATGACTTTAGGTGATGAATCTATAGACAATACCATAGAAGTAATTCCTTCCGGTTCTTTAGGTTTGGATATTGCCCTAGGTATAGGCGGATATCCAAAAGGAAGAATCATTGAAATATATGGTCCTGAATCTTCAGGTAAAACAACGTTGACCCTTCACGCTATTGCTGAGGCTCAAAAAGCAGGTGGTATTGCAGCATTCATTGATGCAGAGCACGCTTTCGACAGAACGTATGCTGCGAAATTAGGAATTGATCTTGAAAACCTGATCATTTCTCAGCCGGACAACGGTGAGCAGGCTTTAGAAATTGCAGATAATTTGATCCGTTCAGGAGCTATTGATATCGTTGTTATTGACTCTGTGGCAGCTCTTACTCCAAAAGCAGAAATCGAAGGTGAAATGGGAGATTCCAAAATGGGTCTTCATGCAAGATTAATGTCTCAGGCATTAAGAAAGCTTACCGCTACGATTTCAAGAACAAAATGTACCGTGATTTTCATCAACCAGTTGAGAGAAAAGATCGGTGTCATGTTCGGGAACCCTGAAACCACTACCGGAGGTAATGCACTGAAGTTTTACGCTTCTGTAAGAATTGATATCAGAAAAGCAAGTGCTCCTATCAAACAAGGTGATGAAGCAATCGGTAGCCGTGTGAAAGTGAAGATTGTGAAAAACAAAGTAGCACCTCCATTCAAGCAGGCAGAATTCGACATCATGTATGGTGAAGGTGTTTCTAAAGTAGGAGAAATTCTTGATACCGCTGTAGATATGGGAATTGTGAAGAAAAGCGGATCATGGTTCAGCTACGAAGAGACTAAATTGGGTCAGGGACGTGATGCTGTAAAAGATGTTTTAAGAGATAATCCGGATCTTGCTGAAGAATTGGAAGCTAAGATTAAGGAAGAAATGAAAAACAAATAATTTTTCAGAAAATATAGAAAAGGCAGTCTTCGGATTGCCTTTTTCTGTTTTTAAAGTAAAGATTTTTCTAACGCAAAGGTTTCATCTGTATGCTGTAATATTTTTAAGGGAGCAAAGAGCTGAATCAATTTCATTGATTCTTACTAAGCAAATGCATCATTTACCACAAAGCTCCATCAACGATGCGTTTAAATAAATGAAGAGTCAGAAAATAAAAAAGAGGTCATTCCGTAGAACAACCTCTTTGAGATTTTATATTTTTTAAAAATTATTCAGCAATTTTACCCTGCAGCTGAAGTGCTCCGGTCACTTTCATTCCTTTTGTAAGCGTTTCCATTCTCATGTTCTCTTTGTTCACAAAAGCATCAATGGTGAAGAAATCTTCATTCTCTTCATTCGTGATCAATTTCAACTTCAAAATATATCCTTTAACACTTCTATCTTCAAGCAATTCTGTTTCTTTAAAGTCTACTACCTGACCAATAAAATCGAAACATGCATAATTAGGCAGGTCCTGACTTGGTGCATAGGTAGTAAAATCCTCACTCATTTTGGTTCCATCCGGTAAATCAGTATTGGTTTGAACATCAAGGATGAAAACAATTCCGCTGACATTCACCTTCAGATGAGGCTGAGTCATGTAGGTATTTCTGTTTTCAGCATAATCTGTTGCAAAAAACCAAACACCAAAAGTATCTCTGGCAGGTCCTGCTACAATTGCCTGTAAATTCAATGCATTTTCCCATTCTCTGATTGATCTGGTTTCAAAATCCAGAGTATAATCCGTTTTTACTTCCGGAATTATAGTACTCAATTCATCTGTAACAATGGTTTTAAATCTTACATCCTCAAATTCAGTTTTATTTCTGGCCTCTCCTGTCGGATCAGAAACAGTGGACTGCATTAAAACTGCGCTAAGATACTGCCCGTAATCTTTAGTCTGAAAGTTCTGATGTCCAAAAACGCCACTCCATGTATTCACAAGATTATGAACATTGGATTTTCTGATAATTATCCCAGCTTCATTAGTGGTTTCAGGAGCCGCAATCCCTACTGTATTCTGGAAATAATTTTGTCCCTCAATCAACTGATGGTTCATGATCGCATTATTTTCTTCATGAGAAAACTCTGCAAAACCTTTATACGTAATATTTTGGTTTTCGAAAATATAAGGCAATCCTGTTTTCTTCTTTTCATCACCGGCAAAGTGATAAGCAAGTGAAATTCCCTTAAATTCCCCTTCCTGAATAGCCGGAGTGTGATTACCGTTATGATCAAACTGAGAATGATATAGTATCATATAAGATTTAATCTTCCCTTCCTGAAGCTCACTTTCAAACTTTTCTTCCATCTGTGCAATCGCCTGTTGTGGAGAAAGCGCATAAGCATCTTCAGTAACCATATACGCAAACCCCTCTACCTCACCATTTTCTTTTTCAAAAGCAGAAAGCGGTGTATACTCACCTCTTAGCTGAAGGGCTATAGAATACACGATATAATCATTATAGATCCTGATTTTTTCATATTCTTCATTTACTTTTGGTTCTTCTACCGGCTGTGAAGGGATTTCCGGTATTGTTTCCACAACTTCTTCCACCACTTCCTCTACTATTTTTTCTTCCGGCATTTCCATTTCATGAACCGGAGTACTTACATTTTCCTGACTGTTATTTTTCTTCTTAAAAAAATCAAAGATTCCCATACTGTTATTTATAATTGGCGGTAAATATAATAAAAGTGCTCAACAGACCCATCATAAAAAAAATGCCATTGTGTCAGTGTGCTCTTTATTGCTTTTATAATGAAAAATTCCGGCGGAGCCTTTGGCTCCGCCGGAATTCTGTTAATTAGGTTTATCATCTGTCAGTTCAAATCCCCAATCCTTTCCTTTTTGGGTTGCCGGGATTCCTTTTGTCATCCAGACCGGAGCTTTAGCACCTTTAAGATAATAATCAAAAAACTGCTGTTCGCGGATTTGAATATCTTTTCTGTTCTGACGTTTCATAAGGTTATGGTCATCACCATTATAATTCAGAAGCCATACCGGTTTTCCAAGACGGCGTAATGCTGTAAACATTTCAATCCCCTGATACCATGGCACAGCTCCATCTTTATCATTACTCATAATAACCACCGGAGTCTGTACTTTATCAATGGTAAAAAGCGGTGAATTTTTAATATAAAGATCCGGTGCTTCCCATAAGTTTTTCCCTAATCTGCTTTGTGATTTCTCATACTGGAACTGTCTGTTCATTCCTGAAGTCCATCGGATTCCTCCATAGGCAGAGGTCATGTTGACAACGGGTGCTCCACTCCATGCAGCTGCATACATATTGGTATGAGCAATAAGATAAGCAACCTGATAACCTCCCCAGCTTTGTCCCTGAATTCCTATTTTTGAACCATCTACCCATGCATTTTGCTTTAACTTTTCAACTCCGGAATTAATGTATTCCATGGCAGATTCTCCCGGGAAACCATCTGTATAAGAAATATCAGGAGTGAAAACCAGATATCCGTTGCTTACAAAATAAGAAATATTTAATCTTGAAGGCGTTGGAGCTGGTGCAACATAACGGTTTAAATTGTCTGACAGTTTTTCGTAGAAATAAACAATCATCGGATATTTTTTATTCGGATCAAAGTTTTCCGGTTTGTATAACACTCCTGTAGAAGTATTTCCTTTTGGTGTTGTCCAGTTTACCAATTCGTTTGTTCCCCAGTTATATTGATTTTGCTGAGGATTGGTATTGCTCAGTTTTTGTTGTTCTGAAAAATCTGATGTTGCAAAAATATTGGGAGAATCCGTGTATGATTCTTTTACCAGAATATATTCCTCAGCTTTTTTTGCTTTTTGAAGGGTTCTGTATCCCCATACATTTTCCATCTGAATCTTTACCGGATCAGCGTTTGACTGAACAGATGTTTTAAAAATTCCGTTGGCCTTGGATGTATTATCAAATGCGGATAAATAAATGACTGATTTTCTGTTTAAGCTTTTAATATCCTTATCCAGATCATAGGTATCAAATGTTATTTTATGCTTACGTCCATATCCATTGGTCATATTTCTTGGCTTTTTTGCACTGTTCAGGAAAAATTCCCAAAGATCGTAGCGGTCTCTGATAATTACAGATTCATCATTATCGGTCCAGGATGCTATCCCGTAAGAATTTGGAAAATCCGGCATATCAAATTCTTCATCAACGAAGGAAACAGGTAGACCTGTATTCAATGGCAGGGTTTGTTTTGTCTTCACATTATAGCTCAGCCATTTCCCTTTTTCTCTGTCAAAGATCACAACAAATTTTCCCAGCGGAGATACAGCCGCTGCTCCATTGAGGTTTTTAATAATTTCGGTTCTCTCTCCTGTTTTATTGTCAATCAGAAAATAGGTCTTCTTTGTTGCCCCTTCCCATTGTGAAGAAATCCGGTTATTGATACTGGTAATTCCCAGCGCAAATTCTGCATTTCCTTCGTTCACCAGTCGTAAAGTATCCAAATCTTCTCCGTCAATATTGGTGAAGAAATCCGGTTTTTCCGTTTGCATAACTGCAGCGTAGGATTTTTTCAGATCATTTTTCAACTCTTTTAGCTGTACCGTTTGCAGATAATCGTCCTTATAATTCCAGATATCCACAACGGCATGATCATTTGCAATCATGGCAGTATCTTTTGCAATTGGCTTCGGAGCAACACCGAAATACAACTGTTTCCCATTTTTACTGAACAGCGGCAACCGGTTTTCGGAAATTACCCAGTTTCTCTTCATCTGTGCATTCTCATTGGTAACAATTGCTTTTTTGTTTCCTTTAAAATTAAAGTAATATAGCTGATACAACTTCACCAGATCATTCTGTGCAGAAGAAGTTCCTACATAAGCCAGCTGATTTCCTTCTTCGTCAAAAGACAATTGTGAAAAGTCTCCCTCCATTTCAGAAATTGTATTGACGGTTCCTTTTTGCAGATCAACTACCTGCACAGTTTGCAATGCATATTTCTTGGGTTTTGACTTGTCTGTATCTTTTTTATCCGAAGATTTTTCATCTGTTGAATCCTTTCCTTCTTTTTTATCTTTCTTTTCATCCGGCTTCTTGGTTACAAAAACAAGCTGCTTCCCGTTTTTACTGAACTCGTAGCGTATGACATTATCATATGTTGTACTTTTTCCATCCAAAAGGTTTTTCACCACCAGCTGTAATGGTTTTACATTTTTTTCTTCCTCTTTATTTTCTTCCCCGTCTTCTTTGTCGGAAGCATCATCAGAAGATTTATCTTTTATATTTTCCAGAAGATAAGCAACGTAAGAACCTGCTTTTTCGGGAATTTTAAATGATTTTACATTCGGAATTTTCTCTGTTTTATCATTAAAAAAATCAACAATGGCAAGGCTGTCTTTTGTTAATTTATTTTTCTTCAGTTTTTTATCTTTTACCGCTTTTATATCTTTATACTGCGGTCGGATCTGAAAAACAGCAAACCTGGAATCATTGGTAAAATCCACTTTTGCCGCTCTTGCAAACTTCTTTGTTGTCTTATTTTTAACGGAATATAAAGAAAGGTCAGAATTTCCTTCCTGAGCATCTACCGAATAGGCAATCCACTTTCCATCATTTGAGATTTTTCTTGATCCGATATTTTGCCAGCTGTCGTAAACAGAATGGTCTAAAGGCTTCTTCTGCCCATATACCCAGAAGGTCATGATGAGCAGCATAAAAACTGTACATTTCAACTTCATTTTTAAAAATATTTTAAGATTTAAAAGTAAGGCATTTCTTTGACAAATCCATATAACAAGATCTTTTCAGTTTGAAAAAATGACATTCTGTCACTTTCTCCTGCATGGTATTTTTTTTGAGAAAGAATTTTAAATTAAAAATCTAAAATATGATGACTAAAGGAAATATTAATGTATCTGTGGAAAACATTTTCCCGCTTATTAAAAAATTTCTTTACAGTGACCACGAAATATTCTTGAGAGAATTGATCTCCAATGCAACGGATGCTACTTTAAAATTAAAACACCTGACAAGCATTGGTGAGGCAAAAGTGGAATATGGAAATCCAAAACTTGAAGTTAAAATTGATAAAGACCAGAAAACATTACGCATCATCGACCAGGGAATTGGTATGACCGGCGAAGAAGTTGAAAAATATATCAACCAGGTTGCTTTTTCAGGCGCTGAAGAGTTTTTGGAAAAATATAAGGATTCTGCAAAAGATTCCGGGATTATCGGACATTTCGGTCTTGGATTTTACTCTGCTTTCATGGTGGCTGAAAAGGTGGAAATCCTTACAAAATCTTATAAAGATGAGCCGGCAGTACGTTGGATCTGTGACGGAAGCCCGGAATTCACGCTTGAAGAAACTACTGATAAAACAGACAGAGGAACGGAAATCATCCTCCATATTGCTGAAGATTCCGTAGAGTTTCTGGAAGAAGGAAAAATCCGTGAACTGCTATTAAAGTATAACAAATTTATGCCTGTTCCGATTAAATTCGGGACAAAAACACATACACTTCCTTTACCGGAAGATGCTCCTGAGGATGCCGTAGCTGAAACAGAAGAGGTAGACAATATCATCAACAATCCGGTTCCGGCATGGACCATCGCTCCAAGTGAACTGACCAACGAGGATTATATGAAGTTCTATCATGAACTGTACCCAATGCAGTTTGAAGAACCGTTATTCAACATCCACCTGAATGTTGATTATCCTTTCAACCTTACCGGAATTTTATTTTTCCCGAAATTGAGCAATAATCTGAATATTGATAAAGATAAAATTCAGTTATATCAAAACCAGGTATTTGTAACGGATGAAGTAAAAGGGATTGTTCCTGACTTCCTGATGTTGCTAAGAGGGGTAATTGATTCTCCGGACATTCCGTTGAACGTTTCCCGTTCTTATCTTCAGGCAGACGGTGCTGTAAAGAAAATTTCATCGTATATCACGAAAAAAGTTGCCGACAAAATGGCTTCTTTAATTAACGAAAACCGTGAAGATTATGAGAAAAAATGGAACGATATCAAGGTTGTAATCGAATATGGAATTATTACAGAAGAAAAATTTGCTGAAAAAGCAGACAAATTCACTTTATATCCTACAACAGACGGTAAATATTTCCTGTGGGATGAATTGGTAGAGAAAATCAAGCCAATACAAACTGATAAAGACAACAAACTGGTTATCCTGTATGCTACCAATGCTGATGAGCAGCACAGCTACATCCAGTCTGCAAAAGATAAAGGATATGAAGTTCTGCTATTGGATTCTCCTATCATTTCACACGTGATCCAGAAACTGGAAACTTCAAAAGAAAATATTTCATTTGCGAGAGTAGATGCCGATCATGTTAATAACCTTATCAAAAAAGATGAACCGGTAATTTCAAAACTGAATGAAACCGAAAAAGAATCTTTGAAAAAGAATGTAGAAGAGGCGATAAAGGATTCTAAATTTACAGTACAGCTTGAAGATCTTGACAGCAATGACGCTCCGTTCACGATTACCCAGCCTGAATTCATGAGAAGAATGAAGGAAATGCAGGCTACAGGCGGAGGCGGTATGTTCGGAATGGGAGGTTTCCCGGAGATGTATAATCTTGTGGTGAACTCCAACAGTGAGCTTTCCAGTCAGATCTTAAAGACTGAGAATACTGAAGAAAAAGAAAGCTTAATCAAATATGCGCTTGATCTTGCCAAGCTTTCACAAAACTTACTGAAAGGAAAAGACCTGACAGATTTTATACAGAGAAGCTATAAGCAGCTTGAAAAGTAATTTACAAGAGACTGTTTCAATTTTGAAGCAGTCTTTTTTTGTTTAAAAAAGTATAAAAATTGTAAATAGCTCATCTAAACTTTATAGGTTTTAGAAACCTGTAAGGTTTAAATCTTTTCTCTTATCAGAAATTATTCTGAAAGAAAATTTTCAACAATTAAATCAGATAATACTTCTGTTTTTAAAGTTTAGATTCATTTTATCTTTAATCTTATTCTTTAGCACCTACTTTTTTCTACTTTTTATTGTATAGCTTCTCCTTTTTTGCCATTTTTGTATAAAATGTCGGTCATGCAAAAAGAAAAATTACGCGTCATCAGAAAGCAAAAAGGCTATACCCAACAACAGGTAGCTGACTTTATCGCGACGGATGTATCCAATTACAGCAGAAAAGAAAGCGGTGATGTAAGGATCGTAAAAGATGAGTGGGATAAACTTGCCCGTTTTCTCGACGTGCCGGTAGAGGACATTTATGAAGAAGATGAAGCCACAGTAGTTATTAATAATGATCATCCTGTATTTAATGACAGATCTTCTTCTGCGGGAGTCATTACCAACCAGAATAATTATGATAATATTCCGGGAGCTATTATTGAAAATCTTCAAGGTTATATTGCTCTATTAAAAGAGGAAAACGAAAGGCTGAAAGAAGAACTGAAAGGTCTCCCAAGAGGAAGAAAATAATACGGTTTGAAACTGTAAAAAATATTGATGTCGCTTCATATTAATGTATGGAGTGACATTTTTTTACGGAGGTTTTTGAGGTGAGCGCTTTTTTAACGCCAAGGATTGATGATCCTTATGTTTTATTTCAGGAAGCGAAGAGTTGCGACTTTGTCACTGATGAAGCTTTATGATGAATGATACGTTTGCTTAGAAAGAATCAATGAAATTGATTTCTTCTTTGCTCCCTTAAAAATATTAGAGTTTATAAATAGAAACTTTGCATTAAAAGAATTCTTTGAAATTTACAATTCCTCCAACGGATCCCAGAACAGTTTTTTGAAATTCTTTATTCTGAGGTTTTCAACAATGATTCCTTCTGCTTCCAGCTTTGGCTGAAATTCGGGGACAGATAATACTCCTGAGCTTGAAATCACGCGGTGTGCAGGAACATCTTTCGGACATCCTCCCATCGCTTTTCCTACATGTCTGGAATGATTAGGATAACCAACAGCTTTTGCTATGGCGCCGTAAGTAGATACTCTTCCTTTGGGAATAAGTCTTGCCACTTCGTATACCTGTTGTTTGAAAATTTCGTCCATATCAAAATGATTATTTTAAGTCGGTTCTCTTTTTGCATCATTTTTGAACTCTTTTCATCTCAATGATGTTTCATTAAAAGATAAAGATATGAAAAAATCATTTTTCAGGCTGTTGAATGCCATTAATAAAAAAATACTTCCGAAGTTGAGTAAGAAAGATCCTAATCATCTTACTAAGATAGAAAAGGGAATTCTGGCGTATCGTTATTTTGTGCTGGTGAATTCTTTGGATTGATTTTTATTTTCCTGCAGATCGCGCAGATTTTCACAAATGTTTATGTATATTTTTGGGAAAACGCAAAGGCGCAAAATTATTTTAATACTATGTGTTGTAAGGCGCGAGGATTTTATCTCCGATAAAATTTCATACGACATAGTTTTATCTCCCGCAGATTTTGCAGATCGTAAAAATCTGTTCAATTCGTGTAATCTGTGGGAATACTTTATACTATTTTTTAGCCATTAAGAAAAATGAAGATGGGAAGAATAATTAGTTTCATCTTTGATGAAAAGTAAAGCATGCGGATAAATAAAATAGCTTTAGCTATTTCTCTTAATGCCCTTTAAAACTTAAATAATCTTAATGGTTCAAATTATTTTTAGTTTTCAAAACAATTCTATTTTTACATCCTAAAACAAAAAGCGCTTCAAATCAATTGAAGCGCTGATATTATAATCTCCGATGAGATGTTTTTCTTAAGCGTTTTCTAAGATATAAGAGAACATCAATGGCGCACAGATCGTCGCATCACTTTCAACGATAAATTTCGGTGTAGTGATATCCAGTTTACCCCAAGTGATCTTCTCATTTGGAACTGCTCCCGAATATGACCCGTAAGATGTAGTAGAGTCAGAAATCTGGCAGAAATAAGACCAGAAAGGAATGTCATGCATTTCCATATCCTGATATAACATCGGTACTACACAAATAGGGAAATCTCCTGCGATACCTCCACCAATCTGGAAGAACCCAACTCCTTTTCCTCCTGAGTTTTTAGTATACCAGTCAGCAAGGTAAGTCATATATTCGATTCCAGATTTCATTGTAGTAGGCTTAAGCTCTCCTTTGATGCAGTAAGAAGCGAAGATGTTACCCATTGTAGAATCTTCCCATCCCGGAACTACGATTGGTAGGTTAGCTTCTGCAGCAGCAATCATCCAGGAATTTTCTCTAGGAATTTCATAATACTGTTCCAATACTCCTGAAAGGATCATTTTGTACATGAATTCGTGAGGGAAATATCTTTCTCCTTTAGCTTCTGCGTCTTTCCAGATCTCTACGATATGTTTTTGTAATCTTCTGAAAGCTTCTTCTTCAGGGATACAAGTATCTGTAACTCTGTTCAGACCTCTTTCCAAAAGATCCCACTCATCCTGAGCCGTTAAATCTCTATAATGAGGAACTCTTTCATAGTGAGAGTGTGCTACAAGGTTCATTAAATCTTCTTCAAGGTTAGCCCCTGTACAAGAGATAAAATCTACTTTTCCCTGACGGATCATTTCAGCAAGAATCTTCCCTAATTCAGCAGTAGACATTGCTCCCGCCAAAGTAATCATCATTTTTCCGCCATCTTTAAGATGTGCAACATATCCTTTAGAAGCATCCACCAATGCAGCTGCGTTGAAGTGCAGGTAATACTTTTCTATGAATTCAGTTATCGGTTTGCTCATTTTTTTTAATTTTTGCAAAGATAAAACTTAAAAACGGAATGCAGCGAAAGCACTTGAAGAAAGTATAAGAGAGGCGTCTTTTTTTATCATTTGTTAAATAGAAGAGTCTCAGTTGTTGAAAACGCAAGGGTACAAAAGATTTTAAAGCTTTATGAATATTTTAAGGCGCAAGAAAATCGAAGATTTTCAGCAAGGGAAAGCATCATTTTTGCACAAATTGCACAGATTTTTATTTTATATTATCCGAAAAATCAGCATGTGATAAAAAATAAATTGTACAGTAAAAATTTTATCGAAGATCCTTGCGCTTTAAAGTAGGAGCCATGTCAAAAAATTTGCGGCTTTGCGTTTTCCAACATTAAAAGTTTATAAAAAAGCGCGACCCAAAATGAGCCACGCTTTCATTAACAATCAACTTAAATAATATTTAGCAGAAATTTATCCTTCCCAGGTTTCCACTTTCAGAATTTCGATTTTTCTTTCTCCGTCTCTGAAAGGCCAGCTGATAACATCTCCTACCTTATACCCTACTACTGCAAGAGCAATATCAGACAGAATGGAGTGTTTGTTCTTTTTAAGCTTTTGTTTTGTGGAGGGTACGAAAATGTATTCATGTTCAAAACCAAGGGTATGGTCTTTTAATGTTACTTTTCTATCAACTGTGACAATATCAGCAGGAAGATCTCTTCTCAGGACCTGTTTTGCTTTTCTGAGCTCTTCGGTCAATCTTTTTTCTTCTTCGATGCTTACTTTTTTTCTTCTCAGTGTATCTTTTATGGCATCATAAATTCCGGTGGTTACAATAATATGATTAGACATTTTCTTCAATTTTTTAATTTAAAATACAGTTGTTCTCTGACGATCCAATGTAGAAGCCAGGCGTACAACAGCCTTCTTCTATAGAAAACTGCAAAAAACAATACATAAAGTTCTAAATGAGTCCCTGCCTTGGATCCTGACAGGGCTTAGATAATGAAGTCCTTGGAACTTTTCAGAAAAGAATCTGTATGAAGATAAAGTAAAGACAGCAGCAATCCTGACCGGCGGTGTTCTGCAGATAAAAAAATTGTTGCTGTCATTATCAATTATTATTAATTCTAACAAATATACGGCTTAAAAACGGAATGTAGCGGCTGCACTTAAAGAAACTCTGTGCAAACCTTCTTTTTGATCATCATCAAATTTATAAGTCACCCCGTTATACTTCATTTTATTCAGGGTTCCGCCACTTAATCCTACTTTTGGCCCTATCATAAAATTCTTGCTTACCTGATATTGATATCCAAGATCAACTTCTGCCCCGAAAGTACTTCCTGTACCTTTTACAGATCCTGTTTTTGTAGTATAAGATAGTACTCCCAACGCCACATCTGCAAATACCTTATGTCTTGTATCCAGATGATTATTTGAAATAAGTCCGGA
This sequence comes from Chryseobacterium sp. NRRL B-14798, assembly GCF_050470705.1. NCBI lineage: Bacteria > Pseudomonadati > Bacteroidota > Flavobacteriia > Flavobacteriales > Weeksellaceae > Chryseobacterium > Chryseobacterium sp. NRRL B-14798. Next base: position 913,811 of record NZ_JBFLUL010000005.1, on the reverse strand, counting down.
GAAACCGAAAAATGTAATATGATCCTTTGTCGTTACAGGAACAGATACTGGCATTCCATTTACATAACCAAGCAGAAATCCGTCGCTAGATGCACTGTAGTTGGAATATTTCACTCCGAATCCTAGACCATTTTTCACTTCATAATGGGCTGCAATATCAAAGTTCATTCCATTTTTCAGGTCTTTTACATATTCTTTTTCTTCTTTGCTAAGGCCGGGAATTGTCTTTGCAGTTCTCCATGCATATCCTATGGAAGGTCTGATAGAAAATTTCTGAGCGAAAGACATGATGGAGATTGAGAACACTCCAGCTACGATTATTTTTTTTATCATGGTTTTAAAATTTCCGGCAAAAATAAAATTTTCTACCGGAGAAACCTATTAAAACCTGAAACGTCTGCTTTCTTTTTTATCTGAAAGCTTTTTCTTATTATCCAGTCTTGTTTGTTTCTGACCTTTTGAAGGCTTGGTTGCTGTTCTTTTTTTCGGAACAATGAGTGCTTTGTTTACCATTTCAATTATTTTTTCAATGGCTTTATTTTTATTCATCAGTTGTGTTCTGCTTTCAGAAACTGAGAGGAATAAAAAACCGTCCGCATTGATCCTGTTTTTCAGTTTAAGCTGAATCAATACTTTTTCGTCTTCATTAAAAAATTCTGATGCATCTACTTTCCAAAGTACGGTAACGGCAGTCTCCACTTTATTGACGTTTTGTCCTCCTGCACCGCTGCTGCGGGAAGTTTTGAAACTGAGTTCTTTTGAAAAATCTTTCATTTTTTTAAGATTTTGAGATACCGGAATCAACTAGAGATCTCCAGTTAAATTTTTATACAATTCCAATCTGTTTACCTTCCCGTTGGGAGTTCTCGGAATTTCTCTGATGAAAATAATGTCTTTCGGCCTGTGGAATTTTTTTTCAAATGGTATTTCTGAAACTTTCCTTTTTACCTCATCAGATTCATTTCCTTCTATAATCAATATCAATTTCTGGCCCAAACTTTCATCCGGCAACCCTGCAAATATGGCCTCATTTGGGAGTTCTTTTTTTACCAGGGCTTCCAGGGCTTCAGGAAAAATTTTTGCTCCTCCGGAATTAATCACATTATCAATTCTTCCAAGGAATTTAAACTGTTTTTTACTCTTAATCTCAACTAAATCATTAGTTTGCAACTCTGAAGCATTTACATTGGGAGCAAAGATCTTCAGACAACCTCTGTCATCTAAAGAAATGGACACATTTTCAAAAACGGTAAAATACTCTTCCTGTTCCGGCATTAATTGTTTCAATCCGATATGAGAAAGGGTCTCAGACATTCCATAGGTTTCAAAAATACGGTTTGAAGGACTAAGGTTCATATGCCGGATTTTATTTTTCAGACTTTCTGAAACGGCAGCACCACCAATGATCAGGTTTTTAATCAGATGAAGCTTTTCCAGTGAGTTTTCTACCTGAAGAGGCGTCATGGCACAAAAATCTACTTCTTCATTCAGATTTTCAAGAGGCTTTAAAAAAGGATCAGTAACTTTTAATTGTAATTTTCTTTCTATAGAACGGACAACCATCATTTTTCCGGAAATGTATTCTACAGGCAGGCAAAGTAATGCCGTATCGCCTTCTTTTAATCCTAAAAAATTACAGGTCATCACTGCTGAATTGACCATTTTCTTTTTTTCAATTTCAAAGATTTTGGGTACTCCGGTAGAACCCGAAGTCTGGACATTTACTCCTGTTTTTTTTGAAAACCATTCTTCCAGAAAATCTTTTACTTTCTTTTCAAATTCTGTAGAGAATGATAATTGATTAATATTGAGATTATTGAAGTCTATCAGCATGTTTTCCGTAAATAAATTCTACAGTAAATTTAAAAAAAAATTCAAAAAGTTCTTGTATATAAAGAAAAAAGCTGTAAATTTGCACCACTAAAACAAACAGAGACTCATGGTGTAGCGGTAACACTACTGATTTTGGTTCAGTCATCTGGGGTTCGAATCCCTGTGAGTCTACAAACCATCCTTTTTTAAGGATGGTTTTTGTTTTTATTATCATCTTTTATTTCTGAGTGAAATCAGAATAAACAATTTAAAACTATAGCTATGAAAAAACACTATTTCTTATTATTTTCTATTTTCACCATTTTTTTGAATGCGCAAAGCTTCAGTTTGGACACTACTTTTGGAAATGGCGGATATTGCATGTATGATAATTTCAGAGAAACATCAGATGTGGTGATACTTCCGGATGGCCAATTCATTACTGCAACTTCCACAGGCTCTATCACCATAAGAAAGGTAAACCAAAGCGGAATTCTTGATAGCTCCTTCGGAGAAAAGGATTATGATATGGGCAGCAATTCATTGGATAAAAGCGAATCTATCAAAAAAATTATTTTAAATAATAATAAAATATTGATTTATGGAAGGGTAAATGCTACTCCAACCCACAGCTTATATGATTGGTTTTTAACCAGAATTAACCTGGACGGATCTCTGGACACCAGCTTTGGCACCAATGGTTTTACCACTCAATCTGTAAGTCAAAACGGTACAGCAGATGATTTTGCAGTAGATCAGAATGGAAACAGTTACCTTCTTATTTCCAACATGGGTTCTTATATGGTAAAAGTAGATTCCAACGGAGTCATTGATAACAATTTCGGAACCAATGGAAAATTATTGCTTAATACATTTTATCCCAAAAAGTTTTATATTCAGAATGATGGGAAACTGGTAATGGCGGGAACCAAAACCAATACATTAACCTACACAGAAGATTCTTATATCGAAAGAAGACTGCCTGACGGCACGTACGATTCTACATTTGGTACTAATGGTTCTGTTTTTATTCCTAATACGCAAGGTTCTGTTGCCAGAAATTTTGAATATAATTATACTGATAATTCTATTTTATTACTGCATAGTAAAAATACGATATATGGGGGGACTTTCTTTTTATCTAAAATTCAAATTTCAGATGGCGCCTCTGTTTCCGGATTTTCCAATAATGGAAGAACACCTGATTATAGCTTTACCACTGCAAAGCAATTGTCATTGGGCCAGATTACCGTATTGCCCAATTCAAAAATAATAGTGACAGGAGGTATAACGAATATGTATAATGGTACCCCGAATCTTATTGCACAATTATTTGTAACAAGACTGAATGCTAACGGAACTGTAGATTATACTACATCAACTGCGGGCTTTCAATATTTTATGGCCGCACCTCCGACTACATCGCTAAGAGCTGACTATATTAAAAAGTTATTTAATTTAAATGACGGCTCACTTGTTCTTGCTTATTCCGGCGGCAGTGTAACACATGGCTCCAAATCTTTTCTGACAAAGTTTAACAGTGGTTTCCTTGGGGTGGATGATATTTCTGCAAAAGATCATAATACTTTTACCCTTCATCCTAATCCGGCCAGGGATCATATTACCATACAATATAAAAAAGAGGGTAATAAAAGTTTTGAGTACAGTATTGTTGATATGTCCGGGAAAAAAATTCAGAGCGGTTCTTCAATATTCAATGAACAAATCAATATTCAGAAATTAGAAAAAGGGAATTACATTATTCAGTTTGAGACTAAAAAAAGAGACAGACAATCGTTAAAATTAATAAAGAAATAAAAGCAGATGTTTGCCTTACTTAGTACGAATTTTGGAAGTGGATTCTGGACCTTTACTCTATTTTTAATAATAAAAGCTCCCATCTTTTAACGGGAGTTTTCTATTCTTCTAAAGAAAGACAATACATCTCAAAATCAAGCATTTACTTCTTTTACAAAAGCATTATATCAGATCGCATAAAAAAGACCTTTCATTGAGGTCTTTTTTTATAATAGCATGCTGTACTTTTATATTCTGTAAAAACTAAAAAAGTCTTGTAAGGATCACTTTATACTGTAAGCTTGCATCTCCATTGTTAGTAAGATCTATTGTTCCGGCTGTGGGCATTGTTAATGTATAATTAAATGCAATGTTAGTACCTCCTGCAGCACAATTTGGAATGCCTGACCAAACAACTGATGTTGTATATCTGTTTACTTCAGTAAAAGCAGGCGCTTTATCGGTGGTGTCAGTGTTTAAACTTCCATCCATTCCTTTAATAGAGAAAGAATTGTTAAGAGCATTATTAGTGACGTAATACTCTGCAATACCAATACGCCCACAAGTATTGCTGACATTGACCACAGCTTTATATACCGCATTATTGGCAAGTCCTGCAATCAAAGTATTTGTAGCACCTGGTGCTATGGTAACGGTGTTATTAATAACCGTTCCATAAATATTATCAACAGCTTTATTCAGGACACCATTTGCGTCTGAATATACCGGCGTAATAAGGGTAGCGCCTGCAGCTACATCCATGGTTCTTACTCTGGTACTGCCGGCTACATCCAAGGTATTGGTAGGAGTATTGGTAGCGACACCTATATTACCCAGGGTTAGATCCATTGCCCAATCACTTCCACCAGGAATACGGGAAATAATAAATACCCCGTTATTCCCGTTGAAATTAGGATTTATACCCATTACTGCCTGTTTCACTCCCGTAGTTCCCGTAGTTCTTAAGATCGATAATATGGAGTTATTGGTAATAGGATTTTCTATCAGTAATCCCGTATTGGTAGCTTCACCTCCTCCAATACCTGTGGCTGTTCCCCTATTTTTTATATGGAGATTCGATAATGGTGTTAGATTACCGATACCTACATTTCCTTCAGAAGTTACTGTGAAGTCATTGGCTTGCTGGACGTCAGTTGGAACACCGGTTGCAGGATTGTCTTTTGCCCCATCTACATGGAGCATACCTTGAGGGTTTGATGTATTTATCCCTACCTGTGAAAACGCAATGACAGAAAACAATATCATTGCCAAAGAGATTAAATTTTTTTTCATTTTTTAAGATTTAAAATGGTGTAATTTGAGTATTTAATTCAATACATTTATTTATTCTTTTTATTCAAATAAACATATATTAAAACCAAATTTACACTTTTTAAGCATTTATAATATTAAATTAACATAAACAACTTGCGATATAAATAATATTCACAACGCAACAATTATAATTTACAATAGACCTACGCTATAGCAACTCCAGATCTCAAGAGGTAGTATTTTATATTTTGGGAAGTCCATAGTGTATTGTTTTAATTTTTTCGAAAATCGGGTCTTATTATAAAAACAGAGGTTACCGTTATAATCAATATTCCAACTTCTAATAATAGTCCCCATAAACCCGCGATAAAACACCTCAAAATAATTTCGGCTGTAAATTCTGCAGGGTTAGTATCTTTGTTGTACGTCATCCAAATCAGGAGTTCTCCCTGATAGGTAAAGATTCCAGCCCTATAATCCTTGAACACTGCACCTATTTCCTGGTAAAAAATTGATGCAGAACAAACTGTCATATACACACCTATAAGAATAAAAGGAAGAGAGATTAAGAAACTAGAATGTTTAATCTGCTGATTCGTGATATTTCTCTTTAAAATAAACAACAGTTTCCAGATCGGAATAAAGCCGAGAATAAGAAATTCAATTTCAATAAGGATTAAAAAAATCGAAATACAAAGCAAAAATTCGCTGGCATTAAAAAATATTGCTGCCACCAGAGGGACTAAAAATACAAACATTGCAACGGTATTAACGCAAAGTATTATATCTGACAATCCAGTGTTTCTTTTCACTCTAAAGCTCTTATTGTTAATATTTCTAATATTCTGTTTTGTACACGGGTATATTCTTTGTATCTGTCAGGAAAAATAGTAAAACAATAAAAACTACTTTTTCCCAAAACACCTTGAAAAAAAGTAGTTTAAGGCATTAATTGCACTTTATACCATCTGATAAATATAAAATATCCTGAACCTGATATCCTTTTATATTAATTTACTGCAACAGCATAAATCGCATTTTCAGACCATACTCCTCCCACTTTACCCAATCCGGCCCCTGTCACAGTACCACTAGCCTGAGTATTCCCTACAATATATCTATACGTTTTGGTTGTCCCGGATGTATTATTAATTTGTACTGTACCCGTAGCAACACTATATTTTTGTCCACCATTAAATGGTCCTTCCAATTGAAAACTCATTAAAGTAGGTCTTATGACATCTGCTGACTGAGTGCCTGTTTGTCCAATGGTTGTAAGATTTGCTTCTGAGAAAGTACTTCTTACAAACATCCAGTCACTTGCTGTAATTGTTCCCTGCGGTATTAATAATAATGAAATGGTAACCATCCATCTTCCCGGAGGTAAAGTAATGGAAGAACCTGTATATCTAAAATCAGAAAATTGAGAAAATGGTACATCATACCCTCCACCCAATGTTCCTACAGCAACATTTGATGCAGCTCTCTGCCATGTTGCCACTCCATTGGCATCAGAAGTTAATATTTTATTGGCCCCTTGTGTACCATCTACAATTTTCAATGCACCATTCGTTGAGGAACGAACATCCAGCACATTTGTGGGCGCCGTTGTACCAATACCTACTCTGCCATTTTTATTCAAAGTCATTAACGGGTCTCCTGCAGCCGGAGCTCCTGCAAACAACTGTAATACATTAGCAGCATTTCCCAATCCATAAAAATCATCTCCTGCGGCACTGTTCCATAATGCCAGTTTTTTTCCGTTACCGCTTCCCAAATCCAACATATTCTTAGGAGTTGTTGTTCCTATACCCACTCTGTTGGTAACTGCATCTACCGAAAATGTACTTCCATCCACTGAAAAGTGATTGGTTCCTGCGGTAGCAGTACTTGTAAAGGCTAAAGAACTGGTTCCCTGAGCTACTGTACGGGATCCTGTAAGTGTTCCGTTTGAATTGTAAATATTAGTATTTGCAGGAAGGTCCTTCCATGTTGCAACACCATTCGCGTCTGATGTTAAAACTTTGGCATTTCCCTGTGTTCCATCGACAATTTTTAGAGCTCCATTGGCTGTAGAGCGGATATCCAATTTATTGGTAGGGTTTACTGTTCCTACTCCGACATTTCCGTTACTGAGCACTGTAAAATCATTAGCCTGCTGAGCTGTAGTTGGAACTCCTGTTGAAACATTATCTTTGCCACCATCCACATGAAAAGAGCCTTGAGGATTTGGAGTATTTATCCCTACCTGAGAGAAGAATAAATTTGAGAAAAGCATTCCTGATGAAATGATTATTTTTTTCATTTGTTTACGTTTTAAAAAAGGTTTGATGTTAATTTTTTTTCTTGTGTGCATTTAGAATCGTACTGAAAAATATGACCGGTCTGAAATTTTCCAACGTTCGAATTAGATGATGCAAACTTACTGCCTGCAAATAAAAAAAATTCTACATCAAAGACACGTCAAAACACAACTAACTTAAAAACAACAAATTACAATCAACATGAAGTAACTTTGAAGCAAGTAAAAAAAGTGAATTATTAGCTCTTCATGAACAAAATTCAGAGATAAAGAAGGAAATTATAAAGCTCTGTAACTTCAATGGCTTTATCCTTAAAAGGCAGGGACATTACTATCCCCGCCCAAAACACAAACACTTAAGAATGAAAAAAATTTTCGTAGTAAATGTATCAATATTATGTACCCTGATTATTACTTCAAAAATACTTCACAACTCAATGAATTAAAAAACAACATTTTATATATTCAATGGAGTATTTTTGAAGTGTATCTTTTATGAATATTCCAGGTAAAAATTTTTGTTATTGCTTAATTTTTTAAAACATATTCATAAAAAAGTTATTTTTGTTTTAATAATTTTAAAAAATATGTTCCCCAATTTTAGAATTAAAACATTATACCTGATTTTCTTTTCTTTCTCTGCATTTTTTGATGCTCAAGACTATTCTTTTCAGCCTGAACCTATAAAAACAACATGGGAATATAAAAGTAAAGGTGATTTCGAAGGTGCTTTAAAATATAATACCAAGGCTCTTACCCAATATGAAGCGAATGGTGACACCAAAGGAATCATTATGGTATACACGAATATTGGCGGCATATTATGCAATTTCAGCAGATATAAAGAAAGTCTGGAATATCTTGACAAAGCTAAAAAGGAACTTAAAAATATCAGTTCTCCTCTTCTGATAGGAAATTTATATAATGAGTATGGTAAAAATTATACTCAACTGGGATTACTAGAACAATCTAATGCTGCATTCAACAAAGCGGAATATTATATTAAAAAGCTCACTGACGAACGTCAGAGAAAAGCCATTCTGTTTTATAATTATTCTTGGAAGCGTGCGAATTTTGTAAGGATGAAAAATCAGGATTCTTTACAGCATATAGAGAAAAAAATGCTGGCTGTTAACCCCGGAATACTTACTTATACGAGGATCGCTGATGGCTTTATAGCCAAAAAAAAACACCTGGATTCAGCAGAATTCTATATGAATAAGGCCATGCACAGCTTCAGTACTGCAAGAAGAACTGAAAAAGGGATCGCTTTATTTAGTTATGGAGATCTTTATAATGTAAAAGGTGATCAAAAGAAAGCATTAGAATATTATTTAAAAACCATTGATTTCTTCAAACAAACAAAAAACAAAACGGCATTACTTACCGTTTATGACACCATTTCCAGTGTCTACAAATCCCTCAATGAAATTGAAAAATCAAATGACTATTTAAGGCAATACACAGCTCTTAACGACAGTCTCAACAACAATGAAAAAGAAGCTGTAAATCTTGCTGTGAATACATTGGTAGAATTAAATAAAGAAGAAAAAGAAAAAGATAGAAAGACATTTTATGCAATAGCTCTGGTTATTATCGTCATATTTTTAATAGTATTCTATTTTATCCGAAAAATCTATATTCAAAAAGAACTTAAAAAAGATAAAATTATTGAAAAGAAGATTCTTGAAACGGATGTTCTTAAATCGAAAGTAAATGATTCATTTGATGAAATTATACAGCTGATGGAGAACAGAAGTCCCTTGTTTCTGATGCGTTTTAAAGAAGTGTATCCTGAATTTTATGAAAAATTAATTACCCATACCCCCGAACTTACAGAGCATGATGTAAAATTCAGTGCATATATCAGATTAAATCTTACGAATAAAGAAATCTGCCAATATGAAAACATTAGTTTGCGGGGAATAGAAACAAAAAGATACAGACTTAAGAAAAAACTGAAGCTACCCTCAAACACTGAACTTCAGAAGTGGATTCTGGAGCTTTAAGATATTTTGCTTGATTAAAAAAAGACCTCTATTTGAGGTCTTCTTTTGTTTATCATGTAAATATGTATTATTTTTTGAGCTCATCAATTTCTTCCTGTATCGATTTGATTCTATCCCTTAATTCCTGGCTTACTTTCCCTGGAATTTTTTTGACTTTTCTTAAGTCTAAAGCCAGCATAATGGAAGCTATTCCCATAAAAATAAAGGAAACACCGGTAAGGGTAACTAATGAAATTCCCGTAAATACCGGATTGAAAATCAGCAGCAGGGAAAATATAATGCCCCCCACACTGGCAAGAGCAACATTTCCCCAGCTCATTATCCTCATGCTTTTCAGATCAAATGCAAAACCCAGTAATTGAAATGAACGGAACAGCAAAGTAAATCCGATGACAAAAGGAAGTACTGCCATAGAAATCTGAGGATTTGCGATAAGATAAATTCCTATTGCAGTGGTTAATAATCCACTCACTAGAAACCAGCCCCAACCCTGTAGGGATTTGCTGTTCTGTAAGGAAAAAAATATTTCTGTAATTCCTGAAAATAAGAATGAAACACTGAAAAAGATGGAGAGTGTAACATACGTTGCCAGCGGCACACTGAATACATAAAAACCACAAATAAGGAAAAGAATTCCGAAGATTAACGGGATGTACCAGTGCTTTACGGTATTGGTAAAAGTTTGAAATAAATTGGCCATAAGAGTGTTTTTTGGTCATGCCTACTTTTTTGTAACGGTTTTCGGCTTCTCCGCAGATATCACAAACAGATTATAATTTTCACCTGAATTTGAAATATAACGTCTTACTAATATATGAAAAATAAGCGAAAATACGAAGTACTCACTCAATGAATGTTGCATTTCTCCTTCACTTAGAAAGTATCGCTAAAAATTTTCAGAAACAAAAAAGGTGAAAATCTTGTAATTTTCACCTTTCCAAAAACATATTTTTAAATGTCTTTACTATTTAATTCGGTTTATATAATTTATACATCACGAACAAAAAGCCAATCCATATCGGGATCAGAATTACCTGAATTTCCATACCTGTAATACTCATTAACCCTAAAATCAGAATTAAAAATGCAATACAGATATAGTTGGATACCGGATAAAATATAGATGGGAATTTTGAATGTATTCCTTCTGCATTTATTGATTTTTTGAACTTTAAATGGGTGTAGCATATCATCAGCCAGTTGATGATCAGTGTAGATACAACTAAAGCCATCAAATATTCAAAGGCTTTCTCCGGTACCAGTTTATTGATTATAATACAGATTCCTGCGAAGCATGAAGATATAATGATCGCATTGGTGGGAACTGAGTTTTTGTTCAGTTTTTTCAGGAATTTCGGAGCATTTCCCTGCTGAGCCAATCCGAAAAGCATTCTGCTGTTGCTGTAAACACTGCTGTTGTACACTGACAACGCTGCTGTCAGAACGATCAGGTTAAGAACATTCGCTATTAATGTATTGAACTGAATCACTTTCCCAAAAAGGCTGAATTCGAGACCATTCAGATTTTGAAATACCATTACAAACGGGCTGGATCCTTCTGTAATATCTCTCCAGGGACTTAAAGAAAATAAAATAACCAACGCTCCTACATAGAAAATAAGGATTCTGTAGATCACCTGATTGGTTGCCTGTGGAATCGTTTTCTCCGGATTTTTAGCCTCTGCCGCGGTAATTCCGATAAGCTCAAGTCCTCCGAATGAGAACATGATCATTGCCATGGCTGCAAATAGTCCTGAATATCCGTTTTCTGTTTTGTTAAATAATCCTTTTGGAAAAAAACCTCCGTCATTCCACAGATTGGTAATTGTCGCTTTTTCTCCTCCTGTCCCACTTATCAAAAGATAGACTCCGAAAATAATCATCGCAATAATAGCCACCACTTTGATAATGGAAAACCAAAATTCTGTTTCTCCGTAAACTTTTACGGATGCCAGATTAAGCGCATTGATTACCACAAAGAAGAATAAACTGGAAACCCAGAGTGGTATTTCCGGCCACCAAAAATGGATGTAATGTCCGATTGCCGTAAGTTCTGCCATACTCACCAGAATATAGAGAATCCAGTAGTTCCATCCGGAAGCAAATCCCGGAAAATTCCCCCAATATTTGTAGGCAAAGTAGCTAAAACTTCCCGAAACGGGTTCCTGAACGACCATTTCACCCAGCTGACGCATAATAAAAAAGGCAATAATACCTGCTAAAGCATAGCCTAAAATTACGGACGGTCCAGCCAGTACTGCTGCCGGTCCGATTCCCAGAAATAACCCTGTTCCGATGGCTCCACCAAGGGCAATTAATTGTATATGTCGATTTGTTAATCCTCTAACTAAAGTCTCGTTTTGTCCTGTTTTATTTTCGTTGCTCATTAAATGAATTATTCGGTCGCTAAATATATAAAAACTTTTCAGAGAAATTCACATTCTCAGGGGTAAATTGAGAATTCGGTCTCATCCGTATATTTTCTTTTTACATCATTCTAGATAAAGTTCGGAATGCAGTTACAAAAATAGTTTTAACGATTGTAGTTAAGATTCTATTTTAGCCCGTCAACATTAATATTTAACATCTCATTCAGATCAAAAAAAATGATCTCTTTCTATTTTTTGAAAAGAGATCATTCTTAAGAAATTATCTAAGCAATTAAGGTTTATAAAAATTCTTTCGGAACGGAAATATTATTCTTTTTCATGTATTCCAACAGACTTTGGTATTTATCTTCATATTCATCGTTTCCGCACTTATGCGAAATACTGCAGATGTCAGATGGCTTGATTTCTAAAATATCAGATATTTTAGTCAGTATCTCCAGGTTGATCTTCACCTTGGAATTCTCAATATCGGAATATGCCTTTTGGGAAATCCCCATTTCAAAGGCCATGTATTCCTGCGTAAGATCTTTGCTCCTACGTATTTTCCTGATATTTTGTCCACATACTTTCATCGTTTTTGTTTTAGTAGTTTTCGGTATATTTTAGAAGATTATCTATTAGCCTCTAACAAAGTTAATAAATACCTTTGGCAAAACATTACACACGTTACATGATATTTATTTTCAACATAGAAAAGGTTTAAAAATACGCCTTTTTTCAGAGAAAATATCACTTCGGTAAACACTATTGGAATTTATGGAGACGCAAAAATTTAATTATGACAATAATATTGTCAGAGCATTCCTCTATGCGACTATCGCATTCGGACTTGTAGGATTTCTGCTGGGGCTTACAGCTGCATTGATGCTTTTTTATCCTGAATTGCCTGAATTTTTATTCGGTACGGATGATACAACTATTAAAAGCTTGGCTTCAGGTAATATTCAGGGGCTGATCAATACACAGGGAGCCATGGGCTTCGGAAGGATCAGAATGCTTCATACCAGTGCTGTAATTTTTGCTTTTGTATGTAATTCCTTTTTCTGCGGTGCTTATTACAGTATGCAGAGGCTTCTTAAAACCAGAATGTACAGTGACACCCTTTCATGGATTCATTTCTGGTCATGGCAGCTGATGATCGTCAGTGTGGTTATTACGTTCCTTATGGGAATCAATACTTCTAAAGAATATGCCGAACATGAATGGCCCATCGATATCTTAATTGCATTCTCATGGATCATTTTCGGAATCAATATGTTCGGAACTATTGCCAAAAGAAGAGTAAGACATTTGTACGTAGCCATCTGGTTCTATATGGCAACCTGGCTTGCTGTAGCAATGCTTCACATCTTCAATAACCTGGAAGTTCCGTTATCTTTCACAAGCTGGAAATCTTATTCTGTATATGCAGGTGTAAAAGATGCATTAGTGCAATGGTGGTATGGGCACAATGCGGTTGCATTCGTATTAACCACCCCTGTATTAGGTCTTATGTATTATTTTATGCCAAAAGCAGCTCAGCGACCGGTATTCTCATACAAACTATCCATTATTCACTTCTGGTCGCTGATCTTCGTATATCTTTGGGCCGGGCCTCACCACCTGCAATATACAGCTTTACCGGCATGGGCTCAGGCGGTAGGAACAGGGTTCTCTATTATGCTTATTGCTCCGTCATGGGGAGGAATGCTTAATGGCCTTCTTACCTTAAGAGGAGCCTGGGATAAAGTAAGAGAAAATCCGATTCTTAAATTCTTTGTAGTAGCGGTTACATGCTATGGTATGGCTACTTTCGAAGGACCTTTACTCGCTACAAAATCATTAAATAAAATTGGTCACTATACAGACTGGGTTATCGGACACGTACACATTGGTGCACTCGGATGGAATGGTTTTATGGCATTCGGAATTGTTTATTACCTGGTTCCAATTATGTGGAGAACATCTCTTTGGTCTAAAAAACTGGCCAACTGGCACTTCTGGCTGGGAACTTTAGGAATCATCTTCTATGCAGTTCCAATGTATATTTCTGGATTTACACAAGGATTGATGTGGAAACAGTTCAACCCGGACGGAACCTTATTATGGAAAAACTGGCTGGATACTGTAACAGCTGTCATTCCTTACTATAAAATGAGATTCTTAGGAGGACTATTTTATCTTTCAGGAGCTATCCTGATGGTTGTAAATGTTATTAAAACAATCAAAGCCGGTTCATTCCAGAAAGAAGTTCCTGCAGAAGCTCCTGCCTTAGCCAATATCGGAAGTTCAAGAAAAGAAGGTGAAGGCTTACACCTTTGGCTGGAAAGAACGCCTACTCTTCTTTCTGTATTAGCTTTCATTACAGTAGCAATTGGTGGATTGGTGGAGATTGTTCCTACACTGTCACTGAAGCAAAGTGTTCCGACAATTACTGCTGTAAAACCATACACGCCACTGGAACTGGAAGGTAGAGACTTATATATCCGTGAAGGATGTAACTCATGCCACTCGCAAATGATCAGACCTTTCCGTGATGAAGTGGTAAGATTTGAAGGGAAAAACGGACAGTACTCCAAAGCAGGAGAATTCGTATACGACAGACCATTCCTATGGGGATCTAAAAGAACAGGTCCTGATCTTCACAGAGAAGGAGGAAGAAACCCGGATTCATGGCATTTTAAACATATGTATAACCCAAGAATTACTTCTGCCGGTTCCATTATGCCACGTTTCCCATGGTTAATCAGTAATAAACTGGACAGAACACAAATGGTGGATAAAATGAAACTGATGAAAAATGTCTTCGATGTTCCTTATACAAAAGCTCAGATAGATTCTGCCAGCCAATGGGCGGACAACCAGTCCAAAGCAATTGTACAGAGAATTTATTCTGAAGCAACGGATGTAAAAGATCAGATGACTAAAGAAAAAACAGCAAAAGGATCTGCCTATGTACCGCTTGAACACAGAGAAATTGTAGCCATGATTGCTTACCTGCAGAGATTAGGTACAGACATCAAAACAACACAGGTACAGACTGCTAGCGTAGAATAATATTTAAAATTAAACTGCAATGAAAACGAGAACCCCCATTTCAATATATATCGCAACAACGATAGGTTTAACGATCATGGCCTTTGAAATGTTTGCCGGAGATTCAGGATATTTTTCTTCTCCTTTTTTCTGGGCGCTGATACTAATTGCCATTATCCTGCTGCTGATCATGAATTCGATTGGTGACCTGGTAGAAAATGAAAGTTTCAACAGATTATCCGAGGAAGAAAAAAAACAATATCTGGAAGAAAAAAAGATTCCTTATTACCAGAAATTATGGAACTCTGCGTTCAAAAAACAAAGCGCTACAGAAGAAAAAGATATTCTTATCGACCATGGTTTTGACGGAATTACAGAGCTTGACAACTCCCTTCCGAAATGGTGGATTGGCTTATTCTGGTTCGAATGTATTTTCTGTGCCATATATCTGGTAGCCTTCTCTTTTACAGATTATGCCCATCCGGATGCAGAATATACGAAGGAAACAAAAACCATGCTGGCTTCCATAGAAGAGTATGAGAAAACGGCGCCACAGATCAATCTGGAATCTGCAAAATACAGTGCTGATAACATTGCCGAAGGACAGGAACTTTTTAAAACGAATTGTGTGACCTGCCACGGAGACGGCGGAAAAGGAGGTATAGGTCCGAACCTTACCGATACCCACTGGATCAATATTAAAGAAAAAAGCTTATTTAAAAATGTATTCTGGATGCTTGAAAACGGCTCTCCGAACAATCCTACCATGAGACCTTTCATTAAAGAAGGAACTATTACCGGAAGAGATGCAGAGAAAATTGCCGCTTATATTTATCACATCAATCAGGAAACCGCTCCTATCACAACGGCACAAGGTGGTGCAGCTCCTCAGGGAGAAGAAGTGAAATGGGAGAACGGAAACAACTAAAATTATTATTATCTATCAATAAACCATGCCACGCCCCCTTCACAACTACTAACATTTGAATTTCATTTTTGCTAACTAACCTTTTCAACATTAAAAAATGATAAAAGGGGGCGTTTTTTAAACATAATAATCCCTGCCTTGACTCGTCTTACTCAACTATTCACTTGACAACTACAAACTAAAAATTCCATAATAAGACAGCCAAGGCAGGATTTTTGCATTCGCAAAGGGTACCACAACAAAGACCAAGTAAAATAGTATTGTTATCTTTGTTAGAAACCTCATCGCATTTGAAACTGAAAATCAACACCACAAAACTCTTAAGGCGTATTGTAATAACCTTTATTTCAATATTGGTTCTTCTTACCCTGTTGATACTAAGCTTAAAGCTTCCAGCCGTTCAAAATTTCATCAAAGACAAACTCATTGTTTACCTTGAGAAAAAAATCAAAACTCCCGTAAGCCTGGAAAGAGTCTATATAGGATTCCCGAACAGCCTTGTCATGGAGAACCTTTATCTCAAAGGGCAGGATGTAGATACTCTTCTGGCAGTGAAGAAACTGGATGTAGGTTTACATATGCTGAAGCTTCTTAATTCTACGGCAGATATTACTTCTGTTGAAATGGAAGGAGCACGTGCCAATGTAGTGAGGAAACCGGATGGCAAATTCAATTTTGATTATATCATTGATGCTTTTGCTTCCAGTGATAAAGAAGAAAGTCCCTCCAAACCCTTTATTATTTCCCTTGATAAAATCAATTTAAAAGATGTTGGGGTAACATTTAACGACCAGCAATCGAAGAATGATATTCAGCTCTATTTTAAGTCATTCGATACCAGAGTTAAAACTTTTGATCTTAACAAAAACAACTATGCTGTTAATGATATCAATCTCGACGGTTTAAAATTAAAGTTAAAGCAGGGACTTGTAGAAGAAGTTGCCAACAAGGTGGAGAAAAAAGTAGATTCTCTTAATGAAAAAAAGCCTATGAATATTGGCTTAAGAGGAATAAAACTTACTCATTTCGACATTGATTACGGCGATGAAAATACAAAGACATTCGCAAAAGTTATCTTCAAAGAACTGAGTACAAAGGTTAATAAACTGGATATTGAAAACAACGCTTTCAACGTAGCGAATGTATTTCTTTCGGGGGCAGACATTAATGCCAACCTTTATCTTCCCGCTCAGAATGCCAACCCAAAAAAGACCAAAGAACCTGAAATTTCAAAAGTTTCCGATCAGGATAAAGCCATGAAACTGCTTTTAGGAAAACTTGTTCTGAATGATGTGAAGGTCAATTATAACAATACCGCTATCGCTCCCACTAAACAGGGAATGGACTTCAATCACCTTAATTTTTCAAAGATGAACGTAGAGGTGAGAAGTTTCAAGATGGAGAACAACACCTTTGCCGGAACAGTGAATTCGGCGGAAATCAAAGAAGGCAGAGGACTGGATATTCAGAAGTTCAATACGGATTTTGTGTATGCTGAAAAGGAAGCTTATCTTAAAGATCTTTATCTGCAGACTCCAAAAACACTATTGCGTGATGAGGTTATTTTAAACTATAATTCCATTGACCAGCTAAGCTCAAACTTAGGCGCCGTAAAAATTTCAGCCAATATCAAAGATTCAAAAATAGGGTTTTCCGATATTCTGAATCTGGTTCCGACATTGAGAAATACGGTTCCATTCAATAAATACCCGAATGCTATCCTGAATGTAAACGCCAATGTAAAAGGAAGCGTTAACGATCTTTTAATTCAGGATCTGAAAGTTTCAGGTTTGGATCAACTGAGAGTAATGGCCTCCGGAAAAATCAAAAATGTGATGAATCCGGATCAGTTATATTATGATCTGAGAATCGGAGAGTTTTCATCCAATGCCAAAACAATATTCAATCTTGTCCCTAAAAATACAATTCCTTCGAATATTTCGCTTCCTTCCCATTTCAGCATCAAAGGAAATGCAAAAGGAACAACGAAAGTGGTGAATACAGATCTTAACCTCTACTCTACTTTGGGGAACGCTGCCATCATCGCTCAGGTAGACATGCGCAGAAAGAATCATGAATTGTATGATGTGAAAGCCAATCTTCAGGGTATACAGGTTGGGAAAATCATTCAGAATAAAGATATTGGTCCTGTTACAGCACAAATTGCCGCCAAAGGAGAAAGTTTTGATTTCAAAAATGCCAATGCCGACTTAAAAGGCCATGTTGCTTCCGCAGTCTACAAAGGATATCGTTACCAAAACATGAACCTTACCGGAAAGATCAAAAAAGGAGCTTATCATGTGATTTTGGATTCAAAAGACCCGAATGCCAGTTTGCAGCTGACCGCTTCCGGAGTTTATGATGAAAAAAATCCTACGGTAAAAGTAAACGGGGAAGTTATTAAGCTTGATGTCAACAAACTTGGCTTCTATGAAAAACCGATGATCATTGCCGGAAAAATTGATGGAGATTTCACTAGTTTAGATCCGAATAATCTGAATGGATATCTCAACCTTAAGGATTTCGCATTCTCGGATACAAAAGAAGTGTATCCTGTACAGGAAGTCAATCTGAAAGCGTCCTCTACACAGGATTCCACACAAATTGTTTTCAATTCTCAGATTGCAGATGTGGAACTGAAAGGTAAATATAAGCTTACCCAGATTTTTGGAGCTTTAACGCAAACTGTCAATCAGTATTATCAGTTCCAGAAGCCGGATAAAAGTCAAAAAATTGATCCGGGGCAGCATTTTAACTTTACTGCAAAGATTAAAAATGACGATCTGATCAGAAAATTTGTTCCGGATCTGAAAGATTTTGAAACCATTAATCTTGTCGGGAATTATGATGCAGATTCTCAGAAAATTGAAATTGACGGACAAATTCCACGATTATTATATGGTGAAAATACCATTGAAAAAGGGGCTTTAAAAGTAACGAATGAAAATCAGGCATTACAATACAGCATGAATGTTGCTGCCTTGAAAAGCTCAAGTTTTTCTTTAAATAAAATCAATATTGACGGAGATGTTGCGGACAATACCATCCGGTACAACGTTACTACAAAAGACGAGAAAGATGCCACTCAGTTCCTGATTGCAGGAAATGCAAAATCGTTGAATGATATTACAGAAGTTTCTCTTAACCCGAATGGATTGAAACTCAACTATACCGATTGGAATGTTGCAGAAAACAATAAAATTCAGATCAGCAACAAAGGAATTCTGGCGGATAATTTCATTCTTTCCAATGGCAGCAGTGAAATCGCTGTTCAATCTGAAAGCAGCAGCCCAGGCAGCCCTTTGAACATTTCATTGAAAGATTTCAAGATTGAAACCATTACGGAACTTATCAAAAAAGATACAGTTCTGGCTAGAGGAACCATTAACGGGACAGCACAGCTTCGGGATATTACTAAAAATATGACCTTCACTTCCGATCTGAATATTTCTGACCTGATTGTCTATGGAAGTCCTGTCGGAAATCTTGCTGTAAAAGTAAACAATGCTTCACCGAAAGTTTTAAATGCAGATATTGCCCTTTCCGGAAATAACAATGACGTAAAAATCCTTGGAGATTACAATACCTCTTCCAGTACTTTCGACCTGAATATGGCGATTAATCAGCTTCAGATGAAGAGTATTCAGGGATTCTCCATGAATGCCATTACCAATACGGAAGGTTATCTTTCAGGAAACTTAAAGATTACCGGAACGAGTGACAAACCTAATATTTCAGGAAAAGTAAAATTCAATGATGCCGGATTGGAAATTGCCAAAACGGGAAGTGATTTCAGACATCTGAGTGATGAAATAGACTTTACCAGTCAGGGAATAGAGTTTGATCAATTTAAAATCAAAGATAAAGACGGAAATGCCCTTGTAGTGGACGGGCAGGTTCTGACACAGACATACAGGGATTTTGCTTTTAACCTTAATGTAAATGCAAAAGATTTTAAAGTAGTTAATTCGGAGAAATCCAATGATGCGATCATGTATGGTATTCTGGCCATTGATGCCGGACTTCATATCCGCGGGAACCTTGATCTTCCAAAGGTAGACGGAAGGTTAAGCGTGGCAGACAACACCGATTTCACTTTTGTTCTTCCTCAATCCAGCCCTTCTTTGCAGGAGAGAGATGGTATTGTAGAATTTGTGGATCAGGATCAGGTGGTTTTAAACAAAACGATCAAAGCCGATTCTCTTAATGCCCAGAGCCGTATCAAAGGAATGGATGTAAGTGTTAATATTGAAGTCAGCAAAGAGGCAAAACTATCATTAATCATTGATAAAGCTAATGGTGATTTTGTACAGCTTCAGGGTGAAGCAGAATTAACCGGAGGAATAGATCCGTCAGGAAAAACCACATTGGTAGGTGTATATGAAGTGGAAAAAGGAAGCTATGATCTTTCGGTAAGTTTCCTGAAGCGTAAATTTGACATCCAGAAAGGCAGTACCATTACATGGACAGGTGAACCTACTATGGCTCAAATGGATATTACCGCCGTATATAAAACAGAAGCTCCGCCTATTGACCTTGTGGAGCAGCAGATCAGTGGAGAGAGTGCCTCAACGATGAATCAGTTTAAGCAGAGGGTTCCTTTTAATGCCTTGTTAAAAATGAAAGGGGAATTATTGAAACCTCAGCTTACTTTCGATATTACTACAGATGAGAAAAATAATTCTGTATCTACGAATGTAAAAGATGTTGTTGATCAGAAGCTTGCCCAGATCAGAACCCAGGAGTCTGAGCTGAACAAACAGGTATTTGCCTTATTGCTTCTGAACCGTTTTATCGGAGAAAATCCATTTGAAAGCGGTGCCGGAATGTCTGCGGAGACCATGGCAAGACAAAGTGTGAGTAAAATCCTTTCCCAGCAGCTGAATAATCTTGCAGCAGGGCTGATTAAAGGAGTAGATCTTAATTTTGGTCTTGATTCTTCAGAAGATTATTCCACCGGAGAAAAAAATACCCGAACTGATCTTAACGTCGATATTAGTAAAAAACTGTTGAATGACCGACTGAAAGTAACGGTAGGAAGTAATTTCGGATTGGAAGGCCAGGCCCGCCAGAATGAAAATATGACCAATATTGCCGGTAACGTTTCTGTAGATTACAGTCTTTCCAAAGATGGAAGATATATGTTACGGGCGTATCGTAAGGATGAATATCAGGTAGCTCTTCAGGGCCAGATCATAGAAACCGGAGTTGGATTCATTATTACATTGGATTATGACAAATTCCGGGAGATTTTCCAGAAATCCAAAGAGAAGAAGCCGAAAAAAAATCAAAATAACCAAGTGGTAGAATTTAAATAATGAATAGTAAGTTCCATATATATTGTAAGTATCTGTTGGTTTCCGGAATGGCATCCACGGTAATCTCGTGCAGCAACACCAGGTTTTTGAAAGAAGGCCAGATGCTCTATACGGGAGCCAAAGTAAAGATTGAAAATGATACGATTTCCAAGAAAGAAAAAAAAGATCTTGAGTCTGCACTGGAAGCAAACCTCACCCCAAAGCCTAATTCTACATTTCTGGGATTGCGCCCAAAGCTGTATTTCTATAACATAGCCAAGGAGCCTAAAAAAGACAAAGGTTTTAATTACTGGCTTAAGTACAAAGTGGGTGAAAAACCAGTATTATTGGGAGATGTAGATCGTGAGTTCAATAAAGATATCATTGAAAATTATTCTGAAAACAAAGGATATTTTAATGCCAGAGCAACTTATGATACGGTTTCAAAGAATAAAAAAGCTCAGGTTATTTATACAGTAAGACCTGGCTCAAGATATCTGATAGACGGTGTAAAATTCCAGAAAGATTCTACACTGGTTAATCAGGAAATTCAAAACCTTACGGATAAAACTCTTCTTAAAAACGGAAAACCGTTTGATCTGGATGTCATCAAAGCAGAAAGAGAAAGAATTGACAACAGGTTAAAGGAAAGAGGTTTTTATTATTTTCATCCTGATAATATTATCGTGCAGGCCGACAGTACGGTGAGTAAGAATCATAAAGTTGAGCTTAATGTAAAACTGAAGGATAAAACGCCTGATTTGGCAACGCAGCAGTTCAGTATTGATAATGTTATTGTATTTCCCAATTACAATATCCAGGATGTGAAAGATGGTAAATACAGCATCCCGATGGATAAAGATTCTCTTTCCAAATATCGCTTCGATGACATTTACGTCATTGATCCTCAGCATAAATTCAAACCGAAGATTTTTGACAGGGCCTTATATTTCAAAAAAGGAGATCTTTACAACCGTTCCAACCACAATCTTACCCTGAACCGATTGATCAGTCTGGGAGTATTCAAATTTGTAAAAAATGAATTCATCGTATCTGATTCTTTAGACCATAAATTTGATGCCTATTATTTATTAACTCCAAGACAAGTCCAATCACTCCGTCTGGAAGCTTTGGGAAGAACCAATTCCGCCAACTATGCGGGTAGTGAGTTGAACCTGAACTGGACCCATCGAAATTTCTTCAGGGGTGCGGAACAATTTAAAGCAGCCATCTACGGAGCTTTTGATTTCCAGATGGGAGGTGCCCAGAATGCCAATAATATTTTCCGTGCAGGAACAAATGTACAGCTTTCGATTCCGAGAATTGTAGCACCATTCCGTTTTCATTCTTCCAGTGAATTTGTTCCCAGAACGAATATCACATTGGGATATGAATTCCAGAACAGAACACAATATTATACCCTAAATAATTTCACCGGATCATTCGGATATATGTGGAAAGAAAATGCAAGGAAAGAACATGATCTGAAAGTGATTGATATTACTTTGGTATCCCCGGCAAATGTTACCGCAGAATATGATTCAATATCAAAGAAGAATCCAGCTATGGCAAGAGTTGTAGCAAAGCAGCTTATTTTTGGACCTACCTATTCTTATACCTATACCAATACCATGCTGCCAAAGACCAATACCGTCTATTATAAAGGAACGCTGGATCTGGCAGGAAATATTACGGGACTGGTTACCGGAGCTGATGTAAAAAAAGATAAGGAAAAGAAAATATTTGGAATTCCTTTCAGCCAATATGTAAAGATTGAAAACGATTTCAGATTCTATCATAAGTTCAGTGAAAAGTCTTCACTGGCTACGAGATTTATCGGAGGAATTGCCTATCCATACGGAAATTCAGAATTTGTCCCTTTCTCCAAACAATTTTTCTCAGGAGGAAGCAACAGTATCAGAGCATTCCGTGCAAGAACATTAGGGCCGGGAAGTTTTGATCCGAGAACGATAGAACCGGGGGCTTATTTTGACCAGTCCGGGGATATCAAACTGGAATTAAATGCAGAGTACCGTGCCAATCTTTATAAGTTCTTAAATGCTGCCGTTTTTGTAGATGCCGGAAACATCTGGCTGCTTCACGATGATGAAATCAGACCCGGGGCTAAGTTTTCAAAAGATTTTTTAAATGAAATTGCGGTGGGAGCCGGAGTAGGTCTGAGACTGGATTTTTCAATCCTGATTCTAAGACTGGATCTTGCCATGCCACTGAGAGTTCCTTACTATCAGAAAGGAGACAGATGGGCCTTCGATAAAATCAATTTCGGAGACTCAAGTTGGAGAAAAGACAATCTTGTTTTAAATATTGCCATCGGATATCCATTTTAATATGATTAAAACTGCCAAATTTTTCTGGGAAGTTCTGAAAGACACCTTTACAGAATGGAACAATTCTTCCGCATCAAAAGATTCAGCAAGTCTTGCGTATTATGCCATCTTTTCTATCCCGGGATTATTGATCATTATTATCTGGGTACTTGGAAATTTCTTTGGGGAAGAAGCCATTCGCGGGCAGATCAGCACACAGATCAGTGGTATAATGGGCCCGGATGTAGCGAAAAGTATTGAAGATATGCTCGCTGGTGCTTTGATTGACAAAAAAAATATTTTTATGAAGGCAGTAGGGGTCGGATCATTGGTTTTCGGTTCTACGACCCTTTTTTTTCAGCTTCAGCATTCATTAAATACACTTTGGGAAGTAGAAGCTGCTCCCAAAAAGGCATTAGTCAAATTTTTACTGGACAGGGCGAATTCTTTGGGAATGATCCTTATTCTGGGATTTCTTCTGATGATCACCATGATTTTATCTTCTCTGATCAGCCTTTTTAATACGATTATCACGCAATATTTTGGTTTTGAAACGTATATGCTGGTAGAGTTTGTCAACTTCGGCGTCGGCTTTGGTCTTGTGATGCTGTTATTTGCTTTGATGTTTAAAGTACTGCCCGATGTTTTAGTCAGCTGGAAACCGGTATGGAAAGGAGCATTTCTGACGACTGTTTTATTTACCCTAGGAAAGTTTTTATTAAGTCTTTATTTTAACCAGGTAAAACCTACTTCAGCCTTTGGCGCTGCAGGAACAGTCATTCTGATTATGATGTGGATCAATTATTCCTGTATGCTGATATTCTTCGGCGCAGAATTTACTAAAGTTTATACTTATAAAAAGGGATATAAAGTAGTTCTTTCCAAACATGCACGATGGACTCCTGCTAAGTTGTACGCGGATAGTCTGAAACAGATGCAGGGTGAAAGTAGTGATAAAATGTAAATTTGGGTTGCGAGGTTCGGGTTGCGAGATTTTGAGATCCGGGATATTTCTGATGCGAGATTATTGATATATAAAAAATAGAAAGAAAGCCTCCTGAAAAATTTCAGGAGGCTTTCTTTCTATTTTTACATTCTGTTTACGGTTCCGATTCCCAAGAGTTCCAACGATTTTTTAATCGTCTTTGCTGTGAGATCTGATATATTTAAACGGAATTGTTTTAAATTCTCATCTTCCAGTTTCAGAATAATATTACTTTGATAGAACGAATTATAAGATTTAGCCAGATCATAAACATAATTGGCAATCAGGGCCGGGCTCAATGCATCTGCTGCTCTTTCAACAATTGTTTTGTAACTGGTCAAAAGCATAATCAGTTCTTTTTCATACTGGTTTAAAGTTACATCCGATATTTCTTTATACTGGTAATCTGCTTTTGCCAGCAAAGACTGCGTACGAGCGTAGGTATATTGAATAAACGGTCCTGTATTTCCATTAAATTCAATACTTTCTGCCGGATTGAACAACATCTTTTTCTTAGGATCCACTTTCAGCATGAAATATTTGAGTGCTCCCATTCCAATGATTTCATAAGAAGCTACTTTTGCTTCTTCTGAAAGACCTTCAAGTTTTCCCTGTTCTATAGCTTTTAATTTTGCCGTTTCATGCATTTCTGCCATCAGGTCGTCTGCATCTACAACGGTTCCTTCACGGGATTTCATTTTGCCTTCAGGAAGTTCAACCATACCATAAGAAAGGTGGAATAACTGATTTGCCCACTCATACCCCAGTCTTTTAAGAATCTTAAATAAAACCTGGAAGTGATAATCCTGTTCGTTTCCTACAGTATAGATTAATTTTTGGATATTATTTTGCTTAAAACGCTCCACTGCCGTTCCAAGATCCTGAGTCATATAGACTGAAGTACCGTCTGAACGAAGTAACAGCTTCTGATCAAGCCCTTCATCGGTAAGGTCACACCAAACAGAACCGTCTTCTTTCTGATACAAAACGCCTTTATCCAATCCTGCCTGAATAAGATCTTTTCCTAAAATATAGGTATTGCTTTCATACTGAACCTGGTCAAAATCAACACCTAATCTCTTATACGTTTCATTGAATCCTTTGTAAACCCATGAGTTCATTTCTGCCCAAAGCGCTCTCACTGTTTCATCTCCACTTTCCCAATCCAACAACATCTTCTGAGCTTCCTTCATTACCGGAGCATCTTTTTTAGCCTGCTCTTCTCCTACCCCTTGTTCTACAAGCTCTGCAATTTCTTTTTTATAATTTTTGTCAAATTCTACATAATAGTTTCCAACAAATTTGTCTCCTTTGGTATCGGTTGTTTCAGGAGTTGCTCCGTTCCCGAATTTCTCCCATGCCAGCATAGATTTACAGATATGAATACCTCTGTCATTGATAATCTGGGTTTTGATTACATCATATCCAGCCTCTTTTAAAATCTGAGCAACTGAGAATCCTAATAAATTATTTCTGATATGCCCTAAGTGCAATGGTTTGTTGGTATTCGGTGAAGAATATTCTACCATTACCGTAGCATTTTTCTTTTCTATAGTGGAAAAATTCTTGCTTACAGATCTGAAGTTGTCCACAAACAGCTGGTTTTTCACTTTAACATTCAGGAAACCTTTCACTACATTAAAGCTTTCGAAAAGTTCCGTCTGTTCTGTTAACGCTTCACCTAATTCAACCCCGATACTCTCAGGATTTTTTTTCAATTGTTTGACCAACGGGAAAGTAACAATAGTAAAATCACCCTCAAATTCCGTTTTATTCTCCTGAACTTCCAGCTTGATGTCTTTTAACTGATACACATTTAAAATAACCTCTGAAAGTTTTTGTTCTATAATATCTTTAATATTCATGTTTCTAAATTCTCTTTTTAATGCTTATCGCTGAAACATTTTTACAGTCTGTTTCAGCTCAAAATCTGAGTTACAAATATACGGAAATAAAAAAACCGCCCGAAGGCGGTTTAAAAATTTAAATGGTCCTAGTTATCCCACCAAACGGGTATACTTACATCACTCACGACTGCTGCGTTATTATTTAATGTTCTTTCAGCTTTAGGAGTTATTAATCTCAAAGGTATCTTTTTAGATTGGCTATTCTGATTAGGCGTTAATACAGGGAAGCCTGTACGTCTCCAATCATTATAAGGCTCCATTGTAGTAAACAGGGAAGAATATTTTTGAGTAATAATATTCTGTAATGTTACTGCAGCTGAAGCTGTAGTAGCAAAGACAGGATTATCAGTACCAGTAACATCTATCAAAGATGCACTTACAGCAGTTTTCAGGGCAGCTTGAGCACCTACAGTATTTCCCAGTCTGAATTGTGCTTCTGCTTCTATGAATTTAATTTCACTATAGCTAAATATTATATTCGATGTACTTGCACTTCCTGCAAAGTAACTCCCAAAAGGAGAAGCATCTGTGTTGCTATCTTCTGGAGCTGACCCAGAATATCCCCCGGATGCATCTAATCCTGCATAATGAGGTAGCCTTGGATCACTACTATTCTTTAAAAGATCTATAAAATATTTTCCCATAGACATATAACCTGATCTTTGATTATTAAATGCAAACCAAAGATTTTGATTATTTCCTCCATCAAACCGAGCCACCAAGTTATCTGAACTGGAAGTAAACGAGTTTTGCAAGTAGTTTAAAGCCTTCTGAGCTGCTACAGTACTTCCTTCTCTTTGAGTTAATCTTAATGCATATCTTGCTTTAATGGCATAGGCTAATTTTTTCCATTTATCTATATTTCCTGCATAAAAGATATCATCACCTGCCGGTAACCCTAAATTAGCATTTTCGGGTTTTGATAAATCTATTATTGCACTATCCAAATAACTTTGAATCTGAGAAATGACATTTTGCTGAGAATCATACTTTGGAGAGAAATTATTGACTCCTTGAAACGCTTCTGAAAAAGGTACATCACCCCATGTATCAGTAGCATACCCCATATTTAAGGCTAATAAAATCTTAGCCATCCCTGAATAATAAGGATATTTATCCCCAAACTGAGTGATAATCTGATGAAGATTTACTCCAGTCTTATAAATATTAGACCAATCTGTTTCATTATCCAGTTCTGTTAAAAAATAATTAGTATAATCTAATGACTGAAACAGATTACCATTGGTATGCTGAGTCAACAAACTTATTTGTCTTGTCAAATTACCTGTTGAATTATTAATTGTTCCTACTGCTGCACCTGTAAATAAAGTTTTAGGAGATGTAACTTGCGTAGGACTATTGGGATTTTCATTAAATGTATCTAGCTCATGCTGACAAGAATTTAGAAATAATCCAGCAATAATTATAGGTATGTATATTATTTTTTTCATAATTAGAAAGTAAATTTAAAGGATAGTGTATAACTTCTCGTCCCGGGATTATTGAAATAATCAAATCCATTAGTATTTGAACTTGCACCCGCAATTGATGTTTCCGGATCTACACCTTTGTAGTTAGTAATTAAAAATAAGTTTCTAGCGGAAAAAGTAACCTGAGCCTCTCTTATAAAAGATAGAGTTTGAGTATTAGATAACATTTTACCAAAATTGTATGATAAACTTACATCTCTTAGCCTAAGCCAATTTATATCTCTTTCTATCTGTTGTTCATTCGCACTACCAGATCCATCTCCTAAAAAGCTTGAATAATATAGTTTGTTATTAATTGCTTTCGTATTAGGAGCACCAGTTTCAGTAACACCAGGTATGGTATACATTGCTGACCTATCATCAGCAGAAGTCTGGGTCATTCCTAATCTATGCAATCTCGCTAATGTTCCGTTCCAGATATCACCACCTTTACGAATATCCAGTAAAAAACTTAAAGACAAGTTTTTATAACTGAAATTATTTCTGATTCCTCCTAACCAGTCCGGATTAGGGTTTCCAATAATTTGAGATTCTGCTGAAACTAATGGTAAACCATCAGATCCTATAATTAAGTTCCCAGCCGAATCTCTTTTCCAAGCCGTACCATAAAATACTCCCAAAGGTTCACCTTTAATGATGGCAGGAACAACATTTCCAGAAAAGAAATCACCTCCTTCACTAGAAAAATTTAAATTGTCTTGTATTTCAACAACTTTATTTACGTTTTTAGCCCAATTAAGATTTACACTCCAGTTAAAGTTTTGATTTTTAAGAATATCATACCCTAATTCTACTTCTATACCTTTATTTTCAACTGTAGGACCGTTGGTAAAATAATTCTGAAATCCCGAAGACGGTGCAACTGGAGCTTGGATAAGTAGGTCATAGTTGGTTGATTTGTAAGCACTCGCATTTAAGCGTAACCTTTTAAATAATTCTAATTCTAAACCTACTTCAAATTCGTCATTTCGCTCAGGCTTTAAATTTGGATTTTTCGCAATGGTAGTCAGTCCATAGGCACCAACTCCCATATATGGAGAAGTTAATTGCGGACCAAATGTATCAAAATAAGTTGGAGTTCCATAAGTGTTAACAATATTGTAAGGATTAGCAGATGCAAAAGTTTTCGCATAAGCTACTCTTACTTTTCCTAAATTAACCCAGTTTGGTAAATTTAATGTCTTATTAAACAGCCAAGATCCTGAAAAAGAAGGATAGAAATAGGAACTATTTTGTTTAGGCAGTGTACTGCTCCAATCATTTCTTCCTGTTAATGTTAAATAAAATTGGTCATAAAATCCTAATTCTGCCGAAGCCAATATCCCTCTTTTAATTTGTTTAAAATCTGTATTATTGGATACAAAAGTCGTAAAATTAGAAAGGTTGAATTGATTAGGTTCCAACATTGTAGATCCTTGAGTATATTGATCATTTCCAAATTTAGAAATTATCTGCCCCCCAAAACTATAATTCAAATTAATGTTATCAGTAAAGTTAATTAATCCACTAAAGATCAAATCTAAATTGTATTGACTTTGTGTATAAATGTCTACAACGACCTGGCCTGTTCGGTCAGCTGTTGAATTACCATTACTTGAGAATGAATAATTCTGTTGAGCATGGGTTGTATATGTATCTACTCCCGCTCTCAACAATACATTCAAAGCTTTATTATAATTATATGTTAAATAACCACTGATAATGGATCTATTTGTCTCATCTTTATATGGATTATTGTATACTGTATAATATGGATTGTCATATGCTGCAAAATAATTTTTATTATATCCTTGTACAGTCTGATAATCTCTAAGGTCATAAGTTGCTGGTGTTCTCAGTAAAGACAACATTACTCCAGCAATATTACTCCCTTTCTGAGCTCTTACCCCATTTGTATTGGAGAACTTTACATCAGCTCCAGCTTTTAGCTTATCGGTTAATTTAAATTCAGAATTTACACCAAAACTTGTTTTTTTAAGCGAAGTATTTGGAATAATCCCGGTTTGATCAATATGTCCAAATGAAGCTCTGAAATTACCATAATCCCCGCCTCCTGAAAATGCCAGGTTATAATTTTGTGCAGTACCAGTCTCAAAAAAGTTTTTAGCATTATCATAGGCCTTCAAACCAGATACACTTGAAATTAAGGGTCCCCAACTTTGATTGGTTCCCCCTGTGACAGGAATACCATCAGAGCCATATTGAGCAGGTGCAATATAATT
Organism: Chryseobacterium sp. NRRL B-14798; assembly: GCF_050470705.1. Classification (NCBI taxonomy): domain Bacteria; kingdom Pseudomonadati; phylum Bacteroidota; class Flavobacteriia; order Flavobacteriales; family Weeksellaceae; genus Chryseobacterium; species Chryseobacterium sp. NRRL B-14798. The sequence continues at coordinate 884,055 of NZ_JBFLUL010000005.1, read as the reverse complement.
AACTCCATTAGTTCCGGCGGCATAAGTATTTTGAAGTTTCGGCAAGCGGGTAATCATATCAAAAGATACAGCTGTGGAGAAATCAATCCCAATTCCTTTTCTTTTTCTCCCTTTCTTGCTTGTATAAATAATTACACCATTTCTGGCATTTTCTCCATATAGTGCCGCTGCTGCACCTCCTTTCAAAATTGATACACTCTCAATATCATCAGGGTTTATATCAATAGCTCTGTTTGAGTCATCTACTCCAGCCAGATTACTGCCCTGCCCCGCATTATTATTGACAGAGTTATCAATGATCTGGCCATCTAAGACAATAATAGGCTGACTTGAAAGATTAATTGACTTTTGACCTCTGATCAGAATTTTACTTGATGCTCCCGGAGTACCAGATGAACCTGTAACCTGAATCCCGGCTGCTTTTCCTGCTAAGCCTTGAATAATATTTGCCTCTCCTGATTTTTTTAAATCATCTCCGTTTACTTGTGATGTAGCATACCCTATTGTCTTTTTCTCCTTTTTAATCCCGAGTGCGGTTACCACAACACCTTCAATCTCTTTTGTCTGTGTAATAGTATCTTTTTTCTTCTGCTGGGCATTTACAATAGCAACAGAAGAAGTTAATACTACAACAAGCAGACTCATTGTTAGTTTCTTCATATCAAAATTAATTTTTAGCCAGTAAAATTGTATTTTAATTAACAATTCAGCAAGAAAAAAATTAAAAAATAACAAATAAACCAATAAAAGAAAGTAAAAACAATTAAAAAAATTAAAAAATTACATAAAAATTAAGAAAATTAATAAAAAAAATAACATCAATATTTCGATTGATACTATTAACATAGATCCAGACATAATACCATATAAATCTGACGTTTATACATAGAATACACAAAATACGTTTTTTATTTTCTAAATAAATCCATTTCTAAATGATATTAAATTTAAAAAAACATTATTTGCACAAATAAAAAACCACCCGAAGGCGGTTTAATTTAATATGAATGTTAATAAAATATGTGTTAATTTTTATCCCAGAAAAGTTTTGTTGTAGCCTTATCTCCGCCAATTTTAGTACCCGCAGCTTTTACATTATCTCCGTTTAGCACATACTCCTGATCAGAATAAGGCATTCTATAGGGTACAGAAGATAAATTTGACTTCGGAGGATTCACAAGAATCGGATAGTCTAAACGTCTGGTAAAATTCCAACTTGCAAATCCTTTGTTAAACATAGCAATCCAAGCTTGTACACCTATAGACTGTTTCCAGTTTGCCGGATTATAAGGATGTGCAAGCACATATGCATCTGCAATAGTAGCGCTTACACCATTCTCCCTCATAGATTCATTCACTGCAATTGCATAAAGCTCTGCTGCTGTACCTCCTGCTGAATAACCTCTTGCAGCAGCCTCTGCTTTTAAGAAGGCTACTTCCGCATAACTAAAAAGGTTGGATGCTGCAGTAGCACTTCTGAAATAAGAGCTTAATTGAGAGAAGTTAGTGTATGGATCATTCAGCTCTCCAAAAACTCCTCCTTTATATACTCCTCCTACTTTGGTAAACCACACATCCATTCTTGGATCGGAAAGAGAACTCATAGTATTGATTGTTAATTCACTAGGCAAAAAATCATTTCTATTTGATGCTACTAAATTATCAAATACCGGATTTGAGAAAGTTCCGCCGTCATATTTAAATTTGTAAGCGTCGTCGTCAGAAGAAATAACCCCACTGGCTATTGCAGATTCAACGGTAGTTTTTGACAATGCAGGATCAACATCTGCTAAATTTATTCCTAATCTTAATTTAATAGAATTTGCAAATTTCTTCCATTTGGTCATATTACCTCCATAAACCAGATCTCCATAACCGGTAGCTGCAGGTTTTATAGTAGCCGTAACAGCATCGATTCTTTTGATCAAGTCAAGATAAATAGTCTTGGCATCATCATATTTAGGGGTTAATATTTCATCAGGTTTGAAAGCCTCAGAATAAGGAACATCTCCATAAGTATCCACGATATTTTCCCAAATAAATATTTCTTCAATTTCTAAAGTAGCCAATTTATTGATTCTAACATTTTCATCTGGTTCTACTTCTTTTACCAGGTTAACCTTTGCTTGTTTCAGATTATTAATACTGTAAACATACATTCTGTTAAAATGATTACGAGGCTGATTACGGGTTACTAAATTATATTGAGTTTCGTCCGGATATTGAGTTTCTGCCCATTGTTGTGTAAAGAATCTGTAATTATTAAAATTCACACTGGGGTTATCCATATAATAAGATGACTGATATAAGGCAGTAGCTAATAAATTGTCAGACGGAAGGATTGATGGATGTTTAGGGTCATCGTTAAGAGAAGTCAAATCACTTTGGCATGAACTTAAAGCCAACCCAATGCATGCAGACACCAAACTTATTTTTATAATATTTTTCATTTTTAAAGTAATTTAGAATTTAAATGTAACATTGATACCCAAATCTCTTGTCGTAGGCATGGAACCAATTGACCATCCATAAGAGCTAAGCCCGCCTCCTACCATGGCTTCAGGATCAGCATATGGTAAATTTTTATGAATTATCCACAGATTTCTACCTACAATTGAAATCTTGGCATCATAAATCTTGGTACCTGCCAGTAAAGATTTTGGAAGCATATACCCAATACTTGCTTCTCTAAGCTTAATAAAAGATCCATCATAAACAAATTCGCTTGCTGGTCGGGTTTTGTATCCGGGAGAACCATTATTATCAACCGGTGATAATCCAATATTATTTGGAGTACCGTCAGGAAGAACACCAGGTAAAACAATAGGTTTATCCCTAAAATCTCCTTCAGCTGTTTCTTTGTACAGACCGGATGACAATCCATAATACATATCTGTTGAGAATATATCCCCTCCTTTACGCATATCAATTAAAAAGCTTAAAGAGAAACCTTTATAGCTAAAGCTATTTCTAATACCTCCAATCCAGTCCGGGGTAGTATTACCTATCACCTGATTTGGGTTTTGTAAATATTTTCCTGTCTTAGGATCGATAACTTTTTGTCCATTTAAATAGGTATAATCAGCACCAATCAATGTTCCCCAAGCTTCACCAACTCTGGCGTTTAAAGATACCCCACCCTGAAAACTATTTAATAGATAGTTATTAATTCCCGGATATAATTCTACTACTTTATTTTGATTTTTTGACCAGTTGGCGTCAATATTCCAAGTAAAATCTTTTGTCTTTATTGGTACCAATCCTAGCTGTACTTCAACCCCGCTATTATCAATTCTACCAGCGTTGAATATTTTACCTGTATATCCTATAGCTGCAGAAGTAGGAAGTGGAGAAAGTATCTGAGGAGTAGTTCTTGTTTTATAATAGGCGAAATCAACCGTTATTCTGTCTTTTAAGAAATGTGCTTCAGTTCCGACTTCAAATTCATTGGCCTTTTGCGGTTGCAGACCTGGGTAAGGTTGATTTAAAATAGAGTTATAAATTCCTTGATTAGATAAAATTCCAGCAGGTCTATAATTATTAAATAATTGATAAGAAGCAGCAGATCCTCCAACCTGAGCATAATTTGCTCTTATTTTCCAGAAATTCATCCATCTTTTAGTATCTAGAATTTCGGACATAATTAACGATCCTGTAATAGAAGGGTAGTTAAAAACATTATTACCTTTTAAAAGGGTTGATGTTTCTTCTATTCTGAATGTTGCATCTAAATAGAATTTTTTATAAAAATCAAAGGAAGCTGTTGCGTACCATGAGTTAGTTTGTATTGTATACTCAGTTTCATCTGCAGCTAGTGGTGCCTTTTTAGAGTTGGATAGGGCATAAATCCCAGGTACAATTAGTCCTCCTTCTGTTGATGCATAGACTGAATTATAATAATTTCGACGTATATTTCCTCCTACAACTCCGGAAAGGTTAATATTATCCGTGATATCAAATTTGTAATTCACCATTAAGTCATAGTTGGTCTCTGTCTGCAGTATGTCTCGTCTTCCATATCCAGAACCAATGGTGTTATTTGATTGTCCAAAAGCCTGAGGCAAAGAACCAACTGCCAATCTAGTTTCTGCTATAAGATTTGATCTGTCATATGAAACTTTTCCGGTAACAGAAATATTATCAAACAGATCATATGTTACCAGGCCATAAGTGAAATTCCTGTATCTTTTGTCTGAAGAATAATTCTGATAGGCCTGAAAATATGGATTGTTCCAATATGCAGGTGCTCCATTTGCTGCAGACTTTCTGTTCCAGGTAACATTACCAAAGTTATTGGATGCATTGGCTACATTTGGATCTACATTTGCAAAATATAAGTTTTGCAGAGCATCAATATCTACGTTAGTCTGCCACCATTGTCTGAAACCGGTAGCTATATTGTTTGAATAACCCGTAATACTCCTACCTTTAGTATCCTGTAAAGTTATTGTTGAATAGAAAGACGAATGCAATTTAGGCGTTAGATCATAATTAATCTTTAAAGAGAAATTATTTTTATTAAGATGAGAGTTAGGTATTAACCCATCGGACATCATATTTTCATAGGTAAAACTAATATTTTTTCCTTTTTGCCCTTTTTCTAAAGTTACGCTGTTAATATATGAGGCTGGATTTTCGAAAAATTTAATCGGTCCATTCTTAGCGGCCACCCAAGGAGTTGCTTTTTGATAATTGGGGGATAAAGGATTAAATGAATCCCACTGATATACCAATAAATTAGGATCAAATTTAGGGCCCCATGAAGCATCTGCTCCAAAATTCGCATTATTCAAACCATCAGAAGCCTGTGTACCGAATTTTTGAGAATAACCGGCACCATATCTTGTCTGATATTCAGGAAAAGTAGACTTATCAATAAATCCTACCTGTACTGCTGAGGAAAACGTCACACCCCAAGAACCATCATCTTTTCCTTTTCCATTTTTAGTTGTAATAACAATTACTCCATTTAACCCTCTTTCACCGTAAAGGGCTGAGGCCGCTGCTCCTTTTAATACGTTTATGGATTCAATATCTTCCTGGTTGATATCAGAAAGAGCATTACCGTAATCAATTGAGTTTTCCCGGGTACTGGTGTTGTTAACAGGTGATCCATCAATAACAATTAACGGATTTCCGCCCGCAAGCGACTTCACCCCTCTTATAACCAAATTGGAAGATCCTCCAAAGTTGTTATTTGTAGTAACATTAAGACCGGCCACCTTACCTGATAATTGCGCTGCGATATTTCCGGTATTTGTTGTTCCATCAGACAACGCACTTGCTTTAATTTCCTGCGACGCATACCCTAAAGATTTTTTTTCTCTTTTAATACCTAGTGCAGTGACTACCACTCCTTCAATTTCTTTTGCTTTAATCGTATCTTTCTTCTCCTGAGCACTTACAATTGCCATAGAGGAAGTCAATACCAAAACAAGAAGGCTTGTTGTTAGTTTCTTCATATCAATTATTTTTTATATCCGCACAAATTTGTCAAATATATTCAATAATTCAAATAAAAATGTTAAAAAAAATAAAGATTTATCATAAACAAACAATAAAAACTGATAATTAACAAAAAATATAAATCAAATAAGCCTCATATGTAAATAAAATACTATTATTTTGAAAAATTATAATAAATAATTAAATTAACTTATTTACATCATACAATTCGACAGCCAAAACAATGATATTATTAAATAAAAAAAACCGCCCGAAGGCGGTATAATATGAATGTTGTTAATACGTTTTAATTTTTATCCCAAATCAATTTAGTGTCCATTTTATCTCCACCAATAGCATTAGATGCAGCCTGATAATTCGCTGTGTTTAATGTCTGTACAGTTGTTGGATAAAATAATCTAGTAGGCAAATCAGTCAGTCCTGCAATTAAAGATGTGAAAGTATAAGTCGTACTACCTCCAGAAGCTACATTAAGTGTACCAGTCTGCCCTGGCAACAATAGTGTGTTTGGATATCCTGTTCTTCTATACTCTGCCCATGCTTCATATGGCTGCATAAACAACGAAATATATTTCTGAGTTAAAACATTTGCTTTAGAAGCTGCCGGTAAGGCAGAAACAAAAGTATTTATTGTTGCTGCATCTACTCCCCATCTTTCCATAGATGCCCTCACTCCTTTTGCGTAATTAGATTGTGACCAACCATTCGCCTCGCTTAACAAAAATTCAACTTCAGAATACTCCATTAAAATTTCAGTGTAGTCTGGTTTTAAAATATTCTTGCTAAAAAAGTTTGAACTTGCAGCCTGGCTTGGTGCTAAAGAACTAGGAATTCCATATGGCATACCTTTATAATCGTTAGGATCTGTAGATTCAGTAATTGAACCATCAAGAATTCTATCTTTAAGTGATTTATTAGTCCCATCTGCCAGTTCTGCTGCACTCAATTTTGATTTGGTTGCATATTTAAATAATCTTGGATCTAAACCAAAATTTCCACTATTACCTTTCAAAAGATCCACAAAAGTTTTAGAAACAGCAAAATCTGATCTGGTCCTAAAATTATCATATAATGGAGAAGGATTAACAAGATTGTTTTCATATTTTAATCCCACATTATCAGCATTTGACGTCATTACTCCGGAAGCAATAGCATCAGCAATATGTGCATCGGCACCAGGAACTATGCCTTTTACTCTTGTAGCCACTCTTAGCCTTAAAGAATTGGCAAACTTTTTAAGTTTTTCTCCAGATCCAAAAAGAACATCACCCTGCGTAAAAACAGCACTGTTTACATCAATCATTTCTGCAGATTCTTTCAACTCTTTCATGATATCCGCATATACTTTTTGTTGGCTAGCAAATTTTGGCTGTAAAGTCATGTCTATATTTAGTGCCTGAAAATCTGCATCTTTATTACCATAAGACCAATATGGGATATCTCCAAATGAATCTGCTAAATTAAGAAATACATAAGACAACATTACTCGTGCTGCCGCAATTTGATTTTTATTTGGACCATACACTGCCATCTGTGCACTTGTAGTTGGATCAGTATTAAGATCTATAATCTGCTTATAATCTTGTGCTACTCTATAAGAAAAGCTCCACAAGGAGACCCCGGTTGACAATCTGTATTGATATCTATCCTCCTCTGTATAGGCTCGCTGAGCAGAATATTGCACCCAAGGTAATACAATTCTTCCAGATTGCCACTCATCTCTTGTATTATCCATCAATTCTTTATTAGCACTGTTAAATATACCGTAACTTAATGGCTTATTAGTTGAATTGGGATTAACATCTATCTCATCAAATTTATCTGCGCAACTATTTGAAACAAATGTTACTGCTAAAACAGATAATATTAAAATTATTTTTTTCATTTTAATTAAAATTTAAAATTAACATTGAACCCGTAAGTTCTCGTTGATGGCAAAGATCCACCTTCCATACCTTGGATATTACCCGAACCATAAGAGGTGTTTTCTGGATCAATTCCTTTGTTAGCTAAATTCCATGCAAATAAATTTCTAGCAAAAGCTGAAATCCTAATACCCTGAAATACGTTTCCAATAAGTGATTTTGGCAGATCATAACCTAAAGTTACATCTCTTAATTTTATATAGCTTGCGTCAAAAACATTTTGTGCATCAACCGTATTATAATAAGTACCTCCCCATGTAGGTGCATCTAACAGAATATCATTTCTAGTTCCATCTTCTTTAACACCATCAAGAATCACACCTGCTTCTCTGTTCCCGCCCAAAGCGGTTTCCTCTAGCATTCCGGAGTACATTCCCCACATATGTGTTGTTGAAAAATATTTACCTCCTTGCTGAATATCAATCAGGAACGATAAGCTTAGTGATTTATATCGAAGGGTGTTTCTAAAGCCCATATTGTAATCAGGAAGAATTGATCCTAAAGATTTAATTTCAGATGCTTTATAGAAACCATTTTCATCCACTACTCTATTCCCATTGGCATCGTACACATAGTCTGTACCCCAGATCGTGCCATAGGCCTGGCCTACCTGTGCTGTTAATTGAGCTCTAAATGGTGCATTGGTAAGAACATAATTCTGTAAATCCTGATATAAATTTACCAGTTTGTTTCTGTTTCTTGCAAAATTCCATGTTAAATCCCATGAAAAATTATCGTTTCTTACAGGTGTGATATTCACCATTGCCTCAATACCTTTATTAGTCATCTCTCCAGCATTAATTCTCTTAAATAAGAATCCAGTAGCAGGGTCAACAGGAAGAGCAATAATAAGATCTTTGGATTTTGTTTCGTAATATGTAAAATCAACACTTAATCTATTTTTGAAGAAACTTGCTTCAAGACCAACTTCTTGAGTAATTTTTAACTCAGGTTTAATGTTAGGGTCATTAGATGTATTAGGATTTGAATATTGAGGAGCCCCATTAAAAGGAAGTCCGATTACTGTATAAGTAAGTCTGCTATAAGGAGCAGTTCCTGCTGCTATACTGGACCAACCCGCTCTAATCTTACCAAACGATAGCCAGTCTGCTTTAAGTACTTTAGAAAACACAAAACTTCCTGTTACAGATGGATAAAACTCATCCTTATTTAGCATAGAGAACCAGTCGTTTCTTCCAGTAGCTTCCAAGAACAACATATCTTTGTACCCTAGAGAAACCGAAGCAAATAAACTTTTTATAGATGAATGCTCTGAATAATTACTTGCTAAGGAATTTTCTTTACCATTATTTAAATTATATAAATTAGGGATAATCAATCCACCCACTGTGGTACCGTTTAACCAACTCATTTTGTTATCTCTAATATTAAATCCTGCAAATGTATTTAAACTAAAGTCTCCGAAATTATTATTATAATGAGCTCTACCTTCATAATTAAATTCTGATACATTTCTTTTCTGTAAGGTATATTCTGAAACAGCCTGTGAGCCTACTGCAACTCTTGAGCTGATATTTTGAGAATATACATCTCCATACACCTTACCTACAATGTAAAAGTTCTTGTTAAAATTATAGGTTAAACCTGCATTACCAAAAAAACGGTGTCTTGAGTCTTCTGATGTATTTTCATTAATAGTCCAGTAAGGATTGTCTGAATATAATGGTGTAGGGTTATCCCAACCTGTTCTATTCCATGTTCTTTGAGCTCCGTTAGAAAGCTTATAATCTTTTAGCTTAGTAAAATCTAGATTTCTTTGGCCAAACTGATAAAATTTCTGAGCTACAGAATTGTCTCCGTACCCTACTTCAGGTCGATTAAAACCATTTGTATGAACATAATTAAAGATAGCCTCCGCCTTTAGATTATCAGATAATTTAGAATTAACATTAATATTAAAGTTATCTTTTTTAATCTTAGACGTTGGAATGATACCACCAATATTTGTATTTGTATATGAAAGTCTTACGTTTGTATCCCCAAAAGATTTAGATACAGATAGGTTATTAGTATAAGTTACCCCAGTATCAAAAAAAGAATCTACATCCTTTTTAGGAGCTATCCAAGGAACTGGTTTCAAATAATCATTAGAAAATTCAGGATCAAATGCATACCATGGAAGATACATTAAATTAGGATCATATTTTGGTCCCCATGAAGCATCTGTTTCGTATTCTTGTATATTGTAGGTTTGTCCATTTATATTTGCTGTTGGCAATGTATCAGAATACCCACCCCCATATTGATTTTGTAATCTAGGTCGAATATAGATACTTTCAAAAGACACTCCAGTATTTAGCTGAATATCAGTTCTACCCTTTTTAGCAGACTTAGTTGTATACAAGATAGCACCATTTCCTGCTCTAGAACCATATAGAGCAGCAGCAGGGCCTCCTTTTAATACAGTTACACTCTCAATATCATCTGGGTTAATATCAAATGAAGCATCGCCATAGTCTCTACCCCCTGCTCCTCTCTGAGTATCTTCACTGTTAACATTTGAGTTGTCTAATGGTACTCCGTCTACAATAATTAGAGGTCTGTTTTCACCAGTAATAGAGCTAATCCCCCTCATAGTAATTCTAGTAGATCCACCCATTGTACTTGGCGCAGTAACTTGTACCCCCGCAACGTTTCCAGACAATGCACTTAATGCATTTGTTTGTCCTGCTTCAGAAATAATATCCCCTTTAATTTCTTGAGAGGCATATCCAAGAGCTTTTTTTTCTCTTTTAATCCCAAGTGCAGTTACCACTACACCTTCAATCTCCTTTGTCTGAGTAGCTGTATCATTTTTCTTCTGCTGAGCATTTACAATTGCAACGGAAGAAGATAATACAACAACAAGAAGACTCATTGTTATTTTCTTCATATCAAATTAATTTTGTACGCTACAAATTTGTAAAACTTTCTTAATAACACAAAGAAAAAAACAAAAAAAATAACAATATTTCAACATTATATAAAAAAAACTAATGAAATTATACTATTTTTTGTTAAAAAACACATATTTAACAAAAATAAACCATTAAGACATTATATTTTTTTAAGAAATATTAACAATAATAAATATTTATATTATCTATAGAAAAAATGCACAAAAAGTACATCAAACCAACTGATTAACAATAAAATAAGTCACTTATAAAAGATAAAAAACTCTATAAAAATCAAAATACAATGCAATGCATATGATATTTTCACCCTGAAAAAGGAATCAATTACCCACAAATAGTGAAAAAAATATATTTAAATTACCAGAATCCGAATAGAAATAAATAATAACTGAAATAATGACAATAATAAATCCTATAAAATACTTTCCTGTAAAATTTTATATTTTTGCAGTATATAACAATTCATGGAGCTAATAAAAAACTGGTCAAACCTTTACATCGAAGCAGGATGTGATGAAGTAGGAAGAGGGTGCTTAAGTGGGCCGGTGGTAGCGGCAGCGGTAATTTTGGATGATGATTTTGAACAAAATCTGGTTAATGATTCAAAAAAGCTAACGTTTAAAACACGTATGGAACTGGATAGCTACATTAAAGATAATGTGAAAAACTACGCCATCGCAGAACTACCTCCATCCTTTATTGATGAGCATAATATTCTCAATGCAAGTATCCATGCAATGCATCGTGCGCTGGACAGACTAACGATAACTCCTGAACTTATTCTGGTGGACGGGAATAAATTTCATCCTTATAACTACATCCCTCATCAATGTATTATCAAGGGAGATTCTAAAGTATTATCGATTGCTGCAGCGTCTATTCTTGCCAAAAATTATAGAGACAAGTTAATGATTCAGCTTCATGAAGAACATCCTGAATATGGGTGGGATACCAATTTTGGCTATGCTACTAAAAAACATCAGGATGCGCTTATTAAACATGGACCGACCCGATATCACAGACAGTCTTTCAGACTGAAATATGATTAAAAGTAACTGATTTTCAATTATTAAATTTTCATTCACTGATTGAAAATTTAAAATCATTCTAAATAAATTACAGATAAAAAAAGAGAAGCAATTGTTCAATTGCTTCTCTTTTTTAACGTATTATTAAGAATTTATTTCTTTTTATTTCTTTGTTGTTCCTGAGCTTTTTGCTGCTCCTGAGCCTTCTCCATCATTTCTCTCATTCTCTTCTGGAATTTACCTTCCGCTTTCGGTTTTTCCTTATTAGACTGAATCTGGGCATGGATTTTCTTTTCATCCAGGATCAAATACTTAATAACAAGGATAATCAGAATATTAATCGCATTCGATACAAAATAATACCATGAAAGACCTGAAGCCGAAGTATTAAGGAAGAACAGGAATGTAATCGGGAAGATATACATTAATACCTTCATGTTTGGCATTCCTTCCTGTTGAGGCTGCTGCATATTTCCTGAAGTCATAACAGTATAGATCAAAATAACAACTGTACAGGCTAAAGCGAAAATACTTAAATGGTCTCCAAGGAAAGGAACTTTAAACGGAAGCTTGATCAAATCATCATACGCTGTCAAATCTTTGGCAAACCAGAACCCTTGACCTCTAAGATCAATAAAGTTCGGGAAGAAACGGAATAAAGCATAGAAGATAGGAATCTGAACTAATGCCGGTAAACATCCCGCCATCTGATTTACTCCTGCTTTTCTGTACACTTCCATCGTAGCCTGCTGTTTCTTCATCGGATCTGCATCCTTGAACTTCGCATTTACCTCGTCAATTTCCGGACGGATCACCTTCATCATTGCACTTAGTTTGTGCTGCTTATACATAATTGGCGACAGGATCAGCTTTACAATGATCGTCATTACAAAAATCACCCAACCTGCTGACAATCCCCACGCAGCAATAATACTGTATAACCACATGAAGAAATAACGGTTCATTGCCCCGATGAATGACCAGCCTAACGGAAGGATTTCATCAAAATTCTTATCGTAAGATTTAAGCAATGGCAAATCCAATGGCATAAAATACCATGTGAAATCCTGGTTCAGCTCGCTTCCGGTCATCTGAACAAAACCTTCGTAATTGAATTTCTTCAGATACTCTCCTTCTTCAACATTCTCCTGATTACCTTTACTTTGTGTAAATCCGTTTTTAGCTTCAATGACTGAAGAGAAAAACTGCTGCTTTACACCAATCCAGTTAAGGGTTTCTTTTTCTTCCTCCATGGTAGTTCTTCCATCATAATCATAGTCTTTATAATTATTGAAGGCATAAGAAAATTCTGAGTGAGACTGTTCCTGAGCTCTACCTTTTTCAAGGTTTCTTACGTTATAATCCCAGATAAAATCTGCTTTGTTATCAGAAGTAATTTTAGAAAGCCCCTGAGTTCTTACTTTAAAATCAAGGGTATATTTTGGTAATAGTGTGTAAATGAATTGAATGACAGCACCATTATAATCTGCAGTTAAGGTTACAGCATTTCCATTAACAGCTGGTGAGAAAACTAAATCTTTAGTATTAACGATTTTCCCTGTTTTATCTTTAAACTGAAAACCGTAGTTTGAGTTATTCTTAGTGATAAGATAAAGCGGCTGATCTGCATTATCTGTTTTGTGGTTGTAGGCTTTATATTTTAAAAGTTCTACTTTGGAAACCTGTCCTCCTAAGCTTGAAAATTCAAGTTTCAATTCATTATTTCCAAGACTTGCTGTCTGAATGGCGTTAGGAGTTACATTTGGATTGATATTGCTTGCCTGAGTTTGCTTTACGGCATTTTTTGCCTGTTCCGTTTTCTGCTCCTGAGCTTTCAACTCCGCTTCTTTCGTTTGTTTGTTCTGAAAATAGAACATAAAACCGAAGAGAACAAGGCATAAAACCGCGAAACTAATCATTTGCTTCTTATCGATTCCGTTGTTTTGTTGCATTTTATTTTATATTAAAATTTTAAATTTAAAATGTACGTACGGGTGTACATAATTTGAGCTGACAAAAATACTGTTTTTTTATCAAAACTCTATGCTTTACGTTGTTACTATATAATAAACTCAGGCTGATTATTCTCAGCCTGAGTTTATATGTAGACGTTTATGATAAAATTTTACCTTATTTCTTTTCGCAAGCTTTGATGAAAGCTCTGAATAAAGGATGCGGTGTTGCTACCGTACTCTTATATTCCGGGTGATACTGAACCCCTACATAGAACGGGTGATCAGGAAGTTCAAGCGCTTCTACCAAACCTGTTTCAGGGTTAGTACCTGTAGCAAGGAAACCATTCTTTTCAAATTCCTGAAGATAATCACTGTTGAATTCATAACGGTGACGGTGTCTTTCAGAGATATTTTTGTTTCCGTAGATATCGTATAATTTAGAACCGTTTTTCAATGAGCACTTCCATGCTCCAAGACGCATTGTTCCTCCTTTATCTACTACATTTTTCTGTTCTTCCATCAAAGAAATTACAGGATCAGGAGTAGCGGTATCAAATTCCATGGAGTTTGCTTTGGTATGTCCTAAAACATTTCTTGCAAATTCAATCGTCATAATCTGCATTCCTAAACAGATTCCCAACATTGGAATTTTATTTTCTCTTGCATATTTTGCGGTAAGAACTTTTCCTTCAATTCCTCTGTCTCCGAAACCTGGAGCTACAAGAATACCATTCACACCTTTCAGTGTATCTTTGATATTTTCTTCCGTAATATCCCCACTGTATACCCATCTAACTTTGACTTCAGTTTCAAGGTCAGCTCCGGCATGTTTGAAAGCCTCAGCAATTGAAATGTACGAATCCTGAAGGGAAACATATTTTCCAACCAAAGCAATTTCAACGGTTTTCTTAGGATTCTGGAATTTTTTAAGGAAACTCTTCCAGTCTTTAAGATCAGCATCTTTATCACTTTTCAGATCCAGTTCTTTCAAAACTACATCATCAAAGTTCTGCTTCTGAAGGTACATCGGAACTTCATAAATGGTTTCAAGATCTTTACATTCAATAACATTATCTAAAGGAACGTTACAGAACTGAGCCAATTTTGCTCTCTGATCTTTAGGAATTTTATGTTCTGTTCTGCACACCAAAACATCAGCCATAATTCCGCTTTCCATCAGCTGACGAACGGAATGCTGGGATGGTTTTGTTTTTAATTCTCCACTTGAAGCCAGATAAGGCAGTAAAGTAAGGTGAATCACCATAGAATTACTCTCTCCCAATTCCCACTTCAACTGGCGAACAGTTTCAATGTATGGTAAAGATTCGATATCCCCTACAGTTCCTCCGATCTCAGTAATAATGATATCGTAGTTCTGTTTTGAAAGGATTTTAATTCTACGTTTGATTTCGTTAGTAATATGAGGAATTACCTGAACTGTTTTTCCAAGGAAGTCTCCTTTTCTTTCTTTTTCAATTACAGTCTGGTAGATTTTTCCTGTAGTAACGTTGTTGTTTTGGGATGTAGGAGCATCAAGGTAACGCTCGTAGTGGCCTAAATCCAGATCCGTCTCTGCACCATCTTCAGTCACATAACACTCTCCGTGCTCATAAGGATTCAAAGTTCCTGGGTCGATATTGATATAAGGATCTAATTTTTGGATCGTTACATTAAAGCCGCGTGATTTTAGTAGAAGTCCCAGAGAAGCAGAAACGATTCCCTTTCCCAAAGATGAAGTTACACCTCCTGTCACAAAGATGTACTTTGTATTCTTTTTACTCATTAGATTAGGTTTGTGCAAAGTTAGGGGAAAAAGAAATACAAAGCAATCTTTTACATTTTGAAAATGATAAAACACCCCTCAAACAACTATAAAACCAGATAAAAATTTTTATTAATATTGATCTAAACAAATGAAACAAAGCTACAACCCAAAGGATTGTCGCCTATCAGCAAAAAAGGTTTTCCATTTGAGCGGAAAACCTTTTTATATTTTATATTCTGAATATTATTGCTTAGTCAGTTCAAAGTAAGCTGTTACTTCAACATCTTTCGCGATTCCGGCTCCTGACGGGTCATATTTGATTCCATAATCCAGACGATTCACGGTAAATTTGGTCTGAATTCCCATAATCTCTTTTCCGTCCTTATTTTTTGTAATTCCTCCAAACGTAACCGGAGCAGTAATTTCTTTTTCCACGCCCTTCATCGTCAGTTTCCCTTTTACGATGTAATTATTGTTCTTATCTTTTGTAACGGAAGAACTCTTAAATTCAATCGTAGGATATTTGGCAACATCGAAAAACTCTTCGCTGATAAGATGTCTGTCTCTCATGTCCACTCCTGTATTAATGGAAGGGACACTGATAGAAAAACTCAAATCGGCATTATCCAGATTAGCACCACCAGTGGCTGCTTTTCCGTCAAATTTATCAAACCTTCCCTGCACAAAACTGATTCCCATGTGCTTGATATTAAAATTGATTGATGAATGCATCTGGTCTACCTGCCAGCTTCCCTGTGCAAAAGCAACAATACTTACAAGCGTAAATACGAAAGATAAAAATACTTTTTTCATTGTAATGATATTTTACATTAATATATTTTAATTGAATAAAGCTAAGATATGAAAGATATTCCTATCACAGACGTATTAGTTTTTTTATATTAAACCCATTTACATTCTGAAAAAAAAATGCTTTTTTATAACTTCGCAGTATGGCAAAACTGAAAACAGCATATTTCTGTCAAAACTGCGGAACCCAGTACCCTCAATGGCTGGGGCAATGTAAAAACTGTGGAGAGTGGAATACATTAGTGGAAGAGATTGTGGAAAAACCTTCTCACAAAACACCTCCCTTTTCGAAAACCAAACAGCATGTTATCAATATTGTTGAAGTAGAAACCAGCGAAGAACCTAGAATAAAAACACCTTCCGAAGAGCTGAACCGTGTTTTAGGAGGCGGCATCGTTTTGGGTTCTGTGACCCTGATTGGTGGTGAACCGGGAATCGGGAAATCTACCCTTCTGCTTCAGCTTGCTTTAAAAATGAAGAAAAAAATCTTCTATGTTTCCGGGGAAGAAAGTGCTTCTCAGATCAAAATGAGAGCAGACAGGCTTACGGATATTCAGAATCCGAACTGTTTTCTTTTTACTGAAACTTCACTGGAAAAAATCCTTCATGAGGCCAAAAAACTGGAGCCGGATTTCATGATCATCGATTCTATCCAGACGCTGCAGTCTCAATTGATAGAAAGTTCTCCGGGAACCGTATCCCAAATCCGGGAATGCTCCAATGAGATCATCAAATATGCCAAAGAAAACAATACTCCGGTATTTCTTGTAGGCCACATCACCAAAGACGGACAGATTGCCGGGCCAAAGGTTCTTGAGCACATGGTGGATGTTGTTCTGAATTTTGATGGAGACAGGAATCACCTGTTCAGATTACTAAGAGCCAATAAAAACCGTTTCGGGTCCACTTCAGAAATCGGAATTTATGAAATGATCTCACAGGGATTGAAAGAGATTAAAAACCCTTCGGAAATATTGATTACCAAGAAGTTTGAGGAACTTTCAGGGAACTCCGTTGCAGTAACTCTGGAAGGAAACAGACCTATGCTTCTTGAAATACAGGCACTGGTAAGTACCGCCGTTTATGGTACTCCTCAAAGAAGCAGCACCGGTTTTGATTCCAAAAGGTTGAATATGCTTTTAGCCGTACTGGAAAAAAGAGCTGGTTTTCAATTGGGGGCAAAAGACGTTTTCCTTAATATTACCGGAGGAATAAAGACAGACGATCCGGCACTGGATCTGGCGGTGATCGCTTCTGTTCTTTCATCCAACGAAGATATTGCTATTTCCGAACATTACTGCTTTGCCGGAGAAATTGGTCTGAGTGGTGAAATCCGTCCGGTAGCCCAGATTGAGCAGAGAATTACTGAAGCAGAAAAACTGGGTTATGAAAAAATATTTGTTTCCAACCTTAATAAAATCCCGAAAAGAAAATTTGGAATCAAGATTGAAGAAGTGAGTAAAATTGAGGATTTTCACGAGAGACTGTTCTAGAGTGAATGGTCAATTTTGCTTCGCAAGTCAATGGTCAATTAATATCACGATAAAAAATTCACAAGCGAAGCGAATTCACTTTTCACCTTTCACTATCCACATTTAATTCATACCTTTAAATTATGAATTATCTGGCTCATTCTTTTCTTTCTTTTACCGACGGGCAGATCGTGGGGCAATTTCTCGAAGATTTCATCCGCAACAGAGATCGTTTTTCTTTCCCGAAGGAAATTCAGGACGGAATTACCCTGCACAGAGCGATTGATACATTTACAGATTCTCATCCTGCTATTCACGAAGCCAAAAAAGTATTTGCTCCTTTGGTAAGACTGTACGCCGGTGCATTTGTTGATGTTTCAATGGACCATTTTGTAGCCAGAGATCTTTCCCTGAATTCCCTGGCAGAATGGAAAGCACATTCACTTCATGTTTACAGTGTTTTGAATGCCCATGAACAGTGGCTCCCTGAAAATTTTAAAAAGATGCTGGTTAAAATGGAACAGGATGACTGGCTTTATAATTACCGTGAAGACTGGGGAATTAAATTCAGTATTCAGAATGTACTGAATAAAGCCAAATATCTGGATAAAGATATTCCTGTTTTTGAAGCTTTTTTAAAAAATAAAGATCTTCTTCAACAGTGTTATGATGATTTTTTTCCTGATCTGCTGGCTCACGCCAAAGGAATCAATACATTGCTTCAGCTGGAAAACTGATATTCTTAAAACTGTTTATAGAGATAACGGTTGGGATAGGTAAGTTTTTCACTGTTTCTTTGCCCGTTTACAATGATATGAACAATATTGATCTGATCATCAAAAAGGTTATATAAAAAACTGACAGCAGCTTCTACTTTTTTCGGAACGGGCACCGGTTCTGACTCAAGAAAGATATCTACAGATTCCTGATCTTCTTCATAACCAATATAATTTACTTTTAAAAATTTGTTATCAGCCTTTAACCTGAAATATTCTGAACAATATTTTTGCAGGGCATCATTCAGTTTCGCCTTATATTTTTCGTCATTAAAATGGAAAGCACTTCCATATTTTTTCCCCAGCCCATTTTCCATGTCATCAAGAAAGAATCTTCCGGTTACTTCAAAGGTTCTGGATTTTGAATTATAATTAATTTCAACAGATCCTACATGGTATGGATGAACCGCATCACTGCTCACAAAGCTCTGAAAAACAATTGTCATCAAAAAAAGAAATCCCCAAAAAAACTTACCCGGCATGAATTTTATTTTACAGCAAATATAAAAAAAGCAGCAGTTATACAACCGCTGCTTTTGATTATAATGGATTGATGAATTTATTGCTTCATTACTTTTTTCGTAATTTTTGTGTTATCATCCAATGCAATGGTAAACAGATACGTTCCTCTTACCAGTTCTGAAACATCAATTTTACCGGAATTTTTATCTACATTGACCGTTTTAACCAATTTTCCTGAAGCATCATAAATAGTTACTGTCCCTTTAGAATATCTGCCTAACGATACATTTACAAAATCTTTTGCAGGATTCGGGGTGATGTTCACTTCTGAATTTATTTTAACATCTGCTGTTCCCAATGTTGTTCCTGTTTTTACAAAATATCCGCCAAAGCCTGCCGTCTGGAAGCTCACTTCCCAATATTGGTAAGTATCATTCCAGATAATATCTGCAATATTCGGGGTAATAATTGTGGCAGTTCCTCCAAAAGAAGCTACGGTACCTGTAGTACTTGTTCCTGTATATTTTTCAATAAGAAGATTTGCTTTATTTGCAACATCAGTAGGTGAAGTAGGTAATTTCACTGCATTGCTCAGATTATAGGCATCGAAATCACTCTGTTTGAAATATAAGGTTACTTTACCGGTTGCTGTGGTTGTGTTTGCATCCGAATTGATTTCATATCTTCTTGCCACATAGTTGGGCTGTGCATTATCAATCCACACTTTGGATGTTACATTTCCTGTTACGGTACTGGCTGTTTCTTTTTCTATTCTTGAGATAAGCTGGCAGGAATTTGTAAAATAATTGTAACCATTTGTCACCGTACCGGCTTTCGTCTGGTTGGAAGTTGCTAAATTCTTTACTTCAGCAACATTTTCGTAGACCACGGCTCTCATTTTAAGATCAAATGTTCTTGAAGTCCAGGTAGTACCGTCTGTAGAAGTCTTAGATCTGTTATTCACTACTGCATTTTCAGCTTTCATGGCAATCCTTCCTCCTAATCCGTTTACGACAATATAAAATTCTTTTCCGGTTACCATTTGAATATTCAGATCTGAAAGGCTCACATAATTCCAGGTAAATCTTTGAACGTTATTAAGCCATGAAGTAATGGTTTTAGTCGCAATAATATCTCCGGGGTTTCCATTGGCATCCACTTTTCTGATTTGAATATCAACCGGAATATCCGAAGGAAGAGAAGTACCTGTTAAGAATGAAAAACCGCCCAGTTTTCCTGTCAATGTCGGCGTATATCTTACTGCCAGGGCAATATTATCAAAGTAATAATTAGATTCTGTATTGGCAATAATATAAGGTTCATCGTATCCTACAGTTTCAAAATTAGATTTTACACAACCTAATTCATCCGTAACAGCTTTGTAAATATCTAATTTCCCATATCCCCATCTCATATTGGGAACAGTTCCTGTTGCCCCATCCATTCTTGCATTGGAAGTAAGACGTGCTTTCACCTGGGCTGCCGTTAATGAAGGATTAGCCTGAAGCAGTAAGCCGACAGCTCCTGCTACCCCCGGTGAAGACATACTTGTTCCCTGGTTTTTTACATAATAATTGGTTCCTGCAATAATATCTGTTGAGCCAGGAGCAGAATCGGCTGATCGGGCAGAAATCACGTTCTGTCCTGAGCCTGCAATATCCGGTTTCTGGACACCATCTACTCTTGGTCCCTGTGCACTGAATGAAGAGATGGATTCTTGCGGAGTAAGTGTAAAGTAGCCGCTTGCTCCACTGTACCAACTGGCTCTTCCCATATAGGAAGCTACCGTGATGGCGTTGGAAGCATTTCCCGGTGATCCTACAATATATTCATTATCCCCGTTTTGTAAGGTGGTTTGCACTCCCTGACTATACAGCCAGCCGTGGGCTGTGATCTGCTGGGTTCCGTTGTTGGTAATTTCCAATGAATAATTTCCCTGAACATTGGTGGTTCCGGAGGTTCTGGTCACTACCAACTGCACATACCTTTTATTGTTGTCGTTACTCCAATAGTTGTACATAGTTGCGGTAAGACCTCCTCCCAATATAGTGTGAGCGGTGTTTGTACTGATATTCTGTGTATACTGCTGTCCGTCCGGAGTGGTTAATTTTGCAGTAACGGGAGTATTGTCATTGGCATACATAATGAATGAGAATACTGAAGCTGCGGAAGTGTTGCTTGCTACGGTAAAGTTATAGGTCTGTGCCGCACCGGCTGCAATATCTACTTTTCTGTGAAGATTAGCTCCATAATCATTTCCTGCAGAAATCACAACAACTCTTCCCGCTCCTGAAGTGGTAAAACTATTCACTGCTACTTCATGGCTGGAGGTTCCGTCGTGGGCACTGCTCTGACCACCGATACTCATATTAACGACAATGGGCTTATTAAGAGCCGTTGCCACGTTCTTGAAATACGTTAAAGCATTAATGGTATTGGTTGTGGGAAAAGACCCGTTGCCACCTTTTACAAAAACAATATCTGCATCAGATGAGAATCCCTTATGTCTTTTATCGGCAAAGGCTGCACCATTCCCGGCTGCTGTACCTGAAACGTGGGTTCCGTGACCATTAATATCATTTTCACGAACAAAACCTGTTGGTGTTCCGTCCAGTTCATCTTCAATCTGTGCTCGGGTATATTCTACACCAGTAGAAAACCCTACCGGAGCAGTTTCTCCCGCCTGTGCAGTTAATGTCTGATCCCAAATGGAAACAATTCTGCTTTTGGTCTGATCATCGGCTTTTCTGAAATCAGGATGCTTCCAGTCTATTCCGCTGTCATAAATTCCTACCAAAACACCTGTTCCGTTATAAGCGGTGTTATTGAAAACTCCATCCTGCAAAAGGCTTGCTCCGGACTGAGCTCTGCTCACATCATTATGAAGCTCATCAAATTCCGGCGCCATTACAGAGGTTACATAAGGAAGCTGCATCAGTCTTTCAATATCTTCAATGGTAACCAAAGCTGTGGAGAAAGCCGGCAGCTGGCTCTGAATAATAAAACCGTCTGCTTTCAGTTTTTCCGGTTCTTTGGTATAAATAATACATGAATACATGGTTTGTGCTCCCTTTGAAGTCACTACCAGATGCTTATCAAGTTTCATATCAGGACGTTCCAAATCCCTAACAGATCTTCCATTGGCTATATTTTCCTTATTTTTCAATAAAATATCAAACCGGGAGTCCAGTTTTTGTACCTGTCCGTAAAATGCATAGGAATATAATCCTAAAAACGCTGCTGCAGCATTTCTGAGAAGCTTCGCTCCTCCGGGTGAAATGTTTACATTTGTAGAAAATAATTTTTTAATATCCATAATTCATTTTTAAGCAATACAATTATACAATTTTTATTCAACATATCAATAAGCCAAGATATTAACAACAATCAAGCTTAAAAATTAAACCAAATAATAAAATCAATCATATTTTAACAATATATTCAAAATATAAAATTTTTTAACCAAAATGCAGGATTTTCTTTTTTATTTAAACCTTGGATGGGAACACATTATTTCACTGGATGCCCTTGATCATCAGCTTTTTGTTCTGGCTTTAATTGCTGTTTATTCTTACAGTGACTGGAAAAAAATTCTGATTCTTGTTACGGCATTCACCATTGGACATTCCATTACATTAGCACTGAGTATTCTGGATATTTTCAGAGTTCCTTCCGACTGGGTGGAATTTTTAATTCCTTTAACCATTGTTCTGACCTCTCTGGATAATATTATCATGAAAAACCAGAAACAAACTCTGATGCGGGCCAACTATTATCTTGCACTGATCTTCGGCCTTGTTCATGGGATGGGATTTGCCAACACCGCAAGAGTAATGATTGCCAAAAGCCAGAGTATAGCCTTACCTCTGCTTGGCTTCAATATCGGACTGGAGCTTGGCCAGATTGTAATTGTTTTTGCTATTTTGATCGTCCTTTTCATTCTGCTCAATCTTTTTAAAGTGAATAAAAAAGACTGGATTTTATTTGTCTCTTCAGGCGTATTTGCTTTATCCCTAAAAATGACTTTGGAAAGAATTCCTTTTTAAAATTTAAATATTCATATTAATTCAACAGGTAATTACTATCTTTGATCATCAAAAAATCATTTCGGTTATGAAACTAAAAGTTGTTATACTTTCACTTTCTGTATTTGCATATACAGGTTTCACCGCACAAAATATTCAGAATAACCCTGGCAGCAATCATGGCAACAAGTTTGAGCAGCTGGGAACTATTCTGCCAACACCCAACATTTACAGAACGGCATCAGGAGCTCCCGGTCACGGATACTGGCAGAACAGGGCCGACTACAACATCACCGCTTATCTGGATGAGGATAAAAGAAACCTGAAAGGTTCAGAAACGGTAACTTATTACAACAATTCGCCTGATGATCTGGATTATATCTGGCTTCAGCTTGATGAAAATGAACATTCCAGCATTAGAAATGCCGGGTATGATACTTCATCTGTTCTTCACCCTTCAACAACAGACCAGCAACTTAAAGTAACAGAACTTCCTGTTAAGGATAACGGGTATGGTGTAAGTCTTGAGAAAGTGACTGATGTTTCAGGTAGTCCTTTGAAATATACAGTCAACAAGACTATGATGCGTATTGATCTTCCCAAGGTTTTGAAAAAGGGTGAGAAATTCGTTTTCAAAGTAGACTGGAACTACAATATTCCCAATAGAATCAAAATGGGCGGCCGCGGCGGTTATGAAAATTTCCCTGAAGACGGCAACGATCTGTATACCATGGCACAATGGTATCCGAGAATGTGTGTGTATAGTGATTTCCAGGGCTGGCAGAACCACCAGTTTACCGGAAGAGGTGAATTTGCGCTAGTTTTCGGAGACTTTAAAGTTTCAATGAATGTTCCTTCCGATCATATTGTTGGCGGAACCGGAGAGTGTAAAAATTATGACCAGGTATTAACGTCTGATCAGCTGTCAAGATACAGAAAAGCTGAAAATGCTTCTGAACCTATTGAAATTGTAACTTTGGATGAAGCCAAGAAAGCGGAAAAAAATCATTCAAAACAAAGAAAAACATGGGTTTTTGAAGCGAAGGATGTTCGTGACTTTGCCTGGACTTCTTCCCGAAAATTTGTATGGGACGGAATGCGTGTAACCATTCCTGAAAACAATAATAAAGTAATGGCAATGAGCTTTTATCCAAAGGAATCTTATGGTCTTTACAGAAATTTTTCCACAAAAGCGGTTGCTCATACCATTAAAACCTATTCGGAATTTACCATTCCTTATCCATACCCTGTAGCCCAATCTGTAGAAGCGGCCAACGGAATGGAATATCCGATGATCTGTTTCAACTTCGGAAGAACCGAAAAGGACGGAACCTATTCTGAAGGGACCAAAAACGGAATGATCGGAGTTATCATCCACGAAGTTGGGCACAACTTCTTCCCTATGATCATCAATTCTGATGAAAGACAATGGGCATGGATGGACGAAGGTCTGAATACTTTTACAGAATACCTTACAGAAGAAAAGTGGGATAATAAATTCCCATCCAAAAGAGGACCGGCATGGACGATCGTAGATTATATGAAACTCCCGAAAGATCAGCTGGAGCCTATCATGAGCAACTCTGAAAATATTGTTCAGTATGGGCCGAACGCCTATTCAAAACCTGCTACAGGACTGAATATTCTTCGTGAAACGATCATGGGAAGAGAGCTTTTCGACAAAGCTTTTAAAACGTATGCCAAAAGATGGGCTTTCAAACATCCTGAACCTGCTGATTTATTCCGTACCATGGAAGATGCCAGTGGTGAAGACCTGGACTGGTTCTGGAGAGGATGGTTTTACGGTACAGATCCTGTAGACATCGCTATTGATAAAGTAACGGTAGCCGTTCCTGATCTTGAGACGAATCCTAAAGCTGCTGCTGAAGTGAAATATCAGGTAGAAAAACCATTGGTCAACAATTTTGAAGATCTTTCAAAAATCAGAAACAGAGAAGATAAGAATATTAAATTCTATGTAGACGGCGATAAGGATGTTCAGGATTTCTATTACAAATATGACAGAGGCCAGGAAAAGGTAGATAATAATAAGCAATATAGCATCAAAACCGAAGCTGGTCTTCCTTTAGATGCTAAGGATAAAGAGAAATTCAAAAATATTACAGGATATCAGATCGATTTTGTCAACAAGGGCGGATTGGTAATGCCTATCATTCTTGAGTTCACGTTTGAAGACGGTTCAAAAGTGTATGATAAATCTGCTGCACAGATCTGGAGGCTGAATGAACAAAAAGTTTCCAAGACTTATTATTTTGATAAGAAAGTGAAATCTATTCAGCTTGATCCCATGAGAGAAACTGCTGATATTGATACCACCAATAATTTCTGGAGCAGTACCGGAGCGGGTACTGAAACTTCTAAATTCCAGCTTTTCAAACAAAAACAGGAAGGCGGAAATGTAAGAGGAGGCTCAACCGGAAAGGTTAATCCAATGCAGGCTGCAGGAAAAAGTTAAAACCAAGAAGTTGTAAACTTTAACAAATACAGCACTACTTCGTATTAAAAAGAATAATTCTTTTTTTAATATAAAGTAGTGTTTTTTTTGCTTAAATCTGCCTATCCAAAAGTTCAGTAATCAATTGAACTCCTGCAAATACCAACACCTGTTTTCCGTCTATAAAAAAATATAACAACCTGACTTAAAAAGTTTTATATTTGAATCACCATAACACCAAATGTCAAAAACCTGATTGACAATAAATGCTCAGGATTAAAAAAACAAAATATTACTTATGAAAAATGCCAAATTACTAAGCAGAGATGCTCAGAAAACCATCAATGGCGGGCTTGCTGCCAGACTCGTATGCTGCGAACGCGACGACAACGGAAAATGTACTTTATGGATCGGACCGGGACAAAATTGTCCTTAATCTGTAACCTGATAACAATTAAAATAAAGCCGGAGTTTTCCGGCTTTTCTGTTTTATATTCTCAAGCTCCTGATTTCGGATAAAAACCATTAATAACTGATAATCAAAATTTTATTATAAAAATTATAAACAAAAATATATCACATTATAAGGAAAAATAGTATCTTTGATTCACTTCTTTTACACCAAATGTCAAAATCCTGATTGACTTTAAATGTTCAGGGATATACAAAACAAAATATTATTAACTATGAAAAACGCTAAATTATTAAGCAGAGATGCTCAGAAATCAGTCAATGGCGGAGCAGCAGGACGTATTTGCTGTGAGTACAATTACAAAGGACAATGTATCCTGTGGATCGGTCCGGGGCAGTATTGTCCGTAAACCCGTTACCTGATAACAATTGAAGATAAAGCCGGAAATTTCCGGCTTTACTTTTTTAACTTAAATGTTCTTTTACATTCTTTTTATAGGTTCTCCCCAAGGGAAGTTCGTTACCATTTTTCAGAAAAACATGACTGGAATTATACGAATTAATATGTTCGGACAATACAATATAAG
Source organism: Chryseobacterium sp. NRRL B-14798 (assembly GCF_050470705.1). Lineage (NCBI taxonomy): Bacteria > Pseudomonadati > Bacteroidota > Flavobacteriia > Flavobacteriales > Weeksellaceae > Chryseobacterium > Chryseobacterium sp. NRRL B-14798. Next base: position 858,000 of record NZ_JBFLUL010000005.1, on the reverse strand, counting down.
ACTTATGGATCCGGATAAATCCCAAATGCTGAAATTTCTCTTCAAAATTGGACATTCTCTCCAGAATCATATATTTTTTCAAAGGCGTCATCAAAACAATATATTCACCGAATCCCTGTATCCACAGAATATCTTTAAGGAAAACCTTGTTCATCACATAATTGGATTTGAACATAATAAAATCTTCCTGCTGCCGGCTGCCGGCCGAACTTTTAAACTGAACAAAATCCCTTGCTTTATGGACTGCTTTTTTAAAGGTATCAAAATCCACAGGCTTGATAAGATAATGAACGACATCCAGCTCAAAGGCTTTCACGGCATACTTTGTTTCCAGGGTAAGAAAAATACACAACGGCGGATCAGGAAGCTGCTGCAAAAGCTCTACTCCATTGATTCCAGGCATATTGATATCAAAAACAACCAGATCTGCTTTATGGGCCTTCAGAAATGCAAGCGCTTCCTCCGGTTTCTGAAATGAAGCCAGCAGATCCACTCCTTCAAGCTGATCACAATATTGTTTTACAAGCTGTAATGCAGGATATTCATCATCTACATTTACGATAGTCAGGTTAGCCATTGATAATAATTGTTAAAGCAATTTTATACTGATCATTTTCTTTCGGGCCGGAATAAAATTCATACTGATCAGGATAAAATTTTTCCAATATATGAATAATGGCTTCATTTCCCAACCCGTGATAATCAGATTCAGCGACAAGAGTTCTATCTTTCCCGACAGAATTTATAATTTCAAAATACAGTTCAGAGCGCTCAATATGACAGAATAATTTTATAAAAGCGTGATCATCTTCCCCTATTGCTGAATGTTTTAAAGCATTTTCAAATAATGTAAGGAGTATTGCAGACGGAATTTCAGCAATGTCAAATTCTTCCTGATCTTCGATATCCATGACAATATCCAGCTGATCATTATATTTAAGCTGATACAAAGCGGCAAGTGCCTTCAGGGAAGAAAATTCCTGAGAAACGGTTACTTTTTCTTTTCCGCTGTCATAAATAATATATTTCAAAAGCTTGCTCAACTGCAAAATAGAATCCGATGTCTTCTCCGAATGGGTCACACTGTTGGCATAGATATTATTAAGGGTATTCAGCAAAAAATGAGGGTTCAGTTTAGACTTCAGCAAATCAAGATAAAGCTGGTCTTTTTCTTCTCCAAGGCTGATCACATCCTGTTCTATCAAAAATTTGTCTTTGGTAATTCCTAAAAAAGAGCCTACCAGAATGATGATTCCCTGTGAGATGTACACGTTATACAAAAACCCGACGTGGTAGCCTTTACCACTGAAGTCCATCTGAAAAACGGCAGGTTCCCAAAGAATCCTGAAAAGACTGGAGACTAAAAAGAGGATCAAAGCATAGAGGATAAACTCCGGGTATTTATTGGACAAATAGAACCGGGGAACCAGATAATAGTACACCAGATAGTAAATTCCCACATTGAAAATGGTGTTCAAAATAATGCTTATTACCAACTGAGTTGAGTCCAGGAAGTAGTTTTCGGTGAAATAAGTCATCAAAATGAAGATAAAAAGGAAAAAAATGTGCTGAAACCTCAACAAAAATTTCCAACGGTATTTCATAAGACTTTCCAGAATCTTACCACTAAATAAAATTCTGATAATCAATAATATAATAATAAAATTAATGATTAAAAACATAGTCCATACCTTATTTTGAAACGCCTCAAATATAAATATCTTTTTGCCTCAAAATGCAGTTCGTTGAGAAAAACTGTCATTGATTGAAAAATTCCAGAGCCGCTCTTTCTAATAAATATATTTGAAAAAGTACAATATTAACCCAATATTATATGAAAATCAATATAAAATTAACCCTTATTTTATCATTATGTTTATTCAACGGACTTTATAGCCAGAGTAAAGATAATTACAATATGTGGTTTCAGTACCTGATGTCGGCAAAGCTTACCGATAAAAGTACTTTAACTGCACTTACCCAGTACCGTTCCTTCGATCTGGCTTATGACACAAGACTTTTTCTGGTAAATGCTTATGTAGATTATGAAGTAGCTGAAAATATAAGACCTGCAGCAGGAGCTATGTTTCTGATCCTCGAATCTTACAATGCCGACGATTCTAAAAAAATACGATATGAAAAAAGACCTTTCCAACAGGTAACTGCGGAGTATTTCATCGGCAGAACCTCCATCTCCAACCGTCTCAGAGTGGAAGAGCGTTTTCTCAGCAACCCCGATGAATTTGAGGTAAGACTCCGGTATCTGATCTCTGTCCGCATTCCTTTCAACAAAAAAGGAGAAAAAGAAAAACTCTACGGTATTCTTAAAAATGAAATAAGAATGAATATGGATAAAGCAGAACCTTTCGACAGCAATCGTATTACCGCAGGCCTTGGAATAAAAGTGGGAAAAAATTCTGCTCTGGAACTGGCCTTTATCAATCAGATGGAAACCGGAAAAACAAGCAATTACGGATTTATAGGCTTCAGAAACAGTTTTGACTGGAGAAAAAAGAAACAACAATAACCTCATTAATATTTATAGATAACTATGCTTACATTTCTTGGTTTTTTAATGATTTTCATCTTCATGATCCTGATCATGAACAAAAAGATGACCCCGCTTACGGCTTTGGTCATTGTGCCGGTAACTATAGCCCTTTTTGCAGGCTTTGGTCCTCAGTTGGGAGACATGATGAAAAACGGTGTCAAAGAAATAGCTCTGACCGGTGTTATGCTGATCTTTGCGATCCTTTATTTCAGTTTAATGATAGACACGGGACTTTTTGAACCGTTAGTGAATATAATTTTAAAAGCAGTTGGAGACAATCCCATCAAAACAACCATAGGAACTGCTGTTCTTACGGCATTGGTTTCATTGGATGGTGATGGTTCATCCACCTATTTAATTGTCGTGGCTGCTATGCTTCCGTTGTATAAAAAACAAGGGATGAATCCGCTGATTCTTACCTGTATTATTATGCTTGCCGGGCAGATTATGAATATTCTTCCCTGGGGAGGACCAACAGCAAGGGTAATGAGTTCCCTGAAGCTTGGCCACACTGAAATATTTGTGCCTATGATTCCTATTATGGCAATAGGGATTCTGTGGGTTATATTTGTTGCCTATATTTTGGGCAGAAGAGAAAAAATACGAATTGCAAAACATGGTAAGTTTACAAACTACAACAGCAATGATATTATTGGTGAAGCAGATCCTTCACTCCGCCGCCCGAAACTGATTCTGATCAATCTTGCTCTTACCATTACCCTTTTGGTAGTCATGATTCTTGATATTGTTCCTTTAGGGATTGCCTTTATGATTGCTTTCTGTATCGCTTCCATCATCAATTATCCAAAATTAAAGGACCAGCAGAAAATCATTTCCAAACATGCAGGAAATGCCCTATCAGTGGCCGGAATGATCTTTGGAGCCGGAATTTTTACGGGAATTCTGAACGGATCGGGTATTATGCAGGCAATGGGAAACAGTATGATAGAAATAGTTCCTAAGAGCTGGGGCGGTTATATGAATATTGTGACAGCCTTATTCAGTATACCGTTTACTTTTTTCCTGTCCAATGATGCCTACTACTTTGGAATATTGCCCATTATAGTTGCTACCGGTCACCAATTGGGAATTTCACCGGAAATATTGGGAAGAGCAAGTCTTATCGGGCAGGGTTCTCACCTTCTCAGTCCATTGGTTCCGTCCACTTATCTGTTGGTATCACTGGCGGGTGTGGAGTTTTCAGATCATTTGAAATATACGTTAAAGTGGGCCTTAGGATCATCAGTCATCATGTTGCTGAGTGCATTGATTCTTGGTATTATATAAGGTTATATCTTTGAATTTCGTAATCTTATTATCTATAAAAAAGTGAATGATGAAAACTGTTAAGCAAAAAACATTTACAGACTCCTATTTAAGAAACCTTACCCTGTATGTTTTCACGGCTATTATCTGTGGCGCATTAACGGGTTATTATTTTCCGGAAGTCGGTAAACAGCTGGAAAAGGTAAGCAGTTACTTTTTTATGCTTCTTGAAGTGTTGATCATTCCTGTTATTTTCATTGCGGTGACTTATGGCGTAAGCTATATTTTCAGCACTAAAAATGCTTTTAAAATTGTAATCCAGATGGTTCTGTATTTTTTAATCATCACTTCCATAAGCATTGTATTGGGAATCGGGTCCGGTCTTCTTTTAAAGCCGGGAGCCAACACGGGAATTATTATTTCTTCGCACAAGGCACTTCCGGAAAGATTTTTAACAACGGCCAGCAACCCACTGCATATCAGCAACTATGTACTTTTTCTTTTCATATCCATATCTGCGGGAATCGTCATTGGTATTTCGAAGAAGAGAAATAACATCTTTAAAGCTTTAGACGCAGGAAGAAATTTGTTTTTCAGGCTCATCAAATATGTGTATCTGTTTCTGCCAATAGTCATTTTCTGTAACATCGCTTATGGCATTTCGGTATATGGAATCAATACTTTGCTGCCTTTAAGTAAAATTGTGGCCACAGTGTATCTTACCAGTGTATTTTTTATTTTCGGGATATTAGGGGTTATAACGGCTTACTTTAAAATTAATCTTTGGGACTTTCTGATCAGTATCAAAGAAGAAATCATTCTTGTAGTGGCCACTTCCTCTTCAAAAACGGCCTTCCCAATGATCTTTGACAAAATGGAATCCCAAGGCTATGACCGGAAAATCCTTCGTCTTATTATTCCTCTCGGGTACAATTTTAATCTGGCAGGAGCTTGTATTTATCTTTCTATTTCATGTATTTTTCTGGTTCAGCTTTACAATATTTCCCTTACGCCAATGGATTATTTCTGGCTTTTTATCACGATTTCCATTGCTTCCAAAACAGCTTCGGGAGTACCAGGATCAGGCTTTCTTGCGCTGATGTTTACCCTAAGCAGGTTTGGAAAAATTCCCACCACAGATCTTGCACTGTTGTACAGTGTAGACCGCTTTATGAACGAAGCCAGATCTGTGACCAATTTCATCGGCATTTCAGTTTCCGCTGCCATTATTTCAAAACTTAATCAAAATTCTATTTCCTTAAAAAATGATGTTTCCTGATTTTACACACCTTTTCAATGACATATTAGAAACCCCTGCAAAATCGATAGCCATTATCGGCAATCTGATCCTTATCGAAAGCCTTCTCTCCGTAGACAATGCTGCCGTATTGGCAACCATCGTCATGGACCTGCCAGAACATCAAAGAAAAAAAGCCCTGAAATACGGAATCCTTGGTGCTTATGTATTTCGTGGACTGGCTCTTATTTTCGCCTCCGTACTCATTTCCGTCTGGTGGCTGAAACCACTGGGAGGATTGTACCTGATCTATATTTCCTTTGACTGGTTTGTCAAAAAAATAAAAAACACAAATGATGAAGAAAATCCGGAGGAAACCCCCAACAAAGAATCCAGCTGGCTGTATAAAAATTCAATTGGATTGCTGGGCCAGTTCTGGGCAACGGTTGCTATTGTAGAAGTAATGGATCTTGCCTTTTCTATTGATAATGTCTTTGCTGCCGTAGCGTTTTCAGACAATTTACTTTTAATTACACTGGGTGTTTTTATAGGAATTTTAGCCATGAGATTTATTGCGCAGTGGTTTGTCCGTTTGATGCAGGTATTTCCTTTCCTGGAAACGGCAGCTTTTATTGTCATAGCTATTTTAGGAATTAAATTAAGTCTGTCCCTATACGAGCACTTCTACCCTGCTACGGCATTCGCTCATTTCTTAGGCAGCCATACCATGGAAATTTTAGTTTCCGCCATTACCGTTCTGTTGTTTGTAGTACCGGTAACAACCAGTTATCTTTTGGGATTTCCGGCCCGCAAAAAATAATTTTTCTGCCAAATTTTCACATTCGGAAATAAAAATCTGCCATTTCAGCCATCAGCGTCTCATGGCATACATTTAGAGAATTACAACACAGAAATAATTAAAAAAATTAAATATATTATGTCAGTAAACTTTAAACCATTGGCAGACAGAGTTCTGGTAGAGCCAATCGCAGCAGAAACTAAAACAGCTTCAGGAATCATTATCCCGGACACTGCAAAGGAAAAGCCGCAAGAAGGTACTGTAGTAGCAGTAGGTCCTGGTAAAAAAGACGAGCCTACAACGGTTCAGGTAGGTGACAAAGTACTTTATGGTAAATATTCAGGTTCTGAATTGAAGTTGGAAGGTAAAGATTATTTGATCGTAAGAGAAGCTGATTTATTGGGAATTATTGGCTAAGATTTCAGATCACAGACATCAGATTTCAGATTAAAAATCAAATTAAAAAAACTTTTGTTAGTTGTCTAATATCTGACATCTAACATCTAATATCTAATCAAACATGGCAAAAGAAATAAAATTCGATATTGAATCAAGAGACGCTCTAAAAAGAGGGGTTGATGCATTAGCAAATGCAGTAAAAGTAACTTTAGGTCCTAAAGGGAGAAACGTAGTAATCGAAAAATCTTTCGGTGCTCCACACGTAACTAAGGACGGTGTTTCTGTAGCAAAAGAAATCGAACTTGAAGATAAGGTAGAAAACATGGGAGCTCAGATGGTAAAAGAAGTAGCTTCCAAAACCAACGATATCGCAGGAGACGGTACTACTACCGCTACTGTATTGGCGCAAGCTATCGTAAGAGAAGGTCTTAAGAACGTAGCGGCTGGTGCTAACCCTATGGATCTTAAAAGAGGAATCGACAAAGCAGTAACGGCTGTTGTGGAAAACCTTAAATCTCAATCTCAGGAGGTTGGAGATTCTTCAGAAAAAATCAAGCAGGTTGCTTCTATCTCTGCCAACAACGATGATACCATCGGTTCTTTAATCGCTGAAGCGTTCGGAAAAGTAGGTAAAGAAGGAGTAATCACTGTAGAAGAAGCTAAAGGTACTGATACAACCGTAGACGTTGTAGAAGGTATGCAGTTCGACAGAGGATACCAGTCACCTTACTTCGTGACTAACCCTGAGAAAATGTTAGCTGAACTAGAAAACCCATACATCCTTTTAGTAGAAAAGAAAATTTCTTCAATGAAAGAATTGTTACCGGTTCTTGAGCCAATTGCACAAGGTGGTAAGTCTTTATTAATCATCTCTGAAGAAGTTGAAGGGGAAGCTTTAGCTACTTTGGTAGTAAACAAATTAAGAGGTTCTCTTAAAATTGCTGCTGTAAAAGCTCCAGGATTCGGAGACAGAAGAAAAGCAATGTTAGAAGATATCGCAATCCTTACAGGTGGACAGGTGATCTCTGAAGAGCAAGGTTTCACAATGGAAAACATCTCTTTAGACATGCTTGGAACTGCTGAAAAAGTAACGATCGACAAAGACAACACTACAGTTGTAAACGGTGGTGGTGACGAAGCGAAAATCAAAGGAAGAGTAGCTCAGATCAAAGCTCAGATGGAAACTACAACTTCTGACTACGACAGAGAGAAACTTCAGGAAAGATTAGCTAAGTTAGCTGGTGGTGTTGCTGTACTTTACGTAGGTGCTGCTTCTGAAGTAGAAATGAAAGAGAAAAAAGACAGAGTAGATGATGCCCTACACGCTACAAGAGCTGCTGTAGAAGAAGGTATCGTTGCTGGTGGTGGTGTTGCTTTGGTAAGAGCCATCTCTGCACTTGACAATCTTTCAGGATCTAACGCTGACGAAACTACAGGGATCAAAATCGTTAAGAGAGCTATCGAAGAGCCATTAAGACAAATCGTTGCCAACGCAGGTGGTGAAGGTTCTGTAATCGTTGCTAAAGTAGCAGAAGGATCAGGAGACTTCGGATACAACGCGAAAACTGACGAGTATGTTCACATGCTTGAAGCAGGTATTATTGACCCAACTAAAGTAACAAGAGTTGCCCTTGAAAACGCAGCTTCTGTTTCTGGAATGCTTCTAACAACAGAATGTGTGATCACTGAAGTGAAGAGCGCAGAGCCAGCTATGCCAATGGGTGGTGGAATGCCAGGAATGATGTAGTAGCGAGTCGCTAAGACAATTTAATATACTAACCGTCCTGCTTTTTGTAGGGCGGTTTTTAATTAAAACTATATTAATTATGGAAAACTCTAGAAAATTTGGAATTACTCTAAACAATCCTACTTCATGGCCGGAAATATTTTGGATTCAATATGATATTGACACTTCAATTGAAGCCTTAAAAAAAATGATCGATCTACAAAACAACTCCTATTATGATCTAGATGAACAATTATTTAGAAAGATTAAAACAACTCGTAGAACAAGTGGTTTTAAAACCGAAGAAGAAGTTGAACAATATGTTAGTCATTTGCATGGGATTGAAGAAAGCATTGTTGCCGAATTAAGAAAGATACAAGTTGCAAATCAAATTAATGCTGTTTTTAGCATTTTTGAAAATAAATTAAAAATGATCTGTGACAAATTAAATAGAGATTATAATTTTCAATTACCTGAAAAAAAATCGCCTTATATACCATATTACTGGAAAACATTGCAAAATTTTCTTGAAGAAGGCTCAAACCAAACAGAGAAATATTATACTCCTATTTATAATAAATACATTGTTCGGAATGTATTAAATCATCAGGATAGTATTGCAGAAAAAAAACAATATGACACGTTCAAGCATATTGAAAATATTATGACTATAGAGTCTGATGATAAGTACTACATCTACGAAATAGATCAATCATTCTGTTCAATACTAATTGACCAAATTGAAATTTTTTTCAAAAAATTACTTCAAACCTTAAAAGAAAAAACAAATACAAACTAAGCATTAACAAGTGCTGCCCTTGAAAACGCAGCTTCTGTTTCCGGAATGCTTCTTACTACTGAATGTGTTATCACTGAAGTAAAGAGCGCTGAACCAGCTATGCCAATGGGTGGTGGAATGCCAGGAATGATGTAGCGGTCAGCGACCGAGGCAAATTAATATATAAACCGCTCTATAAAGATAGAACGGTTTATATATAATAATTGATTACAAAATATTTATAGTACTTGATTATACTTTTCTAAAATTTCAATAAATTTTTCTTCTTTTCTGTATTTATGTTTCACATCAGGCATAAACATTTTAGGATTTACTCCCTCAAACAATATTTCTTCTAAAAATTTATAAAAATTATCATGATCTTCCATTGACGCATAAATAGCTGCTTTTGTACCTACAAATCTTTTATCAGCAGATATAATTTTATCAATCGTTATTAATGCCGCTTCATAATTGCCAATCAACCTATAATAATTTGCAAGTGCATTAGAATACTCTTCATTCCTATCCTTTATTCTAGATAAAACAGAATAAGCCTCATCGACTCTATTACAATTTAATAAAATATAGAATTTACTATAATAATAGTCATCTGAAGATTCCATAGATAGGGCTTTATTAATAAATTCAATAGCTGTTTCGTAATCAGCCATATCATTATACAATTCAGCTTTATGATAGTAAAATATTACTCTTTTCTTATCCAAAGAAATAGCTGTATCAAATGACTTTATAGATTCATCATATCTTCCTAACCATCTGTATATTGTACCATAAACATCATGTAAATCAGCCTTCTCTTCAAATGAATCATCAACTTTTTGAATTGAACTTAATGCCTCTTCATATTTTTCTAAATCTAACAAGACAAGAGTCTTTTGGAAATGTACGAAGGAATTGTTTGAATCTAAGGAAATATAATTTTCAAGCATGTCTAATGCCAATTTAGTATTATTTTCAGAAGAGTAAATTCCTGCTAAACGAAGTAAATTATGCTTTTGTTTTGGAAACATTTCAAAAATACGAATTGAGGTTTCCTTAGCTTTCAACTCACTCTTATTATTTAGATAACAATTTGCTAAATTATCTAAAACCGTTAAATCATCAGGTTGTAGATAAATATATTTTTCAAAATTAACTATTGCTTGCCCCCAATTTTTATCTTTATGAAAATGAATTCCTAAAATTCGAAATTTTTCTTTTTCACTTAAAAGATAATCTTTTAAAGGAGTTGATGTTATTTTCAATTGTGTATCAATAAGTTTTTCGTTTTGTAATGTTGGAAAGCCATTTATAAAGCTTACAAACTCTTGAATATATCCCGCATAAGGAAAATAAGCACCATTAATGTTAAAATGTCTTTTTATAAAATGAGAATCATTATTGCCCCGTTCCGTGTCAACTATTGGAGATTTCGTATTACACATTATATATTTAAAAGAGTCTGGATAGGGAGACCTATCCAAAGCTTCGATAAATCTTTCAATATTTTCTCCGTTGTAATTATCATACACATTTTCAAACAACGGATTATTTTCTTTAAAAAAGGGTAAAAAGTAATTATATGGATTATCCCTAAAATATGGATTTTCAAAAACCTTTTCTGTGAAATTATACCTACCAATACCAATAACAAGAATATATTCTACTATTTCTTGACAAGCATTCTGTATTTGAGCATTCAAAGTCAAAGATTTAATTTTTTTCTTAAGAGCATCAAATCTCAACCATTTGTTACCTAAATGATTTAAAATCATTACTAAATAGGTAATTGTTCTCTCCCATGTTTTATCTTCATTATCGTTTATAAAATCAACCAATAATGAAATTTTTTTTTCGTCAGCCTTATTAAATATAAATAAACTACAAGTAAGAGCACTTACTAATTGGCACCTTTCAAACCATTGATGATTATCATAATCCGTTCTTATCCTATTAATTTCATTTATTGTTTCTTGATTTAACTTCTCACTGCCATATATTGTATCAAAAAGCATTTTTATATGATTATTCTTATATTCTTTATCAAAAGTTTTAAGATAATCTAGGTCTTTATAAATTAATTGATCAATTTTTGATTTTAGATCATGCATTTCGGAAGCTAATGCTCTATTACTTGGATCTTTTTTAATTTCTTCTGTTTTGCTTTTAATTAGCATAAACAAGCTATCAACATCATCTTCTGAGATCTGTTCTTCCTTCTCAAAAGACTCTCTAAAGAGTCCAATTTCTGTAGTTTTTTTTTCCTCTATTAAAATTTTTAAATAGTCTTTCAGGGACTCATCCCAGTTATCAATTTTAATCTGTTTAACATCAAATCCAGAAAAATCATTATCATGGGAGGTAGAGAAGATAAAGTGATTCCCAACAGAATAATTATCGTATAAACTTTTAATTTTAGTAAATAAATTGTTAACAAAAGGATCTGATAGACTAAATCCTAGAAAAAGAAAAGTTTTATTTTTAAAAAAATCACCAAGCGCATCATTATTTGCATTATTATTTGAATAGATTAATTTATAATCACTTTCAAATAATATTATTTTTTCTGGATTCTTAAAGTCTCCATGAATTTTATATAAAAACTTAGAATCATTTTTTTGAGCCTTTAATGCCATGAATGGATTTTCATTTCCGAAAATATCAATTTGTGGATCTTCTGGCTTATTGCTCTCTATGATTTGATCATAATTAGTTGTGATAATTTTTGAAGAAAGTTCCCAAATTAATTTATGTATATCTGAGTCTAAAGGATAGTTAGTATTAATTTCATTTAAAACGTTATGAATATATTCCTTAGCTCTTTTTTTATAAGTAGTCCCATTTTGCAAATCATTTTCAAGTATATTTAAAATATCTAATGGACTTTTTTTATCACTTGATAAAGAGTCCTTTAAATTATTGAAGTTTAAATATGAGATTGCAGCAAACTCTGAATTTAAATTATCTAAAATTCCTAAAACCAAATTTTTCCAAGATGGGCAGTTCAAAGGTATTGAAGCTCCTGCACCAATAAAGAGAACAAGCTTATTATCTCTAATAGCTTTCTTTAAATTTTCATCAATCATTAGTTATAAAATTATTCACATTTTAGCAAAAGTAATGATTTTACCTATAATAAATAATATATCTTTGTATTTCTCCCGCTGGTGCGAGCATCATGCTCGTACCATAAACAAAAGACCCCGTTGCGCAAAGTCTCCCGACTTTGTGTTTAAAAAATAAATAAACCATAGTCAGGAGACTTCCCCGCTACCGCACGATTGCATCGTGTGGCATAAGCTTTTAGATCATAAACCAAAATCCGAAGTCTCCCACTTCGGATTCTTTATATCCTCACCTCATCTAAAATACCCCACTCGCCCCGCTAGTGCGAGCATCATGTTCGTACCATAACAAAAGGCTTCGGTATCAAACAACAACATAACTCTTTTATCTCAGGATAAAATACCCCACTCCCCATTTCCTATCCCCCAACTTTTACTTATATTTGTTTCTATAACGTACACAAATATGCAAAACAAAAAAATACATCAGGGGAGAAATATCAAGCGTTTTCGGGAGATGTTGGGCATCAAGCAGGAGGCTTTGGCTTTTGATCTTGGTGAAGACTGGAACCAGAAGAAAATTTCGCTTTTGGAACAGAAAGAAACTATTGAAGATCCTTTGTTGAAAAAAATTTCTGAGGTATTGAAAATTCCTGTGGAAGCTTTCCAGAACTTTGATGAGGAACAGGCTATCAATATTATTTCTAATACTTTTGATAACTGTCAGCAACCAGCTTCTATTTTCTATAATTCTACAATTAACCCTGTAGATCAATTAATCAAAGTGCACGAAGAAAAAATTGCGCTGTACGAAAGAATGCTGAAAGAAAAAGATGAAATGATGGCCAGACTGGAGCAGCTGATTCAGAAATAAAAAATGCTCCCTATTAAGATATGGACAGTGCCCTCATTAAATATGTCAGCGAAAATTTGTCCGCAGAATTGCGAGAAATCTCAACATCAAAACGTGCAGGATATGAGAATGGGTTAACTATTCATGAAAAAGCCATTATTTATCACTACACAGATTCAGGATATGACTCTTTAAATGAACGATTAAGAAATGGACAAGATATCAATGATTTTGGACTTTTTTTAAATTATAGCTTAGATAAATTACCCGATTACCAAGATCTTTGCTACCGTACCATTCGGTGTCCAAAAAGAGATCTTGAAAGATATTATTCAGCATTCAAGAACAATGGCATTATTATTGAGAAATCTTTTTTATCTTGCAGTAAATCAAGACTATTGGCACTTCAATTCAGTGACAGCCCCGTATTCATAATTTTATCAAAAAGAGGAAAAGATATTGAAAAAATCGCTAAATTTGGAATAGATAGCGGACAAAATGAAAAAGAAATTGTATTTAAATCGGGTTCAAGATTTAAAGTATTAGACATTAAGGAAGCAGAAAATAAAATTACGATAACGTTAGAAGAGGTATAAAATGGATTTAATAAAAGAATACTATAAAAATACAAATTTCAAAAATGACTCTGATTTTTTTGAGAATTTGGAAAACATTTTTATGTTCGGAAATATTAAATCTGAATATAAAAACAATGATTTTATCAACCATAAAGAGTTAATCAATTTACACCTAATAGATTTTCTTAAAAGTTTATTATCAAAAGATTTATTAACCAACAAAAGAGAAAAAGTTGCTGCTATTAATTTGATTTCAGAAATGGATCTTAGAAATGAATTTTTGGAATTAATTAAAGAGAAAAACAACAATAATAATGCTGAAATTTCTGAGAGATTAGGAGCTAAGTTTATGTCATCAGTAGATAAGAGTAAACATTAATGTGTACTGAAAAAAGTCTCCAACTCTGTGCAAAAAAATAAAGAAACCCGAAGTCTGTACTTCGGGTTTCTTATAACGTATATAATCTCCAATTACTCTGAATTTGGAAAATGTAAGGAACTCAGTGTAAGTGGACATTTAAAATGAATACTGGTTCATTTAATACTGCTGCAATAAATACTTTAAAATATCTGTAGTAGTCACAATACCTTTTAGGTCACCATTTTCTACCACTGGAACAGAATGAAAACTATGTTCGGATAAAATCTCTGCCACTTCTTTTATGGTGGTCTCAGGATTTACAGTGAGAGGAGCTTTTGTCATCACCTGCGAAATAGTAAATACGTCGTATACCACTGCTGACACTGGAATATCTTCCGCATCATCCGATTGTTCTACATCCGCATAGCTGATTTTTAATAAATCACTATAACTTAATACGCCTAATAACTTTTGATTTTCTACAACCGGAATATGCCTGATTTTATTTTTTTTAAATAAATTTTCAGCCTCATACAATGATTGTGTAAGATTGAGTGTAATCAGGTCTTTAGTCATAATTTGGGAAATTGGAACTCTTTGTTTCATAGCATTTTTGTTTAGATTATTGTGAAAATTTACAATGAAAAACGAACCTTAAATCCCTTTTTCATACTCAAAGTTAGCGAAGAAACATCTGCCTCATCATACCATTGCAGCTGATATTTATCAATTTTCCCCTCTGTATGATATGTAAAATATCATGGGTTCATTTTGGGAAATTTTTAAAGATTTTTTTAAATTTAATACATAATTTTCAGGACTTTACCCCCAAAAAAAACAATCGGTTCTTCGTATCCCGCTCCGCAAAGTCTCCCGACTTTGCGTAAAAAATAAAGCACCTCTACCCTCTTCTATAAATCCTTCAGCCTCTATTACAGGTCCTCCAGCCACTTCATGAAGTATCTCCAGCCCCTTCCATAAGTCCTTACAGCCCCTTGGGTAAGGAGGTATCTCCCCTTCATAACGGCCTTTACCCCCTTATGCAACCCCCTATAACCACTTCATAAAGCCCCTCTCCCCCCTTCCATAAGTCCCTTTACCCCCTTGGATAAGGGGCTATACTCCCTTCATGAACCCCCTCTACTCCCTTACCCAAGGGGGTAACTGTACCTGCAGAAATATAAAGTGTGATTGAAATCGACCATTTTTTAGAAATAGAACCTCATGCTTATCTGAATAAAGTAATTTTAAAATTCTCTTCAACTTTTTCCTATCTTTAAACCATGATTATTCTCTTAAAGTCCAATACTAAAATAAATCCGGACTTCAATAAAGAAAATCAGATAAAACAAACACACTAAACCTCATACCATTGAAAACAAAATTATTATTCCTTTCATTTTTGGGCTCACTGCTCGCCCATGCACAAACACTTCAATTTAAAACGCTCGCCAATATGTCTGCAGGAAGAGGAGCTATATCCAGTGTCATTGTAGATGATAATATCTATGTGAGCAACGGATATCAGGAAAGCGGAGGTATGGCCAATTATATTGAAAAATACAATATTACAGACAACAAATGGAGTGTTCTCAATGCAACTATCACTCCCAAAAAGTTTGCTAATGCGGAGACGTATAATAATAAAATGTATATTTTTAACGGTTGGGGAAACAGCCATCTTGAAATTGTAGATCTTGAAACCCTTAAAGTAACGAAGGGTGCTGTGAACCGTTCGTATACAGGAAATGCAGGTTCTGCCATCCATAACGGGAAAATATATGTGTTCGGCGGAAGCGGACTGAACGGCGCTGCAACCACTGCATTTTCCAACAGATTCCAATATTATGATATTGCTTCAGATACCTGGCATCCATTGCCTGATATGCCCACCGCCAGAGAAGCAAAGGGCAAAATTGTGAGTGATAAATTGTATGTCATTGGCGGTTTCAACGGTACTTCATCCCGCCTGATCAATATCTACGACATCAATACCAATCGCTGGACCGATCAGATTACGATGCCAGCCGGGATATCAGGACATTCATTAGCGGTATCCGGCGATAAGATTTTTATTGCGGGAGGCTATAACAATCAGACTTTTCTGGCTTACTTTGATACAACAACCAATAAATTCCATCAGCTGTCATCCAATATGATTCCCAGAAGACACGCTGCAGCGGAAGTTTATAACAATAAATTATACATCATCGGCGGAAGTACAACGTCTGTAACCAAATCAGCTATTAAAAGTACACAAGCAGCTGATATTTCTGAAAGTGCCCTTTCTTCCAATACAGCCAATGAAGATCGTGAGACCACAACAAGAGTCTATACCAATGCATCCAGAGACGGTTTTATCATCAGTAATAAAAATAACAGCAATCAGTTTGAATTTACCGTCTACTCTTTAGATGGACAAGTGATCAACAGGGGCTTTGCCTATTATAACAGAAATATTGACTTATCAAGAGTACAGCGCGGAACTTATATCTTTAGTTTTAAAGATGAAAAAGGGGTTTTACAGAAGATTAAAATTGTAAGATGATAGTAAGTGCTATTTATTAGATATTTGCATTAGCACCATAATCCATTAAAACAGCTTTGATGGATTTACAGGATTTGAAAACCAATAACCATACTATGAACGCTCAGGAACTTCAGACATTACTCACTGAAAGAGCTGAAAAATTTCATCTCAAAAATGAAGCATTTCACACGCTCCAAAAAATACTCTCAGAAGATCCTGAAGAATTGATAGGAGGCTTTGCCCGCCACGAAATTACTTTTGTATTTGAAGGATACCAATATCTGATTGAACAGCAATACCGGGAACCTAGTATCCGGGCAAGAATAAGTCTTTGTGTGGAAAACGAAATCTATCTTAAAAACCTGGAACCCATCGGGTACTATGATCTTGAAATGGATTTTGATGGCGAAATAGTAGATGACTGGTTTGTTATCGAAAAGGAGAAATATCTGAAAGACATCGGAATCATATCCTATTTTCAGGACATGAACAAAAAGATGCCTCCGCACTTTTTAAAAGGAAATCATGGCGAATATGAATTTGTTTCCTATATATCCTTAGTTGGAACACTATTCATAAGCAAAGATTTTGAAGGCTCCGGAGTATTTGTCGACCGAGCAAGCACTTATTTAAAAGATCATTCTTTACCTGATAGAGATTACTTAAAGGAATGCAGGTATTTCCTGAAAATAATGAGCCGCTACCTGATAGAAAATAACCTGGTTTCTGAAGAACTGAAACAGAAATTAGAAGATTATAAGATTAATAAGTGACAATTAGAAACTTGAATTAATATCATCAGATTAAATTATGCGCTGCAAATATCCAATCTATCTACTTCTAAGCCTTATCGTATTAAGCTGCCAAAGAAAAGATCAAGTTGTAAAAAGAGATAATGAGCCCGACATTCATATTCTGCAGGGAGAAGACACCGAAATGAATACTGCGATAGAAAATGCCCAAAAATCATTATATAAGTTCAAAGAAGCAATAGAAAGCCGCAATCCGGATTACTACAATTTTGCACTGAAAGAAAGATTTAACACCGCAGGTTCCGGAGGCGAGCATATCTGGATAAGTGAAGTTCAATATTCTGATGATAAATTCTATGGAATTGTAGATGGAGATCCCATATCAACAACAGAAGTAAAACTGGGAGATACTATTGAAATTAATCCACACAATATTACAGATTGGATATATATCGACAAAAATATTGTGAAAGGAGGTTATACTACCAGAGTTTTAAGAAAAAGAATGTCACAAAAAGAACGTGAACAAATGGACAAAGAAAATGGGTTTACAATTGAAAATGAGTAAACCTCATCATTTTCCCTTCCTTCATTTTTTATCCCTCCAACTTTCCCTTATATTTGTTTCAATAACGGTCTGATCAATGATGACGGCACAAACCAAACAAAAAATATGACAACAAAAGAAGACTTCTGGGACAGGAAAAAGAAATTAAATGATGATTTTTTCGTAATGAGTTCCCTGGCAAATCCGGCCACCGAAGAACAGATTACAAAGTATGAAGAAAGTACAGGTTTTACATTCAGTGAAGATATTAAGGATTTCCTGACAACATTTGGCTCCTTGCTTCTTGAAGTTAGAGAAGAAGTATGGAAACGGCCCGAAGAATTTGATGTTCTTCCAGCCTGGAAATTCGGGTACGGCTTTTTCGTGTACGGGCTTTCGCAGGACGAAGAAATGCCTTCATGGATGGGTTTTGAAGAGAAGCATGCC
This sequence comes from Chryseobacterium sp. NRRL B-14798, assembly GCF_050470705.1. Classification (NCBI taxonomy): domain Bacteria; kingdom Pseudomonadati; phylum Bacteroidota; class Flavobacteriia; order Flavobacteriales; family Weeksellaceae; genus Chryseobacterium; species Chryseobacterium sp. NRRL B-14798. The sequence continues at coordinate 840,108 of NZ_JBFLUL010000005.1, read as the reverse complement.
GAAGCTCTTGAATATAAAGAAAAGCCTCTGGGCCAATTATTTTTCAAACGCAGTGGAAATCTGTACAGAGCTTATACCGACAATGGAATCATAAAAATTGAATATGACAAATATGACGAGGAAGATTACGATATATTTGAAGGAAATATTTATGACTTTTTAATCAAAGAAATTGACAAATTAGAAGAAGATTATCAAGAATATATCAACGAAGGAAAATCCTGATCTGAATATGAAAAAAGCATTTGAGTTTCTCACCCATTTAAAAGAAAATAACAACCGGGAATGGTTCGCAAAGCACAAATCTGAATATGATGCCATTGTAAAGGAAAATAAAGTTTTCTTCACTCAGATCTACAATGAACTTCAGGAGCATGATCAGCTTAAAGGAATGCATATTTTCAGGATTTATAATGACGTCCGTTTTTCCAAAAACAAAACACCCTATAAAACCAATTTCGGAGTGGGATATTCCCGTTCGAAGCCCATGCTGAGAGGCGGATATTATATTCAGCTGGAACCGGGCAACAGTTTTGTAGGTGGTGGATTCTGGGGCCCCGAAGCCAAAGATTTACTTCGCATCCGTAAAGAATTTGAAATCAGCAGCTCGGAAATTGAAAAAATCACCTCTGATAAGACTTTTATACAATACTTCGGAGAACTTAAAGGAGACTCTGTAAAAACTGCACCGCGGGGATTTGATAAAAATCATCCGGCTATTGATTTAATCAGAAAAAAGCAATTCCTGGTAATACGGAAATTTACAGATAAGGAGGTTCTGTCAGACAGCTTTCAGAAGGAAGCCATACAGACCTTGCTGGCAATGCGGCCTTTTTTTGATTATATGAGTGAGGTGCTGACAACGGATCTCAATGGAGAGCCTTTGTTCTAAAATCATTTATAACAGACTCTAATATCATCATTCATGAATAATATTTTTAGAGAATCAGCAGAACCTTTTATATTTTCAGCTATTCAGATTTATAATAGTACGAATGATTTAATTAATGAAATCCGTTCAGTTCAATTTTAAAATTACTGTTTAACACAGATCACTTAATATGAAAAAGTTAATCGTAGTTACGTGTCTGGTATTGGTACTGACTCTTTATAATTATCCTATTTTTGATGATAAAAAAATTACATTTGCTGTTATTTTTCTGTGCTTTGTTGTTCTTATATTTTCAATAGCAAAACTGTATTATCCCGATGAGAAAGATTATGATTCATTTGAAAGGGAAATGGATAGACAGCATCAATATGACGGAATTTTTCAATACACAGAAAAAGGGTTTTATATTAAGCAAAAGAATAACTCTGAATTTATAAAATGGGATGAAATTATTTCAATATATTTTTTCAGTGTCCCAACTCCATTCAGTGATAGAAAACAATCCGGGCTTGAAATCATTACCGGTAATAAAAGCTATGAATTTGATTATACTATAACACCTGGAATCGTAAAATTAGAAGATCAGCTTTCATTGCATCTTCCAACCTGGGATATGGATTCTCCAACGGTCACAATTAATAATTTCGGGCTTGAGAAAACAAAGTTATATGAAAAAAACTTGCTCTAAAGTATAGATGATTATGCCAGTCACCATTAAAATAAAAAACAAAACCAATTGGTTATTGATTGTATGGAAATTTTAAAGGACATGGAAATGAGAAGTTTACTTTCGGAAAAATCATTCTGGAAAATGGAAAAATCTTAAAATATTTTATTGAAACCGAAAAAGCGTCAATGGTTATGGTCAATGGTGTTAAAACTTTAATTCAAATTAAAAAGCCTTAATTGTTCTTCAACAAAAAATATTTTCCAAAAAATTCCATGTAATATTATCACACCTAAAAGTGTCTTATTTAAAAAAAAATTACATGAAATCTATTCTCACCTGTATCGTTTTAATGTTTGCGATGCATCCTCTTTTTTCACAGAAATCCCAAAAACTGGAACAGTTATTTTCAACGTATGAAAAAGCAGGATTGTTCAGTGGTTCTGTTTTGATTGCCGAAAAAGGAAAAATTATTTTTGAAAATAGCTATGGCTACAGAAATGCTCCTAAAAAAGAAAAAAATACCAATAACAGTCTTTATAGAGTTTTCTCCACCACAAAAATGTTCACAGCAACCGTTATTTTTCAGTTGGAAGAACAAGGGAAATTGTCTCTGAATGACAAACTCTCCAAATATTATCCTGATTTTCCGAAGGGTGACAGCATTACTTTAGCTCATCTGCTTTCCCATACATCAGGAATTCAAAATCATACCAACTCTGAGGATACTGTAGATGAAGAAACATTTTTAAAATATATTTCTGCAAAACCCTTGAATTTCCCCCCGGGCAAAAATTGGGATTACTCCAATTCCGGATATTATATTCTGGGTTACATTATTAAAAAAATAACAGGTTCAGGTTATGATAAAGTGATAGAGAATAATATCCTGAAGCCCCTTAAAATGAACCATAGCGGATTCAACTTCAAGAATGTTACGGATGAGAATAAAGCATTAGGTTATGAATTTCTATCCGATAATAAGTCTAATGAAGCATTACGTTTCAAAACTGACCATCCTTTTGGGGCAGGAGCCATGTATTCTACGGTAGAAGATCTTTTCAAGTTTAACGAAGCATTAAAGAATCACACCCTTCTGAAAAAGGAAACCACAGATAAAGCTTTTACTCCCTATCTCAAGGATCATTATGGATTAGGCTTCCAGATTTCGACTGTTTTTGACAAAAAACGGGTGGGGCATGATGGCGGCGGACCAGGTTACAGAAGCAGATATTACAGAATTCCGGAGGATGATATTTGTGTGATTGTCATATCAAATTCAGAACTTTCACACACGGATTTTATCTTTCCTCAAGTAGAAAAAATACTGTACAATAAACCATATAGCATTCCGGCCATTGCAAAAGTGAGTGCAGAGGATTTAAAAAAGCTGGAAGGTGTTTATTCCACAGAAGATTCAAATTTTTACATCACCAGTAACGATGGACAACTTGTTTTCAAAGAGGGCAGCTATCCAAGAAATGCGTTGTTACCAAAAAGCAAAACATCTTTCCAGCTGGATGAAAAATTCACCTGTACATTCCAACGGGATCAAGACGGAAAAATAAATACTCTGGTCATTCATTTCTGGGATGGAACTGTAAAAACAGCAAAAAGAAAGGCCAATACTCTTACGTGGGGAATTATCGGAAACGCAACGCCGAACGGTTGGGACGGAAAAGATATACTGCTACAAACAGATCCTAAAAATCCGAATATTTATTTTCTGAAAAACTATACATTAAAAAAAGGTAATTTAAAATTCAGGTTTAATAATGACTGGGGATACAACCTCGGTCTGAATAATGACAATAAAAGTATTGCCTTCGATGCTTATGATTTCCCAATCCATGAAGATGGAATTTATGATATTGTTCTTGACATGACCAACGCTGTACAACCACAATACAGCATTAAAAAATCAAATCTATAAAACCAGTATTCACAAAGTAAAAAATACATATTTTAAAGCCGTTTTGTTTTCAAAACGGTTTTTATTTTTAATTTCCATTACTATTTTTTATTATTTTTATCTCACACAAAATCAAACACAAAATAGAATCTATGCCCCATTTTATAATAGATTGTTCACAGGATATTCTTCAGCAGAGAACACCCGATGAATTGATGGATGCAGTTTATGAAGCGGCAGACGGAACAGGACTGTTTGCTCCCAATGACATCAAAGTAAGACTTCAACCCTATCAGTATTACAAATTAGGCACAGGTAAGAAAAATTTTCTACATGTGTTTGGGTATATCATGCAGGGGCGCAATACAGAACAAAAAGCAGATCTTTCGAAGCAGATCTGTAACCAGCTTTCAGAATTGCTGCCTGATATTTCTTTTCTTTCTGTCAATATCAATGATTTCGAAGCAGCGACCTACAGCAACAAAGCACTCATTAATCCTGAAAATTCAGACCAGGACAGGCATTTTGGTTTATAACATTCACCTTTACACACACAACTAAACATTAATAATATGAGCTTAAAAACATTAGTCAGCAAAAGTGCACAGTACAACAACTGGGTAGTCAATAAATACATCGACTGGCTATCCACAAAGTCTGACGAACAGCTGAATCAGGAAACCATTTCCAGTTTTCCGACAATTTTAAAAACGTTACACCACATCTGGCAAACTCAGGAATATTGGTGGAGCCACATTTCAGAAAAAGATGATTTTGATTTTGTAAAAACAGCAGAAACTACCAGCAAAGAAGATGTTTTCAATGCCATAAAAAACAATTCGCAGAAACTTGTAGATTATGTGGAAAGTTTATCTGAAGAAGATCTTTCAAAAAATGTAAAGATAGAATCCCAATGGTTTCAGTGTGATTTTTCGAAATACGAGTATATCCAGCATGCTATTCTTCACGGAACGTATCACAGAGGACAGATCGTAACGATGGGAAGAAATATAGGAATCACCGATGCTCCTATGACGGATTTTAATTTCTGGAATATTTATAAAGATCAGCAATAAAAGCCCAATTTTGTGGATAAGTGTAAAATAGAATTTTCGGACACCGATCGAATCCAATTAAAATATTGATTTTAAATATTTTAAATCAAAACAGGCAGTTATCCACATTTTCAACTATTTGTGGATAACTTTCTATGATCTCTTTTTACCATTGTGGATAAACTATGGATAAGTTTTTAAGTCATTTAAAAAATCCCTTATAAATATCTATAAATCATTATTTTATAATGAATACCGTTTTTTATGGATTTTCCACAATGAAAAATCATGTGGATAAGTTCTGTGGATAACTTATCCACATTTTTTTGACCTTATTATTCGCAGGCATTATTTTTAAAGCAAATGCCAGAGGTTATCGACAAAATAAATTGCTCCAATTACCGGAATTGTTTTCATACCGGATTATTAGATTTTTTGTAAGTTAGTTGATAGGGGATAGAACCTCATTTCAATAAAATTTTAATGTAAAAAGTTCAATGTACAACACTACAATCCAAAAAGAGTGGTTCTCAGAAGGGGAACGTTATGCAAAAGGCATCAATGAAATGGTTGAGTTTGGTGAAAAAAACGGCTGGGAAAACTGGAAAGGTGAAGAACCTGAAGATAAAAGAGCCAATATTGCCCGCGAAGTTTTTGAACTGCTTAAAACTGCCAACAAAAAAGGAGACACAGAAAACTTCAGAGAATATTTCCCACCTGCTCACGCTCCTATCATTCCCTTAATGGAAAATAAAGCTCAGAATATTGAGCATATGCACTTTATCACTGATGAAAAAATTGTTTTCCTGACAGGCACTTCATATGAAAAAAGACAGGCTTATCTTCTTGATAAAGATATTGTCACAAAACTCGATGAAAATATCCATGCTATCGGGAAATCCAAACGGGAAAACATTTTCGCCATTGCAGATGCTCACAAAATATCTTTATACAAAGGTTGGAATGGAGACCTTATCAATGAATTTGAAATGGATGAAAACCCAGATTTCGGGATTACAGATTTATATCCTTTTAATGATGGAAGCAAAGTTGTGATTGTTTCCTCAGACGGAATTTTTCTGGTTTCAAATACTGAAAAAAAACTCATCCATCCCATCAATGAAGACAATGAAGAAGACTGGAGCTCTCAGATTGACATGGAAAATGCAGCATTATCCAACGACAATTCTTATATCGTAGTAGGAGATCAGTGCTATGATCACAGAATACTGGATCACGAAGGCAATACCGTGGGATCTATAGGACCACAATCATCTTATCCACATTTTTGTCTTTTTGCAAAAGATGACAGCCAACTGATTACAAATTCCTGCCACTTTTACAACGGAATTACCATCGGAATCAATGCCGATCAATATGCAGGAGCTGATATTGAAGCGTATACAGAAAGTGAAGACTTTACTTTCATTGATGAAGAAATGAGAGTTTATGAAGGGGCTGCCATAAAAGATTATTATATTCTGGGAGACGCTTACGGCTATATCAAAGCTTTTGATAAGAATGGAAATCAGCTTTGGAGACACTTCCTTGGGTCTACCATTACAGGAATTGCACTTTCTGATGATGAAGAAACCCTGTGGGTAGCGGCACACTCAGGTATTTTACACAAATTAAAACTAGAGAAAGGACATAGAGATACCCACACCATCGGCAATGGGAAACATTATGAAGAGTTCAGACTGCTGATCTGGAAAGATGAGCCTCAGATCTGGAAGTGGTAATTAAAATCTTATTCTCAATATTAATTAATAACAATAAAGTCATGCAGAATACTAAAATTTTCACCACGGCTTTTGCCAGTGTTTATCCACATTACCTTCAAAAAGCTGAGAAAAAGGGACGCAGCAGAGAAGAAGTGCATGAAATCATATTCTGGCTGACGGGATATGATGAAAGTGATCTGCAGAACATCCTTAACAACAAAACCGACTTTAAAACTTTCTTTGAACAGGCACCTCAACTCAATCCAAATGTTTCATTGATCAAAGGAGTCATCTGCGGATATCGTGTGGAAGAAATTGAAGATGAACTCATGAGAAACATCCGGTATCTGGATAAACTGATTGATGAACTGGCCAAAGGAAAGAAGATGGAAAAAATACTAAGAACAGTCTGAAAATTTAATTTCAAAAAGAGTTACTGCTTAAATATAATTAAAAAGCTTCTCCAATTCAAAAAACTTCCCGAAATTAGCGGTCTGTGCGTTAAATACTATTAATGAAATAAAAATTTAATTACAACATACAGCAAAACTTAGTATAAGTTTTCTTCGGGGCAGGGTGAAATTCCCTACCGGCGGTTACAGTCCGCGACTCCTTTCTTCGGAAGGGACTGATCTGGTGAAATTCCGGAACCGACAGTTAAAGTCTGGATGGGAGAAGAAAATGAGATGACCAATAAGATTCCTTATGGACTCTTGTTGCGTTGTATTTCATTTCCATGTACCGAAGTGTATTTTAACTTTTAAAAGTAAAATAACATGGAAAAATTATTAGAACAATTCGGAGCAACCTCCAAAGAACGTGTAGAAAAAGCACTTCAGACATTACAGCAGGGAAAAGGTATTCTACTGGTAGATGATGAAAACCGCGAAAATGAGGGTGATATCATCTTTCCCGCCTCCACTATTACAGAACAGGATATGGCACTTCTGATCCGCGAATGCAGCGGTATCGTCTGCCTTTGTATTTCCGAGGAAAAAAGCCGCCACCTTAATCTTCGTCCGATGGTGGAAAACAACAATTCAAAAAACCAGACCGCATTCACGATTTCCATTGAGGCAAGAGAAGGTGTGGAATCGGGAGTTTCTGCCAAAGACCGCGTGACAACAATCAGAACTGCTGTAGCAGCAAATGCTCAGGCAGAACATATTGCAAGTCCGGGCCATGTTTTTCCTCTGATTGCAAGAAAAGATGGTGTATTTGAAAGGCGTGGACATACCGAAGGCAGTGTAGATCTTGTAAAAATGGCCAATCTTGGTGAAGATGCCGTACTTTGTGAACTGACAAATGAAGACGGTTCCATGGCAAGGCTCCCTGAAATTGTAGACTTTGCCATCAAAAAAGATATGAGTGTCGTAACCATTGAAGATATTTATGCTTACCGTAAAATGGTAATAAGCAATTAAACCCAAGCATTTTTAACGCACAGACCGCCTGTTGATTCGATCAGCAGGCGTTTTTATTAAAAATATAATTAAAAAGAAAAAAAATTAACATTTGAATACTATTTTTTAATTATTTTTAACAAAAAAATTCTGACTATGAAAAAATCTCTACTCCTTTTACTAGGAGCATCTGCCATGATGTCTGCGCAGATCACGCTTACAAAAGCAGCCAATGACCCTATTTCCGGAAATATTGTTAATTACAACAACACAGCCGGCACCGTAAACAACTCTGCAACAGGTCCTAACGCAACATTTTCCAATGGCGGGCTTACGATGGGAGCAGCATCACAAACAACGTATTCAACTCCTAGTTCTACTGAAATAGCAACTTTCCCGGGTTCTACTCTTAAAATGGTAGACGGAGCAACAACCGTTTATTACAAAGCTTCAACTTCTAAACTGGAAATTACAGGAATTGTAAATACACAGGCCACTTTAAACTTTAGTGTGGATAACGGTACTCATATTAATTATCCAACAACGTACGGAGCAACACAGAACGACACCGCCAAAGGTACTTTTTCCTCATCTTCTGCCAGCGGATTATTCAGTGGTACAATGACTGCCATTGCTGATGCATATGGAACTTTAATTATAGGCAATCAAACATACACTAATGTTCTTAGAGTAAAATTCACACAGAATTTCAACCTGTATTCATCTCTGGATGTTACTTATTCTAACCCTATCGGAGCAATAACCAATACAGCCTATTCTTATTACGATGCTTCTCACAGATATGCCCTGCTTAATTCTACAAGCGGAAATATCAGTATTCCACTGTTGAGCATCAACCAGAATGTAAAAACTACATTTGCATTAAGTGAAACATTCCTGGGCGTAAACAGTGCAGTAAAAAAAGAAAACTTAGTGGTTTATCCTAATCCTGCACAGGATTTTATCGGTTTCAAAGGAAATACGGATAACTATTCCAAAGCAGATATTTACAGCCTGGATGGTAAACTGGTTAAAACTTCAGATGTAAAATCCGGAAACATACAGATTTCAGATCTTCCGCCAGCATCTTATTTCATTCAGATCAGCGGAAAAAATGCTGCAGATACAAAGAACACAAAATTCATTAAGAAATAATAAAACAAAATCCCCACTCCTACAAATGAGCGGGGATTTCTTATTAACATTCAAATTAGCATCTAAAAGGTAGCTGCAGGTGCAGTATCATTATTAAGCTTTCGCTGAATTTCTGTCTTTTTCCCTTTCGAGAAATCATAGCTCAGTCCTAATACAAACATGGATTTGTTGTTCATAATCTGTGTATGAACTTTATAATCTACGAGACTTTCCGGTAGGCTTTTCGTTTTATATTCCGAAGGCATTCCTATCCAGTACATTCCTGTAGAAAATGTCCAGTTCTTATGTTTATAGCTCACAAAAATATTATTCTGGTTTTCATTCGTATTAAGAAATGCTCCATTAAGGCTGTATACCGGAATATTGAACTGGTACTGAACAGAGAAAGATTTATATTCTGAAGAAAGCGAAAAGTAATTTCCTAAATAGTCATTTTTTATCAGAGCACCTTTACTAGTTCTTACTGTTTCAGATGTTGGTGTGATTACAGCTTTTATGACCAAAAGAGTATTTCCGAAAGGTTTATAAGATCCTGTTAACTGAACTCCATATCTCTGAGCATTCTTCCCGTTTTCATAAGTCAGGGCATATCCATTCAACACCTCATCGTGAACGTAGTACTGATTGATTACCCTGTTGGTATACCGGTAAAATAAGCCTGCATTAAAATCAAAATACTTATTATTAAAAGAATAAGTCAGGTTATTAGAAAAAACCTGCTGAGATTGTAAAAAGGGGTTTCCCCTCTGAACAATATTAGGAGCCAGCTGCACCACATTGCTACTCAAAGCATTACTCCATGGACTTACCGGATTATAACTTGCTGTAAAACGTAGGTTCTGATTCCCTTTAAGCTGATAAGCTAAAATAACCTTTGGAGTAAAAGTCCATTCATCAAAAGTATTTTCTGCACTTTTATTGTGAATATTGGTAAGCCCTGCTCCGATACGATAACTGAATTGATCTGCTTTTCCTGCAAATTCAGTATAAAAATACTGTTCCAGATAAGTAACATTATATTGAGAGTATCCGGCAAGATTATTCAGATCATTGGAAATAGAAGACCTTGAAATCCGGTATCCGGACGAAAGTTTTCCAGCCGTGAAATCATGCATATGCGCAAGTTCCCCAACCAAACTTGTTTGCTTTGCTTTCAATACCATATCATTGTCATATACAGACAATCCCGAACCAACAATCCATTCTTTGGCCGTTTCTGTGGTATTGGTGGTGTAATGAGAACCTACTACATTAATACTCAACTCATCTTTTTCACCAATCTTTTTAGAATAATATAGATCCAGCTTAGGAATCACATAATCCGAGCCATTATTTTTAAACATATTGTGTTCTTCTTTCAGATAATCTTCGGTAAAGACGCTCTGTCCTGTTCCTTTCGAAAACCTGCTGAAAATATCCATATTAAGTTTAGCCTGAAAAGCATAGTCATCGGGAACAAGTCTCGTATAGCGCAAAGCTATACTCTGGAAGGTATATCCAAAATGATCTTTGCGGTTTTCATCAGACCGGTAATGCTTCCCGTTCAGCTGATAATCATAGATGCTGTTGACTCTTCTGTCATTATAATCCCTAAGATTAAGGGAATATTCCAGTCCGAAATTATTTTTCCCTTTAGTATAATTGGCGTAGGCAGAACCGTTCACAAATCCGGTATTCAAAGCCGTAGATACATCAGCCCCGAAAACATACCCTGTTTCTGTGGATCTTGTCAGAATATTAACTACCGTATCTGCTCTCGTAGCCCATCTCGCTGGCGGAATGTCATAATATTCTACTTTCACCACTTCACCGGGCGCAACACTTCGGATCTGCATATCTGTAGCTTCAATCCCGTTGATAAGGAATAGTGTGGTTCCGCCTTTCGTACTGGTAATGGTATTTTCTACGGGATTCAGTTGTAACTCCGGGAGTGTGCTAAGTAAATCTTTTGCATAGCGTGCTCTGGCAAGCGCTTCTTTATCAAAAGTATAAACAGCTTTGTCTGCAAACTGTTTTTTACGTTGTGATTTTAAAATAACTTCCTGAATTTCTTTGGTTGTCCCTACATCAGCCGTATCATTTTTCTTCTCCTGTGAAAACATAAAAGCACTGCAAAGAAAGAAGATGGTATATATAGTTTTTTTCATGTCTGAAGATGAATTATACTAGTAGGACAATCAATGGCTGATGACTATTACATTAATAACAGCAAACAATTAAAAAATCAACATATTTTTTTATTTTCCATTTATTATGTTAAATTCAGCCCGTTTTTTGCTGGTATTTTTTTACATCACAAAATATTGAGTCATGAAAAAAGCATTCATAGTAATTCCGTACTTCCTGTTTTCGGTCCTGGGAGCTCAGGAAATTCAGAACAGCCCGGCAGAGAAGATGAATATCATCAAGACCAATGTCACGGCTTATACGTTCAGAAATATCAATCTGTCTTATGAAAGAGCTATCAGCCAATGGTTTTCTGTGAATCTCGGTTTCGGCACAATGCCTGAAGGAAAAGTACCTTTCATTAATGCTTTTCTGAAAGATGAAGATGAAAAAAGATTCCAGAATCTTAGAGTAAAAGCAACCAATTTCACCATTGAACCAAGATTTTATATCGGTAAAGGCTATGGAAAAGGATTTTATTTTGCTCCTTATTACCGGTACTCAAGTGTTACTTCCAATACTTTTGATTTTTATTATGATTATAAGGGTCCGAATGGAGTTACCTATCCAATTCCACTCAAAGGACAGGGGGACACCAATGGAAACAGTGGTGGATTAATGGTTGGGGTACAATTCTTTCTGACCAGAAGCCAGAATCTTGTCCTTGATTTCTGGATCGCTGGAGCCCATTACGGAAGCGGAAAAGGTGATTTTACCATGACCTCGGATTATGTACTGACGCCTGATATGCAGGCTCAGCTTAAAAAGGAAATTGAAAATCTGGACATTCCATTTGTTAAGTATACCGTAGAAACCAATGCCAATGGTGCCAGAATAAAAGTAGACGGGCCGTGGGCAGGCTTCAGAAGCGGGCTTTCCATTGGATATCGGTTTTAAGAAATCATTCTTAATATAGTATTCAACCGTTCTTTTTAGGAACGGTTTATTTTTTTCTGAATTTTGTATCTTGGATGTCATTATAAAAAAACTTTCTGGAAACAACATCTATGGACTCAGCCTCAATCACCACAGGTCAAAGAATCAAAGCCATCATTGGCGGATCTATCGGTAATCTCGTTGAATGGTACGACTGGTATGCTTACGCAGCCTTCGCCATTTATTTCTCCCATTCATTTTTTCCTGATTCTGATCTCAATGCCCAACTGATGAATACCGCAGGGATCTTTGCCGTAGGTTTTCTCATGCGCCCTATCGGCGGCTGGATGTTCGGAAGCATTGCAGATAAGATCGGAAGGAAAAAAGCAATGACGCTCTCCGTCCTGCTGATGTCTTTTGGATCTCTGCTGATTGCCCTTACTCCCACTTATCAGTCTATTGGTATTCTGGCCCCTTTATTACTTTTACTGGCAAGATTACTTCAGGGGCTAAGTGTGGGTGGTGAATATGGAGTTTCCGCCACTTACCTCAGCGAAATGGCCACGCAGGACAGAAGAGGATTTTATTCAAGCTTTCAATATGTCACTTTGATTGGCGGGCAGCTTATTGCTTTAGGTATTCAGCTTATTTTACAAAAATTATTACTCACTGAGGCCCAGCTTGAAGAATGGGGATGGAGAATTCCTTTTGTGATCGGAGCTATGCTTTCTATTATTGCCTTATATCTTAGAGCTAATCTTCATGAAACGGAAGCTTTTGAGAATAAAAAAGAAGTCAGCGAAAAGAAAAAAGGAACGGTAAAAGAGCTTATGAAACATCCAAAAGCTTTGCTTACCGTTGTGGGGCTGACCTTAGGAGGAACGCTGGCATTTTATACCTACACCACTTATATGCAAAAATTCCTGGTAAATACAGTACATCTTACCAAGGAAGAATCTACATTAGTCTCCTTTGTTTCACTCTTTATATTTGCATGTCTTCAGCCTGTATTTGGAGGATTATCAGATAAAATCGGAAGAAGGCCGCTTCTTTTAGGTTTTGGTATTTTGGGAACTTTATGTACCGTTCCGCTCCTTACGGCTCTCAGTACTACCACTTCAATATGGGGTGCATTTTTCCTGATTATGGCAGCTTTAATTATTGTAAGCGGCTACACTTCGATCAATGCGGTAGTAAAAGCAGAACTTTTCCCTTCTGAAATCAGGGCACTTGGTGTAGGTTTACCTTATGCTATTACTGTTGCTGTATTTGGCGGAACAGCAGAATATCTTGCGCTTTGGTTTAAAAAGATAGGGTCTGAAGAATATTTTTACTGGTATATTACCGGCTGTATTCTTTTTTCTCTGGTTGTTTATACCGGAATGAAAGACACCAAAAAGACCTCTACACTGGATAAAGATTAAATTATAAAAAACATGCACCGCAGATTTTCTGCGGCGCATATTCTATTTTTAATGATAGGCCTGTTTAAATTTTTCAATCATATGATCCAGATTATGACGCTGGACATAGATACTTTTTACCTCTTCATACCTCGGCGATTTGTAGAAAACCTCATGGAAATCCATACTGCCGTTTCCTACTTTCACAACTTTCTGTACTTCGATATTCAACTTTCTTAATTCGTCTTTGAAGACTTTAAATTCATCTTGTATACTACTACTGCTCATTAATATTTTTAGTTTTTTAGTTAAAAATTCCTTTTACCCCTTCAAATGTCAGGGGTAACATCTCAAATTCCGAATAAAGTTAGTAAATTTATTGACACAAAGTAGCAGTTTGATAATATTTTATTATTTTTTTTACAAATAGTAAGTTGATATTACCCGATTGATGCATATTTCGTATTTTTAATCTCACAAAAAATTGTAACAACCTTATACAAACCATGAGTATCAAAGCATTTTTCACTTTATTCTTTCTAACACTGCTGACTTTTCTGCATGCTCAGAAAATGGAATTCAAAGCACCGGATTATGCTGCCATTCAAAAAAGTATTGAGGATAAAAATTCAGAATTCTATTATCCAAAGCTTTTAAAAAGATTAAAGCAGAACGATACGCTCCTTACCGGCAATCAGTACCGTCATCTTTATTTCGGATATACATTTCAAAAAGAATATCAACCTTATAAAATAGGAAAGAAAGCTGAAGAAGTAGCCAAATATTACCGAGGTGAAGGTATCTCCCAAAAAGATCTTTCAAAGGGAATCCAGTTGTTCCTGGGTGCATTGGAGGAAAATCCACTGGATTTGCGGGCTATGAATTATCTCGCTTACTTGTATCATTTGAATAAAGATGATGCTACCGCCGAAAAAATTGCAGGAAATTTCCACGGATTATTAAATGCCATTCTTACTTCCGGCGATGGTCTCACATGTGAAACAGGTTTTCATGTGATTTCTGTAACAGATGAATATGTCCTTTTAAACAGATTTCAAATGGAAACAAAATCTCAAAGCCTGAAGGGAAAATGCGATTATCAGGAGTTTGAAAAGGACCAATATAAAATTCCCGGATTTTATTTTGACATCAGCAGGTTCTATGGAAAAATATTGGATTAATCATCCCGAATAAATACTTATCAATTTAATATTATTGAACCATTAACAAAAAATCGCTAAAATAAATTTCATATGATTTTGCCCTGAACAAAAGGGTTGAGAAGGAGGAGAAATATTTTTTTTCAAAAAAAATCAAATAGTGTGTAACATTTTTTTAAGGTTCGTCTCTAAAAGACAAATACACTTTAAAACTTAAGAAATCATGAAAAAATTTACACTCCTTTTAATCATTATGTTGTTTTTTTTAGCAGTATGCAATATATTCGGCCAACAAACAGTGTATCCGTTTGAATTAAAGAAAACAGGAAACGGAAATCAGGCATTAATTTTCATTCCCGGATTTGCTTCTTCAGGTGACGTCTGGAATGAAACCATCGCAAAGTTTGAAAAAGATTTCACCTGCTATACTTTAACAATGGCTGGATTTGCAGGAATAAAACCCCAGACAGATGCCAGTTTTAAAGACTGGGAAAAAGGAATTGCAACCTATATCAAAGACAATAAAATTGAGAAGCCCATTCTTATCGGGCACAGTATGGGAGGTGGTCTTGCCCTGGCCATAGCGGCAGATTATCCGGAGCTTGCAGGTAAAATTATCATCGTAGACACGCTTCCCTGCCTGGCAGCGCTATCTGATCCCAGTTTTACATCGAAAGAAAATAATGACTGTTCGCCTGCTATTGCTCAATTGACAGCGATGAACGATGAGCAGTTCCGGAAAATGCAGGCACAGGCTATGCCACGTCTTATGGCTGATATTTCTATGCAGGAAACGGTAATCAACTGGAGTATGAAATCGGACCGAAAAACATTTGCTAAAATGTACTGTGATTTTTATAATACCGATCTCAGAGAGAAAATAAAAAACATCCAATGTCCTTCCCTTATTCTTCTGGAATCTTATTTTGTTACTCTAAAGCCAACGATCGAAAACCAGTACAAAAATTTAAAAAATGCCAATATGCAGTATGCTTCAAAAGGTTTGCATTTTATCATGTACGATGATAAGGATTGGTATCTTAATCAGCTTACTCACTTTTTATCTGCGAAATAATGGTTTTTGAAGAGATATATGAACTCTATTGGCAAAGGATATTCCGTTTATGTATGGGATATGTAAATGATGCCGAACTTGCTCAGGATCTTGCCCAGGAAACCTTTATCATCGTCTGGCAGCAGCTTCCGAAATTCAGGAATGAATCCAGTATAGGGACGTGGATTTTCAGAATTGCATCCAATAACTGCCTCCGGCAGATTGAAAAGGAAAAGAAATTCAGCAAAACCGGTCTGCCCATGAATCTGGAAGAGAAAAAACAGGAATCTATAGAACCTCAGATCCAGATGCTCTACCAGTTTATTTCAGAACTGCCTGAAACGGACAGAATTATTATTTCATTGGAACTGGAAGAGGTAAAACAGGCTGAGATAGCCCATATCGTAGGACTTTCTGAATCCAATATAAGGGTAAAGATTCACAGAATAAAAGAAAAATTAACGCAAAAGTTTAAAGAAAATGGATTCTAATATAGATTTTAAAAATATATGGAAGCAGCAGACTTCCCACAAACCTGATCTGGATGCGCTTCTCGGTAAGCTGAAAAAATTCAGAAATCAAAATCTGCGCAGACTAATCTTTGCTAATATTGGATTGATCGCTACCTCCTTATTGATTCTTTTTATCTGGTACCGTTACCAGCCTGAAATGATCACTACAAAAATCGGGATTGTACTTGTCGTGCTGGGAATGGTTATTTTTCTTCTTGCCTACAACAAAATGTTTATGGTATTTTACAAGATTGATCAGACGCAGTCAAACAACGAGTATCTCCAGAGTTTATATGTAGTAAAGAGTAAGCAGAAATTTATGCAGACCACCATACTTAACTTATATTTTGTCATGCTCTTTCTGGGAATATGTCTGTATATGTATGAATATACTTCAAGAATGCCCCTTAGCTCAGGTATTCTGGCCTATGCTTTAACATCTGTCTGGATTGCTTTCAACTGGTTTTATCTGAGACCGCGAACAATAAAGAAACAGCAAGGTAAACTTGACGAATTAATTAATAAATTTGAAGAGATCAATAATCAATTAAAAGAATCATGATATCTTCTGACAACAAAAATCACTGGGAAAATGTATATGAAACCAAAAATCCGGATCAGGTAAGCTGGACCCAGAAAAAACCTCAGACTTCCCTTGATTTTATACATTCTTCCGGATTGGGAAAAGAGGCCAGCATCATAGACATTGGTGGTGGAGACAGCAACCTTGTTGATTTTCTTTTGGAGGAAGGTTATAAAAATATTACAGTTCTTGATATTTCTGCTAAAGCTTTGGAAAAAGCACAGAAACGACTTGGAGCAGCAGCAGACAAAGTAAAATGGATCACTAGCGACATTACGGCTTTCGAACCTATGGAAACCTATGATATCTGGCATGACAGAGCAGCCTTTCATTTTCTGACAACCCCGGAACAGGTTTCAAAATATATCGGTATTGCAGAAAAGAATGTGAATAACTTTATGATCCTCGGAACTTTTTCGAAAAACGGTCCTACGAAATGCAGTGGATTGGATATTCAGCAGTATGATGAAGAATCATTATCCGAAAAATTTAAAGAAAGCTTTGAAAAAATAAAATGTATTACTGAAGATCATATCACTCCCTTTGATACAGTTCAGAATTTTGTTTTCTGCAGTTTTAAAAAGTAGTAATGAATTGTATGTATTTTTTATTTATTTTTAAATTCCCAACCATTTAAATAAAAATACTATGAAAAAATTATTATTTCTGCTTATTTCAGGCACATTCTGCTCAAATTTTTATTCACAACATTTGGAATTCCAGGAATGCGGAACCGATGAATTAATGAAAAAACATTATGAAAGGTATCCTGAAGAGAAAGCGCGTGACGATGCTTTCAACCTGGAATTGTCAAAAATGATCAAAAGTGGCAAATTTACGTCTAAGCTCAACAATCAGGTATACGAAATCCCTATTGTTGTACACGTTGTAGGAGACGGAAGTGCTATAGGAACTGCTAATAATAAGTCTGACGCAGACATCATTGCATGGATAAACTATACCAATGGTGTTTTTGCAGGAAGTTCCACCAGCGGAATGTCAGGAACAAGTGCAATACTGCCTGTCAAATTTGTTTTTGCAACCAAGGATCCTAACTGTAATGTAACTAACGGGATCAATAGAATCAATGCTTCAGGTCTTCCCAAATATGTAAGCGGCGGTGTAAATAATGACAATACAACCAATGCCGTAACTGCTTCTGAGATTACTGCAATGGGAATGTGGGATACTTCTAAATATTATAATATCTATGTTGTTAAAAAATTAACATCCAACTCCGGAGGATTAAATGGCTTCGCTTATTATCCGGGAGGAAGCAAAGATTATTCTTTTATGGCAGCAAGTGCATCCGCTGTTAATGCTCAGACTTTAGGGCATGAATTCGGACACGCTTTGGGACTCAGACATACGCATGAGGGATACAATGAAACTACAGGAGACTGCCCTGTCAACAATGACTGTACTTTAGAAGGAGATCTTGTTTGTGATACTGAGCCTATGAAAAGTCTTTATCATTCCTCAGTTCCTCACACATGTCAAACCGGACAGATCAATCCTTGTACCACCCAATTATACAATGGTGGTGAGAGAAATGTGATGGCTTATACCTACTGTTTCAGAGATTTATTTACACAAGGACAGACCAACAGAGCTACAGCACAGCTTTTACAATACAGACAATCGCTGATCAACTCACCGGTTGGATCTCCAACTACTATTAATAACAATGTAACATTAACCAATGCATGTACTCCCGCAACCATTACAAATCCGGGTAATTACAATGTAGGAATTACTTTGGTAAAGTTTGGAAGTATTAATAATTATTCAACTAATTATAAGCAGGCAACCAATAATTTTTATGAAAACTTTACCGGTACTTACTGTTTGGGGATTTCAAAAACCAATATTCCCCAAAATGCAGCCACCACACTTACTGTAGCTCCGGGAACAAACAACCCTCACATTATCAAAGCATATATTGATTATAATAATGACGGTCAATTCGATGAATCTACAGAGCTGGTTCTTAATCAAAGTGGAATAAGCAATGGTTCATTGGCTACAGCACAGGTAACTCCTCCTGCGGGTGCAATAACCAATACTCCTTTAAGAATGAGAGTCATTGGAGAGTACAACGGAACAGCAGTAACGGCATGTTATACTCCAAAGTACGGACAGGTGGAAGATTACTCCGTCATCATTGAACCTCAGAATGTATTAGCAATACAAAATACAGGATTGAAAAATGCACCTGTTATTTTTAAAGATGAAAATTCAGTATCTGTAAGAAGTAATGTGAAAATTTCCGCGGTACATATTTATGATGCTGCAGGAAGATTACTGATGAGAAAAAATGATATTAAATCTTCAGAATTCAAATATCCTGTTGACCAGAAAAATATAATCATCACAGCTACAGCAGTACTGGAAGACGGAAAAGTAATTACGAAAAAATTAAAATTTTAATTATTTCAATTATAGAATAAAAAAAGAGAGTTATTGCTGACTCTCTTTTTTGTTTATCTCATTCAAAAGAATAATTTCTTCCCGATTATGATTCTTTTTTTTCTTCCATTTCCACTTCATGTCGAAGCTGAGCTTTATAAAGCGTGGCATAATATCCGTTCTTATCCAGAAGTTCAAGATGCTTTCCTTCTTCTACGATTTTACCATGCTCCATCACAATAATCTTGTCTGCTTTCTCAATGGTGGAAAGTCTGTGGGCAATAATAATGGAGGTCCTATTTTTCGTAATTTTCTCTGTAGCTCTCTGAATCAGCTTTTCACTTTCATGATCAATGGAAGAGGTAGCTTCATCCAGAATTAAAATTTTAGGATCTGATAAATAAGCTCTCAGGAAAGACAGTAACTGTCTCTGACCTAAAGAGATTGAAGAGCCTCTTTCGCTCACTACATAATCATATCCACCGGGAAGCTGCTCGATAAACTGATCTACCTCAATTTCTCTCGCTCCCGCTTTTATTTTTTCCAGTGTGATACTATCATCCCCGAAGACAAGGTTTTCAAAAATACTTCCGTGGAAAAGGAATACATCCTGCAGCACCACGCCGATATGACTTCTGAGATTATAAAGCTCATAATCTTTTAAATCCACATCATCAATCAGGATATTTCCGGAGTTGATATCATATAATCTTGTAATCAGACTAATGATAGTAGACTTTCCGGCACCTGTAGCACCAACGATGGCTACCGTTTCTCCCGGATTTACTTTAAAGTCAATTCCTTTCAGTACTTCCTGCTTTTCATCATAAGCAAAGTGTACTTTCTGGAATTCAATTTTTCCTGCAAAATGATCTTTCTTCACGGTTCCGTTATTCGGCATCGAGTTTTCTTCATCCATTAATCCCAGCACTCTTTCTGCTCCTACAATTCCTCGCTGGATATTGTTAAAACGGTCAGCAATCTGTCTCAAAGGACGGATCAGCATTGAAATATACTGGATAAATGCAATCACGACTCCGGCACTGATGGTAATATATCCTCCATAGAAAAGAATAAATCCTATGAATAATGAAGAAATAAGTTCCACCACAGGGAAGAACAGTGAGAAAATAAATACGGTTCTCAGCAATGCTCCTTTCAGGGTAATATTGATATCATCAAATTTCTTAAACTCAGATTCCTGTCTGTTGAATACCTGAATAATAGACATTCCTGCCAGTCTTTCCTGAACAAAAGAGTTCTGATTGGCTGTCCAGTTTCTCTCATCCCCGAAAGCTTTCTTCAGTCTTTTCTGGAAGAATCTCGTAATGACTACCATCAAAGGTAAGATGGCCAGTGTAATATAACTGAGGTGAACATTGGTACTGAACATCATCACCAATACAAACAGAATTCTCAGGATATCTCCAAATACCATCAGGAAACCATCTGTATATACCGTCGCAATGGTTTCCACATCTCCTACAGCCCGCGTCACCAGCTGTCCGATGGGTGTTTTATCAAAAAATGAAGTTTTGAAATAGATCAGTTTAGCATATAATCGCTCTCTGATATCCCTGATCACATTTTGTGAGATAAAATTTGAAAAATAAACCAGGAAAAAATTTAAAATCGTTTCAGCAAACACCAATCCCACAAGGATATAGATATGTTTCATCATCAAAGCCTTATCATGAAGCTTTGTTATATCATTATCCACCACCTGCATAGTGAGATAAGGCCTGTAAGTAGAAACTATCGAAAGGAATATGGAAATGATAAGGGTAAGGATGAACCAAGAACGAAATTTCATTCCGATAAAGAACAGCCTCTTTATAATTCCCCAGGTATCTTGTTTTTTCATTGTACGAATCGAAAGAAAGAATTAAAATATTCTATGCAAAAATAAGACATTATAACCGGACTGCCTTTACAACTTTTGCAAATCGTCATAGAAAATATCAGATACCTACCATTTACAATATGAATAGATTAAGTATTCTTTTGTATCCAGCCTAAAACATATTCTGCTACTTCTTCCCAATTTTTCTCTCCACAGATGAAATGACTTCTCCCTGCAAACTCTTTAAAATCGACAATGCTTCCCGGATCTTTGTAAGCCCCTGCTATTTTCTTTGAAAATGCTGCCGGGAAAATATGATCATTAGAGCCTGCAATGAACAGCAGCGGTTGATGGGGTTTCTTTAAATCTAATTTTGCAGAAGCTTTAAACAAAGGATCTTTTGCCAATTTTCTACTTTCAGGAACTGCTACTGTCTCGTAAAGCCTGTCACTTTCTTCCTTTGAATAATTATTGAAAAAAGCTTTGTGATACCATTCTTTTGTTCCCATATATGGACTGTTTCCTTTGAAGAAATTCACTACAGGCCAAACAATTTTAATGGTAGAAAAAGGAGCCATGATATTTTTCGGAGGAGCACCGTCAATACTTATACCAGCTGCTGCTTTTCCCATGTCAATCAGCTTCTGAACCATAAGTCCTCCAAAAGAATGTCCGATAACAATAGGCTTTTCGGGAAGACTGTCAATCAGTTTCACAAGATTGTCCACGGTATCGTCAAAACCGACATGTCTTAATTCTCCGGGAATATTATTTTTTAAGTATACGGGATCCCCTCCATGTCCCGGATTTGAGGGTGTATGTACAGTATATCCCTGCGCTTCAAAATAAGTTTTCCATTCTTTCCAGCTTGTATTATTCACAAATAACCCATGAATGAATACGATCGTTTTTGTTTTCATAATTTTCACTTTTTTGTTTTGTTAAATTGATGAAACAAATTTCTGCAGATAAAATGACGAAAACTTTAACCCAGGTTAAAATCGTACTATTTGCCTGAAATTCTTTTTCTTATCCTGCTCAGAGAAGGCCCCTGAATCCCTAGATAAGAAGAAATATGATACAGCGGAACATTACTGAAAATATCCGGATGCTCTTTCATCAGATCCAGATAACGCTCTTCCGGAGACTTTAATAAAAATCCTTCTACCCTTGTCATGGTAACGTTAAATGCTGCCTGTGCCAGAAGTCTCCCAAATTTTTCCCATTGATGCGACTGCTGGTAAAGAGAAATAAGATCTGCATGCCGGATAAAAATAATAGAAGCATTCGTAAGGGCCTGTGTAAAATAATCACATGGGATCTGATTGAGAAAACTTTTAAAAGAAACTACAAAACCATTGGCCGAATAAAGAAAAACATTCTTTTCTTCACCCGTATCTCCATTGATGACATAAGAACGAAAAACTCCATCGACAATAAATCCTAAATAAGAACAGACGTTTCCCTGAAGATTATAAAATTCTCCTTTTTTATATTCTTTTGGAAACCAAAAATTTTCAGACAGTCTGAAATCTTCTTCTGAAAGTCCAGCAAAATGATATAATGCGAAGGCTAATTTATCAATTTCAGTCATGGCTATTTTTTTAGTATTTCTTACAGTATTTAAAAATAATCTTAATTTCCGATACTAAAAAAAGAAATCTTACTGATCAATAGTCTTCCCTATCTCTTCAATTTCGATGGTCTTTGCCGGTCTTTCTTTGATAAATTTATTTTCAAGGAATTTATAAACTCCCCAAACCGCAACAATAGAGATTAACCAGCCAACGATATTCACTGCTGAAAATCCTGTATAATTGACATTTTCTGCGGATTCAGGATCTGTTAATCCCATATATATACCATAACCTAAGCCTAACAAAAGCTGAGTTCCCAGATAAATACCGATAGCCAGAACACCATACTGCCACTTTGTTTTTCCAAACCTTTCTGCTAATTGTGCATAATACCGGTAAGCGCCGATAAGAATAAAAATTGATAACATGATTATTATTTTGTTTTTTAAGTTTTTATTTAAAATTCATATCCCACATCTACAAGATACAGCCCGTGTCCCGGTGCTGAAGTTCCCGCGGCGTTACGGTTTTTGTCTTCAATCACTTTACGGAGATCTTCAGGTTTCAGTTTTCCGGTTCCTATTTCTACCATCGTTCCGACAATTGCGCGAACCATATTTCTTAAAAAGCGATTCGCAGAAACTGTAAATTTAAGTTCCGTTCCGTTCTGTTCCCATTCTGCTTTGTAGATTTTACAGATATTGGTTTTGTTGTCGGTTTTTAATTTGGCAAAACTGGTGAAATCTTCATATTCAAAAAGAATTTTACAGGCTTCATTCATGGCATTAATATCCAGTGATCTTTTCCAGTGTTGCCATGCAGATTCCTGAGTGAAGGGATTTTTTTCCAATGAGATAAAATATTCGTAGGTTCTGTACGTGGCATCAAAACGGGCATGAAAATCGTCTTTTACCGGAAAAATCCTTTTAATGGAAATATCAGGAGGAAGAAAACTGTTCAGCCTTCTTGTAAGCTGATCATCCAACTCTTTTTCCGTATCAAAATGGGCAAATATTTTTTTGGCATGAACTCCTGTATCGGTTCTTCCTGCTCCTGTTGTTTTAATCTCTTCGCGCAAAATGGTAGAAAGCGCTTTTTCCAGTTCTTCCTGTACAGAAATAGCATCCGGCTGTATCTGATAGCCAAAATAATTCTTTCCGTTGTAAGAAAATTCAATAAAGTATCTCAATGTATTGTAATAACTCCACAAAAATACTTTAATTTAACGAAATATTTGTTGAAAAGTCTTCGAGAATATTACATCAATGCTTATGAAAATTCCTATTTTTGCAATCGTATGAAAAGATGGTACCTTTATCCTTTTTCCCTTGGTTATCATTTGGTAACGGGTATCCGGAACACAATGTATGATCTGGGAATTTTTAAGTCGACAAAATTCAAAACACCGATAATCAATGTCGGGAATCTTTCTGTGGGCGGAAGCGGAAAGTCACCTATGGTGATGTATCTTGCTCAGTTCCTGTCCAAACATTACAGAACCGGAGTGCTTTCACGGGGTTATGGAAGGCTTACCAAAGGTTATGAAGTAACAAATTACGAAAGCAACTACAAAATGGTGGGTGACGAAGCGATGCAGCTTTTTGAACGTTTTAAAAACCGTTTCGTAATTGCCGTTTCTGAAGAACGTGTTCCCGGAGCCAAAAAAGTAATTGACGATATGGATCTTGAAGTTCTTGTACTGGATGATGCCATGCAGCACAGAGCCATCAAAGCCGGATTCAATATTCTGATGACCGATTTCAGTGATCCTTTTTTCAAGGATTATCTTCTTCCTGCCGGAGATCTTAGAGAATCAAGAGCCGGATATAAAAGGGCCGACATCATCATGGTCAGCAAATGCCCTGATGAACTGACGGAGGAAACAAAAAGGTATTATATATCAAGAATACGACCTTCTTACGGGCAGAAAGTATTCTTTTCATCCATCGGTTATGACGAAAATGTCTACGGAAAAGATAAAATGCTTCCGGATAATAACCTGAATTATTATGATATTTTACTGATCACCGGAATTGCCAATCCTAAACCGCTTCTGGAACATCTGGCAAAATTCTCAAAAAGGGTGAAACATTTAAGGTTCAGAGATCATCATAATTTCACGGATGATGATATTAAAAAAATCCTTGCCGAGTATAAAAAATTAGGAGAATATAAACTGATATTAACCACAGAGAAAGACTATGTGCGTCTGAAAACTTTTGACTATCTTAGAGAAATTGTTTACTACTGGCCTATCAATGTATTGATTGATAAGAAAGAAGAATTCAATCAAATCATCTTAGATTATGTTAGAAAAAATTAAAGAAACTGCAGATTTTATTAAAAATATTATTCAGGAAACCCCTGATTTTGCAGTGGTGTTAGGATCCGGACTGGGAAAATTACAAAATGAAATAGAACTGATCCATGTTTTAGAGTACAAAGACATTCCTCATTTTCCACAGACTACAGTGGCCGGACATACCGGAAAACTGATTTACGGAATTCTGGAAGGAAAAAAAGTACTGATGATGAGCGGACGTTTCCATTATTATGAAGGACATTCTATGGAAACGGTGACATTCCCCATAAGAGTTTTTCATTTGCTGGGAATTCAAAACCTTATTCTTTCCAATGCCTGTGGTGGTGTAAACCCAGCTTACAATGTTGCAGACATCGTTATTCTGAAAGATCATATCAACATGATGCCTGAGCATCCTTTACGTGGAAAAAATATCGATGAGCTCGGGCCACGTTTTGTGGATATGAGCGAGCCTTACAACAAAAAAATGATTGCCACAGCGGAAAAGGCTGCTGCCAACCACCAGATTAAAATTCATCAGGGAGTTTATGTGGCACTACAAGGACCAACTTTTGAAACCCCGGCCGAATATGGCATGATTAAAGCTATTGGTGGGGATATGGTAGGAATGAGCACCGTTCCCGAAGTTATAGTTGCCAGACATATGGGAATGGATGTTTTCTGTATTTCCGTGATCACGGACCTTGGCGGACCGGATGTCGCTTTTGCCGTTTCCCACGAAGAAGTTCTGAATGCTGCCAATAAAGCAATGCCCAATGTAATTGCCGTTGTCAAAGGCCTGATTAAAAACTATCAGTAAAAATAACCTAATACTGCAACTGAAGACGTAATATTCCCATCCTCTGGAGGGGTAGCAAAAACTCAAAGAATTTTTGACGGGGGTGGTTTTCACACTCTCACTCTCCTATTCCATAGAATCCATCAATATTATAAATTTTTCCTAATTCACCGGAAATCAGTTTCAGATTCCAATTCATTGTTTAGATTTGTACCCATGAAATTGTACGAAATGAAAAAGCTGATATTAATTTTTATGATGGGTATTTTTGGAATAAGTTATTCACAAAAAGCACCTGCTGTCCTTAAAACAGGATTTTCAAAAGAAGCTTTACAGCAGAAGCTGGAAGATGAAAATGGAAAAACCGTTACCATCCAGCAGATTCTGAATCAGCATAAAGGAAAAGTTTTAGTGATTGATTTCTGGGCCGGATGGTGCAGAGACTGTTTAAATGCTCTTCCAAAAGCTAAAGAATTAGAAGAAAATAACAAGAATATTGATTTTGTATTTCTATCATTAGACCGTTCAAAAGAAGGGTTTGAAAAAAGTCTGGAAAGATTTGATATGAAAGACAAAGAAAACTATTGGTTTTCTACAGGCTGGAAGAACGATTTCAATAATTATGTAGATCTAAACTGGATCCCGAGATATATGGTGATTGATCAGAAATCTTCCATTGCAAAATATTATGCAATATCTCCTGAAGACCCTGAACTTCAACAAACCATAGACAAGCTTTTAAAATAATTATTATTTATCTAATCCGAAAAAACATAAAAAAACTCATTGAAAACCAAAAACTTTCAGTGGGTTTCAAATTTTATACCCATAGCACCATGATTACAAGAGAAGCCAAAGAGCAGGATTTAGCAATCCTTTTAGAATTTGAACAGGGAGTTGTTACTGCCGAAAGACCGTTCAACAGCACATTGATTGAAGGAGAGATTCATTATTACGATTTAAAACATCTGATACAATCTCCCGAAGCAACCGTAATTGTTGCCGAAGAAAATAATGAAATCATTGCATCAGGATATGCTCTGATTAAGAAAGCGGCAAAAGATTATTATCAGTTTAAAGAATATGCCTATCTTGGTTTTATGTATGTAAAGCCCGAACACAGGGGAAAAGGAATCAATAAAGTCATTACTGATGAACTCATTTCCTGGTCAAAATCAAGGGGAATCAATGAGGTAAGACTGGACGTATATGCTCAGAATGAATCTGCCATAAAAGCGTATGAAAAGGCAGGTTTTGAACCTCATCTTCTTACCATGAGACTGAAGGCTTAAAGGCAGGAAGCTGGAAGTAGTTTATGCACTAAGAATAGCCTGTGATTTTTTAATTAATTTTCAATAAACAGGTCATCAATTTCTATATCGTCCTCATTAACTTCCAGCCTCCCGCTTCACACTTCCATCATATAAAAAACTTCCCTTCTAAAAAAAATTACCGTCAATAAAGGAATCCATATCTTTGTATATGGATTTTTCTTTGCCTCTTCGTAAAATTATTCATGTGGATATGGATGCATTCTATGCTTCTGTAGAACAGCATGATAATCCTACCTTAAAAGGCAAGCCAATAGCAGTAGGAGGACAGCATCGTGGCGTTGTCGCTGCCGCGAGCTATGAAGCCAGAAAATATGGTGTCCGTTCTGCCATGCCCAGTAAAACAGCCAAAGAAAAATGCCCTCAGCTTATTTTTGTTCCTCCCCGCTTTGCCCGATATAAAGAAATCTCGAAAAAGATCCGGGAAATTTTTTACGAGTATACCGATCTGGTAGAGCCACTTTCTCTGGATGAAGCCTATCTGGATGTCACCGAAAATAAAAAAGGAATGGAATCTGCCAACCTCATCGCCAAAGAAATCCGCCAGAAAATTTTTGAACAGACAGGATTAACAGCTTCTGCAGGAATTTCAGTGAATAAGTTTCTGGCTAAAGTTGCTTCTGACATCAATAAACCTAATGGCCAGAAAACCATTCATCCTGATAAAATGGAACAATTCCTGGAAGAATTGCCCGTAGAAAAATTTTATGGGGTTGGAAAGGTTACGGCTAACAAAATGTTTAGTTTAGGAATTTATAAAGGAAAAGATTTAAAAAAGAGATCACTTGAAGATCTGATAAGGCTTTTTGGAAAATCCGGCCAGCATTATTATAATGTGGTTCGCGGAATCCATACATCCGAAGTGAAACCTCACCGGATTCAGAAAAGTGTAGCCGTAGAAAGAACTTTTTTTGAGGATCTTCTTGATGAACAGCAGATCAATGAAAAGCTGGAAAGCCTGGCTGAAGAAATTCATCAGAGACTACAGAAAAATAATATTCTCGGAAGAACTTTAACATTAAAAATAAAATATAAAGATTTTTCTCTTTTTACAAGAAGCATTACGAAAGAAGATTATTTCTCCTCACCGGAACAATACTACAACACCGGAAGAAAACTCTGGGAGCTTCGCCCTTTTGATAAAGCTGTCCGGCTGCTCGGATTGTCTCTTTCCCACCTGAATACGGAAGAAAAGAAACAGGTTTCCGTTCAACTAAAAATCCCGTTTGAGGAATTTGAAAATGAATAGGTCATATTTTTTTGCTATCTTGTATCAATCAAATCAGCAAATTTATGAACCCAACCATGATTCAGTTTTTTCACTGGTATTCTGAAGGAGACGGAAAGTTGTGGAAAGAAGCCGAAAAACAGGCAAAATATCTGGCAAAACTTGGAATTACTTCTGTATGGTTTCCTCCAGCCTATAAAGGAACAAATGGCGGTTACTCGATTGGTTATGATGCCTATGATCTGTATGATCTCGGAGAATTTGACCAGAAGGGAACTATTCCTACCAAATACGGCACTAAAAACGATTATATAAAAGCTATCAAAGCCTTAAAGAAACAAAATATACAAGTCATTGTAGATATTGTTCTGGGACATAAAGCCGGAGGTGATGAGCTTGAAAAATTTAAAGTCGTAAAAGTAGATGAGGAAAACAGGGAAAAAGTGATTTCCGATGTCATCGAAATAGAATCTTATACGAAATTTACGTTTCCCGGAAGAGGAAAAAAGTATTCTGATTTTGAATGGAACTTCACCTGCTTCAGCGGTGTGGATTATGCCGAGGGTATGGACTCTCATATCTTTAAAATCCAATCCGAATATGGAAATGACTGGGAGGAAATGATTGATGATGAAAAAGGAAATTATGATTACCTGATGTATAATGACATTGAGCACCGGAATCCTTTTGTACGGGAAGAACTCAACCATTGGGCAAAATGGTATTTCGACCAGACAGGTTTTGACGGCGTGAGACTGGATGCTTTAAAGCACATTTCATTTGATTTCTACAAAGAATGGCTCACTCTGCTTCGTTCCAATTCCGGGAAAAATATTTTTGCCGTAGGCGAATACTGGGCTCCGGGATATTTACATTTACTTCAAAAGTATATTGAAGTGACAGAAGGCTGTATGAGCCTTTTTGACAGTTCATTACAGAATAACTTTCATACAGCATCACGGGAAGGCGCTTCGTATGACCTAAGAAGAATTTTTGATGAAACCCTTACCCAGGCAGATCCCCTACATTCAGTAAGTTTGGTAGCCAATCATGATACGCAGCCTTTACAGGATCTTGAAGCTCCTGTAGAGCCATGGTTCAAGCCACTTGCCTATGCTCTTATTTTATTGAGAAAAGACGGTTATCCATGTGTTTTCTATCCGGATCTTTATGGTGCTCATTATACGGATAAAGACAGAGAGGGCAACGATCAGGAAATATTCATGCCTAAAATTGATGGAATTGAAGAATTATTAAAAGCCAGAAAAGAACACGCCTATGGTAATCAGCATGATTATTTTGAGGATGCCAACTGTCTTGGATGGGTTCGTACAGGAGATGACAAACATAGCGGATGTGCAGTCGTTTTAAGTAATAAAGATGCCTACAATAAGCCTATGGAAGTAGGAAAACTTTATGCCGGAAAAAAGTTTAAAGACCTGCTGAAAAGATTCGAAGAAAAAGTAATTATTGATGAAAACGGCTGGGGAGATTTTCCTGCTCCGGCAGGAAATGTAAGTGTCTGGATTCCTGAATAAGATTAATTTATCAGAAACCCCTGTCAAGGTTTCAAACCTTGACAGGGGTCTTTAAGATTTAGCAGTAAATATATCTGCAATTCCAAACATCTATAGCCCATTCACAGCAATACCCTTCTTCGTTGGAAGTACAGCATACTCTGTCCCTGTTGATATCTCCGGCTTTTAAACTCTTTAATTCCAGACGGTTCAGTTTTCTTACTTTGAAGTTTCTGTTTGTTTTCATAATTATTATTTTTATGGTTTAGATAATAAATATACATTAAAAATTACAATTATGAATATATATTCAATACCAATTACTTAATTTAAAACATAATTCATAAAAAAAACAAACATTGAAAAACGATAACCACCCCGTCAAAAATTCTTTGAATTTTCGCCGCCCCACAGGAGGGGAATTTACGTCTTCAATTGAATATCGATTAAGTTGAAAGGTCGTGGTAAGTTGACGTATGGTTACATCTTTTGAAGCTCCAGGATTTCCGGTCTTTCTGAGGTATCAGCAATTTTTCCGGTTCTGGCAAATTCAGCCCAGAGCGCTCTCAGTTTTTTACCATTCTCATGAATACGACTCCATGGAATATCTTTCAGCAATTCGGAAGATTTCCAGGCTGATTCATTTCCGAAAATTAAAGGAAGATCAATACAATGCGGTGCTCCGATATGATTGTCTTTCAGTTTTGAATGAATTCTGAATAGATAGACATTTCCACCGGCATCCGCCAGATTCCGGGCAAACTGTCTTGCCGGATTTCCATAGATCAATGCTGTAGTTTTTTCAACCGTTTTATCCATGATTTTTAAACCTAATCCTTTTCCGAAATATTTATTTAAAGCTTCTGAGGTTTTAAGATAGAATGCCGTTTCATCATTATTTAAACCAATCAGGACATCAAATTTCTGAGCATTTTTTTTCCACATTTCCACAGAATCTTCTTCTTTACACAAAGGAAAATGTCCGTATTGAGTTCCGAAAGGCATCGCAGCTTTCAACCCATATTTTATTACGGAAGGCACACATGCTTTGTACTCATCCATCATTTTTAAAACATCGGTTTCCTCTTTCAGCACTTCTGTTTTTTTCAGAAATTCTGCAGACATTTTTTGTCTTTTATGACGTAATCCCAAGGGAGCACTTTGAATAATCACACGCTGGAATAAGCCTTCCACACCTTCCGAAATCATTAAATGAGCAATAGCATCGCCTCCTGAAGACTGCCCGAGAAGGGTAATATTATTTTGATCGCCCCCCAGATCTGCTATATTGTTTCTGATCCACCTTAATGCTTCGATGATATCCAGCAATCCAAGATTGGCAGGTCTTTTCTCATCTCCCCCTAAAAAACCAAATAATCCCAGACGATATGAAACACTCACAACGATAATATGCTGTTCTTTTACCCATTCGGCAGGATCGGCTGTAGCCAGATCTCCACAGCCTATTTCATGAGAGCCTCCATGGATCCAGACCACCACAGGAAGTTTTTCATTTTCAGATATAATTTGTGGCCGGGTTATGGAAAGATACTGGGTAGATTCATCTGCTTCAAAACTTTCAACAGGTGTCGCTCCGATCATTTTTTCTACAAGCGGACTTAAAGCCTGCGGGCACACCGGAGTTTTTTCCGGAGAAATAATGTTTGAAGATAAAGAGGCTTCTATGGCGACTGGTTTTTTAAATCTTTCAGAATGGGCGTATCGGATACTTTTAAGCCTTATAACTCCTTGTTCTTTTAGAGCTGTAATTCTCCCGAATCTGGTATTAAAAACAGTAGTGTCTTGGTGATTTGGTGTCATCTTAAAACTGTGAAAACTTTTCTCTTTAAATTTAATTATTTAAACACAAATTTCACAAATGAGTACACAAATATTCACTAATAATTATGGTGTCATTGGTGAAAAGATTAGCGTTATTCGTGTTAAAAATAATTTAACCACTAATTCCACAAATGCAGGCACAAATATTCACAAACCATTATTGTGTAATTCGTAAAAAATTTAGTGTTATTCGTGTTAAAAAACTAGTTCAGGGTTTTATATTCGCTGGGTGAAATTCCTACTTTGGTTTTGAACAGCCTTGTAAAATGCTGTGGATATTTAAAGCCCAGATCATAAGAAATTTCGCTTATTGTTTTTCCCTGATCCAGAATCTGTTCTTTAGCTATATCAATCAGTTTATTGTGGATAAACTCCTGAGCTGAGATTCCCAGTTCTTTTTTGATCAGATCTCCGAAATAATTGGCAGAAAGATTTAGCTTTTCCGCAAAATAGTTCACCATAGGAAAACCTATATTCTTCGGATTTTCAGATTTTAAATAATCATCCACCAGATTTTCAAATTTACCTATGACACCCTGATTGATATGATCTCTTGTAATGAATTGCCGGTCGTAAAAACGCATACAGTAGTTCAGAAAGAGTTCAATATTATTAACAATTAAAGATTTACTATGTTTATCAATAGCCTGTTCCAGCTCCAGTTTAATATTTTTAAAGCAATCCAGCACCACTTCTCTTTCTTTTTCTGAAAGATGAAGCGCTTCATGTACATCATAAGAGAAGAAGGAATAGTCTTTCATATTCTTCCCTAAGTTGGTTCCTTTAATTAAATCAGGATGAAAAATAAGGGCAAAACCTGCAGGCTGGATAAATCTGTCATTATTATAAATTCCATACGTCTGTCCGGGAGCAATAAAAACTAAAGTTCCTTCCTGATAATCGTAGCTGTGTTTCCCATACTGCATATCTCCGCACATTACATCTTTCAGAAAAACGGTATAAAACCCGAATTTTCTTTGGTGCTGGCAGATAGGATCAGATTTGGAAAAATCAATAATACTCACCAGCGGATGCAGGGTTTCATGATTGGCCATTTTATTGTATTCCGAAACACTGTTGTAGATTTCAACCTTCTGATTTTCCATGAAGTACATTTTTATTACTATTCAAAATTACCACTTTCATTTGTAACTGAAATGGTGTCTGTAAAATTGGTAAGTAATTCGGTAATCTGTATAAGTTTTGTTTACAGGAAAGTTTCGACTTTTGTATCGTTATAGAAACTTTTAATACGGACATTCCTCAAAAAGGGAAAAGCTTTTCCGGATTAGTTCTCTTAAGGAACAGCATAGGTTCATATTGAATATCATAATTTATAACCCTAAATAAACTAAATATAAAAATGAGTACAATAACAGTAAAAGCTTATGGTGCAGAGTCTACCACAGCAGATCTGAAAGAAATGAATATTGAAAGAAGAGAAGTCACCTCAAAAGATGTAGAGATTGAAATCCTATACTGCGGGGTATGCCACTCTGACCTTCATACAGCCAGAAATGACTGGGGCGGATCTTTATATCCTGTAGTTCCGGGACATGAAATTGTTGGAAGAATTACCAAAGTAGGAAGTGAGGTTTCCAAATTTAAAGCAGGAGATCTGGCGGCAGTAGGATGCATGGTGGATTCATGCGGACATTGCGACAGTTGTCAGCACGATCTGGAGCAATATTGCCAGAATGGATTTACAGGGACTTATAACGGAAAAGATAAGCACCTTGGAGGTCATACTTTTGGAGGATATTCTCAAAAAGTAGTTGTTGATGAACATTTTGTTTTAAGTGTTCCTGAAAATTTAGATCTGGCAGCAGTAGCACCCCTTCTGTGCGCAGGAATTACCACATGGTCACCGTTAAGACACTGGAACGCTGGTCCGGGTTCAAAAGTAGCCGTTGTAGGATTAGGCGGTTTAGGTCATATGGCTATCAAACTAGCAAAAGGACTGGGAGCAGAAGTTACTTTATTCTCAAGAACTCCGGGAAAAACGGATGATGCGAAACAGCTTGGAGCAGATCACGTAGTAATCTCTACGGATGATTCTCAAATGGATGCTGTAAAAGGTAAATTCGACCTTATCATTGATACGGTACCTTACGAACACGATATCAATCCTTATATGCAGACTCTTTCTCTGAACGGAACTCTGGTTCTCGTAGGATTCGTAGGTGAATTCCAGGAAACGCAGGTAAGTACAAGACCTATGATCTTCCAACGTCGTTCTGTAGCAGGATCTTTAATCGGAGGTATTGCAGAAACCCAGGAACTGTTAGATTTCTGTGGAAAACATAATATTGTATCTGATATTGAACTGATTAAAATGCAGGATATCAACAACGCATATGAAAGAATGCTTAAAAGCGATGTAAAATACCGTTTCGTTATTGATATGCAGTCTTTATAATTCTTCTATAAAATAGTAACAGAAACAGGTTCTTCAGATCGAAGAGCCTGCTTTATTTTTTCAGATTTTGGCTAAAAGCATTCTGATCCTGATTCGTTATATATCTGTTTCCTTCAGTACATTTATTATCATTTCTTTCCATATCCTGAAAAGCCCATGCTGCCATGGCATCAATCACTGGAGCCAGTTCATTCCCTGCTTCACTCAGTTTATAGGTCACATGAGGTGGCACTACAGGTTTTGCTGTTCTGATAATGAGTCCGTCTGTTTCAAGCTGTTTCAAATGCTGGATAAGCATTTTTTCTGTTACGGCAGGAATTGCTTTTTTCAATTCGCTGTATCTTTTTTCTCCTGTGGAAAGATTGAACAGGATAATCGGTTTCCAGAATCCTCCAATTCT
This sequence comes from Chryseobacterium sp. NRRL B-14798, assembly GCF_050470705.1. Classification (NCBI taxonomy): domain Bacteria; kingdom Pseudomonadati; phylum Bacteroidota; class Flavobacteriia; order Flavobacteriales; family Weeksellaceae; genus Chryseobacterium; species Chryseobacterium sp. NRRL B-14798. Next base: position 805,879 of record NZ_JBFLUL010000005.1, on the reverse strand, counting down.
TTCCATAACGTACATTACAGGACAATCCTGCACTGTTTTTTTATTCTCCTGAATGGTTGAACTTTCTTTAATCGCTGTCATATCTACATACTTTAAGGTAAGTACTTGTATAAAAGTAAGTACAAATATAACTTTGTTCTCAGAAATAAAAAATATTTACATATGAAAATTATAATCACAGGATCACTAGGAAATGTAGCTAAACCATTAGCACAAAAATTAATTGCCGACGGGCACAATATTACCATAGTAAGCAGCAGCGATGCCAGAAAACAGGATATTGAATCTCTGGGTGCAACTCCGGCCATTGGGTCTATCACAGACGTTGATTTTTTAACACAAACATTTGATGGAGCGGATGCAGTTTTTGTGATGACCCCTCCAGCGATCAGCCCGGATAAAATTGTGGAAAACACGACCAATGCAGGAAAAAATTATGCTGAAGCTTTGAAAAATACGAATGTAAAAAGAGCTGTCATGTTAAGCAGTGTAGGTGCAGAATCTCCGGTAGAAAACGGTCCTATTGCGGGTCTTCACAATATTGAAAAAATATATAATGACGTAGAAGACACTTCTTTTACTTTTTTAAGAGCCGGATATTTTTACAATAATTTTTTCAATGATATTCCTTTAATTCAAAATGCAGGAATCATTGGAGGAAATTATCCTGCAGATATTGAAGTACCTGTAGTACATCCCAATGATATAGCCAACGCTGCCGCTGAAGAATTGGTAAAAGATGAAAAAGCTAACAACATCAGATATATTGTAAGTGATGTAAGAAAAGCTTCTGACTTTGCAAAGGTTCTGGGAACATCTGTTAATAAACCTGAACTTCCATGGGTAGAATTCTCTGATGAAGATTCTTTAAACGGAATGCTTCAGGCGGGATTACCTGAAGATATGGCTAATTTGTATGTTGAAATGGGAAGAGGAATAAGAACCGGTGTTGTACAGAAAGATTTTATTGATCATGGTTCCCCGATTACAGGAAGTGTTAAATTAGAAGATTTTGCAAAGGAGTTTGCTTCTCAATTTTAATTTCTTTTGTCTTGAAACAAAAGTTCAGGACTGGAATTAAAATGCTGGCTATAAGTAAATTCGGCGCACCAAAGGTGCGCCGAATTTATTTTATAATATCTTTAAATCAATACTATTTTTTGTTTTTTAAAGTTCTTTTTAAAACTTTCAGTTTTCCATCAATAGGCTGATCAATTTTTAATCCTAAAACCTCAGCTACCAATGGATAAACATTGATGTTCGCAAATTCGCTGATCACCATATTGCTTTTAAATTCCGGTCCCCAGGCAAAGAAAACCGCTTTCATTTCCGGTACAACTTTAGGGTTATAGCCGTGTTTTCCAACAGATGTTTTCTTACCTTTTTCCAGAAATATTTTTGGGGCTTTAGGAATCAGAAGAATCTGTCCTATTCTGTTGTACTGGTCATCTCTTGTTGCAAAGTGAAGGTATCTGGGAAGTTTTTTATCAAGATATACTTCGTAATCATCCGTTTTATTAGCCTTCAGTTCTTTGTAAACTGCTTTTACCTCATCCGGATTTTTAACATAAATTCTCAACAAAGTCTGGGAATTATAAAAATCAAATCTGTTTTTATCAAAAAGAAGAGCAGGAATTTCCAAAGGTGTACCGCCGTCTACTTTAATCATCCCGTGATCGGAAACAAAAACAAAGTTGACATTTTTCAATCCTAATCCATTTACTTTCTGAACAAGATCACCAATAGCCTGATCTATCAGATGAACAGCTGTTTCCGTTTCTTTCGCATCAGGACCAAAATGATGCCCGCTCCCATCTACTTCCGGGAAGTACAATGAAATAAAATGAGGTCTTTTATCTTCAGGCAGTTTCAGCCAGTTTACCACTTTTTCTACCTTTTCGGAAGGTGTGAACTTTTCGTGATATGGATAATAATAAGTGGGTCTCATCCCTCCTGCATCGCTGGCAGATCCTACCCACATTAAAGAGGCCGACACCATTCCCTGTTTTTCAGCAAGCCCCCAAAGCGGAGTTCCTCCATACCAGCTTCCGTCCTCAGCATTTTTCTTATTGCTCATCGCATATCCTTCTTTTCTCTTATAATCATAGAAAAAATTATCAATCAGGCCATGATGGGAAGGATAAAGCCCTGTGATAAGACTCCAGTGGTTGGGGAAAGTAATACTTGGATAGCTTGGAATCATTGCTTCAGCCTTTACACCGCCATTAGCCAGTTTTAAAAGATTTTCAGCATTATATTTCTTAGCATAATCATAACGGAAACCATCCGTTGATATCATAATCACATAAGGTTTCGACTGTGCTTCAGTACTGTTTTGTCTTTCTGGTATTACAACCTGGGCAGTATCAATATTGGCCTGCTGGGCAAAAGCCGTAAAGGAAATGAGCAGCAGTAAAAAATGGATTCCTCGCTTCATTATTTTAAAAATTTTCGGCAAAGTTACATCCTATCCTTCTCCCTGAAAAGTTTAAGAGATTAAAAGTATATTAAAACCTCTTATTTTGTTTGAATCAAAATTAATCGCTGTTAAATAGACCTTTTCATTTCAAATTGTGACAGCCAGTTGTTCAGTCCTATTTTTTCGCTAAGAAACTTATCTGTACTTTCTGAAGAATCATCCACATTGTTTAACGCTATCGCCTGCCCGTTATTTTTTTCTCTGATAGCATTAAAGAGCTTTGTACCAATTCCCTTATTTCTGTAATTCTTATCTACAGCAAACTGATATACTTTTTTCGATGGAGGACCATAAACAATATATCCGACGAGCTTTTCCCTTTCATAAGCACCTAAAGTCACATAATTTTCAGGCATCGGTTCCAATACGAAAACTGATCCCTGCCATGAAGGTTCAATATCCCAGAATGAACATAACAAATCCCATTGAAATTCTTTCAAATCCTTAATAGAAACCTCAGCATTTTCTTTTCCCTGCTGAATACTTCCGTTGAAGCAAAGTAATCTTCGTACAATCGTAAACCCGAGATTTTCATAAGCTCTGATGGCAGGCTGATTTCCTTCAATCACTTCAAGCAATAAGGTATTGGCATTTCTATCCTTTAAAACAGGAATGATAAAATCATACATTTTTCTCACCAATCCCTTGCCTCTGCTTTCCGGAACTACTCCTGTACCGCCATTGTAAATAATTTTCTCCCCGTTTTCAATTTTTTCAGACTGAAGGATAAAGCCAACCAGTTTCCCCTCTTCAAATGCTCCGGCAGACAAACTCAGATCTAATTTTTCTGCTGCAATTTTTGAAACAAGCACTTCTTTTGTCAAGTGAAAAGGAACAACATAATCAGAAAATGAGTAATTGAATACTGATAAAAGTTCATCTATTGTGATATCAGCTAAGGTTTTGAATTCCATAGGATCGTAAAAATTATAAGGTCAAAAAATTTTCCTTTATTAAGAATCAGGATACATACAAATATAAGAATTTTAAAGCAATCACCCTGAAATTGGGACTTTAAGAAAAAATGATACCCCTGAAAAATCAGAGGTATCTGTTTAAAAAATATTGAGGTGTGTTTTTTCTGAAAAATTATTCTTTGATCAGTTTTTCATAAGATGTACTTCCATCTTTAAGCTGAATTTCAAGATAGTAACTTCCTGATTTCAGATTTTCAATACTGATGCTTTCTCCATCCGGTTTTATTGACAATACTTTTCTGCCTGTTGCTTCGTAGATATCAACGGATTTTATTTTGTCAGAATTTTTGAAATTAACGGTTGATTTTGCCGGATTAGGATATAGATTTACCTTTTTGCTATCAGCTGTAATTTCATTGGTAGATAAAGTGGCAGCTGTCATCGTCAATGTTGCATATCCTCTTCCTGCATCATGGTATCCTAAAGAAGTTCCTCCACTTTTACGGGCATAGAAGATATTGATTGTTCCAGCCGCATTGGCAATGGCAAAATCTCCTGTTCCACCTGTAAGTGACCTTGTTGCTACTACAGTTCTTGTAGATCCGGATACGGTGTTCGAAGTTTCTGTCCAGTCCTGAGATGCATCGGCCGAAGGTGCATTAGGAACATTACTGAACGAATAGTCTCTATTGGCAGAAGAGTTATAAATAAATCCGTCTGATCCAGCAGCCATGCCGGTAGTTCCAAAACCTATTCCCATCATAGAGTTGCTGTCACCTGTTACCGTAATCGTTACTCCTGAAGGAGTTGTATCTAATTTCACCGTCATGGAAGTTGCCGGTAAGTTTACCGTTCCTGACGAAAACTGTGCCAATGCGAAATTAGCAAGAAGTACGCTTAGCGCTAGTAGAGTTTTTTTCATATCAATTTTTTAAAAGATTAATAATTTCCTTGTTATTGGTTTGTAATGCATATTCGAAAGGGGTCATTCCCATTGAATCTTTCTTTGTTTTATCTGCTTTATATTTCAGCAGCTGTTCTACCAGATCTTTATTTCCGGATTTTACAGCCCAGAATAAAGGGGTGTATCCTGTTTCATCTGCAATATTGGGATCTGCTTTTTTCTTAAGCAGATGTTCTACAAGGTCTTTGTTGTATTTAATCGCAAGACCTGCCAATGCCGTTCCTTCACGGCTTTTGTAATTGACATCTTTTACATTTTCAATCAGAAAATCGGCAACGTCTGTATTTCCTCTGTAACAGGCCAGAATAAGGGGTGAAAATCCGTGTTCATTGGTCTGATTAATCACATCCGGATTTTGCTTCATCAACTCCTGTACTTCAGTTACAGTCCCATTTCTTGCAATATCAAATATTGATTTCGCTTTTTCCTGAGCAGATACTACTGAACTCAGGAACAGTCCTAATATTAAGATGAAATGTCTCATTGTTTTATCATTACATAGTTGTATTCAATATTGACATTTTCAGCCACTTTCTTGGTAACCATTTTGGGAATAGTCACTTTATAATCTACAGGTCTTGCTACAAAACCTCCCTGCATATAGATTTTACCGTCTTTGGCATATAAAGTGGCAGCAGAGGTAACGGCTTTATCTACTCCATGAAAGTTTAATGTTCCCTGCACCGTATATTTCTGAGGACTTGTGGTAAGCTTTGTTTTATCAAAGTTGACAATCTTTCCTTTGAAAGTGGTTTTCGGATATTTTGCAGATTCAGCATAGCTTTCATTGAAATGCTCTTCCATTAATTTTGTTTTAAAATGAAAGTTTTTGACATTTGAAACTGACGCCATTTCACCATTGTCTGCATTGAGAATGACAACATTGTTGTCATCCTGAGCAAAAATATCATCAAACAGTGGTACCGAAGCTTCAAAAGTTACTTTCCCTGTTTTGGAGCTATATTTTTGTGCTGAAGCGTACCCTGCAGAAAGAAGTAATACGCTTAATAATGCTAATTTTTTCATATCATTTTTTTTAATTTTCATTTAGTCCGTCAGCTTTCCATTTGATAAACATATTGATTTGAGCTGCGGACATAGATCCTCCCTTTGGCATTTTCTCCGGATCACCATTAGGTCTCTGGATACGATCCAGAATTCCGTCAATATTATTTTTTACCTGATCATATGTAACTAAAGGTTTAAAACTTCCTGCAGAATGACAGCCTGCGCAGCTGTTATCCATAATGGGTTTTACATCTGCTGTATATTTTACAGATGCCGTTATCGGTGTGTTATCAGAAATCTCTTCATACGTTCTGCTGTCACAAGCCGTCAGTATGATTGCTGACGACAATATCAATAAGGATGTTAGCTTTTTCATATTAAAAAACTCTATAAAGATTAAACCCAAAGAAAATATGTCCCTTTCCCCATGCTCCTGTGGCATTGGTAAGATATCCGATATCTGAATTTATCTGGGAGTTTGTGAGTAAAAGCTGGAACACGTGTCCTCCTGTTTCTATATCTACGCCCAATGATAAAGGGTTTTTATAAAAACTGTGATCGTCAAAATTCACAAAGTATTCTGCATTTAAAGAAACTCTTTTTGAGATTTTATAGCGTCCTCCCAAACCTGCCAGAAACTGATTTTTGTTTTCAATGGTCGGTTCGTAAAGGTTTTTATGAACAAAGGAAGGCGTAAACTGTACTGAAAGCTTATCACTGAATCTTCTTGAGATCAATGCCTGGGTAAGATAAGAAAGCCTGTCACTGAATTTAAGGTGAGGATATGTGTCCTTATCCAGTTCAGTATTGGCTCCCATTACGTTATACCCCACAATATCCACCGGGAAGTTTTCACTTTGTTTTATCAATCTGTATTTCACTGCTCCTTCAAATGTTTTCATATTAGTTTCTCTGGAAAGGCTTACAGATACTGCGTCTGAAATACCATAGATAACACCTAATTTGGTGGAAGCATGATCAAGACCGAAAAAGTCTTTAAATCCAGCGCTTATATCACCAAATCTATGGGCAACGATAATGTACCATTCTTTTTTGGCTGCAAGTTTTGTAGATTGTCCTGTTACAATCTGAAGGGCTTTGAAAGCAGGTTGTGAGGTTTCTGTATTGGTTTTAACCGTGTCAATATCTTTCAGCAGGTCTTCCTGTGCAAAGACAAGACCTGAAGAAAACATTGACAAAAATAAGAGAGTTTTTGTCATATACAATTTGAATTAAATTATGATATGACAAACTTATTGAGTTCTCAATTCAAAAATAGGTGATAAAAGTCACCAGTCAAATTGTTTTTATCAATAATAGAAATAAACTTTTCAAACAATTAAAATTAGACCGTTCTAACATTTTCATTTACAGGAACTTTTATTCCTTCTTTAGTCTGAACAATTTCACCTTCGCTTTCAATTTTTTTCAGAACTCTGCTCACAACTTCTCTGGAAGTCCCCAAACTGTTGGCAATTTCACGATGGGTGATCTTAATAGGATTGTTTCCCTTGGACGAAATCTGTTGTTTGATATAATTGAGAACCCTTTTATCCAGTTTATGGAAAACAGCATCATTCACCATATTCATAACTTCTGAAAATCTCCGGTCATATTCATGGTAAAAGAGCTTATTAATTTCCGGAAATCTGATAAGCCATTCGTGCATGATAGAAACGGGAATAAGAATCGCTTCCGAATCTTCTTCTGCGATGGCATATACCCTGCTGATATAATCTGTCAGAATGGATGAAAAGGTCATGAGACAGCTATCTTTCGGTTTGATGTAATAGTAGATCAGTTCTCTTCCATCATTAAGGGTAAAGACTTTGATAGAGCCTTTTATGAGGAAAGGAACAAATTTATTCTTCTGCCCTTCTCTTATGATCTCTGTTTTTGCTTTTATATCAACAGCAACAGCATGTTTTTCAAGCTCCGATAAAAATTCGGCACCCAAAAAGCCAAATTTACTTACAGCGAACGAGTTATCAATCATATCTTATATTTTCTGCTTTTTCTTAAACAAAGATATAAAATTGATATATGCTTACTACATATTTTCACCTCATTAAAGAAAATTAACAATTAGACAAATCCAATATGAATTTCAGTGATGTTTATAATTCAATAAAAAACCACAGTCATGAACTGTGGCATTTTCATTTTGCTGTAAAAAGATATCTATGAATATAAAAGTATATTTTAAAATCTGTATTTCACATTGAATCCGTAAAAGAAATAGGCTTTTCCAGGTCCCGGATTGAGATCTGTAGGAACTATGTAGTTACTTCCTTTATCTGAATCGCTGATATTATTTCCTAAGAATAAAAATGTATAATTAATCTGGCTGGTAAGATTATTACCCATCACATACAGGTCCAGATCCAGTTTATTGAATGATTTTTTAAACCCTAATTTTGAATTAAGCAATCCGAAACCTTTTACCAGATTCGAATTGTTAAAATCAGAATAAACATTTCCAAGATAATTATATGTATTCACCAGATAAAATCCCGGTTTGGTAAAGATATCCAATCCTACAGCGTACTTATTTCTTGGTACTCCTACTACTGTCTTATGGTCGTACACCATTAGTTTCCCTACAGTCTTCCCTGTAACAGGGTCTTGATATTTGGGATCATAGATTGAAAAATCTTTATATTTTGTATCGTAATAAGAAAGATTTACAAAAGGAACAATTCTCTCAATAAATGAGTTCTCTGTTCTGTACTGATATCCTATACTCAACTCAAGGCCTGTATTTTTCTGACTTCCGGTATTAGCCCAGTACGTTTGCCCACTTGTATTACCTGGTAAAAGGAGCTGTGCAAGTTTATCGGAATAGTCGATTCTGAATGCTGAAATGCGGTAATCCAGTTTTGTATTCAGTAAAAGGCCATGTACACTGAAGTCAAACATTTTTGCACGCTCAGGCTTTAAATCATCATTTACAGTGTTGGTAGCAGTTATGAACGAAGAAGCTGCGGTAGGAGTATTATATCCTTCACTATAGCTTAGATTAAAGATCTGGTGTTTCCATTCTTTCTGTAATGCAAAATGAGGCGTATAAGCCATGTCATACTTTTTATTAAAAGACTGATCTTTGTGTCCGGGAACTAAATCTGGTAAGGCATAAAGATCCTTCCTGTCATAATTGGTTCTGTTGGCACTAAGTCCAGCGAGCAAAGTAAGCCCCCAGGGCTTATATGTCAGATAATCGATCACAAAATAGGTGGATTGATTATTATTATATTTAAAATAAGATGCTCCGGACATTCCTGTTGTCTGCAGTGGATTTGTTTCTGAGCCTGTAAAACGATAACTTGAAGTAGTGGAAACAGAATTTTGTATTTCTACGCCAAAGTCCAGCTTATTTTCAAAATCTTTAAACCCGTTCTTTAATGTAAAAGTGGAACGCAGCCCTACATTCGGGGAACTCGTCACTCCGTATGCTCCGGCAGAAACACTTTCTGTATTTGCGTTATAATAAAACAGAGTGGTATAGTTTTTTAAATTTGAAGTAAGGCTTACAGTATTACTCAATCCTACTCTTGTTGATTTTATTTTTGTTCCGGCATTTTTTCTGATATAAGCAACATTTCCGTTATCGATTCCGGCATAGTAATCATCGTATGAGATCTGTCCTGAAGTGTGCTCGTACGAATAAGCCTGACTTGCAAGGAAACTTAACTGATCTTTTTTGCTTAATTTCACTGTACCATTGACATTGAAGAAGTTTTTTAATCCGCCTCCATTGGGTCTGTAACCATCCGTTTCAAGATGTCCATATGCAGCATTTACGGAGTAGTTTTCATCTGCAGCATTCAGCTGTGTTCTGGACTGAAAGGTTTTAAAAGCGCCCAACATTACATCTTCCGAAACTGAAATTCCTTTTGTAAAATCCGGTCTTGTATAAAAACGGACCGCTCCGCCTGTTCCACCTCCATACATGGTGGCTGCCGGACCTTTAATAACTTCTACATTATTCACAAAAGCAAAATCCATATCATCCAGAACAGTGATTCCTTCTGCTGTAGTTAACGGTATATTATTCCAGTATGCTTTCACTCCCCAGTTGTTGAATTTCTGATCATTTCCATATCCCCGGACAACAAGTCTCTGGCCACCAAAGTTGGTTCTTTTATCTACCTGCAGTCCTGCCATAGTGGATAAAGTCTGATCTATTGCTGCCGGATTATTTCTGCTAAGGTCTTCTTCGGAAAGAGTTTCTACTGACTGTCCATGTCTTTTAAATTCCGCACGTTCCTGTTTTATTTTTTTTCTTCCCAGGATATTCACTTCGTCAATTGTCCCCTCCTGATTTTGCTGAGCATGCGCTATAATGCAGCCTAACGCCGCTGCCATGCATATATATTTTTTCATTATTCAAAATTTGTGTTACCATTAATATACTATTTATATCTGTTTTGATGGATACACATTTCAGGAGGAGGAGGAATAATGGATATATAGGATGTATTTGCTGATGGAAAATTATAGTCCGGGAGTATTCTGAAATCTGAATGATCCGAAACATCATCTTCTTTACTAGAAATAACCGCTAAAAAAAGAGAGGTTTTACATTCATTTTTATGATGCAGAGGGAAGTTAATATGCTTGTGCATATCTATATTTTGTACAGCCAGCATTTTTGACAGATCAATCAGGGAATTGATGATTATATCTTTTTTATCCCTATAACAGAAGAATTTTTTTTCTCCATTAATGATCCGTATTTGGATGATGTCATAAGAATATCCGTTAAGAATAAATTCCTTCTTTTCTTTCCACTGCACATTTGCAATATCTGCTTCTGTAAAGCACACGGTTTCTGAATCCTTGAATTTATTCCTGGTAATATTATATTGTGTTTTCTTATACAGCTCTTTTTTTAGAATAGTCATACCGGAATATATCATATTATTGAACAATACGATAACAGAAAGGCACAATACAATAGAAAATATTTTTTTGTACAAAGAATTGGATATTAAGGAGCAGATTCACCGGAAAAATCAACTGCAATAAATTTTGAAATGTTTATTCTGTGCAGCGTTTGGGAACCTTGTACATTGTATTCTATCCAATTGTCTTTTGGATTTTTTTTGGGGGAAACAGGAATTTCATCAGATTTTCCTGCCGGCACCTGATCAGCCATTTTGGTTTCATCTTCGTTTTTATACTGAAGATTGCCTCTTACTATAATTGTATTTCCGGCATTATCCTGACTAAACGGAATAGTATTTCCTTCTGCTCTCAGCGTTTTTACCGTAACTATACTGTTATTATTTTTCTTAAATTTAACGGTATACATGATTCCCTTTACTCCCGATCTTCCTCCTGTCCATTCTGTTTTTTCAGCAGAGATGACTGATATTGCCTTATCCTGATATAAAGAGGATACCGGCATCCCGCAGGAAGCCAGCATCCAAAACACAGTTAAAAATAATTGATTATTCATTTTTTAGTCATTATCACCTCCTTTAGGTCCCAATACAAGGAAGTTACCACTATATACAATTTCACCTTTATATTCGGCTTTCAGTATATAATTTCCAGATAACATTTTTTGTCCGAACTCTTCATCAGATTTTACGTTTTTCTTACTATACACAAGCCTTCCCGATGCATCCACAATACTTATATCCACGCTGTTATATTTAGCTGTATCAAATCTCAGATGGGAAATCCCTTTTGAAGGATTCGGATATATAATATTCATATTCTTTTTAAATTTGGTCTCTGTGGTTGACAATGGAGTCAGCGTATTCTGTGTTGTCCAGGCTCCTCTTCCATAAGTAGAAACCAATACTGTTTTGGTAGCAGGTCTGTAATCCAGATTAGTAATTCTCACATTCCCTATATTTCCAGTTACTGAAGACCATTCAGGAGTTAAATCAAGGAAATTAGTAGTTCCCCAAACTCCCATTTCTGTTCCTATTAATACTTCATTGGGATCGTCTGGATTTCTGAGGACTGTTCTTACCGGCATATCAGGAAGGTCTCCTTCTTTGTTCTGCCAGGTTGTTCCTCCATCTGTAGAATAGAAAACGCTGGTGAGGTTATAATTGGAAAGTGTTACCATAATCTCATTTTCATTTGCTCCAAACTCGATATCAGAAATAGTTCCTGCTATTGGTGATGTTAACAGAGTTGCTGTATATGCTGTGGTATTTGCATTTGCTATTTTAAAGATTCTCCCAAGATTGGTTCCTACAAAAAGTGTGGTGGAAGCAGTTGTATAAGGGGATACTTTCATCCACGATAACTGCTCTCCGGACTGTGCTGTTCCTACAGTAACCACATCATTAGTGAATGATGTAGCAGTAGCAGAAAGTCCGCTTGTTCTGAAAAGCGTGAGCCCTGAACGGTAAGAATAGAAGACATCATTGATTCTATCTAATGCTATTTCATTGACAAAATGTCCTAAATTTGCATTGGTATCGGCTATAAGACTCTGCGCATTGTTCGTCAATAAATAGTGATTGTTATAAGTATAGCTTGATATTTCATAAGTATCCAGATCATCATATTCTGTGTACATGCCATCTCCCCCTGTAGCAGGCCACTTGGAAAGAAAGTTATTGGCTTGTGGAACACCATAAAGCCACCATGAACCATTATCCTGAGCCCCCGCCAGTAATTCTTCGTTAGCAGGTACTTTTGTAGGATTGAGCATAGCTGTGTAGAACTGAGTTACATTATACCTGGTATTTCTTGCAACAAAGCCATCTACAGTCCCGATATTGGTTTTATTGGAAGCATAATACACTCCTCCATCATTTCCAAAAAGCATTTGCCCGGTTGCGTAATTATTATAAGGATTGAATATGATTGCATGCTGATCCGCATGTACCTCTGAAACCTGTAAAGCGGCCATATTGTTATTATTGGACCATTTTGAAATCTGACTCCATGTACCTCCTCCGTTGGTAGATTTATACAGATCAACACCTCCGATATACACTGTATTGTCATCTTGAGGATCTGCTGCAATCACAAGATCATAAAAAGATTGTCCCCGGGTGAAATCATTAGCAGGAATACTCGTGTCTGTAGGCGCAGGTAATGTCAAAACAGGCGCTGTATCATTGGTAGCCTGCCATGTTACTCCTCCGTCAGCAGAACGTGCAATTCTGATTGGTTCTGCAGTAGTAGAGCTTCCCTGCATAAAAGCATACACTTTATTAGCATTTGTTTTGGAAAGACAAAAATTGACTCTTGCTCCTGCATTTCCAACATTATACACCTGATTAAAAGTATTTCCGTCAGCAGATTTAAAAATTCTTCCTCCTGAATCTATAGTGGAATATATTGAAGATCTGGTGGAGACCCAAACCGAATTATCAGCTCCGATTTCTATTTGCTGAATAGAATATCCTATTGTACTGGTTGAATTTGTTGTTGTATTCTGTGCTAATAAACTGGTGTTCTTTACAAATGTAGCACCTCCGTCTGTAGATTTGTACAATCCCGCCTGATTTAATCCCTGAAATGTACCACTAGAATAATTACCGCTTACTCCAGCATAAACCTCTGAAACTCCAGCATTATTTCTAACTTTAATATCATTAATATAAAAGTTTCCATTTCCTATTCCATTCGAATAGGTTACCGGTATTGTAAATATCTGTGTCCAGGTAGTGCCTCCATCCGTTGATTTCCAAATTCCGGATCCTTTGGCATCACCCGTTTCACATTCCCCTGTACCAACATAAAATACCTGTGGATTGTTTGGGTCGTAAGTAATGCATGAAACCGAAGTATTGGCCCAGAACGTACTGAGCGGCTGCCATTCATTTGTACTTACAGAAGGATCCTGATTAACCCAAAGTCCACCGGAAATTCCACCTGCAAAGACTCTTTTGCCGGTAGTATCATTAGGGTCATACATAATTGCCCTTGTTCGCCCTCCTACATCATATGGTCCTCTTTCAATCCAGGGTTCATTAATAATTTTTCCAGTGGAAGAATGATGATTACTGGAAATAAATGACATAGGTTTTTCAGAACGATATTTACCCGACAGGATATCATGATTTATTTTTACCAGTTTCCCAAAATAAGTCCTTCCTGTAACTGGATCCATTGTTCTTTTGTAATCTTCCTCATAATATTCATTGGGAGGTATTCCAGCTGCCCTAGCAGCTTTATGTTGCTGTTTAAGTTTCTTATCGTACTGGGCATACAATTTCTGTAAATGTTTTTGATTATTGTTGAGCGTATTTTGCTGTGCATTAGTAAAAGTGCAGAATAATACCGCTGCGATAGGATAGATTTTCAGTTTCATTTGTTTTTTTTCAAATATATTAAAAATAAATATTAAATATTCAATAAAAAACAAAATATATTACAGATATACATATAAAAACAACACAAATATATCAAATACCTAATTGAGCGTTTTTTGTTTTTTAATTAAAATGCTTATTTTTTTTAATTAAAAAACAAAAAGCCCCGGATAAATCCGGGGCAATTATATGATTACAAAAGAAATCTTACGCTTGAACGTTGTTTCCTCCTAATACGAAAGGCTCAACTTCTTTGATTTCTCCGAACTGCTGCTCGTAGTTAGCGATGTTCTGTTGAAGAGCATTTAATACTCTTTTAGCGTGAAGTGGAGCAAGAATTACTCTTGATCTTACTTTAGCCTGCTGAACACCTGGCATCAACTGAATAAAGTCTACTACAAATTCAGATGGGGAGTGGTTTACCAATGCAAGGTTAGCATAGATACCAGCCGCTACCATTTCGTTTAATTCGATGTTGATGTTTCCGTCTTGTGGATTTTGATTGTTGTCCATTGTTATAAATTATGTTTTTAAAATTCGAAATTTGAGATTGTGAAAATATAAAAATAATTTCAAATCCCAAATTTCAAATCATTAATTTTAGTTAAGGTCTTCGAATTCTTTCTTAGAACCAACAATAACGTTCTGATATTCTTTAAGACCTGTACCTGCAGGGATTCTGTGACCTACAATTACATTTTCTTTAAGACCGTTAAGATCGTCTATCTTACCAGCAACTGCTGCTTCGTTAAGAACTTTAGTTGTTTCCTGGAATGATGCTGCCGACATGAATGACTTAGTCTGAAGGGCTGCTCTTGTAATACCTTGCAGTACCGGAGTTGCCGTAGCAGGAAGAGCTTCTCTTACTTCTACCAATGCTAAATCTTCACGCTTCAACTTAGAGTTTTCGTCTCTTAATTCTCTTGCAGTAATCATCTGACCTGGCTTGAATTCTTTAGAATCACCAGCATCTACTACTACTTTAAGACCGAATACTCTGTTGTTTTCTTCCAGGAAGTCATACTTATGTTCAAGAGCTCCTTCAAGGAATTGAGTATCACCTCCATCTACGATAGATACTTTCGTCATCATTTGTCTTACGATAATTTCGAAGTGCTTATCATCGATTTTTACCCCCTGTAGACGGTAAACTTCCTGAATTTCGTTTACTAAGTATTCCTGAACGGCTGTTGGACCTTTAATTCTCAAGATATCTTCCGGTGTGATAGAACCGTCAGAAAGTGGAGAACCTGCTCTTACGAAGTCATTCTCCTGAACAAGAATCTGGTTAGAAAGTTTTACTAAGTAAATTTTTCTTTCTCCGGTTTTAGCCTCAACAATAAGTTCACGGTTACCTCTCTTGATTTTTCCGTAAGAAACTACCCCGTCGATTTCAGTAACAACCGCTGGGTTTGAAGGGTTTCTTGCTTCGAATAATTCGGTAACTCTCGGAAGACCTCCGGTGATATCCCCTGCTTTTGCAGATTTTCTTGGGATCTTGATTAAGACTTTACCAGCCTTAATTTTTTCACCATCGTTAACCATTAAGTGGGCTCCTACCGGTAAGTTGTAAGCTTTTTGCTCAACTCCTTTAGAGTCTACCACTTTCAGGGTAGGTACGGCTTTCTTATTTCTGGATTCAGAGATTACTTTCTCTTCGAATCCTGTTTGTTCGTCAATTTCAAGCTGGAATGAAATACCCTGGATGATATCCTCGTATTCTACCTTACCTGAAGTTTCAGCAATGATAACCGCGTTATACGGATCCCATCTACAGATTGTATCACCTTTCTTCACTTTATCACCTGGTTTTACAGATAATATAGATCCGTAAGGTACGTTAGCTACCATTAATGGAGTTCTGGACTCATTATCAGCAACTAATCTGAATTCTGTTGAACGGGAAACCACAACCTCAGCTGTATTACCGTTTTCATCTTCAGAAGTAATTGTTCTTACTTCATCCATTTCTACGATACCATCTCTTCTTGCAACGATAGATGGGTTTTCTGATACGTTACCTGCAGTACCCCCCTGGTGGAAGGTTCTCAACGTAAGCTGAGTACCTGGTTCCCCAATGGATTGTGCTGCAATTACACCTACCGCTTCACCCATGTGAATCACTTTACCTGTTGCCAAGTTTCTACCGTAACATTTCGCACAGATACCTTTCTTAGCTTCACAAGTTAATGGTGAACGAACCTCCACAGCTTCTAATCCAGCTTCTTCGATTCTCTTCGCCAAAGATTCAATGATCACCTGATCTGCACTTGCGATAAGCTCGTCAGTTTCAGGATCGTAAATATTATGAAGAGATACTCTACCTAAGATTCTTTCAGAGATTCTTTCAACGATCTCGTCATTTTTCTTAAGTGCAGTAACTTCTGTACCTCTTAGAGTTCCACAGTCGTCTTCTGTAACGATAACGTCCTGTGCAACGTCTACCAATCTTCTCGTTAAGTAACCGGCATCGGCTGTCTTAAGAGCGGTATCCGCAAGACCTTTACGGGCACCGTGGGTAGAGATAAAGTACTCTAGAATCGAAAGACCTTCCTTAAAGTTGGCAAGGATCGGGTTTTCAATGATCTCCGCTCCGGTAGAACCAGCTTTCTGCGGTTTTGCCATCAAACCTCTCATCCCTGATAACTGACGGATCTGTTCTTTAGAACCCCTCGCTCCAGAGTCAAGCATCATGTATACAGAGTTGAAACCACCTTGGTCAGTTTTCATTCTGCTCATGATCATTTCAGTTAATCCGGCGTTGGTATTTGTCCAAACGTCGATTACCTGGTTATAACGTTCTGTATCGGTAATCAGACCCATGTTATAGTTGGCTCTAATTTCGTCTACAGTTTCAATTGATTGTGCAATCATCTGTTTTTTCTCAACAGGAACTACGATATCCCCAAGTGAGAAAGAAAGACCTCCTTTGAATGCGTTTGAATACCCTAAGTCTTTCATTGCATCAAGGAACTTCACAGTTGTAGGGAAATCTGTATCAGCAAGGATCTTACCGATAACGTTTCTCAATGATTTTTTCGTTAGAAGCTCATTGATATATCCTACCTGTTTAGGTACGATCTGGTTGAACAGGATTCTACCTACAGAAGTTTCGATCAATCTTGTTACGATTTGTCCGTCTTCTTTAATTGGTAGTCTACATCTTACTTTAGCATTTAAAGATACTCTACCTTCAGCATAAGCTATTTCCGCTTCTTCAGGAGAATAGAATGCAAGACCTTCTCCTTTTACTTTCATCGTCTCTGTAGAGCTTAATTCTTTAGTCATGAAATAAAGACCAAGAACCATGTCCTGAGATGGTACTGTAATTGGAGAACCGTTTGCAGGGTTCAGGATGTTTTGAGAACCTAACATCAATAACTGAGCTTCAAGGATCGCTTCTGGTCCTAACGGTAAGTGTACCGCCATCTGGTCACCATCAAAATCGGCGTTGAAGGCCGTAGTTACTAACGGGTGTAGCTGGATTGCCTTACCTTCGATCATCTTAGGTTGGAAAGCCTGAATACCCAGTCTGTGAAGCGTAGGTGCTCTGTTCAATAGAACAGGGTGACCTTTCATCACGTTTTCAAGGATATCATAAACTACCGGTTCTTTTCTGTCGATAATTCTCTTTGCAGATTTTACTGTTTTTACAATTCCTCTTTCAATCAGTTTTCTGATGATGAACGGTTTGTAAAGTTCAGCTGCCATATCTTTAGGAATACCACATTCGTGAAGCTGTAAGTTTGGACCTACAACAATTACCGAACGCGCAGAGTAGTCAACCCTTTTCCCTAGTAAGTTCTGACGGAAACGACCTTGCTTACCTTTCAATGAATCAGAAAGTGATTTCAATGGTCTGTTTGACTCAGATTTTACTGCAGAAGATTTTCTCGTGTTATCGAATAATGAATCTACAGATTCCTGAAGCATACGCTTCTCGTTTCTCAAGATTACTTCAGGAGCTTTGATCTCCAATAATCTCTTCAAACGGTTATTTCTGATGATAACTCTTCTGTAAAGGTCATTCAGGTCAGAAGTTGCGAAACGTCCTCCATCCAACGGAACCAATGGTCTTAGTTCTGGCGGGATAACAGGAAGCACACGCATGATCATCCACTCTGGTCTGTTGATCATTCTTGTATTAGCACCTCTCAATGCTTCTACCACGTTCAATCTCTTAAGAGCTTCAGTTCTTCTTTGTTTTGAACCTTCGTTGTGAGCTTTGTGTCTCAAGTCAAAAGACAATGCATCAAGATCGATTCTTTTTAAAAGATCTTCCACAGCTTCAGCACCCATTCTGGCGATGAATTTGTTTGGATCAGAATCATCAAGATACTGGTTTTCTACAGGAAGAGTTTCCATGATATCAAGGTACTCTTCTTCTGTAAGGAATTCCATATTTTCAAAATCAGAACCGTCTAATTTTTTAGCAATACCCTGCTGGATCACCACATATCTTTCGTAGTAGATGATCATATCTAATTTCTTAGAAGGAATTCCTAAAAGGTATCCGATTTTGTTTGGTAATGAACGGAAATACCAGATGTGTGCAATTGGAACTACAAGGTTGATGTGCCCGATTCTCTCTCTTCTTACTTTTTTCTCAGTAACTTCTACTCCACAACGGTCACAAACGATTCCTTTGTAACGAATTCTCTTGTATTTACCACAAGCACATTCGTAATCCTTTACAGGACCAAAGATTTTCTCACAAAATAGCCCGTCTCTTTCAGGCTTGTGAGTTCTGTAGTTAATAGTTTCCGGTTTTAAAACCTCCCCTCTTGAGTCTTGTAAAATAGACTCCGGTGAAGCTAAACCGATGGTTATTTTATTAAATCTACTTGATTTATTTTTATTTGACATAATTTTTTTTAGATTTTAGATTTCAGATTTCAGATTTCAGAAGAAATCATCATTCCAAATTCAAGGATTATAAAATTGTTAGAGTGTCGTAGTCTGACATCTTGTGTCTGACATCTGATATCTTACTCCTCCAATCTTACGTCTAATCCAAGACCTTGTAACTCGTGAAGTAATACGTTGAATGATTCCGGAATACCTGGTTCAGGCATAGATTCACCTTTTGCAATTGCTTCATAAGTTTTTGCTCTACCAATCACGTCATCCGACTTCACAGTAAGGATCTCTCTCAGGATGTTAGATGCACCGAATGCTTCAAGTGCCCAAACCTCCATCTCTCCGAATCTCTGACCTCCGAACTGAGCTTTACCTCCTAACGGCTGCTGAGTAATCAATGAGTAAGGACCGATAGAACGTGCGTGCATTTTGTCATCAACCATGTGTCCTAATTTCAGCATGTAAATAACCCCTACAGTCGCAGCCTGAGTAAATCTTTCTCCAGTACCACCATCATAAAGGTAAGTGTGACCGAATTTAGGAAGACCTGCTTTGTCTGTATATTCAGTAATCTGATCAAGAGTTGCTCCATCGAAGATTGGTGTAGCGAACTTCATACCCAGCTTCTGACCAGCCCATCCAAGAACTGTTTCATAAATCTGACCGATGTTCATACGGGAAGGTACCCCAAGTGGATTCAATACGATATCTACCGGTGTTCCGTCTTCCAGGAATGGCATATCTTCTTCACGAACGATTCTTGAAACGATACCTTTGTTACCGTGACGTCCTGCCATTTTATCTCCTACATTCAGTTTACGTTTCTTAGCGATGTAAACTTTAGCCAGCTTCATGATACCTGCAGGAAGCTCATCTCCGATTGAAATAGCAAATTTCTCACGGTTTTTAACTCCTTGAATGTCGTTATATTTGATTTTGTAATTGTGAATCAATTGTTTGATCAATTCATTCTTGTCAGCGTCTACTGTCCAGTCTGAACCGCTAACGTTTACATAATCTTCAACTGAAGTTAATAACTTGTGAGTGAATTTCACACCTTTACCGATGATTTCTTCGTCAAGGTCGTTTTGTACCCCCTGAGAAGTTTTACCGCTTACCAGTGTATTTAATTTTTCAATTAACGTATTTCTCAACTCATCAAACTTAGCCTTGTAAGTGTTTTCAATTTCTTCAAGTTTAAGTTTTTCTTCAGTTCTTTTCTTTTTGTCTTTAATATTTCTTGAGAACAATTTCTTGTTGATAACAACTCCTCTTAATGATGAGTCTGCTTTCAGTGAAGCATCCTTCACATCACCAGCTTTATCACCGAAGATTGCTCTAAGAAGTTTTTCTTCAGGAGTTGGGTCAGATTCACCTTTTGGAGTAATTTTACCAATCATGATATCTCCAGGCTTCACTTCAGCACCGATTCTGATCATACCGTTCTCGTCAAGATCTTTCGTAGCTTCTTCAGATACGTTTGGAATATCTGCTGTAAGTTCTTCCATACCTAATTTAGTATCACGAACTTCAAGAGAATATTCATCTACGTGGATTGAAGTAAACCAGTCCTCACGTACAACTTTTTCGTTGATTACGATTGCATCCTCGAAGTTGTACCCTTTCCAAGGCATGAACGCTACCACTAAGTTTCTACCAAGAGCCAATTCTCCTTTTTCAGTAGCATACCCGTCGCAAAGTACCTGTCCTTTTTCCACTACATCACCTACTCTTACGTTTGGTCTTAGGGTAATGGTTGTACTCTGGTTCGTTTTTCTGAACTTAGTAAGGTTGTATGTTTTAGTAGCAGACTCAAATTGTACTAAATCTTCGTCTTCGCTTCTTTCGTATTTAATAACGATTCTGTCAGCATCTACGTACTGTACTGTACCTGTACCTTCAGCGTTAATTAAAATTCTTGAATCTCTTGCAACCTGCTGCTCAAGCCCTGTACCAACGATTGGAGCCTGTGGCTTCAATAGAGGAACGGCCTGACGCATCATGTTGGATCCCATCAATGCACGGTTCGCATCATCATGTTCCAGGAATGGAATTAATGAAGCGGAAATACCGGAAATCTGGTTTGGTGCTACGTCGATAAGGTCTACCTGGCTAGGTTCTACTACCGGATAGTCACCATCCAATCTTGCAATGATTCTGTCTGTTTCGAATTCACCGTTGTCGCTCAATTCAACGTTTGCCTGAGCAATTACTTTAGATTCTTCATCTTCCGCATTTAAGTAGATAGGATCTGCGTTAAGCTCAATCTTACCGCCTTCTACTTTTCTATATGGAGTTTCGATGAAACCTAGTCTGTTGATTTTAGCATAAATACCTAAAGATGAAATCAAACCGATGTTTGGTCCTTCCGGAGTTTCAATCGGACAAATTCTTCCGTAGTGAGTATGGTGAACGTCTCGAACCTCGAAACCTGCTCTTTCTCTTGATAAACCACCAGGCCCTAGTGCAGATAATCTTCTCTTGTGAGTGATCTCTGATAGAGGGTTGGTTTGGTCCATAAACTGAGAAAGCTGGTTGGTACCAAAGAACGAGTTGATTACTGATGTTAATGTCTTTGCATTGACAAGGTCAAGCGGAGTAAAGATTTCGTTATCTCTAACGTTCATTCTTTCCTTGATTGTTCTTGCAATTCTTGAAAGACCTACCCCGAACTGTCCAGCCAACTGCTCACCAACAGTTTTAATTCTTCTGTTTGATAAGTGGTCAATATCATCAACCTCTGCTTTAGAGTTGACAAGCTCGATTAAGTGTCTTACAATAGCAATGATATCTTCTTTTGTAAGAACCTCAGTTGTCGTTGGAATGTTAAGACCTAGCTTTTTGTTCAATCTGTAACGCCCAACTTCACCTAATGAATATCTCTGCTCAGAGAAGAATAATTTTTCAATGATTCCTCTTGCTGTTTCCTCATCTGGCGGATCTGCGTTTCTTAACTGACGATAAATATACTCTACCGCTTCTTTTTCAGAGTTAGTAGGGTCTTTTTGTAATGTATTCTGGATGATAGAGAATTCGTTGCTGTTTTCTTTGTGAATCAGGATTGACTTCACACCAGCATCAAGAATAAGATCCAAATGTTCTTTTTCAAGAATCGTTTCTCTATCCAGGATGATTTCGTTTCTTTCAATAGAAACTACCTCACCTGTATCTTCGTCTACGAAATCTTCGAACCAGGTGTTCAATACTCTCGCAGCCAATGTTCTTCCTTCTACTTTTTTAAGGGCAGCTTTAGAAACTTTCACTTCTTCAGCAAGGTCAAAGATCTGAAGGATATCCTTGTCAGATTCGTAACCGATTGCTCTTAATAAAGTTGTTAATGGTAATTTTTTCTTACGGTCGATATACGCGTACATTACGCTGTTGATATCAGTTGTAAATTCCATCCAAGATCCTTTGAAAGGGATAATTCTTGAATAGTAAAGTTTGGTTCCGTTAGCGTGGTAAGTTTGTCCGAAGAATACACCAGGTGAACGGTGAAGCTGCGTAACAATAACTCTTTCAGCACCATTGATGATAAAAGAACCACTTGGCGTCATATAAGGAACCGGACCTAAGTATACGTCCTGAACCACAGTCTGGAAATCTTCATGTTCCGGGTCAGTACAATACAGTTTAAGTCTAGCTTTTAGAGGAACTGAATAAGTAAGTCCTCTTTCCACACACTCATCGATTGAATAACGTGGAGAATCTACCAGATAGTCTAAGAATTCTAATACGAATTGGTTTCTTGAATCCGTAATTGGGAAATTCTCTTGGAAAGTCTTGTAAAGAGCTTCTGTCTTTCTGGCTTCAGGAAGTGTATCAAGCT
Organism: Chryseobacterium sp. NRRL B-14798; assembly: GCF_050470705.1. Lineage (NCBI taxonomy): Bacteria > Pseudomonadati > Bacteroidota > Flavobacteriia > Flavobacteriales > Weeksellaceae > Chryseobacterium > Chryseobacterium sp. NRRL B-14798. The sequence continues at coordinate 783,531 of NZ_JBFLUL010000005.1, read as the reverse complement.
GGAAAAATTCTCTGAAAGATTCAATTTGGATATCCAAAAAGTCCGGAGTGATGATTTTTCCTTTCGCTGATGAGAAATTAATTCTCGGATTTCCTTGAGTTGTTGATTTTGTTTTACTCATAAAACTTTTAAGAAAGGGTTAAAAAATATTTTGATTCATTAAAAAATATCAGAAAAGAACAAGAAACAAGATAAAAGTAAAAGGTAAAAGTGTTTTTGGCGCTCACAAAGGACCTTAGATTCTTTTAAACTTCCTACATGGTTCTTTCTAACTGCAACACTGGTATATCTTTTCACAGCGTAATGCAAAATATTTTTATTACTTTTGAGGCTGTATTACCGCAGTATTTATATACACGAAATCCCCTCCACGTTTACACAGTGAAAGAGTTGATTTTCAGTATTTTATAAATTTACATACAATTTTTCGCGCCAAAAGAAGGGCAAAGATACAAAAAGTTATCCACAAAAACAAATAAATCATCTCATTTTGAGACTCTTAAAAACGAGAGAGGCTGCCCAAATATGAGCACCCCCTCCACAACACAAGCTAATCCTATGATTATTTCACAATAACCTTATAAGATTTTATTTTTTGAGTTCCCGTGACTGTACAAATACAAATACCTACCTGAGCGATTTCCCGGAAACTTACAGATCATTAGTAGAACGATGGTTAATAATTTATTTTTCATTTCTAATGCTATTTGATGTTTTATATAAATGTACTTTTTGAAAGGACAATTCTATTCTCATCTAATTTATAAATAACACCACAAAGGCGCTTATACTTATAAGATGTTACAGGATTATGAATAATGCCATCCATTCTATTGGGCAGTCGATTTACTACTTCTGAGGAAGGACATTTCAGAATTGCTGTTTTAAAAAAAGGAAAATTATCCCGGAAACCTTTATTACATAACCAATAGCTTTCTTTTTGACCGGCAGAACCATTATACAAACCTGTCCAATAATAAACGGAAACATCAGCAAAGCAACCCCATAAATGATTGGTAATAGCTGTACCATATGAGAACCCAGGCTTTGCCCTTATTAGAGATATTATCTTCGTGTTTAGTTTTCCTATAGCCGTCAAAATCTTTAGAAGCGTAATCTTATGACCAAAGAAAAGAAGGTTATTTCTATCCAATTATTGTGTTTTTTTCAATACAAATATAATATTTTTTCAATTAAAACAATAATTAACTAATAAAAATTCACATAAAATAATTAAACATAATAATAAACATAAAAAAAATCATACGTTACCACAAAATATGCAATCATAAAAAACTATATCAGTATTAGTAATAACAATATTATATTACTATTAAAAATTAAAAGACACATTTACAAAAGCTTACATACAAAAAAGCCCGGGCAAATGCCCGGGCTTCTTTATTTATAATACAATTGAAATTATTTCAATTCTACTTCAGCACCAGCTTCTTCTAATTGCTTCTTAAGAGCTTCAGCTTCGTCTTTAGAAACACCTTGCTTAATTGCAGCAGGAGCTCCGTCTACGATATCTTTAGCTTCTTTAAGACCAGCACCAGTTAAATCTTTTACTAATTTAACGATAGCTAATTTAGAAGCACCTGCAGACTTAAGAATTACGTCGAATTCAGTCTTTTCTTCAGCAGCATCACCTGCACCACCTGCAGCAACAACTACAGCAGCAGCAGCTGGCTCAATTCCGTACTCATCCTTAAGGATAGCAGCTAATTCGTTTACGTCTTTTACAGTTAGGTTTACTAGCGTTTCAGCTAAATTTTTTAAATCTGACATTGTTGTAATGTTTTTGTTGATTATTTATTTAATTTTTTGAGTGTAATTATTCAGCAGCTGGCGTTTCGTCAGTGCTTTCTGCAGCAGCTTCAGGAGCTTCAGCAGGAGTTTCTTCTACCGCAGGAGCAGCTTCTTCAGCTTTAGCTTCTACAGTTTCAGGTTTGTTTTGAAGAGCAGAAACAACTCTCTGGATTGGAGACTGAAGTAATCCGATGATTTCACCGATCATTTCTTCTCTAGACTTGATGTTAGCCAACATGTCCAGGTTATTGTCACCAACGTAGAAAGTTTCTTGAACAAAAGCAGACTTTAAAGCTGGCTTTTCTTCTTTCTTTCTGAATCCTTGGATCAATTTCGCAGGAGCGTTTGCTGTTTCAGCAATCATTAACGCTGAGTTTCCTTTGAAAGATGGGAACATTTCAGAGTAATCAACTCCTTCAATTTGCTCCATTGCTTTTTGTAAAAGTGTATTTTTTACAACTTTCACTTTGATATTTTGTTTGAAAGCCTGTCTTCTGAAATCTGAAGATTTACCAGCGTTCAAACCTTCTAAATCTGCTACGTATACTACTTTTGCATCCTGAAGCAAATCTTTGATCTCTTGTATTGCTACAACTTTTTGGTCTTTTGTCATTGTCTTAAGGATTATTATTAGTTAACAGATTTAGTATCAATTGCAATACCTGGGCTCATTGTAGAAGATAAATAGATACTCTTCACATAAGTTCCTTTAGCAGCAGTTGGTTTCATTTTGATCAATGTCTGGATTAATTCCTGAGCATTTTCTTTGATCTTGGCAGCATCGAAAGATACTTTACCAATACCAGCATGGATAATACCATACTTGTCTACTTTGAAATCAATTTTACCTGCTTTTACTTCAGTTACTGCTTTACCAATTTCCATTGTTACAGTTCCTGATTTAGGGTTTGGCATTAAACCTCTTGGACCTAATACTCTACCTAATGGACCTAATTTACCCATTACAGCTGGCATCGTAACGATAACGTCAACATCTGTCCAACCTTCTTTGATTTTTTGTAAATATTCGTCAAGACCTACATAGTCAGCACCAGCAGCTTTAGCTTCTGCTTCTTTATCTGGAGTTACAAGAGCTAATACTTTAACATCTTTACCAGTACCGTGAGGAAGAGATACAACACCTCTTACCATTTGGTTTGCTTTTCTAGGGTCTACTCCTAATCTTACTGCGATATCGACAGAAGCATCAAACTTTGTAGTGTTCACTTCTTTTACAAGAGCTGAACCTTCTTCAAGGTTATAGATTCTTCCTTTTTCTACTTTGCTTAAAGCTTCCTTTTGCTTTTTAGTTAATTTTGCCATTTCTTTAAGTTTTAAGCGTTAGTTGGTTTAGTTCCTGTTACTCTTAATCCCATAGATCTGGCAGTACCTGCAACCATAGAAAGAGCAGAGTCCATTGTAAAACAGTTAAGATCCGCCATTTTATCTTCAGCGATTTTCTTTACCTGTTCCCAAGTTACAGAACCTACTTTGTTTCTGTTTGGTTCACCAGAACCTCCCTTGATCTTAGCTGCATCCATTAACTGGATTGCTGCAGGTGGAGTTTTAATAACGAATTCAAAAGATTTGTCTTCGTATACTGTAATTACTACAGGTAAAACTTGCCCTGGCTTATCTTGGGTTCTTCCGTTAAATTGCTTACAAAACTCCATGATGTTCACACCTGCAGAACCCAATGCTGGACCTACTGGTGGAGAAGGGTTAGCTGCGCCACCTTTCACCTGAAGCTTTACCATTTTAAAGACTTTCTTAGCCATTGTTTGTTTTTTAAATTTGAATAATTAATGAGTTTGGAAGCATTTATTATTCAGTAGGTTATGCACTCACATAACAATAAACCTACTTTTTGGACTGCAAAAGTATAAAATATTTTTGAAATAGCAAACGGAAATTGCTGATTTTTAAAAGTTTTAGAAAAATAAATCATGTTTCCCTGTCATAGAATTGAAAATACAGTCAGTAAAAACGAAAACGGTTATTTTATGCAAATAACCGTTTTAAAATATTTTAAAAGGAAGGCTGATTAAAAACCTGAAGGTTTATTAATTGTTTTTGTAGAACCGTCGTTTCCTCCAAGATCATCATTGATATCGTTTATATTTTGCTTTTCAATTAATCTTTTGTAAGCCATCAGATAAAGATCAACCGTAAAGTTATTATAGGTTCTTGATGGTGTAGTTGTGTTGGTGGCAATCATTCTGCTATCTGTAAATCTAGCTCTGACGTGCCATGTTCCGTTACTTTTGAAAGCCACTACATCCGGTGATCCCTGTTTGTTATCATTCACACCGTTGTCGCCATAATCAAGCATTACACTCGTATTTCCATCGTTCAGCTTGAAGGAATAATTGTGGAGGATAACCAAAAAGTTGTTGGCATCAATTTTAGTATCATAATCTGTAATGCCTGTTCCAGGTACGCCGGTAAGGGTAAGTTTAAGATAATTGAACAGCCCGCTGCTTTCCAAAGCCGGATCATACAATTGTAAGGCATTCTGCGAAGTGGCTAAAAAGCTTCCTCCTGTCATCGTAGGTTCTCCCGGATTTCTTAAATATAAGGAATTCGTATATGTTTTTCCATTAACATCAAGTGTTTCTGCGGGATTAGCAGTGTTGATCCCTACTTTTCCTTTCTGGGCGTTTAAAAACATCCCAAGACATAGGATTATTGTGATATAAATTTTTCTTTCCATAGTTTTTTTATTGAAGGCCCAGTGGCGTATTGGTTGATACTCCTGAATATCCCGGTGAAACGGATGCTGAAACAGAACCGTTAAAAGTTCCCCAGTCTTTCACTAAGGATTTTTCAAAGACATTTAAGGTAAGTGTCCAGGTTCCATTGATGGAAGAAACAGTTCCTGCTCCTTTAAAAGCTAAATTAATAGCATGGTACTGTTTACCACCGCTGGTCACCTGTGTAATTTCAGTTGAGTAAGAACCATACGATTTAGGGTTGGTACTTGTGTTCGCTGCTGAAACCGCTCCTGTAAAAACAGCACCTGTAATGGCCACCACATATTTACTTGCATCTAATCCTGTATTGAGATTCACAACTTCATCCTGTCTTACATTTTTCAATACAACATTATACATATTTACAGGGGCTACATTACGGAGCGATATATCCAGCAGCTTCACCTTACCTACCGGTGAAGTATCTTTTGACCGGGTAAGAAGAAGATAGTTTCCGCTTGCCTTTGTATTTTCAGTATCTATTAAATAAGATTCTACTAAAGTTTCCCCTTCAACATCAAGAGTTCCTTTAGGTGTTTTAGTATTTATTCCTACTTGTGCATTTATGCTTAAAGCAGCAAAACCCGTAAAGAGTATCGCAATAATTTTTTTCATAATTTATGTTTTTATTGAATTAATGGAGCTGTCGCCGCACCAGTAGTTAATCCATTAAGGTTTTGTGTTGAATTAAAATCTTTGGCGTACGACCTGTCAAACACCAGTAAGTTGAGTGTCCAGACTCCTGTAGGCAAAGAATTATCAGGAGCAAATCCCTGGTAATCTGCCTTAAGTTTCCATGTCCCTCCTGCAGAATAAGCAAAGATCTGAGGTATCGGAGTAAGCCAGTCTGCAGAGTAAGTTCTTGTAGGCTGTGTAAATCCAAAAGAAGAAATTACTACCAAAAACTTGCTGGAGTTGATCTTTGTGTCAAACTGGTTTACCCAATCTTTGTCTGTAGGATCACAGGTGATTTTAAACTGAATAAGATTAATGGGAGCCGGCGAATTAGGTACAAAAGAATCATTATACGCTGTAATTTTGTTTTCCGGCGCGGGAGATTTGATAATAAAAGTGTAATTCTCATCCGCTTTCAGTTTTTCCAGGGGTTGTTTAAAAACAATTCCTGATGTTTTCATTGTACCGTTTACGGTAAGTTCTTTTTCTGGTGTCGCAGTATTGATGCCAACCTGCGCACTCATCAACACATAGGTGCCCACCAGAGTGATCATCGAAATAATTTTTGTCATTGAGTTATGTGTTTATAAAGCTTATGCTCTTGGGTGGCTTATCTGAATTCTATTCTTATTTAAAAACAACAAAGAATGTCCATACCTCTGTAACCAGTGTATGAAATAAAAAGAATAAAATTTTGTGGATTAGCTAACAGCTTGGTTGCAAGAAGCATGCCATATGAAAGTGAATTAAGGAACTAAAAGGAACTTGATCCATAAAAAACAAAAATTATCACGTAACGGGGATAATTTAATTAAAGTAAACTTCTTTATAGAAGTAGCCAACAGACTTATGAAATTTGAAAATCAACATAATAATTTTAACAAACTTAAAAAAACTCTAGCTAGAGTGAAAAAAAATATAAAGATTCAATTTCAATATTTCATTATGAATTAATACAGATGCACAATTATTTATCGAAAAATAACTGAGAAGCATCGCCAGAGGCTATTGTTACAATATATTGAAATGGTATCAACGAAAAAAGACCACTTTAAAAGCAGTCTTTTTATATTTTATAAGTAATGTATTATACTTTTTCTACTTGCATGTAGCTCAGCTCCATCGGAGTTTTTCTACCGAAGATCAATACAGAAACTTCAATTTTCTTTTTGTCTTCAAGAATCTTCTCAACTGTACCATTGAATCCGTTGAAAGGTCCGTCGATTACTTTAACGTTTTCACCTACTACATAAGGAATTTCAACATCGCTTGCAAATTCTGAAAGTTCATCCATTCTTCCAAGCATTCTGTTTACCTCTGATTTTCTCATTGGAACAGGATCACCTCCTTTTGTTAAACTTAAGAAAGAAATAACTCCCGGGATATTTTTAATAACGTGAGGAATCTCTCCCATCAGGTCAGCTTCAATCATCAGGTAGCCAGGATAGTAAGGTCTCTCTTTAGGAACTTTTTTACCGTTTCTAATCTGGATCACCTTTTCCATAGGAATAACCACTTGAGTAACGTACTGCTCAAATCCTAAACGTTTGATTTCTGTCTCAATATAGTTTTTCACTTTATTTTCCTGTCCGCTGATTGCTTTCAGCACATACCATTTCAATTCGCTCATTATGGAAAATACTTAATTATTAATTGAACAAGTTGATTAGCATTCCTATTATGTTGCTGATTGCTTTTGAAAACAATTCATCAACTCCAAAGGTAAATAAAGCCAGAATAACTGTCGCAATAGTCACTACAATTGTAGAAGACTGAAGGTCAGCCCATTTTGGCCATTCAACTTTATGTCTGAATTCGTTATAAGAACCTTTTAAAAAATCGACAAATGAACTCATAATTTATATTTGCACGGGCACAAGGATTCGAACCCTGATCAACGGTTTTGGAGACCGGTATCCTACCATTGGACGATGCCCGTAGTTAAAAAAAGCTCCGTAAAGAGTGTTCCTTACGGAAGCTTTTTATATTGTTTTAGATGTGGATTAGTCGATGATTTCAGTTACCTGACCTGCACCTACTGTTCTACCACCTTCTCTGATCGCGAATCTAAGACCCTCGTTAAGAGCGATTGGCTGAAGTAATTCAACAGTGATTGTTAAGTTATCACCAGGCATTACCATTTCTACACCTTCTGGTAAGAAGATCTCACCTGTAACGTCAGTAGTTCTTACGTAGAACTGAGGACGGTACTTGTTGTGGAATGGAGTGTGACGTCCACCTTCTTCTTTAGAAAGGATATAAACCTCAGCTTTGAATTTTTTGTGTGGCTTAACTGAATCTTTCTTAGCGATAACCATACCTCTCTTGATGTCAGTTTTTTCAATACCTCTCAACAATAGACCTACGTTATCACCAGCTTCACCTCTGTCTAGGATTTTTCTGAACATCTCAACCCCTGTAATAGTAGAAGTTAATTTCTCATCACCCATACCTACGATATCAACTGGATCACCAGTGTTGATAACACCAGCCTCGATTCTACCAGTTGCTACAGTACCTCTACCTGTAATAGAGAATACGTCTTCGATTGGCATTAAGAATGCTTTATCCTGATCTCTAACAGGCTGCTCGATCCAAGTATCAACTGCATCCATTAATTCTTCAACAGTCTTAACCCACTTCTCGTCTCCGTTAAGAGCTCCAAGAGCAGATCCCTGGATTACTGGAGAGTTATCTCCGTCATATTCGTAAGTAGATAATAAATCTCTAAGTTCAAGTTCAACAAGCTCTAAAAGCTCAGCATCATCCACCATGTCAACTTTGTTCATGAAAACAACGATTCTTGGTACGTTTACCTGACGGCAAAGTAGGATGTGCTCTCTAGTTTGAGGCATTGGTCCATCAGTTGCAGCACATACTAAGATAGCTCCATCCATCTGAGCAGCACCAGTTACCATGTTCTTAACATAGTCGGCGTGACCTGGACAGTCAACGTGTGCATAGTGTCTGTTTTCAGTTTCGTACTCGATGTGAGCTGTATTAATAGTGATACCTCTTTCTTTTTCTTCTGGAGCAGAGTCAATAGAAGAGAAATCTTTCTTCTCAGCAAGACCCTTGTTAGCTAATACACTACTGATAGCTGCAGTAAGTGTAGTTTTACCATGGTCAACGTGACCAATAGTACCAATGTTCAAGTGTGGTTTGTTACGATTAAACGTTTCCTTTGCCATGATTTAAAATTATTTATTTATTGTTTTTCAAATTTTCGGTGTGCAAATATAATGAATTTTTAAATACCAAAAACTTTTTATTAAAAAAACTTTCAATATTATCATCCAGTGAAGGACAAACCTTATATTTCAACGTATTGAGACTGCAAATTTACACATTTTTCCGGATTGAAAAAATCTTTCTGAAACCTTTTATGAAAAAGCCTGAAACCCAATATAAAAAATAAGTTTCAGAAAGCAGCATTCACTCTTAGCTGTATTTATTTCAGAATATTACTCCGATCAGTCTTCCTTAATGACCGAATCAATAGATACAATGAAAATAAAAACGCACTTCCCAACACAATAAGAGGTGTGGAAAGTTTGCAGAATGCAATAAGGGAGAAGAAACCGTTTATCACAGACCCCATTGTATTAATATTAAAAATTTTCAGTACTAAAAGGTACAGGATCACTACTGCAATAGCTGCTTTCCTATATTCCGGATTAAATATTCTGAGCATCCCATTCTTTATCCGGTTTCTGAAACCTGACGGCAGGAGCCATGCCGGAATAAAAAGACTGTAAAGTCCTATGGAATTCATAAAAGATATATTCAGCATCAATAATACATTAAGGTGAAAGAAAATAGTTACCAGCAACATATACCTGAAAAATTTCGGGGACATGAACGCTACAATAAAAACCATTTCAAAAATAACAGTAAAATAATCCAGGGCTTCCCAGAATATTTTAGAATTAATTCCTTCATAAAAATCCGAAAGCAGATCGTTCCACCCTATAATAAACCTATATTGCGTAAAAAATATCTGAGTATACTGAGTTTCAGTGCTTAGCCAGCCTCCCAGAATTTTAGAAAACCCGGCAGTAAACATTCCGAAGCTGAAAATCAAACTTATCATAAACAGAGGCCACGATTTTGCCAGCTCATCCGTTTCTTTTACGGGCTCAGGAAAGAAGCTAAAGGTTTTGTTCCAGGGAGAGAATGCCATTATCATGATCGGAAGTGTATAAACAAAATCGTGATTCACTTTTCCAAACGAATAGGCATAATTATTCGTCAGTACATACAGGATCATATACAATATTGCAAATATTCTAGGTTTATATCCTATCAGTATCAACAATAAACATGCGTAGATCATATATCTGCAAAGTACAAAAAATGCTTCAGAAGGGACAATATCAGTGAAAGACAGGATGCTGATAGGCGGATGCATAGCACTGTTAGGAATAGAATGGATCCAGCTGTTATCTGCTACTCCCGACCATAACAGAAACATGGAAAAGAATATCCTGTAAAATGCCAGGAACTCATAGCTGGGACGGTAAGAAACAAAGGGAAGTTCTTTTAGTTTATTCATCATTATTAGTTTAAAAAACGATAACTCAGTACAGTATCATACACTGATTTCTGGGTCATTTTTCTTGTGGTTATATCAAAATCTTTAGTTTCATTGATCACCTGTATAGCGGCGACTTTTTTACCGGGAAATCTTTTCTCCAGTCTGTTTACAATGAATTTTTTACTTTCTTCCATATCCACTTTTTTAATGTTCCGGTTAAGGATAGATTTTTTCAACAGGTAAAGCCTCTTTTTATAAGGAGGAAGGGAATTCACACGGCTGTCCAGAACCGGATATTTCCTTGGAAAAAGCAAATTCTGAATAAGGGTAATCTGTATGGTTCTCGGTATACTTTCTCCCAGATAATCATTATTGACCAAAATACTGTCTGATCCGTCTTTAAAAAAGACATGGGAAGTGGTTTTGGTAAAATTAATATATTTTCCATCTTTTATGGGATAGGATGCAAATCCCGGGAAGTTAAATGAAGGATAGGTTTCTTCAATATTAATCTTAAAAACCAGTTGCAGAGGAAGCAAGACGATTAAAAAGCCAAACAAAAAAAGAACTCTTTTTTTGTAGCGTTTCATTTTGTGTTTTAACATTTGTGTATAAAGATGAGGGATTAATTATAAGATATCACTTGTTTATTTTTCTAATTGCCCAATTTAATTATTTTATTTGAAATCAGACGACAAGAAATAAAAAAAAATCGCCTTAGGAATTTCCAAAGGCGAAATATTATAACAAAATTAAATTGATTGCAGTTTTCTTGTTCTGTTGAAGATCCAGAAAATAATCGGGAAAATAAGCAGGGTAAGCACTGTAGCTGTAATCAGTCCTCCGATAATGACAATTGCGAGAGGTTTCTGAGACTCCGATCCGATTCCTGTAGACAAGGCAGCCGGCATAAGCCCGATGGAAGCCATCAATGCTGTCATAATGACAGGTCTTGTCCTGGATTTTACTCCATTTAATATAGCGGTATCGATATCCATTCCGTCTTTAACATTCTGGTGGAATTCTGTAATAAGGATTACCCCGTTCTGGATACAAATTCCCAGGAGAGCAATCATTCCTACTCCGGCAGAGATTCCAAAATTGATTCCGGTAACATGTAAAGCGATGATTCCTCCAATCAAAGCAAAAGGTACGTTCGCTAATACCAGAAGAGAATCTTTCATATTGCCGAACAGAATAAACAAGAGGAAGAAAATCATCAGAATACTCACCGGTACTACCTGCGCCAGTCTGTGTGAGGCACGCTGCTGGTTTTCAAACTGACCTGTCCATCCTATTGAATAACCGTCCGGAAGTTCAATCGTTTCTACTTTTTTCTGTGCATCCGCAATCGTACTTCCCAAATCCCGGTCACGGATGGAGAATTTAACCCCGATGTATCGCTTGATATTGTCTCTGTAAATAAATGCGGCTCCGTTATCTTTAACAATGGTGCTTATTTCTTTTAAAGGAATCTTTGCTCCATCCTGTGTAGGAACCATCAAAGCAGCAATGTCATTTTCATTGGTTCTGTATTCCTGAGAATACCGAAGACGGATCGGGAACTTTCTTTCCCCATCAAACATTTCAGAGGCAGTTTTTCCACCAAATGCCATTTCCAGCACAGCCTGAGCATCTGCGGGCATCACTCCATAAGCGGCCATTTTATCTCTGTCCAAAACCACGCTTACTTCCGGCTGGCCGATATTTTTAATAATTCCCGGATCCTTCACGCCTTGTACGTCTTTAATTTTAAGCAAAACTTCGTGGGCTAATCTGTCAAGGGTTTCCAGGTTATCACCATAGATTTTGATTCCGTTTTCAGCTTTAAAACCAGCCACTGCTTCTGCTACGTTATCGGAAATCGGCTGGGAGTAGTTGAACGTAATTCCCTGATAACTTCTGAGTTTTTTGTCTATTTCATTGATCAGTTCATCATAAGTAATTTTACGCTTCCATTCTTCTCTTGGCTTAAGATTTACCGCAAACTGTACAAATCCGAATCCGTTGGGATCTGTTCCATCATTACTTCTTCCCGTCTGGGCAAGCACATCTGTCACTTCTGAAAAGCTCATAATGTCCTTCTTTAAAAGATCAGCTGTTTTCAGAGATTCTTTTAATGAGGAGCTCATCGGCATTTCGGCTGTGATCCACAATGAACCTTCATTCAACTGAGGCAGGAACTCTGTTCCAAGGAATTTACCCGAAAATAGTGTAACAGCCAGAAAGGAAATCGCTACAATCATGCTCATCTTTTTATGTCTGAATGTTAAATTAAAGCCTTTCAAAACGATTCTGTCCCAGAAGTTCACAAACGGGTTGCTTTTTTCTCTTACATTTTTATTTAAAAGGATATGCGAAAGAACAGGAACGAGAGTTAATGTAAATATCAATGCTCCCATTAATGCAAACCCTAATGTAAATGCCAACGGAGAAAACATTTTTCCTTCTACTTTCTGGAATGAGAAAATAGGAATCAAGGAAGTAATGATGATTAATTTTGAAAAGAAGATGGCTTTTCCCAGTCCTGTTCCGGTTTGCTTAATCCATCCTCCCTTGGCGAGTTTATTAAACTTCTCCGTCCCGTACTTATGCGCTTTATGATCCAGCATTACGAAAAGACCTTCCACCATGACGACGGCTCCGTCTATGATAATCCCGAAGTCTACGGCTCCCAAAGAAAGCAGGTTCGCACTCATCCCTGCCAGCTTTAAACATAAAAAGGCAAACAATAAGGATAATGGGATAATGATGGAAACAATCAGCGTGGTTCTCCAGTCTGCCATAAAGATCAAAACAATAACCGTTACCAGTACAATACCTTCAATAAGGTTATGCATTACGGTATGTGTAGTGAAATCCATCAGATTGTCACGATCGTAGAAAGTCACCATTTTAACATCTTTCGGAAGTACTTTTTCGTTAAGCTCTTTAATTTTAGCCTTCACACTTACTAAAACTTCTCGCGGGTTCTCCCCTTTTCTCATAACAACAATTCCTTCCACCGTATCGTCATGATGATTAAGAGCGGCCTGTCCTACTCTGGGCATGGAACTTTCATGAACTTCTGCAACATTTTTTACCAAAACAGGATTCCCACTGTCATTCTGAATGGTAATATTTCCAATATCCGCTACAGATTTTACCAAACCGATACCTCTTACCACATAAGCCTGACCATTTTTTTCAATGACATCTCCTCCTACGTTCAGGTTACTTTTGGTGACGGCATCATATACCTGAAGCGGCGTAAGGTTGTATTTATCCAATGCCCTCGGATCGATACTCAGTTCAAAAACTTTATCCTGTCCTCCGAAAACATTGATATCCGCAACGCCGGGAACTCCTCTTAAAGCACGGTCTATTACCCAATTCTGCAGGGTAAGCAGCGCTCGGGAATCTTTTGTTTTACTTTCCAGCGTATATCTGAAAATTTCACCGGTTGGCCCGTAGGGTGGCTGTACTTCAGGGTCTACCTCATCAGGAAGGCTAATGGTTCTTAACTGGTTATTGACCTGATTTCTGGCAAAAGTATCGTCCACCCCGTCGTCAAACAGAATTTTAACAATAGAAAGTCCAAACATGGTGGTACTTCTCACACTTGTTTTCTTTTGAACCGGGCTCATTGCCAATTCAATGGGAGTAGTAACAAAACGTTCCACTTCTTCTGCACTACGCCCATTCCATTGGGTAATGATGACAATCTGAGTATTGGTTACATCCGGAAAAGCTTCAATAGGCATGTTTTTAAAACTTATAAAACCGGAGATGGCTAAAATCGCTACCCAGATAAAGGTAAATGCTTTATTTTTTAATGAAAAAGCAATTATATTTTTTATGAATTTATTCATGATAGATACATTGGTGACCTAAAAAAGCCGTTAAAGAAAAATGTCAGTATTCTTAATGGTTTAATAAGACTAGCTGTTCAGTGAACGGTAGATCAGCAGCTGGTTGTTGGTAATCACTTCTTCTCCTTCTTTCAGACCGTCTGCAATATAGGTGACATCACCAACCTGCTTTAATACTTTGATTTCTCTGATCTTCACATCTGTCCTGGATTTAAAAATCACTACGAAGCTTTTATTATCATCAAAAATCACTGCTTTGGAGGGAACGGTAAGTGTAGAGTTGCTTTCCAGACTGGAAACTTTTATCGTGGCTTTACTCTCTGGGATCAAAAGTCCGTTGGCATTGTCCAATACGACTCTTGCCTGCATGGCATTGGTCTGCGGGTCAATAATCTTGAAAATTTTATCAATTTTTCCGTCAAAAACTTTATCCGGATAAGATAGAGTAGATACCTGAGCTTTCATTCCAAGACTGATTTTATCAATATCAGATTCATTGACATTCATAATGGCCCATACATTGGTGGTGTTGGCCACATCAAAAATATTATCACTTCTGTCACTTCTCAGCTGCATATCTTTATTGATACTTTTCTGAACAATATAACCGCTGATAGGTGCTACCACACTGTATATATTTCCGGTTTTCACATTATAAACCGTACTTACCGCAGCAGCTCTCTGTAACTGATCTTCGGCTTTTTGCAACTGGCTTTTAGCTTCCAGGACATCTCTTTCGGTATTCAGTTTTCCTTCATAGAGTTCTTTCGCGACACGAAGGTTATTTTTTGCCACTACCAGATCTGTTTTTGCATCACTTACATCCTTCTGAATTTCTGCAAGCTCAGTACTTCTGATGGTTGCCAGTACCTGCCCTTTTTTCACATAGTCGCCCAATTCTACATTGACACTCATCACATTTCCTCCAACCAATGGGTATACATCTATGTAACTGTTTTTGTCTGCCGAGATTTTTCCGTAAAAACTGTATTCGTCTTCTATATTTCTTTTTTCAACCTTTGCCAGGGAAATAGAGTTCAGCATTGTATTGCTGAGTTCAAACCCTTTTTTGGTGTGAACATTTTTCTCTTCCTCTTTTTTTGAACAGGCTATTAATGAAAGAACCATCAATACGGGAATAATATATGTTTTCATGATTTTAATAGAAGATTTTCGTTTGTACTAGTTGATTAAGCTGTTCTGCAGACTGCATGATCTCATTTTTCATATCGTAGATCTGAAGGGCTGTTTCCCTGTAGCTGTCCATAAAGTCTGTGAATTCAATCAGGTTGACATTTCCTTTTCTGAAATTGTTCAGCATTCCGTTATAAACAAGCTCCATATTCTGAAGATCTGTCGTTTTTACATCCTGCAGCTGATCATATTGTGCTTTCCAGGTTTTGTAGGTAGACTGGACTTTAGTTTCCAGAGTCAGCTTTTGAAAGTCTGCATTTTTCTGGTTTTGTTGAATCGCATAATTTGCTTTTATCACATTCCCCTGGTTGGCTTTCCATAAAGGCAAAGGAATTCCCAGCGTCAGATTAGCTTCGTTATTAAAAGTTCCTCCCGCCTGATCCCATGCAGCTCCTACCGTAACATCAGGGACATTCAGTGATTTCTGCCATTGTGCATACAGCTTACTGTTATCAATAAGCTTCAGATTATACCGGTAATCTGCATTATTTTCAAGGGCTTTACCTTTCAACTCTTCTTCATTACCGAAAGGCTGTGCTGCCAAAGCTTCTTTAGCTTCGGTTTCGGATATTGTTGGCTCTATTTCTTCTGAAACTCCTGTCAGAACTTTCAGATTCTGTTCAAAACCAAGAATATTTTTGTTGATCTCCAGCTTATCATGATTGAGCTGGATCACTATGCTCTGTAATCTGACAGCATCTTTAAGAGAAACGTTTCCTTTGGCCGACTGTACACGGTAAGCATCTAAGAGATCATTCATATATCCCAGCTGCCTGTTGGTGTTTTCCAGTTTTAGTTTTTCATAATAAAGATTGAAATAAGCAGAACGAAGCTGATATCGTAGATCTACCAGCAGTTGGGAAAACTGAAGCTGGGCCAGTTCTTTATTGGACCTGGCAAAAGCAATTTCATTTTTCTTTTTACCACCCATATAAATCAATTGAGTAATACCTGCTCCCTTAGAATGTCCTACATCAAAAAACTTTTTGTCCTGCGGATTATAAGCATTGAACTGTCCGCTTAATTGAGGTAATTCCCAGATTTTAGCCTGCAGAATATCCGCATCAGCCATATTGATATTGTACTGTTCGGCGAGCAGCTGGAGGTTGTTCTTCTGAAACGCTTCTTCGCATTCCAAAAGAGACATCTGCTGTTGTGCCGCCATGAATGAGGAAACGGCGAGGCACAGCACTGCAATTCTGTTCATTATTTTTATTTTTAAATTACAAAATTGCTTTGATGCGATTAAAAGAAACTTAAATGACGCTTAAAAAAATATTAAAATAGGCTTGAGCAGACCGTTTATCCAATAAATCACCGGATAAAACAAGTGAATTTTTCTCTAATTATTGAATTTTTGTTAAAAAAATCAATCGCAGGTTTAACAAAAAAACAACTGTTTTATATCAGTTGTTTTTCATTTATTTTTTAAAACTTAGGGTAAACTTATTGATGAAATCTGCTGGTGAAGAATATACAATATCTGCATCATGATATTCCAGAATCCTTTTGACAATTCTAAGACCTAAACCAGAGCCTGCTATATTCTGTGCATTGTTTCCTCTTGTGAACGCTTCAAAAAGTTTAGTCTGCTCATCTTCAGAAATCGTGTTACCATGGGAAATTACTTCAACAGAAAGATTATCATTGGTTTCAGTAATCAGGACTTTCACCTCCGTATTGTCTGAATACACAGCAGCGTTTTTAAACAGGTTGATAAAGACAATCACCAATAATGACTGAATTCCCTTGATGGTTAAGAATGCATTTTCAAAACTATTTTCATTGATCAGAAAATCCAGTTTCAGCTGTGGATAACTTTTCTCTACAGCTTCAAAAGCTTCAAAAATAACTTCATCAATTCTTACTTCCTCATAAATACTCTGGATATTTTCTTTATCAAATTTTGTCAGCAGCAAAAGCGAGTTGGTCAGATCGGACAGTTGATATACATCTCTCTGGATTTGCTTTAAAGATGATAATGTCTCCGGAGAATGTTCTTCAAACTTAATCAGGTTTTCCAGCTGAAAGGCCATTCTTGTTATTGGGGTTCTGATCTCATGCGAAGCACTGGCAGTAAAATCTTTTTGGGACTGAAATACATCATCCAGCCTTCCAATCATTGTATTAAAGGATTTTGCCAGAACGCTTACTTCATCATTGGATTGCTCTACCGGAATCTGCGTGGTGAGTTTATGAGCCGTAACTTCAGAGATTTCTTTGTTCAGGTCTTCCAGAGGTCGGAGAAATTTTTCGACAAAATAATAACTGAAAAAACCGATGAGCATAGTACTCATCACATACGCTGTTATCAAAAGATATTTAAGATAACCTAATTTGGATTTTCCATTGGTATCAAAGGCACTTGTAAGGATATAGTAATTTTCACCGTTGATATTCCTGAGCGCAGCGTAGATTTCTGGAACGGTTTTTTCAGTATAAATAATCTTCTTTTTATCCAGCTCTTTAAGCATGGCACTGTCCCAAATGACATTCCGGTCTTTAATCGTGCTGTAGATGAGTTCTTTTTTTTCGTTGAAAATTAAAATCTTTTCATTCAAAAGGATATTATCTGAATTTTCATTGAAAAAAACGGGTGCTTCTTCTTCAAAGTCTTTGGATTTTGAAATGAAATGAGAAGTAAACTCAAGCCTCTGCCTGAATCTTTCTTTAAACTCATCTCTTCTGAAATCATTAAACGATAAATAAATGACTGCCATCACCATCCCAAATAATAATGAAAAGGCGATACTGATCGTTAGGGCTATCTTTCTCTTTAAAGACATTTATAATGGACTTAGGTAGTATCCGAAACCTGAACGGGTGTGGATCAGTTTTATTTTAAAATCTTTATCAATCTTTTTCCTCAGAAAATTGATATAAACTTCTACGGTATTGGTATTCGTATTAAAATTGTGTTCCCATACATGTTCTGTAATCTGTTGCTTGGAAACCGTTCTTCCCTGCGCTTCCGCAAGATAAACCAACAGCTGGAATTCTTTTAATGTAAGTGTTATTTCATTTCCTCCACGATAGACCTTCTGTTCTGTTTTATTGATAATAAGGTCGTCAACTCTTAGAATATCCTGATCTGAATTATCAGAAGGTACCTTTCTTCTCAACAGCGAATTGATTCTTAGCAGAAGTTCTTCAAACTGAAAAGGTTTTACCAGATAATCATCGGCCAGTCTTGTGAAAGCATCTTTTTTATCAGAGATATCCCCATAAGCAGAGATGATAATGATGGGGGTATTTTTGTCAAAAGAGCGGATCGTCTGGCAGACATCAAGTCCATTTATCTTAGGAACATTAATATCGAGTAAATACAGATCATAACTACTGTTTTTTATCTGGCGGAGAAAAGTTTCCCCGTCATAGATTTTATCACAATTAAAATTATTTGATTCTAAAAATCTGCACAATTCTGCAGACAGAATGAGATCATCTTCCAGTAAAAGAATATTCATCAAAAATTTATTTTACACGAATTTAACGAAAATTTTATGATTGTGATTGTAAAGATGAAGTAAAAATTGGATCGACCTACAATATATTAAGCCCAACAGTTGGAGCTCCGTTGGAAGCGTTTGAATAAAATTAAAGAATTTTATGAAGCGAAAAA
Organism: Chryseobacterium sp. NRRL B-14798; assembly: GCF_050470705.1. Classification (NCBI taxonomy): domain Bacteria; kingdom Pseudomonadati; phylum Bacteroidota; class Flavobacteriia; order Flavobacteriales; family Weeksellaceae; genus Chryseobacterium; species Chryseobacterium sp. NRRL B-14798. The sequence goes on along the minus strand of NZ_JBFLUL010000005.1, from coordinate 765,087 downwards.
CCTTTTTCACTTAGTATGTATTCTATATATTAAAGAAGTTTTAGAAAATGCAGATTCCCGCAATAGTGATTAAAAAAATATTTGTATACTTGTAAAGATCAACATATTAAAAACTAACAATTTAATATAAAAAAAAACATTATGAAAAAAAATCTATTTGCAGCACTTTTAGTTGCTGGAACAACTTTAGGGTTCGCTAAAGAAGTAAAAACAGAAGGTAATAAACCCAACGAAAAATCTTTTGCTACAAAAATTTTAAAGAAGGATTCTAAATTTCCCCTTCACGTCTTTTATTATTATACGACTTCTAATCCAGATGGAACAATAGACATGCATGTTGTTGATATGTGGATAGATGTTCCTATGTAGACAAAAATAGAGACTCTCCGAGAATATCAAAAATACTATATTACAAAAATGTAAGATAGGAGTCTAAAGAGAGTTTTTCGGATAGTCTCCTCTATTTTTTAATTAAAATTAATATAAAATGAAGATTTTATTTTCTATATGCTTTAGCTTGCTGTGTTCATTTGGATTTGCCCAAAATTCTGTTGAAAATAATACTCAGAAAGGAAATTTGATAAACAGTGTTTTTTATGAAGAATTACCAATTACTAATTTGGATGACTTAAAAGATATTCCAAAACAGTATCAGGAAATGATAAAAACAAGCAAACAAATTCCTAAATATTATGAACTATTATTTAATGGATCCGAAGCTTTGTATAAAAAGGAAGAGAAAAAGAGAGAAAACCCAGAGGATTTGAACACTGGAAATATGCAAATGAAAGAAACGGTAATTAAATTTGGTGGAATTGCTGAAATGTACAAAAACTTTAAAACAAAAACTTCAGTATCTTCAAGAACTATATTAGACAAAGAATTTTTAGTTTCAGAAAATCTTCAAAAAATTAATTGGGAATTAATTAATGAAACAAAAACAATAGGCAGTATTGACTGTAGAAAAGCACAAGCAAAAATAGGAGGAGATTTGATAGAGGCTTGGTATGCTCCCGGCATTCCTACTATGGCTGGACCAAGTATTTATTGGGGATTACCCGGGCTCATTGTAGAAGTTAGAAATAAGACACAACATTATTTAGCAATTCAAATCAAAGAGAATATAGCTGGTACGATAACAATACCAACAAAAGGTGAAAAAATAAGCCCTCAAGAGTTTCAAAAAAAGGTAATACAACATGCTGAAGATTATAAAAAAACAATGCCTCCAATGACTTTCGGCAGAAATTAGGAATCAAATTAAATATTCAAAATCTCCATAAAGTTTATGGAGATTAATTTTTGTAAAAGCTTTTAAATCATATGAAGAGTTCTATTTTTCTTATTTTCTGTTTTCCTGTTTTCTTTTTTTCTCAGATAAAAGTTAATGGAAAAATTTTAAATAAAAATCATAATCCTGTGGAAGATGCTATTGTTCAGATATTAGACAATAACGGAAAAACACTTTCTTTTCAAAACTCTGATTCAAATGGTAATTTCACTTTTCAGGTTAACAAAGAGCCCTCTTATACATTAGAGGTTAATAAAATACTTTTCGAACCTCTAAAAAGGAACATTACTATAAGCAATGATCAAAAATCAGTAGAATTAGAAATAATTCTTTCAGAAAAAATAAATCAGGTTGAGGAAGTTAAGATTATCGGACAGGCTTCAGCTTTAAAGCAAAGCGGTGATACTATATCCTATAAAACAAAATACTTTACAACGGGTTCGGAACATAACCTTAAAGATATTCTTAATAAACTTCCAGGGTTTGAAGTAGGAAATGATGGGCAAATCAAAATAGGAGGAAAAAAAGTAGATAACCTTCTTGTAGATGGAAAGGACTTTTTTGGTGATAATCATCAACTTGCCACTGAAAATTTAGATGCAGATATGATTGATGATATTGCAGTTATCAATCATTATTCAGATAATGCGAAAATAAAGGACTTGGAACCTTCGGATAAAACAGCCATAAATATTGGAATCAAAAAAGAATATAAAGGTAAAATAACGGGAAATACTACTTTAATCTCTGCATATGAAGGACGCTACAAAGCCGGAGTAAACTTGTTTAAATTTGATAAAACTACAAACATGAGCTTTATAGGAAATTCAAACAATATAAATGATGAAGTAATTACATTTGATCAATACTTTCAAATGATTATTTCATCTAAAAATGATTTTGTAAGCAAACGCAATGTTGGCAACACAGATTTTATAATGCCAACAACTCTTATTAGTGATGACAGGATGACGAAAAAATATAACAATTTTGGAGCATTGAATCTCACTTCTTATCTCTCAAAAAAGACAAAACTTAACATATACAGTATCTTTAATAATGTTAACCAAAATAAAAACATCCTAAATAATACGCTTTTTTTCGACCAAAATTCAAGTTACAGCACTACTGAAAATATAAAAACAAAAGAGCAATTATTTTTTAACCGAACAAGAGCCAATTTGGACTATTTAGTCTCAGATAACAGTCTACTTACATATAGTTTAGCATTTGATCCATACAGTGGAAAAAAAGACGTTCAAATAGATCAAACTTTTGGTAATATAGAAAATAGAATTGACGAAAAAGTACATGATACCCCTTATACGCTATCTCAACAATTAAGCTATACTTCTAAATTATCTCCAACAAAGCTTTTGGCTTTGTATATTTTCAATGACATTAATTACCAACAAAATAACTTTCAGTTAGATAACTTCCCCAATGTTTTAAATTTAGATTCTCCGTTACTACAGGATAAAAAATATAATCAGGAAACTTATGGACTTTTGAGTACTTATACCTTTAAGCCCAAAAAACTGATTTATTATATAGGATTAGGATATTCTTTAACTCAAGATAGTTTTTTATCTTCAATCGAAAACTCTCAATATTCAAATAACAATAAAATCAGTAGAAATTTCTTCAATACTGAATTTAGTATTTATAAGCGTAAAGGTTTTTTTCAATTTTCTTTACAGAATACACTTTTATACTATACTTCTTTAAACAGGCTTTTATACTTGCCAAAAGCCAATGTAAAATTTCAGTTAAATCAATTATCTGAACTTAATTTATCTTATCAGGTAAAGAATGATTTTGCAAATACTAATCAGACTTTTATACAACCCATACTGGATGATTATAACAGAATTCTGCAAAATAACATCTTGGATTTAGGACTTCCTATGCGAAGTCATAATTTCAGCGTTTATTTAAGATATTTCAATTTGTTTTCAGGTACTATATTAAATCTAAGTTTCAATTATACTAAAAATGAAAAATCAATTATAACCGCTAGCCAATTGCTTCCACAATATATTGTAATAAGCCAAGTTCTTAACTCAACACCTACACAAAACTGGTTTACAAATATTAATTTAGATAAGAAAGTTAGTTTCCTTAAAGCTAAAATAAAATTAAATGGGTCTTATTCACACTCAAATTCAATAAATATAATAGATCAAATAGAAAATCCTATTACTTCACAAAATATCATTTTAAAAGCAAGTTTAATGAGTGTTTTTAAAAATGGAATTTTTAATTATGAAATAGGAGTTTCTAAACAAAAAAATATAAGTAGCTATACAAATTTAAATAAAAAAATATCTAATGATAGAACTGAACTATTTGCAGATTTTGATGGTATTATTAATAAACATTTTAAATACTACTTCCGAAATCACTATAATATTTATATCTCTGAACAAAAACAGCATTTTTTAAAGACCGATTTTGAAATTTCTTATGATTATAGTAAAAAATGGGAATATAGTGTCATTGGAAATGATATTTTAAATTTTAATAAAACTCAAATTATCTTATCTACACTACAAAATGTAACTCTTCAAACAAGTATTATTCAAAGATTACCTGGATATATTGGCGTAAAAGTAAAATATAACTTATAAAACTCCTACAATATTACTTATCTATTGTAATTTAGCCCTGAGTCAGGGCTATTTTAATGACACTATACCCAGTGTATAAGTTCAAAATTAATTTCACCGCTTTATAGTGTGAACTTCCCATTTTGTAAAGTTCAAAGACAATATTAAACACTTACTTTTTTTATATGTAAGAACCAAAATACTTCAGAGCATATAAATCTTCCGTGATTTTTTTAGAACTCAGCAAAATCCTGTTTCATGCGGTTCCTTTTGCAATGAGATTCCATCTAAAATTAGGGCATAAAAAATCCCGAAGAAATTCGGGAAAATTAAGAGCCAACTACGGGACTTGAACCCGTGACCTCTTCCTTACCAAGGAAGCACTCTACCGCTGAGCTAAGTCGGCATCAACTAAAAAAATCACACTAAGTAGCGTGATTTTCGTTGAGCGGAAGACGGGGGTCGAACCCGCGACATTCAGCTTGGAAGGCTGACGCTCTACCAACTGAGCTACTTCCGCAATTTTGTTTCCAAAATTATTGGTAAACGCTGTGCAAAACTAAGAAAACTTATTTAATTTTGCAAGTTTTTTTTATAATATAAAATGTGGGGAGAGCAGGATTCGAACCTACGAAGCCGAAGCAACTGAGTTACAGTCAGTCCCATTTAGCCACTCTGGAATCTCCCCAGATATTTTATATTAAAATGAGCCTCCAGAGGGATTCGAACCCACGACCCCGAGATTACAAATCACGTGCTCTGGCCAACTGAGCTATGGAGGCATTTTAATAAAGGACTGAAACTGATCGAGAAACTCTACTCTACACATTCCAGTGTTAAAAAAATCACTCTTAATTGTGTGATTCTATTGAGCGGAAGACGGGGGTCGAACCCGCGACATTCAGCTTGGAAGGCTGACGCTCTACCAACTGAGCTACTTCCGCAATTTTGTTTCCAAAACTATTGGTAAACGCTGTGCAAAACTAAGAAAACTTATTTAATCTTGCAAGTTTTTTTTATAAAAATATAAAGTGGGGAGAGCAGGATTCGAACCTACGAAGCCGAAGCAACTGAGTTACAGTCAGTCCCATTTAGCCACTCTGGAATCTCCCCAAAAGTTTATATTTTATGAGCCTCCAGAGGGATTCGAACCCACGACCCCGAGATTACAAATCACGTGCTCTGGCCAACTGAGCTATGGAGGCAAATATAAAAAAGAATTCAAAAGATCGCTGTTCCTTTTTTGCGAGTGCAAATATAGAACGGATTTTTTGAATTCTCAAATTTTTTATAAACTTTTTTTAACTTTTTTTTCTACGCCATTTCTTTTTTCTTGATTAATAGCTTTTTAGCAGTATCAACGCAAAGGTCCAGACTTTCTTCAAAACTTGTAGTGGTCTTCTTTACTACGATATCGTCTCCCGGAACCGCTAAAATAATCTCGGCAGTTTTGTTGGCTTTATCCGAATTATTTTCAACTTTCAAGAACACCTTACACTCCTGAATTTTGTCATAGAAGGTATCCAATTTACTTACTTTTTTGTCGATGTGTGATTCTAGTGGTTCGTGTGGAGTTAAACCAATTGATTGTACTGAAATCTTCATAATTCTTCTTTTTTTGATGCTCGAGGGTGAGCCTGATTAAACACTTTTTTCAATTGTTCAATATTAGCATTCGTATAGACTTGAGTACTGGCAAGGCTGGAATGCCCTAATATTTTTTTCACTTTGGAGATCTCCGCCCCATTATCCAATACGTGGGTAGCAAAGCTATGCCGAAGGATGTGAGGACTTTTTTTTTCTTTCGTTGTTACAAGACTAAGGTACTTATTAACTACCACATAAACAAATTTTTCATTGAGTTTTTTCCCTTTCTTATTGACGAAAAAATATGATTTAAATTCTGTCTGCGGATTTCTTATTTCCAGATAACTTTTCAGAAGTTCAGACAATTCATTGGAAATGGGAATTACCCTTTCTTTGTTCCCTTTTCCTATTACTTTTAATTCATTTCCATATAAGTCAACATTCTCAAATATCAGGCCACAAAGTTCCGCTTTACGCATTCCCGTCTGATAAAGAACCTCCATAATGCACTTTTCAAGCACGTCATGTACCTGTTCAAAAACTCTTTCATTGAGATCTGTCATTTCCTCTTTAGACATAGGAATCTGTTTTTCAGCATAAAACTTCAGGGAAGAAATCCCTTCAACGGGAGAAACTGTAATTTCACCTATTTTTAAAAGAAAAAGATAAAAACTGCGGAGAGAAGATAATTTTCTATTGATACTTCTTTTCGAAATGTCGTTTTCACTCAGTTCGACAATAAAATTCCGGATAATTTTTTTGTCTGCCTTGGCTAAATTGTCAGAAGATTCTGTTCGGAGAAAGAAATGGGAAAAGTCTTCAAGGTCTTTTTTGTAGCTTGTGATGGTATGAGGAGAATATCTTTTTTCGAATTGTAAGTATTCTAAAAACTTTTCCAGCATCATAGGGTATAAAAATAAAAATTCACTCCTCAAATATAAGAATTTAAGAAGTGAATTAATATATGGTTAAGAAAAAATCTTAAGCCTGCTCTTCTTTGCTAAGCGCTCTTTGTTTGTAAGCCGCTTTTAGTCTAGCTTGTCTCAAAGTTACAGAAGGCTTAATAAACTGTTGTCTAGATCTTAATTGACGAACAGTTCCTGTTTTATCAAATTTTCTCTTGTATTTTTTTAAAGCTCTGTCGATGGATTCACCATCTTTTACTGGAATTATTAACATATTTTACATCTCATTTTGGATTGCAAAAGTAGACATTTTTTATCAGAACACAAAATATATTGCCATAAACAATCACTAATCCACCCTATGACTGTTTAAAAACCCCGTATTAAAGCCTGTTAGCAAACAATAATATTTTTATCACAATCACTGGATATTCAATTCTTACTACCTTCAGGTTACTCATTTTATTTCGTAATTTCTATTAAAACCATCGATATTAATGAAATGTAAACAAAAAGCACTATCTTTGTATTCACTTTATTCATGGGGTTGACTGGTTTCGACAGCAAGACCAATGGGTAAGTAAGCATGCAGAGAACCGTAGCGCGATCTCTATAATCCCTTGCTACAAAATTTTAACTGGCAACGAAGAGTTCGCTCTTGCAGCTTAATATCGAAGTATAGTAGATCAAGCGTTTTCCCGAAGATTTTAGTAGGGAAGCAAGATATTCCACAAATGCTCAGTTCTGCAGCGTTTGATCCTGGGATATAGGAATGCAGAAATAAGGTTTTAGAAGCTTTGGCTAAAGCTCGAAAATTTCAGAAGATAAGCTGGTCGTTGGGTGTCTATCCTCTGCTTCCAGTCGAAAACCAATGGTAGAATAAGCATGTAGAAAGCTTATGTATTGCTTGTTTGGACGAGGGTTCGAATCCCTCCAACTCCACTTTTTAAGCTAAAGAGAAGATGTAACTTATTTATTTCTAAATAACTATATTTTCTCTTTTTTGTTTTTGTGCCCGAAATTGTTCCCAATTTTCTTATATATCTCTATGCTTATCTCTATAAAGAGCAGATACATTATACGGTTGTAAATATACCAAATTTACTTACATTATAATATTTGTTGTTATGCTTTTACACAATAAAAATGTAAATTGGCAGCAAAACTATTAATTATTTGAAAAGAAATGAATATTACATGTGTTATCAAATTTGATTTTAAGGTAAGTGAACTATATTTATCTATAAACAGCCATAAGCAGCTCCTAAATTGGAATAACCTAACTGAATCATATCATACAACCTTTGAATACCTAAACTCTACCACCTTGACCGTTATTGGAAGTAAAACAAAGAGTACAGAAGCGCAAAGATGTAAAATTGAGTTATACTACAGGAATCAATTATTAAATTCTCAGACCTTTAAGATAGAAGGTTCTAAAAAAAACTTTCAATTTGACATTGAAAATATATATAATAAGAAAGATGATAGAGTTATTCCATTTAAAGGTATTAAAGTACGCTACAGACAAAAAGATGGCTACTTTAGTGATATTGATAAATCCATTAAAAAAATACACGAACAAGCAGAAACTTTTTATTGGACTAATAAACAAAATGGAAACGTTCAAAAAAAAGAAGTAGTTAAGGAAAACATTATTGAAGTATTTTATGGTACAAATAGAAAGAAATCTGGTAAGAACAAAGTAAATGAATACTTTAATGATGAAATAATAAATGGTAAATCACTGAATGTTGGAAAATGCACAATCAGCATTCCAAATACACATAAAGTAGGAAAAGTTGAAAGACCTGGCAAAATCTTAATATGGAGAAAAAGAGAAGACAAAAGCAAACATATTCTATTACAATCCATTAATGAATTTCAAGAGACTGATTTCTACAATCATCTTAAAGAAAGCCTGTTGAAGACTGATGAAAATTCTTTTCTACTTTTCGTACATGGTTATAATAATTCATTTGAGGAAACAGCATGGAGAACTGGCCAAATTGCATATGATTTATCCTTTAATGGGTTGACTGGATTTTTTAGTTGGCCTTCAGCAGGAAAAACAACAGCCTATCTAAGAGATTCAGAAATGGTTAACGCAAGTAAAACATCCCTGACTGAATTTATCAATTCCATTATTACCATGGCTGATATAAAAAAACTACACATTATAGCACACAGCATGGGGAATGTCTTAGTTACTGCATCTTTAAACGAACTCGCAAGCAATCCTAAATACTCAACTTCTCTAGCAGCAATTGAGCAAATCATTCTTGCAGCACCAGATATAGACCAAAATGTATTTAAAAATGAAATTTTACCTATTTTTAGAAATGTTGGAAATAGTAGAACTATGTATATATCCGACAAAGACGTTGCTCTTAAAGCCTCTAGTACGATTAGAAGTTTACCACGTTTAGGACAGGCAGGAGCATTTGCATTCGTTGATAAAGATTTATATTCTATAGATGCTTCTAATATCGAATCGTCAGGTCTTAATCACAGTTATATATTTGACACAAAACTTTTAATTAACGATTTATTCCATCTGATAGAAGGCATTACTGACCCTAAAAAAAGAAATCTAAAAAAAGATTCCGAACTCTGGTACTTCCCTAAATAATATCAAATAGAAGATTCACTACTATAAAAAATTACAGAAAAAGAGCCACAAATGCGTGGCTCTCATACCTAATAAAGATATATTAAACTATAAATTTATAGTATACTCGTAAATCCTATCTACCATTTTTTTAATTCCTTCTTCAATCTTATCATTATCGACACGAACCTCAAAAGCATTTTCATTGTAATTTGCTCTCAAAACAATATAAGTATCATTATTCTCTATTAATATCGCAATTTTAATACCATCAGGAACATTATTATATCCATATTTTTTAAAGTCATTGTAACCCAAAAGATATTCCGTAGATTCTATTGAACTAAACAATGTATTATCAAGATTAATAGTTTTTTTATTACTGTTTTTATCAATGATTGTTGTAACAGTAATTAATTCCAAATGTTTTTGTTGGATATCATCAACCTTTTTGATTTTAGTAACAATTTTAGATGAAACTTCTTTTTTGTTTAAGCCCAAGTTACTATACTTCTCACCTACAGAGCCCTTAACTTTTAAATTGTAATTCTTATTCTCTACAATTCTTAACACTGGCTCAAAGATTTGATTTCTTTCTTCATCTGTATAGTTATTTAAAAGTGTTGCCAGCTCCGCATTGGTAATATCATTATCTAAAACAATTTTTTTATAATTATCACCAACATTATCAGCCCATTCCTTAACCTCTTTAAATTCAATATTGGATTTCATTAATTTATCCGTTGATAAGCCAATTTCGAAACTACCAAAATTTAAATCTACCATTCTTAAATCAGTATCAGCAAAAACAGACTTTAATATTTTACTTCTTTTATTATCTTCCGGTATTATACTATTAAATTTCTTCTCAAAATCTATTGTAACAAAGTGCTTAAATGATGTTGATAAGTTAGTTAACAGTGTGTTTGTTAGTTCTCTCAACCCTATTGTATCCCCATACTTTCTATCATTCGTAGAAAACTTTAAATAAAAAGCATTTTTTCTTAAATCATGTAAATAAAGTTTTCTGTCATACTCATTAATCATTTCATAATAAAATGAATTTTCTAATGGTTCGTACTCAAGGAAAGAATTAGCTTCTGGTAGATAATCCTCAGGTAAACTTTCACATAAAATAGATTGTGCATTTATAACATTCCCATCATAGTCCTGTTCCAGTATCAAAAGGATATTATTACTCTTAATAATATCTCGCAACGAAATTGATTTAGTTAGATATTTTAAGATAGTGTCTGCATCTATCTCAAAGAATAGAAAAACATCATAATCTTCAAAGCTATCAACGAGATACAGAAAATAGTCTTTTTCATTTAGCTTTAAATGAGAAAGTATTGGTTCATCTAAATAGATTATATCTTCTACTTTCTCAAACGCTGATAAATCAAAGTATGAATTAGTTTTCATCTTCTATAATTTGAAAGTTTGTAATTAAATCAAAACTACTTTTGGGGTAAAAAGTGTAATGATGCTTTTTATTGCCCGACTGATGCTTGATACCATCTTCGTCTTTTATTTTACATAAAGCAATTGCATTATATTTTTTTCTAATATTCTTAGACAAATTATTAAGCTCTTGAATTGCTGAATCTTTGCTATTAAATGTTGATAACCCCCACGCTAAACAGTTGTTAGCATGCTTTGGTCTCACTCCATTAGGCACAAAAGATTCGACAAACTTATCCTTATGAACCCATCTAAATAGAGTAAGTTCACCCTTCTGACCATCAAGCGGACAATTTTCTATTTTATTTATATGTTCTTGGTGTAGCAAATCCATTTACAAATCTAATATGTTTAAATTAGCTAGCAACAAATATACATTATTCATAATCTTGAACTACATATTTTTTAATAACCTATGACAGGTCAAATTACAATATAAATTTATTACTTTACTGACTTTTCAATTTACAAACTATCTTTCTTATGGAAATACGGAAAACCGTAATTATATCATTTTATGTCTGGGTAACCCTATTTCTTGCTCCTGTGGATATGGTTTTCTAAAAGTCATACTGATATCTTCCTTAATATTAGTTTGAACTCTTTGAGCCATATCTTTATCAAGAGAGTACCTTGGGTCTGGAATAAAAGGCATTTTTGCCATTTTTTTAATGGTTACTGTAGGAAAGTGAAAGTCAACCTCAACAATTCCTAACAATAAGTAACAGCCTCCTCCTTGAAATGGATATTTTTCAAGACAATCAGCAAAATGAGCAGTATCAAAGTATTCCCCTTCAGTATCAATCCAAGTACCAAAAAACATCGTTCCCCTCTTGGTGGGCACATGCTTTCTAGAGATTAGATAAGCTAGCATCTTTACTTCTTTTTTATGATAGCTTGTTAAGTCTTTAGCCATAACACTACCTCTGTATTTTGTCTGCAAAATATCAAAAGGGCTATAAGAAATAGGAAATCCTAAAATTTCAATTTCATCAAATGCATCTTCAAACTTATGTCTGTCAACCTTTGGTAATTTGTAATTCTTTGGGGAGGCTTCCAATAATGTTAAATACCTACAATTAAATCTACTCTCAGATAATAAAAACCTCGCCTCAATAAGGAGTTCATGTTTTTGTTTGCCCGTAAATCTAAATGCCCCTATAAAGATTAATATTTGTATTGTTTCAATTCCTACCGGAACTCTTTTAATGAAGTCTTCTAGTGATTTAAAATCCCCGTGATTCTTTCTTTCCTCTGGAATAAACTGTCCTAGTCTAATTTCTACCTTTTCCAAATGCATGAGTCCGAGATATACCTCATCATCATATAAAGTTGTTCTGTATCCACTTTTATTAACACAAGGATTCATAATTTTAGCACCAGACATTCTCGCCTCGTGTATGTAAACTTCTGTTCTATAAAAACCTCCCTGATTATTTATTACTGACACCATAAATTCAAGAGGGTAATAAACCTTCAAATATAAACTTTGATAGCTCTCTACTGCATAAGATGCTGAATGGGCTTTGCAAAATGAATACCCCGCAAAAGATTCAATCTGCCTGTAAACTTCTCTAGATAATTGCTCTGGATGTCCTATTTCTTTACACGATTCGAAAAAGTGGTCCTTTACTTTCTGTAGTGCTGAAAGTGACCTTCCTTTGCCACTCATAGCTCTTCTCAAGATATCTCCATCAGGAGCTGATAAACCTCCAAAGTGCAAAGCAATTTTTATCACATCCTCTTGATACACCATTATGCCATAGGTCTCTCCTAATTCTTTTTCAAAGACATCATGGAAATATTCAAATTTATCGGGGTTATTATGCCTGAAGATATATTCTTTCATCATTCCACTTTGGGCAACTCCTGGTCTAATGATTGATGATGCAGCAACCAAAACTTTATAATTATCACATTTAAGCCTTCTGAGTAAGCCTCTCATGGCAGGACTTTCTATATAAAAGCACCCGATGGTTTTTCCTTTACTTAAAAACTCATTCGCTCTAACCTCATCTTTAGAAATTGCTGTATTTCTGATATCTACCTTTATGCCTCTTTTTTCTTCGATTAAGTTAACTGTATCATTGATTGTTCCTAATCCTCTCTGAGATAAAATATCAAACTTTTCAAAGCCTATATCTTCAGCGACATGCATATCAAACTGAACTATAGGAAATCCTTTAGGTGGCATTTCTAGTGCAGTAAAGTTTGTTATAGGCTCTTCTGAGATTAACACACCACAGGCATGCATACTTCTTTGATTAGGAAACTTCTCTAACAACTTTCCATATTTGTAAACCGAACGAAAAACAGAGTTATCATCATGCTCGTTTATTGATTTGTTTGCTAAAACATCTAGTTCTTCTTTAGGTAAGCCAAAGACTTTTCCGACTTCTCTAAAAATTGACTTGTATTTAAACTCTACATTGGTTCCACAAAAAGCTACATGGTCTTTTCCATATTTATTGAATATGTATTCTAATATAGTATCTCGGTTTTCCCAGCCCCAGTCTATATCGAAATCAGGAGGTGTTTTTCTATTTAGATTGAGAAACCTCTCAAAGTACAAGTCCAGTTCTAATGGACATATGTCAGTAATTCCTAGACAGAAACTAACAATACTATTTGCCCCACTACCCCTACCAACATGCATAAACCCCATTTCATTACTGTATTGAATAATATCCCAAGTAATAAGAAAATACCCACAAAAATTTAACTGGTCTATAACTTCAAGTTCTTTTTCAGCCCTTGCTAATGCAATACCTTTATCATTAGGATATCTCTGTTTTAATCCTTTATAGGTAAGTTGCTTTAAGAGTTTAAAATCATTCTCCTTACTATCCGTATAGTACTTTTTATTCTTTGGAGTGGAGAAATCAAATTCGATTTCACAGTCATTTAGAATTCGTTTTGTATTTTCTACTATTCTTGGATAGTGGCTGTATTTTGTTATAAGGTCTGAAACATTAATAAACTTTTCATTCTCTCCACAATAGTCATTTACTGAAAGTTTTGTCAGTAAAGTGTTATTATCAATAGCTCGTAGTATCTTATGAAGATTGTATTCTCTTTTGGTTTGAAAGGTCACTGGTTGTAAAACAACCATTTTATCAATTAATTTATTTAACTCAGGTTTAATTAAAAGATTTAGCTCTTCTGGTCTTACACCTATATACTCGTTCTCAAAAAGTTCTTCAGGAAGATTACTCAGTGGATAGATAATATAGGTATCTATGAGCTTAGGATTAGTTTTAGGAATCTCAATTCCATCACAATTATAAGCCGTTAAAATTTTATTTACTTCACCAATGCTATTTCTATTTTTAGCTAAACAGATGTAAAACAATTCATTTTCAACTCTTACCTCAACACCAACCACAGGCTTAACTTCATTTTCTTTACATAGCTTGTAAAAGTCATAAATTCCAGTAATGGTATTAATATCTGTAAGAGCCACTACTCTATTTCCAGATTCAACACCTTGTTGAACTAGTTCTTCAATGGAAATTGTTCCATATCTTAAACTATGATATGAATGACAGTTTAAAAACATAACATTATTTTAAAAAACCAGATGCTTTCATAATACTGTCATTACCGAACCTATGCTTCAGATAGTCCATAGTTTGATATAATGACATTAACTCCTCCGTATCTTCAAATAAATTCATTTGATGACAACCATGTACAAGTCCTGTAAATTTCACTCCAATCAATCTGATTCTGATTCTCCTTGTGTAAAGCTTATTAAAAAGCTCCAATGCATACTTGAGCAATGTGTGGTCTGCTGAAGTATATGGAATCCTGCATTGTTTTGTTTCAGTATCAAAATTGCTATATCTAATTTTTACAACCACAGTTGAAGTCAGCCACTTTTCTTTTCTCAATTGAAATCCTAAATGCTCAACCATACCGGATATAATACTTTTAATAACTGGAATATCTATTGTATCCTGTGCAAAGGTATTCTCTGTTGAAATTGACTTTCTTTCGCTATAAGGGATAACGGGAGTTTCATCAATTCCATTTGCTTTCCTTGATAACTCAATACCATTTTTTCCTATTAGCTGTTGTAATACCTCAACTGGCATTTCAGAAAGTGTTTGAATCGTTCGTACACCAATTCTCGAAAGTAATTGAAATGTCTGATTTCCTACCATTGGAATCTTCTTTACAGAAAGAGGATTTAAAAATGGTCTTACCAATTCCTCTTGTACTTCCAATCTACCAACTGGTTTTGATTCACCTGTTCCTATCTTAGAAACTGTTTTATTCGTTGATAATGCAAAGCTGATAGGTAATCCCGTTTCTTTTGTTATAGTAGATGCAATTTCAGTAGTCCATTTATAGCATCCAAAAAACTTATCCATTCCTGATAAATCAAGATAAAATTCATCAATACTAGCTTTCTCTAAGACTGGAACTTTTTCCTGAATAATTTCTGTTACAGTATGTGACATATTGGAGTACATTTCCATATCTCCTTTAATTACTCTTGCTTCAGGACAAAGTCTTAAAGCCATCTTTATTGGCATTGCACTTCTTACACCAAAAAATCTTGTTTCATAGGAACATGATGCAACAACTCCCCTATCTCCACCTCCTATAATTACTGGCTTTCCAACAAGTTCTGAGTTTTTAAGCCTTTCACAGGAAACAAAGAATGTATCCAAATCCATATGTACAATATTCCGTTTCACGCAACAAAATTACTACGTTTTATATCATAAATGATTAAATTTGTTGCTACAATTTATAGCAATGTCAATTTTTTCAGAAAACATAAGGTATTTGAGAGGTAAGCTTGGAGCATCACAACAGAGTGTCGCAAATGCCATAAATATTACTCGTGGGCGATATGCTAAATATGAGGATGATGCTAATAATCCATCACCTGATATTCTAGTTAGTATTTCCAGATACTACAAAGTTAGTATTGATTTATTGTTGACTGTTGATTTAAAAAAGTACTCAATAGATGATATTTTAAAGTTACCTGATAACCGAATTGTTTTGCCAATTAAAGTTGGTAAGACAGGTGAAAATAAAATTGAAATAGTTCCACACAAAGGGAAAATGGGTTATCTCACTGGCTATAATGACCCTGAGTACATTGACAGTTTGCAGCACATGTCACTTCCATTTTTGAGAAATGGTAAGTATAGAGCATTTCCTGTTGAGGGAGACTCTATGCCTCCTTATAATGATGGGACTTATATTATAGGAAAGTATATCGAAAGTAAAGATTACTTGAGAAAAGGCAAGAGTTATATATTTGTTACCAGAGATGGTATCGTTTACAAAAGGTTTGGTAAACTTAATAGTACAGGTACATTTGTAAGTTCTGATAATGTATTCTACGAGCCTTATGAGATTGAATGGGATAAGATTATTGAGATTTGGGAGTTTGCTGGAAGTGTCAATACAAAGGAGTTAGAAACTCCCAGCAATGATTTTGAAACGATAAAAGAAATGTTTACAAGTTTGAAAGCTGATATTCTTTCAATTAAAACAAAATAAAGTTTATAACAATCTATTAAGTTTACCTATCTTATTTACATATCCTAATAATATTTCTATTTCCAAATCATTAGTTTCATATTGATTTTTCATTTCAGAAATCATCTCATTAATACCTTCCATCAATACAATAGGTCCAGTAACTACAAATATTATTAATTTTTTGTAATTGAGAAGCCTTGAATGTTTGATTGAATTGATTAAAATGTTTGATAGCCTATGCTTAAAGTCTATATCGAGCCTTCTTGAATAAATAATTTCTACACCACTCTCATTTCCAATATCATCACTTAAAACAATATCAGGAAAACCATTCTCATTAGACATCACATAAGAACCTGCATGATTTTCTAACAACCACATTTTAACTTTTTGCTCAATATCATTATGAGTAGTCGGTTTACTAAGTAAATTATTTAGAGTAATCTCAGTAAAATTTTGTTCTTTTTCTTCAATTTCAAGTTCTTTTACAACATTATCATTCGCACCAAACAATCCGAGTAACTCAGAAAGTTTAATTATGTTAAATGACTTATTGGGTGCTTTAGTTCTGAATTCTGTAATTAACTCAAATCTAGGATATAAAGCTTGACTTTCACTCTGATAGAACCAATCCTTTTTCTCATCACCAGAAACAAACACAATATCTTTATTGTAAGTTTCTGCCAAATGTAAAATTGTATACCAAATCAACAAATCTCCGACTCCTCTATCAGCCTTATTCTCATCTTCAAATCCTGGAGGTATCTTATGTTCATATCTAAACTTTAAATCCTTTTCTATTTGCGTTTCATTTATCTCTAAATCAACTACTACATTTTCTTTAAATAATGATTTATAAACTTGGCTAACAGGGTCATCCCAAGACCAATTCTTTACATGTTCTATTATTGCACCTATTTTTTGTTTATACTCTTTTATTTGTTTATCAATTTCCTTTTCTTGATTTATTAATTCATCATACTCTGGAAGCCCATTGAGCAAAGGAAATTTACCATCGTAAAGATTTTGTGTCTTACTACGTTTTCTAGTCAGTTTTGAAAATAGCTCCTTCAGTTTCTCGGGTCTAGTTTTTGCAAACTCACGTGCAACCTGCCCGGGAATAAATAATCTCTTTTCCTTAATTATTTGAACATATACCTTTTTTATTTCGTCAACACTTTCAGAACTAGTAGTATATGGTAAAACTAAAGCATTTGTATCAAGGACAAATAAACACTTGGATTTAACCAAGGAAACAGGAGAACCAGACAATGAAAAAATATCGCTCGCTTTTGGAAAAAGTTTATTATTTATAAAGATGTCCTTGTCAGCCATGGTAATTGGTAATAATAGTTAATAATAGAGCTAAAGATACCTATAAAATAAGAAAACACAAAATGTAGACAGCCTAACCTCCTATATAGATTAAATCCCCCCCTATAAATTTCTATTTAGGTTATCCCCCCCAACAAAAAAGAGCAAAAAAGTAATACAAAAATTCCATCTCTCGATGTTGTTTCAATTTTAGACTAAAGTCTAAATGTGACACATTAAATATTCATTAAAAACGATGGTATAAAAGGTTTAAAACGTATCAAAAACACCCACTTTAAATTTGGTACAATGAAAAAGATTTTGTACATTTACTTTAAATAAAAAAAGCCTAGTAATATTGGCGTATCACTAGGCATATCAATAAATTTTAACTCTTACTTAAAATTATCGACTATGGCAAATTTACAAAATTGTCTCGACAATTGTGCCGTTTACTGTGGCACTTATGCAAAGTACAACAACGGAAACTTGTTTGGAAAATGGTTCAATCTTTCAGATTATGATGATTATGATGAACTTTATCAAGCTATGAAAGAGCTTCACAGCGATGAGGAAGAACCGGAATTTATGTTTCAGGATTATGAGCTACCAAAATTCTTTATCAATCAGGGTTTAATAAGTGAATGTCACATTTCAAAAGACATTTACGAAATTGAAGAGAAAATAAATGATTCAGGCTTAGAATTTGAAATCATTGAAGCCTACGTAGATTGTATTGGTAATTATTGTAAAGATACAGTGGAGCTTTTAGATAAGGTTTAGGATTCATATTATGGAGAATTTAATTCAGATGAAGACTTTACACAGGAAATGTTAGAACAAGATGGTAGCATTCCAGAAAATCTTCCTTCTTACATCTTCATAGACTGGCAAAAAACAGCATATAATTTCATGTTTGACTATGCATGCTCAAACGGACATTATTTCAGAAATTAATAATAAACTTGCACCCTGTTATCAGGGTGCTTTATACTATAATCAAATGAAAGCAAGATATATAAGAGTTTCTACTGGAAACCAGAATACAGCGAGGCAATTACATAAAAGCCACCCTAATGAAAAGCTTTATATTGACATCATTAGTGGAGCTACACCATTCAGCCAAAGACCAGAGGGCAAAAAGATGCTTGAAGATATTGAAGCTGGTTTAATAGATTATATTTCGGTGCATGCTATTGACAGACTAGGAAGAAACCTATTTGATATTTTAGCTACTTTAGAGTTTCTAAATGAAAAGAAAATAACTTTAGAAGTCGATAATTTAGGGTTGAAAAGCCTAGTTAATAATAAGCCTAATTCAGCTTTTAAACTAATTATATCAGTAATGGCTAATATAGCTGAAATGGAAAGGAATTCACTTCTGGAAAGGCAACAAGAGGGCATAAAACTAGCTATAGCACGAGGCGTGTACAAAGGACGAGCCAAAGGCTCGAAGGAAACAGATGAACAGGTTTTAGAGAAGTATAAAGATGTTGTAAAATATCTAAAGAAAGGACAATCTCTGAGAGATACAGCAAAACTGTGTAAAGTTAGTTTAGCAACTGTCCAAAAGGTTAAGAAAATTATAAATCAATAATTTACAGTATGGTTTTTATAGATACAATTGAAAAGATAAATAATTTTATTATCTCTAAAATAAACTTTCAGGATAATGAAATCCAACTTAGTAGAAAATATTACTTATTAATAGATGATGAATCTTTTGAGGGAGATTCAGAACACTACGATTTTGAAGCTATAGATTATGAACAGTTTCTCTCTCAGCCTAATATTAATTTCATAATTCAAAAGTATGAGACCTTATTAGTTTCAGAAATAGAATACTATCAGCAGGATTTCATTACAACTATTGCCAATAACTTTAGAGCCTATAATACAGAACTGAGCCAAAAGAAGTACTATGAAAACACAATCTTATCTCTAAAGAACTGTATTTCTAGATTTACAGAAAAGTTAGATGGTAAAGATGATTTCAATATTCCTTTAAATAAGATTCAGAGAATCACTATTACTATCATAAATGATGCACACACAGGAATTATACGTATGCTTAATGATGAATATGATAAGTACATCAATCATACGATTAAAATTGATAACCTTAGAACTATCTTTGGTTTAGACCTACACTTTATTACAAAGCTACATACTGAGCTTAAAGCATATGAATTATTGAGCACCTGTATTTCTAGTGACTCATTTTTTGAGATATTAAATATTAATTACAGTGGTGAAGATAAAATAATCCTAAAACTAAATAACTTGAACGAGTTCTACTATTTAGTAAGGTATTTAAAAGAAAAGTTTTCAAGTAAACATATGGATTTCTACCAGCAAATATCAGATAGGTTTTTAGTTAATACAAACGAGAAAACTAAAATACATTTAAAACCCAAAAAGATATCCGGAGGAATCAGTGATTTAAACAAACAAGTTACAAATCGTGAGGTTTCAAAGAGCTCAGAAATCAGAAATGTAGTTATAAACTTAGGATAAAAGAAACCAATCCCCCTAAAGCCAACTATAACCAATTGAAAATCAGTAAAATAAATTTAAAAAAACAAAGATAATCCCTCAATAATCCCCCAAAAACCACTGTATTCTTGTATTTAAAATCAATAAAATACAAGATTATGTTCAGAACTTTTAAAAATGTAAAAACAACCTATTCAAAGACCCAATTTTCAGACCTTCAGGAAGTGATTAGCTATATCAAAGATGATTCAAGACCTGAAGTAGAAAAAATTAAAAAATTAAGAACCTTAGAGAAAGGAACTAAGGAATTTGATGAAATAAAAGAGTTCCAGCTGCCATGTGTTCTCTGGAATTTTACCACCAACGGTAAACGTAGAACAGAAGACATAATCCAGTCTACAGGCTATATTTATTTCGATATTGATGATAATTTAGACTTTAAATTCAATCCAGAATACTTCACAGCTCATTGGAGGAGTGTAAGTAATACGGGTTACGGGTGTATTGTTAAGGTTTCAGGAGTTAATTCAAGTAATTTTAAAGAGGCTTTTAAGCATATAGCAGAGCTTTTGTCCATTCCATTTGACCCGAAAGTAAATAGCATTAGTAGGGTTAATATTCTTTCATTTGACCCAGATATATACTATAATGAGTCTGCACAGACTATAAAGTGTAGTTTTCTGTCTACTGATGACATTGCAGATATTAATACAGAAAATCACCAATCCAGTAGTAACTTTAGAGAAAATTATAGTTATAACCGGAATGGTGAAAATGTTTCAATCAGGTACGATAATCTGGAAGAAAGGAAATCCCAGATTTCAATAAACTATGATGAAAGAGGGGTTTGTGATTTAAAAGATAATAAGCTACTTTATTCCAGGGCAATAATTCCCAAAAACATTAATAATGGCAGGAGAAATACTATATTATCTAATCTGGGAATAATGATTATTGCTTTAAATCCTGAATTATCTGACGGAGGATTTATTGAGTTTATAAGGAAAGTAAACCAAACTTGTTGCAAACCTTCAATGTCGGAGAGTAATATAATGTCTATTTGCAAGAGTATTTTAGACAAAAGAGAAATATGGAAGCTTATTCCCAACCAGAAAAAGAGATTCTTTTTTGACCCTTTAATGGAGTTTACAGCAAAACAAAAACAAAGCTATGCAGCAATTTATAGAAATAAATATGTAGGAGAATTAACAAAACATACAATAAGTAATTCTTTTGCAGGTCTGCTTAGCGAGGGTAGAAAATTTAAAATTAAAGATATACAGACGGAGACTAAGGCTTCCCCCACAACCATAGCTAAATACCTTCCTGAAATATTAATGGAACAATACGGAGGTGACATTGACGATATACAGCCATTTTTCAATGCTAAAAAACAAATTCAAAAATTATTGACTTCTGCTGCTTAGTAGTAGTCAAATTGCTCATGAATTACATTGTTGCTAGATTCCAGTATTAGAAATTCACTCTAAAAAAGGATTCTATCATTCTGAAATAACCAAAAAGTTATTTTACAAGAAATAGATTTTAAACACTCGAATTGATTTAATACCTTTGTCGTACTTCAACGAAAAAAAAGAGAAAACTTTTGCAATTGTAATACGAATCGGCAAAATTCAAATTTGACACAAAATGCAAACAGTTTAGCTCCTTGCCATATAATGGTGAGGACTTTCCTGTTATGTGTCAAAGCTTTGCCGAGCTTGTATTACTAACATGGATAAGTGCCTCACTTTTTTTGTTGTTTATATCTCAGATTATGAACAATAAAATTTAATTTATATGAAACATTTATTTCTTATAGCTTCAGTAGCTATTTCTTTCGTTAACTGTTCTGGTAACGATGACACCACAGCACCACAGCAAAACAGCCCTGTAACAACTCAATATTTTCACCCCCCTGCATGGATTCAAGGCAGTTGGAAAATCACTGGAAGTGCAAATCCTTATTTTAAATTCAATTCAGATGATTTTATTCTAGTAACTCCTTATACCAGTTATAAAGCTGTTTTAGAGCAAACAGCCAAAACAGGGCAACCTGCAAAAGTAGTAGAACAGACCTCAGACTATTACTATGAATTTACAATAACAGCAGGTGCTTCTTCAGGGCAATACAAATTCAAGAAAATCAGTGATACAAAGATTCAATGGGTTGGTAGTACTCCTTTCTTTTTGGATAAAGAATAAACAACTATAAAATTTAATTAATATGAAAAAAATATTACTTCCCTTAGTTTTGTTTACAGTTCTTGTCAGTGCACAAACACAGCGAGACTATTATAACGAATCCCCTTCAGCAATAAATCCTGTAATAGGTATGAATAACACAGAGAGTGAGAGTGTTAAAATGGCCAATGAAGCCTTGAAAGCTAATAAACAGAGTAAAATCGGACAAAAGCTAGAAAAGTCTTTAGAAAAAGTTGAGAATTTGGAAACTCCAAAATTTGAAGATGTTTATCAAAGTACCTCAACCCATGAAAATAGAAGTTATAATCAGTCTGGAAACATCCAAACCAACCCTCAGAATAACGAGGTAGACCCATTCAGTTCACCGGAAGACAAATCACCATCTTTTCAAGGTGAAAGAGTTAATGTTGATGAATATTATAATCAACAGCCAGATGGAAGCTACATCAAAAAAGATACTGGCTACCAAAAAAATAGCAATAATGGTAGTGATAATACAGTTTTGATTGTAGTTATTCTTATTGTTGGTGCTGGGATTATCGGGGCTATCGTAACTAACAGTCAGAAAAAGCCAAATAACGACCATGATAACTTTAAGTAAGTTTTATGATAAAATCCATGATTGGCTAATGCCAGTACAAGAGCAGGGATGTGATATGTTTCCGCCTGTAGACAATCTCTACTCTACATCATTTCAAAAAGTAGTAATGGATTATCTAAAATGGTATGGAGTTAATAAAAAAAGGAATACTACCAGTAGTAAAATTTACCCCACATTTGTTGAAATTCTGGAAACTAAAAGCATACTAAGAAAATGTGGTTTTACAACTGGTGAATACATTGAGAAACTTGTAATCTATGAGTTTCTGGAAATGAAGGAGAGAATGCCCGATTTGAACCCAGTAATGTTTGCTCACTTTTTTGAAGACAGCTACCACAATTCTAAACTTGTTAATTTTACCTCTTTAGAGGTTCAAAAATCGAATCAAAACACAAAAGAGTATTATGATAAGACAAAAAGGTTTTTAATTAAAATTCAAGGATATTTAAAGGCTAATGATTTAAGAATCAGAATTGAGTGCATTCATACTGAAAATAAAAATTGGTTTAACCATACCAGAGTTCAGGAATTCATAACTCCATTTTGCAAGGTAGCCTTAAACTGTAATGAATTAGGTAGATACAACGTTACTTACTTTATAAATCCTCACTTTAAAGAGCTTATAGGTGAATCGCTGGGCAATAAACTAGAAAAACGATTTGATGAACTAGAGGATGGTGAAATCAAAGATTTAGTAAAAATTATTCCATTGAACAGAAGATATGATAAATGGTTTAAAGAAATCCAGAGCATTCCAAACTACAAAGTAACTGTTATGGAACAAAATCTTTTATAAATCAAAAGACGGACATACATCTTCTATACTGTTTAAAAAAAAATAATTCCTCCTATATTTAAGGGGGAATTTTCTTATAAATTTTATCTTGTGGACACATACACGTGGTGTAAAATATATTAAAACACTAACTATCAATTAGTTAATTAAAACAAATAGCAGAGTGGATTTTTCAACATTTTCAGTAAGCAATTTACTCATTAAATAATCTAATAAATGAGGTTAAAAACTATTCAAGATACATCCAATTTTATCATTTAACTTTTCATTAGTATTTTATTTATATTTGTTTTTAAAACATCTAACCATGACAACTAAAGAAAAGGAAGAATTAGACGCAGATAATAAATCACAAGAGAAAACTGAAAATAATGAACAAGATAACCGTCCAGTCTGCGGCTTAATTATGCCAATAGCTGATACAGACGGCTACCCTACAGGACACTGGAAGGAAGTAAAAAAGATTATAACATCTGTCGCTGAAGAAGCAGGATTCAGAACAAGACTTGTCAGTGAAAGCGAAGATGTACGTGTAATCCAGAAAACCATTGTTCAAAATGTTTTTGATGATGATATCGTAATATGTGATGTAAGCTCAAAAAATCCAAATGTAATGTTTGAATTAGGATTAAGATTTGCCTTTGATAAAGCAGCAGTAATAATAAAGGATGACGAAACTGGATACTCATTTGATACCAGTCCAGTAGAGCACATCAATTATAGAAAAGACTTACGTTTTTCATCTATTGAGCAATTTAAAAAAGACTTATCTCAAAAACTACGTGCTACATTTGAAAAATCAAAAGACGCTAATCACTCAATGTATTTACAAGATTTCGGAAAATTTGTTGTCAAAGAATTAGACACTAAAACAGTATCCGAAAATCAATATATTATTGAAAAGTTGAATGAAATGCAAAGGGAAATAAAGAATATTTCGGATTCAAATATGAAAGATATACCAAGAGAAATATTCACTATTGACACCAATGATAATAAAAAGATAAAAGATTTAGTTAAATCTCTTATCAAGGAATTAACGAATAACGGAGAGCATTATGCTGGCACTGGTTCTAAAACTGCATTAGCAGAATTAATTAGTAATATTTTGGAAGAAAAGTATAATATTCTAATTTCTAGCCGAACGGTTTATAAATATATTGGAGAATTCTTGTCGGAACAGCCTTGATATCCTAATATCAAAGTTATTTCTTTAATGATGCTATCTCAAATGTCAAATAATTTGAATTTTGTCATTTTGAGAACACTTTGAGATAGCAACATTTTAATTTCAATAAAGTCATAGTGTTAGCACATCATCAATAATAATTATTACTATTCTAAGAATCTTAATACCCAAGGCTTTTAAAAATCTTTGCTGTTGACTTTGCTTTCTCAACATCAGTTTTACTTATATAAGCTAGCAATTGCCTTTCCGTCTTATGCCCAGTAAAGTTTAACAAGTACGTTATTGGGATTTTCTCATAGAAATTTGTAGCAAAGCTTTTACGTCCAATGTGAGAGGTTACAAGTTGATATTTTGGATAGTTCCCAAATACCTTCCTTGTTATTCTAGGTAAACCGTCCCTTTTAATCGTCATAACTTTTCCGTTATATAGAACCTCATTTATACCAGCTAGCTCACAGACATCTTTAATATATAGATTAAGATTTACATCAGATATTTTACGTGGAAATTCTCCCTCTCTTTTCAGTAGAATTTTTTCAACTTTTTGCAGTACTGGAATTTGCATTTTAGTTCCCGTTTTAATTTGATTAAACTCAATGTATGATTGATTCTCATCATCACGTATAATCATACTGGAATTAAACCTTAAATAATCACTAACTCTCTGTCCTGTATAGCAAGCTATAAGAAGCCAGTCCCTCGCATTGTCCAGGTGCTCATTAGGCATTATTGTTCGTTCAATTTTATCTAATTCATCAAAAGTCAAGTAAATAGATTTAGGGACATTCCTAGAAGCTTTTTCAATATCAAAAGTCCACAAAAAAGTATGCTTATGAACTTCTATATCAAGCGACTCAGCAACCCTACAAATCATCTTCAGAAATTTGAGATTTCGATAAGTAGTGGATGTTTTATAGTTCTCTCGTAAACAATACTTCTCAAAATCAACTCTAAAGGAATTGTCTAAGTCAGAAAACTTCAAATGTTTAAATATCTTCTTTCTTACTCTTATGTCATCACAGTAACGTTTTATCAATTGCTTAACAACGTTTGCTTTCTTAATAGTTGATTCACTTACAATATCTTTCTTCAAGTTAATGTAATCATCAATAAATAAAAGTACATTGTCAGATTGTGGTTCATCTTTTTCTGAAACAAGCCTTTGGGGACAGATAGCAGCTTCAAGCCAACCTTTTACATCTATTTCAGGTTTAAAACTTGTATAATCTGAAATTATTTTTGTTTCAAGTCTAATAAGTTCTATATTCAATTCACCTAAATCACTATCTGTATTTCGTGAACTTATCACACATTTACCATTTTTCCAATCTTTTGGTTTACACTTTAAGTGTGAGATAGGCACTTTTACATCTATCTCCTTATCTCTTAATCGTACCCAAATTGTACTGTACTTGTTTTCAACTTTACCCCTGTTAAAAAAACTAACTGATGCCATAAATTTTCGATTCAAAATTGTTCCCAAAATTGTATCCGAACTCTAAAAGATAAGCATAAAACAATGGGTCTGTTTTATCTTCGGGCATGTAGAAAGCTTATGTATTGCTTGTTTGGACGAGGGTTCGAATCCCTCCAACTCCACTGAAACCACTGATTATTCAGTGGTTTTTTACTTTAAAACAAGCTTATACCAAACTTCAATGATAAAACTTACTGTTATATATTAATATATTATATATATGATGAGTTTTTTAAAAAAATCTTGAGATGTATAAAGCTTATTTGAAATCTCTTTTGTTATCACGCTAAAAACAACCCTACTTTTTTGACCTACCATTCATCAATCAAACCTAACAATGATGAAGTTCAGAAGAATTATCTTCTATTTCTCTCTCTGTCATTCCATGATTGGTTTTATATTCCCTGAACACTATAAATATAACCACCTGAAAACTAAAAGACTAAAGCGAAACAATCTAAAATGAAAGCTTCCGGTCCACAAAAAAGACTAAAAAAATGTTTTATCGTAAAGAATTTTATATATTTGCACCATCTAACAATTAAAAAAATAATTTACTATGTCAGACATTGCATCAAGAGTAAAAGCTATCATCGCTGATAAGCTTGACGTTGAAGAAACAGAAGTAACTCCTGAAGCTAGCTTCACTAACGATTTAGGAGCTGATTCACTAGATACAGTTGAGTTAATCATGGAATTTGAAAAAGAATTTAACATTCAGATCCCTGATGATCAAGCTGAAAAAATTACTACTGTAGGACACGCTATCGCTTACATCGAAGAAGTAGTAAATAAATAATATTCTTCAACAAAAAAAGAAATTAAACAAAGTTTATGGAATTAAAAAGAGTAGTTGTAACCGGATTTGGAGCAATAACACCAATAGGAAATAATGCAAAAGAATACTGGGAAAATCTTGTGAAAGGTGAGAGCGGTGCCGCTCCGATTACTCTTTTTGATGCCACAAACTTTAAAACTAAGTTTGCTTGCGAGGTAAAAAATTTCGATCCGTTACAGCATTTCGATAAGAAAGAAGCTAAAAAAATGGATAGAAATACTCAATTGGGACTTGTTGCTGCAAGAGAAGCAGTAGCGCATTCCGGCATTATTGAAGACAATGTAGATAAAAACAGAGTTGGTGTAATCTGGGGTTCCGGAATCGGAGGATTAGAGACTTTTGAAACTGAAGTGTTAGGATGGGCCAATACGGAAATTCCGAGATTCAACCCTTTCTTTATCCCAAAAATGATTGCGGATATCACTCCAGGACATATCTCAATTGAATACGGTTTCCACGGACCAAACTATACAACTGTATCTGCATGTGCATCTTCAGCAAATGCTATAATTGATTCCAAAATGCTGATCCAGTTAGGAAAAGCAGACGTGATTGTGTGTGGAGGCTCTGAAGCAGCCGTTACAGCAAGTGGTGTCGGTGGATTCAACGCAATGATGGCACTTTCTACAAGAAATGACGATCCAAAAACAGCTTCAAGACCTTTTGACAAAGACAGAGATGGATTTGTATTAGGTGAAGGGGCAGGATGTATTGTTCTTGAGGAATATGAGCACGCTGTAAAACGTGGTGCTACAATTTATGCAGAATTACTGGGAGGTGGTTTAAGTGCTGATGCACATCACATGACTGCTCCACATCCTGAAGGCCTTGGCGCTTATCTGGTAATGAAAAACTGTTTGGAAGATGCAGGCTTAACTGCTGATGAAGTAGATCATATCAACATGCATGGTACTTCTACTCCATTAGGAGACATCGCAGAATCCAATGCAATTTCGAAATTATTAGGCGAGCATGCTTATGACATTCAGATTAATTCTACAAAATCAATGACTGGCCATCTTTTAGGTGCTGCAGGTGTTATTGAAGCTATCGCTGCATTGGGAACTATTATTCATGGTACTGTTCCTCCAACCATCAACCATTTTACTGATGATGAAAATATTGACAGCCGATTAAACTTTACGTTTAATACAGCTGTGAAGAAAGATGTAAAAGTAGCCATGAGCAATACTTTTGGATTTGGCGGGCACAACGCTTGCGTTCTATTTAAGAAAATCTAAATTCAATGAATGGAGTTACAGAAATACTTTTCTAAATTCCTTCTCAAAAAAAGAAAAAGACAATTAACGGAGAGAGAGTATTTTCTCAGTACCGAGCTTAGAAAAGTATTGGGTACCGAGGTACAGAATATTGCTCTTTACCGCGAAGCTTTTTCTTTGAAAAATTCTTCTAAAAATCAAGACAGCAATTACGAAAGACTTGAATTTTTGGGAGATTCTGTTTTGGGTACAATTATTTCTTGTCATTTGTTCCAGACTTATCCTCAGGCCAATGAGGGATACCTGACACAAATGAAATCTAAGATTGTTAATAGGAAAAACCTCAATAAATTAGGAGAAGATCTCAAGCTTACCAGCCTTCTGCAAAAGCAGAACAGCTCATCAGCTTTGGGAGAGAATATCTCTGGAAATTTATTCGAAGCCTTAATCGGTGCCGTTTATTTAGACTTCCATTATGATACCTGTAAAAGGATTATTCTGGAAAAGTTACTGACCCCTTCCGAGATCAATAAGCTTGAAAACAAAATTGTAAGCTATAAAGGTCTCCTGCTCGAATGGAGCCAGAAGAAGAAAGTCAATATAAAGTACGAAACCTGCGAGGAAATACAGGCTAATAAATCTGTCGTATTCAGGTGCCATGTATGGCTGGGAGACGAAAAGATTGCTAATGCAACAGAGACTTCCAAAAAGAAGGCAGAGGAAAAAGCAGCACAGAGGGCATTTTATATTTTAAACAAAAAAGAAAATATACTTGGAAATTCAAAAACTTTATGATCTTGATGATATAGAATTTGAAGATATTGCCATAGGATTGGTAAGATTAGCCAAAGATATACCTGCTCACGAGTTTTTCTACAAAATAAATCAAATCAACAACCTCAGTTTTTCAAGAAAGAAAGATCTTGTCTTTCATGGGGGATATTATGATTATTTTTTTCCAAGATATGAAGCCTATCACAAGTTTTCGAAGACCTGTTTTACCTTCATTTCCAATAAATCTTCCGAAAGTAAGCAAAAAAAAATCCAGACAGAACTCTTTACAGAAGAAGAAAACATTAAATTTTTATTAAATAATCAGGTAGATGTGGAATATATTCTGCATAGTTCGGAACAGTTTCCTGATTTTTCCGTAATTTTGCTCCCTGAAAATCTTGTTTTTCCAATTCAAGATTATACATTGAGTTCTGAAGAGGAACTTTATCAAATTATCCAGTATTATGAATAAGTATTTAAAGAAGACAAAAATTATCGCAACACTAGGGCCTGCTTCATCGTCGAAGGAGGTAATGTTAGATCTAATGAAAGCGGGTGTTGATATTTTCAGAATAAATTTTTCACATGCAGATTACGACTTAGTTCGAAAAAATATTGAAATAATTAGAGAGCTAAACAGTGAGTATGGTTATTCTGTAGGAATTCTCGGCGACCTTCAGGGACCTAAACTGAGAGTGGGAGTTGTAAAGGAAGGATCTTACCTGAACCCAGGTGATATTCTTACCTTCACTAATGAAAAGATGGAGGGAGATTCCACAAAGGTATACATGACGTACCAACAGTTTCCACAAGACGTAAAAGTAGGTGAAAGAATCCTTATTGATGATGGGAAACTAATGCTGGAGGTTATCGAAACCAATGAAAAAGATACTGTAAAAGCAAAAACTATTCAGGGAGGTCCGTTAAGTTCTAAAAAAGGAGTTAATCTACCTAATACAAATGTTTCTCTTCCTGCCTTGACAGAAAAAGATGTTCAGGATGCTAATTTCATGCTTGACATGGAAGTTGACTGGATTGCTCTTTCTTTCGTACGTCACGCACAGGACATTATTGACCTGAAAGAATTAATTGCAAACCACCCGAACGGTAAATTCAAGACTCCTATTATTGCGAAGATTGAAAAACCTGAAGGCGTTAAAAATATTGATGAAATCCTTCTTGAATGCGACGGATTAATGGTAGCACGTGGAGACCTTGGGGTAGAAGTTCCTATGGAGGAAGTTCCTGCGATCCAGAAAAACCTGGTAGAAAAAGCAAGATTCTACTCTAAACCTGTTATCATTGCCACTCAGATGATGGAAACGATGATCAACAGCTTAACACCAACAAGAGCGGAAGTAAACGACGTTGCGAACTCTGTATTGGACGGAGCTGATGCTGTAATGCTTTCCGGAGAAACTTCAGTAGGCAGATATCCGGTACAGGTTGTGGAAAACATGGCTAAAATTGTAAAAAATATCGAAACTACTCATTTCTACCAACACAAAAATGAGCCTATCGAGAAAGATTATAACTGTATTGATGAAAGATTCATTACCAACAGGGTTTGTCTTGCAGCAGTAAGAATTGCTAAAACAACCAATGTTTCTGCTATTGTAACCCTTACTCATTCAGGATATACAGCCTTCCAGCTTGCAGCACACAGACCAAACTCCCACATCATCGTATATAGTGGTAACAGAAGAGTAATTACGATGTTGAACCTTCTTTGGGGTGTACATGCCTATTACTACGATATGAAGAAGTCTACTGACGAAACGATCATCCAGGTCAATATGTTAACGCATAACTATGGTTATATTGAAACCGGAGATTTCGTCATCAATATCAATGCTACTCCATCATATGAAGGTGGAAAAACGAATACATTGAGACTTACGACAGTATAAGCAATAAGCAAAATTACTTTTTGTCAAAGCATAAAAAACTCCCGGAAACTAGTTTCCGGGAGTTTTTATTTTATAGTGTAAAGTTTACTGTTAACTTATAAATGGTAGTTTGTCATTCTGAACGCAACGAAGTGAAGTGAAGAATCTCTGAGATTCCTTGTTTCCTCGGCATGACATTTTATCCTTTTAATTTCCTACAATCGTCTTAGCTGTTACAAATTCTTTTAAAGCCAGTAAAGACAATTCTGTTCCATATCCGGAAGCTTTTGATCCTCCGAAAGGAAAACGGGGATCAGAGCTTGTCATACGGTTGATATTGACTGTTCCAGATTCAAGGTTTTCAATGAAGAATAGCTGACGGTCTTTATTTTTAGTCCATACGGAATTGGAAAGCCCGAATGGAATATCATTGGCCATTTGTAAAGCCTCTTCATCATTTTTTGCAATCATCACCATACCCAGAGGTCCGAAAAGTTCTTCTTTTAAAATAGGATTTCCTTCCTTCACTCTGATTAAACCTGGTTTAAATTCATTTTCAGAAACTCTTTCCAGAGGAATAATAATTTCAGCACCATTTTCCAATGCCCTGTTGAACTGAGCTTCCAGTTCATCAGCAAGGTCAGGTCTCGCCATTCCGGCCAGTTTGGTTTCTTTATCTAAAGGATCTCCAATCTCATATTTCTTATATTCTTCAATGAAGATTGGTAAGAACTGATCTTCAATTTTTTCATCAATGATAAATCTTTTTGCCGCAGTACAGGTTTGCCCGCAGTTTTGAAGTCTTGATTTTACACCGGCTCTGGCTGCTTCTTCAAGATCTGCATCATCAAAAATAATAAACGCATCACTTCCACCTAATTCAAGCAAAGATTTTTTGATATTTAAACCGGCTATTGAAGCAACTTCTCCTCCGGCTTTTCCGCTGCCTGTCAAGCTTACCCCTTTTATAGTATCATGTTCAAGGATTTCCTTTACCGCTTTATGTCCTACCTCAAGATTCTGGAAAACACCTTCCGGAAAACCTGCTTCCAGAAGAACTTCTTCAATGGCATTTCCGCTTCCGAAACAAATTGAAGCATGCTTCAAAACTATTGTATTTCCTGCTAAAATGGCAGGAGTAGCAAATCTCAATACCTGCCAGAAAGGAAAATTCCACGGCATTACACCTAAGATTACTCCTTTCGGAGCATAGTGAACTTCAGAATAAGCAAATTCCGATTCTACTTTTTCTGGTTGTAAAGTATTCTCGGCGCCTGCATAATAATTCATCATTAAAGCACACTTTTCCACTTCAGCAATAGATTCTGAAATGGGTTTATTCATTTCTGTTGTAATTATCTTTCCAAATTTCTCCGAATTATTCTTTAAAATTTCCGCTGCTTTTGCAATTAACTTCTGCCTTTCCTCAAACGGCACTTTTCTCCACACTGAAAACGCTTTATCTGCTTTAATAAGCTTGCTTTCAATTAATTGTTCCATAATATAAATTTCTGTTTTAAATTCAGCTAATGAATTTATAAGCGCCTTTATTTTAAAAGCACGGTGAAATCAGCAAATTCCATTCCTTAAGGGTCAATAAAATAATGATTTTCTCTATCGGAAGAATATAACTTTATCTTAAATCATTAGCCATTCATTCACAAGACATGCTGCCAGTCTTGCTGTTCTGTCCTGGATATCGAAAGAAGGGTTCACTTCTGCCACGTCCAGCGCTACCAGTTTTTTATTTTTTAAGATATGTCTGTAAAAATGCATAAAAGCTGTATCTGCAAAGATACCGTTATATGCCGCCGCGGAAACTCCAGGAGCGACTGATGCATTAAAGACGTCCATGCAAATGGTAAGATAGGCATAATCTACACTGTCCAGCAGTTCGTCAATACGCTGATAGACGGAGGTAAGATTTTCAAAAAATAATTCGTCTGCCAGAATATATTTCATTCCATACTGATGAGCGGTATCAAAAAGCTTTAATGTATTGGAGTTTCTCTGGATTCCAATATGCAAAGAATGGATAGGTCCTTCCTGAGCAATCTGCCAAAACCCGGTTCCGGAGCTTGGTCCTACTCCTTTTTCCGGCTGTCTGTTATCGAAATGGGCATCGATATTGATGATTCCTATTTTCTGTTCCGGAAAGGCTGTTTTAACGCCCAGATAATGAGCATACGTCACTTCATGACCTCCACCTAAAACAAGAGATTTTCCTCCTTTTAAAAGTACTTTTGACACATTTTTGGCAAGGTTATTCTGTGTATTTTCCAGATTGCCGTCTTCACAGGTAACATTCCCAAAGTCCAGCATGGAAAAGTCAGGAAGAATCACCGGAAAATTAGACATATTTTTCCTGATCACATCTGGAGCATCTTTTGCTCCCTGACGGCCTTTGTTTCTTCTTACTCCTTCATCTACAGCAAAACCGTGCAATGCAAAATCTCCTGTAGAAATATTGTCGTAATTACGTTCTTCTTTTACCCGTTGAAATATTCTGTGATAGAGAAGTTCTTCTCCGTCCAATCTGCCTTGCCAAATAGTACTCATTATTCAGTCATTTGCCTATTGTCTGTTATTCAATCAGCATCGATTGAAGAACAAATATGGTTATTTAATAATTTTATATAAGATTTCCATCAATATAAACATGTTCAGTTTTCAGGCTTCCCTGGTTATACAGTATATTCTGGAAATTATTGGTTTTAAAAGTGACAAAATCTGCCTTTTTCCCTGTTTCCAATTGTCCTCTGTCTTCAAGATCCAATGCAAAAGCAGCACGGAAGGTCATCCCTGCCAAAACTTCAGCTGTTGTAAGCTTTTGGAAGGTGGCTAAAATAGATGCCTGGGTAATGAGATTTCCCATTGGGGCAGAGCCCGGATTCCAGTCACTAGCAATAGCCACGATAGCACCTGCGTCTAATAATTTTCTTGCAGGGGTAAATTTCTCGCCAAGTCCAAGGCTCGCTCCGGGAAGAGCTGTTGCTACGGTGTCAGACTCTGCAAGGAATTGAATATCTTCATCAATGGTTGCTTCCAGATGGTCTGCAGACTTCGCTCCTACTTCTACTGCAATTCTTGAACTTCCAGGGGTAAACTGATCTGCATGAACGGTAATTTCAAAACCTAATTCTTTTGCTTTTAATAAGAATTCTTTACTTTCTTCAGGCTGAAAAGCAGATTTTTCAATAAAAATATCTACTCTGTTTGCCAATTCTTCTTCTTTTACTTTCGGTAAAATTTCGGTAAGGATATATTCCAGATATTCAGGGTTACCTCCTTCAAAATCTTTTGGTTTTAAATGTGCTGAAAGGCAGGTAGGAACTAAAGTGGCTTTAGTTTCATTCTGTGCTTTTTTAATAATTCTAAGCATCTTCAACTCGCTTTCCACACCCAGACCGTAGCCGCTCTTCACTTCAATGGTGGTAATTCCCAGATCAACCAAAAAGTTGATTCTTTCTATTAAAGTTTTTAACAGTTCTTCTTCTGATGCATTTCTTGTATGCTGTACGGAACTCCAGATTCCACCACCGCTTTCTGCAATCTCAAGGTAAGTTTTCCCTGCATTACGCATCGCAAAATCGTTGGCACGGTTTCCTCCGAAACAAATATGGGTATGTGAATCTACAAAAGCAGGAAGAACAACCTGCTCTCCTTCAATATGTTCAATTTCTATAGTGGGATTTTCTGTTTTTAATGTTTCAAAACTTCCAACTTTCTGAATGGTATTCTGATCTACTACAATTCCTCCGTCTGCAATAATTTCAAGCTGTTCATCAGAAAGTTTTCCTCTTAAGGGTAAGTTAGCAAGTGTTACCACCTGCTTAAATGGTCCTATTAATTTCATTAATATGTATTAATAATTTCTTCTCTCAAAAATACTTAAAATATCCCAATTATTTAAATCTTAGCGGTTCTCATTTTCAACCCAGGCTTAAACCGCTGTATCAATCTCAACGTTTTCTCAATCTGGCCTTCAACCTTTGTCTAAATTTGCTATCTTTGAAGTAAATGAAATGAATTAATGCCAGATTTTTTACATCCAGATAAGGAAAACTACTCAAACGAGGAGCTGATGCAGGAAGAGCAGATCCGTCCCCAGAGCTTTAAAGATTTTGCGGGACAGAGAAAAACGCTGGAGAACCTTGAAGTTTTTGTTACCGCTGCGAAAAGACGTGGCGGAGCACTAGATCATGTTTTATTACACGGTCCGCCGGGGCTTGGTAAAACGACTTTGGCCAATATTATCGCTAATGAACTTGGGGTAAACTGCAAGATTACTTCCGGGCCAGTATTGGATAAGCCGGGAAGTTTAGCGGGCTTATTGACCAATCTGGAAGAAAATGATGTTCTTTTCATTGATGAGATTCATCGTCTTTCTCCTGTAGTGGAAGAATACCTGTATTCTGCTATGGAAGACTATAAGATTGATATTATGCTGGAAACAGGTCCCAATGCCAGAAGTGTACAGATCGCCTTAAATCCGTTTACTCTGGTGGGAGCTACTACAAGAAGTGGAATGCTTACGAAGCCAATGCTTGCCCGATTCGGGATTCAGAGCAGGCTGGAATATTATTCTATTGAACTTTTATCAACCATTATTCAGAGAAGTGCAAGGGTTTTAGGAGTTGTCATTTATGAAGATGCTGCGATAGAAATAGCAAGAAGAAGCCGTGGAACGCCAAGGATTGCCAATGCATTACTGAGAAGAGTACGTGATTTTGCCGAAATCAAAGGAAACGGTGAGATTGAGATCAAGATTACCAAATATGCTTTGGATTCTTTAAACGTGGACGAATTTGGTCTGGATGAAATGGATAATAAAATCATGCGTGTCATGATTGAAAATTTTAAAGGAAAACCGGTTGGTATTTCTGCCCTGGCAACCTCAATTGCCGAAAATCCGGAAACACTGGAAGAAGTATATGAACCGTTTCTGATTCAGGAAGGTTTTATTATCCGAACTCCAAGAGGACGGGAAGTTACCGACAAAGCTTACAAACATTTGAATATTACAAGGCCTAAAGACCCGGGAGAGCTATTTTAAATTCAAAGTTTTGAATTCACGGTTCAAAGTTAAAAGTTTAAGCTTAATGAGAATTGATTAGTTTATGTTTATACCTAAATTATACAGAAGCGAAGATTACGATTTGATGAGAGAGATTATCAAAGAAAACTCTTTTGCTTTACTGATTTCTTCTGTTGATAAGATACGGGCAACCCATTCCATGATGATGCTTAATGAGGATAATCCTGAAAATATTTATATTGAAACCCATATTTCACGGGCTAATCCCCAGGCAAAAACCTTACAAAATGGAGATGAAGTTCTTTGTGACTTTTTGGGAGCGCACACTTATATATCGAGCAGCTGGTATGATCATATGAATGTTTCCACCTGGAATTATGAGGCGGTACAGATTCACGGAAAAGTTGAAATAATGAATCATGATGAACTGTATGCCCATTTGGATAAATTAACGTCCCAATATGAAAGTTTTCAGCAATGTCCAATGATGGTGAAAGACATGGGAAGGGAATTTGTGGAAAAGGAAATGAAAGGTGCTTTTGGGATTAAAGTTATTCCAACCGAAATATTCATCAAACAAAAACTTTCTCAGAACAGAAAAGATAATGATTTTAACAACATCATTACTCAACTTGAACAATCTGATGATAACGCAAGAAAAATTGCGGAGAAAATGAAATTAATAAAGAAATAATCAAAATATACATATGAAGTTATATCCAATACAATGTGGAAAATTTAAACTGGACGGCGGTGCTATGTTCGGAGTCGTCCCGAAGAGTCTGTGGGAAAAAACAAACCCGGCAGACGAAAAAAACCTGATTGAGCTGGGAACCCGTTCTCTGCTTATTGAAGATGGAAAAAAATTAATCCTGGTAGACTGCGGTTTAGGCAACAAACAGGATGACAAGTTTTTTGGACATTATTCTCTTTGGGGAGACGATACTCTTGATAAAAATCTTAAAAAATATGGCTTTATAAAGGAAGATATTACGGATGTATTCCTTACTCATCTTCACTTTGACCACTGCGGCGGAGCTATAGAATGGAATGACGACAGAACCGGATACAGACCTGCCTTTAAAAACGCCAACTTCTGGACGAATGAAAATCACTGGCAGTGGGCTACAGAACCTAACGCAAGGGAAAAAGCCAGCTTCCTGAAGGAAAATATTATGCCAATGCAGGAAAGCGGACAGCTTAACTTTTTGCCACTTCCCACTACCGGAAACTACGGTTTCGCTCCTGATCTGAAGATGGACGTTATCTTCGTAGACGGACATACGGAAAAGCAGATGCTTCCGGTAATCCAATATCAGGAAAAAACGGTTGTTTTTGCAGCCGATCTTATTCCTACCGCAGGACATATCAATCAGGTATACGTGATGGGATATGATACCAGACCTCTTTTAACACTGGAAGAAAAAGGGAAATTCCTTAAGCAGTGTGTAGACAACGAATATTTATTGTTCTTTGAACATGATGCTCATAACGAATTGGCAAGTCTTAAAATGACCGATAAAGGGGTAAGACTTGATGAAACGTTTAGCTTTAATGATGTTTTTGGATATTAATTTTTAATCATGGAAGAATTACATTCAGAAACACAGCAGACAGAGCCGGAACCAGCACCCAAGATCATTGGTTTAACAGGAGGAATAGGTTCCGGAAAAACCACAGTAGCACGCTTTATAGAGGAATTCGGCTTTCCGGTTTATTATTCCGATGACAGAGCAAAAGCTATAGTTAATGAGAGTGAGGATCTGAAAATAAAAATCAAAGAACTTCTTGGTGAAGATGCTTATGATGAAAACGGATTGTATGACAGAAAATTTGTAGCGGATAAAGTTTTTAAAAACAGAGACCTGCTTCAGCAGTTGAATGAAATTATTCATCCCGCTGTAAGAATTGATTTTGAAAACTGGGTTAAGAAACAAAGCAAATATTTAGTTTTTAAAGAAACAGCTTTACTGTTTGAACTGAAACTTAACAGACAATGTTATAAGTCTCTTCTGGTAACAGCCGAGGATAACATCAGGATCAAAAGAGTAATGGACAGGGATAATAAAACCTACCGCGAGGTAGAAACGGTCATGGAAAAACAAATGCCCGAAAGGGATAAAATTAAAATGGCAGACTGCATTATCTACAATAATACCAATCTGGAAGAATTAAAAGAAGAAACTGAAAAAGTGATCTTCAGTATTGAATAAATAAAAACTCGTTAGAAACTTTTCTAACGAGTTTTTTTCTGCAAAAAATTTTTCCTGAGGGGACGGATTCTTCCGAGATCTTTTACAAAAAAATAAGCCTCCATTTCCGGAGGCTTATTCTATTTGAAATCTAAATGATTATTCTTTGATAAATTTCTTTTGGGTAGTAGTACCGTTGTCATCGATATCAATTACATAAACACCGTTAATCAATCTGCTTACATTGATCTGGTTGTTGAGTAGGATACCGTCTGCGATAACCTGTCCGGCTGCATTGTAGATCTTATATTTAGCCCTCTTGCTAACATTTTTTACAAACAGTACTGAGCTTACCGGGTTAGGATAAATCATAACACTTGTCTGATCAACCGGGTTAGCGACAACAGGTTTAGAGATTCTTACCGTGTAATCCTCTACTTCTCCGTTTTTGAAGTCAGTACAGTTTACAGGGATACCGTCTCTCGACATGGCTACTCTCATCACTACATACTTATAATCTGTCATACTTACAAAGGCATCTGCCGGTACATTGAATTTACCTGAAACAGGGCTGTTTGAGTTTGGTGAAGAAGTAAATACTCTTTCATTGATGTCAAACTCTCCGTTTCTGTTGAAGTCAATCCAAACTGCGATTCCTTCGTTGTAAGTAGTTCCTGTCCATTTTTTCTCAATGATGATCTCATTGTCAGTGGAGCCCTGGATCATCTCGATGAATGTTTTAGGAACTCCTGTGTAATCTGTATACGTCGATGCTCCGGATTCATTCTCCATTGTTTTCTTACCAGTAGGCTTCACTGTAACTTTAGAGATATGCTCTCCTGTTGAGTTTTCAGCCTTCATCTTACAGTAGATTACTGTAGGAGTTGTAAAGTAGTAAGGAGGAGTATAGTTTCCTGGTGTACCGTTACAGATATTCACTACCTGCATTTCATATTTTGTTAATTCTGTAAGACCTGTC
This sequence comes from Chryseobacterium sp. NRRL B-14798, assembly GCF_050470705.1. NCBI lineage: Bacteria > Pseudomonadati > Bacteroidota > Flavobacteriia > Flavobacteriales > Weeksellaceae > Chryseobacterium > Chryseobacterium sp. NRRL B-14798. The sequence goes on along the minus strand of NZ_JBFLUL010000005.1, from coordinate 726,104 downwards.
AATACAAGGTTATTAACTAATGATGGTACTTCTGTCCAGCTCGGAATTCCTACTTTTCTATATCTAAGAACATATGTTGCTCCCGGGAACGGATCCCACTGAATTGCCGCTGATGTAGGAAGCAATTGGGTAATTGTTAGTCCCGGAGGCGGAATCTCACATATTCTTTCTGTTGTAAATACTTTAGGATTTGAATATGGATTTAATGTACTTTCACCGTTACACTGGTTAGCAATCTGTACTTCATAAGTTGTGTATGGCTCCAGAGGAGTTGCACTTCCTAATACATAAGTATTGGCAGGAGCTGCCGGTAAACTCACTATATTCCATGGCCCTGTACTACCTACTTTTCTCCATCTCATGGTATACGTAGAACTTGCTGCAAGCGGAGACCACGTAATCAATGCTGTTGTTGGAGTAATATTAGTTACTGTTACATTCGGAGGAGTAGGATCACATCTTGTAGTAAATGTTTTGATTGGTGTTGCCGTTCCAACGATATCTCCACAGATTGCCGCAACCTCTACTTCATAAGTAGTTGCTGGAGTCAATCCACTGATTACTAAAGGAAGGTTACCTAATTGTGCAGAAGCATATACCTGCGTCCAGACAGTTGTTCCCTGCACTCTGTATCTCACCACATAACTTACTCCTGCTCCTGTGATGGTAACAGTAGCTGTTGTATGCGTTGTTGTAAATGTTGGTGCGTTAGGAGTTGCATTGCTGCAAGGTCTGATTCTTACTCTGTAGTCTTCTACTTCTCCATCTACTGCGTTCTGACACATTACAGGAGCATTTGTACGTTTCAGTACAACCCTCATTGTAGTTGTTAATAGTCCTGTGTAAGCATTCGAAGGAACTGCAAAAGTAGCCGTCACCGGAGTTGTTGTGTTGGCTGGAGAAATTAAAATTCTCTCGGCATCTGTAAACTGTCCGTTTCTGTCAAAGTCGATCCAGGCTGTTACAGCATCGTTACCTGTTGCACCTGTCCAGCCTTTTGCTACGGAAATTTTATTATTCTGAGAATCTACATCTAAAGTAATAAGAGTTTCCGGAGAAGTATAACTGATATAATTGGTCTGTACCGAAGTATTATTCATCGGAGGAACTCCAAGGTTCGAAGAGGTAACTGTTACATTCGAAATATGGTCATTCGTACCCGTTCCTGTCATTTGACAGTAAGTTAATGGAGGGGTTGTGAATGTTACTGTTGACGAGTAAGAACCTGTGGAACCGTTACAAGTTGTAGAAACCTGAACATCATAATTAGTCTGCTCTGTAAGACCAGTAATTCCATAGAAGTTCTGACCCGCAGGAACTGTAGCTGTCTGCCACACTCCACCCGGAGAAACTCTCCATCTGATATTATAAGTAGCTCCTGCAGTAGCAACCCATGATACCGTTGCTGTAGTAGCTCCGATATTATTTACTGTAATATTTGTTGGAGCGGCCGTTGAACAAGGCTGAGCATCTACAAATTTTACTGCATAATCTTCTACCTCTCCCTGAGTGAATGTACCACAAGGGTTAGCATTATCAAAATATCTCATTACTACACGCATACGGGTAGGAAGAGTTCCTGTATACACGTTACCACTTGCAACGGTAGGTACTGAGAAAGTAGCCGTTACAGGAGTAGTTGTATTGTATGTGGTATTAAGAATTCTTTCACTGGTTTCAAATGTTCCGTTTCTGTTAAAGTCTACCCAGGCTGAAACTGCATATGAAGAAGGAGAACCCGGCCAGTATTTGTTTACAGAAATTTTATTATTTGCTGAACCTCTTTCAAAGATTACTACTCTTGTAGCATCCGGTGTATAATCTTTATAATTGTCAGATCCGGAATTACTCATCATAATAGGAGTATTCGTAGGAGTAACAGTTACATTATTAATATATCCGCTTGTTGCAGTATTGCTTGTAGGACCTGCTGTACAATAAGTAAGAGTAGGTGTTGTAAAGGTAACAGTTGGTGAGAATGCCCCTGTAGTACCTCCACAAACAGTGGCTACCTGTACATCGTATGCAGTCTGTTCCAATAATCCGGTAAGTAATTGGTTACTGATTAATGGTGTATTTACTGCAATCTGCTGCCATGCTCCGGAAGGAGAAACTCTGTATCTTACGATATAAGTAGCTCCTGTAGTGGATGTCCAAGTAACATTCGCTGAAGAAGGGGTTACATTATTAACCATGATATTAGATGGCGGTGCTGTAGAACATCCAGCCAAATCGATAAGTTTTACTGCATAGTCTTCAGTTTCACCATAATAATAAGTTCCACAAGCACTAATTGGGCTGTATTCATTTAATACAACACGCATTTTTGTAGTCAGGTTTCCTGTATAAGCACCACCGGCAGCAGTTGGTACTGTAAATGTAGCGGTAACCGGAGTTGTTGTATTACTTGGTGAAGTAAGTACTCTTTCACTCGCTTCAAAAACACCATTACGGTTAAAGTCAATCCAAACTCCTGTCAAGAAGCCGTACTGGTAGCCTGGCCACGTTTTTGAAACTGAAACGGTAGCTGTACCTCCTCTTACCAAAGTAACTACTCTTGCAGGATCTGTACTGTAATCTGTATAGCCACTCTGACCGGAGTTGCTGTACATAGACGGAGCACCTTGTGCATTTACAGAAACCTGATTGATATATCCATCAATATAGGTACTCGTAGCAGCGGAATTACAATAAGTAAGTGCAGGAGTTGTAAAGTTGACGCTGGAAGAGAATGCTCCCTGTGTTCCTCCACAGACAGTCGCTACCTGAACTTCATACTGAGTCTGCTCAGTTAATCCGGTAATAATCTGGTTTGCGACCATAGGAGTTGTCACATTGATTGTTGTCCAAGCTCCTCCTGATACAGGTCTGTATCTTACAACATAAGTGGCACCTGCAGAAAGGTACCAGCCTATATTAGCAGAAGTTGTTGTCAGGTTTGAAACTGTAATATTGGTAGGCGGAGCTGTTGAACAAGCCGGAAGCGGGTGGCTTTCCAACTGTATTCTGGGAATATCTGCAAGTCTGTCTTTTGCAGAAGGAGGTGCTGCAGGATCAGGATTTGCGCTATCTTCATAATAGATGATCCCCCTGTTTGCTCCTGCATTGTATGATCCCCAGGCCGTACCTGGAGAAGATGCATAATCAGGAGTTTTTTCATTTACAGCAACCACAAGGTTGTCTGTTCCATTCCATAAAAATGGTGTAGACAATTGAAGAGTTACCCAGCTTCCATTCGTTAAGTTAGGTAAAACTCCGTCAAACACCTGAGTCATAGAACTTACCGGAATCCAGCTTGTATTGGTGGCAAAGTTATTCTGGGTTGTATTTCCCATGTATACCACCCAATCCTTATATACAGCCTGAGAGGATGCAACGGTGGTGGAATAAAACTTTATAGCCGTGATATAGTTTGACGTACCTATAGCAGTCGTAAGCTCTGCAGCAGTATAAATCTGCTGAGAATAACTATACCCATAATAGGAACGTATGGGGAGATACACAGAGGTACCCGTTCCTGTCCCGATCTGGCCTGCCTGAGCCGAGACTTTGGATACAAAGCCTGTGCAAATCAAACAGAGAAACAGAATTAAAGAGGTAAAGAATTTCTTCATAATGTTTTCATTATAATATTAATCACACAAATCTAATCATTTTTTATTATTAATTTATAAGTACATTTATGTTTTTTTTATAAAAAAATAACAAATTAACTACTTATGATCTAAATAAAGAAATCCCCGGGAAGTTCCGGGGATTTACTAATATTTAAAGGTTATCTTTATTTCTTGATAAATTTAGATTTGAACTGTTCAATTCCTTTATCATCAATAGTAATTATATAACCACCTTTCACTAAAGCTGAAACATTTACTTTTCCATTATTGATATTTCCTCTGTCTACTAATTGTCCGGCAGCACTATAAATTTTATAAGTTGCTTTATCTGAAACTTTAGTAATATTTAAAACATCAGTTGCAGGATTTGGATAAATCTGAATACCATTATTTTTAACATCGTTTTCAGAAGTAGAAAGGTTACCTGTGATAACTACATTATAATCCTCAACCTCACCATCGAAAAGTTCTCCACAAACATAATCTGAAGGTAATGATAAACCAATGTTACCTCCTCCAGTTCCAGCACCTACATAGAATGCTACAACTCTCATTCTTAATGGCTGTCCTTCTACTGCATTCGCTGGAATTGTAACGTTTCCGCTTACTACAGTTGATGGCTGCGTTAATGTTACAGGATAATTCAATACTCTTTCTGAATCACTGAAAACACCATCTTTGTTAAAGTCTATAAATGCAGCTACCGTATCATAATCAGCACTACCGGAGTTCCCTACAGTAACAGACATAGGGTAAACATTCCCTTTTGTTAAGTTAATTTGAAGTGCTGTATTTGTTGTATAGTTTGTATATGTACTATTTACAGAAGTGTTATTTACATTCGCAAGTGTCACATTGGCAATATACTCATAGTCTGAACTTGTTGAAGCAGCTGCGCAGTAAGCAAGTGCAGGTGTACTGAAGTTTACGGATGTAGAATATGTTCCTACTGTAGTACCACAAACTAAAGCTACCTGAACTTCATACGTTGTACCATCAATTAAGTTACTTAAGTTGATTGAAGGAACTGCTGTATCAGCTTCAGTCCATACAGTTGTACCTACTTTTCTGTAACGTACTTTATAAGTTGCGCCTGTATAAGACATCCAGGATACACTTCCTGAAGACACTGTAATGTTACTTACAACAACGTTAGTTGGAGCAGCACTGCTACAAGCAGATAGAGGTGCAATACTTACAGGTCCTACCGCATAGAAAACATTTCCTATTGAAGAAACTCTTACTTTAATTGTCTGACCGTTCAATGAAGAAGGGAAAGTGAAGTTTTCGGATCCGTCATTAGGTGTTGATGCTGATAATACCGTCCAGGTTGTTCCGTTATCTGTAGTGTAATCAATTTTTACATTAGCAACATTATAAGGAGCTGCATTGGTATTGGCAACAATCCACTGAATTGGCGTTGGCGTATTCACATCAGCATATTGGTTAGCTAATCTGAAAGGACCATTATCTCCTACAACAATAGTCTGAATTTTAAAAGCAGATTGCTGTTGGGCTACATTGGAATTATTATCTCTTACCGTTAATGCAAAATTTGTAGTTCTTGCCTTAGTAGATACAGCTTCCCATGTATTGTTCGCATTATTTAATACTCCGTTCATTACAGAAGTAAATTTCGGGAAGTATCTTGTCGGGCTTGCGTTTGGAGCAGCAGATCTGAATGAAGCTCCTGATGTTGTATTTCCTAAATTATACTTATCAATAGAAACTGAAGCATCATCTACCTCTTCCCAGGAATAAGTCATTGGATCATTTTCAGGATCTGTAGCAGAACCTGTTAAAGCAAAAGCAGTACCTTTAGGTATAGTATATGTTGGAAGATCAGCAATTACAGGTGGATTGTTGGTAATTGTAGTTTCTACATCACAAGTTTTTGCAATTAAATTAGCCTGTACCTGACCGATACTTGCTTTATGGAAATAAGGATCAGAGTTTTGCTGAACATCTGTATCAGGGCCGGTAATACCTGCATATCCCATGATGGTAGTTCCTGAACCTGGTTCCATATTTACCCCGCTTCCTTCAAGATTATGAGAGAAAGTATGGTTAGCTCCTAACTGGTGCCCCATTTCGTGTGCAACATAATCGATATCAAAGGCGTCACCAGACGGAATTCCATTCGCCGGAGAAGTAAATCCTGAACCTTTTCCTTTAGGAACTGCAGTTGTAGGATTGATACATACACACCCGATACATCCGGCGTTTCCTCCACCTCCTGATTTACCGAACAAGTGTCCGATATCATAGTTTTCGTTTCCAACATTGGCTGTCAAAGCTGCTTGCAGCTGTGTGTTCCAAGCCCCTTGTGATCCCGTTGCAGCTGCAGCATATGGATCGGTTGCCGGATCAATATAAATTACATTTGGAAAATTCTGTAAATTCAAATGCAATGCAAAATCTTTCTCAAAAACTCCATTTACTCTGGTTAGCGTGTTATTGATGGCAACCAATGCAGGAGCTCTTTTCTCGGCATCTGTAGCAGTGGCAGGCACGTTTGCAAGTGTCATAAAGTATTGTGTATACTCACCTGTAACAGACATTGCCAGTCTCATTGTTCTGTATTTCTTATCAGAACTTTTGTTAAAAGTTGTTGGCTGATTAGAGAATGACTGCCCATTTTTCAATAAAGCATCTATTTCCTTCTTAGCAGCAGGAGATTCTTCTGTAGAACACAGGAAACCGTTCTTATCCTTTTTTGTTTTAGGATGAACAGCGTAAACCGTTTTGTCTGCTGATGCCGGATCGATAAATTCATATTTATCTCCATGAATAATCATTGACTGAAAATCGTTAGGAGCGATACTGAATCTTAAGTATTTGGTAGGGTCATCGACACTTGTTCCAACATAAGATCCTAATTCATACTTGTCTGCCAGTTCTTTTACAACTACCGGAAAACTGTATACATTAAACCTTTCAATCTTCCCACTCATTGTAGGAAGAGAAATTACTACAGGAGTGGAATTAGCTCCCATTTCCTGTGCATTCTTCAGCTGAGATCTCAGTAAGTTCAGGTCCAGTTTATAGTACCCGTTACCTCTTACATTAGATTGATCTACTCTAAATCCTGTACTTCTTTTGTTGTCGTCTCCTTTTTTAAGAGAAGTAGGTGTCCATTGCCCGAACACTGCCCCTCCTATGCAAGTTAACATTAAAGCAGTAAATACTCTTTTCATAAATTAAAAAACAATTATAATTTCCGCCAAATATAGCTATTTTATAAATCAAACAAATTAAATAACTTAATATTTTTTAATATTATACATCTAAAAAACATATTCATTAAAAAAAACACAAATCAAAGAATATGATTAATTTTATATTCTATATATTGTACAATTCAAGAATTATCATTTATAAAAATTATAAGTAACATTCATTAAAAAAAACACAAACTTTAGGACAATCTAAAGTTTGTGTTTTTTATATTTTAAATGGTAAGAGCAGTTATTTCTAGAACTTATAAGCAATATTCCATGCAAACCCCATATTAAACTTTGAGGAACTTCTTCCAAAGCCGGGAACGATCATTGGAGAAATATCATCCTGTTTGGAAGTGTAAACCATATATCTTGGCTGAAGATTTACATCTATATAAAAATTGGAACTAAACAATTGCACTCTGCCCCCCAATGTACCTTCAAGCCAGAAAGAAGACTGAGAGGATGAAGGAAATGCTTCAGAGGAACTGCTTCCCCCAAATCCGCGAACGGGAATTGCCATATATTCCTGGTTATAGAATGATCCTGCTGCTTTTCCACCAGCATAAAATCCGTTGAATTCATTCTCTGCATCTTTTGCCAGCATATAGAAAGCCCCCAACTTAACGAAGGGACCGCTTGCTTTTGCATCATAACCATTCTTCTGATACACATTCTTTTCAAAACCTGCTTCCGCAATAGCATGCAGATTTCCTTTTATCTTTGACGAAATAAATCCCTGATACAGTTTTCTGTCTGAAAAGAATCCGGCTCCGGTGTTCAGTACATCAAGGCCAACCATAAAATTGGGTTCATATTTCTCATGAACTTTCTTTTCTGCTTCCTTTTTTTTCTCTTGTGCCCAGCTTATTATTCCCAATAAACTAAAAAGAAAGGTAAAGATTAGTCTTGTCTTCATTCTCTATTTGATTTTGCCCGGCTTCCAGTTTCAGAACAGGATTCGGAGTTACTAATTCTGAACTTAAATTCTCATAAGATTTTTTGATTCCGCACCCCGGAGATACATAGGTAGACTTTGTACTATAGCTGATTCTTACATGAGACTCCGGCCCTTTGAATCTGGTTTTGAAATAAACATCCGTATAGGGTGAGTTGTCTACACGTAAAGGAATTAACCTGGAATCAATGTTGGCAAGTTTTCCCAAATCCACCTTTCCTCCGCCATAGTCTACTGATACATACAATGTATCTATGGTTGTATCCTTTCCTTCCGCCAATGTTCTGAAACCTACCTTCATTCTGGGAGTTCCTTCTCCGCTTTCACAGATATCATCATCTCCGCCACAGGAAAAAAGCATCCCTAAAAAGCAGATTGCTATGAGAAATTTAAAGTACTTCATATTAAGATTTGAAATTCAAATTTAAATAATTTATTTTTTAACAAGCAACGCAATGTTCTCGACATGGTGCGTTTGCGGGAACATATCTACCGGTAAGATCTTTACCAAAGTATAATGATCTTTCATCAGGGCAAGATCTCTCGCCTGTGTTGCTGAGTTACAGCTTACATAAACTACTTTTTCAGGTGACAGTTTTAAAATCTGCTCTACAACCTTCTGGTGCATTCCATCTCTTGGAGGATCCGTGATTAACACATCTGCTTTAGGATGATTCGCCATAAATTCATCATTGAAAATATCTTTCATATCTCCACAATAGAACGTTGTGTTTGTCAATCCGTTCAATGCGGCGTGTTCTATAGCTGCGTCTATGGCTTCCTGTACAGATTCTATTCCAATCACCTGTTTTGCATTTCTTGCTACATATTGGGCAATTGTTCCTGTTCCGGTATAAAGGTCATACACTACTTCATCTCCTTTAAGATCTGCAAACTCCAATGTTTTTCTGTATAGCTCCAGTGCCTGTTTGTAGTTGGTCTGAAAGAATGATTTCGGGCCAATCTTAAACTGCAGTCCGTCCATTTCTTCCATAAGGTAACCTTCCCCGAAATATACATTGATATTTAAATCATAAATAGAGTCATTCTGCTTAGGATTAATAGCATATACCAATGTTTTAATCTGCGGGAATTTTTCTAATAAGAATTCAAAAAGTTTTTCTCTGTTTTCTTTTTCTTCTCTGTAAAGCTGGAAAAGAACCATCCATTCTCCTTTAGAGTTCTGTCTCATCATTAAGGTTCTTAAGAATCCTTCCTGATTTCTCACATCAAAAAAGTCAAGGCCAGTATTAACGCCATATTCTTTTACAGCCAGTCTAATGGCATTGGAAGGATCTTCCTGAAGGAAACACTCTTTCAAATCAAGAATCTTGCTCCACATTCCCGGAATATGAAAACCTAAGGCATCTTTGCTCCCGAAATTTTCTTCGGAGCTTATTTCATATTGAGTAAGCCATCTCGCATTGGAGAAGGAAAACTCCATTTTATTTCTGTAAAAATATTGTTCTTCAGATCCTAGAATCGGAACCGTTTCAAAGTCATCAATTCCTCCGATCCTTTTGATATTATTGTAAACTTCTTCCTGTTTAAAATCAAGCTGTTTTTCATAGCTCATATTCTGCCACTTGCATCCTCCGCAAGTACCAAAATGAATACATTTAGGCTCAACTCTGTAAGGTGATTTTTCAAGAACTTCAATGGCTTCGCCTTCATAATATTTTGACTTGGCTTTCTTCACTCTCACATTCACAATATCTCCTGGAATTGCGCCTGTTACCATTACTGTTTTACCTTCCTCTGTTTTTCCTATTGCCACGCCTTTTGCTCCGGCAGTCAACAATTTTATATTTTCAAGAGTCAGATCTCTTTTTTTCTTCCTACTCATTCTAAAATTTTCTATTTTCCTAATTGAAACTTTTACGTTCCAGTTTGCAAAAATACAATAAAAAAAACCTTATCCGAAGATAAGGTTTCTATACAATGTTAAAGTTTATTATTTTGTTGGAGCCGGCTGTGGATTTGCTGGCTGTGGAGCTTGCTGCATTGCAGATGGATCAAGCTGCAGTTGTGGCTGCATTTGCGCATTCGGATCTACTTTCGGAGCAGAAAGACCTGTCAGTTTATCAAGAATTGTCACCAATTCCTGCTCACCAAGGTTCACGAAAGATCTGCTGGCAATTTTACCGTCTTTATCGATGATTACAAAGCAAGGTAATTTGAATCCGTATACGCCATATTTCTTAGCGATATCTGAGTTCAATCCTCCTTCTCCGTAAACATTTACTCCCTGAATTCCTTTTAATAAAGAATTACTTGTTTTAATAAACTGGTCTTTTGTATCATCAACGTTTACAAATACAAAATTCATTTTAGACTTATAGAAGTTTACGACTTCTTTTAATACAGGTACGGTAGCTTCGCTGATGTAAGGGTTCCATGAAGCATAGAAGAACAGCATATAAGGTTTTCCTTTGTTTTCAGAAAGCTTGTAAGCTTTTCCGTCTTGTTTTGCTAAAGCTGCTTCGGGAGCTGCCTCTCCGATTTTAAGTCCTGTAATCGCTACCTGCATTTTTAAAAGGTCGCTTTTAATAGTAGCATCTTTAATATCTGAATCGATGATCTTCTTAATCTTGTCGATATTGGCAGCCGGAGTTGTTGGATGAATATCAGCCTGAGCCATTACAAATGCAAGAAGATAATCTTTTGTTGTTTGAGATAAATCTTTTTTAGTTTTTAAATACTGGGCAAACATCTCAGAAGTTGTAATACCTGTTTTTCCTTTGCTGTTTGCTTCAGCATATTTCTGGAAATCAGGAGTCATTTTTACCAGCAGATACTGTCTGTAAAGAGGAATAGTTTTCACCATCGCTTCTTTGTCTGTTTCTAACTGGGTTTCATAATCTTTAAAAGCTTTAGATGATTTGTAAGAAGGGTTTCCGGACATAGGACCGTGAGACATTTCATAGTTGGCAAGCAAATTAAGAATGGTTACTTTCACATCATTTTTTTTCCACTCTAGTAATCCTTTGCTTGGATTATTTTTCTTAGCAAGGTCATCCACGTTTTTATTAATATCCGCTTCAATTTTATGCATTCCTTTCAAAAATGCAGCTTCATCTCCTGCCATCAAAGCGCCTAAGTTAACTTTATTACCATACTCAGCTAAAAACTTCTGAGAAGCTGTAAGGAAATCATTATTCTTTTTAGCATCTCCGGTAATCACATATTCATTTGGGAAGGTAGCTCCGTTTCCTGAGATATTCACTTTTTGTCCTCCTTCAAGATAAATCAGGCTTTGTCTGCCTGCATAGTTGATTACGTACATCCCATCCTTAGGAGCATCAAAACTTCCTGAAAAGTTTCCGTCTTTATCGAGACCTATATTAATTAAAGGCAGGGTTCCTACTCCTGAAGCTTCTACAAATTCAATTCTTTCCAATGGTGAGCTTCCGGTAATTTTTCCTTTTACTTCTACTTTTTTTGAACAAGACATCACAAAGAATGTGATGATAAACAATAAAAGATATTTTTTCATTTCAATTTTTAATATTACACAAAAATACGCTTTTTAGGGCTTGCTAATTCACACTAATTATTTTTTTTAAAAATTTTATTATTACCGTTCAAAAGGGGTATTCCAATTATTGAATGACACCTTTTTGATGGTAAAAAGCATTTGAAAGCTTTTTCATAAAAACGATTCAACTACCTTTCAAATATATAGTTAATAAATAAAGAATGACGAAGATCCGGCCATAAGTTAACAAACTTTAACAGAGTCTTCTTTTTCATAAAAAAATCGCCTCCAAAAATGAAGGCGATTTTCTATGTATTTGAATCAATTCTATCCTTGATCTACAAGAGCAGCCATGTATTCTCTGTTCATTCTTGCAATGTTTTCAAGAGAAATTCCTTTAGGACATTCTACTTCACACGCACCTGTGTTTGAACAGTTACCAAATCCTTCTTCATCCATAGCTTTTACCATGTTCAGAACTCTTCTCTTAGCTTCTACTCTACCTTGTGGAAGTAATGCATACTGAGAAACTTTTGCTCCAACGAATAACATTGCAGATCCGTTTTTACATGTCGCTACACAAGCTCCACATCCAATACAAGCTGCAGCATCCATTGCTTTGTCTGCATCTTCTTTCGGAACAGGAATAGCGTTAGCATCCAGTGTATTACCGGAAGTGTTCACAGAAATGAAACCTCCTGCTGCCATTACTCTGTCGAATGCGCTTCTGTCTACCATCAAGTCTTTGATAACAGGGAAAGCAGCACTTCTCCAAGGTTCAATAACGATAGTCTCTCCATCTTTGAACATTCTCATGTGAAGCTGACAAGTTGTGATACCTGTATCAGGTCCGTGAGCTCTACCATTGATGTAAAGAGAACACATACCGCAGATTCCCTCACGACAGTCGTGGTCGAAAGCGATTGGTTCTTTTCCTTCGTTAATTAAATTTTCGTTCAGGATATCTAACATCTCTAAAAATGAAGAGTCTGTAGATACATCTGATATTTTATAGGTCTCAAACTGACCTTTAGTTTTACTATTTTTTTGTCTCCAAATTTTCAGCGTAAGATGTAAGCCTTTTTTTGCACTCATAATGTTATATTTATAGGTTGGAGATTATTTATAACTTCTAGTTTTAACCTCGATGTTCTCGTAGATCAGTTCTTCTTTATGCAACACTTCCGCGTTGATATCGTCTCCCTGATATTCCCAAGCTCCGACGTATTTGTAGTTTACGTCGTCTCTTTCCGCTTCTCCGTCAGGAGTTGAATGATCTTCACGGAAATGTCCACCACAAGATTCGTTTCTGTGTAGTGCATCGATAGCCATTAATTGTCCAAGCTCAAGGAAGTCCGCCACTCTGAATGCTTTTTCAAGCTCAGTGTTCATTCCTTCTCCTTCTCCCGGAACTTTTACATTTTTCCAGAAGTTATTTCTTACTTCTTCAATTTCCTTGATCGCTTCTCTTAACCCTTCAGGAGTTCTTCCCATTCCTACTTTATTCCACATAATGTTTCCTAACTGCTTGTGGAAATAGTCTACAGAATGAGTTCCTTTATTGTTTAAGAAGAAATTAATTTTCTCTTTAATTCCTTTTTCAGCCTCGTCAAATGCTGCTGAATTGGTAGGAATAGTTCCTGTTCTGATATCTGCAGAAAGGTAATCTGCAATCGTGTAAGGAAGTACAAAATATCCATCAGCAAGACCCTGCATCAAAGCAGAAGCACCCAGTCTGTTTGCCCCGTGATCTGAGAAGTTAGCCTCACCGATTACGAAACATCCAGGGATCGTAGACTGAAGATTATAATCAACCCATACACCACCCATTGTATAGTGAACCGCAGGATAGATCTTCATTGGAGTTTTGTAAGGATCATCAGCTGTAATTTTTTCGTACATTACGAATAAGTTACCATACTTCTCCTCAACCCACTTTTTACCAAGATCATAGATCTGCTGATCTGTAGGATTATGAATATGTTTTTCGATAGCGGCTTCTTTACCTTTTTTCATGATCTCTGTAGAGAAATCAAGGTAAACACCTTCTTTAGTATCATTATTTTCAATTCCGTATCCGGCATCACATCTTTCCTTAGCAGCTCTGGAAGCTACGTCTCTAGGTACAAGGTTACCGAATGCAGGATATCTTCTTTCCAGATAATAATCTCTATCTTCTTCTTTAATATTTTCAGGTCTTAATTTACCTTCTCTGATCGCTACTGAATCTTCAATTTTCTTAGGAACCCAGATTCTTCCTGAGTTTCTTAATGATTCAGACATCAAAGTCAGTTTAGACTGCTGTGTTCCGTGAACTGGGATACAAGTAGGGTGAATCTGTACGTAGCATGGGTTTGCGAAGTAAGCTCCTTTCTTGTGAATTTTCCATGCTGCAGAAACGTTCGATCCCATTGCATTGGTAGAAAGGAAATATACGTTTCCGTATCCTCCTGAAGCAATTACTACTGCGTGAGCAGAGTGTCTTTCAATTTCTCCTGTTACAAGGTTTCTTGCAATAATTCCTCTTGCTTTTCCGTCAACAATAACAAGATCCAACATCTCATGACGGTTGTACATCTTAATTCTTCCTTTACCGATCTGACGGCTCATTGCAGAATAAGCACCTAATAATAACTGCTGTCCGGTTTGTCCTTTTGCGTAGAAAGTTCTTTTTACCTGAACCCCACCAAATGAACGGTTATCCAGCTGACCACCGTAATCTCTTCCGAAAGGAACCCCCTGGGAAACACACTGGTCAATAATATTTGCAGAAACTTCAGCTAATCTGTAAACGTTAGCTTCTCTTGCTCTATAGTCACCACCTTTGATGGTATCGTAGAATAATCTGTAAGTAGAGTCACCATCTCCCTGGTAATTCTTAGCTGCGTTGATCCCTCCCTGAGCTGCAATCGAGTGAGCTCTTCTTGGAGAATCCTGGTAGCAGAACGCTTTTACGTTGTATCCTTGCTCAGCTAATGTAGCTGCAGCAGAACCTCCTGCCAAACCTGTACCTACAACAATAATATCAATCTTATCTCTGTTGTTTGGTGCAACAAGGTTCATATGGTCTTTATGATTTTTCCACTTGTCTTTAAGAGGACCCGCTGGAATTCTTGAATCTAATTTACTCATATTAGTATATTGATATTATTGAGTTATAAAATGGAAAACTGCTACGATGATGAATCCTGCAGGAATAAGGATGGAATACCATTTCCCGAAAGCTTTGATCACCGGCGTATATTTTGGATGTCTGGCACCGATAGACTGGAATGAAGACTGGAATCCGTGAGCTAAGTGTAATCCTAACAAAACAAAAGAGATTACATATAAAGCCACTCTCCAAAGATCAGCAAACTTTTCATGGAGCTCAGGCCAGAAACGTTCTGCATCAGGAGTCAATCCTTCTACATACTTGTAATTCATTTCGTGTAGCCAGAAATCATATAAGTGAAGCGCCAAGAAAGCTAAAATAACAGCTCCTGAAATAATCATATTTCTGGACATCCATGAAGAATTCACAGATGCGTTGTTTGCTGCATACTTTACCGGACGCGCTTTATTATTCTTGATCTCCAATACAAATCCCATTACAAAATGGAAAATTACTGCAAAACCAAGAATAGGCTGCATTAAGAACTGCACAAAAGGATTATAGCCCATAAAGTCAGATGCTGTATTGAATGCATCCTTGTTTAGAACTGATAACAAATTGGTTGTCAAATGCAGTATAAGAAAAATCAGCAAAAACAGAGCTGATAATGCCATAGCGTATTTTCTACCTATCGTAGAACTCGTTAAACCTGCCATATAAGTTTAAATTTGAATTTCCACAAAATTAAGAAAGTTTAACAATATCGAAAAGTGAGAAATCTCACAAATAGACAGTTTGTAATCTTTCTAAATAAGATTTTCACCCGTTATAAATACAGGAAAATGGCTAAATTCAGAACCGTCATTTCAGATCATAAGTCTTATCTCTGAAAACTACTTTTTGAATGGAGGGTGACAAGGTTTTTATCTCAAAATGGTCTACTCTTCTGGATGCACAATATGGGTTGATTATATACTGCAAAACCTCCGTCTTATTTTTCATATCCGAAATCCAGAAACATACTCTGCTACCATTTTTTACTGAAAAAACGATGCTTTTATTAAAATGATAAACCAATATCTCTTCTTTCTGATGTTCAAAAGCCGTGATTCCGCTTCTTATAATCAGAAAGAGTAAAACTGCGGTCACCAAACTCATTCTATTTTTCACATTGAATTTCAGAATAGCCGGCCTTAACCAATATACAAACACCGATGCAGATATCACTTCTATTCCACTCATTGGAATATTTTCAAAGAAAAGAAAATCAACCTCAGCAAACCAATGGATCATCTTCAGCAGAACCTGAATAACTTCATCATACACTCTGTTTATAAGATCAAAATCAATTCCCAAAGAAATAAGACCGGTCATTACAAATGAAAAGACAATGATAATTTCAGAAAAAGGAACAATGACTACATTGGCAATAATTGATATGAATGAAAACTGGTGAAAATAACAGAGCACCAGAGGAAGTGTTGCCAACTGTGCTGATAAAGAAAGTGTAATGGTGTTATACAAAAGTTTTTTAATATCATTATCCTGTTTTGGAAAGCATTTCAGCAATGGCTGATTCAACCAGTAAATTCCCAAAACAGCCAGAAAGCTAAGCTGAAAACCCACATCAAAAAGCTGCTGGGTATCTCCAATCAGAATAAAAAAAGCAGACAAGGCCAGTGAATGAAGAAGATCCGGCTTTCGTTGAAGCAAAACGAAAATAAAATAAACACTCAACATGATGCATGACCGCAATACTGAATTACCCAATCCGATAAAAGCGGCAAACAAGCAGATGAAAATCAAACTGAGAATGACCGCGTATTTTCTGAGTTTTAAGGTTGTAAAACGAGTCAGTAAAAAATAAAAAATCCCAAAAACAACCACAATATGAGTCCCGGAAATGGCCAGAAAATGAACCAATCCTGACCTATTAAAATCTCTGACAGTGCCTGCATCAATTTCTGTTCTATCCGCCAGAATAATACCTTTTAGAAATTCTTTAGTTTTTTCTGAAATTGCTGTTTTATCTATTTTTCTAAGAACCTCAAACCTGTATTGTTTAAGCCGGTCTGCCCATGTTAAATCATTCCGTTCCGCAGAAAAAATTCCTTCTGAAATATAAATCTGGTAATGAATATGTTTCCTTTTGAGGTATTGGGCATAATCGAACTGAAAATCATATGTTGGCGCCTGAGGTTGCGTAATATAAGCCTCAGCTTTGTAGTAGTGAATAAAATCAAGTTCTTTCCTGTCTTTTGGAACATAAAAAATTGAATTGAAAGATGTACTCCCCTTCCGGGTTATTCCTTCATATTTTCTATACTTTTCAGAAGAATTTAATTTCTGAGAGATCTTAAATGTAACTGTTTCATGTTTCTTTATCAGAAGCTTATCGTCTGACAAAGAGGTATTATAAAAATGGAGGATAATGCCTGCTCCAAACAATAGGAGCATCAGTAAAACAGTTTTGGCTTTATGCAGAAAATAAGAATGAAAGCAGATTAAAACAAGCAGAACCAAACAAGTTCCAACAACCCCATCAATAAAATATTCTGCCAATGCTATTTTATCCTGAAAAAGAATTCCAAGAATAAAACATACTGCCAGAATAAGAAGAGGCTGCTTGTTCAATTTCCATTAATTATCCTTTTAAAATAAGTGATTAAAGGAGAATTTATAAACTCTTAAAGAACTAAATAAGCGCTCTGTCTTCATTAAAAATGTCAACAGAACGCTTTATTTTTTGTTTTAAAAATTAAGTTTGAAAGTATATTATTTCTTTTTCAGAAATTTATACGTCAAACGCTTCGTTTCTTTTATATAAAATAAAGGATCTTTACCGTAATCTTCATATTTGAAATCACCTGCTTTTTTAGGAACAGCAGGCTCTATTTGTGTCCCTTCATGCCATTCATTGAATGAGGTAATTCCGATAAAATCCGGTTTTACCCTGATGGCTGCATCAAACATCTTCTCATAATATTTTCCCTTGTCTCTGCTTTTGAAATTAGCTTCATTCCATGGGCGGATTCTTGTATCGGAATAACCAGGACCTACACAAGGAATAAAAATCAAATGATGATCTTTAGCAAATTTGGCCATAAAATCCCAGTTGTCTGTTGTACTTCCATACACAAACCCTTCACTGGCAAAATAAGTGTAGAAACCGTCAAAACCGGATTTATTAAAGAATTTAGCATCATCTTTCTCCACCCAAAGCCCGATATAAAGAGCATCTAAATCTGTGTTTCTAACTGTTTCCTCACCATTTTTGGATAATATTTTCATCCATTCTTCTTTGGGGATTTTATAACTGTCATAGACATAAAACAAAGGCTTCCCTTCTTTTTTATAGAAAGCATGATGATGAGAGTAGGTTTTTACCAGATAAGAAAGTTGTTCTTTTAATTCTGATGTATTTTTATAGAACGGCTCAATATGAAAGGCAATTTTTAAATCAAAGTGATCTGCAATATCCAGATATTTGATAAGACTTTTATCTGTGAACGAATCTTTTCCCAGCCAGCTTACCACAACCACTCCCACTCCGGAGTCCTTAATCATTTTCATATGCTGTTCAATGATTTTTGTATCATTCGAGCTATAATTTCCAAGTGCCGGGTAAAAATTAGCACCAATATCATCTCCTCCTGTGTGATGGCCCATATTATTCCACTTCGGGTTGCTCCAGTGGGGAAGGATTTCATGGTTCCAGTGCTGATAACTTCCGTCCGTTGCAGGATTTCCGTACCAGCCGTAATAAAATATCTGGACTTTATCTCTTTCATCATTCTGCTGAGCAAAACTGTTTGAGAAAAATAATGTAAACGTTAATAATAGAAGAAAACGGTTAAAATAATTCATAGTTACAATGTAGATTAAATTCTCAAAAGATTTGATAAAGACTATACTTTCAATATCACCTCAGCAGCATGCTCACTTGCGCCTTTTCCACCGAGCTTTTCTCTCAGAAGGTTATAGTCATTCAGAACCTGTTCTCTTTTCTCTCCAGCTATGATTTTATTCAGTTCTTCTACCAGATTTTTAGTATTCAGATCATTCTGAATCAATTCTTTTACGACTTCTCTGTCCATAATCAGATTAACCAGAGAAATATAATTGATATTTTTCACCAATCTTTTAGCAATAGCATAGGAAATTTTACTTCCACGATAACAGACTACTTCAGGGATATTCAGCAAAGCTGTTTCCAGTGTTGCAGTTCCGGAAGTCACAAGAGCCGCCTTCGAGCATCTTAGCAGATCATAAGTTTTATTGGAAACAAAATGAACATTATCATCTACATATTTCTGATAAAATTCTTTTGGTAAACTTGGCGCTCCGGCAATGACAAACTGGTAATTTTTAAAATATGATCTTACGGAAAGCATGATTTCAAGCATTTTTTCCACCTCCTGTTCTCTGGAACCGGGCAGCAATGCTATGATTTCTTTTTCGTTCAATCCATGCTCCGACTTGAATTTTTCAATACTGATTTCCTGCAGATCCGAAATAGCATCCAGCAAAGGATGACCTACAAAATGAGAGTGAACGCCGTGTTTTCTGTAAAAATCTTCTTCAAAAGGAAGAATCACCATCATTTCATCCACATACTTTTTGATAATTTCTACGCGGCCTTCTTTCCATGCCCAAAGCTGTGGAGAAATATAATAAACAACTTTAATTCCCAACTCTTTGGCAAATCTTGCAATTCTCAGATTGAATCCCGGATAATCTACCAGAATCAGGATATCAGGTCTGTTTTTCTGAATATCCTCTTTACAGAATTTAATATTATTCAGAATAGTACGGAGGTTCATCACAACTTCCAGAAATCCCATAAAAGCAAGGTCACGGTAATGTTTTACCAGAGTTCCTCCCTGAGCTTTCATCAGGTCGCCACCCCAAAATCTGAATTCCGCTTGGGGATCCTTGTGTTTTAAGGCTTTCATCAGGTTGCTTCCATGCAAATCACCGGAAGCTTCTCCTGCAATAATATAATACTTCATTTCTATAGTAAGGATAGAGAACAAATTAAGACAGATATGATCTTAATTCGTAAATTTGTTCAAAGATAATGATAAAAAATGTCAGAAGAATTTGAAATCCGGAATAAAGTTGCAGAAAGCGGCCTTATCAATTTTGACCTTACCACTTTACTGCCAAAAGGGGAAAGAAAAGGTATTGATCTTAAAGATTTCCTTTTTCAGGAAATGATCCTTAAAGAAAAGGATTTCCGTGAAAAGGTAGATGCAATCGATACGGAACAATATAAAGATACTTATATATACATCTACAATTCTGTAGATACCATTATTCCTCTTTGGGCTTATTTTGTCTTAACTGCAAAACTTACAGATGTAGCTAAGAAAATAGTGTTTGGAAGCCGTGAAGACCTGGAAGTTATTTTAATGCATAATGCCATCCAGACTCATGATTTTGAGGAAATGAGAGGAAAGAGAGTCCTTGTAAAAGGATGTTCAGATAAAGAAATTCCCGAAAATGCTTATATTGAATTGGTAGAACAATTAAAGCCAATGGTAAAATCCCTGATGTTCGGAGAAGCATGTTCTAATGTTCCTATTATCAAAAATTAAAGGCTGCTGAAGCCTTCCTTAAACTTTAACAATATTTGTGAGAGCAGGTTATTTTCTGAGGCATATTTTTTGATAACTTTGGTTTACTTAATACTTAATAAACACAAAAATGAGTTTAATTGACCTTCTTACAGGGAACACCGGCAATCAGGTTGCTGAACAGGCTGAGAACAAATTCGGAATCAGCAAAAATCAGGTAATTGCCCTATTAGCCGTTGCTGCACCTCTTATCATTTCTTATCTTAGAAATAAATCTCAGGATGCTAAAGAAGCGGAAGCTTTAAATAATGCTTTAGATAAAGACCATAACGGCAGTATTTTAAATGATGCTTCACAAATTGAGGCAAGACAGGCTGAAGGAGGATCGATTCTTGATCATATCTTTGGCGGGCAAAAAAGTACTGTTGAAAACCAGTTATCACAAAATACAGGAATTTCAATAGACAAAATTGGTCCTATTCTTGCGATGCTGGCACCTGTAGTTATGGGCTATATCGGACAGCAGAAACAACAGAGTAACGTAGGAGCAGGCGGCCTGGGAGATCTTTTAGGAGGAATTCTTGGAAATGCTTCCAATCAGGCTCAAGCCCAGCAGTCTAATCCTTTGAATGACATTCTAGGAAGTGTTTTGGGAGGTGGCGGACAATCTCAATCATCAGGAAATCCTCTGAACGATATACTGGGAAATGTATTGGGTGGTGGAGGAAACCAACAACAAGGCGGCGGCGGACTAGGCAGCATCCTTGGCAATATTTTAGGAGGTAAATAATTAATTTAATTTTCATAAAAAAGACCGGAGATATGATCTTCGGTCTTTTTATTTTGATTACTTTTTAGATTTTTCTTCAGAAGCTGCAAAAGATTTTGAGGCTTTTTTAGGTCTTCTTTTACCATAACTTCCGGAATTAATTTTTCCTCTTCTTGATTTTTTGTCTCCTTTTCCCATAGTATTATGTATTTGTTGTACCACGAATTTAGAAAATACAATACTAAAATCCAATTAGTGAAGCTGTTAAAGTTTTATAAATTAGGGAGGAAAGCTGGAGAATTCCATCACCCACGCTTTCTACACTTTTATTGTCTTCCATTTTCCTTTTTTAAATAAGATAAAGGCAACAATGGTAATCAATGTTTCTGCGGCTGGAATTGATATAAAAACTCCTTTGGGTCCCAAGTCAAGATATTTTGATAAAAAATAGGCCAGCGGAATCTGAAACAGCCAGAAACCAAAAAGATTAACCCAGGTAGGTGTCCATGTATCACCAGCTCCATTAAAGGCATTGATCATCACCATCCCGATTCCATAGAAAATAAATCCAACACTCATAATCTGAAGCGCATTTTTAGCAAAATCTTTAATGGCAGTTTCCTGAGTAAAAAAGCCTACTAAAAAATTCCCCATAAAAAGAAAGATCAGACTTACGATCAACATAAAGATGACATTATATTTCACGGTTTTCATCACCGACTGTTCCGCTCTCAACATTTCATTCGCTCCCATATTCTGTCCTACCAATGTAGATGCGGCATTACTCAAACCCCAGGCAGGAAGCATAAAGAACATCATCAGTCTTAAAGCGGTCTGGTAACCCGCCGATGCATTCTCTCCTCCTGTAGTAGCTACCAGTTCTGCAAGAAAAATCCAGCTGCAAGAAGCAATGACAAACTGAAAAATACCGGGAGTTGCAATTTTTATAATAGATTTGATTAATCCGTAATTCGGTTTAAAATAAGAAATCAGAATACGGATCTGAGTATCCGCAACCAAAAGATGATACAGCTGATAAATTACTCCAATACTACGTCCGATTGTTGTTGCCAAAGCAGCTCCCGTAAGCCCCAAAGCAGGTACAGGCCCCAATCCCTTTATCAGAATCGGACAGAGAATAATATTGGCTATATTGGCTATCCATAAGCTTTTCATCGCAATCATCGCGTTTCCGGCTCCTCTGAAAATACCATTAATTAAAAATAAAAGCATAATGATTGTACTGCTTCCCATCATAATTCTGGTAAAATTCTTTCCATAAGCGGCAGCCTCAGGTTTTGAACCCATCAGGATCAGGATTTCTTCTGCATAGATGACTCCCAGTAAGCTTAAAACAAAAGTAACCGCAAAAGAAACCAACAATACCTGCGCAGCACTTCTGGAAGCCTGTTCCGGGTTTTTCTCACCAATTCGTCTTGCTACCAATGCTGTTGCCGCCATACTCATCCCAATCGCAATAGAATACATTATGGAAAGTACAGATTCAGTAAGTCCTACCGTTTGAATAGCAAAACCGCTTTCTTTCAGATGGCCCACAAAATAAAGATCAACAAGCGCAAATACGGATTCCATAGCCATTTCCAGCATCATGGGAATGGCTAAAAGCAGCACAGCACTTCTGATATTCACTTTCGTAAAATCGGTCTCTTCACCGCTGAATGCTTTTTTCAAAAATTCAATATATTTTGTCATTTCGCAATTAATATTTTGTGTAATCCCAAAAATACAAATCCAATTATTAGAAAAACTTAGCAATTGGTAATAAAATTTAATTTAGATTTGTATATTCTTAAAAATTATTCTTATGAAAAAAATAATCTCTACTACCTTTCTATTTGGAATGTTACTGTCTGGCAGTATGTTATCTGCCCAGAAGATGACTCAGGAAAAGATGAAAGCCATTTATTCTGATGATATATCAACATTTAAAAAACAGTTTGCTCCGGGAGATTACAACAAATGTTTCCTTGTTGGAAATATACTTTATTCACCTCTTGGTTTCAGTGTAATGTCCGACAGAAAAAACATTATCAACTTCCTTTTGGACAGCAAGGCTAATGTCAATAAAAAATGTCAGAACAAAACGCCTCTTGAAGTAGCTGATGAGACTAAAGGCAGCGAAGAAGTGAAAAGAATTCTTATTGCAAAAGGCGGTAATAGAGATTAAAAAACTAAAAACAATAGATGAAACTTCCGAAAGGAAGTTTTTTTTATTTATAAAACCTGCAAAAATCTTATCTTTGCCAACGAAAAATTCAAGGTCCGGAACTGGACCTTAAACATTGAACTTTAAACAAATAATTATGTTTCGATCACACACCAACGGAGAGCTATCTCTGAAAAATCTGAATGAAGAAGTTACACTATCAGGATGGGTACAGACTATCCGTGATAAAGGATTTATGATTTGGGTAGATCTTCGGGATCGTTACGGAATTACCCAGCTGGTTTTTGACCAGGAGCGTTCTTCTGCACAATTGATGGAAGAAGCTAAAAAACTGGGCCGTGAATTTGTGATTCAGGCTACCGGAAGAGTTATTGAAAGAGTAAGCAAAAACCCTAATATTCCAACAGGGGAAATCGAAATTCTGGTAGAGAAACTGACAATTCTGAACGATTCTCAGCTTCCTCCCTTCACCATTGAGGATGAAACGGATGGTGGTGAGGAGTTAAGAATGAAATACCGTTACCTGGATATCAGAAGAAATCCGGTAAAAGATAAACTGATCTTCCGCCACAAAATGGCACAGAAAGTAAGAAATTATTTATCTGACGAAGGTTTCATTGAAGTGGAAACACCTGTTTTGATCAAGTCTACTCCAGAGGGAGCAAGAGATTTTGTTGTACCAAGCAGAATGAATCCGGGGCAGTTTTATGCATTGCCACAGTCTCCACAAACTTTCAAACAGCTTTTGATGGTAGGTGGAATGGATAAATACTTCCAGATTGTAAAATGTTTCCGTGATGAGGATTTAAGAGCAGACAGACAGCCGGAGTTTACACAGATCGACTGCGAAATGGCTTTCGTAGAGCAGGAAGATGTCATGAACGTATTTGAAGGGATGACTAAAACTCTTTTAAAAGATATTACAGGTCAGGAATTCGGAGATTTCCCAAGAATGACTTTCGCAGATGCGATGAGAAAATATGGAAATGACAAACCGGATATCCGTTTCGGAATGGAGTTCGTAGAATTGAATGAACTGGTAAAAGGAAAAGACTTTAAGATATTTGATGATGCTGAATTAGTAGTCGGAATCAATGTAGAGGGGTGTGCAGACTATACAAGAAAGCAGATTGATGAACTTGTTGATTGGGTAAAACGTCCGCAGATTGGTGCTTCAGGAATGGTTTGGGCAAAATTCCAGAATGACGGAGTAAAAACCTCATCGGTAAACAAATTCTACAACGAAGAAGATTTAACAAAGATCATCGAAAAATTCGGAGCAAAAGAAGGTGACTTGATGTTGATTCTTTCCGGAAACGAAAATAAAGTAAGAGCTCAGCTTTCTGCATTAAGAATGGAACTTGGAAACCGTTTGGGATTAAGAAAAGGAAATGAGTTTGCTCCACTTTGGGTAGTAGACTTTCCGCTATTGGAATGGGATGAAGATACCGAAAGATACCATGCAATGCACCACCCGTTCACCTCTCCGAAGCCAGAGGATATCCACTTACTGGAAACTGATCCTGGTAAAGCAAGAGCTAACGCTTATGATATGGTTCTGAACGGAAACGAAATCGGTGGAGGATCTATCAGAATTTTTGACAGAGATCTTCAGTCTAAAATGTTTGATTTATTAGGATTTACCAGAGAAGAAGCAGAAGCTCAGTTCGGATTCCTGATGAATGCCTTCAAATACGGAGCACCGCCACACGGAGGTTTAGCATTCGGATTTGACCGTCTTGTAGCTATTCTTGACGGAAATGAAGTGATCAGAGATTACATCGCTTTCCCTAAGAACAATTCAGGACGAGATGTAATGATTGATGCGCCGGCTTCTATTGCAGATGCACAGCTCGACGAACTGGAATTACAATTGAATTTAAAAGCATAATGTAAAGCGGGGTATTTGCCCCGCTTTTTTTATATTCTCCTACAACCTTAAGTTCACCTTGAACTTCCTGATATTTTATCCTGACAATACTATTTTGAAAAACAAATCTTAATCAAGTAATATTATTTAGAATCAAAAAACATTACAAATTTTACTATAATTTATCGATTTACTAACAAAACAAACTTTACACTAGCAAAATATGCATTTTTACACATTATATCAAACATTCATGAAATAACTTGATTTACAATTTAATAGTAAAAATTAAATTAAAACAATTGAATCAACGAAATAAATACATTTTTCAAATAAAAAAAGAACAAATCAATCATTATATTATGTTATATGTAAATATAATTTTTATTAATATATTTACGTTACACAGCTGAATTATAATGAAGACTTAATCAAAACTTAGGAATTGATGTATTTTTATAATCTCATGCGTATGATAATAATATAGCTGTTCATATTTTAAACCTTGATCACCAAACCAATATTAAATAATATGAAAAGCAAACTATTACTCTTATCAGGATGCCTTGTTTTGGCCCTGAATTCATGTAGATCGGATATTGAAAATGCACAAACAGATTCAATAGACCTTACAACGACTAAACAGGACAATGCGAAGATTCACAAATTATTAATTGACGGAAAATACACATATGTTAATGAAGTCAATGGCGAATATTTCTATGCAGATGATATAACAATCAGTACCGAGCAGTTTAATAAATTAAAAAGCCTGGCTAATTCAGAAATATCCACAGCTCAAAAAAGTACTATTGTAAGCTCATTTATTAAAACATGGCCGAATGCCACAGTCTATTATACATTACCCAGCCAGGGAACTATGAGCACTCAGAATTATAATACGTTCCTTACCAATATTAACAAAGCGTTTGAATTGATCTCGTCTCAAACCAGTATGCAGTTTGTTCAACGTACCAATCAAACAGAATACATCACCTTTACTTATACAACTTCCAACAGTTCTCCACTCGGATGGCAACAAAACAGAGTTAACGGTATTAAGATTTATAATATCACGTATCCCGCCATTATCGCTCACGAAATAATGCATTCTATGGGAATTATGCATGAGCAATGCCGTCCGGATAGAGATCAGTACATCATTGTAGATGTTAACAAAGCTGTAGAAGGAAGCCGCCACAACTTTAACATTTACAATGATTACGCAGGATATGGGGATTTTGATTTCGGTTCAGTCATGATGTATCAGTCTACAGACTTTGCTATAGACCCAAGCCAGCCTGTAATGACTAAGCTGGACGGATCTACATTTACCAAACAAAGAACTGGATTGTCTGCCGGTGATTATGCCGGAATAAACCATTTATATGGACCTGTTAATGCCAGTTCCGCAATCAACGGGACTTATACGATGACAACAGCTTTAGCAAACAATAAAAATGTAGATATTACCGGAAGTTCTACTACAGATGGCACCAGTATAATTTTGTATTCAGCTTCTACAGGAAATAATCAGAGATTTACTTTCAGCAAATCAGATCATGGGTATTATATCATCAAATCTATACTGGATCCTTCAAAGGTGTTAACCGTGAGAGGTAACGGAACAACGAATGGAACGGCTGTTGAATTAAGAACCAATGCTAATGCCGATTCTCAGAAATGGTTATTATTCAATCTGGGAAACAATGGCTTTGGTTTTGCTCCCAAAAATGCGCCGGCATTGAGATTAGAGGTAAAAGATGGCTTAACAACCAATCTTACCCCTATTGTAATCGGCACTACGGATCAAACGGTTCAGCCTTCTACAAAGCAGCGCTTTACACTTACAAAAGTTAACTAAGTTTTTTCCATACAATAAAGAGGTTAGAAAATAAATTTTCTAACCTCTTCTGTTTATAAGATCAGTATACACTGCCTGGCATAAAACTATTTGCTGATCAATTTCAACATCTGCTCCCTTCCCGGCCCTGTCGACAGATACGCTACAGGGATTCCCAATTCTGCTTCCAGAAATGACAGAAATTCAATCACTTCCTTTGGCAGCTCCGAAGGGCTTTTCATGGCAGTAAAATCAGCATCCCAGCCATTCATCCATTTCAATACAGGTCTTCCGTTTTCAGGAAGTAAACCTGAAACATCCACTGTTTTTCCATCTTCCAGTTCATAATGGGTACAGATTGCTACAGATTTTAATCCGCTCAAAACATCTGCTTTTGTCAGAACCAGCTGAGTAACCCCGTTGATCATTACCGCATATTTTAAAGCAGGCAAATCCAGCCATCCGGTTCTTCTGGGACGTCCTGTATTGGAACCAAATTCATTTCCTTTCATTCTGAGATCATCACCAAATTCATCTAAAAGTTCCGTTGGAAATATACCATTTCCCACACGCGTACAATACGCTTTCGCTATCCCGTAAATTTCACCGATCTTTTTCGGTGAAACACCTAGACCGCTACTCGCTCCTGATGCTGTCGTTGAGGAAGACGTTACATAAGGATAAGTACCATGATCAATATCCAGCATCGCCGCCTGAGATCCTTCTGCCAATACCTTTTTACCTTCAGATAAAGCTTTGTTGATATAAATTTCAGTTTCTGTACAATTGAATTTTTTAAGGAATTCCACCGCATCAAAAAACTCTTTACTGATTTCTTCCAAAGCAGGCAAAACAATCATTCCTCCTTCTTCAAGCATCCTGTAATCTCTATTCAGAATATGCTGCGCCCTGCTTTGAAAATCTGGTAAAAATATATCCCCTACTCTCAGGCTCTGTCTTAATATTTTGTTTGAATACGCCTGGGCAATTCCATTTTTTGTAGTTCCGATAGTGGTATACTCAGGACTTTGTTCCATGAAAATATCCAGAAGCTTATGCGTTGGCATTGCCAGGTGTGCTTTTTTGGAAATAATGATATTGTTTTCCGGCTGAATGGTTTTATCAAATACCTGAAGATTCAGAATTTCTTTTTTAAAACTTACAGGATCAATAACAGTTCCCGTACCGATTACATTCTGTACTCCTTTCATAAAGATTCCCGAAGGAATCATTTTAAGTGTTATTCTGCGCCCGTTTCTTTCAATGCTGTGCCCAGCATTAGATCCGCCATTAAAACGTGCTGTAATGTCGTAATTTTCACTGATCAGATCAATGAACTTTCCCTTTCCTTCATCTCCCCATTGTAATCCTAATACAATATCCATATTCGTATTTTAAATTTTATGAAGCAAAGCTATGGCAGTCAGAAGGAAAGACCATTGTCATTTGACAAAAAGAGATTTCTTGAGAAACTAGAAGCTAGATTTTAGAAGTTAGTAAACTCACAAACCCTCTTACTCTCCCACTCAAAATAATATCATCTATCAATTATCATTAATAATTCTAGACAATATTTCTCCTGATCCTGCTCAGTGAAGACGGCGTAACGCCAAGGTAAGAAGCCAGCATAGATTGAGGAACTCTGTTGGCAAGACCGGGATAATGATTTAAAAAATGAATGTACCGTGATTTCGCATCCTGATTAAGCATGATACTGGCGACCTTCAGTTTATTTTCCACTACAAAAGCATGGATTCTTGCAAACAAAACAGGCCATACTGCAATTTTCTCTTCCAGAATTTTAAAATGTTCACGGTCAATCACCAGCAATACAGCATCGGTAATCGCTTCAATATCTTCATGCGCGGGCAGTTGATCCGTAAAGCCCTGAAAGTCTCCGATAAATCGTCCTTCATAGATAAAATACCGTGTAAAATCGTCACCTTGCTTGTTGTAATACAAGGACCGGAAAACTCCTTCCTTCACAAAGGCAATTCTCTGACTTACTTTCCCGGCTTCTATAAAAGGCTCTCCTTTTTTTACTGTCATTTCCTGAATTCCTTCAGCAATCAGCAGCTCGTCCTGAGGATTCAGTATTCCGAATTTTTTGATATAAGTAAAAAGCTCTTCCATATTTTGATATCACCACGGATTGCGGAAAGATAAAGATATAAAAGTCGGAGATAAAAACAATTGTCATTTGGCAACAAAGTCCATGAAAGGTACCACACGGGCTTCTGTCGGCATATTAATTGCTTGATTTTTAAAAACGTAAGACAATGAAAGCAATTTGGAACGGCGCAATTGGCTTCGGATTAGTCAACATTCCTGTAAAAATTTATTCCGCAACGGAAACCACAAAACTGGATCTCGATATGCTCGACAAATCTGATTTTTCAAACATCCGGTTCAAGCGAGTAAATGAAAATACAGGAAAAGAAGTAAAATGGGAAAACATTGTTAAAGGTTATCTCATGGACGACAAATATATCGTTCTTGATGAAGAAGATTACGAGGCTGCAAGCCCGGAAAAAACAAAAATACTTTCTATTGACCAGTTTGTAAAGGAAGTAGAAGTAGACAGTATGTATTTTGAGACTCCTTATTATC
This sequence comes from Chryseobacterium sp. NRRL B-14798, assembly GCF_050470705.1. NCBI lineage: Bacteria > Pseudomonadati > Bacteroidota > Flavobacteriia > Flavobacteriales > Weeksellaceae > Chryseobacterium > Chryseobacterium sp. NRRL B-14798. The sequence continues at coordinate 696,877 of NZ_JBFLUL010000005.1, read as the reverse complement.
TGGAACCTCAGAAAAATGGTGAAAATGCCTACAGACTTTTATTAAAAGCTCTTGAAAAAACAGCTATGGTAGGAATAGGGACTTTCGTACTCCGTGACAGCGCAGCTATTGGGATGATCCGTCCTTACAATGACGACATACTGGTTCTTAACCGCCTGAGATTTGATCAGGAAATAAGAGACTATTCAGATTTAAAAATTCCTGCCCAAAAAGCTCCGAAACCTGCAGAGCTGAAAATGGCTGTCAGCCTTATTGAGCAGCTTTCTCAGGAATTTGATCCCGCAATGTATAAAGATACCTATTCTGATGAGCTGATGAAGATCATCAAGCAGAAAGCAAAAGGCAAAAACGTAAAAGCCCAAAAAGCGCAGCCTGCTAAGGAAGGTAAAGTGATTGACCTTATGGCCCAATTAAAAGCCAGCCTGAATACCTCTAAATCCAAATCCGCATCGTAATGGCTCTCAAAGATTATCATAACAAAAGAAAGTTCGATGAAACCAGCGAACCTAAAGGAAAAACAAAGAAAAGCAAAGACAAACTGATTTTTGTAATTCAGAGGCATGCAGCCTCCAGGCTTCATTATGACTTCCGGCTTGAAATGGAAGGTGTACTGAAGAGCTGGGCTGTTCCGAAAGGCCCGTCTTTAGACCCAAAAGACAAACGACTTGCCATGATGGTAGAAGATCATCCTTACGATTATAAAGATTTTGAAGGAAACATCCCGGAAGGAAATTATGGAGCCGGACAAGTGGAAGTGTGGGACAGCGGAACTTATGAACCTCTGGAAGAAAATTCTAAACTTTCTGATGAAAAAGAACTTCTGAAGGAACTCCATGCCGGTTCTTTAAAATTTATTTTGCATGGCAAAAAGCTGAAAGGTGAATTTGCTCTGGTTAAAATGAAAAATAATGATGACAACTCATGGTTGCTTATCAAACATAAGGACGAATTTGCAGAAAGTCCTTACGATGCTGAAGAAAACACTTCACCAAAATCTTTGGTCACCCAATTTTTAGAGGAAAAAAAAAGCCTAAAAATAAAAGAAAAAAAGAAGTCGTAACTTCTGAAAAACCTTTCAGAAACTTCAATTCTTTAACAAATGAAAAAAAGCTCAAGTCTTTCATTAAACCAATGCTGGCTAAACTTTCAGAGGAAGCCTTTAATGATAAAGACTGGATCTTTGAAATAAAATGGGATGGCTACAGAGCTATTGCAGATCTCAGCCATGATACTCCGCTTTTCTATTCCCGGAATGGAATTTCCTTTTTATCAAAATTTGACAAAATTGCCCAGGATTTCGACCAACAAAAACATCGTATGATTCTGGATGGCGAAGTTGTGGTCTATAACGAACAGGGAAGACCTGATTTTCAACTTTTGCAACAAATCGGGGATAACCCTGATGCCGCCCTTGCCTATCAGGTTTTTGATATTCTATGGCTCAATGGCCATTCTACAGAAGATCTTCCTTTAATTCAACGTAAAGAACTTTTAAAAGAAGCTCTGACAGAAACCGAACGGATCAAGTATTGCGATCATATTCCTGAAAAGGGCATTGAGTTTTTTGCACAAATGAAAGAAATGGAACTGGAAGGGATGATTGCAAAAAGGGCAGACAGCCTGTATGTTGAAAATCACAGAACCACCGATTGGCTTAAAATCAAGTTTTCCAATACAGAAGAGGTCATTATTTGTGGTTTTACGGAACCCAGAGGATCCCGGGAAAGCTTCGGAGCGTTGATCTTAGGAAAATTTATCGATGGGGAGCTTACTTACTGTGGTCATACAGGAACAGGTTTCAATACGGTTTCTTTGAAAGAAGTGTATGAGAGACTTCAGAAAATAATTGTAAAGTCATCTCCATTCGAAACAGCTCCCAAGACCAATATGCCGGTAACGTGGGTAAAACCTGAGCTGGTATGTGAAATCAAATATTCTGAAATTACCAAGGATGGAATCTTCAGACATCCGGTTTTTATCACAATCAGGGATGACAAAAGCCCGGAAGATACTAAAGATCCATCCTTCACCGAAAAATCCAAAGATATGAATACAAAAGCTTCATCAAAAAAGACAAAGACTTCTGAAAAAGAGATTACCTTAGACAAGCATTCCGTAAAGCTTACCAATCAGGATAAGGTATATTTTCCTGAAGATGGCATTACAAAAGGAGATGTCATTGAATATTATCAGTCTGTAGCACGTTATATTCTCCCTTATTTAAAAAATCGTCCGCTTTCTCTCAACCGCTTTCCCAATGGAATTGAAGAGCAGAGCTTTTATCAGAAAGATGCAGGAGATCATGTTCCTGACTGGATAAAAACCACACAGGTATATTCGGAATCCAATGATAAACATATCGATTATATTTACTGTAATGACAAAGCTACTATGGCTTATCTTAATAATTTAGGCTGCATTGATTTCAATCCATGGAACAGTTCTTTACCAGATCTTGAGCATCCGGATTATCTGGTTTTAGACCTTGACCCTTCTTCAAAAAATACATTTGATGAGGTGATTGAAACGGCACTTCAGGTGAATGAAGTTTTAAAATCAATTAAAATAAAAGGTTACTGCAAAACCTCAGGAAGTACAGGAATTCACATTTATATTCCGATGGGTGGTAAATATGATTTTGACCAGGTAAAAGATTTCGCTCATATCCTCATGAAGCAGGTGAATGATAAACTGCCCAAGATTACCACGCTGGAAAGAAGTCTTCAAAAAAGGGATAACAAAAAAATTTACCTTGATTACCTGCAAAACAGAACAGGGCAGACTCTGGCAAGTGCATACAGTCTGAGACCAAAACCCGGAGCTTCAGTTTCCATACCTCTGGAATGGGACGAATTGAAACTGGGAATGAAACCTACAGATTTTACTATTAACAATACCCTTGAAAGAATTAAAGAGAAAGGAGATTTGTTTAAACCAGTTTTGGGTAAGGGAATTGATATGATGAAGGCTTTGGAGCTGCTGCAGAATATAGAGTAAAAAAAAGAGACGAGAAAATTCTCGTCTCTTTTTTATTCCTTTATAAATTTGTTGGTTATACTTCCGATTTTCAGATAATATATCCCGTGTTCAAGATTACTAACGTCTATCTTATTATCTTTAATAATTGCTTTCAATATATTTCTTCCACTTGCATCTGTAATTTCTACATTATTATCCTTCATTTTTCTGGAATTAATATTCAGGATATTCTTTACAGGATTAGGATATATACTTACACTTTCATCCTTAATTCTCTCCTCTTTAGCCGTTAATATATTTCCATTATTTAAAACCTTTGTAATAATACCTTTATTCGGCGTCTGATGATTTCCAAAAATCAATATTTTCTGATCAGCCGTCATGATTGCAGATCTCATAAATTCCTTATAATTTAAATCAACATCAACTATTCCGTTATTCCCAAAACCCAAATCTACGGAACCATCCGTATTAAATTTTTTGATAAATTGGTTAAGGTCTGCTGCGTTTCCCGTGGGGCTTGCCATACATACCAAAAATAAATGGTTGCTATTATCTAATAATAAAGTAGGATAAAGGATATTATTGTCAACATAATAATTATTGCTATTATAGTAAGATTCATTAACAATACCATTCGTTCCAAAACTATTGTCCAGATCTCCATTTTGATTTAATTTCATCAACGTGATCAGAGATACTGGTGAAGCAGCAGAAGACGAAACTCCATATATGTAAGTGTTATTATCTTTACCTGTTGCCGTACAGAAATAAGTTGAATAATTTTGAATCGGGGTATAAGATATCGAATTATTATTATAAGTAGTATCTAAAATGCCATCTGCAGAATACCTTGACTTTATAAATTGTCCATCTGTTTTTTGCCCGATTAATAGTAATTTTGAATCATTTTGAAGTACCAGGCGTCCTAAATTTGCTTCCTGCAGCACAAGACCATTATTTCCAAACGTGGTATCAATAGAACCATTTTCATTAAGGCGGAGAACGGCTAATTTTGATAACTGGTTATCTACTACTGTTGTGCACAGCAAAATTTTGTTATTACTAGTTAAAATTACATTATGAAAATTAAAAGGGCCAGACAGTCCAAGGGTGTCAAAAAATGAGTTAAATACAGAATTAGCAACCACTCCATTAGTACCAAACCCTATATCATAAGTTCCGTTTTCATTCAACCGGATTAACTTATTGCCCAAAATATCACCAAGGATAATTTTTTGATCAGGCTGAATACACATTTTAATCAAACGGGAAATCGGGTTGGAAGAAACTGGCGGAATAAATACTGTATTGAAACTGTTATCTATAGTACCATCAGCATTCAGCCTTTGAATTACATTGGTAGTAGACTGACTGCTATTGGGTATATTGTAAAAGGTTCCACTTACCATAATTTTCTGCTGTGCAGTAAAAGCTCCGGTTTCATAAATAAATCCGTATGCATTGTTAGGCGTGTATGTATATATTCCATTATTGCCAAAAGAAGGATCTAAAAATTGGCTTTGTGCTGTTACAGATGTTACTGCACTAAAAATTCCTATAAAAAGGAGCAGTTTATTAATCATAGTTAGTAATTTTTTGCAAATATAATGTAATATTTGAGCAGGCAATATTAATCTTAAATATTTGTAGCAACAGCAGTTATTCGCATAACTCAGTAATAAAAACTCCCACATAATATAACGCAGGAGTTTCTTTAAAAAAATTAAATATAATTATTGATTGTAAATATGCACATCCCTTTGAGGAAAAGGAATTCCGATTCCTGCTTTATCGAGAGCTTCTTTACAACCGATGATTAATTCTTCATTCATTGTCCAGAAGTTTTCAGTGGAAGTACTTACTCTTACCGATACATTGACAGCACTGTCTCCAAGCTCTGTTACTACTACCTGGGGCGCAGGTGTTTCAAGAGCATATTGATTATTTTTAATAACTTCCATTAGAATATCCTTGGTCTGCCTAAGATCCGCATCATAAGCAACTCCGATATCCAATGATGTTCTTCTTGTTCCCAGCTGGGTAAAATTGGTAATGCTATTATTTGACACTACCCCATTAGGAATAACAATCAGTTGGTTTTGTGGTGTAACCAGCTTTGTATGAAAAATATCAATAGCCTGTACAGTTCCTGACACACCTGAACTGGTAGAAATAAAATCTCCGATTTTAAAAGGTTTTAATAATAAAATTAAAATTCCACCTGCAAAATTCGTTAAGGATCCCTGTAAGGCTAAACCTACTGCCAGACCTGCGGCACCAATCATGGCAACAAATGCAGAAGTCTGTACTCCAAGCTGTGTTACAACAACAATAAACAAAAGAATATTCAATCCCCAGTTGATAATATTTAAAAGAAAGTGCTGGAGCGAAGCTTCCATGTTTCGTTTTTTGAAAGCTTTTTCAACCAGCTTTTTGATCATTCTGATCATCCATGAGCCAATCAGGTAAATTAATAATGCAGAAATGATTGCAGTAAAAATCCTCGGTGCCCATGAAATTGCTGAAGAAATTAAGGTGTCCCAGTGTTGTTGAATCTTGTTCAATTCTAAATCGTCCATTTTTATACTATGTGTTACTATTTATATCAATATTATATCAATACAGCATTGATATCTTCTGCAGGATTTGAAAAAAGAATTCTACCCTTCCCTACCTGAGCGAAGGTGAATCATATTTATCCTTGAAATAGATTGACAGCAGAAAAAGAATGTTTCAGCTTTATTCAATAATCATTCAGAAACTGAATCTTGCAGGAAGAAATAATTTTTGGGACATAGAATTACAAAAACGATACCGAACTGTCTGCTATTAAAGAAAAATAATATTAATGAAAATTCATTAAGGTAATTTCGCAACCAGGCTTTCCGGCAAAAGTCTAAGAATATGATAAATCATTTTCCATTTAAAATTTGGAACAATGGTAAAAGAGTTTCCTGCACCGACAATAAATTTCGCCACATAATCCGGTTCCATGATCAGGGATTGATTCAGTTCCAATCCTTCATTGATTTTTGTTCTGATATACCCGATAATCAAAGCATTCACGATGATTTTACGGGAAGCTAATTCCTGCCTCAGCCCTGCCAGAAACTGCGTAAATGCAGCCTTGGTACTTCCGTAGACAAAATTGCTTTTTCTCCCTTTTACCCCTGACAAGGATGAAAGACCAATTATTCTTTCCAGGTTCGTATTGCTTTTATCCATTGCAATAATACTCAGAATAGACACACCTCCCATATAATTGACCTCCATCATTTGCTTTGCTCCCTTGAAATCAGTGAGAGCTTGTTGGTTGTCTACTAAAAAACCTGCAGCATAGACTACAATATGAGGCTTTACAGAAAGATTGTAATAAAACTGATGATGAGAACCAAAATCAGCAGCATCAAAATACAAAATAGAAACTTTTGAGCGGTCAAGATTATTTGAATCAACAAAATGATCCAGAGATGTTGTATTTCGGGAAGCAGCAATGACTGTGAATCCTTTTTCAACATATTGTATCATACATTGTTTTGCTACATCTGAATTAGCACCAAGAATAAGAACGGTTTTGTTTGTGTTTTGATTCATGAAGCAAAGATAATTTTTTTATTAAACACTATTCCCACTCATTGCTTTCACAATTGGACCCAAAAGCAGCCAAACATATTAAAAATATGGGAAGTAAATACGACTTATGAGATCAAAATCTTATAAAAAGCTGCGGCGGGTGAACAAAGTTCACCCGCCGCAGCTAAATATTTTCAGACTGAATTATTTCTTTTCTTCAGTGGCTGTCTCTTTTTTGTCATCTGCCTTATCAGCAGATTTTGCTCCAAAGCGCGCTTCTGTCATTTCTCTTGAAACCGCTGCTTTTTCGAATTTCAGTTTTCCGGATAATGTTTCAATAACAAAACCATCATCCTGAACCTGAGCAATTCTTCCATGAAGACCCGATGTAAGAACTACTCTTGTTCCTACTTTAAGGTTTTCCTGAAAGTTTTTCTCCTGCTTTTGCTTTCTCATCTGAGGTCTGATCATCAGGAAATAAAACCCTACGAACATCACACCCATTGCTATCATCATCATTGATGAAGATCCTTGTGGCTGTGCCTGTAAAAATAATGTCAACATATTTTAAATATTATGGTTGAATGTTCGCTGTGAACGTTAATCTGATTGGCGATTTTTCTACGTTTGCAAAAACGTCAGCATACTTCTGAACATTTCCGTCGAAGCTTGAAGAATCAAAGTGCAAAGTAACTTTTCCTTTTTTACCCGGCATGATTGGCTCTTTTGTAAAATCAGGAGCTGTACATCCGCATCCTGGCTTCACTTCAGAAATAATTAATGGATTTTTCCCTGTATTGGTAATTTCATATACATGCTCTACTTTATCTCCTTTTTTGATTTTACCAAAATCAAAGTTGTTTTCAGATAAAGCTACAGAAGTAGATGGTTCGTTGGAAACCGGAGCTGCCGTTTCACCGGTTACAGCTGCTGCTGTAGAATCAGTGGTTACCGGAGCCGCAACAGCTGCAGAATCAGTAGTTGCAGTTTCCGTACTTTGAGTTTCTTTGTTTTCTTTTTTACATGAAACTAACCCAAAGCCTATAATTGACAAGGCGATAATTGATAACGTCTTTTTCATTTTATATTCTATTTTGATCTTTACAATATTTATCTAAAATACCATTGATGAAGATATTGGAACGGTCTGTAGCAAATACTTTCGCAATTTCAATATATTCATTAATGATCACTCTTGAAGGTGTGAAAGCAAAGTTGTCAAGCTCTGCAATAGCTGTAGATAAAATTACTTTATCCATAAGAGAAACTCTTTCCAGATCCCAGTTTTCGAGTCTTTCTTCCAGCTTCTTTTCATTGTTCTCCCAGTTGTTCAGGGTATCTCTCAACAATTTTGCAGCAAATGTTTTATCTTCTTCATCTTTAATCATTTTGATCAAAGTTCTGCTTTCTTCATCTTCTCTCAGGAAACCGATTGTTTTTTGTACCATTGAATTGGCGATATGGATATCATCATACCATGAAAGTTCCTTATCACCTAAATAATCATGAAAATCTTCATTCTCAGCAATATATCTTAAGAATAATTTCCCAATAAATTTCTGATCTTCTTCAAAAGAATATCCTTCTTCTTTCATGAAATCCTGATAACGTTTTCCAGCAGTAATTCTCTGGAAAGTTTTTACCAATAAGTCATCATGCATATCCCATTTCAATTGCTTGTGCTGACCTGTAAAAAATAATCTTTCAGGATTTTCTTCCAGTTTACGCAATACCTGGTTGTTGATGAATTTTTGGTTAGGATTAATATCAGCATCAGTTTTAAGAAATTTATTCTTACCAATTTCGATCTGATTCTCTGCCAAATCTTTCAGACCCACCAAAAAGTTGAGCTGATAGATGTATAGATAATAGATTTTCTCTATCCCGGCAAACATGTTTTTCTCTAAAACATCAAATTTTACAGGATTTTGGTAGTAAGAATACACGGTCTGTACTACTTTTTCACGGATTTGTCGTCTTCCTAACATTCAAAGAGCTTTTTTATGGCTGCAAAGATACAAAATTTAAAATTGATGAAATTCGTAGTGTGATGACATTTTTGTAATTTTGTCAAACTATATGAAAGCGCTAAAAACCTTAAACCCTTATTTTTGGAAACACAAAATACTATTGTTTTGGGGGGTACTCTTTATCATTGCCAGTAATTTCTTTAATATATATAAGGTTCAGTTTGTAGGAAAATCTGTTGATGAACTTACAAAAAATGGGAATCTCGGCTTCAACCAACAGGTTTTAATCTATGTTGGAATTATTGTAGGATGTTCTCTTTTAACCGGATTCTTCACTTTTATGATGAGACAGACCATTATTGTTGCGTCAAGGAGAATAGAATATGAACTTAAAAATAAAATCTACAGACATTATCAGGATTTATCTTTAACGGATTATAAACAGACCACCATCGGAGACTTAATGAACAGATTGAGCGAAGATGTTGTTGCAGTAAGAATGTATCTTGGTCCCGGGGTCATGTATGTAGCCAATCTGATTGTCTTAGTATTGATAACGGCGATCTACATGGTAAAAACAGATGCTTCCATGACGATGTGGACTTTACTTCCTCTTCCTATTTTATCGTATGCTATTTATAAGGTAAGTTCAATCATCAATAAAAAGTCAAAAATCATGCAGAAAAGCCAGTCTGCGATTTCAACTTTTGTACAGGACAGCTTTTCCGGAATCCGTGTGGTAAAATTTTTCGCCAGAGAAAAATATATCGAAAAAAACTATGGCATCAAAGTTACTGATTATCAAAACAAAGCCTTGGATCTGGCCAAGACAGAAGCCTATTTCTTCACCATTATTCTTTTCGTTATCGGTTTATTAAACGTAGCCATCATCTGGATTGGAGGTGCCAAATATATTGCCGGAGAATTAAGTATCGGTAAGATTGCTGATTTCTTCATGTATATCAACACCCTGATTTTCCCGTTCTCTATGGTAGGATGGGTAACTTCTGTGAATCAGAGAGCTGAAGCGTCTATGCAGAGGATCAATGAATTCATGGATAAGAAATCGGAGATCATTAATACCAATTTTGAAAACTATCCTATCAAAGGAGATATTGAATTCAGAAACGTTTCTTATGTATATCCAAATACGGGAATCAGGGCACTGGATAATTTAAGTTTTAAAGTAAAAGCCGGAGAGTCATTGGCTATTATGGGTAAAACCGGTAGTGGAAAATCAACAATTGCCTTGCTGTTGTGCAGATTAATAGATCCTACAGAAGGGGAAATTTTAATTGATGGCAAAAACCTGAAGGATCATAATCTGGAGAACTACAGAAACTTTATCGGGTATATTCCTCAGGAAAGTTACTTATTTTCTGATTCTATTGAAAATAATATTGGTTTTGCCATTGATCATCCTTCTCACGAGAAAGTAGTAGAATACTCAAAAATTGCAGATGTTCATAAGAATATTGTAGAGTTTAAAGATCAATATAAAACACTTGTTGGTGAACGCGGAGTAATGCTTTCGGGGGGACAAAAGCAGAGAATTTGTATCGCAAGAGCCTTAATTAAGGACCCCAATATTATCATTTTTGACGATTCCTTGTCTGCTTTAGACACAGAAACTGAGCAGAATATTCTGGAAAATATTGATAGAAAAATCAGCAATGCCACTTCCATAATTATCACACACAGAGAGTCTAGCGCTCAAAAAGCCCATCAAATTATCAACCTTACTGAAATTGCCAATTCTGTAACCGCTTAGCCATTTCATTCTCAATTGTTAAATAAATCATAAAAAAAATTTTGTGATTAAAAGAATTCTTTTATATTTGTTCTTAACAAGATTAAAAAATATCTAACAATGAGTGAATACAAGGAACGCCATGAAAATGAGATTTTCACGAAGGTGTTAAAAGCAGGGAGAAGAACTTATTTCTTTGATGTGCGCGAGACGAAAGCAGGAGATTATTATCTTACAATCACTGAGAGTAAGAAGAATTTCGGAGAGAATGGGGAAGCTACATTCGAGAAGCATAAAATTTACCTTTACAAGGAAGATTTTAAAAGTTTCCAGGAGATGTTTAATGAGTCCACAGATTTCATCATTAATGAAAAGGGTGAGGATGTAATTTCAGAAAAACATGACAAAGACTTCAAAAGCAGATCTTTTACAATTGATTCTGACGACGAAGTTTAAAAAAGAATATCTAAAAACACAAGCATCTGAAAAAGATGCTTTTTTTGTGCTCTGAAATTGTTTAAATATAAAAAAACGGGCTAAAGCCCGTTTATATTGAATATTAACTAGTTATTTCCTTTTTTCGTATTTTACTGATACTATTTCTTTTGAATCTTCTTTATCAAAAGGTGCTGATTTCAGGAAACTGTATAACACATCTGGCAGCTCATTCTGACATGGATCTTCTGAATTTCTGTTATTCATGCTGTTCACACTATTATTTGTAACATTTGCGGCAGAAAACATGACAATTCCCCCATCTTTTCTAAGGGTAGCCAACTCTTCATTCTTAGTACTTGAATCAAAATTTCCGAAGCACATTACATTGTTTTTGGTTTGCAGAACAGGAAATTTTTCAGAAGTAATGCCGGATAAGCTATTCCCATTCAGTTTAAATAATTTATAATCCCCATCAAAATTCCTGTGAGCAATAATTTCAGCAGCACCATCGGCGTCAATATCTCCAACAGCAAGCCCCTTCCAATCTGAAGCAGAGCCCCAATTTGTAAATTCAGTAATTTTTGTGAGAACACCACTATCGTTTACACGATAAACATGGATACCATTATTTACAGCATTACTATCATCCGCATCAACAAGCAGCACAATCTCATCTTTGCCATCTTTATCTAAATCACCTGATGCTACCGCTTTAATTTTAGAACTTGCAGCCAAGTTAAGTGTATTGACATATACTGACTGTATATCTGTGCCAACAAATTTATATACCCTAACTTCTTTATTAAAATTTCTTACTGTGATAACATCATCTTTTCCTCCACTTATAAAATTTCCTGCAACAACCCCTGCCCATTCGGACTGGGTTCCCCATCCTGTATATTTAGCATGCTCAGCAATATTACCATTTTCAACTTTTAGGACATAAAGACCATTTTCGGTAGCATCTGCATGATCATTTAAAGCTATGATCTCACTTTTATTATCTCCAAAAAAGTCGCCTGCAGCCAATCCTTTCCAGTTATTGGAACCACCATATACTTTACTGGTGGTAACCTGTCGGAAGGCTCTGTCGTGGGGTTCTAAGGTCTGCATTAAGCCGTCAAAATTTCTGATAACAACAAATTCATCATCGCTATCTCCATCGAAATTACCACTGGCAATACCTCTCCAATCGGAGTCTTCTCCATATTCATGATCCGTATTGACAGGCACAACTAAGTGTTCAAAATTTGATAAAAGTGCCCAAGTTATTGAAGAATCAAATACCGTTATATTGCTATAATAATTTTTAGCAGCCTGCAGATCTGAAACGATCTGATATAACATTTGATCATCATATTGAGATAAATACAACCATAAATAAGCGGTATAAGTACCGTATCTAGGAGTCACAGTAGGATCAGAGGTATTAATATTATACTTGATATTCCAATTTTCACCATTATAATTAACCCCATTTTTTATATGTAAAGGAGAGATATAAATATCTTTTGTCAGTGTTTTAGTATAGGCATTGATATCTGCAGTGGTATAAATAAGGCTTCCATTGATTGAAATACCATACCTATTACATTCATAAGGAAAAGCAGCAGTCAAATCAGCATGGGAAATATCTTCACGTAAAGTATCATACTTCCAGTAGGTCCAGACATTAGATCCTAAGTTGGTATTAAGTTGTGTATTTGCTTTTATAAAATTGGCAATTTGATTGAGCTGGACAAGATAATTGTTTTCATTCGTTGCTCTGTACATTTGTACAAGCACCCTTCCAACAGAACTTTGCATATTGAATGGTAAAATTACTCCTGGAAAAGCTATTGGTAGATTATTATCGCTTCGTTCTTTGTAATATCCTATGGTGTTGTTAGAACCTGGCTCTATAAACCATTGATCTGAATGATAATTAAGTGTTTCCTTTATTTTCAGGATAAGGTCATTGGCAATTGCGTTATAGGTTTGTCCGGTATAACGGCCAGGTAAATCATATGTTAAGTTTTGAATAATGTTATCTTTTTTAACGATTGCTGCAAATTTAGCCATAGGATATAATATATTAGCACTATGCACCAGATGAGGATAGGTTGCTCCCGAATCCATTTTTGGTATATTATAGTGATTATTCGACCAAGCAGGACCTATACTATCTCTATAATCAGAAATTTGACTTAAACCCGGTACCTGACCTCTAAGATCATCCCTTCTGTCAATAGTGTTACCAATACATTTTATTAAGGTTTTGGCATATTTTGGTTCTTTTGTCTTCTCATACATTAAAACCAATGCTTCCATATGGGCCGGTACAGCCCACGCGAACTCAAGCTGATCCGGACTTGTTGAATTACCATCCCACTGATCAAGACCTCTTGTATCAAAAAGACGTTTATAATAAGATTGGGAACCTGATTGAGAATAAGATTTTATTGCAAAAAAAACAATAAGAATTGTAAAGATTTTTTTCATGTTAATAGCTTTGATTATGGTAATTTTAACGAGATTTTTCTCACGATTCTGGTTAAACAAATATAAATGTTTTGATCACCACTCATAGAATTTATTTAAAGAACTTTTATATAATATTTTGTAAATAGAGGAAAGATTTATCGATACTGAAAAAAAATAAAAAAAGCCTTTCAAACTTTGAAAGGCTAAAAATAAGTAAGATTTATCCGTACATTATTTCTTGACAAATTTCTCTGTAATGATTTTGCTTTCCGTCTTTACGTTGAGAATATAAATTCCTGGCAGAAATGCTGAAATATCAATTTTCGATTCTTTTGTGGTTATTATAAGTTGCCCGGATAGATTAAATACTTCCACCTTCAAAATTTTATTATTGGTTTCTATATTCAAAATATCTTTAGTGGGATTTGGATAAATTTTAAAATCGTGAATTGGTAATTCTGCAACACCAAGGTTTCCCATCAATTCGTAAGCTCCAGCATCTGGATTACCCATACGGGCTGTTCCTCTTATATCGTCTGAGGGCGCATCTGTCAGCATTCCGTAATTGACAGCAACGCTATTGGGTAACAAGGACAAACCATCATCTGAAGTTCTTAAAACTCCATCAGCTCCAAAAATATTGGCTTCATCTGTAAAACCAGGATTAGTCTGGAATATATTATTAGGATAACCATATAAAGAATTTTGGTTTGCCAAAGTATAAAATCCCTGCGGCAACTGAAACAGGTTATTATAGAAGTAATTTTCAGCCGGCCAGTCATTATGATTTTTATAATCTGCTCCAGGCTGATTATCCGTACCATTGATATTACCCCAGAATATATTGTTTTTCACATAATTATTTCCCAGATAGGTAAAAAATCCGCCGCCTCTTGTTCCTATATTTTTATAAATGGTGTTATTGATCACTTTATTGCTTCCGTAATAAAGAAAAATTCCTCCTCCCATATAGTTTGAAGTATTTTCATAAAGCAGATTATTGACGATGAGATTTGAACCCTTTTCAGTATAAATACCGCCGCCACCATAATAATAGGTATCAATCTGGCTGATCCCGGCTTTATTTTTAGCAATTACATTTTTACTGATTACATTATTTACACCCAAAACCGCATAGATACCTCCACCATCGCCGGTAGCAGTATTATCGTGAATATAGTTATTGGTAATGGTATTGGTTCCTTGAAATACAATCACACCTGCGCCGTCATAAAAAGCTTTATTATTATAAATCTCATTGTTAGAAATGATATTATTACCATTTGAAGTATAAATGCCTCCACCGGAATAGCCGGAGTTCAAATAAATCCTGTTATTGGAAATTGTATTATTTCCATTAATAAAATAGATAGCAGGACCTGCTAATCTCGAAACAATATTTCCGCTTACATTATTATTAACAGTGCCAACAGCAAAACCATTGGAAATGGAAAATCCGTCTAATTTTACTCCAATAGCGCTGGCAATATTCGCTGCAAACAGCACCACATGATAGCAATTATCATTTTTAGTTCCTAAATCTCCCAGGTCGCCGCTTAAGAGCGTTATATTAGTGTTTAAATTCCGGTCTGTTAAAGAAGTTTCTGTTCCATTAAAACCACCGTAGACTGAAATACCATCTTTTAAATAAAACGTCTTATCTCTGATATCTGAAGGAGAAGGATTTCCAAACGGATCTCTGGTAGGAAAATATGTTCCGGCGGCAACCCAGACTTCATCTCCAATCTGACTGCTATTGATTACTTCCTGCAAATCATTGCCTGCTGTAGCCCATGAAGTGTAGGGTGCGCTTCCGGTGGTGGAATTAATATTCACATATCGTACTGTTGAGGAAATTACAATGAAATTGAATATAAAAAGTAAAAAGTAGATCTTTTTCATTACCCGATAATGTTTTATAATTATCGTGCAAATATACTTTTTCTAAGCCAGGATAAAAAAAATAACACACCAAAAAGTGTCATTTCAATACAACTTGATTGTTTTTGGGACATAAAAAAAGCACATTTTCTTTTTGAAAATGTGCTAATTTAGGGTGAATGATGGGTCTCGAACCCACGACCTTCGGAACCACAATCCGACGCTCTAACCAACTGAGCTACAATCACCGTTTTCTGAGTGCAAATATAGGACAATTTCCTCAACTACCAAACAATTCCATCAAAATTTTTCAAAGAAATTAATCTTTCAGACGTAAAGCCCTCAGCATAAGCAACTCCCGATAACCGTCCTAAATCCTGTGCCCGGTACGTTAAGCTTTCATAGAAGTCTTTTGTCGTAATGGGAGTCTCAGGTTCTTTAGAAGTTGGGTCATAAAACTGAGTTTTGTACGCCATACAAGCTTCCAGTTTTTTAGGCAGGTATTCTGAAATGTCAATAACAAATTCCGGTTTAATATCTTTCCACTGAATATAATGAAAAATATGTTTTGGCCTCCACACTTCCTGAGATTCACCTTCCAGTACGGTTTCAATTTTTCTCAGTCCGGACAAAAAGCACGCATCCGACACTAATTTCGCTCCTTTTGCATGATCCGGGTGTCTATCATCAATTGCATTAGCCAAGACGATTTCTGGTCTGTATTTGCGGATCATTTTTACAATCCTCATTTGATATTCTTCGGAATTTACCAAAAATCCATCTTTCATTCCAAGATTCTCTCTTGCGGAAAGCCCAAGGATTTTGGCTGCATCTGCTGCTTCAGTCTTTCTGGTTTCATCTGTACCTCTTGTTCCAAGCTCTCCCCTGGTAAGATCTACAACAACGCATTTTTTTCCTTCAGAAACCATTTTAGCAATAGTTCCGCCACATCCAAGTTCTACATCGTCAGGATGTGCACCAAAAGCAAGTATATCAGTTTTCATAAACTCAAAGATAGGATTTAAAATAAAAACTTCCCAAACATTACGCATGGGAAGTTTTAATATCTATAATTTAAATTTTAAATTACTTGTTGATTTCTGCATTTAATTTTACAGCATCCTGATAAGTAGGGTCTAGCTGTAAAGATTTAGCTACATAATCTTTTGCTTTTGCCATATCAGAATCTTTACTCATATATGCTACTGCAAAGTAAGCGTAAGCAAGAGTCTGTTTGTTAGCTTCCTGATCAGCAGGTTTTACTGTGCTGATGAATTTCTCATAAGCCAATTTTGCTGCTTCATTGTTTCCTGCCTGCTGGTAAGAATACCCCTGGCTGTAATATGCCGGAGCCCAATCAGGAAGAAGTGCTGACATTTTTTGCCATGTAAGAATTGCTCCATTCCAGTTTTTGACATCCTGGTAAGCTGTTGCTAACTTAAATAATGAATCAGAATCCTGGCTGTTGGCAGCAACTTTCTGTTTTAATGCTTCAATTTCAGGAGTAGTAGGTCCTTTATCTGCTTCTGCCTGAGAAGCTCCACCACCACCTGCGATGTTTGCCAATTCAAGATCCCACTTCATTGTTTCATCCTTAGCAGCTTTTGCAATACCTACTTTTTGCTGAGCTTCAGCCATTAAAGCAGATTTTTTAGCAGCATCTTTTTCATCTTTTGCTAAACCGGCAGCAATAAGTCCCTGTAAACCTTGGTCTGCAGGCAATACTCTTGTTTTCTCTGCCTGAGAAACGAAAGTATCCATATTTTGCTTGGCGTCTGCATAATTTCTATCTGCATATGCATTATAAGCTCTCAATTTGAATTTGATAGGATCATCAATTTTATCAAAAATCTTATCTAATACCATTTTAGAGTTTGCATAATCTTCATTCGTGAAATATAGTTTTGCAATTTCTAATTGGGTATATGGATCTTCATCAGCATATTTTGTATAGTTGATAAGATCTTGAGTAGCCTTTGCATTTTGCTGGTATCTGATATCGTAACCAGCCAATGCTTTGTACGCAGGAGCGTATGTAGGATCTACAGCAATTGCTTTATCAACGCTTTCTTTCGCTTTTTGCCACACTTGAGCAGCCATCCATAAAGTAGCCATTCTCGTGTAAACTGAAGCTTTATTTTTTGCTACAGGTAACGCCTTGTCGTAAGCAGACATGGCTTCTCCCGGAGATCTTTTCAATCTGTAAGCATCTCCTAATGTATAATAATAATGTGCAGGAACACCTTTTTTCTCAGCTTTTTCAATAGCTTTAGTCAAAAACTGGATTGCCAGGTCCGGTGAACTGTTTTTCTCGAATAAAGTTAAAGCTTCTGCTGCTCTGAAAAGAACTTCAGCATCTTTTTCTCTTGAATCAGCAACTACTTTTTGAATTTCAGCAACAGCATTTTTATCGCCTTTACCTAATTTAACAGCAGCTAAACCAATTTTGTTCAGATAGCTTTTACCATCAGCCGCTAAGCCTTTATTGAAATTTTCAGTTGCTTTAGCGTAATCTGGCTCTCCTTGTCTTAAGAAAGTATTTCCCAAATAGAAGTAGTTTTCAGCTGTAGGCTCTTTAGCGATCATGTCAGTGAAGTTTGTTTTTGCCTGCGCAAATTTATCACTGTCTATACTGTTGATACCATCCTGCAGTGTTTGTGCAGAGGCAAAACCGGTAAAAAATACCACGGCTGCTCCAAAAGCAATCTTCTTTACATTCATATTCATTATATCTTTCATTTTATATTTTCTAATAATTGAGTTTTATTATACACAATTTTCAGACCAAATCAAAATTTTTAATAAGGACAAATTGTGAATTTAATATTTTTTAACGCATCTGAACTTCTCTCTTATAAATGTTATAAGGTTGTAAGCCTTCTTTCTGCACAATTTTCTGTCCTAAATGGGTACATGAAAATCTTATAAAGCCATTGGCAATATTAAAGTTACCTTCATTAATCAGGAAATAAAGAACTCTGGTAAACGGGTATTCCATCGTGCGAAGTCCATCAAAATCTGCAGTATACGATTTTCCTTTCTCTACCACAGGAAGTACCTTCACCATGTCTCTCAGCTTTTCTGAAGTTTTATCATAAGGACGGCTGAAAGTATTCAATCCGATAACGCCTATTTTATCAGGATATTTCCCCAATTCCTCTATAATCTTCTGATTTCCCGGAATAATGGAAAATTTCAGGTCTTTTGGCTGTTTTTTTAATTTCTCAGCAACAAAGTTCAGGTTACTGGAGTTGGTTCCATCAAAAATAAATTCTTTTTTATCAGACATCAGACCGCTGCTGATTTCTTCCATTGAAATACTTTCTTTCGGAGAATCTTTAGGAACTACAAAAACCACTGCATCCGCAGCAAATTTAGCAGGAAGGAACTTCAGATCTGTTCTTTCCTCATATGTTTTAATTTCTTCAGGATTAAGATTTCTGGACATCACCACCACTTTAGCACTTCCTTTCAAAAGATCAAGAAGTCCTAAGTCTTCTTTCTTGGTTTCTACTTTGATATGTGTTTCAGGATAGTTGATCATATAGCCATCAGCTAATGCTTCTGTGACGCTTTGAAAAGATTCATCAGTGAAAATGGTAAGATCACCTTTGTGATAGGAAGGAGCGTTTTTCTCCTTTTTGCAGCTTGCAAGCATTATGCTCAGTACAAAAATTACTGCAAGCTTGAAACTATTCTTCATTTCTCGATTTTTTAATTCTTGAGATCGCTCTGTAAATTCTGAAAATACCATAGATAATGAGCACCACTCCCAATGCATAAGCAACAGCAGGCTCTAAAATAGTAAAGAAGAATTTGTAGACAATCACTACAATTCCTAAAACGATATAAAACAATCCCGTAACCAGGGATAACCAATTGAACATCATGTAACAAAAATACCAAAAAAAATAAAAAGAGAAGCATAAGCCTCTCTTTTTATTTATATTTTGAATAAATAAGTCTTATTCAAAGTTCATCGTAAATGGTACGCTATAGTAAGATCTAACGCTCTCCCCGTTTCTCTTCGCAGGAGTCCATTTTTTAAGTTTCTTAACTACACGCATCGCTTCACTGTTGAAGTCGCCGTTTGGAGATTTTTCTTCAATCGTTACATTCGAAACAGTACCGTCTTTTTCTACAACGAACTTAAGCTTCGCTTTAAGTGTCCCTTCACCTCCTTCCATCAAAGAAGTATCAAAGTTATCACCCAGGAACTTTCTCAATGCTCCCATACCTCCAGGATATTCTGCAGACTGGTCAACATCTTTATAGATCTCGTTAGGGTTGTTCGCTTTTACTTCTACTGTACTAGCTTTAGTACCTGTAGATGGTGGCGGCGGTGGTGGTGTATAAGCCGGAGCTTTTACCCCCTCCTGATTCTGTAAACCAGTTGTTGTTTCCAACTGCTTAGAAATCGGCGGTGGTGGAGTTTCAATTTTCGGAGCTTTTACAGGCTCAGGAACTACGTTCTGAATAACCTCAATTTTCTCCTCTTCTTTTGGAGGTGGAGGTGGTGGAGGTGGTTCTTCTTCTTTAGGCTGCTCGATAATCGGATCTTCTTCGATAATATCTACCAAATCTGCCTTTACTTCCTGCTTAGGCGGAGCTGTAAGATTTTTAATCGTAAGATAGATGAACGGAGACAAAGCTGCCAAAAGGAATAATGCTGTTCCGATAATAAAAGACTTGGTTAAAAGTCTCGGATACTGATGTCTAAGATCATAGGCACCATATTCCTTGTTTCTATTTTCAAATACGATCTCGTCTAAAGTAAGATTCTGACCATATACATTTTCATCTGCCATAGATTAGATATAACAATTTTATGGTTAAATTACTTTGTAGCAGCAGCCGGTGCAGCAGCACCTCCTACTTTTTTCTCATAAATAGCTTTTTCCCAAGGTTTGATATCAGTAACCCCGTACTGCTCACTTTTGGTAATTGCCATTTCATCAAGAATATCAACAAAGTTCTTATATACAGCATCGTCAGTTGGCTTAATGATCACGGTAAATTTCGTTTGATCTGCAGCTCTAGATTTTGCCTGCTGAATTACTTTTCTAATTCCTTCTCTATCAAGGGTAGTTTCCATAAGAGTCTGGTCATTCAAGGAAGTAGCATCCTGCTGGTGCCAGAAAACTCTGTTATTTTTTCCTAATAAGATAGAAATTGAGTTAGAAAGTTTAATTTCTGTTGGAGGTGGTTTTTGTTTTTCATCTTTCGGTTTAGCCGGAAGACCCAAATCCATAACGTTCGGTTTACTGAACGTAGTTGTGAACATAAAGAAGGTAATCAATAGAAAACCCAAGTCCACCATCGGAGTCATATCGACTCTGGTACTTTGCTTCTTGGAACGGACCTTGCCGCCCTTGCCGCCTTTCTCTTGTACTTGTACTTCTGCCATTTCTATCGATATTATTCGTTAGGTTTACCTTCTTGTGATGTAATCAACCAAAATTTAAGAAAATCAATATCTCTTAAACCCTCAAATAGACTTTTAACTTTAGGATACTCAGTTGTAACGTCACCTTTAATCGCTAACTTGTAGTCAGGGTTAACGCTCAAACTTTCTTTTACCCAATCAATTAATTGTTTATTTGTACTGTCCATAGGAATACCTGTAGGACTCTTATAATTTTTCTGCTCATCTGCAGGCAGATCCAAATACCCTTTAAGTTGGTTCATTGGAACTCCAATTGCCTGAATTTTCTGGAAAGCTGCTTTTTGGTTGTTGTCAAAAGTAATACCATACTTTTGTCCCATTTTATCCAAAAGTGCAAGTCTTTCTGATGCATTTTCTACTGGCTGGAAATAGAATTTTCCGTCCGGAGTAGCGTTGATAGTCATTAAACTAGCATCAGGAAGCAATTTTTCCGAAATTGAAGATGGCGGTTTGATCTGCTCCACGTCAGGTTTTTTAAACTGAGTGGTCAAGATAAAGAACGTAAGGAGTAGGAACGCAACGTCACACATTGCAGTCATGTCCGTAATTACTCCATGTCTTTTTGGTTTGACTCTCGCCATTATTATAAAATATTTTTAATTAAACTTCTTTTAATTGCTAATGCAAATATCTTGCTAATTCTTAGTTGAATTCAGCGAAAGACTGTTGGATACTCATAGAGATCTCATCGATCTTGTAAGTTAATCCGTCAATTTTAGATGTAAAGAAGTTATAAAGGATAATAGCGATTGCTGAAGTACCAATACCTAAAGCTGTGTTAATCAAGGCTTCAGAGATACCAGTAGATAGAGCAGCAGCATCCGGAGTACCACCTCCTGAACCTAATGCGAAGAACGCCTTGATCATCCCGATTACCGTTCCAAGTAGTGCTACTAACGTTGCAACAGTACCTAAAGTAGAAAGGATCATCATGTTTTTCTCAAGCATTGGCATCTCAAGAGTAGTAGCTTCTTCGATAGCTTTGTTAAGCGCTACCATTTTCTGCTCTTTATTTAATGTAGTATCGTGAGAAAGTGCTTTGTAAGTAGTAAGACCTTCTTTTACCACGTTACCAACAGAACCTTGTTGTCTGTCACACTCTTCGATAGCTTCGTCGATTTTGTTTTGGTTTAGTAAGCTTCTTACCTGTACAACAAAGTTGTCTAAGTTTCCTTTTCCAGCTGCTTTACCAAGAACGAAATATCTTTCAAAAGAGAAAACGATTACAGTAATCATGAAAGTAATCAAGATTGGTACGATAACCCCTCCTTTGTAGATAATACCTAAAAACGATTCTGGGTGAATGTCTTTTCCTTCAACACTTGAAAAAGCTACAGAACCACTTCCTAGTTTATCTGCATCTTTAAAGTTTCCTGGGCTACCAAGAACGAATAAATAAATACATACTCCTATAGCAAATAGAATAGGAATAATAACAGCTGGATTTAAACCTCCTGCCTTTCTAGCAACTACTTGCTCATCATTTTTTGAAACATTCATTTCCATATTTAACTAAATTATATTGTTTTAAAATTTTACAGGGTGTAAATTAAAGGCAAAATTAATTAAAATGCAAGAGTCTTAATTAAACATTTTGCTTTTTTTTGATAAAGAAATTTTAATACGATTTCGAAATAATAATTATTTTAAATTATTTTATTTATTTTTTCCAAATTTAACATTTGAATTAAAAAATCAAAAAAATAAGACACCCATTTTTTTTAATTTCCCAATGTTAATTTTTTTTTAAATTACGATATTCACAATACGGTGAGGGACTACAATGATTTTTTTAGGGGTTTTACCCTCCAAAATCTGTTGCATTTTCTCGTTCGAAATCACCAAATCTTCCACTTCCTTGGCAGATAATTGAGCTGAAAGCGAAATTTTGAACTTCATTTTACCATTTACGCTTACCGGATACTCAATTTCATCTTCAACCAGATAATCCTCATTCAATGCCGGGAATTTTTCAAATTCTATCGATGTACTGTGTCCTGATAAACTCCACAATTCTTCACAGATGTGAGGAGCATACGGAGAAATGATAACGGCAAGCGGTTCTAAAATATTGCGCTTGTTGCATTTTATTTTCTGAAGCTCATTTACAGCAATCATAAATGATGATACGGATGTATTGAAAGAGAAGTTTTCAATATCATATACTACCTTCTTTATTAAGGTATGTAAAACTTTGTATTCCGCTTTTGTAGGTTCTTCGTCTGAAACTTCAAATACATCTCCGTTGAAATACAGGTTCCAGAATTTTTTAAGGAAACCATATACTCCGCTTAACCCTTGAGTATTCCAAGGCTTGGATTGTTCCAGTGGCCCCAAGAACATTTCATATAAACGTAAGCCGTCTGC
Organism: Chryseobacterium sp. NRRL B-14798; assembly: GCF_050470705.1. Lineage (NCBI taxonomy): Bacteria > Pseudomonadati > Bacteroidota > Flavobacteriia > Flavobacteriales > Weeksellaceae > Chryseobacterium > Chryseobacterium sp. NRRL B-14798. Next base: position 674,007 of record NZ_JBFLUL010000005.1, on the reverse strand, counting down.
TCCGTACTCTTCACAGATATCATCAGGATTTACTACGTTATATTTTGACTTGGACATTTTTTCTACTTCACGGTCTGTAATGTATTTTCCGTCTTCCAGAATAAATTCTGCATCTGCATAATCCGGTCTCCATGCTTTGAAGGCTTCAGTATCCAATTCGTCAGAAGTTCCTTTTAATAAGGATACATCTACGTGAATCTGCTGAGTCTTGTAATCTTTAGCTAAATTTTTAGATACATACTGATTCGTTCCGTCAATTCTGTACACAAATGCACTCATTCCCAAGATCATCCCCTGGTTGATCAATTTCTGGAATGGCTCATCATGGCTGATATAGCCTCTGTCTTTTAAGAACATGTTCCAGAAACGGGAATATAATAAGTGGCCGGTTGCATGTTCGCTTCCTCCTATATATAAGTCTACCTGTCCCCAATAATCTGCTAATTCTTTTTTAACAAAAGTTTCTTCATCATTAGGATCCATATACCTAAGGAAGTACCATGAGCTTCCTGCCCAACCAGGCATAGTAGATAATTCTAACGGGAAAATTGTTTTATCATCAATAAGATCTGTAGCAACTACCTTCTGGTTAGCTTCATCCCATGCAAATTCTTTTGCATTTCCTAGCGGCGGATCTCCATCTTCTGTTGGTAAGTATTTTTCAACTTCAGGAAGTTCCAAAGGTAAAGCAGAAGTTGGCAACGTGTAAGGCATTCCATCCTTATAATATATAGGAACAGGTTCTCCCCAATAACGCTGTCTTGAGAAAATAGCATCTCGCTGTCTGTAGTTGGTAGTTCCGTGACCGATGCCTTTTGCTTCGATCTCAGAAATCATTTTTGCTTTCGCTTCATTATAATGTAATCCGTTTAAGAAATCAGAGTTTACACAAACGGAATCTTTAGAGTCAAAAGATTTTTCCTGAACGTCTTCTTCGGTTTCTACAACTTTCTTGATTTCAAGATTAAATTTCTTAGCAAATCTGTGGTCACGCTCATCGTGTGCCGGAACTGCCATTACTGCTCCTGTTCCATATCCCATCAACACATAGTCGGAAATATAGATCGGCATTTTTTCATTGCTGAACGGATTGACCGCATAACTTCCGGTGAAAGCTCCGCTCACGTTTTTCACGTCAGACATTCTGTCTCTCTCCGTTTTCTTGGAAGTTTCTTCAATATAAGTATCTACTTCTACTTTTTGAGCATCTGTAGTAATCGTTTCCACTAAAGGATTTTCCGGAGCCAGTACCATAAAGGTCGCTCCAAAGATCGTATCAGGTCTTGTTGTAAAAACCTCAACAGTTTCGTCATGTCCTTCTACTTTGAACTGAACCTGTGCTCCCTGAGATTTCCCAATCCAGTACTCCTGGGAATCTTTCAACGGCTGCGGCCAGTCCAGAGTGTTTAATCCCTGTAATAATCTTTCAGAATATGCGGAAATTCTCATACTCCACTGCATCATTTTCTTTTGGAAAACCGGGAATCCTCCTCTTTCGGATTTTCCATCCTTTACTTCATCGTTGGCCAGTACAGTTCCTAATGCAGGGCACCAGTTTACAGTCGTTTCTGCTCTGTAGGCAAGACGGTAGTTTAAAAGGATATCTTCTTTATCAATATCGGAAGCATTCTTCCATTCTTCTGAAGTGAAATTTAATTCATCATTCTGATTGGCATTTAATCCTTCTGTTCCTTTTTCTTCAAAATGCTGAATCAAAGAATCAATAGATTCTGCCTTATCCGTATCTTTATTATACCACGAATGATACAACTGGATAAAAATCCATTGTGTCCATTTATAATAAGAAGCATCTGAAGTTCTTACTTCTCTGCTCCAGTCGAATGAGAAACCGATTTTTCTCAGCTGCTCTTCATATCTGTTGATATTTTGTTCTGTAGTAATAGCCGGATGCTGTCCTGTCTGAATAGCATATTGTTCAGCAGGAAGTCCAAAGCTGTCATATCCTACCGGGTGGAGTACATTAAACCCCTGATGTCTTTTATATCTCGCATAGATATCCGATGCAATATATCCCAGCGGGTGACCTACGTGAAGTCCTGCTCCTGATGGGTACGGAAACATATCGAGTACATAAAACTTAGGTTTGTCTGTGTTATTAGAGGTTTTATAGGTTTGATTTTCCTCCCAGTATTTCTGCCACTTTTTTTCTATCTGCTGATGATCGTAAAACACTTGATATATATGTTATATGTTAGACTGATTATTTTTTCTTTTTGTCAAGATTCACAAAATTAATGATTTTAAAGTAAATAGAAATTGAAATTATGATGAATTACAAATTCTACCTCAACAAAAAAATCCCATCCGGAGATGAGATCTGTTTTATATCCTGAAGTATATACTATTATTGAGTAACTCTCTTGAAGGTATATGTTCTTGTCTGAAATATAGTAGGATCCTGAGTCTCCTCTCTTACCGCAAGATTGAGCGTTGTTGCATCCAAAGTAATCACCTTTGCATTCTGTGGTTCTACGATTCCCTGAATTTTCATCTGAACGTCCTTCCCTTCCTTATTATATGTATAATTGAATTTTATATCTGAAAGAATAGCACACTGACCAGGTGTAGCAGTATCTCCCCAGTTCGTTTTCCCTCCTTTGGAGTCAGCGCTGAACCACCATCTTGTCTGTTTCTGACAGTCTGTATAAGTAATCGTGTTAGAAACCGGGTCTTCACCAACTTCCACAGTGGTAACTACTTCTTTTAACGGTTGCCATGTCCCAACAAGAGGAGCTTCCATAACAGTATCGTTGTCACTGCTGCAGCCTGTAGCGGCAGCAAACAAAGATAAACCTGCAAATAGTAATGCTAATTTCTTCATAGATCAATTTTTTCAAGCGCTAAAATTATAATTTTTTTGATTTATATTACTATTTTTTATGAAAAATTATTTCATCGACGATTATTTATATATATTTAAAAATAGGGACACCTCATTTTCCCTTTATTTAACAAATAATGAATACATGAGCATCGTTCATTCTATTAAAAAAGTTATTTTTGCAGGAAACAAAATACAAATGCAGGATATTACGAGAAACAATTTTGATTTTATACGTGTTCTCCTTGCCTTTATTGTCTTTTTGGGACATCTTGGCACACTCAGCGCTTCTCCTGACCTCAAGATTTTTGAGCACAGCCCTATAGAAATTGCAGTTTTCGGCTTTTTTGCGGTGAGCGGATTTCTTATTGCAAGGAGCTATGAAAGGTCTTCAAGCCTGAAAAGCTATTTAAAAAAGAGAATCAGAAGAATTGTTCCCGCCTACTTATTGGTTATTTTTTTATGTGCAATTTTATTAAGTCTGGTAAGTACCTATTCCTTCATTGAATATTTCAGCAATACACAAGTTTATAAATACCTATTTTGGAATTCATTATTTTTAAACTTTAAAGCACCCTGGCTTCCCGGAGTTTTCGGGAATCAAGCAGTGAATGGTGCCCTATGGACACTGAAAATAGAAATGTGCTACTATTTTGCGGTTCCTCTGTTGTTTTTGCTTTTCGGAAAAAACAATAAATACAGAAATGTAAGTTTGGTTATTCTATACTTCTTATCACTTATTTACCTCAATTATTTTGAATCTTTAAATAAAATTTCGATTGCCAAACAGCTCCCTGGAACATTATCCTATTTTATCCCTGGAATGTTGATTTACTTTAATTTTGATAAATTCATCCAGCATAAAAATCTCATTTTCATCATTGCATTCGTTACTGTGTGGATTGACTTATTTTTAAAAGTTCAGCTTTTTTCTCCAATGATGATCGGGGTTATCGTAATGTACATTGCCTATTCATTCAAATTCTTAAATAATTTTGGAAAATATGGTGATTTCACCTACGGAATCTATATTTTCCACTTTCCTATTATCAGAACTTTTCAGACTTTAGGATTGTTTGAAGATTACAATCCATTTGTAATGGCTTTGGTATGTATGTTGGTGGTTATTGCGGTAGGTGTAAGCTCATGGCATCTTTATGAAAAAAGATTTTTATAATTTAGCAGTTTAAAAAACACAAATGAAAGATCTTGTCTCCATCATTACTCCCTGTTATAATTCTGCGGAATTTATCGAGGAAACCATACAGTCTGTTCTTAATCAAACCTACGAAAACTGGGAGTGGCTGATTACAGATGACCTTTCCAAAGATAATACTCTTGAGATCATCAGAAAATATAATGATCCGAGAATAAAACTGCAGGTACTGAAGAAAAACGGTGGTGCAGGAAATGCAAGAAACAACAGCCTGGAAAGAGCCCAGGGAAGATATATTGCGTTTCTGGATTCTGACGACTACTGGTATCCTGAATATCTGGAAACAATGACGGATTATATGCAGGAACACAATGCAGAACTGGTATATTGTAACTATTCAAGATGTAACGAACAACTTCAGCCTATTCTGAAAGATTTTCTGGCGGACAAAGTGGTTACCTTCTCCAATCTGCTGAAGACATGCCGTCTGGCACCGGTTTCTACGATGTATGACACCAAACGGGTTGGTAAGTTTTTGTTCCCAGTGAAAAGCAAACGCGAAGATCATGTGATGTGGCTGAATCTTTTAAAAGTAATTCCGGAAGGAATTCCTGTACAAAAGACACTGGCAAAATACAGAATGCGTGAAAACAGTGTTTCAAGAAATAAAAAAAATATCATCAAAGATCAGTATCTTGTCTATAAAGATTTCATGGGATTCTCAACAGTAAAATCATTGTATTATACGGCTAACTGGGCCGTAAACGGATTCCTGAAATATTCGAAAATTTTTAATTAATGGAATATTCAAAAGAGTTCAAAGCTGCGCTGAGTGCTTTTTCCGGAACGGAGAAAGATAAACTTATTTTCAGACTCCTGAGAAAGGATAAATTATTGTCGAAAAAGCTCTACTTTGAACTGATAGATCCGGAAACTACCGATGATAAAAGAAATGCCATGGAAGAACATGTGGAGGAACAGGTTCTTCTTGCATCAAAATACGTGGGAAATGCCAAATATTTTCTGTCTGTTGTCCGGAAAATAAGTGCTGAAATTACAGAACATGTAAAAATTACGACTGATAAATTCGGAGAGGTTTCCCTGAATCTTCTTCTCGTGAACAAGGTATTGGAAAATAATGGTGATCTCAGCAGACAAAGGTTTGACAATGTTTACAAACTTTATATTTACATCATCAACAAAATCTTCAAATCTTTGGTCCTTATAAAAAAACTGGATCAAGATTACTGGATGGAAATTGATGAATACCTTCGTGATACCCTGAATAAAGTTTTAGAGAATCCTTATCTCCAAAAGCTGTGCATCAACAATGGTCTTGACTTTAACTGGTTTGAATGTAACAGGATTCCTGACAACATTGATCAGATTATGAAAGATATTAAAAGCCAGGGATTTTTACGATAGAATTTTCTGAAGAATCATTCTCGTAGAATCAGGTTTCCCGTCTACAAATTTTTCAGCATTTTGAGACATTTCAGTAAGTTCTTCTTTGTTATCTTCATTCGTTAGAAATAAGACAAATTCTGAGGCCGTATACTCATCAGAGAAAGATTTCCCTCCATTGGCAGAGATCAGGTCGTCAGCTTCCGGATTCTTTTTGTAGTGATTCCCAAAGATCACCGGAACACCAAAAGTAGCGGCTTCCAGAATATTGTGAAGCCCGGCATCATGAAATCCTCCTCCCACAACAGCTACATCTGCATAAGAATATAATCTGGACAATAAACCTATGCTGTCTATGATCAGAATGGGAGTATTGAAAGTTGAAGATTGAGTGTTTTGTATTTCACTGTACAATAAGGCATCCGGGAATATATTTTTCAAATGCTCTACTCTTTTCAGATCGTGGGGTGCGATAATAAGTTTTACCGTATTATTTTTACGGGAAACCATTTCTGCTATTTTCTCTTCCGCATGCCATGAACTTCCAAAGACTATTGCTTTATTTTCGCCAATAAAGTCTGCAATGAAATCTACATGATTATTTCTTTCCCGCAGCTGTTTTACTCTGTTAAATCGTGTATCTCCTGTTACGGAAGACTTTACCAGTCCTATACTTTTCGCCAATGCCAAAGAAAACTGGGTCTGATGAAAAAACCAATCCACATTTTTCTGAAGCTGTTTTACAAACCATTTTCCGTAGGAAGTAAAGAAAGATTGCCTTTCATAGAACAGCGCCGAAATAACATAAATTTTTGTGCCTTTACTTTTCAGTTCAGCGAGGAGGTTGTACCAATAATCGTATTTAACCGTAAAAAATAGTTCAGTATTAAATTGATCTGTAAATTCTTTGACAGTCTTTTTATTGTCGAAAGGTAAATAACAAACAACGTCAGCAATGTGTTTCTTCTTAACCACATTTTCATATCCTGACGGAGAAAAGAACGTCACAAGAACTTTGTGCTGAGGAAAATTCTCCTGGAGTTTCTCCAGAACAGGTAAGCCCTGCTCATATTCACCCAGACTTGCCGCATGCATCCAGATGACCTTATCTGTTTCTGAAAATTCAGATTTTACTTTATCCAAAGACTGCCTTCTCCCTTCAACGCCTTTTTTAGTTTTATCATTAATCAAGGCAAAGACCTTCATTCCGAAGGAAAGAAGACTGATCAATATATTGTAGAAAAAAGCCATTTTACTTATTCTTTAATTTCAATTCTGTCATGATCCGTAGGAGGATTGGATATGACCAAAAACTCAATTTCTTCAGTGGATTCATTGGAGATAAAATGTTTTGCTCCCGGCTCAACAGAGATAGATTCTCCCTGGCTAACCAGGAATTTCTCTTCGTTGATATAAAATACGGCTTCTCCTTTCAGAATATAGAAAAACTGTTCTGCCACTTTATGAAAGTGTAGTTTCTCCGAAGTTCCCGCAGGCATTTTTTCCTGCTTTACGGATAAGCCCTGGGTATTTTTAAGGATCCAGCTGTCGCATTGGTCTCCCCACGTATAATGTTCTGAATTATTTTTAGAATGTATCATTTAAACAGATAAGCAATAAAGAGTAATGCAGGAGTAAATAAAACGACTGATAAAAAGATCGTGGCCATTGAAATTCTGGGTTTGGCTTTATCATCAGCAGCATATCTGAACATATAGTCCTGAAGGTTGAGAAAAACCATTGCCAGTACAACAAAAAGAATTCTCAGCCCGATTTTCATAATTAAAAACTGAGCATTCATGTTCTGGTCTGTAATTTCTACCGGAAAATTAGTGTCTTCAGGATGTCTTATCCCATAAGTGAATATAGCATACAATCCCAGAGCCAGTACAGGCATCAGAAAGGCGTACATTTTTCCTCCAAATCCATCCGCTTTTCCTTCCATATCAAAATGTACGGGAATTCTCTCTGGCAACGTGTTATAGTTTTTCAGGGTAAATCCCCATAAAAAAGCGACCCATCCAAAATTTAAAATATCAAAAATTGTAAAAAGAATATTTTCCATTTAAGATGAGATTGAATGAGGATTAAATTACACTTTTCAACACTCTCAGTTTATGAGTATGCTTATTCATTTCTTTATTGAAAATGCCTGTGGAATCCAGCGTGTCTATTCTTACTTTTCCGGAAGCGTGAATGATCTTCTGATTCTCCAGCATAATTCCTACATGGATAATCTTTCCTTCTGCATTTTCAAAAAAAGCAAGATCACCAGGCTGTGTTTCTTCCACGAAAGTAAGCGGTTCTCCTACTTCAGCCTGTTGTGAAGCATCTCTGGGTATTTTTATATTGTGAATTTTATAAACCAACTGGGTAAATCCGGAGCAGTCTACTGCAAAAAAGCTTTTGCCTCCCCACAGATAAGGCACGTTCAGGAACTCTTTTGCCGTCAGAGCGATGCTTTCGCGCACATCATGACTTCTTCTTGAAGCTACTACCGGAAATTCCACTTCTGAACCCATAGAAAGCAAAGTTTTTCCATCGTTCATTAATACGGAAGAAAAATCTTCGGTAACCACAGTCACTTTTCTTTTGGCCAGCTCTTCGTCTGTTACAGGTTTCAACTGTTTGGTGTCCATCCATCCTTCGTAGCCATCATAATGCATCTTTATTTTGGTCCAGTTTTTATCCACTTCCAGAATATCCGCACTTTCTCCAAACAATATTTCCGTAACAATTTCAGCTCTGTCAGAATTTTCTGCACGAACCGGCGCTACTGTAACAATACAAACTCCTTTATTCATTAATTTTCAATTTAAAGATTGAATAATTTAAAGATTAAAATACAATGTTGTATCTCTTTAAATGTTTAATCCTTGAATATTTCAGTTACTTTCTGCGAAGAAAGTTCACTCCATCACGCAAAGGTAAAATAAGATTTTCAAAATCTTCGTCTTTTGCTGCCAAATCATTCAATTCCTGGATCGACTGGGTAGATTTCAGTTTCGGATTTTCTTCCAGCACTTTCCCATACCATAATACATTGTCAAATAACACCACCGTTCCGGATTTTGTATGAGGTTTAATCAATCTGAAATATTCGGCATAGTTTTCCTTATCAGCATCTACAAAAATCAGATCAAAAAATTCATCTGTTTTTTTTAAATATTCCTTGGCATCCTGAAGTTTAAAATCGATCTGGCTGGCATATTCGCTGGATTCAAAATATTTTTTAGGAAGATAGGCAAGATCTTCATTCACATCCAATGTGGTGATTTTTCCGTCTTTTGCCAGTCCTGATGCAAGACATAAAGTAGCATATCCGGTAAATGTTCCTATTTCAAGAATATTTTTCGGCTGCAGCATCTGGGATATAATCGTCAGCAGTCTTCCCTGCTGATATCCGGAAATCATATGAGGCTGTGTTGTTTTCTGATACGTCTCTCTTCTCAGCTTTTTCAGAATTTCGGATTCCGAAGAAGCGTGCGCCTCCAAATATCTGTCCATTTCAGGATTCTTTTCTTCAAAAAAACTCATACCATTTTAATTTAAACAAATTTAAGGATTTTAAAGCTACTTTTTTAATTCAGGAAGAAGATAAAAAAAAGAGAGAAATTAATCTCCCTTACATGCATCTATATACTTTAAAAGTTTATTATATTGCTATACAATATTCTCTTATACCGGCACAAACCCATCCCGGGCAACACTTTGTTTGCAGGCTGGTACAAAATATCTGTGGATTACACCCGTTAATAGCACCTTGTACAGTTTTCATTTCTCCTCTTGAAAGTTTTTTGGAATTTTTCATAATAATTTTAGTTTAGTATTAATTTCCTACTCTTTAAGATTTTCGGACACCTCTGTTTTATTTCCTTATTTGGAGATTTAAATATACACATTCTTTTATTAATCAGACAATTATATCATACATATTTGATTAATAAATTAAAATTTTACATAACACAGGGAAAAACCCCATATAAAATACCGTAAAAACACGGATGGTATTTTTGTGGTATTAGTTATAAGTTTGCAGTAAGAATAAGGGGTAAAAACACTAAGAGAAAACATGATGATTGCAGGAGAGACACAAACTAACCATGAGAATCACACTAAAGTTGTACTGAAAAGTAGAACTGATTCTTCTGCAGCAAAAAGTAAGAAAGAAATATCCACTTCATTTTTGCAACGAATTATTTCGCTCCTGAAAAAGGAAGAATTAATTTGATTAAGAATAGATCCCGGCCACCTTCGGGATTTATTTTTGTTTTAAACTGTCGAATGTCATTTCCAAAAAATAAAGACAATCTTTTCTTCAAAAAAAATTGGCAGATTCTATTCCGAAACAGATTAACACATCATAAAAAAATCCCGAATTGCTTCGGGATTTGTAATGATATAGGGTGTAGTCATTATTTCTTAGGAGCGATATCCATCAGTTTCATAAACTCATCAAGTTTAGGCATAATGATGATTTCCGTTCTTCTGTTTTCTGCTCTTCCGGAAACGCTCATGTTAGTCGCTTTCGGGTTGTATTCAGAACGTCCACCAGCAGTAATTCTTGCCGGATCTACTCCAAACTGAGTCTGAAGAACTTTAGCAACTGAAGTACCTCTTAATGCAGAAAGATCCCAGTTGTCTCTTGGAAGATTTGGAGAGTTCAACGGAGCGTTATCCGTGTTACCTTCGATCAATACAGAGTATTTATCATAATCGTTGATTACTTTTGCTACTTTACCCAACACTTCCTGAGCGGCAGGCAGGATGTTGTAATCTCCTGTTTTGTATAGCATTTTATCAGAAAGGGAGATCATTACTACTCCTTTCAATACTTTTACCTGTACATCTTCATCAGATACATTATCCAAAGATCTCTTCAGTTTATTAGACAATGCCAGGTTCAAACTGTCATTTTTAGCATTACTGGAGATCAATTGCTTGATATAAGAATTGGAAGCATTGATTTCCCCTACCAGTTTATCAATGTTAGCAGAACTTTTTCCTGTGTTCGACAAACATGCATCAAGTGATGATTTTAAAGCATCATGCTGGCTTTTCAACAAGTTGTTTTCACCCGCCAATGCAGAGTTCTGAGATTTCAAATCCTGAATTTCTCTTTGTCTTTCTCCAATATTTTCAATACACTGCTTATAGTTTGTGCTCAAAGCATCATACTGCTTTTTGCTGACACAAGATGTCATCCCCAGCGCCATTGCAGAAACTGCTAAAATTTTTAAAATCTTCATAAATAATCATTTTTAGACTACTCAAAGTTAGGAAAATTCAATTGAATTATATCGGTTATCTTTGCATAAAAGAAATTCTCAACATATATGTTGAATAAATCAGCCTTTATCAGTCAGTTAAAAAATCTCGTTCACGAGCCGGAAAATCACACCTATCTTTTAGCGGTAAGCGGAGGAGCAGATTCTATGGTTCTGGCCTCATTGTTCAGGGATTTCAGGCAGGAAATTCAAGATGCCGGGTTTCAGTTTCAGGTAGCTCATATCAATTATAAACTTCGGGGGAATGATTCGGATCTGGATCAGAAAACAGTGCAGGATTTTTGTGAGAAAAATCATATAAAATTTCATTTGTATGAAGTTTCAGAAAAAGATCAGAAACCCGAAAACTCTATTCAGCTATGGGCAAGAGAGCTTCGATACGCCTTTTTTAAAGAAATTCAGGAAAAGGAAAAACTGGAATTTCTTGTTACCGCCCATCATCTTAATGACCAGCTGGAAACGTTCATTATTAATCTGTCCAAAGCTGCCGGCATTAATGGATTGAGTGGAATTCCATCGAATGATAATAACATCCTTCGTCCCCTTTTAAATGTTTCAAAAAAAGAAATTTACCAGTTTGCTGAGCAGAATACTATTGAATTTCGGGAAGATCTTTCTAATAAAAAAAGTGATTATCTGAGGAATAAGATCAGGAATGAGATTTTTCCGGTGCTGATGGAGACCAACGATCATTTTCTGGAAAATTTCAGAAAAAGTTCTTTATATCTGAATCAAACCAAAGAGTTTGTACAACAACAGATCCAGGAGATAGAAAATCGCCTGACCGTATTTAACCAAAACTATAAAATCTTATCAAAGGGAAAGCTGGATAGTGAAAGTGATTTTGTAAAATTTGAAATTTTAAAGAAATACGGATTCAATCAGGAGGAAGAAATTCCGAAAATTTTTAAAGCCGGAAATAACAGTTCTTTTTTTTCAAAGGAATATCAGTTGATTGTCAACCGAGATGAACTCATCTTTATTGATAAAAGTGGAAAAAAGGAAACTCCGGAAGAAATAGTATTGATTGAACACTTTGATTTTTCTGAAAACCAGATGAGCATCAATCTCGTAGATGATATTGAAAACATTTCCGGAATCAATAAAGGATTTGAATGGGATTTCGATGCTGAAAAGCTTCAGTTCCCACTTCTTTTGAGGAAAAAGCAGGACGGAGATGAATTTTATCCGACAGCGTTTTCAGGGAAAAAGAAAGTTTCTAAATTTTTCAGGGACGAAAAATTATCTGCTTTGATTAGGGAAAAGATCTGGTTATTATGTGACTCCGGGAACCATATCCTGGGAGTTATCCCTCTCAGACAGGATCGCAGGTATCAGGCAGACAGCACTACTCAAAAAAAGATAACTGTAAAGTGGACAGAAAAACAACTAATTCGTTAGCTGTTGATGATTTTAAGAAAGACAGCAATATAGCTTTTGGAATTTTATACCAACAGTATTTTGGTTATACCCAGAAATTCATTCTCAAAAATAAAGGAAATCTTGAAGATGCAGAAGATATCTTCCAGGATGCACTGCTCATTCTTTACGAAAAGCTGAATGCTGATGACTTCAAAGTCCAAACCTGTCTGGGAAATTATATTATCGGAATTGTAAAAAATCTGTGGTTTAAAAAACTAAAAAACAGAAACTTTTATGTTGAGTCTCCTGAAAACTATTTCATGGAACATCGGGAGGAAATAAGTACGGCCATTGAAAATGAAAGATATTATTGGGAAAAGCTAGCCGGTTATATCAAGTCTATTTCCTCACATTGCCAGAATCTGATTCATGACATTTTTATCGAAAATAAAAGTATAGAGGAAATTCAGAATAAATATCAGTATTCCAGCAGGCATAATGCTCAGAATCAAAAATACAAATGTGTAGAGCAGATCAAAAGGATTAAAAACAATAGCATTTTTTCTACCTGACAATCAAATCATTAAAAAAATAATTTAATCTATGGGTGATTTTTTCATGAATCAGGGAACTTAATAAGAAAAGAAATATATGTTCAAAAAAATCATTTTGAGTTTTCTTATAGCAATAGGAATTTCATTACATGCACAAAGCACAGGCATCAGTTTTCAAAAAATTGATTTGGAGGCTGCAAAAAAAGTCGCAGCAAAAGAAAATAAACTGATCTTCATTGATCTGTTCACTACCTGGTGTGGCCCATGCAAGCTCATGGCAAAAAACACTTTCACAGATTCCAGAGTCGGAGAAATGTTCAACAAAAATTTTGTAAACCTGGCCATAGACGCGGAAAAAGAAGGCTTAAGCCTGGCCAAAGAATTTAAAGTAGTCAACTACCCTTCTTTTTTATTCCTGGATCCAAAAGGAAAACTGGTTCAATATGATTTCGGCTATTATAATGCTGAACAGTTTTTAGGTGTAGGAGCAGCTGTTATTGAAAAAAAAATGCCTCAGTCCGGTAAAACTTTAGATCAGGTAAAGGGAAAAATGATTGGAGATAAGATAGGTAATTTCAGTGCGAAAGATCATTTGGGAAATACATTTTCTTCATCAGCAGAAAACAAAAAACTGGTGGTTGTTTTTATTCGCGGACAATGGTGCCCTTATTGTAACAAATATATTGAAACATTACAGAATCTGGCTCCTGAACTGAAGTCGAAAAATGCAAAACTCGTTATTATTTCTCCTGAAAAACCGGAATTTATCGAAAAGACAATCAGTAAAACAAAGACCGATTATACCGTTTTATATGATGAAGGCTATAAAATAGCAGAAGCATTTGACGTCCTTTATACTCCTGACAGTGAAACTCTTAATTTATATAATTCAAAATTAAAGGAGGATTTTGCTGACAGCAGATCAGATCATTCCGGAAAACTTCCTGTATCGGCAACCTTCATCCTTAATGAGGATAAAGAAATTAAATGGAGGCATTTTGATACAGATTATAAAAAGAGAGCATCTGTAGAAGATATTGTAAAAAACCTGAATTGATTGGTCCAAAACTTTTATCATGACAAACGATCATCATAATACCACGTTGGCAAAATTGACAAAATCAATAATCACTTTAAATGATGAAATAAGTGATACCGCCATGGTGATGAAGGCAGAAGACGAAATATTTTTAGGCATCAGGCTTAAAAAAAGAAAGTTTCTAAATTTTTTAGGGACGAAAAATTATCTATTTTAGCGAGGCAAAAAATCCGGACACGCACTCATCAGGAAAAATACTGTATTTGACAGCTATCCTTCAGGGAAAACAGAAGATATGCAAAGAATGAGAAAACGAAATGGAGTCTCAAAACTTTAATGAAATGAACAATGAAATTTAGAAACTGGTTTTTATTAATTCTACTATTTTTAGCGACAGGAATTAATGCGCAGATAAAAAATCCTGTAAAGTTTAAATTCACCATCAACGATCTGGGAAACAATCAGTACGAAGCGGTATTGAATGCTACCATGGAAAGCGGATGGCATATTTACTCCAAAGATTTACCGGAAGATACCGGAATTCCAACGGAGTATAAAGTGACAGGAAAGAATATTGAGTTGATTGGAAAATTTACCGAAGTAGGTAAAAAACATGAAGAATTTTCTGAAGCATTCGGAGGTACTATTGTTTTTTATTCCAATGCTGCCGGATTTAAGCAGAAATTTAAATTAAAAGATCCGACAAAACCTGCAGATGTCACTTCCGAGATTACGTATCAGACTTGTGATGACAGAGTTTGCCTGGCTCCCAATACATTAGAATTCAATCAAAAAGTTACTCCAAAAGGGGCAGCGGAAGAGGCTGCAGCCGAGGAAAACGCAGCGCCTGTAAAGGATTCAGTGAAAGTTACCGGGACCGTTACTGAAAATCCTGCAAAAACTGAAACTACGATCACAGAAGCTTCAAAACTGGATCCAAAGCAGTTGAAAATTGCAACCATCGATTTCAAAAAGCCATTGACAGATTGCGGTACTGCGTCTGCCAAAGTGGATGAAAATTACTGGACGTATCTATTCCTTGGATTTATCGGAGGATTAATCGCTTTGCTTACGCCATGTGTGTTCCCGATGATCCCATTAACGGTTTCTTTCTTTACCAAAGGAAGTAAAAACAAAGCCAAAGGAAAAAGAGACGCTCTTATTTATGGCTTTTTTATCCTTCTGATCTTTGTTTTATTAAGTATTCCTTTCCATATTATTGATGGAATTGCCGGAAATATCTTCAATGAAATTTCCACAAGTGTATGGCTGAACATTGCGTTCTTCATCATATTCATCTTCTTTGCCGGAAGTTTCTTCGGGTATTATGATATCACGCTGCCAAGTTCTATCGCCAACAAATCTTCCAAAGCGGAAGAAGCGGGAGGAATTATCGGTATTTTCTTCATGGCATTAACGTTGGTGATTGTTTCTTTCTCCTGTACAGGACCTATTTTAGGAAGTTTACTGGGAAGTGCAGTAACAGGTTCATCCAATGTTCCTATGCTGCTGACCTTTGCTTTGGCTGGATTCGGGCTGGCATGGGCGATTATTTTTGGACTGCTGGCATTATTCCCGCAGGCATTACAAAGCCTTCCGAAATCCGGAGGATGGATGAATACGGTAAAAGTTGTTTTAGGATTCGTAGAACTGGCATTGGCATTGAAATTCTTGTCTAAAGCTGATCTTGTATCCAAAACATTCTTCTTAAAAAGAGAGCTTTTCATTGCGATCTGGATTATTATCGCCTTAGGATTAGCAATCTATTTATTAGGATTGATCAGATTCCCTCATGATGATAAAAAGCCTAAAATCTCTATCACCAGAAAAATATTAGGGGTATTGGGAATTGGTTTCGTGATCTATCTGGTTCAAGGGTTAATCCCATCTGACCGTCCGAAACTTCAGTTATTAAGTGGAATTTTACCTCCACTCAATGTAAGCTATTTCCATGATGAAAAAGACGGAATTTTAGGAATGCATCCGGAGCACGATTTCTTCAAAGCTGTAGAACTGGCCAAAAAAGAAGATAAACCAATCCTGATCGACTTTACAGGATACGGTTGTGAAAACTGTAGAAAAATGGAGGAATTTGTTTGGAGCGAACCAGATATCTTACCGATTCTTCAGAACGATGTAGTACTGGCTTCTCTCTATGTAGACGACAAGGAAGAGCTTCCTGAGGATCAGAAAACCAAAATCGACCTTGGAGACGGACAGATCAAGAAGGTAAAAACAATTGGAGACAGATGGAGTTTATTCCAGCAGGTGAACTTCAATAATAACTCTCAACCTCACTATGTTTTAATTACTCCTGATGGTAAAGTAATCAACACGCCTGTCTCAGGATATATGCCTAAAGAGGATTTCAAAAAATTCCTTGAATGCGGGGTAAATTTCTATAAAAAGAATAAATAATTTATTAACATATCATTCAAAAACTCACACTTTATCGTGTGAGTTTTTTTATTTCATGAATTAAATAAACAATAAAACACAAAACGTAGTCTAAAATTAATTATATTTGAATAACTATCACCAATTCAAATACATATGAAATATTTAACATCTACTTTTTTATTTCTTATCTATTCCGCATTAGCTGCCCAGTCTGCCCCTTCCATAGAATGGCAAAAAGCACTGGGAGGCACCCATGGTGAATCTGCGAATGCCGTTCAGCAAACCTCCGACGGAGGATACATTGTAGCCGGACATTCTATGTCCAATGATGGAGATGTCACCGGGAATCACGGAGGAGGAGATTACTGGATCGTAAAATTAAACCCTGCAGGAGGCATACAATGGCAAAAAACGTTAGGAGGAAGCCATGTTGATGATGCACAATCCATCCGTCAAACTACCGATGGAGGATATATTATTGCCGGATCATCCAATTCCGGTGACGGGGATATCAGCGGAAATCATGGAAATTATGATTACTGGATTGTAAAACTTGATTCCAACGGGAATATGCAATGGCAGAAATCGCTGGGTGGAAGCAGTATGGATATGGCACAATCTATTCAGCAGACTTCTGAAGGAGGATATATTGTAGCCGGATCTTCAAGTTCCAATGACGGAGATGTGAGCGGAAATCATGGAGGAGGAGACTATTGGATCGTAAAATTAGATATTAACGGAAATATACAATGGCAGAAATCGCTGGGTGGAAGCAGCAGTGAACAGGTCAATTCTGTGCAGCAAACTTTTGATGGCGGGTATATTATTGCAGGAACCACCGTGTCTACAGATGGCGATATTACTGTAAGCTACGGAAACAATGACTTTTGGGTAGTAAAACTCGATTCCGGCGGAAATATGCAATGGCAAAAAACGTTGGGCAATATTGGTGATAACATAGGATATTATGCGCAACAGACTTTTGATGGCGGTTATATTGCCGTGGGCACTTCTTTTAATTCTTCAAATCTTGAGAGCGGACTTCCCGATTATTGGGTTATCAAACTAAGCAATAACGGAACCATCGAGTGGGATAAATATTTTGGAGGAAGTTTTCATGACAACGCCATAACTATTCGCCAGACTCCCGAATGGGATTATATTGTTGCGGGTTGGACAGCTTCCAACAACGGACAGGTAACCAATCACCACGGTAATCTGGATTACTGGATCATAAAACTGGACAGCAGCGGAAATCTGAAGTGGGAGAAAACCCTGGGAGGTCCCGATTTCGATTACTTAACTGCTCTTGAACTGACCGCTGATAACGGATATATTGTTTCAGGAAGTACAGGATCCACAAGTGGAGACGTTACCGGACATCATGGTATGATCGATGCCTGGGTAGTTAAATTAAGTCCTGAACAGCTTGGCATTCCGGAAAATCAACAGAGGCATAAACCCAACCTCTACCCTAACCCTGCAAAAGACTTTTTCTATTTAGATCATCTGCCCCGGGAAAGTACTATTAGCATTACTGATATGTCCGGACGAAAACTTTTCTCTCAAAAATATAACGAAGAAAAAATTAAAATCAGTACATCTGCATTCACGGAAGGACTTTATATGGTACAGGTAAAAAACAAAGAAGAAATTATTCTTACAAAGAAAATAACAATCACCCGGTAACCCCTTGAAAATATCATAATTACCCTTTCCCTTCAGGAAAAGTATTAAAAAACAGAAATAGGTAAAATTCACGCAATAATAATCAATAGATTCATGAATCTATAAAGTTTTTAATAATCAAGGCATATGTTTTGTATGAATTCTTCAAAAAAATATAGTCTAACATTTAAAAACTTTAATCATGGCAGAAGTAATTGCACAAGAAAAACAAGGCGGAAAGCAAAAGAAAAAAATGATCCGCGTGGACATGACTCCTATGGTAGATCTGGGATTCCTACTCATCACTTTCTTCATGTTCACCACCAATTTTACAAAACCGAACGTAATGGACCTGGGACTCCCTGCAAAAGATCCAAATCCCAGTTCTATTGATACTCCGGTAATTGGAGATCAAAACCAGATTACCTTTATTCTTGGAAAAGACAACCGCGTATTTTATCATCAGAGCAATCAGAAAGATCTGAATACAGGAAACCTGAAAGAAACAGATTTCAGTGGAATAAAAATTTCAAAGATCATTGCTGAAGCGTATAAAAATGCTCCGGCACCTGATAAATTCACAGTGATTGTAAAACCAACAGACGAAGCCAATTACAAGAATTTTGTAGATATGCTGGACAACCTTGCTATTTCTAAAAAGGAAAGATATGGGGTTACAGATATCAAGCCCTGGGAAACAAAGGTTTACAAGGAATTAACTCAATAAAAGACAAGGGCATTTTTTTAATGCTCTTTTTTTTAACTAAATTTGAAAGGAGAAACGGATCTGCAGATAACCTGCTGTATTATTTTTAACCTTCTAAATTTTGGAATCATGCTGAACTTTGAAAGAAAAGGAAACGGAAAAGAAACATTGGTACTTCTTCACGGATTTATGGAAAATCTATCCATCTGGAGTGATATGGAACATCACCTTTCCAAAGATTTTTCACTGCTCAAAATTGACCTTCCCGGCCATGGACAGTCTGAAATTCTGGCTGAAGTTCACACCATGGAATTGATGGCTGAAGAAGTAAAAAAAGTATTGGATGATCAGCATTTAGAAAAAATACATCTTCTGGGACATTCTATGGGAGGATATACATCTCTCGCTTTTGCAGAGAAGTATCCTGATTCTTTAAAAAGTCTTACATTATTTTTCTCTACGTATTTTCCGGATGATGAAGAGAAAAAACAGCAGCGGATCAAAAGCTACAGAATCATCAAAGATGCTTTCGCCCACTATGCAAGAGCCGGAGTTCCCAATTTATTCAATCCAAACGAAAGGGATATCCTGGAAGGAAAAATAGAAACCGCTCTTGAAACAGCCCTTTCCACCAACAATCTGGGAGCACTTGCCTGTGTAAAAGGTATGGTGGAAAGAACCGACAAAAAGCATGTGCTGGAAAACCTGGAAGCTAAAATCTTAGTACTGGCGGGTAAACATGATAATGCGGTAAAAACGGATATGATGATCAAACATCTTCCGGACAGAACGAATATCAAATCTTATATCCTGGACTGCGGACACAACGGTCATTGGGAAAAGCCAGGAATCTGCGCAGAAATCATCAATACAGAACTTCTTCACAATCTTCCTAAAAAACTGGTTTTATAAAAGAGGTTACCTGACAAATTAAGCTGTGCATAACAAAAAATCCTGTATATTAGTAGAGGATAATTTGGGTAATGGCTTTATTTTCATTCAAAAAAAAGAAACCACCGGCACCACCGGTTATCGGACTTACACTTTCAGGCGGAGGAATGCGTGGGATTGCTCATATTGCCGTACTGAAAGCTTTGGAAGAATACAATCTGAAACCACACATTATTTCAGGAACCAGCGCAGGATCCATCATTGGTGCTTTTTATTCTTTTGGAAAAACGCCGGAAGAGATGATGGAAATTGTCAAGCAAACTTCTTTTTTTTCCAGGTCATCTTTAAAATTATCCAAAAACGGAATCTTCAGTTCCAATTTTATTTTAAAACTGTTCAAAGATTATTTCCCTGAAGACAATTTCGGTATTTTAAAAATTCCGGTGTATGTAGCCGCAACGGAAATGACTCATGGCATTGTAGATTTCTTTTCTGAAGGAGAGCTTTTTGGACCATTACTGGCTTCCTCAAGCGTTCCTTTTATTCTTCCACCGGTAAGAATTGGTGAGAAAATTTATGTGGATGGCGGCGTTCTGGATAATCTTCCCATTGAGCCTATCATGGATAAATGTAATTTTCTGATTGCCTCTCATGTCAATTCCATCAGCTATGATGAGTTAAGCAAGATGAGCCTGATGAAAGAATTCGACAGAATCCTTCACTTAGCGATCGCAAAGTCGGTCTATTCTAAAGCAAAATACTGCAATATTTTTCTTGATCCGCCCAAAATGACGAAATACAGTCTTTTCAACAAAAGATATATGGATGAAATGTTTCAGCAAGTGTATGATTATACCTGCCAGGAGCTTGAAGAAAAGGGGTTTCGTAGAAGTATTTAGAAGTTAATCAGAAAAATTTACAGATTTTTGCCTCTATAAACCTTCCTCTTTTACTTTTTCTTTGAAGTTGACGATCGTTCCCGCTAAAGAATCTAAAGATTTCCCTCCGGCTGCATTAATATGCCCGCCACCATTGAAATATTTTCTTGAGAATTGGTTCACATCCACATCATCTTTACTTCTGAAAGAAATTTTAACGAAGTCTTCGTACAGATCTTCCATAAAGAATGCTGACATTTTCACTCCGGCAATACTCAAACCATAATTCACAAAACCTTCTGTATCTCCTTTCTGGAAACCAAATTCTTTCAGTTCGTTTCTTGTCAGGCTTAAAACCGCTACGGTTCCGTCATTCACCACTTCTATTCTTCCAAGAACCAAAGCAAGCAAATGCAGGCGGGAAACCGTATTGGTATCCCATGTATTGGAAGTAATCATGGCAGGGTCTGCACCGTGTTCAATAAGATTAGCAATAATCCTGTGGGTAGTAGCACTGGTAGAACGAAAACGGAAACCTCCTGTATCCGTCATGATTCCGGTATAAAGACATTCCGCCATATCCTGGTTCACCAGCTTTTCATCCTCCATTGCTTCAATGAAATGATAAATCATCTGTGAAGTGGCAGGAATGACTGTATCAGAATACACAAAATCAAATTGTTCCGGTTGTTGGTGATGATCAATAAGGATTTTCTTCCCCGGAGCTTTTACCAGCCAGTCTCCTAATAATCCTATTCTTGACGGAGAATTAAAATCCAGGCAGAAAATAACATCTGCTCCCGCAATCAAATCCGCAGCCAGTTTTCTTTTATATTCTGCAATAATAACTTTTTTAGATTCCGGCATCCATTTCAGAAATTTCGGAAAATCATTGGGTACGATAACCTCCGCATGAATTCCTTTTGCTTTCAGATAATGTTTTAATCCAAGGCTTGAACCAATAGCATCTCCATCCGGGTTATAATGGGTAAGGATCACTATTCTGCTATCCTGGGTAAGTAATGTATTGATATCTAAAAGTTCTGCTGGTGTAAACATCCGGTGTTTATTTTTCGTTAAAATTAAAGTTTTCAAAGATAGAGCTTTTATATAAATCATTTAAATATTATTTTTGTACCGGAAAAATGGTTTTGTGATGAGGGTTTGTTAATACCCTACCAAAAAACATTACATTTAATTTTAAAAAAAGATAATTAAAGTTTGTAACTTATAAAAATTTATATATCTTTGCAACCTGAAAATTAATAGATTAATTACGATTTAAACATATAGTAATGAGTAAAAGAACATTCCAGCCATCAGAAAGAAAGAGAAGAAACAAACACGGTTTCAGAGAAAGAATGTCTACGCCAAATGGAAGAAGAGTTTTGGCTGCGAGAAGAGCTAAAGGCAGAAAGAGATTAACTGTAAGTGCTGCACGCGCTAAGAGATAATTTCTAATTATCATATACAAAACATGCTTGAGAAGATCCTTTTCAGGCATTTTTTGTTGTTAAAATTTACTAAAATTTAGGCTACATCAACATCTTTTTTCTATTTTTAGAAGTTGAAATATTTTTATAAGAAACAGCCTTTAAAATTAAATTATGCCACATACCAATATCTCCGGAGACAATATTATAAGTTTGCAGCACGCGAAGATTGCGCAAAAAAATTTCACTGTTCTTTCTGATGTAAATCTTAACATTAAAAAAGGTAGATTCTGCTACCTTATCGGAAAAACAGGTTCCGGAAAAAGCTCCCTTCTGAAAACGCTTTATGGACACATTCCATTGGCATCAGGACATGGGGCTGTTGTAGGATTTGATCTGGCAAAACTAAAGCCGTCTGATATCCCTAATTTAAGAAGAAAACTGGGAATTGTATTCCAGGATTTCCAGCTGCTTTCAGACAGAACGGTTGAGAAAAACCTGAAGTTCGTTCTTGAAGCAACAGGATGGAATGATAAAGTAAAAATGGAAGACCGTATCAACGAGGTGTTGGGAAGCGTGAACATGAAAAGCAAGAAGCACAAAATGCCTCACGAACTTTCCGGAGGGGAACAGCAGCGTATTGCCATCGCAAGAGCCCTTCTGAATCACCCGGATCTTATCTTAGCCGATGAGCCAACAGGAAACCTTGACCCTGAGACTTCCAACGAAATTATGACGCTATTAAAGCAGGTTGCCCTTGAAAATGGAGCTGCTGTAGTAATGGCAACACATGATTACCACATGATTCAGAACTTCCCTGGTGAAGCCATCAGATGTGAAGACGGAAAAGTTTCTGTATTGGATACTTCAGAATTATTTGAATAAGAATAAAAAATAAGAAGGTCAGAAATAACTAACTTCTAAAATCTAATTTCTAGCTTCTTTACTTAAAAACATGAAACTCTTTCGTGAGTTCAAGATATTGGTCCGAGTATTGTCTCGGACTTTTTTCTATAATAAAATCAGATTCGTTGATTTCTTTTTCTTGTAACGAAAACTCCAGAATCAATCTTTTTGCCTTTGCATTTTCAATTCCTCTGATATTCACTTTTCTGTTCAGATGCAGGTTATTTTCTTTACCAATTGAAATCAAAACTTCCCCTGCTTCCACAGGTATGATTACAGAAAATATCCCTTTTTCTGACAATAATTCTGCCGCCTTACTGATCAACTGCATGAAGTTCAATTCTACGGTCTGACGTGCAACCTTATCTTTTTCAGATCCTGATTCTTCAAAATACGGAGGATTGGACACAATAAGATCAAACCGGTCTTCCGTTTCAAAAGTTTTAAAGTCCTGATGACTGTTTTTCAACCTGGCATGAAAAGGAGAATTTTCAAAATTGAGCTGGGTAAGTTTTGCTGCCTCTTCATTAATATCTAATCCCAAAAAGCCGGCCTGAAGATTTCTTTGCGCCAGCATAAGAGAAATTAGTCCCGTACCTGTTCCTACTTCCAAAACACTGGAAGCATTTTCAACATTTGCCAAAGCTCCAAGCAGAACACCGTCTGTTCCTACACGGAAGACATCTTTAGACTGCTGAATTTGAAATTGTTTAAATGTAAATGGCTTCACTATAAATTGGTAGGCAGTGTAATAATGAATGTAGATCCCTTCCCTACTTCTGATTTTACAGAGATCTCACCTTTATAATCCTCAATCATTTTTCTCACCATAGACAGACCAAGCCCCATTCCACTGCTTTTAGAAGTAAAATTCGGCTCAAAGATTCTTTCGTACATATTTTCAGGAATCCCGACTCCGTTATCCTGAACAGAGATAATGACTCTTCTCTGGTGCTGTTCGACATCTACATTGATGATCAGTTTTCTCTTATCACTTTCTGCCTGCTTTGCGTTGGTAACAAGGTTTGTGATAATTCTGGAAAGATAAATCCTGTCCATATTGATCATAATATTCGTCTTGTTGGCATGCATGAAAATACTGTCATCGTTGAATACACGGAGAATATCTTCAACTTCGGTATTCAGATTGATCACTTCATTATTCTTTTCAGGAAGTTTCGCAAATTCTGAGAATGCTGAAGCTACGGTAGCAATCAGATCAATCTGATCAACAATAGTTTTACTCATTTGCTTTACTCTTTCTCTGATATTCGGGTCTTCAGGATCAAATTTTCTTTCAAAATTCTGAATCGTCAGCTTCATTGGCGTCAGCGGATTTTTCACCTCATGAGCCACCTGCTTGGCCATCTCTCTCCATGCTTCTTCGGATGCTTTGAATCTAAGTCTTTCTTTCTGGTCCTGAATCTGTAGAATCATTCTGTTATAAGCTCTGGCCAAAGCATTAAGCTCATCATTCTTATAATATCTGATAGGGCGCATTTCGTTTTCAAACAAGGTAATACGGGTAATCATATCAGAGAATTTCGTAATGGTTTTCGCCAGGCTATTAGAAGTCACCCAACTGATCCAGATACTGAAAAGAATAAGGAAGATATCTACTAAAAGAATATATTTTACATACTGATGAAGAACTTCAAGATAAGCAGATTCATTATGGTATAAAGGAATATAAACAATTCCGATAGGCTCAAGTTCATTGTTTTTCAGCAAAAGATAGGAAGAGGTAAGCTTTGCATCCTTAGCTGCATCATAATTCACCATATCTACTCTTGCATCAGTAGACAGAATCTTATTGATGATTTCTATAGGAATTGTTTTCTGCTCAATTAATCCTTCGTCTTTGTTGGAAAGCAAATAGTTTCCTTTCAGATCATAAATAAAAATGTCATGCTGGTTGATATCCGCTATCTCGAAGATTTTATTCCCCAAAACCTCCGGAAGATCTTTTGTCTCAATAAGTTTCTGGCTTACCGCATAGTCCAGATATCGCATTACAGCATTGGTTTTATCCTGCATATCGATATTACTCTGCTGTAAAGAATGATTTCTCAATACAAAGTAAGGAACAAGTGATGTAGCAACCACACTTAAAAAACATACCAGCAGGAAACCGAAAAACACACGATTCCTTAAGCTATATCCTTTATACTTATTTATTGACATTCTACTTTTTAATTAACCTAGCAATATACTTACCAATGATATCAAATTCCAGGTTTACTTTGTCACCAATTTTCAAATGTTTCATATTCGTAAATTCCCAGGTATAAGGAATAATAGCTACGGAAAACTGATTATCTTCACTTTTAGCAACAGTAAGACTGATTCCGTTTACAGTAATGGATCCCTGAGGTACCGTTACAAAACTTCCGTCATTATCATACTTCATAGTAATAAAATAACTTCCGTCTTTATTTTCGATACTCACCACTTCACCGGTTTTATCAACATGTCCCTGAACAATATGACCATCCAGTCTTCCATCCATTTTCATACAGCGTTCAAGGTTGACAACGGTTCCCAATTCCCATTTTCCAAGGTTGGTTTTTTCCAATGTTTCATTGATTGCCGTCACCACATAATGATTGTCTTTTATTTCAACAACTGTAAGACAACAGCCGTTGTGCGCAAGGCTTTGATCAATTTTCAGTTCATTTGTAAAAGGGCAAGTCAGGGTAAAATCTATATTGCTTCCTTTTTCTTCAATCTTCTCAATAACACCAACTGCTTCAATAATTCCTGTGAACATATTATTTTTTGCTAAATTTGTAAATTATAATCTTCAAAGATAATCAAAATGAGCCCAAAAAACCATAAAGTACGAGTAGGAATTTCAATCGGTGATTTCAACGGCATCGGCCCGGAGATCATTATGAAGTCTCTGAAAGACAAAACTATTACAGATTTTTTCACACCTGTAATTTTTGGGTCGGGAAAATTATTCACTTATCAGAAAAATATTTTTAAGCTGAATATTAATTTCAACTATGTTAATGAACCTTCGCAGGCACAGGCAGGGAAACTCAATATGGTGAACCTTACCAAAGAAAACGTGAATGTAGAACTGGGAGTTCCTACCGAAGAATCTACAAAGATGGCAATTGATTCTCTGGAAGCAGCTACTGAAGCTTTAATGAAAGGAGACATTGACGTTCTGGTAACCGCTCCGATCAACAAGGATGAAATGGTAAAGATGGGTTTCAAACATGCAGGACACACAGGATATTTTGAAGAGAAATTCAATAAAAAAGGACTAATGTTCCTTGTTACCGAAGATCTTAAAGTGGCTGTTTCAACTCATCATATCCCTATTGCAAAGGTGGCTGAAAATATTTCCAAGGAAAAAATAAAGAAACAGATCCGAGTTTTAAACCAGACGCTGATAGAAGATTTCTGTATTCAAAAGCCTAAAATTGCAGTGCTGGGATTAAATCCTCACGCAGGAGATGGCGGTGTTATCGGAAATGAAGAAATCGAGATCATCAGCCCAGCTATTAAAGAACTTTCTGACAACGGAATACTGGCATTCGGACCTTTTCCTGCAGACAGTTTCTTCCAGCCGGGCAAATACAAAAATTTCGATGCTGTTTTAGCGATGTATCACGACCAGGGGCTGGCTCCTTTTAAAACATTAGCGTATGAAGAAGGAGTAAATTATACGGCAGGACTTCCTTTCATCAGAACATCTCCGGATCATGGAGTTGCTTATGATATTGCAGGAAAAAATATGGCTGATGAACAAAGTTTTACAGAAGCGATCTTCACTGCTATTAAGGTTTTCAAAAACAGAAGTGAATACAGCGAACTGATGAGCAACCGCCTGCAGCCTAGAAAAATGGCTGTAGACAACGGAATAGATGAAGATCTGCCGGAGGAAACTGAAGCATAAATCTTTAAAACAAATTTTAAATTAATTTGTTTCAGATTTTATTTGTTATTATAAAAAAAATGCATATTTTTGCACACTCATTTTATGGACAAGTTAAGAAACTATGACGTAAGCTTTTCCGGACTTAAAAACGGAAAACACGAGTTCAAGTTTGAGATAGATAAAACGTTCTTTCAATTATTTGACACTGAGCAGGAATTTACAAATCCTAGAATAGAAGTGAATGTATCGCTTGATAAACACACTACTTTTCTAGAATTTGAGATTAAAATTAATGGATTAGTTGAATTGGTTTGTGATATCACCAATGAAAATTTTGACTATCCTATTGAGAATGAAATCAAAATTTTGGTGAATTTCGGGGAAGAATATGATGACAGCAATGAAGATGTGATTACCATTCCTACCGGAGAGCATGTTTTCAATGTAGCACATTTGATTTATGAAAATGTAATGCTTTCTATCCCGATGAAAAAGATTTCACCGAATGTAAGTGATGAAGATCTTAAAATTCTTGACCAGTTCAGTCCTAAAGATATTGAGGTAACTGAAGAAGAAGAACATGAAAGTGACCCAAGATGGGATGCTTTAAGAAAATTAAAAGACAATAATTAAATAGAATAATTTAAATATGATGAGATGATGAATCTCATCGCTCATCAATTAAAAAAGTTATTAGAAAATGGCACATCCAAAGAGAAGACAGTCGTCTACAAGAAGAGATAAGAGAAGAACTCACTACAAAGCTGTAGTTCCTCAATTAGCTAAAGATGCAACAACAGGAGAGCTTCACCTATACCACAGAGCTCACTGGCATGAAGGAAAATTATACTACAGAGGTAAAGTAGTATTGGAAAAAGAAGTAGCTGCTACTGAAGAAAACTAAGAGTCGCTTTTCGCTGAAAAAGCCTCATTTTAATACAAAAACCGCCCAATTTTGATAAAATTTGGCGGTTTTTTGTTGTTTTTTACGTTTTTTTGGTATCTTTGGCATCAAATCAAATATCAAATTTATGGACATTAAAGACATACAAAATCTTATCAAGTTTGTATCTAAGGCTGAAGTTTCAGAAGTGAAGTACAAAACTAAAGATTTCGAAATCACTATTAAAACTCCATTAGCTGGAAGCGATGCTGTTTATGCACAGCCTGCAGTATATCACACTGCACCGCAAGCGGTAGCTGCTCCGGCACCTGTTGCAACTCCGGCTGCTCCTGCTGCTGAGAAAGCTGAAGCTGCATCTGATGACAGCAAATATGTAACAATCAAATCTCCAATGATTGGTACTTTCTATAGAAAACCATCTCCTGATAAAGATGTATTTGTTAATGTAGGTGACGAAGTTTCTGTTGGTAAAGTAGTTTGTGTTATTGAAGCAATGAAGCTATTCAACCAGATTGAATCTGAAATCAGCGGAAAAATTGTTAAAATTTTAGTTGACGACGCTACGCCTGTAGAGTATGACCAACCTTTATTCTTAGTAGATCCATCTTAATTAAATATTGATTAATGATGATTGATGATTGATTATAAAATCAATTTCAAATTTCAAATTTTCAAATTTCAAATCGTATTAAGATGTTCAAAAAAATATTAATAGCCAATCGTGGCGAAATTGCAATGCGTATTTTACGTACTTGTAAAGAAATGGGGATCAAAACCGTTGCAGTATACTCTACTGCTGACAAAGACAGTCTTCACGTAAGATTTGCTGATGAAGCAGTATGTATTGGTCCTGCAATGAGTAAAGACTCCTATCTTAAAATCCCTAACATTATTGCTGCAGCGGAAATTACCAATGCTGACGCTATTCACCCAGGTTACGGATTTTTATCTGAAAATGCTAACTTCTCAAGAATCTGCCAGAAGAACGGTATCAAATTTATTGGTGCTTCTCCTGAACAGATTGAAAAAATGGGAGATAAAGCAAACGCTAAGGCTACTATGAAAGCAGCAGGTGTACCTTGCGTACCAGGTTCTGACGGATTGATCGAATCTTATGAACACGCTGTAAAGATAGCTGAAGAAACAGGATATCCGGTAATGATCAAAGCTACTGCAGGTGGTGGTGGAAAAGGAATGAGAGCTGTATGGAAAGCTGAAGACCTTAAAGATCACTGGGAATCTGCTATTCAGGAAGCTGTAGCTGCCTTTGGAAATGGAGGTATGTATATGGAAAAACTGATTGAAGAGCCAAGACACATCGAAATTCAGGTTGCTGGTGACCAATTCGGAAAAGCGTGCCACCTTTCTGAAAGAGACTGTTCTGTACAGAGAAGAAATCAGAAATTAACTGAAGAAACACCTTCTCCTTTCATGACAGACGAACTGCGTGAGAAAATGGGGGAAGCTGCTGTAAAAGCTGCGGAATTCATTGGATATGAAGGGGTAGGAACAATCGAATTCCTTGTAGACAAGCACAGAAATTTCTATTTCATGGAAATGAATACAAGAATCCAGGTAGAACACCCTATTACTGAACAGGTAATTGATTATGACCTGATCAGAGAACAAATTCTTCTTGCTGCTGGAACTCCTATTTCAGGAATTAACTATTATCCTAAATTACATTCAATCGAATGTAGAATCAACGCAGAAGACCCTTACGCAGACTTCAGACCGTCTCCGGGGAAAATCACAGGATTAAATATCCCTGGAGGACACGGAATCAGAGTAGACACTCACGTGTATTCCGGATATACAATTCCTTCCAACTATGATTCAATGATTGCTAAGCTTATTACTACGGCTCAGACCCGTGAGGAAGCCATTGCAAAAATGAGACGGGCTCTTGAAGAATTCTATATTGAAGGAGTAAAAACAACGATTCCTTTCCACAGACAGCTGATGGATAATGAAGATTATCTTTCAGGGAACTATACTACAAAATTCATGGAAGATTTTGTAATGGATAGAAAATACGATAATCACTAAAAAGAATTATC
Source organism: Chryseobacterium sp. NRRL B-14798 (assembly GCF_050470705.1). Taxonomy (NCBI): domain Bacteria; kingdom Pseudomonadati; phylum Bacteroidota; class Flavobacteriia; order Flavobacteriales; family Weeksellaceae; genus Chryseobacterium; species Chryseobacterium sp. NRRL B-14798. The sequence continues at coordinate 644,624 of NZ_JBFLUL010000005.1, read as the reverse complement.
ATTCATATAAAAAGAAGGCGTCCAAAAAGGCGCCTTCTTTAGTTTTATACTCTATTTCGTTCTAATAAAACAGGAAAAATTATTTTTGTAGTATCAATTAAAACCAACATAGGAGCGATGACATCAGCAATACAGGAGAAATTAGCAAAGACACTTCAGATTTCTATGGTGCGTGCGAAGGAATTTTTGGATATTTGCTATATCGTAACTTATGATAAAAGCAAAATGATAGAACCTAAAAATGGAGTATTTGATCGTTTAGGAATCATTTTGAATGGCGCTGTCCGGATTTATTACATCAATGAAAAAGGCGAAGATATCAGCTATCTTTTACAGGTGAATAATGACGTAATTGGTGATTACGCAAGCTATATTACCGGAAAAAAATCAATCGCTGTTATACAGGCTCTTCTAAAAACTGAAGTTTTATATTTTGATAAAAAAGCTGTTGGGATGTTAATTCAGAAAGATATTTTCTGGCTTGGGCTGGCAAAACGCATATCGGATTTAGCTTTTCTGGATGCAAAACAAAGGCTTGACGAACTGTTTTTTTATACACCGGAAGAACGCTATCTCAATCTTTTGAAAAAGTCACCCGAAATTCTGAACAAAATTCCACAGAAATATATTTCTTCATATTTAGGAATTACGCCACAATCGCTGAGCAGAATCCGGAAAAGAATTTGCTAATTTCAGAAAATTAACTTAAGTGAACGTTTTTGGTTTTTCCAGCCATTAATTTTGCCTCATAATATAAATGCAATCACAATGAAAATAGCAATTATCGGTGGCGGAATTGGTGGTTTGACAACAGCTTTAGCCTTACAAAAAAATAATCTGGACGTTACCGTTTACGAAAGTGCACCCGAAATAAAGCCTGTGGGCGCCGGAATCATTATGGCTAATAATGCCATGCAGATTTTTGACAAACTAAGCATTCGCCACAAAATCGAAATGGCAGGTCATAAAATTTCAACTATTAACATTACTAATCCACAGCTCAAAACCTTATCGGATGTACAATTAAATACATTCGAAAGTAAATACGGAGTAAGCAATATTGCCATTCATCGTGCCGATTTACAAATGATTCTGGCTGAAGAAATTGGTTTTGAAAACATTAAACTTTCTAAACGTTTATCCAAAATCGAACAGGAAAACGGTTATCAACTCACTTTTGAAGACGGAACTATCGCTAATGCAGATGCTGTTATTGGAGCAGATGGAATTAAATCAGTAGTACGTCGTCAAATTTTAAATATTGGAAAACTCAGATCTTCCAAGCAAAAATGCTGGCGTGGCGTCATCGAATCTGATTGGACAGAAAAATATAATCACCATGTTTATGAAGCCTGGGGAAAAGGCAGGCGCTTCGGCTTCGTGAAAATTAGTGATAACAAAGTTTACTGGTACGCTGTGGTTAACGAGCACCTGGTTAAAAATCCCAATAATCTTGCTGAGCTTTTTGCTGAATTTAATCCCGAAATTCTCAGCATGATTTCCGAAACACCCAAAGAGAAAATATTTGTCAGTGACATTATCGATTTAGAACCGATTTACCAATGGCAAAAAGACCGTGTTTGCCTGATTGGTGATGCAGCCCATGCAACAACACCTAATATGGGACAAGGTGCATGCCAGGCCATTGAAGATGCATACATCATTGGAAAGCTTTTTGGTGAAGGTAAAAAGGTGGATGAAGCTTTCACTCAATACGAAAAACTGCGCATGAAAAAAGCACATTATATCGTCAATACAAGCGCTGCTATTGGTAAAATTTCTCATTATGAAAACAGTGCGGCAGTTTGGCTCCGTAATACTTTATTAAAGGCAACCCCTAGAACTACTAACGAAAGACAAATGGAAAAAGTTTTTGATATTTCGTACAATAGTAATTTATAAGATAAACCCCAATCAAAAGCTGTTTAGGGAACAGCATTTAAAAATATTATAGCCCTGATAGAACAGCAAATCAATACCGGAATGATTAAAATGTAGAATAATCTTCTCAGTATAAATTTCTTATTCTTAAAGATAGAATACCTGCAACTGTTATCCGTTAAGAAAATATTTTCCATTAGGGATTCATTTTCCCTCAAAATATACTCTAATCACAGCCTTATACTCAATTCTATTTTTGTTTATGGGTATCATTAATATTGTGTAAATTTGTAAAAAACAACAATATGTCAACAGCAGAACAAACAAAAAACTCACAGTATTTTATTGACCTTGAAGACAAACATGGAGCGCACAACTATCACCCCCTTCCAGTAGTTCTGGATCGCGGAGAAGGTGTTTTCGTCTGGGATGTGGAGGGCAAAAGGTACTATGATTTTCTTTCAGCATATTCTGCTGTAAACCAAGGACATTCTCATCCTAAAATTGTTGGAGCACTGGTAGAGCAGGCACAAAAGCTGGCTTTAACTTCAAGAGCATTCTACAACTCCAAATTAGGAGAATATGAACAGAAAATAACCACTCTTTTTGGATTTGACAAGGTTTTACCAATGAATTCCGGAGCTGAAGCTGTGGAAACAGCGGTAAAATTAGCCAGAAAATGGAGTTATGAAGTAAAAGGAATTGCAGAAAATGCAGCGAAAATTATCGTTTGCGAAAACAATTTCCATGGAAGAACAACAACAATTGTTTCTTTCTCTAATGATCCTGATGCCAACCAGAATTACGGACCTTTTACACCAGGATTTATCAAAATTCCTTATAACGATATCACTGCATTGGAAGAAGTATTAAGCAGAGAAGCCGGAAATATTGCTGCGTTCTTAGTAGAACCAATTCAGGGAGAGGCCGGAGTGTATGTTCCTGATGAAAACTTCCTTAAAAATGCTTCTGAAATATGTAAAAAATATAATGTCCTTTTCATTGCTGATGAAGTTCAGACAGGTATTGCAAGAACAGGAAAACTGATTGCCTGCCACCATGAAGATGTACAACCGGATATCCTGATCTTAGGGAAAGCACTTTCCGGAGGTATGTATCCCGTATCTGCTGTTTTAGCGAATGACAACATTATGAATGTTATCAAACCGGGACAGCATGGCTCCACGTTCGGAGGAAACCCTATTGCGTGTGCCGTAGCAGTAGCCGCATTGGATGTAGTAGCTGACGAAAAACTGTCTGAAAGAGCAGAAGAATTAGGAAAGCTTTTCAGAGCTGAAATAGAGAAGCTTATTGAAAAGACAAACCTTATTACCAAAGTAAGAGGAAAAGGCCTTTTAAACGCTATTCTGATCAATGATACACCTGATAGCTCTACCGCATGGAATCTTTGCCTGCAGCTGAAAGAAAACGGATTGCTGGCAAAACCTACACATGGTAACATTATCAGACTTGCACCACCATTGGTCATTACTGAAGAACAATTGCTGGATTGCGTGAAGATTATTGAAAAGACTATTCTCGAGTATAAATAAACTGATATTCATCGGATATTTTAATATGATCAACACTATTTGAACTGTTGATTTCCGGAAAAGATTAATGGGTATGGTAGTTAAAAACCATACCCTTAATGTATCTCATCAATACATGTATTTCCCTAGACATACCGTCAGCAATGACTTCAAAAAAGCATAAAAAAATCATATTTTTTCACTTTTTAAAAATTTAGGAATTGTATTTGCTATATACATCCGAATACAATAATGTATATTCTTCAAAGGCGGCATTTTTTCGAAATTTGCATAATAGAGATAAATGACAAAGATTGGTCTATAAAATTCAAATTTAGACTTATCTTTGAAAGATTAAAACTATTTAGAATGACCTTAAGAGAGATAGTACATATTTCCTTATTAAACAAAACGTTGTGATGAATATAAGTGGTTTAATCATAACATATAATGAAGAAAAAAATATACAGGATGTCCTTGAGTCTTTTGATTTTTGTGATGAAATAATTGTGGTAGACTCTTTTAGTACGGATAAAACTGTAGAAATTGCAAAGAAATTCCCCCATGTAAAAGTGATTCAGAATAAATTTGAGGACTTTACAAAGCAGAGAAATTTAGCTCTTGATCATGCAACCAACGACTGGGTATTATTTTTGGATGGTGATGAAAGAATTACTCCGGCCCTGCAGCAGGAAATTATCGGTGAGCTGAACAAACCCGGGCAAAAGGATGCCTATTATTTTTACAGGAAATTCTTTTTTGCCCAAAAACCGATTCACTTTTCAGGAACACAGTCTGATAAAAACTTCAGGCTATTCAGAAAATCGAAGGCCAGATATATGGCGGGAAAAAAGGTACATGAAACTCTGGAGGTTAACGGAACCATCGGTATTTTAAAAAATAAATTACTCCACTACTCCGTTTCAGATTATGAATCTTATAGAAAAAAGATGATTCATTACGGAGTTTTAAAGGGGAAGGAACTGGCTGCAAAAGGGAAAAAGTACAGTGTTTTGGTTCAATATCTTAAAACAGCTTTTAAATTCTTTAAGGCCTATATAATGAGACTGGGTATTTTAGACGGAAAAGAAGGCTATCAATTATCTTATCTGCAGTCTTTAAGCGTTTATGAAACCTATGAATCATTAAAAAAAGAGCAAAATTAGTTAAATGAAGATTTGTATCATTAGTTATGATTTTTGGGATTATGATAAGTATATTGTTGAGACATTATGCAAAAGAGATATTGATGCTCATCATATAAAGATCAGTAGCGTTACTCATTCCAACTTCAATGAAAGAGCTGTAAATGCTTTAAGCAAAACTTTTTTAAATAAAAATCTCAAGACTGAAAAAAGACAGAAATATGTTCTGGATTCTCTGGAACAATTAGGCCATCAGGATCAGATTCTGGTGATGAATCCGGATACATTTGATCTTTCTACTCTCAAAAAAATTAGAAAATATACAGATCGTCTGTTGACCTATCTTTATGATAATCTTGAAAGAGTTCCTGTAGAAGATAAGCTGTATCTTTTTGACAAAGTATTCTCATTCGACTATGTTGACGTCAAAAAGCACGGGTTCGAAAAGTTAACAAACTATATTTATCTTCCCCATTGTTCACAGGAAATCCAACAGCCTGAAATGGATCTTTTCTATATTACATCTTATGATAACAGAAGAGTTTCATTAATAAAATTACTGGCTAAAAAGCTGATTGAACAGGGATTAAAATTCCAGATTATGATCATTGGTAAAAAATCCTGGAAGCATCAGCTGACCAATATTTTCATGACGGTACCGAAAAATCTTTTTCTGATTTTCAGTATCAAAAAAATTCCGCATAACGATCTTCCAAAGTATTATAAAAACTCTAAAGTTTTACTGGACCTTATGCGTGAAGGGCAATACGGGCTCAGCTTCAGGGTTTTTGAAGCCATGGCTCTGGATAAGAAAATCATTACTGATAACGAAGCCATTAAAACCTATGACTTTTACAATCCCAATAATATTTTGATTTTAAACAAAAATATTAGTAATCTTGACAAATCTTTTTTTGAAACACCCTACGAGAAAATTCCGGAAGAAATCTATTACAGATACACTTTGGATAGTTGGGTGAATAAAGTTTTTGAACTTGATACTAAAAACTGACAAATGGGAATCTTAAAAAAAATAAAAAAGCACTTCGAAAGAAAAGAAAAACTTAAATATCTTCAGTCTAAGGATATCGTCAACATTAATCTGTATGATGCTTCCCAAAAAACGATCCTGTTTGCATCAAGAGATTTCCCAGCCCATGATAAAGAATCCGGGGCTAACAGACTGAAAGAACTTATACTTATTTACAAAGAATTAGGATACAACTGCATTATATTCGCTCCTCATATGTTTGAAGACGATTCTTATGTGAAGTTTTATCAGCAGCGCAATGTTATCGTTTACATAGAGAACACTAAGTACAGGAATATCTATGATTTCCTGTCTTCTTTTAAAAAGATAGATTACGTTTGGTTCAACGGGCCTCTGGCTCTGAATCTTTTTTATGAAAAAATGAAAGCCGTTTTATCTTCTGCCAAATTTATTTATGATATGGTAGACATTCATTTTTTAAGGTTTAAAAGAGCCATAGAACTGGAACCTACCCGTATTTCATTAAAGAAGAATTATAAACATTTTTTCCGTCTGGAAACAGCTGTTGCACCACAACTGGATTATATCATTGCCATATCTGATAAGGAGAAAGCAATTATGAGCCAGTATGCAGATAAAAATAAGATCATTACAGTATCTAATATTCATTATCCCAAAATTGATATTTCTGAAAGAAAACGTTTCAGTGAAAGCAAAGGAATTACCTTCATCGGATCTATCCACGAGCCAAATATTGATGCGGTAAAGTTTCTCTATGAAAAAATAATGCCTATCGTCTGGAAAACCAATCCTGAGCTGGAAGTAAGCATCATCGGGAATGTTGCTGAAAAACTTGATCTTAAACTATTTCCTAAGTTTAAATTTTTAGGCTTTGTGGAAAGCATTGAAGAGCATTTTATGAATTCCAGAATTATGGTGGCGCCTTTAAGATTTGGAGCGGGTGTAAAAGGGAAAATCGGACAGGCATTCGAATATTTCTTGCCTGTAATCACAACAGATATCGGAGCGGAAGGAATGAGCCTCACCAACCATAAAAATGTATTGATAGCGAATGATGAAAATAGTTTTGCTCAGGCAATTCTTCAATTAAGTAATGATGAAGAGCTTTGGAATACATTAAGTCAAAATTCTATTGACAGTCTGAAACCATTTTCCATTGATTCCGTAAGTTCTACTTTGAAAAAAATTTAATTAAGAATGGATAATTCTTTATTTTTAATCAGCATTATTGTTCCATGCTACAACGCTTCTTATTATGTAAAAGAAGTACTCGAAAGTATACAGAGCCAAACTCATTACAATATTGAATGTATTATTATTAATGATGGTAGTACAGATAATACTCTTGAAATTATCAATTGTTTTTCAGACGAAAGATTCCATGTATACAACCAGAAAAACAAAGGTCTTTCCGATACTCGAAATTTCGGGTTGGAAAAAGCCTCCGGAGATTTTATTTTTTTCTGTGACAGTGATGATCTTCTTCCTTCTAATGCCTTGGAATCACTCATATCCGAGTATACAGGTAAAGAGGATATTATTGTGGGAAAAACATCAACCTATTCATGGGAAGAGAAACGAAACGTTTCATTCTTACCTCAGCCTAAAGAAAAACAACGCTTAGAAAATAAAAATACGGAAGTCCTGCTTAAAAATATAGCGGAAGGCTTAAGTCCAATTGCTCAGAATAAATTATATAAGTCTTCATTTTTAAAAGAAAATAATCTCACCTTTTTAAGTGGAATTTATCACGAAGATGAATTATGGTTCTTTGAAACGATGTTCCAGGCAAAGAATGTTGTCTTTATTCCTGATATTACTTATTTCTACACTATCGACAATGCACAGTCCATCACTAAAAAGAACAGTGATAAAAATCTTTTAGGATATCTGAGTGTTATTCAAACGATATATAACAACTACTATTTACAATATCCTGAACAAAGCAATATTGCCTATTATATTGCCTATTTAAAGAAAATTATTATTGGAAATTACAAACATCATTCAAATTATTCCAATACAGCAATTCATAAGATGGAAACGGTATTCAAAGAAGTTAATCCTAAATTCAATGATAATATTTCATTGAAAAGTATTGAGAAAAAATATTTCCGGTATATTAATACCCTCAGTTTAAAAGATGCTGAGACCATAAAAAAAGAATATTTTAATAATCCCGTCAACAGTCTCAGAAAATACTACAAAATATTAATATTCAGTATACTTAACTTAAATTAAAAAAGTGAAAAAAAGAAAATTTCTTTTGGTAATGCCTGACTATTCCGATTTTCCAAAGCTATTTTTAGAGAACTTGGAGAAGGAAGGTTTTGAACCCTATTTAATCACAGACAATGTTTCAGGATTTAAATACAAGGGCTGTGAAAGCATAAAAAATTTTTTCATTAAAAATATTCTTAGAAATAAAGAGTATAAACAATATCTTATTCAAAAGCATTTTCTCGATGAGCTGAATAAAAACCTTTCTGCCATTACGGAAGAATTGGATTATGTCCTGGTGATTCGTCCGGATAATTTCCCAATTTCATTTATAAAGAATCTAAAAAGTAAAACCCAAAGATTAATTGCTTATCAATGGGATGGTATTGAAAAATTTCCAGAGATCAGAAACTATTTCAATTTATTTGATATCTTCTTTTGTTTTGAAAGAGTAGAATCTCAGCCCAATATTCAACCTATTACTAATTTTTATTTTGATCACCTTCCTTCTTCTGAAAAAAAATATAATGCAGAAAAGCCTAAGCTTTACTTTGTAGGTTTATATTGGAAAAGCCGTGAAGAAAAAATTAACCGATTTATTGATGAAGTCTCAGGTTTATCTATTGAACTTTCTATTTTCATTCAATATTTTCAGGAACCTGAAACGAAAAATGATAAAATACAATATATTCAAAACAGAATTAGTTTCCGAGAAAATCTGGATCTTGTTAAAAGTTCAGACATTCTTTTGGATTTTGTTGATCCATTACACAACGGACTTTCCATTCGTTTCTTTGAAGGAATATACTATAAGAAAAAAGTAATTACGGATAATGTGACGGTTAAAAAATACGATTTTTACCATCCTGATAATATCTTTGTTGTGGAAAATAATAATTATAAAAATATTGAACAGTTTCTAAAAAAACCTTATTTTACATTATCAGATGACATTGTAAAAAAATATGGTTTCAGTAATTGGATCAAAAAAATCATAACATAAAAAATAAGCTTTATTGATAAAAGCTTTCTTTATTTAATCTTTAAATCCTAAATAATTTATAATATTATTGATATTCTTTTCCTGTTGCCCAACTGAGAACTTAGCAAGTGGTAGTGCGCTGTTACTATGAAGAGTTTTCCACAAATTTTCATCGTAATATAGTTCCAATATCTTATTTGCGAAATGCTGCGGATCTTCATTGGAAACAAGGGCTGTTTTTCGATCTTCCAGATCCATTCCTTCCGCCCCAATTGATGTAGTGACTACAGGCAATCCAAACTCCAGAGCCTGCCCTATCTTTCCTTTCACTCCAGCTCCATATCGTAGAGGAGCAACAAATATTCTCGAATTTTCAAACCAGTAATCTACACTCTTCTGATAACCTAATATCTGAAACTTCTCAGAATTATATTTTCCTTTAATCTCTTCAGGAAAATGTGGTCCTAAAATATATACTTTAATAGAATCGTCTTTGGCCCAAACTAAAGGCATTATATCTTCATACAAAAACTTGACGGCATCCATATTGGGCATGTGATAGAAACCTCCAATGAATAAAACACCTTCCCGAACAGAATAATCCATATCTCTGCATTCTACAGGTTCATGAATATTACTAACAGTAAAGATCTTTTCATTTTTGATCCCTTGGCCCGAGACAATTTTCTTTTCTTCATCACTGATGGAAATAACCACATCTGACTTTTGCATTCCAAAATATTCCTTTTCCTTAAAGAATCTCATCTCTTTTTTACGGGACTTTGTCACTTCAATATATTTGTTTTCTCTCTCCATTCTTAGATAATGAAGATCGACCATATCATAAATAATCTTCTTTCCGGAGATATCATTTTTAATTTTCCCATACCAAAAATCAAATCCAATCGGTCTGAAAATCCAAACAATATCTACATAATGAAGAGCTTCTTTCACTTGATCCAAAACTTTTACAATTTTGTTCTGAGCATTTACATAGTCTTTACAAACTTCTACACCAATGCTCCGAAAAAAATCAACGTAGATATCATCCTCTTGGTTGGGTTGCTGAATCCCTAAAATAACTCTATGATTATTTTTTTGCAGAATCTTTACAATTTCAAGAAACCTTCTTGAGCCAGAATCCTTATCAGGTTGTGGCATACGTTCCTCCAGAATAAGAATATTGGGCTTTTTATAAAATCTATTAATATTATTTCTTCCTTCATTATCCAGAAATCTTGAATCAGTAAAATACGAATCCCATCTATTCATAAAGACAGTTCTGTTTTTCTGAAGCAAAAGTTCCTTTCCATTATCTTTTCCAGTATAAGAAACATTTTCAAAATGAACAATTTCCGATTTAGGCTGATAATAAATATCCAGCTTCTGCTCATATTTCAAGCGTTGGCATAGATCTGTTTCTTCATAATAGGCAGGTAAAAAAGCTTCATCCAAAAGATTAAGTTTTCCATCAGTATCAGTTCTATGTAATAACAAACTACATCCTGAACAATAATCTACTTTTCTTAAAAAGTTATATTTTGGAGTATCAATAGCTTCACCTCTTCCTAGATTAACAATTTCGGTATTATTAAAAATAAGACAGCCCGCCTCTTGCAATGTATTGTCTGAAAATACCATTTTAGAGCCAACTGCACCTACATTTTTATTGTTCTTAAAAACCTCCAACAGACTGGATAAATAGTTTTCCTGAACTTCTACGTCATTGTTCAACAAATAAATATATCTTCCTCTTGCCTTCCGAATTCCTTTATTTATATTTCTTAAAAATCCTAAATTTTCAGTATTATTAATAATTGTAATTCCGGGAACTGTATCCAGATACTTTAAAGTTTCATCTGAGCTGTTATCATTGATAATAATAATTTCTTTTGATACGTCTTTATCATACTGTTCAATTGTATATAAACAATTAAGAGTATATCTGATCTGATTGTAAACAGGAATTATGATAGAAACTTCTGGCTCATTTTCATAAATAAAGCCAAATGTATGTTTTTTAAAAAAGTCGAGTTCAAAATGATTGATCTTTAGTTTTCTCTTATTATTGATAAAATTCCGATCCTTTATTTTATTTTTAAAAAACCTTTTAATTCCCATTTTAAATTTATTATTTTGTCCTGCCTTTTTAGAAAAACAAAATTAAGCATTTATTGTAAACTATGAGAGTAATAAGTTGGTTATCTTTTGTTCCTGGAGTGCAATAAATTCACTTCTGTTTATAAGATTTGATTAATCAACAAAATCATTTAATGCCTAATAAATACCGAAAACTTTAAAGGATATTGATTTCCGTTAATCAAAACATATATGGAAGCATTGTATTCAAAAACAGTAATCTTATTATGAAAAAAAGAAAGATATATTTTGTTTGCCCATCAGTTTCTGTACCTTTTGGGGGTATAAAACAAATTTATAAATATGTAAATATTTTAAACAATCATGGTTATAATGCTACTGTTTTATTAAAAAAAAAGAGAAAAAGAGATAATATATGGTATCGTGACACAAAAATATCTTATCATTATGAACTTTTAAAAAACATAGAAAATAGTAATAACCCTAAAGAACATAAAAATAGTTTTTACGAAAGATTAAAACTGTTCTATAACAATTTATTTTCACATCCCATAGAGAAAGATGCGCTATTTGTTTTTCCGGAAATATATGGAAAATCATTCCATAAAACTATTCCCAATCATCAGTATGTAATACTTAACCAGAATTGCTACTACACCTTTCAGGGGTATGGATTTGATTATAATGAAAAGAATCCTTATTTAGATAAAAATTGTTTAGGAACTATTGTAGCATCAGAAAATGCACAAAAATATTTTAATGTTGTATTTCCTGCTCTTGGTCTATATAGAGTCCGTTTAGGAATTGATACCCATATTTTCAGTTTTGAAAATAAAAAAAAGAAAAAAATTGCTTTTATGCCAAGGAAACTTGCTGAGGATTCTTTACAAGTTATTAATATTTTAAAAGCACGAAAAAAGATGGATGATTGGGAGTTTTTCCCAATTGACAATATGGATGAACAGGAAGTTGCAAAACATTTAAAAGAATCCGTATTTTTTTTAAGCTTCAATCATAGAGAAGGCTTTGGGCTTCCTCCTATAGAAGCTATGTCTTGTGGATGTTTTGTAATCGGTTACTCTGGACAAGGAGGAAAAGAATATTTTAAAGAAGAATTTTCTTGCCTGGTTGAAGAAGGTAACATTATTGATTTTGTTGAAAAAATAGAAAGCCACGCATTAGAATATCATGAGAATCCGACTCTTTTTTCTGAAAAAGGGAAAATAGGGTCACAATTTGTGATGAAAAATTATTCCTTGGAAAATGAAACACAAGATTGGATCAGTACGTGGGAAAAAATAATTTCCCAATGCTAGAGTACGATATTCTTTACAAAAGAAACGCTATATTAGGACGAGACAAACTGCATAAAAAAGCTAACCTTTTCGGCTAGCTTTTTTTATACTTAACTTTTTTTATTAAATTATTATTTTTTATTTGCCCAAACAACACTACCGTTGTTGTTGTAAATCACAATATTTCCATCATTCTGAACTGAAAGTCTTTCAATATTTGATGAGCTTATACCTGTACTGTAAACAGGTTTATGTGAAGAATCATAGACTACCAGATTTCCATCTTCCTGAAAAATAGCGCTTCTTCCACTTCCTGCTGTTGCCGAAGACCAGATATCTTTTTTAGTTCCGTTACTATACATTACCAAATTACCATCTGTCTGGAAAATTAAATAATAGTTATAATTTTCAGAAAATATCTTTTGTCCTTTTACAAATCTAAATCCTTTGTAAATATTACCATTATTATAACTTCCTGTATTAGAACCTCCGTTTCCACCGAAATTGTTTCCGTCAGAACCTCCCTTAGAAGACCACAAAGCATTTCGTCTCCTGTTATAAATTACAAGATTGCCATCATCCTGCATCTCAAGGTTGGCTGCATTCTTGTTGGTGGTGTTTGTACTGAATAAGGGTCTGTTTGAAGAATTATAAACGACAAGATTACCATCTTCCTGAAAAATAGCCCTTGAACCTTCACCAGGAGTCCTGGAACTCCATTCCGGCTGATTCTGGCTATTATAAACTACCAAATTTCCATCATTTTGAAAAATCAGAAAGTGCTGATTATTTCGGGAATAGTACCTTCTATCCTTTACCAAATTAGTGCCAAGTGTAATATTTTGAGCCATTATACAAATTCCTGCCAATAGCCCAAACATTGCTAATAAATGCTTTCTCATAAGTTTATGTTTTTTATTTCCTTATGTAAAGATAAATAATAAAAATCATACTTCTATTTACCCCATCAAAATTAGTTGTAAAAGAAAAAATCCAACATCAATTTAACATTTGCTTAAGTCCATATATGTACACCCTGGAAAAGGAATAATTAACAGCACATTATTATAATCAATGAAAATGAATACAAACAGTAAGGCAGTACTATCTTTTAATGGTAAAAAAATATATCATATTATTTATCATTAAAAACCGTCTCAAAACTGAGACGGCTTGTAGTTATAGAATATCAATATTTTTAATTAATAAGCATAGAATTCAATTCCCTCCTTAATATAACCTGAAGGTGTTACGCTGGATCTTGAATAATAATGATCTTTACCGTTCCAATATTGGTAGATAGGAACTGTATTAGGCTGCTGAGTAGCAAAAGCATTAAACTCGATTCCTTCATCTACATATCCCGGATAATATCCCGGAGTTTTTGTATAGTAATGATCTTTACCATTCCAGTATCTGTAGATAGGAACTGTATTGGGAGCTTTGTACAAGAATGCGTGAAACTCTGTTCCTTCAAAAGAATATCCGCTGTAGCTTCCAGCAATTTTTGTATAGTAATGATCTACTCCGTTATAATATCTGTAAATTGGAATGGTGTTAAATTCTAAATACACCTTATTATCAATCAGATATTGATCTACATAGGCTTTAAGCTGAGCTTTTTTAGCAGGGTCTTTTACAAAGTCATAAATAATAATCAACCCGTTGCTTCCAAAGTCAACCAAAACAGAATTATTTACATTTGAGCTGTTCTGCCAATTGGAAATATTAACTTTAGTATTGGTCTGATCTAGGTTCAAATCTCCTACTAAGCCTTTTGAAGGATCCCCGCCTCTGGTTTTGTAAGTCAACTTTTTAGAAAAATTCATGTGGTATTCAGAAGTATTCACATCATTATCCACATTCACATTAAAAATATTCAGCATTCCTGCCTTTATTCCGATTCTGGCTGCCTTATCACGAGTCTGGCTCGTTGTTTCAGACTGGAATAAAATATCAAGTTTTGCTCCTGTATAAATATCCGTCATTACGTGAGTTCCATAATCCTGAACAATCTGCTGCGGAGTTTTTGTCTGTAAATCCTGAGCAAATTCAGGAGTTATATAATCACCCAGCATATCGGTAGTAGCATTGAATCTTACTCTTTTCTGTTTGATCGTAAGGTTATAACTTCCGTAGATATATTTTGCATCAAACTTATTGTTGGTTGTTACCGCTGAGCCAAAACCTACAGAAAGTATTTTTTTAAACAGTGGAAAATTAACTGTTGCATCCACTTTGGTTGAAACCATTTTAGAGTAAGCCTCAGCATTTTCACCATAATCTTCGGAGTACTCCTGAGAGTTTGTGTTTTCGCTGATTAATCTGTTGGCTTGCTCCAATTTAAAACGATCAATATCAACCACCTTAAAACCGGCAGCTGTTGCATTGGCATATTCACCGGTAACATTATAACCATGTCCCAGAACATCATAAATTCCGTCTCCCGCAAATTTGGAAGCAGATAAGCGATTATTAGCTTTTACCGCAGGGCTTTCAGGGGTTGTCTCGCTATTCAGTTCTTCCGTTGAACATGAACTCATAAAAAGCATCAGCAGACTACTGAAGCAAAATAAAATTTGTTTTTTCATAGATTATTTAAAAGTTTCAGCAAATATAATATTCATCATCAAGTGAAAAAAATAAACACCTAATGATTTATATCAATATTAAGTGAATTTAATAATTATTTAAATAATACTGAAAACGGGTTTAATTATAAACAGAAAATGAGATCTTAGTTCGTAAAATAAATTACCATTCTCAAAATAGGAAATTTTATTAAATAATTAATTGAGATATGCGGTATCTATACAAAATAAATAGTTTACATTAAAAACTAAACTTATGTGATATTATAATCATAGTGTAAATTTTTATTAAAATAATATTAACAACACAAATAATCACTATATTAAGAATTAAAAATACTCGAAAACCCCTTATATTTATAAGATATATCTAAAATACTAATGCTAAATTAATCACAATTAAAAGAAATAAATCTTATATTTGTTTCTATAAAAAATTAAAAAATGCAAAAATTTTTAAAAATTTCTACCTTAGCCTTCGCTACATTAGCTATTACCTCATGTTCACGAGAAAACGATTCATTGACAGAGCAACCACCTATACAAACTGTCGAAAAAATGAACGTTCAGGAGAGGATTTCATTGACGAAGACGGAGGTACTTGCTGAAAGCCAAAGAATGTCAGGCCTTAGTGCCGGGCAATCCTTAGTTTTAAAATATGGAAATGTAAACTTACATTTGGATATGCAATTTGATTCTAATTTAGTGCTCTATGCAAGTCCCATTAATTATTGGGGACCGGTACCTTATCCAGTAAAATGGGCTTCAAATACAGATTTTGGAACCGGATTATACCAACCTTATTTATCAGCTCAAAGCGATGGTAATTTGGTATTATACAAGGCGCAGCCCTATGTAGCAGGAAACGCTATCTGGGCAACAAATACAGATTCGGAATCAGTATCAAATCCAGGATTTAAACTTCAAATCATAAAAAAAACCAATGCAATAACCGGGACTAAATATTATGCAACTTTTATTCTTGAAGGAAACAATTATGAAAGGCACGAAATTGCCGTAGAAGAAATTACAGATATCTACTAAATAAAAACTTTCATCATATAAAAATACTATCTGTTTTTCAGATAGTATTTTTTATTATCACAATTCAAACTTTATCCTATGAAACAATTTATTTTTCAAGTTACTTTAAGTAAATTTGCAAAAATTAAAATTGAAATGGAGAAAGTAAGAGTACGTTTTGCTCCAAGTCCTACAGGACCATTACATTTGGGAGGCGTAAGAACCGCATTATATGATTATCTTTTTGCTAAAAATCAAGGGGGAGAATTTGTATTGAGAATTGAAGATACAGACACGGCCAGATATGTAGAAGGAGCTGAAGAATATATTGAAGAAGCTTTAGAATGGTGCGGAATCATTCCTGATGAAAGTCCAAAGAAAGGAGGAAAATTTGCTCCTTACAGACAGTCTGAAAGAAGAGACATCTACGACAGATATACTGAGCAGATCCTGAAAACAGATTATGCTTACATTGCCTTTGATACGGCTGAAGAACTGGATGCAATGCGTGCAGAATATGAAGCGAAAGGTGATGTTTTCTCTTATGATAATAAAACAAGAAACCGTTTAAGAAACAGCCTTGCCCTTTCTGAAGAAGAGGTTCAAAGGTTATTAGACGAAAAGACGCCTTATGTAGTACGGTTTAAAATGCCTGTTGACAGAGTATTAAATCTTGAAGATATTATTCGTGGAAAATTTTCAGTCAATACCAATACTTTAGATGATAAAGTTCTGGTAAAGAATGACGGAATGCCAACGTATCATTTTGCCAATATTATTGATGACCATGAAATGGAAATCTCCCACGTGATCCGTGGAGAAGAATGGCTTCCATCTTTAGGACTTCACACTTTATTATACGAAGCAATGCAGTGGGAAGCACCACAGTTTGCCCACCTTTCTTTAATCTTAAAACCTGAAGGAAAAGGGAAGTTAAGCAAAAGAGACGGAGATAAATTCGGATTCCCGGTGTTCCCGCTTGATTTCAAAGATCCTGCTACCGGTGTGATTTCTAAGGGATACAGAGAAAACGGATATCTTCCTGATGCTTTCATTAATATGGTTGCATTATTAGGATGGTCTCCTGCAGATGATAAAGAAATACTTCCTCTGGATGAAATGATCAGGGAATTTGATCTTCATAAAGTACATAAAGCGGGCGCAAGATTCAGCAAAGAAAAATCTGAGTGGTTCAACCATCAGTATATTCAGATGAAGTCTGATGAAGAGCTTCTTCAAATCCTGAAAAACACAGATCTTGATCTTTCCGGTGTATCTGATGAAAAACTGTTGAAAGTAATTCATCTGATGAAAGAAAGAGCCACTTTCCCGAAAGATATCTATGAAAACGGCAAATTCTTCTTCGAAGCTCCTGCTTCGTATGATGAAAAAGCATCAAAAAAAGCATGGAATGAAGAAACATCGGCAATTTTAGGTGAATTGGCGACTGCTTTTGAAACGACAGACTTTGTGGCTGAGACATTAAAGCAGACCATGCATGATTTCGCGGAAAACAAAGGATTAGGAATGGGTAAAGTAATGATGCCGTTACGATTATCTTTAGTAGGAGAATTGAAAGGACCGGACGTTCCGGATATTCTGGAAATCCTTGGTAAAGAGGAAAGTATCTCCAGAATAAACAATGCTGTAAATAATTTTAAATAGAATAACCATAATTTTTCATACATTTGAAAGATTTAATTTACTTCAAGAAATGGAATATTTAAGTTTCGAACTTCCTATCAAAGAATTGATGGATCAATACCAGACGTGTTCTTTAGTAGGAGAAGAAAGTGGTGTTGATGTAAAATTAGCATGCAGCCAGATTGAGGATAAGATTTTAGAAAAGAAAAAAGAAATCTATGGAAATCTTACACCTTGGCAAAGAGTACAACTGTCCCGTCATCCGGATCGTCCTTATACATTGGATTATATTAACGGAATGGCAGACAAAGGCAGTTTCTTAGAACTTCATGGAGACAGAAATTTCGCTGATGATCCGGCAATGATTGGAGGATTGATTACCCTTGATGGTCATAAAGTAATGATCATAGGGACTCAAAAAGGAAGAACGACCAAAGAAAGACAGCACAGAAGATTTGGGATGCCAAATCCGGAAGGATACAGAAAAGCTTTAAGATTAATGAAGCTTGCTGAAAAGTTCAATATCCCTGTAGTAACTTTAGTAGATACACCGGGAGCTTATCCAGGGCTGGAAGCTGAAGAAAGAGGACAAGGTGAAGCTATTGCAAGAAATATTTTTGAAATGGTTCAGCTGAAAACTCCAATCTTCACGTACATCATCGGAGAAGGTGCCAGTGGTGGAGCATTAGGAATAGGTGTAGGAAATAAGGTATATATGTTGGAAAACACATGGTATACAGTAATTGCACCGGAAAGCTGCTCTTCTATCTTATGGAGAAACTGGGATCACAAAGAAGATGCAGCCAATGCATTAAATCTTACTCCGGCAGATGCCTTAAGAGAAAATTTCATTGATGGTATCATTGAGGAACCGCTTGGAGGTGCTCATTATGATCAGGAAACAACCTATCTGAACCTGAAAAATTCAATTTTACAAAATATCAAAGCTTTTTCCAAATTTACAGGACAGGAGCTTGAAACCCAGAGACAGGACAAATTCATTGCAATGGGCCAGTTCAAAGGATAAAAAATAAAAAAGGTTAAGAATTTTTTCTTAACCTTTTTTATTTAGTTTTCTTCTGTTTCTATTCTGCAACATTCAGTGCAATTTCAATATCCTGGGTGATTTTCTTCAAAGAAGAATATTTGGCATCACAAACCATTGTTGTCAGCACGTATTCCCCTTTATCTACCAGAATAAAATTTTCTCCTTTGGCAGGTACACTGAGATTATAATATTTTTTACCACTTATCTTTACAATAAGATTGCAGGTGGATCTGTTTTTAATATTGATATATGCTTCGTTTTTATTAATATCATTATTAAAAAGGTGGGTAAGCATTGCTGCTGTTCTTTTATTTTCTTCACTGGGTCCTGCTTTAGAATTACCGGCATTTTTTGCAGAACTCACTGATGCAAAGGTAGTTGTTCTTCTTTCTTCTTTTAAAGCTTCTATAGCAGCTGCTGTATTATTAGAGACAGGTTTTCCATTAGCTGTATATGTTTTTTTTGCGGCCATCGTCTTTCCGCTGTTCAATTCATTATTTTTAACGATATTTTCAATTTTTTCTTTGCTGATTGGTTTTATGGTAGGTTTTGCTTCCGGAGAATTCCCTGCCATGATAATATCAATCAGTTTTCTCTTAAAATAGTCTGTTTTAGCATGTCCGGGATTCTGCTTCAAAAAGCCGGCAATTACCCTTGCCTCTTTTGAGATCTCGGCTTCCTGTTCGGTATAGATGATTACAGTTTCTTTTTCAACAACTGCTTTAGATTTTGTTTTTTTCTTTTTTTGAGAAAAACCTAGTGCAAAAATGCATATAAATAGAAGGAAGAAGATTTTTTTCATTAATCAAACCTTTAAAATAGTATTAAATATATTAATAACGTGAAAAGTCATTTTTTAGTTTATCATTAAAATCATTATCTTTGCACTGCTCTAAAATTAAGCTAAAAATTAATACTAATCTTAAATAAAAAATAATAGATATTATGTCTTATACACCAGTTGCTGCAGATGTAGCTAAATTAAGAAACCAAACAGGTGCAGGTATGATGGACTGCAAGAAAGCTCTAGTTGAAGCTGAAGGAGACTTCGAAAAAGCAGTAGATATCCTTAGAAAAAAAGGACAAAAAGTTGCTGCTAACAGAGCAGACAGAGAGTCTACTGAAGGGGCAGTAATCGCAAGAGTAAACGAAGACAACACTTTAGGTGCTGTAATTTCTTTAAATTGTGAGACTGACTTCGTTGCTAAAAACGAAGCATTCGTTGAGCTAGCTTACGAATTAGCTGAAATGGCAATCTTTGCTGCTACTAAAGAAGAGCTTTTAGCTACAGATTTCCACGGAATCACTGTTGCTGAGAAATTAGTTGAGCAAACAGGAGTTATCGGTGAGAAAATTGAGATCGGATCTTTCGAAAGAATCCAGGGAGATTTCTTAGGAGCTTACATCCACGCTGGAAACAAAATTGCTGCAATCACTTCCCTATCTGCAAAAGTAGACGGAGCTGAAGAAGCTGCTAAAGCTGTTTCTATGCAGGTTGCTGCAATGAACCCAATTGCTCTTGACGAAACTGCGGTTTCTCAGGAAACTATCGACAGAGAGTTGGAAATCGAAAGACACAAACTTACTGAAGAAGGTAAGCCTGCCAACATTATCGACAACATCCTTAAAGGTAAAATGCAGAGATTCTACAAAGACAACACTTTGGTACACCAGGATTTCATTAAAGACGGAAGTATCTCAGTTGCTGATTATGTAAAATCTGTAAACGCAGACTTAAAAGTAACAGGATTTGTAAGAGTAAGCTTATAAGCTGACTTTTTCAAAAAATATAGAATCCCGGTGAAAATTTCACCGGGATTTTTTGTTAACATTATTTATACCCATCTGTACAATAAACATTTAAAAAAATTAACAAATATAAATAATTCACACATTAAAGAATTAATTAACGATAATCAGAAAGATTAAGCCCAACAGCTATTACCAGTTTCATACCCAAGGAGGCTTTTAATTAAAAATAGAAGACTTTTATTTAACATTTATTTAAATTTTATTAAAAGTATTTCATTTTTTATTTTATTTTTGTAGAAATCCTAATTCCATACTCATGAAAAGATTTCTACTCAGTTTGGTATTAATTTTTTTGACAATTAATACACTCTTTGCACAAAGGGATACCGAGCACTGGATAGCTCCCTATTACGACAGTGTTGGCGGCAACAGCTATGTCAACATGCTCTATCTTTCCACAGACTCTCCAACTCCCGTTGATGTAACCATTTACAATAATAATGCTCCAGTAACCACCGTTACAATCAGTAAAGGTAGCCCGCAGACTTATAAAGTTACCAACAGTCTTATTTCTGCTACCACTACTACTGACGCATTTGTTGTGGGTAATAAGGGATTGTATTTAAAAGCAGCCAAGCCTTTTTACTGCAGCTTAAGACTGGCTCAGAGTGTTCACGGGGAAGTAATAACCAGTAAAGGAAAAGCCGGAATTGGAAAAACATTTTTCGTGGCTGCCGCTCCCAACACCAATACCAGCAGTATTCAGAATTTTACGGCAGGTGTCCTTGCTACCGAAGACAATACCAATGTAACCGTATCATGGAATCCTACTGCCGGAGTTGTTTTTATTAATGGAAATCCTACTGGAAATACTCAGACTTTCACTTTACAAAAAGGACAATCTTTCATTCTTGCAGGATCCGGTTCTCAGTCCGGAAATAAAACAGGCTTTATCGGTGCCAAAATTGTTTCTGATAAGCCTGTAACGTTGACTAATGGAAGCTGTAATGCCAACTTCTCTGCTTCAACAACAGGAAGTGATCCGGTTCTCGATCAATCTGTTCCGGTTGACAGACTTGGGAATACTTTTGCCATGGTAAAAACAAGATCTACTCAACCTTCCTTAAATATGGAGGGAGGTCTTATTGTTGCTACCGAAGATAATACTGAAGTATATTTAAACGGCGGAGGTACTGCTGTTGCAACACTTGCTGCCGGAGAATGGTACAGAATTAACGAAACCAGCTATGTTGCTCAGGGCACATCAGGACATTCAAATATGTTCATTTCCACCACCAAAAATGTATATTTATACCAGTTTATCGGAGTTTTGCAAAGTGATGCTACCAATGGATTCAACTATATCCCGCCATTAAACTGTTTCCTTCCAAGAAAAATTGATGAAATCGGGAAGATTAATGAAATGCCACTTGGAGTGGGAGGAGCCAGCTCTACTCCCAGTGATCTGGTAGTAAAATTAAACATTCTAACAGAGGCTGGTGCTACTGTAATGTTGAATGACGCGCCTCTTCTCCCTGAAGCAGGTCCTTATCCCCTTGCAGGAAATGCCAACTGGGTAACGTATGCCATCAACAGTGTAACCGGAAATATTAAGATTACGTCTACAAAAGCTGTAACAGCAGGTATCAACGGAGGATATAGCTCTGCAGGATACGGTGGTTACTTTGCAGGATTCTCTTCAATCCCTGTTATTGCAAAAAAAACAGGTGAATGTGTTCCGGGAATCGTTCTTGAAGTAGATGATGGATATGAAACCTACCAGTGGTTCCGTGACGGAGTTGCCATTCCGGGTGCTACCAGCTATACCTACACACCTACACAATCAGGAAATTACACCGTAAAAGTAACTATGGGAACTTGTCCTCCTGTGACAACTCCGATTTATAAAGTACAAAACTGTTTAAAAGAAACCACACAGGCTCTTAATGCTTGTTCTACTAAAATTATTACCCCGACATTTACTTCTTCCACTCAGACTGTGGTTCCAAGTACGGTAGTAATTTTGACTCCTCCTACCAAAGGAACAGCCGTGGTTAATCCAAACGGAACGATCACTTATACCCCTAATCCGGGATATCTGGGACCAGACAAAATCGTTTATAAATTCTGCGGAAACTCAGTTGAGTTTACAGATTGCGAACAGGTAACCTTAAACCTTACTGTAGTACCATTCATTGTAACGGATACTTCTATTAAGGCTTGCTGGTATGATGTAGATCCTTATGCTTATTTTGACCTTACCAAAGCAAAGGTAACAGATTATAATGCTGTTACAAAAAAATATTATCGTACTCTGAATGACCTTACTGCAGGTATCAATGCAATCACAACACCAGAAAATTTCCCTTCAACAGGAGGATTTGTATATGTGAAAGTAACTACTGCTGAAGGATGTACGGCAAATGCCAAAATTGAATTAATTGTACTTCCAATTAAAAAGTCTCCGGTCCTTGTAGATCAGTACATCTGTATGGATGCTAAAACTAACCTGGATGCTGGTCCTGGATATGATTCATATCTATGGAGCACAGGAGCTACCACATCAGGTATCAGAGATATAGGTGTTGGGGAATACACCGTAATCCTTGGTAAGAACGGATGCTTCCTTACCCAGACTGTAAAAGTTAAAAAAGTGGAAGATCCGGTAATCCAAACTATTGAAATCAACAACAATACAGCTACTGTCATTGTAAGCGGTGGTAAAGCACCTTTCAAATATGCGGTTGATGGAACTGCTAACTGGCAGGATTCAAATACCTTCACAGGTTTAACAAGAGGTCAGCACACATTCTATGTAAAAGATTTTTATGACTGTACGCCTATTGCTGTAGAAGTCACAATTCCTAATCTGCTCAATGCAATTACCCCTAACGGAGATAATGTAAATGATTATATAGATTACAGCGAACTGGCTTATAAGGAAAATCTGAGCTTTGTAGTGTATGACAGATACGGAAACATGGTGTTTACCGGAAACCGATTCAACAACTACAGATGGGATGGAAAACATTTTGATAAAAAGCTGGGAACAGGAACATACTGGTACCATATCAGCTGGAATGAATCCAACAAAGAAAAGACTCCAATAAAATATACAGGTTGGATTCTGGTTAAAAACAGAGAGTAATAATTAGTTTAAAACTATATTGAATAAGCCGCGATCGTCTGATCACGGCTTATTTTTATTAATCTTTCCCAGTAAATTTATCTGATAATTATGTTAAAAACAGAAAAAAAATAATACAAACTTAAACTCTTCTTAATCACTATTTCAAAATCATATTTTTTTGTTCTATTTTCAATAATTTAATACTTTTTATCACTAAATTTGCTACAAAGACCACCGCTGAATGAAAAAAATTTTATCTTTTTTGTTTATGCTTTGCATATTCACCTCTGCTTTTGCCCAATTGGACCGGGAGCATTGGTTTGCTCCAATGATAGATAGAACGGGCGCTCCCAATCCTTATCAAAAACTGTATTTATCTACCAACAGAACAACTCCTTTTCCTGTAAATATTTATAACAATAATATTTTAATCGGGACAGTAAATATCAGTAAAAATAATCCCCAGAAGTTTGATGTATTAAGGGATTATATTATTACCAAGCTGCAGGGAGATTTATTTACCCCAACAACTAAGGGATTATATCTTAAGGCTGAATTTCCTTTTTATGCCAATTTAAGGTTTTCAGTATTTAATCATGCAGAAATCATTACTTCCAAAGGAATTTCTTCCACAGGACTAAAGTTTTACGCTGCTGCTGCTCCTATTACTGTGAGCAACTCCATTCTGAATTTCATGACCAGCATACTGGCAACTGAAGACAACACCATTGTTACTGTTTCCGGCTACAGTCCTACTGTACAATTTTCAAATGGAATGACAGGAGCCGCCAACCCGACGATGACATTTACCTTAAATAAAGGGCAGTCTTATATTATTGACGGAATCGGCAACATAGCAGGCAACTTTAATGGCTTCATTGGCGCAAAGATTACTTCGAATAGACCTGTGAACGTAACCAATGGAAACTTTAACGGTCAATATGCAGGAAATTATCCAGTTAGTTCAGATATTTTAATGGATCAGGCAGTACCTGTCAACAGACTTGGAAATGAATTTGCCATTGTAAAAGGAAGCGGACCGATTGGTACCCGTACAGAAGGGGTCATTGTAATTGCTACTGAAGACAATACTCAGATCTTTGTCAATAATGAAATCCTTCCTGTAGCAAACATCAATGCAGGAAAATATTTCATTATTCCCGACTCCAAATACATCCTTCAGGGAAATGGTCATTATAATTTATATCTCAAAACATCTAAAAATGCTTACGTCTATCAGATTTTAGCTGGAGATTCAAATGCAGGAAGTGAAGTATTTACCGGGGGATTCAATTTTATTCCCGCGTTAAACTGCTATCTTCCCAAGCAGATTAATGAACTAGGGCTTATTAATGAAAATTTTGTCCATTCCAACGGCCACCCCGGAGGTATTCTGAATATCACCACAAAGTTGAATATTATTACAGAAAGAGGAGCTAACGTTACAGTTAACGGTACAAATCCTCCTGCAATAACAGGTCCTTACAATATGACAGGCACAACGAATTGGGTTACCTATGGTATTCCCAATGTGACAGGTACTATTACCGTAGTATCAGACAAGGCAATAATGGCTGGAATTACTGCCGGAAGTGATGCCGTAGGATACGGAGGTTTTTTTGCAGGCTTTCCTACGCAGCCAGTTATTTTACAATCTGGAGGCGGCTGTATTCCAGGAATGGTTCTTACCGTAGATCCTTTAATTTATGATACCTACCAATGGTACAGAAACGGGGTTATTGTTCCGGGAGCTACCACTTCGTCCATCACCCCTACTTTACCGGGATATTACACATGCTCTGTAACTATGGGAAGTTGCGCGCCCTTGGTTACTGAACAATTTAAAGTTCTGAACTGTACAAAACTTACCAATACATCCTATAATGTATGTAATGCTAAAACCATAGCTCCTGGATTCAGTAGTTCATCACAGACTCCTAACCCAAGCACTGTAGCTGTTACGACAGCACCTTCATTAGGCACAGCTGTTGTAAACCCATCTACCGGTAGCATTACTTATACGGTAAATACTTTGGGTACATCAGGGACAGATACATTCACTTATACATTCTGCGGAGATGATCCTGACTTCCCGGATTGCGAAACAGTCACTGTTACCCTGAATATTCAGGCTCTAACAGTAATGAATGCAACATTATTTGCCTGTGATATCAATGGACAGGGAACCTTCAATCTGACTACAGCAAATGTGACCAGCAATTCACCTGTTACCATTACTTATTACCCTACCCTTCTGGATGCTCAGAATGAAAATGCAGCGGCATTGATCACTAATACAACCGCCTATACCGCAACTAACGGAACAATCGTATACGCAGTTGTTAATGACCATATTGGCTGTAAAAATATTGCACAGATAACACTATCCCTTTTTAATAAAGCTATTGTACCGGATAACTACAATGGTGTTTTCTGTGATGATAATCTCGATGGAACAGTTACAGTCGCACTTTCCAATATAACCCCAATTGTACTTAACAATCCGAATTACTTTACTAATGTAAGATACTATGCCAGTCTTGCAGATGCCAATGCAGGAAACAACAATACCCTTCCAAACAGCTGGAGCTATACAGCCACCACTACCATTTACATCAGAGTAGATTCTCCTGACGGGTGCGCTTCTGTGATCAAACCTTTGCAATTCAGTATCGGAGCTAAAATACCATTAATTACAAAAACCGTTACAGAAAGTACCTGCGATGATGATCTGGACGGAATTAAAAGTGTCAATTTAACACAGTTTATTCCTCAGTTTACCCTGGATCCCAATGTAACTTACACTTTTCATGCAACTTTAGCAGATGCTCAGAATAATGTAAATGCGGTTTTATCCCCAGTGAATATTACTACTTCACAGACTTATTATATCCGTTTTGAAAAAAATGGAGTTTGTCCTGAAATAGGAACTCTGAAAATCAACATTAAAGTTCCTAAAAAATCAGATATTTTAACAGATAAAGCAATTTGCCCGAAAACCACTACCACACTTAATGCAGGACCAGAATTTGAAAAATACCTCTGGAGTACAGGAGCTACCACTTCCTCCATTACGAATGTTGCCCCTGGAAATTATTGGGTAGAGCTTACCTTTAATGGCTGTGTATACAAGCAATATGTAAATGTTACGGAACTGCCACTGCCTATAATAACCACTATTGAAATTGATGGAACAACTGTAAAAGTTGGGGCAAGCGGCGGTACACCTCCTTATGAATATTCTTTAGATGGAGTGGTATGGCAGAGTTCTAATGTTTTTTACAATGTACCAAGAGGAGCACACAATGTATTTGTAAGAGACTCTAAAATGTGTGAAGATGTTAAAAAGCCATTTGCCATTATTAATCTGATCAATACCATTACTCCGAATGGAGACGGCGTTAATGAAGTAATAGACTATTCTGCCTTAATGAATAATGATAATCTCGTATTCCGGATCTTTGACCGATATGGTGCAGAAGTTTTCAGAGGAACCCCTGAAAACAGATATATCTGGGACGGAAGAGTGGGCGGCAGATATGTTCCTACGGCTAATTACTGGTACTTTATCACCTGGACGGAATACGGCTCCAGCCTTATGATAAAATATACAAGCTGGCTGCTGGTAAAACACAGATAATACACAAAGCCGGAAGAAAGGACACCAGAAATTTAATTAATTCTTTCTTCCGGTTTTTTTATTGAAATCTCCCATTTTTGAATATATGGCAAGTTTCTAACACTCCTTAACAATTAAATCCCAAAGTTTAATATAACTTTAACCACTATTCTTTATCTAATTACACAAAATTGCTTTATTTCTATGTAATTTTGTGCATTATATGAAGAAACTGTTTACTCTACTGCTATTGGTTTTTCTGGCAAAAATTAATGCACAAATATATTCCGGGGAGGTATTTCTGAGAGACAACTCTATTTTATATCTCAATCAGGTGTATGTCACCAACCTGAATACACAAAAAACCGTTCTCACGGACTACAATGGTAATTTTAATATTCCTGCCAATATCGGGGACGTGATCCGGTTTACCTCTATTGTGACCGAAAGAAAAGACATCAAACTGACTCCTCAATCTATGGAGCAGAAAAATCTGGTTGAGCTCAAAATTGCGTATTACGAAATTCAGGAAATCGTTCTCAGCAGGTTTAAACCTACCGGAAATCTTCGGTATGATGTAAACTCCTTAAGAAAAGAAGACAAAGCATACGCTCTAAAAAAAGTAATTGGTCTTCCTGGACCAAAAGGTGACGGAACACCTCCGGAACTTCCTGTTGCCGGACTCCGTGATGGTGGGCTTACCTTCAGTCTGGAAAGCATCTATGATATTCTTTCCGGAGAAAGAAAGAAAAAACAGCGTTACCAGGCTTATGAAAGAATGAACAGTTCTATAGCACAGATTAAAAATTATCTGGGTAAAGATTATTTCACAAAATTTAAAATACCGGAAAACTTAATTGATAACTTTCTTCAGTTTGTGTATTCCTCAGAAAATATCCAGGCTTATGTTTTGGCGGGTAACTTTGAAGCAATAAAAGTCCCTATTGAAAAATATCTTCCTATTTATCAGAAAAGGTTAAGAAGCTCACATCTTCAGGAAGTTGTAGGCAGCAATTAATATTCAAAAGAATCATTTGAAATATTTTATACCTCATGTACGTTAACATGGGGTATTTTTTATTGAATGGCTGAAAAACAGCAATGATACTTCATTAGAGCAGCTACGCTATGGATTATTCAACTTTTAGAACATATTATTCTTTAATATTCAAAAATATGTTTAAATTTATCTCACAAACAAGTGTTTAAAATAAAAACACTGGTATTTCGTTATCAAAATAAAAACTAACCGATCCGTGAAAGCAAATTAAAAGAGAAACACCAAATTTCTAACTTAATATGAATTAATGAAAAAAGTACTTTTACTTCTTTGTTGTATGTTTTTCGTTACTATGTCTTCTCAAAAAAAAGGGAAAGACTACAGTGATATTTTGAAAAGTAAGAATATTTACGAGATCAATGCTTTTTTACGGGATGCCCATCCTGATGATCCCCGAAGGTCAGTTCTTAAACCAAGGGTCATGGAAATGATGAAAGAGTATATCAAAAATGCACATCCTGCTGATCAAAAAGTAAAAGATATGCAGGAAATGCTTGCTATGCTACGGAGAAGACCTTCTACCAAAATTACTTTTGATGAAATGAATGCCATCATCAAACAAAAGCAGATTGCAAAATATAAAGCTGAGCTTGCGGCAAAACAATCTACTACAGTGTATACACCCAGCACTGCTCAAAATACATATGTTGTAAATACTGCTGCCAATACTGCCGTTCCTAATACTGAAGCAGAAGAATTCAACATGCTGATGGCAGTGTCTCCTGTAGAACATAAAAACAGAACTGTAAAGATCCTGAATTCCTTATTTGATAATGATCCCAATACTAAAGAATGCATCGTTTTGATTCAAAATAAATCAGACTGTAATATTATTGTAAGAATGGAAGGTGTAGGAACTACCAAATACAGGCTGGCAGTTCCTGCTCAGGGTGAAGGTTCCATTGTGATAGATAAAGGGCAATATCTTTTCACCAGCCTTGTCTGCGGGGCTCAATATGCGTCACAAAAAACAATTGAAAGGCCAATTATGGTCGCTTTAGGAGGCCATTAACACAAACCAGGAACGAATGATCTCTGTGTCTTTTACGACCAAAAGACATAGAGACTCCATAAATTTTCACTATTTTTGCACTCATTTTATAACTCAATGGGCAAGAATAAATTAGCAAGATTTGCAGAAAACAAAATATTACCGAATGTCATTCAACCAACAAGAGAAGATGCTTTGAATGGTTTCGAACTTAAAGGAAAATGGAGAGAAAATTTCTTTAAAAATGACAATCCTATTATACTGGAGCTGGGTTGCGGAAAAGGAGAATATTCTGTAGGACTCGCAAAAACATTTCCTGAAAAAAACTTTATCGGGGTTGATATTAAAGGTGCAAGATTTTGGTTTGGCGCTAAAGAAGCTGTAGAAAACAACATGACTAATGTAGCTTTTCTGAGAACTCAGATCGAACTTGTAGATTATTTCTTTGCAGAAAATGAAGTAGATGAAATCTGGATTACATTCCCTGATCCGCAGATTAAATACAAAAGAACAAAACACAGATTAACACATCCGGATTTTTTAAACCGATATAAAAAGTTCCTGAAGCCAGGAGGTATTATCCACCTGAAAACCGATTCAGAATTCCTGCATGGGTATACGCTAGGATATTTACAGGGAGCAGGTTATGAGATCATTTCTGCTCATCATGATATCTATGGTGCCCCGGAATACGACCCAAATACGGAGCATTTGAGAGATATCAAAACGTATTATGAAGAGTTATTCTCAGCGAAAGGAAAAACTATAACTTACATCAAATTCCGGATAAGCTGATGAAATAAAAACCTGATGAAAAAAAATTTTTTAACGATTTTATTCTTCACTTTTCTTATTCCCGGCTTTACACAGGCTCAGAAAAGCAGTAAAGATATTCTAAAAAGCACGAATATTAAAGAAATTGAAGAATACCTAAAGAATGCACACCCTGATGATCCCAAAAGAACTGTGCTGAAGCCTAAGCTTATTGCTTTAAAAAACTCTGAATGGACAAAGGGAGCCCGTACTGCCAAACCTATGGAAGCAAGGCCTGTTATCTCCGACATCCCTAAAAGCATTATGAAAAACCCTAATTCAGATGATGCTGAAGAGTTTAAAAAACTTATCACAGAGACTTCTGCTGAACATAAAGAGAAAACAGTGAAGCTTCTGAATGCAATGTTCAATGAAGATATTACACGCAAGGAGGCTATACTCTTATTTAAAAATAATTCTGATTGTAATATTGTATTGAGAGTTGAGGGAAAAGACTTCTATAACCTCGCTGTTCCGGCCCACGGAGAAAATTTTATTGTGATCAATAAAGGTTCATACACGCTTAGTAGTAATATCTGTGATATAAAATATTTCTCCCAGAAAGATATTAAAAAAAGTATATTTGTAACGGTGGACAGCCCAAAAATGTCCGAAACGCAAGCCAGTGCAATCAAAAAGGATGAGGTTCAGAAAAACAAGCCATCAAACAAAAGAAAAATCAAAAAATAAAATAGTATGAAAAAACTATTAGTTTTTGCCGGAGTTTCAATAATCTTTGCCGGTTGTAATGTAAATTACGGCGGTTATCCGGGAAGAACCTCCTATCCTGCCGGTAATTCAACAGGCAACAGAGCCAATACAGAAAGAGAATATAATGAACTTATAAAGACCTACAAGCCGGAAACAGCTGAAGTTCTGAACGACCTTCTGAATAATGATGATCCGAAGAATCCCAGGACTTCTATTTCTGTAGAAAACAAATCTCCATGCAATATGGTGCTTACGGTAAGCGGGGGTAATTTCTTCAAGAAAATCCCCATTGGGGCAGGGAAAATTGGATATACCATGGTTCCGAAAAATCAAAATTACAGATTATCGGGTATTCTTTGCAACTCGGTATACCAGTCTACAAAGTTTATCACAACTTCTTATTCTATAAAACTTTCAAATTAAGATATAACCGGCAGAATTCTGCTGGTTTTTATTTTAATGAATATTCTGACCCTTTATTAAGGCCTGCAGAAACAAATACACTTAAAGCGGAGAAAACATAACATCAAAAATAAGAATCCAAAGAAATGATTTCTGATATAAATAAAAAAACGCTGGATCGAAATCCAGCGTTTTTCCTATATTAAAGAAAATCTTCAATTATTCCGCATCGAAATCAGCATCTGTATCAGCAGATACTTTTTCTCCTTCTTCTTTAGATTTTTCTTTATCAGCTTTTCTTTGAGACTGACCTTCTTTGATAGATTCAGAAACTACGCTAAGGATCATATCAATAGACTTAGAAGCATCATCGTTTCCTGGGATAACGAAGTCAACTTTTCTAGGGTCAGAGTTTGTATCAACGATACCGAAAACTGGAATACCTAATTTCTTAGCTTCAGTTACCGCGATGTGTTCTCTCAAGATATCAACTACAAATACAGCAGATGGAAGTCTCACCATGTCAGCGATAGAACCTAAGTTCTTCTCA
The DNA here is from genome assembly GCF_050470705.1 of Chryseobacterium sp. NRRL B-14798. NCBI lineage: Bacteria > Pseudomonadati > Bacteroidota > Flavobacteriia > Flavobacteriales > Weeksellaceae > Chryseobacterium > Chryseobacterium sp. NRRL B-14798. The sequence goes on along the minus strand of NZ_JBFLUL010000005.1, from coordinate 613,123 downwards.
AGGTTAGCTCTTTGTCTGTCAACTTGTAATCTTTCTTTTTTAGATAAAGTTTCGAATGTACCGTCTTTTTTCATTTTGTCGATAGCATTCATCTTCTTTACAGCCTTTCTGATAGTAACGAAGTTCGTTAACATACCACCTGGCCATCTTTCTGTAATATAAGGCATATTAAGTTCAGAAGCGTGTTTTGCAACTACTTCTTTCGCTTGCTTCTTAGTAGCTACGAAAAGAACTTTTTTACCTGCAGAAGTTAATTTTTCTAAAGCGTTGCAAGCTTCATCCAATTTAACTGCTGTTTTATGTAAGTCTACAATGTGAATACCGTTTTTCTCCATAAAAATGTATGGAGCCATATTTGGATTCCACTTTCTGGTCATGTGACCGAAGTGTACGCCAGCCTCTAAAAGGTCTTTTACATTTGCTTTTGCCATGTTTTCTGTTTTTGTTAGTTTACTTTCCGTCTTTTAAACAATCAACAACTTCTTTAGATGGGAGAAGCGTTTGGATGCTAAACGTAACGGGCAATTGGCGGTCTGCTTTTTGCTTTTGGCAATGGGCTTTTCGCCGAGATTAAGTTTAAAAAAAATTTAATACATTCCTGTAGCCAATAGCCATAAGCCATCTGCCAACGAGAAATCTTAACGTTTTGAGAATTGGAATCTCTTTCTTGCTTTTTTCTGACCTGGCTTCTTTCTTTCCACCATTCTTGCGTCTCTTGTAAGTAAACCAGCTGGCTTCAATGCTAATCTGAACTCAGCGTTGATTTCGCATAAAGCTCTAGAAATACCTAATCTGATAGCTTCTGCCTGACCTGTATTACCACCACCGAATACGTTTACGGTAACGTCATACTGACCAACAGTCTCAGAAAGGATAAACGGTTGGTTTAATTTGTAAACCATCACGTCTGTAGAGAAATATTCTTTAGCATCTTTACCGTTTACTGTAATAACACCAGAACCTGGTTTTACATAAACTCTAGCTACAGAAGTTTTTCTTCTTCCGATTTTGTGAACTATAGACATAATTAATTATTTAAATTCGTTAACATTAATTGTTTTTGGCTGTTGAGCTTCATGTTTGTGCTCAGTTCCTTCATATAAGTAAAGGTTCTTAAGGATAGCAGCTCCTAATCTGTTTTTAGGTAACATACCTTTTACAGATTTCTCTAATACCTTTAAAGAATCTTTCTTCTGAAGTTCAGCCGCAGTCATAGACTTCTGTCCACCAGGATATCCTGTATGCCAGATATAAGTCTTATCAGCCCACTTGTTTCCGGAAAGTGTAATTTTCCCAGCATTCAAAACGATTACGTTATCACCACAATCTACGTGAGGTGTGTAGTTCGTTTTGTGCTTACCTCTCAAAATCTTTGCAACCGTAGAAGCTAATCTACCTAACGGCTGTCCTTCAGCGTCTACCACAACCCATTCTTTATTAGCAGTAGCTTTGTTCGCTGAAACAGTTTTGTAACTTAATGTATTCACACGTTTTAGTTAAAGATTAAACATAATTTACCCCTAAAAGGGTGTGCAAAGGTACAAATTATTTTTGTAACCCAAAAACATATTTTATTTAATCTATATAATCCATGTGTTATACCCCTCTATCAATAGATTTTAACATTATTTACAATTTGGCATAAAACTTGCGAACTTATGAGCCGATGAAAAGAAACACTTCGAAGATTCTAAAAACACAATGAAACAGCAAAGAGTTTATTCCCTCAACTCTTTCTTTTATTAACTTTACTTTAAAGATTTCCGTAAAATACCCAGATATCATTATAATTTCATTGAAATATTTATATTTGCGTTAATCATATTCTATATCCATGAGTCACGGAAAACTAAGAGAAGACAAAACCTGCCTGAACTGCGGGCATCAGGTTGAAGAAAGGTACTGCCCTCACTGCGGACAGGAAAATACTGAAAGACGGCAGCCCTTTTATTTTCTTTTTACCCATTTCATTGAAGATTTTACGCATTATGACGGCCAGTTCTGGGGAACTGTAAAAAACCTGTTATTTAAACCTGGTAAACTGACCAACACTTATCTTGAAGGGAAAAGACAGAAGTTTGTACCTCCTGTAAAGCTTTATATTTTTGTCAGTTTTATTACATTTTTTGTGTTTGCCCTTTTTCCTATGGTTAATATTGGTTCTTCGAAAGAGAGAAATACCGGAGAAAATGGCAAGACGAATCTACTGAAAGTCATGAAGCCTGTTGAAAAACAAAAGCTGATAGACAGCATAAAAGCAAAAAAACACCTGAATGGGGAAGACTCTCTTGCCATTGAAGGCCTGAAAGCAGTTCCCGACTCTTCTGAAATAGAAGATATCATTGACATGGATAAAAAGATAGATCCGGATGTTAGTTTCGGTGAATACAAAACCAGAAAGGCTTATGATTCGGCTAAAGCCAAAAATCCGTCATCTCTTAGTTTTATTGAAGCCCCAATTGTTCACAAATTCTTTGAACTAAAAGAAAAAGGAGTGAAGAAAAAGGAGATTATGGCCGGTATGGTAGAAAAGTCCTTTCATAATCTTCCCAAAGCACTTTTTATCTATCTTCCTCTTTTCGCATTCTTTTTATGGGTCTTCCATAGTAAGAAAAAATGGTGGTATTTTGATCACGGAATTTTCACGCTGCATTACTTCTCATTTTTACTGCTCACCATCTTACTCATTTTCTTACTCTCCAAATTAGCAGGTCTCACAGACCTCTGGCCGGTTAATACCATTTTGTATTTAGCAATATCACTCCTGTCATTGTACACGATGGCCTATTTCTTTATTGCTCACCGGCGCGTATATCGTGCTCATGGTCTGGTAAGCATTATTGTCGGGATGATATTATTCACCATTAACTTTATTGCCTTCATGTTTTTACTGCTGGGTCTTGCCCTGATCAGTTTCATGATGATTCATTAATAAAAAAAAGAGACTGTCGTATCGGACAGCCTCTTTTTTATTTATTTTCTCAGTGACTTTGTTGCCCTGAAACTTGCGATGACATAATAGGCCACAAATACCATGGAAAACTTCAGTATAGATGGAATAGCCAGTTCAAGTTTAAAAATTAAAGTACCAGCCCCAACCAGTATAGCCATCACTACAAAAGATAGCCCCAGCTTTTTAGCCAATGTAAAATCCGGAGTATCCAAATAATAAGCAATACCCCAGGCAGCACCAAAAGCAACGGCATAATATAACTCCAAACCAATGTTTTCTGAACTTAAAAGGAAATAATTAATCAGGAAGCTTACTATAGTTCCCAATGCGAAATATATCAACGCTTTTTGCATGTGTGTAAAAATATGCTGCAAAAATAGAAAATTTAATTGTGGCACAGAATCATCGCAGCTATTTAATTATTGAATAAAAGACTGCTTTTATATTTTAAAGCAATACAATATCACCCAAAAAGGTAATTGAATACCAATATTACAAATTATACATTTGAAATAAAATTAAGAGCTGAATTCACAAACCAAAAGTCAACAGACATGAAAAAAATCCCTCAAAAAACAGTAAAAATCACTCACTTTAAAGAAAATAATGTTGAAGTGAATGTAATAATCAGTGCCAACACACAATTTGGCGACCCTCATTTTATCATTAATGGAAAGAGAATAGATGATAACAATTTAAATGATGATAAATTTTCTTTTACCATTCCAAAAGCAGATTTAGCATCAGATCATTTACTTTTCGCGACTTCTTTCAATATTAATATGCAGGTAAATCATCTGCAGATTTTAATCAATACATGCAGGATAAAGTTTGAATTTCCTCAGATTCCTTCCAGGAATTTTCATTTCAATCCTTTTGAAGGTAAAACAACTGATGATTTATCCGGTAAGTTTATCTATGGTGTTTATAAATACATAAAAGTTGAGCTATGAAAAAGATAGTACTACTAGCAGTGCTGATGTCTAATATGACATTATTGTTTGCTCAAAGCAAAGAAATCAGTGCAGAGTTAAACAAACTCGAGCTTTCCAATGCACCAAGTGTAATGCTTCTCGGCTTGGCAAGTTCTGATCTGGAGACCCCGAAATCAAAAAAGGCTTTTATGTCCAGTATTGTCAATTCATTCAGCGAGAACGACGGTCTTCCCAATGCTTATGCAGTAGAACTTACTCCTACTCATTTATTTCCTCTGACGGAAATGGATGCTTTAAAGTATGCCGGCATTAAAAGCATTAAAAAAACAGATAATAGTTATGAGTATAAAAATAACATTTTCAGTGAAGCCAAAAACGTTTCTGTCTCATTTGCCTTTCTGAGAAATTATAAAATTGAAGATCTTGACACTGAAAATCCTTCGGTATCTTTTTCATTACGTACCACAGTATTTAAAATAAGAAATAAAAAAAACATAGAGGCTATTACAGACTCAAATAAAAATATTTCAAAGGCATTAACTGATATTCAGAGTGAGTTTTATCAATCACAGAAATATAAAGATATATATGCTTCCAATATCACCCAAAGTGAAAAAGAGAAAAAAATTGCACAAGCGCTAGAAGAATTTGCCACAGAGTATTACAAAGCGGAAACTGAAAATTATAAAAAATACCTTGACGAAAAACCTGCTTTTCAACTGGATGTAGCTTCGGCCTATAGTACTTTCTTTTTAGATAATCAGTTTAAGAATAATCAATTCGGGAAATTGGGATTCTGGATAACCATGAGCTCCGGGATCAATCTGGAAAGAACAAAAACTCCACAGAAAAAAGAAGATCAAAATAATGAAAAATCAAAAGTAATTATCAAAGAAGCCTCTACCACAGATGCTTCAAAGATTGAAAAAAGATTAAATTTCTATGCTGTTGCGAGATACATGCAGGATAAAACGGTTTATGATGCAGCCAGCGGATTCAGCAGGACTGATAATTATGATTTCGGTGGCAAAATAGAGCTTGTATACAACAGATTCTCTATTGGCTATGAGTTCATCTACAGAAGCAGCGATTTGGATGATACCTACCGTTCCAATGGAGTCATCAACTATAAAGTGTCTGACAGTGTGTATATCAATGCTGCCTTTGGAAAAAATTATGGTGACAAGAATAATCTTATTACATTTTTAGGATTAAACTGGGGACTGGACAGCAAAAGAAAAACACTTTTTTCAGAAAAATAATAATACAGATCATTTTTTATGAAATAAAGACCAAACTTCATGACACAAAAGAAAAAATGTCAGCGGGTTATTATCTGCTGACATTTATATTTTTACAGAATAGTGTAATAATCTGTAAAATACAGAGCTAGCCTCTAACAAAGTTTTTCGAGCTCAAAAAACAATTATCATAAACGTTTAAAAATCAGAATTTTACTCTACAATACAAGGTTTTTATTTTATTGCTATATTTGAGAACTTAGAAACTGTCTAGAATTTTTATGGAAACCCAAAAATATACTCCAACCAACAAGGTAAGAATCGTAACTGCTGCCTCATTATTTGATGGGCACGATGCTGCGATCAATATTATGCGTCGTGTGATTCAGGGAACAGGATGCGAAGTGATCCACCTGGGACACGATAAATCAGCAGAGGAAGTTGTAAATACAGCCATCCAGGAAGATGCCAATGCTATTGCATTAACTTCATATCAGGGAGGTCACAATGAATATTTCAAATATATCTATGACCTTTTGAGAGAAAAAAACTCACCGCAGATCAAAATTTTTGGCGGCGGCGGCGGTGTAATCCTTCCGGAAGAAATCAAAGACCTTATGTCTTATGGTATCGACAGGATTTATTCTCCGGATGACGGCCGTGAGCTTGGGCTTCAGGGAATGATTGATGACCTGGTACAACGATCAGATTTTGCAACAGGAAAAGATGTTACCGCAAAAGATCTTGACAATATTAGCTTTGAAAATCCATCAAGTATTGCACAAATCATCTCAGCCGTAGAAAACTTTTCAGAAGAAAAACCTGAGCTTGTAAAAGCTATCGACGAAAAGTCTAAAGATCTGACTATTCCAATCATTGGTATTACAGGTACCGGAGGAGCAGGTAAATCTTCATTAACGGATGAACTGGTAAGACGTTTCTTACGTTCCAATACAGACAAAAAAATCGCTATTATTTCCATTGACCCTTCGAAAAAGAAAACCGGAGGTGCTTTATTGGGAGACAGAATCCGTATGAATGCAATCAATGATCCAAGAGTTTATATGCGTTCTATGGCAACCAGAGAAAACAACGTTTCTGTTTCTCCATTTATTCATTCTGCACTGAATGTATTAAAACTGGCTCATCCGGATGTCATCATCCTTGAAACTTCGGGAATCGGGCAGTCTGGTTCAGAAGTTTCTGATTTTGCAGATGTTTCCATGTATGTAATGACTCCTGAATACGGAGCTTCTACTCAGCTGGAAAAAATCGACATGTTAGACTATGCGGATCTGGTAGCATTGAATAAATCTGACAAACGTGGAGCACTGGATGCTCTTCAGGCCGTAAGAAAACAGTTCCAGAGAAACCATTTGCTATGGGAAAGCCCATTAGATGATATGCCGGTGTATGCTACCAAGGCGTCTCAGTTTAATGATCATGGAACAACAGAATTATACAACAGATTAATTTCAAAAGTAAACGATAAATTCTCCGGATTGAATCTAAAAACTTTTGTAGAACAGGAAGTGACAGAAGAAGTAACGATTATTCCTCCAAAAAGAGTCCGTTACCTTTCTGAAATTGTTGAAAACAATAAACAATACGACATCAATATTGAGAAACAGGCTGAACTGGCCAGAAAAATGTATCATATTGAAGGCGTAAAAAATATCATTTCCAATGATATTCTGGATGCTGAATACCAAAAGGCGGAAAAAGAGCTGCAACAAGAAAATATCGATTTCCTGAAGACCTGGGATGATACAAAAAAAGCATTCCATGCAGAGTTTTATTCTTATTTCGTAAGAGGAAAAGAAATTAAAGTTGAAACTTCTACTGAGTCTTTATCTCACCTGAGAATTCCTAAAATTGCATTACCAAAATACAATGACTGGGGTGATCTGATCAGATGGAAAGGCCAGGAAAACCTTCCGGGAAGCTTCCCTTACACGGCAGGTATTTATCCGTTCAAGAGAACCGGTGAAGATCCTACAAGGATGTTTGCAGGAGAAGGAGGCCCTGAAAGAACCAACAGAAGATTCCATTATGTTTCTGCAGAAATGCCTGCAAAACGTTTATCTACTGCATTTGACTCTGTAACCTTATATGGTCAGGATCCTGCTTTACCACCGGATATTTATGGTAAAATCGGGAATGCGGGAGTTTCTATTGCAACACTGGATGATGCTAAGAAATTATATTCCGGATTTGATCTTGTCAACGCACTAACTTCGGTTTCAATGACGATCAACGGTCCTGCACCGATGCTGTTGGCCTTCTTTATGAATGCTGCCATCGATCAGAATGTTGAAAAATATATCAAAGAAAACGGTTTAGAGTCTAAAGTAGAAGCTAAGCTTAAGGAAAAATTTGACGATAAAGGGTTAGAAAGACCTAAATATAACGGTGAACTTCCTCCATCCAACAATGGTTTGGGATTACAGCTTTTAGGATTAACCGGTGATGAAGTGATTCCTGCTGATATATACGCAGAAATTAAAGCTAAAACAATTGCTACGGTTCGTGGTACTGTTCAGGCGGACATCTTAAAAGAAGACCAGGCACAGAACACCTGTATTTTCTCTACAGAATTTGCCTTAAGATTAATGGGTGATGTTCAGGAATATTTCATCAGAGAAAAAGTAAGAAACTTCTACTCTGTTTCTATTTCGGGATACCATATTGCTGAAGCTGGAGCCAATCCGGTTTCCCAATTAGCATTTACACTGGCTAACGGGTTCACTTATGTTGAATATTATTTAAGCCGTGGAATGGATATCAATGATTTTGCACCGAACTTATCTTTCTTCTTCTCCAACGGTATCGATCCTGAATACTCAGTAATCGGACGTGTAGCAAGAAGAATCTGGGCAAAAGCGATGAAATTAAAATACGGAGCAGACGAAAGAAGCCAGATGTTGAAATACCACATCCAGACTTCGGGACGTTCACTGCACGCTCAGGAAATTGATTTCAACGATATCAGAACCACGCTTCAGGCACTGTATGCGATCTACGATAACTGTAATTCACTTCATACCAATGCTTATGATGAAGCGATCACTACTCCTACCGAGCAGTCTGTAAGAAGAGCGATGGCAATCCAGTTAATCATCAATAAAGAATTAGGATTGGCTAAAAACGAGAATCCGCTTCAGGGATCATTCATCATTGAAGAATTAACGGATCTTGTAGAGGAAGCTGTATATACGGAATTCGACAGAATCACAGAAAGAGGCGGTGTTCTCGGAGCGATGGAAACGATGTATCAGCGTTCAAAAATCCAGGAAGAATCTATGCATTACGAATGGCTGAAGCATACCGGTGAATATCCTATTATCGGAGTGAATACCTTCTTAGGAAAAGATGGTTCACCAACCGTTCTACCGGGAGAAGTTATCCGTTCTACGGAAGAGGAGAAACAGGCACAGATTGAGTCTCTTCACAACTTCCAGCAGGCCAATGAAAATAAGTCTGAGGAAGCTTTAAAAAAACTTCAGCATGCAGCCATCAACCAGCAAAACTTATTTGAGGTGATGATGGATGCTGTGAAGTACTGTTCTTTAGGACAAATTACCAACGCTTTATTTGAAGTAGGCGGTAAATACAGAAGAAATATGTAAGGCTATACAGCAAACATTTTTATAAATCAAACCTCAAAGGATTTCTTTGAGGTTTTTATTTTAATTGTAATAAAAACCAAGAACACTATTTCGTCATCTGATTTAATTTCAAAACCCTTCTTAAATCCTTATTTTTGACAGATTTATTTTTACAATGAAACCAAAAGCATTATTCAACTGGAGCAGCGGAAAAGACTCTTCCCTTGCTCTTTATAAAATACTAAAGGAGGATCAATATGAGATTTCTACACTGCTTACCAGCATCAATCAGGAGTTTCAAAGGATTTCTATGCATGGAGTTCATGTATCGCTTTTAGAAAAACAGGCAGAAAGCCTTGGGATTCCTTTGATCAAAATGGAACTTCCAAAAGAACCATCCATGGAAGAATACCAACAGATCATGAGTAAGACAATGACTGAAATTCAGGCTCAGGGCATTACCCATTCCATTTTCGGAGATATTTTTCTGGAAGACCTGCGAAAATACAGGGAAGACCAATTAAATGCTATTGGTATGAAAGCCTTATTTCCTCTATGGAAACAAAATACAACTGACCTCATCCGTGAATTTCTGGACCTTGGTTTTAAAACGATTGTAACATGTGTGAACGGATCTTATCTTGATAAAAGCTTCGCCGGAAGGATTATTGATCAGCAATTCATTGATGACCTTCCTGAAAATGTAGATCCGTGCGGAGAAAACGGAGAGTTCCATACCTTTACTTTTGATGGACCTATTTTCAAAAATCCTGTTGAATTCAAAATCGGGGAAACCGTCAAAAAGACTTATCCTAAGCCTAAAACAAGTCCTGAAGAAGAAGACGGAGAATATGTTTTCTGGTTCAGTGACCTGATATTAAGATAAACCTGCGAGCTTTCTTCCACAGGTTCTTTCAATGTATTATTTCTCAGCAACACCCTTATTCATAACATTGAAATATTCCACAAAAGCGGATTAAATCTATATTAAGTTGTTCCAGCAGCCTATCCTAGCACACAATTTGCTTCTCTTAATGCTCTTCAGGATATTTTAGTATCTTTAAGAGTATAATCATCATTTAAAAATACAACACCTGTGATCAAAAATTTATTATTCCTGTCTTTTTTCTGTTTTTTATTTTCCTGTACAACAACTGAGGGTCCAAAAATTACCCCGGTTGATAAAAAAGCAATTATAGACTCTACCATCTCAGCTTTTCAGAAAACACTTTTGGAACAACAGATTGATTCTGCTTTTAAAAAGTATCATTTCAATGGGAGCATTGCTGTTTTTAAAGACACCATTCCTCTTTACAGAAGAGAAAACGGATATTCTGATTTTAAGAAGAAAACTAAAATTGACAGCAATACCATTTTTGCGATAGGATCTGTGAGCAAACAATTTACCGCTGTTTTGATCTTACTTCAGATGGAGCAGGGAAAACTGAATGTGACAGATAAGGCTTCAAAATACCTGAAGGAATTTCAGATCAAAGAATATGAAAACATTACGATTCACCAACTCTTAAACCACACTTCAGGATTGAACCTGATGGGTGGAAAGCTGATGTTTAAAAGCGGATCAGATTTCTATTACTCCAACGATGGTTTTAATGCACTTGGAAAAATTGTGGAAAAAGTCTCCGGAAAATCCTATCATGAAAATGCATTGGAACTTTTTAAAAAAGCAGGAATGTCCCATTCTTCAACAGGAGACATTTTCAAAGGAAATAACTTTGCCAGTGCTTATGTTGGTACTCCTGCTAAATTCTCTGAGGTTCCCAATATGCCGAAAAGATTAGGCGGGTCGGAAATCGGAACACCTGCCGGAGGAATACTATCTACCATTGGGGATCTTCATTTGTGGAATAATGCCCTGTACAACGGGAAAATTCTAAAACCCGAAACTTTGAAGCTCTTCATGGCCAAAAGTGCGGAAAGACACCATGCTATCTTTGGGAAAATGGGTTATGCTTACGGAATTATGCTTAACATCGGCCAGCCCAATTCCTATTTTCACAGTGGTTATGTAAAAGGTTCTCCTTCTTTAAATATTTATTATCCGGACACCAAAACGTCTGTGATTATTCTGTCTAATATTGCAGATGAAGAAAGAGGAAAAGGCGCGATCTTCAGACCTCATATTGAAGTAAAAAAGATCACTGATCATCTTGAGAATACACTGAACCAACTTCGATCAAAACATTAGTTTTAGCACCCATTTGTTTACACGAGCTTCAGAAATTCCTGCATCTTGACTAAATTCTTTTTATGCTCAAGAAAATTGAATACCGCAAAAGCAAGAGCTGCCTGTAATACAAATGGAAGAATTAAGGTTACCAGAACCCCGGCAACATCTGCATAATTCTGTTCTCTGAAAAACTGGTAGGCATGTTGCCCGTTCCTTATGGCCACCTGCGTCATGGAGCTGGCACACACAACCATTAATCCAAGATTCTGCTGATACATGGTATAGAGACATTTTCCTTTGTATTTAAAGTCTGCTTTTATATACTTCCAGATTTTGTGATTAAAAATCCATATCAATATTGTTGTCACTACAAATGAACCATTCAGAAGTCGGAAAAACAGTTTATATTCTTCCTGATTTCCTGCCATAAAAATTAGTAACAGATTAACAGCAAATGCCAGAGCAGCTACCATCAATGATTTTTTGAAAATCCCTCTGTATTTCTCCCGGATAATTCTTTTGGCAATCAAAGGAATTTTTGTAGGATAAAATAAAAAATAATTAACCATTTTAAACTCATTGCTCCATGATTCTTTTACCTTCAAGAAAGCGTCCTCAAAATTGATATTCTCATTGCTTTGAATATCCAAAATCTGACTGATCATATGATCTCTGATTTCTACCAGAATATCCAGAGACAACTCTTGGACCACCAGATAATCTGTAATTTTATTTTCCTGTGCTTCAGTCATCATATGTTAAATATTGTCTGTAGGTTGAGTAAATAACTTTTCATCTCAGTTTCCTGTTCTGCCTGTTGTTTTTTTCCTTTTTCAGTCAACAGGTAATATTTCCGGTCTCTCCCATTAATCTTTTGAATTTCGGAAGTAATCATTCCATCGCTTTCTAATTTATGCAGCAATGGATAGAGCGCTCCTTCTGTCATTTCAAGTTCACCCAAAGTAAGTTCTTTAGCTCTTTGGGTAATCTGATAACCATACATCTTCACTTCTTTCGAAAGGAGCTTTAAAATAATATTCTGTAAAGTACCCTTATAGAGACTATTTTTTTTCATAGAATGGTTTAAATACCTTACAAACTTATGCATAATTTTCTTATGTATTAAAATTTAATTTAAAAACTTTTAATTTGTCATATGAAAAAAATGTACTTCATAGCCATTTACCCTCCTCAGGAAATTATTGAAGAAATAAAAGTTTTTAAACAGGATCTGGCAACAAATTATGCCAATTCCAAGGCTTTGAAAAACGAAGCACATATTACACTCTTTCCTCCCTTTTCGAGAGAAATTGAACTGGAAGAAGATATTCACATTGTTTTTCAGAAAATCAATACAGAAATTACACCTTTTGAAATAGAGCTGGATGGCTTTGGAAGCTTTCCCAATCCTAAAAATCCTGTCCTCTATATTCAGCCCAAAGAAAGTAGTCAATTAACAGAACTTTATCATAGGGTAAAAGAGCGCTTTAATTTCACAAAGTATTCGTTTAATCCGCATATGACTGTAGGATACAGAGATCTGGCCTGGGAAAATTATCTTAAGGCCTGGCAAAAATATGAAAACATGGAATACAAAACTAAATTCTTAGTCGATAAAATAATACTTCTTCGCCATGACGGACGGTGGGTACCCATAGCAGAGAAAAAACTAGAAAAATAAAACCGGCTCCCAGAGCCGGTTTCGTGTAATTATTCTTTAATGATTTTCTGAGAAATGATCAGGTTTTTATTTTCTTTTACATTCAACAGATAAGTACCTGCCGGATAGTTTTTAATATTAATCCGTATTGCAGAATCATTCAGTTCAAATCTGGATGGGATAAGCTTTCCTGAAGTGTCATACACTTCTACTTTTACATCTTTTGAAAAGCCTTGTTTGCCTTTAATAAAAAATTCTCCATCTGTCGGATTAGGATAAATACTGAAACGGCGCTCTTCCGCTTTTACTTCTGAGAGTTTAAGAGTTGATTTGCTCAAAGTCCAGGAAACATTGGTAACATGGAGTGTACTGTGATTGTCTACTTTTAAAAGCGGATTGTTATCCACTACCGATAATGTCAAAGTATTATTTCCGTTGTTAAGTTGTCCGGGAGTAATCGTTATGCTACTTCCCGTTGCTCCCAGAGCCGTTCCGTTTAAGCTCCATGAATTAACCAGCGTGTTCGGAATGGGAAGAATTTCGTTGACCGTGAAGGTAACATTGGATGTTGCATCAACGGTTGTATTATTGGCCGGAGTATAGGAATCTACAGGGGAAACCAGAGTATGAATCCTTTCAATAATCGCCTCTTTACACACAGAGCAGAACTGCTGGTTAAGATATCTCATTTCACAGCTCTGATGGGGTCTGAACCAGCTTGGGCTTTCAGCATGGGCATATACTCCTACTCCACTTAACCCTACCCAGTTTTTCCATTTTATGGTTGCCGGATTAGAGTTCTGTGTTTTATTGGGAGATTCCAGCGAACCGGAAAACCAATATTCATCGGCCAATTTTCCAAAGGAATGTCCCAGCTCATGCACTACAATTTCATTGGAAGAACCGTTGAGTGAAGCAAAAGCATAGGTCCCGCCACAACCTCCGTATTCTGTAGAATTACCCAGCACATAAGTAATATCATAATCCGGGATATTGGCAGCCAGAACCTGTCCTACTTTGTTGGTAGTATTGCTGTATATACATCTGTGAACTCCCACATCGAAAGTAGACCCAAGATAGTTATTGGGATTGGTTACAGGAATTACAGGCTCTGCAACATCTGTAGCGGTTCCGGGATGCTTTACTCCTGACTCTGTGGAAATCACTTTTACCGCATAGGCATTAAAGTAATTCTTATATTCTGTATAGGGACTTTTCGTAAAAAGATAATTGATCGTATTCTGAGCCGATGTGGTAAAAGCAGTTTGCTGTGCAGCAGTAAACCCGTCTCCCAACACTGCAATAACAATCCGCTTACTGTTGTCCCCGTTCTGTAATAGCGGAACGGTCTCAAAAGTCTGTGCAAAACAACTGCTTCCTATTAAAAGGGATAATAAAGTTTTTTTCATGATTATAGTTTTTGTGTGAATATTACTTGTGCACCATCCTCAGTTGCTTTTTCTATCTTTACCGACTGTATATTTTCAGAGTAAGAAAACCTGGCACTGAACTCAGTATTTTGAAGGGAAGCTTTATGCCTGGATATTCCCTCTTTTTCATATACTTCCAATTCAGGATTGAAAGGATCTTTCACAAGCTGTTTACCCATTTCTTTTCCATCAGCTCCTGTTAATGTAATTACAAGATCACCCTTACGGACGGCATCTCTTTCAAAAGAAGGCGTATGTTTTAATCTTCCATCTGCAATTTTAGTACTCTGGAGAGTAATTTTTGCATTTCCTGACTGATCTTTATCTGCTTTGAAAAACAAATAAATGATCCGTTCGCTCTTTGCTGTAAAAGCTTCTGAATGCTTATTCTGAACTAAATTATTTCTCTCTTTAAGGCTAAACAAGAGAAAGACAGGAACAATTAATACATTAAATACATTTTTCATGATCATTTTTATTTAAAGATATTAAAATTTTAAACATAAACGAAAATCATTATCAATACTTTTTTCCACTAAAAAACATAGAAAGTCCTATCTTTGAAGCAATGATTTCAGAGAAAATAATTTTAGGAATTGACCCGGGGACAACGGTAATGGGATTTGGTATCATCTCCGTAAAAAAAGGAAAAATGGAGATGGTTTCTATTCATGAACTCATCTTGAAAAAATATCCCAATCACGAAACCAAGCTGAAGTATATTTTTGAAAGAACCCTTTCTCTTATTGATGAGTTTCACCCTGATGAAGTTGCTCTCGAAGCTCCTTTCTATGGGAAAAACGTTCAGAGTATGCTAAAACTTGGCCGTGCTCAGGGTGTTGCTATGGCAGCCAGTCTTTACAGAAATATTCCCATAACCGAATATTCTCCAAAAAAAATCAAAATGGCGATCACCGGAAACGGAAATGCCAGTAAGGAACAGGTAGCAGGAATGCTTCAGAACCTTCTTAAATTAAAGGAATTTCCAACAAAATATTTAGATGCTTCCGATGGTCTTGCCGTAGCCGTATGTCATCATTTTAATTCCGGGACCATAGCAGATACGAAATCGTATTCCGGATGGGAGAGCTTCCTGAAACAAAACCCGGACAGATTGAAATAGATTCACATTCTTTTTCAATTTTTCAAAATCAAAAATTAACATACTGAAAAACAATATCTTACGAAAACACACTCAATTACTTGGTAAAACATAATACTATCTTTTACATTGGTATGATTTTTAGTACTACCTTTGTATAAATTTTCAGTTATGAAAACAAACCAACAAACTATAAATCAAGGGACTCATACAATAAACTGGTTCCAAAAGTTTCTGATGGTATGTTCAGGCGGGAACATCCATATTTTGAGAAAAACTCCGAGTGAATGGAACAAGTTTTCCGGCATCGGGGGTATTGTGCTTTTCACTGCAGTATTCGCCACTTTGTCTGCAGGCTATGCGATGTATACAGTCTTCGACAATCTCTGGGCGGCTGCAGGATTTGGAATCCTGTGGGGTCTGATGATCTTCAATCTTGACCGTTATATTGTTTCTTCTATCAAAAAAACAGGAACATGGTGGAATCAGATCCTGATGGCTATCCCGCGTCTTATCCTTGCTACGTTTCTGGGAATTATCATTTCCAAACCTTTAGAACTTAAAATTTTTGAGAAAGAAGTCAACAAACAGCTGAATACCATTATTCAAAGAAATAAAAAACAGCTGCAGGGTGAAATGAACGGGCGAATTCTTCAGCAGAGCGGTCCTTTTGAAACAGAAAAGCAGCAGATTTCAGGAAAAATCGCTCAGTATCAGCAGGCATATGATTCGGCTTCGGTAGAGCTTGAGAAAGAAATTCTGGGTAAGCAATCCGGACTTACCAGTGGAAAAGAAGGCTATGGTCCCAATGCAAAACGTAAACAGCAACTGAAGGAGCAACGCAGACTTGATCTGGAAAATTATCAGAAACAAGCGGCTCCAAGGCTGGAATATTTAGACAAAGAAATATCGAAGGTATACACAAATCTGGAAACGGAAAGAAAATCTACAGAAACATTTGAAGATAAATTCAATGGTTTTGCAGCAAGGCTTCAGGCTTTGGACGAACTTGGTAAGAATTCTGCCATCATTGGGCTTGCAGCCACTTTTATCATGGGATTGTTTATCTGCCTTGAGATTTCTCCGGTTCTGGTAAAACTGATTTCTCATATAGGACCCTATGATTATCTTTTAGAAAAAACAGAAAATGATTTCAGGCTGTATTCTAAAGAAAAAATTGAAAAAGGAAATGCATTGACTGATTTCAGAATCGATGATTTTAAAGATAATCTTAAACATTAAAATGATCATTTAATACATTATTAGCTGTTAAATATTAGAGAAAAAATCTATAATAAATCAATTTTCAATAAATAAAATCTAACCTTTTGTTATATAACGAAAGGTTTTTCTTTTAATCAAGCATTTTATGTAAAATATTTTCTAATTTTATACTACTTAAAATTCTTGCTATCATGAAAAACTTAATTTTTGCATGTACACTGCTGATATGCAGTGCATTTGTTCCCGCTCTAAAAGCACAGGCATCAGAACCATTTTTAGGGCAAATAGCCTTTGTACCTTATAATTTTGCTCCAAAATACTGGGCAGAATGTAATGGGCAGCTTCTGCCCATCGCGCAAAATCAAGCACTTTTTTCACTGTTAGGAACCACTTATGGAGGAAACGGAGTTACCACATTTGCTTTACCTGATATGCGGGGAAGAGTACTTGTTCATAACGGACAGGCACCGGGCGGCCCTACAATGTACACCATGGGAGAAACCGGAGGAACTGAGAGTGTAACATTATTGGTAACACAAATGCCGGCTCATAATCATACCGTGAATGCTGTAACAACGGAAGGAAATCAAAATTCTCCAACCAATAATCTTCCGGCAGACACCAAAACACTTGACAAAGAATATTCCGATGCAGCGGCAAATACGACCATGAAAAACACAATGGTAGGAAGCACAGGAGGAAGCCAGCCTCATGAAAACAGACCTCCGTTTATTACGCTGAAATGTATCATTGCATTAGCAGGAGTCTATCCATCTCAAAACTAATCGTTATGAAAATTCTTTACTTATTATGTCTTGTTATAGGAAGCTCAGCTTTTACACAGACAATAACATTCAGTGGATGTCCCAATCTGTTTGATAGCCCACCTAATACGTATGTATTTAACAAAACAGGAGTAGATGCCTTTAGTAAGAACATCTACATGACCAGTCCTATTGATGGCGGACAGGATTGTAGTGGATTAGGTACCTGTGAATTTAAAATCCAATGGAACAATGCTCTTACAAGATGGGAATTTCTTGGTGATGAAGGAAACGGAACTTTTACAACTCCTTATCTGATTTATTATAACTCAACAGGTAATAATTCTGTTCCGATACCTCCCGGTAACAGTATCGGAACCTGGGTTGAAAATACAGCAATGACTAACGGGCAATGTGGAGGAAATCTTACTGCAGTAAACTCCACCATGACAGGTGATGTACAGACCACTACATTAGGAACTTCAGACCTTTCAAAAAATAAAATTCAGATCTTCCCTAATCCTGTGGTTGATTTTATTACTATTTCCGGTATTGACGATGGGCTAACCATCCAGATTTACAATATTGACGGACGTCTGGTAAAATCAGAAATGTTTGATTCCAAGATTGATGTTTCACAACTTGTTCCCGGAGGATATATATTAAAAATAAATACCCGGAATTTTCAGATACATCAATTTAAATTCATGAAAAAATAGAATGATATTCTGTTTCAAGAAATCAATTACTGAAGCTTTCGGAAATTTCGGAAGCTTTTTATTTTATGGCAAGGAATGTTTTTTGCATGAAATGAAGTATGCCTTCAAGTGTTGTCAATCATTTCATCTATTTTCCGGATACTGAAATATTAAAAATTATATATCAGTCGGGAGCAGTTTATGATTATCTTAAGGTACCTCCTGATATTGTTGAAAATTTTAGAAAAGCTAGATCTAAGGGGCAATTTCTTAATAAAGTTATTAAGCCAAGGTTTAAGTACAGGAAGATGGAATAAAAAATGTCCCCATTACAATGGAGACATTTATATATACCTGAATGAAGATCAGTTTATTTAATGATCAATTTAGAAGACTTACTGTCTTTTCCATTAGAAATCTGAATCATATAAACTCCTTTTTCTAATTGCTGGTCCACTTTATAAACACCGTTTCCTTCTTCAGTCACAGCTGGACTTGCCAACAATCTTCCTGACATATCAGAAATAGAAACCTTCAGATTTTTACCATTTTTAGCTTTAATGAAGATTTTATCTCCGGTTGCTACCGGGTTAGGATAAACTGTTAAATCACCATTATCTGCTTTCACTTCGCTTGTTCCCAGATTGGTAACAAATTTTACAGTATAATCTTCAACCTGCCCATACATTAATTGCCCACAAGGAGTCATATTAGGGTTCTCATCATCAACAAGAACTCTCATTCTTAGTGGAGTGTTCAATACTACTGAGGCTGGGGCTGTAATCGTTGTACTGTACGTACCTATTAAGGTAACCGGATCCGCAATAATGTTATCAGCTGAACCTACAAGTTCAGAAGCTTCAAAAGTACCATTATTATTGTAATCGATCCATATTCTTACATCATTATTTGAATCTGAAACATTCACCTGAAGATTATGAGTTCCCGTTGCAGAAAGCTCAGTTGATGTTGCTCTTAAGCAGTTTGCACCTGTATAATCTTCATAAAAATTAGCAGCAGCCTGCCAATATCCTGTTGATGCATTATTAATATTTCCCAGTTTTACTAAAGTAGGGCCTACAAAATAGTTACTTGGTGTAGTGATACCTGTTGGGTTACATGCAGCAGCAATAGGAGTTCCAATTGCAGCTCCTGCAGAAGGAGCCGTTGCACCTAATGAAGTACTCAACCCTCCTTTCATCAAGAAAAAGTAAAGAGCTGCTCTGTCATGCTGTCCATTTGTAAATTTAAATGCTATCGGATTGGTATAGTTCATCATATTATACTGTACGCCCTGATAGTTTGTTCCTGTACAATAATTCATATCATTGTTGGTTGGTGCAGGATCGTTTAGCAAACTTCTTGATCTTTCTGTATCACAAACCTGATCATCGTCTTTGTTACAGTCATTATTAGTCATTGGTGGACAGTAGGTCGTAGAAGTAGTTCCTTGTGGCGGCTGAGCGTTAGCATTACCAAATGTATGAAGTAATCCCATACTATGTCCAAACTCGTGAGCCAGAGTAATATCATCCTGTAAAGTAACTACAAAAGATTTCATAAAGGATTCGTAGTTAGCATCGGCATTTTGAGGCAGCCCTGCCCATCCCATGATACCATATGTTCCACCTCCATCTACTTTATTCATGATATAGATATTAAAGTAAGACGCTTCCGGCCAGTGTGGCGCAATAGTCTTTACCTGATCCGTAGTAACCCCATTTGCTCCACTACGCTTTACTCCATAAGTATCATATCCTGCAAGTGCTCCTCCATTATATCTGATAATACCTGTAGTAGCATTACAGTTAGGGTCTCTTTTAGCCAATACCAATTTAATCGGCATCGTAGCAGCAGTACCAAAATCTGCCGGAACTCCCTGAGCCCATTGATAAGTTCCTGCATACATTTCATTACAATGATCCAGCCAGGCCTGAATTTGTGCATCACTCTTATTGTAAGCAGTACCAATAGCCGCACCCGTAGGTGCTATTACGTGTACAACTACAGGAATTTCATAAACTCCATTTACAATTTTGTACGCACTTCCGTTTTTAGCAGTAGTATTTTGATTACTGCTAATAACTTTGTTACGGATATTGCGAATCATTTCATCAATTTCCGCATTTTGTTTTTGGTGTACTCTCTGTTCGTTATCAAAGTCACACCACTCTTTTTTTTGCTGTGCAGATAATGAAAGGGATAGTAACAATGCCCCACAAAGGATAGTTTTCTTCATTTCAATTATTTAAAAAAATTAACAACTTGCAATTTTATTACCTTTATGCGTCCATAAGCGATACTCACCAATAAAAAACAGCATAAAATTTAAATTTCATTATAGTTAGTAGAAATAAATTAGTTATTGTTACATTTTAAATCAAAAATAAAATTAACACCAATACAAATATTAAAGATTTTATTTAAAATATAATTAAAAAACAAGCCGAAAAATAGAGAAATAAACAATTTTAAAAAAGCATGCTTTCGATTTAACACATTCACAATCAGACAATTAAAATAAAAACATAAAATAAAAAAACCGCACATATTGTGCGGTTTTTCATATTTAAATTCAATTATAATTTTATAAAGAATAATTTGGAGCTTCCTGCGTGATAATTACATCATGAGGGTGGGATTCTTTCAATCCGCTTCCTGTAATCATTACCAGTTTGGAATCTTTTTGAAGTGTTTCAATATCTTTTGCTCCACAGTATCCCATACCGGCTCTCAAACCTCCTGTCAACTGGAAGATCACATCCTCCAGTTTTCCTTTATGCGGAACTCTTCCTTCAATTCCTTCCGGAACAAATTTTTTAGCTTCACTCTGGAAATATCTTTCTTTACCACCTCTCTTCATTGCTGAAAGACTTCCCATTCCCTGGTAAGATTTGAATTTTCTTCCCTGGAAGATAATTTCTTCTCCCGGAGCCTCATCTGTACCTGCTAAAAGAGAACCAAGCATTACTGCTCCTGCACCACTCGCAATAGCTTTAACGATATCTCCTGAAAGTTTGATTCCACCATCAGCGATTACCGTTACATTTTTTGACTTAGCATATTCGTAAACGTTATAAATAGCAGATAGCTGAGGAACACCTACTCCTGCAACTACTCTTGTTGTACAGATGGAACCCGGTCCTACTCCAACTTTAAGCACGTTGGCTCCTGCTTCAATAAGGTCTTTAGCAGCTTCTGCAGTTACGATATTTCCTCCTACAACATCAAGGTTCGGATATGCTTTTCTGATTTCTGAAATTTTATCTAAAACTCCTTTAGAATGACCATGTGCAGAATCAATGGCTACAATATCAACTCCAGCCTGTACTAAAGCCTCAATTCTCGCTAATGTATCTTCTCCTACACCTACTCCGGCTCCTACGATAAGACGTCCGTTTTGATCCTTATTAGCATTAGGATATTCCAACTGATTATCGATATCCTTTATCGTAATTAAACCTACAAGTTTGTTATCTTTATCTACGATAGGAAGTTTTTCAACTCTGTTTTTAAGAAGGATTTCTTTAGCCTTTTCAAGGTTGGTATCTTTATCTGAAGTGATCAGATTATCTTTGGTCATAATCTCTTCCACTTTCATATCAAGATTTTCCTGATATTTTACGTCTCTGTTGGTAATAATTCCGATCAGAACATTATCAGCATCCACTACCGGAAGGCCGGAAATCTTATATCTTGACATAAGATCTTTAGCTTCCCCTAAAGTATGATCTTTAGATAGCGTAACCGGATCAGATATCATTCCGTTTTCGGAACGTTTTACACGGTTTACCTGAGCTGCCTGCTCAGCAATTGTCATGTTTTTGTGGATAAATCCTAACCCTCCGACTCTTGCTAAAGCAATGGCCAGATCAGCTTCAGTAACAGTGTCCATCGCAGCGGAAACTATCGGAACATTCAGCGTGATTTTGTCGGTAAGTCTTGATTTTAATGAAACCTGGTTAGGTAAAACTTCTGAATAAGAAGGGACTAGAAGAACGTCATCGAAAGTGATGGCTGTCTCTACAATTTTGTTATGAATAGACATCTTTACTTTCTTTGCAAAATTAGGTTATTTTGGTGAGATATGAAAATCCTTTTTGATAGTTTAAATAAAATTTAATAATCAATAACTTAAATCGAAAAACCGCCCTTTTGTAAGAACGGTTACGGTACAAAATAATTGAATAAGTTTGAAACTACTTTATTTATAGGTTAAATATGATCATGTAAGATCTATTTGATGAGACTTCCATTTTCATCAATATTCTCAATATGGGTCTGATTATTTTTATCGATGTATAATTTTAATCTTACTTTCCCTTTATTATCGCGGATAAATATGCCTACATCACCATTGGCTGTCTTGCCTGCAAAAAAGCGTTCACTTCCCAGTTTACCTTTTTCCTGTAGTTGTGCGAATGCTTTTTTTGAAGCTTCCGGATTATTCAGTTTCTTTATAGAATCAGCAGCCTTAATAATATCCTCCATCGGGAAATCATCAGGTCGATCCCAGAGCTTTAAACCATATACTCTTTTTTTATCTTTTCCTGAACCTTCAAAATACTGAAGCTGCATAATCTGATCTGTATTTCTCTGGTCTACAGAATAGACCATTCCGGATTCTTTCTCATTGCCGTCATACACAAGCCCTCCACATTCATCTCCCAGGGAATTGAAAAAAATAAGTCCTGCTTCTCTTTCACGGGGTTTCATTTCCTTATGATTCACCAATCCGGGATGCTGACGCTCCTTATTACTGATAACCATCTTTAAAGTTCCATCTTTCTCAACGATATTGATACGTTCTACATCTATTTCTTTGAAACGTTCGTTGGAAGACTGATTTTTAAAAGCAAGAAGGAAAAACATTACACATAGTACGGTAAGTACAGCGGCGTAGATTTTAAGGACCCGGACTTCTCTTATTAATTTCTCCATGCGGTAAAAGTTTTGGGGATTAGTTATCAGGATTATTGAACAGCAACGGAATTAATCATTTTGGGATGTTGATATCATTTTTAGTTTTTACTTGATTTGCCTTAAGCTTCCTCCTGAAATTTTATCCACTTTAGCATCCAGCTCAGGGTTTCCTTTCAATTTTACATCGGCTCCTGAAGAAACATTTACTTTCAGTTTGTCTGTAACCAATAAGGAAAGACTTGCTCCCGAAGTAGATTCAGCTACTGCCGTGGCAATTTTAAGGTCATCTGCTTTACACGAAGCGCCACTGCTCGTTTCTATCACGGCGGAAACAGCTTCTCCGGATAAGCTTACACTTGCTCCGCTTGAGGTATCCAAAGCCAGTTTCTGTGTGGTAAGTTCAGCAGTCAAAACAGCTCCGGAACTCGCTGTAACATTGGCAGCCTGTCTCGCATTAAAAGTTCCTTTAATAACAGAACCTGACTCTGCTTCAATCTCCATACTATTTTCATTAACAGGATT
This sequence comes from Chryseobacterium sp. NRRL B-14798, assembly GCF_050470705.1. Classification (NCBI taxonomy): domain Bacteria; kingdom Pseudomonadati; phylum Bacteroidota; class Flavobacteriia; order Flavobacteriales; family Weeksellaceae; genus Chryseobacterium; species Chryseobacterium sp. NRRL B-14798. Next base: position 589,872 of record NZ_JBFLUL010000005.1, on the reverse strand, counting down.
CACTGCTGTAAAAATACTTCCGGATGAAGTTTTTATACTTTGAAGAGAAGGAGCAGAAACATTAACATTAAGATTTTTAAATCTCAGATTACGGACTCCCTTATTGTCTACGTATATTTTCAATACTCCGTCTTCCACCTTGGTGATAACATATTGAAGTTTATCTGCATCTGCAATTACTTTTACACTGCTGGTATTTTCCTGCTTGAAGGTAACATTTACTCCCACGCTGGCATCTATTTTTGAAAATTGGCCTACATTCCTGTTATCTCCATTCAGATAAGAAGAGGTATTGCCTGATGTAAGGTCATTTCTTACAGAACTCGTCACAGAAGATGTAGTTGTTTCACCAGAATTAATGATCTTATTAACATCCGACAGCTTCATCTTTCCATTGAGGATAAAAATGATATTCTCTTCTTTGGAATCCACATTAAAAACCAGATTCTCCAGATAGTTGTCTTTTTCTTCTTCAGCCAGAAATTTCATAGAAGTTCCGTCACTGCTCATGGACATCAGCTCATTGAAGTTGAGAGCGTTTAAAGCCTTGTTTATTCTCTCTGTTTTTTCTTCATTCATTTTTATGTTCGCAAGATTTTCATCTTTTAAACGATCCGGGAAAGTAATTTTAGGAATAATCAGAATTTTAAGTCCTTCTACATCGTTCAGTATAGGTTTTATCTTTCCGATATAGGCATCATTAACATCAATGGTATTCAATAGCTTGAACATCGGTTTTTTGATGTTGATAGAGGTTACTCTTCCTCTTTTTTCAAAATCCTGAAAAAGCTTGTCTAATTTCTCAGTCTGTGCAGAATAAGTTGCAAAGCTGCTCAGCATTATGGCTATTATAAAAAATATTTTTTTCATGAGATTGATCTGATTTTTAGTATTCGCTGTCAAGATTTTCATTTTTTTGAGAAGATGCTACTGTTTTTTTTAACTCACTTCCTAACTTCATAAAGGAGTATTTTGCAACATCTATAGCTTCTTTTTCACTGCTGATTCTTTTTCCGTTTACAATGACATAAGAATCATTGTATGCTGTTGCAGAATCATTTAAATTTTTACCCAGGAAGGAAGAATTATCAACATATCTGGGTTTTCTTTCTTTTTTAAGCCTTCCTCTTTTTGGCAGAATTTCATCCATTACATCTTTCTCTGCCACCTGGTTATCCTGAAAAACAGAATCTTTTTTCACTCCGGAAATAGAATCGGTATGATTCACCGCTACTTGTTCCTGGTGATCACTGTTTTCTTCCATAAACCCGGACTTTTGTTTTAAGATTTCATCTTTTACGAGTTTTTCTCTGTCCTGCACATCTGCTGTGCCGGAATTATTATCATTAAGAAATAAGCCGATTCCGAATACCAACATCACACTGGCGGCCATCCAGAACCATTTGGGAAAAGAGGGTTTCTTTTTTTCGTCCAATGGAATAATAGGTACAGCATCCTGTTCAGCTTCCGTACTTTCTGCAGTGTGAAGAAAATCCTCAAAGCTCCAGTCCATTTTTTCTTCCTTGATCTCCCGGAAGACTTCGTTGTATTTATCTTGTAATTGATCTTTTTTCATAGCTCATCAGTTGTGAAATTTGTTCTTTTACTTTTTGTCTCGCACGCATCAGGTTTACCCTTACTGCATTTTCCTCCATTTCCAGCATTTCAGAAATTTCGGAAACATCATATTCTTCTACATCTTTCAAGTGGATGACCATCTTCTGTTTCTCAGGGAGCTGATTGATAAATCCTACAATATGTTCCTTAAGGTTATCAACTTCCATACTATAAAGCTCCGAGCGGTGAAGCTGCATATCCGCAAAACCGATCTTTACGTCGTGATGCTTCAATCTGTTCAGGCATTCGTTCCGGACCGACTTCAGCGCATAGGATTTAAAATTCCCGAATTGCTCAAGCTCATCCCTCTTCTGCCAAAACTTCATCATGAGATCCTGTACTACATCTTCTGCTTCATCACTGCTCATGACAAACCGTTTCGCAAAACGATACATCTCGTCTTTGAGAATAAACACCGTATTCTTGAAAGTTTCTTGGGTCATGAGTTTTGTTTCTTATAGGTAAGACAATTGCAGTTACTTATCTATTACATCAAAAATAAAAAAACTTCAAAAAAATTTGAAGTTTTTTATTTTATTGAATTAATACGTGTCAAAAATATGTTTCAGAATCGCTTTATCCTCTTCTGATAAAGCTACTTTTCTCCTTGCCATGGCTCTTTCTGCTACCTCATATACTTTATCAAGTTTGAATCTTTCATCATCTTTCAGTCCGCCCCATGAAAAGTTTTCCACAAGATTAGGTGGAAATCCTGGTTTGAAGATATTAGAAGCAACACCGATTACCGTTCCTGTATTCAATTGTGTATTGATAGCTGTTTTGGAATGATCTCCCATAATAAGACCTGCAAACTGCAATCCTGTATCTTCAAATGATTTTGTTCTGTAGTTCCAGAATTTTACATTTCCATAATTATTTTTCATGTTTGAAGAATTGGTATCCGCTCCGAAATTACACCATTCGCCAATCACAGAGTTTCCTACAAAACCTTCATGCCCTTTACTGGAGTATCCGAATATAATGATATTATTTACTTCCCCACCTACTTTACAGTGAGGACCAATTGTGGTAGCTCCATAAATTTTAGCCCCAAGATTAAATTTGGAATCATCACAAAGAGCGATTGGCCCGCGAAGATGACAGCCTTCCATCACTTCAGTATTCTTACCGATATAAATCTTCCCTGTTTTTGTATTGATGGTAGAGAATTCAACATAAGCTCCTTCTTCAATAAACAGATCTTTTTTATCACCTAAGAAACCATTGGTTGAAGACAATTCCTGTGAAGTTCTTCCTTTGGTAAGCAGATCAAAGTCAAAATCAATCGCATGATGATTATAGGTAAACAGATCTTTTGGCCTTTTAAAGAAAACAAGATCTTCCTTAATATCTGTCATTTTCTCAATCTGGTTCAGAGAAAAACCTTTCATATTGATTTTTGCGGCGATTAATTCGTCTTCGTACACCAGCGCCTCCCCTTGCTTAAGATCTTTAATTTGTTGGATTACGTTTTCTGTTGGCAGGAAATTCGGAACAAGAAAAAGGCTTTCTTTTTCCTCAGGGCTTTTAAATTTATCCTGAAGATATATTTCTGTGAAATAAGTTACCTCAGTGTTTTCAAGTATTTTCTGCCATCTCTCAGAAAATGTAAGGATTCCGCATCGCATAGCAGCAACCGGGCGGGTAAAAGTAAGCGGAAGAAAATCTTCCCAGTATTGTGCGTCTGAAAATACCAACTGCATCATTCAGTTTTTAAGTTTAAGGTTTAAAATTCAAGATCAACAAATTTACAATAAAAAAAGTCTCCCAAAAATTGGAAGACTTTAATATTTTTAATGTACAAAAATTACTTAGCGAATTTTTTATACTTGTTCATGAACTTATCAACTCTACCTGCAGTGTCAACTAGTTTTACTTTACCAGTGTAGAAAGGGTGAGAAGTTGAAGAGATTTCCATTTTGATTAGAGGATACTCTTGTCCTTCGTACTCGATAGTGTCTTTTGTTTCTGCAGTAGACTTGCAAAGAAACATCTCGTCGTTACTCATATCTTTGAAAACAACAAGTCTATAATTTTCTGGGTGGATTCCGTTTTTCATAATACTATTTTTAAAAAAATTAAAGTTTGCTTTCGAAATAGTAATGGATATTTCTCTGCTAAATTTTAGGTTGCAAAAATACAACATTTTTTTAAAATTCCAAATACTGAATTCAATATTTTTTTATTGATAAGAAATTTAAAGTATTTTCGTTAAATTTGGAACTTACTTAAACTTTAATTTCAATGAAATTCAAATTATTACTGGCTTTTTCCTTCTGGATGTTACTTGTAGCAGTATCATGTAATAAAGATGACATAACGTTTGACAGCCCTACGCAGGAACTTCGTTTCTCAAGAGATACGGTATTTTGTGATACGGTATACCATCAGGTACGTTCAGAAACTTATGTTGTAAAAGTATATAATAATGAAGATAAGGATATTATGATCCCAAGAGTGAACCTTGAAAAAGGAGCCGCTTCATTATATAGAATCAATGTAGATGGAAAACCGGGATATGATTTTAAGAATGTTCCTTTAAGAAAGAAAGACAGTCTTTATATTTTTGTTGAAATTGCCCCGGAAGCTACAGGACCAGAGGCCATAGCAGAAGACAAAGTTCTTTTTACCGGTCCAACAGGACAACAGCATGTAACTTTATTTTCTGTCGTTCAGGATGCAGAATTTTTTATTCAGACTCCCGGCAACCCGAATGTAATTACCAGTTCCACAACGTGGAATAATGATAAAGCAAAGATCATCTACGGAAATCTTACCATTAATCCTAATATAACATTGGATATCAATCCCGGAACGAAAGTATACTTCCACAAAAACAGCGGAATGAAAGTTTCTTCCGGAGCTTTTTTAAATATCAACGGTACTCAGGCCGATCAGGTGATTCTTCGCGGAGACAGGAATGATCCTTATTATGATACGATTCCTAAAAACTGGAATTCTATTAAAATGGAGGCCAATTCTACCCTTAAGATGAACCATGCAAGACTTTTCGGAGGTACAAGAGGACTGGATATGAAGCAAACCAATGCTACCATTACCAATTCATTTATCCATACTTTCTTTGAATATGGAATTTATGCCGTGGGTTCTACCGTGAATGCCAATAATCTTGTCATGAACAATTGCGGTTTATCATGTATCGGTATTTTCCTTGGTGGAAAACATAGCTATACTCACGCTACGATTGCCAATTACTCCAGGACGATGAGTTCTTTTGACAGAGCAGGAATTTTTGCAGCCAATGAATGGAAAAATGATGCGGGGCAATCACAGCAGGGCGCTTTGCAGCTTCTTGACATCAAAAACAGTATTGTGTATTCTGACAGGGATGATGCTGTTCATTTTGAACAAACCCCAGGGCAGCAGTTTGAATTCTTACTTCAAAATTCATTAATCAAATATACCAGTGCAACAGGATCCGGTTTCACTTTTGACAATAATCCGAATGTGATACAAACGGTCAAGAATGCAGAACCACAGTTTGTCAATTATTTTATGGCTAAAATGAATTTAAGGGTAAAACCTGGTTCTCCGGCTCTTGGAAAAGGAAATGCGGCTGTTGCAGCAACGGTACCTTTTGATATCGTTAATGTTTCCAGAACCACTAACCCAACTTTAGGAGCTTATCAATAATGGAAATTACACAGTTACAGCAGCAGGTAGATGAATGGATCAAAACCATCGGTGTAAGGTATTTTAATGAGCTTACCAATATGGCCATGCTGACAGAAGAAGTGGGTGAAGTAGCAAGGATCATTGCCAGAAGGTACGGTGAGCAAAGCGAAAAAGAAAGTGATAAGACTAAAGATCTTGGGGAAGAACTGGCAGATGTACTTTTTGTTACGTTATGCCTGGCCAACCAAACCGGAGTCAATCTGCAGGATGCTTTCGACAGAAAAATGAAAATAAAAACTGACCGTGATAAAGACCGGCATCAGAACAACGAAAAATTGAAATAAATATAAATGATGAGTTATGAATACTACATCAATTTGTAACTCATTATTTTTTTAGAAATGTAGATCATAATGAAGCTAGAAAAATCAAAATTATTGGGAAATAAAACAGTACAGATCAGCGGTTCGAAGAGTATTTCGAATCGTTTATTGATTCTGGAAAGCCTGTTTAGTAATATAAAAATCGGGAATTTATCCAATTCCCAGGATACTCAGCTGCTGAAAAAAGCATTATCTGAGAACACAGAAACCGTGGACATCCACCATGCAGGAACGGCAATGCGTTTTCTTACTTCTTATTATTCTATTCAGGAAGGAAAGACAACTGTTCTTACAGGTTCCGGAAGAATGAAGGAAAGACCTATCAAAAATCTGGTAAGTGCTTTGAGAGATCTTGGAGTGGAAATTGAATATATGGAGAATGAAGGTTTTCCCCCTTTAAAAATTACAGGAAGAAAAATCACCCAGACTTCGGTAAATGTTCCTGCGAATATCTCAAGCCAGTTTATCACTTCACTGCTACTTATAGCAGGAAAACTTGAGAATGGATTGGTAATTAATCTTGTGGGTGACGTTACTTCAAGATCTTATATTGAAATGACGCTTGATATCCTGACCAGATTTGGTATTCAAAGCAGTTTTGAAGGAAATACCATCAAAGTAGAACCTTTCACTCCTGACAATTCCGCAGTAGTACATTATGAAGTGGAAAGCGACTGGAGCTCGGCTTCCTACTTCTACTCTATCTGTGCATTAGGAAGAGAAAAGATTCATCTAAAAAGTTTTTACAAAGAATCCACACAGGGAGATTCTGCCATTGCTGATATCTACGAAAAATTCTTTGGGATTAAAACTACATTTTTTGAAGATGAGCATCAACTTACGCTTGAACCTCAACCTGATTTTTCTTTCCCGGAAAAAATTATGCTGGATATGAACGACTGTCCGGACATTGCACAAACTCTTTGTGTAACAGCCGCCGCTTTAAAAATTCCTTTTGAGATTTCCGGACTGGGGACCTTAAGAGTAAAGGAAACCGACAGGCTTCTGGCTTTATATAATGAGCTTAAAAAGCTGGGTACCGAAACAGAGATCACAGATTTGACGATTAAATCAATCAGTTTTGGAGAGCCACAAAGCCATATTTCTATTAAGACCTATCAGGATCACAGAATGGCTATGAGTTTTGCACCATTTTGTCTGATCGGCGAGCTCAATATTGAAGATGAAGATGTAGTGGAAAAGTCTTATCCAATGTTCTGGAAAGATCTTGAAAGTATACTGACTCATTAATTTAACAATATAAAAATGTGGTAATTTGAAAAATGATTTTTATTTCGGATTACCACATTTTTATAATGAAGTTGTTTAATAAAAACATTAAGAAGAATTGAAGAAATAAAGTATAGTTAAGATGAATCATTCTGATTTTTAAGCTTAAAAGCAAAGCTCATTTTAATACTCTCAACACCTTAATACAATCTTAATGTTTCAAAAACAAAAGTTTAAACGAGTTGAATATAATAATGATGAAACCTTTCTTTTCCTTTTTGATTGTCTTAGCTGTTTCGGGTTTATCTGCTCAGAAGCTGAAAATTTTTTCGGTTCCGAAGGGTTATACTCAGATTGCAGAAGCCAAAGGCGATCTTGACAAAGATGGAAAAGATGAAACGGTTCTGGTATTTAATACGAATATAAAAGCATCATACGAGCAGAACCCGGAAGGTATAAGTGACTATAAAAGGGTTTTCTATATTCTGAAAAAGGAAAACAGTGGTCTGAAACTATGGAAAGAAAATTCTGATATCATTTTTTCAAGCGGATTCGGATTTTATCCTTCTGATAATACTCTTACAATCAATATAAAAAATAACTGTATTGTTATCGAACAGCTGTTTTTTACCAATTCAAGGCATACACAGCAATATAAACATACGTTCAGATTTCAGAACGGAGATTTTTATCTGATAGGTTTGTACGATCATTTTGAAGATACCTGTGATTTCAGTTTCACCAATGAAATTAATTTTTCTACAGGCCAAGTAATTGTTGACAGAGAATATTCCTCCTGTGATGATGATACCAAACTACCCGAAAACTTACATAAAGAATTTACTCATAAATTCCCGGCTCTTATTAAAATGAATGATTTCTTTATCGGAGACCACAAGTTCAAAATTCCCGGATTGAAGGAGGATTTTGCGTTTTAAGAGAGACTTCTATCTGGAAAAGCTATATCTTTTGAAAACGCAAAGAAAACAATTCTATAGTTCTATTTAAAGAAAGCAAAGAAGGCGACAATGTCGCTGATGAAGCTTAATTGTTATGCATCCGCTTAGAAAGAATCAATTTATTGATTTCATCTCTGCTTCCTCAATATTTTAAGAATAGAAAATAATCTTTGCGTTAATAAAAATTTATTTTCCCTCAACCACCTTCCTTACTTTAGACCAACTTAATTATCTCTTAAAGTTAAATTAACTCCTAATGCTTTGATATATTCTTATTTTTAAGCTACTTTAAAAATAAAAAAACTATGTTCAAACAAAGCATGAAACGTATGACAGCCATCACTCTCGGAGTGGTTACTGCATCCATCTTTTTTTCCTGTTCAAACGACAGTATCCTGGAAAGGGATTCCAACGAAAACAATGTCCCTTCTTTAACAAAAACAGCTGGCAGAGCTTCATTACTGCCTGTTTCTCTGAATAGCTGGATGGCCGGTATTCAGGATAATATTTCTATTTCAAAAATATCAATTCCCGGTACTCATGATTCCGGAGCTCGTATAGATGCCCCTGTTGTATCAGGTACGGCTAAAACCCAGGATCTCAGCATTGCAGAACAGCTGAATGCCGGTGTACGTTTTCTGGATATCCGCTGCAGACATATTGACAATGCTTTTACCATTCATCATGGTGCAATTTATCAGAATATGAATTTTGATGATGTATTGAATGCCTGTTATACATTCCTTCAGAACAATCCGTCAGAAACCATTATCATGTCTGTTAAAGAAGAATATGATGCTTCCAACACCACCAGAACTTTTGAACAGACTTTTGATTCTTATGTACAGAAAAATCCGTCTAAATGGGATCTTGGAGCCAATATTCCCACACTGGGAGCTATAAGAGGAAAGATCAAGTTATTAAGAAGGTTTTCTTCGGGAACAACCAAGGGGATCAATGCTTCACCCTGGGCTGACAATACTACTTTTGACATCAATAACTCAGGCGTACAGCTGAAAGTTCAGGATTATTACAAGGTGACCAACAATGATGATAAGTGGAATGCCATCTCCCGCCTGCTTAACGAAGCTAAAACTGATACGAATGGTAAACTTTTCTTGAATTTCACCAGCGGTTATAAACCAGGAATCATCGGGATCCCAAGCATTCCTACCGTATCCAATAATATCAATCCAAGACTTAAAACATTCTTCCAGACCAATACTCAGGGTACATTCGGAATAATGCCTATTGATTTTGTGAATGCCGAACTTTCTCAATTGATCGTTAACACCAATTTCTAAATTATTATTTGTTAGATTTATTCAAAGGCTGTCTCTATTTTGAGACGGTCTTTTTTTAAAATGAAAATTAAGAAAAAAAGACTGCTTCGGATGGAAACAGTCTCTCTTTGTAAAAGTAAAAAAGTGTAAATCAAAAGCTACTTCTGAATTCCGTAAGCTGCCAGTATTTTGCTGAAGATTTCCGTATTTTCAAATAATCCTGTGAACTCTTTTGAATTCGGTCCGTACGCAAAAACACTTGACGGAATGGAAGTATGATCATTCGTACTGAAGTTCCCAAATACCCAGCCCTCTTTGAGACTTCCGTCCAAAAGTGTTAAACCTCCGGTTTCATGGTCTCCCACTACAATCACTAAGGTTTCTTTATTTTCGTCAGCAAATTTCATAGCTTTCCCTACAACATGGTCGAAATCCAGTAACTCAGTCACCAGCTGTTCTATATTATTGCTATGACCTCCGCCATCCGTTTGGGAAGCTTCAATCATCATAAAGAATCCCTGTTTATTATTTTTTAAATCATTTAAAGTAAGATCAAAAGCATCTGCAAGCCAGTTTCCTCTTCCATTGCTGATTCTTTGTGAGGCCAGAGGATCAATAACCAGCGTACGGTTATTGATTTTCGTTACTGATTTCAAATCCTGATAGAGATCGATTCCGGCATCTTTAAATTTCTGTATATTTTCCTGAGACAATCCACTTGTAGGGCCACCGATCAGGATTTTTGTTTTTGAGGCTGCAAAGTCTTTCAGAATAGGTTCCGAACTGTTTCTGTTATCCGAATGGGCGTAAAAATCAGCAGGCGTTGCATCTGTAACATCTCCGGTGGAAATCAGGCCTGAAACCATTCCTTTTTCAGCAATGATATCAGGGATCTGTGCCAGTGCTTTTCCCATGTTGTCAACTCCGACAAAAGTATTTTTGGTTTTCACTCCTGTTGCGAACGCTGTAGAACCCGGTGCTGAATCTGTAATATAGGCATTGGATGAATTGGTCTTTGAAAGCCCTGTGGATTTCATATTGAAAACATTCAGTTTCCCTTTATTAGCTGTAAAGGCAGCATAATATTGTGGTAAAGAAGTTCCGTCCGGAATAAGAAGGATGACATTCTTTACTTTTTTCTCTACACCATCTGACTGATACGTTGGAGTATAAGTGGCATATTCCTTTGTATTCTTATAAAAGTTTTTCGGAATCGTGTTCATGAATTTTTTAAGATCCGGAATATGATCGGTATTGATATAATCTACTCCCAAATCCATCAGATTTACCCATGCATTCGGAAAGTCCGGAGCTCCGTAAAAGCGAACAGGTTTTTGCTTCGCATGAGCTTTGTCAACCGCAGTTTTAATTTTTGTGGTTTCTTCATCCCTTGGAATTCCTTTCCCGTTCCATTTTACCAATCCCGGAAGATCTTCACTGAACATACCTACTCTTTTCAGTTGATCTGCAGAATAATTTTGGTCAAGATCTCCGTCAAAGTAAAGATAGTTGGGATAGTTCTTAAAATCTGCAGGCTGAGGTCTTCCTCCGGTAATGACAATTTTAATTCCGGAATATCCGGTAATCTCCGGATATTTTTCCAGCGTACTCACCAAAGCTGCCAGTGAAGTTTTATAATCCTGTTTTATATCAATCAGCAATTGAAGTTTCTTACCTGCATCAGGATAAATATTCCCTTTGTTCAGTTTAATCTGTTTAGAAATATTATCGAGATAAAGGTTTTCCAATGTTCTATCTGCAGAAAGTTCCTTTTCGGTATGCGCTACCCAAAGTTTTCCTTTTACCAGAAAAACATCTGCCTCAATGGAACCGAAGTTAGCATAATAAGCCTGCCAGAAAGGGATCTCCTGCATGTAATCATTATGTGAATGTGCATTCCCTACATTATAATTCAAATAATTCTGTGCCTGATTTTCAGAAAAAACAGCCACGGCCAGTACAGCCCATATTTTTGATAGTTTCATTCGTTTAACGTTATTATTTTACAGACCAGATGGAAAGGCCTGCCTTTGAAAAAACTATATCATCACAGAAAGTTCTGCAATGATATAGCGGCTTGTAGATAAAGATTAAATTTTACCAGCCTTCATTTTGTTTAATGATCCCATGACTGTTTACGATTTCAGCCTGTGGAACTGCCCAAACATTATGTACAGCCGGATTAAAGTTTCTTGCGGCCCAGACTACCTGTCCGTTGATACCATGCAGAGGCTTAGCATAAGCAGCCTGCGCATCTCCCCAACGTACAAGGTCTCTGTGTCTGTCTGCCCATTCACCCGCCAGTTCGCAACGTCTTTCATGTTTCAAATCAGCCAATGTACATCCGTTTTTCACAGGTAAGCCTGCACGTACTCTGATCATATTGATCTCCTGATCTGCAGATTTTCCCTGCATCAGTAAAGCTTCTGCTTTGATCAGGATCACCTCAGCGTAACGCATGATCGGAACGGCAAGGTCTGTACACGGATAATCTCCGTTAGCACTCACGTGACCATTTTTCAGCTCATATTTGAAGGCATCCATATATTTATTAAACTGGTATCCGGTAAGGGAATTCGTAGAAGCGTATATTCTTTCTTTTCCGTTGAAGGTAAATTTATCTCCAATTTTCAGAATGGTAGCACTTCTTCTAAGGTCTCCCGTTTCGTATTCATCAAATAACTCTTTTGTTGGCTGAAAATATCCCCATCCGTTATATTCTCCCCATCCTTTGTTTTCAAGCATTACTCCCGGAAGAATACTTCCCCAGGCAGTAAACTTTGTAGTTCCCGGAACCGACCAGATGTATTCTGAACTGTAGTTATTTTCAGCTTTGAAGACATCAGCAAAATTACCTAATAAGGCTCTGTTTCCTTTGGTCATTACTTCATTAGCCCAGAATTCTGCATTCTTCCAGTCTTTCATAAACAGATATACTTTTGCTAACAATGCCCAAGCTGCGGCTTTATGAGGTCTTCCGTAATCCTTTGCTGGAAGTTCTGCCTGTGTAGGTAATAATTCAGCAGCTCTTTTCAGGTCGTTGACAATGTACGTGTAATTTTCCATTACGTTGGCTGCTCTTGGAATCGGGTTGGGATCCGGATCTTTCGAACGGTCGATGATAGGAACACCTGCTTTTTCATTTCCATAAGAATAGGCAAGCTCAAAATACATTCTGCTGCTCATGAAGAGTGCTTCTCCAAGATATTTATTCTTGGTGGCCTGCGAAGTCTGAATATTATCAACATTACGGATCACACGGTTGGCCACTCCAATTACGTTGTATCTTTTGTTCCATTGGGTTTCAAGGTCTCCTGCCGCGATATAATTACTGCTGAAGTTTTTTGCATTATCTGCTTCACTTTTTGCTCTTCCGGTTACCATATCATCACTGGCATTGATAAACCAGAACAAACCTCTGCCGTAAAATTCACCATCGAATAAAGGCTTGTACATCGCGTTTGCCCCGGTAATAAGATCGTTTTCTGTTTTCCAGAAGCTGGCTTCGGTAGGTGTTCCTTCAGGTTGAACATCCAGTTCGCCTGTACATGACAAAAGCATTACGGATATTCCTGATACTAACAATATTTTATTGAAAAATTTCATTTTTTTACTTTTTGTTGGTTAAAAATTATAATCCGATCTCTACTCCGAAGATGAATGAGCGTGCCTGAGGATATCTTCCGGTATCTACTCCGTAAGAGTTCATTCCTACTTCAGGATCAAATCCTGTATATTTCGTTATGGTAAACAGGTTGTTGGTGGTTACATACACTCTCACTTTGTTTACATCCAGTTTATGGTACAATTCTTTTGGTAATGAATACCCGATGGTAAGGTTTTTCAGCCTTAAGTAAGATCCGTCTTCCACGTAGAAATCTGATACTTTGGAATAATTGCCGCTTGGGTCACCGTGTACCAGTCTTGGGATATCGGTATTCGTATTCTGAGGTGTCCATGCATTCAGGATATCTCTGTCCATATTATAGTTTTGTCCCGTTCCACCCGGATTCAACGAAATAAACTTCATTCCGTTGAAAATTTTATTTCCGTAAACGCCCTGGAAGAATAAATTCAGATCAAAGTTTTTCCAGGTCATATTGTATGAAAAGCCATAGGAGAACTTAGGATATGGACTTCCAAGATTAACAAAATCATTATTATTAAGCACTCCGGTATTTCCTTCCTTTTTCAGGAATTTGATATCTCCCGGCTTGGCATTGGGCTGGATAAGATTTCCGTTGGCATCTTTATAATTGTTGATTTCTTCCTGAGTCTGGAAAATCCCTCCGGTCTTATAACCATAGAAGGAATACAGAGGATCGCCTACTTTCACCCGGGTTGGCTTCAATACACCCCTTACTCCGTTATCATTGATGAAGATCTCATCCACATTGGCAAGCTGCTTCACCGTATTTTTTAGTTGACTCATCGTAGCTCCTATTGAGAACGTGAAATCGCCGGAAACTACTTTGTTATAATTGATTCCCAATTCGTATCCTTTATCCTGGAATAATCCCGCATTCACATACTGATTATTGTACGTTGCCGTACTTGGCAAGCTTACGTTGAAGATCTGATCTTTGGAATTCTTCACAAAGTAATCGAACTGTAAAGAAAGGCTGTTGTGAAGGAAGGAAGCATCTACCCCAAAGTTGGTCTGCTCAGACTTCCCCCATTTCAGGTCCGGATTCGGACGTGTGGTGGCATAATAAGCAATATTCTGGGAAGGATCCTGTCCGAAAATCACATTATTATCTCTCGTCATCAAAGGATTCACTGCCTGAGGTGAAATTCCTCCAAGATTACCCAAAATACCGTAGCTTCCTCTTAATTTCAGACTTGAAAGCCATGAGATATCTTTCATAAAGTTTTCTTTCGAAACCACCCAGGCACCGGAAACGGCATAGTAGTTAGCAAATCTGTTTTGTTTCGCTACCAGTGAAGAGCCATCACGCCTTCCCAATAAACTTACAATATACTTTCCGGCATAGTCGTAATTTACTCTCGCCAGATAAGAAACCAAAGACTGTTTGAATCTGTAACTGGAAACATCTTTATTGGTATCCGCAGCGTTCTGAAGGTGCTGGAAAACCTCAGCTTCACTTCTGAAATCATATGATTTTGCCACAAAACCCTCATCAATTGTTTTCTGGAAAGTAAAACCTCCAAGGAAATCGAAATTATGCTGTCCTGCTGAGATTTTATACGTTAACAATTGTTCTGCAAGCGCTGTTGAAGAATTATTGGATTGGTATTCCAGATTATTGGTATCAAAAATTTTCCCAATCTCAAGGACTCTGTATGTAAAGTTTTTTACATCCCCCAGCTTAAAAGTCTGTGAGAAATTGGAACGGAATTTTAAATCTTTCGCCAGTGTAATTTCAGCATAAGGGTTGATTAAAATTTCGTGGGTAGGATTTCTGATGCTGATTCTTTTAAGATAAGCAACAGGATTGATCATATCTCCGTAACCACCTGCCACATCAATCGGCAGTCCTGAAAAAGCACCACTTGGTGTATATACCGGAACATTGGGCGGATAGTACATAGCCGCCACCAAAGCACCTGTATAACCACTTTTGGTATCGGCTGTATTGCCGTCAGAGTAATTATAGTACATATTTTCTCCGATCGTCAGCCAGTCTTTTACTTTATGTTCAGAATTGACTCTGAAATTGTATCGTTTTGCCTGAGTATTCAGTAAAATCCCCTCAAGGCTTCTGTGGTTCATGCCTACAAAATATCTGGATTTCTCACTTCCTCCACTAAGATTAATATTGTATTCCTGAATAGTTCCTGTTCTGAAAATTTCTTTCATCCAGTCTGTTCTGGTAATTCTTCCGTCCGGATATTGATTAGGATTAAAAGCAGTTGGCAGACTTCCCAGTTTCCCCGCATTTTCATAGGCTTTGTACATCACATCCTGAAATTCTGCCGCATTCAGGGATTCTTTCAGCCTCCATGCCTGGTTTACGCCGTACTTAACATCAAAATCTACTGTTAGATTTCCTTTCTTCCCTTTTTTAGTGGTAATAAGAATAACCCCTCCGGAAGATCTTGCTCCATAAATGGCCGCAGATGCATCTTTAAGTACAGAAATATCCTGAATATCATTCGGATTGATAGAGGGTGTTCCATTGAAAACCACTCCATCCACAACATAAAGAGGAGTTTCTCCATTGATTCCTCCCAGACCACGAATATTGACCTTCGGTGCTCCGTTAGGATCTCCACCTTCGTTCACTACAGTTACTCCGGGAGCTTTCCCCTGAAGAACTTCTCCTACTCCAGACAAAGATCTGGAAGTTAGCTTATCCAACGAAGCCTCCGAAACGGCTCCGGAAACTTTACTTTTTTTCTGTGTTCCGTATCCGACAACAACAATCTCGTCGATGGATTTTTCTTTTAAGCTGTCTTTTTTCTGAGCGAGGAACACCGGTGAAGCCGATATTGCACCAATAAGTAATACCCTTCCCGTTAAATAAGTTACGGATACAGGGATTTTAAATACATTCATGATCTCCTTTTTGATTAGCTGCAAAATTAGATCAGTCTGCTTCCATGCCTCATTAAGGTTTTCTTATGTTTTTATTAAGAAATTTTAGATTTTTTCAGGTACCAACTACCACATAACAAAATTAAACACCTGTTTTTCAGAAACATATGTATTTAAAAGTAATCATTCTTCCGATGATGAATAATGAATTAATATTAAGTTTGTCTTAAATTTATTATCAAACCGGGACAATAAATGAAGACTCATTAAAAATTATTTCAGAAATAATAAATAACTGAGTTCATTTTTCTTTTTTTACATTTGCTGAAAATAGATTTTACTTTTGAACACAGACTATTAAAAACGTCTCACTGGTATCAGAAGAAAATAAAAACATTAAAAATCATACGAATTCAATGACCATCATTATAACAGGAGCCTCATCAGGAATCGGGTTTGCATTGGCAGAATATTTTGGTAAAAAAGGACATAAAGTATACGGATTAAGCCGAAAACATACAGAAAGCCAATACTTCAAATCTATCCCAACTGATGTGACAGACAATACTGCAGTTCAAAATGCTGTAGCAGAGGTTTTAAAAACAGAAAGCAAAATTGATGTTCTGATCAATAATGCCGGAATGGGAATGGTAGGTGCAGTGGAAGATTCTACGAAAGAAGATATTCTGAAGCTTTTCAGCCTGAATCTTGCCGGACCTGTACAGATGATGAGTGCCGTACTCCCGAATATGCGTGCGCACAAATTTGGAAAAATTATCAATGTTTCCAGTATCGGAAGTGAAATGGGTCTGCCTTTCCGTGGATTTTATTCGGCTTCTAAATCGGCTCTGGATAAAGTAACGGAAGCGATGAGATATGAAGTTTACCCATGGAATATTGATGTATGCTCTCTGCATCTGGGAGATATTAAAACCAATATTGCAGACAACAGAGTCATTGCAAAGGTTTCCCAACCTTATAAAAATGTTTTTGATAAAGTATATGCGCTGATGAATTCTCACGTAAATGACGGAACAGAGCCGTTGGAAGTCGCAGAATACATTGAAAAACTTTTAGCAAAAAATAAATGGAAAGCGCATTATTATTTTGGTAAATTCGGACAGAAAATCGGGGTTCCTTTGAAATGGATTCTTCCGCAGGGAACTTATGAAAATTTGATGAAGAAGTATAATAAACTGGATAAAAATTAGTTGATTGATAAGGCGCATTGTCATTCTGAACACTGACTGAAAGTCTGCGAACGTAGTTCAGAAATGCAGTGAAGAATCTTTTGTATTTTATAGAGATTCCTTTTCATATTCAGAAGAATAAATTGAAATTACTTTTAAAAATATTTTTTGTACTGTTCTGCGTTTTTACACAAGCGCAGAAGAAGCAGTATTGGCTGATTGATACGGAAACCAAGGTCAGGAAAAAAGTAAAAGATTCTACTTCAGCTGTAAAATTTCTGGATTCATTAGCGCAGAGTAATTATTTCTTCACTCAACTGAAAGACGTAAAAGTAAAAGGTGACAGCACCGAAATTTTCTACGATAAAGGAAAGAATTTCAATGAAACATATGTCAACCTTACAGATTCTCTTGTTCAGAAATTAAAAATCCAGAAAGATTTTTTCACTAAAAATTTAGACTCCACCAAGAAAAGTATCAACAAGACTTATATTGATGAAGGGTATTCTTTCAGTAGAATCAAATCTAAATACAAAGGCCAGAAAAACGGTTATCCGATCGTAGAACTTGACATCAACAAGAATGACAAAAGAACAATCAACGGGTTCGTAGTAAAAGGATACGAAAAAGTTCCCAAAAGATTCATCAAAAACCTTGAAAAGGAATTTAAAGGTAAAAACTATGATGACAAAAACCTTTTAGCCATCAACAAAACCTTTCAGAGTCATCCTTTTCTGACCCTTGAACGGCAGCCTCAGACTTTATTCACAAAAGATTCCACCAGTATTTACCTGTTTCTGGAAAAGAAAAAGACAAATACCTTCGATGGGGTAATCGGTTTCGGGAATGATAAAACCTCCAAGTTTACCTTAAACGGGACAATGAATGTCAATTTCAGGAATATGTTCAATGGTTTTGAAACTGTGAATTTATACTGGCAGAGAAACCCTGATAAAGGACAGACTTTTGATCTTAGGGTAGATATTCCGTACCTTTTCAAATCGAATGTCGGGATGGATACAAAAGTAAATATCTACCGTCAGGATTCTACATTTGCCAATGTAAAATTCCTGCCTGCCTTTTATTACCACATCAACAACCGGAATAAAATAGGTCTGAGAGCAACTCTCGAAACCTCTACTATTATTGATACGCTATACGTTCAGGGAAAAGACTACAACAAAAAAGGGATCGGGATATGGTATGAAATGACTGAGCCTACAGATATTGACCTTTTCCTTTATAAAACAAGGATCAATGCCGGATACGATTTCTTAACAACCACTTATTCAAAAGATAATATTAAAGCCAATCAAAACCAGTTTTATTTCTTTGGAGAACATAATTATCATATTTCAGGAAATCACTTTCTGAACATCAAAGCGGAGGGTGCCATGATGGATTCGAAAATAGAATTCTCTGCCAATGAATTATACCGTTTTGGGGGCTGGAATTCCATGCGGGGATTCAATGAAAACTCCCTCGCCGCCGACTTTTACTATTATGGAAGTCTGGAATACCGGTACCTGATCGGTAACCAGGCCTTCTTTGATGTCTTTGGACAATACGGACAGCTCAATAATAAATCTTTAAATGTAAAACCCAAGCTCTACAGTGTCGGGCTCGGTTTCAATTTCTTCATTCCTATCGGTTTGATGAGCTTCCAGCTGTCCAATGGTAATGAATTTGGAAATCCTTTTAAGTTTAATGATATTAAAATCCATTGGGGAATTCTGAGCAGGTTTTAGAAATAGAAAGGAAGAGGGAAGCTGGAGGCTGGATGTTATCGAAGTCACAGTTTTCCTATCCTGTTATTTTATAGAAAAGTTTTATTCAAAAATTATTACTGAGGGCTTCAAGAAGTTGGCAACACCACAATAACTTCCATTTTCCCTCTTCCAGCTTCCTAACTATATTTATATAATAAAGCAAAAGTCCCTATACAAAGGACATTTTTCATTTTACTTATTTATTAATTCTTATTGTTAAAAAATATTAAATCGTATTTTTATTTTAATACATCATTAAAGTACAGGTAACAGTGCACTGCTAAATTTGCCTTCAAAAAAATGAAGAAAACTCTAGCCACTTTTGCCGTTTTTTTACTTCCTCTTTATTTTTCCGCACAGGAAATCAATATTTCAGGAAATGTAAAATCAGAAAACGGTTCTAGTGTTTCCGGTGTGAACATCACCGACAAAAACACAGGAAAGACTGCTACTACTGATGAAAATGGTAATTTCACTATTTCTGCAAACCCAAAAGATATTCTTGAATTTTTTGCTCCTGATTTTTCCGTTTATACCGTTGAGGTTTCTTCCAAAAAACAGTATTCTGTTGTCTTAAAAAAGCAAAACGAAAAGCAGATTGAAGGCGTTGTTATTACCGCTTTAGGTATTGCCAAAAAGAAAGAAAAAATCGGATATTCTACTCAGGAAGTAGGAACAAAACAGTTTGAAACCATCACTACTCCAAGTATTGGAAATTTATTCTCCGGACAGGTAGCAGGATTGAACGTTTCCAATCCTACTGGAATGCAGCAGGCCCCACAGTTTACGCTGAGAGGAAACTCCAATCTGGTTTTCGTCATTGATGGTGTGATTGTAGAAAAAGAGGTTTTCCAGAATTTAGATCCTAATAATATCGAAAACATCAACGTCCTGAAAGGAGCTACCGCTTCTGCTCTCTATGGTTCAAGAGGTCGTTACGGAGCTGTTTTAATCACCACAAAAAATGCTAAAAAGAAAGGCTTTTCTGTAGAATTCTCCCAAAATACCATGATTACAGCAGGATTTACCAATCTTCCGAAAACCCAGACTGAATATGGTAACGGTTCCCATGGAAAATACGAATTCTGGGACGGAGCCGATGGCGGGGTAAATGACGGAGATATGATCTGGGGACCAAAATTTATTCCGGGATTACAGATCGCTCAATGGAACAGCCCTATCAGAGATAAAGTAACAGGACAGGTTGTTCCGTGGTATGGAGCAGTAACAGGAACTCAGTATGATGATAAATCAAGATATGAAAGAGTTCCGATTGACTGGAAATACCATGATAACTTAAGTACGTTCTTAAAACCAGCAGTAATCAACAATAATAACTTCGCGATCAGCTATAGAAGCAATAAAGACGTATACAGATTCTCCGGGAATTTCATGAATTATGATGACAGAGTTCCCAATTCTTATCTTCAGAAATATGGAATCAACTTCTCTTCTGAAAACCATTTAGGAGATAAATTAACCTTCGATACAAAATTCAACTTCAACCAGGCTTTTACTCCTAATATTCCCAACTATGATTATAATCCAAGCGGACACATGTACACCATCCTGATCTGGATGGGAGGCGATGTAGATGGAAAAGCATTGAAAAATCATATGTGGATCCCAGGAAAGGAAGGAAGAGCACAAGCCAACTGGAACTATGCCTGGTACAACAACCCATGGTTCGGAGCCGAGTATTACAAGAATCAGAACAGAACCAATATTATTAATGCTCAGACAGGTCTAGAGTATAAAGCGACACAGGATCTATCGGTAAAAGGGAAAATATCTCTTGTCGAAAACCATAGCAAAACGGAAATTCTGAGCCCTTATTCCTATTTCAATTATGATGCACCAAGAAGTGGTGGCTATATTTTGAAGGATAATAAAACATGGAACCTCAATTATGATGTGTTGGCGACTTACAAGAAAAAGATATCTGAAAATTTTGATTTTACAATCAATGCGGGAGGTTCTGCTTTCTATTATAAAAACAACAACAATGAAAGGTCTACGGACGGATTAAAAATTCCTGAAGTGTATACTTTCGAAAACTCTATCGGAGCGCTGAAAAATTATACGTACCTGAAGGAAAAACTGATTTACAGTGCTTACTCTACCATTGATATTGGATTGTATAATGCTTTCTTCATCAATGTTTCCGGGCGTAATGACTGGTCTTCTACACTACCTAAGGCCAACAGATCTTACTTCTATCCTTCTGCTTCCATCAGTGCGGTTATTTCCAACCTGGTAAAAATGCCGGAATCTATCAATATGTTGAAACTTTCTGCTTCATGGGCGAAAGTAGCGTATGATTTCCAGCCTTATTCCATCAGAAATTATTATCTGAACAATGGGGGAATCACATTCAATGGAAATCCTACTTATTATTATCCAACCACTCTGAATGTAGAAAATTCTTTGAAACCGGAGCAGACAAAATCTTATGAATTAGGTTTAAGCGCAGGGTTCCTGAATAACAGAATTACTTTAGACGCTACTTATTTCAGAACATTAGATTATAATAATATTCTCCAGTTCCCTGCTGCAGAATCATCCGGTTTCACTTCTCAATATGTAAACGGAAATGAATATACAACCAAAGGATTTGAAGTTTCCCTTGGTTTAGTTCCGGTAAAAACTTCTGATTTCAGCTGGAAAACATTAATCAACTGGAGTACTTATGAACAAAAGCTGACTTCCATTTATGATAATATGCCGAACTACAAAAATATTAAGCTAGGCGAAAGAATGGATAGCTATTACGACTATACATGGCAAAAGTCTCCGGATGGAAAAGTAATTCTTGATGCGAATACAGGAATGCCGACAAGAGCTAATAACCCAAGTAATCTGGGACATTTCAATCCTGACTGGACTTTCGGTTTCAACAACACATTCAAATATAAAAAATTCACTTTAAACATCGGAATTGACGGAAGCATCGGAGGTGTGATGAGATCCCAGGTTGTGGAAAAAATGTGGTGGGGAGGAAAACACCCTAATTCTGTAGCGTACAGAGATCTTGAATATGCAAATCCGGGAACGTATTATTTTGTACCTGATGGGGTTAACTACAATCCGGCAACCGGAACCTATACTCCACACACAAAAGCTATCAGCTACCAGGACTGGTCGCAAAATTATCCCTACCGTGCAAGAGTAACACAGGACGAAAGCGAAGAGTTTGCTAACATTTTTGACAGAACTTTCGTCAAGCTTAGATCTGTAGTATTAGAATATGACTTCTCTTCATTACTCAACCCAAGAGGAATGGTGAAAGGTTTCACCGCCAATATTTCTGCTTACAATCTGGCGATGTGGAAAAAATCAAAAAACCTTTATTCTGATCCAGACTTCCAGACAAAAACAGACAATGATATTCAGGATCCATCCAGCAGATGGTTTGGAATCGGATTTAATCTTAAATTTTAACTAAAAAGTACGTCAAGACAATGAAAAATAATATAAACAAAGTGACAGAGCAAAAAGGTAAAACAGCAAAATGGCTGATGAAATCTTTATTTGCAGCCGGACTTCTGACATTAGCATCATGTGAATCTAACCTTGATACCATCAATGAAAACCCTAATGACCAGGCCAGTATTGATCCCAAAAATCTATTGACTTACGTTGAAAAATATACTTTTCAGGTAAACGGGGACAATATGTATGCCTCCAGAATGATGATTGGTACTGATGGTGAGAATTCATACCAGTATATGAAATGGAATGATACTTCTTTTGAAGTCTATACCAAAGGACTTCTGAACACTGGAAAAATGATGCAGGAAGCTGAAAAAAGAGGAAACAAAAATTATCTGGCCATCGGAAAATTTTTGAGAGCGTATCATTTCTTCAATATCAGTTTAAAAGTTGGAAGTGCTCCTTATTCTGAAGCAGCAAAGGGTGAATCCGGCATTACCCAGCCTAAATATGATACACAGGAAGCTATCATGTCCGGAATTTTATCAGAATTAAAAGAAGCCAATGATCTTATTAATACCACCGATAAAATTGAAGGTGATATTGTCTACAACGGAGATGCTTTAAAGTGGAAAAAACTGATTAATTCATTCCGTCTGAAAATTCTGATCACTTTATCTAAAAAAACGACAGTAGGAAGTTATAATATAGCCGCAGAGTTTGCTTCTATTGCAGGAAGCCAGTCTCTCATGACCTCTATTGCAGATAACGGTGAACTTAATTTTGCTGATGCAGCAGACAGCAGATACACGATGTTTAACAACAGTGGATATGGTTCAAGTTTGTACATGGCTGATTATTTTATTAATATGTTCAAAGACAGGCATGATCCACGTTTGTTCACGTTTGCAGCACAGACTACAGGAGCAAAAGAAGCAGGAAAAGCCATCACAGACTATACAGGATATAACGGCGGAAATCCTACTTCTCCGTATTCTGATAATGCAGCACTGATCACTGCAAAAAACATTTCCAAAGTAAACGATCGTTTTTATAAAGACCCTACCAATGAACCTGCTTCTGTATTAAGTTATTCAGAACTTGAGTTTATTCTGGCTGAAGCTACAGCAAGAGGCTGGATTTCTGGGTCGGCAAAAACACATTATGATAATGCGATCAAAGCAAGTTTCAATTTTTATCAGACCTATGTAAAAAATCCGGGACAATATTTCTCAGGCTTTGATGTAAACCAATATCTTGCAACTCCTTTGGTAGTATATAATGATGCTGATTCACTACAAACACAACTGGAAAAGATCATGACTCAAAAATACATGACGATGTTCCATCAGGCACAATGGACTTCTTATTATGATTATCTGAGAACTGGCTATCCAAATTATCCTTTAAAAGCAGGAGTCGCAGCTCCTTTCAGGTTCAGGTATCCGCAGTCTGAGTATAATTACAACAGCAATAATTTAAAAGCTGCTTTAACGGCTCAGTATGGAGGAAATGATAATATCAGCTCCAAACCTTGGTGGTTACAATAAAAATCTGATTAATTTTATATAAAACAAAGAAACCGCAGGAAAATCCTATTAACTTGCGGTTTCTTTCTTATTACGATTGAACATGAACAGAAGAGAATTTTTAGAGAAATCAAGTCTTTTATTAGCAGGATTAGGAACCTCAAATGTTTTACATCCTTCCATTTTAAAAGCTTTAGCCATTGATCCGGCTGCCCAGTCTACATTTTATGATGCAGAGCATGTTGTCATCCTGATGCAGGAAAACCGTTCATTTGACCATGCTTTTGGTGCTCTAAAAGGAGTAAGAGGTTTTTTGGATAAAAGAGCTTTTATAAAACAGGACGGCCATTCTGTTTTCTTTCAAAAAAGTGACGAAGGAAAATATGCATCTCCTGCCCGTCTGGATTTAAGAAATACAAAATCTACCTGGATGAGCTCACTGCCACACTCATGGGCAGATCAGCAGAAAGCTTTGAACAAAGGTAAATTTGACCAATGGCTTCAGGCAAAAGCCTCAGGAAATAAAGATTATAAAAATATTCCGCTTACGTTAGGATATTACAACCGCGAAGACCTTCCGTTTTATTATCAGCTGGCAGATGCATTTACCATATTCGACCAGTATTTCTGTTCTTCACTCACCGGAACAACTCCCAACAGGCTATTCCTTTGGTCCGGAACATTAAGGGAACAGCAAAACGGAAAAGTAAAAGCCAATGTTGTTAATGAAAACATTGATTATGATAAAGCGAGGCAGGCAAAATGGAAAAGTTTCCCGGAAATATTAGAGCAGCAAAATGTTTCGTGGAGAATTTATCAGAATGAAATCAGTCTTCCAAAAGGAATGTCCGGAGAACAGGAAGCCTGGCTGAGTAATTTTACAGATAACCCGATTGAGTGGTTTTCAAAATTCAACGTTAAATTTTCAAAAGGATATTATCAGAATATTCCCAATATCATCGCCTATCTGAAGAAGGAGATTGAAAAAAATCCTGATCAGAAAGAAAGACTGGAAGCCATGCTGGCTGAAGTTCAGGAAGATCAGGTGAAATACCACCCTGACAATTATTCAAAACTTTCAAAAGAAGAAAAAAATCTTCATGAAAAAGCCTTTACCACTAATTCCAACGATCCTGATTACTGGAAACTGGAAATTGGAAAGGATGAAAACGGAGAAAGGCTTGTTGTTCCGGAAGGTGATGTATTATTTCAGTTCCGTAAAGATGTGGAAGAGAAAAAGCTTCCGTTGGTTTCATGGCTGGTAGCTCCGGAACATTTTTCTGATCATCCGGGATCACCATGGTACGGAGCCTGGTATATTTCTGAAGTTCTGAATATTCTGACCAAAGATCCTGAAACCTGGAAGAAAACCATATTTATCATCAATTATGATGAGAATGACGGGTATTTTGATCACGTATTGCCTTTTGCCCCACCAGTGAATCCAAGCCAGCCCGTAGATATGAACGGAAAAGAAGGGGTGGAATATGTGGATAAAACTCAGGAATATATGAGCTCTCCTTCTTTGAAAAGCTATGAAAAAGTAGAAGGAACTGTCGGATTGGGTTACAGAGTCCCTATGATCATCGCTTCTCCCTGGACGAAAGGAGGTTTTGTCAATTCTGAAGTATCGGATCACACGTCTGTCCTGCAGTTTTTGGAAAAATTCATTATGAAGAAATTCAAAAAGGATGTCCGTGTAGAAAATATCAGTGACTGGAGAAGAGCGATATGTGGAGATCTTACTTCCGCTTTCAATTCTTCCAGCGTGAAAGTTCCGAAAATGGATTATCTTGATCAGAAGGATTATGCTAAAACCATCAACGCAGCTAAAAATAAACCTGTCCCTAATTTGAAATGGTATTCTGAAGATGAACTTAAAGATAGCCTGCTTGACATTCAGGAAAGAGGCTTGAAACCATCCAATCCGCTGCCCTATCATTTCCATGTAAATCTGGAAGGAGACCATATAAAAATGACTAACCTGAAAGATAATGGGGTTCCGCTTTTGGTATATGACAGAACTCAATTCGACAATAATAATTATCATTTTTCATATGCTTTATATGAAAAGCAAACGCTATCCCATACTGTGCAGCCGGGAGCTTATGATTATGAAGTTTTCGGTCCCAATGGCTTTTTCAGGAAATTTAAGGGAAATAAAACTGCAGAAACAGAGGTGATCTTGACGAATATGACCTCAAAAAATCAGATTGAATTAATTATCAGAAATCACAAAAAGAAAAATTTTTCCATCAGTCTGGAAGATCTTTATACAAGAAGCGAAAGAACAGTTTCTGTACAAAAAACGGAAGAAAAAATCATTATTGATCTTGATAAATACAAAGGCTGGTATGATTTGAAGCTAAAATTAAACGATCATCTGTGGCACTTTGCCGGAAGAATAGAAACCGGAAAAGTTTCCGTTTCTGACCCGCATTGGGCCTAAAAACGCCTATAATATTGATAAAATACTGCACAAAATTGTGCAGTATTTTTTTTGAATTATTTCATCTTATAATGCATTACATATGATAAATAAGCAATTATAAAAAATATGTGGTATATTTTTTTTAAAACATATTGAATTTTGTTATCTTCACTTTACTAATTAACAGTGTCATGAAAAAACTAAATTTAACTATTGCAGCGTCTTTATTTGCGTTTGCTCTATGCGGGAATCTGAGTGCCCAAGATCTCGCTACAGATAACCATACGGTTACCATTTCTATTCCCGAAGTTGCATTGGTAGATATTGAGCCATCAGCAACCAAAAATATTACCCTTGGATTTACAGCTCCTACTGAAGCCGGAAATCCTATTCTTCCATCTGCGGCCAACACTACGTTGTGGCTTAATTATTCTTCTATTAAATCTGTGGCAGATCCTACCCGTAACGTAAGCGTAAAAATGAACGCTATCATTCCTGGAGTAGATCTTAATGTAACGGCGGCGGCGGCCACCGGAGCAGGAGCAGGCACATTGGGAACTTCCGCAGGACTGCTTACATTAACTGGTACTGACCAGACTATTATTTCCGGTATTGGAAGTGCTTATACAGGAAATGGAGCTAATAACGGTCATAATCTTACCTATGCACTCGCTGCAGGAAGTGGTCCTGGAGGGGTAGCCGCGTATGCAGATTTACAGGCTACAGCTACTGTTGCTGCTACCGTTACTTATACAATATCAGACAATTAGAATTTTAATTAAAATTCTATTTTACGTTTCAAAAACAAGAAGAAATTTGTATCCAGTTTCTTCCTTGTTTTGTATTATTAATGTTTTAACTCCAAACTTATATCATGATAAAGCGTATCCTTATCCTGATTACCCTGATTTTGCAGTTCAGCTTTTTACATGCCGGTATTGTGATTCTCAACGGACTTACGCATTCTTACAAAATAGAAAATGGAAAGGTTTATAAAGGAAAAGTTGCCATTGAAAACACGGGCAGCAATCCTCAAAGTGTAAAAATATTTTTACAGGATTATACCTACCATGCGGACGGAACGATCAATTATACAGCATTACGTACCAATAAACGAAGTAACGGAGAGTGGCTGAAACTCAACACTAATCTTGTTACCCTTAAAGGTAAAGAAAAGACTGAGATCTTCTATGAAATAATCATTCCCAATCAGGCAATGGATCCGGGAAGCTATTGGAGTGTGATTATTGTAGAGCCGGTAGAAGAGATAAAACCCAGCGACGGTAAGCCGGGAGTAATTATCACTTCTGTTATACGATATGCCATTCAGGTAATTACAGATTTTGAAACAGAAAAGGCCCAGCCGGACCTTAAGTTTGAAAGTGTAAAGGTGGAAAAACAGGAAGGAAAACAAACGGCAAAGATAGCAATAGCCAATAATGGTAATCTTTACTGTAAACCGACTGCTTCCATAGAAATCTATAACCGAAAAACGGGTGAGAAGGTGGGAACTTATTCAAGTTTAACAATGGGGCTGTTACCCGACACCTCCAAAACATTTTACATTGACATTAGTAAAGTACCCCCTGATAAATACAAAGCAGCTATTATAGCCACCGATGAAGAAGAGAATGCTTTTGCACTCAATGTGGAATTAGAAGTAAAGAATGATTAGAACTTGGACTTTATTTATTATCATATCACTATTCCCGGTATTTATTTTTTCCCAAGAGCAACCCAACAGGTTGATCAGTAAAAAAGATAGTTTATTGCCGGGAATGTCTACTTCTATTCCCTTCACATTCGAAAATAATTCGAAGGAAACCAAAACATATGATATTTCAGTTGTCACATCAAGTTCCTCAATCAATCCTATTCTGGCAAAAGGAGAATTTCAGATTCTTCCGTATGAAACATCAGTATATCTGGTTCCATTACGTGTCGGAACAGAAACAGGACAGGGTACTTATTCTGTAACCCTGAACATTACAGATCGTAGTAATGGAACAGCTTTTACAAAAAATTCAAAAATCGTAGTTTCCGGAAACAGAAAGCTTTTGGTAACGGCTTTAAATACCCCTGAATTTGTAAGAGCAGGAGAAACAATCCGTGCTTCTTTCCTTTTGAAAAATAATGGTAATGTTACAGAAAACATTGTTCTTGAAAGTAAAAATGCCGTAGTTGATAACGAGTCATCCCTTGTTCTTGCCCCCAATGAATCAAAAATTATTACGATTCACAAAGTAACAAGTCCTGAACTTGCTCAAAATGAATTTCAAAACCTAAATCTTTCGGTACACCCGAAGAGTCGTCCCAAAGAAATTCAGGATGTCTACGCAACTACTCAGGTAATTTCAGTAAAGCCATCTGAAAACGATATTTATCACAGACTTCCTGTTGCCCTCTCCCTATCTTTTATCGGAATGCAGAATATGGGAGTTTATCACGATGGTTTTCAGGGTGAAATCTATGGTAAAGGAACACTGGACAAGAATAATAAAAACCAGATTGAATTTAGAGCAGTTACTCACAATCCTGTAGAACTCAATACATTTACTCAATATGAAGAATATTTTGTGAATTATAAACGGAACAATCTTTCTATTCATTTAGGTGATAAAACCTACTCTTCATCCTATCTTACAGAATTTGCAAGATATGGGCGCGGGGCAGAAATTCGCTATGATTTTAATAAAATAAGCTTTGGGGGATTCTACAATCATCCCAGATTCTTCAGAGATATTAAAGATGAATTTAATATGTATTCAGCTTTTAAAATCCGGAAAGAGTCCGAAATTTCTGTGGGCTATCTCTACAAAACCCCGAGGAAGGAAGAAATCAGATTTGGAGATGTAAGACTTGATTCAGATGCTCATCTATCATATGCTAAAGGAAAATTCAAAGTGTCAAAAAATATCAATCTTTCCGGAGAACTGGCATATAGTACAACGAAGAACACTGATGGAACAGCTTATTTATTACAGGCAGAAGCTGTATTTAAAAAATTAAACGGAAGTCTGATGTATATGAGAGCCAGCCCTGATTTTGCCGGATATTTCACCAATACCAATACCTTTAACGGTAATATTTATTATAATATCACCAAAAAAATCAGCGTATTTGCCAATTATATGCAGGATGCCAAAAATTTCCAAAGAGATACACTGCTCCTGGCCGCCCCGTACAGAAAGTATTTTCAATATGGAGTGCAATACAAATATATTCCTACTGGTTTCATCATCCTGAATAATGGATATCAAACTTATAAAGACCGTTTGGAACCAAAGCAGTTTGATTACTATGAACGTTACTTCAAGGTGAGTATTAATCAGCAAATAGGAGTTTTCCAGGTCAATCTGGATGGACAATTCGGTAAAACAGATAATTATATGACTGGATTTAGTGGAAATTCCAGTTTTTATTCTGCGAATCTTTCATTTCAAAAATTCAGTACCTCATTTAACATCTTCGGAAGTTATGCTATAAGCTCAAGATATCAGCTTCAAAACCAGAGAAATTTTTATTACGGAGCGAGAATCTTCAGCAAGTTTTCTGATAAGACCAGCTTAAGTATCTTTTATCAGAACAATTACATGCCAGAGGAATATTTTAAAGACAGAAATCTGTTTGAGCTTCTTTTTCATCAACAGCTGTTTCAGGGGAACGAACTTGATCTTTCCGGAAGGTATTCACTACAAAGAGGGGAAATCGGAGATAAAGATTTTATATTTTCCATGCGCTATACCTGGCGCCCCAACGTTCCTGTACAAAAAATTGCCGAGTATATTTCACTGTCCGGAAATGTCAGCAGCTTAGGATTAAAAAAAACAGAAGGAATAAGACTAATACTTGGAAGTTATCTGTCTGTTACGGATAAGGATGGAAATTATATGTTTAAAAATGTTATTCCCGGCAACTATTTTCTTGAAATAGACCGTTCCACGACAGAAATCAATGATATTCCAACCCAGACTTTTCCTGCAGCGCTTTCATTACTCAATAAGGAAAATACATTTAATTTCGGATTAACAACAGCGGCGACTGTTCAGGGGCATGTTAAGTTCCTGGAAACCGGAGATAAAGATCAAAATGATTTTGGCCAGCTGCCATCTGCTAAAGGAAAGAAGAAAAAAGAAAGTATTATTGTGGAAGCTACCAATAACGATCAGACTTACCGTAAAGTATGCAACATAGGAGAAGATTTTGATTTCACCTATCTGCGTCCGGGAGACTGGACTGTGAAAGTTTACCGCAATGGATTGGACAAGCGTTATAAAATTTCAACGGACAAATTTATATTTACTTTACAGCCTTCGGAAACAAAGAAAATAACAATCAATGTTGTCAAACAGCAGATAGAGATCAAATATCAAAAGGAATCCTTGAAAGTAGGATATAATGAAATAAAAAAGAAGAGATGATTCTGATCCGTACCCTATTATTAATTGCATTTTGTGTTGTATCCGGGCCAATCTATTCCCAGACCGCAAATACTACTGTTAGTCTTACATTGCCTGTAGTAACTTTAATGGACATTGAGCCTACAGGAAGTATTGTGTTAAATTTTACAGCTCCTACAGAAGCTGGAAATGCTGTTGGAGCACCGACTCCCAATACATCAAAGTGGATAAACTATACATCTGCTATTGCTTCCGGAGGACTTACAAAAAGAATTACAGCATCTGTGAATCAAGTTATTGCCGGAGTCAATATAAGGCTGCAGGCAGCTGCGGCTTCCGGAGCAGGAGGCGGAACATTGGGAACATCGGCGGGGCAGGTAACGCTCACGACCACGCCTACTACAATCATTAGCGGTATTGGAGGAGCATTTACCGGAAATGGAGCTAATAACGGGCATGCACTTACCATTTCACTTGCCACTGGTACGTATGCCAATTTACAGGCACAGACCAATACAGCTATCGTGATCACCTACACTATTACAGAATAAAATTAGCAATGAAAATGAAAAGCCCTTTTCTCAAAGAACAGTTCTTAAAAAGATATCTATACATTATTGCTTTAATGATGGGAAGTTACCTTCAGGGGCAAACCATAAATATTGCAGGAACAAGCTGGACTGTCAGCGTACCAACCATTACAGAGGCTGGAAATAACTATATAGGAACCTATGACAATCCTGCACAATTAACATTATCCGGTAATTTGCCAGGATCCTTTCTTAATCTTCTTTCAGCCTCCGGAGCCAAAATAACCATGCAACTTGCACCCACCTCGTGGAATAGTTCCCTGAAGCTTTATGCAAAAAGGAGCGGAGGCACGACAAAAATCAATGGGCTTTGTGTAGGGTGTACTGCCACAATTAATGGAGGAACAGCCAATTATATCGAGATACTTCAAGCCAGTGCCGTAACATTGTCAACTATTACTTTTACAGGACTATTAGGAATCAGCAATAGTGTAGATTACTCTGCCATTAATGTACAATTGCAAATTGGTGGTGTTTCTGTAACAATTCCGGCGACAGCATATAGTACTCAGGTAGTTTTTACAATAGCAGCCAATTAAAGCTCTGAAGCCAATCCATATACTCTTTATCATAATTATTTGAACAATCCGTTTAAAGAGATATCCAGTCAATTTGTATCTAAAAAAACAATCCTTTTCAAAATCAGAAAAGGATTATTTTTTTAGTATTAAAACTTAATTAATGTTTGGCCCACCAAAGAGGAGTCAGTACAGCATCTGTGCCACCAAGTAATTGTACAGCTTTATCATATCCAGGCTGATCGGTATTTCTGAAAGTACTTGGATATCTTAATCTCTGAGGAAAATTCTGAATAGAATTCGTCATATAGTTCCCTGAGCTCAGATTAGGAAGGTTGGGTAATGGAGTTTCGATGGCTGGATTTTCAAAAAACGGCAGCCCAAGTCTTCTCTGATCATTCCAGGATTCTAACGGTAACCAAGGCATATTGGCAATATATTTCTGGGTAATAATCTTGGTCAGTTTATCATTCTTTACCGATCCGTTCTTATAAATAGTATTCACAGGATATTTAATTTCAACAGAAACTAAGTTCCCGGTTACAGGATCTTTATATTTCATGGTATGGCTTGCTCCCGGTTCTGTAATATGACTGTAAGAAACAGAAGTACCGTCACGGTTATAATCCGTTGAAGCAATATATTGACCATAGAATTGTGAAACTCCATTATAAACAAAACTTTCCTGAATTCCTTTATTATAAGCAGCTTCATCACTCATTGGAACTGTCCAGCCTTTCAATGCAGCTTCTGCCAGAAGGAAATAGGTTTCCCAACTTGCAAAAAATATTCTTGCATTCTTACTTTCTCTATACTGCTTACCTAAAGCCGGCATACATCCTACTACATTTCTCAAGCCGTTTCTCTGTCCTTTTACGCCCCAGTTTCCAATGGTATAGGCATTCCAGGTATTTACGGTATTTATTGTTATTTTAGAATTGTCTTCAAACGTAAGATCTCCGTGATTGGTAGTTGCCTGATTGGTATAAGTCGGATACAATGAGTAAACCGGGCTTGTAAGATCCCCCGGAATATAGAATGTTTTATAGGCTCTCGGATCTATTTTATTGGGTAATCCGTCCAGCCAGTAGCCTGCACTTGGGTCATTGGTCATTGTAGTGAACTGTTGATCATATTTTATACCGATATAATCAGATGCCTTTACCTGTGCATGTTGAGCTGCTGGTAATTGGTCTGTAGAATTTACTCCTCCTAGTCCAATGTATAAATTATTAAGGGTTGCTGATAAAATCTGAGAGTTCCATTCTCTGGACATTACACCTGTTAGCGCATCCCATCCCGGTTTTTCAGCAACTTTAAAATTATCTGTACTTGTAGCGATAAACATATTTGAATTAGCCGCTGCTTCAAATTCTGTTTTTGCTTTTGAAGGATCTACTTCGGCGATTCTCATAGCAATTCTCATCCTCATAGAGTTGGCATACTTTACCCACTGAGTCCAGTTAAACCCATAAACCATATCATAAGCATTAGCATTTGATGGTACTCCCTGCGTTGTGTCCATTTTTGTGACTGCATCTTTCAATTCTTCCAAAATAAAATAATACACTTCTTTTTCAGAATTAAAAGTAGGATTCGTTCCCTGAAAAGCGTGAATCGGTTGAGGTCCGAAATTGTCCGAAAATTCACTCATTAAATAAGCTCTCCAAATTCTGGAAACCTGAATGACATTATCATAATAAGGTTTTCCCTGTCCGGCCGCCTTTTTTTCATTAGCCAACTGAATGGCCGCATTCGCATTATTCAGCCAGTCCGAAATGTATTTCCAATATTCAGAAGTCCAGGAATCATCGTAAGTTCCACCTGCAATTCCGGTTGTCAAATGCTGTCTTGCTGCCGTTTTCCAGTATAAAACAAAAACACGTTCTGCAATATTAGGATCCTGCTGGGCACCGAGAATTGAGTTATTTAATAAATATTCGGGTTCTGCCTTATTAGCGTCTACGGCAAACGGGTTATTATTAATGTCTTCAAAATCATTGCATGAAGTACATAGTAAACCAATCGTAAAAAATGATAAGATATATTTTTTCATTGTTTCAGTTGTTAATTAAAAGCCTAAAGTGATTGTAAATAAATAAGATCTTGAAGTAGGAAAAGCAAGGTTTTCAAATCCTGTAGCATTAGAATTAATTGCGAATACAGATTCCGGATCGATTCCTTTAGCTTTGCTATAGATCATCCATACATTATTGGCCGTAAAAGCTACTTTAGCACTCTGTAAGGCTAGTTTTTGGAAAATACTTTTAGGAAAATTATATGTCAGCTGAATATTTCTTAAACGAATATTGGTAGCATCATAAATGTTTTGCTCTGTAATTCCTAAGTTTCCGGATGTTACAGCTCCCCAATAATCCTGTTGAGTAATTTCTTTGGTATTTGCTGTATAACCGCCATTTCCTTCCACTACGGCATCCAAAATCATATTATCACGTTTTCCTCCGGGTGCAGTGTCTGCAGCAAGTCCATTCGCTTGTAATGCTGCTTGTGTTGCAGAGAAAAATTTACCTCCGATTCTTCCGTCAATTAAAAATGAAAGTCCGATATTTTTATAAACAAAGCTGTTTGTAAAACCAAACAAAGCTCTCGGGGTTTGATCTCCTAAATAATATTGATCGGGCGTTGCCTGCGGTAATCCGTTTTGATCCACAATCAATTTTCCGTAATAAGGACTGCTGGTATCTTCTACTCTTAAGAATTTTGTTCCGTAAATGGCTCCGTAAGGTTTTCCTACTTCTGCGAAGAAAGCAACGTTATCAAAACCTGATAAAGGATATTTTGAAACAATCCCGTCAATTTTATCGATGTTGCTTTTTAACGTTGAAAAATTGGCATTAACATTCCATACAAAGCTTTCCTTCTTAAAGATATCCGTATTCATTACGAATTCAAACCCTTTGTTATGCAACCCTCCTGAATTAATCATCATTCTTTCATATCCGGAAAGTGGATTTATCGGAATGGCTATAAGCTGATCGGTGGCATTATTATTAAAATAACTTACATCCAGAGACACTCTGTCAAAAAACTTCATGTCTGCTCCAACTTCAAAAGTTTTAAGCTTTTCCGCATGTAAATCCGGATTAAAAAGTATCTTGTTCCTTGCAAGTACAATATGTCCGTTTGGATCAGTGGAAGCAATATATGTATTGTACAAGCTGTGAGGAGGTAAAGAGTTACCCACAATTGCGTAGGCCGCGCGAAGCTTAGCAAATGTTAAGGCATTTAAAGTAGTACCATTTAATTTTTTCAGCATATCTGTCAAAACTAATGAAGTACTCACAGAAGAATAAAAATAAGACCTGTTATTTATATTCAAAGTAGAAGACCAATCATTTCTTGCTGTAGCATTCAGAAACCAATATCCGTCATAATTAATTTCAGCAGCAGCAAATACTGAATTAATTTTTTTCCACATATCAACTTCGGTTGTTGTAACAGAAGCAAGATCACTCGTATTAGACGTACTGAAAACATTGGCAATAACGAGATTTTGTGTGGAAAAATATAATGCTTTATCCCTGCTTTCCATCATCTGTCCATAAACAGAAAGCGATCCTCCCCATTTACCAACAATATCATCTTTTTTAGCATTAAGACTTATGATATAATTATTTTCATAAAACTTTTCCTGACCGGTAGAGTAAGAATTATTACGTCTGGATCCCGTCCAAACTCTCGCATCCGTATTTAAAGAATAGAAATCCGTTCCTAATCTTACATCTGCGCTCAGCCAGTTATTAAATTGATATTTAAGATAACCGTTTAATAAAAACCTGTCTTTTTTATCAGCGTTCAATGCATTATAAGCAGTCCAATAGGGATTAATTCCATTAGAGGTTATCCAGCGCGATGTCACTCCATTTTGCATCTGCCCCTCACGATAATCTCTTATATCAACATTTTGAGGCATCAGAAGGATTGCTGGGTAGTAATTCCCGTCACCTTGCCCTGCAGAGGGTCTGTTTGTACCTTTAACACTCATATATTGAGCTTTCACCTCAGTAGTCCATCTTTTATTAGCCCCAAAATTAGAATTCATTTTCGCCATAAAATTGAACCTCTCATATTTTGAGTTCGGAATCTGGCTATTACTGCTTAAATAATTAGCAGAAGTGTACAAGCTCGATCCTTCACCAATGTTCTCCTGAAAGCTCAATGTATGCTGAGAATTAGTTCCTGTCTTAAAAAAGTTTTTTAAGTTATCGTGGACTGTCATATTTGAACCTTCAAAAGTCGGTCCCCAGGAAGTTGTATTGTCGGTCCCTTGAGGATTGACCAAACCATTACTTCCTTGTGCGAAACTATGCTGCAAATCAGGTTTCATAAAAATATTTTCAAAACCTAAGCTTGTAGAATATGTAATTCCTAATCCCCCTTTTCTTTTACCCGTTTTTGTAGTAATCAAAATAACACCGTTTCCACCTCTGGAGCCATAAAGAGCAGAAGCAGCACCACCTTTCAGAACAGAAAGACTTTCAATGTCGTCCGGATTGATATCACTTAGACCATTCCCCATATCAAGATCCGGATTCCAGAAATCGTTATTAGAATCTTTTCCATTCTGCTTAGCCTTTGATCCTAAGCTATTACTTAACGGAACTCCATCTACCACAATAAGAGGTTGATTATCTCCTGTAAACGAATTAAATCCCCGCAGGTTAATTTTGGAGGAAGAACCTGGTCCAAAACTTCCTTTAATCACTTGTAACCCGGCAACTTTTCCTGCTAACGCATTGGTAACATTATTTTCTTTGGCGTCAACAAGGGTTTGTCCTTTCACATCCTGGAAAGAATATCCAAGCGCTTTTTTTTCTTTTTTTACACCATAAGCTGTAACAACTATTTCGTCAATCTTTGACGCTTTAGTTGAATCACTTTGTGCATACAATCCACCGAAAAAGAATAAGGATTGGAGCAGTCCAACCTTAAAAATGGTTTTTTTCATAAAAATTAGATTTGGTATATATTTAACAATATCACTAGATATTTCAACAAATAAACGTAATTATCATTAAATTAATATACAATCATTAATTATTTATGCCAAATCTATTAATAAAAGCAACCAAATTATTCTAATCACAACATATTCAATCATTACTATGAGTGTAAAGCTTTTGATACTTAAATAATTAAGTAAAATTTAAAGTTAAAAGAGCTCTAGTCTGAATCTTGTACTTTGTGGGGATTGAGTTGAATAAAATAATGGATTTGTCTAGATTCCTATGGAGTGACTGTTGTAAATGATCAGCTTAAATCGTGAGTTCATATATCCCCAATCGTATCATTCCGCAGGAATCCAGCCTCCTTTATTAGAGTCTTTATGATTTTTTTAACTCAGACGGTTTGATACTGTAAAATTGTTTGATGATACTTTGTTGAGACTCCTACGGAGTGACAATTGGAGTGTATGCTGTCAGCATAAGTAATAAATGATAGGTGATAGTTGATCAATCATAGTTGATTGATGTATCGTTTATCAATTATTATTCATTGCTTATTGCTTATAAGCTTAGCTTGGGTATAAAACAAAAAAATCCTTTATCACAATGATAAAGGATTTTTTAAAAATAAAATAAAAACTGGCGGCGGCCTACTCTCCCGCGTTAGCAGTACCATCGGCGCTGGTGGGCTTAACTTCTGTGTTCGGAATGGGAACAGGTGAGCCCCACCGCTAAAACCACCCTAAAGAAGGTATATAGCTTTAAGCATTAGGCCTGAAGCCTTAAGCTTATTGCGTTTTAAGCGATAAAAACTTTCACAAAGACAAAACCTTCGCTGCGCATAAAGAACTTGTCATTTATTATATTATAATTTCATATAGCAACCATAGGCTATAAATCTACGGGTAATTAGTACTACTTGGCTATGACATTACTGTC